>CBDCRZ010000001.1:0-62210 GCA_965221135.1 Sansalvadorimonas sp.
ACTTATGCTGGGAGCAAACAGCGCCTCAATCCTGGCCACTCTGCGATTAGCCTGAACAGCTTCCCGGGAGAGTTCTCCATAACGCCCCATCTGCCGGTCATGCAGCTGATGTGCCCGAACAGCACGAATACCCGACACCGTTTCCCTGGCCTCTTCATTCAAGCCGGAAAAAGCCGCCTGAGATCGACTGAAGCGCCTGTGCATCAGTTCACCGTAACGATGAGTGACCCATACCAGAACAGGAAAAGGCAACAGCGCCAGCAGGGTCAGCTTGCCGCTGACAGCAAATATCATGGCGACCAGAACGGTTAAACCGGCAATCAGCGAATCCACCAGTGTCATAATGCCGGAGCCCGCGCTTTCCTCAACCGCATTCAAATCATTGGTGGCATGGGCCATCAGGTCACCGGTGGTGTGACGCTGGTAGAATTCAGGCGACATACGGGTGAAGTGGGAAAAAAGTCTGTCTCGCTGGCTGCGCACCAGTTCAATGGAGGCACCATACAGCTTTGAACGCCAGATATAGCGCAGGCCATAAATAAGAATGGCGCTGACAAGCATAGTCAGCACATATACAGCCAGCCCCCCTGATGTCAGGCTCTCGTCACTGATTTCATCAACAACCCGGCCAATCAGCCACGGGGTCAGCAGGTTCAGTACGGCAACAGTCTGCAGGCAAATAAAGGCAAGCAGGTACTGTTTCCAGTAATCACGCAGAATAAATCGAAGCCTCCACAGCAACTTCATGCATGCGCCCCCTGGTGAATCCATTGTTGTTTTTTCAAGAGCGAATGCTGCATGAGTGATTTCCGTAAAAGCAAAGTGGTTGATACTGTCAACCAATCAGGGTTTAAAAAAGCCCGAAAGGGCCTGGCAATTATCAAGATGTCCGATGTCCGATGTCCGATGTCCGCAGCATTTTCAGAGTATTCTGACCACAGGCATAAAGCAGGTTGTCAGTTACACAGTACCTTCATCAAAGCCTGCAGGCCTTCATCCAGCTGCCGGCTTTTCTCCGGTCCCATTTTTTCCAGTAAGCCGCCGACACTG
The DNA here is from genome assembly GCA_965221135.1 of Sansalvadorimonas sp. GTDB lineage: Bacteria > Pseudomonadota > Gammaproteobacteria > Pseudomonadales > Endozoicomonadaceae > Sansalvadorimonas. The sequence goes on from CBDCRZ010000001.1 coordinate 1,051, forward strand.
CTGGCCTGGTGACGATTCACAGAGTCCATGCACTCCCGCCCTGCCTCAGTCAGACACAGACAACGTATACGACCGTCATCCGGGCTGCTTTTCATAATCAGCAGACCACGATTTTCCAATCGCTTGACGACACGGGTGGCACCGCTTTTAGTGATACCAAGCGCCCTGCCGATGGTCTGCACCGGGCAGTTTTTTTGTCTTTCAACAATTCGCAGGGCCAGAAAATCGATCAGGGAAAAATCTTCACACGGCCTGTCGTTGCAACTGCTATCCGAACGACACTGGTCACTGAAATACCAGGACAGGGTAAGAAGGTTATTGTACAAACGCCGGGCCTGGTCACTCATGGCTCACTAATCACTTAAAAGTTTGTGACTATTAAAACCTTAATAGTTGACAAGATCAACTAAGTGACAACCGAAAGAGTACTGGAAATCTGTCTGAAACAACGACAGGGTTGTGAGCCTGAAGCAGCTGCCCGTGGAGCAGTTTACGGCTTTTGGCTGCAGCCCCGGCTCTACAGCAGTCATACTGATGCCGGGCACCTCTATTATTCATGCAAGAAACAGCGCTGAGTCTGTGCCGTGGTCTGTTGCCATTGTTCAGGGTTAAGGCGAGCAAACTTTGTATGTTGATCCACTGACGCTATCTCCTGCGTTGATTACAAGAGCAAGAGTGGCAGTCAATGCAGGTCTTTTGAAGACGTCGTAGCTTGAGCGCTTACGGTCATAGGAACGCCTGTTCAGAAGGATAAAAATCAAGAACAGGAGAAAAATAGTTTACTTGGTCAGTTAGTCAAATATATGGGTATCCTCTCTTCTGTGGGTGTCCTCTCTTCTCTTCCTCTCTTCTCTTTGCGCTATCTTTCTTCTTGTCTCTTAGACCTACCGTGGGGCTCACGGTATGTTAAGCCTGCGGAGTTCGTGTGAGACTTGGGGAACATGGTTGGCTCGTCACCGTAAAAGTTCCCACTGTGGAACTTTTATGCGATAACCAAGCTGTTCCCCGAGCAACGAACTATGAAACAGGAAGCCTGTTAGGTGACTAACAGGAATCCCCGTCCTTTAGGCGGGGAGGATGTCAAAAGAGCCTTTATGAAATAACCGGGCTAGGAGGCTGACCGGGAATAGCGGTCGAGCATAAAGTTCAGTAGATCGAGTCAGATTTTTCACTGAATTTGTGCGAATAGTGGGCCTATTCAATCAAATTCAGTGGAAAATCTGGCCGATCTTCCTGGGCTTTAGGACGACCTGCTTATTCTCGGTCAGCCTCCTAGTTACTCACCATCAATCTCATCATCATCAGAATCAGATTCATCATCCGACTCGCTCCCTACAACAGCCAAAAAACTTCTTTTGAAAGCAATCGTGCCAAAATTTGATTTTATTTGCAGAGGTATTGGCAATAAAGAAAGCTGACTTCTTGAACGAAGGATCTTATATAAAGCCTTCATCGAAAAAAACTGAAGAGGACGCCTCACTCCCACACCAGAATAAATAGAACTAATCACACTCTTGACTTCAATATTGCCACTGTTCGAATTAAGGTTTGGACGCTCACCGTTTAAAAACAGAGGATGCAGCCCCAAAAAAATCAGTTGTTTAAACGCTTTAACCGAAACCTTCTTATCTCTCAAGATATGCAGGATCAGAGACTCCCCTTTCACACTCAGGAGATTAAAATCCACTCTTCTTTCAAGCATAGAAAGAAAGATCTCCTCTCTTATTTGAGAACCATCCCATTGCTTGTGCAAAAGCTGACCAAAAGGCGAATACCAACTGGAATCACTCCAAATCTCGGCACCATAACGGATCAACAGCCTGATAGCAGAGAAGATGACATTATCATCCAGCATTGGCCTTGTTCTTTTATTCAACTCCAGAACTTTCAAGAGTGGCGTTTTACTACAAACGCGACTAAGCGGAATATCAACAGTCATGCCATTTGCCAGCAACATTTCAAATCCACTTTGTGAGTAATTAACCATTCTCACCCGATGACTGACCAATAAGTGCAACAGTGGTTTTCCACCAAATACAAGATTATTAAGATTGATATTTTTTTTGCAAAGGCTCTCTAGAGCGGCTAACCGTACTCCTTCACAGTTATCCCACTTTTTAGAAAAAATAATTGAAAGAACATTTTCACCTCCCCAGGCACTGAAAGCAATAACACTAGCCAAACAGTCCCCCCCATTATCGATCAAAGCTTTTAAAATCAGTCCAGTTTCTTCAGAGCATGTCCTCTGCACCGCAACGGACATTGGATGAGCTCTTCCCCATCGCACATTGGGGTCCGCGCCAGCATCAAGGAGAGAAGCAACCGTTAAATAGTTTTGATTTCTAATAGCCTGTATCAGAAGTTGGGCTGAAGATTTTCTTTCTTTAACTTTTGGGCCACCGCCTGTTTCAGGATCGTCCTCGTTCTCATCGTCATCATCGTCCCTGCTTGCCTCTCCTCCTCTTTTGGATAAAGACCTTTTTTTACCTTGCCCACTACATGATGCGGCTCCACTTTCCCCGGACGGGCATTTCATTGCCCCTCCAACCGCTCCTCCTTTGTTTCCAAGCCCATCGGATACCGGAAAGACACCAATAAACTCAGGATCGCCAGCAGGCAAACAACCATGCTCTTCCTCGAAACAACGATTAACATCCCCCTCAGAAAACCACCAGTTATTGAAAGAACCAAGCATAACCAGCGGTAACCATGATACCAGAATGGCAGGGCCCGATTGGTCTGCGGTCATGACCACACTAAGAACGGGAATCAACCAAACCGAACCCACTAGCTCGCTCTCTGATGAAAACGACAATGAACGTTTAGAACCGTCACTCTTATCTTCATCTTCATCTTCATCTTCATCTTCATCTTCATCTTCATCTTCATCAAAAACACTTTTATCAATCAGGCAGTCGTCAGTGTTTGAGTCCAGGCCAAACTCTACAAAACTGGAGTTGTCCGCTAAGACGGTTGCAACCGATACAAAAAAACACAGTAATATAATTCCAAAACCAGAAAATAAATTGTTATTAACCATCAGCATTACCAAGCCCAACTATCTTGAAAACCGGAGTTTTGGTTCACCAGAGAGGGTTTGAAGTCACAATGGTTCAAACCAAAAAATTACAGGCGCTTGCGGCTATTCTAAAGCGTGCCCTGCGCAGATCTATCAAACATCAAACTTCGGATTTATAACCGAGCGCAGTTTAGATATAAAACATGAAGCAAAGCTTCAGGGTTTTTCAAAGGGTTATAAATTTAACCGCTTAGCGGAAGCATACTAGTGCAGCCAAGCGTTGTTATCCATACAATCAATACAGTCCATTCGTCCTGAGCCTGCCGAAGGATGCTGCCACTACACTTCGGCAGGCTCAGTGCGAACGGTATTGTATGTTGCTCCTATCATTAGTTGTTTTTTCACACATTTGATCTTTTTTTCTCTCTGAAGTTTTAGAAGATGTCTCAGATCGAAGTCCGAAGGAAACATGATAATTAGTGCCTGTCCGAAAACCCTTAAAACTTGAAACATGGCGACCTTAATCAATAGTGAAATCGGATTACAAATCAATCGCTCACTACTTTAGGTTATATTTTCAACAATCTCTGAGCGGTTTTCTCAGAAACTACATTTTTTAATTAAACGGCATCCTCACGCTGCCATGATTTTTTAAAAAATGGTTCTCTGTCGGGACTTTAGGCAGCAGTTCGCTGCTTTTTCCAGGGCGAAAGCTTGGTAGGTACCATGATACGAGCACCATCGTATGAAAGACTGATGGTCACTCTCACTGGTGTCTGCCTTTGGCAAAATCTAGTTCAAATTCCTCCGCGATCTACAGAAATACTGCATTTATGACTTGAAACTCAGAAACGGACGCAAGTGAACACCTCTCCTCCCTCTGAGAAGACCTGACCATATCAATCGCTCTATCAATCGTCCCCTGGCCTGCTGATGTTCAGCGAACCCGTTGGTCAAAAAAAGGAATTTTCTCTGACCAGCTCGGTTCGGTACTCCTCGTCAAGCCCTGCTAACTCTATCCGGCGCTTCAGGCTTTTATTGGCATAGCGGTCACTCAGGTCATTCAGGTCATGAGCGTTTTGACAGCAACGCCTGACTGTGGCGACGTTCTTTACCGCAGCCCGCTCATGGATTTTAGAGGCGTCTTCGGCAAAGCTGACGGCAAAACTGACATCCAGTCTCAAATGCTGCTTGTTCTCGATGTGCCAATGGCTTCTAGCACTCTCAAGGACGCTCATGGCAGTCAGGTCGCGGCTCATAATGTAGCAGTGCATTTCTGTCGATTGTTTTGGCCCCACTCGCCGATCTCTCTGGATTACGGCAACCTGGGTGAGCTTGGGCCACTCTCCATCCGGATCAACAGCAGCAATGATGGCATCACCACCAAACACCCAGCAGCGCCGATGCTCCTGCCGACCACGGTTTTGCTCTTCCGTTTCCGCAAAGGACGTATTGTCTCCAGAGGGTTCAGGGTCTTCCGGGTGCTCTGCCATGTGTTGTTCAAATACCCGCTCAATGTTCTCGCACAGAGTAGGCTGGAGAGTAGGCTGGTTGCCCTTGGTACAGATCAGGTAGTCCGCTTTCTTGTCTACGATCTTCTGACAAATGTCTTTCTGACAAATGTCTTTCTGGCAACCCATGGCGTCACTGGTGATCAGGCAGCCTTCAATGACCAGCATGTCCAGCACCTCCGGGATGGCAGTAATCTCATTGGATTTTTTCTCCACCGGGGTGAAGCCCAGTATGAGACTGAGCTTAGTACTGTAACCACTGACGATATGGACCATCTTTTTGCCCTTTGCCGGGCGCGAGCCCCTCAAAGCTTTACCGTCAACGGCTATAATGTCATCCGTTATTTTCTCGTTGTCGTCTTTTTGAGCGTTGATCTGCTCTACGGCATCACTCATCCAGTCAACAAAGAGTTGCATAAAGGCCTTGGGGTCAATCATCATGGAGACCTTTTCAATCGTGTAGTACGACGGCATCCCCCATCGGTAGGGAAAGAACTGGCGAAACCAGGGCAGATGATGATGCGCGAAGTTGGCCATTCCCTCCCAGTCTCTATAACCACTCAGAATGCTGGCATAGACGATGAACAAGACTTCTGGCAGCGTGTAAGTCAGATGCATAAAGCTACGTAAACCGGTCAACGTCTCGAATCGGTCGACCATTGGAGTACAAGCAGGCATCAGTTCTACCTCTTTCATAGGTAGAGAGAGGGTGGATCACAATTTAATGTACGTTAGTGCCTATCAAGCTTTCGCCCTGTCACTGTAGTCGCCATTAATTATATGCTCCAAGGCAGACGAAGTTAAAGTGTATTGTTTCTTAGGTCCAAGTCTATATGCACCATCTTCCTGTTTGTAGTCTCGTATTCTGAAAAAGTTGTTCTTATTCAGTTTTATTTTCTTTTGACGTTCATTTCTCTTTCGACAGATTTTTCTGACTTTGTACGACTTTCTCAAAATTAATCTCTCGATTTAACCAAATGCTGATATTGAGTAAGGGCCTAACGCCAACTTCAGCCGCGCGCCGAAGGCGCGCCGGGTGGAGGGGCGGAGCCCCGGAACGAACTGGAAGTTTTTGTTAGGCCAGGGCACTAGTTTTTTGTTGAATCCATGACGTTTTCCGCATAGCGTTGAATCTCTGCTGCTTTTTCAACACTTTCTTTACTCTCTGTATGTCCTTTTAGCATTTTATCTATTTCAAGTAAAAGTCTATTTTCAAGCTCATCAAGCAAGTGACCAAATGCATTTACACCATGCTCGTTAATAAAATTTTCTTGATGTGGGAGAGCTATTCTCACAAGTTTGGTTATTTCTTTAGTTTCTAGAAACTTATCGCCGAGACCATTCTCAAACAGTTTAACTTGAACGACATAGTGCATTACGATTGATTCATAAGCAGAGTAATATGCCCAAACCATTGGAGCCGGAAACATTCGTCACCCCATTCCGGTGCATCCGCCACCCCCCCTTTTGAGCCCACGACGCAGTCTGATTTTTCAACCGCTACCCTCAACCTTGTAACCACCCAAGGAAGAACGGATAGCATCATGAAGAGACTGCCCATGCGCAAAATTCGTGAAGTACTCAGGCTCAAATTTGAGCACCAGTTCAGCAACCGCAAAACTGCTGAGGCCTGCAAGCTATCAAGGTCCACTATCAAGGAATACATCGTCCGATTTCAGGCTGCCAAACTTGAATGGCCCCTGCCCGATGACATGGATGAAACCACCCTTGAGAGCCTCCTGTTTCCACCCCTGGCTGATCTGGCCAGCAGATGGCAGCATATCCCGGACTGGAGTCATATCCATCAGGAACTCCGTCGCCCCGGTGTCACTCTGATGCTGCTCTGGCAAGAGTATAAAACGCAGCATCCGGATGGTTACCAGTACAGCTGGTTTAGCGACCAATATCGTGAGTGGCGAGGCAGGCTTGACTTGGTCATGCGACAGAACCATGTTGCAGGCGAAAAGCTCTTTATTGATTACGCTGGACAAACAACGCCAGTCGTTAATCAAAATTCCGGAGAAATAAGACAGGCTCAGATTTTTGTAGCCACTTTAGGGGCTTCAAGCTACACCTACGCCGAAGCCACCTGGAGTCAGTCACTGCAAGACTGGACGGGGTCTCATGTTCGGACTTTTGAGTTCCTTGGTGGTGTGCCCAATCTACTGATACCTGACAACCTGAAGTCCGGAGTCACCAAACCCGATCGATACGTCCCGGTGATCAATCCTACCTACCAGGATCTGGCTGAACATTACGGTGTTGCTGTCGTACCCGCTCGGGTAAGGAAGCCACAGGATAAGGGTAAGGTCGAATCCGCTGTTCAGATTGTGGAGCGGCAGATACTGGCCCGCTTGAGAGATCAAACCTTCTTCTCTTTACCTGAGTTAAACGAGGCAATCACATCACTGCTGGTAGAGATGAACAACAAACCCTTCCAGAAACTACCCGGCAGTCGGCGTTCATTGTTTGAAACATTGGATAAACCTGCACTCGGCGCACTGCCTACGGAGCGTTATCAGTTTGCGGAATGGAAAGAGGCCAGAGTGCATATCGATTATCACGTCGAGGTGGACAAGCACTACTACTCAGTACCTTACCTGCTGGTCAAAAAGCAGCTGACAGTGCGTATAACCAGCCAAACCATTGAGTGCTTCCATAAAGGTCAGCGCGTGGCCAGTCACCGGCGGTCACATCTTAAAGGCAGGCACACAACACAAACCGGGCATATGCCTGAGAAGCACCAGAAGCACGCCGAATGGACACCGGAACGTCTTCGAAACTGGGCGGCACAGACAGGGCCGGAAACCGAAGCCACCATTGCTCGTATCCTGTCGGGTCGAAAACACCACGAGCAAACATATCGTAGCTGCCTGGGCGTTATAAGGCTGGGTAAAAGCTATGGACATGAGCGATTGGAAAACGCCTGTCGTCGTGCGCTCTACATGGACACCTGTTCGTACCGGAGCATTGAATCCATTCTAAAAAACAACCTGGATCAACAGCCATTACCTGAGATCGAGCCTGAAACACCTCCGCTTGAAAATCACGAGAACCTGCGTGGTTCAGAGTACTTTTTCTCATATCTAACAGCGACAATGATGTGAAAGCCTTTCCTCCGGAAAAACCAAACCCTCACTGAATCGATTGCCACCTTGACAGAATCAAAGAGATGTTCCTCCCAGGAAAAACCATCGAATGAAAATTGCGATCCAATTACATCCAGAACGGGCAAAACCTGAGGAAGGGCAGAAACCTGTCAGCCCTGCTTACTAATAGGTTTTTATAGCTAACCATCATCAATTTTTTTGGAAATATATTGTCTAATTATAAAGATAAGGAGTTAGGAGTTAGGAGTTAGGAGTTATTATGTACTTATGTTCAAGTCTATCAAGCACACAAAGTCCAATTGTATTGACGCCAGGAAGCGCCCTTCATCAGCTTCCTGTTGATCAGATGACTATCGGGCAAGAGTCCCCCTCCCAATCAGTGAATCCTGAGCGGGCAACCAGAATTAAAGAGCTATTGAACAATGGCCGTTCAGCTGAACTGACCGACCAGGATAAAAACTTTATCCTGGAACTGTTCGATAAACGACTAACGTGCTGGCCAAAGGATTATAAAAACCCCCGGTATGGCGATGACATTAGGAACGGCAGCATTGATTATTCAAGACTAACAATTCTTGACCTGGACTTCCCTCTGACCCTTCTTATGTCAGACTCGCCTGACTGGTGTCAGCAGGATTACCTGCGATGGCTTGCGAACAACGGATTTGGCTTGAGCTTTACCGGTGCAACACTTACGGCAGAACATATTCCGGAAGAGTTACTGATCCCATTGCTTGAAAACACCCACCCTCAATATGTACATGGCACTTACTGTTCCTGGTTATATGGGAAGAAACACCCGAAAATCGTAAAATCAATGTTCAGGATCTGGCCTGAAACGAGAAGATATCTATCCTGTCATGAACTGGCGAGAGTCAACTGGCTTCCAGGTCAGATGATGGAGCTTGCCGAAGAGTTATTACCGGGAGTTAACCGACCGCTGGGTTGCTCCAGAGATTTCCATCAAATTACCCGAATAGTTGCTTTATGTGAGCTAATGCTTGCTCGTCATGAAGACTTTGCCAGCCTGATTGATGGATTCAGCCCTCAGGAAAAGCAATTGTTGGCACAGACTGCCTGCCTAACCGGATGTCCGAATATGGTTGAGTTTCTGTCGCACAGGGGCATAGTGCCTGAATTAAACTCTTTTCAGGAAGGGCTCATTCCCTTTTTCGATTTTCTGGCAGGTAATACTAAATCGTTTAATCCGGTATTACAGAAAAAATGCATAGACCCGCATGTCTGTCATGGGAATAACTGGCTTCTCAAAACCTGGAGCAAGGCCCTGGTCACCAGCGATCATTTCTTTTCCCGGAATGGCAGAAATAAATCTTACCTCGCCAGCCGGTGTTCTTTGGCTTTTATTTCAATATTGGCTCCATCATCTCCTGCCATATCTTTGAATGAGTTGGGTATGGCTAATTACCAGAATCCCTCACGACTTGAAACAGCCATTATGACGGCCCTCTTCCTTCAACGAAAATTGTCTTTTACAGAGACTGATATACAAGAAAGTTTTTTTCTGAAAACAGTACTTCCCCTTCAAAATGGTTTTGATATTTCAACACAGCAAGGCTTTATCGGATTCATGGACCGTTTGATAGCCTGGAGACCATTAACAGCCAAGGAACATCAAAAGAGACGAGCGGCAGTTCCTGACGACATTGCATTACTAAGAGCAGAATTCTGTGAGCTGGTCAAAAACCCTGAAGGTATCCCTGCAAAAGGTTGTCGATACGACTTGAGTAACCCCTGTCATGACAATGAGAAAATACTGTTTCTGGAAGCCTTGGGTGAAACAGAGTTTATGAAGTACCGGCTGGTCAGCAGCTTTCTTGAGCAAGGAAGTTCCGAACAAGTTAGAGCCCTGCTTCAGCACTGGCTGGTTGACAAGGCTTCGGCGGAATCAACAAAATGGCTTTTCCATCAATACCTGCATCCCAATAATACGGTGTTTGAAGAACATATTAACTGCAATACATTACTGGCTGGGGCTCTCAATATAATGCCCGAAGCACCGTCTACTGACTTTCCGGAATCTGGAATATCTGTACCTCCAGAAAATGAAGCCAGCCTTCCTTCTGATGCTCAATTCAAACCCAAAAGGCGCATCAAACGGGTCTTGGTTTCAGAGCCAGATGGAAGGAGCAACAAATACCTCAAAATTCAAGACGCCAGCGAGTCTTCTAAGGAGTTTCGGACTCAGTACTCCCGAATTCAGTATCTATCCCATCGAGCAGGGGATTTGAGATTGAAAAGTACTTGTGTCAAGCCTTTGGGTCTCTATAAATGCCAGCTCACCGACCTTGCTCTAACGCAGGAAAGCCAGACGGCGCTTGAGAAGATCACTGGGTTTGAGCGCTATAGGCTGGTTATGGCGTTTTCAACTCCCCAGGGGAGGCATTACGATATCTATGCTAATGATTTACAGCTCTCAACAGAGCAGGCGGCCAAGCGGTTGCAGGATTTCGCCCATGACTGGGGGCAGCTCTGGCGACTTGGAATCAATGGACCAGATCTGCTCTCTGCCTATCATGACAAAGCATCTGGTAGAAACTATCAATTCCTGGCGGAGCTCGCCCATGTCATTAATCTGGGAGTAATAGATGAATGGAGAAAAGCCGCGCTTTACCCAAATGCTGGCGATACAGGAATGCGGGACCACGGTGATGCCTACCCCTGCGGGGATTTTGACCCGGATCATGTCGCCAAAATATTTAGTGGCAATGACTATATGAAGGTGAACGCGGCTGACCCGATTGACGTCAACCGTATTCGTTTGCTGGAGCTGGCGAAAACAGCCTGGGGGCTGGTGATAATCTGGGGTGACCGCTACAACAGGGCACTGGCGAAGGTGACCACAGACCAGGAGAAGTTAAAGGCAAAGCAGGACAATGATTTTTCTCCCTATATTCTGCCCATGCTGACATCGCTGTTCAGTGAAGCTTTTGGCAGGGACAAAGCGTCTTGTGAGGCCTGGATCATGGAGCACGATTTATATGGTCAGGCTATCAGGGAAATGCGTTACTGGATGAATAATGTAGAAGCCCCTTATATCCACGATATGAAGCAAGCTGTTGTGAACAGGGACGTTTATCCGGATTTCCCTGACTCTATGCGTGCAACCTGTTACGAAAAAGAGCATCTAAAAAAACTGACAGAGCATGGATTCATCAATTCTGAAAAAGTCCAACAGACAGGCAACAAAGAAGAGTTGTTGATGAGCACCTATCTGGGAGCAAGGCCTTTTGGCCGGAACCCCTTACTGGCTTTTAATCAACTGGTTGTTAAGTTGATCACTTTAGGGTGCCTTCAGCAGCGAGGGGGCATACCTGTTTCCAGTGGGGAAAAATCAGGCGGAGAGTATAGATAGAACGGTGTCTTTGCCTGACCAATAACCGCTTCTACTCTTCTTCAAGCTCCTGCAGGCGCTTATCAATACACAGAATTTCAATTGCATTACCCCGCAAAACCCACGCCATCTTATATGGAGGTTTTTCATACCACCGGTAATGTATACCTGACATGGTTTTCTTCGATAGCAGGCGTGATCTGAGACATCATGCTGGTAATGGCCACTATCAGCCCATAATTGCTGTGTTCACTTTAGGAGCTGCAAGACAAAACAATACCTGTTTCACTCAACCGGCAGGTCTGCTTTGGGGTTTATCGGGAAAGCGCATGTAAACCAACTCAGCCTCAATGGCCGGTGTTACATAATTTCTCCTGAATTGGCTAAGTGATAACGGTTATATCAGAGTAAAAAACCGTCTATATATACTCTCCCTTATTTTGACGACACCCGCTATGAATTCGGCTCGGTTTTGTTTCATTCTATTCTTTTCGCACATATCAGATTCTCTGGCAGGTAATACTCCTCTCTGGTCTGGAAGAGTTGATCTGGAGTGTCCGACATCACAGTCTCAGCGATGGCATCAACAGGTTCGACCTCTCGATCCGGAAGCTGAAACTGGGGTTGCATTGACAGGCTTCTCAAGTGATGAAGGGGTAAGTCGTAACCAGGGCAGACCTGGCGCGAGAACAGGCCCGGATATATTGAGTGGGTATTCTGGCCCAACCTGAACACCCATTCTGATAAGTCTTGAACACCTATTCTGGTAACTCTTGAACACTTTTTCCGATTTTCCAGAATCGGTGTTCAAGCGTCCAGAATTCTGTCTGCGACTGATAGGAATTCCATCCTTACGCATTGATTTTCTAGAACTTTGGCCGCTGTTCTCTTTGGACACAGAGGGAACAGGCCATGTCAGACAACAGGATTTCTATGCGTAAGCTTCAAGATATTCTCCAGATGCGCTTCGAATACAAGCTCAGCATCCGGCAAATCTCACGCAGTGCCCGAGTTAGTGTCGGGACGGTATCGAACTACATCAAGGCCTTTGAAACAGCGGGATTGACCTGGCCCCTGCAAGACGGTTTCACAGAGGTCGACTTGATCAAGGCGTTGTTCCCTGAAGCCTCTTTGCCGAGTCGTAAAGGGTTGGTTGATCCCGACTGGACGTACGTTCATCAGGAGCTTAAGAAAAAAGGCGTCACCAAACAGCTACTTTGGGAAGAGTACTCCCAGGAGCAGACGCTGGGAGCCTACAGCTATGCCCAGTACTGCCATCGCTACAACCAGTGGCGGGGTACGCTGAAACGGTCCATGCGCCAACATCACAAGGCCGGCGAAAAGATGTTCGTAGACTACGCTGGCCCGACAATCCCCCTTGTTGATCCCCATACCGGAGAGATGGCTCACCGAGCGCAGATCTTTGTCGCTGTGCTTGGGGCTTCAAGCTACACCTTTGCCGAGGCGACGCTCTCCCAAAAATCCGAGGACTGGAACGGTTCCCATACCCGGGCCTTCGCCTTCTTTGGTGGTTTGCCAGAAGTCGTGGTTCCGGACAACCTGAAAAGCGGTGTCAAAACGGCCTGCTACTACGACCCGGACCTGAATCCGTCATACCAACACCTGGCTAATCACTATCAGGTGGCGGTGATCCCCGCTCGCCCTTACAAGCCGAAAGACAAGTCCAAGGCAGAAGTCGGTGTACAGGTGGTCGAACGCTGGATAATGGCCCGGCTACGACATGAGACCTTCTTTACCCTGGCAGAACTCAATGCCAGTATCAGGGAACTGCTCACTGACCTGAACCTGCGTCCGTTTAAAAAGCTGCAGGGTACACGACGTAGTCACTTCGAACAGCTGGATGAACCCGTACTCCGTCCGCTACCCAGACAGCCGTTTGTGCATGCAGCCTTCCGCAAGGCGCGGGTGCACATTGATTACCATGTCCAGTTTGATGGCCACTGCTACTCGGTGCCCCATCAACTGGTCAGGAAGGAGATAGAGATCCAGGCCACAGAAAACTGCATCACTGCAAGCCACAAAGGGCAGGTAGTCGCCTGCCACGCCCGTAAACACATCGCAGGGCATACAACGCTGTCTGCACATATGCCGGAGCGGCACCGCCATCACAAGGAGTGGTCACCGGAGCGGCTGCTTGGCTGGGCCAAAGACATTGGGCCGGATGCCCACTGGCTAACGCAGCACATGCTTGATAGTCGGGTTCATCCTGAACAGGCCTACAGAGCCTGTCTGGGCCTGCTGAACCTGAACAAGAAATACGGCGCTGAGCGTTTGAATAATGCCTGTCACCGAGCACGCCATATAGGGGCTTATCGCCTGAAGAGTATTCGCACCATCCTGGAAAACGGACAAGACCGCATCCCTGTTGCCAATACGTCCGAGCAAACCACTCTGCCACTGACGCCTGCTCATGAAAATGTGCGCGGTGCCGGTTGTTTCGAATAAAGGAGGTGCATGATGATTAATGAAACCCTGAGTCGTCTTCGTTCACTGCGCCTGACCGGTATGGTCGATGCGCTCAACCTGCAACAGGAAAATCCGGCAACCTATGAAGGTCTGAGCTTCGTAGAACGGCTGGCACTGCTAGCCGAACAGGAAGAGACCGAACGCAACAACAAGCGTCTGGCCCGCCTTCTGAAGCAGGCCCGGTTTAAACTGGCCGCCCGTACGACGGATATAGACTACGAACATCCACGGGGGCTGAAGCAGAGCCAGATCGCTGGACTCAACAGTTGTGACTGGCTGCACAAGCACAGGAACCTGCTGATTACCGGCCCCTGTGGCAGCGGCAAGAGCTATCTTGCCTGTGCCCTTGGACATGCTGCGTGTCTGCAGGGGATCAGCGTCCGCTACTACCGGGTCTCCCGTCTGCTTGAAGAGTTGACCATCGGGCATGGTGACGGCAGCTACAACAAACTACTAAGCCGACTCTCCAAAACGGAGCTGCTGATACTGGACGACTGGGGTCTGGAACCTCTGAGCCAGCAGAACCGAAATGACCTGCTGGAAGTCATGGACGATCGTCACGACAACAGCTCTACGCTGGTGACCAGTCAGCTCCCGACAGACCGATGGTATGACAGCATTGGAGACAACACCTTGGCTGACGCCATTCTGGACCGTCTGATGCACAATGCTCACCGGTTGAATCTCAAGGGAGAGTCCCTGCGGAAGAAAATGGGAAAACTGGACGTAAATGAACACCTGATCTAAAAATCAGGCTCGCCAATGCGTAGGGAAGCGGAGGTGTTCAAGTGAAACAGAATCGGTGTTCAAGTTGACCAGAATACGCAGCGCCATCGAAAATGCAGCTAACAAGGCGTTGGTGTTCGTCGCTTCGCTCCTGGGACGCCTGCGGCGCCCCACAACTTTGCGTTAGGTGCTCAGAGCATATCAGCACTTGCGACAACTAAATAAGGTTTATCCATGGGCGCTGTTAATATAAAATCCTCAACCCCAAATAACTTTAATGACAGTTCCGAACAAAGATTCTTATTTTCAATAGTTCTATCTAGTGATAAAAATGTTTCTAAATCTGTAAGAAATCCTCCATGAAAGACAGCATCATCCATAGCACTACCCGTATAATATGATTTAGTGCTAGCATCACACCATTGTTGATAATTGTACACGCCAAACCAAGATTGGCTAACAATATATCCTTCTTTAGTATTTTTCACTGAGAAGCTGTGTGATGATCTGGGCAAAGAATCCTGATGATTATTATCAGTTATATTTATCACATAAAATAAATTTGGTTTTTTCAAACTTTCTTTAAAACATTGAAAATTACTCAAGTGATAAACATCAGCAACACACTCACGAAGATTTTTACCTGTATACAATTTAAATAACTTTGAACTTAAGTCATGGCAATAAAATTCTTGAAATAGATCAGATTCATCAAACTTTGTAATTTCCTGTACAGCAGAGTGTTTAGAAGCTTCATGCTTTATTTTTCTTTCATTTATACTTTTGTCTTCCCTTAAGCCCTTGTGATCATCAAACACACTGCTTTTCTCAGAACCTGACTGATTTCCCTCTAAACCAGAAATGAGCTGGGTTTCATCATTTACATATGGGAATGAAGATACTGCATCCATCAAGAAGACTCTGTTTCGTTTAATGGAGCATTAGATTTCCTATGTAGTAATTTAGTTCAAAAAAGACCGCAAGGGCACCTAACAAGTGGGTCCATGTGACGCCTTCGGCGCACCTGACCCAAGCGTTATACGCACAAGCGCAAGGAACCGGCATTGCAAATCAAAGAAGCAGTAAAGAATATTTTAATGTTAGTAATAGACAAGAAAGAAAAGGATAAATTAACGTCCTTTGAAACGCTCTATAAAAAAATTGATGCGACCTCCAAAACAAGGTTTCAAGCCTCTAGGAGAATGATAAAACATAATAAATATTCAACTTTAACAATAGTAATTCTATCACTAGGTCTTATTTTACAAGCATTGATGGATGGATATTCCATATCCAGTGTAGGAGATAGAAATTTCTCCAGTATGGTCCAGGTGTTTTCATCGATTGCGGTTCTTGTATATTCGCTTTTGATTGCAAAAAATGACTACTCTGGAAGAGCAGAGAAATTATATTCATGTGCTTCAGCACTTGGTGAACTGAAACTTAATGTTCATCCAAAGGTTGAAAAAAATGAAAGTAAAGAATATGAAGATTCTTGGGCGTCATATCAAAAAATTCTGGATCAGTATGAAGCTCACGCAGTTGATAACTTTCCAACCGATTACATCACTGCAAAATTAGAAATGCCTGAATTTTATCCAATGAGTTGGTACAAGAGAATATTGTTAAACATAAAGTATAGGGCAAACTACTTTCTTGAGTACTCACAGTATTTGATTATTGTTCTTGTTCAAGCATATTTTATCTACAACAGTATTGAGCAGTGCGTATAACAAGCGCATCCAAGGCGACCGCCTCCGGCGGCGCTTGATGCGGGCGTTATGCCTTATGAGTAAAAAATGGACAATCTTACTTTAACATCAAATATTGTAACTGCATTAGCGTGGCCAGCTGCATCCATTATCATTGTCGTTTTATTGCGTGGCGAACTTGCAGGCTTGCTTGGACGCATAAAAAAATAAAACACAAAGGATCAGAAATAGATCTAGCAGCAGAGGTTAATGACGCGACAAAAAGTGCAGATGAATTACTAGTTGATAGTAATTCATCTAATAATTCAGAGAAGGACCGCCTATGGCGATTGGCCGATGATAGCCCTCGTGGAGCAATACTTGACTCATGGCTTTCTGTCGAAGGTGCTATGAATCAATACACAAAGCGGCATGGAATTCATGAGCAGAACCATCATTCTCCACCATACCAGACAATACAAAACATCCAATTACGCAATTTAGATGTACCAACCCTTGGTCATGGAATAATCGACATGCTCGATAAGCTCAGGCGTATTAGAAATGACGCAGTACATAGAACAGATGCAGATATAACACCTACTGTTGCCAGAGATTATGCTGAGCTTGCCCTTAGAGTAAGAGCAAAACTGGAAGAGGCATAACAAGAACATGGTGTACGGCAGCAAGCTGCCTGGGACGCCTACGGCGCCCCACATGTGGGCGTTAGGCATTTTAACATAGAGCCTCATCTAATTTTAGACCGCTCCCGTCACACCAAGAACAGTCTGAGCTTATATTATCCATAACTTGAAATGGAAATTCGACTTTTCCGTTAGGAAAAAAGGATCTGACAATCCTATTCATCGGCATATATCCAGCCATTGTGATAAATTTAAAATCTAAATTGAGCGTTTCGCTCAAAGGCCTTCCTGACATTTCTAATTCATCAAAATTAGATTTTATTTTCATTAAATACTCATAGAAGAATGGATGGCTATTTTCTGATACTGCAAAAGTATCATTCATGTTGTTTGAAAATAGCAAACCTTTAAAACAGCAATTAACACAACCAAGACGATCTAGATATTTATCTGTATCAAAATAAATAACACCTCCTGATTGACTGATAATATATTCAAGCTTTCTACTACCAGCAGCTTTTATTGCTTCTACTCCATGGTACATTAATGCTACTCTATAGACATCACTAGCCAAACAGAAAGCTCTAGTCTTTAGTCTGTCATCATAACTCTTTAAATCTTTGAATATCAAATCATGCACTCTTTTAACCTCTAAGCTACCAAGCAAAGGGTTACCATACACATCCAGAATTTCAATATTCGCTGGCAACCCTAACTTTAAAGTCTCAGTTTTTTCGCATTGCTCTTTTGTTAATAGGTCAGAGGAAATCCAAAGAACGACTAAACGATTCGGATAATTACTTGCCCAACATCGAATGTTTTCGAGATATTTTCTAGGTATGACAGAGCCGAACCAAATAAAATTTATTGGTAAATCGGCCAAACTAACGAATTTATCTGGGGCTACACTAGTGAATGAAATATCTGCTGATTTTTTAGAAGATATTTCTTTCGTTTTGTGTTCCATCTCTGTTTCTGAGTAGGGATGATAAATATTTCGAACATCAGTATGTATCATAATCCTTTATCCTTTATCCTTAGTCATAGATACTTAATTTATGTTCAATTTAATTACTTACAAAGGTGCAAGAATGCCTAACAAAAATTTCCAGGGGACTGCGCCTGCGGCGCAGCCCCTGAAATTGGCGTTAAGTGCTGCTGCAGCGCAATATCATCATATTAAGTTCCAATAGGGGTTCAGATTAAGGAAATAGATTTACCATCAGTTCCTAAGTTTAGGATTTCAATAAGCAAAGAAACAGTGAGTACAGAACCCGGTAATTTTCAACAAAGATGTCGCCTCAATTAAGCCGCAGTATTTAGCTGCTGCGGCTGATGTTCCTGTCGCTCAGGGTTGAGCCAAACAACTTCCGGTAAATCCCAGCTTCGCGTCGGTCGTGTTCCCCAGCGTTCAGGGTGAGCATCTTTAGCGGTTTGGTAGACCGTCTTCCGTTTTCTGACTGTTTCTGCCGAGCGTCCCGTATGACGATCCTGTGGGGTCTGGAACTTCAGCCCACTATGCTTATGCTCATGGTTATACCAGTGTGTAAACTCATGTACCCAGCCCCGACAGGCGTCCAGGCTTTCAAAGGCCTGAGACGGGTAACCCGGTCGGTATTTCAGTGTTCTGAAGAGCGACTCGGAGAACGGATTGTCATTACTGACCCGGGGACGACTAAATGACGTTTCCACACCCAGGCGTTGTAACGTACTGAGCATCGTCGCACCCTTCATTGGACTGCCGTTGTCTGAGTGCAGCACCAATGGTGTGTCTTGCACACTGATGTTATGCCGTAAACAAGCTTTGTGGATCATCTCGGAGGCATGTTCCGCCGACTCCTGTTCGTGCACTTCCCAAGCCACAATCATACGACTGTATACATCCATGACGAGATAGAGGTAATAGTAGCGCCCTCTGATCGGCGAGTTCATATAGGTAATGTCCCAGGACCACACCTGGTTCGGCCCGGTTGCACAGTGTGATGCAGGCTTTCGCTTGACTGGTTTTTTACTTCGTCCCCGGTGATGTTGCTGGTTGTCTTCATTCAGAACACGATAGAACGTGGACTCAGAGGCCAGATAGCAGCCTTCATCTGCCAGCGCCGGGACAATCTGGCTGGGTGGCAGACTCTTGAAGCGATCACTGTTGCACGTGTCCAACACTGCCTGGCGCTCTTTGTCGCTGAGTCGGTTCCCCGGCGCTGGTCGATCGGCATTTTTTCGACCATCGGCCTGTACTTCCTGCTCACGCGTCCATCTCTGGTTGGTGCGCACAGAGATTCCAAGAACCGAGCAGGACTGCGCTTTACGCGCGCCAGCGGCGACGGCTTCGTTAATGAGTTCAACGGCTTCCTTGCGATCTGAGAGAGGAATCAGTCTTCCTCGCTTTCCCCCCAGATCGCGCGTGCTTTTTTTGAGAGAACCAGCAGGGCCGCTGTTTCAGCGAGCGCCTTCTCCATGCGTTTTACATCACGCTCCAATATCTTGATACGTTTTTTATCCTGACGCTGGGACACAGACTGGGATTTGCGCATATCCGCAGGTTGTGTACTTCCCGCGATAAAATCCTGCTTCCATTGGGCAAGCTGTTCAACGAACAGGCCATGCTTCCGGCAGTACTCTGCGAGCTCCGTTGCATTGAATGAAGCGGTTTCGGTTAACACGGAAAACTTGTCCTGTGGTGTCCATTGTTCTGCGTTCTTACCATCTCCGGGCACGGGTAAACCTTGAGCTTTTGCCTGTTTGCGCCAAGTGTACAGGGTTGCATCAGTGATGCCTGTTTCTTTCTTTAACTCAGACACAGAAATGTTATTAGGGGGCATCATTCTCGCAATAATGGATGCCTTCATTTCTTTGGAATAACGAGCCATAAATCCTCTCTCTTATAGATACCCTGTTATGGGAATCAGTGATCAGGAGAGGCGACATCTATGCTGACACAGCGGGGCACAGAGATTCCAAGAACCGAGCAGGACTGGGCTTTACGCGCGCCAGCGGCGACGGCTTCGTTAATGAGTTCAACGGCTTCCTTGCGATCTGAGAGAGGAATCAGTCTTCCTCGCTTTCCCCCCAGATCGTGCGTGCTTTTTTTGAGAGAACCAGCAGGGCCGCTGTTTCAGCGAGCGCCTTCTCCATGCGTTTTACATCACGCTCCAATATCTTGATACGTTTTTTATCCTGACGCTGGGACACAGACTGGGATTTGCGCATATCCGCAGGTTGTGTACTTCCCGCGATAAAATCCTGCTTCCATTGGGCAAGCTGTTCAACGAACAGGCCATGCTTCCGGCAGTACTCTGCGAGCTCCGTTGCATTGAATGAAGCGGTTTCGGTTAACACGGAAAACTTGTCCTGTGGTGTCCATTGTTCTGCGTTCTTACCATCTCCGGGCACGGGTAAACCTTGAGCTTTTGCCTGTTTGCGCCAAGTGTACAGGGTCGCATCAGTGATGCCTGTTTCTTTCTTTAACTCAGACACAGAAATGTTATTAGGGGGCATCATTCTCGCAATAATGGATGCCTTCATTTCTTTGGAATAACGAGCCATAAATCCTCTCTCTTATAGATACCCTGTTATGGGAATCAGTGATCAGGAGAGGCGACATCTATGCTGACACAGCGGGAACCTGAGTTTGATGAATTTGGAAATCCTTACTTTGTAATGGGAAAAATCGATATTGGGAAGTAAAACGAACCCCTTAATGTAGCAAAAGCTAATGGCTCAAAGATTCTTTATGCAACTACCTGGCTCGAAAGTAGGCTAGAAGAAATTTTAATGGAGTATTTCATGGGAGGTAGTTCACATGATTCTGATAAAAACTATTTCTTCAAACATGAAGTGTTAGAGTCCTCAAGCTTTAGCTTTTCCTTTAAAAAGGAAACAGTTCTAAAAATAATAAATGAAACCGGAGCATTAAAAGGGAAAAATAAAGATAAATTCCAGAAGTACCTTAAAGATATTATGTGCTGGAGGAATGCCTTTGCTCATGGAACTCTTGGGTATGACGGGGCCAAAGGTTGCTTTGTTGATTATTATCAGGGTAAGCAGCAAAAAGAGTATTTGAACGACGGTTTTTGGAAAGAGTGCGAAGATACATTTAATAAGTCACATGAATGTATAAATACTGTAATTCATAATCTCCATCAAGGCACTTAACAAGAGAATGGTGTTCGTCGCTTCGCTCCTGGGACGCCTGCGGCGCCCCACATTCAGGCGTTAGATGCTTATGCTAGATTCTTGCTCATCATGCTTCTAGCTATTTTTGGAATATCTTCTTCTGGAGGATTAGCAAAAATGGTGAATAAAACTCTTTCAACTGACGCAGTGGAAGTATAGTCGTTGAATATGGCATTCATATCTCCGACTTTGTGCATAGATTCTACGTTGTCAAATATCCATCCTCCGTTGTATGGATATTGAAAGGCCTTAGCTGTATTGTACATAAATTGATGCATTCCACAGAAATATCTAAAATTTTGAGTTTTTTGAGCAAATAGCAAATCCCCTCCTTCGAAATAACCGTTATCTTGATAATAAGGCGATATTAAAGTTGTCATTGTTAATGAATTAGCATCGAAATGCCAAGGCATATTTATGATAGCTGACCTATCAGTAGTCATTCTGTATATAAGTATTGAAACCCTCATTTCCACTGCGCAACCCTTCCAATCCATAATTTTAGCCATAGTAGTGACTCCTTGTTTGACAATTTTTTTTATATTGTCTGTGGAGTAACATAGATTCAGCTCCAAGAAATTGGAATCTTCAATATTTCCAGCTGAATTGAATAAAACAGGGGTAAATGGATTGCCAGTTTTATTTATGGAGTCATAGTCACCAATGATTACCTTACGCATAGTATTCAAGTAGTGAACTCCGGTTGTGTAATCATGTGTTGTAATATTTGATATATCTCTACAGGCTAATACTAAATCATCGACGACAAAAACATTTTCGACTGGGATAAATAATCTGTTGGAATCATGTGGTTGAACTGGCTGGGAATGTGATAGTTCATTTGCTTCCGTGCTTAATACATGTTGATATCCTTTTGGTCTTAAACTTTCCATTGTGGACACTCCTATCACTTTCATGCTTATTACTTTTCTTTAGCAAGACTTAGTAATTTTGCGGTAATCAAGTTTATATATTTTATGCTGACTTAGAGTTAGATTAATACATAACGTTCACTTTTTACCTAGCACCTCTAATAGAAATGAAAGCGCATCTAACAAGTGGTTCCAGGGTGACGCCTACGGCGCACCTGAACTAAGCGTTAGATGCTACGAGATAATACCGCGTCCTCGTCGTGCTTGTGGACTACTTAACTGCTTTGAAAGATTTTCGGCTTCACTTTTTACAAAAGCTGTACCTTCGATGATAGCTTCGGTGATATCTCTGTTTATAATACTTAAACATGCTTTTTTTTATTGACTGTGTCCAGTTCAGACATGTGCTCCCATTGAAGTCGAGCGTTTTTCAAGTAAAGTTCTGCCCGTAAAAATCTGGCGTCATTAGCTAAAATACTATCGCCATTTATTATGGCACTATTACAATGAGATGTTCCTCTCTCTAAAGAGGCTTCGCGCTCACCAAAAGTTTCAATGTTATGGTGATTTTCTAGGATCACTCGTGCACTTTCTAGGCGAATTTTTGCGCTAAGCTTTTTTGCAAGGTTAAGATTTTCTCCAGTTTCAGTATCTATTGCTTTCTTAATATATCTTTCAGCCTCTACCAAACAAGCTTCTCGAAGACCAAACATTGTAATATTTCGAAGCTCTTCCAATTTCAATTTCGCAATTTCAAAATCTATACATCTATGCTCACTTTTTGGAATAATTGTCATAATAATAGTGCTTCATTTTTATTAATTATAAATATTCGACTAGCTTCCCTTGTAATAGTTTACGCCTAATTTTTATACCTACTGACTATCCAATTGATTCCAACTTAACATAAACGTAAGCGCATCTAACAAAAGCATCCAGTTGACGCCGGAGGCGCAACTGATGCAGGCGTTATGCGGTAAACCACCTCAGCTATTGAGTTTTAATTGAGTATTTTGCAGTAGAAAATTAGACACTATTTGTTACGTACTTTTTATAAGCTACAGTAACCCCCATTACCGTCCATAAGACAGCCAAGAGTAGATCTGATCTGCTTACAATGTCCTTGCCTGAAATATACCCGGTTATGCTACAAAGAGACTGGTGAAAAACCAAGTGACATGCCAAGAAAACACATACTGTGGCAATAGGCCGATTAACTCTAGAAGTCAGAGAGCGGTACAATGGTTTCGCAAAATATTTATGAGGTGGCCAATTTCTAGAATCTCGCACCGATTTTTCAATTTTTCCACCTATTCTTCTGACAGAGTGATCAGCAAACATCGAAATACATCTACAAGCATTTTTTGGTGAATTTCCAAAAGCACATATTAATGAGCCACTTCTGACTGCACCCCGCTGAATCGTGTTTTCTGAATGTGGAATATTGTGCACTTTATGGAAGTCCCAGTATTATAGCCTTGTACTTTAACTACGACAGTTTAAATCCAAAATGCTATGAAATAATGTTTGTATATTGAACAACTCGGTTAATAGTAACAACACCGATGTCAATAAATACAAATCGCATAACAAGTGGGTCCATGTGACGCCTTCGGCGCACCTGACCCAAGCGTTAGGCGCAATCAATCATCAACAACGAAGTAAATGGAAAGTTCATGAAAGAAGTAACTTATTAGCATATGCAAATGCACCCAGACGATAAGTCATACGGTGAAGATCATGTGTTTTCAATACTTGAACATCAGAAAATAATTGGCTTGGGAAATTGGGATGAAGGTGAAAGTACAATAGCCTCTTTCCGTAACAGTATTAAAGTAAATGACATTGTCGCTATAAAAAATGGTGCCAAACTAATTGCTCTAGTACAAGTTGTAGGTGTCTGGTACGAGGTAAAAGATGATGAAACAGAAACAGGCTGGATTGAAAACAGAAGACCAGTCAGAGTACTTGACTGGGCTATTGACGACAAATTCTTACCTCAGCCTAGAGGTACATTAGTACCATGCAGAAGCGATGTTAAAACAACAAGAATAATAAAAAATTGGTTCAATCAAGTTGAAAAATCATACACTAAAAGAAAACTCAAACTATTCGTATAGCCCGCGCGCCTAACAAAAAATCCAGGTGACGCCTACGGCGCACCTGATTAGGCTATATGGACTCCCCCCGCTGTCAAGCACCGGTTTCTAATAACATTATTGGATTAGACGTCAGCTCTATATACGACCTGTTTATGGGCTTTTGCCCTGGCCATGATGATATGCGCTGGGAAACAGGCTCCATTCGTTAGTCGGCATCAAGTGCCAGCCAAATCAACGAGCTTCTGTCTCCGCGGTCTGACCGTAATGTCATCAGTTGCCTTCGCTTTGACGCGGTGAGGATGACGAACTGTTCCCTCTCTCTTGCCTAAGCTTTAGATTGTGTTCAGATCGCCATCTTGTACTCGGTTTCGTGCGCTAATAGTGCCCAGATCATTCGAGCATTTTTTGCGGCTACCTCCACGACGGTGCGTTTGTACCCCCGACGCTCCAACAGTTGTTGCACCCAAAGGCTGACTCTGTCTTTTTTCTCTTTCGCTCGCAGAACCACAGAGCGGGCGCCATGGACTAATAATGTGCGCAGATACTTGTCACCCCGCTTGGTTATACGCCCCAGTCGGGTGACGCCCCCGTACTGTATTGTTTCGGTGTCAGCCCTAACCAGGCACTGAACTGCCGGCTGGAGTGAAAGGTGTCAGCTTGACCAATCGTGGCAATCACCGCAGTGGCGGTTTTAACACCGACACCCGGGATTTCCATGATTCTCTGGGCGTTGTCTGACTCTCGGGCCATGTGATTAATCAGGCGGTCATAAGCCAGAACGTCTTTGGTCAGTTGCTGCACCCTTTTAAACGTATCATCAATCATTTGTCGCACTGTCCAGGGAAGACTATTCTCCGCATCTTCCAGAACACGCTGCAGTGCTTTTTTCCCGGGATGGCGACCTTTTGCCATGACAATACCAAACTCACTGAGCAGGCTCCGGATCTGGTTGATGAAAGCCGTCCGTGTTTGCACCAGGGCCTGCCGAGTGCGATGGACGCAAAGGACAGCCTGCTGATCGACGCTTTTAACAGAGACAAAGCGCATATTTGGTCGAGAGGCCGCTTCGCAAATCGCTTCCGCATCGTTGCTATCGTTTTTACCGCCTTTACGATAGGGCGCGACATACTTGGGTGCGATGATGCGTACATCGTGTTGCTGCTCAAGTGACTGGAAGACACGAGACCAATGGTGCGCTCCTGAACAGGCCTCCATGGCGATCAGTGAAGAAGGTAACTGTGCAATCGTCTCCAGAAGCTTGTGACGTTTCACCGTTTTACGAATCTTGACCTTCCCGTGTTGATCGACACCATGAAGGCTGAAAGAACTTTTTGCCAGATCAATACCAATGGTTAAGACTTTCATCGGACTTCTCCTGCTTACAACGTACTTCGTAAATCGTTAGTCTGGCACTTGTTGCCGTAAGTGGGGGGAGTCCATATCATTCGTTAGGTGCTATTTCTAAATCCAAAGTAGCCTCTCGTACTCACAAGGGTCGAGACCAAGACTTTCAATGAAATATCTATATTTACTTTTGAGTTCAGAGCTACTTATCTCAACCAAAGGATCACAAGGTGTATACTGTACTTTTACCCCAGATTCTTGATCTTTGGATACTTTGATAAACCAAGCCTCTAGCAACCTACTTAGTAATACTGCTTCATCCCCACTGCGTGGACAGTTAAAGAAACGAAATTCACCTGTATTACTCGGGTGACTAACGACATGTCCAGTCCTCGCTTCTTGATTGTCCACATCTTCATATAGTCTAAGATTCATAGGAATATATCGTTCAGGAGCATGGCCTAACAACTTAGACCAAAACTGCCTAATAGGCTTATTAGTTTTGAAGAAATCACCACCTTTACCTGTTCGACCTTGTTCGAGTAGTTCATTAAATTTTACAATTACGCAACCCAATAAACGGCTAGCCTTTTGTCCAAACTCACCTTGAACAACATATTTGTGAGATTTATCAGAGTAAGCTTCGGTTTTGAAGCATCTACCAAGCCAAGCTTTGTCTTCAACGTCTACTAACATGCGGAATAATAATTCTGGATTTCCTCCAATCGACTGTCGTAAATCGATGTGTTTATGTCCAGAACTGATAGCCAGCTTCATTTCTTGTGATATTTCTGTTACAAATTTAGTGAATAGTAAATCAACAGGGTATTTTCTATCGCCTAGTTTAAAAGTTTGCCCTATCTTATACGGTGAAACATTAACTTCAAGCAAGTACATATCACCCCAAATGTCGTTAAAAACACGGGCATGCCACGAACCTATTTGTATATCTAGAATCTCATAAAAGCTTTTACATTTACCATGTTCTCCCTTTAATAATTTCAATTGGACAACTGATGATGGAACCCCGATTTCAGTAAGTCTTTCTTCCAGTTTTTGTTTCCAAGTAATCAATAGTTTTTCAAAATCAGACAGAGCCTTTTCTGATTTAATTGATATGCCAGTATAATATTCAAACTCTTCTCCATACATAAATTGATCAGGTTTAAGCTTTTGATATACTTCACATGTCAAAGTGGATGAAGAATCCTCCAAAAACAAAAGGGAATTAATACAGTGCGGAATGCACTTCATTCCTAAATGGTCATATAGTTCTTCAAGCAGATTTTTTGCTTTGTATTGGCCATCCATTATTGCTTTACAGCAATCCCAGCTATAATCTGTTGATAGTACAAGAACTGGTAAAGGTAATTTATTTTCAATATAAACTTCGCTAAGAAGTTTTTTCTTCTGGGTTAATATATGTATATACTCTTCACCAGCATGTAGAATCTTAGCAAACACAATAGCGGGATCAAAATATGCACATCCTTTGATAAAGTCAGCTGTCGCATGTAGCAATATTTCCATTTGATCATCGTAAGTTAATACCAACTTTTGAAAATGGTGAGAATCCGAAAACAGCCTAACAAAAACCAATGAATTTCTGTTGTCTAGCTCCCCATAAAACTCTTTAATCTCTCTATCTGTTTTGTAATATGCAGAGTCTAAGCCATCAGCAGATTCACCTTGACTTGCATGAACAGTATCATTAAACTTTTGTTTGCTTTCTAAATCATATTCCGCAGTATGAATCCAATTATGAAACGTTTTCAATGCACCCATTTGTCGTTCAGCAAGTTGTAGTTCGATTTTTCTAGAATGTAACTGTGTAAATGAAGTCGCCTCTTCTGAATGAAACTGTTTTTCTACTGGGTTGCATTCTTCTTGAGCTGAGCTCCTTGCACCCTTAGATGAAGTTAATTCTTTCCAATATGTTGCAAAGTTAAAATTCGATGCATCCATAAAACTAATCCTATAAATTCATAATAAATGATAGTTAATTTATTTACACGTCAATTTAAGACTTTGCAGCTTATTTATTAATTCAATATTTTGTTAGCATATCTCACATAATTGACAACGCACCTAACAAAAAATTCCAGGTGACTGCACCTTCGGCGCAGCCCCTGAATTTGGCGTTATATGCTCAATTACACTGTGTCACTTTCTAGATCTATAAACTAATAATTTACGTACGTTTATATTTATTACATATGGAATTCAATAGTAATCTCGGGGTATACGTTTGCCCTCATATATACGATAGAGTAAAGCCAATACTTGATTGCATAAGAGATTTTGATGGCAGCTTCCAGTTTTTATGTGGAAGTGAAAAGTGCATAGAGGTCAGTGGGTCGAGATTTGTTGATATTGGCCACATTCAGTCATACGATAGTAGCATCAACAAACTAACCGAGCTCAAAGCTGGCATGTACGCAGATAGATTAACACCTTCTCTTCCCTGGCAGTTCGGCTATTTAGACACTGAGTAATCGCATATAACAAGTGGTTGGTGTTCGTCGCTCCGCTCCTGGGACGCCTACGGCGCCCCACAACCAAGCGTTATGCTTCAAAATGGAGTCCAACTTCAGTAAATGATTAAAGAATTAAGTACATCACTGAAAGCTCAGCTATATGAGCGTGTAAGCAGTCCCATCCTTGGGAGTATAATAGTTTTTTGATTTTTATTTAATTGGGAAGCTGCAACATACTTTCTCTTATCGGAGTCAAAAATAGAAATAAGACTGGAATATATAAATGATAATTACAAAGACCTATGGATGAATGCATATTATCCTTTAATCTATAGTTCAGTGTTCTGTCTTCTATATCCATTAATCTCATTTATTCCTTTTTATATATGGGAGTGGTTTTCATCACAAAAGACAAAGTCAAAAAACAATTTATCTATGTCGCAACCACTTTCAGTTGAAAGGTCTATCGCCATAAGAAAAGAGCTTCTTGCTAAAGAAACAAAAATTAGATCTGTCATCACTGAACACAATCAGGAGAAAGAAGATCTAGAAAAAAGCATTAAACAGTTAGCTGATGACAATGAAAGACTTTACAAAGTGATTTCTAAATTTGAGTCTATCCGACCAGCGGAATATGTAAACTTATCGAGTGACGAGGAAGTAGTCTTAGGTTATTTCAAACAGCTAGAAGATAGTCATTATTATATTCCTAGTGATATCATAGGTGATAATGACGTATCTCTAGAGTACACAGTTAGCAAATTAAATACTCTTGAGTCAAAAGGTTTGTTAAAGAAGTCGGGTGAAAGTCATAAGGGTGAAGATGGATATGAAATTACTACATCAGGTAGAAAATATTTAGCTGATAAGATCATAGATGAGCATGCAACAGAAGCATAAATCGGGTAAGGGCTGGTCTCTCTCCAGCCCTCCCCACACCCGGCATGCGGGTCCGCACCGGGCGGTTCACCGGTGGTGGTGAAACCTGATCCATAAGTCTTTCAGTGAAACAAGCCCAAGATTACTAAGATAACTGTCGTTTAATGCCTGCTGAACCGCATACGTTTTGCTTAATCGATAATACCCTTTGCTGCTGGCTGCAATCACCGCGGCTTTGATTCGATCAACGCCTAACCTGATTAAATTTTTGAAACGGGTTTTCGGCTTGCGCCATTGTTTGATAAAACAACAACGAATTCGCCGACGTATCCATTGATCCAGCTTCGGAATGGGCCGGTAATACTCGGTTATCTTAAAATCATACGGAGGACATTAAGGGTTTCCATATCCGGAGCGTTCATACCCGCGGATATTAGTGTCCTCCATATGCGGGTATGAAGGGTTACCTGTGTTTGTGATGGTGGCGTTTAGGTGGTTGGTAGAAAGGTTACCAGGCTGGTAAGTCATTCACTCTCAGGCCTTCATACTGGCGACTCATTTCTTGTTCGTCCATTGCATTTATCACCCGATCAACAAACGTTCCAAGGCCTGCGACCGAGTCAGTCTCAACATAGGAAATACGTAGCACCTCAAACCCCAGGCCTTTGAGTATGTGATCTATCAAACGGTCTCGCGCTCTTCTTTTTCCAGATTCTTTTGCAAGAAGAAGCTCATCGTTTTCCATTATGTCATCCTGAATATAATGATGGGGGCCATCGACCTCTATACACAAGGTTTTGCCCACCAGAATATCAACGGGGAACCCTTCAATATTCACTTCCATAGCAATATTTTGGTTTGGCAAAGCATTTTTAACAGCCTGGAACACTCTGTTTTGTGATGCTGAGACTTTCACCTTTTTTTCAGGAGCAGAAAGAGCAGGAGACACATCAATTTCCAAGTTAGAAATGCCTGCCCAGTAAATATATGCAAATCTGTCTTGCCAGTGATGTGAAAGAAGGTCCCTGATATTTTCCCTATCCATTAGCGGCTTAACAAAGATATCGAAACGGGGTGTATCAGGATCATCCTTGACGAGCGGATTTTGTTTTGCACATAAATCCAGAACGGCCAGGTTCCATAAGACGTCGCCGACGTTATGCTGTAGAGGGCCGCCTGTGTCAATAAAACCAGTCATATCATAAAGACGTTTAACCAGGAAATAGCCAAGCTTCAGCTGGTCGTCTGACAGAGATAAACGGCACAAAGCGTAAAGGGTCATAATGATATCCTGTTCAGTCGGCGATATGTTCATAATGGCTTGAATCGAAGCTTGAACAACATCCTCCCCTATGACGTGTGAGCAATGAGACATCCCACTGGCCACCATGGCTAGAGGCTGGGCCGACCACTCCCTAGGGTCAGTCAAATCACGGCTTCCCACCTCTGTGGCCAACGCCTTCCGGGTCGTGTCGGCGTCGTCCCCCCCCACCTGCCTCAGGCCATTGGTCACCATGGCCAGATGCTGGGCCGACCACTCCCTGGTGTCAGTCAAATCACGCCTCCCCACCTCTTTGGCCAGCGCCTTCCGGGTCGTGTCGGTGTCGTCACCCGCCTCCTGACTCAGGCCATTGGTCACCATGGCCAGATGCTGAGCTGACCACTCTTTGGTGTTGGTCAAATCACGCCTCCCCACCTCTTTGGCCAGCGCCTTCCGGGTCGTGTCGGCGTCGTCACCCTCCATCTGACTCAGGCCATTGGTCACCATGGCCAGAGGCTGGGTCGACCACTCCCTGGGATCAGTCAAATCACGTCTCCCCACCTCTTTGGCCAGCGCCTTCCGGGTCGTGTCGGCGTCGTCCCCCGTCACCTGGCTCAGGCCATTGGTCACCATGGCCAGATCTTGCGCTATCCAGCACTTAAGGTCTCCGGCAAGGGCACGCCTCCCCACTTCTTTGGCCAGCGCCTTCCGGGTCGTGTCGGCGTCGCCGTCCCCCGTCACCGGGCTCAGGCCATTGGTCACCATGGCCAGATCTTGCGCTATCCAGCACTTAAGGTCTCCGGCAAGGGCACGCCTCCCCACTTCTTTGGCCAGCGCCTTCCGGCCCGTGTCGGCGTCGCCCCCCGTCACCGGGCTCAGGCCATTGGTCACCATGGCCAGATGCTGGGCCGACCACTCTTTGGTGTCGGTCAAATCACGCCTCCCCACCTCTTTGGCCAGCGCCTTCCGGGGCGTGTCGGCGTCGTCCCCCGTCACCTGGCTCAGGCCATTGGTCACCATGGCCAGATCTTGTGCTATCCAGCACTTAAGGTCTCCGGCAAGGGCACGCCTCCCCACTTCTTTGGCCAGCGCCTTCCGGGTCGTGTCGGCGTCGTCCCCCGCCACCTGCCTCAGGCCATTGGTCACCATGGCCAGAGGCTGGGCCGACCACTCTTTGGTGTCGGTCAAATCACGGCTTCCCACCTCTTTGGCCAGCGCCTTTCGGGTCGTGTCGGCGTCGTCCCCCGCCATCTGGATCAGGCCATTGGTCACCATGGCCAGATGTTGCGCTATCCAGCACTTAAGGTCTCCGGCAAGGGCACGTCTCCCCACTTCTTTGGCCAGCGCCTTCCGGGTTGTATCGGCGTCGTCCCCCGTCACCGGGCTCAGGCCATTGGTCACCATGGCCAGAGGCTGAGCCGACCACTCTTTGGTGTCGGTCAAATCACGGCTTCCCACCTCTTTGGCCAGCGCCTTCCGGGTCGTGTCGGCGTCGTCCCCCGTCACCGGGCTCAGACCATTGGTCACCATGGCCAGAGGCTGGGCCGACCACTCTTTGGTGTCAGTCAAATCACGACTCCCCACCTCTTTGGCCAGCGCCTTCCGGGTCGTGTCGGCGTCGTCTCCCGCCACCTGACTCAGGCCATTGGTCACCATGGCCAGAGGCTGGGCCGACCACTCCCTGGGGTCAGTCAAATCACGGCTTCCCACCTCTTTGGCCAGCGCCTTCCGGGTCGCGTCGGCTTTGTCACCGGCGACCTGACTCAAGCTATTGAGCACCATGGCCAGCGTTTGGGCTTTAAATCCGCACTGTTTGGTTAGCTGCTGTTTTTGACTGCGGTGGATCACGGCTTTCATTATCCAGTCTAACGCTGTGGCGCCTTCTTGATATTTTGCTAATTTTGAAAACGCATTTGCCAAAAGAGCAAGGGCTTTGGGACTGGCTCGAAGCGGGTGCGGCTCTCTTTCTGTCATCTGGAATGCAAGATCTAAAAGCGCGGTTATATGGCTCTCCCGATGTGGCCCGTGAAGTTGCTTTTTGAGTCGATTCACTTCGTTTGCCAGTGCTTCTATCTGTTGATCGAAACGCTCGGCGGAAGGGTTGCGGTAATATTGTCTCTTTCTGTCTGGTCTTCTTTTTGGATGTGTTCGAACTGTAGCCTCAGACGATTCCTGTTGTCGTGAAGGGACTTCGGCATGGGTCTTTGATGTGGTCAATACAGGCGGCCACTGAAGCATTGATGATTCAGGAACAGGAGAGGCATGTGGCCGGACACCGGTACGACCGGGATACAGGGAAGCAGGTAAAGGCTTTACAATTGCCGCCCAGCTTTTCTTTGTATCTTTATCTGCTGCTGCGCATTTCTCTATCACGCCCCCTGACAGCGGTAGCATTAACCAAATAAAAAACAACTCTCTCCTGCAAAAGTGAGCACCAATATTCACGGTCAATCTCATCCTCTTGCCCGTTCGTTGAGGCTGTGCAGTAAAGGCAATGGCGGGATATATGGCAAGACGGCACAGGCCAAAAAGAGAAGGAAATACACAATCAGCAAACCGCCTCATATACCGACTATGAGCCTCCAAAAGCATAACCGGATAGGAAAAATCATTGCCTGAAATGGTGGCGTTCAGGTGGCTGGTAGAAAGGTTACCAGGCTGGCAAGTCATTCACTCTCAGGCCTTCATACTGGCTACTCATTTCTTGTTCGTCCATTGCATTTATCACCTGATCAACAAACGTTCCAAGGCCTGCGACCGAGTCAGTCTCAACATAGGAAATACGTAGCACCTCAAACCCCAGGCTTTTGAGTATGTGATCTATCAAACGGTCTCGCGCTCTTCTTTTTCCAGATTCTTTTGCAAGAAGAGGCTCATCGTTTTCCATTGTGTCATCCTGAATATAATGATGGGGGCCATCGACCTCTATACACAAGGTTTTACCCACCAGAATATCAACTGGGAACCCTTCAATATTCACTTCCATAACAATATTTTTGTTTGGCAAAGCATTTTTAACAGCCTGGAACACTCTGTTTTGTAATGCTGAGACCTTCACCTTTTTTTCAGGAGCAGAAAGAGCAGGAGACACATCAATTTCCAAGTTAGAAATGCCTGCCCAGTAAATATATGCAAATCTGTCTTGCCAGTGATGTGAAAGAACGTCCCTGATATTTTCCCTATCCATTAGCGGCTTAACAAAGATATCGAAACGGGGTGTATCAGGATCATCCTTGACGAGCGGATTTTGTTTTGCACATAAATCCAGAACAGCCAGGTTCCATAAGAGGTCGCCGACGTTATGCTGTAGAGAGCCGCCTGTGTCAATAAAACCAGTCATATCACAAAGACGTTTAACCAGGAAATAGCCAAGCTTCAGCTGGTCGTCTGACAGAGATAAACGGCACAAAGCGTAAAGGGCCATAATGATATCCTGTTCAGTCGGCGATATGTTCATAATGGCTTGAATCGAAGCTTGAACAACATCCTCCCCTATGACGTGTGAGCAATGAGACATCCCACTGGCCACCATGGCCAGATGCTGGGCCGACCACTCACTGGTGTCGGTCAAATCACGGCTTCCCACCTCTTTGGCCAGCGCCTTCCGGGTCGTGTCGGCGTCGTCCACCGCCACCGGGCTCAGGCCATTGGTCACCATGGCCAGATGTTGCGCTATCCAGCACTTAAGGTCTCCGGCAAGGGCACGCCTCCCCACTTCTTTGGCCAGCGCCTTCCGGGTCGTGTCGGCGTCGTCCCCTGCCACCGGGCTCAGGCCATTGGTCACCATGGCCAGATGTTGCGCTATCCAGCACTTAAGGTCTCCGGCAAGGGCACGCCTCCCCACTTCTTTGGCCAGCGCCTTCCGGGTCGTGTCGGCGTCGTCCCCCGCCACCTGCCTCAGGCCATTGGTCACCATGGCCAGAGACTGGGCCGACCACTCCCTGGGGTCAGTCAAATCACGCCTCCCTACCTCTTTGGCCAGCGCCTTCCTGGTCGTGTCGGCGTCGTCCCCCGCCACCTGACTCAGGCCATTGGTCACCATGGCCAGAGACTGGGCCGACCACTCTTTGGTGTCGGTCAAATCACGGCTTCCCACCTCTTTGGCCAGCGCCTTCCGGGTCGTGTCGGCGTCGTCCCCCGCCACCTGCCTCAGGCCATTGGTCACCATCCCCCGCCACCTGTCAAATCACGGCTCAGGCCATTGGTCACCATGGCCAGATGCTGGGCCGGCCACTCTTTGGTGTTGGTCAAATCACGGCTTCCCACCTCTTTGGCCAGCGCCTTCCGGGTCGTGTCGGCGTCGTCCCCCGCCACCTGACTCAGGCCATTGGTCACCATGGCCAGATGCTGGGCCGACCACTCTTTGGTGTCGGCCAAATCACGGCTTCCCACCTCTTTGGCCAGCGCCTTCCGGGTCGTGTCGGCGTCGTCCCCCGTCACCGGACTCAGGCCATTGGTCAACATGGCCAGATCTTGCGCTATCCAGCACTTAAGGTCTCCGGCAAGGGCACGCCTCCCCACTTCTTTGGCCAGCGCCTTCCGGGTCGTGTCGGCGTCGTCCCCCGTCACCGGGCTCAGGCCATTGGTCACCATGGCCAGATCTTGCGCTATCCAGCACTTAAGGTCTCCGGCAAGGGCACGCCTCCCCACTTCTTTGGCCAGCGCCTTCCGGGTCGTGTCGGCGTCGTCCCCCGTCACCTGGCTCACGCCATTGGTCACCATGGCCAGATTCTGGGCCGACCACTCTTTGGTGTCGGTCAAATCACGGCTTCCCACCTCTTTGGCCAGCGCCTTCCGGGTCGTGTCGGCGTCGTCCCCCGCCATCTGGCTCAGGCCATTGATCACCATGGCCAGATGCTGGGCCGGCCACTCTTTGGTGTCGGTCAAATCACGGCTTCCCACCTCTTTGGCCAGCGCCTTCCGGGTCGTGTCGGCGTCGTCCTCCGTCACCTGGCTCAGGCCATTGGTCACCATGGCCAGATCTTGCGCTATCCAGCCCTTAAGGCCTCCGGCAAGGGCACGCCTCCCCACCTCTTTGGCCAGCGCCTTCCGGGTCGTGTCGGCGCCGTCCCCCGTCACCTGACTCAGGCCATTGGTCACCATGGCCAGAGGCTGGGCCGTCCACTCACTGGTGTCAGTCAAATCACGCCTCCCCACCTCTTTGGCCAGCGCCTTCCGGGTCGTGTCGGCGTCGACCCCCGCCACCTGGCTCAGGCCATTGGTCACCATGGCCAGATGCTGGGCCGACCACTCTTTGGTGTCGGTCAAATCACGGCTTCCCACCTCTTTGGCCAGCGCCTTCCGGGTCGTGTCGGCGTCGTCACCCGCCACCTGACTCAGGCTATTGAGCACCATGGCCAGGTTTTGGGCTTTAAATCCGCACTGTTTGGTTAGCTGCTGTTTTTGACTGCGGTGGATCACGGCTTTCATTATCCAGTCTAACGCTGTGGCGCCTTCTTGATATTTTGCTAATTTTGAAAACGCATTTGCCAAAAGAGCAAGGGCTTTGGGACTGGCTCGAAGCGGGTGCGGCTCTCTTTCTGTCATCTGGAATGCAAGATCTAAAAGCGCGGTTTTATGGCTCTCCCGATGTGGCCCGTGAAGTTGCTTTTTGAGTCGATTCACTTCGATTGCCAGTGCTTCTATCTGTTGATCGAAACGCTCGGCGGAAGGGTTGCGGTAATATTGTCTCTTTCTGTCTGGTCTTCTTTTTGGATGTGTTCGAACTGTAGCCTCAGACGATTCCTGTTGTCGTGAAGGGACTTCGACATGGGTCTTTGATGTGGTCAATACAGGCGGCCACTGAAGCATTGATGATTCAGGAACAGGAGAGGCATGTGGCCGGACACAGGTACGACAGGGATACAGGGAAGCAGGTAAAGGCTTTACTATTGCCGCCCAGCTTTTCTTTGTATCTTTATCTGCTGCTGCGCATTTCTCTATCACGCCCCCTGACAGCGGTAGCATTAACCAAATAAAAAACAATTCTCTCCTGCAAAAGTGAGCACCAATATTCACGGTCAATCTCATCCTCTTGCCCGTTCGTTGAGGCTGTGCAGTAAAGGCAATGGCGGGATATATGGCAAGACGGCACAGGCCAAAAAGAGAAGGGAATACACAATCAGCAACCCGCCTCATATACCGACCATGATCCTCCAAAAGCATAACCGGACAGGAAAAATCATTGCCTGAAATGGTGGCGTTCAGGTGGTTGGTAGAAAGGTTACCAGGCTGGCAAGTCATTCACTCTCAGGCCTTCATACTGGCGACTCATTTCTTGTTCGTCCATTGCATTTATCACCCGATCAACAAACGTTCCAAGGCCTGCGACCGAGTCAGTCTCAACATAGGAAATACGCAGCACCTCAAACCCCAGGCTTTTGAGTATGTGATCTATCAAAGGGTCTCGCGCTCTTCTTTTTCCAAATTCTTTTGCAAGAAGAAGCTCATCGCTTTCCATTGTCTCATCCTGAATATAATGATGGGGGCCATCGACCTCTATACACAAGGTTTTACCCACCAGAATATCAACTGGGAACCCTTCAATATTCACTTCCATAACAATATTTTGGTTTGGCAAAGCATTTTTAACAGCCTGGAACACTCTGTTTTGTAATGCTGAGACTTTCACCTTTTTTTCAGGAGCAGAAAGAGCAGGAGACACATCAATTTCCAAGTTAGAAATGCCTGCCCAGTAAATATATGCAAATCTGTCTTGCCAGTGATGTGAAAGAAGGTCCCTGATATTTTCCCTATCCATTAGCGGCTTAACAAAGATATCGAAACGGGGTGTATCAGGATCATCCTTGGCGAGCGGATTTTGTTTTGCACATAAATCCAGAACCGCAAGGTTCCATAAGACGTCGCCGACGCTATGCTGTAGAGGGCTGCCTGTGTCAATAAAACCAGTCATATCACAAAGACGTTTAACCAGGAAATAGCCAAGCTTCAGCTGGTCGTCTGACAGAGATAAACGGCACAAGGCGTCAAGGGCCATAATAATATCCTGTTCAGTCGACGATATGTTCATAATGGCTTGAATCGAAGCTTGAACAACATCCTCCCCTATGACGTGTGAGCAATGAGACATCCCACTGGCCACCATGGCCAGAGGCTGGGCCGACCACTCCCAGGTGTCAGTCAAATCACGGCTTCCCACCTCTTTGGCCAGCGCCTTCCGGGTCGTGTCGGCGTCGTCCCCCGCCACATGACTCAGGCCATTGGTCACCATGGCCAGATCTTGCGCTATCCAGCACTTAAGGTCTCCGGCAAGGGCACGCCTCCCCACTTCTTTGGCCAGCGCCTTCCGGGTCGTGTCGGCGTCGTCCCCCTCCACCTGACTCAGGCCATTGGTCACCATGGCCAGATCTTGCGCTATCCAGCACTTAAGGTCTCCGGCAAGGGCACGGCTTCCCACCTCTTTGGCCAGCGCCTTCCGGGTCGTGTCGGCGTCGTCCCCCGTCACCTGACTCAGGCCATTGGTCACCATGGCCAGATCTTGCGCTATCCAGCACTTAAGGTCTCCGGCAAGGGCACGCCTCCCCACTTCTTTGGCCAGCGCCTTCCGGGTCGTGTCGGCGTCGTCACCCGCTACCTGATTCAGGCCATTGGTCACCATGGCCAGAGGCTGGGCCGACCACTCTTTGGGGTCAGTCAAATCACGCCTCCCCACCTCTTTGGCCAGCGCCTTCCAGGTCGTGTCGGCGTCGTCCCTCGTCACCTGGCTCAGGCCATTGGTCACCATGGCCAGATGCTGGGCCGACCACTCCCTGGTGTCAGTCAAATCACGCCTCCCCACCTCTTTGGCCAGAGCCTTCCGGGTCGTGTCGGCGTCGTCCCCCGCCACCTGCCTCAGGCCATTGGTCACCATGGCCAGATGTTGCGCTATCCAGCACTTAAGGTCTCCGGCAAGGGCACGCCTCCCCACTTCTTTGGCCAGCGCCTTCCGGGTCGTGTCGGCGTCGTCCCCCGCCACCGGGCTCAGGCCATTGGTCACCATGGCCAGAGGCTGGGCCGACCACTCTTTGGTGTCGGTCAAATCACGGCTTCCCACCTCTTTGGCCAGCGCCTTCCGGGTCGTGTCGGCGTCGTCCCCCGTCACCTGGCTCAGGCCATTGGTCACCATGGCCAGATGCTGGGCCGACCACTCCCTTGGGTCAGTCAAATCACGGCTTCCCACCTCTTTGGCCAGCGCCTTCCGGGTCGTGTCGGCGTCGTCACCCGTCACCTGACTCAGGCCATTGGTCACCATGGCTAGATCTTGCGCTATCCAGCACTTAAGGTCTCCGGCAAGGGCACGCCTCCCGACTTCTTTGGTCAGCGCCTTCCGGGTCGTATCGGCGTCGTCCCCCGCCACCTGGCTCAGGCCATTGGTCACCATGGCCAGATGCTGGGCCGACCACTCTTTGGTGTTGGTCAAATCACGGCTTCCCACCTCTTTGGCCAGCGCCTTCCGGGTCGTGTCGGCGTCGTCACCCGCCACCTGACTCAGGCCATTGGTCACCATGGCCAGATGCTGGGCCGACCACTCCCTGGGGTCAGTCAAATCACGACTCCCCACCTCTTTGGCCAGCGCCTTCCGGGTCGTGTCGGCGTCGTCCCCCGTCACCTGGATCAGGCTATTGGTCACCATGGCCAGATGCTGGGCCGACCACTCTTTGGTGTCGGTCAAATAACGGCTTCCTACCTCTTTGGCCAGCGCCTTCCGGGTCGTGTCGGCGTCGTCCCCCGTCACCTGGCTCAGGCCATTGGTCACCATGGCCAGATGCTGGGCCGACCACTCTTTGGTGTCGGTCAAATCACGCCTCCCCACCTCTTTGGCCAGCGCCTTCCGGGTCGTGTCGGCGTCGTCCCCCGTCACCTGGCTCAGGCCATTGGTCACCATGGCCAGATCTTGCGCTATCCAGCACTTAAGGTCTCCGGCAAGGGCACGCCTCCCCACCTCTTTGGCCAGTGCCTTCCGGGTCGTGTCGGCGTCGTCCCCCGTCACCTGACTCAGGCCATTGGTCACCATGGCCAGAGGCTGGGCCGACCACTCTTTGGTGTTGGTCAAATCACGGCTTCCCACCTCTTTGGCCAGCGCCTTCCGGGTCGTGTCGGCTTTGTCACCCGCCACCTGACTCAGGCTATTGAGCACCATGGCCAGCGTTTGGGCTTTAAATCCGCACTGTTTGGTTAGCTGCTGTTTTTGACTGCGGTGGATCACGGCTTTCATTATCCAGTCTAACGCTGTGGCGCCTTCTTGATATTTTGCTAATTTTGAAAACGCATTTGCCAAAAGAGCAAGGGCTTTGGGACTGGCTCGAAGCGGATGCGGCTCTCTTTCTGTCATCTGGAATGCAAGATCTAAAAGCGCGGTTTTATGGCTCTCCCGATGTGGCCCGTGAAGTTGCTTTTTGAGTCGATTCACTTCGTTTGCCAGTGCTTCTATCTGTTGATCGAAACGCTCGGCGGAAGGGTTGCGGTAATATTGTCTCTTTCTGTCTGGTCTTCTTTTTGGATGTGTTCGAATTGTAGCCTCAGACGATTCCTGTTGTCGTGAAGGGACTTCGGCATGGGTCTTTGATGTGGTCAATACAGGCGGCCACTGAAGCATTGATGATTCAGGAACAGGAGAGGCATGTGGCCGGACACCGGTACGACCGGGATACAGGGAAGCAGGTAAAGGCTTTACAATTGCCGCCCAGCTTTTCTTTGTATCTTTATCTGCTGCTGCGCATTTCTCTATCACGCCCCCTGACAGCGGTAGCATTAACCAAATAAAAAACAATTCTCTCCCGCTAAAGTGAGCACCAATATTCACGGT
This sequence comes from Sansalvadorimonas sp., assembly GCA_965221135.1. Taxonomy (GTDB): domain Bacteria; phylum Pseudomonadota; class Gammaproteobacteria; order Pseudomonadales; family Endozoicomonadaceae; genus Sansalvadorimonas. Next base: position 40,507 of record CBDCRZ010000001.1, read on the forward strand.
CAATCTCATCCTGTTGCCCGTTCGTTGAGGCTGTGCAGTAAAGGCAATGGCGGGATATATGGCAAGACGGCACAGGCCAAAAAGAGAAGGGAATAAACAATCAGCAAACCGCCTCATATACCGACCATGATCCTCCAAAAGCATAACCGGACAGGAAAAATCATTGCCTGAAATGGTGGCGTTCAGGTGGCTGGTAGAAAGGTTACCAGGCTGGCAAGTCATTCACTCTCAGGCCTTCATACTGGCGACTCATTTCTTGTTCGTCCATTGCATTTATCACCCGATCAACAAACGTTCCAAGGCCTGCGACCGAGTCAGTCTCAATATAGGAAATACGTAGTACCTCAAACCCCAGGCTTTTGCAGCCATTCCCCATAAGTGCACCGAGCAAATACAGATCACCCGCTCGTTTTTAAAGCACACCCCCCCTCCAACCAAAAGTTGGATTTCGCCACCGATCTCTTACGCTGAATACACCAAGGCCTACCGATGTTATGAAGTATCAAGAATCAGGCTGCTGATATGAGTGACTTCTCTTGGCTTTCCTTTCGATCGTCTGTAGGCAAGAACTTTCAGCAACTGGAACCATGAATCTACGAGGAAGGTCATAAAGTACTGCCGTATGACTTCCCAGAGTTTGATTTTTGAGGAACACGATTGCCAAGCTTTGTTGAAGACAGGGCAGGCTAGCTGCTCTACCTGATCAACCAGAAAGGCCAGAAACATCAGGCAAGCCATGTTACTGGCGAGGTGTTCCTTTCCGTGACCGTAATTGTGTTCAAGATTGTAACCTTGGGTTTTCAGCGTATTGAATGTCTCATTCTCGATCTTCCACTTCGCGCGTCCTCCTCGCATGATCTGCATGCAGCGTCGGTGAGTAACCCGCAAGCTGGTAACCCAGCTGTTGGCGTAACACTTTTTACCCTGCTTGTCGTACTCGACATATTCCAGAAAGTTAAGTTTCAAGTCCGTGTGGGTTTTGTTCAGGAGCACACCATTGGTATACCGAAACCAGTGCCTGTGTCCTTTTGCATCAGTCACCTGATAGCGCAGAACCCTATTGCGTTTGTCCCGCTTATCAACAGCCTCAAACAGAGAAGCATGATCACTGTCTTTGGCAACTATGATGAAGTGATGCTGGTAAGAGCCAATCAATTTGATGGTGGGACCTTTGGAGTACAGGTCATCTAAGTTAAGTATCAGTCTGAGCCTGGGGTGATCCTGATGGATGTGCTCAAGCGCCCGCTTCAGCGCGTTCACCTCGCAGTCATTTTTGGAGGCGTCAACCTGGTGAATAATGGGCTCTGGCATTAGCGGCAGCACAGCCTTCATCCCTGGTTTGACGATACAGACCCCAAGTAACTGGTGATAATACTGGGTCTTGGGACTGTCGGGGTTCTTCACGCAGCATTCGCTACAGTGCTTTTTCCCGGAAGAATAGTGCCCTGTGCCATCGCAGGGAGCCAGATATCCTTCTTCAAAATAGTGAAACTGTTTCAGACGGCCACTGCGTTGGACCTTAGTGAACACGGCTTTGAAGCAGGGAGCCAAATCGCGGGTGGGTACAGGATCCAGCATAACACGCATATGCGTGTCGCTGGGAACCTTGTTCACATGGTAAAGCCTTTTGAAATTGGCTCGGAGTTCCGGCTCAGGTTTATCGTTGTCGAACTGAAGCAGAGACGGGTATTTCAGGTGCATCATGGCAAGCGCCGACATCACAGCGTCGTGCAATGAAATCTTGCCGTTAAGCTTATTGGGACGGTGGTCTATGATTTTGGCGGCCTGCTTCGAGATTAACTGAATCAGGTCGTCTCCGATAGCTTTCTTTTGGGAGGCTGGCATTGGTACACACGTGCTTTATCAGTGAAATTGCGCGAGCGTTAAATATAGCTGCTGCTCTGCAAGCCTTGGTATATCTGGGAGAAATTAATTCATGGGGAATTGCTGAGGCTTTTGAGTATGTGATCTATCAAACGGTCTCGCGCTCTTCTTTTTCCAGATTCTTTTGCAAGAAGAAGCTCATCGTTTTCCATTGTGTCATCCTGAATATAATGATGGGGGCCATCGACCTCTATACACAAGGTTTTACCCACCAGAATATCAACTGGGAACCCTTCAATATTCACTTCCATAACAATATTTTGGTTTGGCAAAGCATTTTTAACAGCCTGGAACACTCTGTTTTGTAATGCTGAGACTTTCACCTTTTTTTCAGGAGCAGAAAGAGCAGGAGACACATCAATTTCCACGTTAGAAATGCCTGCCCAGTAAATATATGCAAATCTGTCTTGCCAGTGATGTGAAAGAAGGTCCCTGATATTTTCCCTATCCATTAGCGGCTTAACAAAGATATCGAAACGGGGTGTATCAGGATCATCCTTGACGAGCGGATTTTGTTTTGCACATAAATCCAGAACGGCCAGGTTCCATAAGAAGTCGCCGACGTTATGCTGTAGAGGGCCGCCTGTGTCAATAAAACCAGTCATATCACAAAGACGTTTAACCAGGAAATAGCCAAGCTTCAGCTGGTCGTCTGACAGAGATAAACGGCACAAAGCGCAAAGGGCCATAATGATATCCTGTTCAGTCGGCGATATGTACATAATGGCTTGAATCGAAGCTTGAACAACATCCTCCCCTATGACGTGTGAGCAATGAGACATCCCACTGGCCACCATGGCCAGATGCTGGGCCGACCACTCTCTGGTGTCAGTCAAATCACGGCTTCCCACCTCTTTGGCCAGCGCCTTCCGGGTCGTGTCGGCGTCGTCCCCCGTCACCTGGCTCAGACCATTGGTCACAATGGCCAGATGTTGCGCTATCCAGCACTTAAGGTCTCCGGCAAGGGCACGCCTCCCCACTTCTTTGGCCAGCGCCTTCCGGGTCGTGTCGGCGTCGTCCCCCGTCACCTGGCTCAGACCATTGGTCACAATGGCCAGATGTTGCGCTATCCAGCACTTAAGGTCTCCGGCAAGGGCACGCCTCCCCACTTCTTTGGCCAGCGCCTTCCGGGTCGTGTCGGCGTCGTCCCCCGCCACCTGCCTCAGGCCATTGGTCACCATGGCCAGAGACTGGGCCGACCACTCCCTGGGGTCAGTCAAATCACGCCTCCCCACCTCTTTGGCCAGCGCCTTCCGGGTCGTGTCGGCCTCGTCCCCCGTCACCTGGCTCAGGCCACTGGTCACCATGGCCAGATCTTGCGCTATCCAGCACTTAAGGTCTCCGGCAAGGGCACGCCTCCCCACCTCTTTGGCCAGCGCCTTCCGGGTCGTGTCGGCGTCGTCCCCCGCCACCTGACTCAGGCCATTGGTCACCATGGCCAGATGCTGGGCCGACCACTCTTTGGTGTCGGTCAAATCACGGCTTCCCACCTCTTTGGCCAGCGCCTTCCGGGTCGTGTCGGCGTCGTCCCCCGTCACCGGGCTCAGGCCATTGGTCACCATGGCCAGATCTTGCGCTATCCAGCACTTAAGGTCTCCGGCAAGGGCACGCCTCCCCACCTCTTTGGCCAGCGCCTTCCGGGTCGTGTCGGCGTCGTCCCCCGTCACCGGACTCAGGCCATTGGTCACCATGGCCAGATGCTGGGCCGACCACTCTTTGGTGTTGGTCAAATCACGCCTCCCCACCTCTTTGGCCAGCGCCTTCCGGGTCGTGTCGGCGTCGTCCCCCGCCACCTGCCTCAGGCCATTGGTCACCATGGCCAGAGGCTGGGCCGACCACTCTTTGGTGTCGGTCAAATCACGGCTTCCCACCTCTTTGGCCAGCGCCTTTCGGGTCGTGTCGGCGTCGTCCCCCGCCATCTGGATCAGGCCATTGGTCACCATGGCCAGATGTTGCGCTATCCAGCACTTAAGGTCTCCGGCAAGGGCACGCCTCCCCACTTCTTTGGCCAGCGCCTTCCGGGTTGTATCGGCGTCGTCCCCCGTCACCTGGCTCAGGCCATTGGTCACCATGGCCAGAGACTGGGCTGACCACTCTTTGGTGTCGGTCAAATCACGGCTTCCCACCTCTTTGGCCAGCGCCTTCCGGGTCGTGTCGGCGTCGTCCCCCGCCACCTGCCTCAGGCCATTGGTCACCATGGCCAGAGGCTGGGCCGACCACTCACTGGTGTCAGTCAAATCACGGCTTCCCACCTCTTTGGCCAGCGCCTTCCGGGTCGTGTCGGCGTCGTCCCCCGTCACCGGGCTCAGGCCATTGGTCACCATGGCCAGATGCTGGGCCGACCACTCTTTGGTGTCGGTCAAATCACGCCTCCCCACTTCTTTGGCCAGCGCCTTCCGGGTTGTGTCGGCTTTGTCGCCCTCCACCTGACTCAGGCTATTGAGCACCATGGCCAGCGTTTGGGCTTTAAATCCGCACTGTTTGGTTAGCTGCTGTTTTTGACTGCGGTGGATCACGGCTTTCATTATCCAGTCTAACGCTGTGGCGCCTTCTTGATATTTTGCTAATTTTGAAAACGCATTTGCCAAAAGAGCAAGGGCTTTGGGACTGGCTCGAAGCGGGTGCGGCTCTCTTTCTGTCATCTGGAATGCAAGATCTAAAAGCGCGGTTTTATGGCTCTCCCGATGTGGCCCGTGAAGTTGTTTTTTGAGTCGATTCACTTCGTTTGCCAGTGCTTCTATCTGTTGATCGAAACGCTCGGCGGAAGGGTTGCGGTAATATTGTATCTTTCTGTCTGGTCTTCTTTTTGGATGTGTTCGAACTGTAGCCTCAGACGATTCCTGTTGTCGTGAAGGGACTTCGGCATGGGTCTTTGATGTGGTCAATACAGGCGGCCACTGAAGCATTGATGATTCAGGAACAGGAGAGGCATGTGGCCGGACACAGGTACGACCGGGATACAGGGAAGCAGGTGAAGGCTTTACAATTGTCGCCCAGCTTTTCTTTGTATCTTTATCTGCTGCTGCGCATTTCTCTATCACGCCCCCTGACAGCGGTAGCATTAACCAAATAAAAAACAATTCTCTCCTGCAAAAGTGAGCACCAATATTCACGGTAAATCTCATCCTCTTGCCCGTTCGTTGAGGCTGTGCAGTAAAGGCAATGGCGGGATATATGGCAAGACGGCACAGGCCAAAAAGAGAAGGAAATACACAATCAGCAAACCGCCTCATATACCGACCATGATCCTCCAAAAGCATAACCGGACAGGAAAAATCATTGCCTGAAATGGTGGCGTTCAGGTGGTTGGTAGGAAGCTTACCAGGCTGGCAAGTCATTCACTCTCAGGCCTTCATACTGGCGACTCATTTCTTGTTCGTCCATTGCATTTATCACCCGATCAACAAACGTTCCAAGGCCTGCGACCGAGTCAGTCTCAACATAGGAAATACGTAGCACCTCAAACCCCAGACTTTTGAGTATGTGATCTATCAAAGGGTCTCGCGCTCTTCTTTTTGCAGATTCTTTTGCAAGAAGAAGCTCATCGTTTTCCATTGTATCATCCTGAATATAATGATGGGGGCCATCGACCTCTATACACAAGGTTTTACCCACCAGAATATCAACTGGGAACCCTTCAATATTCACTTCCATAACAATATTTTGGTTTGGCAAAGCACTTTTAACAGCCTGGAACACTCTGTTTTGTAATGCTGAGACTTTCACCTTTTTTTCAGGAGCAGAAAGAGCAGGAGACACATCAATTTCCAAGTTAGAAATGCCTGCCCAGTAAATATATGCAAATCTGTCTTGCCAGTGATGTGAAAGAAGATCCCTGATATTTTCCCTATCCATTAGCGGCTTAACAAAGATATCGAAACGGGGTGTATCAGGATCATCCTTGACGAGCGGATTTTGTTTTGCACATAAATCCAGAACGGCAAGGTTCCATAAGAAGTCGCCGGCGCTCTGCTGTAGAGGTCCGCCTGTGTCAATAAAACCAGTCATATCACAAAGACGTTTAACCAGGAAATAGCCAAGCTTCAGCTGGTCGTCTGACAGAGATAAACGGCACAAAGCGCAAAGGGCCATAATGATATCCTGTTCAGTCGGCGATATGTTCATAATGGCTTGAATCGAAGCTTGAACAACATCCTCCCCTATGACGTGTGAGCAATGAGACATCCCACTGGCCACCATGGCCAGAGGCTGGGCCGTCCACTCTCTGGTGTCAGTCAAATCACGGCTTCCCACCTCTTTGGCCAGCGCCTTCCGGGTCGTGTCGGCGTCGTCCCCCGTCACCTGGCTCAGGCCATTGGTCACCATGGCCAGAGGCTGGGCCGACCACTCTTTGGTGTCGGTCAGATCACGGCTTCCCACCTCTTTGGCCAGCGCCTTCCGGGTCGTATCGGCGTCGTCCCCCGCCACCTGACTCAGGCCATTGGTCACCATGGCCAGATGCTGGGCCGACCACTCTTTGGTGTCGGTCAAATCACGGCTTCCCACCTCTATGGCCAGCGCCTTCCGGGTCGTGTCGGCGTCGTCCCCCCCCACCTGACTCAGGCCATTAGTCACCATGGCCAGAGGCTGGGCCGACCACTCTTTGGTGTTGGTCAAATCACGGCTTCCCACCTCTTTGGCCAGCGCCTTCCGGGTCGTGTTTGCGTCGTCCCCCGTTACCTGGCTCAGGCCATTGGTCACCATGGCCAGATCTTGCGCTATCCAGCACTTAAGGTCTCCGGCAAGGGCACGCCTCCCCACCTCTTTGGCCAGCGCCTTCCGGGTCGTGTCGGCGTCGTCACCCGCCACCTGACTCAGGCCATTGGTCACCATGGCCAGATCTTGCGCTATCCAGCACTTAAGGTCTCCGGCAAGGGCACGCCTCCCCACTTCTTTGGCCAGCGCCTTCCGGGTCGTGTCGGCGTCGTCCCCCGCCACCTGACTCAGGCCATTGGTCACCATGGCCAGATCTTGCGCTATCCAGCACTTAAGGTCTCCGGCAAGGGCACGCCTCCCCACGTCTTTGGCCAGCGCCTTCCGGGTCGTGTCGGCGTCGTCCCCCTCCACCTGCCTCAGGCCATTGGTCACCATGGCCAGATGCTTGGCCGACCACTCTTTGGTGTTGGTCAAATCACGGCTTCCCACCTCTTTGGCCAGCGCCTTCCGGGTCGTGTCGGCGTCGTCCCCCGCCACCTGACTCAGGCCATTGGTCACCATGGCCAGATGCTGGGCCGACCACTCTTTGGTGTCGGTCAAATCACGGCTTCCCACCTCTTTGGCCAGCGCCTTCCGGGTCGTGTCGGCGTCGTCCCCCGCCACCTGACTCAGGCCACTGGTCACCATGGCCAGATCTTGCGCTATCCAGCACTTAAGGTCTCCGGCAAGGGCGCGCCTCCCCACCTCTTTGGCCAGCGCCTTCCGGGTCGTGTCGGCGTCGTCCCCCGTCACCTGACTCAGGCCATTGGTCACCATGGCCAGATGCTGGGCCGACCACTCCCTGGTGTCAGTCAAATCACGCCTCCCCACCTCTTTGGCCAGCGCCTTCCGGGTCGTGTCGACGTCGTCCCCCGCCACCTGACTCAGGCCATTGGTCACCATGGCCAGATCTTGCGCTATCCAGCACTTAAGGTCTCCGGCAAGGGCACGGCTTCCCACCTCTTTGGCCAGCGCCTTCCGGGTCGTGTCGGCTTTGTCACCGGCGACCTGACTCAGGCTATTGAGCACCATGACCAGCGTTTGGGCTTTAAATCCGCACTGTTTGGTTAGCTGCTGTTTTTGACTGCGGTGGATCACGGCTTTCATTATCCAGTCTAACGCTGTGGCGCCTTCTTGATATTTTGCTAATTTTGAAAACGCATTTGCCAAAAGAGCAAGGGCTCTGGGACTGGCTCGAAGCGGGTGCGGATCTCTTTCTGTCATCTGGAATGCAAGATCTAAAAGCGCGGTTTTATGGCTCTCCCGATGTGGCCCGTGAAGTTGCTTTTTGAGTCGATTCACTTCGTTTGCCAGTGCTTCTATCTGTTGATCGAAACGCTCGGCGGAAGGGTTGCGGTAATATTGTCTCTTTCTGTCTGGGCTTCTTTTTGGATGTGTTCGAACTGTAGCCTCAGACCATTCCTGTTGTCGTGAAGGGACTTCGGCATGGGTCTTTGATGTGGTCAATACAGGCGGCCACTGAAGCATTGATGATTCAGGAACAGGAGAGGCATGTGGCCGGGCACAGGTACGACCGGGATACACGGAAGCAGGTAAAGGCTTTACTATTGCCGCCCAGCTTTTCTTTGTATCTTTATCTGCTGCTGCGCATTTCTCTATCACGCCCCCTGACAGCGGTAGCATTAACCAAATAAAAAACAATTCTCTCCCGCAAAAGTGAGCACCAATATTCACGGTAAATCTCATCCTGTTGCCCGTTCGTTGAGGCTGTGCAGTAAAGGCAATGGCGGGATATATGGCAAGACGGCACAGGCCAAAAAAAGAAGGGAATACACAATCAGCAAACCGCCTCATATACCGACCATGATCCTCCAAAAGCATAACCGGACAGGAAAAATCATTGCCTGAAATGGTGGCGTTCAGGTGGTTGGTAGAAAGGTTACCAGGCTCCTGGCAAGTCATTCACTCTCAGGCCTTCATACTGGCTACTCATTTCTTGTTCGTCCATTGCATTTATCACCCGTTCAACAAACGTTCCAAGGCCTGCGACCGAGTCAGTCTCAACATAGGAAATACGTAGCACCTCAAACCCCAGGCTTTTGAGTATGTGATCTATCAAAGGGTCTCGCGCTCTTCTTTTTCCAGATTCTTTTGCAAGAAGAAGCTCATCGTTTTCCATTGTGTCATCCTGAATATAATGATGGGGGCCATCGACCTCTATACACAAGGTTTTACCCACCAGAATATCAACGGGGAACCCTTCAATATTCACTTCCATAACAATATTTTGGTTTGGCAAAGCATTTTTAACAGCCTGGAACACTCTGTTTTGTAATGCTGAGACTTTCACCTTTTTTTCAGGAGCAGAAAGAGTAGGAGACACATCAATTTCCAGGTTAGAAATGCCTGCCCAGTAAATATATGCAAATCTGTCTTGCCAGTGATGTGAAAGAACGTCCCTGATATTTTCCCTATCCATTAGCGGCTTAACAAAGATATCGAAACGGGGTGTATCAGGATCATCCTTGACGAGCGGACTTTGTTTTGCACATAAATCCAGAACGGCCAGGTTCCATAAGACGTCGCCGACGTTATGCTGTAGAGGGCCGCCTGTATCAATAAAACCAGTCATATCACAAAGACGTTTAACCAGGAAATAGCCAAGCTTCAGCTGGTCGTCTGACAGAGATAAACGGCACAAAGCGTCAAGGGCCATAATAATATCCTGTTCAGCCGGCGATATGTTCATAATGGCTTGAATCGAAGCTTGAACAACATCCTCCCCTATGACGTGTGAGCAATGAGACATCCCACTGGCCACCATGGCCAGAGGCTGGGCCGACCACTCTTTGGTGTCGGTCAAATCACGCCTCCCCACCTCTTTGGCCAGCGCCTTCCGGGTCGTGTCGGCGTCGTCCCCCGCCGCCTGACTCAGGCCATTGGTCACCATGGCCAGATGCTGGGCCGACCACTCTTTGGTGTCGGTCAAATCACGGCTTCCCACCTCTATGGCCAGCGCCTTCCGGGTCGTGTCGGCGTCGTCCCCCGCCACCTGCCTCAGGCCATTGGTCACCATGGCCAGAGGCTGGGCCGACCACTCCCTGGGATCAGTCAAATCACGCCTCCCCACCTCTTTGGCCAGCGCCTTCCGGGTCGTGTCGGCGTCGTCCCCCGCCACCTGACTCAGGCCATTGGTCACCATGGCCAGAGGCTGGGCCGACCACTCTTTGGTGTCGGTCAAATCACGGCTTCCCACCTCTTTGGCCAGCGCCTTCCGGGTCGTGTCGGCGTCGTCCCCCGTCACCGGGCTCAGGCCATTGGTCACCATGGCCAGATCTTGCGCTATCCAGCACTTAAGGTCTCCGGCAAGGGCACGCCTCCCCACTTCTTTGGCCAGCGCCTTCCGGGTCGTGTCGGCGTCATCCCCCGTCACCTGGCTCAGGCCATTGGTCACCATGGCCAGATTCTGGGCCGACCACTCTTTGGTGTCGGTCAAATCACGGCTTCCCACCTCTTTGGCCAGCGCCTTCCGGGTCGTGTCGGCGTCGTCCCCCGTCACCAGGCTCAGGCCATTGGTCACCATGGCCAGATGTTGCGCTATCCAGCACTTAAGGTCTCCGGCAAGGGCACGCCTCCCCACTTCTTTGGCCAGCGCCTTCCGGGTCGTGTCGGCGTCGTCCCCCGCCACCTGCCTCAGGCCATTGGTCACCATGGCCAGAGGCTGGGCCGACCACTCTTTGGTGTTGGTCAAATCACGGCTTCCCACCTCTTTGGCCAGCGCCTTCCGGGTCGTGTCGGCGTCGTCACCCGCCACCTGACTCAGGCCGTTGGTCACCATAGCCAGAGGCTGGGCCGACCACTCTTTGGTGTCGGTCAAATCACGGCTTCCCACCTCATTGGCCAGCGCCTTCCGGGTCGTGTCGGCGTCGTCCCCCGCCACCTGGAGCAGGCCATTGGTCACCATGGCCAGATGCTGGGCGGACCACTCTTTGGTGTTGGTCAAATCACGGCTTCCCACCTCTTTGGCCAGCGCCTTCCGGGTCGTGTCGGCGTCGTCCCCCGTCACCTGGCTCAGGCCATTGGTCACCATGGCCAGATGTTGCGCTATCCAGCACTTAAGGTCTCCGGCAAGGGCACGCCTCCCCACTTCTTTGGCCAGCGCCTTCCGGGTCGTGTCGGCGTCGTCCCCCGCCACCTGCCTCAGGCCATTGGTCACCATGGCCAGAGGCTGGGCCGACCACTCTTTGGTGTTGGTCAAATCACGGCTTCCCACCTCTTTGGCCAGCGCCTTCCGGGTCGTGTCGGCGTCGTCACCCGCCACCTGACTCAGGCCGTTGGTCACCATGGCCAGATGCTGGGCCGACCACTCTTTGGTGTCGGTCAAATCACGGCTTCCCACCTCTTTGGCCAGCGCCTTCCGGGTCGTGTCGGCGTCGTCACCCGTCACCTGGCTCAGGCCATTGGCCACCATGGCCAGATGCTGGGCCGACCACTCTTTGGTGTCGGTCAAATCACGGCTTCCCACCTCTTTGGCCAGCGCCTTCCGGGTCGTGTCGGCGTCGTCACCCGCCACCTGACTCAGGCCATTGGTCACCATGGCTAGATGCTGGGCCGACCACTCCCTGGGGTCAGTCAAATCACGGCTTCCCACCTCTTTGGCCAGCGCCTTCCGGGTCGTGTCGGCGTCGTCCCCCGCCACCTGACTCAGGCTATTGAGCACCATGGCCAGAGTTTGGGCTTTAAATCCGCACTGTTTGGTTAGCTGCTGTTTTTGACTGCGGTGGATCACGGCTTTCATTATCCAGTCTAACGCTGTGGCGCCTTCTTGATATTTTGCTAATTTTGAAAACGCATTTGCCAAAAGAGCAAGGGCTTTGGGACTGGCTCGAAGCGGGTGCGGCTCTCTTTCTGTTATCTGGAATGCAAGATCTAAAAGCGCGGTTTTATGGCTCTCCCGATGTGGCCCGTGAAGTTGCTTTTTGAGTCGATTCACTTCGTTTGCCAGTGCTTCTATCTGTTGATCGAAACGCTCGGCGGAAGGGTTGCGGTAATATTGCCTCTTTCTGTCTGGTCTTCTTTTTGGATGTGTTCGAACTGTAGCCTCAGACGATTCCTGTTGTCGTGAAGGGACTTCGGCATGGGTCTTTGATATGGTCAATACAGGCGGCCACTGAAGCATTGATGATTCAGGAACAGGAGAGGCATGTGGCCGGACACCGGTACGACCGGGATACAGGGAAGCAGGTAAAGGTTTTACAATTGCCGCCCAGCTTTTCTTTGTATCTTTATCTGCTGCTGCGCATTTCTCTATCACGCCCCCTGACAGCGGTAGCATTAACCAAATAAAAAACAATTCTCTCCTGCAAAAGTGAGCACCAATATTCACGGTAAATCTCATCCTCTTGCCCGTTCGTTGAGGCTGTGCAGTAAAGGCAATGGCGGGATATATGGCAAGACGGCACAGGCCAAAAAGAGAAGGGAATACACAATCAGCAAACCGCCTCATATACCGACCATGATCCTCCAAAAGCATAACCGGACAGGAAAAATCATTGCCTGAAATGGTGGCGTTCAGGTGGTTGGTAGGAAGCTTACCAGGCTGGCAAGTCATTCACTCTCAGGCCTTCATACTGGTTACTCATTTCTTGTTCGTCCATTGCATTTATCACCCGATCAACAAACGTTCCAAGGCCTGCGACCGAGTCAGTCTCAACATAGGAAATATGAGTAAAGAGTAAAGAGTAAAGGGGTCGGTGTCATTTAATCTTTTACGCACCAGTATGTTCCTGTAGAAGATCCGCTTTGATAAATACCATTCAATAAATGACTCCAACCCCTTTTTTCACTGTGGGAGCTGGCCCGATTGCAACCCGACACCATGAATGACCTGCGCCGTATTCGCGGTATGAAGCCCCAGGCCCTGAGACAATCTGGCCAGTCCATTCTGGAACACGTCGCCGAAGGCAAAGCCACCCAGCCAGAAGATTACCCGGAACGCCCGGCTGGCCCGCTGCCGAAAAAAGTGCAGCCCTGCGTCGAAGCCATTAAAGTGTTTTGCCGCAAGCGTGCCCGCGAACTGGGACTCCTCCCGGAACTGGTACCGCCCAAACCCTGGACCGGCCCCCCTGCTGCGCAGCTGGCTGGCCAGCGGCACCTTTACCCGCCCGCAGAAGGCCGAAGGCTGGCGAACGGATCAGGTGCTTACCCCCTTGCTGGAACATCTCAACCAGCAGAACTTCGAACGCCCTCAGTAGAGGAAGTTCCCTATTAAGCAACAGATACCGAAAACAACGCGGAATTCATCCATGAAAACAATTGTCTCTGTTTAAAAAACCGCGAAAAAAGCTGGCTTGTACCTTTATGTAAACAAGCTGAAAGGTCTGGACGCCATCCCTGAGGAACTGCTCACCTTGATGGGCAGCCCGGAGCTGGTGATGGATTTTCTACTCACCCCGGAACGCCAACTGGCCAATGTCGACACCGCTGAAGTGCTCAGCAAGCTCGAGAGCCAGGGCTACTATCTGCAGATGCCTGTCCAGGAAGATGATGACGATTATAAAATCACCCTTCCGGATGAACTTCTCTGCTTTAATGACCCCCGGTAATTGTTGAAAAATCAGGCATGACCCAGAACAAAGATGTAACCGAAACCACCACCCCGACCGAAAAACCCTTCTGGCAGGTGAAAACCCTGAAAGAAATGAGCCGGGACGAGTTGGAATCTCTCTGCGACGGCTGCTGTCTGCAGAAACTTCAGGATGAGGAGACCAATGATGTGTACTACACCGAACTGGTTTGCCACTATCTGGAACAAGAGAACTGCCGCTGCACCATCTACGAAACCCGTAATACGAAGGTGCCAAACTGTGTCTGGCTGAAACCTGAGGATGTACCAGAGTTTTTCTGGCTACCTAACACCTGCGCTTACCGCCTGATCTCGGAAGGCAAAGACCTGCCTGAATGGCACCCGCTGGTGTCTGGTACTACAGGGACCGTGCATCTGGCTGGCATCTCGGTCAAAGACCGGGTAATTCCTGATACACGTGTTCCAGAAGAAGACTGGGAAGAGCATGTGATTAACTGGGTGGAGTGACCCCCCCCATTTATACAAAATTCGTACACCACACAAAAAAGAGCCAGCCCGCCAGCTACAGCGAGCTGACTCTTTCTTTTATATACCGCCTCTCTTTATCACATGCCCCACTCTCACGTTTTACCAACCAGGGAAGCCGAATAACACCCGCAGAAAGATGACACTTACATGAATAGTGACGTATAGATATAACCTGATGCATAATGATAAAAATACAAAGCAAAAACACAAAACATGGGTCTATTAGCACAGCCACTGCTGTGTAATCGAACTCTATGGGGCGGTAGCGTGTCTGGTCATATATTGCGTAAAGGGCTCCTGACAGCATGACCACCCCGGTTTAATACATGAGTATAAATTTGTGTTGTTTTCAGGTCCTTATGACCCAGAAGTTCCTGAACAGTTCGAATGTCATACCCATCATCCAGTAAATGAGTAGCAAATGAATGTCTAAAGGTATGGCAGCTGCCCTTCTTTTCAATACCGGATAATTGAACAGCACGCTTAACCGCCCGTTGCATAGTACTGTCATCAATATGATGACGCCGTTGACACCCCGTTCTTGGGTCGAGCGCACGTTTGTGAGAACAAAAAAGGTACTGCCAATGAATACTTCTTGCTTCTGAAGGATACTTTCTGGCCAGGGCATCTGGCATCCAAACTTCTCCAAAACCAGCCTCTACATCAGAAGCGTGAAGATAACGTACTTCTCTAATACGAGACTGCAGGTCTGGTATTAGCGGCTCAGGTAAAATAGTCACCCTATCCTTATCACCTTTACCACTACGGACAATAATCGTCTTGCGCTCAAAATCAATATCCTTCATCCGCAAACGCAGACATTCCATCAACCGCAACCCTGAGCCATACATCAGCTGAGCGGGCATCTTGTGAGCAGGGCTGATTGCAGAAAAAACAGCACTCACTTCCTGGCGTTCAAAAACTACAGGGATCTTTGTAGATTTCCGGGCTCGAACGAGACTACTGACATCACCTAATGGCCTATCCAATAGTTGTTTATATAAAAAATTCAGCGCATTGAGCGCCTGATTTTGTGTCGCTGCTGCCACACGACGATGGACTGCCAGATAAGTCAGGAACTGTTTAACATGATCAGAGCCTAAGTACTGAGGGTGTTTCATCTGGTGATAGCGAATGAAGTATTTGATCCAATAACAGTACGCCTGTTCGGTTTTATAGCTGTAACGCTTTACCCTAAGGGTATTACGCACTTCAGTCATAAAAGGAGAAGGCATGCAAACACCCCGATACTGTGATTTCGTACAGCACTATTGATGAGGATTTCAAAAACGCAAATACAACATATGCAGAATATTTCACGCAACTGTCTAATTAGATCTGTAGATTGTTGATAGATATGATAAATTCTCAGAATTCAAAAGAGTGATATACCTCAAAGTGAGTTAAAACTCCTGTTTTAGGGGGATATACCGCATGCCCGCGTACTATCCAATATCACTCACTTGAGTTCTAATACCTGTTATACGAAAAAGGAGTTCCATGCCATTTCCAGTAGAAGCTAAACATATCGAAAGCGCAGAAGGCGAACTGGGGGCAAAATTCCCTGAGTCCTTCCGCGACAAGATGTTGAAGCTAAATGGCGGTCGTGTCGAGGTAGGTGAAGACTACTTTGAATTGCACCCCTTTTATGACACATCAGATAAAAAGCGGGTCAAGCGAACCTGTAATAGCATTGTTCACGAAACAAAGATGGCGCGTGCTCATTACCGTCTTCCAGATGACCTGGTGGTAATAGGCAATAATGGAGGAGGAGATGTACTGGTCTACAAAATTGAATCTAATGGTGTCATGGCTAATCCAGTCTACTGGCTGAACCATGAAACTGATGAGTTAGTCTTCGCCGCAAGTGAATTTAGCGAGTTACGTGAAATCGTATAACAAGAGAATGGTGTTCGTCGCTTCGCTCCTGGGACGCCTGCGGCGCCCCACATTCAGGCGTTATATTTTTAGAGTATTACATGAGAAAAATAGATAATCCAAGAAATGGAATTGATATCTTCAAAAATTATTGGAGAGGTCACGGGAAGCTATTAAATGCGTACTTTGGTTATGGGTTTGTAGGTACATTTATACTGTACTTTTTTGGTATGTTGGGCAGTCTGTTTCTATTGCCTTTTACTCTCGAAGAAGGAAAAAGCATATTAGAGTCAAAAGTGTTTTCGGTTTATATTGTGATCCTTATGGTCGTGTTGCTTGCGTGGCAAATAGTTGTTTGGATTTTGATATGGAGAAATGCAAAAAATGCCAGTCATTCTGTATGGGGCTATGTGGCAAAGTTTGCCGTTTTGTCAGGAATAGTTGGGTTGGTGCGTGAAATAATAGAAAACATATAACAAAAAGTTCAACGCGGACAAAGTAACCTCCGTTTCGTTTATGCGTATGCACTTCGTGCATTATTACGCAACACTACACTCCGGCCACTTTGCCGGTTAACTTGGCGTTATAAGGCCCAACAATACATCATCATGATTTCTAAAAATGAAATGATCCACCAGATTTTGGATGGCTGCCCAAGCTTTATCTCAAGCTGGGAAACCTTTCAAAAGGACTGGGAGGGTGAAGCTGATTTACCTATCTATATAGTTTTAGGAGAATTAGCTCGTCACACAGCTTTATTGGTACGAGATGATTTCAAATCAGAATACAGCCATGTATTTACTACGCTAGAATCATGGCTCATGAATGGTGATGATTATGTCCGTACTGCAGCAAAAATTGGGCTTCTTGAAAGTATGCAAAATACGTCTGTCGTAGGTTTGGGGATGCCTGAAAGGCTCGAACCATTTTTATCAAGCATGTCTATAAACGCATGGAATGAGTTAAGCGAATTCTGGGGTAATAGCTCCGAGTAACAGGCCTTATAACAAGGCGTTGGTGTACGGCAGCAAGCTGCCTGGGACGCCTACGGCGCCCCACAACTTGGCGTTACACGCTTAAATAACATCGGGCCAACATGGAAGAGTTCAAGGATTTAAATGAAATTCTGGAGATTGATAAAAAGCATGATCTCCTTGGTCAGCTCACTGGGTTTAAGATCAATCTTAACCATCTGCATGAAGAGCTATCATCAATCGAGCTGAATCGAGAAATACCAGAGGAGTTGGTAGGTCAGTTTAATGTTGCAAGAAACATGGCTCTTTATACCTACTTTTTCTATGCTCTTGCACCAGAAGTACAACTGAAAACCTACACCGTAATTGAACATGCGCTGAGGCTTAAAGCAAAGCCAAAAAAGAGAATGATGTTACAGCAGCTTCTAACCTTGGCGGTGAAAGAGCAATGGATTACAGACAAAGGGTTCCATCATATAAAATCCCCAAGCCCAGAGAATGAATACTGTAAATCACTCATAAAAATTATACCTAGTTTAAGAAACTCTAAGGCTCATGGTTCAACCATGCTCGTGCCAGATTGTGTTCATCACATAAAGTCGTGTGCTGATTTCTTAAACCAATTGTTTACCGCAAACCAGCGTGTAACAAGTAAATCCATGTGACGCCTACGGCGCACCTGATTTAGGCGTTAGCCGCACACAGTCGGAGAGAGTCGTGTTCTTCAAAAAGAAAAATAATATAGCTAAACCTAAATCAGAAAGAACAACTAAGGCTGTCTTCTGGGGCGCTAGTGACAGAATGATTTGCTGCAAAGGTATAACAAGTGAAAGCAATGAATTTAATGTTACAAGCCACCCTAAATTGCATGATGGTGGCTATGTTGCGACCCTAGAAATAACAACACCAGATGATGAGCAAGGCTTGTATATTCACGCTTTCTACTCAAATCACTGGTCATTTGCTCTAAGTCCCTCTGACGATATTTCAGATAATTTACCAGACTGGGAAATATCACGTGACTGGGGCACAGTAAATCAACACTCAGAAACCTTGACTATCAAGTGCCCTCAGTCCGCTACTGTTAAAGTAATTGACCGCATAGTCAGTTGCGGCTAACAAGAGCATGTAAAAGGACGCCTACGGCGCCCTTAATGCAGGCGTTAGGCATCTAATCCGCAGCTTTGAACAATATTTTGAGTTTTTCTTGATCTGACTCGAATAACTGATGGTAATTAGAGCAGAATTTTTCTTCATCTGGTTCAAGAAGCACTTCCACTGAGGGGGCAATACCTTCTTTCCAAGGTGGCAGCTCAATATTATGAAGTCGGCATAATGTATTTGTCATCATCTCTGCGACTCCTCCCGAGCCTCTCCAGATTGGTGCAAGATGAACATACCACCAATGTATTCTTGGAATAGCGATTAAATCTCCAGCTTTAGCTTTAGCTATTAATTCTTCTATATGCTTTAATACAATAGGTATTTGCTCTTTTCCAGTATGCAACCAAAGACCTGATTCATTGTTGTCTCCTATATAATTTGCATCACCCATGCCGAACCACCTTTCACTTTCAGATCTTCTATGTTCTAGAGTTCGTGGGCAAAAAACATACTGAGTTAATGGAATTGGCCTATCGTCTATGTAACCTTGAACCAAACCATATCGCAAAGAACCACGGGCTCCACTACCATAGAAATGCCTATCAGCCCAATATATTCCATCGTCACTTTTTGATTCGATATAGTGCTTCCCGTCATATGGCATTTTTACTGCACGCTCTAGTGCATAACCATATGCTTTATGTTGTCGATTAATATATGTTAAATACGATTTAGAGGAGAATAAATGTGCCTTCACATCCCTTCGTGAACCAAATAGGTCAGCCTTTGGATTCTTTCTTTTAGAGGCTATTGTAGATCTTATTTTTTCAAAATGCTCAATAATACATGGTAATTTCAAATTGCTACTTTTAATACGATCCAGAGCATCTATTACCGTACTTTCAAACTCAATATCCCAAATTTTGGAGTCACCGTAATCAGGCCATTGATCGACCTTTCTTTTTGCAATGTGCTTTCCTTCTATAGAAGTAGGCTCGAATTTAGGTATCTTGCTTGTCGTCGCTTCTTCATAGCTTTGACCTTCCTCTAGTCCCGCCTGAGGGCACTTGCCAAGTATGTTGGTTGTTGCATTTGCTGGGTTCATATATTTTCCTGATTACCATTGATCAGCAATTCCCCATGAATTAATTTCTCCCAGATATACCAAGGCTTGCAGAGCAGCTGCTATATTTAACGCTCGCGCAATTTCACTGATAAAGCACGTGTGTACCAATGCCAGCCTCCCAAAAGAAAGCTATCGGAGACGACCTGATTCAGTTAATCTCGAAGCAGGCCGCCAAAATCATAGACCACCGTCCCAATAAGCTTAACGGCAAGATTTCATTGCACGACGCTGTGATGTCGGCGCTTGCCATGATGCACCTGAAATACCCGTCTCTGCTGCAGTTCGACAACGATAAACCTGAGCCGGAACTCCGAGCCAACTTCAAAAGGCTTTACCATGTGAACAAGGTTCCCAGCGACACGCATATGCGTGTTATGCTGGATCCTGTACCCACCCGCGATCTGGCTCCCTGCTTCAAAGCCGTGTTCACTAAGGTCCAACGCAGTGGCCGTCTGAAACAGTTTCACTATTTTGAAGAAGGATATCTGGCTCCCTGCGATGGCACAGGGCACTATTCTTCCGGGAAAAAGCACTGTAGCGAATGCTGCGTGAAGAACCCCGACAGTCCCAAGACCCAGTATTATCACCAGTTACTTGGGGTCTGTATCGTCAAACCAGGGATGAAGGCTGTGCTGCCGCTAATGCCAGAGCCCATTATTCACCAGGTTGACGCCTCCAAAAATGACTGCGAGGTGAACGCGCTGAAGCGGGCGCTTGAGCACATCCATCAGGATCACCCCAGGCTCAGACTGATACTTAACTTAGATGACCTGTACTCCAAAGGTCCCACCATCAAATTGATTCGCTCTTACCAGCATCACTTCATCATAGTTGCCAAAGACAGTGATCATGCTTCTCTGTTTGAGGCTGTTGATGAGCGGGACAAACGCAATAGGGTTCTGCGCTATCAGGTGACTGATGCAAAAGGACACAGGCACTGGTTTCGGTATACCAATGGTGTGCTCCTGAACAAAACCCACACGGACTTGAAACTTAACTTTCTGGAATATGTCGAGTACGACAAGCAGGGTAAAAAGTGTTACGCCAACAGCTGGGTTACCAGCTTGCGGGTTACTCACCGACGCTGCATGCAGATCATGCGAGGAGGACGCGCGAAGTGGAAAATCGAGAATGAGACATTCAATACGCTGAAAACCCAAGGCTACAATCTTGAACACAATTACGGTCACGGAAAGGAACACCTCGCCAGTAACATGGCTTGCCTGATGTTTCTGGCCTTTCTGGTTGATCAGGTAGAGCAGCTAGCCTGCCCTGTCTTCAACAAAGCCTGGCAATCGTGTTCCTCAAAAATCAAACTCTGGGAAGTCATACGGCAGTACTTTATGACCTTCCTCGTAGACTCATGGTTCCAGTTGCTGAAAGTTCTTGCCTACAGACGATCGAAAGGAAAGCCAAGAGAAGTCACTCATATCAGCAGCCTGATTCTTGATACTTCATAACATCGGCAGGCCTTGGTGTATTCAGCGTAAGAGATCGGTGGCGAAATCCAACTTTTGGTTGGAGGGGAGGTTTGTGTTTCAAAAGCGAGCGGGTGATCTGTATTTGCTCGGTGCACTTATGGGGAATGGCTGACCATTGATCGTACGTCATGATCCTGGAAAGTTCATTTAAGAATATCCGCACACTTTTTCATTCTTTAAACCTATATTCCAGTGAGGAAATAACAGAACCTGACCACTGTTACCGGTGAAATAGGCATCATATAGACGTGCTCTCCAGTTGTGGCTGGCAAAACCAGCCTCTAATCGCTCCGGCCAGGCAAAGATCCTCAGCATCATTCAAAATGATGGAGTCCACTCTGCAGTTGTCTTTAGTGCCCGGCTGATGGCTAGCTCGT
Source organism: Sansalvadorimonas sp. (assembly GCA_965221135.1). Lineage (GTDB taxonomy): Bacteria > Pseudomonadota > Gammaproteobacteria > Pseudomonadales > Endozoicomonadaceae > Sansalvadorimonas. The sequence goes on from CBDCRZ010000001.1 coordinate 61,101, forward strand.
ATTCCACTGGACATCAGGCAGTTTGAGCAATCGTTCCGGCATTGGCGCTGTATTGACTGCTGCACGGCCAAGTCTTGAGATCATTGAAGGCATGTCAAATCGCCGGTTAAACCGATAGTTGAACTCAGACAAATACCGGCCCAAATGCTTCGGATCGAGCTTGTGGTAAGTCCCGGCAATCGCTGTTTTCACGTTACCGAGCATGGTGTTGACCCAGGTGAACACTTCATTACCCATGGAGGCATAACCGCCACCGGTAATGATGGCGCTGTGAAAGCAGCCGGCATCTTCAATACCCCGAAAACAGGACAAACCATCACTGACGACCCGGGCCCCTTTTTTCAGAGCATGTTCCGCCCACTCCTTAATGGTTGAGCGCTGAAAGTTATCAACGGAATTGAAGCGCATGTAGTGCGGGTGGTTATCAGCATCTGTCTGGACTGCAGCCACAAATGGCGCTTTATTCTCTGAGCCTCTGCCCCGACGCCCCCCGTGGCGCTCACCGCCCCAATAGGCATCATCAACCTGGACAAAACCACCCAACTGCCAACTATTATCCCTCTCCATCATGACCTGCATAAGCTTGTGCTTCATGCGCAGTGCGGCATTGTAGGAGATAGAAAGTTGTCGGTGCAGAGCCAGGGCAGAAATCCCCGTTTTACTCTGGGTGATGAGGTATATGCCCAGAAACCAAGTAGTGAGGGGGAGCTTTGTTGAGTCAAAGATGGTGTTACTGGTCAATGAAGTCTGGTGACGACAGCGATTACACTGGAATTCTGCTTTTCGGTGAAGCTTGCAGAAGCTGCGGGATCTACATTTAGGACATTTAAAGCCATCTGGCCAGCGCCAAGAGAACACCGTACTCTCACACTGCTCCTCTCTGCCGTAATCAGCAAGAAATTGCGTAATGCCAAGGCCTTTTTGATACTGAATGGTGTTTTTACACATTAGTCTGCCTCCAAAGCATATGACAGTCGACGCTTATTATTAGTAGTTCGTTATAGCACTGGTTTATGACGTAGGTTCGGTGGTAATCAGGTATATTTTAGTCCTTAGTCCTTAGTCCTTAGTCCTTAGTCCTTAGTCCTTAGTCCTTAGTCCTTAGTCCTT
>CBDCRZ010000002.1:0-54568 GCA_965221135.1 Sansalvadorimonas sp.
ATTTGAGGTCGCGTAGTTTGCGCGACCACCAACCAAAACAGCGCCTAGGCTTACGCTTAGGCAGGAGTTTACGATCCCTGGAAAAAGGGAAGGCCGCGAACCGCAAGCGCGCGCAAAATATATATATAATCATGAAGGCCGCAAGCTAGGCCGCAAGCGGGGATCGCACGCCCCAAACATATGTATATATATACATGCCCCTAGGCCGCAAGCAGGGGCGCGTACAAGGCCGCAAGCCCTACCCCACCCGATCACTCAAGGCCGCAAGGAATCGCCCCCAAATCAAACGCTACACCCCTTGTGGGAGGGGTGGGTGCGACTCCACCCCCAAAATACCCACAAATACACACACTTTAATAATTTATTTTTATAATCCGCTTGTTTCGTAACGCATGTGCATGATAGGGTTATCGGACATTAAACAAAAGGAGTCAGAAATGACACAGAGAAACCCCAACCCATTCCAGCCATCGAGCGACCCGACTCTTGAGGAGTACGGCAGGGCTACCAACATTGAGATTAAAAACCTAAAGCTCAACAAACACTTCAGCCAAGAAACACATTGCTTTACTGCAACCGTCTACATCGATGGCAAACGTGCCTTCTCCACAGAGAACGAAGGCCGTGGTGGGCCTAACAACTACTACCCCTATGGCAAGACTCAGAAAGCTGGAGCCAAGCGTGATGCTCAACTCTCAGACTTCAAAGGCGCTATGTCTGAAGCACGCAGAGAAGCTGCGCGTTACATTGAGGCTAAAGGTGAGGATTACGATTGGGCCATTGACCGCTTCGCTGATAATGATGAACTAATAGATTGGTTGATCGCTGACTTGATCAATGAGTCTGAGATGCTCAAGCATATGCGCCATGTACTCAAGCGTAGTAGTTGTTAGGCCCACCACGGCCTTCGTTCTCTGCGGAGAAGGCACGCTTGCCATCGATGTAGACGGTTGCAGTAAAGCAATGCGTCTCTTGGCTGAAGTGCGTGTTGAGCTTCAGGAAGGGGTGTAGCGTTTGATTTGGGGGCGATTCCTTGCGGCCTTGAGTGATCGGGTGGGGTAGGGCTTGCGGCCTTGTACGCGCCCCTGCTTGCGGCCTAGGGGCATGTATATATATACATATGTTTGGGGCGTGCGATCCCCGCTTGCGGCCTAGCTTGCGGCCTTCATGATTATATATATATTTTGCGCGTGCTTGCGGTTCGCGGCCTTCCCTTTTTCCAGGGATCGTAAACTCCTGCCTAAGCGTAAGCCTAGGCGCTGTTTTGGTTGGTGGTCGCGCAAACTACGCGACCTCAAATAGTGGGATAATATTGGTATCGACTACAAAGCCATTGGTGTTTTGCTTTGCTGGGCCTTTGGCTGTTAGCCCAATGATCACTTCACCAGAGTAGACATTGTCTAGGTCGGATTTGTCGCCATCGATTACTTGGCGGCCTAGGAATATGTCTGGCATTGGGCCGCGAAATACTACTGCAATTGGTACGCCATGGCACAAAGCTTCTAATACTTGCTTGCGATATTGTGCGCGCCCACTATACGAGAACATTAGCTTATAATTTTCTGGCGTTTTGCCTAAGCGTTTTGCGCGCTTGGTGTAGTCATAAAAGAATAGGTCTGGGAATTGGAGCGGGATTCTATAAGACTCCCAATCTATGTCAGACAAAACATTGAGGCGAACTACGCCCTTCACGCCTTGTTTGCGCATAGCTTGGAAAAGTTTGTCAGCTCTCTCGTGAGCTGGGTTAAGAATCCCACCTTATCAGCGTGCCAGTAATCGGTGCGCGCTTGGCGTGCTATGTTCACGCTTTTATAAACTGATGCTAGTCCAGCTTCCTTAAGGCAGTCATCCATACAACCGGCAGCTTTGCTGCCAGCGCAGATTAAAAAGTCTGGCATCATAGACAATGAAGCAATTCTAACCTTGCCGCCAAATGGCAAACCTTTCTTGCCAGTCTTGGCTACCTTCGTGTTGCCGCTTTTCTTTGCGGTATCTAATAGTTTTTTAACCATGGTTATATTTCCTTTTGTTTATGTTGCTTAAGTGTAACAAAAATCCCAGGATTAAAACACTCTTTTTTGTGGCGTGTAATCGGTTATTTAAAACACTTGCGGCCTTGCGGCCTTCATGCTTTCAAAAAAAAATGGCCGCTTGCGGCCTCGATTCTTTTTTATATATTAGTGCAAGTCGCTTGCGACCTTGCGGCCTTGCGGCCTGTATATATATGTATATGTATATATTTATTTCCAGGCACGCCCTTCCCCGGGCCAGGCGCATAAAAATGGGGGCCGTAGCCCCCATCTTGATTAACTGTGAGTGTACCCGTCTGGTTCAATGCCCAGCATCATGTTGGGTACTGCGACCATGATGCAGTCTGAGAATGCTGGGTGAACATCGCGCTCTACCCAATCGACAAAGCCTAGGTTTTTAAAGTCGCCATGGTCACTATCGCGTACATGGCGCTCGAACACTCTTACTAATGCATCCTTTTGTAGCTTGGTCGCTTCGTTATTGATCATATCCATTTTGATATTTCCTTTGGTTTAGTTTGGGGGCCGCAGCCCCCATGTTGGTTATTGATTAAAGGCCCAGTGATTGATGGCCCAAGAACATCGCGGCCTCATCATCATGAGCACCATATAGCGCCTCCCATTCTGGCGTGGCCTCTACCAGATACCCATGCTGCAAAACATCGCGTGCATATGTATCTCCCATTTCAAAACTGCCGCCATGCATCAATGGCGAAGTAGCAGCGACAAACCAACGAGAATAATCGTTCTCGTTTTCTTTATGCTTGTACGTTTTTAGTACGCGCCACTCCCAGCCATTGGTGTTCTTATATATTGCATATGGCTTGTCTTGCGTTTTAGTTTTTCCGAATGATGTTCTAGGCATGTTAATGCTCCTATTGTTTAAGTAATGATATCAATCGATATCGCAATACCCGCCAATGTGACGGGCATTACGCTATGGATTATTAGCACGCGGTCATTTGAATGAGCGTTGTGCCGTTGCTTTTGGCGTATGCGGTAACAATCTCTACCGCTTCGTCCCAAGAATCCGCACCATCTGCAAAAAATCCATCTAAATACTCGTTGTCAAAAATACACTCAGCGTTGGTATCTTCCTCCCATTCGCCATAGCACTCTACTTCCTGATCGTTCTTTACAATAATTACTTTATCCATTTGATATCCCTTTTGGTTTAGTTCGGGCCTTTCGGCCCGTTTGGTTTAGATTGCTGTGATCTTTACAGTGTTCGGGTATGAGTTTAACGTCCGACATAGCGACCGACCATGCTACTGTTTCATTGTCGATCTTAAACTTCCCAGAATCGCGACCCTGTGTTGCGCTCACTTTCTTGGCGCGCTCTTTAGCTGGCGTTAACTTTTGCGCTAATGCTTTCTCGATTGCGCCAATTGCTTTGCGCGGCGTACTGGGATATCTCAAACTTCAAAAGCTTTTTTGCGCGAATAACTCTTTTAATTCCATTGTTCTATTCCTTTTGGTTTAGTTTGGGGCCTTTCGGCCCCGTTTGATTATAGTTCGGTGTTGAGATCTTCAGTCTCAGCCATTTGAATTAAAACCTCGCGCAATGTTTTGTCTCCAACCATGGAGTTAAATGCAGCGCGTCCGCTCAAATCCAATTGGCAATATGCAGAGTGCAATGCCACCATTGCTACTTTCAGGCTGGCTGTTCTGCTATCGGCAATGCCGTATTGAATCAGTAGCTCGCGGTATCTTATTCTATCCATCTTACTATTCCTTTTGTTTAGTAACTTGCTATCCCGTATCGGATAACATGGATGTTATCTTAGCAGTTTGCCCGATCATTGCAATAGTGTTTCACAAATAATCGTAATCTTTTTTATCTTTTTTTCTTTTTTTTGCCGCAATCGTTTGCCTGATTAACCTCTGGCGATCACTGCACTGCAGCCTCGATAGGGTAGGGTAGTCGCCCGCACAGCTTCGCAGGCGCGATAGCCTGCGCTGCGGACTAGGTACCCTAGGACGCAGACCCAAAAAAGAGACAGCGATTTATCGCACCCTCACCCCCCTAATGTAGGCAACTGTATAGTCTTAGTGTATATATAACGTTTCCCACCCATAATTATATGAAAATTACAAATGACTAACTTGAGCCACTTGTCTGAGGGCGAGATGAAGGAGATCCTAATGTTGCAAGAGCGTTTATCGCTTTTGGAAACGCAGGACAAGTCCAAGGACTCCTTCATGGAGTACATCCGGTACATTTGGCCTGGGTTCATTGAGGGTGATCACCACCGCATTATTGCTGATGCGTTGACTCGTGTGGCTAAGGGCGAGTTGAAGCGGTTGATTGTGAACATGCCGCCCCGTCATACGAAGTCTGAGTTCGCTTCTATTTATTTTCCTTCTTGGGTCATGGGCTTGAAGCCTGACATGAAGATCATGCAGACCACCCACACGGCTGACTTGTCTATTAACTTTGGCCGTAAGGTCAGAAATTTAATGGATTCTGACGAGTATGCAAAATTATTCTCGAATGTGTCTTTGGCCAGTGACTCAAAAAGTGCGGGAAAGTGGCAAACGAATAAGGGGGGGGAATATTTCGCTGCTGGTGTAGGAGGCGCGATTGCGGGTCGTGGTGCTGACTTGTTGATTATTGACGATCCTCATTCTGAGCAGGACGCGATGTCTATCAATCTGCTTGATTCTTGTTATGAGTGGTATACGTCTGGTCCTCGCCAGCGTTTACAGCCTAATGGTGCGATTGTAATTGTTATGACTAGGTGGAGCACGGCTGATTTGACGGGTCGATTGTTGAGTCGGCAGGTTGAGAGTCGCTCTGACCAGTGGGAGGTGATTGAGTTACCGGCCATTTTTGAGGATTCTGGCAATGTATTGTGGCCTGAGTTCTGGAAGGAGGAGGAGCTTCTTTCTGTTAAGGCATCTATTCCTGTATCTAAGTGGAACGCTCAGTACCAGCAGAACCCTACGTCTGAGGAGGGTGCGATCATTAAGCGTGACTGGTGGCAGTTGTGGGATAAGGATGACCCGCCGCCATGTTCGTACATTATTCAGTCTTATGACACCGCCTTCAGCAAGAAAGAAACTGCCGACTATTCTGCCATTACTACTTGGGGCGTGTTTAAGCCGAAGGAGGGCATGGGTGATGCTTTGATCCTGTTGGACGCGATCAAGGGTAGGTGGGACTTCCCTGAGTTAAAGGCGGTTGCACAGGAGCAGTATGCTGAGTATGAGCCTGATATGGTTTTGATTGAGGCGCAGGCGAGTGGTACGCCGCTGACGCATGAGCTTCGTGCTATGGGGATACCTGTGGTGAACTACCGGCCTTCTCGTGGTAATGACAAGATGACGCGGGTTCACTCTGTGAGTCCTGTGTTTGAGGCGGGAATGGTGTATGCGCCTGACCAGGGATTTGCTGATGAGGTGATTGAGGAGTGCGCTGCATTTCCGTTTGCACAGAACGATGACTATGTGGATACTACGACACAGGCCATATTAAGATTTAGGCAGGGTAACTTTATTAATCTTTATTCTGACGAGGAAGAAGAGGAAGTTTACCGACAACAGATATCATATTATTAATCAACGCCGTTCACTGATCAGTCTGGCGTAAAGGAGATCTCCCTCATGCTAACTAGAAGCCAACGTGACAGTGCTAGAGCCAGAGCCAGAGCAAAAGAGGCTAATAAGCGAAACGAAGAATTTGACAGAAAGGCGCGCAGACGCGGCGTTCAAGAGAGAACGATAAGGTCGCTTCAGGATAAGGGTAAGCTTGCCACGTTGTTTGACAGAGCCTCCACCAGCCCTTCTGAGCGAGAGGCTAGAGAAGATAAGCGGGTTTCTGATCTTAAGAAGGGTCGTACTCGTGCTGGCGAAAGGATCTTAGCTGAACGCGGTAAGAAGCGTGATGCTGAGACTAAGGCGCGTGTGGCTAGGGCGGCTCAAGCTGATATTGATAGAAGATCTGCTGCATCTGGCGCAAAGCTTGAAGCTAAGATGAACAGAGAAGCAGAGAATGCGCGTAAATTAGCAAACGCAAAGAAAACACAAAAGGCTGTTGCTGACTTTACTGGTGAGTCAGGAAAGAGAGCAAGACTTTCTGATGCGAAAAGAAGGGCTGATGCCAACAAGACAATTACCATGTCCCCAGAGGATTTCGCTAAGGTTCCTTCTGTTCCTCCTGCGAAGAAAAAGCCGTTCACCAAAAGAATGACTGAGGCTGAAGTTAGGGCTATGAAGAGCAGTCCTTTGAACGCTAAGACGAAAACTAAGTCTAAGGGCGGCACTGCCCCAGGGATCATGACCAGAGATTCTGGCGTAAAGCCCAAAGCCAAAGCTGCAGCCAAGCCTACAGCCAAATCTACATTGCTTGGCCCAACTACATTTAAGCCAGTATCCAAGCCTGCAGCCAAAACTGCCGATAAGACTTGGAAGGACGTTAAGTCTGTAGCTGCCGCTAAAGCTGCTGGCCTTGATAATTACACCGGCAAAGATGGCAAGAAGAAAGCTGCTATTTATGCATCTGAGATTAAGAAGGGCGAGTCCATGACTCAGGCTTTTAATCGCATTCAGGGCAAAACTACTCGTAAGCCTTCTTCCAAAACTACAAAGTCCACCACTAAGTCCACCACCACCACCAAGACCCCTAAGAAGGTTGGCGGTCTACGCAAGTTTTTGTTAGGCGATGACGGTAAGTTTGGCGGCGCTCGTGGCGCGATTGATTTCTTGCCTGGTAAGTCTCGCAAGAAGAAAGAGGATAAGCCTGTCAAGAAGATGGGAGGCGGCATGATGAGATCCAAGATGTCATCCAAGGGCGGCGCACGCGGTGGGCGTAATCCTATGGGCATGAAGAATGGTGGTTTCCCTGACCTAAACAAAGATGGCAAGGTCACACAGGCTGATATTCTGCAGGGTCGAGGAGTCGTTAAGAAGAAAGCTGGCGGTATGGCCAAGAAGGGCTACGCTAAGGGCGGCATGACCAAAAAGGGATATGCAAATGGTGGTGCTGTACGATCCAAGATGGCATCCAAGGGTGGTGCATCACGCAAACCCACTAAGCCTCGTGGCGTAGGTGTAGCGAAGCGTGGCTACGGCAAGGCGATGAGATAATGCCTGCTCCTCTTGCGCTTTTCCCTATAATCACGTTTATCGCCAAGAAAGGTGTTGAGGCTGCGGTCAAGAAGTACGGCAAGACTGCGGTCAAGAAGGCGCAAGATGCGTCTAAGAACCAGCCTACGCCTAAGTACATGAAGGATCAGAAGGGTCCGTCTATTGCTGAAAAAGAGAAGGCTGCTACTGTTGCACGCAAAACTCGTAACCGTGTTGGCGCTGGCACAGTGGCTGTTGGTGCTGGTCTTTACGGCATTGACAAGCTTGCACGGGCTGCTGGTAACTATGAGCGTGAAAGGCAGAAGGCTAATAAGGCTAATAGTGAAAAACCTGTCAAGAAATCTAACGGCGGTATGCTAGACTCCCCCGCTGCGGTAAAACGCAGATCGGGTGCTGCAGTAAAGGGTTTTAAAAACGGTGGCATGGCCACAAAATGGGAATCTAAGTGGGGATAGAATAGAATGCCTTACCTTCAAAGCAACATCCCGCACTTCAAGTGTTGGATAAGAAGGGAATACACAACCAATCACGAGCGATACCATGGAGAGTTTCTACACGCCATGGTCATTGCTGTTACTACAATGCCTACCAGGTGTCTGAGTTTTCAGGTTATCTTCACTGGGTGTGAATCGGATGACGATGAGAACGAACCAAATATCCACGGCGGTGCGATGTGGGCGAGAATGCCTATCACCGCTCTTGTTGGCGACACGCCGTTTGAAGAATGGCCAGAACCTATGGCGGTACATGATGCCCAGCCTTGGGATTGTTCTTCTCGCACTCACTCCGTTTATGTTCTAGATCGCGCAACGCCATGTCCATGGCTGGCGAAGATTGATGGTAATTTTTACCCCGCCAAGTATATGTTCACGGTAGATTATACTGACAACGAGATAGCGGATGATCCTGCACAGCACAAGCAGTCGCATGTAATGGAGTTACTTGATGCTGGCGAGTGGACTGGAAATATAGTAGCGTTGCCAAATAACAGGGTAAGGGTTACACATCCAGCTTGGTTTGAGACAGGAGAGGGCGCACCTGACTTTAAGCCATCTCAGCATGTTCATTACAGCAAGTCTGATTTAGATTACACTTTGGATGTTAATCGCATATTTAATAATCTGTACGCAGAAGAGTAAGTTATGGCAATTGAACGTGGCGTAGATGACATAGACATTGATGAGTTGGATATTGAAGACAGCTCAAAAGAAATCCTTATATCAGATGAGTCTGAAGATGATTTAATCCCATCATTATTTGACGGCATAGAAGATGGCGATGAGTCAATTCTAGAAGATGGCACGATGGTCTTTGGTGAGGATGATCTTAACGCTAACGCGCCGATTCCTTTTACAGCAAACCTTGCTGAAGAATTAGATAAGACTGACTTGGGTCGTATTTACTCTGACTTGATGAGTAGCATCAACGATGACAAGTCTTCTCGCAAAGAGTGGATGGATCAATATACTGAGGGATTGAAGTTTCTTGGTATGAAGTTTGAGAATCGTACAGAACCATTTGAAGGTGCTTCTGGCGTTATTCACCCCCTTCTTGCTGAATCAGTAACCCAGTTTCAAGCTCAAGCTTACAAAGAGATGTTGCCTCCTGGTGGCCCTGTAAAGACCAATGTTATTGGTATGGGTACGCCTCAGACTGATCTGCAAGCTGCTCGTGTGCAAGAGTACATGAACTATATGATCACTCAGGAAATGAAAGAGTACGATCCTGAGACTGACCAACTACTGTTTTATTTACCCTTGTCTGGCAGCGCGTTCCGCAAGGTTCACTTTGACCAGTCATTGGGCCGACCTGTATCTCGTTTTATTCCATCTGAGAAGTTGATTGTGCCTTATGGTACGACAAGCTTAGATGATGCTGTTCGTATCACGCATGTAATTGACATGTCGATGAACGAGGTTCGCAAACTTCAACAGTCTGGGTTTTACAAGAAAACCAGTATGTCTGACTCTAATTCTCAGTATGCTGAAAATGATGAAGTTGATGATGAGATTGATGAGTTGCAGGGCGTTAAGCCTTCTGGCAGTTCAAGCGACTATGAGTGTGAGTTGTTTGAAGTACATGCTGAAATAGACATCCCAGGCTTTGAAGATCTTGATCAAATGGGCGAAGAGACAGGTATTAAGCTGCCTTACATTGTTACCATTTCACCCAAACATTCTACAATTCTTTCTATTCGCAGGAATTATTTACAAGCCGATATCATGCGTAAGCGCATCGATTACTTTGTGCATTACAAGTTCTTGCCTGGTGTAGGATTCTACGGCTTTGGTTTAACTCACATGATTGGTGGGTTATCTCAGGCATCTACTTCTATACTGCGTCAGTTAATCGATGCAGGCACGCTGGCTAACTTGCCTGCAGGATTTAAGGCTAGGGGCATAAGAATTCGTGATAGCGATGTGCCACTTCAGCCTGGTGAGTTTAGAGATATGGATGCGCCTGGTGGATCATTGCGTGATGCACTTATGCCGCTTCCGTTCAAAGAGCCAAGCGGCACGCTACTTCAGTTACTGGGTATGCTGGTTGAGGCTGGCCGTAGGTTTGCTTCTGTTGGTGATATGCAGGTTGGCGATGGTAATCAACAGGCACCTGTAGGCACAACGATTGCTCTTCTAGAGAAGGGTGGCCGTGTTATGAGCGCGATTCATAAGCGCATGCACTACAGTCAGCGCGTTGAGTTTAACTTGTTGGCGCGAGTCATCAAAGACTCTCCTGTAAAGGCTTATCCGTACCAGATTGCCAGTGGACAACAACAATTGATGGCACAGGACTTTGATGATCGCATAGACATCATCCCTGTATCTGATCCCAATATATTCTCTATGAGTCAGCGCGTTATGCTTGCTCAAGAGATGATGCAGATGGTTCAGACAAACCCTCAGATACACGGCCCACAAGGTATGTATGAGGCGTATCGCCGTATGTATGAGGCTATGGGTGTTCAGCAAATAGAACAGTTACTGCCTCCTCCACCACAGCCACAGCCTGTATCTGCAGCTATGGAGAACTCTGGGTTCTTGCAAGGACAGCCTGCACAAGCGTTTGCTGATCAAGATCATGACGCACACATTAAGTCGCATTTACTGTTATTTAAACTTCCCGTGATTCAAAAAGTACCTGAAGGGCAGATGCAAGGGGCGGCTTCAATTCAAGCCCACATCTACCAGCACATTGACTTCAAGGCGCGTGAGATGGCACAGCAAGATCCTGAAGTGATGCAGATGCAGCAACAGATTCAGCAGGTTCAGCAACAGGCCCAGATGGACCCAATGATGCAGCAGCAAGTTCAAATGCAGGTACAGCAGATGCAGCAGCAGATGCAAGTTATTATGGAAGATAAGGTCGCTCAGAAGACTGTTGAGTTGCTTAATGAGCTTGAAGAAGAGTTGCAGATTGGTCAGGAAGAAGACCCATTAGTCGAACTTCGCAGGGAAGAACTTGATCTTAAGGACAAGGACATTGACCGCAAAGCTCAAGAGGCCCAGCAGCGCATCAAGTTAGAAGGCGATAGAATTGATAATAATGTTGATTTGGGTCAAGATCGCCTAAATCTTCAAGAACAAACCGCTAACATGAAGGATGATGTTGCCAGAGAGCGTATTGATTTACAGCGTTCTGCTCAGATGGCAAAAACGGCAGAGAACATGGCCAAAAACTTCTTTGGCAATTAGGAGAAACACTTATGAGTTCAGTAAGACAAAAGATGGCTGCGACACATAAAGCGCAGAACAAGCAGTTTGAAGCAGACAAGCGTGGGTTTTTGCCACTTCAAGAACCTACAGCAACGCTTAAGCCTTTGGTTGAAGAGGTTGAAGAGGTTACGCAAGAGGTTGAAGAAACTACCCCAGCCCCTGAAAAGCCAAAAACTGCAAAAACTGCAAAAACTGCAAAAACTGCAAAAACTAAAAAACCAGCATCTAAAGGTAAGAAATCATGATCAAGCGACAAACAAGTTTTCCACAGCCCAAGGTTACGGATAGCAAGGTATCTTATAAAGATCAAGGCACTGTTAAGTATGCCAAGGCTGAAACTATAGCTACTCCTACTAAGTCTGCCCCTTATGGCGCTGGTGAAATGCGTGGCGGTGGAGCGGCTCTGCGCGGCAAGAAGTTCAGCGGAATCTTTTAATGTTAGTGACTAGTTCAAATTCTTTTGCGTATAGAGGAAAGGTAATACCATGACAGTACTTGTGATGGGTGAGTTTGGTACGCCTTTAAAAAAACCCGCCTTTGGCGTGGACCCACCCGAAGCCTACACCTATGGAAATCCTAGGCCATTTGGTCGGCTGCCGGAGATTAATAGAACAAATCAAACAAGAAAACCGATAAATTTTGACGGGTTTAATCCAGGTGGCGGTACTTCTTTAACGGCACAAGGAATTCCTGAAATGGGAGTTCCTAACAAGTCACAGATTAAACCGACTCAAATACGAACGCGAGGGCCAGAAAGCCTTGCAACTCAAGGAAGGTCAATGCAGCAACCACAACAACGTGGTGGCATGTTTGGCCAGCAGAATCAATTTAACCCGCAAGGTATGCAACAAATGATGCAGTTCATGCAGCAGATGATGCAGATGTTTTCTATGATGGGTGGGCAGAATAGAGGCGGTGGATTCGGTGGTGGCTTTGGTGGTGGGTTCGGTGGGCAACAACAGTATCAGCAGCCTCAAAGGTATCAACCACAGCAGTATCAGCCACAACCCAGACAAAAGTTTCAACCAGTTCAACAACAGTATGGACAAATGGGGCCACAACAGCCAAGCCCGTTTGCCCAGTCGATTAGACCAAGGTATTAGTCATGGAAATTAATTTAGGTGACCTAGGCATATCCCCAGCAATGTTAGCTAAAATTCAAGCTGGCGGTGGGATAATGGGCAAACCAAAGCCAAAAGGAAAAAAGAAGGCTGTTGCTAGAAAGGCAAAGCCTACTGTTGGCAGAAGACAGGGAAGACCTGTTGCCCCCAAAATAAAAACGCCTAAGCCTGTAGCACCTAAGACACTCAAGGCATCTAAGCCTCCTACATATGGGGGTATTGCAATGTCTAAAAAAGCGCGTGACAGACTAGACGCTATTGAAGCAAGCGATTTATATCCTGAAATACAAAGAATGAATCGCCAACTTAATCAAATAAGAGATAAAGAAGGCTCTCCAGAATATGAGCAATTAAAATCTCAATTGTTTGCCTTGCGAGATCAAGCGGCAGGCGGTGGCAGCATGCCTAGAACAGGACAGCCTGGAGGCCCACAACCTGGAACAGGCACGGTTCCAGGTAATTATAATTATGGCAGTGGTGGGGAATCTTTCGAGTCGGCTTATATCGACTGGATGGAGTCTGAGCCTAAAGCCCCACCAGTACAAAGAGGAATGTCATCAGCCTCTAAAGCATATAAAGAACAGAAAAAACAATACGCAACAGATCTTGAAGCATGGAAAGCAAGTAAGCCAGAAAGGGCAACGTACAGCGCACCTGCACTTGCGCCTACGACTGCACCTGCGCCAACTACTGCTCCAATAGCGCCTCCGCAACCCCCTATGCCAGACAAGTTTGAAGGAAGGTATGTTCCACAGGGATCAATCCTTGGTACGCCAGACATGTCAATATCAAGCAACATAGTTGGTCAATCGTATGACCCAAGCTTTGCTGAAAGCTTCAAACAACCACCTCAACCACCTGGCAGTACTTTTGGTGGGTATGGGGGGCAAGCGCCTATGCAGGCATTGAACCCATACGCAGGCATGGCTCAAAACAATCCGCAACCAACGGACTTCTTCCCAACATACATCCCAAGACCTGCGCCTGTTTATGAGCCGCTTCCAGAGCAAACTACTACTGACGCTCAACCTGTAATGAATCAACAAAGCCAAAGACCTTTTTTTAGTCAGAACCCAGGTAGCAGCCGGTACGGTGCTGATGGAATTAGGACGTATAGAAGATAAATGGATTCAATATCTTTAGCAGCATACATATACAAAAAGCTTAATCAGTTTGAGGAATCTCATATTGATTACATAACATCTGGTCATGTTAAAGACATGGAGGATTACAAGTTTGCGATGGGTGAGTTATCAATGCTTCGCACCCTGCGCGATGAACTAAAAGAAGCGTTGCAGATTGAAGGAGATGCTATCGATGAGTGATCTATTATTAGATTCCATCGCAAAACCGTCCGTATTGGGCGCATATGTGAGTGAAGAAGAGAAGGTATTAGACCCTTCTGTGCTAGACAAGTCCTTGGTTGAAAGAATGCCAAACCCTTCTGGGTATCGTTTATTAGTCCTCCCTTACAAAGGTAAAGGTATGACTGATGGTGGTATTCAATTAATCCAATCCACGTTAGATAAAGAAAATCTAGCTACATCTGTTTGTTATGTAATGAAAATGGGGCCGTTGGCTTACAAAGATTACGACAAGTTTGGTGATGAACCTTGGTGCAAACAAGGTGATTGGGTTCTTATTGGTCGTTATGCAGGTTCACGATTCTCTTTAGAAGATGATCATGAAGTCCGCATCATTAACGACGATGAGGTTATTGGAACTATTCTTAATCCAGATGACATTAAGTCTGCATAGGTGAAACATGAGCGAAGAAACATTAACAGAGGCATTGTCTAAACTAGACGATGATAGCTCTGTAAGTAAGGCTGCAGTGCCTTCAGGCCGTAGAGTTGAGGAAGAGCTTCAAGAAGGAGACGCAATAATTGAGTTTTCTGAAGAGGAAGCGGAGGAGATTGCTCCTGTAACAGAAGATTCTGTGAAAGAAGAGTTTGATGCCCCGTATGAAAATCCTGAAGAAGAACTTTCAGAAGCTGAAGTAAAGGCAAAAACTGCACAAAGCAGAATTAACCAAGCGGTTAAGCAAGCTAAGGAATATCAACGCAGGGAACTACAAGCCCTGCAGTTTGCAAAAGAGTTGCGGGATCAGAACCAACAACTGTCTGATCAACTGCAAAACACTCAAGTGTCTGGCGCTGAACAAAACCTTAAGATTCAAGAAAGCTACGGAAATGAGTTTGCTACCCGCGTAGACACTCAGGCTGAAGCTGCTAAAAGAAATCTTAAGTCTGCGTATGAATCAGGTGACCCTGAAGCTATGGCTGATGCACAACAACTTCTCGCAAGAGCAGAGGCTGACAGAAGTGCATTGACCAAGTATCAACAGGAGCTTGAAGATTACAAAGTCCAGTATTCAAATTGGCAAGAACAACAGCGTTACGCTCAAGAGCAAGCGCAGCAGCAAGTTGAACCTGAATATCAACAACAGTATCAAGAACCGCAATATCAAGAACCTTCAGACAAGTCTCAAGACTGGGCTACGAAGAATGAATGGTTTGGTAAAGATAAAGTAATGACCAATGTAGCGTTTGCTATTCATCAAGATCTTGTTGATCAAGGTGTTGACTTAGAGTCGGATGAATACTACGCTCAAATTGATTCTCGTATGAGATCTGAGTTACCTCAGAAATTTAACGAGCAAAATTTCGCGGGAGGCAATCAACAATCCGTCCAAACGGTTGTCTCTGGATCGCGCACGACTGGAAGTGGACGCAATCAAAACTCTCGTAGAGTTGCACTGAACCCAAGTGAACAAGCATTAGCAAGGAAGCTTGGAGTTCCGTACAAAGAATACGCAAAACAGAAAATGAGGTTACAACGATCATGAGTGACGAGCAAAAGGCAGGCTCTAATAGAGCACCCAGAGGTAGCAGCGGAAGAACAGCTACTGAAGCTAGAAAGCCATGGCGTAGACCTCAAGCATTGGAAACACCAGAACCGCCTCCAGGCATGAAGTATCGTTGGGTGAGAACCCACATGCGCGGTGAAGCAGATAAGACCAATGTCCACATGAGACTTCGTGAGGGGTACGAACCTGTACATCCTAGCGAAATCGAAGGCTACGATCTCCCTGTCTTAGACGAAGGAAGTCATGCTGGTACTGTGGGTGTAGGTGGTCTGATGCTTACCAAGATACCTGAAGAAACGGTGAACGAAAGAAATGCTCACTTTGAGCAGCAAACTAATCAACAGATGAACGCTGTTGATAATGATTTGATGCGCGATGAGCACCCTGCAATGCCAATCTCTAACGAGAGAAAGACGCAGGTTTCATTTGGTCGAGGCAGAAAGTAGCCTCGTTTTGATTGTGTTTATTAATTAGGAGATTCCAAAATGGCAAATCAAGATGCCGCATTTGGCATGCGTCCAGCACGAATGATAGGGGGAGCACCCTACACTGGCGGACAAAGCCGATATAGAATCGCCGCTAACTATGGCACTGCTATATTCCAAGGGGATATGGTTGCCCAAGTTACTGGTGGTACAGTAGAAGTTCACGCTGACGCAGGCACTGTGCCTATCGTTGGTGTATTTAACGGTTGCACCTATACCGATCCAACAACCAAGAAGACTGTTTTCAGTAACTTCTATCCAGCAAGCACTAATGCTTCTGACTTAATTGCTTTCATCATTGATGATCCAATGGTTGTATTTGAAATCCAAGCTACTATTGCGTTCCCGATTGCAGACTTGTTCGGCAACTTCGATATCGTTTATACGACAGCAGGAAGCACGGTAACTGGTATTTCTGGTGCTGAGTTACAGGTAACAGATGGTGGTACTGCCACTTCACTTGCTCTTAAGGCAATTGACATATCTGAAGATCCTGAAAACTCAGATGTAAGCGCGGCACATACCAATGTGTTGGTAACTATTCAAAACCACTTGTTCGGCGTTAAAGGCGCTGGTCTAGCTTAAGGGAGTTAATTCATGGCTATTTCAAGAGCACAATTAGCCAAAGAGCTAGAGCCTGGACTCAACGCTTTATTTGGCATGGAATACGCACGTTATGAAAACGAGCACGCTGAGATCTTTGAAACTGAATCTTCTGACCGAGCGTTTGAAGAAGAGGTTTTGATCGTAGGCTTTGGCAATGCGCGGGACAAGTCTGAAGGTCAAGGTGTCGGTTACGACTCTGCGTCTGAAGGTTTCACCGCTCGTTACACACACGAAACTGTTGCACTGGCTTTCGCTTTGACGGAAGAAGCAGTAGAAGATAATTTGTATGACCGCCTTGGCGCACGTTATACAAAGGCTCTTGCACGCAGCATGGCACACACCAAGCAAGTTAAAGCTGCTAACGTATTGAACAATGCGTTCAATTCTAACTTTGCTGGCGGTGACGGTGTTGAGTTGATTGATGATGCACACCCCTTAGCTGGCGGTGGTACATTCTCAAATCGTCCTACAGCGTTTTCAGATTTGAACGAAACATCTCTAGAAGATGCTTTGATCAACATCTCTACGTTTGTTGATGATCGAAACATGATCTTGGCTCTGCAAGGAACCAAGCTTATTGTTCCACCTCAACTTCAGTTTGTTGCTGATCGTCTTTTAGACACACCAGGGCGTGTAGCTACAGCAGACAACGACATCAACGCTATTAAGAATATGGGACTGTTGCCACAAGGCTACGCAGTAAACCATTTCTTAACAGACACTGATGCTTGGTTTGTTTTGACTGACTGCCCAGATGGTCTAAAGCACTTTGAACGTAGCCCAATCTCAACTTCTATGGAAGGTGATTTTGATACAGGCAATGTTCGATACAAGGCTCGTGAACGCTACAGCTTCGGCTTCAGCAACCCACGCGCAGTGTTCGGATCATCAGGTGCGTAATTGTTTCATGTGAAACAATAAAGAAAGGGGCATTTGTTGCCCCTTTTCTTTTTGTGCTGTATAAATAACTTATCCCTGACAGGCGCATACCGTGCCTGACATTAGCCACGACAGGAGATACTCATGGCGAATACTACATTTAACGGCCCAGTCCGTTCTGAAAATGGTTTTGAAACCGTATCAAAAAATGCTACTACTGGCGCTATCACTATTACCAGCGGCAGCAAAATGGCTGTAGAAGCCGTAGGCAGTGCTGGAATAGAAGGCACAGCAGCGGTTTACGTCACTCAAGTAGAGCGTTTCAAGAGCGATACAGCGACCAACGTAAACATAGTTAAAACAACAATTATGATCGACCTAACTGGCCTAAAAGATGGCGGTACAGCGGGTGACATTATTGGTAAAGATGGCGCTGGAGTCGCGTATATAGGTCAAGTTACTGCCGCCAACCAAGGCAGTGTATTTGGTGTAACTATGCAATGCGTAGAAGCCCCAGCAGGTGGAAGTGCTGATATAGACTTGTTCTCAGCAACTGAAGGCACAGGTGTTAATGACACTGCTATTGGCGATCTTACTGAAACCCAAATAATCAATGCTGGAACTCAGGCCGCTGGTACACTAACCGCTGGTGGTGATATTGCCGCCGATCAGTTCTTGTACTTGGTAAGCCAAGGCACGGGCGATGCAACGTATACGGCAGGTCGTTTTTTAATTGAAATAACTGGCTTCGACGTAGCTTCCTAGATAGGAGAAAATCATGGCTGATGCAGTTACATCTCAAACCATCCAGGATGGTGAACGAAAAGCTGTTTTAAAGTTTACAAATATCAGTGATGGCAGTGGCGAAGCCGCTGTCAAGAAGATTGATGTAAGCGCCCTTTCAGCTAACAGTGCTGGCGCAGCTTGCACTGAAGTCGCCGTAGCTAAAATTTGGTGGCAGTGTGTCGGCATGGGTGTTGAGTTGTTGAATGATGCTGATGCAAATACTTTAATTATTGGTCTTTCACCTGACTCAAATGGATACCATGATTATTCAGATTTTTCTGGGATTCCAAATGATGCTGGCACTGGGAAAAATGGCGATGTGTTGTTTACAACTATTGGGGCAAGCAGCACTGATACTTACACTGTCATTGTAGAAGTTCTAAAGAGTTATTAATGACTACTTCAGGAAGTAGGGACTTTGAGCCAGATGTCGCGGAATACATTGAGGAAGCATTTGAAAGATGTGGCCTTGAATTCCGCACAGGCTACGATGGTGTAACAGCTAGGCGTTCACTCAACCTGCTGTTTGCTGACTGGGCAAACAGAGGGTTAAATCAATGGACGGTAACTAATACAGCAACAACTCTTACTCAAGGCGCTGAGTTTATTGAGTTATCTGGCAGCACCATCGATGTTCTTGATGTTGTCATTAGGCGAACTGATGGCACAACAACCACTGACATAAGCATGGATCAAATTGGTAGATCTGAGTATTGGAACCTTCCAAATAAATCTACTCAGTCTAGACCAACACAATTCTTTTTAGACAAGCAAATAACACCCAAGCTTTACATTTGGCCTGCATCTGAAAATGCTACTGACCAGTTGATTATTAATCGACTTGTTCGCATAGAAGATGCTGACGCAAGCGTTAATACGGTAGGCGTGCCATTTAGGTTCTACCCATGTCTAGCTGCTGGATTGGCGTATTACATTGCGCTTAAGAAAGCTCCAGACCGCGTACAGATGCTTAAGGGCTTGTATGACGAAGAGTTTGCCAGGGCTGCAGATCAGGATCAAAGCAGAGCGTCTTTGATGGTGGCACCTAGTATGAGGTCTAGGATAGCCTAATGGCTTTTGCGTCTGGCAAATACGCTCTTGCCATCTGCGACAGGTGTGGGTTTGAGTACAAGTACACTAGCTTAAAAAAAGAGTGGACTGGCTTTAGAGTCTGTAACGAGTGCTTTGAAGTAAAACATCCACAGCTTGAACCTGTTAATCATGTTGCTGACGCTCAAGCTTTGCAGAACCCAAGACCCGCAGTGAATGCGGCAGATGTTGCTGGTGCCGGTGTGGTTAGGACGATTGATGCCAATCAGATGATGTCCACCACAGGCGATCCAATAGGGTCAGAATTTAGTCAAGACGCTTCTACAGGCGAAATTGGTACGGTAACGGTGGTTATAACATGAGTTTTACATTAGCGACATTGAAGTCAGCGGTACAAGATTACTGCGAAACTGCAGAAACTACCTTTGTATCTGACTTAGATATATTCATAAAAGAAGCTGAAGAGCGGATCTTAAAGAATGTAGAACTGCCCGTGTTTAGAAAAAACGTCACGGGTACTGCAACCACAGGCAACCCATACGTTTCTACGCCATCTGACTTCTTGGCTCCTTATAGCTTTGCTGTAATCTCAAGCAGCATATATTCGTACCCACTTCTTAAGCACGTTTCTTTTATAAGAGACTACACGCCAAACGCATCTACTACAGGTTTGCCAAAATATTACGCGCAGTTTGATGACACCACATTCTTGGTAGCGCCTACCCCTGACGCTGATTACACAATAGAATTACACTACAAGTTTAGGCCAGCATCACTAACCACAACTTCAGGGTCCGAAACCACTTGGCTTTCTGACAATGCACCAGATGCGCTTTTGTACGGTACACTTGTAGAAGCGGCAACATTTCTAAAGGTTCCAGAAGAGATTGGCCAGTACGAGCAAAGGTTTATTGCTGCTACCGCTGCGCTTAAAAAGCTTGGCGAAGGTTATGGTGCTCGTGATGAATTTAGATATGATATAAGTAGGGGATAATAAAACATGTTTTTTGAAGCATCTGAATCAGAAATGGGTAACGTAATAGTCACTACTACGTCAAACAAAGGGCATGATCCCGATTTCTGGGCAGAAACAATAGCTGATAGAGTTGTAAGCGTGGGCGGTAACTGTCACCCGTTAATCGCTCAACAGGCACAAGAATTTAAAGATGCAGTTAGAGCAACAGCTTTATACTACATCAAAGAGGCAATTAGGAGCGATAGGACTACCCTTACCGCTGAATTTGAACGTCAAGGCCATAAGGATATGGCAGACATAATTAGGAGTCTATAATGGCTATAGCAACTGCAATGTGTTCTTCTTTCAAAAAAGAATTGTTAGAAGCAAAACATAATTTCTTAAGCTCTGGCGGCAACACTTTCAATTTAGCATTGTACACAAGCTCTGCAACATTGAATGCAGCAACAACCGCGTATGCCGACACTAACGAAGTAAGTGGTACAAACTACACCGCGAAAGGCGCGGCACTTACTCGCGTAAATCCGTCACTTGTTAGTACTACAACGGCGATTACTGATTTTGCTAACCTGACATTTTCAAATGCTACGGTTACTGCAAATGGAGCATTGATCTTCAATGATTCAGCATCAGGTGACCCAGCAGTTTGTACATTAGCGTTTGGTGGAGATAAAACATCTACTGCTGGTGATTTTACTATTCAGTTCCCTGCTGCGGATGCGTCTAACGCGATTATCCGCATCGCATAGGGTCTAACGTGTGGCAGACATTAGTGGATGGGGCAGAGGCACTTGGGGCGAGGCTGGGTGGGGCGAAACAATCCCAGTTACCGTCACGGGCGTTGCTGGCACGGGCGCGGTTGGCTCTGTTACTGTCGTTGCGGAAGCCAATGTTTCTGTTACTGGTGTGGCGGGAACGTCTGCGGCTGGCACAGTTGTACCTGTATCGAATAACAACCTCGATGTTACAGGGGTGGCGGGAACTGGATCTGTCGGAACGGTTCTCCCTGTATCCAACAACAACCTTAGCGTATCTGGCGTTGCTGGCACTGGATCAGTTGGCACAGTTACACTCACGGGTAATTCACTTTCGTCGGTCACTGGCGTTGCGGGTACAGGCTCTGCTGGCACAGTAACCGCTGATGCGGAGTCGGATGTTTCAGTCACTGGCGTTGCTGGTACTGGGGCTGTCACAACAGTTACTGTTACAGCAGCATCAGATGTCTCTGTAACAGGAGTTTCTAGCACTGGATCGGCAGGAACCGTAACAACAGACGCAGAAGCTAATGTTTCAGTTACGGGAGTCTCTGGTACTGGAGCAGTTACTACAGTTACCGTTGACGCAGAGTCGGATGTTTCGGTTACTGGTGTAGAAGGCACTGGAGCAGTTACTACAGCCACTGTTGATGCAGCAGCGGATGTTTCAGTAACAGGAGTTTCTGGTACTGGGGCGGTAGGAACTGTAACGGTAGTCGCAATAAGAAACGTAGACGTTGCGGTTACTGGTGTTGCGGGTACAACAGCCGTAGGCACAATTACTGTTGATACCTCTACAAGAGTTGATGTAACTGGAGTTGCAGGGGCAGGTGAAGTTGGTTCTGTCACCACCGTTTCTAACAACACACTTGCCGTTACTGGTGTTTCTGGCACAGGTTCAGCGGGTACAATTACCGTTGCAGCAGCAGCGGATGTTTCAACAACAGGTGTCGCGGGTACTGGTGCGGTTACAGCACCTACAGTTGACGTAGAAACAAGTGTTTCTGTAACAGGAGTTGCGGGTACTGGCGCAATAGGTACAAGCACCGTTGCAGCAGCAGCTAATTTTGCCGTTACGGGGGTTGCTGGTACAGGTTCTATTGGATCAGTTACCGTAACTACCGTAGGCAACGTAACCGTAGATGTTACGGGCGTTTCTGGGACAGGTGCAGCAGGAACACCTACTGTTGATGCAGCGGCTAATTTTGCTGTAACTGGGGTCGCTGGAACAAGTGCTGTTGGCACGATAACCGTAGCTACAGTTACAGGTGTTCCAGTTACTGGTGTTCAAGGTGCGGGTGATGCAGGAACCGTAACAGTAAGTGCGCTAGGTAACGTAGCTGTTACTGGAGTCGCGGGTACTGGGGCAATCGGAACCGTAACCGTAAGCACGGTAAACAATATTGAAGTAGCCGTAACGGGAGTGGCTAGTACAGGCGCGGTAGGAACGGTTACAATTGCTTTAGGGCAAACAGTTGTTCCTACAGGTGTTCAAGGTACGGGGGCTGTTGGTACAGTAACGGTTGACGCAAAAGCCACGGTAGTAGCTATTGGGGTTTCAGGTACTGGAGCAATAGGCGCATTTAATGTCTGGGGGCTAGTAGATGATTCACAAACCCCAAATTGGATTAATATAAACGACAGTCAGACCCCTACATGGACTGATATATCAGATAGTCAAACCCCTAACTGGGATGAGGTAGCATAAAATGGCAACTTACGTTAACGACCTACGCTTAAAAGAGATCGCCACGGGCGATGAGAGCGGCACTTGGGGAACGAGTACAAACACAAATTTAGAACTTATTGCCAACGCGATGGGTGTCGGTGCAGAGGCCGTAGCCAACGCCAGTACACACACTATTACGATGGCAGACGGTGCAGCCGATGAATTTAGATCTACGTTTTTACGCCTAACGGGTGGTGGTCAGGCTTGTACAGTTACACTGGCTCCCAATACGCTATCTCATACTTGGATCATGCGTAACGAAACTGCTGCTGCACTGACGCTTACTCAAGGCTCTGGTGCCAACGTAGTTATTGCTGCGGGTCAAACTAAGATTGTAGCTACCGATGGTGCAGGATCAGGCGCAGTTGTTTATGAGATGGATGACCTAGAGCTTGCAGGCAACCTTGCAGTTGGGGGAACTCTTGGCGTAACGGGCATTGCTACATTTACTGACGATATAATTATCGGTGACGGTAAAACCATAGGATCTGCTTCAGACGTAGATGCTATGACGATTGCTTCAAATGGACAAGTAACCTTCACACAAACTTTAATCGGAACCGCGTTAGACATCTCTGGCGATATAGACGTAGACGGCACTGCAAACCTAGACGTTGTTGACATTGATGGCGCTGTAAACATGGCAACTACCGCCCTTGTTACCGGCGTATTGACCACAACTGCGGCTACTGTGTTTAACGGTGGGTTTGCTTCTAATGCGGCTTCAACAATTACGGTTGCCGACAACTCAAACAATTTGACCCTTACGTCTACAGATGGTGATGCTAATGCTGGGCCAAATTTAGATCTTTATAGAAACTCAACAGGCCCTGCTGACGGAGATCTGGTAGGAAGAATAAATTTTAGAGGGAGAAACGATAACTCTCAAGACGTAGATTATGCGGCTTGGGTGTCACGCATCTCTGACGCTTCGGACGGATCTGAAGACGGGATACTACGCGCAGATATAATTGCTGCGGGTGCTGTCGTAGATGTGCTTACTCTTTACGGGACTGAAGTTGTTGTAAACGAGTCCTCTGCCGATGTTGACTTCCGTGTTGAGTCTGACAACAGCACACACGCTTTGTTTGTGCGGGGTTCTGATGGCAAGGTGGGCATAGGCGAAAGCTCCCCAGCAGCAACCTTGCATTTGGACTCGGCAGGGGTTACGGCAATTGCTTTCGATTCCGATGCTGGCACTCAGCAATATGAAATGGGAACAGGCTACTCTGGTGTAGGGTCTGCCAACAATTTTTATCTTTACAACAACACTACAAGTTCAACCGCTTTCATTGTAGACGCAGACAGCAAATTTTTAATTGGCACTACGGGTCATTCGTTTGGTGAACGGCTGACAGTAAATAATAACGGCAATGCCTACACCGCTCATCTGTTCGCTGGATCAGGTGCAACTGCTCCGCTGATTGTCAGAAACGCAAACGGCGCTAGTGGCACAAGATCGCAAATAATTTTCTACTATGACGCTAGTGCCGTCGGAAGCGTCACTTCAACGTCTTCAGGAACAGCTTTTGTCACCTCATCAGACCAACGCCTAAAAGATAACATCGTAGACGCTGATGACGCTGGAAGCAAAGTAGACGCTATCCAAGTACGCAAGTTTGACTGGAAGGTTGACGGCTCTCATCAAGATTACGGCATGGTGGCGCAAGAACTACAGACTGTTGCACCAGAGGCAGTGTCAGCACCAGAAGACCCTAACGAAATGATGGGCGTGGACTACTCGAAACTAGTCCCAATGATGCTCAAAGAAATACAATCCTTACGGGCAAGAGTTAATGCGCTTGAAGCTGAGTGACATTAAAATAGGTTACAACCCTAGGCATTCGGCTATCTTTGAGCGTCAAAGGCTTATCCATAAGCACATAGATGAACATGGGATGGTGAACCCTATCGTTGTGAACAGTAAAAACGAGTTACAGTTTGGTGGGTGTCGGCTGCAATACGCCGTCTTGAACAACTGGAAAGACATAGAAGTTATTGTTTGTGGTGACGCAAGCGAAGTTACTAGACTGCAAGACGAACACTCATTTTTTGAATACAGCTTTCTTGATAAACAATATATAGAACGAAAAATGGAGAATAACTAATGGCAGCAACATTCAACTGGCAAATTTCAGAATGCGACAGAGAACTTAGTGACGGTGGCATCACCACAGCGCACTGGCGCGTAACAGCAGAGCAAACTGTAGGTACTGGCGATGACGCTGTAACCTACTATGCTTCTAACTATGGCACCTGTGGCTTTACCCCAGATCCTTCAGCAAGCGACTACACGCCGTATGCAGACGTTACAGAATCAGAAGTACTAGGTTGGTGCTGGGCTGACGGTGTTGACAAAGATCAAATCCAAACGCCTTTGCAAGCAAACATTGACTTGCAAATAACCCCAACAACAGGCAAAGGAGTACCGTGGTAATGAGCGAAGAACAAACAATTACTATCGACAACGAAGAGCATAACTTGTCAGAGCTTGCTGTAGAAACGCAAATGCACGTTGCCCGTGTAAATGAGTTACGGCAAGAAATAGGTCGATTACAAATGCAGATTAGTGAGCGAGAAGTCGTACTACAAGCCTATACCAAGGCTATTGTTGAATCGGTTCAGTCTGTCGAAGAAGTTGAAGGCGAGGTTGTAAACTAATGGAATTAATTGAAGTTGTAACAACCCTTACTACGTTGTCGGTAATAGCCAGTGCCATTTGTGCTGCTACACCTACACCGAAAGATGATGCTTTTTTTGCCAAATGGATATATCCCGTAGTTGAAGCACTAGCTTTAAATATCGGTAAGGCCAAGGAATAATGGCGGCAACGCGCCCTACGGTTAAAGATGCTTTAGCGGAGATTGGCGCACACGAAAGAGAATGCGCTATACGTTATGAAAACATTGAGAAGCGTTTGGAGTCTGGGGCTAAGAATTTCGATAAGTTAGAAAAGCTAATATACGGCCTCTACGTCATCGTTTTAGGGTCGGTTTTAGTGCCGATACTAATATCTATGAGGTAGAACATGATTGCAGAAATCTCCGCGATTGTGGCTGGGGTCAACATGGCTACGTCTGCTATTAAGCAAGCAGCAGGTACAGCGGACGATTTAAGCACCATCGGAGTCTTTCTCAGCAAGCTGGGCGGGGCTGAAGTAGAACTGGCTAAGGCTCAGAACCAAGGCGGTTTATCTGAAGCTGACGCGGTAAAAGCTGCGCTTAGCTCGTAAGCAAATTGCAGAGACAATGCAGGAAGTGAAAGATTTATTCGTCATGTCTGGTAACGGGCATTTGTACCAGCAGTGTATGCAAGAGATGGCAAATGCTAGAAAGGCCAAACAAGAAGAGTTGGCTAGGGCTGCGGCAAAGAATAAACAGTTCTGGAAAGAAATGCGCCAGATTGGGGTGCTTGTATTGCTGGTTCTTGTGCTAGTCCCCGCTGCTTTAGGCGCATTATTGGCTTATTTGACCAGATGATTATGGCGTTTTTGCTTATTGTCATTATTGATGGTGAGCCTTTAGCAGAAGAGTTTTACTTTAGGGATGTAACTCGCTGCAATCAGTTTGCGTATTACGTTGAGTCAGGCGCAGTTAAAATAGGCAGACAAGAGCGTAACCAAAACAATATAAGTGCTTACTGCATACCTAAAAAGATAGGCCGTAACACGAAGACTTGGGATTAAACTATGAGCATCGTCGCATCATTAGTAGGGCCAGTTACAGGGCTACTTGATAAGTTTATAGAGGACAAGGATCAGAAGAATGCCTTGGCCCATGAGATTGCTACGATGTCAGAGCGACATGCCCAAGAGCTTATGAAGGGCCAGCTAGACGTAAACAAGACCGAAGCTGCACATAAGTCGTTATTTGTTGCTGGCTGGAGGCCGAGTATCGGTTGGGTGTGTTCGCTGGGCTTACTCTACAATACAATTATTGCCAACATACTAGGCATCTGGGTAGACCTACCCGAAATAGATACAACCCTGCTTGTTCCGGTTATGATGGGAATGTTAGGTTTGGGCGCAATGAGAAGCTACGAGAAGGTCAACTCCGTAGCTAGGGAGAAGTAATGAGTAATCTAGTTAAGATGCTTAAACGCCACGAAGGTGTGCGGTCTAAAGTTTATAAATGCTCGGCTGGGTATGAAACAATTGCGGTGGGTAGAAATATTAGTGAGTCTGGTCTTGGCTTGTCTGACGATGAGATTGACTACCTATTAGCAAACGACATCAAGCGGGTACGAGAAGAGCTTACCGATTGCTACTTCTGGTTCCCCGCAATGAACGAAGCGCGTCAAGATGCCTTGGTAGATATCTCCTTTAACCTTGGACAGACACGTTTGCGTGGCTTTGTTAAGGCGATAGAGGCCATGTCCCGTGAGCAGTTCGACATTGCTGCTGATGAATTCATGGACAGCAAATGGGCTACACAAGTGGGCAACCGTGCTATTCAAGTCACTGAAATGATCCGCACAGGTGAGTACCAGTAATGCCTTTACAGAAATATTTATTTAATCCAGGCATCAACAAAGAAGGTACAGACTATACTGCCGAAGGCGGTTGGTTTGACGGAAATCTGGTGCGTTTTCGCAAAGGGTTTCCCGAAAAGATAGGTGGTTGGGTTAAGTATTTAACTGAGTCATATAATGGTACTGGCAGAAAGTTATTAGGTTGGGTTGCCCTTGATGGAACAAGGCTCTTGGGCCTCGGCACGCGAACCAAGCTTTATATACAAATTGGCGCAGCCTTTGATGACATAACACCTATTCGCGCAACCACAACCAATGGTATTACGTTTGCCGCATCAGATGGCTCTTCTACAATCACAGCAACAGACGATGCTCACGGTGCAACTAAAGGGGACTTTGTCACCATATCTGGGGCTGTTTCCTTGGGTGGTGTTGTAACAGCAGCGGTGCTTAATCAAGAGTACGAAATTGCATCTGTTCCTTCTGTGGACACATACACGCTTACTGCAAAAGACACTTCGGGCGCTACAGTTACCGCAAACTCTTCGGACAGCGGCAATGGTGGTAGTGGTGTAGATGGTGCTTATCAAATATCACCTGGTTTAGATGTGTTTGTAGATGGCACGGGTTGGGGCATAAACGCATGGGGTGATGGGACGTTTGGTTCTAGTAGTGCTATCGGCTCTAGTAATCAGCTACGTTTGTGGTCTATGGACAGCTTTGGTGAAGATCTTATTGCTTGCCCTCGCGGGGGCAGCATCTATTACTGGGATTATACTAACGTCAACGATAGAGCTTTAGCTCTTTCTGCATTAACTGGGGCAAACCTTGCCCCTACATTGGGCTTGCAGGTATTAGTTTCAGACGTTGATCGTCACGTTATTGTTCTTGGGGCAGACCCTATTAATTCTTCGGCTACTGCCAGAACAGGAGCTATAGACCCGCTTCTTATTGCCTTCTCTGACCAAGAAAACGCTGCTGAGTGGGAGCCTTTGTCTACGAACACCGCAGGATCGCTCAGGTGTTCCGCCGGTTCACAGATCATAGGTGGAATTAGAGCGCGGCAAGAGACTTTGATATGGACTGACGTTGCGCTGTATAGCCTTCAGTTTATCGGCGCACCGCTTACTTTTGGTCTTAACCTTATCAATGAAGGCGTAAGTTTGATTGGGCCTAACGCGCCGGTAAACACGCCTTCTGGCATATTTTGGATGGACAAGAAAGGCTTCTACGCATATCAAGGTGCGGTTCAACCAGTTCCATGCAGTGTTCATTCGTATGTATTTGACGATTTTAATGAAGATCAAGCGTTTCAAGTATTTGGTTTTGTGAACAAACAGTTTAATGAAGTAGGTTGGTTTTATTGTTCGGGATCAAGTACAACTATTGATCGATATGTAACTTATAACTATGTAGATCAAACGTGGTCTATCGGGCAGTTAGCGCGTACCGCATGGTTAGATGAGGGCATTGTTTCGTTCCCAAGAGCGGCAGGTTACGACAGTGATAGCAACTACATCTACTCTCACGAGACTGGTTTTGATGATGACGGCTCACCAATGGACAACGTGTTTATTGAGAGCGCAGACTTTGATATTGGTGACGGCGAAGAGTTTCAGTTTATTAAAAGGGCCATCCCTGACGTTAAGTTCACAGGTAATGGCGGGGCAGGTCAGACGATTAACTTTGTCTTAAAGGCTAGAAACTATCCTGGGCAGTCTTTGACTACAGATCAAACGTCTTCATTCACCGGCACAACAACTAAGATTGATACTCGTGCTAGGGGTCGGCAAGCGGCTGTGCGTTTTGAATCAGATGATGATGCATCCGCTGGCGTAAGGATGGGTGTAGGGTTTAGAATCGGTGCGACTAGGTTAGATCTTCAACCAAATGGTAGAAGGTAAGTATGAGCAAGTTGCTAAAGGGCAGATTACCATTTGCGCCTATGGCTCAGAATGTAGACGGCAATACATTTAACAAAGCTGTCCGATTGCTAGAACTTAGTTTAGATTCTTTTGATCCAGACTCTACGCCGCAATTCACCGGAGAAAACAGGGATAAACTAAAGTTTAATGCTGGCGATATAATATGGAACACTTCCATATCTTCTTTACAGCTTTATACTGGTAATAAATGGTTAAACATAAGCACGCAAGAAGAATCTGGATCTGATTTTCTTGGAGCTACAGGGCAGGTTGGGGATGTTCAGGTTATTAATAAAGGCGCAATAGTAGTGAGTGTTGGTAAATGACTAAATTATGTGCGAGAGGAAAGACTGCGGCTCAAAGAAAGTTTGATGTGTACCCATCAGCTTACGCTAATGCGTATGCCAGCAAGATTTGTGCGGGTGAAATTAAAGATCCATCTGGTACGAAAAGAAAAGACTTTAAGGGTCCAAAGCCTCGCAACTTAAATGGCGGTGGATTTGTTGCCAAGCGCGCTAGACTTGCAGGTATAAAATGAGCCTTCAAGATTGGTTTGGTAAAGGTCCAAAGGGTGATTGGGTTGATATTGGAGCGCCAAAAGTAGACGGTAAGTTCCAAGCTTGCGGACGCTCAAGCACCAAAGGATCAAAGCGCAAGTACCCCAAGTGCGTGCCTAGATCAAAAGCAAAGCAGATGACCGCTTCAGAAAAAACTAGCGCAGTAAAACGCAAGCGCGCAAAAACGCAGGGTGTAGGCGGCAAGCCTACCAATGTAAAAACCTTTGCCCGTGATGGTGGATTGATTGATAAGAGAAACCATCGAGGCTGTGGCGCAGTGATGTCTGACCGTAGAAAGCAGACAAGGTATTCCTGATGTTTAAGCGATACGCAGAAGAGTTTAAGAATGGTGGCATCGTTGGTGGCAGATCTAGAGCCGCTAAACGTAAGCGCGATAAGCCTATACCAAAGACCACTACCGGCAAGTCTGCCAACTACCTGCCTACTAAATCAGGCGCAGGTATGACAGAAGCTGGCGTAAAAGCCTATCGCAAAGCGAATCCTGGTAGTAAACTCAAGACTGCAGTAACAGAAGATAAGCCAACAGGCAAGAGAGCAAAGAGAAGAAAGTCTTTTTGTGCTAGATCTGCAGGCCAAATGAAGAAGTTTCCGAAAGCAGCGAAAGATCCTAACTCAAGATTGCGTCAGGCTAGACGCAGATGGAAGTGTTAACATGTCAAATGAATATCGAAACTTAAATGTGGGTCAACGCCAAGCTCTTGTGGGGCAAGGCGTAGAGCAAGCTTATAGGGATGCAAATTTTAGTCGGTTTGGCGGAGGAAGCCCTTTAGAGTCAGGCAAAGATTCCTCTCTTCTTGGAAGGGGTGGCGTAAATCCATTTGCAGGAATATTTAATCAACAGCGCATGCCAAATGCTCAATACGCAAACTACGAAAGGGCAGCACCAAATGTTGGCGGCTTACTTCAAGCACCACAAGTTCCAGCAGGCTTTGTTCCTCCAGGCACTCAGCCAGAAGTTCTTCCTAATCCAAACGCCCCCGCACCTACAACTTCAACAGAACCAACCGACCCAGCTACTCAGGCTGACGAACTCTTAGCCGATATAAATGAAGCCCGTATTTCAGAGGGACTAGAACCTTTTGAAACCTTTGAAGATTTTCAACGGGATATTGGCATATTCGCAGGCATAGGCCACGTTGGTTTAGCCGCTGATGGCGGTCATGTAGAAAATGGCGGTATCTCTTCTCTTGAGCCGCAGTACTTTGAGGGCGGTGGCCTTGCTGGGTTAATGAGCGGTATTGGTGGCGGCATTACAAGTGCCTTGGGTGGTATTGGTGGTGCTATGACCGGAGCGGGAGGCGCGATTCAAAACGCTTTTAAAAACTATCAAGACAATACCGCAAAGCAAGAAAAAGACATTGATCAAATGACTCGTGAAGAGCTTCTTGAATATATCAAGAGTGGCAAGAAATCTTCTGCGGGTGGTTTTAATGTTGAAGGTATTCAAAAACTATTTGGCGGTGGTGGAGGAGAGGCTGCAGGGGGAATATCTTCAGCGCCTCCATTAATGGCGGCTGATGGCGACTTTGTTGAATACCCTCGTATGAATGGACAAATATCAGGTCCAGGCACAGAGCGGTCAGACGATATAAAAGCCATGCTTAGTGATGGTGAGTTTGTTGTTAATGCCAAGGCTGTACGCGGCATTGGTAAGATGGATGGCGCTAATGGCAGCAAACAAGAGCAAAGACAAAAGGGTGCGCGTATGATGTACGCTATGCAGAAGGCTGGTGAACAAGCGATGAGGAATTCGTAATGGCTAGTAAAAAACACCCTATGAAGAAACAGGCTGATAGGTTAGCCAAGCAAGGTCGTTACGGAGATTCAATGCTGGTTCACATGAACCCAGCAGAAGTTGATGCTTTAAGAAAAACTTCACCAATCGGTGATTTAACAATCAACCCTCAAACGGGTCACCCAGAAGCTTTTGTTCAGTTTATTCCTGCAGCTTTAGCTGCGGCTGGTGCATTTGCTGGTGGAAAATCTAAAACAAAACAAACAGACGAATCAACCCCGACAGTTTCTCCGCAAGCCTCACAATCATATTCATCTGCCCCTATGGAGTTGCTTTCTAGGCAGTTGATGGATTCGTATTTTAATCCTGAATACGGAATGATCAACCAGCAGATTCCTATCCCTGTTCAGCAGGTTGCAGGTCTTTCACCACAAGAAATTCAAGCCCGTAACTTAGCGGGTGGTCTAGGCGGCTTTGGCGCACAACTTGCTGAAGCTCAAGACATGTACCGTCAAGGCTCTAGAGCATTTGACCCTGCTTCTGCTGGATTGTTTGCAGACCCTCAAGCCCGTGCCTTATATGAACAAAGCACTCGTGGATACGACCCAAGAATGGGTCAGCAGTTTATGGACCAAGATGCACGCCGCATGCAGATGCAAGCTGCTGATGACATCCGTGGTGCAGGCCAAGGTATATCTGGAGAGGTAGGTTCTGCACAACAACAAGCCGCGCAAGCCGCTGCCCGTGCTAGAGGCCAAACAGAAATGGCTGGCAGAGATCTTAGATCTGCTGGTCAGATGGGCCAGACTGCTGCATTGCAGGGCATAGCGGGACTAGCAGGTACTGGTGATCAGTACGATCCATCGTCTGCCAGCAGCTTCATGGACCCATTCAATAGAGATGTAATTGACGCACAACAAGCAGAGATTGCGCGCTTAGGTGAGAAACAAAAGATTGCTGCTCGTGATCAGGCTGTTAAATCAGGTGCATTTGGTGGCTCTCGCGGGGCCATTGCAGAGGCTGAGATAGGCCGCAACGTATTACAACAACAAGCTAAGACCGGCGCAGAGTTGCGTTCACAAGGCTTCCAGCAAGCTCAACAGCAGGCTCAACAGTCGTTTGAGCAGGCGCAAGGACGTAGACAGCAGGCTGCACAAATGACTGGCTCTCTGGGTCAGGCAGGCGCACAGACAGGCATATCTGCAGCACAACAGGCAGCTAACCTAGGCTTGTCTGCAGAGCAACTTGCTCAACGTGGCGCGCTTGAAGGTGGTCAACTTGGCCTTTCGGGGCAGCAAGGTATTGGTTCTTTAGCCGCTCAACGCGCAGGCATTGGTCAGAACTTAGGTAGCCAGTTCCAATCTGCACAACAGCTTGGCTCTAATGTGTTTGGCGATCAAATGAATCGCATGCAGGGCGCAGCATCTGGCATGGGTGGCTTGACCAACCAGCAGATGAGTAATGCCATGAATGCTTACCAAATGACAGGCGCTAATCAAAGAGCAGGCGCGCAAGGTATTGCAGGACTAGGTCGCCAAGGCTTTGATATGTTGACTGGGCAGATAGGAACGCTTGGTGGTCTTGGTCAAACAGGCAGAGGCATTCAACAGCGCGGACTTGATGCTCAGTATAAGGCTGGTACTCAAATGGCTGATGAGCCGTTCATGAGACTGCAGCGTGGCTTTAATGTTATGGGGCAGGGTGCTGCATACATGCCAACGTACAATACAGGTTACGGAACTGGGCAGCAGCAAGTTGCTACATCTCAAGTACCTGGTACTGCAGCTAGAGCAATGAGTGCGCTTTCGTTTGGATCAAACTTCCTTCCTGCTTCTGACATTCGCTTGAAAGAAAACGTAGTCAAGGTAGATGAAGTTGAGCCAGGTGTGGGTTGGTACACATGGGATTGGAATGATACCGCTAAAGCCATGGGTATTGATGATCAGACCGAAGGCGTAATCGCTCAAGAGTTAATGGAAGTTGATCCAGGCGCTGTAGCCATGGGCGATGACGGCTACTACCGTGTAGATTATTCGCAAGTTAAGCGTAAAAGAACAGGGGTTCAGTAATGTACGATGAGATTATGAACAGGCCAATGTTTCAAACGCCACAGCAGCGTCAAGGCGCTGGCATTATGGCAGGCGTTGCGCCTATCCGTGGGTATGCAGATGGCGACTTGGTTGAAGACGATGACTCTATGATCGCATCTCTTTTGGCTCAAGCCGAAGAACTTCCAGAATCTTTGTCAAATTTAACCATGGAAGATGCTGTTGGTTATGTTAAAGAGAACCCAGAAATATTGTTTGCGGCAATTCCTGGTCTTGGTGTAGCGGGTGGAGTTGCGCTTAGATTTGGCCCAGGGGTTGCGCGAGGCGCTGTTTCTCTTGGCAGAAGACTGCTTGCTAAGAAAAAACCAGGCAAGGATTTGGTTCCATATGTAAGCAAACTTGATAAAGCAAAAGCTGCTGGCAAGCAAGTTGGTAGCGGTATATCCAAAGTGATTAGAAATCCAATTAAATCTACTGTTGCTGGTACAGGTATTTATGCTTTAGCACAACAATTTCCAGACCTAGAGCTAGATAAATTAATGGATCAACCAGAGGTTAGAGCTTTATACGAAACGCTTCCAGAAGGTCTTAGGGATATTATCTCGCCTGACGTTGGAGAACGAGTAGAACTTACAGACTCTGCTGCCAAGCGATTAGATGAAGCTTTAAAAGCTAAAGCTGCAGGCTTCCCTGATGAAAAACCTGTAGGACAGCAAGGTCCACCACCTCCACCACCAGAACCTCCTTCAATGTACGAAAGAGCAAAAGGTTTCTTGCAAGATCCTGCGAACCAATATGCTTTTGCTAAGGCTGCTGCGCCATCTGAAGGCGCTACACCCCGTAACTTCGCTAGTGATTTTGTTTTAGGCAAAGAAGAATATAAAACCATAGAAGCTGCTAGGGGTGATGAGACAGCATTGGAGCAAAACCTTGCCCTCTTAAGAAGAGAGAAGCCAGAAGCAAGTGTTGATGAGTTGCTCAACTTGCTGTTAAGTAAAGATACTGCAAGTGAACTTGCTCAACAGGTGCGAACTCAAACATTGTCATTGTTCGGAGAACTGCGCGGTGATGATATGAATACAAACGTTAGTGATGCTGAATTGATGGCTAGAGCGCAAAACATAGTTTTTGGAACAATGACTGGAGGCGCTCCTGCAGCAGCAAGCCAAGGCGAAACAATAGATCTTGAAGTTTCTGAATAATGATCACTGTAAGGTTGCCTGATGGCAGATCTGTAAATGTAAATACAGATGATCAAGATGCGGCTAGAAATACCGCTCAAAAATACCTTAAATGAAAACCCACTGGTTGAGCGCGGCGCACAGCTAGGCGAAGAAGACGTATCTGCCATAGGTGATGTCGGTAGAGCTTTAGGCGCTAGTGTTGTAAGCGCGGCTGAAGGTATTGCCACGCTACCTATGGAATTAGCAGGCTCTGATGAAGAAAACATTCAGACAGTCAGAGACTTTTTCAACAAGTATAAACCAGAAACTCAAACTGAATTAGGCAAAGCTGTAAGATTTATTGGGCAGTTTGCTATTCCAGGCGGCGCTGCTATGAAGTTGGCCAAGGGGCTAGGTACTTCAGGCAAGATAGGCGCTGCAATAGCTACAGACATAGCTGTAACCACACCTGATGTTGAGACTCTAGGCGACTTCTTTGATGCTGGCCCAACTAAAAGGATTGATACATCCGACTTGGCGGGAGCAGAACTTGCTGCAGCCAACTTATCAAACCGACTTCGTGTAGGTGCGGAAGGCGCGGCTGTGGTCCTTGGTGTTCCAGCTATTGCAAAGCTTGGCGCTAAAGCTGTTGGCGCTGGAGCAGATGCTCTAGCTGGTACAGACTTTATTAAAGCAGCAGCGCAAGCCATTAAAGACCCAAATACACCCTTTAGTAATGTTGGTGTTAGGCCAGATCTTGAAGATCCTACATTCCTGCAACGAAACTTTGAGCGTTTAGGTAAGGTTGGAAGAAAGTATTTTTCTCAACAAGGAGAGTTGCCCGATAGGTTTACAGCCATGTATGACGCTATACGGGTATCACATATAGCGGCGAAGAACTCAAAGGCAAGACAAGCTGTTGAGAAGATGGAGAACGCTTTGTCTTTTGCCAATAAGAATGAAGGTATATTCAACGGGCAAAACAAATCAGAAATTCTTGACACGTTAAACAATTATCTTTTTGCAGAAACCACGGGCATGAAGGCTGGGGTATCAAGGGATACCATAAGAAACAACGCCGAAAGACAGCTTAAAGAAGTTGACGATATTATTGCTAAGAACGCACCTAAAAGCTTGTTTGGCGGCAAGAAGAACTTAAGTCTTTTTGATGGCGCAAAAGAACTGCGTGATCATATTGATGGGTTGAGCGGTTCTGTAAGAAGCATTTTAGATGATTCACTTCTTCCTGAAGAATCAAAGCAAGCCTTGATCGATACCATTGGTAATAACGAAACATTCTACGGAATGCGTTTGTATCGAGCTTTAGATGATGTGAATTACAAACCAACAATTGAACAAGAAAATTTAGCTATTGATGAACTGGTTAAGTCTAGCCCAGGGCTTGATGAAGCTTCTAAATTAAATTCTAATCAAGCAAAAGAATTGCTAAACAGCATGTTACAAAGTGATTTTAACAACGCTGCCATGAAGCCTAAAGATGTTGTTGATCCACCAACTTTGAATGGTGTATCTCAAGGCATGCTTAAAAATAGGCGGTTAGATACTTTGCCTGCAGTTAGAGACTTTTTAGGTGAGTACACTGGCGCTAAAGATGTGGTCGCTAGGTTCAAGCCTGAACGCATAAGAGCACGAGATGTTGCAGAGCAAGAAGCGGGTCTTCGCACCAAGATGATTGAGACTGTTGATGTTATGTCAAAGCACATAGCCAAAGCGGACTATTACAAGAACCTTATTAATTACAACAACAATCTTGGAGATCGTAAGTTTATCTTTGATAGCTTGCCTCCCAATGCTCGTGTTGGTGAATACTCTAAGATAGGGTCAGAATCTTCTAACCCTTTAAGTGAAATATCAGAGGGTCAGATATCTAGGTTTGGTCCGCTTGCTGGCAAGTATATAAAGAACGAGTACAAAGCTGCGCTTGAAGGTGGTGCTGATATTTTTGATTTAGCTAAAGGAGGCATACCACTTTACTCGACGTTCTTGGGTCTAAAGGGTTTGTCTCAAATAGCTAAAACAGTTTACAGCCCAATCACTCAGATAAGAAACGCGACAACAGCCAGCTTCTTCGCATTGGCTAATGGTAATATCGGCAACTCAAAATCTTTGGCAAATTCTGTATCAACTGTATTCAGTAATTTAAACCAAAGGTTGACTGGGCCAGGTAAAGGCAACGCCACTCTTGCGGAAAGACAAGATTATTACAATGACCTTATTGATTTGGGTGTTGTTAATACTAACGCCAAGATTGGTGAGTTTGAATCACTTATGACTGATGCTGCAGAGGGTACTGGAATTGGTTCTGGACTTGGCAAAGCCATGTTCAAAAAAACCCAAGGGTTACAAAACAGTTTTGCTGCAAAGCTTTATCAAGCGTCTGATGATGTGTGGAAAACATACAGTTATGAAATGGAACTTGGTCGGCTTGAAAATGTGTTTGGTAAAAACCCTAATGCATCAATAGCTGTATCTGACCCAAGAAACTTTACAGAGTTTGGGCCGGTCATAA
The DNA here is from genome assembly GCA_965221135.1 of Sansalvadorimonas sp. Classification (GTDB taxonomy): domain Bacteria; phylum Pseudomonadota; class Gammaproteobacteria; order Pseudomonadales; family Endozoicomonadaceae; genus Sansalvadorimonas. The sequence goes on from CBDCRZ010000002.1 coordinate 36,537, forward strand.
GGGCTTCTGAATTAACTGAAGAGCAACTAAAGCTTGCGATGAAGCGTGAAGCTGCAGAGATTGTCAAAGACACCGTGCCTAACTACTCTCGCGTTCCAGAGTACATTAAAAGGCTAAGGCAAATGCCGTTTGGTAACTTCGTTGCCTTCCCTGCTGAGATGATCAGGACCAGCGGAAACATTCTTGGCCGAAGCATTAAGGAGTTAGCAAGCGAGTCTCCAGAGATTCGTGAAATAGGTATGAGGCGCTTAATGGGCCTCACATCCGTGAATGTAGCAATACCAACTTCTTTGGTTAAAGCAGGAACAATTTTAACTGGCGCGGATCAAGAACAGATAGATGCTTACAAGCGTTCTATGGCGGCTGATTGGGATAGAAACTCTACGTTAATACCTGTGGCTACAGATAAAGATGGCAAGGTTACCGACTTCTATAACTTCTCGTACACCAACCCTTATGACTACATTGCCCGTCCAGCAGCGGCTGTGTTTAACGCTGTAAACAACGGTATTGCGAAAGAAGAAGACCTAACAACAATAGCTTTTAAAGCCAGCTTGGGAGAAGGCGGTGCTGCTAGAGAGTTTTTCTCGCCATTCATGAGCGAGGCGATTGTCACTGAGAAGGCTCTCGACCTGCTTAGAAACAACACTACGTTTAATAGACCAATCTACAATGAAAGCGATACTTTGGGGACAAAGTTTGGCAAAGGCTTTGCTCATTTAGCAGATGGTATTATGCCTGGGGTAAGCCCAATAGATATTACAACAAGCTCAACATCAATCGCGCCTCTTTCTTTAGACGTTAGAATGAGAGACTTTCCTAGAGCAGTTGCTTCTGCTGTATTAGGAGATGAGCGCCTTGGAGTAAGCAAACAAGGCTATAGGTTAGATGGAGCGCAAGAATTTACAGAGGCTTTGACGGGCGTTAAAAGCATAAAGCCAAGAGTTGATAGAGTCCTTTATTATCGCGCTCTTGAGGCTGGAAGAAATGTAAGGGATGCGGCTGGCATATTTAACCAAGTGGCGAAGCAGCGAGGAAGTGTTGATGCGGAGGCAACGACTCAAGCGTTTATAACGTCAAACGAGCAGCGTTTTAAATCCTTGCGTGATTTAAACATGGCCATTGAAGATGCCAAAACCCTTGGGCTTTCTACAAAAGACATTGTTGTTTCTTTAAAAAAAGCAAAGACACCCAATCTTGGGATGGTTATGGCAGGAAAGTTTAATGCATTTTTTCCAAGCAGCGAAACCATTGCAGAAGCTTTGAGAGGCAATGAAAACAAACTTGCTAATCCTTTAGACTTTGAATCAATTGGCCAACAATTTGGTGAGTTTCAAGGTAAGGATTTCAGACCAGAAGCTGCAGCCGAAGCACAAGCTGCACAACAACTTGCGGCTCAACCCCCTGCACAGGCACAGCCTTCGGCTCCAATGCCCCCAGCACAAGCTGGCACACTCCCTGGGCCACCTCAAGCAGGCGCTCCTACACCACCGGCACCGCCTCAGTCACTCTTTGACCGTGGCATAGATGCCTTGAAGCAGGTAGAGTTAAACAAACTCATGGGCATAGATTAATTTGATCCCTCAACGCGCACCGAAAAAGAGTAAGTACTTCGCCAAGAAGACTGAGTACGATGGCATCATGTTCGACTCAAAGCTTGAGGCGGCACGCTATAAAATACTTAGGCGTTACGAAGATGCCGGTGAGATCTCTGATCTAGAGGTACAGGTAGACTTCCCCTGCATAGTCACAGTAGATGGCGAGGACAAAAAAATCTGCTCATACGTTGCAGACTTTCGCTACAAGCGCGATGGCGAGGTGGTGGTAGAAGATACTAAGGGTATGATCACCCAAGTATTCACGCTCAAGAAGAAGCTTGTTGAGGCGCTATACCCAGGGACCAAGATACTGATTGTTAAAGACCCACGCGCTTGGGACTAAAACCCAGGGGTGCTCTCATCCATGTTGTCATAGTAGCTCCCTGGAAACTCAGCCCTAATCTTCTCGCCCTCGATCATCATCTGGGTATTAAAGTTAGTCTTAGATAGCTCACGCATCTCTGCGCTACTGTACTCATACTCAGCCCCTTCTGGGCCTTTGCCATTGAAGAACTCCAAGATACCTGCTCGATAAGCCATGCCGTCAGGCGTGCTTCTTTCAGGCATATGGTCTGCGTTGACCAGTGCGGGTATCCACATATGGTCCTTACAGCCCAGTGGCTGCTCTTCAATTGGTATGGATCTATTGCTACGACCACAGTACCAAACCGCCCCATTGGAGTTAGTAAGCGGCTTCACATGCACACAGTTCCTGCAGTTGACTGACTCAGGTAAGCGCCGACCATAGTAGATGTCCTTGTACACACTAGGCTCATTCTTCATACGCCAATCTTTCTCTGAGCGGCGAGTGCCAATGTCTGGCCTATCGCTGCAGATGATGCGTTCAGCTTTCTCTTGAGCACGTTCCCAGATTTGTGGCTTGTAATCGATGATTTCAGAGTATATCTCGCTGTTGTTTTTGTTCATCACCACAGCCATACATTTGGTCAAACCAAGCGCGCCCATGTAAGCATGGATCTGCACACGATATGAATCGCTCCAGTCCTCATAGCTTTGTAGCTTAACTAGCTCTTTAAACCGCTTGTCGTTGGCGCTCTTGACCTCCATGAGAAGGACTAGCTCTTCATCAGGGGGTGGTAGTACGCCCTTGAGAAGGCCATCACAAGAGCCTGCGAAGTGACCGCCAAGGAACGATGCTCTGAACTGGTTGCCATCTGCATCATGTGATGCAATAGATATAACCCCAGTGTCGCGGATGTTATCTACGATCTGGTCCTCGATGCGGTTGCCCAAGTCAAACAAGCGCAGCATCCTGCCGCCGAATGTAGATGGTAAGCACCAGCGGAATCCCATCCACTGTCGGTACTCATCATCATCTCCTATGCCACTGAACCCTAGGTGTCCACGGTTACGGCCTTCCTTTGCGGCAATGGCTTCATCGATCTTTTCAAAAATGGACGCTGATAACATTCCAATATTTCCCCTCTTTTCTTACAGTGATTTGTTTGATGTGATTCATATTGTTCTGCACGTTTACTTGGTGTACAGCCCAGTCAATGTCTGCAGGGCATCTGTATTGCTTGGTCAGCGCCCTCCACTTCTTCTCTGCCATCATTCCAGCCTTACCCTTCATGCCCAGCATGATAGGCATATTTTGTGGCCAGTAGTCGCCTGGACTTGAGAACATGACGTTAAGGTATTCATTGCCACTCTTCGATACCTTTTTCTCAGCAGTCACATAGTCAATGTCTTTAATCTTCTCTAACTTCTCAGCGGGATCTTCTAGTTCATCTGATAAGACAGAACCTGCGGCTGCTTGCCTGGATGTGGCGGCATCCTTCTCTTCTTCCATCGCGCTTATCAGTAGTTGCTGCTCTTTCACCATCTGCTTCACACGATCAGCGCCACACTCAACACAGGTGTATACATCGTTGTCGTTCACACCTACACACTCATCGCAGATCCATATCTTGGGAGTCTTGCTCTCTTCCTTCTCAGGCGTTGGTGGTTTAGCTGTATCAATACACCCATGGCGCTGCATGTTTTCGCCATAGTCCAGTAGCATGCAGTCTTTCTTGTCACCCCAAGTACGCATGCCTCGACCACAAATCTGTATGTACAGACCAAGCGATTTAGTGGGTCTGAGCAGTGCTATGCAGTCAGTTCGCGGGGCATCCCAGCCTTCAGTTAGAACAGCTACATTACATAGCGCGTTGATCTTGCCGTCCTCAAAACGCTCAAGGATATCTTCTCGCTCTGCTTGTGGGGTTTCCCCCGTCACTACAGCGGCCTCAATGCCTGCTTGCTGCAGGTACATGCACATCTTATTGGCATGGTCTACGGTGATACAGAAGAACACACTGCTTAGTCTGCCTTTGCTGTACGCCTTGTCTATCCAGTCATTGATGATGGCCAGCATGGTCTGATCTTCCATGGCAAGTTTGGCAATGTCGGACTCACGATAGTCGCCACCTTTGAACTTGACCCGCGCAGTAGATGCATCGATCACGGCATCATCTGCTACTTGGAATGCAGACAAGCGGCAGAGATAACCTTGCTTGATCATCTCAGGTATACCTACCTTGTAAGCTACGCCTGAGAAGAAGTGATCATCTAGGCCATAGATAAAGCCTTGGCCCATGCGAAATGGTGTAGCTGTTACGCCTAGAATCTTAGGCTCAATCCATTGTTCATCATCAAAGTGTTGAAAGATCTTGCGGTAACGTGTCTTTGGATCTGGCGCAACGTGGTGGGCTTCATCAACAATGATGTAATCGAAGTGACCGCTAGACCCCAAACGCTTTGGTGTGGCCAAGGTGTCACGGCTGGCGATAACAATACGGGCATCTACTTCAAACTGGTTAAGTCCAGCAGCCACAATGCCTGACGGGGCGCATGACCAAACTTTCTTGAGCTTGTCATCTGCCTGTGACACAAGCTCTTGCCGGTGTGCCAAAATTAAAACCCTGCAATCAGGCTCTCGTTCAAACAACTGCTTGATCAGGTTAGCAAAGACTACAGTCTTGCCAGCACCTGTGGGTAGGACGATCAGTGGGTGCGTGTCTTGGGTTTTAAACCAGTGCAGCGCAGCATCAATAGCTTCTTCTTGATAGTATCTTAACTTCATTAGTGACATACCACTGGTTCTAATTGATCTTCAATTTGCTTCAGGGTTGTTAATAAGAAAGGGCTTAAGAACTCAATGCGCTCATTAGCTATGAGGTAAGTGGCTGCATAGATCATCATGGTTTCTGCAAACACATCAGGATCTAGATCATCTGCAATACCTGCCATGTTCTTAATAAGTTCAAGGGCGTACTGGTATTCTTCGTTTGCACCAGGCATTTCAATTTCAAATTCTTCATTCATTTTACAATAGCTCCATGAGTATTAACGCCTTCGGCATACTCTTCACAATTTAAACAATAGAACCCCTCGCCTAGATCGTACTCAAGGTCGGGCTTGTAACAGTCTGTGCAATACAACTGCCCATAATCTAGGTGAGCAAGCGCCTCGCACACTGGGCAAGATTCATGGGTATGCCATCCAGTTGGTGAGTCACAGTCTTCATACTCATCAGACTCCATCTCTACATCAGGATGCTTATCACAGAACTCTGCGTCCTTTACGTTCCACGGGGCGCAAGGGTTACTTGCCTCCGACTTTCTTCTGACTTCATCTATGTCAGTCATTATCACTCCTTCTTTGCAAAGCCCTCACTTCTTCTTTGGTAGCAAGATTGACACTTCAAGCGGCCCTTGAACTGAGTAAACTCAGACGCTGGCTTAAGCTTCCCGCAATTGATGCACGGCCTAGTCTTACCAACCGTTGCATCATCTGGGAGTTGAGTTGGCTTGTTACCTTTAGCAAGCCATTCTTCATACGCATCGTTCATCTAGCAATTCACATGGTTTTCTGCCATGAAGATCTCCACCCCAATGTGTTCATCAGGAAAGCTCTCGTAGGCTTCAGACAAAAGCTTTTGCAACTTCAACAAGATTTCTATCTTGCCCTGCGTATCCGTTTCGCCGTGGTAGTTAGTAAAAAGAGGTATCCTAGTAAGCAATTGCTTGCTGTCATCATGGTCATCCCCGTGCGTGTAGATTCGCAGACCGTGGTCAGCGTATCGGTGCCAAAATAAATTGGCAGGGTGCGACACCTGAAAGACATCAGTGCCTTTAGTTAACTGCTCAAGCTCCTCGATGCGCTTCTCTGCTGCGCGGAGTTCCTGAGTGGTGCGAATGTGATGCTCTTTATCCAGGCTGCGTAGCCTAATCTCTTCTTTCAACTGCTCTGTTACTTCTTTTTTTGTTGGTGCTTTCATATCTATCTCTTGTTGCTTTGTTTTTAAAAACAGCCCCGCCTACTGGAGGCTATACATACTTTTCTTAAGCGTGATGCTTTTACGCAAAAGAATTATATTAGCCCCGCCTTCGACCACACTGACGGGAAAGTGCTCGAACGGAAGGGAATTAGTCTCCCGTGGTCTAAACAGTCCCGTCTTCGGCCACACTGACGGGCAAGTGCTACTAGGAAGTAGGATTCTCCCTTGGCCTAAATTAGTCCCGCCTAGTGGCGGTCATCTTCCATTGAAGACTCCATCAAGAGTTCTTCTACTGTAGTTGGGTTTAACCTACCCGACAGCGTCATAGATAAAGTTGCTATCAAAGATATCAACTCATCATTTTCTAAGTTGTATAGGGCTACCATTTGCTCGGCTGTTAATTTCATTTATTTTTCACCTATGTTTTGTATTGCGATTGTTTATTTTTTTCCAATGACCAAGCTTTATCCTTCTTATCTTTAGTTAGCGCATAGTCTTTGGTTACGATGCCAAACTTCTTATCGCCTCGTTGATGCGCCTTGATCCATACTGTACGACCATCCTTGTATTCTCTCTTATGGCCTTTTACTTCATGCAGTGCGTTACCAAACTCACGAGTGCGCTGAGTCTGCTTACCCTCAACAACTTGTTTCTCTTTAGGCAGTTTGATTTCGAGTTTGTAATGGCGGTTGCGGGGCCGCATTCGGCTACTGACACTCTTCGTGTGTTTGCCGCGACATACAGGTTCTGTAAACACCCAACTAAAATTTTGTGCAGCGATGAATGCTATGAGCTTTGGAAAAGAACTAAGCATCGACAGCGCGTAAGCACTAGTATCTTCAACAGCTAATTGCAAAAACTTTGCCGCGCCAACACGAGGATTGAAACCACCGTCTCCCTCTGGGAACGCAGGTGGCATAGCGGTTATTTGTGAAATCATACGCTGTTCATCAAAACTTAAGTTATGCAACCAGTCCTCATAATCTATTTCATGTTTTCCCGTTACAGGGTCAATAAAACCTCCCCTAGGGACAAGAAAAATGCGCTTGAATATCTCGTAGATTGATAACCCTTCCCGCTCTGTAGAGCCGTCATCAAATTCAGATTCATAATTCAACCACGGCTTGTCCTGTACGTCATCAGAGTAAGCCGCGTTAGCAATGGCGGTAGGAAGGTGTGTAATGGTTAATCTTTCTGCACCCACATTTGCCTCACCAACATAATAAGAGTAGCGATAATATGTTTCTGGTTCGATCATCGAGTTATCAATACCCAAAGTAAAAGTCTGTTCTCTTTGTATTTTGGTTATCCACCACCCCTCAAACACCTGCTGTTTTGCAACTTCACTATCCATATCAGGAGGACTAGGTATTTCCCAACCCATAAACATCTCATCGTGTGGAATTCTTGCCTCCCAAAAATTAGTAACCATCTGCCTACCAGTGGCTTTTTTAATCTTTTTTTGCGTATCTTTGACTACGTCCTCCGATACTTCATAGGTAACGCTATTCAATAACTTTTTGGCTGCAAAAGGCGCGCCATCGTTTACCATTCTTTTTTCCCACTGCTTCGTAGGAAGCGTTACACCCTTGATCCGAAGATAAGGCTTGTGCATCGTGTGTGCTATCTCAGCTTGAAAATCCGATACTGTAAACTTGTTACTCATATCTACCTCTTGTTGCTTTGTTTTTAAAAACAGCCCCGCCTGCGGCCACACGGACGGGAACGTGCTCGAACGGAAGGGAATTAGTCTCCCGTGGCCTTACTACTTAGTTACGACCAGCTTGCCGTTTCTAGGCCAGCGGCTGGTGTAGCCTGTGCCTGTTGTGGCTGCTCAGTCTGAGCGTGTGGTTGTGCAGGGCCAGCACCAGACTTGTACCCAGCAATCTTATTGCTTGGTCCATACTGGCCAGAACCAGGCTCAACCTTGATGCTTGCAGTGAACTGCTTACCCATTGCAGCGCGAAGCATTTCAGTGTTCAACGTCTGTGATACATCCTGCCCAGTGGCTCCAATGAATCCCTTCAAGCGAGACACGCCCACTTGATTGTTGAGCACGAAGTAATCCCAGATCTTACGACCTGCATAGCTTGGCCCAACTACGTTGAACTCAATCTTGATCATGTCGTTGCCAGCCTTAGACTGCTGCTCTTCGTACATAGCTGCCGACAAAGTGTAATCACCTGCTGGGAACGGCTCAGAACCACCGCCACCTGTACTTGCTTCGATGTTACTTACATCGATCCCTTGATCTAATAGACCCATAATGCTGCTCCTTAAGCTGCTTCGTTTTTGTTTGCAGACAATGCTGCGGTGTAGGAATCCATAAAGGATTGCCATGAGAACTCAATCTTCTGTGGAAGATCTATACGAGACTTCGCGTCATACGCTGCTGCAAACTTGGTAAACAAACTGCGATTACCGTAGCTCACACCACGCGCCTTCTGACCATCCTTGATTAAGGTGGTTTCATAGTTAGCGAACAGATTGAAATCAACCCAGTCCTTTATCAGAGCGTTGACTTTCTTGTTGCAACGCATCTCCCAGCGATCATAAGGTTCCAACTCTGGATCTTTGTATGCCTTGGATGCAACGTGGCTTAATAGAATGATGTTCATGCTTTTCTGTGTGTGAGCTACGTTCAACCCATTCAACAGATGAACCCATGCATTCTCTTCAGCTACATAGAACGCGCCGTACCCCGCCTTGGGATCTGCCGCACTTGTCCAGCCATTCTGAGTACACACATATGCTTCACCCAACTTGGCGGCAGCATCAGTGGTGTCCAGAACAACCGTCTTATACGGATGGTCTTCAGTAACCAACGTCTTCACCTGCTCAATAAGATCTTCCCAAGTATTAGCTTGAGGGAACCTTGGCGCATCAATGAAAGACAGACCGTCCTCCGCTTGAATGAAGATCGATTGGTCTGCGTTAGCACCAAACGTACTCTTACCTATACCATCTGTGCCTTGGATGTTAATCCGCACTGGGGGTATTGGCCCACCGCTTTCGCGGGTACTCGTAACCTGCTGAAGTAAAGACATATTAGTCCTCCTCTTTAAGTAGTTTTTCAGCGTTGATTGCTTTGACCTTGGGGTCACCTAACTTAATTGAATGTGCGTCATGCCATTTAGATGCAAGCTCTGGATGAGCTAATGCATAATCTTTGAATGCACGCATATCAACTTTGTATGTAGTTTGCTGAGTTAAAAAGGAGGGCCAGTCTTGCTTTGGAATTGCTTCAGATACCTCATCGAGGATGACTTGATCCCAGATGTGATCTCTCTTCATCTCTACAGTAATACCATCTACTGTTCTTTCCCCACCTTCATTATGGATCGGAGCAAGCATTGCACTTACTTCTTTCGTATCCAATAGTTCACGATTCAACTTCTTAATCGTTCTATCTATCTCTGCCTTTTTGCTTTTTGCACCCACTAATTGCAGCGCCAAACACTTCATGCTTGTCATGCTTCTTTCCTTTCTTCTGTCTAACTCATCTCTCTACGAAACCGATAATGCAGGAAAGTCTAGGGAAGTACAATACCTTTTTATAAAATAATTTTACAAAGGAATATTACATGAGTACTATGAGGCAACTTAGCTAACAAAAAGAAGTGTCATGGAATTTATGATTGAACAAAATGTGCCGAAGCCAAGTCATCCTACAAAGGGTCAAGGCAAATGGCAAAAGCTGTTGAAGAAGATGGCGGTGGGTGACAGTGTGGCTGTTTCCTCAGAGGAAAGTGTTAGGGGTATGAGATCGGCGGCGTACAAAATGGGCATGACAATTTCAGCCATACGAGTTCAAGAAAATATTTATCGCGTTCATAGGAAATCTTAATGATGCCTTTCTTAGCCAGTAGCTATGACGGGCCTATGTCGCCCGAAGCAAAGGAAGAACTGCTCTTTGATATGTGGGAGCAGGGTATGCACATCATCCCTTGTGGCTCACCAAGTGAAGTGGTGCCGCAATACTTCCGCACCAGGCATCCATTTGATTCAGAGGATGAACTCAAAGCTAAGTGGGCCAAGACACCACGGGTAAAGTGGCAGCACTATCAAAAGATCCAGCCATCTCAAGATGAGATCAAGCAGTGGCACAGCCAATACCCACTGGCAAACTGGGCGGCGATCACTGGCATTACCTTTGCGGTAGTAGATGCAGACAGTGATGACGCTGTGAACTGGATAGACGCTGGTGCAATTACAAGAACGCCACTGAAACAGACAACCCCACGGGGTGGTGCTCACTACTTCTATAGCCTTGGCTCTACCCTTATTCGTAATAGCGCGGGACTCAACAAGCTCGATGTCCGTGGTGATGGCGGGTATGTAATGGTCGCCCCTTCACATGGTTATGTGATGACATGCGATGAACAGTATGCCGTAGGTGGCATGGATGATCTCCCCGCCCTAGTCGATAACGATCTGCAAATGATGCATGTGTTCAACACGGGCAGCAAGGTTGAGAGCATACGCGACAAACTGACTGAGGCACCACAGGAACAGGGTACTCGCAACGATACCTTGGCAAGGCTCATAGGCAAGTGGGTGAAAGAAGGCTGGGGTATGCGCGAGGTATTGATCAAGGCGCAGGACTGGAACCAAACATGCTTCCCACCCATGGACTTGATCGAGGTTACCCGTACAGCCATCAGCATAATCAACGGGCATATCAAACGACACCCAGATGATGTGAATGCAGGGGTGCTTGGGTGGGAGACATCCAAGTGGCAGACAGATATCAATGAAGATCTTAAGGTCATTCAATCACAAGAAGATCCCATAGAAGAGAAGAAGCGTGAGGGTGAAGAGGATAAGTCATCAGGCCCACTAGGGTTAAAGCCGTTCAGCGACACTGAATGGGTGGACATGAACGATGATGGCATCGAGCAGTTCTGGGGTGATGCATTCATATTCCAGAAGAGTCGGGTGTTGTTACTTGGCAAGCCAAAGATTGGTAAGTCCAACTGGCTGGGTGCGTTCGCAGCAGGGGCTACCACCGGCACAGACTTTATGGATGTGGAGTTCAGTCGGCCATTGAAGGTGATGTGGTTTCAGGCAGAGATCATCGCAGAGTTTCTTAAGCGCAGGATAGATACTTACTACAAGCGGTTTGAGTTCGATGATGACCTGCGAAGGATGGGTCACAACAACCTGATCATCAGTGGGCGGCTGAGAAAGAACCTAATGCGTGACCAAGACATAGAACAGTTCAGTCAAGAGATTGAGTTTCACAAGCCAGACCTCGTGATGATTGACCCCATCATTAACTTCTTTGACGGGGAAGAGAACAGCAACACAGAGATACGCAAGCTGCTGGATCGCGTAGATATGCTGATGGATATGCACAACGTGACCGTGATCATAGCCCACCACACAGGCAAGGAACGGGCAGACGATAAGACGTTCATGTCGGCGCGTGGTGGTTCTGTGTTCGCCGGTTGGTTTGATAGTGGTATCAAACTGGGTGGTGATAAATCAAACGTGTCTGTGTTCTATGAAGCGCGTAATGCTATGGAACCCAAGGAACACTTAGCCAGCTTCGACTTCGATGATGGCATGTGGAAGGTATCAGACCTAACGCAGCGCAACATTAAACCTCAACTGAGCGAAGAAGATGAAGTGGTTATCGCAAACGTGGTGGTGAATGCCATGAGCAGCACCACATTTTATAAGAGAAAAGAATTAGAACTACTGGCTAAGGAGGCTTTGAGTAAGGCCAAGATGTCCAGTGGGGATAAGGCTGGTCAGAAGGCGGTGTCTTATGTTCAGAAATATAAAGGTAGCGTAGTCAAGACGCATGCCGTTCCAGGCAAAGCGGTCTGGCATTACCTTGAATCAAATGAAATGACAAGACCATGGGAGTCTGAGGAATGAGTGAATCAAAGCGACCAAAGATAAGTAGGTGGGTGTATGAGGTATTGCAGCAAGTAGGTAGACCTATAACCCGAAAGGCAATAGTCATAGAGTTAAAGCATCGAGGTAGGGAGGTCAGCCATGATCAGCTTGGGACTGCACTTAGTAACATGCGTCATAGAAAACAATTGGTGGTCACAGGTAATAAGCTTAAGAAGTTTTCTGTGAGTGAGTTGCCTGTTGCTCCGTGGGATAGAGCTAAGAAAGATGTGGTTGTTGAGCGGCATGTTGAGCCTGTTGTTAACTTCCGCGTTAAGTCAAACGGCAAAGAGATAGGAAGGGATTTAGAAGGAGATGTGAAAGCTAAGGCAAGCGGTCAAGAAAGCCTGATGCTGGTGTACATGCGCGTTAAGATAGCTGCGATGGTGCTGTGTACTGGCGCGGTTGCAGGGTTGGCGGCGGTGTTGGCCATGAGACTTTACAGTTAAATAGAGTATTAATTTATGAGTAAAGAAGATCAAGTCGGGTGGGTTGTTCTGTTTATTGGCACGCCGTTTATGGATGGTCGGTACACAGATAAAGAGCGCGCCGTACAGGTGAAAGATAGAATGAAAGATCGATACCCAAACTTACGCTTTGAGGTTGCTCAAGTGGGAGGCAAGTTCCTAGTGAGTAATGACATCTTCTGGGCGAATCATTATGAAGAACTTAATCTATTAAGCAGCGGCAGGACTTATTCAGCATGAGCAAAGATGAGTGCGAGGGTATGTGTGGGGTATAAAAAACCCCGCAAGAGGTGCGTGTCAAAGCGGGTGAGGAAGGCACACACATTACGGGGAACCCAAAGCAACAAGGGTCAAAACGGACTCTAACAGATGATAAATAAATACGCGAGTGGAGCAGTACGATATGGCAAAGGTAACCTTGGAAGCAGAGGTAGAAGAGAATCTTGTTGAGGAGTTCATTGGTACTATGAAAGAGTTGAGTGCATTGAGCAGGGTAAACGAGGATCTCAGTGAGTCAATGGAGTTCTTAGCCAATAACATAGGCAAGAACACTGCGGACATACGCAAGTTAACAAAGTCTGTAGAGGGGTTGATGTTAGCAATACAATCAACAGGTAAGTAACAAAACAACAGGTAAGTAAAGCAACGGAGAAGTATAAGGTGAGTAATAGTTTAGCAAGTAACATGTTCATGTCCGCGATACGGGCGCAGGAAGTGGCGCACGAGAACTACATATCATATAAGCTGAAGACGGTGGTGACAGATGAGTTCACCGAAGCACAGAAGCGAGAGATCTTGAGCATGCAGTACAGTGGTGTGGTCTGCTCAAAGATCGCAAAGCGCATGGGAACAACGCCATTAGTGGTGACTAGGTTGATCAATAGAACGTCTTGGCCTGGCCCTAGGCAGTCGGGTTAAGTCGGGTTAGGAGGTCGTATGAAGGTAGTAGTGAACAACGAATGGCATGTGGAATGCCTCTCATGTGAGGCCCAATACTATGTGGCTGAGTACCCTGGAATAGACTACAGCGGGTGCCGTCACTGTGGCAAAAACATACTCTGCGTGACCGATCATAGGGTGAAGGTTGAGCCTGTGAAGGGGTCGGATGGTAGGGTTGGACATAACGAAACTGTTGGGCGCGGTGACACACTTAGACCCTAAAGTTAATGTAGTTTCGAGGTTTGCGCGGGGGACTGAATACCCTAAAAGCGTAGGGTCAAGGGGGTTTTTTGAAATTGACCCTACACCCCCTCAAAATGACGTAAGTCATTGATTTATATAGTAGGGTCACGGTGGGTCATAGGGTCAGCGTGACCCTGCCTGACCCTTGACCCTACCCCTACCTAAGTCCTTGATTTATAAGGGTGGGTCATAGGGTCATAGGGTCACTTCTAAAGAAGGGGAGAGAGATATAAATATCTCCCCTACGGGACACCCCCTTACTCCCTTCTTTGAAGAGGGGGTAGGAAAGGAAAAAAAATTTTGGAGTTTTAATTATGAGTAGTGATTTGTTGGGTGCAGAACAGGTGAGTGAGGATGAGTATGATGCTGACACTGACATACTCAATAGTCCAAAGCGGCATGCGATTGCAAAGTTTAAGGAACGTCCGTTTACAAAAAAACAACAGGCGTTTATTCAGGCATTTGTTTATCAAGATCTGACTAATACAGAGTGTGCGTTTCGTGCGGGTTACTCAGTGCCAACTCAGTCGGCATCGATGCTGCTTAATGATCCCAGATATACGCATGTGCAGAATAAGATTAGGGAGCTACAAGAATCTAACCAGAAGAAGTATGAGATTACTTTTGAGAAGGTTGCGCGTGATCTTCAGATGATCAGGGATGCAGCAGTTGAAGATGGTTCGTATGGGGCGGCAGTAACTGCTGAGTTAGGCAGAGCAAAGTTAGCAGGGCTGATGGTCGATAAGAAAGAAATCAAGCATGGGCGTATCGATCAGATGGATAGGTCAGAGGTTGAGTCAAGACTCAAGGCGTTGATCGATAAGAATCAACTTGCGCCTGTGCTCATGGAGAAGGTGGTGAACGAGGAGGAAGTGCCAGAAGAGTTGGTCGAGGAAGAGGTTGAGGAAGAGATTGATGAGTCAGAGTTGGAAGAGGATTGGGATGATGAGGAAGGTGAAATCCTCGACTCCGAAGAGCACGAGGATGGTGAGGAGGATTAGACTAGGTGCCTAGGTGGTCTGAACATCTTGCCCTTACGCATCAGCGGGGTAAGTCGCTTAGGCTTGGGTATCTTCACAGGTTGCTGTGATCTGAATGCCTTGACCCTATGCCCTGCACTACAGAATCTAGACAGTGGGTGGTAAGCCTTGAATGGTTCACCGCACCACTCACACTTGAAGTCACGCAGAACACGGTGCTTGTGTATCTCAGCAGAGTTCTCACGCAACCCACCCCATGGAGCGTCCTCTGGGATAGGTGGTGAGATAGGTGAGGTAGGTTTATCAGTATAATTCGACGGCATTGGGTAGCTCATTAACCTTTTTTTGAAGTGATGTCCATGCGGACTTGAGTTCGGATTCTTCTTCCTTTGTGTGGGCTTGCGACCAGAAGCATGTGCCTATCAAGCCATGGATGCGCGGGTCATCGGTTGATGAACTCATCATGCGTAACAGTAACTCACGCTCAATGATGGTCAGGTTGATCAGAAAAATGGGATCGGTAGTGTTCTTATCACTCATGGTTCATTTCCTTGTCTGCGGCAAGCACTAGCTCACCTATTATTTGAATTAGTTGAGGCACAACAGCGTTGCCTAGGGATTTAATTCTGTCCACCCTATTGGGAACCCCATCAGCCACTCGACCCACTGCGGGTTCAGTTGGCCAGTCACCGCCTGTCTCCCACCCAAGTCGTTGATTACCTTCGTGGTCAGGCTTTCTTGTGTGCCTTTCTTTCCTCGACTCCTGTCTTGGTAGCCCAGCCTCGCTTCGTGGGCTAGTGGCGTAGGCCACAATGAATACCCTGTCTCTGCGGTGTTTCGTGTCTGCGGCACAAGCTGGTAGTACAAACGTCCTGACGGTGTAGCCTTCGTTTTCCAAGTCAAGCGACACATCGTCGAGTGCCATGCGGACGAAGCCAGAAACATTTTCTCCAATGACCCATCTTGGCTTGGACTCACTGATGACTCGTAACATTTCAGGCCAGAGGTGACGGTCATCGTCTTTGCCTCGCTGCTGTCCTGCAACTGAAAATGGTTGGCAAGGGAATCCCCCGCAAACAACGTCAATTGATCCTGCGTATTTTGTTCCATCTAATTTCCTCACATCGCTATGCACAGGCACATCAGGCCAATGCTTGTTTAGTATCTTGGTACAGAATTCATCACGCTCACAGAAGGCAGCGGTAGTCATACCGCATGCCTCCAAGCCAAGCGAGAACCCACCTATGCCTGAGAAGAGATCAAGGACTCTCATTTTGGTGCGCCATCATCATCGACCTCATCAGTGTCATAGAAGTCTTCGCCTTCTTTTGTTCGGTAAGGCTTGATGTCGCCCTGCTGCACGATATCTTCAGCCTCCTCCCAATCTATCAGCCTCGACAAGGAAACTTTCAGTTATGGTTCTGGTTACTCTTACTTCAAACTTAGAGGTAGGCCCATTAGATGCTGGCTTTTTTGAAGGGATATCATCTTGGAATATAACGAAATCAGGACACATGGTTAAACCTCCTCGTGAAGGAAGCCGCATGCCTCCCATGTTTCAACGCGATAGAACCAGTGGATTGAAAGATCAGGAAACTTTTCTTTCAATGCCATTAGTATCGGTGCGGGTGGTGACCACGCAGTGTCAAACGTGTATTTAAGTTCCTCTCCGTAAAGCTCATCGAACTCCATGTGACCATCGAATGAGTTCCACTTTGTACCCCAGTGTTCGCAATTCCAATCATACCAACGGCTATCTGACTTGCCGCTTGTGGGAAACTTTTTGAAGTCCATCCCTGCTGGCGCTTCATTATCTAGAATAGCCAGTTCGCCATCTTCGTTAGGCGTGTTGTCCCAGTCTGGCGAGGGAACAATCTTGTTGAAATCAAAATCGGAATCTTCAGACTTAACAAAATCCATGAAAGCTTTTAGTGGACGCTCGTCTCGGCTATAAATACTTATTTCGTTTGTGCATATGTTAGGCATGGTTAAACCTCCTTCAAAGAATCTATTACGGCAGCTTTCAGGGAAGCTTCTACTAACTCCATAAACCATTCGTTATCTTCGCTTACGATGACATCTATCTCATGGCATATCATTTCTCGAATAACTTCAGTTAGTTTTTCTGGTACGTTTTGCATTAGTTTTCTCTTTGGTTTAGTGGTGTAGATAAAGGCTTGATTGTTTCTTGTGACTCACGCCATGCGATTACATCAGCTAGTAAGTCATCAAGGCTTTGGGTGAATGGGTAGTCTTTGGCTATGCGGTTGCTGAATTCTTCTTCATAAACTTCGCACATATCAACGATATTCATCAGCGCACTTTCAAGCATCATGATGTTCTGAACCACAACATCTTCGTTAACGACTATCGTTGACATGCTTTGAGGTAAGCGAGTTATCCATCCATCGCCAGCCAATGCTTGGGCGTTAGCCTCTCGATGGTTAGAAGCAAGTACGCGCACCTCATGCCGTACAAGTTCGTGGGTGGTGACAACGTAGTGTTCTAGGTTTGGGTGTAGGTCAGTCATTTTGCATTCCTCCAATGCTTAAGTGCTTCATGCTCTGGTACTTCATTGAGCCAGACCCATTCGATTTTCTCAGCCGTAATCTCATGGATCAGAAGGTCAGCGTATTCTTTTACCGCATCAATGTTCTTTTCAATGGGCGTTAGCTTCCATGTAGAAATCTCACGGGTGCGTTGATCGTATGCAACAACCCTACGCTTGAGTACATGGCGCATATGCTTGAGCATCTCAGACTCATTGATCAAGTCAGCGATCAACCAATCTATTAACTCATCATGATCAGCGAAGCGGTCAATGGCCCAATCGTAATCCTCTCCCTTCGATTGGATGTAACGCGCTGCTTCTTTGCGTGCATCAGACATGGCGTTCTTTGAAGTCGGAGAGTTGAGCGTTACGCTTTTCTCCAGCTTTTTGCGTCTTGCCATAGGGGTAGTAGTTGTTAGGCCCACCACGGCCTTCGTTCTCTGCGGAGAAGGCACGCTTGCCATCGATGTAGACGGTTGCAGTAAAGCAATGCGTCTCTTGGCTGAAGTGCGTGTTGAGCTTCAGGTTTTTAATCTCAATGCTGGTAGCTCTGCCGTACTCCTCAAGAGTCGGGTCGCTCGATGGCTGGAATGGGTTGGGGTTTCTCTGTGTCATTTCTGACTCCTTTTGTTTAATGTCCGATAACCCTATCATGCACATGCGTTACGAAACAAGCGGATTATAAAAATAAATTATTAAAGTGTGTGTATTTGTGGGTATTTTGGGGGGTGGAGTCGCACCCACCCCTCCCACAAGGGGTGTAGCGTTTGATTTGGGGGCGATTCCTTGCGGCCTTGAGTGATCGGGTGGGGTAGGGCTTGCGCCCTTGTAGAGCGCCCCTGCTTGCGGCCTAGGGGCATGTATATATATACATATGTTTGGGGCGTGCGATCCCCGCTTGCGGCCTAGCTTGCGGCCTAGCTTGCGGCCTTCATGATATATATATATTTTGCGCGCGCTTGCGGTTCGCGGCCTTCCCTTTTTCCAGGGATCGTAAACTCCTGCCTAAGCGTAAGCCTAGGCGCTGTTTTGGTTGGTGGTCGCGCAAACTACGCGACCTCAAAT
>CBDCRZ010000003.1:0-326216 GCA_965221135.1 Sansalvadorimonas sp.
ATGCGTGGTCTGGATACCCTGATCAGCGAAGAGACCGGTCTGCCAGTCATTGTGGCCGAAGAGCCACTGACCTGTGTAGCTCGTGGAGGTGGTCGTGCTCTGGAAATGATGGATCTGCACCGCACCGACCTGCTGTCGACTGAGTAAGTGCTGTTTGCTAGGTAAAGTCTGACAAAGTCGTTTTTATCAGAATTTAAAAGGCCTGTACCGAATTGTGGTGCAGGCCTTTTTATTTGGCATAGTGGTTAAGTGTTGAGTCAGCAGGAGGTGGGTCTGCGTTGTTTGTTTATCATTGTTTTGCCATGGGAATATGCAATAAGTGACATTTGTCACATATTCGATCGAACTGGTTACAAAAACACTCTGGTTCTTAACGGCTGAGATAGTTAAATTGAAGACGTGAAATAAATGATGATGTATTCACTTAGTAATCAGGTTCGGGAGAAACAACATGGGCGCAATGAATTCGTACATTGACAACCAGACCACCACCGAGCAATGCGACAGCCTGTTTGGTGCCACTATTATTTTGGACGATGGGAATGAGCAGCCAATCACTCTGGAAATGATCGACAAATGTCTTCAGAAGATGATTGAAGAAGAAAACACAGCCTGTCAGAGTTAATAGCTCTGTCAGACAATTGTTTGCCAGGTTTGGCGCCAAAACGCGTCTGACAAGTCCTGCCAGAAAGCTGCATTGATCATGCAGCTTTTGTCATTTTTTATCCCTCTTTTTTTGTTTTATACCGTTAATCCCCATTTCTGTGCCTCTTCTGAATCAATTTACACAACCCTTATTCTTCGCTTGTTGAAGCATGATGTGTGTCAGTACAGAGAACGAGGTTTGTACGATATAAAATCCCCGTTATTTTAGAGAGGCATCTTCTGCACCTGCGGGAGAGGTCTGCCTATGTTTTCCTGGTGGAAACAGAGTGTTGGATGAACCCGGAATGGACCGGTGTAACGGGATGCAAGAAGCATGAAGACGCAAACATCAGATACAGTTATTGAGAGTGGTGTGGCAGGTGGTGTGAATCGTGAGCCGATGTATTTGCTGATAGGGCTGTCGTTATTTTTCGGTTACACAGGCAGTACGATGGGTGTTGGCAATATGTTTAATACCCTCTTTGCCACAGCCCATGATCTGCTGTTAAACACCGTTTTTTATATTATGGGTATTACTGTTCTGGTCGGCGCCTTTAGTCGTTTGCTGGTGGAGTTCGGCCTGGTCGGTATTCTGGAAACGCTGCTGGCCCCACTGATGCGTCCTGTATTTAATCTGCCTGGTCGTGGTGCCATGGCTGGTTTGATGACCTTCCTTTCTGACAACCCTGCCATTATCTCCCTGGCCCATGACAAGCGTTTCAGCGAACGCTTTGAACGTCATGAGCTGGTATCACTGACCAACTTTGGTACTGCCTTTGGTATGGGGCTGGTGGTTGTGACCTTTATGGCGACTTTGGATATTGGCGGCGAAAGCAGCTTCCTGCCTGCCATGATTGGTGTAGTCGGTGCAGTGGCCGGTTCTATTATTTCCACCCGCCTGATGCAGAAGTTGGTACGTCCTTACTTTGACTCCCTTAAAGAAGAAAAAGCCGGGGGCGCTCTTGAAACCGGGCAGGTTGAAGCTGGTCAGGTTGGGGCGGACGATGTAGAAAGCAACGCGCCTGCACAGACACCATGGCTGCGCTTTCTGAATTCCATGCTGGACGGTGGTAAGTCAGGTGTTGAACTGGGTATGGCGATTATTCCCGGCGTACTGATTATCAGCTCCATTGTAATGATTATGACCTTTGGTGGCCCTGCGGCCGGTTATACCGGTGGAGCCTATGAAGGTGTTGCTTTGCTGCCGAAGCTGGCGGGGCATCTGTCCTGGTTGTTCTCAGGTCTGTTTGGTTTCCAGTCCCCTGAGCTGGTGGCTTTCCCTATGACTTCACTGGGCGCTGTTGGTGCTGCCATGTCTACTGTGCATCCATTTATTGAAAAGGGCATTGTTGGCGGTAATGAGATTGCTGTATTCACTGCGATGGGTATGTGCTGGAGCGGGTATCTTAGTACCCATACTGCCATGCTGGACACCCTGGGTTACCGGAACCTGACTTCCAAAGCGCTGATGTCTCACACTATTGGCGGTATCGCTGCTGGTGTTGTGGCCCACTACCTCTACCTGCTGATTACAACTGTTCTGTAATATCAGCGCTGTCATTTCAGCGATATATTTTTTCCCCGCTTTAAACACCAAAAGCAAGGTATAACTCTCTTGCTTTTGGCCTTGTTTTTGACTTTCACTCCCTGTGATTTGTTGACAAACCGCTTTTAAATAGTATGGCTTGAGAAAAAAACTGTTTTATTAGCGTTCGACTCTCCCTTTATTGTGATACTTTTTTATCTGGGCAGCTGTATCAGGGCTTCCCGCGATGGCCCTAACCCATTTAAAATAAACAGTTTTCACTCGGAGCTTGCAGGAGCACTCCTATTAATCCCATATTTCGAAAGGGTCAGGCACTTGGTGCGCGGTTTACCATGTTGCTGGCTCTGTCTCTGGCTCTAATCTTTGTCGATCACCGGACAGACTATCTGTCGCCCGTGCGTAACATCCTGTCGGTGGTAGTAACCCCTGTTCAGTGGCTGGCCGATACTCCAACACGCCTGACTGATAATGTTCGTACCGTCGTCAGCTCTCGTACCGAACTGGCTGAAGAAAATGCCCGTCTGAAGGCCCGCAATCTTATTCTTGAGCAGAAACTGCAAAAGCTGGCTTCTCTTAATGCCCAGAATGTGCGTTTGCGTGCATTGCTGAACTCATCCCGTCTGGTGGATGAAAAGGTGGTTGTAGCCGAGTTGATTGGTATCGACACCAATCCCCGTATTAAACAGGTTCTTATTAATAAAGGTGAGCTGGACGGTGTTTATCCCGGCCAGCCTCTTTTGGATGCCAGCGGTGTGATGGGGCAGGTATTGCAGACCTCGCCATTGACCAGTCGAGTGATTCTTATAACCGATAGCAGCAGTCGAATTCCTGTGCAGGTGAATCGTAATGGTTACCGTGCTATTGCCGCTGGTACCGAGAATGGTAACCAGCTGGAGCTGCAACATGTTCCGGCGACTGCAGATATTCAAAAGGGTGACCTATTGGTGACTTCTGGTATGGGGCAGCGCTTCCCCGTGGGTTACCCGGTAGCTGAGGTGCTGGATGTTATCAGACACCCGGGACAACCTTTTCTTTCTATACGCGCCGATCCTTTGGCCCGTTTGAACCGTAGCCGGTTGGTGATGCTGGTATTTACCTCAGAACGGGATATGTACGGTCAGGCCAAGTCACTTACTGCTGACGAGATTGAACAACAGGCGGCTGACAAGACAGAAGAAAAGGAGGCTAAGCAATGAGACAGGGGCATGCACACTGGCTGGTCTGGCTAAGCTTGTTTTTCGCAGCGGCTCTGAGCCTTCTGCCGATGCCGGATAACCTCTCCTATATTCGTCCGGCCTGGGTACCGATGGTCGCTATTTTCTGGATTCTGGCATTGCCACAATATTACGGACTGATCTTTGCCTGGACTGTTGGGCTGATTGTTGATGTTTTGCACGGTGCGGTATTTGGCCAGCATGCCATGGCGATGTTGTTTATGGCGCTGGCGGTGAATCAACTGCATCGACGTTTAAGAATGTACCCCTGGTGGCAGCAGTGCTTTATGGTGCTGGCGATTGTGGGTATATACCAGATGACCATTCTCTGGATTGGTAATGCCACCGGCCGATTGAATCCGTCTTTGATTTATCTGCTGCCTTCTGTGTCCAGTGCTTTGTTATGGCCCTGGTTGGCGGCAGTGATGCACGGCCTGAGACGGCGGTTTATTGTGATTTAACAGACTTACAATTTTTGGATGTGCCAGTATTTTCGTGAGCGGCGCATCTGTTCATAAATAGTCCTGCGGAACTGAGTTTATGGCGAGCGCGTTGTATCTTTATCTGGCTTCACGTTCGCCCCGGCGGCGTGAACTGCTGAAACAGGCCGGAATTCCTTTTCAGTTGCTGGACGTGGAAGTCGATGAATCGGTTCTGTCAGGCGAAGCTGCCAGGGATTATGTAGAACGTCTTGCGCGCAGTAAGGCTCAGGCTGCCAGTGGTGCGTTACCAGCGTCTGACACTGTGCCTGTGTTGGCGGCTGATACTACGGTCGCTCTTGGTGAGGTTATTCTGGGTAAGCCGGAAGATAAAGAACACGCAGTTACTATGCTGATGTCACTCAGTGGTCGCTCGCATACTGTACATACAGGAATTGCTCTGTGCCGGGGGGAGTTGTGTGAGTCCCTGGTTGTGTCCACCCATGTTCATTTCAGTGCCTTCAGCCGTGAGCAGGCAATTGCTTATGCTGCAACGGGGGAGCCACTGGATAAAGCCGGCGGTTATGGCATTCAGGGCTTTGGTGGAGTTTTGGTCAAAGGGATTGAAGGCAGCTATTCCAATGTTGTCGGATTGCCGATAAAAGAAACGGTCGAGCTTGCTGACCGATTCGGCGTACCATACTGGCAGGAATCTGTCCGCGCCCACGCGGTATAAGGCTGGGGAAAGGGATGAGTGAAGAAATTTTGATGAATATAACGCCCATGGAATCCCGTGTGGCGTTGGTAGAAAACGGTGTCCTGCAGGAAGTCTATGTCGAGCGGTATCGTAGCCGCGGCATAGTCGGCAATATCTACAAAGGTAAAGTTGTACGCGTGTTGCCCGGTATGCAGGCAGCGTTCGTCGACATAGGTTTGGAACGAGCCGCCTTTATTCACGCCAGTGAGATTTACGAACGTGGCGATAAGAACAGCGAAGGCCAGGAGCCAGGCATTGTCGAGCTGGTTCATGAAGGTCAGGCACTGGTTGTCCAGGTCACCAAAGACCCTATTGGCTCCAAGGGTGCACGGCTCACCACTCATATCTCCATGCCCGCACGTTATCTGGTGTTTATGCCGCACAATACCCATGTGGGCATTTCGCTGCGTATTGAAGATACCGAAGAGCGTGATCGTTTGCGCCAGATCGTCGAGCAGATGATGGCGAAAGCCGAGCAGACCGAAAAAGGCGGCTTTATTCTCAGAACAGCGGCGGAAGGTATTGGCGAGAATGAGATTCTGGCGGATATCCTGTTCCTGCACCGACTCTGGGAAACCGTAGAAGAGCAGCGCAAGGTCAGCAAGGCGCCATCCTGTATCTATGAAGACCTGCCCCTGCATCTGCGCACTATGCGTGATCTGGTAGAGCCGGATATCGAAAAGATTCGTATCGACTCCGAAGAGACCTTCAATAAAGTCACCAAGTTTGTACGCAAGCTGGTGCCTCACCTTGATGGCCGCGTAGAGTTTTACCGGGGCGAGCGACCCATCTTCGATCTGTTCAGTGTGGAAGATGAAATTAACCGCGCCATGTCCCGCCGGGTTGAGTTGAAATCAGGTGGTTACCTGATCATCGACCAGACTGAAGCCATGACCACCATTGATGTGAACACCGGTGGTTTTGTCGGGCACCGGAATCTGGAAGAAACCATTTTCAAGACCAATCTGGAAGCGGCTCACGCCATTGCCCGCCAGCTGCGTCTGCGTAATCTGGGTGGCATTATTATTATTGATTTCATTGATATGGAAGATACCGAGCATCAACGCCAGGTTCTGCGTACTCTGGAGAAAATGCTGGAACGGGATCATGCCAAGACCAATATTACCGGCGTGTCAGAGCTTGGTTTGGTAGAGATGACCCGCAAGCGTACCCGGGAATCTCTGGAGAACACCCTGTGTGAACCCTGCCCAACCTGTCAGGGGCGTGGCACTCTGAAGACAGCAGAAACCGTTTGCTATGAAATCTTCCGGGAAATTATGCGCGAAGCCCGCGCCTATGAAAGCGACAGCTATCTGGTATTAGCCTCAGAGCACGTGGTGGACCAGCTACTGGATGAAGAGTCTGACAATGTAGCAGAGCTGGAAGCTGCAATGAAGAAGACCATTCGTTTCCAGGTTGAGCCCCGATACAGTCAGGAACAGTTTGATGTGGTTCTGGTGTAACACGATGCAGGTAAAATAATAAATGACAGGCCTATTTCTTTGGCTGAGCAGGGCAGAGTAACCCTTCTATGAAAAAGATTGCTCTGCACTTGTCCCGTTTCACATTAGTCAGCATTTTGCTATTGCTGATTTTGTCAGCAGTGGCAGTCACGGCCGTGCGAACGGCTTTGCCGATGGTGAATACGTTACGTAGTGAGGTAGAACAACAGCTCAGCGATGCCTTGCAAACCCGTGTAGAACTGGGGGAGTTGTCTGGAAAGGTTCATAACCTGAACCCGGCTATACATGTGGATGGTCTGGTGATTTATCAGCAGGATCACCCTGATAAAACCAGCCTGATTATTAATGAACTGGTTCTGGAGCTGGATACTCTTTCCTCGATTACCTCGTGGCAGCCGGTGTTTCGCAGAATTCTGCTTAGGGGGAGTGAGCTGAAGCTGGAAGGTAAACCGGGGTCTGTAGGGCTTGCGGGCTTTAGCTCTCCTGAGTTGCCACCGTCCTCCTCTGGCGATAAATTTTCTCCGGGTCTGCGTCAGGTAATGGACACCTTGTCGCAGCAGAGACAAATTGATTTTCAGGATGTGGAGTTTACGATCGCCATGCCGTCCGGTAAGGCGAATCTGGTCAATGTGCACCGTATTCAGTTTATCGGGCCGCCGTCTGCTCGGCGTATGACTGCCCGTATCCAAACCTCTGCAGACAATATTATAGATTTAACCCTGAATGTTACCGGCAAGTCTTACAACTGGCCTGATGTGATGATGAATGGTTATGTTTTTCTGCCGGAAACTAACCTGAAACCCTGGCTACCCCTGTTTACAGATAAATTGAAAGAGAGTGTGGGGCTGAATATTAATCAGTTTCGCGGTGGGGCTCAGCTATGGTTCTCCTACAAACCGTCAGGCTGGGATGTTCGAGGGCATCTTAAGGCCGATATGCTGGATATTGATTGGCAGAAAAAAACACTACCCCCGTTGACGGCGCTTGAGGCTGATTTCTGGCTGAAGGTAGGCAAGGGGAAACCAACAGAGTTTTGGCTGAATGATTTATCTTTTTTGTTTTCTGGCTTTACCTATCCGTCCAGTAATATCTATGTGAAACGCAGCAAGAATCCTGAAAGAAGCCTCCTTGTGACAGCTGATAGTGTTCATCTGCAACCTTTGTCGCTTATTGCTCACTCCACTGGTCTGCTGCCCCCCCTTGTCGATAAAGTCGTTACAACGCTTGCTCCCCGAGGTCGATTGAATAATCTGGCCATGCGTTTTTATCCCAAACGGCAGCCCTTTGATTTTGAAGTGGCGGCTGACTTTAGGGAAGTGAGTGTGGACCATTGGCAGGGTGCTCCTTCAGGAGGGCGTCTGACTGGTTCTTTTCGTATGAATCGTGACGCCGGAATTATTGATGTCGACAGTCAGGGTTTTATTCTCGGGCTGGATAATGTTTTTGATGATGTCTGGAGTTTTGACCGGGTTAATGGTCAGCTTTACTGGCACATAGTGAACAACGCTTTCGTGCTTCGTACCGATCAGCTTCATCTTCGTGGTGGTGAAGGAGATCTTGTCACTCGTTTACGTTTGGATATCCCCTTTAATGATAAGCCGATATGGCTGGCTCTCGAAGTGGGAATGACCCAGGGGGATGTCGCATATACCGGAAAATATCTTCCGGTGAAAGATGCTATTACCAATGATTTAGCTGACTGGTTAAATGGCGCTATCAAAAGTGGTGATATCAAACAGGGGGCGTTTATTTTAAACGGCGCCCTGGACGGGGATGATGAAGAAAACGATATGAACTGGGGGCTGTTCTTCGATATTGATAAAGCCAATATTGCCTTTAGTCCGGACTGGCCAGAGCTTACAGATATGACCGGCCAGGTTATTGTTGACACTAGTGATGTGATTGTTGAAGTGCCCTATGCGATGGTGCTCAACAGCCAGGCTACAAATGTTTATGCCCGGATACCTGATCTTCTTGAGAATGGCCCGCTGGTTCTATCGTTGACTGGTCAGGTGGCCAGTAATGGTCATGATGGTTTGCGGGTGCTGACGGAGTCTCCCATTTCCGCCGGACTGGATCACGCTCTCGATAAGTGGAAGATTGATGGAGATATTGGCGTTGGCCTGAACCTGAAAATCCCTTTGGAAAGCGATACGAAAGTTAAAGAAGATATTAAGGTTGCTGTCTCTTTAAATGACAATAATCTCTACATCAATCAGGCTTATTTGGACGTCAGTCGCCTGAATGGAAATATTTATTACAGCTCAGCCAAAGGGCTTTACAGTAAGGGCTTGAAAGGGCAATTGCTGGGTTTTCCTGCAGATGCATCTATTAGTTCTGGATTTCTTGCCAAAAAGGCAAAATCTGGCCCCTCGATGGAAACCCGAATCGATGTTGAGGGCAAGGCGATTGTTAAAGATTTGGAAGATTGGCTTGCGCTAGGTATTCCTAAAGACATCAGTGGTCAGACAGATTACCGGGCAACGGTTAAAGTCGGGACCAAAACCATTATTGATGTGAATTCGAACCTGGCAGGTATTCGTTCCACTTTACCTGCCCCTCTGAATAAACCCCAGTCTGTGAAAAAACCTCTACACCTTCGAGTGACTGCCGAAGGTAAGAAACCTTTGCGCGTTAGTACGAAGCTGGGGCGCGATCTTGCAGAGCAGGTTGAACTCAATGGCGATGGAGATGTCATTCGAAGGGGAGTGAACTTCGGATCGGGACAACCTGTATTGCCGGAGAAAGGAATCCTGGTAACCGGTGAACTGGATGTGCTCGCTGTAAAGCCCTGGTTAGACTGGTGGACCTCCTTCAATGCTTCAGGGGCTGGTGAAAAGTCAGGTGAGGCTGAGAAACAAACGCCAAAAAATATATCATTAGAGTCATTAAAGTCGGTTGATATTGCAGTTAATAATTTTTCAATAGGCCGCTTGTTTTGGGAGAAAAAGAGTGAGGCCCCTCTATCCTCAAAAGTCGTTGTTGATGTAAGGCGGTTATCTGATTCCTGGAAAGTGAGTGCTCGCACAAAGGATGTGGGCGGAACCGTGATGATTCCTGATGGTGATACTTTATTAGAGGTAGTTCTTGACGAGGTGCGACTGCCTGCGGATGTATTGCCTAATCATCAGGTAAAAGGCGCCACTGAAACACAAGAGCAAAAACCTGAAAAACCGTCAGTTTCAGAGAAAGAGAAAAAACAGCCTAAAGATATTCTCTCAGATTTGAACCCCGCTTTAGTGCCTGATATGAATGTAGATATTAAAGCTATTTTGATAGATGAGAAGCCTTTCGGTCATCTGGCTTTTAATCTGCGTGCGCTCCCCCATGGCCTCGAAATCCTGAGTATGAAAGGTGTTCTGGGTGGAGGGCAAATTTTGGGGCATATGTCCTGGCACCAGGAAGACGGTGGGAATGAAACCAGTCTGAATGCCCGTATTCTCAGCACTGATATAGAGAATTTTTTGATGCAATGGGGACATCCTGAATTGATGGCGGGCAAAAGTCTGGATGCGACCGCATATCTGCGCTGGCCGGGTTCACCTGCAGCCTTTGAGGTTGAATCCATAAGGGGAGATCTGGAACTGATTTTCAAAAATGGCCGTTTCCTCTCCGTTGATTCTGCTTCTGGAGCGCTGAGGTTGTTTGGCGTGTTGAACCTGGATTCGATTACCCGCCGTCTTCGTTTGGACTTCTCTGATCTCTATAGCAGTGGTATGGCTTTTGACCGGGTGAAAGGCAAGATGAATTTCAATTCAGGCGTCATTACCTTTATTGATCCAGTTGAAGTAAAAGGGCCGTCTTCGGACTTTGTCGTCGGCGGCAGCCTGAATATTCCCCAGCAGCAATTAAATATGGATCTGATAGTCACTCTTCCAGTGACCCAGAATATTTCTGTCGTCAGCCTGCTGTTAGGTCAGCCCTATATTGCCGGTGCAGCCTATCTGTTCGATAAAATTCTCGGAAGCACTCTGGAGAAATTTGCCAGCCTGCGTTACGAAATTAAAGGCAGTTTCTCTGAGCCGGAAGTGAAGCTGGACAAGCTGTTTTCCAATAAAGTGAAAGATACATCCAGCAATAACAAGAAATAAAAACAAGCCGGCGAACGGCCGGCTTGTTTTACCCTTTACTGCTTATTTCATGTGAGGGAGGGAATTTCCTGCTCATCATTGCAGTTGCTCGCTCTGGTTGCTGCTTTTCTCTGCGGCTTTGTTGAGCTCTGTTAATCTGTGCTCTAGATTGGCTATTTGCTGCTTAGCGTCTTTCTTTGTGTTCTCTAGTTGCTCTTTTAGTTGATCTACTTCTTGTTGTTTGTTTTTCAGTTTTGTCTTGATTTCTTTGTTTTCGATCTTTAATGCTATCTGTGTATCAAGTTTCTCTATCTCTTTCGTAAGCATTTCAACCTGAGCTTCAGTTTCTCTGATGGTCTTTTGTTCATGTAAGCGGTCTGCTTTTTCAGCTAGGTAGCGCCATGCCAAACCACCGAGACTCAGTCCGCAGAGGACAGGGATGGCTGCCGGGAGAAAACCCGCGACAGGAGTTAGGGTCGATGTCACTGCACAAACTTGTGGGGCGATGGCGATAGGAAAAAGAGCGGTCAGCAGATGCTTGACGTAGTACATTGGTGTGATTTCCCTATTGGCCAGCTTTGCTTGCCCTTTGACCTCTTCCTGCAAAAAATTGCGGCATTGTGAAAGTTCGGCGGACTGTCTTTGGATGTCATTCGTCTTTTCCGCCTTAAGAAGAGAGTCGATGAGGAGCCTTTGATTATTCTGGGAGAAGGTACGCTTGCCTATGGAGTACAGCATGCATGCAACAGGAAGAGCTATTGGGGTTGTGGCTGCCATGACAGTCAGAGGCAGTTGGCCAGCGGCAGCCTGGATAATTCTATGTTCTGCCAGTTTCTTAACGGCGCGAGCGCTTACCATATTGGATGTCAGAGAGTCACCAGCACGACGCAGATATTCTTGGGTATTGGCAACACCGGTGACAAAGGTAGAGCCCCAGGACGCCAGAGTGCTGGCTCCTGATTGTAGGGCAGGACAAATTGCAGACATGCTGCCAAGGGTAGATGTACAACTTTCAATGATGTTCATAAGAAATCCCCGCGTGTAAGTTTTTTTTAGTTTGCTCCCCAACCCTGCAGGGCTCGGAAACGTTTCAGCCAATTGAGTGATCAACTGCGGGGAAGTTCTTTTAACATCTGACGTTGTGGTTACTGTTCTGTTGACGCTTTTGTTGAGGGGGCTGCAGTGTTACGGGTGCTGACGCTTTTGTTGGGGGGCTGCAGTGTTTGGGCAAAATTGCCGACAGGTGTGTGTCGGCTTTTTTTTGAGAATTTCTTTTTTCCGGTAGCTTCCTGGTGCTTACCGAATTGCCTGTCCTGACACTTCTATACATGGCGCGGTGTACATGCTCCTTAAACACTTCAGCGTTGGACTGCATGATTTGGGCGGTTCTTTTTTCATGCCAGCGGTCTATTTTATTGGCAGCAAAGCGACAGGCCATACCACCGACAAACAATCCCAGGAAAACAGGAACTGCTGCAGGGAGAATACCCGCGATAGGGGCTGTGGTGGATGTCGCCGCACAAATTTGTGGCAGGATGGCGACGGGATGGAGGGCGGTCAGCAAATAGTTGCAGCATTCCGACCAGGTGGTTTTCTGATTGTTCATCCTCTCCGCAATATTGAATGAATCAGAAATGGCGTTAAGCAGCTTCTTGGTGTTCTTGGTTTGTACCCTATTACTGTATCTGCTGGCAACGGTATAGCTCTGATTATGTTGCTCTCTGTTGCGCATGATTATGGAACACAAGGTACCTAAAAAGGGAAGGATGAAAGGTGTTGTCGCAGTTACCGCAGTCATGATTGTTGTCTGTGAAAGTAGGCCTGCGGTGGCCAGATTCACCTCGCGTTCAAATAGTTTGACCGTGCCCAAATGGCCGGTCTGACTGAGCAAAGAGGCCTGAGTGTCAGACAGGTAGTTTTGGATATAGGAAACGCCCGATACAAGGGAGGCACTCCAGGACGTCAGAGTGTTAGCACCTGACTTCAGCCCGGAGCAAAGACCATAATCGTTTTCGGTCATACATCTAAGGGCTGAGATACAGCTATCTATGATGTTCATAACGAATCTCCCCGAGGCATTGTGTTTTTGTTTCGGCGTGTTTCTCAGTCATTCAGTTACGTAGAGGCAGGAAACGTTTCCATTAATTGAGTGATTTGTAGCGGGGAAGTTCGCTTAAAGCCTGACGGTGTGGTTACAGAAAATTGCTGACATAACTCATGCCAGCTGCGCCCAGATATTGCTTACCACACGCCGCTCCCATAACATGGCGGAAGACCTCTATTCAGGGAAACCCCTTTCAATGACCGATATTCTGACCCAGGCCAAACAGCAGTTGCTTGCTCCTACCGCTCTCGATGAGGGCCAGCTTGAGCAGGTATTACATGGCATGCTCGGACATCAGATTGATGCCGCCGACCTTTATTTCCAAAGTGTTCGCCATGAAGGCTGGGTGCTGGAAGATGGCATCGTCAAAGAGGGCAGCTATAACGCCGACCGTGGCGTCGGTGTGCGAGCTATTAGTGGTGAGAAGACCGGTTTTGCTTACGCCAATGATATTACCCTTTCAGCTCTTGAAGCGGCGGCCGGTGCTTCACGCAGCATTGCCCGCCAGGGTCAGGACCGCCAGGTAATGGCCTGGGGGCGCAAGCAGCCTTTAGCTCTGTATAACGATGCCAACCCTCTGGATTCTCTTTCCCGTGATGACAAGGTCAAACTGCTGAAAGATATGGATGCGGAAGTCCGTCGTCTGGACAGCCGCATCAAACAGGTCAGCGTTAGCCTGGCCGGTGTTCATGAATATGTACTGGTGGCCGCAGCTGATGGCACTCTTTCCGGAGATATCCGTCCACTGGTACGACTCAATGTCAGTGTGCTCGTAGAAGACAAAGGTCGCCGTGAACGTGGCTCCTTTGGTGGTGGTGGTCGTGGCGATTACACAATGTTCTTTAAAAAGGACGGTGGTAAGGAAGTCTGGAAAAACTATGCGGCAGAAGCTGTCCGTCAGGCGCTGGTGAACCTTGAAGCTGTCGCCGCTCCTGCGGGTGCAATGGAAGTGGTACTGGGGGCTGGCTGGAATGGTGTTCTGCTCCATGAGGCTGTGGGCCATGGCCTGGAAGGTGACTTTAACCGCAAGGGCAGCTCCATGTATGCTGGCCGTATTGGTGAGCGTGTCGCCTCTCCTCACTGCACCATTGTTGATGACGGCACTCTTGAAGGGCGTCGTGGTTCCTTGAATATTGACGACGAAGGTATTCCAACAAGCAATACGATGTTGATCGAGAACGGTATTCTCAAGGGCTACATGCAGGACAAGATGAACGCTGGTCTGATGGGTGTGGAATCAACGGGCAACGGTCGTCGTGAATCCTATGCGCACTTGCCTTTGCCGCGAATGACCAATACTTACATGCTGCCGGGGCAACATGAACCGGATGAGATAATTGCCTCTGTGAAGAAAGGTATTTATATCGCCAATATGGGCGGTGGTCAGGTGGATATCACCTCCGGCAAGTTTGTATTCTCCACCAGTGAGGCCTATTTGATTGAAGACGGCAAGATCACCACGCCGGTGAAAGGCGCGACCCTTATTGGTAATGGCCCGGATGTAATGAACAAGGTGTCCATGGTGGGTAATGACCTGAAGCTGGATAGTGGTGTGGGTGTCTGCGGTAAAGACGGTCAGTCAGTGCCTGTCGGCGTAGGCCAGCCAACACTGAAGATTGATGAGATTACTGTGGGTGGTACCAGCGTGTGACTATTTCCACATGAGTGCCACATGAAGCCATGATGAAAAAAGGAGAACCTGATGTTCTCCTTTTTTATTGACAGTTTGAGCTGAATGTTATGAACGAAAAGGATTCAGGTTAGCCAGCTGCTGATTAAGGAATGAACGACGCATGCCAAAGCCATTATGCAGCCCTAAAGCATCCGCAGAAACAACAAGTCCGGTTCCCACAAGAATTGTTGTCTGGACGTTGGTAGCACCGTGTTGTCCAATCACTTTATCCAGGTGTCCGGCCAGAATAGGATGAAGGTCAGTATACTGGTTCGGAAAGAACATTTTACCGGGTATTAAATGAGGTAGGACAACAGCATCATCGCGGGTGTGCAGCCAAGCCAAACAGGCATAAGCCAACTTCTTACTGTGCCACCGGGCCGAATCAGGTGTGGTCGTGGGACATCACTTATTTAAAGTCTCCAGTACGGGGGCAGTTTTACTATTTGTATCTGGTCGAAGACATTTACAATACAGATGGCTTGATTCGTTATGATCAGCCATCTGCTTTCGAACACGGCTTTCACTCTGCTGTTTGGTACTGGCTCCTGTCACTCTTGACTTTGAAGATACCGAATCCCAGAAAGGTCAGAGTAATGGGGAGCAATGGATTGATCAGGCTAAACAGAGCCCAGGGCGAAAATCCAGTACATCTAGAGACGCTTTTTCGTAGTAAAAGAAAGCCTGCAGATCGTTACATTCTCCAGTCATGTTCATATGGCGACGTTTCTGTCAGTGATTCTAACCAGAAAACAACTTCCGGTCGGAACTATCGCCATTCGTTTTCACTCTAAGATTCAAGTTTCAGTACCGACATTGTCGAAGGTATTTCGTTAATCGGGAATTATTTCATTCACTCATTTTGGAAATACAATTATGAATCAGCCGCTTGGATCTGGTAACAATTCAGTTTACTCATATAGTCATAGCCCGCAGGCATTGACTGAAAATCAAGGCAACCAGGGAGCACGACGGCCGATTACCACTGTTCCCGATGTTCTGCCTCAAACGGGAGATACACCAGGAGCGGTGCCCACATCAGCCCGGACTTCAGCAGCACCCGAAACGACACCCTCCCCAACACCGAAAAGCGTGTTCATAGCGCACAAACCACAGCTGATTAAGATGGTCAGTGGAAGTGGCGGTGCTAATATGACCAACTTTGCCAACTACATGCTTCAAGAACGTTTTATCGAACTTGGTACATATCAATATGTGATAGCTGGCAACGGAGCGGCCCCTGACCGGTTGGCAAAAGCTCTTTGGGATGACATAGAGAAAAAATTGACGACTGAGAACTGGCAACCTTTTGTCGTCAAAAATGCGCTTGATTTAACGGGCCGTGTTCTAAAACAACGGAGTGTAACAGATCAATACGTGCAAGAGCTTGATGCGACGCTAGTAGCGCATTTACCTGTTGCAACCAGCATATTACATCAACCTATTCCATCCATAAGACAGCCAGCAACAGAATTATTGGCAAGTAGTCAGAGAGCACCACAGTCGATTGCCGCTGTTCCCGGTGTCCTGCGTCAAACGGGAGACACAACAGGAACGGTGTTCACATCAGCCCGGACTTCAGCAGCACCCGAAACGACACCCTCCCCAACACCGAAAAGCGTGTTCATAGCGCACAAACCACAGCTGATTGAGATGGTCTGTGGAAGTGGCTGTGCTAATATGACCAACCTTGCCAACTACATGCTTCAAGAATGTTTTATCGAACTTGGTACATATAAATATGTGATAGCTGGCAACGGAGCGGCCCCTGACCGGTTGGCAAAAGCTCTTTGGGATGACATAGAGAAAAAATTGACGACTGAGAACTGGCAACCTGCTGTCGTCCAAAAAGCGCTTGATTTAACGGGCCGTGTTCTAGGACTCCGGAGTGTAACAGATCAATACGTAGAAGAGATTTACCAGACACAAATCACACATGTAGCTGTTGCAACCCGCACACCACAGCACTCTATTCCACCCATACGATAGCCAGCAGCCACAGAATCATGGGCAGGTAGTTGCATATCGGTAAGAGAAAAGCAGATCGGGCAAAAAGCCTGCGGGGCTTTCAATTCTCATTTCAGTAAACTCATCGCGGCTGTAGGTGTGAATGATATCCCTTGTGCATTTTGCAAACTGCTTCCTGGAAAAAGAGCTTTGCTCGACGGTCTCGAGAGATACCGCAGTAGCCTTTACAGGGGAGGCTCCTGCACAGAAAGCAAGCCAGTTAGTATCAGCGATTCCTAAGCACAAAGGTTCAATTTGCGTACGACCACGAGCGTGTGAAAAACGTCATCAAAGCATTTCAGAAGGCTGCAAGAGAGCTAAAGATGCTTCGCACGAGGCTCTTGATGTGAGGCATAATCCAGCAAAACAAACCGCCAGAAGCATCGAACACCTCAATGCCTTGGAACAAGCTCTGACGTCTATTGCTCAGCAGCTGGAAATACAGGTGTAAGAGACAAACGCTTTCAACGCTATTGTCGACAAGAATCCATGACGACAAACGCCTCAAACAACCTTGCCGCTTTCATATGATCCATAACTGACCTCCTGCGCGGGGATTTCAAACAGTTTCAATATGGTCGTATCATCCTGCCATTTACGCTGCTCCGTCGTCTGGAGTGTGTTCTGGAACCGTCGAAAGACGCAGTGCTGGCACAGTATAGAAATATAAGAATAGTCCCCAAATAACCTCCTCATTCGAACTGCTCCCATTCAGGATGAACGGGGTTTAAGAGTAAAGCGGGCAGTTATCTAAGGACTCTTCCTAACCTTCATACTGTTGGACTATACCGCCATTCATGAATGTCAGATTGACGGCTATGAGCTTATGGGGCGTGCTGCCAGAACGGCTTTTCGATCTATCCTGTTGCAATGGCCTGATTTGCTCAAAGGTCAAAGCTTGCAAGTGTTTTGTGGTGGGAACAACGGCGGAGATGGTTTTCTCATTGCTGTGCTGGCGGTGCGAAAGCGGGTTCCAGTGAGTGTACTCACATTAAAGTCTCCATCCTTGTTATCGGGCGATGCACTCACAGCGTATCAAGCTTGTCAGAAGGCCGGAGTGGATATCCAGCCGTATACTCAGGAAGCAGAGATAAAGGGTGATGTGCTGGTTGATGCCATGCTGGGGACCGGTATCGACAGAGAAGTAACCGGAGTTTATCGGGAAGTTATAGAACGAATTAACCAGTCAGGCGGTGCGTGATGTCTGTGGATATCCCGTCGGGTCTTTGTGCCGATAAAGGCATTGCTCTGGGCGCTTCTGTAAAAGCAGACCTTACGGTGACGTTTATTGGTAATAAACCGGGTTTGTATACAGGGCAGGGAAAAGAGTTTAGCGGGCATGTTGAGTTTGTGGGTCTGGATGTTCCGTCCGAAGTATACCGTTCTGTTAAAGCAATAGGCTGTCGTTTATCCGAGTTCAATCTGTCACCCTTGATTCAGCCCGGAGCCAGAGATGGCTCCCGCTCCCTCTGTCATTATGGCCACAGGCTCAGCGATGGCTCTGATAGTGCCAGTTCCACCTGCTGCGCCGTTTGAACTGTTACCCACTGTTGAACTGTCACCAAACATGGCTGTCTCTCCCTCTCTCAGTTATTAGCTTGTGTCTTTCATTGACACGGCTTGTATTGATCAGGGTATAGACAGCCGCTATTGGATATCATCGCAAACCAGACAGTCAGGCTTTGCTGCTATTAACCTTCAGGCCTTTAACCTTCGGAAACCTCCCGAAGATAACGGAACAGTTTCTTTTTCAGAGAGGCTTTCTTCTCTTCACTCTTCTCTTTACTGGTATTGCGAATCAGCTGGCGCAGTTTTTGTGGATCTGTCGCTGGGTGGGTGTCCAGCCAGTCGGTGACAGCCTTGTTGCTCTCTTCACCCAACAGGCGGTCACGCCAGCGCTCCAGAACATGGAAATGGCGGCTGTATTCGTCGCTGCTGGTGTCGAGCAAGGCCAACTGATGACGAATGCCGTCGATGTCCTGATCCTGAATCAATTTTCCGATAAACCCGAAGTGACGCTTGCGGGCGTTATGGGTTTTGATGCGGCCGCTCTCTTTCAGGGCATCGATGATGCGGCCTTCCAATGGGAACTTGTCTAGCTGTGCTGGCTTCAGTGCTGCCAGCTTCTCGCCCAGGGCGCGCAATTCATGGGCGTCGCGCTTCAGTTCTGACTTGCTGACCAGAATAATATCGTCATCCTGCTCCAGAGATTCGTCGACCAGTGATTCGTCGACAAAAGCAGGCTGTTTTTCAACGTGGTGGTGCTTGCTCATTACAAACTCGGTATAAAATATCAGCGGCTATTGTAGGCTTCGGTTTACTCTCGGAAAAGCCCAACGGTAGAATGTCAGAGAAGAAGCTCAGGAATTGGAAAATTTAAATGGCGAGCAAACAGAACAGTCAGGCACAACCCGTTATTGATCCGGCACTGGAGGAGCAGCGCCTGAGCGTGCTGGTTTCCGATATTATCGATGAAGCCCGCAGGCAGGGAGCGACCGCCTGTGAGGTGGGAGCCAGCTCTGATGCCGGTCTGTCCACCACTGTTCGTATGGGGGATGTGGAGACCGTTGAGTTCAACAAGGACCAGGGTTTTGGTATCACTGTGTACATGGGGCAGAAGAAGGGTTCTGCCAGCACCAGTGATGATACCCCGGAAGCTATTAAAGATACGGTAAGGGCAGCTTGTGATATTGCCCGTTATACCAGTGAAGACCCTCATTCCGGTCTGGCCGATGCCAGCCTGATGGCGACTGAGTTCCCCGATCTTGATCTTTATCACCCTTGGGGAATCAGTGCCGAAGAGGCGATTGAACGGGCTAAGGAGTGTGAAGATGCAGCCCGGAGTTTCAGCGATAAAATTATTAACTCCGACGGTGCCACGGTGAACTCTCATCAGGGTTGCCGGGTGTATGGCAACAGCCATGGCTTTATTGGTCCGCACCGTTCCAGTCGACAGAGCGTCAGCTGTGTGGTGATTGGCCAGGAAGGCGAAGAGATGCAGCGTGACTACTGGTACACCGTAGCGCGTAGCGGCAACCAGCTGGAAGCTATGGCGGAAGTCGGACGTAAGGCCTCAGAACGCACTCTGTCGCGCCTGGGGAGTCGTAAGGTACCTACAGCGACTGTGCCTGTGATTTTCAGCGCAGAGCTTGCCGGGGGCTTTATAGGGCACCTCATGGGCGCTATCAGTGGTGGTGCTCTGTATCGTGAGTCCACTTTTCTGCTGGATCACCAGGGTAAACAGATTTTCCCGGACTGGGTGAATGTCTATGAGCGTCCGCAAATGAAAGGCGGTATGGGCTCCGTGGCTTTTGATGGCGATGGCCTGCAGACCCGTGACCAGTCATTTATTGTTGATGGGGTACTGGAGAGCTATCTGCTCAGCACCTATTCGGCGCGAAAGCTGGGTATGGTGAGCACCGCTAACGCAGGTGGTGCCCATAACCTGTTCCTGGACAGCAATGCTGGTGATCTGGATTCTCTCGTTAAGGAGATGGGTACAGGCCTTCTGGTGACCAGTCTGATGGGGCAGGCCATCAATATGGTAACCGGTGACTACTCCCGTGGAGCGGGTGGTTTCTGGGTGGAGAATGGTGAAATTCAGTATCCGGTGTCCGAGATTACCATTGCTGGCAACCTCAAAGATATGTTTATGAACCTGCGGGCGGCGGGTAGTGATGTTGACCGTCGTGGCAATATTCAGAGCGGTTCCCTGCTGGTGGACGGTATGATGGTGGCTGGCGAATAACGTTTTTGCTGATAATTACCTTTTCTTACAGCTGAGTTATCTACACTTCCCTGTCAGATCTCTGCCGGGTTGTGTAGATAATGCTGATACATCGCGTCTTGTATTCTTCCCTTTTCGTGCGTTTCTGGGCACGACTTTCCCTGCTTCTGGTGCTTGGCTCTCTGTTCAGTGGTCTGAGTCATGGCGATTTTCTGATGCGTGGATTGGCGGTTCAGCCTGATAACCTGGACCCACAACGTTTTCTGGGTACCCCGGAAGCCTCTGTTCTTAAAGATCTATTTGAGGGGCTGGTGATTCAGGCTGAAGACGGTCGGCCTGTGCCTGGCATGGCTGAGCGATGGGAAGTCTCAGATGACGGCCTGGCCTGGACCTTTCATTTGCGTAATGGTTTGAAATGGTCAGATGGCTCTGATCTGACTGCCCATGATTTTCTCTATAGTTTTCGCCGCTTAGCCAACCCTGAAACCCGGTCTCAATATCGCTGGTATTTGTATCTGGCTACTGTAGAAAATAGTGTCAAGGTGGGTCAGGGAGAGTTGAGTCCCGATAAGCTGGGCGTATCAGCCCCGGACGATCACACACTGATAATTACTCTTCAGGAACCCCGCAGCTGGATACCTGCGTTGATGACCTTTCCTGCGTTCCTGCCTGTTTCAAAACAAGCTGTTGAGAACTGCCGTGCTCCCTGGGATGAAGATATTGGATGTACCGTGAGCAATGGTCCTTACCAGTTGTCAGGGGTAGCTCAGGGAGGCGTTTTTCTGATTAAGAATGGTTTTTATCGTGAGACGAATGAGTCGGCTGAGATGACCGGGGACGGAGCCCGGCAGCCGGATTCTGTACTCTGGAAAATTTTCGGAACAGTCCTGGATGAAGCAGAAGCATTTAAATCGGGGGATCTGGATATCTCCTCTCCAGTTCCCGTAGATTTTCACAGGGTGATGCCTGCTTCCTCGATGCCCGGTGAGAGCAGCACAAAGCAACTGACAACGTCTTATATGATCTTTAACCCTCATACGCCTCAACTGACGCCAGAGGTGCGTAAGGCGCTGGCGAGTATGATTGATCGTCAGGCTGTATACCCGGGTACTGGAGTGGGTGAGCAGGCCTGGACGCTGATTCCCCCCTGGACCAAGGGTTATGCTTTCAAACGGTCTGACTGGAGTCTTCAGCCTCAGTATCAGCATGATCAGTCGGCACGGGAAGCCCTTGAACAGGCCGGAATTAATGAGCAGAACCCATTGATCCTGACTCTCCTCACTATAGGGTTTGAGTCGTACAGACCTGTTGCTGACTCCATCGTAGTGCAGTGGCGACGTTTGCCTGGTATCAATGTGAATATTGAAAGTGTGGGTTGGGAGGAGTACATCAGCCGCATCAATAAGGGCGATTATCAAATTCTACTGGGTGCCTGGCTGGCTGCCTTTAATGACCCGGCCGCGTTCCTGTTGCTCGGTGGACATACTAATAGCGTGTACCCGCCAGGGCTGTTTGGGGCAGAGTATGATGATGGGCTGGCGGAGTTAATGTCGTGTAAATCCGTTGAAACCTTGCCGGGCCTTTATTGGGACTTTGAGCAGAAGATGCTGAAGCAGAATATCATTGTGCCCCTGAAGCATATCCATACGGTGCAGTGGGTGCAGCCCCGAGTGAAGGGGTTCTTCATGAAGAACCCGGAAGGCTGGATCTCCAGCAGTAAGCTGAAAGTTTTACCAAGGGAGGAGCCAGCCACCATAGAGGCCAGCGATGAGCTGTGCCCTGATTGGTTTGAGCGCTGAGTGGTCTGCTCTCGGTCAGGCTCCTAGCGATAGAAAAGTGTAGCGAGCCCCAGAAAAGCAAAGAAGCCCACAACGTCAGTGACTGTCGTCAAGATGACCGATCCGGCCAGTGCCGGGTCGATCTTCATAGATTTTAGTGCCAGCGGAAGCACAGCGCCTGCCAGTACAGCAACAATTAAATTGATCACCATAGCCAGACCAATCACGATGGCAATGACTGGGTCATCAAACCAGAGCATGGCAGCGGTGGCGACAACGACGGCCCAGAGTACACCATTCAGTAAACCCACTAATCCTTCTCTGACGAGCAGCCAGGAGGTGTTGGATTTACCAATTTGCCCTAAAGCCATGGCGCGAATAATCAATGTCAGGGTCTGGCTGCCGGCGATACCGCCCATGCTGGCGACAATCGGCATAAGCACCGCAAGAGCGACAACTTTATCAATGGTGCCCTGAAACAGTCCGATAACCCCTGAGGCAATAAACGCAGTCAGCAGGTTAATGCCGAGCCAGATGGCGCGTCGGCGTGAGGTTTTCATGACCGGGGCAAAGGTGTCTTCATCTTCATCCAGGCCGGCCATGCTCATGATTGAGTGCTCGGCTTCTTCCCGGATAACGTCAACAACATCATCAACAGTGATTCGGCCAAGCAGATGACCGTTTTCATCGACAACAGGGGCAGAAACCAAATCTTCCCGTTCGAACAGCTGGGCAACCTGGGTTGCTTCCATGGTGACAGGAATAGGATGGTTGTCCTCATCCTTCAGGGAGAGAATCAGTGTGCCCGGGTCTGCTGTGAGCAGTTTGCCGATGGGGGCAGAGCCAATCAATTTGTCATTACGGTCAACCAGCAGCAGGCTGTCCAGGGGCTCGGGCAGTGTGTCATGCAGGCGCAGATAACGCAGAGCAACATCAACGGTGATGTCACCACGGACAGTTATGGTGTCCGTGTTCATCAGACCACCGGCTGTGTCTTCGGGGTAGGCCAGAACCTCTTCAACACGATGGCGATTCTGATGACTCATGGAGTCCAGAACCTGGCGGGTAATTTGAGTCGGTAGTTGCTGGAGAATATCTGCCATATCATCGACATCCTGGTCTTCCAGAATGTTGATCAACTCGGCGACATTCATCTGCTCAATAAAAAACTGACGAACCTCTTCACCCAGCTCATTCAGAACATCCCCTTCGTCTTCGACGGGGATCAGCTTCCATAAAATGCTGCGCTGGCGGGGAGGGGAGGATTCCAGCAGGTGAGCAATATCTGCCGGAGACAGGCTGGCCAGCATGCGCAGAATGGGTTCAGGCATGTTGCCAGACAGAGCGAGGTCGATAGCTTCCCGCTGATCGTCGGACAGTGTCAGGGATTGCTGCTGGGACACCGGGGCCTTCCTTACGTGTTATTCGTCTTCATCAAAGCGATTGGCGACCAATTCTTTTATAGCCAAAATAGCGGCCTGGGCATCATCACCCTGAACCTCGAGGTTCAGGTTTGTGCCCTTGCTGGCTGCCAGCATCATAACCGACATAATACTTTTACCATCGACCATTTTACTGTCGTGGCCTATACGAACCTGACTGGTAAAGGCGGACGCCGTGGTCACGAACTTTGAAGCTGCCCGGGCATGCAGCCCGAGCTTGTTAATAATCAGGAGTTCTTCCTGTAGTTGTGGCATCAGTGGGCGCTCCTGGCGGCACGTTCCATCTCACGATGACGAAGATGAACCGAAGCACCTTCCTCCTGGAAAATTTTGGTAACAGCTTCACTGACAAACACGGAACGATGCTGGCCACCGGTGCAACCAATGGCCACAGTCACATAGCTGCGGTTGCCTGCTTTAAACTGGGGCAGCCAGTTACGGATAAATTGGCAAATATCCACTTTCATTCGGTGTACGTCATCGTGCTGATTCAGAAAGTCTATCACTGGCTGATCTTTGCCTGTCATTTTTCGCAAGCTCTCATCCCAGTAAGGATTTGGCAGGCAACGAACATCGAAAACAAAATCGGCATCCAGCGGAACACCCTTTTTAAAGCCAAAGGATTCAAACTGCAGTGCCAGCGCATGGTGCTCTTTTCCGGCGACGCGCTGACGAATTACGCTGCGCAGGTCATGGAGTGAAAGATTGCTGGTGTCGACCCGCATATCGGCTGTTGCCGCAATAGACCCCAGTACATCAGCTTCCAGACGAATGACTTCGTCCAGTGAGGACTCTTCATCACTGAGGGGGTGACGTCTGCGAGTTGCACTAAAGCGCTTCAGCAGAGTTTCGTGGTCGGCATCCAGATAGATGATGTCACAGTCAGTATTTGGGTCATCTTTTAGTGTTTTATAAATAAAGGGAAAGTCTGCAAGCTCTCCTGGCGTGTTACGGGCATCAATACTGACCGCCAAATCATGGCCGCTGGATGATGTGCCCTTGTTACGAAAACTATCAGCAAGATTTTTCAGGAGGCTGGCTGGCAGATTATCCACACAGTAATAACCCTGGTCTTCCAAAGCGGCCAGCGCAGAGCTTTTCCCTGAACCGGAACGACCGCTGATGATGACCAGGCGAATGGCTTTCGACATATTATTCCCCGTTGCCTTTACCAGGTTTAAGCGGCTGGTGAACGGATGTGTTCCCCAGAGTACTTACCCCTAAGTACTTACCCTTTGAAGAAGGATAGAAAAAAAAGAGAGTAAAAAAAACAGGGGTGAGTGATTAGATGAAAGAAAAGAGCCAAAGCTCTTTTCTTTCGGGCGTCGTAACCAGGTTACGCGGTGATCTTGTCAGTCAGAAGACGATAAAGAGTATCGCTGTCACTGGCTGAGCGCAGAGAGGCGCAAAGTTCTTCGTCGCTGAACTGCTCAGCAATCATGCGCAGGAAGTTGAGGTGCTGCTCTGATTCTCCCTCGGGGACGATCAGGGCAAACACCATATCCACCGGCTTTCGATCAACGGCATCAAAGTCGATGGGTTCTGCCAATCTCAAAAATATTGCCTGGGGTTTTTCACAGCAACTCAGGCGGCAGTGAGGGAGGGCAAAGCCATTTCCTAAACCAGTACTGCCGAGTTTTTCCCGGGTGATCAGCTGGTTGAAAACAGTTTTCGCCTCAAGGCTTTCCTGTCGCTGGCTGATGACGTTGGCAATATATTCGAGAGTGCGTTTTTTGCTGACTCCCTGCACGCCATAAAAGGCGTGCCCGGGAGCAAGAAGGGTGCGTAAGCTCATTGATGTGATAACCGGGGGATTAGTGAGACGCCCCCTGGAGGCGGTCAATATTCTTTTCTTTGTATTTCAGGAGCTGACGGTCAAGTTTATCAGTCAGCATATCGATTGCAGCATACATATCTTCATGTTCAGCGGAAGCGGCAATATCGGCATTGCGTACGTGGAGACTGGCTTCCACACACTTTCTTTGTTTTTCAACACTCATAGTGACCTGTACGCTGGTGATCCCATCGTAATGGCTCGAGAGTTTGTTGAGTTTCTTGGAAACGTATTCGTGCAGGGCTTCGGTAACGTCGAATTGATGACCGCTGATTTGTACTTGCATGCGTTTCTCTCCTGATGTCAGGTTGAGCAGCCCTAGTAATTCCATACCAGGCCGACACTTAGATTCTATCACCAGAGCCAACCTTCGTCTCGGCTTTTGCAGGATTCTCAGCGCAATTTCAGTATTTGGCTGAGCTGCAGCATCCTCAATGAAGCTTGTAGGTGATTACCACCTGTTTTTTTACTTCAAATGAGTCTTTTACGCTCATTGGAAGGGGGTATCTGCATGGCCTCTCGGTATTTTGCGATGGTGCGCCTGGCCACTTTTATCCCTTGCTCACCTAGTAGGGTAGCAATTTTGCTATCGCTCAAGGGTTTTTTGGCAGGCTCCTGGGCGACCAGCTTTTTGATCAATGCGCGGATCGCAGTCGAGGAGCATTCCCCGCCAGAGGTGGTGCTGACATGGCTGGAGAAGAAATACTTCAGCTCAAAGATGCCTCGGGGGGTATGCATAAATTTCTGGGTGGTGACACGGGAGATTGTCGACTCGTGCATCTCCACGGCTTCAGCAATATCATGCAGAACGAGAGGCTTCATGGCTTCTTCACCATAATCCAGGAAGCCACGCTGGTGCTCTACGATACGGGTAGCCACTTTCAGCAGGGTTTCATTACGACTTTGCAGGCTTTTGATAAACCAGCGTGCTTCCTGAAGATTATTCTTCAGGTAGGTGTTGTCGTCGCTGGAGTCTGCCCGGCGAATCAGTGAGGCATAACCATCATTGATACGCAGATTGGGAGAGGTGTCCGGGTTGAGCTCTACGACCCAGCGCCCTTTGAATTTTTTAACCAGGACGTCAGGGATGACGTATTCGGGCTCTGAGGTTTGCAGCTCAGAACCCGGATGAGGGTTCAGGCTCTGAATAATATCCAGCGCCCTGCGGACCTGATCTTCTTTTAATCGGGTACGACGCATTAAAGTCGTGTAATCGCGGGAGCCCAGGAGATTGATATAACGATCAACAATACGATCAGCATTGATGACATCGTCAGTGGCTTCTGGCAGTTGACGCAGTTGCAGCAACAGGCATTCCCGCAGATCACGGCAGGCAACGCCGACAGGCTCAAAGTGTTGGACGCGGTTTAGCA
Organism: Sansalvadorimonas sp.; assembly: GCA_965221135.1. Taxonomy (GTDB): domain Bacteria; phylum Pseudomonadota; class Gammaproteobacteria; order Pseudomonadales; family Endozoicomonadaceae; genus Sansalvadorimonas. The sequence continues at coordinate 26,052 of CBDCRZ010000003.1, forward strand.
CCATTTCCACTTCGTCCATCTCGATTTCACGCTCTGGGTCCTGACCTTCCAGAATTTCTTCCAGTGGGACAGTGAGGTAACCGTTGTCATCAATGGCTTCAATGATGGACATGGCGATCAGGCGATCATTCTCAGACATGGGTGCGAGATTGAGTTGCCATTCGAGATGGTCCTGCAGGGTTTCACTGCTGCTGGTGCGGGTGGTGAAATCGTCACCGGAGTATTCTGAAGAGCCGCTGGCTGAACTGGGTGCGGCAGCCGAAGGCTGGTAGACATCATCCCAGCCGCTGTCGGTCGGCAGTTCGGTGGGAATGGAATCTGCCCACTCTTCCTGAGTCTCTCGGGTTTCGTCAGTCGTTTCCGTTTTGCTTGAGGCGTTAAGGTCGGTCAGGCCCGCTTCGGACAGTGCGTCCTGAGTGGCGGGGTCAGCCTCTGCCGATGCCTCTTCCTGTTCCAGCATGGGGTTACTTTCCAGAGCCTGCTGGATCTCCTGTTGCAGATCCAGAGTGGAAAGTTGAAGTAAGCGAATGGCCTGTTGCAGCTGCGGTGTCATCGTCAGCTGTTGGCCAATTTTAAGTTCCAGAGATGCCTTCATGGAGTCGTATTATCCAGCCTCATGCCACACCAGCAATTTATTTTTCACATCCTTGCTTGTTTCTAGACGTTTCTGGCCTTTTACATTGAATATCAGGCGCAGCTGACGCACTAAATCCGGAAGTGTTCGCCCAGGTAAACGTCACGGACTTTCTGGTTCGACAGAATCGTATCACTGTCACCGGAAGCGATGATATGGCCTTCACTAACAATGTAGGCATGTTCACAAATATCGAGAGTTTCCCGAACATTGTGATCGGTTATCAGAACGCCGATGCCCCGGTTTTTCAGGTGGGTCACAATCTCTTTAATATCTGTGACCGAAATGGGGTCCACTCCCGCAAAGGGTTCGTCCAGGAGGATAAAGGAAGGCTCTGTAGCCAGTGCCCGGGCAATCTCGACACGGCGTCGCTCACCACCCGACAGGCTCATGCCCAGACTGTTGCGAATATGCTGAATACTGAACTCGTCCAGCAGTTGCTCCAGCTGTTTGTTTCTTTCTGATTTGCTCAGGCCCGTGCGGGTTTCCAGAATCGCCATGATATTATCGGCGACGGTGAGCTTACGGAAAATTGAGGCTTCCTGAGGGAGGTAGCCAATGCCTTCACGGGCACGACCGTGCATTGGCAGAGCTGTAATGTCTTTGCCATCAATGATGACATTGCCGCCCTCGGAGTTCACCAGCCCGACAATCATATAAAAACAGGTGGTTTTGCCGGCGCCGTTAGGGCCCAGAAGGCCAACAATCTGGCCGCTCTCGATGGAGACCGAAACATCGCGGACGACCTGGCGTCCGCTGTAACTTTTCTTAAGGTGCTTTGCTTGCAGTTGGGCCATTGAAAGTGAATCTTACTTGGAGTCGGTTGAATTCTGGTTGGGTTGGATCACCATCTGTACCCGTCCCCCTTGTTTGTCTTGATGACTCTGAGCATTCACCACTTGTTTGCGCTGATCGTACTCAATAGTGTCGCCGGTAAACGTGTCGCCCTTTTGAAGTAAACGAGCCTTTTTTATCAGATCAATTTTCTCGGTGCCCATATCGTAATCAATGGTCACACCCCAGGCTTTGAGGATGCCTTTGTCGTTATCCTGCTCTTCTTCGTAATAAGCGAGTTTGTCGCTCTTGCCAGAAGTGCTCTCGGATACAACACGTTTGACGTCGCGCTTAACAGAGTAAATGGTGACAATGTCGCCCGTTAGTTTGGTGGTGCCCTGGGTCATAATGACGTCGCCGCGATAAATGGAGATGCCTTTTGCATCGTCGATGTCGGCGTTGTCTGAAGTGATATGTATAGGCTTGTCTCTGTCGCTGGAAAGAGCCATAACCTGTGTTGTACCCAGCAGAGTGAGCAGGGAAAGCCCCCAGCTCATTGTAACCTTCAGGTATTTATGGGGAAGACTAGCGGCTTTCATGTATGCTTCGAACCCTGGATTTAAGCTGGATAAAATCCCGTTTATAAAATACGCGCATGCCGACAGCGTTCACGATACTGTTTTCGTCGGTCAGTTTCACCGGCCGGTCGGTATCCGCAAAATCCTGCCCAGAGTAAACGGTCATAAAATCCGTGTCCACACGCTTTTCCTGCTTTCCATCTTCACTGTGTTGAATCATGACGACATTATCAATCAGCTCGACGGTTTCACCGTCAGGGAGTATCTGTCCGTGGTCAGATGTTGTATGCCAGGGTTCGCTGTTTTCTTGAAAGGTAAGCAGGTCCGGCGCTTGTAAAAGAGTAATCTCATTATGGGGGAAGTGACTGATTTCTTTAGAGATCAACAATGATTCCAGTTGCCCTTCCGGGCCGAACTCTTTGATGTGGGCATTCTTTATAAAAAAATCAGGTGCATTCTCAGCATCGGCTGACAGGGAGCGAGCTATGACGTTGGGGTTGTCGGCGGTGTAGGACCAGTAACCCACGAGCCCGGTAAACCCCATAAGGAGGGTTGTAAATAAAATCTGACGTATTGTCATGTTTGCTCCGTTGTTTAAACAACGCCTGCTTTTAGAAGGTCGTGCATATTGAGGGCGCCTATCGGACGTTTGTTTTCATCTAAACAGACCAGCCCGTTTATTTTGTGATCTTCCATTATTTTTAAGGCTTCTGCGGCAAGAATGTTGCCCGTAATGGTGATGCAGTCTTTAGTCATTACATCGTCAACCATCGTCGAGCGTGGGTCGAGGTTGTGATCCAGCATTCGGCGCAGGTCACCATCAGTGAAAATGCCCAGCAGGCGTTGTTCGCTATCAACAACGGTGGTCATGCCCAGCCCTTTGCTGGTGACTTCCAGTAGTGCATGACGCAGGTCTGTACCAGAGTCGACGACCGGCAGGCGCGAACCACTGTGCATGATGGTGTTGACCTTGAGCAGCAGTCGACGGCCAAGGCTGCCACCTGGGTGTGAGAAAGCAAAGTCCTCAGCGGTAAACCCTCGGGCTTCCAGCAGGGCGATGGCCAGAGCATCACCCATAACGAGAGTGGTTGTCGTGCTGGATGTGGGAGCAAGGTTTAGAGGGCAGGCTTCCTGAGCTACACCAGTATTCAGGTGGACATCAGCCTCTTTGGCCATTGGAGAATTGATATCTCCGGTCATGGCGATCATGGGGACACCCAGACGCTTGAAAAGCGGGAGAATGGTAACAATCTCGGAGCTTTTGCCTGAGTTGGAGAGGGCGATCACCACATCATCGGGTGTGATCATGCCCATGTCACCATGGGAGGCTTCTCCCGGGTGAACAAAGAAAGAAGGGGTGCCAGTACTGGCGAGTGTTGCGGCCAGCTTGTTGGCGATATGGCCAGATTTACCCATGCCGGTGACGACTACGCGGCCCTGGCAGGCCATTAAAAGGCAGCAGGCCTTGGCAAAGTCAGCATCAATGCGGTATTGAAGGGCTGCAACGGCCTGTTGTTCAATATCAATGGTTCTACGACCTGAGGAAATAAAACCCTGAACTGTGGCGCCGGGCTCCGATGAGGCGGTAGAGGAAGGCGCATCAGAATTTGTTTTGTCAGGAGTTGTCGTAGACGTTGTCATATGACCTGAGTCCAAAATGCAGAGTGGTGTAAAGGGTCGAATTGTAACGAATTAGCAACACCGGCGCATATGCGCCGAGTGTTTATCTTATACCTGAAGCCTTTCTAGCCCATTAGACCTGGGAAGTTAAAAGAATCAAGGCACTATAGGCTATATAACAGCTAAACAGAATGAGGCCGCTGATACGTCCGAGAATGCGGGGACGCTTGCCGACCAGAGTCATGAACACCAGTAGCAGGGTCATGCCAGTCATTATGGGGTAATCCCTGGTAAAGGCCATAGGGTCAATTGCGACAGGCGCGACCAGGCCTGGAACCGCCATAACGGCCAGCAGATTAAAGATGTTGGAACCAATAATGTTACCAATGGCCATGTCGTGATGCTTCTTCAGGGCGCTGGCCACACTGGCCGCCAGTTCTGGCAGGCTTGTACCAATGGCGACAACAGTCAGGCCGATGGTCAGCTCACTGATACCCATGTCCCGGGCAATGTAAGTGGCAGCCCACACCAGCAGGCGGGAGCTGGCCAGTAGAACGATCAGGCTGCCCAGTAAAATCAGAGCAGCTTTTCCCTGAGACAGATCAGGAATTTCTTCATCACTCTCGGTGCCTGCCGTGGTGAGCTTGTCAGCTTCGGGTTGTTTCTGCCAGCGGCTGATGATCATCATGGTGGCAACAAGGCCGACGATCATCGCTACACCTTCCCAGAACCCAAGGTAGTTATCGTATAGCAGAGCACCCGAAGCGATAGTAATAGCCGCCAGTAGGGGTAGCTCTTTCTTCATCAGTAGAGTGTTCACAGGAATCGGTGCAATCAGCAGAGTGATACCCAGTACCAGAGCGATATTGGCAATGTTGGAACCCAGGGCATTACCAATTGCCAGATCACCATGTCCGCTGCTTGCTGCCATCAGGGAAACAAGGATTTCAGGAGCAGACGTACCGATAGAGACGATGGTTAAACCAATCAGCATGGGAGACATGCCAAAGTTTTTGGCCGTTGCAGCGGCACCATTAACGAAGTGATCTGCACTCCACATCAGGGCAAAAAAACCAAGAAGAAGTGCACCCGTAGCTAATAACATGCGTGGAAACCGTTGCTGTCTAAATAGTGAAAAAAGGAAGGTCGCACATTCTACCGTTATTGCAGCGGGAATAAAGCCTGTCGTTTTGAATTTTCCAATTGCAGATTGATGACTATTCTGAAATCAATGTGTAGGGATGCGGGATACGGTTAATGGAACCTAGTCAGGGAATCAAGCACACGGATGTCGGGCATGTAAATGTTACTTCCCGAGTATCTGATAGAGAATCAAATAGAGAATCAGAGAGTCAAAGAATCACAGTTGTTAACGCCGGTAGTGGATTGCTGGACGGCGCCAGGCAGCCTGTCTCGCCTTCCCTGTCTGGTAAGACACTTGGGCAGCGGCAGGTGTCCTCTCTGACTGCGCGAGACGGACTGGAGCTGGGTGGTTGTGTGGCTGCTTCAGTTGTGGGTTTCTTGACTCTTCCAGCTGTGGGTTGGGCCTGTGGAGCCCTGGCAATAAGAAAGGCAGTTGGAATGGTGGCTACATACAGGCAGCAGTCTCAGGTTATATCGCAGCCTCTTTCTTCAACTTCAACTTCAACTTCAACTTCAGCTTCAACTTCAACTTCAGCTTCGGAGGCATCCGGGCAGGTTAGCGTTGGCTCGCTTCGTTTTGAAGGTCTGAAAACAGTTGAAGGCGTCTCTGAAATCGACCCTTTACGAGGCGTAACTCAATATTTTTCTTCATCTCCCTCGGTTGTCTCTGTAGGTATTCAGGCAGATCCAATAGAACGTTCTGAGCAGGGCGAGCGGGAAATGAAAGAACAGACGAAAGCGGCTCTTTCTCTTTTTCAAGAATTGGGAGGAAAGCCGCAGGACGATTTGAGTGTTGACCAGTACAAGGTCCTGGTGGCCAGCCAGCAGGCTAATATTCGACAGTTACAGGCAGATTTACAAGGAACCGATAGCAAGGATCCTGTTAATAAGGGGATTTCTGTTAAGGGGCCGGTTGATAAGGAATCAGTCATTAAGGAACCTGTAGTCAATAACAGTGAGCGGGTTGAAGGGGTTGATGGTGTTCTGAGTGGGCCGGTAACGCTTGCGCGCAGTGATTCACAGTCCTCTGGCGAATATGCGGACTCTGAGGATAGTGGGTTAGGGGGGGAATCTCGGCAGAATGAATTTGTTATTAGTGATTTTTCTATTACTGCGGCCGAATATCAGGGCAGAGTAGAGCGCGTTGAGGAGTTAACAGGTAAGCTCGAAAAAGTTGAAGGCTTACTGGAGAGAAAGAGTCAGGCATTATATAACCTGAGAGACGAGGCCAAAAATGCCTTGAGTGAAGCGGCCACCGTTATTAACGAAAAACTGACTGAAATCGATAAAAAGAATCAGCGGATTGCACAACTAGAGAAAAAACTTACGGACAAGGAGAATGCTATGGAGAGTCAGGCTATTCGTCTTGACAATGAGGTGGTAGATGTTGATGTGTTAAAGGGGCAGCTTGGTAGCCTGGAGGCTGAGAATAAACGGCTAAAAGCTGATCTTGTTCAACTTCATAGAGATCTTGAAGGTGCTCTGGGGCAGACATCTCTTTCTGAAGGGGGGGGGGAGTATGCTCAGGATGCAACCAGTCAGGCTGGTGTTTCCAGTGAGCTGCTGCAGCGTCTGGGTGCCAAGACTAAGGCAGCAGACCTTGGTGAGCAGTTGGTGCAAATGATACAGGCGGTGCTGGGTATAGAAGTTTCTCCTGAAGATATTGATGTTGGCAGCTTTAAAAGGCTGCTGCAGTCAGAGTTGGGATATTCTGAGGCCTGGAAAAATCTGGTAGCGCGTCTTGATCCTGACAAAAAGCCTGAAAGTATCGATCCTGGGCAGCTGATGATGAATTTGAATGAGGCACTGAAAAATGCCGATATGTGGACTAAGGCCTATGAAAGCCTGAGTAGGGCGGGTCTTGAATATTCCCCGAAGCAGTTGTTGGGGTTGATCACGTCGCTTGCTACGAAAAGAGGGTGAGTTTTTCTGGCAAGAGTGTCATTTGGCAGGATTTATATCCTGCAATTTACTATAAGTCAGTGATACACTAACGCAAATTATAAGTAAGAGTCGGATGTATTCTTTTTTACGAATGCGTTCGTCGCAGGTATCAAATCAGGGACGTTGATTGGTTGCGGCGAGGGGCTGTTTAGCGGCTACTCTATTCAATTCATGTTTCCAACATCCTGCACTCAGGCGCATACCGGCAGACCAGTTTCTAATGAATGTAGAAAGCGATAACTTTATTGAGGTGCGTGGCCTTACGTTTTCCCGGGGCGACAGAATCATCTTCGATAATATTGATATGGATATCCCCCGGGGTAAAGTCACTGGCATTATGGGGCCCAGTGGTACCGGGAAAACCACTCTCCTGCGGCTGATAGGTGCCCAGCTTAAACCCGATGCCGGGCAGATTAGTGTGGATGGTCAGCTGCTCTCGTCTCTCGGGCGTGAATCCCTGTTTCGCATGCGTTCTAAAATGGGGATGTTGTTTCAGAGCGGTGCGCTATTTACCGACCTGACGGTATTTGAGAACGTGGCCTTTCCACTGCGTGTTCACACCGACCTTCCTGAAGAACTTGTTTATGATATCGTGCTGATGAAGTTACAGGCTGTGGGCTTGCGTGGTGCACGGGAACTGATGCCTGCCGAGCTTTCTGGTGGCATGGCAAGACGTGTCGCTCTGGCGCGTGCTATAGCTCTTGATCCGGATTTTATTATGTACGACGAGCCTTTCGTTGGTCAGGACCCTATCGCTATGGGGGTTTTGGTGAATCTGGTGCGCAAGTTGAACAATGCCTTGAATCTGACCAGTGTGATTGTCTCCCATGATTTGAGCGAGACGGCCAGTATTTCTGATTATCTCTATATTCTTGCCGATGGTGGTGTTGCGGCTTCGGGCACTCCTGAGGAGTTGCAGAATTCAGATGATCCGAAAGTGCGCCAGTTTATGAATGGTATTCCTGACGGTCCGGTACCTTTCCATTTCCCGGCGGATGATCTGGCTGATGATGTGCTGGGAGATCGCCAATGAATCAGTTTCTTGAGCATTTAGCCGCTCTTGGGCGCAGCGGGCTGGATATTATTCAGGCCATCGGTCGTGCCACGGTTATGCTGTTTCAGGCGTTGTTTGGCCGCAGTCAGGGTCATGGTGCATTTGCGACCCTGCTGATGAAGCAGATTTATGCGGTGGGTGTACTCTCCCTGATTATTATCACCGTGTCTGGTGTGTTTATCGGTATGGTGCTGGGTCTGCAGGGTTATAACATTCTGGTGCGTTATGGCACCGAGCAGTCAGTGGGTCAGCTGGTTGCCCTGAGCCTTGTTCGTGAACTGGGGCCAGTTGTGACGGCTTTGCTGTTTGCGGGTCGTGCCGGTTCTGCCATGACAGCTGAAATCGGATTGATGAAAGCGACCGAGCAGCTTTCCAGTCTGGAGATGATCGGTGTTGATCCTCTGAAGCGAATTATTGCACCCCGCTTCTGGGCCGGGTTTATCAGTATGCCTTTGTTGGCTTGTATCTTTTCTATGGTCGGTATCTTTGGCGGTTCCATGGTGGGTGTGGACTGGCTGGGCATTTATGAAGGCTCCTTTTGGGGCAATATGGTTCAAACCGTTGATTTCAGAAATGACATTATTGATGGTTTGATCAAAAGTGTGATGTTTGGTTTTGTGGTGACCTGGATTGCAGTATTTCAGGGGTACGACGCGGCGCCGACATCCGAAGGTATTAGTCGGGCAACGACCCGAACCGTTGTCTACGCCTCCCTGGCTGTTCTGGGGCTGGACTTTATCCTTACGGCCGTGTTGTTTGGAGATTTATAAAAATGCGGATGAGAACCGTTGAAATCAGTGTTGGCGCTTTTCTTTTAGCTGGTTTGTTTGCACTTGTATTGCTCGCACTTCGGGTAAGTGGCCTGACAGTGAATGCAGATAGCAGCACCTATCGCCTCTATGCTGAATTCGATAATGTGGGCTCCATCACCAAGCGGGCCAAGGTGGCTATGGGTGGTGTGACCATCGGCCGGGTTGTGAATATTGAGTTGGACAAGAAAACCTACATGGCCCGGGTGGCGATGGATATCAATTCCCATATCGACAACATCCCTGTAGACAGTTCTGCTGCTATCCTAACGGCCGGCCTGCTGGGTGAGAAATTTATCGGTATCAGCGTCGGTGGTTCTAATGAGTTTTATAATGATGATGAAACCATCGATGACACCCAGTCGGCTATTATCCTTGAAGACTTGATTGGTAAATTCCTGCTGGGCTCAGTAGGTAGCAAAGATCATGACGGTGGCGACGACTTTTAACGAAGCTGTCTTACAGCCATCGCACTCCACTTTACACTGCCTTGATAAGGCTGCATCAAACGGCTTGGTGCAGAGAAGGAGATTTGGATATGACAGGTATTTTCGCCCGTCGCTTTCAGGCTGCTTTTTTCGGTCTGACAATGACATTTATGACATTTGTTTCTTCTCAGACCATGGCTGCGACCGTTCCCGCAACCCCTGATAAGGTGGCGGGCGATGCTACTGGGCAGGTGATTCAACTCCTGAAAACCAAGCGGGCAGAATACAATGCCAAGCCGGAAGCCTTCTATGGGGATGTTGAGAAAATCATCGATCCGGTAATTGCTTTTGATGAGATTGCCCGTGGAGTGATGGGCAAGTACGCTCACCGTTCCAGTGATACAGAGATTAAGCAGTTTACTCAGGTATTCCGTACCAGCCTGGTGCGCTTCTACAGCAAAGCTGTACTGACGTTTGATACCAGTCAGTTGTCTCTTGCCAAGGTCGAGCCTGTGCCTGTCGCGCAGCTTAAGAATTATGATGACGGCAAAAGTCGTTCAGTGCCGGTTAATCTGACCGTACGAAGCAAGAGTGATGATTACTCTCTTTCTTACTCGATGATGAAAAAGGGTGATGAGTGGAAGGTGCGCAATATTATTGTCGAAGGCATTAATATAGGTATTCAGTTCCGCAACCAGTTTAGTGAAGCGATGAATAATTACCGTAAGGTGAGCACCGTGATAGACAAGTGGCCTGAGCTGATGCAGCAGACTGAGCAGAATCAGGTGAAAGATATTCAAGACAAGGAAGTCTCCAAAGGTTAATCATGAATGATGCCGTTGAATTTGTAGCGATCTCTGCCGGGCAGTTTTCGCTGTCTGGTGTTGTGGATAAAAGGTCGGTTCCTGGAATAGTAGATTCTGCCTGGAAAAATATTGAGGCAGGTTCCGGGAACCTGGCTGTTGAGGTTGACCTGTCTGGCCTTAAGGGTGGTGACAGCGCTGCCCTGGCTATGTTGTTAGCCTGGTTTAAACGGGCTCGCCAGCGGCAGATTAAACTGAGTTATACTGCTTTTCCTCCAGAGCTTCTGGCTCTGGCCCGTGTTTGTGGTGTAGAAGAGCTTTTGCCTGTGGCCGGTTCCACCTCTCCAGCCTGATTCGCTACCTTCTTGCAGGCAACAATGCTCAGGGCTGGTGTCCTGGGCGCCTCTTCCCTATCATATGCGCTTATTAAATGCCGGTTCCGGGAAGAGTCCTATGCATGCCAGTGAAGTAAAACAGCTGCTTGAAGAAAAGATCGAAGGTGCTGAGATTATCGTTGAAGGGGAAGGTTGTGACTTTCGACTTACGGTGATCGCCGATGTTTTTGCCGGAGCCCTGCCGGTAAAAAGACAGCAGATGGTCTATACACATCTGAATGAAATGATTGCTGCTGGCACTATTCATGCTGTCACTATGCAAACGTTTACTCCCGCAGAATGGGCTGCCCAGAAGGGTTAAAGCCAGCTCTGGACTCGCATAAGCGATTTGAGAGCTGCTTATTTAGAGAGCTACTTATTTTGAGAGCTGCTTATTTTGAGAGCTGCTTATTTAGAGAGCTACTTATTTAGAGAGCTATTTATTTAGAGAGTGATGTGGCTTTTCGTTGCATCACCTGTTTTTAGCCTACGGGTATTCGATGGATAAACTGATTATTACTGGTGGCAAGCGTCTGGACGGAGAGATTCGCATCTCTGGCGCCAAGAACTCCGCTCTCCCCATACTTGCCGCCACTCTGCTGGCTGATGAGCCGGTTACTGTCTGTAACCTGCCACACCTGCACGACATCACCACCATGATCGAGCTGTTTGGCTGCATGGGTGTTGAACTGATGATCGACGAGAAGATGAATGTCGAAGTTCACGCCAGCACCATTAAAGTGCTGACAGCACCATATGATTTGGTGAAAACCATGCGTGCTTCCATTCTGGTGCTGGGCCCTCTGGTGGCTCGCAACGGTTATGCTGAAGTGGCACTGCCTGGTGGTTGCGGTATTGGTAGCCGTCCGGTTGATTTACACCTGCGTGGCCTTGAAGCCATGGGTGCTCATGTGGTTGTGGAAGATGGATATATCAAAGCCAGGTGTGACCGTCTGAAGGGTGCTCATATTTTCTTTGACACCGTGACGGTGACTGGTACAGAGAACCTGCTGATGGCAGCGACTCTGGCAGATGGTGAAACCCTGCTGGAAAATGCCGCTCGTGAACCTGAAGTGGTGGATCTGGCTGAGTGCCTGATTCGCATGGGTGCCGACATTGAAGGTCATGGAACAGACACTATTCGTGTTCGTGGCAAGAAGAGCCTGCACGGTTGCGTGTACTCTGTTCTGCCTGACCGTATTGAAACCAGCACCTACCTGATAGCTGCTGCGGCAACCCGTGGTCGTGTGAAGGTAAAGGACACTGATCCAACAATTATTGACCCTGTTCTGGTGAAACTCCGTGAAGCTGGTGCCAGGGTGACTGTTGGTGAAGACTGGATTGAGCTGGATATGGAAGGCCGCCAGCCCAAGGCTATCAGCCTGAAAACGGCTCCTTACCCAGGTATGGCGACGGACGTACAGGCGCAATTCACCGCCCTGAATGCTGTAGCAATCGGTACCGGTACCATTACCGAAACCATCTTTGAGAATCGCTTTATGCATGTTCTTGAGATGAAGCGTATGGGGGCTGACATTGATGTCGAAGGCAATACAGCCATCGTCAAAGGTGTGGATAACCTGAAATCAGCCCCGGTTATGGCAACTGACCTGCGTGCTTCTGCCAGTCTGGTTATTGCTGGTCTGGTGGCTGAAGGTGATACCGTGGTTGACCGAATTTACCATATCGACCGTGGCTATGAGTGCATCGAAGAGAAGATGCAGCAGTTGGGTGCAACCATTAAGCGCCTGCCCCGCTAAAGCGGAACAGCTATGAGCGGAAAATGTCCACCTCAAAAATGAATATGTGGGCATTTATATGGTGAAAAGCACGAGCTTTACCCCGTGCCGGGCTCTGCGGGAGCAGTTCCCGGCCGCTTTATCAGTGTAAAAATGGGCCGAGCCGTTTATTATGCAAGTCAGAACAAATTTAACCTGAAGCGCACGGCCTGATCACCTGAGTGGTATCGGGTTTTTAGATGCAGGCCCCTCTACGGTAGAACAATAATGATATCGACACCTCTGACAATTGCCCTGTCCAAGGGGCGTATTCTTCAGGAAACCCGGCCTTTGCTGGAAAAGGCAGGCATCGTTCCGACGGAAGATGTTGCCAAAACCCGTAAACTGATTATCCCTACCAATCATGAACATGTGCGCCTGCTGATTGTCCGCGCCAGTGATGTACCCACTTATGTTGAGCACGGTGCTGCTGATCTGGGTGTGGCTGGTAAAGATGTGTTGATGGAGCACAACTCTCGCGAACTCTATGAGCCCCTTGATCTGCAGATCTCAAACTGTCGCCTGATGACAGCCGCGGCTGTGGACTACAAGGAAGAACCAGGCCGTCGTATTCGTGTTGCTACCAAGTTTGTCAATGTGGCAAAGCGTTTTTATGCCAGCCAGGGCAAGCAGGTAGACATCATCAAACTGTACGGTTCCATGGAGCTGGCTCCTCTGATTGATCTGGCCGACCAGATTGTGGATATCGTCGACACTGGTAACACTTTGCGTGCCAATGGTCTTGAGCCCCGTGAGCATATTGCTGATATCAGCTCTCGTCTGGTGGTAAACCGTGCTGCTATGAAGGTGAAGCATGATGTGATCAGCCGACTGATTCAGCAGATGAGTCAGGCGATTGATGAAGGCTCTGCCAAAAGCGGCAAAAACTAAAAACATTCATCTGTGCGGAGAGAACATATGAGCAGTGCAGATAATGTCACGGCGCGTCCGATACGACTGAATTACAGCGACTCAGGATTTGATGAATCCCTCGACCAGCTATTAGCGTGGGAAACCGTATCTGACGACAGTGTTCAGACTGTAGTCACAGACATAGTCTCGAATATTCGTCAGCGAGGCGATGAAGCGCTGGTGGAATACACCTGTCGTTTCGATCGTCTGTCAGCAGACTCTATGGCTGACCTGACTCTGGGTAGTGATCGTCTTCAGGCTGCTTTGAAAGCGATCCCTGACGATCAGCGCCAAGCGCTGGAAACCGCTGCTAACCGTATTCGCACCTATCACGAGCATCAGAAGCAGAACGACTGGAGCTTCCAGGAAGCTGACGGTACTCGTCTTGGTCAGCGTATGACGCCTCTGGATCGTGCAGGTCTTTATGTTCCGGGTGGTCAGGCTGCTTATCCTTCTTCTGTTTTGATGAACGCTATTCCTGCAAGTGTTGCCGGTGTGCGTGAAGTCGTGATGGTTGTGCCAACGCCAGATGGCGTGGTTAATGAGCTGGTATTGGCCGCTGCCGCGCTGGCGGGTGTTGATCGGGTATTTACCGTTGGCGGTGCGCAGGCTATTGCTGCACTGGCTTATGGTACGGAAACTGTGCCGCCAGTGGATAAGATTGTTGGCCCTGGCAATATTTATGTCGCCACGGCCAAGCGTATGGTCTTTGGTCAGGTCGGCATTGATATGATTGCTGGTCCGTCTGAGATTCTGGTGATCAGCGATGGGAAGACTGACCCTGACTGGATTGCCATGGATCTGTTCTCTCAGGCTGAACATGATCAGGATGCTCAATCTATTTTGATTAGCCCGGATGCTGAGTTTCTCGACAAGGTTCAGGAAAGCATTGATCGTCTGCTGCCCACTATGGAGCGTCAGGCCATTATTGTGGAATCCCTGCGTAACCGTGGCGCCATGATTCATGTTCCGAATATGGATGCAGCGTTGGAAGTCTCCAATCGTATTGCGCCGGAGCACTTGGAGGTCTCGGTTGAGGACCCGGAAGCTTTGCTGCCGGGTATTCGTCATGCCGGTGCCATATTTATGGGGCGCTACACGGCGGAAGCTTTGGGTGATTACTGCGCGGGACCAAACCACGTCTTGCCAACCTCAGGCACTGCACGATTCTCTTCACCTTTAGGTGTTTATGATTTCCAGAAGCGTACGTCGTTGATTTACTTTTCGGCGGAAGGTGCTTCTGAAGCTGGTAAAACAGCATCAGTGCTGGCGAGGGGAGAGGGGCTGACGGCTCATGCCCGTTCTGCCGAGTACCGTATTCGCAATCGTTGAGCTCTGTTTTGCTAGATTAGATCTGCGTTAACAAAGCCGGGTACGACATTGCTTTTTCCGCGCCCCATGGGCTTCCTGTCCCTGGGTGCTTGCAGGCCATCCCTGGCCTTTGAAAAAACAATGCCATACCCGGCTTTGTATTAGAGTTTGGCGTAACTGGCAGGTGTGGTAATTGTAAGGTTTGCTCTTTCAAAGGCCTGAACGAGGTGCCCTGTGGTTATGGTTTGAGAGCGACCCCTTGTAGGGGCAGTAGCGGTGGAACGGGTGTTTTTTGTTTGAATCAAGAGTCAAAGGTTCAGCCAGAACGCGATGATTCGGCGCCCGAGCTTTTCAGTGATACTTTTCTTTTAGGTTGCTATTAGTTGCGGCTGGTATCAGGTGGGCGTTCGCCAACTTCTGCAGAGACGATTTTCTCCTTCCCGTTTCTTAACACCGCAATATTAACCTTGGAGCCGGGTTTCAGCTTGGCGACATTGTTCATCACCTTGCGGGCATCATGGGTGACCATATCATTAATGCGAAGGATGATATCACCTCGCTCCAGTCCAGCAGCTTTGGCCGGACCATTTCCATAAATCCCTGATATCAGAATGCCGCTGCCGAGAGGCAGGTTGAAAGCTTCGGCAAGTTCGGTGCTCAATGCTGTTGACTCTATGCCTAGCCAGCCCCGAACAACACGACCTCGGTCGATGATGGATGTCATTACAAACTTGGCGAGGTTGGAGGGGATGGCAAAGCCAAGACCTTCACTGCCGCCATCGCTGGATATCAATGCGGTAGAGATACCCACGAGTTCACCCCGGGCATTGATCAGTGCACCGCCGGAGTTACCAATATTGATGGCGGCATCAGTCTGGATAAAACCTTCATAGGTGCTTAAGCGCAGGTCGCGGCGGGTGGCGCTGATAATGCCCTGGCTCACGGTTTGGCCAAGGCCAAAAGGGTTGCCGATGGCCAGCACAATATCGCCAATACGGATGGATTTTGAATCAGCCCAGTTGGCGCTGGGCAGGTTTTCCATATCAATTTTTAATACTGCGAGATCGGTTTCAGGGTCAGAGCCAATGACTGTGGCCCGGGTTTCCCGGTGGTCGGGAAGGGCAACGGTGATTCCGTCTGCTCCTTTAATAACATGGTTATTGGTGAGTACATAGCCGGCAGGGCTCACAATTACACCTGATCCAAGGCTGGACTGTATTTGCTGGCGGCGGGGGATACGACTTTTGCTAAGAGGGGTGTTAATCAGGTTGTTATCACGGTTGTTGCGGATGGTGCGCTGGGTGTAAATACTGACTACTGAAGGAGCAGCCTTGGCCACAGCAGCATGAAATGAATAAGCCATGCTGGAGAGGGAGGCTTCTGCAAGAGGATCAGTCGGTGCCTTTTTGTAAACATCCAGACCGGTGAGTTCCGGATATTGTTGTAAAATCAGCAAGGCAACCAGCAGGCCGCATAACGCGGGCCAGCCGAACCAGCTGAGGGCACGAAGGAACCTGTTCATCAGAAATCCAGTATCATCATCCGGGTTGAAAATTCATCCTGTACGACATCCTCAGAATTGCTGGTCTGGCCTGCCTCACCCTGATTTTTCCGGGGCTTGGTTACCATGACATTATGCTGTCGTATAAAGCTTTGTAAAAGCCATCTACACAGTATAGAGATAGGACATCTCTGAGGATACGCCGTTATCAGCATTTATTTGTAAAAATACTGCATACCATTTTTATAGAATGTATTCAGTCCGTCTTTCCCATGCTGAATTTTTGAATTCAGTATTAATGCTTTAACTCGCAGACTTTCTTATTAAATCCCATCAGCTACTCTTTTTGATTAAGCAATCAAGGATGATGAGAGAATGGTTAATAAAACGATGCCGCTCGTGGCATTTGGGCTGCTTCTTATTTCATTTCCGGGCTATGGCTACGACCCTCTGCCGGGCTGCATCATTGCCTATGCAGATGCTGATTATCAGGGCGGTAAGAACATTCTCTGCCTCAATGGTAAAGAGGAGGAAATCATAACCCAGGATAATCTTTTTGAAGACTCCGTAAGCTCGATTAAGGTCGGCCCCGGTGTTGCTGCAAGAGCCTGTGAACACCCCGATGGCAGTGGAATATGCCGTTCCTATTTTCATTCGGCACCCAATGTTGGGGAGGTTATGAATGACAAAATCTCCACCATCAGGCTGACCGCTTTTAATCCCGATGATTTTACCATGATCTTTGCGGGTGGCCCTGAATACCCTCGTTCCTGTGTTTACGAAGATCTTAATCAATGCCCTGACAATAAGGCCTATAACAGGAAGCTGGGCAGGCAGCATGCTCAAAACTTCTCAGTTGTGCTGAATAGCATTGCGAAGCTCAGTCATGGTCAGGAGCTGACGAATGCTCACAAGACGCCTGCAGCTTTCACTGGGGGAGCCAGTCATGCCGGGTATTTGATTGGAAAGAGCACCGTTGCTGGCCTTGCGTTCACCGGGCCCATGACTTCGGGCCGTAACGGGGAGATACAGCGTACGAGTGATTCGTACAGCCAGGAGGGGGTTGATGTTTATCCTGGTCTTGGCAAAACAGATTACCAGCCAGGTGAAAATGCCTGTGGAGATCCTGTCTGTATCAAACATGCTATGGACTATATGCGTTCACAGGTGCGCAGTTTGAATCCGACCTCGTTTGATTTTGAAGAAGGAGGTTTGCAATACCAGTTTCCCCTTGTTCGCAAAGATCACACCGGCAGTCTCGCATACTCCTGGGATGTTGGTAATGTTCATTTTATCCAGCTGCATGACAGCCTGAACACTGAAACCCATAGATATGACTCCTGGGGGGGGCTGAAGAACAACGTATTTACCATTAATGATGCGGCAGAGTGGCTGAAAAAAGATCTTGATGTCGCACACAGTGCCGGGAAAAAAATTGTGCTTCTTCTTCGTCACTGGGATCAGAAAAGCGCTTTTCTGGAAAGCCTGGTCAGGAAATACAAAATCAACGCCATTTTTGCGTATTACAAAACACCTCTTGATGGGCGCTACAGAGATGTCCATGGTGCTAACACTTTTCTCGAACCTGTTCAGCTTGGTGGTCCGGCCCATAAAACCATGATGCTGGCTCGTTTTAAGGGAAAGGATGTGTATGTCGCCATGATTCGCATCAAAAACAATGGCGATTACACAACCACCTTGCTTCAAGGGAAAGGTTTCTCGCAGTAGCGTTTGAAAAGAAGAGTAGTGAGCCGGCAGTCACGTGTTCGGCTTGCTCACTATACAAATACTCAGGCAAGGATGCTGGCAATGAAAACACTCTCCCTAAAGGCACAGATTCTAGCGACTCTTCTACTCTCCTCGATATCTGTAAGCGGTTTTGCTGCGCCACTGGAAGATCTGATAGATACAGTGATAGCAGAGAAATCCCCCATGCAGGCATGCAGGGTGGATATATCATCACAATCGCAATCTGTCCCCGACAAAAAAAGAGAGAGATGGGGCAGTGACAAGACGTCTATCAAGGTCAGCGGGCGGCATGTTCTCAGCCAGGACAAGCTGCTGGCGCCGGAAGAGGGCATTATTCTCAAGAGTGGCCAGGCTTATTTGCGCCCTGCAACGGGTGGCAGACTAAGGCTTTTTCATGGCTATATCCCGGTATGGACCTCACCTGAATCGCATATTGAGTGGAGTCAAACAGGCAACACACTCCGCTTTCGGTTGACCGGCCTGGAGCAGCTGCTGGATAACGCACCGAATAAACTTCGCATTACCAGATTAACACTAACCGCCACCGGGCAGCTCATAGCATGGAGCAATAAGGGGCGAGCAGTGTGGAGCAGCAAAACCTATATGGCTCAGGGGGATGATGTGCTGCAGCAGTACCTCTATGGTGACCAGGCTCCCAATTCTATTGTCAAACCGACTAAGCGCAATCTGGACTGGGATACACAGCTGGGTTCTACGATTATGCTTCGCAACGGTAACACCCGCCTTGAATGGGCGAATCGCCTGATGACCCTTTACCAGAGTAATAAAAAAGTCTGGAGCCCATCGGCAACAGGTGGCGCAACCTGGCAAACCAATGGTGCGTTGGCTGTTTATGATGGTGACCCTTCATTCCATTGGGGCAGTGGCAACTGGATGACAGGTGTTCCGGTCGGTAAGATGCTGGGGATTTCCGAAGACGGCCAGCTTATGATCTCAGATGAGTATGGCTGCCTCACTTGGGTCGTGCCGTCCCAGAAACCCAATCAAATCAAGTCTGCCATACCATCAAGGGACAAGCTGTGCCGGAAGATAACCGCTACTCAAAATAGTTACAGGAACTGGGTCAGAACCAAAGCACGGATTGAGAGTTATAAGTGCCCTCTTTAAGGTATTACTGACTCTTTTAAAGAGTCCCGTTATTCTTTAAGGGTTTACAGGTTTCAATGAAGGCGATGCAATGAAATTAACGGACTTGGTGGCAGCGGTTAATGCGGAATTGCAACCGGAAAAATTCCGGGACTACTGCCCAAATGGTTTGCAGGTTGAAGGCAAGCCTGAAGTGTTGCGTATTGCGACCGGTGTCACTGCCAGCGAAGCTCTGCTGGATCAGGCCATTGCCTGGAAGGCTGATGCCATTTTTGTTCATCATGGCTATTTCTGGAAGAACGAGCGGGACGAGGTGGTTGGCATGAAGCGCCGCCGCCTGAAGAAACTGCTGACTCATGATATCAGCCTGCTGGGCTATCACCTGCCTTTGGATGCTCACCCGACTATGGGCAATAACGCGACTCTGGCTAAATTACTGGGGCTGAAAGAAACCGGTCCCATGGATCCGACGGAAGCCTATCCCATTGGCAATATCGGTGAGCTGGATGCGCCTGTCTCACTGGCCGAGCTGGGTGATCGCGTCAATAAGGCTTTGGGGCGTGATCCTTTGCTGATCAGTGCTGGTGATCATCAGATCAAGACCGTGGCCTGGTGTACCGGCGGTGCGCAGGGCTTTATCGGTAATGCTGTGGCTGCAGGTGTGGATGCTTATATCAGTGGTGAAATCTCTGAAAACACCGTGCATACAGCCCGGGAAGAGGGGGTTCACTATATTGCTGCCGGGCATCATGCCACAGAGCGTGGTGGTGCACAGGCTGTTGGTGAGTGGCTTAAGGAACGTTTTGGTATCGAACATAAGTTCTTTGATGTTGATAATCCTGTCTGAGTTGTTAGTTAAATCGAGCTATTAAATGAACCTGGACACCAGTCTCTTGTCTATCGAGTAATTAAATAGAACAGGAGTCTGGAGTCATGGCTAGTAATTCAGGAGCATATTTTTCACATCTGAGAAGGGGCGCATCGGCGGGTTATTCCACTTTGGCAAGCGGCTCTCAGGCCGCTCAGCTCCCAAAAACGCCCGATGCATTTTCCCGTGACATTAAACCGGTTCGTGTGGGAGGCCAAACATTAACCGTGGATAACTGGCATCAATCTGGCCTGAAACGGCTGTCTTTCTATCACCGTCGTGATCCTTACTTTGAATTTGCCAATACCTGTGATGGCTATCCCATTCAGGTGGACGGTGTGAAATACCTGACTACAGAACACTATTTCCAGGGGCAGGGATTTAAGGCGCGGGGTCTTGAGTTTTCAGGTGAGAATCCGCTGTGCGGTAAAAGTGGAGATTATGCCGTGGCTCATAAAAACTATTTGGGAATGAAGCCGAATCTTGCTGAATGGAATGCCGGACGCAGTATTCAGGTAATGAAGTGTGCGATTCATCATAAGTTCAATTTTGATACCCACCCCGAGTTGGCCATGCTGTTAATGGAAACATACGCCCACGGAAACTACGTACTGGTCGAGAACAGTCCAGTCGATGGTTACTGGGGTTGTGGTGCCAGGAGAACAGGCAAAAATCAACTGGGTATGATTCTGATGGAGCGGCGCCAGCAGCTACAAAAAGACTGGCACAGCAAGGCGAATCCAGACCGTTCCCGTAGTGATGAACAGCGGAGAATCTACGATCTTTATAAGGCTAAGTTTTCTTATTATATTCCCCGTCCTAAGGTAGATCCTGCAGGGACCCTTTCTTCCCAGCCTTGGGGCCCTCAGTCTGCCAATAGACATCGCCACCACTGACAGATCTCCTCAAAAACACACCACGCCTCGGCTTCTGTAAAAAATGGAAGCCGGGCTGGTGCTTTTTAGACTCTTTTCCGGTTCTCTTTCGGTCGTCATATCCATAGACCAAATAAATCTAAATCTCGTTGCTCATATTCCTTAGAATTATTGATATAGTGTCCGCCCCCGCTGACAAGAAATAGTCCAATGGCGGGCTTAAATGATAACAACGGGGTTGCCCCATGAGCTCGGATTACAACCTGAATCACCTTCGACAACTCGAAGCTGAAAGCATACATATTATTCGCGAGGTGGCCGCGGAGTTCGATAACCCGGTGATGATGTATTCCATCGGTAAAGACTCATCCGTGATGCTCCATCTGGCCCGCAAGGCCTTTTACCCAGGCCGGATTCCTTTTCCCCTTCTGCACGTCGACACTGACTGGAAATTCCAGGAAATGATCGAGTTCCGTGACAAGCAGGCTGAAAAGTACGACCTCGACCTGCTGGTTCACAAGAACCAGGAAGGTATCGATATGGGCGTAGGCCCGTTTACCCACGGCAGCTCCAAGCATACCGATATTATGAAAACCCAGGGCCTGCGTCAGGCGCTGGATAAATACGGTTTTGATGCCGCTTTCGGTGGTGCCCGTCGTGATGAAGAGAAGTCCCGTGCCAAAGAGCGGGTTTACTCCTTTCGTGACAAGAACCACCGCTGGGATCCAAAGAATCAGCGTCCGGAACTCTGGAATGTGTACAACGGCAAGCACGAGAAAGGCGAAAGCATTCGTGTATTCCCGCTCTCCAACTGGACCGAGCTGGATATCTGGCAGTACATCTGGCTGGAAAATATCGAGATTGTTCCCCTGTACCTGTCCCAGAAGCGCCCTGTTGTAGAGCGTGACGGCATGATGATTATGGTCGACGATGACCGTATGCCTCTGGAAGAGGGCGAAGTACCTGAGATGAAGTCTGTGCGCTTCCGTACCCTCGGCTGCTACCCACTGACTGGTGCTGTGGAATCAGAAGCAGATACACTGCCTGAGATTATTCAGGAGATGCTGCTGACGACCACCTCTGAGCGTCAGGGACGAGCCATTGACCATGACTCATCCGGGTCCATGGAGAAGAAAAAGCAGGAGGGGTACTTCTAATGAGCCACCATTCTGATCTGATTGAGTCGGACATCATTGCCTACCTCAAACAGCACGAAAACAAAGAGCTGCTGCGCTTTCTGACCTGCGGCAGTGTGGACGACGGCAAGAGTACATTGATTGGCCGTCTGCTCCACGACAGTCATATGATCTTTGAAGATCAGCTGGCCTCGATTGAAAACGACAGTAAGAAAGTCGGTACCCAGGGCGAGAAGATCGACCTGGCTCTGTTGGTGGATGGCCTGCAGGCCGAGCGGGAGCAGGGCATCACGATTGATGTGGCTTACCGTTATTTTTCCACTGACAAGCGCAAGTTTATTATTGCCGACACTCCGGGACATGAGCAGTACACCCGCAACATGGCCACCGGTGCATCTACCTGTGATCTGGCGGTTATCCTGATCGATGCCCGCTACGGTGTGCAGACCCAGACCCGTCGTCACTCCTTTATTGCCAGCCTGCTGGGTATCAAGCACATTGTGGTTGCGGTCAACAAGATGGATCTGGT
The DNA here is from genome assembly GCA_965221135.1 of Sansalvadorimonas sp. Taxonomy (GTDB): domain Bacteria; phylum Pseudomonadota; class Gammaproteobacteria; order Pseudomonadales; family Endozoicomonadaceae; genus Sansalvadorimonas. Next base: position 47,979 of record CBDCRZ010000003.1, read on the forward strand.
TGAGTACAGTCAGGACACCTTCGAGACAATCCGCAATGACTACCTGGACTTCGCTGAGCCTCTGGCCGTTAACGGTGCCATGGGTGATATCCGCTTTGTGCCTATGTCTGCTCTGGATGGGGATAATGTCGTTAACCCCAGCGAGAATATGCCCTGGTACTCTGCCGACAATGGCGGTGGCCAGACGCTGATGCAGATTCTGGAAAGCGTACAGATCAGCGGTGACCAGGACTTCAAAGACTTCCGATTCCCGGTTCAGTATGTGAACCGCCCGAATCTGGACTTCCGTGGTTTCTCCGGCACAGTCGCTGCTGGCGAGATCAGGCCCGGTGATGAAGTGATGGCCTTGCCTTCCGGCAAGAGCAGCCGTGTGAAGGAGATCGTCACCTTTGACGGTAATCTCGACAAGGCCTTTATTGGTCAGGCAGTAACGATCACTCTGGAAGACGAAATTGATGTCAGCCGTGGCGATATGCTGGTGCGTGCCGACAGTCAGCCAGAACAGGCTCAAGACTTGAGCGCGATGGTGGTGTGGATGGCTGACCAGCCTCTGCAGCCAGGTCGTCAGTACGACATCAAGCTGGGTGCCTTTAACGTTTCCGGCCAGGTGAGTTCCATTACTCACCGTGTCGACGTAAACAGCATGGAGAAACAGGATGCGGCCCAGCTGAGCCTCAACGAAATTGGTCGTTGTGACTTCACTCTGGCTCGCCCGGTAAGCTTCGATGCCTATTACCAGAATCGTGCAACCGGCTCGTTTATTATTGTTGACCGCCTGACCAACGCCACCGTTGGTGCCGGTATGGTTCAGGGTAAGGCTGACAGTGTGAACACCGGTGCTGTGACGACTCAGGAGCGTCAGGCGCGTCTGGGTCAGCAGGCGAAGGTTGTTGAGCTTGCAGGTGCATCTGAAGAGCAACTGCAGCAGCTGGCCCGTCAGCTGTTCGATCGCGGCTTCTTCCCGGTTGTCAGCAGCAATGCCGATGTCAGCGATCTGCTGGCTTTGGGCGTGGTTGTTCTGACTGATAAGGCTGAAACTGTTGAAGGTGTTGAGCGTCTGGACAGTCAGCAGGCTGATCTTGTGGATGCTGTTGCTGCGTTGATTACGGTGATCTGATTAGTCAGACCAGTGCTCCATGAAAAAAGAGGCCAGCTTTCATAAGCTGGCCTTTTTTTAGTGCTGTATACCACTTGATATTATTGACTCTTGGTTTTATCAACTATTGGTTCTATTGAATAGTGCAGGGAGGCATCTCTTCGGCATCAGAATGATTACTCTGGTGTTTCTGAGGGCGGAATACTGCTTCCAGCTTATCATCTGAATAAATCACAGGACCTGTTTCTGGTTGTGGTTTCTCGGCCAATAGTTTTAAACCTTCCTCTACGATATTAGGAAAAAATCGTCCAGTATAGTGTGCCTGCCGATCTTTCCGTTGCCGCCTAAGCTCAGTAAGACCGTAAACTTGCGAGTCAGCGTCAGCGTCAGAGTCAGTTTTTGGCCTGTCAGGTTGGTGTATAGCCCTTGAACGCTGATAATTATATGACTCCTGCGGTTCTTCAATTTGCTGAGTTCTGGCGGTTTTTACCGCTTCGGGTTTTCTCTCTTGTTCGATTCTTTCTCTCGCTTCATCCTGCTTCATCTTAATCATTGCCTCCGCCAGATCCTGATAGATATTTCTGTCTTTTGTCAGGGCATAGTCAGCGGCTGGTTGTGGTGAACTGCTTTCATGGCCTCTACTGCTGCGGGTCGTTCTTTTGCGGCTGGTGGACGTAGTCTCCATAGGCTTTTCCTGAGAGCTGCCAGGCTGATTCGTATGCAGTGAAGCCTGTCGGGTTTTTCGTGCCCTGATGGGCGAGTCTTTCGTTTCACTGTCGCTATTGTTACCTGACGTTCCCGATGTCATCAGTCTTGGGGCATCTTCGGAGGCATTGGCAAACCTGCCCCCCCACTGGCCAGTGTTGCGCTTCTTAACAGGGGGGAAACAGGGGTCGCCAGATAGGCCTGGAGGGTTAGGCCCTCCGAAAAATACTCGTTTGTTGTGTGGTGAGCTCATCTCTCTGTTCCTTTTGAAAGTCGGTTCCCATTAAAAGGGCTTCAGAATAAGGACTCTTGTAAAGGTGGGGTTGTTCACTTTTTTGTGAGAATTGTCAGTGTTCATGACTTGTCTGTTGGGAGGAGTCGTGTTTATTGCGCCGGTTTGGTGAATTGTCAGGGCAGTGAAAAAAACTTAAGGAACAGAATATTAATTTGTTCTCTTTCAGGGTGATTCTGGGTAGTTGCTTTTGCTGTTTTCTTTTGATTTTAAGTGAATAATTCCGTTGTCATCTATAGTTTTGGATAATAAATTTGATTTATGGATTTTGGTTTCTTTTTGGCTCTTTTGGGCTCAATTTGCATAGGTATTTATGCTATCGCAGCTCCCTGAAGAAATAAGTAATATCTAAGAGATTCGTTTTATTTTCCTATGCCTCTGCATTTTTTTCGTAATTATGCAGGAGTTAAATACCTAGTCATCTACCCCTCTGGACCCATATTGGAGCCAAGATGAAATCTGCATTTTACGATCAACTGTCCACACAGATCCAAGAGCTGAAAGAGCAGGGTCTGTACAAGGATGAGCGTGTAATTACTTCTCAGCAGTCCTCCAGCATCACTGTAACCGGTGGTGATCAGGTGCTGAACTTCTGTGCCAACAACTATCTGGGTCTGGCTAACGCGCCCGAACTGATTGAAGCTGGCCAGCACGCGCTGGACAAGTACGGTTACGGCATGGCTTCCGTACGTTTCATCTGTGGTACTCAGGATGTCCATAAAGACCTCGAAGCTCGTATGTCCGAGTTTCTGGGTATGGAAGACACCATTCTGTACTCCTCCTGCTTTGATGCAAACGCCGGCCTGTTCGAAACTGTTCTGAGCGCTGAAGATGCAATTATCAGTGACTCCCTGAACCACGCGTCCATCATCGACGGTGTGCGTCTGTGCAAGGCCAAGCGCTTCCGTTACGCCAACAACGATATGGCGTCTCTGGAAGAGCAGCTGAAAGCCGCTGATGAAGCCGGTGCCCGTCACAAGATGATCGCCACCGACGGCGTATTCTCTATGGATGGCATCATCGCCAACCTGAAAGGCATCTGTGATCTGGCAGACAAGTACAACGCTATCGTGATGGTCGATGACTCCCACGCCGTTGGCTTTGTAGGCGACAAGGGACGTGGCAGCCACGAGCACTGCGACGTGCTGAGTCGTGTTGATATCATCACTGGTACTCTGGGTAAGGCCATGGGTGGTGCATCCGGTGGTTACACGTCTGGTAAAAAAGAAGTGATCGACTGGCTGCGTAACCGCTCCCGTCCCTACCTGTTCTCAAACACCCTGTGCCCAACCATCGCTTCCGCCACCCTGAAAGTGCTGGATATGCTGGCTGAAGGTGATGACCTGCGTGCCCGTCTGCGAGATAACGCCAACCACTTCCGCACTGAAATGGAAAAGCACGGCTTTACTCTGGCGGGTAAAGACCACCCAATCATCCCGGTGATGCTGGGTGACGCTGTTCTGGCGAAAGAGTTCGCTGAGCGCATGCTGGCTGAAGGCATCTACGTGATCGCATTCAGTTTCCCTGTAGTGCCGAACGGCAAGGCCCGTATTCGCACTCAGATGTCCGCTGCCCACACCAAAGAGCAGATTGACCGTGCTATTACTGCCTTCGCTAAAGTTGGCCGTGAACTAAACGTCATCAGCTAAAGTCAAACCTACACCTTTCCAGTTTTTGTGCCGTTGGATTCCGCAATGGCGGGTGGACAGCGGCACATAGGGAGTATGCCTCAATGAAAATGATGAAGACCCTGGCCAAGCTGCATGCCGAAAAAGGCATCTGGATGGATGAGAAGGAAGTTCCGACCCCTGGCCATAACGATATACTGGTTAAAATCCACAAGACTGCGATCTGTGGTACAGATAACCATATCTACAACTGGGATGAGTGGTCCCAGAAGACCATCCCACTGGGTATGACCATTGGTCACGAGTTCGCTGGTGAAATCGTCGAGCTGGGCCAGGAAGTGGTTGGCTTTAAAGTGGGCGACCGTGTTTCCGGTGAAGGTCACCTGGTGTGCGGCCACTGCCGTAACTGCCGTGCCGGCCGTCGTCACTTGTGCCGCAATACTCAGGGCGTTGGCGTAAACCGTCAGGGCTGCTTTGCTGAGTATCTGTGCATTCCGGCTGCCAACGTGTTCCCTCTGCCAGACGATATTAGCGATGATATGGCGGCTATCTTCGACCCATACGGCAACGCCGTTCACACTGCCCTGCAGTTCGACATGGTCGGTGAAGATGTGCTGATCACAGGTGCTGGCCCTATCGGCATCATGGCAGCGGCTGTTGCCAGGCACGCCGGTGCCCGTAACGTGGTGATTACCGACGTTAACGAATACCGTCTGGCTCTGGCACGTGAAATGAAGGTAACCCGCGCGGTGAACGTGGCCGAAGAGAAGCTCGAAGATGTGATGAAAGAGCTGGGCATGACCGAAGGTTTTGACGTGGGTCTGGAAATGTCCGGTAACGGTCACGCCTTTAACCAGATGCTCGAGCTGATGAACAATGGTGGTAAGGTGTCAATTCTGGGTATTCCGGCAGCCAATACCATGATCGACTGGAATCAGGTCATCTTCAAGATGCTGACCCTGAAGGGTATCTACGGTCGTGAAATGTTTGAAACCTGGTACAAGATGGGCAGCATGCTGCAGTCTGGCCTGAACCTGGAGCCTATGGTGACTCACCGTTTCCCTGTGTCCCGGTTCGAAGAAGCTTTCGAAATTATGGCCAGCGGCAAGTCCGGTAAGATTGTTCTGGACTGGACAAATATCTAAACCGTCCTCAGCTGTAAATTACCCCGCTTTATTCCCCCCCCCAAAGCGCTGCCTTAACCGGCCGCGCTTTTTTTTATAAAAATAACCTGTTGCCTCCTCATTGTCTGACTACTTTAGGGGGCAGATGCATTCCTGTCTTGGGGGAATTATATGTTTTGCGTTCACCGGTCGGCCAGGTATTCGGCTGGCCTGTTGTTATGCGCTTTACTGGGTGAGTTGACTGGTTTCGGGGGGCATTCTCTGTGGGCCATGGACGGCGGTGAAAAAACCGGCGGGAGGGTTCTTTTCAAACCGCCGGTTTCAAGAAATTCTCGTCAAGCAAAGGCTGGCCCGGTTAATGGTGTTAATGATGGGGCTGGAGTGATTCAAAAATTACCGCCCCAGGAGCGTTCTGATTTTGAACGCCAAGGTGTCACGTTGCGTGGTAAAAGCAGCTCTGACTATCGGCTGCATCAGGCTTCAGCAGGCAGGTCTTTGGCTGTGTCTTTTACTGAGCCTGCTGAGGAGGCTGAGGAGGCTGCCCCCCCGAAGGAAATGAAAGTCGTGCACCGTAGCCAGAGTTTGTCACCAACAAGAATGTCTAAAGCACCTATTGAAATGCCGCCAGGTAAGAAATCCACAGCTGATATTCGCAGACGTTCTGCCGTAGAGGCGGGAACTGATACTTACTATCAGGGTCGTTATGAAAAGACTGAACCTATACAAATTACCAAAGATGAACGCTTGTTTACCCTGATTGATCGGCTAATCAAGCTGGTGAATGGAGATGGGGAACAATTTGCGAAGAATTTTCTCTGGCCTTTTATGAACTGGATGCTGCATGTTCTCTGGGATAGTTCATCGATTCAAGGTGTAGATGACTGGTACTACCCTGTTCTTGAGAGCCCACCTTCACTGGTTCAGTTCAGTGAGCGGCTCGTTCTTATAGAAAAAACGCTGGATCACTACCTCCGTCGAGACAGCCCGTACTGTCTGATGCCTTTGGATGATGGTTTTCGTGATCGGCAAATGTTCAAGGAAGTCGAAAGTCTGCTGGAGCTGGTCAAACTCAATATCCATGGCCAGATTCATCAGGCTGACTTATCAAAAGTAGTTTTGAGTACTGGAACCGGTTCACTTCCCGGAAACACTTCGCTCCCCCAAAACCAGGAACGGCGGACTTTTGAAACTGAGCAGGTGATTTCCAACACCATGCGGTTGATCAGGAGTGTTCTTGATTTCGCTGAGGGCTATTTTGCGGGAGGCGGCGATAATGCCGGTCTGGAGAAAGCGGAGAAGAGTGAACTTAAGGGTATTGTGTCCAGCGTTGGTACTGTGATTAGCCGAACCCGTACAATTGTTCATATGGATGCGGTGTTCCCCTTGACTGCAGGACTCTTTCGGTTTCTTGATGATGCAGATAAAAAAGAACATATACTGCGTCTTTCTGGGGTGTCGGGCCTGACCAGATTCTTGCGAAAACCCTGCTGGTTAATGCCACGCAACCGAGGCAGAAATGAAAAAGAGAGGTTCGAAACGGGGCGCACAGAACAGGAGCGCTATGTGGGGATTCCTGCTCTTCAGGATGTGCTGGGAGATGGCGGAATTGGGATTCTGCTTAAATATCTTGAAAGGCTCTTTGAAAGGGAGGGGTCATCTCTGGTTCCTGTTGAGCCAGGCTGGGGAACCCATGGTTACCTCTGGGAAGATGAGAAGCATGAAAGGTATCTGCCCAGCGGTGCTCGCTGTGTGCCTACGACGTACATTTACGCAGACACTCTTATGAAATCCCTCAATACCTTGCTGGGTGACTTCAAGGAAGGCCGTGAATTTTTCATGCAGCTCTTTACATATAGTTTCTCCTCTGCAGGCAATACCAGTTGGGTGCCCTGGCTGTTGTCCAGCCTGCGGCAGGTGGCTGAGACTTACGAGCTCATACTGAAGAATGAAGAGAGCCACCGGGGAGGACAGTTGGTGCAGAGGCCGGACAGTGATGGTGCAAGCGGTGGTCATGGTAGCAGTGGTAAAGAGTCTCGAAGAAAACGCTCAGGAGGGAAGAGTGAGCGGAAACGTTCACTGGTCAACAGTGTGGTGAGTGGTCTGGACTCTCCTTTTGAGTCAAAGGTTCAATCTGTTATCAATGGTCTGAGTAGTATCCTGAGTAAGCTGGAAAATGGGCAACAGCCTACAGTAGCCGAGGCGGATGTTGCCCGAAGTGCACTGGGTAATCTTCGTTTTACTGTGTGCAGTCTTTATGATTGGGAGGATTGTCAGGGTATTGATGACCTGGTGTCATCTTTCTCGGAGATGGGCTTTTATCATGACGGCGAACATCTGAGTGGTGTCACTGATCAGGGGCGGCTATTTTAGACGTTTGGTGTAGTACAATTGCGCTCTACGACAAACTGGTACTGTTTGTCGTAGAGCGCAAGATAAGCGAGGGCTCCATAGAAAAAGAGCGCTATAGATAAAGAGCGCTATAGATAAAGAGCTCTATAGATAAAGAGCTCAAGAAAAAAGAACTCCATAAAAAAGCTCAGCGGGCAATAAAGCGCAGGAACTCTTCCCGTGTTGGCAGGTGAGTACGGAAGTCGCCACGCATCACCGAGGTGGTCATGGAGGAGTTCTGCTTCTCTACGCCGCGCATCATCATGCACATGTGCTTGGCTTCTATCACCACGGCCACACCGCGAGCCTGGGTCACTTTTTCAATGGCCTTGGCGATTTCCAGAGTCATATTTTCCTGAATCTGCAGACGACGGGCGAACATGTCTACGATACGGGCGAACTTGGACAGTCCCAGTACCTTGCCCTGAGGTAGATAAGCCACATGGGCCTTGCCAATAAATGGCAGCATATGGTGCTCGCACAGGGAGTAGAGTTCGATATCCCGAACCACAACCATCTCATCGTTCTCAGAATCGAAAACCGCGCCATTGACGATTTCATCCAGATTCTGGTGGTAGCCCCGGGTCAGAAAGCTCATCGCTTTGGAGGCCCGGTCGGGGGTGCCCTTCAGGCCGTCCCGGTTAGGGTCTTCACCCAGGCCTTCAAGAATGGCCTTGTAGTGTTCGCTGAGATTTCTGCTCATGAGTTGTCGGTCCGTTCAGCTCAGTGACATTCCGCCATCGACCGGAATAGTCGTGCCGGTTATGTAAGGATTATTTAGTACGTATTCAAGGGTTTGCCAGATCACATTTGCGCCAGGTTCCAGTCCCATGGGAGGAACGCGCAGTGTCTGGCTGGCCGCCATAGCATGATCACCCGGATTCATGACAATAAGGTAGGGCGCAATAGCATTGACCTTGATATCAGGGGCATAGAGTCGGGCGAAAGAGCAGGTCAGGCTTTCCAGGCCCGCCTTGGTCGCGGCATAGGCAGCATGATGATCACTGCCTCTGAGGGCATTGTAATCGGTCATGTGGATAATGTCCGCAGTTTTTGCGGACTTTTTCAACAGCTCTACAAGCCCTCTGTTGATTAGCCAGGGGGCTTCCATGTGAATCCGAAATAGAGACATCATGGGCTCCGTATCCAGAGCTGTATCACTGTCTGCCAGCCAGCCAGAGGCATTATGGACGATAGCCCGCAGGCTGGGAGTCAGCACTTTGACCTGCTCAATAAGCTCAAGAGTCTGTTCGGTCTGGCTGAGATCCACGGGCAGAACTGTTGCGCCCTGTGTATTTAATTCTTTAATACCGTCGGTTTCTTCCCGGTAAGTGGCAATGACCTGGTAACCCGCTTTTAGTAATTGTTGGGCATTAAAGAGCCCAAGGCGCCGGGACGCACCAGTAACCAGAACCACTTTACGACCTTCTGTAGGCATTGCGTACTATTCCCTGATGTTTCCTGACAATTTAAGTGCAGAGTGTGCGTACTAATACTGCAAAAGAACCTATATTTAGTCCAGATCAATGAAGTGCCCGATGTGAAACGAAGTGACTATTGTTGTGGATAGTTATCTTTTAGAGTGCGCGACATTAGAGAGGGACTAGGGAAGTTATAAGCTATATGAAAGTCATTGAAAACTACATTGAACGCGCAATTTACTCTGCCCGATGGTTGCTGGCGCCACTGTATCTTGGTCTGAGTCTGGTTCTGTTTGCGATCTTGCTGAAGTTTTTTCAGGAGATCTTTCAAATGATGCTAAATATCGTGGTTTTCGATGAGAAGAGTTTGATTCTTGCAATTCTGGGTATTGTCGACCTGGTGCTTGTCGGTGGTTTAACCCTGATGGTTATGCTGAGTGGCTATGAGAACTTTGTTTCACGTTTAGAGGTTGCGGACGAAGACAGGGAGTTGACCTGGCTGGGTAGTATGGATGCGGACTTGCTCAAGGCAAAACTGGCTTCTTCCATCGTAGCCATCTCTTCGATACACCTGTTGAGGATCTTTATGGATATCGACAAAATCCCTAATGATAAAATTCTCTGGTATACCGTTGGGCATCTTGTATTTGTGATGTCTGCAGTAGGTATGTCCCTGGCCTCGCGCCTTAAGAAGTCTTAGGGAAGTTTAGTGAAAGTGCATAAGTAGTGCTTGATCTATACATTTTTGCAGGGTATGAATCGAAGGGCTTTCTGACGAGGTGTCTGTGATTGCTGCTTTTGACTGAAGAGCTATAGAAGTTACTTCACATTAAAAGTTACTTCACATTAAAAGTTACTTCACATCAATCTGACTGACTTAAGGGCCTTAAATCAGTCAGGTTGCTGTGGCAGGCTGATAAGGATTATTACTTGTCAGCTTTTACTACTTCACCCAGGGTTGCGGATGTCAGTGTCACAACGACAGAGTCATCAACGCTGGCACGAGCCAGGTTTTTGGGGTTTTGGGCTTGAAACTTTTTGGTTCCACCCTCTGCATTTTCAAGTACAAAGACATTGGTGTCCAAATCGATCGACTTAACAGTGAAAACATTCACTCTTTTAATCGCTTCAATTCTGGCAGGCATTTCACCATCTTCGGCTTGACGATCTATTTCCATATTGGTTGCTGAAGCAGGGATGTTTTGGCCTTCAACCAGTTGAACAGATACTTGTTGAATATTCTTGATGTTGACGATGTCGCCAGAAGAAACTTGTTCCAGGTTCTTTACATCTTCTCTTGGGGTGATAGTGAATTCACTACCATCTTCCCGCTTCAATACTACTTCACGGTTTTCCAGGTCGAGAGAAACGACGGTGACAGACATTTCTTCAACTTGAGTCGACGCGAAAAAAGCAGTGTCGGATTCGTCGGTAGACTTCTCTACGACTGCAGCGACGCCAGCACCGTTTTGGGTAATGCTGATTCCTGCTGCTTCAACGCCTTCACCTTCAGCCTCCATTATTTCTACTTTTGGCTCTTCGACAGGCGCGGATACATGTTCCTCAGCCTTGGGAGCTTCAACTGGGGCAGATACCTGTTCATCTGCACCGCCACAGCCCACAAGCAGAGCTGCACTGATAGTGCCAATTAATAATGAACGCTTCATGTTATTCCTTTTTTTGAAGTTATTTTTTTAAGTGTTTAACAATTATTATGAGCCTCGACACGATGGCATTAAGCCATAAAATAAGGGTGGAATCACCCTTTATTCCTTGTTTGAACAGAGGCAGTCAGGGCTTTTGGGTAGTCGATGGTTAAGGAAGGCAGAGGCGTTCAATATTTGTCGGCTGGATAATAATAGATAGTCTTTTATTAAACAGGCCTTGAGTAAGAAACTTCTGAGAATTTTGTCGAAAAACTAGGTACATCCCCTAGGCTCTTGAGGTGTTGTTTTGATATTCCCCGAGGTGGCGATTGATTACAATCGCGCACCTCAAACAAGATGATGCACTTCCCTGGGACGAAGATACATGTTGCTTTACTTTCTTGATCTGCTGGGGACAGGTGTGTTCGCGGCAACTGGCGCTATGGTGGCTGCCCGGCGTAACCTGGATTTATTTGGTGCGTTGGTTCTGGCATTTGTGACAGCTGTTGGCGGTGGCACAATGCGGGACGCTATTCTTGGCAGTACTCCGGTATTCTGGGTTAACGATTCCAGCTATCTTTCGGTCATCTGCCTGGCGACAGTGCTGACGCTGATTGGTCGCCGCTGGTGGCACCATACCCGACATGTTATTTTGCTGGCAGACGCTCTTGGCTTGGGTGTGTTTACCGTGATTGGTGTGGAAAAAGCGCTCTCGCTGGGCACTCCTGCCAGTGTCGCAGTGATGATGGGTGTAATGACAGGCGCTGGTGGTGGTGTGATACGGGATGTACTGGCCGGGCGTGTACCCATGGTGTTGCGTCATGAAATCTATGCGACCGCGGCGATTGCTGGCGGTATGTTATACACAGTTATGGAGAGTCAGGGTGTGGCTCGCCCGGTCAGTGCTATTGCCAGTGCAGGGATTGTGTTTGGCCTGCGGTTACTGGCTATTTACCGGAATATCTCTCTTCCCCGGGTATCGTCTTCCTCTTAAAAGGCTTTGGACGTTTAAACTGATGTTTTAGCAGCAGGCCTTTCTTAAAGGCCTGCTGCTTTTCAAAAAACCACCTGTTTTAAAAAAACGAAAACAATAACCGGCTTATTCTGCTTCATCCCGGGTAAACACCCAGTTTTTGTTATCACTCATCTCGCTGTTAAAACCATAGCCGCCGTAATTAAAAGCTTTCAGGTCGGCCGGTTGGGAAACCTGTTTATCAATAATGTAACGAGTCATTAATCCCCGTGCTTTTTTTGCATAGAAGCTGATGATCTTATATTGACCATTCTTCAGGTCTTTAAAGACCGGAGTGATAATGTCGCCATCTAACAGCTTGGGTTTTACCGCCTTAAAGTATTCGTTTGAGGCGAGGTTGATAAGAACATTATCTTTCTGGCTCGCCAGCTCTTTATTCAGGGCGTCGGTAATAATCTCTCCCCAGAAGGTATACAGATTACTGCCCCGTGTGTTGGCGAACTTTGTTCCCATTTCCAGACGGTAGGCCTGCATCAGATCCAGTGGTCGCAGCAGACCATAAAGGCCGCTCAGGATACGCAGATGCTTTTGCGCAAACTCAAAACCTTTCTTGTCCAGGGTTTCTGCATCCAGACCTGTGTACACATCACCTTTAAAGGCGAGCACGGCCTGCTTGGCATTTTCTGGAGTGAAGGGTGTCTGAAAGGCTTCATAGCGAGCGGCATTCAGGCCTGAGAGCTTGTCACTGATGCTCATCAGCTTGCCGATTTCGGCAGGAGTAAGATCCCGAAGCTGCTCAATCAGTTCCTGCGAATGCTCCAGAAAGTCTGGCTGGGTAGCCGTCCTGGTGACCGGAGGGGTGTCATAGTCCAGAGTCTTGGCTGGAGAAATAACAATCAGCACGATGTGTTCCCATTATTAGCTGTGTGGCTCCATAGTATTCCGAGACAAGTCAATTCACCAGAGAGCAGTTCCCTAAAGAGTAACTTGCCATGGCCTTCGGTGGGGCTGCAGGAACGGTTTGTCAGGCTCCACCCATAAACTGTTATTTTTTGTTGTAACTGGTGATATACCGTATTGACCGCAGACTTGTAGGGAGAGAGACTGCGTTCGTTTTTCCTCCCACGGACAATTGTCTCCATGCCCCAGCAAAATGCGATCTCTCATCACCTCGTTCAACTGCTCCGTGAGCGTATTGCCAAATACGAGGATCGCATTGCCCTGCGCTGTGCAAACAGGGCAGAGGGAGAAGATATCAGCTGGGCGGTTCTTGGAGAGAGAGTCGAAGAGCTGGCGCTGGCGCTGATTACCGCTGGTGTTCATGTGCAGGACCGTGTGGCTATTTTCTCCCGTAACATGCCTGAGTGGACACTGGTTGACTTTGCCACACTCTGGGGGCGGGGAGTGACGGTTCCCATCTACCCGACCAGTACTTCCAAACAGGCGGAATATATTATTAAGGACGCCGAAGCCCGCGTGCTGTTTGTGGGTGAACAGGAGCAAATGGATGCGGCGCTGGCTATCGATCATGAACAGGCTGGCCTTGAGTTGATTATTGCCCTGGATGCTTCTGTTGATCTCCGTGGTGCCAGCCATGCCTGCCACCTGAGAGAGTTCCTGAACGCCCATGGCGGCCAGGCTTCACGGGAAGAGCTGAAAATTCGTCAGGACTCCCTGTCTATGGATGATCTGCTGACCCTGATTTATACCTCCGGCACCACTGGCGAACCCAAGGGTGTGATGCTGGATTACGCCAATATCGGTGCCGCGATGCGTTTGCACGATACCCGTCTGTCGTTGACTGAAGACGATGTTTCCCTCGCCTTCCTGCCCCTGAGTCATGTGTTTGAGCGGGCCTGGACCTACTATGTGCTCTACCGTGGTGCCACCAATGTGTATGTCCGTGACCCCCTGACGGTTAAGGATGTAATTTCTGAGGTGAAGCCTACGGTGATCTGCGCCGTACCACGTTTTTTTGAGAAGATTCACTCAGCGATTATTGGCAAGGTGGAGCAGGCTCCGAAAAGCCGTCAGAAACTGTTCCACTGGGCGCTCTCCTGTGGAGAGAAACGTTTTAATATCCAGCAGGCGGGTAGGGCGCCAGGGCTGGGTTTGCGACTCTCCTGTGCGCTGGCAGACAAACTGGTATTCTCAAAACTGCGCAATGCTCTGGGTGGGCGCATCCGCTTTATGCCTTGTGGTGGCGCCCGCCTGGATGGCGATATCAACCTGTTCTTCCAGAGCATTGGTATCAATATCAAGATTGGCTACGGCCTGAGTGAAACCACGGCCACTGTTTGCTGCTACGAAGATGAGTTCTTCCGCTTTGGTACTGTAGGCACACCTCTGCCAACGGTGCAGATGCGTCTGGGTGAAGAGAACGAGATTCAGGTCAAAGCCGACACTGTTATGCGCGGTTACTACAATAAGCCGGAAGCCACAGCTGAAGCCTTTACCGAAGATGGCTGGTTCCGCACAGGGGATGCCGGTTACATTGATGCCGAAGGCAATATGGTGATGACTGAGCGTCTGAAAGACCTGATGAAAACCTCTGGCGGTAAATATATTGCACCGCAGATGGTGGAAGGCACGCTGGTTCGGGACCACTTTGTAGAGCAGGTGGCGATTGTGGCTGATGCCCGTAACTTTGTATCTGCCTTGATTGTTCCCGCTTTTGAAGCGCTGGAAGAGTACGCTCGCTCTGTGGGAGTGAAATTTGAAGATCGTGTGGATCTGATCCGCAACACCCAGATTCAAGAGATGTTTAACGCCCGGGTAGAGAAAATTCAGTCTGAACTGGCCCGGTTTGAGAAGGTGAAAAAGTTCACCCTGTTGTCCCGTGAGTTCTCTCTGGAGATGGGTGAGATTACCCCGACTCTGAAATTGCGCCGCAAGATTATTATGGATCGTTTCCGCAAGGAGATTGAAGCCATGTACGCCCACAAGCGCTGAAGGCTTTGACCTTACCCTCCCTGTAACCCCTAAAGTCTCCAGATATTGATTATTAAACCAATAGGAGACTTTATGGGACCTACCAAATCACTATTTCTGAGCGCGGGCCTGCTGCTGTCCACAATGGGCGCATTTGCCAGCGAGCTACCTGAAATTACTCTGTATAAGTCAGCCTCCTGAGGCTGTTGTTCCGCATGGGCTGAGGCAATGCAGGAACAGGGCTTCCGGGTGAAGTCTGTCAACACAGAGAGTTTGGGTTTTTATAAATACAAAGGGCATGTGCCCAAAGACTTGATGGCCTGCCATACCTCTTTTGTGGATGGCTATGTGCTGGAAGGTCATGTACCGGCAGCGGATATCAAGAAGATGCTGACACAGAAGCCTGATATTCGTGGTTTGGCGGTACCGGGAATGCCAATGGGTTCACCGGGTATGGACCACGGTCGTAAGCAACCCTTTGAGACGATTAGCTATACCGAGGAGGGTGAAGCGAAGGTCTTTGCTTCGCATTAACTACGGGATGGTCTCGAAATAAAAGCCTTGAACCACAGAGGCACAAAGACACAGAGGAAAAGCAAAAGCTTTTTAATTAAGAGCTTATGCTTTTAACTAAAAAGCTAATCAGCTCTTCTCCGTGTCTTTGTGTCTCCGTGGTTAAAAAGTCCCTTTCAGTTACGAGTGGGTTAGAGGTTGGCTTCGGCAAAGGCTGCCAGTGCTGACCGTGGTACACCTTCCAGCTGGATCATGCCGCCGTGGTTAAAGGGGCGGAACCGCTGGGTCAGGTAGGTGAGTCCGGAACTGGCCGGATTCAGGTACGGAGTATCAATCTGGGCCAGGTTGCCCAGGCAGATCACCTTGGAGCCGAAGCCCGCACGGGTGATGATGGTTTTCATCTGGTGAGGTGTCAGGTTCTGGCACTCGTCGATAATAATCAGACTGTGCTGGAAGCTGCGTCCTCGAATGTAGTTCAATGATTTGAAGTGGATGGGAACCCGGTCGAGGATGTAATCCACGCTGCTGCGGGTGCTTTCGTCGTCACTGTGCAGGGCTTCCAGGTTATCGGTAATGGCACCCAGCCAGGGCTCCATTTTCTCCGCCTCGGTGCCGGGGAGGAAACCGATATCCTCATCGAGACCTTTGGTGCTGCGGGTTGCGATAATCCGGCGGTAGTGCTGCTCGGCGACGGTCATTTCAATAGCGGCGGCCAGTGCCAGAATGGTTTTACCGGAGCCTGCCGGGCCATTGAGGTTAACCAGCTGAATGTCTGGGTCCAGCAACAGGTGCAGTGCCAGTGCCTGGTAGATATCCAGGGGTTGCAGGCCCCAGGCTTTACGGTTCAGGAGTTTGTCCCGATCCATATGTTCCATCACGATTGTGTTGTCGGTGACTTCCACAACGCGTCCGACAAACTCCTGTTGATCAACAATAAACTCATTGAGGCCGGGTTCGCCTAAAACCGGCAATTTAGGAATGGTGTGCAGGGTTCTGCCATTGTGTTGCACGGTTTCGACGTTATCGATCCTGTCCCAGAGGCTGCCATCAAGCTCCAGGAATCCCCGTGGTAGAAGGCTGACGTCTGATATCTGCTGGTCGCTGTGGTAATCCTCGGCCATAAGGCCACAGCCACGGGCTTTCAGACGCATATTGATGTCTTTGGTCACCAGCACAAAATTGTCTTTGGGGTGCTGGTTTTTCATGTGACAGATGTCGTTAATGATGCGGTTATCATTAAGATCTGTAGGCAACATGGTCACATTGGGTGGAGCACTGTGCATCTGTATCGACAGAGTGCCTTGAGGTGGTTCTTTCTCTCCGAGGGCGATGGGAACCCCTTTTTCTATCTCCTCAGGGGTGGCTGAGCCAACGATGCGGTCGATCAGGCGTATGGCTTGACGACAGTCGGCAGCTATTGTCTGTTTGCCATTTTTGAGTTTATCGAGTTCCTCCAGGACGGTGATGGGGATAACGACTTGGTGTTCATCGAAGTTTAGAAGTGAGTTGGGATCGTGGATAAGGACATTACTGTCCAGAACATATGTGGTGCGACAGGGCGACTGTATCGGTTCCAGCGTCACTGCATCATGCATAGGTGCTCCTTGTTCCCTCAACGTCACCGGTTCCGGTCTTCTTCAGCTGAACCGGTGTGGGTACGTTAGCCTTGTCAGGGCCGCCAGCACTGTCTGACTACTCATTATTTTAAGACAGGCCTGTTTTGATTATGTGTTGAGGAAATCGATCATGGCAAGTCTTCTGAGGGGAATAAAATCTTTTTTTGTTGTTTTTAACGTTTTGGTTTGTTTGTCATTGCAGGGCTCGAATGAGTTGCATATATTTAATAGATAATTGCGTTTTTCAACCTCAACATTTTCCTCCGGCTTCCTCCTTTTTTGTTACAAACCTGAAGCATTTTCTCTCTATCTTTAGTCCTTCTTCCCTCTGTTTCAGAACCTGTCTATTAAGCTTTTTAACCACTGAGGACACAGGGGTCACAAAGAAGAGTGATCTCAACGACGTCTTTTGTACACCGCTTCACCCATCGTTCAACGATAATTTGACAAATTAGTCCGGAATGCCAGCTCATTCTGAACCCGGTATTCCCTCCTGTTTCAGGAATTGACAGATTTCCGCCACCTGTGGGGCTTGCTGACACTTTCTGGCTAGTCTCAGGTGTATGTAGTAAAGGAGTACGCCCCCATGAAGCCGATCTCGTTGGAAAAGATACAGCCCCAGCTGCAACTGCTTATAAAAGATCATCAGGCAGAAACCGTTGGGTTATGGCAAGACAAGCTCGTTCGCTCACAGGAAGCGGAACAACGCAAAATCCCGCTTCAGGCATCAGCTCAGGAACTGCGAAGGTTACTAAACAAAGAGCGTGAGTCGGCCGCTCTGCTGAATCGAAAGCTGTCATTGGCAGAACCACATCTTGAACTTCCCAATGTGCTGACATGTGGCCGTGTTAATGCTCACGTCAACAAGCTCATATCTTCTCCTCACCACTTTCTTGATCTTGTTGATGATAAGCTGGCGCAAAATAAAGCCGTCCCAATGAAACAGGCACAGGCAGAACAATGGGCGGGGGTAACGGCGCTGCATCTGGCAGATCTTGCAGAACGTGTTGTGCAAGCCCATGGCACGGATACCTTTACCAGAGCACTGAAAAGCTGTTTTGAAAAACATCTGCAGCAAAACCCTGGTAACAGGGCTGTTCTGGAGCTTTGCAAGTCTATGGCAAACTACTATGTTATTCCACTGAAGTTATCAACACCCGGTTCCTCAAGGGGCGCTGTAATCTCCCCGCCAGCCGCTGCACAACCAGCAGCACGAGCCAAAGCTAAAGAAGTCAGCCCTGCGTCAGCCTATACAGTGAGTGATTTGCGCCTCAAGACTAATGGTCTGACCGGGCTCAACGCTGCCAGAATGAATATGATCATAGGCACACTGAACGACAACAAGAACCACGATGCCGAAGTTAAATCACTTTCTACGTATGTTGCAGTCTCATGCAATAGTCATAATTTGCCTGCTGATGCCCAAAAGATTCTGCTAACCCTCTATTGCCAGTACCTGAATCAATGCAGCGGTAGTAAAAAAAACCAAAGCGACCTTGGCAGCTCATTCTTGCGGAAATTGGATAATGGAAAGAATTTACTGACGGAATATGGTGCACCTGCATGGGCGATCGAAGCGCGCCCACTCTCACAGCCCGGCTCGCCAGAAAACACCCCGCTGTCATCACCGGTGGCGAAGCCGTATCCACCTTTTGCGGGTTTTCCCCTGTATCTTCGAGAACCGAGTCCCCGCGATGTAGCTTTTGCAGCTCAGCCCCCTGTTAACCCTCCTCTCGCGCCAGGACATGCGGATAGGCAGGAATATAGATTCCGTTCTCGGCCTACTTACAACCCGCTATCCGGGAATGGCTACGACTATAGTGTTTATCAGCGGTATCGCGATGTGCACCTGAATCCCTATCCGTATCAGTATGGTCATCAGCCCCAATATGGACACAGCTCACAGCCGCCACCGCGATTGCCTGTGATGCCCGAGATGGCATATGTACCTCAGCGCAAAGATGTACCACCTGCACCTGCGCCTATACCTGCACCTGCGCCTATACCTGCACCTGCCACACCTGTGATTGCCGAGCCCAGTCCAGAGCCATTCAGGAGGCGTGATAATCCTGGCGAACAACCGTTAATGTCAATCCAGCCCACGCAAATTTATGCTGATGCAGGAGCGCTCTCCAGCCTTTCTTCAGCCCAGCTTCCGGATGCTCCGGGTGTGGAGCCGGAACCTTTCTCTATACCCGCGGATCCTAACCTGGTAACAAAGTTATCCGGCACAACATTCAAGCGCGGTGAGATTATTAAGTTCTCCCATCAAGGTCGAATAGAAGAAAATGTTGAACGGCTACTACGGAGCGTCGATATATTCGGCAATGTCACGACTGTGCCCTATAATGCTGAAGCGCTGGGAACCGCTTTGGGTAATTTACCATTTCCGGAAAACGGTGAAACCAGAGCCAGCTGGAGGAATAGAGCTGATAGTTATTGGACGGGATTCTGTAGTGCAGGTGATCCTGGTGTCGATAAAGTCGTCGCCGAAAGTATCCGCGAGGTCATTCTTTCTACTTACAATCCGGACGACACATCAACATTCAATTTCCAGGAGAATCCGCTGATTGAAAACATTGGACAGGATATGCTTGACGCTCAGGACGATATTGCTCGACTCTATACCGGTGATATGGATGCAAAGGCCTACAAAAAATTCCGTTGCGAAACATCCCATGCTTACGCCGGGCAAGGGCGTCTTCTCGATTGTTATCGATCAAAAGTAAACCAGCCTACAGAGTGGTTTGCCAAGCATTCAGGAGTCGGTCAGATATTTTCAAAAGGGACTGAGACTACTATGTTTGATAACTTCCCGTTTGACTCGTATCTTAAAGGCTCAGTTACCACCGGGGTGGGAGATATTCACTTTCATTTTCGTCGCGGGCAGATCCAACATTTCAGGCAGTTTAACGACATGGTAAATGGAGGAAGTGCAGCCACTCTGGCAAAAGCATCTTTTAAATTTGGAGATTTACACCGAGCCATAGCTTTGGCCAAAGCCTGTGGTGCTGTTGTCGTTATTGGTCAATCTAAAGAAGAATTTTTCGCCTCTCCGGGCTCCAAGGTAGAGAAAGATAAAAAAACACCCCCCCCCCATACCTAAAGCGCGCATTCCCCGTACACCCAATACAAAGTAATATTTTAATGATTCAGGGGCTCGAAAAGCCCCAGAACTGTTGAACCCCTGTCCGTCTGACAACCTGCGCCAAACGCCCTTTAATACAAAGCAAAAGCTCTTAATTAACAAACTCTTGCTTTTCCTTTCTGGTAAAAGGCCTTTAAAGCACCATTACAGCCGCCCAGCCAAATAGAATCAGCGGAATATTAAAGTGCAGGAATGTTGGCACTACGGAGTCACGAATGTGATTGTGCTGACCATCAGCATTCAGACCAGCGGTCGGGCCAATGGTGGAGTCAGAGGCTGGAGATCCGGCATCACCCAGAGCCCCCGCCGTTCCCACCAGGGCTGCAATTGCTAAAGGGGAAAGACCCATCTGCATACCCAGCGGTACATAGAGTGCTGCAATAATGGGTACAGTGGAAAAAGATGAGCCAATACCCAGGGTGATCAGTAGTCCGACAACCAGCATCATCAGCACGCCCAGAGCCTTGTGATCGGCAAACTGGACACTGATAGAAGAAACCAGGGTGTTGATATCGCCGGTGGCTCGCATTACCTCGGCAAAGCCTGCGGCAGTAATCATAATCAGGCCGCAGAAAGCCATCATCTTCATACCATCAATAAAGACATTATCGGCCTTTCGCCAGTCCACCACCTGAGTGGCCATTATCACCAAACAACCTGCCAGTGCACCCAGTGCCATGGAGTCACTCCACAGTTGAACGATCAGGGCAGAGGCGGTTGCTGCTACGACACCAAATACCTTAGCCGTGGACACCCTGGGGATAACACTGTCGACCGGGCCGGTTGCTGTATCAGACTGGTAATGGCGGGGGCGACGGTAGGTGACGAATACAGCAACCATTAAGCCTAAAAACATACCGAACACCGGAATCACCATGGCATGGGGCATCAGGCTGTTGCTGATCTCCAGCCCATTGGTGCGCAGGTTGCCAGCCAGAATCTGGATCATATAGATATTACCGAAACCCACCGGCAGCAGCATATAGGTGGCAGTCAGGCCAAAGGTGATGCAGCAGGCAATCGCGCGGCGGTCCAGTTCAAGAGTATTGAACACGCCCAGTAACGGAGGAATCAGAATAGGAATAAAGGCAATATGAATAGGAATCAGGTTCTGGGAAGAAAGCGCCATCATCCAGAGCGAAGTCAACAGTGCCAGTCGGGCAGTGCGAGGCCCATTACGGATCATTTGAATGATTTTGGCCGCCAGCACTTCCGGAATGCCGGACTTGGCAATCGCCATGGCAAAAGCACCCAGCAGGGCATAGCTCAGGGCTATACCAGCACCGTTGGCGAGACCGTCGGTAAAGTGAGTAATGGTATCTGTCAGACTCAGACCACTGCACAGCCCGCCAGATAAGGCCCCAATAAACAGGGCAAGGACAACATTGATACGTGCCATGCTCAACACCAGCATGACCAGTACGGCGATAACAACTGCATTCATCGAAGTAACCTAAATTTTTTGTGTCGATTGAACAGGCTACAAAGCGCAAAACCTTTGCTTGTATTTGATGGGTTGACAAAGACAGGCAACAACAAATGGGGCGCATGTTTTGACTATGGAACAGTTTCGGAAAACTGGCCTGCTTTTTTAGCTTCTCGGAAAAGCTTTCAAAACTAAGAGAGTGAGCCGGTCAGGTATGACTCATGTGCAAATTCAGGGGAGGTATCAGTGATGATGGTGTCGATGCAGGAGTGAGGAGATGTGCAGAGGAGCGATCCGGCAGAAGCTGGCTGAGACAGAAGGTATGCATTGTTGTGATGCTGACGTTTTTGACAGTCGTTCAGCAGGTTGGGGCAATCTCATGGTGCTATTCACTGGCTGTGGTCATTGGCTGTAGTTATTGGTTGGACTGGTTGATTTTTCACCTTGTTGAGAGGGGTTCTGGCGGGCAAGTCAGTATTTATCCTGACGGTTTGAAGGGCTTTTTACCACAGAGGGCACAAAGATCACGGAGAAGAGCTATTTAATAAAAAACAAAAGCTCTTAATAAATAGCTTTTGCTTTTCCTCTGTGTCCTTTGTGCCCTCTGTGGTTAAAGGCTTTTTCTTAGTCGACCCAGCCACCCAGTTCTTTCCAGGTATTGACGATGCCGCAAAAGAGTTCAGCCGTACGATCAGTGTCGTAACGTGCTGAGTGAGCTTCTTCCTTGTTGAAAGGAATCTTTGCAACATCACAGGCCCGTGCCAGAACTGTTTGCCCATACGCCAGACCGGAAAGG
This sequence comes from Sansalvadorimonas sp., assembly GCA_965221135.1. Classification (GTDB taxonomy): domain Bacteria; phylum Pseudomonadota; class Gammaproteobacteria; order Pseudomonadales; family Endozoicomonadaceae; genus Sansalvadorimonas. Next base: position 69,682 of record CBDCRZ010000003.1, read on the forward strand.
GTGGCTGTATCAAAGGCGGAGAACGGATGGAACGGGTTACGCTTAATGCCGCAACGTTCCACTGCTGCATTCAGAAAGTTCAGGTCAAAGGACGCATTGTGACCCACCAGAATGGCGCGGGTACAGCCATAGCGTTTCAGTGCTTTACGCACCACCTTGAAAATATTCCCGAGTACTTCCTCTTCTGAAGAAGCAATACGCAGGGGGTGGAAAGGGTCAACACCGATAAAGTCGATGGCTGACTTCTCGATATTGGCGCCTTCAAAGGGCGTAATATGGCTGGATACCCGGGCATCCGGGAATACAAAACCCTGCTCATCCATACCAATGGTGACCGCTGCGATTTCCAGCAGGGCGTCGGTCTGAGCGTTGAAACCACCGGTTTCTACATCAATGACCACTGGCAGATAGCTCCGAAAACGTTCGGACATCAGGGTTTTCGGATCAGAATGATTCACATCATTGCCTTATTCGAAGTTTAAAAAAGGGTGGCACACGCAGACGTGTGCTTACACCCGAGACCATTGTAATTCTTCTCCGGCCCGAAGGGGAATCACTTGATCGCTTCCAAATGGCAAAGAGGCCGGAACAGACTGGGCTTTTTTCTCTAGAGTCACTGTTTCTGTGTTTCGTGGCAGACCGTAGAAGTCGGCACCATGATAGCTGGCAAAGCCTTCCAGGTGACCGAGTGCGCCCGCTTCGTCGAACACTTCCGCATACAGCTCAAGAGCACCGAACGCAGAATAGCAGCCCGCACAACCGCAGGCCGTTTCTTTGGTGTTTTGCGTGTGAGGCGCAGAGTCTGTTCCGAGGAAGAAGCTGGAGCTGCCACTGGTAGCCGCCATAATCAGGGCTTCCTGGTGGATGTTGCGCTTCAGGATTGGCAGGCAGTACAGGTGCGGACGAATACCACCCACAAGCATGTGGTTACGGTTATAGAGCAGATGTTGAGGGGTAATGGTCGCGGCAATGTTGTCGCTGGACTCACTGACAAAAGCTGCAGCATCAGCCGTGGTGATATGCTCCAACACCAGTTTCAGTTCAGGGTAGCGCTTGGTCAGGGGCACCAGATGACGATCAATAAAGACTTTTTCACGGTCAAAAATATCAATGTCGCTGTCGGTTACTTCGCCGTGCACCAGCAGCGGCAGGCCCGCATCAATCATCGCTTCCAGAGCCGGGTAAATCTTCTCAGGAGATGTGACACCAGAGTCGGAGTTGGTGGTAGCGCCGGCTGGGTAAAGCTTCAGGGCGTGAACATCACCACCGGCTTTGGCATCCCGAATTATCTCTGGGGAGGTGTTATCGGTGAGGTACAGAGTCATCAAGGGGTCAAACTTAACGCCTTGAGGGATATGAGCAAGAATACGCTGTTTGTATTCTGCAGCCTGAGCGGCAGTGGTTACAGGTGGACGAAGGTTCGGCATCACCACTGCCCGGGCAAAATTATTCGCCGTAGCGGGAACGGTGGTGGCCAGGGCGTCACCGTCTCTCAGGTGCAGGTGGAAATCATCGGGGCGTGTTAATGTGATCTGCACTGCTGGTCAATCCTTACGTCTTCTCAAGATAAGCGCAGATACTAACCTATGGGTCGCCCGGGGTCAGCTTGATTATGATGATGGTTGTGCCCGTGTTTGCTGTCTACTGTTGTGTGTCAACTGCGAAACGATCATGACAGGTATATTTCAATAATCTAAATCAGGTTGTTTCCATACCGACGTAAAAGCATTGGTCAATTATGTGCTTTTTAATTACCAAATTAATTAGACAGTGGTTGTCTATTTGAATAGAACTTTCCGGGGCTATGTACTTTTCAGGTTTGGATTTATATGTTTTTAACGCCAGTCCGCCAGATATTTATGAGCCTTGTTTGATTCAGGCTACGCAACAATTTCGGTTAATACAGCAAGAAAGTCTGTCTATTTTTCTGGAGCAACTACACTGGTGTGCCAAACATTAGATCGTGACTGTTACGCCAATGCGCAACATGTTCCAAAACTCATATGGACGCCCTTGCCAGTCCTTTTTTTTCTGCACCCTGCTGGTGGTTATCACCATGGTGGGAGTGTTGTTGAGCTCTGATTCCTGGGCTGGTCGTAAAAAAACAAAAAGGCAGGTAATACACCCTCATTACACTCAGAGGCAGGTAAGTGATTTTGATTCATATGTTTCTGGTAAGGAGGTTTACCAGGGCTTTAAATTGTTGGCGTTTCAGGTCGGATACACTATTCGGGATATAGGCCTGCCTCCGCCCATGCCGCCCAAGGCCGATTTTTCTGAGGTGTTACATACCCTTCTGTCCAATTACACGAATCATGTACATGGGTGGTTGTCGATGCATAAGAATGCGGCGGCAGCGGGCGCTACGACGGGTAGTGATGCTGTTAACAAGGACGATGTTGATGATAATAATCAGCCTCCGGGTGAGGAGGAAGAAGGTGAGGGTGTTGAAAAAGGTGTTAAAAAAGGTAAAGACGCTCTTTCCAATGATCAGTCCTTTCAGGCTTACCTTACCAGGCAAGACCCTTTATTGGCACCGGCACTGACCCACCTGTTTTATTTGGCGTATTACGGTGAAAACCCGCTTTCAGCAGAAGAACTGGATTATATTACGTTGCGGATTGGCTGGATTAATCAAACCATGTTGTTGCCTGGTATGAAGCAGATTGTCGTCAATAGGGACTATGCCAACCTCTATTCCCGATATTCAGGGAAGGCTGAGTGTCTTCTGCCAGAACGAACGCCTTATGCTGTTTACTCTCAAGGCTCCTGCACGTCTGGCAAGGTGAACAAAGAACCAGAGGAAGAGGAAGATAAGGGCGCAATATATGCTACGGAGGAACACCGGGCGTATCTGAAAAACCATGAAGTCGCTGAGGCTCGCACCTTATCGGTTCGTTACTTTGATGCTCAGGAAGCGGATGCCAGCCTGGTAATGCAGACTGTTTGGGAGGCGATTTTAGCCTATGGCCGTTATGTAAGAAAGGGAGTATCTGGGGATAAACTGCTGGTTGATCATGTGCGTTTTGTCATGCGCCTGGTCAGGGACGGTGGATTTTATAAGCCTGCCAAATGGCATCTGGCTCAAGCCTGGTTGCGCCAGATGGCGATTGAACTCTATGAGCAGAGTGTAACGGTAAAAGAAGCAGCTTTTACGGAATTAAGTGATTCTGTCCTGCCTGTTCCTCTTTTGCTGGCGGAGCAGGAGGCTTCACAGTTATCAAATAAGGCTTCACCGTTATCAAGTAAGGCTTCACCGTTATCAGGAAAGTCACCGTTAAGAGAGCCTTCACCGGAATCAGGAGAGCCATCGCAGTTGTTACAAGCCTCCCCCGAGCCGAAATTTGGTCGCAGCCGCTTAGGTGAGCTGCCAGAACTTTCGTCGATTCAGGAAGAGGGCGTGCCCAGCGGGCGGAGCAAATCACTGTCTGGAGCATCTTCTTCCCAGCCAGCTCTTAATCTGTCAGCTTCAAGTCGTTCCCAGTCAGGAATACCCAAACCAGGGTTACTGGTACGACCAAGCTCAAGCGTTGATGCTAATGATGAACTGCAACCTGTGCCGGAGCGTTTGGTTATGAACAGTGATAAACCTGATTCTCCGAACAGCCCGATCAGGACTACATCAGCACCGGTCAGCTATGGTTTTCCAGTTGGGGAGGCAGTGATTACGCTGAGTCAGGGCGTGCCTGTGACATGCTCAGTATCTCCGGTCGAGTTATTGAGAAAAACGTCACAGGCTAGAACTGTGTACAGTCAATCCGGGTCACCACAGTTACAGGTGCTCCCTTCCAGGATGCCGCAGTCACACATGACACCTTCACTGTCCCCTTCTTTTGAGCGCGGCCAGCCTTATACCGGTGTTCCTAGAGCAGTATCTTTGCCTAAATAGTCGTAAAACAGTGGACTGTTGACTTAAAACAGAGTGAGGTTGCAAATTTCACATAAAATGGTGACCTACTGCGACTATTGAACTCGCAGCCAAGGAGTTTATGTGAATCTTTCCCCCCGTTATCGGGCTGCCGGAGTGGCAGGCCTGTCTGTATGTTTTTCTATTTTACTGACCGCCTGTAATGGTGGTAACTCATCAAATGAACCTGAAGGGTTTCAGACCCTGCCGTTGCAAGAGATTGGTGCATTAAGCCAACAGAAGGAAACTGTATTTATTGATGCACGAAGCCCGGATGCTTTTAATGGCTGGCTGATTCATAAAGGAGTGTCTAGTGAAGGGCAGGTTTCACAAAAGCCTGGTGGTCATATTCCCGGAGCACAGCTTTTTTCTGCACGCTGGATTGACCGGGGGCTGGATGGCCTTGATCAAGCCTGGGAGCGAACAGGCGTTACCCCGGAACAGAAAGTGGTGATCTACAGTGACAACAAGAAGCAGGCGCAAACTGTTGGCAACTGGCTGGTGGAAGAGCAAAAGCTTGCCAGTGATCATATTCGCTTGCTGAAAGCTACTCCCAAAGATTTGCAGGAACAGCTTAAGCAGCCCCTGGATTACCTCCCGGGTTTCCGTACACTTGTTCCCCCTGCTTATGTGGCGCAGACCCTGAAAAATAACCCGGATACCAAAGTTATTGAGATTGGCTGGGATGGCGGCAAAGGTAAAAATTACCGTGCAGCCCATATTCCCGGTGCCCTGTATTGGGATGATAACCAGTTTGAAGCACCACCCATTTATGAAGCTTTCTCAGTATCAGAGATTCGCCGCTCTCTGGCAGAGCTGGGTATTACCAAAGACACCACCGTTATTGTTTACAGTACCGAATCTATTGGAGCTGGTCGGGGTGTGAATATCCTGAAGTATGCGGGTGTGAAAGATGTGGTGATGCTTAATGGCGGTATTGATGGCTGGCGAGCTGCAGGTTTCCCGGTTGATAGTGGCTGGAATGAACCGGTACCGGTTGATGATTTTGGTCTGCATGATCAGGGAGATCAGACAGCATTGATTGATGTGGAACAGGCTGAAGAGTTACGCCATCAACAGAACAGCGCCCTGGTGAGCATTCGCAGCTGGAGAGAGTACACAGGGCGTACCAGTGGCTATGACTATTTCAAGAAACGCGGACGTATTGAAGGCGCGCTCTGGGGGCATGCGGGTAATTCTTCCTGGGATATGGAGCACTATCACAACCCGGATCACACCATGCGCAACTATCACCAGATAGCCGAATTCTGGAAAGGCTGGAATATCACGCCGGATATGAACCTGTCCTTTTATTGCGGTAATGGCTGGCGTGCTGGTGAAGTCTGGTGGTATGCCCAGGCTATGGGCTATGAACACACGTCAGTGTTCAGTAGCGGCTGGATGCGCTGGCGAGAAGATAATCGCCCTTATGTGGCTGGTGATACAACACGTGAGCAGGCAGTAGACAAGTGGCGTTCATTGACAGGTACAAAACCCAATATAGGGTCTGGGACGGAGCATGCGACAGTGGCCACTCACTAAGTGGCTGGGTGTCATCTGTCTAGAATGACATCTGTCGTATAAAAAACGGAGCCCTACGGCTCCGTTTCTTTTTGTGCGCTTTAGCTTTTAGATGTGTTTGCGTTTAATCAGGCTTCAGGCACTTCTTTCAGGGATGCAATCAGCAGCTCCCAGAAACGGCCAACGCTGGCAATATGCACAGTTTCTGCCGGGGAGTGTGGGAACTTGATGGTAGGGCCAAAGGAAACCATATCCCAGTTAGGGTATTTCTTACCCAGCAGACCACATTCCAGACCTGCGTGAATTACCTTGAACACGGCTTCTTTGTTAAACAGGCGGTGGTGGACATCCTGAATCAGCTTCTGAACAGGAGAGTTGGTGGCAGGCTGCCAGCCAGGGTAGCCGTCATTATCAGTGACTTCAGCACCGGCCAGGGCAAACAGGCTGTGCACAACCTGACGAGTATCTTCCTGAGCGGAGTTCACCATGCTGCGTGGCAGAACCTGAACAGTGATCTTGCCGTCACAGAGATTGGCTACACCCAGGTTTGCAGATGTTTCGGTTACACCTTGAATCACATCACTCATACGCAGAACGCCGTTCGGGCAGATATGCAGAGCATTCATCCAGGTATTCTGGGTGCTGAGAGGCAGTAACTGTTCAGCGGTAGCGTCAGCCCAGGTCAGGTTGAGTTCAGGGTCGGCAATCTGGTATTCGTTGCTCAGGGTGCTCGCAAAGCTGTCCAGAATAGCACTAGCTTCGGTCAACTTGTCTGCAGGCAGGGCAACAACCGCAGAGGCTTCACGAGGGATAGCATTAAACAGCTTACCGCCATTGAAGCTGGCAACTCGAACGCCAAGGTTTTCCAGCTGTTTGATAGTACGCACCATCAGCTTGATGGCGTTGCCACGGTACAGGTGGATATCACAACCAGAGTGACCACCGCTCAAGCCTTTGATGTCGAGAGCCAGTACCTTGTGATCCAACGGCAGCTCTTCAGGAGTGTATTCGCTTTCACCCATAATGCGCACACCGCCGGCACAACCGACGTAGATTTCGCCTTCGTCTTCAGTGTCCAGGTTGAACAGGATATCGCCCTTGAGCAGGTTCTTTTCCAGACCCTGAGCGCCACCCATACCATCTTCTTCATTGGTGGTGATCAGAACTTCCAGAGGGCCATGTTCCAGGTCATCAGCAGCCAGAACCGCCATGCCTGCAGCCATACCAATACCATTGTCGGCACCCAGAGTGGTGTCGTTGGCGCGCAGCCACTCACCTTCCACGATAGTTTCGATAGGGTCTTTGGTGAAGTCGTGAACCTTGTCGCCGTTCTTTTCGGGCACCATATCCATATGCGCCTGGATAATGACACCGCGACGTTTTTCCATGCCTTTGGTGGCAGGCTTGCGGATGATGACATTGCCGGTAGCGTCAACGGAGTAATCCAGACCCAGCTTTTTAGCAAAGGCGACAGTGTGCTGGCGGATTTGCTCTTCATGGTGGGAAGGGTGAGGAATGGCACAAATATCAGCAAACTGTTGCCATACGCCCTGAGGGTGAAGGTTTCGAATATTAGTCACAGGATTCACTTCATGAAGGGAAAATTAACCCCCGCATCTTATGCCTGCAGGTTTTTACCTATCTTGATTTGGGACAATACCCTGAGGCATTGCTTAAACATCCCGCATACGATGAGGAGGCAAGCGAATTTCAATCAATGTAGCACCCAGCATAAGAACTTCACCCTGGTAACGGTCTTCACCGGTGGCAGAAAATTCAAAACGACAGTGGCGCATTATGCCAAGCTGGCCATTAGGGCCACGACGGAAACCGGCGAAGCTTAACGCCATACCACCATCAAGAAACTGCAGGTCCAGCTCTTTACAGCGACGTTGTGCGTGAGCAATAGCACGCTGTCGGACAGTTTGTCTCTGCCACCAGAGTAGGGCAAAGAACGCCAGAACAGTAAAAATAAGTACATCAAAAATATCCAGATACATCCTGTGCAGCGCCCTGGTTAAATTTATAGTTATTTAGCGGCACGGAATGCCCAGTCGGGGAGGCGCTCGACCAGGTAGTCATGCTTGTCTGGTTATTTATCTAAAAGACCTCAGTGTTGAGAGCTCTTAGATACTGCGTCTTTGATATATCAGGCCTTTGATATATCAGGCCTTTGATATATCAGAGCTGCCCCGTTCCGGCAGTGTCACATTCAGTTCCAGAATAGACACATCATCCAGGCACTCGAACTTGATTGCGACATGCTCCTGCTGAACCTCTACATACTTGCGTACCACCTCGAGAATATCCTGTTTCATAGCGGGGATATAATCTGGGGTATCATGCCCTACACGCTCATGAGCCACAATGATCTGCAGACGTTCCCGGGCAATAGCGGCGCTGTTATTTGTCGGTTGTTTGCTGCGGAAAACGTCCAAAAGACTCATTGCTGACCTCCAAAGAAGCGCTGCAGGATACCTTTCTTGGGTGGTGTCAGAAAACGCATAGGGCACTCCTTGCCCAGAAAACGATTGACCGCGTCGGTGTAAGCGCCACCGGCATTGCTGTCAGCCAGGTGGATAACAGGTAAACCCTGATTCGATGCCTTAAGTACATCACTGTCTTCAGGGATAACACCGAGCAGGGGGATGGCCAGAATATCTTTAACATCTTCAACGCTGAGCATATCACCACGCTCGACACGTTCTGCATCGTAACGGGTGAGCAGCAGGTGCTCTTTCACTGGCTCCAGGTTGAGCTCAGCACGTTTGGAGCGGCTGTGAAGAATGCCGAGGATGCGGTCAGAGTCCCGTACGGAAGAGACTTCCGGGTTGGTGGTAATAATCGCTTCGTCAGCATAATACAGAGCCATCAGGGCACCACGTTCTATCCCTGCCGGAGAATCGCATACAATATAGTCAAACTCTTTGGAAAGAGTTTCCAGTACCTGTGCAACGCTCTCTGGTGTGAGAGTATCTTTGTCCCGGGTTTGGGAGGCGGGCAGAACAAACAGGTTGTCTGTGTGCTTGTCTTTGATTAAAGCCTGATGCAGAGCTGCTTCCCCGTTGATGACATTCACAAAGTCATAAACGACACGATTTTCACAACCCATAACCAGGTCGAGATTACGCAGGCCGATATCAAAATCGATAACCACAGTGCGATGACCATTCTTTGCCAGCCCGGTGGAAAGTGCGGCACTGGTGGTTGTTTTACCAACCCCCCCTTTGCCTGATGTGACAACAATAACGCGTGCCAAAATAGTGCCCTTCTTAATTGTTAACCTGTCGGGTTGATACTGACAAGTGTTTTAAAGCAACTGCAGAACAAGGGAATCATCCTTGATGTAAACCTGCACGCCTTGTTTCCATAGAGATTTATCCATGGAAGCGGCCATTTGGTAATGGCCGTTAATAGACACAAGTTCTGCCTCGAAGCGGGTGCAGTATATGCGAGCTTCTGTATCACCGTTGATGCCGGCAAGTGCTCGCCCGCGGAAGGCACCAAATGCAAAAATATTTCCTTCTGCCAGCACTTCAGCCCCGGTACTGACCGGACCGGTGAGAATCAGGTCGCCGGAATGGTAAATCTGCTGCCCGGAACGAACCGGCAGACTGACAACTTTGGGTGGAGTACGGGGAGCAGGGCTCTCCAGCGTTGAGTCTGCTACAGTAACCCCAACCCCCGCCTCATGCTCTGTGGGCGAAAGCGGCTCGGAGAATCCGAGCTCCCCCTGGTGAATAGGAGTCACGTTGGTCGCATTGGCAATAGCAGAGCGAGTGCTTGCATCGTTCTCTGCTGCTGACGCAGAATCTTCTGCAGCATTATGCGGCTTCTCTGCCTGAGGTTGTGCTGACAGACATGCCAGACCAGCCTCAATGGCATTGCTTCGGTGAATGGAGCGACCACCACGAATCGCAATTAAATTAATACCAAACCCAGCACACAAATCACGCAGGCTTTTCAGGTCGAGACTGCTCCCGGGGTTCTGGAGATGTTCAAGCCCTACGACAATGGGTGTGTTTTCAAAAAAACGAGGCGCTTTAGCGACAAGGGTCTGGAGTTGATGCTGAAGAGCCGTTTTATCGAAGTGATAAAGCTCCAGGGTCATCATAGTGACCATTGAGCCCTTGAGCTGGAAGCAGGGGCTGGGGGTATGGGGTGTAATTATGCTTGTCATAGCTGGACTACGTATTACTTCTTGCTCAGCGTGACCAGTAGAGTAGGGAGAACCTGCCTCTCAGGCAAGTGTCATAAGGGCTTATCGTGAGGTTAATTATTGTATTTATGAAGTCGTGCTGCTGTTTGGTGAATCTATGCACGATAAAACAGCTCGTATGAGAGGGAAAAGGGCGATGGGGATTTTGGGGAAGTACCTGAAATAAAAGCTTTTCACCACAGAGGACACAGAGATCACAGAGGAAAAGCAAAAGCTTTTTAATTAAGAGCTTTTGCTTTTATTAAATAGCTTTTCTCCGTGAACTCTGTGCCCTCTGTGGTAAAAAACAGCTTTTAGGTCGTGAAGATCAAACGAATCGCATCCAGACGCATCTGAGCCTTTTGCAGCAACTGATGACCTTCAGCCGCCTGCAGTTTCAGGAACTCGATCTCTTCATCACGAATGTTCGGGTTCACAGCCTTGAGCGCAGCCAGACGACGAATCTCTTGTGTCACGTTGTTCATCAGCTTCTGGCAGGCCTCATTAACGATATCTGCAACCTGTTCCCGGGCATGCTTCTCCGCCACTTTGGCCATCTTGATGACCGCTTCACGCTGACTCTTCACTACCTTGCGGGCGGTGCTGGTCTTCAGCTTCTGCAGTTGTGGGTCAAGGTTCTTGAAGGGTACCTTGGCATCCAGGTTGTTCATCGCCGGGTCAATGAGTGTGCGCAGCACAGTCGGTGGCAGGAAGCGCTGCAGCTGCAGGGACTTATCACCACTGGCTTCGACAATGAAGATAGCTTCCATCAGCATCAGGCCGGGTTTCAGGCCTTTGCTTTTGATCACGCAGCAGGCCGTGTTGCCGGTTTCGCTGGTGAGCAGCATATCCATACCTTCGCGCACCATGGGGTGTTCCCAGGTGACGAACTGCATGTCTTCACGGGACAGGGCCGTTTCACGATTGAAGGTGATGGTGGTGCCGTCCACAGGCAGACCAGGATAGCTGGTCACTGTCATATGGTTGCCGGGGCGAACCACCAGTGCCTGCTTGGAATGATCTTCTGTTTCCAGACCAAAGCTTTCGAATAACTGCTCTGTGTACTTTGAGAGTGTCTTCGGTGTGTCTTCGCTGCTGATCTCGCCTACCAGATCACGCTTGCTGCCGGCACCGCGGGAGTTCAGCTCCAGCAGTCGGTCACGGCCAAGACGCAGATGGCAGGAGATTTCATTGTTCAGGTCGCGGGAGCGTTCAACCAGAGTGTCGAAGTTCCATTCGTCTGCTTCTCCAGGAGCATCCAGCAACCAGGCTTCCTGCTCTTCACGCAGGCGAGAGTAGACGACGCTGCCAGCCGGGCAGGTATCGGCAAAGGCGTTCAGGCCTTCGTTGTACCACTGGAACAAGCGCTCCTGTCCTGTGCTCTTGATGTAAGGCACGTGGATGCGAATGGTTTCCTGCTGACCAATACGGTCCAGACGACCAATACGCTGTTCCAGAAGATCCGGATTAGCAGGCAGGTCAAACAGCACCAGATGATGGGCAAACTGGAAGTTACGACCTTCACTGCCGATCTCGGAACAGATCAGTACCTGAGCCCCATACTCTTCATCAGCAAACCATGCGGCAGCGCGGTCACGCTCCACAATGCTCATGCTTTCATGGAACACGGAAGCCTGAGTGCCAGCAGTAATGCGCAGGGCGTTCTCCAGTTCCATTGCTGTGTTGCTGTTGGCGCAGATTACCAGAAGTTTCTCTTTGCGCAGCAGCTTGAGCAGGTTGCTCAGCCAGTCAACACGAGGGTCGACTTTCCACCAGGGGTCCATATCGTCGACGGTGATGTGGGACTGGTAGGCCGTCTCCGGGTAAAGCTGATGCGCCAGGCGTGCCGACGGGGCGTTGTCGTTCTCTGGCAGGGCGCTCTCTTCCAGCGCAATGCTATAAAGTTCAGGGCGCTCCTGTGGATAACCCTGCACCGCACGACCGGGGAAGCCGGGTACTGCAGCACGGGTGTTACGGAACAGGATACGGCCTGTGCCATGACGATCCAGCAGGGCGCGAATCAGTTGTTCGCGTGCCTTTTCCTGGGCACTGCCCATAGGGCTCGTGGCGTCCTGATCCTGATCATTAATAATCGCGATCAGGCCATCAGCCTCCGTGCCCAAAAGCGTACGCAGATTGTCGGCGGCCTTGTCGGAGATGCTGCCAGTGTCCAGCAGTTCACGAGTCGCTTCAGCCACAGGTTCGTAGCTGGTCTCTTCTTCCTGGAAGGCTTCCAGGCTGTGGAAACGGTCAGGATCCAGAAGACGCAGACGTGCAAAGTGACCGGCATGACCCAGCTGTTCCGGGGTTGCGGTCAGCAGCAGGATTCCGGAGGTGTCTTCAGCCAGTTTTTCAACCAGTGAGTAATCCGGGCCTGCGCCGTGTTCAACAGTCCATTCCAGGTGGTGAGCTTCATCCACAACCAGTAAGTCCCAACCGGCATCCAGGGCTTGTTGCTGATGCTCAGGGCTGTTGCGGAGGAAGTCGATACTGGCCAGTACCAGCTGTTCGCTGGCAAAGGGGTTATCGCCATCGGCATTACGACAGCGTTCTTCATCAAACACGCTGAAGTGCAGGTTGAAGCGACGCAGCATCTCAACCAGCCACTGATGAACCAGAGGCTCCGGCACAAGAATCAGAATACGGGAGGCGCGACCGGTCAGCAGCTGACGGTTAAGAATCAAACCGGCTTCAATGGTTTTACCCAGACCCACTTCATCGGCCAGCAGTACCCGGGGGGCATAGCGGTCGGCCACTTCATGAGCGATATGCAGCTGGTGAGGAATCAGACTGGCACGCACACCAGCCAGTCCAAGCCAGGGAGACTGGCAGAGACGGTTGTAGTGAGCCAGAGTGTTGTAGCGCAGGGAGAAGTTGCTGTTCAGGTCAATCTGACCCGCCAGCAGACGATCCTGCGGTTTATTGAATTCAATAAAGTTGTCGAGCCCGGCTTCGGTCAGTTCACGATGCTCGCCAGCTTCATTTGTGCCTGTGTAGGTCATCAGGCCGTTCTTTTCCGCCACACTGTGAACAGTCAGTACCCAGCCTTCATGGCTGGCAACGGTATCACCGGGTTCGAATTGAACACGGGTCAGGGGACTGTTCTCGAGACGGTAAACGCGGGTCTCCCCGGTTGCAGGGTAGAGCAGGGTAATAGTCCGGGCATCGAATGTAAGTACAGTGCCCAACCCCTGTTCGATCTCGGTGTCACTGATCCAGCGTTGGCCCGGGACGAATGCTGCCATACTGTCTGCCTGCTCCATCTTTCAACATTGTTCAAAAGGGCGGGTATATTATCGAAAACTAGCAAAAGGACAATATAGGTGACACCGCAAAAAGAGTGTATATAACTGCATAACTAAATCTTTTTCGATAAAAACCGGTTTATGCACCTCTTTGTGCATTCTGCAACAGGTATTTACATAAGAATACAGTTTTCTTTGGGCGTATATTCATATTAATTCCCTAAACCGCATGTTTTTTTATTTTCCCGTTTTACGGTTCTGAACTACATAACTTTCTGTCTGTTTTTAACAGCCATTTATTAACTGTCATATATTCAGGAGGCAGGGGTTGTCTGTGAGAAATGTATGGGGGAATCTGGTCGTTTTCATGGGTTGCCAGAGTGTGAGATGTCAGTTCATTTTCATGATGCTGTTGTCGGTTATGTTGTCGGCGGGTCTGGTTACCGCAGGAGGGTTGGATTATGCCGGCCTCAACAAAAAGAACTTCTTTCCTGACAGTCTGGAAGAATTGCGTGATCACGTGCGTGCTGAGGGTTTTTTTATTTACGCTATGGATGGAGTGATAGATTCCGGCCAGAAGAAATTGTCACTCACAGTGAAAAGTTGTTCGCTGGACAGTGCTGCTGTGAATGACGAAAAAATTCGGTTACTGATATACATTTTTGATGCCGAAAAAAACGATTGGGTGCTGGGCGAAAACAAAAAGAACTTTGTCGTGGGTTCTTCTGAAGTCATTCAGGTGGGCTTCGAAAATGACATACTCCTGGACACACAGCCCTATGCTTTTTTTCCTGTGAAACTGGTGGCACGTTCCAACAAAGGGGGCGTACATACCGCTTTTGAACATACGTCCATGGTCGCTGTAGGTCGTAGTGTAAATAAACCGCCAGCTGTGGTGTTTGATCTGGATGAAACCCTCTCCATAGCGATTAAAAACGATGATGAGGATGGTGGGGTAGTCACCGAATATAAGCCCATGACAGGCATGTTGGAAAGGGTTTTGGAGTATGCCCAAAAGGGCTATGCGGTTTTTTATGTAACAGCCAGAGACTGGGCTGGGCTGCCCATTACCCGAATATGGCTTGAATCCCAAGACCTGCCCCCCGGCCCTATATTTATGCAGGAAACATCGAAAGAGAGATATCAGAGTGATAAAGAAAAGTGGGTGAGAGCCAGTAAAACCGTACATATCAAGGAGATTCAGAAGTCGTTCTCTGTTGAAGCCGCTTTTGGTGATGGCTGGGTAGATATGGATGTGTATCAGAAACTCGGTGTTAAGAACCTTTTCTATGTTGAGTGGCCGTCTTCTCTCTCTCCAGATACTGAAGCCAGTTTTCAGGATAACTATGCCTTTACCGGTGCCCAGAGTTATACGCAGGGGAATGATTCGTGGGTGCTGAAACACTATGTGCAAAAGGGGCCTGTTCAACGGGAGCTGGATGCAAGTTTATCCGAAAGCAGTGATTCATTTTCTGATACTAACGATGAAGAACCTGTCGCTTTTGAAACCACTCAACCTTGCAGATCGAAAGTTAGAGTAAAACCTGTCCGTCGGCCCATGAGTATGCCCGAAGACGACAGGGCGGCTTATGATTCTGATAGTGACACTGGTTTCAGCCTTCAGGATTCAAACCTTGTAGCTGCTCAGAAACGACGCTTCCTGAGGGGGGGGGCCAAAACTGCACCAACACGACCCAGGCTGCAATCCGCTGGATTCTATAAAGGTGATTATTGTGAGCGAGCACTGTTTGGAAGTAAGGAGGGTATGGTAGATATAACGACTAGCCTGGCGGAAGGAGTAAGGCCAGCTAGTGCAAGCAGAACGAAATAAATAGTGTAAGCAGAAGACTATTAAAACGCCGGATGACAAATAGTCATCCGGCGAAACAGGGATATACCTGAAAACATCCAGAGATGTTTGGAGTGGGAGGCATCTTTGGATCTGGAGCCAGTCTAGAAAAAGGTTATTACCGTCAACAGGGCAATAAATAGCCAAAATCTGTGAAGATCTGCCTATTTACCCGGTGCTGACGGCTATGCCGACTGTTACCGACAAGCCCGTTAATATTTGTCAGGCGGGAGCCTCAACCAACTCCTGGAGTACAGAGGGCTTTCCCTTAAACGCTTTGCTGAGAGGCTCTTTATTACGAGCCAGCACCAGACCAATTTCTTCAGCCTGTTCTTCATTAATGGTCATCTGGCTTTGAAGAAAGCTGGACAGGCACTCGGCCAGTTCCAGCATACGGTCATGCTCTTCGGCGGCTTTACGATCTGCAAACATGCTTCCGTCCCGGTCACATTGCCACATGGGAATAACGGCCATCGGTGATCCTCAGGATAAGTGTGAATTGAATTCACTGCCCTGGCAGTGAAGAATGAGTTTGCCTATCATTCCATAAAAGCTGTATATAAATACAGTGTTTATGGAAATTAATTCTCACACAGAATGCCAAATCATGGTTTTGATAATCACTGATGACTGCCTCCAAACTTTGCTTTCAGCCTTCACGTCTCCCCCCTGAAACGATTCATTTCTCGGAATGCGAATTACTTTGGTGGCCTCAATGGCTGTCATCAACTGACAGCCGGAGTCTATTCGAGCAGTTATATAAAAAAGCGAACTGGCGACAGGAACAGATAACACTTTACGGGAAAGAACACCCAGTGCCACGGTTACAGGCCTGGTACGGTGATGCGGGTGCCGCCTATGGCTACAGCGGTATTGCCCTTGAGCCAGAACCCTGGTTGCCGGAGCTGGAGAGTTTGCGTCAGGCTGTACAGCAGGCAAGCGGAGAGATGTTTAATTCGGTGCTGGTGAACCTGTATCGGGACGGACAGGACAGCAATGGCTGGCACGCAGACAACGAACCTGAACTGGGTGAACGACCGGTCATTGCTTCGGTAAGTTTGGGGGAAACCCGGCGTTTTCGTTTTCGGGCACAGCTTGATAAACAGCAAACACACGCTTTGGATTTACCGGATGGCTCTTTGCTGGTCATGGGAGCCGGAACCCAGCAGCACTGGCAGCACCAGATTACCAAGACCCGACGCGCTGTCGGGCCTCGTATTAATCTGACGTTTCGTCGAGTGGTCTCTGTAAAAGAGCTGTCTGTTTAAATGACCCTTTCCAACCTCTTGGAGATTTGTGTTTTTAGATCAGTGAAAAAACTGAAATCTCCATGAGATTTAAACCCGGTAAGTGCCAGTTCACCGGTTTCCTGCAAGCCCTGAATCCCCCTCTATACTGTGCACTACCTAGATATATGTTTCAGGAATAAGCATGTTGAATGATGTTCTTGGCAGAAAAACATTCACACGAAGCAGGCGTATTTTTGGCCGGTACTCAGGGCTGGCGCTGATTATTCTGATGCTGCCTTTTAACGCCTTTGTTACCTGTGCCGCCGCAGAACAGACCGAGTGGCTGGTGGGCGTGGGCAAGGCCGATATCACTGGCCCTGCTGCGGGTGTCAGCATGCTGGGTTACGGGGACTCTGCCCAGATCAGCACAGGAATTCATGACCGTATGTGGGCCAGGGCTTTTATTGTAGCGGAGCCCGCCAGTGGCAGGCGGGTCGTGATTGTCGTGGCCAGTGTGGCGATGGTTTATGGGGACGTTACCCGGGAAGTCATCGCACGCCTGAAACACAAATATGGTGAGCTTTATCAGGAAGGTGGCCTGCTGCTGGTGGCGGATCACACCCATAATGGCAATGGTGGATTTGGAGGACACTTTTTGTTCAGTATCTCCACGAAAGGCTTCTATCCCGAAGCCTATGAAGCCTTGGTGGGCGGAGTAGTTGAAGCGGTTGAGAAAGCCCATAACACTCTGGCGCCCGGTCGAGTGTTGAGTAATAAGGGGGAGTTATCCACAGCTAGCGCCAACCGTTCACTGAACGCTTTTCTGCGTAACCCCGAGTCTCGGTATCTGGACTCCATTGATAAGGAAATGCTGGTGCTTCGTTTTGAACATCAGCAAGAGCTTCAGTTAGAGCAGGAACAGTCTGATACCGATCAGGCGAATGCAAAGCCTGGCGCTGAAATGGATTCTTCTGAAGGGTATGTCTCAGAGGGTGCTGCTTCTGAGAAAAGGCCTGCGTACAGTTATTCCCCTATTGGCATGCTGGGTTGGTTCCCCACCCATGGTGTCTCTCTTCCTATGGAAAACACACTGATCTCCAGTGACAACAAAGGTTACGCTGCCTGGTTAATGGAGCGGGAACAGGGTAAAGGTTTTGTGGCGGCATTCCCCCAGACCAACGCGGGAGATATGACCCCCAACCTGTTTCTTAATGGAACCGGACCGGGCAAAACACCAGAGCAAAGTGCCCGAATGATTGGCGAACGCCAATACCGTTGCGGTAAAGAGCTGTTTGATAGCGCAATCATACCTGTTACAGGTTCGCTGGACTGGCGGCATGAGTATGTGAATCTTGCCGGTATGCAGGTACGGACGGAGTTCACCGGTTTAAGTTATGAGAAAGCTATGTGCCGCGCTACTGTCGGGTACAGTTTTGCGGGGGGAACCGTAGATGGTCGCCCCCCCCCCTGGCGATATATTTTTTACGACGGAGATAATAAGGCTTTCTGGCCTGTCACATGGGGGAGCAGTTATCTGACGGGGCTCACGGAAGAGGTGATCCAGTGTCAGGCACCCAAAGCCAGCCTGTTAGGTTTGGGAGAAAATCACCAGTTTGAAACTGTTCCGCGCCTGCTGAATTATATTTTTTCAGGTCGCCTGCCTGAACCCCTGGCCAACTTGAGCTGGGTGCCTCAGGTTGTTCCTGTTTCTTTAGTGCAGTTGGGGGATATCGGTCTGCTGGGCGTTCCTGCTGAGTGCTCTTATGTGTCCGGGCAGCGTTTGAAGAGAACCGTGAAAGAGGTGCTTGGTGAACGTTTTCGTCATCATATTCTGGCGGGCTATGCCAATGATTATGTGTTCTATGTGACGACGCCTGAGGAGTATCAGGCTCAGCTTTATGAGGCTGGTGCCACCCTGTTTGGTCCCTGGACTCTGGCGGCTTATCAGCAGGTGTTTGAAAGGCTGGCTGCTAACCTGCAGGAGCCGGGTACCTTTGCACTGACAAAACCCTGGCCTGAACAAGAGCCGGAGCCCGACAACCTGATGCGATATTATGAAGCTGTTCCGGCTCTGGATATCGATACCCCCGGGCAGCTGGAAGATCATGGCGTGCTGGAATCTATGGTGCCAACGCAAATCTGGCCGGGCCAGACAGTGACGGCATGTTTTAGCGCTTCGCACCCAGTGTTAGGCATCCGGAATCTGGACAGTTTTCTAACTGTTGAGAAACGAATCATAAACGCCAATTACACCCATTCCTGGGAAGTTATTGAAAACGATGACAGTTGGAATACCCGCTTCCGCTGGCAAGCGCACCGCTCTGGAAAAACCTCAGGGCAGGCCTGTGTGCAGTGGTTGATTCCTGACAACACACCTGAAGGTGTTTACCGGTTAGGGCACCAGGGGCTGTGGCGGAATAATATGGGAAAGCTGGTGTCTTATGAAGGTTTTACCTCACCAATAAAGCTGAGAGCCAAACCGACTGGTGCAGATATCCTGCTGCAGTCACGGGTGCAGTTTGGGAGACATGTTTTTCGATAAATGCTGCAGAATAAAAAGACTCCTGATTCTGTAGAGGCTCCGTATAATAAGGCTTTCTATCGAGTGCTCTGTCAGTATTTATGAGTCGTGCCCTTTGCCCCCGTTGTGAACGCCCACTTACCGTCTGTCTTTGTGATGGTCTTGAAACGCAAACAGCTCCCATAGACCTGCTGTTGCTGCAAACCAGGCAGGAACAAAAGCATCCATTGAATTCAGGGCGTATTTTGCGGTTGGGAATTAACAACTGTCAGGTTTTGGTGGGGGAAGACTTCTCTGAAAGTGAACAACTGAATGCATTGTTGAAACAGTATGCGGGGAGAGTCTGGCTGTTGTATCCCGGTGAACAGTCGTTGCCTCCGGCTGAATTGTTGTCTACAGGTTCCATGCCTCAGCAGGAAGGTCGTCCGTTATTAATTGTTCTGGATGCGACCTGGAGAAAGTCCCGGCTGATGCTTCACCTGTGTCCGGTGCTGGCAGATCTGCCTCGGGTTTCGTTACCGGAAGCTCACGTCTCCCAATACAAAATCCGCAAAGTCCCCGGAGATGGGTATCTCTCAACTGTGGAGGCCGTTACGACAGTGCTGGATGAGGTAAAGCATCCCGCCAGCCACTGTCAGCAGTTACTGGCGGTGTTCGAACAAATGATCAACCGCCAGATTCAGGCCATGGGTGAAGAGACCTTCAGGAAGAACTACTCAAAGCAGCCTGCCGGTTAAGCCGTTTACTGGTCAGCCGTTTACTATGGCGCAAACTGGCTTCTGTCCCAGTGACTTTCCTGCAGACAGACATAGTCTGTAGCCATGTAAACGCAGAGATCCAGACCGTCTTCGCCATCATCGGTCAGGCGTATATTCCAGATCTTGCCGGTTTCCGGATCCAGTGCCTGCCCATACCAGCGACCTTGCCCACTGGGTTTCAGGTTTTCTATGGCTTTCATACCAATCAGCGGTTGGCCTTTACGGTGATCAGAGCACAGGCTGCAAACGGCTCCCTTGTCTTTTTCCAAATGCAGAATGCGGATAAAGCCTTCCATTATGCCGGGTTCACCGGAGCTGGCAGCCTGAAGCTCCAGTGTGGTGTCCAGCTGGCCTTTGTCATCGTCCATATCCCAAAAGCCCTTCAACTCTAATGCCTGTGCATTCAGGCAGAGGCTGGTACTCAGGGCGAAACCATAAACCAGCAAAGTCAGTGCTTGCTTCATCGCATGGCTTTCTATTACACGGCTATTTAATAAAAGTGTTCTGAACATTACGTCCTGCCTTCTGGGCTGCCTGTTTTGTGATGATCAGCAGTCTAGTTCATTCATTTGGTTTCACCTTTGAAAGCAGTGAGCCGACTTGTGAAAAACTCTCCTGGCATCTATATCCTCTGGCGGCCTTTGCGTAGGGGGCGTAGTGAATGACTGAGGGGAGCAGCATGCTGATGGTTCAAAAAAAACAAAGACATAAATCCGTTTCACGGGCGTTGATGAGCTCCTTCTTTTTCATGTTCGGGGGGCTGTTGCGTTTTTGGCTGGTGCCTCTGAGTTTTCTATTTGTGTCTTTCAGCCATGCTGCAGGTATCGCTGTGGATGAGTTAAGCATCCGTCGAATGGGCGATGCTTATTCTGGAGGCGCGGCAGAAACCGAGGATGCCAGTACTGTCTGGTATAACCCTGCTGCAATGGTGCATTTACCGCGTGGTGAGGTGACAGCCGGGCTGGGTGTGGTTCCCCATGAGACTGAATTTAAAGGGGAAGTGAAGCGTCTCCCTCCTAAGAGCGGCAGAAAGCGCAGCAAGAAAATAAGACAAGAGCGTGAGGTTATCGGTGTCAACAAAAACTGGCGTGCTATCGAAGCTATTCCAAGTATTTATATGGCTATGCCGGTAGACGAAGACCTGTGGCTGGGGGCTGCCCTTAACTCCCCCTGGGGAACCGGTACAAAGTTCAACGATCACTGGATTGGGCGTTACCAGTCTATAGAAAGTAATCTTCTTACTGTGAACCTGCTGACCATGGCAGGCTGGCAGATGAATGATTATGTGTCGATTGGTGGCGGACTGGTGACCGAATACGCGGATGGCAAGATTGTTCGGGCGGTGCCATTTCCCGGAGCGGATGGACGTTTTGAAGGTACAGGGGATGATGTCTCCTTTGGTTATATTGCCGGCCTGCATCTGCAACCTTCTTACGACTGGCAGTTTGGAGTCAACTACCGTAGTGCCATTAAACATAAGCTGGAGGGAAAGCATAAGCGTAATGGCATGAAGGTGAAGTTGCCGACAGGCCCGGGCAGTTTTCTTCAGGAGCAAGTGCCAGCCCATCTGAAATTGACCATTCCGGAAACAGTTTCGCTCAGTGCCATTCACTCTCTGGAGCGAGACTGGCAGGTTAAGTTTGATGCGACATGGACACGTTGGTCGCGGTTTGACCAGCTGGTTTTCACACCTAAATACCATACGACGCTTATTAGTGAAGCCCAGGTTATGAATATGGAGTGGCATGACTCCTGGCGTTTTGCCCTGGGCACTGAATATCTTCTAACGCCGAAGTGGCGGGTGCGGGCAGGGCTGGCTTATGACCAGAGCCCAACACCCAACCATACGGCAACGATCGACTTTGCCGTAGGCGACTATAAGGCTCTATCGATCGGCGGTACTTTTGATATGACACCACGCCTTTCAGTTGACTTGGGTTTTCAGCACACACTCAAGACAGAGCGTAGTATTCATGAAGTCGTCAAACTGGAAAGTGAACTCCCTCCGGTGATCCGTGCCGATGGTAAGGTGACCAACCGTATCAACAGTCTGGGTGCCAGTCTGCGCTGGCGTCTATAAACCGACAGGGGCTGTTTAATTGTGAACACTCCCTACGCTTTGCGATTTTCCGTGATAGCATGGATGCACTTGGAAACAGGCCAACAGGCGAGGATGATGAATTATGGAAATACAGAATCGCATCACTGAGAAGTTGCAGCAGGCGTTTCAACCAGAAGATTTGCAGGTTGAAAACGAAAGCCATATGCACAATGTTGCGCCAGGCTCAGAGTCACACTTTAAAGTGGTACTGGTCAGTGATGTTTTCAACGGGCAAATGCCTGTGAAGCGTCACCAGCAGGTGTATCAGGTACTGGCTGATGAAATGCAGAACGATGTTCATGCTCTGGCCCTGCATACCTATACGACAGAAGAATGGCAGGATATTCAGGGCAAGGCACCAGCTAGCCCAAACTGTAAGGGCGGACATTAACGTTCACGCTTCAAATCGCTGGCATAACAGGTTCAGCGCAACCTGTTATGCTTATGCGCTTCGTTTCTTTTATCGGTCAGTTTATTCAGGGCTGCGGGTTTGGTTTGTACCTTCTTCCGCCGGGATGTACAGAACAGGCTCCCCACCATCCAGATACTTCAGCAAGGTTTCAGGCGTGATATTTACCATCCAGCCATGGTAAGGGTCACGGATCACTGCTTTATTGGCGGGTAGATCGACCAGGTCTGCAATCATGCAGTGACCACCAGTGGAAAATATTACGCCCTGGTTCTGTCTGGTCCATTTGCTCAGAGCGGTCAGATGATTTTTTTTATTTGCGGGTAATCTACGAATCACCGACTTCAGCCCAAAGCTTTTCAATCTCACTTGCGCTCCCTCATTTGATTCCAGGTTGCAAAACGGATCGTAGGGCTGCTTCAATTTATAGTTATGATCCATAGCCAGCATGCCAACACAGGCTGAGACACAGGCTCGTGTCGCAGGTTGCTGATAGACATGGCGGCCGCAGTGTTCCCCAAACCAATAATCCGGTGTTTCTTGAGGGAGAGTCTCCGTATACCGGGCATAATCCGTTCTTTCGGTGTAAGTGAGGGTGTCTGTAATTCTATGCCCGGCTACAGGTGCTACATACACCCCCTTAATCTCAGCGTCACTGAGAAAACGCAGGAGAGGTCGTTTTTTTCCAATAGTATCAAGTATGTTTTGGGGGGGGTGATAGCGCTTCAACCTCCCAGTCTTTTTCTCTGTCTCGTTATGAGCCGCAAAGCGTCCAAAGCTTTTTCTCACGGCTCTATAAGCCTGACGGTTCTGTTGGCGTTTTTTCCCCATTGCCGTCAGTAAGCAATCATACAACTTGTTATTTATCTCTCTACGGCGTGTTTCGCCTTCCGGGGAAGGCCGGAGCTCACGTCTGGTTAATGGGGCGTACATCATTTATACCTTTGGCAGCGTGTTAGAGCACCAGAATGTCTGGTATACATCACCGCTTATAGACTCAGGATTTATCAGAGAGTTCCGTGCAGGGTTATGGATCGTTACCAGCACTGCATTTGCTGTCAGGCATTTACCAAAACCAACACCTTCTGATTGGTTGGTGAGCGGTTTGAATGCGGATTGAAATCTATCTGTCATGATGTACAGATTTCTGTTGACTGAAACATGAAAACACGGTTTTCTGAGAAGTTAGCAACGTGTTTGCGACTAATAAATAGAAAATGATCGGGGAGAAGAATATGGCCATAGCAGGCGCACTGGAGAAGTATTTCCAGCTGGAGGCCCATGGATCAAATATTAAACAGGAGGTCATCGCAGGGCTGACCACCTTTATGACCATGGCCTATATCCTGGTAGTGAATCCACTGATTTTGCAAGATGCGGGTATGGACTTTGGTGCTGTGTTCACCGCCACGGCTCTGTCGGCCATTATAGGTACGCTGGTGATGGCGCTGTGGGCCAGGCTGCCTTTCGCGCTGGCACCGGGTATGGGTCTGAATGCTTTCTTTGCCTATGGCGTAGTGCTGGGTATGGGGTACTCCTGGCAGATGGCGCTGACCGCGATTCTGCTGGAAGGCATTATTTTCCTGATATTAACCGCGTGTAATATTCGGGAAGCCATTGTTAACAGTATTCCCATGAGTCTGAAAAAAGCAGTGTCCTGCGGTATTGGTTTGTTTATTGCTTTTATCGGTTTGCAGAATGCCGGCATCGTCGTGAATAACGATGCCACTCTCGTCGGTGTAGGGGAGCTGACAGACCCGAAGCCGTTAATGGCTCTGGTTGGTATTTTGATCACCGGCTTCCTGCTGGCCAAAGGTTTCCGTGGTGCGCTGTTAATCGGTATTGTATTGACCACAATGATTGGCCTGCCTCTGGGTGTAACCAGCCTGCCTGACTTTAGTAATGGACTGACACCGCCTGATATTTCCCCGATTCTGTTCCAGTTCCAGTGGGATCAAATTTTCTCCGTTGACATGCTGGTGATCCTGTTTATCTTCCTGTTTGTGGATATGTTCGACACCGTGGGCACGCTTGTTGGCGTTTCCACCAAGGCGGATATGCTGAACGAGAAGGGCGAAGTGCCGAACTGCAAGCAGGCGCTTTACGCCGATGCTATTGCAACTACCTCCGGTGCCTGTCTGGGTACCAGCACAGTCACCACCTATGTGGAAAGTGCTGCGGGTGTCTCTGCCGGTGGTCGTACAGGTTTGACTGCGCTGACAGTCGCCGGGCTCTTCCTGGTCGCGCTGTTTCTGTCTCCACTGTTCCTGATGGTACCCGGCGCTGCCACAGCACCAGCACTGGTGCTGGTGGGCTTGTTTATGCTGTCGCCTATTAAAGATATTGATCTGGAAGATTACACCGAATCCATTCCTGCTTTTTTGACCGTACTGGTTATGCCGCTGACCTACAGTATTGCCGAAGGCATAATTGTCGGCATGCTGGCTTACATCATTCTTAAGGTGATGGTGGGTGAGGGCCGTAAGGTGTCGCCAGTGTCTTATATTGTTGGTGCGCTTTGTTTGGCTAAGTTGATGGTTTAGCGATAAGTGTTGGATGTAAAAAATCCTCGGACTCTTCATGAGTGCGAGGATTGTTTTTTAACCACAGAGGGCACAAAGTTCACAGAGGAAAAGCAAAAGCTTTTGATTAAGAGCTGTTTAGCTAAGAGCTTTTTGCTTTTTATTAAATAGCTCTTCTCTGTGCCCTTTGTGTCCTCTGTGGTTCAAAAGGCTTTTGGCTAGCGAGTAGTGTGCAGACCACATTCACGGTTGCCCAGCACTTTAGTCGGGTCGAAGTAGTCTTCTTCCATCGGCAGGTCGTTTTCTACCAGATATTCTTCCAGATCCAGTTCTGTCCAGTAGAACAGAGGTGCAACACGCAGCAGGCCATCCTGGGTTTCGGTGAGGATATCCAGGTTCTGGCGGAAGGCAGTTTGCTCCTGTCGTATAGCAGTCAACCACACGTCTGGTGCAAAGGTGCTCATGGCGCGGTTGAATGGCTCCAGTTTCACCTCTTGGGTGAAGGCATCATGTTCAGGCGTATCCACTTCAGGAATATCACCGTGAACAGCTTCACGGAAGGCACGGCTATAGGCCGGGTGGAAGGTTTGGATATTTAGTTTCAGGTCACGAATCAGCTTGTCAGCAAACTCGTAGGTCGCTTTTGTGCCGTAACCGGAATCGATCCAGATAACAGGAATGTCTGGCTTTACCTGCACGGCCAGGTGCAGGATGGCGGCCTCATGGGGGCCAAAGTTAGTGGTGATAACGGGGTTTTTCGCGGTGGACAGTACCTGCTTGATAATCTCGCTGGCTGAGCTGTCTTTAAATGCGGCGTTCTTTGCCTGAAGATCCTGACTCATAGTGTTTTTTTCTTTCGGGAGGGTGGGCTTCAGGCCGAACTCTATAGAGACGCTTTCCCCATGTCTACTATTGCCAGTGACATCTGGCCGTGCTGTTCCAGCATCTACTCCTGCAGCTACTTTTTAGAGCTATTCGGTATCAGTACAGATGTAATAGTTACGACTTTGGCTGTCTACCCGCCAGGGCCAGGGCCAGCAGGTCATATTCTCCCGTTCCTGTTTCAGCTCCGGGGTAATCATCGAATCCGGATTCATATCCAGTTTGGGATACGGCGTGGTGATGCTGTAGCTGGTGAGTACACTGTCGATATGCTCGCGGAAGTCACTGAAACGATTGATCGTTTGCTGCTGCGGGCGACGACTGTTAAGAGCGCGGGACAAAGACGTGCTCAGGGTAATCAGATGCTGGGGAGCCAGCCCGTTCAGGTAAGCGCTGGGAACCAGTTGCCGGCAGAGGGCTTCCAGAAATATCAGACCACTATCAATTTCTGAACGCAGTGCAGGGAAGTGGATGTCTGGAAAGTGCAGCATCAACATTTCAAACACACTCAGCATTTCATCAGTAAAAGCCAGTGCTGCCATACCATAGACAGACCCCTGACTGCCCAGTGTATAAGCCTTCAGTTGTTTCATTGTCTGTACGTAGTGTGTCACCAGCTCTCGGGCATAGAGATTTAACTGCAGAGCACCTGCAGCCCCAGCGCCGTTCACTATAGAAAGGTTCTGCTGGGCCACACGCAAGACATCCCGGCGGTAATCCCTGAGCAGCTGCTGGTGAGTGTCATACATATTTGCGCTTTTCTTAAAGCTCGCAATGCGTACGGCAAGGTCACGGGTAAATTGCTCCCGGGCGACATGATCGTAAAAAGGAGGTGTGAAATCGAGATTCAGGGTGTCAGAGCCCGGTTGCCGAAAGGGTAGCTTGCCGCCGCCGAATGTCGTGGTTGAGAGAGCACAGCTGATGAGCAGCAGGAGGCTTAGAAGAGTGGCTGGCAGAGATCTCTGGGGTAGAGAAAGCATGGGGCATCCTGTGAGAGTGGCTGTCCTTTAAAGACAATGGCTCTGGCAGGATGTTCCTTTGGGAGGTGTTCACTTCTGTAACAGATGGAAACTTTCCAGGGCGCTTTTTTGAACCACAGAGGGCCAAAGGGCACAGAGAAGAGCTATTTAGCTAAAAACAAACCTGATTACCACTTAACCTCAGCCACGATAGAGGAGGATGTCTCGAAACCTTTGCAATACAAGGCTTGTGCGCGTGTGGAACAAAAGTGCAGCGTAGAAATTTTAAAATATCTATCACCCTGGGATGCCTGTATTTACAAGGGTTTCTACTAACGAGGCTGAAGAATAGTGGTAATCAGGAAAACAAAAGCTCTTAATTAAAAAGCTTTTGCTTTTCCTCTGTGAACTTTGTGCCCTCTGTGGTTAAAGGGCTTTTAGGCTTTAAGCCCATCCAGACTTCTTACGGCGTGGCTGCAGGTGAGGAGCAACCAGACCAAACAGCAAGCCAAGGAACAAGGTCGCAGCGCCGTAGATGTACCACTTCTGGGTAGAAGAGTCGGCGAGCTGCTGGTTGGTGCTCTGCAGGGTTTGCAGTTCATTCAGCAGCTGTTCGTTGGTCAGCACCAGTTCTTTGTTGCGCTTGTCCAGATCCAGGCTTTTGGAGGAGATGGCTTTGATATGGTTCAGTTCAGTCTTTACCTTTTCCAGCTCTTCGGTGTTGCTGTTCAAGGAAGAGGCCTTGGATTTCAGCTCACCGGAGGCGCTGTTGAGCCGGGATTTCAGCTCAGCCACTTCAGCATTAAGTTTTTCATTGCTGCTCTGGGCGTTTTTCAGCTGCAGGGCGGCGGTAGGCTGGAACAGGATGTATTGCTCAGGAACATAACCTTCCTGGCCGTTTACGGATTTCACCTCGTAGTAGCCTTCCTTCTTCTCCTTGTTCAGAAGCGTCAGGGGTGTACCAGTTTTCAGAGCTCGGTTCACAATACGGAACTGGGTGCCAGGCCCGGAACGCATAGGGACATACAGCGTATCACTGATATAAACGGTCTGGGCGGCTGCGTAGAATGGAAGTGCGAGCAGTGCCATGAGTAACAGGGGCAGGCGTTTCAAGTCCGGGCTCCAAATTGAGTGCGTAGTAAAAGCGTGAATACGTAACAGATAATTAACTATCATACATCCGCAACAACTACAAAAAAAAGCCGGATATATGCGCACGCTGTAAAAGCCGTGCGCGGCGTGGCTTATGCTCTCCTTAGAAGGCTCTTAAGAGGCTTTATCGTTCGCCTTGTCTTCTTCCGGCAGGTAGCGGTGCAGAATCAGGAACTGGATGATGGTAAAGGTGAAGGTTAAACCAAGGTTGCCAAACACTTTAAAGTCGATCCAGAACTCACCGGGAATCATAAAGGCAGCATACCAGTTGGCGGCGCCCAGGAAGGTGAAAAAGATCACCCAGCTGGCATTCACCTTGTGCCAGATGGCCTTTGGCAGGTTCATGGCATGGGACAGCATCCGTTCGATCAGGGGCTTCTCGCCAATAAAGCTGCTGATCAGGAAGGCCGTAGCAAACACCCAGTTCACAATAGGCGCTTTCCATTTCAGGAAGGTTTCGTCACGAAAGAGCACGGTCATACCGCCGAGCAGCAGAACAGCTCCAACGGTAAACATCTGGCTTTTTTCCAGCTTCTTCTGCTTGTACCAGAGGGCGCCATAGACCACGACCGATACCACGATCAGGATGGCTGTGGCACTGATCACGCCGCCCAGCTCAAAGCTCTGGCCGAAGGCGTTCACCTGCCGTGGGTCCATCTTGGCCACGATAAAGAAAAGAATCAGTGGCAAAAAATCTATAAATTGTTTCATGCAATCGTCCGCAGAATCGGCGACAATCGCCGAGAGCACATTAATTTCAAAACTGACCCCAATGTTGGCATCAGGCCCCAGCGCATCACTGACGCAATCTATTAGTGATTGAGTGCAATGATTTCAGGCACAGGGCTCCCTAGTGTAAGGCCAGTAAGGGACAGGATAAAGGACGGACATGTCACAAAAGGTAGACTTCCACTGCCATAGTACGGCCTCTGATGGTGTGCTATCCCCCGGTCAGATACTGGAAAGAGCCCTTGAACAGGGGGTTGACTGCCTGGCTCTGACCGATCATGACAATGTCGACGGAGTCCGCTGGCTGCAGGAGCAGGGTATCCCTGAACAGATAAAATTAATACCTGGCTGCGAGATATCCACTCTCTGGGGCACCAGCGAAATCCACATAGTCGCCCTGGGCCTGGATATGGACAGCCCCGAGGTTGAACAGTTCCTTCGTGATCAGGGGCGAGCCCGGCGGGAACGCTCCGAGCGTATTGCCGACAAACTCAGCCGCCGCCTGCCAGACTACTCCGCCGAAGACTGCCTTGAAGGTGCGCTGTCTGATGCCCGCGATGCCCAGATAAAGGCCGATGAACGCTTTGTGCTGGCCGATGAAAATCTGCAGATAGGCCGCCCACACTTCGCCGGCTGGATGGTGAAGCAGGGAATTGTTGCAGACCGTAACTCTGCCTTTGATAAATATCTCAGTGCCAAACGTCTCGGTAATGCCAAACAGCACTGGCCCCGTATGGCCGATGCCATAGCTGCCATTATCAGCTGGGGAGCCATCCCTGTGCTGGCCCATCCTGGCCGTTACCGAATGACCGGCATGAAGCTCAAAGCCGTGATCAACGACTTCGCAAAAGCCGGTGGCAAGGCCATGGAAGTGGTGGGATGCCAGCAGCCCTACGGCGAGCGGGAAACCATGGTGAAGTACTGTCAGGACTTTGGTCTGCATGGTTCCATGGGCAGTGACTTCCACGGCCCCTGGAGCGAGTTTGTAGAACTGGGTCGGCTGGCACCTATGCCGGAAGGGTGTTCTCCGGTCACTGAACTGCTGGGGCTTTAGCGTTTGGTTTGCTAGTAGACGTTTGAGAGTAGCCCCTGCCATTTCCTTAGAAGCCTTTTCCTGGAGCAGCTTCTAAGGAAAAAGCACCGAAAGACCCTCTACAATTCGTTTTTTCCCGCACAGGTCTTTATACTGAGCGCCACACCGTTTTTGCCCCTTCTTTTTTAGAGTCTCTCCCAGGATTATTCCGTGAGTCAGTTTTTCCAGATACACCCTGACAACCCACAAAGCAGGTTGATCAAACAGGCGGTTGCCATTCTCGAAAAGGGTGGGGTGATTGCATACCCGACAGACTCAGCCTATGCACTCGGTTGCCGCATCGGTGATAAGAGAGCTATTGAGCGGATACGACAGATTCGTCGTCTGGATGAGAAGCACAACCTGACACTGGTCTGCAGTGACCTTTCAGAACTGGCGACCTACGCTAAGGTAGGCAACACATCCTACCGTCTGCTGAAAGCGGCAACACCCGGAGCCTACACTTTTATCCTTCCGGCAACTTCACAGGTTCCCCGCCTTGTGATGCACCCCAAGCGTCGTACAATCGGCCTGCGGGTACCAGAACATAATATCGTCAGCGAACTGCTGTCAGAACTCGGCGGCCCGCTGCTCAGTATAACCCTGCAACTCCCCGGCGATGAATTCCCCCTGACGGACCCTTACGATATTCGCCAGACCCTTGAGCACGCTGTTGACCTGGTTATTGACGGTGGCTTCTGCGGAATGGAAGCGACAACTGTTGTGAGCCTGGTGGATGATGTGCCTGAGATTTGGCGTGAAGGGAAGGGTGACCCGGAGTTGTTTCGGTAGCGGCTGAAGTCTATGTTTTCATGTGACCGGGTACTTAAGGAAGTCATTCATGCTGAGGGGTTATTGTGAAAATTGATTTTAACATTATCGAAGAAGCTTTTTTATTTGCTAATTTTGGAGCACCATATGAGAATGAAGCTTATATTTGTCTGGAAACAGGACGGTCATATTTCCATTCGGAATGGGCAGATTTTGAGGAGGAGCTCCCTGTAGATATTTGTGATTCTAAAAAATATATTCCAATACCTCACAAAAACGAGTTAAATCTTGGCAATGACCTCGTATTTGAATTTGTCCACGAATATGTTTCCGAAAAATACAATGACGTAAGAGGCATTTTTCAACGTAAAGGGGCTTACTCTAAGTTCAAAGAACTGTTAGAGGAAACTGGGTGCCTGGAGAAATGGTATTCATATGAAGACGCTCAAACAAAATCAGCCTTACGTCAATGGTGTGAAGTTAACAACATACAAATCAGCAGCTAACAAGTGACTATGGCACTTCGTCAAGTAATTAGTCATAAATGTCACCGCCTCATTTTTTTATTTCGCTTTCCTTTCCTCATTTTAATACCGTAGATGTCCCCAACCTTAATAAAACTATGCGAGCCGTCGACTGGCAGAAATAACAAAATAAAAGGCTGACAATGTGAAAATGAATCTGTCTTTTATCAGTCGTTACATCGTCTCTGGGTTGTCCTGCGTGCGGTAAAGGGATCCGTAAAAGGGGGTGGGGCTCTTTTGAAAGTCAATATTTTGAACGGAAGGTCGATTCCCATTTCCCGGTTAGTGTTGAACGATGAAACCTGTCTCTTGTCTGGATTTTGTGTCTGGGCTTAGAAGAGTAACCGTGTGCGGTAGCGTGGCAGGGAAAAATTATGAAAGCCGGGTGCAGTAGCACCCGACCCAGGATGTTTTATCTGTTATAGATTAAAGGAATAGCAGGTTTCATTCTTTCGGCTAATGCCCCTTGTCCAGCTGATTGGATACATTCCATAAGGTGCATCCATGTTTTCTTATTTCCGGTTTTGTTGAGCCAACTCTTTATAATGGATGTAGTAATGAATTCTGCTCCGTGATGAATATGATTTTTTGTTATAAGATTTACCTCCATTCCATTATCGTCCTCTAATAAGAACATCCCAAATGTGCTGTAGTCACCTGCGGCTATACCCTCTATGATTCTTACTGGTAAATTGAAACTGTCTCGTAAATTTGTTATTTCAAGCAATGAGGGGGTTAGAAAATATACGGAGGAGTCCCTGGGCTTCTTTTCACTTTGTTTACTGGCGTATGCTCTGATATTATAGGCCAGCATGTTCATATCTATTTGCTCAAGGTGAATTGCCAGATCTTCCCAGGTCTTCGGCCCTTGTTGCAGCCATTTGTTGATGATGGCCATTTGAAATTGATCCTGTCGATGCATGTATTGTATTTCTAACCCTCGGATATCAGGGTATGGAATCGACATAGTGTTTGCCAGCATTGTCCATTCAGACAATTCATCTTTTAGTTGCATCCAAATACGATTGGTATCATTAGAGGAGAGGTAGGCAGACGCTTTCGCAGGTGTATAACGCTGGTCGACGGGTTGTCTTTTTTGGCTTGGTCTGGCCGTAGCGGCAGGTGGTGCTACATCCATAGCGGTTTCGTATACTTCATCGTCGTGCACATACCCCTGATAAGCTGTTCCAGAACGTGAACCAGAACCTAAATGTGTTTGCTCGTATGCCTGCATTAATTCAGGTGATAGAAAATAACTACAACGTAAAAAAACTTTAACCAGGGCTTCTATCTGTCTGTGGTCACTTACTTTGAGAATAGCGGAGCTAAATTTCTGCCTGTAATCTTCCTCCGGAGGGGTTGAGGCAAATTGGTCCAGGTCTTTTAGTTGGTCCTGGGACCACTCGCTGGAGTCCTCTGGCATGGTAGCGGGGGAGGTAAG
This sequence comes from Sansalvadorimonas sp., assembly GCA_965221135.1. Classification (GTDB taxonomy): domain Bacteria; phylum Pseudomonadota; class Gammaproteobacteria; order Pseudomonadales; family Endozoicomonadaceae; genus Sansalvadorimonas. Next base: position 101,472 of record CBDCRZ010000003.1, read on the forward strand.
GGAGAACATTGCAATAGCTACTTCCAGGTGCGGACAGCTAACATTGGCATCCTCCAGACTGCGTATCAGGTCATTATATTTTGCGCCTTGTATTCTTTTCGGATCAATAGTCCGCCCCCTGGGTCTTTGTTTTACGTTTTCAGCGATAATTTTCGCTAAAGCGTCAGGATTTTCGATGCGAATTTTGCTCATTCCTCCAAGACTTGACAGGGCATTCTCTGCTGACCTGAACTGGGCTGGCAAATTAACGAGTTTAGGCCTCAGGTTGAGTTGGTTCAGTAGCTCATAAGTGAATGTCCAGAGTTCATTGTTGTCGTCCGAGGGGAATTTTCTGATTATATAATCCAGTGGTTTCATATTGACATTATGCAGCCCCTTTTCTTGCTGAATACGCCCTTGTTGTATAAGCAACAGTGGAATCAGGCTGTTTCTATGCTCACCTATAATATTGAATTCAGGACTACTGGTTAATATTCTCAGGAATTCCTTTAGCTGACGCTGAAGACTGCTAAAGGGAGTCTTTGGGTTATAAAGCGTAAAGACTGGCACCATGCTGAGAAGATCAAATCCTGTTGCTGTTGTTGTCAGATCCACGAGGCTGGCGATATTCACACCGATTAGAGATTGAATGGTTTCCCGGTGCATTGTGCTGGCAATCTGCCTTCCTAATGGGTCAAACTTGGTGAACACATCTGCCAATGCGCCAACCAGGTCCCCAATCTGCCCTTTTCTGTCTACATCGTTCTCCACATATTTGGGCTCTTCAAGTGTTATATCTGTTTCGGGAAGAGTTAAGTAGCTTCTAGTTTGAACGTGCTTCGGTTTTGCCCTTTTGCCTGCCTTGGCTCCTGCACCTGCCGTGGCCAGCAATACGGCAGGGGTGGTGGAGGGCAGAACTCCTGTTTGGTGGTAGTGTTGATGTTGATGGATGACCGGTGAATGGTGGTGCCGTGAGGTGCAATTGCCCCGGGGGGGAGGTGATGTATGGCTAGAAGAGTTGCTATCCATGTCACTGTCACCCTCATCATCACTCCTGGAGGAACTGACAAGCCTTGGGGGTTGATCGTCTGGGTCATCATCATCCGACATTGGCTCATCTTCACCGGTAGCGATTGACCACAGTGCTTCCCAGTCAATGCCACCACCGCTTTCGTCGTATTTTGGTATATGACGTTTAACTTTGTTGAGAAAGGCGTTGGGTCTTTCATTTGCCACGTAAGTCATAATGAGTTGCTGATCATCACTCTGCAGACAGTTGAGAAGATAGGCCATGTTGCTTGCATCGAGTTGTGTTACGGAGACTTTTTTGACAGTTTGAACATCAGCACCGGTTGCTGCGAGCGTTTGAAAATTAGACCAGAGTCCTAGCACCGCCTGCGCTGGCGCAGTTTTTGAGGTGCCTCCGGGCATGGCCTGAACACGGGTTATTGTTGATAAACACAAAGCCGTTATCAAAAGAAAGAACTTCCACTGAATATGTGGAAACTTCGAAAGAATTATCATAATGATCACCTTCAGTTGCTTAACTATCTGAGAAGTATTTGTCTTTCATTATTCGTTCTCTGTACCGTCGCAGTAGAATTCTCTAGTGCTCTGGTTATAGAAAAACTTTTGAAGGGTAGCAGCTTTACAGAAAGTAGATTTTTTAAATGCTAATAAGCGTCCATGTCTCTTTAGTTGCTTTAGAGATGTTTTAGTCAGTTCCCATTCATGAGATTACATCGTTAAAACGTTAAGGAGTTGAACTCGCTGTGTTGGAGTAAACAAGAAAAAAAAGATAAAAGGGTTGACGTTTTTTAGAGCGAAAGTCCCACTGGGTGTGGGCAGTGCTGCGGTGCGGAAAGTAGATTCCCATCTCTTGATTAGTCCGCGATGATAAAAAATATCATAAATGTCACCGCCCCCTTTTCTTTTTTTCCTTATCCATTTTCTGCTTTAACCGCCATGTTAGTAATACAGTGGATCAGACCTTCCAGACGGCTGTCTACAGGGGTATCAATGTCATTCAAAAAAAAGGAGTAAACAATGGATTGCCTTAGAGGTATATGGACAATGGTATGGAGGGCACCCAATGCCGAAGTTGCAGCTCTTCGGGAACCTTTCCAAAGTGAGGCTCAGGATCGGGTACTTTACAAAAGCGAGGTTCCGGCTCAATCAGTTGAGGCCCGGATCAGGTGTAATATCGATACGCTGCTTAAAGAGCAGATACCTGAAAAATGGATAAAAGATAGAGAGGTCAATAAACTCCATGAATATTTATCCGGAAGTGAGGATGAACAATTCTTCAAACTGATTACGAGCCCAGAATACCCCGGTGACGGCTTCTGGGAAACTTCACCTGAAACCCAAAGTTTTGAATATAAAGGCCGTAAGTATACAAGTTACAGAGAGTTTATTGTTGAAGAGCTGTGTATGTATGCTCTGGTTGATAAAAAATGGACAAAAAAACTGGCTGAGGAACTCGGTAGGCGGGGAATAACTCAATGTCTTGAAGTCTGTGCCGGTCGTGGCTGGTTATCAAAAGCACTTGCAGAGCAAGGTGTTGGTGTAATCTCTACTGATATAGACCCCGACAACCCGGTTTTTGAGGTTGAAAAAATAGGAGCCAAACACGCAATAAGAAAGTACAAAGACAAGGTGGATGCGCTAATTATTGCGTGGCCAACCGCTAAACCTGCGGGAATAGCAATTAATGCCTGGAAACTGGGAAAACCCGTTATTTATATTGGCGAAGGTGCGCAGGGGTGTACTGCTGATATCGATTTTTTTCAACACTTCAAAATCGAAGACTTTCTAGAGACACCCAGGTGGGAATGTATTTTAGATGTATGCATGATCGGCAAAAAAGTGGATTTTTCAGATGATTATGATATGGAAATCTGTCTGAAAGAAACACTGAAGGCTCGTCATCCAGGTTATTCTTCACAGCATAAACATTAAAGGGACTGGTCGACCACGCCAGCAAATGCTCCTGCCATTCTGGCACTTCCATCATTCATGTTGGTCACGCTTTGGTTGGGCTCTTTTGAGGATCAACCAGCGGAGCGGGAGGTAGATTCCCATCGCCCGATCGGATCTCTCGGTGATGCAGGCTTGACTCCCCCAGGTTCCCTCGAAGAAGCTGATTGAGTCTGTCATAGATAAATGACACCGCCCTTTTGTCAGGTATATGAGGGTAGATTCTACCCTCAGTCAAAATGCAGAAATGAGCAATCAGAAAGGTGATCTTCAATTAGTGACATCACTTTTATATTTTGACTATGCTTTGCGGCAGTCAGGATTGTTTCTTCCTTGTCATTATGCAATCCATATGTTCTGGGTATTGTTGGATCACTATCGTTATTAAGGATTAGTTCGGCCACTTTTAAATGGCCCTTTCGACAAGCAGCATAAAGTGGTGTAGCAGAATATTTGGATGATAAAGTGTCCACATCAACTTTGCATTCGACAATGAGATATTCTGCGAGTTCACGATGCCCTTTATATGCTGCCATATATAAAGGTGAAACGAACTCTGGTGGATTGTGCCTTTTCCCAATTTTTTTACCATTTTTGTAATTTTCGTTTACTGATAGCCCTCTTTCAAAGCAACGCTTTACAGTATTAGTGTTTCCTTCGCGGCAGCCCGCCAGTACAGTTTCTTCACCATATTTATTTTCTAATTCTTCAATTTCATTGAACTTATCATCTACCTGATGATACCTGCCATAACAGACTTTTAAACCAAGCATATACTCACCTTGTTATAAAAAATAAGCTGAATTCTTTTTACTGTAATGTGGAGACAACAAAATCAGTGATTTGTCTCTTATGAAATAACAGTTGTGCCGTTTTCACTAACCGTAGATTACTATGATGAAAGTTAACCCTACTCGTCTGCCCCTGTTCAGGGGAGAGCAGGCAGAGTTAACATATACCTGATTACCACTGTTCCTCAGCCACGATAGAGGAGGATGCTTCGAATCCCTTGCAGCAAAAGGCTTGTGCACGTTTGGCACAAACGTGCAGCGAAGAAATTTAAAATATCTATCACCCTGGGATGCCTGTATTTACAAGGGTTTCTACTAACAAGGCTGAGGAACGGTGGTAATCAAACATATATGACACTGCACCTCGTTCCTCTCTTTGATCATCAAGTAACGGTCTTGTATCAACTAACTGATTGCTCGTTAGGTAGTCATCTGGAAAGCCGGTAGGACAATATGTTAATCCCGTTTTTTTTGGTTTTTTAATCATTTATATGAATTCAACCTTCAATGGTTGCAATAGTTTTAATAGTTGAATTGTTGTCATGATTTTACGGTTTATGACAAAACAGGTGAGTAAGTTTAAATGCTAATAAAGGTGAGTCAATTTCTCCCTGTCAGTTCTGTTATGATTTTTTAAAGAAAAAGGAGGCGAAGTCTTTGTTGAAAGTCACCGTTGGTGATATATGTCTCTACTTAAATACCAGATCATTAATATTCTATAGTATTGCTTCACATTGCATTTCTTGCAGCTGTATCACTTGCACACGTTGTATTGTTCTTAATAAATCCGGGGTGATGAGTGCCTTATCATTTTGGTTTAGTTTTTCAATTTCACAGTTGAGCATTTGTAGTACTTGCGGTTGTTGCAGTTGTATCAGTTCATCTGATGCCAAAAACTTTAAGCGTTCAGAAACTTTTATCAGCAATTTTATTTGTATTTTAAGCTGGTCTGAACAAGTGCATTCTGTGTCATGCAGTGGGCAGTCACTACCGGCGCTTGCTACTGGCGTGATTATTTGTGCGCATAGAAATATAAAAATAGCCTTCAGGACACCTTTCATCGGACACTCTTTGTTTATCAAAGAATGCCAGTATAGGCATAGCAAGAGACCTTTGTGCCACGCCTGGTAGTCAGTTCAATCGACCGATCTGCTTTTGTGGCAAGAAAGAGTGATTGACAGTCATGGAGGCGTAAGTCCGGGCCTGTGATTCCGGCATTACCACAGTTTCAGCTTTCACAGGAAGGCTCAGGGGGAAATAGCCCGCACTGGAATAGCCCCAAAACCTCTTCTATATTTGAGATTGCCTCAGCTGCTGCCAGGCATGTTATCTGGTGGATAGTATTCTTGCTCACCTGCGAAAATATTCAGAAATCGGGCCTGTTTATGCTTGTCCTTGAATTTGTCGAAGAGACTTTGCCATTGGGCAGGGTCAGCCAATGCTTTTGTTCTCAAACCGCGGTAAGCCTGAATTGTGGCTCTTTTAGCTATTCGGCAGGTTTTTGGTGTCTGTTCCCAGGAAAAGAAATTATGCTTTTCATAGACGTCATCCACTAACTGATTGAGGCCTTCCTTGAAATGCCGATCATTATCTGAAGAAAGATTATCAAGGGCTCGCTGAAGCTTACTGTAAGCGCACTGGGTATAAAACTTCCGCAAGAGCCCCTGCGTATTGTGATTGAATAACATTAAATAGGGGTAGACCTCTTCACAGGCCTGGGCGACAGCCTCAGCATTGTCATTGATTTCATTCGCTGGCGTTGTGAAAGTGTTTCCCCCCAGATAACGCAGGAAGTTTCCGTGAATAACCTGCATCAATTTCTGATAGTTACTAACGCAATTACCAGAAATAAAATTAGTCAGCGGGTAGATGTGCTCTGCGAAATGGCGGGCAACCTGGCCGCAGGCTTCTTTTTTCTGTTCAGGGTCATCATCACAGAGTCTGAAGCGAGCAAAAGCGTTTTGTATCTGTACATCAACAGCTGCAGAAACTAGAAACTGCAGCGCCTTTCTTTTGTAGGGTGCGATAAAAGATAGCTCGGGATGGGCAAGGCAATAGTGCTGTATAAAATCTACCCAGGCCTGGGCCAGTTTCTGATTCTCAAGGTGTGACTTGAGTATGTTGAGTGCAAAAATCTTCACCTTTTCGATTGATGCGAGCATGGTTTTCAATGTTTGCTCGTTCACTTCAGGGTGTTCGGACCTGTCTGGGGACAGGGTATAAAACTCCTTAATAACGTCTTCGCCGACGCTGTCTACGGCGGCCCTGCGCAGCTCTGTCCGGTTCCATGGTTTGGCCGGGAGTTCTGGTGCAGTAGCGGTTTCGGGAACAGGGTGCGCGGCAATCTGTTGATTTGCCGGCTGAGCTGCGGAGCCTTGAGGCATTTTCGTCTTCGGCAGGGACGCTTTCAGACTCTCCAATTGCTGGGTATGGGAGGGGTACAGTAATTCGCCATAATCGTCGATCATCTGCTGGAGTTGATCGATGGTGGTCTGGTTGATTATCTTCGAGTCACTGGTTTCGCATGCAATCGTGTCCCACCGGGGCTGCAAAACCAGTGTGTTGAAGAGATAACGCAAGATAAAAAGAATATTGCAGTTTGAGCCACCGGTCAGCCAGGGCTGGTCCCATAACAGCTCACCGGTAGTGACATATTTCATAGAACGAAGCAGGGAAAACAGTGCATTCAGTTGCTGGCAATGTTGCAGGGTCAGTTCCTGCGCCTGTTCGGCTTCAAAGCACAGGCTGGCCAGTTCTGCCCTGAGGGAGCATTTGAACACATGGTTCAGGGCTGCCGCTTTGTGACCGGTCCAGATTTCTGGTGTCTGGGTGCTGATAGCCTGGCACTTTTGCAGAGCCTCCTTACTTTTTCCCTGTCGTAACAGCTGCTTGATAGGCGTTGCAATTTTGTCATTTTGTGTTCCCGTGACTTCAGGTGTGCGTTCAAGCAGCAGATAATGGAGTTCTTTGGATTGCCGTTTCAATAAGTGGTAATTGTTAGCCAGAAAGCGCACCAGTAACTTCCAGCTAAAGAGGTCGGCAGTCGTCATGTCGTTGTTGCGATCAAAATAAGCGGAAAGCCATCCCATGAGCTGATACTGGCTAATATTGGCATCCGGTTCGGATTCGGGTCTTGGTTTTTCGGTGTGTATAAAGTCGACAATGGGGAATAGATAAGTACGCAGGAAGTCCACAGCATCCTGTGGGTTGCTATATGTTTTAGCCTGCTCATAGAGTTTGGGTATCAGTGCCTGAGCTGAATCTTTTATGCGCATGTACTGTTCTTTGTTATGGAGCATGCGAAAGACCAGACTGAGTGTTTTTAAGCATGTGGCTGCATCGGATATCTCTCCCTTTGCAAGGTGCTGTTCAAGAGCGTTGATCTGTTCGTCTATATGGCGCCCTGTTTGACTGGGACGGGCATCTGAAATCATACATCTACTATGGTTGATTTGTTCTGTGGTGGTGCAATGGGCACTGACAATTCTGGTTATTAGTGCCTGTAGCAATTGCTGGTGCTTTTGTGCTTGCTCTTCTCTATGCTCCGATTGCAGGCTCTGTTCCAGCTTCCTGTAACTGGTTTTCAGCCTCTTCCGCTCTTCAGTGGTGAAAGCCTGCTGGGTACCAGGAAGTGAGTAGCTGAGGCATGCAGCCAGCTTGAGTGCAAGTTCGGGTTGCCTGCTGTCCACGGCCTGTTCAAACCCCGTCATTATAACCTCATAGGGCGAACAGGTTTGTGCGGTAGCTGCAGGTACGGGCTCCAGATGTTGCTTTTGTTCCTGTGCATCTCCATGTCCAGGAAAGGCATCAGCGAACTGTTCTGTGGTGAAGGCCTCTCTGGATTGCAGTTGTTTGGCGGGCGAAGCTGTGGTGCTACTTGTTATGGTGCTATTTGTTGTGATGCCATGGAATGTGGTGCCATTGCCTTGAGGGCTTTCGACCGGGAGCCGACGAGTCTTGGAAAATATACCTCTCCCCCGGCCTCGACCACGGGCACTTCTATGGGGAAGACCACGTCCTCTGCCAAATCCCCGCCCGACACCGGAGGCGAAGTAGGGTATATCCTTTTTTGGGGAAGAGCTCGTTAATGGAGTGGCCATAAATGTTATTCCTCAGGTGTAGTGATCTCAGAAAAAGAACCCGCTTGTGATGAAGACAACAGGGGTTGGCTCATATTCAAAGGTTGTTGGCCTGGCTGTACCACTCTGTCAGTGGAGGGATCAGCGAATCTTGTGAAAGACTTTATTTAAAGCGTTAATGTTGCAGGCTCGAATGAAAACATCTGTTGGTGTCCAAAAGAGAAGCGGCTCTCCAAGGTGTGCTTTCAGCTCTGGAGCAATAGCATTGCCCAGTAACCTGCCTGCCTGAGTGGAGCAGTTGTTAGAAAGCAATTGATATTTAACTTGTCTTTCCTGGCACTCGTGACTCAAGGCGTTTAATTGATGTTGGAAATTACACGTATTGCCCCCTGAGATGAGTACACCCATTTGAGGGACATACTCTTTCGTATCCAGGCAGCCCGGTAAACACAAAATCTTCTGCAGGTACCAGTGCACACCGAGAGTTATAGGTATCACTGTGTATCTCATGTTGCTAAAGAATAAGGGCATAACGACAGAGGCGGTACTCACGAACCCCGTCGTAAAGTCGATCACAAGTTCTGTCTTCCAGCTATATGAGCAAGGTATAAAATGACTTTCAATTTGACGACCATCAGTGCTGACAGACGCCAATGATACTGTCTTGCCGGTAGTTAGGACGAGTAGGTCACTGCTGTTAATTTTATCATGCTGCAGAGTCGATGGAAGGAAACCATTTACCCATTGCCATTTCAAAATACCTAAACAACCCAGTAATGGTATGTGCCGCATTAAGTGAACTTTTCGCTCCCCTAATGAAACCTGCCTGTAAAAAAGCGTATTAACGCAGCGGTCAAAAAAAATTGAGCCTAAGGAGCCCGTATGTCCTGGGTATTTACAGGGTATCTGGCCTGGCAGGTATACATCGTTACTGAGCTGAGATTGTTGACTCCGCAGCGGCGATTTAAAATGGCAGGAAAGCATAGAGAGTTACCCTGTTAACGTTTTGGTTGCGTGACTTCTATGCTCGAATCGCCCGAAGCCGGTTTCTGTCCGGCTCTGGGTGGTATGACTTTTCTTATTGCAATGCCGAAAACCAGATCATTATTATAATTTTGTGGCAGGCCGTGAAGGGGGGCGCTGCTTTCGTAGATTGTCTGTAACCAGGTGTTTCGATCGTGTACATCTTCTATTTTCACTGCCTTATAGAGATTTTCGATGACGTTTTCGGGCTGGCTTGCAAATTTAAATTCCAGATTGCTATCGGATGTAAGATATTCGAGTATTTGAATGCAGCCTTCGTAGCCGTCTTTCCTGGTCGCGCCAAACGCGGTATAGGCAAGAATCACCCCTCCTTTTTTCAGGAGTTCGCAGCTCTTCTTTATAAGGCTTATGGATACGTTACCCATCTCAAATGGGGCATTAGGCACTGATTCAAAAACAATCACCGAAAAATGCTCACTGTCTGGCAGCAGGTGAATCACTGTCTCGGCGCGTCCTATCACATCGGGTTTCGCGTCAGGTTCCATATTTATGGTAAAGGTGCTTTCCCGGGGGGGTGATTTTTGATGGCTCTTAAGAGCTGTACCACACCCGATTACCAGTAACTTATCTTCCATTTCCCGGAATCTTTTGAGCTGTTGATGATCGAGAAAACCATTGTAATTAAGCAAATCTCGAGGTTGGCAGGCTTTATAAATCCGGGTTAACACGGGCTCCAGAACCGCGACGGTGCAGGGGCGGTCGGAAGGAATGAGATAATCCTGGCAATCTTCATTCCGGGGTTGTTTGCCTAAAGCTGGCAGAACGTGCCCGGTCATAAGCTGGTTTACTTTTTCTGTCAGGCGGACAGAGTGCGCTTTAAAAGCTCCCTCTCCGTTGCGTGAGAACACCAGGGCGTCACATTGTACATTCAGACCCACATGCTCCTGCTTCTGATGACCGCTTAAACAACCATTACGTAATATCTGGTAGGGTGCATGAATGCCTGTGTGCATTGGTTATTCTCCTTATCCTTGCCTGCAACAAAACTCTGCATTAGAAAGGCATCGGCAGGTAAAGTTCTGGCAGGAAGGTTAGCTAAGCTAACAAAATGTTACTCAGGCAATGCCTGTCTCAACGGTCGTTGCTTTTTTGGGCGGATTTCAGACGGGCTACTAGAGCAGAAAAGCTCTAATATACATACAGTTTGAGATATATTCTGATCCGCGCTCCCTTTACTCCCTAATACCATTCAACAAGTAGTACGGATGCCGTCAAAACACACTCAGAAAATCAGCTTGTCCGATCAACAACGTGACGACCTTGAACTCATAATTCGCAAACGCAAAAGTGCGCAATTACTGGTTCTCAGAGCCCAAATCATACTGACTGGTGCTGAAGGAAAGCTGGGTTGACTCACCCAGGGATGAAGCGTTTGAGATTCACTGTGCGGATGTCTGCGATACCTATCAGCAGGCACTTGAACGTGCCGAACAAAATATTCGGACGGTTTCTTGCGATGAAAAGACAGGTATGAAGGCTCTGGAACCCTTGACGGAAGGGAAGCCTGTTAAACCGTATAGAAAAGCGCGAGTTTGAATACAAGCGCCATGGCACACAGGCCCTGCTGGCAGGCATGGACGTCGCTACAGGAGAAATCATACCGCTGGTAAGAGATACCAGAACAGAGGAAGGCTTTGCCGACTGGTTAAACAACACGCTGGCCAGTGACCCTTATGCAGCAGGCTGGCACCTTGTCATGGACAGGCTCAACACGCATATGTCTGAAGGCGCAGTCAGAGCCGTCGCCAAGGTTGAAGGCACAACGGCAGAAGAGCTTGGTATTAAAAGGAAATCGGGAATACATGAAGAACATGTAAAGCCGTGCAGAGTACCTGAGCTGCCCTTCCCACAAGATAGTTTTCCACTATACACCGAAGCATGCATCCTGGTTGAATCAGATTGAAATCTGGTTTTCCATCCTGACAAGACGGTTCCTGAAACGAAACATTTTCACATCCACGGACGACCTGAAAACCAGGCTCCACGCTTTTGCTAACTTCTTCAATGAGAAAATGGCCAAGCCTTTTAAGTGAACTTATAGGGCCCGGCCGTTACAGGCATAAGCGTGTGTGGATATTAACGCTTGGCTGCACTAGGCTTGGAACCTGGCTGTTTTAAGGATCTGAAACTCATGTATACAGTCATACGCGATGGTGGAAAGCTCCTTATCTGTTCAATAATCTTATGTATTGAAATGCTCGCATCAGGAGTGGCTTGTGCAGGTGGGGGAAGGCACGCGGCGGTTGCGCCTTCTTTTATATCCACTGATCTCATGAGAAGAGGATTGCACGACAGCCCAGACGTACTGAACTTCCCCCCTTTACCTAAGCGGGTTAATGAGACGGCATGTGACACCATACGATCCGACATCACAGTGTTTAATCAGACTGGCTCAAAAGCGGCGTTGTCTGTATTTGTTGATAACTGGAACTCTTCTGCCGTTCCCCATGACCTGATTCTTGAAGCATCCATCTCGTCTGATCGCAGTGTTGTTGGAACCGAAATCTTCAGCAAGAGCCCGGATGGTGATCCCGATCATGCCTTTGTTGTGGAAAGACTGGCTCTGGAACCAGGTGACCCTGCGGGTACTCTGCGAGTCGCGCTTAAATTACCTGTCAGCCCGGTTTACGAAGGCTCCCGTGTTTGGGGTGTCGATATGGCTAATGGCCAGGAAGCCACTTCCCCCTACCCGTCTATTGTTGGGAAATTATTAGCACCAGCGCATCTGACTATTGAGAGAAGTGATAGATGTGGTCCAGCGACAGTTTCCTGGAATGGCATTCAGGGGCAGTCCTATGATGTAACAAGTGATTGTTTTAAGGTTCAGGTGCATGGAAACAGTACAACCTTGCCCCTGGACCCAGGCAGTAGCCACACAGTTTCAGTTGCCCCTCACTCAAACTGTACGGACGGAAGAGCGGGAAGTGTCATTACTACGCTGCAAGCGACGCTCACCGGGGACTGTACGCCTTCCCAGAGTGAGGGATTTGTTTCCTGCCCGTTAACACTTGAGCCTGTTGAGGGTTTTGGCCAGGGCTACAGCCCGTCAGCGGTCTCTGTAGTTGCTGGTCTGGGTAGTACGGGAGTCGCTGCTATTGTTGCGGTTGCCTTTGTTGGTTGTGCAGCGGCCGTGGCTGGTACCTACTGCCTTATTAGGGAGGGGTATAAAAAACTAAAAGGAAGCGATTCTAAAGTGCCTGACAAAGGTTTAGAAGCAGGGGAGCCATCACTGGCTATTCCGTTAAGGCGCACCTTAAGGTGGGAACAGAAACATGCTGGAGAAAATGCGCCGTTTATATCCAGTTAGTCGTGCTGTAAAGAGCAATGGTAAGAGGGGCGTGTAGTTATATAGCTATCAGTCACCCAGTCTCTCTTTTTTTGCTTTATTGTTTACTTTATCCTGAAGTCAATAAAGAGATTGCTGCACAGACTTTTGGGGCAGTTTTTTGCTCTCAGTGGCATGTGTTTTTTATCTCCCTTTGTCTGTTTGGTCGCTGCACGAGTGGACCAGAGCTGGTTTTCAGACACTTTTCTGATGCCGTGTTCATCCTCGATGAAATAACAATTTTTAAGGGTCACTTCTTTGCGTCGGTTATCTCTCGTCAGGCAAAGGGGATGAGTGCTTTCAGAACCGAAAAATTGTGGGGTGATCCAGGCTGCATTGCCCCATGAATGGGAAGGTTTATCGAATTTGAATATAGAGCCGTCAGTAATATCTGAGGATGTTTCACGATCTATGAAATCTGAAGGGTATACGCTGGCATTTTCATAGCTCACCCCTTTGTTGGGGGTTGTGACGGCAAGTAAGCAATAGATGGAAGCTATACTAGAAAGTCCACCAGTGAGTACAACAAAGTAAGGAGCAACATGAAGATCCCTTACCAATGCAGTTGCTAATGTAATTCCAATTAAATACCCTGCGGACAAAATCTTGTTGTTTATAATGGGGTACAAACTGTGGCACATAAAGTTGTTGATTTTTTTTGTGTCGAGAAACAGTGTTTTATTGTTGATGCTTTTTATTTTGAAATACTTGTCATTTTCCTTTTCCTGATTAATGGTAGGAAAAATCTCTGGGTAGTTGATTGCGCTGATTTCATTTCTGGTGATCTTTTCTTCCGCGAAAGCATTATTTACCAAAAGAATGGGCAGACAATACATCAGTATTCGGAATACAGTTGTCAGTAGTGTTTTTCGTTTGCACTGCATATCGGGCAATCCTTATGTTGGTCAATTGAAGATAAAGATTGCTGTATAAGACTATAAATACCTGAGTGATTGGATAACAGTGTGGTAAGAGTTGGTAACGAAAGGGCTGGAAGGTGCTATCTTTCGTTATCTGGTTCATTATCGTCTAAATGATTGATGTAGAGGGTATATAGGACGACAGAGACTGATGGCAGGATGAAGACACAAAAGAGCCTGACTCCCGTATGGCCAAAGAAGTAGTGAATCAGAGGAATAGCGGGTACCGAAATCATTGCCGCTGTTATCAGGATTTTAAAGATATGTTGGGTCATGTTGGGCCATTCAATGTTTTTATTAGGAGGGCTGATTCTCATTATCGTTCCATGTGGCGTGTACTTTTACAATCTCATTTTCGAAATAATTGTTTGCAATTTCTTCGGGGTAATTGAGTATTATATACTCTACAATGTTCGTAAGGAGTTTTCTTTGTGGAGAACTGCAACACGAATACCGGCTGTTTTACTTACTTCTTGAATCCAGTATTGCTATCTAGATGAAAGAGAAAATACTCTAAATGAAAATCACTGCTAATGGTTTCTGATCTCAATATGATAAACGCAGGAATATAATACTTTTTCCTCATCTGTTGTAAAACAAATGGGCTCTTCCTTTGTTTTAGTGGGTGATTTTCAGCGATTAACGCCATTGGGATACAGGTCCAGACCACCGAGATAAAAGTAGATCGCTGTCTTATATCGTTCACGGCTTCTGTACCCGCATGCCCGGGTCTTCAAACTTTGAATCTTGCTGTTGATACCTTCTGCACGTCCATTGTTAGCATTGAGCACGATTGCATTCACTATACCCCACAAATGCTCCTTGACTGTCCTGGCGACGACTTTGATGGGTTCAAGGCGACAGCGTTGCGCCCAGCTCAACCAGCGCTTCCAGGCTTTGATAGCCCAGGCTCTGGACTTGTAATCCCATAGAGACATAGCCATTTCCCTGAGGGCCCAGGCTCGCGCTGTTTTCAACGTAGAATTCCGTAATGGTTCAAAGTTATCCCACTTCTCCTCGGACATATTTTCAGGGTTCATCAATCAGTCAAAACGGGTTCCTTTAAGCAGCCCTACACCCTCTGCCAGAAGGGTTTTATTCTCTTCTATGCGAACATTGTTAACAGCTTTTCCAAGGGACTGGGCGACATGGAATTTGTCGAATGCGATCCGTAGGTCTGACTCAGGGACATTCTCCCTTACTGACTTGATATACGCTCTGGACATATCCATGGTCACACATTCAATGTTGGCCTTTTGGTCCTCGGGCAAGGTATCAAAATACTCGTTGAGACTGCCACTCTTACGGTCGTCTGCTACATGCACCACAACGCCTTCGATATGATCCGTGACCACTGTGACGTACTCATGCCGCTTCTGGAAAGACGTTTCATCGACCGGTATACGCTTGGATGGCTTGGTTTCCCTACGTTCCAGACCTCTCTTTACAGCACGCTGTTGAATACCGTCTATGGCAGTCCAACTAAGCTTCATCTGTTGTGCAACTGCCTTGGTCGTGGCTTCCTTTAGCCAGTCAATAACCAAGGCTTCAAACAGGGCCGTATAACGAGAGCCCGGTTCCGCCCATGGCTCCTGAGTGGCTAACACTCCGTGTTCAGGACATTTGGTACGAGGAACGCTGGCTACAAGGATGGTTTGAAACTGACAAGTATCCAGGTGGCGCCACTTCTGGATAACGTGATCATAACCGGGACAGGGTTGGCCGCAACTGCTGCATTTACAGAGCTTTTTACCATTGTGTTCCATGTAGACTTTAACTTGGTTTTCCTGAAGGGAAAGATCTACTTCTGATGCTGACCATGGAGTTTGAATACCCAGTATCTGGGAGTACAGTTTCTTATCTCGCATCTCGGCATCCTTGCATTGAGAGGTTCAGATTATGCTAAATCACCCACTCAAATTGAGGAAGAGCCCTTTATAAACATGCATGCCCAATCTCTGACAGGTGACTTTTTTGATGCACTGGCAGCCACTGTATTAGAGAAAACCGGTTCTAGCGGTCAAGGTTTGGCAGGTGATGGCACAACCATCGAAGCCGCTTGCTCCAATTACAACCTGATCAAGGAAGAAGCTGCAAAAGCCGCTTTTGAAGAAGCTCGCACAAAGGCAGAGACAAAACCGGAGAGCCCGAAGCTGCAAGAAAAAGCAGCCCATACAGAAGAAGTACTCAACACACTTCTTGAGCGAAAAGCGAAGCGGAAAAAGCACGGTCAAAATGCCGACGAAACCATGGTCAGCCCAACCGAGCCCGAAGCCATCCTGCAAAAGATGAAACCTGGTCGGGGTTATGCTCCGGGCTATACATCTTCGATACTGGCCAATGATAAACGCGTGGTGCTTGGTCATGATGTCGACCCTACCAGTGAAATCACAATTATTCCTGGTATGCTGGATCAAGCTTCCCGTATTACGGGGGGTAATCCGGAAGAACTGTTATACGATGGTGGCTACTTTAATGACTCAGTCATAGCCACAAGCCTTGAACGGAACATAAGCCTTCTCTGCCCGGAGAGCGGTAAGCCGGGTTTACCGAAGTCTGCCAAAAAATTTCAGAAGGGGCACTTTCGCTACGATCAAACCCGTGACGTTTATATATGTCCGGCAAAGCAAACCCTGAAACTGTTGTATAAACCCAAAGACCCCACCCGTCATGAAGCTGCATGGGTTTATGGCGGAGCTCCCTGTGAAAATTGCCCACTGAAATCAAAATGTACAACAAATAAACGGTTAGGCAGGCAAATCAAACGCTTTGCATCGGACGACGCCAAAGATGCCTTGCGGGAGCTCATGCATCACCCTGCGGCCCAAAAAGCTTTCCGGCAAAGAAAAGCCATGGTCGAACCAGTTTTTGGTTATTTACGGACGGTTCAGGGTTTAAACCGTTTCCGTCGACGTGGTCTAACGGCAGTCAAACTGGAATTTGGGCTGCACCTACTGGCATACAACCTGCTGGATCAAGCTTCCCGTATTCGCTTCGGATCTATTACATCCGGACTATTTAACAGCTGGCAATCCTGGCATCGACTCAATGTGCCGACTGTTTTGATGGCTTTTGCAACAGCCTCTTTAGCCGGTGGTTGTTGAGTTTCAAACGCTTTTGATATTTCTATTGGAAGCATTACTCCTCCCCATCCTCCGGAAAGACCGGCTGAGCCTCCTGCCAGTCACTAATCAGCTCCCTGGCACGGTCGGCATCGGCTATATCGGTATACAACCCCAGCAGGTCGTGAACGGGCAGTTCGCCCACAGCCCCCTGAAGAAAAGAACCGCTCACATGGCTGTGGATATGGTGACTGGTCAGCATATCTTTCAGGCATTCGGCTTCCATCGCATCACGGGGACTGTAGATTTTGATCATGGTGTCAGTAACTTTTTAAATTGGGTGACCAGAAGTTTGGCACGGTCCTGCTGGGCCTGCGTCAGTGAGTTACCGACGGTGTCCCGCAGAGTCATAGCCTGCTCTTTAATGGCTGAGTCTTTCTCGGTTGCCAGGGTCAGCCAGACCCAGGCGGAAATCTGGTTGCTGTCTGTGCCTTCTCCGCGATGATAAGCCTTACCAAGGCGGAAACGTGCCAGACTGTCGCCGGCGCGGGCGGCTTCCGAGTACAGCGCGAAGGCTTTGGTGGTGTCTTTGTCGACACCGTTGCCTTTCCGGTAAGCGTCTGCCAGTTGAACGGTGGCAGTCATATCGCCACTCTCAGACAAACTCTGCAGCGCGCTGATGCTGGCTGTTGTATTGGGAGTTGTTGATGATGTCGCTGCAAGGCTGACAGATGATACAGCAGTGAACCCGCAAAACAGGACGCTGGCAAAAATACGGGCCACTCTGGTGCGATTGTTCATAAACTCCCTCTGTGTTAAAAGCACTACTGATGAGGATTATACCTTGGTGTGTTGCCGCGGTAACTACTTATGAGCACCTGGGGTTTGTCCGTATTTGTGCCTGAGGGTGTATCTGGGTAAGGTGTCAGGGCGAACATATGTTTACAAAGCCATCGTGAAAGGCAACGGGAAGATACAGACCTGCTCACGACAGGAACATATAATGCGCTGCAGCAGCCATTTATAACAGGTACAACCTCGCTCCCCTATGAATTCCTACGACGATATTCGCCCCTACAACGATGCTGAAGTGGCACCCGTGCTAAACCGCCTGGTGCGTAACCCGCAGATGCTCAATGCGGTTACTCACTTCCAGTTTGGTGGCTTGCCAGCTTTTCTACGCAATATGCTTCGCCCTGTGGTGGGCTGGAAACTGCGCCAGATGATGGCCGGGGTGAATAACGTTCGATCCCTGCAGATGCATATTCGCCCCATGGTTGAGACAGTGGTGAAGCGCACCACAGATCAGCTCTCATGGTCCGGCACTGAAAACTTGCCTACAGACCGTCCGTGCCTGCTGCTGAGTAACCATCGTGATATCGTGATGGACCCGGCGCTTGTGAATTATGTGATGGATCAGAATGAACTGAAAACCGCACGTATTGCCATTGGTGACAACCTGCTCAGCCGTCCTTATGTCAGTGACCTGATGCGTCTGAACAAGAGCTTTATTGTACAGCGCTCTATCACCGGTCGACGGGAGAAACTGCAGGCGTTTCAGAAGCTGTCATCCTATATGGCTCACTCGATTGATGAAGGCGAGAACGTCTGGCTGGCTCATCGGGAAGGTCGCGCCAAAGATGGCGATGACCGTACCGACACTGCCATTTTGAAGATGTTGCATATGGGCTTTCGTCAGCAGAAGAAGAGTTTCAGCGACATGCTGGAGCACATGCATATTATTCCTGTGTCTATCTCCTACGAGTACGACCCCTGCGACAGTGCTAAAGCGGCTGAGCTGCAGGAGCGTGAGGCGAACGGAGCCTACAGCAAAGAAGAAGACGAAGACCTTAACAGTATCGTCACCGGCATTGAAGGCCAGAAAGGTCGCGTGCATGTGGCCTTTGGTAAGGCTGTTGACCCGGCGCTGGATACGCCTCAGGCGGCAGCGGAAAATATTGATCAGCAGATGCATGAGCTTTATCGCCTGTGGCCATCCAATGGTTTGGCCTATGATCTTCTGCGGGAGCAGGAGTCAGATGCACAACCGGCCTTTGACTGGCGCAGCCAGTTTGATGCTGCGGATGTTGAAGCTCATGAGGAAATGTTCCGCAAGCGGCTGCAGTCTTGCCCGGAATCGGCTCGTGAGTGGATGCTGAAGATCTATGCTAATCCGGTTGTGAATCAGCTGAAGAGTTCTCTTTAAGGGCTTAAAAAAACGATCCCGCCAAGAGACCGGTACATCATGTATAAACTCTGTTTCTTTGTCCCAGAAGAGCACCTGGAAGTAGTAAAAATCGCTCTCTTCACCGCAGGCGCCGGCCGTATCGGTCTGTACGACCACTGCTGCTGGCAAACACTGGGGATGGGGCAATTTCGCCCTCTGCCCGGTAGCCAACCTGCTATTGGCGAACATAATGTTGTCGAGCAGGTGCCGGAGTACAAGGTAGAGATGGTGTGTGAAGAGGCTTTGGTCGATGACGCGATTGCTGCGTTAAAGGCGGCGCACCCTTATGAAACACCGGCTTTTGAATTAATAGCGGTTGACCCACGCAGCAGCTGACTCTCTTTTTCTGCTGGTTAAGAGACCGGTTTTACAGGGCCGGGCTTTTGAGCCAGAGTCTCTTCCCGCAGTGGGAAGTGGTTGTTTTTCCTGTCTGAGAAGTAATACTTCAAAGCCTTGGTGATGGTTGGAAAGGCCAGCTCACCCCAGGGGATTTCCTCTTCGCTGAACAGGCGAACCTCAAGACTTTCCTGCCCCGGTGCAAACTCGGGTTTGGCTAATTCTGCACGATAAAACAGGTAGACCTGGCTGATATGGGGCACGCTGAGAATAGCGTAGAGCTCTTCATCGGCCGTAACCGCACAGGCTTCTTCCCAGGTCTCGCGGCGGGCTGCTTCTACGGTGGATTCATGGTTTTCCATAAATCCTGCAGGAAGAGTCCAGTAGCCATGGCGAGGTTCTATAGCACGACGGCAGAGCAGGATTTTATCGCCGACAATGGGCAGGGTGCCGGCAATGATTTTGGGGTTCTGGTAGTGGATTGTTTTGCAGGAACCGCAGACATGGCGCTCTCTGTCATCCCCTTCCGGGACAATCAGCTTAACCTCGGTTCCGCACTGGCTGCAGAATTTCATCCGCTCTCATCCTGACTCTTTTGCTACAAGTCTTTCAGTGTGCCAGAACAGTTGGGGATGGCAACTGTCATTGTTTTTATGCTTTGGCTATGGCGTGGAACTTTTCCTGCTTTGTCCGGTCTATCACGTTTTGGTGCCGCTCTTTTTTTTTGGGAATCTGGCGATGAAAAAATGGTTATCCCGATGGAGGCAGTGCCTGCTACGCTGGCTTTCTGCCGTGGTTTTTACTTTCACCTTTATGGTGTCTTTCCCTGCTTCTGCCTCGATGTGTGCCAGTGGTGCAGATGGTCTGCCGTTAAGTGGTGTCAGGTTGTCTGGGCAGCAGGCTCCGTCGGGTTATGGTAGTCGCCTTGAAGGTTACGACCTGCATGTTCAGGATGCCGGGCAGGTGCGTTCACTCACCCTGCGCAGCCAGAAGGGCGCTGAGTCCTTGTTGTGCAAGGTCAGCCTGCAGCAGCCCGAAGTGCCTATGCAGGATGAGCAGCGTGGACTGTTGGCGTCTTTTCTTCTGTCACCGTCTCCGGCTCATACGCTGGTACTGGGATTGGGGAATATTGAGTTGATCAAATTCCTGCGCAGTTTTACTCCTGCCCAGTTTATTGATGTGGTAGAGAGTGACCCCGCGATGATTACGGCGGCCTCTGACTATTTCGATGTAAAGCCCGATGAGCGCTTAAGTGTTCGGAAGGACCAGAATATGAAATTTCTGCTCAGTCGTGCCTTCGGCAGTTACGATGTGATTTATCTGGATCAGATATTGCTGCGAGAGAACATCTTTGAGCATACCTTACCTGATATTCTGCAACGCCAAAGCATCCTTCAGGAAGTGCGGGAACGGCTGAATGAGCAGGGCGTAATGATGGTCATGCTCGATGGCGCAGATTCAGAAAAAGACATTGATCGTATGATTGATGTGTTCCCCCATGTGTTTGTCTGGGAGGTTCCGGGCAGTCGGCGCATTCTGGTGGCTGCTTTGAAGCGTCGGCAGATAGTGAACCCGCTGATCTTTCGTGAACGTGCCCGCAAGCTGGATATGAAGGTGAATGCCGGTTTCTCGTTTACTGCCTTTATAGATCGCATGCTGGCGGGTGAGTACCGATTGCTGGAAATTTGAATGGATCGGCAGAAGTTAATTTCTGTTCGAAGTAAAATAAATGTCATTAAAGCCCTTAAACGACAGGCATATTCTCCTTTTTAAATTGGAGAGCCGTGTTAGAGTATTCTAGAGGGAGTGGTGTTTCAGGCTAGGATTTGGCCTTGGCACAACTCTGCAGAATCAGATGCTATGTTGTGAGACATTGTGAGTTTATGGGCCTGGCAGCTCTCCGGTTAGCGTGGTGCGGATGCAATGCTGAATAGACAGGCAAACAAAAAGACGAGCATGGACGTTCGTAAAGATATGCTGACTACTATTACCCAGCAGCTGGGCATGCATGCCCCCCGTCGGCTGCCTCTTGATTTGCCTGAAGCGGCAGTGCTTATTCCTGTCACTCGTTCAGAAACCTCACCGGAAATTATCCTGACCCGTCGCTCCCGTCGGCTGAATACCCATAAAGGTGAAGTTGCCTTTCCTGGTGGTAAGCGAGATCAGGAGGACAGTGATCTTTCCCATACAGCTTTGCGTGAATCCCATGAAGAGATTGGGCTGCCTGCTGATCAGGTTGATCTGCTGGGTTCTACCGGGGAAGTGGTTTCAGGGCTTGGTATTAAAGTCACCCCGTTTGTCGGGGTGATTGATCCGGATGTGGAGTTGATAGCCAACCCTTACGAGCTGGATCGTATTTTTCGTGTACCTCTCAATTTTCTGCTGGATAAAGACCAGCTGCAGCGTGATAAGTTAAATTTCCGCAATGGTACCTTTTATGCCCCGGTATGGCAGTTTGAGGAGTACCGCATCTGGGGTTTAACGGCCATCATGCTGGTTGAATTTCTTAACGTGACATTAAATGCAAATATTCCTTTGGACGTTCCCCATTTGTTTGGTGAGCGTTTCCAGGCCTCTCGAAAATAATAATAATGAGCTATTAATAAGTAGCTCTTGAAAATAAATACTCCGATTTACGTTGGAAAGCAGGCAAAGAATAATGATTTATCGTTTGGGTGAAAGAGCGCTGGAAATCCAGGGTGATGATTGGTTTGTTGCTGATAATGCGACAGTGATTGGTTCCGTCGTGCTCAAGCACAATGCCAGTGTCTGGTTTAATGCAGTACTGCGTGGCGATAACGACCGGATCACCATCGGTGAGAACAGTAACGTGCAGGATGGCGCGGTGCTGCATACCGACCCGGGTGTAAAGCTCAATATCGGGCAGGGCGTCACCATCGGCCATAAGGCGATGCTGCATGGTTGTGAGGTAGGCGACTACAGCCTGATTGGTATTAATGCCGTGATTCTGAACGGAGCAAAGATTGGCCGTCACTGTATCATCGGAGCCAATGCCCTGATTCCTGAAGGTAAGGTGATACCTGATGGCTCTGTGGTGATGGGTTCACCGGGCAAGGTCGTGAAAGAGGTGGGTGCCGCTCAGAAGGCTTTGCTGGAATTGTCTTCTGCGCAGTATGTGCAGAACTTTCAGCGTTTCAAAAAGCAGCTGGTGGTGGATAAGCGGTTTAGTTGATTGCTCAGGATTTTTTACCACAGAGACACAGAGGCACGGAGAAGAGCTATTTAGTTAAAAGCATAAGCAAAAGCTCTTAATTAAAAGCTTTTGCTTTTCCTCTGTGTGCTCTGTAGTTCAAGGCTTTTATCCCTAAATAGCAATAAAAGGACACCGCCCCCTTTCTCTTTTTATTTTCCTGCGAACCCTTTCCTCGAAGGCAAATAGCCCCCTGGCAGTGTGTCGGACTTAGCGGCTGCCCTCCCTGACAGGCCTTAAGGCGTCAATGTCGATGTAGGGTAGTGAATAGTTATGTGATTTTATCCAGTCAAAGATTAAGGGGATTTTTTGCTGGAGTGATTCCAGCGGGATACTATAGAAATTAACCAGAAACCCCAGGTCGCTCTCCGTGGATGGTTTAAAGGTTTCACCCCGAGCGATGGCTTTCGCCTTTTTGGCTGCGTTGTGCTTATGCAGCGTGCGTCTGACCCAAGCCTTGCCCTGACCATTAAGGCTATTCTGCGCTATAAGAACAATAACAGGAGCGGGAAGAACGGGTTCGTATGCATGACTTGCTCCATTGTCGCTTTCAGTTCCCTGTCTTTCTATAACACCGGAGGAGGTATAGACAGTTCCCGGTCTTTTTATAACACCGGAGGTATAGACTTGCTCAATGGCATCGTTCAGCTGTATCGCATCCTCCAGAGACTTGCGATCTCCAGACCGAGTCTTTTCCATGAGCAATTCAATTCTGACGACAGTGATCAGTTCCAGTAATGCTGTAACAAAAGTCTCTATGGTAGTTTCAGACGAGGTAACTCTGGCGATAAAATCGTCGGCGCCAGAATCATCTTCCAGATCATCGAAGTCCTCAAGAGAGTGAAGAACAATAACCCTGCTGTTATTTTTCACCATAAACTCTATGAGTTCGGGGTCATCGGGTTTTCCGTTGTTGCTGGTATCCAGCAAACGTATAAAGGTCTCTCTGGTAATTTTGAGAACTTCAAGGTCAGTGTCGTCGTTAATAAATAACGGAATACCAAATACATCGCCTTCCTGTCGAAGTGATGACTGATGCGCTTTTTTTGCAACTGACAGGGATACATCACTGTCTTTTGTGTTTTTTTCATGAGCCGCTATAGAATCAACGGAAGTCGATGGGGGCACCTCTAAGGCGAAAACTGTTGGTGCTGTATGTATTGATACCAGAAAAACCGATACCAGGGTTGTTTTCCATAAAGCAGGCATTTTTATCGAGGGTACTTTCATGGTTTGTTACATAACCTTCCATCATTAGTAAGACGAAAAAAATAGACCATGTTTTTAACTCTGGTATGAAATTATATGTAACTGCTCGACATCGGGCAGGGCGTAACCATCGGCCATAAGGTGATGCTGCAAGGTTGTGGAAGAGGTTGGTGCGGCTCAGAAGGCTTTGCTGGAGTTGTCTTCTGCACAGTATGTGCCGAACTTTCAGCTGCTTCAAAAAGCAGCTGGTGGTGGCTAAGGGGTTTATTTAAGCACTGTTTAATAGCTGAGAGCTCTCAGTAGTTGTGATAAAAACATCCTGAAAAATTCAGGCACGAAAAAGGGGAGCCGGAACCGGGCTCCCCTTTTTTATGGGTCAAGGCTGTTTTATGAATCAAAGGCTATCCATTCGTCAGCGGCTGATTTTGTGGGAATGTTTCTGTACCTGACTCCATTATTCCCTGGCAGCCATTCCGGCAGTAGTCTGGTCTTTGGGCTGGAAACAGAGCGGGTCAAACGAGCGTTTTTGTAGAAAACTGTTACGCACTTCTTCCAGAAAGACCTGAGCCACACGAACACCAGCGGGCAGAATGTTATGCTGTTTCATCTGGTCGCGGGCGCTGGCAAAGGCCTCCTGAATTAACCGGCTTTCTGCGTCACACTCTTCCCGGGTGGGTTTTCTGTCCTCCGCCATTACGCTGCCGGTTATATATTTATTAATTCTCCTTTGATCCAGCGCGTCCAGGATTGTTTGTATGGACTGTTCGGCTTTCCACCAATCCTTAACCTCAAAGCTGCGTGTCCAACGAAAGAATTCAGCATTTCCTCCAAAGGTTTCATGGTAAAACTCAAACAACAGCAGGTGACAGAGTTTGCGGTTCAGTGGATTTAAATGGCACAAGTGAGAATATAAATGTTCTGTGGCGATAGCCAGTTGTTCCATTACCTCATAAGCCTTTTGATCGGGTGCTGCTAGTGAATCGTCGCTACAGCCACTCTTTCCATCTAGAAAGCGAGTCAGTCTCTTCCATAGGTCAAGCAGTTTTTCGGCATGGATCAGATCATGGAAGGGCATGCTGTTCGCGGTGAAGTACCTCCGGTCGTGTATTTCCCAGGCCGATGTCAGGAACCCAACTACCAGCACCCTTTGCCCCATCAGTGAGTTAAAATAATCAATGTTAAGGTGCTCAAAGGTACACAGTCGTGGCCATTGCGATGCGATCACTTTTTTATTTCCATCCTTTTTTGCGATTTCGGGATGGAGTTGAAAGCCCAGCTCGCGATAGACGTTGAAAAAGGTGGCATTTTGACTCTGGTACAGCCGCCAGGGCATGGCCAGGATATCACCCAGGGTGACCCTCTGCGGTATCTCTCTTAATAATGTTTTTTCTCCTTTGCCCAACTGACCCACTTGATAGTGGCGGGCAAAGTAAATCCGAACTAAAGAGAGGCAAAAGCAGATTTGTTCGGTGGTATTGTGCAGGCTGCCACATTGTTTAGCTTGTTCAATCCATAGCCTCAAAAGGTTAAGCTGAGCTAACTCCCCCTGGCTGATACCGGTAGTATCAGAAAGGCTGTCGACCATAGCCAGTGCCCTGTCGAGAGTCTGTCGAGCTCCAGGCATGGCGATGGCTGTACCCCTGGCATAGGCTTCCTGCAAACGGTTAGTTATTTTGTATGCCCCGGGACTGCTGAGAAGAGTGATATCCTCATTGGCCAGCAGCAACAGTTGCTGTTGTCTGACATCTGGATCAACCTGCTTCATTTCCTCGTATGGTGACAACCAACCGCATTCAGGGGGCTCCGGGGAAGCTTTGGGCGCATCCATACTCTGTTGAGCCCGAACGCACCTGGTGCCCATAGACTGTCCAACAGGGGGATGAGCGCAAGGGGCTGCAGCGCAAGATACATAGCACTGCTGTTGAGTTCTGTCCGGGCGAGGTTTGTCAGTTGGTTCTTTCTGCACCATATTGGGAGAACCGTGAGAACAATACTTGGTACAATCCATATAATCACACTTCCTTGAGTAACCGCTTTTCAGTAATGTTTCAGACAATAGAAGGGGGTTATAGTTTGTTAGCATGGCTAACGAACTTGTTGGTAGCAGGTGATTGCGGAGAAACCACGCACAAGTCACCGCCCCCGAAATTGCACCTAAGACCATCTCTGAAAGCATCATCCTCATTTCAGCCCTCTTCCGGCCTTCAGTCGCTGTGATATGAATTTCCTGAAAAATTCAGGCACGAAAAAGGGGAGCCGGAACCGGGCTCCCCTTTGTATGGGTGAAAGCTATCTTATGAGTGAAAAGCTATCGTATGAATCACAGGTGATCACATGGTTTTCAAATTGCATCTTTCCTGAAGAAGCTTCGTGGCAGGCTAGTCGCATTCAACTTAGTCGCATTCAACTTAGTCGCATTCAACCTGGAAGCCTGTTCAAAGGCCTGGAATTAAATCGCCCAGATCTTTATGGTTTTCACCCGGTTATCCCGTATCTGCAGTATCTCTATCCGGTAGTTATCCACAGCCAGACAGACACCTGACTCGGGAATCTCTTCCAGAAACTCGGTAATCAAACCATTCAGGGTTTTCGGCCCGTCAACTGGCAGATTCCACTTCAGGGACTTATTGGTTTCCCGAATGCTGGCAGAGCCATCAATAATATAAGTCCCGTCTTTCTGTGGGGTGATGTCCTGGCTGATGTCATCCACGTCGGTGGTGAAGTCACCCACAATCTCTTCCAGAATGTCTTCCAGGGTGACCAGACCCATAATGTCGCCGTATTCGTCAACCACGAAGGCTGAACGCAGCTTTTGTTTCTGGAAGTTCACCATCTGGGTATGCAGGGGGGTGACCTCAGGAACAAAGTAAGGTTCTGTGGTTTCGTTCAGCAGTGCGGCTTTATTAACGTCTTCCAGCTTCAGCAGCTTGGCCACATTACGCATATGGAGCATGCCGATGATGTTGTTGATATCACCTTTGTAGACTGGCATGCGGGTGTGCTGGGAGGTGCGCAGCTGGTCGATGATGTCATCAATATCTTCTTCGATATCTAAACCGATAATCTCGTTACGCGGCACCATGATGTCGTCTACGGTGACGTTTTCCAGATCCAGAATGTTGCTCAGCATACCCTTGTGGCGCAGGGGGATTTTGGTGCTGGCTTCATTCACTACGGTGCGCAGCTCTTCCTGGGAGAGGTGGTCGCCATTGGCCTCATTGGGGTTCACGCCAATCAGCCGTAACAGGCCGTTGGAGAGGGTGTTGGCTATCCAGACCATGGGGTAGAGCACGAACAGCAATGGTTTGAGAATCATGGATGACGGGAAAGCAAAGCGTTCCGGGTGCAGTGCGGCCAGTGTCTTTGGCGTGACTTCACTGAAAATCAGTACCGCCAGCGTCAGGATAAAGGTCGCCAGGGCAATGCCTGAGTCTCCCCATATCCGTATGGCAATCACGGTAGTGATCGCCGCCGACAGGTTGTTCACAAAGTTATTGCCGATCAGGATCACGCCGATCAGTCGGTCGGGCCTTTCAAGCAGCCGGCTTGTGCGAATAGCGCCTTTGTGCCCGCTGCGGGCCTGGTGCCGTAGCCGGTAGCGGTTGAGAGCCATCATGCCGGTTTCGGAGCCGGAGAAGAAGGCAGACAGGAACAGTAAAAAAACCAGTACGCCCAGCAGAATGCCGATGGGTGCGTCGTTCAAGGTGGTAGCTCTCAGTTAATGACCAGATTGATAACAAACTTGCTGCCAAAAAAGGCCAGCATCAGAAATACGAATCCACTCAGGGTCCAGCGAATCGCGGTGCGACCCCGCCAGCCAAGCATGACCCGCCCTGCCAGTAGTGTGGCAAACAGAAACCAGGCAAGAACCCCAAGGATTGTTTTGTGAGCGACATGTTGCGCGAACATATCTTCAAGGAACATAAAGCCGGTCCCCAGGCACAGGGTCAGCAGAATCAGGCCCGCCCAGAGGAATTCAAACAGCAGGGCTTCCATGGTCTGCATGGGAGGGAAGGCGCGAATAATACCGGTCGGGTGATGACTCTTCAGCAGACTTTCCTGATACCACAGCAGTACCGCCTGGAAAGCGGCAATAGTCAGGGTGCTGTAAGCCAGAATCGAAAACAGTATATGGGCAATCATGCCAGTTGAATGGTTCTGGAGAATCAACGGAGTCTCGTTAAACCAGGCGCTGGAGGCAATCGCCAGTATGGTCAGCGGCTGGAGCACCAGTAACAGGTTTTCCAGAGGCTTGCGGACGCTGCTGGCAATCACAATGAGTACCACCACCCAGAAACTGAGGGAGGCGACTGCAAAGAAATTCAGGTTAATCCCTTCAGGGATATGAATAATATGATAAATGCTGAAACACTGGGCAATGGCTCCGCCCAGAGCAAAGAGTAATACAGGGTATTTTGGGGCACTCCGCCCTTTTACACGCATCCATTGGCACAGTGTACTGAGACTGTATAAAACTATGGCCAGTGCGCTCAGCGCTTCTACAGACATTCGATTACCTTCTCCATTAGACCGAAGTTTGGCATAAGCCGTCACGGTGGGGAAGGTGCATGTTCCATTGAATGTTCATTTTCGGGGTGTTTTTTTGCAATTAAGGTAAAGCGTTACGGTTACATCAGCATTCATTACATCAGTGGCACCCATTAGTGCTGCGAAACTCATCACCGGTGCTAAGTTGGAGGGTTTTATATCCTTAAGGCGGGTTCCTCAATGGTACGAGACGTATTTGTCTTTTCTCTGATCATGTTTTTTATGATGGCTGCTCCTGTTCGGGCCGGTTTGAGCGCGAGTGATATCGCTAAGACCTATGCGCACCCCTGGACGGTAATTAGCAGTTGGTTGCATAAGATGAAGCCACTTAATCCTGATACGGGTTTTGACTTAAAGGCTGACTGTGCTGTGCAGACATTGCGGTTTCAGATTCCCGGGGGGCAGCAGCAGAGGTTAACGCCTTTTGGGAGCCCGCTGACTAGCTTTGAGGGGGTCACGATTTTAAAACCCCAACATAGTGCAGAGGATAAAAAACATCCGGAGTTAGTGCTCTTTGTCATGGTTGTGGATGACAACAAAGGGAAGCGGCATGTTGCCTTACCTTCCTTTCTATCTCCACAGGAGGGTGCTCCTGCCGCCAAAAAACTACTTGAAATTCAGGGGCGGGTGCATCATGCGGCGCTGGCCACCCGAAGCGAAGTAGAGGGTGCACATTATCGCTCTCATATCGACAAAGAGACGGGGGCGCGGGAGATTAACGATTATTCGCAGCTTGCTCAGGGCGATTATTCCGATGAGCGTACTACGGCCTTTTACAAAAAAGGAAGGCGGTATCTCTTTGATCTGGTGGTGAAAAGCGTAAAAAACCGGGCAGATCTGGCAAGGAAGGCAAAATCCGGTATCACGCTGGTGTGTCTGGGGTGCGGGGGAGGGCGCGAGGTGGTTCTGGGGCGGCAGAAGCTGGCAGACGGTCTCGGTTGTCACGTTTACAGTCTTGGTGTTGAGCGGAATTTAAAGCTGGTGGAAAGTTCCCATCAACGCCTGAGTGACTACCTGGGGGGTGGGCTGAGCAAAATTGTCGAAGGGAACGCACTGCAGGCATCCCGGTTTATAAAACAGGCGTTGCACGCTAAAGGAGCCGACCAGGAGTCGAAAGGGCTGGTGGTTGTTACCGCTATAGGTCTGCTGTCCGAGAGTGTACTGGAAGGCACCTATCCGGCACTGAGGGTGTTGCAGGATGTGGCGCGGGATGGTCATGTTGATCTGTTGCTGGTCATGAATTATGAAGCTTCGCTGTTTACTCGAGAGTCCTTGGGGGCATCTGGCTGGCAGGTCAGTCGGCACCTGATTCCACCGGAGGTTCTGTATGATTCAGCCCCACGCCAAACAGATGTTCAGCGTATGAACGACCAGATCTGGGTGATGACGCCACTGCCCCGAAAAATGAACTTGGAAAGGGTTGTCGCTCAGAGTCGGTGCCGAAGCTCTGAACCCGATGCAGAATTAACACTACTTGACCTCTCGATGACGACAGCTCCGTCTGTGCTGTTTGATGATCTGGTTGCCCAGGGAGAGTATGGCCATATCACCACTGTGGATGTGAGTTGGAGTGGCTTGAGGGAGGGTGAGATCGCTGGCTTTTCCAGCAAGATGCAGGCTCAGGGAGTGACGACTCTGGTGGTGTCCGGCCATGAGCCCTGGTTTGATGCCCTGATGGCCCATATTCAGAAACATAATATGTTTGATATCGAAAAGCGTACCGATTGTGAGGAAGCCAATGAGATACCGTCGATACCACAGGAGCTGAGAATAGGGATCTGTGGTCGCGGTACTGTCAGTAAGCCTTTTTGGCAGCGGATCAGATCTGACGAATAACAGGGAAGACGGGAGTCCGGGGGCTCCTTTTTGTTCTCTTTACCTGTAACAGAAAGGCCGGTGTCGCGTCAGGTTTCAGGGGAGGAGTATCCAGGTGAGGGAGCGTTTTAACGCTTTCGAATGCCGGTCTCTTTATATCTGGGGATGACGAGCAAGATTAGAACTACAGGATTGGCGCTCGTACGGGTATACTCCCCTGTTTTATGAACGCCAGGATTAAGAGAGCGCCGGATGTTCGAGAACCTTTCTGATCGCTTGTCGAAGACACTGCAGCATGTCACCGGCCAGGCGAAACTGACTGAAGATAATATCAAAGACACACTCCGTGAAGTCCGTATGGCTTTGCTGGAGGCGGATGTCGCCCTGCCTGTGGTCAAGGAATTCGTCAGCCGGGTTCGTGAGCGGGCAATTGGTCAGGAAGTGCAGCAGAGCCTGAGCCCTGGCCAGATCTTCGTTAAGATCGTCAATGCCGAGCTGGTTGAGGTGATGGGTGCAGCTAATGATGAGCTGAACCTCGCCACGCAACCACCTGCCGTTATCCTGATGGCTGGTCTGCAGGGTGCGGGTAAAACCACCTCTGTGGCCAAGCTGTCCAAGTGGCTGCAGGAGCGCAAGAAAAAGTCCGTACTGGTTGCCAGTGCTGACGTATACCGTCCTGCTGCGATCAAGCAGCTGGAAACTCTGGCTGCAGAAGTCGATACGGAGTTCTTCCCGTCTTCTACCGACCAGAAGCCTGTCGAGATCGCCCGTAACGCCATTCAGGATGCCCGTAACAAGCATATTGATGTCGTCATTATCGATACCGCCGGTCGTCTTCATGTTGATGAAAACATGATGGGCGAGATCAAAGAACTCCACGCTGCTATTAATCCGATCGAAACCCTGTTCGTGGTAGATGCCATGACCGGTCAGGATGCGGCGAACACAGCCAAGGCGTTTAACGATGCCCTGCCGCTGACCGGTGTGATTCTGACCAAGGCCGATGGTGACGCCCGTGGTGGTGCTGCACTGTCTGTGCGTCATATCACCGGTAAGCCCATCAAATTCCTGGGTATGGGTGAGAAGGTTGATGCCCTTGAGCCATTCCACCCTGATCGTGTTGCTTCCCGTATTCTGGGTATGGGTGACATTCTCTCCCTGGTGGAAGAAGCGGAGCGCAAGCTCGATAAGAAAAAGGCTGATCGCCTGGTCACCAAGCTCAAGAAGGGCAAGGGTTTTGACCTCGAAGACTTTAAAGATCAGCTTCAGCAGATGAAAACCATGGGCGGCATTGGCGGCCTGATGGATAAGTTGCCCGGTATGGGCAATATGTCTCAGGCGGCGCAAAGCCCTCAGGCAGACAAGATGTTTGTCCAGATGGAGGCCATCATTAACTCGATGACTCCGAAAGAGCGCCGCCAGCCTGATGTGCTGAATGGTTCTCGCAAAAAGCGGATTGCAGCCGGTTCCGGTACCCAGATTCAGGACATCAACCGTCTGATCAAGCAGCACAAGCAGATGGCCAAGATGATGAAGAAGATGACCGGTAAAGGCGGCATGGCCAAGATGATGCGCGGCCTTGGTGGTATGAAAGGTCAGCTGCCCGGTGGTATGGGCGGCATGGGTGGTGCCGGTGGAATGGGCGGTATGCTCCCTCCCGGTGGCGGTAAGAAGTTCCCGTTCGGCTAATTCCCACTCTCTTTTTTGCTGTTTCCTGTTTCGTCAGTCTCCGTTCCATGTCTGGATCGGGGGCTGATTTCGTTATCCCCTTTTAAACCCCACTTATGTGATTTATGCACTGATACAAGAGACCGAAATCGTTCGCTGTGCTGGCTTAGGTAAGATGGTAATCCGCAGGTCTATCTATGCTCTACTGAACAGCAGACTTCAACTGAGTTAACATGCTATTAAATTCGGCCATTGCCACCCCTTTCCTCTCGCACATGCCCACGCCTTTTTCTACAGATTTTATCGCCTTACAGTTCCAGAAGCTGGCTCGGAGATAGTTCTCAATAGAAGTTACAAGTGAGCTTGCCGAATCCTCAGTTGACATTCTGTCTGAAATCACTGAGCGAGCTTTCATTCTGTCTATCACATCCACATCCCGAAACTCCCCTGCAATTACAGCTAAATCATCACTATGAGCCAGCATGTTGAAAATAGAAGAAAATGATTTGCGGAAAACGTCCTCGGCTTTCTTAATTCTTTTGGCCTCTTCCTCTTCTTGTTGTGTGGAGGAGGGGGGCTGAAAATATGCTGCCACTGGTACTGAAGGAGACTGTGCTGAAGCAGGCACAGCAGTAGGTACAGAAGTTAACGTTATATTTACAGTCAATCCCGCAGGCAGAGCCGCTAGAATACGCTTATCACAGTTACCACCAACATTCTTACGAAGAGCTCGCAACATATTATCCAGCTCTACTTGCCCCCAGCTGCCAAGAAAGCCTTTTTCCAAAGTATTGATCAGGGTTTCAGATATTTGTGTCGACGTAAGATTTCTGTCCGTCAAAAGGGTACTCATGAGTTCTCTTGGTATCATCCCATAACTATACACTTTGGTAACGAATGTTATTTCTTTACCTCCCTCAAGAGCTATCTTCAAGGTTGGCTTAAACGCCAGAAAGAACTGTCCATAGAGGGAGTGCTGCTGGTCATTTGAGGCAGATAATGTATTTGTACCATACTCGGATATCGGCTTTTCCTGTTGCCGACTTGTGCCTGTCGCTTTAAGTCCATGAGTCCCTGTCACAGCATTCGGCGCTGTCTCTGGGCGAGGGTGATGCCCTGGATGATTGTAAGGATGTGTTCCTGTAGTATGACTGATGTGCATGGATATCATGATTTAGCCTCTCTGTGGCAGTGTTGGCACGGTTGGCAGTCTTTATCTTCTCAAAAGGTCTTTTGACCGATTTCCTAATAGATAAACACCTGTATAACTTGGACGACACCGGCATCATGGAGTTCAGCCATGTATAGATGTTCGTCAGTCTATCTAACGTAGCTGTTGCCGGCTGGGGTTTGTCGGCAGGCTATCTATCGACCCATGCTGGGACATCAGTATGTTCAGAATAATGAGCTTTGATAAAAGGGATACCTCCGGGTCGGATTCATGTTCTTTGATTCACTTTCGTTAATTACCCCCGCCCCTTTATTCTCCTGAAACAGCAGCAGAACAGACTGCAGGCGGGGGTCAGGCAGACCGCTAACTCACTGGGAAGGTTCAGAAAGACACCCGTCAGCCTTGTGTTTAGGGTGCATCTGCGCTGAGTGTGGTGGGGGGGGCAGGGTCCCCGGCCAGGGCATTTATTTTTTCTGACAATTCAGTTGGCTCCTCAAAACATATCTTCTTTATTCTTGTCTAACGGGCGAGTAAGCCCTCGAATCAATGGTATTCTTATGCATGTCTCTTCTTTGTCTATTGCGTATACACACGAATCCTCAGGTATGCTGGGAAACAAACTGTCATGTGATTCGCACCTTCCTGATAACTTTATGGCTGGCGAAAATAGCTCTCCGGAATCCAGTGATACACCAATAGAAGGGGGCACTGGTTTATCATTGCGTCAGATTCAATTGCTCGAAGAGACTGACTCTCTACCCGAAACAGTGAAAGCTCCAGTTTCTGACAGTGTCCATCAAGTACAACAAATGGAGAGCCAGGACATCTCCTCTGATAAATACAAAGTTCACATACCATTCAAAATATTGGAACGTCGTATTTGTAGGCGCCTGAGGTGTAATTATTTGAAATCAATAGAGGAGCGTGTTCCATGCTCATTTATAGGATGTAATAAAACCTTTGTCAGGTTAGACATTTGTCTCCGACACGAACGAATACATGAAGGTATTAAGCCTTTCATATGCAGTTATAAATCATGTGAAAAATCATTCACCCGGAGTGATAACTTGAGTAGGCATGAGTTAACTCATAGAAAGAAAAATAGAAAGGTGATGAAGAAAAAACCGTGAAGACGGGACAACTACTGGTTTTAGCGTCAGGGACATTATTGTTTTAAAGCTCCTGATGTTTTGGTGTGAGGCCAGGAGTGGGGGTTATAATTTGGGTGCTTGGTGTTGCTTCCCTTTTGTCGGTCATGGAAATCGACGGTATTTGGTCTTTTTTTCGAAAGACCATTAGGTATATGTCTCCAGAATTTGTTATTGATGTTGTTGGCTTATCTTGTATCGGGTAGGTGGAAACGTCAAAAGCATCGAAAATCACTGGCTTAAACAGCAAGTGCTTGTATGTCATAACGGCAATAGTTGATACCAGTGGCATTTGTTTTAGAGATTGGAAATCTGGAATGACGTTCCATCCCGGGTCCTGGATGAATACGACGGCCGGCATGTAGTAGTATTTGTTAATGGCATTCTCTGCCGAGAGGGTTTCAATCGGATGGTATGTCAGCGATGGTGGATTTATATCACTGGCATAAGCCTCTATCCCCTTGAGGGAAAACAGGAAAGATTGATACCCGCTGCCTGCCCCCAGCTCAATAACAGGTTTTTTTTCCATCTCCGGAACTCTTTCTATTATCCAGTCTGTTGCTGACAGCGATGGCCACTGACTATAAAAACCAAGTATTGATTCAAGGTTTCTGATTAGTCCTGCCAGTGTGGCGGAGTCTAAAGTCTCTTTATCGTGGATGCCAGGGTTGACATATATTCCCTGCATCTTGCCGGTCATTATTGATACATGACTGTTGTTTATGAGTTTCTGAAAATTGGGCGGTTCCTCAAGGTGTATATCATTGGCGAGGCAAAACAGTTGGTGAATAAGCTCCTGCAGCTCAGGTGGGGATATTCTCAATCGCTGGGTGAGACTCTGCTCTTTGGTTAATAGAGTCATGGTGGCGTAAATGTGAAAGCGGGCATAACGGAGTCGCTTTTTATCGTATATGTTGTCGTATTTTCTGGATCTGGTAGGGAAAAATACTTCTTCACTTATACTGTTATGGACTCCTGATGCCCATTGATCCCTGTAATACTTTATGAGAGTTTTGATTTCTTTCTTTTCTGTAGGGGACAAGGAGTGTCGTATCTCTTTCATATACTGCAATATTGAGTGCTTGCCCTGTTCATAGGGTAGTTTGTAGCCCATGCACTCCCCCGTATTTTTGTTTTCACGAATGCAGGTTTTATTGCTGAGAATAGTGCCATCAGCCTGGAGGTTTGTGCTGAGCAGCGTTGTTATGGCGGTGATAATGGAAAATGCCTTCAAGAAGCCTCTGAAAGCTGAAAAGTGTATGCGAGAATTCATATGAGAGTTCATAGATAGCCCTGATATTTATACCTGTAGGCTATTTGTCACTCATGCAGGTGCTTTTGTTTCAGGGCGAAGGCGGATTGTTAGGCGTATTCTTTCTACCTGTTATGAGGCTTTTCTGGCTGTTGTGTTCAAAACTATTGATTCACTCAGGGTGAGCCTGAAGCAGAGGGGGTAATATCGGCCAGGGTTAACAGCTCGCCATTTTGAAAAGACCGTGCGAACCGATCAAGGATAGCCATGGTAAAGTGCTGCACCTGCATCTTAAGAACAGGGTCCTCACAAATACTATTGAGCTTTTCATTGTGTTCAGGATTGTTCTCCCTGGTGTATTTCGCACCTGGTAACATTGATGCTCCCCTGGATACCTGCTCCAGCGTTTCGCTTATCCAGTATTCCAAAGATTTTGCCGGCTGCACACTAGTGAATAGCTGAAACAGGCAAGCCTCATGGGTTATCTCGAAAAGCAGCATGTACAGTAAAGTCCGAAACTCTTCAGACTCTCTTTCTACAGTTTTTCCCAGTTCCTGCTGAAAAATATCCATGCAGGCGAAAAACCTTTCCATCTGTTCACGGACAACTTGTTTGTCAGTCTCAGGCATATCCTTAAAAGCCTTAATAGCACTCTTGTTGTGACATAGTTCTTCCGGAATAAGCGCCTCCAAAAGTCCCCGAAGAATACCTGACGCATGATTCAAATCATGCTCAGGCATTGTTGTCGGTCCCATCATCATACCATCGTGCATTTCAGGCTGTCGGTCAGTCAAAAAACCAACCACGGTCGCAGGTAAGCCCATAGTCTTGAAAATAAACACTTCATCCAGCGGTTCATAAGTACATAAATGCAGCCATTGGCAAGCCCCGGTGGGGTTGTAGCCAGATACACTGCAGTCAGCCATTGGAAGAATTTTCTTCTTCCTGTCGAGCTCCTCGCCCTCCTGTTGCATTAGATTCCACGGTAAATCCAGGACCTGGCTGACACCACGGGGCAGCTTTCCAGGGCAGAGATTATTTTGGCTGATCCATTGCTGTACCGTGGCAACACAGAAAAGTACCTGTTTTGTTTCGTCGTGTGGGCAGCCATTGTTTTTGACGTCTTCAACCCATTGGGCAAGTTCTTGCATTTTTCGGGAGTCGTCCTCGGAAAAGCCTTTGGCAAACTCCATCTGCAGGTTTGAAACAATCTCTGCCGTTGTCTCCAGGGCTTTCTTTGCCCCAGGGGTCGAGACCGGCTCACCTCGTTGATAGGCTTTGTGCAGTGATACTATATCCTGGCGCCCCTGTAGGGTTGCCACAGAAAACAAATCTCTGTCTGCCTGACGATTTAGGTCAGGATGCAAACTCCAGTTGACAGGAGTGACTCGTTTTTCCTTGCAGGGGCGTTGACGACCATTATGTTTAAAGGACAGTCGTTTCACCCCTGTTGCTGCTCCTGTCCGCCGGCCAGATTGAAGCTTCATCCGCATGTCTGGATGAGCAAAGGTGACCTGCTCTGGTTTCACGGGACCATGATTCTCAGTTTTATTCTGGGGGATGTGCATCTCTACTTCCTTGTAGCTGCTTTGCTGACGTCTCAGACACTATGCACTGCAATACAGTAGTAATCCCTAACAGGTTTGTTAGGGGGCAATAAGAATACCTCTGAGCAGGAATGATTTCCCCGGTGTTTGTATTAACTTCAAGTTTTCCATTTCACTTCAGGGAAGCGGGTTGCATACAGGTTTTTCCAGTCCCTTTGTAGTAGAGCAGGGCAAGGCAGGTTGTATTTTTTTATCATCCTTTTGAGATTTTGATCATTCGTTCTTCCCGTGGTTTTTTTCTGCAGTATTGATAGCAACTGTTTATAAATATTCAGACTTTCACCTGTTAAAGAGTCAGGCTGTTTGAATAACTCCAGTGCTTCAAATACTACGGTGATTGTGACTTCCTCCTGTGGCAGGCAGGGCGACAGGCCGTAGTTAAGAATCTGTGCCAGAATTTCTCCTCGCGTTAACACCGGAGACGCTTGCCGGAGTCCATCTATCGGCGGGAATTGCAGGAATTCGTAATACCGGGCAATCCCCTTCAGTATTCGCACTCTGTTCTGTTCCAGCAATTGACGTAAATAGTCGCCCACCAGTTCGGGCGATAACGACTCTTCAATCCGGTCTTTCAATTTGGTGCGGAATTTCTTCGTCAGTGGCTGTTGTTTATCCTCCACAACCGTCATTTCCGCCTGCTTTAGTGTTTCCGTGATCGACTCCCAGGTCCATGAGGTGTGGCCTTTTTCTTCGATAGCTTTTGGTAGCGTTGTTTGATTCAGTCTGAAAGCGATGCGGTGCAACAGTGATCCCATGGTTTTGTCCGTCAGAGGGATTGGCGTTGATGCGGTTTTGTCTGGGGTGATTTGCAGTTGTATGTATCTGGCCACCAGATGCAAATAGTCAGGGTGGTCAACCCGTACAGCGGATGCTGCGAACAATAATTTCCGTGTGGGTCGCTCTAAAAAGAATGGGCTTTTTCGTTTCCAGGCCAGGTATCGTATAAACGGGCTGCTCCACTCTTTTTTTCTCATTGGGTAGCCGGCAGGAAGGGGGACTCTGTTGTTTCTCAGGCGGCTTACCTTGTCGCAGATATGGCCTTTACGAAAGCAAAACGCGGAAATGGCGTTCATATGGGCTTCTGAGTCGGGTTTCAGTATTTTAAGTGTACTTAAGTCGTGCAGTTGATCCGGCGCTCGAAGAATGGTCTCCCTGTGATTGGCATAGTTCAGCAGGTCGGACGTCCAGCTCTGGCTTTTGGCTGCGTCACTGACTTCGTGCCATGAGGCCGGTACGGGGAAGTGGCTCAAGTCGATATTGACGATGAGGGAGTCGGGCCGCTCATCTTCGGACTCTTCCTGAGTATCGTTAGGTAGAACGTCCTGCATATTGGTGGAGGTGTCAGCTGGAGAGCTGTCGAGAGCATCAACTGACATTTCAATGCTGTCAGGTTGGCTCTGTTCCTGAGTGGTGCTTCCCAAACTTTGCCGGTCAATATGAACAATCAGAGGCTCCAGTGGGCGCTCAATAGCCAGAGGTTTTAGCCTTAGTCTGGCGTTAAATCGGCCCACTCCCGCTTTTGGGTAATGTAAGTCATTGAGTAGCCGAAACCGGATGATGTCGCCCGCAAGGTTTACCCTGACTCCGTCTACCGATACTGTGACCTGATCAATAAAATCCTCCAGTGTGCCGCCCCAGGGCAGGGTCTCTGCCAGCTGTGCCGGGGATAAGTTTTCGGGGTACTGGCAAAACCACAGCAGCCAGGCTGGCAGTTGCTCTATGGGGACGCTTGTGAACTCTTTGGAGGAATCTGCGCAAGTACTGAGCCATTGCCGCATAAGGTCGGGCCATAGGGCTGCTATATGCAGGTTTTCAATGGCTACTGCACCACAGTTCACATAATCGCGCTGTAACGCTGCCCGTGGCATAGTGCAGCGCATCTGGTGGTCAGGAAAAGCCCTCTTAAGGGCTCGTCGCAGATCATTCTTCAGTTTTTTAGCTTCACAGTTCACGGACCCCAGGGTGTCGTGGCAATAGCAGGTAATCTGTTGCTTGTATTTGTCCCGGTGTAGAAATACAGCGTTGTGGTGACATTTCTTCTTTGATTCCAGTACAAAGCTGCACTCATTTGACTGCTCCAGACTGGTGTGGATAAAAGCGATTAATGGTTCACCGACAGCCAGTACCCGGTTGTTTTTAAAGCGGCTCCTGCTGAGCTGTGACAATAAATTAGTGGAAATAAACAGGCTGCTGTCATCAAATTCGCCACTCAGCTGGCCGTCCCGCTCCACCAGACCGGGGAAGTTACGAACGAGTGGGTTGGGCGAAAGCCACCTTTCTACTACGGACCCTTCCGCCAGTACCTGCCACTGCCCGGGGCGAGAACTGGATAGAAGAATGCTTTCAAAGGGTTTGAGAGCTTCCACCGGGCACGTGTCAGTGCGCAGTTGGACAGATAGAGGCAGGGCGCATCTCAGGGTGTTATGGATGCCCAGGAGCTGGTTTGGTGCCTGGGTAGTCGGGAGTTGGAGGAGGAGCTGGCTTGCCCTGTTAGGGGACAAGCCACGGAATTCATACCAGTATCCCGTTTCGAGGTGTGCGATGTTGCCGAACAGGTCGTTACTGTTTATCTGTCTGAGTCTAAGTTTGCGGCAGTCATTGAGGGTTTTGTCGGCGGGCTGGTTCGGCGTCTGTGCATCTTTTATCGACAGCACATGGACATTGTATGCCCCAATATCCTGATCAAGCTGGTCTTTTGTGTTCTGGTCAACAAGGTGTCGTACAACCTCCTGCCCGAAGGATATATGACGCTTGGCTGAGCCGCTGAACAGCTCGACACTCCGTGTTCCCCAGCGAGCCTGCTCAAGCAGGTTGATGCCATCGATAACAGGCTGAAAGCGATGAGTCTGGGTCTGGGCCTGCGCCTGCGCGCGCGAATCCGTCCCTGTGGTCGTTTCCTGAGGTTCGGGTTGGAATGCTTCTGGGGAGTTCACCTGCATGGCCGGCTTCGCTTTAGCTGATATCAGTTATCAGACCGTGGCGATGACAGGCTGTTCTCACAATAGTGTCAGGTCTGCTGGCAAAGGGTATGAGGTGCCCGTTCGTGATGTGGGGGCAGACCCTTTAAGGTTCTCTTCTGGTGAGTTTTTGCTTCCTGCTTTCAGAGGCAAGTCTGCAGATGTTTCCGGCTAACAAGCCTGTTGGGAGGCTGAGGTTTTATTGGGTGCGTATTGTCTAATGCCTTGGATCCATGTCAGGAGCGACTGGCATGGTTATAAGGGGCGTAGCAGCAAAGAGGCTGGGATGAATATTTGCCAGTGTAGTACTGAGGTTGGTGGTCGTTTGCGGACAGGGGAGGCTTGTGACGCTGGCGCCGAGGTGAGGCTTCGGTCCGGCAGGGTGGTACAGGGACGGGCAGGGTTGAAGCGGCTGGCCGATGGGCACGTACATAACAGTAAAGCGGGAAGAGCCATTCCTCCAAAATGGGGTTTGCATCAAAAGATTAACCAGCAGGCAGACAGGGATTTGTTTTCTGTTGCGACCCTGCAGGGGCGCCGGGATATCGTATCACTGGCCAGAAAGTATCAGCAGGGTGAGCCAGTCTCGGTTCCGGGAGCAAAGAAGGCTCTTGAGACAACAGCAGCGATTGTTTCAAGCCTGCAATCAGAGTTTGCCAGGGATTTTTCTGAGGAAGACAGCCAGAAAATGAGAAGGTTGGCCCAATGGGTTGATGACGTGAAAAAAAATGGCTGCCCACACGACGAAACAGAGCAGGTACTTTTCTGTGTTGCCACTGTGCAGCAGTGGATCAAAACAAAGAGTCGTCCCTGTGCGAAGCTGCCCCATGGGGTTGGCCAGGTTCTGGATTTGCCGTGGCATCTATTACAACAGGACGGTAAGGAGTTGGAGCGGCAGGTCCAAAAAGTGCTGTCATTGGCGGGTTATCATTACAGCAATGTTAGCTTCGGGGCCACAGCAGCTTGTGAGTGGCTGCATTTATGCACCTATGAGCCGCTGGATGAGATGTTTATTTTCAGGTCTATGGGGTTGCCTGCGGTTGTCGTTGGCTTTTTGTCCGGCCGAAAGTCTGAGCTGCACGATGCGTTGCTAATGGGGCCAATTAAGCTGCCTGGGCATGATTTGACTCATGCGGATTCCATTCTTCGGGGGCTTTTATCGGCGATTATTCCGGAAGAGCAATGTGACGGAAAAACTGCATTGGAAGCTTTTGGTGGTATGTCTGGCGCAGGTAGACAAGCTGTCTGTCAGCAGATGGACAGGTTTTTTGCCTGCATGGATGTTTTTCTGCATGAGCTGGACAGGGTTGTAGGGGGAGAGTCTGAAGAGTTTCGAATTCTGCTATATATGATGCTCTTTGAGATAACCCATGAGACTTATCTGTTCCAGTTCTTTACCCGCATCCAAGAGGTCGAGGTGCTTAAAAAATGGGTGCGGACGCTGATGAGGGATGTATATCGCGAAGCGGGGGTGATGCCGCATGGGAAATATCGACGGACAGACGACCCTGCATACAATGATACGCTCTCCAAAATTTTCCGGGATGATGCTCTTCTGGGGCGTGTGCAGCGCTTTGTTGTGACTTGCCTTGACCGGTTCGCAAGGCATTTCCAGAATGACGAGCCCTTCTCTCTGATAGTTAATGACCTTTCTGCTTCGGGTTCTCCTGAGGTGAGTTGATACTCTTCATACGCTATTGGTGGTCTGGCCGGGGTCAGAGGCGTGCTTCTACTGGTATTGCATAAAGCTGAAATTGCCGTAGAACACTGCGCCTTTACGGGAGAAGGCTCGGGCTGACTCTCGTCTGGTTAAATTAATGGTTTCGAGGCTTTGCCTGGAAGCCTTGATTTAATCAGCAGCAAAATCGTCGTTTGCTGTAAAGCTCTGCTTACACAGGAAGAGATCATTCCATGGTAACTATTCGTCTTGCACGGGCTGAGTTTACGGCAGTGCTCGATAGTCTGGGTGTCTTTTACTGCGAGTACATGGACATTGTATGCCCCGGTGTCCTGGTCAAGCTGGTCTCTTGTGTTCCGGTCAATCAGGCGCGGGATGACATCCCTCCCGAAGGAGATATGACGTTTGGCCGAGCCGCTGAATATCTCGACACTGCGCGCTGCCCAGCAAGCCTGTTCAAGCAGGTTGATGCCATCGACAACAGGCTGAAAGCGGCGGGCCTGGGCATGGGTGCACAAATTCACCCTCGGGGGTGTTTCCGGAGAGCGGGTATGGACTGTTTCTGGGGGACTCGCCTGCATAACTGACGCCGCTT
The DNA here is from genome assembly GCA_965221135.1 of Sansalvadorimonas sp. Taxonomy (GTDB): domain Bacteria; phylum Pseudomonadota; class Gammaproteobacteria; order Pseudomonadales; family Endozoicomonadaceae; genus Sansalvadorimonas. The sequence continues at coordinate 143,073 of CBDCRZ010000003.1, forward strand.
TAACTGATATCAGTTATCAGACCGTGGCGATGACCGGCCATTCTCACAATGTTGTCAGGCATACTGGCTAATCGTTCGAGTTTTCTTGTCAGGGGGGCGCGATGCCCTTGGTTCGGTTCCTCCAGATTCCCTACAGATACCACCACTTCCTTTTGTAACGGCTCTATCCCGCTCTACAGGTAGGTTGTGGTCGCTCCCATAGTTCCTCTGTTAGTTCCTCTGTTAGTTCCTCTGTTAGTTCCTTTGTTTTCCTGCGGTCAGCTGCCCGGTGGTATGGGCGGTATGGTTCCTCCTGGTGGCGGTAAGAAGTTCCCTTTCGGATAATTGTCTGAATCGGGAAGTGGGAATCAGCCGTCCGCGCCGACCAGGTTGTCCCTGTCTAGAGACGCTCTCTAATCTGGCGCAGGCCGTTTTTAACCGGGATGCCTTGCTAAATCCCCGTTCTATGCTTTATTTCTCGCTCTTTTTCTCTCGGGCAGCCAGACAATGGGAATCATAAAAAGAATACCCTGTGCAGGGGTTCTTTATATTGTCATATCTCTTGTGGGGGTATTTCTCAGTCTGAATACCCAGGCCGTGTGGGAGGGGGAGCCGACCCTGGATAATCAATTTGAGGAGCATGAGTTCCTGGCGGCCATTCGAGAAAATAACCTCCCGGCTATCAGGTTCTACCTTGATCAGGATGGATTTGATCCGAATCAGGAGTTTGTGGCGGGGATGCAGGATATATCTGCTTTTGGACTGGTGTTTGCTGTTGTCAATGGCTCAGAGCAAGCGGTTGCGCTTCTGCTTGATACGCCAGGAATCGACTACAACAAGAAGTGGCAGGCAACTTACCTGCCTCTGTTTGTGGCAATGTCGCAGTGGGACTTCAAAGCATATATGGCAGCTATGTTCGGTTCATCAGTCGATCCAAACAGGGAAGTGCCTGATGGTGGAGCTTCGGTATTATTTGTTGCATCAATGCTGGGTAAGCACAAGGTGGTAGAAAGGCTTTCCGGCTTATCTGGTCTCGACTGGGACGCTCAGTGGTATGACGGGCATAGTCCTCTCCATGTTGCAGTACAGGAAGGTCATCACGAAACGGTCGATGTTCTCGTAAAGAGTGGTCACTTTGATGTGAATCAGGAGTCGGGGGGGCCGGGCGGGACGCCCTTATTTATGGCGGCAAGCAGAGGGTATGGCAAGGTCGTAGAGAGTTTGCTCCGTTCATCCCAGGGAAATCTCGCTGTCAATAAACCATGGAATGGAGCCACACCGCTTTTTCAGGCTGCTCAGGAGGGGTGCCTGGATGTAGTCCGTCTTCTTGTTGAAGCCCCTGGAATTGATTTGAATGAACCATGGAAAGGTATGACGCCCCTGTTTATTGCAGCCAGAAATGTAGAAGTTGAGATAGTCCGATTGCTGGCTGGTCAGCCCGATATTCGCCTTAATCCGGGGGCGGGTGGCCTGGCTCTTAATGCGCTGGCTGAGCTCCATGATGCATCGCATGAGGAAGTTGTTGAGGTTTGGAGGTTACTGGCTAAAGTGCCGGGGCTTGATATGAATGGTGAGCTGGATCATGAAGATTTCCCCCATCCTCTTTTTGCGGCGGCACGAGCTGGCGATGAGGCAATGGTGAAATTATTGCTTGATGCTGGCGTGAATGTGAATCATTCATGGAAAGACAACACGCCTTTATTTATTGCCGCCTATCGTGGCCATCTTGATGTGGTTAAATTGCTGCTTGGTTGTGGTGGCATTGATATTCACAGGAAGTCTCAGGGGGCAACCCCTTTATTTGCGGCTGTTCAGAGTGGGCATGAGGGGATAGTGGAACTCTTGGTCAATGACCCTGGTGCTGATTTGAGCGAGGCGTGGGATGGAGTCACACTGTTGCAGAATGCGGCGAGGCGAGGGTATGACAAAATTGTCGAACTGCTGGTAAGGGACAAAAAAGTTGATCCCGGTGTTTCTGTGGATGAGAGGGTTGAGCCGCCACTGTTCCTTGCTGTGAATGAAAATAGACCCAGGGTTGTAGAGGTTCTGGTGAATACGCCCGGGCTTGATTTAAGCGCTGTCTGGCATGGTGACACAGCAATGAAGCTTGCGACTCGTCTTGGTCATAAAGAGGTGCTGGGTATACTGAGTGAGGCTGAAAAGTCTGCGTCATCAGAAGTTGTTGTTGAGGATTTTTCTGCCCACCCTCAAGGGGCTCTCCCTGCAGGGCAGGATCAGAGGCTCACTCGCAGCAAAGTGGCCCAAAAAAAGCGGTCTGTTGTCTCTTCTCTCCGGCGTGGCAGTGAAGAGGAGCCAGTGGCGGCAATTATGACGCAATTCAAAAGAGCCAGTAAATAGCCTTTTTATGATGAATCTACCCTAAGAACATGGCGTGTTTTCTCCAGTGGTTTTGGTTTTCGCACTACACCAGCGGTTAGTGCAAAAAATGACAAAGATTCTTTTTGGGAGGTAGTCAGGCGCAGTAGGGCTCACCGAAGAAAAGGCTCTGCTGGATGACTGGAAGTGTCTAAAGGTTTCGCTCTGCCCCTCTGCCGGGCAGGATGCGAAACCGGAGGCATCCTGAAGGTTTGGTATATGCCTATAGTGCGAGGTTGCATAAAGCTGGAAATATCGTAGAATACTGCGCCTTTACGGGAGAAGGCTCGGGCCGACTCTCGTCCGGTTAAATTAATGATTTCGAGACTTGTTCTGGAAAGGGTTGATTTGGTCGGCAGCAAAATCGTCGTTTGCTGTAAAGCTCTGCTTACACAGGAAGAGATCATTCCATGGTAACTATTCGTCTTGCACGGGGCGGCTCCAAAAAGCGTCCATTTTACCACCTGACAGTGTCTGACAGCCGTAACGCCAGCACTGGCCGTTTCATCGAGCGTGTAGGTTTCTTTAACCCACAAGCCCGTGGTCAGGAAGAGCGTCTGCGTGTTGACACCGATCGTGTTAACCACTGGGTAGAAAAAGGTGCCCAGGTGAGCGACCGCGTTAAGAAACTGCTGAAAAGCGCTGCTTGATGCCCGTTGCTGGTAAATCACCTGTTGCCGGTGAAGCTGTAGCGTCCAACGACCTGCTGGTCATGGGACGTGTCTCGGCGGTATACGGGATCAAAGGCTGGGTGAAGGTTTATTCGTTTACCGATCCTATGGCCAATATCCTGGATTACCGGCAGTGGCGCCTGAAATACCCTAACGGTCGAGAAGAGACCGTTAAACTCGAAAGTGGCCGAATCCACGGAAAAGGGCTTATCGCACTTTTTTCTGGAGCCGGCAGCCGGGACGATGCCCAGCTTTATGTTGGTGCTGAAATTCAGGTCAGCAATCGAGAGCTGCCAGAACCCACTTCAGGTGAGTACTACTGGTACCAGCTGGAAGGATTGACAGTGCACGCCCGGGATGAGGACGGTAACGAATCCAATCTGGGCAAGGTTCATCATCTGATGGAAACCGGGGCGAACGATGTGTTGGTGGTACGTGGTGCCAGCGGCAGTATCGACAGACGCGAGCGTCTGCTTCCCTGGGTTGAAGACCAGGTGGTAACCGAAGTAAACCTTGAAGAAGGGTTTATTCGGGTCGATTGGGATCCGGCTTTTTGAACGAAAAGCAAAATGATGAGAAGAGTATGAGGTTCGATGTTGTCACGCTCTTTCCTGAGATGTTTTCTGCTATAACCGAACACGGTGTCAGCAGCAGGGCAGTCAGGCAGGGGTTAATCGAGGTGAACACCTGGAATCCCAGGGATTTCACCCACGATAGACATCGAACAGTGGATGACCGGCCATATGGCGGTGGTCCCGGCATGTTGATGAAAATTCAACCTCTGCGTGATGCAATACAGGCAGCCAGAGAGGCTGCTGGTTCTGATACGACCGTAATCTATCTTTCGCCCCAGGGTCGCAGACTCGATCAGGCGGGAGTTCAGGAACTGGCTACACGGAAGAAGCTGGTATTGGTCGCAGGACGGTACGAAGGTATTGATGAGCGATTAGTCGCTACAGAGATCGACGAAGAATGGTCTCTCGGGGACTTTGTTCTGACTGGCGGTGAACTGCCAGCTATGACTCTTATTGATGCCGTATCGCGCTTTGTACCGGGCACCCTGGGTCATCAAGACTCCGCTCAGGAAGATTCGTTTGCTGAAGGCTTACTCGATTGTCCTCATTACACCCGACCTGAGGTGTTTGAAGACAGACCGGTTCCGGAGGTTCTGCTTTCCGGTAACCACGAGCGTATTCGTCAGTGGCGCTTAAAGCAGTCACTGGGTCGTACCTGGCTGAGACGTCCCGACCTTCTTGAAGGCAGGACTCTGAGCAAGGAAGAGAAGAAGCTTCTGGCTGAATTTGTCTGTGAACATGAAGACGCAGAACAGAGTCAGGCAGTCGCGGAACAAGCTGCGAATGAATGAGTAAATGAATTGAATATTGAGTGGTTTCTCGATTTCGACTGACTTGGGAGCAACAGAGCACAATGAGCAAGAACAAGATTATTCAGCAACTTGAAGCTGAACAAATGCAGAAAGAGATTCCTTCTTTCGCACCGGGCGACACAGTAATCGTTCAGGTTCGCGTTAAAGAAGGTACTCGTGAGCGTCTGCAGGCATACGAAGGTGTGGTTATCGCTAAGCGTAACCGTGGTCTGAACTCTGCCTTCACTGTACGTAAAATCTCCAACAGTGTTGGTGTTGAGCGTACTTTCCAGACTTACAGCCCTCTGGTAGCAAGCATCGATGTTAAGCGTCGCGGTGACGTGCGTCAGGCTAAGCTGTACTACCTGCGCGAGCTGAGCGGTAAAGCGGCTCGTATCAAAGAAAAGCTCGGCTAATTCATATCACCCTGAGCTTTGCGACAAACGACGAGAAAAAGGCAGCCTTCGGGCTGCCTTTTTTTATGTACGCCATATCCGGCACAAAAAAACGCAGGTCTCGTCAGGGTCCGGCGGTTTTATGGTTAAAGCAAGAGGGTGGGGGTGTTTGCGGATCCAGACGCCATTCTCAGGTTCCAATATTTTATTGGTAAAAATATTGTCTTCGTCAAATATCAGATGTTGCATGGTTTCATACCATCTGCCCCGCACCTAACACTGCACCTAACACTGCACCTAACACTACAGTCATCAAGTCTAACAATAAAGTAGCCAGTGAATGGAACTCTGCCCCACTGCTTTGGCTCAAAACAGGCAGGAATGTGATTTTCAAGGATTGAAAACATGAAAAAAATGAAGAGGCGTCTTATCGTTGGGTATACCTTTGTACTTCTCGTCCTCATCCTTCCAGTGGTATCCGAAGCTAACGTCGAATGCTCTGCCCCCGCTATGTATGGTCGTTGGAAGCAACTTCCTCTGAGTGATAATCAGGCTCAGGAGTTGATGGAGGCTATTACCTTGTTTAATCAAATTAATGAGGTAACAAAGGAAGCCAGAAGCGTTGCTACTGCAGATATTTTTGAATCTGAACTCTTGCCCCGTTATCTGTCACGCATTGTTCCACTGATTGGTTATGATCCAATCGCCCTTCAGATAGGTAGAGAAGTCAAGAGCCAATTCACCAGGAATAACGGCGAGACATATATCGCAAATAATGAGCATTATGTCTTTGTATCTGGCTGGAATAACTATTTGCGCATACTCAATAGCCTTGGAAAAAGGCTCAGAAAAGCAGTTCAAGACCAATTGGGAGTGGATTTATATGAAGTAAAAAGGGAAGACTGGTCGAAGATTTCAACAGTGAATAAAAAACGATTTCACCTGCCCCTCATAGCTGCCAGTAGGAGCAAAGATCGATATCTCACAAAAACCAAACGTCTTTCAATCCAGAGTGTATTGAGAATTAATGAGACTTTTTTGGATATTATTTACAAAGATTATTTAAAAGGGGCAGGTTTTCAAGAGCGCCCCGTTGTTTTTGGAGGCTATATTTCACCGGAGATTGCGAACAGGTATGTAAGGTCTTCTCTTTTTTATGATGATCCTGTTTTTTCAGGCGGTATTCTTCATGGGAAATATTCTCACTTATTCTCTGCTGTTGCATTGATTGAGCATTTCCGTATGAATAACCACTGGTTTGGCGATATCGCAGAAAATGCCATTTGGGATCACCTTATTGATAATGTCGGATCTCTAACAATGGAGAGTAAGAAGAAAGCTAATTATCTTGAATGTAAAGTGGATACAACAGAAGAAATTGTATCTATGGAGTGGAATTATATGCGGTATCCATCCTCCGCAAACCCCGTAGCTCTCAATCAGGCTTTGATGCAGGGTTTTTTCTCTAAGGTTGTGAATGAAGCAAAGGCGGGAACATTAGCAGCGACCAGAATGATAAAAGTGATAACAGGAGAGGATGTCCCGGAAGAACTTTTATCGCAGACGCTGAGTGAGATAGAAGAAAATATTAAAGTCATAGAGAATTTTTTGATCGTTGATATGGATAATGATTTCAACGTGATCTACACGCTGAGTAAGGGTTACCCCCCTATTGTCGATTCTTTCAGTCGCCATGCAGGATTCTTTATAGCGCAAATTTACCCGGATTTATTTACAGAAAAGAGTAGAAAAAGAGTAAGAAGAAGATTCTTGATGATGGATATACTGGAAAATCCAGGTACCAGAGGCAATTTCAGTCGCATGATGCGTGAACCTGTATTTCTTCTGAATGAGGATATTTCACTGTTTGAAGGCTCCCTGTATTACTGGTTTCAGGGTATCCGGGCAAAATGGCTTGAAGAAAACGCTATCCCGATCATCGAAACCGGTGGAGATACAGGAGGGGCACTTATTTACCGACTTCGTGCGCCTCAGGAAAACTGATAGCAAGCTTCTTAAGGGCGTTGCCTTTTTTTATGCCTGGCAAAAAGATCGCCCTGCCTGATTCCCGTGGGCAGTGGCAAAAAGATCGCCCTGCCTGATTCCCGTGGGCAGTAGAGGTAAAAAAGAGAGGCAGTTCACAGCCGTAACAATAATGTCACAATAAATGCGCTGAAAAGTTGATGTTGTAAGCCAGCTGGATATCTTCAGTCGGGAAGTCCCCACTTTAGGTTAGGGGGCTTCATGAAGTCTCGGTTCTTTATGAGCTGTCCGATGGATGACACAGATATTGTTATCTGTACTGAAAGGAGGTCTTTGACCTGAAGTAGCAAGTGTGGAGTTGGTCATGACCAGGAATTAGCCATATCTAAATAATAAAAAGGCTTACCTGTGAAATTAGTCAGAAAACTCAGAACGTTGTGCCTGGCAGGGGCCACGTATCTGCTCTCAATACATTCCCTTGCCAACCCTCCGTCGTTTATAGCTTTTGAGTCAGGTTCTGTACGCCCGATGGCGATGTCAGGCGATTCTAAAAAGCTCTACGTGACAAACACTCCGGACAACGTCGTTGAAGTATTCTCCATATCGGCTTCCGGTGCCCTTAATCATGCGGAATCTATTCCTGTGGGAATGGAGCCTGTTGCTCTGGCCGTCAATGGTAATGATCTGTGGGTGGTAAACCATCTTTCGGACTCGGTGAGTATTGTTGATACGGCCCGTTCGGTGGTGAAAAGAACGTTGCTGGTGGGTGATGAACCCCGTGACATCGTCTTTGCCAAAGGTAAGGCCTTTATTACCACCGCCCACCGCGGCCAACACAGAGCCCACACTTCCCTGAACGACGTTCCGGGTGCAGGTGATCCACAAGTTCATACCCCCAGTGTGTCCCGTGCAGATGTCTGGGTATTTGATGCCGGTAACCAGGGGCAGGCTTTGGGTGGTAAACCGGTTAAAATTGTAGAGCTGTTTGGTGACACTCCCCGTGCACTGACAGTCAGCCCTGATGGCAACAGTGTATATACGGCAGTGTTCAACTCCGGTAACCAGACGACTGTTGTTCACGAGTCTGTCGTTTGTGGAGGTTTCGAGGATGTTGCTCCCCAGATGGTAACAGTCAGGCGTGTGAGTGTTCGGGTAGATGAACCTGACTGCTCTGTGCAGGATGGTATTACCTCTCCTAATGGTCTTCCCAGTGGTAAATTACCTGCCAATCGTCCTGCTCCTGGTCGTAACGCAGATGGTGTGATTCAGCCCTGGACTGGCATGATCGTGAAGTTTGATAAGGAAACCGGACAGTGGAAAGACACCCGGGGACTGAACTTCTCTAATGCCATTCGTTTCCATTTGCCGGACTATGATGTTTTCTCCATTGATGCCAACTCTCTGGATATGACTCAGTCCTACCCGCATGTTGGTACAACGCTGTTCAATATGGTGACCAACCCGGTAACCGGTAAGGTTTACGTTTCCAATACTGATGCCAACAACTCGACGCGTTTTGAAGGCCCCGGTATTCACGGTGGTACTACGGTTCAGGGCAATATCGCCAAGTCCCGTATTACAGTCATCGATCCTGCCACTGGTGCGGTTAAGCCCCGTCACCTGAATAAGCACATTGATTACTCTGTATTGAAAGCGCCGGAGAGCGTGAAGCAGCATACTGTCTCTACACCTCTGGAAATGCAGATAACCGAAGACGGCTCCACTCTGTTTGTTGCGGCTGTAGGTTCTAACAAGATTGCTGTGTACAACACGGCTGATCTGGAGAGTGACAGCAAGTGGAACAATTTACAGCCCGAAGCCGTGAGTGTTAACCACATTGCTGTGGAAGGTGGCCCACAGGGGATTCTGCTGGATGAAAGCAACAACGGCAACAACGGCCAGCTGTATGTGCTGACTCGTTTCGATAACAGCGTTAAGGTCATTGATGCGACAACGGGGGCACAGCGTCAGTCTCTGGCTATGTATAACCCTGAGCCGGCAGACCTGCAGGCAGGTCGTTTTATGCTCTATGACGCTAACCGGACGTCGTCCAACGGTGAGTCCTCCTGTGCTTCCTGTCACGTATTCGGTGATATGGACCACCTGGCCTGGAACCTGGGTAATCCTGATGGCGGAAATACTTACAACAGTAACCCGTTTCCCACTGAGCACATCACTCGCCTGAATTGCCAGACGCGGCAAGCCTGGATGTTTGATGATTGCTATTTCGCCGAGCTTTTAAACGGTGATGGTAAAGAGAGAACCCTCTCTTCCATGAAGGGACCAATGACCACTCAAACTATGCGTGGTATGGGTAATTCTGGTCATATGCACTGGCGTGCTGACCGTGTGACGGGTTATTTCGGTACTGATACAGAGACTAATCCTGAGCTGCTGGATGAGCGCCTCTCCTTCAAGAACTTCATTGTGGCCTTTGAAGGCCTGCTGGGTATGGAGGTGAATCTTGACGGTGGTGTTCAGGCTACCAACAAGACTGCCGGGCGTGTTGCTCTTGAGCAGGATGTGGATAAGTTCGCCGACTTTATGTTGAGCGTTCAGTTGCCGCCGAATCCCCTGCGTAAGCTGGATAACGGGCACAGTGCGTCTGCCCTGCTGGGTGATGATTTCTTTGATGGTCCACGCCGTTCCGATGGTGTGGAGGATGATTCACTGTTCAGGCCTGCCAGTCGTCAGGATGGTTTCACTTGTGCTGATTGTCATAAGCATGACCCTTCCAGGGGTTGGTATGGCACCAATGGTGAAGTGTCTCATGGTGGTGAAATCATGATCCTCAAGGCACCTCATTTCCGTAACCTGTACCAGCGTATCGGTATGTTTGGTCTGCCTGACCGTTTAGGTTTCCAGATCAGTGCCACCCGTGAGCACCAGGGTGAGCAGGTCCGTGGATTTGGCTTCCTGCATGATGGCGCAACCGATCAGCTGTTCCAGTTCCTGCAGGGCGGTGTGTTCGATAACGGAGACGTAGGTTGTCCTCCAGGTATGACTGCAGAGCTTCATGGTTGTACCTTTAATGACCAGTCGGGTTCTGTTGGTATTCCTAACGACACGGTGCGTCAGGGTTTGGTCGATTACCTGCTGGAGTTTGATACTGATCTGGCACCTGCTGTTGGTCAGCAGATTACCATCAATGAGAGTGCGACATCTGGCATGTTGGACCGTTTGAGCTTTTTGGAGGATCGTGCTGTTGCACCGTTTGTCTCGAAGCTTCTGGGTGGAAACACGACTCAGTGTGATCTGGTCGCCCGCGGTGTGGTCAATGGTGAGAAGCGTGGCTATCTGCTGAAAAATGGCAGTTACCAGGCTGACAAGGCCGGTGACGCGAGCAGGAGCAAGACTCAGATCCGGAATCTTGCCAGGTCAGGCAGCAATAGTCTGACCTTCACCTGTGTGCCTCCGGGTTCCGGTGCCCGGGTTGCACTTGATCGTGATGAGGATGGTGTCCTGAATCGGGATGAATCCGCCTGATAAATGTTAGTGGTTAACAACTCTTCCTGAAGATGTTGTAGCCGATCTAAAGCCCGCCTCTGGTAACAGGGGCGGGCTTTTATGTTTGTCTGGGATTTGTGTGTTTTTGCCTGTTTTTCATGGCGTAGTCGGGCATAATGCATTGATTGCTATGGAAAAGGTTGTCATGTGTCTGCAGGGAAGAGTGCCGCCAAACGCGGTGCAGCATCGCAAGCGTTGCTTCCGGAGCTGGGTGAGTACCTGGAATTTCTCTGGCTCGAAAAGGGTCTGAGTGACAACAGTCGTGCGGCCTATCGCAGGGATTTGCAGCAACTGGCCTTATGGGTGGCAGATAATGATTGCACGCTTCTGACGCTTTCCCGTAAACAACTGCAAAGCTTTCTGGCCTGGCGAAATGAACAGGACTACAACGCCCGTTCCATGGCTCGCATGCTCTCTTCTGTTCGTGGTTTTTATAAATGGCTGCTGCGTCAGGAGCGTATTACTGAAAATCCGGCTTTGTTAATCGAATCCCCCAAATGCGGGCGGGCTCTCCCGAAGACTCTGTCTGAAACCGATGTTGATCACCTCCTTGACGCTCCCGATCTGGCCACACCTATTGGTCTGCGTGATCGTGCTATGCTGGAGCTGCTTTATGCCTGTGGTTTGCGGGTGTCGGAGTTGGTGAACCTTGAGCTGACCAGTGTGAATCTGCGTCAGGGAGTATTGCGTATACAGGGGAAGGGCGGCAAGGAACGACTGGTTCCCATGGGAGAAGCCGCTTGTGAGTGGTTGGAACAGTATGTCAGTGAAGCCCGGGATGCCTGCCTGAAAGGGAAGAGCAGCCATGTGGTTTTTCCGGGTCGCGATGGTGGGCCCATGACTCGCCAGACCTTTTGGCACCGAATCAAAAAGTACGCTTTGGAAGCCGGTATCAGCACGGCGTTATCGCCCCATGTGTTGCGCCATGCCTTTGCGACTCATTTGTTAAATCACGGGGCGGATCTCCGTGTTGTGCAAATGTTGTTAGGTCACAGTGATCTGTCTACAACCCAGATCTATACTCATGTGGCACAGCATCGTTTGCAGGTTCTGCATAAGGCTCATCATCCCAGAGGCTAGCTCTAGATGGCTTTGGGGCAGCGGCAGGAAGCGGGGCGTTGAACAGGGATTGTTGAAAACAATCGAACAAAATTCAGGCGCAAAGAGGTTGCCAATGTTAAAAGGAAAATGGCTGGGGGCTCTGACCCTTTCGGTAATGATGCTCTCAACCCTGTCTGGTATGAGTCAGGCGGCTGATGCAGCGGCTACCAGTAAGGCGGCAGCGGAGAAAACTTCAGAGGTGAGTGAGCCTGTCAGTGAAGCTATTCGCGCGGGCATCAAGCGAGTGGCTCCCGGGCTGCTGTCAGAAAAAATCAGCACGACACCTGTTGCAGGCGTATTTGAAGTAGTGATGCATTCTGGAGAGATTCTTTATATCACCGGTGATGGAAGCTACGTGTTCGGCGGCGATCTGATGAAGGTCGAAGATGGTGGTCTCGATAACCTGACCGAGAAGGTGCGCGCCAGACAGGTGAAGAGCGCTCTGGTCAAGGTCGATGTCAAGGACATGATCGTGTTCCCGGCCGTGGGCGAGAAAAAAGCCACCATGTATGTGTTTACAGATGTGGACTGTGGCTACTGCCGCAAGCTGCACCAGGAAGTGTCTGACCTGAACAAGGCGGGTGTGGAGGTGCGCTATCTGGCCTTCCCTCGTGGTGGTCAGCGTGCTCCGGCCTTTGCAAAAATGGTTTCCGCATGGTGCGCTGCAGATCGTAATCAGGCAATGAATACCCTGAAAAATGGTGGTTCTATTCCTCCCCAGACCTGCGACAACCCAGTGCAAAAACAGTATGAACTGGGTCTGGCCCTGAATGTGCGTGGTACTCCGGCCATCTTTCTCGAAGACGGACGTTCCGTACCCGGTTATCAGCCAGCCCCTGCGTTGTTGAAGCTGATGGGTGTGGCTCCAGATGCGAACAGCCCGGACGCTGACAAAAAGTAATTATGTCTTCCAGTGGCCTGCCTGACACGTTTCAGGCAGGGTCTGGACATCCTGCCAGCTTTATTTTTCCCCCCTGACCCTTTACCCTTGCCCTGAGATAACCAGCGACCGTGTGCGCCTCTGGCAGAAGCCGGATCAATAGCAATAATAAACAGCGATCGCGTAATAAAATTGTTCACATAAGGGGTGTCAGTTTGAAACCAGTCAAGCCGGTCAAAATAGGCGTCTGCGGACTGGGTACTGTCGGCAGTGGTACCGTCAATGTGCTGCGTCGTAATGCCGATGTACTATCCAGTCGCACCGGGCGTACTCTTGAAGTGGCTCAGATTGCCCTTCGTCGTCCCAATCCCCTCTGCGATACTGCCGGTATTGCCACCACTTCTGATATTTTTGAAGTCGCCACCAACCCCGAAATTGATATTGTTGTTGAACTGATCGGTGGCTATGAAGTGGCCAAAGAGCTGGTGCTGAAGGCGATCGACAATGGCAAGCATGTGGTCACCGCCAACAAGGCGCTGATTGCTGAACATGGTAATGAGATTTTTTCCCGCGCCCGTGAAAAGGGTGTGGTTGTCGCCTATGAAGCCGGTGTTGCTGGCGGTATTCCTGCCATTAAAGCCCTTCGTGAAGGTCTGGTTGCTAACCGCATTAACTGGCTGGCGGGCATCATCAACGGTACCGGTAACTTTATCCTTACCGAAATGAAAGAAAAGGGCAGCCCTTTTGCGGATGTGCTGAAGCAGGCGCAGGAGTTGGGTTATGCCGAAGCCGACCCTACCTTTGATGTGGAAGGCATTGACGCAGCGCACAAGCTGGCGATTCTTGCGGCCAACGCTTTTGGCACTCCGCTGATGTTTGACCGCACTTATACCGAGGGCATCAGCAAGGTGACACCGGAAGACCTGCAGTACGCCCAGGAGCTGGGTTACCGCATCAAGCATCTGGGTATTGCCCGGCGTACGGATGCTGGTGTGGAGCTGCGTGTGCATCCAACTCTGGTACCGGAATCCCACCTGCTGGCCAGTGTTGATGGTGTGATGAATACAGTGCTGGTTGATGGCGATGCTGTGGGTCAGACTCTCTACTACGGCCCTGGTGCCGGCTGTGAAGCGACTGCATCTGCGGTTGTTGCTGATATTGCAGACATTGCTCGTGTCATCGATGCTCCTCAAGTGGCTGTTGAACCACTGTCTCCTTTAGCGGGTGGAGAAGAGCTGCAGGCCCTGCCTATTGGTGAGGTGAACGCCGCCTGCTACCTGCGTATGAGTGTGCAGGACCAGCCGGGTGTACTGATGAAGGTCACCGAAATTCTCGGTCAGCACGGTATTAATATTGATGCCCTGCTGCAGAAAGAGACCCGTGCGGCAGACGGCTCTGTGCATATTGTTCTGTTAACCCATGAAATCCGCGAAAGCCTGCTGAGCGATGCTCTGGCAGAGCTGGAAGCGCTGGATGAGATTGTCGGCACTGTTGCCCATATCCGTGTTGAACACCTGAGCGGCTAACCCGAATTTTTGGATCAGTAGAATCATGAAATATATCAGTACCCGCGGGCAGGCTCCCAGTCTCGAATTTGAAGATGTCATGCTCACCGGCATGGCCAGTGATGGCGGCCTATATGTGCCCGAATCCCTGCCCCAGTTCACTCCTGAAGATATGGAGCGTCTGGCGTCTCTGGATTACCCGGACCTTGCCGTAGAAATTATTCGCCCGTTTGTGGCTGACTTCCTGAGTGAAGAACAGCTGCAGAGCATTATTCGCGAGACTTATAGTGGATTCCGTCATCAAGCCGTTGCGCCTCTGGTTCAGACCGGCCCGCAGGAGTGGGTGATGGAACTGTTCCATGGTCCGACTCTGGCGTTCAAAGACTTCGCCCTGCAACTGCTTGGCCGTCTGCTGGATGAGTCCCTGAGTCGTCGTGATGAGAAGGCGGTGATTCTGGGTGCGACCTCTGGCGACACAGGCTCTGCGGCTATTGAAGGTTGCAAGCCCTGCAAGCATGTGGATATCTTCATCATGCACCCACACAACCGGGTGTCTGAAGTCCAGCGTCGTCAGATGACCAGCGTGCTGGCAGACAATGTCCACAACATTGCCATCGAAGGCACTTTCGATGATTGTCAGGCGATGGTGAAAGCCAGCTTTGCGGATCAGGAATTCCTGGGCGGCAAACGTCGTCTGGTGGCAGTGAACTCCATTAACTGGGCGCGCATCATGGCTCAGGTAGTTTACTACTTTCATGCGGCACTCTCTCTGGGAGCGCCAAAGCAGGAGGTTTCCTTCTCTGTGCCGACCGGTAATTTCGGCGATATCTTTGCCGGCTACATTGCCAGGAAAATGGGCCTTCCGGTTAAACAGTTGATTGTTGGTACCAACAGCAACGACATTCTTCACCGCTTCTTTGCTGATAATAATTACAGCAAGGAACAACTGGAGCCGACGCTGTCTCCGAGCATGGACATTATGGTGTCCAGTAACTTTGAGCGTCTGCTGTTTGATCTGCACGATCGTAATGGTGAGAAGCTGAAAGCGGTAATGGACAGCTTTGATGCTGCGGGTGGTATCTCTATTGAAGATCAGCGCTGGCAGGCCGTGAAGCAGCTGTTCTCCAGTGACCGTGCATCTGATGAAGAAGTGGTTTCTGTTATTAAACAGGTGTCTGATGAGTGTGGCGGTTACCTGCTGGACCCTCATACCGCTATTGGTGTGAAGGCAGCCCGCGCCTGTCGTAACGATGCCCGTACTCCGGTTGTAGTACTGGCAACAGCACACCCTGTGAAGTTCCCTGAGTCAATTGTTCGTGCTGGTTTGGATGAGCCTAAGCTGCCTTTGTGGCTGGCTGATCTCCATGAGCGCCCTGAGCAGTTCAATGTGCTGGAGAATGACCTGAAAGCTGTTCATGGTCATATTCAGAACACGCTAAAACTGTGATGCGCTGATACAACTCTCAGAGTCAATATCATTTCAGAATAAATACCCTGTGTCATTGAACTGCACAGGGTATATTTTTGCTGTTTTCTTACGGAGCCTGCGTCCTTGACTATGCTGCCTGTTTACTTTTCAGGTAGACACTGGTTATGGCTCCTTTACGCATGTCCTTTCGACTTCTGTCAGCTGCTTTGTTGCTTTGTTTGTTAATGCTGGTCGGGCGCAGTTTTGCAGGCTCATCTGAACTTCCTGGTCTTCCCCCTGGTTATGCTGCGCCTGAAGTGACGGAAGTGTCCATGTGTGAAAACTGGCCGTCACTGGGTGGGTTGTTCAATGCGCCGTTTCCTGATGAGGAGTACGCCCGGCACATGTTACAGACGTTGCCAAAGTTGAGAGATCAACTTGAGGTGAGCATTCGTACTTACAGTATATTTAAGCGCCCCGAATTCAAACCTGAGCCGAATGAAAGCTACGAGTCTATTTTGTCCAGAGTGTTGATTGCCGGACATCTGGCACTTTATAACGGAAAATTTCAAGACGCTTACCTGATAGGCCTGGCCACAGGGCATGCGGGCCTGCCTTTGGCTGTGCGCGCATTGACTATCACCAGTTTTTTACCTTTGCCGCCGTCCGCAGAAGACCCTTTGGGTGAGGAGCGCCGAAAGGCCTGGGGAAAGGAGGCCGCAGAGTTAATAGCTGATGAAGAGTTTGCAGATATACAGGGAATCCCTGAATTGGTGATGTGGGCTGTGTATGCCCGTATTAAAGATCTGGATATGCGCAAGGAGGATATGGGTGGGGTGCAGACCCAGATGGAGGCATTTAGGAAGGTTTATGAACTCTGCGGTGAGCACTGCCAAAAAAGTGTGGCCGTCGGCCTGCCCGATGGTTCTCTGCCACTGCGAGTGATGAAGTTAGGTTTGCAGGCGGGTTATCTTTCGAAGTTTAAGGATACTTCAGGGGGCACCAGTACTGCAGGTTGGATCAAGGGTGGCTTGATGGGAATTGTCAAAAAAGCCACTGATGCAGTGGGCGCCACATATACCTTCAATGAGGAGGAGGTGATGTCCACCTTGAAGTCTATCAAGCCTGCCACTCTTGCTATGTCGATAGAGTTCGCCTGTGGTGATGCCTTGCGCAAAATTGGCCGGGTTCAGGAGGCAGTAGCATCTTACGGAATTGTGAAGGGTGCGAAACCGGTTTCCGCAGAAGAGCTGGTATACCGGCGAACCTCTATCACTCGGTGCAAGCTGTATGAGACGGGGGATAAGGACGCTCTGGCTGGGCGTGCTAATTTAATTCCCCGAGTGTGGCGAACCAGCAAATAGGGAACAGCTTTGCCCTGCAGGATCTGATGGCATGGTATGATCGGTTAATATCCTGATTTCAGAGTAAGCCGATCACTATGGCTGTGACCATTGTTCGACGGGAGACTGCCCAGCCAGACGCCGCTGGCAGTCTACCCCCAGGTACTAAAGACGCAGACGCTAGATTCCCAGACA
The DNA here is from genome assembly GCA_965221135.1 of Sansalvadorimonas sp. Classification (GTDB taxonomy): domain Bacteria; phylum Pseudomonadota; class Gammaproteobacteria; order Pseudomonadales; family Endozoicomonadaceae; genus Sansalvadorimonas. Next base: position 159,782 of record CBDCRZ010000003.1, read on the forward strand.
CCATGCCCGCTCTTTTGCAGCGGCTCTATTCGAGCCGTGGTGTCAGTAATGCTGATGAGCTGGAGCGCACACTGAAACGCTTGGAAAGCTGGCGTTCCCTCAAAGATATCGATAAAGCGGCGGTGCTGCTGGCAGATGCGATTGTGAATCAGCAGCGCATTCTTATTGTTGGTGACTTTGATGCCGACGGTGCCACCAGTTCAGCACTGGGTACTCTGGCTTTGCGGGCTATGGGCGCTTCCTGGGTCGACTTTCTTGTGCCGAACCGTTTCGAGTATGGCTATGGCTTGTCCCCGGATATTGTCGAGGTGGCTAAAGAGCGCACTCCTGATCTGCTGGTCACTGTAGATAATGGCATCTCCAGCATCGAAGGTGTAAGAGCTGCCAAAGCCGCAGGCATGAAGGTGTTGGTGACTGATCACCACCTGGCCGGTCGTGAACTGCCGGAAGCTGATGCAATTGTGAACCCCAATCAACCCGGTTGTGAGTTTTCTGGCAAGAGTACTGCCGGTGTTGGCGTGATCTTCTATGTGCTTTGTGCTTTGCGCACAGAACTGGATGGGCGGGGCTGGTTTGAAGGACGACAGAAGCCCAATATGGCGTCGTTCCTTGATCTTGTGGCTCTTGGGACAGTGGCCGACGTTGTCAGTCTGGATAATAACAACCGTATTCTTGTGCATCAGGGGCTGGGTCGTATTCGTGCTGGTAAGGCGCGCCCCGGTATTCTGGCGCTGGCGGAAATCGCCCGCCGTGAACCTTCCCGCCTTGTAGCTTCCGACCTTGGTTTTGCTCTTGCTCCCCGCTTGAATGCGGCAGGCCGTCTGGATGATATGTCTCTGGGTATCGAGTTATTGATTACCGATGACCCTCTGAATGCCCGGCATCTGGCCAGCCAGCTCGATAGCCTCAACCGTGAGCGCCGTGAGATTGAAGACAGCATGAAGGAAGAGGCTCTTCGTGATCTTTCCAAACTGCAATTGGCGGATCATCTGCCTGCGGAAGAGGGCAGTCTGCCCTGGGGGGTTTGTCTCTATCAGAATGACTGGCATCAGGGTGTGATTGGTATTCTTGCCTCCCGGGTGAAAGAGAAGCTGCATCGTCCGGTGATTGCCTTTGCTCCGGGCAATGAAGGTGAACTGAAAGGTTCGGCCCGTTCTATTCCCGGTTTCCATATGCGTGATGCGCTCGATGCGGTTGCGACCCGTAACCCGGGTTTGATTCCCAAGTTCGGTGGTCATGCCATGGCTGCTGGCCTTTCCCTGAAAGAGAATGACTACGAATTCTTTGCCAAAGCCTTTGATGAGGAAGCCCGCAGGCTGTTGACGGAAGAGCAGCTCGAGTCATCACTGATGACTGATGGTGAGCTCAGCGAACAGGAACTCACGCTCGACACTGCCGAGCTACTGCGTGAAGCCGGCCCCTGGGGGCAGAACTTCCCGGAACCTGTGTTTGATGGTGTGTTTACTCTTCAGGATCAGCGTTTGGTAGGCAGTAAGCATTTGAAAATGACGCTGGTGGCGGGCGACGGTACCGACGGCCACTGGATTGATGGAATCTGCTTCAATGTGGACACCCATCAATGGCCTGATACGACGGCTCGCAAGGTGAGGGTGGTGTACCGTCTGGACGTGAATGAGTTCCGCGGGCGACGCAGCGTGCAGCTGATGGTGGAACATCTGGAGCCTGTTTGAGCCGTTAAGCGTTGTTATGGTCAGAGAATGAAACTATTTGACGAACTATTTGACGGGTCGACTATTTTGTCAACAACCCGGATCTGGTAAGTTTACGCACTTAAATTTTTTATCAGGGTCAGACTGTTGCTGTTAATAAGCGGTCTGCCCTGTGCTTCACATCTTCTTCTGGAAACTGTAATGGAAATAAATCCGATCCTGAACGATATCAAGGATATGAGAGAGCGCACAGACGTTCTTAGGGGGTATCTTTGACTATGCTGCCAAGCAAGATCGACTGGTAGAGGTTGAGCGTGAGCTGGAAGATCCGGCTATCTGGAATGATCCGGAGTACGCTCAGAAACTGGGCCGTGAACGTTCCCAGCTGGAAGACATCGTAAAAACCATCGACAACATGGATCAGGGCCTGGCGGATTCCGGCGAGCTGCTGGACATGGCGGTTGAAGAAGATGATGAAGACGGCGTTGAAGAAGTTACCACCGAGCTGACTCAACTCAAGGCTCAGCTGGAGAAACTGGAATTTTGCCGAATGTTCTCCGGGGAGATGGACCCCAACAATGCCTACCTTGATATCCAGTCAGGCTCCGGTGGTACTGAGGCTCAGGACTGGGCCAATATGCTGCTGCGCATGTACCTGCGCTGGGGTGAGGCCAAAGGCTTTAAATGTGAAATCATTGAAGCCTCTGCTGGCGAAGTTGCGGGTATGAAATCCGCCACTGTCCAGTTTTCGGGTGAGTATGCTTTCGGCTGGCTGAGAACCGAGACAGGTGTTCACCGCCTGGTGCGTAAGTCTCCTTTTGACTCCAGTGGCCGACGTCATACCTCGTTTACCTCGATCTTTGTTTCCCCTGAGATTGATGACAATATTGAAATTGAAATCAATCCATCGGATCTGCGCATCGATACTTACCGTTCCAGTGGAGCGGGAGGTCAGCACGTAAACACCACCGACTCTGCTGTACGTATTACCCACGAGCCGACAGGTATTGTGGTTGCGTGTCAGAATCAGCGTTCCCAGCATCAGAACAAAGACAAGGCCATGCAGCAGCTGAAAGCCCGGCTGTATGAGCATGAGATGCAGAAACGTAACGCTGATGCTCAGGCTTTGGAAGACAGCAAGGCCGATATCGGTTGGGGCAGTCAGATTCGTTCTTATGTACTGGATGATTCCCGTATCAAGGATCTGCGCACCGGTGTTGAAACCCGGAATACCCAGGCTGTACTGGACGGTGACCTTGACCGTTTTATTGAAGCAAGCTTGAAGAAAGGATTGTGATGAGCGACCTGTTGGCTAAGTCCAGCAGGTTGTAGACAATCTTACCTAAGTCATTAGTGCTAACTTAGAAGCGGGGTTGTTACACAGCCCCGCTTTGTGATTTTCAGGTCTGAATCCATGTCGAACGAAACGTCGAACGAAAACACTGCCAGCGAACAGCAGCAGGAAGAGAACAAGCTGATTGCCCAGCGTCGTGAAAAGCTGGGCGCCATTCGTGAAGAGCGTAATGCTTACCCGAATAAATTCCGCCGTGACAGCTATGCTGCCAATCTGCAGGAAGAGAACAAAGACCTGACCAAGCCAGAGCTGGCCGAAGCAGGCAAGAAGGCGAGCGTTGCCGGTCGTATCGTGCTGAACCGTGGCGCCTTCATGGTACTGCAGGACATGACCGGACGTATCCAGGCTTACGTAAACCGCAAGGCGCTGGAAAAAGACGTTCTGGCTGAGATCAAATCCCTCGATCTGGGCGATATCATCGGTATCTCCGGTAACCTGCAGCGTTCCGGTAAGGGCGACCTGTTTGTTGAGATCGAAGAGTTCGAACTGCTGACCAAGGCGCTGCGTCCTCTGCCAGAAAAGCACAAGGGGCTGTCTGATATTGAAGTACGCTACCGTCAGCGTTATGTCGATCTGATCACCAACGAGAAGTCCCGTGAAGTCTTCCGTATTCGCTCCAAACTGGTAGAAGGCATCCGTCGTTACCTCGCAGACCGCGATTTCATGGAAGTGGAAACGCCTATGCTGCAGGTGATTCCTGGTGGTGCGTCTGCTCGCCCTTTTGAGACTTTCCACAACAGTCTGGATATTCCCATGTACCTGCGGATTGCGCCAGAGCTGTACCTGAAACGTCTGGTTGTGGGTGGTTTTGAACGTGTATTCGAGATCAACCGTAACTTCCGTAACGAAGGCCTGTCTGTTCGTCACAACCCCGAGTTCACCATGCTGGAGTTCTACCAGGCGTATGCGGACTACAAGGACCTGATGGACCTGACTGAAGACATGCTGCGTACTGTGGCTCAGGATATTCTGGGAACGACGACTGTCGTGAACACTGTACGTGATGCCGACGGCGAAGTAACCGAGACTCATGAATACGACTTTGGTAAACCATTCGTACGTATGACCATGGTTGAGTCCATTCTGCACTATAATCCCGCACTGACCCGTGAGCAGGTGACGGATTTTGATGCAGCCAGTAAGGTTGCAGAAGATCTGGGTATTACCGTTAAGCCTACCTGGGGCCTGGGTAAACTGCAGACCGAAATCTTTGAAGAGGTTGCTGAGCATCTGCTGATGCAGCCAACCTTTATCACGGAATACCCGGCTGAAGTTTCTCCTCTGGCACGTCGAAACGACCATGACGACCATATCACTGATCGCTTCGAGTTCTTTGTAGGTGGTCGTGAGCTGGCCAATGGTTTCTCCGAGTTGAACGACCCGGAAGATCAGCATGAGCGTTTCATGCAGCAGGTACGTGAAAAAGATGGCGGCGATGACGAAGCCATGCACTATGATGCTGATTACGTTCGTGCACTGGAGTATGGTCTGGCACCGACCGCTGGTGAAGGTATCGGTATTGACCGTCTGGCCATGCTGTTTACAGATTCCCCATCCATCCGTGATGTGATTCTGTTCCCGCATATGCGTCCAGAAGCGTAAAACTGCTCAGTGTTTCGGCAGCATGGAGCCTGGCCGAGAATAGTGGCCGTCGCGAGAGCGAAATCGGTTTGAATTATTTTGGGAGTTGTTTTGAGGCGAATAGTGGTTCTATTTAACGAAAAACAGCTCCCAAAATGGCCAAATCCGGTTCGTTCCCAAATTCGGTTCGTTCGTAGCAGGGCGTCTATTCTCGGCCAGGCTCCAGACCTTGTGCTGCCAGGCAACCGGCTCATGTTCTGACTTGTCTTTTGACAGGGTGGGAGTGGGCCGGTTTTGGTATTAGGTGAAAGTGGTTTGTCCGGTGCTGGGGGGATCGGTAGCCGCAGACAAGTAAGGCGTGTCCGATGGAAGCAGTTACTCAACACTCATCAGAACAGGCTGTTCCCCTGATCTATCAGGGGCGTAAAACCAGCAGGGCCGGCAGTGAACAGCGCCGACGCTCGATCCTCGAAGCTGCTCTGCGCATTGTTGTGCGGGATGGTGTGCGAGGTGTACGACACAGGGCTGTTGCTCGTGAAGCCGAAGTACCTCTTTCCGCAACGACTTACTATTTCAAAGATATTAACGACCTGATTACCGACACCTTCACACTGTTTGTGGAGCAGGGTGCGGAACACTATTACTTTCCCTGGCAGGAAGTATTTACCCAGCCCACAGGCGACAGCAGTCAAATACAGGCGAGGCTGGCGATGCTGGTGATGGATTATTTGCACCGGCAGTTGCAGGACAACCGTCAGTACCTGCTGGCGGAACAGGCCTTCCGTCTGGAATGTCTGCGTAACCCCAATCTTCAACCCATGTCGGGTTGCCATACCTCACGTCTACAGTCCGACCTGCAGGAGCTCTGTGTTCATTTAGGCTCCCAGGCTCCGAAGCTGGACAGTGAGGTCATTGCCCAGGTCATTCTGACGGCTGAATATGAAAGCCTGTTAAAGAACCAGCTTGATGAAACCGCCATCCGCAGTTTTGTGACCCGCAGCCTCCAGCATTTATTGACGGGCATAGAGCGGCCACCGCTGACGCAGTGAGGTATTCCCGATAGAATAACCCTGCTTATTAAAGGTGGGGTTTATGAAATTTAATCATCAGACACAGCTGATTCTGGTATTGGTTGCGTCAATTCTCGGTACGATTTTTGTGCTTCACGCCAATGGCTATCTCCGCCACTCTAAAGAGCAGGACGCTCTTTATGTTGCCGAATTTTCTTTGCTGGCTTCAGCGCCGGGTATGTCAGGTCAGGTATCCCATAAGTCAGCAGGTTTTGTCGCTCGCTGTGATCAGGGCTTTCTTGTGATGGACGCGGTTGAGAAGGTTTCGAAAACCCTGAGTGGTGTAGTTGTAGATAGAAAAAACCGTCCTGTGCGTTGCCAGTAATTGTGTGTGATTAGACAGATTGCTAACACGATAGATAGTTGAGAAGAGAGCCTGAGACAAATGCCCGATATCAAACTGCCCGAAAACTGGAAAGCCCATATTGGTGATGAGTTCACCAAAGACTATATGCATAACCTGCGCAGCTTTCTGGTTCAGGAGAAGCAGGCAGGGCAGGTGATTTACCCCCATGGTTCTGAGTTTTTTCGGGCGATGGATTTAACGCCATTTGAGTCGGTCAAGGTGGTCATTCTCGGGCAGGACCCATATCACGGTCCGGGTCAGGCTCATGGTTTGAGTTTCTCGGTGCGCCCGGGTGTGCGTTTGCCGCCTTCTCTGGTGAATATTTATAAAGAGCTGGAAACAGACCTGGGCATTTCTCCGGTAAGCCATGGTTTTTTGGAACAGTGGGCGAATGAAGGTGTGTTGCTGTTGAACAGTGTGCTGTCGGTGCGTCATAAGCAGGCAGCGTCTCATCAGAAGCAGGGCTGGGAAGAGTTTACCGACAGGGTGATCCGTGAGCTGAATGATCACAGGGAAAATCTGGTGTTCATCCTCTGGGGCAGTTATGCACAGCGTAAGGGCAGTTTTATTGATACCGACCGTCACTGTGTCATTCGCTCGCCACATCCCTCGCCGTTATCGTCTTATCGTGGTTTCTTCGGTAGCCGCCCGTTCTCTCAGGCCAATGACTATCTGGCTGCACACGGCCAGGCACCGGTGAACTGGCAGTTATCGGAGGTTGTCCAGGGGGAAGGTATGATGGAACAGCAGGGAATGGAGGTAAGTTCTCAATAACTGCTGCAAAGGCCACAAGGCAAAACAAGAGACGATTTTTCAATCAAGCCCACCAGCCTCGGAAACATCCCGCTGCCTGTTAGTCTGTCTGTCAGATGGTCCCAGAATAGAAAAACTATACAGGCGACACGTTTTCTTCAGGCTGGCCTTCTTTTGTAAAAAACGGGTGTCGCTACATTGCCGCCCTGCATCGATTCGCGTCCTGCCACTGATTTTACATCGTTTAATGTCTCCCCGTATCTGAGTCTCGCTCATGGGTGATGAACAGTCCGGATCTTTAGCTTGAAACATAAGTACCCGGTCACCTGAAAACATAGTTTTCTGACTCAAGCTCCAGGACTCTCAGCAGTGCCGCAGCTCCCGTCACATGGCGAGCTATGCTCCCTGCGCTGCCACCCAGCTGAGCAACCTGTTTATTGGCCAGAAATAGTTGTTTCCACATGGCCGGGCACTTAGAGGATGCTCCCGGGCTGTGCCATGATGATACCCAATGCCCACCGGTTCCTTTAAGGCTGGGGAACACCCGGGTTTGGATTCATGTTCTCTCCATACAAGGCATTGAACAATAGGTTGGTCGTCGCTTCAAGGCTGATTTCAGGATGCTCATCAAAAATATATTGATTGATTCTGCAACCTACATCGTAAGGTATAAAATCACTTATACATATTGAAGGATATGAACGGTGTTGCTCCAGTGTTGAGCGAATTTTCGCCTTCATGTCTGCAAAAGTCATAAGGTCAGGTTTGACCGTCAACAGGGTTGCACCAACGGTGGGATCAAACATCAGCCTTTTACTTGTTTCTGTATGCTCAAAAACGAGATAAGAATTAGCCACCAGAAAAGGGATTTTGGATATATCGGACGATTCAAAATATACGTCTGCATCATCACCAGGCTCACTGATAACAGACAGACAAACCCTGTAGTGCAACTCTCTTATAGCTGCTTCGTTATTTAGCGCCCCCATTAAGGGCATGCAAGTGTTTATACAATTGCCTGCTAAGTTATAGCGTCCTTCCAGAAGAAGATTTCCATTAATCTCCTTTGTTTTTTGACACGAACCATGGGAGTACATGGCATTGTGCTTCATGGTAAAACGGACCTGTCTGATAATCTCAAGCAGCGGTTGAACGTCAGCTGAAGAGTTGGTTCTGACGCATGTTCTTGATAAAACGTCTGAAGTAACCTTTGCCGATGTTGCGCCAGAGGCTTGTGTGTATTTGGAAGCTTGATCGACCCTCAAAGTAACCGGTGGCGGATCATCTTTTGGCGAGTCCTGATTGGCTATTGGCTGCCCTCCAAACCCGATTCCTGCTATATCCATCAGTCCTTAGTCCTGTATTAAGCTTGTAAAATGTTTTATATAGGACCTTACATCGTGCAATAAGTTTCAAATGAAAAAGCATCTAAGCGAAATAGTCATCGGGCCTCAGAGTGGCGTCACATTTCTGCTGTAGACATCCGCTACTAATACCAATTTCGCAATTTCTGAACATGAATTGCGCAGCCATTCTAAACTGCTGGACCTGCGTCAGCTCTTACACTACAGAGCCTCGCAATAGCTCGCCATTACCCGTCATTCTTCCTTGCCCGGCGATTCAGAATGACTTACTCATGATCATATTTAAAAAACGGAATTGGTATAACTGGCTCGCACTGAATTGCCTCTATGACTTACTGTTTAAATGATAGAAAAATAGCAGTGTCCTCTTTTACTACGACAGATCTGTTTTGGCAGTAGAGCATGATAATGTTCCGGGTTTCCTGCCGGGACAGCACTTGATAAGCACCTGCTAAGCTCCTGATAAAGTGCTATTGTAAAACACCCTCCATCACACCAAACCAGAAAATAGCAGCAAGATGGTGTACCACTATATTGCCCCCATCCCTGTGGCCAAGATTTGTGCCTTTTGCACTGGCATGGTCTTTGAAACCATCTTCGTACAGTTCATCGCTAGATAATTCCAAGTCACTGTGATTATGGTCAGGATAAACTTCGGTGGGGAACCGGTTGTTGTGAATATCCTCCACATACGGATGCTGAGGGCTGCACCAATAGAGACATTCACGAATCAACTGTTTCAGTGTTTCTGCTGGAAGAACTTCACTGAACGAAGCCTTCCAGGCATCAACGTCACCACCAAAAGCACTGCTAAACAGGTCGGCAGAAAGTGTGACCAATTCATTACTGAGAGTTTGTGCATGATCAGGGATTAAATGGTTCAGCTCATTGAGGTCATGGCGAACTCGCAGCCAGTTAAAGGTACTACCATAAAATTGCTTGCCTAGCTCAATCAGCCTGCCTCGCCTCATATCGAGAGGATCCGACCAATTCAGTCGTCGTTCACCATAAATATCATCTGGAAGTTTATCCATTGCCATAACACCCTGGTAATCACGCATGCCCACTGGCGCATGGGCAATATCGGGTATCTGGTTATTCCAGGCACTCAGTTTGCTGGTGCAGAATAAGCCTTGTCGCCGGAGAGAATAACCGGGAAAAGGGTTCCAGGGTTTACTTCCCGCCTGATTATGAAATGCACCCATTGCATCGGGGCTTTTGATGCCCTCCCGCCAAAGTTTGCCACTATCCCGGCAATAAAGCCTGATGCCTTCGAAAGCACTGTCACGTGTCAGCCCGGATGCCGGATCAATCAGGTAGGGGTAATGGTGGTAATGTTCCGTAGCTGATGAATCTTCCAAAACCTGCACGCAGGAAGAGCCGTCAGAGTCGATGTGAATGCATTTTTCCAGTGAATTCCGAAATGCCTCCGGCAGATAACACTTCCGGGATAAAATATCACGAATATTATGCAGTCGGTATACACCGCCAGGTTTCAACAGCTCACTTTCAAGCCTCAGAGATGTTTGAGGTGCGTCAAGGAAAGATGCCACGGCCTGCTCCCTGATAAAGTCAGACCATGACTCCGATTCAAGGCCTTTTTTCCGAAACTTTAGCCGGAACTCCTGGGCGCTGCCATTGCTTTTATCAGAAGTTTGCGGACGTTTAATGCCCACCCGAAGACTTCTACCATACATGTCGACTTGCTCTGCTTCCTTCCAGCGTTCCAGCAGATGAGCAGGGAGCTGGGGGAGGGTTGTCTCCTCCATCAACTCCTGACGACCAGTAATGTGTTTTTCCAGCGCTATAGCCGTTGATTCATCACGAGGCCCGGGTAAATCGTGCTGCATGATGGCCATAAAAGGTAGCCAGGGGCCTTTATAACGTTGTTTTATTGAGAATTTTCTATCCAAAAACAATGATTCCATGCGAACAGGGTCGTTTCTCCAGATCATCAACAGCTCACGCCGCTGCTGTGGCTCCATAGCCATCAGCGTGACCGCCTGATATGCAGGGGACAACTGTAGTGTCCGCATCATTTCTTCCGTTTTTTCGGGTAGGGAAAGAGTATCAGGGTGCTGCTGGAAGTGCTTCAGAAGAGCCAGAATGTTTTGGCTATTGTCATTACGATCATTTTCAGGCATGTCAAAAAGAGTTATATTGCCATCTTTTCCTTCTTTTACAAAAGTACATACCTTTTTCAGATTACAACCGGCTTTAATGAATTTCAGCAAAGCCTTATAGTAGTTAATGTTCTTTAATTCGTTACTACTTAACAGTTTTTCCAGGCAGTTGGGCAAAGCATCTTTCGGGCTGTGTTGTAGTAAAAAATCCAGCCAGCTTTGGAACCGTTGTTTATCCATACTAAAGAGCGGATCGGACGTTGCACAATTTATGTGCTCTTCAAACAGCACCTGAAGAGGTAAACGACCACTATCATCTTGCTGTGATGCCATTGTTTTTAATTGGTCTGAAGATATTCCCAACGCAGAAAACAAAGGTTCCAGCGACGTATAAAGCTCGATATGAAGATAGAGAAAATCTATTTTACTGCTCATTAAAACCAGTTGATGTAACAGGTGGGAGTTTATACTTGAAAACCGGGCAGCTTCTATTCGCGCAAGACATTTTGAAAAGTTTTCCAGGCCAAGGGATAAACTCAATAAACTCAGTGATTTACAATGGTTTTCAGATAGTTTTCCTATCAATGCCGTTATGGTTTCAGGATGGTTGTGATAGTTGAGCCAGATCAATGTGTAGATCAACTTATATTCCAGTGAATGTGTGGTTTTTTCTCGAAATGGGGCTGTAACACCTTGGGATAATGCCTCTTTCAGTTTATTTAGCGCTAGCGTTGTGTCTGGTAGCAGTGCTTCCCATATCACTTTCACAACTTCCGGGCATATATCAGGAAGTGGTTTTATTTCATTCTGACCTCTGAAAAGTTTGTAAATGTTATAAAAATCACTCGCCTGAACAATCTTTATTATGTCTTTACTGTCCAGGTGAGTAATTAATAGCTGATAGCTGCGCTTTGAACCCAGGGTTAAAAGTGACAGGGCATTCTCTCGAACAAAGATCTGAGGGTTTTCCGAGCAGGAACATAGTTTTTCTAACAGCTTCACATTGACTAAAGGAGAGTCGGTAGAATTGACAACTGTTCCTGTGGGTACAACGCAACCAAGCTCCAAAAGCGCGTGGATGACAAGGATATTGTCGTTGTACGAAAGCTTGCTGGTTACCAGTTTTTTTATGAGTATTTTCAGGGCTGCAGAAGATTGGACCGTCATACCGGGCTGCTTAAGCTCACTGGCAACCTTGGCAATTTCTTTTTTCTCCTCATCGTGTTTACTCTTCCATGTCTGCAGAAGTTGAATAGCTCTTTGAGCAGAGGATGGCGGTTGAACCGAAGTATGGATGTCCGGCGCTCTTGATGCCTGGGCTTTCACGCGAACAGCAGAGTGTATTCCCTGTGCAGGATTGCTAACCTGCCATGGGCCAAAATACACAGGAGCCGGGCATTCTGGGGGGGGCGCTGATTTGCATAAGAAAGCCCCGGCACAGCGTTGCGAGCTTTGAATATTCATACTCTGTTTCCTTTTCCTTTTTAAACGCGCAAGTGTTACATTTCTTAATATTTGGACAGTTACTATCAAAAAAGTTCTGCCGCCTAACATTCATCTCAGTAACAAGCCAGTCATGGCTATCCGGTAGACGCCATGAATAACAACACCCACCGGTAGACCCTTACATGATATAGAGTTGGTTTCGTCCGCTGACAGCTGCTCTTTCCTGAGGGGATCAATATAGAACTCAAAAAGTCCCACTACTGAAGCAGACTCATTGAAAGTTACACTATTGTCAGGCTTAAGCACCCGGAGCCATTTTTGGGGGTAATCATGCTTTCCAGATACGTCAGGGCATCTTCTGTTAATGAGGAAGTTGGCCGCGGGCGGTACAGCAGGCTTACGAAATTTTCCAGATTCTTACTATTGGAGCTTTCAGAGGTTGTTTGCGCTGCTTCCGGGTTTTCGGGGGCATCTTCAGGAGGCTTGGTATTCGGTTGGATGTCCGGTTTTGCGGGTAGTTTTTTTAGACGACGAATCTCGGCCTCAAGTGCTTCTACCAACTCCTTCAGCTGGATGATCTGCTCTTGTTGAGTGATGAATCTCAGTCAACTCTCAGGTTGCTACTGATGAAGTTCTGAAAAATCCATACAGAGAGAATGACGCTGGTTCAGGGTGTTTTTAGATGCGCAGGTTGCGGTTCATGGCCTTGGCCAGTTTGCTGCGTTTACCGGACCTGGCCTTGTCTTCTTTGCTTTCTGGCAGGCTTTCAAACTTTGCGTCTTTGAGGAACTTTCTCAGTTCGTCTGCGGCTTCTTTGCGCTTATCGGCATTGCCGGGAATGTGTTCCATGAATTCTTTGCTGGCACCGGGCTTCAGGCCGATGTTGTTACGCACCTTATCCATGCGTTTCAGGCTCTTTTCGCTCTGTTTCAGCAGTTTGTCGCTTTCGGCGAGAAAGTCTCGCATATCGCCGGTATTTTCGGTGCTCATCAGATATTCCTGATAATTTCTTTGGCTTGGCTGTACATCTGCTTCATGACTTGTGACGCCATGGAGTTGGTCTGTTCATATTTACCTGTCATGGACTGCAGCTGCACCATATCCAGCTGCGACATACTGGTCAGTGTCTCTTTGGAACTTTTGATCTGGGTGCTGAGGTTGTTGATCTCTTCCGGGGTTAACATGCCTACCCCACTGGCGTCATAAACTGTAATTCCCAGCTCTTTTAGAAGGTTCTGCTCGTCCTTAGTGAGGACGTTGTCCAGCATGCTGCTGGAGTCGCCTGCGAGGGTGTTCTCGTTCTCGATATCACCGATGCCAGCGGTCAGGTTACGCCAGTCGCCTCCGATTTCCTGCCCCTTGTGCATCCAGTCGTCAGCCTCATCGCCCATTGTGAAGATATGGCCATCGTTGGTGTCTATATCCAGCTTGGCACCATCAAGGGCCGGTTCACCGATCTGGGGCTCGTTATTGGCCAGCCCGGTGACTGTCAGTGACTGGTTGCCTTTGGTAATAACCAGCTCGTCTGAATAGACGTAGTTGCCCCCTTCCTGTTTTACATCCTTGCAAATACAGGTGATCTTGGTGCCGTCCGGGAATACGAAGGTGGCATCATTCTGGAAATCCCAGTTCTTCTCGCCGTCCCGGTCACCCTCGGATACGTGAGGGTCACCCCAGATGTCAGTCTTGTTGCCGTTGGCATCGAGGATAGTCCACTTCTCACTTTCGCCGTGGATCTGAACCTTGTAGCCGTTGTCGAGGGCAATCTCTTTCGGGTCGGCTTCGTGATTGACGCTCCAGGTGTTCTCACTGACGGCCGTGGTGTTGGTCTTGCTGTTCATCAGCTTGGACTGAATTTCGTTCAGACTCTTCATCTGCTGGTTCTTCTTGTGAACCGTACCTATCTGGTCACGAATCTGTTTATCGAGAATATTGGAGCGCTCCAGCATGACAACCATATTCAGGTCACCAATGCTCAGATTCTTATTCTGAGTATCGATCCCCTCAAGGCTCATTGCGCCCTGGAGGCCGCTGACCTGTCCCTGATTTACATTAATGCCGCTCATGCTGTTCTCCTGCTGAAACCTGTGCCCTGACAGGGATGTGTTTCAGGTTAAATAGCTTTTTTAGATAGCTTCTTTAGATAGCTTCTTTAGATATTTTTTTAAATAAAGCCGCCACGCTTTTTCTTCTTACGAGGTGCTGTGCGTGCCTGTTCCGGAACAGCCTGCTGCAGATTCTTCCTGCGGGCTTTGCGCTCCAGTTTGAGTTCGTTTTTCTTGGAAATGACGGCCGATTTGACTTCGGATTTGACCTCAGTTTTCCACTCTTTCATTTCATCGGTGACCTGCTTCAGGTCTTCCGGGGAGCCCAGCTTCATGGACAGGGCTTTTTTGAGCAGTCCGGGTTCAAACTCCAGGTCTTTCTTGATTTTGTCGAATTCGGTGACCTGCTTCTGAGCGTTGCTGATAATGTCGTCCATCTGGTCACAGAGAATCTCAGTGCGGGACTGTTCTTTTTTGGTGCTGACTTCTGCTGAAACGGGCATTGTCCGCGGTTCTCCTCGGAGGTTCTCAAGGGGTTATCGCTCTTTGCGCAAAGCGCTTTAGTTTGAGCCCTGGTTGGTGTCTTGAAAGACCTGTGCTTGACTGGCTTAATGACACCAGCACGCCTACGGGGCGCAGTCCCCTGACCGAAGAGATGATGAAAATGACAAAAAACTGTCAGGTTGAGTACCGGACCTGGTCCACGAATTCTGGCCATCAATTGGCTCAGGCGACTTTAAATGCCGCTGGCAGTCTGAATGCTCTCAATCTGGATATGATTGAAAGCCTTTATGACCAGCTCGCCCTCTGGGAAAAAGACCCATCCATCGTGGCTGTGATTCTGAACGGTGCCGGAGGTAAGGCTTTTTGTGCCGGTGGTGATATCCGTCAACTTCACGATGCTGCGGTTGCCGCCCGGAACGGTGATGATTCCGGAGGGGCGTTGATTGAACGCTTCTTTACCGGGGAGTACAGCCTGGACTATCAGATTCACTCTTATACAAAGCCAGTACTCTGCTGGGGAAGTGGCATTGTGATGGGGGGGGGGATTGGTCTGATGGCTGGTGCATCCCATCGGGTAGTGACAGAAACTTCAAAATTGGCCATGCCTGAAGTGGTGATTGGTCTGTTCCCAGATGTGGGTGGCAGCTGGATACTGGGTCGTATGCCCGGACGCGTTGGTTTGTTCCTTGGTCTGACCGGTGGTCGTATTAATGGCGCTGATGCACTCTTCTGCGGTCTGGCAGACCGCTTTCTTGCAGAAGATGCTCTGTCTTCTGTTATAGATGACATGCGTTCTTTGTCCTGGACTGTAGATAGCAGTCAGTCACAGAAAGGGCGGCCTCAAAATAAGCAGTATCAGGCAAATAGTGCTTTACTCAATGCCTTGCTGCGGAAGTATGAGAAGGCGAATCAAAGCAACACTGTCGCTCAAGAGTCACCGGTTCGAGAATATTTCGATCAGATTCAACAGGTGACCGATACCGAAGATCTGTCCGAAATACTCAGTCGTATGCAGCAGCAGGCTCGCAATGAACAATCCGATGAACGAGGCAGCGACTGGTGGCAGCGAATGGCTGCGGGTTTGGAGAATGGCTCTCCGACCACGGCGGCTCTTGTCGTTGAACAGATCAGGCGGGCGCACCATATGGCGCTTCCCGATGTATTTCGTATGGAGTTGGAGATGGCGGTGGAGTGTCTGGCTAACCCCAACTTCACCGAGGGTGTACGCGCCCTGTTGCTGGAGCGTGGCACGCAACCTGACTGGCAGCCTTCCACGTTAGAGTCTGCCAGCTTACTGGATCTTGAAGGTTACTTTTCTGGTCACTGGAAAAATCGCCCCCATCCTTTACAGGGCTTGTCCATAACCTGACCGTTTTGCCCCTTTATTGATCTGTGAGAATATTTATAAAGGGGCTTTCCATTAGAATGCCGCGCACTGAAATAAACAAACTGTGCTCATTCATGGTATCTGTAAAACGGCAGGCGGCGTCTTTCTCTCGCGCACCTCTTCATAGCGTATTTGGTTATAGATTATTTAACCGTCGTCTATTTGCTCACGCCACGCTTGCCTTTCTGCTGGTATTTACTGTTTCGGCCCAAGCCGCGTCCCTGAAAAGTCCTCCGCTGAGGGTTGCCTACACCCATGGTCTGGCTGATCTTGTTGATCCCGAAAATAACCATACTTTGAAAGTTCTGGATTATTTCTGGGAGCAGTGGGGCCGGTACTTTGATCAGCCGGTTGATCAGTCGGCGTATTACAACGAAAAGCGGGCCTGGCACGCTGTCGAAAACCATGAAGAAGACTTAATGGTCTCTTTCTGTGCGGGTGAGAGTTGTGCAGGCAAGATGCCTATTACCAGCGTGACCATGACTCTGTACAGGGATTCTACGATTCATCGGGACAGACCGTCACCCGGAGATAGTATTGCGGTCTGGGGTGGTGAACTCACAGAAGCGTGGATCAGAGATCATCATCCTGAATGGAAGCTGAAACCTTTTAGTTCCGTCGATGAGTTTCTGGATATTCTGAGCAGCCGCAAGGTTCACTGGCTGGCAGGTATCGATATGACCATCGACGATCTGCTGCGCGCCAAACAGTCGGAAAAGAGGTTTACCAAAGTACTGTCCCCTCTGAAGAAGGCGACTCTGGCGGTGAAGGTTCCAAGCCAGAACCAGGCTCTGGTGCTCAGTATGGCGGACTTTAGTAAGCTTGATATTGCTTATGGAATGCGTAAATCCCTGATCCGTTCCGTTGATGATTTTTTATACCAGCCCTATAGAGAAAAAGGTCTGCTGGTGGCTCTGGATGATCATTCTGAACCTCTGTCATTTATAAATAAGAGCGGGGTTCCCGAGGGACTGTTTGTTGAATTGTGGAAGATCTGGTCAGATAAAACCGCTATTCCTGTGAACTTTCACATGGGGACGGAAGTCAGCAACCTTGAGCTGTTGAAGAGCGGCACTATCGATGTTTATAGCTCCGTGTCAGGGAATGACATTCGCCAGCCTACGGTCAAGGTTCTCAATCCGGTTCATTTGATGTCATCCATCTTTTACTACCGGGTCGATATTGGTCCTGTTGGTGGTTATGAATCCCTGGCCCGTCAACGTATTGGAGTGATTAAAGGATCTACTCAGGAAGAGTTTTTCTCTCAGCGCCTGCCTGACTCTATTGTGGTGCCATTTAATACCAATACAAACATGATTAGAGCCTTGCTGGAAGGCTCTATCCGCACATTTGTCGCCGAAAGTGTCTCTATTACTTATCTTCTGGAGCAGTCTGCACTCACACATGAGATTAAAAGTGTGAATAGCAGCTTATTACGGGAGGAGATGAGGCCCGCCATTATGGGCCGCCGGAAGAATCTGGCGATGGCTCTTCAGGGTGGTTTTAATTCCCTTTCCCCTGAGGATTTGATGACTCAGGAAACGGCCTGGATAAAGCAAACCTCGAAACATTATTTCCGCGGGCCTGCCCCGTCCCTGAATCTGACCGACAGCGAGAAAGCCTGGCTGGCAGCAAACCCGATTATTCGTGTGGTAATGGAAACGAACCTGCCACCAATCAGCTTTACTAATCCCGGTGGGCAGATCGACGGTATGGCTATGGATTACCTGCACCTGATCGAAGAACGGTTGGGTGTACGCTTCTCCATTGAATTCAGTGATAGCTGGGATGAAAGCCGCCGCCGTCTGTTTTATAAAGATGTGGATATTGCTCCTATCCTGCGTATGGAAGACGCCCAGGGGCAGGATTACATGGGTTACAGTGAGTCGGTACAGAATGTGCCAACAGTTATTATTGTCCGCCACTCAGACTCAAGCATTAACGGGGAGCAGGATCTCAATGGCCGCAGGGTCTCGATTCTTGCTGACTTTAATTTTCGAGAATACCTGCGTTCTCACTTCAGGGGTTTGAAACTGATCGAGGTGGAGAGTGCCGCTGAAGGCTTGCAGCAGGTTTCACTGGGGGTGTCAGATGCCTACGTGGTGAATCTGGCGACTGCCAGCTATCTGATAGATCGTTTGAAAATCACCAACCTCCGTGTCGCTGGTGACACTGGCTTTATGCTCAAGCTGCGCTTTGCTACCCCGAAAGGGCAGCCGATGCTGAATGAGCTGATTAATAAGGTGCTCAAGGGCGTGTCTGAGAAGGAGCGCCGAAAGATCCAGAATCACTGGATCAGAATGCTGGATACTGAAGTCAAAATCCCCAACAGCCTGATTGTTGCCATTGTTCTGATCCTTGCCAGTCTGCTGCTGTTTATTTACTGGAATCGTCGTTTAACCCGAGAGGTCAATGAACGTCAGCGGGTAGAGTCTGTATTACGGATAAGGGCAGAAAATGACCGCATCCTGAGTGTGGTGACTCGCCAGTTTATGGATTACCCATTGGATGAGGCGGTTCAGGAAACGCTCAAAACACTAGCGGTCTACCAGAATGCCCTGTGTTGCTGGGTGGTTCTGACCGGAGAGGGTGCCAGTGATTACCAGGTACTCTGGCAGAGTGGTCTGCCCTGGGGCGCGGAAACCTGTGAACAGTTAAAGCGTATTACCTTTGGCGACTTTACCAGTCTTCGTGATACTCCGTTGCAGGGCAATATCTGCCAGGTTCGTTGTGGCCAGATGAAAGACCAGGGTAATCCGGAGTTTCATCAGGCGATGATTAGCTTAAAGGCAGATGCCGTTATTCATGTGCCTATGTTGCTATCCGGGCAGGTGGTGGGTTTCCTCGCGCAAATCAGTGAAACAGACAAAACCTGGAATGCGGATGAGATTCTGCTGATGCGCCGAGCGGGTGAACTGGTGGCTATCAGTCACTCCCGCAAGAATGCTGAAGAAGCTTTAAGAACCAGCGAGGAGCGTTATCAGCTGGCGATGGAAGCCGCATCAGATGGCCTTTGGGACTGGGATCTGGCATCGAACCGCATCTATTACAGCGCCCGCTATCTATTGATTCTGGGTTATCGGCCCGGTGATATTTCTGAAACCGAGTATGCCTGGCGTGAGCTGATTCATCCGGAAGACAAGGATGAAACTCTGCGCTACCTGACCCGGGTTTTTGAAATCAGTACCCGGCCATTCCAGCTGGTTTATCGTCTGCGTCGTCGCGGGGGCGATTACGCTACGGTTCGCATGAAAGGCAAGGTGATTAACCGGGATGCTCAAGGTCTTGCCCTGCGGGCTATCGGCACCATTATTGATATTACCGAGCAGCGAGAGTGGGAGCGGGAGTTGTCTATGGCTCGCTTCTCTCTGGATCGCAGTGGTGACCAGATTCACTGGTTCCGACAGGATGGTACTCACAAATATGCCAATGAATCCGCAGCTCAGGCATTGGGGTACAGCCGTGAAGAGCTGATGGAACGCAACATCGTGGACATCAATCAGAGTATGGACTCTCAGGGGTGGGGCGAATTCTGGCTGGAGCTCAAAGAGATGGGGATGTGCACATACGAAACCTACCGCCTGCCGCGTCAGGGAGCCCCCTTCCCGGTAGAGATTAACGCCAACTATATGGAGTACGAAGGCGAAGGTTATATGTTTGCCGCCTGTCGTAATATCTCAGAACGTAAGGCTCACGAAGAGGCTCTTCATCATGCCAAGGAGCAGGCGGATATGGCCAATGCGGCCAAGAGTGAATTCCTGGCCAATATGAGTCATGAAATCCGTACTCCCATGAATGCCATTATAGGTATGAGTCAGTTGGCGCTGGAAACAGACCTGAGTATTTTGCAGCGGGATTATGTCTCCAAGGTGTGTAATGCCTCTAAAACCCTGTTGGGCATCATTAATGACATCCTGGATTTCTCCAAAGCTGAAGCCGGCAAGATGAAGCTGGAAACGGTACCGTTCAACCTGAGTCGCACGTTGGATACTCTCTACGGAATGGTGGCTATTCAGGCAAAAGAAAAAGGTATCGGCTTCGATATTAAAGTGGACGACGATGTACCCATCTGGCTGGAGGGTGACTCCCTTCGCCTGGGGCAGATACTGTTGAATCTTGTACATAACGCGATCAAGTTTACTGCGGCAGGTTCTGTCCATGTAAATATTCAGCTGGTCAGGCAGACGGGCCAGAACGTGAAACTGTCGTTTGCGGTCAAGGATACCGGCATTGGTATTGAGGCCGACAAGCTTCCCCTGTTGTTTGCATCTTTCTCCCAGGTGGATAGCTCCACGACACGAAGGTTTGGTGGTACTGGTCTGGGGCTGGCGATTTCTCAACAGTTAATTCGTCTGATGAATGGCGATATCTGGGTGGAATCAGAGGCAGGGCAGGGCAGCTGTTTCTTCTTTGAAGTTGAGCTTGGTATTGCCCGGGGCGAAACCCCGGCAGAAGAGAAAGAAGCGATCGGCCCCAGGTCGCTGGTTCCCGGCCATAATCGCATTCTGCTGGTGGAAGATAATGAAGTGAACCAGCAGGTGGCCCTTGCTCAGCTGAAACGCATGGGAGCCGTGGTGACCATAGCCGACAATGGCCGTGAAGCTCTTGAGAGTATTGCAGAGAATACTTTTGATCTGGTGTTTATGGATATCCAGATGCCCGAAATGGATGGTTACACGGCCGCCCGTGCGATTCGCCAGCTGCCTGACCATGTGGATTTACCAGTGGTTGCTATGACGGCTCACGCTATGGCAGAAGACCGAAACCGGTGTCTGGCGGCAGGTATGAATGCACATATTACCAAGCCGCTTTTGGTGGAAGACCTGAGAGCTGTGCTCGGGCGTTTCCTGCCCATGGAGGAAGACACTCAATCGCAAAATGTGCGGTCTTTTATTGGTAATCACAACCTGCCCTCTGAGCTTCCGGGGGTGGATATCAGTCAGGGGCTTCAGCGTTTGCTGGGTGATGAAAACCTGTATCGCGGCTTACTCTGTCGCTTCTATCGCGAACACAATGACGGGCTGAATCCTATGAAAGTTGCCTTGAAAGATGGTGACTTTGAGCCCCTGCGCTTTATGGCTCACAACCTGAAAGGTGTATCTGGTAACCTTGGCGCGTTACAGCTGGAGTCTATCAGTGGCCTGCTTGAAAAGATGGCTGCCAACTGTGTGCAGGGTGAACTCGAAGATCTGATGTTGCGCTTTGAAAACGAATTCAAGAGGGTTATGGCTGGCCTGAAAACCCTGGTCTCGGAAGAGTCTGCACAGTCACTTTTGTTGCGCCAGAGTCGTCGTCATACGACGGAGTCAGCGGAACAGTTGTTGAACAAACTGGTGAACCAGTTGCAGGAAGGAGATATCTCCGCCACTGCCACCCTGGAAGAGCTGGTGCCAGCATTGGAAAACTATGCCTGTGGCCAGCAGCTGTTGAGAGTTCAGGGTTCTGTGGATGATTTTGACTTTGATGCTGCTCTGGAAGAGCTTAAGACATTGGGAATTAGTCTTGGTTTTGAAAGACATATGCAGGAAGTGTCTGATGAAAGATAATCCGGCGTGTCTGGCACAGTCGGCCTGCTGTTACATGTGGTCGTAACCGTAACGCTGGAGATAGCTGGTGCTCTCTTCCTTCACATAATCAATAAACAACTGACCGTTGGCGGTGAGTGGTGTATTAGCGGGTTCAAAGAAGGCGTAATCATGACGCAGGTCGGTTTTTAATGGCACCATGTCCAGCTCATCAGTGCCCAGGTTATGGGCGACCAAAGGATCAGCCACGGTGACACCCAACCCGGTTGCAACAATGCAGGCAGCCTGGTGCGCTGTGGCGACTTCAGCCTGGAAATAGGGCAGGGGCAGACCGGCGGCTTGGTAGATCTGCTCCAGGTTTTTTCGCAAAAGAGTTTCCTGCAGCAGGGTGATTATGGGTTCATTGTGCAGGTCTTCCAGGGTCAGCTCTGAACGGTTTGCCAGCCGGTGTCCGCGGGGCATAAGTACCATAGTGGGCAGCGAGAAAAATGGATGTACCTTGATGGCGGGGTTTTCTGCAGGAAGCCGACCCAGCCCCAGGTGAAACTGAAAGCCTGCAATCCATCGTTGCAGATAGCGCATGCCCTGTACGTCGATCTTGATATTGAGCTCAGGAGTTTCCTCACACATTCTTTTTACGACCGGTGAGATAATATGACGCACCAGTCGGGGTACGGTGACCAGCCGTAATGTGGATTTGCGCCCCTTTCGAATGCTACGGGCAATCTCTGGCAAACCTTCCAAACTGTAAAGAATGCGTTCGACTTCCCTATAGAACTCCGCGCCTTCATGGGTAGGGCGTAAATTACGCTTTTCACGCGAAAAAAGTTTAAATCCCAACTCTGATTCCAGTACAGAAATCTGGCGGCTTGCCGCAGATTCACTGATGCATAGCACCTCTGCCGCAGCGGTTAGCGTACCTTTCCCTATAATCATAGAGAAAGTCCGTAGTGCCTTTATATTCATGGCAGCCTGCTTCGTTGAATGATGCAAAAAGTCGAACTATTAATGAATTCTTTACGATTGTACAAATTTTTTGAAGTGGGAGAATTCGCACATTAAAAAATCCATAGGAGCTACCTTCCATGTCAGTTGCCTCGGCTGTCCATGATGGTAATGTAGCCAAAGAACCTCTCTTTGCTGCAAAGATTACCCCTCTCATTATTATTCTTGCTCTCTCAACACTTGCCTGGCAGGTAACTCCCCCCGTCGGCCTGGATATGGCCGCTATGCATACGGCCATTCTCTTTATTGCGACGATTGCAGCGATTGTCACCAAGGTACTGCCTACAGGTGCTGTTGCTATTCTGTCCATCGCCGCTTACACCATACTTCGCCCAGGTGGTGAAGTGAGTGGTAAGGCTGCGATCGATGCTGCTATTGGTAATTTCGATAACGCCCTGATCTGGCTTATCGTTATCGCGTTCATGATTGCTCGGGCTTTTACTAAAACAGGTTTGGGGCGTCGTATAGCTCTTCTGCTGCTCAGCAAATTTGGTCAGTCCTCCCTGCGTGTGGCTTACTGCCTCGGTGTTGCGGATTACCTGATTGCTCCTGCTACCCCAAGCAATACCGCACGTACTGCTATTGTGTCGCCTATCGCCGACTCTCTGGCGAAGACCATTAATGAAAAAGACAAAAAGCTTGGCCAGTTCCTGATCTCCAGTGTCAGCGCTATGAACGATGCGTCTGCTATCGGTTTCCAGACTGGTTTTGCCGGTAACCTGGCTCTGGTTGCTATTGCTGCCAGTGTTGCTGGTGTCACCCTGACCTTTGCCTCCTGGGCGACTTACCTTCTGGTACCTTCTCTCGTACTGCTGCTGGTCATGCCTTACATTCTGTATAAGGTGATCTCCCCCGAGACCAAAGATACTCCGGAAGCGCCGGCTTTTGCCCGTAAAGAACTGTCTAAAATGGGCGCTGTGACCTTTGGCGAGTGGAAGCTGATTGCAGTCTTCCTGGCTCTGGTTGTTATGTGGGTTGGCGGTTCGGCTCTGGGTTTACACTCGGCATCTGCCGCCTTTATCGGTCTGACTGTACTACTGTTAACCGGGGTACTGAACTGGAACGATGTGAAAGAAGAGAAGGGTGCATGGGATACCCTGATCTGGTTCTCTGTTCTTATGGGTCTGGCCAGTCAGCTGAAAGCTCTGGGCTTCACTGGTTGGGTTGGTCACCAGATGTCTGACTTCCTGCAGGTGCATATGGCTGGCGCAAGCCCCACTGTATTTCTGGTAGCGATGATGACCCTGTACCTGTTCACCGCTTACTTCTTTGCATCCGGTACCGCCAAGGTTGTTGCACTTGGTCCGGTAATTATTGG
Source organism: Sansalvadorimonas sp. (assembly GCA_965221135.1). Taxonomy (GTDB): domain Bacteria; phylum Pseudomonadota; class Gammaproteobacteria; order Pseudomonadales; family Endozoicomonadaceae; genus Sansalvadorimonas. The sequence goes on from CBDCRZ010000003.1 coordinate 183,273, forward strand.
TGCCCTGATAGCGCTGGGTGTGTCTCCACTGATTGCGATTTTGGCCGTAGCTGGTGTAACTAACGTAGGTTGTAACCTGAGCACCTATAGCCACGCCCGTAATCCATTGCTGATGGGGTATGGGTATCACACCGACAGTGAATGGATGAAGTTCGGTCTGGTTATCTCCGTTGTAGGTTTCGCCATCTTTATGACTGTCGGTCTGCTGTGGTGGAGCGTAATTCTTCCTGCCTAAAACAAGGCAGCTTTCCTGAGAATTACTATCCTGAGTTTTTTCAGTTCCATGTGTTCGATTCCCCGATTAGGGGAATCGTTCGCGTACGCGTGTATGATGAGGATGTTATGCAGGTTGTAAAAACCGATGTTGTAATCGTAGGAGCAGGTGGTGCCGGTTTGCGCGCTGCTATTGCTGTTGCGGAAAAAGATCCGTCTCTGAAGATTGCCCTGATCTCCAAGGTGTACCCGATGCGCAGCCACACAGTGGCCGCTGAAGGTGGATCCGCCGGTGTCACTCAATCCCATGACTCTTTCGAAGCTCACTTTAAGGACACTGTGTCTGGTGGTGACTGGTTGTGCGACCAGGCTGTTGTTGATTACTTTGTTGAAAACTCCACCGAAGAAATGGTGCGTCTGGAGAACTGGGGTTGCCCATGGTCCCGTAAAGACGACGGTAACGTAAACGTACGACGCTTCGGTGGTATGAAGATCGAACGTACCTGGTTTGCGGCAGACAAGTCCGGCTTCCACATGCTGCACACTCTGTTCCAGACCAGCATCAAGTACCCGTCCATTGAACGTTTTGACGAATACTTTGCCACTGACCTGATCGTTGAAGATGGTCGTGCGCAGGGTGTTGTCGCTATCGAAATCGCTACCGGTGAACCTAAGGTGTTCCTTGGCAAGTCTGTGATCTTCGCTACAGGCGGCTCTGGTCGTACATTCCGTTTCAACACCAACGGCGCCATCGTAACTGGCGATGGCCATGCAATGGCTTACCGTGCCGGTGCAGCCCTGCGTGATATGGAATTTGTTCAGTACCACCCAACTGGCCTGCCAGGTTCCGGTGTACTGATGACTGAAGGTTGTCGTGGTGAAGGCGGTATCCTGCTGAACAAGGACGGTTACCGTTACCTGCAGGACTACGGTCTGGGACCAGAAACTCCTGTAGGCGAACCCAAAAACAAGTACATGGAGCTTGGTCCCCGAGACAAACTGTCTCAGGCTTTCTGGCACGAGCAGCGTAAAGGTCGCACCATTGAAACGCCTCTGGGTGACGCTGTTCACCTGGATCTGCGTCATCTGGGCGAGAAGAAGCTGATGGAACGTCTGCCTCTGATCTGCTCTCTGGCCAAGAACTACCTGGGTGTTGACCCTGTTCACCAGCCTGTTCCTGTACGTCCAGCGGTGCACTACACCATGGGTGGCATCCGTGCCGGTCTGGATTGCTCAACGGATATCCCGGGTCTGTTCGCAGCCGGTGAGTGTGCCAGCAACGGCATGCACGGTGCCAATCGTCTGGGTTCCAACTCCCTGGCCGAGACTGTTGTCTTCGGTAAGGTTGCCGGTGACAGCGCCGCTGACTTTGCTCGCCAGAGCGTTATGTCTGACGAGAAGATCCTGCTGGATCAGGCGCGCAGCCATCTGGCCCGCATCGAAGCCATGCGTAATGCCAATGGTGATGAGAAGTCTTCCCATATTCGTCACGAAATGGTGCAAACCATGGAGAGAACACTGGGCATCTATCGCCTGGGTGAAGAAATGCAGGAGGGTCTGGACAAGATCACTGAACTGCGTGAGCGCGTGAAAAACATCAAGGTTGAAGACAAAACTAAAGTCTTTAACACCGAGCTGTTGCTGGCGTTTGAGCTGCAGAACTCTCTGACGATTGCCCAGTCCATGGCTGTTGGCGCCCTGAATCGTAAAGAGTCCCGTGGTGCACACCAGCGTATCGACGGCTTCGAAACCCGTGATGACGAAAACTACCTGAAGCACACCCTGACATTCTTCAATGGTGATGCCCAGCCTCGCTTGGATTACGAAAACGTGAACATTACCCGTTACCAGCCGGAAGAGCGTGCCTATGGCGCAGCCGGTGAAAAGGCTGAAGGAAAGTAGGAGCCGGCCATGACTCAACAGACAATTACCCTGGAGGTTTTGCGGTATAACCCCGAAGCCGACAATGAGCCATCTTTTGGCTCTTTTGAAATACCCTATCACTCTGACTGGTCTCTGCTGGACGCACTTGAGTACATCAAGGACGAACAGGATTCCTCTCTGGCGTATCGCTGGTCCTGTCGTATGGCCGTCTGCGGTAGCTGCGGCATGGTCATAAACGGCAAGCCACAGTTGGGTTGTGAAACCTTCCTGCGGGATTACTTCCCGGGTGGCATGCGTATTGAACCGCTGAACAACTTCCCGATCGAAAAAGACCTGGTGGTTGATGCCTCCAGCTTTATCGAAAAACTGGAGTCAGTGAAGCCTTATGTGATCGAAGCCGTGGATGCTATGTCCACGAAGGAAACCCTGAAGATTCCTGCGAAGGAAGTAGAAACAGACCGTGCAGTGGTTAAGCAGACACCCGCGGAACTGAGCCTGTTTAAGCAGTTCTCCATGTGCATCAACTGCATGCTGTGCTACTCCGCATGTCCGCAGATGGGTCTGAACCCAATGTTCACCGGGCCTGCCGCACTGGCTCTGGGTCACCGTTACAACCTGGATAACCACGACGATGGCGCTGATCAGCGTGCCGACGTGATTCAGGCCAAAGATGGTGTCTGGTCCTGTACTTTTGTGGGCTACTGTTCCGAAGTTTGCCCGAAGAATGTTGATCCGGCTGCGGCCATCAACCAGAACAAAGCTCAGGGTGCCCAGGACTGGGCGTTCTCCCTGCTACCCGGAAAAGGAGCATAAACGTGAGTCGTCGTCCTTATGTGCGTCCCATGCCCCGGACATGGTTTATGGTTAATCCGGCTTATCGGTTCTACATGCTCCGTGAAGCCTCCTGTGTCTTCGATGGTCTGTATGCGGTAAACCTTTTCTACGGACTGGTTCAGCTGGCTGCAGGTCCTGCGGCCTGGCAGAGCTGGATTGAACTGCAGGGTAACCCGTTGATGATTCTGTTTGCGGTGGTGACTTTCGGTATGACCATGCTGCACAGTCTGACCTTTATTGGTATGACTCCGCGGGTTATGCCTCAGCAAGTTCGAAAGATGATTGCAGACGACAAGGTTCGTTTGGCAATGTACGGAGCGTTGCTGGTCATTACTGTTGGCATTGTTGCCATTGCTGCTCTTACAGGAGGTGCTGCATGAGCCGTCCACGTCATATAGAACCTTTGCTGTGGAGCCTGTTCGGTGCAGGTGGTACGACCATTGCCTTCTTCTTCCCGGCCATCATCCTGGTTGTAGGTCTTGGTGTGCCTCTGGGGCTGATCCCTGCTGAAGCACTGTCGTACGAGAATATTTCTGCTTTCTTCCTGCATAACCTGCTGGGCAAGCTGATTCTGCTGGCTGTGTTGATTCCTGCTTACTGGGGCTGCATTCACCGTATTTATCATGGTATGCATGATCTTGGTGTGCATGCTGGAAATGGAACTAAACTTCTTTGCTACGGCGGTGTTCTACTGCTGAGCCTCGCCACCGTTTACTACGTAATCTAGCCTTTTTGGGCGATCTTCTTGATCGCCCAACTTTGCTGACTGGTTTGTCTTTTCCCTGTTTCTTCTGGCTTGCGTTCGCAGGTCGGGAGAGCTGTGGATACCATTCAAGGGTATTGCGTGATGTTAAAGAAGCTAACTGTTGCTGTGACTGTTTCACTGGCCTGTACCAGTGTCTCTGTTCCCGCCATTGCCGCCCAAAAGAGCGAGAGTATTGCTCCTATCAGCGTTTTCGATTCGCGTATGTACAATGATCTGTTTGGCACTAAGGCCATGCGTGCTGTGTTCAGCGATGAAGCTTTGGTTAAACAGTGGTTACGCGTGGAAGTGGCTCTGGCAGAAGCCGAAGCCAAAAACGGTTTGATCCCTGCCAGTGCAGCCAGGGCCATTAAAAAAGCCGCAGTGATGGATGATTTGGATTGGGATAAACTGCGCAAGAGCACTGCCAAGGTTGGTCGAGGCATTAAGCCGATACTGGACCACATCAAAGCCAATGGTAACGAGGAAGTTTCTGAGCATCTGCATTTTGGTACGACCACTCAGGACATTATGGATACCGCTACTGTTCTGCAGGTTCAGGCGGGTTCCAAACTGATTCGTAAAGAGCTGGTTACCCTGATCCTGAAGGTAGCGGATATGGCTGAGAAGCATAAGGCGACTGTGATGACCGCCCGCTCTAATGGTCAGGATGCGACCCCCACCACTTTTGGTCTGCATTTGACCACTTACCTTATGGAGCTGACCCGTCATCTGGATCGTCTGGATGCAACCACTGGTCGCCTGCGTGCCCAGTTCGGCAGCACCGTAGGTACACTGGCTCCGTTCGGCCCTGGAGATAATGGCGTTGGTCTGGCTGTTCAGGCTGACCTTGCTAAAAATGTTGGACTGAAGGCGCCTATCGCTCCCTGGAACCCAAGTCGTGATACTTTCGCTGAGATGATTCAAAATCTGGCGTTGATCAATACCACCATGGGTCGCCTGGCAGTTGATATCAATAATCTGGGTCGCACTCAGATTGATGAAGTTAAGGAAGGTGAGAGCGGTGCCAGCAGCACCATGCCGCAGAAGCGTAATCCTCGTGCTTCCGAATTTATGGGTGGTCTGGCACGCATGGGCAAGATGTATAACGCTGCAGCTCCTGACATCATGAGCCACACAGATACCCGTCAGGGTTCACCCTGGATTCTGGAATGGTCCATCATCCCTGAGTCCTTTATGGCCACATCTGCGACCCTTGAACGTGCCCAGCGCATGTTCAAGCATCTGATCGTTAATCCTGAGATTATGCGTAGTAACTTTGACCGGGCAGGTGGTTACGCAATGTCTGAAGCGGTGATGAACAAGATTGAAGGTAAATTGGGCCGTTCCAAGGCCTACGATCTGGTGAAAGGTGCTATCCACGATGCACCTGAGGGCGCGACTTTGCGTCAGGCTGTTGAAGACAGCAAGGGTCTTCGGAAATACCTGAGCCAGAAGGATATCGACAGACTGATGAAGCCTGAGAACTACATTGGTGCATCGACTCAGATTGTTGATCGTGCTGTGAAGTATGCTCGAGCGAAAGTGAAGTAAGGGTTCTTGTGGTTGTCGGTTCTTAAAGGCTGAGAACCGTTAGACTGCTTTCAGACGATAATTCCCTGCATTCTGCCCCGATGGGCTTTGAATGCAGGGAATCATCGTCAGACTCATAAATCTACGCCGAGCAGAATAACGGAGGTCACCTCAGGATTTGTCTGGTTTAATCTTCGTCGAGTGAGTAGGGCAGAGCCTGGAGTGTTAGTGCCTGACCATCTTCCAGTGTCAGTGCACCTTCCGTGTCATCATTTCTTAATACCGCCAGACACTCAGTGACGCTATCACTGGCGAGAGCTGCAACAATATCACCACTCTTTTTCCCCGCTGCATTCAGCACTGCTGCGTTAACCGCAGGTGCTTCTGTGCCTTCCAGTGTGAGTCGATACAGGCGGCTCTTCAGTTTACCCAGGTATTTCATACGGGCCACGATTTCCTGGCCGGTATAACAACCTTTGGTGAAGGAGATACCGCCAATGGCCTGCCAGTTCAGGTGTTGTGGAATCCAGGCTTCCCTGGTCTCTTCGGTGACCCAGCAGAGGCCTTCCTGAATGTCTTCCAGTTTCCATTGTATGGTGGGAACAATGCGACACTTATCTGTGAGTTTGACCCAAACACCCTCGGCCTGTTCTGGTTTAATCCAGAGTTCGTAGCGTGGTGCGTGAGAGGAAGCTTTCAGCGCCAGACCGTGTTCAAAAGTGCTGAAAGTCGAATCTGCAGGGGCAGGCTGGCCACTGATCTCTTTGATAATGCTGGCAGCCTGCGGCCCACTGAGTGCCAGCCGAACCCACTGTTCGCTGGTGTCTTCAATTTTTACTGTACGGAAGAAGGCTGCATATTTTCCGATATGGGCTTTAAGGGCGTCGCCTTGAGGTGTTGGCAGTATCAGGGTGAGGTCGTCACCCAGTGCATCAACACGGAAGTTGGCGATCATACGCCCTTTGGGGGAGCAGCAGGCGCCGTAGGTGAACTGGCCGTCGGCGAGTTTGTCGACATCGCAGGTCAGCTGGCCTTGCAGGAACTTGCGGTTTTCCTTGCCGCTGAAGGTCAGCAGTTGCTCATGACCCAGCAGGGTGAGGCTGGTGTCAGCCGTCTGGGAACCGTGTTCAGCAGTGATCACGCCATTGGTGACAGGGACGGATTGCCCGGAAAGCCATGTATACCAATCTTGATTATTCATTTGAAACATCAATGTCTCTGGTAGGGATGCGGCCATGATAGTGGATTGAAGCCCTTGTCGTACAGATTACCCTCCCTATAATGAAACCTCTTTTTATGGTGCTGCTTCAGGGAGTCGCAGATGTCCACAGACGTACAAAACAGCGAAAACACTCAGACCAACGATAATGGTGTGAGTCAGGAAGAGATTAACCGTCTGTTCTGGCACAGCCGCCGCGGCATGCTGGAGCTGGATGTGTTACTGGTTCCTTTCACCAAAGAGGTGTATCCAACCCTGAGCCCTGAAGAACGTGCCTGCTACGTTGATCTGCTGGCCTGTGAAGATGCCGATCTGTTTGTCTGGTTTATGGGCAAGGAACCGGCTGATGAACCACGCTTTGTCGATATGGTTGCCAAAATCATTGATCGGGCACGGTCATTACCACCGGCTCACTGATTGAGTTGTCTTTAGGTCGGTCGCCACTTTGGTGGCGGCTGGCTCTGGCTGTGCACCTGTTCGCCGCATTGGCTCCCTTCTTCTCTTCCCTCGGTTTTTATACGGTTATCCTCTGGCCGTTTTTATTACTCTCGTTTTTCTTTTTGGCGCGACGTGATTATTGGCGGACCAGTTCTAAGTCTGTTGTTGGTTTACGAGTGTATAGCGATATCTGGCGTTTGCAGTCGGTGGATGGTCAGTGGTTTGAGGTCGAACCCTGTGGCGAGCAGTTGATTATGCCGTCCTTAACTGTGTTGAGCTTTTATTCTGCTGAGGATATGACGCAGCGGTTTTGGAAGCGGCGTTGCTGGCGAGTGGTGATCTTTCGAGGCGCTGCAGATGGTGATGCTTTTCGGCGGTTACGGGTTCATTTGCTGTTTTGTGCCTGACGGGTTCTCTGTGCTAATCCACTTCTTGCAATCTTCCTCTATGGATAAGTGGTGTGAGGATGGTCTCTACGGCTTCGGATTTGGTGTTGGGGTAGTCGAGTGTGTAGTGCAGGCCTCGTGATTCCTTTCTCTGCAGTGCGCTTTCAATAATTAACTCCGCTACCTGTGTCAGATTACGTAACTCTATAAAGTCACTGGTAACTTTGTGGTTGCTGTAGAAATCGTGAATCTCTTTTTTTAGCAGTTCGATGCGATGATGGGCTCTGAGCAGGCGTTTTGTGGTACGGACTATGCCCACGTAGTCCCACATAAACCGGCGCAGTTCATCCCAGTTGTGACTGATGACCACATCTTCATCGGAATCGGTGACCTGGCTGCTGTCCCATGCAGGAATGGTGACATCATGCTGAGGCTTGTTGAGGTTGTTGAGAATATCTTCTGCGGCGGAGCGGGCGTACACCAGGCATTCCAGCAGGGAATTGCTGGCCAGTCGATTAGCACCGTTAAGGCCTGTGTGACTGGTTTCGCCAATGGCATAGAGGCTGTCGATATCTGTTCGCCCATGCCTGTCTACTACCAGCCCGCCACAGGTATAATGAGCGGCAGGCACAACGGGGATGGGTTGTTTGGTGATATCAATGCTCAGCTCCAGACAGCGACTATAGATACCAGGGAAATGTTCTTTTATAAACACGGCAGGTTTGTGACTGATATCCAGATACAGACAGTCGGTGCCCAGTCTTTTCATTTCATGGTCAATGGCGCGGGCGACAATGTCTCTGGGTGCCAGTTCTCCCCGTTCATCAAACTGATGCATAAAGCGGGTGCCATCGGGTAGCAGCAGGTGGCCGCCTTCGCCCCGAACAGCTTCTGAAATAAGGAAGGAGCGGGCATTGGGATGGTAAAGGCAGGTGGGGTGGAACTGGTTGAACTCCATATTGGCGACCCGGCATCCGGCGCGCCAGCCCATGGCGATACCGTCTCCGGATGCGATATCTTCATTGCTGGTATAGAGGTAGGTTTTACTGGCGCCGCCTGTGGCAAGAATTACGGACTTTGCCCGGAACAGATTCACTTTATCGTTGTCAATATCCAACCCGTAGGCGCCGAGGCAACAATTATCACCGGTAAGGCCGAGTTTACGGGAGGTGATCAGGTCGACTGCCAGATGGTTATCCAGAAGGTCGATGGATGGATGGGCCTTGGCCTGTTCCAGAAGGGTGCTGCCAATGGCGCGCCCGGTGGTATCGGCCGCATGAATGATCCTGCGCTGGCTATGGCCGCCTTCGCGGGTCAGGTGATAACTGTCACTGTGTTCTTTGCGGGTGAAGGGTACACCCTGGTCGATCATCCACTGTATGGCGGATGGACCCTGTTCAACAGTGAAACGCACGCTCTGTTCATTGCAGAGTCCTGCACCGGCAGTCAGAGTGTCACGGATATGCTGATCGACAGAATCATCTTCTGTGAGTACTGCCGCGACACCACCCTGGGCTTTCCAGGTGGCACCGGCATCAAGGGTCTTTTTGCTGAGTACGGCGACGCGTGTCTGCCTGGCCAGATGCAAAGACAGGGTTAAACCGGCAGCACCACTGCCAATGACCAGCACATCGTAATGCAGTATTTTCTGTGATGTTGAGTTTGGTAATGGAAAAGCGGGTGTTTCAGAAACTGTGGAATCGGATGACATACTGCTCTGCTCGTTCTATCCATATAAACATCGTTGAACTCACAGGAAAGAGTACGCCGATTTTTTATAAGTTGAGCGAATATTAAGTCTGTCTTATGTAAAGAGTTGCATAATATCTTTGCTAGAGTGAATCTTAAGGCAGGGAGCTTTGATAGAAAGCTGTGATGGATAAATGATTTAAAAACACATTTAACTGTCATGGAAAACTGTCATAGAGAGCTTTGTGTCGGGGGAGGAGTTCATCGTCATTTCATTGTGCCCGTAGAGGTTGAAAGAGACTTCTAACGACCCGGACATAGAAAAATTGAAAAAAATGAAACGAATCATGGAACTTTTTGTTAGCTCTACTGTCATAAGTGTCAGATCGGAACGAAGTCGTTTTGGCCTAGGCTATCCAGCTGGCCAACAACGCTGAGGGCAATCAATGGCAGATGCACCTGAAACCGATCAACAGCTGGTAGAGCGAGTACGCAAGGGCGACAAACGTGCCTTTGACATGCTCGTGATCAAATATCAGCACAAGATACTTGGCCTTGTCGGCAGTTATGTCCACGACTACCAGGAAGTCCAGGACGTAACCCAGGAAGCCTTTATCAAGGCATACCGGGCGATGGGGCAGTTCCGTGGGGACAGCGCGTTCTATACGTGGCTGTACAGGATCGCTATCAACACGGCAAAGAATCATCTTGTATCCAAGGGCCGCAGGCCGCCGGATACTGATGTGGATGTTTATGATGCGGAATCTTACGAAGGCTCGTTTCCGCTGAAGGATCTCGAAACACCGGAGAACAACCTTCAGAAGAGCCAGGTAGAGGACGCAATATTTGGCGTAATCAAAAACCTGCCGGATGAACTGCGTACAGCAGTGACTTTGCGGGAGTTTGACGGCCTGAGTTACGAAGAAATTGCTCAGGTTATGGATTGTCCCGTCGGAACGGTTCGTTCGCGGATCTTTCGGGCAAGGGAAGCTATCGACAGGGTTGTAAAACCACTGTTGAGCAGAGCAGGCTAGTTCGTCTGGTTGCTCGCTCATATGAACACAGGGTGTGTCTTTTTAGCCCTCTCTCGGGTGAATTTCGGCCATTGGCCAACGGGGAATGAGTGAAACTGACAATGACCAATGGGGTGTCCCATGAGTGATCCCAGCAAGAATTCACCAAGCCACATTAGTGGTAATGCCAGCCAGATGCGCGAGTCCCTCTCTGCGCTGATGGACGGCGAAGCCAATGAACTGGAACTGCGTCGTGTTCTGGAGCATCTGGGAACTGATGATCAGCTGCGTGAAACGGCTATCAACTACCAGCGTATTGGCGCAACGATTCGTAATGAGCAAAATGCTTTTGCCGATATCGATTTATCTTCTTCCATCAGTGCTGCCATTGCGGATGAACCCGCTCCGGTTGTTGAGTCTCCAGCTGTTGGATCCCTGGGTGTTGAAACCCGAAAGGCTGCCAACTCCGGCTGGTTTGCCAATTTCACCCGCCTTGCGGTTGCAGCCTCTGTTGCTGCAGCAACGGTGGTTGGAGTGCAGAGCTGGAATGTCGCCCAGCGGGGTGACCTGGATGGCGGCACTGAACTGGCGGCGGTGACAGCCCCTGTTGAGTATGTACAGCCTGACAATGGAGGTATTGCCTCTGGTTATCTGCCCTCTGCTGATATGTTTGGTGCCCGTGGCCTGCAGGCCGGTTTTGGGACCCAGCAGCCGGGTATGACACCTGAGCAGATGGATCAGGCCCGCGGTTACGCGGACACTGTAGCCAATGCGCGCTTCCGGGCGTATATGATGGAGCACGCCGAGCAGATGGGCGCTCGTAACAGTCAGGGTGTTCTACCCTATGTGCGAGCCGCGAGCTTTACTGCACCTCAGTAAGCTGCGTTTCGATAGTCTGCCCCGGGTAGCCTTTACTGAGGTGGCCGGGGTGGTTGTCACAGTGGGAATATGATTTATGGCTGCTTATCAGGGTGGATAAACAGCCACAGTGGATAAAGTGAGGTTTATGAGTAAAGGACAACTCAAGTCAGTGACTCAACATCTGACGTCATTTGTTTGCTGCAGCCTGCTTTTGCTGCTTTCTGGCCTGGTCTCCGCGGCACCTGTTGCGACGCCTGCCGACTGGCTGGCGAGGATGGTAGCCGCCCCCTCCGTGATTTCTTATCAGGGCAGCTTCCTGTTTGAAAATACCTCTGGTCTTACTACTGTGCGTGTTGCCCACCAGCCTGATGGTCAGCGTGAGCGTCTGGTGTATCTGGATGGTCCTTATCGGGAAGTGATTCGCAAAGATCAGCAGGTTGCTTTTGTGCGTCCGGATGGTGACGTCAGTCAGCGCCAGTCGGAGACTGCTGGTACGGCATTGGTGGAACGTCTGGGCAGTTATCAGGATGATTTGCGTCGTTCCTATCGGTTGCTGTTTGGTGGTGATGACCGTGTTGCCGGCCGTACTGTCACCCGCATCGAAGTTCAGCCCCGTGACTCTCATCGTTATGGTTATCTGCTGTGGCTGGATAAAGAAACGGGTGTGTTGCTGAAATCTGAGATGATTGGCGATAAAAATGCTGTGCTCGAACGTTTCCAGTTTACCGACTTTTATCCCGGTCCCGTGCCTGAAACAGCTCTGGCGCCTTCTCAGGAAGTCACCTGGGCACCTTCTAGGTCGGGCAGTTCTCAAAAAACGGGTTCTGTTGATATGAGTGGTCTGGGCTGGGAAGCTGGCTGGATACCCGCCGGGTTTCAGGTGATAGGGCGCAATCAGGTAAACAGTCCTGTATCTAAACATAAGGTAGACAGCATTCTGTTCAGTGATGGCCTGGCCGCTTTCTCTGTCTTTGTAGAAGAAGATCACTCCCGTGTAATTGGTCCTGCATCGGAACAGATTGGCGCTACTTCGGCCATCTCCCGGATTTATCGTAAGGGTGGTGACTACTTTAATGTCACAGTAATTGGTGAGTTGCCTCTGGGTACTACCGAGCGTATAGCGGTTTCGGTGCGCCCTCTGGAGGGTGAGGTGGTGAATGCAGAGTCTCTGACGCCTTCTGTGCCCCCGGCCACGACCAGCCCTGCCAGTAAAAACTGAACTGAATACCGGTTTGCCGAGTCGGGAAGCCGGTTCCTGAATAGTCTGGACGCACAATATGATTGAAGAACGTGGTCGTGTCGTCAAAGTCGATGCGGCGTTTGTCTGGGTGGAAACTCAGCGCAAAAGCACCTGTGGTAAATGTTCAGCCCAAAATACCTGTGGACACGGGTTGATGAATCGCCTGAAGCCCTCCCGCGAAAATGCGTATATCAAAGCTGCCAATTGTTATCCTGTCTCAGAGGGTGATGAAGTCACGGTGGCCCTTGCGGAGCAGGCCGTTGTGTCGGCTTCTTTCCTTGTTTATCTGGTTCCCCTGTTGACGATGCTGATAAGCGCAATGCTCACTTCTGGTTTCGGCTTTGGGGAGCCGGTTGTCATCGCTTCCAGCCTGGCCGGACTTGCCTCAGGGTTTGTGTTGGTGCGCTGGTGGAGTACACGCTCAACGGTATCTGAACAGTATGAACCTGTGGTTTTACACTGGCATGTTCCTCTGTCGGCTGTCGATGGCGTTTAAATCCAGAGTCTGCATGGGCTGCTGTTGCCTTTAATTGGCTTTACTTGTTATTGGTGATAAATGTTACTGGTAATACTTGATAGTTGTAGCAAACGGGAAGACAAAACTATGAATCAATACGCCTCCCGCTTCGCACCCGCGAGGGCGAAAGCAATTCTCTTTAATTTTGCGCTGGCAATGGCCTGCGCTCTGTTATTTACGACGGCATTAACGGTTTCTCGTGCCGCTTCGGCAGACAGTCTGCCGGACTTCTCCCGTCTGGCGGAGAATGCCTCTCCGGCGGTGGTCAATATCAGTACCATGAGCAAACCGAAGCGTGACCGGGGGCAGATGTATGGCCCTTATGGTGATGACCTGCCAGATATTCTCCAGCGTTATTTTGGTATTCCTGCACCAGAAGGGCGTCAGGGGCAGCGTGATGAGCGTCCACAGCCTCAGTCTCTGGGTTCAGGCTTTATTATTTCCGACGATGGTTATGTGCTGACTAATAATCATGTGATTGAAGGCGCAGATGAAATAATGGTGCGCATGAACGATCGCAGTGAGTATAAGGCAACACTGGTCGGCGCAGACAAACGTTCTGATCTGGCACTGTTAAAGGTAGACGGAAAGAAGCTGCCCTCGGTAAAAGTCGGTGATTCCGATACTCTGAAACCCGGTCAGTGGGTATTTGCCATAGGGTCCCCCTTTGGTTTCGATTACTCAGTAACCAAGGGTATTATCAGCGCCCTGAACCGTAGCCTGCCTACTGAAAACTATGTGCCCTTTATTCAGACTGACGTGCCTATTAATCCTGGTAATTCTGGTGGTCCGCTACTGAATATGAGTGGAGAAGTCATTGGTATTAACTCCCAGATTTACACCCGTTCCGGCGGTTTTATGGGGCTTTCTTTTGCTATTCCCATTGATGATGCCATGGATGTTGCCAAGCAGTTGAAAGACAATGGCAGGGTAGTGCGTGGCTGGCTGGGTGTGATTATTCAGGATATTGATCGTAACCTCGCCGAGTCCTTTGGCCTTAAGCGTCCTCACGGTGCGTTGCTGAGTCAGGTGCTGCCTGATGGTCCTGCTGCCAAGGGTGGTCTGCAGGCTGGCGACATAATCACCCGCTTTGATGGTCGTGAGATCAAGTTCTCCAGTGATTTGCCTATTGCCGTTGGTCGTGCACCTGTCGGGAAGAAGGTGAAGGTCGTGATTGTGCGTCGCGGAAAAGAGAAGGCTCTGGAAATTGCTGTTGGCGAGCTGCCTGCGGATAAGACAGGTGTTACCCGCGATGGTATTCGGGCTGATAACCGCCTGGGCATCTCTGTCACAGCTCTCGACGACAGTAGCCGCTCAACGCTGGGGCTCGAAAAGGACGTCAAGGGTGTGGTGGTGACTGATGTCGGTAGCGGTGTTGGTCGAGCCTATGGCCTGCGTTCAGGTGATGTGATTACTCATATTAACCATGAGGAAGTCAGCACGCTGGAAGGATATAAGAACGTAGTGGGTGATCTGCCCACCGATAAAACCATATCTATGCGTCTAATCCGACGAGGTATTCCTGGCTTTATTACTTTCCGTTTGGCTAATAAGTAGGCGTCTGGGCAAGGCCTGGACAAGAGTTTGGGAAAGAGTAAGTACAGGCCGTCAGTAAACTGAGCCGTTGTCAGCATGGCAATCTCTGTCTAACCAGATAGCGGCTCTTGGGCAAATACGGTAAACTGCTGTTTTTACAATTGAACACATATCCAACCCGCGTCTTATCGCGGGTTGGTCTGTTTACAGCAGATAAACCGGAGATTGCGCTGGTGGTTGTTGCCTCCGCGCTGAGTAACTGACGGTGAGCGACCTGAAAAACATTCGTAATTTTTCCATTATTGCCCATATCGACCATGGCAAATCCACACTGGCCGACCGATTTATCCAGTTTTGTGGTGGTCTGAGTGATCGTGAAATGCAGGCGCAGGTGCTTGACTCTATGGAGCTCGAGCGCGAACGCGGCATTACCATCAAGGCACAGAGTGTCACCCTGGACTATAAAGCGCGCAATGGGGAAACCTATCAGCTGAACTTTATCGACACTCCCGGGCACGTTGACTTTTCCTATGAGGTTTCCCGCTCTCTTGCTGCCTGTGAAGGTGCGCTGCTGGTTGTGGATGCGGCGCAGGGGGTAGAAGCCCAGTCCGTTGCCAACTGCTACACCGCCATCGAGCAGGGGCTGGAAGTTATGCCGGTTCTGAACAAGATGGATCTGCCCCAGGCTGAGCCCGAGCGTGTTGCTCAGGAGATCGAAGAGATCATCGGTATCGATGCCACGGATGCTGTGCAGTGTTCTGCCAAAAGCGGTCTGGGTGTCGAAGATGTGCTGGAGCGTCTGATCGACACTATTCCTGCCCCTGAAGGCAACCGTGAAGGTGACCTGCAGGCGCTGATTATCGACTCCTGGTTTGATAACTATCTTGGTATTGTCTCCCTGGTGCGGGTGATGAATGGTGTGCTGAAGAAAGGCGACAAGATGTTCGTCAAGTCCACCAGGGAAACCCATCAGGTCGACGATATCGGCATCTTCACGCCCAAGCGTGAATCCACCGGCATTCTGCAGGCGGGTGATGTAGGCTATGTGGTAGCGGGTATTAAAGACATTCACGGTGCTCCCGTGGGTGACACCCTGACCCATGTGAAAACCCAGAATGTTGATACACTGCCTGGTTTCCAGACTGTGAAGCCTCAGGTTTACGCGGGGCTGTTCCCGGTTAGCTCTGATGACTTTGAGAACTTCCGGGAAGCCCTGGAAAAACTCAGTCTGAACGATGCTTCTCTGTTCTACGAGCCAGAATCCAGTGATGCGCTGGGCTTTGGTTTCCGTTGTGGCTTCCTGGGTATGCTCCATATGGAGATTATTCAAGAGCGACTGGAGCGGGAATATAACCTTGACCTGATTACCACAGCCCCAACGGTTATCTATCAGGTGAAGACCAGGGCCGGTGATGTGGTGTCTGTGGATAACCCATCACGCCTGCCTGACCCGGCCGGTATTGATGAGATTCGCGAGCCGATTGCCCGTGCTCATATCCTGGTGCCTCAGGATTATCTGGGTAATGTCATCAGTCTCTGTGTGGATAAACGTGGTATCCAGAAGGATATGCAGTTCACCGGTAGCCAGGTCTCCCTGACCTATGACATCCCTATGAGTGAAGTGGTTCTGGATTTTTTCGACCGTTTGAAATCTGTAAGTCGCGGGTTTGCGTCTCTGGACTATAGTTTTGATCGGTTTGAAGCCGCCAACATGGTTCGTATGGATATTCTTATCAACGGAGAGAAGGTTGATGCTCTGGCTCTGATCCTGCACAAGGACAATGCCCAGAACCGTGGTCGTGATCTGGCTGCGAAGATGAAAGAAATTATCCCTCGCCAGATGTTTGATGTGGCGATTCAGGCCGCTCTTGGTGGTCAGGTTGTTGCCAGAACCACGGTGAAGGCGCTGCGTAAGAACGTAACTGCCAAGTGTTACGGTGGTGATGTTTCCCGTAAGCGTAAGCTGTTGGAGAAGCAGAAAGCTGGTAAGAAGCGCATGAAGCAGGTTGGGCGGGTTGAAATCCCTCAGGATGCGTTCCTGGCCGTACTGAAAGTCGATAAATAAGCACCCACTGGATGGTGCGGGTTCAGGAGTGAATCTGTGCCGCCAAGGTAAAAGGGCATAACTAAACGTGATGGATTTGAACTTCCCCCTGATACTCGTAGTGCTGGTTTTTGCTACGGGTTTTATGGCATTGCTGGACCGCGTGATTCTGCGTCCGCGCAGAGTGGCGGCTGTTACCCAGTATCGCAAAAGTGTTGATCAGCCAGATCAGGAAACCCTGGAGGATTTGGAACGTGAACCCGTTCTGGTAGAGTCTTCCAAGTCAGTGTTCCCGGTGTTGTTGCTGGTTCTGGTTCTGCGTTCATTCCTGTATGAACCCTTCCAGATTCCATCCGGCTCTATGCTGCCGACTCTGGAGATTGGTGACTTTATACTGGTGAACAAATACACCTATGGCTTACGCCTGCCGGTGTCTGGCACCAAGATTCTGTCCGTCAATGACCCCAGGCGCGGGGATGTGATGGTGTTCAAAGAGCCTATGAACCCGAATATTAATTTTATTAAGCGGGTGATTGGTGTTCCGGGAGATACCGTTCTCTACGTGAACAAAACGCTCTTTATTAATGGTGAAAAGCTGCCCCAGAGTTTTGTGGGTGAGCGTCTGGACGACTTCGACCCACGCATGGGCGTACGTCCAGTCTATCGTCTGTACGATGAAACCATTGGTGATGTGACCCATGAAATTCGCAAAGATATGATGATCCCCAACCGCCGTGCCGAAGGTGAGTGGGTGGTGCCGGAAGGTCAGTACTTCGTGATGGGTGATAACCGTGACCGCAGTAACGACAGTCGCTTCTGGGGTTTTGTTCCTGATGCGAATGTGGTGGGTAAAGCTGTGTACATCTGGATGCACTGGCCAAGCTGGGGCGAGGTGCCTAACTTCCGGAATAACGGTGCGATTCAATAAAGTACAGCTACTAAACTGACCAGCCACGAGCTGGTCAGTCGGTAGTAACCGGTCCAGAATAACAACGCAGAAAGCCTGCAGGGAGAGCAAGATGAAACTCAGACAGAATCAAAAGGGTGCTTCGGCACTGATGATGTTGTGTTATGTCCTGGCTGCCATGTTTGTTCTCATGGTTGGGTTTAAGCTGGGTCCGGTGTATATGGACAATATGACCGTTAACTCGGTGCTGTCTTCCCTGGATGAACGCTCGGATATTCGTCAGGCCAGTGCCAAAGAAGTTCGGGACAGGATTCGTAAGGGGTTTCAGGTTAATGCCATTCGGGATTTACCCTCGGATGTCATCAAGGTTTATCAGGAAGGCGCTTTTCTGGTAGCCGATATAAACTACGAACGACGTGTGGACTTTATCTCCAACATTGATGTCGTGCTCACTTTTGAGAACAGCTGGAAAATCAAGCAGCAGTGAAATCATCGCTAGATAAGCTGGAACGCAAGCTCGGGTACTCTTTCCAGGACCCTGACCTCGCCGTTCTGGCACTGACCCACCGCAGTTATGGCGGTCGTAACAACGAACGACTGGAGTTCCTTGGGGATTCCATCGTTAACTTTTTAATTGCTGAAGATCTCTATCAGCGCTTTCCCGAAGCCCGGGAAGGCCAGCTGAGCAGGCTCCGTGCCCGTATGGTGCGGGGGCAGACGCTGGCAGAGTTGGCCCGGGAATTTGGTCTCGGAGACTTCCTGCTGTTGGGTTCTGGTGAACTTAAGAGCGGAGGCTTCCGTCGGGAATCTATTCTGGCTGATGTTGTTGAAGCTTTGCTGGGCGCTATCTATCTCGATTCCGGGATGGATACCTGCCGGGAGAGAGTTCAGGTTTGGTACAAAGCCCGACTGGAAACCCTGTCGGTGACCGACCAGCACAACAAAGACCCGAAGACCCGTCTTCAGGAACACCTGCAGTCACGTCAGCAGAAACTGCCTGACTATGAGTTGTTGAGTATTGAGGGCAAGGCCCATGCGCAAACCTTCAAGGTGTGCTGTCATGTGGACGGCCTGGGTGATACCGAGGGTATGGGTAGCAGTCGCCGTGTGGCGGAGCAGCAGTCGGCGCGTCAGGCGCTGGTGGCTTTGGGTGTAGAGGTTGAGGAATGATTGAACAGGCTGTTTCACAAGGTCGGTGTGGTTATGTTGCCATTATCGGTCGTCCTAATGTGGGCAAATCTACGCTGCTGAACCGTATTTTGGGTCAGAAGCTGAGTATCACCTCCCGTAAGCCCCAGACCACTCGTCACCAGATTCACGGTATTAAAACCGAAGGTGATGTGCAGGCGATTTACGTGGACACCCCGGGAATGCACCTGGGTGCTGAGAAAGCCATTAACCGTTACATGAACCGTGCGGCTTCATCTTCACTGGCTGATGTTGATGTTATTGTCTTTATGGTTGACCGCCTGCGCTGGACTGATGAAGACCAGATGGTGCTGGACAAAATTAAGCACTCCAGGGCGCCGGTTGTTCTTGTGGTCAACAAGGTTGATCGTCTGGATGAAAAAGAGCACCTGATTCCCTGGCTGGACGACCTGTCCGGCAAGATGGACTTTGCGCATATCGTACCTATCGCGGCGCGCAATGGTCACAATGTGGATCGTCTTGAGCGTCTGGTCAGTGGTTACCTGCCGGAGAGTGTGCACTTCTTTGGTGATGACCAGATTACTGACAGAAGCTCTCGTTTCCTCGCAGCCGAACTGGTGCGGGAAAAGGTGATGCGTCAGCTGGGTGATGAGCTGCCTTACCAGGTTACCGTTGAGATTGAAGAGTTTAAAGATGTCGAGGGTGTACTTCATATCGGCGCACTGCTGCTGGTTGAGCGTCCCGGACAGAAGAAGATCGTTATTGGTGATAAGGGCTCACGCCTGAAAACCATTGGCCGTGATGCCCGTCTGGATATGGAAAAGCTGTTCGACAGCAAGGTCATGTTGCGTATCTGGGTGAAAGTGCGCAGTGGCTGGTCTGATGACGAACGTGCGTTGGCCAGTCTGGGTTATAACGACCTGGCCTGATCTCAGATTGATGGTTTACTAACCATGGCAAAGGAACTGTGCTGACACGCTCCGTTGACCTGCAGCCCGCCTGGGTGCTTCATACCCGTCCTTATAAGGAGAGCAGTCTGATTGCTGACCTCCTGACGCAGGATTATGGACGCATTTCAGTCGTTGCTAATGGTGCACGAGGCAGTGCGACCAAAAAGGGGAAACCCCGGCGCGGTCAGTTGCTGCAGCCCTTTGCCTCACTCTATGTCAGTTGGAGTGGAAAAACCGAACTGAAAACCCTGAAGAGTCTTGAGCAGCGGCAGGTAATTTCCCTGACTGGTACCAGGCTCTTCAGTGGTCTCTATGCCAATGAAATTCTTCAGCGGCTCTTGCCGGTCTGGCAGTCTGTCGATGGTTTGCCTGCGCTTTATCAGTGGTTGCTTGAGCACCTGTCCAGTGACGTCTGTCTGGAGTCTGTGCTGCGACTGTTTGAGAAGCGGTTACTCGAGTGTCTGGGGTATGGCTTACCTTTAGGCTTTGAGGCTGGCTCCGGGCAACCACTACACCCTGACAGTTACTATCGTTATGATCCGGAGAATGGTTTCTGGACTCTTGGTTACAGCGGTCATCACACTCAAAGCGGTCAGAGTGGTGTGCGTAAACCCCGTAATAGCTTCTCAGGAGCTGTTCTGCTGGCTTTGGCGGATAATGAAGTGGCTGAGCAGGGGTTGCCCGAATTAAAGAGCTTGATGCGGTTGGCGCTTGCTCCGTTGCTGGGTGACAAACCTTTGCGCAGTCGTTCTCTCTTTCAACGTCCGGCTGCACGGCCCGTTGCTCAGGTGTCGAGTCAGGCGAATCACCAGGCTAGTCACCATGATAGTCAGCAGACACCCAGTGAAGCACCTAATAAAACCCCTCAAAAGCAGTACAGTGCGGAAGGAACATCGAAGTCATGATACCCATTAACAGAATTCTTCTGGGCGTTAACATCGACCACATTGCCACCCTGCGTCAGGCTCGTGGCACAAACTACCCGGACCCGGTGAAAGCGGCACTGGATGCAGAAGAAGCGGGTGCAGATGGTATTACCCTGCACCTGCGTGAAGATCGTCGCCATATTCAGGACCACGATGTTTACCGCATGAAGGACTTGCTGCAGACGCGCATGAATCTTGAAATGGCGGTGATCGAAGAGATGCTTGTTATTGCCGAAGATGTGAAGCCTGATTATGTCTGTCTCGTACCTGAGAAGCGTGAAGAGCTGACCACAGAGGGCGGTCTGGATGTCGTAGGGCAGGAAGATCGTATCCGTGCAGCCTGCGAACGTATGGCGGCGGTAGGCACCAGGGTGTCTCTGTTTATTGATGCTGACCCTGAGCAAATTAAAACGGCTCACCGTTGCGGTGCCCCAGTGATTGAGCTGCACACCGGCGGTTATGCCGATGCGGAATCTGATGCTGAGCGTGATGCTGAACTGGCTCGTATTAAAGCGGGCGTCGAAGTCGGTAATGAGTTAGGTCTGGTGGTGAATGCCGGTCATGGTCTGAACTATCAGAATGTTGAGCCTGTTGCTGCTATTCCCGGCATCGTTGAGTTAAATATTGGTCATGCGATTATGGCAAGGGCAATGTTCACTGGCCTGCAGGAAGCTGTGCGTGAGATGCGTGCTTTGATGATCGATGCTTCCCGGCATCAGGTGCGAGGCTAGGTTTTTAAGGAGTGAGTCGTGATTGTTGGCATTGGCACTGACCTTGTTGAGATCGAGCGCATTGAAAAGGCCTGGCAGCGTTCGGGTGAACGCTTTGCTCACCGTATTCTGACGGACAATGAGTTTCAGGTGTTTCAGCAGAGAAGATGCTCTGTTGTTTATCTGGCGAGTCGGTTTGCGGCGAAAGAAGCAGTGGCCAAGGCGTTTGGTACCGGCATTGGTAAGATCTCGTTTCAGGATGTTGAAGTGCGTAGTCTGGAGTCCGGTGCGCCGTCTTTGGTATTCACTGGGCCGGCTTTGGTTTTGCAGAAAGAGCGGGGCATTACCGGGGCGCATATTAGCCTGACGGATGAGCGTCGTTATGCGCAGGCGTTTGTTGTCCTGGAAGCGGTTGTTTAGGTTTTGAAGATTGGTTTATGTGTCGGCCTGTAGATTGCCGCAGGCGGCAAGGGCGCTTTTTGAACCACAGAGGCACAGAGCTCACAGAGGAAAAGCAAAAGCTATTTAATTAAGGGCTTTTGCTTTTAGCTAAAGAGCTCTTCTCTGTGAGCTCTGTGCCTCTGTGGTTCAAAGCTTTTCTATCGAGCCGGTTCGTAAGAGGTAGCTGTATAGAACCGGACCTTTACCAGGGTTCCTTTTCGCTCTCTTCAGAGGCAGGAGCATCTTCAGAGTTAATACCTTCAGAACTCATACCTTCAGAGCTAACATCCTCAGAGCTAACCACATCCGTAGTCTGCCACTCTTCAGCGGTTCTCTCTTCTTCTCCTCCCATCACATCAACCAGTTCCTTGAGGAAGTTAGCGAGGGTGCCTGCCATTAATGTGAAGTCGGCATCAAAGCGGCTGGCTTCGTCTTCAGCGTTCAGGGCTTCAGACTGTTCCTGAAGAGTGTCGGTGAACTTCAGGCGGCGAATCAGGAAGTCGTCACCCACGATACAGGAGAGGGCTTCGTTCCAGTGCAGTGCAACTTTGCTCACCTGCATGCCGGTGCTCAGGTGGTTGGTGATCTCTTCAGCGAGGATGTCCTGTTTCTTGCAGCGAATTACGCCGCCGTCTTCACCCAGGTCTTTCAGTTCGCATTCGTCACCCAGTACAAAGGAGCTGGGCAGGGAGGCGGCGTTCTGTTCCAGCCATAAAGTCATGGTGCTGGCCGGTGACTGTTGCAGTGCGGGAGGTACAACGGGCAGTGAACCCAGAGTGCTGCGCAGTGTGCTGGTGAGTTCTTCGGCTTTGCGGAAGCTGCTGGCGTCGACAATCAGCCAGTTGTTCTGTGTGTCTATATAAGCATGGGTGCGGTGTGAGCGGGTGAAGGCGCGGGGTAGCAGGTCGAGTGTAACTTCGTCCTTTATCTGGTCTTTCTCTTTGCGAAAGACTTTGCGGCCCTGTTCGGCTTCTATAGCGCCGACCTTTTCATTCACAGCATCTTTAATAACGCTGGCGGGTAGTATGCGTTCTTCTTTGCGGGCAGCCAGAGTCAGGAAGGAGCCGCTGGCATGAACCAGGGTTTCACCGTTCGGTACAGGAGAAACCCAGCCGTAGCTGGCCAGTTCCGTTTTGCCGCAGGGGCGGAAGGGTTGTTCGCTGAGGTTCTCTTCCAGTTGTTCTGCCGTCAGTTCAGTTTCTTGACTGAAACGGTAAAGCACCAAGTTTTTAAACCACATGGGCTGCTCCGATAAATGTATGGGTCATGTTGATTTTCTAGTGTGGCAGGGGTGGATGATCAATACCATATCCCCCGCCTGATTGCAGGCAGGGAATCGGAGATGGCAGTGCTTGAATATCCTGCGGGGTTTTGATGGGGAGAGTATTTGTATGCGCCCAGCATGTACTGTGAACGGAGTCTGCGGGTTAATGCGCTACGCTTCCTAGAAACGCGGAGATTTCCTTGAAATAGATGACTCTGTCAGAGATAAAGTGAAAATTATTATGATCAGTGGATGATAGTGATATATGAGTGGTTGATTCAGTATTGGTTTCTTTTATTGCTTCGTATTGCCGTATTCCCAACTCTTCAGGTATAACGCGGTCTTGTCCTCTTGTGATCACAAGAGTAGGTGTGTGTATCTGGTGCACAAAGCTACTGGTTTCAAGAGTGTCGCGGAAGAGCAATCTGAGACATGATGATACCAGGGGGTATGGGAAATGTGTTGCGGCAATATCGCCGATACTTGGGTACGGAGAATCCAATATTAATCCAGCAGGTTGGCTCTGAGAAGCCCAATAAGCTGCTACTGCTGTACCGATAGACTGACCACAAATAACAGTATTCTGGCTGTTGTATCTATTTTCAGGCAGCCATTTTTGCCACTGCTTTACCATGTTTTCTAAAATAAGTGGCTTTGGCCGACCCGGGGTATCAGCAAATCCCGGATATTCAATGGCAAGTATATCCCACTTGTGAAGGATATCTTCTGGTGCAAGAGGTGCTAGATCCCAGTCTGTGTGGTTGGGATGGGCAATCAAATGCAAAAAAACAGGCATGTCTTTTATCACATTGATAGCTTGTTGCGCATTTCCGTGGAGCCAGACGAGAATATTCCTGTTTTTTGATTTCGGTTTATTTGAGGTGGCCAGATAGCCGGTGTATTCCAAGCCTTGTGCTGCTGATGAGGTTGTTACTTTTTCTACTGAAAAATTATATTTTGCCATAGTTGCAATGACATGTTTTTCTTCTTCCGATGAAGACTCTAGTTTCGTGCCTGGAAAAATAAGATTTGTGATTTTTTCGGCCCCGAGCCCCTGACCATGGCCCAGAGTCGCAGGCTTTACTGCCTTTATGTCTTGTGAGGGGGTGGGTCGCCATAGAGGAAACCAAAACATGCCCGGGGATACGCTGCCAGAGGGTTTTTGCGCAGCATAGAGCTGGCCAGTAGTTGACAGACCGAACAGGAGTAGAATAACTACCAGGAATGTACGAACTGGTAAGCATTTTTGGTTATGGATATGTTGTTTATTGATAAACATGCTTCATGCAACCTTTAATAACAGGGTCATTATAGGAGAAGCATATTGATGGAGAGAAAAATTTATCTCGTCAGTAAAACCTGTGGGTTATGCTTGGTTTTTGCGGCTTGCCAATAGCATGATATGGGTACTGCTTGTGCATTTGCAGGCTTAAAACCGCATGGTCTCCTTATTGCATTTTTAGCCTCGACAATACAGTTAGGTATCCTCTTTTTGCCATGGGCACGTTCAAAATAAGTGCGCTATGTTGCTGATTCATGTTGTCGTGAATTTCTGCACGACATAGGCAGCCACTCTGAGTAGATATTGCTTCTGAGATTGGTGAGTTCCGTCAGATGCACACTGCTGCAAGAATATTATCCAGCTCTATAAGATCAGCGACTCTAACTCTCGGAATTAACAGGGATATTCCTATTGCACAGGGTGCTCGATGCTGCTTATAATGCGCGCCGTCTTAACGAAGTTTGCTCGCCACTAACGGCAATGGTACTTCAGTAAGCAAGGGTGATTAGCTCAGCTGGGAGAGCATCTGCCTTACAAGCAGAGGGTCGGCGGTTCGATCCCGTCATCACCCACCATTTTTCACATCGCTGTGAATATGCGGACCGGTAGTTCAGTTGGTTAGAATGCCGGCCTGTCACGCCGGAGGTCGCGGGTTCGAGTCCCGTCCGGTCCGCCATTTCTACTTAAGCGAATGTGGAAAATCACCGGGCTTTGTGTCTGGTAAACGGCGCTGTTTTTTGTATAATGCGCTTCCCGGCCGGTGGTTCAGGTTGAAAGAAATACATCTTTCTATTCAATAACTTGTTTATCGAATCGGTGTTGATTGTTTTATCTACAGTCAGCGAAATTTGGGTGATTAGCTCAGCTGGGAGAGCATCTGCCTTACAAGCAGAGGGTCGGCGGTTCGATCCCGTCATCACCCACCAAATTTAGAAGGTTGCCTGGCTTTATAAAAAGTAAGCAAACTTCACGAGTTTAGCGCGGACCGGTAGTTCAGCTGGTTAGAATGCCGGCCTGTCACGCCGGAGGTCGCGGGTTCGAGTCCCGTCCGGTCCGCCATTTATTTGTAAGTCAGCCTGACAGGCGCTGTCTTACTTACGAGGTTTTAGTGATATGTGGACCGGTAGTTCAGTTGGTTAGAATGCCGGCCTGTCACGCCGGAGGTCGCGGGTTCGAGTCCCGTCCGGTCCGCCATTTCACTAACATCGATAGAGTTTTGGGTGATTAGCTCAGCTGGGAGAGCATCTGCCTTACAAGCAGAGGGTCGGCGGTTCGATCCCGTCATCACCCACCAATTTTGAATACTCAGGCGTTTCGCTTAAGTGTTTAAAGCGCGGACCGGTAGTTCAGTTGGTTAGAATGCCGGCCTGTCACGCCGGAGGTCGCGGGTTCGAGTCCCGTCCGGTCCGCCATTTGATTTTTGTTATTAGTTGCATGTCTTTGCAGAATTTGGGTGATTAGCTCAGCTGGGAGAGCATCTGCCTTACAAGCAGAGGGTCGGCGGTTCGATCCCGTCATCACCCACCAATTTCGCGCTTGTGCTGTGAATATGTGGACCGGTAGTTCAGTTGGTTAGAATGCCGGCCTGTCACGCCGGAGGTCGCGGGTTCGAGTCCCGTCCGGTCCGCCATTTGCATCATCGTTTGATGAGCGCAGCAGTGATAAAAATTGCTAAAGATTGAAAGAAAAGTTTTGGGTGATTAGCTCAGCTGGGAGAGCATCTGCCTTACAAGCAGAGGGTCGGCGGTTCGATCCCGTCATCACCCACCAATTTTGAATGCTCAAGTGTTTCCCTTAAGTGTTTAAAGCGCGGACCGGTAGTTCAGCTGGTTAGAATGCCGGCCTGTCACGCCGGAGGTCGCGGGTTCGAGTCCCGTCCGGTCCGCCATTTTATTGAAAGATCGAAAAGCCCTGAAGCTTATGCTTCAGGGCTTTTTTTTGCGTGAGTGTTTCTTCAGGCATTTCCGATGGGTTTTCCCGGTCGGTACTGATCATTAACGTTTTAGAGTTCTAGTACTCTCGTCGCGGGCCTATGGAGCTGTCATATCTGAGCTGTTATATCGCGGAACTCGCTTTTTCCTGTTGGGTCAAAACCTTTGAACTCTCACGAAAAGGTTATTCCAGATGAAGAATGGACTCGCAGTTCTCTGTCTTATTGTTTCTGCAGTACCTGCATTTGGTCAGGTTCTACCGGTTACCTATGAGCAGGAGGTAAGTGCGGTGGATCATTACATGACTTATAGCTGGTATGACCCGGTTCCCCTGACGCTGTGCAGTCAATCACCTTTCCAGATCAGCGAAGTGCCGGTAAAGAATAACAGGGCGGTTGGTATTACTACCCTTGATCAGGGTGAGACTGGCCGCTATTGCGTACGGGTTGCTCCTGGTGAGTGTCGCGGAGATGCTCAGGGAGATGCCCCTGAAGCCTGTGCTCATGAAGCTCTTCTCTATGTGAATGATATTTCAGCCCGATTTGATTTGTTCTCCAGCTATATTGCCGGAGACAAAAAACTATACTCGCTTGCTAAATTTAAGCCTCTGGCAAAAACACATGAGGTCAGACAGGGTTATGGTCTTTCCCTTAGCCTGAGACTGGTAGCAGGCAGTGATCTGCTTAACGGTCTGAATTCGGGGGCACGGGTTACGCTTCAATTGACTTCTAGCTCTGCTGCTGGGAATGCTGAAACTGCACTGCCAAATCAGAAGGTTGATGGCGTTCCAAAGCGACTTGAGCTTACTTTCTTTGAGGTGCTGGTTAAGTACAACGCCTGTAATTATTTAAAAGAAGAGTTTTTGAAGGTTGTTCCCACAGCTTATGACAGCCTTTTTGGTGGTATGAGTACCCACGAGCAGGGTGACTTGCTCGAGAATATTACCAGAGCTCTGGATGCTAATGGCTGTAACTATTAACCCCAAAGAATGACAGACAAAAAAATCCCCCTGAAAGGGGGGCATTTTTAATGGCTCAGCCTTGAAGCGTTACTGTTCATCTGAGCGCGTGGCGAGTAATGACTTTTTGGTTTGAATCAGGTCTTTCAGGATATTGCTGGTTTCAACCAGTAAGGCATCGTCTTCCGGTTTCTTATCCTTCTTATCATTGTTGAAATGTTCCGTTTGCTCTTTCTCCATTTCATCAAGATCTTTGTAGGGCTTCTCACCTTTGGCTTTACGCAGAGAGTTCTCAATAGCCAGACGCTGATCACGCATTTTCTTGATCTCAGCCTTGCGGGTTTTTTCATTCAGGCTGACGGTCTTTCTCTCTTCGTGCTGCTTCTGGTATTCCCTCACTTTTTTGAAGTAGAGGAAGTCAGGGTTCTTGGCTACACGGGTTTCGTGTTTTTTAGTCAGTTCCGGGATGACAGGAGCCAGTGAGTTGAAAGCTTTATAGGCTACAGGCTTGATCTCGGTATAGGGCAGAGCGTGGGGCAGAGAGCTCTCACCAATCTCTTTCGGGTCAAACAGGGATGGGTAAGAGATGTCTGGAATCACGCCTCGATTCTGTGTGCTCTGGCCAGAAACCCTATAGAACTTGGCGATAGTCAGTTTCAGCTGGCCATGGTTAAGAGGCTGGATAGTCTGCACGGTACCCTTACCAAAGCTCTGGCCACCTATGACTAAAGCACGCTGGTAGTCCTGCATGGCACCCGCGAAGATTTCTGAGGCCGATGCGCTCAGGCGGTTAATCAGAACAACCATTGGTCCCTGGTAAACTTCTTTAGGGTCGGGGTCCTGCTGGGCTTCTGTACGGCCACGGCTGTCTTTTACAAGTACGGTGGGCCCTTTGGGAATGAATAGGCCGGTCAGCTGGTTGGCCTCCTGCAGGGAGCCGCCGCCGTTATTACGCAGGTCGATAACCAGTCCGTCGATTTTCTCTTTCTGCAGCTCGCTTATCAGCTTGCGCACATCTCGCGTCGTGCTCTTGTAGTTAGGTTCGCCAGCCTGTGCTGCCTTGAAGTCGATATAGAAGGCAGGGATATCAATAATACCGATGCGCTTCTTATCTTTGCCGGTGCCGACTTCCAGAATGCTCTTTTGTGCGGACTGCTCTTCCAGCTTTACCTTGTCACGGGTGATGGGGTAGATGCGGTTTTTGCCGTCGCCAGAAGAAGGCTTTACTTCCAGGCGAACCAGGGTGCCCTTGGTGCCTCGGATCAGTTTCACAACTTCATCCAGACGCATACCAACGACATCTTCCATCTTGCCGTCTTTGCCCTGGGAAACGCCGACAATGTGGTCGCCGGGTTTCAGCTGGCCTGCTTTGTCGGCAGGGCCGGCAGGAACAATGCTAACGACTTTGGTGTACTCATCTTCTGTCAGCAGTACGGCACCAATACCTTCCAGTGACAGACTCATATTGATGTCGAAGTTCTCGGCACGCTGAGGTGAAAAGTACTGGGTGTGTGGATCGTACAGCTGGGTATAGGAATTCAGGTAGAGCTGGAAAGCATCTTCGCTACGGGTCTGGTGCAGGCGACGTAGCTGGTTGTTAAAGCGTTTGGTGAGCAGCTCGCTGATTTCAGGCAGCTTCTTGTCGTTGAGTTTCATGGTCAGCACGCTGTCTTTCAGCTGCTTGCGCCAGAGAGTCTGCTGCTCTTTGGTGTCTTTCAGCCAGGATGCTTTGCTGCGATCCAGCTCCAGACTTTCATTGTTGTTGTAGTTAAAGGTGTCCAGACCGTCGGCCACCAGCTTCAGCATAAAGCGGATGCGCTCTTCACTGCGCTCACGGTAGCGGTTGAAGATCTCAAAGGCTGGGCGCAGGTTGCCGCCTTTCAGGGCATCATCAAGGCTATCACGGTACTTGTTAAATTCATTGATATCGGATGCCAGAAAGAAACTGCGGTTTCTGTCGAGGGTTTCCAGATAGCTTTCATAAATCTTTGCCGAGTTGGACTCGTTCAGATTCAGCTTTTCATAGGAGTTGCTCTTTAAGAGCTGCACCACATTCACGCTGGCAATGGCCTGGTTCAATGTAGGCTTTAAACTGTCGAGAGGCTGGTTGATATCCTCAAGAGCGTGCGCCGATGGCGGAAGCGCCAGGCTGCCGGCCAGAAGAACAAACGCCAAAAATGAGAATGGCTTGTGCAGTTGTTGGGAGATATGTCGGGAGCTGAGACGCATCAGTATTGTCACTCTCTTTTCGGGGTCGTCACTGACGTTGTGCTATGAAGTAGGAACACGATGCCGGCGGCGAAAGCATCCTTGTTTATTAGGAAGCACGATTTCATATTGCGCTTAAAGGACTATAGCATCATCAGGAGTGAGTTTGTTGGGCGATTTGTATCACCTGTCAGGGCTGCACTGCCTTAAATCGGCTTAAGGATTAGCGGGTGTTAGTATTGCTTGCATGGCTGTCAGTTATCGAGTTTCCCTTTTGTGCCATATTCTCTCAGAAAGCACTCTTTCAGAGGCGCAGGGATTGAGAAATTCAGAAGGGAAATAAGTCTATGAACGTAGTTGCCTCTCCATCAGGTATTCACGCTGGGTTTTGTTCGCCTGTTAGTACAGGTAGTACAGGTAGTACAGGTAGTACAGGGCAACATGGTATAACTCCGCCAGAGAATGAGTTTGGTGCGGAAGAACGTGTCACTCGGCCATCTCCGCCATCAGTGTTGCTCAGTGCACGACCGGTTGCTCAAATCAGGCCCCTGCCTGCTCTTTGTGAGGCTACCCCTCTTACTGTCCCCCCTGATATTCGAAGTATACTTGAGTCTTGCTGTATTTCTTCGCAACTGCTTGTCGGGTATAAAAAATATGCCGAAGCGCTGCTTAAGGATTATCCGCCCGAAAGCCACAGACTGGTGATGTTTGGTGCACAGAATGTTCTTTTATCCGGGGTTTTCGCCACTATGGTGCCTGTGGAAAAAAGCAGGGACTATATTCGACAAATGCCTTTTAAGAGTTTGTCTACTTACTATTGGAAACTGGGAAAGCACAACAACAATGGTAAGGCCGTTTTTCAAGAGGTTATGGCAAAGACTATAAAAACTGTGGCAGGTGTTAGCGATGGTGACGACATGCGCATCATTCTGGTCCGTGTGCTGTCAGCCGGGGTCACAGCTGTGGAGGTGACGGAAACTATGATGGAGGCTCGGGAACTGGCCGGAATCCCATATCGTTTTGATTATCTCACTCCGGGTTTCAGCGGTGATTATATCAGCAGGCTAGAACCGTTAGTTGAGCGTGGTCTTCGCTTGCGGTTTGATGGAGAGATGGATGAGCTCGTTCTGACGAGTTCTCAGCATGCACGGCTAATGGAATTTAATCCTTCGTTACCCGTTAATTTGCTGGAGAGTTCTGCACAACACCCTGCCAGTGAAGATTGGCTTGGGTTCCAGTTGAATCCTCAATTTCCCTATCTGGTTGCCTGGCTAAGTCAGCGGCTGGCAGAAATAACTGCAAAAAAGACCGAATTATTGTGATAGTGAATCGTTCTTCGGTCATCAGGTGTTACTCTGCCTCTGGGTTATCTTATCCTGATTAGCTGGTCAGTATTGCTTGCGGGGCTGTCAGTTATCGAGTTTCTCTTTTGTGCCATATTACCTCAGAAAGCTCCCTTTTTAGAGGTTGTTAAAAGGTTCAGAAGGAAAGTAAGGCTATGAAACGAGTTGATCCTCCAGCCGGTATTAACAATGGATTTCTCTTATCTGCTAGAGCAGAGCAGCATGATATACTCCCTGTACAGAAACAGTTTAGTGCAGACAAAGAAAGTGCCCCTCCTTCATCGGTATTGATCAGTGCACGACCGGCTGTTCAGATTGAGCCACAGCTGGCTCTCTCTACCGTACCTTCGTTAGCTAACAATACTGAAGCTTCTGCTGTTCTCACTCAGCAGAAGGATGAAATATCTGCTGAGTTTCGGGAGATATTTGAATCCTCGCGTATACATTCGCAACTTATCACCTGTTATAAAAATTATGCAAAAAGCCTGATTGGGGATTATCCGCCCGAGAGCCACAGGCTGGTGATGTTCGGCGCACAGAATGTTCTTTTGTCCGGAGTTCTCGCTACGATGATGCCCCTGGAGAAGAGTCAGGACTATATTCGACAACTGCCTTTTAAGCGATTGTCAGAGTACCGCTACCAACTAACATATGGGCAGTCAAAAGAGGCATTGTATAAGGCCACTTTTCAAAAGGTTATAGTGAAGGCTATAAAGGCTGTGATTGGTGATGCTGATGGCAAGAAAATCATTTTGGTACGTGTGTTGTATTTAGCAGCCACAGTCAAGATGGTGACTAAAATAATGATAGAAGCTCTGGGCTCGGCCGGAATTCATTATGGTTTTGATTATCTTTACCCTGCACTCAGTGATGACTATATAAGCGAGTTGAAACTTTTATACGCGCAGGGGCTTCGCTTACGGTTTGATGAAGAGATGGGAAAGCACCTCCTGTATTCTTATCAGCTTACTCCGTTAATAGAATTTAACCCTTCTGTGCCTGTAAATTTGTCTGTACCTTCTGCACGGCACCCAGACAGTGAAGATTGGTCCGGGTTCCAGTTGAATCCTGAATTTCCCCATCTTGTCGCCTGGCTGACTCGGCGGTTGGAAAAAATAGCAGATAATAAGCCTGACCCATCGTAATGATGAATCGGTCTTTGGTCTCCATCGTTACACGGCCTCTTCCTTTACCCACAGCTGGGATAGGGGCATTGTCAACTAAATATACCTTGAGATAATGATGCTCATTAAAGTTGTGCTAATAACACCAAATGCTTTTGTAGTTGCCCCTTTATTTGGCGGAGTTGCTTCTGGAGTTACCTTCGGAGTTGCCTGGATCGTCACGGATGTTGTTGTTTCTAACTTGCAGGGTATATAACTCTCGTTTGCCTGCATCGCTCTTATGGCACTATCCAGCCACATTAACCTTTGAGAAAACCAATGTTTCATTCTGTAGGTTTCAGTTGTAAAAGGGACTGTCGCGTATCTTCCTGGAAACCAGTGAAAATAATCTGTTCCTCTTACTGGCCACCGCTCATTATTCCTGTCAGCGGCTGAATATTCTTCCAATAATTGTATATTTTCATCAATGCGTGTTGTTAGGCTGTTGAGGCTGAATAATGATGTGCGTAATTCGAACCAGCGCATCTGGACTTTCTCAATAAACTCTGAATCCCGGATCAATCGATCCCACCATATAGGTTTGGTAACCTGATGTTGCCAGCCTTGATCGGGCGTCTTCAACTCATTCCCCATAGATCTGTCAAAATCCCATACAGGCCCCATAACCAGAGAGCCCTCTTTATCTTTATGCAGGAACGTACTATGTTCGTACGCATCTGAATTTCCAAATAGCTCTGCGTGCAGGAAGTAATCGACAAACGAATCTATCTCAATGTACTGTTTGTAGTTATCCCCAGATATAAGTGCGCGTTCAAAATCAGTTATGTAGTCGCGAATGTATTCCATCTGTTGTGGTGTAATATCATCACCATCTGGGTAGCCATTAATAAAGTTTGAGTAATGGGACAAGGGGCAGTAGGTGCTTTCCCATCCTGTGTCTCTTCCCAGGGGTCTACTTGAAATTTCAAGAATGTACCCTCCGGTTAAATTTTCCCCTTCATTTTCGTCAGTTTTAAGTTTATTAATGTCTACACGATTTTTGTCACGTTTTATTTTTTCGACGAGAAGATATACACCTTCGTAACGATAACCTTCATTTCGATCATTCAGAAACAGTTCAATTAACATTGACCTGGGGGAAAAATTTTTGTCTCTCATCTCCCCGGCGACAGTATAGGCCAAGTGGTTTCTCATCAGGCTCTGATCAAAAAACGGGCCATGCAGCACCCAGTCATTTTCCTTGGGAAAGCCTAATAATTCCACGTTGTTATTGGCACCAGATGCCGTTCTTGTTTCCAGAGTATAACTTTTCTTCGGAAAAGTTATGCTACTCTGCCCCCTCAGCTCAATGCCACTGTAACCACTGTAACCAGTTGCCAAATCTTCTGGGAAATTCACACCATCATTATTTATGACATCCAGGGATGCTGTTATTTTAGGGTCATTAATAATTGGATTGCCATTTGTATGGATTAAGAAAATGGGGAGGTTTGTACCATTGGCAAACAAGCTTCCACTTCCACTTCCATCGCCACTGCCACTGCCATTGCCGAAATCAAAAACTCTTTGAGTTGTGTCGTCATTCTCTTGTCCCACAGCCCGACCAGACAAACTGATCATGCCCACCGTTAACCCCACCGCCTTTACTGCCGGCGGCATATTGCTCAGGCTCATAACCCCCATCATCGTTGTGACAGCTGCATCAGAGGTGCGTTCTATCCATGTGCGTTCAGGTTGTTGTTGCTGATCGAAGTGTTCCTGACGGCTGGCCGTTTCAATCATATATTCCAGTTGGGTGTCAGGATTATCCTGTTCCAGCCCGAACATCCATTCTTCCAGGCCGTCGTGAATAATGTCTGTCACACCACGGTCATGTTTGAGTGTGATTTTGGAGTGGCCTTTTCCCTTGCGCACTTTGGGCGCGACATGTTCTATATGCCTTGCACTGGAACGGGTGGTGTATGGGGCTGAGGCTTTTTTTCCTACCCGCTTTTCTGCTTGGGAAGCCGGGAGTGTGTGTGGTGTGGCAATCCGGATGTCGGAGCGATCAGGCCCTTGTTTAGAGTCTGCCTTTCTGCCACACAAGGTGGCGACTGCTGTTTTTTTGCTCTGTTTTGTTGTTGGAGGGGCGGGCTGGCGCAGGGTATGACTTGAGCGGATGAAGGAGCCTTTTCCTGTCCGGCCGGCTTTTGTTTTTTTGCCATATCCCCTGGGGGCATCAAGAGAACTTTTTGATGGCGGGTTCCTGTAAACGACACCGGTTTCATTTAAGCCAGTGCTGAAACCCGCAGTGGTATTGTGCCATTTTGTTGCCTGGGAATTGCCTGCTGGTTTTACCAGACTTGTGGCCATGGTTGCATTGACCAAGGCTGTCGAATTCCTTGCTGGAGGGCCACCACCTCCAGCCAAAACATCTGGGCTGGTGATTATAAGCAAGCCTAGAGTAACTATTACTATGGGGAATTTTTTAAAACTCAGCATAGTATTTACCACTCCTGCTGGGCTGCGTTGTATTTAGGAGGAAAGAAGGATAGCTCCATTTTTTACAAATATGAGTTATAAAACCCAAACTCAAACTCAAATTCAAATGATTAAAATGAGTGCAAAATGCGAGTTTCTGCTCGGGCTTGAGGTTTGTATATGCACTATAGAATTTGAAGATCTAACCCGGATGTTTCATGAATTTCTTAAGGGTATGAGCTTTTGGTATAGCTCGCGGCTTTTTATCACTATGCCTCGTACAGTCCTTTGTAATAATCAATGGAATCGCATCAAAGACCTTTTGCAGGGAAGCCATCAGTTTGTGGGGTAACAGCTAAAGGCAATTGCACGTTTCTCGAAGCTGTTCTATGAATTGCCAGAACGGGAGCGCCCAGGAGAGACCTGCCCAAATTCTTCGGTTGCAATTTTCCTGTTCTTAATAATCCGTTCTTAATAAATAGTGCTGATGTGTCGTTTCTGCAGATAAAAGAAAACCCCACCGCCGGATGTCGGCAGTGGGGTTATCAGGGGCTGATTTTATCAGTCAGATATTTAAAGCAGGCAGGCTCTTAAGGAAGAAGTGTCTCTTGCTGGAAGAACAGCTCCAGAACCTTGGTCAGACCAGCGGCATCATCGCTGCCCGCCAGTTCACGGATGGAGTGCATACCGAAAGTTGGCAGGCCAATATCCAGAGTAGCTACACCCAGTTTGCTGGAGGTGATAGGGCCGATTGTGCTGCCACAACCCATGTCGGTACGGGCAACGAAAGCCTGCACAGGAACGCCGGCTTCTTTGCACAGCTTGCGGATCAGGGCGCTGGTTTCGCTGGACGTTGCATAACGCTGCTTGGCGTTGATCTTGATAACCGGGCCCTTGTTCAGCATTGGGCCGTGGTTTTCGTCGTGACGGTCCGGGAAGTTCGGATGGATGCCGTGGGCATTGTCCGCAGAGATCATCACAGAGCGCTGCATGGCGCGAGTCAGGTCCACAGCTGTACCGCAGATACGTTCAAGTACCTGAGTCAGAAAGGGGCCGTCGGCACCGGTGGTGCTCTGGCTGCCAATCTCTTCATGGTCGTTGCAGACCAGCAGGGAAGGCTGCTCACTGTCGGCGTTGATCAGGGCTTCCATGATCACGTAGCAGCTCAGCAGGTTGTCGAGCCGGGCAGAAGCGACGAACTCTTCTTTCAGGCCGATCAGTGCAGGCCCCTGGGTGTCGTAGAAGAACATTTCATAATCCAGTACTTCTGCGCCAGTGATGTTCTGTTTTTCCAGTTCTGCGGCCAGCAGCTGGTTGAAAGTCTGGCTCTCATCACCTTCAGTCAGCAGGCTCAGAACAGGAGGCAGTTCCTTTTGGGGGTTGATGCTGCGATTGTTGTTGGCTTCGCGATCAAGGTGGATTGCCAGGCTTGGAATCACAGCGATAGGGCGAACAAAGTCCACCAGATTACTGTGCAGGTTGCCGTCTTTGTCCTGCCAGGTTACACGCCCCGCCAGAGACAGATCACGGTCAAACCATGTGGCCAGCAGTGCGCCGCCGTAGGTTTCTACAGCCAGTTGCTGGTAGCCGAGGACTTTCATGTCGGGGTTAGGCTTAACCTTTGGACATGGGCTGTCGGTGTGGGCACCGGTCATGCGCAGGCCTGTTTCTGCCGGGTTACCCTTGCCAGTGGTGAAGGCGATGATGGCAGAGTCGTTGCGGGTAACGAAGTATTTCTTCTGGCTTTCAAGATTCCAGTCTTCACGCTCATCCAGAGTGATAAAGCCAGCCTTGGTCAAACGGCGTGCCATTTCTGCAGCGGCGTGGAAAGGTGTGGTGGCCGCTTGCAGAAACGCGAACAGGTCTTGATTGAATCGAGTGATGTCCATAACACAGTGCATCTAGTTAGATGGGGGGATGCCGATCATACCACCAGAGCAGGCTTTGCCAAAGTATCACCCCCGTTATAGAACCTGTCATTTGCCCTAAAAGATGGCCGGAAAACGCGCTTGCACCCAAGCCTGAAAAACTTTCCTCACCAACAGCAATCAGCGCACGTTCCGGCAAGGTTTGCTGACCATCTGCTGACCCCCTAAAGGCCTGCCAGGAGGCATTGGCAATACGCATTATGATATTGCTCATGGCTCCACCAATTGGTGTTGGCAGGCCTGTAGCCGTACTCAGGTAAAAGGTCATTGTACCGTTGACGCCGCCATAGAGTGTTGCATTCATTATGCGGTAGAGGCGGTGTGCGTATGTGGTTTGGATGTTGTCCAGCTGCAGGCCATAACGAACGATTTCTGCGCCGCTGTATATGATGGCATGGGTTGTTGCGCCAGCCACAAAAGAGTCGAGCCCGTAACGGAGCAGAATAAATCGCCAGGCTTGATGGTGTTCTTTTTCCAGTTGTTGCTGACACTGGGCAAGGGTTGTTTGCAGATTCACCGGTTCAGCCTGGGAGCGACTGATCAGGGAAGGAAATATCAGGTCTTCCAGTTCTTTGACTTTTGCCAGCTTCAGGCTCTCTCGAAGGCTTTCCCG
Source organism: Sansalvadorimonas sp. (assembly GCA_965221135.1). GTDB lineage: Bacteria > Pseudomonadota > Gammaproteobacteria > Pseudomonadales > Endozoicomonadaceae > Sansalvadorimonas. The sequence continues at coordinate 219,616 of CBDCRZ010000003.1, forward strand.
AAGCAACTTTTGATGAGGGCTGAGCTGGCGCACAGGGGTATTAACAATAACCTGTAATTCCTCGAACTGTTCCTGGGGAATCATAAATACACCGCTTCTAAAAGACGTGTGTTTTGCATAGCGCAAAAGGTGATTGTAAATAGCTTCAAGGCTCCACAGGGTGTTTTTGTAGAATTTCGACTGTACTGGCTGACCGAAAAGAAGGGAATCAGCGGGGTGATTCAAGGGCAGGTCAGCAGTCACAGGTTGATAATCATCTTTAAGGTTTGCCCATGCATTACGTATGGCCATTTCCAGTTTTTCAGCCAGAAACCCGTGCCTGGTATGTGAGCTGCCAATCACATGCTGCCAGTGTTCCAGCTGGTCGACCGGCTCCTGAAGGGATGTCGTGGCTTTCAGGAGCCGTTGATTCAGGGTGGCGTGGCTCCGGGCCATGGCGTCCAGCCGCTGGTGCGCAAAGTAAGTGCGGAACTGTGTTCCTCCTGCCTGAAAGAATTTGCCTGCAATAGCCAGTGCGGCTGCGATTGAAAAGGCTCTGGATGTGTGTGGGGCGGTTGTTTCCGGGGCCGTTATTTCTGAGGTTTTGGTCTCCTGTGCTTCTGAAGTTATTCCCGTACTCAGGATGAGTATGCACAATGCCAGTAGTGGCAATCTTTTACCCGGATTTCGCATTATCAATGTCAAATGCTCCGAACCGTCTATATTTGCGGAGCGTTCAGCCTAGTGTTGCCTTTGTCATATCGCCAGAAGGCGTCTGTAATCCTGTTTTTTACAGGTTCTCCTCTTTTAGATAGGAGCAGACTCTTAACCGATAGGAAAGGGATACCTGGAGGCTGGCTCAACTACAGAATCAGAAGAACCTTGGGTAATGGATTTGCAGAAGCATCGGGAAAAAAAGAAGCGCCCAGAGCTGGGGTGCAGGGTTTGCAGTCAGAGACGACCCTTCAGGGCTCTGCTGTTGTGGTTGGCCACTCTGTGGCTGGCAGTACTTCCAGTCGATTTGGTGAGGGCTGAGCCTACACCTTTTGCCCGGCAGGGCCGGATACTGGTTAATGTCCCGGAACGCCATGGTCAGTGGTACGCGGTGAATCAGCAGGGCACCTATCTGGTATCAGGTCAGCGTATAGTTTTCTTTGAGGGGCTCGATGTCCCTGAAGAGATGGCTGGTCGTTTGGCCGATCTGCTGCGTGGAGCCCTCTGGCGAGAAGGCTTTCTGTTGACCCATGAGTTTATATTGCGTTCCCTTTGGCCGCAGTTGCCTGTGCCGGTTCGTGCATTGTTACGGGCAGGCTCTCAGGGGTGGTTGCTCTGGACACTCTATCGCTCGCTTCATGATGTTTTTTCCCCACTGCAGACGCTGATCAATGATTATCGGAAAGTCTGGACAGAGCCGTATTTTCAGGGGCCTGTGCCGATTGCAATTAATGACACTGAACTCGCGTTTCGCTTTTTCCTGCAGGCAGTGTTTCCTGAACAATCATCAGACCCTGTGAGTATTCAGATTGACCGGGTTCCCGAAATTCCCGGATTGAAAGATTATGAAAACCCGGCCGCATATACCCAGCCCTGGGTGAAGCTGCACAGCGCGATGGTCAGTCATGATATTCAGCGTTTGGGGGTTACCGGGAATGCAGAGGGTGAGCTGGCCATTCGCTACAGGACAGGCGGTTCCGGTAGCCCGGAGCAGGTGATCACTGCATCAGTCAGCAGCCAGTATCAGCCTGTACCCTGGTTGCTGGATATGATTCGTCAGAAGCAGAGCCGTGAAGATATACGTCTTTATGCCAGCTTGTTATCCAGTGATGTAATTGATCTGGTGGCTCGGGCTCTGGCCTGTTCCCAGCAAAATACAGTGTCGCCGTTGAATCCTGAACAGAGGTTTTGTCTTGCCGGCTCGCTCACCATGACCGAAGACGGAATGCACTATGAGCCGGATATCGCTGCTGCACCACAGTTGATTTGGGATGAAAGAAGTTACGAGGGCGGCCGGGTACTCCCACTCAGTGGTTGTAATGTTATTGAAAAAGCCATGTGCTGGGAAAATTATATGGTGTGGGGAGACAGCTCCCAGGCATACCCTTGGCCACAGCTGACCTTTTATTCCCGCTATGCCAGTTACCAGGAGCGTAATAACTGGTTGTTGTTCCAATACGAGCCACAAGTCTGGTACACCGGCGGCTATATGCAGGTGCGGGTACCAGAATGGATAGGGCGGTCTTTGCTGGCCGTGCTCAGTTCAGTGGGTCAGGCACTGGTGAATCGTACAGTGACAACGCTGCATGATCGCTGGTGGCAAAACCCTGAGGCGTTATTGGGTAATAAACCGGTCAAGACTAGCTACCCTGCGTCGGAATCGGCACCGAATGAGAATCTTCACGCGCCAGATAGAGGTGGCTACTGTAATGCCTGTGAGGCAAAGGAGTGTCGCTATCCACTTTGTATCGCAGGATTATGTGGACGTTATCAGCCCGAGACAATGGTTGACCTTGGCTGCTCGACTGGTGTTGAGAAGCATCTCCTGTGCAGCCAGTGCTTCTTTGGGATACTGGAGAACAGTCGACAGAGCGTTTGCACCGAATGCAACCAATACCATCGCATGAACATTAATCGGGATGTGTATCAGATGGAGCAGAAAGAACAGCTCATACCTCTGGCACCGAAATGCCCTTTATGTGGATTAACAGGGCGGTTTGATTATCGGTTGGGGAATGTCGCCAAATACCTGGGTGATGAGTGCGGTAATCTCTATACCAACCTGCTTTGGTTCCTGGGGGATGGATTGAGTGTACCGAAGGCGGTGGTTGAGGCTGAAGAGGGTGCTGAGCCCTAGAGGTGCTGAAGAAAAGCAAAAGTTTTTTACCACAGAGGCACAGAGACCACAGAGGAAAAGCAAAAGCTTTTAATTAAGAGCTTTTACTTTTTAGCAAATAGCTCTTCTCTGTGAACTTTGTGCCCTCTGTGGTTCAAAAAGGCTTTGGACCGGCCTTAGGAAAAGAGCTACAGCAGTTCTGCAGGTGGTGCTGTGCAGGCCAGGCGATCACCCAGAAGCTCTTCCAGAGTTGGAATCAGGAAAGCATCGTCTTCGCAGGCAAAACTGATAGATGTACCTGTTGTTCCTGCACGGCCGGTACGACCAATGCGGTGTACATAATCTTCCGGGTCTTCTGGCAGGTGGTAGTTCACTACATGGGAGATACCGTCGATATGGATACCGCGACCGGCCACATCGGTAGCGACCAGTACCCGCAGGCGACCTTCACGGAAGTCTTCCAGTGTCTTTATACGCTTCTTCTGAGGCACGTCACCGGACAGCATATCCGCACGAATTTTGTCTTTACGCAGCTTTTCCGCCAGACGGCGGGTTTGATCCCGGCGGTTGGTGAATACAATGACCCGTTCCAGCTTTTGACGGGTAATCAGGTTGTAGAGCACCTTGTATTTTTCTTCGCTGGTGACCGTCCAGACCTTTTGATCGACAGTATCGGTGGCAACACTGTCTGGTTCGATCTCAACCTTTAAAGGGTTCCAGGTCCACTGTTCACCGAGGCGCAGCACATCATCGCTGAAGGTGGCAGAAAACAGCAGGGTCTGGCGATCACCCGGACGTGGTGTAGAACGGATAATCCGGCGTACCTGGGGGATAAAGCCCATATCCAGCATACGGTCGGCTTCATCAATCACCATGGTTTCGGTAAGGTCGAGGTGAATGTCCCGACGCTCGCAGTAATCCAGCAGGCGGCCAGGAGTTGCCACCAGAATATCGACATTACGGCTTTGCAGTTGTTGACGCTGCTTCTCGTAGTCCATGCCACCTACCACCATGACGCAATGCAGGTTGGTATATTGGGTCAGTTCCATGGAGTCTTTATGAATCTGCATGGCCAGTTCCCGGGTAGGAGCAATAACCAGTGCCCGGGGTTCACCCAGAAAACGCTCATCGGGTTCCGGAGTTTCCAGCAGCTGTTTGATAGTGGCAATGAGAAAGGCGGCGGTTTTACCGGTACCTGTTTGCGCCTTACCAATGGCGTCGCGACCTTGAAGAGTAGCGCCCAGTACTTCGGCCTGAATCGGGGTGCAGTATTTAAAACCCTGATCAGCAATGGCATGCATCAGCGTGTCAGGCAGGTTGAAGTCATGAAAGCGGGACTTGCCAGCTTCTACAGGTACATCAAACTGGCTGATATCCCAGGGTGTGGCAGGAGTCGCGGGGGGGGCGGATTTATGGCTTTTGCGAGGGTGAGGTTTGTTCTGCCCACCTTTACGACGGGTGTTCTTCTGTTCCTGGGGCTTGCCCGAAGAAACTGTGGGGGCTTTGCTGTTGCCCGGGGCGGACTCATTAGTCTTTTGTCCACTGTTCTGGCCGCGGTTTTTCTTGGAACGGCCAAAGATATTTAAGAAACCACTCAAACCCAATTGCTTCCTTCTCGTTAGGTAAAGCAGCGTAGGGGTGTCCACTTAAAGATAGGATCAGCCTGCTGCCGGCATCATGCTTTCGCTCTGTCTGGTTGGCCCCAGTTCTGTGCTCTTGTGATAAGCACCAAACGAAAAGAATACGGGCAAAAGGACGGATAGAGCGCGGTTGGCAGGCTGACTCTTTAAAGATTCCCTGTTGAGGAGATTTTTTGGAGTTCGCATGCCGGTGCCTGCTGGTCAGATCACTCACCTGACCTCTATTCAGACAGCCACTCAAAAAAACCACTCACATTACAACGGGAGGCAGGAAAGGTGACTGAGAAAGCATGAAGCAATAATGAGGCATTATCGGCTGCAAAGAGACACTTGTCGACACTCGCTGACAAATGAGCGGCGAATCAGTATATATCTACCTCTTCCTGAGAGTCTTCTGACTCCTGCCCGCTTTTACGCAGGCTGGCACTTCCGCTCTGGAAACGACGGATAACCCGGCCCAGAGTCGAGAGTTCCCGCTCCCGGTCTTTACGGGTGCGGTTGTTTTTCAGGCGCCGCCGGGTCTGGGGTGCAATGACCACAAACATTGAGACGAAGAAGGTTTTCTCTTCTTCAAAGTTGGCCATGGCGGTATTGAGGTTAAAACCGGCCGGAGGCATGGCTGGCGGGATACGAATACCACTCATATTGCTCTCCTTTCTACTATCAACCTGTGAATGTCAGCCCCGGAGGGAGTTTTGCCTGTACAGTTAGAGCGAAAAAATCGCAGAAAGTTCCAGATACTTATCCAGCACTCGAAAGAGCCTGCTGACGGCATGGTTAATTGAGAACGCCCCCTGGGGAGTCTGAGCGTAAAACGCCAGTCGGGGATCACCCGGCTGGCGTTTGAAGGTGCTTATGTAGCCGCTTATATTATACAGCTATACAGGACGGGCTTAGAGCTGAGGATTACAGTCCGGCAACAATGTCCTTGCTGAAGCTCTTTTCGCAGTACTTGCACTTCATCTGGATGTCCTGGTTGCGCTCTTTCAGGGTGAAAGAGCTCTGCACAGGCTCGTTGTGGGTGATGCAGTTGGAGTTAGGGCATTCGAAGATGCCTTCCAGACGCTCCGGCATGCTCATCTTGAACTTGCCGCGTACGGCATAGTCTTCGATGACATTGATGGTGGCCTGAGGGGCGAACAGGCCCAGTTCGCTGGCTTCCGTCTCATTAAAGAGGCGATTCTCCACTTTAATAATGTCTTTCATGCCCAGCTCTTTGCTGGGTAGGTTAAAGCCGACGGTGATGCGCAGGTCGGTGGCCAGAAGCTGCAGCTGACGCAGGATTTTTACACCCTGGCCGGCTGGGATGTGGTCGATAACAGTACCGATGCCGATCGCTTCAACCTGTAATTTCTTCTTCTCAATCATGATCAGCCTCCTTAAATGCTTTCGTTCAGAACCAGTGCCAGCAGTGCCTCACGGGCGTAAACACCGTTTTCAGCCTGTTGGAAGTAGTAAGCGTGTGGTGTGTGATCCACCTCCACTTCAATCTCGTCGACCCGTGGCAGAGGGTGCAGAACCCGCAGGTTGGGCTTGGCTTCCTTGAGGTGTTCGGCGGTCAGGATGTAGTTGGAGGCGATATGTTTGTATTCGGTTTCGTCGAAACGCTCTTTCTGAACGCGGGTCATATAAATGATGTCCGCTTCGTGGGCGATTTCGTGGAAATCGTGGGCGCGCTTGAACTTGATACCAGCTTCGGCGAAGTCATCCAGCAGGGCATCCGGCATATACAGGGCGTCAGGTGCGAGGAAGGTGAACTCGGCACCGAAGTGACACAGAGCCTGAGCCAGGGAGTGTACGGTACGTCCATATTTCAGGTCGCCGCAGAAGGCCACTTTCAGACCATCAAGAGTGCCCTGGGATTCGTAGATGCTGAACAGATCCAGCAGGGTCTGGGTTGGGTGCTGGTTGGAGCCGTCGCCACCGTTGATGACGGGGACGCTGGAAAACTCGGTGGCCAGGCGGGCTGCGCCTTCCTGGGGGTGACGCATCACAAAGGCGTCGGTGTAGGAGGAAATTACCTGAACAGAGTCAGACAGGGTTTCGCCTTTTTTTGCCAGGGAGGTGTTACCCCCGTCGGCAAAACCAATAAAGGTGCCGCCAAGGCGCTGTACCGCAGTCTCAAAGGAGAGGCGGGTACGGGTGGAGGCTTCAAAGAAACAGCTGGCAATGACCTTGTTCTTCAGAAGATCCGGACGCGGAGAGGTTTTCAGGCTCTCGGCTGTAGACACAATCAGTTCCAGTTCTTCCCGGGTAAGGTCAGTGATGGAAACAATATGCTTTTTGTAAAGCGGGTTGGTCATGTTAAAGATACCTGTCCTGGTTGGCCGGTCGGCTTTTTGGGCCTGTTATCGTTTTGGCAATGAGCGACTGTTTTTTGTACACAGAAATCGTGCACAAAAAAAAGCCCCTTCAACAGGGGCTTTTTGAAAACAGAATAGGTTTTGAAGGAGAAGGTCTCCGGAGCCAGATGGCGCTGGGCGCTGAAGCAAGCAATGGGGTGAACTGCCATCATCTGTGTTCGGTCCGCAAAAAAAAGTGAAACGAATATACCTTATCTCAAACTGTCTGATTCAGAATGCTGTATCTGGGATAGTAGCGTAACAATATAGTACCGCAACAATAACAATACTGTGCATTACTGCTTCAGACAAATTGCGCGGCATTATACGACTTCGGTGTTGAGGGTCAAGGGTGTTAAGCAGCGTTTATTGGTGCATTTACAATGTGCTGACCATGTCCGGGGTCATGCTTTCAGGCTGACGCTTTCCGTTGCAGGTTCTCCAGAGGCATAGGCAGCTCAAGGGTGACATCAGAACGAGCCTGGCAGCAGCAGGGCAGGATATGCCCTTCTGCTACGAATGCCAGAGGGGTTTCCTGATATTCGATATCACCATCTACCAGTTTCACCTGGCAGCTGCCGCAGTAACCCTGGCGGCACTGGTATTCCATTTCTATATTCTGCCCCTCAAGAGACTCCAGAAGAGTCTCGTCGGTACGGGGCAGAAAGCTGTATCCATCCTGGATTTTAACTATGTTGGCCATAGTATTGCGCCACCTTTCACTTTAGAGAGAAAAGTCGTTGAAGTCGTCGCTGTCTACGTCGCTGTCGACTTGTCCGACCAGGTAAGAGCTGACTTCCACTTCCTGTGGAGCCACTTGTACGTGATCACTGTTCAGCCAGCTGTTCATCCAGGGCAGTGGGTTCTGCTTGCTCTCGAACGGAGAGTCAAAGCCCACCGCCTGCATACGCTGGCTAGTGATGTAATCTACATATTGCTCAAGGATTTCCTTGTTCAAACCGATCATGGAGCCGTCACGGAACAGGTACGCCGCCCACTCTTTTTCCTGTTCGGCAGCGTCGAGGAAGATCTGACGTGCGTCGTCTTTGAGTTCGAGAGCAATCTCAGCCATTTCCGGATCATCTTTACCGGCAGCCATCAGCTGGAGAATGTGCTGGGTGCCGGTCAGGTGCAGGGCTTCATCCCGGGCAATCAGTTTGATGATTTTGGCATTGCCTTCCATGGTCGCACGTTCGGCAAAGGCAAAACTGCAGGCAAAGCTGACATAGAAGCGAATGGCTTCCAGTACGTTTACAGAGACCAGGGTCAGGTAAAGTTTCTTCTTCAGCTCACGGCGGGAGATAGTCACGGTCTCGCCATTAAGAACGTGTTCGCCTTCACCAAAGCTGTTGTAAAGCTGCACGCCTTCAATCAGGTCGTCGTAGTAACAGGTGATCGCAGTTGCACGACTGGCAATAGCATCGTTGCTGACGATATCGTCAAACACTTCCGAAGGCTCAGTCACCACGTTACGCATAATGTGGGTGTAGGAGCGGGAGTGAATGGTTTCACTGAAAGACCAGGTTTCAATCCAGGTTTCCAGTTCAGGGATGGAAACAATCGGCAGCAGGGCCACGTTAGGTGAGCGCCCCTGAACCGAGTCCAGCAGGGTCTGATATTTCAGGTTGCTGAGAAAGATATGACGTTCATGTTCGGGCAGGGCGGCAAAGTCACTGCGGTCATTAGCCAGGTCCACTTCTTCCGGACGCCAGAAAAACGACAACTGTTTTTCAATCAGCTGCTCGAAGATGGCGTACTTCTGCACATCGTAACGGGCGACATTGACGCTCTGGCCAAAGAACATGGGTTCTTTGGTTGCGTCAAAGTTGTTCTGGTTAAAAGTGGTATAAGCCATAGGTATCTTCTATTTGCCGTAATCTGTGCTGCCTGACACCTGATGAGTGGAACGTGTCAGGCATCTTTTTCGTTTCAAGCAAGGGGCTGAATGTGTGACTCAGCTCCCTTGTTTCCAGAGATGTTCAAGAGCTTTAAAAACGTACAGTTTTAAACGCTCTTGAAAGAACCACCTGCATTAGATCTTGCAGGCGCCACCTGCACAGCTATCGTCTTCCTCTTCCACATGCTGGGCATCGCTCGCTCCATCACGGGTGTTGTGATAGTACAGCGTCTTCACACCCAGCTTGTAGGCGGTCAGCAGGTCTTTCAGGATCGACTTCACCGGTACCTTGCCGCCTTCAAAACGGGAAGGGTCATAGTTGGTGTTAGCGGAGGCTGTCTGGTCAATAAACTTCTGCATAATGGCGACCAGCTGCAGGTAGCCGTTATTGTCCGGGATATCCCACAGCAGTTCATAGTGATGGCGCAAGGTTTCGTACTCTGGCACCACCTGTTTCAGGATGCCGTCTTTGCTGGCCTTCACACTGATATAACCACGTGGTGGTTCAATACCGTTAGTGGCATTGGAAATTTGCGAAGAGGTTTCTGAAGGCATCAGGGCGGTCAGGGTCGAGTTACGCAGACCGTGAGCCTTGATGTTTTCACGCAGGCTTTCCCAGTCGAGCTTCAGTGGTGTGTTGCAGACTTCATCGAGCTCTTTCTTGTAAGTGTCGATGGGCAGCAGGCCTTTGCTGTAAACCGTCTCGTTAAACTTCGGACAGGCACCTTTTTCCTGAGCCAGCTTGTTAGACGCCTGCAGCAGGTAGTACTGAATGGCTTCAAAGGTTTTGTGGGTCAGGGCATTACCGGAGCCGTCGGAGTAGCGGGCACCGTTTTTGGCCAGATAGTAGGCGTAGTTAATCACACCCACACCCAGTGGGCGACGGCCCATAGTGGCGGTGTGTGCGGCTTTGACCGGGTAGTCCTGGTAGTCCAGCAGGCTGTCGAGAGCACGGACAATCAGGTCAGACAGTTCTTCGAGTTCGTTCAGGCTGTCCAGTGCGCCAAGGTTAAAGGCGGCCAGAGTACAGAGGGCGATTTCCGCCTCTTCATCATGGATGTCCTGCAGGGGCTTGGTCGGCAGGGCGATTTCCAGGCAGAGGTTGCTCTGGCGAATCGGAGCCTGTTTGGCATCGAAGGGGCTATGGGTATTACAGTGGTCGACGTTCTGCATATAGATGCGACCAGTGTTGGCACGCTCCTGCGCGAACAGGGTGAACAGCTCGACGGCTTTCAGAGTCTTCTTGCGAATGGAAGAATCTTTCTCGTACTGAACGTACAGCTCTTCAAACTTTTCCTGATCTTCGAAGAAGGCATCGTAGAGGCCGGGTACATCGCTTGGGGAGAACAGGGTGATGTTGCCGCCTTCAATCAGGCGCTGGTACATCAGCTTGTTCATCTGTACGCCGTAGTCCATATGGCGGACACGGTTCTCTTCAACACCCCGGTTGTTCTTCAGTACCAGCAGGTTTTCGACTTCATAGTGCCAGAGAGGGTAGAACAGGGTCGCAGCACCACCACGCACGCCGCCCTGGGAACAGGACTTAACGGCCGTCTGGAAATGCTTATAAAAAGGAATACAGCCTGTGTGGAAGGCTTCACCACCACGGATGGGGCTGCCGACAGCACGCAGGCGGCCAGCGTTAATGCCGATACCGGCACGCTGACTGACATATTTCACAATGGCGCTGGACGTCGCATTGATGGAATCCAGGGAATCATCACACTCGATCAGTACACAAGAGCTGAACTGACGGGTTGGTGTGCGCACGCCAGACATAATCGGCGTTGGCAGGGAGAGACGGAAGCTGGACACCGCATCATAGAAACGCTTGATGTAATCGAGTCGTGTGTCTTTCGGGTATTCGGAGAACAGGCTGGCACCGATCAGGGCGTACAGGAACTGAGGGCTTTCGTAGTATTCACCGGTCACACGGTTCTGAACCAGGTATTTGCCTTCGAGCTGCTTCACGGCTGCGTAGCTGAAGTTCATATCACGGTTGTGATCGATAAAGCCGTCGATGGTGTCCAGCTCATCTTTGGTGTAATCCCGCAGAAGGGAGGCATCGTATTTCTTCATTTCCACCAGTTGACCGACATGGTCATACAGAGTGGGCGGCGCAAACTGGCCGTAGGCTTTTTTACGCAGGTGGAAAATCGCCAGACGGGCAGCGAGGTACTGGTAGTCCGGCGCATCACGGGAGATCAGATCGGCTGCCGACTTGATCATGGTCTCGTGAATTTCGGTGGTAGGCATACCATTGTAGAACTGGATATGGGCACGCAGCTCGACCTGAGAAACCGACACATTATTTAAGCCATCAGCTGCCCAGGTGATGACCTTATGGATTTTCTCAAGGTCTATAGCTTCCTGCTGTCCGTTTCTTTTGGTGACCTGAAGATGTTCGTTCATGCCCTGAAATTACCTGTCTGCCCGCTGAAAGAGTGTAAAAAACTATGTATGAAAAGCTAAATCTGAAATCGTGTTATGGCTCCCAGACCACTACATGTAGTGGTCTGGGAGCCATAAAAAACTACAAAGCCGCTTATAAGAAACGGCTGACAACAATACCTGATGGAATATAAAGACTCTTTTTTAGACACGAAAGCTTCTGAGCCAGTGACAAGAAATCGCCGCTGGACGCCGGTATCTTCCGGTATCTAGTAGAAAATCAACCGCTTCCGGGTGCGCCGGGATTGTACTGGGTGACTGATCCCGAGCAGGATGTCCTTGCACCGTATTCGATTGTCTGGAGTCCTGAGTAATCCGTCTCAGGCACTAAATGTTGTGTTGTTATTGTCTTTCTACACAAGATAATGCGGTTTCGGAGGTTTTGCAAGATGGCTCCCACGTCAAAAATTGATCACCCGGGGTGCAATTTTCGGCTCATGTGAGTGTTTACTTTCATGAGATTCGCCCCCACAGTGACTTCTGCGAAAAGTTGACGGTTTGGTAAAGGCCAGGGTTATTGATGTATAGAATTTTATAATCGATGCTTGTTTCCTGATAGTTATTTTATTGTTTATTTTTAAGGAATCCCTGCGGGCTCGCAGGCACTATATGTTGTGGTTCAAAATTTATACACTAAATGCTGAACCGTTACCCAAACCGGACACAGTGAGGGAATTATTTTCATTGACCCGAGTCAAAGGGGAGCCCGTTACAGATGACAACGGAAACGTTGAAGGCTGTGCGGAGACCCTCAGCAAAGGTAGAATCCGGTTACTTTATATGATGCAAACAGAAGCGCACCCCGTGGAACAAACAGACTCCGGCCATATTCTGATCGTTGAAGACGATGAGCGCCTGGCCAGCCTCACTCGCGAATATCTCGAAAATAATGGTCTGACCGTCAGCATTGAGAATGATGGCGGCAAGGCTGTTGAACGAATCCTTGATGAAGCCCCTGATCTGGTCGTGCTGGATCTGATGCTGCCCGGTGAAGATGGAGTGTCCATCTGCCGTCGCGTACGTCAGGACTTCCACAGCCCAATCCTGATGCTCACCGCTCGTACCGATGACCTGGACGAAGTCCTCGGTCTGGAGATGGGCGCTGACGACTATGTCGCCAAGCCTGTCCGCCCCCGCGTACTGCTGGCCCGTATTCGTGCCCTGTTGCGTCGCAGCTCTCATGTTATTGAAGAGACAGGTGATAAAGGGCGTCTTGAGTTCGGTGATCTGGTGGTCGATGCAGCTATGCGTGAAGCCTGGTTGAAAGACACCAATATTGAACTGACCAGTGCCGAGTTCGATCTGCTCTGGCTGCTTAGCTCCAATGCGGGCCGGGTACTGAGCCGTGAAGAAATATTTGAGAAGCTCCGTGGCATTGAGTATGACGGTCAGGATCGTTCAATCGATGTGCGAGTCTCTCGTATTCGCCCGAAAATTGGTGATGACCCCATGCACCCCCGCATGATTAAAACCGTTCGTTCCAAAGGCTACCTGTTCGTTAAGCCGGTTTAAGCGCTTCACCGTGAGCGCTTTACTAGCTGGTATAGTGAATGGGGCCTTAGGGCTGAACTGTTTTTCAGGAATACATCTCTGCAGGAATAGGGAGTTTTATCCGTGAGCAGTATTTTTCTGCGCATCTACGGTGGTTTACTGTTCACGCTGGTGCTGGTGGCTGTGCTCTGCGGTCTGGCTCTCACCATTATTAATGGTGTGCGGTTGCAGGATTTTCGTGAGTCCACCGCTCGTGGCACCTTTCGGGTAATGGCCCTGGAGCTATCGAACCTTGATGAAAAGCTGTGGCCAGAGCAGATGGAACGCTGGGAAAACCAGCTGGGTATTCCATTAAGCATTGTGCCCAAGGGCAAGGGTGGCGTTGGGCAGCAAACTCTGGGTCAGGTTGATGCAGGGCGGGTGCTGGTACGAGACGGCGACAATAACAGCTTTGAGATACTGGCCTCGATTCATGAGCATTCCCTGTTGCGGGGCAGTGTTGTCGATTTGAATGAACAGCTGGCGACAGGAACGGCGACCCTGGTGCGTGACTGGCTGCAATCCATTCCTCCGGCGCGTCGTGTTCTGGTGCTTCATGATAAAGCTCCTGATCTGATGGGTTACCCCGCGGCCCTGCTGAACGGCATTCCTGCCAACTTCTCCCAGCGTCAACGTAATATCCTGGAACGAGGGCAGTCCATCGCCCTGTTCAACCAGGTTGGTCGTACAATATCGCTATACAGTCGTCTGTCAGATACAGGCAAGGTAGTCCGGCTTGGCCCACTGACCATGCTGGACCCTTACCCTTTCCGGCTGTTGGCCACTATCGGCCTTTTTATTCTGGTGTCGATCAGTATTGCTATCTATGTACTGGTGCGAGGTCTGGAGCGAAGGCTCAGCAAGCTTGAACGAGCCGCTCGTCGACTGGCCCGTGGTGACCTTGATGCCCGAGTGACTGTGAATGGCGGTGATTCAGTGGGGCAGCTGGCTGCAACCTTCAACAGCATGGCCAGTCATATACAACGCTTGCTCAGTATTCAGAAAGAGATGATTCGCGGTGTTTCCCATGAGTTGCGCACACCCGTGGCCCGTGTGCGTTTTGGTCTGGAGATGGTGCTGGATGCCCAGACCGATGGCGAACGGGAAAGCTATGCCAAAGGTATCGATGGCGATATCGAAGAGCTGGATCATCTGATCGATGAGATTCTTACCTACGCCAGGCTGGAAGAGGGTGTGCCGGATATTCGTTTCGAACGTCTGGATGTCGACAGCATTGTTGCCCGGGTCGCTGAAGAACATCAGCGTCTGAAAAGCACAGTAGTGGTTGAACATGTGCCCAGTCGGATGATTGAGCACCGTCGTCGAATTGATGTCGAAGAACGCTATATTCATCGGGCGATTCAGAACCTGGTAAGCAATGCCTGCCGTTATGCAGAAAGCACTGTTCAAGTGCGATTCAGTGTTGGGCACGACAACTGTCGTGTCGATGTAGAAGACGATGGCCCCGGTATACCTGAAGAACAGCGTGAGCATGTATTCACTGCGTTCGCCCGTCTGGACGACAGTCGTACACGATCTTCAGGGGGTTATGGTTTGGGTTTGTCTATCGTGAGGCGCATTATGCACTGGCACAATGGTAAGGCTTTGGCTGGTAAAAGTGAGACTTTGGGTGGGGCTCGTTTCAGCCTGGTCTGGCCTCGCCGTCAGCGCGGCCGGTAAAAGATTTTTACCACAGAGACACAGGGGCACAGAGGAAAGGCAAAAGCTTTTAATTAAGGGCTTTTGTTTTTTATTAAAGAGCTATTCTCTGTGCCCCTGTGTCTCTGTGGTTCAAAGCTTTTTATTTGCTCAGATAGACCGCCAAAGCATCCCTGGCTGTCTCAGGCAGGTTTAACCCCGTCTTGGTGCGCCGCCAGAGGATATCCTCCGATGTGTGCGCCCACTCACACTGTCGTAAATAGTCCACTTCCGCCTGATATAAACCATTTCCAAAGTGCTGCCCCATATCCTTCAGTTGCCTGCAAGGGGTCAGGAAGTTCAGGCACTGATCACCGTAACTGCAGGCAAAACGCTGGGCGACTTCCGCCGGTAACCAGGGGAATTTATCGGCCAGCTCACGGGCGTAGTCGGGCTGCGAGGTGATGTGTCCACCGGGCAGGGGGGTGTGTTCTGTCCAGGGTTCACTCATATCAGGGAACCAGGGTTTGAGCTTGCGCAGGGCTGATTCCGCCAGACGTCTGTAGGTGGTGAGCTTGCCGCCAAAGACATTCAGCAGGGGGAGCGTTTCTTCTGGCTCAGAAATAGTCAGGGTGTAATCGCGGGTAATAGCCGAAGGTTCATCAGACTCGTCGTTGCACAGTGGTCGTACCCCCGAGAAACGGTACGCAATATCCTCCTCGGTTATCTGGCGATTGAAATGACGGTTGGTAATATCCAGCAGGTACTGAACTTCTTTTTCGCTGGGCTCGACAGCAGACGGATCGCCGGTGTATTCCACATCAGTGGTGCCAATCATCGACCACTGACCTTCCCAGGGAATCACAAATACAATGCGTTTGTCCTGATTTTGCAGAATGTAGGCTTCTTTGCCCGGGTGCAGTGCGGGCACCACGATGTGGCTGCCCTTGATCATACGAATGCCGTAATCCGGCCGGGCCTGCAGACTACTTTCAATAAAACTGGCGACCCAGGGGCCGGCGGCATTGACCAGAGCTTTGGCTGTGATTTCCCGCCCAGGTTGTCCTTCTGGCTGCGCTTCTGAAGAGGCTTGTTCTAACGAGATTTGCCAACCAGATTCAGAGCGATGGGCACTGGTGCAGCGGGTCTTGGTCAGAATTTCCGCCCCCAGCTCCCGGGCGGACACCGCATTGGCGATCACCAGGCGGGCGTCATCCACCCAGCAGTCCGAATATTCAAAGGCTTTGGTGAACTCTGGGTTCAGAGGTGAGGCGCCATTAAGCTTCACCGTCTGACTGCCGGGCAGTGTTTCCCGGTGAGCCAGGGTGTCATAAAGGAACAGGCCTGCACGAATCATCCATGCAGGACGCAGGTGAGGAGCGTGAGGCAGACGGAAGCGCAGGGGACGTACCAGATGAGGAGCGTTCTGCAGCAGCACCTCACGCTCCTTCAGGGCCTCCTTGACCAGCCGGAACTCATAGTGCTCCAGATAGCGCAGGCCACCATGAATCAGCTTGCTGCTGGCGGAGGATGTGGCCGACGCCAGGTCATTCTGTTCACAAAGCAACACTTTCAAGCCGCGACCGGCGGCATCCCGGGCGATACCTGTGCCATTGATGCCTCCCCCAATAACGACGAGATCATAATCGGCCTGAATAGACGCAGTGTCTGAAAGGCTGTCTGAGGAGGTTGGTGCTGATGGCATGGCAACTCGCTTTTATCAAATTATGTTTGGTGCTTTCTGTTTTCAGTAGCACCTGTTTTTCAGCAGCTTCTGTTATTCAATGAGTTCTGGTTGTTTTTTAGTACGGATTGCCGAGGGAGGCTAAAACCGGCCTGTAACTGTCACATTGCTGTGACCCAATACCGTGAACATGAGTGTAGTATGCTGTCTGGATTAAGTTCTGATTGTAGAGGGATAAGATGATCTCTCTGTGACAGTTTTGTAAGAAATCTTAAAGGTTTCTGTATGGGTTCTGGTTATAAAACAGGCAAGAGTCAGGCTTGGAGCTACAAAACAATAAAGAGCTTTCAGACAATAAAAACAACAGGTGGTTCTTCAGATGGGCATAAGAAGTCTTCGATTACTGACAATAACCGGTCTTCTGGCGGTTCTGGTTGGATGTCAGTCCGTACGCACAACCCAGGGCGGAGCAGTGGGTGTCGACCGACAGCAGCATATGTTCACGCTACTGTCGGAGAAAGAAGTGGATGCCATGTCTAAGGCTTCTTATAAAGAAATGCGCCAGAGCGCCAGTAAAGAGAAGCGTCTGGTTACAGAGGGTAAACCCCTGAAACGCTTACAAACCATCGCCGATCGGCTGGTGGCCCAGGTGGGTGTATTCCGCAAAGATGCCAGCCAGTGGCCCTGGCAGGTCAGCCTGATCGACAATGAACAGCTGAATGCCAGTGCACTGCCCGGCGGCCGTATCGTGTTCTACACAGGCATTATCGACAAACTCGAACTCACCGATGATGAGATTGCCGCCATTATGGGGCATGAAATAGCACACGCTCTGAGAGAGCATGGGCGGGAAGCTATCTCAGAGGCCTATATGGTGCAGCTCAGCACCGGTTTAGCGGGCGCACTGCTGGGTGCAACCAAAGAGACCATGGATTTAGGTCATCAGTTGGTGCACTACGCCCTGACCCTGCCCAATAGTCGGGAGAAAGAGAGTGAAGCTGATGTGATTGGCCTCGAACTGATGGCCCGTGCGGGATACAACCCAAATGCTGCCGTCAGCCTCTGGAAGAAAATGGCTGCCCAGAGTGGTGAGCGACCACCAGAGTTTATGAGTACTCACCCAGCGACGGATACCCGGATTAAAGATTTGAAACATTATATTCCGCGTGTGGAAGGGTTTTATCGGGTGGCTGGTGGGAGCTAATGGCTGACAGTTGGAATATCCCTGACTGGCTTGAGAAAGAGGTCAGGGAGAGAGAGCAGGTTTGCGTTTATTGCCGTAACGAGTTTACTCCCCATGCTGTATCAGTGAAGTCCTCTTCCAGTTGGGAGCATATTGTTAATGATGCAACAATCATAACCCGTGAAAACATTGCTCTTTGTTGTCGGGGTTGTAATTCCAGTAAAGGGCAAAAGCAGCTTTCTGTTTGGCTGCAATCGAAGTACTGCACGGAGAGAGGTGTTACTCCTGAATCTGTTGCATCAATTATTCAACAGGCAATACAAAGTGGGTTGTAGAGCGAAAACAATAGCGCCCAGGATCGGGAATTATAGGAGTTGTTTTTTAAGACGATAGATTGGACGGCCAGTGCCTTTGGACAGGAATAGTCCACTCGATGGAGGAAGTGAATTCTCGTCTTTCCGATGGTATCTCGATGATCACAGTTCTCCTCTAAATCTAATGCATGACACCAGGCAAAGATTAAGCTCGACAGCCCAGCAGGCTGCTAGTCTCTGTATGCCATCTGGTAAGCACGAGGCGAGCAGCTTATGAATAATTCAGGTTTTGGTTTTGGTTTTGTTGTTGGCCGGGCCGGGTTTAATGCGGCCGTAATATATAATTCATGTTTATTATTGTTGTTTGTGTTCACAGTGCCTGCGTACTGTGGGGAATTTGAGACAGGTTTAATAGAAGCCATTATAAATGGTAATGCCGGTAAACTTCAGAAGCTGCTTCATCGTGAACTTAAGATTCGTGGGTTTGTAAAATCCATTGACCCTAAAAAGTATTACCCCCCAGAGGAGAGACCCAGAGGCAGACCGCCGAGTCAGCGCAGTTTAAGAAATTTAAAAGAAGATGGTGGAGAGGAAGATAGCAGAATAGAAAGGCTCCTGACTTATGAAGATAAGTATTTCACACCTTTACAGCTGGCGGCTCATTATTCCACACCGGATGTTATTCAGGTGTTGATTAATGCGGGTGCTGATCAAAATCAGACAGTCACCATTGATATGATCAGGGACAGTGACCTTTCCGTTCCTGCTCTGGGGGTAGCTATATCCCAAAATAAGTTGGATAACGTGAAGGTGCTTCTTCTGAATCGTGAGGACGATGGGTGTATTGATGGGGGTAACTATGAATGTTTTCGTCCCTTTACTTATCTGACAAGTGATAGTGATATAAAAATATTTGTATTGCTTTTGAATCATTATAAAAAAGATGTAGAGTCAGATAGCCTCGAAGAGCCCCTTTACCCTCTAGAGTATGCTGCTGAAAGTCCTCATTTATTTGATTCACTAGTTACCCATGGGGCGGATGAGAATACTGTTAATGCCTTTTTCAGGTCAGTGCTATTTTATGCCCTGGGGAGGGAGGATAAACCAAAAGTCGCAGCCCTCTTGAGTTTAGAACGACTGAGTAAAGCCAAGATCAATGTCCCTGATAGATTCTCAAGATACCACGGGATGAATACCCTCCTGCACATGACTGCTCGTAATGGCGACATGGAAGCGACGGAGTGGTTAATAAGTCATGGTGCTGACTTATCAGCACTGAATAAAAAGAATGAAACGCCTTTAATGGTGACCTGGGCAAGTAGTCGTGATCGTCGCGATATGATTGAACTGTTGTGCAGTACACTTTCTTCAGTAGGAACCCCTCATGCTCAAGATATAGGAATAGCCTCAAAGCGAGGTTATCTTGTTTCGTTGCAGTCATGGGCGAAATCTGCGGTGATAAAAAACTACTCCAGAGAGAGTGTTGCAAACGTATTGCCTGTTCATGTTTTGAACGGTACTTATGGTATTAAGAGCGCCCCCTAACAATCGCAGGACTTAGGCGACTAAATTCAGAAGGCGTACACAGCAGTATCGATGACCGGGAATACGGGTATCTACTTCCAAAGGTCAGGGACTGACCGATTAGTGCCTTTGGGCAGGGAGAGCCCAGTCGGCGCGGAAAGTCGATTCCCGTCTTTCCGGTAGGAATCCGATAAAGCAGGAACCCGATAAAGAAAATTCGATCCCAAATTAACTCATAAAGTTAACGGCTTCAGGATTTTTCAGCCGTAGGCCAGTTTCAGTGCCAGTCTCCAGGCCACAAGACGGCGAGCACTCAATCAATAGATCTTCACCACTTTTCAAAGTAATGCGAACCAGATTATTGTTGCCCCGAAAGCTGCTCTGCATCACCTTGCCGACAGCTGGCAGGGTAGGATCGCATTCCAGCTGCTCGGGACGAATCAACAGGGTTTGCTCTGATGCATCATGGGCTGTCGCTGGCGTGAATGTGCCAGCGGCAGTTTCAATCTGGCCTTGGGCATTGCGGGTGCCCTTGAGCAATGAACCTTCCCCAATAAACTGCGCAACAAAAGGATTTGCAGGGTTTTGATAGAGATCCTGAGCCGTGCCCCATTGTGCCAGACGACCAGTGTCGAATAAGCCAATGGTGTCGGCAAAAGCAAAAGCTTCAGACTGATCGTGGGTGACCATGATGGCACTGGTGCCAGCCTTTTTCAGCATGGTGCGTACTTCGTAACTCAGGCTTTGGCGCAGGCTGGTGTCCAGGTTGGAAAAGGGTTCATCCAACAGAATCAGGCGAGGAGCCGGAGCCAGTGCGCGGGCCAGTGCGACACGTTGTTGCTGGCCGCCAGACAGTTCCTGTGGAAGACGTTCTGCCAGTGCCGTCAGCCCTGTCAGGTCCAGCATCTCTTCGACTCGTTCCTTACGGTTTTTCTGGCCGTTAAGGCCAAAGCCGATATTGCCGGCCACAGTCAGGTGAGGAAAGAGGGCGTAATCCTGAAACACCATGCCCAGTTGGCGGTGCTCGGGAGAAAGGGTGTGGCCAGGCTTGGACAGCATGCTGCCAGCCAGGGAAATAGTGCCAGTATCAAGGTTTTCAAACCCGGCTATGGCCCGCAGGGTTGTGGTTTTACCACAGCCACTGGGGCCAAGCAGGCAGATGGTTTCGCCGGTTTGAATCTGGAAGGACAGATTGTGAACAACAGTCTCCCGCGTGCCCTCACTGGTGTAAGAGCAGGAGATATCACGAACATCCAGCAGTGTACTCATTCGTTCTCTTAATGTATTAGTCGTTCTGGGTTTTCAAGAAAGCCTGAACCAAAGGGATGAGTCGGTTAGCGACTTCTGTGACTTCATCCTGGGAGATGGTCAATGCAGGTAAAAGACGGATTGTATTACCTGCGGTCACATTAATCAGCAAACCATTGTCCAAAGCTTCTTTTACCAGCTCGGCGCAAGGGTGTTCCAGCTCAATGGCCAGCAGCAGACCCTGGCCACGAATCTCTTTAACACCTTCATAGTTAGCCAGCCCTTCCCGGAACAGTTTCAGGAACTGGTCACTGCGGGTTTGTACATTATCCAGCAGTTTTTCCTGCTCAATTGTGTCCAGTACGCTCAGAGCCACACTGCAGCAGAGCGGGTTGCCACCAAAGGTCGTGCCATGGCTGCCGGGTACAAGAGCCGCAGCCGCTTCACCCTGGGCAAGGCAGGCACCGATGGGCACACCATTACCCAGACCTTTGGCGCTGGTGACAACATCCGGAGTGATGCCTTCGCCCTGAAAAGCGAACCAGTTGCCGGTACGGCCTGCACCGGTTTGAATCTCGTCAAGCATCAGCAACCAGCCGTTGTCATCGCAGAGTTCTCGCAAAGCCTTAAGGTAGCCAGCATCAGGAATATTAATTCCGCCTTCACCCTGTATCGGTTCCACCATCACCGCAACAATATCTTTGTTGTCAGAGTGTTGTTTGACCGCATCAACATCATTGAAAGGTACACGGTGGAAACCTTCGACCAGTGGGCCAAAACCAACTTTTGCTGCCGCGTTGGCTGTCGCAGTCAGGGTGGCCAGTGTACGGCCATGGAAGGCTCCATCCATCACAATAATGCCAGGATTTTCTATGCCTCGGCTGTGGGCGACACGACGGGCGATTTTAATCGCGCACTCGTTAGCTTCTGCACCTGAGTTGCAAAAGAATACGCGCTCCATACCTGTGAGAGCGGTTAACCGGTCTGATAGTTTGGTCTGGGCTTCGACACCATAGATATTTGAAGTGTGCAGAAGTTTGTTGCCCTGTTCTGCCAGTGTGCGGGAGATGTTCGGGTGGGAGTGACCAAGTCCGCATACCGCTATGCCGGAGAGCGCGTCCAGATAACGTCGGCCGTTACCGTCTTCGAGCCAAACGCCTTGTCCCTGGGTGAAGGTGACGGGTAAACGGTTATAGGTGGACATCAGGTGATCGCTCATAATCCTGCTCTGGTTATTTGTCTATCAATGAGAAGGTGGTGCGCTGTTGGCGTTTTTTTCGCGGTTAGTCAATTTAGAATCAAACTGCTCGCTATCTCTTTTTTAACAGTTTTTTCTATCAACTTTTTAAAAGCTGTTTCCAAATCTGTTTTCTAGAGTCCAAACAACAACTGCATATTAGCGATGGCGGGCGGTCTCTGGCAAATAAACACCGTTTTTCCCGTTCTATTGGCAGTGCGGTGTGTTTGGGTGTCCGTTTTAGATGTTCTTTTTCTCGTGATTCCTGTTGTTCATTTGGTTGAGAGCCTTTGCCACCTTTATTTGCATGTGGCAAAGGCTGTGTGGACGCCCGGCTATTGAATGGCTTCCAGAGGTATGGCTGGCCAGCTCCACAGATAGGGGGCACCAGTTAAGGCATCTATCGTGAACAGTGCCGTCTTATTGTTGCAGCGAATACGTTGCAGGGCATTTTCGGGAGCCATCGCGCTAATGATACCCGGCAGGCTCTCCTTGAAATTGAGAGTGAGCCACTGCCCTCTTTGCCAGTGTTGCAGCTGGCATTGCTTGAGGTCGAGTTTTTCAATTGCACCTGCAAAGACGGCTTTCAGGTTCAATTGAAGTGGTTGATTCAGGTTGTGGCCAGGTCTGAGGGTGTGGGTCATTCCTGTTTCAGAAAGTATAACCAGCCATTTATCCATGCCGGCTGGCAGGCAGGTGCCATCACTGGCCTGTTGAGAAAATGCCATTAAGGCCGGAATACCATAAAGGCCAGATTCCTGGTCGCTGATATCAATGGCTCGCCAGGTGTCACCGTCCACACTGACACAGGTGAAGACGCCAAACCTGTGACGTTCATTCGGATACATGACCACGGGGCGGTATTGGTTGGTAACATCGACAACACGCTGACCAGGGAACAATTCTTTATTGCGCTGATAGGCTGGCTTGGTAATTGCGGTTTCCAGAAAGCCCCGGCGCATGATTTTCACTGGCAGTTGTTGCAGCTGATGTTCGCTGTCGGCCTGTACCAGCAGGCCTGTTTCGTCCAGTTCTGCCACCCAGTCCTGGCGGGTTACCGGGTTAAAATCCAACGCTGTTGGTAAACCCTGACGTCGGCGGTTAATGGTGCGCAGCCAGGGGTCTCTTTCATCCAAAATCATCTCTTCGCTGACTCGCAGGCGTATCTCCTGGGCAAACTTCTGCGGGTCGGTAGAGACAGGAGACAGCACGTAATTAAGGAATGGGTCAGGAATTCGCTGAGAACTGCATTGATTACGGTTACACCAGCTTTGGCAGGCCTGAAACACCCATGCGCTTAAGCTGTCGGAGCTCCAGTGGGCGAGCAGGTGTTCGGGAGTGCCGTTAATTAATTGTTCCAGTGCCTGTTGGTGGAAAGGCGTAGCACTGGCACCCATGGCCTCTAGGGTTTTACGGAGCAGCAGGTCACGGGGGCCAGGCAGCTGTGTCCAGTAGCGATAGAGGTTGAGCCCTGAAACAAGCAATACCGCCGTCCCGATAGAGTGGAATGGATGATTCACAAGGCGACCTTTTAGCCAGTTCATTGCATGCCCAAATGGACTGATTTCTATAAAGGGACGAAGGGTGGACATCGTCTGGTCGCTGATGGGATTTGTTCGATCAGAGGTGTCCGGTTCGGATTCCGGCTCCATGTCAAAGGGAGTCCTTTCGGCCTCAGCTGCTTGTTGCCGGGCTTCTGCCTCTTCCAGTGCTCGCAATTTATCCCGCAGGTTGTCGGCATTATGATCCATCATACCAGCACTTTTTTTAGATCCTTTACCGCCACTGACACGCAGGTTATGAGGGTCTACAGGTTTTTTGTCAGGTTCTGGTTTTTTGGGTTTCTGCTTAAAAGGCTGATCAGGGGATTTAATCTTTCCTGAAGTGCTGGATCCTGAAGAAGGCAGGCCTGCACCCTTGCCAGACCGGTTAGCTATAGCTGCAGAGAGCTGCTCGGAAAGTATAGGAGGCAGTTGTTTCTGCAGGTTAACCATTGCCTTGTCTTTTTCCTTTTGGTGTTTTTGGGCTGTAAGAATGTCGACAGGTTTGCCTTTTTCGGCTGGTTTCAGAGCAACCAGCTTGTCGGCATTATCCAGTATGGCGCCAAAGGCTCTCTGCAAGGCTTCTGGGTCGAGCTGCTGCAGGCGGTTAGCATTGTCTATAGCAAGGCTGGGGTTCTGCGCGAGCAGTTCGTCCATTGTCATAGAGTTCTTCAAGCGTTCGCTTCTTCGTGGCAGGGGGGCAGTGTCAGCAGTTTTTTTTGGTTTCTTTGAATTATGCTGGTCTTTAGTGCTCTGGATATCAATCTCATCTTCACTGAGCCAGAGGTCTTTTTGAGAATCAGCTTGCGCCGTTTGTTTTCCGGTTTTCCCTGTTTCAGTTACAATATTTTCGGCTTCTGTTGTTCTTGTTGTTTCTGGTGTTACTTTCACCGTTTTGTCAGGTTGCGCAGTTTTTACAGCTTTTCTTTTGGTTGCCGGAGGTTGCTCAGTTTCTTCGATAGGTGGAAGGTCGTTGTTAAGGGTGTCATCACTGACTATTCGGTTTGAGTCTAGTCGGTCGCCGTTTGCGGAGGGGAGCTTGTAAATGGCATAGGGATAGCTTTCAAGATCAGCATTTGCCAGCACGGCTGGGTCTTCAGTGAGGGTCTCAATGGTTTCACTGTCTTTATCAAAAAGTACCGTTAACTGCTTTTCAATGTTGTACCGACTCAAGCGGTAGACATTACTGATTCCCTTGTTTGTATAGT
This sequence comes from Sansalvadorimonas sp., assembly GCA_965221135.1. Classification (GTDB taxonomy): domain Bacteria; phylum Pseudomonadota; class Gammaproteobacteria; order Pseudomonadales; family Endozoicomonadaceae; genus Sansalvadorimonas. The sequence continues at coordinate 243,862 of CBDCRZ010000003.1, forward strand.
GCTCAATTATGAAGAAAGCCTGTGAAGCAAACCTGGGAGAGCTGGCAAACTGCAGCAGTTGACGAGCCGTCACATTTATTTCTTTTTTAGGGATTAGCTTGAGGCCATTTTCTTCCCGACTGTCCCAGTCGGCAGGCTTGGGCAGGCTACCAATGCGGTGAAACAGCTTTTCACCACTCTCTGCATCAATTCCGATGGCCAGATCCAGTCGGTGGTAAGCATCTGGTGGTGTTGATGACAGGTAGTCCTTGAGATTTCTGCGGGGCATGAAATCTGCGCGGATCATACCCTGCTGAGCTTTGTCGACCTCAGTTGTGAGCAATTGTTTTGCCGGCCAGGTTGTGGCCAGGGCTATGCTGCCTTTCTGGGAAACGAAGGGGCTGTCAGTGGTTAAGGCATCAATCGGCATCAGAACGCGGGAAAAGGTACTTTCCCCTTCCGGTGAGCGTGTGGCGGTAACCAGTGCCAGCTGTCCACTCTGCCCACGATCGAGGGTTTGCAGTTGTTGTATCAGGCCTGCCGGAAGGTGGCTGACCTTTTCCTGGCCTCGGTTCGCAGGGTTAATAATAAAAATAGGGGCGTTTTTCTCGGCGACATTCGTCAGTCCAAGAAACTCTATATTGGCTCTGGCGCTAAGCATGCCAAGGGACAGAAAGTAGCCTTTATGAAGCTCTTTACTGCTGGCCGGGTGTTTTTCAAGGGGCTGATCAATGGGGGGCAGCAGGTGAGTGACTTCGTTCAGAGCGTTAAGCAACACATAGTTCCAGTTGGCTCCCAGTCGAAAGCGTACTTTTAGTGACTCAAGAAAAACCGGAGAAAAAGGGAGCTCAGAACTGGCTGAGGGGTGGCCCAGAATCAGTTCACCCTCTGCTTTACTGCCCAGCAGCGGGATCACGGCTCCGGTATTGATATCCATGATGGCCAGTTTTTGTAGCGGGTAATCTTTCTCGGGGGGGAGCAGTCGGTGATCCCCCTCAAGTCGACCCTTTATCCACTCCTTGATATCGTTATTGAGCTTTGTGATGGATTCCTTGTGGCGCTTGTCTGCCCCCATGGTGGGCCAGCCTTTGGCTATGAGCGGGTCTTTACTGGAGTGAAACCCGCTGAAGTCCCTTAACGGAGTCTCTCCCGCTTGAACAGGGGGGAGAATCAAGGCTTTTACGGCAAGTGCCACAAGCGTGAAAAGCAGAGTCCGTGAGACTGTTTTTACTATGGCATAACCGATCATAGGTGCGTCTGTGCCCCCTGCAGCATTTTCGACCAACCTGTTGTTAGGTCCAGATATTGTTTGTTGTGCAGCTGTGTCTCTTGCCAGAGTTTTTGTTTGACTGGTTTTTGTGTCAGCAGTCATTGTGGCGAGAAGAGGCACAGGCTGTGGCGGAAGAGTGTAGAAGGAATTTGGCGCTTTGGTACCTGCTTTGTCAGACTCTGTTGATGGCTTGCCTGGCATGCTTGTCTGGAGAGGGGGCTTTCATCGGGTTTTCTGTCTATGAGGAGGTCATGTATACTCGCCTGAAAAATGACTTGGGATTTAAGGTGGCATTATGTCTGAAGATGTTATGGAGCAGATAAAGCAGCAGGTAGAAGGAAATCCGGTACTGCTGTTTATGAAGGGTTCTCCCCGTCTGCCTCAGTGTGGTTTCTCTTCCCGCGCTGTGCAGATTCTGTCTGCCTGTGGTGAACGTTTTGCTTATGTTGATGTTCTGGCACACCCGGAAATCCGCACCAACCTGCCCAAGTATGCTAACTGGCCGACTTTCCCACAGTTGTGGATTGGTGGTGAGCTGGTGGGCGGTAGTGACATTCTCAGCGACCTGTATGAACAGGGCGAACTGCAGAAAATGATTCAAGCGGCTGTGGGCAGTGCGGAAGCCTGATCCCTCAGAGTAAAGCGCTTTTCATGAAAGCCGGTGACCTTGGTCACCGGCTTTTTTGTTTTTAAGCTGTTTGTTTTTAAGCTGTTTGTAGCTAAGCCATTTTTGTCCTTAAACCGATTGTTGTTAGATCATTGTCTGCTGGTAGTTCTGGATACCGATCTTATCTATTAGTGTCAGTTGGGTTTCCAGCCATTCGATGTGTTCATCTTCTGCGGCCAGAATTTTCTCCAGCAGTTCACGGCTGACAAAGTCACTGTGTTTTTCACAGCAGGTGATACCTTCTTTCAGGATGGGTACGGCTTCCTGCTCCTGTTGTATGTCGAATTTGAGTATTTCTTCTGTTGTCTTGCCGATGTGGATCCTGCCCAAAGACTGAACATTGGGTGGGCCAGAAAGACGCAAAATCCGCTTGATCAGCCAGTCGGCATGAATCATTTCATCTATGGACTCTTTGTAGATTGTGTCGCCCAGAGTATTGAGACCGAATTCCTGTAAGGTTCGGGCATGGAGAAAGTACTGGTTGATAGCAACCAGTTCATTGCCCAGGGCGGTGTTCAGGAATTTAATGACATCAGGATGTCCTTTCATAACGTACCTCATCATTGAAGACGCCTTTATTTTTGGCGTCTTTATTCACGGCGCAGTAAGTATGGTTGCCCCTGACGAAATCACCAACATCACAAATGTATGGCAAAGTGACGGTTTCTTAATAGGCAATGCCTATTGCCTTCCTATAAAAAATTCATGGATAAATGCTCTCTTTCAAGTGGGCGAGCCGAAAATCACCGTGTATGATGTACGGGTTTTCAAGACACCTGCCTTCGGTTTGTATCAAGGTAAGGCCGGGTGGGTATTCATCCAAGACTGAATGAAATGGAGATAGACAATGGCTGTTCTCGTAGGTAAGCAAGCACCTGACTTTACTGTACCGGCTGTTCTGGCTGATGGAAGCATAGTTGATGAATTCAATCTTTCTGAAACCATCAAGGGGCAATATGGTCTGATCTTCTTCTACCCTCTGGACTTCACTTTCGTATGTCCTTCTGAGCTGATCGCTCTGGATCATCGTATGGATCAGTTCAAAGAGAAGGGTGTTGAGGTTGTTGGTGTTTCTATTGATTCTCACTTCACTCACAACGCATGGCGTAACACCCCTGTAGATCAGGGTGGTATTGGCCAGGTTAAGTACACTCTGGCTGCAGATATGACTCACGAAATCTGCAAGTCTTACGACGTTGAATCTGAAGGCGGCGTAGCTTTCCGTGGCGCATTCCTGATCGACAAGAACGGCGTTGTACGTTCCCAGATCGTTAACGACCTGCCACTGGGTCGTAACATGGACGAGCTGCTGCGTCTGGTTGACGCTCTGCAGTTCCACGAAGAGCACGGCGAAGTTTGCCCGGCTGGTTGGACCAAGGGTGATAAAGGCATGAACGCCAACCCTGAAGGTGTTGCTGCTTACCTGGCGGACAACGCTGACGAGCTGTAATTTCTTCCCCTTTCGGGTTGGAATAAGAGAGGCTGCCTTCGGGCAGCCTTTTCTGTTTATGGCTTGAGTTTTTGTTTGTGAGCGCTTTTTCCTGATCGTTGTTGATTAGTCGCCTCTTGGCAATCATTGTCAGGCAGTCGTATAGTTCATCCATAATCGCTCCCCCCCCCAATTCACTTTTTTCGGGTTGACTCACTATGCCTCTGGATACTTTTTCTCTTGATGCGCGACTGGCATCTGATTGTCTGGTGATTGGAGACTTTCCCCTGACCCGTATGCTGTTGATGAATAATGCCAGCTATCCTTGGGTCATTCTGGTGCCCCGTCAGCATGGAATGGAAGAGATCTTCCAGCTGACAGAGGCTGACCAGCAGCAGTTACTGAAAGAGGCCGCTTATGTTGCCGAGAAGCTCAAGGATGTTTTCAGTGCGGATAAAATGAATGTCGGTGCTCTTGGGAATATTGTTCGCCAGCTGCATATGCATATTGTGGTGCGCAAGGAAGGTGATCCGGCCTGGCCTGGGCCTGTGTGGGGGCACGGTGAAGCGGTTCCCTATACCGATACGCAGGTACAGGATATTCAAAAGCGTTTGAGAACAGTATTCACAACCTGGTTGAAGCCCGTCGGACAGGAGCAGTAGGAGCAGTAAAATGAATGATGATCTTCTGGAGTTACAGACCCAGCTCAGCTATCAAGATGATGTTGTGCAGCAGCTCAATGAAGTGGTAACCCGTCAGCAAGGTGAAATTGACCTGATGCGTCGAGAGATGGATATCATCAAGGCTCGAATGAAAGAGTTAATCAGTACTCAGGGTGATGGCAATGAAACCGTTGCTGTGGATGTTCCACCACCCCATTACTGAGGTTCCCTATCAGGGTTTTAATTCTGAACATAAAAAGACCCGGCCAGTGCCGGGTCTTTTTTTTCTAACCGCTGGTTGTGACAGGGCTTGAAGGAGGTTTGCCGTTAGCGGCGGGTGGACGCTACATCTTCCGCCTGCAGGCCTTTGTCTTTCTCTGCAACAACAAACTCAACACGCTGGCCTTCACTCAGGGTGCGGTGGCCTTCACCGCGGATCGCGCGATAGTGAACAAAAATATCGTCGCCGGAATCGCGGGTGATAAAGCCGAAGCCTTTGGAGACATTAAACCACTTCACCGTTCCGGTTTCCCGGCCATCTTCCAGAGGGCCGTCCGGTACAGCGGGTGCAGATGTTTGTGGGTTCAGGCGATGCAGGTTACACAGGGTGTGCAGTGCAAGGCCGGCAATCAGCAGACTGACTGTGATCAGTGCTGCGTCAGCGGTGGCCGGGTTGTAAGACAGACGGGCAAAGGCATTCGCTGCGCCCAGAATGCCAGCAAGAAACACCAGAACGGTAGCCAGGCCTTGCGTTGTCCGGCGGCCACCAGAGAGCGTGCCCTGATAGAAGCCTGAAAGCAGGTTGGCGGCCGCTGTGGCCAGAAGGATCAGAAATGCAGGATCCTGAGTGTAATAGCTGGCAGCAGGAACTACAGGGTATGCCGCAGGGTAGAGTGCTGGCATAACTGCTGGAGCCGCCAGAAACAGACCGGCAAGGATCAGGCCGGAAAGCAGTTGGAGGTATTTTAAGGTTTTCAAATACATGTCCTGTCCGTAATTACATAAATGTTGTTGGAATTGTTGATTGATGCATAGGACTGCAAGACTAATGTAACGCGAATATGGTACATCACTCAATCTTCCTGTTAGCAAACTGCTGCGATAAATCATAAAAAATACTTTAAACCGCAAAAATAGGTTAAAAAATGCTCGCAAGCCGAAAAACCGTGGTTTATATTGGTTTTGTACCGGTTATGATTTTTGTCTATAGATAGAAAGACAACAGGATAAAAAGCATAACCGGTAACTGGAAGATGCACCCGTTAAGCCTGTAAATACCAAAAGTGGTTATACAAAGTTATACGCAGAGTTGTATTTTTTAGAGTGTGTAGTTTTGTAAAAGGGAGTAGGAAGTCGACAGGGGAGACAGGGACGCTCGTTACTGTTTAGAAGACATGTCCGGAGATGACATAATGCCTGCACCAGCAATCAAGGATAAATACACCAAGACCCAGATTCTTACTGAGATCGCTGAGAATACTGGATTGAACAGAAAGGATGTCAGTAACGTTCTGGAAGAACTCACTGAACTGGTTGAGCGACATATTAAAAAGCGTGGTTGTGGTGAATTTACCATTCCTGGCCTTTTAAAAATTGTTACCAAGAAAAAGCCTGCCCAGAAAGCCCGTAAAAATGTACCCAATCCATTCCGTCCGGGTGAATTAATGGATGTAGCTGCCAAACCTGCTTCTATTCAGGTGAAGGTGCGTCCTCTGAAAAAATTGAAGGACTTTGCTTCCTCCTGATGTATCGATCTGGTCTGGCCTCACTGTTTATTAATAAGTCAATTGCCATTTGGTGATGATTTAATAGCAGTGTGGGCTGGCCTGTTTCTTTGTTCTCACATCTTACGTTCCGCATCTCACATCTCACATACCCTGTCTCGAGCCTGATAATAAAGCTGTCACTCAGAGCTGTTTGCCTAAATAAATAATCGTCAATGTCAGCGGTCGCCACAGGTTCGTCTCTGAAAATGGGCGTAAATGAAACTAAATGGGCGTAAATCCAACTAAAGGAATAGGCGTTAACGCGCTCTTGCATAGCGGCGATGTGAGGATGCTCGGGAGGGCTGGCTGTCCTTCTGCAAAGTCGACGGCGATGTACGTATTGGTCGACAGGCTAACCGTAAAAAAACTGATCTAGAGTCTCTTTGCTGATTGGCGTAGCATTGGCTGATTATACATTACTGTCTCGGTCGTTCCCTTTATTTAAGGCACTTTTCCGCAAGAAGCTACAATGCTTTTAGCGCTATATGTGTATAGTTGTGCGTGCTTTGCTGTGAGCGTGTGCAAGTCCATTGACGGAATGATTTCTCTTCTCCCCTGACACTGGGAACTGTTATGTGGCTATCTAAATCACACTCACGGTTAGTGATTGCATCTATTTTTGTGCTGGCGGGTCTTGCCGGTTGTTCTGAAAGTCATAAAAATGATCCGGCAGCAGGAGGTGCGCCGCCTCCCTCGGTCTCTGTCATATCAGTCAAGCTGGATCCTGTAGGTGAGTATCAGGAGTTTGCTGCACGGACAGAGGCCAGTGAAGCTGTAGAGCTGCGTGCGCGTGTTGAAGGGTATCTCGAAAGCCGTAATTTTGACGAGGGGTCTGCTGTCGAAAAAGGCCGGCTGCTGTTTACCATTGACCCGGCACCCTTTAAGGCGGCAGTGAGTCAGGCCAGGGCCGCTCTTGTAAGTGCAGAGGCGGAATTTGTTCGTGCCACATCAGACCTTAGTCGTGGTCGGGATCTGGCTGTCAAAGGCTATATCAGTCGATCTGACATGGATGAACTGGTCTCCCGGGAGGCTCAGGCTAATGCCAGCGTAGAGTCTGCAAAAGCCCAGTTGGAAACTGCCAATATCAATCTGTCCTACACCGAAATTTATGCGCCTTTCAGTGGTCAGATAGGCAAAGAGAGCTACAGTGTTGGCAGTCTTGTGGGGCCTGGTAGCCAGCCTCTGGCTGAATTGATCAATACAGACCCTATGTATGTGAACTTTCAGGTTAACGAGAAAGTCCTGCTTGATCATCACCAGGCCGCACAAGGAAAAGAACAGGCTGATAAGCTCTTCAAAACGCATATCCGGTTGCCTAATGGTGCACTTTATAGTCAACCTGGGGTCTTTGATTTTGCTGATGTAAAAGTGGAGCAGACCACCGGTACTGTGGAGTTGCGCGTTTCCTTCCCGAACCCTGACCATCTGTTGCTGCCCGGCATGTATGTCACGCTGCTTATCGAAAGTGTGAAGAAAACAGAAACACCTCTTATTCCACAGTTTGCCGTTCAGGAAAACCAGCAGGGACGTTTTGTTTTGCTCGTCACCAGGGAGAACAAGGTGGAGACCCGCCTGGTTGAGCTGGGTCGTCGTATTGGTCCAATGTGGGTTGTTGAGTCTGGTTTGGAGGAAGGTGAAAGCATTATTGTTTCCGGTCTGCAGAAAGTGCGCCCCGGTGTGATTGTGAGTCCACAGATGATGAGTGTGGATCTCAAAACCGGAACGCTGACCAAGGCTGACGACGCATCTGTGTCTGAGGCTGCCATTTCTGACAGCAGCGTAGAGGCGCAGTAATGAATATTGGCCACTTCTTTATAAATCGGCCCAAGTTCGCCTTTGTTATTGCGATTGTTATAACCCTGGCTGGCTTTTTGTCGTTGTTCACCCTGCCGGTGAACATGTATCCAGAAATTGCTCCACCCTCCGTAGAAATCTATGCCGTCTATCCTGGCGCAAGCGCCCAGGTTGTGGAAGAGGCGGTCATCAACCCCATTGAAGAGCAGGTAAACGGGGTTGAGGACATGATCTACATGGAGTCGTCCGCAAGCGATAATGGTGTGGCTACCATAACGGTCACATTTAAGCCCGGTGTTGACGTAGACATTGCCCAGGTGAACGTGCAGAACCGCGTGGCTATTGCGGAACCCAGTCTGCCTAATGCTGTGGCCCGGCAGGGCGTGACTGTTAAGGCGCAGTCCACAAACATGCTGCTCGGTATTAACCTGATTTCGCCGGATAATACCTTTGATGAAATGTTTCTGAGTAACTATGCCTCGAACAATCTAAAGGACTCTCTGGCGCGGATTGATGGCATCAGTAAAGTTGAAGTTATGGGTGCTATGACTTACAGCATGCGCATATGGCTGCAGCCTGCAAAAATGAGCTCGCTCGGTATTACTGTGGGTGATGTGACAAGCGCTTTGGAAAGCCAGAATGTCATTGTTGCTGCTGGTAAGCTGGGTCAGGGGCCTACCCAGGAAAACCAGAAATTCGAGTACACTATTCAAACTCAGGGGCGGCTACAGTCTCCTGAAGAGTTTGGTGAGACTGTTCTGCGCTCTAAAACCGATGGTTCTGTCATCCGTCTGCGCGATGTAGCAGAGATCCAGACTGGAGCGGAGACTTACTCTGGCCGTGCATTGCTTGATGGTGGTCCAACCTCCTTTCTGGTGATCTATCAGTCACCCTCGGCCAATGCGACACAGGTTGCGCAAAGTGTATACAAGGAGATGGAAGTTCTGACCAGGAACTTCCCGCAAGGCCTTGAGTACAAGATTCTATATGATACAACCGAGTTTATTTCCCGTTCTATCAAAGAGGTGGTTACCACTCTTTTCCAGGCTGTTGCACTGGTTATTCTGGTGGTATTCCTGTTTCTGCAGAACTGGCGGATGACCATTATCCCGTCTATCGCCATACCTGTGTCTTTGATCGGTACATTTGCTGTGATGAATATCCTTGGGTATTCCATCAACACCATATCCCTGTTTGGTCTGGTGATGGCGATAGGTATTGTTGTCGACGATGCCATCGTAGTTATAGAGAACGTGGAGCGGCATATCTCCGAGGGGATGTCGCCCAGGGAGGCAACGCTTCAGACGATGACCGAGGTGACTGGCGCGATTATTGCCACCACTCTGGTTCTTCTGGCTGTATTCGTACCGGTTGCGTTTATGCCAGGCATTACCGGTACACTGTACAAACAGTTTTCTGTCACCATTTCCGTGGCTGTCGTTATTTCCTCTATTAACGCGCTGGTTCTCAGTCCTGCGCTCTGTGCCACTCTGCTAAAGCCGGGAGCCATATCTCATGCGCGCTGGCTGAGGCCTTTCGAGCTCATTATTCAGGGTTCTACCAAAGGCTATACGTCGGCGGTTAAATGGATGTTGCACCGTGCTGCCCGCATTGGTGTGCTGTTCCTGGTGCTGGTGGCCGCTGCTGGTTATTTGCTTAAGGAACTGCCCAGTGGTTTTGTTCCCAATGAAGATCAGGGCTTCCTGTTTGTAAATGTTCAACTTCCTGATGCGGCCTCCATAAACCGTACTAACGATCTGATTGATAAAATCACGCCGATGATTAAAGAGACCCAGGGCGTTAAAGGTTTTATCAGTGTGAGTGGCTTCAGTTTGCTGGCAGGTGCCGGTTCCAATAATGCTCTGGGCATTGTGGTGCTGGACAGTTGGGATGACCGGACATCAGCCGAAACCCAGATTGGTGCGATTTCACAGCGTCTGCAGGGCTCGCTTTGGGCTGTTCCTGATGCGCAAATCATGGTCTTTGAGATGCCGCCTATTCCTGGTCTTGGTAACTCAGGTGGTTTTGATTTCCGCCTGCAGGACTCTCTGGGACGAAGTGTTCAGGATCTGGCCCAGGTTTCCAATGGCTTGATTTACGAAGCGAATCAGCAGCCGGCATTGTCGCGGGTTTACAGCACTTTTCGTGCTGATGTGCCTCAGTACTATTTGGATGTAGATCGTGAAAAAGCCATGGCTATGGGTATCAACCTGAGTGATATCTTCCTGACTCTGCAAACCCAGCTTGGCTCGTTGTATGTCAATGATTACACGTACCTTGGTAAGAGTTATCAGGTAATTTTGCAGGCTGAAAGTGCCTTCCGCTCCACTCCGGATAACCTGAATCAATATTATGTCCGCAATGCCTCCAATGAGATGGTACCACTGTCGACTGTTGTGACTCTGACACCGTCACTGGGGCCAACATCGATCAGGCATTTCAACCTGCATCGTTCCATCTCAATCAGTGGAGATGCTGCTCCCGGTTACAGTTCCGGTGATGCTATCGCTGTTATGAACGAGCTTGCCAGCAAGCTGCCTGACGGTTACACCTTTGAGTGGGCGGGGCAGAGCCGGCAGGAAATTGAAGCAGGTGATCTGGCGCCTCTGCTGTTTGCTCTGGCTATTTTGTTTGTGTACTTGTTTCTGGTGGCACAGTACGAGAGCTGGAATATTCCGTTTGCGGTTATTGCTTCTGTACCTATTGCCATTTTCGGCGCGGTGCTGGGTCTGACCGTTGCAGGCATGATTAACAATATTTATGCCCAGATAGGTATGGTGTTGTTGATAGGTATATCGGCAAAAACGGCGATTCTGATTGTTGAGTTTGCTATGGAGCAACGCAGTGGTGGGTTGAGTATTGATGAGGCGGCAGAGAAGGCTGCGAGCCTGCGTTTCCGTGCCGTTATGATGACGGCTCTCTCCTTTGTTCTCGGTATTCTGCCGTTGCTGGTCTCTACCGGCCCGGGTGCGGCCAGTCGTGTTTCTCTGGGTGCAACAGTATTCTGCGGTATGTTGGCCGCTACCGTAATTGGTACGCTGATGACGCCGATTCTCTACCGTATTATTCAGGCGATGCGAGAGCGGGTTAAAAAGGAAGTAGAGTCACTGCCAGGTGTTGTTGATTCTCATGGGAAAGAGTGATCGTTCTGTTTATTTATAGATCGCATCTATAAAACAGGGTTGTTATAAAGGGCCTTGTTATAAATGTCTTTTTATAACAAGGTCTCGTCAAAAAAAGCCCCGCAACTTTTTGGTTGCGGGGCTTTTTCATGAAATGCGTCCTACTGTTTTGAGTGCTAAGAGGATTTTGATTTGGATGTTTTAATCGTTATACATAATGCTTGAGTCGGTTGTTGAATCTGCAGGCAGCAATACCCTGGTGGCAGGCCTGAAGGCTGCCAGGGTTTTTCCTGTGCTACCAATGTCTTATGTGAATAACGCCCTCGGTCAGCAACAATGAGCCTGTAGGTTTTCACTTTGAGGGTATGGGTATGCAGTATTTGGCATCCGGTTTTTTTACAGGTTCTTCAGAGGGGTTTGATAAGAGTCCAGCCGCTCCAGGTTTGCAGTCGCAGAAGCCGATCTTGGTGGGCGGGAGTGTTTTTTACCGGACTGTATCAGGTGGGGCTGCCGCAGCACCCTTGTTGAATCCTGGTTTCTTTCCAGGCGGGGGGGGGGCGGTCTTTCAGTCGGTGATAGCCGCCAGAGGTATTCGTGTTTCTGGATCGCTGCCGTCAGAGTCGTTGCAGTCTGCCCCACAATCATCCCTGCTGCCATTACCGTTATTATTGTCGCCTCAATCTATGGAGCATGCGTCATCGCCGGTGGGTTCGCCATTGTTGTCGGTGACAGGATCGCCACTGCCATTGACGATATGTGAAGAGCCAGAATCGCCACTGCCGTTGACGATATGTGAAGATTCATCATCGCCACTGCCATTGATAATATGTGAAGATCAATCATCGCCACCTTCCCTGCGGTCGCTATTTGTACCAGAGTCAACTGACCCGGCTCCAGGGGTTGAGATCCGTGCAAGCGGCTCGGTTCCGCCGACTCATCGGAATCCATTGAAAATGCACCCCATAAAACTTCACAGACGGCCCGGTGAGTCAAAAAAGCAAAGGCAGGCCAGACTCGATCACAATATAGAGTCTGCCTGGTGTTATATGAAAAAGAAATCAAGTCTGGAAGTGCTCAGGCTGGCAGCGAATTCAATAGATCGGGCTAAAGAGCAAAAGCTTACCGCAACATATAGTGCCACGAAGATCGATTTATCAGAACAGGATGTTCTGGCTGCGCTAGTGGAGGAGCCGGGTCGTAGCGATCAGGTTATGCAGGCTTTTGTAGCTAAGGGAGAATCGGGTATTCTGGTGAAAATACTGACCTCTTCAAGGCACGCACAGTGTCGATTAAAAAAGGACGAACTTACGGCACTGGGTGTAACTCAGGAGCAGGTGAGAATAATGAGAAGACGAGTTTCCTCGCGCCTCCGGAGGCCAGGGGAAAATGCCGCTCTGGAGACCTATAGGAATGGATTAAACGCGATTGTTGGTGCTGAGGGCGTGGAAGGCAGATAGGGGCTCTGTTCACAATAGATGTTGGTCGCATACCAAATGTCGCTGAAAGCATTTAATACAAACAGAAATCTGCTTTATTAACAGATCTGTCAGTCAGTTAACCAAACGATTCTGATAGCTTTGCCAGTTTAAATAAACGGGTAAGTCAGTTATGGTTTTGGGTTGTAAAGTAATAAACCGCCAGTATTTTACGGGATTTTGCCTGAGGTTTTTCCTTGCAGGGCTGTTGTTTGTTACTTGCCAGCACTGTCTGGGGAGGCCACTGCCTGAAGGCTGGAACCCCTATGAAAAATATATTCCCACAGGGGATGGCTTTCCCGGAACCGTTGACGTAACCGAAGAACGGCTCACAGAAACACACACCTTTCATCTTCACCCAAGAAACTTTTCCTCTTTGCGATTAAGGTTTCCTCCGCGTAATCAGCAAAGCACCGGACTCTACAGAGTGCCAGGAGAGCCTGTTACTGTCACTGTTGAACCTGCCCCAACAAATCAGAGTGATGTAAGGCCACATCTTAGAATTGGAGCGCACTTTCTCGACTTAAGCGACATGAAATTAAAGATAAGTGACAGAGTGGCTCGTCCTTATGACGTTATCAGGCTACAGGGCGCCGTAACGACAGATAGTGACAAGGCGTCAGGGTTGATTTATCTGGAGTCGGATGTAACTGGTACCGACTCATATTCCATCACCATTCAGGGTGCGGTGAAGGCTCCCTGGTTTAAAGTAGGCAGAGACACCCTTGAGCAGTGGCGCGAAACTATTCGCCACTATCCAGCTCCCTGGGCGGAGCTGGAAGGGGAGTACGCCATACTGGCACTTCCATCGGCCATGATAAGGGAGGTTGATGACCCGTCACGGGTGATCGCTTTCTATGATAATGCCGTTAAAACAATGAATGCCCTTGCAGGCCTGAGCGACACAGCGGATGCTGAATGCAATAAGTCCCCGGATCTGCCATTTCGCTTTGTTATAGATGTAAATTTAAAAAAATGGGGGGGAATAGGAAGAAGGGGGGGAATCACTTTAAGCGGATCGCCGTTTGGTAGCCCAACCTATTGGTTACGGCCAAGAGTGCACAGGGAGTATGCGATCCTGATTCACGAACTGGGTCATTTCTATGAGACTGTAAACAAGTTTATGGGGCTTCCTGGGTCAGAAGATGCATTTTCCCAGCTTTTTGTTTATGGCGATCAGTCTATCAGGGGCGATTGGTTTATTGGTGAGCGCGATAATGTTTTCAATGGTGTGTTTCCCTCTGATGACTTTTTGTACCTTCATGCACCCCATTTATATTGGCCTCTGTCCAGGGTTTCGGATCTGCTCTTTTCTGATTATGGCTATCGCTATGATTCGCGTATATGGTCAGAAAAATCTTACACCATGCTGTATTGGAAATATGCGTTTATGCTGGGCCTTGTTGAGCGTCTTTCCCATGAATTTATGCCCAAACTCTATCGTGAATTTCGTGCAACGGCCTGGGAACAATTACCCGGTAAGAAGAATCAGCAGCAAAAAACAGACTTCTTTTTTGAGTCCCTTTGTAAAGTGACCGGGCAGGACCTGACTCTGTATTTCAAGCATTGGTATGTCCCTGTCAGTGAGGAGGCTTATCAGCGTGTAGCAGAGATGGGGTATCGGCATCCCCGCTGGCTGTACCATGATGGGTTGTAAGTGCCTGGTCACATGAAACTATAAACCTGTTCTGGCAGTTGGAAGCAGGCCTTACAGAGACAACTTATAAGCTGGTATTTGGTTCTAACGGATAACAACGCCGTTATCGTTAAACGCTGCGCAGCCACTGTAATGCAAAGGTTCAATGGGATACGGGGAAAGGAACTCTATTTTGGCTTCGGTGTCTGATCCTGGCATCACTATAGAAAGCAGCGGAGCATAATATGAACGCCATATCTTTCCAACCAACAAAACGCACATTCACAAAACTGTGCAGCAAGACTATAGCCAGCGTTAAAGGACGCTGCGTTAAAGCAGCAGATACCCTGAAGTATCTCTTTTGCGACCCAGTGGGTAGCAAGTTTTCGTCAACCCCTTCTCCGTCTACCCGCGGCTGCGTGAGTCCAAAGCTCAGCGCCCGGGCCAGCCATAGGTTTGAATGCGTCAAAGGCTCGATAATCGGAGGCTTATATTCCACTGCATTTAGTTTGGGCATGTGGGGGCTAGCCCTTGCCCCCCGAAGCTCACTGCTAATTGGCGTAAAACAAGTAGCAGTGCTCGGCTCGGCTTTCTCAAGCGCTTTAAGCGTCTACAAATCCTGTCGTGCTGCTGAGGTGCTTCTGAAAAACAGGCACGTTCTTCCGTCTCAATCAGCGCACCATAGAGCATCGTCTGGTCGCTGCCTTGCCAGCGGTATGGCATTGGTAGCCGGAGCATGCACCGCCGGACTCATGCTGTTTTCAGTCACTAACCCTGCAACGGGAATGTTTTATCTGCAGAGTCGTTTTCTGCTGCCCACCATTGCCCATATGGCTCTGCATGGGCTTGGCGCAATGGCAGAACACTACCTGGAAGACAGAGTTGTAGCTCTACAAAAATAAAAGGGTTCAGGAGGCTTGTGATAGAAGCTGTTTGAACCATAAAAGCGCCGCTGGTGCTCTTAAGGTTCAGGCTTCAAGTTGATAGGTGAGTAGTTAGAGTGTTATCACGGACTCCGTAGAGTCACTCTTGCCCCATAAGAAGCGAGCTGATAGCCGGGTGAGTTCCATCTGCACATTGTATAGATCCGGGGTATTGCCAGCAGAGCATACAGAGGCCACTGAAAAATCTGGTATTTGGTTAGAATGGGTAACCACGTTGTTATCGATAAACGCTGCTATCGATTTCTGACTCAATCTCCAGGACACTCAGCCGTGCCGCAGCTCCAGTCACATAGCGGGCTATGCTCCCTGCGCTGCCACCCAGCTGAGCAGCCTGTTTATTGGCCAGAAATAAATGTTTCCACATGGCCGGGCACTTAAAAACTTATCAATAGGTAGGCTCAACCCACACATATTATGAGCAGAACCGGGGTACACTTGTTCCGATTCTGACCATTTCCTACTGGTCGCGACAGATCAGGGGCGTCAGGCGTGTGCGGAGAGTCTGATTGGTATTATTAATACAATGGCTCATCAAGACCTGCAGCAGCGCCCTTTGTTAACTAGTTTGATGGAGTCGCTGTTAAGCATTGTAACTGTGAAGGAACCTGTTTTTCTTTGAGGCAAAAAGAAACCGCTAACTGGTAGCGGTTTCTGTGGTTTTAAAGAGCTTTAACGAAGATTGAGCCTGTTGTTAGAATACGGCCAAATCGTAAGTGATGATAACCCGTGTGTCTTTGTAGGTTTCATCGCCGCTTTTACCCTCTGCATCCACTTCATACTTGGCATGACGCAGGGTGAGCTTTAAGCCTTCAACCGCGGGTAGCTTGTAATCAACACGCAGGTTGTATTCGCTGGTGTCAGTATCCTTGGTGCCGGCAGCTTCATCAATTTCACCGCTAACATACAGGGCTGACGCACTCAGGCCTTCGATCATGTCATTCAGGTTGTAACCAACTTTAACCATAAAAGAGCGTTCATTGGCTTCATAAAAGTCGGAGATCTGAACAGAGTTATACCCATTAAAGGTGGTAGCATCATCGCCGTTAGACCAGGCTGAACCAGCATTATCCAGCAGGGCTGATTGGTTGTCTTTGCTGCCGCCAACATCGGTCATGCTCAGACTTGCCGTTAACTGTTTAACGGTGAGGCCTGCCATCAGACCGAACCAGTCGATTGTATTTTTGGCTTGAGCGTTGTTCAGTGTCGAGGCGTCTTTTGTATCACCAATAAGTTTGTGCTTACCATATTGGCCACCCACTTTCACGGTCATTCCATCACTGAGAGGGAGGCTGTAGGAAGCATCTGTGTAGAGGGATGTATTGGAGTCATTTTGCTGGCCATAAGCAGCGGAGATGTTAAGGCCGCCCATCTCATAAGAGCCACCGAATGTTTTAACTGCGCGCTTTCTTATTTTGCCATCAGCATCCGCGACACCAAATTCTTCAAAGCCTGATGCGTTTCTTGCGTTACCCTTTGTTGCATAAGCACCAAACACCGTAACTCCAGACATTGAGTAGTCCGCATAGAGTGCTTCAGTGGTGCTTGGCAGTGCGCGTGAATCCGATTCATTTAATAGTGGGGTATCAAGACGCATGCGACCGTATTTGGCAACACCATTGTTCATGAGGTTAACTTTTACGGCACCAAAGGTTTTTCCATAGCTTTCGCCTTTTCGCTTGCCATTCTTGAGTGAGCCTGGGCGGAACAGGCCTGTATCACTGGAATCATCGTCACCGAGGCTTTCATGGAGTTTTAAGCTGTAATGTGTGCTTAAGTCAAAACCAATTATGTCAGCGTAATAGCCTGAACTGAAATCTGCGCGAATGGCCTGAGCCCAGCCTGTATCTTTGTCGGCTTTGGCTGTCCCATCTTTCACGTTTTGGTTTTTGTAGTAGTTACGAAGATGAATGTTCATGGAACTATCATCAACAAATTGATTCGCCTGGGCAGAGGTTGTTGCCATGGCGGCAATAACGGCTGCGCTAAGAGTGCTCTTTGTTAATAGTTTCATTGTGTTTACCAGCTCCTTGGATATTGTTTTTTTTTGTTATTTAACAGCCGCAAATCCCTACAGCTTTTACATCCAACCGGAAACAGGGTTCCCCCCGGGCTGTGCACATAAATTATTGTGTGCTACCTCATTCTTAAATACTTGTTTCCAAAATGCAACAAATCAACTATGCGGTTAGGTTGGTTGTTTTTTTAAATGATTGATTAATCAATTTTGCAATTATTGATTCCTCTGTTTTTTAAGGGTGAAACTCTTTGTCAAGTCTTAAGTTGGGTGTTGAAGGGTCAGCAGTGGGCCTGGATGCGGGCATTCCCTGTAAAACGGTGATGACAACCCGGGTCAGCCTTGGGATAATGCCCGGTCATTTTTACACTAGCTGGTTTATTGGCGCCGAATTCATGCCTATATATGAGTAATCTTGTCTGTGAGGAGAGTCTGTCAGGAGTGTGGTTCTTTCCACGAAGCAATACGGAAGTTCAGTGATGATCCTCTCAAGGATTGTCCCCATTCTGGCAAACCTGCCCTTTCCAGGCAGATTTCCACACCGTCCTTTCGCTTACAAGGTGGCGGTTGGTATGAGACGGATTTTAAAGGCAATAAAAAGAAGAATTTGGCGACGACAGACAACCACAGCCCCACTAATACTCCAAAAAGTGATGCGTGAAGTGGTTAAGGTTCCTGTGCAGCGACCAGTGAATATGAACCAGTTAGCTGTTATATAGAACATTAGAGATTCAGACGTCAGTCCCGGCCCGGCCGGCCTACAGTAAGATTTCGAGGTAAACCATGCGCAGCCATTATTGTGGCGATTTAAATCAGAGCCATAACGGCGAAACTGTCACTCTCTGCGGTTGGGTGCATCGCCGCCGTGACCACGGTGGCGTTATCTTTCTTGATCTGCGTGATCGTGAAGGTGTCGCACAGGTGGTTATCGACCCGGATACAGTAGAAGCCTTTGCTCTGGCCGACAAGGCCCGTAGTGAATATGTTCTGAAAATCACCGGTCTGGTGCGTCCACGTCCAGAAGGTACCGTGAACAAGAATATGTCCACCGGCGAAATCGAAGTGCTGGGCAAAGAGGTGGAAATCCTCAACGAAGCCCAGACGCCTCCGTTCCAGCTGGATGGCTACACCGACGTTGGTGAAGACGTACGTCTGCGTTATCGCTATATGGATCTTCGTCGTCCGGAGATGCAGAACAAGCTGATGATGCGCAGCAAGGCGACCCGTCTGGTGCGTAACTATCTGGAAGAGAAAGGCTTCCTGGATATCGAAACACCTGTACTGACCCGTGCGACTCCTGAAGGTGCCCGTGACTATCTGGTACCAAGCCGTGTGCATCCAGGGTCTTTCTACGCACTGCCTCAATCTCCACAGCTGTTCAAACAACTGCTGATGGTGTCCGGTTTTGACCGTTACTACCAGATCGTAAAGTGCTTCCGTGACGAAGATCTGCGTGCTGAGCGTCAGCCTGAATTTACCCAGATTGATATCGAAACATCCTTTATGGGTGAAGAACAGATCATGGGTACGACCGAAGATATGGTCACCAAAATGTTCAGCGAACTGTTGAATGTTGATCTGGGCGACTTCCCTCATATGACCTATGCCGACGCTATGCGTCTGTACGGTTCTGACAAGCCTGATCTGCGTATTCCGCTGGAGCTGACCGATATTAACGATCTGGTCGCAGGCGTTGATTTTAAGGTCTTCAAAGGCCCGGCTAACGATCCAAAGGGGCGTGTTGCTGCCCTGAAACTGCCTGAAGGCGCAGGTAAACTGACCCGTAAGCAGATTGATGAATACGGTAAGTATGTTGGCAACTACGGCGCGAAAGGTCTGGCCTGGATCAAGGTCAACGAACTGGCCAAAGGCGTTGAAGGCCTGCAGTCTCCAATCCTTAAGTTCCTGGGCGAAGAAGTGGCCATGAACATCATGGACCGTCTGGAAGCTAAAGATGGCGATATCGTCTTCTTCGGTGCCGACAGTGCCAATGTAGTCAACGATGCTCTGGGCGCACTGCGCTGTAAGCTGGGTGCAGACCTGGACTTGTACACCAAGGCGTGGGCACCTCTGTGGATTGTTGACTTCCCAATGTTCGAAGAGAACGGTCAGGGTGGCCTGACGGCTCTGCACCACCCGTTCACTGCACCAACCTGCACACCGGAAGAACTGGCTGCCAACCCGGAAGCTGCTCTGTCCCGTGCTTACGACATGGTTATCAACGGCTATGAAGTCGGCGGTGGTTCTGTGCGTATTCATCAGCAGGATATGCAGGAAACGGTTTTCCGTGTTCTGAACATCCAGGAAGAAGAGCAGCGCGAGAAGTTCGGCTTCCTGCTGGACGCACTGAAGTTCGGTGCACCACCTCACGGTGGTCTGGCTTTTGGTCTGGACCGTCTGGTGATGCTGCTGTGTGGTACCGACAATATTCGTGAAGTCATTGCCTTCCCGAAAACCCAGTCCGCTTCCTGTCAGTTGACTCAGGCTCCAAGTGCTGTTGATCAGCAACAGTTGCACGATCTGAATATCCGAATTCGTCGTGATGCGGCTTCTGCCACTAGCCACTAAGTTTTTATTTTAAAAAAATATAAGACGGTATCAGGCCACTGATACCGTCTTTTTTTTACCGCCTATACTTCGCCGCTGTTTTTATTTCCCTATGAAGTATTACTGGTGGTATGCCTATGAATTCGCCTCAAAATGATCTCCCCCCTTTTTGTTTATGTTGGCCCATTCGAGTTGAATACATCTTTTTAAATATCTTTCTGTGTGTCGGTTGTTTGTTGTTGTCTGGTGAGGGCTGGGCCGGCGGGAAAACAACAACGGAAAGCTCTCTGGCAGGTTTGCGGCGGTATTTCTATATCAATAACCCGGTGCAAACAAAAGTGCAGAAGGCAAATGCGATTTTGGCGGAATCCAGCGAGCAAAAAGCCATTGAAAACCAGCACCAGCAGATAAGTACACTGGAAGGGAAACAGAAAGAGCTTGCAGAAAAAATTAAGACAGCAGCAAATAAAACCAGAGCCGAAAAATCGGCAAAGAAGGAGATGCAGGGTCAAGAGAAAGCTGTATCCAAACAATTGGCTGTCTTCAAAACCCAGCTAAAAAAACAGCAGCAGGCCTTGGAGCAGATGATAAAAGGGCAGGTGGCTCTGATTACACGCCAGAGACCTGCCAATATATCAGTGCCTACTGAGGCATATAGGGGGCGAAGTAAGGCTCATTATATTTCAGCGCCGGACGGTAAATCCAAAACCCAGAAGATTCAGGGGCAGGCCCGGGTCAGCATACCCCTTAATCCTGTCACAGAATCGGATGAGCCTTACTGTACTTTTTACCCGTGTACTTTGAAAATCCCGGTGACCTTACAGACAACCCCTCCTAAAAAGGTTTCAGCGTTTTCTACCGTTCTGGGGGAATATGTCGCTGAGATAGATGCTGAAGATCAGTTGAACTTTCACTCTGATATTTCGGTGTTTCCTGCACGGCTGCTACTTTCCGATCATCCTCGCAGCCAGGTGGCGGAAAGTATTTCCACTCCGGCTCGCCCATTGCGTCTGGTAGGCAGCGATGAAGGTGAAGTTGATACTGTTTCCGCGAGCGCTGATTTTGTTGCAGTCTGGCCAGTGTCCGAAGGCTGGAGCAAGGAGAGAAAAAAGCAGAAGGGATACTTCTATGTTGTCGATATGATTAAAATTTTGCCGAAAGAGCATGGCAACCCAGGGGATTACAGGGTTTCTTATCGTCGCTTTACCCTTTCAAGCTCCAAAGAGTTGGGCCGAGAGGCGAACACCGGGCGGTTTCGGGTGATGCACGAAAATGAGACGGCCAATATTATGTTGAGGGCCGGTGCTTATTTTGATGAACAGGCGCGTGAACCATCCGCGCAGCTAATCGCGATGTTTCCCAAGCAGGTAGAGGGAGAGGTAAAGACCTTTCTTACTCTGATTCCTCCTTCTTCTATGAATGAAGTCGCTACTCTTAATGTTGTTTTAAACGATGGAGATCTGTCAAAACTGTATAGTGCCGCAGGTCGTGCTGTTCAGGAATTTTATTCTGATGCCTATGCCGCAGCAAAGAGAAAAGATCCAAATCGTGTGAATTACGACATGCTCCCACCAAAGAACGGTGGAGACGTGCAGCTATCAAAAACAAGGCCTGAGAAATTTGATGTTGATGGGTTTACTGACGCTCCCGACATCAGTGTTGCCGAGGTTTATCATTACTCCCGGGTTGCTTCGATGATCGACACCAGTGATTCGGGAGAAGAGTGGGATGGTAGTGATACCGAGTCAATGGATACTGGCCCTGTTATACCCGCACCACCAGCTCTTGTAGGTACTGCAAATATTCCTGCTCCCCCTCCCCTTCCTCCTTTGGCTGTTCCCGGTGCTCCCCGGCGGGCGCTTTTGCCACCCCAGGGTTCTAAAGTGTCTTCACTCCCAGCTGTTTCTGCGGAATCTCAGGTTTCTCCGGTGGATGTAGTTGGAGAGCCTCAGGGATTAGATGGTTTGGCCTTGGATTTACAGCGGGTTATGCAATTAAGAGTTAACAAAACAGGGAGCCAGCCAGGAAGTGCACCTGCCGAGGGTGGACTGCCTCGTTTGAATGAGTACATGCGCACTATGACAATTGAGGACTTCCTGCATGAGCAGGGCCACAGCTGGGGGGAGCTATTGGATTTGGGCGTTGGCAGGGGGGTAGGCTTATCGCCCAGCGGCAGGAAAAATATTGTTAAAGCTACGTCCTACCTGTTAAAGATAACGGACGCCTATGGCGTGACAGCCCTCGTTAAAGAGTTCATTAAAACGGCTACTAAGCAAGACCTTGATGTGGATTATGAGAATACTGAAGAGGCGAAAGATAGACTGCAGGGTGCATTGTGGACTGCCGCCACCTTGTGGGACCTGACACCCGCGCAAAGTAGTGAAAAGGAATGGGATGATCAGCGTAATCGCAGGGATGTGGCGAAATTACTGGCTGATTTTTTAGTGTCCTGGGAGTGGGATCGATATTATGACAAGTAACCAGTCCAGAAACCAGAAACAGAGCATTCCCGTGGGATAGTTTTATTATGTGATAGCTCTATTATGTGATAGCTCTATTATGTGAAAGCTCTCAACGTCATCATTTAAAATTGTGTGCAGTAAGCCGCCTCCTACAAAGGAGGCGGCTTTTGTTTTTGTGCACAGTCATGAGATCAGAACTCAGGCTGTGCTTGTCATGATAGGAAGATCTAGGAATGCTCACTCAAACATGGGTGAACGGTGACGTATGTTGAAGGGAGACACAGTCTGAGACAAAGATAAAAATGCATACTGCTTTTATGGAGTTGTTCCTGCAGAAAAACCAAAGGCGGTATCAGGTTTCTGATACCGCCTTTTTCGTAGTTTTATAGTCTTTATCTCTTTCTACTGCTTGGAACGAGAGCCTTGGAAGACTGGTACTACCTTGTGCTGCTGGTTTGTGCGGCGTTGGCTGACAACTCCAACGGGTTGGTATTCGTCAGTTAGCATGAGCTGTGTCTTCTGAGGGGCATTGCTGCCCGTTACTCCGTAAGCGGGAGGGGGGGTGCCAATCCGCAATTGATGAAGCTTTTCCCTGAGCTGTTCCTGCGTTGCTGTGGGGAGAGGCATGGCAGGCACTCCAGGGGTGGCAGGGAGCTGATCCCAGTAGAATTCTGTTTCTGCTTCGCCGGCATTTGAACTTGCTTTGACAGCGAAGTAATTAACCAGACCACTTGGCCCAGGGCCGGAGGCTGTGTAGTTAGGCGCTGCGGCAGGCCCTACAGGGGGGAGAGTGCTATTGCCTGAGATTTTGTTTGAAGAGAGAGCCAGCAGGGCGGGAATAGGCACTATTGCTGTTCTGTCACTGGTGAATGCCCTGGCTGATGCTTTGGCATAGGTCATCAGGCCGCTGAAAAGGTCGTCGGTGCTATTGAACTGCTGTATGGCATAGGGTGACCAGCTTGGAGAGGATCCTGACTGGAAAAGGCCGTCCAGTATATATTCTGATGCTGTTTTACCGAGTTGATATTGATCGTCGTCGGATGAAAAGGTTCTATCCATGCTGCCAGTAGGCAGCCCATAAAGTATGTTACCTCTTTTCACCAGTGCGGTTGCCCCGTTTTGACTCATTGCCAATACCTGACTGGTGGTGTCACTAGGCATCCGCTCCCATCTTGCTGAGCTGTCATCACGGTTCAGGCTAATTATGCCTGCCACTGATTCTATGCCGTCACTAAAGTCACGGGCGACCAGGTTCATGGCAATGATGCTCATATCTTTTGAGGCAGCAACCTGCATCAGGGTGGCATTGCCAGCCTGAATCATTTGTTCATCCTGAGGCTGATCTGAGAAATCAACTTTGATCGATTTATAGGAACCGTCACTCTGTCGTACCCAGAACCGGTACTCCTTGGGCGTATAGCTGTGATCGGGTGACCCGGGTTCTGTGGTGCTGCTGATGGTTGTATCTTTGGGGTTCCGTTGTACCCCGAAAACAATGCTGCCATCGCTGGATATACGCTGCCCTATACCTTCGGTGGCATTCATTGAGCCATCGATGCCGGGTAGAACGTCCAGCGTTATCTTGTTGCCACTCGGTGGGAGGGTGGTTTTAAAAGCACCAAGTTTTTCCATATTCAGCTTTGAGCCGTATTTGGCATAGATGCCTGTGATCTGTGCGCCCTGAATATCATAGGCATCGCAGATCGTCATACCTATTTGGGTTATGTCATCGGCTGTCAGCTGAGGCTTGAGGGGGTGGTCTGGTTTTAGCCATCTCAGCTGTTTTCCATCCAGTATTGGGGCGTAGAGATTCAGATCCAGATTATAAAGTACTGGTATCCGTCCTCTGCTTGTAAGGCCTGAGTCACTGGTCGGCGTCAGATTCATCAGCAGGTTGCTACCTATCTGGCCAACCAGTGTGCGACCGCCGTTGATATCATGCAGAAGGATGTTGGCGCTGGTCCACCCTTGAGGAAATTTTACCAGGGTCGCCTGAGTGGGAAGGGTTAAAGTGAGCAGAAATAATACTCCTGCACTTAACAGGCTAAGCATCTGTGTTTTCATTGCAGCGTACATAACATGTTGACCACTGTTTTTGAGTTGGGGGGGAGTATAGACAGGTAGAAAAAACAAGGGCGGCATCAGGTTTCTGATACCGCCTTTTTATTGTTTTGTTGTCTTTACCTCTTCCTACTGCTTGGTAGGAGAACCTGTAATACAGTGGAAAACCTTGTGCCACTTTGTTGTGCGGCGATGATGGACTACTCCGGTAGAAGATCCGGTAGCAGGTCCGACAACGGGCCGGTATTCGTCAGTTGGCACGAGTGGTGGCATCTCAGGGTAGTTCACCACTTTCTCCTCGTAGTAGGCTGGAGGAGGGGGGGAGAGTCTCATTTGTTGAAATTTCTCTCCTGTCTGTTGCATTGCAGGGAGTAGAGGCATTGCAGGCACTGCTGGGCGGGCAGGAAGTTTATCCCAGAAGAAGCCCGGTGCATCACTTGCTCCGTCGTCCCCTGTGACGGCGAAGTGGTTTGTCTGGCTATTTGGGCCCGGACCGAAGGCAGTGTAGTTGGGGGCTGCATTAGATCCCACCGGAGGAAGCTGGCTGTTGGTTGCAGTGCTGTTTGAAGAGAGAGCCAGCAGGGCTGGAATGGGGGCTATCACTTTTCTTTCATTGGTAAAGGCGATAGCTGATGCTTTGGCATAGGTCAGAAGGCCGCTGAATGGATCGTTGGTACCATTGAACTGTTGTATGGCATAGGGTGTCCAGCTCGGTGAAGCCCCTGATTGGAACAGGCCTTCCACCAGGTAATCCGATGCCTCCTTTTCGAGCTGGTATTGACCAGCGGTACTGTCGGAAAACATGTTGTTCATGATAGCCGTGGGCAGCTGGTAGAGGGTACTGCCTCTTTTAACCAGTGCTGTTTTTCCGTCCAGGGTCAGTGTCAGTACTTGACTGGTGGCATCCGCAGGAAGGCGCTCCCATTCAGCGGAGCTCTTATCACTGTCCAGAGTAATGGTGCCAGCCAAAGACTCAGGGCCTGCACTAAAGTCATGGGCAACCAGGTTCATGGCGACTGTGTGCATATCTGCAGAAGCAGAAACCTGCATCAGGGAGGCATTACCACTCTGGATCATTATTTCCGCGTAAGGATCTTTTGCAAAGTTAACTTTCACAATTTTATAGGAACCATTACTTTGTTGTACCCAGAAATAATAATCCTTGGGTGAGTAGTTGTCGTTGGGCGCCCCTACTCCTATCGTGCTTAATTGCGTAAAAAATTCATCTCTGGGAAAAATGCCCTGATGGGACTTTCCAGAGTTGCTGGTGGGTATTTGTATGCCAAATATGATGTGACCATCATTGGAAATTCGCTGCCCTATACCTTCGCTGGCATTTGTTGCGCCATTGCTGTCGGGCATAACGTCTATCGAAAACGTGTCTTTCCCATTGTCTTCAGGAAGGGTGCTCTTGAAGGCACCAACCTTTTCAAACGTTTTGCCATCGCTACTGGTTTTCGCATAAAGCCCAGTGATATGTCCGCCCTGGAAATCATAAGCATCACAGATTGTCACACTGATCTGGGTGATTTGGTCGTCGGATAGCTGTTCCTTGACGGGTTGATCCGGTTTTAGCCATTTCAGGGGTTGCCCCTCCAGCAGAAGAGCGTAGGTGTTCTTGTTCAAGTCATAGAACACCGGTAGACGTCCTCTGCCGGGAAGGCCGGAGTCTGTGGTGGGCGTCAGGTTCATCAGCAGGAGGTTACCCAGTTGGCCAATCAGTGCCCGACTACCGTTAACCTCATCCGGTTTGTTGTTTGTGCTGGTCCAACCCTTGGGGAAGGGGACATAGACTGCCGGGGAAGGGAGTGTGACAGTGAGCAGAAGTAATACCCCTGCTCTTAAAAGGTTGAGCACCTGTGACTTTGTTGCACTGTACATGACATTCTCACTACCATTTCTGGAACCGGCGCTGAGTATAGTCAGATGCGTAATCCCTGCTTTTTAATCAAAAAAAGCAGGGAAGAAAAAGGCCGACCCTTAAACAGGTAATGACCCTGGCTTTTGTTTTAGTGCAGTTTTGGTTTCCGGTGAAGGTGACTGTTAACCAAAATCACCCTGAATATAATCCTGGGTACGTTTGTTGTCCGGGTTGTGGAAGATCTTTTTGGTAGGGGCAAACTCCACCAGATCACCCAGATACATAAAGCCGGTGTAATCAGAGATACGCATCGCCTGTTGCATATTGTGGGTGACAATCACAATGGTGTAATCCTTGCGCAGCTCGGTGATGAGTTTCTCAATGGCCGCTGTCGCCAGAGGGTCGAGGGCGGAGGTGGGCTCATCCATCAGAATCACTTCCGGCTTCAGGGCTATGGTGCGGGCAATACACAGTCGTTGCTGTTGACCACCGGAAAGACCCATGGCATCGGCATGAAGTTTGTCTTTCACCTCTTCCCAGAGATGCGCCTGAATCAGTGCTTCCTTGGCACGCTTCTCCATTTGGTAGTTGTTCATACCACCACGGATTTTCAACCCAAAGGTAAGATTGGCAAGAATGCTCATGGGGAAGGGCGTTGGCTTTTGGAACACCATGCCGACTTTGGAGCGCAGGTCGTTCAGGTCCCGGCCTGATGCCAGAATGTTCTCGTCATCCAGAAATATCTGGCCTTCCGCCCGCTGAGAGCCATACAGGTTATAGATACGGTTAAGGGTGCGCAGCAGAGTGGACTTGCCGCAGCCCGATGGCCCAATCAGTGCGGTCACCCGGTTGTTGTAAATCGGCATGGAGATATTCTTCAGCGCGGGTGCGTCGGAACGGTTGTAGTAAAAGCTCAGGTCATCCAGCTTCATACGCAGGGATGGGTTATCGACAGGTGCACTGTCGAGCATAGGTTTCAGCTGAGGCTTCAGAGGGGTGACGGTATTGGTTTCCATAATATTATCTCCGGGCCTTAATCAGTGCAGGCAGGGCTTTGGCAAGGATATTAATGAACAGGATAAAACTGGTAATCAGCAGGGCACCGGCCCAGGCCAGATCATTCCATGACTGGAACGGGCTCATGGCGTACTGGTAAATGGTCACCGGCAGGTTGGCCATGGGGGCGCTCATATCGGTGGTCATGAAGTTACTGTTCAGGGCGGTGAACAGGAGGGGGGCTGTTTCCCCGGAAATGCGGGCAATCGACAACAGGATGCCGGTCATAATGCCGGGGCCAGCCGCTCGGTAGCCCAGGCGAGTGATGACTATCCAGCGCGGAGCGCCCAGACCACTGCCGGCTTCTTTCAGTGTGGGGGGAACCAGTCGCAACATCTCTTCAGTCGCACTGATAATGGTGGGCAGTGCAAGAATTGCCAGGGCAATAGTGCCTGCCCAGCCGGAGTAGCCGCCGGTGGTTACGACAACCGTCGCATAAACAAACATACCCACGAGTATGGACGGTGCACTCATCAACATGCCGTTCAGAAAGCGCAGGGCGTCCGCAATACGGTTATTCTTTTCTGCTTCCGAGAGCCATGTGCCTGCCATCACACCAATAGGTGCGGCAACCAGAATGCCGGTGACTGTCAGCATCAGACTGCCGATAATGGCGTTCTTTAAGCCACCAAAGCTACCCGGGCCGGGTGTCAGCTCGGTAAACACATGGGGGCCCATACCGGCCAGGCCATTGCTGACCAGGCTGTAAAGAATGCTGGCGAGAACACCAACACCAATGGCGGTAGAGGCGCAGCAAAAGCCGATAAACAGACCGTTCTTTACTTTGCGTATTGTCATTACGGAATTCCTTAGCCTTTCTTACGCAGTAGCAGGCGTGCAGAGCCCATTACCACCAAAGTCAGCAGAAACAGCACAACACCCAGGGCAATCAGTGACGAGATATGCATCGGATCCGTCGCTTCATTAAATTGCTGGGCAATGGTGGAGGAGATAGAACTGGCAGGCATAAACAACGATGTTTCAATACGGTTAGCTCCACCAATTACAAAGGCCACCGCCATGGTTTCACCGAGTGCACGACCAAGGCCGAGTATGCTGGCACCGACAGCCGCATTCTTGATACGAGGCAGCAGCACTTTGGTGACCACTTCAAAAGGTGTGGCGCCCACACCATAAGCAGCTTCGCGCAGAACATCAGGCACGGTTTTCAAGGCATCCCGCACCAGGGAGGAGATAATCGGCAGAATCATAATGGCCAGAATAATACCGGCGGTGAGCAGGCCAATGCCGATGGGTGGGCCGTCGAACCACTGTCCGATAAGAGGCAGTTCAACCAGGTTGTCGGCGGCCCAGAGCTGAAAGGATTCGGAGAACCAGGGGGCGAAAACAAACAGACCCCACATACCGTAAATAATGCTGGGTACAGCAGCTAACAATTCAATGGCCATGCCGACAGGCTCGCTGATCCATTTGGGTGCCAGCTCTGCCAGAAAGATCGCAATACCAATACTCAGAGGCACGGCAATCACCATGGCAATTAAAGACGACACCAGTGTGCCGTAGATAGCTGAAGCGGCACCAAACTGACTGTTGACCGGGTCCCAGATGTTACGAAAGACAAACCCGGGGCCGAATTCGCGGAAGGCCATCCAGCCGCCATCAATCAGTGAGAGAACAATGCCAATCAGCAGAACAAGAATAAAGACGGCACTGGTAAAACTCAGTCGAAAGAAGACGGTGTCACCGTCCAGATTTTTTGGAAGCGATAAGCTCGCCATAAACGTTATCCCCAGCAAGGGCAGTTATATGCAGGTATTAAAATTGTCGGGAGGCCTGTACTCATTTCGTCACAGGCCTTCCGGCAATGAGCGAAGATCAAAAAGTTCCTCGCTCATAAGGCTCAGTTACGAACTGGCTGACCGTTGGTCTTCAGTTGGTTGTTCCAAACATCATTCACCATGGAAACAACACTGTCCGGCATGGGGATGTAGTCCAGAGAGATGGCCTGATCGTTGCCCTTGCTGTAGCTCCACTCGAAGAAGTCGAGGATGGTGCGGGCTTTTTCAAGGCTTGCCTGGTCCTTGTGCATCAGAATGAAAGTGGCGGCCGTCATGGGCCAGGAGTCAGCACCGGGCTGGTTGTTCAGCAGCAGTTTGAAACCGGGAGCATTGGCCCAGTCGGCATTGGCGGCGGCCGCCTGGAAAGTTTCCATAGTAGGTTGCAGGAACTTGCCTTCAGCACTGCTGAGTTGGGTGTGGGTCAGGTTGTTCTGCTTGGCAAAGGCAAACTCGACATAACCAATAGCGCCACGGGTACGGCTGACAAAGTTTGCAACACCGGCGTTGCCGTTACCGCCAATAGTGGTAGCGGCGGCAGGCCAGGTGATGTCAGTGTTTACGCCAATGTTCTTTTCCCACTCAGGGCTGACACGGGCGAGGTAGTCGGTGAAGTTATAGGTGGTGCCGGAACCATCGGAACGGTGGACGACATAGATGGCTCGTCGGGGCAGGTCGAGACCGGGGTTGAGTTTGGCAATCGCATCATCGTTCCAGTGCTTGATCTTGCCCATATAGATGTTGGCAAGGGTGGCACCGTCCAGACGCAGTTCGCCGGGCTTGATACCGGACACATTAATAACCGGCACAATGGAACCCATGACCATAGGGAACTGGATCAGGCCTTCCTCGTCCAGGCGTTTGGCGTCGAGTGGAGCGTCGGTCGCACCAAAGTCGACGGTTTTGGCGGTGATCTGGCGTATGCCACCACCAGAACCAATGGCCTGATAGTTAATCTGAATGCCTGTCTCTTTGTTGTAATCTTCTGCCCAGCGGGCATAGACAGGGTGGGGGAAGGAGGCGCCAGCGCCATTAATGGTGACTGTGCTGGCAAAAGCTGACAGGGAACTTGAAGCAAACAGAGCGGCAATAACAGCGGACTTAAACAGTTTCACTTTGGTCTCTCCAGGTGTTTTTTGCTTTTTTGGTAATCAGTGGCAGCGAACTTATGAGAGTTATATGACAGTTTTATTAAATTATTGTTGCGGGGAATCAATAGGGGAGGGATATTTCAAAGCCTTTACTGCTTGCTGTATTTATGGGGATATTGTCTGCGGATGGTGCTGACTTTGGTGATGGCAGGCATCCTTTGCAGGAATGTCAGTGGTGCGGATGAGCTAAGTCGCATTTCACGGTATAATGCCGCTTTTGAATCTTTTGAGGATTGCTAATGGCCGGTCATAGTAAATGGGCCAATATCAAGCACCGTAAGGCTGCTCAAGACGCCAAGCGTGGCAAGATTTTTACCAAGCTGATTCGTGAACTGGTGGTGGCTGCCAAGATCGGTGGCGGCAGTATTGAAGATAACCCCCGCCTGCGTGCTGCGGTTGATAAGGCACTGGGTGCCAACATGACCCGTGACACCATCAACCGTGCTGTTGCACGTGGTGCCGGTGGTGATGATGAAGCCAACATGGATGAGATCACCTACGAGGGTTACGGCCCTGGTGGTGTGGCTGTTCTGGTTGAGTGTCTGACAGATAACCGTAACCGCACAGTATCTGAAGTGCGACATGCATTCTCCAAGCATGGTGGTAACCTGGGTACTGATGGCTCTGTTGCTTATCTGTTTGAAAAGAAAGGCCAGATCTTCTTTGAGCCAGGCGCTGATGA
The DNA here is from genome assembly GCA_965221135.1 of Sansalvadorimonas sp. Lineage (GTDB taxonomy): Bacteria > Pseudomonadota > Gammaproteobacteria > Pseudomonadales > Endozoicomonadaceae > Sansalvadorimonas. The sequence goes on from CBDCRZ010000003.1 coordinate 274,236, forward strand.
AGATGTGGTGATGGAAGCGGCTCTGGAAGCCGGCGCTGAGGATGTTGTCTCTAATGAAGACGGTTCTCTGGAAGTGCTGACTGAATGGACCGAGTTCATGGCGGTGAAAGACTCTCTGGAAAAAGCGAGCCTGGCTCCTGCCGGTGGAGAAGTAACCATGATTGCTTCCACTCAGGCAGAGATGGATTTGGCTGGTGCTGAGAAAGTGATGAAACTGATTGATCGTCTGGAAGATCTGGATGATGTACAGAACGTCTACAGCAATGCTGATTTCTCTGACGAGATTATGGAACAGTTGGGTTGATTAGCCTGACGGGTTCCTGAATCTTGCGAAACCCTGCTCCTTTGGGGCAGGGCATACACTTCTTGTTTCACTTGTTCTGTTTAGCCTTTTCCGGCCTGACCCTTTTTCTTCCTTACGTTTCCCTACTATCTGCCTGTACGTTCAGCCGCCTGTGCTTTACATCATGTTGATACCCAGCATTATAAAAAAAAGACAAAGAATAATTGCGGCAACTATGGCCAGGGTCCTTAACCAGTCCTTCATGACCCGCGTAGCCTCGTGTGTCTGGTGATATGGCCCATAGCTTAATGCTTCATGCTCAAAGCACCTGTAGTTTTTAGTTACCAGTCGACAGGGGTTTGTAAGCTGTTTTTACTCGCGCACTTCACAGATTCCAAAATAACTGTAAAAATAAACAGTATAAGGTTTAGCGGACAGGTATGCCCAAGTTGGGGATGGTCAAGCATAGAGATGGTAAAGCGCGAGCATGGCAATTATTTTAGGAATTGACCCGGGCTCCCGGGTGACTGGCTATGGCGTGATCAACCAGAATGGCCAGACCATAGAGTATGTTGACTCCGGTTGCATACGTATCAGCCCCGGAGAAATTCCCGAGCGTCTGAAGCAGGTTTACGATGGTGTGGACCAGGTGATTGAAGCCTGGAGTCCGCAGATGGTTGGTATCGAACAGGTGTTTATGGCCCGCAATCCGGACTCAGCTTTGAAACTGGGGCAGGCTCGTGGTGCAGCAATTGTTGCCGCGATGAACCATGGTCTGCCGGTGAGCGAATACTCTGCCCGGCAGGTGAAGCAGAGTGTGGTCGGCAAAGGTTCCGCAGATAAAGAGCAGGTTCAGCATATGGTGACCGCTATTCTGCGTTTGAGCCGTACTCCCCAGGCTGATGCGGCGGATGCCCTGGCCATTGCCCTGTGCCATGCCCATACCCGACAGGGTTTGATTGGCCTGGCCGGTACAGGTGGCAGCCGATTGGCTCGTGGACGTTTACGATAATGTTATTTTCTAATGGCCGCGCATCAGGCCGCGTATTGAAAGGCAAGGTGGTTTAAATGATAGGACGACTGCGCGGAATTCTGGTTGAGAAGAATCCACCGGGACTGTTGCTGGAAGTGGGTGGTGTGGGTTACGAAGTTGAAGCGCCAATGACCACCTTTTACCGACTGCCCGAGCCGGGCGTTGAAGCGATACTCTATACCCACTTTGTTGTACGGGATGATGCCCAGCTGCTCTACGGCTTTGCTGATAAGAGCGAACGACATTTGTTTCGTACCCTGATTCGTGTGAACGGTGTTGGCCCGAAGCTGGCGTTGTCGATTCTCTCTGGAATGGAAGCGGAAATGTTTGCCCGCTGTGTGCACGAACAGGATGCTTCTATGCTGACCCGCATACCCGGTGTCGGTAAAAAGACGGCTGAACGTTTGATCGTTGAAATGAAAGACCGTGTGGATGAGTGGCAGGCAGCGCTGGCGCCTCTGGAAATGGCAGCCACAAGTGCGCCATCGCAAGGGCCGCGTCATGACCCCATACAGGATGCGATCAGTGCACTGGTGGCACTGGGTTATCGTCCACAGGAAGCCAGCAAAGCGATTACCACTGCACAGGATATTGCCGGTGATGATGCTGCAAGCACAGATGACCTGATTCGCCACGCCCTGAAGGCCATGATCTAACCCAAGGATGCCGGTAATGGAACAAAAAGCCTTTCAGAGTGACAGGATTACCAGTGAGCCTCCCTCTCCAAAAGAGCCTCGCTCTTCCAAAGAGAACCTGGCTGATGATCGCCTGATTTCTTCCCAGGAAACCCCTGCAGAAGAAAGGGTTGATCGTGCGATTCGTCCGGATAAGCTGGACGATTATATCGGCCAGCCAGCGGTGCGTGAGCAGATGGATATTTTTATCCGTGCAGCCCGGATGCGTAAGGATGCTCTCGATCATACTTTGATCTTTGGCCCGCCGGGTCTGGGTAAAACCACTCTGGCGAATATTCTGGCCAATGAAATGGGCGTAAACCTTCGTTCGACTTCTGGCCCGGTATTGGAACGTGCTGGTGACCTGGCCGCTATGCTCACCAACCTCGAGCCCCACGATATTCTGTTTATTGATGAGATACACCGCCTCAGCCCTGTAGTGGAAGAGGTGTTGTATCCGGCCATGGAAGACTATCAGCTGGATATTATGATTGGCGAAGGTCCGGCTGCGCGTTCCATTAAGCTCGACCTGCCTCCCTTCACCCTCGTGGGTGCCACAACCCGTGCAGGTCTGCTGACCTCCCCATTACGTGACCGTTTCGGTATTGTTCAGCGGTTGGAGTTCTACAGTAACGCTGACCTCACAACTATTGTGCAGCGCTCTGCCGGCATTCTTGGTATGCAGATGTGTGTTGATGGTGCCAGTGAAGTGGCCCGTCGCTCCCGGGGTACACCACGTATTGCCAACCGTTTGTTACGCAGGGTACGGGATTATGCCGATGTTCGTGCCAACGGCGAGGTGAGCGGTGAAATTGCTGATGCGGCATTGAATATGCTGGATGTAGACAGTCAGGGCTTTGATCATATGGACCGCCGTCTGCTGCTTGCCATGATAGAGAAGTTTGATGGTGGCCCAGTAGGCGTCGACAGTCTGGCTGCGGCTATTGGTGAGGAACGGGACACGATTGAAGATGTTCTGGAGCCTTACCTGATTCAGCAGGGCTACCTGATGCGTACTCCCCGAGGGCGTGTTGTGACCCGTCATGCTTATGAGCACTTTGGCCTGCAGGTATCGGGCTCTGAATAGATAGGCCTGCATTGTGCCATTCTCCCGTTGTATTTTATTCTGGAGTTTATGCCTTCTTGATCTAAGCCGGGTGTCACGGTCCGGTTTTATTGTTCTTGCAGGATGACCGAAGACAACTTCCCTTTCAAATATGTGTGTTAAATACAGTTTGTGAAATTTTTCGAATCAGGTGCTGTTATGATGAAGAAAGTCATGGTTTTTATGCTGGTTATAAGTGCGGCAGGTTTAACGGCCTGTGCGTCATCTGAGACCTCTAATGTCTATTCCCGCAAGGAAGCCCGTACTGTTCAAACTATCCAGGAAGGTCAGGTGACTGATCTGGCGCCGGTAACTATTGAAGGTACCCAGAGTGGTCTGGGTGCGATTGCGGGCGGTGCAGCTGCTGGTATTGGTGCTGGCAGTAGTATCGGTGGTGGTAGTGGCAGCGATATAGCAGCGATTGGTGGTGCAGTATTAGGCGGCTGGCTGGGCAATAAAGCTGAGGAAAAGTTGACTCGCAAAGAGGGTGTGAATATTACTATTCGGCTAACAAATGGTGAGTTGATTTCAGTTGTACAGGAAGTTGACCCCAAGATGGTTTTTCAGGTTGGCGACGGCGTGCGTATATATAGTCAGGGTGGAACCAGTCGCGTAGAACGCCACTGATTTCAAAGGCTTTCACAGCCTGGTTTTAACAGCCGGGTTTTAACAAACAAGTAGCAAACAGGTGGACAAGTGGCCGATCAAGTATTTAGCTGGCCGGTGCGTGTTTATTACGAAGATACCGACGCTGGCGGTATTGTGTATTACGTGAACTATCTGAAGTTTATGGAGCGGGCTCGCACCGAGTATCTGCGTAGTCTCGGGTTTGACCAACAGGCCCTGATGGAGGATGGCGTATTGTTCGTAGTGCGTAACACCTCTATCGATTACCTGAGGCCCGCCCGTTTGGATGATCAGTTGACCATAACTGTAAGTCTGTCCCGTCGTGGTCGGGCTGGTTTCGATATGATTCAGAGCATATGGCGGAACGCTGTTGATAGCTCAGTGGCTGATGGCGCCGAAGAGTTGCTGTGTGAAGGCAAGGTGGCTATTGCCTGTGTCAGTGCCAACAGTTTGCGTCCGGTAGGTTTGCCTGCCGATGTGCGTCAGGCGATGTTGCTGTCATCCCGGTAATACAGAATACGACGGAAAGCTCCCATAAGGCTTTATATTGGGAACCTGTTATTTACGCAAAATTTTAAAAGGTAGGCAGAGTGACTGACGGTACTTCAATGTGGGCCCTGATTTTTAACGCCAGTTGGGTGGTTCAGCTGGTGCTGGTGATGCTGTTAGGCGCATCGGTGGCCTCCTGGGTATTTATTGTCCAGCGCGCTATTGTGTTGCGGAATGCTCTGCAGTCGTCAGCAGCGTTCGAAGACCGCTTTTGGTCAGGGATGGATCTCGGCGCTCTTTATCGGGAAGTTCACGGTGACAGTGATCCCAATGGCGGCAGCGAACGCATATTTATGGCGGGTTTTCGTGAGTTTACCCGTCTGCGTGGTCAGGGTGTTGATGCCGACGCCATGATGGACGGTGTGCAGCGCGCCATGCGTGTCGCGGTTACCCGTGAGCAGGAATACCTGGAAGCGCATCTGCCGTTTCTGGCAACGGTCGGCTCAACCGGTCCTTATGTAGGTTTGTTCGGTACTGTTGTTGGTGTTATGAACTCTTTCCGTGGTCTGGCGAATGTCCAGCAGACAACGCTGGCCGCGGTGGCTCCCGGTATTGCTGAAGCCTTGGTGACCACTGCGGTTGGCCTGGTTGCAGCCATTCCGGCGGTAGTGGCTTACAACCGTTTCAATGCCCGTGTTGAACACCTTCTCACCGGTTATGAAACCTTTGCTGAAGAGTTTTCCAGCATTCTGCACCGCCAGGTTCACAGTAAATCAGCGGCAGCATCTTCAAAGGGTGCAGCCCAAAACGGGGAGAAATAATCGTGGCCCGTGATAAGGGACGCCGTAAGCCTATGTCGGAGATCAACATGGTGCCGTTTATCGACATCATGATGGTTATGCTGGTGGCGTTTATGGTCTCCTCGCCCATGTTTACCCAGGGTGTGCATGTTGATCTGCCGAAAACCGACAGTGAACCGGTGCAAATCCCCAAGGGGGAAGAGCCTCTTATTGTTTCCATCAAGCCGGACGGTACCTATTACCTGAGCCTGGAATCCACTGGTGATGAAGCACTTGAACTTGATGACCTGACCGATAAGGTAGCCCGCATCAAACAGGCCAGGCCTTCGACTCTGGTGCTGGTGAAAGGTGACAAGGAAGCCCGTTATGGCAGTGTGGTCGAGGCTATGGCTGCTTTACAGCAGTCCGGTGTCAGTGATGTGGGTTTGATCACTGAACCCGGGGAGTTGAACTGAGGGTGAAGAAAAAGTTGTCCAGGGATTCTTCTCAAGGAAAGCGCTTAAGCCAGTTTCTCGCACTTGGTCGTTTGGTGTTGCAGTCGATTGCCAGAAGTGTTGATAAGGGTGCTCGCTGTGTTCGTAAACTGAATGCCCGGGTGATGGATGATCTGCCCAGCGATAGCTGGGTTTTGCCGGTTACGCTATCAACGGTGTTTCACCTGTTGCTGGTTGTGGGATTGTTCCTGATTATTCCTTCCAGCAGCCCGGACCGTCAGGTTAACCCCACCCCAAGCTTTGTGACGGCGCGAGTGGTGACTCTTGAATCTCAGGTAAAGGCTAAACCTAAACCAGAGCCTGTGCCCAAACGAACAGTACGTCGACCACCGCCTAAAAAAGAAGTGAAAAAGACGCCTGTAAAAAAAGCTGCGCCGAAACCCAAAGTGGATAAGAAAGCGATTGCCCTAAAACGCAAAAAGGAAGCCGAGCACAAAGCTGCAGAGCAACGTCGTGTAGAAGAGCGTAAGCGTCAGCAGGAACTCGAAAAACAACGTGAAAATGAGCGGTTGCAAAAGCTTCAGGAGCAAGAGATGCTGGCGGCTTTGGAGCAGGAACGTGAGTTGCAACGTCAGCAAAAACAGCTACAAGAACAGCAGGCTGCTCAGGCTCGCGCTGACAGTCAGACCATTGCCAGTTACGAACAGCTGATTGCCAGTCTGGTTTCAGCTCAGTGGACACGTCCCGCAACCGCCAGAAAGGGAATGAAAACCACTCTGCGTATTCGCCTGACTCCAACAGGGGAGGTGATAAGCATTGCAACCCTTTCCAGCAGTGGTGACGCAGCGTTTGACCGGTCAGCGATTCAGGCCATTCAAAGGGCAGCACCAATACGAGAATTGCAGGGGATGGAGAGTCGACTGTTTGAGTCGACTTTCCGGGAATTGAATTTTGTGTTTGATCCTAAGGATCTGTTTGATTGAGGGATACAACTATGAGAATGCAGACCATTAGAAGGCTGGGCTTAAAGCTGCGTTTAACAGCGGTGTTCGCTCTTCTATTATTCACCAGCCTCGCCCGCGCCGAACTGACCATTGAAATCACTCAGGGTAATGATGAGGCAGTACCCGTAGCGGTTGTGCCTTTTGCCTGGAATGGCTCAGGCGTATTGTCTGAAGATATTGCCGGCATTATTGCTAATGACCTGCGTCTTAGTGGGCAGTTTGCCCCCGTGCCCAGCAGTCAGTTTCTGGGTTTTCCTTCTAAGGCAAGCGAGGTTTTTTATGGCGACTGGCGTCGTCTTGGTGCGTCCTATCTGCTGATTGGGCAGGTGAAGGAAGAGGCTGAGGGGCGCTACCGGGTCAGTTACGAGATGTTTGATGTTCTGGGGCAGAAGTCTGTCATTAAGGGACAGGTCAGCGGCAACCGTAACCAGTTACGCTCCATTGCCCATAACATCAGTGACTCGGTCTACAAAAAGGTGACCGGTGTGCGGGGCGTGTTCTCGACCCGTCTCGTCTATGTGGTTGCCAAGCGTCATGATGTCAACAACACCGACTATAAACTGGTGTATGCGGATATGGACGGACATCGTGCTACCACGATTCTGCAGTCCAAGGAGCCAATACTGGCCCCCAGCTGGTCTCCCGATGGTCGTAAGCTGGCTTATGTTTCTTTTGAAACAGGTCGTCCGGCTATTTATATTCACGATCTGGCTTCTGGTCAGCGAGAACGTATCAGCAGCTTCAAGGGTTTGAATAGTGCACCCAAGTGGTCTCCCGATGGAACCAAACTGGCTATGGTGCTTTCCAAAACAGGTAATCCCGATATCTTTGTGCTGGATGTGGACTCCCGCTCACTGACTCAGGTGACCCGTCACTTTGCTATGGATAATGAGCCTGCCTGGATGCCCGATGGCAAAAGCCTGGTGTTTACCTCGAATCGTGGAGGCTCTGCACAGCTGTATCAGGTTGAACTGGCCAGCGGCAAAACCAAGCGTATTTCCTTTGAAGGGCGTTTCAATGCCCGTGCCAGAGTTTTTCCTGATGGCCGCAAGCTGGCGTTTATCCACAAGGGCAAGGGACAGGAAGCTTATAACGTGGCGATTCAAGAGCTGGATACGGGTCGTACACGCACCCTGACGTCATCTCCTTTTGAAGATGCGCCCGATGTTTCCCCCAACGGCCGGATGCTGATCTATTCTGCTCAGGGTGGCGACCAGGGTGTTCTCGGTATTATCTCTGTTGATGGGCGTGTCAGTTTCCGTTTGCCTTCCACAGAAGGTGATGTGCGGGAGCCTGCCTGGTCACCATTTATTAACTAAAGAATGTGATGATTGGCTGGTTAGTGAAGATCGCGCAGTGAAAGGCTTCCAGATCATTTGAACGCTGCATAAATAGAGTATCGGCGTTCTGGTTTGGTCGAGATAACTCTGTTACCTTAGTGCAAGTTTGCGTTATTTGAATCAATAATTCAGGAGTTGAAAATGAAGTTTGCCAATGTGGCCAAGGGCCTTGTAACTGGTCTTGCAGTAGTATGGCTGGCAGGTTGTGCTTCTAACAGCCAAACCTCTGGTTCCGGTACAGAAGGTTCTACTTCGGCTAAAACGGTAAAGCCGGCAGCTGTTTCCAAGCCTATCGTTGATCCAGCCGTACAGGCTGTTCTGGATTCTGGCAAGGTTAATGGTTCAGCCACTCAGGTTGCTGCTTTGCTGAATGATAAAACAGTTCACTTTGCTTACGATAGCGACAAACTGAGCAATGATGATATCCAGGTTCTGGACGTGCAGGCTGCTTACCTGACCAGCTCTGTGGGCATGAGCGAGAAGCTGGTTATCCAGGGTCACACTGATGAACGCGGTACCCGTACTTATAACCTGGCTCTGGGCGAGCGTCGTGCCAAGGCCGTTAAGAACTACCTGTCACTGAAAGGCGTAGCACCTTCCCGTATCGAAGTTATCAGCTACGGTTTCGAGAAGCCTGTTGATCCTGCGCATAATGAAGCCGCCTGGGCCAAGAATCGTCGCGCTATTATTGTTGCTGGCGAGTAATTGCATATGGCAGCAAGGAACGCTTTTGTAGGACTGGCGCTTTCTGTTTGTGCAGCAGGCTCCGTGGCGAATTCCCCTATACCTGTCGTTAGTGCTGCCCAGTCTTCACCGGGTAATGCGGCACAGGCAACCTACTCACAGGCCGTCTCCGCAGCTCCTGGACAGCAGGTGTCTGCTGTCCAGGCCGCTCCTGCCATGCTGTTAAATCAGATGGAAACCATGCAGCAGGAAGTTATGGAGTTGCGTGGATTGGTGGAGGAGCAGGCTAATGCGATTGACCGTCTGGAAAAAGAGAATCGTGACCGGTATCTGGATCTGGATCGTCGAATCAGCCAGTTGGCTGCAGGAGGTAGTAGCAGCACGTCTGTGAAAGTACCGGGTGTGTCTTCTGGTTCGTCAGCAACACAGTTGCCTGCAGTGATTGGTGAAGTGACAGCAGGTTCTGCTCAGTCAGGGGCGTCTGGTGAAGCACTTTATCAGGATGCATTTCAGCTTATTCGGGATCGCAAATTTCCTGAAGCTGTAGCTGGGTTGAAGAAATATATTTCTGAACACCCTACAGGGGATTACGTCGACAATGCGCAATACTGGCTTGGGGAAGTTCATCTGGCTCAGGGCGATTTGGGCGAGGCAGAAGCCGCGTTTCTTCGGCTGATTAAGAAGTACCCTCTCAGCAGCAAAATTGACGATGCGACCTATAAGCTTGGTCAGGTCTATGACCGTCAGGGTAAGACTGCCAAGGCAAAGTCTTTCCTGAAGAAAACCATTAAGGATTTCCCTGGTAGTTCAGCCGCTCGTTTGGCTGATGTGTACCTCAGAAACCTGAAAGGTTGATGGTTGCGCAGCCACCTGTACTGAAGTTGCAGGAGTATGTTACGGGAGTGTCTCCGTGAGCGATATCGCCCCTGTTTCGGTAAGCCACAGGGTTGCGCAGACCAATTAATTCTGTAAGATACGCCTCGCTCTCGGACGCAAATTTCGGGGGCGAAGCTGTTTGGCAGGTATGGAAAGAAAGTCCATAACTGCTGTTAGATAGTTTGATGTTTGGGTCGTTAGCTCAGTTGGTAGAGCAGTTGGCTTTTAACCAATTGGTCGTAGGTTCGAATCCTACACGACCCACCACTTTCCTTTCTTTAATCTGTTCCCAGATTACCAGCGTTATATGGGTCGTTAGCTCAGTTGGTAGAGCAGTTGGCTTTTAACCAATTGGTCGTAGGTTCGAATCCTACACGACCCACCACTTTCCTTTCTTTAATCTGTTCCCAGATTACCAGCGTTATATGGGTCGTTAGCTCAGTTGGTAGAGCAGTTGGCTTTTAACCAATTGGTCGTAGGTTCGAATCCTACACGACCCACCATTTTCCACCCTCTGTTCCTATGTGCTTTCCCCGTTAATTTTTCTGGTGGGGTGCCTCTGTATGAAGTCAATCAGGTTGCTTTTCTAATCTTCTTTGATCTCCCGGGTTAAGCATCGTTTGTACAGGTTATACGCTGATTTGCCCAGGTAATAAACACCTGCCTGAGCAATGGGAATCATGTGCGGAATAAAATAAAAGACCCCCCACAATATGACAACGTTTACCGCATACTCCATTAGGGTCGGTACATAGCCGACTATTGGAGCCTGTGCTTCTGTCACTCCGTCCGGCATGGTGCAATTAACTCCGGTTCCATTGCTGCCAATGGTCACGTTGGCAATACTGGTTATCAGAAAGATCTCCATATTCCTGCCAACTATTGTATAGGTTGTCCAGAAGCCAAGCCCTGCCAAAGTAATCAGTCCGTGCAGGGTATATCTTTTGTCCCTCTTTAAAATAAGATTTTCCCCCACTTCAACAATGTCTGCGGTAAGGGGCAGGCTTTTGTCAGTCCAGATTTGTTTCCCGTCCAGGCGTATAAACTCTCTGATTATTTTTTGGCGGACATCAGCAGGGATTGTAATGATCTTGTCTGCAAATTCCCTGACCATGGGGTCAGTCAGTATGCATATCCTTTCGCTACTGGGTGTATCTATATAGAAGCAATTCTCATCCTTGCAGATATGCCGTACGGTATGAGCAGTTATTAGGTTGCCAATTTTTGTCAGGCTTACTTTGAGAAATGCATTCATCATTAGAGGGCAAACGAGAACAGCGGCTCTCATGATGCTGGGAATATAGTGGCGATCACCAATTTCATAAGTCACTGCCCGGCCACTCATCTGTCCTTGTGTATGACACTCTTCCGATCCAATTACGATGGTCGCAATGGCATCCTGGCTGGGGTATGTAGTAATAACATAGGCTGCTCCCATGTAGGCTGCCCAGGACATAACTACATTGAGAACATCTGCCAATTTTGTCAGTGACTGCCCGATACTGATCCATTTTTTCTTGTCCTGTGCGGTGGTGGGATGCTCTTTGGGATCAATACCATTCGCCTTTAACCAGATATCAACCACATTCAGAACGATGCGCTTGTGTTCATCTTTCAGATATCCGAATTCCGTCACCAACGATTCAGAAATATCGGGGTAAGACTCTGAATCTACAGGGGTATCCTGTACATCAATAGCCTCTGAACCGGACACTCTTTCGATACCATCAAGATGTATGGCGACATTCTCCTCAAACGCGATGCTTTCATCGGGAGGTCCGCTATCCACTCCTTTTGGATTTTGTTCTACCACCACACCAACCACAGGCTCTTCTGTTATACCGCTATTTTCTTCTGGTGGGGCATCCTGTGCTGGAGAAAGGTTCATGCTGTTAAAGCTATCCACCAGATCGTCTTCATAAGATCCTCCCCTGAGCTGCCGACGCCTGAGTTCCGATGTCTCATCTTCATCAAGGGCCGTGGGAGCCGCGACCTTCGGACTGTATTTACCTTTTTCAGCGGGTTGTTTTATTCCATCACTCAAATACCCCGAGTCTGCCTTAACCAATCTGGGGGATGAGTCAGGGGATGACTGACAAAAGGACTCATTGCATGATGATGCGGAATCTAACCTTTCGAGCAGCGGACTATTCTTGTATGGCCTGAGTGTATCTATATCCTGATTGGCTCTGGTGTCCTGAACAGAAAACAAAATCCCCGCCCTGGAAATACGAGGCTTCTCTTTTCTGATGCGACTTTTCCCGACAGCTCTCTCACTGAGTCTGGATAGTTCATGCAAATTGGGGAGGGAAGGTGATTTTAAAGGGTTGTCGGAGCCAGCTATAGCCGACGTAGACACCAGAAGAAGAGCCAGACTGCATTGCAATCGCCTCTTCGTTCGATGCTTCAGTATAAGAGTCAGCATAAGCAACTGCCCTTGTTCCACCTCTTGTTTGTACCGCTCTGATAGCTGGATCGAAAGGGGAGTAGGGGTGAAACTTAATCTTACAATTTTGACGTTTCGTACGTGCATTGACCGATAATGAGATTATCTGCTTTTCAGCATATTGCCAGTAGAGGGGTTGCGAACTGCCTCCAAAACTCTCTGCTTCTACTTTATTCCTTACTTTCTTTCTTACGTTCTTTTTACTCTTCCCTTTCCTTGCGTATACACCTCTTGATATATCGGCTTTGATATGTCTGGTAGCTATGAAGCTTTTGTGAAAGCTTTTCGGGTTCCATGCTAAAATTCGTCCCCCTCCGTTTTTGGAGTGGCGGTTTATCATTTTTTTGTCTCCGGTTAACCGGAAAGAATGACGAGAGTAATAGAATTAGCATGACGCAAGTACAGGACAGAAGTTTTGTTCGCCAGCACCTGGCCAGCCTTGATGCACGGGTCAAACCGGTAGAGGGTGACCCTGAGCAGTTGAAAGCTCGTATCCGTGAACTGCTCGTGGAAAGAGACGCCGTCATGCTGGCGCACTACTACACGGCTCCTTCTCTGCAGGCATTGGCTGAAGAGACCGGCGGTTGTGTGGCGGACTCCCTTGAAATGGCTCGCTTTGGTGCAGCCCATCCTGGCAAGGCTATGGTTGTCGCCGGTGTAAAGTTTATGGGCGAAACCGCGAAGATTCTCAGTCCTGAGAAAACGATTTTAATGCCTGATCGGGAAGCGACCTGCTCTTTGGATCTGGGTTGCCCTGAAGAGGAATTCACCGCTTTCTGTGACAGCCATCCTGATCGCACAGTTGTTGTTTATGCCAATACATCTGCAGCTGTTAAAGCCCGTGCAGATTGGGTTGTCACTTCCGGTTGTGCTTTGGAGATTGTTGATGACCTGACTGCCAATGGTGAGAAAATCATCTGGGCACCAGACAAGTATCTTGGAAGCTATATCCAGAAGCAGACAGGTGCGGATATGCTGTTATGGGACAGCGCCTGCATTGTTCATGAAGAGTTCAAAGCCAAGGGTATTCTGGACCTGAAAAAGGTTCACCCGGAAGCCGCTGTACTGGTTCACCCGGAGTCCCCTGATGCCGTTGTGGAAGTGGCTGACGCTGTCGGTTCTACAAGCCGCCTGATTCAGGCAGCCTCCACTATGGATAACGATACTTTTATCGTGGCGACTGATAAGGCTATTTTCTACAAGATGCAGCAGCTGGCAGGCCCGGAGAAAACCCTGCTGGAAGCGCCTACCGGTGGTAACGGTGCTGCCTGTCGTAGCTGTGCACACTGCCCCTGGATGGCTCTGAACTCCCTGCAGGGCGTTGTCAATGCTCTGGAAAACAATGCAGGTGTCGTGGAAGTGCCTGAAGATGTACGTTTAAAAGCGGTACGACCTCTGCAAAGGATGCTGAATTTCACTCAACAGCAGCCTGAAGCTTAATGACTGCCATCATATGAGTGTCTTTTAGCGGTATATGGCCAGCCATGGGAGAATGCTCAGGGCAGGCCACGGTATGGGGGTTGGTATGGGTAAGCTATTAGCGGTCGTAACTTATCTCTGAAAGGGATGGTTTGCCATTAAGCGTTGCCGTAATCTTTTCCTCTACGATCAACTCTCAGTAATGGAACTGTTATGACATCACCTGCATCTGCCCCGTCAGCCGACCTGGAAAAGCGCGTCACTGTGTTGGTGGATGTGCAGAACATCTATTACACCACCCGTCAGATCCATGGCTGCAATTTTGATTTCAATGTGTTCTGGAAGAAAGCTACGGCAGGCCGGAAGCTAGTGAAGGCTATCGCTTTTGCTATTGATCGTGGGGATGCCAAACAGCAGCAGTTCCAGAATATTCTTCGGGCTATTGGTTTTGAGGTGAAGCTGAAACCTTATATCCAAAGGTCGGATGGTTCTGCGAAAGGGGATTGGGATGTCGGCATTACCCTGGATGCTGTGGAGCATGGGCAGGACAGTGATGTCGTAGTTCTGGCTTCCGGGGATGGTGATTTCGATATGCTGGCGACCTACCTGCGGCAGAAGCAGAATGCCGAAGTTGAGGTGTATGGTGTTCGGGCACTGTCGGCTGTCTCTTTAATCACCGCCGCCACTCGCTTTTACCCGATAGAAGGGGATTTGCTCCTGTCTCGTCGCTCGTAGTGGGCGTCTATTCTCGATCAGGCTCCTGGTGCACCTTCTTTCTTTATCTGAGCAATCAAATCTCGAATTGATAAATTCAGCCTCAATAAATTATCACAATCCCTCGGTTCTGATTTCGTTCTTGCGGACCCTTATCTGTTGCTAAGCTCAACAGAATGCAGATTTTCGCAAGGACGCAGAATCGTGGCTCTTATCCCATCATCAGTGTCCGATACCGCTGTTTTTGAGCTCAACCTTTCCATGCTTGAGCAAGCCAAGGGGTCAAAAGGCCGGTTGGATTTTGGCCGTGATAGTAAAGGGCGTGTTGTTGTTAAGGTGAGTACCAAATGGACTCTCGTTCGCTGGCTAAAAAACACTTTTCTAAACCGTGGGTATAAACGCAGCTTTCATAATCAGGCGCTTAGGTATTTAAGTGATCCTGGTACCAGCCCGTTGCTACGTAACAGAGTTGTACGGGATATTAATGAAGGTGTTTTTTCTTTTGTGAGTCAGCAGGGACGAGTGATGCTGGTAGGCAGTAGTGAGGCTGCTGATGCGCAGGGGCTTAAGGGTAGTATGCCAGAGCATCATGAGTCTGGTGGCGAGCAGAGGGTTGAGGGTATGTCTGAGCATCATGAGCCTGATGGGGTGCAGGAGGTTGAGGATATATCAGGAAATCATAAGTCAGACGGTGTGTCGGATCTTGAGGTTCTACCAGAAAATAATGAGCCTGATTTTGAAGGTGAAGTGTTGAAAAACAGGGCTGTGTTGCAGGTGGAGTGGGAGCGGCTGGTGAAGAGGGTACCCGGTGTTAGTCTTGCTGATGTACAAGACTATTTACATAGCTATCTTACGCTTTTGGCTATGGGATATGAACCTGAAAAAGAGCTACGTGACAACTACTATGCGCTGGTACTGTTATTTCGCGCGAACCGGCAAGGTGATTTTTTTGAAGCACTTGAGGCAAAGGAAATAGCGCGCATATTCCAGAGACTGGTTCATAAATACCCAGGAGGGTTTAAACAAAATCTCCTGAATATACCTATGAGAAAATCGTCCACGAAACAGGGTGGTTTGTTATTCGATTATGTTACACATATAAGCAACAAGCTTCGAGGAAGCCTTTCCTATACAGGAGACCAGCCCGATCTGGTAACAGCGGATGAATCGAGTTTTTTTGATGAGTGGAAAAGGACTACACCTGAGTTTGAGAAGTTGTCGGGATTTTTCCGTTCGCATGATAGCTTCGAAAAAATCTGGCAAGGTTCCGGAGGCTTTGTTGCCGAGCAGGATTTTGCTCAATTGAGCACGGATGTTGCGAAAAACCTGCTGGAAGAAAGAGAAAGGCTTTGGTCAGAAATGACCAGACATGCTCCCGGTAGCTTTGCCAGAGAGGATCGGCAGCAGAAATTGAAGCAATTTGAGAACATGAACAGTGGGGTGTTTGAAGTCCTGGCAAGAGGCCGGGCGCAATATTACAAAATACAGGCAACAGTAGGGCGACGATGGGCTCCAGACTTTCTTCGTTCAGAGGCCTGCACCGGTGAAAAATTCAGTCAGTATTACCAAAAGCTTGAGCAGATTGCTGAAATGAGAACTCCAGCCGCCTTTCTGAGTCAACTGCAGTTATTGAAAACTGAGCATGATAGTGCGGCTTTAAATCCCCGGGTTGTTATTGAAGGTGCTGGCCCAGTGGGGCTGCTAACGGCCATTAAACAGTATCGTGCCGGAGCGGATATCACCCTGCTGGAGAAGCGGGATACGCTTTACAATCGTTCACAGATTGTGCGTCTTGACCGGCAGTGGATGAATGATCTGAAGTTTTATCTGGGCACTCAGTATGATGAGCTGTTTCATAAAGAAGATGGCACAGGGCATATTCGCCCAGATGGTTCCGGACATATTGTCATCAGTGCGCTTGAGGAGGCTTTGCACAGCAGGCTGACCGAGTTGATGACGGTGGCAAACCCTTCAGATGCGGATTACGAAAGCCTGAAGCGACTGGCTGCACACCGGGTGGTTGATGTCAGGGCTCCGGGGCAGGATCAGAAGCATAAGGCTTATACCGTCGTTGCCCAATATGACGGACGCTACGATCATGGAAAAACCTCTGAGGCTGACGTGCACCCTGATCTGGTTATTCCTGTCGATATGCTGGTTTGTGCAGGCGGCAAGAACAGCTCAACACGCAATCAGTTTTTTGTTCCGCAGGTGAAAACAGAAGAGAAGTACTACGGTGTGGCCTCATGGCAGGGCCGGCAGATTGAAGGCTCTCAGCAGGATGCTTTTCCGTTCAGGCAGGATGTTATTACCCTTGATCAGACCTTTCAGGATGCCTATATAGCCAGGCTTGATGAGATTCTCAATCCGCTAAAAGGCAGTGTTGGTTCGGTAGTAAGTGATGGTTGTCGGCGTGGATTACTCCAGTTTCTGGGTAAGCCCTTAGATGAACTGCGTCGTTACTATGACGATACGACCGGGGACGCCCACATCATGTTCGAAAGTGCTATCGAGAAGCGTGTAAGGCCGGAGGGTTACCTTGATATCGCTCTGGCAAAGTGTAGTGATCTCGTGATCCAGCTGCGTTTGTTTGCAAATCGCAATATGACGTATGTGGGGATGGAGATACCCCGCTCGATTCAGGGAGCTGTTACAGGGCTTGAAGATAATCTGGCGAGAGAGGGCGCGACCAGCGAGGAGATAAAACAGGTGAGTGCGATGGTTATACAGGCATGGTTTCAGACTGTGGCTGAACATAAAGGGATTGCACAAAAACACAATCTTGATATGCCGATGATGGATGGGCGTGTTGCCAGTTTTTTCCCGGTGGCCCTGGATAGAGTGAACGAAGGTTTAGTCGCTCTGTCTGACCATGAAACCGGTGCGGGTCTGGATGTCGTCGCCGTAGGGGATGCAGCGGTAAGCTCACACTTCATGAGTGCGAGTGGGCTTGGCGGAGGGCGGATATCTTCCGGCGCTGTTGAGAGTTATACCAGGCGGCTGGTTGATGACGTCAATCGGGAGAAAGCAGCGAAGAAGCTCAATAAAGAAATCAACAGGGCGGGAAATTTTACTTTGTCCAGAGGGGCTGGCATGCTCAGTGGGTTGCGACTTGACGATCAGAAGAAAAGGTCAGTCGCCCATACTACACGCGAGCTGGATGCCCTGGTTGAGTCTAGTCAGAAGCCGGAATGGGATAAAGCTTACAGGGTGACCAAAACTAAAGAAGGTGACTACAAAGTGTTCCATGGCAAGAAAGAACATACCTTGCGTATAACGTTTGACGGCTTTCTGAAGCACAGGCGTGTGAACTCGTTTTCTACATTTAAACTTTTTGAGCTGGAGATCCTGAAGTCACCTGAAGAATAGAAGACACGTGTTGGAATATAAGAGTCTCCAGCCATTCCTGCACTTTTGTTAAAATAGCATACTTAAAATACGCGACAGGGCCACGGCCATGTGCAGGGTTGCAGTAACATTCAGAGAGCCGACGGTTCTGCAAAAGGTGACTGGGATGTCGGCATTACCCTGGATGCTGTAGAGCATGGGCAGGGCAGTGATGTCGTAGTTCTGGCTTCCGGGGATGGTGATTTCGATATGCTGGCGACCTGCCTGCGGCAGAAGCAGAATGCCGAAGTTGAGGTGTATGGTGTTCGGGCACTGTCGGCTGTCTCTTTAATTACCGCTGCCACACGCTTTTACCCGATAGAAGGTGATTTGCTGTTGTCTCGCCGATAGTGTTTCCGCTGGAGGTCTGGCTTATGTTCAAGAGAGGGCAAAGCCAGAGCCTGAGTGCGTACCCTTTATCTTTCTCTTTGTAATCCGTCACTATCCTTTGGCGCCTGACCCCGTTATTGCAAGTCGTTGTCTGATGCTAAGCTCAACAAAATAAATATTTTTGCAGGGACGCAAAATCGTGAGTCTCACCGGACTGCAAGTTACCGATCCCCGTATTTTTGAACACAATCTTTCCATATTTGAGCAGGCGAAGGGCTCTAAAGGGCGATTTGAGTTTGGCCAGGATGAGCGCGGACGTATTGTTGTGAAAGTGAGTCCTGAATGGTCTCTTGTTCTCTGGATAAAAAACACATTTCTGAACCGTAGCTATAAACGCATTTTTCATGCTCAGGTGCTTGAGCAGCTAAGCAGTCCATCGGCCAGCAAAAGCCTGCGGGAAAGGCTCGTAAAAGATATCCGGGAGGGGGTGTTCCCTTTTGTGAGCACGAAAGAGAGCGTCACGAAAGAGCGAGTGAAGCTGGCAGCGCGCAATGTGGCTGGTGATACTCCGGGGTTTAAGGATATATCCGTACACAATGAGCGTAGGAAGGCATCAGAGCCTGAGAAAACATCAGAGTTTAAAGAAGTAGCGGAGCCTATGAAGGCTCCAGAGCATAAAGAAGTATCAGGAAGCCATAAGCCTGTTGACGTGCAGGGTCATGAGCCGGTTTCAGAAGATAATAAACTTGATTTTGAAAATGAAATATTAAATGCCAGAGCTGTGTTGCAGGCTGAGTGGGAGCGTATTGAGAAAAAATCGCCATATATTGGTATTGCTGATGTGCAGGGCTATGTACATAGCTATCTAACACTTGTGGCCATGGGCGTTGAGCTGGACGCTGAGACGCAAGACAACGAATACTCGTTGGGGAGGTTTTTTTTTGATACCCGGCAAACTGGCCTGTTTCTCGCACTGTGGAAGGATGAGGCAGGGTGCATCTTCCAGCGACTGATTCATAAATATCCAAACGACTATAAAAAACACCTCCTGAATCTGGAGCAGTCAGACTCTCCTCAGAGCATTCAATTACACGATTATATAAATCATATCCACAGCAAGCTTAGTGTGCATTTGTCCTATTCCGGAGACCGGCCAGATCTGGTAACAGCGGATGAAATGGATTTTCTGGAGGAGTGGAGAAGGACTTCACCTTCCCCTGGTATGAATCGGTTAGCAAAATCACTTTCTGACTTTGACGTTACCTGGCAGCAGGCTGGAGGCTTTGTTGCTGAGCAGAATTTTACTCAACTGAACACGAATGTTGCGAAAACCCTGCTGGAAGAAAGAGAAAGGCTGTGGTCAGAAATCACCAGGCGTGCTCCCCGCAGCCCGGCTCGAAAAGCTCTTCAGAAAAAGCTGGAGCAATTTGAAGAGGGACACCGTTCTACCTTTGAAACGCTGGCAAGAGGCCGGGCGCAATATTACAAAATACAGGCATCGGTAGGGCGGCGATGGGCTCCCGACTTTCTACGTTCAGAGGCCTGCACGGGTAAGCGTTTCAGTCAGTATTACCAAAAGCTTGAGCAGATTGCAGATATGCGAACTCCGGTTGTTTTTGAGAGTCAGCTGCAGCTATTGGAAGCGGAACATGACAGTGCGGCTAAACATCCCCGGGTAGTTATTGAAGGGGCAGGTCCTGTGGGGTTGATGACTGCGATTAAACAGTATCGTGCCGGAGCTGATGTCACTCTTCTGGAGCAGCGGGATACACTTTACAACCGTTCACAGATTGTACGTCTCGACCTTCAGTGGATGAATGACCTGAAGTTCTATCTGGGCACACAGTACGATGAGTTGTTCGGTAACAGCGATGGCAAAGGACATATTCGGCCCGATGGCTCCGGGCATATTGTTATGAGTGCTCTTGAAGATGCTCTGCATAGCAGGCTGACTGAGTTGATGACGGTGGCAACCCCTTCCTGTGATGGCCACGAAAGCCTGAAACGACTGGCAGCTCACAAAATAGTGGATGTCAGAGCTCCGGGGCAGGGTCAGAAGCATAAGGCGTATACCGTCGTTGCCAAATATGACGGACGCTATGATCATACCAAAACCTCTAAAACTGAAGTGCATCCTGATCTGGTTATTCCTGCAGATATGCTGGTTTGTGCCGGGGGCAAGAACAGCTCAACCCGCAATCAGTTCTTTCTTTCGCGCATACAAACAGAAGAGGGGTACTACGGTGTGGCTTCATGGCAAGGCTCACAGATTGAAGGCTCTCAGCAGGGTGCTTTTCCGGTTAGACAGGATGTGATTGTCTTTGATGAGAGTTTTAACAAGTCCTATATGGCCAGGCTTGATGAGATTCTTAATCCGGTAGACGGTAGTGTTGGCGCGGTAATGAGTGATGGTTGTCGACGTGGATTGCTCCAGTTTCTGGGTATGCCATATGATGAACTGAATCGTTACCATAGCGAGTCTGCCGGAGCCGACCGCATTATGTTTCAAAGGGCTATCGAGAAACGTCAACGTAGTGAAGCTCATTTTGAGTCCTCTGCGCCAGTTTTTTTGAAACAGTGTGAGGGGCGGTTTAGCCATTTGCGCTTGTTTGCAAATCGCAATATGACCTATGTGGGGATGGAGGTACCGGGTTTGATGCAAGGAGCTGTGAAAGAGCTTGAGGCCAATCTTGCGAGAGAAGGGGCAACCCGCGAAGAAATTAAACAGGTGCGCGCGGTGGTTATACAGGCCTGGTTTCAGAGTGTGGCTGAGCGTAAAGGGATTGCACAAAAACACAATCTTAATATGTCGATGATAGATGGGCGTTTTGCAAGCTTCTTCCCGATGGCCCTGGAGGCCGTCAACGACGCTTTAGTCGAACTGCATGACAATGACTCTGGAGTGGGGCTCGATGTTGTAGCCGTAGGCGATGCAGCGATAAGTGCTCACTTCATGAGTGCGAGTGGACTGACCGGAGGGCGGTGTTCTTCCGAGGCGGTTGAGAGCTATACAAGGCAGCTGATTAATGGTGTCAGGCGGGAGGCGTCAGGTTTGCAGCTTAAGAATGATATCGAAAGGGTTGATGCATTTGCCTTGGACAGAGGGATAGATTTGCTTCATGAAGTGCCATATGGCTTGAAGGCTCAAGAGTTAGCCATCCATACGAGACGTGAGATGGATGCGCTGGTTGAGTCCAGTCATGGGCCGGGATGGAAAAAACCTTACAAGGTGACAAAAAAAGAGAATAGTTACAGGGTGTCCCACGGAAAAAATGAACACACCCTGAGTTTATACTCTCATGGCAGGCTGCAGCACATTGTCAATGGAGAGGCGATGAAGGTTTATCCTACATTTAAAGTGTTTGAGCTGGATATCCTAAAATGACGCAGGGAAGAGAGAGTTGTTGGAATATGAGAGTCTACAGTTAACCTTTCCCGCCCCTCCTTAATGACATACCGGTTGCAGGATAGATGACCATTGGCTGGTATCAGGTTGGCCCTGAAAAGCTGGTGGGGGACGTGACCTCTATTCTTGTTTTTATCACCTTTTTCGAAAAGGATATAGTGAGGCCCCGTCGGGTTGCGATTGCCAGTAATATTTCCTTTTTTGCTTGTGCGCTGCTGAGAAACTTGCCGCTTGTCCTTATTCTTCATTCAGCACTTTTACCACTCAATATCCTGCGCCTGTGGCAGCTTAAAAGACCGCAGGGAAAGAAGAGTAGCGGATAACACTTCTATCACGCATCTCAAAACACCCGGCAGGGCCACGGCCATGTGCAGGGTTGCAGTAAATTCAGGTTGTGACCTGCGCTAATAAATACTCCGCCTATAAGGGCGCCCGCGATAGTAAATAGATGTAGTTTAGCGGCCATTCGTGCCAGTTTTCTCTCCGGGCTTTCTTTCTCACGTGCCATGATGTCAGCGGGTGGACTTGCCATAAGGGTGTTCAGTCCATAGCCACTGATCAGGCCTGGAATGCCGCCAATCAGACCGTTAACAATGGTGGCGCCACTGTAACCGATTGTGGGTGCGATAAAGCAGATCATCGGCTGTGCCAGTATAGGGAATACAGAGATGGCGACTACAGAGGTGAGGGCGATTCCGCCAGCAACGGCTGCACCTATACCGGCGTGCTTTAACAGTGTACCCACATGCTTGAGTACTTTGACGGCTCGCTCCTTGAAGGTGCAGTCTTCCCACTTTTTATAGAGTCTATAGCTGGGCGGGAGAGGTTGTTTTGCCCCTCCTGTTAGTGAAGTATGTATTGTAGGTCCTGACATAACAGCGCTCTCCAAAGTTTGTTATTGTTTAAATAGAGTTCTGTTTGCGGGTAATGGTTCACTGACTAAGACTAAGGTCTAGGAGCCTGACCGAGAATAGCGCCCTACTGCGAGCGAACCGGATTTGGCCATTTCTTGAGCTGTTTTTCGTTAAATAGAACCACTATTCTCCTCAAAACAACTCAAGAAATGACTCAAACCGGCTTCGCTCTCGTTACGGTCGCTATTCTCGGTCAGGCTCCTGGGGCGTGTCAGATAGGCATCTTCATGAGGGAAATGGAGGGGGGTGGCCTAAATGGAACCCCTTTTTAGGGATATTTTCCCCTAGTGACTCCCGGGTATTGTGTTAAAATAGCCGTTGAGCGGGTAGTAGAGCCTTGGACATGAAAGCCGGGTTGGCTCCAGTCCCCTCAGTCTCCGGTTTTTTGGAGAGTCAGGAGTGATTGGAAGCTTCGCTGTAGTTTTCTGTAATGTCTGATAGACGCTTCATTGTTCGCCGACTGCTTATAATGATGACACATTTATATATCAGCCATCCTCATAGCTGCCGTTCTCGTTCCCTCCTTAATGTCACATTCAGTGACTGCGCATGTTTACATGCCTCCTTAATACCTGTCCGGAACAGGATACAGATACTGCGTTTCTATTCCGCATACTCTGTTGCGTCCGGACTAGCGAAATCCGGATGTTTGGTCGATTTTCAGTAGTCATTGTTGGCTCTTCCAAAGAATCGCCCGATTTTTTCATTATTTACAAGCGAGCAATTCATGCCCGAAACCCAGACTGAAACCGTTATAGCCTTTGATCAACTGTCCCTGTCGGATGCCATACTGAAAGCTATTCGAGATGTTGGTTATGAAACCCCTTCTCCTATCCAGGCTCGCAGTATTCCCCATCTGCTGGAAGGTAAAGATCTGCTTGGTCTGGCTCAAACGGGTACTGGTAAAACCGCAGCGTTTGCCCTGCCGGTTCTCTCTCGCATAGATGATAGCTGCAGCGGCACCCAGGTGCTGGTGCTTTGCCCAACACGTGAACTGGCTATTCAGGTGGCTGAAGCTTGCCAGACTTACGCGAAACATCTTCCTTCTTTCCATGTTCTGCCCATATATGGTGGCCAGGATATGCGTGGACAGCTGCGCGGTCTTCAGCGTGGTGCGCAGGTTGTTGTGGGTACCCCGGGTCGTGTTATGGATCACTTGCGCCGTGGTAGTCTGAAGCTGGACAACCTGATGACAGTGGTTCTGGATGAAGCCGACGAAATGCTGCGTATGGGCTTTGTGGAAGACATAGAGTGGATCCTCGATCACACTCCAAAGACCCGGCAGACTGCACTGTTCTCTGCGACCATGCCTCCTGCGATTCGTCGCATTGCAGACAAGTACCTGAATAACCCCGTATCTGTTGAGATTCGTGCGAAGACCACCACGGTTGATACCATTACTCAAAAAGTGTGGATGGCCAGTGGTCTGCATAAACTGGACGCTCTGACCCGTATTCTGGAAGTCGAAGATTTCGACGCCATGATCATTTTCGTACGTACCCGTTCCGCCACTGTTGAACTGGCTGAAAAGCTGGAAGCCCGTGGATTCTCTGCCGCTGCACTGAATGGTGATATGAGTCAGGGGCTGCGTGAGAAGATGGTCGACCGCCTGAAGAAAGGGACTCTGGATATTCTGGTTGCGACTGACGTTGCTGCCCGTGGCCTGGACGTTGAGCGCATCAGCCATGTTGTGAACTACGACATCCCTAACGACACTGAAGCCTATGTTCACCGTATCGGCCGTACCGGTCGTGCCGGACGTCAGGGTACTGCGATCCTGTTCGCCGCACCTCGTGAGCGTCGTATGTTGCGTGCTATTGAGCATGCGACTCGTCAGAAAATCGAACCTATGCGTTTGCCTACCCAGCGTGACGTGCGGGATATTCGTATCAAGAACTTCAAGGAGCAGGTTTCCTGCACCATCAGTAATGAAGATCTGACCCAGTACCATGAAGTCATCAATGAGATGATTCAGGAACAGGCGATTGAAATTGGCGATGCGGCTGCGGCCCTGTGCTTCCTGGCCCAGAAAGAGCGTCCATTCCCTGATGGTAACGAGCCTGAGCCTCGCCAGTGGGAAGAGCGTGAGCGTCGTCCTCGTCGTGAAGATCGTGAAGATCCTCGTAACAAGGGCAAGAAGCGTTTCCGTATCAGCGTTGGCCGTGACCATGGCGTAAGCCCTGGTGAGATTGTTGGCGCCATCGCTAACGAAGGCGGAATCTCTGGTCGTGATATCGGGCATATCCGTCTGTTCGACAAGTTCTCTACGGTTTATCTGCCAGAAGAGACTGCAGGTGCTGTGCTGAGCACTCTGGGTGAAATCCGCATCCGTAACCAGATGCTGGAACTGCGGGAATGGCGTGAAAACCCTAGCGGTGGCGCCCCTCGTCGAAGCGACCGTGGTGGCTACCGTGGTAACCGTGAAGGCGGCCGCGGTGGTGAGCGCGATGAGCGTCCACGTCGCCGTGGCTTTGAAGGCCAGCGTCGTCGTAGTCCTCGTGATAGCGACGACAACCGCGGTAACGAGTAAACTCGTGACAAAAAACGATAGTGCTTCCTGAACGACTTCGTTAATACGACAAAGGCCGGAAAGCTTATGCTTTCCGGCCTTTTATTGCACTGCTTTTATGGTGCGGGGCTGAGTGTGCTGGCTTCAGGCTGTTAAAGGTAAGCGTATTCAACCGCAATGCGGGACGCCAGTCGTGCATTGTTTAGCACCAGTTCAATATTGGACTTCAGGCTGTCACCCCCAGTCAGCTCTTTTACGCGGGACAGCAGAAAGGGCGTGGACTCCTTACCTTTAACGCCTTGCTCGTCCAGCTCTTTCAGTGCCTGTTCTATGGCCGTGTCGATAATATCCCGAGGCATGGAATGTTTTTCTGGAATAGGGTTGGCAATGACAACGCCACCCTTGAGTCCGGCCGTCCACTTCGCCTGCAGAGTTTCGGCGATATCCAGAGGTGTGTCTAGCTGGTGATCAACCTGGAAGTCACTGCCACGGGTGTAGAATGCAGGCATGGTTTTTACGCCGTAACCAAGTACAGGCACACCGTTGGTTTCGAGGTATTCCAGAGTCAGGCCAATATCCAGGATGGACTTGCAACCGGCACACACTACAGCCACGTTGGTCTTTGCCAGTTCCTGCAGATCGGCAGAGATATCAAAGCTGGTCTCTGCACCCCGGTGCACACCGCCAATGCCACCGGTTGCAAAGACTTTTACACCTGCCATAGCAGCGATAATCATGGTGGTGGCAACAGTGGTCGCACCGTCCATCTTTTTCGCCATGATCACCGGCAGGTCACGGCGGCTGGTTTTAATAATACCCAAACCCGTTTTGCCTAAGTGTTTGATCTCATCACGGGTCAGGCCAACCTTCAGGCGGCCGCCGATAATTGCGATAGTGGCAGGGGTTGCACCCTGTTCCCGCACCGTCTCTTCAACCTTGAGCGCTGTGGCAACATTGTCCGGATAGGGCATACCGTGGGAGATAATGGTGGATTCCAGTGCGACAACGGCCTGGCCTGCATTCAACGTGGCTTTCACGTCCGGGTGAATATCGAGAAATGGGTTCATGGTACATCCTTTCTGAATGGCGGCGGCACCCAGTGCAAGGTTAATCGTCGCCTGCTGCTCCAGTGCCATGGTTGCAGAGGCCTTTAATTCTTGATCCTATGCCTCCGGCTTTCAGGCGATTGGGTTTCAGGGTGTGAATGCGGTGTAGTCAGGGGCGCAGACGTTCTGCTTTGGATGCAGACACACAGTCAGCAAACACCGACGGCAGGTTAGGGCGGTTAAGGATAAAGTCCCGTGCTTCAGGCGACAGGTTGGTATCAATGACCAGTGCCTGACGGTGGTTTAAGGCTGCCATCTGGCTCAATGCAAACAAATGTTTGCTATTGGTATCATTTGTTTGCATTGCACCATGCGTGATGTGTGACCGCAATAAGGTTTGATTTTTTAACAAAGACTATCAGTCAGTGTTTAACCTCATAGCAGGGTTCGTAGCGGGTTCCCGGGAGTTTCATGCGTCCCTGGTCAACAAAGGCAGTGAGCAGGGCATCAATACGCTTCATCAAGGCCGGTTCTCCGGACAGCTGGAATTTACCGTGTTTCTGAATGCTGTTAATGCCGCTTTCCTTAATATTACCCGCCACAATACCCGACATCGCCTGACGCAGGTTGGAAGCCAGCTCCTGAGGCGGCAGGCTGCTGTCCAGCTTCAGTGCAGCCATATTGTCGTGGTTGGGCTCAAAGGGCACCTGGAATGAGTGGGGGATATTGAGCTTCCAGTTGAAGTAGAAAGCATCGTTATGAGCACGTCGAGACTCTGTTACCTGCTCCAGACCTCTCTTCATAACTCGGGCTACTTCGGCCGGGTCATCAATAATAATTGTGTACAGAGCCTGGGCTTCAGGGCCGAGGGTGTTGCCGATAAAGGTATCAATCTGCTCAAAGTAGGCTTTGGCACATTCGGGGCCGGTCAGCACAAACGGGTAAGGAATGTCTTTGTTATCCGGGTGCAGAAGGATTCCGATTAAATAGAGAATCTCTTCGCAGGTACCCGGGCCACCCGGGAAGGCGATAATGCCATGGCCCATACGCACAAAGCCTTCCAGGCGCTTTTCGATATCAGGCATGATAATCAGTTCATTGACGATCGGGTTGGGGCTTTCTGCCGCAATAATCCCTGGCTCAGTCAGGCCAATAAACCGACCATTGTGAATGCGCTGTTTGGCATGGGAGATATGAGCGCCTTTCATGGGGCCTTTCATGGCGCCGGGGCCACAGCCAGTACAGATATTCATACCCCGCAGGCCGAGTGCATAGCCGACATCTTTTGTGTACTTGTACTCTTCACGGCCGATGGAGTGACCACCCCAGCAGACGACAACATCCGGCGTCTGGCCTGGCACAAAGGCTTTGGCATGACGCAGCATTTCAAAAATCAGGCCGGTGACCCGTTGAGGTTTGGTGGCTTCGTCCTGGTCGCAACCTTTTAGTTCGCTGCAGGAGTGCAGAATGTCGCGCACCACAGAGAAGAGGTTCTCCCGCACGCCGCGTACCAGTGCACCGTCGACAAAGGCTGAGGCTGGGGCGTTGATCAGCTTGAGTTGAAGGCCCCGGTGCTCCTGAATGATTTCGATATCAAAGTTACGGTAGAGAGCGAGCAGCTCCCGGGCATCGTCCAGTTCGGTGTCACAGCTGAGTACCGCCAGAGCACACTGGCGAAAGAGGGTGTAGAGACCTGTGCGTGTGGTGTCCTGAAGCTGACGTACTTCATCGGTGGAAAGGACGTTCATGCTGCCCGTCGGGTTAACCAGGGCATTCAGAGTGGCGCAGGATGGTGAGGTCACCTTGTTGGAAGCATCTAATGCCATTAAGCAGTTCCTCTGCAAAAAAATGTGGCGAAAACAGCGGCCAGGGCAAGTACTCTTTGCCTTTGAAGCGCTCTGTTTTTGAAACGCTGATTCAAGAACGTAGCTATACAGACTGTTGTATGACATTAATTACAGCTTATAGATGCTGATTGATCTACTTCCAGTGTTAATCTGTGTTGTTTTTCTCATAACAATAATATGTGAAAGATGACGTATGTATGAAATGACGTATATATAAAAGCTCTATCACCGCAATTTTATTTCTTCTATCTTTCATGTGGCTGATTACGGTCTGGCCGCTGGTCTGTTTGCAGCTGTACCAGAACTAACTGGCAAGGTGGGCCTTTGCCCCTGAAAAGGCCGTACTGGTGCATGCCGTTACGGTCATTTTTATACTCTATTTTGTGCTCTTATATGAAGTAGTGCATGGCCGCGATGCATTTGATTACGCCCTTTTGGTGTTTGTGAGTATCCTTTCAGTGTCGTTCTCAGTAGCGTTAATGCCCAGCCTGGGTCGGTATGTAGAAAGAAGTCAATGAGCTTCTCCGAGAGGGGGTTATCTTCTTTCAGGCGCTTTGTGTAATATGAAGTTGCATCTCTGATGAGTTTATCTGCCTCAAGGACAGTTTGTGGGCAAGGGAGCATTTCGTTCCATCTTACTGTTTTAATGCCGCAGTCCAGAATTTTCTCAAAGTCTTTTGCTTCCGCTGACGGTTGAAATGCAAGTTTAAGTGATTCGTACGCAAGCTTAAGGGCGCGTGACATCCAGTGCTTGAAAGCAGGAAGGTTGAGTTCCTTTATTTCCAGTGCGCCTATGCAGTCGAGAAAAGCATCGGAAGCATGTCCGCAAAATAAACGTTCTTTGTTCGTATTCTTCACCAGTAAAGCCGTTTCCAGGGCTCTATCAAAGCGTTGACAGCGATTGTAGGCGACAGTCATGGCTCGCAAGACAGGCTGTTCACCTTTGACACTGTCTGGGATGTTTTGCAGGAACTGTTCAAGAAAAGCGAGTTTTTCAT
The DNA here is from genome assembly GCA_965221135.1 of Sansalvadorimonas sp. Classification (GTDB taxonomy): domain Bacteria; phylum Pseudomonadota; class Gammaproteobacteria; order Pseudomonadales; family Endozoicomonadaceae; genus Sansalvadorimonas. The sequence goes on from CBDCRZ010000003.1 coordinate 302,601, forward strand.
TTACGGGTGATCTTTCATGGAATTTTGAAGCTTTGAGAATAAATTCAGCCATCATTTCTGGCTGGAAATGAAAAAAATCACGATGGTTTTGATAGCACGACAAGATGCGGTCTTTTTGAATGTGACGGCTCTTGATCAGGTGCCCCATAAAGGTGAGCAGTTGTTGGAGTTGTTTTGGTGGGATGTTTTGACCAAGGGTCCTGTTCAGGTAGGTCTCAACGGCATTAAAGGCTACGGTGTGGTTTGGGATGTAAAGGGCTTTCCGGGCTTGTTCCAAAAGGTGGGAGTGGCTGTCGTTGCTGGTGCCTGCATGGCTGGGCTCAGTGTATAGGCTATCTGAATGCGCTCTCCTTTCGTTGTGTCTGTAGCTGTTGTATGGGTGATAATGGGCCGCACTTCGATGTGCCAATCCCCTTCCGGGATGTGCGAATGATGAAGGGCGGATTTGTCTTTCGGGTGCGGCAGCAGGGCTGGCCTCGTGTGAGCTGCTGCTTCGCTCCCAGTGAGCTGTTGGTGGTGGCTGGGAGTTGTTTGCATGCCTGTCGTCGTACCATCCATAGTATTGAATGGGGTGACCTGTTGAGTAGTTCATAATGGTGCCCGATGGTGAATGTCGGGTCTGTATAAATTTTTTTTCTCCGGAAAACCATGACATGGCTGTTATGTGTTTGTTTCCCTGTCGCTGGGATGGTGAGATTATTCCCCAGCCGGAGGAAGTCGTCCAAGTCACAAGGTCATGCCAGATCAGGCTTTTGCGCCCCCGGTGCTGCGGAGCCAAAATGTTTTATAATCAGCCTTTTTATAATCGCAATTAATGCAGTCTCAGATATCACATCAGATCATTTCGGGAGCAGTATGTTTACAGGTATCGTGCAGGGCATAAGGGAAGTTGTTGGCATTGAGCGCCGTGAAGGCTTTGCCACTTTTGAAATAGCCCTGGGTGAAGAGCTTGCCAAAGATTTAAAAAATGGTGCCAGTGTGGCGGTGAATGGTGTCTGCCTGACCGCTACGCGCAGTGCTACCAGAGATAATCAAAAAACAGCCTTTTTTGATGTGATGCAGGAAACCCTGCGGGTCACGAATCTGGCTGATCTCACGGTTGGTGATCAGGCCAATATTGAGCGGGCGGCCCGTTTTGGTGATGAGATTGGCGGGCATAGTATGTCTGGCCATGTTCACGGTCTGGTGGAAGTCACAGCCGTTGAGAAAACGCCTGATAACACCACAATTCGTTTTCACTTTGAACCACAGTTTCAGGAGTATCTGCTGCCCAAGGGGTATGTAGGCCTGAACGGTGCCAGCCTGACTATCAGTGCAACGGTCGAAGAACAGGCCTTTGCGGTACACCTGATTCCTGAAACCCTGGCGATGACGACTTTCGGGACGATTCAGCCTGGTGACAGGGTGAATCTGGAGATTGACCCCCAGACTCAGGCCATTGTGGATACGGTCAAGCGAGTGCTGGCTAACCGTGATAAATACATGATATCGAGATAAATGCAGAGCAAGCAAAGGATGTTTGCTCTGCATTGAGTTGATGGCGATGTTTCAGGTGTTATCTTCCAGAGAGTATTTCTGCAGTAAACGGTTATAAGTGCCATCGGCTTTCACCGCAGCCAGGGCGGTATCCAGCCTCTCTTTCAGAGGGGAACCTTTCCTCACTGCAATACCCACCCCTTTACCAAAATACTTCTTTCGCTGAACAGTACCGATGCAGTTGAAATAAAAATAATAAATACAGCTGCCGGATTTCGCATAATGGCTTTACTCAAGGGCTTTGTAAGCTAGCTTCCAGACTGTCTTCAAGGGCATTACTAAAAGGCTGCAGTGACTGTCTTGTGGCAAGATGGATCGTATTGTCAATGCCATTATAAAACGGTCAAAAAACACTCTGCCAGATGAGGGCGACGTGAAGGAATGTACGGGTTATCTTTGATATAGGGTGGGAATACACTGTGAGGTAGTGCGTGGTGTCGAAGTCTGGGCTGAGAGTTGTTAGATGAAAACCCTATACAATACGAAATATGTAGAGGTTATCTGGTCGTAAATTTACCAAACGAAATGGTCACACAGGCTTGTTCGCTATGGAGTTGTTTATTATCTGCCGCTGAGTCTGATTAGCACGAGCCTGCTCCCAGGCCGCAGAGTAGGTTTTTACCAGAGATAACGCATCATGCTGATTTCTCAGCATCTGCTGTATGCCCTGCAGTAAATCTTCCAGCACATAAATATTTTCAACAGTGAGTGGTTGCAGGGGCCAGTCTTTACAAATACGTTGAGACAGACTCTTCAAAAGGTCTGTGTGCACTATTTTTTTCAGGGGTTGGTTGTGCCAGCGCATTTGAGCAAGGCGTTGCTCAACAGCATCCTGATAGGCAGCGCCATCCCAGTGAATGGGCAGGGGCTGCCCGGTCTGTAACGCATAGCTGATATCTGTGAGTGGGTCTTTGGTCTCAAGCAGTTCATTTTTGGGCAGTTCAGTATGAGACACCAGTTCGACCCGGGTTTGGAGCAGACGGTTCAGGCTCTCAAGAGAGATGTATCCTGAAGCTGCATCCAGAAGATTATAACGGCGTAAGATTGGCCCGCTGATAACTCGTTTAAACAGGATGATAACCGGCTGTACGCTGTTGGCATAAAGCTGCCCCAGCCGACCGTTGTTGCTGCCCAGAGTGATACTGAAGCACTGGGCAAAATCAGCCAGTGTTGTACGACCCTGCTCCAGTGGCAGGTTGTCGAGGTTAACGGTGAAGCGCAACACCCGGGTAAAGGCTTTGGTGATATGCAGAGCTGCCCGCAGCCAGCGGGATGAGGTGTACGACAGAGCCAGGGCCAGTATCGGAGAGATTGCACCGCTGGCATTCATCGACACTGTACCGGTCAAATTTGCATCCAGGTTGGGCTTGATCCTGAGGTCGACCAGTTGCCCGAGAGCACTGCGCTGGAGTTTGTTGTGGGTGAATATATTGACCAGTTCGTTGGCGGCATTATCAAACTTTACATCCAGGTGGCGACTGTTGAAGCGGTTATTAATCTGCAGACTTTTTTCGTCTTTATGAACCGAAGCACCACCTTCTTTTAATAGAGCCGTACCGTTGAGATCACCGTTCACCTCAAGCTGCCCGGCATCCATATCGACTGATGCCTGAAGGCTTGCCTGTGTACTGGTTGCTGTTGCTAAAACCCCAAAGACTTCGGCGTCGGTATTTACGGCTGCACCTAGCTGATCCTCTGTTTCCCTCAGGTGAAATGCAAGGTGGCTAATGGAGCTGCTGGTATGGAGTCTGTTCTCATTGGTACAGACCGAGGCTTTCGCACGGGAGAGGGCTGACCGTACTTTTAAGGGCGCGAAAGGTTCTTCCTGCCCGGTATTGGGGTCGGTCTTTTTGCCTTTCAGGCCAGCACTGGCATCGATATCGCCACTTGCTATAACACCCTGTGCGAGTTTTGACTGACCATTCTGGGTGTAGGTGAGTTCAATACCATGCAGAGCCGCCGGTTTATGCAGCTCCATCGAGAAGGGCAGGGCGCTGGTGTTATCTGTTTTCAGATGATCGACGGCAATGGTTTCTACCAGTGCGCTGACCTTGGAAGAATCTGTCGTACTGGCTGCGCTGACATCTAAATTCTCAAGGTGAGCGCCTGCGATGACTGCGCCTCTAGGGAGTGCGGCAGCAGCGTTACGAGCAGTGATCCGGACGGACTTGTCATGGTTTGCTGTGAGCTGGGCTGCCAGTTCTGCTTTTTTTGTATGGAGTTCCAGCTCCTGTTGTAACACTTCGGTGTCTGCTGACACCTCGTCGTTCAGTTGATCAAGCTGCTCCAATAGAGGCTGAAATGCCTCCTGACGGTTTTGGGGCAGATTCTGGACGACAGCTTCCAGCTTCTCTTTGGTATCGGGGGAGGTTAAAGCCTGTGGAGCAACTTCCACCCTGGTTTTCCATGAGCTTTTATGAACGTACATGCGGGTATCAATAGGGCGGGCGGTATACTTTGGCTCATCTGTTCCTTCATATAAGACATCGCCCGGCAGACGTTCAGGAGGACGGGTTGTGATCGAGAGTTCTGGATAGGTCATGGAACAATCACCGCTGATCTTCACCGATTTTGGCAGCCAGCGCTGGTCGGCACTGACATTCGACATTTGAAGTTTTGTGAGATTAACGTTGGTTTGGATGGTGTTCTTGGATTTTTCAGTACCATTCCTGCTGGTCAGGACCAGCCCTTCACCCTGCATATGACCGGTGACTTCACCCTCGGGAAGCTCCAGCTCCATTTTGGAGGTGGAGAGTTTGCCGTGCTGGAAGCCTTTGCCTGCCTTGATCAGTATTTTTGCCAGCGGTGATTGCGTGGTGAGTACACCTTTGAAAGTAGGCAGGGTCGGAGCGTCATTTTTATCGAGTGGTCTGTGGATTTCGCTGGCACCTGGAAGGGTGACAGTGATCTCGCTTGTGCTTTGACCGGCACTCATTGCAATTCCTGTGGTGTCGAGACGGTTGGCGGGTATTTGCCAGGACTGCACCGGGCGACTCATTTGGTCTATGAACTGTTGTTGATCATTGAGACTGGCAGGTACGGACTTAAAGGAAGAGCTCAGTTGCATGTTCACAAGGTGCTGGGTGTCGACAGTGGCTGCAATACTCTGACCGGTCAGGCCGCTGGAAACAGGCGTTCCCTCGAAGGTGGCTTTTTCAATATCGACATCCACCTTCAGGTGGTGGTTAGTCAAATCGTGGGGAGGCGTTATGCTGATTTTGCAGCCCTGTGCCTGAGCTTTGCTGGCAGGTAACCAGCCTTTCATCTTTTGGGCATGAAGTGTGTCACAGTGAACCTCTGTGATGACTTGTTTATTGGCATCAGGGGCGACAATAATCGCAACATCAGACCCCTGAACCACACCGCCGATAAAGCGGTTTTGATTGGTGACCTTGTCAGGCTCTGTGCCTATGTCAAAGTGCTGAATGTCGGCTTTGTTGATGGCGATAGTGGTGGTCATGTTCGCACTGTCAAAGCATCCTTGAATGTTGTTAACGGTGCCTGTTGCTTCAAGGCCTGCGTCCAAAGCACCAGTGACTTTCTCAACTTCAAAGTCGACAGTGACCTTGTTCTGGGCGCTGCCTTCAGGGTGCCGGGTTATTAATACCAGACCATTGTTCAGCTTTGCAGGACCATGAAGATCAAAAGGCAGGCGCAGTGAACTCTGAGGGATCAGAAGTTCTCCCTCAACGTCCTGAAAAGCAATAGCGATGGACGATTCCTGTTTTGCAGATTGAGCTACGGTTGGTTCAGCTTTCACCAGCGCAAGAGGTACACCATCCGGATTGAAGGCTTGTGAAGGTTGCACCGGCTCAGCAACTACACGGCTGTCGGTGACCAGAGCCAGACCTTTCACTGTGCCCTGGGTCAGGCCAATATCACCCTGCACATCGGCCTTAAGCTCAGGGCAGAACAGGCGGGTGCCACTCTCTCGTTTTTGTACCAGTAAGTGATCTGCCTGCAGTCGTGTAGTAGAACTGCCCTGTGTCGTGTAAGGGAAGGTCAGCTTGAGATTTTCCAAATGCTGCTCAGACATAAACGGCGCAAGTTCGCTGATTTTACCTGAGACGTCCAGGTTGCGGGCAGTCGTGGCCATTTGCAAAGGGTTGCCTTGAGCATCTGCTTCGGGGAAGCGGTCAAAATCCAGGTCCAGATGATGAATCTGCAGTTCACCGCCTGTGCCAGGGTGCTCTGGTGTGTGGACACTGCAGCGACCTTGATGAATAGATATCTGACACTGGCTGGGGGTTAACAGGCCACCCAGATTTTTATAATTCCACAGCAGGCGCCCCAGATTTGTATAGAGTGAACCACTGTTGAGAATTGCCTCCAGCAGTTGTGTATTCGGGAAGACCATTGACAGGTCGACACTGGAGAGCGAAATACCCACTTCCAGCAGGGGGTGTGAAGAAACAATGGCTTTACCAGAGAGGTCGGCTTCTATTTTCAGGTGAGTCTGTTCTGCTTCACGTTCTTCTGTATGGGATTGCAATACACCCTGTGCATCTTTCTCCCAGACGGTGACGGTTTCCATCTCTCCTTTGCGCACCAATAGCACCCGATGCACATTCACAGCGACATCCTCCATGGAGGTATTAGAAAAGGGCAATTGCAGCTGTTTCAGGTTGAAGGTTTGGGGCTGCGAAGGTTCACCTGAGCGGCTTTGTTTATAGACAGCAGACAGCACACCAATCAGACGGTTAAAGCTGCTGAGATTGGTCAGTAGCCAGCTGCTGACTTTGTATATTGCGCCCCATGTCGTTTTCTCTTTTTTGGGTTCAGGGGCCGGAGCCACATGCCGCTCGGCTGTGGACTTACGGCTGAACCAGTTATAGGGGTTCAGTGAGTGAAGTAATGATTTAGCCTCGCTTGGAGCAACCAGTCGTTCCTGAAGTAACTTGTCATCAACCAGCCAGGCGTCAGGGATGTTTTCTGATACTGGATCTTGCTCTAGTACTTGAGCTGGCGGGAGAGGACGGAGTTGAAGCTTGTCGCGCAGGCTGACTTCCCGGCCATCCATACGGTGCAGCAGGGCACGCATACGTGCTTCGGCTTCCTGATTGAGCAGGCCGGTCTTTCCTGCTTTTCCTGTGCTTTCACTGGGCATGGCTGAAGAGGCAATCTTTCCGCCAAGGTGTTGAACAGGAGTATCGAGTTTAAGCGGCGGTGTTTTCTCAGGCTGGTCAGCAGATTGTGCAGGCGTTGCCTCAACCGGGCCAAGAGGCTGGAGGGGCTGGGTAGAGCCACCTGATGGGCGGTGTCCGTCGGAACCTACAGTTGACATGATCTGGCATCCTGCCTGAAAGATATGAACCTTATCTCTCAAGTTTAGGGTGGTGCTCGGGTTGAGGGGGTGGATCGGAAGATTATTAACTGACTGTTTTTAAAAGAATTTGTTATTACAGTTTGGTGGACAGTCAGAGTGATGACGGACTATAAATGGAGCAGCTCATTTAAAATGTCCAAGTGTGGGTTGCCCATACTGCTTGAGCGAGCGAGTGTGAGAGTAAAGCTGCTGAAATCTGCAATAGATCAGCAGCTTTTTAATGGCCCGCGTTTGAGTCCATTCTCGGCATCAGCGTTTAAAACAGATGCTTCTCAACATCAGCAAAGGTGGTGGCGAAGTAGGCTGTCATACCTTCCTTGATGTAATCCGGCAGTTCATCGAAGTCCCTGCGGTTGGCTTCAGGCAGAATCACGGTTTTGATCTTACTGCGCCGCGCTGAAATCACCTTCTCCCGGATACCACCGACTGGCAGAACATGGCCGGTCAGGGTCAGTTCACCAGTCATCGCCAAAGGCTTGGGTTTGCGGCCTTTCGCCAGGCTGAGCAGGGCGCTGGCCATGGTGACACCCGCACTGGGGCCATCTTTCGGCGTTGCACCTTCGGGAACATGCAGGTGGATAAAGGACTTATCAAAGAAATCTTCTTTGGCACCAAACTTCTTCAGATTGCTCATTATGTAGCTGTAGGAGATCTCCGCAGACTCGCGCATGGTCTCCCCCAGGCGGCCTGTCAGGCGGAAGCCAGGGCGCAGAGTGTGCACACGGGAGGCTTCCACTGGCAGTGTGGCGCCACCCATAGACGTCCACGCCAGACCGGTGATTACACCCACACCCTGCAGAACCTTTTCCTGAGTGAAGTAAGGCTGACCGAGGTAGTCGATCAGGTCTTTGATGCCGATTTTGATCTTCATGTCGCGGTTTTCAAGGATCCTCAACACCGCCTTGCGAATAATGCGGGCCAGCAGTTTCTCCAGATGACGAACACCGGATTCACGGGCATAGCCTTCTACCAGCGTACGCAGGGTGGCATCGCTGATCTTGAGCTGAGTCTTGTTAAGACCGGCCTTTTTCAGCTGCTTGGGCCAAAGGTGGTTTTTGGCAATGGCCACCTTTTCCTGAGTGATATAACCCGACAGGCGCAGAGTATCCATACGGTCCAGCAGTGGGCCGGGAATGGTATCCAGCTGGTTGGCGGTACAGATAAACAACACCTTGGACAGATCAATGCGCATATCCAGGTAGTGGTCGAGGAACTCACTGTTCTGCGCCGGGTCGAGCACTTCCAGCAGGGCGGAGGCAGGGTCACCCCGGAAGGAGGCGCCAATCTTGTCGATTTCATCCAGCATGATCACCGGATTGGAGACGTCTACTTCCTTAAGTGCCTGAACCAGCTTGCCGGGCAGGGCTCCAATGTAGGTACGACGGTGACCTTTAATCTCGGCTTCATCGCGCATGCCACCGAGGCTAAAGCGGTAGAACTTACGTTCCAATGCATTGGCAACGGACTGGCCAATCGAGGTTTTACCGACACCAGGAGGACCAACCAGCAACAGGATCGAACCGGCGACTTCCTGCTTGTAGGCACCCACAGCCAGGAACTCGATGATGCGGTCTTTCACATCATCCAGACCGTCATGGTCTTTGTTGAGTATCTTGCGGGCATTTTTCAGGTCGAGGTTGTCATCGGAGACCACGCCCCAGGGTACAGACGTGGCCCAGTCGAGGTAGTTACGGGTCACGCTGAATTCTGGTGAGCCAATCTCCAGCATGGAGAACTTGTTGAGTTCTTCATCAATTTTTTTGCGGGCCGCTGGTGGAATCTCACGCTTCTTGAGGCGGCGGTGGAACTCTTCCATTTCCGCAGTTTTGTCATCTTTGGCAATGCCCAGCTCTTTCTGGATAACCTTCAGCTGCTCTTTGAGGAAAAATTCCCGCTGGTGCTTGCTGATTTTGTGGTTCACTTCCTCACTGATCTGACTTTGCAGCTTGGCGACTTCCTGCTCTTTACGGATCAGCACCAGCACTTTTTCCATACGGCGCTGGATGGAGATGGTTTCCAAAACCTCCTGCAGCTCAGGCCCGGGAGCGGTGGTGATTGCAGCAGCAAAGTCGGCCAGTGGCGAAGGTTCACGGGGGCTGAAGCGGTTCAGGTAGTTCTTCAGCTCTTCGCTATACAGGGGGTTGAGCGGCAGAAGCTCTTTGATGGCGTTTATCAAGGCCATGGCATAGGCCTTGAGAGTATCTTCGTCTTCGCTCTGGTCTTCCGGGTATTCAACCTGTACAAGGAATGGGGGGCGACGCCGCAACCAGTTCACAATCTTAAAGCGTTGGATGCCGAGGGCGATAAATTGAATCTGATCGTCCACTTCAACAATATTGTGGATCTTCACCGCACAGCCGATTTCGGGGAACTCTTCGGGTTCAGCAACATCGCCTTTAAAGTCGCTGATAAACGAAAGCCCTAAAACTTTATCTTCTGTCTGGGTGACACGCTTGAGGGTTTCTTCCCAGGGCTTGGCACCAAATACCAGGGGTTGCACCTGAGCCGGAAAGAACGGCCGGTTGGTGGCCGGTATCAGATAGAGTTTGTCGGGCAGGTTTTGGTGGGGCAGGACCAGAGCGGTACTGCCTTCCTTACCCGTCTCGGATTGGCTGATGTCATCGGTGATGACTTCCTGAGTGTTGTCGTGCTCTTCGTTCATATGGGCTTCACAAACTGTTTGTGCTGCTGTTCCTGATGCATGGCGGCGGGGAACAGAAGCGATTCAGGAGTTGATGGGTCGCAGTGTCGAATGAGGCGTATATGGAGGCGATCACTGCATTTTTAAATGCCCATTTCCAAATGCCATAGAGGAATTATGGTTGATGACATACATTTTCGTGGAGCTTCTGGCGGCAGTATTCTGGGGTAGAGCTGTAACCGATAGACCTCATTCAGGCCGGAAAGTTGATTTACCGGCAGCTGGACTATTAAATAGGGTAAAGACGCAAAACGACAGAAAAACAAAAATAATGGTCGCTGGCTCACTTATCCAATTCGCATGTCTGCCTTTTTTGACACTTCTTGCCTGTCTCTGGTCTTTCTCCAGCCATGCCTTAACCGTGAAAGGGGTTGAGGTGGCTGAGGTGATTCCCGGTACACAGGAGCGCCCGGCCTTAAAGCTTAATGGTGCTTCGGTGCGAGTGGTCTACAAAATTGTGGATGCCTACCTTGGCAAGCTCTATTTAGAGAACCCCAGCTCCGACCCGGAAGAAATTTTCAGGGACGAAGGCTACAAACGTATGGTCTTCCATGTGATGACCCGACGTATTTCTGCTGAACAGATCACCGAAGCCATCAGCGATATTCTCAAAGACAATATGAGTAAAGATGAGCTGCAGCTGTATGAAGACCAGCTGGCTACGTTCAGCCGGCTGTTTGAAGACTCACTCTTCAGTGGTGAGCAGGGCACAGTGGACTATGTGCCGGGGATCGGTACCCGCGTGTCGATTCGTGGTGAGATTCAGGGTGTGATTCCGGGCAAAGACTTTTTTAATGCCTTGCTGACGGTGTGGATTGGTGAGTATCCGGTCAGTAATAAATTTAAGGACGGTATTCTTGGATTGCCTCGCTCCGGGTAAAGCTACTCCTCTCAATATTTAATCTTCCACAGTCGCTGAGTCTGATTTCGTCTGCCGCCCTGTTGTTGTGACAGGGCGCTTACGGGTTTGCTCGGGACAGATTTCCTCAAGGGCTATGACGTTGGCCTGAATGTCCAGCCATGTTAAGGCCTCATGCAGAGAGCCGAATTGTTCGCAGTGGTAGCAACTGGCACCATTCCCTTTCCTGTATTCCATATAAAGAAAGAAGCTGCTGTTGCCGCTTTTTTTCTTATGAAAACGCACAGCACCTTTGACCAGCCAGCAGTACACAGGGCAATGATAGTAATGATGTTCAACATGTCGGCTGAAGTGATTCAACTGCTTCAATGGCTGATTCTTGCAAGCAGTTCGGGGATTGCTGAAAACAAAGGTGCTTGGTGAGGGCGACATGGGCGAAGGTTAGTCTGTAAATCAAAAAAGCATTTAAGCAGACGGTTAAAATACGGGCAATGTCGGTAAATACCGAAACCGGTGCAATTCGCAGTTGCCAGTGCCGTTTTGCTGTTATACATTACGCCCCGCTTCGCAGGGCAAGACATTGTTCGGCAGGCAAAAAATTGGTGAGGTGTCCGAGTGGCCGAAGGAGCACGCCTGGAAAGTGTGTATACGGAAACGTATCGAGGGTTCGAATCCCTCCCTCACCGCCACATATTGAAAATCCCGCACAGGTCTCTGTTGCGGGATTTTTGCGTTTGTAAGCGCATAAAAACCCCTGTTTTTCCGGCTCCAAACGGTTTGGGGAACGTACCTCCCCGGTGCCGTACCAGCCCTTGTTTTGCCCCTCAAAACACCGTTTTTGGCCGTGTTCTCTGTTTTTAGCGTAAAGAGCGTTTTTCCAGGTACGTATCTAAAACCTTTTTTAAATCATAAGTCTACAAGTGTTTTTATGGTGTCTTGGTCGCATGTGTTAGGCGTAACAAACTGCCCGGCAGGTTAAGGGTGAAATGGTCTCTTTCTCTACACATTTCACACATTTCGTGATTTCTTGCCCTGTTTTAAACTGTTGTATCTGTCGTTTATTGCCTGAGTTCTCTTGTCTGAAGAGCGGTATTTGGTGTCGCTTTTACTTGTTTGACCAAGCGGCAAACTCATTGCCTGCAGGTTCTGTGAAATGAAAGCGACGACCACCCGGAAATGAAAATATTGGTTTGATGATTAAGCCACCGTTGCTTTCAATCTTCTCTTGCGTTTTTTCAAGGTTATCGCTAAAGAAAACCAGTAATGCAGAGCCACTATTTGTTGCCGCCTTGAGGTCAGATTTGTAAAAACCACCATTCAAACCCTGATTCATGAATGCAGTATATTCTTCACCAAAATCTTCAAACTCCCAGCCAAAGGTACAGCTAAAAAAGCTCTTGGTCTTGGATAAATCTGAAGAAGGGAATTCGACATAGTCTAACTTTTCATGTTGTAGCATTTCAGGCTGCCTTTGTACTTACCATCGACTGAAAATGTATAGGAGTTGGTGATGGTAGCATCTAATTGGTGAAGCGTGCGCAGGGGAGTCCTTCCAGCAGGTGGTGAAATGTTACATAGAGAGCATTCGTTTTTGACCGCTTTGAAGAGTCGTTGTTCTACCTCAGGCAGAAGCTTATTGATAAACCCATTGTTGTTGCCGGTTCCACTCCTCTGGCGCACCACTCATAAAATCTGCCAGTGTGCGACCGTTAATATCCTGCTCCGTCATAATGGACTCCTGTAAAATTGGAGAAAGCGTAGTCAGTCGCAGTATCCGGGACACATAACTTTCGTTTTGACTGTAGTGAGTTGCCAGGGACTTCACATCAGGTAACTCACCTTCTTCCAGCTTTTGCAACCATATATGAGCCTGAGCCAGCGCTCGCATCAGGGCTGTGTCGTTGGTGGTGGGAGTGTTGAGAGTTTGGCCGTCAGCAGTCTGGATACGGGTGCGGCCGCCTCTTCGAAGTAACCGAATCGGAATGTTGACTTCCAGAATTTTTTCTTCCGGGTAGAAGCGGGTCTGGCGTTTTCCAGTGATATTCATCAGGCGGCTCCTTGCAGGTCTTCGGTGATTTCAGGAACACCCCCGGTATGGAAGCGGATACGAAGGTTGTTTTCCTGAACGTCAATCCTGTCGATCAGCAGCTGGGCAATGCGTTGCTGTTCGTTGGGGAACAGCTCCTGCCAGATGGCCTTCAAGGTGTTAAGAGCTTCTACTGTTTGCTCGTAAGTGATCTTGTCTTCCGCTTCCTGACTGTGTTGAAAAACCTGCATCAGTAGAGAGGGCTGGTTAATCAGCTGTTCCACTTCCTGAATGATTGCTTGTTCTAAAGGCTCAGCAGGTAGTGGAGGGAGTGGATTTTCCCTGTAGCCCTTTTTGCATGCGGTGTTGCTGGTGTAATAGCGGTAGCGTTTACCTCTCCGTCGACCGCTGGTGGGCACCAGTGCGATACCGTCAGGCCCAAACAGCAACCCTCGCAGGAAAGCAGGGCTATGCCGCCAGCGGGATTCTGTGCGTCTTAGGGAGCGGTTCGTGTTAAAGACGGCTTCTGCTTGATCCCAAAGCTCTTGGTCCAGAATGGCAGTGTGCTGACCGGTGTACCAATCGCCCTTGTGATGGATCAGACCCAGATAGATCTTGTTTTGGAGAAGTCTGCGCAGGGTGCTTTTTGCAAACGGTTTCCCTCCCCACGCTGAGCCATCTTTCTTGGGATAGCGCTTGGTACGAAAGCCCATGTCATTTACACGGTAACAGGTCTCTGTGAGAGATTGGGTTTCAATAAAAATTTCAAAGATGATCTGTACGACCTTCTTCTCACCCCGGTTCACCATCAGCTTGCGATCCTTGACCTCGTAACCCAGCGGAACGGCACCGCCCATCCATAGTCCTTTTTTCTTTGATTCAGCAAATTTGTCCCGAATCCGTTCGCTGGTAATCTCGCGTTCAAACTGGGCGAACGACAGCAACATATGGAGGGTCAGTCGTCCCATGCTATCAGTAGTGTTGAGGGGCTGTGTGACGGAAATAAAGGACGTGTTGTGCTCATCCAGAACGCCCACCAGCCGAGCGAAATCTGAAATGGAGCGGGTAAGGCGATCTACCTTGTAAACAATGATAATATCGATCTCGTCCCGTTCCACCGCAGCCATCAATCGTTTCAGCCCCGGGCGCTCGATATTCCCACCAGAAAACCCGCCATCCTCAAACCGCTCATCCACCAGCTGCCAGCCCTGGTGCTTTTGAGATAAGACGTAGGCGACTCCCGCCTCCCACTGGGCGTCGAGGGAATTGAACTCCTGCTCCAAGCCTTCCTCAGAGGATTTTCGGGTATAAATGGCACAACGTTTCATGGGGCTTGTGTTGGTACTCACTTCCTTTTCCTCCGTTGGCCCTGTTGTTCTTTTCGTAAGCCAAAGAAGGCAGGGCCATTCCATTGGCTGCCAGTAATGACCTTGGCAATACCTGTCAGGCTTTTATAAAGCTGACCCCGGTATTCAAAGCCTTCTTGGGTAACCACCACCTCATGCTCTTCGTGGGCATATTCGCGCATAAGGCGGGTACCGTTAGGTAACTGGCAGGTTTTGTTCTTCGGTGTTTTTTTGTTTTTCAGGATGGACTGTTTAACCTGCAAGAGGCGCTTCTTGGTTAGATCGCTTAGACCACCCAGGGCTTGTTCCTGAACTTTCCAGGCCAGGCGTTGGCGCAGGATCTTGGTATGCAGCTGTGGAGGTTCACTGTTCAGCAGTTCTTTCCATGTCTGGCAGAGCTGCTTGTTGTTCATTGTCATGATCTTGGCCACCTGTGCGGCCAGTGTTTGCTCACTATCACTCTTCTCCATTGTCTTTCTCCTGTCGTAAAGGAAGAGACATACACGCTCTGTCGAGGGGAGAAGTCCAGTCAGTTTCCCTGTCCGGGTTGTTATTCTCGGACATACGTCGGTGGTGGCGCACTACGGCCAGAGACAGCAGGTGAATCAACTCCTCGCGGGGAGGATTCAGTGGAAGGGAGCAAACACTGGCCGCACAGGTGGCCAAGATCATGACAATGAACAACAAGCAGCTCTGCCAGACATGGAAAGAACTGCTGAACAGTGAACCTCCACAGCTGCATACCAAGATCCTGCGCCAACGCCTGGCCTGGAAAGTTCAGGAACAGCCCTGGGTGGTCTAAGCGATCTAACCAAGAAGCGCCTCTTGCAGGTTAAACAGTCCATCCTGAAAAACAAAAAAACACCGAAGAACAAAACCTGCCCGTTACCTAACGGTACCCGCCTTATGCGCGAATATGCCCACGAAGAGCATGAGGTGGTGGTTACCCAAGAAGGCTTTGAATACCGGGGTCAGCTTTATAAAAGCCTGACAGGTATTGCCAAGGTCATTACTGGCAGCCAATGGAATGGCCCTGCCTTCTTTGGCTTACGAAAAGAACAACAGGGCCAACGGAGGAAAAGGAAGTGAGTACCAACACAAGCCCCATGAAACGTTGTGCCATTTATACCCGAAAATCCTCTGAGGAGGGTTTGGAGCAGGAGTTCAATTCCCTCGACGCTCAGTGGGAAGCGGGAGTCGCCTACGTCTTATCTCAAAAGCACCAGGGCTGGCAGCTGGTGGATGAGCGGTTTGAGGATGGCGGGTTTTCTGGTGGGAATATCGAGCGCCCGGGGCTGAAACGATTGATGGCTGCGGTGGAACGGGACGAGATCGATATTATCATTGTTTACAAGGTAGATCGTCTCACCCGTTCCATTTCAGATTTCGCTCGGCTGGTGGGCGTTCTGGATGAGCACAACACGTCCTTTATTTCCGTCACCCAGCCCCTCAACACTACTGATAGCATGGGACGACTGACCCTCCATATGTTGCTGTCGTTCGCCCAGTTTGAACGCGAGATTACCAGCGAACGGATTCGGGACAAATTTGCTGAATCAAAGAAAAAAGGACTATGGATGGGCGGTGCCGTTCCGCTGGGTTACGAGGTCAAGGATCGCAAGCTGATGGTGAACCGGGGTGGAGAAAGAAGGTCGTACAGATCATCTTTGAAACTTTCATTGAAACACGCAATCACTCACTGAAACCTGTTATCGCATCAATGATATGGGCTTTCGTACCAAGCGCTATCCCAAGAAAGATGGCTCAGCGTGGGGAGGGAAACCGTTTGCAAAAAGCACCCTGCGCAGACTTCTCCAAAACAAGATCTATCTGGGTCTGATCCATCACAAGGGCGATTGGTACACCGGTCAGCACACTGCCATTCTGGACCAAGAGCTTTGGGATCAAGCAGAAGCCGTCTTTAACACGAACCGCTCCCTAAGGCGCACAGAATCCCGCTGGCGACATAGCCCTGCTTTCCTGCGAGGGTTGCTGTTTGGACCTGACGGTATCGCACTGGTGCCCACCAGCGGTCGACGGAGAGGTAAACGCTACCGCTATTACACCAGCAACACCGCATGCAAAAAGGGCTACAGGGGAAAATCCACTCCCTCCACTACCTGCTGAGCCTTTAGAACAAGCAATCATTCAGGAAGTGGAACAGCTGATTAACCAGCCCTCTCTACTGATGCAGGTTTTTCAACACAGTCAGGAAACGGAAGACGAGATCACTTACGAACAAACAGTAGAAGCTCTTAACACCTTGAAGACCATCTGGCAGGAGCTGTTCCCCAACGAACAGCAACGCATTGCCCAGCTGCTGATCGACAGGATTGACGTTCAGGAAAACAACCTTCGTATCCGCTTCCATACCGGGGGTGTTCCTGAAATCACCGAAGACCTGCAAGGAGCCGCCTGATGAATATCACCGGAAAACGCCAGACCCGCTTCTACCCGGAAGAAAAAATTCTGGAAGTCAACATTCCGATTCGGTTACTTCGAAGAGGCGGCCGCACCCGTATCCAGACTGCTGACGGCCAAACTCTCAACACTCCCACCACCAACGACACAGCCCTGATGCGAGCGCTGGCTCAGGCTCATATATGGTTGCAAAAGCTGGAAGAAGGTGAGTTACCTGATGTGAAGTCCCTGGCAACTCACTACAGTCAAAACGAAAGTTATGTGTCCCGGATACTGCGACTGACTACGCTTTCTCCAATTTTACAGGAGTCCATTATGACGGAGCAGGATATTAACGGTCGCACACTGGCAGATTTTATGAGTGGTGCGCCAGAGGAGTGGAACCGGCAACAACAATGGGTTTATCAATAAGCTTTTGCCTGAGAGGTGGAACAACGACTCTTCAAAGCGGTCAAAAACGAATGCTCTCTATGTAACATTTCACCACCTGCTGGAAGGTTCTCCCCTGCGCACGCTTCACCAATTAGATGCTACCATCACCAACTCCTCTACATTTTCAGTCGATGGTAAGTACAAAGGCAGCCTGAAATGCTACAACATGAAAAGTTAGACTATGTCGAATTCCCTTCTTCAGATTTATCCAAGACCAAGAGCTTTTTTAGCTGTACCTTTGGCTGGGAGTTTGAAGATTTTGGCGAAGAATATACTGCATTCATGAATCAGGGTTTGAATGGTGGTTTTTACAAATCAGACCTCAAGGCGGCAACAAATAGTGGCTCTGCATTACTGGTTTTCTTTAGCGATAACCTTGAAAAAACGCAAGAGAAGATTGAAAGCAACGGTGGCTTAATCATCAAACCAATATTTTCATTTCCGGGTGGTCGTCGCTTTCATTTCACAGAACCTGCAGGCAATGAGTTTGCCGCTTGGTCAAACAAGTAAAAGCGACACCAAATACCGCTCTTCAGACAAGAGAACTCAGGCAATAAACGACAGATACAACAGTTTAAAACAGGGCAAGAAATCACGAAATGTGTGAAATGTGTAGAGAAAGAGACCATTTCACCCTTAACCTGCCGGGCAGTTTGTTACGCCTAACACATGCGACCAAGACACCATAAAAACACTTGTAGACTTATGATTTAAAAAAGGTTTTAGATACGTACCTGGAAAAACGCTCTTTACGCTAAAAACAGAGAACACGGCCAAAAACGGTGTTTTGAGGGGCAAAACAAGGGCTGGTACGGCACCGGGGAGGTACGTTCCCCAAACCGTTTGGAGCCGGAAAAACAGGGGTTTTTATGCGCTTACAAACACAAAAATCCCGCAACAGAGACCTGTGCGGGATTTTCAATATGTGGCGGTGAGGGAGGGATTCGAACCCTCGATACGTTTCCGTATACACACTTTCCAGGCGTGCTCCTTCGGCCACTCGGACACCTCACCAATTTTTTTGCCTGCCGAACAATGTCTTGCCCTGCGAAGCGGGGCGTAATGTATAACAGCAAAACGGCACTGGCAACTGCGAATTGCACCGGTTTCGGTATTTACCGACATTGCCCGTATTTTAACCGTCTGCTTAAATGCTTTTTTGATTTACAGACTAACCTTCGCCCATGTCGCCCTCACCAAGCACCTTTGTTTTCAGCAATCCCCGAACTGCTTGCAAGAATCAGCCATTGAAGCAGTTGAATCACTTCAGCCGACATGTTGAACATCATTACTATCATTGCCCTGTGTACTGCTGGCTGGTCAAAGGTGCTGTGCGTTTTCATAAGAAAAAAAGCGGCAACAGCAGCTTCTTTCTTTATATGGAATACAGGAAAGGGAATGGTGCCAGTTGCTACCACTGCGAACAATTCGGCTCTCTGCATGAGGCCTTAACATGGCTGGACATTCAGGCCAACGTCATAGCCCTTGAGGAAATCTGTCCCGAGCAAACCCGTAAGCGCCCTGTCACAACAACAGGGCGGCAGACGAAATCAGACTCAGCGACTGTGGAAGATTAAATATTGAGAGGAGTAGCTTTACCCGGAGCGAGGCAATCCAAGAATACCGTCCTTAAATTTATTACTGACCGGATACTCACCAATCCACACCGTCAGCAAGGCATTAAAAAAGTCTTTGCCCGGAATCACACCCTGAATCTCACCACGAATCGACACGCGGGTACCGATCCCCGGCACATAGTCCACTGTGCCCTGCTCACCACTGAAGAGTGAGTCTTCAAACAGCCGGCTGAACGTAGCCAGCTGGTCTTCATACAGCTGCAGCTCATCTTTACTCATATTGTCTTTGAGAATATCGCTGATGGCTTCGGTGATCTGTTCAGCAGAAATACGTCGGGTCATCACATGGAAGACCATACGTTTGTAGCCTTCGTCCCTGAAAATTTCTTCCGGGTCGGAGCTGGGGTTCTCTAAATAGAGCTTGCCAAGGTAGGCATCCACAATTTTGTAGACCACTCGCACCGAAGCACCATTAAGCTTTAAGGCCGGGCGCTCCTGTGTACCGGGAATCACCTCAGCCACCTCAACCCCTTTCACGGTTAAGGCATGGCTGGAGAAAGACCAGAGACAGGCAAGAAGTGTCAAAAAAGGCAGACATGCGAATTGGATAAGTGAGCCAGCGACCATTATTTTTGTTTTTCTGTCGTTTTGCGTCTTTACCCTATTTAATAGTCCAGCTGCCGGTAAATCAACTTTCCGGCCTGAATGAGGTCTATCGGTTACAGCTCTACCCCAGAATACTGCCGCCAGAAGCTCCACGAAAATGTATGTCATCAACCATAATTCTCTATGGCATTTGGAAATGGGCATTTAAAAATGCAGTGATCGCCTCCATATACGCCTCATTCGACACTGCGACCCATCAACTCCTGAATCGCTTCTGTTCCCCGCCGCCATGCATCAGGAACAGCAGCACAAACAGTTTGTGAAGCCCATATGAACGAAGAGCACGACAACACTCAGGAAGTCATCACCGATGACATCAGCCAATCCGAGACGGGTAAGGAAGGCAGTACCGCTCTGGTCCTGCCCCACCAAAACCTGCCCGACAAACTCTATCTGATACCGGCCACCAACCGGCCGTTCTTTCCGGCTCAGGTGCAACCCCTGGTATTTGGTGCCAAGCCCTGGGAAGAAACCCTCAAGCGTGTCACCCAGACAGAAGATAAAGTTTTAGGGCTTTCGTTTATCAGCGACTTTAAAGGCGATGTTGCTGAACCCGAAGAGTTCCCCGAAATCGGCTGTGCGGTGAAGATCCACAATATTGTTGAAGTGGACGATCAGATTCAATTTATCGCCCTCGGCATCCAACGCTTTAAGATTGTGAACTGGTTGCGGCGTCGCCCCCCATTCCTTGTACAGGTTGAATACCCGGAAGACCAGAGCGAAGACGAAGATACTCTCAAGGCCTATGCCATGGCCTTGATAAACGCCATCAAAGAGCTTCTGCCGCTCAACCCCCTGTATAGCGAAGAGCTGAAGAACTACCTGAACCGCTTCAGCCCCCGTGAACCTTCGCCACTGGCCGACTTTGCTGCTGCAATCACCACCGCTCCCGGGCCTGAGCTGCAGGAGGTTTTGGAAACCATCTCCATCCAGCGCCGTATGGAAAAAGTGCTGGTGCTGATCCGTAAAGAGCAGGAAGTCGCCAAGCTGCAAAGTCAGATCAGTGAGGAAGTGAACCACAAAATCAGCAAGCACCAGCGGGAATTTTTCCTCAAAGAGCAGCTGAAGGTTATCCAGAAAGAGCTGGGCATTGCCAAAGATGACAAAACTGCGGAAATGGAAGAGTTCCACCGCCGCCTCAAGAAGCGTGAGATTCCACCAGCGGCCCGCAAAAAAATTGATGAAGAACTCAACAAGTTCTCCATGCTGGAGATTGGCTCACCAGAATTCAGCGTGACCCGTAACTACCTCGACTGGGCCACGTCTGTACCCTGGGGCGTGGTCTCCGATGACAACCTCGACCTGAAAAATGCCCGCAAGATACTCAACAAAGACCATGACGGTCTGGATGATGTGAAAGACCGCATCATCGAGTTCCTGGCTGTGGGTGCCTACAAGCAGGAAGTCGCCGGTTCGATCCTGTTGCTGGTTGGTCCTCCTGGTGTCGGTTAAAACCTCGATTGGCCAGTCCGTTGCCAATGCATTGGAACGTAAGTTCTACCGCTTTAGCCTCGGTGGCATGCGCGATGAAGCCGAGATTAAAGGTCACCGTCGTACCTACATTGGAGCCCTGCCCGGCAAGCTGGTTCAGGCACTTAAGGAAGTAGACGTCTCCAATCCGGTGATCATGCTGGATGAAATCGACAAGATTGGCGCCTCCTTCCGGGGTGACCCTGCCTCCGCCCTGCTGGAAGTGCTCGACCCGGCGCAGAACAGTGAGTTCCTCGACCACTACCTGGATATGCGCATTGATCTGTCCAAGGTGTTGTTTATCTGTACCGCCAACCAGCTGGATACCATTCCCGGCCCACTGCTGGACCGTATGGATACTCTGCGCCTGTCGGGTTATATCACTCAGGAAAAGGTGGCCATTGCCAAAAACCACCTTTGGCCCAAGCAGCTGAAAAAGGCCGGTCTTAACAAGACTCAGCTCAAGATCAGCGATGCCACCCTGCGTACGCTGGTAGAAGGCTATGCCCGTGAATCCGGTGTTCGTCATCTGGAGAAACTGCTGGCCCGCATTATTCGCAAGGCGGTGTTGAGGATCCCTTGAAAACCGCGACATGAAGATCAAAATCGGCATCAAAGACCTGATCGACTACCTCGGTCAGCCTTACTTCACTCAGGAAAAGGTTCTGCAGGGTGTGGGTGTAATCACCGGTCTGGCGTGGACGTCTATGGGTGGCGCCACACTGCCAGTGGAAGCCTCCCGTGTGCACACTCTGCGCCCTGGCTTCCGCCTGACAGGCCGCCTGGGGGAGACCATGCGCGAGTCTGCGGAGATCTCCTACAGCTACATAATGAGCAATCTGAAGAAGTTTGGTGCCAAAGAAGATTTCTTTGATAAGTCCTTTATCCACCTGCATGTTCCCGAAGGTGCAACGCCGAAAGATGGCCCCAGTGCGGGTGTCACCATGGCCAGCGCCCTGCTCAGCCTGGCGAAAGGCCGCAAACCCAAGCCTTTGGCGATGACTGGTGAACTGACCCTGACCGGCCATGTTCTGCCAGTCGGTGGTATCCGGGAGAAGGTGATTTCAGCGCGGCGCAGTAAGATCAAAACCGTGATTCTGCCTGAAGCCAACCGCAGGGACTTCGATGAACTGCCGGATTACATCAAGGAAGGTATGACAGCCTACTTCGCCACCACCTTTGCTGATGTTGAGAAGCATCTGTTTTAAACGCTGATGCCGAGAATGGACTCAAACGCGGGCCATTAAAAAGCTGCTGATCTATTGCAGATTTCAGCAGCTTTACTCTCACACCTCGCTCGCTCAAGCAGTATGGGCAACCCACACTTGGACATTTTAAATGAGCTGCTCCATTTATAGTCCGTCATCACTCTGACTGTCCACCAAACTGTAATAACAAATTCTTTTAAAAACAGTCAGTTAATAATCTTCCGATCCACCCCCTCAACCCGAGCACCACCCTAAACTTGAGAGATAAGGTTCATATCTTTCAGGCAGGATGCCAGATCATGTCAACTGTAGGTTCCGACGGACACCGCCCATCAGGTGGCTCTACCCAGCCCCTCCAGCCTCTTGGCCCGGTTGAGGCAACGCCTGCACAATCTGCTGACCAGCCTGAGAAAACACCGCCGCTTAAACTCGATACTCCTGTTCAACACCTTGGCGGAAAGATTGCCTCTTCAGCCATGCCCAGTGAAAGCACAGGAAAAGCAGGAAAGACCGGCCTGCTCAATCAGGAAGCCGAAGCACGTATGCGTGCCCTGCTGCACCGTATGGATGGCCGGGAAGTCAGCCTGCGCGACAAGCTTCAACTCCGTCCTCTCCCGCCAGCTCAAGTACTAGAGCAAGATCCAGTATCAGAAAACATCCCTGACGCCTGGCTGGTTGATGACAAGTTACTTCAGGAACGACTGGTTGCTCCAAGCGAGGCTAAATCATTACTTCACTCACTGAACCCCTATAACTGGTTCAGCCGTAAGTCCACAGCCGAGCGGCATGTGGCTCCGGCCCCTGAACCCAAAAAAGAGAAAACGACATGGGGCGCAATATACAAAGTCAGCAGCTGGCTACTGACCAATCTCAGCAGCTTTAACCGTCTGATTGGTGTGCTGTCTGCTGTCTATAAACAAAGCCGCTCAGGTGAACCTTCGCAGCCCCAAACCTTCAACCTGAAACAGCTGCAATTGCCCTTTTCTAATACCTCCATGGAGGATGTCGCTGTGAATGTGCATCGGGTGCTATTGGTGCGCAAAGGAGAGATGGAAACCGTCACCGTCTGGGAGAAAGATGCACAGGGTGTATTGCAATCCCATACAGAAGAACGTGAAGCAGAACAGACTCACCTGAAAATAGAAGCCGACCTCTCTGGTAAAGCCATTGTTTCTTCACACCCCCTGCTGGAAGTGGGTATTTCGCTCTCCAGTGTCGACCTGTCAATGGTCTTCCCGAATACACAACTGCTGGAGGCAATTCTCAACAGTGGTTCACTCTATACAAATCTGGGGCGCCTGCTGTGGAATTATAAAAATCTGGGTGGCCTGTTAACCCCCAGCCAGTGTCAGATATCTATTCATCAAGGTCGCTGCAGTGTCCACACACCAGAGCACCCTGGCACAGGCGGTGAACTGCAGATTCATCATCTGGACCTGGATTTTGACCGCTTCCCGAAGCAGATGCTCAAGGCAACCCTTTGCAAATGGCCACGACTGCCCGCAACCTGGACGTCTCAGGTAAAATCAGCGAACTTGCGCCGTTTATGTCTGAGCAGCATTTGGAAAATCTCAAGCTGACCTTCCCTTACACGACACAGGGCAGTTTCTACTACACGACTGCAGGCAGATCACTTACTGGTACAAAAACGAGAGAGTGGCACCCGCCTGTTCTGCCCTGAGCTTAAGGCCGATGTGCAGGGTGATATTGGCCTGACCCAGGGCACAGTGAAAGGTCTGGCTCTGGTCACCGACAGCCGTGTAGTTGCTGAGCCGGTGCAACCTTCACAAGCCTTCAATCCGGATGGTGTACCTCTTGCGCTGGTGGAAAGGCTGAACCAACCGTAGCTCAATCTGCAAAACAGGAATCGTCCATCGCTATTGCTTTTCAGGACGTTGAGGGAGAACTTCTGATCCCTCAGAGTTCACTGCGCCTGCCTTTTGATCTTCATGGTCCTGCAAAGCTGAACAATGGTCTGGTATTAATAACCCGGCACCCTGAAGGCAGCGCCCAGAACAAGGTCACTGTCGACTTTGAAGTTGAGAAAG
>CBDCRZ010000004.1:0-42353 GCA_965221135.1 Sansalvadorimonas sp.
GTGGCCTTTCGCTGCAGTTGTTGGCATCTATCGGCAGTGTTGATTATCATTGGCAGGGCCACACTTGTTAGCATGTAAGTGTGCGCTCGACCGGCCAGATGCGATCAGTGTCTGATAGCAACGGCAAGAGCAACTGGTGAAGATAAGTTGTAGTAACTAGGGAGAAGTTGACAGGGTTAAAGATACTGATACTGTTGTCAAGTAATAAAGCGCTAGAGTGCTGGGCTTATGGCTAGTGAGGTAGGACGTATGGCGAGAGCCAACGGGAAGGGATATCAACGGTGCGGATGGGCAACACAGCCGGACGCCGTAAGGGCAGCAGCAAGGGATAGGGCGAGGCGTTGTATTGGAGAGGATGATCCGAAGCTGACGGTGCTGGAGAAGGCTTACTGGAGGCTGGAGAGGGGGGAGAGCATGAGGCTGGAGAATGTTGGGAGTGAGATTGACAACGGATGGGAGAGCTGGGGGAGCTGAAGAGCTTATTTGTTAGTGGTTTTCAGCTGTTGGGTGGGTGTGTTGGCAGGCAGTGCTTACAAATGAAAATGCAGAAAAAGGAGTTGTTTACACTGTTGTGAGTCAGTGTTGACGAAGGGAGTGTATTGAACGTGCAGGGCAACTGTTGACAAAGGGAGACTGTTGACAGTGCGGAGACTTGTCTGTACTGTTAGGGAGTGATCAGGAGATCGCACCGTTTCACCGAGCACAACAACATGACAACAGCAACCAAGCCAGTCACCATCACCGTCAGCGCTGACCATGCAGAACTGATCCGTGACCTGTTGCATAAGGCTGGCAGTTGAAGCCAAGCAAGCCAACAGGGGCAACCGCTTCGATTGGATCGGAGAGGCCCACAACGCAACCATCAAGGCCTTGCATCCCGAGCGCTTCGCCTAAGCCTTAGCGGGCGTCTGCTTGACGCCCTTCAACTGTTAATCAACCGAGCACAACAACATGTCACGCATCACACGTCAAGCAACGTCGAGTCATCGCTCGACAAGCTTCAACACCATGCTGGGCCTTCCGACTGAATACGGAGAGCAGGGCCACGTCTTTCTGCAGCAGCAGAACGGCCACAACAACATTTACCAACAAGTGACGGGACCAGGCTGCAGAGGCCTTGCCTATGGCTTGACCATGCGCCAAGCCCACGAGTGGATCAGCGCTGCTTTACAAGGCATCCAAATGGCTAAGGGCGTTGATACGTCACGCTGATTAGTTGCCTGCCTTCAACACTTCACCAATCACTTCACCTTTTAGTCATGCGCAAGATCGAAGCTCAGATGGTCATGGCCGTCCGTGATCAACTCTCAGGATCAGAGAAAACCTGGAGATCAGGAAACACAGAGGTATCAACAGAACACCGTGGTGTTCACGGAACGTTTAACTATGACCGTGACGTTGTGGTGCGGTTGCATGGCAACGAGATAGCAAGGTTTGATTCAATGCTTGAAGGTGACAGGGCCGCCAGAGGCTTACGCATCACCGATGCAGGCTGGCAAACCAACACCACAAAAAGCCGTTTAAACGCGTTACTGAGCTGTTTCTATGGCGGCGTTGGGATTTGCCAGGTCAAAGGTGTTTGGTTGTTGAACACCACGGAATTTCCCGGTCGTGATTGGGTCAGCTATGCCTGGCGCGATAACTGGGCTTGTCAGCAAGCCGAGGCGATCACGAAACCCGCCATCAAGGCCTCGGGAAGCATTTACGACGTCGAATGGCACCTGGATGTTGTCCGTCAGGGACGACGGGACGTGTTCGTTCCCGACAGTAATCCTTGAATCTCATCTCTCGTTTAAGCAAAAAAAAGACTGCTTAGTTTGGATGGCTAAGGATTGCAAAAGGAGCGACTCAGACAAGAGAGGGATGAGCCGTGAAGAGTTCTGGTGTGTTTGGTTTGGCACTGAAAAGCAGTATCTCTGCTATTACCGCCAGCCGAGTTCAAAAAAACTCAGGGATGCAGTCATCCGAGAGATGCAACTGAAGGCCTTTGGGCCTGAGCTTGCCTGCCTTAAACACTTTTATCTTCTGAAACCAATGATCACCATTTTTAAGTCTGTTGTCGCCGCTGTAGCCGTTACGGCGTGTTGTATGGGCAACGAGTTACCAGCCAAAGCGCACCACGCTCACGGGCCGTCCGAGGGCTATGCAGCGGGCGCTATCTATGGCGCGACGTGTTCCGCAATCCTTGGCTACACAACAGAACAGCAATCAGCCGATTTCCTGTTGAGAACGCTTGCTAAGCGCGGGATGGACCCGGATGACATAACGCCAAGGGTTCGGAGCATTGCGCAGGGCCAATATCAGCGCAATAAGTGCCGCGACTTTCAACAACACGTAGGTAGTCGCAATGCCGCAACCATGGCGCTGTGATGGTACGGATCGAGCATTTTCTGGCTATTGCATCACTTGCAGCACCTACGCCTATTGCGCTGCAGCAACTGAAAACTCATGAAAGTTAGATGCTTGGATCCCTATGGCTATGGGATCAGGCCCAGCGCTGCCGTGTTATTACGTTGGCAACAATGTAAGGAATGCAACAAGCGCAACAGACAACATAGGCTAAATTTCCCAGCACTGTTAGAACTACCTAGACATGTTCTCTCCTGGCTACTGCCAAACAACTAAAACCACTCTCCTGGCTGAGCGGCCAGAAAGTTCAGACAATGCAACGCATCAGGATCCCCGCGATCGCAGCGGTTCTCATCACTGCCCAAGCTGATGACCCAACGGGTCTAACGCTTGAGGATTTAGTCACAACCGTCTATTTGAATCACGTAGGGCCAGGGGTCTTGCGGCACACAATCACAAACCTTTTTTGCCTGCGGATAGCAATTATCCGACGTATCCATGCCAGCCACAACACCAGCCAGCGAGAACCTTTCCCTTAAATACGTTCTTGCCCAGTTTCCTCAGTTTCGCCTTTCTCAGTTGGCGTTCCTATACGCCATCGAATCGACACCAGGCATCAGCCATTCAGAACTAGCAGCAGAGCTAGGCGTAACGGCCTCAGCACTGTCTCGCAACGTTGATGTATTTGGCTGTCAAAAGGGCCGCGATCTGCAAGCCAGACAACACAATCACGGGTTTGTAGAGGTGCGCAAAACGACTGGTGATGACCGAATTAAAACCTTGTATCTGACCGACAAAGGCCAGAACTTTCTGAACACCTATCGGGAGATTTTAAATGGGAATCCAGCTTGAAAATGGAAGGTATCGCGGCCGTGCAACTAACGCGGAAGGCAGGCGAGTCAACAAGATGTTTCGCACCCGAGAGGATGCGGAGAATTGGGTCGCAGCCGTCAAGCAAGAGGCCGCACTGGCTAAGGAAGAAGACAAGGACCGACGCAACAAGTCCGGTTCTGTTGATGCTGCTTTGTTGGCCTCTCTTGAAAAGCCTGACACCGTTGGTGCTGTGCTTCAAAAAGCCTTGCAGCTTGATTGGGCAGATAAGCCAGAACAGCAGGAGCGAGGGATCAGAGCTTGCCGGATGCTTGGATTTGATACACCTATCTCATCAATCACAACATCTGTTTTGGATGATATTGTTGCCAGCCTTAAACAAGAAGGACTTAAGAATGCGAGCATAAAAATCTATCTTTCAGCCATTAACGTTGTACTCAAAAGGGGTAAGCGATTGCGTGTTGTTTTTGAAATGCCGTTAATGCCAGAAGGCCGTACGTTGCCTTTGCCTGAGCCGGTAGATTTAGTGATTCAAGATGAATGGTATCAACACTTTTTGTCTTGCCATGATGTTACCGAGTACAGGCTTTTAACTGAATTTATATGGCACATGGGATGTCGAGTTAGTGAAGCGCAAAAGATGCAATGGTCACGGATTAACCTTTCTTCTGGCCGTATCCATTTCGTTAAGACTAAAACGTCAAGGCCTAGATCGTTGCCAATCAGTAACGCTGTGGAAAGCGTAATTATGCAAAGTAAACAGCTACGAAAGGCCCAAAGTCCTTTTATTCAGGTTTACAAAGAATACTTGAAATATTATACAAAACGCGTCATCAACACCTGCCAATATTTTGGCTTAGGGGCGGACATTGAAAAGCAATGGCGCATCCATACTTTGCGGCATACAAAGTTAACCAGGCTTGCTAACCAAGGGGCCAACGCTGTTCAAATTCAGTATTGGGCCGGGCACCTAAATCTCACCACCTCTCAGGGCTATATCCATGGCTCTGGTGTTGATTTGGAATGCCTTATCAATCTTGAAGGCAGTCAAACAGCTTCAAACTCGGCCATTCTCGGCCAAATTCACTAACCAAAATCCTTGTCCTGACTGGCGTCTCACCTTTTGAGAACGCATGATTGATGCGGTGCCTTAGTTGCCTGCCCTATCAGTACCAGTCAGAGACAGGGATCACAACTGAGATCTCTGAGAATGACTTTGCAACAATCAAACGAAAGCAACGAACACCAGTGGCCGGAAAGACAAGCCCAAATTGAGCTGGAACAGTGGTGTGTCGGCATCGGTGGGAAGAGAGCAACAGCGGGCAATTGGATAAGGGGTGCCGATGGCTTTATGTCACACGCCGCGGCCGGTCCTTTCCTGCAGAAGTGCCACGCGTTGTATCAGAAATCGAAGAATGGTCCCATGGCTTATGGAGCCATCTGGGCATTGATGGAAGACGACAAAGCGGTGATGCAAGTTGCCGCTGAATCGTTGATCTACATCCTGAATTTCAACGTCCATGGAGCCAAGCGAAATGCCCTTGCTGCAACGGTCGGCAAGCGTGCTGAATTTGTCCTATGGCTGAACCATCCGCAATGGAAAGGTTCAAGGCATTTAAAAGGGCTTCGATTAGCCAACGGCAGGACACTCGACATGTCCCTGATCAGAAAACGGTTAATTGATAAGGGCTTTAAGAAAGCCGCGGCCTACCAGCCTTTAAACCGTCAAGACAGGCTGAAGCTTGGGACGTTGTTTGTTGAGTTAGTCGCCCAGACAACCGGATTGATCACGATCAGCCCTGAGAAGGTCAACTCCAAAGGCCATGTTGCTTTGGTGTGTCGCATGGCTCCCGGCTATTGGGAATTCCTGCGCAACTGGAAGCAAAATCTGCTGCTACTGCGTCCGGCTTACATGCCGATGTTGGTGCCACCCTCGGACTACACAACGCATGACGACGGGGGGTTCATCACGCATGGGACCACCTGCTCAACGGTGCCATGGGAACGATGGGATTCCCAGATGCGGGATGCCCATCCCTGTGTATTGGGCAGCATCAACCACCTGCAATCAATCCCGTTCCGTTTCAACCACGAACAGATCGCATTGCAGCGTGAAGTTTGGGATCTAGGCCATGAAATCGGTGGCCTTCCATGCCGTGAACGTATGGAGCAACCCGTTGACCAATGGTTTAAGGAGCAAGGGTTAGGTCCGACGGCTTACTGGACGGCTTATTGGAAATGGAAAGCCGACGGTCGCAAGACAGCACAGCGGACGCAATTTATCCATGGTCTTATTTCCTATGAGCGGCTGAAGGATGCTGAAAAGCTGTATTGGGTGTGGTTCCAGGACAACCGCGGCCGTTGTTATCAACGGGGTGCCCAACTCAACTATTTGGGTGGTGATGTAGCCCGCAGCCAGATCACATTTGATCGCCCGGCACCAATGAAAGGAAATATGGGCGCATTTCTTTGGGCGTTGGGTGATGCCTGGGGCCTGCCAAAGGAGCGAACAGTCAGGCAGAAATGGGCTGCAGAGAATGGTCAGTTATTGACCAGGGCAGGCATTGCCCCGCTGGATTGCCTTGGCTGGTGGGAGCAGGCAAAGGAGCCATGGCGGTTTGTTGCCCTGGCCCGTGAGCTGACGAACTACACACAGGACAACGACTACAAGACCCGCATGGTCTTTCAGTTGGATCAAACCTGCAGTGGCTACGGCCACGTCGCTTGTCTATTGCGTGATGGTGATCTGGCCTTCTGGACCAACGTCATTGGCGATGAGGCGATGGATTTGTACGGCGAAACCAAAGAGATCGTTGATATGGAGGTGTTGCCTCAGATGTATCAAGAGGCGATCAACAGCGATGACGACAAGATGATCAAGCTGTTGGAGTGGTGGGGTGATGAAGGGATCAGCCGATCGCTGATGAAACTTTGCGTGATGCCTGTGATCTATGGCCGCAGCTACCGGTCCATGGTTCAGGTATTGGAGGAATATTGCCGCGATCGGGTGTGCAATTTCTTGACGCCTGATGGGTTGAAGATCGTTGAGTTAGCGATGGTGGCAGCCAGGGCTATTGATACGGCGGTCAAGAAGCAGTTGCCAGGCGTTGATGCGTTGCACAAATGGCTAAGGACTGCAGCCAAGGCTTGCCTGGATAGTGGCATCGCTCCGTATTGGCAAACGCCTAATGGATTAACGGTGCTGAGTTACTCGCGTGAAACGTCAGAACACAAGATGTTCTTGGAGCTATCGGGCCGTGCTATTCGAGTGGCTTGCGCGATTGATGATGGGCCATTTTCACCAAAGAAATCGTTCAGTCGTTTGACTGCTGATTACGTGCATTCGATGGATGCAGCGTTCTTGCAAAGGTTTATCTGGCATTGGAAGTCGTATGGCTATCCGATCGTGACGGTTCACGATTGCATTGGTACCAGTCTCGACAAAGTAACACTGCTAAATGAGGAGCTTTGTGACCAATTCAGCAGGTTCTACAGCGACGATCACCTGGCTGCTACCAAGGCCAGGATCGAAAAGAAAACCGGGCGTAAATTGCCCAAGATCCCTTGCGCTGACACACTTGAGCTGAGCAGCATCGGCGAGAACTGTCACCTTTTTTGTTAAATGGTTGACATCGTTTAACCTTTTCATTACTGTTAGCAAAGCTGGCATTGCTAGGTTCCCTTCAGGGTTCCGAACACGTAAGTCCAGCACCACTAAACCCCATTCGTTTCCTTTACGTGAAAGCACAAACCTCACCTCTTTGCGAAGTCGCATTTGCCTACCTTCAGGAGCCACGCGAGAACCTCGGCGGCAACCTTGAATGGACAATTGGCGTCAAGTTAAAAGAGGACGAGATGCTCCCTTTGATGGACATCTGCAATGAAGAGATCAAAGAAAAACAGAAGGCTGGCAAGTTTGCCAAAGAGCTGAAAGGTCTCAAACTCAACTGGCCTTATCGCCCTTCAACCAACAAGGAAGAGGACGGCTCCAAGACTGTTGTTGATGGTGAATTCCTTTGGGTCTTTAAGCGCAAGGTCGTGCGCAAGATCCGTGGCGAAGAGTCCCGCAACATGCCCCCATCAATCTTTGATGGCATGGGTCATAAGGTCGCCAACCCTCCACAAATTGGTGGTGGCAGCAAGGTGAAGATCATCTTCACTCCTTACGCCTACGACAACGTTCAGAAAGGCGTCCAGTTCCAGCTACAAGCGGTTCAAATTGTTGAACTGAAGGAAGTAGCAACGCTCGAAATTGCCCCTGTTGAAGGTGGCTGGCAGGCCCCTGATGCTGGTGGTGGTGACAGTGACTTCGCAGCCATGTTCGCTGGCGAAGAGGTTGCCTGATGTATCGCCGCTTCAACCAACAACAGGAGCGGCGTAAGAAAGGGGAGTTTCGATCCAAGCTTGAAGAACAGATCTCAGCGTCCTTGCAACAGCAGGGACATGAGATCAGCTACGAACGGGACCGCTTTGATTACTACCTCAAGCGGTTCTACACACCGGATTTCATTGTCAAAGGCCAAGCCTTCGAGTTCTACATAGAAGTCAAAGGGTATTGGGACAGTGCCGGAAGATCCAAGTTCTTAGCCGTAATTCAACGGCATCCAACTCTCCCGATCTTTATCGCCTTCCAGAAACCACACCAAAAGATCAGCAAAACCAGCAAGACCAGTTACTGCATGTGGGCAGAAAAATTTGGGATTGCCTGGTGTCCAACTCCTATCCCCGATGACTTCTTACGCGCATGGGTAACTGGACAAAAACTCACCTTCCGTGCCCCGACAAAGAAGGATGCGGATCCTCAGACGGTGCTGCCATTAGTGCCGACGACGGCTCGATTCACTGCTTCGTCTGCGGACAGCACTTTATGAACCCTGAAAAAGATCCCATCGCCGCAATGCAAGCGGCACGTCTGGCGACAGCAGAAGTGGCACCCGCCAAGCCTTTACCGGCTGGCGCTTATGCCGACATCGAAGATCGCCACATCAACGAACGAACCTGTCGTTTGTATGACTATCAGGTTGGTCTCAACCGTGGTCAGCCTGCTCACTTCGCCATGGTCAAAGGGCAAGACGGGCACAACTGTGCCGCTCACGTCCGCACCCTTCCTAAAGGCATCACATGGGTTGGCTCACCGAAAGGTGCTCAACTCTTTGGGCAACACATCGGCACCGGCAATCACCTCGTCATTACTGAGGGGGAAATCGATGCCATGTCCGTCCATGAGGCGTACAGGCAACACGGCAACCACCTCGTAGTTGTCAGCATCACGTCTGGCGTCAACGCCTGCATCAATAACCTGCAGGCCAACATCAAATACATCGAAGCCTTCAAGCAGGTCACGATCTTTTTTGATGACGATGCCCCTGGTGTCGAATGGGCGGCCAAGGCTGCAGAAATGATCGGGCCAAAAGCTCGCATCGTTAAGGGGCTTGGATACAAAGATGCCAACGAGGCATGGCTAGCTGGTGACGGTGATGCCATCCGTGACGCCATTCGCAAGGCAGGCAAACACACGCCTGAGGGTGTTGTTGAAGCCACGGACCTGATCGACGCTGTCCTTAATCCACATGAGGATCGCGGCTTAGACCTGGCCTGGAATGGTTGGAACAACGCAACCGAGGGCCTCAAGCCTGGCGAGCTGTGGCTCATTGGTGGGGGCACCGGCATTGGCAAGTCGCTGTTCACCAGATCAATGGCTCTGCACCTATGCCGTAATGGCACCAAGGTCGCTTACATCGGCCTGGAAGAGGCAGCTAGGACAACGCTTGAGCGCATGTTGTCTGAACAAATGGGCATCCCTTTTCACCTGCAGTCCGGCGAAGTTCGTCGCGAATTAAAGGAAGAGGTGCATGGTGCGATGAAGGCATTTGCCCCGAACTTGCTCTTGCTTGACAAGTTTGGTGGCGATGACTTTGAAACATTTGTTGCCACCGTTAAACATTACGTTCTTAACGAGGAATGTCGTGTCGTATTCCTTGATCACTTCGCCCTTCTCGCTGATGGTATTGCTCTCAATGTTGATCAGCGCAGGGCTATTGATAAGGCGATCAAGGAACTCAAGACGCTTGCAATGTCGCTCGACTTCACATTTGTGGTCGTGTCCCATTTATCAAGATCTGGAGGATTTGGCCCCGCTCACGAAGAGGGCGGCAACGAAAACGGACCATCACTAAGTGAGCTACGCGGCTCACATTCCCTAGCTCAGATCCCTGATTACATCTGGATGCTGCAGCGCAACCCACTCGATAAAGAAAACCCCAACCTCACATCATGCTGGCTCAAAAAGAACAGGATCAAAGGAACAGTCGGAATGATGAGCAAGCTGGAATTCCAGCCGGACCTCTGTCGTTTCAAGGAGAAACATGCGTATCCCGAGGGTATGTAAGAACCCTGGAAAGCCATCTCGAAAAGGCGAGGGCTAGATACCAACAGGATCTCACTGATGACAAGAATAAAGGTGAAGACCCAGAAGGTGAACGCGCATTCTGGATTGGATATTGCGCAGGCGAATGCTTCGCACTACAACACGCCATCGATCTACTTCACGCTTCAATCCTCCATGACGAAGAACCCAGAAACTATCGCGACTTGGTATCGGGAACAGATGGAGGATGCGATACATCAGTGGAACAAGTCAAGCAACCACACTGATCGCAACTATTGGCAGGGCTATGCCACTGCCATGAAACAGGCCATGCACAAATTACAAAAGGATTTCATTCATGAGAACACTACTGATTGATGCAGACATGTTGCTCTTTCGCACGATGACTTCTTTGGAAGTTGACTGCGACATGGGTGATGAAGTTTGGATCCGCTATGCCGACATTGGTTCAGTACGCGAGACCTTCTGGAAGCATCTGGAAGTAATGAAAAAGCATTTTCAATCTGACTCGCTGCTGTTGTTCTGGACAGGGCCAAGCGCCTTCCGCCGCAGGATCTTTCCTGAATACAAGGCCAATCGAGCAGGCATGAAAAAGCCTGTTGGCTGGACTCGTATGAAGCGAGAGTTACTGGAGGAAGAGGTTAGTTATCTCCATGATGAGATTGAAGCTGATGACTGGCTGGGTATCTATGCCAGTGCATTGGTTAATGCTGATGAGGATTTTGTCATCGTCAGTGGCGACAAGGACTTAGACCAAATTCCAGGCGTCCATCACTGGCCTTGGAAAGAAGAACAAACCTGGACTATTACTCATGACCAAGCGGAACGTCAGTTCTACAGGCAGATCCTCGTCGGTGACTCGACGGATAACATCCCCGGTTGTTCGGGAGTGGGTGCCATCACAGCGGAACGCATTGTCAGCAAGTTCAACATCGCAGAACCTGTGGAATGTTGGGAAGAGATTGTTCAGCAATTTGAGAAAGCCCTCAAGAAGAAAAACGATCTTCGAGACGCGACAGAAGTGGCAACACTGCAGGCGCGATTAGTGCGAATACTGAGAGCAACTGAGTACGATGTACTTGACCGCACTGTTGATCTGTGGACACCACCAACCCTGAAGTCCTGAAACGAATCATCGGTCAACGTTTGACCAGTGAGATGATGGAAGCACTTGACACTTTGTTCCCTGAACGCACTCCTGATTTGACTGACTCTGTTGATCAAATTAGGTACGCTTCAGGGCAACGCTCTGTTATCCGCTTTCTCCGGGGATTGACCAATGGCACGTAAGAACGGAAAGACTAATAAGCAAAGGCAGGCAAATAAAGCTGCAAAGAAATCAGCACCTAAGGCAGCACCTAAGGCAGCGCCAAAGAAGAAAGCAACGGTTGGTCAACAGATCAGCCGGTTCACTGCTGACGGAAACGTCACCGCAAAAGAAGCAAGAAAGCTCAGCAATTCAGGCGTAAGCCTGCAAGACCTGAAGGTTGGAACGGCGGCAACATTTGACAAGGGTGCCACCCAAGGTCTTCAGAGCAGCAGCCAAAGAAAACACTGCAGCAGCAAGAGCCGCCAATGGCGCTGCACGCTCAGCTCAATACAAGGATCCAACAGGCCTAGGCATTAGCCGTAATGACCTGTTTGCAATGCAGGCCCAGGCCATGCAAGGCCCGCAAAAGTGGAGCAGCCCAAACCTTGGCAGAGGCAAGGGCTTCGGTTTTGACCCCGAAAAAGGTTTCTTCCAAGGCGGCGAGCAAATTAACTATGCGATGTATGGCGGCGAGGAACATCTAGGTCAGAAGAAAACTTCTGGTGGTGAATGGGGCAAGGTTCAAAAAGCCTTAGGCATCCGCACGGTTGATAAGCCAGAAGACCTGGCCCGGATGTTCAACTTTGTCAACGGTGCAAGCACCGGCATGACAAGGAAAAGCGGAGGTGATGGTGGTGCTGGTACCTATGACCGCAGCAGCGGTGAGTTTGATGACATCAAAGGAGCGCTAGGAGAAGACGCTCAGTCCGGGCTGGATGCGGCATCAGATCTTGACAACCGCAACGTTGAACAGGCCAATCAATATCAAGAAATCATTGATGGGTTGATGGCTCAACAGGCCACTCAACAAAGCAGCTTTGATTCAGCCCTGGCTGCTCAGTCAGCAGAAAGCGCTGCATCCCTAGGTCAACTGAACGATCTATTTGCAGCTCAATACTCCGGGCTTGAGCAGCAGATGGCTGCGCAGCAGCAAGACTTCAACAACGCTCAAGCGTTTACTAACCAACAACTCAACGCAGCTAACAATGCGTTCTTGCGTGAGCAGCAGCGCTCAGCAAACCTCGGCAACGCCTACATCCCACAAGCCAACCCAACTGCATTGTCAATTGGTTATGGCGACGGACGCACCACACGTCGGAAGCAAGACGACAACCAACTGAGCGATCTCACGTTGATGAGTGGTCTCGGCACACAGTCCAACCCTCTCGCTGGCCTACAGCTCGCCTAAATGCTTAACAACAACTCAACCGCTCAGAGCCGTTTCGATGCTCTGTCGCTTTATCGCAGCCTGTATCTAAACCGGGCTGTTGATTGCAGTGCTCTGACGATTCCAACCCTGATACCTGAGAGCGATCAGAACTATCAGACAGGAGCTGAGCCCTACAACAGGTTGAACAGCCTGTATCAAGGGGTCGGCGCACGCGGGTGTAGCAATATTTCCGCCAAGCTTTTGCTTAGTTTGTATCCACCCAGCCAACCATTTTTTCGGTTGGTCATTGATAAAGGTCAGATCAAGCAGTACCTGGAGCAGACCGGCCAGGCTGAGCAGGATGTTGTTAGTCAGTTAGATGTTGCCTTGTCTGATGTTGAGCGTCAGATCCTTGGCAAGCTCGACAAGCTACAGACCAGGCCAGCTTTATTTGAAGCAATCAAGCATTTGATTGTTGGTGGCAACGCCTTGCTTTATATCGGTGCCGACAAGGTACGGATGTGGAGCCTGCGCAGCTATGCCGTTGAGCGTGACCCGGAAGGGAACGTTGGCGAGATTGTGATTAAGGAGACGGTGAGTGATAACTACCTGCCCAAGGGCGTGAAGCCAGAAGCACCTAGTAATACCGAGGATGACAACACAAGGTATGACGTGAACAACGTCTACACCTGGATCAAGTTCGACAGAACTAAGGACCGTGTGGAGTGGCACCAGGAATGTCGGAACAAAACGATCCCTGGATCACAAGGCTTCAGCAGGATCGACAACTGCCCTTGGTTGGCCTTGCGTCTTTACTCGATCTCCGGTGAGAGCTACGGCCATTCGTTGGTGGAGCAGGTGATTGGAGATCTCAACAGCCTGGAAGCACTTAGCAGGGCAACAGTTGAAGGCAGCTTGATCTCAGCCAAGGCATTGTTCCTGGTTAATCCAAACGGAGTTACGAGAGCTGACTCCATCGCCCGTGCTGAGAACGGTGCGATCGTGGCAGGAAATGCAGCAGATGTGGAAGCCCTTCAAGTGGGCAAGGCCGCCGACATGTCAGTCGCCCTACAGACCATTCAGTTATTAGAACGTCGGATCAACTTGACGTTCTTGACTAACGAGTCTGTTCAACGTGACGCTGAGCGGGTGACAGCGGAAGAGATCAGATTGATGGCCGAGCAATTGGAAGCCGGTCTTGCGGGAGTCTTCTCCATGCTGAGCGAAGAGCTGCAGCTTCCGTTGATTAAACGGGTGTTGTATCTGATGGAGCAAGCGGGTGAGATCCCACCAATTCCTGTTGACTTGGTCAACCCACAGATCACGACAGGCCTGGAAGCCATCGGTCGTGGCAATGACAAGCAACGTCTCACTAACTTCCTGCAGGTAACAACAGCAGCGTTAGGCCCTGAGCAAATGTTGTCACTGATCAATCCATCTGAACTGATCCGCAGGTTTGCAGCTTCCGATGGCATTGACATTGCCGGTCTTGTTAAGAGTGAGGAGGAACTACAAGCGGAACAAAGTCAACAACAGCGGGTAGCATTAGAGCAGCAACTTGCTAACAGCGCTATCAATGACGGAGCAACAAGTCCCCCGCCGCCGGGCCAGCAGCCCACCGCTAGTGCAACAGCAGGCGGAGCCCCAGCCAACCAGGGCTGAACGTCATCGGGTGAAGCCACTGCCTGACGGCGGCGAGATGATTATCTACGACAACTTCACCCGTAAATAAAAAATGCCAGTAGTCGAAACAGGCCAAGACCAAGGTGACGACGCGGCTCTAGTCGAAGAGCAAGCGAAGATTGATCAGGCTCGTTCTGATCTCTACGACGAGGCCGCTGGCAATCAACCAGCAGCCCCAGAAGATAACTTGATCCTTGGCAAGTATCAAAGCCAAGCCGATCTGGTTGATGCCTACAAGAACCTGCAGCGCGAGAACGAACGTCTTCGCACTGGTGAGGTTGAGCAACCTGAAGTCGATTCCCCTGACAGGGAAGAGGAGCAGGAGCAAGGCAATCAGCTAACGGCTGAAGATGCTGGCCGCATTCGCGACAACGTCTTTGGTCAGGTCGGTGGACAGGACCGCTACCAAGCGTTGATGGGTTGGGCTAGCCAAAACATTGACGAAGCCAGAACGGAAGCATTCAACGATGCTTTGCAATCAGGCAACGAGGGAGCAATCCTTTCCCAGCTCAAAGGGATTCAATACGATCACATGATGGCAACGGGTTATGAGCCCAAGCTGACTGGTGGTCGTGCCCCAACGAATGAGGTTCAGGGCTATTCATCTGAAGCTCAAGTGATCAGAGCAATGCAAGATCCTCGTTATCAGGATGATCCTGCATACATCAAAGAGGTGGAGCAACGCATTGCTGTAAGCAACGTGTTTAATAAGCGTTGATGTTGTAATAATGGGAGCAGATTCAACAACCACTGAGTCTGTTCCTAGGCCGCACTGCGTACCCGAAAGACAGATGTGGGGATTGCGTGATGCACCTGTTGATCACTGCACACACTCTCAACACTGCCACCAATGGCTGCTCCATCACTAAATCTTTCCAACCCCGGCGTTATTAACGGCGATACCGGGAATTGGGATAAGGACAATGCCCTTTTTCTTAAAATTTTCTCAGGCGAGGTGCTGACTGCCTTCAAGCGAGCCTGCATATTCGATGACCTTTGTCAGTCACGAACCATCCAAAGTGGTCGCTCTGCGCAATTCCCAGTAACGGGACGTTTCACCGCTAAGTATGCGACTCCGGGCGAAATGCTCGTGGGTCAAGGTGACATGGCTCAGAACGAAGTGATCATCCGAATTGATGATTACCTCGTTGCAGATGCTTCCCTGTATTCACTGCAGGAAGCTAAGTCTGCTTTCGATATTCGAGCCATCTATTCCACGGAATTGGGCCAGGCCTTAGCCCGGACCCATGACCAGCGCTTGGCTCGTACCCTTGCAATCGGTGCTCGGACATCAACATCTGACCTGACTGCTGATCTACCAGCAGGCCTCAGCCCTGACGATCCTTACCGGACCGGAACGGTTGTTGACATCAACAAGGCAACCCCAACTGCTGATGACTTAGTAGCCAGCGTCTTCGCTGCTGCTGAAGCACTGGACATGAAGGACGTGAGCAAGGACGGTCGCGTTCTTGTTTGTACTCCTGAGTCGTTCTATACGTTGATCCAAAGTTCACGCGCTGTGAACTATGACTTCAACCAGCAGGGAACCAACGGTTCCTACAGCAACGGTCAGATCGCCAAGTTGGCTGGCTTCTCTATCTACTCCAGCAACGATATTGCCCAAGGCAATGTCACTGCTCAAGTGGGTGAGCAAGGCTATGTCAGCAATGGCAGTGTTGTTAAGTCAACTGTCAACATGACCAACACCAAAATGCTTGCATTCCAAAAGGGTGCAGTAGGTGTTGTCAAGTTGCGTGACCTCAGCATGGGCATGACCGGCAATGACTACGACGTGATGTATAACGCAACACTGATGACAGCTAAGTTTGCTCTCGGTGTTGGTTGTCTGCGTCCTGAGTGCTGTGTTGAAGTTACCAATTCCCTGTAGTCTTAAGTAGCTGGCTCGGCCGGTGAATAGGGGATTAACTTAGGGGGCAGCAATGCCCTCTTTTTTCATGGCAACAACTATCAAGGTTGACGGTGTCCTCGCCACCTTTACTTGGCAAGCCGATCAACTACTGAGTGAAGATTCACTTGTTGATTTCTACGTTCCAGCAACAAACCTCGTTGACACCCTGGTGCCTGAAAGCACGGTAGGAACCGGCAGCGACGTTCCAACAGTTAAAGCAGCCACGGCAGCCAAATGACAGAGCTGGAATCGGTCAACACGATTCTTGCCACGATTGGAGAGGCCGGTATTTCCAGCCTCTCTGAAAGTGTCAATGAGATCACCGACTCCGCTCTGGCTCAGCGCACCTTGAAAGAGGTATCGCGTGATGTTCAGTCAGAAGCGTGGAGTTGGAACACAGATGAGGGCGTTCAATTCTCACCAACATCGGCTGGCACCTACGTGGTTCCAGGCAATGTCTTGGTGGTGGACTTCTCTCCCAATACATACCCCGACACGCCATACGTGCTGAGGGGAAAGCGTGTCTATGACCGCAACAACCACACGTATGACATTGGTGCCATCAACGGCAACGCTGTTATCACTGCAGCTCAGGTTGTATCTGCTTTGGAGTGGGATGAGTTACCTCATGCTGCCCAGCAATACATCACCATTCGTGCAGCTCGTATCTTCTCCGATCGGTACGTCACCAGTTCGATCGTCTTCACCTACACAGTGGCGGACGAAGACCAGGCTCGGACCATGTTGATCCGTGCAGAAGAAAACACCCTGAACAACAACTTGCTTTGGGGCAATGACCGAGGCATGGGCCAAGGCATTGGTTACATCCCAGCCAGTGGAAACCGCTACCGGTACTCGTAAATGCCTCGCGCCAAGTCAACGTTTCGTAAGGGCAAAGCCCCTGGCAAAACGTCTTCTCCCATTCGCCGTGACCTGGACACACTCATCCAGGGTGTGTCTCAACAACCACCACACTTGCGTCCACCTGGCGCTGGTGCGGAGCAGGTCAACGGATGGTCTAGTCCTGTTGAAGGTCTGACGAAAAGGAACTCGGCGCGATTCCAAGCCAAGGTCTTAGACATTCCAGTCACTGACTTTTATCTAGAACTGTTGGATATCCAGCAGGGTGAGCAGTATTCAGTCCTGACTCGTCCGGGTGAAACAGATCAAACGATCCTGGAAGTAAGGCGACTTAACGAGGTTCCAGTCGTCAACGTCCATGGCATTGGCATGACTGCCGATGGCAACAAGATTGAATGCACAAAGGAGTCGTATCTCTACAACGATCCTGGTGCTTTCTATAAGGACTACGTCCTGATCAACAATGGCCCAATCGGGCTGCTGTTGAACCGGAATAAGGTCACAGCATTTAAAGCAGTTGAAGGGGCAGCAACAACAGAAGCAGCTACTGACGGCCAAGGGATCATCTTTATCCGAGCTGTTGCTTATCTGATCACCTATACCGCCAAGATCGATGACGTTGAAGTGGCGTCATTCACCACACCATCTGCTGGTGATGACCAGAACACGATCAGCACATCAATCGTTGCCACGTCCTTAGCTGATCAGATCACTGCCACTACGGGATATACAGCAATAGCGGATCAGTACGTTGTCTCTGTCACCAAAGACGATGGCACGTCATTCAAGCTGACCATTGACGATGGCCGCAGCGGTGAGCTGGCTAATGCCTTTACAGACACCGTTCAAACATTGGCAAGCCTGCCGATCATTTCGCCTGATGGCTACATCGTTGAAGTTGAGAGCGATCCATCCACGACGGTTGATAACCGCTGGCTGAAGTTCAGCACCTTTGCTGATGAAGCCA
Source organism: Sansalvadorimonas sp. (assembly GCA_965221135.1). GTDB lineage: Bacteria > Pseudomonadota > Gammaproteobacteria > Pseudomonadales > Endozoicomonadaceae > Sansalvadorimonas. The sequence continues at coordinate 17,448 of CBDCRZ010000004.1, forward strand.
TTGGTGAAGGCTCATGGCAAGAGACCGTGAAGCCTGGCATTCCATATCAACTGGATGCTGACACCATGCCATTGGTGATCTATCGGGAAAAAGAAAACATCTTCTTTATTGGCCCAGCCGATGGGTCAACACAAACACAGACTGTCGATGGGGAGGAGTATGAATTCACGTTCCCGAGTTGGGGTGAACGGACTGCTGGTGATGAAGTCACGTCACCCAACCCTGAGTTTGTTGGGCGGAAGATTCGTGATCATGTCCTGTTCCGTAGTCGTTATGTAGTTGTTGCGGAAGAGTCCATCCAGTTCAGCGAGACGGATGACATCTTTAATTTCTTCAATGACACGTCGCTAGCGGTACTGAATACAGATCCGTTTGGATTACGTGGCACCAGCGAACGCAGCTCACCTATTGAATGGATGATTCCTGTTGAAGACAGCATCCTTGCGTTCTCGCAGACAACACAGTTTCAGATCCGAGCGGCTGATGCTGATGTACTTACGCCGTTGACTGGATCAATCTTCAGGCTGAGCAACCTGGAAATGAACAGCAATGTCAGGCCAAAGCTCAGTGGAGCACAGGTCTTATTTGCCACTGATTATTTTGGCTATACCCATTTCCGTGAATTCAACTTCACCAATCAGCGGAACACAAAGCTTGGGTTGAACCTAGGCAGCAGCCTGGACATCACCAATTATCTGCCGAAATACATTGAAGGGTTAATTACCCATTGGGATGTTGGTGAAGCCATCGACGTGGCAGTGGCGATCTCTCCAACAAACAAGAAAGACCTTTACGTCTACAAGTATTTGTGGACAACAACTGATGGGGGCGGCCAGAAAGTTCAGCAGAGCTGGAGTAAGTGGAGCTTTGCTCAGGACATCCAATGGGTGAGGTTCCAGGACAATCAGCTCTACATGCTGATGACTGATGAGAACGGAACGTACTTCAACATTCAGTTAAATGACGAGACCGAGGTTGCCTTGGAACCGCAGGTTCATCTTGATCGGTTGCTGCAGTACCCACCAATCCCTGGTGGTGTTGAGTCTGCTGTTGTGACGGCAAGCTATGACTCAGCGGCAGACCGGACGACGTTTAGCTTGCCGTATGTTCCAGCCGAGAAAGCGCTGGCAATTGTCCGTTTCACCAACGATGACTATCAAGGCCTGAAGCTAGGTGAGACAACAACAGAGACGTTGGTGTGCGAGGAGAAAGGTGACTGGACAAGCTATGCCGTTGCCTTTGGTGAACCGTACAAATTCACCTATGAATTCAATACGGCATTTTTCCCTGATACCAATGAGGCCGGGACAAAACGGATTGGTCAGTTAGCAGGCCGCACGCAGATCTTGCGTTGGTCAATCAACCACGTTGATACGGGTGCTTATGACGTAAGGATCAAGAGGTTCAACAAAAGCCCTGACACTGTCCACCGTTACAGAGCAATGACACTGAATGTATTTAACAACACTCTTGATAAGACAAAGAGCCCATTGAGCAGTGGCGCATTTGAGGTTCCTGTATGCAGCAAGAACGATCAATGTGCTGTCATTGTTGAATCAGATTCATGGTTGCCGTTGACTGTCACTAGCGCCTCTTGGCGGGGCGTTTACAGTGATCGAGACAAAGTAGTTGGGTAGTTATGGCTTGGTTGGCAGCATTATCTTTTGGCGTTAATGCCATTGGCGGCATTATGAGCGGCAACGCTGAGGCCAGTGCTGCCAGTGCTGCCAACAAAGCTGCAGAAAAAGCAGCTAAAGAGCGATACGAACGAGACCTAAAGGTATGGGAGCTGGATTACCTCAGCGCCATGTCTGACTATTCATGGGACGTTGCATCAGTTGCTGCTCAGCGTTATCAAGAACGAGTCAGAGAATATGACTACAGCCAAAAGAATGCAGGGATCATCGAAGCCGCCCTGCAAAACCTTGAGATCAACGGTCAAGTCTTAAACCAGACCTATGTAATTGAAGAGGAGTTAAGGGCTAAGCAAGTCTCACAAGAGCTAACAAGAGACCTTGGCTCCGAGATGATCAATGCCAACAGTGACTTTGCTCAGCTACGAGAGAACTCACTGCAAACAAGAAACAACGCAGCCAAGGCAAATAACGCCACAAGGGAGACGGTTGCTAACTACATGTCTTCGATCAACAGCAGAGCAAACGCTGCTGATCAGATCCTTGCGAAGACTGATTCAGACGGTCAGGCCATCCAGGAACAGATCCTTATCTCTGAAAGCCTGGACACGATGAAACGAGACGCTGAATACATCACAGCAATTGTCAGTGACGCCGAGACAAGAGCAAGCGTTACATCAAAGCAAGGTGGCAGCAGCAGTTCTAAGCGTGTTGCCATGGAAGCTATGCAAGCCTTTGGCCGTGACTACGGAATGATGCAGGCCAGGCAAAAGGACATGCGGCGCAACCTGTCAAACTTCAACGCCAAGACCAACGGCGAAACATCATCACAGCTTGCACAGATTGCCAGTCAGATCAATGGGGAAGCGGAACGGATCAAGTACACAAGCAGCAAGAACGCTTTAGAGCAACAGGGATACATGCTGCAGCAGATGGGTATTGGCAGCCAGATGAATTCACGTCAGGCGATGTTCAACCTGAAGACACAGAACACCTTGCAGAACTTCAACAACCTGACCATCCCAAGCTTTGGGTTGGCTCAAGCGCAGGGCGAAAGAGAAGCCAAGGCGTTGTTCCAGAACACGCTCAACACAATCAAGGGGGCATCGACTCCGTACCGCGGCGCGATCATCTTCGATCCGTTGGTTCCAATTGCTGGTCTCAAGCCGGAATACAGCGAACCAACCAAGAGATCAGTTCCTGGCACTGGAGCAATTCTTGGCAACGCATTCATGAGTGGTGTGAAGGGAGCCATGAGCCAGTCCTACACAGACGGTGCTGGAAATACACAGTTCCGTTAGTTATACTGTTGACATCTTTCAACAGTATCAATGTCCGCAAAACTCACAGGTGAAGCCCTGCTGGCTTACGTCCAGGAGAACTCAGGGCTAGATATGGCAACCATGATTGAAGGCGCAGGCTACTCAGCAATGCGCAACGGTCGCCCTGGTCTAAAGAAGACTGAGTTCTTCACAGCACTGTCCGCTGCTCAAGGTATCACCATTGGCGAGACCCTCTCCCAAAGCCAAAGCAGCCGTCAACCCAACTATCAGGTAAAGGCCAGCAGCCGTGGCGTCATCCCCCTTAGCAGTTGTTACGCCAACATGCTCGATGTTCAACCTGGCGAGTACGTCAAGATTGAACGAGAAGACGATGTGTTGATCCTCAGCAAGCTCAGGGATGAACCCCCACAGCCTTGCGCGATACTTGCCTGAGTTCTACAGTTTCAAAGCGTCGAGCAGAACGCACTTCAGAACCCCTCTGGTTTTTCGCTTTTCCAGGGGGGTTTTGTTGTGACTACTTCTCAGCGGCATACAACGCAAACGCTGATGCCACCATTCCATTCAACGCTTGGCTGATCTGCTTCCCGTCGCACTTATCAATGCGCATCGTGAAACAAGCTGCTGTAGAGCCCGCCAGAATTGCAAGCTCAACAGAGATGATCCCAGCCAACAAATAAAAAGCAGCTCTTTTTCCGCGGAACTCAGCCAAGTAACGCCTCCGCTTCCGCTTCTGTATAACCAGCCTTCACTAGGTTCTCAACCTCAACACGTCGTTCTGACTTAACAGGGAAGTACGTTCCGTTGTTGACAGGGTTGAAAGCAAACGGAACAAAGTCTGGCTGATAGGTCAGCTCATAAATCCCTAGCTGAGGGATGGCCTTGTCTGTTCCATACCTCCGCACCATCTCGTCAGATTCAATGATCCGACCAGTGGTGTTGTTGTAGTACATCATCAGTTGTCTCCTGTTTTGAAGGTGTTGAATGTTGATTCGACATACTCAGCATTGTTGCTGTCGTATCGAACCTTGACTTGATAGAACTTGTTGGGTTCCAACGTTGGCCTGTCAGCAAGCGGTACGGCACCGTCTTGCCCTGGTGAATCAATCCTGGTAGTTAAGTCTGACCAAGGTCCAGTCGCTGCATTTGATACCTGCCACGTCCAGGTCCGTGTGGTCAACGTTGCATCAGTGCCCGTGAATGGTGTTGTTAATGGAGTTCCGTTGGCTGATGTGTATTGGATTGAGTCAGGGCTAGGGGCGTTCTGAGTAACCTCAGCACCTTGTGCGTGAAGACCAGGGAACCACGTACCAGATACACCGTTAACACCCAAGGTGTTGCCGTCTAAGTATTCGACATCATTGGCTGATGCGATTAGTGGAGGACCGGTAACGACTGTTTCGCCGGGTGGGGTTATTGATGTATCGATGAGAAGCTTGTCAGCCACTTTGACACCAATTAAATTCATCTGGCTGCCAGATGTTGTCGTTACACTTATGGAAGTAATAGTTCCCACATCAACTGTTCCTCTCCAAGTTCCACTTTGAAGAGCAGGTAATGTAAAAGTTTGCGTCTCAGTGCCTGTAGAGCCAACAAAAGTTGTGGAATATTCGCCAGAGTTACCGGTGCCATACTTAACTTCTACTGGACCTGCTAACGAATAACTTGACATATCAAACGTCAAAGTCGCATTGGCATCGTTTGTAACTGCATTGGAGCCAGTCCCATCAAAGGCGTTAGTGGCAGGATTGCCGGACTTAAAACCAGAGCCTGAAGCAGAAAGGTTGGAACTCCACTCCTGGCTTTGGTTATAAACGCCCCAATCACCACCATCAACAGTCATCGTGTTGTTATCTACATCAACATCAATCACTTCGATAGGGTTGGAACCTGCGAAGGCTGCGTAGACAAAAGTCTCACCTGATTTGTTTATGAAAGCATCTGCTACGTCGATGTTAAATCCATTCTCTTGAGTTCTAATGTAAATAGAACCACTTTGTTCTACTCTTGCTGTGTCTGGCTCCAGGTACGAACTAAAGGAACCTGTGCTATTGCTAGTAGCAGCATCAAAAATAACCCAATTCGCACTTGCATTTGCATTCTTTATCAAAATAAATGCAGGTCTAAATCCACATGTTATTACTGGTCCCGACGTACCAGCCTGCGAATTTCCAACGTATTCACCGAAGCTAGATACGCCAGGCGTCTCCGCCCAGCAATAGGCGATGTAATCATTTCCAGGTCCAGAAACCCCACCAGCGCTGCCTAGATTAAACGTGGTATCTGTAGGGTCTGTGTTGTTCCAGTAGACAGCATTTTCATCTGCTTGATTAGAGCTATTTAAGAGCAAGGCTGTTCCACTCCCCAGGCTTTGGTGATAAACAGTCCAGTCACTAGAGTTGGTTATACGTTTAATAATATAGAATGCCGGGACATTCCCCAAACCGTGTCCTACGTTTGTAGGTCCACCAGTGGAGCTATATTTAACAACACTGAAGTTCCCGTTAGATCTAACCTGCGATGTCTGTTCGCCGTCGTTATTAGTGACAGTTGTGTCTGAAGTCTCCCAGCACCAGGCTGCAAAGTTATAACCTGTCTTGTTTACGGAATCATAATTGCCTAGAGTAAATCCGTTGTTGTCAAATGAAGTTACAGAATTTACATCAGTGGCTTCAGAATCTGGATCGTTTGACTTCAATCGTTTTTCTGGTCCCCTGATTGCATCAAATAATGAGTGGCTAAATTGCTCGTCGCGAACTTTAATCCACACCAGGCCAGGGGAAAACCCGGTTTTAATTTCCTGTGTGCCGCTGTTACCTGTGTAGGCAACCGCTGCAAAGCCACTAGACGTACCAACGTTATCGCCAGGTTGGAAGTATTGGAGGTCTGGGTTGGGGGTGTCGAAGGTGAGTATTGGATTATCTACAAGCATATTTCCATTAATTTCCCATGCCGTAATACTAATATAAGAGCCACCTGTGGCTTCCAATGTAATAGAATTAAACGTTGCATTTGCAGCAATTGTTTCCCACCCTACTGCTGAGGTAAAAGCAAGCGACCCAGTTTCTACACCATTGTTGAAACATTTAGCTGTTCCTATTCCCGTGCTGTTGTAAAACCTTAAACTACCAATATATGTTTTGTCTAGGGTAAATGTTAAAGTTGAATTTGGAACAGTATCATAAGCCGATGGCACATCTGTTGTGCCATTAATCTCGTCTCAACATAGCTGTGCATATTTGAACAAGGTCCACCGGCAGCCCAGCTATCGCCAGCAGATAGTGTTATTTGACTACACCAATTCAAAGAACCAACATTCGCAATCGTGCTAGTAACCGGAACCTTCACATCTCCATTCTCATCAACCTGACTCAAAGGACCAACCATGTTGGCTAGTTCTAAGTCGCTGGTAAAGGTGAGAGATGCGTCGGAGCTTACGGTCTTAGTGATGTCTGTGGCACCACGTCCGCCCGGGACGGATGAATTAACGAGGACGAGTCCGTCAATTTTAATGCCTCTAAAATTAGGATCTTGATTTTCTGCTGTGACCATAATCAAAGTGCCTGTGCAAGGAAGACTTACACCACTTGAGTCAGCTGTAAGGGCATTAGTTCCTGAAAATGATCCATCAGTGGTCGTTACTGTGACCGTAGCGGGACCACCTGGCCCTGCGTTACTCCAAACGAAGACATCTGTGGTTACATTAATACCTAAACCACGAGCATCAAAAGTGATAATTCCTCTACGATTTGGATCACCAGCAGGATTGCCACTTGAGTAAGTTGTCCCAGCGGTAGTTCCTGGCTGACCATTGAACGCATTAGTTCTGGGATAACCAGGAGGGAATCCACCAGGACCTGAATAAGAAGGTTGTGTTGTTACATCTACATCAGAAGTAAGTCGATTGCTCCACATCTGGCTTGGATAACTCCAAGCAGGATTACCAGCATCACCAGATCCATCCTGTCCGTACCATGAACCGCCGTCCGTCGTGATTGTTGGACCGGCTGCATCGATGGCGGTGATTGATACTGGTCTACAAAGTTATAATTACACCGTGGTATACCTCTGATATAAAATAAGCCCATTGACCGTAATCTGTTCTTTGGATCCTTATAGTTGATTATTATTGCAGGAAACAAAGTCTTAGTTGACGCCAGAGACATAATACTTGCCAGCTAGCTCCGTTTAGAGAGCATGTTTGAGCCATCGTTTGAACCTCGACAACAAAAGAGCCGTTACTTGTAGGGGTTGGTTGGCATTTCACTTAAACGTAGTTCGTAAGCAACCTTTAGTGAAGCGCCAGAATCGGAATCATTGATTGTTACTGGTTCGCTAGATCCAAATGTCATCATGAACATTTTCATGGATTAGAAACATTAGCGGTAGAGTTTGCTCCAGCATTGTTGGTTCCATAGAAGACCGGATAAATAATCTTCGGTAGTCTGAACCACATCACTCACTTCAAACTTGCGAAGTTGTTGTCCCGGTTAGGAATTGGCGTAGTGCCTCGATTCGGTCAATCTAACTACATTTTCTGTTAGCCAAAAGCCTTCACTCTGAACCACATCACCCACTTCAAACTTGTCGAAGTTGTTGGAGGTTGGGAAGGTGAGGGTTGTCACCAGCAAAAGCACTCAAGTCCATATTCAGAACGATCCGCCTGCATAAACTTACCTAATAAACTGGTGTTTGAGTACCAGACTTACTTGATGCTAACTGACAGACGGTCAATGTGGGTAAGACAATTCCAATCAGTCCTTCGAGTAGCTGGTACCAACTCGGATGCAACATCTCCAGAAATGCTATCACATAGAACAAGTAAAAGTAATTACCAGAGCCTGGAATGTAGATCCACCTGCACTTGCACAATTATAGCTGGGATCATCCTATCAGCTCCGCCTAAAAGCATCCTTTCCCATCCTGGATTAATAGGGTCGCCGTATGATGCAACTGGCATCTGAATTAGTCTGACATTAAGTTTCCAGTGTCATAGGCATCGAAAACCTCAGCAACATTCGCAATCGTGTCAGTCGCATAAACCACCTCACCACCTGCTCCAACAGCAGTAATAGCTGTAGACAATGGTTGATAGGGTTGCCCTGCATTAGTGCCCGCACCATTCAGCGGGGTCAATACAGCAACAGGAGTTTCAATAGATCCTGTAGAGCCAGAACTTACATCCTTCGCTTCAATCTTGTAGTTGACTCCGCTTCTCTCAACAACAAATAGATCGGTGTCCTGGAGTGTGCTCATCTGACTGTTGGGTAGTTGGTAGTTGGTACCGTTGCGATCAACGATGAATAGATCAGAGTCTTGGAGGGTGCTCATGGCAATGCAGGAAGGGCGGAGATGTTTAACTCAGTGGCTATATCTTCTGGTCTCCACTTCTCGGTTGTTTGGTCGTAGATCAGGGCTTGACCTGTAGTGATAGGAGCAAAGCCATTATTAATAAATGGAGACTTGATTACAAACGGATAGTCTCCAGTATAACGGGGATAGGCATTGCCGCGTATCCACTATCAGCGGCGTTGTTAATCTGCAGATATGACTCAGCGGACTGCTGCCAGTATTTGGCCCAAAATTGTAAAACGTACCCGTCAACTTCAACATATACAGCCTCACCTGTTTGCACATTGAACGTAATAACAACACGTCAGTTCATTGCCTTCAGTAAGCGGTTCAAAGATTTCGTTCTGGGCTGTATTGGTGTTTCTCCACAGGATCCAAAGCCCAGGGCCAACGGCGGCCGCTTGTAAGCATTGTAGTTCCGCATCTGTGACACCAGGCGCTGATAAGTCAGCTACGTTTGGCCCTACCAAGTGTACCTGCTGAGACGCTGGGTAATAAGCAAAGTCAGCTAGTTCTTCGACTTTTACTTGAGGAACCTGTGGCCTCCACTTCTCAGTTGTTTGGTCATAGATAAGGGTTTGGCCTGTCCTAATAGGCTCCTCGCCGTTAGTGATTAATGGGGAGTAAACACTGAGGTAATAATCACCTGTCGCCATCGTCCCGAGAGGTGAACCAACTGCGATCATGCACAGCGTCCAGTCACCCGTTGGGCTTGTTTGCTGAGATTCGCTAAGGCCAAGGAAAGGGACCGAGTCTGTCCTCATTGTCCCGGCATTATTCCAGGTCAGATCTATCGGATCCCCATCATCTAACTGGCTTACCCCATTAAAGAAGGGCAGATTAGTGTCTTTTCGGAAGCGGAAATAACTTGCACCTTGATCAGGTTCTCCTGAAAATTCAGTTCCTTCTAGGATTTGACCGCTTGGAGAGACCTGCGGCCCTAGCAGCGTTACTAAATTCGACGATGGATAGTAAGCAAAGTCGTCCAGGTCTTCAACACCTAAGGAGACAATCCCCGTTTGCCCGTTGACTGATTCAACAGCACCAACAATTGGCGGCCTTGGAAAGACTTCCCATTCAGTGCCGTTGTAAATCGGCTCATCACCAATCCCTACTGTTTGGCCTGCAATGCCAATCCAAGAAGCATCAGCAGCTCCCTCCGTTGTATTGGCCCATAGGTCTCCATCTTGTGGATTGACTGGTGCTGGTTGGGTTACATCAACTAGGCCCTTATAAATAATTCCTCCAGTGCCTCCACCCCCAGTGCTGTTAATGGTGACAACACCTTTCCCCGTGGAGGGAGTAAGGGTGATGTTGGCGCCAGGAATGATCTGGGTAACACCAGGGTCGCCAGGGTCAATAGGAGACAGTTGCCCATCTCGGATACCATCAACAATCTCTTGATCGCAATACAGCGAGAAGGTCTCCGCTTCATTTAGCTGCCCAGCCGTAAGCAGACTGCCTGCCTGGAAATCAATCCAGTCTTGATCAATAGGAGTCTTGCGTTGAATATCAACCCATTCGCCAGCAGTGGCAGGAGTTACAAGGACAATAGAAGTAGCTGGGTCAGCGAAATTCCAAGCAGTATCAACAGGCAAAGGAATCCAAGTTTCACCACTGTCAGCACTGGTGCGAACGTGAATATGGCTAGGACTTAAATACCCAATTGGGTTTCCTGCCGTCGAAGTCAGGGCAAAAGTTGTTTGCCCAGAAGTCGCTGTATAACAGACCCCGCTGTACTCATAGGTTGGCTGAGCCATGGATTACGCGAGGTATTTGTCAAAATCCTACCTTTAATAGCCTTTCTTAGCCCGGGTAACTAAAGCTTCTATTTGTTTGTTGAGCTGTTGGTATTGTTCAACATTGCCAGATCTTTCAGCATAGTTAGCAGCTTCAACGAGTGAAGCTCTCTCAGAAAGGTTAGGACTGTTATTGAGCAAGATGTTCTTAGCTCTGCTGGCGTAAGCCGTAAGGATTCGGTTGAACTGTCGGTTGATCTCTGAACCCTTCAGCACCACGCCACTCTTCGCTACATACTCCTGAACCTCTGGCAGGTTCCTGAACTCAACGATCGCCTCAGCCAATGTCTTCCCGTCAATACGGGTCTCAGCCATGATCCCGTTGAACTGCTGCTGCTCATCCGTTGTAGGCAACAGATCTGCAGGCAAGTTCTTCTGGGAGTAGCTGCCCTGAATATCAAACACTGCCTGCCAGACAGAATCAGCATTCGTCTGACGTGGCAGGAACGGAATGGCCTGCAGCAATGGGTTCATCCCATTAGGGCCAACGCCTGGAGTAATCGGAACCTTCTGACCCGTCACCTGATCAACCAACGGTGGCTGACCTTCAAAGCCAGGGAACTTGTTCAGCATCTTGCCAAAGACGCCTTGGCCCAATTCCACCTCAGCGAAGTTCATCATTTCTGAGAACGTTGCACCCTCGTATGCAGCCTTATAAGGGTTCTGCATTCGATCAACCTGAGCCAACAGACTTCCAAACGGTGTTTGCGTTGCGAAGTAGTTCTGGACGCCGCGGCCCAACTCATAGTCAATGTTGTCAGGGCCAGCCGAGACAATCCGCATCATGTTGTTCAGGCCAGTCAGGAAGCTTGCCTCATAAAGACCAGCCGTCATCAGGCCCACAACTTTCCCGAACTCCATGTCTTGCTCTTGCCGAGTCATGAAGCCTGAGTAGTACCCCAGGTCAGCAACCATCCGTAGACCAGTTGCAAATGGTTCCCCAAGTCGGCCTAAGGGAATCTTGACTCCGCCACCAATATCTAAGGAATAGGGAACGTTGCCTTGAGCAACCCAAGTGTTCTGTTCATTCCTTGCTGATAGTCCACGGCCCCACTGACCAGGGCCACCGCCCGTGATCCGGCCATCCATTGCCATTCCATAGATCGTCGCCCCCACAGTTGTCATGAAGGCAACCTGACCAGCAATTCGAGCTGTCTCCGCTGGGTCATTCAGCAGTTCTTTCTGAATTGCATAAAACGATTTGACTGGATTAAACCCTTCTGCTGCCGCAATCTGCACGCCTTTTATTGCTGCGCCTAAGCCTGTGCTCTCAACAATTCCTTGCTTGAGGATGTTGGTTGGTGTTGTCGTAAACGGGATGAACGGCTTGACCAACGCTCGGGTCGCGCCATTTGCATTGACCTGCTTGCTGACCCATCTCGCGGCTTCATTCCTCTCCTGAAATACAGAAGCCCTTGCCCGTTGCTGAACGTCTCGGCCGGTGCCGCCCCCCGCAACATCCATGTTCTCCATCAAATAACCCTGAGCCTTTTCGCCGCCAAGGTTTTTTGCTGATGGATCAAAGGCATATTTCGCTTCAAGGCTTCCAGCGTCAACGTCAAACGCCAACCTGATTTCAGCGTCGATGAACTCTTGAATGGCGTTTTTGTCAGTTGGGTCAACACCCTTCATGACGGCTTTCTTTACGCCGTTGGCTGCCACCTCGCCACGCATTGCCATGACTTTGGAAAACTCATCCATCCCCAACATTCCCCTGCTGGGAAGTCGTGTGATCTGACCAACCCTGTCAATGATCTCCCCCATGTTTTCACTGCCAGCCCACTTCTCAGACCAAAGAATGTTTTCCTTCCTGAAGTTCTCCTTAGTGATCTTTTGCTGAGTGGCCTGCAACACAGAAGTCTCATTCTTAAAAGCACGCCAGCCCAGGACTGCAGCGTCCTGATAAACCGCTTGCATCTGTGCAATCTGTGCGCCAGCTTCTGCTGCTGCTGCCTTGGCTGCCATTCTTCCTTGCTTGCCGCCAATACCAGTAACAGCAAAGGCTTCTGCTGCTCCAAGCTGCAACAAAGGTCTCATCACAACCCAAGCCGCACTCGTTGCATTAACAACGAAAGTTGCCGTGGAACTCAGCAGACCATTGATCCAAACCTCATCCCATGTATTCCAGGTTGACTTCCACTTACTAACGATGCCCGCAGCCATTGTTGGGTCATCCAACAGCTCAATCTGCTTTGCGATCTTGTCGATGCGATTCAATGCACCCTGAAGATCCCCACCGTTTAATTGTTCTGCAATCTCGTCAAACGCATCCAACCTTTCTTGAATTGCATCTGCTGTTCCGGCATTGATTTGCAGATCTTTCTTTCCGGTCCCAAAGTCATCAGCGAATGAAACTGAATCCAAGTTGCCGTTCAGGATTCGCTTTTGACGCAAGGCAGAACCCGCACCCCAGTTTTCCTTGGCAATCTTTTGACCCAGTCGGTTGAAACTTTTCAACTGCGACATAAATTGCATCGCTTGAGCGATGGCTTCCTGTCCTTCTTTCCGCTGAGCTAAATAGCTGGTTGCCATCGTTTGCAGGCCTGAACCTCTTCTTTCCCAGAACTGCTCAGTGACTGCCATCACCTGCATTCGTTCTTGCGGCGAGCTGGCTCCTCTGCCAATACTTTTCAGCTTGTTGTCAACGTATGCGTCAGCCTCACCAAGCGTCATCCCTGTCATCCGAGCCCAAATTCGCCGCATCCGGCTGAAGTTGGCAGCATCGCTATTGTCAAAATTGGCTTTTAACTCAGCCTTATTTGCTGCTGCGATCTGCGTGAGATCAAGCATGGCCGCATCAGTCTCACCTGCTGAACGGTTGACGTTCAGAGGATCGTCATTGAATGGAGCGCAGGTGGGATTTGCCATTAGAAGCAGATTTCTCCGTCTTTAAGGAACTTTTGGGCTGAGGTGATGGTCTTATCGACCTCCACTGCCAAACGGGCAGCAGGACCGAGTTCAGTCACCTTTTGATCGAGACGTTTAAGGATGTTGTTCAACACTCGCTTTTGTGGACCACTGGCCGACTCAAGCAATTGCTGAACACTCCGTGACATCCCAGCCAGCTCGCCCTGACTGAGATCAAGGTCGAGTTGGTTGAGCGGAATGCCCAACTCACTCAGAACCTCGCCTTGACGCTTGGTCAACTTGATCGCACCACGAACTAATTCGGAATCCCGAATCGTGGTGCCAAAGCTGCTGCCAATCACCTGATCAGATGACTGAGCCGCAGCAGCCCTGGCCTGCGCCACATAACCCTTGACCTGTTCTTTCTGTGCAATCTCTGCACCTTTCTTTGCTCCCTTCAGCGTCGAATAATTCCGACCGTCAATGGATTCGCCAGCTTCATCCAGGATCTGATACTGACGGCTGCCAACCTTCTCGATTTGATATTGAGGAAGGTTGTCAAGGTCCAGATTGAGCATTTCTGCCACAACCTGACGATCGGATCCAATGTCTCCGTAGGCAGCAACGGCATCAATCATTTGCTGCTGCTGTTCTGCTGCAACAACACCGGCCTCTTGTGTTGCGGCTAGCTGCTCTTGACGCTTGGATTCAACTAACGCCTCATCAGAAATTCCACCGCCTTCCCGCGGACGACCTTCAAAATCGTCGTATTCGTTCGTTGCCTTACGGGCATCAGCAGTCTCAGGATCTAGTCCTTTCTGAACGTCTGCTGTTGCTGGGTCAGTGACACCTTCCTGAAGCCTTGCGTTATATCGAGCAATCTCATCAGCTTCATCCAACGCTGATGCTTGCTTTAACGCAAACTCATTACGGTCAAAGTCAAAGGCCAGCTTGCGGTTATACATCAACAGCATGTCGCTATCGACGGTCATCCAGCCCTCTGTCATCCCCCTAGCGATCATGTAGTTGGAGGAAAGGCTGTCAGAGGCAGCCATCGTTCCAATGCCGTTGTATCTCAGCGGGAACTTCTCAAAGAAGTCGATGGCATCAACACGGTTGCGAGGCATCAACCGTTTAACGCGGTCAACTAAATCAGCTTCAAAACCAGCTTCGCCAAACCTCTGCCGGACGTAATCATCAAACCCAGCCCGCAAGGTCTGAGGAGTAACGGTCGGCTCAGGTGGCCGCATGACCTGAACATTGACCGGTTGAACCGTGACATCTTCAACGTCAACACCTTGGATGCCATTTGCAAGCGGGCCGCCTTTGGCTCCAGGGGGAAGCTGTGGCTGCTCATTGCCTTTAACAGTGACTTGACGAGGGGCCCCGTCGGGACCAGCCAGTGGCTGACCCATGCTGTCCGCCCTGTTCTGCAGATCAACTGCTCGGATTTGATCTTCTACTTGCGCATCAATTGCTTGCTGCTTCAGCAGGTTGGCTTGTGTCTCTTGATCAAGCTGGTTCTTAATACGAACTTGCTCAACAGCAGATAACTGCTCATCGAGAAAGTTGTTTCCTGTTTGCGTGCTTGGCCCATAGTTCGGCCCATAGCCTTTTACATTGTTGAACTCCGCCAGCTCCTCAAGCTTCGCGACACTCGCACCCAGCTCTCCGGCTTCATCCCCAAACGCTGCAGCGATTGCTCGTCTTTCTGCAGGTGCAGCATTCTTAAAAGCCCTACTGAACCGCGCAATTCGCGCCACGTTCATCACACCTTCAACAACTGGGTTGAAGATCAAGCCCTCACCCATCTGCTTGAACTTGGCTTCAAGCCCTGTATCAGCAAGAGATGTTCGAAAGATCGGGATGTTCGGAAGACCAAAGTCTTCAAACATGTCCGTCATCGTCTCGTCCAACATCGGGTTTCCTTCACCCGCTGCGTTGAACGCCACAAAGGCATCCCAGGCCAATGCCTCGCCAACACTTCTGACTGAGACCTTGCCTTTTACAAGTGACTTGGCAGTGCGCTCAACAGTGCGCATCCCAAACGCAAACTTCTCGGCCTCACCGCCAGCATTGACCAAGTCCTTGTATGTCAGCTTCAACCAGTCATCAGCGTTGGCAAGCTTTGTCGCCTTGCCAGCACCTTTCAACTTCGCGGCATTATCAAGACCTTTGGTAATCCCGGCCGTTCCTTTTAATGCTGTCGGAGCTTTAGTCAGCAGGTTTGCCCCTTTTGTCGCAATGCCACCAACTGCTGGTGCTTTACTCAGCAGCCGTAAAGGCATCGCCAAGCCTTTTAACGCCAGCTTTGGCAACGTCGCCAAGGCAACAACAACCCTTGCTGTCGTATTGACGAACTGACCAGCCTGCGTCTCAGAACGGAAATTATCAATCCGTCCTTTTGTGAGCGGGTTATCGCTGTCATCAAAACCTTGCTGCCATCAAAACCATTGCCTGAGATAAGGCTTCCGGTTTGGCCTGCAATATCAACTAAGCCATGGCCTAGATCGACATAGTCAGTGACCAATGCCGCTGCTGGATTGACAACTGACTTCGCCAGATCACCAAAGAAACTGCCCTGGTGTCTCAGCAAATAACGGACGATCGTCAGCAACTGTCGCAACCGCAGGACTGGAGGTTTCTTGCGCTTGCAATTGTCGGCGCTGGTATTCCTCTTTGCTTAAGAACAGCGGCTTCTCTTCCTCCACCGCTGTTGTTGATTCCTGGATTTGAGGCTCATCGCCATAATTCCATTCGCCTGTTTTTGGATTGAATTGCATGTCAGACATCAGACCCGCCTCCGGTAGTCATAAACCCCAGCTCGAGATCGCTGGTCTTTGATCAAGTTTTGGTAGTTGTTACCAAAACCCGGAGCGTCAAGACGCCCGGTAGCTGGGTTGATAAAAGAATCAGCCCGAGCCTTAGCAATTGCTTCAATGGTCCATCCTGCTTCCCTTGCTTCAATCAACTTCCCAACAAAATCTCGATTTGCTGCTGGCGATTGCACTTCAAGATCCATGATGTTGAACATCACTCGGTTGTAACCCTGGGTGCCAGGCTCCAAGCCCATCTTTATTAGCTGTGGCCTCATCCGCTGCTGCACATTGGTCAGCGTGCCCATCCACTTAACGTCAACCATTCCTGGCGAAGCCCCTGAATTTCGACCGCCAGAAACTGTTCCGCGGTTGTAGTTCCCATCACCTGGATCTCTATGCCCGTAATAAGCCTTTGTGTAGCCACCGCTAGGAGTCCGGGTGCCTTCTGCAACGCCAATCATCACGAACAACTCGTGCTGATCATTCCCTACTGCTGTTGGGACAGGCCGCACCTGAGTAGCTGAAGCGACCTGTGGCAATGGCCTTGTCTTAAGTCCTTGTGAGCCGTACTGCCACGCCTCACGGAATGCAGTCGTTCCATCCTCATCCCCGTAGACAACTGGCGAAGCATTGGCAGGCTGCGCCCCGGCAATCATGTGCAGGAATCCATCAACGTATTTAGACGACTGATCGCCCATCCCATCGTTGTTAAACCATTTTTTAATTGCTTCTAAAGCGGGAATGCCTGAATCTTTCTTGAGATCTTCTTGGATGTAATTAGTGGCATTGTCCAGAATCTTGGAAGCTGCTTTATATGCAGGAGCCTGATAGCCCTCAGCCTTTGCTTGTTCATCTGCGGCCTGTTCTTCTTGCTCTGTGACTGGAACGCGATCAGGGACGCCAGGGGCAGGACTATTTTTTGCATACGTCCTTGCCCCTCGCATCATCTCCCTAGATATCTCCTGCGCTCTTTCCTGGGTAATTTCAACAGGCTTGCCGTTACTTGTCTCAAACTTACCTACAAAAGAAGCTGTTAATTCCGCTTGTTTCTGTTGATCGGTCAAAGAATCCCACGATTTCCCTGCCTCTTTTAGCTTCTCTTTTTGCCGAGGTGAGATTGCGGCATAAGGAACAACAACTTCTCCACTGCCAGATTTTGCTGCTTGATTCAGTTGTTTTTGTGAGCTTGAATGAAACTCCTGGAATTGTTTGACGGGGGTTGAGGCACCCTTTGTATTGTTTTCCTTTTGTCTCCTTTTTACTTCAGCCAACGCTTGATTTTGCGCCTTAAATGCAACATCGACAGGATCAATTTTCCCCCCTTCTGCTTCTATCTCTGCATAGATTTCAACAAAGTAATTTCGCTTTAAGCGTTCGGCCTCCATCAAGCCCTCGTAACCTTCAGAAGTTACCTTGTTGAGTTCCGTAAACCCAGGGAGGCTAAGGATTTGATCCTTAAAGTAATCTCTTTGTTCTTGAGTGACGGACGATTGATCTTGCGAAGCGTAGGCCTTTAAAGCCGCAGCATTTGGAGGCTTTGATGCTGCGCCTGATTCAACTTCTTTCCGAGCAAGAGGGAGTCGTCTTTCTAGCCATTGCTTAGAGACTTGGTTTCGATCACCGCCAAGAATGCCTTTGATTGCATCCGCGTAATTAGTCTTTCCATTCAGCACGTCTGCATCAATATCGTTTTGCCTTGTCCGCATCTCCGATGTAACTCGGTTCTCTCCTTTGGTTTTTAAGTTTGCTAACGCCATCCAGTTGGCTGGGTCGTTCAGCAGATTGAACGAATTTGCCAAGATTGCTTCAGCCTCGGCATCACCCTCTTCGGTTAATTGCTGCAAGCAGCTTTGCACCTTGTTGCTTGTATGTATATCGATCCGCGTCACCTTGCGCGTCCAGTTCCCACTTATCTAGCGCTTGAGAAAGAGTAATTTTTTGTGGACCAACAGGAACGTTCCAAAGATCCGTTACTCCATCGACACCAAGCAGTGGATTGTCTCTTTGTGCTTTTAAAACCGAAAGAAGTTGCTGCTTGTCATACGGGTTCATCGTTGTCCCCGCCTCTGTAATCGCTCCAAACAGAACGTTTGCCTGCCCAAAGATGCCTTCTGTTTCTCCCGCAGACTCAGCAATTTGCTCTAGGGAACCTCTTGTTGCCAAAGATTTAGCGGCTTGTCCGTCTTCGAGGGTTGCGCTTCCCCGCTCAATATCTCTGAAAGAACCGGAGAGGATCGTTCCACCAGTAGTAACAAGCTGCTGAGTGCGAAGCACTCCCTCTGCATCGATCCGTGCTTTATACAGACTTGCATTAACAGAACCCTCCGCTCTCGACAGGGCTCCGGCATTTTGCGCTGTCTGGAATGCAGGCAGCTTGCTCATGCCTGCAACTTCCATTGCCTCGGCTTTTGCTGCAGCCTTTGCAACAGCACGGATCTGCTTTACTTCTGGCGAGTTCCCTGGCGTGAAAACCTTTGGGTTGTTGTTGTAAGCCGCCCGCAAGGCAGGCTCATAGGTTGAAACTGCTTGAGCGGCTTGCGCCTCAATGACAGTCTTCTGAGCCAATGGACTCAGGCTGTTATAGGCATCAATGGCTTCCTGGTTCCCACCGCTAGTTATCTCCTGCGGGGAGTAAGAGCTAAGGACTTCACCAGCATCTCTTTGAGCCTTGTTGTCGATCTCTGTTGCGATCGCCTTTGTGACAGTGCCGTTGAAGAAATCAAGGATCTTGTCTATCTGCTCGACCTTCTGCATCCCGTTCCGATAGATCAGATCGGGATTGGTGTTGTCGCGGTAGGTCGCGTTAGCTGTGACTTTTGACCCGCTGTTGACTTGAACAGTCGGAGTATTCCCAGACGAGTTAGCCGCCTGGATATTGATGCTTCTGTTCCCAGGACGGCTGTATGTCATCTCTTATTTCTTGCCGCCTTTGCCGCCTTTGCTTCCCTTGCATCCTTTGCGGGGCATAATGTCGTTAATTGCTGCGCTAAGAATACCCAATGACACGCGCTTCGGAAGACTTTCTAGGATCAATTCATGCCCTTGTTGGCGAAGAAATACGCGACATGTTGCAGGATGTTGATCCTCGGCAGCGTCGAGAAGGTGTGCAATTAGCGCTGAAGTTTCTGAAGGACAACAACATCACTGCTCAGATTGAAGCAAGTGAGCCTTTAGCCAACATTGCTAGCTCTTTGCCCAGTGCTGCGGAGCTAGAAAAACTCATGACCATGACACCGGAGTAACTCAATGCTTCTCTTTGTTGACCAAGTCCCTGATAACGAGGAAGAGCTAACTCGCTTACCTGGCGGAAAGCAAGGCCCGGCTCAGGGTCCATACACTCCCGTCAAGAAATATCCAGGTGGTTTCATGCCTGAAGGCGGAGAACCCGGCGCTCCCAGGCCCACTCCAGTCAGACAGGCTTAGATCCAGTTCCCGTGGCTCCCAGACTCAGCCTGCTGGCACTGCTCCAAGCTCATCCCCATCGCCTGCCGCTGCACGCTCATCAGAGCCCAGCCGTTTGAATCCTCAACCGAGGCCAACAGAAGCTCCTTAGATCTGTCACGGGCGCGTTGCTTTTGATCTAATGCTGCTTGCTCTTGGAACCACGCAACTGCCATCGCGACAACGTCGCATTTGTCATCGTGGAGTAGTGATCCACGGTCATGCGTCAGTCGCGTGAGCTGATGGATGAGGCTATAGCTCGCATCCCGATCGTCCTTGGCGTTCTTGACTAGCTCAACGTCTTTCTCAATGACGGACCGAGCTACAGCAAAACGATGCGTCTGCATCACAGGAGCCAACGTATCGATGATCCGTAGCTCCTTTCGTTGGTTGGAACGGATCGCTTCCACCCTGCACTCCGCACCGATGTTCCGTAGATACGGCATCAGCACCTGCTGGTAGATCGCAAGACCACCAAAGTTGGATTCCACCGCGATCTCATTGACGTGATGTTCCTTGGCGATCAGTGCCAGCTTTTTCCAGAAGTCATCTGACACACCACCGAGGTGGCCGCCGCATTCCGTCAGGTAGTAGTTACCTCCCCAAGCTTTGACGACAGCCCAAGCAAATTCGTCAGCACCGCCGCCTGAAGGGTCAAGGGCCATGACCGTGGGTACTTCATCAACACCAATCGTTCCTTGCTGTTCCCGCGGGCGATAGAACGTTGGGTCATGGGCCATCCCCGCGCAGGGAAGGTCATCCAGGGCAAAGCTCTTGTGCTTTTCATAGACCATCACCTCTGGCAGGTAGCGGTCTATATCGATGACCATGATGTTGGCGCACCGCAGCGGATACCTCTCAATGTCGGAGAGGGTTGCATCCAGCATCATCTGGAGCTTGTTTTGCATGTTCGACATGCTCAACTCACGCTGCAGCAGCTCGTCTTCTGAGAACCGGGTATCTGTTGGCCTACCGACCTGGCCGCCTTGCTCGTAACGCTTCAGGATCATCGGGGCTAGGCAGCCTTTGTATGGCGTCAGGTCTCCCGGCACCCGGCTGGGCCATAGCCGTAGGTCGTAAGACAACTCCCGATGTAGGGCGAAGTAGATCGAGTCGGTCGCTGAGTGAGGCGTACCTAGATAGACGATCTCGCTCTCAGCCCCTGGCTTGAGGATCACCTCCATCTCGTTCAATACGTTGCGCAGCTTTTCCCGTTGAGTTTGTGTCAACGCCGTAGCTGTTGTTTCACAATCATCGACTAAAATCAGCGATGCCCTAGAACCAGTAACTTGGCCCGAAACCCCTGCGGCACGGACACTTGGCGACTGTTCAATATATTTACAGGTGCCAACGTCAAACGCGATACGGCTGTATCTGCCGTCGTGGCTATCAGGAAGCATGTGCTTCAACCACGGCACGTCGCTCAATGTTTTGAGCAGCCAAGCCGACATAGCTTCAGCCCTTGAAAGGCTGGCCGAGATGATCAGTACCTTCTCTTCTGGGTTCTTTGCCAACCGCCAGAGGATATACATGGCTGAAAGGGTGCTCTTGCCACAGCCACGAAACGCTGCAATCACCCTGCGCTTAGGGCCGTTCTCCAGGTAATCCAAGATCTGCATCTGGACTGGCGTGGGGTACTCAGCCATCGACAGCTCACGCATCAACAGTGTTGTGAATTGCGGAAGCGACAACTGATCTAGCGACACTTGTATCCGTTCAACAGTTGCCTAAGTTTAAGTGGCTCAGCCATGGTTATTAATGACGCGTCTCAGCCCTGACGGCTTCAAGAACTTTTTTAAATACTTCAACGATGGGGTGAAGCAAAACGAAGGACTGGACGCCCTTTATGACGCCATGCCCAAGTCGCTATTGGAGGATGACTCAACATGGATCGATCTCTACAGAACTCCAGATCCGTCCAAAGAGAAAAGCGTAGACATTCCAATCGACGCTCTCGAACTAATCGCGGAGTTCGAGGGGTTCAGAAGCGAGCCTTATTTGGATGGCGTTGGGGTAGCAACGATCGGTTATGGGCAAACCTTCTATTTAGATGGGCGGAAGGTCTTACTTTCTGATCCACCAATCAGTGAGCAGACGGGCCGCCACATGTTGGAAGTCTTGGCACGGGAGAAATTTTGGAACGTCATCAAAACAACTGTTCCCTATTGGGAGACGATGAGTAATGGACAACGAGGAGCGTTGCTCAGCTTCGCGTACAACCTCGGAGCACATTTCTATGGCTCTCCTGGTTTTAACACCATTAGCGCTTGCCTTACTGATCGGGCTTGGGATGAGGTTCCTGCAGCGCTCATGTTGTACGTCAATCCCGGTAGTGCCGTGGAAGTCGGACTTAAACGAAGACGCAGGGCTGAAGGGGAGATGTGGATCTCATGAAGTGCGAAGCAACGCCACTTCCGGATGGTCACATGATCCGAGTGACCTGCAGTGATGAGAACGGTGAGGCCACAACGCTATGTAGCTCTCACCATTTAGTTGCCGACAAGGAAGCGCAGCTCAAGCGCGTGCTCAACGCTTCTTCTTACCCTTGCTCTTCTTGGCCCGTTTCGGACACTTAGGCCTGGCCGCGGCCCTAGCAATGGCCTCATCCCGGCCGGGTGATTCCGGGATGCTGGCCGCGGCTAGTAGTGCTGTCCAGTTCAACTGTTGATCGCTGGCAACGTTACGCGAACCTGATCGCCTTCCCATTGCAGGTAGGCCCCGATGAAGACTTCAGGCTCCTGTGCTGTGTACCAGCGGTAGTCACAGCTTTTGCAGTTACGGCGGCGAACAGTTTCAAACGGTCCCTCCACTGTTCGCTTTGTTGTAACCACTTGCACGTTGTGGGAACCGCATTTGGGGCACTTCATAACTGTTGAAAGCTGTCAACAGTGTAGCACCGCGTGTGGTGTTAGATGGGGTACTCAACGATGCAATTCTCGCTGTAGGCCGTGGTGCTTGCTACCGGCATTGCGCCGCCTGGCGTTGGTTCCATCTCGGTATCCGTTACAGCGCAGCGGAACGTCGTAGGCCCTGGCGTACCAGCGAACCACGTCATGCTCAGTTGCTCCTGGAACGTCCCATCCATCAACACAAACACTGCGTCTGGATACAACGCCTCAACGTTCCCCAAGGTGGCTGGCACCCAACCCGAGAAGTCAGGCTTATTCATCTCCCACTTGTAGGTGACGACGTAGTAACCCCTAGCCCGGATGCTTATCGAGTTGCGAATGTTCTGCTCAACGGTGAATCCCAACGGGGTTGTGTTCTGGTCAAAGATCACCTCAGGCGGATGAGCAACGATGGGACCAACTTTGTTGGATCTAACGACAACCGTTTGTCTGGTGACGGATTGGTCCGTGATCGTGACAACGCATTCCATGGTTTTTCCAACGTCTGCGTCAGTTGGGACGAACGTTGAAAGCAGGTAGCCGTTCTCGAAGATGAGATCACCATTGGCATCAACCCAGGCGTAGCTGTAGACGTACGGGGGAGAGCCGCCGGTCGTTACGGGTTGAGAGCAGGTCAACGTCTCTCCAACCATTGGCGTGCCACTAGCCGTTGGATCCTCCGCAAAGAGAGGTTCCTTTGGGGTGACTACGGTCTTGATGCCGGTCATGCTGTTCAGCGTGACGGGTTCTTCCGCGGAGTCCTTGGCTTGAGTTTGGAAGCGGATCTGCCCAACCTCAGTGATCTCAAAGAAGGCTGATGTCTTTTCGTTCGGGACGGTGGTCCAGGGACCGTTGACCCAAGCATCACCTTCTGCAGCCCTGGTTGAGAACCGGCACTTGTAGACAACCGGCTGCACTCCTCCTGCGTACTGGGCCGAGCGGGCTTCAACGGTCTGTCCGACCTCATAGACGTTGGTATTCAACCAATTGGATCCTTTCCCATCAGCAACAACCAAAGGCTCCAGGGGAGGCTCTGGAGGGTTGTCTGGGTAATAACCAGGCCCTTCCTGCATAACGATCAATTGAACCGCCCTGGAGGGGCTCATGACGGGGCTCATGGTTGGTCTATAGACATCCCGCTTGGCAATGGGTGTGCTCGTCATTAGATCAGCTCCGTGTGATAAATCGTCCAGTCCTCAGCAACTAACCGTTTCCTGGTCTCTTTGATTTCTTGTCTGGTGACGTGCAACACGTCAGTGACGCCTTGCCGATATACCAGCAGTTTGATGAGATTGACCACTTAGAGAGACTTCTCGGTGATCCGCTGATTCTGTCAAACGGAGTCAACCATTGCCATTGCTTAAGACGTAATCCGTTAAAGACTGGAACTCGATCTGCCTCTTTGCAATTTGCTCAACAGCCCCAACGTTCAGGTTGCACTGGCTACAAAGCAATCCACGGACCTTGCCTGTCTCGTGGCAGTGATCCACGTAAAGCAAGTAATGGTGATGATGCTTCTCCCCTTTCATCTCTTCAAAGGCTGGGCTCAACTCGTGCCACTCCTCGTAGCGATGGACAAAACCACAGCCTGAGATGGCGCATTGATAGTTCTGTTTCTCAAGCATCGCCAAGTAGGCGTCTTGGCTTAAGCCGTACTTGCTCTCGGTTTTTTTACTCCATCCTTGGGCAAGCTTTCGGTCAGCCTTTTTCTTCTCGCCCGCTTTCTCTCGATTTAGCGCCGTCCTTTGCTTTTTGCTCAAACCTTTCCGCTCTTCAAGCATTTGCCCCCTTTCTGAAAGGCCTCCTCTTCTGGCCTTACCCAAGTCATTCGACTGTCGTGTCCTGCAGTGGAGGCACTGTTTTCTGAATCGGATCTGTCCTCCCCTGTCGCGTCTGACTTCTTCAAAAATGCTCATAGGGCCGCCGCATTGAGGACAAGATTCAAAATTTTGTGCCCAAAACAATGGCGACTCCTTTCGAGCCTTCTTCAAGGCTTGCCTATACCCAATCAAAGAGCCTCCGTACTTATCCAGCAGCTCCCGCAGGGCTTTCCCGTCAACCGTGATCCTGCCTCCTGCCTTTTCTACTCGCTCCTTACATGCGTCACAGCGTGACCATGTGCGATATCCCTTGCCATCTGGCCTTTTCTTTTTCATCTGTGTTTTGGTTGCTCCACAGCGAGAGCAGATAACTCGTGGTCCTTTAGCAACGTTCTGCTCGACAACGACAGCGCCTTCATCAGTGAAAGCCTTGCCATTGCTCAACCTGACGCCAGGCTCAACTCTCAAGCTCAACTGACTTGCAACACTTGTCACCATGTCAATAGTTGACCGCTTTCAACAATGATAACACTCTCAGCAGGGGTTGACATGTCCCCTAGACTTTCAGCATCTTCTAGTTGCTACTAAGCATCTACACAGAACCTCAAAGCAATACTTCAACGTACGGAACAAAACAAAGACAACAGCCTCAACAACGTCTTGTCCCCTTTGAGACAGCCAACAGCCGAAAGATCCGGCCTGCGGCCGAGACGACTGCGAGAGCAGTCGAGGCCGTAGCAGCCGGAGCTATAAGGCTGTGCTGACGAAAGGGACATACTCAACCTCCCAAGTAGATGGCGAATGGATATAAAGAAGGCAAAGAAAAACAGCTACAACAACTACCTATAACTACTGTTGCTACTAAGTCTCTTTAAGCATCTTATAGATACTGGTAGTTACTGATAGATACCTTTTTTGTTACTAAAATGTAAGGGGCTATCGCTTAGTGCGTAAAAAAATATTTATCCCCCCTTGGGGGTACGCACGAACTACTCGGCCACCGGAACGCATAGGTAATGCTCCGGC
>CBDCRZ010000005.1:0-5910 GCA_965221135.1 Sansalvadorimonas sp.
GGAAGGCGCTGGCCAAAGAACTGGGGAGGCGTGCCCTTGCCGGAGACCTTAAGTGCTGGATAGCGCAAACATCTGGCCATGGTGACCAATGGCCTGAGCCCGGTGGCGGGGGGACGACGCCGACACGACCCGGAAGGCGCTGGCCAAAGAGGGTGGGAAGCCGTGATCTGACCGACACCAAAGAGTGGTCGGCCCAGCCTCTGGCTATGGTGACCAATGGCCTGAGTCAGGTGGCGGGGGACGACGCCGACACGACCCGGAAGGCGCTGGCCAAAGAGGTGGGGAGGCGTGATTTGACCGACACCAGTGAGTGGTCGGCCCAGTCTCTGGCCATGGTGGCCAGTGGGATGTCTCATTGCTCACACGTCATAGGGGAGGATGTTGTTCAAGCTTCGATTCAAGCCATTATGAACATATCGTCGACTGAACAGGATATCATTATGGCCCTTTACGCTTTGTGCCGTTTATCTCTGTCAGACGACCAGCTGAAGCTTGGCTATTTCCTGGTTAAACGTCTTTGTGATATGACGGGTTTTATTGACACAGGCGGCCCTCTACAGCATAACGTCGGCGACTTCTTATGGGACCTGGCCGTTCTGGATTTATGTGCAAAACAAAATCCGCTCGTCAAGGATGATCCTGATACACCCCGTTTCGATATCTTTGTTAAGCCGCTAATGGATAGGGAAAATATCAGGGACCTTCTTTCACATCACTGGCAAGACAGATTTGCATATATTTACTGGGCAGGCATTTCTAACCTGGAAATTGATGTGTCTCCTGCTCTTTCTGCTCCTGAAAAAAAGGTGAAAGTCTCAGCATTACAAAACAGAGTGTTCCAGGCTGTTAAAAATGCTTTGCCAAACCAAAATATTGTTATGGAAGTGAATATTGAAGGGTTCCCCGTTGATATTCTGGTGGGTAAAACCTTGTGTATAGAGGTTGATGGCCCCCATCATTATATTCAGGATGAGACAATGGAAAACGATGAGCTTCTTCTTGCAAAAGAATCTGGAAAAAGAAGAGCGCGAGACCCTTTGATAGATCACATACTCAAAAGCCTGGGGTTTGAGGTGCTACGTATTTCCTATGTTGAGACTGACTCGGTCGCAGGCCTTGGAACGTTTGTTGATCGGGTGATAAATGTAATGGACGAACAAGAAATGAGTCGCCAGTATGAAGGCCTGAGAGTGAATGACTTGCCAGCCTGGTAACCTTTCTACCAACCACCTGAACGCCACCATTTCAGGCAATGATTTTTCCTGTCCGGTTATGCTTTTGGAGGATCATGGTCGGTATATGAGGCGGTTTGCTGATTGCGTATTCCCTTCTCTTTTTGGCCTGTGCCGTCTTGCCATATATCCCACCATTGCCTTTACTGCACAGCCTCAACGAACGGGCAAGAGGATGAGATTGACCGTGAATATTGGTGCTCACTTTTGCAGGAGAGAATTGTTTTTTATTTGGTTAATGCTACCGCTGTCAGGGGGCGTAATAGAGAAATGCGCAGCAGCAGATAAAGATACAAAGAAAAGCTGGGCGGCAATTGTAAAGCCTTTACCTGCTTCCCTGTATCCCGGCCGTACCGGTGTCCGGCCACATGCCTCTCCTGTTCCTGAATCATCAATGCTTCAGTGGCCGCCTGTATTGACCACATCAAAGACCCATGCCGAAGTCCCTTCACGACAACAGGAATCGTCTGAGGCTACAGTTCGAACACATCCACAAAGAAGACCAGACAGAAAGAGACAATATTACCGCAACCCTTCCGCCGAGCGTTTCGATCAACAGATAGAAGCACTGGCAAACGAAGTGAATCGACTCAAAAAGCAACTTCACGGGCCACATCGGGAGAGCCATAAAACCGCGCTTTTAGATCTTGCATTCCAGATGACAGAAAGAGATCCGCACCCGCTGCGAGCCAGTCCCAAAGCCCTTGCTCTTTTGGCAAATGCATTTTCAAAATTAGCAAAATATCAAGAAGGCGCCACAGCGTTAGACTGGATAATGAAAGCCGTGATCCACCGCAGTCAAAAACAGCAGCTAACCAAACAGTGCGGATTTAAAGCCCAAACACTGGCCATGGTGCTCAATAGCCTGAGTCAGGTGGCGGGTGACGACGCCGACACGACCCGGAAGACGCTGGCCAAAGAGGTGGGAAGCCGTGATTTTACCGACACCAAAGAGTGGTCGGCCCAGCATCTGGCCATGGTGACCAATGGCCTGAGCCAGGTGACGGGGGACGACGCCGACACGACCCGAAAGGCGCTGGCCAAAGAGGTGGGGAGACGTGATTTGACTGATCCCAGGGAGTGGTCGACCCAGCATCTGGCCATGGTGACCAATGGCCTGAGTCAGGTGGAGGGTGACGACGCCGACACGCCCCGGAAGGCGCTGGCCAAAGAGGTGGGGAGGCGTGATTTGACCAACACCAAAGAGTGGTCAGCTCAGCATCTGGCCATGGTGACCAATGGCCTGAGTCAGGAGGCGGGTGACGACACCGACACGACCCGGAAGGCGCTGGCCAAAGAAGTGGGGAGGCGTGCCCTTGCCGGAGACCTTAAGTGCTGGATAGCGCAACATCTGGCTATGGTGACCAATGGCCTGAGGCAGGTGGGGGGGGACGACGCCGACACGACCCGGAAGGCGCTGGCCAAAGAAGTAGGGAGGCGTGCCCTTGCCGGAGACCTTAAGTGCTGGATAGCGCAAGATCTGGCCATGGTGACCAATGGCCTGAGCCTGGTGGCGGGGGACGACGCCGACACGACCCGGAAGGCGCTGGCCAAAGAGGTGGGGAGGCGTGATTTGACCGACACCAAAGAGTGGTCGGCCCAGCATCTGGCCATGGTGGCCAGTGGGGTGTCTCATTGCTCACACGTCATAGGGGAGGATGTTGTTCAAGCTTCGATTCAAGCCATTATGAACATATCGCCGACTGAACAGGATATCATTATGGCCCTTTACGCTTTGTGCCGTTTATCTCTGTCAGACGACCAGCTGAAGCTTGGCTATTTCCTGGTTAAACGTCTTTGTGATATGTCTGGTTTTATTGACACAGACGGCTCTCTACAGCATAGCGTCGGCGACCTCTTATGGAACCTGGCCGTTCTGGATTTATGTGCAAAACAAAATCCGCTCGTCAAGGATGATCCTGATACACCCCGTTTCGATATCTTTGTTAGGCCGCTAATGGATAGGGAAAATATCAGGGACCTTCTTTCACATCACTGGCAAGACAGATTTGCATATATTTACTGGGCAGGCATTTCTAACCTGGAAATTGATGTGTCTCCTGCTCTTTCTGCTCCTGAAAAAAAGGTGAAAGTCTCAGCATTACAAAACAGAGTGTTCCAGGCTGTTAAAAATGCTTTGCCAAACCAAAATATTGTTATGGAAGTGAATATTGAAGGGTTCCCCGTTGATATTCTGGTGGGTAAAACCTTGTGTATAGAGGTCGATGGCCCCCATCATTATATTCAGGATGACACAATGGAAAACGATGAGCTTCTTCTTGCAAAAGAATCTGGAAAAAGAAGAGCGCGAGACCGTTTGATAGATCACATACTCAAAGGCCTGGGGTTTGAGGTGCTACGTATTTCCTATGTTGAGACTGACTCGGTCGCAGGCCTTGGAACGTTTGTTGATCGGGTGATAAATGCAATGGACGAACAAGAAATGAGTAGCCAGTATGAAGGCCTGAGAGTGAATGACTTGCCAGGAGCCTGTAGATAAAACTGTGTAACTGCTTATCATCGATGCCATAACAGGCTAAGGATAAGCAGCATGAACAAAGAACAACTCGAAGCCTTCGCTCGCAAGGCGGCTAAAACCATTAAGACCGAGGGCGATCTCAACGACTTTCGCCAGATGCTGACCAAAGTAACCGTTGAAGCGGCGCTCAATGTCGAGCTAGACGATCACCTCGGCTATGACAAACATCAGCCTTCAGAGGTAGATAACAGTCGCAATGCTTACAGCAGTAAACAGCTCAAGACAGAAGATGGCCAATTCGAGCTGAACACCCCTCGCGATCGAAATAGCAGCTTTGAACCTAAGCTCGTCAAGAAGCAGCAGACCACCTCAATGGACGACAAGATCCTCAGCCTCTACGCCAAGGGCATGACCGCACGTGACATAGTCGCGACGTAACCTTTCTACCAACCACCTAAACGCCACCATTTCAGGCAATGATTTTTCCTATCCGGTTATGCTTTTGGAGGCTCATAGTCGGTATATGAGGCGGTTTGCTGATTGTGTATTCCCTTCTCTTTTTGGCCTGTGCCGTCTTGCCATATATCCCGCCATTGCCTTTACTGCACAGCCTCAACGAACGGGCAAGAGGATGAGATTTACCGTGAATGTTGGTGCTCACTTTTGCAGGAGAGAATTGTTTTTTATTTGGTTAATGCTACCGCTGTCAGGGGGCGTGATAGAGAAATGCGCAGCAGCAGATAAAGATACAAAGAAAAGCTGGGCGGCAATTGTAAAGCCTTTACCTGCTTCCCTGTATTCCGGTCGTACCGGTGTCCGGCCACATGCCTCTCCTGTTCCTGAATCATCAATGCTTCAGTGGCCGCCTGTATTGACCACATCAAAGACCCATGCCGAAGTCCCTTCACGACAAGAGGAATCGTCTGAGGCTACAGTTCGAACACATCCAAAAAGAAGACCAGACAGAAAGAGACAATATTACCGCAACCCTTCCGCCGAGCGTTTCGATCAACAGATAGAAGCACTGGCAAACGAAGTGAATCGACTCAAAAAGCAACTTCACGGGCCACATCGGGAGAGCCATAAAACCGCGCTTTTAGATCTTGCATTCCAGATGACAGAAAGAGAGCCGCACCCGCTTCGAGCCAGTCCCAAAGCCCTTGCTCTTTTATCAAATGCGTTTTCAAAATTAGCAAAATATCAAGAAGGCGCCACAGCGTTAGACTGGATAATGAAAGCCGTGATCCACCGCAGTCAAAAACAGCAGCTAACCAAACAGTGCGGATTTAAAGCCCAAACACTGGCCATGGTGCTCAATAGCCTGAGTCAGGTGGCGGGTGACAAAGCCGACACGACCCGGAAGGCGCTGGCCAAAGAGGTGGGGAGGCGTGATTTGACTGACCCCAGGGAGTGGTCGGCCCAGCATCTGGCGATGGTGACCAATGGCCTGATCCAGGTGACGGGAGGCGACGCCGACACGACCCGGAAGGCGCTGACCAAAGAAGTGGGAAGCCGTGATTTGACCGACACTAAAGAGTGGTCGGCCCAGCATCTGGCCATGGTGACCAATGGCCTGAGTCAGGTGGCGGGTGACGACGCCGACACGACCCGGAAGGCGCTGGCCAAGGAGGTGGCAAGCCGTGATTTGACTGACACCAAAGAGTGGTCGGCCCAACATCTGGCCATGGTGACCAGTGGCCTGAGTCAGGTGGCGGGTGAGGACGCCGACACGACCCGGAAGGCGCTGGCCAAAGAGGTGGGGAGGCGTGATTTGACTGACACCAGAGAGTGGTCGGCCCAGCCTCTGGCCATGGTGACCAGTGGCCTGAGGCAGGTGGCGGGTGAGGACGCCGACACGACCCGGAAGGCGCTGGCCAAAGAGGTGGGGAGGCGTGATTTGACTGACCCCAGGGAGTGGTCGGCCCAGTCTCTGGCCATGGTGGCCAATGGCCTGAGTCAGGTGGCGGGTGAGGACGCCGACACGACCCGGAAGGCGCTGGCCAAAGAGGTGGGGAGGCGTGATTTGACTGACACCAGAGAGTGGTCGGCCCAGCCTCTGGCCATGGTGACCAGTGGCCTGAGGCAGGTGGCGGGTGAGGACGCCGACACGACCCGGAAGGCGCTGGCCAAAGAGGTGGGGAGGCGTGATTTGACTGACCCCAGGGAGTGGTCGGCCCAGTCTCTGGCCATGGTGGCCAA
>CBDCRZ010000006.1:0-31076 GCA_965221135.1 Sansalvadorimonas sp.
AGTTCTACCGAGCTGGTGACATGAATATTGAAAGATGCAGAAGCTGGGATGGTGTATAACTGCATACAATCTTTCCCGGCTGCCGTTTCACGCCTTACAGATGAAGAAACCCAACACCTCAACAGCCATGGCTGACCTGATTACCCAAATCAGGGGCAGCATTCCCTTCAACTTAACAGAAGCACAGTTGTGCCATGGTGCATGTCATGGATGCTCAAAGAAACTGCTGGAATACCTGGACAGAACTCTGGAAGAGCACTCCCAAGACCTCAAAAATGGTGAGGTACCAACCTTGGGAGATGTCAGCAAGCTGGGAAGCTTGCCGGGAAGATACATAAAGTACTGAAAGTGAACGGGCTGGTCTAAGTGCCAGCGTAACATTCACCTTGCCTTACACCTTATATCAGGCGCTGTCTCCCAGTACTGCACTCAAACCTTTCTTGAGCAGTGCGGCTGTTTGCTTACCATCTTCACTCTGCAAATAGTTAACAGCCGTTGTCGCAAACTTGGCGATCATATCTGCATCCAGCCCCAGCGCATCAAACTGCGATTTCAGCTGAACCAGATCATTCAGCGTGTCACCGGTTTCACCGGCGCTGGATAACAACCCGCCAATCTGGCTTTCAAGACCTTCTCCGTCCAGCTTGGGGGCGCTTTTCAGCAAACTTGCCATATCAGGAACAGACTTGCTGAGCTGGGAGAAATCAGCACCATCAAGATTCCCTTTGGCCATCTGGAACAATGCACCCATTCCGCCACTGGCCTGACTTTTGGAAACACCCAACTGCTCAGTCAGCATGGGGATAAGGCCTGCCGCCACATTTTTTACGGCGTCTGTCGTTGTTTGAGTGCCAGCACTTTCCTGAGCTTGCTTTGCTGGTGCAGAAGCAGCAGGAGCTGTGTCTTCCTTGGAACCGAACCAGGAATCCCAGAACGCAGCCTGAGCAGATGTGGATACAACAGACGTGAGAGCCAGAACAATCAGTGTTTTCTTCATAGGGGACTTACCATTTCTTTTCTGCAACCTTAACAAGTAACCACACAAATACAAGAAATCGCCCGACTATCAATGCCCTGCAAGCCGATATAACCGTTTGATTATCGTTACTGTCATTTTTCTCAACGGGGAAACCTACTCGTTTGTAGCCTGTCTTAGAACAAGGTCTTATAAAGAAAACCAGAATGAGTGGTATGCCGTGAACGTAAAATCGTCTTTAGCCTCAAATACCTCAACGAAACACTGGCTGAACTTTATCCTCATTCTAATCTTTTCTTTTACTGCTCTTATCACTTATACCGGCTTAATCGGCCACACTCATGCAGGCCAGGAAGAAAAAGAGGAAGAGGAACAGCCCTCTCCCTTTGTTCTGGAGAGGGATATTGATCTGGATGATGAAAGTGACCTTGCCTATTATTACGGCTATGTGGTGCCTAAAATAAAATTTGATGTGATTGGAGAGCGCTTTGACTACATATATGAACATCTGATTTTTAAGGATAAACTTCCATTCCATGTTCAAAGTTCAGTTCGCAATACGCTTAATTACATTCCGATTCTTAATCGAATAGGAAAACTGTTCAGAGCCCGGGTTAAGGAAATCTATAACTTTGACCTCGCACAAATGAGAGTAAGAACCTTCAACACAAAAAAAATACGTGATCTGGTATCCGCAAAGTTCCCCCTTATAAATATTGATGGTATGCCGACTTATCAAATAGAGGATATGATGTATATCCTTCTTGATATTATAAACGCTGAATTCATGCAGCATCGAGGGTTTAAAAAACCAGTATTTTTTGCTGGTTTTGTTCCGGAAGAAACAGCCAATGCCTATGCAGCACGTCATACCTTTCTTGATGATTCCTTGTTCAGCGGTTCCATATTTCACGGCAAGCTACCCCATGTATTGCAGGCAGCAGTCTTCATGGCCTACTCCGGAGAAGACCAACGCTACTTTGAATCAATCATTAGTAACGGATATTGGGGCGCCCTTTTTGACTCGTCACGTTACTACGATATCGTTGAGAGCCCTGAAAAGTGCAATGAGCGGACAGGGATCCATAAAAGCATTTGTAGAATACAAGCTCGTGAAATAGCAAATGGACACTCTGCCGCTATCGTTTCTCAATGGCTGTATAAAAATCATTTTTCCAACATCGCCTACATGGCCTTATTAATTGAGCATGACCCCTCAGCGGTCACGAACTTACTGGATCACCTTGGCCTGAGTGTGAGAAAAGGATTCACTCCTCAACAGGAACTGGTTGAACTCCATGACAACCTGATAAGCATTGAGAACTTTGCAATAGCTGACTTTAATAATGATTTCCGGGTCTTATTTGATTACGTAAAAGAACACCTGAACATGATGTATAACAGAAGTCACTTTTTCCGTTATTTGACACTAATGGACTATTTCAAAGGTGAATTATTCCTTACATTTGACAACATACAATATATAAAAAAGATTTTTAAAGATTCACAAATCCCTGAGGAAGCTCTTTTTCTATGGAACCATATAGAATCGTGGAATTATATTGCTAATTTATATGAAGTCTCATCTTTAACATCAGAATATAATCGTGATGTTATGAGTGCGATTCTTTCGGTAGTCTTTACAGGTGACATGACAGCTTTCAGCCCCCCTTTGAGCCAGATGTTGCTACCAATACGTCGATTATGGCTCAAAAAAAGAACAACCTTTACCATTCTTGAAGACGCGCCCGATTATATTATTTATCGGTATACGGAGCCCGACGAGAAAAAATAGAACGGCCTGTCAACCGGTGAGAGTCCCCCTTCCGTAAAACGACCAAAAGCTAACAGGCTCAACAGTACACACAGCAGCAAGCACACAAGCATGCAACAGAGTTACTGTAACGCACATCGATTACCCGACGACACCACAGAGTCCAGGTTTGGTTCTGTAACTGGGGGTGGTATACCAAGCCGTTCTGTCACCTTTACATTTTCGGGAAAAGAGTTTTCCCCTCTCACGATAAAATCAACGGCATCGGTATAATGCTGAGCCACCGTATTTTCTTCATCCAGCCGGATCTGTTTAAAGTCTTTTGTTAATCCCAATGTGCCCTCGAAACCACGCACTTCCAGGTTACCCATACCCGCTTCCTGTAGCCCCTGCTTGACCCGGGGGGTCACACGATCACCGCAACACATCAGCAGATCGACTCTTTTTACATCCATTTTCAGGTCCTTGAATAAAGCACCCAGTCGTCTTCCAAATTCCTCCCCGCTGATCTGGTCACCCTCACTAGCATCTGTGCGTGAGACTTCACCCAGATCATTACCATGAACATTAACCATAACCCGCCCGTTAAATTCGACCGCCTGTTCAGAGTATTTGGCAAAGTAAGAAAAACGACGGCTGTTCAGTATCGTATCAGAAGCCAGGCGACTAACCCTGGAGGAGGAAAGCATGACGTTATCAATAACTGCATATTCAAGAAACCCGATTTTATAGGCGAGATCGGGTGAGCGAAAATACATGGCCTGAATAATCTGAACAGAGAGTTCGTGAACCCCAATAAGCAGCGGATAGTCACCACTGGCTACCACCTGGCTCCCTGCCATATTGATCATGGGTATACCTGCCTGCATGGTTTCAGGAACCAGGAAAAACAGGAGCGATACGACCCTTAGCCTGCTGGATAATGATGCCTTAATACTTATCATAAGGAGGACATATACATCATAAAAAGAAAAGAAAAGAAAAGAAAACAGACAGGTATCAGGAAGCCACGGCCAGTACTTCCACTTCAAACACCAGCACGGGGAAGGGAGGAAAGGAAATGTCAGGCTTTGACCTCAAAGCAGGTCTGTGACGGTTGGAAAGTAAGAGGTATCACTGTACAGCACCAGTTTTCATGACAAGCCATAAGTGAGAAGTACATCAATGCTTGTCAGTGCCGATTATAGACCCTTGAGGCAACTATAAATGAGTGAGCTACACTTGCCCCGAAATTCTAATTTTAGTTTGCTTGCAGTTCAGTGTTTGGATCAGCTTATATCAGAGCGTGGGTATCAGCTTACATGATACGCACACGCTGTCGTTGGTTTGCAGGCTAAATTATTGAATGCATTTTTGAGTAATAGTTTATGCAATACAAGGCTCCACTTTGCCTCGGTCTTGCATCTGCATTGGTGGTTGCATCGGTAGTTCCAAACATGGCGGCAGGAGGCTCTGGAATATCATGTAACCCAGCCGACAGATGGGAAAGATCAAACCAGGTTGATGAGGATACGAGCAGTAGCGTCAACGTAGAGGAAGCCGCAACGTCAACCGGGGAAGCTGATGATGCTCTTGAGTTACGATCTCGTATCATCAGTGATAACAGCAACCCTGCAACACTGAATGAAAATGTGAGTGAAACCAGTTTTAATAATATTGAACAGGCTGGTGGCTGGGGGAGTATGCAACAAGATGCATTGAATCTGCCTGAGGTCCAAAAGGTTGTGGGTGAGGCCGACGGACAGCTTGCAGCTGATGCTGCAAATATGGCTGATAGCGCAAGGTCCGGGCTTGGTGCTGCTGACAAAATAATTGTTGAGGACGAGGATAGGGCGGCGATTTCCCAGATGATGGGTGAAACAGAGAAAATAGAGGTGGATGCCGCCGATATTTTTATGTGGGCTCAAATGGCGGCGCAGTTTATTGTCACCGCGATTGAGGAAACAGGTAAAGCATCCCATGCATCTGAGAATCTTGATGGTTTAACGTTTTCAGAAATTTATATTGGTTTTATTCCCATTCTTGGGCAGCTTTACGGACTCGTTGTCGATATGTACAGGGATAACGTCGCATCAAGTGGGAACGTTCTGTACAGCTTTGAAATGTGGCTGATACAGTTTTCTCAGGCTCTGGTCGATTTTTTCACTATTTCTGAATCCCACCTCGATGGTTTTTTTGGTGCTCTGCTTAAATGGGCTTCTCTGCAGGGAACGTCTGACAATATTGTTAAGGGGCTTATCAGTAAGAGCCAAAGCACCATTATTGATCAGGAAAACAGAATTCGTGTTCTGGGAATTGATGGCGCACCTGAGTGTCCGCCAGGGTCCGTTAAGCAGGGAGATGCTTTCTGTAGGGTTACAACTGTCGCAGCCAATGCGCTGAAAGGGCAGAAGCTTAATCTGGATGAAAACGCGCATCTCTGGGTCTGGGTGGACAAAAAGGAGAAAAGATGTCTTTCTGGATTCAAAGCAGAGGGTAATCGCTGTTATCTTATCAAGCCTGCAAGTTTTGCTTTAAATAATATAATGCGCGTTGGGCCTCTGGCCGCATCATCCGTTCCACCTCATTATAACGACGGTGGGTATATTATTTTCCCAAGAAATCCGCCTCTTTGCGAAGAGGGAACAACATGGAAAGACTATAAGCAGCTTTGTCATGTTGACAGTGCCGGATGGTATAATATGGGAGGGCGAAATTCATGGATATCAAATGGTATTGTGTATACGGATGCTGCCACCGAGGTTCATACGGATGCTTGCCCTGGAGACTTCTTTTTTAATGGTAAAAACTGTGAGTGCCCCGATCAAATTAATATGGATGGGCGTCAGATTCAGGTTTATGGTGATACGCTTTTTGTAACGCCAATATTGTATGATACAAAGAGTCACCTCACTTATCTGACTGATCATAATGTTTATAAACATCATTCTGATCGGTATAACTTTTTGGCACAAGAAAACTGGATATCAAAGGGTAAGTTTGATGATCAGGTTATTGAAAATTCCTTATCGCGACTGAAAAGTACTGTAGCGCGCGCC
Organism: Sansalvadorimonas sp.; assembly: GCA_965221135.1. Classification (GTDB taxonomy): domain Bacteria; phylum Pseudomonadota; class Gammaproteobacteria; order Pseudomonadales; family Endozoicomonadaceae; genus Sansalvadorimonas. Next base: position 5,789 of record CBDCRZ010000006.1, read on the forward strand.
AAACTAATATACCCATCGGCCTTATTGCAAAAAGAAAACTCTAAAAAGGTCAGAATGGAAATATCGGTATTGAAATCTATATTCAGTTTTCATGTCGCTATTTCAGAGCTTGTACGCCAATTGGCTGGCAAGACAGAGGTACTGAATTCTCTTTACTATTCACAGGCAACTAAATTTTTAAATCTTTCACATGAAGGGTTGGTTTCCTGCTCAAATTTGCATAGGAATCCCGACTCATTTTCTTCTGAAGCGGACGCATTATCACTGATGGTTTATTGCCTGAATGTGAGTGCAAAAGAAAACATCCTGAACTTCTCAGACTTTAATGTAGAGCAGGGAACAGAAAGACTGAATGATAGCTATGAGAAGGTTTATAAACAAAGGGAAGATCTTATTACTAAAATCTATGGCTTTGTTGATGAAAGACGCACTACATCTCAAGGGCATTTCGATAAGGATATAGATGCAATCAAAAAAGACCTCAGCAAGAAGGAATCAAATGCCAGGTTATTTGATGATGTAACAGAAAAAATAAAGACGGGAGGTAAGGCTGTATTTGATAGCATCATGAACAGCAAAAGTCTGCGCTGTGTATTTAATCATATTGAGGGCAGAAAAAATAACTGTACACTGAGAGCTGTAATACCATTCAAAGATCCCGTTGTAGGAGACTGTGATAACTCTGATACTAGTGCAAGTATGAATGTGGTCTGTTTTGGTGATAAAGATGGTGTTAGCGACTATCTGGGCAGCCTTGCAGGGTCAATTAAGGATTCGATAGTTTTTAGTCAGCAATCAAGCCATCAGGCTGATTTTTCTTGTGGCAAGCCATTTATATTCATTGATGATTGCACGCCTGACATATTTACTTATGAATATGATCCCGATAAAGATCACGAGTTTAACCCTGATGCCAAATCGAGCGCGGCATCTGAAAAAGGTTCAATAAAGCAGGTTAAGGATTACTATGTTGCTAATTATCAAGATGGAAGTAAAAGCCCATACTCCTTCAATATTGATGAGTATGCAAAAAATTTAAAAGGGGAGAAACATGGTGAAATATACCCTAACAGGAGTAAGAGTTCCATAGGTGACCAGAATCTGCGTTCTCTATTCTCCTTCTATGATGATGACGATATTTCAACAAAGAAAATTTATAATGAAGGTGATAAAATAAAAATCGAAAAAGCCTCATTTGTCAGGTACGGGGCATCTGATGATTTTATTTTCAAGGAAGTAGATCCTGGCACTATTGTTTGCAACAGCTCTGTTTTTGGCAAGCGGCTTGATTCTGTACCAGGCAAGAAGTGCCTGGTTATTGATAGTACGTATGTGGCGGCTCTTCAGAAGGAAGAAAGTCAGATGTTTTCATCGACCCCATTTATGTATATAGGGTTTAACGACTTCATTATGCAGCTTCTGGATTACGACAATGAAAATGCTCTTAAGGGTTTTCTTGATACCTCAGTAAAAAATGGGAACCTGAATTATCTAAGTTACGCATTTATGGACTTCTCCCGTGAGTATTGTGCAAAGCAATGGAATAAAAACAAGAAAGGTGAAGTTAATAAAAAGTGCTCTAACCTTATTTTACCTTACTCTCGAGGAATACTAAATTACATGATGGGCTTGGATGGTTTTCATGTGATTAAGGATAAAGATAAGAAAAACATCTTTAAAATGAAAGATGCTATTTACGCAGCCCCTCCTACTGGAAAGAATAAAAAAGATAACATTGCAAATATTGCTCTGTACTCGCTTGGGTTGGGCTTAGAAGGTTATAATCTTGACCTGAATGCACTGCAGCATAAATATGGCAAGGGGTTTCAGTTGCTGGATTATCCGGGAATACTTTATATGTCTCGCTTGTTCGAGCAGGCAAATTTTGATTTCGGTGGCTGGATGAAAAACATTAAAAAGGGAGGAGGCAAGGAAGATGCAAATAAGATGATGTCGAAAAATGACATTCAGGCTGCCCTGAAAGGATTTGTTAATAATGACGCAGGAAAGGGTTCTGACCTTTACGATAGATCAAAAAAACTATTAAGTTATATTGCTTCTCAAGTGTCTGAGAAAAAAATCAAGTCGCCTGATTCACCAGCTTACCGTCAATCCCGAATCACAACTCCGGTATTTAACTCTGCTTTGAGTGTTCTTACTTCATCAGATACAATGAAGGCTCTGGTGAAAAACAAGGGCATTGAGGGTAAGGAGTATAACCTTGCAGGTGCTGGATGGAAAACATCTATTAATAAAGCGGATGCTTTGCTGTTGCCATCAAAAAACGAAGATAACTGTATTGTCGTAGGGCCTCAGAAGAACACATCATCTGATAAGCAGGCAGTATCTTTTCATAGGAAAACTAACGCTTCTTTGAAGATTGATCTTCCCCCTGAAAAGGGAGTAAAAAAAGAGAAAACAATCGTGTATCACGATGCATTAAAGGCCTCGTTCGCTATACCGTGTATTGATAAGAATACCTATAAGAAGAAGGATCATCATCTGGACTATCTCTTCGAGGCTCAGGTTGGCGTTGCAGGCAAGGATTATACGTTTTCTCTTAATGACAATGGCCACTTTTCTGTCCGTAGTGGAACAAAAGTAATTAAGGTTTTTGATAAATTTAGTAAGCTGGATGACTACTACTGCAGTGACAGTGGCAAAAAGAGAGACCCTGTTAAAACTCAGCCAAATGACCTGATCTATGTTGAGGTTTATTTTGGTAAAAATTCGATATATCAACTTTACCTCAATAAAGAGCAATACATTCCGGATAATGTTAAGAAAAAAGCGGACACTGTTTATAAGGTTATGGTTAATAAAGTTCTTGCAGCCGGGTTTGTCAGTGATGGTGACTTTGCAAACATTGATATCGAGAACTTTTCAGTTAATATGAATTATCAGAACGATGGTCACATTGGTCTTTATAACCCTTCCGTTAATTACTACAACTACCCTGTTTTGCATCAAAAGAAAAATCACTAAACCGCTTATTTCTGAAAATGAGAACAGGAGAGATGAGGCATGGTAAATAATATCCTTATTAAGTTGTTCAGCACTATTTTAATAGCTCTCTTTTGTAATATCAGTCTGGGAGACCCCATTTCACCTGATGATCCTAATAAAGGATTTTATGACTATACCAGCGAAAATCAGTGCCCAGGTGGAAGCTGTAATATGCAATGTTCAGACCCTAACCACCCCTTTCTGGTATTGGAAAGAAATGGCTGCACCAGTTGTTCGAGAGATTTAATAGCATGCCAGATGCACTTCGATTCTAAAGGTGTTGAATGTGTCACGAATGGGGGAAATAATGGTTTATGCTGCGATGCGGCTGTAGAAGAGTTGACTAGCCTTAATACCAACTATGATCTTCAGATTTACCATGAACATAACTCTCTTTGCACACAGGATCAGGAATATTTTGTCTCTACGAATAAGCCTCCATTATTGACTCCCAGTCATTATAAGTATGTCGCTATGGATAAAGACCAGGGTGAAGGACATAATGGTTGTAACCAGAATCTTTTTGCCTGTGCTGATTGCATATCAAGATCTATGAAAACTAAGGACGGGTCACCTATGTGTGTTGTTAGAGGTGATAGGATTTGTTGTCAGGGTAATTATTTCAGTTTCCGCGGTTACTCCTATTTTAAACATTCCAGTTGTTTCTGATATTGCAATATATTAATAGTATTTTTCATATCTTGCGGGTTACGAGATGAAGACAAATTACGTACTGATTATTTCTCTCTTAGGTTATTTGATGCCTGCCCATGCCTGTAATCCGTATTGTGAAGTTAAGGCCTGTAACGGGACCGGGTGGGCTTTGTATGCTGGAATTGAGAAAATCACGACCTGTACACTCTTCGGTGTGACACATTGTTGCTGTTTGCCCTTCGGGCATGATATTTCACTGGATGGATTGGGCTCTCATGTAACTGTTCCTAATGGAACACTGTTCCGTGGAGAAACAATACTTTTCTGGCCACAGTATGATCATGTTAGTGAAAATGTTGTTATGAAGTACTCTGAAAATAGATATCAACCTGATTTTGTCTGTTCAGAGAGATACCCTGGCCACAGAGTTGCTCTTTTCAATATTCTGCAAGAACCAGTGGATATTGCATACGTTGATCATATGGGCAATGATCAAGTGCAAACGATATCACCGGGTGGGCAAGGTTGTGTTGCTCAAAATGAAAATATAGTTGTGAAATTGTCCAGTACCGGGCAGGGCTATGATCTTGGCCTTCCAAGCCCAAGAGCACCTATAGGTTGTTATAAGACATGCCCTGCAGGTACCAGCCCGACTCCTTCGAAGACATGCCCTGAAAAAAGTACAACTCGGTGTAGGGTTTCGAAGCCTAACTGGTTCTGCTATCTTCTCCCGACAGAGGGTGATGCATGTGCGAAAAAAAGCAATAAAGCATTTCTCTCCGAATTTATAAATCTTGAACCTGTTGATATGAACCTGTCTGTTGATCAGGATGATTCTCAAACAGGCACTCTGAACTCTGCACAAAAACCAATCAAAGTAGAATGTCGTGCCGATACAGGGATATGAGTCAGTTATTTACATTCCTCACAGGCTTTATGTTGTTCAGGCTGACTGGAAAGCAGTCGTCAACCGGGAAGAGATCAGCGTTTAATCGTCGCTTTATACCAAATTAAGCGGCATCCGTCGCTTGCATGGTCAGTCTGCCTCCGATAAGCCCAGACCTATATCTGTGTCATCGGAATTGGTGGGGGGAGGTTTATTAGTGGTGTGGGTACCGTGACACTGTTTGCCAATCAAAAACAGCAGTGATGGCCAGTTAACCCTGGGCTAACAGGTCATCAGGTGGAAGATTTACAGAGCCCGACGAGAAAAAATAGAACGGCCTGTCAACCGAGATGATTACCCCTTCCGCTGTTCCATTATTGCCTTTATCCGTAAATGGCTGCTTGTACTCATTCGCTGAAGCAGGTTTAGCTTGTTAATACCCTCAAACGTATTCAGATACCTCAGTCTCCTCACGGCTCCTAAAAACTCTGTATCATTTTCAAGCTGCTCAATTGTTTCGATAAACGCCATGATGCTGCTCTCAAGTCCTTGCCCTTCATCGTGTTTGGCAATCTGCATTAACTCTGTCTGCAATGCATCTGAAAAATAAAAAATGTCTTGAATGACCGGCATTGTTTTGAGCAGCCCATCATCATATGCGAAATTATCTACGAATCTCCCGTGAAGATGAGTGGAACAGAAGGCAGCCAAAGCAAGATAAAGAGCCGTGGCCCTGACGTTTATATTGAGAGGGTAGTTGTATCTCATCATCCTCTGAGTTTGTGCAATGTACTCTTTCTTGCTCATATCATACTCATACAAAGCAGGCGCCGGATGCTGGATAAAAGCGTCCAACTGCTTGTTTGCTAAAACATGATCGTATCTTATTCCTACCCCAAACTTGGGTTTCATTTTTTTGAGATTATCTGGCCATGCAAGAGTATTGAAATTACCGGCCTCAGAACGTTGAGGTATCACTCGAATTGAGTCTGCGAGCCTGCCCTCAGAGTCACCCAAGATAATAAACTCTTTCCCGGGATTAGATTTATCAATGTGGTCAAAGGTTTTTCCGTCAATAATATTTTGAAGGGCTTCCTGGTCGTGCGTACTTTGTTCTCTTTGCCCGGCATATCCGAGCCTTCTATCATCTGACTGATTCCAGATCTCCTCAATAATATCCCGGCCTTGTTGATCATTACGTATAAACAATATGCCCGCATTCACTCCATCATCGCTATAGCCTTCAGACACCAGCAGGGAGTGCTGGCTGCCGAAGTGCTCTATGATGCGATTCAGGGTGGAAACCGGTGACAGATAATCATTAACAATCACATCATCATCTAACCAGACGAGCCACTTCCCTTCAGAGATCTGCCCTGTATCAAGAACATGTCTGATAATGGCAATTTTTGCCCAGTAATGCTGTTTCTCCCCATAAGATCTGCGAATCCTGTTCTCTGGTGTATCAGCACAATCTTCCGCACTACAGAGGCTGACTGGCAAATCAAAATATTGGTAGTTCACACCCCGACTATAAGCCCAGGCATAGTGGTTATTCATAACCTGATCACTGAAAGGCCGTCGAGTACCACCAGACACAACAAAGAGGTCATCACTCATAGGGGTTAGCTTGCTACCATCAAGCCAGGTTGCCTGGGGAGTCAGGCCATATTCATCCCAAAAGTTGGTATCACACAGCTCCAGCTCTTCAGAGAAAGACGCCAGCTGTGGATTTTTGTGCTCTTTCAACCAGGCAAGCGCCAGACAGAGAGGCATAGCCGCAGTAATCTGCTGCTGTTCCTGCACCCTTCGCTGCATTTGCAGATTGCTGGACACAGCGTCATAAAACAGATCCATGGAAGGTTCGAAAGAGTAAAAGGAGCTAACATCTGCCACAAACAAGCAACTCATAAGAAATGCTGTAAAGCCAGTGAGAATGGGCTTAGTCATGATAACGTCCTCTGTTAAACACAACCACTGAGAGGAGAATCCTTTCCTCTATCTGTATAAGAGACACCATTAGACCGGACAAAGTTCCTTCACGGCAGCGTCTTCACCAAAGACAGCACCGCTAAACACGCTTATATTTGTACTTAATCTATCCAACACAGGCTTTTCATTACAATGCCTCACCTCTTTCCTATGCCCTTTTACCAGTGAGAATCGCCCTATGGCGCCACCTATTTCCACGCTGAAACCTGTCTTCCTGCTGGCTTTCAGCGCTTTTGTATTTAACACAACCGAGTTTGTACCTGTTGGTCTGCTGTCTGCTATTGGCAGCAGTTTCAATATGAGTTCTCTTGAAACCGGGCCGATGCTGACTTTTTACGCCTCCGTCGTCGCCCTGACTTCACTGCCCGCTGTTCTCGTGTTTTCTAAATTTGAACGCAGTCGCCTGCTGCTGGGGCTAATGGCTGTGTTTGTGGCCGGTCACTGCGTGACTGTTTTGGCTCCCACCTATCCCATACTAATGGCGGGGCGTGTCTGTATTGCTCTTGCTCATGCACTGTTCTGGGCAATTACTCCAGCCATGGTTGTGCGACTGGCTCCCCTGGGGTTTGAGGGTAAAGCGTTAAGTCTGCTTTCAACCGGGTCGGTACTGGCATTTGTTCTGGGTGTTCCGGTTGGGCGTATGATTGGTCAGGTACTCGGCTGGCGGATCACCTTTGCCATAATAGCCGTAGTGACTGTCTGTCTTATGGTTGGCCTTTGGCGTGGATTGCCAAAACTGGCAGCAAGCCGTGGAGGCAGCTGGCGAGACCTGCCGCTGCTCGCCAGTAATAAACCTCTGCTGTGGCTCTATGTGCTGACAGTGATGATGGTCACCGCACAGTTCTCAGCCTACACCTACCTTGAACCTTTACTGGAACAGCACTTTGGTTATGCGCCGAGTCTGGTCACTGTTCTGTTATTGCTGTTTGGTGGCTCAGGTATACTGGGGAGCATGGTGTTCAGTCGTTATCAGGAGTTACACCACCAACGCCTGCTAACATTATCCATTGCAATCATGGGTTGCAGTCTTGCTTTGCTTCCTGTTGCCGCAGTGAACCCCTGGTGGCTTGGATTGCTCTGTATTGTGTGGGGTACAGGAATGATGCTTTTGGCGCTGTCACTGCAGAGTAAATGCCTGAAGCTGTCGCCCGATGCAACAGACATAGCCATGGCTATCTATTCCAGTCTTTTCAATGTCGGGATTGGCAGTGGTGCGCTACTGGGAAATGCTCTGGCAACCCGCTTCAGCGTCGTTAACAACGGGCCGCTGGCTGCACTGTTGATTGTGGCAAGCATTGTTCCGCTTGTTTGTCTGATTAAATCCCGCCGTAAAGATTCCGCAGTTTCTGCCTGACTCTCAAACCGGGGCTATCTATCAGAGCTTGTCTCTGGCGGCCCCTCTCTCCCCCACTCGCTCCCAATCATTTTAAGCGCCATGTCTTAAGACTGTTCGCGCGGCCCAAACACTCATAGCCAGCTTATTTTTAGCCGTTGGTTATTTATCTGGGTGACATGTTTGTTACACCCGGAACCTTTGATCATAAACAGCCTCTAAGCCTGTTAGAGAAACGACAGGATATGAATAATGGAAGCTACAGCCCGGGTGCCGAGATTGCCCCCGACCAGGCAATCACATGATCTCAGTCCAGACTTGGTCAGAACTGCATCAGCTCTCAGTATCAAGCCCGCCCAGGGCACGACAATTGTTGATGCCCACGATGAGCGACATCCCTCAGCCATTCTTCGTTATACCCAGCACGCTCACGACATTCGGCTGGAGACGCGGCATGTCGAACCCTGTGAGGTTGCGACACTCCTGTCGGCCGTCGACAGGCACGATTGGGGTGACGCTATATTTCTCGCACCTAATGCTTACAGCGTTCTTCTTCGAGCCTATCTGGATCAGACAATCGACTCTGATCAGTTTTTAAATACTCAGCACCTGCTTGAGGTCTACAGCCAGTTTGGCGTTCGTAAGGATGATCTGCCTGAAGACGCACAGCTGCCCGCTAAAGTGACACGAATTGATCTCAATAACCTTCGATATAAAGACAAGCGTGAAGAGCTGCTAACAGCCATCCTTTACAGAAAGACGAATAATGGGATTGATGAGTTGTTCTGCAAGGCTCTGGACTCTCTCAAAAGGAGCAATACACCGGCCTGGGTTGACTTTATTGCTTTAGACCAACAGCTGCTATCGCGTTTTACCTGTTCAGATTACTATTTGAAAACACCTGAAGATCAGCATAAAGAAAGAAACCTGGGGGGCCAGGTCTGTAACTGGATGCGTGCTCTGGAACGCTCTTCAACTCTGGCGATTACTCAAGTCGAGCTGGAAGAGCAAGACTATTTAATGATACCCACTCGCAATATAAATCGCTGTATGCAACAGCTGTCTAATATGGAACCGGTGGATTTATATCCATTCTATGGCACAGAAACAGCGGACCAACTGTCACTGCAACGTCAACAAAATATTCACCCCCGAGCCTGCTTTCACCCTTCAGCCAAAGACAGTCTGCTCAGGCCCCACAACCTCTACATTGGCGCCCTTGAAGGTATTCATGATGAACATCATGGTCACCTGCTGAGCCGGATCCCTATGAGTACAAGAGCACTATTGCTGAATATGGATCAAAAAGAGAAGGCCCTGAGTCAGATGATTGCCAATATAACTCTCCAACCCGGAGAGACGATTCTGCAATATCTGCCCGAAGAGTTTATCACCAAGGTGCAAAGCACAAGCTGCCCCCTGAACAGTGACAGCCCTCTGCGAAAAGGACAACCAGACAATGATCGTTCCCTGGATGATATAAAAGAATCATTGGAGTGCTTTGCGGATGATCGTCCTTTTCTTGATCAGGAATGTGCTGGTAGTCCCATGTATGCGAATCAACTCAGAGACGAGACTCTCGCCAAATATATTGTTTCCTGGATTATGGATGTGAAATTTTCACATGTGACCGATCAACAATACAAAATCTTCAAGCATCATTTTAAACACTGCCATTTTCTGCGGTGGCACTGGATCCTTTACCAATGCCGTTACAATGACCCTGACCAGCTCGCTCGCCTCAGAGATATTGTTGGTGAATTGACCCGGATGCTTCAAATATCAGAAGGCTCCCAATCCCATTGGACTGCCTACAGAAAATCAAGATATATCAATGCCTCCTCCATTGCAGGCCTGATGGGGGATATTGCTAATGAATATGCCTGTGATCTGAGGCAATAAAAAGAGAGGAAACCCGGCAGGATTTTTCCTCTCTTTTGCTCTTGGGTTGTGCTTCTTGTTTTTGGGCTGTAATTCTTGTTTTTGGGCTGTAATTCTTAGAATTAGAAGCAAGAAGTGGTCGCGAGTTAGAAGTGGTAGCGAGCCTGTACTGCCACTACGTTATCGCGATCGTCAGTTCCGTCGTGGTTTGTGCTGTCATCTTTAATATACTCTGCGGAAAAGTCCATTGGACCGATTGTATAGACGGTACCGAGGGCTGTTTTCTCCAGCTTACCCTTGGAGTCCGAGACCGCGGAAGGAACACCGCCCCTTTCATCAACCTCCAGGTTGTTGTAGCCAAGGTAAACGCCCAGACCATCAACACTTTCCAGGTTGTACAGGGCAAACAGTTCAACACCGGTGGACTCTTTATCGAAATAGCCAGTCATACTGGCAATATTGCTGTCTTTAAAGCCTGCATCATCCATGGCATTGGTATGGTTCTCAAACTTGCCATAGGTAGCAGCCAGGTGAACCCGCTCGTTGATGTACTTCGCACCAACAACCTGAGCTTTAGCGTCGTCACGGCCTTTGAAAGAGGTTTGGTTGTAACTTGCACCAAGAGATAGGCCGAAATCGAACTCGTAAGAGGCTGCAAACTGCTGACCGTGCTTCCGTTCCCATTGGTTATCTTGATGCAGACCGAAGCTGTTTTCGAAATTATCTGTGCCGTCCCCGGAGTTACCGAGCTGATACTGAGCACCTGCCTGCAGGCCGCCTTGGTTGAAACGGTAAGCGATGGCGTCATCTGCACGACCAGTACCGTTTACACCGCCATCACTGGAAACACCATTGTACATACCCATGGCTGCACCGCCGCTGATGTAGAACTGGTCAGTCCAGCTCGCTATATCGCTGTATACAGACCATTGTTTACCAAACTGCAGAGAACCCAGCCTGGCATGACGAAGGCCTATGTAACCAAGACGGTTGCTAAAGTTTTCGTCGCCGCCGGTGGTGACAGGGTCAAACCCCCATTCCGCTTTGGTATAGGCTGTGACCTCTTCGTTCAGCTTATGCTCAAAAGAAAAATTGATACGGGAAGAGGCGTTATCCATTTGGGAGTCGCCGTCTATAAACTGGGTTTTTATCCCCAGACGACCACCGATAGATAATGAACTGGTGTCGTCGTTATAAACTTCAATAGCTACAGCTTGTGCAGAAACTGCAGATAAAACAGCTGCCGCAATGAGTGTTTTTTTCACGGATGTATACTCCTTGGTGTGTAAGGCCTGAACGAAAGCCCGGGAGTATTTTTAAGTGAATTAATTAACAGGTCACGTTGAAAAATTAAATGCCGCAGTGATAGCAGTAATAGGTTTTTATACTTATTTGCGGCACAAATGAGGGATTCATAGAACACATTGGAGTTTTTTTTGTAATAGACTATTTTATTCACCTATAGAGTGAATTTTATTTTGGCTTCATATTTTCTTGAGTTCCCAATATTTTCTTGAGTTCCCAATGTTTTCTTGTTAGTAAAACGCTTTCCTGTCACAGGGTTTTTCCCTTTTGTTGATTGTATTTTTTCTTTAATTGCTGTCTGTCGTAGATTGTAAATTTCTATTTTGAATGAGGTGGACACGGGTGATTCCCAGCCGTTTGAATATGAGCCTGCTTCCGGCTCTCAAGGCAATTCTGGAAACAGTCAGTGTCACAGAAGCTGCGGCATTGACCAGTGTAACCCAGTCGACGATGAGTCGTACTCTGGGGCAGCTGCGGGATATCCTTCATGATCCTATTCTGGTGCGAACCGGGAACCAGATTTATCTCTCTGAAAAAGCACTGCGCATCAGACCTTTGGTGTCCCGTCTGGTTTCTGAGTCTGAAATACTGTTTTCTGATCAGACGTTTGCTCCTGAGGAGTGCGACAGCCGTTTCCGTATAGCCGCCAGCAGCAATATCCAGAGATATTTTCTGGTACCCGCCCTGCTGGAAGTGAATAAACTGGCGCCGAATATGACTTTTACTGTCTCAAACAACAATCATCGTACTGTTCCTGCCCTTCAGGCAGGAGAGCTGGATATAGGCATTGTTCACTTTCTGGAAGGCATGGACGAACAGATCCCCATGAAAACTATTGCCAAAAGCGCAGCCTATGTACTGGTTCGAAGAGAGCATCCTCTGGCTAAGTCGGGTCTTTCTGAGATCAGCCAGCTTGATGCGTTTCCTTTTATTGCCACATATTCGCCATTACAACGACATGAAACGTCCGACAAACTGCGCAATCTTTCGAAATCTCTTAAGAACCCATGGCTAAGTCTGGCAGTCCAGCCCTCCGGATATGATCTGGTGAAAAACACAGACTCATTTATGCTAACCGGCCTGCTGACTGATCCGGGATTGAAGACTGACCCAAATCTTGTACTTCTTCCTTTGCCAGCTTATTTCCCAATGATGGAATTGAAATTGATGTGGCCAGATCACTGGCAATTTAATAATGGCCATACCTGGCTAAGGGAAACCCTTTCCGATCAGTTAATTGGTCTTTATTTGAATCTTGGTATGAAAGATAGCGTTGTTGGGCTTGATGGTTAATACGGACAGTTGTTTGGGTTAATTCCTGAATTCGTATCATAGATGGATGCAGAAAATCGGCACTCATTATGACCAGGTCTGGCATCTCGTTATGCACAGCCTCCGTCATTGACAAGCGCTGTCATTCAATAAGGCAGCTGAGCCTGATACCCGGAAAGTTGTGCGAACGACATGTCCACTCAAGCAAGGCTTGCTGCCTCTCGCTCATAAATAAAAATGCATTGTTGTTGAAAATCACACCAATCACCAGAACGTATTTTCGAGTACATTAATTAACATCTGCTCTTTAACCCTTGGTGCCATTCGCTCGCAGGCTGCCTGTGCCTCTTTATCAATTTGACTGAGACTGGGTAGCATTCTTGGATTAAAGGGACGATTTGAAACAAAACTGTCCCTCATTTCACCTAGAAAACGGGTCATTAGGCAGCGGCCAGCGGCTAAGGCCGCAGCTCTGCCAAAGCTTGATATACATTCGGCATCTACACCTACTGTAGCTGGCGCTGTACTCCAGCCCTCCGCAACTAATTCATTAATAATCTTATCCCTGGCGTTTAAGCCATAGTTATTAAACTGCATAGCACTTAGCAGTCGCAGTGATTCCTCGTCGGGTGGATTCGTATAATATCTTTGCGACAGGGAATGCGAACGCGAACGCGAATGCGAAATATTGTGGGTGATGTTCTTCGTAATCTCGTCGTATATATCGGACATCACTTCTTCCCTTTTTCTTTCGACAGAGCCCATTTTTACCGGGTGTAAGCTAACCACCCAATTATATAAACTCATGCTAAGATTGTTTTCATGGAAATGGTCGAACAGTAACAGGCTGAACAGAGTCACTTCCCTTGGACTGAAATAAACCAGATGCTGTTCAAGCTGCATGATTGAGCGGGCTACGTGCCGAAGCAATTTATTGGCTTTTTGGCAAAACCCATCGTCTTTAAAGGGAGCCGGATGCTCTAGAAGGAAGCCCTTCAGGGTGCCTTTATGGGACCTGAACTCTTCTGTGTATCTAAGAAAATCTTCCAGTGTATCGTTTATATGACTTCGGTCATGCAGTGGCAGGCTATTGCAGGTGAAAATATGACCGTCGTGTAACTCTGCCGGTTTTTTCAAGAATCCTTGTATGGCAAATTTTTTTCCAAAAAAAGCGCGAAAGTCTTCAATTTTCAGGGGCTGGAAGGTACAAACTCTCGGCCATTTGGCCAGTTCAACTATTTCTGCGACGAATTGGTAGCCGTAATTGGTGTTGAAGCCAAGACGCTGGTACTCCTTCAGGAAGTTAGGATAGTTATGCTGAAAATCAGACCAGGGCATGTGCAGGATATCTTTCAGACTGACACCAGAGGGGATTTCCCGTTCTATTTCTTTATGACCATAGAACCCCTCCCCCATGTAATGTCTGGCAAACCAGCCCTGTACAAGAGCAACACAGTAGCAGATTTGTTCAGTTGTATTGTGCAGGCAACCACAAAACCGTGCTTGTATAATCCATAATTTCAAAGCTTTCAGCTGTTCGAGCTCTTCTTCAGACAGGGGCGGGGTGCTAGTGTATTCCATTTTACTCACCACCTCCTCAGCATCCTCTAATGCTTGCCGTGCTCCTGGCATGGAGATGGCGACATTATTCATGTAGGCATATTGCAGTGTTTCAGCGGCTTTTAAGCTTTTCTCTGTTGCAAAAAAGTCAAGTTTTTCCGAGGCCAGAGACAACATTTCTCTCATGAATAATAATTGATGCTGCCTTGCCATTTCGACCTTAGGTGATTCCCAACCCCAGCGGATATACGCTTCTTCTAACGTTCTGCATCTGCCATATACTGTTAGTGCACTTAGCTCTTGCGGGTCGTCGAGCGGAAGGATATATCGTTGTTTGTTCGACGTCTCAGCTTCAGCTTCAGCTTCAGCTTCAGCTTCAGCTTGATTCGACGAAATTCTGGCATCTTGATCTGGCGGAACGATGGTAACTCTATGTATGGAGCCCGCGGATAGCCCTTCGCTCCAAGGTTCTAGCATTTGATTGTTTCTGCTATAAGGTCTCCCTGCAGGATGAGTGACTCCGTTCATTGTGTGTCTCCTTTTATCCTTTTTATCGGTACTCTTCCTTTGAGTGGCGGGTTCAATGAAAAGTTCCCCTGTCTGTTTAAAAAAACACCCCTGATTAGCCTTGTCATCCTTTTTACCTGGTTTACCTGGCTGCGCTGTCTGAACGGCAGCCGTGTTTCATCGGCTGAGTTTACCGGCCACCTGTGTATCGATATTCTGCTGCAGTCTTTGTTACTGTTCTGGACTGGTGGTTATACCAACCCGTTAATATTTGTCTTTCTGGTATTTATCACTAAAGGAGCCGCCGTATTATTTCACCCAATATCTCCTCCCGCTAATAGCAGCTGGATACCAGCTGAAAGCGGCCTGACACTGCCCCTTCGCTCCATACCCATTACAGGTACTTCCTTACTACTACGAGCAGCTCCGTCCCAGTTTCACACATCGGTACTCTCATACTCATCAATAAATACAGTGATGGAAGATTCCCTGGGACATTATGTTTTTATTGTGGCGCCTGATGGTATAGGCCGGGGAAGAGTTGAGCGCAGAGCTGTGAAGACAGGGTTCCTGAACCCTTCAGGATTAAACATTACTTCAGGTTTGAGTGTTTGAGATCGACTTATCACTACAGATTTGGAGAAGGTATACAACGGTATGCCGGTTCTTTTGGATGAGCATAATAAATAGTGCCTGCCGGAAACCACGAAAATTGCGAGCGGGCTGCAGCGCAGGAACATAGCCCGTTATGTGACTGGCGCTGTCTAATCCTGCTTTCACCCTTCAGCCAGGGACTACCGGCTCAGGCCCCACAATCTCTACCCGGGCAGCGAATGCGTTTCCACATGGCCGGGCACTTATTCCTTAACAACGCCTGATACACCTGACATTGAAGACAGTCAGCGTGGCCAAATACTGAACTGATGGAATTTGGGGGAAATGGCAGAGTCAGACACCTACTGCTGTCAGAGAATGATTCACGCTACCCATGAGCATACCAATCCTCCCCGTCCGCGCAGGCCGGAAGCGACAGACTGACCAAGCTGAAATAGACAGTCATAGTCCGGCTGGAAAACAATACTGCCCTCAGCCCCTTCCGCAAAAAGGCGCCAAACGCTCATGTGTGAAGCTCGTTGTACAAAGCAGTCAGGTGAAAGCCACCTATGGTGCCGGCCTGGGCCTGTTTGCTGCAGGAAACAGGGGTGAGACTGTTTTTGCCAAAGACGTGACGCTTATCAATATAAAGGGCGCTCTGGTTTTCCTGCAGACAAAAGATGATCAAAGCATAGGCTGGATGGTCAATGACACACATTACAGCGGGTTAAGCTCTGATCATCTTGTTATTCGCTCCGATGTCAGGTTGACAGTGCCGGATGAGGGAGAGGTTGAACTTGGGGTACGACCGGACGATCTTTCTCAATATATCAACGATTCACGTTCTGACAAAAATGCCAATGCACAGGTTGAGGTCGATTATGAATCTTACCTGAATGGGCATGTCGTACATGAACCAATAACGGCTAGAGAAGACTTGCCTGTTTGCAGTGTCATCGCTACCAGAGACATTATGGCGGGCGAGGAAATTATGTGGTACTACCACTGCAAAAGCCGGCAATATACTTCGCAGATTGAAGCTTTCGAGGAATGTCATAAGGCTCAGGCTCAGCAATGTAATCAGCGCATTCTTGGGGCAAAACTTCAATTCGTCGCAAGCCCGATGGTCTTTGATGAACAACGCTGGCTTGCGGCACGCCCTTCATTACCTCTAGACATAAAGTTCTCAGCTCAGGAAGAAAAGGTACGAGCCACTCTTGATGAAGGTAACCACATAACGGCTGCTGTTGTTTTGAGAAAGGCTGAAAAGAATAAAACCTATCTGCGTGGATACCTGAAAACCAAACTTAATCGTGTCACCAACCTTGAATATGTTCTGTCTTGTTTGCGTACTGTTTTCAGAAGAAAGACCCGGGGGGGCTCGGCTCTGAACAGTGTCAACAAGATCTATGACTTCTGTATCGTAAATAATATATTCAAACCGTCTGACAACTCTTATGTACCAATAGGCTGGCTGGCGACTAAATTACAACAGGCGCCCGAAAGCCCTGAATATCAAAAGGTACTGAGGCGGAGATTAGAAACAGCACTGATCCCTCGCAAGTTTTCCATGCCGATTTTCCTGAAAAACCTTCATTATTTTGGTGTTCCGAACCTTGTCGCCCCCGGTCAAAAATGGACGGTTATGCATATGGAGTCGTTAACGGGATGCATTGCCAATCTGCCCAGAGACCCCGCAGATGTTCAGGATGCCTTGAACAATTATACCCGTACAGAAGCGGTCACAGAATTACCTGTGCTGTCTCAAACTCTTTATGAAATGATCAAACGGGGCAGTGTCGATGCGCTGAAAGCTGTTCTTGAGAAAAGGCTTTCGCGAAATAATTCCCAGCTGACAACACTCGCGAGAGAAATGCTGGATTGCCAGCTTTCTGCTGTGCTTCAAGGGGAACGAAAGCCACTATCAGCCGACGTGCTGATAGAATTTATCCAGGTACACTTTGACAATGCTGGCCAACGTCGTCTGTTGGGTATAAACGCCATTTGCTCAATGGATGAGTTGCTGGAAAATATTCGTCTTGCTGATCCTCTGGATACCTCTTATAAAAAGATATTCTGGAAGAAGTACCACCAAAACCCCAGTAAAGACTTGCTGAGACCAATACTCGTCATCCAATGCCAGCGCAAAGATGCTAGTCGGTATAGGTGTTACCCATGCGACCTTATAAAGGTACTGAACGGAGCCGATGTAAAAACACCTGACGGCAGGTGTTATAACAGAGCAGAGCTCTATCAGCTTTTAAAAGATGAACAAGACCCTGCGGTCCGTAAGGTATTTATTGAGAACAACACCGATGAAACGGTTATTGATATGGCGACACGACGCCACCCCTCGGCAGATTTTGCCCGTGAGGCGATGACTCGGTCCAGCCAGTCTGTAAGCTTTTTAAAACGCTACCTAAAAGATGCAGCGACGAAAACAGCATACAAAAGCATGGATCAATTCTTCGAAAGCAAAGCACAGCACCTGAATTCAAAAGGCGTCCTGCACCCGGAAACCAGAGAGTACTGGACAATGGAATCGCTAAGGGAATATACCCCCAAAACACACATTCGCAAGTAGCACACCAATAGCTGAAAAATGTTTAAGTCATGCTTTCAATTGAGTTAGCTGTTGTAACAGCTGACGGTCTTACTGGAACGCTTAACCAGAAACAACCTTCAACTCTATTCCATTCGGCAAGCCAATCATCCGATTTCGGGACAGCCACCGAAAAATCTGCATGCCCCGCCCGCCCCTGATGAGTGATCTGGCTACTGAATATGCCAGGGGTATTGAGTAATCCCTTAAAACATTTCATTGCCGATCCCCTCTTCAGCCCTCGTGGTTAGACCCTATGGTTAGTTATGGAGACATTCATTGCAGCCACCGGAACATTTTGCCGGCAACAGCCTCTAAACCTGTTAGATAACCAAACAGGAATACGCCATGGAAGCTGCACCAGGAGCACATAAGCAGGGATTACACTCTGCCGCCCTGCCATCTAATTCCAGACGACTCTTAACCAGCCAATCTCCTGGTGCCAGACGACACTCGGCCGGATTGGCGCCAGCCCATCAAATTGCACCCATACCGGGGCATATTAGTGCTGCAGGTCATGGAGAGAGACACCCTTCAGCGATTCTCCGTTATACCTGCAGTGCAGACGCTATCTCTATAGATATGCGCAAGGTCGCCCATCACGAGGTGCAAACGCTCATGACTGCAGCCACAGCAGGGGATTGGAATAACCCCATTTTTCTCGCCCCTCACGCATACAGTATCCTTTTACAGGCCTACCTGAATGAAATGCTGGATCCTGAGCAATTTATGAATATTCAGCAATGTCTTGAGGTCTATAGCCAGTTTGGTGTACGTCAGGACCTGCCTCCTGCAGCGAGACTGTCCGCTAAAGTGATGCGCATTGATATTAACACCCTGGAGAATCGCCTCAAGCGCGAAAAACTGATTGAAGACATGTATGCCAGAAAAAAACTGAAGGGGCTGACCGAGTTATTTTGCAAAACACTGACCGATTTCCGGAAAAGTAATACCCCCGCATGGGTAGACCTCATTGCTTTTGTCGATACAGAGGAACAAGGGAGATTTTTTGGTTCAGGTTGCTTTCTGCGCACTCCCCATGCTGAAAGTGGGGAGGAAGTCCTGAGAGATCAGGTCTACAACTGGATGCGTGCTCTGGAATGTTCGTTCACACCGGTGATTCACTACTTATACCTAAATGATCTGCTGTATATTTTCATCCCTACACACAGCATTAACCGCCGTATGCAACAAACAGCGACGTCAGACCCTGTAGATTTATATCCCTTCTACGGTACAGAAACGGCGGACCAGCTTTGGGAACAGCGGGCACAGGGTATTCACCCGCGAGCCAGCTTCCACCCTTTAGCGGTAGATAATCTGTCATCGCCCCATGGTCTCTATTTTGGCTCCCTTGAGGGTATTCATGATGAATACCACTGCCACCTGTTAAGCCGTATACCCGGGAGTATGAGGGCTTTGCTACTGGATATAGATCGAAAGGAGCAAGACCTGCGCAAGAGGATTGAAGGCATGAATCTAAAATCTGGAGAGACGATTCTGGATTACCTGCCCAAAGATTTTGTCTCTGCGACCAAGCAATCACTCTGCCCCCTGAGCAATAAAAGCCCCCTGCGTACAGAGAGCTCATACTGCGATTCTTCTTTGTGTAACATCCCTGCTTCGTTAGCCTGCTTCCCGGCTAGCCGCCCTTTTCTTGATCAGGAGTGCTCCAGTTTTCCCACTTACGCAGAGGATGCCAACGATAAAGGAATTGCCTGCCATATTGCCGCCTGGACTCTAAAATCACATCCTTTGAACATGCCCACATCACAATACATGCTCAAATATTTTGTAAAACAAACCTGTCTTTTGAAGTGGCACTGGCTGCTTTACCAATATCGCTGCCATTCCCCCGAAAAACTACTCCGGCTCAGGGATATTTTTGTTAATGCTAATAGCGCGATTACGGGGCCGGAAGGCTCTTCATATCATTGGAGTACCTGCCGTCATTCCGACTATATCAGCTACCCGGGTCTTATGAGCCTGATGGGTGATCTGGCTAATGAATATGCCCGGGGTATTGGGTAATTCCTTAGATCATTGCATTGCCGATCCCCTTTTCAGCCCTCATGGTTAGACCCTATGGCTAGACCCTGTGGTTAGGTACGGAGACATTCATTGCAGCCACCGGAACATTTTGCCGGCAACAACCTCTAAACCTGTTAGATGACCAAACAGGAAATCGCCATGGAAGCTGCACCAGGAGCACATAAACAGGGATTACACTCTGCCGCCCAGCCATCTAATTCCAGACGACTCTTAACCAGCCAATCTCCTGGTGCCAGACGACACTCGGCCGGATTGACACCAGCCCATCAAATTGCACCCATACCGGGGCATATTAGTGCTGCTGGTCATGGAGAGAGACACCCTTCAGCGATTATCCGTTATACCTGCAGTGCAGCCGCTATCTCTATAGATATGCGCAAGGTCGCCCATCACGAGGTGCAAACGCTCATGACTGCAGCCACAGCAGGGGATTGGAATAACCCCATTTTTCTCGCCCCTCACGCATACAGTATCCTTTTACAGGCCTACCTGAATGAAATGCTGGATCCTGAGCAATTTATGAATATTCAGCAATGTCTTGAGGTCTATAGCCAGTTTGGTGTACGTCAGGACCTGCCTCCTGCAGCGAGACTGTCCGCTAAAGTGATGCGCATTGATATTAACGCCCCAGAGAATTACCTTGAGCGCGAAAAACTGATTGAAGAGATGCATACCAGAAAAACCCCGAAGGGACTGGCCGAGTTATTTTGCAAAACACTGACCGGTCTCCAGAAAAGTAATACCCCGGCATGGGTAGACCTCATTGCTTTTGCCAATGCAGAGGAACGAAGGAGATTTCTTGGTTCCAATTGCTTTCTGCGCCCTCCCCGTGCTGAAAGTAGGGAGGAAAATCTGCAAGGTCAGGTCTACAACTGGATGCGTGCTCTGGAATGTTCGTTCACACCGGTGATTCGCTGCTTATACATAAATGAGATGCTGTATCTTTTTATTCCTACCCACAGCATTAACCGCCGTATGCAACAAACAGCGACGTCAGACCCTGTAGATTTGTACCCCTTCTACGGTACAGAAACAGCGGACCAGCTGTGGGAACAGCGGGCACAGGGTATTCACCCACGAGCCTGCTTCCACCCTTTAGCGGTAGATAATCTGTCATCGCCCCATGGCCTCTATTTTGGCTCCCTTGAGGGTATTCATGATGAATACCACTGCCACCAGTTAAACCGTATACCCGGGAGTATGAGGGCTTTGCTACTGGATATAGATAGAAAGGAGCAAGACCTGCGCAAGAGGATTGAAGGCATGATTCTAAAATCTGGAGAGACGATTCTGGATCACCTGCCCAAAGATTTTGTCTCTGCGACCAAGCAATCACTCTGCCCCCTGAGCAGTAAACCCCCCCTGAGCAGTAAAAGCCCCCTGCGTACAGAAAGCCCAGACTGCGATTCTTCTTTGTATTACATTCCCATTTCGTTAGCCTGCTTCCCGGCTAACCGCCCTTTTCTTGATCAGGAGTGCTGCACTTTTCCCACTTACGCAGAGGATGCCAACGATAAGGGACTCGCCTGCCATATTGCCGCCTGGACTCTAAAATTAAATCCTGTGTTCATGTCCGCCCCATCAAAATACATATCCAAATATCTTGTTATACACACCTGTCTTTTGAAGTGGCACTGGCTGCTTTACCAATATCGCTGCCATTCCCCTGAAAAACTACTCCGGCTCAGGGATATTTTTGTTAATGCTAATCGCGCGATTAAGGGGCCGGAAGGCGCTTCATATCATTGGAGTACCTACAGTCAGTCCGACTCTATCAGCTACCCGGGTCTTATGAGCCTGATGGGTGATCTGGCTAATGAATATGCCCGGGGTATTGAGTAATTCCTCAGAACATTTCATTTAAGACTCCCCTTTTAACCACCGTGTCAGCACTTAATGGTCAGGCATAGTGACATTCTTTGTTATACCCGGAACGCTTGCCTGGGAACAGCCTCCAAACCTGTTAGAGAACCGACAGGAATATACGCAATGAAAGCTGCTGCAGCATTACCAGTATCAGGGGTTAACCCTGCCAACCAATCACCTGCTGCCAGCACAGTCAGATCTTTGCAGGATTGTATTAGCTCTGACAACCATAACGAACGAGCCCCTTCAGCGATTCTCCGTTATACCCGCAGCAAAAACACCATCTCTATGGAAGCGCGCAAAGTCACCCCTGAAGAGGTGAAAACACTTATGACAGCAGTCAAAAAGGGGGAATGGAATGGCGATATTTTTCTCAAACCGCACGCATACAGCATCCTTTTGCAAGCCTATCTGGAGCATTCGATCGACCCTGAGCAGTTTATAAATACCCAGCAATTGCTGGAGTTTTACACCCAGTTTGGTATTCGCAAAGATTTACCACATATAGCACGGCTGCACGGTGAAGTGACACGCTTTGATCTTAATGACCCTCAGCGCAGATTTGAACGTGACGCCTTGATACGCTCAATTCAGAGCAAGAAAACAAAGAATGAAATGGAACAATTATTTAACCAGGCATTGGACTGTCTGAAGGAAAGCAACACTCCGGCATGGGTAGATGCGGTTGTTCTCACCGACCAAAGTGAGCAAAGGTATTTGGATCACGCCCCCCTGCGCCTTGAAAGACCTACCCCCAGAGGGGTCGCATCCCAGAAGCAACAAATCCTTAACTGGACACGTACCCTCAGACGCTCAGCGACACCGGCTATATTGAGCGTCGAAATGCGAGAGCGGAAGTATAACTTTTTCCCCACACACAGTATTCACCGCTGCATGCAATACCTCTCAAATTCGATACCTGTGGATTTATTTCCATTCTACGGCACTGTAACGGCGGACCAGCTGCGGGAGCAACGTGAACAAAACATTCACCCGCGAGCCTGTTTTCACCCTTTAGCCGAAGATAACCTGTCCTCGCCCCATGGCACCTGTTTTGGCACCCTTGAAGGTACTCATGATGAATACCACGGCCATCTGTTAAGCCGGATACCTGAGAACATGAGAGCACTGTTAATAGATATGGATCGAAAGGAGCAAGCTCTTCAACAGATGATTGCAGGCATATCTCTTAAATCTGGGGAGACTGTTCTGGATCATCTGCCCAAAGACTTTATCGCTATGGAAGAAATAACCTCCTGCCCTCTGGGTGCAAAGGGCTCTCAGGGGTATCACGCTTTTCATGATGTACCCAAGGTATTAACCATCTTCTCTGCAAGCCGGCCATTTCTTGACCAGGAGTGCATTAACTTTCCCATATCTGCAGACGAAGCCAGCGACATACATTTCGCCAACGCTATTGCCGCCGGCATGATGGATATACACCCCCCAGTCACGCCCCAGCCTGAAACACACATTCACAATTATGTCTTTCGATACAGAAAAATCCTGAAATGGCACTGGATGCTTTATCAATACCGCTGCCACAACCCGCAAAAACTCGTCTGGATCAGAGATGTTTTCGCTACGACGACCCATGAAATACGAAAACGGGAAGGTTCCTTATACAATTGGAACACCTTCAGGAAATCAGGCCGTATAAACTATCAGGAACTTATGTGCCTGCTCGGTGATCTGGCTAATGCATATGCCAGAGATATTGAGTAATTCCCTGGAACATTTCAGTGCAGACTCACTTTTCAGCTCCAGCAGCCTGTCGGACTTAACCGACCGTAGCGAGAAAAAGACCGGTTTGAGGCAGTTTTTATGCTGATTCGAGGCGAATACTGGCTCTATTCAACGAGGATCAGCATAAAAAATGGCCAACTCCGGCTTTTTCATATGACTGCATGGACGCAGGTGCTAGAGCAACGCAGGAGCAGTTGCCGGTAGGTCAGCGTTAAGTCCGGCAGGCTGCCAGTGGTTAGACCCTATGGTTAGGTACGGAGACATTCATTGTAGCCACCGGAACATTTAACCAGCAACAGCCTCCAAACCTGTTAGATAATCAAACAGGAATACACCATGGAAGCTGCACCAATAGCACATAAGCCGGGATTGCACTCAGCCAGCCATCCATCTCACTCCAAACGACACTCAGCCCAATTGGCACCTGCTCATCATATTGCACCCATACCAGAGAATATTAGTGCTGTAGGTCATGGAGAGAGACACCCCTCAAAGATTCTCCATTATACCCACAGCAAAAATGCCATCCTCATTGAGGCACGCAGAGTCACTCACCTTGAGATTCAGACACTCTTGTCAGCTGTAGAAAAGAAAAAATGGAATGACGGTATCTTTCTGGCCCCCAACGCTTACAGCATTCTTTTACAAGCCTACCTGGACGAAAAAATCGACCCTGAGCAATTTATGAATATCCAGCAATGGCTTGAAGTCTATAGCCAGTTTGGCGTACGCCAGGATCTGCCTCCGGCAGCACGACTCTCCGCGGAAGTGATGCGTATTGATATTAACGATCCCAGGTACCAGTGTCAGCGCGAGACATTGATAGCCACCATGCATGAAAGAGAGTTAAAGAAGGGGCTGGCGGAGTTATTTTGCAAAACACTGGACTACATGCAAAACAATGGCATACCGGCATGGGTCGATAGAGTTGTTCTGACCGACCCAACGGAACAAGAGCGTCTTGATAAGGCACACAGTCATCTTGAAGACCCTCCCCTCAGAAGGATCTCACCCTGCAAGCAGCAAATTCTTAACTGGATACGGGGCATTAAACGTTCATCGACACCGGTTATAACGCAAGTCGATATGCAGGGAAAAAAATATCATTTTTTCCCTGCACGCAGTATTAACCACAGCATGCAACAGCTCTCAAATTCGGCTCCTGTAGATTTATATCCATTCTACGGAACAGAAAAGGCGGACCAACTGCGGGAGCAACGCGAACAGAACATTCACCCACGAGCCAGCTTTCACCCTTTAGCCGAAGATAACCTGTCATCGCCCCACGGGCTCTATATTGGCACCCTCGAGGGTTTCCATGATGAATATCACGGCCATCTATTGAGCAGGATTCCTGAGGATATGAGGGCACTAATGATAGATATGGATCGAAAAGAGCAAGCCCTGCAACAGCTGATTGACGGTATAACCCTTAAACCTTGTGAGTCTGTTCTGGATCATCTGCCCCCAGACTTTATCACCATGCTTAGAAAACGCGCCAGCCCTCAGGGCATGGGAAGTCCAGGCATAGATCGTCTGTTTAATGATGTACACACGGTATTAAAAATCTTCAAGGAGAATCGGCCATTTCTGGACCAGGAGTGCAGCAACTTTCCCATATCTGCAGACGACGCCAACGACATACATTTAGCCAACTATATTATCTACTGCATTATGGAGACACCAATAGCATCCACGCCGCAGCCTGAAAAACACATTCAAGATCTTGAATTTCGATTCATAAACACATTGAAATGGCACTGGTTGCTTTATCAATACCGCAACAACAGCCCGGAAAAGCTACTCAGGCTCAGAGATACCTTCGCTACGGCCACCCGTGAAATTCGAAAGTTACCAGGCAACCCGTACAATCCGTACACCTGTAGATTATCAAAGAAAATCAGCTACCATGGCCTTGTATGCCTGTTGGGTGATATTGCTAATCGATATACCGCGCGCGTTGATTAAACACGATCTTACTCAAGCCCCAGTCCGGTACCGTCTTTGGCAATCTGCAGGTTGCTGAAAACTC
>CBDCRZ010000007.1:0-39018 GCA_965221135.1 Sansalvadorimonas sp.
AATAGGCAGACGGATAGTTCGGGTCTGATTCATAATCGCCCGTTCTATAGTCTGGCGAATCCACCAGGTTGCGTAGGTTGAAAAACGGAAGCCACGCTCGGGGTCAAACTTCTCCACCGCACGGATCAAGCCGAGGTTACCCTCTTCTATAAGATCCAGCAGAGAAAGCCCACGATTGACATAACGTCGGGATATTTTCACCACAAGCCGCAGATTACTCTCAATCATTCGACGACGGCCAGCCTCAACGCCTTTCCGGGCCAGACGTGCAAAGTGCACCTCTTCTTCCGGTGTCAGCAGAGGAGAAAAGCCAATCTCATTGAGATACATCTGGGTTGCATCTAAAGATTTGTAGAAAGCATCTTCTTCCCGCACCCGAGAGGTACTTGGGGAAGAGGCTGGTTTCTGCACTGTATTTTTTTGAGACGACTTCGAAGCTGTACCGCTGACTTCTGATGCCTGTTCCGAACCGAACTCCGTTTCGCTTTCGGTAACCGGACTTACTGCGGTTAGTTCAGTCTCTTCCTTTTTTAGTGCCATAAGCTGCCAGTCCTATCTGATTGGTCCCACTCACAGCCGAACAGCCTGCGGCTGTATCGACGACCTATTGCCAGGTCCGTCTTTTATATGCCATACCGCTACTTCGTACAGATTACCTCATCGATTCGGCAAGAAAAGAAGAGGATCCACAGGCTTACCATTGCGCCGTATTTCAAAGTGCAGCTTTGGCTCGTTAGTCCCTGTAGAACCTAATTCGGCTATCTTTTGCCCTGCTTTAACCGTGTCCCCCTCGTTAACGAGGAGTGTGCGGTTATGTGCATAAGCACTGAGATAACTCCTGTTATGCCTGATAATGACAAGGTTGCCATAACCAGTCAGCCCAGCTCCGGAATACACCACCTCTCCCGGCGCCGTTGCCATAACAGGTTCTCCGATACGCCCCCCAATAGCAACACCCTTGTAGAGTCGCCCAGAGGTCGAAAAACGGGCAATGACTTTACCCGATGCTGGCCAACGCCAGTGAACCTTCCCGGAGGAAGACGCCTGTGAGCCTTTGCTCACAGCTGTTCGTTTTTTGTTCGACGCGGACTCTACTCTTGTCTTTGGGCGTTGTGAAGAGGTAGCGACTGTTTTCTTTTGTGAACGCTTTGGAGCCGCCTTAACGGTTTGGGGCTGACCACCAAGACGAAGCTTCTGCCCGGGGTAGATGGTGTAGGGAGATCGAATACCGTTAACGGACGCTAACCTGCTGAAATTCTGACCATAACGCCAGGCAATGGTGTACAGGGTTTCCCCCGGGCGCACCACGTGACTGCCCCAGGTTACAGTAGGTGGGCGTGTACGGTTAGAAACAGGTATTGAAGAGGGGGGAGTTGCACAGCCGACCAGCAACAGGAAGACACAGCCAATAACACCCATTCTTGAGCAAACACTCAAAAGAAAATTGTTTGGCTTCGCGATCATTTTCGCACCCTGCATTCAGGCATTCCTTTTGTATATCGCAGTCGAGTAATTACTAATACTTATATAAATAATTTTGTAGTAGCAAAACGATCTAACAAATCGGCGATATACATGTTTCATCCACAAGTTTTTCTATTGTATCGGCACCCGATTTCAGCATCTCAGCTCTAAATTCGGACTTTATCCCCAGACAGCGACTTATTCACCCCTGCTCTGTTGACTGTTTTTTTCAAAAGACGAAGCAATAAAGTCCAACCCCACAACCAGCAGGATGGCTACCAGCATAAAGCCTGCAGCAGCCAGTAATTGTGAGGGTTCATGAACAACCTGTTCATAAGTGTGCGGCAGCAGATTCTTTTGCAGTAAAGGCTCAACCACACCATGGCTGTTAATACGGGTAGTGAGCGTCTCCTTCCAGGGCCAGAGTTTGTTCAGGGAACCAATCATCAGCCCCACCAGGAAGCCCAACGTGGGTACCCGCGCCCTGAGCAATAACCAGGACAGAAGACGGGAGAAACAGAGCAGGCCCAGTACACAGCCAGCACCAAGGGTCGCCAGAACAGGCAGGTCAAAGCTCTTGATTGCAGCCATCACTGGTGCATAAAAACCCAGAAGCAGAAGAATAAAGCTGCCTGAAATGCCTGGCAGGATCATCGCACAGATCGCCAGTGCTCCTGCGCCAAAAAACATCCACAACCCAACATCCTGCCCTGCCAGCGGCACACCCGCCGATATCTGCCACGCTAAAACTGCACCAACCAGCAACGCAGCAATAGAGACAGGTGACCAGTGCCGATGAATCTGACGACCAATATGCCAGACAGACACCAGCACAAGACCAAAGAAGAACGACCAGACCTCAATCGGATAGGCAGCCAGAAGCCAGGTAATCAATCGGGCAAGAGTAAACACGCTGGTGAGAATCCCGGCAAACAGAGTCACCAGGAAAGTACCGTTGATATACTGCCAGAAAGCTTTGGGACCCTGCTTAAAAAGAGTCACAAGCGCAGAAGGACCACACTGCTTGAGACTGTTCAGCAGAGTGTCGTAAATACCAGTAATGAAGGCGATGGTGCCACCGGATACGCCGGGCACAACATCCGCCGCCCCCATAGCAAGCCCTTTACCAAACAACAGAGCAGAGGATTTCAGTGACATGTATTCTCAATCGTCTAAAAACTTCATTCGATAAATCTGATTTATCAGATCAGATCAGCGCACCACACCGCTAAGCAGGGGAACAAAACGTACAGCTTCCAGCAGCTCTTTCTCAAAGCCACTGTCAGTGCGGGTAATCCGGTAAAGGGACTGATCACGTCCTCCCACAGGAATCACCAGACGACCGCCAATCGCAAGCTGTTGCAGCAGCTCATCGGGAATATTTTCCGGAGCCGCTGTTACCAGGATACCGTCGTACGGACCTTCTTCTGGCCAACCCATACCACCGTCGGAATGACGAAACAGTACATTATGAACTTTCAGTAACCGCAGTTTCTGGCGTGCACGCGCCTGCAGAGGGCGAATACGTTCTACACTGCGTACCTGTTCCACCAGTCCGGATAAGACAGCTGTCTGATACCCGGAACCGGTACCAATTTCCAGAGCCTTCTTGACCGGCCCGGCTGCCAGCAGAGCTTCTGTCATGCGGGCAACAATAAAGGGTTGAGAAATAGTCTGGTTATGACCAATCGGCAATGCTGTATCTTCATAGGCACGATGAGACAGCGCCTCATCCACAAAAATATGCCTGGGTATGTCGCGTATGACGTCAATGACGCGATGGTCACTGATACCCTGATCATAAAGTCGTTGAATCAATCGGTCACGGGTTCTGCGTGACGTCATCCCTATACCGGAAAGATCTAAATCTCCGAAACCCGCTCCCACGGCCACACTCCTTGGTTCTACTTAACGCTCTGCTTTCCCAACCCAGAAAACACTTTCAATAAAGGCTTTAAAAAAGCGCTTGGAAATCAGCGATATTTATCAATCTATTACCATATCCTGAACGACATAAAACTGCTATTGCAGGCAGGCATTATTTGTTTATTTTCCACTTTCAGACACACGACATTCGACTAACTCATGAATGACGGCTGTCGCATAGCAACCCTTGTACAAAAAGAAGCGTAATTCCAGGTCGTCTCCGTGCCACTCCCAACTCAGGTCTTTCACCTGAGAGACAAGCGCCCGACGCTCCTGTTTCAAGCCCTTGCCTTCCAACCCTTTCGCAAAGAGTTCATTATCTTCTGCGGCTCCGGACTCCAGTGCAGCAACAGCGCCCTCTGAAACCAGTTCACCCTTACCCCACAAAGGGCCGGTATTCAGCAAAACACCATCTTGAAAACGGCTCTCAACGGTTGCATCCCGACGCTGCGGAAAAATCAGTGATGCGGCATTGGGAAATGTCAGCACATCACCCTCAGTCAAAACATTCCAGGTATTTGCCTTGACCCGTTCTGCCAAAACCTGGTTGAAGATATAAGAGCGTGAAGAAGACAGGGCAAAACCTCGTTTCTCCCGTGCGAGCTTGATAGCACCTGAAAATAATTTATAGGCAAGAATCAGGTTATGACCACCGTTACCAAAACGCTGCTCACCGAAATAGTTAGGCACACCTGTACTTCCGATCTGATCCAGGCGCTGATCAAGAACAGCCTTATCACCATCAAACGCACGCAGACGTATAACAAAATGATTGCCTTCAAGAGCACCAATGCGAAGCTTGCGATCATGCCTGGAAGACGACAGTAGTTTTACACCTTCCATCGCCGCAAGGCGTTGCTGCCAAAGCTCATGTTCATTCGCCGCAGGCAGTCCAGGTATGCGCAGGCTAAACCACTGCACCGTGACACCCTGACGATCTTTTAAACCGGCATAGCTGACATCAGCTGCAGGTATCTCTGCCATTTTGGCAAACTGTCTCGCCAGCCAACTGGTGTTCTGCCCCGTTTTTTCAATCTGAAGAAACAGGTGCTCCCCCTGCCCCGCTGGCGCAAATGGTATCTGCTCTGTTACCTGAAAATCTTCAAACTCCTGCTTAAAGATAGCGGTACCAACACACCCGCCCAGCGCCACTGGCCATGCAAGGTTCCATTCAGGCTGTGCAGAGAGTGATAATAAAGCTTCAGATGAAGAACGATCAGAGGTGGAGCTATCAAAAGAAGACATCAGTCAGTCCGGCATAAAGAAATAGGTTTCGCCTTTACGCACCATACCCAGTTCATGACGGGCCAGACCTTCAACGGCCTCAAGCCCTTCATGATTGGCACCCTGTTGCAGGGCAATCACCTCGGCTGCCAGGGCGTCGTTACGAGCCTGTATACCACTGTTCTGATATTTCTGCTCACTGATCTTGTCACCCAGCTGCCAGTGCTGTGCAAGACTGCCCTCTCCTACCCAGAGTTGAAACTGGAGGACGATAAGCAACAGGGACAGAGTGAGAGTAAAAATACGCATCATAGGCGTTAGACTATCAGACGGAAATAAACAAAGGCCAGACCGAAATGGAGAACGGCACCATAAAGGCAAACAATAAAAACAGCAAAGGGGAAGCTATTACAACTTCCCCCTGTATTGGCTTTCAAGCTGCGACTGTAAGGATAAACCGGGGTGAAACGCAGAGAACTACCTTCCGCCCCGGTTGAAACTCATACAACAATACAACAGATTGATAGCACTTTTTACTTAGTATCAGTTACTTAGTATCAGTTACTTAGTATCAGTTACTTAGTATCAGTTACTTAGTATCAGTTACTTAGTATACTTAGTATCAGCTACTTGGTATCCAGCTCTTCAAAGCCCTTAACCAAATCATCCAGTGCCTTCATCTGCTTCAGGAACGGTTCCAGCTGGCTCAAACGCAAAGCACTTGGACCATCGCAACGGGCTTTATCAGGATCAGGGTGCGCTTCAATAAACAGACCCGCAATCCCCAGAGCCAGACCAGCACGAGACAGTTCCGT
Source organism: Sansalvadorimonas sp. (assembly GCA_965221135.1). GTDB lineage: Bacteria > Pseudomonadota > Gammaproteobacteria > Pseudomonadales > Endozoicomonadaceae > Sansalvadorimonas. The sequence goes on from CBDCRZ010000007.1 coordinate 5,430, forward strand.
TACCTGGTGACGACGACCGCCGGAAGCCGCGCCACTCGGGTCACGACACTGCAGAGCATGAGTAGCATCAAAGATCAGTGGCGCGCCGCCACTGACTTCGGCCATAGTCCGGAAGCCAAGCATATCAACGACAAGGTTATCGTAACCGTGGCAGGCGCCACGCTCACACAACATGATCTTGTCGTTACCGGCTTCCTTAAACTTCTCAACAATATTGCCAACCTGAGGAGGACTCATAAACTGAGGCTTCTTCACATTGATCACCGCTCCGGTTTCGGCCATGGCCACAACCAGATTGGTTTGACGCGCCAGAAACGCGGGCAGCTGAATCACATCAGCCACCTCTGCGACAGGCTTGCACTGTGCCTCTTCATGCACGTCAGTAATCACAGGGCAGCCAAAGGTATCCTTAATTTCCTGAAGAATCTTCAGGCCTTCTTCCATACCCGGACCACGATAGGAAGCCACAGAGGAACGGTTGGCCTTATCAAAGGAGGCCTTGAACACATAGGGGATACCCAGACGGCTGGTGATATCCACATAGTGACCGGCGATCTCCAGCGCCAGCTCACGGGACTCCAGCACGTTCATGCCGCCAAACAGCACAAAAGGCTTGTCGTTAGCGACTTCAATGCCGTCAGGCAGAGCAATTACTCGTTGATTCATCACTTCTTTTCCTTAAGAGCCGCCTCAACAAAAGCGGTAAACAGCCCATGGCCGTAACGTGGTGTTGAAGTGAACTCAGGGTGGAACTGACAGGCTACAAACCATGGATGATCTGGCAGTTCAACAACCTCAACCAGGGACTTGTCCACTGAACGACCGGAAACAATCAGGCCTGCTTTCTGCAGTTGCTCGATATAGTTGTTGTTCACCTCATAGCGGTGACGATGACGTTCCTTAATAGAATCTTCGCCGTAAGCCGCACGGGTTTTGGTACCAGGCTCAAGATGACAGATCTGCGCCCCCAGACGCATGGTGCCGCCCAGATCAGAGGTTTCTGTACGCTGCTCCCGATTACCGCTTTCATCCAGCCACTCGGAGATCAGACCAACAACCGGATTCTCAGAGTTACTGTCAAACTCAGTACTGTGGGCACCTTCAAGACCTGCCACATGGCGGGCAAATTCAATAACGGCCACCTGCATACCCAGGCATATACCCAGGTATGGAACTTTATTCTCACGGGCATAACGCACAGTGGCAATCTTGCCTTCTACGCCACGGTTACCGAAACCACCAGGCACCAGAATAGCATCCACATCATTAAGTACATCTGTACCGTTACGCTCGATATCTTCAGAGTCGATATAACGCAGATTGATCCTGGTGCGAGTACTCAGGCCACCATGCTTCATCGCCTCAATCAGAGACTTGTAAGCATCCAGCAGCTCCATGTACTTACCAACCATGGCGACAGTGATCTCTTTTTCGGAGTTTTGCTCACGGTCAACAACGTCAGCCCACTCGGAGAGATCTGCCTCTTTTTTGCAGTCCAGATTCAGATTCTCAATAATGGTCTGATCCAGGCCCTGCTCTTTCAGCATGGCAGGAATCTTGTAGATAGAGTCAGCGTCTTCCAGAGAGATAACCGCACGCTCTTCCACGTTAGTGAACAGCGAGATCTTTCGGCGGGAAGCAATATCGATATGCTTCTCGGAACGACAGATCAGTACGTCTGGCTGAATACCAATGGACCGCAACTCTTTTACAGAGTGCTGGGTCGGCTTGGTCTTCAGCTCACCGGCTGTCTTGATCCAGGGCACCAGGGTCAGGTGCATCAACTGCGCACGACGGGAACCCAGCTCGACCTTCAGCTGACGTACAGCTTCCAGAAACGGCTGGGATTCAATATCACCCACAGTGCCACCGATCTCAACCAGAGCGACATCCGCATCGCCGGCACCGGCAATAATGCGTGACTTGATCTCATCGGTAATATGAGGAATGACCTGCACTGTACCACCAAGATAATCACCCCGGCGCTCTTTGCGCAGAACATGCTCGTAAACCCGGCCAGAGGTAAAGTTATTCCCCTGGGACATGGTTGTGCTGACAAACCGCTCATAGTGACCAAGGTCCAGATCGGTTTCAGCCCCATCTTCTGTAACAAATACCTCACCGTGCTGGAACGGACTCATGGTACCTGGATCTACGTTAATGTAAGGATCCAGCTTGAGCATGGTCACTTTCAGCCCGCGAGCTTCAAGGATGGCAGCAAGGGAGGCGGACGCAATGCCTTTTCCAAGAGAGGAAACAACACCGCCCGTGACGAATATATAGCGCGTCATCGAAAACCCGTTTTCTGAGAGGCGTCAATACGCCTTAGGGGTACAAGAAAGAATTGGAACAAGATGGGAGTGTAGGATACTAAAAAGCGACCAGAGGCTCAACGTCCACACTGACCAAATCCACAAATAGAAAGGCCCTTCTTTTATAAATACATCTTTTTATAAAAGATGGGCCTTTCTATTTACAGCAACATAACAACAACACCAATCACCGGACAAAACAGGCCTGCCGCAATAATTAACCGCAGCAAGCCCGATCCAAAGACATCAACCAAAAAGAGTGATTAGTTTACCAATGGCTGAATGGACGCCGGAAACTTATGAGCATACTGACTCATGGTGTACTTGTAGGTGTACATCCCAGCCAGGCTACCCACCAATGTACTCATGGTGTACTTGTAGGTGTACATCCCAGCCAGGCTACCCACCAATGTACCGGCAGCACGGGTAAATGGCAGAGGCACATAGGATGCCAGCCCCCCACCCACAAACGCTCCCGCACCAGCGGCCATGGACTCAAGACCAGCACGACCAGCAACAACCGGGACATTCTCAGCACTCAAATTACCACTTTGATAACTGTCATAGAGGCTACTACCCATACCCACAACAGCACTTGCAGCAAAACCGGGAATGCGCCCACGACCAACAGCCATGACGTTAAAAGTGGCCAGACCTGCCACACCCCCACGAACCACATCATCTGCCACATGATCCATTTCATTCAAGAGCTCTTTCTCGGAATACTGGTAAGGCATCACCCCATCCTGCTGATAACGATCATAGCTACGGAGACCTGCACCAATCGCAGCATTAAAGAAACCACTTTGGAAAAAGGCGTAAACCGAGTTCTTCAGGTAATGCGCCAGCCAACTATTCGTTTCAGCCTTATAACGTACCTGCCCACTCTTAACGGAATCACTATCCCTGATGATGCGCTTCATTTTGACCATATCTTTCAGCTTAAGACCACCAGAGACCTTGAATATCTCATCATTCATGTGCTCGTACAGAACAGAGTCCACATCGGAAGAACTCCACACTTCCTGAATCCTATAGAAAAGAGGATCAGGTACAGCAAAACGAACCAAATGCTTATCAATCTGGATACCACTGTGCCCTGCTTCATAATTAAGGCTCTTCAGGTGATGAAGAATGGCATCGGCTACATCAACACCGGTTCTACACCCCTGCAAAACCAAATCAATCTGACCATCACCCATGTTCACACTGGCCACATAGCGGCCGGACTTATAAGTAACTTCAGACTCAGTAGCGGCCGGAATATTTTTCGCCTTAACCACAGTTTCACGGGTACGCTTACCGGGCCCCTTATTGTAACGATAACCCGCCTGCCAGGCAGGTATACCGAGATCACCGACCGTGAGCATCTTTGCACGCATATCGTCATAAGTTACACCATCGGCCACTTCACGCAGATATCCGCCAACGATTTCGGAAACACTACCCTCGTAAGTTTCCAGCACACCAACAACCCGCAGGGTTTGTGTCTCATCAGCCCGGGTTACAACCTCGGCACCAGCCAGATTCTGGTCATGGACAGTCACAGTGCTTTCGCCCTGTTCATTCAGCCTGACTGTCACAAAAGGGGTCACATCAACAGAGGAGTAAATCGTCAGCTCAACCAGGTCACCACGGGACAATACCACAGCCAGTGAACGCTTGGGGATACGACGGAGCAGCTGCCCATGGGAGTCAGCAAATGACTTCAATGCAGTCTCCAGCGCTCCACCCAGATGAGCATTATCAAGGGGTGCCGATGAACCCGGCAGCTGGGCATGACTCACCTCACCAGAAGCTTTGAAGGACATCTGCGCCTTCATCACCTTAAGCCTGTATATCCGGGTACCGCTGCTGCTCAGACTGACATGCCCTATAGATTCATACTCCGGTATGGAGTCCATACTGTAGAGCACACCATCATTTGAAATAGAAGCGATGGATAACGAGTTTGAACCAGACGAAACACTGGACAACTCACAGGACATATCCATATCAAGAGACAGGCCAGCCGCGCCACGAAACAGCCGTGCAGCCTTGACCAGAGGACGATAAGCCTGGGATCTAGCCTGAACACCTGCTTCGCTCTTCTCACTGCGAAGAAAATCATCGAACTCAAAACTGTCAATTTCCGTGCTATTAGCTGAAACACTCATCGCCCAGGCAGAGACCACCATCGCAGTCACTGATGCCAAACGTCCGGGTCTAAATTGCTTTAACTGCTTTTGAACAGACATACACTTCTCTGCCTCTACCTGTATATTTCGAGCGAAGTGTAGACAGCAGTTTTATACCCTGCCGAAGCAAGCTGTTAAAAACGGTTACAGCGTGTGAACAATTAAACAGAAGTTAAGGCCAGGAGCCGCCAATCCAGAACCAAACCCGGATCATCACCATCCGCCTGCCACCCCTCCGCCACACAGACACCGGGAATGGCCACCAGCTCTTCTCCCCGATGCAGCACCGGCAACCGCCCCCGCAGCCAACCGGGAACACCCAGCTCATTCAGCCATTTTTTTAAGGATTTACGCCCTTTTCGTCCAGCCAGAGCAAAGGGTTGAACCTGCACATGGTCACGAGGTGTGCAACTGCACTGCAGCTGACTCCTCAGAGACATCACCCGGGGCTGATTACCTGATACGGTTACAGCAATAACACCATTCTCAGGAAGAGATAGCGCCTCACCGGTAAATGGGACGGTTACAGAAGAGAACTCTGACAACCGATTCCCTATATAAAGGCAGCCCCTATGGCGATACAGGGTATAGCCCGACCATTCCACACAAGGCTCTGCATCCACACGGGCATTGATTACCTCTTCCACAATCTGCTCAAGAGCAGCACGGGCCGGCACAGGCACTGACTGCAGACTCAACCACTCCCGCAACAATAAATGCTGTCGCGCAGAGCTGAGAGATAAAAGGCTTTCAATCGATAACAACTCCGCCAGACCAACACCCGGCAGGTTCTGCGGTCTCAGGGCCTGAGCCAGATCAGCCTGAGCAACTTCAGTTAACACCTCGTCCGCCTCAACACTCAAAACAGAGAGCCGGGCCACATTCATCTTCATACCCGGCCAGCGCTGATGCAGAGCAGGAATAATCTCTGCTCTTAAATAGTTACGGTCAAATCGGGTATCGCTATTGGAGTCATCCTCAACCCATTGAAGCTGCTGCTCCTGACCATAAGTCTCTATAGCGGCCCGGGAGAAATCCAGCAGAGGCCGGAGTAAAATACCCTGCCCCAAAGGGCGTGATACCGGCATACCTTTCAAGCCAGCAATACCCGTGCCGCGCATCATGCGGTACAGCAGTGTTTCAACCTGATCATCCTGATGATGGGCCTGCAGCATGACCTCGCCTGCCTGAAGCTGTTCTGTAAACACCTTATAGCGAGCCTCTCTGGCACGGGCCTCCAGATTATCACCGGCTCCACAACTCACTCGAACGACAGCCAGGGGAACCTGCCAGCTTTGACAAAGGGACTGTGCAAAGTCAGCCCACTGGTCGGCATAACAACTTAAACCATGATGAACATGCACAGCGCGAAGGTTTACGATAAGCCCCTGATTACGAAGCTGACTGCACAGATGCAGAAGCACAGTGGAATCCAGCCCACCACTCAATGCCACCCGCACGGCAGGAAAAGGTTTCTCTGAACCAGCATCTAAACCAGAGCTGGAAGAGCAGGCCTGTAACGCCTGGTAGAAGGAGGAGGAATTTAAAATCATAAGCCCACTAAAAAGCCGAAGCGGTTATTTTAATACCACTTCGGCTTTCAGTGTAAAGCGAAAAGAGCGCACAGGGCCTTGTAGCTCTCTGCTTTTACATACTCAGTTTAATCAACACCGAGACGACGCAGACGCTGATAACGATGACTCACCAGCTCAGCACCTGTCATACAAGACAGCTTGTCGAGCTCTTCAGTCAGAGCATCCTTCAAACGCTGAGCAGACATTTCATGGTTTCTATGGGCGCCACCGAGAGGCTCCTCGATCACCCTATCAACCAGACCCAGCTCATCCAGACGCTGCGCAGTAATACCCATAGCTTCAGCAGCATCAGAGGCACGCTCGGCAGTCTTCCAAAGAATGGAAGCACAACCTTCTGGCGAGATAACGGAATAGGTTGAGTGTTGCAGCATCATCAGCGCATCACACACACCAATCGCCAGAGCACCACCGGAACCACCTTCACCGATAACAGTAGAGATGATTGGGGTTTCCAGACGGGACATAACCGCCAGGTTCCAGGCAATGGCTTCACTCTGGCCACGCTTTTCAGCATCGATACCAGGGTAAGCACCCGGAGTGTCGATAAAGGTCAGAATGGGAATACGAAAACGCTCGGCCATCTCCATCAGACGGCAGGCCTTACGGTAACCCTCCGGACGAGGCATACCGAAGTTACGGCGTACTTTTTCCTGCACTTCCCGGCCTTTCTGATGGCCAATGATCATAACAGGCCTGCCGTCCAACTCAGCCATACCACCAACGATTGCGTGATCATCGGAAAAGTGACGGTCACCGTGGAACTCATCAAAATCAGTGAAGATTTCGCTGATGTAATCCAGGGTATAGGGACGACGAGGATGACGGGCGAGCTGGGCCACCTGCCATGCAGTCAGATTTTCAAAAATACTGGCAGTCATTGTGCGACACTTGTCTTCAAGCGTGGCAATCTCACCAGTAATATTCAGTTCGTTATCGCTTCCAACCAGGCGCAGTTCCTCGATTTTGGCTTCGAGTTCTGCGATGGGTTGTTCGAATTCAAGATAGTTCGGATTCATTGGTCAAGAATCACAATCTGGCATATAAAATTTGGCTATACACTAAGGAATAGCCTGCAAATTGTCGAGCAGAAAGATGTAATTGATCGCTGTGTTTTATAACGTTAAGTTACGAAAGATTACGGGATCGCAGCAGTAAGCCCCTGTACACACTGTTTACGCAAACGGTCAAGCTGTCTGCCTCGCGCCTTACGAAGCGCTGAACCACGGAGATCACTGGCAATCACTCCACCGTCACAATGGGCAACAATCCGTGACCAGTTCACCGCCCGTCCAAAACTGTCCCGTTCAACCATCACCATATTTATGCGCAGCTTTCTTACTGCATTCAACAACTGCCGGCGTTCTTGAGGGGAATACTCCACCAAAGGCTGAGAAGACTTGGCATAACGCATATTACGCACAGCCTCACCCTCATACACACCAGGGTCAGGCACCATCAGGTAATCCACTTTTACCTGCCCCAGAAACCGACCAACAATGCCCTTATCATAAAAGTCATCAGCGGCGCCCACTCCCGGCACCCAGCTATACCAGCTGCGCGATTTACAGGAAGGCAAAGGATCCGTTGCCTTGTTCGGGCATGTCTCCTCAACAGCGGCAACCATCTGGTTATGCCACCTCCAGCTGTATGAGCCAGACACCAGCTTTAACCCGGACTTTCTCAGGTCTGCATAGAGTTCAGCGGAACGAAAATAATCAGGTATCAGTTCATCATCCGGCAATACAGACATCACCGGTGTCAACAAGCCCTTACCGGTTTTGAGGATGTGAAAAAATAAAGGCTCCTGCCCTTCCACAACCACCCATCCGGAAGGCAGGGGCTGCTGCTCCTTCTCCCGCACTGTTTCACTCTGGGTCAGAGTCGCCTCTTCATCATTACCAAAGGGCCAGAACGAAGCACACCCACCTAACGTCAGTGGCACCATAAGGGAAGAAAGCACAGCGACCTGCCTAAGCATTTTATCATTATCCTGCGGGCTGAATCGTCAGGCCCGGTTGACTACCAGACTCCAGAGATCGAATGCTGTTTTCCAGCTGCAGCAAACGTTTATTCACCTGCTGACGATGGGCGTTGACGGCCTTCATCTGTCCAGAAAAATCTTTCAACTGGACATCCACCTGCCCGGTCAGTTTCTGATGAGAGACCAAAGCCTGCTTCAGAGAACCAGACAGCTTACCCATAGAGGATTCCAGACCAGACAATTGCTCACTGTTCACCGAGGCACTGGTGCTTAAGGCACGCACTTCACGCTGCAGGGCTGAAAGACTCTTCGTGGCAGCCTCCAGGGCAGTGGTATTTTTCGTCATCAAACCAAGGGAAGATTTCATCTCTTTGCGAGAGGTCGCCAGGTCTTTATCCAGTTTGCTCAGGCGTTGATCCTGCTCAACAATACTGGCCCGGTTTCGCTTATTGGAAAGATCCCAAAGCTTGCGAATTTCAAAGTTAACCGCATTCAGCTCATCGCGAACAGCACTGTCACTCTTACTCAGGGTTGCACCGGTTTCTGAAACAACACCAGATACAGCGGATAACTGACTGGCCGTGTTATTCAATTCAGACCGGGCTGAAGTAAGCTCCTGCTGCAGAGCACTGATCTGCCAGTAACCAAACCCTCCCATTGCAATGAGAGCCACACCCAGCACAACGGTGGCAATAGAAATGCCAGATGAATGAACGGAAGCACCGGATGCGTGAGTTGTTTTATTGGGTGGTGTCTTCCTGTCAGGCATGGCACTGCCTGAAGAAGCTCTGGTTTCAGAAGCTCTGGCTTCAGAAGCTTTCGCTGCAGAGCTTTTGGCAGCCGTCTTCCCGCGATCTGGCTTACGCTCAGACCTATCATCCGCTGATAAAGAGAGACTGGGCAGTTGGTCAAGTTCGTCCTGAGGGCGGGATTTCATGTGCGTTCAAACTGTAAAGGGATTTACCGCATTGTAGAGCAAAGCCCGTCTGACCCCAATAGGCTGCCAGCCAGCCAAAACAGAAGACTGGGCTACAACCCCCACTGAATATAAACAGTGTTGTAATTACTACCACCTTTGATACGACCAAACTGCGAGGCTTTCTTAAACATGGATGAACGATGATGCATGCTCCACCCCACCCAGGCATCACTCAGGGCTTTCTGTCGGGTAATATCACCAAGATTGATATCCAGACTGACATCCAGATAGTTCATCAACTTACTGTTCTCATTACCCTTTTCTTTCATTTCAGTCTTCTCAATATACGTCGGATCACTGATATAGGAGAGACCTTCAGCAAGACCAAAACGCCAACGCACCGGCCAGTTAAAATTGAGATAAGCCTTGATGGCAGCCACACCCTCCCATGACACACCCTGAACCCTGGAGTTATGGTGATAGACCAGACCACTGGCCAGAAACACATCAATGGGAAGATCAAGCCAGTCTTCCTTGAGCGGATAGCCATAGAAAACCGAACTGAGTTGATTGTTATATTTATCCTTCTCAGCATTACCTTTAAATATGGCATTCATATTGGATGGAGTGGCCCAACCATGAGCCACCCGCATATAAGAACCTTCTTTAACAGTCAGTCCAGCGGGGATTGTTGTCTGGTCAATAATGGCGATACCGATGCTGGCAGTGCCAAACCCGCTTTTATCAACAGCCGCAGAATGCCGTGCATTTTTGTCTAGCTGAACCCATTCTAAACCACCGGTCAGATACAGCGGACCAATCAGCGGATAACGAACATCAAGGCCAAGTTCCGCCTCCACACCCGGGTTAATATTGTCGCCATTGTAACCGCTCAGCCCATAGTAATAGCTGTTAAATTTGGCATTCTTGTAACGAAGCCCCGCATTGAAGCTGACATCCAGCTTTTGAAAACTGTCGTACCAGTCCCACCCACCATAAACAAGGTGGCGCCCCTCCCCCGCAGTCAGTAATTCAGCTCGCCACTGACTGGTTGTATTGATTTCGCTGAGCCACTGAACTCCCCAATCGAGGGAGTCTTCCTGATATTCATTCTGAATATTTTTGGGGAGATTCACATAACGGCGCTTACCAAGAACATTCAGGCTCTGACTGTCGTTTTGATAGGCCCTGAAACCAAATTCGCCTTGCCGCAGGAAGATATATTCCCCCTCATAAAGCAGGTAAGGAACCATATTCCCGACATCATCAGCTTTATCTGTTTTGTAGGGGATACCGCTATCGCGGGCACTTACACCCAGCCCCCAGGTTCCCCCTGGTAAAGGCGGCGCAGAAATTGCCATTACAGGAAACAACAGTAAGGTAAATGGAGAAACCAACCGAAAGAGAAGACGCATACGAACACTCAGGAAGCTTCTCAACATAATCATCACAGTTTTCAGACGGATAGTCTGAGAATAACTGCACACGTGAACCTCTCGGCTACTCTCTGGAAAAACGAGACAGGCAGAGCCAACGTGTTTACTAAATAGGGTCATCCGTGCTTCCTGGAATCGAATGGAGACAGCATTTCTACACAAAAAAGTAGCCCATCTTGCCAGAACCAGCTCCCAGGACAGAGGGCCCGGAGGCCAAAAACGGGATTTAACCGCCGGGCCGAACCCTATCAATACACCATGACGCACAAGCACGAAACACAAGCACGAACAGGTATAGACAAAGCTGACCGCTACTGCCGACAGCTGCGATGCCTTTAACTATTATCTACCTCCCATGTCATATATATGGAACGGTTGCGCTCCTCACCCTCTCCCTCATCTTCACAAACACAGACCACGCACAAACACTCCATAAAGAAATATAAAGACAAACCACCACTACCCTACCGGCCAACCACAAGACAAACATTACTTTCACCCATAAAATAACCCGGCAAATGCCTAAACAATCCGTGGAAACAGTAATGACCACAGTGCTATGATCCGCACACCGAACGTACCATGCCGAGGTACAGCTCGGCATTTGCCTGATACTGGACTACAGACTGGAGAGAAACAAAATGGCTTTTGAATTGCCTGCACTGCCTTATGAGCGCGATGCACTGGAACCCCATATCTCTAAAGAAACTCTGGACTACCACTACGGCAAACACCACAACACCTATGTGGTTAAGCTGAATGGTCTGGCCGAGGGTACCGATCTGGCGAACAAGTCTCTGGAAGAAGTTGTCAAAACTTCCACTGGCGGCGTATTCAACAACGCAGCTCAGATCTGGAACCACACCTTCTACTGGAACTGCCTGAGCCCTAAGGGTGGCAACCAGCCTTCCGGCGCACTGGCTGACGCTATCAACGCTGCTTTTGGTTCCTACGAAGAGTTCGTTGCCAAGTTCAGCGAAAGCGCTGTCAACAACTTTGGCTCCAGCTGGACCTGGCTGGTTAAGAATGCTGACGGTTCCGTTGAAATCGTAAACACCAGCAACGCTGCTACTCCTCTGACCACTGATCAGACTCCTCTGCTGACCTGTGACCTGTGGGAACACGCTTACTACATCGACTACCGCAACGTACGTCCTGACTACCTGAAAGCCTTCTGGGCACTGGTAAACTGGGACTTCGCCCAGGCTAACTACGCCTAAGTCGGTTCCGTTGACAGATATACTATTCTGTTGGGAAACGAATCTGACATAAGCATCTAAACTGCTTGATAAGCCTACTTATCAAGCAGTTTTTTTATGCCAGAACCTGATCAAAGCAACTTCCGGGTAACTTCCCTGATCCCGCCGATTTGCACTCAGCTTGTTTGAACGGCAGGCTCTATCGACATCAGGGCGATCCCCATATCTTTGTCTTTCTGTTTCAGGTTTTTCAGAACCCTCTTTTTCAGAACCCTGCTTTTATACTTTTGTTCGTATTGCTCCCGCCCTTCATCAACATATTCACTGCCGTTTTTGAGCATATTGCAGACCAAACGTGCCAACTTGTCGGGGAATTCGCAGTCAAAACCGTGCTGAAAATCCACACGTATGTACTGATGACAAACCATATGCATCTTCTGGTGACTCCTCCAGAAAACACCGTATCTGTGTTTATGCAACCCCTTGGGCGCCACTATGTTGCGTATATCAATGGGACCTGCCAGCGCACAGGGGCTTTATGTGAAGGGCGAAATAAGGGCAGTATCGTAGATGAAGATAACTCCCTGCCGGCCTGTTACAGATATAATGGCTCTGCTCCCTTTTTTCGAGCCTTCTGTGTAGTTATCTTCGAAGGGTCATCTGCCAGGAGTTACCTCAAGATTCCGAGACAGCCGGTGTTCACTCCGGCAGCGTACAACTGCGTTTCCCAACTTAACAGTATCTCTATCACCGTTTCACCTTTCCAAGGCTGAAACATAAAAGCCCCCGCCATTGGCGGGGGCTTTTTTATGTGCACATCACTACAAACATTTTGAGAAGTACTGGCACTGAATTCATTCACAGCGCCAGGTTACTCTTAACAACTCATGACGTGACCACTTCATCCTCACGGGCCCTGCCCATCAACTGCCGCTTCAGGTAAAAACCTGCCAGACATAGCATCACACCAGTGATTGAGGCGATCAGTGCCAGAGAACCAAACCAGAGCAAGGCAACAATCCCCACCATTTTACGGGTAACATCTGTGGGCGACTCCGCACCGGAAGCATACATAGCCAGACGATACACCTGATTCTGGTTAATCAGTCGGTTAATGTCAGACTGGACATTACGCTGGTCATTACGCAAATAGAAAATCTTGTCTTCAATATCATTGACCTTAACATTGATAGCCTCCAGCTCCTGCTGCTTTGTAGAAAGATAATTGTTCAGCTCTTTCTCATCCTGGCGCTTAGTAGTAATAAACCGACCCTTACTTTTCTCAGCGTTACTGTAGACTGTGATCTCCAGTGCCTTGTTCGCCTTCTCCCGGTCGATAACCTCCTGCTTCTTAGTCTCTATACGTTCACTCATTTCCTGGATACGACCTTCATACTTGTTATTAACGAAGGCAATCTGCTGCTTCAGCTGATCTTCCATGGATGACTGTTTCTGCAAGGCATCAGCACCGAGGAAACCAGTGGTAATCTGGTCTATCTGCCGGTTTTTGGCAGCAATAAGATTACGATACTTACGCTCAACAGCACTGCGGGTCAGGAAGGTAGCATCATCCATCTCCCGAGACATTTCAGCTTTCAGACCATCCAGCTCTTCCTGCAGACGCTGCTTTTCTTTCCGGCTGTCTGACAGGTTATCCAGCAACAGAGAAGAGAAACGATCTTCAATAGTCTGCCTTTCCGTATTCCAGTCATCATAATATTTGTCACGGATCAGGATCAGCTCACCAACCTCAGCATCAATAGTTTCTTTAAAGGAGTAATCAATATCAGACAGAATAGATTTCGTCCGCTGATTGACCTGCTTGACACCGGTTCGGTATGCCTCATCAATAGCTAACTGATTGCTATCGATCTCTCCGGTCAGGTCTTCCTCTGTAAAGCGCTGTACTCTCTGCTGGCGTCGCTCGAGAAGAACCACTTCACTTTCCATGTTCTCAATATCATTCTTGCGCGTATCTATTGCGTGATTCAGCATTGAGAAGTTTCTTTCAAAGCCATTCAGCATAGTTTCAAAAGTTATGAAGCAGAGGAACATAACAAAGAACAGAAACAGAGAGCGCCAGAAAATATTCTTCACAGCCATAAAGGCAAAAGTCAGAGGGATTTTGCACAGCTCAACAACAGCTATCAGCAGGAACGGCAAGGCTGCAACAAGAATGGATGACGCACTGCCCAACAGGTTCACCTCCTCCTGATTGGTGTAAGCACTATGAGCAGAAACGGCCACCACTATGGAGATAGTTAAACCTATCAGGACAGCGATAATCTCCACTGTCCAGGCCAGTTTTATCAAAAAACTCGCGTTTTTATTTTGAAATTCATCTGAAAAAGTCATTATTTGTTGCTCTTCTTATCATTTGTATGCCGATTCATCCAGGTTTCGACCCTAACATTTGTAACCTGCGCAAATTGTGACCGGGGCTGGTGTTGTTTCTGTTATTGCCCGCCCTGATCCCCAGAGCCAACCCCCCCTGAGCCCCCCTGAGGAGGTACCGCTCTACGAAGATGCTAATCTGCGGGTGTACTGAGAATACACAACACCAATAGCGCATAGCACCAATGCTCATAATAACAATAAGGATGCGGACAATACGAGCCGCGAACGAGCCAATTGCGTACCAGTCGACTATGCTGAGCGCGACCTCACGAGCCAGGTGAGACGAGTGTACGAATAAGATCGAAGACCACTTCAATTGCGTATGGCGCTGATAGCAACACACCTGTGACTCACGTAGACTCGCGCCGTTAACCTCCTGCAGTGGCAACAGCTTATGAAAACATCGGCCGGGCTCCCCCAGAATTATTTTTATATTGATTTATTACGCACAGTGGCGGCCATAGCTGTTGTGATTATTCATGTAATTGGCCCTTACCGAAGCCTGCTGGGTGATATACCCGATTACGACTGGCTCTCTGCAATAGGTTTTAATACAGCATCCCGTTGGGCCGTACCTGTGTTTATTATGATTTCCGGTGCACTGATGCTGCCGGATACCCGCCCTTTCAATTTCAATTATTTTCTTTCTCGCAGAATGAGCAAGGTTTTGGTGCCTTTTCTAACCTGGTCTCTGTTCTACTCCCTGCTGGGTGGAGTCATCGTGACCAGTGGTTCATTCACCTATGATGCTCAGGCTGCCAGCGAACTGATACGCATGTTTCCCGAAGAAGAGACCTGGTATCACCTTGGTTATTATCACTATTTTATACCGCTCTATTTTGCCATTCCGTTTCTGGCTCCGGCCGTACAGCAAATGTCAGACGACCAGTTATGTATGCTGGTACTCGGCTGGTTACTGCTGACACTGCTGTACCTGCTGAGGGTTGAGTCAGCCTGGTACATTGATATGGTGATGTACGGCGGTTATCTGATTCTGGGTTATGCCATGGTGCGGATTACACTTCAGCCTCAACAGCAAAAGGCTCTGGTTTGGGCTGGCTGTCTTGCACTGGTGACCGGGTTTTACGCCACCTGGGATCAATCATCGAGTGCTGGAAGCTATTCGCCTGGCCGCCTGACCTCTTATAAAACCTTAAACACTGCAGTGATTGCTGCGATGGTCTTTTTACTCTGTCGCAATCATGCAGACAAACTCGGCAGTCGCTGGAAAAAACTGGTGGGTTTTATCGGGCGTTATAGCCTTGGGCTGTACCTTGTACATCCTCTGGTACTCTGGCCTGTCCGTCATTGGGAGTTGCAACCGGGTTTCACCTTGTTGACCGTTCCGCTGGTAACAGCAGTGGTTATAGCCATAACTCTGGGGCTGGTATGGTTGATGGGTAAAAGTCGGGTAACGGCCTGGATGGTGCCCTGAGAGCTCCCCTGCTGGCAACACAGTTGATCTTACTGTTCTACGAAAGTGGATCTTTGTGAATCAATAACACCAGTCTGTTCAGCACCTGACAGACTGGCTGGCATACTTTTAATAGTGACCTGGTCAGTGTTACTACCCCACCGATACCCCCTGCTTAAGCACAGCTATGGAAACCTGTTTGCCGCCCTCAATATATACATAATACCCGCTAACACATCTATGCAACTGACACTTCTGTTATGAACAACAGGGCGAATTCTATTGTCTTTTCGCTTATAGCCGCGGGTAAGCCGTACCGAAATGAGCACCTTCAGGACTAAACCCGGCGAGCCAAACATTCAAAGCTCATATGTGTGTGCGGAGTACGAAGATGTTAAAGCGTTGTCCCTATTTATTAGCATGCTGCCTGTTAGTAGTAGCGCTTGTCTCTGCACCGCAAGCTCAGGCCTTTCTTTATTCAGGCTCAATCCATGAGATTAATCATTCACTCGATAAATATGTACAAATTTGGGATGTGGAAGAGTCCAGTAGACCAGTGGGTCATGGAATTCTATCTCCCCGAAACAGAGCCAATCTTGCAGAAGCTATTCACTTCTTTCTCGTAGACTACTCCCGAAACCACCCATTACAGAATCTGCCCCCCAGCCATATACAACACTTTTTATTACATATGGTCGCATATATAGGCGGGACTCCCATGCAACATGATGATGTAACCAGTGTTCACTACTGGTCTATTATCCTGAATCAATTCGGCCCTGAGTTACTTCACGTAATAATAAATAATGAACAGCACGCTGTTAACACACTGGTCAACCAGGTTGCTGCAGCCGAGCAGGCAACAATAAACGCGGTCCATACGCAGCAACAACTCTCCATGTATAACAACCTGTTAAGCATATCTAATGAGCATCTGGCGGCACAGCTTCACGGTATGGCGCAACAGCTCGAGACTGCAGAAGCCAGCATCGCAACAGCTCAAATTGAACAACAACGCGCAAGGAATGAACAGGAAGCGGCGAAACGAGCAAAAATATCCGCAGAAAGAGAAAAAAGATTAGCTGAGAAAGAGAAAGCAGAAGCGAAGAAACAGAAACAAGCGAGCCAGCAAGAACTGGACAGAATAAAAGCCGCCAATAAAAAAGCTGAACGTCAACTGGCACAAGAGATAGAGAGATATAGAGAGCTGAATTCACAACTCCCCAACCCAAGGAATAATAAACAACCTATATCAAATAAAAAAACCTCACCTTACAGAACCTCTGGTCAAATGCATAAGCAACATCAGGCACAACATCAGGCACAACATCAGGCACAACATCAGGCACAACAGAGGCAGCCTGATAAGACATTGAACAAGCCTGAAAATATAGTAGCAGGTGGTGTAGTACAGGCTGGTGCAAACAGAAACAAATGGAAGATACCAAAAACACTGAAAAGGTTTGTGCGCAAACACCCGGTCACGAGCACAATCACACTTCTGACCGCGGTCTACGGAACCTATAACCTAGTAGCCAGTACCCTTTACTGGTACTTCGAGGAAAGCCCCTGTGTGAATATTAAGAACCCCATTATTAAAAAGGTCTGCAGCTTTGAAGAGATTGCCAACAATCCAGACACAATCGGCTTTCTAAAACTATGGGACAAGAAATATAACCTTGAAATGACAGGGTACGAGATTTATGCCTCCCAGCCCGGAATAAAGTTAATCGACGCGCTATATGCTTTTGCGTTTCGACCTAAGAGATTAGTTCTTTCGCATAATAAATTACCAGATTTTTCGCTATACGCCTCTTTTGTGAAGGAAGTATTATCCTACCCAAGAGTGCTGGCAAAACTGGATGAGAAAAAATTTAAATTAAAAATGGCAGCGGATTTTACCAAAGCACTGAATTACTGCGGCTTCCTTCCCCGTGCCAACATGTTTGAAATGGACACTGAGTACTACCACCTCTGCGCTGCTAATTATATCGGCCATCCCGGGGCGACAAAAGGTCACGTAGAGCTATTCGGTATCGCTGAAGAAACAATACGTGAGCATGAAAAGTTCCTCACTGGTATTCAACGCCTGTCACCGGCACTCAGTGGTGAGGTCTTCATGATAATAAGGAATTTCCTATTACTGTCTGAAAACAAACGTTCAATGGGGCAATCGTCAGATATTATTGCCAGTGTCCTCTCTCATACCTACAACAAAGAACAGGACATGACAGCACTCGAAGCAGACTATCAACAGCCTGTGGCAGGCTATTACCCGCTTATGACTGTGTCAGGACTCGTCCCCAACAAGAAATACCGCCTCGCCCAGAGCTGGCTCAATAGTGATAACCCCGGGAATGGCAAAATGACCATAGAGAACAAAGACGGCAAAAAGGTCTCCTACCTGACGGCCGATTCCCATGGTGCCATAACCTTTGTCAGACCAGACGGACACTTCTTCCGACTTGAGGATTATCGCCGCATTAACCCCGAAGAAGGCTATGTACCCTATACCGCACGCAGTGTGACCATAGTTAACGGACTATTTGTCGTTGGTGAAACTGAATGCAATCAGAGCTTAAACTCAGGCAGCCGCAAACGTTATAAGGCACTGTATTCCTTTATGGGGCCACATGATAACCATCTCGTCCGCATGCTTGTTCACGACTACGGAGACAGACTCATCCCCGCAGGGCAGATACAGCGAGCTCCAGCCCAACACAAGGGTTCATCTCCCCGGCATTAAACCTATGAACAAAAAAGAAACCCACTGCCGAAAGCTGATTAAGCATGTAACACGTCTGTCATCATTGAGATGGCTGCCAGATATAGCTGTTGCGGAAAATGCTTCTAATATATAGGAAGGCAACAACAGGCAGAACCAGCTATGGATAGCTTATCTCCACCCTCTTCCGGGCGTAGCACGCCAGTTTCCACCTGCTATTCACCAGAGCCGGTACAAGATCATGCCAGTGTTCAGGTTCAACTCTCCCTGCCGCACACTTGTCGACAGATCTTTGACAAATCCTTGAGGGGCCAGGTCACTAGCCTGTCCCGGATAGTCAACCAGCTCTCCCCCAGGAAAACCTCTTCAAAGGATACCGGCCCCACCCAGGCTCCCACCTGCCCACCCGAGCAGCTGAAAGATTTCAAACAACAGCTTCAGGCCCTGCAATCTGATATCAATAAAGCGGGTAAAAGACTCAGTGACAATGCGAAAAAAAAAGGCGCGGAACTGATTCAAGTCATGCTGGAAGCGGGTATTCAAACCGAGCAGCTGGCTAAACTGAACCAGGACTGGAGTCTGCTCAGCCTCTGCACAGATATGGAGAGTGCAAAAGCATTACCCATTGATGATACCGAATGGGAGAAACTGGCACCAGAGTTCCTGCCCCTCAAAGAGGTCGAACAGGAACTGGAAAATCTGTTTCGTTCAACCTACGAGTATATTGATTACACCCAGCATCTGCCCAATATCTGTAACCAAGCCGATATTAATAAGGATGATGATCATGAACTGATCTCGTGTATAGATAACTATAACGACACCTGCCTTGATAACGCCTATAAGGATCGCCACACAAATCCGCAGGCACAAATTGCGGTCATGATTGATATCCTGAAGAGCTTTCCAGATGCAAAGAAAGAAATGCTGGCACTTCAGTTAGGCCTTGATATAGAACCATTGAACGGCATAGACGTGAGGTCGCCAGACTATATGACAACCCTTGTTCAGCAAGCTTCAAAACAGAAACGTCTTACAGATGAGCAGGTATTCGACGCTCTGATGGAAACCGGTGAATCACTAATTGCGCGTCGTACTTTCTGTGCAAAGCTTGAGATCTCATTTGATGACATGAACGACCCTTTAAGAGCCTGCCTGCTGGCTAAAGATGACACTATAATTCGCCCGGACCTGGCCGCCGAGCTATGTATGACACCTTATACCTACTGTCTTGGTCTGCTCCTGGGAGTTCCTGAGCACAAGGTAAGCTTGATTGAGGGTAATCACCCCAATGACTGTAAGCGCCGGGCAAAACAGTTATTTCAGGAGGCCGCTCCCATTACGGTTGGCATGATAAAACATACTCTGACTCACCCTTCTATTGATAAACAGTTGACGTTCCACATGGTTTTCCTCCAGCAATATAATGATAATCGTAGTTACCTGGTGGCGAGGCAGCATGACACACCGAGTGCAAACACATTACTTCATTCTTTGGAATTGTCGCCTGACGAAATACTCTTTCTCGCTGAAAAAATGCAGGTCTCTGATCGCCTTAACCTCTTACCGGACCCCAGTAACCCAACAAGTCTGCTCCAGGTTCTGAGAGAGGCCGCCCATCTGACATCAGAGAATCTGGAGTATGCTCAAGATGCTCTGTACAATTACCGTAACCCTGATATACCGATAGACACCAATTTTCAGCCTGGCTGCCCTCGGGCTGGCTGGAATGCACAACTAGAGCGCCCCTATACGCTCGATTCACAATTCGATGAATCTCTGATTATCACACTGGCACCAACAGCTTACTGGTACACACTGGGCAGGAATTTGGGTGTGACTGAGAGCACTCTCGATATTATTGATGCCGACTGCAAAAGGGACCCGAAAGAGTGCTCCTACAAACTCTACAGACATCTGAGCAAACAACTCATAACTATTCGGCAGATTAATCAGGTCTGCCAGGAGACTGGGTGCAAGGATGTTATGCGGTACCTGACCCGTGCCATGAGTGATCAAAATCCATAGATTTTTTCCAGCCCACTTATAAACAAAAACAGCCCCTGCCAATGACGGGGGCTGTTTTTTTTGTCTCTGGATAAACCAGCCGGAGGCCAGATTTATACGAGCCTGACCTTCATGAACAGGTTTACATGAACAGACCTGCACCAGGGCCCAGAGGCAGGTTCAGCAGACTCCATGCTACGAACAGTACGATCCAGCCACCCAGGAAGAAGAAGGTGTATGGCATCATCATGGAGATCACAGTACCCATACCGATCTTGGGACCATTCTCTTCCTGATAGCGAGCCGCGAAGCTGGCAATGATTGGGAAGTAGGTCATCAGCGGAGTAATGATGTTAGTCGTGGAGTCACCGATACGGTAAGCCACCTGAGTATACTCAGGAGTGAAGCCCAGCTGCATGAACATTGGGATGAACACAGGAGCCATGATCAGCCACTTGGAGCTTGCGCCACCCATGAACAGGTTAACAACGGCAGACAGTAACACCATGGCCACAGCCAGAGGGATACCAGTGAAGCCGATACCGTTCAGCAGTTCCGCACCAGATACCGCAGCAACAATACCGAGGTTGGAGTAGGTGAAGTAAGACACGAACTGAGCCGATACGAAGATGATAACCAGTACGCTGGCCATGGAAGACATGGACTGAACCATACCCTTCACAACGCCTTCGTTGTTCTCAAAGTTACCGGATGCGAAGCCGTAAGCGGCACCAGGAATCAGAAACGAAGCAGTCAGGATCAGGATAATGGACTGCATGAATGGAGAGTTACCGAGGATCTCACCCGTTGCAGTATCACGCAGAGGGGCAGATTCAGGGATAACCAGTGCACACAGCAGAGCAACCAGAGCGAAGAATGCCCACTTGGCGCGCTTCAGGCCGGCCATCTCTTCAGGAGTCATACCCTGGGCTTTTTCACCCATTTCACCACCGTAGGAACCCAGACGAGGCTCTACGATCTTGTCAGTCACAAAGGTACCAACAATGGTGATCAGGAAGGTGGACACGAACATGAAGTAGTAGTTCGCAACCGGAGTCACCATGTAGGTTGGGTCCATGATGCGCGCAGCTTCAGTGGAGATACCACCCAGCAGCGGATCGGTAGAACCAATCACCAGGTTCGCGGAGAAACCACCGGATACACCAGCGAACGCGGCAGCAATACCGGCCAGAGGGTGACGGCCGAAGCTCATGAAGACAATCGCACCCAGTGGTACCAGTACTACATAACCAGCATCAGAAGCGATGTTGGACATAATACCTGCAAATACCAGGATAGGAGTCAGCAGGCTCTTGGGCGTCGCCAGTACCAGACGCTTCAGCATGGCGCTGATCAGGCCGGAGTGCTCGGCAACACCCACACCCAGCATGGCAACCAGGATAGTACCCAGAGCGGCATGGCCGGTGAACGCGTTAATCGCGTTAGTGAACATGAAGCGGATACCGTCAGCCGTTAACAGGCTTTCGATACTGACAGTGGTAGAGGCCAGCTCACCGGTGTAACGATCCATCGCGTCATAGGTAACAGAGACGCCGAGCAGATTAAGAAGCGCAGACAGTACAACAGTACCCGCCGCAAAGTAGAAAAACATAATAATGGGATGAGGCAGGGCGTTACCGCCACGCTCTACAACATCCAGGAAGCGCTGAAGCGCTCCTTTTTTACCCGAAGTCGGTAGAGAAGAAACCGCTGTACTCATAGAAAACCTAAAGCCAAACAGAGTTCACATTATTGAAGTGGCGGAGAACATTGACCGGTTTTTAATCCGGTTTTCTTACTGACACAGGACAGCGTGTTCATCAGATAAATATCTGACAACAGTCTCTTAGCCACCTCTACTTGGTGCGAAATTCTACGGAGATAAGCAGACAACCCCTATGATTTACATCAACAAAGAATCATACAATTCACTACAAAATAATGAACTTAATTAGCGTTTTTGCATAAAAACACAACACTAAAAGGCAAAAACAATCAGGCACACATCACCTGCTTACACCCTTTACGATATGCCTACTTAAAATACAGTACTTAACACAGCGTCAACGAAACATCCGCTGATATAACAACCACTCCGCCTGCGCATATTCAATCGATACCGGCTGAAAACTGACCTGATTTCCCACTGACTGTTGTGCTAAAGCACTGACACTTACACGACTAATACAACCCAGCTTCGGATAACCACCCAGCGTCTGCCGATCCTGCATTAAAATAATGGGCTGGCCATTGGCAGTTATCTGCACAGCCCCCAAAGCTATGCCTTCAGAAACAATACCTGTGGGGGTGGTATCGTTGAAAGAAACAGGCGGCCCCTGTAATTGATAACCCATTCGGTTACAGCGAGGTGTCAGTATATATTCACTGTTATAAAAACCATTGCGAGCCTGTTCACCGAACAACTCACACTGGTAGCTCTCAATAAATTTTAAAATCAGCGGTTTCTGATAATCAGGAATAAACTGTGATGGAACAGTTTTACCATTCCATTCAGCATCCGTTTTGTTAACCAGCACAATATCACCAGCCTTTAAGCTTTCACCCTGCCCGGTTAAACCACCTAACTGATTTCTAACAACCGTTGCGGCACTGCCATTGCGCAGCGGCACATCAAAACCGCCTTTCACCGCAAGGTAACTGTAAACGCCAGACTCAACAGCACCGAAACTCAGCTGGTCGCCAACATGAAGATGATGAGTACTCCAGTTCTGCACCGTGCGACCATTAACAGACACATCAGCCTCGGCACCCGTCACCGCTAACCACATATCACCTTCGGCCTGAAAAACACTCTGCCCATGGGTGATCTCCAGCAGCGCACACGAAGCATCATTACCTAACAGATGGTTGGCCCAACGGCTGGCATACTCATCAGCCGCACCGCCCTGACTTAAACCTGTATGACCTGCCCCCTTACGACCCAGGTCCTGTATCAAAACCTGCAAGCCGGTCTGAATCACCTGTAAACCCGATGACTCTTTAGATAATCGGTTAGCCCCCATGCCAGTCCACACCTCCCTGCTCTTTATACTGCTCACAGGAGATGGCATAAAAACGCACCCTGTCTCCTACGGTAAAAGGCGTCACCGGGGTTTGATCCGGCAGAAACAAGGGTTGCGGGCAGTTACCAATAATCTGCCAGCCACCAGGAGAGTCACTGGGATAAACCGCCGTCTGCGGACCAGCCAGCCCGACACTGCCTGCCATCACGGATTTACGGGGTTCAGGTTTTCTGGGGATATGAAGACGAGGGTCGACTGAGGCCAAAAAGGCAAAACCCGGCGCAAAGCCTATGGCACAGACCCGATACTCCTGCCGGGTATGCAGGGCCACAAGTTCATCAGGCGAAAGTGATAACGCTTTGGAGGCAGACAACAGATCAGGGGCAACATCCGGATGATAATACACCGGCAGCTCAATCAGCTGGCCGTTAGTCTGATGGTTTAGATCCTGCGCCATCTCAATATCCAGCCACTCACATAACTCTTCACGTATCACCCGACGAGCTGCCAGAAAATCCACCTGCCAGAGATCATACTCAATAAATATTGAGGTATAGGACGGGATGACCTCTACCAGCCAGCCTGGCCCTTCACTGCGCAAGGTTTCACTGACCCGACCAATAACAGTCGCAAGATCTGTGCTGATACCGTCATCATTACTGGAATCAGTATTATTGAAATAAATAATCAGTGAGGTTTCAGAAACGGCTTCCAATCTGATCAAGCCAGCACTCCACGCAACTGCTGAATCACTGCGACAGACTCCGGGTTATCGCCATGCACACACAGTGTATCCGCGTCTAAAGAGAGTTTGTCGCCCTCTACAGTGGTGACAGAACCTTCACGGGCAATCTGCTCAGCCTGAGTGCAGATCAGGTCTGCCTTCTGATAAACAGCACCGTCCTTATTACGGGACACCAGAGAACCATCGGCATGATAGGCGCGATCGGCGAAAGCTTCAAAGAGCAGCTCAACCCCCTGCTCTTCAGCCAGCTTTCTATAGGCACTGTTATCCGCCCTGGCCTGAATCATTAACCGTGCACAAAAAGGCAGTACAGCCACCGCCTTCACAATAGCAGCAAACACTATCTGATCATTCATCATGTCATGGTAAAGCGCACCATGGGGTTTGATATAGCTGACGGAGGTCTGATACTGAGCACACAGTGCCTGCAACGCACCCGCCTGATAGAGAACAATATGGGTGATGGATTCCGGCGCATGGGGAATAGAACGCCGACCAAAACCTGCTTTATCGTCATACCCCGGATGGGCACCGACCTGAACATTATGCTGTGCTGCCAATGAGAGCGTCCGGGCCATAGTGTCCGGGTCTGAAGCATGGAAACCACAGGCAATATTAGCCATATCCACATGGGGCATCACCTCAGCATCCAGTCCCATGGGCCAGGCGCCAAAACTCTCTCCCATATCGCAATTGAGTGTTAACTGCCGTGGTTGAAGATCTGCCTGGCTCATAGGGGAATTCTCTACTGTTACTCTTTGTCGTTTAGATGAGACGATAACACAGGAATGTAACAGGTTTCTGTTCCAATACCCGTTTAAAGAATCTGTCTGATCCAGCTTCTAAACGTCATTCGCCGTATTCATGGTATGATCGATGAACGCTCAAATAAGCGTACTAAAACAATGACCTTAAAGACCAAAGACAAACCATCCAGGGAAATGGGATTATGAAGAAAGCCGCAATTGCTGTATCCGCTTTATTAGCTGTCGGTGCAGGAGCGACTATTGCCCCAGGCTATGTTGGGGACAAAGCCAAAAGTGATCTAGATACACTCATCACCGAGCTTAATGAGTCCCCTCAGGTAGACATCACCTGGGACAGCTACACGAAAGACTGGTGGTCATCGGAAGGTGTTCTGAACATACGTACAGATATCGCGACCGATCCTGGGCAAGCCCCCATGATTGTGGAATTTAAAACACATATAACCGCTCAACATGGCCCTGTGATTCTTCACGACGGCTTAAAGGTGGCATGGACCAGCTGGCAGAGCACAATTGAGACGCCTGCAGAGTGGGATCAAACCCTGAACCTGCAAGGCCAACCAATTACCGAGCAAACAGGCCAGGTTAACCTGCTGGGTTCAATCAGTTACCAGGAAGTCATTCCGCCTATGGAGTACACCTCTCCGAGTGGCTCTGAACACATTGTATTCGATGGTTTTCAAGGCTCTGGTGAATACTCCGGCAAGCAGTTCACGTATCAGGGTCAGAGTAAGAACCTGACCCTCACCAGCGCAGCAGAGCGCAACCCTGTCGTCATTTCTGACCTGAAACTCGACATTGACGCCGAACTGACCCGTTCCTTGACAGAGATAGCTGCAGGCTCGCTTTACTCCGGTCAATTCCGCATGAAGGCGGGTAACGTTTCTGCCGGGGAGAAGTTTCAGGCCAGTGGCCTTGGCGTGGCATTGTCTTCTGTTATGAAAGACAACGACACACTGGCTGATGTGACCCTGAGCTACTCAGCTGACCTGATTATGGCCGAAGGCACCCAGCTCACTGATGCCAATATTGATATTTCACTGATCAACTACAGTGATGCGTTCAATCAGGCATACACCAAAGTCCTTCAGGACGCCTTTGAAAAAAGTGACGATTTCGCGCAGGCGGATCAACTGATGCTTCAGGCTCTGAAAGATAATGTCCCTGCACTGGTCGCCGCCAAGCCTGAACTGCGTTTCGACAATGTTCAGTTCACGCTGCCGGAAGGTACTTTCAAGAGTGAAGCGACAGTGAAACTGTCAACAGATACCGCCAGCTTTGCACAGATGAACAGCCCGCTGTTCTGGCGCAACAACCTGGTCCTGGACGTTTATGCCGATGCCGATAAGGCTCTGGCCACTAAACTGGCTACCACCGCAGCCAACAGCCAGCTGGACAGTGACCCTCAGACCGCCTCAATGAGTGTCGCTGAACGTGAACAGATGAGCACCATACAAGCCAATATGATGCTGGGCATGTTCCAGGGTCAGGGCTTTCTGGTAGAGAAAGACGACAAACTGTCCTTCAAGCTGAACGTCGCTGATGGACAGCCCCTGGTGAACGGAAAGTCTATGCCTCTGCCCTTCTAAGCGTCTTAGCAGGGAGAATTCGAGTTCTCCCTAAACGACAGCACACAGCCACTACAGGCTGTGTGCTACTACTCAGCCCCGCCTTCTGCCACCCCAAAAAAAATTTATTTATTCAACAACTCGTTATATTCCTGTCAGCGAAAAACCTGCATTCTGACCAATTGATTTAGAAAACCACATGCTTTCCCCTACAGACTAGAGTTGTGTATGTTTAAAGCACTCACCCCCGAACAGCAGGGAAAGAATAACCGCCCGGGAGAGACTGATCAAAACGCTGCCCGCCGTGTACTTTGAACAGGCCTGCACGGAAGTCTCTTTGGAAGATCTTATGCAGCATGCTGAGGATATTACCAATACCAAGGTCACTGGGCAGGTACTTGTAAAAACCCACTAAAAGCGGTTGAACCACAGAGGACACAAAGGCCACAGAGGAAAAGAAAATAGCTTTTTGTTAAAAGCAAAAGCCTTTCACCACAGAGACACAAAGACACGGAAGAGAGCTTTTTATTAATAAAGAGCTCTTAATTAAAGCTTCTGCTTTTCTCTGTGTCCTTTGTGCCCTCTGTGGTTCAAAAGCTTTTCAATAAGGAGCTCTTAACAAAAAGCTTCTGCTTTACCTCTGAGCCTGTGTGATAAAAACCTGCCGGGCCGTCAGTGGCAAGCCACCAGAATTTGCTACAACAAAGAAGAGTACCAATAGGAATTCATTTTCCAGAGGGTAGATAAATCAATAAGCAGGAAACCATTTTTCCGGACAGACAGGTTGTTCATACTCCTTCCCTGAATGTTACGAATATCGACTGTCTCACCTTGCCGATAAAGAATGGGGTCAAGGGAGGGAATGAACACTTACACAGGTGTTAGCTGTTTTCACGAACTTATCTAAAGGCGTATCACTCGAAGAGGGTTGAGAAACCGCTCAAAGGAGTCGACTATGCTCGGTCCCACACCCCCCCCAAAAGGGGCGGGTAATCTTCCTGCCACTGAACCTGGAGTTGTAACACCCGGCACCCCACACACCGGCCCGGCTAAAAGGAACAGCTCTGAGCACGAGCATGATTTTATAACGGCATGCCGCCGCGGGAATCTCGATTGGGTAAAAGAGCAGCTGGATAGCAACCCTGGTTATCTCAATCAGAGCTTTCGATGCGGTATATTTGAGACCTTGGAGCCGCCACTCTTCATAACCGTAAGGGAAGGACATACAGATGTTGTCAGGTATCTTCTTGGAGCCGGGGCTGATGTCAATGCAGAGGATGGCTTTAAAGTAACTTCCCTTATTCGCGCTGTGCAAAGAGGGAATTATGAGATAGTAAAGCTCTTGCTTGATAATGGTGCCAATCGGGATACAAAAAGCACTTCTGGTCATACTCCACTTATATCTGCTGTTATATCGGGTCACCGGAATATTGTCAGTCTTTTGTTAACAGAAGAGAATCTGAACTCAACATACAAAGGACATACACTACTGGATTTGGCCATTGCATTTGGATACACAGATATTGTTAACTTTCTGCTTGAAAAAAAAACCAGCCTGAATATGCAAAATGCGAAAGGAGAGACACCACTTCATTTGGCTGCACTATGCGGTAATGTTGAAGTCGTCAAATCCTTGTTGGGTCATGGTGCCGACCCAAATGTACAAGATTTCGAGGGGAGAACACCAACTTATATCTCCTGCATATTTAATCACCCAAAAGTTGTCGAAGCTCTGTTAACAGAAGACGATCTGGAAAAACACTATAAAGGTACCACGCTACTTTGCCGGGCGGCTTATGCCGGAAGTACAGATATCGTGAACCTGCTGCTTGATAACCATGCCAGTCTGGAGTCACGGGACAATGACGGATCCACACCACTTATGCTGGCTTCAAAGAAAGGTCACCTTGAAACAGTGGAAGTGTTGCTGGCCAGGGGGGCTAACCCCCATGCACAAGCGGGGAATACCACAGCTCTTGTCTTTGCTCTTAGTAACGATCATGCACAGATTGTCAGTTGTTTACTCGAGGGAACAGGGGAGAGTGTAGAAACCAGACGGGATGGATACACGCTCCTGGCTTTAGCCGCCTCATGGGGGAAAACAAAAACTGCAGAATGGCTGATTCATAAACAGGCCGATCTGGAATCACGTAATACAGCTGGACATACCCCGCTTTCCCTGGCTGTTATAAATGGACACCTCAAAACGGTCAAATTGTTACTTCGTCAAGGAGCCAGCCCGTATACAAATTCCACACTGCATAGAATTTCCCCTCTCCACTGCGCAGCCTATGAGGGACATGCTGACGTTGTCAGTCATTTACTTGATGTAACCGAGGGAAGAGGGATCGAAACCACTACATCCAAAGGAGCGACAGCGCTGATGCTGGCTATGCACGTAAACCGCACAGATATAGCGGCACTCTTGCTTGAAAAAGGTGCCAACCCGAATGTGCGCAGCAAGGACGGGTGCACAATGCTTTATATGGCCGCCCGCGACGGTGATTGGCCAAAGGTTGAACTCTTGCTTAAGCATAACGCAAGCCCTTTTCTTAAAGCTGAAAGTTCTTCGCTATTTGCCAGAGAAAAGCTGCCCCGTGAAATTGCAAAAATACAATATGATCGCAATCTGGCCAAGAAAGAAATATTCAAGCGGATCTTTGAAAAACTGAAAGAAGAAGAGGCTGCCTGGAAGGCAAAGGAAGCACAACACAAGGCTGAAGCCAGACAATCTGAGAAACAGAGGAAAGAGGAAGAAAAGAATGAGAGACAGGCTCGTTCAGGAGATGGCTATCTGCCAATACCAGGCGACAGCTCTGTTTGAAAACTTCAAAAAGGTACTGGTAAAAATCCACTAAAAGCCTTTCACCACAGAGACACAAAGACACGGAGAAGAGCTTTTTATTAATAAAGAGCTTTTAATTAAAGCTTCTGCTTTTCCTCTGTGTCTTCGTGTCTCTGTGGTAAAAATCCTACTGGGCCGCAAGCGGCGCCCCTTCCCGCTGCTTCAGCCAGGGATCAGAGAAACGCTCATCTGCCAAAAACTTCGCATCCGTCAGGCTTTCCAGAAAAGCCACCAGATCTTTGGTTTCCTGCTCAGTAATCGCAAATCCGGGAATAAACTCACTGATGCGAGCCTCATCGCTCTTGGTGCGACCGTCTTTCTCCCACACCGTGGCATAGTGGCGAATGACTTCTTCCAGAGTCTCGAGACTACCGTCGTGCATATAGGGCCCGGTCACAGCAATATTGCGCAGTGTCGGCGCTTTAAACATGCCCTTGTCCTTCTCCTGACCGGTCACTTCATAAACACCAACATCCCAGCCAATATCTTCTTCACGCTTGAGCCCGGTGTTATGAAAGGCGACGGGCAGTTTGCCAGTCTCGTCATGGACGGTACTGTCAGAGAAATTAAAACCACCATGACAATGGAAACATTCTGTTTTCTCTGAAAAGAAAAGCTCCATACCCCGTCTGGCTTCTGAAGTCAGAGCTTTAGCATCTCCAAGAATATAGCGATCATAAGGGCTTTCACCCGAAATCAAAGTACGCTGAAAACTCGCCAGAGCAAAAGCGACATGGGTCACGGTATAAAGTTTATCCGGCTCCTGCTTGCCATACGCCTTTTCAAATAACTGCTGGTAAACCGGATCGGCCTTCACCTTATCAAACATGATCTGCTCTTTATGGACCAGCCCCATTTCAGGTGGATCCTCACCAAACAGAGGCAACAGCGCCTGATCCTGTAACCGGCCTACAAGAGGATTGGCCCAGGTATAATTGGCGTTATAAGCGACATTGGTAAGAGACATGGCATTACGGTTGGTTTCATCATCATGAAGACCAAAGGAAAGCGGCAGCCCATCGGCAAAAGCCAGATGCTGCTTATGGCAACTGCTGCAGGAAACCTCTTCGTTCGCCGACAAGCGATTGTCGTAAAACAGGTGACGCCCCAGCTCGACCTTGGCCTTACTCATAGGGTTATTATCCGGCACCTGCGGTACGGGAAAGTGTGGAGGAAGGCGCCACTGCCAGACATTCCTCTCAACATAAACCGCTATCGCCAACAGGCACAGAGCACCGGCCAGACAGAAACGAAACAGCTTCACGACCGGCTCTCCAGAGTGAAGACTGACTGCTGCTGCGTCGGCTGCCCCTGTTCATCCAGACCCAGATTCCTGTTTGCTGCCTGGCACCAGGCTTCATCAGCCATGCCCATACAACGCTCAACAGTCTCCCCCTGCTCGAGAACAGAAACAGGAACAATCTGGCTGACATCCATGGTCAGTACTTTATTCTCATCAAAGCCATTCAGAACAATCTGCGAACGATTAGGGCGATCGCAGCCAGTTACAGCACCAATCCGTCCCTGACAGGCAAGACTGCCCAGGTGCAGGAAACGTTTGGAGCTGCCTTTCCAGACGCTGGCCCGGAGGAATTTATAACCACCCAGCCAGTGCCAGTGCATACTGGTATCGTTCAAAGGTGACTCAGCACGAGATGGATCCTGATGATTCAGAACAA
Source organism: Sansalvadorimonas sp. (assembly GCA_965221135.1). Taxonomy (GTDB): domain Bacteria; phylum Pseudomonadota; class Gammaproteobacteria; order Pseudomonadales; family Endozoicomonadaceae; genus Sansalvadorimonas. The sequence continues at coordinate 36,219 of CBDCRZ010000007.1, forward strand.
AAGGCACGCCCAGGGTAAAACGAATCGCCTGGTAATCACCTTCAGGGACATGCCCAGAGGCTGCCAGCGACAGGGGTTCCCCTGAATCGCCACACCCCTCAACACCCTGCTCCGCCTCACCATCAAAGTCCAGCAGAGCCACACCATCTGACTGTGTTGCAGTGTCGTCCATCATAAACGGCTGCCAGACACCTTCGGCATTCTGCAGCGCCACATCATGGATATAAAAGCGCATCTCATTGACCACAACACCACCGGCTGCGGTCAGATTGCAGTCAATTGGCCTGCCTTCATAAGTTAAAGCCCATTGCAGATCAATATCACGGGACTGCTGGCAACCTGCCAGCCCAAGGGAGGCCAGCACCACAGCCGCGACACCGGCTCCCCTCTTGTAAACTCCCTGTATCAAGGATCGCATCTTTCACACCTCAGCCATGAGCCTGATGAGTTGATGCAGACTGACCCCTGCGTAAAATGCTGCGCACCCAGTCACCCAGGTCAGAACCAAACTCTTTACGGGTGGTACCACCGCCCCACACAGCCAGCATTATCAGTACCGCCAGAATAGGCAGATGACCTATCAGCTCATGGATACCCATAACAATGGAGGTCAGCATAAAGAAGAAGCCAATAATCAAGGCGTTCACCCGCACAGAACGATTAAACAGGAACATCAAACCAAAACAGAACTCGGCAAAACCAGCCGCCAGCACAAAATGCAGGTCTGTAAAGTTCTCAAAGACCAGCTGCATAAAGTTGAAAGGATGTTGCACAAGGAACTGCATTCCCAGAGCAGGGTTCATAAATTTATTATGGACAGCGAGTGTAATAAGCTGCAGGCCCAGACCATAGCGCAGGAACATCAGACCCAGCCGAGGATTACTCTTCCAGGCGGCCAGAGCCAGAGCGACTCCCAAAAGCTCAAAGACATAATCCACCAGCAGTTGCATAGCCACATAAAAGGCAGACATTATGCAGAGCACGAACAACGCCCCCGTTCCAACGCGACGGTTTGCCAGCATAAGGATACCAACAACCTGCTGGACATGAATCAGCATGGCATTTTCGGGAATATTCGGTGCCAGCCAAACGCCTAAATAAGAACTCATTACCAGAGAGAGAGCCAACGAATAACGAATAATTGTTTCCGACCAGTCCGGGACGGAGCGAAAACGATCAAATCGATGCATAGGCCCTGCGAGCACCCCGACATAAACCAGGGCACCAGCCATCAACAGGAACAAAATCGCATCCACAGGCCAGGCAATGGGAGGCGGTTCCTGCTCAACAAACCACCGCACATGGGCGTAAGCTGGAAGCGTGAAAAAAAACGACACAATCAAAAGAATTTTTTTCATTATTGGAGACTCTAATTCAGGGCGTCTTGTTGAAGTCCATTTGGTGTGCCCAGTCTTCCCTTTGCTTTTTATTGTTTTTGTTATCGACTACCGGACGGCGCCATAGTTATGTCCTGCATAGTAGATCTGTTTTTCGAAAACACTAGAGGCTCTGACCTGCTGGCCGAATCAGACCGGCAGGAACAAGAACCCGTTCACAAAAAACAAACAATACGTGGAAAATCGTTATTTGTCGATTATGATAATTAACTCTTCCCACTCAGCCGGGTCAGGCCATTCCAGTTCCGAAACAGCACGCCCACGCACCGAAAAACCCGCTTCATGCACACTTTCTGTGCGCTTTGTGATCAGCGGGTGCCACTCTGGCAAATCATAACCTTCAAACAAAAGCCTGTAGGCACAACTGTCAGGTAACCACTTCAGATTCTCCTCCAGATTGTCCGGAGTGAACCGTATACAGTCGGGTACATGGTGCCAGCGGTTCGAATAATCACTGCACTGGCAAGACTCCAGGTCGAGTAATTTGCAAGCCACTGCCGTAGTCTGAATCTGATCCTGATCATCAATAATCTTGTTCAGACAACACCGACCACAGCCATCACAGAGGGAGTCCCACTCCTCTCTGGTCATTTGCTCCAGAGTTTTGCTATGCCAAAAAGGCACTGAAGGCTGGCTCATATCATTACTCACTCACTGCATTGATCAAAAAACGTGCAGCCATAATACGGATTTGCACCTGTCGCGTCAGTGAGTATTGGCCCTGTAAACCCTGCCAGTACCGCAAGGGAATCTATCTTGAAAAGAAAAAATGACATGAACAAGACAACCACTTTATATATTTATTTCAAAGAGTTACCTAAATCACACCATAAAAACCAACAAGATTGTCAGGAACCACTTTACCCCTAAGTGACTCATATTTTATGGCTGAAAAGCCAAAAAACAGGGCTGCACTTACCAAACACAGGTTAAGGCAGGCCATTCCGGAAAGCGAAAACCAGACTGAACAAAAAACAGCCAAGGCATCGGCATATAGGTGCCGGGAGACAGAATATGATTTCCACATGGACATTCGACAACGCTGGTCAAAGATTCACCAGACCCGCCAATGCATCTGCCGCACGACTGGCCAGTCATATGGCTGTTTATGGAGCCGGCGGCGCTACCATTGCTTCACTCTTTCATGTTGAGTCAAAACTGGCTCTTGGCGCTGCAGCTATGGCAGGCGCTCTTGTCGGCGCGGCAATGGCACAGATCTCGGCCCCGCGAGAAACACGCACTCGCACCCGGGACTGGGCCTGTCAGCAGCAGTCGGCAAGCGAACTCGACCAATCCTGCCATAGCCAGTTGCGCACACGGGAAGGGACGGGAACGACTGTAAACAACCCGATCCCCCGGCAGCCAGTCAATACCTATGTACGTACAGGTACAGTCTTGAGTGA
>CBDCRZ010000008.1:0-10211 GCA_965221135.1 Sansalvadorimonas sp.
ATCTGCCCTACAATGTGGATTACGCCAACCCTGAGAAAGACGGAAAAGCCAAAAAAGACCGCCGCATCAAACGATAACCTGGGCGCTGACTTCTACGCGTTTCTTTTGGCTGCTATGACCAACATGCTCACGGTCAGCAAAGGCGCGTTCTATGTATGCATGTCGTCGTCTGAGTTGGACACCCTCCAGCGAGCCTTTCGGGATGCGGGAGGCAAGTGGTCCACCTTCCTGATCTGGGCCAAGAATACCTTCACTCTCGGTCGCGCTGATTACCAGCGCCAGTACGAACCCATTCTCTACGGCTGGAAAGAAGGTACCGATCACTTCTGGTGTGGTGCCCGAGACCAGGGGGATGTCTGGTTCTTCAACAAGCCCGTCAAAAATGATCTCCATCCGACTATGAAGCCGGTTGAACGGGCTGTCCGTAACTCCTCCAAAAGCAAGGATGTCGTGCTGGATCTGTTTGGCGGCTCCGGCAGCACGCTCATCGCCTGAGAGAAAACCGGTCGGCAGGCAAGGCTGACAGAGCTCGACCCCAAATACGTCGATGTCATTGTACGACGTTGGGAAGAGTACACCGGCAAGGAAGCCACTCTCGAAGAGATCAACCTGACGTTTATCCAGGTTGCTGCTGAACGAGGAATTAACGATCACCGAAGTGATTCAACAGCGGCTTGATCAGATCGATTCCAAGCTCGACAAACTCTCTGATGCTGTGACCCGTCTGGCCACTATCGAAGAACGGATGGTTCACCAGACCACCACCCTCGATAGCCTCAATCGCAAACTGGAAGAGTCCGACAAACGTATCCGTTCACTCGAACGACAGGCCAGCGCCCGAGGCGTAGTGCTGGCTTCTGCTGAGCTGTTTGGCTGGCTGATTCTGACCACTGTTATTGGCGTCGTGGCTTACACACACAAGGATTGAGGCAGAAGCATGGGAAAGCGTAAGGAAACCAACACCGTCGTCGTCCACTGTTCAGCCACTAAGCCCAGTCAGGATGTGACCTTTGGCACCATCAAACGCTGGCATCTGATAGAACGAGCCTTTATCGATATCGGTTACCACTGGGTGATTGAACGTGACGGGTCAGTCAAACAAGGCAGAGCACTGGATGACTGGGGTGCACATGCCAAAGGTCATAATCATCAGAGTGTGGGCATTTGTCTGGTGGGCGGGCTGGATGACGAAGACAAACCAAATGATAACTTCACAACACTGCAGAAGCGGATGTTGAAGTTCCTTATCACAGGCTGCCTGGGGCTGTTGCCGGACGTGGTGGTAAAAGGACATTACCACTTGAATGGGGACAAGGACTGTCCCTGCTTTAATATCGACCAGTGGCTGTGTGAAGAAGGTATGGCCTGAGAGAATGCAGCGTGAGTTGGCTGGCCGCGCTGCCCAGTAGTCGGCAAGATCATCGACAAGGTATTTTCTGATTCCAATCAGGCCGCTCAAGCCAAGCAAGCCCTGACAGAGATGGTCATTAACGGGGAGCTGGATGAGCTGGCTAAACAGGCCGGGGTCATCAAAGCCGAAGCTCAGGGAGAAGGCTGGTTACAACGTAGCTGGCGACCCATTGTTATGTTGGTATTCACGGCTTTGATTGTCTGCCGCTGGATGGGCTGGGCCTCACCGGATATCAGTGAAACCCTTGAGCTGAAGCTGCTTGGGATCGTGCAGTTAGGGATTGGTGGGTATATTGCCAGCCGGGGGCTTGAGAAGGTAACAAAGAGCATACGCGGTAGTGTCAATGGAGAGTTAGGGCATTGATAACGGTATTGTCACCCAATACAGTTTGTGTACTTACAGGGAATGGTAACTAAAGGATGGTTTGGGCCGCGTGTCCCCGGGCAAATGGATGCGCTTGTGCTGTTTGAGGCTCCCCGGGCAATCGGTGATGTAGCTGCACTGGTCACAGGAGAAGGGCTTGGGCCGCGCGTCCCCGGGCAGATGGGTGCGCTGGTGCCGTTTGAGACTCCCCAGGTGATCGGTGGTGTAGCTGCACTGGTCACAGGAGAAGGGCTTGGGCCGCGCGTCCCCGGGCAGATGGGTACGCTGGTGCTGTTTGAGGTTCCCCGGGTAATCGGTGGTGTAGCTGCACTGGTCACAGGAGAAGGGCTTGGGCTGCGCGTCCCCGGGCAGATGGGTGCGCTGGTGCCGTTTGAGGCTCCCCAGGCAATCGGTGGCGTAGCTGCACTGGTCACAGGAGAAGGGCTTGGGCCGCGCCTCCCCGTGCAGATGGGTGCGCTTGTGCTGTTTGAGGTGCCCCAGCTGGTCGGTGGTGTAGCTGCACTGGTCACAGGAGAAGGGCTTGGGCCGCGCGTCCTCGGGCAGATGGGTGCGCTGGTGCTGTTTGAGGCTTCTCGGGTCACCGGTTGTGTAGCTGCACTGGTCACAGGAGAAGGGCTTGGGCCGCGCGTCCCAGGGCAGGTGGGTGCGCTGGTGCTGTTTGAGGCTCCCCGGGTGATCGGTGGTGTAGCTGCACTGGTCACAGGAGAAGGGCTTGGGCCGCGCGTCCCCGGGCAGATGGGTGCGCTGGTGCTGTTTGAGGTTCCCCAGACGATCGGTGGTGTAGCTGCACTGGTCACAGGACAGCGGCTTGGGCCGCGCGTCCTCGGGCAGATGGATGCGCTGGTGCCGTTTGAGGCCCCCCAGGCGATCGGTGGTGTAGCTGCACTGGTCACAGGAGAAGGGCTTGGGCCGCGCGTCCCCGGGCAGATGGGTGTGCTTGTGCCGTTTGAGGTTCCCCAGGCGATCGGTGGTGTAGCTGCACTGGTCACAGGAGAAGGGCTTGGGCCGCGCGTCCCCGGGCAGATGGGTGCGCTGGTGCTGTTTGAGGCTCCCCAGGCGACCGGTGGTATAGTCGCACTTGTTACATCTGTATGATCGAGCGGCGCTCATTCGTAAGGTTTTAGGCTGGCACAGGCTGCGTCTCTTCAGACATCCCTTCCCCCCTGAGACCCTCAATGTGCGTGTGTCCGGTGAATCCTGCTCCTCATCTTCTGTGATTTGAACCTGAAGTTCTTCGCAGATTTGAATGCTTTCATGGGATTCATCATCTGAATCGCACATCAGCAGATCATTGATTTCATGATCCTGGTAAAGCTCATGGATCCATTCATTTAAGTATGGGTCGCCAGGGATGAGAGTTTGGTGCGAGGAACCACAACGAGTAGACGGGGCGCTCCAGTCTCCCGCTGAAATACGGCACGCCGTCGCCCCATTATCGATAGATGTCATGGTATCCGGTTTAATTTCAAGAGTGTGGGGAAGGGATCCTGCCAGGGTAAACTGTGTCGCTTTATCCTCTCCCCGGCAGTATATAAAAGGACGACCATCCCTCTCACCCCGGGAGCAGGTTGTTTCTCCTTTGGGGTAGACCCGTGTATTTTTAACGGTATGGATGGTAACTCCCGCCATCGAGGTCACGTTCAGTGAGGCGGGTGGGGCAAGCCGATGGGGGGCACCCTTGTCCCTCGCCGAAGACGCGGGTAGAGAAGCAAAACAGCCAATTAAGAAAAGACTAACACGAAAGAGTTGTAATCTGTTTTGAAGAAACATTCTTTCCCCCATTGAGCCAGGGGATGAAAGATAGTCGTACAGTGAAAAAAAGTGCCTGTTTTTAGTCAGTACTCTACGTGAGAATTGACGCACGGGGCCCCTGTAACACTCAACAAACTGCGGGTGCTCAGCCGCGCGAAAAAACGTAAGCGAACGGGGAACACCATCTTCCCCTATCCGTATGAGACCGGTATTTTCAATTCATCCGCACTGAGATTCATCGGTAACAGGTGCTCTACGCTGTCCTCTTGCTCCAACTGAGCCTTCTCTATCTGAGGACGCTGAGTCAGTACATGACGGAACCAGGCATACGGCTCAAGACCGTTGGCTTTTGCCGTTTCCACCAGGCTATAGAGAATCGCGCTGGCACGGGCACCTTTGACGGATTGCGCCAACATCCAGTTCTTTCGGTCGATCACGAACGGTTTAATTGCCCGCTCTGCCGCATTGTTGTCGATATCCAGCAGACCACTGTCCAGATAGCGTGTCAGGTTCTTCCACTGGTTCTGGGCATAAGTGATGGCTCTGCCCAGCAAGCTTTTCGGCGGCACCAGCGATTGCTGCTTATCCAGCCAGTTGTTCAGTTTGTCCATCACCGGGCGACTTTCTGACTGTCGGACCTGGAAGCGTTCTTCAATACTCTTGTCCCTGATCCGCTTCTCAATGGCGTATAGCGTTCGCATCAGGCCGAGTACCTGGGCCGGTTTGCTGAGCGCCTTTGATGACTGGCCTTTCTTGGCCGGGATCGCCTTCAGGGCGTCGTTAAACTTGCGGCGCACGTGGGCCATGCAGGCCACCAGTTTAATACCGGGCTACTTGTTCCGCAGGGCTTCATAGGCTTTCATCCCGTCACATTGCAGGTGACCGGTAAAACCGTCCAGAAACGTCAATGGGTGTTCATGACCTCGCCCCGGTTGATAGTCGTAGAGAACAACGGGGGAGCCCAGTTGTCCGGTGGTTCGGTACAGCCACATATACGACTTGTTCTGTGCACTTCGGTCGGGTTCATTTAATACTTGCAGTGGGGTTTCGTCCGCCTGAAGGCTGGGCTGTTTCACCAGTTTTTTCTGCAGCGCTTTATAAACCGGTTCCAGAAGCTGTGAGACCCGGACTTCGTACCACGCCAGCTTCTCCTTCAGCTGGATGTTTTCCAGCTGAAGGGTTTCGATGTTGTTGATGTGAGGCGTGGTCGTCGTATTCATTCCGGTGATTATACGATACACGGCCAGTCATCAGTATTGCAGCAGGTTATGGCAATCACATTTATCAAACCATGGACTGATACTGCAAAGGCTGGTGCGCTTTCTTTTGTTAGATCGGCAGACCATCCAGCAGCCAGGCCAGTTCACGGCACGTCAGAGTGATGGCCTGTTCGGTATGCCCCTCACGGGGCCAGTGAAAGTGACCTTTCTCCAGCCGACGCTAATAGAGCCAGAAGCCATTGGTCTGCCAGTGCAGAATCTTGAGTTTGTTCTGCCCCCGGCTGCAGAACACAAACAGGCTTTCTGAAAACGGGTCGAGCGTCAGCACTTCACTGACAATCAGGGTCAGCCCGTCAATAGATTTGCGCATATCTGTGACGCCCGGAGCCAGATAAACGCGCAGGACCGGGGAGGCTGCGATCATGCGGCCTCCAGCATTTTAAGCACTTGCTGCAACGTCTGTGGATCAAATCCTGAGGCCAGAGCAACGCTGAAGCCCCTTGGGCTAATTAAGGTAATACCTGAGTTTGCCACGCCAGGCACCGCTGGTTCGGACGCTGTCACAGCCTCAGGAATGACAGTGACGGGCAGCAGGTTTGTTTTTACGGTCTGAGAGGTCGCCAGCTCCTGCTCTCTGAAATAACGGCGGCGATAATAGCCAAAGGATATGATCGACAGGTTGTGTTTTCGGGCGTATTCAGACTATACCAGACGGCCTTTGCGCCAGGTTTCGATATGTCGGAACCAGAATTCACGTTTACTGGACATGGAATCTCCGGGGTTGATGGGAGGTTTGAGTATCCGGGAGTGCTGTTATTGGCGGTAGGTGGGTTTTGCCTGACGCTTACTGTTGTTCCCTGTGTGGATGCGCAGGTGCCTGGTGAGGGCACTGGATTGGGTAAAGCCTTGTTTGCAGCCTTCGACGGGGCAGACAAAAGGGCGCTCCCCTGTGTGAGTGCGCTTGTGGTTGGTGAGGTTGCTGGATTGGGTAAAGCCCTGTTTACAGCCTTCGACGGGGCAGACAAAAGGGCGCTCCCCTGTGTGAGTGCGCTTGTGGGTGGTGAGGGCACTGGATTGGGTAAAGCCCTGTTTGCAGCCTTCGACGGGGCAGACAAAAGGGCGCTCCCCTGTGTGAGTGCGCTTGTGGGTGGTGAGGTTACTGGATTGGGTAAAGCCCCGTTTGCAGCCTTCGACGGGGCAGACAAAAGGGCGCTCCCCTGTGTGGATGCGCTTGTGCCTTGTGAGGTGACCGGGTTGGGTAAAGCCCTGTTTGCAGCCTTCGACGGGGCAGACAAAAGGGCGCTCCCCTGTGTGGATGCGCTTGTGCCTGGTGAGGTCACTGGGTCGGGTAAAGCCCTGTTTGCAGCCTTCTACGGGGCAGACAAAAGGGCGCTCCCCTGTGTAAGTGCGTTTTTTTCTAGTACGGACACTGAGTGTGTACGTATCAGGAGTGCCTGTCGGGAGAAGCTCCGTGTCAGATTGAACCTCAATGCTGTCACAGGGGGCGGTATCTTCTCCCACGGAGCTGTCTCCGAAATCCTCAGAGGGGGGAGGCGTTACCTGTAGTTTATGGTCGTGCTGTTTTATCCAGCTATTTGAATGTGGATATTCAGGAGGAAACAGATCAGCAGCAGGGTGAGACGAGCAGTCAATGTCAGGGTGGGAGTTTTCCCCGAATTCGGCAGAAAACACATGGCAAACTCCCGATTCATCTTCAATACGTGTCAAGGTATTCGCTTCAATGTCAAGAGGTAATACCTGCGGTGCGTGTGCAAGTGTGAGTTGTGTGTTTTGTTCCTTTCCCTGGCAATGCACACTGTGTTGATCGCCAGCCCTCGCCACTGAACAGGATGTTGTTCCATGGGGGTGGATTTGCGTACCTTTGGTGCTCGGAATAGTGACACCGCCTGTCGAGTCGATATGAATTTGCACCGAGTCAACGGGTTGATCAGGTTTAATAGAAGGTATAGAGATAAGTTTGTTTTTGCCGGAAAAGGTATTGGGGGAAATCAGGCTGATGGCAATAGAGGTAGTCAAGATACCAATGCGTGCCTTAAAGAACATATACCCGCCCCCAAAAAGAAGGTTAAGAGGATAGACTCAAACGTGATGATGGCAGTGAATATTCTCACGGCAGATGCTCGGTCTTTAGGGATCCCTGCAGGGTTCAATAAACAGCCGGTACGCAGCACTGCGAAAAATCGTTAGTAACAATCAGTTACCGGGTCAACCAAAGCTCCTTCCGTAAACATTCCGTGAACCCATAGTCACTCCGCCACCGGCTTCTGGCGGGTAGCGTGCTTTATTGGATACTATGATTTTGGTGATGGGGGTAACTGAGCATCATCTGGAGGACTGTGATTCTTCAATGATTGAAGACGTCCATCCGTCATCAGCCAGGGTAGCCAGTCGGACAGGTCTTCCAGCGGATTCCTGTCATTCTCTGCACACGCCTGCAGATATTCACTCAGCCAAAACCAGGGATTGATATCCCAAAGGTTCAGGGTCATGAACACGGAGAACAGCCAGGCGGTCAGCTTTCCGCTCCAGTCACTGCCCGCGCCATAGAAGTTTTTTCGTCCCACAACCGGTGATCGAAGTGACCGTTCGGCCGCGTTGTTATCCATCGGCACTTCGGGGTAATCGGCAAACGGGCACAACCCTTTCCAATGGTTTTGAAGGCTGGTAAGCACTTTCCGACACTGTTCCTTCAGTTCTGGCCGGGCGAGTTCTTCAATGCGCCACTTCTCCATGCTGCTTGGATGTTTTTTCAGTGCACTGTCGTATTTCTGGAATACTTCAGAAGTCCCAAGGCTGTTCAACCTTTGATGATTCAAATGGTAAAGCCTGCCAATCCGTTTGACCCAGGTCGCACTCCATGTTTTCAGTCCGTCAGTTCCCCGTTCCGCATTGATAAAGTCTCTGCGAACATGACTCCAGCAAAAGGCAAGAAACACATCCTGATTTTCACGAGCCAGGCATTTGTAGGCGCTGTAACGGTCGCAGATAAGCACACCGTTACTGTCGCATAGCAAACCTTTGGGAACGCTTGCCAAATTGTTGTCGTCCACGCTGTAGTAGGCTGCGGTTCTGCTTAAAAAGACCCACAGCCAGTGTTTTTTTGGCCTTTTTTTCATCACCACAGACCAGCCAGCGAGTTTCGTCGGCATGCCACTGCTCGTCACTGGCGACGCGTTCCCGGATAGCTTCGGCAACCGGTTCAAACAAAGGTTGGATGATTTTCAAACCACCGGCCACTGTCCCCGGAGACAAGGTCAGGCCCCGCAGGCGAAAGTCCTGTAATTGCCGGGCAACGGGGATACCGAAGGCGTGTTTGTGTAACAGAATCTCGACCCAGACAGAGATGCCCAGCTTACCCTTGCGGATCAGTTTGGCTGGACCCGGAGCGATGGTCATGGCCGGTGACTGTTCGCACTGGCAGGTTTTGAGATAACGATGTCTGTGATAGCGGCTTTTTAGTTTGACGTAAAAACCCACGTCCTTAGGACGTGGTTATGAATGGTTGGCTTTGCCTGCCATAGGTCTACCCAGCTACTCCTATCTCTGAGTTGTCCCCACGACTGAACGAGATAGGAAGTAGCATGAGTAGATTTGAGAAATTATCGCACGTTATTTGGCATTGCCAATATCATATTGTTTGGGTACCAAAGTACAGGTTTCGCATGCTGAAGGGGCCTGTAGCTGCGGATGTATTCAATAGTATTCAGGTTTATTGTCATCGGTTGGGTTGTCCGATAGTGGAGCTGAATGTACAGATCGACCATGTACATTTACTTGTAAAGGTTCCACCAAAAATATCGATTTCAAAGCTTGTTGGAACAGTAAAAGGGAAGAGTGCACTGCGATTATTTACGCGATTTTCGTGGTTGCGGCAGAAGCCATACTGGGGGAATCATTTCTGGGCAAAAGGATACTGCGTGGACACTGTTGGAGTTGATGCAGAAATGATCCGGAAATATGTCAAATATCAAGAGAAGCAAGAACAAAGGCAGCGTGAGCTGTAACTCCGTAAATAGCCCTTAAGGGTTGAGGGACAACTCAAGTCTGCCTTCTTAGAAGGCCGACCGGTAAATTGCCCCCTTCTAGGGGGCTAAAAGCAAGTCCACGTTCTACGAACGTGGTTCGTTTAGTCAGTACGATGGGTGTGCTGGTGCTGTTTGAGATTACCCGGGCGATCGGTGGTGTAGGTGCACTGGTCACAGGACAGCAGCCTGGTCCGCGCCTCCCCCTGCAGATGGGTGCGCTGGTGCTTTTTGAGGTTCCCCGGGTGATCGGTGGTGTAGGTGCACTGGTCACAGGACAGCAGCTTGGGCCGTGCCTCCCCCTGCAGATGGGTGCGCTGGTGCTGTTTGAGGTGCTCCGGGCGATCGGTGATGTAGGTGCACTGGTCACAGGAGAAGGGCTTGGGCCGCGCGTCCCCGGGCAGATGGGTGCGCTGGTGCTGTTTGAGGTGCTCCGGGCGATCGGTGATGTAGGTGCACTGGTCACAGGAGAAGGGCTTGGGCCGCGCGTCCCCGGGCAGATGGGTGCGCTGGTGCTGTTTGAGGCTCCCTGGGTGATCGGTGGTGTAGCTGCACTGGTCACAGGAGAAGGGCTTGGGTCGCGCGTCCCCGCGCAGATGGGTGCGCTGGTGCTTTTTGAGGTTCCCCGGGTGATCGGTGGTGTAGGTGCACTGGTCACAGGACAGCAGCTTGGGCCGCGCGTCCCCCTGCAGATGGGTGCGCTGGTGCTGTTTGAGGTGCTCCGGGCGATAGGTGATGTAGGTGCACTGGTCACAGGACAGCGGCTTGGGTCGCGCGCCCCCGGGCAGATGAGTGCGCTGGTGCTTTTTGAGGTGTCCCGGGTGATCGGGGGTGTAGCTGCACTGGTCACAGGAGAAGGGCTTGAGCCGCGCGTGCTCGGGTAGATGGGTGCGCTGGTGCCGTTTGAGGCTTCCCTGGCAATCGGTGGTGTAGCTGCACTGGTCACAGGAGAAGGGCTTGGGCCGCGCGTCCCCGGACAGATGGGTGCGCTGGTGCTTTTTGAGGTGCCCCGGGTGATCGGTGGTGTAGGTGCACTGGTCACAGGAGAAGGGCTTGGGCCGCGCGTCCCCGGGCAGATGGGTGCGCTGGTGCTGTTTGAGGCTCCCCGGGCAATCGGTGGTGTAGCGGCACAGGTCACAGGAGAAGGGCTTGGGCCGCGCGTCTCCGGGCAGATGGGTGCGCTGGTGCTGTTTGAGGCTCCCTGGGAGATCGGTGGTGTAGCTGCACTGGTCACAGGAGAAGGGCTTGGGCCGCGCGTCCCCGGGCAGATGGGTGCGCTGGTGCTGTTTGAGGTGCCCCGCGTGATCGGTGGTGTAGCTGCACTGGTCACAGGAGAAGGGCTTGGGCCGCGCGTCCCCAGGCAGATGGGTGCGCTGGTGCTGTTTGAGGCTCCCCAGGCGA
>CBDCRZ010000009.1:0-34314 GCA_965221135.1 Sansalvadorimonas sp.
TGCAGGTCATCTGTGAATGTGGCGGCAGTCCGGTCAATGTCACGCAGCCCATCCGAACCGGCCCCGGTGGATTGCCCATCTATAACGGCAGCCCTGCCCAGATCGTGGTGTGCCGGTCTAACTACAGCATTACCCTGCAGGACAATAACCGGGTTCAGGTGTATCACTCGCCCAATGTGCAGAGTGGGTTTGTTAATCAACCGTTTACCCATACCACACTGGCGGCTGCAATGGCGGATGATAACGGTAATAGGTCAGAGGTTTCTATCTCAGCATTATCGAATGCGATTTTCAGAAAAACAGATTCTGTAGAATACAACTCGTTTAGAGGTGACGTTGGAGTAACCAGATTTGTCGATAATGCTGGGCTATTCTTTGTACTCAAATTCAACCGAATGGTAATTACCGCCTGGCTCGAATCAGCAGCGACAGATGATGATGTTTTACGGAATGCAATAGAACTGGTTAGACCTGAATCAGAGACCGTTGGCGGCGGTCAAGTGGTAGTAACAAGGGTTTTCAATACGCAAGACACTTTACTAGCATATGGTGCTCGCAATGCAGCACACAGGTCCATATCAATTAAAGGCATTGGCAGAAACGCATCTGGTATAAATAAAACAGGTACAGGAACTCCTAATGGTACTCAGGACTCTGCCATACAATTCGCGTCTCTGAACAACTCAGTAATTGACCTAAATAATTGTTTTAATGTAACACTTGAGTCGATGCTAATAGGGGGTACTTCATATGGACTTTACGGAGTTAATAATAGTGCGTTATTGACTGTACGAGATTGCCTTATCAGAGGGTCATCCAATGCATCTATCAGTGTAGGTAATATGTGGCAGTCAATATTTGAACGGCTAGATTTAAGAGGCGCAAATGGTTTCCAGATGAGAAGTTCAGGTACCAGTAATACATTGAATTCAATATTCGCAAGGGAAACAACGGGTATAGCATACGATTTAAGGGGCTCTTATTCTTCAGCCTCGAATCTTGCATGCGACGACGCTACGGGAACGGCTTATTCCTGTAATTTCGGTAGCTGGGTTATAGATGGATTAGGATGTGAAAGCCCTAATATCACCACTGCTGTAAGCGTTAATAACGGGTCGTTGGAAATACATAATACGACAATATTTAATCTAGATGAAACAAATACCGATCTTGTTATATTTAGGGCAGGGTCTGGTGGCCTCCTTATGATGAAGGGAAGGACTAATGTCCAAGCAGCAACAAGCGGTTTATCACAGACAATGGCTGGTAAGCTGTACGAAACATCAACCAATAGCAATCTCATCTTCGACGATGCGTTAGAACTTAGTGATGTGTACTCGGCTTCTATGGACTCAATAGCTGTAAACTCCTCTATGAGACTAACTGCCGATTCCCCATCCAATACAACTCCTGTGGCTATGAGGTCAGGAGGTCAGGTCCTGATAGGTCTAGACGGCTCTACGGTTCTAGGTAACTTTCTCGACAGAAACTGGCACGACACACCGTACATGAGGGTTAATTCACAGGTTACAAACTCCGGAAACTCCCCAAGTACACGTGTTGACGGGGCTGACTTAAGATTTGCAAGAGGAGGTACGAAAGGTGATTTTTGGTGGTCATCTAACCCCGATAATATAAGGGGTATAGGATGGATTGCTCTGAATGATTCAACAGACATTAATGGTCATGATTTCATGAAGGTCCCATACATAGATAGTGGAGTAACAGCAAATAGACCTACTATTCTTAATGTCACTGGACAGAAATTTTTCGATACAACACTTGGAATCCCTGTTTGGTGGAATGGTACGGGTTGGATAAATGCTTCTGGTACCTCTGTTTGACATCCTCCCCGCCCTGAAGAAACCGAGAAACGAAACCGGTGTCAGGTCTTTGAAACCGGTGTCAGGTCTTTCATCTTGATAGGATGCCTTAATCCGACTGCTCAACCACCATACCATCCAGAGATTCAATCAGCCGGTGTTCTGCTTCAGAGTGAGCGCGCTGGCTGAACTCTATTTCAATCTCAATGCTTTTCGTCTTGTCCATGGCCGGATTTACCCGAAACGTGCAGAACGTGCCATCGTGAGCAAAACAATCTGTTTTTTCGGTTTCTTCCACACCGACCAGGCGGGCACCGCATTTAACCCGCGCCGATCGGATGCCGATGCTGTTCACCTGGGCCAGTGAATAGGTCGGCACAGAGATTACCCGACCGTCTTCAATTTCCACATCGAACATCTTTGGCCGGTACAAACCATCGTCACCCAGCACCATGTGGTGTTCTAAGTGTTCGCGCCTTGCTTGTGGCATTGCCTGCTGACCATCGCAGAGCGCCTTCACAATACCGCGCACGAACGCCGACAGGCTGACCCCCTTCTTACCCAGCATCAGGCGGTCTCAGGAATAGCAGGTTTAGCAGCAGGCGGTAGAGCAGGATTTTCAGGCGCTGGCTTATCAATAGCATTGTTCCTGAATCGTTCCATCAGCAGATTGAAACCTTCAGGCAAAGGACACTGGCCAATATTTAATTCAATATGCTGCTTTGCCCGTGTATCAGTTTTACGGGTATTTTCTCGGCTGTAACTGGCTTTCGCCTTCATGGATACCGAGAAGGGTCCCCAGCCGACCTTTCCTTCCAGCTCGCCACCAGCATCAATATTTTCTTTGAGCTCAGCGGACTGGCTCACTTCAACATCCAGCGATATTTTCCCGTCAATGATCTGCATGTTTGGAATGGGGATCATAGTAATCAGCGGCATAGTAATCGTTTCTATTTCTTCACTGCCGTCAGATCGTTTGACCGTATGCTGAAAATCGACACTGACGGCACGCTTGATGCCGTCCTTATCTTCTATAAACCCTACATTCAAAAAAAATCGAGCCATCCCATTGCTGGCTTTGATCTGGGCTTCAATGATGGCATTCAGCGGGCCGCCAATGATTTCAGAGAACGGCATTGCAGTGAATACCTGCCCCATGAACTTAGGATCTATGTCAGACACAATAAACACCGTACGGTTTGTTGTTAGACAGAGAATAGACAGCTATAAAAGAAGCACTTGAAAAAAATGCCTATGCCCCGCCTGAGAGTGCGGGGCTTTTTTTTACTACACTGTTGTTGATCGTGATGAGCCATGGACGGCGCTAAAACCGATCTATCTCCAGCTCCCTGGCCAACAAAATATCCTCAATGTTTCTACGGGTTTGTGTTTCCTGCCGTTCCGCCTCACTCACTGTGATTATTGTAACGCGATTGTTTTTTTTGATGCTGTAAGGCTTAGGTTTGGCCGCTTTTTTCTTCGCTGGCTTAGCCGATCCATCAGCTTTGCTTGCATGATACTGTTCCCGCTTCTTAGCCCGTATCGCGGCAGCGTGCCGGGCATGATAGGCCCGATTGTCTTTCTGTTTGCCGGTCAGTTCAGTCATGGTTTCATCCTCACTATAGAGAAAAGGGGGCGCTTAATGCGCCATCCTCTGAGCTTCTTTCTGCACCCTGGCCATGGCCCCGTCAAACCGGTCCTGTGTTAATTCGCCCAGTGTTCGGATATTCCCTGCAATAGTACAGAACTGAACCTCATCCAAGTGAGCCATTTGTAGAGCCCCCTGAAGACGCTTAAATTGCTGAGGTGTGATAACAGGCTGGCGTGGTGCTTCGAAGCTGTCAGGCGTTTCTATGGCTCTCTGATTCACGACCGCCTGACCCGATTGCTTATTTCCGTATCGTCCGTTTCGTTTTGATTCATAGTAATCATGAGCTCCAACCATCACCTGCTGCTGTTCTGCCAGCTCTGCTTCTTTACGGGCTTTCACATCGTCAGCCACACCCTTGAAATACTGCTGCTTGGCATTCTGGGGTTGTTGCTGTTGTTGTTGCTGTTGTTTTTCCCGCTTACGATACGCATTTTCGGGCGTCTCAGTCACATGACCGTTTTGCTGCTGTTGTTGCACCTGCTGATTGCGGCGGTTCGCCAGATATTCTTCACGGTTATGGCCACCAGCCTGGCTCTGATTCTGGTTTTGATTCTGTTGTTGTGGCTGGTTCTGGACAATTTCATGGGTCTGAAAATCGGCGTCATTGTCCTGCGATTCAGTAGGGATACAGAACACCTGAAAGCAGGCGGTTTTATAGGCGGCGCTCATCGCTTTGTTAGTCGCTTTATCGCCACTGTCCATGGATTCGCCGTAAACCTCTATCGATTTGCAGGAACCATCTTCAGAGCTGATGAAATCAAGTTTCACTTTCAATGTAACGTGATTCATTCTGCCGCCTCGCTGGGTGGCAACTTCCACCACTTGACGATCCAACACAGTTGGCATGATGCACACGCCAAATTCTGCCAGCTTGGGACCCAGCGCATTGTAAATATCATCAATGCCACGGAAGTTGTAACGCTGCTGCTGATTCTGCTGGTTTTTCTGAATGCCGGTTTTAGCCAGTGCAGCCTGAACCTGATTGATAGCGGTGAAAACGCCGAAGCCGGTAGTGGTGGAAGTCATGAAAATACCCTGAAATTGAAAAGTGTAGTACTGGAGAAGAGGGCATATAGCCCCCTTACTGGTCGATGGTGTTACTGGCCTTCGGATTCATCCTCAGTCAGTCCGGTGAACCAGAGCATGAACGAATTGTCTTCCTCGAAATTGTCAGAATTGCAGGCCGTGTGATAAGGGGTGCCGATAATTTTAGTGATCATTTCAGCAGCTCCAGCAGTGCTTCAAGCTCAGAGCGAAGCGCGGCAATTTCCACTTTGCGAGCATCAACAGCAGGGGCGCTAATCAGACCAGTGCAGGCGGTTAAACCGGACACTTTGGTGGCGTTCATCTGCAGCAGGAAACCAGCTTCACGAAAACTTTGCAGGTCTGAAATAGTGGTGGATGGGGTGATTGTCAGTTCCATGTAGGAATACTTCCATATTGAGCCTGATCCGGTTTTGTGCCAGTATCGGGCTGTATGTGGTTGCCTTCCTCTCCTCGCCCTTCGACAAGTTCGGGGAGGAAGGCGGTTTACCAAATCAAGCCAGTTCTTAATGCCCCGTCTCAATTTGTGTATCTATTATGTAATTACGTAATTATAAAGTCAAGCATTGATTTGTAATTACTTAATTCCTATAATGTGTGCATATATCAGAAACAGGATCTACATAATGAAGAAGCGGGCAGGAAGGAAGCCGGTTGGGGATAAGGCAAAACATGCCGTATTTCAGATCAGGACTACAGACGAAGAAAAAGAAAGCTGGGCTGATAAAGCCCGAGAGCTTGGATACAAAAGTACGGCGGATATGTTCAGGAAACTGGTAGCAGTAGCCTGACATCAGACAGATAAAAAAAACCCCGTCGGGACTGTAACCGGCGGGGTTTTTTTTCACTTAACTTCGCATGAATTTACACAATCGCAATCAGTACACCTACCAGAGAACCATAGAGAACCAAATGCCTGAGAATTATAGACCAGGCAAAAAAAAGCAGCCCGTAGGCCGCTGGAATGAAATGTATCAGGTTAAACGCTGGTGGCTTTAAACTGGCTGGTTAAACCACTCAGGCTTTTTAATGATCCTGAAGGGGTTGGTTTTGCTTCAGGTTCTTTTTTTAATACCGGCCTATCGTCTTTTGCTTCAGAGATCGGTTTATTCACGGGCTTGCCTGAGATCCTTTCCAACATACTGATTAACACCTCAGCCCGTTCTTTTGTGTCCATGCCTTCCAGCTCTCCATTACGCTCCATGGACTGGAAAGCATCGATAACACCACCACCCAATTCCTGAACCATGTAGCCGAAGACCGAAAAAGAGCGCAGCAGGTCCAACACTTCTGACCGGCCTTTTTTATCCGCGTCTGACAGATGGCTCCACATCCGTTCGGTGACAGTGCCGTCAGTGACCCGAATAACCAGACGTTTATCAATGGATGGTTTCATGCTCATGATTAACCTCTTTGACTTTTTACCAGCCCACGGGCAATAGAAAATTCATCCCCGATAATGCGTTCACCGCCGTATATATCAGCAATGCGATGCCCCATCAGAGCAGAACCACCCCCCACATAGACGACCGCCGCCAGACTTTCAGAGTCAGCAACAAACTTACGCATACCGGTAATAATGTCTTGCTCTACATCCCTGCAGGCTTGTTCTACTTCATTGCTGATATCTTCACCGGCAAATTCTTTAGAGCGCATGGCTGAATCAAGATGATGTTTCTGCAGGGCCTTCCGATCGAACCGCTTCATGATGACAGGGCGCAGGTTTTCAGCGATATGGAATACACCAAAACGCAGAGAATCAAAATTCTGCATGTTGCCATAACCATCCACGACGGCCAGATCAGTGGTCGTGCCACCCGCATCCACAACCATGATTTTATGACTGTCATCCACATCCAGTGATTTGCTACCGTTATCATTCAGCAGATAATCAAACCAGGCGGGTGTCGCTTCGGGTGACACTTTCACAGAAACAATATTGGCCAGCGGATGGCCTGCCATATTTTCAACATCCGCATTCATCAGATTGTTTTTTTTCTGATTAATCAGCGGTTCGTTGTACGGCGCTACTTGATAAAAATCTTTAATCGGCAAAGTCACATTGATTTCTACATCCTGCCCCCCAAAACCATTCTGTCTCAGCACCTCATGCACCAGAATCAGATTGATATCAGACGTTTGATAATCAGGAATGTCGGTGGTCATTGAACCATCCATATTCGGAGCAGCGGTATATTCAAGGCCGCCCACCGTATACGCCGCATCATGATAACTACCCGACTGGGTGTTCAATTTCGCCCCTCTGACAACGCGGGAGGGGATCACCTGGCTGACGATCTTCTCCCTA
This sequence comes from Sansalvadorimonas sp., assembly GCA_965221135.1. GTDB lineage: Bacteria > Pseudomonadota > Gammaproteobacteria > Pseudomonadales > Endozoicomonadaceae > Sansalvadorimonas. The sequence continues at coordinate 6,827 of CBDCRZ010000009.1, forward strand.
TCAAACCAGGAAATCTTGGTCTGGCTGGAGCCTTCATCAATAACGACGTGTTTCATTCGTGCATTCCTTATGCAGTTATTACACTGGTTTAGTGCTTGAATGTGACTTTATAGCATATTAACCACACATACAAGATTACACCAACACAATACAAACTCAGCCCCTATACAACGTTGACTCTTGCAGAGTTCCGCAACACACAACGCCAGAACGACACAGAAACCCACGACAACATTGCTAGAGTGAACAGGCTTGAATGATGAAATAGGGTATTAGTACTTATGGCTACTAAGAAGGACTATTCCAACTGGCTCACCATCGCGCTACCGCTGATAGTGATGGTCATCGTCGCCATGATCGGTTTTTCAGTCACGGGCCTGAGAGACCGAATAACGGACAACGAGGATGATATACAGCGATGTATGAAAATCCGGGATTATCAGACAGACCAGCAGGCGATGAACAACCGCATCAATGTAATGGAGGGCCGTCTGTATGACCTCCAACGCTGAAGAAATAGAACTGCCTGCTGGCCTTTTAGACATGATCGAACAGGACGAGGGATACAGAGACACTGTCTACATGGACTCGGAGGGATATCAAACCATTGGGCTGGGGTTTTGCCTGGACAGAATGCCGATGCCGAGAGAAGTGGCGGATTTCTGGTGCAATCTGATTCTGACTCAGCGGCATAAACAGATATTGATCTCTACTTATTTCGGCACTGTGTTCAAGAATCTGAACCCGGCGAGACAGTGCGCGATATTAAATATGAGTTATCAGCTCGGCATCAGCGGATTGTTTAAATTCAAAAACATGTGGGATGCACTGGCAGTGGGCGACTACAAAACAGCCAGCCTTGAGGCGATGGACAGCGTATGGGCAACACAGACAAAAAACAGGGCGCGGAGAATAGCGGAGGTGCTTAGAACGGGCACCATGCGACCGTATCAATAGGATCGGGGCGGCAGCGAACTGGAAAGACCCGCCCCGATCCTAGCTGCTGGTGGTCAACATGAGGAGTCTCCAACCACCGGCAGCCAATAAATTCTAGACCATAGCCCGACATAATCCCGAAATCGGCCTACAGCCCAGTAAAATCAATGAGTGACATTTATGTCACCATGAAACCCAGACCCACTGAATAACCCAGATCCCCACAGGCCACTGATATCAGGCAGGTAATGACAAAACACCGCTACAGCCCTTTAAACTCAATGAGTGACATATATGGCACACAGAACTATATACAGACAAACACTACTGTCCTGGCTGTTTTTTTAAAATTTTCAGAAGCGGTGCTTTTTCTCGAGATCGGCAACCAGCTCTCAAGCAAAAGCTCGGTTAATCAGCCATTCGGCTATCAGTGCGACTCTAAACAATCTACACACACGCAACAGAAACTCGCTGAGAGGTAGAGAATAAAAGACTTGTGTCGTGCAGTTCTAAAACGTTGGTTTTATAGGGGTTTCAGGCATTTAACAGCCCATCTAGAGGGGAGTAGCATTGTGGATGGCCTTTTCTACAAACAAAAGAAAACAGCCTCCTGACAGAGCATCTGTTTCTTTATAGAGTAGAAATGAGGGAAGGAATTGGATAAGATGGAGTGGTTCGTGGGGATTAGCGTTGTAAGCGCCTTGAAATCCCCCTAACCTAATTTCCCGTTAATCAGCATCGACTTGCCGGAAGAACTGATTAACTACAACACCAGATGACGTGTTCTGGGGACATTATCACCTATAAAACAAGGTGACACAACCCCCGAAGCGCATCTGGTCAGGTAGATCAGATGAACTGTAAAACCATATACCGAGTCAACCAGGAACAGCACAGCACAGGCGATGCAATCACTTTGCATCCTGAGTCCCTGAGCAACGTCCAGCTGTCCCATCAATCCCACCGATTTCATATTTTTCTGGTTAACCAAGCTGATAAATTCCGTATTTACCGTGACCACATGGCCAACGTATTTGGCGTGTCTGTTCGTACTATTCAGCGCTGGGTTAATGAGCTCAAAGAAGCCGGTTTGATGGTGTACCACCGCAGAAAAATGACTATGAGCGCTGCTGATGGCTTCTATATGGTGTTTGAATTACGGCCGGAACGGATGAACACCATTCGTGAAAAACTGAAGAAAACCGCCAAGAAAGCCAAAAAACTAGCCCGTAAACTCATGGGCCAGCAAGAAGCGCTGGACGATCCGAAGGGGCTCTTTGATGAATGTATCGAGAGACTGAGCCAGAGCCATCAGCTATCTAACAGTGATATCAATTATCTGGAGATGGTATTCAACGACTGGTACGACACGCTGACAGCCCAGCCACGCCCGCAAGATGCCTACAAATGGATGGAACGCGCTCACCAAATCCACATGACCGAACAGCGCAACACTATGAAACTGGTACAGGCCAAAGATGAAAAATCTAACGCCCTGGTTGCACAGATACGCCATGAGGCTACTGTCATAAGAAGCCAGCACGACCCACGAGCATGGGATGGTGACTTTGCTCAGGCAGAAACAGCCGAGGCCAAGAATGCTAATGTTGATCTGGTCATTGATGATAATGAATACGGATTTACGGGCGGAAAGCCTGACTACTACGGAAACACTTTTGATGCCTAAGAAAACCGACGCTGAAAAAGAGTACAAACTCACCCCCGAACAGAAACAGAGCCGGATACTCAGACAACGGCTGTTCACTATGCTGTCAGAAAACTGGCCCACTCTGTTCAGTGAAATCAAACCCCTGGCTATCGGTATTTATGAAACGCTGCTTCAGGATCTGGAAGACCGGCACCAGCCAACAGAATGGCTGAAACCAGCTATCACTCAGTGGTGCAAAAACAAGAAATACATTTCCAAAATATCAAAAGGCGGTCCACGTTATGACCTGAACGGGAAACAGGGAGAAATCAGCGAACATCAGCGCACCTGTTCAAAAAAATACTTCAGCTACAAAAAAAAGAAAAATGGGGTGAAAGAGCGACACGGAGAACAGAATGAGCATAAAAGATGATTTTGGACTAATTGAAAAATACAGTGAAATGCAAAAAGTCGGATCAGTCACAGTCACTATTTTACATGACCAAGTTCTTGAAATAGTTGTCGCTGATCTCATAGCGAAATACAAATCCTGCAAAAAACGCAATGATGAATATGCGGATAGTTTCAAAAAGGTTCTTCAGTTCTATTTGGAGGACGATGAAATGGAAGAGATGGAAGCGATATAACACCTACTTATACGAACTCGGTTCGTATAAGTAACGCCTATCCTCTATATACAATCATACCCCAGGCTACGAAGACGCCAACAATGAGCTACGTCACAGGCCAGTTCATCAGACTGATACATCAGACAAAAAACCGCCGATACTCCATTTATGAATTCAGGACAGAGCGAACCACCAGCCGAGGCCGCCAGACGATAAAGGCGATCTATCAGGGCTGGGATTCCCCTGAAATCAATGAGAGCTGGTACACACTAAAGGGCCAGTGGAGCCAGAACCGCAGATTCGGCACAGAATTCTATATCAGCAAAATAGAGCTGACCCAGAGTTTCAGAGAACGAAACCACGCCCACATCAATCAGATTTTGAAAACGATAGGAAAAGACGAGCATAGAGCCTGACGGGCTCTTTTTTTTACTCTCAATATAAAAAAATAATTACAATAGTAGTCATTATGATATTATTAGCAGGCAAACAGGAGAACAATAGTGACACTGACGGAATACATAAAAACCCACTACAGGGACCACCCTGCTGATTTTGCTAAAGATCAAGGCGTTGACCGGCAAACAGTCAACCGCTGGAAAAAACAGGGCTATCTTGTGGTTGATGGCTGGCTATTAAGCCGCCGCCGCCCCATCAACACCCGCCAGACATCCAGCGACGTAACGGAGGTTCTGTAATGACCCGCGAAGAATTTTTAAAACGCCCTCAATTCATCGAACTGGTGCTGAGCGTGGGCGAACTGATCGACAGTGCTGATAAGAGCCTGGACGTAGGCGACAGTGACCGGGCTGAATCATTGTTAACGCAGGCGGATACCAGGATACATTCATTCATGTTCACTGATTTCCAAAACTATAGTTTTCTCAGCACCGACCAGTACCTGTGCGGCGTCATGGTCAACCTGACCCAAGAGCTCACCGCGACCCTGTCGGATCTGTAATCATGGCCACCATCTCTCAATACATACAGCGCCAATCCTGCAACACCGACAAACTGATGTTTGACAGCAAACAGGCGCAGGTGTGGCAGATTGTAGAGCACGAAAAACCCCACTATATAGGCTCCTATGAGGTCGTTAGGCTGGTGGACGTGCTAGAAGGCGAAGAAGGGGAAGGCGTTTTTTCATCTATGGAATACGCATTACAGAAAGCCGGTCGAATCGTTGACCAATATCAGGCAGTAAAACAATGACACCAGAAGAAGAAAAACAGATTGTAGAACAAATGGCCGAACTCGGAACAACCTTATTCAAATTCACGAGCAATGGTTTTAAGTGTGTGGCAATCAACATGTACAACCACATTCTGACCATGAACATGGCTCCAGTGATGATTAATCACTACGGGAGAGTGTCGGTAGAGCTGCAAATCATGCCGGGGGTTATGAACCGGGTAACATTGCACCCCCACGGCAACCCAGACGACAGCAGCATGTGGTTTGACTGCGACACGGTAGAACAAGCCACCGGCCTGCAGGATTTTATAACACAGTACAATGATCACTGGTCGCCCGATCCGTCGGAGTCCGACAACCAATAACCCAAGCGCCGGTAGTGATACCGGCCTTTTTTTATGAGGCAAAACATGGCCGTCATTGAATACAAGGAAGGATCGCATAAAGCAGGATTTATAGGATTTAGAGTCGACACCACTGTGGGTGGTGAACGCTGGCAGGAATATTTTTCTATTAATGAATACGAATATGGAGATGCAAAAAAACGGGCACAGGCGCTGAATGATAAATGGCGAGCCCTGGCGGAAGAACACAACCTGATTCACCGCCTCAATGACATGTGGCTACCTAACCAGGTGTGCATAGGACTAACTGCAGACATAGAAAGACGAGCAAGGATTCTTAAAAGTGGATCCCGTAGCACCCTCTATTCCCCGGTGTTTTCAGTATCTGTCGGGAACAGAAGAAGTCCAAAAAGATTCAGTATAATAAAAATGGGCTATCAGCACAGCTACCGCTCAGCCGTCCGGTTATTTTGTGAGTTTCACGGCTACAGTCACCACATAGAAAAAAAGCTCTTCAAACGCCAGCCAGAGCCTGAGCTGTTCACGGGCTATCTGTTCAATAAGAAATTTGAAAAATACAGAGATATTTATATTGGTGAGATAGAGGAGAAGTTACTGGCTGGTGGCTGTTCCCTCTAATAAAAGGCATTCGCCCTCTATATCATCCTGGCAGAATCTATCCATCAGTATTTTTTTACGTTCCTCATAGTCCACCCCGGAACCTATCAGTTCATGGTTGTCACCGCGTATAGCATCCAGTCGGCTGACCTGTTCCGGGGTGATGAAGTCAGCCAGCCCGAGATCATCGGGTATCTGATTCTGTTTCTTATAGTCACTCACTGAACAACCCAGCAGCACCAGGTCACAGAGCCGGTGCTCATTCATGTAATGATAATCCTGAGTCTCTTTACCCAGGGTGGCCCGATGATCTTCCAGAGCCGAACACATTTCCTTAGCTTCAATCCGGCAATGTTTCCGGACAGGCAGGCAATGACGCATTGCAGTGAATTGTTCCACGTAGGCCATTTTCAGTTGGTCAAAACGAGATCCTGTAAACTTGGTAATCAGAAAACCGAACCCCTGTTCAGAAATTCTATAGCAGGGCTGTTTTTTACCACGATGGTCCTTATATTTCGCTCCTGAAAAGTTAGGAGCGAGATTTTTATTTTCAGACAACATGGAACGTATTTTCTGTATTACATTATCGTGACGAATATGGAAAAAATCAGCCACTTCATAACTGAATGTGTAGATCTTGCCAGTGTGGTCAGAAACATGAACCACGGGGAAAAGTGAGCCATTCATAAAAACACCATTTATATAACGTGTATATAAAATAGCGTTTCCTATACACGTTCCCAGGACATGTATAGAAATCGGGTTTTTGTAGTTACATCGGAGTAAAACAAAAATAAATTATATTATGTATATACAAAACAAAATCTATCCGTTATAGTAGCACCATGTTCAGCAAACACGTTGAACACCGACCGGGCGGGACCCGGAAAAGAGAACCACCATGAACACATCAAAAATCTTCACTAAAGCCCACGCCATCGCTCGAAAAACAGTGTCTATTGTTGGCGATTACGTGATTGCTTTTCGTTTCGCACTAAAGAGAGTTTATATGGAAGCAAAACTGATTAAATCCGGTCTGAATGTTTGGGAAAACTACGGTAAAAAGAGAATTTACATTAGTGATTTTGACGACATGATGAAGGCATTCCCTTCCCTGAGCGTTTCATTTTACAAAACCGGTAATATCTCTAGTGCCTACTATGCTGGGGAAAAGATCAGCAACGGCAAAGCAAACAAACTGATTCCAGCCGGTAAAATGTTTTACGATTGCCTCGAAGAGAAATGGGTAGGCGCAACTCAAACCGCTTCTGATATTTTTGGTATTTAATATGCAAGAACAACAATTCGCTATTTTTATGCAATACGTAACACCGGCGAAAAATTATTATGATCGAGGGTATCAACGAGGTCTCAGACGTTTTTATCACGGCGAGAAATTCGGTACGCAATCCGAACATGAAGAATGGATGAACCTGTCCGGGAATAGAAAGAAAATGGGTAAGGGATATCAGGACGGTTTTTCCGGTCTACCTCCCGCCGGTTATCACGGCAACATTGGCAACCAGAACGCCCGTAAAGAACAGACTGCTGATAGCACGTTGGTCATCAGGCTGAATAGTCGGGTAAAGGCGGGCTACGTGAAACAGGCACAAAAGGAGGGTTTAAAACTCAGTGAGTGGGTGTTAAAAAAGCTCTCTGTTTCTGATCAGCAACAGTAAGAAGAAAGCCCCAGAGATGGGGCTTTTTTGTCGGTATATCCGGTAAACCTTCCTACCGGCAGTAATTAATAGGCATTAAATCACTCAGAATCCCACCGCATACCATACGCGGTATTACCGTCTTCCAGGTAACAAACAGAATGGAACCCATATCGTTGAAGAGACTTTTTTACCAGTGGATTCCAGATTTCCCAGACGGCAATAGTCTGGTACTGTCTCTTTGCATCGGCTATGAATTTTCTGAACAGGCCATGACCTTGTTTAACTGAAGAGATAGCCAGAAAATCAACTCTGTCACCATCGACCTTAACCAGCCCGCTCATTCCGTTTTTAGACACAAACCTTTTGTATTCACTGCCTAATGCTTCTCCTACCGGATCACGGCTAATAGCTCCAAGAAGATCAGTCATCTTTTTTATTTTCCTGAAACGGTAAAGTTATGTTTACCCATTGGCCAAAGAGATTCTGTTTTTCGTGTCTACCACAGCCCATACAGTATCGTGTGACTTGATAGCCCAGTGGAGACCGGTGGTACTTCCACCAGTGCCCACGGCTTGAACAGTCTTTCATTCTCCGTACAATTCCCAATCATCCGACAACAGATCAGTTTGCGAAGCTACCCAAGGCACTACGTTATTAGATGCCGTCTTCATGGCGATATAAGCCCCATAGGGCACATCATCACCAAAATAGGCTTTTGCCACTTCAGTTTGAGCTTTGTACCGGTTTTCAGGAACAAGATAGATAAACATCTTTTTTCCGTTCCACCCTTCACGATGTACTGCATCAGCGTCTTTTAGGTGCTTCAAGGCTTGACCGAAATCCATGACAGGTACCACTTCTTTGAAAACCCTGAAGAGTAGACCAGTAGCAAACGCAGGGTTTACCACTGGCTAACCATTTTCGTGGCGTCAGGGATATGCTACTGATCATTTGAAAAAATGACTGGCATTAGTCAGTAGGCTTCTACAGTAACGCTCTCCACGATCAGTAAGGTAAAGACAGTTAAACCCTCTCATAACCACCATCTCACGGCCTGAATTATCAAACAGCGGTCTAATGTGTCGGTTGATCATTGCCGGTTTAACTCCAAGATCGTTGGACATTTCTTGCAGTGTGGCCGGTTCTTCTTGTTCAAATAGAAAAAACAGCATGGCCACCTGGATAGCATTCAGGGCCGGTGCGATTCTATGGCATTGGACTAAAAATTTGTTGATGTCTTTTATTTTCATTGCAGAAACTGATAAACCCTGAAGGATATCAATAAAAATAGTTAATATTACCAAATCAGCAATAATCACCCTATTCAATAGTTTTTAACTATATGAATAATCTATTCACTCCCATCGGTCAAAAAACAGTCAAGAATGGGACAATAGTGCAATTACTACCGGTAACTGAACTTACCGGTAGTAATTGAAACTAAGGTACAAGAATATAATTATTCATAAATCTGCATAATTAAGCATTCAATATAGGCGCTATATCAATCAAAGATTTTGATGATCTATATTTGACCACTTTAACTCAGACAAAATAAAACCGGGCACTCAATGAATGCCCGGCCGTGTGTGTGCGATTCTCATTTCAACGAACAGCTAAGCTGATCTCGGTGAGCATAACATTCCGGTAACCGACCGGTAGACCCGTGAAGGTAATTTAATAATATGTACTATGTGGTTAAGTGCAAGTTGCGACCGAATAAAAAACAAACCCTCTATTTTGAAAAAAATATTGGTTGTTGCCGGTTCGTGTTCAACTACTGCCTCCAGTACTGTATTGATCATTACAGTAGAAACAAAGATCTCCCCAAGGAGCGGCAGGAAAAAAGACCAGGTGCCTACGATCTGAACGGCCTGCTGCCAGCCCTGAAAAAAATACACCCGTGGTTGTCTGAGGTGGACAGTCAGGCATTAAAATTTTCAGCGTCTCAGGTTGATGTGGCGTTCAAAAATTTTTTCAGACGGGTAAAACGGGGAGAATCGCCCGGTTTCCCCCGGTTTAAATCAAAATACAAAAGCCGACCCAGTTTTACGCTGACTCAGGGCCAGTTGATACGACACACAGAAAACAGCATCACATTACCAAAAATCGGCACAGTGAAGCTGGACCACACCAATTTCAACCCCCCGACTGACACCGACGCTATGATAAAGCGCTGCACCATCAGCCGGTCAGCGGCGGGTAATTTTTACATCAGCGTACTGTTTGCTGACGATCTGGAGGAGCCCGAAATACATCACAGCGAGAGCCAGACCATTACAGCACTGGATTTAGGATTAAAACGATTGTTCAGGGTCGATGATGCTCATGGAAAACGATGGAATATAGATTCACCTCTGTTTTTCAGGGATCAGATGAAAACGCTGAAACGAGAGCAACGGCGGCTGGCTAGAAAAACAGTCAGAAGCGCCCGATGGATTAAACAGAAAAAAAAGGTTGCCCGGCTGCATGAAAAGATATCGAACACCCGCCGTTATTTTTTTCACCTGTTGGCCAACGATCTGATCAATTCATCGGATGCCATTGCTCTGGAGGATTTGGATATTGCGGGCATGATCAAAAAAAACACCGAAGAGCATTCGGGTATAAAACGCAAACGAATTAACCGGGCGTTTTACGATCAGGCTATATCTGAACTGATTAACATTATCAGCTACAAAACCCGCCGCCTGGGCAAACCTCTGTATCTCATAGACACTCTGGCGTCTCCTAACAAATTATGCAGTCACTGCCTGCATATCAATGATCACGTCACCCTGAGCTCAACGAATTGGCAGTGCGAACAATGCGAGTCGGAACACAGCCGGTCAGATAACTGCCTCGTTAATCTGAAGCGGATGGCGGAGGAGATGGCCAGAGATATAATGCGAGACAATCAGGAGAAAAATGCTGGTGGAATAAATCAGGGTGATATTCCCTACTAAAAACAGGGGATTAACACTAGAGTGTAACCCGTGTGTGTGGGGATTAGCCGTTGGTATTTCAGGACAGAATTGTCAGTTATACGTGTAACCCGTGTGTGTGGGGATTAGCCGACTTTATCCCCCTTTTTACTGGTTCCTACCTAGTGTAACCCGTGTGTGTGGGGATTAGCCGTAGAAAGGTACATAGTCATTCAAAACTCTGCCGTGTAACCCGTGTGTGTGGGGATTAGCCGTTTACTGAAATAAAAGCAAAACTTGAGAAAGAGTGTAACCCGTGTGTGTGTGGAGTAGCCGTAAGGTTTCTTTTAGTCTCACTAGTTCTTCAAGTGTGACCCGTGTGTGTGGCACAGCCGTGATTCACGACAGCTAAGGTGGAGTGTATAAAGTGTAACCCGTGTGTGTGGGGTAGCCGTGAAAGAATTTATGTTTCAGAAATTGAAGCTTGTGTAACCCGTGTGTGGAGTAGCCGGTGAAGTGGAATCATGGCGCTGTTGCCAAGTTGTGTAACCCGTGTGTGTGGATTAGCCGTAGTGTTGGTTAAATCATGCGCCTAAACTGATCTGTGACCCGTGTGTGTGGCGCTGCCGGTATGTTGCACTTATAAGTATCTGACTAATGAAACAACCCCTGTAATCTGATAGTATGATCTCAACTGTTCGGGGTGGAACCTGAACACCGAAACGGCTACCGGCATCCAACCGGGACAACGAAGGAAGTTTGCACCTTCAAGCCGTTTCTCACCTTTCACAAGCAAACGACCTTGATGCAAATAAGAGGTACAACATGGCTATTCATAAAGGCCCTGTTCGTGAGCAATTCACACAGATTCCTAACGCTACCCACCGAGATACTTCTATATCACTTCAGGCCAGAGGGCTTTTAGGTTACCTGTTATCGCTTCCTGATGACTGGATCGTAAGACCAAAACAGCTTGCTGAAGATAACGGTATAGCCCGCAATACAGCCTACAAAATTATCAATGAACTGAAAGAATCTGGATACATTATTCAGGTACAGGATAGGTCTGTAAGTGGCAAATTTGGCTCTGGTGATTACCTTGTATTCAGAAGCAAAGAAGATGCCCTTTGGTACTCTGAAACCCGCGTGGATACTGAGATTGAACCGTGTACCAAAAAACGGGATGCGGTAAAACGGGATACCGTAAAAAGGGAACTAACAAAGAAAGAAGAAAAAAATAAAGAAATTAACAACAACAACACTACAGAGCCTGAAAAAATTTCACTTTCTGAATTCAGAGAAAAGCTGGTGGCCAGTCTGCACGGTTCACCAGTCAACAAGGCCATCATCTGGGATCGTGCCGAAGAGTTCCACACCCGATACAATCAGCCATCACCAATCATGGTGGCCGAGATTATCTATAACGACTGGAAAGCAGTGAATAAATTATGATTGAAGAAGAAATGACCAGAGATGAATTGTTAGATCGCTTAGAGCTCGAAAAAAAAAGAACCAAGATGCTGGAGGAGAGTGGTGCCAATATATTCTCTCCTTCTCCCGAGAAACATATAAGAATTAAGCTAGATAGCCACGATATAAAAGGGCTTCTGCTTGGCAAGGTCGTCAGTGTGAAGGAAGTTCAGATAATCGCCTCTGATGATGGCGTGGAAGCTTACCAGGCTGCTTGTGATGAAGCCCTTAATAAAGTAAGGGCTGATTTAATAAAACCTGACTAACCAACTGGTGACCAAACAAAAGCCCCCGAACTGATCACGTACAGAACGGGGGCTCGGGGCTGTCTTGGGCAGGAAAGGTTATTAACCTGCGACAACGTGGAAATAATAGCATCAGGCTGGTGGCTGTAAACTGAAATCATCCGCAGAGGCAACCACCGGCTTTCTGCCTCGAACCATTTTCGGCCTTTTCTTTTTCTTCAGCTTGCTGATGCAATCAATTTGCCTGGAATAGATAAGAAAGTTCAGAGCCTGAAGGCACCCCCTGCACATCCTCTCCTCTTTCCCGTAGTCCCTGAAGTCGTGGTTACGCTCCAGATCCGACACCAGTTTGATATATCCGGCAAAAACCGTCTCTTCTTCCATGCCTCACCCCCTGATCAACCAAAACCACTCATTCTAGTGCAAGCCCTACAGCCCTGCTGAATGATTGTATATTAGAACCATAATACCAATAAAACCAGTATTCAAAAACCAGTATTACTGGTATTTCAGTGTCTATAATCGGTTCAGTCCTGAACCGGTAATTATTGTGAACATACAGCAGGCCGAGTTAGACGATGCGCGAGACGGTACCCTCTATTTTCTCTCCAAACTTGAGTTGGTCAGTAGCCCTGGTTTCGACCTCGGGCTGGTGGGTAATTTTGTGGGCAATACCACTGTAATCACCGACCTGAAAAACGCCACGACCACCCTGATTTCAAGCTGTGATGCTGGAAAGAAAGTGCTGGATGGCATCGACCAGTACACCAAACCTATTCGGGTCCTGCTCAGCAATTTTATGGATGCTCTGGTGGATCGTATCACCAGCATTTACGGCGAAGGCTCGGCCGCGCTGGAATGGGTGGGCGAGTTTGGCAGCTGGGCGATATCGACGTTGATAGGCTCACTGGCTGACATCATACCCGGCTGGGGTTATGTGCAATCCGCACTGGATCTTTATGAAGGCATCAAGAAATCTGTTACCAGCGCCATCAAGTGGCTGGGTCAGGTTTACAGCGGTTGGGGCGTAGAGTTATTGGCTGGTGGTCCGTCCATCATGGCCGAATCGCTGGCACGCCATAACGCCACCAGTCTGGCCCATGGCCTGAAAGACATGGCCGTAGTGTCGGTAAAAATTGGGCTACAGGCGGCAGGGGATGCCGCAGCGGGAGTGGGAGCAATAGTGGGCGCAGTGACGGGCGTCTTGCAGCGTATCGCTAATTTGGTGGGCTACTGCGTACAGAGATTTATGGTGAACCGGGCACTGAATCAGGCCGCTAATCAGTGGAACCTGAAAGGGACCTTCATGCAGGACCGCCAGCAGTTCACCGAGTGGTTCAAACAGGTGTGTATCTGCACCCCTGTCATTGCAGCCCTGACCCTGTCCAGCGGGATGGTCGGCCATCAATACCGGTTCCTGTCACTGATTAACGACAGTGATGAAGTCATAGACCAAGCAGCTTTTGATGCTGGAACCAAACACATAGACAAACTGAAAGACCTGTCGGCCAGTTACCTGAATCAATACCAGGACAGTTACAAGGTGCTGTTCAGATCCGAAGACACGCTGGTGTCTAACCGTTTGAAAGATGTTCTGAAAGAGGTGTAACCATGAAGATGAAAGGCAAGAAGATGGGCGGTCGCATGATGACCAAAATGCCAGCCCTGAAAAAAAAGGTGAAGAAGGCCACGGGCGGTATGAAGAAAAAAAAGATGATGAAAGGCTACAAGTGACCGGGTTACAGGGGTGTATCTATGAAAATTGTCTATAGAAAAACCTCTGACCTTATCCCCTACGTGAACAACGCCAGAACCCACGATGAGGAACAGGTCACACAGATAGCATCCAGTATTAAAGAGTTCGGTTTTACTAATCCTGTCCTGATAGATCTTGATAGCGGAATCATAGCAGGCCATGGACGGGTAAGGGCAGCACAGAAACTTAACCTTGATGAACTGCCCTGCATAGTCCTGAAAGACCTGTCAGAAGCTCAGAAGAAGGCGTATATCATCGCGGATAACAAGCTGGCTTTAAATTCAGGATGGAATGAAGACCTGTTGAAAATTGAGATAGAAGAACTTCAGGGAATGGATTTTGATATTGACCTTCTTGGATTTGATAGCACTGAGCTGGATGACATTCTTTCGCTGGCTGATTCAGACAACGAAGGGCTAACCGATCCTGACGAAGTACCAGAACCACCAGGTCAACCCGTTAATAATGTGGGTGATGTATGGCAACTGGGAAAACATCGGCTTATGTGCGGGGACAGTACAATAAAAAATAATATAGAAATATTGATGAACCACCAGAAAGCCAGCCTGTTACACGCTGATCCCCCGTACGGCATGGGAAAAGAAAAAGACGGGGTTTTAAATGACAACCTTTACAGAGACAAGTTATATGATTTTCAGAGACAGTGGTTAACAGAAACAAGGCTATTCATAAAAGACAACGCCAGCGTTTATATATGGGGAAACTCACCGGATTTATGGCGGTTATGGTATGGATATATTGAAAAATCAGAACCAACAACGTACAGAAATCACATTATATGGGATAAAGGATCTGGTCAGGGGATGGGCAGTGATTCTCATAGAATGTACGTGATCTCCTCTGAATCCTGTTTTTTTTATGTATTGGGAGTGCAAGGGTTCAATAATAACGCTGATAATTATTTTTCAGGCTGGGACACAATAAGACTGTACCTTCTGGAAGAAGTAAAAAAAACGGGTTTAACCAGAAAAGAATTAGCCAAAATTTTAGGGCATTCTGAAAGACTACTAAGTCATTATATAGATAAATCACAATTCGAGTTAATACCAGAGCATCAATATTTAAAATTTCAAAATTATTTCAAAAACAACAAATACGATGTTTTTAAAAAAGAATACGATGTTTTTAAAAAAGAATTCTATTCAACACGATCATATTTTGATAACACCCACGATATTATGACCGATGTATGGAGATTCAACAGAGTTACAGGTGAATATAGAGAAGGGCACCCAACCCCAAAACCCGTAAAAATAGCAGAGAGAATCATAAAGACCAGCACAGAAAATGAGGGTATCTGCTTAGACCCTTTTGGCGGCAGTGGATCCACCATGATTGCATGCGAAACCACCGGAAGAGCCTGTTACATGATGGAGCTGGCAGAGCACTACTGCGATGTGATTATAAAGCGGTGGCAAGACTTCACCGGTAAAGAAGCCACACTGGAAGCCACAGGACAGACATTTGAAGAGCGGCGGGAGAGCAGAGAATGACCGAAAAAAAAAACTTGGCCGCCCTCCTTACGAGATAACACCGGAAATTTTAAAGAAGGTAGAGGATCTGGCGGCATTGGGTAGAAGGGATTATCAGATATGCATTCATCTCGGATGGAGTCATGAAACCCTGTGCAAAAAAAAACGAATGTTTGTAGAATTTGCTGAAGCCATAAAAAAAGGCAGAGAGCGCGGAATTTCTGCAGTTACACAGCATCTCATTCAACAATCGAAAGAAGGAACCCCCGCTTCAACCATTTTCTACCTGAAAAACCGTGATAAAGACAACTGGAAAGACAAGCCGCAATCATTCCCAACATGGGACTATGACAAAAGCGCCCCACATGATGTTCAGGTTCAGCAGATTCTGACGGCAGCCAGCAATGGGATTATGCCCTACGAGGCCGCAACATCTATTATCAGCGCGTTGTCTTCCTCTTTGAGAGTGGAAGAGCAGACCATACTTCGTCAGGAGTTTGAGCAACTGAAGAGAGAAGTATATGGCGAGCGCACTTCTGAACGAGATAAGGAAAACTCGGGAGAGGGAAAACCAGAAAACGGTAAATGATGAATCACAAGATCACATTAGTGAATGGTTTGATTCTCTTTATGATTGGCAGGCTGTGGAATTCATCGGCGCTACTAATGAATTTTCAGAAGTCTGTTTGTGTGCAGCTAACCAGGTAGGCAAGACCAGAACCGGCACTGGCATTGATGCCTGTCATGCCCTCGGTGATTACCCCAGAGACTGGGAAGGCCACACCTTCAAGCATCCCCCGACAATATGGATACTCGGCTATTCAGGCGAGAAAACCCGAGACCTGCTGCAGACAAAAATATTCGGCTTGTTTCTGGAAAACGAGTTTCAGGGTGGTTATGTACCCAAGCACCGGATACTGGACCATCAGAGCATGAGCGGCACGGCTGGCGCAATGCGTACGGTTAGAGTACGACACTCAACCGGAGGCATCAGCACAGTACAGTTTTGGTCGTACAGCCAAGGCCAGCACGCTCTTATGGGTGACTGCGTAGACTGGTTTCACATCGACGAAGAACCCAAAGACCAAACCATTTACCCCCAAGTAATCACCCGCACCGCTAACGGTGATCTGGGAAAAGGTGGCAGGGGAATCCTGACGTTTACACCGGAAAACGGGCGCACCGAGCTAGTGTGTAAATTTATGGATTCCCCTGGCTCTGGTCAGTGCTTTATCAGAAAGGGGTGGGACGATGCGCCCCACCTGAACGAGCTCACAAAACAAAAACTGTTAGAGAGCTACCCAGAGCATCAAAAGGACATGCGGACCAAGGGCCTGCCCATGCTGGGCCACGGTCGCATATATGACCTGGCTGAATCCTTCATCACCTGCGACCCGTTCGAGATACCCGACCACTGGCTACTGATCAACGGCATGGACTTTGGATGGGACCACCCACAGGCACACATTCAACTGGCTATAGATTTAGACAACGACATTGTTTATCTCACCCACGCTTGGAAGTGCTCAAAGGTCAGTGCTAATGATGCTTGGGGCAGTGTGAAAAGCTGGGCGGACGGTGTACCCACGGCATGGCCACACGACGGCCTACAGCATGAAAAAGGACGAGACGACAGCAGGCAACAAAAGGACCACTACGAAGACGCCGGTTTTATGATGCTGGAAGAGCACGCCACCTGGGACGACACCAGCAACTCAGTGGAGCAGGGCATCTACGAAATACGATTAAGAATGCAGTCAGGCCGGTTGAAAGTGTTTAGAGGTCAGAGAGATTTCTTTGATGAGTTCCTGCAGTACCACAGAGACGACAAGGGCAAGCTGGTTAAAGTGAAAGATGACATCCTAGATTCTCTTCGCTATGGATACATGATGCGCCGCTTTGCCATACCTAAAGGTGAAGTCAATACTCCAGCACTGAAAGTAATCCCCAAGTCTTTGAAACCTATCGGTAAACGATGATGTTAGAGCATGAAGATATTATCAAAATGCACGACGCCGCCTATCAACGTGGACAGGTCACAAGAGAGCGAGCGGCGGACGATTTGGTGTTTGCCTGGGTGACTCAGTGGGATGATCAGTTACTGGGCGAGAGTCAGCTTCAGTACCGGGGCGAGTTCAACATACTGCGAAAAGCCATGCGTCAGATTATCTCTGATTTGAAATCCAATCCCGTACAGATCGACTTTGAACCGGTGGGCGATAACTACAACGCCGCCGATATGATGGACGGTATTTACCGCACCAGCACCCGCAAAAACACCAGCCTGGAATCATTCGGTAATGCGATTCAGGAAGCGGTCGTGAGTGGCTTTGGTGCCTGGAAGCTGGAAAACGATTATGAAAACCGCACTCAGCTGCAGACCATCAACCGAATCCCTCTCTATGAAGCCTGTAATACCGTGTACTGGGACCCGTCCGCCAGCCTGTTAGATAAGGCAGACGCCAAATACTGCAGCATCCTGACCCGGTACAGTGAAGAGGGTTACAGGGATTTTGTCGAAGAGCTCACCGGCGAGCGACCCACCACCACCGTTAGTTTCAAATACCCGGAAGAGAGTTATGTTTTCCCGTGGGTGGCAGAGGATAAACGCATTTATGTGGGTGAATTCTTTCACCGTGAGCCGGTCACTTATCAGGTGCATGTATTCACCGACATGATGGGCAACAGGAAAGAAGTTCACGACGATGACTTTGAAGAGGAAGAAGGCCCGATGATTGACCAGGGCTTTGAATACTCGGAGTGCATCGAGTTTGAAACCTACGAAGTGACAAAGTACATCGTGTCCGGTCAGGAGATATTAGAAACCACGCTGGTGCCTGGTGAGTTTATACCGGTGGTGCCTGCCTATGGTGAACGGGCATTCGTGGAAGGCGAAGAACACTACGAAGGCATCACAAGACTGTCCAAAGATCCACAGCGCCTGCGTAACTTCCAGATGAGTTACCTGGCGGATATTGTCAGCCGGAGCCCCCGCAAAAAACCCATCTTCACACCGGAACAGATACAGGGTTATGAGCAGATGTACAACGAGCAGGGCAGTGATAACAACTTCCCTTACTTGTTACAGAATGCCACCAGCATCACCGGCAAACAGATTCCACTGGGTCCCGTGGGTGAAATGCCAGAGCAACCGATGCCACAGGCACTGATTGCCAGTCTGGATCTGTCACGGCAAGCGGTGGAGGATGTGGCCAACCCCGGACTGCCCCAGAACATTGCTGATCCTGACCTGTCAGGAAAAGCGGTTCTGGCACTGCAAAACCGAATGGACATGCAATCATTCATCTATCAGGACAACCACAAACACGCCCTGAGAAGAGACGCGGAGATATTCGCCAGCATGGCTAAAGAGGTTTACGACAGCCCCAGAAAAACCACACTCACTATGTACGACGGCACGCGTAAAACAGAACACCTGATGCAACAGGTGATAGACCCGCAACAAATGCAGCTACAAACCATCAACGATATCAGCGGCATTGAAATGGAGGTCTATGCAGAGATAGGCACCAATTTTAAAACCGAACAGATGGAAACCCGCACCGAGTTAAAAGAAATGATTAACGGTCTGCCCCCTGGCGATCCGATCCGCAACATTCTCATGCTGGAATACATTGCCATGATGCCGGGTATGGCCTTTGAATCACTGAGAGATTACGGCAAGCGCGAATTGCTGAAGATGGGCATCAGACAACCTGAAACCGAGGAAGAAATGCAATTCCTGCAACAGCTGCAGCAACAGCCACCCCAGCCTGATCCACAGATGATTGCCGCACAGGCCGAACAGGGCAAAGCCCAAGCTGAGCAGATGAGCGCAGAAGTTAAAATGTACGACGCACAAACCAAGCGGGCGAAAGTAGAAATTGAAGCCAGTAAAGCGGGCGTAGAGATAGAGAGCCTGCAGGAAGACATAGCCGGTAAACGTCTGGCTAATATGAGCCAGCTGGCTGCTACTTTAAGACCTGCACCTATTCATCCAATGAGAGCAGTTTCATGAACGAACAGGAACTTGAAAAAGAGATTCAGGCAAAAGGTCTGAATGCACCACGTTTAACCCCTGAAATGATTGATGACAAGATTGCTGATACAGAGTTTGTCAGGTTCGCTGGCAGCACGGTTATTGTCTGCAAGCTCAGGCTGACTAATGGTTTTGAAGTGATAGGCACTTCAGCGTGTGTCAGTCCTGAAAACTTTGATGAACAGATAGGACATAAGATTGCCAGAGACAAAGCCAGAGACAAGATATGGGAGTTAGAAGGTTACCTGTTGAAAGAACACCTACTTTTCACGCCCGAACAGATACAGGGTTATGAGAGTTAGAATGTAGCGCCTGTGTAGCTTACATCGACTAAAATCTAAACCGCTGGGCGCAGTAATACGCAGACCCCCTGCTGGTGGGCTACCAGACTTTATGTACGTGAACACGACGGATTTAACTGTGGTTATGACTCTGGAAGAGCTGAAACAAAAGAACGCGGAAGCAGCAGCAGCGGAACAGGCAGCGCAACCTGAAGAAACTGTAACTGAAGAAGTGCAGGACGATCCGACCGAACCAGAAGACGACACCGGCGCTGGTGAAGACTCTGAAGAGGAAGGAAAGACCGAAGACGTTCCCGAGTGGATGCAATCCGACAGCCAGAGGTCGGAAAAAGGCCAAGTGCCGACCAGTGATCTTATCGCCCTGAAAAAATCTCTGAAGAGAAAAGTTCAGGACAAAGACAGCGAAATTGAAGTACTTAGACAAGAGATTAACCAGCTTAAGGGCAGCTCAACCGCACCGCCCCCAGTCGCACCCGCGACCACGGGCACTGCCCCAAAGATGCCCAAGCTGGAAGATTTTTATGATAAGGCTGACCCTGATGCCGCTTATCAGTCTGCCATGTCTAGCTGGGTAAATACTTCGGTAGAAAGTCGCTTCAATCAGCACTTTCAGACCCAGCAACAACAGCAGCAGCAACAGCAGCAACAGAGCCAAATCAATTCCGCACTGGATCAGCATTACGAGAGAGCCGCCAAAATTGTCACAGAGGGCATGTTAACCGCTGACGAATATCAGTCAGCCGACACGCTCATCAGGCAAGCGGTGGAAAGCGTGGCACCCGGCAACGGGGATGCCTTCGTAGATTCTCTTCTTGGCCGCATGGGTGATGGTTCTGAGAAAGTCGTCGTGTCTTTGGCTCGCAATCAACAGAACCTCAACACCTTCTTGCAGTCACTTCGGGACGATCCGACAGGGATTAGCGCAGCGGCCTATCTGGGCGAGTTGCGAGGCCGGTTTAACGGAGTGAAACGAGTCAGTAATACACCACGACCCGGCAGCAAACTGAAGGGAGATGGGGTTAAGGATGGCGGTTCAGACAAACGACAGTATCTAGCTGCTCATAAGTCGGGCAACCGTCAAAAAGCCTTTGATATCAAGCGAGCTGCAAAACTAAGGGGAGTGGATGTAAAGCAGTGGTAACTCCATGGCTAATCTATCCACCGCGCAGTCGGTCGAAGTCCTGTTTGAAAAAGCGTTAGAAACCTATGAGCATCAAGTGCAGATGCTCGATCTGGTGGACGTGTTCACCCCGGACCCCGCCGCATTCCAAAACTCGTCAAACGTGATCTGGCGACCCAAGCAACAGCACGCCCCGATTAAAGACGGTTGGAATCTCACCAACATGTTCGGGGATGTGATTGAAGAGTACTACCCAGCCACACTGGAAGACCCGCACAACGATGCGTTCCAACTTCGAGCGGATGATCTGCGTGACATGCGTTTTTGGGAGCGCCGGGGCGTTCAGTCCGGCTTACAGCAGGCCACCTATTTAAACCAGAATCTGGCTGAGCTGGTGGCCCGACAGGGTAGCCTGTTCTATCGCAGCAATGACACCAACGGCTACAACTTTGTAGGCACCGGGCAGACTCTGCTGAATGAGCGGCAGATTCACAGCCCTATGCGTTGTTATGTGCTGAACGAGCGAGACCGGCAGGTGTACGCTCAGGATTTGGCAGAGCGCGGCACCTTGTCAGGGCGTCCTGAAGACTCTTACCGTACCGGTCAAATCGGTAGAGAGGTCGCTCAGTTTGATGTTTACAGCGGCAGCTATCTGCCCACGCTCGCCGGTGGTGCATCCCCAGACACTACCGTGACCGGTAATCAGTCGTTTGTCCCTGAAGGCACCACTACGGTGGGTGCCGCCATGATTAACGTCGATTATCGGGTAGCCACTATTCCGGTCGCGGATAACCGGATGTACAACGTCGGCGACAAGATCATGTTCACCAATGTCACCGGTCTGCCACTGGGTCCGGTTCGCGCCCTGGGTCTGGCGGATAAAACCGACACCGGCCAGCCAATGACCTTCACCGTGGCCGCTAAGCCCGCCACCGGTCAGACCATGATAGATATCTATCCGAAGCCCATCGCGTTGGATGATACCGCCCTGGATGCTGAACAAAGAGCCGTGGCGAACATCAACACCACCATCAAAAATAACGCCACCGTCGTGCGTCTGAATATTGACGCCTCTGCCCGTGTGAATATTTTTTGGGCAAAAGACAGCATCGAAGTTATCGGCGGCGATGCGCCCATTGAATTACTCGCTGAATTCGGTGGTCAGCAGGTCATCAGCTCAACCATGAGCAACGGCCAGAAGATGTATATGGCCTACGACGGTGACATTGACACCCTAACGTTCAAATGTCGTCTGTTTACCTGGTGGGGTCTGGTCAACAAAAACCCCATGGGCAACGGCGTTGGCATCCGCTTCTAACGTATCCGTGGTATTAGGGGGCATCCTCTGCCCCCCTTTTTTTACTGGTGATTTATGTCCTGCATTCTTTTTAAAAACGGTGAAAGCATCCGTGTGGAACCAGAACAACTGGCCGCACATTTCAGCATGGGATGGAGTGTAAACGAGCATGAAGACATTGAACCCGTACATTCCGACCCCCTGGCCGAAGAACCCACAGAAGAACCCGAAGAACCCGCTGAAGCACCCGCACCCGAGCCGGAATCTGCCCCAGAGCCGACTCCCGAACCAGAACCAGAACCCGAAACCACCCCCGGTGAATCCCTACCGGAAAATCCAGAGCCAGACAGTGAATCGGATGCTGTAGAGCTGTCGCCTATTCAACTTCGGGAGAGGGCAAAAGAGGCCGGTATCACTAACTGGGATAAAGCTCAGCTGAAAACGCTCAGGGCAAAGCTGGGTGTTAAGAATGAGTAGGATCGGGCGCACCACCAAGCTGGACATCATTAATTCAGCGCTGGATAAAATGGGCATATCGGGTATTACGGCACCGGCGCAGGCGAGTGATTACGCCACTCTGTTAGACCGCCTTGAAGGCATCATGTACGAGTTTGAAAACAGTCGGAACATCTGCACAAGATACAATTTCACTGTAGAACCCGACACCGCAGACAATCACGGCATGGACTTTGGGCTGGTGGAACCTGTAGCCAACATGCTCACCTACCGAACCCTGATGGATTACGAGATACCCATCACCCCGGCACTGAATGCCTCAGTAGAAGCCGCTGTCACCAGTATCAGTAATCAGACATTCCAGTTCAGAGAAACCCAATACCCAAGACGACAGCCCAGAGGGGCAGGCAACACACTGAGATACAACCGCTGGCAACGTTTTTACAGAAAGCCGGACCGGGTGCCACTGGTCTGCACATCTCAGAAACTGGATATGGGCGAAATCGACGATTACAGCCAGAGCTGGGCTGACTATCTGAGAGACGATGAGGACATCAGCAGTTTTGAAATCTTCCACACGTCCGGCATCAGGCTGGTGACAACCGGGCTAAGCAGTCCCGTTGTTAATTACCGTGTGCAGGGTCTGAACCCGTCCATTGATAACGGTGTTGAACAGGTCCGCATCCGAATCACTACCAGCACCGGGCGAATAGATGAGCGCCTGCTGAATTTTGAAGTACTCCCCATCACCAACGACCCTCAACGCTTTAGCGCACAGGTGACGTAAATGGCTGACACGATTCCTAATGTTCGGGTCCCTGCTAATAGCTGGGTCAATCTATACACCGCCTCTGGCCTGTCCGTGGGCACTCAACTGCAGATTCAGAATGTCGGTCAGACCCGGATTTTATTACACACCGGAGCCACCGAACCCAACGCCCCCGCCGGCTTTAATATTTTGCCGGAAAACTCTGATCCTTACGTCAATCAGACCAGCTCAAGCGGTGAGTGGGCTATGTCAGTGGATGCAGAGGGATCTGTGAATGTAGGAGAGTCATAAAATGACTTGGCGACGCGCAGGAACAAGCACATCAGGTGGCGGCGGTATGGATGTTATTGGCAACCTATCGGCCAACCAGATCCCCCGGTTTAACGCGACCACCCGACGCTTTGAAAATTCCGGTTTTCAAATCAATGCCATTACTTCGGCGCTTGAGGGTACGACGAACGTAGAAACCACCGGCACGGTTCAGTCCGGTGTGTCAGCGCTCGAGTTGGGTTCAGCTCATGCGGTGTTATCGACGGCTGAAAACGTCGTATTCAGCAACCTGGTCACTAATGATAATTTCCACCCTACGTGGCAAACCACCGAGCGGCTGGGCGATTGGGCCAGCGTTCAGCGTACCCCTCTGGGTTCATTAGTAGAGGATCAGGTATTCCAAGCGGACCGGTCACAGACCGTTACGAATCCAAATTTCACTTTCACCAGCGTGGCGGGTAATCAGCGACTGTATGAAATCAATGTAGAGCCGGTTAGCAGCGCGCAGAACGTTGTTTTCATATTGGAGCAACGCAATACAGCGGGTAATTTTGTCGACTACTGGCGCAGTCAGCCGCTCAATTTAACCGCCAGCGATTTGAACACGCCTACCCCTCAAAACATCATCAATAACTCATTCATTGATTTGTTCGGGTCTACGGATTACCGAGTCAGAACACTAGCGACGGCTGACGTGCAGCTTCGAGGTAATGCCGCTGGCATCCCCCGCATAACCTTGACGCTCAGGCCGTGGCAGGATCAGGCGATTGTCACACAGCAAGACGCGGTATCGTCTCTGAATGACCTGGATGATGTTCTATACCCGGTGCCCACTAATGCCGCATCGGGACGGGTTCAGAGACTGGTCACTCAGCAGGCCGAGCGCCGAATTGATTTACAGGTCAACGTCGGTGACGAATTCACAAACAACGAGCTAACCGGCCGTTACACCATCAGCGGCACCAACGCTATACGCGGTAACAGCCTGGTGATGTTCAGCGCCAACGCGATTACTAATCTGGCACTGAAACTGACGGTAACAGGACCAAACCAAACCCCCAACCCCTCTATTATTTATGCGCCCAGTCGTCTGGCATGGGATACCGGCACCGGCGGTTTAGATTTCACCCCCGGCGGTGAATTACCTATACCGTTACCCAGTCACGCTAATCATGTTTTCAATGTCGGTGATGTGATTGGTCTGGAGCTGAAAAAAAGCACCGGCACTATTCGCGGCAGCGGCACTAACCCGGCGTTTGTCCTGGTCGGTCAGAATTCACAATTCATAGCACTGGCGGACGTGAGAGACGTTCCTGCTGACGTGGGCGATCTGTTGGACGTGGCTCAAACCCGAGGCACATCAGGCCAGGTGTTAGCGGTAAATGCCGCAGGAACAGCGCTTGAGTACGTCACGCCAGCGGCCGGAAGCTCGGGAATAATAGTCGGCGACAACGGCAACTTTTTTCCTACTCCTATCACTCGGATAGACGCAAGAGGCGGCATACAGTTCGGAGTAGCAGGCACTGACGGCATTCTCTCGATATCGTCGGATATCGGTTTACTGAATGATGTGCCTTCAAATCGAGGCGCGTCAGGGCAAATACTCGCTGTCAATGCCGCAGGTACAGCGCTGCAATACGTTAACGCCCCCACGGCTACAGCGGCTGTTACTAACTGGAGTCACAGCGAGTTGCCGTCTGGACAAATACCGCAAAGAACGCACGTGTGGTACAGACACACCGGCACGGCAAACATTACCCGACAGATGCCTACAACGACCAATCTACCGTCAGGTTGGCATGCTTTTTTCGCTAACGATACAACAAACACCACAGTGACATTGCAGGGCAATTTTTACGGTGACATTAATCAGTTGGTATTACGGGAGCAGGAAGGTTGTGAGATTTCATGGAATGGAACCAACTTTGTAGAAGGTGCGAATCGAGACAGCCTGACAACGAGCACGTTAGCCGATTGGCAGCATAACCCACTGATACCGGGCAATACCTATGTCACTAGAGGCGGTATCTCATTTTTGGCAGGGGCAACGAGTCTCAACATGGAGGCCAATGGCGTTACGGCTGACATGCTAAACCGTCGTGTTCAGATAGAAGCGCCCGGCACCTATCGGGTCGATATCCCCACCCTCGCGGCAGAAAACCGAACTGAAATACCGGTCAATATGGGCTACGGATTCACCAATAATGGCGGCGGCATTCTTTCAATCACTCCCAGATCCGTTGATGAAATAGCGATGAACGGCACCCGGTATCGAGGTCAATCACCGATGCTGCTGGCGTTCGGCGCTTCGGTCACATTCAACCGGACCAACGACAATCTCTGGACAGTGACGAGCAGTCGCGGAACCATCACCGGGGGTGTCTGATGCCTGTTATCAATCTCCCCATCAGTAAGGGGTTGGTGCAGAGCAACGCCGAAGGCGACTGGCTGGACTCACTGCCCACCAACATGCTCACCGTCCCGAAGCCGGTATTAGATGCCGCTGGCTATATGAGGAGCTGGCCCGGACTGGTGAAAACATTTGATACCGCAGGCACCGCCCGTGGTGGGGTGTTTAATCCGGTACTGAATACGGTCTTCAGAGTGCAGGGCACCCGCCTGGTCAATGCCATGGGCAACATGCTGGCGGAGGTGGGGGGCTCAGGGCTGGCAAGAATGCCGTTCAGCTCCAACAGTCAGGCGATTGTCAGCAATGGCAACCTTTATTACTGGCGAGAAAACGCCACAACAAACCAGTTTGAATTAACTCAGCTGCAGAACTGGGCAGCCGGTCAACGGGGCAGAACCTCAGTCACCACCACCACCTATACGCCCGACTTCAGAAACAATGCCTATGTACAGATTCCTATTTTCACACCCACTACGGGGTTTCGGTTAACGGCCACCGTGGAGCTGGCCAACAACCAGGACAAACAATGGGTGTTCGGCAGTACCGGCGAGTCCGGCATCTTTGTAAACAATGGCCGGTTCTTTGTTCAGGCCACCAGCACAGCCACCCCCGTGGATATAGGCCCCGCTACTGTCACCACCACCAATACAGACGGCAGCAAGGCAGGCAGCAACGCGCTGGACTATGCCAGCACGACACTGGTGTTTAATCCGGGCCTGTCCATTATGGGTGCGAGACTGTCAGGCACCACGCCCACCGAACCCCTGACCGGTAGAATATTCAATGTCACCCTGGACGATGCCGCGATGGGCGACAACAGCCGTAATTATCGGATGAGCGAGAGCAGTACCGCCGCTGAACCGGAAGCGCCGACCCGTTTGTACGTGCTGGACACCAACAACGACCCCACCACACTGGCGGACGTGGAGCGGGTCGACCTGATTGGCGGCAGCACCGGCAGCCCCGCGCAATCAGCCGAGATACTGGCCACAGCACAACTGACCACCGGAAACTTCTATTCAGTGGCGTCCACCGTGGTCAGTGATGGCACCAACAACAGCGGATGGTCAGCCCGTAACGGCATACCCACCACCGCCAGAACCACCGGCAACGGCACCGTCTTTGCCGTATTCAGAGCCACGGCTAACAACCAGCCGTTAAACCTGTTCAGTGAAAACCCACAGGCTACTTTAACCGGCAACCGGGTTCAGGAAGTCAGTCATGGCGTGCTGGTGGGTTTTACTGCCCCGGTCTGGTCAGTACAGCTCACCAATACCGTCACCACCGACATGCCCGCCACGGATTTTGATGTAAGCAACGTCATAGACGCCGCCCGCAACCGGGGCCGCTATGTGTGGATCAGACGCAACTCAGGCATGTTTGGCGTCACTGATCTGAACAACGAACAGCGCCCGGACTACATTGCCCCTTTCTACAGTGCTGAAGCCGAACCCGATGTGAACATCGCTATTGATGCCTGGAAGGGTTACGTGGTGGTATTTGGCCGGTACACCGTGGAATATTTCGCCCTGACCGGCTCAGAGCAAACCATTTACCAGCCGGTTCAGTCGCTCACCGTCAGAGCCGGGAATCATTGGGCTGGGATGCAAGGCTGTATATTTAGACAGTTTCGCCATTCTCGGCGGTCCGAGACTGGAACCCGCCAGCGTGTATCTGATCAACCAGGGCAGTTATCAGGAAATTGCTACACGACGCATACAGAAGATACTCAGGGAATACACCCAAACTGAAATTCAAGAATCTGCGTTTATGGAGTCGGTCAAGTTCGATGCCCATGATCTGCTAGTGATTCACCTGCCACGCCACACGCTCACCTATGACCACAACAGCAGCGGACAAGGGGCGTTTAACTGGTCAATTCTCAAAACCGATATACAGGGCGATGCCACTTATAGAGGCATTCACCA
>CBDCRZ010000010.1:0-9161 GCA_965221135.1 Sansalvadorimonas sp.
AGAACAGGATGTTGTTCCATGGGGGTGGATTTGCGTGCCCTTTGTACCCGGAATGGCGACCCTTCCCGTCGAGTCGATATGAATTTGCACCGGGTAAACCGGTTGATTAGATTTAAGCGCAGGTATATGGATAAGCTTGTTGTTGCCGGAAAAGGTATTGGGAGAAATCAGACTGATGACAATAGAGGTCGTCAAGATACAAATGCATGACTTAAAGAGCATAGAGTCCCCCCAGAAGGTGAAGAGGATAGACTCAAACGTGATAACGGGGAGGAACATCCCCACGATAGAAACCCGGTCTTTACGGGGGGCCTGCAGAGTTCAATAATCAGCGGGTACGGAGCACCGCAAAAGCGCTGGCGACAGACTCACACCGGGGTTGACTTTTTAAGGCCGCAACAGCAAATAGTTAGCGGGTCAACCAAAGCTCTGTCCATTCCTTGGAAATAGTCAACTTGGTTGACTTTTTTGGTTGACTCTCAGGTTGACCATTTTCGGCATCGTCCACCGCCAGTGAATGCCAGAACAGACGCGAAACTTTCAGCTCTTTGGCCCAGCGCCCCATATGGCGACCCATTGTTATGCTGGTGTTTACGGCGCTGATTATGTGTCGATGGATGGGCTGGGCTTCCCCGGACTTAAGTGAAACACTGGCGTTGAAGTTGCTCGGTATCGTCCAGCTGGGGATGGGTGGCTACATTGCCAGCCGAGGGGTGGAGAAGGTGATGAAGAACATTCATCGCTGAATCATTCCCCACCAGATGGGTTATCAATAGAAACAAATTTGTAGATGTAGATATTGATAACCCTATTGTCACCCCATACAGTCCGTGCGCTATCAGGGTATGGTCACTCAAGAGAAGGATGGGATTTTGTGTTGTCCCCTGAGTGGATGCGCTGGTGCCTGGTGAGGGCACCGGATTGGGTAAAGCTCTGTTTGCAGCCTTCGACGGGGCAGACAAAAGGGCGCTTCCCTGTGTGAATGCGCTTGTGCCTGGTGAGGTCACTGGATTGGGTAAAGCCCTGTTTGCAGCCTTCGACGGGGCAGACAAAAGGGCGCTCCCCTGTGTGAATGCGCTTGTGCTTGGTGAGGGCACCGGATTCGGTAAAGCCCTGTTTGCAGCCTTCGACGGGGCAGACAAAAGGGTGCTCCCCTGTGTGGATGCGCTTGTGCCTGGTGAGGTCACCGGATTGGGTAAAGCCCTGTTTGCAGCCTTCGACGGGGCAGACAAAAGGGCGCTCCCCTGTGTGAGTGCGCTTGTGCTTGGTGAGGGCACCGGATTCGGTAAAGCCCTGTTTGCATCCTTCGACGGGGCAGACAAAAGGGCGCTCCCCTGTGTGAATGCGCTTGTGATTGGTGAGGTCACTGGATTGGGCAAAGCCCTGTTTGCAGCCTTCGACGGGGCAGACAAAAGGGAGCTCCCCTGTGTGAATGCGCTTGTGCCTGGTGAGGGCACTGGATTGGGCAAAGCCCAGGTTACAGCCTTCGACGGGGCAGACAAAAGGGCGCTCCCCTGTGTGAATGCGCTTGTGCCTGGTGAGGTCATTGGATTGGGTAAAGCCCTGTTTGCAGCCTTCGACGGGGCAGACAAAAGGGCGCTCCCCTGCATGAGTGCGCTTGTGAGTGGTGAGGTGACTGGAGAGGGTAAAGCCTTTTTTACAGCCTTCGACGGGGCAGACAAAAGGGCGCTCCCCTGTGTGAATGCGCTGGTGCCTGGTGAGGTCACTGGATTGGGTAAAGCCCAGGTTACAGCCTTCGACGGGGCAGACAAAAGGGCGCTCCCCTGTGTGAATGCGCTTGTGGATGGTGAGGTTACTGGATTGGGTAAAGCCTTTTTTACAGCCTTCGACGGGGCAGACAAAAGGGCGCTCCCCTGTGTGAGTGCGCTTGTGCCTGGTGAGGTCACCGGATTGGGTAAAGCCCTGTTTGCAGCCTTCGACGGGGCAGACAAAAGGGCGCTCCCCTGTGTGAATGCGCTTGTGGGCGGTGAGGGCACCGGATCGGGCAAAGCCCTGTTTGCAGCCTTCAACGGGGCAGACAAAAGGGCGCTCCCCTGTGTGAATGCGCTTTTTTCCTGGACGGACTCTGAGAGTGTGCGTATCCGGAGTGTCTGCAGGAAGAAGTTCAGTGTCAGATTGAACCTCAATGCTGTCCCAGGGGAAGTTATCCTTCCAGAATGTCCAGTCTCCGGAATTCTCTGAGTGTGAAGGGCTTGTCTGAAGCTCATGGCTGTCGTCACTTGTCCAGCTATTCTGAGGTGTTAGTTCAGGAAAAAGCCGTTCGGTACTGGAGTGAAGTGAGCAATGAATGTCAGGGATATACATTTCACCGCCCTCTTCAGAAAATATATTGCAAACTCCCGATTTATCCTCAATACGGGTCAAGGCATTCCCTTCAATCACAAGAGGGAATGCCTGCTTTGCGTGTGTGAGTGTGAGTTGTGTGTTTTGTTCCTTTCCCTGGCAATGCACAATGTGTTGATCGCCAGCCTTCACCACAGAACAGGATGTTGTTCCATGGGGGTGGATTTGCGTGCCCTTTGTACCCGGAATGGCGACCCTTCCCGTCGAGTCGATATGAATTTGCACCGGGTAAACCGGGTGATTAGATTTAAGCGCAGGTATATGGATAAGCTTGTTGTTGCCGGAAAAGGTATTGGGAGAAATCAGACTGATGACAATAGAGGTCGTCAAGATACAAATGCATGACTTAAAGAGCATATAGCCACCCCCCCAAAAAAAGAAGGTGAAGAGGATAGACTCAAACGTGATAACGGCGAGGAACATCCCCACGATAGAAACCCGGTCTTTACGGGGGGCCTGCAGGGTTCAATAATCAGCGGGTACGGAGCACCGCAAAAGCGCTGGCGACAGACTCACACCGGGGTTGACTTTTTAAGGCCGCAATAGCAAATAGTTAGCGGGTCAACCAAAGCTCTGTCCATTCCTTGGAAATAGTCAACTTGGTTGACTTTTTTGGTTGACTCTCAGGTTGACCATTTTCGGCATCGTCCACCGCCAGTGAATGCCAGAACAGACGCGAGACTTTCAGCTCTTTGGCCCAGCGGCTCATATGGCGACCCATTGTTATGCTGGTGTTTACGGCGCTGATTATGTGTCGATGGATGGGCTGGGCTTCCCCGGACTTAAGTGAAACACTGGCGTTGAAGTTGCTCGGTATCGTCCAGCTGGGGATGGGTGGCTACATTGCCAGCCGAGGGGTGGAGAAGGTGATGAAGAACATTCATTGCTGAATCATTCCCCACCAGATGGGTTATCAATATAAACAAATTTGTAGATGTAGATGTAGATGTAGATATTGATAACCCTA
Source organism: Sansalvadorimonas sp. (assembly GCA_965221135.1). Taxonomy (GTDB): domain Bacteria; phylum Pseudomonadota; class Gammaproteobacteria; order Pseudomonadales; family Endozoicomonadaceae; genus Sansalvadorimonas. The sequence goes on from CBDCRZ010000010.1 coordinate 3,332, forward strand.
TTGTCACCCCATACAGTCCGTGCGCTATCAGAGAATGGTCACTCAGAAGGATGGGATTTTGTGTTGTCCCCTGAGTGGATGCGCTGGTGCCTGGTGAGGGCACCGGATTGGGTAAAGCCCTGTTTGCAGCCTTCGACGGGGCAGACAAAAGGGCGCTCCCCTGTGTGAATGCGCTTGTGCCTGGTGAGGGCACTGGATTGGGTGAAGCCCTGTTTGCAGCCTTCGACGGGGCAGACAAAAGGGCGCTTCCCTGTGTGAATGCGCTTGTGGGTGGTGAGGTTACTGGATTGGGTAAAGCCCTGTTTGCAGCCTTCGACGGGGCAGACAAAAGGGCGCTCCCCTGTGTGAGATGCGCTTGTGCCTGGTGAGGTGACTGGATTGGGTAAAGCCCTGTTTGCAGCCTTCGACGGGGCAGACAAAAGGGCGCGCCCCTGTGTGAATGCGCTTGTGGATGGTGAGGTTACTGGATTGGGTAAAGCCCTGTTTGCAGCCTTCGACGGGGCAGACAAAAGGGCGCTCCCCTGTGTGAGTGCGCTTGTGGGTGGTGAGGTCACTGGATTGGGCAAAGCCTTTTTTACAGCCTTCGACGGGGCAGACAAAAGGGCGCTCCCCTGTGTGAATGCGCTTGTGGGCGGTGAGGTCACCGGATTGGGTAAAGCTTTGTTTGCAGCCTTCGACGGGGCAGACAAAAGGGCGCTTCCCTGTGTGAATGCGCTTGTGCCTGGTGAGGTCACTGGATTGGGCAAAGCCCTGTTTGCAGCCTTCGACGGGGCAGACAAAAGGGCGCTCCCCTGTGTGAGTGCGCTTGTGGGTGGTGAGGTTACCGGATTGGGTAAAGCTCTGTTTGCAGCCTTCGACGGGGCAGACAAAAGGGCGCTCCCCTGTGTGAGTGCGCTTGTGGGTGGTGAGGTGACCGGATTGGGTAAAGCCCTGTTTGCAGCCTTCGACGGGGCAGACAAAAGGGCGCTCCCCTGTGTGAGTGCGCTTGTGGGTGGTGAGGGCACCGGATTGGGTAAAGCCCTGTTTGCAGCCTTCGACGGGGCAGACAAAAGGGCGCTCCCCTGTGTGAATGCGCTTTTTTCCTGGACGGACTCTGAGAGTGTGCGTATCCGGAGTGTCTGCAGGAAGAAGTTCAGTGTCAGATTGAACCTCAATGCTGTCCCAGGGGAAGTTATCCTCCCAGAATGTCCTGTCTCCGGAATTCTCTGAGTGTGAAGGGCTTGTCTGAAGCTCATGGCTGTCGTCACTTGTCCAGCTATTCTGAGGTGTTAGTTCAGGAAAAAGCCGTTCGGTACTGGAGTGAAGTGAGCAATGAATGTCAGGGATATACATTTCACCGCCCTCTTCAGAAAATATATTGCAAACTCCCGATTTATCCTCAATACGGGTCAAGGCATTCCCTTCAATCACAAGAGGGAATGCCTGCTTTGCGTGTGTGAGTGTGAGTTGTGTGTTTTGATCCTTTCCCTGGCAATGCACAATGTGTTGATCGCCAGCCTTCACCACAGAACAGGATGTTGTTCCATGGGGGTGGATTTGCGTGCCCTTTGTACCCGGAATGGCGACCCTTCCCGTCGAGTCGATATGAATTTGCACCGGGTAAACCGGTTGATTAGATTTAAGCGCAGGTATATGGATAAGCTTGTTGTTGCCGGAAAAGGTATTGGGAGAAATCAGACTGATGACAATAGAGGTCGTCAAGATACAAATGCATGACTTAAAGAGCATAGAGTCACCCCCCAAAAAGAAGGTGAAGAGGATAGACTCAAACGTGATAACGGCGAGGAACATCCCCACGATAGAAACCCGGTCTTTACGGGGGGCCTGCAGGGTTCAATAATCAGCGGGTACGGAGCATGGTAAAAGCGCTGGTGACAGACTCACACCGGGGTTGACTTTTTAAGGCCGCAACAGCAAATAGTTAGCGGGTCAACCAAAGCTCTGTCCATTCCTTGGGAATAGTCAACTTGGCTGACTTTTTTGGTTGACTCTCAGGTTGACCATTTTCGGCATCGTCCACCGCCAGTGAATGCCAGAACAGACGCGAAATTTTCAACTCTTTGGCCCAGCGGCCCATATCCACGGGATCACGAAAAAACCTTGGCTGTTGCTCATGCCAGGGCTCATCACAATCACGATGCAGGGCAACAACACCATGGCCAGCCATCACATCGAGATTGCCTTTTTGCACCAGCGCGAGCGCATCGATAAAGTTGGGGTACCAACGATTGAGCGTGGCAAGAGTTCGGACATTAGTTCGGTTCACTCGGCTCACCATAAGATGGCCATTGGTCAGGGGCAGAATAAGAAGAGCCGGATGCTCTTTTGAACAGAAAGGACCGACTCTCTGACTTGGGTTGATAGGCACCAGGCAGTCTCCAGCCCAGCAGTGATGCGATACACACGGCCTTGGCCGTCTGCTTTTTCCGACTCGATGGTGAGCCCCAGCCGTTTTTTCAGTGCTCCGGCCAAGGTGCCGCGCACTGTGTGCTGCTGCCAGCCGGTTTGCTCCATCATCTGCGGAATGGTTGCCTCTTCTTTGCGGTTCAGAAGGTTGATCACTTGATCCAGCTTGCTACCAGGTCTGGTTTTGGGCTTTGCCTTGGGGGGAGTTTGAACCGGCTCGGATTGTTCTATGTCAATAGCTTGTCGTCCGGCTGGCGTCAGGGCGTAATCAAACCAACGGCCGTTGCGGTTGATGGACTTAATCAGCTCCTTGTTCAGCAGGCTATCGAGAACCTTTTTCGCAGCGCCGCCCTTAATAGGCAGATCCTGTGCGGTAAAGGTGCCTTTGTCATGACCCAGTTTCAGGGTGTTGGTTTGGCTGGCTGAGAGTGGTTTTTTGGATGTTTTCATAGCTCGTCTCCATGTAAGCGTCAGGCAAAACCCACCTACCGCCAATAACGGCACTCCCGGATACTCAAGCCTCTCATCTGTTTCGGAGGCTCCATGTCCAGCAAACGTGAATTCTGGTTCCGGCATATCGAAGCCTGGCGCAAGGGCCGTCTGGCTCAGTCTGAATACGCCCGCAAACACAACCTGTCGATCAAATCCTTTGGCTATTATCGCCGTCGTTATTTCAAGGAACAGGAGCTGACGGCCTCTCAAACCGTAAAAACAAATCTGCTGCCCGTCACCGTCATTCCTGAGGCTGTGACAGCGGCTAAATCAACGGTACCTGACGTGGCAAACTCCGGTATTACCTTGATTAGCCCCGGGGGCTTTCGCATTGCACTGGCCGCCGGATTTGATCCGCAGACTCTGCAGCAAGTGCTCAAAATGCTGGAGGCCGCATGATCGCAGCCTCCTCGTCCCTGCGCGTTTATCTGGCTCCGGGCGTCACAGATATGCGCAAGTCTATTGACGGGCTGGCCCTGATTGTCAGTGAAGTGCTGACGCTCGACCCGTTTTCAGAAAGCCTGTTTGTGTTCTGCAACCGGGGGCAGAACAAACTCAAGATTCTGCACTGGCAGACCAATGGCTTCTGGCTCTATTACCGCCGACTGGAGAGAGGCCGTTTCCACTGGCCTCGGCAGGGTCACGCTGAGCAGGCCATAACCCTGACGCGTCGGGAGCTGGCCTGGCTGCTTGATGGTCTGCCGATCGAACAAAAGAAAGCACATCAGCCTTTGCAGTATCAGTCCATGGCTTGATAAATAGGATTGCCATGACTTGCTGCAATACAGGTGACTGGCCGGGTATTGGATTATCACCGGCATGAATACGACAACCACGCCCCCTCTCGATAGCACCGAAACTCTGCAGTTGGAAATTATCCAGCTGAAGGAGAAACTGGCGTGGTACGAAGAACAGTTTCGTCTCTACAAACATCAACAGTTTCAGGCCAGCAGTGAGCGTTCGAATGACCAAGGGCAACTGTTGTTTAACGAGGCCGAAGAGCTGGCGGAAGAGCCCGTTCCTGAAGAACCTGAAACCCTGAAGGTTCCGGCCCACGAGCGCAAGAAACCCGTAAGAAAACCGTTACCGAAAGACCTGCCACGAGAAGTGGTTGTGCTGAACATTGACGACTCCGAAAAGACCTGCGCCTGCTGCAACAAGCCCCTGAAGGCCTTCGGCCATGAAAGCAGCTGCAAACTGGATATTGTGCCGGCTCAGGTCAAAGTCATCGAGATCCAGCGTTTGAAGTACGCCTGTGAAGACGAGTGCGGTGTCAAAACCGCACCGGCTCCGAAGATGCCCATCCCCAAGAGCTTCTCAACCCCCGGCCTCCTGGCCTGGGTGATCGTCAGCAAATATTGTGATGCTCTTCCGTTATACGACAAGAATTTATCCTCAACCGCATGGGTGTGGAGATCCGTCGTACGACCATGGCGGAATGGATGATGACACAATAAGGGCGCCGGTCAGGCTCCTTTCCACATCCTGGGCAACCGGTGACCAGTCAAACTCATTCACCCACAAAAGATTGTCCGGCAGTGTCATGGTATCCAGTTGCATCAGATGGCCCTCGCGCCGGATTCTTTGAGTGCGCGTAGTAGTTTCACATCATCCCCTTGACGCACACTCACGTTCACATTGCCGCCGGGATACTCAAGACGAATCACTTTACTGGGTGATTCATTCCTCTGGCCTGCGCCATTTCTCGGGGGAGGAGCGCGATCAAAGCTCTTACGACGACGGGTTTCTCGCTCTTCATTCTCGCGCTTGTCACGGGTCTTATTAAACACTCGCTGGTTCAGCGAGAGCGCCTGCTGCAGGTTGGCCGCAGAGTGGCCGTCGCCTTTGCTCCGGGCTTGTTTCAGTTTCTGTTCGAGATCACGATTCCGGGCTTCAAACCGTCGTCGCTCAATGGCTTCCGTGTTGCCGTCCAGCCGGTCGAGTTCGTCTTGCAAACCTTCAAGGGTCGAGCGGGTGCTGTTCTGCAGGCTCTGCATCTGACGTTCGGCCTGCTCCAGTGCCCGGTTGAGCTTATCCATATCCTGCTGGTTGAGCAGTTCCATTTCATCGGATGCGGTGTGGGCTGCGCTGGCAAACTGCTCGGCTGACAGACCACCATCCTCGTAAGAGCGCATCAGGTCTTCAAAGGCGATCTTCTGTTCAAGGTACGACTCTTTCACCTGCAGGGAGGTTTTCCTGGTGTCGTACATCCACTCGCTCAGGCCGGTGGCATCAAAGCCATGGAAAGCCTGCCCCATGGCGTCCAACTCTTCGTTGGTCTGCTCCAGGCTGTGACGCATGGACTCAATGTCATCGGTGACCGTCCGAGGGTCGGCCTGAGAAATATCATTCAAGCTTTCAAAAGCCGCCAGTGCTGCTCCGGACATTCCGGCCAGTTCACTTTTCAGAGCGCCCATGTGATCGGCCATGGCCTGAGCGATGGTTGCATCCCACCGGCCATTTTCTTATTGGCGGATTCGCTAGCCTCACCGGCTTCCTCAAAGGCGGGGCCGAGATCACGGACTTCGGCTTTCACCTCCTTCTCGGTTTTTGTTATCTCCTGTGCGACCGTGGTGACCTTTTGTCCGAGCCTGGCTTGGCTCTTCTCAACCTTGGTATTGGCAGTGACGATTACCTCACTGCTGTCTTCTGCCTCCACTTTGACCTGCTTGAGTGTGTCGGCAATCTTGGGCGTTTCGGTGGTGATGGCCTTGCCAATGGCCTTGTAGCTGTCCCGCACTTTATGGGCATCCTTGGCCATGCTCTCTGCAAAGGCCTTGGAGACCGGCAACATGCCGTTGGAAAAGTGATTGACCTTGGCTTCAAGTTCTTCAAACCCCAGAAAACCCACCAAGTCGGCTACTCCGTCGGCAATGCCGCCAATCACCGTACTAATGACTGCACCCGCGCCTTTCACCACCAGGGTAAAGCT
>CBDCRZ010000011.1:0-5315 GCA_965221135.1 Sansalvadorimonas sp.
GAACCGTGAGCCCCCAGCTTCCAATCGTTGCGGTGGAGTGCCCGGCGTTAGCGACCATGGTGGAGATTCCAACATTCCCCTTCACGGCACTATCTGATTTTTGCAGCTCGGCCCAGGCGTAGGGCCAGTTACGCATGAAAGCGGCGTCTCCTAGCTTGAAGCTCTGTAGAGCCTCAGATTCTCCATAATTGGTGACTGATCTTGGGCTGATACCTTGATCAATCAGTCCCTGTAGCCACGCCGCTGCTTCTACACCAGGTTTTGAATTTAAGCCAATTTGGTTGTCATTGGTCTGCAACCAATCCCCTCCAAAACCATCAATCATCTCTAAATAGACACAACTGAGTCCCTCATATTGTCGCCCTTGCCAGACATAACCCCAATCTACTTTTTTCTCATTTTGTAGAGCTTGACTCACTTGAACTAAGTCATCTGGAGTTTCTGGAGGTCGTTGCATCAGATCAGTTCGGTAATAAAGTAAGCCCATATCTGAGTTCATAGGCCAACGATAAAGGTGTCCTTTGTATGAGTTACCCGCACGTGCTCCGACCACCAAGGTATCTACATCTGCTTCACTAAAATAATTTTCTAAAGGTTCAAGCCAGCCAGCTTCAGCATACTTTGCCAGCCATGTGACGTCCATTAGTAGTCCATCAAATGGGGCTTTGCCCAGAAGCAAACTACTAATCGCCAAATCAGACATGGCTTCTGTTTCTAATGGACCCTTAATAACCTGAAGTTTGATATCACCACGGTGCTCTTGATTAAATTGCTGGACTAAATCTTGAGTAGCATCAGCAAATGGAGCTGCCATCAAAAAGGAAACTGATTCAACCGTTTTTGCCTGTGCAAGTCCAAAACCAGCACTACAGATCAAGACGACAAAAAGTGACGCTAGGATCCTACGTATGAACTGATTCTCCCTCATCAATCATCACAATTTTGAGTTTCAAGTGCATCCATTTGTTCACTTACCCAATCACTCACGGTAAAGCTTTCAACAGCACTACTCATTCTACTCATTCTTTTAAGTTGTTCATCTTCCGGCATCTCCAATGCACGTTCAATGGCCTCATCCATCTGTCGATGTGAATAAGGGTTGGTCAAGATTGCGCCATCAAGAACAACAGAAGCACCGGTAAACTCAGAGAGAACTAGTACACCACCTCGATCCTTACGAGCTGCTGCATATTCCTTCGCAACTAAGTTCAATCCATCGCGCAGTGGTGTAATCCAACAGATGTCCGAACGAGTAAACCAAGCAACCATTTCTTCATAAGGTATGCGTCGTGTAGAAAAACGAATAGGAACCCAATCAATCAAACTAAATCGTCCGTTAATTCGACCTGCGGTTTCTTCAATGGTGCGTTGTGTTTCTTCGTAGATTTTCATGCCACTTGCAGCGGCAACACAAGCAAGCATAAGAACTACTTTTCCATGCCAATCAGGTCGATGCTCAAGTAGCCGTTCAAAGGCAAGCAAGAGCTCTTCATTGCCCTTGGTGTAATCAACACGGCTAGCAGAAAGGATGAGTTTTCTACCCTTCTTGGTGTCATCATCTATCTGATCGGCTAATTCTTGAACATCAGCACGTGCTGCAAGCTCTTGGATAACATCGGGTGATGTCCCAACAGGCGATGACAAGAGTTGTATCTTTCGTCCTTTGTAATGTAAATAAGGAGTTTCAGATGGCTCCGTTAAAGCGGAACCGGTTGGAGCGAATCTTGAATTGACAGGTATCTTGGATCCTTTCTTTGCACCTAATAAACAGTTGGCAGCTCGCGCAAAGTTTTCGGTATAACGCGGAATATGAAACCCCACTACATCGCAACTAAGGAGGCTTTCAAGAATCTGTTCACGCCAAGGTAAAATTGCAAAGACATCATTTCCAGGGAATGGTGTGTGATGGAAGAATGCAATCTTTAGGTCAGGCCTTAATTCTCTGATATAACCAGGAACAAGCCACAAATTGTAGTCATGAACCCATACAGTTGCTGAATCTGCGGCTTGATGACAAGCAGCTTTAGCAAAACGTAGATTAACTTCTTCAAAGATTCCCCAGTCAGCGTTATTAACGTTAAAATGGGTTGGGAAGGTATGAAGTATAGGCCAAAAAGATTCTTTTGACGTGACATGATAAAAACTTGATATCTGATTATCTTCTAATGGAATTCTGCACAATGTAAATGGTTTCGGATCAGACATCGCGATACTTTCATCAGCTGAATCCTCAACCTTGTCTACTTTTCTCCAAGCAATCCATGTCCCATTTTTTCGCGTACGAAATAAATTTCTAAGCGTTGGGATGATTCCGTTTGGACTTTTCTGATCACACCAAATTCTGTTGCCCTTTTCATCCTTCCCTTCATCAAATGGCGTGCGATGGTACAGAAGAATGAAAGGACTTTGTCCCTTTGTGACCGCCATGCTTCACCTCTCTTTACTAGCTCTGCCGAGCCATGGTCAACATCCCATCTCTAACACGCGCAGAGGACTTACCCGGTTTGTAACTCCTTGAGACGGCTGAGCACCTCGTTGGCATGACCAACGGGTCGAACTCCTGTCCAAGCAGCTTGAAGCACAGACTCTGGATCGATAAGGAATGTATGGCGCATCGAGTATGGCGCCATCCAAGAGCCGTAAGCCTTGCTTACAACACCATCAGGGTCTGAAAGTAAAGGGAACTTCAGCTCCTCAGAACTACAAAATGATTCATGATCGCTTACTGAGTCAGCACTGATAGCAACAACCTCTGCTCTTTGCTTTTTGAACTCTGGCAATGCTTCCTGAAAGCCATGAGCTTCGATTGTGCAACCAGAGGTGAAATCTCTCGGATAAAAGTACACGACAAGCCAACGTCCTTGAAGGCTTGTCAAACTCCAGTGATTTTGATCTGGATTGACACTACTGAAGCCCAAAAGATCGAAATCAGGAGCTTTGATTCCGATTTCGGGAGACGTACCACCTAAAGCCCGTACACGAGCGGGTGCCAATAAAAAAATCCCTGCTCCCAGAACTGCAGTCTGGAGTAGGGATCGTCTTTTCATGAAACCGTTGTTGGTTTCAAAATTCTAGAGAGGCTTCAGAGCTTTCCGAGATCAACGCCCAGTGAACGTGCGTAGGCACCCAACCCTTTCTTCTGGATGGTCTTGAGGGCACGTGTCGTGATGCGGATGTTGATCCAACGCTTTCCCTCAGCCCACCACAGGCGACGCTGCTGCAGATTGGCCTGCTGCAGCTTCTTGGTACGAATATGCGAGTGACTCACAGCCATGCCGTTGTTGGCGCGAGTACCTGTGAGCTGACACACCCGTGACATAACGGCGTCCTTAAGAAAGCGGTGGCCAATGGCCGAATCAATAGTTTAGCAAAGTGTCTGCTTAGAAACCTCGTTCCATCAATTGCGACATCAGCTGCAAATTTTTGTTTTGGAAGTTTGCAAGCTCCTTGGGATCCAAACCTCCCACTGACAGCTTTGCAGTGTCATAAAGATGTTGAGCAAGGTCTCGTGCAAGCATTTCGCTTGGTGATTGCCCAGAATCACCAACAATGACCCCACCGGATTGAAGTCTGAGCAGACCCTCCACAAGGGGATGCTTTTGATTGACCAACAACACGTGATAATCGGGTAAACCCGGTAGTCGTTGATCCATTAATGCGCCAATATCATTCATACGACGCATTTGTTCTGGAAGTAAAATCAGAGCCGCAGGCCCGTTTGATCCAGATTTGAGCGCTTGAACCTGAATGGTGACTTTATCGTTAGACAATGCATCTTTAATTAATTTGCGCAAACTTTCGCTCTTCGTTTCCCCATCACCATCACTCAATTCGGGTGTTTCTTCCTTAAGTGATGCATCCAACTCAGCATCAACACGCTGAAATTTCAATTCTTCATGTCGTGATTCAAGCCAAGGGAGGAATTGACTATCAATCACCGTATCGGCAAACAACACTTCACGCTCTTGAGATGTCCATAGGTTGAGCGCAGCAGATTGTGATATTTCGTCGGTGCAATACAGAATTATTTTTTCATCATTAGGAAGCCTTCCGCGATACCCATCAAGTGTTGTGAAGTTGCGCTCGTTACCTCCAATTGGATCAGAGGTATCGTCAGTAGAGATTGAAGCATTGGTGGCGAACATCACCAGTTCTTCAACCTGTTCAGCGAATTTATCATCTTCCATCGCTCCAATTTTTACGAAAGGGGCAAGAGACTCCCATGCTTCTGCATAGGCTTGTGGATCATCTTTTTTAAGACTACGAAGACGGTCAGAGACTTTTTTGGCAACAAAATTACCAATAGAGCGCACACGTCGATCCGTCTGAAGTGCACTTCTACTTACATTTAATGGGATATCTGGAGAATCAATCACTCCCCTTAATGGCAGAAGATAGCGTGGAACAACTTCCTTAATGGAATCGCTCACAAACACTTGATTGCAGTAGAGCTTAATTTCTCCTTTCTCCCAATCAGCCCTACCGGTTTGCTTGGGAAAAAAGAGAATTCCTTGAAGGTTATATGGATAATCGGTATTTAGGTGCACCCAAAGCAAGGGGTCACCTTGAAATGGATAGAGATAATTATAAAGATCAATATAGTCTTGATCCGAAAGCTCCCGAGCATTCTTACGCCATGGAGCGACCATTTTGTTAACTGTTTCCCCTTCAAGCTGAACAGGTACTGACATGAAATCGCAGTACGTATTGATGAGTGTCCTAATCCTTGCAGGTTCTATATATTCCAATTCCTCTTCCATAAGATGCAGGATCACATCGGTTCCTGCATCTGTGCGTTCTGCACCTGTGAGATTGAAGTTTGGAGACCCGTCGCAGGACCAACGCACTGCTTCATGGTCGGGCTTGGCAGATTTGGTAAGCAATTCAACCCGCTCCGCCACCATGAAGCTCGAATAAAAACCTAAGCCAAAATGTCCAATAATGGCATCTTCTTCTTGTTTATATTTCTCAAGAAAGTCTTCAGCGCTTGAAAATGCAACCTGATTGATATAGCGCTTTACTTCATCTGCCGTCATACCAATTCCGTTATCGGAAATGGTCAGAGTTTTAGCCTCTCGATCGACGTTAATTTTAATCGTGCCGTCGTCTCCCTCACTGCAGTCTCCAGCCATTGCGGCCATTCGACGCTTGTTGATGGCATCAACGCCATTGCTAACAAGCTCACGCAGGAATACCTCGTGGCCGGAGTAAACAGCCTTCTTGATGATCGGAAAGATATTCTCGGTGTGGATCTGAATTTGACCCTGCTCGTCCAACACCGCCATGACAGCAACTTGAAAAACTTAATTTTAGAG
>CBDCRZ010000012.1:0-65653 GCA_965221135.1 Sansalvadorimonas sp.
TGGTCACATTGGCATAATCGAGAGGCAAGGATTCGCAAGGCTTTAGGCGGGTATAGGCCGCTTCCTTTCAGATGTTTCTTTCTACATGAGGCTTTCAGTGTGTGTGTGTCTGGAGAATCCTGCCCCTCATCCTTTACGATTTGGACCTCAAGTTCATCACAGGTTTGAACGCCGTCATGACATTCCTCTTCTGATTGGGGCGCAAGCAGATCATTGATTTTCATGATTCTGGTCATGCTCACGAACCCATCCATTGGCGCCAGAAAGCTCGGGGGAGAGAGCTTTGGTGGATGAACCGCAATGAATAGACGGTTCGATCTCCTCTCCGGTGAAACGCGGCACGCTGTTGTCCCACTCGCGATACTGGTGATGGCGCCCTGTTGAATCTCAAGCGTTTGGGGAATGGATCCTGCCAGGGTGAACTGTGTCGCTTTATCCTCTCCCCGGCAGTATATAAAAGGACGACCATCCCTCTCACCCCGGGAGCAGGTTGTTTCGCCTTTGGGGTAGATACGTGTATTTTTAACGGTATAGACGGCCACTCCCGCCATAGAGGTCACATTCAGTGAGGCGGGTGGGGCAAGCCGATGGGGGGCACCCTTGTCCCCCGCCGAAGACGCGGTTAGAGAAGCAAAAAAGCCAATTAAGCCAAGACTAACACGAAAGAGTTGTAATCTTTTTTGAAGAAACATTCTTTCACCCATTGAGCCAAGAGGATGAAAGATAGTCGTACAGTGAAAAAAAGTGCCTGTTTTTAGTCAGTACCCTACGTGAGACTTGACGCACGGAGCTCCTGTAACACTCAACAAACTGTGGGTGCTCAACCGCGCGAATGCAGATGGGTGCGCTGGTGCCGTTTGAGACTCCCCGGGTGATCGGTGGTGTAGGTGCACTGGTCACAGGACAGCGGCCTGGGCCGCGCGTCCCCCTGCAGATGAGTGCGCTGGTGCTTGTTTGAGGTTCCCCGGATGATCGGTGGTGTAGGTGCACTGGTCACAGGACAGCAGCTTGGGCCGCGCCTCCCCCTGCAAATGGGTGCGCTGGTGCCGTTTGAGGTTTCCCGGGGCATCGGTGGTGTAGGTGCACAGGTCACAGGACAGCGGCTTGGGCCGCGCCTCCCCCTGCAAATGGGTGCGCTGGTGCTGTTTGAGGTGCTCTCAGGCGGTCGGTGGTGTAGGAGCACTAGGTCACATTGGACAGCAGCTTGAGAGCCGCAAGCCTCCCCCTGCAAATGGCTTTAGCGCTGGTATAGGCCGTTTGAGGTTTCCCGGGGCATCGGTGGTGTAGGTGCACAGGCTCACAGGACAGCGTGTGTCTGGAGAACCGCTGTCCCTCCCCCTGCTACGATGGGTGCGCTGGTGCTGTTTGAGGTGCTCCAGGCGGTCAGGTGGTGTAGGACGCATAGGTCACAGGACATTCGGCTTGGGATTGCGCCTCCCCGAAGCATCATGGGTGTCGCTGGTGCTTTTTGAGGCTCCCCAGGTGATCGGTGGTGTAGGTGCACAGGAAACACAGGACAGAGGGCTGTGGTGCCGCGCCTCCCTCTGCAAATGGGTAGACGCTGGTCGACCTCCTTGAGGCTCCCCGGTGGCATACGGTACGCTGTAGGTGCACAGGTCACAGGACAGGGGCTTGGTGCCGCGCCTCCCCCTGCAAATGGGAGCGCTTGTGCTGTTTGAGGTGCTGCCAGAGCGGTCGGTGGTCGCTAGGAGCACAGGTCACAGGTCAGCGGCTATAAAAGCGCCGCGCCTCCCCCTGCACCCCGGGTGCAGCTTGTTTCGCAGTTTGAGGCTCCCTAGGTGATCCGTGTATTTGTAACGGTGCACTGGTCACAGGACAGCGGCCTGGGCCATCGAGGTCCCCCTGCAGATGAGTGCGGCTGGTGCAAGTTTGAGCGGCTCCTTGTCACTCGCGGATGATCGGTGGTGTAGGTGCACTGGTCACAGGACAGCCAGCTTGGGCCGCGCCTCCCCCTGCAGATGGGTGCGCTGGTGCTTTTTTGAAGAAACATTCTTTCCCGGGCGGTTGAGCCAGGTGTAGGAAAGCACAGGTCGTACAGTGACAGCAACTTGGGCCGCGCCTCCCCCTAGTCAGTACGATGGGTGCGCTGGTGCCGTTTGAGGTTTCCCGGGGCATCGGTGGTGTAGGTGCACAGGTCACAGGACAGCAGCTTGGGCCGCGCCTCCCCCTGCAAATGGGTGCGCTGGTGCTGGTTTGAGGTTTCCAGTATGCATCGGTGGTGTAGGTGCACAGGTCACAGGACAGCGGCTTGGGCCGCGCCTCCCCCTGCAAATGGGTGCGCTGGTGCTGTTTGAGGTGCTCCAGGACGGTCGGTGGTGTAGGAGCACTAGGTCACAGGACAGCGGCTTGGGACGCGCCTCCCTCGGGCAAATGGGTGCGCTGGTGCTTTTTGAGGCTCCCTCAGGTGATCGGTGGTGTAGGTGCACAGGTCACAGGACAGGGGCTTGGGCCGCGCCTCCCTCTGCAAATGGGTGCGCTGGTGCTGTTTGAGGCTCCCCTGGGGCATCGGTAGTGTAGGTGCACAGGTCACAGGACAGGGGCTTGGGCCGCGCCTCCCCCTGCAAATGGGTGCGCTGGTGCTGTTTGAGGTGCCTCGGTGCGGTCGGTGGTGTAGGAGCACAGGTCACAGGTCAGCGGCTTTGGACGCGCCTCTCCGGGCAGATGGGTGCGCTTGTGCCGGTTGAGGCTGCCCCGGGCGGTCGGTGGTGTAGGTGCACTGGTCACAGTACAGCGGCTTGGGTCGCGCCTCCCCCTGCAAATGGGTGCGCTGGTGCTGTTTGAGGCTCCCCAGACGATCGGTGGTGTAGGTGCACAGGTCACAGGACAACGGCCTGGGCCGCGCCTCCCCCTGCAAATGGGTGCGCTTGTGCTGTTTGAGGTTCCCCGTAGACATCGGTGGTGTAGGTGCACAGGTCACAGGACAGCGGCTTGGGCCGCGCCTCCCCCCTGCAAATGGGTGCGCTGGTGCTGTTTGAGGTTCCCCGTGCGGTCGGTGGTGTAGCTGCACTGGTCACAGGACAGCGGCTTGGGTCGCGCGTCCCCCTGCAGATGGGTGCGCTTATGCCGGTTGAGGTTCCCCTGGTGATCGGTGGTGTAGCTGCACTGGTCACATTGGTATAATCGAGAGGCAAGGATTCGCAAGGCTTTAGGCGGGTATAGGCCGCTTTCTTTCAGTCGTTTCTTTTTACGTGATGCTCTCAGTGTGTGTGTGTCTGGAGAATCCTGCCCCTCATCCTCTACGATTTGAACCTCAAGTTCTTCGCAGGTTTGAACGCCGCCATGACATTCCTCTTCTGATTGGGGCGCCAGCAGATCATTGATTTCATGGGCCTGGTCATGCTCACGAACCCATCCATTGACGCCAGGAAATGCGGGGGAGGGAGCTTTGGTGGAGGAACCGCAATGAATAGACGGATCGACCTCCTCTCCCGGTGAAATACGGCACGCTGTTGTCCCACTCTCGATACTGGTGATGGCATCGCTTTGAATTTCAAGCGTTTGGGGAATGGGTCCTGCGAGGGTGAACTGTGTCGCTTTATCCTCTCCCCGGCAGTATATAAAAGGACGACCATCCCTCTCACCCCGGGAGCACGTTGTTTCGCCTTTGGGGAAGATACGTGTGTTTTTAACGGTATAGACGGCCACTCCCGCCATCGAGGTTACGTTCAGTGAGGCGGGTGGGGCAAGTCGATGGGGGGTACCCTTGTTCCTCGCCGAAGACGCGGGTAGAGAAGCAAAACAGCCGACTAAGAAAAGACTAACACGAAAGAGTTGTAATCTGTTTTGAAGAAACATTCTTTCCCCCATTGAGCCAAGGGAGGAAAGATAGTCGTACAGTGAAAAAAAGTGCCTGTTTTTTAGTCAGTACGATGGGTGTGCTGGTGCTGTTTGAGATTACCCGGGCGATCGGTGGTGTAGGTGCACTGGTCACAGGACAGCGGCCTGGGCCGTGCGTCCCCCCTGCAGATGAGTGCGCTGGTGCTGTTTGAGGCTCCCCTGGGCATCGGTGGTGTAGGGGCACTGGTCACAGGACAGCGGCTTGGGCCGCGCCTCCCCCAGCAAATGGGTGCGCTTGTGCTGGTTGAGGTGCCCCGGGCGGTCGGTGGTGTAGGTGCACAGGTCACAGGACAGCGGCTTGCGCCGCGCCTCCCCCTGCAAATGGGTGCGCTTGTGCTGTTTGAGGCTCCCTAGGTGATCGGTGGTGTAGGTGCACTGGTCACAGGACAGCGGCCTGGGCCGCGCGTCCCCCTGCAGATGAGTGCGCTGGTGTTGTTTGAGGTTCCCCGGATGATCGGTGGTGTAGGTGCACTGGTCACAGGACAGCAGCTTGGGCCGCGCCTCCCCCTGCAAATGGGTGCGCTGGTGCCGTTTGAGGTTTCCCGGGGCATCGGTGGTGTAGGTGCACAGGTCACAGGACAGCGGCTTGGGCCGCGCCTCCCCCTGCAAATGGGTGCGCTGGTGCTGTTTGAGGTGCTCCAGGCGGTCGGTGGTGTAGGAGCACAGGTCACAGGACAGCAGCTTGGGCCGCGCCTCCCCCCTGCAAATGGGTGCGCTGGTGCCCGTTTGAGGTTTCCCGGGGCATCGGTGGTGTAGGTGCACAGGTCACAGGACAGCGGCTTGGGCCGCGCCTCCCCCTGCAAATGGGTGCGCTGGTGCTGTTTGAGGTGCTCCAGGCGGTCGGTGGTGTAGGAGCATAGGTCACAGGACAGCGGCTTGGGACGCGCCTCCCCGGGCAAATGGGTGCGCTGGTGCTTTTTGAGGCTCCCCAGGTGATCGGTGGTGTAGGTGCACAGCGCACCCATTTGCAGGGGCTTGGGCGCGCCCAAGCCCCTGTCCTGTGACCAGTGCAGCTACACCACCGATGCTACGAGGAACCTCAAACAGCACAAGCGCACCCATTTGCAGGGGCAGGCGCGGCCCAGGCCGTTGTCCTGTGACCTGTGCACCTACACCACCGATCAAATGGGGAGCCTCAAACAGCACCAGCGCACCCATTTGCAGGGGGAGGCGCGACCCACAGGCCGCTGTACTGTGACCAGTGCACCTACACCACCGACCGCCCGGGGCACCTCAACCGGCACAAGCGCACCCAGTGCACCTACACCCCGGAGAGGCGCGTCTGCCCGGAGAAAGCCGCTGACCTGTGACCTGTGCTCCTACACCACCGACCGCACCGAGAACCTCAAACAGCACCAGCGCACCCATTTGCAGGGGGAGGCGCGGCCCAAGCCCCTGTCCTGTGACCTGTGCACCTACACTACCGATGCCCCGGGGAGCCTCAAACAGCACCAGCGCACCCATTTGCAGAGGGAGGCGCGGCCCAAGCCCCTGTCCTGTGACCTGTGCACCTACACCACCGATCACCTGGGGAGCCTCAAAAAGCACCAGCGCACCCATTTGCCCGGGGAGGCGCGTCCCAAGCCGCTGTCCTGTGACCTATGCTCCTACACCACCGACCGCCTGGAGCACCTCAAACAGCACCAGCGCACCCATTTGCAGGGGGAGGCGCGGCCCAAGCCGCTGTCCTGTGACCTGTGCACCTACACCACCGATGCCCCTGGAAACCTCAAACGGCACCAGCGCACCCATTTGCAGGGGGAGGCGCGGCCCAAGCTGCTGTCCTGTGACCTGTGCACCTACACCACCGATGCCCCGGGAAACCTCAAACGGCACCAGCGCACCCATTTGCAGGGGGAGGCGCGGCCCAAGTTGCTGTCCTGTGACCTGTGCACCTACACCACCAACCGCCCGGGGAACCTCAAAAAGCACCAGCGCACCCATCTGCAGGGGGAGGCGCGGCCCAAGCTGCTGTCCTGTGACCAGTGCACCTACACCACCGATCATCCGGGGAACCTCAAACAACACCAGCGCACTCATCTGCAGGGGGACGCGCGGCCCAGGCCGCTGTCCTGTGACCAGTGCACCTACACCACCGATCACCTAGGGAGCCTCAAACTGCACAAGCGCACCCATTTGCAGGGGGAGGCGCGGCGCAAGCCGCTGACCTGTGACCTGTGCTCCTACACCACCGACCGCCTGGAGCACCTCAAACAGCACAAGCGCTCCCATTTGCAGGGGGAGGCGCGGCCCAAGCCCCTGTCCTGTGACCTGTGCACCTACACTACCGATGCCCCGGGGAGCCTCAAACAGCACCAGCGCACCCATTTGCAGAGGGAGGCGCGGCCCAAGCCCCTGTCCTGTGACCTGTGCACCTACACCACCGATCACCTGGGGAGCCTCAAAAAGCACCAGCGCACCCATTTGCCCGGGGAGGCGCGTCCCAAGCCGCTGTCCTGTGACCTATGCTCCTACACCACCGACCGCCTGGAGCACCTCAAACAGCACCAGCGCACCCATTTGCAGGGGGAGGCTGTGCACCTACACCACCGATGCCCCGGGAAACCTCAAACCGGCTACCATTTGCACCCCAACGCCGCCATGACATTCATCTTCTGATTGGCCCAAGCTGCTGTCCTGTGACCTGTGCACCTACACCACCGATGCCCCGGGAAACCTCAAACGGCACCAGCGCACCCATTTGCAGGGGGAGGCGCGGCCCAAGCTGCTGTCCTGTGACCTGTGCACCTACACCACCGATGCCCCGGGGAACCTCAAACAACACCAGCGCACCCATCTGCAGGGGGACGCGCGGCCCAGGCCGCTGTCCTGTGACCAGTGCACCTACACCACCGATCACCTAGGGAGCCTCAAACGGCACCAGCGCACCCATTTGCAGGGGGAGGCGCGGCCCAAGCCGCTGACCTGTGACCTATGCTCCTACACCACCGACCGCCTGGAGCACCTCAAACAGCACCAGCGCACCCATTTGCAGGGGGAGGCGCGGCCCAAGCCCTGTCCTGTGACCTGTGACCGATGCCCCGGGGAGCCTCAAACAGCACCAGCGCACCCATTTGCAGAGGGAGGCGCGGCCCACCACCTGTGCACCTACACCACCGCCCCGGGAAACCTCAAACGGCACCAGCGCACCCATTTGCAGGGGGAGGCGCGGCCCAAGCTGCTGTCCTGTGACCAGTGCACCTACACCACCGATCATTTGCAGGGGGAGGCGCGGCCCAAGCCGCTGTCCTGTGACCAGTGCAGGGGGACAGGAACCTCAAGCCGCTGTCCTGTGACCTGTGCACCTACACCACCGACAACACCAGCGCACCCATCTGCAGGGGGACGCGCGGCCCAGGCCGCTGTCCTGTGACCAGTGCACCTACACCACCGATCACCTAGGGAGCCTCAAACAGCACCGCCTGCCCCGCACCTCAAACAGCACCAGCGCACCCATTTGCAGGGGGAGGCGCGGCCCAAGCCGCTGTCCTGTGACCTGTGCACCTACAAGCGCACCCATTTGCAGGGGGAGGCGCGGCGCAAGCCGCTGTCCTGTGACCTGTGCACCTGTGCACCTACACCACCGACCGCCAAGCTGCTGTCCTGTGACCAGGGCACCTACAACCAGCATCCGGGGAACCTCAAACAACACAAGCGCACTCATTTGCAGGCCGCTGTCCTGTGACCAGTGCACCTACACCACCGATCACCTAGGGAGCCTCAAACAGCACAAGCGCACCCATTTGCAGGGGGACGCAAGCCGCTGTCCTGTGACCTGTGCACCTACACCACCGACCGCCCGGGGCACCTCAACCAGCACAAGCGCACCCATTTGCTGGGGGAGGCGCGGCCCAAGCCGCTGTCCTGTGACCAGTGCCCCTACACCACCGATGCCCAGGGGAGCCTCAAACAGCACCAGCGCACTCATCTGCAGGGGGACGCGCGGCCCAGGCCGCTGTCCTGTGACCAGTGCACCTACACCACCGATCGCCCGGGTAATCTCAAACAGCACCAGCACACCCATCGTACTGACTAAAAACAGGCACTTTTTTTCACTGTACGACTATCTTTCCTCCCTTGGCTCAATGGGGGAAAGAATGTTTCTTCAAAACAGATTACAACTCTTTCGTGTTAGTCTTTTCTTAGTCGGCTGTTTTGCTTCTCTACCCGCGTCTTCGGCGAGGAACAAGGGTACCCCCCATCGACTTGCCCCACCCGCCTCACTGAACGTAACCTCGATGGCGGGAGTGGCCGTCTATACCGTTAAAAACACACGTATCTTCCCCAAAGGCGAAACAACGTGCTCCCGGGGTGAGAGGGATGGTCGTCCTTTTATATACTGCCGGGGAGAGGATAAAGCGACACAGTTCACCCTCGCAGGACCCATTCCCCAAACGCTTGAAATTCAAAGCGATGCCATCACCAGTATCGAGAGTGGGACAACAGCGTGCCGTATTTCACCGGGAGAGGAGGTCGATCCGTCTATTCATTGCGGTTCCTCCACCAAAGCTCCCTCCCCCGCATTTCCTGGCGTCAATGGATGGGTTCGTGAGCATGACCAGGCCCATGAAATCAATGATCTGCTGGCGCCCCAATCAGAAGAGGAATGTCATGGCGGCGTTCAAACCTGCGAAGAACTTGAGGTTCAAATCGTAGAGGATGAGGGGCAGGATTCTCCAGACACACACACACTGAGAGCATCACGTAAAAAGAAACGACTGAAAGAAAGCGGCCTATACCCGCCTAAAGCCTTGCGAATCCTTGCCTCTCGATTATACCAATGTGACCAGTGCAGCTACACCACCGATCACCAGGGGAACCTCAACCGGCATAAGCGCACCCATCTGCAGGGGGACGCGCGACCCAAGCCGCTGTCCTGTGACCAGTGCAGCTACACCACCGACCGCACGGGGAACCTCAAACAGCACCAGCGCACCCATTTGCAGGGGGAGGCGCGGCTCAAGCCGCTGTCCTGTGACCTGTGCACCTACACCACCGATGTCCAAGGGAGCCTCAAACAGCACCAGCGCACCCATTTGCAGGGGGAGGCGCGGCCCAGGCCGCTATCCTGTGACCAGTGCACCTACACCACCGATCGTCTGAGGAGCCTCAAACAGCACCAGCGCACCCACCTACAGGGGGAGACGCGGCCCAACCCGCTGTCCTGTGACCTGTGCACCTTCACCACCGATCACTCGGGGAGCCTCAAGCGGCACCAGCGCATCCATTTGCAGGGAGACGCGCGGCCCAGGCCGCTGTCCTGTGACCTGTGCACCTACACCACCGACCGCCTGGGGCACCTCAACCGGCACAAGCACACCCATCTGCCCGGGAAGGCGCGGCCCAAGCCCCTGTCCTGTAACCTGTGCACCTACACCACCGATCACCAGGGGATCCTCAAACAGCACCAGCGCACCCATTTGCAGGGGGAGGCGCGGCCCAGGCCGCTGTCCTGTGACCAGTGCACCTACACCACCGATGTCCGAGGGAGCCTCAAACGGCACCAGCGCACCCATTTGCAGAGGGAGGCGCGGCCCAAGCTGCTGTCCTGTGACCAGTGCACCTACACCACCGATCGTCCGGGGAACCTCAAACAGCACCAGCGCACCCATCTGCAGGGGGACGCGCGGCCCAGGCCGCTGTCCTGTGACCAGTGCATCTACACCACCGATCATACGGGGAACCTCAAACAGCACCAGCGCACTCATCTGCAGGGGGACGCGCGGCCGAGGCCGCTGTCCTGTGACCAGTGCACCTACACCACCGATGCCCAGGGGAGCCTCAAACAGCACCAGCACACCCATCGTACTGACTAAAAACAGGCACTTTTTTTCACTGTACGACTATCTTTCCTCCCTTGGCTCAATGGGGGAAAGAATGTTTCTTCAAAAAAGATTACAACTCTTTCGTGTTAGTCTTTGCTTAATTGGCTTTTTTGCTTCTCTACCCGCGTCTTCGGCGAGGGACAAGGAGCCGCTCCGGCTTGCCCCAACCGCCTCACTGAACGTGACCTCGATGGCGGGAGTTGCCGTCCATACCGTTAAAAATACACGGATCTACCCCAAAGGCGAAACAACCTGCTCCCGGGGTGAGGGGGATGATCGTCCTTTTATATACTGCCGGGGAGAGGATAAAGCGACACAGTTCACTCTGGCAGGACCCATTCCCCAAACGCTTGAAATTCAACAGGATGCCATCACCAGTATCGAGAGTGGGACAACAGCGTGCCGTATTTCACCGGGAGAGGAGGTCGATCCGTCTAATCATTGTGGTTCCTCCACCACAGCTCTCTCCCCTGAGTTTCCTGGCGTCAATGGATGGGTTCGTGAGCATGACCAGGATCATGACATCAATGATCTTCTGGCACGCCAATCAGAAGAGGAATGTCATGACAGCGTTCAAACCTGCGCAGAACTTGAGGTGCAAATCGTAGAGGGTGAGGGACAGGGTTCTCCAGACACACACGCTGAGAGCCTCACGTAGAAAGAAACGTCTGAAAGGAAGCGGCCTATACCCGCCTAAAGCCTTGCAAATCCTTGCCTCTCAATTATGCCAATGTGACCAGTGCAGCTACACCACCAATCGCCCGAGGCACCTCAAACAGCACCAGCGCCCCCATCTGCAGGGGGAGGCGCGGCCCAAGCCGCTGTCCTGTGACCTGTGCACCTACACCACCGATGACCAGGGGAGCCTCAAACGGCACCAGCGCACCCATTTGCAGGGGGAGGCGCGGCCCAGGCCGCTGTCCTGTGACCAGTGCAGCTACACCACCGACCGCCCAGGGAACCTCAAAAAGCACCAGCGCACCCATCTGCAGGGGGAGGCGCGGCCCAAGCCGCTGTCCTGTGATCAGTGCACCTACACCACCGATCACCCGGGGAGTCTCAAACGGCACCAGCGCACCCATCTGCATTCGCGCGGTTGAGCACCCACAGTTTGTTGAGTGTTACAGGAGCTCCGTGCGTCAAGTCTCACGTAGGGTACTGACTAAAAACAGGCACTTTTTTTCACTGTACGACTATCTTTCATCCTCTTGGCTCAATGGGTGAAAGAATGTTTCTTCAAAAAAGATTACAACTCTTTCGTGTTAGTCTTGGCTTAATTGGCTTTTTTGCTTCTCTAACCGCGTCTTCGGCGGGGGACAAG
The DNA here is from genome assembly GCA_965221135.1 of Sansalvadorimonas sp. Lineage (GTDB taxonomy): Bacteria > Pseudomonadota > Gammaproteobacteria > Pseudomonadales > Endozoicomonadaceae > Sansalvadorimonas. The sequence continues at coordinate 11,005 of CBDCRZ010000012.1, forward strand.
GGTGCCCCCCATCGGCTTGCCCCACCCGCCTCACTGAATGTGACCTCTATGGCGGGAGTGGCCGTCTATACCGTTAAAAATACACGTATCTACCCCAAAGGCGAAACAACCTGCTCCCGGGGTGAGAGGGATGGTCGTCCTTTTATATACTGCCGGGGAGAGGATAAAGCGACACAGTTCACCCTGGCAGGATCCATTCCCCAAACGCTTGAGATTCAACAGGGCGCCATCACCAGTATCGCGAGTGGGACAACAGCGTGCCGCGTTTCACCGGGAGAGGAGATCGAACCGTCTATTCATTGCGGTTCATCCACCAAAGCTCTCTCCCCCGAGCTTTCTGGCGCCAATGGATGGGTTCGTGAGCATGACCAGAATCATGAAATCAATGATCTGCTTGCGCCCCAATCAGAAGAGGAATGTCATGACGGCGTTCAAACCTGTGATGAACTTGAGGTCCAAATCGTAAAGGATGAGGGGCAGGATTCTCCAGACACACACACACTGAAAGCCTCATGTAGAAAGAAACATCTGAAAGGAAGCGGCCTATACCCGCCTAAAGCCTTGCGAATCCTTGCCTCTCGATTATGCCAATGTGACCAGTGCACTTACACCACCGATAACCCGAGGAGCCTCAAACAGCACCAGCGCACCCATCTGCCCGGGGACGCGCGGCCCAAGCCCTTCTCCTGTGACCAGTGCAGCTACACCACCGATCGTCCGGGGCACCTCAAACAGCACCAGCGCACCCATCTGCCCGGGGACGCGCGGCCCAAGCCCTTCTCCTGTGACCTATGCAGCTACACCACCGATCACCCGGGGAACCTCAAACAGCACCAGCGCACCCATCTGCCTGGGGACGCGCGGCCCAAGCCCTTCTCCTGTGACCAGTGCACCTACACCACCGATGCCCCGAGGAGCCTCAAACAGCACCAGCGCATCCATCTACCCGGGGGCGCGCGGCCCAAGCCCTTATCCTGTGACCTGTGCAGCTATACCACCGATCAGTCGTGGAACCTCAAACGGCACCAGCGCACCCATCTGCTCGGGGACGCGCGGCCCAAGCCCTTCTCCTGTGACCTGTGCAACTACACCACCGATCAGCTGGGGCACCTCAAACAGCACCAGCGCACCCATCTGCCCGGGGACGCGCGGCCCAAGCCCTTCTCCTGTGACCTGTGCATCTACACCACCGACCAGCTGGGGCACCTCAAACAGCACCAGCGCACCCATCTGCACGGGGACGCGCGACCCAAGCCCTTCTCCTGTGACCTGTGCACCTACAACACCGATGACCCGAGAAACCTCAAACAGCACCAGCGCACCCATCTGCCTTGGAACGCGCGGCCCAAGCCCTTCTCCTGTGACCTGTGCCCCTACACCACCGATCGCCCGGGGCATCTCAAACAGCACCAGCGCACCCATCTGCAGGGGGACGCGCGGCCCAAGCCCTTCTCCTGTGACCAGTGCACCTACACCACCGATCGCCCGGGGAACCTCAAACAGCACAAGCGCACCCATCTGCAGGGGGGACGCGCGGCCCAAACCACCCTTAGTGTAACTATTCTACAAACCGCTACAAAACATCTTAAAACCGTCTACTTTTTTAGTGTGTGAAAAACGTTCATTCTTCAGTATCAAACACAGCCTCTGCATTAACGCCTGCCCCCTTCACCACCGTGCAGGTCATCCTGACCAAGCAGGAGCACATCCAGCTTAAACAGCAGGCCAACCAGTGGCATGCTATGTGGAAAGCGGCGTGTGACCGAGAGCAAAAAGCTCTGACCAAAAATTCCGGGCTCACGTTAAAGCATAAGGCTGCTACAGCAGCATTGAATGCCCAGATTGATGAACTGAAATCAGAGCTGGCGCACATGAAGCACCTGCTTTTTGGTCGCAAGTCTGAGAAAACCAGTGCCTCTTCCAAGAAAAGCGGCAATTCAACTCGCCCACCTTCAAATCGTAAACGAGGCCGTCAGCCCGGGGTTCCCGGTAACGGGCGCAACCTTCACAACAATCTGCCTGTGGTTCATGAGCCAGTGGACCTGCCAGAGGAAGAGCAGCGTTGTGCAGCCTGTCATTGACCTTTCAGGCCATTTTTCAATAGCTCTGGTTGCGATGTGATTGAAGTTGAAGTCAAGGCTCACGTTCGTCGTTATCACCGAAGACATTATCAGAAAACCTGCCAGTGTCCGGAAACGCCCAATATCACTGTTGCACCACCTCCGCCAAGACTCATCAATAAAGGGATGCTCGGGATTTCAGTCTGGGGGGAGTTGTTACTGAATAAATACGCATACGGCATCCCCATAAACAGACAACTGGAGTCTTATAAAACACAGGGTCTGCACCTTTCACCAGCAACTATTTCCTTTGGGCAGGCCGCAATAACGCCTTTTTTCGAGCCTGTTGCTGATGCTATTCGGGAGTTCGTTGCCAAGAGCAATCAATGGCATGCCGATGAAACGCGGTGGATTGTCTGGGGGCATGAGAAAACTGGATCCCACAAGCACTGGCTCTGGGTATTTCTTTGCGACCAGGCGGTTTATTTCAGTATTGCTGACTCTCGCGCGGCTGTCGTACCCGAATCCGTCATAGGTGATGGGGCAGGTACGCTGGTATGCGATCGGTACCCGGCCTACAAGAAGCTCGCCAGCGATGCGGTTTCTATTGTTTTAGCTTTCTGTTGGGCTCACGTAAGACGGGATTTTATTGATGCTCAGCGTGGCGACCCTGAACTGGAAAAGTGGAGTGCCACCAGGGTGAGCAGGATTGGTCACTTATACCACCTGAACGACCAGCGCCTTAAAGTTCTGGACGACCCTGAGCAGTTTTCAGCTCGACAACTGAAACTTGAGCGTCAGGTAGAGCAGATGGCAACCCAGAGGGGTCAGGAACTCAAACGCCCAAAACTGCCAGTCAGAGCAAAAAAGGTGCTCGAAAGCCTGCAGAATCATTGGGAAGGATTGACCCGTTTTGTCACTCATCCCGGTATCCCTATGGATAACAACGCTGCAGAACAAGCCATTCGCACAGTGCCTGGCAGGAAGAATTACTATGGCTCTGGCAGCGACTGGAGTGCTGATATAGCCGTATTTCTATTCAGTATTTTCATGACACTTAAGCTTTGGGGTATTAACCCAAAAACCTGGCTGAATTCCTATCTTGAGGCATGTGCAGCAAATGGCAGGAAACCGCCTGAAGATATCTCCCCCTATTTGCCTTGGTTAATGAGTGAGGAGATGCTTTGTAAAATGCGTAACCATGATCCTCCAAAAGCATAACCCGATGGGAAAAATCATTGCCTGAAATGGTGGCGTTTAGGTGGTTGGTAGAAAGGTTACCCTTTTTTGGCGCAGGTTATTCAGCGAGCTAAGTGTATCACCCGGGAATCACTATTGCTGAGACTCGACAGTGGCCATGATGCTGAAGACAGCCGCAAGGAAGTGGCCCGTCACAAAAATGTGGAGCACATCATTAAGCTCAACCCCCGCAGCACCTACACGACAGAGCGATGGTTGCCACAATTTGAAGACGCCAACATTGCCTGGCAGCCTGTCAGGGATGGGAAAGACTACGCCACCTTATCTGTTATCCACGAGACAGACTATGGCCCGCAGCGTCTGGTTCTCAGAATTATCCGCAGAACCTGTGATGCTGTCGGCCAGATGTTTATCTCAGGCCCGGAGTATGAGCTGGAAGGTTGGTGGACGACACTGGAAGAGAAACACTACAGTGATGACGATATTATTGCCTTGTATAAGGACCACGCGACCAGTGAGCAATTTCACAGTGAATTCAAAACAGATCTGGATTTGGAACACCTGCCATCAGGGAAGTTCGCCACCAATGCACTGATCATGAGTCTGGCAGCGCTGACCTACAACATTCTGCGTTGCATGGGTCAAAAGGCCTCCTGATTACCACCGAACCTACGTCATAAACCAGTGCTATAACGAACTACTATAATAAGCGTCGACTGTCATATGCTTTGGAGGCAGACTGATGTGTAAAAACACCATTCAGTATCAAAAAGGCCTTGGCATTACGCAATTTCTTGCTGATTACGGCAGAGAGGAGCAGTGTGAGAGTACGGTGTTCTCTTGGCGCTGGCCAGATGGCTTTAAATGTCCTAAATGTAGATCCCGCAGCTTCTGCAAGCTTCACCGAAAAGCAGAATTCCAGTGTAATCGCTGTCGTCACCAGACTTCATTGACCAGTAACACCATCTTTGACTCAACAAAGCTCCCCCTCACTACTTGGTTTCTGGGCATATACCTCATCACCCAGAGTAAAACGGGGATTTCTGCCCTGGCTCTGCACCGACAACTTTCTATCTCCTACAATGCCGCACTGCGCATGAAGCACAAGCTTATGCAGGTCATGATGGAGAGGGATAATAGTTGGCAGTTGGGTGGTTTTGTCCAGGTTGATGATGCCTATTGGGGCGGTGAGCGCCACGGGGGGCGTCGGGGCAGAGGCTCAGAGAATAAAGCGCCATTTGTGGCTGCAGTCCAGACAGATGCTGATAACCACCCGCACTACATGCGCTTCAATTCCGTTGATAACTTTCAGCGCTCAACCATTAAGGAGTGGGCGGAACATGCTCTGAAAAAAGGGGCCCGGGTCGTCAGTGATGGTTTGTCCTGTTTTCGGGGTATTGAAGATACCGGCTGCTTTCACAGCGCCATCATTACCGGTGGCGGTTATGCCTCCATGGGTAATGAAGTGTTCACCTGGGTCAACACCATGCTCGGTAACGTGAAAACAGCGATTGCCGGGACTTACCACAAGCTCGATCCGAAGCATTTGGGCCGGTATTTGTCTGAGTTCAACTATCGGTTTAACCGGCGATTTGACATGCCTTCAATGATCTCAAGACTTGGCCGTGCAGCAGTCAATACAGCGCCAATGCCGGAACGATTGCTCAAACTGCCAGATGTCCAGTGGAATACGAGCTAGCCATCAGCCGGGCACTAAAGACAACTGCAGAGTGGACTCCATCATTTTGAATGATGCTGAGGATCTTTGTCTGGCCGGAGCGATTAGAGGCTGGTTTTGCCAGCCACAACTGGAGAGCACGTCTATATGATGCCTATTTCACCGGTAACAGTGGTCAGGTTCTGTTATTTCCTCACTGGAATATAGGTTTAAAGAATGAAAAAGTGTGCGGATATTCTTAAATGAACTTTCCAGGATCATGACGTACGATCAATGGTAATCAGGAAGTTAAATGACCTCTGGCATAGCCGGAGGCTTATTTGAGGACGCCCTCAAAGGGCTATTATTGCGCCCAAGGGCGCGGGTTTAAGCCAAGCTTCAGTTAATCTCGTGACGCATCACTTTTCTCTTGATTACGAATGTATTCTCTCACGACGTACTCATCAAGACCGACCGTGCTCACAAAATACCCTCGCGCCCTAAAATGCTCACCACTAAAATTTCGCTGTCTGCCCTTGAAGTGCCTCGCAATAGCTATGGCGCATTTCCCCTTCAAATAACCAACAACATTCGAAACTGAGTACTTCGGTGGAATACTTATGCAGATATATACATGATCTCGCATTAAGTGACCTTCTACGATTTCACAACCCTTGCGTTTGGCAAGGTCGTGAAAGATTGAACCAAGAAACTTCCTCAGGCTTCCGTAGATGACCTTTTGCCGCTTCTTGGGAATAAACACAATGTGATACTTACAATCCCACCGTGTGTGGGTCAGACTCTTGTGGTCTGGCACAGGTTAAATCTCTTGGTTCTTGGCGGAACCATCGAGACTAGTGCCCGAAGCCTCGGTTTAATCTATGTGAGTCTCCCCGGCAGAACCGAAGGTTTACCTAATGATTAATCACCCATCCGGGCATCTGATGATGTTTCAGAGCTTTTATAATCAAGTCATGATCGACATGATCGAAGAAAGCCTTGATATCCACCTCAAGTACCCAACTACGTGTACGACAGCATTTCTCGCATTGCTTCAGTGCATCATGAGCTGACCTTCCCGGACGATACCCGTAGGAATCGGGATGAAAGACAGGCTCGGGTTGCTCTTCCAGAAAGCCTTTTACTGCTCCCTGTGCTACACGATCACTGACGGTTGGAATGCCCAGTGTACGTTCCGAGCCATCCGCCTTCGGGATACGTTTCTTACGTACCGGCGGCGGAAAGTATGACCCGGAACTCAGCCTGTTCCAGATTTTGTACAGATTGCGATCTCGTTTCTCATCAAATTGCTTTATCGTCTGACCATCGCATCCGGGGGCACCTTTATTTCGGCGTACATCCTGATAAGACTGCCAGACCAAAGCTTTGGGAATCTCAAATGCTTTTCCCTGTTGCAAAACATCATCCTCGGTTGAGTTGTGTCTTGTACAGTTCGTTGACCCATGCCCCTTCGCTCCCATGCCATTACAGCATTTTCATCACTACTACGGGCATGTCCGCCCCTGCATCCTGATACGTGCCGGATGCAGGTTCTCACGTTCCCCAAGCTGGCCTGATCTGGACTCTCGCTGCCTTAACGCCGGATGCCATACAGACAGTAAACAGGTCTCCTCTGCACTGATCAGGGGACGGATGCACAGCCCCTTTTTGACATCACCAAAGATTTCGACGCTTCGTCGTACAGTTCACTTTCGTTCGACTTTCCAGATCCCACGTGACGGTATATCCCCGCCTTTTCCTGAAACGCTCACCATCAGATTCCTTAGAATCCCGCAGCATCAGGTCGTTTGGTCAGTATTCCTGCAAACCCTGACCGGAGGGCCGACCTCCATCCAACTTGGAGCATGGTTTCACTATGCAGCTTTGTAGCTTATGTCATAGCTTCTCCTTCGTGACACACAGCCAGTTCTTTCGGCCGATCACGAATGGTTTAATTGCCCGCTCTGCCGCATTGTTGTCGATATCCAACAGACCACTGTCCAGATAGCGTGCCAGGTTCTTCCACTGGTTCTGGGCATAAGTGATGGCTCTGCCCAGCAAACTTTTCGGTGGCACCAGTGATTGCTGCTTGTCCAGCCAGTTCTTCAGTTTGTCCATCACCGGGCGGCTTTCTGACTGCCGGATCTGGAAACGCTCTTCAACACTCTTGTCCCTGATCCGCTTCTCAATGGCGTACAGCGTTCGCATCAGGCCGAGTACCTGGGCCGGTTTGCTGAGGGTCTTTGAGGATTGGCCTTTCTTTGTCGGGATTGCCTTCAGGGCGTCGTTAAATTTTCGGCGTACGTGGGCCATGCAGGCCACCAGTTCAATACCGGGCTGCTTGTTCCGCAGGGCTTCATAAGCTTTCATCCCGTCACATTGCAGATGACAGGTAAAACCGTCCAGAAACGCCAGTGGGTGTTCATGACCTCGCCCCGGTTGATAGTCGTACAGAACAACGGGGGAACTCAGTTGTCTGGTGGTTCGGTACAGCCACATATACGACTTGTTCTGTGCACTTCGGCCGGGTTCATTTAACACTTGCAGCGGGGTTTCGTCCGCCTGAAGGCTGGGCTGTTTCACCAGCTTTTTCTGAAGCGCTTTATAAACAGGTTCCAGAAGCTGTGAGACCCGGATCATCCATTCCGCCATAGTCGTACGACGGATCTCCACACCCATGCGGTTGAGGATAAATTCCTGGCGGTATAACGGAAGAGCATCACAGTTCTTCGGGTTCGTTGAACAGTTGACCCTGCTCATCAGAACGTTCACTGCTGGCACTAAACTGCTGATGTTTGTAGAGGCGAAACTGTTCTTCGTACCACGCCAGCTTCTCCTTCAGCTGGATGTTTTCCAGCTGAAGGGTTTCGATGTTGTTGATGTGAGGCTTGGTCGTCGTATTCATGCCGGTGATTATACGATACACGGCAAGTCATCAGTATTGCAGCAGGTTATGGCAATCACATTTATCAAACCATGGACGGATACTACAAAGGCTGGTGCGCTCTCTTTTGTTCGATCGGCAGACCATCCAGCAGCCAGGCCAGTTCACAGCGCGTCAGAGTGATAGCCTGTTCAGCATCACTCTCACGGGGCCAGTGAAAGCGACCTTTCTCCAGCCGACGCTAATAGAGCCAGAAGCCATTAGTCTGCCAGTGCAGGATCTTGAGTTTGTTCTGCCCCCGGTTACAGAACACAAGCAGGCTTTCTGAAAACGGGTCGAGCGTCAGCACTTCACTGACAATCAGGGCCAGCCCGTCAATAGATTTGCGCATATCTGTGACGCCCGGAGCCAGATAGACGTGCAAGGTCGAGGAGACTGCGATCATGCGGCCTCCAGTATTTTGAGCACTTGCTGCAGAGTCTGTGGATCAAATCCTGAGGCCAGTGCAATGCGGAGGTCCCCTGGGCTAATCAAGGTAATACCAGAGTTTTCCACTTCAGGGGCGGCTGATGTGGCCGTTGTCACGGTCTCAGGAATGACGGTGATGGGCAGCAGGTTTGTTTTTACGGTCTGAGAGGCCGCCAGCTCCTGCTCTTTGAAATAACGGCGGCGATAATAGACAAAGGATTTGATCGACAGGTTGTGTTTGCGGGCATATTCAGAATGCGCCAGACGGCCTTTGCGCCAGGTTTCGATATGTCGGAACCAGAATTCACGTTTGCTGGACATGGAACCTCCGGAATTGATGGGAGGCTTGAGTATCCGGGAGTGCTGTTATTGGCGGTAGGTGGGTTTTGCCTGACGCTTACGTTTTTTCGCGCGGCTGAGCACCCGCAGTTTTTTGAGTGTTACAGGAGCCCCGTGCGTCAAGTCTCATGTAGAGTACTGACTAAAAACAGGCCCTTTTTTTCACTGTACGACTATCTTTCATCCCCTGGCTCAATGGGGGAAAGAATGTTTCTTCAAAAAAGATTACAACTCTTTCGTGTTAGTCTTTTCTTAATTGGCTGTTTTGCTTCTCTACCCGCGTCTTCGGCGAGGGACAAGGGTGCCCCCCAGCTTGCCCCATCCGCCTCACTGAACGTAACCTCGATGGCGGGAGTTACCGTCCATACCGTTAAAAATACACGGATCTACCCCAAAGGCGAAACAACCTGCTCCCGGGGTGAGAGGGATGGTCGTCCTTTTATATACTGCCGGGGAGAGGATAAAGCGACACAGTTCACCCTGGCAGGCCCCATTCCCCAAACGCTTGAAATTCAACAGGATGCCATCACCAGTATCGAGAGTGGGACAACAGCGTGCCGTATTTCACCGGGAGAGGAGGTCGATCCGTCTATTCATTGCGGTTCCTCCACCAAAGCTCCCTCCCCCGCGGTTCCTGGCGTCAATGGATGGATCCATGAGCATGACCAGGATCATGAAATCAATGATCTGCTGATGCGCGATTCAGATGATGAATCCCATGAAAGCATTCAAATCTGCGAAAAACTTCAGGTTCAAATCACAGAAGATGAGGAGCAGGATTCACCGGACACATGCACATTGAGGGTCTCAGGGGGGAAGGGATGTCTGAAGAGACGCAGCCTGTGCCAGCCTGAAACCTTACGAATGAGCGCCGCTCGATCATACAGATGTGACAAGTGCGACTATACCACCGGTCGCCTGGGGAGCCTCAAACTGCACCAGCGCACCCATCTGCCCGGGGACGCGCGCCCCAAGCCCTTCTCCTGTGACCAGTGCAGCTACACCAGCGATTGCCAGGGGCACCTCAAACGACACCAGCGCACCCATCTGACCGGGGACGCGCGGCCCAAGCCCTTCTCCTGTGACCAGTGCAGCTACACCACCGATCAGCCGGGGAACCTCAAACAGCACCAGCGCACCCATTTGCAGGGGGACGCGCGGCCCAAGCCCTTCTCCTGTGACCAATGCAGCTACAACACCGATTGCCTGAGGAACCTCAAACAGCACCAGCGCACCCATTTGCAGGGGGACGCGCGACCCAAGCCCTTCTTCTGTGACCAGTGCAGCTACACCACCGATCACCCGGGGAGCCTCAAACAGCACCAGCGCACCCATCAGCCCTGGGACGCGCGGCCCAAGCCCTTCTCCTGTGACCAGTGCAGCTACACCACCGATGACCCGAGAAGCCTCAAACAGCACCAGCGCACCCATCTGCCCGGGGACGCGCGGCCCAAGCCCTTCTCCTGTGACCAGTGCAGCTACACCACCGGTCACCCGGGGCACCTCAAGCAGCACCAGCGCACCCATCTGCCCTGGGACGCGCGGCCCAAGCCCTTCTCCTGTGACCAGTGCAGCTACATCACCGATGACCCGAGGAGCCTCAAACAGCACCAGCGCACCCATCTGCCCTGGGACGCGCGGCCCAAGCCCTTCACCTGTGACCAGTGCAGCTACACCACCGATAACCCGAGGAGCCTCAAACAGCACCAGCGCACCCATCTGCCCCGGGACGCGCGGCCCAAGCCCTTCTCCTGTGACCAGTGCAGCTACACCACCGATTGCCCGGGGAGCCTCAAACAGCACCAGCGCACCCATCTGCCCGGGGACGCGCGGCCCAAGCCCTTCTCCTGTGATCAGTGCAGCTACATCACCGGTCACCGGGGGAGCCTCACACGGCACCAGCGCACCCATCTATCCGGGGAGGCGCGGCCCAAGCCCTTCTCCTGTGACCAGTGCAGCTACACCACCGATCAGCCGGGGAACCTCAAACAGCACCAGCGCACCCATTTGCAGGGGGACGCGCGGCCCAAGCCCTTCTCCTGTGACCAATGCAGCTACACCACCGATTGCCTGAGGAACCTCAAACAGCACCAGCGCACCCATTTGCAGGGGGACGCGCGACCCAAGCCCTTCTTCTGTGACCAGTGCAGCTACACCACCGATCACCCGGGGAGCCTCAAACAGCACCAGCGCACCCATCAGCCCTGGGACGCGCGGCCCAAGCCCTTCTTCTGTGACCAGTGCAGCTACACCACCGATCACCCGGGGAGCCTCAAACAGCACCAGCGCACCCATCAGCCCTGGGACGCGCGGCCCAAGCCCTTCTCCTGTGACCAGTGCAGCTACACCACCGATGACCCGAGAAGCCTCAAACAGCACCAGCGCACCCATCTGCCCGGGGACGCGCGGCCCAAGCCCTTCTCCTGTGCCCAGTGCAGCTACACCACCGATCAGCCGGGGAGCCTCAAACAGCACCAGCGCACCCATCTGCCCCGGGACGCGCGGCCCAAGCCCTTCTCCTGTGACCAGTGCAGCTACACCACCGATTGCCCGGGGAGCCTCAAACAGCACCAGCGCACTCATTTGCAGGGGGAGGCGCGGCCCAAGCCGCTGTCCTGTGACCAGTGCACCTACACCACCGATCAGCCGGGGAGCCTCAAACAGCACCAGCGCACCCATCTGCATTCGCGCGGCTGAGCACCCGCAGTTTGTTGAGTGTTACAGGGGGGGCGTGCGTCAAGTCTCACGCAGGGTACCGACTAAAAACAGGCACTTTTTTTCACAGTACAACTATCTTTCCTCCCCTGGCTCAATGGGGGAAAGAATGTTTCTTCAAAACAGATTACAACTCTTTCGTGTTAGTCTTTTCTTAGTCGGCTGTTTTGCTTCTCTACCCGCATCTTCGGCGAGGGACAAGGGTGCCCCCCGGCTTGCCCCTCCCGCCTCACTGAACGTGACCTCGATGGCGGGAGTAGCCGTCTATACCGTTAAAAATACACGGATCTACCCCAAAGGCGAAACAACGTGTTCCAGGGGTGAGAGGGATGGTCGTCCTTTTATAGACTGCCGGGGAGAGGATAAAGCGACACAGTTCACTCTGGCAGGACCCATTTCCCAAACGCTTGAAATTCAACAGGGTGCCATCACCAGTATCGAGAGTGGGAAAACAGCGTGCCGTATTTCACCGGGAGAGGAGGTCGATCCGTCTATTCATTGCGGTTCCTCCACCGAAGCTCCCTCCACCGAGCTTCCTGGCGTCAATGGATGGGTTCGTGAGCATGACCAGGATCAAGACATCAATGATCTGCTGGCGCGCCAATCAGAAGGTGAATGTCATGGTGCCGTTCAAACCTGCGAAGAACTTCAGATCCAAATCGTAGAGGATGAGGGGCAGGATTCTCAAGGCATACACACACTGAGAATCTCACGCAGAAAGAAACGTCTGAAAGCAAGCGCCCAATACCGACCTAAAGCCTTGCGAACCCTTGCCTCTCGATTATGCCAATGTGACCAGTGCAGCTACACCACAGATCACCCGGGGCACCTCAACCGGCACAAGCGCACCCATCTGCAGGGGAAGGCGCGGCCTAAGCCGCTGTCCTGTGACCAGTGCAGCTACACCACCGATGCCCCGGGGAGCCTCAAACAGCACCAGCTCACCCATTTGCAGGGGGACGCGCGGCCCAAGCCGCTGTCCTGTGACCTGTGCTCCTACACCACCGATCACCCGGGGAACCTCAAACAGCACCAGCGCACCCATCTGCGGGGGGAGGCGCGGCCCAAGCCGCTGTCCTGTGACCTGTGCACCTACACCACCGATCGCCCGGGGCACCTCAAACAACACCAGCGCACCCATTTGCAGGGGGAGGCGCGGCCCAAGCCCTTCTCCTGTGACCAGTGCACCTACACCACCGATCGCCCGGGGAACCTCAAACAGCACCAGCGCACCCATTTTCAGGGGGAGGCGCGCCCCAGGCCACTGTCCTGTGACCAGTGCACCTACACCACCGATGCCTCGTGGAGCCTCAAACAGCACCAGCGCACCCATTTGCAGGGGGAGGCGCGGCCCAAGCCGCTGCCCTGTGACCAGTGCACCTACACTACCGATCACTCGGGGAGCCTCAACCGGCACAAGCGCACCCATTTGCAGGGGGAGGCGCGGCCCAAGCCGCTGTCCTGTGACCTGTGTAGCTACACCACCGACCGCCCGGGGCACCTCAAACAACACAAGCGCATCCATCTGCCCGAGGGCGAGCGACTCAAGACATTCTTTAGTAATCATTCCCTGTAGTCTGTGCACTGACTCTCCATTGACTCTGCCGCGTATGCTCTTTGTGACCTTTTCAAGCCCCCCCCAGCCAACTCATGTGGTGTTCTCCCTGATCATTGTTTCGCCGCTTCCGACACTCGTACTCTGGCCACTCTCAACAAATGATATTTACAGTTCTTTGAAGCACTGGCTCTACTGCAGAAAAGTAATATGGATTATGTGGCAGGCAGAGGCGTTGTTGCGCTGTACCAGGGCTGCGGTAAGGAATAGTCCGAAAACAGATTCCTCTTCCCATGGGGCTCAGAACCGCAGGATAATATCCTGGCATTTCAGTAGCAGTATGCAGGAGCGGTCTCGGCGGATATGGAACGTCTGATAGTCAAGCTTTATGGCTCGCTCAACGAGCGTGACCGTCGCCGATTTGCGGCATTAGAGGCCATGAGGCAAGATCGTGGAGGTACGGCTTTTGCCTCGAAGTTATTGGGTTGTGATCCGAAAACCATTCGTCGTGGAATGGCCGAACTTAAGTCAGAAGCCCCCCTCGATACAGACCTTCTGCGAAAAGCCGGTGGAGGCCGAAAGCCTTCGACTGAAAAGATGCCCCATCTTCTTGAGAACCTTCGCACCCTACTGCGTGACCACACAGCCGGAGATCCCATGCGCCAAGATGTGAAATGGACAAACCTCTCCCGCCGTCCAATCTCCCGCCAACTCGGTGAGCTTGGCACGCCTGCCGGGAGAACGCTTGTTTCACGGCTATTGGGTATCGTCGTCGTAAGCCGCAGAAATCGCGAACCATGGGCCATCATGCTGATCGCAATGCCCAGTTTGAGAATATCGCCAGATTGAAAGAAGAATATATTGATGCCGGTTTGCCAGTGATAAAAGCCTCTCTCCATCTAAACACCAGTCACGACACCACGGAATTCGCCTGCGAAAGTATGGCGATTTGGTGGGAAGAACAAGCAGAGCCTGACTATCCTCTTGCTGATGAGATACTGGTTTTATGTGATGGTGGTGGCAGTAACAACTCTTCGGCCTACCTATTCAAGGATGATCTACAAGCGCTGTCAAACCGCCTGAAGCTCAGGATTCGCATCGCCCATTATCCTCCTTATTGTTCGAAATATAATCCTATCGAGCACCGGCTCTTCCCACACGTAACCCGTGCCTGCAAAGGGGTACCGATGGATTCGGTGGAAACAGCGAAGCACTACATGGATAAAACGGAGACAACCAAAGGGCTCAGTGTGATAGTCAGAATTATCGACAAGGTTTTCGAGACTGGGCGAAAATATGCCACCGACTTCCGGAAGACTATGACCACCCGGTTCGATCAGGTTCTTCCTAAATGGAACTATACGATCATTCCTCAAACCCCATAAAGTCGGGAATTTGTTTCAGGACTATTCCTTACAGGGAATGGTTACTAAAGGATGGCTTGGGCCGCGCCTCCCCCTGCAAATGGGTGCGCTGGTGCCGTTTGAAGCTACTCGGGTCATCGGTGGTGTAGGTGCACAGGTCACAGGACAGCGGCTTGGGCCGCACGTCCCCGGGCAGATGGGTGCGCTGGTGCTGTTTGAGGTTCCCCGGGTGATCGGTGGTGTAGGTGCACTGGTCACAGGACCGCGGCTTGGGCCGCGCGTCCCCCTGCAGATGGGTGCGCTGGTGCTGTTTTAGGCTCCCCAGGCGATCGGTGGTGTAGGTGCACTGGTCACAGGACAGCGGCTTGGGCCGCGCCGTCCCCTGCAGATGAGTGCGCTGGTGCCGTTTGAGGCTCCCCGGATCATCGGTGGTGTAGGTGCACTGGTCACAGGACAGCGGCTTGGGCCGCGCCACCCCCTGCAGGTGGGTGCGCTGATGCTTTTTGAGGCTCCTCGGGTCATCGGTGGTGTATCTGCACTGGTCACAGGACAGCGGCTTGGGCCGCGCCTCCCCCTGCAGGTGGGTGCGCTGGTGCTGTTTGAGGTTCCCCGTGCGGTCGGTGGTGTAGCTGCACTGGTCACAGGACAGCGGCTTGGGCCGCGCCTCCCCCTGCAAATGGGTGCGCGGGTGCCGTTTGAGGCTCCCCGGGTCACCGGTGGTGTATCTGCACTGGTCACAGGACAGCGGCTTGGGCCGCGCCTCCCCCTGCAAATGGGTGCGCGGGTGCCGTTTGAGGCTCCCCGGGTCACCGGTGGTGTATCTGCACTGGTCACAGGACAGCGGCTTGGGCCGCGCCTCCCCCTGCAAATGGATGCGCTGGTGCCGTTTGAGGCTCCCCGGGTCACCGGTGGTGTATCTGCACTGGTCACAGGACAGCGGCTTGGGCCGCGCCTCCCCCTGCAGGTGGGTGCGCTGGTGCTGTTTGAGGTTCCCCGTGCGGTCGGTGGTGTAGCTGCACTGGTTACAGGACAGCGGCTTGGGCCGCGCCTCCCCCTGCAAATGGGTGCGCTGGTGCTGTTTGAGGCTCCCCGAGTGATCGGTGGTGTAGGGGCACTGGTCACAGGAGAAGGGCTTGGGCCGCGCCTCCCCCTGCAAATGGGTGCGCTGATGCTGTTTGAGGTGCCCCGGGTGATCGGTGGTGTAGGGGCACTGGTCACAGGAGAAGGGCTTGGGCCGCGCCTCCCCCTGCAAATGGGTGCGCTGGTGCCGTTTGAGGCTCCTCGGGTCATCGGTGGTGTAGGTGCACAGGTCACAGGACAGCGGCTTGGGCCGCGCGTCCCTGGGCAGATGGGTGCGCTGGTGCTGTTTGAGGTTCCCTGTGTGATCGGTGGTGTAGGTGCACTGGTCACAGGATCGCGGCTTGGGCCGCGCCTCCCCCTGCAAATGGGTGCACTGGTGCCGTTTGAGGCTCCCCGGGTCATCGGTGGTGTAGCTGCACTGGTCACAGGACAGCGGCTTAGGCCGCGCCTTCCCCTGCAGATGGGTGCGCTTGTGCCGGTTGAGGTGCCCCGGGTGATCTGTGGTGTAGCTGCACTGGTCACATTGGCATAATCGAGAGGCAAGGGTTCGCAAGGCTTTAGGCCGGTATTGGGCGCTTCCTTTCAGACGTTTCTTTCTGCGTGAGACTCTCAGTGTGTGTATGCCTTGAGAATCCTGCGCCTCATCCTCTACGATTTGAACCTCAAGTTTTTCGCAGGTTTGAACGCCGCCATGACATTCACCTTCTGATTGGCGTGCCAGCAGATCATTGATGTCATGATCCTGGTCATGCTCACGAACCCATCCATTAACGCCAGGAAACTCGGGGGAGAGAGCTTTGGTGGAGGAACCGCAATGAATAGACGGATCGACCTCCTCTCCCGGTGAAATACGGCACGCTGTTGTTCCACTCTCGATACTGGTGATGGCATCCTGTTGAATTTCAAGCGTTTGGGGAATGGGGCCTGCCAGGGTGAACTGTGTCGCTTTATCCTCTCCCCGGCAGTATATAAAAGGACGACCATCCCTCTCACCCTGGGAGCAGGTTGTTTCGCCTTTGGGGTAGATCCGTGTATTTTTAACGGTATAGACGGCTACTCCCGCCATCGAGGTCACATTCAGTGAGGCGGGTGGGGCAAGCCGATGGGGGGTGCCCTTGTCCCTCACCGAAGACGCGGGTAGAGAAGCAAAACAGCCAATTAAGAAAAGACTAACACGAAAGAGTTGTAATCTTTTTTGAAGAAACATTCTTTCCCCCATTGAGCCCGGGGATGAAAGATAGTTGTACAGCGAAAAAAAGTGCCTGTTTTTAGTCAGTACCCTACGTGAGGCTTGACGCACGGCCCCCCTGTAACACTCAACAAACTGCGGGTGCTCAGCCGCGCGAATGCAGATGGGTGCGCTGGTGCTGTTTGAGGCTTCCCGAGTGATCGGTGGTGTAGGTGCACTGGTCACAGGACAGCGGCTTGGGCCGCGCCTCCCCCTGCAAATGGGTGCGCTGGTGCTGTTTGAGGCTCCCCGGGCGATCGGTGGTATAGCTGCACAGGTCACAGGACAGCGGCTTGGGCCGCGCGCTCCCCTGCAGATGGGTGCGCTGGTACCGTTTGAGGCTCCCCGAGTCATCGGTGGTGTATCTGCACTGGTCACAGGACAGCGGCTTGGGCCGCGCCACCCCCTGCAAGTGGGTGCGCTGGTGCTTTTTGAGGCTCCCCGGGCGATCCGTGGTATAGGTGCACAGGTCGCAGGACAGAGGCTTGGGCCGGCTTCCCCCTGCACAGGCTCCTGGGGTCATCGGTGGTGTAGGTGCACTCGACAGGAGAAGGGCTTGGGCCGCGCGTCCCCGGGCAGATGGGTGCGCTGGTGCTGTTTGAGGTTCCTCGGGTGATCGGTGGTATAGCTGCACAGGTCACAGGAGAAGGGTTTGGGACGCGCGTCCCCGGGCAGATGGGTGCGCTGGTGCTGTTTGAGGTGCATCGGGCGATTGGTGGTGTAGCTGCACTGGTCGCATTTGCATAATCGAGAGGTAAGGATTTGAAAGGCTTTAGGCGGGTATAGGCCGCTTCCTTTCAGACGTTTCTTTTTACGTGAGGCTCTCAGTGTGTGTGTCTGGAGAACCCTGCCCCTCATCCTCTACGATTTGAACCTCAAGTTCATCACAGGTTTGAACGCCGTCATGACATTCCTCTTCTGATTGGCGCGCCAGCAGATCCTTGATTTCATGATTCTTGTCATGCTCACGAACCCATCCATTGACGCCAGGAAACGCGGGGGAGGGAGCTTTGGTGGAGGAACCGCAATGAATAGACGGATCGACCTCCTCTCCCGGTGAAATACGGCACGCTGTTGTCCCACTCTCGATACTGGTGATGGCATCCTGTTGAATTTCAAGCGTTTGGGGAATGGCTCCTGCCAGAGTGAACTGTGTCGCTTTATCCTCTCCCCGGCAGTCTATAAAAGGACGACCATCCCTCTCACCCCGGGAGCAGGTTGTTTCGCCTTTGGGGTAGATCCGTGTATTTTTAACGGTATGGACGGTAACTCCCGCCATCGAGGTCACATTCAGTGAGGCGGGAGGGGCAAGCCGATGGGGGGTACCCTTGTCCCTCACCGAAGACGCGGGTAGAGAAGCAAAACAGCCAATTAAGAAAAGACTAACACGAAAGAGTTGTAATCTTTTTTGAAGAAACATTCTTTCACCCATTGAACCAAGGGAGGAAAGATAGTCGTACAGTGAAAAAAAGTGCCTGTTTTTAGTCAGTACTCTACGTGAGACTTGACGCACGGAGCTCCTGTAACACTCAACAAGCTGCGGGTGCTCAGCCGCGCGAAAAAAACGCTAGCGACAGACTCAAAATCGGGATTGACTCTCAGATTGACTTTTTCGAGTGAAACCAGCAAGAACAATGAGTTAGCGGGTCAGACACAGCTCCTTCGTAAACATTCCGTGAACCCATAGTCACTCCGCCACCGGCTTCTGGCGGGTAGCGTGCTTTATTGGATACTATGATTTTGGTGATGGGGGTAACTGAGCATCATCTGGAGGACTGTGATTCTTCAATGATTGAAGACGTCCATCTGTCATCAGCCAGGGTAGCCAGTCGGACAGGTCTTCCGGCGGATTCCTGTCATTCTCTGCACACGCCTGCAGATATTCACTCAGCCAAGACCAGGGATTGATATCCCAAAGGTTCAGGGTCATGAACACGGAGAACAGCCAGGCGGTCAGCTTTCCGCTCCAGTCACAGCTCGCGCCATAGAAGTTTTTTCGTCCCACAACCGGTGATCGAAGTGACCGCTCGGCCGCGTTGTTATCCATCGGCACTTCGGGGTAATCGGCAAACAGGCACAACCCTTTCCAATGGTTTTGAAGGCTGGCAAGCACTTTCCGACACTGTTCCTTCAATTCTGGCCGGGCGAGTTCTTCAATGCGCCACTTCTCCATGCTGCTTAGGAATAGTCCGAAAACAGATTCCTCTTCCCATGGGGCTCAGAACCGCAGATAATATCCTGGCATTTCAGTAGCAGTATGCAGGAGCGGTCTCGGCGGATATGGAACGTCTGATAGTCAAGCTTTATGGCTCGCTCAACGAGCGTGACCGTCGCCGATTTGCGGCATTAGAGGCCATGAGGCAAGATCGTGGATGTACGGTTTTTGCCTCGAAGTTATTGGGTTATGATCCGAAAACCATTCGTCGTGGAATGGCCGAACTTAAGCCAGAAGCCCCCTCAATACAGACCTTCTGCGAAAAGCCGGTGGAGGCCGAAAGCCTTCGACTGAAAAGATGCCCCATCTTCTTGAGAACCTTCGCACCCTACTGCGTGACCACACAGCCGGAAATCCCATGCGCCAAGATGTGAAATGGACAAACCTCTCCCGCCGTCAAATCTCCCGCCAACTCGGTGAGTTTGGCACGCCTGCCGGGAGAACGCTTGTTTCACGACTATTGTACGAAGAAGGGTATCGTCGTCGTAAGCCGCAGAAATCGCGAACCATGGGCCAGCATGCTGATCGCAATGCCCAGTTTGAGAATATCGCCAGGTTGAAAGAAGAATATATTGATGCCGGTTTGCCAGTGATAAGTATCAATACGAAAAAAAAAGGAACTGCTGGGTAACTTTTACCGCGAAGGTGTCACCGATGCTGCCGATCCAACCAGCGTCAATGACCATGATTTCCCGAGTAGCAGTGAAGGTAAGGTCATCCCTCATGGCATCTATGATTTGCAAAAGAACAAAGCCTCTCTCCATCTAAACACCAGTCACGACACCACGGAATTCGCCTGCGAAAGTATGGCGATTTGGTGGGAAGAACAAGCAGAGCCTGACTATCCTCTTGCTGATGAGATACTGGTTTTATGTGATGGTGGTGGCAGTAACAGCTCTTCGGCCTACCTATTCAAGGAAGATCTACAAGCGCTGTCAAACCGCCTGAAGCTCAGGATTCGCATCGCCCATTATCCTCCTTATTGTTCGAAATATAATCCTATCGAGCACCGGCTCTTCCCACACGTAACCCGTGCCTGCAAAGGGGTACCAATGGATTCGGTGGAAAAAGCGAAGCACTACATGGAGAAAACGGAGACAACCAAAGGGCTCAGTGTGATAGTCAGAATTATCGACAAGGTTTTCGAGTCTGGGCGAAAATATGTCACCGACTTCCGGAAGACTATGACCACCCGGTTCGATCAGGTTCTTCCTAAATGGAACTATACGATCATTCCTCAAACCCCATAAAGTCGGGAATTTGTTTCAGGACTATTCCTTAGATGGTTTTTCAGTGCACTGTCGTATTTCTGGAATACTTCAGAAGTCCCAAGGCTGCTCAACCTTTGATGATTCAAATGGTAAAGCCTGCCAATCCGTTTGACCCAGGTCGCACTCCATGTTTTCAGTCCGTCAGTTCCCCGTTCCGCATTGATAAAGTCTCTGCGAACATGACTCCAGCAAAAGGCAAGAAACACATCCTGATTTTCACGAGCCAGGCATTTGTAGGCGCTGATAAGCACACCGTTACTGTCGCATAGCACACCTTTGGGAACGCTTGCCGAACGGTTGTCGTCCACGCTGTAGTAGGCTGCGGTGCTGCTTAAAAAGACCCACAGCCAGTGTTTTTTAGGCCTCTTTTTCATCACCACAGACCAGCCAGCGAGTTTCGTCGGCATGCCACTGCTCGTCACTGGCGACGCGTTCCCGGATAGCTTCGGCAACCGGTTCAAACAAAGGTTGGATGAATTTCAAACCACCGGCCACTGTCCCCGGAGACAAGGTCAGGCCCCGCAGGCGAAAGTCCTGTAATTGCCGGGCAACGGGGATACCGAAGGCGTATTTGTGTAACAGAATCTCGACCCAGACAGAGATGCCCAGCTTACCCTTGCGGATCAGTTTGGCTGGACCCGGAACGATGGTCATGGCCGCTGACTGTTCGCACTGGCAGGTTTTGAGATAATGATGTCTGTGATAGCGGCGGATATGAGCTTGTACATCTATCTCGACGACGTCGCTGTCTTCGGTACCAAAGGGTTTAAAGGGGAAATGACAGTGAGGGCACTGCTTTTGGTGATCTTCAAGATCAAGGTGTTCGGGAACCACAGGGAGTGTTGTGATTGTTGTACGACCATGACCTTTGTGACCCCGCTGCTGGCCCCGGGATTTTGAAGAGGATCGGGTTTTCTTTTCCTGTTTTCGGGAGGAGTGTTTCTTTTCCGTCGAATGCCCAAAAACCCTATGCTGAACCCCCGCAGCTGATTTTTGAGGATGGCAATCTGCTCTTGAAAAATAGCTATCTCATGAGCGTGCTCAGTTTTTATCTGTTTGATCCGCTCAAGCGCCTCCTTCTCTCGTGTTCGGGTGCGTTGCCACGTAAGCTTCTGGCAAAACCCACCTACCGCCAATAACAGCACTCCCGGATACTCAAGCCTCCCATCAATTCCGGAGGTTCCGTGTCCAGCAAACGTGAATTCTGGTTCCGACATATCGAAACCTGGCGCAAGAGCCGTCTGGCGCAATCTGACTACGCCCGTAAACATAACCTGTCGATCAAATCCTTTGGTTATTATCGCCGCCGTTATTTCAAAGAGCAGGAGCTGGCGGCCTCTCAGACCGTAAAAACAAACCTGCTGCCCATCACCGTCATTCCTGAGACCGTGACAGCGGCCACATCAGCCGCCCCTGAAGTGGAAAACTCTGGTATTACCTTGATTAGCCCAGGGGACCTCCGCATTGCACTGGCCTCAGGATTTGATCCACAGACTCTGCAGCAAGTGCTCAAAATACTGGAGGCCGCATGATCGCAGTCTCCTCGGCCTTGCACGTCTATCTGGCTCCGGTGCGCAAATCTATTGACGGGCTGGCCCTGATTGTCAGTGAAGTGCTGACGCTCGACCCGTTTTCAGAAAGCCTGCTTGTGTTCTGTAACCGGGGGCAGAACAAACTCAAGATCCTGCACTGGCAGACCAATGGCTTCTGGCTCTATTAGCGTCGGCTGGAGAAAGGTCGCTTTCACTGGCCCCGTGAGAGTGATGCTGAGCAGGCTATCACTCTGACGCGCCGTGAACTGGCCTGGCTGCTGGATGGTCTGCCGATCGAACACAAAAGAAAGCGCACCCGCCTTTACAGTATCCGTCCATGGTTTGATAGATGTGATTGCCATAACCTGCTGCAATACAAGCGACTGGCTGGGTATTGGATAATAGTCGGCATGAATACGACGACCACGCCTCACATCAACAGCATCGAAACCCTTCAACTGGAAAACATCCAGCTGAAGGAGAAGCTGGCGTGGTACGAAGAACAGTTTCGCCTCTACAAACATCAGCAGTTTAGTGCCAGCAGTGAACGTTCTGATGAGCAGGGTCAGCTGTTCAACGAACCCGAAGAACTGACGGAAGAGCCCGCCCCTGAAGAGCCGGGAACCCAGAAAATCCCGGCTCACGAGCGCAAAAAACCCGTAAGAAAACCGTTACCGAAAGACCTGCCACGGGAAGTGGTTGTACTCGACATTGACGTGACGACACAGAGAAGACCTGCGCCTGCTGCAATAAGCCCCTGAAGGCTTTCGGTCATGAAAACAGCTGTAAACTGGATATTGTACCGGCCCAGGTCAAAGTCATCGAGTTCCAGCGTTTGAAGTATGCCTGTGAAGACGAGTGTAGCGTCAAAACCGCACCCGCTCCGAAGATGCCCATCCCCAAGGGCTTCTCAACCCCCGGCCTTCTGGCCTGGGTCATCGTCAGCAATACTGTGATGCTCTTCCGTTATACCGACAAGAATTTATCCTCAACCGCATGGGTGTGGAGATCCGTCGTACGACCATGGCGGAATGGGTGACCCGGGTCTCACCGCTTCTGGAACCGGTTTATAAAGCGCTGCAGAAAAAGCTGGTGAAACAGCCCAGCCTTCAGGCGGACGAAACCCGCTGCAAGTATTAAATGAACCCGACCGAAGTGCACAGAACAAGTCGTATATGTGGCTGTACCGAACTACCGAACAACTGGGCTCCCCCGTTGTTCTCTACGACTATCAACCGGGGCGAGGTCATGAACACCCATTGACGTTTCTGGACGGTTTTACCGGTCACCTGCAATGTGACGGGATGAAAGCCTATGAAGCCCTGCGGAACAAGTAGCCCGGTATTGAACTGGTGGCCTGCATGGCCCACGTACGCCGAAAATTTAACGACGCCCTGAAGGCAATCCCGACAAAGAAAGGCCAATCCTCAAAGACGATCAGCAAACCGGCCCAGGTACTCGGCCTGATGCGAACGCTGTACGCCATTGAGAAGCGGATCAGGGATAAGAGTGTTGAAGAGCGTTTCCAGATCCGGCAGTCAGAAAGCCGCCCGGTGATGGATAAACTGAAAAGCTGGCTGGACAAGCAGCAATCACTGGTGCCACCGAAAAGCTTGCTGGGCAGAGCCATCACTTATGCACAGAACCAGTGGAAAAACCTGGCGCGCTATCTGGACAGACAACAATGCGGCAGAGCGGGCAATTAAACCGTTCGTGATCGGCCGAAAGAACTGGCTGTGTGTGTCACGAAGGAGAAGCTATGACATAAGCTACAAAGCTGCATAGTGAAACCATGCTCCAAGTTGGATGGAGGTCGGCCCTCCGGTCAGGGTTTGCAGGAATACTGACCAAACGACCTGATGCTGCGGGATTCTAAGGAATCTGGTGGTGAGCGTTTCAGGAAAAGGCGGGGATACACCGTCACGTGGGATCTGGAAAGTCGAACGAAAGTGAACTGTACGACGAAGCGTCGAAATCTTTGGTGATGTCAAAAAGGGGCTGTGTATCCGTCCCCTGATCAGTGCAGAGGAGACCTGTTTACTGTCTACGTGAGAACCTGCATCCGGCACGTATCAGGATGCAGGGGCGGACATGCCCGTAGTAATGATGAAAATGCTGTAATGGCATGGGAGCGAAGGGGCATGGGTCAACGAACTGTACAAGGCACAACTCAACCGAGGATGATGTTTTGCAACAGGGAAAAGCATTTGAGATTCCCAAAGCTTTGGTCTGGCAGTCTTATCAGGATGTACGCCGAAATAAAGGTGCCCCCGGATGCGATGGTCAGACGATAAAGCAATTTGATGAGAAACGAGATCGCAATCTGTACAAAATCTGGAACAGGCTGAGTTCCGGGTCATACTTTCCGCCGCCGATACGTAAGAAACGTATCCCGAAGGCGGATGGCTCGGAACGTACACTGGGCATTCCAACCGTCAGTGATCGTGTAGCACAGGGAGCAGTAAAAGGCTTTCTGGAAGAGCAACTCGAGCCTGTCTTTCATCCCGATTCCTACGGGTATCGTCCGGGAAGGTCAGCTCATGATGCACTGAAGCAATGCGAGAAACGCTGTCGTACACGTAGTTGGGTACTTGAGGTGGATATCGAGGCTTTCTTCGATCATGTCGATCATGACTTGATTATAAAAGCTCTGAAACATCATCAGATGCCCGGATGGGTGATTTTGTACTGCACCCGCTGGCTGAGAGCACCGATGGTCGAATCTGGTTCAGAAAAGGAACATCAAGAGCGCACCCGGGGGACTCCGCAAGGCGGTGTTATTTCTCCCTTGCTGGCGAACCTTTTTCTGCATTATGCGTTTGATCAATGGGTGAGCCGAACACATCGTAACATTCAGTTTGAGCGTTATGCGGATGATCTGGTGTGCCACTGCTCGTACATGAAGGAAGCTGTTAATCTGAAAGAGTCAATCACTGAACGTATGAGGGAAGTTGGGCTGAGTATCAACGAAAGCAAAACCAATATTGCTTACATTGATACCTTTCCACGATGGAATGTGAAGAAGTCTTTTACATTTCTGGGGTATGACTTCCAAGTGCGGACACTGAGAAGCTTTAAAGGTGAACTGTTTCGCAAATGTGCACCGGGCGCCTCAAAGAAGGCGATGAAGAGGATCACCAGGACGATTAAGTCCTGGCGGGTTCATCGCTCGACAAGGGCGTCGATCAAAGAGATTGCTGGCCGGTATAATGCCACTCTCAGAGGCTGGATTCATTACTACGGAAAGTTCTGGTACAGAACCTTTAGTTACCGGTTGTGGAGCGTATTTCAATCTCGACTGATCAAATGGGCGAGCAATAGGTATCGGATTTCAACCAGAGAAGCTGAATGGCGACTTGAACGGTTACGGAAAGCCAGCCCGAAATTCTTTGCTCACTGGGAATTACTTCGTGCATCAAATGTGTGATCAAGAGCCGTATGACGGGAGACTGTCACGTACGGTTCCGTGAGAAGCTTGGGGATGAAATTTCCCCTTGCTTACTCGACTTGCGCAATCCGTCAAAGGTGCCCGTGCCAGTGCGATTCTCTATAGCCTTGTGGAAACGGCAAAAGCCAACGGTCTTGAGCCGTACGCCTGGTTCCGGCATGTACTGACTCAGCGTCCTCAGATAGAGAAGGCACAGCTGGAAAAAGAGGACAGCGTAGAGCACCTGCTACCAATGAATCTCAGTGCGGATGATTTGAAAATACCGGTCTCATACAGATAGGGGAAGATGGTGTTCCCCGTTCGCTTACGACTTGACGCACGGGGCCCCTGTAACACTCAACAAACTGCGGGTGCTCAGCCGCTCGAAAAAACGCTAGCGACAGACTCAAGATCGGGGTTGACTTTCAGGTTGACTTTGGTTGACTTTTTTCGAGTAAAGTTAGCAATAACAATGAGTTAGCGGGTCAGCCATGGCTCCTTCCGTAAACATTCCGTGAACCCATAGTCACTCCGCCACCGGCTTCTGGCCGGTAGCGTGCTTTATTGGATACTATGATTTTGGTGATGGGGGTAACTGAGCATCATCTGGAGGACTGTGATTCTTCAATGATTGAAGACGTCCATCTGTCATCAGCCAGGGTAGCCAATCGGACAAGTCTTCCGGCGGGTTCCGGTCATTCTCTGCACACGCCTACAGATATTCACTCAGCCAAAACCAGGGATTGATATCCCAAAGGTTCAGGGTCATGAACACGGAGAACAGCCAGGCGGTCAGCTTTCCGCTCCAGTCACTGCCCGCGCCATAGAAGTTTTTCCGCCCCACAACCGGTGATCGAAGTGACCGCTCGGCCGCATTGTTATCCATCGGCACTTCCGGGTAATCGGCAAACAGGCACAATCCCTCCCAATGGTTCTGCAGGCTGGTAAGCACCTTCCGACACTGTTTTTTCAGTTATGGTTTGGCTAGTTCTTCAATGCGCCACTTCTCCATGCTGGTCAGATGGTTTTTCAGTGCGCTGTCGTGTTTCTGGAACACTTCACAAGTATTAAGGTTGTTCAACCTTTGGTGATTCTAATGGTAAAGCCTGCCGATACGTTTGACCCAGATCGCACTCCATGTTTTCAGTCCGTCAGTTCCCCGTTCTGCATTGATAAAGTCTCTGCGAACATGACTCCAGCAAAAGGCAAGAAACACATCCTGATTTTCACGAGCCAGAGATTTGTAGGCGCTGTAACGGTCGCAGATAAGAACACCGTTACTGTCGCATAGCAAACCTTTGGGAACGCTTGCCGAACGATTGTCGTCCACGCGGTAGTAGGCCGCAGTGCTGCTTAAAAAGACCCACAGCCAGTGTTTTTTTGCCCCTTTTTCATCGCCACAGACCAGCCAGCGAGTTTCGTCGGCATGCCACTGTTCATCACTGGCGACTCGTTCCCGGATAGCTTCGGCAATCGGTTCAAACAAAGGTTGAATGATTTTCAAACCACCGGCCACTGTCCCCGGGGACAAGGTCAGGCCCCGCAGGCGAAAGTCTTGTAATTGCCGGGCAACGGGGATACCGAAGGCGTATTTGTGTAACAGAATCTCGACCCAGACAGAGATGCTCAGCTTACCCTTGCGGATCAGTTTGGCTGGCCCTGGAGCGATGGTGATAGCCGGTGACTGTTCGCACTGGCAGGTTTTGAGGTAACGATGTCTGTGGTAGCGGCGGATGTGGGCTTGCACATCCACCTCGACGACATCGCTGTCTTCAGTACCAAAGGGTTTGAAGGGTAAACGGCAGTGAGGACAATGCTTTGGGTGTTCTTCAAGATCCAGGTGTTCGGGAACCACAGGAAGTGTTGTGATTGTTGTACGACCATGGCCTGTATGACCCCGCTGCTGCCCCCTGGGTTTTGAGGAAGGCCGGGCTTTCTTTTCCTGCTTCAGGGAGGAGTGTTTCTTTTCCGTCGAGTGCCTAAAAACCCTATGCTGCATCCCCGCCAGCTGATTATTGAGGGTGCTGATCTGCTCTTGGAAAACGGCGATCTCATTGGCGTGCTCAGCTTTTATCTGTTTGATCCGGGCAAGCGCCTCTTCTTCCCGTGTCCGGGTGCGTTGCCACTGGGTGCACATTGTTTGGCCTGAGCTTTCAGTTCGATGTAGTCCGCTTTGGGGAGTGTGTGGGCGTAGGCAAAGGGGGCTTTCATCGGGTCAGGCGCAACCCTTGTATGGGGAGAAGATTCGGAGGAAAGCATGGGGGAAATATAGTCCCCTTGGACATAATTGGTATTTTTGGGCTATGGGTTCACGGAATGTTTACGAAGGAGCTTTGGTTGACCCGCTAACTGGTTACTAACGATTTTTCGCAGTGCTGCGTACCGGCTGTTTATTGAACCCTGCAGGGATTCCTAAAGACCGAGCATCTGCCGTGAGAATATTCACTGCCATCATCACGTTTGAGTCTATCCTCTTCACCTTCTTTTTGGGGGCGGGTATATGTTCTTTAAGGCACGCATTGGTATCTTGACTACCTCTATTGCCATCAGCCTGATTTCTCCCAATACCTTTTCCGGTAAAAACAAACTTATTCCTATACCTTCTATTAAACCTGATCAACCCGTTGACTCGGTGCAAATTCATATCGACTCGACAGGCGGTGTCACTATTCCGAGCACCAAAGGTACGCAAATCCACCCCCATGGAACAACGTCCTGTTCAGTGGCGAGGGCTGGCGATCAACACAGTGTGCATTGCCAGGGAAAGGAACAAAACACACAACTCACACTTGCACACGCACCGCAGGTATTACCTCTTGACATTGAAGCGAATACCTTGACACGTATTGAAGATGAATCGGGAGTTTGCCACGTGTTTTCTGACGAATCCGGGGAAGACTCCCACCCTGACATTGACTGCTCGTCTCACCCTGGTGCTGATCTGTTTCCTCCTGAATATCCGTATTTAAATAGCTGGATAAGACAGCACAACCATAAACTACAGGTAATGCCTTCCCCCTCTGAGGATTTCGGAAACAGCTCTGTGGGAGAAGATACCGCCCCCTGTGACAGCATTGAGGTTCAATCTGACACGGAGTTTCTCCCGACAGGCACTCCTGATACGTACACACTCAGAGTCCGGCCTGGAAAAAAACGCACTCACACAGGGGAGCGCCCTTTTGTCTGCCCCGTCGAAGGCTGCAAACAGGGCTTTACCCGATCCACTCACCTCACCAGGCACCAGCGCACTCACACAGGGGAGCGCCCTTTTGTCTGCCCCGTCGAAGGCTGCAAACAGGGCTTTACCCGATCCGCTCACCTCACCAGGCACCAGCGCACTCACACAGGGGAGCGCCCTTTTGTCTGCCCCGTCGAAGGCTGCAAACAGGACTTTACCCAATCCAGTGCCCTCACCAGGCACAAGCACACTCACACAGGGGAGCGCCCTTTTGTCTGCCCCGTCGAAGGCTGCAAACAGGGCTTTACTCAATCCAGTGCCCTCACCAGGCACAAGCGCATTCACACAGGGGAGCGCCCTTTTGCCTGCCCCGTCGAAGGCTGCAAACAGGGCTTTACCCAATCCAGTGCCCTCACCAGGCATCTGCGCATCCATACAGGGGAGCGCCCTTTTGTCTGCCCCGTCGAAGGCTGCAAACAGGGCTTTACCCAATCCGGTGACCTCACCACCCACAAGCGCACTCACACAGGGGAGCGCCCTTTTGTCTGCCCCGTCGAAGGCTGCAAACAGGGCTTTACCCAATCCAGTAACCTCATCACCCACAAGCGCACTCACACAGGGGAGCGCCCTTTTGTCTGCCCCGTCGAAGGCTGCAAACAGGGCTTTACCCAATCCAGTAACCTCACCACCCACAAGCGCACTCACACAGGGGAGCGCCCTTTTGTCTGCCCCGTCGAAGGCTGCAAACAGAGCTTTGCCCAATCCGGTACCCTCACCACCCACAAGCGCACTCACACAAGGGAGCGCCCTTTTGTCTGCCCCGTCGAAGGCTGCAAACAGGGCTTTACCCAATGCAGTGACCTCACCACCCACAAGCGCACTCACACAGGGGAGCGCCCTTTTGTCTGCTCCGTCGAAGGCTGCAAACAGGGCTTTACCCAATCCGGTGCCCTCACCAGGCATCTGCGCATCCACACAGGGGAGCGCCCTTTTGTCTGCCCCGTCGAAGGCTGCAAACAAGGCTTTACCCAATCCAGTGCCCTCACCAGGCACCTGCGCATCCACACAGGGAACAACAGTAAGCGTCAGGCAAAACCCACCTACCGCCAATAACAGCACTCCCGGATACTCAAACCTCCCATCAACCCCGGAGGTTCCATGTCCAGCAAACGTGAATTCTGGTTCCGACATATCGAAACCTGGCGCAAAGGCCGTCTGGCGCAGTCTGAATACGCCCGCAAACACAACCTGTCGATCAAATCCTTTGGCTATTATCGCCGCCGTTATTTCAAAGAGCAGGAGCTGGCGACTTCTCAGACCGTAAAAACAAACCTGCTGCCCGTCACTGTCATTCCTGAGGCTGTGACAGCGACCGAACCAGCGGTGCCTGGCGTGGCAAACTCAGGTATTACCTTAATTAGCCCAAGGGGCTTCAGCGTTGCTCTGGCCTCAGGATTTGATCCACAGACGCAGCAAGTGCTTAAAATGCTGGAGGCCGCATGATCGCAGCCTCCCCGGTCCTGCGCGTTTATCTGGCTCCGGGCGTCACAGATATGCGCAAATCTATTGACGGGCTGACCCTGATTGTCAGTGAAGTGCTAACGCTCGACCCGTTTTCAGAAAGCCTGTTTGTGTTCTGCAGCCGGGGGCAGAACAAACTCAAGATTCTGCACTGGCAGATCAATGGCTTCTGGCTCTATTAGCGTCGGCTGGAGAAAGGTCACTTTCACTGGCCCCGTGAGGGGCATACCGAACAGGCCATCACTCTGACGTGCCGTGAACTGGCCTGGCTGCTGGATGGTCTGCCGATCGAACAAAAGAAAGCGCACCAGCCTTTGCAGTATCCGTCCATGGTTTGATAAATGTGATTGCCATAACCTGCTGCAATACTGATGACTGACCGTGTATCGTATAATCACCGGCATGAATACGATGACCACACCTCACATCAACAACATCGAAATCCTTCAGCAGGA
This sequence comes from Sansalvadorimonas sp., assembly GCA_965221135.1. GTDB lineage: Bacteria > Pseudomonadota > Gammaproteobacteria > Pseudomonadales > Endozoicomonadaceae > Sansalvadorimonas. Next base: position 41,154 of record CBDCRZ010000012.1, read on the forward strand.
AAACATCCAGCTGAAGGAGAAGCTGGCATGGTACGAAGAACAGTTTCGCCTCTACAAGCATCAGCAGTTTAGTGCCAGCAGTGAACATTCTGACGAACAGGGTCAGTTGTTCAACGAATCCGAAGAACTGACAGAAGAGCCCGCCCCCGAAGAGCCTGAAACCCAGAAGGTTCCGGCCCACGAGCGCAAGAAACCCGTTACCGAAAGACCTGCCACGGGAAGTGGTTGTGCTCGACATTGACGACGCAGAAAAAACCTGCACCTGCTGCAATAAGCCCCTGAAGGCTTTTGGTCATGAAAGCAGCCGCAAACTGGATATTGTGCCAGTCCAGGTCAAAGTCATCGAGTTCCAGCGCTTGAAATACGCAGGTGAAGATGAGTGCAGCGTGAAAACCGCACCCACTCCAAAGATGCCCATCCCCAAGAGCTTCTCAACCCCCGGCCTTCTGGCCTGGGTCATCGTCAGCAATACTGTGATGCCCTTCCGTTATACCGACAAGAATTTATCCTCAACCGTATGGGTGTGGAGATCCGTCGTACGACCATGGCGGAATGGGTGACCCGGGTCTCACAGCTTCTGGAACCGGTTTATAAAGCGCTGCAGAAAAAGCTGGTGAAACAGCCCAGCCTTCAGGCGGACGAAACCCGCTGCAAGTATTAAATGAACCCGACCGAAGTGCACAGAACAAGTCGTATATGTGGCTGTACCGAACTACCGGACAACTGGGCTCCCCGTTGTTCTCTACGACTATCAACCGGGGCGAGGTCATGAACACCCATTAACGTTTCTGGATGGTTTTACCGGTCACCTGCAATGTGACGGGATGAAAGCCTATGAAGCCCTGCGGAACAAGTAGCCCGGTATTAAACTGGTGGCCTGCATGGCCCACGTGCGCCGCAAGTTTAACCACGCCCTGAAGGCAATCCCGGCCAAGAAAGGCCAGTCATCAAAGGCGATCAGCAAACCGGCCCAGATACTCGGCCTGATGCGAACGCTATACGCCATCGAGAAGCGGATCAGGGACAAGAGTATTGAAGAACGCTTCCAGGTCCGACAGTCAGAAAGTCGCCCGGTGATGGACAAACTGAAAAACTGGCTGGATAAGCAGCAATCGCAGGTGCCGCCGAAAAGCTTGCTGGGCAGAGCCATCACTTATGCCCAGAACCAGTGGAAGAACCTGGCACGCTATCTGGACAGTGGTCTGCTGGATATCGACAACAATGCGGCAGAGCGGGCAATTAAACCGTTCGTGATCGACCGAAAGAACTGGATGTTTGCGCAATCCGTCAAAGGTGCCCGTGCCAGCGCGATTCTCTATAGCCTGGTGGAAACGGCAAAAGCCAACGATCTTGAGCCGTATGCCTGGTTCCGCCATGTACTGACTCAGCGTCCTCAGATAGAGAAGGCTCAGTTGGAGCAAGAGGACAGCGTAGAGCACCTGTTACCGATGAATCTCAGTGCGGTTGAATTGAAAATACCGGTCTCATACGGATAGGGGAAGATGGTGTTCCCCGTTCGCTTACCTAAAAACAGGCTCTTTTTTTCACGGTACGACTATCTTTCCTCCCCTGGATCAATGGGGGAAAGAATGTTTCTTCAAAACAGATTACAACTCTTTCGTGTTAGTCTTTTCTTAATTGGCTGTTTTGCTTCTCTACCCGCGTCTTCGGTGAGGGACAAGGGTACCCCCCACCGGCTTGCCCCACCCGCCTCACTGAACGTGACCTCGATGGCGGGAGTTACCGTCCATACCGTTAAAAATACACGGATCTACCCCAAAGGCGAAACAACCTGCTCCCGGGGTGAGAGGGATGGTCGTCCTTTTATATACTGCCGGGGAGAGGATAAAGCGACACAGTTCACCCTGGCAGGATCCCTTCCCCACACTCTTGAAATTAAACCGGATGCCATGACATCTATCGATAATGGGGCGACGGCGTGCCGTATTTCAGCGGGAGAAGGGAGCGCCCCGTCTACTCGTTGTGGTTCCTCGCACCAAACTCTCATCCCTGGGTACCCATACTTAAATGAATGGATCCATGAGCATTACCAGGATCATGAAATCAATGATCTGCTGATGCGCGATTCAGATGATGATTCCCATGAAAGCATTCAAATCTGCGAAGAACTTCAGGTTCAAATCACGGAAGATGAGGAGCAGGATTCACCGGACACACGCACATTAAGAGTCTCAGGGGGGAAGGGATGTCTGAAGAGACGCAGCCGGTGCCAGCCTAAAACCTTACGAATGAGCGCCGCTCGATCATACCGATGTGACAAGTGCGACTATACCACCGATCAGCTGGGGAACCTCAAACGGCACCAGCGCACCCATCTGCCCGGGGACACGCGGCCCAAGCCCTTCTCCTGTGACCCGTGCACCTACACCACCGATGACCCGAGGAGCCTCAAACAGCACCAGCGCACCCATCTGCACGGGGACGCGCGGCCCAAGCCCTTCTCCTGTGACCAGTGCAGTTACACCACCGATCGCCTGGGGAACCTCAAACGGCACCAGCACACCCATCTGCCCAGGGACGCGCGGCCCAAGCCCTTCTCCTGTGACCTGTGCAGCTACACCACCGATTGCCCGGGGAGCCTCAAACAGCACCAGCGCACCCATCTGCCCGGGGACGCGCGGCCCAAGCCCTTCTCCTGTGACCTGTGCAGCTACACCACCGATCACCCGATGCACCTCAAACAGCACCAGCGCACCCATCTGCCCGGGGACGCGCGCCCCAAGCCCTTCTCCTGTGACCAGTGCAGCTACACCACCGATGACCCGAGGAGCCTCAAACAGCACCAGCGCACCCATCTGCCCAGGGACGCGCGGCCCAAGCCCTTCTCCTGTGACCAGTGCAGCTACACCACCGATCAGCCGGGGCACCTCAAACGGCACCAGCGCACCCATCTGCCCGGGGACGCGCGGCCCAAGCCCTTCTCCTGTGACCAGTGCTGCTACACCACCGATTACCCGGGGCACCTCAAACAGCACCAGCGCACCCATCTGCCCGGGGACGCGCGGCCCAAGCCCTTCTCCTGTGACCAGTGCAGCTATACCACCGATCACCCGGGGCACCTCAAACAGCACCAGCGCACCCATCTGCCCGGGGACGCGCGGCTCAAGCCCTTCTCCTGTGACCAGTGCAGCTACACCACCGATCGCCCGGGGAGCCTCAAACAGCACCAGCGCACCCATCTGCCCGGGGACGCGCGGCCCAGGCCCTTCCCCTGTGACCAGTGCAGCTACACCACCGATGCCCCGGGGAGCCTCAAAAAGCACCAGCGCACCCATCTGCCCGGGGACGCGCGGCACAAGCCCTTCTCCTGTGACCAGTGCAGCTACACCACCGATCACCCGGGGCACCTCAAACAGCACCAGCGCACCCATCTGCCCGGGGACGCGCGGCCCAAGCCCTTCTCCTGTGACCAGTGCAGCTACACCACCGATGCCCCGGGGAGCCCCAAACAGTACCAGCGCACCCATCTGCATTTGCGCGGCTGAGCACCGCAGTTTGTTGAGTGTTACAGGGGCCCCGTGCGTCAAGTCTCACGTAGAGTACTAACTAAAAACAGGCACCTTTTTTCACTGTACGACTATCTTTCCTCCCCTGGCTCAATGGGGGAAAGAATGTCTCTTCAAAACAGATTACAACTCTTTCGTGTTAGTCTTTTCTTAGTCGGCTGTTTTGCTTCTCTACCCGCGTCTTCGGTGAGGGACAAGGGTACCCCCCATCGGCTTGCCCCACCCGCCTCACTGAACGTGATCTCGATGGCGGGAGTTACCGTCCATACCGTTAAAAATACACGGATCTACCCCAAAGGCGAAACAACCTGCTCCCGGGGTGAGAGGGATGGTCGTCCTTTTATATACTGCCGGGGAGAGGATAAAGCGACACAGTTCACCCTGGCAGGATCCCTTCCCCACACTCTTGAAATTAAACCGGATGCCATAACATCTATCGATAATGGGGCGACGGCGTGCCGTATTTCAACGGGAGAAGGGGGCGCCCCGTCTACTCGTTGTGGTTCCTCGCACCAAACTCTCATCCCTGGGTACCCATACTTAAATGAATGGATCCATGAGCATTACCAGGATCATGAAATCAATGATCTGCTGATGCGCGATTCAGATGATGAATCCCATGAAAGCATTCAAATCTGCGAAGAACTTCAGATTCAAATCACAGAAGATGAGGAGCAGGATTCACCGGACACACGCACATTGAGAGTCTCAGGGGGGAAGGGATGTCTGAAGAGACGCAGCCTGTGCCAGCCTAAAACCTTACGAATGAGCGCCGCTCGATCATACAGATGTGACAAGTGCGACTATACCACCGGTCGCCTGGGGAGCCTCAAACAGCACCAGCGCACCCATTTGCCCTGGGAGGCGCGGCCCAAGCCCTTCTCCTGTGACCAGTGCAGCTACACCACCGATAACCCGCGGAGCCTCAAACGGCACCAGCGCACCCATCTGCCCGGGGACGCGCGGCCCAAGCCCTTCTCCTGCGACCAGTGCAACTACACCACCGATGACCCGGGGAGCCTCAAAAAGCACCAGCGCACCCATCTTCCCGGGGACGCGCGGCCCAAGCCCTTCTCCTGTGACCAGTGCAGCTACGCCACCGATCAGCCGGGGAGCCTCAAACAGCACCACCGCACCCATCTTCCCGTGGAGGCGCGGCCCAAGCCCTTCTCCTGTGACCAGTGCAGCTACACCACCGATTACCTGGGGAACCTCAAACAGCACCAGCGCACCCATCTGCAGGGGGACGCGCGGCCCAAGCCCTTCTCCTGTGAACAGTGCAGCTACACCACCGATTGCCTGGGGCACCTCAAACGGCACCAGCGCACCCATCTTCCCGGGGACGCACGGCCCAAGCCCTTCTCCTGTGACCGGTGCAGCTACACCACCGATTGCCTGGGGAACCTCAAACAGCACCAGCGCACCCATCTGCCCGGGGACGCGCGGCCCAAGCAGCTGTCCTGTGACCTGTGCACCTACACCACCGACCGCCCGGGGCGCCTCAAACAGCACCAGCGCACCCATTTGCAGGGGGAGGCGCGGCCCAAGCCCTTCTCCTGTGACCATTGCACCCACACCACCGATCGCCCGGGGAACCTCAAACAGCACCAGCGCACTCATCTGCCCGGGGGCGCGCGGCCCAAGCCCTTCTCCTGTGACCAGTGCAGCTACTCCACCGATCACCCGGGGAGCCTCAAACAGCACCAGCGCACCCATCTGCCCGGGGACGTGCGGCCCAAGCCCTTCTACTGTGACCTGTGCACCTACACCTCCGATCGCCCGGGGAACCTCAAACAGCACCAGCGCACCCATTTGCAGGGGGAGGCGCCGCCCAAGCCATCCTTTAGTAACCATTCCCTGTAAGTACACAGACTGTATTGGGTGACAATACCGTTATCAATGCCCTAACTCTCCATTGACACTACCGCGTATGCTCTTTGTTACCTTCTCAAGCCCCCGGCTGGCAATATATCTGCCAATCCCTAACTGCACGATCCCAAGCAGATTCAGCTCAAGGGTTTCACTGATATCCGGTAAGGCCCAGCTCATCCAGCGGCAGACAATCAAAGCCGTGAATACCAACATAACAATGGGTCGCCAGCTACGTTGTAACCAGCCTTCTCCCTGAGCTTCGGTTTTGATGACCCCGGCCTGTTTAGCCAGCTCATCCAGCTCGCCGTTAATGGCCACATTCAGTACAAGGGACAGGGAAAAAGCATGAAAGCCCGCACTATCACTGGGCTCGCGTAACATTTCAAATTTCGAGTTCCCCTTACCATACACCTGTGGCCTTATACGTCAAATGACGAATAATGAGCCACATTGAAGTGAACGCATTTAGCTTGATTAATCATCTTTCTATTCTTAAAGATTATCGCCAGTCGTGGAAAATAGAACATAAACTCACGGATATTCTTTTGCTAATGATCTGTGCCGTTATCAGCGGTTCAGAGAGTTGGGAGGATATCGAAGACTTTGGAAAAGTACGCCAAGACTGGCTAAAAACACTCGGCGATTTTGAAAACGGTATTCCCTCTCAATACACCATCGCACGAGTGGTCAGCGCAGTGAATCCCAAGCCATTCCAGAAGTGCTTTTCGGACTGGATGAAAGACTGCCACGAAGCAAAGGATCAGACAGTTATTGCCATTGATGGAAAGACGCTCAGAAGCTCTTATCACAAGAGCAGAGACCGTGATCCCATCCATATGGTGAGTGTATTTTGTACAGAGAATGGTGTTGTACTGGCCCAGACCAAAACGGAAGCGAAAAGCAACGAAATTACAGCTATCCCGGAATTGATAAAACTTCTTGATATCAACAAAAGCCTTCTCGCCATTGACGCTATGGGCTGTCAGAGAGCGATTGCGAAGCAGGTTGTCGAGAAGGAGGGGGATTACCTTCTGGCCGTTAAAGGCAACCAGCCAAAGCTGCATAATGCTTTCGAAGAACACTTTCCGATCAGCAAAATCCTGGCAGGCTCCTACGAATCAGTGTATGAAACGAAAGAGAAAAATCGTGGTCGTGATGAGCATCGCATTCATGTTGTGAGCGACCTGTTTGATGAGTTCGTTAACCTCTCATTTGACTGGAAAGGGATGCGCACACTGGGAGCTGTTATCGCTTTTCGGCAGGGTAAACATTCCGTGAACCCATAGTCACTCCGCCACCGGCTTCTGGCCGGTAGCGTGCTTTATTGGATACTATGATTTTGGTGATGGGGGTAACTGAGCATCATCTGGAGGACTGTGATTCTTCAATGATTGAAGACGTCCATCTGTCATCAGCCAGGGTAGCCAGTCGGACAGGTCTTCCGGCGGATTCCTGTCATTCTCTGCACACGCCTGCAGATATTCACTCAGCCAAAACCAGGGATTGATATCCCAAAGGTTCAGGGTCATGAACACGGAGAACAGCCAGGCGGTCAGCTTTCCGCTCCAGTCACTGCCCGCGCCATAGAAGTTTTTTCGTCCCACAACCGGTGATCGAAGTGACCGCTCGGTCGCGTTGTTATCCATCGGCACTTCGGGGTAATCGGCAAACAGGCACAACCCTTTCCAATGGCTTTGAAGGCTGGCAAGCACTTTCCGACACTGTTCCTTCAGTTCTGGCCGGGCGAGTTCTTCAATGCGCCACTTCTCCATGCTGCTTAGATGGTTTTTCAGTGCACTGTCGTATTTCTGGAATACTTCAGAAGTCCCAAGGCTGTTCAACCTTTGATGATTCAAATGGTAAAGCCTGCCAATCCGTTTGACCCAGGTCGCACTCCATGTTTTCAGTCCGTCAGTTCCCCATTCCGCATTGATAAAGTCTCTGCGAACATGACTCCAGCAAAAGGCAAGAAACACATCCTGATTTTCACGAGCCAGGCATTTGTAGGCGCTGTAACGGTCGCAGATAAGTACACCGTTACTGTCGCATAGCACACGCTTGCCGAACGGTTGTCGTCCACGCTGTAGTAGGCTGCGGTGCTGCTTAAAAAGACCCACAGCCAGTGTTTTTTGGCCTCTTTTTCATCACCACAGACCAGCCAGCGAGTTTCGTCGGCATGCCACTGCTCGTCACTGGCGACGCGTTCCCGGATAGCTTCGGCAACCGGTTCAAACAAAGGTTGGATGATTTTCAAACCACCGGCCACTGTCCCCGGAGACAAGGTCAGGCCCCGCAGGCGAAAGTCTTGTAATTGCCGGGCAAAGGGGATACCGAAGGCGTATTTGTGTAACAGAATCTCGACCCAGACAGAGATGCCCAGCTTACCCTTGCGGATCAGTTTGGCTGGACCCGGAGCGATGGTCATGGCCGGTGACTGTTCGCACTGGCAGGTTTTGAGATAACGATGTCTGTGATAGCGGCGGATATGAGCTTATACATCTACCTCGACGACGTCGCTGTCTTCGGTACCAAAGGGTTTAAAGGGGAAATGACAGTGAGGGCACTGCTTTTGGTGATCTTCAAGATCAAGGTGTTCGGGAACCACAGGGAGTGTTGTGATTGTTGTACGACCATGACCTTTGTGACCCCGCTGCTGGCCCCGGGATTTTGAAGAGGATCGGGTTTTCTTTTCCTGTTTTCGGGAGGAGTGTTTCTTTTCCGTCGAGTGCCCAAAAACCCTATGCTGCATCCCCGCCAGCTGATTTTTGAGAGTGGCAATCTGCTCTTGGAATGTGGCTAGCTCATGGGCGTGCTCGGCCTTTATCTGTTTGATCCGCTCAAGCGCCTCTTTCTCCCGTGTTCGGGTGCGTTGCCACTGGGTGCGCCATTGTTTGGCCTGAGCCTTCAGTTCGATGTAGCCACTTTGGGGAGTGTGACCTGAGCGTAGGCAAAGGGGGCTTTCATCGGGTCAGGCGCGGCCCTGGTATGGGGAGAAGATTCGGAGGAAATCATGGGGGAAATATAGTCCCCTTGGACATAATTGGTATTTTGGGGCTATGGGTTCACGGAATGTTTACCTGACATTAGCTTCCCCGCTTATAACCTATTGATTATTAATCAAAAAGCAACTTAATAAAGCCACCATTGAGAGCGTAACTGTAAGAGCCAGCCCGAAAACTCAAGCAGGAGCCCAGGACCGATCAAAAAGCCAGCCTTCAGGACGCCTTAATCAGAAAGCGGGGGCGTATTAATGACCTGCTGGAAGAAGCGCAAAAGAAAGCCGATCGTCATTTTGATCTGTCTCCGGAAGAGTGCCACTGGGGACACGCCGGAGATCTGGACCACCTGATTGAGTATCTCGAACATGCACTGGGTATCGAACACCAATAACCAATAATCGATGGAGACGAGCCATGAAAATATCCAAAAAACCACTCACCGCCAGCCAAACCAGCACCCTGAAACTGTGTCATGACAAAGGCACCTTTACCGCACAGGATATGCCCATTAAGGGCGGCGCTGCGAAAAAGGTTCTCGATAGTCTGCTGAACAAGGAACTGATCAAGCCCATCAACCGCAACGGCCGTTGGTTTGATTACGTCCTGACACCAGCCGGACGGCAAGCTATTGGCATAGAACAATCCGAGCCGATTGAAACTCCACCCAAGGCAAAGCCCAAAACCAGACCTGGTAGCAAGCTGGATCAAGTGATCAACCTTCTGAACCGCAAAGAGGGAGCAACCATCCCGCAGATGATGGAGCAAACCGGCTGGCAGCAGCACACACTCTGACGGGAGCTCTGAAGAAACGACTGGGGTTGACCATTGAGTCGGAAAAGCCGGACGGCCAAGACCGCGTGTATCGCATCACTGCCGGGCTGGAGACGGCCTGATGCCAACCCCTCATAACCACAGAGCTGGCGAGCGTCCAGCTCTTCTTATTCTGCCACTGACCAACGGCCACCTGATGGTAAGTCAGGTGAACCGGACTGATGTCCGAACTCTTGCCACGCTCAATCGTTGGTATCCCAACTTTATCGATGCGCTCGCGCTGGTGCAAAAAGGCAATCTCGATGTGATGGCTGGCCATGGTGTTGTTGCCCTGCATCGTGATTGTGATGAGCCCTGGCATGAGCATCAGCAAAGGTTTTTTCGTGATCCCGTGGATATGGGCCACTGGGCCAAAGAGCTGAAAATCTCACTTTGTTCTGGCATTCACTGGCGGTGGACGTTGCCGAAAATGGTCAATCGGAGAGTCAACCAAAAAAGTCAACCCGGTTGACTATTCATTCAGGTTGGAAGGAGCCATGGTTGACCCGCTAACTGATTGTTACTAACAATTTTTCGCAGTGCTGCGTACCGGCTGTTTATTGAACCCTGCAGGGGGCTCTAAAGACCGAGCATCTGCCATGAGAATATTCACTGCCATCATCACGTTTGAGTCTATCCTCTTCACCTTCTTTTTGGGGGCGGGTATATGTTCTTTAAGGCACGCATTGGTATCTTGACTACCTCTATTGCCATCAGCCTGATTTCTCCCAATACCTTTTCCGGCAAAAACAAACTTATCCCTATACCTTCTATTAAACCTGATCAACCCGTTGACTCGGTGCAAATTCATATCAACTCGACAGGCGGTGTCACTATTCCGAGCACCAAAGGTACGCAAATCCACCCCCATGGAACAACGTCCTGTTCAGTGGCGAGGGCTGGCGATCAACACAGTGTGCATTGCCAGGGAAAGGAACAAAATACACAACTCACAGTTGCACACGCACCGCAGGTATTACCTCTTGACATTGAAGCGAATACCTTGAACCGTATTGAAGATGAATCGGGAGTTTGCCATGTGTTTTCTGACGAATTCGGGGAAGACTCCCACCCTGACATTGACTGCTCGTCTCACCCTGGTGCTGATCTGTTCCCTCCTGAATATCCGCATTTAAATAGCTGGATAAGACAGCACGACCATAAACTACAGGTAATGTCTTCCCCCTCTGAGGATTTCGGAAACAGCTCTGTGGGAGAAGATACCGCCCCCTGTGACAGCATTGCGGTTCAATCTGACACGGAGCTTCTCCCGACAGGCACTCCTGATACGTACACACTCAGAGTCCGTCCTGGAAAAAAACGCACTCACACAGGGGAGCGCCCTTTTGTCTGCCCGGTCGAAGGCTGCAAACAGGGCTTTACCCAATCCGGTCACCTCACCAGGCACAAGCGCATCCACACAGGGGAGCGCCCTTTTGTCTGCCCCGTCGAAAGCTGCAAACAGGGCTTTACCCAATCCTGTAACCTCACCATCCACAAGCGCACTCACACAGGGGAGCGCCCTTTTGTCTGCCCCGTCGAAGGCTGCAAACAGGGCTTTACCCATTCCAGTAACCTCACCACCCACAAACGCATCCACACAGGGGAGCGCCCTTTTGTCTGCCCCGTCAAAGGCTGTAACAAGGGCTTTACCCGATCCACTGACCTCACCACCCACAAGCGCACTCACACAGGGGAGCGCCCTTTTGTCTGCCCCGTCGAAGGCTGCAAACAGGGCTTTACCCGATCCTGTCACCTCACCACTCACAAGCGCATTCACACAGGGGAGCGCCCTTTTGTCTGCCCCGTCGAAGGCTGCAAACAGGGCTTTACCCAATCCGCTAACCTCACCAGGCACAAGCGCACCCACACAGGGGAGCGCCCTTTTGTCTGCCCCGTCGAAGGCTGCAAACAGAGCTTTGCCCGATCCAGTGCCCTCACCACCCACAAGCGCATCCACACAGGGGAGCGCCCTTTTGTCTGCCCCGTCGAAGGCTGCAAACAGGGCTTTACCCAATCCGGTTCCCTCACCAGGCATCTGCGCATCCATACAGAGGAGCGCCCTTTTGTCTGCCCCGTCGAAGGCTGCAAACAGGGCTTTGCCCGATCCAGTGCCCTCACCAGGCACAAGCGCACCCACACAGGGAACAACACAAAATCCCATCTTTCTCTTGAGTGACCATTCTCTGATAGCGCACGGACTGTATGGGGTGACAATAGGGTTATCAATATCTACATCTACAAATTTGTTTCTATTGATAACCCATCTGGTGGGGAATGATTCAGCGATGAATGTTCTTCATCACCTTCTCCCCCCCTCGGCTGGCAATGTAGCCACCCATCCCCAGCTGGACGATACCGAGCAACTTCAACGCCAGTGTTTCACTTAAGTCCGGGGAAGCCCAGCCCATCCATCGACACATAATCAGCGCCGTAAACACCAGCATAACAATGGGTCGCCATATGGGGCGCAGGGCCAAAGAGCTGAAAATCTCACGTTTGTTCTGGCATTCACTGGCGGTGGACGATACCGAAAATGGTCAACCTGTGAGTCAACCAAAAAAGTCAACCAGGTTGACTTTTTGCAAGGGCTGGAAGGAGCTTTGGTTGACCCGCTAACTGATTGTTACTAACGATTTTTCGCAGTGCTGCGTACCGGCTGTTTATTGAACCCTGCTGGGATCCCTAAAGACCGAGCATCTGCCGTGAGAATATTCACTGCCATCATCACGTTTGAGTCTATCCTCTTCACCTTCTTTTTGAGGGCGGGTATATGTTCTTTAAGGCACGCATTGGTATCTTGACTACCTCTATTGCCATCAGCCTGATTTCTCCCAATACCTTTTCCGGCAAAAACAAACTTATCTCTATACCTTCTATTAAACCTGATCAACCCGTTGACTCGGTGCAAATTCATATCAACTCGACAGGCGGTGTCACTATTCCGAGCACCAAAGGTACGCAAATCCTCCCCCATGGAACAACGTCCTGTTCAGTGGTAAGGGCTGGCGATCAACACAGTGTGCATTGCCAGGGAAAGGAACAAAATACACAACTCACACTTGCACACGCACCGCTGGTATTACCTCTTGACATTGAATCGAATACCTTGACACGTATTGAAGATGAATCGGGAGTTTGCCACGTGCTTTCTGACGAATCCGGGGAAGACTCCCACCCTGACATTGACTGCTCGTCTCACCCTGGTGCAGATCTGTTTCCTCCTGAATATCCGCATTCAAATAGCTGGATAAGACAGCACGACCATAAACTAAAGGTAATGCCTCCCCCCTCTGAGGATTTCGGAGACAGCTCTGTGGGAGAAGATACCGCCCCCTGTGACAGCATTGAGGTTCAATCTGACACGGTGCTTCTCCCGACAGGCACTCCTGATACGTACACACTCAGAGTCCGTCCTGGAAAAAAACGCACTTACACAGCGGAGCGCCCTTTTGTCTGCCCCGTCGAAGGCTGCAAACAGGGCTTTACCCAATCCGGTCACCTCACCACCCACAAGCGCATCCACACAGGGGAGCGCCCTTTTGTCTGCCCCGTCGAAGGCTGCAAACAGGGCTTTACCCGATCCGCTCACCTCACCACCCACAAGCGCATCCACACAGGGGAGCGCCCTTTTGTCTGCCCCGTCGAAGGCTGCAAACAGGGCTTTACCCAATCCAGTCACCTCACCACCCACAAGCGCATCCACACAGGGGAGCGCCCTTTTGTCTGCCCCGTCGAAGGCTGCAAACAGGGCTTTACCCAATCCGGTGCCCTCACCACCCACAAGCGCATCCACACAGGGGAGCGCCCTTTTGTCTGCCCCGTCGAAGGCTGCAAACAGTCCTTTACCCAATCCAGTAACCTCAACATCCACAAGCACACTCACACAGGGGAGCGCCCTTTTGTCTGCCCCGTCGAAGGCTGCAAACAGGGCTTTATCCAATCAAGTGACCTCACCAGGCATCTGCGCACTCACACAGGGGAGCGCCCTTTTGTCTGCCCCGTCGAAGGCTGCAAACAGAGCTTTACCCAATCCAGTACCCTCACCACCCACAAGCGCACTCACACAGGGGAGCGCCCTTTTGTCTGCCCCGTCGAAAGCTGCAAACAGGGCTTTACTCAATCCAGTGCCCTCACCAGGCACAAGCGCACTCACACAGGGGAGCGCCCTTTTGTCTGCCCCGTCGAAGGCTGCAAACAGGGCTTTACCCAATCCAGTGCCCTCACCAGCCACAAGCACACTCACACAGGGGAGCGCCCTTTTTTCTGCCCCGTCGAAAGCTGCAAACAGGGCTTTACCCAATCCGGTCACCTCACCACCCACAAGCGCACTCACACAGGGGAGCGCCCTTTTTTCTGCCCCGTCGAAGGCTGCAAACAGAGCTTTACCCATTCCAGTAGCCTCACCAGGCACAAGCGCACTCACACAGGGAACAACACAAAATCCCATCTTTCTCTTGAGTGACCATTCTCTGATAGCGCACGGACTGTATGGGGTGACAATAGGGTTATCAATATCTACATCTACAAATTTGTTTATATTGATAACCCATCTGGTGGGAAATGATTCAGCGATGAATGTTCTTCATCACCTTCTCCACCCCTCGACTGGCAATGTAGCCACTCATCCCCGGCTGGACGATACCGAGCCACTTCAACTCCAGTGTTTCACTTAAGTCCGGGGAAGCCCAGCCCATACATCGACACATAATCAGCGCCGTAAACACCAGCATAACAATGGGTCGCCATATGGGGCGCTGGGCCAAAGAGCTGAAAGTCTCGCGTTTGTTCTGGCATTCACTGGCGGTGGACGATGTCGAAAATGGTCAACCTAAGGGTCAACCAAAAAAGTCAACCCGGTTGACTATTGCCAAGGGCTGGAAGGAGCTTTGGTTGACCCGCTAACTGATTGTTACTAACGATTTTTCGCAGTGCTGCGTACCGGCTGTTTACTGAGCCCTGCTGGGGTCTCTAAAGACCGAGCATCTGCCGTGAGAATATTCACTGCCATCATCACGTTTGAGTCTATCTTCTTCACCTTCTTTTTGGGGGCGGGTATATGTTCTTTAAGGCACGCATTGGTATCTTGACTACCTCTATTGCCATCAGCCTGATTTCTCCCAATACCTTTTCCGGCAAAAACAAACTTATCCCTATACCTTCTATTAAACCTGATCAACCCGTTGACTCGGTGCAAATTCATATTAACTCGACAGGCGGTGTCACTATTCCGAGCACTAAAGGTACGCAAATCCACCCCCATGGAACAACGTCCTGTTCAGTGGCGAGGGCTGGCGATCAACACAGTGTGCATTGCCAGGGAAAGGAACAAAACACACAACTCACACTTGCACACGCACCGCTGGTATTACCTCTTGACATTGAAGCGAATACCTTGACCCGTATTGAAGATGCATCGGGAGTTTGCCACGTGTTTTCTGACGAATTCGGGGAAGACTCCCACCCTGACATTGACTGCTCGTCTCACCCTGGTGCTGATCTGTTTCCTCCTGAATATCCGCATTTAAATAGCTGGATAAGACAGCACGACCATAAACTACAGGTAATGCCTTCCCCCTCTGAGGATTTCGGAGACAGCTCTGTGGGAGAAGATACCGCCCCCTGTGACAGCATTGAGGTTCAATCTGACACAGAGCTTCTCCCGACAGGCACTCCTGATACGTACACACTCAGAGTCCGTCCTGGAAAAAAACGCACTTACACATGGGAGCGCCCTTTTGTCTGCCCCGTCGAAGGCTGCAAACAGAGCTTTACCCAATCCAGTGCCCTCACCACCCACAAGCGCATTCACACAGGGGAGCGCCCTTTTGTCTGCCCCGTCGAAGGCTGCAAACAGGGCTTTACCCAATCCAGTGACCTCACCAGGCACAAGCGCATTCACACAGGGGAGCGCCCTTTTGTCTGCCCCGTCGAAGGCTGCAAACAGGGCTTTACCCGATCCGCTCACCTCACCAACCACAAGCGCATTCACACAGGGGAGCGCCCTTTTGTCTGCCCCGTCGAGGGCTGCAAACAGGGCTTTACCCAATCCAGTGCCCTCACCACCCACAAGCGCATTCACACAGGGGAGCGCCCTTTTGTCTGCCCCGTCGAAGGCTGCAAACAGGGCTTTACCCAATCCAGTGACCTCACCAGGCACAAGCGCACTCACACAGGGGAGCGCCCTTTTGTCTGCCCCGTCAAAGGCTGCAAACAGGGCTTTACCCGATCCAGTAACCTCACCAGGCACAAGCGCACTCACACAGGGGAGCGCCCTTTTGTCTGCCCCGTCGAAGGCTGCAAACAGGGCTTTACCCGATCCGATGACCTCACCACCCACAAGCGCATTCACACAGGGGAGCGCCCTTTTGTCTGCCCCGTCGAAGGCTGCAAACAGGGCTTTACCCAATCCAGTGACCTCACCAGGCACAAGCGAATCCACACAGGGGAGCGCCCTTTTGTCTGCCCCGTCGAAGGCTGCAAACAGGGCTTTACCCAATCCAGTGACCTCACCACCCACAAGCGCATTCATACAGGGGAGCGCCCTTTTGTCTGCCCCGTCGAAGGCTGCAAACAGGGCTTTACCCGATCCGCTCACCTCACCACCCACAAGCGCATCCACACAGGGGAGCGCCCTTTTGTCTGCCCCGTCGAAGGCTGCAAACAGGGCTTTACCCAATCCAGTGCCCTCACCAGGCATCTGCGCATCCACACAGGGGAGCGCCCTTTTGTCTGCCCCGTCGAAGGCTGCAAACAGGGCTTTACCCAATCCAGTGCCCTCACCAGGCATCTGCGCATCCACACAGGGGAGCGCCCTTTTGTCTGCCCCGTCGAAGGCTGCAAACAGGGCTTTGCCCGATCCAGTGCCCTCACCAGGCACAAGCGCATCCACACAGGGAACAACACAAAATCACATCTTTCTCTTGAGTGACCATTCTCTGATAGCGCACGGACTGTATGGGGTGACAATAGGGTTATCAATATCTACATCTACAAATTTGTTTCTATTGATAACCCATCTGGTGGGGAATGATTCAGCGATGAATGTTCTTCATCACCTTCTCCCCCCCTCGGCTGGCAATGTAGCCACCCATCCCCAGCTGGACGATACCGAGCAACTTCAACGCCAGTGCATCGCTTAAGTCCGGGGAAGCCCAGCCCATCCATCGGCACATAATCAGCGCCGTAAACACCAGCATAACAATGGGTCACCATATGGGGCGCAGGGCCAAAGAGCTGAAAATCTCACGTTTGTTCTGGCATTCACTGGCGGTGGACGATGCCGAAAATGGTCAACCTGTGAGTCAACCAAAAAAGTCAACCAGGTTGACTTTTTGCAAGGGCTGGAAGGAGCTTTGGTTGACCCGCTAACTGATTGTTACTAACGATTTTTCGCAGTGCTGCGTACCGGCTGTTTATTAAACCCTGCAGGAGTCTCTAAAGACCGAGCATCTGCCGTGAGAATATTCACTGCCATCATCACGTTTCAGTCTATCCTCTTCACCTTCTTTTTGGGGGTGGGTATATGTTCTTTAAGGCACGCATTGGTATCTTGACTACCTCGATTGCCATCAGCCTGATTTCTCCCAATACCTTTTCCGGCAAAAACAAACTTATCCCCATACCTTCTATTAAACCTGATCAACCCGTTGACTCTGTGCAAATTCATATCGACTCGACAGGTGGTGTCACTATTCCGAGCACCAAAGGTACGCAAATCCACCCCCATGGAACAACGTCCTGTTCAGTGGCGAGGGCTGGCGATCAACACAGTGTGCATTGCCAGGGAAAGGAACAAAATACACAACTCACACTTGCACACGCACCGCAGGTATTACCTCTTGACATTGAAGCGAATACCTTGACACGTATTGAAGATGAATCGGGAGTTTGCCATGTGTTTTCTGACGAATTCGGGGAAGACTCCCACCCTGACATTGACTGCTCGTCTCACCCTGGTGCTGATCTGTTTCCTCCTGAATATCCGCATTCAAATAGCTGGATAAGACAGCACGACCATAAACTACAGGTAATGCCTCCCCCCTCTGAGGATTTCGGAGACAGCTCTGTGGGAGAAGATACCGCCCCCTGTGACAGCATTGAGGTTCAATCTGACACAGAGCTTCTCCCGACAGGCACTCCTGATACGTACACACTCAGAGTCCGTCCTGGAAAAAAACGCACTCACACAGGGGAGCGCCCTTTTGTCTGCCCCGTCGAAGGCTGCAAACAGGGCTTTACCCAATCCAGTCACCTCACCACCCACAAGCGCACTCACACAGGGGAGCGCCCTTTTTTCTGCCCCGTCGAAGGCTGCAAACAGGGCTTTACCCAATCCAGTCACCTCACCACCCACAAGCGCACTCACACAGGGGAGCGCCCTTTTGTCTGCCCCGTCGAAGGCTGCAAACAGAGCTTTACCCAATCCAGTAACCTCACCACCCACAAGCGCACTCACACAGGGGAGCGCCCTTTTGTCTGCCCCGTCGAAGGCTGCAAACAGGGCTTTACCCATTCCAGTAACCTCACCACCCACAAGCGCACTCACACAGGGGAGCGCCCTTTTGTCTGCCCCGTCGAAGGCTGTAACAAGGGCTTTACCCATTCCAGTGACCTCACCATCCACAAACGCATCCACACAGGGGAGCGCCCTTTTGTCTGTCCCGTTGAAGGCTGCAAACAGGGCTTTACCCAATCCGGTGCCCTCACCAGGCATCTGCGCATCCACACAGGGGATCGCCCTTTTGTCTGCCCCGTCGAAGGCTGCAAACAGGGCTTTACCCATTCCAGTAACCTCACCACCCACAAGCGCACTCACACAGGGGAGCGCCCTTTTGTCTGCCCCGTCGAAGGCTGTAACAAGGGCTTTACCCGATCCAGTGACCTCACCACCCACAAACGCACTCACACAGGGGAGCGCCCTTTTGTCTGTCCCGTTGAAGGCTGCAAACAGGGCTTTACCCATTCCAGTAACCTCACCACCCACAAGCGCACTCACACAGGGGAGCGCCCTTTTGTCTGCCCCGTCGAAGGCTGTAAAAAAGGCTTTGCCCGATCCTGTCACCTCACCAGGCACAAGCGCATTCACACAGGGGAGCGCCCTTTTGTCTGCCCCGTCGAAGGCTGCAAACAGGGCTTTACCCACTCCAGTAACCTCACCAGGCACCAGCGTATCCACTCAGGGGACAACACAAAATCCCATCCTTCTCTTGAGTGACCATTCTCTGATAGCGCACGGACTGTATGGGGTGACAATAGGGTTATCAATATCTACATCTACAAATTTGTTTATATTGATAACCCATCTGGTGGGGAATGATTCAGCGATGAATGCTCTTCATCACCTTCTCCACCCCTCGGCTGGCAATGTAGCCACCGATCCCCAGCTGGACGATACCGAGCAACTTCAACGCCAGTGTTTCACTTAAGTCCGGGGAAGCCCAGTCCATCCATCGACACATAATCAGCACCGTAAACACCAGCATAACAATGGGTCGCCATATGGGGCGCTGGGCCAAAGAGCTGAAAGTCTCGCGTTTGTTCTGCCATCCACTGGCGGTGGACGATGCCGAAAAAGGTCAACCTAAGGGTCAACCAAAAAAATCAATCCGGTTGACTATTGCCAAGGGCTGGAAGGAGCTTTGGTTGACCCGCTAACTAATTGTTACTAACGATTTTTCGCAGTGCTGCGTACCGGCTGTTTATTGAACCCTGCAGGGATCCCTAAAGACCGAGCATCTGCCGTGAGAATATTCACTGCCATCACCACGTTTGAGTCTATCCTCTTCACCTTCTTTTTGGGGGCAGGTATATGTTCTTTAAGGCACGCATTGGTATCTTGACTACCTCTATTGCCATCAGCCTGATTTCTCCCAATACCTTTTCCGGCAAAAACAAAGTTTTCTTCATACCATCTATTAAACCTGACCAACCCGTTGACTCGGTGAAAATTCATATCGACTCGACAGGTGGTGTCACTATTCCGAGCACCAAAGGTACGCAAATCCACCCCCATGGAACAACGTCCTGTTCCGTGGCGAGGGCTGGCGATCAACACAGTGTGCATTGCCAGGGAAAGGAACAAAACACACAACTCACACTTGCACACGCACCGCTGGTATTATCTCTTGACATTGAAGCGAATACCTTGACACGTATTGAAGATGGATCGGGAGTTTGCCATGTGTTTTCTGACGAATTCGGGGAAGACTCCCACCCTGACATTGACTGCTCGTCTTACCCTGGTGCTGATCTGTTTCCTCCTGAATATCCGCATTTTAATAGCTGGATAAGACAGCATGTCCATAAACTACAGGTAATGCCTTCCCACTCTGAGGATTTCGGAGACAGCTCTGTGACAGAAGATACCGCCCCCTGTGACAGCATTGAGGTTCAATCTGACACGGAACTTCTCCCGACAGGCACTCCTGAAACGTACACACTCAGAGTCCACACAGGGGAGCGCCCTTTTGTCTGCCCCGTCGAAGGCTGCAAACAGGGCTTTACCCAATCCGGTGACCTCACCATCCACAAGCGCACTCACACAGGGGAGCGCCCTTTTGTCTGCCCCGTCGAAGGCTGCAAACAGGGCTTTACCCAATCCAGTGACCTCTCCAGGCACAAGCGCACTCACACAGGGGAGCGCCCTTTTGTCTGCCCCGTCGAAGGCTGCAAACAGGACTTTACCCAATCCGCTCACCTCACCACCCACAAGCGCACTCACACAGGGGAGCGCCCTTTTGTCTGCCCCATCGAAGGCTGCAAACAGGGCTTTACCCAATCCAGTAACCTCACCAGGCACAAGCGGACTCACACAGGGGAGCGCCCTTTTGTCTGCCCCGTCGAAGGCTGCAAAAAGGGCTTTACCCAATCCAATGTCCTCACCAGGCACAAGCGCATCCACACAGGGAACAACACAAAATCCCATCCTTCTCTTGAATGACCATTCCCTCATAGCGCACGGACTGTATGGGGTGACAATAGGGTTATCAATATCTACAAATTTGTTTATATTGATAACCCATCTGGTGGGGAATGATTCAGCGATAAATGTTCTTCATCACCTTCTCCACCCCTCGGCTGGCAATGTAGCCACCCATCCCCAGCTGGACGATACCGAGCAACTTCAACGCCAGTGTTTCACTTAAGTCCGGGGAAGCCCAGCCCATCCATCGACACATAATCAGCGCCGTAAACACCTGCATAACAATGGGTCACCATATGGGGCGCTGGACCAAAGAGCTGAAAATCTCACGCTTGTTCTGGCATTCACTGGCGGTGAACGATACCGAAAATGGTCAACCTGAGAGTCAACCAAAAAAGTCAACCCGGCTGACTATTTCGAAGGGCTGGAAGGAGCCATGACTGACCCGCTAACTCATTGTTATTGCGAACTTCACTCGAAAAAAGTCAACCCCAACTTTGAGTCTGTCGCTAGCGTTTTTTCGCGCGGCTGAGCACCCGCAGTTTTTTGAGTGTTACAGGGCCCCCGCGCGTCAAGTCTCACGTAGACTAAAACAGGCACTTTTTTTCACTGTACGACTATCTTTCCTCCCCTGGCTCAATGGGGGAAATAATGTTTCTTCAAAACAGATTACAACTCTTTCGTGTTAGTCTTTTCTTAGTCGGCTGTTTTGCTTCTCTACCCGCGTCTTCGGCGAGGGACAAGGGTACCCCCCATCGGCTTGGCTCACCCGCCTCACTGAATGTGACCTCGATGGCGGGAGTGGCCGTCTATACCGTTAAAAATACACAGATCTACCCCAAAGGCGAAACAACCTGCTCCCGGGGTGAGAGGGATGGTCGTCCTTTTATATACTGCCGGGGAGAGGATAAAGCGACACAGTTCACCCTGGCAGGACCCATTTCCCAAACGCTTGAAATTCAACAGGGTGCCATCACCAGTATCGAGAGCGGGACAACAGCGTGCCGTATTTCACTGGGAGAGGAGGTCGATCCGTCTATTCATTGTGGTTCCTCCACCAAAGCTCCCTCCCCCGCGTTTCCTGGCGTCAATGGATGGGTTCATGAGCATGACCAGGATAATGAAATCAATGATCTGCTGGCGCCCCAATCAGAAGAGGAATGTCATGACGGCGTTCAAACCTGCGAAGAACTTGAGATTCAAATCGTAGAGGGTGAGGGGCAGGGTTCTCCAGGCACACACACACTGAGAGCCTCACGTAGAACGAAACGTCTGAAAGGAAGCGGTCTATACCCGCCTAATGCCTCGCGAATCCTTGCATCTCGATTATGCCAATGTGACCAGTGCAGCTACACCACCAATCACCTGGGGAGCCTCAAACAGCACCAGCACATCCATTTGCAGGGGGACGCGCGGCCCAAGCCGCTGTCCTATGACCTGTGCAGCTACACCACCGATCACCCGGGGAGCCTCAAACAGCACCAGCGCACCCATCTGCAGGGAGACGCGCGGCCCAAGCCGCTGTCCTGTGACCTGTGCCCCTACACCACCGATCGCCCGGAGAACCTCAAACGGCACCAACGCACCCATTTGCAGGGGGAGGCGCGGCCCAAGCCGCTGTCCTGTGACCAGTGCACCTACACCACCGATGCCCTGGGGAACCTCAAACGGCACCAACGCACCCATTTGCAGGGGGAGGCGCGGCTCAAGCCGCTGTCCTGTGACCAGTGCACCTACACCACCGATCACCCGGGGAGCCTCAAACGGCACCAACGCACCCATTTGCAGGGGGAGGCGCGGCTCAAGCCGCTGCCCTGTGACCTGTGCACCTACACCACCGATAGCCCGGGGAGCCTCAAACAGCACCAGCGCACCCATCTGCCCGGGGAGGCGCGGCCCAAGCCGCTGTCCTGTGACCTGTGCACCTACACCACCGATGCCCCGGGGAGCCTCAAACAGCACCAGCGCACTCATCTGCCCAGGGACGCGCGGCCCAAGCCGCTGTCCTGTGACCAGTGCAGCTACACCACCGATCACCCGGGGCACCTCAAACAGCACCAGCGCACTCATCTGCCCGGGGACGCGCGGCCCAAGCCCTTATTCTGTGACCAGTGCAGCTACACCACCGATCACCCGGGGCACCTCAAACAGCACCAGCGCACTCATCTGCCCGGGGACGCGCGGCCCAAGCCCTTATTCTGTGACCAGTGCAGCTACACCACCGATCGTCTGGGGAGCCTCAAACAGCACCAGCGCACCCATCTGCCCGGGGACGCGCGGCCCAAGCCCTTCTCCTGTGACCAGTGCAGCTACACCACCGATCGTCTGGGGAGCCTCAAACAGCACCAGCGCACCCATCTCCCCGGGGACGCGCGGCCCAAGCCCTTCTCCTGTGACCAGTGCAGCTACACCACCGATCGTCTGGGGAGCCTCAAACAGCACCAGCGCACTCATCTGCCCAGGGACGCGCGGCCCAAGCCGCTGTCCTGTGACCAGTGCAGCTACACCACCGATCACCCGGGGCACCTCAAACAGCACCAGCGCACTCATCTGCCCAGGGACGCGCGGCCCAAGCCGCTGTCCTGTGACCAGTGCAGCTACACCACCGATCACCCGGGGCACCTCAAACAGCACCAGCGCACTCATCTGCCCAGGGACGCGCGGCCCAAGCCGCTGTCCTGTGACCAGTGCAGCTACACCACCGATCACCCGGGGCACCTCAAACAGCACCAGCGCACTCATCTGCCCAGGGACGCGCGGCCCAAGCCGCTGTCCTGTGACCAGTGCAGCTACACCACCGATCAGCCGGGGAACCTCAAACAGCACCAGCGCACCCATCTGCAGGGGGAGGGGAGGCGCGGCCCAAGCCATCGTTTAGTAACCACTCCCTGTAAGTACACAGTCTGTATTGGGTGACAATACCGTTATCAATGCCCTAACTCTCCATTGACACTACCGCGTATGCTCTTTGTTACCTTCTCAAGCCCCCGGCTGGCAATATATCCACCAATCCCTAACTGCACTATCCCAAGCAGCTTCAGCTCAAGGGTTTCACTGATATCCGGTGAGGCCCAGCCCATCCAGCGGCAGACAATCAAAGCCGTGAATACCAACATAACAATGGGTCGCCAGCTACGTTGTAACCAGCCTTCTCCCTGAGCTTCGGCTTTGATGACCCCGGCCTGTTTAGCCAGCTCATCCAGCTCGCCGTTAATGGCCATCTCTGTCTGGGCTTGCTTGGCTTGAGCCAGGAAATACCTTGTCGATGATCTTGCCGACTACTGGGCAGCGCGGCCAACCAACTCACGCTGCATTCTCTCCGGCCATACCTTCTTCACACAGCCACTGGTCAATATTAAAGCAGGGACAGTCCTTGTCCCCATTCAAGTGGTAATGTCCTTTTACCACCACGTCCGGCCACAGCCCCAGGCAGCCGGTGATAAGGAACTTCAACATCCGCTTCTGCAGTGTTGTGAAGTTATCGTTTGGTTTGTCTTCGTCATCCAACCCGCCCACCAGACAAATGCCCACACTCTGATGATTATGACCTTTGGCATGTGCACCCCAGTCATCCAGTGCTCTGCCTTGCTTCACAGAACCATCCCGCTCAATCACCCAGTGGTAACCGATATCGATAAAGGCTCGCTCCATCAGATGCCAGCAACCTGATATCGGCCTTGGTGTATCGGGTCTGAAAGCCATTGGCTGTACACTGCTTACGCTTAACGCTACCCCGGGTGATGTACTGGTGGATCAGTCGGGCTGGGCTCTTGAGTAACCACTGGCTGTTACCAGATAGCGGCGAACAAGCCCTTTTTCAACCTTACTCAGGGAGCGGCATTTGAAGTGGCTGAGGGTTTGTTCAATCCAGCGATAACACTCCTCCTTTGACTCCCAGCCCGGTTCCAGACAGGAAGCCTGTGTGAGTAGCGTCCGAACATCCTGCAAGGTTTTGATGAGTGCGGTGTTCATGATGATCTTCATCCTTTCATCATGAACGACGGTTCCGGAATCTACAGGCTTATTTCATATTGGAAACAAGCTCTTCCTTCAGGCTCATTTCATATTGGAGAAGACTGTTGCTTGAACGGTTACGGAGGGGCTGCTATTTTTGAGTGTCCACAGCTTTATTTGACCGGGATAGTTCGCAATGACAGAACGCCGTTATGAATATCCTGACCATCGTGCTTTCAGCTTCCTGCTCGTTATCGTGGGTATTCTATTGTCCCTGGAGGTTCTTGCCATGCCCAATCCAAAACTCACCATGACAGAAGAACTCCACCATTACCTGCTGGAGCACTCTCTCAGAGAAACCGATCTGCAGGCACAACTGAGAAAAGAAACCCAGGCTATGCCGGAAGCACGCAT
>CBDCRZ010000013.1:0-3257 GCA_965221135.1 Sansalvadorimonas sp.
ACCTAGATACAGTGTCATTCTCGAACCATGTACTGAGCGCCCATCTCCTTGTACTCCTGAACCAGGGCACAAAGAGGACAGAACCAGTGACAGAGAAGGTCGTTCACAAAGCTTCCTTCAATCCCCCGCTTCTCTCTGATTGTCATTCGAATCGAGGCACGGCAGACAATGTTGACACAAGGGATTAACTGATAGATACAATGAGCCACACACGACTCTCCAACACTCTCGGCAACCTTCCCCGCTGTGTAACATGGGGCGATCCACGTGATGAGACATATGGCAAAATCGGAGAAGCAGTCGCACAATCCGTGACTCCACATCATGATCGCAGAAAAGCTCGAGATTTGCTCGTTCAACAAGTTCACAAAAAGTTGAAAGTGCACGTGGGCCGTGGCCCATGGGGGTACGAAATGTATACAAGAGGCGGCGACTCCAATATACCATAGATTATTATATCTACGGCCGTAGGTATGCCGTGGCTAGCTCCGCCCCTCGGCATACTATAATTATTTCATGTGTTATAATTAGGAAACTTTCTGGGGTCAGCTTTGTAATATATAATCGGGGGCTATATATATATGATCCGGGGGCTATATATATGATCCGGGGGCTATCTGCTCGCTCCCAGCTAATACCCAGGGAGTACAGATCCAGCAAGCGTTGATTCCAGTGCTACTCTCGTGTTTACAATGGCGGTGGCAGCACGACAAACTCGGGTGATTCGCGGGGACAATGGAGTTAACTTTGGTCACGTGGTGGACACTGTTGTAGACGAACGCACCGGAGTTGCAGCTCAGCGCGAGCAAGTCTTCACAGCTGTACATGACGAGCATGGCGACGTGATAGTCATGATTCAAGAGAGAATCCATGCAGTAAAACTGGTGAGTTAAGAAATAGTGGTAGTCTGGAAACCAGCCCCTTTCGCAACGAGGAAAGGGTCTGGCTCACTTAGCATGCAGGACCCTAGTCTGGCCGCTGACCCTCCCCGCCTATTAGTATTGAGTGGGTGGTGGACGGCGTGGAGGGTCTAGCAAACATTGCCATTCATAGTTTCCCAACCGACCAATCAGATTCTACTGCTCAAGATCTTGAGCAGTAATATTCATGTATTGTGGGTGTGGTTTGAACGTGAATATTATTACTCGTAAAGAAGGCAGCTCTGTTTCAGCAATGGAAGCGGAATAAACGCGCAAGGACAGTAGTGTTACAAAATCCAGAGCAGGCTGGTTTGCCTAACATGTATAGCACCGATCTTCGAACCAGCAAACATGTACGCCGTATTACCTTATTATTATTCATAGAAAATCGATGAATGGCAATGTTTGCTAGACCCTCCACGCCGTCCACCACCCACTCAATAGGCGGGGAGGGTCAGCGGCCAGACTAGGGTCCTGCATGCTAAGTGAGCCAGACCCTTTCCTCGTTGCGAAAGGGGCTGGTTTCCAGACTACCACTATTTCTTAACTCACCAGTTTTACTGCATGGATTCTCTCTTGAATCATGACTATCACGTCGCCATGCTCGTCATGTACAGCTGTGAAGACTTGCTCGCGCTGAGCTGCAACTCCGGTGCGTTCGTCTACAACAGTGTCCACCACGTGACCAAAGTTAACTCCATTGTCCCCGCGAATCACCCGAGTTTGTCGTGCTGCCACCGCCATTGTAAACACGAGAGTAGCACTGGAATCAACGCTTGCTGGATCTGTACTCCCTGGGTATTAGCTGGGAGCGAGCAGATAGCCCCCGGATCATATATATAGCCCCCGGATCATAT
The DNA here is from genome assembly GCA_965221135.1 of Sansalvadorimonas sp. GTDB lineage: Bacteria > Pseudomonadota > Gammaproteobacteria > Pseudomonadales > Endozoicomonadaceae > Sansalvadorimonas. The sequence goes on from CBDCRZ010000013.1 coordinate 1,778, forward strand.
ATATATAGCCCCCGATTATATATTACAAAGCTGACCCCAGAAAGTTTCCTAATTATAACACATGAAATAATTATAGTATGCCGAGGGGCGGAGCTAGCCACGGCATACCTACGGCCGTAGATATAATAATCTATGGTATATTGGAGTCGCCGCCTCTTGTATACATTTCGTACCCCCATGGGCCACGGCCCACGTGCACTTTCAACTTTTTGTGAACTTGTTGAACGAGCAAATCTCGAGCTTTTCTGCGATCATGATGTGGAGTCACGGATTGTGCGACTGCTTCTCCGATTTTGCCATATGTCTCATCACGTGGATCGCCCCATGTTACACAGCGGGGAAGGTTGCCGAGAGTGTTGGAGAGTCGTGTGTGGCTCATTGTATCTATCAGTTAATCCCTTGTGTCAACATTGTCTGCCGTGCCTCGATTCGAATGACAATCAGAGAGAAGCGGGGGATTGAAGGAAGCTTTGTGAACGACCTTCTCTGTCACTGGTTCTGTCCTCTTTGTGCCCTGGTTCAGGAGTACAAGGAGATGGGCGCTCAGTACATGGTTCGAGAATGACACTGTATCTAGGTCTTGAACTGTAATTTGTATATTTGTACTTGAGAGACTTTTGCTGCAACAAAGATAGCACCACAGGTGCTGATGCCTCGGGGGAACTAGTTGCAATTTTATTACCTAGTCTGACAACATACAGTGAAGAAGCTGCAACTATACTGGAATAGGCAGCAGCCAAGCCAGAAACCAAGCAGTGCTGACCACATGATAATTAATAATTCAACTGGGCGTGTCTGCAATGTTATCACGCCGTTCACCCGCGAGTTTTACTACTAGTCTTGCCAGTTTGCTCGCGTAATTTTCCCGACCTGCTACGCTATCTTGTAGTACAGACCGATCCTACAAGCTGCTAGGCAGACAATTGTAGGTAGAACTTTCTTCAGAGAAGTCCAGATAGTCAGCAACGGCAATCAAGGTAAGCAAATCACGCCATAACAGGCGCGGCGGAAGCAAATCTTGATTGGACTGGCAACTCATTAATATTCATATTTATTGCTCTTGACCACGCCCATTCGCAATTTGTCCAATGTTTAGTCGCGTGTGGACGAGCGTCTCTGTCTACGAAACGAGTTTATACTGACTCGTAGAGCAACCATGGCCACAATTTAGCTCGTGGCAACGTAAGCAAAGTGCTTTTGTATAATCGCAGGCCGAAATTATTGGTCCGGGTCTGCCGGGCCTGCTCCGCCGCCCCTGCATAACTCGAGAACAAAGCTTCGTATGAAACATTTACATGTTGAAAAGCGAGACAATATCGAGTTCTACTTGTGTTGCAAGTTTCAACACTCCTTTCAGCGTGCGCCGCAAAACTGATGTAACAGACTAGGTAATAAAATTGCAACTAGTTCCCCCGAGGCATCAGCACCTGTGGTGCTATCTTTGTTGCAGCAAAAGTCTCTCAAGTACAAATATACAAAT
>CBDCRZ010000014.1:0-89304 GCA_965221135.1 Sansalvadorimonas sp.
CATCTTCGGTGTTGCCTTCGGGTTCTTCCCGCAACAGCCCATCCAGCTCTTCATCGGAAAAGCCGACAATGTCGAGATCAAAGTCCAGATCATCCAGCGCCTGGAGTTCCAGTTTGAGAAGGTCTTCACCCCAGCCTGCGTTCTCGGCCAGTTTGTTGTCTGCCAGTACCAGTGCTCGACGCTGCACCTCATCGAGATGACCCAGCACAATCACTGGTACACGATCCATGCCCAGCTGTTGAGCCGCCATCAAACGACCATATCCAGCTACGATCACCTTGTCATCACCCACCAGCACAGGATTTACAAAACCAAAGCTCTCAATGGAGCGAGCAATCTGACAGACCTGCTCTGGTGAATGCGTGCGAGCATTTTTTGCGTAGGGGATCAGTTCAGCGACCGTCCAGTGTTCCAGCTGTTCAACAATTCGATGAGGGCTTTCAGACATGAATTCGTCCCTGAAAAAAATGCCCCGAACCAAAAGGGAACGAGGCATTGGGAGTAGCGTAAGGGCCTGTCGATACAGCCCTGCACAAGCATACTGAAAATCTACACCTGAATCGGGGGGGGGTGTCCTACCCTCTTCCTACCGAGTTTTACTCAATCACCACCACAGACCGAAGGTCTTACGCAACACCACGCTATCGCCCCAAACAACTGGGCAGTTGCAACTGTAACAACGCTTTATGCCAATAACGCTGAATGGATGTTCGGGGGATGCCGGTACGCCGTGCAATCTCTCGCCAGGTAATTCCAGAGGCAAGAAACCAGATCAGTTTGCAATCCGACACCTCCAACGGAGTAAGCCAGTTGATGCACTCCACCAGCCGCTCCTCCTGCTCTTGCGACGGTTTCACGGATAAATCTTCTCGCTCAGCTCGGCGTACCTGCTCACGCTGTTCATAGATCATCTCCGGCCAACCAGCGGTATGGCCTAACTGAATACCGGTCGGCAGTCGTCGAGCTGTTAGCCAGGCTTCCCAATAACGGTTGCCTAAATAATCAATGTCAGCGGTCATGATTTCCCTCCCAAGCGTTGCCCTCCTCTGGTCATTTGACGGTTTTGACAGACATTCCGCTTCGCTCTTATAGCTGTACGCGCGTATAAAGGGTTAACTGGCAAACACGTCAAACCCGTCAAATGCCTTTCCCGCGTCCTCAAGTTTCTGAGGGATAGCGCCCCAGTTTCACAAACGGCTGAGGTCTCAATGACAACCCCATTAACCCTCTATGCCCCGTGGTTGTACGACACTTATCAAAATCGCGACTTTGCAGGGCTTCAGAAAAACGCTTAATGGTTCCAGGATGCTGCCCTTGATCTTCATTCCAGGTACGCCAGTCGGCAAACAGCTGTGCAACCCCTTCCCTTGTAATTGCACTCAGCTCACATCGCTCCCCTAACCACTGCCCCAGATAGTCTTCTGCTTCAAAATACGCCTGGGGTGCTTTGACAGCACTGTCGGGCGGCTTAATCCCTTCTCGTTGCCAGCGCAGACAACCATCAATAACCCAGGCCAAAATCCCGTTCCGCTGTGCGAGCAATTTATTGGGCAGCTCACGATCTTTCTTTTCATCAGGAACTTTGACCGTAAACGGTATCAAATGAAGTCGCCGCTTCATTGCCCTCCGGATAAAGAGAATAAAGTCATGCTTTGTTTTGAGTGCCACTTTACCCAGCTTCTCTTTCAGATAGTTCCAAGCGAGTTCATCTGGGTTCAACTCAGGTGAATAGCTGGGCAACAAATGCAGGCCAAGCAAGCGGGGTTCTTTTTCAACAAAAGCCCTCACAGATTTTGCTCTGTGGGCAGGATGTCCATCAGTGATGATAATGACTGGTTTTCGGTCACTCTTCAGAGGACTCTTCAAAAAACCAATAAAAGCCCATTGATCGAGTTTCCCTGTGAATGTTTTGTACCTCAACAAACCTTCAGAGCTCACCGTAGAAATGAGATTGGGTCGATGTCTGGCACCGGTTACTTTGACCCTGGGGGTACGACCACGCTGCCCCCAGGTTCTTCCTCTGTGAGCATCTGATTTTGCTGCGGACTCATCAAGAAAAAAGATGATGACGTCTTCTGCAACAGCCTGAGAGCGGATCGCCGGGTAGTCTTCCGTCAACCATGTCTCTACTTTTTTTGATCCTGCTGCCAGGCTCTCCAGCGAGGTTTCTGGGGAGAAAACCCCATACCTTTGAGCAAGCGGGAAACGCTGTTATTGGCATATTGAATATCAAACTGCTGCTTGATGAGAGCTGCAATAATGGTGCAAGTCCATAGGGTCGTCTCGTAACCGAAATCCAGGGGTGTTTTGGTTCTTAACAAAAGACTGAGTTTATCTTGTTGCTCGAGAGACAATCTGGGCTTCTTGCCTGGTTTGCCTGTGCGTGTCTTAAGACCATCGAAACCATCCTGTTCATCGCGCTTTTTCCATTGATGAACGATTTTTCTGGATGTTCCATATTTGTCGGCCAGAGCCGGAGGACTCATACCGTTTAACCAGTCTTCGATAGCTTTGAAGCGGGTTTGTTCTCGTACTTTATGGGAAATTTTGCGACCGTCGCCTTTTCTCATAACACCTCACTACTGCAGCAGTAAGGACAACATACGACAGTCGCTATTTACAACCCGGGACAGTCAGTATCTACTACCAATGGTTTTGTATAGCATCAAACAGAACGCTGAAATGATAATTTATCCAACAGGGCGTATAAACGTTCGCACTGGCGTTATTAGGATTTACAACACTCTCAAGCCAACGATAAATATCTGTATCATGATCCCAAATCATTTTAAGAAGCTCCTCACCTCCAATCGATCGCCGTGATTCCTGCTTCATTTTCTGCGTTATGCTATCAAGAATCTTTTTTAAATCCCGGCAACGCTGTCGATCATTACAAGATGCAAAAAATATACCATTTAGCCCGGTATGTTTATCCGCTTCAATAAAATCATTAACAACAGTATTCGATGCGCATTCAAGTTTTTGTTCTAATGCAAGACGGGCGCCTTTAACTGTTTTATATTTCTCTACAAATTGAAGCAATCTGAGTGGTATCTGCTTGTCCAGGGCATGTTGTTCAAATTGAAGAAATCCTGGTGGTATCTGGTTGTCCTGCGTATGTTGTCCACATTCATCATCTTCAGAAGTAGAAACAATGACCTCATTAACCGGATCGGGAGCATTCATTGCCACACCTAAAGAAGTGCTTGCTTCAACTTCCCCATCTGTAAGTACAGGCGGTCTGGGTACAGCAACCTTCCGCCGCTTGGTGATTGGTGAAGTTGGCTGTGCTAGCTGATCCTTTGAAAAGGGTTCAAGTTCACAACCAAGAGGATTAAAAAAATCCACCTCTTCACCATAAGACATCTGATATTTTTTATAATGAGCAAGATCTTTATATTGCGCAGCTCTGACGTCCTGGTCGGATTTCACAGCTAAAGCCGCCAGCATAGAAATCTGTAAAAAACCTTGTTCATCGCCCGAACAAGCGTCACCAGTTTTAACAGAAGTAATCCAACGATGGAGGTCGCGGTCACATACACGCAAAATATCCTCTACTTGATTATGTTTCATTTGGTAGAGTTTCTGAAAACGATTTAAAAAAGCATTAAACGAACAAAGCATCATCCAATTATCTTCCGACACATAACCAACTATATCCCCTTTATAGGTAACAGAACTAAACATAGCCTCGTTAATACCGTACTCAGCCGCCAATTCAACAACCTGCTCAAATAACAAAGGAGCGTCACCCTTTCTCTTGATGTCCTCACTGTTAACTGCCGACATTTTTAATCTTTTAATGCCTTGAATAGATGCTTGTCTTTTGCCAATAGGAACACCCGTTTCCTGCGCACTATCACTCCTGTCCGTAAGAACTGACCCTTCCTGATAAGCCCTCCCAATTTCAGCACGTTTTTTGAATACCATACCTCCTGGCATTTTATAAGAAGCTTGATAGTTTCCCGCATCAGGCCTTGCTGAATATGAAGTGACACTCTGTATTTGTTCCATAACTCAACCTTGATATTACATTTGACATAAAACACACTGTCAAAGTAAAAACAACATCACCATGACTTTTCAGACAGAATCACTAACCAATGCTAAATAAGGCAGTTTTTCATACTGAGCCCGTAAATTGTCCCCATGCGTACGTAACTGCTCAAAATACACCTGCCTTTCATTTCTCATTGTGCCAACAGGAATATTCAAGTGCGGCACATCAACATCTCTCAATACTCTATTTGCAGCCGCAGGATTCTTTATCCTTGCAATAGCTATTGCAAGAAAGTCATAGGCCAAATTACTACTCAAGGGGGTTTGATACTTTTCCTGTATCATTTTCAGGCATTTATAAAGCGTTTCATTGCTTGCCCGCTTATAGACCTCACGACAGTCGAAACCCGCACGATGGATGTACTGCATAAACAGTGCATGTTTGTTGCAATATATCTTGTCATACGACAAACCAGTCACAGGTTTGAAACGTACCCCAAATTTTTTGTAGGAAACTTTTGCTGTTGCCGCAAGAATCGCAAAATCACATTTACGCCGCCGACAGATTTTTAGAAATACTGGATTATATGCTGAATCATCTTGATCAAAGACATTATCCAGTGTTTGCCAGATATGACGGGACGGCACATTATCAATGATTGTATACCCTTCATGAACAAGAAACTTTCTAAATAAATCCGCATTCCAGCGCTTACCTTCTCCCTCAAAGCCTATGGGAACAACCAGTGCCGCCTGTCCGAGGGCGCACAGTACCACTTCTTTTTTTTTGCGTAGCTTCTCAATATTAAAATCTACAACTTTCTCCTCTGGTATAAAATGACGGAAAATATATGTCTTGATTAACTCACGATAGAATTCATGGCTGGGGTCCAGAACATGCAACACATGCATCAGTCGCTTTGCGTCTATGCAAAAATTGACTGGTCGGTAAAAATGATAGAACACACTGATATGTGAAGTCATCCATTCACCAACGCCCTCCTTAAAAACACCGTTAGCCGGTATCGGTATTGCTGCCAATGGTACTCCAGTTCTATGCCGCTCACTGGTTATACGGTTCCAGTCTGCAGCAATGTTCCTGGCTGCCCCATCTTTCTTGCTACAGTTCTTGCCATCAGCCGTGCGTCTGCAGACATGTTTGCCCAGCGCCTCAAAATAAGCATCGTTTTCTTGTTTCAGCAAGCGAATAGCACCGAGATTCAACACCCTTTCATCAGCCACTTTTAACCGAAACAAGGCATAGCGGCATAAATAAACCGTCCAACTGCGTACACTCCCTTTAAGCTCAGGCCAGCGGGGGACGGGGGTTTTCTCGAGGGCATTGACTAATCGCTGTAAGCGGCCACTGTCACATTGGTCCAACAACTTCCTGAGCCGGCCAACCCGCCTTATCTGCCTGGAAAAAACTTCATCATAAACCTCAGGCAGCGTATCAAGAAAACGACGCCAGTATGCCGACTTGTAATCAGCAAACAATTCCTCTCCTTTCCTGATTGGCCGTTTCGCGCGCAGATACACTTCCCGCTCTCGAGGTAACGGGGGATTATTGGTAGAAGGTATAGGGTCCAGTGTCACATTGGGAGGATTCATAACATTATAACCGTCGTTTACAAAACTCGCTCCTCCCCGGCCGGCCTGTGGCTCTTTCAGCCCGTAAATCAGTCTGTTACGGGTTACCGTGACAAGGTGGCTCCAGCTTTCAAGATCACGGTTTGCCTGTAATTTCAGATATTCCTCATACGTCACATCCTTAATCTCGCCGTCGTACCAGGTGATAAACTCTCCCTTTTGATAATCCCGGTCGGCAAAAAGACCATTACCTGCGTCAGGAATTGTGCTTTGTTTAGGAGAGTAGACCGACGGAACTTCCCCATCGGCCCCTCGCAGAACGGTACGTAAACCTCTCAGCTTATACCGCTCCCATCAGGCAAACGCACCCACCATCCCCATGCGCCAATGTGCAAACAAGTTCGGGTGTCGCTCTACAATCCTGTCAAAGAGCTTCACCGTCTTCGTCTTTCGGCCTCGAAGATGTTTGTATTTCTTCATCGCCCATGCCACCAGTGTCATGTTGAAGTGTCTACACATCCCATGCATTGCCGACTTTCTGAATTTGCCGTAGTAATTCATCCAACCCTGAATAATCGGGTTGAACCACCGGGCAATATCAATCAGCTCCAAATCCGTTCGGTTTCGCACACCCAACTTTCTCGTCTTAGATCGCATTGATTTCAACGCCGACTTACTTACCGCCGGTGAGAAGCTGATGAAAGGGCAATTTTGCTTCTTATTCCAACTCACTCTCGGCTTGAAGGTGTAGCTTAAAAAGTCGAAGGACGTCGTATGATAACGCCCCTTTCGGTTTCCATCTTTGCAATATACAATCTTGGTCTTTTCCGGATGCAGCTCTAAACCACATTCTGCAAAACGCTCTCGCAACACACTCAGCAACTGCTGTGACTGTTGCTCTGTACGACAGTGAACAAGCCCATCATCAGCATAGCGACACCAAGGGGCATCAGGATGGTGGCGTTGCATCCATTGATCGAACACATAATGCAGAAACAGGTTACTTAATACGGGACTGATTACCCCACCCTGAGGTGTACCGCAGTTTCCTTCACACCGCTGTCCGTCCTTTCCCTGCATCGGCGCTGATATCCAGCGTTTAATGTAGAGGATGACCCACGGACAATTCGTGTGTTTAAGAACCGCTTTCATCAGCAGGTCGTGAGGTATGTGGTCGAATAATCCTTTGATGTCGAACTCAAGCACCCAGTCGTATTTCCAACATCTCTGTCGGGTAATAGCCACCGCATCCAGTGCCGACTTCTTAGGCCTGTAGCCGTAAGAATCGGGTAGAAAATACGGTTCAACTTCTGGCTCAAATTGCAGTTTTACCACCGTTTGGGCGATTCGATCTCCCACTGTCGGGATTCCCAGTATCCGTACGCCACCTGTCTTTTTTTTGATCGGGACTGCCATCACCGGAGGAGGAAAGTAACTCCCCGATGACATCCGGTTCCAGATTTTATAAAGATTGTCTTTCAGATTTTTCTCAAAATCTTCCAGCGATTGACGATCAACACCGGCGGCACCTGCGTTGGCTTTGACGAGCCTGTACGCCTGCATCACCTGTTGCTTGGGAATGATAAATGGTTTTGTCCTCATCAATACCTCCTTCTGACTTTTGTCATACGACCCTGTCAGTTGAATACCCATGAGAACCACCTGACGCAGCCCCCTCGCTCCACACCCATTACAGGTGCTTCTTCACTACATACGGGCTGCTCCGCCCCAGTGCGCAGCATTGGTACTCTGCCCCTTGTGGTATCGCCACTTGGAGTTCTCCCTTAGCATCTGCAAGACTGGTTCACGCAGTTCCACAGAAAAGCCTGAAACAGATTCATGCCGCCTTCACGCCGGACACCGCCTGCACAGCATTCGGATTTCACTTGCAGACTGATCCCGGGCTATCGAGTGGAGCCCGGTTTTGATGTCTATAGAACTTGGTTACGACGCCTCAACAGCGGTTCGGGTTTACTCATCTCTCTGTTCCGTACCTGCCGGATCAAGTCCGACTTTTCCTCAACGCTCACGACCTGCACTCTTTGACCAGGGTGCGTATTCCGTGAACCCATAGTCACTCCGCCACCGGCTTCCGGCCGGTAGCGTGTCTTATTGGATACTATGATTTTGGTGATGAAGGTAACTGAACGTCATCGGGAGGGCTGTGATTTTTCAATGATTGAAGACGTTCATCCCTCATCAGCCAGGGTAGCCAATCGGACAAGTCTTCCGGCGGGTTCCGGTCATTCTCTGCACACGCCTGCAGATATTCACTCAGCCAAAACCAGGGATTGATATCCCAAAGGTTCAGGGTCATGAACACGGAGAACAGCCAGGCGGTCAGCTTTCCGCTCCAGTCACTGCCCGCGCCATAGAAGTTTTTTCGCCCCACAACCGGTGACCGAAGTGATCGCTCGGCCGCGTTGTTATCCATCGGCACTTCGGGGTAATCGGCAAACAGGCACAATCCCTCCCAATGGTTCTGCAGGCTGGTAAGCACCTTCCGACACTGTTCCTTCAGTTCTGGTTTGGCTAGTTCTTCAATGCGCCACTTCTCCATGCTGGTCAGATGGCTTTTCAGTGCGCTGTCGTGTTTCTGAAACACTTCACAAGTATTAAGGTTGTTCAACCTTTGGTGATTCAAATGGTAAAGCCTGCCGATACGTTTGACCCAGATCGCACTCCATGTTTTCAGTCCGTCAGTTCCCCGTTCTGCATTGATAAAGTCTCTGCGAACATGACTCCAGCAAAAGGCAAGAAACACATCCTGATTTTCACGTGCCAGACATTTGTAGGCGCTGTAACGATCGCAGATAAGAACACCGTTACTGTCGCATAGCAAACCTTTGGGAACGCTTGCCGAACGATTGTCGTCCACGCTGTAGTAGGCCGCAGTGCTGCTTAAAAAGACCCACAGCCAGTGTTTTTTTGCCCCTTTTTCATCGCCACAGACCAGCCAGCGAGTTTCGTCGGCATGCCACTGTTCATCACTGGCGACTCGTTCCCGGATAGCTTCGGCAATCGGTTCAAACAAAGGTTGAATGATTTTCAAGCCACCGGCCACTGTCCCCGGGGACAAGGTCAGGCCCCGCAGGCGAAAGTCCTGTAATTGGCGGGCAACAGGGATACCGAAAGCGTATTTGTGTAACAGAATCTCGACCCAGACAGAGATGCCCAGCTTACCCTTGCGGATCAGTTTGGCTGGCCCTGGAGCGATGGTGATAGCCGGTGACTGTTCGCACTGGCAGGTTTTGAGGTAACGATGTCTGTGGTAGCGGCGGATGTGGGCTTGCACATCCACCTCGACGACATCGCTGTCTTCAGTACCAAAGGGTTTGAAGGGTAAACGGCAGTGAGGACAATGCTTTTGGTGTTCTTCAAGATCCAGGTGTTCGGGAACCACAGGAAGTGTTGTGATTGTTGTACGACCATGGCCTGTATGACCCCGCTGCTGCCCCCTGGGTTTTGAGGAAGGCCGGGCTTTCTTTTCCTGCTTCAGGGAGGAGTGTTTCTTTTCCGTCGAGTGCCCAAAAACCCTATGCTGCATCCCCGCCAGCTGATTATTGAGGGTGCTGATCTGCTCTTGGAAAACGGCGATCTCATTGGCGTGCTCAGCTTTTATCTGTTTGATCCGGGCAAGCGCCTCTTCTTCCCGTGTCCGGGTGCGTTGCCACTGGGTGCGCCGGAGATCTGGACCACCTGATTGAGTATCTCGAACATGCACTGGGTATCGAACACCAATAACCAATAATCGATGGAGACGAGCCATGAAAATATCCAAAAAACCACTCACCGCCAGCCAAACCAGCACCCTGAAACTGTGTCATGACAAAGGCACCTTTACCGCACAGGATATGCCCATTAAGGGCGGCACTGCGAAAAAGGTTCTCGTTAGTCTGCTGAACCAGGAGCTGATCAAGCCCATCAACCGCAACGGCCGTTGGTTTGATTACGCCCTGACACCAGCCGGACGACAAGCTATTGGCATAGAACAATCCGAGCCGGTTGAAACTCCACCCAAGGCAAAGCCCAAAACCAGATCTGGCAGCAAGCTGGATCAGGTGATCAACCTTCTGAACCGCAAAGAGGGAGCAACCATCCCGCAGATGATGGAGCAAACCGGCTGGCAGCAGCACACTGTGCGCGGCACCTTGGCCGGAGCACTGAAGAAACGGCTGGGACTGGCTATTGAATCCGATAAGGCGGAAGGCCAAGACCGTGTGTATCGCATCACTGCCGGGCTGGAGACAGCCTGATGCCAACCCCTCATAACCACAGAGCTGGCGGACGTCCAGCTCTTCTTATTCTGCCCCTGACCAACGGCCACCTGATGGTGAGTCAGGTGAACCGGACTGATGTCCGAACTCTTGCCACGCTCAATCGTTGGTATCCCAACTTTATCAATGCGCTCGCGCTGGTGCAAAAAGGCAATCTCGATGTGATGGCTGGCCATGGTGTTGTTGCCCTGCATCGTGATTGTGATGAGCCCTGGCATGAGCAACAGCCGAGGTTTTTTCGTGGTCCCGTGGATATGGGCCGCTGGGCCAAAGAGTTGAAAATTACGCGTCTGTTCTGGCATTCACTGGCGGTGGACGATACCGAAAATGGTCAACCTGAGAGTCAACCAAAAAAGTCAACCCGGTTGACTATTCATTCAGGTTGGAAGGAGCTTTGGTTGACCCGCTAACTGATTGTTACTAACGATTTTTCGCAGTGCTGCGTACCGGCTGTTTATTGAATCCTGCAGGGATCCCTAACGACCGAGCATCTGCCGTGAGAATATTCACTGCCATCATCACGTTTGAGTCTATCCTCTTCACCTTCTTTTTGGGGGCAGGTATATGTTCTTTAAGGCACGCATTGGTATCTTGACTACCTCTATTGCCATCAGCCTGATTTCTCCCAATACCTTTTCCGGCAAAAACAAACTTATTCCCATACCTTCTATTAAACCTGATCAACCCGTTGACTCGGTGCAAATTCATATCGACTCGACAGGCGGTGTCACTATTCCGAGCACCAAAGGTACGCAAATCCACCCCCATGGAACAACGTCCTGTTCAGTGGCGAGGGCTGGCGATCAACACAGTGTGCATTGCCAGGGAAAGGAACAAAACACACAACTCACACTTGCACACGCACCGCAGGTATTACCTCTTGACATTGAAGCGAATACCTTGACACGTATTGAAGATGAATCGGGAGTTTGCCATGTGTTTTCTGACGAATTCGGGGAAGACTCCCACCCTGACATTGACTGCTCGTCTCACCCTGGTGCTGATCTGTTTCCTCCTGAATATCCGCATTTAAATAGCTGGATAAGACAGCACGACCATAAACTACATAAACTACAGGTAATGCCTTCCCCCTCTGAGGGTTTCGGAGACAGCTCTGTGGGAGAAGATACCGCCCCCTGTGACAGCATTGAGGTTCAATCTGACACGGAGCTTCTCCCGACAGGCACTCCTGATACGTACACACTCAGAGTCCGTCCTGGAAAAAAACGCACTCACACAGGGGAGCGCCCTTTTGTCTGCCCCGTCGAAGGCTGCAAACAGGGCTTTACCCAATCCAGTCACCTCACCGCTCACAAGCGCACTCACACAGGGGAGCGCCCTTTTGTCTGCCCCGTCGAAGGCTGCAAACAGGGCTTTACACAATCCGGTGCCCTCACCACCCACAAGCGCACTCACACAGGGGAGCGCCCTTTTGTCTGCCCCGTCGAAGGCTGCAAACAGGGCTTTACCCAATCCGGTAACCTCACCGCCCACAAGCGCACTCACACAGGGGAGCGCCCTTTTGTCTGCCCCGTCGAAGGCTGCAAACAGGGCTTTACCCAATCCAGTCACCTCACCACCCACAAGCGCACTCACACAGGGGAGCGCCCTTTTGTCTGCCCCGTCGAAGGCTGCAAACAGGGCTTTACCCAATCCGGTGACCTCACCACCCACAAGCGCACTCACACAGGGGAGCGCCCTTTTGTCTGCCCCGTCGAAGGCTGCAAACAGGGCTTTACCAAATCCGGTGACCTCACCACCCACAAGCGCATTCATACAGGGAAGCGCCCTTTTGTCTGCCCCGTCGAAGGATGCAAACAGGGCTTTACCGAATCCGGTGCCCTCACCAGGCACAAGCGCACTCACACAGGGGAGCGCCCTTTTGTCTGCCCCGTCGAAGGCTGTAAAAAAGGCTTTACCCAATCCAGTAACCTCACCACCCACAAGCGCACTCACACAGGGGAGCGCCCTTTTGTCTGCCCCGTCAAAGGCTGCAAACAGAGCTTTACCCAATCCGGTCACCTCACCAGGCACCTGTGCACTCACACAGAGGAGCGCCCTTTTGTCTGCCCCGTCGAAGGCTGTAAACAGGACTTTACCCAATCCAGTGACCTCACCACCCACAAGCGCATTCACACAGGGGAGCGCCCTTTTGTCTGCCCCGTCGAAGGCTGCAAACAGGGCTTTGCCCGATCCAGTCACCTCACCAGGCACAAGCGCATCCACACAGGGGAGCGCCCTTTTGTCTGCCCCGTCGAAGGCTGCAAACAGGGCTTTACACAATCCGGTGCCCTCACCACCCACAAGCGCACTCACACAGGGGAGCGCCCTTTTGTCTGCCCCGTCGAAGGCTGCAAACAGGGCTTTACCCAATCCGGTAACCTCACCGCCCACAAGCGCACTCACACAGGGGAGCGCCCTTTTGTCTGCCCCGTCGAAGGCTGCAAACAGGGCTTTACCCAATCCAGTCACCTCACCACCCACAAGCGCACTCACACAGGGGAGCGCCCTTTTGTCTGCCCCGTCGAAGGCTGCAAACAGGGCTTTACCCAATCCGGTGACCTCACCACCCACAAGCGCACTCACACAGGGGAGCGCCCTTTTGTCTGCCCCGTCGAAGGCTGCAAACAGAGCTTTACCCAATCCAGTCACCTCACCAGGCACCTGTGCACTCACACAGAGGAGCGCCCTTTTGTCTGCCCCGTCGAAGGCTGTAAACAGGACTTTACCCAATCCAGTGACCTCACCACCCACAAGCGCATTCGCACAGGGGAGCGCACTTTTGTCTGCCCCGTCGAAGGCTGCAAACAGGGCTTTACCCACTCCAGTCACCTCACCGCCCACAAGCGCATTCACACAGGGGAGCGCCCTTTTGTCTGCCCCGTCGAAGGCTGTAAACAGGGCTTTACCCAATCCGGTGCCCTCACCGCCCACAAGCGCATTCACACAGGGGAGCGCCCTTTTGTCTGCCCCGTCGAAGGCTGCAAAAAAGGCTTTACCCAATCCAGTAACCTCACCACCCACAAGCGCACTCACACAGGGGAGCGCACTTTTGTCTGCCCCGTCGAAGGCTGCAAACAGGGCTTTACCCACTCCAGTCACCTCACCGCCCACAAGCGCATTCACACAGGGGAGCGCCCTTTTGTCTGCCCCGTCGAAGGCTGCAAAAAAGGCTTTACCCAATCCAGTAACCTCACCACCCACAAGCGCACTCACACAGGGGAGCGCACTTTTGTCTGCCCCGTCGAAGGCTGCAAACAGGGCTTTACCCAATCCGGTGCCCTCACCACCCACAAGCGCATTCACACAGGGAACAACACAAAATCCCATCCTTCTCTTGAGTGACCATTCCCTGATAGCGCACGGACTGTATGGGGTGGCAATAGGGTTATCAATATCTACATCTACAAATTTGTTTCTATTGATAACCCATCTGGTGGGAAATGATTCAGCGATGAATGTTCTTCATCACCTTCTCCACCCCTCGGCTGGCAATGTAGCCACCCATCCCCAGCTGGACGATACCGAGCAACTTCAACGCCAGTGTTTCACTTAAGTCCGGGGAAGCCCAGCCCATCCATCGACACATAATCAGCGCCGTAAACACCAGCATAACAATGGGTCGCCATATGGGGCGCTGGGCCAAAGAGCTGAAAATCTCACGTTTGTTCTGGCATTCACTGGCGGTGGACGATGCCGAAAATGGTCAACCTAAGGGTCAACCAAAAAAATCAACCCGGTTGACTATTGCCAAGGGCTGGAAGGAGCTTTGGTTGACCCGCTAACTGATTGTTACCAACGATTTTTCGCAGTGCTGCGTACCGGCTGTTTATTGAATCCTGCAGGGATCCCTAACGACCGAGCATCTGCCGTGAGAATATTCACTGCCATCATCACGTTTGAGTCTATCCTCTTCACCTTCTTTTTGGGGGCGGGTATATGTTCTTTAAGGCACGCATTGGTATCTTGACTACCTCTATTGCCATCAGCCTGATTTCTCCCAATACCTTTTCCGGCAAAAACAAACTTATCCCTATACCTTCTATTAAACCTGATCAACCCGTTAACTCGGTGCAAATTCATATCGACTCGACAGGCGGTGTCACTATTCCGAGCACCAAAGGTACGCAAATCCACCCCCATGGAACAACGTCCTGTTCAGTGGCGAGGGCTGGCGATCAACACAGTGTGCATTGCCAGGGAAAGGAACAAAACACACAACTCACACTTGCACACGCACCGCAGGTATTACCTCTTGACATTGAAGCGAATACCTTGACACGTATTGAAGATGAATCGGGAGTTTGCCATGTGTTTTCTGACGAATTCGGGGAAGACTCCCACCCTGACATTGACTGCTCGTCTCACCCTGGTGCTGATCTGTTTCCTCCTGAATATCCGCATTTAAATAGCTGGATAAGACAGCACGACCATAAACTACATAAACTACAGGTAATGCCTTCCCCCTCTGAGGGTTTCGGAGACAGCTCTGTGGGAGAAGATACCGCCCCCTGTGACAGCATTGAGGTTCAATCTGACACGGAGCTTCTCCCGACAGGCACTCCTGATGCGTACACACTCAGAGTCCGTCCTGGAAAAAAACGCACTCACACAGGGGAGCGCCCTTTTGTCTGCCCCGTCGAAGGCTGCAAACAGGGCTTTACCCAATCCAGTCACCTCACCGCTCACAAGCGCACTCACACAGGGGAGCGCCCTTTTGTCTGCCCCGTCGAAGGCTGCAAACAGGGCTTTACCCAATCCAGTCACCTCACCGCTCACAAGCGCACTCACACAGGGGAGCGCCCTTTTGTCTGCCCCGTCGAAGGCTGCAAACAGGGCTTTACCCGATCCAGTGCCCTCACCAGGCACAAGCGCATTCACACAGGGGAGCGCCCTTTTGTCTGCCCCGTCGAAGGCTGCAAACAGGGCTTTACCGGATCCGGTGCCCTCACCATCCACAAGCGCACTCACACAGGAGAGCGCCCTTTTGTCTGCCCCGTCGAAGGCTGCAAACAGGGCTTTACCCAATCCGGTGCCCTCACCAGGCATCTGCGCACTCACACAGGGGAGCGCCCTTTTGTCTGCCCCGTCAAAGGCTGTAATAAGGGCTTTATCCAATGCAGTGACCTCACCGCCCACAAGCGCATCCACACAGGGGAGCGCCCTTTTGTCTGCCCCGTCGAAGGCTGCAAACAGGGCTTTACCACATCCGGTGCCCTCACCAGGCACAAGCGCATTCACACAGGGGAGCGCCCTTTTGTCTGCCCCGTCGAAGGATGCAAACAGGGCTTTACCGAATCCGGTGCCCTCACCAAGCACAAGCGCACTCACACAGGGGAGCGCCCTTTTGTCTGCCCCGTCGAAGGCTGTAAAAAAGGCTTTACCCAATCCAGTAACCTCACCACCCACAAGCGCACTCACACAGGGGAGCGCCCTTTTGTCTGCCCCGTCGAAAGCTGCAAACAGGGCTTTACCCGATCCGCTCACCTCACCGCCCACAAGCGCATCCACACAGGGGAGCGCCCTTTTGTCTGCACCGTCGAAGGCTGCAAACAGGGCTTTGCCCGATCCAGTCACCTCACCAGGCACAAGCGCATCCACACAGGGGAGCGCCCTTTTGTCTGCCCCGTCGAAGACTGCAAACAGGGCTTTACCCACTCCAGTAACCTCACCACTCACAAGCGCATTCACACAGGGGAGCGCTCTTTTGTCTGCACCGTCGAAGGCTGCAAACAGGGCTTTACCCACTCCAGTCACCTCACCGCCCACAAGCGCATTCACACAGGGGAGCGCCCTTTTGTCTGCCCCGTCGAAGGCTGCAAACAGGGCTTTACCCAATCCGGTGCCCTCACCGCCCACAAGCGCATTCACACAGGGGAGCGCCCTTTTGTCTGCCCCGTCGAAGGCTGCAAAAAAGGCTTTACCCAATCCAGTAACCTCACCACCCACAAGCGCACTCACACAGGGGAGCGCCCTTTTGTCTGCCCCGTCGAAGGCTGCAAACAGGGCTTTACCCAATCCGGCGCCCTCACCACCCACAAGCGCATTCACACAGGGAACAACACAAAATCCCATCCTTCTCTTGAGTGACCATTCCCTGATAGCGCACGGACTGTATGGGGTGGCAATAGGGTTATGAATATCTACATCTACAAATTTGTTTCTATTGATAACCCATCTGGTGGGAAATGATTCAGCGATGAATGTTCTTCATCACCTTCTCCACCTCTCGGCTGGCAATGTAGCCACCCATCCCCAGCTGGACGATACCGAGCAACTTCAACGCCAGTGTTTCAATTAAGTCCGGGGAAGCCCAGCCCATCCATCGACACATAATCAGCACCGTAAACACCAGCATAACAATGGGTCGCCATATGGGTCGCTGGGCCAAAGAGCTGAAAATCTCACGTTTGTTCTGGCATTCACTGGCGGTGGACGATGCCGAAAATGGTCAACCTAAGGGTCAACCAAAAAAATCAACCCGGTTGACTATTGCCAAGGGCTGGAAGGAGCTTTGGTTGACCCGCTAACTGATTGTTACCAACGATTTTTCGCAGTGCTGCGTACCGGCTGTTTATTGAATCCTGCAGGGATCCCTAACGACCGAGCATCTGCCGTGAGAATATTCACTGCCATCATCACGTTTAAGTCTATCCTCTTCACCTTCTTTTTGGGGGCGGGTATATGTTCTTTAAGGCACGCATTGGTATCTTGACTACCTCTATTGCCATCAGCCTGATTTCTCCCAATACCTTTTCCGGCAAAAACAAACTTATCCCCATACCTTCTATTAAACCTGATCAACCCGTTGACTCGGTGCAAATTCATATCGACTCGACAGGCGGTGTCACTATTCCGAGCACCAAAGGTACGCAAATCCACCCCCATGGAACAACGTCCTGTTCAGTGGCGAGGGCTGGCGATCAACACAGTGTGCATTGCCAGGGAAAGGAACAAAACACACAACTCACACTTGCACACGCACCGCAGGTATTACCTCTTGACATTGAAGCGAATACCTTGACCCGTATTGAAGATGCATCGGGAGTTTGCCACGTATTTTCTGACGAATTCGGGGAAGTCTCCCACCCTGACATTGACTGCTCGTCCCACCCTGGTGCTGATCTGTTTCCTCCTGAATATCCGCATTTAAATAGCTGGATAAGACAGCACGACCATAAACTACAGGTAATGCTTTCCCCCTCTGAGGATTTCGGAAACAGCTCTGTGGTAGAAGATACCGCCCCCTGTGACAGCATTGAGGTTCAATCTGACACGGAGCTTCTCCCGACAGGCACTCCTGATACGTACACACTCAGAGTCCGTCCTGGAAAAAAACGCACTCACACAGGGGAGCGCCCTTTTGTCTGCCCCGTCGAAGGCTGCAAACAGGGCTTTACCCAATCCGGTCACCTCACCACCCACAAGTGCACCCACACAGGGGAGCGCCCTTTTGTCTGCCCCGTCGAAGGCTGCAAACAGGGCTTTATCCAATCAAGTGACCTCACCAGGCATCTGCGCACTCACACAGGGGAGCGCCCTTTTGTCTGCCCCGTCGAAGGCTGCAAACAGGGCTTTACCGGATCCGGTGCCCTCACCATCCACAAGCGCACTCACACAGGAGAGCGCCCTTTTGTCTGCCCCGTCGAAGGCTGCAAACAGGGCTTTACCGGATCCGGTGCCCTCACCATCCACAAGCGCACTCACACAGGAGAGCGCCCTTTTGTCTGCCCCGTCGAAGGCTGCAAACAGGGCTTTACCCAATCCGGTGCCCTCACCAGGCATCTGCGCACTCACACAGGGGAGCGCCCTTTTGTCTGCCCCGTCAAAGGCTGTAATAAGGGCTTTATCCAATGCAGTGACCTCACCGCCCACAAGCGCATCCACACAGGGGAGCGCCCTTTTGTCTGCCCCGTCGAAGGCTGCAAACAGGGCTTTACCACATCCGGTGCCCTCACCAGGCACAAGCGCATTCACACAGGGGAGCGCCCTTTTGTCTGCCCCGTCGAAGGATGCAAACAGGGCTTTACCGAATCCGGTGCCCTCACCAAGCACAAGCGCACTCACACAGGGGAGCGCCCTTTTGTCTGCCCCGTCGAAGGCTGTAAAAAAGGCTTTACCCAATCCAGTAACCTCACCACCCACAAGCGCACTCACACAGGGGAGCGCCCTTTTGTCTGCCCCGTCGAAGGCTGCAAACAGGGCTTTACCCGATCCGCTCACCTCACCGCCCACAAGCGCATCCACACAGGGGAGCGCCCTTTTGTCTGCCCCGTCGAAGGCTGCAAACAGGGCTTTACCCAATCCGGTGACCTCACCACCCACAAGCGCATTCACACAGGGGAGCGCCCTTTTGTCTGCCCCGTCGAAGGCTGCAAACAGGGCTTTACCCAATCCAGTGCCCTCACCGCCCACAAGCGCACTCACACAGGGGAGCGCCCTTTTGTCTGCCCCGTCGAAGGCTGTAAAAAAGGCTTTACCCAATCCAGTAACCTCACCACCCACAAGCGCACTCACACAGGGGAGCGCCCTTTTGTCTGCCCCGTCGAAGGCTGCAAACAGGGCTTTACCCACTCCAGTCACCTCACCACCCACAAGCGCATCCACACAGGGGAGCGCCCTTTTGTCTGCACCGTCGAAGGCTGCAAACAGGGCTTTACTCAATCCAGTGACCTCACCGTCCACAAGCGCATTCACACAGGGAAGCGCCCTTTTGTCTGCCCCGTCGAAGGCTGCAAACAGGGCTTTACCCAATCCGGTGCCCTCACCGTCCACAAGCGCATTCACACAGGGGAGCGCCCTTTTGTCTGCCCCGTCGAAGGCTGCAAACAGGGCTTTACCCAATCCAGTCACCTCACCGCCCACAAGCGCACTCACACAGGGGAGCGCCCTTTTGTCTGCCCCGTCGAAGGCTGCAAACAGGGCTTTACCCACTCCAGTCACCTCACCGCCCACAAGCGCATTCACACAGGGGAGCGCCCTTTTGTCTGCCCCGTCGAAGGCTGCAAACAGGGCTTTACCCAATCCGGTGCCCTCACCGCCCACAAGCGCATTCACACAGGGGAGCGCCCTTTTGTCTGCCCCGTCGAAGGCTGCAAAAAAGGCTTTACCCAATCCAGTAACCTCACCACCCACAAGCGCACTCACACAGGGGAGCGCCCTTTTGTCTGTCCCGTCGAAGGCTGCAAACAGGGCTTTACCCAATCCGGTGCCCTCACCACCCACAAGTGCATTCACACAGGGAACAACACAAAATCCCATCCTTCTCTTGAGTGATCATTCCCTGATAGCGCACGGACTGTATGGGGTGGCAATAGGGTTATCAATATCTACAAATTTGTTTCTATTGATAACCCATCTGGTGGGAAATGATTCAGCGATGAATGTTCTTCATCACCTTCTCCACCCATCCCCAGCTGGACGATACCGAGCAACTTCAACGCCAGTGTTTCACTTAAGTCCGGGGAAGCCCAGCCCATCCATCGACACATAATCAGCACCGTAAACACCAGCATAACAATGGGTCGCCATATGGGTCGCTGGGCCAAAGAGCTGAAAATCTCACGTTTGTTCTGGCATTCACTGGCGGTGGACGATGCCGAAAATGGTCAACCTAAGGGTCAACCAAAAAAATCAACCCGGTTGACTATTGCCAAGGGCTGGAAGGAGCTTTGGTTGACCCGCTAACTGATTGTTACCAACGATTTTTCGCAGTGCTGCGTACCGGCTGTTTATTGAATCCTGCAGGGATCCCTAACGACCGAGCATCTGCCGTGAGAATATTCACTACCATCATCACGTTTGAGTCTATCCTCTTCACCTTCTTTTTGGGGGCGGGTATATGTTTAAGGCACGCATTGGTATCTTGACTACCTCTATTGCCATCAGCCTGATTTCTCCCAATACCTTTTCCGGCAAAAACAAACTTATCCCCATACCTTCTATTAAACCTGATCAACCCGTTGACTCGGTGCAAATTCATATCGACTCGACAGGCGGTGTCACTATTCCGAGCACCAAAGGTACGCAAATCCACCCCCATGGAACAACGTCCTGTTCAGTGGCGAGGGCTGGCGATCAACACAGTGTGCATTGCCAGGGAAAGGAACAAAACACACAACTCACACTTGCACACGCACCGCAGGTATTACCTCTTGACATTGAAACGAATACCTTGACCCGTATTGAAGATGCATCGGGAGTTTGCCACGTATTTTCTGACGAATTCGGGGAAGACTCCCACCCTGACATTGACTGCTCGTCCCACCCTGGTGCTGATCTGTTTCCTCCTGAATATCCGCATTTAAATAGCTGGATAAGACAGCACGACCATAAACTACAGGTAATGCTTTCCCCCTCTGAGGATTTCGGAAACAGCTCTGTGGGAGAAGATACCGCCCCCTGTGACAGCATTGAGGTTCAATCTGACACGGAGCTTCTCCCGACAGGCACTCCTGATACGTACACACTCAGAGTCCGTCCTGGAAAAAAACGCACTCACACAGGGGAGCGCCCTTTTGTCTGCCCCGTCGAAGGCTGCAAACAGGGCTTTACACAATCCGGTGCCCTCACCACCCACAAGCGCACTCACACAGGGGAGCGCCCTTTTGTCTGCCCCGTCGAAGGCTGCAAACAGGGCTTTACCCAATCCGGTGCCCTCACCAGGCATCTGCGCACTCACACAGGGGAGCGCCCTTTTGTCTGCCCCGTCGAAGGCTGTAATAAGGGCTTTATCCAATGCAGTGACCTCACCGCCCACAAGCGCATCCACACAGGGGAGCGCCCTTTTGTCTGCCCCGTCGAAGGCTGTAAAAAAGGCTTTACCCAATCCAGTAACCTCACCACCCACAAGCGCACTCACACAGGGGAGCGCCCTTTTGTCTGCCCCGTCGAAAGCTGTAAAAAAGGCTTTACCCACTCCAGTCACCTCACCAGGCACAAGCGCATTCACACAGGGGAGCGCCCTTTTGTCTGCCCCGTCGAAGGCTGCAAACAGGGCTTTACTCAATCCAGTGACCTCACCACCCACAAGCGCATTCACACAGGGAAGCGCCCTTTTGTCTGCCCCGTCGAAGGCTGCAAACAGGGCTTTACCCAATCCAGTCAGCTCACCACTCACAAGCGCACTCACACAGGGGAGCGCCCTTTTGTCTGCCCCGTCGAAGGCTGCAAACAGGGCTTTACTCAATCCAGTGACCTCACCACCCACAAGCGCATTCACACAGGGAAGCGCCCTTTTGTCTGCCCCGTCGAAGGCTGCAAACAGGGCTTTACCCAATCCAGTCAGCTCACCACTCACAAGCGCACTCACACAGGGGAGCGCCCTTTTGTCTGCCCCGTCGAAGGCTGCAAACAGGGCTTTACCCAATCCAGTCAGCTCACCACTCACAAGCGCACTCACACAGGGGAGCGCCCTTTTGTCTGCCCCGTCGAAGGCTGTAAAAAAGGCTTTACCCAATCCAGTAACCTCACCACTCACAAGCGCATTCACACAGGGGAGCGCTCTTTTGTCTGCCCCGTCGAAGGCTGCAAACAGGGCTTTACCCACTCCGGTGCCCTCACCAGGCATCTGCGCATTCACACAGGGGAGCGCCCTTTTGTCTGCCCCGTCGAAGGCTGCAAACAGGGCTTTACCCAATCCGGTGCCCTCACCACCCACAAGCGCATTCACACAGGGAACAACACAAAATCCCATCCTTCTCTTGAGTGACCATTCCCTGATAGCGCACGGACTGTATGGGGTGGCAATAGGGTTATCAATATCTACATCTACAAATTTGTTTCTATTGATAACCCATCTGGTGGGAAATGATTCAGCGATGAATGTTCTTCATCACCTTCTCCACCCCTCGGCTGGCAATGTAGCCACCCATCCCCAGCTGGACGATACCGAGAAACTTCAACGCCAGTGTTTCACTTAAGTCCGGGGAAGCCCAGCCCATCCATCGACACATAATCAGCACCGTAAACACCAGCATAACAATGGGTCGCCATATGGGGCGCTGGGCCAAAGAGCTGAAAATCTCACGTTTGTTCTGGCATTCACTGGCGGTGGACGATGCCGAAAATGGTCAACCTAAGGGTCAACCAAAAAATCAACCCGGTTGACTATTGCCAAGGGCTGGAAGGAGCTTTGGTTGACCCGCTAACTGATTGTTACCAACGATTTTTCGCAGTGCTGCGTACCGGCTGTTTATTGAATCCTGCAGGGATCCCTAACGACCGAGCATCTGCCGTGAGAATATTCACTGCCATCATCACGTTTGAGTCTATCCTCTTCACCTTCTTTTTGGGGGCGGGTATATGTTTAAGGCACGCATTGGTATCTTGACTACCTCTATTGCCATCAGCCTGATTTCTCCCAATACCTTTTCCGGCAAAAACAAACTTATCCCCATACCTTCTATTAAACCTGATCAACCCGTTGACTCGGTGCAAATTCATATCGACTCGACAGGCGGTGTCACTATTCCGAGCACCAAAGGTACGCAAATCCACCCCCATGGAACAACGTCCTGTTCAGTGGCGAGGGCTGGCGATCAACACAGTGTGCATTGCCAGGGAAAGGAACAAAACACACAACTCACACTTGCACACGCACCGCAGGTATTACCTCTTGACATTGAAACGAATACCTTGACCCGTATTGAAGATGCATCGGGAGTTTGCCACGTATTTTCTGACGAATTCGGGGAAGACTCCCACCCTGACATTGACTGCTCGTCCCACCCTGGTGCTGATCTGTTTCCTCCTGAATATCCGCATTTAAATAGCTGGATAAGACAGCACGACCATAAACTACAGGTAATGCTTTCCCCGTCTGAGGATTTCGGAAACAGCTCTGTGGGAGAAGATACCGCCCCCTGTGACAGCATTGAGGTTCAATCTGACACGGAGCTTCTCCCGACAGGCACTCCTGATACGTACACACTCAGAGTCCGTCCTGGAAAAAAACGCACTCACACAGGGGAGCGCCCTTTTGTCTGCCCCGTCGAAGGCTGCAAACAGGGCTTTACACAATCCGGTGCCCTCACCACCCACAAGCGCACTCACACAGGGGAGCGCCCTTTTGTCTGCCCCGTCGAAGGCTGTAAACAGGGCTTTACCCAATCCGGTAACCTCACCGCCCACAAGCGCATTCACACAGGGGAGCGCCCTTTTGTCTGCCCCGTCGAAGGCTGCAAACAGGGCTTTACCCACTCCAGTCACCTCACCGCCCACAAGCGCATTCACACAGGGGAGCGCCCTTTTGTCTGCCCCGTCGAAGGCTGCAAACAGGGCTTTACCCAATCCGGTGCCCTCACCAGGCATCTGCGCACTCACACAGGGGAGCGCCCTTTTGTCTGCCCCGTCAAAGGCTGTAATAAGGGCTTTATCCAATGCAGTGACCTCACCGCCCACAAGCGCATCCACACAGGGGAGCGCCCTTTTGTCTGCCCCGTCGAAGGCTGCAAACAGGGCTTTACCCAATCCGGTAACCTCACCGCCCACAAGCGCATTCACACAGGGGAGCGCCCTTTTGTCTGCCCCGTCGAAGGCTGTAAAAAAGGCTTTACCCAATCCAGTAACCTCACCACTCACAAGCGCATTCACACAGGGGAGCGCTCTTTTGTCTGCCCCGTCGAAGGCTGCAAACAGGGCTTTACCCACTCCAGTCACCTCACCGCCCACAAGCGCATTCACACAGGGGAGCGCCCTTTTGTCTGCCCCGTCGAAGGCTGCAAACAGGGCTTTACCCACTCCAGTCACCTCACCGCCCACAAGCGCATTCACACAGGGGAGCGCCCTTTTGTCTGCCCCGTCGAAGGCTGCAAACAGGGCTTTACCCAATCCGGTGCCCTCACCGCCCACAAGCGCATTCACACAGGGGAGCGCCCTTTTGTCTGCCCCGTCGAAGGCTGCAAAAAAGGCTTTACCCAATCCAGTAACCTCACCACCCACAAGCGCACTCACACAGGGGAGCGCCCTTTTGTCTGCCCCGTCGAAGGCTGCAAACAGGGCTTTACCCAATCCGGTGCCCTCACCACCCACAAGCGCATTCACACAGGGAACAACACAAAATCCCATCCTTCTCTTGAGTGACCATTCCCTGATAGCGCACGGACTGTATGGGGTGGCAATAGGGTTATCAATATCTACATCTACAAATTTGTTTCTATTGATAACCCATCTGGTGGGAAATGATTCAGCGATGAATGTTCTTCATCACCTTCTCCACCCCTCGGCTGGCAATGTAGCCACCCATCCCCAGCTGGACGATACCGAGAAACTTCAACGCCAGTGTTTCACTTAAGTCCGGGGAAGCCCAGCCCATCCATCGACACATAATCAGCACCGTAAACACCAGCATAACAATGGGTCGCCATATGGGGCGCTGGGCCAAAGAGCTGAAAATCTCACGTTTGTTCTGGCATTCACTGGCGGTGGACGATGCCGAAAATGGTCAACCTAAGGGTCAACCAAAAAATCAACCCGGTTGACTATTGCCAAGGGCTGGAAGGAGCTTTGGTTGACCCGCTAACTGATTGTTACCAACGATTTTTCGCAGTGCTGCGTACCGGCTGTTTATTGAATCCTGCAGGGATCCCTAACGACCGAGCATCTGCCGTGAGAATATTCACTGCCATCATCACGTTTGAGTCTATCCTCTTCACCTTCTTTTTGGGGGCGGGTATATGTTTAAGGCACGCATTGGTATCTTGACTACCTCTATTGCCATCAGCCTGATTTCTCCCAATACCTTTTCCGGCAAAAACAAACTTATCCCCATACCTTCTATTAAACCTGATCAACCCGTTGACTCGGTGCAAATTCATATCGACTCGACAGGCGGTGTCACTATTCCGAGCACCAAAGGTACGCAAATCCACCCCCATGGAACAACGTCCTGTTCAGTGGCGAGGGCTGGCGATCTACACAGTGTGCATTGCCAGGGAAAGGAACAAAACACACAACTCACACTTGCACACGCACCGCAGGTATTACCTCTTGACATTGAAGCGAATACCTTGACCCGTATTGAAGATGCATCGGGAATTTGCCACGTATTTTCTGACGAATCCGGGGAAGACTCCCACCCTGACATTGACTGCTCGTCTCACCCTGGTGCTGATCTGTTTCCTCCTGAATATCCGCATTTAAATAGCTGGATAAGACAGCACGACCATAAACTACAGGTAATGCCTCCCCCCACTGAGGGTTTCGGAGACAGCTCTGTGGGAGAAGATACCGCCCTCTGTGACAGCATTGAGGTTCAATCGGATACGGAGCTTCTCCCGACAGGCACTCCTGATACGTACACACTCAAAGTCCGTCCTGGAAAAAAACGCACTCACACAGGGGCGCGCCCTTTTGTCTGCCCCGTCGAAGGCTGCAAACAGGGCTTTACCCGATCCAGTAACCTCACCAGGCACAAGCGCACTCACACAGGGGCGCGCCCTTTTGTCTGCCCCGTCGAAGGCTGCAAACAGGGCTTTACCCGACCCGCTCACCTCACCACCCACAAGCGCATCCACACAGGGGCGCGCCCTTTTGTCTGCCCCGTCGAAGGCTGCAAACAGGGCTTTACCCAATCCAGTAACCTCACCAGGCACAAGCGCACTCACACAAGGGCGCGCCCTTTTGTCTGCCCCGTCGAAGGCTGCAAACAGGGCTTTGCCCGATCCAGTGCCCTCACCAGGCACAAGCGCATCCACACAGGGGAGCGCCCTTTTGTCTGCCCCGTCGAAGGCTGCAAACAGGGCTTTACCCAATCCGGTGACCTCACCATCCACAAGCGCACTCACACAGGAGAGCGCCCTTTTGTCTGCCCCGTCGAAGGCTGCAAACAGGGCTTTACCCAATCCTGTGCCCTCACCAGGCATCTTCGCACTCACACAGGGGAGCGCCCTTTTGTCTGCCCCGTCAAAGGCTGTAATAAGGGCTTTATCCAATGCAGTGACCTCACCGCCCACAAGCGCATCCACACAGGGGAGCGCCCTTTTGTCTGCCCCGTCGAAGGCTGCAAACAGGGCTTTACCCGATCCAGTACCCTCACCAGGCACAAGCACATCCACACAGGGGAGCGCCCTTTTGTCTGCCCCGTCGAAGGCTGCAAAGAGGGCTTTACCCAATCCAGTCACCTCATCAGGCATCTGCGCATCCACACAGGGGAGCGCCCTTTTGTCTGCCCCGTCGAAGGCTGCAAACAGGGCTTTACCCAATCCAGTGACCTCACCACCCACAAGCGCATTCACACAGGGGAGCGCCCTTTTGTCTGCCCCGTCGAAGGCTGTAAAAAAGGCTTTACCCAATCCAGTAACCTCACCACCCACAAGCGCACTCACACAGGGGAGCGCCCTTTTGTCTGCCCCGTCGAAGGCTGCAAACAGGGCTTTACCCAATCCAGCCACCTCACCACGCATCTGCGCATCCATACAGGGAACAACACAAAATCCCATCCTTCTCTTGAGTGACCACTCTCTGATAGCGCACGGACTGTATGGGGTGACAATAGGGTTATCAATATCTACATCTACAAATTTGTTTATATTGATAACCCATCTGGAGGGGAATGATTCAGCGATGAATGTTCTTCATCACCTTCTCCACCCCTCGGCTGGCAATGTAGCCACCCATCCCCAGCTGGGCGATACCGAGCAACTTCAACGCCAGTGTTTCACTTAAGTCCGGGGAAGCCCAGCCCATCCATCGACACATAATCAGCACCGTAAACACCAGCATAACAATGGGTCGCCATATGGGGCGCTGGACCAAAGAGCTGAAAGTCTCACGTTTGTTCTGGCATTCACTGGCGGTGGACGATGCCGAAAATGGTCAACCTAAGGGTCAACCAAAAAAGTCAACCCGGTTGACTATTGCCAAGGGCTGGAAGGAGCTTTGGTTGGCCCGCTAACTGATTGTTACTAACGATTTTTCGAAGAGCTGCGTACCGGCTGTTTATTAAACCCTGCAGGGGTCTCTAAAGACCGAGCATCTGCCGTGAGAATATTCACTGCCATCATCACGTTTGAGTCTATCCTCTTCACCTTCTTTTTGGGGGCGGGTATATGTTCTTTAAGGCACGCATTGGTATCTTGACTACCTCTATTGCCATCAGCCTGATTTCTCCCAATACCTTTTCCGGCAAAAACAAACTTGTCCCCATACCTTCTATTAAACCTGATCAACCCGTTGACTCGGTGCAAATTCATATCGACTCGACAGGCGGTGTCACTATTCCGAGCACCAAAGGTACGCAAATCCACCCCCATGGAACAACGTCCTGTTCCGTGGCGAGGGCTGGCGATCAACACCGTGTGCATTGCCAGGGAAAGGAACAAAACACACAACTCACACTTGCACACGCACCGCAGGTATTACCTCTTGACATTGAAACGAATACCTTGACACGTATTGAAGATGAATCGGGAGTTTGCCATGTGTTTTCTGACGAATTCGGGGAAGACTCCCACCCTGACATTGACTGCTCGTCTCACCCTGGTGCTGATCTGTTTCCTCCTGAATATCCGCATTTAAATAGCTGGATAAGACAGCACGACCATAAACTACAGGTAATGCCTTCCCCCTCTGAGGATTTCGGAAACAGCTCTGTGGGAGAAGATACCGCCCTCTGTGACAGCATTGAAGTTCAATCTGACACGGAGCTTCTCCCGACAGGCACTCCTGATACGTACACACTCAGAGTCCGTCCTGGAAGAAAACGCATCCACACAGGGGAGCGCCCTTTTGTCTGCCCCGTCGAAGGCTGCAAACAGGGCTTTACCCAATCCGGTCACCTCACCACCCACAAGCGCACCCACACAGGGGAGCGCCCTTTTGTCTGCCCCGTCGAAGGCTGCAAACAGGGCTTTATCCAATCAAGTGACCTCACCAGGCATCTGCGCACTCACACAGGGGAGCGCCCTTTTGTCTGCCCCGTCGAAGGCTGCAAACAGGGCTTTACCCGATCCAGTCACCTCACCGCCCACAAGCGCATCCACACAGGGGAGCGCCCTTTTGTCTGCCCCGTCGAAAGCTGCAAACAGGGCTTTGCCCAATCCGGTGACCTCACCGCCCACAAGCGCATCCACACTGGGGAGCGCCCTTTTGTCTGCCCCGTCGAAGGCTGCAAACAGGGCTTTACCCAATCCAGTCACCTCACCAGGCATCTGCGCATCCATACAGGGGAGCGCCCTTTTGTCTGCCCCATCGAAGGCTGCAAACAGAGCTTTACCGAATCCGGTGCCCTCACCAGGCACAAGCGCATTCACACAGGGGAGCGCCCTTTTGTCTGCCCCGTCGAAGGCTGCAAACAGGGCTTTACCCAATCCAGTGCCCTCACCAGGCACAAGCGCATCCACACAGGGGAGCGCCCTTTTGTCTGCCCCGTCGAAGGCTGCAAACAGGGCTTTACACAATCCAGTGACCTCACCACCCACAAGCGCACTCACACAGGGGAGCGCCCTTTTGTCTGCCCCGTCGAAGGCTGCAAACAGAGCTTTACCCAATCCAGTAACCTCACCGCCCACAAGCACACTCACACAGGGGAGCGCCCTTTTGCCTGCCCCGTCGAAGGCTGCAAACAGGGCTTTACCCAATCCAGTGCCCTCACCAGGCACAAGCGCACTCACACAGGGGAGCGCCCTTTTGTCTGCCCCGTCGAAGGCTGTAAAAAAGGCTTTACCCAATCCAGTAACCTCACCACCCACAAGCGCACTCACACAGGGGAGCGCCCTTTTGTCTGCCCCGTCGAAGGCTGCAAACAGGGCTTTACCCAATCCAGCCACCTCACCACGCATCTGCGCATCCATACAGGGAACAACACAAAATCCCATCCTTCTCTTGAGTGACCACTCTCTGATAGCGCACGGACTGTATGGGGTGACAATAGGGTTATCAATATCTACATCTACAAATTTGTTTATATTGATAACCCATCTGGAGGGGAATGATTCAGCGATGAATGTTCTTCATCACCTTCTCCACCCCTCGGCTGGCAATGTAGCCACCCATCCCCAGCTGGGCGATACCGAGCAACTTCAACGCAAGTGTTTCACTTAAGTCCGGGGAAGCCCAGCCCATCCATCGACACATAATCAGCGCCGTAAACACCAGCATAACAATGGGTCGCCATATAGGGCCCTGGACCAAAGAGCTGAAAGTCTCACGTTTGTTCTGGCATTCTCTGACGGTGGACGATGCCGAAAATGGTCAACCTGAGAGTCAACCAAAAAAGTCAACCCGGTTGACTATTGCCAAGGGCTGGAAGGAGCTTTGGTTGACCCGCTAACTGATTGTTACCAACGATATTTCGCAGTACTGCGTACCGGCTGTTTATTGAACCCTGCAGGGATCTCTAAAGACCGAGCATCTGCCGTGAGAATATTCACTGCCATCATCACGTTTGAGTCTATCCTCTTCACCTTCTTTTTGGGGGCGGGTATATGTTCTTTAAGGCACGCATTGGTATCTTGACTACCTCTATTGCCATCAGCCTGATTTCTCCCAATACCTTTTCCGGCAAAAACAAACTTATCCCCATACCTTCTATTAAACCTGATCAACCCGTTGACTCTGTGCAAATTCATATCGACTCGACAGGCGGTGTCACTATTCCGAGCACCAAAGGTACGCAAATCCACCCCCATGGAACAACGTCCTGTTCCGTGGCGAGGGCTGGCGATCAACACAGTGTGTATTGCCAGGGAAAGGAACAAAACACACAACTCACACTTGCACACGCACCGCAGGTATTACCTCTTGACATTGAAGCGAATACCTTGACACGTATTGAAGATGCATCGGGAGTTTGCCATGTGTTTTCTGACGAATTCGGGGAAGACTCCCACCCTGACATTGACTGCTCGTCTGACCCTGGTGCTGATCTGTTTCCTCCTGAATATCCGCATTTAAATAGCTGGATAAGACAGCACAACCATAAACTACAGGTAATGCCTTCCCCCTCTGAGGATTTCGGAGACAGCTCTGTGGGAGAAGATACCGCCCCCTGTGACAGCATTGAGGTTCAATCTGACACGGAGCTTCTCCCGACAGGCACTCCTGATACGTACACACTCAGAGTTAGTCCTGGAAAAAAACGCACTCACACAGGGGAGCACCCTTTTATCTGCCCCGTCCAAGGCTGCAAACAGGGCTTTACCCGATCCGCTCACCTCATCACCCACAAGCGCATCCACACAGGGGAGCGCCCTTTTGTCTGCCCCGTCGAAGGCTGCAAACAGGGGCTCACCTTTCCACAAGCGCACACACAGGGGAGCGCCCTTTTGTCTGCCCCGTCCAAGGCTGCAAACAGGGCTTTACCCATCCGCTCACCTCACCACCCACAAGCGCATCCACACAGGGGAGCGCCCTTTTGTCTGCCCCGTCGAAGGCTGCAAACAGCTTTACCCAAGCTCACCGCCCACAAGCGCATCCACACAGGGGAGCGCCCTTTTGTCTGCCCCGTTGAAGGCTGCAAACAGGGCTTTACCCAACCACCAGGCACAAGCGCACTCACACAGGGGAGCGCCCTTTTGTCTGCCCCGTCGAAGGCTGTAACCAGAGCTTTACCCGATCCAGTGCCCTCACCGCCCACAAGCGCATCCACACAGGGGAGCGCCCTTTTGTCTGCCCCGTCGAAGGCTGCAAACAGGGCTTTACCCAATCCAGTCACCTCACCATCCACAAGCGCATTCACACAGGGGAGCGCCCTTTTGTCTGCCCCGTCGAAGGCTGTAACCAGAGCTTTACCGAATCCGGTGCCCTCACCAAGCACAAGCGCATTCACACAGGGGAGCGCCCTTTTGTCTGCCCCGTCGAAGGCTGTAAAAAAGGCTTTACCCAATCCAGTCACCTCACCACCCACAAGCGTACTCACACAGGGAAGCGCCCTTTTGTCTGCCCCGTCGAAGGCTGCAAACAGGGCTTTACCCAATCCAGTCACCTCACCACTCACAAGCGCATTCACACAGGGGCGCGCCCTTTTGTCTGCCCCGTCGAAGGCTGTAAAAAAGGCTTTGCCCGATCCAGTGACCTCATCAGGCACAAGCGCATTCACACAGGGGCGCGCCCTTTTGTCTGCCCCGTCGAAGGCTGTAAAAAAGGCTTTGCCCGATCCAGTGACCTCACCAGGCACAAGCGCATTCACACAGGGGACAACACAAAATCCCATCCTTCTCTTGAGTGACCATTCTCTGATAGCGCACGGACTGTATGGGGTGACAATAGGGTTATCAATATCTACATCTACAAATTTGTTTCTATTGATAACCCATCTGGTGGGGAATGATTCAGCAATGAATGTTCTTCATCACCTTCTCCACCCCTCGGCTGGCAATGTAGCCACTCATCCCCAGCTGGACGATACCGAGCAACTTCAACGCCAGTGTTTCACTTAAGTCCGGGGAAACTCAGCCCATCCATCAACACATAATCAGCGCCGTAAACACCAGCATAACAATAGGTCGCCATATAGGGCGCTGGGCCAAAGAGTTGAAAGTCTCGCGTTTGTTCTGGCATTCACTGGCGGTGGACGATGCCGAAAATGGTCAACCTGAGAGTCAACCAAAAAAGTCAACCAGGTTGACTATTTCCAAGGAATGGACAGAGCTTTGGTTGACCCGCTAACTATTTGCTATTACGGCCTTAAAAAGTCAACCCCGGTGTGAGTCTGTCGCCAGCGCTTTTGCGGTGCTCCGTACCCGCTGATTATTGAACCCTGCAGGCCCCCCGTAAAGACCGGGTTTCTATCGTGGGGATGTTCCTCGCCGTTATCACGTTTGAGTCTATCCTCTTCACCTTCTTTTTTTTGGGGGGGACTCTATGCTCTTTAAGTCATGCATTTGTATCTTGACGACCTCTATTGTCATCAGTCTGATTTCTCCCAATACCTTTTCCGGCAACAACAAGCTTATCCATATACCTGCGCTTAAATCTAATCAACCGGTTTACCCGGTGCAAATTCATATCGACTCGACGGGAAGGGTCGCCATTCCGAGTACAAAGGGCACGCAAATCCACCCCTATGGAACAACATCCTGTTCTGTGGTGAAGGCTGGCGATCAACACATTGTGCATTGCCAGGGAAAGGAACAAAACACACAACTCACACTCACACACACAAAGCAGGCATTCCCTCTTGTGATTGAAGGGAATGCCTTGACCCGTATTGAGGATAAATCGGGAGTTTGCAATATATTTTCTGAAGAGGGCGGTGAAATGTATATCCCTGACATTCATTGCTCACTTCACTCCAGTACCGAACGGCTTTTTCCTGAACTAACACCTCTGAATAGCTGGACAAGTGACGACAGCCATGAGCTTCAGACAAGCCCTTCACACTCAGAGAATTCCGGAGACTGGACATTCTGGAAGGATAACTTCCCCTGGGACAGCATTGAGGTTCAATCTGACACTGAACTTCTTCCTGCAGACACTCCGGATACGCACACTCTCAGAGTCCGTCCAGGAAAAAAGCGCATTCACACAGGGGAGCGCCCTTTTGTCTGCCCCGTCGAAGGCTGTAAAAAAGGCTTTGCCCGATCCGGTGCCCTCACCGCCCACAAGCGCATTCACACAGGGGAGCGCCCTTTTGTCTGCCCCGTCGAAGGCTGCAAACAGGGCTTTACCCAATCCGGTGCCCTCACCAGGCACCAGCGCATTCACACAGGGGAGCGCCCTTTTGTCTGCCCCGTCGAAGGCTGTAAAAAAGGCTTTACCCAATCCAGTCACCTCACCATTCACAAGCGCATTCACACAGGGGAGCGCCCTTTTGTCTGCCCCGTCGAAGGCTGTAACCTGGGCTTTACCCAATCCAGTGACCTCACCAGGCACCAGCGCATTCACACAGGGGAGCGCCCTTTTGTCTGCCCCGTCGAAGGCTGCAACAGGGGCTTTACCCAATCCAGTAACCTCACCAAGCACAAGCGCACTCACACAGGGGAGCGCCCTTTTGTCTGCCCCGTCGAAGGCTGTAACCAGGGCTTTACCGAATCCGGTGCCCTCACCAAGCACAAGCACATCCACACAAGGGAGCGCCCTTTTGTCTGCCCCGTCGAAGGCTGCAAACAGGGCTTTACCCAATCCGGTGCCCTCACCATCCACAAGCGCACTCACACAGGGGAGCGCCCTTTTGTCTGCCCCGTCGAAGGCTGTAAAAAAGGCTTTACCCACTCCAGTCACCTCACCAGGCACAAGCGCATTCACACAGGGGAGCGCCCTTTTGTCTGCCCCTTCGAAGGCTGTAACCAGGGCTTTGCACGATCCTGTGACCTCACCAGGCACAAGCGCATTCACACAGGGGAGCGCCCTTTTGTCTGCCCCGTCGAAGGCTGTAAAAAAGACTTTAACCGCTCCAGTCACCTCACCAGGCACAAGCGCATTCACACAAGGGAGCGCCCTTTTGTCTGCCCCGTCGAAGGCTGTAAAAAAGGCTTTAACCGCTCCAGTCACCTCACCAGGCACAAGCGCATTCACACAGGGAACAACACAAAATCCCATCCTTCTCTTGAGTGACCATTCTCTGATAGCGCACGGACTGTATGGGGTGACAATAGGGTTATCAATATCTACATCTGCAAATTTGTTTCTATTGATAACCCATCTGGTGGGGAATGATTCAGCGATGAATGTTCTTCTCCACCCATCCAAACTGGACGATACCGAGCAACTTCAACGCCAGTGTTTCACTTAAGTCCGGGGAAGCCCAGCCCATCCATCGACACATAATCAGCGCCGTAAACACCAGCATAACAATGGGTCACCATATGGGACGCTGGGCCAAAGAGCTGAAAGTTTCGCGTCTGTTCTGGCATTTACTGGCGGAGGACGATGCCGAAAATGGTCAACCTGAGAGTCAACCAAAAAAGTCAACCAGGTTGACTTTTTGCAAGGGCTGGAAGGAGCGTAAACATTCCGCGAACCCATAGTCACTCCGCCACCGGCTTCTGGCCGGTAGCGTGCTTTATTGGATACTATGATTTTGGTGATGGGGGTAACTGAGCATCATCTGGAGGACTGTGATTCTTCAATGATTGAAGACGTCCATCCGTCATCAGCCAGGGTAGCCAGTCGGACAGGTCTTCCGGCGGATTCCTGTCATTCTCTGCACACGCCTGCAGATATTCACTCAGCCAAAACCAGGGATTGATATCCCAAAGGTTCAGGGTCATGAACACGGAGAACAGCCAGGCGGTCAGCTTTCCGCTCCAGTCACTGCCCGCGCCATAGAAGTTTTTTCGTCCCACTACCGGTGAGCGAAGTGACCGCTCGGCCGCGTTGTTATCCATCGGCACTTCGGGGTAATCGGCAAACAGGCACAACCCTTTCCAATGGTTTTGAAGGCTGGTAAGCACTTTCCGACTCTGTTCCTTCAGTTCTTGCCGGGCGAGTTCTTCAATGCGCCACTTCTCCATGCTGCTTAGATGGTTTTTCAGTGCACTGTCGTATTTCTGGAATACTTCAGAAGTCCCAAGACTGTTCAACCTTTGATGATTCAAATGGTAAAGCCTGCCAATCCGTTTGACCCAGGTCGTACTCCATGTTCTCAGTCCGTCAGTTCCCCGTTCCGCATTGATAAAGTCTCTGCGAACATGACTCCAGCAAAAGGCAAGAAACACATCCTGATTTTCACGAGCCAGGCATTTGTAGGCGCTGTAACGGTCGCATAAGCACACCGTTACTGTTGCATAGCACACTTTTGGGAACGCTTGCCGAACGGTTGTCGTCCACGCTGTAGTAGGCTGCGGTTCTGCTTATAAAGACCCACAGCCAGTGTTTTTTGGCCTCTTTTTCATCACCACAGACCAGCCAGCGAGTTTCGTCGGCATGCCACTGCTCGTCACTGGCGACGCGTTCCCGGATAGCTTCGGCAACCGGTTCAAACAAAGGTTGGATGATTTTCAAACCACCGGCCACTGTCCCCGGAGACAAGGTCAGGCCCCGCAGGCGAAAATCCTGTAATTGCCGGGCAACGGGGATACCGAAGGCGTATTTGTGTAACAGAATCTCGACCCAGACAGAGATGCCCAGCTTACCCTTGCGGATCAGTTTGGCTGGACCCGGAGCGATGGTCATGGCCGGTGACTGTTCGCACTGGCAGGTTTTGAGATAACGATGTCTGTGATAGCGGCGGATATGAGCTTGTACATCTACCTCGACGACGTCGCTGTCTTCGGTACCAAAGGGTTTAAAGGGTCAATGACAGTGAGGGCACTGCTTTTGGTGATCTTCAAGATCAAGGTGTTCGGGAACCACAGGAAGTGTTGTGATTGTTGTACGACCATGACCTTTGTGACCCCGCTGCTGGCCTCTGGATTTTGAGGAAGGCAGGGCTTCCTTTTCCTGCTTCCGGGAG
Organism: Sansalvadorimonas sp.; assembly: GCA_965221135.1. Lineage (GTDB taxonomy): Bacteria > Pseudomonadota > Gammaproteobacteria > Pseudomonadales > Endozoicomonadaceae > Sansalvadorimonas. Next base: position 35,200 of record CBDCRZ010000014.1, read on the forward strand.
GAGTGTTTCTTTTCCGTCGAGTGCCCAAAAACCCTATGTTGCATCCCCGCCAGCTGATTTTTGAGAGTGGCAATCTGCTCTTGGAATGTGGCTATCTTATGGGCGTGCTCGGCCTTTATCTGTTTGATCCGGTCAAGCGCCTCCTTCTCCCGTGTTCGGGTGCGTTGCCACTGGGTGCTCCATTGTTTGGCCTGAGCCTTCAGTTCGATGTAGTCCACTTTGGGGAGTGTGACCTGAGCGTAGGCAAAGGGGGCTTTCATCGGGTAAGGCGCAGCCCTGGTGTGGGGAGAAGATTCGGAGGAAATCATGAGGGAAATATAGTCCCCCTGGAAAGAATGGGTATTTTGGGGTTATGGGTTTACGGAATGTTTACCAGACATTAGCCTCCCCGCTTATAACCTATTGATTATTAATCGAAAAACAACCGGATAAAGCCACCATTGATAGCGTAACTGCAAGAGCCAGCCCAAAACTCAAGCAGGAGCCCAGCATGCCCAGGACCGATCAAAACGCCAGCCTTCAGGACGCTTTAATCAGAAAGCGGGGTCGTATTGATGACCTGCAGGAATAGTGCAAAAGAAAGCCGATCGGCATTTTGATCTGGCTCCGGAAGAGTGCCGCTGGGGACACGCGGGAGATCTGGATTACCTGATTGAGTATCTCGAGCATGCACTGGGTATCGAACACCATTAAACCAGACCCGGTAGCAAGCTGGATCAGGTGATCAACCTTCTGAACCGCAATACAGGGGCCCAGTGAAGACTGTTATGGTCTACGTAAGCCAAGAAGAGTCTCGCCCCAAAACAGGTGCGTCTTCTCATTCTACGACTATCTTTCTTCCCCTTATTCAGGGGAGGGAAAAATGCTTTTTCAAAAAAAATTACGCCTCTTTCATGTGAGCATTTTCCTAGTCGGATGTTTGGTTTCTCTGCACGTGTCTGCGACCAGGGTCAAGGAAACACCCCGTCGGTTGCTTCCTGACCAAGCCCTCCCACTGACCGTGACCTCAACGGCTGGAGTCGCTATCCACACCGTTAAGAACACGCAGGTTTACCCCAAAGGCGAAACAACGTGCTCCCGGGGCGAGAGGCATGGTCGTTCTCTTCTCTATTGTCAGGGAGAGGAGAAAGCTACACAGCTCACACTGACAGGCCCCCTTCCCCACACTCTTGAAATTAAACCGGATGCCATGACATCTATCGATAATGGGGCGACGGCGTGCCGTATTTCAACGGGAGAGGCGGGCGCCCCGTCTACTCGTTGTGGTTCCTCATACCAAACTCTCATCCCTGGGTACCCATACTTAAATGGATGGATCCATGAGCATGACCAGGATCATGAAATCAATGATCTGCTGATACGCGATTCAGATGATGAATCCCATGAAAGCATTCAAATCTGCGAAAAACTTCAGGTTCAAATCACAGAAGATGAGGAACAGGATTCACCGGACACACGCACATTGAGAGTCTCAGGGGGGAAGGGATGTCTGAAGAGACGCTGCCTGTGCCAGCCTAAAACCTTACGAATGTGCGCCGCTCGATCATACAGATGTGACAAGTGCGACTATACCACCGGTCGCCAGGGGAACTTCAAGCGGCACCAGCGCACTCATCAGCCCAGGGAGGCGCGGCCCAAGCCGCTGTCCTGTGACCAGTGCAGCTACACCACCGACCGCCCGGGGAACCTCAAAAAGCACCAGCGCATCCATCTGCCCTGGGAGGCGCGGCCCAAGCCCTTCTCCTGTGACCAGTGCAGCTACACCACCGATCACCCGGGGCACCTCAAAAAACACCAGCTCACCCATTTGCCCGGGGACGCGCGGCCCAAGCCCTTCTCCTGTGACCAGTGCAGCTTCACCACCGACCAGTCGGGGAACCTCAAACAGCACCAGCGCACCCATTTGCAGGGGAAGGCGCGGCCCAAGCCGCTGTCCTGTGACCAGTGCAGCTACACCACCGATCAGCCGGGGCACCTCAAACGGCACCAGCGCACCCATCTGCCCGGGGACGCGCGGCCCAAGCCGCTGTCCTGTGACCTGTGCAGCTACACGACCGATCACCATGGGCACCTCAAACAGCACCAGCGCACCCATCTGCCCGGGGACGCGCGGCCCAAGCCCTTCTCCTGTGACCAGTGCAGCTACACCACCGATCACCCGGGGCACATCAAACAGCACCAGCGCTCCCATCTGCCCAGGGACGCGCGGCCCAAGCCGCTGTCCTGTGATCAGTGCACCTACACCACTGATCACCCGGGGAGCCTCAAACAGCACCAGCGCACCCATCTGCCCGGGGACGCTCGGCCCAAGCCGTTGTCCTGTGACCAGTGCAGCTACACCACCGATCAGTCGGGGAACCTCAAACGGCATCAGCGCACCCATCAGCCCGGGGAGGCGCGCCCCAAGCCGTTGTCCTGTGACCAGTGCAGCTACACCACCGATCACCTGGGGCACCTCAAACAGCACAAGCGCACCCATTTGCCCTGGGACGCGCGGCCCAAGCCCTTCTCCTGTGACCAGTGCAGCTACACCACCGATCACCCGGGGAGCCTCAAACAGCACAAGCGCATCCATTTGCAGAGGGAGGCGCGGCCCAAGCCATCCTTTAGTAATCATTCCCTGTGAGCACACAGACTGTATTGGGTGACAATACCGTTATCAATGCCCTAACTCTCCATTGACATACGTTTGTCTGACTCTTCCAGCTTACGGTTGAGACTATCGAGGTTAGTGGTCTGGTGAACCTTCCGTTCTTCAATGGTGGCAAGGCGGGTCACTGCATCAGAGAGTTTGTCGAGCTTGGTGTCGATCTGATCAAGCCGCTTTTGAATGACTTCGGTCATCATCGATTCCTCTTTGCGCAGCGACTTGGATAAACGTCAGCTTGCTCTCTTCGAGAGTGGCTTCCTTGCAGGTGTACTCTTCCCAACGTCGCACAATGACATCGACGTATTTCGGGTCGAGCTCTGTCAGTCTTGCCTGCCGACCGGTTTTCTCACAGGCGATGAGGGTGCTGCCGGAACCGCCAAACAGATCCAGCACAATATCCTTGCTCTTGGAGGAGTTCCGGACAGCTCGTTCAACAAGCTCTACTGCCTTCATGGTGGGGTGAAGATCATTCTTGATGAGTTTGTTGAAGAACCAGACATCACCCTGATCACGTGCACCACACCAGAAGTGACCGGTGCCTTCTTTCCAGCCATAGAGAATGGGTTCGTACTGGCAGCACGACCGAGAGTAAAAGTGTTTTTGGCCCATCTCAGGAATGTGGACCATTTACCACCGGTTTCTCGAAAAGCGCTTTGTAAGGTGTCTAATTCAGAAGACGACATGCAGACGTAGATTGCGCCTTTGCTGACCGCGAGCATGTTAGTCATGACCGCCAAAAAAAACGCGTAGAAGTCAGCATCCAGATTATCAGACAGTTTTCAAGGAGCGTACCTCGAAATCCCCTCTGTTATGTTGAAAACGGAGAACCGGGGCAAAAACAGGGTTTTGAAGTGCAGAACAACCGGGGAAATCAAAAACAGCAGGTACGTTGCCGAAGAGGGCGAAACCTCTCTGGAACGGGGAAAAAGGCGAGACTGTCACAAGAGCATAACGCAAAAAAACCGCAACAGAGACCTGTGCGGGATTCAGCTTTTTATAAACTCAAGGCTGTTTGGCGGTGGCACTTTGGGAGGTCAGTTTCTTTACCAAGCTCGTCCACAAATGCGATCTGGAAATCAAAACCAACACTTATCGTACTTTTATACCATTGCCTTACAACACCTTCACCGAAAATTTTCGGCCGCCTGTTTCACTCCTGGGTGCCCAGTCTGGACGGCTTTATCCAGCCACTGCAAAGCCAATTTTTTGCTTGTGTAAAAACCCTTACCCTCACTCAAGGCCATACCAGTATCATACTGGGCCTGAGGATCACCAAACATGGCATTCTGCACAGAGTCCCTAATAGAGTCAGAGGCCTCATGAGTCAGATGCGCCAAGGTAGAAAAACTCACATCCTCCGGAATGCCGATTCCATCTGAAAACATCACCGCTAACCTGTCTCCGGCAGTGGTGTTTCCCTCACCATGGGCTTTCTTATAAAACGACAGTGCCATAAGCGGGCTCTGCCCAATACCGTCACCGGATTCGTACTTAATAAACAGCAGCGGTATCGCCTTCTCCTGCTTGACCTCAGAGGAACCCTGATCACAGCAGATGCTATCAACTGCCAGAAAAGCATTGCTGAAACCTGCATCAAACAGGAAGCGCATTACCTGCTGGCAGTAAAAGGCAACCATGAGACCCTTCAAAAAGATATTCAGGCCACCATCGCAGCGCACTGGGAAACACAGTCTAAAGATGAGCCGTCAGACGTCTTTGCAGAACAGGGAAATACCGGACACGGGAGGCCGGAATATCGTTGCTGCTGGATGTTTGATGACCTTGCTCGACTCTCAACTTATGAACAGTGGGAAGGCATAAAACAGTTCGGCGTCGTACAGTCAGCCCGAACGATTAATGGCAAGGTAACGACAGCCCTGCGCTTCTACATCACCAGCCAAGCCATGACGGCCGAAGGCATGTTGTCAGCCACTCGGATCCACTGGGAAGCAGAGAATAATCTGCACTGGATGCTTGATGTCTCGTTTAACGAGGATGGCTGTTCAACCAGGCATGAGAATGGAGCTGAAAATCTGTCCACTTTGCGGCGAATAGCGCTCAATATTCTAAAAATGGATGCCAACCGGTCTGGGACCATTCGAAACAAACGGAAGAGAGCAGGATGCAGCAACCAGTACCAGGCTCAATTACTGGAGAAGTTCATTCTTGGCTCAGTTGATGCCTAAGCCCTGCTCAACCAGCAGAATACCCACGTTAAAAGCGCAGTGTATCCCCGGTTTTACCCGGGGATACACTGTTGGAAAGATGAATACCCATGCGCACAAAAGTACTGCTACTTAAGGCATTGCCATTGATTTTGTCATAACGACAGGCTCGGTCGTATAGGTTGCATTTAACTCATACATACCTATATCTTCGCCGCTTGCCTGTTGGGTCACTTTGGTATCTCTCGCGCTCTGACGCTTTCGTTTAATGTACTTGTTAATGGCCTTTCTTTTCTTGTAGGCCACTCCTGCTGCTATAGCAGTCCCGCTTGCAACCACACCCACACCCGCTGCCGCACCTCCTGCCACGATCCTGGTAATATTGAAATCAGGTTGTGCTGTTGTATTACTAACCGGTGTGAATGTAGGTGTGGGGTGGAAGGTATCGAGGGAGGCGGACGAAGAACCTCCCGTTGCCGGAGTAGACAACATGGCTCCTATGATTGATGTAGGCGACAACATGCCTATTGCTGGGATAGAGGCAGGTGCTTAGGTAGACGATGACGTTGCCATAGTCATGCTCGGCGTGACAGGGCTAAAGCTGCCATTCACTTCATGGGCGGGGACAAGCTTCCATGTAGCACCTCCGCCAAATTTGGGGATATCCACACGGATGGCTTGCGGTGCCTGCTGGTGCTCTTGGGAACTGGCTGCCACAGCGCACCGGGGAACCAGGAGGATCTGGTCATCATTCACCTGCAGCTTGTAAGCCTGTACCACATCCGCGTCTGGACCTGCCTCTGATTCCGGGAAACTGACCGGAACGTTTGTCAGCGTCTCGTTCCGGTAATCCAGCTTGCCATTTCTTTTGTCCACACGCTCCAGGGTAATGCTCTGGTTACCGGTTCTTCGGGCGATATAGAGCCAGTATCTGTCCGCCCCGAACCCCACCAGCGGAGCATTATCGGTGTTGGTATCGTTCAGCTCATACTCCATGTCCAAGTCGGCTGATTGGGCAAACGCCACTTCATAACGCTGTACACTGTGGCTGGTTTCATTACGGTTTAACGTCCAGAGGTCATACAGACCCAACTCGTCCGGCTCTGCCTGGGTAAGCAGAAACGGCTGCCCCGTCACTGTACCCAGCAGGGCTGGTTTCATAATGAGAGCCACCCGCTTCGCCGCCCGTGCCCGTCGTCGTGCCTGTCGTATAGTTCCCCACGGAACCTTCTCCATCATTGCCCAGGGGGAAACGGGCAAACAACAGTTCATTGGCTGTGGCATTGTCCACCGAAGCATTGCAAGGGAACAGATACAGTGCGGTTAAATCATTGGGGCCCAAAAATTCGGCCAGGGGCATCACTCCCCCTGGCAGGGTGATGTTGCCCTGCGCACCGCCATAAACCTGGGTTCCGTTCTGGCCAAAGGTTAAATCAGGGGTTATACGCACGACTTGCTCAACATCATCAATGGGCTGATAGTTCACACGGCTGATGCGCACCCGTCCTATGCCATCGGAGTGGGCATTAAACGGGTAACGCTGGCGGCTGACCAGCAGCAGGGTGTTATTCCCGGCATCCAAAAGGGTATGCAGCTGTTCATAGGGATAATGGCAGGTGCTTTGGTTGACAGAAGATGGATTAGCAGAGGCTGCTTGCTGGCAAAACGTCTCTCTGGCGGTTTGCCACTGAGTGCCACTGGTGGTGTTCAGGCTGACCATATTGCCACTGGCACGAACATTATTCGGGGGATATCCCGCGGTATCGAGTAAACCGGTGATTGCGTCGGAATTTAAGGTACTATTCACAACAGGGGTATGATCATCCGCCATTCTACCTGCGTACAGAGAAGCACTATACCCAACAGGATTGAGCAACTCACCCCCTATTCCTACCAAACGCCCAGACACCTCTGCATCTACACCGACCTGTCCCAGGGTGGTGTTTTGTGAATTCACATCACGTCCAACTACTACCCCTCCACTTCCTCCTCGTACCACTATAAGCGGCCCCTCACTTCCGGCAACGATTACCCTCCCACCACTCTGGGATAGAGTAGTTTTATTTGAAGAATCCAGAGAGCCAACCCCTCCTCCCGCGTTGGCGCTGGCAGTTACATTCATCAGCCCTCACTCTGCGACAGAATGGTTCTTTGTGACTTACGTATAACGGCCCCCCCTCCCCCTGCATCCCCAAACTGTACAAGCACATTCATCTTCACTCCATCCTGGGACAGAGTGGTGTCATTTGCGTTTTCCACCCCCCCCCCTGCGCGGGTAAAGGCAGTCACATTCACTTGTCCATATCTCTGAGACAGGGTGGTGTTCTGTGAGTTGCCCACCCCCCCCCCCCCCCCGGCAGACGACTGAATACCATATGCGGTCACATCCATTTGCCCCTCATACTGGGACAATGTCGTTCTGTCTGACTGATCCAGGAGCCCAATACCACCTCCAACATTACCCACTGCTCCCACACTGATCCGCTCCCTGATTTGGGACAGTACGGCATCCTGTGAATTTATTACTTCTCCTGCCCCTCCTCCGGCATCTCCCTGGGCAATGACATCCACTTGCCCCTCTCTCTGAGACAGGGTGGTGTTCTGTGAGTCAGACACCGTACCAAATCCCCCTCCGGCATAACGCCCTGCAGCAACATTCAGCCGAAGCTGATTCTGTATCAGGGTGTTGTTAGCCCCCGCCTGCTGTCCTATGCCTCCCCCTGCATCTGCCACAGTGCCAGAGGCTCTGATCATCAGTGTGTCCATATTGCCTCCGGTCTGTTGCAGGCGATTGCGATCACCATTGACCTGGGCTGCCATACCACCTGCGGCACCTCTCCCTTCAATATCTCCGCCGGAGAAAGTGGCATTCACCTGGTTATCCGACAGCATATGTGCGGCTACAGCGCCGGCATTTTCCCCCCTGGCAACAGGGTTCACCAGGTGTACGTCGACTCTGGCTCCACTCATATAACCGAACATCCCGGCATTCCCTCCGGGATTGTTGACATTAAGGCCGCTGATTAGAAATGCACCACTTTTCAGAGAACCGTTGAAAGGCTGGTCCGGGTTATTGCAGAGGGGGAAACCTTCACTGGTGCTCACCGTAATATTCTCAGCCAGTTGATAGTGGCCGGCGCAGTTATCCCCAATGTTGGAAATATTATTTCTATACACAAATCGTCATGACCGCATTTCCGGCCACCCCGCACGATGAAAATAATGCTCTGCCACAATGCATTTGAGGCAGAGCCTGACAGTGGTCGATATTTTTGCAGTGGCTTTAGACCCTGAACACAAATTGACCTGGGCTGGATCCTTCGCACCCTCGCTTATCTCATGGTTCAGAACTGGCACCACCAGGTTCCATTTCTGGAACATTGAATGCACGGCAAACAGCCCTTTTCTCCAAGTGAGACTATGGCGATCCGATCCAGTCCGTCAGGCTCTGCTGTTCCTCCGTGAACGCTTGGAGCATAGATGATGCAACCCATTGTGAAAAACTGTGCAGGCATTGATGTCCATAAAATGATGGTCATGGTGGCCGTTCGCAAAGAAATGCCAGAAGGCGATATCCAAGTAATAACCCGTGAGTTTGGTACCTTCCGGAAGGATCGGGAATTAATGTGCCAGTTCCTTCAACAACACCAGATCGACCTGGTCGTAATGGAGAGCACGGGTGTTTACTGGAAGAGTATTTACGCTTCCATCATTGGTCGAGACCTGAACCCCTGGGTGGTGAATGCCCGACATGTTAAGAATGTACCTGGTCGTAAGACAGATACTCTGGACAGTCAGTGGCTCGCCCACCTTGCCCACTGCGGTCTGGTTCGTCCGAGCTTTGTGCCTCATCCCGGTCAGGAACAGTTGCGGTTACTGACTCGTCGGCGGGACACACTGGTCAAGCAAATAGCGAATGAGAAAAACCGCCTCCACAAGACACTGGACGACAGTGGCATTCGACTCGGCGGCCTGATCAGCGACATTAACGGCAAGTCAGGCCAACGTATGGTGAATGCCCTGATTGATGGTGAATCCCTTCAGGATATTATCAAGAAGGCGGACGGTCGACTGAAGGCAGATAGAAAGCAACTGATGGCCAGTATGGATGAGAAGCTATCACCTTCACACCTGATTGTGCTGAAAGATATTCGGGATCACATCAACTTCCTCAGCGAACAGCAGCAGAAGCTGGACGTCCAGATCCTGAATACAGTTCAACCCTGGAAAGAAGCCTGGCAACTGCTTCAGACTTTACCTGGAGTCAGTGCAATGAGTGCTGCTGCACTGATCGCAGAAATCGGTGATGACATGAGTCAGTTTGGCGGTATGAAGGAAATCGCTTCCTGGGCCGGGCTCTGTCCGGGCAATAATGAAAGCGCTGGAAAGCGTAAAAGTGGTCGAACCCGAAAAGGGAACAAGATGATCAAAACGACACTGTGCGAAGTGGCGAATGCGGCCATCAAGACCAAGAGCCAGTTCAAAGGTAAATATCAGAGTTTGGTGATTCGCAGAGGTCATAAACGAAGTCTGATTGCTATAGCGCATAAACTTATTCGTGTGATTTACACCTTACTCAAGAAACGACAGCCTTATATTGATCCTGACACTGATTACGAGGGTTTGATGGTCAGGAAGAATGCGTCACGCTGGTTGAACAAGCTGGACGAATACGGTTACTTGGAGCTGGTACAGCAACAAGCCTGAGCTTGAGGTTGGCACGGTAGTTCCTTGTTCTGTGCAGGGCGGTTACCTGCGTCCTGAATTCGGGTATTTTCACGGCAAAGATCACACCCTCTTCAGCCGCCTGACGACCGTGACGTTGATGGCTGAATGAAGGTGTAGCCTGACGCCCGTGTGCTCTGCCTGAACCGCTTTCTCTACTTTCTCCATCAGCACGGCCAGAGCCAGACAACGAAAATGTGTCGTATACCGTTTCTGAACGGGGGGTACGGCCATTCCTTGATTCCTTGCCATGTCTCTTATTTCTCTGCCGGTCTCCTTCCCCTCTGCTGTTACCGCCGGTTCTGTTATGGGCTGCGCTTCTGTTAAAAGCCCCTGATTCTGTCTGGTTCCGCAACGATCTCTGTCTTTTGGGGACCTCGGTTCTATTCAGTGCATGGGCCCCCTGAACCCATGAACTGTTTGTGGATTGCAGCATATGCGTGTCGTTGTGGCCTGCGCTGCTGTTACGCATTACGCTGAGCACAGCGGCAGCGGCCGTGTAGTTGTCGGCCGTTGTACCATTTTTCAGCCCACCACCCGCGTCGGCTGATTCAGAAAAAAACAGTGCGGAAACAAGCGGAACAAGCAACAGTGAGTGCATAAAATGAGGGGTATTACCAAGTTTTGAGCGCATCTATACCTCCTGTTTCTATGTGGTTTTGGCTTTTCTATCATGCTATTCATTTGATGCATTTATCGTCGTGCAGCCGACTGATGAATCGCCAATTAGAAATCAGAAAATTAGAAAATTAGAGCGGGGAGTATAGTCGCTTCAAAAGAGTGAGAACTGGTGTTGTCTAGCGGAATATTGCGGCTGTGCATCGTCGAAAAATCATCCCCTTTTGTTCTGGGTTTGAATAGCCATTGAGGCTTACGCTGCTTTTGCGTATTACGTGGATACCAGGATTGTTTAATACAGCGTTACTGCAAGAAGAGTAATGCACAGACTAACGTGCCGGTAGTTGCACTGACCGGTCCTGTTTTAGCCCCACATCAGTTATCGGTGCTGACACCTACAAACACTTTTCGCATGGAAACATCACCCACTGTGCGATCGATACGGCTGATGTCCCGAAACAGGTTATTGACCTGACTATCGATCACGACCTCTCCCGTTGCCCGGCCTCCGCCGTCGTCCTCATCGGTGAGCCTTTGGGATGCGAACAACTTGATATTTTCCTTGTTGATTGCCATACCTTCTGTCCTTTTTGGGCGTGTAAGAGGAGTGGAATTTATGAAAAGAGTCAGCGCACAAGATCTGCTGTCCTATGCGATATTTGTCCTCTGTCTTTCGGTGGTTTTGTTTGCACGGGCTGGAGAGTGGTGGGAAGCGTCCGACTGGAGGCAGCCATCGAGTGATGAGGAGGCTTTCGTGCAAAACTATCCTGGTGAACACCCGTTTCTGGCGGCCTGTCGGAAAGGGCGTGTTGATGTTATGGAGTATTGGCTGAGCCAGAAGGGCTTTAGTCCAAACGATGAATTTATTAGAAGTTGCAGGGGAGACAGGGTTTCAGGTCTTTGGATAGCATCAAAGAAAGGCTATACCGATGGAGTAAAACTTCTCATTAAGGCCGGGGCTGATTTGAATCAATGCTTTGATGGTGGAGCGACACCTCTCTATATGGCCAGCCAAAATGGTCGTGCCGAGGCCGTGGAGATTCTGATTCAGGCCGGGGCTGATTTGAATCAAAGAACTGATGATGGAGCGACGCCTCTCATTATCGCCAGCCAAGAAGGTCTTGTCGAGGTGGTGGAGATTCTGGTTAAGGCCGGAGCTAATTTGAATCAAGGCACTGATGATGGAGCGACACCGCTCTTTATCGCCAGCCAAGATGGCCATGCCGAGGTGGTGCAGATTCTGATTGAGGCCGGAGCTGATTTGAATCAAGGTCCTGATGATGGAACGACACCTCTCTTTATGGCCAGCCAGGAGGGACATCCCGAAGTGGTGAAGATTCTTGTTAATGCCGGAGCTGATCCAACACTAAAGTGGCGCGACTATCTTTTTATCACCAAGAGTCCTCTGACAATCGCCAGGTATAACCAACCTTTCCAGCCAAGATACCCCGAAGCACATGCACGTTACGCTTCGATAATTCAAACCTTAAAGCCCGCAGTAAAATCCTGGGAAGAACAGAAAGAAATTCAGGCACAAATAGATGCTAATACGGGTTGTTTTGATGGGTTTGTAGATGCGTTGAAACATGAAATAAAACACTCAGTAGCTCCACTCATGATGCGGCCTCCATTGAATAGTAAAGGGTATTAGTTCTTATTGCCCTGGCGCCACCGTCAGAAGTCGAATAACCACAGCACAGAAATCAGAGTCAGCGGGGGTGGCCAGGGGCAGCAACTACCGACACGTTCCTCTTCCGGAGCCTGGGTGAAGATCGCATGAGAGCCTAAGGTAAGGATCAGTGTTATCGGTGCTGCCCCCATAAACCCTTATGCATGGAGACATCACCGACCGTTCGGTCTATGCGGCTGATATCCCGGAACAGGTTATTGACCTGCCCATCGGCCACGACATTCCCAGTGGCCCGGCCTCCGCCGTCGTCCTCGTCGGTGAGCCTTTGGGATGCGAACAACTTGATATTTTCCTTGTTGATTGCCATACCTTCTATCCTTTTTGGGCATGTGTAAGAGGAGTGGGCTTTATGAAAAGAGTCAGCGCACAAGACCTGCTGTCCTATGCAATATTTGTCCTCTGTCTTTCGGTGATTCTGTTTACACGGGCTGAAGAGTGGTGGGAAGCGCCCGACTGGAGGCCGACATCGAATGATGAGGAGGCTTTCGTGCAAGGCCGCCCAGGTGAACACCAGTTCCTTACGGCCTGTCGGCAAGGGCGTGTTGATGTTATGGAGTATTGGCTGAGCCAGAAGGGCTTTAGGCCAAACGATGAATTTATAAGCGGTTACACGGGAAAAAAGGTTTCAGGTCTTAGGGTGGCATCTGATTGCGGTCATATCGATGCACTGAAACTTCTCATTAAGGCCGGGGCTGATTTGAATCAAGCCACTGATGCTGGAGCGACACCTCTCTCTGCCGCCAGCCAAGAAGGTCTTGTCGAGGTGGTGGAGAGTCTGGTTAAGGCCGGAGCTGATTTGAATCAAGGCACTGATGATGGAGCGGCGCCTCTCTTTATGGCCAGCCAAAATGGTCATCACAAGGTTGTGGCGATTCTGATTCAGGCCGGGGCTGATTTGAATCAAGCCCGTAATGATGGAGCGACGCCTCTCTATATGGCCAGCCAAAATGGTCATAACAAGGTTGTAACGATTCTGCTTAAGGCCGGAGCTGATTTGAATCAAGGCACTGATGATGGAGCGTCGCCTCTCTTTATCGCCAGCCAAAATGGTCATGTCGAGGTAGTGGAAATTTTGGCTAAGGCTGGAGCCGATTTGAATCAAACCTGGAACTGTGCAACGCCTCTGTTTCAAGCCAGCCATTTTGGTCATGTCGATGTAGTGGAGTTTCTGGTTAAGGCCGGAGCTAATTTGAATCAAGGCCCTGATGATGGAGCGACACCTCTGTTTGAAGCCAGCCAAAATGGTCATGTCGAGATAGTGGAGATTCTGATTAAGGCCGGAGCTGATCCATTAAAACAATGGCACCGTAATGATTTGTTCTATCAGAGTTCGCTGGAAGCCGCCAGGTTGAGAAAATTCTTTTGCCTAACGAACCCCGAAACACGTAAGCGTTACGCTTTGATAATTAAAACTTTAAAGCCCGCAGTAAAATCCTGGAAAGAACAGAAAAAAATTCAGGCTCAAATAGATGGTAATACGGGTTGTTTTGATGGGTTTGTAGATGCGTTGAAACATGAAATAAAACACACAGTAGCTCCATTCATGAAGCGGGCTCCATTGAAAAGTAAAGGGTATTAGTTCTTATTGCCCTGGCGCCACAGTTAGCAGTCGAATAACCACAGCATAGAAGTCAGAGTCATCGGGGTTGGTCTGGGGCAGCAACTACCGACACGTTCCTCTTCCGGAGCCTGAGTGAAGATCGCATGGGAGCCTAAGGTAAGGATCAGTGTTATCGGTGCTGCCCCCCATAACCCCATACGCATGGAGACATCACCGACCGTTCGGTCTGTGCGGCTGATATCCCGGAACAGGTTATTGACCTGCCCATCGGCCACGACATTCCCTGTGGCCCGGCCTACGCCGTCGGCCTCGTCGGTGAGCCTTTGGGATGCGAACAACTTGATATTTTCCTTGTTGATTGCCATACCGTTAGTCCTTTTGGGTATGTCTAAGAAGAGTGGGCTTTATGAAAAGAGTCGGTGCACATGGCCTGTTTTCCTATGCAGTATTTTTCCTCTGCCTTTCGGTGGTTCTGTTTGCACGGGCTGAAGAGTGGTGGGAAGCGCCCGACTGGAGTCCGACACCGAATGATGAGGAGGCTTTCGTGCAAGACTACCCAGGTGAACACCAGTTTCTGGCGGCCTGTCGGCAAGGGCGTGTTGATGTTATGGAGTATTGGCTGAGCCAGAAGGGCTTTAGTCCAAACGATGAATTTATTAGCGGTTGCACGGGAGCAAAGGTTTCAGGTCTTGGGGTGACATCTAATAAAGGCTATGCCGAAGGAGTAAAACTTCTCATTGAGGCCGGGGCTGGTTTGAATCAAGGCTGTGATGGAGCGACGCCTCTCTATATGGCCAGCCAAAATGGTCGTGCCGAGGCCGTGGAAATTCTGATTCAGGCCGGGGCTGATTTGAATCAAGGCACTGATAATGGAGCGACGCCTCTCTTTATCGCCAGCCAAAATGGTTATAACAAGGTTGTAGCGATTCTGCTTAAGGCCGGGGCTGATTTGAATCAAGCCCGTAATGATGGAACGACACCTCTCTTTATGGCCAGCCAAAAAGGCCATGCCGAGATTGTGGAGATTCTTGTTAATGCCAGAGCTAATCCAACACGAAATTGGCACCACGACCTTGCTTTTGCCAAGAGTCCGCTGAGAGCAGCTAAAGACGGGCAGCCCTGGCGGAGAAAAACGAACCCTGACAAATATGATCGCTACGATCAGATAATTAAAACTTTAAAGCCCGCAGTAAAATCCTGGAAAGAACAGAAAAAAATTCAGGCTCAAATAGATGGTAATACGGGTTGTTTTGATGGGTTTGTAGATGCGTTGAAACATGAAATAAAACACACAGTAGCTCCATTCATGAAGCGGGCTCCATTGAAAAGTAAAGGGTATTAGCTCTTATAGCCCTGGTGCCACCGTCAATAGTCGAATAACCACAGCATAAAAGTCAGAGTCATCGGGGTTGGTCAGGGGCAGCAACTACCGACACGTTCCTCTTCCGGAGCCTGGGTGAAGATCGCATGGGAACCTAAGGTAAGGATCAGTGTTATCGGTGCTGCCCCCACAAACACCTTCCGCATGGAGACATCACCGACCGTTCGGTCTATGCGGCTGATATCCCGGAACAGGTTATTGACCTGCCCATCGACACGACATTCCCTGTGGCCCGGCCTCCGCCGTCGTCCTCGTCGGTGAGCCTTTGGGATGCGAACAACTTGATATTTTCCTTGTTGATTGCCATACCGTTAGTCCTTTTGGGTATGAAAAAGAGATTGGCTTTATGAAAAGATTCGGTGCACAAGGCCTGTTTTCCTATGCAGTATTTTTCCTCTGTCTTTCGGTGGTTTTGTTTGCACGAGCTGGAGAATGGTGGGAAGCGCCCGATTGGAGGCCGACATCGAATGATGAGAAGGCTTTCGTGCAAGACTACCCATGTGAACACCAGTTTCTGGCGGCCTGTCGGCAAGAGCGTGTTGATGTTATGGAGTATTGGCTGAGCCAGAAGGGCTTTAGCCCAAGCGATGAATTTATTAGCGGTCGCACGGGAGCAAAGTTTTCAGGTCTTTGGGTGGCATCTCAGAAAGGCTATACCGATGGAGTACAACTTCTCATTAAGGCCGGGGCTGATTTGAATCCAACCACTGATGATGGAGCGACACCTCTCTTTATCGCCAGCCAAAATGGTCGTGCCGAGGCCGTGGAGATTCTGATTCAGGCCGGGGCTGATTTGAATCCAACCACTGATGATGGAGCGACACCTCTCTTTATCGCCAGCCAGAAAGGTCTTGTCGAGGTGGTGGAGATTCTGGTTAAGGCCGGAGCTGATTTGAATCAAGCCAGAGATGATGGAGTGACACCTCTCTTGATGGCCAGCCATAATGGCCATGCCGAAGTGGTGAAGATTCTTGTTAATGCCGGAGCTGATTTGAATCAAGGCAAAGATAATGGAACGAGGCCTCTCTATATTGCCTCCCAAAATGGTCATAGCAAGGTTGTGGAGATTCTGGTTAAGGCCGGAGCTGATTTGAATCAAGGCAAAGATAATGGAACGAGGCCTCTCTATATTGCCTCCCAAAATGGTCATAGCAAGGTTGTGGAGATTCTGGTTAAGGCCGGAGCTGATTTGAATCAAGGCAAAGATAATGGAACGAGGCCTCTCTATATTGCCTCCCAAAATGGTCATAGCAAGGTTGTGGAGATTCTGGTTAAGGCCGGAGCTGATTTGAATCAAAGCAATGATGGAGCGACGCCTCTCTTTATCGCCAGCCAAAAAGGCCATATCGAGGTTGTGGAGATTCTTGTTAATGCCAGAGCTAATCCAACACTAAAGAGGCACTACAATCTTGTTTTTACCCTGAGTCCTCTGAGAGTAGCTAAAGGCCGGCAGCCCTGGCGGAGAAAAATGAACCCAGAGAAATATGATCGCTACGATGAGGTAGTTGAAATTTTAAAGCCCGCAGTAAAAGCCTGGAAAGAACAGGAAAAAATTCAGGCACAAATAGATGATAATACTGGATGTTTTGATGGGTTTGTCTGTGCGTTGAAAGAGGGAATAAAACATGCAGTAGCTCCACTTATGACACGGGCTCCATTGAAAAGTAAAGGGTATTAGTTCTTATTGCCCTGGCGTCACCGTCAGCAGTCGAATAGCCACAGCATAGAACCTGAATCCGTGACTTCGGATCAAAAACAATCCCCTGAAACCCTGGCAGTGTAAGGCCTAACAGGTAAAATACACGTATCTCAGGATTTCACCTGCGGGGTGCGTTTTTGTGAAACTGAAAATCGAACAGTCTGACACCGAATTTTATACCCCGACCGCAGGCCTGCATTTCGTTAGCCATGCCATCAACCAGAAAACAACGCTCAATAAAACACTGCGTTCTATTACTAAGCGGCATGGCATTCCCAATATTGAACTGATTCGAATGTACATCGGTCTTCTGGCGACAGGAAAGAGTGATTTCGACGCGATAGAGAATGCTCGCTGGGATGACTGGTTTAAATCCTGTATGGGCATCCGACAAATGCCATCAACCAGTCGTTTGCGTCAGCGATTTGATGAGGATGCCGCTTCCCTTATGTCCCTGATCAATGACAGTCTGGCCGAGGTTGTGGTCAATCTGGACGCACCCTTAACAGCCCTGCCAACCCGCCTGGATAAGCACCAGCGTATTGCCCTGGATATCGAGGTTTTCCCCATGGATAACAGTGGTACCAAAAAGGAAGGTGTTGCCTACACCTACAAAGGTCATGATGGTTATGCGCCCATCGCCGCTTACTTGGGGCAAGAAGGCTGGTGTCTTGGCTGTGACCTGCGCATCGGCTCCCAACATTCCCAGAAAGAGTTCATCCCTTTTTTGGAACAGGTTATTCAGCGAGCCAGGCGGATTACCAGGAAAGCATTATTGCTCAGACTCGACAGCGGCCATGATGCCGAAGAATCCCGCAAAGAAGTGGCCCGACACGACAGTGTGGATCACATCATCAAACTCAACCCCCGCAGCCACCATACGACAGAGCGCTGGTTGCCCTGCTTTGAGGAAGCCGATGTCTCCTGGCCATAGACGTCCGATAAAATCACTCTCCAATGGAACGATAAAGGCTTTCGATGAAGGCCATGGTGTTCTATGGCTTGAGGCCCCCAAAAGATCATCAGAAACGGCGCTGAGGACATTGATACTGAAAATGTTGAACAAAACCCGAAGACCTCGTACTGAAAAGTTGAATCCGAAAGCACTGAACCCGTTCAAACAAGCAGCATGAGCACGTGACAATCAAGAAGTCACTGGTTCAGGTAGCAGTCAGAGTCATCGGGGGTGGTCAGGGGCAGCAACTACCGACACGTTCCTCTTCCGGAGCCTGGATGAAGATCGCATGGGAGCCTAAGGTAAGGATCAGTGTTATCGGTGCTGCCCCCACAAACACCTTCCGCATGGAGACATCACCTACCGTTCGGTCTATGCGGCTGATATCCCGGAACAGGTTGTTGACCTGCCCATCGGCCACGACATTCCCAGTGGCCCGGCCTCCGCCGTCGTCCTCGTCGGTGAGCCTTTGGGATGCGAACAACTTGATATTTTCCATGTTGATTGCCATACCGTTAGTCCTTTTGGGTATGAAAAAGAGATTGGCTTTATGAAAAGATTCGGTGCACAAGGCCTGTTTTCCTATGCAGTATTTTTCCTCTGTCTTTCGGTGGTTTTGTTTGCACGGGCTGGAGAATGGTGGGAAACGCCCGATTGGAGGCCGACATCGAATGATGAGAAGGCTTTCGTGCAAGACTACCCATGTGAACACCAGTTTCTGGCGGCCTGTCGGCAAGAGCGTGTTGATGTTATGGAGTATTGGCTGAGCCAGAAGGGCTTTAGCCCAAGCGATGAATTTATTAGCGGTCGCACGGGAGCAAAGGTTTCAGGTCTTTGGGTGGCATCTCAGAAAGACTATACCGATGGAGTACAACTTCTCATTAAGGCCGGGGCTGATTTGAATCAAGGCTATGATGGTGGAGCGACAGCTCTCTATATGGCCAGCCAAAATGGTCGTGCCGAGGCCGTGGAGATTCTGATTCAGGCCGGGGCTGATTTGAATCAAGGCACTGATGAAGGAGCGACGCCTCTCTTTATCGCCAGCCAAAATGGCCATGCCGAGGTAGTGGAGACTCTGGTTAAGGCCGGAGCTGATTTGAATCAAGGCTATGATGGAGCGACGCCTCTCTATATAGCCAGCCAAAATGGCCATGCCGAGGTTGTGGAGATTCTGGTTAAGGCCGGAGCTGATTTGAATCAAGGTTATGATGGAGCGACGCCTCTCTATATAGCCAGCCAAAATGGCCATGCCGAGGTTGTGGAGATTCTGGTTAAGGCCGGAGCTGATTTGAATCAAGGCAAAGATAATGGAACGAGGCCTCTCTATATTGCCTCCCAAAATGGTCATAGCAAGGTTGTGGAGATTCTGGTTAAGGCCGGAGCTGATTTGAATCAAAGCAATGATGGAGCGACGCCTCTCTTTATCGCCAGCCAAAAAGGCCATATCGAGGTTGTGGAGATTCTTGTTAATGCCAGAGCTAATCCAACACTAAAGAGGCACTACGATCTTGTTTTTACCCTGAGTCCTCTGAGAGTCGCTAAAGGCCGGCAGCCCTGGCGGAGAAAAATGAACCCAGAGAAATATGATCGCTACGATGAGGTAGTTGAAATTTTAAAGCCCGCAGTAAAAGCCTGGAAAGAACAGGAAAAAATTCAGGCACAAATAGATGATAATACTGGATGTTTTGATGGGTTTGTCTGTGCGTTGAAAGAGGGAATAAAACATGCAGTAGCTCCACTTATGACACGGGCTCCATTGAAAAGTAAAGGGTATTAGTTCTTATTGCCCTGGCGCCACCGTCAGCAGTCGAATAGCCACAGCATAGAACCTGAATCCGTGACTTCGGATCAAAAACAATCCCCTGAAACCCAGACAGTGTAAGGCCTAACAGGTAAAATACACGTATCTCAGGATTTCACCTGCAGGGTGCGTTTTTGTGAAACTGATAATCGAACAGTCTGACACCGAATTTTATACCCCGACTGCAGGCCTGCATTTCGTTGGCCATGCCATCAACCAGAAAACAACGCTCAATAAAACACTGCGTTCCATTACTAAGCGGCATGGCATTCCCAATATTGAACTGATTCGAACGTACATCGGTCTTCTGGCGACAGGAAAGAGTGATTTCGACACGATAGAGAATGTTCGCTGGGATGACTGGTTTAAATCCTGTATGGGCATCCGACAAATGCCATCAACCAGTCGTTTGCGTCAGCGATTTGATGAGGATGCCGCTTTCCTTATGCCCCTGATCAATGACAGTCTGGCCGAGGTTGTGGTCAATCTGGACACACCCTTAACAGCCCTGCCAAGCCGTCTGGATAAGCACCAGCGTATTGCCCTGGATATCGATGTTTTCCCCATGGATAACAGTGGTACCAAAAAGGAAGGTGTTGCCTACACCTACAAAGGTCATGATGGTTATGCGCCCATCGCCGCTTACTTGGGGCAAGAAGGCTGGTGTCTTGGCTGTGACCTGCGCATCGGCTCCCAACATTCCCAGAAAGAGTTCATCCCTTTTTTGGAACAGGTTATTCAGCGAGCCAGGCGGATTACCAGGAAAGCATTATTGCTCAGACTCGACAGCGGCCATGATGCCGAAGAATCCCGCAAAGAAGTGGCCCGACACGACAGTGTGGATCACATCATCAAACTCAACCCCCGCAGCCACCATACGACAGAGCGCTGGTTGCCCCGCTTTGAGGAGGCCGATGTCTCCTGGCACCCCATCAGAGAGGGGAAGGACTACGCGACGTTGTCGGTCATGCATGACACCGACTATGGCCCGCAGCGTTTGGTTATCCGGATCATCCGCAGAACTTGTGATGCTGTAGGCCAGATGTTTCTAAATGGGCACTATGAGCTGGAAGGGTGGTGGACGACACTGGAGCAAGAGCACACCAGTGATGACGAGGTTATTGCACTGTACAAAGATCACGCCACCAGTGAACAATTTCATAGTGAGTTCAAAACAGATCTTGATCTGGAACCTTTACCCTCAGGGAAATTTGCCACCAATGCGCTGGTCATGAGTCTGGGGGCACTGGCCTATAATGTTTTGCGCTGTATGGGGCAAAAGGTTCTGCTGGGGTCGGACTCTCCCGTCCGCCATACCGCCAAACGGCGTCGATTGAAAACCGTTATGCAGGAGCTGATTTATCAGGCGGGCCGCTTGGTCAAATCGGGTCGACAATATATCCTGCGCTTTGGTCGGCATAGTCCAGGGTTCTGCGCGTATAAACGGTTATTGTCAGAGTATGCGCTGTGTTAATGGTCATGTAGCCATAGCCGTCCGATAAAACCACTCTCCAATGGAACGATAAAGGCTTTCGATGAAGGCCATGGTGTTCTATGGCTTGAGGCCCCCAAAAGATCATCAGAAACGGCGCTGAGGACATTGATACTGAAAATGTTGAACAAAACCCGAAGACCTCGTACTGAAAAGTTGAATCCGAAAGCACTGAACCCGTTCAAACAAGCAGCATGAGCACGTGACAATCAAGAAGTCACTGATTCAGGTAGAAGTCAGAGTCATCGGGGGTGGTCAGGGGCAGCAGCTACCGACACGTTCCTCTTCCGGAGCCTGGATGAAGATCGCATGGGAGCCTAAGGTAAGGATCAGTGTTATCGGTGCTGCCCCCACAAACACCTTCCGCATGGAGACATCACCGACCGTTCTGTCTATTCGGCTAATATCCCGGAACAGGTTATTGACCTGCCCATCGGCCACGACATTCCCTGTGGCCCGTCGTCCTCGTCGGTGAGCCTTTGGGATGCAAACAACTTGATATTTTCCTTGTTGATTGCCATACCTTTAGTCCTTTGGGGTATGTCTAAGAAGAATTGGCTTATGAAAAGAGTCGGTGCACAAGGCCTGTTTTCCTATGCAGTATTTTTCCTCTGTCTTTCGGTGGTTTTGTTTGCACGGGCTGGAGAATGGTGGGAAGCGCCCGACTGGAGGCCTACATCGAGTGATGAGAAGGCTTTCGTGCAAGCCCTCCCAGGTGAACACCAGTTCCTTGCGGCCTGTCGGCAAGGACGTGTTGATGTTATGGAGTATTGGCTGAGCCAGAAGGGCTTTAGGCCAAACGATGAATTTATTAGCGGTTGCTGTGGAGACAGGGTTTCAGGTCTTTGGGTGGTATCTCAGAAAGGCTATACCGATGGAGTAAAACTTCTCATTGAGGCCGGGGCTGATTTGAATCAAGCCGCTGATGATGGAGCGACGCCTCTCTTTATCGCCAGCCAAAATGGTCATAACAAGGTTATAGCGATTCTGGTTAAGGCCGGAGCTGATTTGAATCAAGCCACTGATGATGGAGCGACGCCTCTCTTTATCGCCAGCCAAAATGGTCATAGCAAGGTTATAGCGATTCTGGTTAAGGCCGGAGCTGATTTGAATCAAGCCACTGATAATGGAACGACACCTCTCTTGATCGCCAGCCAAAATGGTCATAACAAGGTTATAGCGATTCTGGTTAAGGCCGGAGCTGATTTGAATCAAGGCTATCATGGAGCGACGCCTCTCTTTATCGCCAGCCAAAATGGCCATGCAGAGGTGGTGCAGATTCTGGTTGAGGCCGGAGCTGATTTGAATCAAAGCCCTGATAATGGAGCGCCACCTCTCTTTATAGCCAGCCAACAGGGACATGCCGAGGTGGTGAAGATTCTTGTAAATGCCGGAGCTGATCCAACACAAAAGTGGCGCAACTATCTTTTTATCACCAAGAGTCCTCTGACAATTGCCAGGCATGCACTCCCTTTACTGAAAAGAATGAACCCTGAAAAATATGCCCGCTACGATCAGATAATTACAACTTTAAAGCCCGCAGTAAAATCCTGGAGAGAACAGAAAAAAATTCAGGCACAAATAGATGGTAATACTGGTTGTTTTGATGGGTTTGTAGATGCGTTGAAACATGAAATAAAACACACAGTAGCTCCATTCATGAAGCGGGCTCCATTGAAAAGTAAAGGGTATTAGTTCTTATTGCCCAGGCGCCACAGTTAGCAGTCGAATAACCACAGCATAGAAGTCAGAGTCATCGGGGTTGGTCAGGGGCAGCAACTACCGACACGTTCCTCTTCCGGAGCCAGGATGAAGATCGCATGGGAGCCTAAGGTAAGGATCAGTGATATCGGTGCTGCCCCCACAAACACCTTCCGCATGGAGACATCACCGACCGTTCGGTCTATGCGGCTAATATCCCGGAACAGGTTATTGACCTGTCCATCGGCCACGACATTCCCTGTGGCCCGGCCTCCGCCGTCGTCCTCGTCGGTGAGCCTTTGGGATGCGAACAACTTGATATTTTCCTTGTTGATTGCCATACCGTTAGTCCTTTTGGGTATGAAAAAGAGATTGGCTTTATGAAAAGATTCGGTGCACAAGGCCTGTTTTCCTATGCAATATTTGTCCTCTGTCTTTCGGTGGTTTTGTTTGCACGGGCTGGAGAATGGTGGGAAGCGCCCGACTGGAGGCCGACATCGAATGATGAGAAGGCTTTCGTGCAAGACTACCCAGATGAACACCAGTTTCTGGCGGCCTGTCGGCAAGGGCGTGTTGATGTTATGGAGTATTGGCTGAGACAGAAGGGCTTTAGGCCAAACGATGAGTTTATTAGAGGTTGCAGGGGAGAACGGGCTTCAGGTCTTTTGGAGGCATCTCAGAAAGGCTATACCGATGGAGTACAACTTCTCATTAAGGCCGGGGCTGATTTGAATCAAGGCACTGATGGTGGAGCGACGCCTCTCTATATGGCCAGCCAAAATAGTCGTGCCGAGGCCGTGGAGATTCTGATTCAGGCCGGGGCTGATTTGAATCAAGGCAATAATAATGGAGCGACACCTCTCTTTATTGCCACCCAGGAAGGTCTTGTCGAGGTGGTGGAGATTCTGGTTAAGGCCGGAGCTGATTTGAATCAAGCCAGGTATGATGGAGCGACGCCTCTCTTTATCGCCAGCCAGGAAGGTCTTGTCGAGATGGTGGAGGCTCTGGTTAAGGCCGGAGCTGATTTGATTCAAGGCATTGATAATGGAGCGACGCCTCTCTATATAGCCAGCCAAAATGGCCATGCCGAGGTAGTGGAGATTCTGGTTAAGGCCGGAGCTGATTTGAATCAAGCCAGGTATGATGGAGCGACGCCTATCTTTATCGCCAGCCACAAAGGTCTTGTCGAGGTTGTGGATATTCTTGTTAATGCCAGAGCTAATCCAACACTAAATTGGCACCACGATCTTGTTTTTACCAAGAGTCCGCTGAGAGCAGCTAAAGACGGGCAGCCCTGGTGGAGAAAAACGAACCCTGACAAATATGATCGCTACGATGAGGTAGTTGAAATTTTAAAGCCCGCAGTAAAAGCCTGGAAAGAACAGGAAAAAATTCAGGCACAAATAGATGATAATACGGGATGTTTTGATGGGTTTGTCTGTGCGTTGAAAGAGGGAATAAAACAGGCAGTAGCTCCACTTATGACACGGGCTCCATTGAAAAGTAAAGGGTATTAGTTCTTATTGCCCTGGCGCCACCGTCAGCAGTCGAATAACCACAGCATAGAAGTCAGAGTCATCGGGGTTGGTCTGGGGCAGTAACTACCGACACGCTCATCTTCCGGAGTCACTGTGAGAATGGCATGAGCACCAAGGTAAGGGTCTGTTCGGTGTCCACAAATACCTTCCGCATAGAGACATCACCAACCGTTCGGTCTATTCGGCTAATATCCCGGAACAGGTTATTGACCTGCCCGTCGGCCACAACATTCCCAGTGGCCCGGCCTCCGCCGTTATCCTCGTCAGTGAGCCTTTGGGATGCGAACAACTTGATATTTTCCTTGTTGATTGCCATACCGTTAATCCTTTTGGGTATGAAAAAGAGATTGGCTTTATGAAAAGATTCGGTGCACAAGGCCTGTTTTCCTATGCAATATTTGTCCTCTGTCTTTCGGTGGTTTTGTTTGCACGGGCTGGAGAATGGTGGGAAGCGCCCGACTGGAGGCCGACATCGAATGATGAGAAGGCTTTCGTGCAAGACTACCCAGATGAACACCAGTTTCTG
Organism: Sansalvadorimonas sp.; assembly: GCA_965221135.1. GTDB lineage: Bacteria > Pseudomonadota > Gammaproteobacteria > Pseudomonadales > Endozoicomonadaceae > Sansalvadorimonas. The sequence goes on from CBDCRZ010000014.1 coordinate 59,702, forward strand.
GCGGCCTGTCGGCAAGGGCGTGTTGATATTATGGAGTATTGGCTGAGCCAGAAGGGCTTTAGGCCAAACGATGAGTTTATTAGAGGTTGCAGGGGAGACCGGGTTTCAGGTCTTTGGGTGGCATCTCAGAAAGGCTATACCGATGGAGTACAACTTCTCATTAAGGCCGGGGCTGATTTGAATCAAGGCCATGATAATGGAGCGACGCCTCTCTATATGGCCAGCCAAAATGGTCATAACAAGGTTGTAGCGATTCTGCTTAAGGCCGGAGCTGGTTTTAATCAAGGCTATGATAGATCGACGCCTCTCTGTATGGCCAGCCAAAAAGGCCATACCGAGGTTGTAGCGATTCTGCTTAAGGCCGGAGCTGATTTGAATCAAGGCAATAATAATGGAGCGACACCTCTCTATTTAGCCAGCCTAAATGGCCATGCCGAGGTAGTGGAGATTCTGGTTAAGGCCGGAGCTGATTTGAATCAAGGCTATGATGGAGCGACGCCTCTCTATATAGCCAGCCAAAATGGCCATGCCGAGGTAGTGGAGATTCTGGTTAAGGCCGGAGCTGATTTGAATCAAGCCAGGTATGATGGAGCGACGCCTATCTTTATCGCCAGCCACAAAGGTCTTGTCGAGGTTGTGGATATTCTTGTTAATGCCAGAGCTAATCCAACACTAAATTGGCACCACGATCTTGTTTTTACCAAGAGTCCGCTGAGAGCAGCTAAAGGCGGGCAGCCCTGGCGGAGAAAAACGAACCCTGACAAATATGATCGCTACGATGAGGTAGTTGAAATTTTAAAGCCCGCAGTAAAAACCTGGAAAGAACAGGAAAAAATTCAGGCACAAATAGATGATAATACGGGATGTTTTGATGGGTTTGTCTGTGCGTTGAAAGAGGGAATAAAACAGGCAGTAGCTCCACTTATGACACGGGCTCCATTGAAAAGTAAAGGGTATTAGTTCTTATTGCCCTGGCGCCACCGTCAGCAGTCGAATAACCACAGCATAGAAGTCAGAGTCATCGGGGTTGGTCTGGGGCAGTAACTACCGACACGCTCATCTTCCGGAGTCACTGTGAGAATGGCATGAGCACCAAGGTAAGAGTCTGTTCGGTGTCCACAAATACCTTCCGCATAGAGACATCACCGACCGTTCGGTCTATTCGGCTAATATCCCGGAACAGGTTATTGACCTGCCCATCGGCCACGACATTCCCAGTGGCCCGGCCTCCACCGTCGTCCTCATCGGTGAGCCTTTGGGATGCGAACAACTTGATATTTTCCTTGTTGATTGCCATACAGTTAATCCTTTTGGGTATGAAAAAGAGATTGGCTTTATGAAAAGAGTCGGTGCACAAGGCCTGTTTTCCTATGCAATATTTGTCCTCTGTCTTTCGGTGGTTTTGTTTGCACGGGCTGGAGAATGGTGGGAAGCGCCCGACTGGAGGCCGACATCGAATGATGAGAAGGCTTTCGTGCAAGACTACCCAGATGAACACCAGTTTCTGGCGGCCTGTCGGCAAGAGCGTGTTGATGTTATGGAGTATTGGCTGAGCCAGAAGGGCTTTAGCCCAAACGATGAATTTATTAGCGGTCGCACGGGAGCAAAGGTTTCAGGTCTTGGAGTGGCATCTCAGAAAGGCTATGCCGAAGGAGTAAAACTTCTCATTGAGGCCGGGGCTGATTTGAATCAAGACATTGATGATGGAGCGACGCCTCTCTATATAGCCAGCCAAGAAGATCATAACAAGGTTGTAGCGATTCTGGTTAAGGCCGGAGCTGATTTGAATCAAGCCAGGTATGATGGAGCGACGCCTCTCTTTATCGCCAGCCAAAAAGGTCTTGTCGAGGTGGTGGAGACTCTGGTTAAGGCCGGAGCTGATTTGAATCAAGGCTATGATGGAGCGACGCCTCTCTATATAGCCAGCCAAAAAGGTCTTGTCGAGGTGGTGGAGACTCTGGTTAAGGCCGGAGCTGATTTGAATCAAGGCTATGATGGAGCGACGCCTCTCTATATAGCCAGCCAAAATGGCCATGCCGAGGTTGTGGAGATTCTGGTTAAGGCCGGAGCTGATTTGAATCAAGGCAAAGATAATGGAACGAGGCCTCTCTATATTGCCTCCCAAAATGGTCATAGCAAGGTTGTGGAGATTCTGGTTAAGGCCGGAGCTGATTTGAATCAAAGCAATGATGGAGCGACGCCTCTCTTTATCGCCAGCCAAAAAGGCCATATCGAGGTTGTGGAGATTCTTGTTAATGCCAGAGCTAATCCAACACTAAAGAGGCACTACGATCTTGTTTTTACCCTGAGTCCTCTGAGAGTAGCTAAAGGCCGGCAGCCCTGGCGGAGAAAAATGAACCCAGAGAAATATGATCGCTACGATGAGGTAGTTGAAATTTTAAAGCCCGCAGTAAAAGCCTGGAAAGAACAGGAAAAAATTCAGGCACAAATAGATGATAATACGGGATGTTTTGATGGGTTTGTCTGTGCGTTGAAAGAGGGAATAAAACAGGCAGTAGCTCCACTTATGACACGGGCTTCATTGAAAAGTAAAGGGTATTAGTTCTTATTGCCCTGGCGCCACCGTCAGCAGTCGAATAACCACAGCATAGAAGTCAGAGTCATCGGGGTTGGTCTGGGGCAGTAACTACCGACACGCTCATCTTCCGGAGTCACTGTGAGAATGGCATGAGCACCAAGGTAAGTGTCTGTTCGGTGTCCACAAATACCTTCCGCATAGAGACATCACCGACCGTTCGGTCTATTCGGCTAATATCCCGGAAAAGGTTATTGACCTGCCCATCGGCCACGACATTCCCAGTGGCCGGCCTCCGCCGTTATCCTCGTCGGTGAGCCTTTGGGATGCGAACAACTTGATATTTTCCTTGTTGATTGCCATACCGTTAGTCCTTTTGGGTATGAAAAAGAGATTGGCGTTATGAAAAGAGTCGGTGCACAAGGCCTGTTTTCCTATGCAATATTTGTCCTCTGTCTTTCGGTGGTTTTGTTTGCACGGGCTGGAGAATGGTGGGAAGCGCCCGACTGGAGGCCGACATCGAATGATGAGAAGGCTTTCGTGCAAGACTACCCAGATGAACACCAGTTTCTGACGGCCTGTCGGCAAGAGCGTGTTGATGTTATGGAGTATTGGCTGAGCCAGAAGGGCTTTAGCCCAAACGATGAATTTATTAGCGGTCGCACGGGAGCAAAGGTTTCAGGTCTTGGAGTGGCATCTCAGAAAGGCTATGCCGAAGGAGTAAAACTTCTCATTGAGGCCGGGGCTGATTTGAATCAAGGCATTGATGATGGAGCGACGCCTCTCTATATAGCCAGCCAAGAAGATCATAACAAGATTGTAGCGATTCTGGTTAAGGCCGGGGCTGATTTGAATCAAGGCATTGATGATGGAGCGACGCCTCTCTATATAGCCAGCCAAGAAGATCATAACAAGGTTGTAGCGATTCTGGTTAAGGCCGGAGCTGATTTGAATCAAGCCAGGTATGATGGAGCGACGCCTCTCTATATAGCCAGCCAAAAAGGTCTTGTCGAGGTGGTGGAGACTCTGGTTAAGGCCGGAGCTGATTTGAATCAAGGCTATGATGGAGCGACGCCTCTCTATATAGCCAGCCAAAAAGGTCTTGTCGAGGTGGTGGAGACTCTGGTTAAGGCCGGAGCTGATTTGAATCAAGGCTATGATGGAGCGACGCCTCTCTATATAGCCAGCCAAAATGGCCATGCCGAGGTAGTGGAGATTCTGGTTAAGGCCGGAGCTGATTTGAATCAAAGCGATGATGGAGCGACGCCTCTCTTTATCGCCAGCCAAGAAGGTCATAACAAGGTTGTAGCGATTCTGGTTAAGGCCGGAGCTGATTTGAATCAAGGCATTGATGATGGAGCGACGCCTCTCTATATAGCCAGCCAAAAAGGCCATACCGAGGTTGTGGAGATTCTTGTTAATGCCAGAGCTAATCCAACACTAAAGAGGCACTACGATCTTGTTTTTACCCAGAGTCCGCTGAGAGTAGCTAAAGGCCGGCAGCCCTGGCGGAGAAAAACGAACCCTGACAAATATGATCGCTACGATGAGGTAGTTGAAATTTTAAAGCCCGCAGTAAAAGCCTGGAAAGAACAGGAAAAAATTCAGGCACAAATAGATGATAATACGGGATGTTTTGATGGGTTTGTCTGTGCGTTGAAAGAGGGAATAAAACAGGCAGTAGCTCCACTTATGACACGGGCTCCATTGAAAAGTAAAGGGTATTAGTTCTTATTGCCCTGCCGCCACCGTCAGCAGTCGAATAACCACAGCATAGAAGTCAGAGTCATCGGGGGTGGTCTGGGGCAGTAACTACCGACACGCTCATCTTCCGGAGTCACTGTGAGAATGGCATGAGCACCAAGGTAAGTGTCTGTTCGGTGTCCACAAATACCTTCCGCATGGAGACATCACCAACCGTTCGGTCTATTCGGCTAATATCCCGGAACAGGTTATTGACCTGCCCATCGGCCACGACATTCCCTGTGGCCCGGCCTCCGCCGTCGTCCTCGTCGGTGAGCCTTTGGGATGCGAACAACTTGATATTTTCCTTGTTAATTGCCATACCTTTAGTCCTTTTGGGTATGTCTAAGAAGAATTGGCTTATGAAAAGAGTCTGTGCACAAGGCCTGTTTTCCTATGCAGTATTTTTCCTATGTCTTTCGGTGATTCTGTTTGCACGGGCTGAAGAGTGGTGGGAAGCGCCCGACTGGAGGCCGACATCGAGTAATGAGGAAGCTTTCGTGCAAAACTATCCTGGTGAACACCAGTTTCTGGCGGCCTGTCGGCAAGGGCGTGTTGATGTTATGGAGTATTGGCTGAACCAGGAGGGCTTTAGGCCAAACGATGAATTTATAAGCGGTTACACGGGAAAAAAGGTTTCAGGTCTTAAGGTGGCATCTGATTGCGGTCATATCGATGCACTGAAACTTCTCATTAAGGCCGGGGCTGATTTGAATCAAGCCACTAATGCTGGAGCGACACCTCTCTTTGCCGCCAGCCAAGAAGGTCTTGTCGAGGTGGTGGAGAGTCTGGTTAAGGCCGGAGCTGATTTGAATCCAACCACTGATGATGGAGCGACACCTCTCTTTATCGCCAGCCAGGAAGGTCTTGTCGAGGTGGTGGAGATTCTGGTTAAGGCCGGAGCTGATTTGAATCAAGCCAGAGATGATGGAGTGACACCTCTCTTGATGGCCAGCCAAAATGGCCATGCCGAAGTGGTGAAGATTCTTGTTAATGCCGGAGCTGATCCAACACAAAAGTGGCGCGGCTATCTTTTTATCACCAAGAGTCCTCTGACAGTTGCCAGGCATGCACTCCCTTTACTGAAAAGAATGAACCCTGAAAAATATGCCCGCTACGATCAGATAATTAAAACTTTAAAGCCCGCAGTAAAAGCCTGGAAAGCACAGAAAAAAATTCAGGCTCAAATAGATAGTAATACGGGTTGTTTTGATGAGTTTGTCTGTGCGTTGAGAGAAGGAATAAAACAGACAGTAGCTCCACTTATGATGCGGCCTCCATTGAATAGTAAGGGGTATTAGCTCTTATAGCCCTGGTGCCACAGTTAGCAGTCGAATAACCACAGCATAGAAGTCAGAGTCATCGGGGTTGGTCAGGGGCAGCAACTACCGACACGTTCCTCTTCCGGAGCCTGGATGAAGATCGCATGGGAGCCTAAGGTAAGGATCAGTGTTATCGGTGCTGCCCCCACAAACACCTTCCGCATAGAGACATCACCAACCGTTCGGTCTATTCGGCTAATATCCCGGAACAGGTTATTAACCTGCCCATCGGCCACAACATTCCCAGTGGCCCGGCCTCCGCCGTCGTCCTCGTTGGGATGCGAACAACTTGATATTTTCCTTGTTGATTGCCATACCTTTAGTCCTTTTGGGTATGTGTAAGAGAGATTCGCTTTATGAAAAGAGCCGGTGCACAAGAGCTGTTTTCCTACGCAGTTTTTTTCCTCTGCCTTTCGGTGGTTCTGTTTGCACGGGCTGGGAAGCGCCCGACTGGAGGCCGACACCGAATGATGAGGAGGCTTTCGTGCAAGACTACCCAGATGAACACCAGTGTCTGGCGGCCTGTCTGTCGGCAGGGACGTGTTGATGTTATTGAGTATTGGCTGAGCCAGAAGGGCTTTAAGCCAAACGATGAATTTATTAGAGGTTGCAGGGGAGACAGGGTTTCAGGTCTTTGGGTCGCATCTCAGAAAGGCCATACCGCTGGAGTAAAACTTCTCATTAAGGCCGGGGCTGATTTGAATCAATGCTCTGATGATGGAGCGACACCTCTCTTTATGGCCAGCCAAAATGGTCATGTTGAGGTAGTGGAGATTTTGGTTAAGGCTGGAGCTGATTTGAATCAAATCTGGAACGATGCAACACCTCTGTTTCAAGCCAGCCAAAATGGTCATGTTGAGGTAGTGGAGTTTCTGGTTAAGGCCGGAGCTGATTTGAATCAAAGCCCTGATAATGGAGCGCCACCTCTCTTTATGGCCAGCCAAAATGGTCATATCGAGATAGTGGAGATTCTGATTAAGGCCGGAGCTGATCCATTAAAACAATGGCACCGTAATGATTTGTTCTATCAGAGTTCGCTGGAAGCCGCCAGGTTGAGAAAATTCATTTGCCTAACGAACTCCGAAACACGTAAGCGTTACGCTTTGATAATTCAAACTTTAAAACCCGCAGTAAAATCCTGGAAAGAACAGAAAAAAATTCAGGCACAAATAGATGGTAATACGGGTTGTTTTGATGGGTTTGTAGATGCGTTGAAACATGAAATAAAACACACAGTAGCTCCATTCATGAAGCGGGCTCCATTGAAAAGTAAAGGGTATTAGTTCTTATTGCCCTGGCGCCACAGTTAGCAGTCGGATAACCACAGCATAGAAATCAGAGTCATCGGGGTTGGTCTGGGGCAGCAACTACCGACACGTTCCTCTTCCTGAGCCTGGGTGAAGATCGCATGGGAGCCTAAGGTAAGGATCAGTGTTATCGGTGCTGCCCCCCACAAACACCTTCCGCATGGAGACATCACCGGTCGTTCGGTCTATTCGGCGAATATCCCGGAACAGGTTATTGACCTGCCCATCGGCCACGACATTCCCTGTGGCCCGGCCTCCGCCGTCGTCCTCGTCGGTGAGCCTTAGGGATACGAACAACTTGATATTTTCCTTGTTGATTGCCATACCTTTAGTCCTTTTGGGTATGTCTAAGAAGAATTGGCTTATGAAAAGAGTCGGTGCACAAGGCCTGTTTTCCTATGCTGTATTTTTCCTCTGTCTATCAGTGATTCTGTTTGCACGGGCTGAGGAGTGGTGGGAAGCCTCGACTGGAGGCCTACATCGAATGATGATAAGGCTTTCATGCAAGCCTTCCCAGGTGAACACCAGTTCCTTGCGGCCTGTCGGCAAGGGCGTGTTGATGTTATGGAGTATTGGCTGAGCCAGAAGGGCTTTAGGCCAAACAATGAATTTATTAGCGGTTGCACGGGAGCAAAGGTTTCAGGTCTTGGGGTGGCATCTCAGATAGGCTATGCCGAAGGAGTAAAACTTCTCATTGAGGCCGGGGCTGATTTGAATCAAGGCTGTGATGGAGCGACGCCTCTCTATATTGCCAGCCAAAATGGTCACGCCGAGGCCCTGGAGATTCTGATTCAGGCCGGGGCTGATTTGAATCAAGGCCCTGATGATGGAGCGACGCCTCTCTTTATCGCCAGCCAAAATGGTCATGCCAAGGCAGTGGAGATTCTGGTTAAGGCTGGAGCTGATTTTAATCAAACCTGGGACGGTGTAACACCTCTCTTTATGGACAGCCAATATGGTCATGCCGGGGTAGTGGAGATTCTGATTCAGGCCGGGGCTGATTTGAATCAATGCTTAGATAATGGAGCGACACCTCTCTTTATGGCGAGTGGCGAGCCAAAATGGTCGCCCCGAGGCCGTGGAGATTCTGATTCAGGCCGGAGCTGATTTGAATCAAGACTATGATGGAGCGACGCCTCTCTATATTGCCAGCCAAAATGGTCATGCCAAGGCAGTGGAGATTCTGGTTAAGGCTGGAGCTGATTTTAATCAAACCAGGGACGGTGTAACACCTCTCTTTATGGCAGCCAATATGGTCATGCCGGGGTAGTGGAGATTCTGCTTAAGGCCGGAGCTGATTTGAATCAAGGCTATGATAGAGCGACGCCTCTCTTTATGGCCAGCCAAAATGGCCATGCCGAGGTTGTGGAGATTCTGGTTAAGGCCGGAGCTGATTTGAATCAAGGCCCTGATGATGGAGCGACACCTCTGTTTCAAGCCAGCCAAAATGGTCATGTCGAGGTAGTGGAAATTCTGATTAAGGCCGGAGCTGATCCATTAAAACAATGGCACTGTAATGGTTTGTTCTATCAGAGTTCGCTGGAAGCCGCCAGGTTGAGTAAATTCATTTACCTAACGAACCCCGAAACACGTAAGCGTTACGCTTTGATAATTCAAACTTTAAAGCCCGCAGTAAAAACCTGGAAAGAACAGAAAAAAATTCAGGCACAAATAGATGGTAATACGGGTTGTTTTGATGAGTTTGTAGATGCGTTGAAACATGAAATAAAACACACAGTAGCTCCATTCATGAAGCGGGCTCCATTGAAAAGTAAAGGGTATTAGTTCTTATTGCCCTGGCGCCACAGTTAGCAGTCGAATAACCACAGCATAGAAATCAGAGTCATCGGGGTTGGTCAGGGGCAGCAACTACCGACACGTTCCTCTTCCGGAGCCTGGGTGAAGATCGCATGGGAGCCTAAGGTAAGGTCAGTGTTATCGGTGCTGCCCCCCATAACCCCTTACGCATGGAGACATCACCGACCGTTCGGTCTATGCGGCTAATATCCCGGAACAGGTTATTGACCTGCCAATCGGCCACGACATTCCCTGTGGCCCGGCCTCCGCCGTCGTCCTCGTCGGTGAGCCTTTGGGATGCGAACAACTTGATATTTTCCTTGTTAATTGCCATACCTTTAGTCCTTTTGGGTATGTCTAAGAAGAATTGGCTTATGAAAAGAGTCTGTGCACAAGGCCTGTTTTCCTATGCAGTATTTTTCCTCTGTCTTTCGGTGATTCTGTTTGCACGGGCTGAAGAGTGGTGGGAAGCGCCCGACTGGAGGCCGACATCGAGTAATGAGGAAGCTTTCGTGCAAAACTATCCTAGTGAACACCAGTTTCTGGCGGCCTGTCGGCAAGGGCGTGTTGATGTTATGGAGTATTGGCTGAACCAGGAGGGCTTTAGGCCAAACGATGAATTTATTAGCGGTTTTAAGGTAGAAAAGGTTTCAGGTCTTTGGATGGCATCTCAAAAAGGTCATGACAAGGTGGTAAAAGCTTTACTTGATGTCATGGCCGATATAAATCAAACCAGTCATGGTATAACACCACTGTTTATTGCAAGCCAAAACGGTCATACCAGTGTTGTACAGATTCTTGTAACGGCTCGAGCTGACCTGGAGAAAACCTACAAAGGTTTAACACCGCTGTATATTGCAAGCAAAAACGGTCATACCAGTGTTGTGCAGATTCTTGTAAAGGCCCAAGCTGACCTGGAGAAAGCCTACAAAGGTATAACACCGCTGTACATTGCAAGCAAAAACGGTCATGCCAGTGTTGTGCAGATTCTTGCAGAGGCTCAAGCTGACCTGGAGAAAGCCTACAAAGATATAACACCTCTGTATATTTCCAGTCAGCAAGGGCATGCTGCTGTGTTCCACACTCTGATTAGAGCCGGAGCTAACCCTGTACGGAAAAGGGTGTATGCTTCCTATTTGAACTCGACTCCACTGCGAGTCGCCCAACTTAACCAACCATTATTAAGGAGAATGAACCCTGAAAAATATGATAATTACCAATCAATAATCGATTTTTTTGATCTCACAACAAGAGTCAGAAAAAAGACGCAAAAAGACCTTAAACCAACGGGTAATGATATGATTCCTTTGACCAGTTTGTCGATAAAGTCTCCAAAACCGAGCACGAATTAAGGTTACTCATAACAAGGTTTTCATTAACGGATAAACACCATTAAACACTATTGCTCTGATGCCACAGTCAGCAGTCGAATAACCACAGCATAGAAGTCAGGATCATCGGGATTGATCAGGGGCAGCACCTGCTGCGCTTCAATAGGCGCACCTTCGCTCCGGTCAAATATCACTGTGAGCTGGCGGCCATCCGGCAGGGCGAGAAGCATCTTTTTTCCCGGCATTTCCGTCAAAGCAAAGAGCGTGTTCAGTTCGGCCAGCGTTAACCAGCTGTTCTCCCCATCCCCCAGCACAATGCTGCGTCCGTAAGACATCAGACTTTCAGACGCAACAAGGGAGCCGGTCAGGCTCCTTTCTACATCCTGGGCAACCGGTGACCAGTCGAACTGGTTCTGTTGCAAAGTTTCTGATAAACCAAACGTCAATATTCTCCAGGCACAATTATGCCGCCAGGGAGTAGAAGTAGTCCCGCGGTTTGGTTGACTCAGAATCTGGATATTGGCCTTTTCTCAGCATGTGAGAAAATTCAATGCCAGAGAGGGTAGTCTTGGCAGAATAGAAAGCCTTGAACTGCATCATAGGGCGGGTAATCCGTTTCACAAATCGATGATCCTGCTCCCAATGTTGTTCAAATATTTGCTTTGGTAAATGGTGATGTTGGGCTCATGGTTTTTGAGGTTGGCATTGTAATAAGTGAGAGCGCTGATGTTGCTGCCACTTTTGTCGATGCTCACTTTAAGGTTGTCCATGATGGCGGAAAGCCTTACGGAAAAAGGCATTGACGGCTTTCTTATCTCGCTTTTTAGTAAGAAGAAAATCAACAGTATTTCCTTCTTTATCTACAGCGCGATACTGATAGCAGTCACGACCTTTGATCTTGATAGTGGTTTCATCCATGCGCCACGAGCTTTTCACTGCAGGATGATATCTTGGGGGAAGTGGCGGCCAGAAAACTTCATCCGTGAAAGCTCAGAAAGGGGTAAGTTTACGGATTCTTGCTGGGATGGACTGAATCTCCAACAGAACCACCTAAAAGTCAACCCCGCTTTTTAGCCTGTCGCTAGCGTTTTTTTGCGCGGCTGAGCACCCGCAGTTTGTTGAGTGTTACAGGGGTCCCGTGCGTCAAGTCTCGCGTAGGGTACTGACTAAAAATAGGCACTTTTTTTCACTGTACGACTATCTTTCATCCCCTGGCTCAATGGGGGAAAGAATGTTTCTTCAAAAAAGATTGCAACTCTTTCGTGTTAGTCTTTTCTTAATTGGCTGTTTTGCTTCTCTACCCGCGTCTTCGGCGAGGAACAAGGGTACCCCCCATCGGCTTGCCCCACCCGCCTCACTGAACGTGACCTCGATGGCGGGAGTGGCCGTCTATAACGTTAAAAACACACGTATCTATCCCAAAGGCGAAACAACGTGTTCCCGGGGTGAGAGGGATGGTCGTCCTTTTATATACTGCCGGGGAGAGGATAAAGCGACACAGTTCACCCTGGCAGGACCCATTCCCCAAACGCTTGAAATTCAACAGGGTGCCATCACCAGTATCGAGAGTGGGACAACAGCGTGCCGTATTTCACCGGGAGAGGAGGTCGATCCATCTATTCATTGCGGTTCCTCCACCAAAGCTCTCTCCCCTGAGTTTTCTGGCGTCAATGGATGGGTTCGTGAGCATGACCAGGATCATGAAATCAATGATCTGCTGGCGCCCCAATCAGAAGAGGAATGTCATGACGGCGTTCCAACCTGTGAAGAACTTGAGGTTCAAATCGTAGAGGATGAGGGGCAGGATTCTCCAGGCACACACACACTGAGAGCCTCACGTAGAACGAAACGTCTGAAAGGAAGCGGCCTATACCCGCCTAAAGCCTTGCGAACCCTTGCCTCTCGATTATGGCAATGTGACCAGTGCAGCTACACCACCGATGACCCGGGGAGCCTCAAACGGCACCAGCTCACCCATCTGCAGGGAGACGCGCGACCCAAACAGCTGTCCTGTGACCTGTGCACCTACACCACCGATCGCCCAGGGCACCTCAAACGGCACCAGCGCACCCATCTGCAGGGGAACGCGCGACCCAAACCGCTGTCCTGTGACCAGTGCACCTACGCCACCGATCACCCGGGAAGCTTCAAACGTCACCAGAGGATCCACCTGCAGGGGGACGCACGGCCCAAGCCGCTGTCCTGTGACCAGTGCAGCTACACCACAGATCGCCTGGGGAACCTCAAAAAGCACCAGCGCACCCATCTGCAGGGGGAGGTGCGGCCCAAGCCGCTGTCCTGTGGCCAGTGCACCTACACCACCGATGACCAGGGGAGCCTCAAACGGCACCAGCGCACCCATCTGCCCGGGGAGGCGCGACCCAAGCCGCTGCCCTGTGACCAGTGCACCTACACCACCGATACCCCGGGGAACCTCAAAAAGCACCAGCGCACCCATTTGCAGGGGAAGGCGCGGCCCAGGCCGCTGTCCTGTGACCAGTGCAGCTACACCACAGATCGCCCGGGGAACCTCAAACAGCACCAGCGCACCCATTTGCAGGGGAAGGCGCGGCCCAGGCCGCTGTCCTGTGACCTGTGCACCTACACCACCGACCGCACGGGGCACCTCAAAAAGCACCAGCGCACCCATTTGCCCGGGGAGGCGCGCCCCAAGTCGCTTTCCTGTGACCTGTGCACCTACACCGCCAATGCTGCGGGGAACCTCAAACAACACAAGCGCACCCATTTGCAGGGGGAGGCGCGGCCCAGGCCGCTGTCCTGTGACCTGTGCACCTACACCACCGATGTCCCGGGGAACCTTAAACAACACCAACGCACCCATCTGCAGGGGGACGCACGGCCCAGGCCGTTGTCCTGTGACCTGTGCACCTACACCACCGACCGCACGGGGCATCTCAAACAGCACCAGCGCACCCATTTGCAGGGGGAGGCGCGGCCCAGGCCGCTGTCCTGTGACCTGTGCACCTACACCACCGACCGCACGGGGCACCTCAAACAGCACCAGCGCACCCATTTTCCCAGGGAGGTGCGGCCCAAGTCGCTTTCCTGTGACCTGTGCTCCTACACCACCAATGCTGCGGGGAACCTCAAACAACACCAGCGCACCCATTTGCAGGGGGAGGCGCGTCTCAGGCCGCTGTCCTGTGACCTGTGCACCTACACCACCGATCGCCCGGGGAGCCTCAAACAGCACCAGCGCACCCATTTGCAGGGGGAGGCGCGACCCAAACCGCTGTCCTGTGACCAGTGCACCTACACCACCGATCGCCCGGGGAACCTCAAAGTGCACCAGCGCACCCATTTGAAGGGGGAGGCGCGGCCCAGGCCGCTGTCCTGTGACCAGTGCACCTACACCACCGATTGCCCGGGGAGCCTCAAACAGCACCAGCGCACCCATTTGCAGGGGGAGGCGCGGCCCAAGCCACTGTCCTGTGACCATTGCACCTACACCACCGATAACCTGGGGAGCCTCAAACGGCACCAGCGCACCCATATGCAGGGGGAGGCGCGGCCCAGACCGCTGCCCTGTGACCAGTGCACCTACACCACCGATGCCCCGAGGAGCCTCAAACAGCACCAGCGCACCCATTTGCAGAGGGAGGCGCGGCCCAAGCTGCTGTCCTGTGACCAGTGCAGCTACACCACCGATCACCCGGGGAACCTCAAACAGCACCAGCGCACCCATTTGCAGGGGGAGGCGCGACCCAAGCCGCTGTCCTGTGACCAGTGCACCTACACCACCGATCACCCGGGGAGCCTCAAACAGCACAAGCGCACCCATTTGAAGGGGGAGGCGCGACCCAGGCCGCTGTCCTGTGACCAGTGCAGCTATACCCCGATCGTCTGGGGCACCTCAACCTGCACCAGCGCACCCATCTGCATTCGCGCGGCTGAGCACCCGCAGTTTATTGAGTGTTACAGGAGCTCCTGTGCGTCAAGTCTCACGTAGAGTACTGACTAAAAATAGACACTTTTTTTCACTGTACGACTATCTTTCCTCCCCTGATTCAATGGGGGAAAGAATGTTTCTTCAAAAAAGATTACAACTCTTTCGTATTAGTCTTTTCTTAATTGGCTGTTTTTCTTCTCTACCCGCGTCTTCGGTGAGGGACAAGGGTACCCCCCATCGGCTTGCCCCACCCGCCTCACTGAACGTGACCTCGATGGCGGGAGTGGCCGTCTATACCATTAAAAACACACGTATCTACCCCAAAGGCGAAACAACCTGCTCCAGGGGGGAGAGGGATGGTCACCCTTTTATATACTGCCGGGGAGAGGATAAAGCGACACAGTTCACCCTGGCAGGACCTATTCCCCAAACGCTTGAAATTCAACAGGATACCATCACCAGTATTGAGAGTGGGACAACAGCGTGCCGTATTTCACCGGGAGAGGAGGTCGATCCGTCTATTCATTGCGGTTCCTCCACCAAAGCTCCCTCCCCCGCGATTCCTGGCGTCAATGGATGGGTTCGCGAGCATGACCAGGATCATGACAGCGCACATCAATGATCTGCTGGCGCCCCAATCAGAAGAGGAATGTCATGACAGCGTTCAAACCTGCGAAGAACTTGAGGTTCAAATCGTAGAAGATGAGGGGCAGGATTCTCCAGGCACACACACTGAGAGCCTCACGTAGAACGAAACGTCTGAAAGGAAGCGGTCTATACCCGCCTAATGCCTCGCGAATCCTTGCCTCTCGATTGTGCCAATGTGACCAGTGCAGCTACACCACCAATCGTCTGGGGAGCCTCAAACTGCACCAGCGCACCCATCTGCAGGGGGACGCGCGGCCCAAGCCGCTGTCCTGTGACCTGTGCACCTACACCACCGATGCCTCGGGGAGCCTTAAACGGCACCAGCGCACCCATCTGCAGGGGGACGCGCGCCCCAAGCCGCTGTCCTGTGACCAGTGCAGCTACACCACCGATCGCCCGGGGAGTCTCAAACAGCACCAGCGCACCCATCTGCAGGGGGAGGCGCGACCCAGGCCGCTGTCCTGTGACCAGTGCACCTACACCACTTTTTGTGAGGTGACCCGATCACCCGGGGCACCTCAAACAGCATCTGCGCACCCATTTGCAGGGGGAGGCGCGCCCCAAGCCGCTGTCCTGTGACCAGTGCAGCTACACCACCGATGTCCCGAGGAGCCTCAAACGGCACCAGCGCACCCATTTGCAGGGGGAGGCGCGGCCCAAGCCGCTGTCCTGTGACCAGTGCAGCTACACCACCGATCACCCGGGGAGCCTCAAACAGCACAAGCGCACCCATTTGAAGGGGGAGGCGCGACCCAAGCCGCTGTCCTGTGACCAGTGCAGCTACACCACCGATCGCTCGGGGAACCTCAAAAAGCACCAGCGCACCCATCTGCATTCGCGCGGCTGAGCACCCGCAGTTTTTTGAGTGTTACAGGAGCTCCGTGCGTCAAGTCTCACGTAGAGTACTGACTAAAAACAGGCACTTTTTTTCACTGTACGACTATCTTTCCTCCCCTGGCTCAATGGGGGAAAGAATGTTTCTTCAAAAAAGATTACAACTCTTTCGTGTTAGTCTTTTCTTAATTGGCTGTTTTGCTTCTCTACCCGCGTCTTCGGCGAGGGACAAGGGTACCCCCCATCGGCTTGCCCCACCCGCCTCACTGAACGTGACCTCGATGGCGGGAGTTACCGTCCATACCGTTAAAAATACACGGATCTACCCCAAAGGCGAAACAACCTGCTCCCGGGGTAAGAGGGATGGTCGTCCTTTTATATACTGCCGGGGAGAGGATAAAGCGACACAGTTCACCCTGGCAGGCCCCATTCCCCAAACGCTTGAAATTCAACAGGATGCCATCACCAGTATCGCGAGTGGGACAACAGCGTGCCACGTTTCACCGGGAGATGAGGTCGATCCGTCTATTCATTGCGGTTCCTCCACCAAAGCTCCCTCCCCCGCGATTCCTGGCGTCAATGGATGGGTTCGCGAGCATGACCAGGATCATGACATCAATGATCTGCTGGCGCCCCAATCAGAAGAGGAATGTCATGACAGCGTTCAAACCTGCGAAGAACTTGAGGTTCAAATCGTAGAAGATGAGGGGCAGGATTCTCCAGGCACACACACACTGAGAGCCTCACGTAGAACGAAACGTCTGAAAGGAAGCGGTCTATACCCGCCTAATGCCTCGCGAATCCTTGCCTCTCGATTGTGCCAATGTGACCAGTGCAGCTACACCACCAATCGTCTGGGGAGCCTCAAACTGCACCAGCGCACCCATCTGCAGGGGGACGCGCGGCCCAAGCCGCTGTCCTGTGACCTGTGCACCTACACCACCGATGCCTCGGGGAGCCTTAAACGGCACCAGCGCACCCATCTGCAGGGGGACGCGCGCCCCAAGCCGCTGTCCTGTGACCAGTGCAGCTACACCACCGATCGCCCGGGGAGTCTCAAACAGCACCAGCGCACCCATCTGCAGGGGGAGGCGCGACCCAGGCCGCTGTCCTGTGACCAGTGCACCTACACCACCGATCACCCGGGGCACCTCAAACAGCATCTGCGCACCCATTTGCAGGGGGAGGCGCGCCCCAAGCCGCTGTCCTGTGACCAGTGCAGCTACACCACCGATGTCCCGAGGAGCCTCAAACGGCACCAGCGCACCCATTTGCAGGGGGAGGCGCGGCCCAAGCCGCTGTCCTGTGACCAGTGCAGCTACACCACCGATCACCCGGGGAGCCTCAAACAGCACAAGCGCACCCATTTGAAGGGGGAGGCGCGACCCAAGCCGCTGTCCTGTGACCAGTGCAGCTACACCACCGATCGCTCGGGGAACCTCAAAAAGCACCAGCGCACCCATCTGCATTCGCGCGGCTGAGCACCCGCAGTTTTTTGAGTGTTACAGGAGCTCCGTGCGTCAAGTCTCACGTAGAGTACTGACTAAAAACAGGCACTTTTTTTCACTGTACGACTATCTTTCCTCCCCTGGCTCAATGGGGGAAAGAATGTTTCTTCAAAAAAGATTACAACTCTTTCGTGTTAGTCTTTTCTTAATTGGCTGTTTTACTTCTCTACCCGCGTCTTCGGCGAGGGACAAGGGTACCCCCCATCGGCTTGCCCCACCCGCCTCACTGAACGTGACCTCGATGGCGGGAGTTACCGTCCATACCGTTAAAAACACACATATCTATCCCAAAGGCGAAACAACCTGCTCCCGGGGTGAGAGGGATGGTCGTCCTTTTATATACTGCCGGGGAGAGGATAAAGCGACACAGTTCACCCTGGCAGGCCCCATTCCCCAAACGCTTGAAATTCAACAGGATGCCATCACCAGTATCGCGAGTGGGACAACAGCGTGCCGTATTTCACCGGGAGAGGAGGTCGATCCGTCTATTCATTGCGGTTCCTCCACCAAAGCTCCCTCCCCCGCGATTCCTGGCGTCAATGGATGGGTTCGCGAGCATGACCAGGATCATGACATCAATGATCTGCTGGCGCCCCAATCAGAAGAGGAATGTCATGACAGCGTTCAAACCTGCGAAGAACTTGAGGTTCAAATCGTAGAAGATGAGGGGCAGGATTCTCCAGGCACACACACACTGAGAGCCTCACGTAGAACGAAACGTCTGAAAGGAAGCGGTCTATACCCGCCTAATGCCTCGCGAATCCTTGCCTCTCGATTGTGCCAATGTGACCAGTGCAGCTACACCACCAATCGTCTGGGGAGCCTCAAACTGCACCAGCGCACCCATCTGCAGGGGGACGCGCGGCCCAAGCCGCTGTCCTGTGACCTGTGCACCTACACCACCGATGCCTCGGGGAGCCTTAAACGGCACCAGCGCACCCATCTGCAGGGGGACGCGCGCCCCAAGCCGCTGTCCTGTGACCAGTGCACCTACACCACCGATGCTGCGGGGAACCTCAAACAGCACCAGCGCACCCATTTGCAGGGGGGGGCGCGGCCCAAGCCGCTGTCCTGTCACCTGTGCAGCTATACCACCGATCGCCCGGGGAACCTCAAACAGCACCAGCGCACCCATCTGCGGGGGGAGGCGCGGCCCAAGCCGCTGTCCTGTCACCTGTGCAGCTACACCACCGATCGCCCGGGGAACCTCAAACAGCACCAGCGCACCCATCTACAGGGGGAGGCGCGGCCCAAGCCGCTGTCCTGTGACCAGTGCACCTACACCACCGATGCTTCGGGGAACCTCAAACAGCACAAGCGCACCCATCTACAGGGGGAGGCGCGGCCCAAGCCGCTGTCCTGTGACCAGTGCACCTACACCACCGATGCCCGGGGGAGCCTCAAACAGCACCAACGCACCCATCTGCAGGGGGACGCACGGCCCAAGCCGCTGTCCTGTGACCAGTGCAGCTACACCACCGATCACCCGGGGAGCCTCAAACAGCACCAGCGCACCCATTTGCAGGGGGAGGCGCGGCCCAAGCCGCTGTCCTGTCACCTGTGCAGCTACACCACCGATCGCCCGGGGAACCTCAAACGGCACCAGCGCACCCATTTGCAGGGGGAGGCGCGGCCCAAGCCGCTGTCCTGTGACCAGTGCAGCTACACCATCGATCGCCCGGGGAACCTCAAACAGCACCAGCGCACCCATCTGCATTCGCGCGGCTGAGCACCGCAGTTTGTTGAGTGTTACAGGCGCCCCGTGCGTCAAGTCTCACGTAGGGTACTGACTAAAAACAGGCACTTTTTTTCACTGTACGACTATCTTTCCTCCCCTGGATCAATGGGGGAAAGAATGTTTCTTCAAAAAAGATTACAACTCTTTCGTGTTAGTCTTTTCTTAATTGGCTGTTTTGCTTCTCTACCCGCGTCTTCGGCGAGGGACAAGGGTACCCCCCATCGGCTTGCCCCACCCGCCTCACTGAACGTGACCTCGATGGCGGGAGTTACCGTCCATACCGTTAAAAATACACGGATCTACCCCAAAGGCGAAACAACCTGCTCCCGGGGTAAGAGGGATGGTCGTCCTTTTATATACTGCCGGGGAGAGGATAAAGCGACACAGTTCACCCTGGCAGGCCCCATTCCCCAAACGCTTGAAATTCAACAGGATGCCATCACCAGTATCGCGAGTGGGACAACAGCGTGCCACGTTTCACCGGGAGATGAGGTCGATCCGTCTATTCATTGCGGTTCCTCCACCAAAGCTCCCTCCCCCGCGTTTCCTGGCGTCAATGGATGGGTTCGTGAGCATGACCAGAATCATGAAATCAATGATCTGCTGGCGCCCCAATCAGAAGATGAATGTCATGGCGTCGTTCAAACCTGCGAAGAACTTGAGGTTCAAATCGTAGAGAATGAGGGGCAGGATTCTCCAGACACACACACACTGAGAGCCTCACGTAGAACGAAACGTCTGAAAGGAAGCGGTCTATACCCGCCTAATGCCTCGCGAATCCTTGCCTCTCGATTATGCCAATGTGACCAGTGCAGCTACACCACCAATCACCAGGGGAACCTCAAACAGCACCAGCGCATCCATTTGCAGGGGGAGGCACGGCCCAAGCCGCTGCCCTGTGACCTGTGCAGTTACACCACCGATCGTCTGGGGAGCCTCAAACAGCACCAGCGCACCCATCTGCAGGGGGACGCGCGGCCCAAACCGCTGTCCTGTGACCTGTGCACCTATACCACCGATCACCCGGGGAGCCTCAAACAGCACCAGCGCACCCATTTACAGGGGAAGGCGCGGCTCAAGCTGCTGTCCTGTGACCAGTGCACCTACACCACCGATGTCCGGGGGAGCCTCAAACAGCACCAGCGCACCCATCTGCAGGGAGACGCGCGGCCCAAGCCGCTGTCCTGTGACCTGTGCCCCTACACCACCGATCGCCCGGAGAACCTCAAACGGCACCAACGCACCCATTTGCAGGGGGAGGCGCGGCCCAAGCCTCTGTCCTGTGACCAGTGCACCTACACCACCGATGCCCGGGGGAGCCTCAAACAGCACCAACGCACCCATCTGCAGGGGGACGCACGGCCCAAGCCGCTGTTCTGTGACCAGTGCAGCTACACCACCGATCACCCGGGGAGCCTCAAACAGCACAAGCGCACCCATTTGCAGGGGGAGGCGCGGCCCAAGCCGCTGTCCTGTGACCAGTGCAGCTACACCACCGATGCTGCGGGGAACCTCAAACAACACAAGCGCACCCATCTGCAGGGGGAGGCGCGGCCCAAGCCGCTGTCCTGTGACCTGTGCACCTACACCACCGATCGTCTGGGGAGCCTCAAACAGCACCAGCGCACCCATCTGCAGGGAGACGCGCGGCCCAAGCCGCTGTCCTGTGACCAGTGCACCTACACCACCGATCACCCGGGGCACCTCAAAGAGCACCAGCGCACCCATCTGCAGGGGGAGGCGCGGCCCAAGCCGCTGTCCTGTGGCCAGTGCACCTTCACCACCGATCGCCCGGGGAGCCTCAAAGAGCACCAGCGCACCCATCTGCAGGGGGAGGCGCGGCCCAAGCCGCTGTCCTGTGGCCAGTGCACCTTCACCACCGATCGCCCGGGGAGCCTCAAACAACACAAGCGCACCCATGTGCATTCGCGCGGCTGAGCACCGCAGTTTATTGAGTATTACATGGGCCCCGTGCGTCAAGTCTCACGTAGGGTACTGACTAAAAATAGCCACTTTTTTTCACTGTACGACTATCTTTCCTCCCCTGGATCAATGGGGGAAAGAATGTTTCTTCAAAAAAGATTACAACTCTTTCGTGTTAGTCTTTTCTTAATTGGCTGTTTTGCTTCTCTACCCGCGTCTTCGGTGAGGGACAAGGGTACCCCCCATCGGCTTGCCCCACCCGCCACACTGAACGTGACCTCGATGGCGGGAGTTACCGTCCATACCGTTAAAAATACACGGATCTACCCCAAAGGCGAAACAACCTGCTCCCGGGGTGAGAGGGATGGTCGTCCTTTTATATACTGCCGGGGAGAGGATAAAGCGACACAGTTCACCGTGGCAGGGTCCATTCCCCAAACGCTTGAAATTCAACAGGATGCCATCACCAGAATCGAGAGTGGGACAACAGCGTGCCGTATTTCACCGGGAGAGGAGGTCGATCCGTCTATTCATTGCGGTTCCTCCACCAAAGCTCTCTCCCCCGAGTTTCCTGGCGTCAATGGATGGGTTCGTGAGCATGACCAGGCTCATGAAATCAATGATCTGCTGGCGCCCCAATCAGAAGAAGAATGTCATGACAGCGTTCAAACCTGCGAAGAACTTGAGGTTCAAATCGTAGAAGATGAGGGGCAGGATTCTCCAGGCACACACACACTGAGAGCCTCACGTAGAACGAAACGGCTGAAAGGAAGCAGCCTATACCCGCCTAAAGCCTCGCGAATCCTTGCCTCTCGATTATACCAATGTGACCAGTGCAGCTACACCAGCGATCGTCTGGGGAACCTCAAACAGCACCAGCGCACCCATCTGCTGGGGGAGGCGCGGCCCAGGCAACTGTCCTGTTACCTGTGCACCTACACCACCGATCACCAGGGGAGCCTCAAACGGCACCAGCGCACCCATTTTCAGGGGGAGGCGCGGCCAAAGCCCTTCTCCTGTGACCTGTGCACCTACACCACAGATGACCCGGGGAGCCTCAAACAGCACCAGCGCACCCATCTGCTGGGGGACGCACGGCCCAAGCCGCTGTCCTGTGACCAGTGCAGCTACACCACCGACCGCCCAGGGAACCTCAAACAGCACCAGCGCACCCATCTGCAGGGGGACGCGCGGCCCAAGCCGCGGTCCTGTGACCTGTGCACCTACACCACCGATAACCCGGGGAGCCTTAAACGGCACCAGCGCACCCATCTTCAGGGGGAGGCGCGGCCCAAGCCGCTGTCCTGTGACCTGTGCACCTACACCACCGATCACCCGGGGCACCTCAAACAGCACCAGCGCACCCATTTGCAGGGGGAGGCGCGGCCCAAGCCGCTGTCCTGTGACCTGTGCACCTACACCACCGATCACCCGGGGAGCCTCAAACAGCACCAGCGCACCCATCGGCAGGGAGACGCGCGGCCCAAGCCGCTGTCCTGTGACCTGTGCCCCTACACCACCGATCGCCCGGAGAACCTCAAACGGCACCAGCGCACCCATTTGCAGGGGGAGGCGCGGCCCAAGCCGCTGTCCTGTGACCAGTGCACCTACACCACCGATGCCCCGGGGAGCCTCAAACAGCACCAGCGCACCCATCTGCTGGGGGACGCACGGCCCAAGCCGCTGTTCTGTGACCAGTGCAGCTACACCACCGATCACCCGGGAAGCCTCAAACAGCACAAGCGCACCCATTTGCAGGGGGAGGCGCGGCCCAGGCCGCTATCCTGTGACCTGTGCCCCTACACCACCGATCGCCCGGAGAACCTCAAACGGCACCAGCGCACCCATTTGCAGGGGGAGGCGCGGCCCAAGCCGCTGTCCTGTGACCTGTGCATCTACACCACTGATGTCCCGGGGAGCCTCAAACAGCACCAGCGCACCCATCTGCTGGGGGACGCACGGCCCAAGCCGCTGTCCTGTGACCAGTGCACCTACACCACCGATCACCTGGGGAGCCTCAAACAGCACAAGCGCACCCATTTGCAGGGGGAGGCGCGGCCCAGGCCGCTGTCCTGTGACCTGTGCAGCTACACCACCGATCGCCCGGGGCACCTGAAAAAGCACCAGCGCACCCATCTGCAGGGGGAGGCGCGACCCAAGCCGCTGTCCTGTGACCAGTGCACCTACAGCACCGATGTCCGAGGGAGCCTCAAACGGCACCAGCGCACCCATTTGCAGGGAGACGCGCGGCCCAAGCCGCTGTCCTGTGACCTGTGCAGCTACACCACCGATCGCCCGGGGCACCTGAAAAAGCACCAGCGCACCCATTTGCAGGGAGACGCGCGGCCCAAGCCGCTGTCCTGTGACCTGTGCAGCTACACCACCGATCGCCCGGGGCACCTGAAAAAGCACCAGCGCACCCATTTGCAGGGAGACGCGCGGCCCAAGCCGCTGTCCAGTGACCAGTGCACCTACACCACCGATGTCCGAGGGAGCCTCAAACGGCACCAGCGCACCCATTTGCAGGGAGACGCGCGGCCCAAGCCGCTGCCCTGTGACCAGTGCACCTACACCACCGATGCTGCGGGGAACCTCAAACAGCACAAGCGCACCCATCTGCATTCGCGCGGCTGAGCACCCGCAGTTTGTTGAGTGTTACAGGAGCTCCGTGCGTCAAGTCTCACGTAGAGTACTGACTAAAAACAGGCACTTTTTTTCACTGTACGACTATCTTTCCTCCCTTGGCTCAATGGGGGAAAGAATGTTTCTTCAAAAAAGATTACAACTCTTTTGTGTTAGTTTTTTCTTAGTCGGCTGTTTTGCTTCTCTACCCGCGTCTTCGGCGAGGAACAAAGGTACCCCCCATCGGCTTTTCCCACCCGCCTCACTGAATGTGACCTCGATGGCGGGAGTGGCCGTCTATACCGTTAAAAACACACGTATCTATCCCAAAGGCGAAACAACCTGCTCCCGGGGTGAGAGGGATGGTCGTCCTTTTATATACTGCCGGGGAGAGGATAAAGCGACACAGTTCACCCTGGCAGGACCCATTTCCCAAACGCTTGAAATTCAACAGGGTGCCATCACCAGTATCGAGAGCGGGACAACAGCGTGCCGTATTTCACCGGGAGAGGAGGTCGATCCGTCTATTCATTGCGGTTCCTCCACCAAAGCTCCCTCCCCCGAGCTTTCTGGCGTCAATGGATGGGTTCGTGAGCATGACCAGAATCATGAAATCAATGATCTGCTGGCGCCCCAATCAGAAGAGGAATGTCATGGCGCCGTTCCAACCTGTGAAGAACTTGAGGTTCAAATCGTAGAGAATGAGGGGCAGGATTCTCCAGACACACACACTGAGGGCCTCACGTAGAACGAAACGTCTGAAAGGAAGCGGTCTATACCCGCCTAATGCCTCGCGAATCCTTGCCTCTCGATTGTGCCAATATGACCAGTGCAGCTACACCACCGATCGTCTGGGAAACCTCAAACAGCACCAGCGCACCCATCTGCAAGGGACGCGCGGCCCAGGCCGCTGTCCTGTGACCTGTGCAGCTACACCACCGATCACCCGGGGAGCCTCAAACGGCACCAGCGCACCCATCTGCAGGGGGACGCGCGGCCCAAGCCGCTGTCCTGTGACCTGTGCCCTACACCACCAATGTCCCGGGGAACCTCAAACAGCACCAGCGCACCCATCTGCAGAGGGACGCGCGGCCCAAGCCGCTGTCCTGTGACCAGTGCAGCTACACCACCGGTCGTCTGGGGAACCTCAAACAGCACCAGCGCAGACATTTGCAGGGGGAGGCGCGGCCCAAGCCGCTGTCCTGTGACCAGTGCACCTACACCACCGATCGTCTGGGGAGCCTCAAACAGCACCAGCGCACTCATCTGCAGGGGGACGCGCGGCCCAGGCCGCTGTCCTGTGACCTGTGCACCTGCACCACCGATCACCCGGGGCACCTCAAACAGCACCAGCGCACCCATCTGCATTCGCGCGGCTGAGCACCGCAGTTTGTTGAGTGTTACAGGGGCCCGTGCGTCAAGTCTCACGTAGAGTACTGACTAAACGAACCACGTTCGTAGAACGTGGACTTGCTTTTAGCCCCCTAGAAGGGGGCAATTTACCGGTCGGCCTTCTAAGAAGGCAGACTTGAGTTGTCCCTCAAACCTTAAGGGCTATTTACGGAGTTGCAGCTCACGCTGCCTTTGTACTTGCTTCTCTTGATATTTGACATATTTCCGGATCATTTCTGCATCAACTCCAACAGTGTCCACGCAGTATCCTTTTGCCCAGAAATGATTCCCCCAGTATGGCTTCTGCCGCAACCACGAAAATCGCGTAAATAATCGCAGTGCACTCTTCCCTTTTACTGTTCCAACAAGCTTTGAAATCGATATTTTTGGTGGAACCTTTACAAGTAAATGTTCATGGTCGATCTGTACATTCAGCTCCACTATCGGACAACCCAACCGATGACAATAAACCTGAATACTATTGAATACATCCGCAGCTACAAGCCCCTTCAGCATGCGAAACCTGTACTTTGGTACCCAAACAATATGATATTGGCAATGCCAAATAACGTGCGATAATTTCTCAAATCTACTCATGCTACTTCCTATCTCGTTCAGTTGTGGGGACAACTCAGAGATAGGAGTAGCTGGGTAGACCTATGGCAGGCAAAGCCAACCATTCATAACCACGTCCTAAGGACGTGGGTTTTTACGTCAAACTAAAAACAGGCACTTTTTTTCACAGTACGACTATCTTTCCTCCCCTGGCTCAATGGGGGAAAGAATGTTTCTTCAAAAAAGATTACAACTCTTTTGTGTTAGTCTTTTCTTAGTCGGCTGTTTTGCTTCTCTACCCGCGTCTTCGGCGAGGAACAAAGGTACCCCCCATCGGCTTTTCCCAACCGCCTCACTGAATGTGACCTCGATGGCGGGAGTGGCCGTCTATACCGTTAAAAACACACGTATCTATCCCAAATGCGAAACAACCTGCTCCCGGGATGAGAGGGATGGTCGTCCTTTTATATACTGCCGGGGAGAGGATAAAGCGACACAGTTCACCCTGGCAGGACCCATTTCCCAAACGTTTGAAATTCAACAGGGTGCCATCACCAGTATCGAGAGCGGGACAACAGCGTGCCGTATTTCACCGGGAGAGGAGGTCGATCCGTCTATTCATTGCGGTTCCTCCACCAAAGCTCCCTCCCCCGCGTTTCCTGGCGTCAATGGATGGGTTCGTGAGCATGACCAGGATCATGAAATCAATGATCTGCTGGCGCCCCAATCAGAAGAGGAATGTCATGGCGCCGTTCAAACCTGCGAAGAACTTGAGGTTCAAATCGTAGAGAATGAGGGGCAGAATTCTCCAGACACACACACACTGAGAGCCTCACGTAGAACGAAACGTCTGAAAGGAAGCGATCTATACCCGCCTAATGCCTTGCGAATCCTTGCCTCTCGATTATACCAATGTGACCAGTGCAGCTACACCTCCAATCACCTGAGGCACCTCAAACAGCACCAGAGCACCCATCTGCCCGGGGGGCATTGCCAATATCATATTGTTTGGGTACCAAAGTACAGGTTTCGCATGCTGAAGGGGCTTGTAGCTGCGGATGTATTCAATAGTATTCAGGTTTATTGTCATCGGTTGGGTTGTCCGATAGTGGAGCTGAATGTACAGATCGACCATGAACATTTACTTGTAAAGGTTCCACCAAAAATATCGATTTCAAAGCTTGTTGGAACAGTAAAAGGGAAGAGTGCACTGCGATTATTTACGCGATTTTCGTGGTTGCGGCAGAAGCCATACTGGGGGAATCATTTCTGGGCAAAAGGATACTGCGTGGACACTGTTGGAGTTGATGCAGAAATGATCCGGAAATATGTCAAATATCAAGAGAAGCAAGTACAAAGGCAGCGTGAGCTGCAACTCCGTAAATAGCCCTTAAGGTTTGAGGGACAACTCAAGTCTGCCTTCTTAGAAGGCCGACCGGTAAATTGCCCCCTTCTAGGGGGCTAAAAGCAAGTCCACGTTCTACGAACGTGGTTCGTTTAGTCAGTACTCTACGTGAGACTTGACGCACGGGCCCCTGTAACACTCAACAAACTGCGGTGCTCAGCCGCGCGAATGCAGATGGGTGCGCTGGTGCTGTTTGAGGTGCCCCGGGTGATCGGTGGTGCAGGTGCACAGGTCACAGGACAGCGGCCTGGGCCGCGCGTCCCCCTGCAGATGAGTGCGCTGGTGCTGTTTGAGGCTCCCCAGACGATCGGTGGTGTAGGTGCACTGGTCACAGGACAGCGGCTTGGGCCGCGCCTCCCCCTGCAAATGTCTGCGCTGGTGCTGTTTGAGGTTCCCCAGACGACCGGTGGTGTAGCTGCACTGGTCACAGGACAGCGGCTTGGGCCGCGCGTCCCTCTGCAGATGGGTGCGCTGGTGCTGTTTGAGGTTCCCCGGGACATTGGTGGTGTAGGGCACAGGTCACAGGACAGCGGCTTGGGCCGCGCGTCCCCCTGCAGATGGGTGCGCTGGTGCCGTTTGAGGCTCCCCGGGTGATCGGTGGTGTAGCTGCACAGGTCACAGGACAGCGGCCTGGGCCGCGCGTCCCTTGCAGATGGGTGCGCTGGTGCTGTTTGAGGTTTCCCAGACGATCGGTGGTGTAGCTGCACTGGTCATATTGGCACAATCGAGAGGCAAGGATTCGCGAGGCATTAGGCGGGTATAGACCGCTTCCTTTCAGACGTTTCGTTCTACGTGAGGCCCTCAGTGTGTGTGTCTGGAGAATCCTGCCCCTCATTCTCTACGATTTGAACCTCAAGTTCTTCACAGGTTGGAACGGCGCCATGACATTCCTCTTCTGATTGGGGCGCCAGCAGATCATTGATTTCATGATTCTGGTCATGCTCACGAACCCATCCATTGACGCCAGAAAGCTCGGGGGAGGGAGCTTTGGTGGAGGAACCGCAATGAATAGACGGATCGACCTCCTCTCCCGGTGAAATACGGCACGCTGTTGTCCCGCTCTCGATACTGGTGATGGCACCCTGTTGAATTTCAAGCGTTTGGGAAATGGGTCCTGCCAGGGTGAACTGTGTCGCTTTATCCTCTCCCCGGCAGTATATAAAAGGACGACCATCCCTCTCACCCCGGGAGCAGGTTGTTTCGCCTTTGGGATAGATACGTGTGTTTTTAACGGTATAGACGGCCACTCCCGCCATCGAGGTCACATTCAGTGAGGCGGGTGGGAAAAGCCGATGGGGGGTACCTTTGTTCCTCGCCGAAGACGCGGGTAGAGAAGCAAAACAGCCGACTAAGAAAAAACTAACACAAAAGAGTTGTAATCTTTTTTGAAGAAACATTCTTTCCCCCATTGAGCCAAGGGAGGAAAGATAGTCGTACAGTGAAAAAAAGTGCCTGTTTTTAGTCAGTACTCTACGTGAGACTTGACGCACGGAGCTCCTGTAACACTCAACAAACTGCGGGTGCTCAGCCGCGCGAATGCAGATGGGTGCGCTTGTGCTGTTTGAGGTTCCCCGCAGCATCGGTGGTGTAGGTGCACTGGTCACAGGGCAGCGGCTTGGGCCGCGCGTCTCCCTGCAAATGGGTGCGCTGGTGCCGTTTGAGGCTCCCTCGGACATCGGTGGTGTAGGTGCACTGGTCACTGGACAGCGGCTTGGGCCGCGCGTCTCCCTGCAAATGGGTGCGCTGGTGCTTTTTCAGGTGCCCCGGGCGATCGGTGGTGTAGCTGCACAGGTCACAGGACAGCGGCTTGGGCCGCGCGTCTCCCTGCAAATGGGTGCGCTGGTGCTTTTTCAGGTGCCCCGGGCGATCGGTGGTGTAGCTGCACAGGTCACAGGACAGCGGCTTGGGCCGCGCGTCTCCCTGCAAATGGGTGCGCTGGTGCCGTTTGAGGCTCCCTCGGACATCGGTGCTGTAGGTGCACTGGTCACAGGACAGCGGCTTGGGTCGCGCCTCCCCCTGCAGATGGGTGCGCTGGTGCTTTTTCAGGTGCCCCGGGCGATCGGTGGTGTAGCTGCACAGGTCACAGGACAGCGGCCTGGGCCGCGCCTCCCCCTGCAAATGGGTGCGCTTGTGCTGTTTGAGGCTCCCCAGGTGATCGGTGGTGTAGGTGCACTGGTCACAGGACAGCGGCTTGGGCCGTGCGTCCCCCAGCAGATGGGTGCGCTGGTGCTGTTTGAGGCTCCCCGGGACATCAGTGGTGTAGATGCACAGGTCACAGGACAGCGGCTTGGGCCGCGCCTCCCCCTGCAAATGGGTGCGCTGGTGCCGTTTGAGGTTCTCCGGGCGATCGGTGGTGTAGGGGCACAGGTCACAGGATAGCGGCCTGGGCCGCGCCTCCCCCTGCAAATGGGTGCGCTTGTGCTGTTTGAGGCTTCCCGGGTGATCGGTGGTGTAGCTGCACTGGTCACAGAACAGCGGCTTGGGCCGTGCGTCCCCCAGCAGATGGGTGCGCTGGTGCTGTTTGAGGCTCCCCGGGGCATCGGTGGTGTAGGTGCACTGGTCACAGGACAGCGGCTTGGGCCGCGCCTCCCCCTGCAAATGGGTGCGCTGGTGCCGTTTGAGGTTCTCCGGGCGATCGGTGGTGTAGGGGCACAGGTCACAGGACAGCGGCTTGGGCCGCGCGTCTCCCTGCCGATGGGTGCGCTGGTGCTGTTTGAGGCTCCCCGGGTGATCGGTGGTGTAGGTGCACAGGTCACAGGACAGCGGCTTGGGCCGCGCCTCCCCCCTGCAAATGGGTGCGCTGGTGCTGTTTGAGGTGCCCCGGGTGATCGGTGGTGTAGGTGCACAGGTCACAGGACAGCGGCTTGGGCCGCGCCTCCCCCTGAAGATGGGTGCGCTGGTGCCGTTTAAGGCTCCCCGGGTTATCGGTGGTGTAGGTGCACAGGTCACAGGACCGCGGCTTGGGCCGCGCGTCCCCCTGCAGATGGGTGCGCTGGTGCTGTTTGAGGTTCCCTGGGCGGTCGGTGGTGTAG
>CBDCRZ010000015.1:0-50970 GCA_965221135.1 Sansalvadorimonas sp.
AAAGACGCCTTTGAAAACACCTTATTCATACAAGACAATCTCATTACCAGAGTTCAAGGCCAATCATTTCAAGTTGTATTATCTGGAAGATTTTGTATCAGCCCTGCAACATTTCCTTTCAGAAAGACGAGATCTATTACCGGACTTTTTAATACTTAAAAAACCAAAATCAAATCCTAATAAAAACAAGGTTAAATGTTGACAAAACCTTATTTTTATCTGAATATTCCACCCTCATAGATTAATGCCGCTGAAAAAGAAATATCTCGCCTGACTCTTTGCATTGCGCCAGAATATTCAGCACAGTTTCTATTAAAATTTTTGGACAGCTGCTCCCCGCACAACCAAAAATTTTGTCAGGGATGAATCAAATCACAGCATTTACTTTTCGTATTAAATAAGGGTTATATCAATGAACATGTTTGAAGAAATCATGCACCGTCTTTCTAGCAAAACCAGAATGCGCGGCCTGTTCAAGGACGTTCACATGGAAGATATGGACCGTATCGTAAACCGCATGCAGTCTCTTCTGGAAGAGAAGCGTGACGCTCACGAAGCGGCTCAAGCTAAAGATGTTGAGAAGCTGGCTAACATTGAGCAGATCAAGCAGATGCTGGCTGAAAAAGGTCTGGACATCTCCGACCTGGCCAACCTGGATGAAGCTCAGCCTAAGAAGCGTCGCAACGTTAGCAAGTACACCTTTGAGTACGTAACCAAGTCCGGTGACACTGTTCAGTGGTACGGTTCTACTACTGGCCGCCTGCCAAAAGACTTCCAGTCTTACCTGGACGAAACTGGCAAGAAGCGCCTGGATTGCGTAATCAAGTCTGAAAGCGAAGAATAATATTTCTTTGTTTTAGGATAAAAAAGGAGGCTTTTAGCCTCCTTTTTTTTATTGCCCGAAAAAACCTAGCGCTCATTTCTTTGCAGAGAAAATAAAAAACGTGAGCACTATCAAACTTTTATAAGACAGCTGTTTACAACGAACACCCTCCCACCAGCAGAAACTACTCTTTTGATTTATTCAAGAGTACCTTCTCACAGACTTCTTAAGAGCCCCTTAAAAACTAATACGAAATTCACTCCTGAGGGAGGTTCCTTACCAATAGAGAATACTCATCAGGATGGCAACCTTCAGGCACTGCAACTTTCACCTGATGGCCAGACCCCGGCGCGACAGAAACAGATAAACCGTTTTTATCTTCCAGATGATCAAGAATGAAAGTGCCGTTGCCCGCGGGCGTTAACAACTCCACCCTGTCACCCTTTTCAAAACGATTCTTAACGTTAATCGTCATAAACTGACCGTCAGAATCGACCACTTCACCAACAAACTGCTGAACAGTGCCAACAGAGTTGCCACGCTCATAGTTCTGGTATTCATCATGAACATGACGTCGATAAAAGCCTTCGGTATAACCACGGCTGGCCAGATTCTCCAGAGTATCCATCAAGCCCATCTCAAAGGGCTTACCCGCTACAGCATCATCAATCGCTTTACGATAGACCTGAGCAGTTCTGGCGACATAATAATGTGACTTGGTTCGTCCTTCTATTTTCAGGGAGTGAACACCCATTTGGGTGAGTCGGTTTACATGCTGAACCGCCCTCAGATCCTTTGAGTTCATAATATAGGTACCATGTTCATCTTCGAACGCGGGCATATATTCATTAGGGCGATTCGCTTCCTGCAGCAGAACAATATCATCCACTGGCTCTCCTTTACCCAGTGCAGGTTTCGCTGCGGGATCGTAATTCACAGGCACCACATCGCCCTCAGCAGTCTCTTTCGCCTCATGAGCCTGATACTGCCAACGGCAAGCGTTAGTGCAGGTTCCCTGGTTTGGGTCACGCTTGTTCATATAACCTGACAGCAGGCAGCGGCCGGAGTAAGCAATACAGAGTGCACCATGAACAAAGACTTCTAACTCTGTATCAGGGCACTCTTCCCGAATCTCCTGAATCTCATCCAGAGATAACTCACGGGAAAGGATAATCCGACTCACACCCTGCTTCGCCCAGAACTTCACAGTGGCGAAGTTCACCACATTCGCCTGTACCGAAAGATGAACCTCTGTCTCTGGCCAGCGCTCTCTTACCATCATCACCAGCCCTGGGTCCGACATAATCAGAGCGTCCGGCTTCATGGCGATCACTGGCTCCATATCCCGCAGAAAGGTCTTCACTTTAGTGTTGTGGGGAGCAATATTACTGGCCAGGTAAAATTTCTTGCCCAGTGCATGAGCCTCTTCTATACCTTTACCCAGATTTTCCAGCTTAAAGTCGTTATTACGCACCCGCAGGCTATAACGTGGCTGACCCGCATAAACCGCATCCGCACCATAGGCGTAAGCAAAGCGCATATTGCGCAGGGTTCCGGCGGGTGACAGAAGTTCAGGCTTATTCATAAGACAACAACCCGTTTAGTAATAAACAGTTATATAGAGCAGAGTGTGCGGAGAAAGGCATTGTACGAGCTTTACAGGCGCTTTCCAGATTAAGAGCCCGGATAAAGCCCCGACAAGAAAAGCCAGACATGAAAAAACCCGCACCGGGCGGGTTTTTTCATGTCTCTGACAAGCGTCAGAAGAGGCTGCAAGCCCAGAAGACGGAGGATCTTACTTGATCTTCGCTTCCTTGAAATCAACGTGCTTGCGGACCTTTGGGTCGTACTTCTTGAAAACAAGCTTGTCCGGAGTGTTACGCTTGTTTTTGGTAGTGGTGTAGAAGTAACCAGTACCAGCTGTAGAAACCAGCTTAATTTTTTCGCGAATAGCCTTAGCCATGGTTTATCTCCTCCAATAGCTCTCAGGATCAGACGCGTTCGCCACGAGCGCGCAGCTCGGACAGAACAGTGTCGATACCCTTCTTATCAATAATACGCATACCCTTGGAGGAAACACGCAGACGTACAAAACGCTTCTCGGATTCTACCCAGAAACGATGGTAATGCAGGTTAGGCAGAAAACGGCGACGAGTTCTGTTCTTTGCATGGGAAACGTTGTTGCCGACAGCGGGACGCTTGCCGGTCACTTGGCAAACTTTAGCCATGTTAATTTAGCCTCTTTAACGCTCACCGACCGGCACACAGGCCCGTCAGCTGGAATTGTTACCGGATGCCGCCATCACAGGCGACAGCTTACTCTTCTGGGGCACAAAGCAGTGATCCGGACTCAAAGACGGAGCTTTATACCAGAAAGGTATGAAGGAGGCAAGAAACTGCCTCCTCTCATCATTGAATTCAATACATCGAACGTAACGGCGTATGGTAACCGGTAAAGGGCATTGATAACACAGGCTGATGGTTACAAATCACACTTCAGATATACCCATTCCAATACGACTTCTACTGCCCCACCAAAAAGGCAACACTGACTTACCGACTCATATTCACTGATAAACGGTAGCAATCTACTGACCACCAACCTGCATTCCAGAGCGGTTGAATGATTTAATACTCCACGTATGGAGTACAGGCACGGAACAGCACGTACTAAAGAAGCCGCCAATTTTATAGAAGGGAGAATCTATAAAAAGAATGGATTTTTGAATGAAATGTAATATTTGCACAAACGCTCATCAGCGAGGCTTTACGTTAATAGAGCTAATGATTGCTGTGGGCATTCTGGCAATCCTTCTCGCAGTAGCTGCCCCATCGATGGATGCCTTCATCAGGAATAACTCCGTCGCAACGGAAGCCAACAATCTCCTGAATATCATTCAATACACCCGCAGTGAAGCTGTACGCAGGAGTGAAAGCATAACCCTTTGCGCATCCAACGCCGCTCGTGATAACTGCAGAGCCAATGGCAACCCGGCTCTGGGGTACCTTATCTTTACCCAAAACGCTCTTATTAAAGATATTCCTGCACCTGCAGGACAGGTACAGGTAAACCTTGGTGCAGCGGGCATTACATTTCAACGAGATGGTGCCAGTACAGCAGCTACGGTTCGACTGACCAACGGTACCAAACAACGTGAACTCACCATGACCGCTGGCGGCCTGGCCACCATAACAACACCCTAAGGAGCCTGAAATGACAGAAAACAAAGGCTTCACCCTAATCGAACTTCTTGTAGCGCTTGTTGTTATCAGCGTCGGCATTGTCGGCATGCTCGCTTTGCAAGCCCGAGGGTTTCAGGCCAGCCAGGAGTCTCTGCACCGCAGTCAGGCCATCCTCTTCGCTCAAGCCCTTGAACAACGCATGCTGTCCTCTAGCGACAAGGGGCAAGCCATTTTCAACGGCAGGGCCACTGAAAACGGCATTTTCGACACACTGCAAGACCAGCTGCAGGGAAACATCCCCAATGCAAATGCAGTGCTTGCACTCATCCCTGACCCGCCAACAGGTAACCAAACTTACAGACTAACAGTGACCTGGCCCAGGGGAACTGAAAACAGTAACGAACAAATGGTCGTGAATTTTGTGCTGTGATACTGGAATGGAGACAGTAATGATGAAGAATCATTTCCACCTCAAACAAGGGTTCTCTCTTGTTGAGCTTATGGTATCTATGGCCATTGGCACCATCCTGATTCTGGGAGTGACTGTTTTTCTAAGCGACACAGCTTCCAACGCAGGTTCAAGAGCTGAGCTCGGGCGCGTTCAGGACAGCGGCCGTTACGCTGCATCTGTAATGGCTAATGATATTCGGCGAGCAGGCTTTATTGGATCCCGTTCTGATAATGTTGACGCTAACAGAGCCACGGCATCTACAGAGGTTTCAAGACTTCTCAACAGCAATGGAATATCCATTGATGGTAATGTGCTGACGACCACCTTCGTTGTTCCCTGGCCCAACAATGATGCCACCATTCGATTCAGTTTGAGTTCAAATGGCCGTACATTAACTACTGTTCCGAAAGGAACCCCTTCCGTTAGCCCACCACTTCCTGCCAGAGCGGCTGGACAACTTGTTCTGGCGGACCAGAACAGAGTCATCATTTTTGATTCTCCAGCAATTACCGCTGGAGCAACATCAATCTCCCTGACTGCGGCTAATGCTTTACCCCCTGCGAGCATAGGGGGAACAGTTCCGCCCAGACTCTTTGAAATACGAACCAGAATCTATCAGGCGACAAATGGCACACTGACCGTCCGCGTACCTCCGGCGGTCAACGGTGACGTTATTGCAAATGGACTGGCTCAACAAAACGGCCTGACTCTCAGCCAGGCAGACGACGCCCCGGATGACAGCACGATAAGAGCTGTTGCTGTTCAAATAGATTTTGCAGGCGATCAAATCAGTGACCGCTCCTTTGAGTCAATCATCACTGCCCAGAATGCGATGTAAGCATAATGAATAGAAAAATTTTCATATCAAACAAACAATCAGGCGCTGTTATGGCGGTCGTACTCGTAATGCTGCTACTGATAACAATGATCTCCATCTCCGGGTTACGAGGTGTGGCACTGCAGGCCGACCTGACCTCGGGCATGCAGGAAACCTTCAATATGCGACAGGCTGCCAGCAACCGCATTGAAAGCAGAGTCACTGCCCTCATGAGAGACAGGTATGGAAGTGATGCAGTCGTGGTTGATAATCAGATACGCAGCCACTCTATTCTGCCAGGCACGGTCAGATGCATGGTAGCCGAGGGAACATCCATAGGCGACGCACTACAAGGCTTGTGTGGAGTCGTAATAGGTGAAGCCTGGTATGACAACAACACCGATAACACTGTCGATGACGACGCCATCGTCAGGCGCTATACCCAAGGCTACATGCGCATTCGAGCCTTAGGCAACAGCCAGTGATCGATAACAGCAACAGCAAGATTCAGAATTATAAATAATAACAGGTAGTACTATGTTGCATCTCAAACAGGCAAAAATGGTGAGTACCTTTTTGCTCGGCTATTTTTCACTCCTCCCCTTAGCCTATAGCGATGACACAGAAATTTTTTTTGGTGGCGTTGCAACGGGTGGCACCACTAAAAACAATGTTCTGTTTGTGCTCGACACTTCGGCCTCAATGCTTGATCACGATTTAAAACTCCCAGGTGGCCTCACCCATCCAAATGGCCGCCCCCGTATAGAGTCACTACAGGAAGCCTTTGCCCAGCTGATGGATTCCAACCCGAATATCAATGCAGGCTTAATGCGCTTCCATGATAGAAGCTATGAGGGCGACGGCCTCAGTATTCCTGATGCCGATGAGGCGAATGGTATTTATCACCCCATCCAGGAACTGTCGGCGAGTATTGACGCAAGTGCTCTTACCCCCTTGCAGTTCAGGCGGTATATCCGTAAAGGAAGGGATGACGTGCAAGCCCATGGTTGGCATCTGTCTAAACACTTGCCTAATTTACATTTGGATAGCAACTTTAATGGAAATATAGGTTTACTCTTCAGAGACTTGCCAATCCCTAAAGACAGCACCATAGCCGATGCAAAAATCGAGATGTGGCGTGGCAAAAACAACTCCCCCGATAATTTTGGTAGCTTTACTGTATACGGAGAACTTACACCTAACCCTGAAAGCCACCAAAATGTAAACAGGATAAAGAGTCCAGGTAGTAATTGGACATACCCTCAAAATATTACCACCAAAAAATTAGCGCCCAGCCATGAATATGTAGCTCACGCAAACGGATACCAAACGCAAGGAGACGACCTGAAAGAGATTGCAAGAACGCTTGCAGCCCAGCCAGGTTGGGATTTTGGAAATAACATGTCATTTATTATTAAATCAGAACCAGATCCTGTCCTTAATAAAAAATTCGGAGCTTTTGAGTCTGCGGGAAGCCTCGGTGAGGGTTTTATATCCCCAGCAAGCCTGATTGTAAAAGTTGACACCGATTCTACCCAGACTTACACAATAAAAGATGAGCTTAAGCACAAGGTATATGGTCTCGATCCAGATAAGGATTCAACACCCACCATCGCCCGCCTTTTAAAAGCAGCTGACTACTTTAAAACTAATTCAGACACACTAATAACCAGTCAGTGCCAAAAAAATCACATAATCCTTCTCTCGGATGGGCGACCAAATAACCTTAACTACACCACTGCAGGGCAAGTCAATTCTTTCACTGGGCAAAACACCTGCTCAGCAGGCGCGCATCAAGCTTGTGGTGAATCATTAGCGAGCTACCTTCAGTC
The DNA here is from genome assembly GCA_965221135.1 of Sansalvadorimonas sp. Lineage (GTDB taxonomy): Bacteria > Pseudomonadota > Gammaproteobacteria > Pseudomonadales > Endozoicomonadaceae > Sansalvadorimonas. The sequence goes on from CBDCRZ010000015.1 coordinate 7,107, forward strand.
AGATGCATTTAAAGACTTGGCAGGTTCTGATGTCACCGTCAGAACGATTGGATTTTCCTTAGACAACACGCCAGATGGCAGGCAGGCCGCTGGCTTTTTAAACGCTCTTGCCAGTGCAGGTGGGAGTGAAAACGTTATCGAAGCCAGTGATACCGCAACCCTGCTGGCGGCTTTCCAGGAGCACACCCAAAGGATCAACGATGACCAGGCAACCATCGTAACACCCGGGCTTGCTGTAAATCAGTTTAATAGCTTCCGCCATGAAAACCGCCTTTACTACTCCATGTTCAGGCCCGACACGAATGTGACATGGCCCGGTAACATCAAGTCTTACCAACTTGCCAAGATCAGTAATGAATTAAAAATTGCTGACAACAGCACTCCGCCCAAATCCGCCATCAATCCTGAAACAGGTAACTTTTATTCGAATACAAAAAGCTTTTGGTCATCTGTTGTCGACGGTGCAGATGTAGAGTCCGGAGGGATGTCCTCCAAATTGCCGGGCGATCTGAATACCAGAAACATCTATACAGATGTTGGCCTTGCCAGTAACGCCGCCTTAAGCACACGCCCCATAACCCACGCCTCGGTCACGGGAAGCCTTTTGGGAGGTGACAACACAAACAAATCATTAAATATCAAATGGATAAAAGGCCTTGAAAGTGATGGAAACACCAGGCGAGGCAAGGTGATTGGAGATCCATTACACTCAGCCCCCGTTGCTATCACTTACGATTGCAGAACTGTGGATGGTGAAAAATACAATACGACAAATGATCCACAGTCAGGCTGCAAAGGCGAAACACTGACCAAGCTGTTCTTTGGGACCAACCACGGATTCCTTCATGCTATCGACACCCTCTCAGGTGTCGAGGATTTTGCATTTATTCCAGAAGAGCTTCTGGCAAACATAAACACCTTCAGAACAAACCCCACACTCAACAGCACACAAAGCAAAATTTACGGATTGGATCTGACACCCGTCGCCTGGCACAAAGACATCAACAAAGACGGTGTCGTGAATGGTAATGACAAAGTCTATGTCTACATCGGCATGCGCAGAGGTGGTAACAACTATTACGCCCTTGATGTGACAAACCCTACAGCGCCAAAAATTGCGTGGAAGATTCGCGGCGGTGTAACAACAGGCTTTGATAAGCTCGCTCAAACCTGGTCTGAACCCGCACGAGGTAAAATTAAACTTGGCACAGCAATAAAAAACATCCTGATATTTGGCGGGGGCTATGACACGGACCAGGATGATGCATCTGTTCGGACTGTTGACGATACGGGTAACGCCCTGTTTATCGTCGATGCTGAAAATGGCGAACTACTATGGTCTGCCACAAACGACTCCACCGGAGACTTACAGCTCCCAAGCATGGACTACAGCATCCCTTCACAGGTAAGAGCCCTTGATATGAACGCAGATGGCTTTACCGACCAACTTGTTTTCGGGGATATGGGCGGTCAGGTCTGGAGGCTTTATATTAACCACGGCAACCCCAAAGCAACCCTGGTTGAAGGACAGTACAGCAACAATATAAATAACCGCGGTGTATTCGCTCGATTATCCGGCTCAGAGGCAACAAACAATCGACGGATTTATACCACCCCTTCAGTTGCAATAACAAAAAATGGGACTCGTTCTTACCTAACCGTTGCTGTCGGAACGGGTTTTCGGGGCCACCCCCTTAATGCCGCGACGAACGATCGTTTCTACGTTCTTAAATCTTATTATATTTATCGCCAGCCCCCGACATCAGGGCCAGCTCCGATTGCAAATGGCATTCTGTACAATGCTACATTGAACCCTTCTGCCAGCACATCAGAAACAACCCGGAATACAGCTCGGGATCGTTTCGCTCTGAAAAGCAGCTCCGATGCGACCCCTGCCAACGTAGGGGGGTGGTTCATCAACCTGAACTCATCCAATGGGGAAAAAAACCTGGCATCCAGTCTTATTTTTAACAATGAAGTCCGGTTCCTGACTTACGCCCCCGGCAGTATTCCCAACAACTGTAACCCTGTGAGCGGCATCAATCGCTATTACAAGATGAACCTAAATGATGGCACAGGTACACGCGCTGAACTTGTAAACATTTCAGGGATTGGCGGTGACATTGCACTTATGATTGTTGATGGCGAAGACACACCTGGAGCTTCAGCAACAGATGGCTTGTACGGCTTCGACCCAGCATCAAAACGACCAGAAGATCTCGACTCCTTTTTCAACCGCACCTTCTGGATCGATGAGGAGTATTAATTTATGAAAAATGCCGGATTCACACTCATTGAGCTTCTGATTGTGGTCGCCATCATCGGCATTCTTGCCGCCGTGGCTTACCCCAGCTATCAAGAATATGTACAGCGGACAGACTGCTCGGATGCTACAGCAACGCTACTCTCTGCAGCTGTCGCCATGGAACGGTACAAAGCTAACAATAACGGATACCTTGGCGCTGTAGACGATGGAACCGACTTCAGGAATCGAAGCCCTGAAAGTGGCGCCATTCGATATAACCTTGATTTCTCCGTAGCCCCCACTGCAACGGCATACACTCTTCGAGCTCAGCCTGCAGCCGCTGGCATCGGTTTTGGAAACCTTACAATCACCAACTTTGGTGTGCGTGGAGGGAATTGGAACTGCCGTTAATCCATCCCTAAATTCACCTCAGGAATCAAGGAGGCAGTTACGCTGTCTCCATTTTTCATACCTACCCAGAATCAATGGCTAGAACTTTTCTCCACCTCTTATCAATCAACAAGCAACCACCAACTACGAAAATAAATCACACGCCCTATGCCGTATTAATACAAATTAAACGACAAACGGCACTCTTTTATTGATAGGCGGCATATCCAACTATACCTTCGAAATGTTGTAATGTGATTATTGTTTTATTCCGTTTGAGTTTGGCGCTATCAGTATGCAGGAAGTATCTGCCGCCATAACAAGGAATACCGATAATAATAATAATGGACTATAAAAATGTACACCTCCAGATGTGCACCCTCGCTGCAACAAGGGCTGACACTTATTGAATTGATGGTAACTCTGGCAGTTCTTGGCATTCTGATTGCTGTCGTTTCCCCATCTTTTAACGACATGCTTGTTAGAAACAGGCTGGCAAGTTCAACCAATCAATTTCACAGCCTGCTGAAGTTTGCCCGCAACGAGGCTATTAGCCGCAAGTCCACAGTTACAATTTGTGGAGCCAACGCTGCCCAAACAGCCTGCAACGGCACCCCGAATAATTACAGTAATGGCGTTCTTATTATGCAGGGTACGTCTGTTCTTCTCGTTCAGGAAGAGCTGCCTGCCACTTTATCGACCCAGAGCGGAACCATTGAGTTTGATCGTGATGGCCTGACCACTTCCAACACATTTGGCATCGCCAAAGGCGACGAAGACAACTGCATTGAGATCAACATTTCCGGCCAAATTTCCACTAAAGACGGTGCCTGCTCATGAGCATAAAGCAACGCAATGCAGGGTTTTCTCTGATTGAGGTATTAATTGCTCTTCTAATACTTGGCGTAGGCATTCTTGGTTTTTTAAGCATGCAAAACTATGCCCTACAGTCCAATCTCGGTATAGAGAAAAGAAGTCGTATATCCATGATGGCGACTGAAATTGTAGAAAGGATGACTCTTGCGGGTGACGGAGGCAGCTCATTCTGCACAGGCACAACATTTGCTGACCTGATGACCAGCAAAAATTCAGAAGTTGATAGCGCCCTGGTCTTTACCGATAGCACCGCGACAGGTACACGCTTGGCTTGCCCTGACAATGCCCCCATGCAACTTACTATCGTCTGGGATGATGCTGATGTTCTCAATACTTCCGGCACGCCAAACAATCAAAGGGCCATGACAATGGAAATTCAATTATGAGAAAGCCTGCCAAATATTATCAGGGTATCTCCCTTGTTGAGCTCATGATTGCTATGACCATTGGGCTGGTTCTCACTTTAGGAGTAACTCGGCTTCTTATCGACAGCCAACTCACTCAACTGACCATTCAAGAAAACAGTGAAGCACAGGAAAGCGGTCAGCTCTTATTTGCATTATTACGGAAAGATATACAAATGGCTGGTTATCGAGGTTGCAATACGGCCGCCCCCCTTGGGGATGACCTTGCTGAGTATATTGACGGAGTCTCGCTCTCTCCTGCAGCTGCAGACCTTCCGGCAAACCAAGACGCGAACTCCAGCAAGGTCACTTTCTTTTACCTCCGCCCTTACCCTGACGCAGAAAGCTCAGAGGTTACAGTATCGAATAACACTATAACCCTGACTACAACAGGAAAAACTCTTCCACTTCTTGCTGAAAATCTGGTTATTGGTAACTGCGCCCAACAGGAACAAATTAGTAAACCCGTACTCACCACTGCCACAAATACGTTTAATGTCACCACTGGCTTTAAGGGAGTCTATGAAGACTTAAGTGGTACTGCTCCTGATGAGGTTCATTTATATCAAATGATCAAAAGAACATACTCTGTCGTCAATAACTCAGATGGAGTCAGGTTATTTCTTAATCAAAGTGAGCTTGTAAAAAACCTTATATCTACAGATGACAGTGACTCCAACGACGTGAAGGCTGAATTTATTTTTCAAGAAAACCTGGTCAACAACCTCTCAACAAACCCAGCAAGCTATAGCCTGACCATAGGAATCGCCGGCAATGAAAACGGTGATGCTGCCAAGGTGTTTAGCGCCTTGATTGCCAAAAGGAATGACATATGAAGACTCAGCAACAAGGTATGGCTTTGCTTGTGGTTATTGTGATGTTATTGATGATATCAGCCATTTCTATATCCAGCATTCGCTCAAACACATTCCATGAAAAAATGACCACCAGCCTTCAGGATAGCATTAGGCTTGGCCAGTCTGCAGACAATGAGATAAACAACATGATTAGCGCTGGCCCCACAATGCCTGCAACATCTGCTGCTGCAGCCAGCTCGCTAACAAACATCACTAGCGGTGCATCGTCTGCTACTGTTCGCCGATCAATGGCTGTCGGCTTTGATGGCGCTAACTGGCAACACTTTGATATTACAGCAGAAGCATGGATTGATGACGGCGATGGCGATGTAGAAGAATTTGAGCCCGGAGTAACCCACTATCAGGGCTATGCCATTCTTTCACCAGCTGTAGAGTGATAACGGACATAATAATGAAAATGACAACACATCAATGCTTTACGGCTATCAGCGCATTTTTTCTGGCATCTATTATGTCTTTATCTCTACCGGCTGATGATACTGAAATTTATTTTTCTGAAGCAACAGGAGATGCAGACGCCAAACCTAACATTGTATTTATACTCGATAACTCTGGATCAATGTCATATGACGCAGATGGGACATCGCCTACTGGCCATCGCCCCGGCACCATTCCTGACTATCAAGGTGATTCTAGAATGACCATTCTAAAAGATACCTTCTCCCGGGTAATAAACAGCAGTACCGATATAAATGTTGGACTTATAAGGCTAAATCGGACTGGCAATGATACAGGCGGTGTTTATCAGAGCCTAATTGATGTTGATGGATCAACAACCCAACCTATAGCGGGTACAGGCTACAGTGATGAAATAGGCACAGGTATATCCCAACAAAGCAATAACAAGCAACAAGGATCCCCCAACCCTTCTCCTGCGTTCTCTTTAACCAAAAGTTTGTTCGGTCTCAGATTTATCAATGTAGAAATCCCGCAGGGTGCCACAATTTCCTCTGCTCACATAGAGCTAACTGCAGGATATGCATATGATGGATACTGTTATACAGGGGATTTTTACTCTGGGAATAACTCTACCGGCAAAGACGAAACGAATTCTCCAGCCGTGAATCTTAATATTTCCATACACGACTCTGACAACTCGCCAAATTTGAACCTGAACTCCAGTAATCAGACTATTTCCGGTTTATCTGCATCCTGGAGCCTTGATAATACATGGAGGAATGGACAGAGGTATGAATCCAGTAATTTATCAAACCTCATCCAGGCAGTGGTTAATAAGAACGGCTGGTTATATAATAATTCATTAACACTTTACCTAACCCCAGATGTCATTAATGCTAATAGCAAAAAAAGATTTTGCACACGCCGCGGAGGAGGGGTTACCCGAGCCCCTTATCTTGTAGTCAATTATACTGTTCAAGGGGAAACTGTAACTGTCAGCAATAGAGTAAAACTCAGAAGCCTTGTCGATGACCTTTCTTCATCAGGCGGAACCCCTACAATTCCAAGACTTCTAACTGCAGCAAATTACTTCGAAAATTCAACTGGGGTAATTACAAATACTTGCCAATCGAATCATATAGTCCTTCTTTCTGATGGCGAACCGACAGTACTAGATAGCACTACCGCCAACGCAATACATGCCAAAGCGGGTGGAGATAATTGCAATGTAAATATGGCTATTAACAATAACAACTCATACCTCACTGATGATACATACTGTGGAGAAGACTTGGCAGACTGGCTAAGTACAACCGATATAAAACCAAATGATACTCTGGGTGTTAACTCCGTAAACGTTCATACAATTGGATTTGCATCAAGCAGTGAAGCAAATGGTTTTCTGGAAGCCGTCGCAACTAAAGGGCAGGGAATATATAGAGCGGCAGCCGACGCGGAAGCGCTAGCATCTGCATTTAATGATATTTTTAAACTTATAGAAAGCAAAGACTCTACATTTGTAACCCCAGGAGCAACCGTAAATCAATTCAACCGCCTTGAGCACAAGAATGAACTCTACTACGCACTTTTCAAACCTGTACTCACAGACGACTGGCCGGGCAATATTAAACGGTACAGGATCGGGAAAAAAACTATTGATGACGAAGCCCGTCTTGTTATTGCTGACTACAGCACTACCCCCAAAGTTGCTATTGATCCAGCTACAGGTTTCTTCAAAAGCGATGCCAGAAGTGCATGGCTAGGCACTAATGATGGTGATGATGGTAACGAGACAAAAGAAGGAGGCGTTGCTCATAACCTTCCAGCGACCACGGGTAGAAATATCTACACTGACGTTTCAGACAATGACCTGTCCGAAGATGACAACAAGCTAATTACAACAAATGCAGCAATTACTCCCCAAGTACTGGGCGTTCCAGATAATTTTAAAGATGCTGTCATCAACTGGGCTCGCGGTCAAAACTCTTCTGGCGGGCACCGTAAAGCAATTGGTGATCCTTTGCACTCAGAGCCTGCGTTAGCAACCTATGGCTGCATCGGTGACGCTTATGTCGAAACAAATAAACCAGAAAGCGGGTGCGCGAACGGGCAAGATCTATTGCTCTTTTCAGGAACAAATCATGGCTACCTCCACGCCTTCTCTACAGCAACAGGAACAGAGAAGTTTGCTTACATCCCAGGGGATCTGTTACCTCGCCTGAATAGCTACCGGGTAAACGGCCCAACGCCAGACAGCGGAAGAACTTATGGTCTTGACGGGTCACCTTATATCTGGAGAAAAGATGAAAACAATAACGGCGTCATTGAAACAGCTGGTGATGATAATGACCACGTTTATGTTTACATCGGTATGCGTCGAGGTGGCCGTAATTATTACGCGATTGATGCCACCAACCCAGATGCTCCCGTTAAGCTATGGCAAATAGATGGCGGAACCAATACGTCAATATCCACCACGTCAAAAGGAGCTGGTAACTTTACCAAGTTGGCGCAAACCTGGTCCCGCCCGGTCAGAACAAAGGTCAAAATCGGCACGGGTAACAACAGCGTCAAAGATGTTCTTATTTTCTCCGGTGGTTACAACGCAACCGTTCAAGATGATGCTGATACTAAAACGGCAGATACCATTGGCAATGCTATTTATATGGTTGATGCCGTAACCGGCAACCTGATTTGGTGGGCCAGCAAAACTGGCGCTAATCTTAACCTTCCAAAAATGGACTACAGCATTCCCAGTGAGCTAAAGCTTATTGATTTCAATCTCGACGGTTTTGCCGATCAAATGTTTGTCGGAGATACCGGGGGGCAGGTGTGGCGCTTCTTCTTCGACCACGGCAATAGCGTAAACAATCTGATTAAAGTTGCCGGCACAGGTAATAACCAAGGTGTCTTTGCACGGATTGCCGGCCAGAACAGCTCGAACCACCGACGTTTCTACAATAAGCCTTCAGTAGCAACGACTATAGAAAATGGAACCTCTGTTTTAGCCGTTGCCATAGGCAGTGGTTTCCAGGCAGGCCCGAAGAAAGCGGGAGTCCAGGATCGTTTTTATGTATTTAAGACTGTTGATGTCAATAAGAGAGATACATCCTACACGCCTCTGACTCATGCCACAGGCACCTCCCTATACAACGCATCTGGCAATATATATGGGAGCCCTACTGCTGGTGAAACCGCGAAAAAAGAAGCCCTTGCTGGCCTTACTTTAAACTCAAAATACGAAGACTCTAAACTGCTTTCAGACTCAACAGACAAACATGGTGGATTTTATATAAACCTGCCAGAAACAAATGAAAAGACGCTCTCATCAGCTACGATTTTCAACTCTGATGTATCCTTCAGTACCTACCAGCCCCTTGCACCTAATAGTTGCAGTGTCGTATCTGGTACCAATCGCATTTACAACATGTCAATCAATGACGGTACTGGCAAAGCTGCTGAAAATAGTCGCTCAATCACTGTAAACAACACCGGTATTATCAATGGCACAACCTATCTCTACCTTGACCCGGCTGACATTGTTGACCTTGACCCTGACCCTGGTGAGGGAGAGGGGGAAGAAGGTGGTAATGGCAGCGGTAACGGTGGTGGGAATACCAATGCCAGCCTGCCTAACTGCCCCAAAATTATCGTAGCGATACAAGGCACCAATGTATCTCTTTTAAATTGCCCTGATGCCTCCAGAAAAACCTACTGGCTGGATGAAAAGATCCAACTAACGCCAGCAAGCTCAGATGACTCAGATGACTCCTAGAACAGCGTCTCCGGGCCTTAGAAAAGGCCCTTCAAGGAAATAGCCTTTCATGTTTTGTATTAATAAAACTCACAGAGCAAAACCGCACCAAGGCTTTACTCTTATTGAACTAATGATCGTCGTCGCCATTATTGGCGTATTGGCAGCCATTGCTTACCCGAGCTATCAACAGTATGTGGATCGTAATGATTGCGAAACTGCAAAGGGAACTCTTCTTACTTCAGCGAATGCACTGGAAAGAAGGCGAGCAGAAACCGGAAGTTACGCAGGAGCGACAGCAGGCACCCACTTCCCTGATCAAAGCCCTGTCGATGGCACCGCCCGGTTTGCGATTGCTATTAGTGGCTTAACACCTACAGCCTATACCCTTCAGGCTACCCGCGCGGGTCAGGACACGATTAGCTTGACCAACGCAGGTGTAAAAAACAACTGGCTGTGTAACTAAGCCCCAACACAATTAAACCAACCCCCGCTCCGCAAGGGAGACGGTCACGCCGTCTCCCACCACCATATGATCCAGCACCCGCACATCCACCAGCGCCAGAGCATCGGCCAGGCGCCTGGTGATGCGCACATCTGAATCTGAAGGTTCCGCCACACCAGACGGGTGATTGTGAGCTATCACCAACGCAGCAGCATTATGAGCCAGTGCCCGCTTAACAACCTCCCTCGGGTAAACCGCAGCACCATCTATGGTTCCTTGAAATAATTCCTCAAAAGCTAATGGCCTATGGCGATTATCAAGGAACAGGCAGCAAAAACATTCGGCGGGTTTATCGCGCAAATGAGTTTGAAGATAGGCGCGGGTGTGTTCTGGAGAGGTAAGGGCATCGTTACGAAACAGCACTTCCTTCTGGTGTCTTCGAGCCATTTCCAACACGGCCTGCAGCTGAGCGAACTTGGCAGTACCCAACCCTCTTTTTGAACAGAAGTTCGTTTCTTCCGCATGAAGAAGTGAACGCAAACTGCCAAAGCTTTGCAGTAATTCCCGCGCGAGCTCTACCGCTGAACACCCCACCACGCCGGTGCGCAGAAAGATAGCTAGCAGCTCAGCATCACTCAAACTTTGAGCGCCTTTTAATAACAACTTTTCCCTTGGCCGTTCATCGGCTGGCCAGTCGGTGATTGCCATTTATTGTTTTTGCCTGATTCATCTTTTTAAGACTCAAGAGAGTAGCTGAATTATTAAGCCTGTTTCTCAAACCAGTGAGGGATATAATGTTGGGATTCTTTGTCTGGAATTTAAAGTCACATCTATGCACAGGCTCAATAACAAGCGCATTCTTCTTGGTATCACCGGTGGGATTGCCGCCTATAAATCAGCCGAGATGGTACGCCACCTGCGCAAAGCCGGTGCTGAAGTTCATGTGGTCATGACTCCTGCGGCCTGCGAGTTTATTACACCACTTACCCTGCAGGCGCTGTCGGGCAACGCTGTTCATACCTCAATGCTGAACCCGGAAGCCGAAGCCGGCATGGGTCATATTGAGCTGGCCAAATGGGCTGATGCGGTGGTGATTGCCCCGGCAACAGCGGACTTTATCGCTCGCATGGCTTCCGGTATGGGCAACGACCTGCTCTCTACTCTGTGCCTGGTAACTCAGGCGCCCGTCTACCTTGCCCCGGCTATGAACCAGGGTATGTGGCGAGATGTTGCTACCGAGGAAAACTGCGCCACCCTGCGCAAGCGTGGTGTCACCCTGTTTGGCCCGGATGAAGGTTATCAGGCCTGTGGCGATGTTGGCCCCGGCCGCATGCTGGACCCGGAAGTCATTCTGCAAATGCTGTCTGACACTTTTGAGACCGGTCTGCTGGCTGGTAAGAAAGTCGTCATTACAGCCGGTCCAACCCGAGAAGCCATTGACCCTGTGCGTTACATCTCTAACCACAGCTCCGGCAAGATGGGCTTCTCCCTCGCAGAAGCGGCTGCCGAAGCCGGTGCCTCTGTCACCCTGATTGCAGGCCCGGTGAACCTTCCAACACCCGAACGTGTACAGCGTATTGATGTGACCGACGCTCGCAGTATGCATGCAGCCGCCATGGAACAGACCGACGGCAGCGACATGTTTATCGGTTGCGCCGCAGTGGCTGACTATCGCCCTGAAGCGATCGCCGACAACAAAATCAAGAAAGACCCCAACAGCCCGGACCAGACTCTGACCATCAAGCTGATTCGCAACCCGGACATCATCGCCTCTGTTGCCGCCAAAGACGAACCACCCTTTATGGTGGGCTTCGCCGCGGAGACCAACGATGTACTGGCCTATGCCAAAGACAAACTCGTCCGCAAGAAACTTAACCTGATTGTGGCTAACGATGTCAGCGACACCAGTATCGGTTTCAACAGTGATGAAAACGCTGTCACGCTGGTCGGCCCTGATTTTGAAGAGGTTGTGGATAAGTGCTCCAAGCGCCAGCTGGCCAGTCGTTTGATTGAAATGATTTCAAACGCCTGCAATCTCACAAGCAGCTCTCATAAAAACAACTCACGTTCAAACGAGAAAGGATAAGCCCCGCCATGAACCTGAAAACCCGTATTCTCGACGCCCGCCTGGGCAGCGAATTCCCCATGCCTGCCTACGCCACGGAAGGCTCAGCAGGTCTGGACCTGCGCGCCATGGTGGACGCTTCTATTACTCTTGAGCCCGGTCAGACGGAACTGATTCCAACAGGTCTGGCGATTCATCTGGAAGATGCCGGTTATGCAGCGGTCATCCTGCCCCGCTCCGGCCTTGGTCATAAACATGGTGTGGTACTGGGTAATTTGGTAGGTCTGATCGATTCCGACTACCAGGGTCAACTGATGGTCTCCTGCTGGAACCGTGGCAACAAAACCTTCATAGTTGAACCCGGCGAGCGCCTGGCCCAAATGGTGATTGTTCCTGTTATCCAGGCCAACCTTGAGATTGTCGACAGCTTTGACGAAACCGACCGAGGTGCCGGTGGCTTTGGTTCTTCTGGTCGAAAGTAACCGAAACAGAGGCAGGTAAAAGCCGAAACCCCGCGACACATAACAACTATTCAAGCTGGGTCAGGAAATCTGACCCAGCTTGTGGCAAAATATGCCAGTTAAGAGACTAACTAATAAGTGTTCACCTCGAGGGACGGGCCAGGCATGGCGTTATTTGGCAAAACATTTGGCAACAAAGCCAAAGGGAACAAAGCGGGCGACGACACCGTCGCCGATCAGTCGCAGACAGACAACGCCAAAAACAATAGTTCAAACAACGACGAAACCAACCTGGTCAAGAAAACGGCTCCAGCGTTAATAATCGCTGTCATCGCCTTTCTGCTGTTGTCAGTTACCATCCTGTTCTTCAATGTTATCCAGCCCAACCTCACCTCCCATGAGCAATTGGCTGAACAGACCAACAAGCAGTTGAGCCAACAGCTGCAATCCTCGCTCAACCAGCTGCGTAACCAGGCCCAGGGCATTGCCAGCCACTCTGCTATCGCGAAATCACTGAAACAGCGTTCACTGAATCAAAATACACTGACACAAATGGAACAGGCCATGAACCCGGCCCTCTCTCCTGCAAACCAGCAATCCCCTTCCATCGTGCGCGTATTCTCTACCCGTATCGAGACGGGCAAACAGTCCAGTAATGAACAAAGCTTCGCAATTCTCGACCTTGCCCGTCGCAGTCTTAGTGGAGAAGCCACCCAACCCGAAGCCGCCCACATTAATAACCAGTGGCGTATTTTGGTGGCCAGCCCGGTGAAAGATGGCGATAAAATTATCGGCAGTGTTTTACTCTCGTCACCTCTAAGCCAATTGAGCAGTGCTCTTAACCTGATGTTAAACAAACGTGGCGGACTGCAGGTTTTCCAACCCGCCGCACCGTCTGCGCCTCTCGTCTCTTTAGGCACAGTCACAACAAGCGATACTCAGCTCAATAAACTTCCCGGCCTCGGCTGGAAGTTAGCCTACAGTCCGGCATCAACCATTACGGGTGAAAGCAGCTCGCCCTGGTGGGGGCCGCTGGTTATGTTCCTGTTCAGTCTGGCGATACTGACATTTGTTATCCGTCAGGCTGCCTCAAACGCTTCCCGTCACGATGACCGAGATATTGAGCTGCTTACCAGCGTACTGAAAGACGTGGCTTCTGGGCGTCACCCTCAGCCTGGGGGCTTCCGTCTGCAGGCCTTCCAGCAAGTTGCTGCATTGGCCATTGAGCTGTTCAGCCGTAAAGCTGCACAGGACCCTGCCACCGGGCCTGCTGACCCCGCACCTGAAACCATGATTGAAAAAATTGTGGAGGAAGAGTTTGAGCAACCAAAAGAGACTCTCTCCAGCACACCTTCTGAGCCAGCTGTACAAACAGAACCCCCGCTTCATGAACCCCCCGTTCCAAAAGAGGCCGTTCAGGAACAAACAGCCCTGACTGAAAATCCGGACTCTCCCCTGTTCCAGGAAATTGATGACTCAGACTTTGCTGATTTTGATTCAATAGACGACTTGAATCTGGATAACCCTGAAGCCGTTGAGCAAGGCACGCCCGCACATGAAAAAGAGCCTGAAAAAGAGCCTGAAAAAGAGCCCGAAACGCAATCGGCTGCTATTCCCGATGAAATCTTCCGTGCCTATGATATTCGCGGTGTTGTCGGCGAAACCTTAACTCCTGCGGTTGTGAAACAGATTGGTCTCGCCATTGCCTCTGAGACTCTCAGCCGTGGGCACAAAGATCTCGTTGTCGGCTGTGATGGTCGCTTGTCCAGCCCTGACATACGCGCACAGTTGATTGAAGGTATTACCGCAACCGGCTGCGATGTGGTTTCTATCGGCACAGTGCCAACACCCGTGCTCTACTTTGCCACTCACGAGCTGGATACATCGTCGGGCGTTATGATTACCGGCAGCCACAACCCGGCCAACCATAATGGCTTCAAGATTGTGATTGGTCAGGAAACACTGGCCGAAGAGGATATTCAAAAGCTGCTGCAACGCATCAAAAATCAGGATTTTGTCCAGAGCGTAGATAAAGGTCAGGTGTCTGATAAGGATATTCTGCCTGACTACCAAAGACGGATTCTGGAAGATGTCGTACTGGCCCGCCCGCTGAAAGTCGTCATCGACTGCGGCAACGGTGTAGCCGGTGGTGTAGCACCGGATCTGTTCGAACAACTTGGCTGTGACGTTGTTCCACTGTACTGTGAAGTAGACGGCAACTTTCCTAACCATCACCCAGACCCCGGCCAGCCAGAAAACCTGGCGGATCTGATCAGCAAAGTGAAAGAGACACAAGCCGACCTGGGTATTGCCTTTGATGGTGACGGTGACCGGGTTGGTCTGGTTACCAATCAAGGAACTATTATTCACCCGGACAGGTTGCTTATGTTACTTGCCAAAGATGTTGTCTCCCGTAACCCCGGTGCTGATGTCATCTTTGATGTAAAATGTACTCGTCGTCTAAATGCTTTGATTAGCGGTTACGGTGGCCGGCCTGTCATGTGGAAATCCGGCCACTCCCTGATGAAGCGTAAGATGAAAGAGACTGGCGCTCTGTTAGGTGGCGAAATGAGTGGTCATATCTTCTTTAAGGAACGCTGGTACGGCTTTGACGATGGTCTCTACAGCGCGGCCCGTCTGGCAGAAGTATTGACCGCCGATGATACAGATACAGATACAGAAGCTGCATTTCAGGCATTCCCTGCAGCCATCTCTACACCAGAAATAACCGTAGAGATCAGCGATAAAGACAAGTTTGGGTTGATAGAAAAACTGTCCACCACGGCTAAGTTCACCGGTGGCAGCCTGACCACAATTGACGGAGTGAGAGTTGATTACCCCTGGGGCTGGGGCCTGGCACGAGCCTCCAACACGACACCAGCTCTGACTTTTCGCTTTGAGGCTGACACCCAGGAAAACCTGGCCAAAATCCAGGATATGTTCCGCAAACAGCTGAACGCCCTGGACGCAAAACTGGCTTTACCCTTTTAACAGGTTTTATGTAGCGCAGGACAAAGGGAATGGCTGACACTCATTCCCTGAACGACAGCATCCAGCAACATTACAAATACTGATAAAGCTAATAACATCACTATGAGCAGCAATACAAAAGACACCGACAACATTGCCAGCGTACTTACAGAGGCACTCCCTTACCTGCAGCGCTTTGCCGGTAAGACCTTTGTCATCAAGTATGGCGGCAATGCCATGGAGAGCGAAGAGCTACAGAACAGCTTCGCCCGCGACATCGTGCTGCTGAAAGCTATCGGCATCAACCCGGTGGTCGTCCACGGCGGCGGCCCCCAAATCGGCCAGTTACTGGAACGCCTCAACATCAAATCCCGATTTGTGAACGGTATGCGTGTGACCACCAGCGAAACCATGGACGTAGTGCAGATGGTTCTGGGCGGTCTGGTGAACAAAGAAATTGTCAGCCTGATCAACCGTAACGGCGGCCGGGCCATTGGCATTACCGGTAAAGATGGTGACTTTATCTGGGCACGCAAGCTCACCCAGGCCAACGATATTGCCAGTGCAGGCGGCAATGAGATTGTCGACATTGGTCAGGTAGGTGAAGTAAAATCTATCAACACCGACATCCTCACCATGCTGGAAAAATCTGATTTTATTCCTGTCATTGCACCGATCGGTGTAGACGAACAGGGAAAATCCTATAACATCAACGCCGACCTGGTTGCAGGCAGACTCGCTGAAGTCCTTCAGGCTGAAAAACTGATCCTGCTGACCAACACCCGTGGCGTTCTGGATGGCGAAGGCAACACCCTGACAGGTCTGCATATTGAAGATGTTCAGGCGCTGATCGACGACGGCACCATTTATGGCGGTATGCTGCCAAAAATTCACTGCGCTCTGGATGCTGCCCGCTCCGGTGTTCGTGGTACCCATATTATTGATGGACGTGTGACTCACGCCGTTCTGCTGGAAACCTTCACAGAACTTGGTATAGGCACGCTCATCAAGTCTTCACCAGTTTCAACAAGCGCTTAGTACACCGAATGGATAAGGCACAGCAACAAGATATGCGACAGGAGTCTGCGGCAATGACACCTCCCCCTAAAGGGAGAGCCACTAGTGAGAAAAAAGGCTCTCGGGAAAAGAAAACCTCCCGCAAAGATCAGATTCTCCAGACTCTTGCCCATATGCTGGAAACCAGCCCCGGAGAAAGGATCACCACAGCCCGGCTGGCTCAGGAAGTTGGCGTTTCGGAAGCCGCGCTTTACCGCCACTTCCCCAGCAAAGCCAAGATGTTCGAAGGGTTAATTGCCTTTATTGAAGAGACCCTGTTCACTCGAGTGAACAAAATCATCAATGAAGAACCCGGCGCACTGGCCAGCTGTCAGCGCATCCTGACACTGCTGCTGGTGTTCTGCGAAAAGAACCCTGGCCTGACCCGGATTCTTACCGGCGATGCCCTCAATGGTGAGACAGAGCGCCTGCGCACACGTATCACCCAGCTCTTTGAACGACTGGAAACCCAGTTGCGTCAGGTTCTGCGGGATGCCGAGCTTAAGGAAGGTTTGCGTTCAAGCCTGACACAGTCAGCGACTGCCAACCTGTTACTGGCAACGGCCGAAGGCCGAATCATTCAGTATGTACGCAGCCGGTTCCGCCGTCGCCCTACAGAGAATTGGGACGATCAGTGGAAGGTGTTGAGTCAGATCGTTTTTCGATAGCTCAAAGCTGTCGTTAATAAGCAGCCTCGAGTGAAGTGGAAATTTTCAGCGGAAGTTCGCTATTTAAGGAGCCTTCCGCTATTTAAGGAGCCTTCAGCTATTTAAGGAGCCTTCAGCTATTTAAGGAGCCTTCCGCTGATTAAGGAGCCTTCCGCTGAAAGCGCACCACCGCATCATCCCAGAAAAGATAAAGGTCTCCACGGATCGAATCCATGATCGGATAACGCTCTTCCCGTGCAAAAGCTTCCCGGGAGGTTTTCCCGGCACGGGTGACCTCTTTGCGGGTGTAGATAACCACCAGATTATTTCCAGGTTTTAAAGTCCACGTCCCCTGCCAGCGCTCCATATTGCGACCGTTCTTACGAATCAGCACGAACTCGCCATCTGACTGTGCTGACCAACTCACCAGCTCGTCATTCTTGCTGGCAGGCTGCCACTGACCAACCAAACCCTTGCTGTTAATCTCCAGGGATGCATTCTGGTCGAGAACCTTTTCTCCGTGGAGGAGTTTTTCAACCCTCGCCTTGCGCATGCCATAAATAGCTCGGGTCTGATCCTTTTCCTTATAAAACTCATCCATTTGGCGCTGAAATGCTTCCTGCCCTTTCAGAAAGTTCTGCATCTCTACCAGCAGATTATCTGGTACCTTGCGCCCAGATCGCTCCATCTCAGCAGCCCGGGACTGCTTCTGTTCATACTGGATTTGTGAACGCTGAATACTGCCTTTAATCACGGCAATACGGTCATCAATCTCTTCCAGCACCCGCTGCAGGGAGCGTTCGACATCTTCAACTGAGGCATAAAGTCGCAGAAGCTCAGAATCCTCCTGCGCTTCCCGCTCGGCTCTGGCCTGCTGCTGTTTTCTGAGCTGCTGGAGAAACGCCTGTGCCTGACGAGCTTCTTCCGATAACTCAGGATCCACAACCTCAAGTACCCGGCCAGTATCAGTCAGAACCTCATACCCCCGGCGGGCGGCAAGGCGTGGAACCTGCGTGGCAATCACCGTTTCACCGGAATCATCCACATAACGGTAAAAATAACGGCCGGAGTAGCTGTCGATATCTGCTGCAAAGCCTGCAGAGGGCAAAATCAAGGCACACAAAAGCCCTGAACGGAAAACCTTCAGGGCTGATGCAGAAAAAGGTAGTGCTGCTTTCTTTTTAATTTCGAACTTTTTAATTTTGAGTGTCATATTCGCTGATGCCGTAGCGACTACGGTAACCTTCAATCGCCTGTGCATATTGAGTCAGACTATCATCTTCACTGATGAATTCCATTATCTGATGCAAATTCACTATGCTGATGACCGGAATTCCGTAGTCATTTTCAACTTCCTGAATGGCGGACAACTCGCCCTTACCCTTCTCCTGACGATCCAGACAAATCAAGACACAGGCAGGTTTGGCACCATTCTGTTCAATGATAGTCATAGACTCGCGAATCGCGGTACCAGCAGTCATCACATCATCAACAATAGCAATACGGCCTTCGAGGGGAGCCCCCACGAGGATGCCGCCTTCACCATGGTCCTTGGCTTCTTTGCGGTTAAAGCACCAGGGCACGTCTTTATCATGGTGTTCAGCCAAGGCCACTGTCAGAGCGGACGCCAATGGAATGCCTTTATAAGCAGGGCCAAAGACCACATCGTAATCAACCCTGGCTTCAATCAGTGCCTGAGCATAAAAACGACCCAGAGCGGCCAAAGCCTTTCCGCTGTTAAATAGTCCCGCATTAAAGAAGTAAGGGGAGGTGCGTCCGGACTTCAGTGTAAATTCACCAAACCGTAAAACATTATGCTCAATCGCAAAACGGATAAACTCACGCTGAAAATCTTTCATGGGACCCCTGTGGAGAATACACAACAAACCCGCTTATTCTATCAACTTTAAGAAAAAACACCGCCCCGGTTATATGAAAAAACCCGTCAGAGCCCACAAAAACATACAACAAAGCGTAGAGTTACGTAGCATTGCCATATAGTCATGCTCCGGCCTCGGCGGTATCATGTCGCAAAACCAAATTGGATAGTACATATTCGCTCTGCATTTCAGGTGATTCACTCACCTTGATTCGTGGAGGCGGATAACTCAACCGTTTCACATTTATCTGCATCTGCTTCTTTTAAAATCAGAAGATTCGCTCTGACCACCTGTTACTTTCAACAGTTTCACCGTCAGGGCGATACGAATACGGCAGTCGTTAAGGTAGATAGTACAGGACCCCAGCATGAGAATTATCAGCTTCAACTGTGAAGGAATAAAAAACGCAGCTGAGAGGGGCTTTTTTTCCTGGGCCAGGGATCAAGATGCGGACGTGATCTGTTTGCAGGATATTCGCGCCCGCGAGAACGACCTGATTGATGCACCTTTCCAGCCCGATGGGTATTTCAGCTATGTGTTTGAAGACTACGACCGTCTGGCCGGTCAGGGTGGTGTAGCACTTTATACCCGTACGCCTCCCAAGGCGTTAATTTCCGGCCTGAGCCTGCCCGGAGCCGATATTCACGGCCTCTACCTGCAGGCAGACTTCGACAAAATCAGCATCGGCACACTATTAGTACCGGAAGCGGGCGACGACGCGGATGTCCTGAACTGGAAATACAAGTTCATGAATGACTACCTGCAATACCTGGGCAAACAGCGCCGCAAGCGCCGTGACTTCATTACCTGCGGTTCATGGCAGGTTGCCCATAAAAAGGTTGATGTCGCTAACTGGCGTGACTATCAGGAACTTCCCGGCTTTCAACCCGGCGAACGTGCCTGGATGAATGATATCATCCAGGGGCTGGAGTACGTAGACACCTACCGGGAAGTTGACCGGGAAGGTGGCAACTACACCTTCTGGCCAACTAAATTTGATCGCGACAACAATCTGGGTCTGCGCTTTGATTACCAATTGGCCACACCCAGCATGAAACACCGGGTTCTGCATTCCGGTATTTTTGCCAGCGGCCAGTTCTCCCGCCATGCGCCTGTTATTACGGATTATGACTGGGAGCTGACCACCTGATTAAATATCAGGTTTACTATCTCTGTATATTAAAAATGCCCGGAGCCAAAGGCTGTGGGCATTTTTTTGACCTGTTACTGGCTATTTGTCAGCACCAGCCAGCGCTTCACGCTGCAGCTCAACCAGAGATTTCACACCCTTGCGAGCCAGTTCCAGCATAGCGTCCATCTCGTCCTTATTGAACGGTGCACCTTCAGCGGTACCCTGCACTTCAATAAAGCCTTCGTTCTCGGTCATCACAACGTTCATGTCGGTTTCGGCGTTGGAATCTTCAGCGTAATCCAGGTCCAGAACGGCATTGCCGTTGTACATACCCACAGACACAGATGCGATCATCATGTTCAGCGGGTCAGTACGGATAATTTTGTTGCGCTGCATATGACGAATGCAGTCCACCAATGCAACCATCGCACCTGTAATAGAGGCGGTACGAGTACCGCCATCAGCCTGAATCACATCACAGTCGATGGTGATAGAGCAGTCAGCCAGCTTCTTCAGGTCAACCGCTGCACGCAGGGAACGACCGATAAGACGCTGGATTTCCAGGGTACGACCGCCCTGCTTACCACGAGAGGCTTCACGGTTATTCCGCTCACCAGTGGCACGGGGCAGCATGCCGTATTCAGCAGTGACCCAGCCTTTGCCAGTGCCTTTCAGCCACCGGGGCACATTACGTTCCAGGCTGGCGGTGCAGATTACTTTGGTATCACCAAACTCAACCAGCACAGAACCTTCTGCATGCCTGGTGTAATGGCGGGTAATTTTTACTTCCCGCAGTTCATCAGCAGCACGACCACTTGGGCGCATAGTCCTAACCTCTTCATCAAATGATGCGGATTATAACTTCAATCCCCGGTGATGTATCACATCTGCCTGTCTCCAAGAGCATTAATCACGGGGCAGCACTTCACCAGCGGCTCTGCACACGGATGCCATCAAGCAAACGCACCTGCCACTCCATGATATATCAGGGTGGTTTTAATTCTTGGGGAATTGCTGGAGATTGGCATGGTGGAGCGCCCGGCTCTCTCATGCCATTCAAATTATTTCGTCAAACTTTGTTTAAGCATTGAGTCAAGCCGTAAGGAAACCTTATAAACCTTATGAATACACAAAGCATCTTGAACGGCCTTAGAGTTCTCATAGTCAGCGACAAAAATTTTTGAACGTCGATGGCTTTCCAGCATATGACGCCTTTTTTCTATTGTATTTTTTAGTAAACTCAAAAAAACTTTAAGCTCCGCTATCACTGTATCAATATATTGCTGATCAACAGTTTCCGCGCCTTGAATCTTTTCGACCATGCTGCCTGCACGCTTCTTGTCAACCAGTGCACTGTAGTGTTTCCAGAGGCGAATTTTACCACTGAGTTCTGTTAACTGATCGGGTAAGTGCTCAAGCGCGCCAAGAAACTTCTTGTAAATAGCTCTATTCGGATACTCAAGGGTCTCTGCCTTTACCACTTCGTCCAGACACGTCTGATAGCGAATAACGGCTTGCCTGCTCTTTTTGCACTGAGACACAATGGGGTGAACCTGCAACATTAAAGCGTCAGCCATAGCCATCTGACACTGACACATTATCTGCGGATTCCCCCGCATCACTTTCATTAAGGTGGTCAGTTTTCTGATAGCGTCTTCCGGGTGTGCTGTTATGTTTTGAACAGCATCGATATACTTCTGTTGACTCGGAGATAGCTTCTCCTGACGTCGCTCCTGCTGAGCAACAGGATCAGCCCACTTGCCAGCTTTTGGTTTCGCGAAGCTCTGTTTGGGTTTTTTCCTGACCGGCTTCTGCTCCCTGGGATAACTTTCCACTACCTGTGCGGCTTTTCCCCGCTCTTCTTGTTCAGCGACGAGCCCGGCAGCAATGTCCCGTTCACCCTGCATGATGTCGGGCTCATGGTGTGCCAGTAAATCAGCAAAATCCAGGAATTTCCCTGTTAAGTGTGAATGCTCCCCAACCACATCCTGTACACACTGACCGGCCACCCAGCCCTGATAGCAGGAATGACGAACAGCATGTAATATTTTCAAACAGATTTGTTTTTGCGTTAAGGAAGTGTCTTCATTTTTTAAAGCGCAAACATGGCGAGACAGAGCCGTTTTTAGCGTATCAATAAGAACAGAAATTTGGAATGCCAAGCATAAAATATGACAATGTTCAGAGAATAACTCATCCAGTTTCTGAAGAATCAATTCAACGCCGGATTCTGCCAGCACAGGTTCTTCCCGCTGAAAAGCGTATATCAGTTGGCATACCAACATTGATTGTCGCAAGTAGGGTCTATCTATCGATATGATCGACATCGTTAGTAAGTAATGGCAAATAACCTGTCAAAGGGCTTTTATAAATATGCTGCCGTAATACACCAAGTAACTCGTTACTGCGTCGTTTCTTCTCTATCTCTTCACGTTCTTTATCACTTTCGTTAGCAATAGCTATAAGGGGGTTATTTAACCATACAGTCAAGATATCTATCAAACCCAGGAGAAAATAAGATGTGTGACCCTCATCATTTGTTAAAGCAAGTCCAGCTTCTTTCTTCATACCCAACTTATTACAAGTCACTGCCAGGAAAAAATCGCAGCGAATTTGCCGGGTTACAATATCCAGCTGACTGTAAAAAGCATCCTGAAAATTCTGTATAACGCTTCTGTTTCCCGATGCTACAAATACACTCAAATTCTTAGCGGCAGAAAAATATACAGCCGTGCTTCTATGGTAGCGCAACAGATAATAATACCAGAGAGCCAACAAAATGCTTTGATGTGATTTCATCAGGTTCTCTACCCAATGCACCTGCTTAACGGAGAGATTCCCAAGACTACGATGAGATAAAAGATGAACATCTTCAGGATGATTTTCCAGAAAGTCATTGTACGACCGTTCCAGCTCGCTGGCCTCCTGTTCCCAACCCTGCCAACGTGCCTTAAGCATTTGAGGTTCATTTGCCATCAACCCAATGACTTCAGGTTCAATATTCAGAGTCAGCCCATCGGCTTTATGTGACAGTTCACGAAGTTCTGTCGGTTGCACCCTATAATCACAAAAACCCTGTAAGTATGTTTTTAGCTTTGATATTGTTTGTTTTGTTCCTTTCCGTGTATTAGCCATTATATCCCGATAGATTTTCAACAAGCCACTCAGCTGATCTGGGCTATCTTTATCACGGTTCTTAGAATCAACGCAATCAATTTTCACGCCTGCTGTAATACTTCTCAATTGAACCGTGTATACTGGTAAATTTGAATATTTCTGAGGACAGGCAGCTTCAGCCGGCATTAAATTTTCTTTGCATTCTTTCAACAACTGCATGCTTTGGTAATATTTATCCCGGTCTTTTGCTTCCGCCCCATCAACAAAGTGCTCCCATTCTTCATTACAGGCGGAAAAAAGGGCATCCAGAAACAACACAAACTCCTCTTGATCAATCAAATATTTTTTTCCTAACAAATCTCCCATTAACTGGTTGATAGTCACCAAATAGAAGCCTACATAATCAAAGGTGTACTCTCGCGCACTCAAATACTTTAATCGGGTAGTAATAAGCGGTATATCTCCATGGATACACGCCAATTTAAAACAAAGGAAATCCACGTATTTGATTTTATAAAATCTCTCTTCTTAGCGTCTCCAATTCCCCTTTAGAATTGAAATCTTCAATAACTGCCAGCATACATTGCAGTTTTGCGCCTTCAATTGCTGACGTCACAGCTTCAATTTGGCTGTTACAGTTCAAGAAACATAATTCGGAGTTTATTGTCAGCACAGTTTTAATGTAGAGGCATATGGGTCTTAAATAGTCTCCAGCGTTGTCTGTAAAGGAAGGGGTCAGCGGCAGGAAATTGCATGCATAGTGTGCCGCCTTTAACATAAACTGAATCTCATCACCAGCATCTAACTCTGGCATTGCATCATTGACGACTCTGCGTTCTTCCTCCGCTCTTGAATATGCAGCTTCAGGACACGTATTTGGGAGGTAATAGCGTTCCAGGTTTTTATTAATATAATCAAATCGATAAAATTGATCTGAGAACAAAAGGGAACCGGCGCAAAATACAAACTTAAAAGCTCTGCAGTGCAAGAAGAACAATCGTTCTTCCCTGGGTGTTAAACTCGTTTTAGTGACCAGTGAGTTTGCAATGCTCTCCAATTCATCAGGGTGCTGGGCGAGATACTGTATGTAATCTGCACGAATACAAAAGTAGTCCTGAATATATTTCTTCAATTGAGGAAAATCTTCTCCATCGCAACAGTAAAGCTCTTCAAAGTCTTGAATCAGGAGTTTCTTCATACGGATTGTCATTTTTGACAGTTCCGGGTTGAGCACTTCGTGCAACGGGATTGGGCAACCACTTGCTACCATGGATGCGACCGGTTGTTGTGGCTCTGGAGAAAGTGACTCGCACGGTGGATCCTTGATTTGCTGCACCGTTAATGCCGGTTTTTCTTCCCGATCATCGCCTTTTGAAAATAGAGCCAGTGGTGATAGCCATGATAGTAATGATTGTAATTTGCCGGGAGTAGATTCTATTTTGGTTTTTTCTACAGACTTATTTTCTACGGTGTGAACACCTGATGCCACCTCTTCCAATACTGTTTCTTCCGAGGCACTGTAATATGACATTTCATCTGATCGTTCAATAACTGACTCTTCAACAACTGGCTCTTCAACTGGCTCTTCAGCAACTGGCTCTTCAGCAACTGACTCTTCAGCAACTGGCCCTTCAACACCTGACGTACCCCAGCGGGTGTCTAACACTTCAATGGCAGGTGCACTCTTTGCCCCCCAGGGATGTTGACAGGCCATAGTTAACAGGGAAGGTAGTAGCTGATTGATAAATACACTTTCGCCGGATAAAAGAGGTTTCAGCTCTCCCCCTAATAGAAACTGATGAACAACATCTGAAGTGGCTCCGCAGGATAGCATTAACACCATACGACAGCATTTGTATTCCAACCGCTCTGCTTCAGATAGTGTACGGCCAACATCAGTCTGTAAATTATCACTCTGAGTCAATATGGCCTTGTAACGGGGTTCATCAGTCAGTTGCTTTAATCGCCACGACAGCTCAGAGGGGAATACATCATTGACCTTAAGAGTTTCTAATGTATGCCGGGTTATCCTCAGTACAGAGAGTAGAAATTTAAGCCCATTCTTCCTCAAAGCAGAATTTTCAGGCTTCAAACGAAAAATGGCATCAACAATATCCAGTGAAGATTGCAGGTAGGTCGGCAGGTCTTCATTCATGTCCTTTAATGGATTGGCAAGCAAACTCTCTGGTGAGGTTGGATTAAACGGATGACGTGAACAGATGGCTTGAGTGCACTGCTCTTCTAAACCTTCATATCTCCTAAAGAAAATCATTAATTTGTTTAGCAAATCACTATGTGAAGCACTCTGCAGTGTGTGCTCACAATGCTCTGGATGCTGTCGTAAAAACAAACTGTAATCGGCGCGTAATCGATAGATATCCAAAAGAGGAGGTGCATATTGACGCACGTCTCCTTCTCTGGATATTGCTTGAGAAGCGAAAAGTTTTTCACCGCGTGAAATCAAGGATGGCATAGTGATAGCGGGTGCATTGGATGGCAAGAGTGATGCCTTCTTTCTCTCAACAACAACCTGGGACTCTTTCACTCTCAGCGACCCAAGATAAGGAGGGCTCAAAGAATCAGCAGGCCTTTGCCTTATGGCTATTGGTTCAGCACCAGAAGAAGCGAATGAAGCCTGTGAAGTCTGTGGTTTATTAATCACTTGCACCCCCAGATCCTGTTATAGCTCAGAATGTTACACGGAAACATAGATGATTAGGTCTCTCTAAATTTTTCCGAAATGGGGATTACATAGAGGTCGATCCTGGAAAACAGTAACAGAGCGGTTATATCTTGATGTAGTGCATACACCCCACACCCACAAAGACTCTTCCAGGGTGAGTATCCAAACCATTGTATTCATCGCAGCGTTCATATCCGTTTCGGCGCTGGAATCTTCTGCGTAATCCAGATTCAGAACTGCATTACCCTTGTACATGCCCACAGACGCAGATGCGATCATCATATTCAGAGGGTCGGTACGAATAATATTCACAGAAGCCAGCCCTGCACACGGATGCCATGAAAACGATATAATGATTTTTTATATCCCATAAAGTTATCACCATGACCGCAAGCATGACCTCTTTCGCCAGAGTCGAGTCCAGCCACGACTGGGGCTCTCTGGTTTGGGAAATCCGCACTGTAAACCACCGCTACCTGGAGCCTCACTTCCGCCTGCCAGACACCATGCGGGAAATAGAGCCCCGCCTGCGTGACCAGCTGCGCAAAAGCCTCACCCGCGGCAAGGTTGAATGCAACCTCAAGGTGATGATGACAGAAGGCAGCGAACGGGTTGCCCTGAACCACGATGTTCTGCATGAGCTGAACCAGGCAATAGTCGCTGTCAGTGAAATGGTGAAACACACCCGCAAGAGTGACCCGCTGGACATCCTCCGCTGGCCGGGCGTACTCGACCAGACCGGTGCCGACATGAGCCAGATTCGCACCGACGCACTGGAAGCCTTCAGCAATGCACTCAAACAGATTCATGAGTCACGCCAGCGTGAAGGTGCAGAACTGAAAGAGTTCATCCTGCAACGCCTGAACGCTATTGGTGAAGAGACTGTCATCGTCCGCAAACATATGCCTGAACTGCTGAAGGCCCAACGCGAAAAAATCACCCAGCGCCTGGCCGATGCCAGTGTTGAAGTTGACCAGAACCGTCTGGAACAGGAACTGGTCTTCCTCGCACATAAGGCCGACGTGGAAGAAGAACTCGACCGTCTGGAAACCCACATCAATGAAGTCACCCGGGTACTGAACAGCAAAGGCGCCATCGGCCGCCGACTGGACTTCCTGATGCAGGAACTCAACCGTGAAGCCAACACACTGGGTTCAAAGGCTGCGGGTGTGGAAGTGACACAGAGTGCGGTGAACCTTAAGGTTTTAATAGAACAAATGAGGGAACAAATTCAGAACCTCGAATGAGGTTTCTGTAGATTTCAAATCGCTTACAATACCTCCCAAGCCCCTGATCTACGGGGCTTTTTTGTGCCCCTTCTGTTTAAAAGCATTTCACGACGCTTCTCATTGATGGTGACTTGCCATACCTAAGTGGTGACATATACCACCTCCCACAAACGCAATTGGTGACCAATCCCCTTTAACGAAGAACAAACGTCAACCAAGGTAATCAGGCCTCTATCAGCGGCTAATTCACATTTGTTATAAGCCAAAAGAGCACTTTCCCCTTTGAACGCTGTCTATACCACCGTGGTTTTTCAGAAAAAACAATGGAGGTTACTCTGTGAAAATCTTATCTCTGTGTCAAAAAATTGCTGGATTGACTCTTCTCGCTATTGTTGCCGCTAGTCCGGCGCTTGCTAAAGCTGAGGAGAGTAATCCCGCAGCGTACAGGCCGGCCAGTAAGCATAGCGATCTTAAGCGTGATATCGAAGATGGTACATTTGGGTATGACAGGGTGTCACTGGAACGCCTGCTTGAATATGGTTCGCCTGATATGCTGAAAGCAGCCCTGAACAATCACCCGGAAGTATTACAACCGGCGCCAGGCGACTGGTCTTTGCTCTACTATAGCTTTGAAGTGCTGCTACAGAATTCGGGTTCACTCCAGAATCAAAAAGGCAACTCCGTTTACCTTTTGAAAGAAGCTGGTGAAAAACAGCAACGTAAAGCTCTGGATTATCTGACCGACAATCTTGGCCGCAGTATACACTTTGGATCTCTGGTGGATGAGTTTTTTGAAACGTATCCAGAACTTGTTCCTCGCTACGGAAGATACCTTCTGAATAAAGTGATCGATTCTGACGGAACGATCGATAAACGTGTAACCCAACAATTAGTGCTTCATATCAAGGACTTTGATATCTCCACTGAGCTGACTCTTTTAACGACATTGTTAACCCATAAGTCACTGGACATCCATATTAAAGAGATACTCCTCCAGAAGATCAGGAATATTAAAACCCACCCCAATACAGCAGAGCTCTTTACTGCACTGGTACGTGCCGGTGAACGGTTTCTGGCGGAAGACTTAATCGATGAACATTACTTCAAGCTTGAAAATGCCAATATCGCCGATACCGATATGCTGTGTCTTGCCGGTGACAACCTGACGTCCTCCGACAATTGGAAAACGGTCTGGGACTGGCTGAAAGTAAAGAACGGACAAAACGTCATTGATGCGCCTGCTCTGCTGGATTGTCTGGATATGGATAATCCTAACCCCGGGCTGCTGACCATTCTGATTAAGTATTACAAGCAAGTGAAAAATGATATTTCTAAGGCAGATGCCACACGCCTGGGGCAGCATATTATGAATGCCGCTGTATACGGTGTTGCCAGAACGAGATTTTCGACAGAAATTAGCACACTGCACATCCTTGTGGATCAGATTCCATGGTTAGAGGAAAAAGGTGCGGATATTTCTGGTGGCATTACCGTAAAAAATATCGACATATTAAAGGATGGGGCACAGGCTGTTTATAGTTCAGAGAGCTTCATACCTGTGATCTATAACCAGATCATGCCGTATATGGATTATGAGCTAAAGCAGGAGATACTGGCAAAGGTTGTTGATTCCTACAGCATCTATTCCCCCTATAAAGAACAATTAATGTTGCTGATGGCACGCTTCCTGGCTTCGGGTACTGGGGTACAGGCGATTAATGCTTTGCCCTATCATTTGAAGGAACTGTATTCTCATAAAACAGATAGCCTTCTGTTTATGGAACTGGGTTGCCAGCTCCCTTATATGGACGTCCTCAATGAAAATCAGGAGTTGCTCCTTCGTTATAACGAGTGTCAGGCGAATCCCAAGCCTCCCCAGGCGCACATCCAAAGTTGTCTTGCTGAGGACGACCCTTCGGAATATTGCGTAAAAATGCGGAATAAACTGTCAGAGGATGTGAAAAAGATTCTTCTTCGACAGCCCGAGAAATAGCAGCAATTACCGAGAGAAAAAACCTAAACCTAAAAGGGGTCGGAGTTATTTAATAAATGACTCCGACCCCTTTTACACAAAAAGAGCTAAGACGTGTTTTCGATATGTTTGGTAAGGAATATTTGATTTCATTTGTCTGAGTACTTAGTCATTCAGTGCGTCGCTAAACATACATGACGCTCTGCAATGCTATCTTTTGAGTGAATAAAAAAAAACATCAACACGATCGTCGGTACAACTGGAAATTTCTTCTAGTATGTTTGGGCTCTGTGAAATATGACAACCCACGTCAGGAGATTCTTTAATGTGTCGATGTACCTGTATCACCTTAATAGCCGTTTTATTGTCTGGATATGCAGAAATGTCGAGCGGAACACTGACGCCTAAAACAAATGCCAGACAATTTGTGCGACCATTGCAACCACTGACAACGCTTGAACTAAGTGATTCTCCTATCCAGCGCAGACCCCTTAGAAGCACAGATTCTGATGGCGTAACCTCGGGGTCTGGCATGCCTGACCTGCCAGCTGCGACGAATAATTTCATTGGGCCATGGTGGAAAGGGTGTAGATTTACTCATGGAAAAACATGGTACCCGAAAGATCAGACTGCACTCATCGGACAATCGGTAAAGTTTAGGGGGCCTGATAGAGCTAGAAAATATCCTCCACCTTATGTTTATACTTTTGATGTCACTGATGAAAGTATACCGTGTAAACAAGCTCCGTTTGAGGTGATTAGTGCTGGTTGCCCAAACCTAAACAGAGGTGGCCGCTTTTATAGATCAGCCGAGTGGCTAGAAGGATCAACAGAATATATTCCATTCCTGAATATTCGGTATGTTGATTCTATAGACGATGGTTTCAAAGTCAGGTATCGAAAGAATACTTATGGATATGAATCAGGTGTAGGAAGAGCAACAAACTGTACGTATTCGCGAACTGCAAAACTCAGTGTTTTAACAGGTCAGGCCCTCGGAGAGTACGAGCTGGATTGCGACAAGGGAATCAGTACAGGAGATGTTCTGGAGAGAAGTGACATAGAAGCACTGGCCAACCAGCCCGGTGTAGTTCAGTGTTTTGGGAAGAAAATCTCAACATCAACGTATCAGAATGCCTTATTTCTAAATAAAGATACGGGGCTGACTCCCCTGTATGACTATTTATCAGAAGAACCAAAGTGCTCCCTTATTGCCGTGATTGACGATAGTCAGGGATCTCTAACATTAGACAGACAGATATCGATCGAACCTGATCAGAAGATCAATATTATCGGTTACAGGCTTGGCGCCGTGAGTAGTAGTGAAGATGAAGTAGCAACGGGATCCGAAGTTGAACCAGGCTCTGGTGAGGACTCACCTGAACTGTTTCCATATGCATCTGTTGATGTTGCATCCAATATTTTTGAAGAAAGTAGCGCTATTACCTGCCAGACAAAAAGTGAGTGTAAATTCGAGAACATACGTTTCTCTGTAGTTGGCAAAACAAGCACACCGGGCTGGGGTGGGGAGGCCATTATTAAGGCAGAAGATGGTGCCCTTGGACAAATAACCCGCTGTCTCTGGCAACTTCCTGAAGACATGCTGGCTGTGAAAGGGACAGGGGAGAACGTGCATCTTAAAGACAATATCATCTTCTCAAAAGGAGGTAAGGTTATGGACGGGATTTACCGTAGCTGTTCAACATCTACAGGTTGCGACACAGGGAATAGCTGTGACCTGGACTTAAATCCCACCAGCTGTGCGCAAGGTATGAATGACTTCTGGAGGGGGGTGGTGAGCGTGTCTTGCTCTGGTGGTACTGAGCAGGGCAGTGAATCTTCACCTACACCTTCACCTACACCTTCAACTACAACAGCTGTACCAGCTACTGGCGTCGGAACAACAGCTGTACCAGCTACTGGCGTCGGAACAACAGCTGTACCAGCTACTGGCGTCGGAACAACAGCTGCTGGAGTCGGGGCAGCAGGAGCTACTTCCTTGTCAGTTGTGTCCTTGTCATCTGCTTCTATGTCAGGTGCTTTGTGCAGTGCTTATGGACTCTGCTCAACCCCGGCAGCAGGTGTCGGCGGAGGAGCTGCGGCTGGTGTGGTTATCCCGCTTTCCGCAGCTGTTTTTTTGGTGGGAGCTGCTGCTGTTGGGGGCGCAGTCGTTACTGAGGAGTATATTCGATACAAGTATTTTAAAACGGGCTGGACTCTATTTGATGCCATAAAAAAAGCATTCAAAATGATTGATAAGGATGTAAAAGACCGTCGCTTCCTGTCTGATGGAATACATATGAAACCGATAGAGAGTGATTCCCGTAGTGATCCGCACTCTGTAATCCCCATGGGTGCAGAAGGTGCAGATAACTTTGCCATTAACAAGCAACAGCTTGAAGCTTTCTACCGGGAAGACGCTGAAACCATCAAAACCGATGATGTGCAGGAAGAATGAATTTTTCATGCTGAAACAGTGACAAACAGTCAAAGGCGTACAAAAAATGGAGGCTGTATGTGACCGCAGACGCGCCTTGTTTTTTTTGGGAAAGAAAAGGCGAAGAAAATAAGAAAAGAAGAGAAAAGAGAAAAGGGGGCGGAGTCGAATGGCACTTACTTAAGACCACAAAGTCAGTGATACCAAGCTTTTCAGAGTTATAGTAACCTTGAAAAAACCTTACCAAACTCCCGCCTCATAGCTGTTGTGTGCATTAATCACAGTATGCAGGAGGCTCTTAGAAAAACTCAGGTGTCGCAGCAAAGCCGCATATTTACAGGCCTTAGAGCCTTAAGTTAGTGCCATTCGACTCCGACCCCTTTTACACTTCTACAGTCAGTTGATCTTAAGGCCGTATGCCGAGAGGCTAAACTCCGTAAGCGGCGGGAAGAGCATACGGAAGAGGCTGCTTCCCTTTATGATGTTTGTTCACAGTACCTGAACGAAGGTGTTGGAATGATCTGTACGGTGGCTTCATGGCTGGCAGGTTACCCCTCGGGGGGCGGGTTTAATAAATACTAACGCGAACATCTCATACAATATCCAGAGTAAAGCCCCTCATAAAAGCCAGCCCCCCCGGGGATAAATGGTGTAAGGGCACTGACACTCTGGTCAGGTACGTTTCTGCTGACCCTGCTTTTTAGCTGTCTTAACGAGTTCGGTTCTCTGGTTTTATGGATATTCGGGCAGTTATAATGATTCCAGCAGCTTTGTCATGTTCAAAACAACCGATTTTCAAGGCGCAGCAGTCCCAGCCCATGGAGGCTGACACTGTACATATAACGGCGAAAGCCTGTCAGCCGGAAATCAAACCTCAACAAACCCTGAAACAAGGATGCTGGATCGGATCAATGGAAGTAATGTATCCCCCGAAACTCCAATCCGGTGACCGGATCAGGGTTATTGCGCCCTCACAGGGGCTTAATATTATTTCTGGCCCGGTGAGGAAGGTTGCTAACCGGCGTCTTGCCGAATTGGAGCTACAGCTGGATTACGGAGCTAATGTCGAAAATACCGGTCCAATGGGAGTGGCTCCAGTTGCCGATCGGCTGGATGATCTTCATAAGGCTTTTGCCGATCCAACAGTCAAGGCTGTTATCACAGTGATAGGGGGCTATCATGCCAACCAACTTCTGGGTGGTCTTGATTATCAGCTTTTGAAAGAAAATCCCAAAATATTTTGTGGCTATTCCGATATTTCCGTTCTGGCCAATGCCATCTTTGCCCAAACGGGTATGGTCACATATAGCGGGCCCCATTATTCGACATTTGGCATGGAGCAGGGATTGGAGGATACCTTGTCCTGGTTCAGGCAATGCCTGTTTTCCGATAAACCTTTTAACATCGAACCTTCACGGAAGTGGAGTGATGATCCCTGGTTTCTTGATCAGGAAAATCGTCGCTTTGAGCCGAATATAGGAACAGTTGTGGTAAACCATGGTGTTGCTGAAGGCCGAATTGTTGGTGGCAATATCGGAACATTCGGGTTGTTGCGGGGAACACAGTACATGCCTGACCTGAATGGCACTATCCTGTTTTTGGAAGATGATAGCCTGCTTGGTCCTGCGACTCTGGATGAATTTGCCCGCCAGCTTCAGTCCCTGACTCAGCAACCGGGATTTTCAGGAGTGAAAGGTCTGGTGTTGGGTCGATTTCAGCGGGACAGTGTTGTAAACCTGTCCCAGGTTCACAATATGATTGCCACTATTCCTGCATTGAACCTCCTGCCCGTGATTGCCAATGCCGACTTTGGCCATACATCGCCCCTCATTACTTTTCCAGTGGGCGGCTTTGTCAGAATTTCAGCCCTGGATAATCAGGTTACGGTAGAATTGCTTGAGCATTAGGGTGCGTTGACAGTTAATCATACGACTCAGTGGTTCTGAACGTGGTCAATCGTTAGAAAGGCAACAAGCATTCTTGGCAACGCTGCGCCTTGCCATAAACATAAAAGGGGTCGGAGTTATTTAATAAATGACTCCGCCCCCTTTTACACACTATTTATTACTGAAGCTCGAGTTTAGAGTGAACAGTCTTTAATCATTGCCAGAAACAAGCGCAAGATGGCGGCCTCAAACCTACTAAAGAAGAAGCCGCCATGCTCACTCAAGAACAGAAAACCATCCTCGGCAAGCTCGGCTATTACATCTCTTTTCTGGCTCTGGCGCTACCCTCAAGATCAGTACCAACGTTCTGTGAACTGCTGGTCGCCAGCATGATCACCGCCGAGGGTTTTGTCACCCAGACATGGCTCCTGGGTAGGCTGCACAACTTTTGGGGCAGCTATCACAAATGGCTGGAAACAGGCCGCTGGCAAAGCTACCGAATCGTAGCCCGCTTTATGCAGTTATGCTGCCTTGCCATTCCTGAAACGCAGCCTTTGTTTCTGGTCATAGATGATACTCTTGTGCTTCGTTTCAGTGAGAAAGCCCCTGGCAGCGGTATTGCCTTTGAGCATGCTCACAAGCTAAACCAGGCTCGCTATGTACTCGGGCAGTGTTTCGTTTACTTGACCATGGTTCAGCAACGCCCCACAGATGAGGTGCCAACTTCGATCCCCTGGTTGGCTCGAATGCCTTCTGAAACAGGCAATACCAGCAAACTATTTTTACCAGAAAAGGCAGAAAGGTAGAAAGGTAGAAAGGTAGAAAGGTAGAGAGAAAAGAGAAAAGGGGTCGGAGTCGAATGGCACTAACTTAAAGCTTCTTGCCACGGCTTTTACCCCGGTGTTCCAGCTCAACCATCGATGCCCTTGGTGCCGAATTAATGTCGACCTGGCTTAAGTTAGTGCCATTCGGGTCGGAGTTATTTAATAAATGACTCCGCCCCCTTTTACACACCAATCATCAGAGAAACGTTTTTTTGATTACATTAATAACATCTGCTCTTTAACCCCTGGTGCCATTCGCTCGCAGGCTTCCTGTGCCGCTTTCTGAATTTGACTCAGACAGGGTAGAATTTCTGTATTAAAGGGACGATTTGCAACAAAACTGTCCCTCATTTCACCTAGAAAACGGGTCATTAGGCAGCGCCCAGCGGCTAAGGCCGCAGCTCTGCCAAAGCTTGGTATACATTCGGCATCTACACCTGTTACAGCTGGCACTGTATTCCAGCCATCCGCAACTAATTCTTTAATAATATTATCCCTGGCGTTGAAGCCATAGTTATTAAACTGCATAGCACTTCGCAGTCGCCTAGATTCATCGTCGGGTGGATTCGTATAATATCTTTGCGTCAGGGCATACGAATCCGAACGCGAATCCGAACGCGAACGCGAACGCGAACGCGACACAAACGCGAACGCGAATGCGAATTGTGGGTGATGTTCTTCGTAATCTCGTCGTATATATCGGACATCACTTCTTCCGTTTTTCTTTCGAGAGAGCCTATTTCTACCGAGTGTAAGCTATCCACCCACTCATATAAACTCCTGCTAATATTGTTTTCATGGAAATGCTCGAACAGTAACAAGCTGAACAGAGTCACTTCCCTTGGGCTGAAATAAGTCAGATGCTGTTCAAGCAGCATGATTGAGTGGGCTACGTGCCGAAGCAATTTATTGGCTTTTTGGCAAAACCCATCGTCTTTAAAGGGAGCCGGATGCTTTAGAAGGAAGTCCTTCAGGGTGCCTTTATGGGACCTGAACTCTTCTGTGCATCTAAGAAATTCTTCCAGTGTATCTTTTATATGACTTCGGTCATGCAGTGGCAGGCTATTGCAGGTGTAAATATGACCGTCGTGTAACGCTGCCGGTTCTTTCAAGAATCCTTGTATGGCAAATTTTTTTCCAAAAAAAGCGCGAAAGTCTTCAATTGTCAGGGGCTGGAAGGTACAAACTCTCGGCCATTTAGCCAGTTCAACTATTTCTGCGACGATTGGGTAGGCGTATTTGGCGTTGAAGCCAAGACGCTGGTACTCCTTCAGGAAGTTAGGATAGTTATGCTGAAAATCAGACCAGGGCATGTGCAGGATATCTTTCAGACTGACACCAGAGGGGATTTCCCGTTCTATTTCTTTATGACCATAGAACCCCTCCCCCATGTAATGTCTGGCAAACCAGCCCTGTACAAGAGCAACACAGTAGCAGATTTGTTCAGTTGTATTGTGCAGGCAACCACAAACCCGTGCTTGTGTAATCCATAATTTCAAAGCTTTCAGCTGTTCGAGCTCTTCTTCAGACAGGGGCGGGGTGCTAGTGTATTCCATTTTTCTCACCACGTCCTCAGCATCCTCTAATGCTCGCCGTGCTCCTGGCATGGAGATGGCGACATTATTCATGTAGGCATATTGCAGTGTTTCAGCGGCTTTTAAGCCTTCCTCTGTTGCAAAAAAGTCAAGTTTTTCCGAGGCCAGAGACAACTTTTTTCTACTGAATAAGTTTTCATGCTGCCTTGCCATTTCGACCTCAGGTGATTCCCAACCCCAGTGGATATACGCTTCTTCTAACGTTCTGTATCTGACAGGTGCTGTTAGTGCACTTAGCTCTTGCGGGTCGTCGAGATGAAGGATATATCGTGATTTGTTCGACGTCTCAGGTCCAGCTTCAGCTTCAGCTTCAGCTTGATTCGACGAAATTCTGGCATCTTGATCTGGCGGAACGATGGTAACTCTATGTATGGAGTCCGCGGATTGCCCTTCGCTCCTAGGTTCTAGCATTTGATTGTTTCTGCTATAAGGTCTCCCTGCAGAATGAGTGACTCCGTTCATTGTGTGTATCCTTTTATCCTTTTTATCGGTACTCTTCCTTTGAGTGGCGGGTTCAATGAAAAGTTCCCCTGTCTGTTTAAAAAAACACCCCTGATTAGCCTTGTCATCCTTTTTACCTGGTTTACCTGGCTGCGCTGTCTGAACGGCAGCCGTGTTTCATCGGCTGAGTTTACCGGCCACCTGTGTATCGATATTCTGCTGCAGTCTTTGTTACTGTTCTGGACTGGTGGTTATACCAACCCGTTAATATTTGTCTTTCTGGTATTTATCACTAAAGGAGCCGCCGTATTATTTCACCCAATATCTCCTCCCGCTCGGTAGAAAAGGGGTCGGAGTCATTTACCTCAATGCTTTAGCCACCTGAAAGCATCGTCCCGCGCATACTCCCATCATCCCCGCATACTCTCCCATCATCCCCGCATACTCTTCCGTCATCCCCGCGAAGGCGGGGATCCACACCACATGCGGAAATGGATTCCCGCCTTCGCGGGAATGACGAAGACTAAAACCCTGCCTGTTACCTCTAACCGCCCTGTTACCCCGTACCCGAACTGATTTTCTGCACCAACGTCAAAGCCTGTAGTAAGAACAATGGAAAACCGGTTATGTATAGCAATATCAGCGGAGGGGCGAGGCTCGGCCCCCTTCCGGTAGTTAAATACCAAAAGGCGCATCATGTAGCGGTGAATTGCCGTGAAGTGGAAAGAAAAAATTATCCGGAATCTGGTTTTGAGTTGTCCGATGATACCGGCCGATGGACGATTCAGTATGAAAACCATGCGCCCAAGGGCTTTTGTACGCGCAACATAAGCGTAGCCAGTTACACCGTGAGCCGGATTGAAGCAGTTGTTGTGGAAGGTCAGGTTGTGGAAGGTAGGGTTGCAGATGAACCAGGCAGTGGCAGGTCACTTCTGGTGGCAGATGCCCTGCCACTGAACAGTCTTGCCCACAGAACCTGCCAGGCAGAGAGAATTCTGAACAAGAGCTTAAGCCTGAATTGCGATTATTCAGGAGCAGAACGAGGATACCTGGGGTTGATGGTTAAAGTTGATGATGATGATGATGATGGAACAGTAGGACGAATTCTGTTCCCGGTAGAGCTGACTATGAACACACCGTCAAGCAGTGGGCAGGGCGAAATGACTTTTCAGGCAGAAACAATAGAAGCGGTTTTACTGAACCTCACTCAACATATTTCCGGTGAACATAATAATCTCGGTGAAGATCTTACAACACCCAATATTCGGGTATTAGCTGAGCTTTCCCCGTGGTCTTTAAATATATGGAGCAGGACGAGGCTCGACAAAGCTTAAATACCACAGGTTATTTGCACAGGTTCTCTAACATTTCGGTCAGCTGAATTGCCCTCCTGCAACCATCTTCCCTGCGTACAGTCTGAAGGCTGTATGCATCTGAAAAAATCCGAGGTTAAGGATGAATTCTAATACCACAAATAGCTGCCCATCCTCGCCTGTAAGCGTTTGTGGCTCGGCTGGTTCCCCTGCTTCTGCTGTTGGGCAGCCTGACTCAAATGTCACGGTTCCACCTTCTGCGCCAAGCCCTGTCCTGTGGGGAGGACACTTTGTTGTCACCCCCTATTCCCTGCTTTGTATGCGCACGCAAGCATACCGAAATGGCTACCTCACAGGCCTAAAACAAAGGCAAACACTGGAGCGAAACTACGGTTTCGACCATGGCTATGATCAGGGTGTACGCGATTGCTATCTCCTCAAGGACACACAAGAACAAAGAAGCAGCTCCGATACCGCCCAACCTAAGCAACCCAGATCAAACCGGGCTCCTGTAAGGGCTCAGAGAGTTGTGCACACAGGAGATGGTACGCAGCAGGAAACAGTGAAACTGGCACAACTGGCTGAGGAAGCTATTGCCAGCACAGCCGATAACACCATGACCGCAGACCAGATACTCAAATATATCCAGAAGAACTGCCCACAGATTTTAGGAAGCAAAGACCTGGGCTCAAATCCTTCAGACAAACGCGCATTCTTTGTAAGGCTCAGAGGGGCGCTGAAACTGAAACCAGAGACTTTCATGTCGAATTTAACAGTACAAAAAAGCCGGGTGGAGTCATGGTCTTTGAAACTGCTGGCACGGCTGCGAAGCCGCACCGCGACAACTGCGGAAATACCCGCCAAAAGAGCCAGGCAGGAGCATGCTGGCAGGGCTGGTGAAAGTGCAGGGCAGGAACAAGGAGCTGGTACTGATCAGGGTGGCAGTGCTGGCGGGACTGAGGGTTCTTCAGTTCCGAGGGAGAGTTAAGTAATACAGCCTACGAAAAGCAGTGAGAGTTGTATGCTGTTCTTCTGCTTACTCTTACGTCATCCCCGCGAAGGCGGGGATCCACACCACATGCTGCAATGGATTCCCGCCTTCGCGGGAATGACGAATGCTGGAACCCTGCTTCACTTCTAAGTCATTAGCACTTGATGGTTTAGGACAGGCTCCCATGTCGTAACCTATTCAATTAATGACTCCGCACCCTTTTCTTTCTTTTCTTTAAAACTGATGGTTGAACTCTACTCGCCATTCCCACTCATCATTCATTTGAGTATCTGCGTAGTTACCAAACAGTCGTATATTTTGTCGGGGGTTCAATTGATAACTGGCGGCTAACTCGTGATGAACTCCGTCCATTCTATCGGACATAAACTCGTTATCGTTAAAGGTGGCAATCACCATAGGATTGTAATTTAACCAGATTTTATCGGTTATCGTGATTTTGGTATAAGTGCCAATGACGCCGTAACTGGATGGCAGGGCGTAGCCAACGCTGCCAATATCTGAGCTCTGACCTCTGATTTCAGCAGAATCCGTTATCGTTACTCCTACACCGGCCAGAGGGTAAAACTGTACTGGTCCCATGGCTGGTAATGCCTGAATCAAGCTATAGGAAGCGTTACCGGTATTGTTGTTGAAGTCCCAGTTCACATCGATCTGAGCACCACGACCATTGGTTGTATCCAGAGAAAAGTTACGAAAACGGACCGAGTTGATCGAATCGTTGCCATCAAGCCCCAGCAGCTCGCCACCAAAGCCTTTTATCTCAATGATATTCATGGCCATGGTATCGGGATTACCTGTGTCGTAGGTATTGCCGATTTTTATGTTAAGCCCTTTGTCAGTCACACCAGCTCCTGCCTGGGTGTAAACCGCCAAAGGGTCCGACATGTCCTGTACGTCTTCAGCGAATAGTGGAGCTGAAACAAGGGCGCAGGTACAGATCAGCGTACCGATGGTAGTCAATTTTAAGCGTGTCATAGATTTCTGAATAAGAGGTGCATTTCAATCGTAGGAAGATCATCAGAGAGAATGGGATTCCCTCTGATGATCGTTAATGAAAAGAGTGAGTTAGCGGTATAGTTGGGCGTCAACTTCCTGCCCCTGAGCAGGGCGCGGAACAATTTCAAACGCGGGGTTGAATACTACAGCGCTTTGTTTCAGTTTCTCCATCACCGAAGCATCACCCTTGATACCCGCCTGTTTGGACTGGAGCAACTCGCCCAGAGTCGTTTTCTTTAACAGAATGTCGGTAACATCGGCTTTATTGATAAACAGTGTGGCGTCAGCGTTACCAGCTTCCTTGACCAGACCATTGCTAAGGTTGCCATTGGACATCTCTACGAAGTAGGTTTCGCTAATATCCGGTACCACGACATTGAGGGTGAACGGCTGATGCTGCGCTCGAACCGAGTCGACCCGTACTGCCATATAATCGAGCAGGTTTCCTATGGTCATTTCAGACAGCACATCGGATGACGCTGTTTTCGGAGCACCCGGTTGAGTACCAATACGCAGCTCCTGGGCACCGGAAAGATAGGTGTTTCTCCAGCCCATGGTTTCTGACTGATAACCGAGCTGTTCATAGGTGTCGGCCAGAAGTTGTCGTGCAGCTTTGTTGTCTGGTTCTGCCTTGACCACTTTATTCAATGCTGTTGCGACAAAACGATATTCACCCTGTTCAAAATCTTTGAGCGCTTTAGTGACTACGGCTTCAGAACCGCCCATGTACTCTACAAACTTTATTGACTCCTGAGCGGTGGGCAAAGGATTCAGGTTTGCGGGATTCATATCAAAGTAGCCGAGGTACATGTTATAGACGGCTTTGGCATTATGACTATAGGAGCCATGGTAACCGTTGGTGTGCCAGGCTTTGCGAATAGAATCTGGCAGTGCTTTCTCGACGGCATCGCCAATATCCTGAAGAACTACACCATTGTTGGCCAGTCGCAGAGTCTGGTTATGAATGAAGCCGTAATTGTCCCGCTGCATTTTCATGTAGTTGTTGACTTCATCATTGTTCCAGATCGGTGATGAGTGAGAGCCAAACAGAACATCAATATCACTGCCCCAGGCATTAATCATCTCGTTAATGTCTTTGGACCACTTCAGTGCGTCGCGAACTTTGGCTCCTCTCAAGGTGTAGATGTTATGCATGCCGTGATACATCATTTCTCCGGTCCAGAGGGCATTCAGAGAGGGGATGTAAGTCGTCATTCCAGCAGGAGCCTCGGTACCTGCGGTGTCCATGAACACCATTTCCAGGCCGTCTATAGTGAGTGTTTCAAACTTGCTCTCTACGTTAAGGCTGATGGTTGGTGCAACAAAGGTTATTTCACCTTTGCCGTACTCATTAGAGCTTGTGGACGCTGCTTTGCCCAAGCCGGCATCGACCAGTCCGTATTCGCTGGCACCCAGAGTAGTGCCGTATTGATAGGCCGCCCGACGAGACATGGCGTTACCCGCCAGAACGTTCTCGTCCACGGTCTCTTTGGTCATATTGTTGGGGGCATACACGGTGACGTCAGGGAACATTTCCTGAATAGCACGGGAGCCACCAAAATGATCCGCATGACTGTGGGAGTAGATCATGGCAACAATGGGCAGATCACCGCCCTCTGGAACGTTATTCAAAAAGAATTTTGTGGAAATGGCCGATGCCTGTTTCGTCAGCAGCACGTCATAGACAATCCAGCCGGTGTTACCCCGGATAAAGGTAATATTGGAAAGGTCTGTTCCGCGAACCTGATAAATACCTTCAGTAACTTTATAGAGGCCTGCTGCCGTGTTGTTCACCTGAGCCTGACGATAAAGTGAGGGATTAACGGTGTCTGCTATATGATCCTGCCGAATAAAATCATAGTCATTACGCATGATATTGGCAGAGGCTGCATCCAGAGGTTTGATCAGACCTTTTTGATTCCGCTCAAAGGCAACCCGGTCCTGCCAGTTGAGTGACTGACTCAGGGTTTTGTTCATTTCAATCGTGGCCGGGGTGGCAGGCTTTCCATGGCCGTCCAGTTCACCAGAAATATGGGAGTAACTGGCAGTACTGGCGGTAACGGCAAACAGGGTTGCCAGGGCAAGAACGGTTTTTTTCGTGGTAATCTGTTTCATCATTCTGACCTTCCTGAAAGAGG
Organism: Sansalvadorimonas sp.; assembly: GCA_965221135.1. GTDB lineage: Bacteria > Pseudomonadota > Gammaproteobacteria > Pseudomonadales > Endozoicomonadaceae > Sansalvadorimonas. The sequence continues at coordinate 48,352 of CBDCRZ010000015.1, forward strand.
GATTCAGCAGTAAATTACGGCCAGTTTAGAGCGAGAAATCATCATGAAAAATAAAGTGAAATTGATTTAAAACATCACCACAGCTTATATATCCGAATATGAAAAAGGTCGTTTTGTTAATGAGGTCATCAAGGCTGTATGGATAAAAGAGTGGATTTTAAGCTGCTGGAAGTTTTTCTTGAGGTCTATCACCTGCAATCCATTACCCGGGCGGCTGATGCCCTTGAGATGACCCAGCCTGGGGTGAGCGGTTCATTAAAACGTTTACAGGAGAAGCTGGGGATCAAACTCTTTGTCCGCGAAGGAAGGGGGATATCCCCCACTCATCATGCTGTTCAGTTAGCCAGTGATATCGAACCAGCTTTTCGCTCTGTGTATTCAGCACTGGGTAATATGCAGGACTTTGATGTCATGACACCCCATACTTTCAGAGTTTTTGTCAACGAGCCCACTATGCAGCTCCTGCAACCTGAAGTGGCGTCTGATCCTTTGATGGGAAACTGCTCCATTGAGTTCCATTTAACGCCCAATGATGAGGAGTTGCTGCTCCAGCAGCTGAATCTACAGAAAGCGGACCTGGCCATTGATGTGGGGTTTCCTGGCAGTCAATCCTACTCGTCAGAAGTGTTATACGAAGATGAACTGGTATTAATCTGTGCTAATAATCATCCTAGAATCCATGGCACCATAAGCCCTGAGCAGTACTTTTCTGAAAAGCACATTGTGATTCAGATGCGACGAACTAATCGGTATCTGGTCGATTACTTTATCACCGAGAATTTACAGAAACGGTTGATCAGCTGCGAGTGCCAGTCTCTGCTGTCCATGATGGCGCTGGTTGCCAAAAGTGATTGTATTGGCGGAGTGACCCGGAGTTTGGCCAATGAGTTTTCAGACAATTTTGATCTACAGGTACTTTCTATACCATTCTCCCAAACTGCCATTGTGCATCGTATGATCTGGCATAGCCGCAGAGATCACCATCTGGCTCATAAGTGGCTGAGAAATAAAATTGTAGAATGGGTTGGTATACCAGAACATAACAGCTAGCTGGCCGTAACAAACTCCATAAAGGTTCTCTCAGCCAGAGAAAGGTAACCATTTTTTCGCCAGGCCATAACAATTTCCAATTGCACGGGCTCTGAAAAAGGCACCATAGTTACCTGACTTTCAAAGTCAGTCACCAGTTTTAGCAATGCACTGACAGCCTGATTATTTTCAACAATTTTCAACATCATGGGCAGCAGGTTCGTTTCGATGGAAATATTTGCCTTCAACTGTTTCTGTGAGCAGATCTCATCGATAAATTCCCGATGAAAGTACCCTTCCCGAAACATAACCAGTTCTTCTTCAAAAAAATCGTTAAAGCTTACCGTGCTCTGTTGACTGAATGGGTGCTGCTGGCTAACCACCGCGACCATCTGGGAATCAATCAGATGCTCGGTCATCAGGCTATCGGGAACGTTGTTATTAACAATAACCCCAATATCCAGCTCACCTGATACCAGCATTTTACGAATAGATTGTGTCCCGGCTTCAACCATATGAAGCTTGATGTTCGGGTATTCCTTTTTGAAGGCCATGAGAATATCCGGGAAGTAATAAGACCCAATCATGCTGGGTATCCCCAAACGTACTTCCCCTTTTTCCAACCCCCTGAGCTCATCCATAGCCAGCTTGGCACTGTCCACCTGCTGAAGAATTAACCTGGCATGTTCCAACAACACCTTACCTTCATGGGTAAGGGTAATTTTTCGCTCATTCCTGTGGAAAAGTTGCAACTCTAACTCTTGCTCAAGCTTTTTGATGGCAATACTTAAAGCGGGCTGAGCTATATGAAGCTGTTCCGCTGCCCGGGTGAAATTCTCAGTCTCTGCCAGGGTCACGAAGTACGTCAGTGGTTTAATATTCATTGGTTATATATTTAATATATAGAAATGATATTTATTATATATTTTATTGATTGCATGGCTAGCAGTATCCTGCACGAAATGTTTTCCAGTCCTGGCACTTCGATGATTGATGTAGATACGCCCGAATACCGCAAAGCCAGCTTTTCACTGGCCATTGGCTCTTTCCTGATTTTTTGTAATCTCTACCTGTTCCAGCCCCTGCTTCCACTTATGGCTGAACGGTTTTCGGTATCCGCCCTTGGTGCAAACTGGCTGTTAGCGGCAGCAACCCTGAGCCTGGCACTCACACTGGTACCCTGGGCAATATACTCAGAAACCGTTGGGCGACATCGCGTTATGATGATCAGCCTGTTTCTCATGCCCTTGATCGGTATTCTTATCCTCTTCACAGACAATCTAATCATGCTGATTCTTGCCAGAGCAGTATTGGGCGTTGCACTGGCTGGTTTTGCAGCGGTGGCCGTCGCCTATATGGCAGAAGAGTTTACTCATCGAGCCCTGGTCATGGCGGTGGGTACTTACATTGGTGCCAACTCACTTGGCGGCATAACAGGACGAGTTTATGGAGGCGTTGTTTCAGAGCACTGGGGGTGGGAATCCGCCGTAGCAGGTATGGCTCTGTTCAGTTTTATCTGTGCACTTGTCGTTTATAGGTTGCTGCCTGAAGCCAGAAATTTCAAACCTCAACCCAAAGCATCCATCCGAT
>CBDCRZ010000016.1:0-40365 GCA_965221135.1 Sansalvadorimonas sp.
CAGGGGCAATCTGTCAGCATTATGCGAGGCTCGCCCGACCTGTGCCCTGTTCGTGCCCTGGTTAACTGGTATGAAGCGGCAGGCATTACAGGTGGCCCTGTGTTTCTCCGGTTCACACCTAATGGCTGTCTCTACCCTGCGGCAGTCTCTGGAAGAACCTATGCCGACACCATCAAGAAATATTGCAAGCTGGCTGGTCTGAATGCTGCAAGATACAGCGGCCACTCTTCCCGATCGGGTATGTTGACCAGTGCCGCCGAAAGAGGATGCGACCTGATACCACTGGCGCAACATGCCAGGCACAAAACGACTAATCAAACCATGCACTACATAAAGCAAGCTAACCGGTTCAAGAATAATCCTACTGAGGGGCTTTTATAAACTGATCTAAAATTAGTCACCAAGCCAGCTGCAACTGGCTTGGTATAAGTAATCATTCAAACGAGGTTAAACATGATTACCCTGACTAAAAAAACCATTTCTGTTGATGATTGGTACGATGTTTCAGATTGTCCTATACAACGGGATACAGAACGACACGCATTGAAAGCGATTAAAAATCATCTGAAAAAAAGTTCTGAAACCCATAAAAACGTATCGGCGGCCATTCTTCCCGATGGTTCTATGTATAAATTAGATGGACATACACGATCTCACCTATGGAAAAAATCAAAACTTATCCCTCCTTTCGGAGATTTGAATTTAGATCTTTATAAAGTTGATAATTTAGAAGAGGTCAATAATTTATACAAGCAATTCGATTCCACCAGTGCTGTTGAAACGTCATCTGATAGACTTACAGGCGCTTACAGGGAAAATAACTTCATTCCTAATAGCCAGATTTTAAGGTCTGGCGGTGTTCACCTTGCAATAAAAATTATAAACAATAAAAACAACAAAAACTTTAACATCTATGAAGAGATTAAACCTTTCATAGATGTTTTAAGGTCTATTGATGAATATCATTTCATTCGTCAAAATTTTCCAGCATACGTTCTGGCTGCCATGATTATCACAGTCATAAAGGAAGGTGATAAAGCCTTTGATTTTTGGATACCCTACAATAACGATGAAGGTATAAAAAGAGGTAAAAAAAAGGATGGTGTTCAGGCATTGACAGAAATAGTCAGGAGTTACAGGGATTCAGGTCAGGTATCTATGAAGATAGAGATAGCAAGACAAAGAAGTGGTAAAGCGATATCATGCTTTAACTCTTTTATGGAAGGATCTCTTTATTCTGGCGGTGTTAAAGGAACTGATTTAGATGTTTATATTAAATCTCTACATCAAAAAAAGTATTCTTCAGATAGTAATTTTTATATAACAAAAAAAATAAATGAGGCTATAAAAATTATAAAGTCTGGCAAATCAGAGCCAAGCGTAAGAAATTTATCTGAGTACATGGAAATACCGCAACATATGTCCCAGACAATTTTATACAGCTTGCTTGATATGGGAATACTTGAAAAAAACCAAAAAAATCAGGGGTATAGATTGATAGGTTAACTTGTATGAAAACCAGTAGTAAACCCTGTGTTGGCTACTGGTCTACTCTTCAGGGTTTCCAAAGAAGTGGTACCTGTCATGGATTTCGGTCAAGCCTTGAAGCACCTAAAAGACGCTGATGCAGTACATCGTGACGGTTGGAACGGAAAAAAGATGTTTATCTATCTTGTTCCTGAAAACCGGTACAAAGCTCAAACTGAAGTGGCAAAAGCCTATTTTGGTGATGATGTGCCCTATGGGGCTTATATCGCCATGAAGACGGCATCTAATAACGTAGTGCCTTGGGTAGCTTCGCAAACTGATCTGTTGTCGGATGATTGGGAATTGTACGGAGAATGAAAGACTGTTCAAGCCGTGGGCACTGGTGGAAGTACCACCGGTCTCCACTGGGCTATCAAGTCACACGATACTGTATGGGCTGTGGTAGACACGAAAAACAGAATCTCTTTGGCCAATGGGTAAACATAACTTTACCGTTTCAGGAAAATAAAAAAGATGACTGATCTTCTTGGAGCTATTAGCCGTGATCCTATAGGAGAATCATTAGGCAGTGAATACAAAAGGTTTGTGTCTAAAAACGGAATGAGCGGGCTGGTTAAGGTCGATGGTGACAGAGTTGATTTTCTGGCTATCTCTTCAGTTAAACAGGGTCAGGGACTATTCAGGCAATTTATAGTTGATGCAAAGAACCAGTACCAGACTATTGCCGTATGGGAAATCTGGAATCCGCTGGTAAAAAAGTCTCTTCAGCGATATGGGTTCCATTCTGTTTGTTACCTGGAAGACGGTAATACCGCGTATGGTATGCGGTGGGATTCTGAGTGATTTAATGCCTATTAATTACTGCCGGTAGGAAGGTTTACCGGATGAATCGACAAAAAAGCCCCATCTCTGGGGCTTTCTTCTTACTGTTGCTGATCAGAAACAGACAGCTTTTTTAACACCCACTCACTGAGTTTTAACCCCTCCTTTTGTGCCTGTTTCACGTAGCCTGCCTTTATCCGACTATTGAGCCTGATGACCAGCGTGCTATCGGCGGTTTGCTCTTTACGGGCGTTCTGGTTGCCAATGTTGCCGTGATAACCGGCGGGAGGTAGACCGGAAAAACCGTCCTGATATCCCTTACCCATGTTCTTTCTATTCCCGGACAGGTTCATCCATTCTTCATGTTCCGACTGTGTACCGAATTTCTCGCCGTGATAAAAACGCCTGAGACCTCGCTGATACCCTCGATCATAATAATTTTTCGCCGGTGTTACGTATTGCATAAAAATAGCGAATTGTTGTTCTTGCATATTAAATACCAAAAATATCAGAAGCGGTTTGAGTTGCGCCTACCCATTTCTCTTCGAGGCAATCGTAAAACATTTTACCGGCTGGAATCAGTTTGTTTGCTTTGCCGTTGCTGATCTTTTCCCCAGCATAGTAGGCACTAGAGATATTACCGGTTTTGTAAAATGAAACGCTCAGGGAAGGGAATGCCTTCATCATGTCGTCAAAATCACTAATGTAAATTCTCTTTTTACCGTAGTTTTCCCAAACATTCAGACCGGATTTAATCAGTTTTGCTTCCATATAAACTCTCTTTAGTGCGAAACGAAAAGCGATCACGTAATCGCCAACAATAGACACTGTTTTTCGAGCGATGGCGTGGGCTTTAGTGAAGATTTTTGATGTGTTCATGGTGGTTCTCTTTTCCGGGTCCCGCCCGGTCGGTGTTCAACGTGTTTGCTGAACATGGTGCTACTATAACGGATAGATTTTGTTTTGTATATACATAATATAATTTATTTTTGTTTTACTCCGATGTAACTACAAAAACCCGATTTCTATACATGTCCTGGGAACGTGTATAGGAAACGCTATTTTATATACACGTTATATAAATGGTGTTTTTATGAATGGCTTCCTTTTCCCCGTGGTTCATGTTTCTGACCATACTGGCAAGATTTATACGTTCAGTTATGAAGTGGCTGAATTTTTCCATATTCGTCACGATAATGTAATTAAGAACATACGTTCTATTGTGTCCAAAAATAAGAATCTCGCTCCTAACTTCGTAGGAGCGAAATATAAAGATATACGGGGACAAAAACAGCCCTGCTATAGAATTTCTGAACAAGGGTTCGGTTTTATGATATCGAAACTTAGGGGCCCTCGTTTTGATTCTCTAAAAATGGCCTACGCAGAACAATTTGTTTCTATGCGTCATTCTCTGCCTGTCCGGAAACATTGCCGGATTGCCTCTCAGGAAATGTGTGCCGGTCTGCAGGATCATCGGGCCACCCTGGGTAAAGAGACTCAGGATTATCATTACATGAATGAGCACCGGCTGTGTGACCTGGTTCTGCTGGGTTGCTCAGTGAGTGACTATAAGAAACAGCATCAGATTCCCGATGATCTCGGGCTGGCTGACTTCATCACACCGGAACAGGTCAGCCGACTGGATGTCATACGCGGTGACAACCATGAACTGATAGGTTCCGGGGTGAGCTATGAGGAACGTAAAAAAATACTGATGGATAGATTCTGCCAGGATGATATAGAGGGCGAATGCCTTTTATTAGAGGGAACAGCCACCAGCCAGTAACTTCTCCTCTATCTCACCAATATAAATATCTCTGTATTTTTCAAATTTCTTATTGAACAGATAGCCCGTGAACATCTCAGGCTCTGGCTGGCGTTTGAAGAGTTTTTTTTCTATGTGGTGACTGTAGCCGTGAAACTCACAAAATAACCGGACGGCTGAGCGGTAGCTGTGCTGATAGCCCATTTTTATTATGCTGAATCTTTTTGGACTTCTTCTGTTCCCGACAGATACTGAAAACACCGGGGAATAGAGGGTGCTACGGGATCCACTTTTAAGAATCCTTGCTCGTCTTTCTATGTCTGCAGTTAGTCCTATGCACACCTGGTTAGGTAGCCACATGTCATTGAGGCGGTGAATCAGGTTGTGTTCTTCCGCCAGGGCTCGCCATTTATCATTCAGCGCCTGTGCCCGTTTTTTTGCATCTCCATATTCGTATTCATTAATAGAAAAATATTCCTGCCAGCGTTCACCACCCACAGTGGTGTCGACTCTAAATCCTATAAATCCTGCTTTATGCGATCCTTCCTTGTATTCAATGACGGCCATGTTTTGCCTCATAAAAAAAGGCCGGTATCACTACCGGCGCTTGGGTTATTGGTTGTCGGACTCCGACGGATCGGGCGACCAGTGATCATTGTACTGTGTTATAAAATCCTGCAGGCCGGTGGCTTGTTCTACCGTGTCGCAGTCAAACCACATGCTGCTGTCGTCTGGGTTGCCGTGGGGGTGCAATGTTACCCGGTTCATAACCCCCGGCATTATTTGCAGCTCTACCGACACTCTCCCGTAGTGATTAATCATCACTGGAGCCATGTTCATGGTCAGAATGTGGTTGTACATGTTGATTGCCACACACTTAAAACCATTGCTCGTGAATTTGAATAAGGTTGTTCCGAGTTCGGCCATTTGTTCTACAATCTGTTTTTCTTCTTCTGGTGTCATTGTTTTACTGCCTGATATTGGTCAACGATTCGACCGGCTTTCTGTAATGCGTATTCCATAGATGAAAAAACGCCTTCCCCTTCTTCGCCTTCTAGCACGTCCACCAGCCTAACGACCTCATAGGAGCCTATATAGTGGGGTTTTTCGTGCTCTACAATCTGCCACACCTGCGCCTGTTTGCTGTCAAACATCAGTTTGTCGGTGTTGCAGGATTGGCGCTGTATGTATTGAGAGATGGTGGCCATGATTACAGATCCGACAGGGTCGCGGTGAGCTCTTGGGTCAGGTTGACCATGACGCCGCACAGGTACTGGTCGGTGCTGAGAAAACTATAGTTTTGGAAATCAGTGAACATGAATGAATGTATCCTGGTATCCGCCTGCGTTAACAATGATTCAGCCCGGTCACTGTCGCCTACGTCCAGGCTCTTATCAGCACTGTCGATCAGTTCGCCCACGCTCAGCACCAGTTCGATGAATTGAGGGCGTTTTAAAAATTCTTCGCGGGTCATTACAGAACCTCCGTTACGTCGCTGGATGTCTGGCGGGTGTTGATGGGGCGGCGGCGGCTTAATAGCCAGCCATCAACCACAAGATAGCCCTGTTTTTTCCAGCGGTTGACTGTTTGCCGGTCAACGCCTTGATCTTTAGCAAAATCAGCAGGGTGGTCCCTGTAGTGGGTTTTTATGTATTCCGTCAGTGTCACTATTGTTCTCCTGTTTGCCTGCTAATAATATCATAATGACTACTATTGTAATTATTTTTTTATATTGAGAGTAAAAAAAAGAGCCCGTCAGGCTCTATGCTCGTCTTTTCCTATCGTTTTCAAAATCTGATTGATGTGGGCGTGGTTTCGTTCTCTGAAACTCTGGGTCAGCTCTATTTTGCTGATATAGAATTCTGTGCCGAATCTGCGGTTCTGGCTCCACTGGCCCTTTAGTGTGTACCAGCTCTCATTGATTTCAGGGGAATCCCAGCCCTGATAGATCGCCTTTATCGTCTGGCGGCCTCGGCTGGTGGTTCGCTCTGTCCTGAATTCATAAATGGAGTATCGGCGGTTTTTTGTCTGATGTATCAGTCTGATGAACTGGCCTGTGACGTAGCTCATTGTTGGCGTCTTCGTAGCCTGGGGTATGATTGTATATAGAGGATAGGCGTTACTTATACGAACCGAGTTCGTATAAGTAGGTGTTATGTGCCTACGTGAACATCAACAACTTCAAAGTTATCAATTTCTTCAATGTCGCTGTGCTCATCAATGTTACAGATAATGTCTTCATCAGAAGCCTGAGAAAACTCTGCTGCTTCATCATCCGGCATTTCAATTACTTTCCGGTACTTCACACGGGCTTCAACTTGGATTGTTACTTTTTTCACTCTTGCTCTCCACTCAACCTTTGTGCCAATCAGCACATAACAACAACGTCAATGGGACAGCTTCGCTGCCCATTACGCAGGGGTTATATCGCTTCCATCTCTTCCATTTCATCGTCCTCCAAATAGAACTGAAGAACCTTTTTGAAACTATCCGCATATTCGTCATTGCGTTTTTTGCACGCTTTGTATTTTGCAATTAGATCAGCGACAACTATTTCAAGAGCCTGGTCATGTAAAATAGTGACTGTGACTGATCCGACTTTTTGCATTTCACTGTATTTTTCAATTAGTCCAAAATCATCTTTTATGCTCATTCTGTTCTCCGTGTCGCTATTTCACCCCATTTTTCTTTTTTTTGTAGCTGAAGTATTTTTTTGAACAGGTGCGCTGATGTTCGCTGATTTCTCCCTGTTTCCCGTTCAGGTCATAGCGGGGGCCACCCTTTGATATCTTGGAAATATATTTCTTGTTTTTGCACCACTGAGTGATAGCTGGTTTCAGCCATTCTGTTGGCTGGTGTCGGTCTTCCAGATCCTGAAGCAGCGTTTCATAAATACCGATAGCCAGGGGTTTGATTTCACTGAACAGGGCGGGCCAGTTTTCTGACAGCATAGTGAACAGCCGTTGTCTGAGTATCCGGCTCTGTTTCTGTTCGGGGGTGAGTTCGTGATGCTGGGTCATAAGTACGATTCTTTATAAAAAATTGTAATAGCTAATGATAAGGTCACGGATAACGCACCAAATATAAAAAATATCAGTCTCTCATAATTTGGATTTTTGTATTTTATACGATCTAATAAAAACACCGCCAACCAATAAAAAACGAATCCGCTTAAAAAAGAAATCATGCTTGTTGATACTATGCTGCTCATGCCTAACCTTTTGTCATATTTAAAGGGGGTAAGCGTAGACCACGCATAACTGGTACTGCCGTTTTTTAGCCGAAAGCCGATTTTACTATAACCCTCAGCGGTGAGTTAGTGAGTGTGTGTAGGTTGTTCAGGTTGAATGACAGCCGAATGGCTGATTAACCGAGCTTTTTCTTGAGAGCTGGTTGCCGATCTTTTTGATGGGTAATCAGTCGAGAAAAGCACCAGTGACCGACCGACAGGCCAAGCGCCAGCGAGGCCGGTTAGTCTTGTTTTACTTGTTTTACTTGTTTTACTTGTTTTACCCTCCTCTACAGGTCAATGAATTCGGGAGGTGTAGCGGTTTAGGGGGGAAGGTTTGATACTTTAAGGGGGAGTGATTGATATTTTAAGGGGGAGTGATTGATATCTTAAAGGGGAGTGATTGATATCTTAAAGGGGAAACCTGTATTTACTTTTCCCATTTATTGTATTAGAGTAGTTTTTATACTATTTTGAGGCTCTATAAGATGCCGTCCATAACCACTGATGTAGATAAATTGAACGTGACCAAGGCCAATAAGTTGATACAAATTGCTTTGATTGAGAGAAAAACTAAGCTTCTTTTGCAGGATCAGAAAATAATTCTGGCAGTAACAGCCCAGATAAATCCTGAAGATGAAGATTTCAAAGATTATCAGATTAGTGTTCCTGAGCTGGTAAAAATAACAGGCATTAAAAGTAATAATATTTACAGGGATATACATAGCTCCTGTAAAAGATTAATGACCAGCCCTATAACCATAAAAGAACCTGATAATCCTGATGGATTTATTATGGTTAACTGGTTTGCTCATGCTAAATATTCAAAGGCTATGGGTTGTGTAGAATTTTCTGTTTCTCCAAAATTGAAACCTTATCTATTACAGCTTAAAGGTCAGTTCACCAGCTACCGATTAAAGCAGGTTATGAGCCTTCAGTCGTCTTACTCTATCCGTATGTATGAAATATTGCGTCAGTTCCTTCCGATGAATGCCGTGGATAAAGGAAAAACGGTGGCATTCAGGGAAATATCAATAGATGACCTTCGGGGCTATCTGGGTGTAGAAGAAAGTAAGTATGAAAGATTCAGAGATTTAAGACGGTTCATTCTTGAAAAATGCCAGAAAGAAATAACCGAAGAAACCGACCTTACCTTTGATTTCGAACCGATCAGAAAAGGCCGTAAGATCGGAGCCATTAAGTTTGTGATTAAACATAACCAGCAGTTTGAAGCCGTGCAGGAAGATCAGGAAAGCCCTGTTTCTGTAGGTACTCCAAAGGAAATGCCGGAAGGCATCAAGCTGATGCTGAAACTTAATATCCCAGAGCTGACTGATATTGAAATGATGACCATGGCTAATCTCTATAAGGAAGAGATAATCAGGGATTCTACCCTGGATATCGTCAGTCAGATTATGAGTGGATTTGAGTTTCCGGTATCTGTGAAAAATTACTTCTATGGCATTCTGAAACAGAAAGCCATAGACAAAGAGAAGGGACAGGTCAGCCGGACGACTGAAGAGCGTCTTACTGACCGTAGCTGGGATGATGTTCAGTTGAACGATGATGTTAATCAATCAGAAGTAGCCTGATAGGCTACAGTTTATTAGCTGCCGGTGGTTGGAGACTCCTCATGTTGACCACCAGCAGCAGATCGGGGCGGGTCTTTCCAGTTCGCTGCCGCCCCGATCCTATTGATACGGTCGCATGGTGCCCGTTCTAAGCACCTCCGCTATTCTCCGCGCCCTGTTTTTTGTCTGTGTTGCCCATACGCTGTCCATCGCCTCAAGGCTGGCTGTTTTGTAGTCGCCCACTGCCAGTGCATCCCACATGTTTTTGAATTTAAACAATCCGCTGATGCCGAGCTGATAACTCATATTTAATATCGCGCACTGTCTCGCCGGGTTCAGATTCTTGAACACAGTGCCGAAATGGGTGGCAATCAATATCTGTTTATGGCGCTGAGTCAGAATCAGATTGCACCAGTAATCTGCTACTTCCCTGGGCATTGGCATTCTGTCCAGGCAAAACCCCAGCCCAATGGTTTGATATCCCTCCGAGTCCATGTAGACAGTGTCTCTGTATCCCTCGTCCTGTTCGATCATGTCTAAAAGGCCAGCAGGCAGTTCTATTTCTTCAGCGTTGGAGGTCATACAGACGGCCCTCCATTACATTGATGCGGTTGTTCATCGCCTGCTGGTCTGTCTGATAATCCCGGATTTTCATACATCGCTGTATATCATCCTCGTTGTCCGTTATTCGGTCTCTCAGGCCCGTGACTGAAAAACCGATCATGGCGACGATGACCATCACTATCAGCGGTAGCGCGATGGTGAGCCAGTTGGAATAGTCCTTCTTAGTAGCCATAAGTACTAATACCCTATTTCATCATTCAAGCCTGTTCACTCTAGCAATGTTGTCGTGGGTTTCTGTGTCGTTCTGGCGTTGTGTGTTGCGGAACTCTGCAAGAGTCAACGTTGTATAGGGGCTGAGTTTGTATTGTGTTGGTGTAATCTTGTATGTGTGGTTAATATGCTATAAAGTCACATTCAAGCACTAAACCAGTGTAATAACTGCATAAGGAATGCACGAATGAAACACGTCGTTATTGATGAAGGCTCCAGCCAGACCAAGATTTCCTGGTTTGATAGGGAGAAGATCGTCAGCCAGGTGATCCCCTCCCGCGTTGTCAGAGGGGCGAAATTGAACACCCAGTCGGGTAGTTATCATGATGCGGCGTATACGGTGGGCGGCCTTGAATATACCGCTGCTCCGAATATGGATGGTTCAATGACCACCGACATTCCTGATTATCAAACGTCTGATATCAATCTGATTCTGGTGCATGAGGTGCTGAGACAGAATGGTTTTGGGGGGCAGGATGTAGAAATCAATGTGACTTTGCCGATTAAAGATTTTTATCAAGTAGCGCCGTACAACGAACCGCTGATTAATCAGAAAAAAAACAATCTGATGAATGCGGATGTTGAAAATATGGCAGGCCATCCGCTGGCCAATATTGTTTCTGTGAAAGTGTCACCCGAAGCGACACCCGCCTGGTTTGATTATCTGCTGAATGATAACGGTAGCAAATCACTGGATGTGGATGACAGTCATAAAATCATGGTTGTGGATGCGGGTGGCACGACCACTGATCTGGCCGTCGTGGATGGTTATGGCAACATGCAGAATTTTGATTCTCTGCGTTTTGGTGTATTCCATATCGCTGAAAACCTGCGCCCTGTCATCATGAAGCGGTTCGATCGGAAGGCCCTGCAGAAACATCATCTTGATTCAGCCATGCGCTCTAAAGAATTTGCCGGTGAAGATATCAGCAATGAAGTAGAACAAGCCTGCAGGGATGTAGAGCAAGACATTATTACCGGTATGCGTAAGTTTGTTGCTGACTCTGAAAGTCTGGCGGCGGTCGTCTATGTGGGGGGTGGTTCTGCTCTGATGGGGCATCGCATTGCTGATATATACGGCGGTGAACGCATTATCGGGGATGAATTTTCTATTGCCCGTGGGCTGGTAAAAAGTCAAAGAGGTTAATCATGAGCATGAAACCATCCATTGATAAACGTCTGGTGATTCGGGTCACTGATGGCACTGTCACCGAACGGATGTGGAGCCATCTGTCAGACGCGGATAAAAAAGGCCGGTCAGAAGTGTTAGACCTGCTGCGCTCTTTTTCCATCTTCGGCTACATGGTTCAGGAATTGGGTGGTGGTGTTATTGATGCTTTCCAGTCCATGGAGCGTAATGGAGAGCTGGAAGGCATGGACACAAAAGAACGGGCTGAGGTGTTAATCAGTATGTTGGAAAGGATCTCAGGCAAGCCGGTTAATAAACCAGTCTCTGAAGTAAAAGACGAAGTACCGGTATTAAAAAAAGAACCTGAAGCAAAACCAACCCCTTCAGGATCATTAAAAAGCCTGAGCGGTTTAACCAGTCAGTTTAAAGCCACCAGCGTTTAACCTGATACATATCATTCAAGCGGCCTACGGGCTGCTTTTTTTTGCCTGGTCTATAATTCTCAGGCATTTGGTATGGTTCTCTATGGTTCTCTGGTAGGTGTACTGATTGCGATTGTGTAAATTCATGCGAAGTTAAGTGAAAAAAAACCCCGCCGGTTACAGTCCCGACGGGGTTTTTTTTATCTGTCTGATGTCAGGCTACTGCTACCAGTTTCCTGAACATATCCGCCGTACTTTTGTATCCAAGCTCTCGGGCTTTATCAGCCCAGCTTTCTTTTTCTTCGTCTGTAGTCCTGATCTGAAATACGGCATGTTTTGCCTTATCCCCAACCGGCTTCCTTCCTGCCCGCTTCTTCATTATGTAGATCCTGTTTCTGATATATGCACACATTATAGGAATTAAGTAATTACAAATCAATGCTTGACTTTATAATTACGTAATTACATAATAGATACACAAATTGAGACGGGGCATTAAGAACTGGCTTGATTTGGTAAACCGCCTTCCTCCCCGAACTTGTCGAAGGGCGAGGAGAGGAAGGCAACCACATACAGCCCGATACTGGCACAAAACCGGATCAGGCTCAATATGGAAGTATTCCTACATGGAACTGACAATCACCCCATCCACCACTATTTCAGATCTGCAAAGTTTTCGTGAAGCTGGTTTCCTGCTGCAGATGAACGCCACCAAAGTGTCTGGTTTAACCGCCTGCACTGGTCTGATTAGCGCCCCTGCTGTTGATGCTCGCAAAGTGGAAATTGCCGCGCTTCGCTCTGAGCTTGAAGCACTGCTGGAGCTGCTGAAATGATCACTAAAATTATCGGCACCCCTTATCACACGGCCTGCAATTCTGACAATTTCGAGGAAGACAATTCGTTCATGCTCTGGTTCACCGGACTGACTGAGGATGAATCCGAAGGCCAGTAACACCATTACCAGTAAGGGGGCTATATGCCCTCTTCTCCAGTACTACACTTTTCAATTTCAGGGTATTTTCATGACTTCCACCACTACCGGCTTCGGCGTTTTCACCGCTATCAATCAGGTTCAGGCTGCACTGGCTAAAACCGGCATTCAGAAGAACCAGCAGAATCAGCAGCAGCGTTACAACTTCCGTGGCATTGATGATATTTACAATGCGCTGGGTCCCAAGCTGGCAGAATTTGGCGTGTGCATCATGCCAACTGTGTTGGATCGTCAAGTGGTGGAAGTTGCCACCCAGCGAGGCGGCAGAATGAATCACGTTACATTGAAAGTGAAACTTGATTTCATCAGCTCTGAAGATGGTTCCTGCAAATCGATAGAGGTTTACGGCGAATCCATGGACAGTGGCGATAAAGCGACTAACAAAGCGATGAGCGCCGCCTATAAAACCGCCTGCTTTCAGGTGTTCTGTATCCCTACTGAATCGCAGGACAATGACGCCGATTTTCAGACCCATGAAATTGTCCAGAACCAGCCACAACAACAGAATCAAAACCAGAATCAGAGCCAGGCTGGTGGCCATAACCGTGAAGAATATCTGGCTAACCGCCGCAATCAGCAGGTGCAACAACAGCAGCAAAACGGTCATGTGACTGAGACGCCCGAAAATGCGTATCGTAAGCGGGAAAAACAACAGCAACAGCAACAACAACAACAGCAACAACCCCAGAATGCCAAGCAGCAGTATTTCAAGGGTGTGGCTGACGATGTGAAGGCCCGTAAAGAAGCAGAGCTGGCAGAGCAGCAACGTATGATGGTTGGAGCTCATGATTACTATGAATCAAAACGAAACGGACGATACGGAAATAAGCAATCGGGTCAGGTGGTCGTGAATCAGAGAGCCATAGAAACGCCTGACAGCTTCGAACCACCACGCCAGCCTGTTATCACACCTCAGCAATTTAAGCGGCTTCAGGGGGCTTTACAAATGGCTCAGTTGGATGAAATTCAGTTCTGTACTATTGCAGGGAATATCCGAACACTGGGCGAATTAACACAGGACCGGTTTGACGGGGCCATGGCCAGGGTGCAGAAAGAAGCTCAGAGGATGGCGCATTAAGCGCCCCCTTTTCTCTATAGTGAGGATGAAACCATGACTGAACTGACCGGCAAACAGAAAGACAATCGGGCCTATCATGCCCGGCACGCTGCCGCGATACGGGCTAAGAAGCGGGAACAGTATCATGCAGGCAAAGCTGATGGATCGGCTAAGCCAGCGAAGAAAAAAGCGGCCAAACCTAAGCCCTACAGCATTAAAAAAAACAATCGCGTTACAATAATCACAGTGAGTGAGGCGGAACGGCAGGAAACACAAACCCGTAGAAACATTGAGGATATTTTGTTGGCCAGGGAGCTGGAGATAGATCGGTTTTAGCGCCGTCCATGGCTCATCACGATCAACAACAGTGTAGTAAAAAAAAGCCCCGCACTCTCAGTCGGGGCATAGGCATTTTTTTCAAGTCCTTCTTTTATAGCTGTCTATTCTCTGTCTAACAACAAACCGTACGGTGTTTATTGTGTCTGACATAGATCCCAAATTTATCGGGCAGGTGTTTACTGCCATTCCCTACTCTGAGGTTATAGGAAGCCCTCTGAGCGCAATGATTGAGGCACAGGAAAAAGCCTCTAATGCGATGGCCCGTTTCGTTTTGTCGGTCGGATTCTCGGAGCAAGACGGGGTCAAGCACGCCACCAGCGTGGACTTTCGGCACTCGGTCAAACGATCAGACGGCACTGAAGAAATAGAAACGATTACTATGCCCCTGATTACGGTCATCCCTGTGCCTAATATGCAGATCATTGACGGGAAAATTTCTCTTGATGTTGAGATTTCCAGCTCTGCTGAATTCAAAGAAAACATTGAAGCCGGTGGAGAACTGGAAGGGCAAGTGGGCTGGGGGCCGTTCTCGGTATCGCTGAAAGCGAAAGCCAGTTACAGCAAAGAAAATACCCGCAAAACGGATACACGGGCGAAACAGCATATTGAATTAAACGTGGGTCAGTGCCCACTGCCTGAGGGGTTTAATTTGATCATGGAACGTTTCAGAAACAATGCCATGGATAAGCCCGCCCCTGATGTGCCTTCTTTACCGCCTGCTGCTAAATCTGCTAAACCTGCTATTCCTGAGACCGCCTGATGCTGGGTAAGAAGGGGGTCAGCCTGTCGGCGTTCGTGCGCGGTATCGTCAAGGCGCTGTGTGACGGTCAGCAGGCAATGCCACAAGCAAGGCGGGAACACTTAGAACATCACATGGTGCTGGGTGACGATGGTTTGTACCGGCCAAAGATGTTTGATGTGGAAATTGAAGACGGTCGGGTAATCTCTGTGCCGACTTATTCACTGGCCCAGGTGAACAGCATCGGCATCCGATCGGCGCGGGTTAAATGCGGTGCCCGCCTGGTGGGTGTGGAAGAAACCGAAAAAACAGACTGCTTTGCCCATGATGGCACGTTCTGCACGTTCCGGGTTAATCCGGCCATGGACAAGACGAAAAGTATTGAAATTGAAATAGAGTTCAGCCAGCGCGCCCACTCGGAGGCAGAACACCGGCTGATTGAATCGCTGGATGGGATGGTGGTTGAGCAGTCGGATTAAGGCATCCTATCAAGATGAAAGACCTGACCCCGGTTTTGACCCCGGTTTTGCTAGATTAATACTAAGTAGTCATTTTGTGGATTTTTACACGCGACTAGTATTGTGCTATCTGCTGATTGCCAAGTGTACGTTGGTTGTCCATTGACAGTTCCACCCCCACCTAATGCCCGTACTACTATATTAGACGTATTCCCATCCCTTATGATACGGAATGTTTTCCCTAAGCATTTAGAAAATGTGTTGGAAGGTAGATTCAGTGAAGTTACCCCACTCTGTATAAACAAAACTTCATCGCGTACTGTTATATTACTGGTTGCATCAGATAGTTCAGACGTTTCTCCGTATATAACGGATGAGTTAGCACTGTTATCAGAGGCATATGGAGATGCGTTAGTAGAGTCTGTAATATTATCGTCACCTAGTCTAATGTGAGTACCTGTAGATGCTCTTATAGACTGCCTATTACCCGCACCGTAGATTACATTTCCATTTATGTAGATAGGATTGCCCTCTTGATGGTTTGAGAAAACTCTAACTATCCCATCTGACGTAGTGCAATTAAGAAACATGTTATCTACAATCATACCGTCAGAGCCTTGCCATCTACACCCAAAACCACAATTTATAGCAACATTCCCTTTGACTATTCCGTAGGATGGTGGAAACTCTACATTGCCTGGGTCGTCGTCCCTTAGGTCTGGAGCAATAGCGGCAAACGTACAGTTAATGGACTGGGTGCCTGTGATTGTAAAATTTCGTGTCCTTCTACCTAAAGTCGGGCCTCTGTTGATATTATAATATTTACCACCGCTCACGGTTACGGTAGAACATAGGTTAAAGTTGGGCCCTGTTTGAGCAGCACCAGTGAAGTTTCCACCCCGAATATCGGCGTGATTGAAAGATTGAATAAAATAAATGTTTCCAGCGCTGCCTGTAGTTCCTGACGTTTTTAAATCATCCAGAGTAATCGTGGCGAGAGAAGAAGTTACATTCTCTTCTGTTCCATGTACATGAATTCCTCTGCCACAATCTACAGAATTAACTCTACCGATATATCCACTCCCGATAGCTCCATCAGACCATAGAGAGGCGTTAGTTGTGTTTTGAATTACCATTCCACATGATAAATCTATCGTCGGGGTGCGTTGTCTACAGATTAACCCTCCTTCATTTGTGCTGGTATCGTTCCCTTTTGTATCAACTGTTAGCTGATCTCCAGTCAGGCACATGCCGTCAAGAAACTCAAACAGGGCTACAGCAGAGGATTCTAGATTGAATTTTACATGCCCTACGAAGTTAATCTCAGTGTACATCGGGAAATTACATTTAGTTCTGAATGAGTAAGTCCCTTCATTTGCACGCACTGCACTGATTTGACTGGCGGCAAGTAGAGCAGGAGTGTTATCTACTGAGGAGTCTCCTTCGACCGCACCTGTGTAATCAATGTGGCAGTAATCTATAATTCGGAGAACCCAAAGACCACTAACGGCATCCGTAAATCTACCAAGCTCAGGAAACCCGTCAAACTCAGCTTGATTCGCCGCCCGCCGATACTCAGCCCCCCCACGCTCCAGCAACCTAATCAACTGACGACTACTGTTATCATCCGCCATTGCCGCCGCCAGCGTGGTATGGGTAATCGGCTGATTAACAAACCCACTCTGCACATTGGGTGAGTGATACACCTGAACCCGATTATTGTCCTGCAGGGTGATGCTGTAGTTAGACCGGCACACCACGATCTGTGCAGGGTTGCCGTTATAGATGGGCAATCCACCGGGGCCGGTTCGGATGGGCTGGGTGACATTGACCGGACTGCCGCCACATTCACAGATCACCTGCACGGGTATCTGGTCGGCTGTGTTGGTGGGGTCGCCATCCACTCGGCCTATGAAAATAAACCCGTTGAATATGGGTCTGGCGCGGGTGGGGTCGGCGAAGTACTGGAAGGGGCTTATGAGCGTGGTGCGGGTGCTTCCTGAAGTAGCCATCAGACTGCCTATTGATTTGATTTAAGCAGTCTAAATGTAGTTCTGTTGTGGCTCTTTTGTGGCGCTATTTTAGGTGGTTCTGTTTTTGGGTGGCTGTGGTATTATGGGGTTATGTTGTACGGGGGTTTTGTATTATGAGGGCATGGGATATTGTCTTTCTTGTAGGCTTATTTTTTTATAACCCGCTATGGTGCGCTTATTACATAGCGGGTTCAGTGGTGGTACTTGTCATTCTTCACGCAATACGACAATGGTTATTCTGATTCATCACTGGTTGCCGATACGCCAAGAGCTTCTGCTATAGCGGGGAAAGTTGAATCAAGCATCAGTGAAAAGTCCACCAGCTCTGGTGTTGATCTCATGGATTCTGCCACTTCCTTACGGGTTTTATCTCTTTGAATAGATGTCTTTATAGTCTCATTGAACATGGGACCGACTACCGGTATTTTTGACGTAATGGCGGTTATTCCAAACATATCAAACATATCAAGAATGGTGCTGGATGAGCCTTTAGGTTCTACATCTGCATTTCTGATAAGGATATCCGAAATATTGTCTATGTTTTTAAGTCGTCCAAGCATGTCAGGATTATCTTTGAAGATGGCTTGTAGCTTATTATTCTTGGTTCCCCATCCTAATGCTTCCATCCTGTTTTTAAAGGCTATGGGATTAAAAACCCGATTACCGTTAATCTTCTTTGACTTGGTACCGTAGCCTGCATTAATCAGATCCATCATCACTGTTGATTGCAGTGATGCCTTGGCAACCTCTCCAGACTCGCCTGCCTTGTTCAGAGTGCTCATAATTGACCGGACATTTTCAACCGGAACACTCTTTGCTGCTATGTTGTTGCTGTATAGCTTGCTGGCCTCGATGACGGAGGTATTACCATCCTTTTTGCTGTCAATCAGTTTACCCACGGCGGACTGTGGGCTGAACTCGGTTTTAATGGTGCTTACTCGTTGTCTGGCCTGCTTGATGGGGTCTGTTATATCTGAACCATAGCCCTGTGATTCCAGTACAGAAGCCAGCTCATCGGCTTCTTTATCTAAAGCTTCTTTAAGAGGGCCTGTCACCACTTTAACGGCTCCTGTCTGATCACCTCTCTCTATGTTGTTCAGTGACTTTCTGAACTGATCAAAGTTTTCTGCTGTCAATACTCTGGGATTAACACCGGCTGAAAGCATATCTTCATCCGGTTCAAGAATTCCGTATCGGGTCATAATTTTTTTAGCCGCCTGCATGGGACCTTCAGCAGTAATAGCCAGATCTTCCATAGTAAATTCATCAGGCAATGATTCTTTCATACGGTCAAGAAACAGGGGGATTTCTACGCCTTTAGTCGCTTCTCTGAAATCGGCGTACAGCTGGTTTTTTTCAGTAGACAATAGTTTTTTACGACCACCCACCGCCTCTTTTATGAGGTTTCCAGTTTCCTCATCAAACACATCCTGATTGACGTTGCTACGAAGATAATCGCCTATTTCATCACTTTGTTTCAGCTTGAATTGTCTTAACGGCTCTGCAAGCTCATCTTTTGTTGACTGCATCAATCGTGATTCACGCGCCTGATCTGCTGCTTTCTGGGTTATTTCTCCACGGGTAGCCCTTACGCCTGCCTCTTCAAACAGGGCGGATCTGGCGGCCTGTTCAGGAACAACCCCAGCTTTCTGCTGCTCCAGTATATCCTGTGCATTCTGGGTGAAGTCATCAAATGACATACCCGCTTTATTCAGAACCTGCTGAAACTCCTGAGTAGGTCGTCCGGTAGCTTCATCAATGAGGGTTCCCTTGGGTGTTTTACCCATGACGGAGCGATATAATTTTCCAGCGAGCCTTCCTACTACCGGAATCGTTGCCTCCAAGCCTGCAGCAACTAAGCCACCTTCTACAGCCCCACGCTCTACATTTTCATCTTTACCCTTAGCCAGTATTCCACCTTCAATGGTTCCTAATGTTCCTGCACCTGCTAATCGTCCTGTTAATGTCTGACCTGCAGATAAAGCCTTCTGACCGAATGCGCCTAACTTGGGTAATAATGTCTGACCAACTTTGCTGGCGGCAGCGCCTGCTCCGATAAATGGGACCGATTCACCGACAATCTCTCCCGCTCCTGCAGTGTAAGGATGTCTTTCCTTGAGTATTTCCATATAGGCTTTTTCCTGTTCTGATTCAGGTTCTGCAATCCCTAATCCTCTTAATACGGTTTGTATTCCTCGGTCATAACCCATTGATATGGCGTCCAGTGGACCAGCCTCTTCTGCGGTAGGTGTAGGGCTTATTATGTCGCTAATAGCCCTTACCTGGTCCAGAGTGCTCATCTGTCTTAAATCAGTTGGGGGTGCCGATGGTATTAGTTCTGGTTCTGTCGACTGTATTTCAGTCTCAGGCTGGGGCTGTACTGTTTCTTGCTGAACCAGACTAAAACCTTCTGGTAATGTCATTGTTTCAGGTTCTGGCTGTGCTGTTGGTTCTTCACCCACCAGCCTGAAACCTTCTGGTAATGTTGCCATGTTATTGCCTCGTCCATTTTCCGTCGCTGACTATGAACGTATCACCGGTTTGGTCGTTAACTATCTCCTGACCTTCAGTAAGCCCCAGTGATTCTGGGGTAGGTAAGTCAGATAATATTTTATTGAACTCTTCATCTTCCTGTTTTCTTAGAGACTTCCATTCTTTAACCATATTAATTTCGCTGCGGTTGTTACTGATGTAATCCGCTTGGAAGCTGTTGAACCGTTCGCTCTCCGCCTCTATCTTTGATAATCCTCTAAGAAAGCTGGATATCTGTTTTCCTGTGGCATTCTTACCGGGGAAACCATCCAATGCTAAAGCAATATCTTTGTCTGATGCAGCACCTGGCGGCAGGTTGCTGACGGCCTGTGATGCAACAATAGAGTTATAGCGTTTTCTTAGATTGGTAATGGCATCAGGCGTTCCGGTAATCTCTTTATACTTTTCGTTCCATTCTCCCTGGAAAAGACCACCACCCACGTCTGCGCCTTCAAAGTCATCTGCCAGCCTGATAAAACTTCTGGAATTATTTCCAGATTCAATAGAAGCATCAGAAGCGGTTGACAGTCTTTTTTCAAGATGGCTTGAAAGTGTAGGTTTTCCGTCAGGTGTCAGGAATCCGGTCTTAATACCAAACTGTTTAGCGGCTTCCGGGTTTGTTTCTTTCAAAGCCTGGTATTGTTCAAATTCCTGTATAGCCGCTGCTTTCGTTTGTTTTGTCTTTGATGGGTCAAAAATACCCAGCTGTTTAAGATCCCCACCAGCCCGACCATACGACCCCTGCATCATCTTCATAAACGCTTCTGGTTTATTTCTGGCAATGCGCTTTAACACCTCCGGTGTAATGGAAGGATTACCGGTGCCACTGATCACCGGGGCATACTGATCTATGGTCTGTTGCAATAGTTCAGGATCGCCGCTCTGTGCGGCGGTAATCATGCCACCCACCGCATCTCTTACCTGCATTTGTTGCTGTTCGTTAGCGAAACCCTGAAAGCCCTGTATCTGTTCAATCTGTCCGGGGTATTGCTGCGCCAGTGCCTGAGCGGCTGCCGGATCGTTCGGGTCCAGCTGTTGCAAGCCCATTCTGAACTGGGCTTGTCTTTGCTGTTCGGCTTGTTGTTGCTGTTGCTGCTGATAGTTTTGCTGCAGACCAATCAGACCCGAGGCCGTTCTTATGGGGCTTTGGCCAGTGGGTCTGATGGTGTAATCATAAGGTTGTGGCATGGTTATCTCCTCCCCCAGTCTTGCCAGACTCCGGTGGATGCGTAAGGGTTTTGTGCGCCATAGCCTGCTGGCTGTTGTTGTGCTCCAAACAAGCCTTTCTGGTATCCGGCATAAAGACCCGCTCCGGCAATAGAACCGGCCAGATTCTGATTGGCCTGACCTGCGGCCAGTGCCTGCCCTGCCCGTGCAGCACCAATGTCACCGTAAGCACTGGACACTCCGGTTCCGTACTGACCCAAAGCAGAACCATACTGGCCACCATAGCCACCCTGTACGCCTGCACCCTGCAAGCCAATACCGGCCAAGTTGCCATATACCTGCTGTTGCTGTTGCAGTGCCTGAGCGCCTAACGTGGGGCTGATTCTCGCCAGCTGGTTCTGGGTGCTGGTGGACTGTAAACCTCCGGTAGCCTCTGAGGCTGCCAGCTGTTGCTGCTGGGCTGCCTGTGACTGAGCGGCAAACTGTGGGCCAGCATAATAATCTTCCAGATACTGAGCTTGACCACCGGGCGTGGATAGACCCACCAGACCTGCAAGACCCCCCACGCCTGCCTTTCTGAACGGGTCGAGTCTGGCTACCTGCTCCTCATAAACTTCCCTCTGAGCCGCCAGCACTTCCCGCTGCACTTCTGCCTGAAGCTCTGCCGCCTGTGTCTGGGACGATGCCGCTGTTTTTGCGGCGCTCTTCTGACCGGAAGCCCCGATCACACCACCGGCGACGGTAGCCCCTGCTATCCACCAAGACATACTTCATTACCTCTTTGTTCAGTGGGCTGGTACTCGTCGTCTGTTACATCAGCTTCTATTTTGTCGAGTTCGGTTTCTTCAGTGATGTGGCAATTAATAAGCGTTGTTTCCTCCAGCGTGTAACAGGCTTTTTTTGCGCCCGGCTGGCTGATATACATAAATGGCGCTTCAATGATTCGTTCATCAAATTCACTGACAATCGCTATCTTTCCACGGGTTATCAGGTTGCAGGTTTCGTGGGTGTGAATCTTTCCGGTCAGGGCCACGTCTGCGGGTATAGTGATTTGTCGGAAGTAGGCACCATCAAGAAACGCATGTTTCAGTACGGTTAGATGCTCCACGTCGTCCAGTGTTTTCAGGGTGTCCTCAAACGTCTGTATTTTTTCCCTGCGCTCTTCCCGTGTTCCGGTAATGGCAGACAGCGCCTGTATATCGTTTTCCTGCATCAGGTCATTTGCACCCATCCGGTATTCACTCCAATGGCTGGGTTAAAGAAGATGTCAGTGGTCATGCCGTCGATCTGGTAATACGTCTGGCTGCGGTTGCTGGTGACAGCGCCTTCGGGCGTGGCGGTGCCGGTCTGTGGGGCAAACTCCATTTCCAGTCGGTTAATGTCGGCGTCCAGGTCATCGACTCGGGTATTCAGCGCGGTGACGGTGGTGCCCAGCATGGCCACCTGAGTGGATAGGGTTGATACCTGAGTTGACAGGGTTCTGACTTGGCTTTCAGCCGTGGCCAGCCGGATCTCTCCGGCATTGATCTGGTTTTGCAGGGTGTCTATGTTGCTTTGGTTTTCACGGTTCCATACCTGCGCCTGATGGGTCTGTTCGCCTAGAAGGGTTAACGTGCTGCCATTCTCGCCACTGTTGAGTCCTTTGGCGTCGTAGTCTTCGATCAGAGCATCGGGCCATCCCTGGTCGGCCAGTATGGATCTCGGCAGTGTGGTGCCGGACAAACCGGGTAAACCGGTGGTTTGCAGGCTGAGTAATTGCTGATTAGGCACGAATGGGGCTGACATGTCGTTTATTCCACCCTCACACGAAAGTTAGACAGGGTCGAAGCGGTCTCTGTAATCCACCGCAACCGAAACCCTACGTTGTTTCTGAAGTAGCCTATCCGGCGCTCTAAAATCCGTTCGGTGTAGTTCTGGGGTTCATCAAAATGTATCCAGTGCTCTGTGCCATAGCTGATGCCATTGACAGTGACACTGTGCGCCAGTCGTCGTGCTGTGTTGGATCGTCCGGGCACGCTGTCGATTTCCAGATCATAAACACGGCGGTTACGGGACTGAACCATGGGCGTATCAAGAATGAATTCCACCGGCTGGCCAACGTGGCGGGCATCGGTGAATGAGAAGCGGCTGAGTAATGGTTGGCGTTTGTCGCCTACGGTCCACTGGTCGCCGTCGTGTATGTGGTGAATGCCTCTATAAGTGGCATCGCCCTGTATATCGGTTTTGAGAATTGACCAGTTAAACGCCCCTTGTCCGCTGCTGTTGTGGTCATAGGTGAGCGTGTGGCGTGGCAGGTGAATCACTAGCAGATCATGGGCATCGAACTTGACCGACTCCATAAACGCAGATTCTTGAATTTCAGTTTGGGTGTATTCCCTGAGTATTTTCTGAATGCGTCGTGTGGCAATTTCCTGATAACTGCCCTGGTTGATCAGATACACGCTGGCCGGTTCCAGTCTCGGACCGCCGAGAATGGCGAAACTGTCTAAATATACAGCCTTGCATCCCAGACCAATGATTCCGGCTCTGACGGTCAGTGACTGAACCGGCTGGTAAATGGTTTGCTCGGATCCGGTCAGGGCGAAATATTCCACGGTGTACCGGCCAAATACCACCACGTAACCCTTCCAAGCATCTATAGCAATGTTCACATCGGGTTCGGCTTCAGCACTGTAGAACGGCGCTATGTAGTCCGGGCGCTGTTCGTTGTTCAGATCGGTCACGCCGAACATGCCGGAATTGCGTCTGATCCACACATAGCGGCCCCGGTTGCGGGCGGCGTCTATGACGTTGCTCACATCAAAATCCGTGGCAGGCATGTCGGTGGTGACGGTGTTGGTGAGCTGTACTGACCAGACCGGGGCAGGAAAACCCACCAGCACGCCATGACTGACTTCCTGAACCCGGTTGCCGGTTAATGTGGCCTGTGGGTTTTCACTGAACAGGTTTAACGGCTGGTTGTTAGCCGTGGCTCTGAATACGGCAAAGACGGTGCCATTGCCGGTGGTTCTGGCGGTGGTGGGTATGCCGTTACGGGCTGACCAGCCGCTGTTGTTGGTGCCATCACTGACCACGGTGGACGCCACTGAATAGAAGTTGCCGGTGGTCAGTTGTGCTGTGGCCAGTATCTCGGCTGATTGCGCGGGGCTGCCGGTGCTACCGCCGATCAGGTCGACCCGCTCCACGTCCGCCAGTGTGGTGGGGTCGTTGTTGGTGTCCAGCACGTACAAACGGGTCGGCGCTTCCGGTTCAGCGGCGGTACTGCTCTCGCTCATCCGATAATTACGGCTGTTGTCGCCCATCGCGGCATCGTCCAGGGTGACATTGAATATTCTACCGGTCAGGGGTTCGGTGGGCGTGGTGCCTGACAGTCTCGCACCCATAATGGACAGGCCCGGATTAAACACCAGTGTCGTGCTGGCATAGTCCAGCGCGTTGCTGCCGACCTTGCTGCCGTCTGTATTGGTGGTGGTGACAGTAGCGGGGCCTATATCCACGGGGGTGGCTGTGCTGGTGGCCTGAACAAAGAACCGGCCATTGTTTACAAAGATTCCGGACTCGCCGGTGCTGCCGAACACCCATTGTTTGTCCTGGTTGTTGGCCAGCTCCACGGTAGCCGTTAACCGAAACCCCGTAGTGGGTGTGAAAATAGGAATCTGTACATAGGCATTGTTTCTGAAGTCGGGCGTATAGGTGGTGGTGGTGACTGAGGTTCTGCCCCGTTGACCGGCTGCCCAGTTCTGCAGCTGAGTTAATTCAAACTGGTTTGTGGTGGCGTTTCGTCGCCAGTAATAAAGATTGCCATTGCTGACAATCGCCTGACTGTTGGAGCTGAACGGCATTCGGGCCAGCCCTGAGCCCCCCACCTCCGCCAGCATGTTGCCCATGGCATTGACCAGGCGGGTGCCCTGCACTCTGAAGACCGTATTCAGTACCGGATTAAACACCCCACCACGGGCGGTGCCTGCGGTATCAAATGTTTTCACCAGTCCGGGCCAGCTCCTCATATAGCCAGCGGCGTCCAGTACCGGCTTCGGGACGGTGAGCATGTTGGTGGGCAGTGAGTCCAGCCAGTCGCCTTCGGCGTTGCTCTGCACCAACCCCTTACTGATGGGGAGATTGATAACAGGCATCAGACACCCCCGGTGATGGTTCCGCGACTGCTCGTCACTGTCCAGAGATTGTCATTGGTTCGTGTGAATGTGACCGAAGCGCCGAACGCCAGCAGCATGGGTGATTGACCTCGATACCGGGTGCCGTTCATGGCTATTTCATCAACCGATCTGGGAGTGATTGAAAGAATGCCGCCGCCATTATTGGTGAATCCGTAGCCCATATTGACCGGTATTTCGGTTCGATTCTCGGCCGCGAGGGTGGGAATATCGACTCGATACGCTCCGGGAGCTTCTATCTGAACACGACGGTTTAGCATGTCAGCCGTAACGCCGTTGGCTTCCATATTGAGAATGTTTGCACCCGCCGAAAATGAGATACCGCCTCGGGTGATGTAGGTGTTGCCCGGTATCAGGGGGTTATGCTGCCAGTCCGCCAACGTGCTCGTTGTCAGGCTGTCTCGATTCGCACCTTCTACAAAGTTGGTTCCGTTCCATGAAATCTCGCAACCTTCCTGCTCCCGTAATACGAGCTGATTAATGTCACCGTAAAAATTGCCCTGCAATGTCACTGTGGTGTTTGTTGTATCGTTAGCGAAAAAAGCATGCCAACCTGACGGTAGATTGGTCGTTGTAGGCATCTGTCGGGTAATGTTTGCCGTGCCGGTGTGTCTGTACCACACGTGAGTCCTTTGCGGTATTTGTCCAGACGGCAACTCGCTGTGACTCCAGTTAGTAACAGCCGCTGTAGCCGTGGGGGCGTTAACGTATTGCAGCGCTGTACCTGCGGCATTGACAGCGAGTATTTGCCCTGACGCGCCTCGATTTGAAGGCACATCATTCAGTAAACCGATATCCGACGATATCGAGAGAATGCCGTCAGTGCCTGACAATCCAAATTGTATTCCTCCTCTTGCGTCTATCCGAGTTATCGGAGTTGGGAAAAAGTTGCCGTTATCACCGACCAATATCCCAGAGATTCCGGCCGCTGGCGTGATGTATTCAAGCGCGGTTCCTGCGGCATTTACCGCTAACACCTGGCCTGATGTGCCTCGGGTTTGAGCCACGTCCAACAGATCGCCCACGTCAGCGGGAACGTCTCTCACGTCCGCCAGTGCTATGAATTGTGAATTCTGACCGACCAGGACAAACGCCGGGTTAGTGCCGCTGCCGCGAATAGTGCCGGTGCTTTTTTTCAGCTCCAGACCAATCACATCACCGACATTGAAAACATGATTAGCGTGACTGGGTAACGGTATAGGTAATTCACCGCCGGGGGTGAAATCTAAACCGCCGGTGCCGGTATCCCATGCCAGACGACTGGGCGCATAAATAATAGAGGGGTTGGGGGTTTGGTTTGGTCCTGTTACCGTCAGTTTCAGAGCCAGATTAGTAATCGCGTTGGCGCTGAACATCACCAGGCTGTTACCGCGTATAGCGTTGGTGCCGATGATGGTGTAACGGCCGGTTAGCTCGTTGTCTGTGAATTCGTCACCGACGTTGACCTGTAAATCAATTCGGCGCTCGGCCTGCTGAGTGACCAGTCTCTGAACCCGTCCCGATGCGGCATTAATGGGCACCGGGTACAGAACATCATCCAGGTCATTCAGAGACGATACCGCGTCTTGCTGTGTGACAATCGCCTGATCCTGCCACGGCCTGAGCGTCAAGGTTATGCGGGGGATGCCAGCGGCATTACCTCGAAGCTGCACGTCAGCCGTCGCTAGTGTTCTGACTCGGTAATCCGTAGACCCGAACAAATCAATGAATGAGTTATTGATGATGTTTTGAGGGGTAGGCGTGTTCAAATCGCTGGCGGTTAAATTGAGCGGCTGACTGCGCCAGTAGTCGACAAAATTACCCGCTGTATTGCGTTGCTCCAATATGAAAACAACGTTCTGCGCGCTGCTAACCGGCTCTACATTGATTTCATACAGTCGCTGATTACCCGCCACGCTGGTGAAAGTGAAATTTGGATTCGTAACGGTCTGTGACCGGTCCGCTTGGAATACCTGATCCTCTACTAATGAACCCAGAGGGGTACGCTGAACGCTGGCCCAATCGCCCAGCCGCTCGGTGGTTTGCCACGTAGGGTGGAAATTATCATTAGTGACCAGGTTGCTGAATACGACGTTTTCAGCCGTCGATAACACCGCATGAGCTGAACCCAGTCGGAACGCTGACACACCGGCCTGAACCGTGCCGGTGGTTTCTACGTTGGTCGTCCCCTCAAGCGCTGAGGTGGTTGTGTTGATTTGAAAACCGGAATTTTCAAAGCGTCGGGTGGTCGCGTTAAACCGGGGGATCTGGTTGGCCGATAGGTTGCCAATAACATCCATACCGCCGCCACCTGATGTGCTTGTTCCTGCGCGTCGCCAAGTCATCTCATGACTCTCCTACATTCACAGATCCCTCTGCATCCACTGACATAGCCCACTCACCGCTTGAGCTGGTCTGATTGACGTAAGGATCAGAGTTTTCCGGCAAAATATTAAAGCCGTCGGTGGCGTTGGGTTCGGTGGCTCCGGTGTGTAATAAAATCCGGGTCTGACCGACATTCTGAATCTGCAGTTGAGTGCCCACGGACAGGCCAGAGGCGGTGTATAGATTGACCCAGCTATTAGCAGGGACCCGAACATTAGGAATCGTGTCAGCCATTTACGTCACCTGTGCGCTAAAGCGTTGAGGGTCGTTGGTGATGGGGAGTACTTCAAAATTCAGCAGGCGCTCATCTATTCGCCCGGCGCTGGTAGTGATTCGAATGCGGACCTGTTCAACACCGTTATCAATGGACGGGTTCAGACCCTGAACACGGTAATTAACAACGGGACTGCTTAGCCCGGTTGTCACCAGTCTGATGCCGGACGTGTGGAAGATTTCAAAACTGCTGATGTCCTCATCGTCTCTCAGATAGTCAGCCCAGCTCTGGCTGTAATCGTCGATTTCGCCCATGTCCAACTTCTGAGATGTGCAGACCAGTGGCACCCTGTCAGGCTTTCTGTAAAAACGTTGCCAGCGGTTGTATCTCAGCGTGTTGCCTGCCCCTCTTGGCTGTCGTCTTGGGTATTGGGTTTCTCTGAACTGAAAAGTCTGGTTACTGATGCTGGTAACGGCGGCTTCTACTGAGGCATTCAGTGCCGGGGTGATGGGTATCTCGTAATCCATCAGGGTTCGGTAGGTGAGCATGTTGGCTACTGGTTCCACCAGACCAAAATCCATGCCGTGATTGTCTGCGGTGTCGGGTTCTACAGTGAAATTGTACCTTGTGCAGATGTTCCGACTGTTTTCAAACTCGTACATGATGCCTTCAAGGCGGTCTAACAGAGTGGCGTAATCACTCGCCTGCGCCGGTGCCGTAATACCCGATATGCCCATTTTATCCAGCGCTGAATTAATGATGTCCAGCTTGGTGGTGCGCCCGATCCTACTCATTCTTAACACCCAGCTTTGCCCTGAGCGTTTTCAGCTGAGCTTTATCCCAGTTAGTGATACCGGCCTCTTTTGCCCTCTCCCGAAGTTGAATAGGCGACAGCTCTACAGCATCCGATTCACTGTCTGGCTCTGGATTTTCCGGTAGGGATTCACCGGGGGTGGTTTCGGGTTCTGGTTCGGGAGTCGGCTCTGGGGCAGATTCCGGCTCGGGTGCGGGTGCTTCAGCGGGTTCTTCGGGTTCTTCTGTGGGTTCTTCGGCCAGGGGGTCGGAATGTACGGGTTCAATGTCTTCATGCTCGTTTACACTCCATCCCATGCTGAAATGTGCGGCCAGTTGTTCTGGTTCCACACGGATGCTTTCACCGTTTTTAAAAAGAATGCAGGACATAAATCACCAGTAAAAAAAGGGGGGCAGAGGATGCCCCCTAAATACCACGGATACGTTAGTTAGAAGCGGATGCCGACGCCGTTGCCCATAGGGTTTTTGTTGACCAGTCCCCACCAGGTAAACAGACGACATTTGAACGTTAGGGTGTCAATGTCACCGTCGTAGGCCATATACATCTTCTGGCCGTTGCTCATGGTTGAGCTGATGACCTGCTGACCACCGAATTCAGCGAGTAATTCAATGGGCGCATCGCCGCCGATGACTTCGATGCTGTCTTTTGCCCAAAAAATATTCACACGGGCAGAGGCGTCAATATTCAGACGCACGACGGTGGCGTTATTTTTGATGGTGGTGTTGATGTTCGCCACGGCTCTTTGTTCAGCATCCAGGGCGGTATCATCCAACGCGATGGGCTTCGGATAGATATCTATCATGGTCTGACCGGTGGCGGGCTTAGCGGCCACGGTGAAGGTCATGGGCTGGCCGGTGTCGGTTTTATCCGCCAGACCCAGGGCGCGAACCGGACCCAGTGGCAGACCGGTGGCATTGGTGAACATGATTTTGTCGCCCACGTTGTACATCCGGTTATCCGCGACCGGAATAGTGGCTACCCGATAATCGACGTTAATCATGGCGGCACCCACCGTGGTGGTGCCTTCAGGGACAAACGACTGATTACCGGTAACGGTGGTGTCTGGGGATGCACCACCGGCGAGCGTGGGCAGATAGCTGCCGCTGTAAACATCAAACTGAGCGACCTCTCTACCGATTTGACCGGTACGGTAAGAGTCTTCAGGACGCCCTGACAAGGTGCCGCGCTCTGCCAAATCCTGAGCGTACACCTGCCGGTCTCGCTCGTTCAGCACATAACAACGCATAGGGCTGTGAATCTGCCGCTCATTCAGCAGAGTCTGCCCGGTGCCTACAAAGTTGTAGCCGTTGGTGTCATTGCTGCGATAGAACAGGCTACCCTGTCGGGCCACCAGCTCAGCCAGATTCTGGTTTAAATAGGTGGCCTGCTGTAAGCCGGACTGAACGCCCCGGCGCTCCCAGAAACGCATGTCTCGAAGATCATCCACTCGAAGTTGGAACGTATCATTGTGCGGGTCTTCCAGTGTGGCTGCGTAGTACTCTTCAATCACATCCCCGAACATGTTGGTCATATTCCAACCGTCTTTAATCGGGGCGTGCTGTTGCCTGGGTCGCCAGATCACGTTTGACGAGTTTTGGAATGCGGCAGGGTCTGGGGTGAACACGTCCACCAGATCGAGCATCTGCATTTGATGCTCATAGGTTTCTAACGCTTTTTCAAACAGGACTTCGACCGACTGCGCGGTGGATAGATTAGCCATGGAGTTACCACTGCTTTACATCCACTCCCCTTAGTTTTGCAGCTCTCTTGATATCAAACGCTTTCTGACGGTTTCCAGACTTATGAGCAGCTAAATACTGTCGTTTGTCTGACCCGCCGTCTTTGGCGCCGTCTCCTTTCAGTTTGCTGCCGGGTCGTGGTGTATTACTGACTCGTTTCACTCCGTTAAACCGGCCTCGCAACTCGCCCAGATAGGCCGCTGCGCTAATCCCTGTCGGATCGTCCCGAAGTGACTGCAAGAAGGTGTTGAGGTTCTGTTGATTGCGAGCCAAAGACACGACGACTTTCTCAGAACCTTCACCCATGCGGCCAAGAAGAGAATCCACGAAAGCGTCCCCGTTTCCGGGTGCCACGCTTTCCACCGCTTGCCTGATGAGCGTGTCGGCTGACTGATATTCGTCAGCGGTTAACATGCCCTCTGTGACAATCTTGGCGGCTCTCTCGTAATGCTGATCCAGTGCGGAATTGATTTGGCTCTGTTGCTGCTGTTGTTGCTGCTGTTGTTGCTGGGTCTGAAAGTGCTGATTAAAGCGACTTTCTACCGAGGTATTTACCCAGTTGGACAGTGCAGCCTGATAAGCGGCATCAGGGTCAGGCTTATCATAAAAATCTTCCAGCTTGGGCATCTTGGGGGCAGTGCCCGTGGTCGCGGGTGCGACTGGGGGCGGTGCGGTTGAGCTGCCCTTAAGCTGGTTAATCTCTTGTCTAAGTACTTCAATTTCGCTGTCTTTGTCCTGAACTTTTCTCTTCAGAGATTTTTTCAGGGCGATAAGATCACTGGTCGGCACTTGGCCTTTTTCCGACCTCTGGCTGTCGGATTGCATCCACTCGGGAACGTCTTCGGTCTTTCCTTCCTCTTCAGAGTCTTCACCAGCGCCGGTGTCGTCTTCTGGTTCGGTCGGATCGTCCTGCACTTCTTCAGTTACAGTTTCTTCAGGCTGCGCTGCCTGTTCCGCTGCTGCTGCTTCCGCGTTCTTTTGTTTCAGCTCTTCCAGAGTCATAACCACAGTTAAATCCGTCGTGTTCACGTACATAAAGTCTGGTAGCCCACCAGCAGGGGGTCTGCGTATTACTGCGCCCAGCGGTTTAGATTTTAGTCGATGTAAGCTACACAGGCGCTACATTCTAACTCTCATAACCCTGTATCTGTTCGGGCGTGAAAAGCAGGTGTTCTTTCAACAGGTAACCTTCTAACTCCCATATCTTGTCTCTGGCTTTGTCTCTGGCCACCTTATGTCCTATCTGTTCATCAAAGTTTTCAGGACTGACACACGCTGAAGTGCCTATCACTTCAAAACCATTAGTCAGCCTGAGCTTGCAGACAATAACCGTGCTGCCAGCGAACCTGACAAACTCTGTATCAGCAATCTTGTCATCAATCATTTCAGGGGTTAAACGTGGTGCATTCAGACCTTTTGCCTGAATCTCTTTTTCAAGTTCCTGTTCGTTCATGAAACTGCTCTCATTGGATGAATAGGTGCAGGTCTTAAAGTAGCAGCCAGCTGGCTCATATTAGCCAGACGTTTACCGGCTATGTCTTCCTGCAGGCTCTCTATCTCTACGCCCGCTTTACTGGCTTCTATTTCTACTTTCGCCCGTTTGGTTTGTGCGTCGTACATCTTCACTTCTGCGCTCATCTGCTCGGCTTGGGCTTTGCCCTGTTCGGCCTGTGCAGCAATCATCTGTGGATCAGGCTGGGGGGGCTGTTGCTGCAGCTGTTGCAGGAATTGCATTTCTTCCTCGGTTTCAGGTTGTCTGATGCCCATCTTCAGCAATTCGCGCTTGCCGTAATCTCTCAGTGATTCAAAGGCCATGCCCGGCATCATGGCAATGTATTCCAGCATGAGAATGTTGCGGATCGGATCGCCAGGGGGCAAACCGTTGATCATTTCTTTTAACTCGGTGCGGGTTTCCATCTGTTCGGTTTTAAAATTGGTGCCTATCTCTGCATAGACCTCCATTTCAATGCCGCTGATATCGTTGATGGTTTGTAACTGCATTTGTTGAGGGTCTATCACCTGCTGCATCAAGTTTTCTGTTTTACGCGTGCCGTCGTACATAGTGAGTGTGGTTTTTCTGGGGCTGTCGTAGACCTCCTTAGCCATGCTGGCGAATATCTCCGCATCCCTTCTTAATGCGTGCTTGTGGTTGTCCTGGTAGATGAATGATTGCATGTCCATTCGGTTTTGCAGGGCCATTACTGCTTTGCCGGATAAGTCCGGATCAGCAATGTTCTGGGGCAGTCCGGGGTTGGCCACATCTTCCACGGCTTGCCGTGACAGATCCAGACTGGCAATCAGTGCCTGCGGCATCGGTTGCTCTGGCATTTCACCCACGGGACCCAGCGGTATCTGTTTGCCGGTGATGCTGGTGGCATTCTGCAACAAGTAAGGGAAATTGTTATCACTGCCCTGCTCGTTGTACATCTGCTCATAGCCCTGTATCTGTTCCGGTGTGAAGATGGGTTTTTTGCGGGGGCTCCGGCTGACAATATCCGCCAGGTAACTCATCTGGAAGTTACGCAGGCGCTGGGGGTCTTTAGAGAGTCTTGTGATGCCTTCGTAGTGTTCTTCACCTTCTACAAAAGCCCGTTCACCATAGGCAGGCACCACCGGTATAAACTCACCAGGCACCAACGTGGTTTCTAATATCTCCTGACCGGATACTATGTATTTTGTCACTTCATAGGTTTCAAACTCGATGCACTCCGAGTATTCAAAGCCCTGGTCAATCATCGGGCCTTCTTCGTCTTCAAAATCGTCGTCGTGAACTTCTTTCTTGTTGCCCATCATGTCGGTGAATACATGCACCTGGTACGTGACCGGCTCCCGGTGAAAAAATTCACCCACATAAATGCGTTTATCCTCTGCCACCCATGGGAAAACATAGGACTCTTCCGGGTATTTGAAACTAACGGTGGTGGTGGGTCGCTCGCCGGTGAGCTCTTCGACAAAATCCCGATACCCTTCTTCGCTGTAACGGGTCAGGATGCTGCAGTATTTGGCGTCCGCCTTATCTAACAGGCTGGCGGACGGGTCCCAGTACACCGTGTTACAGGCTTCATAGAGAGGGATTCGGTTGATGGTCTGCAGCTGAGTGCGGTTTTCATAATCGTTTTCCAGTTTCCAGGCACCAAAGCCTGATACAACCGCTTCCTGAATCGCATTACCGAATGATTCCAGGCTGGTGTTTTTGCGGGTGCTGGTGCGGTAAATACCGTCCATCATATCGGCGGCGTTGTAGTTATCGCCCACCGGTTCAAAGTCGATCTGTACCGGGTTGCTCTTCAGGTCAGAGATAATCTGACGCATGGCTTTGCGCAGTATGTTGAACTCGCCCCGGTACTGCAGCTGACTCTCGCCCAGTAACTGGTCATCCCATTGAGTCACCCAGGCAAACACCAAATCGTCCGCCGCTCGCTCTCTTGTCACCTGTCCACGTTGATAGGCGGCGTCGTGCATTTTGATAATATCTTCATGCTCTAACATCATCGTTTACCGATAGGTTTCAAAGGCTTGGGGATTACTTTCAGTGCTGGAGTATTGACCTCGCCCATGGGTATGGCAAAGCGGCGCATCATGTATCCATAGCGAAGAGAATCTAGGATGTCATCTTTCACTTTAACCAGCTTGCCCTTGTCGTCTCTGTGGTACTGCAGGAACTCATCAAAAAAATCTCTCTGACCTCTAAACACTTTCAACCGGCCTGACTGCATTCTTAATCGTATTTCGTAGATGCCCTGCTCCACTGAGTTGCTGGTGTCGTCCCAGGTGGCGTGCTCTTCCAGCATCATAAAACCGGCGTCTTCGTAGTGGTCCTTTTGTTGCCTGCTGTCGTCTCGTCCTTTTTCATGCTGTAGGCCGTCGTGTGGCCATGCCGTGGGTACACCGTCCGCCCAGCTTTTCACACTGCCCCAAGCATCATTAGCACTGACCTTTGAGCACTTCCAGGCGTGGGTTAGGTAGACAATGTCGTTGTCTAAATCTATAGCCAGTTGAATGTGTGCCTGTGGGTGGTCCCATCCAAAGTCCATGCCGTTGATCAGTAGCCAGTGGTCGGGTATCTCGAACGGATCACAGGTAATGAACGATTCAGCCAGGTCATATATGCGACCGTGGCCCAACATGGGCAGGCCCTTGGTGCGCATGTCTTTTTGATGCTCTGGGTAGCTCTCTAACAGTTTTTGTTTTGTGAGCTCGTTCAGGTGGGGCGCATCGTCCCACCCCTTTCTGATAAAGCACTGACCAGAGCCAGGGGAATCCATAAATTTACACACTAGCTCGGTGCGCCCGTTTTCCGGTGTAAACGTCAGGATTCCCCTGCCACCGTTTCCCAGATCACCATTAGCGGTGCGGGTGATTACTTGGGGGTAAATGGTTTGGTCTTTGGGTTCTTCGTCGATGTGAAACCAGTCTACTGAGTCACCCATCAGGGCATGTTGTCCCTGACTGTACGACCAAAACTGAACTGTGCTGATGCCTCCGGTTGAGTGTCGTACTCTAACCGTACGCATTGCACCAGCCGTGCCGCTCATGCTCTGGTGGTCCAGTATCCGGTGATTGGGTACATAACCACCCTGAAACTCGTTTTCCAGAAACAAGCCGAATATTTTTGTTTGTAGCAAGTCTCTGGTTTTCTCGCCTGAGTAGCCGAGTATCCATATTGTCGGGGGATGCTTGAAGGTGTGGCCTTCCCAGTCTCTGGGGTAATCACCGAGGGCATGACAGGCATCAATGCCGGTGCCGGTTCTGGTCTTGCCTACCTGGTTGGCTGCACACAAACAGACTTCTGAAAATTCATTAGTAGCGCCGATGAATTCCACAGCCTGCCAATCATAAAGAGAATCAAACCATTCACTAATGTGATCTTGTGATTCATCATTTACCGTTTTCTGGTTTTCCCTCTCCCGAGTTTTCCTTATCTCGTTCAGAAGTGCGCTCGCCATATACTTCTCTCTTCAGTTGCTCAAACTCCTGACGAAGTATGGTCTGCTCTTCCACTCTCAAAGAGGAAGACAACGCGCTGATAATAGATGTTGCGGCCTCGTAGGGCATAATCCCATTGCTGGCTGCCGTCAGAATCTGCTGAACCTGAACATCATGTGGGGCGCTTTTGTCATAGTCCCATGTTGGGAATGATTGCGGCTTGTCTTTCCAGTTGTCTTTATCACGGTTTTTCAGGTAGAAAATGGTTGAAGCGGGGGTTCCTTCTTTCGATTGTTGAATGAGATGCTGTGTAACTGCAGAAATTCCGCGCTCTCTGCCTTTTTTTATGGCTTCAGCAAATTCTACAAACATTCGTTTTTTTTTGCACAGGGTTTCATGACTCCATCCGAGATGAATGCATATCTGATAATCCCTTCTACCCAATGCCGCCAGATCCTCTACCTTCTTTAAAATTTCCGGTGTTATCTCGTAAGGAGGGCGGCCAAGTTTTTTTTTTCGGTCATTCTCTGCTCTCCCGCCGCTCTTCAAATGTCTGTCCTGTGGCTTCCAGTGTGGCTTCTTTACCGGTGAAGTCTTGCCACCGCTTTATAATCACATCGCAGTAGTGCTCTGCCAGCTCCATCATGTAACAGGCTCTTCCGGTGGTTTCGCATGCAATCATGGTGGATCCACTGCCGCCAAAAGGGTCTAAGCAGATACCCTCATTTTCTGTGCTGGTCTTTATGATTCTCTCTGCTATTTTTACGGGTTTTGGGGTTGGGTGCCCTTCTCTATATTCACCTGTAACTCTGTTGAATCTCCATACATCGGTCATAATATCGTGGGTGTTATCAAAATATGATCGTGTTGAATAGAATTCTTTTTTAATCTCATCGTATTCTTTTTTAAAAACATCGTATTTGTTGTTTTTGAAATAATTTTGAAATTTTAAATATTGATGCTCTGGTATTAACTCGAATTGTGATTTATCTATATAATGACCTAGTAGTCTTTCAGAATGCCCTAAAATTTTGGCTAATTCTTTTCTGGTTAAACCCGTTTTTTTTACTTCTTCCAGAAGGTACAGTCTTATTGTGTCCCAGCCTGAAAAATAATTATCAGCGTTATTATTGAACCCTTGCACTCCCAATACATAAAAAAAACAGGATTCAGAGGAGATCACGTACATTCTATGAGAATCACTGCCCATCCCCTGACCAGATCCTTTATCCCATATAATGTGATTTCTGTACGTTGTTGGTTCTGATTTTTCAATATATCCATACCATAACCGCCATAAATCCGGTGAGTTTCCCCATATATAAACGCTGGCGTTGTCTTTTATGAATAGCCTTGTTTCTGTTAACCACTGTCTCTGAAAATCATATAACTTGTCTCTGTAAAGGTTGTCATTTAAAACCCCGTCTTTTTCTTTTCCCATGCCGTACGGGGGATCAGAGTGTAACAGGCTGGCTTTCTGGTGGTTCATCAATATTTCTATATTATTTTTTATTGTACTGTCCCCGCACATAAGCCGATGTTTTCCCAGTTGCCATACATCACCCACATTATTAACGGGTTGACCTGGTGGTTCTGGTACTTCGTCAGGATCGGTTAGCCCTTCGTTGTCTGAATCAGCCAGCGAAAGAATGTCATCCAGCTCAGTGCTATCAAATCCAAGAAGGTCAATATCAAAATCCATTCCCTGAAGTTCTTCTATCTCAATTTTCAACAGGTCTTCATTCCATCCTGAATTTAAAGCCAGCTTGTTATCCGCGATGATATACGCCTTCTTCTGAGCTTCTGACAGGTCTTTCAGGACTATGCAGGGTAGTTCATCAAGGTTAAGTTTCTGTGCTGCCCTTACCCGTCCATGGCCTGCTATGATTCCGTTTTCTTGGTCTATCAGGACAGGATTAGTGAAACCAAACTCTTTGATGCTGGATGCTATCTGTGTGACCTGTTCTTCATCGTGGGTTCTGGCGTTGTTCACGTAGGGGATAAGGTCAGAGGTTTTTCTATAGACAATTTTCATAGATACACCCCTGTAACCCGGTCACTTGTAGCCTTTCATCATCTTTTTTTTCTTCATGGCGCCTGTGGCCTTCTTCACCTTTTTTTTCAAGGCTGGCATTTTGGTCATCATGCGACCGCCCATCTTCTTGCCTTTCATCTTCATGGTTACACCTCTTTCAGAACATCTTTCAAACGGTTAGACACCAGCGTGTCTTCGGATCTGAACAGCACCTTGTAACTGTCCTGGTATTGATTCAGGTAACTGGCTGAAAGTTCTTTCAGTTTATCTATGTGTTTGGTTCCAGCATCAAAAGCTGCTTGGTCTATGACTTCATCACTGTCGTTAATCAGTGACAGGAACCGGTATTGATGGCCGACCATCCCGCTGGACAGGGTCAGGGCTGCAATGACAGGGGTGCAGATACACACCTGTTTGAACCACTCGGTGAACTGCTGGCGGTCCTGCATGAAGGTCCCTTTCAGGTTCCACTGATTAGCGGCCTGATTCAGTGCCCGGTTCACCATAAATCTCTGTACGCAGTAGCCCACCAAATTAGCGATACGCTGCAAGACGCCCGTCACTGCGCCCACTATTGCTCCCACTCCCGCTGCGGCATCCCCTGCCGCCTGTAGCCCAATTTTTACCGACACTACGGCCATGTCTTTCAGGCCATGGGCCAGACTGGTGGCGTTATGGCGTGCCAGCGATTCGGCCATGATGGACGGACCACCAGCCAATAACTCTACGCCCCAACCGCTGTAAACCTGACCCAGCCACTTGATGGCGCTGACAACAGATTTCTTGATGCCTTCGTAAAGATCCAGGGCAGACTGTACGTAACCCCAACCGGGTATGATGTCAGCCAGTGAGCCTATCAACGTCGATATCGCCCAGCTGCCAAACTCGCCCACCCATTCCAGCGCGGCTGAGCCTTCGCCGTAAATGCTGGTGATACGATCCACCAGAGCATCCATAAAATTGCTGAGAAGAACCCGGATAGGTTTGGTGTACTGGTCGATACCATCCAGCACCTTCTTTCCGGCATCGCAGCTTGAAATAAGGGTGGTCGTGGCGTTTTTCAGGTCGGTGATTACAGTGGTATTGCCCACAAAATTACCCACCAGCCCGAGGTCGAAACCAGGGCTACTGACCAACTCAAGTTTGGAGAGAAAATAGAGGGTGCCATCTCGTGCATCGTCTAACTCGGCCTGCTGTATGTTCACAATAATTACCAGTTCAGGACTGAACCGATTATAGACACTGAAATACCAGTAATACTGGTTTTTGAATACTGGTTTTATTGGTATTATGGTTCTAATATACAATCATCTTATGGGACTGTAGGTCTGTACTAAAATGGATGGTTTTAGTTGGTCAGGGGGTAAGGCATGGAAGAGCGAACAGAATTAGCCGAGTATCTGAAGTTGGTGGCGGATCTGGAGCGTAACCACGACTTCAGGGACTACGCAAAAGAAGAGAAACTGTGTAAGGGTTGCCTGCAAACTATGAATTTTCTGGTGTTCAGTCGCCAGTCAGAGTGTGTGAAGCAGAAACCGGTGGTGAAGAGTAATAGAAAGCGATTTAAAAAGAGAAATCCGCTGGTGATGGCTTCACCGGAGGATTTCAGTTTACAGCCACCAGCCTGATGGCTATTCTTTTTCACGTTGTCCGCAGGTTAATAACCTTTCCTGCCCAAGACAGCCCCGAGCCCCCGTTCTGTACGTGATCAGTTCGGGGGCTTTTGTTTGTCTGTATTATCAAGAAGTGCTGATATTCATCTTGTGATT
This sequence comes from Sansalvadorimonas sp., assembly GCA_965221135.1. Taxonomy (GTDB): domain Bacteria; phylum Pseudomonadota; class Gammaproteobacteria; order Pseudomonadales; family Endozoicomonadaceae; genus Sansalvadorimonas. The sequence continues at coordinate 38,610 of CBDCRZ010000016.1, forward strand.
AACCGCTTGAGCCACATAGCTCCAGCAGTCAGCTACTGACTCACTATCTGGAAAGCGTTCCTGGTATTCACGGATCTTTAGACCGGCATAGTGTTTTTCTTTCGCTGGCATGTTGGCAATAAAAAGCTCAGTCATAACCTTGTCAGAGAAATTTTGATCAAGCTGGCTGTTGTTAACTGACTTACTTATCTGTTGTTTACTATCTGTAAGAGAAGGGACGATATCGTCCCTTCCTGGTACGCTTTCGGAATCTCGATAGTACGATTTCGTCTCTTCGGTAGTTTCGGGGGTTTCAGGCTGATTTAGGATGAATTCTGATTCTTCCAATGAATACCATACAGTCTTGTTAAACTTGTTTTTGTTGTAGTTCCCCTTTACCAGAAAACCGTTGTCTTCCAGCTTCTTCAGCATTCGTTTCATCTGAGGAATAGACAGCCATGGAAACAGCTTTCCCCAGGCTTCCAGGGTGTTATAGGTCCATACACGACCGTCGTGAATATTCTTGTGGTTAGCTAGATTCTTTCTGAGCCAGAAACGAAGATTGTGGACTATTGCGGCAAGATCGGCAGAGCCAAGTTTTTGAGCATCGGCTACGGAGAACTGATAGGAAACATCAGACATGAAACACCTTTTTCGCTAAGGTCGTTCGCTTGTGAAAGGTAAGAAACGGCAGGAAGGTGCGAACTGTCTTCCGTGTCCCGGTTGGTTGCCGGTAGCCGTTTCGGTGTTCAGGTACCACCCCGAACAGTTGAGATCATACTATCAGATTACTGGGGTTGTTTCATTAGTCAGATTTAACATCGTCTTTACTGGCTATCGTTATTTGGTCAATCCATGGTGGTTCTGGAAATTCTGTAAGCAGGGCCATAGGGTAATTTATGATTTCACCTTGTACATCAATCTGAAGTGTTTTAGCCGTGCCATCATCATTTAAACAAATGTTAAGTAATCCATCGTAATAGGCGCGATAAGCTTTAAGAGATGAAGTTACGGCAGTGGCCAGAACTTCATACTTCTGGATCTGGTTATCTATGTTCATGGGTAATCTTTTTGTTCTGAAAATCACACAGGGAGTCTAGTACATGGCTCTACTTCCGATAAGGTAAACTTATTGGAAATAAGGTACACTGACAGAACATTCCTCAAACATCGGTTATTCATGTTACCCAGCACAATAAACAATACTCCTTCATTGACTTTGGAAAAAATCAGTGAAAGAACCATGTTCAATATTCAACACTCCGTCAGTGCCAATACTAAAAAGTCTTATCAGTCTGATTTAAGACATTTTAAGACGTGGCTGGATGACAGTGATCGTGTTTTTTCTCTGCCGGTTCCGGCGGGGGTTATTGCGGATTACATCAGTGACCTGGATGAACAGGATTTTTCCATTGCCACCATTGAAAGGAGACTGAACGCGATTAGCTGGATGCACCGTGTTAATGATGCCAATGAAGTCCACACCACCGACCGGCTGGTTTCTTTGACTATGCAGGGCATGAAACGAAAACGGGCTGAGCAGGGCAGGAAGACCACCAGCCAGAGCAAACAGCCCTTGATGCTGGAAGAGCTGAAAGCTGTGGTCAGCTTAATAGATACTACTGAGCTTTCGGGGCTGAGAGATAAGGCCATGCTGTTGGTGGGTTTTGCTTCGGCGCTTCGCCGTTCTGAGCTGGTCGCTCTGACCGTGGAAGATATCACCGTTACCGGTCAGGGTGCTGATATCAAAATCCGTAAATCCAAAACAGACCAGACG
>CBDCRZ010000017.1:0-12921 GCA_965221135.1 Sansalvadorimonas sp.
TCGATTTTTTATTTGATGTGGATAACTATCATGAGTGACGACGACGCGCCACCATCACCTGTTCCTCCTGCCGCCGGCGTGACGCTAACACCCGAGGTGGAGCAAAAGATCGAGGCAGCAACCCTCAGGAAAGCCTCTCTCCATCCCGCCACCTCGGCGCCATCGTCGTCGGTGGGTACAGGTGAGTGCCACGGTCGATGTAGCAAGGTGCATAGTAGGCTAAGCCCGCCGGCTCACTGTCAGAGGTTCAGACCGCCGTCTCCCTCCTCCTATCGATGATGCGTAGTCCATCGCTTGGACCGGCATGGCACATCTCTCCTCTGCCCCTACCCTCTTCTCGATACCACACAGACGGGTATCGTGTGTTTACCTTAGCCTCGTTCCCAGGCCCCACCCCTTTCTGAAGGGGAATAATAGGGCCTGGTAAGGTTAGTGCAGTTTGCGTGTTTACATTAGGACGCACAAAAAAGTGCGCCGCCAATCAGATCACAGTATTAAAACACGTGAAGCTCACGTGCGACAGCTGTTCGTTACGACGCGTATCGACGGAATGTGTACAGTCCGTCAGTCGTTCACGGCGCCATGGCAATGAGAGACTTTTGTCGTGTTTGCGACGAGCCAGCATTTTGAATTTCCAACTGCCAAAACTTAGCAGTTGCTGGCTCGTCGCAAACACGACAAAAGTCTCTCATTGCCATGGCGCCGTGAACGACTGACGGACTGTACACATTCCGTCGATACGCGTCGTAACGAACAGCTGTCGCACGTGAGCTTCACGTGTTTTAATACTGTGATCTGATTGGCGGCGCACTTTTTTGTGCGTCCTAATGTAAACACGCAAACTGCACTAACCCTATTCCCCTTCAGAAAGGGGTGGGGCCTGGGAACGAGGCTAGTGTTTACCTGTGTTCCCTTACTGTACATACTGCGGGGCGTGGCCCCGTAGTGCACGTAACAATTAATTTTTTACAACCAATTTTTGTCGTTAGTCAATTTTGTTACAACACGTTACAATCAGACGAGCGCTGCTAGTTTAAGTTAACTGCTGAGTTCTTAGGATAGGTCTGTTCGTGCCGCGGCACCGTTGTCACCGAGGGGTACCTCAGGCAGGGTCCCCGTTCCAATTCTTCGCTCCTTGTCTGTTACCTTCCCTCTCTTCTCTGTCCTTCACCCCTCCTCTCTTATCTGTCCCTCTCCCCCTCCTCTCTTCTCTGTCCCTCTCCCCCTCCTCTCGTTCTGGTCGCGACCAGCTCATATCCATGATAATGAGTGTCATGGCCACGTATCGCCCTCCCTTGGGTCGGTCTGGCCCGCAGGCTAGTGGTATGTTGGGTGTTTGTTGACCCAGTGAGTCGGGGCTGAGCGGACTGGTTAGTGGAGTCACCCGCAGGTACAGCCCACTCCGGCAGCTCTCTGACGGCAGTCAGTAGCAGCCATACCCCTGGGTGTTGGATGTCACCTGGGTTAGTACACTTTCGCCACAGGCACAGTCCCGGCCTTACCGCGCAACAAGGGTCCCGGCCATGGCCTACCCCCACCAGCCTCGCTGGCTTCAGTCCCCTTGGTCTCTGGTGCCAGCTCCACCTCATCTGTGACCGGCACTGTTGTCCACACCAGGGTTATCTCCTGATCATCTCCCCAGCTCTTCCCCCTATCCCGGGAAAGTGGTTGATAAAGCCCGGAATGACAGTTACATTGACTTCAAGGAATTTCTGTGGGATAGTGTAAACTACTGCAGAAATTGAAGGAGTTAGGCCACGCTGGCTCAGCCTACCCGGTCACGCAGTCCCTGCATGGTCGCTGGCTCCAGGCTGAGAGAGGTGACCGACCCTCTAACCTGGGTGTCGTGCTTCCTAGCATTCATGGCCTCCCAGACAAGCCACGAGGAAACGAGAGACATGGCCGCTTATGCCATGATCATCATTAGGCTGTCGAGAAAGCACTCAGGATCGGGCTGGTTACTCTACGACAAACAGTTTCGGCAGCACGTGACCGCCGGCTCGACTCTGCCATGGGCAGACATTAACGCGATAATAACTCCTGCCACCGGTTCAACCATGGATACTGTGGCAGCTCTGCGTGCAAGTTCGAGCACGCTTGCTCTAACTGCTTCAAGGCTGGGCACCCGGCCACGTTGTGCCAGGAGCCGAAGGGGAAGGCCAAGAGGCAGCCAGATCCGCAGAGGCCTCCCTGCCACCTGGACCCACAGTGCCGCAGCACAGTGCAAACATAGTGGTTCGAGGGTCAGTGCTGGCGACTGCCCCGCTTCCATAAAACTGCTGTCACATCATTATAACCCACCCTGAGGGGACCGCTCAAGGGGTAAATCCTCCGTGTATCTGTATCTGTTGTCACGGATATGAGGCGGCGGTCTACATGAAATAGAATGGAACATAATCACAGCAGTGTGCCATTCTAGACCACTAATGAGTGTACATGCGGTACATGACTATGATACCGACCACGGTCAATCAGGAGTGTATGCGCGGCACCATACTCCCTTACTCGTAGTGCGATTTTGTCCTACTGTGAGTGGGTCTCTGTGAACTACCTCAGCGCTATACCATGTGACAGCAGTGGAAGCGGGGCTCGCCAGCACTGGACCCTCGAACCACTATGTTTGCCTTGCACTGTGCTGCGGCACTGTGGGTCTTGCAGGTGGCAGGGGAGGCCTCTGCGGATCTGGCTGCCTCTTGGCCTTCCCCTTCGGCTCCTGGCACAACGTGGCCGGGTGCCCAGCCTTGAAGCAGTTAGAGCAAGCGTGCTCGAACTTGCACGCAGAGCTGCCACAGTATCCATGGTTGAACCGGTGGCAGGAGTTATTATCATTGAAGGCGTACGCTTAGTACGGAGCTTGGCGAGCTGCCGCGACCCCCGGCCTGCTGGATGGAGGACCCGCTGGGGATGACTTGGATAGTTCCAGGGAGGCCAGAGCACACTCCTCTTTGGTATTAGTATGATCCCACCCAGGCACAGCGAACATGACTGGCAAGGCCTGTCACCTGCATGGCTGAGTACCGTGGCGGCCATTAGAGACGCGTTAATGTCTGCCCATGGCAGAGTCGAGCCGGCGGTCACGTGCTGCCGAAACTGTTTGTCGTAGAGTAACCAGCCCGATCCTGAGTGCTTTCTCGACAGCCTAATGATGATCATGGCATAAGCGGCCATGTCTCTCGTTTCCTCGTGGCTTGTCCGGGAGGCCATGAATGCTAGGAAGCACGACACCCAGGTTAGAGGGTCGGTCACCTCTCTCAGCCTGGAGCCAGCGACCATGCAGGGACTGCGTGACCGGGTAGGCTGAGCCAGCGTGGCCTAACTCCTTCAATTTCTGCAGTAGTTTACACTATCCCACAGAAATTCCTTGAAGTCAATGTAACTGTCATTCCGGGCTTTATCAACCACTTTCCCGGGATAGGGGGAAGAGCTGGGGAGATGATCAGGAGATAACCCTGGTGTGGACAACAGTGCCGGTCACAGACGAGGTGGAGCTGGCACCAGAGACCAAGGGGACTGAAGCCAGCGAGGCTGGTGGGGGTAGGCCATGGCCGGGACCCTTGTTGCGCGGTAAGGCCGGGACTGTGCCTGTGGCGAAAGTGTACTAACCCAGGTGACATCCAACACCCAGGGGTATGGCTGCTACTGACTGCCGTCAGAGAGCTGCCGGAGTGGGCTGTACCTGCGGGTGACTCCACTAACCAGTCCGCTCAGCCCCGACTCACTGGGTCAACAAACACCCAACATACCACTAGCCTGCGGGCCAGACCGACCCAAGGGAGGGCGATACGTGGCCATGACACTCATTATCATGGATATGAGCTGGTCGCGACCAGAACGAGAGGAGGGGGAGAGGGACAGAGAAGAGAGGAGGGGGAGAGGGACAGATAAGAGAGGAGGGGTGAAGGACAGAGAAGAGAGGGAAGGTAACAGACAAGGAGCGAAGAATTGGAACGGGGACCCTGCCTGAGGTACCCCTCGGTGACAACGGTGCCGCGGCACGAACAGACCTATCCTAAGAACTCAGCAGTTAACTTAAACTAGCAGCGCTCGTCTGATTGTAACGTGTTGTAACAAAATTGACTAACGACAAAAATTGGTTGTAAAAAATTAATTGTTACGTGCACTACGGGGCCACGCCCCGCAGTATGTACAGTAAGGGAACACAGGTAAACACTAGCCTCGTTCCCAGGCCCCACCCCTTTCTGAAGGGGAATAGGGTTAGTGCAGTTTGCGTGTTTACATTAGGACGCACAAAAAAGTGCGCCGCCAATCAGATCACAGTATTAAAACACGTGAAGCTCACGTGCGACAGCTGTTCGTTACGACGCGTATCGACGGAATGTGTACAGTCCGTCAGTCGTTCACGGCGCCATGGCAATGAGAGACTTTTGTCGTGTTTGCGACGAGCCAGCAACTGCTAAGTTTTGGCAGTTGGAAATTCAAAATGCTGGCTCGTCGCAAACACGACAAAAGTCTCTCATTGCCATGGCGCCGTGAACGACTGACGGACTGTACACATTCCGTCGATACGCGTCGTAACGAACAGCTGTCGCACGTGAGCTTCACGTGTTTTAATACTGTGATCTGATTGGCGGCGCACTTTTTTGTGCGTCCTAATGTAAACACGCAAACTGCACTAACCTTACCAGGCCCTATTATTCCCCTTCAGAAAGGGGTGGGGCCTGGGAACGAGGCTAAGGTAAACACACGATACCCGTCTGTGTGGTATCGAGAAGAGGGTAGGGGCAGAGGAGAGATGTGCCATGCCGGTCCAAGCGATGGACTACGCATCATCGATAGGAGGAGGGAGACGGCGGTCTGAACCTCTGACAGTGAGCCGGCGGGCTTAGCCTACTATGCACCTTGCTACATCGACCGTGGCACTCACCTGTACCCACCGACGACGATGGCGCCGAGGTGGCGGGATGGAGAGAGGCTTTCCTGAGGGTTGCTGCCTCGATCTTTTGCTCCACCTCGGGTGTTAGCGTCACGCCGGCGGCAGGAGGAACAGGTGATGGTGGCGCGTCGTCGTCACTCATGATAGTTATCCACATCAAATAAAAAATCGACCGGAGAAACGCTGGAGAAGCAGTTTGGTCGATATAGCTAGCTAGCTTGCTAGCTTGACAGCCGGTGTGCTCTTTGGCCTCTTCTACGCATGCGTCACTGCTTAGTCCCCGCCCACATATGAGGTGCGGCTAACCTTACTTAAAGCTACGCTCTAAGTGACAATAATATATATATATATAGACGGACTCAAACGCTTAACCCTCCCCTGCGCATAGGCGCACCGGGTAATTAACCACGCCCATGTGGGCCCAGGCATCAAGTTCATCAGCTCTCAGCTACGCCACTGCTGCTGGTTACCAGAAGAAGGCCATTCCCAGAGATTCATCCATTTTTCAGTAATCTCTGGCACCACAGCTACTGGTGTTGCTTTGGAAGATCAGTTGACAGAAACGGCAGTAGACTTTGATACCTAATGTGAAATGAATACACACTAATAATTATGACATACCCTTTCTCAACCCTTGCAAGGTGACTAGTGACATACCCTTTCTCAACCCTTATAGTGTACCACCGCTTGTAACGAGTAAAGAGTAAAGAAGAATTTAGCGAAGGTTGACACAGAGAAACCTACCTTGAAATACGGCGTGGAAAGTCACGTATTTACACCATATGTTTCTCCCGTCTTACTCCGTAGTGGTAAACCATGTTCTTCGTCGTTGCTAAAATTTTTAACCCGTTTCCAACTTTTTGGGTACGGTCCGGTTCCTGATCTGCTCAGGAACACGTTGGTGTTTGAATCAATGGCGTACGATAAAAGCTTGTCGTGTTATGATCCAGAATGTCAGAAATTCATCAAAATACAGGCTACTCCCACTACGGAGTGAAACGGTAAGAGCGACGGTACCGTATTTCAGGCGTTGTTTCCCTGTGTGAGATGGACAAAATTGGCAATTTGTCTTCTCAGGATGTAGCTCAGCAATATTCATATGTTCCTGAAGAAACTCCTGTGGAATGTCCACAGGAATAGATTTATTCTCCAGTAGATAAGTAGTCATGTTTTCCAGTACTACTCCTGCCGGCGGATAAACTGGGAGGGAGCTTCCAGAAGAATTGCCATCAAAATCATCTACTTCACTTTCACTATCCTGAAATGAATAGCATGTTAAATGCAGTATGAATAATTGTTTTACCAGCTCTTGAGTTGAAATGATTGATGACATGGTTTCTGGTAGATTTTGCAACGAGTACCATTTCGCCAGCACCTTGTGTACACATGGTCGCTTTGAAGTATAAAAGCATGCACATTTCCTAATTCTTTTTACTACATCCAGACTAACAACTGATCTTCCAAAGCAACACCAGTAGTGATTTACTGTGGTGCCAGAGATTACTGAAAAATGGATGAATCTCTGGGAATGGCCTTCTTCTGGTAACCAGCAGCAGTGGCGTAGCTGAGAGCTGATGAACTTGATGCCTGGGCCCACATGGGCGTGGTTAATTACCCGGTGCGCCTATGCGCAGGGGAGGGTTAAGCGTTTGAGTCCGTCTATATATATATATATTATTGTCACTTAGAGCGTAGCTTTAAGTAAGGTTAGCCGCACCTCATATGTGGGCGGGGACTAAGCAGTGACGCATGCGTAGAAGAGGCCAAAGAGCACACCGGCTGTCAAGCTAGCAAGCTAGCTAGCTATATCGACCAAACTGCTTCTCCAGCGTTTCTCCGGTCGATTTTTTATTTGATGTGGATAACTATCATGAGTGACGACGACGCGCCACCATCACCTGTTCCTCCTGCCGCCGGCGTGACGCTAACACCCGAGGTGGAGCAAAAGATCGAGGCAGCAACCCTCAGGAAAGCCTCTCTCCATCCCGCCACCTCGGCGCCATCGTCGTCGGTGGGTACAGGTGAGTGCCACGGTCGATGTAGCAAGGTGCATAGTAGGCTAAGCCCGCCGGCTCACTGTCAGAGGTTCAGACCGCCGTCTCCCTCCTCCTATCGATGATGCGTAGTCCATCGCTTGGACCGGCATGGCACATCTCTCCTCTGCCCCTACCCTCTTCTCGATACCACACAGACGGGTATCGTGTGTTTACCTTAGCCTCGTTCCCAGGCCCCACCCCTTTCTGAAGGGGAATAATAGGGCCTGGTAAGGTTAGTGCAGTTTGCGTGTTTACATTAGGACGCACAAAAAAGTGCGCCGCCAATCAGATCACAGTATTAAAACACGTGAAGCTCACGTGCGACAGCTGTTCGTTACGACGCGTATCGACGGAATGTGTACAGTCCGTCAGTCGTTCACGGCGCCATGGCAATGAGAGACTTTTGTCGTGTTTGCGACGAGCCAGCATTTTGAATTTCCAACTGCCAAAACTTAGCAGTTGCTGGCTCGTCGCAAACACGACAAAAGTCTCTCATTGCCATGGCGCCGTGAACGACTGACGGACTGTACACATTCCGTCGATACGCGTCGTAACGAACAGCTGTCGCACGTGAGCTTCACGTGTTTTAATACTGTGATCTGATTGGCGGCGCACTTTTTTGTGCGTCCTAATGTAAACACGCAAACTGCACTAACCCTATTCCCCTTCAGAAAGGGGTGGGGCCTGGGAACGAGGCTAGTGTTTACCTGTGTTCCCTTACTGTACATACTGCGGGGCGTGGCCCCGTAGTGCACGTAACAATTAATTTTTTACAACCAATTTTTGTCGTTAGTCAATTTTGTTACAACACGTTACAATCAGACGAGCGCTGCTAGTTTAAGTTAACTGCTGAGTTCTTAGGATAGGTCTGTTCGTGCCGCGGCACCGTTGTCACCGAGGGGTACCTCAGGCAGGGTCCCCGTTCCAATTCTTCGCTCCTTGTCTGTTACCTTCCCTCTCTTCTCTGTCCTTCACCCCTCCTCTCTTATCTGTCCCTCTCCCCCTCCTCTCTTCTCTGTCCCTCTCCCCCTCCTCTCGTTCTGGTCGCGACCAGCTCATATCCATGATAATGAGTGTCATGGCCACGTATCGCCCTCCCTTGGGTCGGTCTGGCCCGCAGGCTAGTGGTATGTTGGGTGTTTGTGCACATGACCCAGTGAGTCGGGGCTGAGCGGACTGGTTAGTGGAGTCACCCGCAGGTACAGCCCACTCCGGCAGCTCTCTGACGGCAGTCAGTAGCAGCCATACCCCTGGGTGTTGGATGTCACCTGGGTTAGTACACTTTCGCCACAGGCACAGTCCCGGCCTTACCGCGCAACAAGGGTCCCGGCCATGGCCTACCCCCACCAGCCTCGCTGGCTTCAGTCCCCTTGGTCTCTGGTGCCAGCTCCACCTCATCTGTGACCGGCACTGTTGTCCACACCAGGGTTATCTCCTGATCATCTCCCCAGCTCTTCCCCCTATCCCGGGAAAGTGGTTGATAAAGCCCGGAATGACAGTTACATTGACTTCAAGGAATTTCTGTGGGATAGTGTAAACTACTGCAGAAATTGAAGGAGTTAGGCCACGCTGGCTCAGCCTACCCGGTCACGCAGTCCCTGCATGGTCGCTGGCTCCAGGCTGAGAGAGGTGACCGACCCTCTAACCTGGGTGTCGTGCTTCCTAGCATTCATGGCCTCCCAGACAAGCCACGAGGAAACGAGAGACATGGCCGCTTATGCCATGATCATCATTAGGCTGTCGAGAAAGCACTCAGGATCGGGCTGGTTACTCTACGACAAACAGTTTCGGCAGCACGTGACCGCCGGCTCGACTCTGCCATGGGCAGACATTAACGCGTCTCTAATGGCCGCCACGGTACTCAGCCATGCAGGTGACAGGCCTTGCCAGTCATGTTCGCTGTGCCTGGGTGGGATCATACTAATACCAAAGAGGAGTGTGCTCTGGCCTCCCTGGAACTATCCAAGTCATCCCCAGTGGGTCCTCCATCCAGCAGGCCGGGGGTCGCGGCAGCTCGCCAAGCTCCGTACTAAGCGTACGCCTTCAATGATAATAACTCCTGCCACCGGTTCAACCATGGATACTGTGGCAGCTCTGCGTGCAAGTTCGAGCACGCTTGCTCTAACTGCTTCAAGGCTGGGCACCCGGCCACGTTGTGCCAGGAGCCGAAGGGGAAGGCCAAGAGGCAGCCAGATCCGCAGAGGCCTCCCCTGCCACCTGCAAGACCCACAGTGCCTGCTGGACAGCTGACCCACTGCTGGGATGACATGGATAGTTCCGAGGGTCCAGGCCACGAGCACGCTCCATACCAATAACTTGGTCACATCAGTATGATCCCACCCAGGCACAGCGAACATGACTGGCAAGGCCTGTCACCTGCATGGCTGAGTACCGTGGCGGCCATTAGAGACGCGTTAATGTCTGCCCATGGCAGAGTCGAGCCGGCGGTCACGTGCTGCCGAAACTGTTTGTCGTAGAGTAACCAGCCCGATCCTGAGTGCTTTCTCGACAGCCTAATGATGATCATGGCATAAGCGGCCATGTCTCTCGTTTCCTCGTGGCTTGTCTGGGAGGCCATGAATGCTAGGAAGCACGACACCCAGGTTAGAGGGTCGGTCACCTCTCTCAGCCTGGAGCCAGCGACCATGCAGGGACTGCGTGACCGGGTAGGCTGAGCCAGCGTGGCCTAACTCCTTCAATTTCTGCAGTAGTTTACACTATCCCACAGAAATTCCTTGAAGTCAATGTAACTGTCATTCCGGGCTTTATCAACCACTTTCCCGGGATAGGGGGAAGAGCTGGGGAGATGATCAGGAGATAACCCTGGTGTGGACAACAGTGCCGGTCACAGATGAGGTGGAGCTGGCACCAGAGACCAAGGGGACTGAAGCCAGCGAGGCTGGTGGGGGTAGGCCATGGCCGGGACCCTTGTTGCGCGGTAAGGCCGGGACTGTGCCTGTGGCGAAAGTGTACTAACCCAGGTGACATCCAACACCCAGGGGTATGGCTGCTACTGACTGCCGTCAGAGAGCTGCCGGAGTGGGCTGTACCTGCGGGTGACTCCACTAACCAGTCCGCTCAGCCCCGACTCACTGGGTCAACAAACACCCAACATACCACTAGCCTGCGGGCCAGACCGACCCAAGGGAGGGCGATACGTGGCCATGACACTCATTATCATGGATATGAGCTGGTCGCGACCAGAACGAGAGGAGGGGGAGAGGGACAGAGAAGAGAGGAGGGGGAGAGGGACAGATAAGAGAGGAGGGGTGAAGGACAGAGAAGAGAGGGAAGGTAACAGACAAGGAGCGAAGAATTGGAACGGGGACCCTGCCTGAGGTACCCCTCGGTGACAACGGTGCCGCGGCACGAACAGACCTATCCTAAGAACTCAGCAGTTAACTTAAACTAGCAGCGCTCGTCTGATTGTAACGTGTTGTAACAAAATTGACTAACGACAAAAATTGGTTGTAAAAAATTAATTGTTACGTGCACTACGGGGCCACGCCCCGCAGTATGTACAGTAAGGGAACACAGGTAAACACTAGCCTCGTTCCCAGGCCCCACCCCTTTCTGAAGGGGAATAGGGTTAGTGCAGTTTGCGTGTTTACATTAGGACGCACAAAAAAGTGCGCCGCCAATCAGATCACAGTATTAAAACACGTGAAGCTCACGTGCGACAGCTGTTCGTTACGACGCGTATCGACGGAATGTGTACAGTCCGTCAGTCGTTCACGGCGCCATGGCAATGAGAGACTTTTGTCGTGTTTGCGACGAGCCAGCAACTGCTAAGTTTTGGCAGTTGGAAATTCAAAATGCTGGCTCGTCGCAAACACGACAAAAGTCTCTCATTGCCATGGCGCCGTGAACGACTGACGGACTGTACACATTCCGTCGATACGCGTCGTAACGAACAGCTGTCGCACGTGAGCTTCACGTGTTTTAATACTGTGATCTGATTGGCGGCGCACTTTTTTGTGCGTCCTAATGTAAACACGCAAACTGCACTAACCTTACCAGGCCCTATTATTCCCCTTCAGAAAGGGGTGGGGCCTGGGAACGAGGCTAAGGTAAACACACGATACCCGTCTGTGTGGTATCGAGAAGAGGGTAGGGGCAGAGGAGAGATGTGCCATGCCGGTCCAAGCGATGGACTACGCATCATCGATAGGAGGAGGGAGACGGCGGTCTGAACCTCTGACAGTGAGCCGGCGGGCTTAGCCTACTATGCACCTTGCTACATCGACCGTGGCACTCACCTGTACCCACCGACGACGATGGCGCCGAGGTGGCGGGATGGAGAGAGGCTTTCCTGAGGGTTGCTGCCTCGATCTTTTGCTCCACCTCGGGTGTTAGCGTCACGCCGGCGGCAGGAGGAACAGGTGATGGTGGCGCGTCGTCGTCACTCATGATAGTTATCCACATCAAATAAAAAATCGACCGGAGAAACGCTGGAGAAGCAGTTTGGTCGATATAGCTAGCTAGCTTGCTAGCTTGACAGCCGGTGTGCTCTTTGGCCTCTTCTACGCATGCGTCACTGCTTAGTCCCCGCCCACATATGAGGTGCGGCTAACCTTACTTAAAGCTACGCTCTAAGTGACAATAATATATATATATATAGACGGACTCAAACGCTTAACCCTCCCCTGCGCATAGGCGCACCGGGTAATTAACCACGCCCATGTGGGCCCAGGCATCAAGTTCATCAGCTCTCAGCTACGCCACTGCTGCTGGTTACCAGAAGAAGGCCATTCCCAGAGATTCATCCATTTTTCAGTAATCTCTGGCACCACAGTAAATCACTACTGGTGTTGCTTTGGAAGATCAGTTGTTAGTCTGGATGTAGTAAAAAGAATTAGGAAATGTGCATGCTTTTATACTTCAAAGCGACCATGTGTACACAAGGTGCTGGCGAAATGGTACTCGTTGCAAAATCTACCAGAAACCATGTCATCAATCATTTCAACTCAAGAGCTGGTAAAACAATTATTCATACTGCATTTAACATGCTATTCATTTCAGGATAGTGAAAGTGAAGTAGATGATTTTGATGGCAATTCTTCTGGAAGCTCCCTCCCAGTTTATCCGCCGGCAGGAGTAGTACTGGAAAACATGACTACTTATCTACTGGAGAATAAATCTATTCCTGTGGACATTCCACAGGAGTTTCTTCAGGAACATATGAATATTGCTGAGCTACATCCTGAGAAGACAAATTGCCAATTTTGTCCATCTCACACAGGGAAACAACGCCTGAAATACGGTACCGTCGCTCTTACCGTTTCACTCCGTAGTGGGAGTAGCCTGTATTTTGATGAATTTCTGACATTCTGGATCATAACACGACAAGCTTTTATCGTACGCCATTGATTCAAACACCAACGTGTTCCTGAGCAGATCAGGAACCGGACCGTACCCAAAAAGTTGGAAACGGGTTAAAAATTTTAGCAACGACGAAGAACATGGTTTACCACTACGGAGTAAGACGGGAGAAACATATGGTGTAAATACGTGACTTTCCACGCCGTATTTCAAGGTAGGTTTCTCTGTGTCAACCTTCGCTAAATTCTTCTTTACTCTTTACTCGTTACAAGCGGTGGTACACTAGTCACCTTGCAAGGGTTGAGAAAGGGTATGTCATAATTATTAGTGTGTATTCATTTCACATTAGGTATCAAAGTCTACTGCCGTTTCTGGCAGCAGTGGCGTAGCTGAGAGCTGATGAACTTGATGCCTGGGCCCACATGGGCGTGGTTAATTACCCGGTGCGCCTATGCGCAGGGGAGGGTTAAGCGTTTGAGTCCGTCTATATATATATATATTATTGTCACTTAGAGCGTAGCTTTAAGTAAGGTTAGCCGCACCTCATATGTGGGCGGGGACTAAGCAGTGACGCATGCGTAGAAGAGGCCAAAGAGCACACCGGCTGTCAAGCTAGCAAGCTAGCTAGCTATATCGACCAAACTGCTTCTCCAGCGTTTCTCCGGTCGA
>CBDCRZ010000018.1:0-86348 GCA_965221135.1 Sansalvadorimonas sp.
AAGATTACTGGGTTTTGGCATGTAACGCCTAAATCAGGTGCGCCGTAGGCGTCACCTGGATTTTATTGTTATGCGTCAAAGCTCACGCCCTGTGTAAACTCCGTGATAGACATTTTCGCCAACTGGTGAGTCATCAATTTCAATTTCATAAGATTCACCGTTACCACGAAAAATAGTGAGGATATCTAGGATTGTACTGCCCCCCGCTACATCTCTGATTGTATGTATGTTTTGTGATTCTAGCGTAACAAAAGCCGATTCTCCTGAGATGAGTGTTCTTGAACCAACCTGTGTCAATACCAAATCATCATTTGAAGATGAATCTGAGCAATAAGAGTCAATGGATACACTACCATCCATTACATAAACCAGCCCAATGTATCCCCTGTGGTCGTGCACAGGCAAAGCAGAACCTGCATTTAAATTAATTTGTATTCCGTAAATTGGCATTGCATCAACTACAGTTGACCAGTTCCAACCATCACCACCCTTCTTAATATGAGCTATATCAGAGTCTGTTTTTGGTATTATATCGAAAAACCTTTCTAAGCAAGCTATCAAGTGTATCGAGATATACTTTTTCATCTGGAATTTCAGAACGAATAAGCTCCGTTGCAAGTTCGTTTGCTTGGGAAATAAAACTTTCAAAATTCATATGCTAAATCTCGACGACTCTTGTTGAACCCAAATGACGCATAACGCTTGGTTGTGGGGCGCCGCAGGCGTCCCAGGAGCGTAGCGACGAGCACCAACCACTTGTTGCACGCACCGTGAAGTTTACCTGAGCATGCCAGTTTGCACGATGTTGATTATGCCAGCGACGGGCACGAACCACGCAGTAACTGAGATGCCAGAACGTTTTGATGAAACACAAACCTGGCAACGAAACCGGGAACGACGGAACCCAAATATATGTGCTGGCGTTACACGAACATTGTTGGGCACGAAGCGAACCGACGAAAAAGAATTTGATGAATCCCAGAACGCTATACGCCAGCTTACCGGAACCGTATTGCTGGGTTTGGCTCATTAATTACCGACGTTCACAATTTAATAGGCGATTAGCCGTGCAACGCCTGCATGTGGGGCGCCGAAGGCGTCCCAGGAGCGAAGCGACGAACACCATGCTCTTGTTACATGCGGCCGGTTGCACAGTGTTTTCTGTGCTTATGGCACAATAGTGATTTTGTTGGTTTGGCCAACTCTGTAAGCCTGTTTGCACGATAAATATTTTGCTGGTTTGAGCAAGCCTGTAATGCTGAGAGCTTTGACTGGCAAACTTACCGCTGAAACTTGTTAAACCGAATGCTTCGCTTGTTGGTACTTATTTAAAGGTAAAACACATTGTGCCAGCAGCTGTGCAGAATAAGGCGTTTGTTGGCTTGAACAACTCTGTAACTATGTTGGCACATTAACGATTTTGTTGGTACCAACCAACTCTGTATAGATTCATTCTTGTTGCTTAAGATTACTGGGGTTTGGCATGTAACGCCTGCATGTGGGGCGCCGTAGGCGTCCCAGATTGCACTTGTTGCACGTACATTGCGCCGAAATAGCACCATGCTCTGCACGTTTGCTGATTATGCTTTGCACGGATTGATTAACATCCCTTGTTGTACCACGCAGGAACTGAGATGCATTGATAGTGTTTTATGATACACATGAAACCTGGCAACGAAAGTTTTCTTGATTATCGACTTTTGTTGGGTTACCAACATTGCTATGCGGTCATGAATTAAATCGACCACTAAAACCTATTTTGAAACTTCAGCCCTTACGCCAGCAATGGCTCATCCCTGTTTGCTGTATTTAAGATCCATTTGCCTGGCAGTTACGTTCACTGAATTTACTCTGTGTAAACGCTTGGTTTGGGGCGCCGCAGGCGTCCCAGGAGCGTAGCGACGAGCACCAACCACTTGTTGCACGCACCGTGAAGTTTACCTGTGCATGCCAGTTTGCACGATGTTGATTATGCCAGCGACGGGCACGAACCACGCAGTAACTGAGATGCCAGAACGTTTTGATGAAACACAAAACTGGCAACGAAACCGGGAACGACGTAACCCAAATATATGTGCTGGCGTTACACGAACATTGTTGGGTACGAAGCGAACCGACGAAAAAGAATTTGATGAAACCCAGAACGCTATACGCCAGCTTACCGGAACCGTATTGCTGGGTTTGGCTTATTAATTACCGACGTTCACAATTTAATAGGCGATTAGCCGTGCAACGCTTGCGTTGCGCCGAAGGCGTCACATGGACGCACTTGTTATATTCACGTAAATACGGTGTCTATTTCATCTCGATTGTAATCGAGAATCCAGTTGAACTCTTCGTAGAGCGATTTGATACTGACATTTTTCACCCCTAGAACATCCATGCCTCTATTCGTAGATATGAAGAATGATCCCTTTAGACTTGCGATGAAATAGCACTCACCTATGTATGTTTCACCGCGACACGAGAAATCTAAATTTATTGAAGCCTGAAGTATAGCGTTACAATCGATATCTATGGTTCTTAGGTTTGAACGTTTGTGCCAATGGTGTTGTTTGTACTCAATCTCATTCTGTAACTTCTCACTAGCCGTTTCATATATTGCTTTGAAATATGGTTGTCGCCGAAGGCGTCCCATAAAGTTGTTCTTTTTAAGCTTCTGCCGTCCATCAGAAAACCTTTGATGAATAATCTCAATTTCACGCATCTGGTGAGAAAGCTTTATTAAAATTTCACCTGGCTCGATGTAACGCTACTGAGAAATATTCCTCATTGCAGAATGTACTCTTCCAAAGTGCCAGACTTCAGGTGGACCGACTCAAATCGAATGCTCGATTCCCAATTGTACGTAGAGTGGCTTCTGTAATTTGATCTGGAAATGAAAGATAGTGCTCATAGCTCGATATTGTTGTAGTGAATACAACGCCTGGGTCAGGTGCGCCATCGGCGTCACCTGGACCCTCTTGTTCAGCGCAGCTGGTTTTACGGTAACGATGATGAATGCCAGAGCTACTTATGATGCTCGGTCTGTGTTTGAACGAAACAAATATATGTGCTTTTGCTTTCGGCACGCTAAGCCAACCGAGTGTAAAGAAGAATCTATGATAGCAACCCTTTACCCATGCGACATTGCTAGTATGCCAGCTTACAGTGAATTTGAACCGTTTCTGAGGATAAATTGGCAGTAAACCAATATATGGAGGGTTTATTTTGTACGTAATCACAATGGTGAATAGGCTATCTCACCAAATAGCTCGTGCAAGTCGCTAAAAATGCTTGTTGGGCGCCTGAGCAGGCGCATGCTCCTTCCAGGTATGCCAGCTTGCTGCAATGATCGGAGGGGTGTACCCAGTTAACATTAATATTTGGAAGTTCTTTCTTAACGATATGCTTAATGGCAGCCGTAGTTAATGAACATCCAGAAAATGATTTCATTATTTCTTTTAGTTCGTTGCCATGTTTTGCAAAACTCATAATTTAAATGATTTATGATAGTGAAGTTTATTTGTTGTCGGCGCTGAACGCCTGCATGACCGGCGGAGCTGCAGCAGCGGAGTCCAAACCATGCACTTGTTATACGATTTTTACCTGAGGCAGTGGGCACGTATATCTTGTTATGAAATCTGCACCTTTGAAAGCGTATTGTTTTCTTCTTTGTATACCGTTATTTCACATTTCTGGCAAAGCAACTCCTGTCCGGAACCCAGAATATACCTGTGCAATGGCGTTCATTAACAATGACGTATTCCTTGGGCTTTTTCTGGAGTGAATTTGACGAAAAGCCAATTTGATGAAACCCAGACCGCTATACGCCAGCTTACCAACCGTACTGGGTTAGTATTATTAATTTCCGGCAGGCAATTTAATACTGTAATCGTATCTAATTCGCCATTGATGATTGTGGGGCGATAGCAGTGTCGTCCCAAATAATCGCTTCACCCTTTAACGGAACACCTTCTTTAGATTCACGTATTTTCTATCAGAACTAAATGTTACTTGTGCTGTGTTAACTTTCGCTGATGAACACATAAGGGCCTAACTTTTTTTGATATATTCTTTCAGACAAAGGTTGGTAGAAGCACAGCCTGAGATTAATCCAATTGATATAATTGATACTGCTAGTTTCTTAATCATGTTTTTTATTGCTGAGTGTATGATTTTGGGTATCGTATAACGCCTGCATGTTGGGCGCCGAAGGCGTCCAAACCATGCTCTTGTTGCACGCCCCGTGAAGTTTACCTGAGCAAGCCATTGTGGCGTGATACAAGCAGTACCGCCTTACCCAGAGAGTGAACGCCACAGGGCACAATGTTGATTTTGTTTATTGCTGGCCACTGCAGTAAAGCAGCCACTCGGTGCCAGAACGTTTTGATGAAACACAAACCTGACAACAAAACCGGAAATGTTGGAACCTAAATGTTTGCGCTGGCGTTGCACGAACATTGCCAGGCACAAAGCCAACCGCTGAAAAAGAACTTGATGGAACCCATAACGTCTTACGCCAGCTTACCGGAACCGTTTTGCTGGGTTTGGCTCAGAACTTACCGACGTTCACCATTAAAAAGGCGAATAGCCGTGCAACGCTTGCTTGTTGGGCGCCGAAGGCGTCCAAACCAAGCCCTTGTTGCACGCACCGTGAAGTTTACCTAAGCATGCCAGCTTGCACGATGCTGATTATGCCAGCGACGGGCACGAACCACGCAGTAACTGAGATGCCAGAACGTTTTGATGAAACACAAACCTGGCAACGAAACCGGGAACGACGGAACCCAAATATATGTGCTGGCGTTACACGAACATTGTTGGGCACGAAGCGAACCGACGAAAAAGAATTTGATGAAACCCAGAACGCTATACGCCAGCTTACCGGAACCGTATTGCTGGGTTTGGCTCATTAATTACCGACGTTCACAATTTAATAGGCGATTAGCCGTGCAACGCTTGCTTGTTGGGCGCCGAAGGCGTCCAAACCAAGCCCTTGTTGCACGCACCGTGAAGTTTACCTGAGCATGCCAGCTTGCACGATGCTGATTATGCCAGCGATGGGCACGAACCACGCAGGAACTGAGATGCCAGAACGTTTTGATGAAACACAAACCTGGCAACGAAACCGGGAACGACGGAACCCAAATATATGTGCTGGCGTTACACGAACATTGTTGGGCACGAAGCGAACCGACGAAAAAGAATTTGATGAAACCCAGAACGCTATACGCCAGCTTACCGGAACCGTATTGCTGGGTTTGGCTCATTAATTACCGACGTTCACAATTTAATAGGCGATTAGCCGTGCAACGCCCGCATAAGGGGCGCCGAAGGCGGTCCCTTGGATGCGCTTGTTATGTTTCGTTCACGAGGTAGGGATCTCCTACTTGCCATTTTTTCTATTTTGTCCATCGAATAAGCTGTGTGCCAATCGGCCAGGAGTTGCTAAAGTTGATCCGCTACTTTTGCCTGTGCTCCATCTTTTTCTTTCTCAAAGTCGTCAAGTTGAGCCACATAGCGAGATTTGCCACTGCCAGTCATATTCCATGGTATGCAGCCTTTGCTTGAAGTTTCTTGCGTTCTTCAAGCTCTGCTTGTTGGTTCCCCAAGCTAATTGAATGCTTCAGTTGTGTGCTTGAAGCCAGTAAATTGCCTCCATTACTTTCTCTATTTTTCGGGTCAACTGCTGGTGTTTTAGGTGACTTTGATTAATAATCAAAGTGACTATGTTTGCAGCCTACCAGCTATCATGAACAAATCTTGTAAACAAAGTCGTTTAGTATTATCGCCTGCATTTGTTTAGTGCTGTGAAAGAGCGTAAGATTGCAAAGTGCCTTGCGTATTTCTTGCTTAATTGCACATATTTTATCGCTGGCAATGGTATTAATCAGTGCTATCAGCTTGAAGTATAAATCAACCTAGTGCAAAACCTATTAGCATCGGGGCACATATATCCATATTGCTACTACCAATTGCAATCCAAAAGCTTCTGATTGGCAAATCGGTTGCACTGAAAATTGATTGTTGCCAAGCTATCAAAAAGCAAAAGGTCATTAAGTAGTGGTTATAATCTACATTCCATCCATTAAAGGCACTTACTGGGAAAACAAAACGCAAAATAAAGAAATAGTAGAAAACATTAAATATTCCAGGTGTAATTAAAAGTAACTCTTATGAAATCAGTTCATGTTGCCTTCGAAGTTATGAAGAATTTTGATGAAACATAACGCCTGCATGTGGGGCGCCGAAGGCGTCCCAGGAGCGAAGCGACGAACACCATGCTCTTGTTACATGCGGCCGGTTGCACAGTGTTTTCTGTGCTTATGGCACAATAGTGATTTTGTTGGTTTGGCCAACTCTGTAAGCCTGTTTGCACGATAAATATTTTGCTGGTTTGAGCAAGCCTGTAATGCTGAGAGCTTTGCCTGGCAAACTTACCGCTGAAACTTGTTAAACCGAATGCTTCGCTTGTTGGTACTTATTTAAAGGTAAAACACATTGTGCCAGCAGCTGTGCAGAATAAGGCGTTTGTTGGTTTGAACAACTCTGTAACTATGTTGGCACATTAACGATTTTGTTGGTACCAACCAACTCTGTATAGATTCATTCTTGCTGCTTAAGATTACTGAGTTTTGGCATGTAACGCCTGCTTAAGGGGCGCCGAAGGCGTCCCATTGAAGCTCTTGTTACATGGCCCGCGCAGTCGCTGAGCTGGATACTGGCGGGGCATATTGTTTACCGCCGGGCAAGGTAGTGAACGCCAGATGGGACAATGTTTAACTTGCCAGCTACGGGCACCGGCCTTGCAGCCCTTGCGATGCAAGAACGTTTTGCTGTTGGCACAATATCAGAAACAAAACTGGGAGCTGTTTGACTCCGATTGTTTGTGCTGGCGTTGCACGACCATTGTCAGGCACGATTTACCCGACGAAAAAGAACTTGGTGAAACCGATAACGTTTACGCCAGCTTACTGTGAACTATTTGCTGGCATAACTCCGATTTAACCGGCGAGCACAAGCCTTTATGCACCAAGCCATGTAACGCCCGCGTATGGGGCGCCGAAGGCGTCCCACTTGACGCGCTTGTTACACGCAGCCGCGCACTCGGTGCTTGATTAAGTTTGCTGGCAAGAAAATATTGGTTTGCACAGTGTCTTGAATGCCTTTTGGCAAAATACAACCGGTGAAACCTTGGACACAGTAATGATCTTGTTGGTACGGCCTTGCCTGTGGTTTTGTTTGCAGGTTAAGGCTCTTGTTTGTTTGAGCTGGTCAGTGCGTCTGAGAGCAGCACTATTAACCCGCCGGGCACATTTGATGAAACTCTATGAACCCAGTTTGTATACTTCAATGAGATTGTGATGCTCAGCGTGTAACGCTTGCTTGTTGGGCGCCGAAGGCGTCCAAACCAAGCCCTTGTTGCACGCAATGCGTGAAGTTTACCTAAGCACGCCAGCTTGCACGATGCTGATTATGCCAGCGACGGGCACGAACCACGCAGTAACTGAGATGCCAGAACGTTTTGATGAAACACAAACCTGGCAACGAAACCGGGAACGACGGAACCCAAATATATGTGCTGGCGTTACACGAACATTGTTGGGCACGAAGCGAACCGACGAAAAAGAATTTGATGAAACCCAGAACGCTATACGCCAGCTACCGGAACCGTATTGCTGGGTTTGGCTCATTAATTACCGACGTTCACAATTTAATAGGCGATTAGCCGTGCAACGACTGGTTGTGGGGCGCCGCAGGCGTCCCAGGAGCGAAGCGACGAGCACCAACCGCTTGTTGCACGCACAGTGAAGTGTACCTGAACACGCCAGCTTGCACGATGCTAATTATAACAGCGACAGGCGCGAACCATTTTAAGTGCAGGAACTGAGATGCCAGAACGTTTTGATAAAACACAAGTCTGGCAACGAAACCGGGAACGTTGGAACCCAAATATATGTGCTGGCGTTTCACGAATATTGTCGGGCACGAAACAACCCGACGAAAAAGAATTTGATGAAACCCAGAACGCTATACGCCAGCTTACCGGAACCGTATTGCTGGGATTGGCTCATTAATTACCGACGTTCTCAATTAATAGGCGATTAGCCGTGCAACGCCTGGTTGTGGGGCGCCGCAGGCGTCCCAGGAGCGTAGCGACGAGCACCAACCACTTGTTGCACGCACCGTGAAGTTTACCTGAGCATGCCAGTTTGCACGATGTTGATTATGCCAGCGACGGGCACGAACCACGCAGTAACTGAGATGCCAGAACGTTTTGATGAAACACAAACCTGGCAACGAAACCGGGAACGACGGAACCCAAATATATGTGCTGGCGTTACACGAACATTGTTGGGCACGAAGCGAACCGACGAAAAAGAATTTGATGAAACCCAGAACGCTATACGCCAGCTTACCGGAACCGTATTGCTGGGTTTGGCTCATTAATTACCGACGTTCACAATTTAATAGGCGATTAGCCGTGCAACAGAGTCTTGTACGTCAAATGACATATAAGAAGCTATCTATTTTAATAGGTGTTTTTTGCATTTTACCTGAATAACAACGAGTTACAGACACCAAAAGGGTCTCATATTATTATTCATATTGTCGTAATCCTATATTGTATATTTTTCGCTTATGTCAGGCTGTCAGTAAAATAATACCAAAAACCCTATAAAAACAGCAGATTATCTAAGAGTTGCCAAGTTTGCATATATGACTACTTTTACTGTGCATCTACACAGTTTTTCATTATGTACACGGTATTTTTATGAAGTTGCAGCAACAGTTTCAGCAGGTAATCCGTACTGCTAATTATTCTTACTCAACCGAGAAAACCTATTGGTCCTGGATTCGACAATTTCTTCAATTTCATAATATGCAGCATCCTTTGAGTATGAATGGAGAACACATCAGTTCTTTTTTATCGCACCTTGTTATGAAGAGACATGTAGCTGCAAATACTCAGCAACAGGCGCTGAGTGCGCTTGTTTTTCTGTATCGTCACGTGTTGCAGCGTGAGGAGCTGGTGATTGGTGAGTGGTCTTTTTCAAAACGCCCAAAAAAATTGCCGGTTGTCTTTTCTCGGAGTGAAGCGGCACAGGTTATGTCGAAGCTCAAAGGGACGCCGTTACTTGTTTCCCAATTGATGTATGGTGCTGGCATGCGTCTTATGGAGGCCATCCGTTTAAGGGTTAAAGATGTGGATTTTGAGCGTAATGAATTAGTGGTTAGAGAGGGGAAGGGTGGTAAGGACCGCATGACGGTTCTTCCCCATAAAATCATCCCTCAACTTAAATCTCATATAGAATGTGCGGCCGCTCTTCATCAAAAGGCATTGGCTGAGAACATTTGTCATGTTCATTTACCGGGTGCCCTGGCCAAAAAATACCCTAACGCAGGAAAGGAGCTGGCGTGGCAGTTTATTTTTGCCAGTGAACAGCTCAGTCGTGATCCTCGCACCGGTAAGGTGGGCCGTCATCATATTAACGAACGGCATATACAGCGCTGTGTGAAGGCAGCCATTTATAAATCCGGCGTTCATAAGCACGCCAGTTGTCATACATTTCGCCACAGCTTTGCCACTCATATGCTTGAAGGCGGTTACGACATTCGCACAGTGCAGGAGCTGTTAGGTCACGCGAATGTGAATACAACAATGATTTACACCCATGTACTGAATCGGGGAGGGCGAGGTGTTGTTAGTCCTGTTGACAGTGGCTGAACGCGCAGCTGAAAAATATCACGCTACCGCCCCATAGAGCCCGATTCCACAGGAGAAACTGTGTCATTACGTCCATGTCTTGATTTTTGATTATTATACAACAGATTTCATCTATACGTCACTATTCATATAGTTGTCATATTGGTTTATTGGTTACTCTGCCTCAGAACCTGGGTAAAAGGCAGTGATGTTCAGGGCTGGGCGGCTTTTAATCTTCAGCTATAAAGAGTACATGTGTATAAAAAAGAGCCCGGCTACTGTGGCAGGCTGGCTCTTTTTTAACACTAAGAGAGGCTTTAACTGGACGCGCAGTGAATTACTCCACCCAGTGAATCACATGCTCTTCCCAGTCTTCTTCAGGAATACTGTTATCTGGAATGACCCGGTCTTTCACCGAGATACCAGCCAGATGCACGGTTTCTGTGGTGCCGGAAACCAGTGGATGCCACTCTGGCAGGTCTTTGCCTTCAGAGACCAGGCGGTAGGCACAGGTGTTGGGCAGCCAGAAAAACTCCGGTACATCCTCTGGCTTTAGCCAGACGCAGTTTGGCACCTTCTGGTTGCGGGTTTCATAGATGGTGCAGCGGCAGTTCTCTTCCTCCAGATAGTGGCAGACCAGTTCGGTGTAATACACCTCATCGGTCTCTTCATCCTGAAGCTTCTGCAGACAGCAACGGGCGCAGCCGTCGCAGAGAGATTCCCACTCGTCCTTATTCATCTGTTCCAGGGTTTTTACCTGCCAGAACGGTTTTTCGGTCGGGGCGGTGGTTTCGGTTACATCTAGGTTCTGGGTCATGCCTGTTTTTTCAATAATTACTGGGGGTCATTAAAGCAGAGAAGTTCATCCGGAAGCGTGATCTTATAATCGTCATCATCTTCCTGGACAGGCATCTGCAGATAGTAGCCCTGGCTTTCGAGTTTGCTGAGCACTTCAACGGTGTCGACATTGGCCAGTTGGCGTTCCGGGGTCAGCAGGAAGTCCATCACCAGCTCTGGGCTGCCCATCAATGTGAGCAGTTCCTCGGGGATGACATCCAGGCCTTTCAGCTTATTCACATAAAGGTAAAGGCCAGCTTTTTTCGCGGTTTTATAAACAGAGACAATTGTTTTCATGGATGAAGTCCGCGTTGTTTTCGGTATCTGTTGCTGAATGCTGAACACCCTCTATTGAGGGCGTTCGAATGTCTGTTGGTTCAGGTGTTCTATCAAAGGCTCCAGCACCTGCTCGGCCCGCCAGCCTTCGGCTTTCTGTGGGCGGCTAAAGGAGCCGCTGGCCAGCCAGCTGCGCAGCAGGGGGCCAGTCCAGGGTTTGGGTGGAACCAGTTCCGGGAGCAGACCCAGTTCGCGGGCACGCTTGCGGCAAAACACTTTAATGGCTTCGACACAAGGCTGCACTCTTTTCGGCAGAGGGCCAGCCGGACGTTCCGGGTAATCTTCAGACCGGGTGGCTTTGCCTTCGGCGACGTGTTCCAGAATGGACTGGCCAGATTGTCTCAGGGCCTGAGGCTTCATTCCGCGAATACGACGCAGGTCATTCATGGTGTCGGGTTGCATTCGGGCCAGCTCCCACAGGGCACCTGCGGGTACCAGACGGTTGCGGGACAGGTTTTGTGCCCGAGCCTGGGTCTCGCGCCAGTGACATAGATGCTTCAGCACCCCAAGTTGCTGGGGGTTAAGTTGCCATGCCAGTTTGACATCCCGCCAGGCTTCATGGGGATCAGTATCGGTACCAGCATTACGAATCTGTTTGTCGCAGTCACTCTGGTGC
The DNA here is from genome assembly GCA_965221135.1 of Sansalvadorimonas sp. Taxonomy (GTDB): domain Bacteria; phylum Pseudomonadota; class Gammaproteobacteria; order Pseudomonadales; family Endozoicomonadaceae; genus Sansalvadorimonas. The sequence continues at coordinate 11,481 of CBDCRZ010000018.1, forward strand.
CATGCTGTGAAACCCTTGTCTGAAAGGGCATTCTTAAGCATGGGGTAGGCCTGGCCAAGATAAAACACATCCAGCGCTGCATATTGTACCTGCGATGGGGTTAGGGGCCGCACCAGCCAGTCGGAACGGGTCTCTCCCTTGGGGACGGTAATGCCGATCAGCTCTTCGATCAGGCGTTGATAACCAATGGAGAAGTCGATGCCTGCGTAAGCGGCGGCAATCTGGGTATCGAATACATTGACCGGCAGCTCACCTAGCAGATGGCGGAAGAGTTCGAGGTCTTCCCCCATGGCATGCATGACTTTAACAATGTCAGGGTTGGCGAGAACGGCCCGCAGGGGCTCCCACTCGGTGATGGTGAGGGGGTCAATCAGCCAGACATTATCGTCCCGTCCCACCTGTATCAGCCCCGGAATGGGCCAGAAAGTTTTGGTTCTGAGGAACTCTGTATCCACGGTCAGGGCATCCAGTTGCTGCCAGTCCTGGGCAACAGTGGCGAGTTGTTCGTTTTGTGTAAGCCAGTGAATACGGGGTTGAGACATGCAGAGTCCGGGGGCTTTTAAGAAAAGTGCTGATTATACGGGGACTTACCCGGTGGGGCTACGGATATTGGCGTTTGTAGTCCGCTAAGAAATTCAGCTTTATCTATACTGCCCACTGAATCGGGTATGGGTCGGTTGGTGATGAACTGCTATACAGGTCGAATGGTGAGACGGGTCTGCGGTGCACTGCTGCTTTTCGTTGCCTCCGGTGCTGGAGCTGACGAGGGCGTTTATAGGAGTGTCGTGCACGCCGGTAAACCGTTGCTGATTGTTATAGATGCGGGTGTCAGGTCTTCGATGGCGGCTGATGGGCTGGATGCCTGGACAAATCAGCTTCAGAAAGAGGGGTGGCAGCCCAGGGTTATTGAGCACAGTGATGATGAATCACTTCCTGCCACTGACCGTCTGCACCAGTTAAAGGCCGAAATCTACAGCTATCACTCTTTCAGTGAGCCTCTGGATGGCGTTGTTCTTGTTGGCCGGTACCCGCAACCCACCGGGCCCTATGGCAATCCTACTGATCTATGGTTCACCACTCAGAACGAGCATGTTCATTTGCAGAGCCGAGACCATTGGCCAAGGCTTATGACTGAGGTACCACCGTACTATTTACTGAAAGCTCCTGATTTTTGGCTAAGCCGAATAGAGCTGCCGTCTGAGCTTGATAAAAAGGAGCAGGGGCAGTGGCTGGCTCGGTCATTGGAGGGGAATGTTGATGTACGCACATCTTTCACCTCTAAGGATAAGACGCCACTGGTTTTGGAGGCGGGTTTTCCAAGCTGTGAAGGCCTGCTGATATGCACTCCCGCAAATAGAAATTACGCCCTGCCAACAAAAGATGGCCTTGCTGCCGGTGCTGCATTGAAGGAGGCCTATGATCGAGATATAGAAGAGATGAATAGCACCACACTCAATGACTGGTTCACCCACTATAAGACACACTGTACTGTCCCCTGGCCCGAGTATAACCCGGTGACCATCAACTTTGCCCTGTTGTGGAGAACCATGGTGCTGTTAAGAGGGTTCGAACCGAGAGGGAGTAGTGGTGGTGAGTTGGTCATACTGCCGCCGGAGTTCTTTATAGTGGGCGGTTTGTCGGTTGTGGTCACAGCTGCTGAGGCGTTGGTGGCAGGGGTCTTATGGTATCAGGCAGGGCTAAAGGCGAAATTGCTATCAGGGGCTCTCACTGCAGCAGCGCTAGCGGCCATGAATTTCGTGCCTTATAAATGTGACCCGCGCTGGAAGTTTAAGAGCTCTCCACTGCTTCCTGTGATGTTGGGGGACGGCACTTTGCCGGTGAAATCATTATTCAGCCGCAATGATTAAGCTGGCAGGTTGTAGCGGGGGTATAAATCAGTGTTCCCGTTTGGGGGAGGGTGCAATAATAGTGCTCCCCTGAGAGAGTTAATGATTATTCCTCGTGGGGCTGCTCATCCGTATTAATAGTGCATAACGACAGGATGCCCCTATGCCCCGCAACGTCTGGATGTTATTTTTGGCGCAAGCCATGGCTTTTTGTGTCACCCCTCTTATGGTGTTTGCTGGTGCGTTGGCCAGTCGTGATTTGGCACCCTCTCCCGCCTGGGCGACCCTGCCGATTGCTGCTGTTGTTATTGGTACGGCGCTGACAGTGTATCCGGCCTCTCTCTTGTCGAAAAAACTGGGTCGCAAGGCCGTTTTTATGCTGGCGATGGTGGTGGGTATGATCGCCACCCTGGTCTCTATGTTTTCTTTGCAGATGGGTTTGTTCTCTGGCTTTGTCGGCGGCAGTCTGTTGATCGGTGTTGTGGTGGCGGGTGTGCAGCAATTCCGCTTTGCGGCGATGGAAAGTGTTGAGCCAAAACTGATGCCGCTGGCGGCTTCACGCTTGCTCACTGCAGGCTTGGTTGCGGCTGTGCTTGGGCCTGAGCTGGTGCCTCTGGGCCAAATGGTTATTGATCATGCTTTTAGTGGCGCCTTTCTTCTTATGACCGGATTGTATGCTGCGGCATTACTGGTGCTGGCATTTGGCTTTAAAAATCCGCAGCCGCAGGTGGCAGACAAGTCAGACGCGGCATCGGAAGCTCCTCCTTTATTGAATATTGGTTTTCTGGTGGCTTCCATGAGTGCTGGTATTGGCTTTGGAGTCATGAGCTTTATCATGACCGCGACGCCTATAAGCATGTACGAAATGCAGGGCTTTACCCTGAACGATACCAAGCTGGTGATTCAAAGCCATATTCTGGCGATGTTTATTCCATCACTGTTTGCCGGGCGACTTATTCTCTGGTTTGGTCATGTGAAGCTGATTGTTGTGGGTTTGCTGGCGTTTGTCGTTTGTGTAGGTTTGGGTATGTGGGATCACACATGGCTGCATTACTGGTGGTCGCTGGTGCTGCTTGGCATTGGCTGGAACTTTCTTTTTGTGGCGGGCACCTCTCTGCTTCCGAAAATGTATACTCCGGGTCAGGCATACCGTGCCCAGGGTGTGAATGATGCGATTGTGTTCACAACCCAGGGTGTCGGTGCTTTATCGTCCAGTGTGGTGCTCTATACCCTGGGTTGGAGCGGACTGTTGCTGGTGACTCTGCCATTCCTGCTTCTTATGCTGGTTCTGGTCATGGGTTGGGTGCAGGTGGGTAAGCCTGATGCCACTACCCAGCCTGCGAGAATAGGCGAACAGTAGAGTGCGTCATATTCCTCTCCGGGTGTGTTGTCATTGTTAAAGACGTTCAGCTATAGGCGTCTTTTTTAAAGTGTTCTGGCTTTTAATCCAGTCCTGTATTTCTTGCGGCATTGTTGGTGCTTCACCTAGAAAGGTGAGGGGGCTGACAATGCCTTCTTTGTTCATGCAGGCCTCTTTTACGCGTCCTGTGGCAAACAGGGTGTCGCCGTCACGGAACTCGTGACGGTAGTAAACATATTTATGATCCCAGCCTGCCAGCTGTGAGCTTACTTCAAAGCTTTTCAGCCAGCCAATCTGGCGAATATAGAACAAATCCTGGGCAGCAATAACTCTGAGCTTGAAGTGAGGTTTGTCCATGCGGGATTTGCGCCACAGAGAAAATCGTCCCAGCTCCATAAAATTAAAGAAGCGTTGGTTGTGAAGGTGGTCCCGCAGGCGCAGGTCGTGTGGCCATGTGCGGAATCTGTCGCGATAAATCGCCATCAGTGGTGTTTTCGGAGAACGTGCCGCACGCAGTAGAATCAAAGCAAGACGGAATACCAGGTTCATTGTTGTTTTTCGTGTGTTCTGGATGGTGGCGCTATTGCCATTTAAAGCTCTCACGCAACCATCGTAGTGATAGTAAGGAATTATAGGTCAGATCAACGGTTTTAAGGCGTAACCCTGCACTGCTTCATAACTTCGCCTTTCCTGACATAACGGTTAGTACTACTTGGTAGTTGGTGGTGGTTGGCCCTGAACTAGCCCTCTCGGCTGATGTCCATAACGGAAAGGATCTCAGGAGTCGTGCATGCTATCAGTAAATCACACAGGAAAACCAGGCTGTAGTATCCTTGTTGAGCGCCCAAAACATACGGTGAGCGGTTCCCGGGCTTGCTCTCCTCGTGATCATTTAACGAACGAGTATGCCGTTCAAACCTTACGGCACAATAATGTTTCACTATCAAACACACCGCTAAAATCAAGAATGCCTGCTGCTGTGGCTTCGCATACAGGCAGCTTCATAAGGGGGGTTCAGGAGATAGAAGCCAATATTAAACAGTGCATACATGTATTTATCCACGCTTTAGCCGAAAATAAATGCGACCATCTGTCCTTGATCCCAAGAAGGCAGCTTTACCTGTTTCCGGAACTAATCTCTGTATTTGAATCGATAAACCTTCTTCCTCTCGAAAAACAAAAAGTGTTCCTTTGCCTGTTTGCGGATCAAGTAAAAGAAGATATTCATGTTTCTAAAGTTCCCCCCACTGTTAAACCTCTTTATGAGCTTACCTGTATCCGCCAAATTAACCGTCCCCAATCCGAGATAGAATTACAAGAGGAGGTAAGTTGTCATGAGGTATTTGACCATTTTCAGCTTTCCGAGTTATGGCGCTTTGTAATAGATAGATACGATCAACCCTTGCTGGGGAAATTTGGTTATGAAAACGAACCCGGCTACCTGAATAGTATGTTTATAGCCTTCAGGCTTATGCTTCAGCAGCAAAGGAAAAAAACACCTGTGGATAGCGAATGTCTGCTATCGCTTCACGCAGCCGCTACAACTGGGCTCACCATAATACTCGGCGAACAGAAAACAAAAACTATTCCAAATGCCTTCCTTGGAGGTCGCAGTGGTCTCATGATTCAGGCTGGAGGTGTTTCGACAGGGTACCCTTGCTCATTATCTATTAGTGGATTTGCGGAGATTAAAGCCTGCTCAACAAAGACTTCTGAGGATAGATATCTCGAAGGTTATAACAATTTTGATAGAGTTATCAGTCTGAGAAATGAGTGCTACACGACACTGGAAATACATCATGTGAGAGGCAATACGTTTACAGTAGAGCACAAGTATCAGACCACTCAATTCGATGAACCGAAAAAGATACAATCTCAAATTAACAAGGTTATGTCGGAGTATTACAGCAGAGTGAGAGATAGTGAGCGTAATGAAGACAAAGTGGCTAATGTTGCATTTTGCATATCAACGCTTGCCAGATTGCACCCATTTAGAGACTGTAATGACAGGGTTATTGTTTTTCTCCTAACCAACAGGCTGCTTATGGATGAAGGGCTTCAGCCCGTTATCTGGAATAACTGCAAGAAAGTGCTGGGGTTTTCTCAATTGGAGATACAAAATGAAATTATTGAGTCACAAAAGCTCTTCGCAAAATATTGCCTGAAACCCGGACTTGACGTCCATGCAGCTGCGAGTAAGCCAGGCGGGTGCCTGCAAAGGATGTTCCGCATGGCTCGGCATCTGGTGGCCAGGCAGGTACCAAAACAGGATTAAATTACATTCCCACCCTCACAGCATAAAACCATGTGTTCCTGCTTGCGAAATATGAACAAGCTTAGGTTCAGGCAAAGCCCAGGCTAAAGTTTTTACCAGAAAGTTTGCGGATGAAAAGTACCTGATTAGTTGGTTTTACATAAGAAGCTCTGGGGTTGTCGAGCCGGGCTGGTTTCCAGGGCGAGCTACAAAAAGTCGACCCTGCGGAATTCTTCTTGAGAGTGGGCCTAGGCACAACTACGAATCCCGCGTAAACATGGGTTGCCGTATTCTGCGTTTTTGGTCTGTATGACCCTGATTTTATAAATAGCGTGTAATATTTTGAGAGGATGCTATGTCTAGCTCTGTTCATGGTCGTAAAGTGTTGATGATGGTTGTCGAGTCTGGCCGTACCTGGTCACGTGAAGAGCTTGTGCAGACCATGCATGGCACTTTTGGTGATACCTTTAATACCTGTTCCCTGCAGGGCTTGTCTGCCGACCAGCTGCTGGATATGTTCCTGGGTAAGGGCAAAATGCTAGAAACGGAAGCCGGTATTTCTGTTGACCAGAGCAGGATGTGTGGTCATCACTGATCAGTAGTGACTTATGATTTCAATCAGCCGAAGTTTCATGCTTCGGTTGAGGAGATATTTGCATTCTGTGGCTCTATGCGCAAAAAATACAATTTTTAGTACATCTATGATTGACCCTTTTATCTAACTTGATAAGCTCATCCCTATAATAATAACCAATTAAAATACTCAGGGATGATACTGTGGCAAAACAGCTTTTAATCTATGGCAATGTTGCACCTGTCAACAAGGCTAAGCACGGCCAGGTTTCTGTAAAAAATAACAGCGATTTTTCTTTTGCCCGTCATGTGAATTCAGTACCTCTGACAGCTGTCGAGTTTCCCAATGCTGCTGAAGACTTAACCATCGTTTTTGCTGGCGAAGGTAGTCAGGTGTCGCCTGTTGTTATCATGGGTGTTAAGCCAGAAGAAAACCTCTTCATTAATGAAACCGGTGAAAGCAGTACTCGTTATTTGCCTGCTTTTATTCGACGTTATCCTTTTGTTTTTTCTACCACGGATAATGGCGACAACTTTACCCTCTGTATCGATGAAGACTTCCCAGGCTTGAACAGTGAAGGGCATGGTGAGCGTTTATTCGATGCCAGCGGTGAACAAACCCAATATCTCAATGGTGTGCTGAGTTTTTTGAAAGAGTACCAGGCGCACTTTGTACGCACTCAGCAGTTCTGCAATAAACTGCTTGAGCTTGATTTACTGCAGCCTATGTCTGCCGAGATTAAAACTCCGGATGGTGAGTCTTCTCGTCTAACCGGTTTTCAGGTTATAAACCGTGAAAAACTCCAGAAACTGTCTGGTGAAGCTTTGGCTGCATTGTCTGTGACCGGTGAGCTGGAGCTCGCTTATATCCACCTTCAGTCTCTTCGAAACCTGAATGCACTGCCTGTGAAAAAGGCTGGTGCTCAAAAAGCTGAGGCAAAAAGTGAAGCCGAAGGTGTTGCTGAGCCTGCTTGAGTTTGATTTTGTTACAAAAAGCCGGAGAGGATTCCTTTGTGAATTGTCTCTGGCTTCTGTCGTTTATGACGATAGTGGTTTTTGAATAACAATTAAAAAAATGCTTCCTGTCTGCAGTTATGGCTGTTACCAGCCAGACAGAGCCCCCTGAACTGTCAGAATAATAAGGTTGAATCATGGCAAACCCCCTGGCCAGATCATCTGTGCGCTCACCTGTTTGCAAGAGCAGCTCTCCTTTGCGTCGTGTCCGTAATTTCAGCAGGAAAGTCTTGTCACGGATCGCGAATAGCAGAAAAATTCTTCCCTTCTCCATCAAGCAGTCTGTTGCCCGGCAGCAGACGCGCCCTTATATGGTTGAAACGCTGGAGCCTCGCCTGCTGATGTCGGCTGACCCTCTGGCTTTTGCCATGACCGACCAATATGACGACCTGACTCTTCAGTTGCGGGAAGAGCAGGGCGTTTCAGTTATTCAGATTATTGATAATGTTGGTCAGGGTTCGCCTGTTCTCATGCAGGAAGCTCTGGCGAATGTCAGTCAGTTGTTTATTACCGGTTCTGCTAATGATGACACGCTGACAATTGATGAGAGCCTGTTGTCGATGCAGGACTCGCTGTTGATTACCTTTGACGGGGGTGAAGGGTATGACAGTCTGAAAGGAGAAGGTGTCGATGTTGAGTGGAATATTACAGGGGATGATAGCGGTGTTTTAGAAGGCAGTGTGTCCTTCTCCGGTGTTGAACATCTGCAGGGGGCAGATAACAACCAGGATACCTTTATATTCTCTGAAAACGGTACCATCTCTGGTCTGGTTGATGGTGGTGTGGGTGGTTTTGATACCGCAGAAATTAATGGTGGCCAGTATGCCCGGTTAACCTTTACTGCTACCGGTCCTGATTCTGGCTCTATTGCCCGTGATTCAGATGTTATTAATTATGCGGGTCTTGAACCCATTATTGATAATACCAATGCGGTTGACAGGGTGTTCACCGGAACAACTGGCGATGACCAGATTGAAATCAAGAATCATGGTGATGCCGGCAAGCTGATTATTGAATCCACCAATAATGGCTTTGAATCCATTGTCTTTAATAATCCTGTGTCGTCTTTGACGGTCAATGCCGGAGATGGTGATGACACGGTTGTTCTTTCTGCACTGGACAACAGCTTTACCGGTAACCTGATTGTTCGTGGTGATGCTGGTAATGACACTCTTACGATTTTTGAAGCGGTTGATCTTAACAGTGGTGATCTGGATGTTGTTGCTGAAACCATTACGCTCTCTTCAGCCGGTTCAATAGCGACCACAGGTCTTGTTTCCCTGCAGGGGGAATCCAAAGGCAGCCTCACTAATAACAGTGCCGGACTGAGTGCTTCTCCCTCTCGTAACGAAACGGCTGTGGTGACTGTTGATGGTGATATTCAAGCCGGTCAGGTTGTGCTTTCTGCTACAGCTGAGAATGCGACTACGCTGTCCAGCAGTTCTTTAACTGTTGATCTCTCAGTCCAACAAACTACCACGGCTTCTGTCGCGTTGGGTGCTCAGGCGAGTATTAGGGCTAACAGCCTCTCTATTAGCACCGATGTCAGCGGCGATATTGTTATTGATGCTGATGGTGCCGTGCTGGGTGCCACTGTCAGCGCCACCAGTAACAGTCAGTCGACCATCACCGTTGCCGGTGGTGCACAGCTGATTATTGGTAACCAGGCCGTCTCTGCCGAAGAAAGCGCCAGTGTGCTGTTTTCTGCAACAGATAGCACAGGGTTGTATGTTGATGTCGCAACAGGTGTGCTGGCTCCCGGTTCCCTGAGTCTGGCGCGTACAACAAATACTCGCGTTCAGATTGGTGATGATACCGGTTCAACCCTTCTGCAATCTGGCGGTGGTGTGAGCCTGTCGTCTGTAACCTCAGGCACTCTTTCTGCGATTGTGCGTTCTGACTGGCTGGGTTCAGCGGCAAATAATGCCAATGATATTACTTACCTGCTGATTGAAAAGACCGATCTTGATGCCACGGCGCTGGATGCGGTAGCACTCAATAACAGCGCCTATACAGCCACTGCCAAGCAGGCCTCCAATACTGTGACTGGTGCTGTGCTGACCAGCTTAACCGACAGTACTGTAGACACCAGTGGTGCTATTACCCTGATGTCCCAGGATCAGGCTGTGCTGACGGCAGCATCGAGCAAACAGGCTATTGATCTGGGCGAGCTGACTTCCCCGATTGATTTCACCCGCGCTTCCGCAACCAATGAATTTGATCGCAGTACCGGTGTAGTGATTACTGGCACTGATATAACAACTGTGGCCGGTAACCTGAGTATTTCTGCCGAACGTTCTGTGCAGTTGTCTGCGCAATCCGAAGGTGCGAGCCTTGCCGGTGCCATTCTCAGCAAGACTCCAGCCTTTAGTCTGGGCGGCAACTTTGCGGCAAACTCTGTGTTGGGCAGCACCACTGTTGCTGTCAGCAGTAGCAGCCTGCTGAAAACCACCAGCGCCGGTGATCTCTCTTTAACGGCGACAGACAGCTCAAAGATTCATTCCAAAGCTGAACTCAGTGTGGAAACCAAGGCGGAAGGCCTGAGCAGTTATATCAGCGGTGCCTCCCTTGGTGCCTCTGCCGCATTTAATATGGTGGGCTGGGAAACCGGTAACCTGTTCCTGGCGGGTGTGGATGAGTTAATCGGTACAGGTTATGGCACCACAGAACGCACCAATGAAACCTCAGTCACTGTCGTGGATTCAGTGTTGGATGCAGTGGGTGACCTGCTGCTGAAAGCGATGTCTCTGGTGGCGGTGAATTCCACTGTTGCGAATACTTCTTCGACAACAACGTCCGGTTTTTATGGTGCATCCGGCATGGGTGCTGGCGGTACGCTTGCAGGGAACCGTATCAGCAACCGGGTAATGGCCACGATTGAGCAGAGTGGCAATGTTGATGGCACGGTGAAGGCTGGCGGCAGTGTGACTGTTGCTGCTGATGATCAAACCAGTCTGGATGCCAATACCAAACTGGTGACGTCCACAATTACCACCAGTGATGGTGGTGCCAATGTGCTGAATCAATCGATTCGGGATCTGGTGGATAAGGATTATCAGTCAACCGATGGTGTTCAAACTCTGCCCCATGGCACCAAAGTACAGCTGGCTGATGATTACGACAGTGCCAAGGGTATTCCCGGTGCCGTCTATGAATATATGGGCACTGGTGAAAGTGTTGACCTGAACACGGCCGATTACACTGACCTGGGTTTCTGGCGTGAACTGCCAGCGACCAACCTGATTCCTGAAGGTAATAACCTCAGTGACTCCAACTCCGCCGCAGTAGGTGGTGTTTTCGTTCGTAATACCGTTGAGACAGAGGTGGATGCCCATCTTCTCAATGTGCGCGTTGATAGCGCAGCGTTGTCGGTAACCGCCAATGAGGCTGCCAGCGTGAAGGCGACGACTGACAGCAGTGTGGAATCTTCCGGTGGCAGTGTCTGGGGCGGTGGCCGTTCCCTGGCAGTCAACGGAACCATTGCTACTAACACTCTGTTGGGCAGCACCAAAGCTTACATTCAGGACAGCCACCTTGAGGTGACTGGTGGCAATATTCTGCTGAGCGCGACCAATACCTCCACAGTAGAAGCAACCAACTTCAGTGCGACGAAAACCGGCGCGAATGCTGTCGGCTTTATGCTGGCCTTTAATACCGGTGGTTATGAATCCCAGAACCTGGCTTTTGATTCTGCCGATGCTCTGGCCGGTACCAGCATTGGTACGCAAACGCCTTTGAGTGTTGAGGCGTACTTAAAAGACACGACAGTGAACACCGATGGCAATCTGTCGGTGACCGCTGAAAACAGTGCAACGCTGACCTCCCTCACCAGTACCGAATCCACATCAGCGGCAGCCGCTTTCTTTGGTGCCAGTGGCCTGAGTGCCAGTGGTGTGCTGTCCAGCAATATGGTGAGCACCTCCACGGATGCGAGCATCAGCTTTACCGGCAATCGTGGCCTGGTGGATGTGTCTGGGCTGACAACTGTTTCTGCTTCCGACACCGCCACTATTGAAGCCACCAGTAATATTGTGGCTTCGGCGACGTCTACCAATGATCTCGGTACCGGGATTGTTAACAACCTGATTGATACTTTGCTCAATACCTGGCAGTACACCAACAACTCTGGTACTCAGAGTGTGACCTTCGGTGACCAGATCAGGCTGGCGGATGATTTCTCTGGCAATGGTGATGCTGGTGCCCTTTACCGTTATATGGGTACCGATGCCAATCGTGATCTCGCCACTGCCGACTACACAGATTACGGCCTCTGGCAGAAGCTGGATGTTTCCAATGTTATTCCTGTAGGCATTGCCTCAGGTGCAGCTCAGGCCTTTGGTCTGGAGTCTGGCAGTGGCAGTGCTTACTATGCCTTGATCGTGCGTAACGATCTGGATAGCGCGGTTGTTGCCAAGGTTATCAATGTAGAGCTGAATTCTGATCAGGGCGTTGATCTGTCTGCAGTGCAATCGGCCAGTTTGTCAGCTTATGACGGCAGTGTTGTTTCGGCCGCTTCCACATCTACCAACGGCAGTGCTGCCAAAGGTGGTGTGCTGGTGAGTAACCAGGTGCTGAGTAAAGCAGAAGCATCTATTGACGACTCTGTCGTTACAACCACAGGGCAGGGTGATATTGCAGTCACCGCTGACAACAGTGCCGATATCGATGCCAGTGCCACAACTTCTTCCAGGGCTGATGACTCAGTTGCCATTGTTGTCGCCTTCAATGCCGTAGGTTGGGACGCCTCAAATCTGGCCTTTGTGGCAGCCGATGCTCTGCTGGGCGATAACCTGCTGACTACCTCCAAGCCAGTCTCTGCTTCCGCGACTGTTCTGAACTCAACCCTGAACGCTGGTGGGGATATTGCAGTCAATGCCGTATCAGCGGGCACTATTAATGCCGTGACAGGTGCAGAAGCCCAGTCCAATGCCAAAAATGACCGGGTACTTGTTGATGGGATTGTTGCCAGTGGCAAGGCTCCGGATACCAGTCTCAAGAAACTGAAATTCGGCTCCAATGGTTTGAGTGCCGGCGGCATGCTCGCCAGCAACCGGGTGAACAGCCAGACCCAGGCCTTTATTAAAAATGATAATCAGCTGGATGCCGGGCTGACAGGCAATGTGACAGCGGGTGGCGCAGTCACGGTTGATGGTGATGACAGTGCTGTAATTACCTCCAGCAGTGAGCTGGTCTCATCCGCGGTAGTCACCAACAATATTGATGCTTTTGTTGAGCTGGTGGATAACCTGGTGGGCAATGACTACCAGTACACCACGCTCTCTGGCACCCAGACTCTGCAGGAAGACGACAGGGTGAAGCTGGACCGTAACTGGTCTGATGTGAATGAGCGGGGTGTTGTCTACCGCTATATCGGTGAAAACGAACTCTCTGTCACAGACTGGAGTCAGGTGGACTTCAGCGATACCAGTGTTTGGGCAAGAGTCACCGGCAATGTAGGCGTCAGTGATTACCTGCCTAATGTCGGCAACCTGGCACCGTCCGAATCCCGTGCCGGTGGAGGCATGGTGGTATTGAATGATGCCCGTGGTGATGTGGATGCCAGTATCGAGAATCTTGCCTCTGTGCAGGCGGCCAGTGTGGCCGTTAATGCCACAGAGAATGCTACTGTTCATGCCAGCGCCATCGCAAATGTGACTTCCTCTGGCGGCAGTGCCTGGGGTACAGGTGTTTCACTGGCGGTGAATGGCCAGATCGTCACCAATATTGTGCTGAGTGAAGCCGACGCCACCATCAAGGGCAGCTCGGTGGTGACATCGTCCGGCAATGTTTCAGTGAATGCTGAAAATACTTCGCAAATTGATTCCACACTGCTGGCCGCTACCAATACCGGTGATACGGCAGTGGGTGTAACCCTGGCCTTTAATACCATTGGCTGGGATGCCCAGAACTTCCTGTTTAATGCGGCGGACGCCATTATTGGTTCGCCAGAAGTGGCAAAGGCCTTCGGTAATAAAAATCCGGCTCATGTAAACGCTTCCGTTCAAAACAGCAGTCTGAACAGTGCCGGTGATGTAACGGTGAAGGCTGTCAACACAGCCTCCGTGAATGCCACCATGAGCAATGCTGCATCTTCGGCGGCGTCTGCACTGTTTGGCGCTGGTGGTATGACTGTCGGGGCAGTGATTGCCTCCAATATGGTCGCCAGTGAAGCCAATGCCTGGATTGACAATACCAGCACGACTTCAGGTCGTAGCGTCAAGGCTACGGGCGATCTTCTGGTACACAGTGAAGACAACTCCTCCATCACCTCCAATGCCAAGATTGTTCACTCCAGCATTACGGCCAACGACGGTGGTGCAGGGGCTCTGAGTGAAACCCTGTCGGATATCTATTCGGCCGACTTCAACAGTTTTGATGGTGAAGTCACCCTGCGTTTTGGTGACCGTGTGCGTCTGGCGGATGACTTCAGCCCCGCGATAGAAGACTACACCTCCGATAACACCTCTGTGGTGCTGGCTGCGGATGATCTGGTGCGTCTGGCGGATGATCATAACTTCGCACTGGGCACTGCGGGCAGCCTGTACCGTTTTGTGGGTACGCCAACAGGCAGTGCCAGTAACCTGATGCTGACAGACTTCACCACCGATGACTGGGAAGAAGTCTCCCTCGGTGAAGCCGGTCAGATTTACACCTATATGGGTGAGGATGCGACCAGCGCTGCTGACTTGAGCCTGACTGATTACACCGATCTGGGTTACTGGAAGCGTGTACTGGAAACCGAGCTGGTGCCCCAGGGCTATAACGTCACAGGTTCCAACTCTTATGCTGTCGGCGGTGTGTTTGTGCGTAACGGTGTGGAGAGTGCTGTTGATGCCAATATCGACAACACCAAAGTCAATGCCGGCGATGTCACCGTTAAAGCGCTGGCCAATACCAGCCTGCAGGCGAAAACCGATACCACGGCAGAGTCTTCTGGTGGCAGTGCCTTTGGTGAAGGCAAGTCTGTCGCCTTTAACGGCACCATTGCTACCAATATGGTGTTGGGCGATACCACCGCCAGCATCACCAACAGTGATGTAAGTGCCGGCAGCGTTACGGTCGATGGTGATAACAGCGCCACCATGGTTGCTGAAACCTTAACTCTGACCAATACCGGTGACAAAGGTGTGGGACTCAACCTGGCCTTTAACACCGTTGGCTGGGAAGCACAGAATGTGTTGTTTAATACCGCCGATGCGATTATCGGTGACCCGGATGTGATCGGAGCCTTTGGCAACGAAGACCCAGCTCAGGTACGGGCGTTTATTCAAAACACTGATCTTAATACCACAGGTGCTGTATCCGTCACGGCGGACAATACCGCCAGTATCACCGCAAACATCGCCAATGAAACTTCTTCTGCAGCATCCGCTCTGGTGAATGCCAATGGCACAGCCGTAGGTGGCATGATTGCTACCAATATGGTGTCCAGTGGTGCTGAAGCCTTTATCCAGTACACTGGCGCGCAAGGGTCGTTTAACGTTGGCGGCGCACTCACTGTTCATGCCAGTGATAATGCCAGCATTACTTCCGACGCTGACCTTAAAGCCCTGCAGCGGACTACCAACGACGGTGGTCTGAGTATTGCGAAGAACTTCTACAACAATCTTCTCAATGAATACCAGTACACAAGCAAGTCTGGCACCCAGACCCTGAACAATGGTGATATGGTGCGACTGGCGGGAGATTACGCCACTCTGCAACCCGGTAAGGGCAGTGCAGATACCCTCTATATCTTCCAGGGCACCGATGGCACTGAGCTTGATTTGGCCAGTGTTGACTATACGTCTGGTGACTGGAGTCGTGCCCGTGACCTGGACAGCTTCCCCGATATTCCTGTTCCCCTGAATGTGACACCTTCCAACTCTGTGTCTGTCGGCGGTCTGATTGTACGTAATGATGTACGCAGTGATGTAACGGCTCTGGTTGATAACACAACAGCGACAGTGGCTGGAGATGTGCTGGTAGAAGCGCTGGAAACCGCCACTATTGATGCGACGATCTCCAGTGCAGTGACCTCTTCCGGTGGCAGCATTTTTGGTAACGGTAAGTCTGTGGCGGTCAATGGCACTATCGCTACCAACCTGGTGCAGAGCAGTGCCGATGCCCGGGTGAAGAACAGCAGCCTGACGACGTCTAATGGTGGCGATGTTGCCGTGAAAGCGGATAACAGCTCGTCACTGAAAGCCGATATCAGCAGTGAAACCATTTCCAATGGTGTTTCCGTAGGTGTCACCCTGGCCTTTAACACACTGGGCTATCAAGGGCAGAACCTGTTGTTTAATACGGCCGATGCCCTGGCGGGCAGTGCGGCGGGTCTGGCAACAGAGAACCCTTCTGAAGCCCTGGCGATTGTCGAAAACTCCCGTATTAATGCCGCGGGTGCTATTGAACTCTCTGCTAAGTCCAATGCCACCATTGATGCCGATGTGAAGAATGCGGCCACCAGCATTGTTGGCAGCCTCGGTAATAATACCGCCGTGAGTGTCGGTGCTGTGCTGGCACTGAATACCCTGTCTGCCAATGTGGAAGCCGGTGTTAACGGTTCGTCCCTGATTGATGCCAATGGCGGTGCTCTTACCGTAACCGCAATCAATACATCCACAGTGAAAGGTGATGTATCCGCACCCAGCCTCTCGGTGGGTGTTGGCGCAGGCACCAATACCACAGTGTCTGTAGGCTTGAGCCTTGCGCGAAATGAAATCAATGGTGGGCTGGCGTCTCATCTGACCAATGTCACTGATGTGCAGGCAGCAGGCAATATTGCACTGACCGCTTCCGAGGCGGCCACGATTAACGCCACCTCTGAAGCCTCGGCAATCTCTGTGGCTGCCGGTCTTGGCAGCTCCAAAGCCTTTAGTGGTGGCGGCGCTTCTGCTGTGAACACCATTCTCAGTAATGGTGCCGACAACACACTCTCAGGCACCCGTGCAACAGTGTCTGGCAGTAACCTGACTACCTCCAATGGTGGCGCGGTTCTGCTGAGTGCCACCAATACTTCTGGTATCACTGCCAAAGTGAAAGCCCTGTCTGTTTCTGTGGGTGCGGCCGCCAGTGGCTTTACCCCAACCGCAGCTATCGGTGTCTCAATCGCCCGTAACTTTATTGGCTGGGATGAGTACAACGGTCAGGATTCCACCTTTATTCAGGCAGTAGTGAAGAACAGCAGCATTGATGCCGCAGGCCGGATTGGTTTAACCGCCCGTGCCCAGAGCAGTATTAATGCGACAGTCGCCGCCTCTGCAGTGGCCGTAGGTGCTTCTACCGGCAGCTCCGTTGCACTGGGTGGCTCAGGGCTGGAAACCACCAATAATATTTCCACCACAGTAAAGGCTGCGATAGAAGGCGGTGGTGATATTGTTGCTGGTAATGGTGATATCACACTGGATGCCAGCGATATCTCTTCGGTGACGGCAGATGCACAGGCCACTTCTGTAACTGCAAGCCTTGCGGGCAGCTCTGGTGGCGCTCTGTCTATTGGCGTTTCATTGGCTCGCAATACCATTGATAACAGTGTGACCGCGAACATTGCGGACACCACTCGTGTAGACGCAGAGCAGGGCAGTGTTGACCTCAATGCCACTTCTAACAGCACAATTGATGCCCAGTCCCGTGCCATAGCCATTAGTGTGGCGGCAGCGGGTAATAATGGTTTTGCACTGTCCGGTGGTGGTGCGGAATCCACCAATATTATTCTTTCGGACACCCATGCCTCTATTCGCAACAGCAGCGTAGATGCCAGCCAGAATGTGACGGTAGATGCCCTGAACTCTTCTGGTATTGATGCCAAAGTACTGGCTGTCTCCGGCTCCCTCGGCTTTGGTGGCGGCTCAGCGGCTGCCGCAGTGGCCATTGGTGCCAGTGTGGCCAATAACTTTATCGGTTATAACAGCAATGGCAGCCGTAACGCTCTTGAGGTGAAGGCTTACCTGGATGATGTCAGCCTGACCGTCGGCGGCAGCCTTGCGGTGCGTGCACAATCCACCCAGGACATTGATGCCACTGTGATTGCCGGTGCGGTCGGCATTTCCGCCAGTGGTACAGGCAGTGCAGCGCTGGTGGGTGCGGGTGCTGATGCAGAGAACAAGATCGGCACTCTGGTAGAAAGTTATATTGTTGATGGTGCCAATGACGGTTCGTTTATCAACGTCAGTGGCAGCACATTAGTGCAGGCCAGAGACTCGTCCACTATTTATGCTGACGCAGGAGCCGGTGCTCTGGCCGTGAGCGCAGGTCAGTTCTCCGGCTCTGTGGCTGTAGGCATCGCCCTGGCCAACAACGAAATTGATAACACCGTTCGTGCTTATGTCGGTAAGACGTCAGGCACTGACTATACCGATCTGACAAGTCGTTCAGTGACTCTCGATGCAGACAGCACCGCCACTGTTGATAGCCGGGCAATTGCAGCCTCTGTCTCTGCAGCACTGAGCATTGGCTTTAGCGTGGCTGCCGGTGGTGCCGATTCCACGAATACGGTGAACAATACAGTAGAAGCCGGTGCTCAGAATGGCAGCCGGATTAACACCACTGCCGGTGATATTTCTATCTCTGCAGATGAAGTGGTCAGCATTGATGCCCGTGTTGGTTCTGGTGGTGTCTCTGTAGGTTTGGTGGCCGGTTCTATCGGCCTCTCCTTTGCCAGCGGCATTGTCGGCAGCCGGGTGAATGCATTTGTTGATGGTGCAACACTCACCACTGATAGCAGCCACGATATTGATGTGAGCGCGTCTGCCACTGTCAGCAATAAAGTTCGCGCCACCGCAACGTCTATTGCCGTTGGTGGTATCGGTTTGACCGCCGCCGGTGCCAAGGCCAGTGCGACGGACAACAGCGATGTTACTGTCTCCATTGGTGATGACTCTTCCCTGACTGCCCGGGATATTAATCTTTCTGCACAGCGCTCTCTTCTTAAGAACAATGCTGAAGCCACAGGAACAGCAGGAACCGTTGGTATCGGTGCCGCTATTGGTCTGAGCTTTGCTGATGCCAGTGTTGGCGGACAGGTTGACCTGAGTATTGGCAATGCGTCGCTCACCGCCAGCCGTAATCTTGATGCTGTGTCCCGACTCACCGCCAGCACCGTGAACCTCAGCAGTGGCAGTGGTGTTTATGCCGAAGCTGATGCGGTTGCCGGTGGTCTGGCAGGCGCTTCAGGAACAGGTACCGTTGCCAGTGTGACAGCGTCGCCTGTTGTAACGGCCCGTATTATCGGCGCTTCTGCTGATTTGAAAGCGACAGGTAATATCACTGTTGATGCCCGAGCCATTCTTGATGTGGTGGCGGACGTGACCGGTATTACCGTCAATGTCGTGGGTGTCTCTGTCGGGGTGACCGAAGCAGCAGCCAATCTGCGCTCCGATGTTGATCTGTTAATTACCGGTGGTGCGCTGACGGCTGGTGGCAATATTACCCTGGGTGCGAAGAATAACTTTATTGGCTCCGGTGCCCAGGCCAGCCGCGATGCTTATGCCAACGCCCAGGCGCCTATCACTCTGGGTACGATTGGTGCCGGTACCGGCTCCAAAGCTACAGCCAATGCAACCAACACTGTAGATACCACCGTTTCTGGTGGCAGCCTGAGTGCAGGCGGGTCGATTACCGTTGATGCCCGCAACCATAACGAAGCCCGTTCCAATGCCAGTGGCCTGACCCTCGGTGGTCTGGCCGGTGTGGGTGTGAGTATTGCTGAGTCGGATGCCTCCGGCCAGACGACAACAACCTTCTCCGGTGCCGTGACCCGAGGCAGTTCTGTTTCCATTCTTGCTGATGGCCGTAACCGATCCGAAGCCGATGCCATTGCCTCCAGCGGTAGTATCGGCGTGGCGGCTCGTGGCACGATTGTGAGTGCAGATATTGATAATGCCGTGAATGCCGTGACCCTGGGCAATGGCGCAGATATTACCGGTGTAACCGGCAATGTGACCGCGCAATCTCTGGCAACCAATGTCGTTGATGGCAGTGGTCGCGGTGGTTCCGGTGGCTTTGTTGGTGTCGGCCTGGTGTCTGGAGATGCCAGCCTGACCTCATCCAACACGGCGAGTATTGGCAACAATGCTTCGATTACTGCCGGTAATAACTTCACTCTGCTGTCTTCTACCAGCAATGACGGCGATGCCTATGCCAGTGGTAGCAGCGGTGGCGTTATTGATATCTCCCAGGCTAATACCTCTGTCACTCTGTCTGACGCGACCCGTACGACGGTGGGTAATAACTCCCTGGTGAATGCCGGGAATACCGCGGTTGTTGAATCCCGTATGGCATCAACAGGCAACTCACGACCCACTGTCGATACCGGTGGTCTGGGTGTGAATGCCGATGTTGGTGCTTCTATCAGCCTGACTGGCAATACCTCAACCACCGTTGGCAGCAGTGAAATCCGTGGTTTGAATGTGGATGTGCTGGCGCGGGTCACAAACATTGATATCCGCACCAATGCTGACTCGGAAGCCAATGCCCTGGGTGCGGATTCTGATGCCAGCTCTACAGTGAACACTGTTTCCAATGTGAATGTGAACCTGAACAGTGGCGCACAGATCACCGGTCTGCTCGATGCGGATATCCAGGCGAAGCAGGAGAGCATCTACACCAAGGCTGAGTCCGATGCCGAAACCAATGGCGGCGGCGGTGATACTGATGCCAGTACTACGAATAACCTGACGGCTAACAGCACGGTAACAGCCGCGAACGGTTCAACAGTGACCAGCCGGGATACCACTGTTGAAGCCAGTGTTGAGTCCACCCCTGTGTACTCATCCGATGCCGATATTGATAAGGCCCTGATCGACTTCGGTTCTACCAGTGAGAACCGCAGCATTAATATGGCCCGTACCATTAATTTCGATGGTGATGTGGTGATCTCCGGTGCCAGCCCTGAGCTGGAAATCGCGGCCGATGGCACAGAGATTATTGCTCGTGACCTGACCTATACCAAATCTGGCAACAACATTACGGTGAATGATCTGCGCAATACCGGCTCTCTGGCCGGTACCGTGAATTTTATCATTCCCACCACGGTGTATGACCACAAGAGCAGCGTGACCCGAGCGATTAATGGTGACAGTGAAATCCGTTATGAAACCGGTTTTGAGAGTGTTCGTATTGTGAATCACTCCGACCGTGACCTGACCATTAATAATATTCAGGCGCAGAACACTTCGCCGCAGTTTACCCGCAGCATCAGTGTGAATGCCGGTGACGACAGTGGCTTCACTTATAACGTCGTAACAGTGCCGGGTGATACCGAAATCACTCTCCTTAACAGTAACGGCGACGTACGACTGAATGGCCTGATTGATAACCCTTACGGCAGCACCAGTGTCACCAGTGAGAATGGTGATATTGAAAGTGGCAGCCGTGGCGCCATTCGCTCAACATCTGTCAGCCTCACAGCGACCCAGGGTGTGATTGGCAGTGACAGCAGCCGTATTCGCATAGATGCCGACCTGACCAGTGCTGCTGCCCGGGGCGATATCTTTATCACCGGCTATGTCGATGATTTGAAGCTGGGCAGTGTGTCTTCGTCGACGGGTGATGTCATTCTCTCTGCTGTTGGCTCCATCCTGGATGTCAGCGGTAACAGCGCCGCAGAAATCACCGGTCAAAATATTCATCTGACAGCTGCCACAGGCAGTGTTGGTACCACCAGTAATGCGCTGGAAATTAATGCCACTGCCGCCAATAACGCACTGACTGTGCTGGCGGCCGGCGATGTGGTGATTGCGGATGTCTCTGCACTGCTTTCTGTCGCCAGTGTCAGCTCAACTGGTGGTGATGTCGCCCTGAGTACCGTTGACCAGAGCAGTGCCAGTGAACATCTGGTGATCTCAACCAATGGTCTTGTACGTGCACTGTCCGGCAGTGTCTCGCTGCTGGCGGGCGATAACCTGTTGCTTGCAGCCGGTGCGGTAGTCAGTGCCAGTGTGAAGGTGAATCTGCGTACCGATGAAAACGATGCAGATGTGGGCGAGGGCAGCCACCTTGAGCTCCTGGGGCAGGTGAATGCGCCGAATGTTGCCATTACCACCGGCAGTGATGCCGATATTGTGGCGATTCGCAGCACCTCCGCAGGCAATAACGTCGTTGTGAATACCGGCTTTGGTACCGACCGTATCCTGCTGGGTTCTGCAGCTTCAGCAACAAACAACACCGGTGGCCTGCTGGATAACTTCCGGGGCACGCTGGTGATTAATGGTAATGATGCCAGTGACACACTGGAGCTGGATGATTCCGGTGATACCCGCACTAACACAGGCTCCATTACAGCTTCTGGCAACAGCACTTCGGTCACAGGTTTCGGCATTACCGGCAGTGTCAGCTTCGATACTGTCGAATCCCTGCGCCTGACTCTGGGTAGCGGTGCCGATGAAGTGACTGTGAACAGCACCCGTGATGGTGTGGCCACCCGAATTGATACCGGTGCAGGCAGTGACACCATTAACCTTGGTAATGGCTCACTGAATGCTCTTTCCGGTTCTCTGGAAATTCGCGGCGATGGAGGTTCAGATACCCTGAACCTGGATGACAGTTCTGATAGCGCTGCCAACACCCTGATAGTGACCGATAACCGCATCACAGGTGCAGGCCTCGGCAGTAGCGACCAGAGTGTTGTGAACGACAGTCGCGGTGTGACATATATCGGTCTGGAAAACCTGAATATTACTCTGGGTAGCGGCAGTGACCAGGTGCAGGTTGAAGGCATTAATGCCGGAACCGAAACCGTGATCAGCGGCGGTGAAGGTGATGATACCTTCACTCTGGCCGGTGATCTCTCTGCCATCCGTGATGGCGTTAAGCTGGCCGGTGATGGCGGTGCCAATAACCGACTGGTGATTAACTCGGATGTGGCGGGTGACCTGAGACTGGATGTGGCCTCGTCCACAGTCAGCGTTCTTACAGGCAACACCCTCACTGGTCGTGTAGAAGCCGAAAATATGGTGGATATTGCTGTCACCCTGAGTGATGGCAGTGACACCTTTACCATTGCTGACAGCAACCTTCCGGTTACTTTGAATACTGCCGGTGGCGCTGACACTGTGGTGATTGAAGATATTCACGCCACCGTCAATATCACTCTCGGTGATGGTAGTGACGAAGTGACTGTTCTGGACGCCCATGGTCAGGTATCTGTTGATGGATCTGGCACAGGTACTGACAGCCTGACTGTTGATCGCACCGCACAGACGGCACAAGTCACCGCAGGTCGCATTACCAATGGCCTGATTGATGGACTGGGCCTGTCGGATGTGATCTTCAGTGAACTGGAAACCGTCGATGTGAAACTGGGTTCCGGTAATGACACCTTCACAGTGAACTCCACCCTGACCGATACGATTATCGGCGTGGATGGCGGTGTGGGTGATGATCTGGTGGATGTCCTCGCAATTGGCGCAGAAACCAATATCAGCGGCGGTGATAATGTCGACACTCTGAATGTCACCATCACCGGCCTGCCACAGGCGGATCAGTTCCTGAACCTGAATATGTCTGTGGAAACCCTGATTGTTGATAACACCAGCAATACCGAAGACACAGCCTGGACCCTCAGGGAAACTGTGCTGGAAGCAGACGCCATTCCAAGCGTGGGTAATGTGTTGGTTCTTAATACTGCGGGTGCTGACAGGATTCGCCTGTTGGGCGGCAGTGGTACCGACAGCCTGGATATCGTCAGTGAAACTGCGGGCGGTGTGACGGGCTCTATTGATGGCAACACGGTCGCCCTGCGTTCCGGTCAGGTGGTGCTGGAGCCGGGTGGCTTCGAAACCTTCCGCAACTTTGACACAGTGATTGATTTCGATTCACTGGTGAATAATCGTAATTATCATGTTGAAGATGGTATGCGCCTTGAGACGTCTACCAGCTTTACCCGTGATGACTCCATTAGCCCGGCGGTGACAACCAATGGCAGGTACACCCTGACATCCGCCACCGGCGGTGCGATCTCCCTTTATTCTCTGGAACTTTCTTCTGCGGCGATCAGGCACTCAGTCGGTGACCTTTACCGTGGAAACCCTCAACGGCACTGATCTTTACCGAGGTGCTCAGCTTTGAAGGAGCCAGTGGCTTCCAGACAGTTTCAGCTCCCGCCAGCTTTAATGCGGCGAAGTCGATCTCCTGGCAGCCAGGATCTGGCGTTGCGGTTGACAACATCGTTGCCCGTGAAGTATTTGCCGGAGCTTCTAACTCCAATACTTCTGATATAGGTACAGCACGACTCAGTGGCACCATTTACATTGATGCCTCTAACCGTCGTATTGCTGGTGTCAGCAATGGTGGTTCCCTGCAGGGGCTGCGGGTTGAGACCCAGGTTATTAATAATGTTCTGCAGTTCCGTATAGCCGGTAATCTCACGATTGCCGCTAACAGCAACTTCCGACTGACGGGTAGTAATGATCTGGCGATCTCCATAGTGACCGCCGGTGATTTCACCATGGAAGACAATGTCACCTTTAATGTTTCCGGTAGCGGTACGACATCTGTCGCGGGTGGCGGTAACGGTGGTGGTCGTGGCGAGAATGGTAATGCCGGTACCGGCGGTAATGACGGCGGTAACGGTACGAAAGGTGATAGTGGCCGGGATACTCACAATGGCCCGGGTACAGGTTCAGGAGCTGGCGGTGAAGGTGAAGGTGGCAGTGCCAATGGTGCTGACGGTGGTCGTGGTTATGGCTCCTCTGCCGGCGGTGGCGGCGGTGGTGGTGGCGGTAAAGGCGACCAGGGCTTTACCAATGAATCCGGCAGCGGCGGTGGAGGCGGTGACGGCGGCGACGGTTACAGTGGTGGCGATGGTGGCCGTGGTGGTACCGGTGAAGCCGGTGTCAACGGTGGTGGTGTTGATCGTCTTGGCGGCGGTGGCGGTGAAGGCAAGGCCGGTGGTGAAGGCGGTGAAGGCGGTAAAGGCGGCTCGAATAATGAAGGCGGCGGCTCCGGTGGTGGCAACGGTAAAGATGGCACCGGTGGTAACAGTGGTGGTGTCGGCAGTGCCGGTACCAACGAGGGCTCTGGCCTGACCATATCCGGTGGCGGCGGCGGTTCTGCTGGCGGCGGCGGTGGTGGCGGTGGCCGTGGGGGCGGCGGCGGTGGCGGTGGCGGCGGTGGCGGCGACTACTCCTTCGCTGACTCCGTTGGTGGCGGCGGTGGCGGTGACGGCGGCGGCTACGGTGGTAGCGGCGGTACGGGTGCCTATGGCGGTACTGGTGGTGCCGGTGGCGGTGCCTTTGAAATCGTTGCCCTGGGTCGTGTCACTATCAATACAGGTACCGATCTGCTCAGCAAAGGTGCGACAGGTTCTGATTATATCAATGGTTCCGAAGGTTCTGACGGAACCACCACCGGACAGGAAGGTGGTGCCCGTGCGGACGACGGTGGTCATGGTGGCTCTGGTGGTGATGGTGGTACCGGCGGCGATGGTGGCCGTGGTGGTGCTGGTGCTGGTGGTGCCGGTGGTACCGTGAAGATTTATGGTTCGGTGCTGGATATCTCTTCTGGTGCTGAAATTCGCACCCAGGGTGGTATTGGTGGTCTGCACCATAACAATGTAAGAGCAGGCGGCGGGGAAACTGGCCGTCTGATTCTGGCGGGTAATACCGGGCTGCAATATAACGGCAGTACCCTGACGGCTATAGGCGGCTCTCCGGTTCTGGGTAATGTGACGGCGAATATCACCCGTTATACCGGACCGGTGATTAATAACCATTACCTCAGTAATAATCAGACTGTGCCTTATATCGCCGGTCTGGAAGGTGGTGCTTACAACTTCGGTCTGCTGGGTGTGGATGTTGCTACCCTGGACTTTGATCCTTCCACCAGTGGTCAGCAGACGCTGTCCAGCCTGCGCAGCGTAACTCCGGATGCTTTGGCAGCCGTGGTACGACTGGATGTTGGCCCGGATATTATTGGCAGCAGCCTCAACTTCTCTGATGACTACACCGGCTACGATATGCTGGTGTTTGCCAACCTGACGGATGTTGCTTTGAGCCTGCCTCAGCTGGGTGTGAACACAGGCAACAATGCCAGCATTCTACAGTCTCTGCGTACTGGCGGAGCCTCTGCGAACAATGGTTTTGTGAACGGCACGGGTTCCACATCTGTGCTGCAGACCCTGAACCCTGGTGAGGTCTGGGTCACCCTGATTCCGGATACGACAGTGTCTGTGAATGCCAGCATTGATGGCCATGTTACCAATATCAGTGGTGAGAACTTTAATAAGGGCGAAGTAGAATTTATCACCGTCGGAGCCCGTGCT
Source organism: Sansalvadorimonas sp. (assembly GCA_965221135.1). GTDB lineage: Bacteria > Pseudomonadota > Gammaproteobacteria > Pseudomonadales > Endozoicomonadaceae > Sansalvadorimonas. Next base: position 36,770 of record CBDCRZ010000018.1, read on the forward strand.
GACCTGGGTATTCCATCCGATATTGCTGGTTTCCAGAGCACGGCTATCAGCCCTGATGGCAGTCAGATTTATGCCGTGAGCGCCAGCCAGGATGCCCTGGTGGTCATCAACACGGCAGACGGCTCACAGCGTCAGCTGTTCAAGGATGGCTTTGAAGGTGTGAACGGCCTGAATGGTGCCTCTTCGGTGATTGTCTCTGCCGATGGCAGCAAGGTCTATGTGACAGGTTCCGATGATAACCGTGTGGCAGTGTTCGATCGGGATAGCAATGGAAACCTTGATTACCGCTCCAGCAATACCGAAACCGGTGTGCAGGCTGTAGCGGAAACAACTGTAGGTACAGACACTCTTTATACAGCCGGTGATGAAGGTATTACCGCCAAGCGTATCTACTCTTCGGGCGTGTCGACCATTAGCGGTCAGTCCCAGATTAAACCGTCTGGTATCTCAAGTTTTGATGATATTGCCGTCAGTCACGATGGCACACAGGTCTATGCCGTCAGTGCCAGCTCTGATGCGCTGGTGATACTCGACCGAGACCTGAATGTACAACAGGTGATTCAGGGTGCCGTGAACGGTCTCGATGGCGCCGCAGATATTGTGGTGAGTGACGATGACCGTCAGATCTATGTAACTGGCAGTGATGGTAATACCCTGGCGGTGTTCCAGCGTGTCACCCAGGCAGACCTTGATGCCGACACGGAACTCACCGTTGCGGTGGATACACTGCAACTGCAGCAGTTAATTGAAAACGGTGTGCAAGGGGTGAGAGGTCTGGCAGAGCCTTCCGACCTGACCCTGACGCCTGACGGCCAGTACCTGCTGGTGGCCAGTAAAGTCAGTAATGCGATTGCTGTGTTTGATCGGGATACCAGCGACGGCAGCCTGCAATTTGTGCAGGTGTTGCGAAACAATGTCGGTGATGTGACTGGTTTGCGCTCACCGTCTTCGGTTCTGGTTTCACCAGACGGTAGCCGTGTGTATAGCGGCAGTGCCGGAGCCAGTGGCCTGATTGGCGGTCTGGTTGATTTTACTAACCTGGCCGATGGCACCACTCTGGTTGCGCCGGATGCTCTGGTGACCAGCTTTGAAAATATTGAAGCTTTAAGTGTGTCCACCGCTGCAGGTGAAGACACTATTACTCTGGTGAATGCTCCAGGCAGCGAAGTGCTGTCTACAACTATCAGCACCGGTGGTAATAGTGACCGGGTGATTGTTCAGGACCTGGCCAATACCACCGTTATCAATACCGGCTCCGGTGAAGATGAAGTGCAGCTGCGCTCCGATGCGGCCAATACAACACTCACCGTGAATGGTGAGGCGGGCAGTGATCTGGTTGATGTGCAGAAGGCCGGTGACAACAGCAGCATTACCGTGAACGCAGGCAGTGAAGCGGACACCATTAAAGTGTCGGGTGCTCAGATACCTTCGACGTCTTCTGTGATTGTTCATGGTGAAGGTCCTACAGCGACTGCCACTGGCGATATTCTGATCTTTGATCCTCAGAACCCAACGCCGAATACCCCGAACTACACACCAGCGCCGCCTACGGCAACAGCCGGTACGGTGCAGGTGAATGGTAAGGGTGCGGTGACCTACGACAATATTGAAGATGTACAGGTGATCTCGGCTCCTGTTATCAGCTTTAATAATGCGCCTTACCAGATAGTGGAAGGCCAGAGCCTGACCCTGTCGGTGACGGTTACACCGCTGGGCACGACCAACAGTCTGAAGGGCGATGTGCTCTGGGACCTGGATGGTGATGGTCAGTATGGAGATGCCGTCGGTGAGACGATTACCCTGAGCTGGGAACAGCTGCAGGACTTTGGTATCACCGATGATGGCAGCTACCAGATTGGCGTCAGCGCCACCAATGGAGATGATTACACGGCCCAGCAGCTGCAGAGCATTGTGGTGGGTAACACCCTGCCAACAGTGACGGTCACCGGTGCAGCAACCTCCACTGTCGACAGCGAATACACCATTGATTTCTCCGCCTTCGACTTTGGTGATGACCGGGTTCTGGAGTGGCGTGTGGACTGGGGTGATGGCACCTCGGAAGTGTTTGGTAGTGGTGTCAGCGCAGCCAGTCATATCTTTACTACGCCGGGCACCTTTAATGTGGTTGTCGGTGCAGTGGATGAAGACACGACGCCTGTCGCGACCAACAGCCAGCCGCTGGCAGTCACTGTGGGTGTTCTGCCAAGTCAGGTAAGCAGCGGTGGTGACCAGACTATTGCAGAAGGTGAGGGTGTGACCTTTACCGCTTCCGCAGTAGGCTCTCCCGAGAGCTTTGGCTGGGACCTGAATAACGATGGTGACTTTACCGATGCTACCGGCACCACCATCACCCTGAGCTGGGCGGAACTTGAGGCTCTGGGGCTGGACGACAGCGGTTCTTACTCTGTGAAGACCCAGGCCAGTTATCTGGGCGGCACCTTGAAAGTCGCCTCGCTGACTTCCACCCTGACTGTGACCAATGTTGCACCAACAGCCACTCTGGCGAACGGTGGAGCTGTGAATGAAGGGAAGAATGCCACGATTGCTATCAGCAACCAGCAGGATCTCTCTTCTGCGGACACGGCAGCCGGATTCACCTACAGCTATGACTACAACAATGATGGTGTGTACGAGCTGGAGAATGTTGCCCAGACTACGATCACCATTCCTTCTGCCTATATCAACGACGATGGTCTTTATACAGTCCGCGCCGTGATTGCAGATAAGGACGGTGGTGAAACCGAACTGTTTACAGATATTACCGTGAACAATGTTCGCCCTGTGGTCGCTGTGTCCGGTGCGGATGAAGTGGCCGAAGGTGCTGACTATCAGCTCAACTTCAGTGCGACTGATCCGGGCGATGATACTGTCGGCCAGTGGCTGGTGAACTGGGGTGACGGTGTCACGGAAGTGTTCGCTGGCAGTGCCGCTTCAGCTGTTCATGCCTACAGCGATAACGGTGCTTACGATGTCACTGTGACTGCAATTGACGACGACGGTGCCTGGACGGAAAACCATCAGGTGGCTGTCGCCAATGTGGCTCCGACTCTGGGTGCACTGTCTGCCACAGCCACCGATGAGAATGGCTTCTCTCTGTTGACCGGCACTCTGACTGATCCGGGAACCAATGACAGCTTTGCCTTGACCGTGAACTGGGGTGATGGCTCTACGGAAACCTTTAACCTTGCGGCAGGCACGACTGTCTTTGAGCTGGCGCACCGTTATCTGGATGATAATCCAACGGCGACAGCCTCTGACAACTATGCAGTCTCTGTCACTCTGGCAGATGATGATGGTGGTCAGAGTCTTGCCCAGCAAACCACGGCCACAGTCAACAACGTTGCTCCTGTGATCAGCGGTCTGGGTCTGGAAAGTGATGTGGTTGTGGAAGGCAGCGAAGTCACTGTTGTCGGCAGCTTTACTGATGTCGGTCTGCAGGACAGCCACAGTGTGGTGATTGACTGGGGTAACGGTGTTACGTCTCTGGCAACAGTCGACAGTGACAGCCGTACCTTCACCGCCACCTATACCTATGCCGATGATAATCCAACCGCAACACCAGCTGATGATTACACGATCAGTGCGGTTGTGACTGATGATGACGGTCAGAGCAGTGCGTCTGTCTCTACAGCAGTGACAGTAGAAAACGCCGCGCCAGTGGTTGCCAGCTTTAACCTGGATAACAGCACCATCAATGAAAATGATGTGCTGACAGTGTCCGGTACCTTTGATGATGCCGGTATTGAAGATACTGCCACACTGGTTATTCACTGGGGTGATGGCGAAAGCTCAACAGTGACTATCGACAGTGGTCGTACCTTCACGGCGACACACCGCTATATCGACGACAATCCAACAGCGACACCATCGGATCAGTACGTCATTAGCGCACAGCTGACCGATGATGACGGTGGTGTGGATGATGTGGTGTTTGTGAATGAAACCGATGCAGATGGCAATGTCACCCTGGCAGCCGCTGCGATTGTGACGGTGAATAACGTGGCTCCGGCCTTCACCGTGCTGACTAATAATGCCGCCCAGCCGGGTAATGTCCTGCCCGGTGAAACTGTTGTGCTTACCAGCACCTTTGCCGACCCAGGCACCAAGGATATTCACAGTGTTGTGGTGGACTGGGGTGATGGTACCCAGACCATTCAGGAAACCTTCGCTGAAGGAGTGCGTGGCTTTACCTACGACCATGATTACGCGGTTCCCGGTATATATGACATCACTGTCACTGTTACCGACGACGATGGTGGTGTGGTGCAGGATGTCACCGAAGCCTTCCTGTCAGGTGTTGCCCTGCGTGATGGTGTGCTCTACATCATCGGTACCGGTGACGATGATCTGGCCAAGGTCAGCGAGTCTGCGGAAACCGGTGACATCACCGTGTTTGCAACCTTCCCACAGGGTCCTGAAACCAAGACCTTTGCGGCAGCTGATGTGAACAGCATCTATGTGAACCTGGCACCTGGGGACAACGACACCCTGCAGTTCGAAGGCACGGAGCTGGCTGACAAGTACATAGTTACTGATAACCACCTGTTTACCAAAGACCGTCAGGTGCTGCTGATTGATGTTGAGAACCTGCTGGTGGATGCCAACACCGGTGATGACAGCTTTGTAGTGTCGTCAGTGAAGTCTTCCATGAATGTCAGCCTCTATGGTGGCCATGGCAACGACAGCTTCAGCCTTGGTGGTGATACGCCAGAGGTGATGGTCGATGGTGAGGTTGACCAGAAGGATATTCTGCAGAGAACAGTACAAGCGCCTGCAGCGCAAGGTGCTCATAACCTGACGGGTATTCAAGGGTCAGCTCTCCATTGATGGTCGCAACAGTGACTGGACGGTGGATGACAGTGCGGAATCTATCGACCAGCTGGTGATCTTTAACGACGGTGTGAGCGATACCAGTGTCGTTGATATCACCGCTGACGGCTTTACCGGTGCAGGTACTGGCTCTGGTGTTGCCATTGTCGGCCTGGAAACGGTTGATCTGCTGATGGGTTCCGGTGATGACACTGTCACGGTTCACAATACCGCGGCCGGACAGGCGACAGCCGTACACGGTGGTGGTGGCAGTGACACTCTTACCGCCACTGGCCGTGGAGACAATGCGCCACTGGTCCTGTTTGGTGATACCGCCCAGGATGGCAGCTTCTACACCGGTAACTTTGGTGAAGCAGCTCTCTTTACCAACCATGGCGATGATGTGATCTCGGCGGCGGCTTCTGTGTCCAGCGTGGTGATCTACGGTGGTCGCGGTAATGACATCCTGACTGGCAGTCAGGCGGGAGATCAAATTGCTGGTGGCTCCGGTAGCGATATTATTGTTGCAGGCGATGGCGGTAATACTGTCTATGGTGACAGCGGCTTTAATGTGAACCTTGCTGAACGCACTCTGTCGGTTATCAATACTGATTCTGCTCAGGCTGTGACCGGCGATAACCTTATCGCTGGCAATGACGTGATTGAGAGCGGCAGTGGCAGCGATATTCTCTTCGGTGACTATGGTGTTGTGGTTCAGCAATCAGAGGTTGATGCGCTCTTGTCCACCTCCGGTGCGCTGCTGGCTACCTCGGTTCGCCCGAATGTGGGTGGTGAAGACACCATTCATGCCGGAGCTGGCGAAGATATTGTGATCGGCGGCTTTGCCGGTGACACCCTCTACGGTGGTGAAGGTCACGATATTCTGCTGGGCGACCATGGTCTGTTTGATACCAGCCTGCCTACTGATCAAGCCTTTGTTTCTCTGTTCACTTCAGAAGAACTGGGTGCTGCAGACCGGATTTACGGTGAAGCGGGTGATGACATTATTCTCGGCCAGCAGGGTGGTGACACTCTGGATGGTGGTGAAGGTCAGGATGATATTACCGGTGGCCATAACGTGATCGCAGGCAGTGATGGCGATGATGTGATTACTGGTGGTGATCAGGCCGATGTGATTCTGGGTGATAACGGCATTATTCTGCGCAGTTTGCTGGAGGGTTCTGAGCCTGTCTGGCTGACTGATGAGAATGGTGATGTGATCCGTCAGGTTTCACTGTTTGATAATGCCGACTTTATTGGTGGCAATGACACCATTGATGCCGGTGCTGGCGATGACCGGGTCTTCGGCCAGCGTGGCGGTGATATTATTTCCGGTGGTCTGGGAGATGATGAACTGGTCGGCGGTCTGGGTGCGGATGAGCTGCGCGGTGATGCCGGCCATGATGTGCTGATCGGTGATGTGGGTACGGTCTATCGTGCACTGAATGATGACGGTACGGCCCAGCGTAAGGCCAATGGCAGCTGGCAGAAGAATGTTGTTCTGGAAGATATGGCAGAGATCACCGAAGTCATCGGTATCAGCAGTAGTGAACTGAATGCTGCGGATACAGAACTGGCGGGTCGTCTGGCTGCAGCCGACCAGATTCTGCTGACAGGCGCCTATAATGCCGACGGCAGTCGTGTACTGAACCCTGTAACGGGTGCCTGGGATGTCAATCTGGTGCTGGTAAACCTGGTACCGGCTGATAACGACACGGTCTATGGCGGTGACGGTGACGATATTATTATTGGCCAGCGGGGCGACGATGCTCTGCACGGTGATAATGATAACGACCAGATCTACGGCGACAGCCTGATCAATACTGGCCTTGGCCTCACTGAAAGACCGCTGGCTGTGAGTGGCCTGCGTATTCTGCAAAGTTCTGCGGCAACAGTGGCCGGGTTGCATATCGGCGCACTGGGTCAGCTGATTACTTCTCCGGTGACGGTTGAACCTCAGATTCTTAATCTGAATAAAGCCGATAATATCCTTCGAGATGGCCTGTACGTTCTGCCGACCGCTGTCGTTGATATGCAGCAGGCCGCCGGTGCCGGTCAGCTGGTGACGGTTGATGGTGTGGAAGTACGGACACTGGCCAGCTTTATTCCTTCCGTAATTGGTCATGAAGGTGTACTGGCGGGTAATGACACCATTACCGGCGGTGCCGGTGATGACTGGCTGGTGGGTGATAACACAGTAATCACCACCGCGCTGGATACCCGTTTGCATACTCTGGAACACGCCCGCATTGATGTGCAGGCGGCTCTTGAGCATACGGCTAACAAACTGAATACCCTGATTGATGGTTATCATGCCCTGACAGCACTGGAGTCCGGTGATACCAATGTTCATGAGATTCGCACTGGTAATGATGATATTGATGCAGGTGAGGGCAATGATCTGGTTGTTGGCGATAACCTGACCATGATCTCAGGCTCTCTTACCGGTCTGCCGGTGAGTGATGAGGCTTATGTGGAACAAGCTGTCAGTCTGTATAACAGCCTGAGTGACCTGCAGCATGGTCTGGTGGACTTTGGGTTTACCCTGCGAGAGGCTCACGACCTGATGTCTGATGAGCTGGATGATGCGCTTTCTGAAGAGGCGCAGCCATCCTACTCTGGCTGGTCTTATGGCTATAGCTTCTATAAAACCAAGAGTCGTTCCCATGATCTGCCAGTGACTTATAGTCTCTCGATTGGTAATGACACGATTCATGCCGGTGGCGGTGATGACTGGGTTGTTGGTGATCATGCTGTGATGGCGGCTCTGCCGGTGAATGGCGATGGCTATAACACGTCACATGACTGGTACAGCTATAAGCAGGCGAAATATGCCCTGTATCAGCTGGCCCATGAGCGTAGTGATCAGCTGGCTTCTCATATCTATTATCAGCACCTTAACTGGCAGTCCTATGGCGACCATGCTCACCGTGTGGTGATTGAAGGACAGCTGCACAATATCGTGATGGGTAATGACACGATTTATGCTGATGCCGGAGATGACCTGGTGATTGGTGACTCTGCAGTACTGGCCTTGCCAGTGATTCAGAATACTCCTGAGAATTATTATGATCACTGGAAACTGAAGTCTGCACTTCACTCCACTCTGAATGATATTGAGGATGTTCTGTCAGGAGATCATCACCATGACTGGAGTTATGGTTATCAGTTCTTCAAAGGACATCACAACCATCATCACTACCATGGAGAGGGTAGCCTGACTGTTGGTAATGATGAGATTTATGGTGGTGAGGGTGATGATCTGTTGCTGGGCGACAGTCAGTCTCTGGTGGTGTCCTGGCTGGCTGATAGCAATCAGCGTTTCGATCACCATGAGCATTTTCATGTATCAGTGAATGTGCCTCATGCTCATAAGCACGGTAACCGCATCAGCGAAGACCGACTCTTCGGTGAAGCGGGTGAAGATCGGATTTATGGCCAGCAGGGTGATGATGAGCTGTTTGGCGGAGACGACCATGACCATCTTTATGGTGGTTCCGGTTATGACCGTCTTGACGGTGGTGCCGGTTGGGATCGTCACTATTACTCCGGTTCAGACAGCCTGCGCCATGATGATCGCAGTCGTGCATCGTCCCGTGTCTTTGATGTTCTGAACAGCACCAGTGGCTCATTTGCTTCTGGTGTGACGGATATCAGCGATGTAGGTACTCAGTGGAATGCCAGCTCTTATCAGCTGCAGCAGAAGGGTGCGCATACTCTGGCCTCTTTGTCTGAAGCCATGAAGACACCTTTCCTGCATGTGACTGACAGCTGGTTACTGGGTCAGGCAGAGCGTCTGAATGAAGTCTCTGAAGAGGTATCGGAGGCTCTGGCTGATGCGGTGGCTGGTATTGAAGGCTGGCAGGTGATGGCTGCTGATGCTGTCGATGCCGAACACCTGGATACCCAGTCTGTTGATGATCTGAAACAGCGTACAGCTCAACAGCGTTTCCTGCGCTGGGATGATCTGAACGTTTGATAAAGTTGCGCTCCTGTCCTGGATTTGCCAGGGCAGGGGGCATTTTATAGCTCAAGTGTTCCCTGTATTTCCGGTATGCTGTGAACAGAATAATAAAAACAATGAATAATATTTGTGGGTGATGGACCGCCGTATGTACACCTCCGAAGTGAACACGCCCTCCGCTGTGACGCCTCAAAAAGACTGGTCAACACTGGATAACTGCCATGTCCCTGAGTTCTTTCAGGACTGGTTGTCGTTGCAGTGTGCTGATATTGCTGACTGTTTCTGTGGTCTGCTTGTCAATAAGCTGCAGGGCAGCTGGCAACCCCAGGCTGTCTGGCCTCTCACTGAGGCCGATACTGGTTCTCTGACAGAGCTGGTTGATCAGGTGATTCAGCAGAAAACACGACTGATCCTGCCTTTATCCACCATTGCCGGAGACACACGACAGTCCTATGGGCTGGCACTGCCTGTGGAACAGGATGGCGAACTGGTCAGTGTTGTCGCCTTTGCTGTAAGAGTGAGTGACAGCAGTGCGTTGAAACAGGTGATGAGCACCATTCAACGGGGTACGGTCTGGCTGCGTTTTGCACTGCGCGAACAGTCTCAATCCCTGACAGTTACTCACCATAAACAGTTATCCGACGGTGTAGATTTACTGGCAGAAGTGATGTCGGCCAGTGATTTTGACAGCAGTGCTATGACACTGTTGTCGAGTCTGGCGATCTCCTGTAACTGCGAACTGGTAGCGCTTGGATTTCTGGAGAAAGACAGGATTAAAGTCTGTCATCTTTCCCAGAGCAGTCGTTTTGGAGAAAAGATGAATCTGGTACGTCGTCTGGAAGCGGCGATGACCGAGTGTGCGGATCAGCACCAGAGAGTTGTGTTTCCCCAGCTTGAGACACCCGCTTCTGAACAGTTTCAAGTTGCCTTGGCTCATACTGCGCTGGCACATACTGCACTGGCTGGCGCCGATGGCTCAGGGCAGCAACCAGCGGGTTACACTTTGCTGACATTGCCACTGCTGGTGGACGGTAAGGCGGTGGGTGCACTCACCCTGCAGCGCGATGGTTTGAAACCTTTCACCGAAGCTGAGGCAGATTACTGTGAAAGTGTCGTGTCGCTTTCGGTCCCCTATCTGTTGAGCAGTCGTGACAACAGCCGGTCACTGTTCCGGCTGGCGCTGCATCGTGGTCATCAGCAGTTGGTGAAACTGCTGGGCAAGGGTTACCCGGGAAGAAAGCTGGCTGTCGTCTGTTCTCTGGTACTGGTTGCTTTATTGAGCACTGTGACAGGAGAGTATCGACTCTCCGCCAATGCTTCCCTTGGCACAGCGATGAAGCGTGATGTGGTGGCACCTCTTGATGGCTTTATTGCTTCTGCTCCCGTCAGAGCCGGAGATAGGGTGAAAGCCGGTGATGCGCTGGTCACGCTCGATGACAAGGATCTGCAACTTGAGAAGCTGCGCTGGAAAAGTCAGCTTATTCAGCTGAAGCGCGAACTTCAGGATGCCCTTGGGGGCAGTGAGCGGGCCCGAGTGAATATTATCAGTGCCCAGATTGAACAGGCGAAAGTCCAGCTGGCTCTGGTGAACAGCCAGATTGAACGCACCGTTCAGCGCGCCTCTTTTGATGGCCAGGTGCTGGCAGGTGATCTGTCCCAGAAGCTCGGCGGTGCGGTGCGCCAGGGGGAAGTGTTGTTTGAACTCTCACCTCTGGATAGCTGGCGCATTCAGCTGGAAGTGGCTGACAGCCGTATCGGCGATGTGCAGATTGGTCAGCAAGGAACACTCTACCTGTCAGCCTGGCCTGAGGCTCCCCAAGGGTTTGTTATTAACCGGATTACACCTCTGACGGTCTCCAAAGATGGCGGGACTTTTTATCGCGTTGAAGGGGAGCTTCAGCAGAGTCCATCTGCTGACATCACTCTTCGCCCGGGTATGGAAGGCGTTGGCAAGATTGCTATTGATGAGCGTTCTTTGACGTCTATCTGGGGGCGGGATCTGGTGGAGTGGCTCAATCGCCAGTGGTGGATATTCTGGGGTTAACTGTGGAGATGCTCTCTAAGGAGGTGAATGGATGAGTGGTTCTTTCTACAGCCAGAACTGGCATCAGGTTTCTCACCTGAAACCCAGCCTGCGTTCATCAGCCAGACTGCACCGACACCAGTATCGGGGCAAGGTCTGGTATGTTTTACAGGACAAAGCTTCCGGGCAGTTCCAGCGATTCAGTCCTGAGGTGTACCAGATTATTGCCCTGATGGCAGATGATCGCACTCTTGCTGATCGTACTCTGGATGACATCTGGCAGCAAGCCTGTGAGCAGCTGGGGGATGAAATGCCCTCCCAGGATGAGTTGATCTCGGTGGTCTCCAGCCTGTTCCGCGCCAATGCCCTGATTATGGATGCGATGCCGGATATAGAAGGTTTGAAGCATCAGCATCAAACGACAAAGCGCAATCAGTGGCTGCAGCGGGTGAAGTCGCCTCTGGGTATCCGCATTCCCCTGATCGATCCGGAAAACTTTCTTAAGGCCACGGCCCCTTTTGCCCGACTGCTGTTCAGTGTCTGGGGCGCGCTCTTCTGGCTTCTGGTTGTCGCTTTTGGTGGTATGCAGGCTGTGCTGCACTGGCCTGCCCTGACAGACAATCTGGGTGATCAGTTACTGACCCTGGAGAATGCACTTCTTATTGTGCTGGTGTATCCGGTGGTAAAAACCATCCATGAGCTTGGTCATGCCTGGGCGGTAAAACGCTGGGGGGGAGAGGTCCATGAAATTGGCGTGATGCTGCTGGTGTTCTTTCCGGTGCCCTATGTGGATGCCAGTGCTGCGACGGCCTTTGCCAGTAAATATCAGCGCATGGTCGTGGGGGCGGCGGGAATACTGGTTGAGGTCTTTATAGCTGCGGTTGCCATGGTGGTCTGGTCACTGGCAGAACCAGGGCTGGTGCGGGCAGTAGCCTGGAACACCATGCTCATTGCCGGTATCTCAACGGTGTTGTTTAACGGCAACCCTCTGCTGCGTTTTGATGCCTATTATGTGCTGGCTGACTTTCTTGAAATCCCCAACCTGGGCAGCCGCAGTAACAAATATCTGGGGTATCTGTGCAAGCGTTACCTGTTCCGGCTGGAGCATCTCCCTTCTCCTGCAGAAGGCCTGAGGGAAAAACTCTGGCTGGTGTTTTACAGTGTTGCGTCGTTTGTCTACCGCATCGTGGTGATGTTGGCGATAGCTCTTTTTGTGGCCAGCAGTTATTTCTTTATTGGTGTTCTGTTAGCCCTTTGGGCTGTGTATGCGGGAGTGATTGGCCCGGCCCTGAAAGTGATGGTGCTGCCTTTTACGGCTCCGGATTTAATGGCCATTCAGAAGCGTGTGCTGTTAACCGCCGGAGCCGGTGTGTTGGCTGTGGTGGCTCTTCTGGCCATAGTGCCGTCGCCCTACAGCACCTATAGTCAGGGCGTGCTCTGGATGCCTGAAAATTCCCAGATACGGGCCAGGCAGAATGGCTTTGTTGAAAAGGTGTTAAGCCGCTCAGGTGAGAAAGTTTCAGCAACACTGCCTTTGATTCAACTGCAGGATCAAGGTTTACGGGCAGAGCTTGAACTGGCAGAAGCCCGGATGGATGAAGCCCAGAGCCGTTATCGGGCCAGCTTTTCTGATCCCGCACGGGCGGAAATTCGCAAGGAAGTGCTGCGCTATCGACAGCAGGAAGTCGACAAGGCCAAAGAGCAGGTCAGCCAGCTCACTCTACTCAGCCCAGGAACAGGAACACTGGTATTACCGGAAGGAGAAAACCTTAAGGGCCGGTTTGTCCGCCGGGGGCAGATGCTGGGTTATGTGGTGGATTACAGTCGCCTCCCGGTGATGGCGATGATTGCTGAAGATGATATTGATGATGTCACCCAGCGTGCGGAACATATTGAAGTGCGCCTGGCTTCACGCCCCGACACCACCTACACGGCGACCATTGAACGTATTTACCCCGCCAGTACCCGACAGTTGCCCAGTGAAGTTTTAACCGTAGAAGGCGGTGGTCCTATCGCCCGTGATCCGTCGGCCAGTGAGTCAGGTCAGTTGCAGGCCTATCAGCACTATTTCCATGTGCAGTTGTCAGTTCCTGACCTTCCTCGTGAACGATTGAACGAACGGGTGCATGTACTCTTCCATCATTCTGATGAACCGTTGATTCAGCGCTTTTACCGCAGTATCCGCCGGGTATTCCTGAGGCAGCTGGATGTTTGATCGTCCAGAGTTGCGGGCCCACAGTCGACTGAATCTTGTTCAGAGTCCCCTCGGTCGTGCCAGTCGTTTGAAAAACTGGGCACAGGCTTTTGAAGGGGTGTTCGTCTGTGCGTTGAATACAAGGCCCTGGTTCTACCGACGTTTACTGCCAAAAATTCATGGTTTTGGTGAACCATTGGCTGAACTTGATGAAACTGCTTTCCAACAGGAGTTGCTCAGGCATCGTGCCGAATTAATCCGTCACGGCAATACACGTTCTTTGTTAGCAAAGAGCTTTGCCCTGATACGGGAAGCGGCCGGTCGTACGACAGGCATGTATCACTTTGACTCCCAGCTGCTGGGAGGTCTGGCACTGTTTCATGGCACGATTGCCGAGATGCAGACCGGAGAAGGTAAAACCCTGACGGCCACACTGCCTGCAGCCGCTGCTGCTCTGGCCGGTATTCCAGTGCATGTGATTACTGTGAATGATTACCTGGCTCTTCGGGACCTTGAAGAGATGGCGCCGGTTTATGAAAGCCTTGGTTTGAGCAGTGGTTGTATTCAGGAAGGTATGAGTATTGAAGAGCGTCGCGCAATCTATGCCAAAGATATTGTTTACTGCACCAATAAAGAGCTGGTGTTTGATTATCTGAAAGATCAGTTGGTGCTGGAGAAACGTCAATCAGGTCTGCAGCTGCAAAGTGCACAGCTGAAAGGGCAGAGTCAGGAACTCGAACAGCTGATGCTGCGAGGTCTGCACTTTGCCATTGTGGATGAGGCCGACAGTGTGATGCTGGATGAGGCGCGAACCCCTCTGGTAATTTCCGCCGATGTACCGGTGAACAGTGAACAGGTTGAGCTGTATCAGGAGGCTTTGACGATTGCCAAACAGTGGCAGGAGAACGACCACTACCGCATAACCCGGCCGGACAAGGTTGTAGAGCTGACAGGTAAGGGGCGACAGACACTGAAGGAGCTGGGTCTTGAAAAAGGTGGTTACTGGAGAGGTACCCTCAGGGCTCAGGAGCTGATTCGTCAGGCACTGTCTGCCTGTGAACTTTTTGAACGGGATGTTCACTATCTGGTGCGGGATGAACAGGTACAGATTATCGATGAGCATACCGGCCGGGTAATGGCTGACCGACAGTGGGAGCGTGGGCTGCATCAGTTGATTGAATTGAAGGAAGCTTGTGAACCAAGTGCACCACGGCAGACATTGTCTCGCCAGACCTATCAGCGCTTTTTTAATAGGTATCATCATGTCGGCGGTATGACAGGCACAGCCAAAGAGGTCGCCAGCGAATTGTGGCGGGTGTACCGACTGCCGGTGGTAACTATTCCCACCCATAAACGCAATTTACGACAACATTATGGCTGGCGGGTTCTGGCTACGGAAAAGGACAAATGGGCGTTGGCGCTGGAGAGAGTGCTGGTTCTGAAACAACAGGGCCGGGCGGTGTTAATCGGCTGTGGCAGTGTTGGCGCTTCAGAATCATTAAGTGAACAGTTGCAGGCAAAAGGTCTGGAACATCAGTTGCTCAATGCCCGTCAGGATGAGGCGGAAGCGCTTGTTGTGGCAGAGGCCGGGCAGCTCGGCAAAATAACCATCGCCACCAATATGGCAGGGCGGGGTACCGATATTAAATTATCCCGGGCGGTCAAAGAGACAGGTGGTCTTCATGTGATGTTGACGGAGTGTCATGAAGCGTCTCGCATTGATCGTCAGCTGGAAGGGCGCAGTGCCCGACAGGGAGACCCCGGCAGCTTTGAGGTGATTGTTTCCCTGGAAGATGGAATCCTGCAGAATCATCTTCTGCCTTTGTCCGTTTGTCGCTCTATTACCCGGTTATCAGGGGAGAGGGTAGGCGCCTGGCTGCTGAGAAGCGCCCAGCGTCGTCTGGAAAAGCGCCATGCCGCGATTCGTAAACAGTTGCTGCGTCAGGATGAAAAACTCAAAGACCAGATGGTGTTTGCAGCTAATCAATCAGGTTAAGAATAAAAATAATGAACACAATGAATATATGTGGCTCCTTGTCAGTGATTGCGACGTTTTTGTTGACCCTTAGCCCTGGTGTCTGGAGTGATAGCAGCCAGCTCAGTTGTTTGATGGAACCCAGTGCCCGGGTTCGTATCAGTAGTCAGATTCCGGGGATAGTCAGCCAGCTGAAAAAGGAGCGGGGAGACAGTGTGAAAAAGGGTGAACTCCTGCTGGAGCTGGAAAACTCTTTGGAAGCGGCTCAGGTCAGGGCGGCAAAAATAAGAACTGACTTTAATGCCCGTCAGGAACAGCGAAATGTCGATATTTACGAGAAAGGTTTTCTGTCTGAATCCCGGCGAGACGAGGTGCTCACTGAGAAACTGCTGGGTGAAGTCGCTCTGGAAGAAGCGGCTGCACGGCTGAAAAGAAAAACGGTTTACAGTCCTGTTGATGGCGTAGTCGTTTCACGACAAGTGTCAGTTGGTGAGTATGTTGATGACGACCCTGTGCTGGAACTGGCCCGGCTGGATCCACTCTATGCGGAAGTGTTAATGCAGGCGGAGAAGTACCAGACAATTACCACGGGTATGGAAGTACAGGTTAAGGTTGATGGTATTGAGCAGCCATATACAGGGCTTGTCACTATTGTGGACCGGGTGATTGATCCTTCCAGTGGCACCTTCGGGGTACGCATAGAGCTGGAAAATAAGGAACTGGAAATTCCTGCCGGTGTGAATTGCCATGCTCAGTTTTCCATGGCTGAATAATAAAAAGAATAAGACCAGAAGGATGCCAGCTTGAATACACGGGAAGCGTCTTTACATCGAGAGCTCTACTTTCAGACACCTGTTTTTTATCAGGACACAGACAGCCATGGTCCTCTGCATCAGGAGTTAAAGCAGTACGTTTATCAGTGTCGGGAATCGGACCAGCAGGGGCTAGTTCGTTCCAACGTAAAGAAGGTTGGAGCCTGGCACAGTCAGGTGAATCTGCACCAGGCTGAAGAGTGTCAGGCTGTGGTTCGCTACATTCTCGCCCATGCCGAAGAGCTGTTTGAGCATCTGGGCTATGACCCGGCCTATGAGCCAGCCATTGATACACTCTGGGCCAATGTCAGCCCAAAGTACGCTTATAATCGTGCCCATACGCATCCGAATTCGCTCTGGAGTGGCGTGTATTATTTGCAGGTTCCAGACAATGCCGGACGTATTTTTTTCCTTGATCCCCGTACCCAGAGCCAGGCGTTTACTCCTCGTTATCATCCGGAAAAGAAGAGGGATTCTTTGGGCTGGAGTGAGGTTTACTTTGAGCCACAGGAAGGGCGGCTATTGATGTTCCCATCCTGGTTGCTGCACGAGGTGGAACCCAATATGACAGAGGTGACTGGAGAGCAGGGTAATCGTATCAGCCTGAGCTTTAATATTTATCAGCGAAAGCGGCAGGGGGGGAAAGTGCTCTCCAGGTGTGGGGGGGCAGGCCTGAGCCAAGGTTTCTAACAGACTTTCTAAGAGGAGCTTTGTTCGTCCATCTATTGGTGCTTTTTCTATATAACTGGTTTATCGTTTGTGCAGACAGGTTCATCATTGTCATAGATATATGCACAATACTTGTCTGCACTGTTGAGACCTCCTTCTTGTATCACTTCCGTTTCAACGTCACAGCATTTATCACAAGCCGGTGTGTATTTTGCTGGCTTATCCATCCAGATATACCCTCCATGAACCCAGTGACAACAGGTCTTCAGGCTCTCTGTTTCATGCCCTTTGCAGTACAGGTAATTAAAGCCTGCCGTTGCTGCTGTACAGAAAACCATATGGCCAGTGAGAAGAAGGGGCTGTACGAGTGATCCTGTTAATACTTTCATGACAAAACCAGATGCCCACAAAACGGTGGGCTGAGTACAGAAAAGCTCATGCCACTCCACAAAAACCTGCAGCTATTTTGTGATAAGGCGCTTTTGACAGGCCATTTTTCAGGAGATGGAAAAGAAAACTAGACCTCCTCTGCTATCAACCCCGTACCCGCCATTCGGTCTGTTAACACCGGATACTGCTCAATGTCTGCCAGTTGATAGTGCCACCACTCATAAGGATGACAAACAAACCCTGCGGTATGCATCAACCCCGCAAGTTTAAGGCGATTGCTCAAGGCCTCTTCGGTGATTTTGGTATTGTTGTGATGTGCCAGCTCCCGAAAGTCATCAAATTCCGTACCCATTTCCAATAGTTGCCCGTCAGACTGGCGGGAGAGTGTGAGGTCTATCGCTATGCCCCGGCAGTGGGTGCGCGGACCATCTTCCGGTGGGGAGATATAACGGGCGTCGGGGTGGTGGTCCCAGAGTTTTTTCTGGGCTTCCAGGGGGCGGAACACATCCCAGATATGAAGCTTGAGTCCGAGGCTGCTGGCGACCTGTTGAGCCGTTTTTAATTGTTCTGCAGCATGCCGGTGCAGTACGGCGCGACTGGACTGGTATATCTGCTGCCCAGTGAAGTTGTTGTCACTGGCTAAGCGTAAATCCAGTGTCAGGTCATCAATGTTGCTATCCAGTTCTACCAGAGAATCCAGCACGGCATTTCCTCAATATTCGCTCCACAATCGCGGTGATGAGTGCGTTCGTAAGAAAGCATGACTATCAAAGACTAACAGAGAAAAGCTTGCCGGTATTTTATTTATTATTCACTCTATTCAGGGCGGGCACTTAGCCAGCATTAATCAATAGCCTGCTTATTAGCACTCAGGTTTTGTAACTGCTGTAAATGGTGAAGTTAATGGCTCTATGGTTTGCCTCTTCCGGGCTTTCCTGTGGCTCCACTGAACTCGCAATCTGGTGGCTATATTCCAGCTGGCCTGCTCTCTGTATCAGAGAACTCAACTCAAATTTCAGGTTTCAACGATACATGCCAATTGGTGGTGAGGTGTCTAGACTTCTTCGGCTGATCTGGTCTTTCAAAACTTCAATTTTACAGTGCCAGACGCTGTCTTTCGTTCTCCAGCATGAAGCATCCAAAGCATCCAGGAAGTGCTTAATCCTGTAGGTTTCATGAGGGAAACAAGACATGATTTCTTCGACCTGATCCTTGGTAAACTCTTTATGTGTCAGAATCTCTTCCATATCCCGATGAGAGAGTTCTTCCTGAGTGTAAATGGGGAAAGATGGGAATGAGTCCTGCAGAAAACTGGCAGCCTCTATTTCTCTTGAGGGGGGGGTAGCTGTTGAGGGGGGGGTAACAGTGACAATAATAACCACGTGTTGTTTTGTCAAACGTGATCTCTCTTCATTGATGATCTCATTTAAGTGTGAATAATGAGATGAAGGCATTTTGTCAACGATTATTACGCTTCGCTTTTCTCGCTTTGCGTTCATAAATGCATTGGCTAATAACTTTAATTCCTGATCGGGTGTAGGCTCAATACCCACTTGGCGTTTCGCTTTAACAACATAAACTTTGTCAGATTTTATTCTTTTCGCAAGGTGCCTGGCCAGGCCAGATTTCCCTGCTCCGCTAGGGCCGGCAATTAAAATGGGGGTGATGGCGCAAGTCTTTTTACTGGCTGTTTCTTCCAAAGCAAGAATAGGTTCGCACAGGGTGTCGGTCTGTTTTCTATATGGAATAAAATCATATAATAAAGCCATTTCTTTAGCTAAATCCAGTTTCTCATCGTCACCTTTATCCTTTAATGCATTCGTGAAGTGTTCCATTGTCAGTGTGGGTTTGGAGTTAGTCTTCAGGCTAAGTAATTTACTTTCGCTAAGTTGTTCTAAATCTATCTCTCGGGTCATACAGAGAGACATTGCCTTATTAGTTATGGCTTGTATATGCGCGCCAGAAGTGCCGTCTGTTATTTCTGCTAAATGCTCGTAGTCGATGTCCTCTCCGAGAAAGAGGTTGTCTACTGAATGTTCACAGTAGTGGCGAAATATCTCAGATCGCTGTATTTTATCTGGCAAGGGGAATTCAATCTGCACACCAAAACGACCAGGACGAATAAGAGCTGCATCAATAAGGGAGAGGTAATTGGTAGTACCTATCAGTATAAGATTATTTGGCCATTCTGGATTGGTCATTTTTGCCATAAGCAATTTCAGAATTCCATCATAGCCTTTTGCCGATGCACCGCTTGTCCTTTCCATGAAAAGCCCATCCATCTCATCAAAAATAATAACGTGTAACGGGGGATTATTTTCTGATGAAGCAAAAGATTCTTCTGCAGGTTTTATTAATGACAACAGCGCTTTTTCGCTTTGTCCGACATATTTATTATGTATTTCACCGGCATTAACTTCTTTTATGTTTTCTTCTTTTGCACCAAGCAGGGTGGCGATCTTATGAGCCATCCTGGTTTTTCCTGTGCCTGGAGGGCCATGCAGAATAACCCCTTTCAACACTTCGGTACCATATGAATCAGGATTTAAAAGATTTAGCCGCCGACATAAAATAACATCATTGATGATGGCTAATTTCTGAGGTTTAAAACCTGCTGTATTTTCATTAAGACGAACCATGTAAGGGATATCAGCCTCGTCTGTTGTTGTTTGTTTATTTGAAATATGAATGACTGTATCTTCATTAACATAGAAAAAAGGTGCAGGTTGATCCGATTCTGCCTGTCTCTCTTCTTGTTTTACCGTGCAGACGACTTTTTTAGTGGTGATAACATGTTCTGTATAATTCTCATCCAGCTCGCAATCGGGGTGAATATTGATCATAAAAGAATAGTCTTTTGCAACTGGAAGCCCGACTAATTGTTTTTTTATACGCCTGGCATATTCCTTGTCAGAGATGTTTTTTGTTTTTTGTTTTTTCCGAACTGGTGTGACTACAATCAATGTGGCAAAAGGTATAGGGGTATTTAAATCTACACCTTTTACCTCATAAGTTTTTTGATGTGTCAAAAGTGTGTCAAGATTTTCTGGAAAAATAACGCATTCCTTTGAATCATTCATACGACACTCCCAAACGCTAAAATATCTTCCATTGGCTAAGACGACGGGATTTTCAAATCTGTTGAGGCTTAACATGTCTATGTTTGTTTGTGACATGCCCAAGCGATTGGGCACCAATGCAGAATTCACAGCTGCAAATGGGAGAGCAATGCTTCTGTTGTTCCTGTCTGTAGCTATTATCTCAGGAATCCATTCATCCAAAAAACCAATGCTGCGAGGGAGGTCACACTGTAGTTTACTTTTAGCATCAACAGTAAAAGGCTCGGGATCGTTGCAAGAAAAAATTATTTGGACTCGTGTATTCATGTAAAATATTGCTTTTGGGGAGGATGCATCTACAGTGCTCCCTCTCAATTTCTGTTTCAATGAGAAGTCATAGAGGAAATTGTTTTGTAGTGGGGTGTTGGAAAACTGATTCTTGATACCCGCCACCAGCTCTTGGCGAGTTACAATCATGTCTTTTGATTGATCAGCGACGGTGATAGATATCACTACGCGATCTGCAGTTTTTGGTTTGCAATGAACGATATCGAGAGATATTAATTCAGGCTTGGTTTTCTTGGCTTTTTTATCAGCGAAATGGTTAATCAGTGGTTCGTTCAATATAATGCAACCCTGCTCAAGTCCTGTTGCTGCACGAAGCTCTTGAAAAACGCCTCCCACATTCGCTGTCAGTACGCCCTCAACACTATTACTGGCAAGAGGTTGAAAATCACAGTTGCTTATGAAACAGCAGTTATATCTATACTCTTTGCATTTATCTGTGTAACACTTAACCCACTTGGTCACTTTATCTACCACTTTGAAAAGTAGAGAGGAATCTGCGGGGATATCTGTTGCAACAGGTTTTTCCTGCTCTGTTTGGGGAGTCAGTTGTTGTTTTTCTTGGTCAGGTTTATTTGCCTCACCTGTATCTAAAAAATCTTTGTTGAGTCTCGCTCTGAGACTATCCGTAACCCCCAGACCAAAATCTGGCGTTACTACAGAAAGGGATGCTTCGGACACTCTGTTATAGAGATTGTCCAGGCTTCTTACTCGTCTGAGACCGGTAGTCCTTGCTGGCGGTTGAGGTATGCTTATGGATGGTCTCTGAGCTTGAGAGGGGAGCAGATTAAATTTTAGTGTGTGATCCATACGATTATTCCTTATTCTGTAAAAAGCAAATTTCTGTTGTAGCTAGAGCAAGCTCAGATAATTAAGACATGGGAGCAGGAAAAAAGATCATTAGTTGTCAGTATATATAACAGCTATGTAGTTCTATTTTGTTATTGCTGATGTAGCGGGGGCTTCTTATTAGTGAGGTGATGTGTTGTTTCTTGCATGAATCAATCTGATGTATCACGTGGGAGTTTTTTCGTAACACAGTTGTTAGTGTTTTATTATTGGTTCTTTTTGAAAGCTACCGCTATTCACCCTCTTGGTAGCAAAAACAAGAGGATGATTTAAGGCAGTGGACGGAGGGTTAAGAGGATTTAAACAACAGGAGCAGATTTAATATCAGCATCGTTCCTGCCAGCAGCTGCCAGGTTAATACCGGGTTGCGCTCAAGAAGTGGCCGGGTATTTGATGGCTGGAAGGAGGGGTTGGGATGACTCAGGTCCTGAATAAATTCCGACATGGATGTATAGCGTTCAGCCGGATTAGGGCTTAGCGCCTTGGCTAAGGCCTGATCCACCCACAGGGGAATATCGGCCCGGTCCCGCCGGGCACTGCGATAACGCAGATGCGTATAGTGTCGCACCCGCACACTGCTACCCGCCTGTTCCTTGTAGGGCAGGTGGCCTGTCAGTAACTCATAGGCGATAACTGCAATCGAAAACTGATCAGAGCGTTCATCGACTGCTCCGTCGAGAAAATACTCTGGGGCAATATAGTTCTTGGTACCAGGAGGAATATTGGATTCCAGGGTGTTGTGGGCTTCCTGCTCTCCGGTGATATGGGCGGCACCAAAATCGATCAGCCGGATACGGTTGTCCCGGTCGATCATAATATTTTCCGGCTTCAAATCCTGGTGAAGAATTTGCAAACGGTGCACGGCACGGATGGCACTGATAATCTGCCGGATAAACTCCCGAGCTTCTCCCAGGTGAGGGTGAACATTGTCCTGCATCCATGCGCGCAGGGTCTGGCCCTGAATATATTCGCAGGCATGGTAGAGATGTCGCCTTTCAGGCTTGGGCGCATAGACTTCCATAATCGCCGGATGGCTGATACGACGGCCTAACCACTCTTCCCGAACAAAGCGCTCCAGATGTTCCGGGTCATCTTCAAAGTTGACGGAAGGTGTTTTCAGAATCACCTGCCGTGCCGGGTCATCCGCCGCTTTGGCACTGTCTTCTGCCAGGTAAAGCTGGCTGCGGCTGCTGGCATGTATCTCTTCAAGAATCCGGTAACCTTCGAAATGCTGGCCGGGGTAGAGGTCTGGCGGAATCCGCAGCTTTGACAGCTGCGCGAGCTTTTCATCGGGCTGTTCGTCAGGTAATGAGAGGACATGGGCGGCCACACAGGTGAGGTTGTCTGTGCTGCCTTTTTCCAGTGCATCCTCTACCAGTGTCTGGCAGAAGTTGGCCAGGTCGTTCTGAGACTGGGGCGACTGCTCTTGCAGATGATCAAGAATCTCCTGTTCCGAGAGTGTGTCATGCACGCCGTCTGTCGTCAGGAGCAGCAGGTCACCCTCTTCTACGGCTTCCGTCTGGTAATCCACTTCCACGCCGGGGCTCATGCCGAGGGCGCGGCCGAGAAAATGCCGCCCACCCATAGTGGCAGTATGATCCCGGGTCAGGCACTCCAGCTGGCCATCTCCACCAATGTTGTTTAGCGATGGTCGGTAACGCCAGGCTCGGGAATCGCCAATATGCAGCAGGTGCGCCGTGGTAGATTTTAAGACAATGGCGGTAAAGGTGGTACACCAGCTGCCTTGTTCCCCTGAGGGGTGATTACCCTGCTGATAAAGCCAGCGATTCAGGGCGCTCAGCACTTTTGCGCAGCCATGGCGCACGGTCCAGGAGTCCGGCGTACTGTAGTAGTCGCTGGTAAAGCTGGTGGTCGTGGTATGGCTGGCATCCCGTGCATGAGTACAGGCACTGACACCATCGGCAATGGATAGAACCGCTCCTTTATGGAGCAGAGTCCCAGAACGGCCTGGGACTTGTGTGGTCCAGGCGTCCTGATTCTCTTCTTTTTGTCCTGCCAAACTATAACCGGCAGTGGCCAGACTCAGGGTTTTTGTCATATCTATTGTTCTTGTATCAGAGCTCTTGTATCAGAGCTCTTGTATCAGAGCTCTTGTATCAGAGCGCTTGAATCAGCGTTGTTGCATCAGTGCACATCAATCATGGTGACAGAGCCGTCTGGCATGGTTTCTGCTATCTGCCCTTTGGGCTCTTCCAGAAGCAGCAGTGCGAGAAAACCAAGAACCGCTGTACCGGCAATCACCAGGAAGAAGGTCTGGTAGCTGACCAAAGACAGCACTGTCAGGTAGAAGACTGCGCCCACATTACCATAAGCACCGGTCATACCGGCAATCTGGCCAGTCAGGCGACGCTTGATCAGAGGCACAACCGCGAACACTGCACCTTCACCCGCCTGTACAAAGAAGGAGCAGGTCATGGCTGCAACAACCGCCAGAACCAGAGGCCAGCTGGAATCGATCAGTGACATCACCGCATAACCCACTGCCAGACCGGCAGTCAGCACCAGAAGAGTGGTTTTGCGGCCAAAGCGGTCACTGATCAAACCACCACCAGGACGGGACATCAGGTTCATAAAGGCATAGGCAGACGCGACAAGACCCGCCATAACCGGGCTCAGCCCAAAGGTGTCGGCAAAGAACAGGGGTAGCATGGACACTACGGCCAGCTCAGAACCGAAGGTGGCAAAGTAAAGTACGTTCAGAACGGCAACCTGTTTGAACTTGTACTGGTGAATAGCAGGAACCGGCTTGGTGAAAATCTCTTTGTTGACCTGCCAGGCTTTCCAGCTCTCAAAGATGTACAGCAGAACAAGGCCCACATAAATAGCCTTCACAACATTCTGCTCAAGCATGCTCACACCGTTAGGGGAAAGCTTCCAGGCCAGCAGGGCGAGGGCCGCATACATGGGAATCTTCATAATCAGCAGAAGAGCAAAGTCATCCTTGGAAGTGACTTCCATGGCGCCAATGTTTTTCGGGCGGAAATAAGTAGAGCCCTTAGGGGTGTCGGTGACAGAGAAGAAGTAGATCACACCAAACACCAGTGACAGAACACCGGTGATACCGACAGCATAACGCCAGCCATCATCGCCACCAAACCACAATGCCAGAGCCGGCAGGGTCATGGCGGCAGCAGCAGAACCAAAGTTACCCCAGCCACCATAGATGCCTTCAGCCGTACCCAGCTGTCGAGCAGGGAACCACTCGGACACGATACGGATACCGATAACAAAGCCAGCACCAATAGTACCCAGCATAAAGCGGGCAATGGCTGCTTGTTCATAGGTTTGTGCTGTTGCATACATAAAGGCAGGAATACTGCAGACAATCATCAATGCGGAATAGGTACGGCGAGGGCCGAACTTATCGGTCAACATTCCGATGATTACCCGGGCCGGAATGGTCAGGGCGACGTTAAGGATTAACAGTGTCTTTAACTGACTGCGGGTCAGGCCCAGTGATTCGGCGATCATTAAAGCCAGTGGTGCATGGTTGAACCAGACAACAAAGGTAACGAAGAACGCCATCCAGCTCATATGCAGGATGCGCATCTTGCCAGTAAATGAAAATAGATTAATGCGATCAGGGTTACTCATCCGGGGAATCCATTACTTATCGTTATTCTGATGATGATCCGATTTAGCAAGTATCAGGCCAGAGTTGTCTAAAGCATAAATAATCGTGGTGGTTCACGGTATTTGACCGACATTGACCAACTTCGATACGGGCAAAGAGACTTTATTGCTCTTTTTTGGTGCGCTCCAGGCATCAGTTTTTGCAAAGTGTTCTGGTAGTGCACCGTTTTCGGGAGTGAATCCTTATTTAATGATGCAAAACAGGGCTTAATTAATTTTACGTATTCAGTGCTGATTTTTTCATGTTGTAAGTTGCTGATATTAAAGGTAATTAATTGTATGGCATAACATCTGCTAAATGTCGGGCAATAGAATTATTAAAAACCCCGGAGCCGTGAATGAATAATAAAGAGACCCTTGTAGTTGTCGGTAATGGCATGGTGGGGCATCGCTTTGTTGAGCAGTTTATTCAGGCCGGTGGTCTGGACACCTACCAGGTGATTGTTTTCGGCGAAGAGTCTCGTCCGGCTTACGACAGGGTTCAGCTGTCTTCCTGGTTCTCCGGCTCAACGGCTGAAGATCTCTCTATGGTCGAAGACGGCTTTTACGATCAGGACGGTGTTGAGCTGGTGCTGTCAGATAAAGTCGACACGATTGATCGTGAACTTTGTGAAGTGACCTCGGCTTCTGGTCGCAAGGTTCGCTACGACAAACTGATGCTGGCGACCGGCTCCTATCCTTTTGTTCCTCCTGTACCGGGTCATGACCGTAAAGGCTGTCTGGTCTACCGGACGATTGAAGATCTGGAAGAGATCACTGAAGCGGCCCGTACTGCAAAAGTGGGTGCGGTTGTTGGTGGTGGCCTGCTGGGTCTGGAAGCCGCCAAGGCTCTGAAGGACCTTGGTCTGGAAACCCACGTCGTAGAATTTGCGCCACGTTTGATGGCTGTTCAGGTCGATGAAGGCGGTGGCGATATGTTGCGCCGCAAGATCGAAGGTCTGGGTGTGAATATTCATACCTCCAAAAACACCAGCCTGATTACGGATGGTGAAGAGGCGACTCACCAGATGCAGTTTGCTGATGGCGAAGTCCTGAACACCGATATGATTGTGTTCTCTGCCGGTATCCGTCCCCGTGATGAGCTGGCCCGCCAGTTTGGTCTGGAAGTGGGTGAGCGCGGCGGCATCGTCATTAACAACAACTGCCAGACTTCAGACGCCAATATCTATTCCATCGGTGAATGTGCCCTGTGGGATGGCAAGATTTTCGGGCTGGTGGCTCCTGGCTATCAGATGGGCCAGACCGCTGTAGATCATCTGCTCGGTGATGCGGCTGCTGCCTTCAAGGGTGCAGACATGAGCACCAAGCTCAAGCTGATGGGTGTGGATGTGGCCAGCGTGGGTGATGCACAGGCGCGCACGCCGGGTGCCCTGAGCTACCGCTTTATTGATGAAGAAAAAGAAGTCTATAAGTCACTGGTAGTGTCAGGTGACAAGAAGAAAGTTCTGGGTGCTGTGCTGGTTGGTGATGCCGAAGAGTACGGCTCCATCCTGCAGATGATGCTCAATGATATTCGTCCACCGTCTGATCCGGCGGGTTTGATTCTTCCTCGTGGCGACGGCAGTGAGCCTGTTGGACTGGGTGTGGCTGCACTGCCTGAAACGGCTCAAATCTGCTCCTGCTTTAACGTGTCCAAAGGTGATCTGTCCGGTGCGGTTGTTGGTGGTTGCCAGGATATGGCCAGCCTGAAGGCTGAAACCTCTGCTGCTACCGGTTGTGGTGGTTGTACGGCACTGGTCAAGCAGGTGCTGGATCATGAGCTGGAACAGCTGGGCGTGGAAGTGAAGAAGGATATTTGTGAACACTTCGCTTACTCGCGTCAGGAGCTGTATCACCTGGTGCGTGTGGGTGAGATCAAGACCTTCAATGAGATGATGGAGAAGCACGGTTCTGGCTCAGGTAAAAGCAAAGGCTGTGAAATATGTAAGCCGACTGTGGGTTCTATTCTTGCGTCCTGCTGGAATGAGTACATCCTCAAGCCTGAACTGGCTCCTCTGCAGGATACCAACGATTACTTCCTCGGCAATATGCAGAAGGATGGTACCTACTCCGTAGTGCCTCGTGTGCCAGGTGGTGAAATTACCCCTGACAAGCTGATCGTGATTGGCGAAGTGGCTCGTGACTTTAACCTCTACACCAAGATTACCGGTGGTCAGCGTATCGACCTGTTTGGTGTGCCGGTTGAGAAGCTGCCTGCGGTCTGGACGCGTCTGGTGGATGCTGGTTTTGAAACCGGCCATGCCTACGGTAAATCACTGCGTACAGTGAAATCCTGTGTGGGCCAGACCTGGTGTCGTTACGGTGTTCTCGACAGTGCCGGTATGGCGATTCATGTTGAAGAGCGCTATCGCGGCCTGCGTTCACCGCACAAAATCAAGATGGCGGTATCCGGCTGTACCCGTGAGTGTGCAGAAGCCCAGAGTAAAGATGTGGGCATTATCGCTACAGAGAAAGGCTGGAACCTCTTCGTATGCGGCAACGGTGGTATGAAGCCCCGTCATGCCGACCTGTTTGCGACGGAATTGAACGACGAACAGCTGATTCAAACCATCGACCGTTTCCTGATGTTCTACCTGCGTACAGCCGACCGTCTGCAGCGTACATCTGTATGGCTGGATAACCTTGAAGGCGGCCTGGAATACCTGAAGGAAGTCATTCTGGAAGATAGCCTGGGTCTGTGCGAGCAGTTTGACCATGAGATGGCGGCCAATATTGATGCCTACCAGTGTGAGTGGAAAACCACTCTGGAAGACCCTGAAAAGCTGAAGCGTTTCCGTCACTTTGTGAACAGTGATGAAGCGGACAGCAATATTGTCTTTGTCGAAGAGCGTGAACAGATTCGTCCTGCGACAGCAGATGAAAAAATAATCGTCAAAAGTGCTTAAGGGGTAGCCGTAATGAGTACACAAGAATCTTCTATCGCCTGGGTCAGCATTTGTCAGCTGGATGAGTTAACCAATGACCTGGGTGTTTGTGCCCTGGTTGATGGCAGGCAGGTTGCTGTCTTTCTGGTTGATGGTGAGCTGTATGCCATTGATAACTTTGATCCGTTTAGTCAGGCCAATGTGTTGGCTCGTGGACTGATCGGTGACGTGAAAGGCGAACTGGTTATTATCGCTCCTATTTATAAGCAGCGTTTCTCCCTGACTACAGGTCAGTGTCAGGAAGATCCAGAGGTTGTTCTGCAAACCTACCCTGTGCGTGTTGAAGGTGGGGCAGTTCAGGTTGGTTCTGCTGAGAAACAGGCTGCTTGATGACAGCTGTAAAGCAACGGCTTGTTATTGTCGGGAACGGTATGGGCTCTGTCCGTCTGCTGGAACACCTGTGTGACAGTGCTCCGGCGGCATTTGATATCACCGTGTTGTCTGAAGAGTCAGAGCCCGGTTACAACCGGATTCTGCTCTCGCCTTTGCTGGCGGGAGAGATGGCTCCTGAAGGCGTGCAGCTGAAAGGCCGTGACTGGTATCAGGTGCAGGGTATTCATCTTTACTCTGGCCCTGAGTATCGAGCGGTGAGTATTGATCGTCAGCAGCAGTGTGTGAAAACCGCTGGTGGTGAATCTTTCGGCTACGACAAGCTTGTGCTGGCCACCGGTTCCTCACCTTTTATTCCGCCACTGCCTGGCTCAGGGCTGGATGGTGTTTATGGGTTTCGTACGCTGGCGGATGTTGATGGCATGCTGGCAGCCGTTGCGCAGGGTGGTAATGCCATCGTTGTTGGTGGTGGCCTGCTGGGTCTGGAGGCCGCTGCGGCACTGCAGGCTCAGGGTATGCAGGCGACGGTGGTTCATAACCGTGAGGTGCTGATGAATCGCCAGCTGGATGCCGTAGCTGGCGGGTTGTTGCGCAATAGTCTTGCCGATAAAGGGATTGATTGTGTGATGGCGTCACGCGCCCAGTCTCTGCAGGGTGATGCCCATGGTCGGGTGACTGGCCTCGGACTGGAAGATGGTCGTGTATTGCTGGCCACTCTTGTGGTCTTTGCTGCGGGTGTTCAGCCCAATATCAAGTTGATGCAGGATGCCGGACTGGAGTGTGATCGTGCGCTGTTGGTTGATGCCCATATGTCTTCCAGTGACCCGGCTATTTATGGTTTGGGTGAGTGTGTGCAGCATCAGGGGGAAACCTTTGGTCTGGTGGAGCCGGTCTATAAACAGGCGGATGTGCTGGCACATGTGCTGTCTGGTGCGAAGGCCGGGCCGGGTTTCGAATCCGGGCTGACAGCTACGCGCTTGAAAGTCACCGGTGTAGAGCTTTTCTCCTGCGGTGACTTTGAGGGTGAAGAGGCCGATGATCAGCTGATATTGTCCATGCCCTCACAGGGCGTGTATCGGAAGCTGGTGCTGCGGGATAATCGCCTGACCGGAATACTGTTGTATGGCGATGCATCTGATGCCCTGTGGTATCAAAAGCTGCTGGAGCAACAGGCTGATATCTCCACCATAAAAGAGTTACTGATGTTTGGAGAGGCTTTTCTCTCCGATAGTGATGATCTTGTCGCCTGATGGCGCGCCAAAAGAATAAGAAAGACGAAGGAACAATATGTCCGCCAGCCCTGAGCTCTGTGTAAAAACCACCTGTGCCTATTGTGGTGTTGGCTGTGGTGTTCGAGCCACAGTCACAGATCAGGAGACCCGACAGGTAACCATTGTCGGGGATGATGAGCATCCGGCGAACTATGGTCGTTTGTGCTCCAAGGGCTCCGCACTGGGTGAAACCATTGGGCTGGAAGATCGTCTGTTGCAGCCCAAAGTTGATGGTCTCGATGCAGGCTGGGATCAGGCGCTGGATGCTGTTGCTGAACGGCTGCAAAGCACTATTGAACAGTATGGCCCGGACAGTGTTGCACTATACGGCTCCGGTCAGTTGCTGACAGAAGATTATTACGTCGCCAACAAGCTGATGAAAGGCTTTGTTGGCAGCGCAAATATTGATACCAATTCCCGTCTTTGTATGGCCTCCACGGTAGCCGGGCATAAGCGTGCTTTTGGTGAAGATATTGTGCCGGGTTGTTATGAAGATCTGGAGCAGGCTGACCTGATTGTTTTGGTGGGTTCCAATACAGCATGGTGTCACCCTGTCGCTTATCAGAGAATCCAGGCGGCCAATCGTGCAAAGCTGGTGGTGATTGATCCCCGTGTCACCTCAACCTGTGAAGGGGCAGAGCTTCATCTGCCCATAAAGCCGGGAACCGATACCATTTTGTTCGCAGGTTTGTTGGTCTGGCTTCATCAGCAGCAACATCTGGATGATGAGTGGGTTGCAGCACATACAGAGGGTTTTGATATTGCTCTTGAGCGTGCCCTCTTGCTGGCGCCTTCCATCAAGGCGATATCGGAGGCGTGCGGTCTTGATTCTCAGGCTGTTGAAACATTCTTTAATTTATTTGCGAATGTTGACCGAACGGTTACTGCCTGGTCACAGGGGGCTAATCAGGGCTTTGATGGAACGGACAGGGTAAATGGCATTATTAATGTTCATCTGGCTACCGGGCGCATTGGTAAGCCGGGGTGTGGTCCTTTCTCGCTAACCGGGCAGCCGAATGCCATGGGAGGTCGCGAAGTGGGTGGTCTGGCTAACCAGCTGGCAGCTCATATGGACTTTGGTTCCCAGCAGGATATTGATCGTGTTGCGCGCTTTTGGCAGGCGCCCAATATGGCGCAAAAGCCCGGTTTGACGGCGGTTGACCTGTTCAAGGCGGTAAAAGAAAAGCAGGTGCGTTTCCTCTGGATTATGGGCACTAATCCTGTCGTTAGCATGCCTGAAGCTGATCAGGTGCGTGAGGCGCTGGAGTTGTGCGGCCATGTTGTGGTGTCTGACTGTGTGCAAAACAGTGATACCGCCGCCTATGCCGATATTCTTCTACCTGCGGCGCCCTGGAGTGAAAAGGACGGTACGGTGACGAACTCCGAGCGTCGTCTGTCACGACAGCGGGCGTTCCTGCCGTTGGCGGGTAAAGCAAAGCCGGACTGGTGGATTCTCTCCCGTGTGGCCCAGAAAATGGGTCACAAAGAGGCATTTGATTACCAGGGTTCGGTGGATGTATTTCGTGAGCATGCTGCACTTTCAGGTTTTGAAAACTCCCGTAATGCTGAGACTGGCCACAGCTTCCGCCTGTTTAATATCAGTGCCCTGAAGTCTATTGGTGTCAGTGACTATGATCGCCTTCTGCCCTGTACCTGGCCTCTTACTCAGCCACTGGCTCAGCCAGTAAGCAGTGGTAAGCGGCAGTTTTCTGAGGGTGGCTTTTCGACTCCGGATGGCCGGGCGCGTTTTGTTGTCCCTGAAACGAAGCCGGAAATTCGTACTAATTCGGATTTTCCTCTGGTGCTGAATACCGGCCGTATCCGGGATCAGTGGCACACCATGACCCGCACGGCTCGGGCCACCCGCCTTAATCGTCATATTGATGAGCCTTTTGTGCAGATTCATCCCCAGGATGCGGAGCGATTCTCTGTGCAGGATGGGCACTTGGCACGGTTACGTTCGGTATCAGGGGCGGCCATTGCCCGTGTTCAAGTAGATGATGGCATGACATCTGGTCAGGTGTTTATGCCCATGCACTGGACCCGTGAGTACAGTCGCGGTGGTTTGCTGGGGGCGCTGGTACACAGTGTCACTGATCCGGTTTCCCGGCAGCCGGACAGCAAGGCGACGCCGGTTGCTGTTTCTGCCTATCAAGCTCAATGGTATGGATTATTTATCTCTCGTAAGGCGGTTGAGCTTCCTGATGTGGATTACTGTGCCGCGGTGCGTGCAGAGGGTTGCTGGCGTTATGAGGTGGGGCATTCGGGTTCTCAGGAGTTGTTTGAAAAGCTGTTTCCGAAAGGTGAGCAGGTAACTCTTTCTGATGGTGTGGGAGTCCTTCGTCAGGCGATACTGAATGAAGGCAGGCTGGAAACGGTGTTTCTAACCAGTCAGCAACCTTTAAAAGCTGACCGTCAGTGGCTGCAGCAGTTGTTTGCGGAAGAGCAGGAAAGCTTTGATTGGCGAGTGCTGGCAGGTGTGAGTGGTAGTGGTGAAGCTCAGGGCGCTTTGATTTGTTCGTGCTTCGGTGTGAGTGAGGGGCAGATTCAGGGTTGCTTATCTAAAGGGAAGGCCAGCAATGTTGAAGAGTTGGGTTCTGTACTGAAGGCGGGTACTAATTGCGGTTCTTGCATCCCGGAACTGAAAAAGCAGGTGGCTCTTTATAAAGATGCTCTTGATCAGGAAGGGAATAGCCAGTTGTCTGATGAGCCCGAGCTAGTCTGCGCTGGTTGATCGCTCAGTTCGGTAATATCACCCTTTATGGGGTTGGCCAGCGTGGTCAGCTCCATCTGCCAGGGGCACTGGCACACCGGGCACATAATCTTTAAGGTGCCCAGCTTGTGGCTCCATAGTCTGGCCATAGGAATCTCCAGTCGTCCATCACAGCCTTTGTGGCAGGCCCAACTGACGGAGCGGTCATCCCAGGCTGCTTCGAAATATTGGCCGCTGAAGTAGAATCCATCAAACCGTGGCTCGTTCATCGGCCTTTCCATATAGCTTGATTCAGGTGATTCAATCGTTGACGATGGCCTTCGCCGCCATGGCGGATTTCTGGATCCAAACTGGTCGCCTTATTGGGGTAGGGCTGATACTTCATGGGGTAGTGGCTGCTACACCCTGCCAGTCCTGTGAGGGATGCAACAAGTGTGGCTATAGCCAGGGCTTTAGGGCTTCCATTCCAGAACATCTTCAACCTCTCTGGTACAACTTTTCCATTAGCTCACTAAAAGCTTAGAGGGGGAGGGGGTGGCAGGTTGTCAAATCCCTGCCGTAGAGGGATTTCAGGTTGGATTAGATGTTTTCGGATTGGCTGCTTTTGTTTGTGGCTCGTCGGGCTGAGCTGCGAATGTTGAGTGTTTCCACGGCCAGAGAGAAGGCCATGGCAAAATAGATATAACCCTTGGGAATATGGAAGCTCAGGCTTTCTGCGATCAGGGTGACTCCTACAAGAATCAAAAAGCTCAGGGCAAGCATCTTCAGGGAGGGGTGCTTATCGACAAATTCACCAATGGTTTTGGCAGCAACCAGCATAATAATGACTGACAGTACCACGGCAATAATCATCACGGGCAGGTGGTCGGCCATACCGACGGCCGTGATGACTGAGTCCAGCGAGAAAACAATATCCAGCAAGGCGATCTGTATCAACACCATGGCCATACCAGTGGTGGCCAGCTGAGATGTTGTCGACTTTGAATTTGGGGCCTCCATGGACTCATGGATTTCATGAGTGCTTTTGGTCAGAAGGAACAGGCCGCCGAACAGCAGAATCAGGTCTTTCCCGGAGACAGCTTGATTAAAAAGATGAAAGAGTGGTTCAGTCAGGGTCATGACCCAGGCAATGGAGAGCAATAAAATCAGGCGAGTGCCCATGGCCAGAAGGAGGCCCAGAGTGCGGGCTTTGTCGCGTTGTTCGCGAGGAAGTCGTCCGGCAAGAATGCTGATAAAAATAATATTATCAATGCCCAGAACGATTTCGAGGGCTGTCAGGGTCAGAAGGGAAAGCCAAGCCTGTGGGTCTGTCAGCCATTCCATATGGAGGTCTCGTGTCGGAGGTTTTATATTTCTCCTTTAACTATAAACCGACTTGTTCCGTCCGATAGGAAAACTCTTTATTGGATCAGCTATCAGTGAGATAAAATGAAAAACGCCACGCCTCTGTGAAGAGGTGTGGCGTTTTTGGGTTTTCAGATGCTTTGCGGCATCAAAAGCGTTTAGCGGTCAGCTCTTAACGGTCAGACATCGGTGTAAAATCGCGCTTGGCCGGGCCAGTGTAAAGCTGGCGAGGACGACCGATGCGGTAGCTGCTGCTGATCATCTCGTGCCAGTGTGCAATCCAGCCTGGCGTGCGACCGGTCGCAAAGATGACAGTGAACATCTCAACAGGAATGCCCAGAGCTTTAAGAATGATACCGGAGTAGAAATCGACGTTCGGGTACAGCTTGCGATCGATAAAGTACTCATCTTCAAGAGCAATTTGCTCCAGGCGCTTGGCGATCTTCAGCTGAGGATCGTTGATGCCCAGCTCAGACAGAACCTGATCGCAGGTCTCTTTCATTACCTTGGCGCGAGGGTCAAAGTTTTTGTAGACGCGGTGACCGAAGCCCATCAGGCGGAATGGATCATTCTTGTCTTTGGCCTTGAGTACGAACTCATCAATGCGGCTTTCGTCACCGATTTCGTCCAGCATCTTCAGTACGGCTTCGTTAGCACCACCATGGGCTGGTCCCCACAGGGCAGCAATGCCGGAAGCGATACAGGCGAACGGGTTCGCGCCACTCGAGCCAGCCAGACGCACGGTAGACGTAGAGGCGTTTTGCTCATGGTCAGCGTGCAGCAGGAAGATCTTGTCCATGGCCTTGGCCAGTACAGGGTTGACTTCATAATCTTCGCAAGGTGTTGCGAACATCATATGCAGGAAGTTG
The DNA here is from genome assembly GCA_965221135.1 of Sansalvadorimonas sp. Taxonomy (GTDB): domain Bacteria; phylum Pseudomonadota; class Gammaproteobacteria; order Pseudomonadales; family Endozoicomonadaceae; genus Sansalvadorimonas. The sequence continues at coordinate 70,964 of CBDCRZ010000018.1, forward strand.
CCGCCGTAGGACAGGTCATTCTTTGGATAGACGAAAGGCTGGCCAATGGAGTACTTATACGCCATAGCTGCCAGAGTCGGCATCTTGGAAATCAGGCGGTAAGCGGTGATTTCACGATGACGGGGGTTGTTGATATCCAGAGAGTCATGGTAGAAGGATGACAGGGCGCCAACCAGGCCACACATAACGGACATCGGGTGTGCGTCACGACGGAAGCCGTTCAGGAAGTGAACGATCTGCTCATGCACCATGGTGTGACCCATGATGGTGGAGCTGAAGGACTCTTTTTCGGTCTCGGTAGGCAGCTCTCCATAAAGAAGGAGGAAGCAGACTTCCAGAAAATCAGAATTATCAGCCAACTGCTCAATAGGGTAGCCCCTGTGCAGAAGAACGCCCTTATCACCATCAATAAAGGTGATCTTGGATTCACAGGCTGCTGTGGAAACAAAACCGGGGTCATAAGTGAACAGGCCGTTAGCCGTCAGTTTGCTCACGTCAATGACGTCGGGTCCAAGAGTTCCGCTGTAAACCGGCAGCTCCAGGGATAGATCACTACTGCCTTCTATGGTTAGCCGCGCGAGCTTGTCAGCCATGGGCCCTCCTGCTTCTACTGTCAGATTGTGTATTTGTTGTATTGGAATTGTTCTGAGCCGGATGTCGTGTAAATAAAATCAGATTACTCAGGCTCATTAGAATTTCGCCCAACTATAGAGGGATTAATGTTTTTGTCAAACGCTCAAGGCCACGGTTGAGCCTGTTTTCCAGTGTTTTTGGCTGAACGGGAATCTTTATATAGCCTGTCTGACTGGTCAATTATATAAGAGGTGATGAAGAAAAGCGCATCTCTCGGTATTTGCGTAAAATGGGTTTTCAAATTGGCCGGAACGAACCGCTGGTGTCGGTTTGTGCTTAGGGGTGCCGTTGTAATCAAATTTTGAAATGACTATACTTCCGGCCGAAACCGGGGGTGAGGACGATGGCATTCTTTGTAGTATTTAAGAATGTCGGGTGCCAGAAAAACTCTCCGGGTAACATAATAAATTCATGCACAATTCCAAAGGCCCGTTCGGGTTACAGGGTATCAGACCGTGAATACCAAGAGACCTGTCAATCTCGACCTGACAACAATAAGGTTACCCTTACCTGCCTATACATCGATTCTTCACCGGGTGTCCGGTGTGATCCTTTTCGTGGGTATTGCTTTCCTTTTGTATGGCTTTGATCTTTCTCTCAGTTCAAGAGAAGGCTATGAGCAGTTCCTGGAGTGCCTGCGCTCACCAATCGCTAAGTTTATTACCTGGGGTCTTCTGACCGGTCTGGGTTATCACTTTGTGGCTGGTATTAAGCATCTTCTGATGGATGCAGGCATTGGTGAAACCAAAGAATCCGGTAAAACTGGCGCGGTTATCTCGCTGGTTTGTGGCGTTCTGTTAAGTGTCCTCGCGGGGGTGTGGGTATGGTAACTAATATTACGAACCTGTCCCGCAGTGGCCTGCATGACTGGATGATCCAGAGAGTCACTGCTGTCGTTCTGGCAGTATATAGTGTCTTCATTGTTGGCTGGCTGGTCTGCAGTGGTCCTGTCGGTTTTGATCAGTGGTCAGGGCTTTTTGAGCAGACCTGGATGCGCGTTTTCACTCTGCTGGCCATTATCTCTCTGGGCGGACACGCCTGGGTCGGCATGTGGACCATCTCTGGTGACTACCTCAATGAGCGTGCTCTGGGTAGCAGGGCCACTTTTTTCCGTTTTCTGTTTCAGGCTGTATGCGGCATCGTGATGTTCGGTTACGTGGTCTGGGCTGTACAGATTCTCTGGGGGCTATAAGAAAATGTCGAAGATTCGCACACTGACATTTGATGCCATCGTAATCGGTGGTGGCGGTGCGGGTATGCGTGCGGCTCTGCAATTGACAGAGTCCGGCGTTAGCACTGCTTGTATTACCAAGGTTTTCCCGACGCGTTCCCATACTGTATCTGCTCAGGGTGGTATTACCTGTGCGATTGCCAGTGATGACCCGAACGACGACTGGCGCTGGCACATGTACGACACCGTAAAGGGGTCGGACTACATTGGTGACCAGGACGCTATCGAATACATGTGTAAGGTTGGCCCTCAGGCGGTCTATGAGCTGGATCATATGGGTCTGCCATTCTCCCGTACTAAAGAAGGTCGTATCTACCAACGTCCTTTCGGTGGTCAGTCCAAGAATTTTGGTGAGGGTGGTCAGGCCGCCCGTACCTGTGCTGCTGCTGACCGTACTGGTCATGCTCTGCTGCACGCCCTCTATCAGGGTAACCTGAAGGGTGGCACTACCTTCTTTAATGAATGGTATGCCGTTGATCTGGTGAAAAACGCCAAAGGTCAGGTGGCTGGTGTTATTGCTATTTGCATCGAAACCGGTGAAGTGGTTTACATCAAAGCCAAGGCCACTGTTATGGCGACTGGCGGTGCGGGTCGTATCTACGCCTCCACTACTAACGCCCTGATTAACACTGGTGACGGTGTTGGTATGTCTCTGCGTGCTGGCTACATGGCTCAGGATATGGAGATGTGGCAGTTCCACCCAACGGGTATCTACGGTGCCGGTACGCTGGTAACCGAAGGTTGCCGTGGTGAAGGTGGTTACCTGGTCAATGGCGAAGGCGAGCGTTTCATGGAGCGTTATGCTCCTAACGCGAAAGACCTTGCCGGTCGTGACGTTGTTGCCCGTTCCATGATTATCGAAATCATGGAAGGTCGTGGTGCTGGTCCTAACAAGGATCACGTACTGCTGAAGCTTGATCACCTGGGTGAGAAAGAGTTGCTGGCCAAGCTGCCAGGCGTTTGCGAGCTGTCCAAGACCTTCGCGCACGTTGACCCGGTTGATGCCCCGATTCCTGTTGTTCCAACCTGTCACTACATGATGGGCGGTATTCCGACCAATGTTGGTGGTCAGGCGCTTCAGCGTAACGAGCAGGGCGAAGATGAAGTCATCGAAGGCCTGTACGCTTGTGGTGAGGCTGCTTGTGTATCTGTACACGGTGCTAACCGTCTGGGTGGTAACTCTCTGCTGGATCTGGTTGTCTTTGGTCGTGCGGCAGGTCTGCAGATCAAGAAGAGTCTGGAAGAAGGTTTCGACTCTGTTGATGCCAGCGAAGCCGATATCGATCGCGCAATGGAGCGTCTGAATCGTCTGAACGATTCTACCTCCGGTGCCAGGGTTGCTGATGTCCGTAAGGATCTCCAGAGCGTTATGCAGTTGCACTTCGGTGTATTCCGCGAAGAGCCCGCTATGATTGAAGGCTTGAAGAAGTTGGATGAAATCAAAGAGCGTCTGGGTAATCTTCATCTGCAGGATAAGAGCATGGCCTTCAATACGGCACGTATTGAAGCGCTGGAGCTGGAAAACCTGTTTGAAGTGGCTTACGCCACCGCGGTTTCTGCTTTCGAGCGTAAGGAATCCCGTGGTGCTCACGCCCGGAATGATTTCCAGGAGCGTGACGATGAGAACTGGCTGAAGCACTCCCTGTACTTCCCGAAAGACAAGAAAGTCGGCAAGCGTGATGTGAACTTTGCGCCAAAGACTATGGACGCATTCCCGCCCAAAGCGCGGACATATTGAGGAGGGAAGGATAATGAGTTTAAAGGTCAGCGTTTATCGCTATAACCCGGAAAAGGATGCTGCTCCCTGGATGCAGGATCTGACCGTCGAAGTGCCTGAAGGTCAGGACTTGATGGTTCTCGATGTGCTTGCCCTGATCAAAGAGCAGGACGACAGCTTTGTATACCGTCGTTCCTGTCGTGAAGGTGTTTGTGGTTCCGATGGTATGAATATCAGCGGCACTAATGGTCTGGCTTGTATTACGCCTCTGTCTCAGGCGGTGCGTAAGGGTAAGCTGATTCTGCGTCCTCTGCCTGGTCTGCCGGTTATCCGTGACCTGGTGGTTGATATGGCACTGTTCTACAAGCAGTATGAGAAGATTCAGCCTTTTCTGATCAACGACAAGCCTGCACCTGCTATTGAGCGGCTGCAGAGCCCGGAAGATCGTGAGAAGCTGGATGGCCTGTACGAATGTATTCTCTGTGCCTGCTGTTCAACGTCCTGTCCGTCTTTCTGGTGGAATCCTGATAAGTTTATCGGTCCTGCCGGTCTGCTGCAGGCATACCGCTTCCTGGCTGACAGCCGTGATACTGCGACTGAAGAGCGTCTGTCGGGTCTTGATGATCCGTTCAGCGTATTTCGCTGCCGTGGCATCATGAACTGCGTGAGCGTATGTCCGAAGGGTCTGAATCCGACCCGTGCTATCGGTCATATCCGTAACATGTTGTTGTCCAGCGGTACCTGATAGCGTGCCTGATAATGGGGCCTGCATGCGCTTTTGCAGGGCATGCGGCTCTATTTATTATTTTTTTCTTCAAGCGTTTATAAAAAATACTGAATTTGCCTGCTTGAAACACATTTAACAGGTGATTTGTGTAGGTGTTAATGCCTATAATTGGCAGCAGATTTTTTCGGGGGCAGACCCGGTCAGCAATACCTTTGTATCGCGATTTTTGTTCAAGCCATTCTGTCACCGTAGTTAAAGATTGAAAGTTATAGAACGAAAAACAAATCACACTGACAAAGTGTGGTTTATGTAATGTGTATTCGAAGCGATTTTGGAATTGATAATCACTCTAGGTTATCGAAATTCAAAGCTACAAGCGTTTCGTAGGGTTTAACCAACAGGGGCATCCGGGCAACACCCGGGCTATCTGTGGGGGCCGGAGCATGACGGAGACACGCCGTATCAGGTGTATATCGTCGTCCAATGACCGTCAGTACCTACCGGTAGAGTGTGCCCCGACTATTTTGGGGTGACAGAGAGATGCAAGATGGTGTAATGCAGCGGATGTGGCAGAGTGCCCATATCTCTGGAGGGAACGCTGCATATGTCGAAGAACTATACGAACGCTATCTGCGTGATCCTAATTCTGTGCCGGAACAGTGGCGCGAATATTTTGCCAGCCTGCCTCGTATCGAAGGTGTTGTCGCCAACGATATCCCACACTCTACGGTGCGTGAGAACTTTGTTCACATGGCCCGCAACCGTCAACGTCTCCAGCCCGTTGCCGCCAGCTCCGTAAGCAGTGAACATGAGAAGAAGCAGGTTCTGGTTCTTCGTCTCATCAATGCCTATCGTGTACGTGGCCACCAGAAGGCTCAGCTCGACCCTCTTGGTTTGATGTCCCGCGATGACGTTCCCGACCTCAAACTCGAACATCACGGTCTGACCGCTGCTGATCTCGATACGCCTTTCCAGACTGGCTCTCTCTTTATTGGTAAAGAAGAAGCGACCCTCGGTGAAATTATCGAGTCGCTGGAGAGCACCTACTGTTCATCCATCGGTGCAGAGTTTATGCACATTGTGGATACCGAACAGCGTCGCTGGTTCCAGTCCAGGCTGGAAAGCGTACGTGGTGCACCAGGTCTGAGTGCGGATGCCCGTATCCACCTGCTGGAGCGTTTGACCGCTGCGGAAGGCCTGGAAAAATATCTGGGCACCAAGTACCCGGGTACCAAGCGTTTCGGTCTGGAAGGTGGTGAGTCCCTGATTCCTATGCTGGATGAAATGATTCAGCGTATGGGTGCCGGTTCCGTGAAGGAAGTGGTTATCGGTATGGCCCACCGTGGGCGTTTGAATGTACTGGTTAACATCCTCGGTAAGAATCCGGCTGACCTGTTCGCTGAATTTGACGGTAAGATAGATCTTCACGGCAAGAGCTCCGGTGATGTGAAATACCACCAGGGTTTCTCTTCCAATGTGATGACCCCGGGTGGCGAAGTCCATCTGGCACTGGCCTTTAACCCGTCTCACCTGGAAATCGTCAGCCCTGTGGTTGAAGGTTCTGTACGTGCCCGTCAGGATCGTCGTAACGACGATGCCCGCGAACAGGTACTGCCTGTTTCTATCCACGGTGATGCGGCCTTTGCCGGTCAGGGCGTGGTTATGGAAACCTTCCAGCTGTCCCAGACCCGTGCTTATGCGACTGGCGGCACCATTCATATCGTCATCAACAACCAGGTTGGTTTCACCACCAGCAAACCTGAAGATGCACGTTCTACAGAATACTGTACTGACGTAGCCAAGATTGTTGGTGCACCGATACTGCACGTAAACGGTGATGACCCTGAGGCCGTGATCTTCGCGACCAAACTGGCTGCTGATTACCGCAAGGAATTCCAGCAGGACGTGGTCATTGATCTGGTCTGCTATCGTCGTCGTGGTCATAACGAAGCTGATGAGCCTGCAGGCACTCAGCCGGTTATGTACAACCAGATTAAAGTACAGGACACGACTAGAGCCCTGTATGCCAACTCTCTGGTTGAAAGCCGTGTGGTCTCTGCTGAACAGAACGCCACCATGGCAGATGACTACCGTGATGCGCTGGACAATGGACAGCACGTTGTGAAGAGTCTGGTACGCGAGCCAAATACCAACCTTTATGTCGACTGGACGCCTTACCTGGGCCACGAATGGACAGCCCGTCATGATACCCGTGTTGCTCTGGGTACTCTGCAGGAACTAGGTCAGTCTTTGACCGCAGTACCTGAAGGCTTCCCGCTGCAGCGTCAGGTTGGCAAGATTATCGACGACCGTCGCAAGATGGCTGCCGGTGCAATGCCTATTAACTGGGGCATGGCAGAACTGCTGGCTTACTCTTCCCTGCTGATGGAAGGCCACCCTGTGCGCCTGACCGGTCAGGATGTAGGTCGTGGTACCTTCTCCCACCGCCACGCTGTACTGCATAGCCAAAAAGATGGTGCGACTCATGTGCCTCTGGCTCATATGTCTGAAGATCAGCCAGCAATGGAAATCTTTGACTCGGTACTGTCTGAAGAAGCTGTACTGGCTTTTGAATATGGCTACGCGACCACTCAGCCTAACTCTCTGGTGATCTGGGAAGCCCAGTTTGGTGATTTCGCCAACGGTGCCCAGGTGGTTATTGACCAGTTTATTACCAGTGGTGAGTCCAAGTGGGGCCGGCTGTGTGGTCTGACCATGCTATTGCCTCACGGTTATGAAGGACAGGGTCCTGAGCACTCCTCAGCACGTCTGGAAAGATTCCTGCAGCTGTCTGCTGAACACAATATTCAAGTCTGTGTTCCTACGACACCTGCCCAGGTTTTCCATATGCTGCGCCGTCAGGTACTGCGTCCGCTGCGTAAGCCTCTGGTTGTGTTTACACCGAAGAGCCTGCTGCGTCATAAAGAGGCCATTTCAACTCTGGAAGAAGTGGCGGAAGGTTCCTTCCAGACAGTTCTGCCTGAGCTGGATAATCTCGACGCTGCCAAGGTCGATCGTGTGGTAATGTGTAGCGGCAAGGTTTACTACGACCTGCTGAACAAGCGTCGTGCCGAAGGTCTGGAAAATGTGGCTATTGTTCGTATCGAACAGCTGTACCCTTTCCCGGAAGAAGATCTGCAGGCCATTCTGGACAGTTACCCGAACCTGACTTCCGCTGTCTGGTGTCAGGAAGAGCCTATGAATCAGGGCGCCTGGTATTGCAGTCAGCATCATATGCATCGGGTAGTAGCCGGTCATACAAACAAGAAACTTTCTCTTACTTATGCCGGTCGTCCAGCATCCGCTGCTCCCGCCTGTGGTTACATGTCTATGCATGTCGAACAGCAGCAGAAACTGGTTGCAGACGCCCTGGAGCTCGGTTGAACACTCAGGTTCAGTCAGAGCATAAAAAGATACTGGAGCACAAGGAATTAAGTAGATATGGCTACCGAAATTAAAGCCCCAACATTTCCAGAGTCCGTAGCCGATGGTACGATCGCGACCTGGCACAAGCAGCCTGGTGAGAGCTGCAAGCGTGATGAATTGCTGGTCGACATCGAAACCGACAAGGTAGTGATGGAAGTCGCAGCTCCTGCCGACGGCGTACTGTCTGAAGTACTGAAAGCAGAAGGCGACATCATTCTCAGCGAAGAAGTGATTGCCCGTTTCAGCGCCGGTGAAACCGGTGCTGAAGCGCCTGCAGCACAGGCCGCCGCTCCTGCTGCAGCCCCGGCTGCTGACGGTGTAGAGCCAATCCTGAGCCCGGCAGCCCGTAAAGCGGCTGAAGAAAATGGTGTGAATCCTGCGTCTATTCCTGGTACTGGCAAAGATGGCCGTATCACCAAGGAAGACGTACTGGCCTTTGCCAAGAGTGGCAGTGCTGCTCCTGCACCAGCGGCTGCGCCTGCAGCGGCTCCTGTAGCAAAAGCGCAGCCAGCTCCTTCTGCACCTATCTTTGAAGGCGACCGCGTTGAAAAACGTGTACCTATGACCCGTATCCGGGCCAAGGTAGCCGAGCGTCTGGTTGAAGCCCAGCAGACCGCGGCCATGTTGACCACCTTTAACGAGGTGAACATGAAGCCGATTATGGATCTGCGTAAAAAGTACAAAGACCAGTTCGAGAAGCGTCACGGTGTGAAGATGGGCTTTATGTCTTTCTTCGCCAAAGCCGCTGTTGAAGCCCTGAAACGTCAGCCAATTGTAAATGCCTCTATCGATGGCAACGATATTGTTTATCATGGCTACCAGGATATCGGCGTGGCTGTATCCAGTGATCGGGGTCTGGTTGTACCTGTATTGCGCAATACCGAGAACATGAGCCTGGCGGATATTGAGTCTACTATTCGTGAATATGGCACCAAGGCTCGTGATGGTAAGCTGTCTATTGAAGAGATGACCGGTGGTACCTTTACTATTTCCAACGGTGGAGTGTTTGGTTCGCTATTATCTACACCGATCCTGAATCCACCACAGGCAGCTATTCTCGGTATGCACAAGATCCAGGAGCGTCCTATGGCGGTAAACGGCGAAGTCGTGATCCTGCCTATGATGTATCTGGCTCTGTCGTATGACCATCGTCTGTTGGATGGTAAGGAAGCTGTCACATTCCTCGTCACGATGAAGGAACTGCTTGAAGATCCGGCACGTATGCTCCTTGATATTTAATCTCCCCCCATGCCGGAGTGAATTTGGAACTGAGATATGACAGAAAAATTTGACGTAGCGGTTATCGGATCAGGTCCTGCTGGTTATGTTTGTGCTATTCGCGCAGCACAGCTGGGTCTGAAGACCGTATGTATTGAAAAGTGGGTTGACCCAAAGGGTAAGCCAAAGCTGGGCGGCACCTGCCTGAACGTAGGCTGCATTCCTTCCAAGGCACTTCTGGACAGTTCACACAAATTCCAAGCAGCCCAGAAGGAATTCAAGTCCCACGGCATCGGTCTGGAAAATCTTAATATTGATGTTCCTGCGATGATCAAGCGCAAGGAAAAAGTCGTTAACCAGATGAACCAGGGCATTACTGGCCTGTTCAAGGCTAACGGTGTTTCCCTGATTGAGGGCACTGCAAAGGTTCTCGCTGGCAAGCAGATTGAAGTGACAGCTGCAGATGGTTCTACCTCTGTAGTTGCTGCTGAAAACATTGTTATTGCTACCGGCTCTATACCCATCAATATTCCACCTGCACCTCTGCATGAAGATGTTGTTGTGGACTCTACTGGTGCCCTGGAATTCCAGGAAGTACCTAAGCGTCTGGGGGTGATCGGTGCTGGCGTTATCGGTCTGGAACTTGGCAGCGTATGGTCCCGTCTGGGCTCCGAGGTTGTGGTTCTGGAAGCACAGGAACAGTTCCTGGCGCTGGCTGATCAGCAGATCGCCAAGGAATCCGCCAAGATTTTCAAGAAGCAGAAGCTGGATATCCGTCTGGGTGCCCGCGTTGTTGGCTCTGAGCTGAAAGATAACGAAGTTGATGTTCGTTACCTTGATGCCAAGAATGAAGAGCAAAGCATCACCTTCGACAAGTTGATTGTTTGTGTTGGTCGTCGTCCTTACACCGAAAACCTGTTCGCAGCTGACGCGGGCATCAACCTGGATGAGCGTGGCTTCATCTTTGTTGACGACCAGTGTCGTACTGGGGTACCGGGCATCTTCGCTGTTGGTGACGTTGTGCGTGGGCCAATGCTGGCGCATAAGGGTTCGGAAGAAGGTGTGATGGTTGCCGAGCTGATCGCTGACAAGACAGCTCAGGTAAACTACGATCTGATTCCTTCCGTGATCTACACCCACCCGGAAATTGCCTGGGCCGGTAAGACCGAAGAAGAAGTGAAAGCGTCTGGTGAAGAGTACAAGGTCGGTACCTTCCCATTTGCCGCTATCGGTCGTGCAGTAGCTGCGAGCAGCAGCGACGGTATGGTCAAGGTGATTGCCGATAAGGCCACTGACCGTGTACTGGGTGTTCACGTTGTTGGTGAATGTGCTGCTGAACTGGTTCAGCAGGGCGTTATCTCCATGGAGTTCTGTGCCAGTGCTGAAGATCTGGCGCTCACCATGTTTGGTCATCCAACATATGGTGAAGCACTTCACGAGGCTGCTCTGGCGGTTGATGGGCATGCTATACATATGCCTAACCGTAAGCCGCGTAAGTAATCCGGTTTCAGGGACGCTTTAAGATATAAGTAGTTGGCTGGTATTGGGTCTGGATTCAGGCTCAATACCCTTCATTTGAAAGAGGGAGTTTTCAAATGGACCAAGAACGATAAATTACGAACAAAAAAACGACAGAAATCTAATAATGGTTCGCGCCTCAGCGCAGACAGGGTGAAGTTATGAATCTGCACGAATATCAGGGTAAGCAGTTGTTTGCTGCCTACGGTTTACCGGTATCTACCGGTTATGCCTGTGATACAGCTGACGAAGCTGTAGAGGCGGCCGACAAAATTGGTGGTGATGTCTGGGTTGTAAAAGCCCAGGTGCATGCTGGTGGGCGTGGTAAGGCTGGCGGTGTAAAGCTGGTTAAGACCCGTGAAGAAGTGCGTGCATTTGCCGAGCAGTGGCTGGGTCAGCGTCTGGTAACCTACCAGACAGATGAGAAGGGCCAGCCTGTCAGCAAGATCCTGGTGGAAAGCTGCACCGATATCTCTGAAGAACTGTACCTCGGTGCTGTTGTTGACCGTTCTACCCGTCGTATCGTTTTCATGGCCTCCACTGAAGGTGGTGTTGAAATCGAAACGGTTGCGGAAGAGACTCCTGAGAAGATCCTGAAAGCAGAAATCGATCCTCTGGTCGGCGCACAGCCATACCAGGGTCGTGACCTGGCTTTCCGTCTGGGTCTGAATGCCAAGCAGGTTAAGCAGTTCACCAAGATCTTCCTGGGTCTTGCCAAACTGTTCCAGGACCATGATCTGGCCCTGCTGGAAATCAACCCTCTGGTTATCACCGAAGCCGGTGACCTGCACTGCCTCGACGCCAAGCTGAACATCGACAGCAACGCTGTTTACCGTCAGCCAAAGCTGAAGGCTATGCATGATCCTAGCCAGGAAGATGCCCGTGAAGCTCATGCAGCTGCGTGGGAGCTGAACTACGTCGCTCTGGACGGCAACATCGGCTGTATGGTCAACGGTGCTGGTCTGGCCATGGGTACCATGGACATCGTTAAGCTAAGCGGTGGCGAGCCTGCCAACTTCCTGGACGTTGGTGGTGGTGCTACTAAAGAGCGTGTTACCGAAGCATTCAAGATCATCCTTTCTGATGAGAACGTGAAGGCTGTTCTGGTGAACATCTTCGGTGGCATCGTACGTTGCGACCTGATTGCTGAAGGCATCATCGGCGCAGTGAAAGATGTGGGTGTTAAGGTTCCTGTTGTTGTTCGCCTTGAAGGTAACAACGCTGAGAACGGTTCCAAGATCCTGGCCGAAAGTGGTCTGGATATCATTGCAGCCACTAGTCTGACTGACGCGGCGCAGCAAGTAGTTAAGGCAGCGGAGGGCCAGGCATGAGCATCCTGATCGATAAAAATACTAAGGTAATCTGCCAGGGCTTCACCGGCTCCCAGGGTACTTTCCACTCCGAGCAGGCGCTTGAGTATGGTACGCAGATGGTTGGTGGTGTGACCCCAGGTAAGGGCGGTCAGACTCACCTCGGTCTGCCAGTTTTCAACACTGTTGCTGAAGCCGTTGATAAAACTGGCGCAACTGCCAGTGTTATCTATGTTCCAGCCCCTTTCTGTAAGGATTCTATCCTGGAAGCGGCAAACGGTGGCATCAAGCTGATCATCTGTATCACTGAAGGCATTCCTACCCTGGATATGCTGGAAGCCAAGGTGAAGTGTGATGAGCTGGGCGTACGTCTGATCGGCCCTAACTGCCCCGGTGTTATCACTCCGGGCGAGTGCAAGATCGGCATCATGCCTGGTCATATCCATAAACCAGGTAAGGTCGGTATCGTTTCCCGTTCCGGTACCCTGACTTATGAAGCCGTTAAGCAGACCACTGACTTCGGTTTTGGTCAGTCCACCTGTGTTGGTATCGGTGGTGACCCAATCCCGGGTGCCAACTTCATCGATATTCTCGAACTGTTTGAGAAGGATCCTGCGACTGAAGCGATTGTTATGATCGGTGAAATCGGTGGTACCGCTGAAGAAGAAGCTGCTGCTTACATCAAGGCAAACGTAACCAAGCCTGTTGTGTCCTACATTGCCGGTGTAACTGCACCTCCAGGCAAGCGTATGGGTCATGCTGGGGCTATCATCTCTGGCGGTAAAGGTACTGCTGATGAGAAGTTTGCTGCACTGGAAGATGCTGGCGTGAAGACTGTTCGCAGTCTTGCCGACATCGGTGTGAGCCTGAAGGAGATTACCGGCTGGTAATCCAGTGACTTTTTAATAAGTCACTTGTCGTGAAAGAGCGTTAAAAAAACGGGCAGCCTGTGAAGGCTGCCCGTTTTTGTTGTGCCTTGAGAATTTTTTAAGATCCTGAGTACCCGGTCACATGAAAACATATATTTCTGACTCAGTGGTATACACCCTCCTCAGTTAAGTAGTTATGAACCCCTGTGAATAGGGGGTTCAATTACGACTCTTCCATAGTTATTGTTGAGAAAGGCGCTGATCAATAAAAGAGTTGCTCCAACCCTGTATTTTAGTAATACGACGATTACGTTCTGCTTCCCATTCAGTGACCGGGTACATTTTGTTCCAGGCACTGTAGAGTTTCTTTTCCTGTGAACTGAGCTTCAGATGATAACGTGCAGCCATATATAGATAGACGCGGGCAATTTTACCGCGCTTAATGGCAGGTGGTTCCGCTGAACGCTTTTTGAAGTTAACTTTGAAATCGCACTGGCCGTACATATTCGGCGTGTCAGGCAAGAGCCTGAACTGATAGTTAGAGCGGTCACCGTTCACTTCACCTACAGTCGGTGCCAGGTTAAAAAGGTCACTCTCCATGGTCTTGAAGGTTTTATCTTTACGACAGTTCTTACGGCCGCCATCCTGCCAGCACTGTAGCTGATGGCCGAACACCCATGCCGGCATGATATGTTCCCACTCTATACGAGCAGCGCGCCGTTCCTGCTTTCTGACTTCATAGCCGCAGCTTTCCAGGTCTGGAACCAGTCGTTTAGAGCCTGAGCTGGTTTTTTGTACACCAAACTTACAGCCACAGTAGAAGCTTTGATGACGACCTTCATAGACTTTAATGGCCTGCTTTTTTGCGGCCCGAAAGCTTGAAGGTGTGCCATCGGCGAAGGCGGTTCCCATAAACCCTGTCTGGAGAACGAGCAGAGTGAGGACTGAAGTGAAAAGGTGAGACAGAGGCATAACTGAGATAAAGTGTCGTATTTCGGATTGAAGTCATCAGATTACCGAAGTGTTGTTAGAAATCCTATCGCCTGTTTCCCTAAAATGCGGTGAGTGCGAGTAGTCGTTGTCGTTATTGTTCACTATTATTTTGCAGTTTTTCCTCACAGGACATTGTCGATAATGAAACCGGACGCAGTTTCGCTTCCCGGGCCTGCAAAATATTTGTTTATGCGGGCACTCCGGCCTTTTTCCCTCAGCGTAGCTCTGGTCACCTGTGGTCTTGGAATTGCGCTGGCCTGGCATGCTCAGGCAGGCCACGTGCTAAGGGCTGTTTTGGTAGTGCTGGCGGGTGTGCTGCTTCAGTCCGCAGTGAATCTCTTTAATGATTATGCAGACCTTGACCTGTTCCAGGGGAGGGATGATGACTATGCCCAGAATATTACCAACCTGATTCGGCGTAATACGCGTATTGCTCAGGTTATGGCGGGCGTTGCTGTGGTGATGGGGTTGTATCTTGTTTTTACTGCAGGCTTCTCTTTATTTGTACTGGGGCTGACAGGGCTAATCGGGGGTTATTTTTATACAGGTAAGCCAATCGCCTATAAAAACCGTGGACTGGGTGTAGTGGGCGTATTTCTCTTCACAGGCATTTTGATGGTGACTGGTAGCTTTATGGCTGTAACGGGGTACTGGTCCGATACGGTGTTACTGTATTCCATTCCTGTGAGCCTGGTTTCGAGTATGTTGTTGCTGGCTAATGAGCTGAGGGATCATCAGGAAGATATTGAAAATAATATATGCACCTTCACTGTTCGGGTGGGCTTCACTGCGTCATCTTTTGTATATCAAGCATTAGGACTTTTGGCCCTGTTCAGCGCCTGGGGCATTGCCTTCTCTGGTGGTATGGACCGTCCCTGGTTGATGCTGTTACCACTCTTTTCCCTGAAAGCGCCTATCCAGATGCTTCGCAGGGCCGCTCTGCCTGATAGTCATGGTCGCAAGTCTCTGTTGGGGCTGCCACCACTGACAGGCCGATTCTTTATGATCTTTGGCATGTGCATGATGGCGGCCATTTAGTCGTTCCTTAAGTCGCTACAGTGCGTTGTTAGTGATGGTGGGCATGATGAGATTTATCATGGCTGCCGTGGCTGAGGGTATGCTTGTGGTAATTGTTGTGAGCGTGGGAATGACAGTGCGAGTGAGAGTGTGGCTCTTCGCCATTAATCCAGGACATCACCGCTTCACCAAACTCATAAACATGCAGCCCGGTGTGGGCATACCCCAGAATTTCCATCAGGCCTGCTTTTATCCCTGATGAATGGCTATGACCGTGGCCATGTGAATGCCCATGTCCGTGAGAGTGGCTATGCCCAGACATATGCATCAAATTAACCAGTAAAGACGCACCAGCCAGGCCAATATTGGTGGCGTGTGGGACAGGACTACCGTGGACAATATCTCCATGGAAATCCAGATGGGCATAGTTCCCCAGGAATGTGCCATCAGCGTGCTCCAGCCCTTCGAGGGCATGGAAGGCCAGAGACAGGATATTCAGCCCCAGGCCTTGCCAGTGTTTATGCTGCACATCATGGATTATCTGTAATCCATGCCCCACCGATTCATAGCCATGCCAGCCGGTAAACAGTCCATTAAGTAGCGCACCTTTGCTATCTGACAGCCAGCCCCAGAGTGCGATGGGAAGGTTGGTTTGTTGTAAACCAAGGCCTGGCCAGTCCCGCGCGAGCGCACCGGAACGGGCGAATAACTGGTTCTGAGTGTTGA
>CBDCRZ010000019.1:0-49442 GCA_965221135.1 Sansalvadorimonas sp.
AAGAGTCATCAGGTAGAAGGCGACAATGTCGATAGCTGGCACCGAGAAGTTCAGTGTTTTGGCTACACCCAGCACTATGGGGAACAGCCAGGACAGGAAAGATACTGTGCCAACAAAAACCATTTTTTTGGTTTCCTTAGACGAAAGTGATCCTATCAGGGTATGGCCGATTGCCTGTTTGAGTTTAGGCAGCACCATTGAATGGACAAATAACCCGTTAATAGTCAGAACTGTCACAATAAAGGCCTTCGCCCATACTTTCTGGTTGTTCAGGAATTCCGGAGTAAATACATAGTAATAAGCGACGAACAAGAGTCCTGATACCCAGAGAATAACCAGACCAGTCAGTACGATTTTTGAGACGAACTCGATAATCTGGTATTGATCCCGAGTGATAGAGGTCTTGAGGTGCTTTAGAATAAAGCTATCAAGAATCCATGCACCACCAACGCCGAGAGCCAGCCCTGCCAAATGCAAAAATGTAATAGCCGATTTGAGATTTGTAGCATTGAACAAAAGATCCATTTCGTTCTTCCTTTGCTGTAAATATGTTGTTGTTTTTTCAGTTTATTGCGATCTTTTTATATGCCACCTGTCGCTTACTGGTGCTTATACTAATGAAAATGGTAGTTCTGTAAAGGTCGTAGTGGACGTTTTTTGTCAGTATTTGACGAATGTTTTGAAAGGTTGAGGATGTGCAATGTTATTAAAAAGCTGAGGTTGGGCGTTAAACTTCGTGTTCCAGAGAGGAGATTTGGGGGGTTAGTAAGAAAGACTGAGGTGAAGATTTAATAGTTTCATGATGAAACACTAATACACCGAAAGTGTGACTTGTTCATCGTTATTCATTTGTGAATATATGGGAGAGGGAGGGCGTTTTGGCTCCAAATTCTCGAAATTGAGAGATTGTTTATTATTCCTTAATTCATCACTCGCCTTAAAATTTCAAATCAATTAGTTGTCGTAATAAATTCACGCCATATTATTGCGTAAGTACCCGGTCACATGAAAACAACTATTGCTGACTCAATCTCCAGGGCTCTCAGCCGTGCCGCAGCTCCAGTCACATAGCGGGCGATGCTCCCTGCGCTGCCACCCAGCTGAGCAGCCTGTTTATTGGTCAGAAAGAAATATTTTTACATGGACGGGCACTTATCTGGTCTCAACATGGCAGCCTCATCAGGAGCAATAGCCATAGGGTTACTGCTAATGAGCTTCATTCGCGAAGGGCTCTCTGGGCCAGGCGGCGGGCTGGATGATCTGCTCGGCGATGGGCTGGGCGTAATTGCCCCAGGGGCTGCGAGCTGCCTGGGGTGGTTGTTGGATGTAAAGGAGTCGCCATAAGCGTTCGTCCATATGTTATTTTCGGGCTTTTAGGCCTGAAATGTTAAAATTTGTTCTCAACTAATAACTCATCCCCTGTTTGGGAATTACCTGTTGATGTATCCATTGCTGGATTTCATCTCTGAGTTCAGGCTGCTCCTTCAGATCGGACAACTCCAGCATTTCTCTGGTCATAGGGTTGTTATGGTGTAGAGCCACCCATTTCTCTATATGCTCTTTTTCGAAATATTGAACAATGTTGCCATGTTGCACACTAACGGGCTCGCGAATCAGGTTCTGGGTAATCGGGCATTTGAACCTGTCAGGTATGTCGATAAATGAATTGAGGATCGCCTCAAGATTTTGCTGATAACTCTGCTCACAAGCGACCAGCGTCCTGTAGTTAATGCGGGGGTCAGGAGAGGGAGAAGACTGCTGTTGCAGAGTCGCTTCAATGGCCCTGCGCATGCCTGAACTCTGGTCACCCGTCAGTTTCTCGATGATTTCGGTGAGAGTTGTTATCAATGTTATAGGATCGGAGTAAGTTCTTGATGTATATGCCTGGATCATATTCAGAATAACCCGCGTGGAGTCCTTGCTTTTTTGATGAAAGTTCTTGATTTTATCATTACTAAAACCCAGCTGCTGACCAAGTTCTTCCCCTTTACCGGCAAGACACTCGGAGATGAAAAGAAGGCAGTACGATTGCGTTGCCTCGTTTGAAATATCGGCCAGTGCTGTCTGGGGAGGGCATTTCATCCAATCAGGTAATAGTTGCAGATTATAACGATCGTTAATATATTCCAAAGCTCTGGCAAAATGTCCGGTTTCATATTTTTTGTTTTTTTGGAGCAGCCTGGTCCACATTTCATCTAAAGCATCGACATTGTAGTGTGGGTGTTTCATCTCAACACTTAGTGCATCCAATAGAGAACATCCCATAGCCAGCGCCAGTCTGAACCAGTTGTAAGTGGGGGCGCACAGGCGACAGTGTTTCATCTCTAAAGGTATGGATTGCTGTGCCATATCCGTATCCATAGGGGCTGGTCCAGGCGCCAATTCTCCATCAGTAAGATAGGGCAGGGGGCGGGGAGTTATGGCCTGTGCCACCACTCCACGCAACTTTTTAACATCCTGGCATAAGTCCTTTGAACCGGCCTGTTCCAGAGCATGAACAACGTTGCCTGGTGTTAAAAGGTTTAAACGGTGTGCTTGACTGAGAATGTTCAAGCACACATCATTCTGGTCGTCTTGCTGTAAAATCTCTTGTAGCGAATTCTCTGGTAGATTCAGGTTTTTTACGAACAATGTGTTGTTTTGAATTTTTCCTGTAAGCCCGAGTAAATCCAGACATGTTAGCTGTTCTTCATCGTTAGGCGGTGCTCCCGTTAATGCAGCTAGAATCTTCTCGGCATAGCCATTGCACTTCACTTGTGGATGACATAAGAATCGACAAACATCATTAGCCGTTATTTGTCCCTTACAGTTTTTATAAAAGCGGGATATGGCAAAGACTGTTCGCTGTTGATGATCCTGTGGAGCTCCGAGACCATCAGTAAACGTGACGCCCAGAATTTTGAGTTGGGCTGCATCGAGAAGCTCTGGTATGAAATATAACAGATCCCGCAAACTGAGATTTTGGCTCAGAGCTGTTACTTTATCGCTGTTAACGAAGTAATCTGCTTTGCGAGAAATGGCTTGTTTTGGCTCGAATCTATTGCGTTGATAATAGTCCAGCGTACGGACTAATCGATCATAAGTTAACAGCCCCTCTTTCTGTAACTGCCAGCACATTTCGAGCTCAACATCAGTGTGTGTATCAAAAACTATTGAGGGGGCTGTCCGTTGATGTCCCTCTGCTGAAAGCCCCATTTCTATTGCAAATCCAGAGGGTAATGCTCCGCTCCTGTAGCCTGCCGCCCGTATTGTCATAAGCGCTTCCAGGGCTGTTAGGGGAGCGTTGTGGTCTGAAGGGGGTTTGAAGAGCTGGTCACAGGAAGGGAGATGACATTCCCTGCAAATTGTTTCTGCCTGGCTCTCCTCCAATATGTAAAAAGCCTGGGCAATTTGTTCAGCGGTTAAACGGTTCCCGATCGTTTGTTTAAACAGTTTTTTGAGAATTGCTTCGGTGTTTTCTGAAAAAGTAATTTTCTTCATTTCACCCCAGTCCCCCCCCAGGAGAAAGCCAAGTTGGTGAATTTTTATTGGCGAAATCTTTGCGCAGTATTGTAAGGTCAAGGCTTCGCTCAGCAGGTGCTGGGGTCTGGTCGCTCTCTGTTGTACAGGTTGGGTATGAGGGTAAGCGGGGGCTCTGGATTGGCTCTGGGCTGGGACTGAGCGCACAGGCATTCCTGCCCCAGACGTAGAGGGTGGCTGCTGTAAGCTGTGGGGAGGGTGAAGTGAGCCCTGCTGACGTATATCCATGGTGTCGTCCTTGTATGGTGGATTTATCTTTAGACAGAGAGATGGGGAAAAATATCAATATATAACTGCCTGGACACTAATACTGACTATGGACCCCGGTGGCATCACCTTCACCAATGATCCGGGGCCTTAGCTATGGCGGCACCTTTGTATCACCAGCCTTCGAGCGCATATTTATACGCTTTATTTTGGCTTTACCTTTTGATCCAGCCACTTTTGGATGTCTTCTCTGAGGTCAGGACATTCCAGCAGATCGGTCAACTCCAGCTGTTCTCTTGTCATAGGGTTGTTGTGGTGTTGATTCACCCATTTCTGTAAATGCTCTTTCTCGTAATACTGAACCTTTTTGCCCTGGGTTACTCCGACAGGTTCACGAATCAGCTCCCGGGTAATTGGGCATGTAAATCTCTCAGGAACCTTGATTAATGAATTGATGATCGCTTCAATTTTTTGCTGATAAGTCTGCTCATCAGCAACCAGGTTTTTGTAACTAAAGTAGCTGTCTGAGTCTGATGGGGGGGCCAGCTGTTTCAGTGTTTTTTCTATGACTCTGTGCATCTCTTCATTCTGATGGCCCGTCAGGGTTTCAATGGCTTTCGTTAAAGTTGTCATGAATGTTTGATTATTGAGTTGTGTTCTCGTGATATAGCTGTCAATCATATTCAGAATGATTCGAGAGGGGTCGTTAGAGTCCTTACAGAGAAGCGTGATTTCATTTTCATCAATACCTAGCTGTTTTCCAAACTCTTGAGCTTTAGGGGCAAGGCACTCGGATACAAACAAAAGGCAGTATGATCTGGTGGCTTCGCCTGAAATGTCGGCCAGTGCTCTTTGGGGAGGGCAGTTCATCCATGCCGGTAACGTTTTAAGACTCGATTCATCACCAATAAATGTCAAAGCTCCTGTCAGATGACCTGTTTCATAACCACTGTATTTTGAGAGCAGCTTGTGCCACATTGCATCCAAAGTATTGGCTTTGCTTTCTGGGTCCAAGCGTTCAATCAATCGAACTTCGTCAAAGGATAATCCCATAGCCAGTGCCGTTCTGAACCAGTTGCTGGCGGGATTACAAAGTCGACAATGCTCAATTGTCAGAGGTACAGATTGGGGGGCGATATCGACATCCATAGGCTCGGGATTCAGCCCCAGCTCGTCATCGGTCAGGTAAGGCTGCGAAGACTGTGAAGGCCGGGGTATCGGGCGTGCTTCTACACCATTCAGTCTTTTGCATGATTCTGATAAATGCCTCAAATTCATCTGTTCCAGAGCATGCATAAAGTTGCCGGGTGTTAAAAGTTTGAACCTTTGTGCCAGGCGGTAAACATTCTTGCACATCGCGTTATTGGCGGTTTCTCCCTGGTTCTCTCGTAATATCTCTAGAAGGTCGGCTTCTGGTATATTCAGGTGCTGTCCTAATAGTTCCGGGTTTACATAAGTTTTTGATAGAGGAAGTAAATCCAGGCATGTAAGCTGTTCTTTTTTGTGACTCTGAGTACCTGTTAAGGTTTCAAGAATATGCTCGGCCTGGTTATCCATTTTAACGAGTGGATGACATAGAAAGCGACAGAAGTCGTTGGCGGTGAGATGCCCGTCTGAGTGCTCATAGAGGCCAGCCAAAGCGAAAATTATGCGCTCTTGTCGGCCCATTGAGGTTCCGCGAGTGTCAGTAAATTCAGCCCCCAGGATTTCGACTTGGGATATATCGAGATCTTTCGGGATGAAATGCACCAGATCCCGTAAGCTCAGGGTTTGCGTGAGAGCCTCTATTCTATTGTGAGTTACGCGGTAATCACTCTTTCGTGCAAAATCTTTCTTTGAAGTAGATGTCATTTCTTCAAAATAGGCCAGCGCAGTGGCTAAGCGATCATAGGTTAACAGTCCCTCTGCCTGTAACTGTCTACACAGTTTATATTTCTGATCAGCAGAATTTTCGCCATTCATTTTGGTACTTGACTGTTTGTGTCCCTTTGGTGAAAGTCCCATTTCAATACCGAAGGCCGGGGGAATAGTCCCGCAGGTTTTGCCTGCTGCTCTTATGGCCAGAAGGGCATGCATAGCTGTCATGGGGGCGTCATGATTTGAAGGGGGGGTGAACAGCTGCTCGCACGGGGGAAGATTGAAATCATCACAAACTTTTTGAGCCTGGATGTTTTCAGATAATAGATAAAGAGCCTGGGCAAGGCGCTCCGCGGATAACCAGTCCCCTGTGATTTGTTGTAATAATTGATCCAGGATGGACATCCTGTCCCCCGCAACCTTCAATTCTTTCATCTCATCCCAGTCTCCTCCAAGGAGAAATCCGAGTTGGTCAAATTCCAATGGCGAAAGCTTTGAACAGTATGTTACAGCCTGGCTCCTGCTCATTATTGATGGGGACAGGTGGCTGGCTTCTCTCTTGTGCAAAGGCAGGGTTTGAAACCCAGGGGGCAGCCTTGATCTCGAACAGGGCAGTTCAGGCTGGCAGGCAGCCTGTTCGGCGCGGATGGATGATTCAGGTCTTTCTGAAATGCGCTGTTCTTGATCACAAAATTTTTTATGGTGAGGCGGAGCTAATATTGACTGATAAATGTCCATATTCTTTGCCTTTGAGCTGTTTAGCTGTTGATCTGTGATTAGACAGAACCAACGGGCAAAAGATCTATGAATAACAATCTGGTTAGTAACAATAACATTGACAGTTATTTCGTGAGTCAGGGGGAGGGACTGTTGCTTGTCTGGAAGGAATTAACCCACTGAAAATTCCGGATATTCCAACTTATGATGGTGTGAATCATCCTGCGGATAAAAAGATACCCTTTCCATACCCGCTCTATTTTGGCATTTCCTGCCTCTTATTGAATCTGGTTCCGGTTACCCTTCTGTCCCACTGTTTTAGATCTAGCAACCTTGTCAGGGAAGTTCTGAGGCCGTTGCTAAATAATATCTTTCTATTGTGAAAGGTTTACAGAAAGAGAGGGGGTAAACAATGCAGGTGACAGAGGTAAAGAGACTACAGTGCGGGCAACAAGCCAATCCTATTCGTGAGCCCTTGATCCAGAACAGACTAGCCAGGCTGGGGAGTAAGTTAGCTTCTTTCCCCCAGAATTTCTGTGTATCGAGTTTTATTCCCCAGGGTCTTGAAGCCCCCCAATCCCAACCATCTGCTCAGGGATTTTGTGATCGCATACTGAAACAGTGGCCTCCTCCAAAAGACGAGATATATTACGTTGCTGGCAATGTGGTTGGGCAGCTCGGTTTACTGTTGAGTCAAAAGCGGGTGCCAGAACCACAAGGTTTGATAGTAGCCATGAATGAGTTGGGTTGGAAATCCAGGCCGTACTTCATGGCGTTTGTTAAATGCTTTGTGTGCAATGGTATTCGTGTATCGGTGCCTGAGGAACAGTGGAGTAATCTTGGAGAGAGGAGTCTTACAGACTCGCTACGCCGATGGGCTAAGGTGATATTCCACCCTGAGGGCGAAGAAAAGACACAGGAGTATATACAGTGCTGCCAGGAGTTAATCAGGCAGGAGAGTCACAAATCCGGATCTCAGGGGGTTATGCCTGAGTTGATGAAATACTGGGCTGTTCAGGGTATGTCCAGTGAATGTCTTATGGCGTTTTTGATTGCTACGGTGCAATGGTCTGCTGTGGACTGTCCCTGGAAAACGTACTTTTCAACGTTTGATGATACCAGCAGTTTCTGGCAGGTGTGGCGTGACAAACACCCGGGGCATTTTGATGATTTTAACGGTTTGATGACCAGATCTTTGCCGGATGGACGGTGTTTTTTTCTGGCGTTAACGGAAGCGTTTTCGGGGAGGTGTGAACACCGGTCGAACCAGCAAGAGCTGCTTTCTCTTCTGATGGCTAAAGGCGTGAACCTGGACACCGAGGTAAGCCCTGGCCGAGTCCTTCGGGATGAACTGGCACGGCGAGAATAGTGACCCGGAAAAACCTTACTCCCAAATGGAGCTTTTCTATAGAGAGGCCCGTCGGCGCCCCGGTCATGTAGCAGGTTATCCTGTTGATAAGCTGGCTCTGTGACCAGGTACGACGTTCGAGCCCTACACAGTATGGGATTAATATTGCTTGTCTGGTGGGTATTAACCTGCTGAAGATTTGTGGTACCACTACCTGTGATGGTGTGAAGCATCCATGGTAGTTGTGCAAGGCAGGAACAGCCCGGTCGGCACGGGAAGTAGATTGCCATTTCCTGATAGGGTTCGGTGATTAAAGGTTTACCTCATCAATGCCCCATCGCTTCATGATCAACTTCATCATGATTGATCTTTGAGTGATCCATTTTGGAATGATCCATCTTTCCGTGACCCATCTTTGAATGGTCCATCTGATGTTCACCACCCAGATTAAGGTTTTGCATCACCCACATCTGGTGAGGGCCTGGAATGGTCCAGAGGCCGAACAGTATCACCAGCATACCAGCTGCAGAGCGGAACACCCGGCTTTGCAGGAGGGTACGCATCTGCTGGGCGAGCAGACCGGTCATAAGCAATACGGGCAGTGTGCCAAGACCAAAGGCGAGCATCAGTGAGGCAGATTCCAGTGCATTGTTGCTGGCAGCAGCCCAGACAAGTGTGCTGTACACCAGCCCGCAGGGCAGCCACCCCCAGAGTGCGCCGACAGCAACAGCTTTCACCGGGCTGTTAATGGGCAGCAGGGATGAGGCTGTGGGTTGAATATGACGCCAGAGTTTATGGCCGACCTGTTCGACAACAGTTAAGCCTCGCCACCATCCGGCCAGATACAATCCCATAGCGACCAGCATCAGTGCGGAGATTACCCGCAGTACATAACTGGTTTCCGGGCTGAAACCGCCTATAAACCATCCCAGGGTGCCCATTAGCAGGCCAATGACTGTGTAGCTGAATATCCGGCCGAGGTTGTAGCCCAGCATGATACCCAGCCCTTTGAGTGAGCTGTGACCCTGACCCTGACTGCCAATGCTCAGTGCTGACATAATGCCTCCGCACATGCCAACACAGTGACCGCCACCCAGTAAACCCAGAAGAAATGCTGCGGTTAAACTTACGTGATCCATAGTGTCCCTGCCAATCGTTAAAGCTTGTCGCTTTTTTCAGGTGCCTTTGATTCAGATGCTTTTGAAACAGGCGCAATCGGGCCTTTCGGCTTATCGGTGTTTTTACTGGTTGGCTCATCAAACAGTATGCTGTGAGCGGGGCCCTCCAGATCATCAAACTGGTTGTTATCCACGGCCCAGAAAAACACCCCCACGGCCACGGCGACAAACACCACGGCGATGGGAATCAAAATATACAGGCTGTCCATCTACTGGTTCTCCTTCAGCGGTTGGCCAGGCTGCTGTTCACCTTTGGTGCGTGAAAGCCTGAGGGCATTCGCCACTACAAGCAGCGAGCTGGCCGACATGCCAATGGCTGCCATCCAGGGTGCCAGCCAGCCAGTGGCAGCCAGAGGCAGTACCGACAGGTTGTACACCAAAGACCAGCCCAGATTCTGACGAATAATGCGGCGAGCCTCTTTGGCTTTATCCATGCTTTCGGTGAGTTGCAGCAGGTCACCTGAAAGTAGCAGAGCGTCAGCATGAGTGCGGGCAAGGTCAGAGGCGGTATTCATGGCCACGGAAAGATCAGCTGCCGCTAACACCGGAATATCATTAATACCGTCACCCACCATCATTACCCGGGCGCCTTGCTGCTGCAGCCTGCGGACATAGGCGAGTTTGTCATCGGGAGACGCCTGCCCCGTAAGGTTCTGTATACCCAGTTCTGTGCCAACCCGGTCAACTACACCCTGACTGTCACCACTGAGCAGTTCGACGGTGAGTCCCCGCTTCTGCAGATCCTGAATCACAGTGGCCGCTTCGGAGCGCAGTGTGTCATCGAGACCAAACCAGGCCATAGGTTGCTGGTCGCAGCTGAGCAGCAGCCATGTGTGGTCATTGTCCACCGTGGTCAGGTCTTGTAAAGGGCAGGCAAAGGTGGGTTTTCCTATCCGCCAGCACTGTCCGTTCACCGTACCTTCCAGACCCTGTGCCGTAGTGTTGGAGATATCGCTGACTGTAATGCCTGCTGTGTTCACCTTTTTAAAGGCCTCAGCGATAGGGTGTTCCGAGTGGGCTTCCAGCGCAGCAGCAATCTGGGTCAGTGTCGTTTGATCGAATTGTTCAGCCAATACGACAGTGTCTCTAAGACTTAACTCGCCTCTGGTTAAGGTGCCGGTCTTATCGAAGATCACATGGCTGATATGTGGCAGGCCTTCCAATACATGACCACGGCTGATTAAAAAGCCACGGGACTGCATAAACCCGGTCACAGCTGTCAGCGCCGTCGGTGTAGCCAGAGAGAGTGCGCAGGGGCAGGTGGCGACCAGTACCGAGAGCACAATCCAGAAGGCATCTTCCGGTTTATGCTGGAACCAGTAATAGTAAACAACCACTGCCACCACCAACACCGCTGCTACAAACCAGCCGGCAATGCGGTCAGCCTGTCGGGCAATAGCAGGTTTTTCACCCTGGGCCTGCTCCAGCAGGCGGGCAATGGCGGAGAGGCGGGTGTTCTGACCAACATCCGTGACCTGAACATCGACGGCATTCTCAGTATTAATGGTGCCTGCGGTCACGCCATCGCCAGCTGCTTTGGCAACCGGCATATGCTCGCCTGTGAGAGCCGATTCATTCACCGAGCTTTGCCCCGAGAGAATAATACCGTCAGCCGGGAAGTTTTCCCCGGGCAGTATGCGAATGGTGTCGGCTACCTGAAGGTCCGCAGGAACGACGGTTTCCGTTTCCCCTTCTGCCGTTACACGCAAACAGCTTTCAGGCAGCAGGTTATGGAGGCTGCGGGCGCTCTGGCTGGTTCTGTGGCGGGCACGCATCTCAAGGTAGCGGCCAGTCAACAGGAACAGGGTGAACATGCTCACGGAGTCAAAATAGACTTCCCCGGTGCCCTGCAGTGTCCCCCACAGGCTGGCGACATAAGCACCACCAATGGCGAGAGAAACAGGAACATCCATTCCTGGTCGTCTGTTTTTAATATCCCGCCATGCGGCCGAGAAGAAGGGCTTTGCGGAATAGAAAATGACAGGAGTAGCGAGCAGGGCGCTCACCCAGCGCAGCAGCTCCCGAAAGTTTTCATCAGCACCGGCATACAGCGCAATGGCGTACATCATCACCTGCATGGTGCCGATGCCTGCCACTGCCAGACGACGAATAAACTGTTTGTTCTCCTTCTCCAGCAATGCATCCTGCTGTTCCTGACGCCAGGGATGGGCACGATAGCCAATGGTAAGGAAGGACATCATCAGTTCACTGAGTGGTGTCTTGCTGGTATCCAGAGCGACAGTTGCCGTGTGTTGACTGAGGTTGACGGTGACATTGCCGACCCCTGGTAACTGGCCCAGATGATGTTCCAGCAGCCAGATACAGGCCGAACAGGTTATGCCTTCAACCAGCAACCTTGCTTCGGTCTGGCCCGAGGGCAGGGTGTGGGCAAAGCTTTGCTGAAGGTCTTCCCGGTCGTAGAGAGCGTACTCGGCTTTCAGAATCTCGTTGCTGTCGGCCTGCTGTGCAGGTTCGGTGCGGTATTTGTAGTAGCTGTCGAGGCCGCCGTTGACAATGGCGGTTGCCACGGCCTGACAGCCGGGGCAACACATGGGTTCTTCGACATCTTCAATGGTGGCGTGAAAGAGTACCTGGCCATTGATGGGGAGGTGGCAGTGAAAGCAGTGAAGGTCCGGATGAGATTGGGTTGTGGAACTGCACATGTCGACCTCACTCGTACACAGTCAGTTCAACAGGCATGCCCGGCTCAAAGCGGACCTCCCGATTCAAACGCCAGCCACTTTTAAAACCGACTTCGGGCACTAACTCATCCAGGGTTTCTATCTGAATGTAATAGCGCCCAATCGGCATGTTGCGGGGTTGCCCGCGGTAGAAGTTCTCTCGGGCAGGAGTCTGCACCAGCGCCAGGGTCTGGTTCTCTTCTTTCGGTGCTGTCGGCATGATGTGCATGCGCAGCTGCTGGGGCCAGTTATCAACATCACCCTTCATTTCAACTTCAATCGCGCCAGACTCAGGCTTTACGACAATGCGTCCGGCAATTTTCAGCTCAGAGGCAAGGTGGTCCCGGCTCAGGTCCTGGTTAATCGCCTTGCCTACCTTGTAGTAGTCATCCACCACCACCTGGTCGGCATTCTGAAAGGCAAAGTACACCCGGTAGGAACCCCAGGTTACAGAAACAAAAATAACGGTGAGGATAAACCACACCCAGGGCTCCTGATACCAGTGCGAAACTGGCTCCTGGTGCGTGTTATGTGAAGTGGGGGACTGCTTCATTGGGAAACCCTCGGAGAAAGGAACCGGCTCTCTGCTTCAGCGGCAGGGCCGTTGGGCTCTTCACTGGAAAGCTGAAAATAAATGGTGGAGTTGCTGCTGGTTAAAGAGACCGGAGGAACGGCCAGGCGCACGGGCAGGCTGACGACGGCGCCGGGTTCAATGGTAACGCTGTTGGTGCCTTTTAGCTCGATATCGGCCAGGCCGCTGACGGTCACCGAGAGCTGTTGGGGCTTCTGGGATTTGTTGACCAGTTTCAGGGTGTAGATGTTCTCAATCTGTCCGGTCATATTTGTGCTGTAGAGGCTCTGACGGTCACGCAGGACTTCCAGCTCCAGCAGGCTGCGCTGGGTCAGGGTGAAAATAAACAGGCCGCTAATCACACACAGGGCAACAAAATAGCCGATCAGGCGTGGGCGCAGGATATGTGGTTTGCTGGGTTTGTCAGTGTTCTTGTCTTCA
This sequence comes from Sansalvadorimonas sp., assembly GCA_965221135.1. GTDB lineage: Bacteria > Pseudomonadota > Gammaproteobacteria > Pseudomonadales > Endozoicomonadaceae > Sansalvadorimonas. The sequence continues at coordinate 12,520 of CBDCRZ010000019.1, forward strand.
AGTACCTGTTCACTGGTATAGGTGATCAGGCCACGGTCATAACCCATCTTGTCCATAATGCTGTTGCAGGCATCGACACAGGCACCACAGCTGATGCACTCGTATTGCAGACCGTCGCGAATATCGATTCCGGTCGGGCAGACATGCACACAGAGCTGACAGTCGATGCAGTCACCAAGGCTCTGTTGCTTTATCTGCTCCTGCTGTTGCAGGTCAGGGTTGCGCTTGCGGGGGCCACGGGTTTCGCCACGGGTAGCATCGTAGTGCACTGTCAGTGTGTCTTTGTCGTACATCACACTCTGGAAACGGGCGTAGGGACACATGTAGATGCACACCTGTTCGCGCATCCAGCCAGCGTTGCCATAGGTGGCCAGAGTAAAGAAACCGACCCAGAAGTTAGACCAGCCAGAGGCTTCCAGATTAATAAGGTCGACAATCAGTTCCTGAATCGGTGTGAAGTAACCGACAAAGGTCACGGCAACGGCTAACGAGATAGCCAGCCAGAGCAGGTGCTTCACCAGTTTGCGGGCAAACTTCTTGCCCGACATGGAGGCTTTGTCGAGACGCATGCGCTTGTTGCGGTCACCCTCTGTGACTTTCTCGACCCACATAAATACCCAGGTAAATACGCTCTGGGGGCAGGTGTAGCCACACCAGACACGTCCGGCCAGAACGGTAATAAAAAACAGGCCGAAGGCGCAGATAATCAGCATCCAGGACAAAAGAATAAAGTCCTGTGGCAGAAAGGTTTCGCTAAAGATGAAGAACTGACGGGTACCAAGGTCCCAGAGGACAGCCTGTCGATCGCCCCACTTGAGCCAGACAGTGCCGAAATAGATAAGGAATAACAGCGCGCCACCGTAGTTGCGCAGGTTGCGGTAAAAGCCTTCAAAGGCCCGGGTGTAAATTTTTTCTCTGCTCTCGTAGAGATTTACTGTCTCTATGATGTCAGGGTCGTTCTTCTGGTTTTCAGGCTGGTTCACGAGGCTTTCCTCAACCGGTCACTGTATCCAGACTCTCGACGCGCTTGGTAATTTTATTATTAGTGGCAGGAACGAGGGCGCAGGACTGTGTTTTCGTTAGTGTTTGGCTGAAGCCGCCAGTGCCGGGGTGAGCCAGCACTGGCGGAAATTCACAGCGTTTTTTTGATCTTCTACTTTTCTAAAAGCAGATGCTTACTGTGCAGCTTTCTCACTGGATTCAGTATGAGAAAGGCTGTAGACATAAGCGGCTACCAGGTGTGCTTTTTCTTTGCCGAGAATATTTTTCCAGGCCGGCATAACACCGTTACGACCCTTACGGATGGTGTATTCCACCTGGGCCTGGCTGCCGCCATAGAGCCAGGTGTTGTCGGTCAGATTGGGAGCACCAAACAGCTTGTTACCCTTGGCATCGTTACCGTGACACACCGCACAGGTGGTTGCGAACGCCGCTTTGCCGCTGGCCAGTTCTTTAGCTGTTGCTGTTGTTTCCAGGCCAGACAGGTTACGCACATAAGACGCAACGTTACGAACACCCTTTTCACCCAGAACCGGACCCCAGGATGGCATCTGGCCATTACGGCCTTCCATTATGGAGTGCTTGATCTCATCCGGTGAGTCGCCCCACAACCAGTTTTTGTCGGTCAGGTTAGGGAAACCGAAGGCACCGCCGGCATCACTGCCGTGACACAGGGCGCAGTTGTTCAGGAAGATACGCTTACCCATATTCAGAGCCTTGGGATTCCCCTGCAGCGCTACAATGGATTTGGCCGCATACTGCTCAAACAGAGGCTGATACTGGCGTGCGTGCTTTTTCTGGTCAGCCTGCAGCTCACCGCGTGAAGTCCAGCCCAGAATACCCTCGAATTTGCCAGGCCAGATGCCAGGGTAAAGTACCAGATAAACTGCAGCGAAGATCATGGTGCCGAGGAACAGGCCAATCCACCACATAGGCATGGGGTTGTCGTACTCGGTAATGCCATCGAACTCATGACCGACAGTTTCGTCGGTCGATTCCTTGCGCTGCACCTTCCAGGTGGAGAACAGTATGAAGGAGATAAGCGCCAGGCAGGCCAGAGTCAGTACCAGAACCCAGCCGCTCCAGAAACTAGACATGAGAGGCCTCCTTATTGTTATTTGTAGAGCTCATCGTAGTGGCCGTTGAACCAGTAGTAGCAGGCCGCTGCGCTTCATCCTCGAAAGGCAGGTTGGCGGCTTCGTTAAAGTCTTTGTTCTTGCGGTCACTGTAAGCCCAGAGCACGACGCCTATAAAGGCCGTCATGCAAAAGACCGTAGCCAGTCCGCGCAGAGTGTTGATATCAAGTTCCATAACCAGATCCTCAGCGCTTTGTGGTAATGACAGTGCCCAGACCCTGCAGATAGGCGATCAGGGCGTCCATCTTGGTCTTGCCGCGGGTTTCCTCACTGGCACCGGCGATATCTTCATCGGTGTAAGGTACGCCCAGTTTGCGCAGGGCTTCCATTTTCTTCGGTGTAACCTTGCTGTCTACCAGATATTCATTCAGATGCGGGTAAGCCGGCATGATGGAGGCAGGTACTACATCACGTGGGTTCACCAGGTGCGCACGGTGCCATTCATCAGAGTAACGCTCACCGACACGGGCCAGGTCAGGACCTGTCCGCTTGGAGCCCCACAGGAAGGGGTGGTCGTACACAGACTCACCGGCTACGGAGTAGTGGCCATAACGCTCCACTTCTGCACGCAGGGGACGGATCATCTGGGAGTGGCAGCCTACGCAGCCTTCCTGGATGTAAACATCACGACCTTCCAGTTCCAGAGCGGCGTAAGGCTTGAGGCCTGCAACCGGCTCAGTGGTTTCTTTCAGGTTGAACAGGGGGACAATCTCAACCAGACCACCAAAACTGATGGCGAAGATCACACCCACGACCATCAGGCCAATATTTTTTTCTACGATATCGTGCTTAAGCATGTCCTTACCCCCTTAAGCCATTTCCGCTGCTGCTTGAGCCGTTTCCGGCTTAGCATCGCGGATGGTCTGCCATACGTTGTACAGCATCACGAACATGCCTGTTATAAAGAAGGCACCGCCTAAGAGACGTACCAGGTAGCCGTGGTAGCTGGCCTGTACGGATTCGACAAAGCTGTACTGCAGCGTGCCGTCAGCATTCACTGCCTGCCACATCAGACCCTGAGTGATACCGTTCACCCACATGGCCACGATGTACAGAACGGTGCCGATAGTGGCGAGCCAGAAGTGCGTGTTGATCAGGCTGGTGCTGTACATACCTTCTTTACCAAATACTTTTGGAATCATGTGGTAAGTGGCACCGATAGAGATCATGGCAACCCAGCCCAGTGCACCGGAGTGTACGTGGCCAATGGTCCAGTCCGTGTAATGAGAGAGAGCATTCACGGTCTTGATCGCCATCATCGGACCTTCAAAGGTCGACATGCCGTAGAAGGAGAGAGACACCACCAGGAAGCGCAGGATGGGGTCAGTACGCAGCTTGTGCCATGCGCCAGACAGAGTCATTACACCGTTGATCATGCCGCCCCAGGAAGGCGCCAGCAGAATCAGGGACATCACCATACCCAGGCTCTGTGCCCAGTCGGGCAGAGCGGTGTAGTGCAGGTGGTGAGGGCCGGCCCAGATGTAAATAGCGATCAGTGCCCAGAAGTGCACGATAGACAGGCGGTAGGAGTAAACCGGACGCTCAGCCTGCTTGGGTACGAAGTAATACATCATGCCCAGGAAGCCAGCTGTCAGGAAGAAGCCTACAGCGTTGTGTCCGTACCACCACTGAATGGTTGCATCCATCGCACCGGAGTACGCGGAGTAAGACTTGAACAGAGTCACCGGCATCTGCATGTTGTTAACAATATGCAGGATGGCAATGGTGATGATGAAGGCACCGTAGAACCAGTTAGCCACATAAATGTGCTTGGTTTTACGCTTCATAATGGTGCCGAAGAAGACCACGCCATAGGTTACCCAGACAAGGGCAATCAGAATGTCAATAGGCCATTCCAGCTCGGCATACTCCTTGGAAGAAGTCATGCCCAGAGGCAGAGTGATAGCTGCCAGTACGATCACCAGGTTCCAGCCCCAGAAGGTGAGGGAAGCAAGAGTGTCCGAGAACAGCCGGGCCTGACAGGTACGCTGCACCACATAGTAGGAGGTGGCAAACAATGCCGACCCACCAAAGGCAAAGATCACCGCATTGGTATGCAGTGGTCGCAGGCGACCAAAGGTCAGATAGGGTTCAAAGTTGAGTTGAGGCCAAACCAGCTGGGCGGCGATCAGCAGGCCGACGGCCATGCCGACGATCCCCCATATCACCGTCATTACGGCAAACTGGCGAACCACTTTGTAGTTGTAATGTGTGTCCGTTGCGTTGCTCATATCGCGATCCACGATTGCGGTTGTACGTATTAACCGAAACAAGTATTGAGAAAGCGAAGCCTTACGACAATGACATAGATCAAGATCTGGTCACTTGGCGCTCAAAATCTGCTATTCAACAAACCGCTTCGTTGATTTTTTTGTGCGGAGCATGCTACCTGTGTTGCTTTTATTATTCGGTATGCAGTGGTGATGCAGTTTTGTTTGCACCAAAGGCTCCCTAGGGTGGCGCAATCATAACAGAATGCAGGTATTTGTACGCAAGCTGATGTGGCCATTTTGTACTCTTTTTATAGGCTTTTTCCGTTAAAGCCGTATTTTCTTTAAGGATATTTTCGTTTTCCTCCGCTCAGGAGTAGGGCGCTGGATAGAAGCCCCTCTTTTCTGGCAGGATATTCCGATATTCAAAAAATTGAGCATGCACGTTTTATGTCGAAGCTAATGCAGGCGGATCCTATGCAGGCGGATTTTGTGAAAGCAGGTTCTGTGAAAGAGTGTCTCTGGGATCGAGCTACAGGTTCCGAACAGGCCGTATTTCTGTTTGCCCATGGTGCCGGTGCCCCTATGGACAGTGATTTTATGGGGGATGTTGCCCGGCGACTTGCCAGTAAGGGGGTTACTGTCGTGCGCTTTGAGTTCCCTTATATGCAGGAACGAAGAATCAACGGTAAGAAACGTCCACCAGAACGTGCCCCGAAACTGCTGGCGCACTGGCATAAAGTGATTGCCGATATTCGCAGTCAGATCGGAGACCTGCCTCTTTATATCGGTGGCAAGTCCATGGGCGGGCGTATGGCAACATTATTGTTTGACCCGGAACAGGCAGACTTTAACCCGTCACTTAAAGATCAGGTTCAGGGCTGTGTTTGCTTCGGTTACCCCTTCTATGCCACTGGCAAGCCGGAAAAGCCCCGTATAGCTCATCTGGAGCACTTCCCTTTGCCGGTGCTGGTTCTGCAGGGTGAACGGGATGCTATGGGTAATAAAGAGACCGTGTCGTCTTATAGGGCAGATGGAAAGCTATCAGGGAATATTGTTGTTCAGTGGTTGCCTGATGGCGACCACAGCCTGAAACCCAGAAAGGCTTCCGGGTTGACAGAGTCCCGGAATCGCGATCAGGCGGTGCAATTGGCTGCAGCATTTATGAACCCATAGCTTGTGGAATAATTGGTAGTTGTTCGTCGCCCCTGGGTGAATAACGCACCTCTATGTCGCATCACCGAAGGGCTGGGCCGCTCCTGGCAGGACTGGGGTGGTCAGCGGGGCTTCTCACGTATTTGGTTCTCAAGAGCAGTCGGTAGAATGTGCTGGTTCTTAATGGGGCTATTTTTATAACCAGGCAGGACTCAATTTGTCGACGCATCGTGTGATCTCACAATCGGATATGAATCGTCGGGTCTGGCGGTTTGCCTGGCCGGTGATTCTTTCGAATATCTCTGTCTCACTGCTGGGTCTTGTGGACTCTGCCGTTCTTGGACGTCTTCCGTCGCCTGTTTATTTGGGGGCTGTAGCCGTAGGTGCCAGCCTGTTCAGCTTTATCTTCTGGGCGTTTGGCTTCCTGCGTATGGGCACTACCGGTGAAGTGTCCCGGGCCTATGGTCGCCAGGACTATCAGCGTTTGTGGGATATCCTTACTCAGTCGTTAACTATTGCTGCCGTGCTGGGGGTGACGCTGATTGCCCTGGCTCAACCGATTCTGCATTTCGGCCTGCCTTATTTTAAGCCAGAGCCTGCGGTCGCCATGGAGGTTGGTCACTATTTTCTGACCCGTATTTTCTCTGCTCCCGCGACGCTGGCGAACTATGCTGTTCTGGGCTGGTTACTGGGTCGTCAGGTGGCGAAAGCACCTTTGATCCTGATGCTGTTCCAGAACGGCCTGAATATTATTTTGAACCTGGTGTTTGTTCTGGGACTGGGTATGGCGGTCAAGGGTGTGGCAATGGCCACGGTGATTGCCGAGTATGCGAGCCTGGCACTCGGGCTTTACCTGTGCTGGAAGTATCTGCGTGATTTCGAGGGTGTTGGCTTTCGCTGGAAGGAGGCCGTTCGTTTTTCGGAAATGTCTTCCCTGCTGGTTGTGAACCGGCAGCTGTTTGTGCGCACCCTGTGCCTGTTGTTTACCATGTCGATGTTTACTGCCTGGGGAGCCCGTCAGGGGGCTGCGATTCTTGCGGTGAATGCCCTGTTGCTGAACTTCCAAACCCTGACCGCCAGCGCCCTTGATGGTTTTGCCTTTGCTGCAGAGGCATTGATTGGCAAGGCCCGAGGGGAAAATGATTCCCGGACAATGAAGCAGTTGCTGCGTGCGACTCTGCTGGCATCACTCACCCTGGCGCTGATGCTAAGCCTGATCTTTGCCTTCCTTGGCCATTCCATGCTCTCTCATCTGACTGTGATTGACGGGCTGGCAGAACAAGCTGCTGTCTATCTGCCCTGGCTGGTCGCTATGCCTCTTCTGGGTGTAATCTGCTTCTGGCTGGATGGTGTTTACATAGGTATTGGACGCACCGGGTTAATGCAGCAGATTATGATTATGTCGACCTTCCTGGTGTTTATTCCGGTCTGGTACCTGACCCAGTCTGCCGGTAATCATGGTTTATGGTTTGCCTTCAGTGCGTTTATGCTGGCCCGGAGCAGCGGTATGTTGATGGCTTTCCTTCCTGTCTATACCAAGATACGCAAAGGGGTTTCCCTGAGCTTCTGATCACTGCACAGCGTTTTTATTCTCCTTGTTCCACGCTCAGACCGGCGGGTTGAAAAACCTTGCCTATACTGGCTCCGCCGTTAATGGGAAGAATGAGAATAAAGCGTGGTGTTGTGGGGATTGAGACTCGGGGAGTGCTCCGTTGCCGGGCTGTCGGCTACAGGTGGGCGTTTGCCTGCCCGGCTGACAGCTTTTGGGTTGGTATTTACTCGATTAACAAGTGTTTTGCTGGTGCTGATGCTTTCAGCATTGATCTCTTCTGTTTCCTGGGGTTCCGGTAAAAAGCCCAGTCGCTCCTTTGTTCCACCGACCCATCCAGCCGGGTTTGCTTCTCGTGGGGCTTATGGTCGTACGGTTTCTCCACCTTCAAGATTTTCACCTTCGGGGCATCCACCTTCACTCGCTTCAGCTTCAGACTATTCCACGTTAGCTTCGGGATCCTCTTTAACTACAGCGCCCGTACAGGGTACAGAAACACCTGTTGGTGTGGATGGGCTGCGCATTCTCGCCGGATTATTTCGTCATACTGATTTTCTCACCCAGACTGGGCGCAGTATTGAGGAGGTTCCCGGTGGTGGAGTTTGTGCCGTTGATGCTATTTCTCTGCAGATGCGTGATATGGGTTTTCGGGCAACGGGGCGAAAACTGCTTGGTTTAAAGGTCATTCCTTATTGGCGGGAGCAGTTGCGGCAGAACACTCCTCGTTTTCAGAGCTATGAGCGGCATGTGCGCTCCAATAGTAGTGAATCCCTCAAGAGCATAGCCCTGAGGCTGGCCAAGTATTACGCCCTTGCTTTTGAAGGGGAGGCCAATATAGAGCTGGATGATGTTGATCTGATGCTGGTTGCCGGCAGCACTCAGACAGTCGTTGTATTTAATTCGCCGGGTGTTAAGGGGGCCATGGGGGGGACTGTTTCTGTTTATGGGAATAAAGGAGCAGGGGAAATATACCAGTTGGATCTGGAAGATTTTTTTGCCATGGATAAAAGCGTTGACTGGCTCTACCTCATTTACCAGGAGCCTGATGGCGATGGCCATTTCAATGCACTGGTACCTTCACAATATCCCAAACACTCCCTGGAGTACCGCACTCTTGAGTCCGAGCATTTGAATCATCCCCCCAGCCTGGAAGTGCTTCAGAGTCTTCGCGAAAACTATTCGGACATGAGTGGCTCCCAGTTAGGTGGGCAGGCGCGCAGTGAGATCTTCATCTTGCTGGATGAACAGATCAGCAAACGTATAGACCGTGGAGCCCGCCGTACGGCAAGCTTTATCACCCGCGACCAGTTTTATGGGGCGCTTATGGACTATCAGGCAGCCAATGAGGCGGCAGCTGAAAAAACTCGTAAGACTATGGGCGAGGGTAAAGGGTCTTCAAAGCTGCCTCCTCAAGTCGCATCTGAGCAAACCGCTCTTCCACAAACCGTTGTTTCTCACACAGACTTGCGATTAGCAGCTTCACCATCGGTAAGTGCACCTTCTGTAATGCTTTCATCGGAAGCACACCAGAAAGGTACACAGAGGGAGCAGCAAAAAATTGTACAGCACCATAAAGAGCACAGGAGGGGATCAAAGAAAGCGGCTGCGCTTGTTACTATTCCTGCTCCTGCTCCTGCTCCTGCTCCTGCTCCTGCTCCTGCTGATATCACTGAACTTGTCGGTGAACCCATCTATGAACATCAACTCCGGACGGCCCCGCCGGGTATAAGTGATAATACTTCTGTAGCCGCAGATTCCGATAGTGGGGAAACCACTGCCAGCATTGATTCTCGGCGCAGTGATTATGATAGAGGGTATCGTGCTCAGCAGAGACTGCTCAGGCAGCAGACTGCGCCTGATGAGGACACTTCTGGTAACAGCTTTTCTGTGAAGAGCACGGCAGACAAAAAACGTCCGGCAAAAATCACGGGTTCAAAGCAACAATCAGAACCGCAACCGCAACCGCAACCGCAACCGCAACCACAGGCTCACCTGCAACAAAAGTCTATCCAACCCTATAAAACCCGAGGACGAAAAGGAAAAAGGGGGCATAGAGAACAGGGTCAAAGCATTCGGGAAACCGTGACGCTGAAACAGGACGAACCGGTACCGATGGAGTTAGATGAACAAGAAGTCGCAGCTGCAAAGGTTAAAGTGCATGTATGGGGAGCAGAATCTGCACTGACGCCCGCAACCCCGGAATCGCCATCTACACAGTTGTCAGTTGCTCAGATACAAGCGAACACTAAGCAAGATAAACAGAGTGAAGGCATCACTTCTGCCAGCAAGGTGGATACAGAGAAACTATCGGGTATTGACGTCGAGGCACTGGCTCACCAACTGGCAAGTTTGGCGCTGGATAATGACGAAATACCTTCAACCCCACCCGATGCAGTGCCTGACCAGGACGCTCAAGCGAATCCAGATGACGAAGAAATGGTAACAGGCGGAACAGAAACCAGGGTCATTACTTCTGTTATTGATGGCAATGTCGTAGCTGGTGCTCATGCCGATGACGAAACCGTACCGGTCAGTATATCAGTGGCTCCATCATCAAGTGTGAAACAGTATTTGACGGCAAGAGATATGGCAGAGAAGGCCGCAATAAAAGCTTCAAAGAAAAAGCGTAAGAAAAAGAAAGAAAAGAATCCTGAAAATCAATCTACGGAAGAGTTGATTGACTTAGCAATAGCCAGGGCTAAAACCACCGTGAGCCCGGCCCAGGCTGATGCCGCTCATTTTGACTGGAATGAGCAGCTGCAGTCCTGGATCAAAGAGGCCAGAGAGCAATTTGCGTTAGGAAAGCACAGAGTGGCTGCTGCGTATTTTGTGTTGTATTTGTCAGACCTTCTGGCTCTTCGGGACTCTGATTACTGGAAGTCCCGGGTGAGTGAAGCCACGGTCAAAAACCTGGATAGTTTTGTCGAGCTGATAAGCGGTTACGGAATGGAAAAAAAGCTGGCCGATGCCCTGGCGGGAATTCGTTTTGACCTTTTGGACAGATTGACAGGTAACACACTTCGGCTGGGCCAAACTGCACTGCGCTCAATGGCACACAGGATGTCCAGAAAAGACTATCAAAAAAATCAGGTATGGATGCAGGGTAGTAACGATGCCTTGTTTGAAGACTTTCGCCTTAAAACGCCCGATAAAAAAGATGCCTATAAATCAAGTATATTTCAGGAGCTTCTCGAATTGCCTTCTGACTATCGTGATTTTATGGAGAGTGTAAGAGGGGTTTTCGCCCAGATGATTGAACACCGTGGTGACCATAAACCATGGATTCCCCATCGTGCTGCTATCACAGTTCTCTGTCACGGAATCGGACTCGAGTTTTTGAATGAGCAGGGTGAGTCGAAACTGACTATCCCGCCTTTAGGCATTGAAGATAAGAAAAAATACCAGGCACTGAGGGTCAGCTACGATGGCTGGCAGTTGAAAAAAAAACCTGCGTCAGAGGGCAATGTCCAATGTCCTGGGCAACTTGGTATGATCGCAGGTAAAAATGCTTTAGACATAAACGTTATCAAAAAAGTTGCAGGAAAAAACGCGAGGATCAAAGCAGCTCCTGCTGACAGGGAACCAATCCATTCGCAAGCTGATAATGAGAACGAATACTGCAGCCGTGATAACCCTGTGCAGATGGAAACACTGGGGATTCGGCGGCTGGTTAATATTCCTGAAAAGTTTGCGGATCAGGCCCGGTTTGACTCAATACTTCAGCGTGAATGGCTCGGGGACAGTATGCTGTGGAAGGCGAGTCAGTCCATGTGGGCAACCGAGAAAAAAATTCAGTTCGAATCTGTTTCCGGAACTGTTGCAGATTCTGTATCTTCGCGCCTTTCTGAGAAAACACAGTTGACCTTCAGCCCTCCGGAAGATGATAACAAAAGGGAAGTTCTTGAGGCAGCCCTGCGCTGGTCGGGAAGATATGGCCGTGCTGACGGATGGCTGCTGGCAGCCATGGTTAATATGGTGAGTAAGGGCTATTTTCAGGCACCAGCAACACTGACCCAGGATGATATCAAGACTATTTTGGAGCCGCTTCGATCAGCTGCTCGAGCTGGAAGTCGGGATGCTTTCTTGTTATTGCTGGATATTTACACGCATTCCGTTGGCATGTTTGACCCCATTGGCTTATTGCAGCTGTATGAAGCGATGATCGCTAATGAACGGAGCATGCCAGAGCTCTGCGTGATCTACAAAAAGAAGAAACTGTGCAGTTTTCATCCCACGGAGTACACGAAGCGGGCACTGGTTGTGTTAAATGTAAACTCTTCTCAGGATGAAGTTCTTGATACATTGGAGCAGGTAGCATGGGCCATAGGTATTACCCCTGATAAAGGTTCCATCCCACAAGGTCTTTTGCTGCAACTGTTTGCTAATCGCTTGTCGATAAACACTGAGCAATATAACGGTATCCAGGCCAGTAACGAACAGCAAGCGTTGCCGAGGGAGTATTTGTTTTTAGTCAACCTTGTGGCTGCCCGGTGGAAATATGACGTGCCGGATGTTTACAGTCATCACACTTTTATGGCGGAACTCATAGCTACGGCATTGCAAAAACCAGATTACCAGAACTATGTCTCAGAACGTCTGTCTGGCGGCAGGCCTCCTGTCAATAAGAAAAAGCAGAAAAAACACAGGCTCGAATCAACACCAGCAGAAGCTCTGGAACCCTGGCAGTTCAGTCTGGTTAAGCAAGCAAAAATGACCATGGAGCCCTTGCCATGGATGGTGGGCCTGATGGCGGGACGACTGTGGCGGCGGTTGCCTTTGCTGGAAAACCTGTATAAAGACATTGTGGCTTCGGTGGGTTTTACTTTTCAGGCTCGTGGAGACCAGACAATGAAGCTGGATGAGATTGTCTGTGAGCTGGCCTCAATAGGGGTTATGCAACATAACCCTGAGCTTCAATTTCTGCTGGCACGGTATCTGTCACACGTCAGCAAAAGGGATATGGACGAGCATGTAGTAGCGTTGGTAAAAAGTTTAAAAGAGCAGCGGCATGTGAAGGGTATGCTTTGGGCCAGTATGATCTACCCTGCTCAGCCTGAATCAGCCATGCAAGCCGTTGGCACTTTAATGATCACTGCTGGCGATAGTGAACTGAACTTCAGGCGAACGGGCCATTTGCTATCGGGACTGTTGCACAATAACCAGAGTACAACGCAGGCAGAGGTGGTTCGTCGTGCTCTCAGACAGCTGAGCCTGTTGTCGGTGCCGGCATCCTGGAAGACCAATATGGTCTTTGATTATGATGACGACAATGATATCCATGATCTGGACCATATCGAGGCTGAACGGATGTCAGGGTTCCTTCATGGGGAAATGCGTCCCTCATATGCGGTAACGAAAGAGTTATGGGAAGACGAAGACAGGATAACCCCCGGTCAGACCGATACGTACAAAGTACGTAATCGCATTGCTCAGTTGGCGGCTCCTGTTATGCGTAATGGGGTTGTTGATCTTGACAGTGCACCTTTTTTGAGAAAAAAGGTTTGGCTGGCGATTTTGCCCTATGCGCGCTACGGCAGTACGGATGCCTTGTATTTATCTGCCGCCCTGTCAGCATCATTCTGGCCAAACCCTCCGAGTGAGAATGAGAAGGGATGGGTTTCCTGGGTGTCTCTGGTTGTGGCCCCCCTGTTTCAGGCTGCTGTTGCCCACCCTCCGGCCAGAGAGGCGCTGCAGGAGATTATTCTTGCCCGTGACAATTACCGGCAGTTTGCGTTTCTGCTGTTGCGGATGAAATTTCACAGTAGCTGGTCAAAACCTTATAACGAGGTTCGCCTGTCTCGTAATCCCTTCTTTGGAAAACCTCGAATAATAGACAGTGATAACCAGTTGCTTCGTAGCTGGTTGTCTTTGACAAAGTTCACAGCGTCAAATCTGCCCTCCAGATTGTTAGCCCTTGAGCATACTCTTGCCGGAAAAAAAGGCCTTTCCCAAACTGATGACCAGTTCAGGGAACAGATGCACTCGGCTAATGCTCTTGTGAAACAGGTTGCAATATCGGCCCAGCTATTGATTCACTACCGGATAATGGAAAAGGAGTGGGATCTATTAGAGACAACAACAGACAGTCAACATATGGCCAAGCGTGTGATTTCAGCATTATTACTCAGAAGGGTTGAGTTTGTTCGAAACAGTTGCCGTTCAGGAAACTATGATGCCTGTATTGTTGACGCCACGATATCTGAAGGTGAAATGAATCCGTTTTTGCGCACCAATAGTCAGCTCCTGAAAGGTTGGGGGATCACTGGCAAGCCTTTTATCGGGCGGTCAGGTGTGGAAGCCAGTCTTGTTGCCAGTTGCTCGTCTTTGTTTCTGTCTCCTTCACAGGTTCAGAGTGTGAGTAAACGTCTGTACAGGTTCAGGTGTGCCATTTCTGGAAGCGCTGATCGTGCGCGCATATACAATCACTATATTAAGCAGTATTCATCACTCAAGGGGCAGATGAACCATCTTCCCGCCGCACCCCGGTGCCCGGTTTCAGCCCATGCCAGAGGGCAGGCTAAAGGACGGGCTAAAGGAGGGGCTAAAGGAGGGGCTAAAGGAGGGGCTAAAGGAGGGGGGAGTGAAGTCCCGATGGATATATTATGGAGCACAGGGTTGCCTGAAAATGACTGGCTGGGTGGCCCAGTGCCTGCCTGCCCTGTAGCTGATAAAGAGCCTTCAGAAGCGGTGGCTTCTGCAGTCATCCCGATAAAAGGAGAGGCTCAGGAAAGCGTCCAGGGAGAAAACATGGACGAAACTTTCTACCAGAGAGCCCTGAACTGTTTCGGGGTGAAACCTGGAGACAAACCGGGGGCTCTGTTTGTTAAAGATGTACAGAGTGAAATGCAAAAGGAGGGCGAGGCATATCTTCAGGCCTGCCTGAGCGGTGAGCATACAGGCTGCAAGGTATTACATCTTTCTTTACTTGCTGCCCGAATGGCTGAGTCTGATGATGGTCATAGCCTTTCCACGGGTCATTCCGAGTGGGCTAAGGAAGTGATTGTCCCTTTGATGGAGCTTGCAGACCAGAATTATGTAGCAGCTGAGTTGTTGGCGCGTATCCTGCCCATATATGGTACTAAAGGTGTTCATCAGGGGCTCTTTATTCCAACCCTGTTGAGATGTTTTTCCCACTGGCGCGAAAAGAGTATTCACCCTCAATTTTTCTTTGATTCTTCTGTCTACCGGGCGACTTCCCGGGTAGCAGGCAGGGACAGTCTGATAATTCAGCACCCGTTGCATTTTTTAAGAGCAATTACTGGTGGTTACGAGTTGCCCAGGGAGTCTAACGACTCTCTCTGGGGTTTGGCCGCGCGTTTGCTTATCCTGCGGGAAGATGGAGAGGAGCAGGATTATGAAGGGTGGTCATACTGGCTGAAATCCCTGCTTGTTGAAGGGACAGAAGAAGAACGCTCGGCTCTGTCGGCTTGTCTGGGCGATGTGTTTGCAACTATGGACGCTAAGTATTTTGGCTCCTTTGCACAGAAGATTCAGAAACTGGTAGAAGACCAGTCTCTTGAACCGGGGCAAAAGCCAACTGCTGTTCAGGGTGAGTTTGTTGATGAGGGGAATCGTTATTTTATATCCATTCCCGCTAGTGATTTTGAGCTGTCGCTCCTGTTTGCCTTGAAGGAAATGAATCCAGCACGCCTTCAGCAGGTTGAGGCTCGGGTGCGGAACGCTTTACACATCAATGACCTTGATACCGATTCTCTGGAATCTGCGTTGTTACCGGTGAAGTTTATTGCCAGAAACTGGTTGCTGTACCGTGCTCCTGACTACCTGGAAATGGTTGCTCAAGGTTATGACCAGTCTGCGGAAGCAGGCAGTGATATTCCTTTTGCGAAGGAAAAAGCGATTTACCTGCGTACCTTGATGAACGATTGGGCGGGTGAGGTATTCAGTGAGGAAAAAATCGATGCCATTATGGATCAGTCTGAGATTACACCGTTTCACGATCAGATGAAAATAATGGCGGAAACAATCGCACAGACAGTTGTCAATGTTATTGAAAGGCAGGAAAAGCTAAGCATTGAGAGCCCAAACGAGAGCCAGAGCGAAAACGAAACCCAGAGCGAAAACGAAACCCAAACCCCGAAAGAGAGTGATGACACTGATCATAGCGTGCAGCTGGTAAGTAGCGTGCTGTTATCAGGCAGCGAGCAGGTAATAGTACGTGGTTACGAGAATGAGTATGAACCCGAGCCAGTGTCAGATGTTGAAAAGTGGCTTGTTCAGGAAAAATTAAGTACTGCTACCCAGTCTTTCTTACAGAGCTTAAAGATAAATACCTGCAAAGCGTTTGAGTTATTAGAGGCAGACAGAAGTGCAGCCATATTTCGCTTGAACTGGCCACCAAAGGACAGTTCCGAAGATGATATGCTCGAAGGACTTAAGATGTCATCCCGACAGGGGAATGGCCTGGCCGATTACCTGTTAGCTCTTGTTGCAGAGGCTAAGCATCAACGACGGATAACTTTGGGAGATGATAAAAATAACGGAGACGCTGTACTTCACCAGGGTTGGGTTGAAGGGGTTGTACAGGCTCTACGCCGTGCAGTGGCTGGGGGGGCTCGAGGAGCCGAAGATTGGTTATGGATGCTTATGGTAAAGCAGCCGGCTCTGGCAGATGTCGTTGGTTATATGACACTTGTGAAAGCCAGTGCTGGGAATACAGAGGAATCCGAGGAGGTGAGTTTTGAGTTGGACTACTGTCCTTCGAGGCATACAGGGGCGGCACAGGAAGGTAATGCCGCAGGGAATGACTGCGTAGTAATCGAGAATCGGCGGCGCGAAATACCGGTGATCCACAGAAGGCCTCTAACAGTCGTTCTTCACGATATTCTGGTCAGTGACAAAGACGATAAATACAAAGCGGAAAAACTTTTACCTATATACAGAGAACTCAAAACCCAGCCAGACATGCTTGCTCATGGTGAACTTGTAGCCTCCATGATCCGTTATCTGGCTCCGGCTGTGTTGCCCCAGAAAGACGGTGAAGGCACGGAGTTAAGCAGTGGGCAGTCACCGGTTATAACTTATCGGCAGCTTGAGCATCATCCGGGGGCTCTGTCTGGGGTCTGGAGAGAGAAGGCCGGATTGCATACTAAAGCGGCAGGCAGCCCTAATGACGAAGGTGTGCTGGTAGAACTCATCAAAAAAAGCAGCGTTTCCGATTTTGTCGAGTTGATTGCTTACTGGCTCTATGCCCTGCAAAAGAAACTCGGGCTGGAGGAGGGGGAAGTGAACAGTGTTTTACTGCAAGAAGCAACGGACACTGGTGAGTTGGGCTGGTATCCGGGAGCTGTTAACTTTGCCCGGTTGCTAAAGATCCATAAAGCCTCCCTTGTTAGGGACGGTGTTCTTACCGAGCAGCAGTTGAATGAATGGTTGAAGAAGTTGCTTTGGCGGGCTTTGGTGCAGGGGAGTTCGGATGCACCTGCCCATTGGTTTGAGTGGTTTTCTCAGGATGAAGATCGCCATGGCATGGCAGACCTTGCTCTCAGTCGTTATCTGCAGAAGCTGAGCGCACAGCTGGAAATGCCTGCTTTCATACGTGTGATAACCAAGGCGTTGCCATTGTACAAGGCTACTTCATCAGAAATCATGAAAAAGGAATTGTTGCAGCAGATACTCAACCGTTCTTCAGTATTTCAGTCTTTGGAGTATTTAAAAAATATTGATCTGGCCGTGGGTGATGAGTGGTTGACCGGGTTGTTAAATTACCGGTTAGTGGCGTTTCTTGAAGGGCAGAATTTAACCATAACGGATAATGGTCGCGTCTGGTTAAAGCGCTTGTTGGATAATAACCCGCGTCTGAGGCTGGAATGGATTGCGTGTATAGCCAGTGTGAGTGATGAGGTTTCGCAACTCTTGTCGGTAGAGGCGCTTGAAAGCCGAAAGCAGGAATTGGGAGCTGCTTTTACAGGGGCTGCTATCGAACTGGCCTTCGAGGGAGCTATTGTTGGGCGAAGGACGCTGGGACGTTTCTTGTCGAATGAAATGGAACCGGATCAGAGTCAACTGGTAGAAAGTCTGCTCCTTGCAAGTTACAGGCTGGGTTATAAACAGGCAGGACTGGGTCTCTCCCTACTGCACGATGGAGGGGAGAAGCCAGATAGTGAGGTGACTCTGCATTGGTTGAATAGTGTGCTTATCCCATTGCTGGATGCCTCCGATTACTCCCACAGAGCACGTATGCGCTTAAGTTATATATTACTGAGTTATCCCGATTTGCGGCACTTGCCCTATCTGGTCAAGTTGTTTGATTTTTCCGGTTCGATGGGTCAGGGAGGTAAGGATGTAGAGCAGTTTCCTGAGCAGGATGAGGAAAGCATTTTTGATGAAGAGACTTTGTCACGGAAAGGTTTTCGTGAGCTTTTAAATAATATTGGAAGCAATAATGAGTCCCCGGACTCCTCGACGAATGAGCAGAAGGTGCTGGTGACGGCTTTAAATTTATTGAACAGTCATCGAATACTACCAGAGTACTATGTGGAGCGTAATGAGAAGGTCAGGAGAGCAAAGCAGTTTCTGACAACACGTGATTACAAAGATGACTGGGTCTATGTAGACCTGCTACTGGCACAGTCTGAGGGAGGAGCTAAGAGTGTTCGTAAAAAGCTCCAAAGCCTTCGGGCGGGAGAGAACAAGAGAATAGACGTTAAACTGACTGAGAATACTATGTCTGCTACCCATGTAACAGATGAATTTATTATGAATATGGAGCGTGCAGTTTTAACGGGTTTTGGACTTCCTCCGGGTGTAGGGCACGATGAGCTTCTGCCGGTTCAACTCTTTTTACGGACAGCGTCCGGCTTTTTGAAGCCTGAAGAAGTTGCCATTTATGGTATAAGTTATATGACCAACTCATATCAGCAAGAGGGGGAGACGGCTGTTCCCCTTGCGGAGCAGAAGGGGCTGTTCCTTCTTGGTGTCTCAGCGAAACTGGGCAGCCAAATTGCTTGTGAGGCACTGATTGCTCATTTCCAGACTCGTGATCACAATATCTGCATGCGTTGGGTCAAGCGGCTTAATTGTCTCCAACAGCTTGCAGCTGGAAATGTGAAGATTAAAAAGGTTAGTGCTTCAAAACCGTGATCTTCTCTTCATGGTCGAGAAGGGGGGTAATACGGCTGTGGAGCAGCTGGCGGTTTTTGGATTGCAGCCAGCGCTTCCAGCACTGAATGTTATCCCACAGACTGACAGTGATGCGGCGACTGTTATTGTGTACGTCTTTCAGGGTTTCACTACCCAGAAAACCCATGGCATCTTCAAGCAGGGGTGCGGTTTCCCGCAGGCAGTTTTCGTAGTGTTGTTCGAGTCCGTCAGCGACTGTGCGATCGATGATCACTTTGATCATGGTGAAATTCCCTATCTTACTCTGGTCTGGCTCGGTTTAGACTATTACTATATTTCGCCCAGCCCCCGTAAACGTTTAAGTGTAATTTTTGATGACCTATACCGTAGACCGCACCCTCGATACCAGTGGCCTGAATTGCCCTGAGCCTGTCATGATGCTGCACAAGGCTGTTCGGGAAATGTCGGCCGGCGATATTGTCGAAGTCATTGCGACAGACCCTTCCACTACTCGGGATATTCCCAAGTTCTGCAGTTTTCTTGAGCATGAGTTGCTGGTGAATGAGGAGCGGGAGAATCGCTTCTATTACCATATCCGCAAGAAAGACGTGGCTTAAGCGGCTAAGCGTTTGTCAGGCTGCTGGAACCTTGTTAAAAAAATACTATTGATCCAGCAGCCTGGAAAACGCGGCCATAGCATCAGGGTCGCCAGCTTTGATTTTGTTGGCGATGATATGATGGAAGAAGTATTTAAAGTCATCACTGCCCTGAACCGGGTAAAGACATTCATCACCGGGTAGTACCGGGGTGTTATCAATCTTGCCTGTGTCTGCAATCATCGCTTCGATCACGCCGCTGCGCTTCAGACGCCAGCTGGTGATCTGGGTGAGGGTGATGGTTTGAAAGGAGTTGCCTGTCAGTACGGCATGGGTGCCAATATTGTCAGGGATTTCCTGCAGAATGATGTCTGGTGTTTCACTACTGGCTTTGGCTTTGATTTCTTTATTGTTATCAGCCTGGTTGTTACCGAGTATGTTGAAGTGAGCCGGTTTTTCTAGCTCACCTGACAGGTTTTGGTCAGCCGGCTTTACTGTGTGCTCATCCACCGTTTGAAAGTAGGTCGCTGCGCCTTCCAGCTCTACAACCTTATGCACCGGGGGATCATAGAAGAGTCGTTCGTAACGGCTGTCGTAATAACCTTCCCAGTGACCGTTTAACGGATCCTGCAGATCCCGGGCGGGAACCAGGCGGCTCAGCCAGGGAATCATGGCTTCCACTTCACCGTTTTTGCGCAGTGCCCAGCAGAGTATTTTCATACTGAACATTTTGCTTTTGTTGGCGTCGTTGCTGTACAGCATTTCAAGCCCGTCCAGCTCTGGAGCCAGACGAACAATTTTGTTCTGGTCGTTTTGGTTCACTGGTTTTTTGGAAAACAGGTGAACAACATTGTTATCAGGTGCCGCTTCTTTGTTCTTACATCCAGACATATCACTTCCTTGTGAACGCTGCAGTAAATGTGGAGTTGCTGTCTTGCCCGGTGTCTATCTTTCGAACTTTATCTTTTTAATTTAGCTTCTGTTTCAGGCTGCTGCCTCTATTCAGTGAAACTCTTCAAACAAAATTGTTTTTGTGCCTTTGCCGTTTGATGATTTTCCAAAGTCTTACTGACAGGAAAACCGCTGCACAGGTTAAGCCACTGTCCAAACCTATCCAGAAGCCTGCCGGGCCCATAGCTGTTACGACCTTGTCCGTCAGACCAAGGGTGTAACCCAGGGGCAGGGCGATCAGCCAATAGGCGACAGAGGCCATAATCATCGGTGCACGTGTATCTTTAAACCCCCGAAGAGCGCCATTAGCTGCCGCTTGAATGGCATCAGAAATCTGGAAAATCGCTGCAAAAGGAAGCAGTAATGCTGTGCCTGCAATAACTGCCGGGTCCTTGGTATACAGGCGAATAATCTGTTCCGGAAACAGTAATATGCCAGCAATAGCCAGTGCCGCCCAGATCACGCTTATCGCCATTCCGCTGGCAATTCGGAGGGAGACGTTATGGTGATTGCCTCCCCCAAGAGCATGGCCTACACGAATAGTTATACCAAAAGAGAGGCTGAGTGGCACCATGTAAGTCAAACTCGAAACATTCAGGGCGATCTGGTGTGATGCCACAGAGATGGTGCCCAGTGTGCCCATCAGCAATGAGAAGATGGCAAACAGGCTGCTTTCAAAGAAAATATTAATACCAATAGGCACGCCAATTCTTAACAGTTCAGAAAGCCGTGACGGTACTGGCCGGGTAAACAGCTTTGCTGGCAGCAGTGTGCGGTACAGGCTGTGACGTTTCAGGTAGACCAGCATCATCAGGGACATGATCCAGTACACGATTGTTGTCGCCCAGCCGCAGCCTGCTCCCCCCAGTGCCGGAAAACCCAGCTTGCCGTAAATCAGTACATAGTTAATGGGAACGTTCAGCAGAAGGCCGGTGATTGCAATCATCATGGGAACCCTGGTGTTGGCCATACCCTCACAGAAGCCGTTCAGGGTGTAATACAGAATGATGGCCGGTGCACCGTACATGAGTGCATTCATGTAGCCGTTGGCGACTGGCAGCATCTCTGGATCGACACTCATAAACACCAGAAGTGAAGGCGCGTTGTGCATATACAGCAACAGAACCAACAGGGAGCCGAGAGCTATCCACATGGCCTGACCAAACTCTCCACCAATGGCCTGCAGTGTGTTAGCTCCCCGGTGTTGGGAGATCACCGGTGTCAGTGCCATGAGTATGCCACGCACCAGAAGGCAGATCGGGAACCACAGGCTGCCTGCGACGGCAATACCAGCAAGGTCCAGGGCACTGGCCTGGCCAGCCATTGTGGTGTCCACGAAACTCATGCCCTGAATCGACAGCTGGGAAATAATAATCGGGAGGGACAGGCCGAGCAGTTGTCGAGATTCTTTAACAAAGCCGGGCAGGGAGAAGGAAGATCCTGGACCCGGTGCTTTTAGACATGAGTCTTCTGAAAAAGCGGGATGAGTCATAAAGGCGGTTAAGTCCTGAACAGGCGGTTTGTGTTATCCCCCGTATTCTAAAGACTACTGCCGTCTGTGAACCCTTCGTATTTATCCCGTAATCAGCAGGAAGACTGTCTATCGACCCGCTTCATAATGACCAGCAGGCGGCTGCAGAGAAGCACAGCAGCCAGCGTTAAGCCACCGACTATACCAATCCAGAATCCCTCGGCCTGCAGAGGTTGGGTGATCCAGTTTGTCATGCCCAGAATGTAGCCCAGAGGCAGGCCCACAACCCAGTAAGCGATGGTCACCAGAATCATCGGTGTGCGGGCATCCTTATAACCCCGTAGCGCGCCATTGGCTGACGCCTGCAGGGCGTCAGACACCTGATAGATAGCCGCATACACCAGCAACAGGGCTGCACCTTCAGCAACAACAGAGTCACTCGTGTACATCCGGATAATGCCCGGCGTAAATATCAGGATCAGAGCGCCGGAAATTGTGGACCAGAACACAGACAGTGCGGTTCCGCTCCATGCCCGCATTCTCGCCAGCTGGTGTTTACCCTGCCCGAGGGCATGACCCACACGAATGGTGATACCAAACGACAGACTGAGGGGAATCATAAACACCAGGCTGGAGAAGTTCAGGGCGATCTGGTGGGCAGCCACCACTTCGGCACCGAGCTTACCGATCAACAGTGCGATCAGGGCAAAGATGCTGCCTTCTATAAAAATGGTGATACCGATGGGCAGGCCAAGCTTCAGCAGAACTTTGATCCGTCCCCAGGAAACCTGCATTCCCTGCAGGGTTAACAGATTGCTGTATATATGATGCTTCTTAAGATAAGCCAGCATCACCAGGGCCGTCAGCCAGGAGACTATGCTGGTAGCCCAGCCACAGCCCACGGCACCTAAGGCCGGGAAGCCAAGTTTGCCGTAGATCAGGACATAGTTGATGGGGATATTGGCCAGCAGACCCATGATTGAAACCACCATCGGGATACGGGTGTTGGCCATACCTTCACAGAAGCTGTTCAGGGTGAAGAACAGGGCAATGGCAGGCACACCAAAAGCCAGTGCATAAAGGTAGCCGGAGGCGATGGGGATAATCTCCGGTGCCACATCCATGGTTACAAGAATGGGTTCGGACAAGAGTAATAGCGAAATCAGTGCCACACTGGCAGCCACCGCAAGCCAGAGAGTCTGGCCTGTGTCCTGGGGGATTCTCGCCATGGCATCGTTGCTGCCGCGGTGGTGGGCAATGATCGGTGTTAAGGCCATAAGCAGACCACGGAGTAGCAGAACCGCGGGCAGCCAGAGGCTGCCACCTATGGCGATGGCGGCCAGATCACGGGCGCTGACCTGCCCGGCCATAGTGGTGTCGACAAAGCCCATACCCTGGATCGCGAGCTGGGTCACGATGATAGGCATGGACAGGGCAAGAAGGGCTCGGGATTCCTGAAGCCAGGAGGAGCCGAAGAGTTTATTTATATACATGATGTGAAAGGCGCTTCCTATGCTACGAAACCCGGTAGAAAGACGGGTCATTCGGGCATGGCTTAAACAAAGCTGAAAAAGGGTATCACAGGGCATAAGCGGATTTCAGCCGGTCTTATGGTTATTCGCCCGATGGACGATATTCCTTTAAAGGCAAAAAATGAATCGAAATGAGGGATTCAATGTGAACACCCCTGAACCGCAGGCCTGTGCACTGGACGAGCAACCTGAAAAAAATCACAGACTGTGGTGTTTTGGTTTCGTATTGGGTATAGCTGCAGTATTGACCCCTCTGTTTGTCAGCGCTCCCGAAGGTATGTCGGACTTTGCCTGGCGTTGTGCAGGCCTTGCGATGATGATGGCTGTCTGGTGGTCGCTGGAGATTATGCCGGTTGCTGTGACAGCGCTATTGCCTCTGTTGTTAGGCCCGCTTCTCGGGCTGGCACGGTTGGATGCTGTGGCCGCGCCTTATGCCCACCCGGTGATATTCCTCTACCTTGGCGGCTTTATGCTGGGTCTGGCGATGGAACGCTGGGGATTGCACCGTCGTATTGCAATTCACATTATGCTGAAAGTCGGTACGGGTGAGCAGAAGCTGGTGCTGGGTTTTATGATGGCGACAGCTCTGCTCAGTATGTGGGTGAGTAATACTGCAACAGCTGTGATGATGCTGCCTATTGGTGTGTCAGTGATTCATATGCTGCGGGAAGAGGGCAAAGGCAGCGCCGAATTCTCCGCTGCACTGCTGCTGGCCATTGCTTACGGTGCATCGATTGGCGGTATGGCCACATTAATAGGTACGCCCCCGAATGCTTTGATGGCCGCTTTTCTTGAAGACCAGTACGGTTTGAAAATTGGGTTTGCCCAGTGGTTGATGATTGGCCTGCCCATCTCGCTGGTGATGTTAATGGTGACGGGCTGGTGGCTGAGCCGTGGTGGTTATGCCCTGCAGTCGGAACATAACCATGATGTGCATCGGGAGTTAACGGAAGAGCTGAAAGGTTTGGGCAGAATGACCCTGGCTGAGAGGCAGATAGGTCTGGTGTTCTTGCTTACAGCCATGTGCTGGTTATTCCGTCCGCTGTTAACCGACCTGATGCCGGGTCTCCCTCTCTCGGACACCCTGATTGCTATCGCCGCAGGCATCACCCTGTTCCTGATGCCGGTGGACCTGCGTTCCCTGACCTTCCTCATGAACTGGGAAACCATGAAGCGTCTGCCATGGGATGTACTGTTATTGTTTGGTGGTGGTTTAAGTATTGCGGCAATGATTCAGAAAAGCGGCTTAGCGACCTGGATTGCCAGTCTGTTCTCATCAGTACCGGGCGGTATGGAGATAGTTGCTGTGCTGTTAGTCGTCACGGTGATTATCTTCCTGACTGAAATTACCAGTAATGCTGCAACCACTGCGGCGTTCCTGCCACCATTGGGAGCACTGGCGCTTTCGCTGGATATTCAACCGGCCCTGTTAGCAATACCTGCCACACTGGCCGCAAGCTGTGCCTTTATGCTGCCGGTTGCGACACCGCCCAATGCGATTGTGTTTGGTTCCGGTGAGGTGACGATCAAACAGATGCTGCGCAGTGGTTTGATTTTGAACCTGGCGGGAATTGTGGTGATTGGTTTAATGGCGTACTGGCTGGCGGAGTTTTCCCTGGGTTAATTGAGAACGCCCCCTGGATTGTTTGGTTTTTTTGTTTAGGTCGGGGTTGTGAGATCCGGGTTTAGATTGGACTTATGGTTGCTCTTCCCGCTCCATGGGAAAATTCAAACAGTAATAATGATCTTCATAATCATAGGAAGAACCCCTTATATTTGGGGTTGCTTCTTATGAGATCTGTTTGCCTGTATTTTTTGTGTTTACTCCACTCTTTCCAAGCTTTCTTGTGGCTGATAGTTGCCAGGGTCGTAGAGCTGACCGATAAAGCGCACTGTTTTGTGTTCTTTATCATTAATCATAAACAGAAATGGTCGGCTGAATGTAATAACCTCCGATGAGCTTGCACCGTCAGTAAGAACAGTATCTGATAAGGCTGCGGCTTTAGTACCCTCTTTATCTGTGATAATTGCTGCCAGGTGTGTCATGGAGCTTACATGTATAGTCGGGTTTTCCACCATTTCGCTGAAATCGGCGCCATCGTTAAACATATTACCTGGTTCTGGTGTGGCAAAGACGTCATGTAATTTATAAGATACATTGAACATATATTCGGGCATTTCAATAGTGACTATTTTGGGGCGGCTATGCTTAAGAGCCATTCTGAGAGTTGATAGTTGTTCGTAAGTTAGCTCCCCCGGGGATTTGTCTTTTGGGGGGAGTATGAGGGTCATTTCAAAACGGCCATGATAGGGGATAGTGACGGCTACCCACCCTTCTGACTGGACATGGCTGATTTTTAAACTTGAGGCCTCAACCATGCTGGCTGTTGACCAGGTGTCGTCGTCCTTTTGAAATAAACCTTCATGTCTTGCAAATTCAACCTCCCACTTCCCTTCGAAGTATGTTGCATTCGCCAATACCAGAGCTGGGTCTATCTTCTGTAATTCGTCAGGGTCCAGGCATGTTTGGATGAGACCGCCAGTGACATCGCAGGCTTTGTTATTGACGCTGTCGGCAAGTTCGTGGATTACAGTTTGATCTGTAAATCTCACACCGGGCCGAATATCAACCTGCTTATCAAAATGGTGTTGAAGGTAGTGGGAGTATCGTTTGGTGAGTTGGTGACGTTTGGCAACCATAACGACATTGTATCGTGTAAAAACATCATCTTTTTCAGGGGGGGCATAAGGGCTATCCTCCGTCTTAAGAAGCTCGGTGAAATCACGGAGTTTTTCAGGAGTGGTGCCCATGATTTGTGTAGTAGATGTTAGGGTTTTACCTGCTGAACCGGCTGCAAGCATAGTTAGCATTTCATTGATGCTGTGAGACGAGACAAGCTGATTCTCTCGAGACTCCTTTCTAAGTTTTGAGAATATTTGCAGAGCATTTTTATTCCAGTCATGCACGCTTGTGCTGATTTTTAGTGCGTCCCGATGTGTCGGTTTGTCGCACTCAGGGCATGGTTCGTCAAGTAAAGCAAAATAGGGAACAGGTTGAGCGTGTTTTGTGCAGGTGTGAATTGCAGCCTGCACAGGGTATGTCAGAGCAAGGCTGGCTGACAAAAGAGAATAATTCATCAGATTAACAGTTCTATGCATCAGTTTTGGCATGACATCTAAAACCTGTGGGTTCAGAAACGGCTTTAACTTATAGTCAATATTGAGCAGTTGGTGGTGTTAAATTTTCTGCGGGGCGATGGTGAGGGGGCAATGCTGAGATATTTCCACACATTAAGCCTTATGGAGATAGAGTTTACATGGTGTAAGGCGAGCGGATTGACCGCAAAGCTTACCGCTCAATTTCACCTTGCGAGAAACCATCCTGCTCCAGAAAAAAAAGGCCAGAGACATGTATAGCCAATATGCTGGTAGATTTCGACATTCTCCAGCACACCATCTATGCCAATATTGCGTTGTTCACAGTAAGCCAGACGGTGCTGTGTGAGTGCCAGACCATAACCTTTGCCTCTGTGTCCGGGGGCGACGATGTCTCCGTCAACTTCATCAACAAAAAAACCATGGTTGTCGGCTAGAAAAACAGTTCCGCATCATGGATACCAGGATTCCATCCTTCAGCCTGCGCCCACTGAATGGCCAGAGGCAGCTCGTAGGCTTTCATATTGCGAATAATAAGTTTGGCAATGCTAATGATGAATCTCCTTCCGGGAAACTGGCATTGCGGCAATATTGTTCATGCAAGTTTAGCTATAGTCTGGCAGAACAGCTTATCAATGTTGATATCGATAAGAGAGGCGACGTATTTTCGTAACTTTGAATCGTTGATATTTGAGTGTTATTTGAAAGCATAACTATAAAATGGATAGAATGTTATATGTCATTTGGCGTATAAGGCTCTGTTAGGTTGCCAAACATCACTCAATCCTCAGAATTTAATAACAATGACTACCCAGAAAGTTCAGCGATAACAGGAATGAGTAAGCTCCTGTTTTTTTCACTAGTAAACCTGTACTTAACTTCACGATTTGATTTTGTTCTAAAACAAACTTCTTCTCCATGATTAAGTGTGCTTGCATCAAATGAATCTAATTTATGTGTTGTTAAATTTTCTTTGACAGCAAGCTCAAAAAGAGTTCCATCTTCAACATCAAATATCACATCAGAAGGCCTTCCACCATGATTGCCTAAAAAAGTCTGATGAATATATATATTTTTAGATTTCACATACTCTTCAATAAAGTTAAAAAAGCCAGGAAAATGCGTCATCCTATGCGTATGCCCACCAATAATATACATTCTTAAATTTGAAGGGTCACGATATGACATTGATGCAAGCATTAAATCAAAGGCTTCGGGACACATATCTTTTTGCATAAAGTGAGACATAGTTGCTACTTGATTTGTACTATCCCAAAATATAATAGCATGACAGCAAGCAAGACCAGCTGTAGCAAGGTACTTTATACCAGGTTGATCTTGTCTAAATGAAGCTAGAGCAATACCACACATAGGTGCATGAAGACAGAATTTAGTATCGGGGTTTTCTTTTTCACAGGCAATAATACTTAATTTAGGTATTTTATGACATAATCTATCGGCCACTATATTTTCATCAATTCTCATGCTTCTACATAGAACGGGCTCAACAAACTGCTCTGTTACTAATAGATTAAAGCAATGATGTTTTGGTAAGTTTGATTCAGGGATTTTATTTTTAAATTCTCCTGATTCTGTCGTGTATTCTATCCCTAGATATAGCTCGTGCTCTACTGAATATTTGATTGATTGATTGTTGTTTTTTACTTTTATAGAACCTTCATGATTAATTATCTCAAATTCATCTTCGTTTGAAGATAGTGCTCTGGTAATCCATTCACTAGCGCTGTGTTGCATCTGTACCATTTTCAGCGATAATTCATCCTCTGTTAAGGTTCTCATTTTTTTCTTAGCGTGATCTGAGGCTTCTTCATCTAAAGAAGTGGCTGTATTAAATTGTTGGCCTTTAGGAAGTATAGGATTGCACATGTTTTTATGGCCTTATTAAATATGGCTATTAAAAATAGTTCCGTGAAATATTTGATTGTTTTAATGGTTGCCAGTTCCAATAATAACCATCTTGTTAGATAAGTACCCGGCCATGTGGAAACGCATATTTCTGGCCAATAAACAGGGTGCTCAGCTGTGTTGCAGCGCAGGGAGCATAGCCCGCTATGTGACTGGAGCTGCGGCACTGCTGAGCAACCTGGAGATTGAGTCAGAAATAGTTGTTTTCATGTGACCGGGTACTTAAGGATTAATACTCATACCTTTCAAAAATACTCGAATTTTTTGAAAGGAAAATAACAAATATGTCAGGACACCTGACAATTGTTTAGAGACAGCAGGCACCCAGCACACACATATACTATGCCTTAGCTTAGAGATTTCAGTTTTAAGGGAGTTCATTTTATGCGGGAACCTGATCCTGTGAAAATCATGACATTCACAACGCCCCGTGATCTTGCCCAGTGGCTCAGGATGAATCATGCCACCGAGACAGAGTTGTGGGTGAAAATATTCAAGAAAAGTACGGGAATCACAAGCGTGACGTGGAACTGTGTCGTCGTTGAGGCATTGTGCTGGGGTTGGATTGATGGCATTAAAAAGTCAATCGATGATCAGGCTTATCTCCAGCGGATAACGCCAAGAAAGGTGCGAAGTAGCTGGTCGAAAAGGAACAGAGGGCATGTGGAACGTTTAATAAATGAGGGCAGAATGACCGAGCCAGGACTTGTGCATGTTCATGCTGCCCAGGCGGACGGTCGCTGGGAGAATGCCTATGCGGTAAGTGAAATGAATGTGCCCGAGGACTTTTTGGCAGCGCTCGAAAGTCAGCCAAAAGCGAAACAGTGTTTTGAAACACTGACCAAGTCGCATCGATATGTTATCGCGCACGGATTAACAAGTGCAAAGAGAGTTGAAACACGGCAGAGACGATTTAAAAAATTTATGGATAGGCTTGCCTGCGGTGAAAAACCGGCTTAATCAAGATCAATCCAGCCAGCCTCAAAATATAAGTGGAACCCTTGCTTTGATGGTCTCTTGCTGCGCTCTATGTCACCATCAAACAGATGGTTAGCCGGCTTACTGGGGGCTGTGGTGTAAATTGATAAGAAGAGTACACCTTCACTGACGGCGTGTGAAGGTTCCGGTGAGCATGTTGTGGATAGACTTCATCAGGAAATCTGTAATTTTTGATATCATCAAGGAAAGGTCGTTGGGAACCACACCAGTAGAGGCACTCTCTGACTGCTTGATCCAACACCTCCTGAGGCAGATCGAACAGGCATTGCAGCCATTTCTCGCGACTACCTCTGAAGGCTTCACTGAAAGGGTCTGCCGCCAGTGTGACAATCTCTTCCTTTAAGGTGGCAGCATGCTGAGGGTTCGTATGTATCAGCTCCTGCGCATCATGACGGCACTTGAGTCAGCTGAAGATTGCGCCATGGAACTGTTTGGCCAGCTCAATCAGCCTGATTCGGTTATAGTCCAGCGGGTTATCCGGGTGCAGACGACGCTCACCGTAACAATCTCCTGACAACGCGTCCAATTCCCCGGAGCCAAACCTGATTGAGATTCTTTGGGGCAAGGTGAAATATGAATGGTTGAACATCATGAAGGTTATGAGCTTTGATGAATTCCAAAAAGAGCTAAAACGTGTTTCGATATGTTCGGTAAAGAATATATGATTTCATTTATCTGAGTACTTATTCTGGCACGAAGACAGTGATCAGTTCGCGCCAGAACTTGCCTGACATTTACAGGGCTCGTTCGCAGATTTTCTGGTTGTACTCTCGTTCGCGTGGCCTGGCAACCGGCACACATAGACTGCTTCAGGAATGAACGAATAGAGATATACACCATATTTTGTGGTAGGGAGATTGTTTGGAGGGTGATGATATGCGGCACTGTAACCTAAAGAATATTTTTCTACACTTATCTCTTCTGATTGACGTAGTTGCGGCTCTAAACGGTCATTTGTTAATTTGCTCAATACCAGGATAAGCCCTTCTTCCTCACACTCCGTACATCGCCCCAGTAATTTTTTCATTAAATCTATGCGAAGCGGCGCGTTAAAATCAGGCTGTCCACCCTCATCAAGTTTGGCCAAAAAATACTTATCAGGGTTTTTTAGGTGTACTGCATCCGGGTTGTGCTGATCGAATTCAATTTCGAAGAAATCACCTGTCATCTCAATGAACTCGATATTAGCATTGGGAAAAGTTTTCAGGACATGTTGTCTGGCATGTTTGACCGCCTGATTATTCGAGATAGGGTCATAATCATTAATGTAAAACCTGATTCGTTTGTCACTATGCTTATGAATTGTGTCTTCTATTGTTTTTTCAAGAACCGTATATCTATATCTGTTTTCCACATAGTCACATCCAATACAGTCGCATTGATCTTCATGAGGCAGTATGGTTTCTGTGGGGAGCCTGCTGCTATATGTGTTATCTGTATTAAATCTGTAATTTCCGGCGGCCAGCTCTATATGCGTATAAGTTTCTGGTTGTACTGGTCTTACACTTTTTGCAAATGCTTCACCTGCCCCCTCCACCTTAACGTTTTTTTCCCTGTTTTTTTCCTGGCTATGATCCAGTGGTTTCGCCAGGTGTAGTGATGCCAAAGAAGTAGTTAATAGTGAATCCATTATTGCCACCAAGATAAATGAAATTATGATTTTTCTTTGATTGTTATGTCTGTGGGTGGTTCATGACAGATGTGTTAATGGGCTTTGAAATGCGCGCTACTGAACCCTTTCGCTAGACGTTGATGCTTGTTTACAGAGAAAAGAGATGTTGATAATCGGGGCGATGGGTTTAGGGCTCTTCAGCATGGCCTGTGGTATAAAGGTTTGGCTCCATGACAGCGCACACAAACCCTATGCCAAAAAGGCCTCTGAAGCTGACGGACAGTGGTCGTCAGGTATAAGCTTGCTTTTCTACATTGATCCATGAGCGAACCACCTTAAGACTTCTGGGCAGAATATCCGGATCTTTCTGTGCCCGGAAGTGAAGTCTGGCATCAGCTCACAACAGCCTCCATGACACAAAACCAGAAAACAGCTGACAGGTGGTTCAGCGCCAGTCTTCCCCCTTCAGGGCGCCCCAGATTTCCTTTTTCATGGTTCTGTGCATAACAGAGCTCCTCGACTGACGGCGTGTGAAGATTCCGGTGAGCATGTTGTGGATAGACTTCATCAGGAAATCTGTGATTTTTGATATCATCAAGGAAAGGTCGTTGGGAACCACACCAGTAGAGGCACTCTCTGACTGCTTGATCCAACACCTCCTGAGGCAGATCGGATAGGCATTGCAGCCATTTCTCGTGACTACCTCCAAAGGCTTCACTGAAAAGGTCTGCCGCCAGTGTGACAATCTCTTCTTTCAAGGTTGCAGCATGCTGAGGGTTTGTGTGTATCAGCTCCTGCGCATCATGACGGCACTTGAGCCAGCTGAAGATTGCGCCATGGAACTGTTTGGCCAGCTCCACCAGCCTGATTCGGTTATAGTCCAGCGGGCTATCCGGGTGCAGGCGACGCTCACCGTAACAATCTCCTGACAACGCGTCCAAGGCTATAACACCTTGAAAATCCCGCATACCGACCGGGTCATGGGCAATATCCTGAATCTGTCCGTTCCAGTTGCACAAAGTGCTTGTACACAGAAATATGGATCGACGGACAGTATAAGCTGGCAGAGGATTCCATGACTTATTGCCCTCACTGTTATGAAAGCCTCCTATTGCATCAGGACTTTTCAAGCCCTTACGCCAGAGTTGCCCACTGGCCAGCATATAGAGCCGATGCCCCTGGAGTGATGTTTCACGGGTCAACCCATGGGGCGGGCTGAGTATGTGAGGGTAATGGTTATAATGCTGCGTTTTGGCAGTATCAGAAAAGACCTGAACATAAGTCGCGCCATCATTGTCGATATGAATGCTGTTGAGCAGATCCCGAGATAATTGCTGAGGGAGATATTCCCCATTTGTAAGAATGTGCTGAATATCCGCTGCCTTGAAAACCCCGCGCGGAATCAGTCTCTGTCCTGCTATGGGAGAAACTACGCCATTGTCTAACGCTGATAGTACAGCCTGTTCACGTACAAACTCCTCCCAGGACTCGGCGTGATTACTTTTTAAAAATTTCAACCTCACGCCGTAATCCGTGTTATCTGTTTCGGAATGCTTCCGTTTACAAAGCCTCAGGCTACGACCATATTTATCGACAGAATGCGCTTCTTTCCAGTACTCCAGCATATGAACAGGCAAGGGTTGCACGGTACTCTTGTGCACCTGCCCGACATAGCTGGCAACCCTTTCTTCAAGATCCCGGGCTTCATGGCAAAAGTCGGGCGGTTTTGGCAGGTCGTCTTGCATGGTGATCAGAAGTATCAGCCAACCAGGAGTATATGACTGCTCAAAAGAAAATTCACGATCAAGAAACAGCTGTTTCATTCTTGCCGGATTCGCCCGCCACTGCTTTAGCAACACAAGACGTTTTTCGCGAGGCATTGCCCGCAAGGTCAAAGCCTGATAAGTGTGCGATAACTTCAATTTGTCAAACATATTCTGAGCAGATTCGGGGCTGTTCAAGGTGTCCGGGGTCTGCTGAAACCACAACAGAAGTTCGTTAATAAGGTCAGGGCTATCCCGACAATCCTCCCAGGGGAAATCAGAATGGAAACTTTCTTTGGAGCTGTTAGTTTCAGCCCTGTCGACAGCTTTCAGTTCGCAACCGGCCTGAACAAATTGTAGAAAGATCGAATAAAACAACATGTTCCTGCAATAACCACCAGCAAGGTACCTGTTGAGATGGAATGTCAGATCATGGGGAGGTGTATATTCAAGAAGAAGCGATAGCCATGAATGGAAACCGGTATCATCCAGCCCAAAAAGGTCAGTAGATGGCATCTGCCCTTGATACACTGAGAAGAATATCCCTAAAAGCTGTTGTGATGTCTGACTTTTCTGACGACACTCCAGAGCAAGCCTTTCACAAGTGTACCCTGCCAGCTGGCACAAATGAGCCATATTTTCTGAAGAGTAATTCGATATAAGATGGAAAGATAACTCACATGCTTCGGCTGCCTGATAGAACTGGGCAGACAGGGTGATGACATCCTGTAGTCTGGAGGCAGCTGGTGAATAGCCTTGCGGAAGCGCCATCAATACATTCTTCAGCCTGAGAGCCAGCGCCAGGGTATAGAAAGTGTCTGTATTCTCAGCGGCATCCAGCCCCTGAAGAAGGCTATTGATAAGCTCTGGCTTTCCCTGGTAGTTGAGCCAGACAAGGGTGCTCATAAGAAGTTGAATGCTTATCCTTTTTGCCTGCTTATCCTCAGGATTAAAAAAACAGATGGGGCGCACAGACAGCCTCTGTTGAATACAAGGCAGTGTCATTCTTAACTCAGGCAGCAGCGCCCTGAATACCATAGACACGATATCCGGATGCAGGTCAGGGTGAGCACCAGCCTGGCAACTCCCCAGGTCATTAATGAACCTTGTTTTCTTTTCTATATCCCAGGATTTTATCTGCTCAATAATGTCACTTTCTTTCAGGTGTGAAAGCAACAAGTTTTTATTCTCCTCATGACCAGTTCGCAGAAGAAAATAAAGATTCTTGCGCAGGAAACTCTCAGGATTCTTCGCAAACCTGGCAAGAAAAGGCAGAAGGACAATATTTAATTTTTGAGTCATCACAATGTCCATTTTCTTATCAGGTACTGGCCACCCATTAGCAACCATCTGTTTCAGATAAGGTAAAACAGAGCTATGAAAACACTTGGCGATCAGGCTGTGATTAATAAATTGTTTTACCTTGGGGCAATCCAGTGGAGAAAGTTCGGGGTTTTCCTCCAGGGCACGAAGAGCGGGGGCGAGTCTTTCAGAGCTATAAGGGAAAGTCGATCTATATAAACGAAGAATGGATATCGCAGCTTCTCTCAATGCCAAAAGTGATTGTGCGGGCTTCAGCTCTTCTCTCACAGAGACTTTTACTGCTCTGTCATCAATCTGGCGTATCGCAGACTGCACGCCTTCACCAAGTGAGAAGGTTCTCCATTCGCAAAGTCTGTTCAATTCACCAGGAGAGTCAGAAGCATAACGAGTAACGCCCGGAAATTGAGCGGCCTGCTCAGGGACGTAAAGTTGTTGATCTCCGGGGTGAGCAGTTCTTGGTGGATCACCATGAGTTACCCGGTGAATATTCATGGGATTACACTCCATATAAACAATAAGATAATAGACAAACCACCTCTCAATCAGGTCGATCTGCCAGGCTTCTTTACTAATTAAGTGACAAACCTGGGTGGCAACAATTCCCTGAATGACAGTAGTACTGACATATAAGTTCCTGATTACCACTGTAAGTCAGCCAGCTTCAGAAGCCTTTCTGGCATAGGGCACGGCTTTCCTATTAGAAATGCTACTTTTGTCTGCCCCCGTAATTTACTGTTTATGCCCTGTTGGAAAATGATGGTAAGGGGCAAAAGACGCAACCCATAATGGTTTTACATGATCATTTTCAGCTAAACAATTTCAGCTAAACAATTTCCAGCTAAACAATTTCCAGCTAAACAAGAGTGCAGCAGGTAGAAGGTCGGCTGGTATTCCCCTCTAGTTTCAGAACCTGAAGTTGGGGGGGAGTTGATGGTCAGAATATTCTGAATATATTGTACTCTGAATCACTGGTTCAGGTAGTGATGGTAATCTACCCGTCGTTTATATCGGTTTCTCAGAAAAGTTTTTCTGCCATAGCTGTTGGACGAAATCTTCTCCGGGCCATGAAAATATTGTTAATAAATGCTTCTCTGCATAAGGTGAGGCTTCGCTGTCGGTAGGTGGTTTTTCGGGATGTTGTGAGTCTCTGGGTTCATTATGCCTCGCTCTTGTCTTGTATGGCTGTGATCTGTCGTTTCTGCGCTGGCTTCTGCTTTTTTCTAGCGTTGGTTTCGTCGCAGAAAGCTCTTGAAAATGTACACTTCCTGCTTTGTGACGGGTATCAAAATTATCAAATATGAATCCACCATTGAAGGTGTAGTCACAGGATAAGATAGTATCTTCAAAATAATCAGGGAATGCCCCTGGTTTTCTGTAGGCAGAAGCAAAACTTAATCCACCTCCGGAATAGCTACCTCTACTCTGTTGAGGCTCTGATAGCAAAACAGTCATTGTTAAGCCGCAAGGATCATCATGCCAGACCAGGTCAGTTATATCAGGGTGATGTTCGTCCACGTGGTAGCGTAAGATTTGTGGGTTAATTCCTACCTGCATATCTTTATAGCCTGCACGGGCAGAGAGAGCTTCTACACCCTCATAAACCAACTCTTTTATTGGCATGCAAGTTTTGGCGAGTGCTTCATCTAACTGACTTTTATCGGTCATTTTAGATTGGGAATCAAAGTGGACCATAACCTTTTTTTCAGCAATACCCTCTTTCTCAAACCCCATATCAAGAGCAAAGAGGTAATCGTTGAAAACTGGCTGTGTTAAAAAACAGGGATGAGATTCAATGGCGGTCTCAGCGCGCGCTATTTTTGCAGTGCTCAGCACCCCGGTAACTTTGTAGATAACACTTTTGTGTTTTTTATTACACGGCGAATCAGGAAGCCTGATTGGCGTTGCAGTCATTTTAGGTTGTGTCGTATCCATAATCATCCCTGATTTTCAGACAGTTGGTTTACTTTTTTGGACAGTTATTGGAGTTTAAAAGTTCCGGCTGGTAACAGATATTTTTCAGAGGAGGCCATAGTCGCTGTCGTTGCGGTTTCTCATCACCTGGGAGTTTATAAGCGTTGGAACTCTACGAATTGAAGCTCTTTCCCTGACCTGTAGTGTTTGATGAGTGTCTGGGTAAATCTCTTCGGACGCTCGGGCAAGCCTTCCTTTAAGTAGGTATTCACCTGCTGATAAATATTCTCTTTAAACTCTTCACTGGCACCGGCTTCGGCATTGTTCAGGTTGTCTGCGCTGACCCGGAAGGGAGCGTGGCAGGCCTTTGAGAAAATCCACTCCAGTGCCTGGGGCTGCACTTCAACCTGTTCAAAAAGGGCTTGCTGTTCGGCCGTGCGACCATCGGGTTCGTACCAGTAGCCGTAGTCTTCCTGGTTGCGGCGGTCTTCACCGGCTACACACCAGTGGGCGATTTCATGGAGGGCGCTGGCGAAGTAGTCGTGGGTGTAGAATATGCGGGCTGGTTCTGTGGCTGTTTCCGGGCTGTAGAGGGGCTCCAGTGCATTGCCCACCAGTTGTGTGTTGTGGCTCTGGTAGAAGCAGCTCTGGAATATTCGGATCAAATCCTGATCGTTCAACGGGCTATCTGGCATGGTTGTCTTTCGGGTGCTGTTTAAGGGGCGGTTATCTGGGGTTGTTATAAGGACTGTGACAGCTGTATGCAGCATTGCTGCGCAAAGGATGCCATTATACCATTCTGTTCTCACCGTCTGATGTTTTAGGGCGCTTTCTTTTTTCCTTTTTACTCTTTGCAATGCAGTCCAGGCCTTCATGAAAATCCTTGCCGATGAAAATATTCCTTTGTTAGATGCTTTTTTTGCCAGTCAGGGGGGGGCTGATACAGATATTCGCACTGTGTCCGGGCGGAGCATGACACCGGCTGATGTGGCGGATGCTGATCTATTGCTGGTGCGCTCTGTCACCAGGGTCAATGAAGCGCTTCTGAAAGACAGCTCAGTGAAATTTGTAGCTACGGCAACGAGCGGTACTGATCATGTGGATAAAGACTGGCTGCAGACCAATAACATCGCCTTTGCCTCGGCTGCAGGCTGCAATGCGGATGCGGTGACGGATTATGTATTGGCAGCACTGGATACACTCTCTGAAGAGTTGGTCATGACCCTGACGGATAGAACCGTGGGCATTGTTGGTTATGGTCAGGTGGGTTCACGGCTCTATCGCCGGCTGACGGCGGCCGGAGTTCGGTGTCTGGTGTGTGACCCTTTTAAAGATGCGCCCAATGCCGTGACTATTGATGAACTGGTCGACCTGGCAGATGTGATCTCCCTGCATACGCCCTATACCCGTGATGGTGAATACCCCACCGGGCATCTGCTGAATGCCGAACGTATGAGCCGCTTGGCTCACAGCTGTATTTTAATAAATGCAGGCCGGGGTGAGGTGATTGATAACCAGGCACTCAAGACGTTGCTGGACAGTCGCCCTGATATCA
>CBDCRZ010000020.1:0-16786 GCA_965221135.1 Sansalvadorimonas sp.
AGTCCGGCACTCAAAAGCATCGGTTTTTTGGGGTTTTGCAACCAACGCCAGCCACCCACAATCTTATTTTGCCCCTCACGTTTATCTTTCCAAATCACGGCATCAGATTTTTTGGCTTTGTCGTCAGCTGGATTAATACGTTCAAAGCCCCGTTCTTCTAAGCGTTTGCTCACGCGATCAAGGACTGAGGCCCAAGCTGCAGCTCCTCCTGGCAATGGCGCCTGAAATTGAAGCCCCGCTCGGTAAGCACCTTTGGCTTGTTGTTTGAGACGAAGCGAAAACGGTGCTAGCGCAAGCCTTGATCGAATCGATTGATTCACTCCGTACTGATCTTCCAAGGGCTCTTGGATGATTTGGCGACTCAGCAGTGTGCCCAGAATTAAATCGACTCGGGCTCCATGCACTGCTAGAAGACTGTCTCGGTCAAAGTTTGCTGGCTTTTGACGCTCAGAAACCAAAAATTTCCAACCATTTTTGGGTTGTGATGCGGCAAAAGCGAGCGAGCGATCACCAACAACGCCGCCCCAATGGAGTGTGTTGCCGATCAAGCGAAGTGCAAGGCATCCGTGACTCGCCTGCTGGAGTAGGGGAGCTGTCGTTCCACTAATGGCAGCGAGTGCGTCGCTCGTCCAAAACACGGCAGGAGCGTTGGCAAGACGCTGCATGCATCGACTTTGAAGGGATGTTGGTTGAGGTGGACGTTCGGGTTGGCGTTGGAGTCTTTGAATGAGTTGTTGACGATGCAGCTCATCGGAGCCAAGCAACGTCAATCCCAAGACTTGGTGTTTGCGTAAATTTTTCGTGTCGGTGGCAAGAAGTTGATCAGGAAGGATCAAATAGGCATCGCCATCTTCTGACCATCCCTGCCACCAGATCGAGCGCCCTTGCCGTTTCCACAAGTTTGCAGCTCGAACGAGGCCAAGCCGTTGGTTCCAAAGCTTGGGCGCTGGGCGTTTTGAATCTCCGTGAAAGGACTGCATCAAGCTGAATGCCCCTGAGACACGGCTCAGCGATGCATGTGTTCCATCGTCTTGACTTGATGGCTGATTCAGAATGACGCCGATCAAACCGCCCAATAAAACAGCCCCTAAACCCAATGACGTGACGGGGAGGGACTGAGCGATCGATCGATAGGTGGAGATCTTCAGGAGTGAGTCAGCTGCGGTCACGAGAACGCCTGCGACGACGATCTTTCCACTCGATGGTGGAGAGGTAAGCGACTATCACGCTGACAAAGACCAAAAGGACCGCAGCGGTCATCGCCAATCCCTGACTGACGATGGGAGCTTGCAGTGCTTCGTTCACTTCAGAAATTCAGGGTGCCATCACCGTTGCGACCCCAGACGACCATGGCGATCGAGAAACTGAAGACAGCAGCCAGTGATGCCCAGGCAATCGTGAACAGCATTGAAATAACGCTTGAATGCAGTGAGCTTACCTAGGTTCCTCCACGGAACTGACTGGTTGATTCATTACTTCTTATGACTATGGCAACACCTGGAACCGCGAGCGTCCTTCAACCGGAACGCACAACCCTCCGTTACCCGAATGCAAGAGTCATCGTTCTCAACGATGACGTCAATACGTTTGAACACGTGGTTGAGTGCTTATGCAAAATCATCCCTGGGATGAATAGTGATAGGGCTTGGACACTTGCCCACCAAATCGATGAGGAAGGCGCTGCAGAAGTGTGGGCTGGTCCCCTAGAGCCAGCTGAGCTCTACCACCAACAACTCAGCAGTGAGGGACTCACGATGGCTCCATTGGAACGTAATTAATGCCTCTTGCCGCAACCGTTGATCTGAATGACGTTCCAGGTCTTCGCTGGCCGACCCTGCTCCGATTGAGTCTCTTTCAAGCCTGTCTTGGAACCCTTGCGGTGCTTTTCACTGGAACCTTTAATCGGATTCTGATTACAGAACTTGCCTTTCCTGCATTGCTGGCGGGTGGAGGTTTGGGATTTGAGCAATTGGTCTCACCAGCACGGGTGCTGTTCGGACATCTCAGTGATTCCCATCCCTTAATGGGCAAACATCGGACGCCTTATGTCCTGCTCGGGACGATCGCCATCTGTGTTTTGGCGATTCTTAGCGTTCCGGTGAGTTTCAAAGTGAAGGAAGCTCTTGATAGTGGATCACCCTTGATAGCCGCTGCCGGCATTGCTGCATTTTGCGGTTTATTTGCTCTTTATGGGTTGGGTACTTCTCTAGCGAGTACTTCTTATTTGGCCCTCGTCATTGACCGCACAACCGAAGAGCAAAGGCCACGATGCATCGGTGTGATTTGGGCGATGCTCACAGTAGGAATCATCGTTGGTGCCATTGCTATCAGTCTTGCTGTCCGCTCAATCGATGGCATTTCAGATCCAGTGATTCTTCAGAACTGGCTTCAGAAGTTCATGATTTCGATTACTGCGATTGTGATGCTGTTGGCAATTATCTCCACTTGGGGCGTTGAAAAACCAATAGCTCCTGAATCTGTTCGCGCTGTACAGGATTTAGTCACACTTA
The DNA here is from genome assembly GCA_965221135.1 of Sansalvadorimonas sp. Classification (GTDB taxonomy): domain Bacteria; phylum Pseudomonadota; class Gammaproteobacteria; order Pseudomonadales; family Endozoicomonadaceae; genus Sansalvadorimonas. Next base: position 2,511 of record CBDCRZ010000020.1, read on the forward strand.
AAGATGCCTGGGGAGTTGTTACATCAAGTCGACAAATTGTTATATTTTTTGGATTTTTGGTTTTATTTACTCTCGGACTATTCTTACAGGATCCGATTCTAGAAAGTTTTGGCGCAGAAGTGTTTGGAATGCCAGTATCTAAGACCACTTTGCTTAATGCTTGGTGGGGATCGGGAACCCTTGTTGGTTTACTTTTAGCAGGTTGGTTCATCACCCCAAAACTTGGAAAGTTGGCCACTGCCCGTTTGGGTTGCTGGATGGTGATGGGTTCTTTGTTCTTATTGTTGGTGAGTGGTTGGCAACAAGCTTCTGGACTACTTCCTGTCGTGATGGTGTTGTTTGGCCTAGCTGCCGGAGTTGGCACCAACAGCGCACTCACCTTGATGCTTGACCTCACCCTTCCAGAGATGGCTGGAACCTTTGTAGGCATTTGGGGGTTAGCGCAAGCTCTGTCTCGGGGATTTGGCAAGGTCGTGGGTGGTGGGCTGCTTGATCTTGGTCGTCAGCTTTTGCCCAATGCTGGACCGATGGCTGGTTACGGCTTGGTTTTTACGATTGAAATCCTTGTCATGGCAAGCGCTTTGATTGTTCTGAATCAGCTCAGCGTCGCTCAATTCAGAGAAACCACTACCCAACGACTCGACATGGTGTTGATGGCAGAAATCGACGCTTGAATCAAGCAGCAGGTTTGCGCGTGGAGCGAGTCAGCGACAACAGAGCTTTGGTGCGTAACCGTTGTGTTTGAGCAGCAAAAACATACCGAATCACTTTCCCAGGGCAAAACGCGAGCCCCCGCACCTCATCACCATGGACCTCTGCCGTAAGGATCTTGACTTTTGGGCCCATTCGAGATGTCAACGGACCAGAGATTTCAGTTCTAAGGGAATCGACGGATCGGAGCATGACTCGCAATGAACGCTTCCCTCATCTCTAGCCAGAGCGGCTAACTTAAACAAGCTTTACTTTTGTACCCCTCGTGGGCCGTCTTGTCGTTACGCACAGCACCTATGTAAAGGGCCTAATACCTTGGCTTAAGGTTTTAGCGAATGACCCACAGATCCAGACCATCACCCCAGGCGTGATTGCAAGAGTGAAAGGGCGTTGCCAAGACCTCACGCTAAGGCCATCGGTTCCAATCCGAGGTGGATTCAAGCTGATGGCGCGCCGTGGCAGGACAGCTCAAGAAGTTTTCGTCATTACAACTCTGGATAAATCAGACTTGATTGAACGATTAGCTAGCTCCAGGTCTTCGATTTTTTAAATGCATATAGCGCGTTCTATCCCAATGAATTCATTGATGGATTTAGCAAAAGTTTGTGATTGCCGCATACATTAAGTTTTCGTCAACTCAAAGGTTGTAACGACTGTCCAAGTAGCGCGGATCTCTCTGTCTTTCTGACTATTTCCGGTTTCGTACTCACCTTCATAGCCCAAAATCATTGTTTTTCTCTCATTGAGCTTGCATGCTCGGTTAAAGAGCGAATAGTCCATGCCAAAACGTATGGTTTCTTTTCTGGTTTCCTCTTGCCAGTTATTGCACCTCTCCTCAGCTTCAACACCTTCTGCCATATTGTCAGGAGACATGAAGTCATTGCAGCCAACGAGACCTAGGAGCACAAAGAGAAATGTAAGTTGTTTCATCGGGACTCGTCTATAGCGTAATTTTAGCCTTCTCCCAGATTTTCACTCGCTTCGTCTCGTCAATAACGCATTGTTTAATCTGCTTGATTACCAAGTTTCTTGAGAGCGAGCCTCAAGTTAATAATATCCTTCAGTGAAGCCAGTATGATGTATCAAGCAGTCATCATCAGAGACTAACGTCTTTGAAAATAGCTGATTCACTTTGAATACGACTGGTTGGGTTTTCCTGCTTTTCTATGTATTCCAGAAGTGTTGCAGACCCAGTGATAATAATAGCCAACGGTAAGAAATATGAAAACTGGAACCTATTGGATTTCCGCTTGAAAATGTAACGAGACATGGTTTAATCTCAATTATTCACATGCTAGAAGCTAAAAGATTTACAGCTTGAGATTAGGCTTTGAGTTGTCTTAGAGGAATATGAGATCATCACCCAACGATCTAGTTGCGTGACGTAGGGGGTTTGATCCCAGAAAAGGATTTTCTTAGTACGCTTTGGGAGTTTGAGGGTTGTTAGACATCAAGTACTTTATTCTCGAAATGATCAGGAGTAAGCCCTGACCTTGTTCGATTAAGATGTTATAATCACTATATTTGTTGGAAATCAGTGTTTAGCAATAATTCTCTTCCAAATACTCTTAAAGTGGTTTATTGGTTGTGGGCATTTTCTTTCCCCTACGATTATCGATTCCTACCATTACCAGAAGACCCATCGGGCATCACTTTTATTGGTTACTGGATTATCTGGCTGGGAGTTGGTGGATTATTAGTCATTCCATTTGGTGAATGGATGAATAAGAGTAAAAAGTGAATAGTTTGTGCAGTATATAGATGATTTGTTATCGACGATTAATGGCATCCCAAAGTCTCGATTTTTTGACCAATCGTCTTCCTCCACAGTATTTGCCAACATAAGTCTGCCAATCCCACATCAGGAAAACGACGTCTTGTGCTAATGCTTTGTTGCCCGCTTGCCTCACTTCAAAGGCTTTAGTATTCATAGAGTGCGCGAGATTGATTGCATTCGTACAAGCACCACTAATATTATCATTGTTATATTGAATTTCGGTGCGATTTATTCCTGATTTCCACTGTTCAAGTGGTAGTACTTGGGCTTCAGTGGTCCCTGCAAATAGTATAGCAATACCAGCCAAAGAGCTTGAAACAATTCGTTTGATGGACTTCATTGACTTTGCCAAACAGTATCAACATAGCAATAGCATTTAAATGTCATCATCAAATGAAGCCATTAGAAATCTTACTTCGCTGGATCAAATCTGCCCTATGAATGCAGGGCAGGGATCGCGTCAGAACCTTGTAGCGAAATTTTTTATTTCGATGTTATGTATGGCAATCGCCCCTGCTGCAAGCAACTACACCTCTTCTGCAATCTTTCAATCGATTTCTATTGTTCGATTGCCAAAGTGGTGAACCGCTGTGCCGTGCGAGCCCCAGTGTTCGACCTGGAGTTACCAGAAGGGGCGAAAGATTTCGAGAGGATTCGTTTCCGGCTACAAGGCCGGTTTACGGCACCAACACGACAGTCACCCCATGTCGAAAGAGAGTCAGATCAGAGCACTAGAAAAGGCCGTCACCAACACAGCAGTTCTCTACCAATTTAGGGGAAGAGGCCAGATTTCACGAATCCTTTGCAGCATTTGCTGGCCTCGCTCGCCACGCTCATCGGCTGTATGGCCATTGAGCAGGGTGGTGACATGACCCACTTTGCGCCCGGGGATCTCATCTTTTCCGTACCAATGCAGATGCAAGGCATCGATCGAGCGTAGTTTTGAAAGCCGTTCTTCCAGTGGTTCAGCCTGGTCAGCACTGAGACCAAGCAGATTGACCATCAAGGAGCCATCGGCAATGAATTCTGGATTGGGGACATCAAGCCCTGCGGCAATACAGAGTTGTTGATCAAATTGGCTGCTTGAACAAGCCTCAATTGAGAAATGCCCTGAATTATGCGTTCGAGGTGCTATTTCATTTACAAATAAACCCTCTGACCCGTAGAAAAACTCCAATGTCATCACCCCTACGTAGCTGAGCTTTGTGAGAAGTGAGGCCGCAATGTTGTAGGCCGTTGCTTCAACGAGTTGACTCACCGGTGCAGGTGCGATGACCCAGTCGCAAACCTGATTTTTCTGATGTGTTTCAGCTAAGGGCAGGCTACGAATACGCCCCTTTGAATCTCTGCTGACAACGAGAGCAAGTTCTTGTTCGTAGGAAACCCAGGCTTCGATTAACCACTCATTGGCATCGACGTTTCGAAGCAACTGTGCCAAACCATTCAGATCTTCTACAACCCTTGTGCCCTTCCCGTCGTAACCGCCGTAGGCAGCCTTCGCCATAACGGGAAAGGTCCATCCGCTCGGTAAGGATGGCGACCCAGGATTGAGTTCAGCTAATGAAATCCAATCTGGACTTGGGATCAAAAGGTCATTGAGTAGCCGCCTCTGGGACAACTTATTGACAAGAGGGACCAAGCTCGCCAGTGATGGAGTGAATTGCACTCCCTGTCGCTCCAGAGGCATCAAGGCATCGACAGCGACCCATTCGTTTTCGAAGGTGATGCCTACGCAATGCGATGACAGCTCCCTTGTTGCACGGACATCTGTTGATCCAGCAATCACTAAATCCTTAGCTAGTGAGGCAGCAGGGTCTTCGGCTTTAGAAGCTTGCACCGCAAGCGTCAAACCTCGTGTTTGCGCTGCTTCACCGAGCATGAGGGCAAGTTGCCCTCCACCGATCACCCCAATTGTGTTGTCAGCGTTGGGCATCCTTTGCAGATCGGTCTGAGTGGAGCTTGTCATTCTCTCCTTTTAGCAACGATGACAGCCTTAAATCAGGCTTCGTTCTCCTCCGAACGCAAGTCGAATGGCAGTTAGCAATAGAACGAGCAGGAATAGCGCGAGGCCAACCGTGCAGGCGTAGCTGATTTCAAGTTCTGCGAAGGCCTGGTCGTAGACGTAATAAACGAGGGTGCGAGTGGAGTCTGCAGGGCCACCCTGTGTCATCAGAAACACCTCCTCAAACACCTTGGTCGCTGCAATCGCGGAGATCACCGCCACCAAGGTGACGTACGGACGCAGCAAAGGCAAAGTGATATCAACATGCTTTCGCCAGCCTTCACTTCCATCCAACTCAGCGGCTTCATAGAGCTCTGTTGGGATGCCTTGAAGTCCTCCCAGGAAAATCACCATGTAATAGCCCAAACCTTTCCACAGGGTGACGAGCATGACTGAGGGAAGGGCTAAAAACGGATTGGTTAAAAAATCGATGGGGATAAATCCTTGACCAAATAAGGCGCCAAGCCATCCGTTGATTAAGCCGTTTTCGGCATAGAGCCATCGAAAGGCAATTGCAGCTACAACGATCGAAACTAAAACTGGCGTGTAGAAAGCAGCGCGCAGGATGTGCACACCTGGAAGGATTCGATTGACAAGAACCGCCAGGGTTAGGGCGCCGATCACAATGGGTGGAACAACCCCGAATAAATAAATCAAAGTGGTGCCAAGCACCTGATAAAACATTGGATCGCCAAGAAGCCTCTGAAAATTGGTTAAGCCGATGAATTTCAGTGGCTCGGTGACATCTAGACCTGTTTGCGTGAAACTAATTACAAGCGCCATCAGTGCAGGAACCAGCACGGAAAGGCTCAGAAGAGTTAAGGCAGGAGCTAGAAAACCCCAGGCAATCAGCGTGGACCGGTGTTTGGACGTTGAAGGCAGGGCCATCACCAGCGCCAGATGGTTTGAAGGAGAATAGATCCGTCACAGCGGGCGGCATGACCAAATCCCAATTGAGCTCAACATCAGCGCTAGCTGCAAAACGTATCAGCGTTGCGCTCGAACACCATCCCTATGACGTTGTGATCAACTCAGGCGGTGTGGATCATCTCGGTGCTGAGTTGCTACGAATTGGGATTCGCCCCAACACCAAAATTCTGGTAGTCAGCAATGCAGATGTTGCAACGCCTTATGGAGGCCGATGCCTTTCAAGCCTCGCCCAGGCGGGATTTCAATCCAGTTTGCTAATGCTTGCTGCGGGTGAGGAACAAAAGACACTCAATACCTTCAGCACGATTCTTGATGCTGCCAAAGAGAACGGGTTAGAGCGTCAGTCACTCATGCTCGCTCTAGGGGGTGGGGTTGTTGGCGACATGACTGGTTTTGCGGCCTCTTGCTGGCTGCGCGGAATCGGTGTCGTGCAGGTGCCGACAACGCTATTGGCCATGGTGGATGCCGCCATTGGCGGAAAGACTGGTGTGAATCATCCAGGCGGTAAAAATCTGATCGGCGCCTTTCATCAGCCTCGGTTGGTGATGATTGATCCAGACACGCTTCAGACGCTTCCCGTGCGGGAATTTAGGGCTGGTTTAGCTGAGGTCATCAAATACGGAATGATCGGAGATACGGATTTGTTCGACTTGCTCGAGCGATCCGCCGGCTTTGACGACCCTCTCTCCATGTCCACCGAGCTGCTTGAAACTTTGCTCGAACGGTCTGCGCAAGCCAAAGCCCTCGTGGTTGCTGCTGATGAAAAAGAGGGAGGTCAGAGGGCCATCCTCAATTACGGCCATACGTTTGGACACGTCGTCGAAACACTCACCGGATACGGCACCTGGCTCCATGGGGAAGCGGTAGCGATTGGCATGGTGGCGGTGGCTTCCCTTGCCGTGCAGCGCGGTGTGATGCCCCAATCCGATGCGGAACGTCAGAAACGTTTGATTGAAAATGCTGGATTGCCTAGCCACTGGCCAGATCTCGATCCAGATCTGGTTTTAAGCACGCTTCAAGGCGACAAGAAAGTCCGCAATGGTCGTCTTCGCTTCGTCATGCCGTCAGGCATCGGTGCTGTGTCGATCGTGGATGACGTCAGTAGTGATGAAATCAGAGCTTGCCTAGCAGCGATGGGTTGATGCCTCAAGGCTCTTGCAGGAATTGACTCCGCTCCCCTGTTCTTGAGTTTGGAAGCAACGGATTGAATCGCAGGAACGACAGCCAGCGAAATTCCCCAAGGCAGGCAGGATCTACGAGACGCAGGAGTGCTTCACGTCGTTGCAGAACCTCAGCAAGTTGGTGTCCCGGAAGCTGTTGAAGACTGCTGAAGCGCTCAGCAAGGCCTAAAGCCAGCAAAGCCTCTCCCTGGCGGCATTGCCCCTCCAGAGTCCAACCGTTGCTTGTGGCCTGGTGTACGACGGTCTCAAGACAGAGATGGGCTGTGAGGTCTTGTTTTCCTGCATCCACCAAGACGTTGTCACTTGCCCGTTGGTTTTGGTAGGCGATGAGGGTCCCCTCCCTGCGTGGAGCGGAGTAGTAGCGATGAGCCTCGAGGGCGTAGTCAACAACAAGCAGATGGCCCGCAATGAACGCCTCAGATGCTTCTGCGAACCAATCGGCGCACTCGTCATGCCATTCCGTTGTCCATCCATCCTCAGCATCTTCTGGAGGCAAGGAAATCTGTGTGGCTGACAACGTTGCGTCCATGCGCTCTTGAAGCTCTTGAGGGATGGGTTCTGTTCCCCAGTGCAGTCTTTTCTCGCCATCGCTTCCTTGTTGCAATTGAACGATTTGACGCCGTAGCCGTCCATCATTCAGAACAAGGCGCTCCACCGCAAAGGCATCGAGGAGCTCATGAGCAATCAAGACACCAATGACCGGGCAGGTTTTGAGATCGGACAAGGAGGTCCAACGGTGTGGAAGACGTTGCTGGGATTCGTGTGAGCTCTGGTGCTGCTCTAAACGTTTGCGTTGACGCTGTTCCATCCCTGGATTGGTCTCCACCAAAACCAGCTCAAGGCGATGGATCAGGTCGGGAAGCTGCTCAACCAAATGATCGATGAGGTCACAACTCAACTCCGCTTCGCCAGGCCCAACTTCAACGATGGACAGGGTTTTGGTTGGGTGGTTCAGGGCGAGAGTTCGAAGCCACTGGACAAGCTGACAACCCATCAAGGCTGAAAAATCAGGACCAAGGGTGGTCGACGTTACAAAATCACCTTCCTTGCCAATCTTCAGATGGCCACTGCCATAGGCCCCGTATTCAGGGTCATGCAAAGCCCAGGCCATGAACTGGGAGAAGGGTACGGAACCTCCTGATTGCTCAAAGCGCTGTTGAAGCCATAAAGGGCAAGACGCAGAGTGGCCTGTCATTGAGGAGAATGCCTGTAATGCGACAGAGCTATGGGAACACAACCGCGCTTCACACGATTTTTGTTCCCCCTGTTCAGCTTATTTCTGTTGCTCCTCGTCGCAAATCCTGTCCAGGCGATTGACAACCCAGAGCTACTACCGGACCATCCAACGCCGGTGATCGATCTAGCTCGAGCCTTTAGTGACAATCAACTCAAAGAACTGGAAACGTCGCTGGATGCGTTTGAACAGCGCAGTGGCTGGAAACTGAGAGTTCTCACCCAGTATGAAAAGACTCCTGGGCTCGCCGTTAAAGAGTTCTGGGGTCTCGATGAGCGCAGTTTGTTGATTATTGGAGATCCTCGCGGTGGGAATCTGCTCAATTTCAATGTGGGCGATGCCTTCTTTGCGTTAATGCCTCGCACCTGGTGGGTGGAACTGCAAACGCGTTATGGAAATCAGTTTTACGTCCGCGACAATGGTGAAGACGGTTCACTGTTGGCAACGATCGGAGCCGTAGAACTTTGCTTAGATCGTGGCGGGTGTCAGTTTGTTCCTGGTTTGCCACAGGAACAATGGCTCTTAACTCTGGCGACTTCGGTGCTCGGTGGCTTAATTGCAGGATTTGCTGCTTATCCGCGCAAAGAAGGTGAACGGATCGCTTGGGCTTGGGTACTCCTGTTATCTCCCCTATGGGTGATGTTGTTTGGAGTGTTTGGTATCGCACCGGTGGTGACACGAACTAGCGACCTGTTGCCTCTTGTTCGGAATGGAATGGGATTCGTTGGAGGCATGGTGGGTGCCTATCTCATCGCCCAGGCAATCGTTGGTCGGAAATTGGCAAAAGAAACAGACGAATAAATCTCTCTTTTCAGGTCAAGACCCTGATCAAGGCATACCACAAAGAATCTTGGGTCCTGTGCAAACAGGGGCTTTTAAGCCGTTGCTGCCATCATCTCCGCTGAGAGCTTCCTGTCGCTTATCTCTGATCTGACGCAGCTGACTCAAATTGACTTTGTAAAACGATTGAAGATTGACGAAGCGTTTTACGGGCTGGCCGTAATAGCTGCGACCGCGAAGCGTGGGAAAAGAGGCCCACTCAGGGGCAAGTTTGGCCGCCAACTGAGGTGTCATCACACCAACATCTGTAAGACGTAGAGCTTTGCGTCTTTGAACGAGGAACAAGGCCCCTTGATCTTGAACTTCAGGTCCAAACCCCCTCACACCCAGACTGCGCTTCACAAGATCCCAGGTGAACGGCATGAACTGATAAGCGCCCGCCGCCGCACTCGCATAACGAGAGGAGTAAATAACACGATCGGGATGACGATCCATCGACCCCATCAGACTCCCGCCAAACATCACGCGGTAACCAACATCGTGACCGTTTTTCCAGGTTCCTTCAGCAAAGCGGATCGTGTTGAGAAGTGCTCGCCGTTCTGGGGTAATGATGTACGGAAGAGCGCTTACAGACTGATCTGTTGAAGTAGTCAGTCCCGAACGGGAGGCTTCCAGGGTTGGCATCGCAGCGACAGCAGCTTGAGCTGACTGAGACGACATCAACAAAGGACCAAAACTTGCGAGAGCCGCTGGAAGGATTCGACAGACAGTTTTCGCAAGGAAAGTCATATGTGGAAAAAAAAGATTGACCGAAGGAGGAGATCAACAGACCGCAGCGAGGCGGCACTCGAAATATCAGCAGCGAATAAATTGAACACAACAGGCTCAATGGACGGAACTTTGACGAACACGCTCAATCAGCCCAAGAGCTGATGTGCCAGATGAGCCATTGTCCTTAGTGACTGGCAAGACTCAAATGGGACGCATCTTGCGCCAAAACCAGAGAGGGCAATCCGTCTCGGCTTAGATAAATAAAAGTAATTGCTGCGATCAGTCGTGCTGAACTGTCTTTATTGCTACTGAGACCAAAGCCTTTGCTGCCTCTTCCGCGCCTTGTTTTGAACCAATCGGGCGGATTGCATCAACAAGTTGTTCGTCCAGCTCCCATTCTCCTTGATTCAAAGCATGGCGACTAAGAATCTTGTGCTGTCCGAATAATCGAAGGCCATTCATGAGGACGGAAGCTTCCGCGAAGCCATCACGCTCCACAACATGCATCCCTAAGTCTTGGCTTAACGCTTCACAAAACGTGCTGTAACCAGGCTTGCCTAGGTGCCGCTCGCAAAAAGGCATAACATCAAAAGGACGCACGCTTTCGGGCAAAAGAGTGACATTGGTCTCATGTTGCAAGTTGGCCCGAAGGTGAGGAGCCACGGGGGCTGGCATCAAAAAATGATGATGAGGCCAGAGACGAAATAGGGCAGGGTCAATTGCTAGACCAAGGCCCCCAAATCCAACAAGCACGAGGGGCTGTTGAATCGTGTCCAAGTGCTCTCGCAATGGAGCAGGAAGCTCGCGCAAGGCAGACACGGTGAGACCTAACGGCTGCTCATCTAGACCCCAAGGCATCGCCATTGAAAAGGGGCAGCGCAACAGCAGCTCACCCTGCCGATATTGAGCGCGAGCTGCTGCTGCGTATTCGCTGAATCGACCACCAAGCGGCTCATAAATGTCATCCCAACCGAAATTCCCCATCCAAACCAAAGGAGCTCCCAACCGTTCAGATAGAACTGCTGCTGCCGGAGGGATGTCACCGACAACAAGCACTGGAGTGTTCTGCTCACCAATCCAGGCAACCTCTTGATCGATCCGTTGTGGCAGATCAGTCTCCAGAGCCTTCAAAGACGCCAACGTCTTCTCTTGATCAACGCCGAGGGCATCGGCCTGGATCATTCCCACATCCCACCCAACGAAGCGTTGCTCTACGGGCACAGCAGCGCAGACCAGCTTGAGAAAATCAGCAGACACATTGGAACTGACGACAAGCCTCCATGACGGCTTAAGGCGGTGCAAAGCGCAAAGAACAGTGGCTTGCCGTGCAGCGTGACCAAAACCATGGCTGCTGAGGCAGACATAGATCAGCATGGCGATCGACTTTCAATGGGGTGCCGCAACAACGTTTGTTCATAAGCGAGGGTTCCAGTTGGATGGAACCAGCGATGACTGACAAGGCTGAGATGACGCCCCTCAAATTCAACCCAGGTGAAATGGATCAAGGTTTGCCCAGCTTCGTCTGAACCCGAGCGAGGAACGCAGGCGGCATTGACGTAGGCGGTGCCATAACGATCACGGTGAAAAGTCATCCGTTCACCCTTGCCTCCTCTGAGGCTGTGGTGCATGTGGCCAAATACCACAAGATCTGCGGCTCGGCGGTGACGGAGGGTCTCAACAGCGATCGCTAGATCGCGATCACCCCAGTCGATGTGGGGATGCTTCCAATCCCGACCACAAATGCTGGACGCATCAGATCCGAGACCAGTAGGCCCACTGTGAGCAAGCAATACAAGTGGCCAATCCTCGGGAGCATGGGACGCCGCTTTAACGATCCGATCCACTGACTCCTGTTCCGTGACTGGGCCGAAAACGCTTTGCACCGCTTCAGAAATATGGAAACCACCTCCTGAACTGCATGGACGGCCGCCAACAATGGCAACGGCTGGAGACGACCAGTTGCGCAATTTCCAGGAGCAGTCGAGATCACCCAACATTGAAATCTGCTGCCGCAGTCGTTCACCAGTGCGATCTCTGCCCCGGTCATGGTTACCAAGAATCACGGCGCAGGGCAGCTTTAAACGTGTGATTGCCTTCACTAAGCGCAAATCACCATCACTCAAGTCGCCCACGAACAACAGAGCATCAGGACGTAACTGCTCGAGCAGTTGTTCGTCGTGACAACTCCAGTCACCGTGAAGGTCTCCGGCTATGGCGAGGCGCAATCTGGTCAGGAGTGGTGCCTAGGCTTTGGACATCCTGCCCGATGTGGCCAGAATGTCTGAAATCAACACTGAGACAGATCTAGGGATCAGGATCATGAAAGACGCTCCCAGTGATCTCGTCGGCGCCATCAACCAGCTTCGAAGGGATCGGAACGCCATCGTTCTGGCGCACTATTACCAGGAGCCAGAAATACAAGATATCGCTGATTTCATTGGTGATTCCTTAGAGCTTTCACGAAAAGCAGCCAACACAGATGCGGATGTGATTGTTTTTTGTGGCGTGCATTTCATGGCAGAGACAGCAAAGATTTTAAGTCCAGAGAAAATTGTTCTGCTACCTGACAGCGAGGCAGGATGTTCTCTTGCAGATGATTGTCCAGCCGATGAATTTGAGGCATTTAGAGCAAACCATCCTGAGCATTTTGTTGTGAGCTACATCAATTGCACAGCGGCTGTAAAAGCGCAAAGCGACTTAATATGCACCAGTAGTAATGCTGTTGACCTGGTCAATCAACTTCCATCTAATCAACCGATTCTATTTGCACCAGATCAGAATTTGGGACGTTGGGTCCAACGACAAAGTGGTCGTGAGCTCACATTGTGGCCTGGACGCTGCATCGTTCACGAAACGTTTAGCGAAGAAGCATTGTTGAAACTAAAGCTAGAACACCCTGATGGAGAAGTCATTGCACATCCTGAATGTATGGAAAACCTGCTAGACCTTGCCGACTTCATAGGCTCAACCAGCAAACTCCTAGCGCATGCTCAAACAAGCTCAGCAACAACATTTATCGTGCTCACCGAACCCGGAATTTTGCATCAAATGCAAAAGATGGTTCCAAATAAAACATTTATCGATGTTCCGGGTCTAGACGGCTGTAGCTGCAATACATGCCCGTATATGCGAATGAATACACTTGAAAAACTATGGCACTGCCTAGAAACACTGGAACCCAAGATTGAAATGGACGAAAACCTACGTGTCAAAGCATTGGCACCCATACAGAAAATGCTGGAGATGAGCAAATAGAAAAATTCAATAATCATTCTTCAACAACTGAAGGGACAATACGATTGACGCTCGAAAAAATCATAAACAAAGATCTCATTAGAAAATAGTAACACTTAGCTATGATATTTAGAAAACCATTGCGCAGCAAAAACAGCAAAGGAAGTAGAACAATACAACAAATACAATGTCAATTCATCATGGATTACCTGAAAACGAAAAAGGGTAAAAGAGTTCAATAATCAAGAAACTGATCATCATTGGAATGAGCTGCACTTTTATAAGGAAATGCAAAGCGAATCAAGAAGACTAAATAAGTCATAGACACGATCAACAAAATACTTCTTAAAAAGCCAATGGAGAACCACATTGAGGGAGAAAATTCGACAAAATAAGGTATGGCGGTTCTTGAGCAACGAACTGAAGGTTTGTACTGCCCTGCAGCAGGGGTATGGATTGATCCAACGCGTCCAGTGAAACGTGCACTCTTGACCCATGCCCATGCAGATCATGCAAGAGCAGGGTCAGAAGAATATTGGGCGGTGGAACAATCGGAAGGGGTTTTAAGACAACGACTAGGACGTGAGATCAAGCTTCACGCAGTGAGCTATGGAGAAACACTCATCATTGGAGAAGCAAAGATATCGTTTCATAGTGCGGGGCATGTCTTAGGAAGTGCTCAGATACGTATCGAAGTAGGAGGAGAAGTATGGCTTGTGACAGGCGATTACAAACGATGCCATGACCCAAGTTGCGAACCATTTGAAGCGGTGAAGTGCGATGTACTGATCACAGAATCAACATTCGGTTTGCCGATCTATCACTGGAAACCAGGAAAGGAAATAGCAGCAGAAATTTATAAATGGTGGAATGAAGAAAAGGAACGTCCATCAATATTGTTTTGCTATGCATTCGGAAAAGCACAACGAGTACTAGCCGAACTGAGTGGACTGGGCATCAATGAGGAAATTCTCCTGCATGGAGCTGTAGAAACGGTGACACGACACTATCGTGAAGCAGGAATCAACATGGCTAAAACACGTCCAGTGAGTGAATTAGAACGCAAGAATCCACTAAGAGGCAGATTAATCATTGCTCCCCCATCTGCATATCGATCCAGTTGGATGAAGCGATTTAAAGAACCGCAAACAGCTTTTGCATCAGGTTGGATGGCTGTAAAAGGAGCGAAAAGAAGAGGTGGTTACGAAAGGGGCTTCGTCCTAAGTGATCATGCAGATTGGTACGGTCTCATGAAAACAATTAAAGAAAGTGAAGCCAAACAGGTCTATGTCACACATGGACAAGAAGATGTGATTTCACGATATCTGCGGGAAGTAGAAGGCATCAAAGCAGATCCACTCAAATCATTAAGCTGAGGTTCAATTAATGCGCAATGTTAGCTTTAGGACATTTGGAAACTTGATAAACACCCTTGAACAGTGCAATTCTTCAAAAAAGAAGATCAACCTAATTAGTACATTCATAAAGGATATTGATCCAAGAGACGGATCATGGATACTCCTATTATTCATGGGCAGTCGACAGAAAAGACTGATCACAGGTCGACGCTTAAAAGAAATTCTACAAGCATCCTCAAAAATGCCCTCGTGGCTTATTGATGACTGTGTTTCTGCGGAGTCTCCTACTTGAGTAAAA
>CBDCRZ010000021.1:0-14377 GCA_965221135.1 Sansalvadorimonas sp.
TGTTCCAGTGAATGTTCCTGATCTTCCAGTTGCTTGTATTTGAGTCGCTTGCTTTGTCCTGGTTTTCGGACTGATCAAGAGTCAGTGTGACCCCTAAAGCCGGCTGCGGAAGGACGTGGCAGTGCAGATTCACCTCTTTTTCCGTGAGTGTCAGGCTTTTCAAAAGCTCTTGTTTCAATATTTCACATTCTGGGCGGGTGTAATCATCCAGTGGAGCCAGTCGGGGGTAGCCATCAATGTTTCCGGTAAGAGTGAGTAAAACCTGTGGCGTACCCGACGGCGTGATGGATGATTTGAGCTGGATATTCCCCGGTAGCTTCTCACCAAACTCAAAAGACAGCGGTTTTGTGGGAGTTGTCTTGCCAGAAGGCTCAGGGCTTCCAAGGCAGGGAAGAATCTGAATAGCACTTAAAAATAAGAACGCAGGTACAAATAAGAGTGAAGACAGGCTGGATTTCACTGGAAGACCGCTGTTATTTGATAATGGTTCTCATTATTTAGCAGGGTTTTCTGTGATCACCACCACACACAGGTAAATTTCTGTGAATTTATGGAAGGGGTCATGATCTTTTTGAGGGGAAGGGAGGATATGGCTGCCAGCTCTGGCAGCCATTGACCAAGGTCTGAGTTACTTCTGAATGCTGTAATGAGAGGCGTCAAACAGATCTGTAGCCTCTTCGGGCAAGCCCTTCATCAGCGGGCTGGAGCTGCGTCCTTTATGTATCATACGCAGGGTAGAGTATTTATCATGGGTCGCATTATTAGCATCTTCGTTAGTGCGAATTATGCTCGATTTGATAAACAGCATCAGGTTCTGTTTTTCCAGCTTGTCTTTTTTATTGGTGAATAACCGTCCAAGAATAGGGATGTCACCCAACAGGGGAACCTTGTCGGTGTTATGGCTGACGACATCACGAAGAATGCCGCCCATCACAATAGTTTCCTGATTATCCACCACGATAACGGTTTTGATTTTACGCTGTGAGGTTATAGGGTCACCGTCTGCCTGGGCCGTTTTGCTGGTCAGACTTGATAGTTCCTGTTCAATCTCCAGTCGCAGGGTATTGCCATCACCAATATGTGGGGTCACCTTCAGGGTTAAACCAACGGGCTTACGCTCGGTGGTATTGAATGGGTTCTTGCCACCGCCAGCATCGCTGGAATAGGAACCGGTCGTAAAGGGCACTTCTTCACCCACTATAAATTCGGCTTCTTCGTTATCCAGCGTCATGATGTTCGGTGTCGACATCAGGTTGACATTGTTTTTGGTACTCAGGGCATTCACCAGTACACCGAAATTGCTGTTACGAAGAAGCACCTGACCAATGGAAATCTTAGAGGGATCGAGTGCAGCACCAACAACGGAAATGGGCGTGGCTGTGCCTGCATTGGCACCACCTTTCTGAACCGGGAAGTTTTTACCCTGGAAGCCCCACTGCAGGCCGAGGGTTTCATCCAGTCCGCCTGAGACTTCAACCACAGCGGCTTCAATCAGCACCTGGGCACGGCGAACATCCAGCTGGCGTACGAGACTTTCCAGTTCTTTCAGGGTGTCCGGATCGGCAATCATCACCAGTGCATTGGTGGTCTCATCCGCTTTGATAAAGGCATTGCCACCCAAACCACCTTTACCGCTGGAGTTTGGTGTCTTGGCGTTTTGTGTTGAAGACCTTGCGGGTGAACGACTTCTGTTTGCATTGGCAGACTTGCCGTCTGCGGCGTCATCCTGAAGGGTTTGTGATGCTTCATTCAGCATATCTGCGAGGTTTTTTGCTTCGGCATGGCGCAGGAAAATAACTCTTGTAGAAGACTTTCGAATCCCGTCCTTGTCCAGGGTCTGTACCAGTTTTCTGACCCGGGCTCTCTTGTTTGCATTACCCTTAATAACCAGACGATTGCTTCGCTCATCGGCAATGACCTGCATGCCGCTGGGAAGCTGGCCTTTGGCTGTGGCGAGAGTGTCCTGAATAATCTTGGCGACATCTCCGACCCAGGCATGTTCCAGTGCCAGAACCTCATAATCGTTATCACTGGCCTGATCCAATTCTCTGACCAGTTTGGTGATACGTTCAACATTATCTTTCTGGTCACTGACTACTACGGCATTACCGGAGGCTGATGCAGCCGCATGGCCATACTGGGCAATTAATGGGCGAATGATGGGGATCACTTCCACTGCCGAAACACTATGCAAATCAATTACCTGCGTAACCATTGTGGCCTTGGCCGGGCGTTCCCGCCCGTCAAAAGTCGGACTGGCGGTCTTGGCCGTTGTGCTGGGGATAATACTGCGAACCTTACCTTTTGGTATGACTGCATAGCCATTGGCATTCAGCACTTCGAGGAAAATATCGTAAATCTGGTCTCTGGTCATAGGGCGCGATGAGATCACACTGACCGTGTTGCCGCCCTTAATTCGGGGATCTATAACGAAAGTTTCCCCTGTGATTGCGGCCACCTGGGCAATAAATTCACGGATATCAGCATTCTGCTGGTTGAGGGTCCAGCGCTTTTCTTCTGGTTTATCCGAAGCGACCTTAGCCGAGGCTGCCGCTGGCTTTTGTGCACTGTTAGCAGCAGCGGAGGCTGTTAATGGCATAACCAGCAGGGTGCATATCAGCAGGCTCGCTTTCAGGGAGAACAGGCCAAACTGGGGAAGCGTACGCATTGTCATTAATCTACCAACCCGTGAATTCTTTGTAGTTATCGACAAAGGCTTAATTTCCTTGCCCGTTTTCCGTGCCATCGACCCTGCGGCGTATTTTTTCCATCTGATCGTCCAGCGAACGAGTCTGGTCACTCTTGCTCAAAGGACCCGGCGGTAACGGCGCTGCAGCACTGGCTGGCTGTCCTGCCTCATGGGCTTTGATACCTGTATCGCTTCGAAGCTGGGGGAATAATAGTTTCTGTTGGCGACCATTGTGATTAATAACCACATGTTGTGGAAAAACACTTTCCAGAACAGCGCCACCGGCTATTGTATCACCCACCTGATACATGCGGTCCTGACCATCATTGCCCTGGATAATAGCGCTGGATGGATCTGCCCCTGCCAGTGCACCACGGAGTGTGAGATTCAGGTTAGTCGCGGGAATATCGCTATTCCTGTTTTTTTTCGTGTCGTCGGCCTGACCAAATAACAGCGAAAAATCAGCAGTCGTTAATTGTTTCTTCGATGGGAGAGTTGCTTCGGTCGCCAGCTCCGGGGCTTCGGTCATCAGGTCATCCATCAGGCGGATGCCATGAATGGCCAGAGAGTAAATTAGTCCGATAAGCAGTATCACAAGCAGTACCTGCCTGTGAAAGCGAACCAACCAACGGCGACTTGTTGCGAGGGCTTCATTATTCATTTTGATGATTAAACCGAGCTCTTGTTTTCCGCAGGTTTATAAGTGCTTGCCTATAATGAAGATAATAGCCCGTACCGAAAATCGTCAAATGGCATTCTTAAAATAATTATTCCATTGCCTTGAATCAATAAAGGGTTGTGACCATTTTTACTGTGCCGAAGTGCAAACTGGCCGATTGAAACAATAATCAATATCTGATGTCACAGATACAATTCGATAGCAGGAGCTCGACATTGAGTACACCGTCTACGGCAACGATTCCGAGTCAGGCCGCCCCTGAAAGCAGCCTGCAAGAAGGCCCGGTTGCACTGCTGCCTTTCCCTTTTGCCAACAGGCATCAGGTGATTTTAACGGAAGAAAATGGCATGCCTCTGCTGCTTTCCCATGGCCGCCCCAAACCTGATATTTTCGCGGAAGTTCGCCGTTTTGCGGGTCGTCCCCTGACTTACCGGATATTGGAACAGGAAGCTTTTGCTGACCTGATGAGCCAGTGTTATCACCAGCGCAGTGGTGATGCACTACAGCATATGTCGGGGATTGGGGATGACCCGGATCTCAGTAGTCTGGCCGATGCCGTTCCTGAAACAGAAGATCTTTTAGAGCAGTCTGATGATGCGCCGGTTATTCGCTTGATCAATGCGCTGCTCACCGAAGCAATCAAGGAAGGCGCTTCTGATATACATATTGAAACATTTGAAAGCCGACTGGTGGCTCGTTTCCGTGTTGATGGTGTTTTACGAGAGATTCTCAGCCTGAAACGCACCATGGCGGCTCTGTTGGTGTCCCGTATCAAGGTTATGGCGCGGATGGATATCGCCGAGAAGCGGATTCCCCAGGATGGACGTATTTCCCTGCGAGTGGCGGGTAAAGAGGTGGATGTGCGGGTTTCAACACTGCCCTCCAGTCTTGGTGAACGGGTCGTTCTTCGTTTGCTGGACAAAGCCGCTGGCCGTCTCCGTCTTGAGCATTTGGGTATGCCCGATCATCATCGGGATCGTATCAGCGCCATGCTCTCACAGCCCCATGGCATTATTCTTGTTACCGGCCCAACAGGTTCCGGTAAAACCACTACCCTCTATGCCGGGCTCTCCTCACTGAATGATGCCAGTCGGAATATCCTGACTGTCGAAGACCCTATCGAATATAACCTTGAAGGTATTGGCCAGACCCAGGTGAATACCAAAGTGGATATGACCTTTGCTCGCGGTTTGCGGGCGATTCTGCGTCAGGATCCGGATGTGGTGATGGTCGGTGAGATTCGGGATACAGAAACGGCTGAAATTGCCGTACAGGCTTCACTGACTGGTCACCTTGTTCTCTCCACGCTGCACACCAATACCGCTGTAGGCGCCATTACCCGTTTGCAGGATATGGGTGTTGAACCCTTTTTGTTGTCATCAAGCCTTGTTGGAGTGCTGGCCCAGCGCCTGGTACGCCTGTTGTGTGATCACTGCAAAGAGGCCTACACCGCTGACGATGCCGAGTGTGCACAGATGGCGGTGAGTGCTGATAACCCCCCCCGGATTTACCACGCAACAGGTTGTAAAGAGTGCAAATTTAATGGGTACCGGGGACGTACCGGTATCTATGAAGTCGTCACCATAAACGAGCAGATTCGCCGGATGATTCATCGCAATGAAGGTGAACTTGCCATTGTCGATTATATGCGCCAGAGCGCTCCCGGTATTCGTAGCGATGGTATGGACAAGGTTCTTTTGGGGCTGACAACCCTTGAAGAAGTACTCCGTGTGACCCAGGACGACTGATCATGGCCGCATTTGAATACACAGCACTCGACGGTGCCGGAAAACAGCAACGAGGCACACTCGAAGCAGACAGTGCCCGCCAGATACGGCAGATTCTGCGGGATAAACAATGGACTCCGCTCTCCGTAGATACGGTGACCGAGCAAAAGAAGAAAGGTGAAACCTCCGGTATAGGTTTCAGCTTCGGTGGCGGTCTTTCCGCTTCTCAGCTGGCTCTGATTACCCGTCAGCTCGCGACGCTGATTCAAGCGGCTATGCCCGTTGAAGAAGCTCTTCAGGCCGTCGCAGCCCAACAGGAAAACCGCCGCACCCGTAATGCTGTTCTGGCTATTCGCTCCAGGGTTCTTGAGGGCTACACACTGGCCCAGAGCATGGATGCCTTTCCCAGTCATTTTCCACAGATGTATCGTGCAACGGTGGCTGCCGGTGAGCATGCCGGTTATCTCGATAAGGTTCTGAACAGGCTGGCGGATTATACAGAGCAACGTATGCAGTCCCGCCAGAAGGTGCAGCTTGCGCTGTTGTACCCAATGATTCTCATGCTGGCGGCTGTCGGCATTGTTAGCTTTCTGTTGGGATTTGTTGTCCCGGATGTGATCAAGGTTTTCATAGACAGCGGTCAGGAGTTACCTCTGATTACAACCCTGTTGATCGGTGCCAGTGATGGCTTTCAGGCGGGTTGGCATTACATCCTTCTGGCTGTTATTGCGCTGGTGTTTGCAGCCCGTTATGCGTTGAGTAAGCCCGCAATCAAAGTTTTATGGCACCACCAGATTCTCTCTTTACCCGTTATTGGTCGATTTAGCCGTGCACTGAACACGTCCCAGTTTGCCAGTACCCTGAGCATTCTGACCCGCAGTGGAGTGTCTCTTGTGGATGCTCTGGCAATTGCCTCTCAAGTGGTCAGTAACGAGGCCATGCGAGCCTCAGTTATCGAAGTGGCGAAGAAGGTGAGTGAAGGTGCCAGTCTGCATAAATCCTTGCAGGACACCACTCTGTTTCCTCCCCTTATGCTGCATATGATTGCGAGCGGTGAGGCTACAGGTGAGCTGGATAACATGTTGGAAAGGACTGCGAATAATCAGCAGATGGAACTGGAAAATCGTGTTGCCATGCTGGTGGGGCTGTTTGAGCCTCTGATGCTGGTGGTGATGGGCGCAATCGTGCTGGTGATTGTACTGGCCATTCTGCTGCCTATTCTAAATATGAACACCTTAATCAGTTAGCCGTTATTAGTTAATCGTAATCCAGTTAATCCATTCTGCGGCCCGGTGAGGGTATAGGCAGGAAAAAAGGAGTGAGACCATGAAGCCTGTTCTCAAATATTTACAGCGCCGCCCCGGACAGCCACGCAGTCAGTCAGGTTTTACGCTGATAGAAATAATGGTTGTGGTGGTGATTCTCGGGGTTCTGGCCGCTCTGGTAGTGCCTAATATTATGAGTCGTCCGGATCAGGCCAAGGTGACAGTTGCCCAGGCAGATATTAAGGCCGTGGCCAGTGCTCTGGAAATGTATCGTCTCGACAATGGTTTCTATCCCAGTTCGGACCAGGGTCTTGAAGCTCTGGTTAGAGAGCCAACGGGCAATCCTGAACCCCGTAACTGGAACCCCGATGGCTACTTGAAAAAAATCCCACAGGATCCATGGGGTAACCCGTACCAGTATGAAATGCCGGGTACCAAGAACACCACCAGTTATGACCTCTACTCTCTTGGGGCGGATGGACGTGTGGGCGGTGAAGGATTTAACAGGGATATTGGTAACTGGGACGATTAATGGCGTCTTTCAAGGGGCAGCACAAGGGTTTTACGCTGATAGAAATACTGGTTGTTGTTCTGATTATCGGACTTGTGATCGGTATAGCGCTTGTGGCTCCTAACAACAGTGGCCCGGGGCAGAAGCTCAAAGATGAAGCGACCCGTTTACAGGTTCTGATCGAGCAGGCGAGGGAACGGGCTCTCATGGAAGACCAGGAGTTTGGTCTGGTGATTGACGATGAAAGCTACCATTGGTTGCGCTGGTCCCGTGATGAAGAAACGTGGCAAAGGCTTCAGGGTGAAAGCTTTCGTCGACACAGTTTTGGTGATGATGTTCAGCTGTTGAACCTGACAGACGAATCAGCCGCCAAGGCATCAAAAACAAATACTAGTGGGAGTGGGGGAGAGCGTTTGCGAAGCAGTCGGCGTAATTCATCCAATTCTCAGAGTCAGGGCGACGATATAAAAACACCCACCTGGATTTTCTATACAGATACCCAGGTGACTCCGTTCCGTTTGGAATTCATGCTGCGCAACGACAGCCGTCGTTCCATTATTTTGGAAACTGACGGCATAGGGCCAGTTAAGATTCCTTGAGAGATGACCCGTTTCATGGCGCGAACCCACAAACAATCGGGTTTTACTCTGCTGGAGATTCTGGTGGCGTTGGCCATTTTTGCTTTAGCGGCGTCGGTGCTGCTGGTGGCCGATGGTCGTGCCATTCGCCAGACCGCCCGGGTGCAGGAGAAGATACAGGCATCCTGGCTGGCAGATCAGGTTATCACCCAATATCAGGTAGAAGAGATTTTTCCTCCCAAAGGCAAACGTAGTTCGGTGAAGCCCTATCAAGGGCGGCAGTGGACGGTGAAGGAAGAGGTCATCGAAACATCTGAGCAGTTTTTGCATCGTATTGAGGTACAGGTCTTTCCAGGTACAGCCAAGCCTTCTGATAAAGACGTTCCCCTGTTTCGCCTCACGGGTTATTTGAGGAGGCATAAAGAATGATTGCCACCCTCAGTAGTCTCAATAGAAATAGCTCCCCTAAAAAACCAAAGATGCGTGGCTTTACCCTGCTGGAGTTATTGATCGCCGTGGCAATATTTAGCCTGTTGGCGACGGCCTGTTATCGATTATTCAAGTCAGTGAGTCGTACCCATGAAGTGACAACGGCTTTGTGGCAGCAAAATGGTGAGCTGCAACGCAGCCTGCTGATTCTCTACAAAGACTTTTCCCAGATGACAATGCGTCCGATACGTAATGAATTTGGCGATAAAGAATCATCGGTAATGACCAGCCGTGATGCCTTGGTGACCTTCACCCGAGGTGGCTGGCGAAACTTTACCGGAGCCCGTCGCAGCGAGCTTCAGCGGGTGCGTTATGTCTTGAAAGGAGGGCAGCTGCTCAGACGTTACTGGGAAACCCTCGACCGGGCACCGAACACGCCATATAAAGAACAGGTGTTAATGGATGGGGTGCAGAGTTTCACTTTCAAATTCCGTGATGACAAAAAACAATGGCACCAGAGTTGGCCTCCAGTGAGTGAAAAAGAGAGTGAACGTCTTGTCGCAGTACCAACCGCTGTGGAGTTCACACTGGTGCATCAACGTTTGGGAAACATTCAGCAATTAATTCCCGGAGTGACCTATAAATTCAAACCAAAAAAGCCAAAACCAAATGATGGTCAAGGCGGTAGTGGGCAAGGGGCACAATCTCCCTACAGCAATTCCCCTTATGAGCAACAGAGGGGCAGGGGAGGATATAGTCCCGAAGACTGGGATGACGGCAGCCCTGGTGATACTCCATTTTATCCGGGGGGCGGCTGGTGAACCCGGAAAAAACATCTCATAAAGAAAAGGGCGTTGCACTGATTTTTGTACTGCTGATTTTCGCCATGATTACCATTATGGCGGTGAGGATTATCAGTGACCTGCACCTTAATACTGAGAAAACCACTCGTCATCTGCAGTATTTGCAGGCACGGCAGTATGCCCTGGCGGCAGAGAATTATATGGCTGTGTTGCTGGAAGCCGATGCTGAAGATGATAAGAGCCATAAAAAACGGATAGATCACTGGCATGAAGAGTGGGCCGGCAATGACCAGACTCTGGAAACCGATGATGGCGATATCACCATAATGGCTTTGGATGATCAGGGTCGCTTTAATCTCAATATGCTGGCTGGAAGGGGTGATAAAGAGCGGCTGGGTATGCTGATACGGCTGCTGGCAGCACATAAAATCGATGCCGAAGTGGCATATCGTATACAGGATTGGGTGGACGATAACCAGGAACCCATGCCCGGTGGAGCGGAAGATGCGACTTATCTTTTGCTTGATCCCCCTTACCGGACTGGAGATACCGCCATGGTATCCGTTTCAGAGTTGCGTCTGCTGGATATTCTCTCAGAGAAAGACTTCAACAAGGTCATTCCATTGGTTTCAGTGCTGCCGACACCGGAGGTTCTCAATATGAATACCGTCACACCGGGCGTATTACGGGCACTGGATGAGCGTATCACGGCTTCGGATGCAAAAGGTTTTGTTGACGGGCGCAGTAAGGATGGCTTTGCTGAAATAAAAGAAGTGTTGGGGCACCCCCTGTTAAGAGGGAAGCTGAATAAAAATGTTCAGGCCATGATCACCCTGAAGAGTCACTACTTCAGTGTTTATATTAAGGCGCGATATCGGGATATGACCTATTACCTGCACAGCCGTCTGGCACGGGATGATGAAGGCAAGGTCACAGTCATTTCCCGAGAGACAGGGCAGTTTCCACGTTGGGTGAACAGCTTGCGAGAATCGGTGAGATGACAATGAAAACAGAGTTGCTGATCAGGCTTAATCCGGCCTTTGATCTGGCTTCAGGGCACTTCAACCTGGAGTGGATCTGGGTCAATCGGGATATGACACTGGCAGATGAGGGGGGATTGCATCAGGGCAGTCTGGGCGACCTTGCGTCATGGCGTGAGAGTTTATCGGTCGATGATTTTGATCTGCCGGTCACCCTGCTGGTTCCGGGTGCACTGGCTGGTTGCCATCGCCTGCATGTGAATGAGAAACAGAGAAAGCACTGGCAGCAGGCGCTTCCCTATCTGTTGGAAGAGCAGCTGGCCTCGGATATTGAGTCCCTTCATATTGTTTCCAGCCTGGATGATGGATCTGATGCCAGCACAGCATCGGCCTGTTGTATCACCCATAAAGATATGGAAAAGCTGTTACGACGATTCACCGATGCTGGTGCTGACCCGGTGAAAGTGCTGCCAGAAGCCCAGTTCTTTGAAAGCCCTGAATCCCGGCTAACCATATGGCTTGAAGGAGACTTTGCACTGTTGGCTTCGCCCGGTGCCTATGGCCAGATGCTCGATGTCGAGGCAGCCTCGGTGATGCTGCCCAGTCTGTTAGATGATGGTTTGGGAGCTGAGGCAGAAGACTCGCTGCTCAATCCTGAAGGCGATGCTGAAGGTGAAGAGTCCTCAGAGCCTGAGGTGATAGTATCCGGCTTGTTGATAGAGGGTAGTGCAGACAATCACGCTCAAATAGAGAGTCTTGCCAGCCTGGCTGTTGAGGGCGTACCAGTAGAGTCCCGAGAGAGGGAAAGTGCCTCGTTGCTGGTTAGTATCCTGCCACAAATTGCAGAGCGAGCTAAACGAAGGCAGCTACTGGATCTGCGTTCGGGCAGTTATAAATGCACACGGCGGGCATCCCGGCGTTGGAAACAGTGGCGTCCGTTGGCTATTGTCGCGGGGCTCTGGTTGGGCCTGGAAGTCATCTTTAACCTGGGAAGCGGCTATTACTATCAATACCGGGCTGACCAGCTATTTGATGAGAACCTGGCCATCTATAAAGAGCTTCGTCCAGATGATCGCCGTGTTGTGGATGTTCGCCACAGTCTGACGAAATTCCTGCGTGAGGCTAACAGTCAGCAGAATACCGGGGTATTCCTGGATTTGTTACAAGCAATGTCCCGGGTGTCTGCCGGCGAAGCCGGTAAGGATGTTACTCCCAAAGTGATGGACTTTAATGAGTCTAATGGCCGCGTCTCCCTTGATGTGCAGGCCGGAAGTTTTGATAAATTGAACCGTTTCCTGGATGAGTTAAAAGACGCAGGTCTGAATGCTTCTATGGAGAACGGGAATCAGGATGCACAGGGTGTGACCGCCCGATTGATTGTGAGGAAAGCCTGATGGCGGTATTAAAAACAAATACTTTGAAAGCGGTTTTTGCCGATCGTCTCAGCCGCCTGTTCGCCCCAATGATTGACCGTGGTCGTGAGCGTTTTGATCAGTTGTCGATCAAGGATCAGCGTGCCGTAACCTGGCTGACTGTCTTTATGGCAGTGCTGCTGTTCTGGCTAATGTTATGGAAGCCTCTTGATGAATGGGCTGATACGGAATACAGCGCACTGGTCATGGAGCGGGAAACCCAGGAGTTTCTGGCTGCGAACTACCAGCGTGCCAGAGAAATTGTGCAAAGCCAGAAGTCTGGCCCCAAAAAAGATGCTGCTGCGGTCATCTCTACCAGTGCTCGCCAGATGGGGCTGGAGTTGTCCCGGGTTCAACCTGCCAGACAAGGGGTATCCGTTTGGGCTGATGCTCTACCTTATCAAAGGTTGCTGTCCTGGTTGGTTCAGCTTCATAACCGGGAAGGGATTGAAGTTCGCCAGATCCGCATTGATCGCACAGATCAAGAAGGTATGGTGAAAGTGTTTATGCGTCTTTCCCGTTAATAGCTATCTGTAGCTGTGCATGCTTTTCAGGTGCACAGCTGCCATCTGGTCCAGACTTCTTACTTTCAACACTTATCGTGCTGTTGCCTCCCGCAATAGTAATTCCTGCATCACATTAGCCTTGAACCTCTATCTTTGGCGCCCCCTGCAGTGAGTAACACACGGGTGAAAGATGGCGTATAATACTGGCCTTTCTTTTTCATTCGTGCCCGTCTCCAGAGTAAATATGGCAAGATCTAAAAGCAGTAACCAGTGGCTCAACGAGCACGTAAATGACCCTTATGTAAAACGTGCGCAGGTTGATGGCTACCGGTCCCGTGCCAGCTACAAACTGATTGAACTGATCAACAAGGATAAACTCGTCCGTCCCGGCATGATGGTGATGGATCTGGGCAGTGCGCCGGGTGGCTGGTCTCAAATCGTTGCTCCGCTGGTGGGCGACAAGGGCAGGGTTGTCGCCTCTGATATCCTGCTGATGGATCCTCTGGCAGATGTTGATTTTATTCAGGGTGATTTTACTGAAGATACGGTGTTTGAGCAGATTATGGCTGCGGTCGGTGGGGCACCGGTCGATCTGGTGATTTCCGATATGGCACCCAATATCAGTGGGGTGAATGCCTCGGACCAGGCATCCTCCATGTACCTTGTTGAGCTGGCGCTGGATATGGCTCGGCAGGTGCTCAGGCCGAAAGGCGCCTTTGTCGCCAAAGTGTTCCAGGGTGAAGGCTATGACGAATACCTGAAAGATGTTCGTTCATCTTTCGATAAGGTATTGGTGCGCAAACCCGAAGCTTCTCGCCCACGTTCTCGGGAAGTTTATCTGGTGGGCAAAGGCTTTAAGGGATAGCGGTTGGTCGCACGGTTAAGGCGCCGCTTAGCGACGGCGCTTGCCTGTTCCTGAATTGCCCGCCTTTTGTTGCCCACGACCGGCTGGTTTATTACCTGAGCGTCCACCGGGCTTGCTTCTGCCCCTTGGCTGTTCAGAGCTGCGACCGCTTCCGGGAGGTTTGTTGCGACCACTGGAGCCTCTTCGGCCGCCGGCTGGTTTTCCGTTAGATCGGTTATCATTTTCGGAACGCCCACCTGCTGAGCGACCAGAACCTTTGGCAGATCGTCCTTGCCCGCTTCTCTGGCCGCCTTGCCTTTGAGAGGTCTGCTTCCGAGAACTTTTGCGGCCAGCCGGTGCTTCTGAGGATGAATCGGCAATCGCATTCATTAGCACCTTCATCTCTTTTTCGGTCAGGTCACGCCACTCACCAACGGCTATACCTTTCACGTCGACATTCATAATGCGGGTACGTTCCAGCCGCACAACATCGTAGCCAAAGTATTCACACATACGGCGAATCTGACGGTTCAGTCCCTGAGTCAGAGTGATTCTGAAAGCGTTGGGTGCTTCCTTGCTGATCTTACACTTCCTGGTTTTGGTGCCCAGAATCGGAACACCGTTGGCCATGCCTGAAATAAAGTCATCGTGAATCGGTTTGTTAACCGTAACCAGATACTCTTTCTCATGGTCATTACCAGCACGCAGGATTTTGTTAACCAGATCGCCGTTATTGGTGAGAAAGATCAGTCCCTGGGAGTCTTTGTCCAGGCGGCCCACAGGGAATATGCGTGTGCTGTGACGCACAAAGTCGACAATATTGTCCCGTTCGCTGCTCTCTGTGGTGCTGACGATACCGGCGGGCTTGTTAACCGCAATAAAGACCAGATCTTCAACTTCTCTCGGTTCGATCAGCTGGCCATTGACCTTAACCATATCGCCCGGTGTAACCTTGTCCCCCACCACAGCACGTTTGCCATTAATAAAGACATTCCCCTGTTCAATAAAGCGATCAGCATCACGGCGGGAGCAGATACCGCTTTCACTGATGTATTTATTCAGACGGATAGAAGACGCATTGAACATAGGAGATAAACTTCTGGAAGGCTGACAGAGGCCGCAAAGGTATTACTGGCGTGTATTCACGTCCAGAAACCTGCGATAAAACGGGATTATACCGCACAAATCCTCTCTATGCGCTTTTCAGCGGCAGGAGTTACGGTTGATGCAGACGTGGGTAACGGCTAGGATGCGCCCATCATCTGGTGACCGTTCCGGTCATGCTTCAATTCTTGTTATTAACCTCTGCCGGAGTCACCGGCCAGGTCCTATTTTATGATACGTATTACAGAACTTGCTCTGCCCCTCGATCATGCTCCGGAGGCTCTGCCTACTGCGGTAGCCAAGCGCCTTGGTATTACGGAAGCGGAAATGCAGGATGTGCAGGTCTTCAAGCGCAGCTACGATGCCCGAAAGAAGAACACTGAAATCAAATTTATCTACATTGTTGATGTCGCCCTTGAGAATGAAACTGCTGTACTGGCAAACCTCAAGAATGACCGCCATATTCGCACTTCCCCTGATACAAACTATTACCCGGTGGCAGAAGCACCTGCCGATCTAACCGAGCGCCCGGTAGTGGTTGGCTTTGGCCCCTGTGGTCTGTTTGCGGCATTGATTCTGGCCCAGATGGGGTTCAAGCCCATTGTCCTGGAGCGTGGCCGTGATGTTCGTGCCCGTACCAAAGATACCTGGGCGCTATGGCGTAAAAAGGTGCTGAACCCGGAATCCAATGTTCAGTTTGGTGAGGGCGGTGCAGGTCTGTTCTCTGATGGCAAACTCTATAGCCAGATCAAGGACCCCAGGTTCTATGGCCGTAAAGTTATGGCGGAATTTGTGAAAGCTGGTGCACCTGAAGAGATCATGTACGTCAGCAAGCCCCATATTGGTACCT
>CBDCRZ010000022.1:0-4893 GCA_965221135.1 Sansalvadorimonas sp.
CGGGATATATGGCAAGACGGCACAGGCCAAAAAGAGAAGGGAATACACAATCAGCAAACCGCCTCATATACCGACCATGATCCTCCAAAAGCATAACCGGAAAGGAAAAATCATTGCCTGAAATGGTGGCGTTCAGG
This sequence comes from Sansalvadorimonas sp., assembly GCA_965221135.1. Classification (GTDB taxonomy): domain Bacteria; phylum Pseudomonadota; class Gammaproteobacteria; order Pseudomonadales; family Endozoicomonadaceae; genus Sansalvadorimonas. The sequence goes on from CBDCRZ010000022.1 coordinate 138, forward strand.
TGGTTGGTAGGAAGCTTACCAGGCTGGCAAGTCATTCACTCTCAGGCCTTCATACTGGTTACTCATTTCTTGTTCGTCCATTGCATTTATCACCCGATCAACAAACGTTCCAAGGCCTGCGACCGAGTCAGTCTCAACATAGGAAATATGAGTAAAGAGTAAAGGGTCGGTGTCATTTAATCTTTTACGCACCAGTATGTTCCTGTAGAAGATCCGCTTTGATAAATACCATTCAATAAATGACTCCAACCCGAATGGCACTAACTTAAAGCTTCTTACCACGGCTTTTACCCCGGTGTTCCAGCTCAACCATCGATGCCCTTGGTGCCGACATCAGCTGATAAGGCTTGGGCCTGCGCTTAACACACCGTGGTTCCCTGCGCCCTGGCCTGGCGGGTACAGTTGCGCCGGCGATTGCTTTGTAGAGTAAACTCATTAGCCGTTGTTTTTCTCCCGTCTTGTCAGCTTCAGGGGCACCTATGAGAGGTTCCCACTGTCTTAGTGCCTGCAGGCTTGCTTTGACGCTTATCTGACAGAGAGGTGAGGCGTTTTTCTGCGAGGCTTTCAACATGAGCATTCGCAAACTGTTATAAACAATCAAATGCATTGTGATTTCTTTATATATCATTTCCGGAGATTTGCAGCGTAAAATGTCCATGCCTAATGTCGTTTTTATATCCCGGAAAAAGAGTTCAACATCCCAGCGACGATAATAAAGTTCAGCGATATCTCTCACAGAATAACCTTCAGCATCCGTCAATGTCGTCACAATGTAGAACTGTTTCACCCTATAACCAGGCTGGTCGACGGTGACTTTGATCTGACGTAACACTAAGTCTGTTCAGGGAGTTCGCCTCTCCCACCCCGCTCCTGAAAGGAATAGCTCAGACCTTCCTCATTTTGCTTGAGCCATGTTTAGGCTTTGGCCATGTAATCAGTAAGTCATCCGCCCCAATCCCCAAAACCTCTAGAGCTTCTGAACAGTTAGTGTTACGTCAGATCAAAGTCACCGTCGACCAGCCTGGTTATAGGGTGAAACAGTTCTACATTGTGACGACATTGACGGATGCTGAAGGTTATTCTGTGAGAGATATCGCTGAACTTTATTATCGTCGCTGGGATGTTGAACTCTTTTTCCGGGATATAAAAACGACATTAGGCATGGACATTTTACGCTGCAAATCTCCGGAAATGATATATAAAGAAATCACAATGCATTTGATTGTTTATAACAGTTTGCGAATGCTCATGTTGAAAGCCTCGCAGAAAAACGCCTCACCTCTCTGTCAGATAAGCGTCAAAGCAAGCCTGCAGGCACTAAGACAGTGGGAACCTCTCATAGATGCCCCTGAAGCTGACAAGACGGGAGAAAAACAACGGCTAATGAGTTTACTCTACAAAGCAATCGCCGGCGCAACTGTACCCGCCAGGCCAGGGCGCAGGGAACCACGGTGTGTTAAGCGCAGGCCCAAGCCTTATCAGCTGATGTCGGCACCAAGGGCATCGATGGTTGAGCTGGAACACCGGGGTAAAAGCCGTGGTAAGAAGCTTTAAGTTAGTGCCATTCGACACCGACCCCTTTACTCATATTTCCTATGTTGAGACTGACTCGGTCGCAGGCCTTGGAACGTTTGTTGATCGGGTGATAAATGCAATGGACGAACAAGAAATGAGTAGCCAGTATGAAGGCCTGAGAGTGAATGACTTGCCAGCCTGGTAACCTTTCTACCAGCCACCTGAACGCCACCATTTCAGGCAATGATTTTTCCTGTCAGGTTATGCTTTTGGAGGATCATGGTCGGTATATGAGGCGGTTTGCTGATTGTGTATTCCCTTCTCTTTTTGGCCTGTGCCGTCTTGCCATATATCCCGCCATTGCCTTTACTGCACAGCCTCAACGAACGGGCAAGAGGATGAGATTGACCGTGAATATTGGTGCTCACTTTTGCAGGAGAGAATTGTTTTTTATTTGGTTAATGCTACCGCTGTCAGGGGCCGTGATAGAGAAATGCGCAGCAGCAGATAAAGATACAAAGAAAAGCTGGGCGGCAATTGTAAAGCCTTTACCTGCTTCCCTGTATCCCGATCGTACCGGTGTCCGGCCACATGCCTCTCCTGTTCCTGAATCACCAATGCTTCAGTGGCCGCCTGTATTGACCACATCAAAGACCCATGCCGAAGTCCCTTCACGACAACAGGAATCGTCTGGGGCTACAGTTCGAACACATCCACAAAGAAGACCAGACAGAAAGAGACAATATTACCGCAACCCTTCCGCCGAGCGTTTCGATCAACAGATAGAAGCACTGGCAAACGAAGTGAATCGACTCAAAAAGCAACTTCACGGGCCACATCGGGAGAGCCATATAACCGCGCTTTTAGATCTTGCATTCCAGATGACAGAAAGAGAGCCGCACCCGCTTCGAGCCAGTCCCAAAGCCCTTGCTCTTTTGGCAAATGCGTTTTCAAAATTAGCAAAATATCAAGAAGGCGCCACAGCGTTAGACTGGATAATGAAAGCCGTGATCCACCGCAGTCAAAAACAGCAGCTAACCAAACAGTGCGGATTTAAAGCCCAAACGCTGGCCATGGTGCTCAATAGCCTGAGTCAGGTCGCCGGTGACAAAGCCGACACGACCCGGAAGGCGCTGGCCAAAGAGGTGGGAAGCCGTGATTTGACCGACACCAAAGAGTGGTCGGCCCAGCCTCTGGCCATGGTGACCAATGGCCTGAGCCCGGTGACGGGGGACAACGACGACACGACCCGGAAGGCGCTGGCCAAAGAAGTGGGGAGGCGTGCCCTTGCCGGAGACCTTAAGTGCTGGATAGCGCAAGATCTGGCCATGGTGACCAATGGCCTGAGCCAGGTGACGGGGGACGACGCCGACACGACCCGGAAGGCGCTGGCCAAAGAGGTGGGGAGGCGTGATCTGACCGACACCAAAGAGTGGTCGGCCCAGCCTCTGGCCATGGTGACCAATGGCCTGAGTCAGCTGGCGGGGGACGACGCCGACACGACCCGGAAGGCGCTGACCAAAGAGGTGGGGAGGCGTGATTTGACCGACACCAAAGAGTGGTCGGCCCAGCCTCTGGCCATGGTGACCAATGGCCTGAGCCAGGTAACGGGGGACGACGCCGACACGACCCGGAAGGCGCTGGCCAAAGAGGTGGGAAGGCGTGACCTGACCGACACCAAAGAGTGGTCGGCCCAGCCTCTGGCCATGGTGACCAATGGCCTGAGTCAGGTGACGGGTGACGACGCCGACACGACCCGGAAGGCGCTGGCCAAAGAAGTGGGGAGGCGTGCCCTTGCCGGAGACCTTAAGTGCTGGATAGCGCAACATCTGGCCATGGTGACCAATGGCCTGAGCCCGGTGACGGGGGACGACGCCGACACGACTCGGAAGGCGCTGGCCAAAGAAGTGGGAAGCCGTGATTTGACCGACACCAAAGAGTGGTCGGCCCAGCCTCTGGCCATGGTGACCAATGGCCTGAGCCCGGTGGCGGGGGACGACGCCGACACGACCCGGAAGGCGCTGGCCAAAGAAGTGGAGAGGCGTGCCCTTGCCGGAGACCTTAAGTGCTGGATAGCGCAAGATCTGGCCATGGTGACTAATGGCCTAAGCCAGATGGCGGGGGACGACGCCGACACGTCCCGGAAGGCGCTGGCCAAAGAGGTGGGGAGGCGTGATTTGACAGACCCCAGGGAGTGGTCGGCCCAGCATCTGGCCCTGGTGGCCAGTGGGATGTCTCATTGCTCACACGTCATAGGGGCGGATGTTGTTCAAGCTTCGATTCAAGCCATTATGAACATATCGCCGACTGAACAGGATATCATTATGGCCCTTGACGCTTTGTGCCGTTTATCTCTGTCAGACGACCAGCTGAAGCTTGGCTATTTCCTGGTTAAACGTCTTTGTGATATGACTGGTTTTATTGACACAGGCGGCCCTCTACAGCATAGCGTCGGCGACTTCTTATGGAACCTGGCCGTTCTGGATTTATGTGCAAAACAAAATCCGCTCGTCAAGGATGATCCTGATACACCCCGTTTCGATATCTTTGTTAAGCCGCTAATGGATAGGGAAAATATCAGGGACCTTCTTTCACATCACTGGCAAGACAGATTTGCATATATTTACTGGGCAGGCATTTCTAACTTGGAAATTGATGTGTCTCCTGCTCTTTCTGCTCCTGAAAAAAAGGTGAAGGTCTCAGCATCACAAAACAGAGTGTTCCAGGCTGTTAAAAATGCTTTGCCAAACCAAAATATTGCTATGGAAGTGAATATTGAAGGGTTCCCAGTTGATATTCTGGTGGGTAAAACCTTGTGTATAGAGGTCGATGGCCCCCATCATTATATTCAGGATGACATAATGGAAAACGATGAGCTTCTTCTTGCAAAAGAATCAGGAAAAAGAAGAGCGCGAGACCGTTTGATAGATCACATACTCAAAAGCCTGGGGTTTGAGGTGCTACGTATTTCCTATGTTGAGACTGACTCGGTCGCAGGCCTTGGAACGTTTGTTGATCGGGTGATAAATGCAATGGACGAACAGGAAATGAGTAGCCAGTATGAAGGCCTGAGAGTGAATGACTTGCCAGCCTGGTAACCTTTCTACCAACCACCTGAACGCCACCATTTCAGGCAATGATTTTTCCTGTCCGGTTATGCTTTTGGAGGATCATGGTCGGTATATGAGGCGGGTTGCTGATTGTGTATTCCCTTCTCTTTTTGGCCTGTGCCGTCTTGCCA
>CBDCRZ010000023.1:0-18550 GCA_965221135.1 Sansalvadorimonas sp.
TGCTGCCGCTGGTGCTACCTGCCAGGCATTGCAAACGGGAGGGGCTGCACTCATTGGATATGGGGCAGTAGGCCTAGCAGCCGGAGGAACAGGGGTAGTTCCCATTGCAGCTGGGTCATTGGCGCTGCTTGCCGCAAACCTGGGATGCACTTGGGATCCCAATCAACCTGGCCCAGGGGAACCCACGCCAGACGAACAGTTTTGCTACGAAGGTGCTTCTGATTTTCAGATCAGATCTTTATTTAACGGGAACGTCACCAGTGACTCGACACCAGTAATAAGGAAATTGACGGATGTGGTCTACGTCGAGACAGAAACAGACCTAAACAACGACACATACAACGTTTATCGGTTCGGAGTGGGTACAGAGCAATGGTGTTTCGGGAACCACTTCCCTGAGAGAGGGAGGCGGGACCGTAAACACTTGGGTGCTTCGACAGGACTTTGTGGGTGATCCCACTTGCCAAGTACCTGGTCCTGAACCTGAACCGGTGGATATTCCTCCCTACGAATACACCGATCCGGACGACGGCTGCCAGCTGACCGTCAATCTCAAAGGGTTTCAGCAAGACCCCACAGGTGCCCATTAACCCGGTGTTCAAGATTGAACCTTCTGCGGATGAGCTGCTTCGTGCTGATGGTGGCGTGATCTCGGGATGCAATTTCTCCCCTGTTATCTATACCGGTGGCCCTCCCGGTGGCGGCCAACCTCCGCAATACAGGCCATGGAACCCTGATTGGGACAACCCCGGCGGTGGTCTTAGCCCCTGGCAAGACTTCCTTAATGACCTGGCTGGATCCCTGATCTCCAACCTTTTGTATGACGCGTTATCGGATCTGTACGCCACTCCCCTTCCTCCTGCTAATTACAAGTTGCTTGCTCCCTGTGAGGCTGATTCCGAAGGGAATCGGTTGGAGGTTGAGGTTCAGATCCCAAGCCTGCCAACAACCATTGCGCTAGCGACCAGAATTGAAGCCTTAATCCCCATCCTCCAAGGTCAGAAAGATTTCAAACAACCTATTTGCCCCCCTGTCAAACCTGAAGGCGAATTTCGCACTATCGGGTTCATATCGGAAGAAGTTTCTCCTAACGGGAAGTCTTGTCTTCGCAAGCGTTTGCGTTATCGCTCAAAGTCAGGCCTCGGACTCGACTCCGTCATCGACTGGTGGAAGGACTTCCAGTTCAATGCTGGCCCAGTCACCGTCAAGCACCGTGGATCAAGTTGGGGCACTATTACAGTCTGGGCTGCTTCAGCAGATGAAGGGAAGCGGGTCATACGCCACGCTGCTGGAGAGGCGGGTTTTGATGCGGATCAAGTTGGTCGATGGGAAATTAGCGGCAGTTCTAGTTCCCGACTCGGGATGCCCGGCACGATGAAAGTGAATCAAACCGGTGGTTACTACTGGATCACTGCCAGGGATGGTTCAGACAACAGGCCTCTTGTTGGGAAGACTTAGCCCGACCTAATAGGTCGGGGTTTGACACAAGTAAGAAAAACACCCCAAAATTAAATGTACTTGCTTCCTATTAATGGCTGACGATCCGAAAGCCAAAAGTTTGACGGTTAACTACGCCGGCGGGTCTTTGACCATGTCTGTTGGAACCCTTGAATCTTTGTTTGGCGCAGACGCCGAAATCTTGACGCCCGTTCCTGAAACTGAAACGGTCACCGTTAAGTCTCATTCTCGTACTCGGGTTATTGGCCAGCCTCCAAGCAATGTCACCGGTTATTCCTACGAAAACATTCAGTGGCCCACTAGCCAGGCAAATAACGCCGCCGCTGGTGAAGCTTGTCTGTTTGCTTGGGATGGCTCGGAAGGCAACTGGACGGGCCGAGTTACCGGCGCTTTGTCTGCTCTTGGCGTTTTTCTCGCTGCCAATTCAACCAAGACCGTCGTTTTCCGCAGTGAGCGCGGCACCAAGTACGGCCCATTCAAAAAAGGAACCTAATGACTATTCAGAAGCACGTCTTCGACGCCAACGGAAACGGCATCTACGGAGAGACTGCCAACATCAATTACTTCCTCTCAACTCCTCTCGCGCCCGCTTCCGAGGGCGGCGTAGTGGAAAAGACTGCAAACGTCAGCGCGTTTACCCGTCGCCGTTATCCCGGTGATCCTGAACCTTCTAACGTTTCTGCTTCCACTCGTGAGTTCCTTTACGATCCCGGCCGCCGTAACGGAAATGCCACACCCGGCTCTCCATTCATCCTTGATGACGGAGTGGAAAAGCGTTCCTTCACGTTCACTGGACCTTTCAACGATCTGCACGCCTTCATCCTTAGCGATGCAAAGATGACTCTCCGTCTTTTCAGCCCTAGCGCCAGTTATGACATAGCTGTCGCCGAAGCCGGCTGATGAGTTTTTCCCTCGTTGGAACTCATGTCTTCACTCCTGATGACACGCAAGTGATCATCGGGAGTGTTTTATTGGAACCAGGTGATGACACCATTTGGGTTCGCATCACTCAAAATCAAGCCACTGGCCCTTGGCCATGGAGTTATGGAATTCTGGGTTGGAGATCTGCTTTCGGTTATGAGCTTGGAACAACAAAAGCATTCGCTGAACCCCAAGGTGCCGTTCAACGACTCGGAGTTGGATTGCAACCAGTGGAGCGGTCTGGGGTGCTCACTTTCGAGCCTCGATCATTCAATCTCTCTTGGATTAAGAGAGGAAATCCTTGGTCTCTCACATTCGAGGCTACGACGGGAGTTCAAGTCCAAGCAGGAGGCGGATCAGTCACTTTCGGCGTGACTTCTGCAATCGGTGATATTCCGTTCACTCTTTCTTCAAGCGGTCTCGCGAAACTAAAACCATGAGTGTTATCTGGTCCGGCGTCACAGAAGAGGGAGCAGTCGTTCCTGTTCAGGTCACCGCCGAAGGCAAGGTCGTCGCGGTTGGTGATGGGCCCGAAGGAGACTATCTAAAACTTACCGGCGGTAATCTGACCGGTGATCTTACCGTTAATGAGCAGATAACACTTGGCGCAGCAAACGGCAGCGCTACTTTTATTGGTGATGTTCAGGTAGGTGGCAGTCCACTAGATTCGGCAGGCCCAGGAACAGGAACTTTATTGAGGAGTAGTAACGGTATTACGGCAGCAGCTCCGACTGGAACACTTCTTTGGAACGGTAAACTAACAGGAACACCGGGTTCTACTTCATCTATTTATTCCGACGGCAGCGCCACGTTTACTAGCACAATTAGTATAAATGCTGATAAGCCTAGTAATAACGGTTACGCAATTATTGCTCAAACTGATAGTGACCCCGGCAGCAATGTTGCAACTGTTTATGCACAGAACAAAAAAGCTGGTGGCATGGTTTATGCCGGTGCTAATTCGGCAGGGACAGCAACTACTAAAATCTTTGAAGACGGCAGCGCTACTTTTATTGGTGATGTTGTTATTGGATCACGCGGCGAACAGTGGTTAATAAGAGAATCAAACGGGGTTGCAATGTTGGTTCAGCAAACTCTGCGCCAGCCAAGAGAGATCGAAAAACTTCGTGATCTTCCAAATGAGCTTGACCTTATTGAAGCTGCGTTAAATGAAGTCATGGAAAAGCTGCGAATGACACCACCGGCTGGATGGCCTGTTTGGGATGGCGAAAGCGAAGTGACTTCGGATAATGACAACGCTTAACAGTACAGAAATAAGGCAGGTACGCGAAATAAGGTCTGGACACGCCTAATTCGGCGTTGACCACTGCACTTCCAAATGATTATCTCCCGCATAGCTGGGGTCCCATTGCCTTGCGTACCTGTGTCTACAGCAGGTGCTCTTGAGTCCAAAAATGAGACAAAGGCCGCCCAAATTGGACCTGATCAAACAGGTCTGCATATATACGAATTGGCAGAAGCCATCAATTGCCTCATAGACGCGGGTTACAAACTCGGCTGTGACGGTGAACTGCTGCCTCCCAAATGGGCTTATGAAGCCTTCAAGGAGGCAGATGCTTGACCTCCCCAAGATCTCGCCCCGGTGGAACTTTTACCGCCGCATCCAACAAAGGCGCCGCGACATCAAGGCCTATCGGAGATGGATTCGCGCCCAAAGATTGCAAGCGCGTATCAGGTCCACATACGCCCCCTCCTGGCACCCCGATGCCCATCCATGGGATAAGACACCTTGAGGAACGACTTGAGCGGCTGGCCTTCCCTACCGAAGAAGTCCTTGCCAACGGACGCGCCCCTTTGGAGACGTGCACAATTACGCCTGGAGAATATGGCGACGTATACCGCGCAACTGACGCCTATGTCGCTTGGCTTAGATCCCGTGTCCCAGGCTATGGAGGAGTCGATCGCGTCACAAGGGCGCCTTCTCGTCCTTCTACTGAAGAGGTGGGAGGAATCGAAGGAGGAAGATCTGCCTGGTTAAACGGTCGTATGAAAAAAGCCTCTTGACGTGGGGGTGTAGACTGCTTGGGTCGAGCACTCCCCCCAAAGGGATGCGAGGGGCGCCCAAGCAGCCCACGACTCCCATACTTACCGAGAGGCCTGTTCTTATCCCTTAGGGATAAGTTCAGGATCTCCCTATTGGTGTGCGCTGAGCACACACCCAGGTAGAGGCCTTACAGGCCTCCTTTAATGGGCTATACGCCCATAGACAGCCATGACAACCTTTGGACAGAAATTAGATAATGCTGCCGCTGGTGCTACCTGCCAGGCATTGCAAACGGGAGGGGCTGCACTCATTGGATATGGGGCAGTAGGCCTAGCAGCCGGAGGAACAGGGGTAGTTCCCATTGCAGCTGGGTCATTGGCGCTGCTTGCCGCAAACCTGGGATGCACTTGGGATCCCAATCAACCTGGCCCAGGGGAACCCACGCCAGACGAACAGTTTTGCTACGAAGGTGCTTCTGATTTTCAGATCAGATCTTTATTTAACGGGAACGTCACCAGTGACTCGACACCAGTAATAAGGAAATTGACGGATGTGGTCTACGTCGAGACAGAAACAGACCTAAACAACGACACATACAACGTTTATCGGTTCGAGTGGGTACAGAGCAATGGTGTTTCGGGAACCACTTCCCTGAGAGAGGGAGGCGGGACCGTAAACACTTGGGTGCTTCGACAGGACTTTGTGGGTGATCCCACTTGCCAAGTACCTGGTCCTGAACCTGAACCGGTGGATATTCCTCCCTACGAATACACCGATCCGGACGACGGCTGCCAGCTGACCGTCAATCTCAAAGGGTTTCAGCAAGACCCCACAGGTGCCATTAACCCGGTGTTCAAGATTGAACCTTCTGCGGATGAGCTGCTTCGTGCTGATGGTGGCGTGATCTCGGGATGCAATTTCTCCCCTGTTATCTATACCGGTGGCCCTCCCGGTGGCGGCCAACCTCCGCAATACAGGCCATGGAACCCTGATTGGGACAACCCCGGCGGTGGTCTTAGCCCCTGGCAAGACTTCCTTAATGACCTGGCTGGATCCCTGATCTCCAACCTTTTGTATGACGCGTTATCGGATCTGTACGCCACTCCCCTTCCTCCTGCTAATTACAAGTTGCTTGCTCCCTGTGAGGCTGATTCCGAAGGGAATCGGTTGGAGGTTGAGGTTCAGATCCCAAGCCTGCCAACAAACATTGCGCTAGCGACCAGAATTGAAGCCTTAATCCCCATCCTCCAAGGTCAGAAAGATTTCAAACAACCTATTTGCCCCCCTGTCAAACCTGAAGGCGAATTTCGCACTATCGGGTTCATATCGGAAGAAGTTTCTCCTAACGGGAAGTCTTGTCTTCGCAAGCGTTTGCGTTATCGCTCAAAGTCAGGCCTCGGACTCGACTCCGTCATCGACTGGTGGAAGGACTTCCAGTTCAATGCTGGCCCAGTCACCGTCAAGCACCGTGGATCAAGTTGGGGCACTATTACAGTCTGGGCTGCTTCAGCAGATGAAGGGAAGCGGGTCATACGCCACGCTGCTGGAGAGGCGGGTTTTGATGCGGATCAAGTTGGTCGATGGGAAATTAGCGGCAGTTCTAGTTCCCGACTCGGGATGCCCGGCACGATGAAAGTGAATCAAACCGGTGGTTACTACTGGATCACTGCCAGGGATGGTTCAGACAACAGGCCTCTTGTTGGGAAGACTTAGCCCGACCTAATAGGTCGGGGTTTGACACAAGTAAGAAAAACACCCCAAAATTAAATGTACTTGCTTCCTATTAATGGCTGACGATCCGAAAGCCAAAAGTTTGACGGTTAACTACGCCGGCGGGTCTTTGACCATGTCTGTTGGAACCCTTGAATCTTTGTTTGGCGCAGACGCCGAAATCTTGACGCCCGTTCCTGAAACTGAAACGGTCACCGTTAAGTCTCATTCTCGTACTCGGGTTATTGGCCAGCCTCCAAGCAATGTCACCGGTTATTCCTACGAAAACATTCAGTGGCCCACTAGCCAGGCAAATAACGCCGCCGCTGGTGAAGCTTGTCTGTTTGCTTGGGATGGCTCGGAAGGCAACTGGACGGGCCGAGTTACCGGCGCTTTGTCTGCTCTTGGCGTTTTTCTCGCTGCCAATTCAACCAAGACCGTCGTTTTCCGCAGTGAGCGCGGCACCAAGTACGGCCCATTCAAAAAAGGAACCTAATGACTATTCAGAAGCACGTCTTCGACGCCAACGGAAACGGCATCTACGGAGAGACTGCCAACATCAATTACTTCCTCTCAACTCCTCTCGCGCCCGCTTCCGAGGGCGGCGTAGTGGAAAAGACTGCAAACGTCAGCGCGTTTACCCGTCGCCGTTATCCCGGTGATCCTGAACCTTCTAACGTTTCTGCTTCCACTCGTGAGTTCCTTTACGATCCCGGCCGCCGTAACGGAAATGCCACACCCGGCTCTCCATTCATCCTTGATGACGGAGTGGAAAAGCGTTCCTTCACGTTCACTGGACCTTTCAACGATCTGCACGCCTTCATCCTTAGCGATGCAAAGATGACTCTCCGTCTTTTCAGCCCTAGCGCCAGTTATGACATAGCTGTCGCCGAAGCCGGCTGATGAGTTTTTCCCTCGTTGGAACTCATGTCTTCACTCCTGATGACACGCAAGTGATCATCGGGAGTGTTTTATTGGAACCAGGTGATGACACCATTTGGGTTCGCATCACTCAAAATCAAGCCACTGGCCCTTGGCCATGGAGTTATGGAATTCTGGGTTGGAGATCTGCTTTCGGTTATGAGCTTGGAACAACAAAAGCATTCGCTGAACCCCAAGGTGCCGTTCAACGACTCGGAGTTGGATTGCAACCAGTGGAGCGGTCTGGGGTGCTCACTTTCGAGCCTCGATCATTCAATCTCTCTTGGATTAAGAGAGGAAATCCTTGGTCTCTCACATTCGAGGCTACGACGGGAGTTCAAGTCCAAGCAGGAGGCGGATCAGTCACTTTCGGCGTGACTTCTGCAATCGGTGATATTCCGTTCACTCTTTCTTCAAGCGGTCTCGCGAAACTAAAACCATGAGTGTTATCTGGTCCGGCGTCACAGAAGAGGGAGCAGTCGTTCCTGTTCAGGTCACCGCCGAAGGCAAGGTCGTCGCGGTTGGTGATGGGCCCGAAGGAGACTATCTAAAACTTACCGGCGGTAATCTGACCGGTGATCTTACCGTTAATGAGCAGATAACACTTGGCGCAGCAAACGGCAGCGCTACTTTTATTGGTGATGTTCAGGTAGGTGGCAGTCCACTAGATTCGGCAGGCCCAGGAACAGGAACTTTATTGAGGAGTAGTAACGGTATTACGGCAGCAGCTCCGACTGGAACACTTCTTTGGAACGGTAAACTAACAGGAACACCGGGTTCTACTTCATCTATTTATTCCGACGGCAGCGCCACGTTTACTAGCACAATTAGTATAAATGCTGATAAGCCTAGTAATAACGGTTACGCAATTATTGCTCAAACTGATAGTGACCCCGGCAGCAATGTTGCAACTGTTTATGCACAGAACAAAAAAGCTGGTGGCATAGTTTATGCCGGTGCTAATTCGGCAGGGACAGCAACTACTAAAATCTTTGAAGACGGCAGCGCTACTTTTATTGGTGATGTTGTTATTGGATCACGCGGCGAACAGTGGTTAATAAGAGAATCAAACGGGGTTGCAATGTTGGTTCAGCAAACTCTGCGCCAGCCAAGAGAGATCGAAAAACTTCGTGATCTTCCAAATGAGCTTGACCTTATTGAAGCTGCGTTAAATGAAGTCATGGAAAAGCTGCGAATGACACCACCGGCTGGATGGCCTGTTTGGGATGGCGAAAGCGAAGTGACTTCGGATAATGACAACGCTTAACAGTACAGAAATAAGGCAGGTACGCGAAATAAGGTCTGGACACGCCTAATTCGGCGTTGACCACTGCACTTCCAAATGATTATCTCCCGCATAGCTGGGGTCCCATTGCCTTGCGTACCTGTGTCTACAGCAGGTGCTCTTGAGTCCAAAAATGAGACAAAGGCCGCCCAAATTGGACCTGATCAAACAGGTCTGCATATATACGAATTGGCAGAAGCCATCAATTGCCTCATAGACGCGGGTTACAAACTCGGCTGTGACGGTGAACTGCTGCCTCCCAAATGGGCTTATGAAGCCTTCAAGGAGGCAGATGCTTGACCTCCCCAAGATCTCGCCCCGGTGGAACTTTTACCGCCGCATCCAACAAAGGCGCCGCGACATCAAGGCCTATCGGAGATGGATTCGCGCCCAAAGATTGCAAGCGCGTATCAGGTCCACATACGCCCCCTCCTGGCACCCCGATGCCCATCCATGGGATAAGACACCTTGAGGAACGACTTGAGCGGCTGGCCTTCCCTACCGAAGAAGTCCTTGCCAACGGACGCGCCCCTTTGGAGACGTGCACAATTACGCCTGGAGAATATGGCGACGTATACCGCGCAACTGACGCCTATGTCGCTTGGCTTAGATCCCGTGTCCCAGGCTATGGAGGAGTCGATCGCGTCACAAGGGCGCCTTCTCGTCCTTCTACTGAAGAGGTGGGAGGAATCGAAGGAGGAAGATCTGCCTGGTTAAACGGTCGTATGAAAAAAGCCTCTTGACGTGGGGGTGTAGACTGCTTGGGTCGAGCACTCCCCCCAAAGGGATGCGAGGGGCGCCCAAGCAGCCCACGACTCCCATACTTACCGAGAGGCCTGTTCTTATCCCTTAGGGATAAGTTCAGGATCTCCCTATTGGTGTGCGCTGAGCACACACCCAGGTAGAGGCCTTACAGGCCTCCTTTAATGGGCTATACGCCCATAGACAGCCATGACAACCTTTGGACAGAAATTAGATAATGCTGCCGCTGGTGCTACCTGCCAGGCATTGCAAACGGGAGGGGCTGCACTCATTGGATATGGGGCAGTAGGCCTAGCAGCCGGAGGAACAGGGGTAGTTCCCATTGCAGCTGGGTCATTGGCGCTGCTTGCCGCAAACCTGGGATGCACTTGGGATCCCAATCAACCTGGCCCAGGGGAACCCACGCCAGACGAACAGTTTTGCTACGAAGGTGCTTCTGATTTTCAGATCAGATCTTTATTTAACGGGAACGTCACCAGTGACTCGACACCAGTAATAAGGAAATTGACGGATGTGGTCTACGTCGAGACAGAAACAGACCTAAACAACGACACATACAACGTTTATCGGTTCGAGTGGGTACAGAGCAATGGTGTTTCGGGAACCACTTCCCTGAGAGAGGGAGGCGGGACCGTAAACACTTGGGTGCTTCGACAGGACTTTGTGGGTGATCCCACTTGCCAAGTACCTGGTCCTGAACCTGAACCGGTGGATATTCCTCCCTACGAATACACCGATCCGGACGACGGCTGCCAGCTGACCGTCAATCTCAAAGGGTTTCAGCAAGACCCCACAGGTGCCATTAACCCGGTGTTCAAGATTGAACCTTCTGCGGATGAGCTGCTTCGTGCTGATGGTGGCGTGATCTCGGGATGCAATTTCTCCCCTGTTATCTATACCGGTGGCCCTCCCGGTGGCGGCCAACCTCCGCAATACAGGCCATGGAACCCTGATTGGGACAACCCCGGCGGTGGTCTTAGCCCCTGGCAAGACTTCCTTAATGACCTGGCTGGATCCCTGATCTCCAACCTTTTGTATGACGCGTTATCGGATCTGTACGCCACTCCCCTTCCTCCTGCTAATTACAAGTTGCTTGCTCCCTGTGAGGCTGATTCCGAAGGGAATCGGTTGGAGGTTGAGGTTCAGATCCCAAGCCTGCCAACAAACATTGCGCTAGCGACCAGAATTGAAGCCTTAATCCCCATCCTCCAAGGTCAGAAAGATTTCAAACAACCTATTTGCCCCCCTGTCAAACCTGAAGGCGAATTTCGCACTATCGGGTTCATATCGGAAGAAGTTTCTCCTAACGGGAAGTCTTGTCTTCGCAAGCGTTTGCGTTATCGCTCAAAGTCAGGCCTCGGACTCGACTCCGTCATCGACTGGTGGAAGGACTTCCAGTTCAATGCTGGCCCAGTCACCGTCAAGCACCGTGGATCAAGTTGGGGCACTATTACAGTCTGGGCTGCTTCAGCAGATGAAGGGAAGCGGGTCATACGCCACGCTGCTGGAGAGGCGGGTTTTGATGCGGATCAAGTTGGTCGATGGGAAATTAGCGGCAGTTCTAGTTCCCGACTCGGGATGCCCGGCACGATGAAAGTGAATCAAACCGGTGGTTACTACTGGATCACTGCCAGGGATGGTTCAGACAACAGGCCTCTTGTTGGGAAGACTTAGCCCGACCTAATAGGTCGGGGTTTGACACAAGTAAGAAAAACACCCCAAAATTAAATGTACTTGCTTCCTATTAATGGCTGACGATCCGAAAGCCAAAAGTTTGACGGTTAACTACGCCGGCGGGTCTTTGACCATGTCTGTTGGAACCCTTGAATCTTTGTTTGGCGCAGACGCCGAAATCTTGACGCCCGTTCCTGAAACTGAAACGGTCACCGTTAAGTCTCATTCTCGTACTCGGGTTATTGGCCAGCCTCCAAGCAATGTCACCGGTTATTCCTACGAAAACATTCAGTGGCCCACTAGCCAGGCAAATAACGCCGCCGCTGGTGAAGCTTGTCTGTTTGCTTGGGATGGCTCGGAAGGCAACTGGACGGGCCGAGTTACCGGCGCTTTGTCTGCTCTTGGCGTTTTTCTCGCTGCCAATTCAACCAAGACCGTCGTTTTCCGCAGTGAGCGCGGCACCAAGTACGGCCCATTCAAAAAAGGAACCTAATGACTATTCAGAAGCACGTCTTCGACGCCAACGGAAACGGCATCTACGGAGAGACTGCCAACATCAATTACTTCCTCTCAACTCCTCTCGCGCCCGCTTCCGAGGGCGGCGTAGTGGAAAAGACTGCAAACGTCAGCGCGTTTACCCGTCGCCGTTATCCCGGTGATCCTGAACCTTCTAACGTTTCTGCTTCCACTCGTGAGTTCCTTTACGATCCCGGCCGCCGTAACGGAAATGCCACACCCGGCTCTCCATTCATCCTTGATGACGGAGTGGAAAAGCGTTCCTTCACGTTCACTGGACCTTTCAACGATCTGCACGCCTTCATCCTTAGCGATGCAAAGATGACTCTCCGTCTTTTCAGCCCTAGCGCCAGTTATGACATAGCTGTCGCCGAAGCCGGCTGATGAGTTTTTCCCTCGTTGGAACTCATGTCTTCACTCCTGATGACACGCAAGTGATCATCGGGAGTGTTTTATTGGAACCAGGTGATGACACCATTTGGGTTCGCATCACTCAAAATCAAGCCACTGGCCCTTGGCCATGGAGTTATGGAATTCTGGGTTGGAGATCTGCTTTCGGTTATGAGCTTGGAACAACAAAAGCATTCGCTGAACCCCAAGGTGCCGTTCAACGACTCGGAGTTGGATTGCAACCAGTGGAGCGGTCTGGGGTGCTCACTTTCGAGCCTCGATCATTCAATCTCTCTTGGATTAAGAGAGGAAATCCTTGGTCTCTCACATTCGAGGCTACGACGGGAGTTCAAGTCCAAGCAGGAGGCGGATCAGTCACTTTCGGCGTGACTTCTGCAATCGGTGATATTCCGTTCACTCTTTCTTCAAGCGGTCTCGCGAAACTAAAACCATGAGTGTTATCTGGTCCGGCGTCACAGAAGAGGGAGCAGTCGTTCCTGTTCAGGTCACCGCCGAAGGCAAGGTCGTCGCGGTTGGTGATGGGCCCGAAGGAGACTATCTAAAACTTACCGGCGGTAATCTGACCGGTGATCTTACCGTTAATGAGCAGATAACACTTGGCGCAGCAAACGGCAGCGCTACTTTTATTGGTGATGTTCAGGTAGGTGGCAGTCCACTAGATTCGGCAGGCCCAGGAACAGGAACTTTATTGAGGAGTAGTAACGGTATTACGGCAGCAGCTCCGACTGGAACACTTCTTTGGAACGGTAAACTAACAGGAACACCGGGTTCTACTTCATCTATTTATTCCGACGGCAGCGCCACGTTTACTAGCACAATTAGTATAAATGCTGATAAGCCTAGTAATAACGGTTACGCAATTATTGCTCAAACTGATAGTGACCCCGGCAGCAATGTTGCAACTGTTTATGCACAGAACAAAAAAGCTGGTGGCATAGTTTATGCCGGTGCTAATTCGGCAGGGACAGCAACTACTAAAATCTTTGAAGACGGCAGCGCTACTTTTATTGGTGATGTTGTTATTGGATCACGCGGCGAACAGTGGTTAATAAGAGAATCAAACGGGGTTGCAATGTTGGTTCAGCAAACTCTGCGCCAGCCAAGAGAGATCGAAAAACTTCGTGATCTTCCAAATGAGCTTGACCTTATTGAAGCTGCGTTAAATGAAGTCATGGAAAAGCTGCGAATGACACCACCGGCTGGATGGCCTGTTTGGGATGGCGAAAGCGAAGTGACTTCGGATAATGACAACGCTTAACAGTACAGAAATAAGGCAGGTACGCGAAATAAGGTCTGGACACGCCTAATTCGGCGTTGACCACTGCACTTCCAAATGATTATCTCCCGCATAGCTGGGGTCCCATTGCCTTGCGTACCTGTGTCTACAGCAGGTGCTCTTGAGTCCAAAAATGAGACAAAGGCCGCCCAAATTGGACCTGATCAAACAGGTCTGCATATATACGAATTGGCAGAAGCCATCAATTGCCTCATAGACGCGGGTTACAAACTCGGCTGTGACGGTGAACTGCTGCCTCCCAAATGGGCTTATGAAGCCTTCAAGGAGGCAGATGCTTGACCTCCCCAAGATCTCGCCCCGGTGGAACTTTTACCGCCGCATCCAACAAAGGCGCCGCGACATCAAGGCCTATCGGAGATGGATTCGCGCCCAAAGATTGCAAGCGCGTATCAGGTCCACATACGCCCCCTCCTGGCACCCCGATGCCCATCCATGGGATAAGACACCTTGAGGAACGACTTGAGCGGCTGGCCTTCCCTACCGAAGAAGTCCTTGCCAACGGACGCGCCCCTTTGGAGACGTGCACAATTACGCCTGGAGAATATGGCGACGTATACCGCGCAACTGACGCCTATGTCGCTTGGCTTAGATCCCGTGTCCCAGGCTATGGAGGAGTCGATCGCGTCACAAGGGCGCCTTCTCGTCCTTCTACTGAAGAGGTGGGAGGAATCGAAGGAGGAAGATCTGCCTGGTTAAACGGTCGTATGAAAAAAGCCTCTTGACGTGGGGGTGTAGACTGCTTGGGTCGAGCACTCCCCCCAAAGGGATGCGAGGGGCGCCCAAGCAGCCCACGACTCCCATACTTACCGAGAGGCCTGTTCTTATCCCTTAGGGATAAGTTCAGGATCTCCCTATTGGTGTGCGCTGAGCACACACCCAGGTAGAGGCCTTACAGGCCTCCTTTAATGGGCTATACGCCCATAGACAGCCATGACAACCTTTGGACAGAAATTAGATAATGCTGCCGCTGGTGCTACCTGCCAGGCATTGCAAACGGGAGGGGCTGCACTCATTGGATATGGGGCAGTAGGCCTAGCAGCCGGAGGAACAGGGGTAGTTCCCATTGCAGCTGGGTCATTGGCGCTGCTTGCCGCAAACCTGGGATGCACTTGGGATCCCAATCAACCTGGCCCAGGGGAACCCACGCCAGACGAACAGTTTTGCTACGAAGGTGCTTCTGATTTTCAGATCAGATCTTTATTTAACGGGAACGTCACCAGTGACTCGACACCAGTAATAAGGAAATTGACGGATGTGGTCTACGTCGAGACAGAAACAGACCTAAACAACGACACATACAACGTTTATCGGTTCGAGTGGGTACAGAGCAATGGTGTTTCGGGAACCACTTCCCTGAGAGAGGGAGGCGGGACCGTAAACACTTGGGTGCTTCGACAGGACTTTGTGGGTGATCCCACTTGCCAAGTACCTGGTCCTGAACCTGAACCGGTGGATATTCCTCCCTACGAATACACCGATCCGGACGACGGCTGCCAGCTGACCGTCAATCTCAAAGGGTTTCAGCAAGACCCCACAGGTGCCATTAACCCGGTGTTCAAGATTGAACCTTCTGCGGATGAGCTGCTTCGTGCTGATGGTGGCGTGATCTCGGGATGCAATTTCTCCCCTGTTATCTATACCGGTGGCCCTCCCGGTGGCGGCCAACCTCCGCAATACAGGCCATGGAACCCTGATTGGGACAACCCCGGCGGTGGTCTTAGCCCCTGGCAAGACTTCCTTAATGACCTGGCTGGATCCCTGATCTCCAACCTTTTGTATGACGCGTTATCGGATCTGTACGCCACTCCCCTTCCTCCTGCTAATTACAAGTTGCTTGCTCCCTGTGAGGCTGATTCCGAAGGGAATCGGTTGGAGGTTGAGGTTCAGATCCCAAGCCTGCCAACAAACATTGCGCTAGCGACCAGAATTGAAGCCTTAATCCCCATCCTCCAAGGTCAGAAAGATTTCAAACAACCTATTTGCCCCCCTGTCAAACCTGAAGGCGAATTTCGCACTATCGGGTTCATATCGGAAGAAGTTTCTCCTAACGGGAAGTCTTGTCTTCGCAAGCGTTTGCGTTATCGCTCAAAGTCAGGCCTCGGACTCGACTCCGTCATCGACTGGTGGAAGGACTTCCAGTTCAATGCTGGCCCAGTCACCGTCAAGCACCGTGGATCAAGTTGGGGCACTATTACAGTCTGGGCTGCTTCAGCAGATGAAGGGAAGCGGGTCATACGCCACGCTGCTGGAGAGGCGGGTTTTGATGCGGATCAAGTTGGTCGATGGGAAATTAGCGGCAGTTCTAGTTCCCGACTCGGGATGCCCGGCACGATGAAAGTGAATCAAACCGGTGGTTACTACTGGATCACTGCCAGGGATGGTTCAGACAACAGGCCTCTTGTTGGGAAGACTTAGCCCGACCTAATAGGTCGGGGTTTGACACAAGTAAGAAAAACACCCCAAAATTAAATGTACTTGCTTCCTATTAATGGCTGACGATCCGAAAGCCAAAAGTTTGACGGTTAACTACGCCGGCGGGTCTTTGACCATGTCTGTTGGAACCCTTGAATCTTTGTTTGGCGCAGACGCCGAAATCTTGACGCCCGTTCCTGAAACTGAAACGGTCACCGTTAAGTCTCATTCTCGTACTCGGGTTATTGGCCAGCCTCCAAGCAATGTCACCGGTTATTCCTACGAAAACATTCAGTGGCCCACTAGCCAGGCAAATAACGCCGCCGCTGGTGAAGCTTGTCTGTTTGCTTGGGATGGCTCGGAAGGCAACTGGACGGGCCGAGTTACCGGCGCTTTGTCTGCTCTTGGCGTTTTTCTCGCTGCCAATTCAACCAAGACCGTCGTTTTCCGCAGTGAGCGCGGCACCAAGTACGGCCCATTCAAAAAAGGAACCTAATGACTATTCAGAAGCACGTCTTCGACGCCAACGGAAACGGCATCTACGGAGAGACTGCCAACATCAATTACTTCCTCTCAACTCCTCTCGCGCCCGCTTCCGAGGGCGGCGTAGTGGAAAAGACTGCAAACGTCAGCGCGTTTACCCGTCGCCGTTATCCCGGTGATCCTGAACCTTCTAACGTTTCTGCTTCCACTCGTGAGTTCCTTTACGATCCCGGCCGCCGTAACGGAAATGCCACACCCGGCTCTCCATTCATCCTTGATGACGGAGTGGAAAAGCGTTCCTTCACGTTCACTGGACCTTTCAACGATCTGCACGCCTTCATCCTTAGCGATGCAAAGATGACTCTCCGTCTTTTCAGCCCTAGCGCCAGTTATGACATAGCTGTCGCCGAAGCCGGCTGATGAGTTTTTCCCTCGTTGGAACTCATGTCTTCACTCCTGATGACACGCAAGTGATCATCGGGAGTGTTTTATTGGAACCAGGTGATGACACCATTTGGGTTCGCATCACTCAAAATCAAGCCACTGGCCCTTGGCCATGGAGTTATGGAATTCTGGGTTGGAGATCTGCTTTCGGTTATGAGCTTGGAACAACAAAAGCATTCGCTGAACCCCAAGGTGCCGTTCAACGACTCGGAGTTGGATTGCAACCAGTGGAGCGGTCTGGGGTGCTCACTTTCGAGCCTCGATCATTCAATCTCTCTTGGATTAAGAGAGGAAATCCTTGGTCTCTCACATTCGAGGCTACGACGGGAGTTCAAGTCCAAGCAGGAGGCGGATCAGTCACTTTCGGCGTGACTTCTGCAATCGGTGATATTCCGTTCACTCTTTCTTCAAGCGGTCTCGCGAAACTAAAACCATGAGTGTTATCTGGTCCGGCGTCACAGAAGAGGGAGCAGTCGTTCCTGTTCAGGTCACCGCCGAAGGCAAGGTCGTCGCGGTTGGTGATGGGCCCGAAGGAGACTATCTAAAACTTACCGGCGGTAATCTGACCGGTGATCTTACCGTTAATGAGCAGATAACACTTGGCGCAGCAAACGGCAGCGCTACTTTTATTGGTGATGTTCAGGTAGGTGGCAGTCCACTAGATTCGGCAGGCCCAGGAACAGGAACTTTATTGAGGAGTAGTAACGGTATTACGGCAGCAGCTCCGACTGGAACACTTCTTTGGAACGGTAAACTAACAGGAACACCGGGTTCTACTTCATCTATTTATTCCGACGGCAGCGCCACGTTTACTAGCACAATTAGTATAAATGCTGATAAGCCTAGTAATAACGGTTACGCAATTATTGCTCAAACTGATAGTGACCCCGGCAGCAATGTTGCAACTGTTTATGCACAGAACAAAAAAGCTGGTGGCATAGTTTATGCCGGTGCTAATTCGGCAGGGACAGCAACTACTAAAATCTTTGAAGACGGCAGCGCTACTTTTATTGGTGATGTTGTTATTGGATCACGCGGCGAACAGTGGTTAATAAGAGAATCAAACGGGGTTGCAATGTTGGTTCAGCAAACTCTGCGCCAGCCAAGAGAGATCGAAAAACTTCGTGATCTTCCAAATGAGCTTGACCTTATTGAAGCTGCGTTAAATGAAGTCATGGAAAAGCTGCGAATGACACCACCGGCTGGATGGCCTGTTTGGGATGGCGAAAGCGAAGTGACTTCGGATAATGACAACGCTTAACAGTACAGAAATAAGGCAGGTACGCGAAATAAGGTCTGGACACGCCTAATTCGGCGTTGACCACTGCACTTCCAAATGATTATCTCCCGCATAGCTGGGGTCCCATTGCCTTGCGTACCTGTGTCTACAGCAGGTGCTCTTGAGTCCAAAAATGAGACAAAGGCCGCCCAAATTGGACCTGATCAAACAGGTCTGCATATATACGAATTGGCAGAAGCCATCAATTGCCTCATAGACGCGGGTTACAAACTCGGCTGTGACGGTGAACTGCTGCCTCCCAAATGGGCTTATGAAGCCTTCAAGGAGGCAGATGCTTGACCTCCCCAAGATCTCGCCCCGGTGGAACTTTTACCGCCGCATCCAACAAAGGCGCCGCGACATCAAGGCCTATCGGAGATGGATTCGCGCCCAAAGATTGCAAGCGCGTATCAGGTCCACATACGCCCCCTCCTGGCACCCCGATGCCCATCCATGGGATAAGACACCTTGAGGAACGACTTGAGCGGCTGGCCTTCCCTACCGAAGAAGTCCTTGCCAACGGACGCGCCCCTTTGGAGACGTGCACAATTACGCCTGGAGAATATGGCGACGTATACCGCGCAACTGACGCCTATGTCGCTTGGCTTAGATCCCGTGTCCCAGGCTATGGAGGAGTCGATCGCGTCACAAGGGCGCCTTCTCGTCCTTCTACTGAAGAGGTGGGAGGAATCGAAGGAGGAAGATCTGCCTGGTTAAACGGTCGTATGAAAAAAGCCTCTTGACGTGGGGGTGTAGACTGCTTGGGTCGAGCACTCCCCCCAAAGGGATGCGAGGGGCGCCCAAGCAGCCCACGACTCCCATACTTACCGAGAGGCCTGTTCTTATCCCTTAGGGATAAGTTCAGGATCTCCCTATTGGTGTGCGCTGAGCACACACCCAGGTAGAGGCCTTACAGGCCTCCTTTAATGGGCTATACGCCCATAGACAGCCATGACAACCTTTGGACAGAAA
>CBDCRZ010000024.1:0-33152 GCA_965221135.1 Sansalvadorimonas sp.
ATTACCCTCAGAATCATGACAGGTGACGGGTGTCACCTCAATGCTCTGGTTCCGGTTCACAATACGGGCAATCGTCGTTTCCTTGCGATTGGTGGTAAAGTTTTCACAACCATTTTTCACCCTCCATTCGATTGAATCTTCATTGTTGTCCGCCCATTTGACGTTCATTAACCGGCAGTTGATGGCTTTGACTATCAGGTCCATGACCCGACTATCATTACGCAGCACTGGCAACGTCATTACGACATCTGTGTGGGGGCGGTTGTTATTGCTGACAGTAATTTGGAAACCATTAAATTTGCTGGAGACCTTTACAATCACCTCTGCCTTCAGACAAGCATCAGGGCCGGAGAAGATTTCGTCAGCAGATGGTGTTCTTCGAAGGGCAATTAAATTGTCAAGGTTCCGAAAATAGTATGTCCCTCTGACTATATGGGCAATGGCGACTTCATTCTTGTGCACGCCATTGGCATCTAACACAGAAACAATCAGGTATGGGCTACCCCGAACCGCAATGTTTAGCCTGAACTCTCCGCAGGTCGGGTAAGGCTCGGGTAATGGTTGCACGTAAACAGGAACATGGCAGGCCAGATCCTGCCCGGAACCTGAGCCTGAGCCTGCACTTTTTGCCGCTGGTGCCGGGTTGGCGCGGGCTGTTGTGCCCAGGCCCAATAAAGAAAGGCCAGCCATGGTCCAGGTGGTTATGCGTGATCGTAATGAGCGGGGCGGTGGGGCTGATAAGGATATGCCGCGCGCGCTGTACTGTCTGGCTAACTGACTTGCAATATCGGCTAACTGTTCGTGTCCGTTCTCTTTCAGCCAGCTGGCCTGGTTTTTTACCAGCTCTCCCAGTCTGGTGAGCTGTAATAGCGTAGTCAGCTGCCGGCCAGGTGTCTGGCCGTTATAAAGGCCGGCGACCTGAGATATATGTTTATTTAATAAGCGCTGTACTCTTTTACCGGCCTGTTGACGGGGATGGTTATCATAGATACGAGTAATGCGTTCCAGCAGGCTTTTATGCAAAACGTGACTCTGCCCGTAGACCGCACCATGTTGGCAGGGCGGGTTTTTTTCGGGTTGCTTTCGCACAGACAGGCCTGGTGTGTCGTACATCTGCTCCACGATTGCAGACCTGTTTTTATACACGCCGATATTCTGGGGGCGTGGTGTTTCTGCTTGAGTCTGCAGAGGCTGAGCAACTGCTGATTGTAGTGGTGAAGGCATGTTTTCCTCTCCTGTCGTTTTTTTTGCCTGCCGGGCTTTTTCCGTTGCCGGGCCAGGCAGGCTCTGTTTTATGACTCCTGTGGTTTTTTGCTTTGTTTTTTCTGTTCCTGTTCCTGTTCTTTTGTTTCCTGGCTCTGTGCTTCTTCCAGCTGGTCATTGTTTTCCTGGAGCTGGTCGTCGTTGACCCGCGGTGCCTGGTCTTACACGGTGGTGTGTTTGGCAGTTATGGAGCCAGGGGCGGGCGGGGTGGATACGGCGGTCCGCATCACTGGGCTATTGCGACTATCATAGGAAACCCCTGCCAAAATATTGTTGGCTCGCCTTTTTTGAGAGTTTTGAGTTCTGTTTGCACGGCTGTGCTTATACCATGCTCCTGCGATCAGGGAGCTACACAACAACAGTGCAACAGTCGAGGCAACAACCCCCAGAGCGATAAACAAGGAAGAGAGTGTCGTTGTTGCCACCGCCGCTGCTGTTGGTAGGGCCGTTGTCGACTGCCAGGGGGGAGCGCTGCAGGCTGCAGTTGTGGTTTCGGTGACCGTTCTGGTCAGCATCGAAGGGGTATCCTGGCAGATTGGGGGTGGTGTGAGGCCCTCTGGGCAGGGCGGGAAATTGCTCTCGAGGAATTCTACCGTTGTGGTATCACCCTCAGAATCATGACAGGTGACGGGCGTCACCTCAATGCTCTGGTTCCGGTTCACATACGGGCAATCGTCGTTTCCTTGCGATTGGTGATAAAGTTCTGGCAACCATCTTTTACCCGCCATTTGATTGAATCTTCATTGTTGTCCGTCCATTTGACGGTCATAAGCTGGCAGTTGATGGCTTTGACTATCAGGTCTGTGACTTTGCTGTTATCACGCAGCTCTGGAAACGTGACGGCATCAGCAGCCTCGCGATGAAGGTCATAAATAATACTGGTGTAGCCATTTAATTTGCTGGAGACTTTGACAGTCAGCTGTGCCTTCAGGCAGGCCTGACTGGCACTGTAAAGGGGGTGGTCCACATTAGACGATGTTTTTCTCACAGAGATCAAATCGTTGACGCTCCCGAAATACCGCGGATTGTTGTCTACCCCATGGACAAATGCCCATTGTTGCAGGCTCTGGCCGTTTGGATTTTCCAGACCGACAATTATCCCTCCGTTATCCCGAATCGCAAGGGTCAGGTTAAATTCACCGCAGGTCGGGTAAGGCTCGGGTAATGGTTGCACGTAAGCAGGAACATGGCAGGCCAGACCCTGCCCGGAACCTGAGCCTGCATCTGGTACCAGCAGGTTGGCGCGGGCTGTTGTGCCCAGGCCCAATAAAGAAAGGCCAGCCATGGCCCAGGTGGTTATGCGTGATCGCAATGAACGGGGCGGTGGGGCTGATAAGGATATGCCGCGCGCGCTGTACCGTCTGGCTAACTGACTTGTAATATTGGCTAACTGTTCGTGTCCGTTCTTTTTCAGCCAGCTGGCCTGATTCTTTGCCAGTTTCCCCAATCTGGTGAGCTGTAATAGCGTAGTCAGCTGCCGGTCAGGTGCCTGGCCGTTATAAAGTCCGGCGACCTGAGATATATGTTTATTTAATAAGCGCTGCACTCTTTTACCGGCCTGTTGACGGGGATGGTTATCATAGATATGAGTAATGCGTTCCAGCAGGCTTTTATGCAAAGCATGACTCTGCCCGTAGACCGCCCCATGTTGGCAGGGCGGGTTTTGCCCGGGTTGCTTTCGCACAGACAGGCTTGGGGTGTCGTACATCTGCGCCACGATTGCAGACCTGTTTTTGTGCACGCCGATATTCTGGGGGCGTGGTGTTTCTGCTTGAGTCTGCAGAGGCTGAGCAACTGCTGATTGTAGTGGTGAAGGCATGCTTTCCTCTCCTGTCGTTTTTTTTGCCTGCCGGGCTTTTTCCGTTGCCGGGCCAGGCAGGCTCTGTTTTATGACTCCTGTGGTTTTTTGCTTTGTTTTTTCTGTTCCTGTTCTTTTGTTTCCTGGCTCTGTGCTTCTTCCAGCTGGTCATTGTTTTCCTGGAGCTGGTCGTCGTTGGCCCGCGGTGCCTGGTCTTACACGGTGGTGTGTTTGGCAGGTATGGAGCCAGGGGCGGGCGGGGTGGATACGGCGGTCCGCATCACTGGGCTATTGCGACTATCATAGGAACCCCTGCCAAAATATTGTTGGCTCGCCTTTTTTGAGAGTTTTGAGTTCTGTTTGCACGGCTGTGCTTATACCATGCTCCTGCGATCAGGGAGCCACACAACAACAGTGCAACAGTCGAGGCAACAACCCCCAGAGCGATAAACAAGGAAGAGAGTGTCGTTGTTGCCACCGCCGCTGCTGTTGGTAACAGGGCCGTTGTCGACTGCCAGGGAGGAGCGCTGCAGGCTGCAGTTGTGGTTTCGGTGACCGTTCTGGTCAGCATCGAAGGGGTTGAAGGCACTATATCCTGGCAGATTGGGAGTGGTGTGAGGCCGTCAGGGCAGGGCGGGAAATTGCTCTCGAGGAATTCTACCGTTGTAGTCTGACCCTCAGAATCATGACAGGTGACGGGCGTCACCTCAATGCTCTGGTTCCGGTTCACAATACGGGCAATCGTCGTTTCCTTGCGTTTGGAGATAAAGTTCTGGCAACCATCTTTTACCCGCCATTCGATTGAGTCTTCATTGTTGTCGGCCCATTTGACAGTCATAAGTTGGCAGTTGATGGCTTTGGCTATCAGGTCCATGACCTTGCTGTCATCACGCAGCTCTGGAAAAGTGATGGACTCACCATTCTGGTGACTAAGGTCATTAACAGTAATGGTGTGGCCATTTAATTTGCTGGAGACTTTGACTGTCAGCTGTGCCTCCAGGCAGGGCTGGTCGGCCTGGCCGGTACTGCCAAGGGTGTATGTCTCTTTCGACGCAGCTTTTCTCAAAGAAATAATATCAGCGAAGGGTCTGAAGGAAAGCGATGGCGGTGGCGGTTCGATGAGGCCGAACACGTCATCCACTATCCATGAATCCTGGGCTATGCCGTTTGGTCTGTACAGTCTGACAATGATTATGCCGGTGTCCTTAACCGCAAGGGTCAGGTTGAATTCACCGCAGGTCGGGTAAGGCTCGGGTAATGGTTGTATGTAAACAGGAACATGGCAGGCCAGACCCTGCCCGGAACCTGAGCCTGCATCTGGTACCAGCAGGTTGGCGCGGGCTGTTGTGCCCAGGCCCAATAAAGAAAGGCCAGCCATGGCCCAGGTGGTTATGCGTGATCGCAATGAACGGGGCGGTGGGGCTGATAAGGATATGCCGCGCGCGCTGTACGTCTGGCTAACTGACTTGCAATATTGGCTAACTGTTCATGTCCGTTCTTTTTCAGCCAGCTGGCCTGATTCTTTGCCAGTTTCCCCAGTCTGGTGAGCTGTAATAGCGTAGTCAGCTGCCGGCCAGGTGTCTGGCCGTTATAAAGGCCGGCGACCTGAGATATATGTTTATTTAATAAGCGCTGCACTCTTTTACCGGCCTGTTGACGGGGATGGTTATCATAGATATGAGTAATGCGTTCCAGCAGGCTTTTATGCACAGCATGACTCTGCCCGTAGACCGCCCCATGTTGGCAGGGCGGGTTTTGCCCGGGTTGCTTTCGCACAGACAGGCCTGGCGTTTCGTACATCTGCGCCACGATTGCAGACCTGTTTTTGTGCACGCCGTTACTCTGGGGGCATGGTGTTTCTACCTGGTTTTGCACGGGCAGAGACTGCACGGGCAGAGACGCTGCTGATTGTGGTGGTGTATTCATATTTGCGTCTCCTGTGTTTCTTTGCTTTGTTTTTCCTGTTCCTTTGTTTCCTGGCTCTGTGCTTCTGCCAGAGCGTCATTGCTTTCCTGGAGCTGATCGTGGGTGACCAGCGGTGCCTGGTCTGACGCGCCTGTGTGTTTGACAGGTATGGAGGCAGGGGCCGACGAGGTGGATAGGCCGGTCAGCATCACTGAGTTATCGCGATTTTTATAGGAAGCCCCTGGCAAAACATTGCTGGCCCGCCTCCTCTGAGAGTTTTGCCGGTGTACATACCATGCCCTTGCGAGCAGGCCGACACAAAACACTAGCGCAACCGCTGAGGCAGCAAGACCCAGTGCGAAAAATACAGGGGCTGCTGCCGCTGCTGCCGCTGCTGCTGCAGGTAACATTACCGTTGGTGATTGCCAGGGTGTCGCTTTGCAGGCTTCGGTCTCAGTCTCGGTGACTGTTGTCGTCATGACCGGAACGGATGGTGACGGGGTTGGCGTTAAACTGTCTCTTGAGCAGTTTAAGTTGCCAGGGGCTTCCTATAAAAATCGCGATAACTCAGTGACGCTGACCGGCCTATCCACCTCGTCGGCCCCTGCCTCCATACCTGTCAAACACACAGGCGCGTCAGACCAGGCACCGCTGGTCACCCACGATCAGCTCCAGGAAAGCAATGACGCTCTGGCAGAAGCACAGAGCCAGGAAACAAAGGAACAGGAAAAACAAAGCAAAGAAACACAGGAGACGCAAATATGAATACACCACCACAATCAGCAGCGTCTCTGCCCGTGCAGTCTCTGCCCGTGCAAAACCAGGTAGAAACACCATGCCCCCAGAGTAACGGCGTGCACAAAAACAGGTCTGCAATCGTGGCGCAGATGTACGAAACGCCAGGCCTGTCTGTGCGAAAGCAACCCGGGCAAAACCCGCCCTGCCAACATGGGGCGGTCTACGGGCAGAGTCATGCTGTGCATAAAAGCCTGCTGGAACGCATTACTCATATCTATGATAACCATCCCCGTCAACAGGCCGGTAAAAGAGTGCAGCGCTTATTAAATAAACATATATCTCAGGTCGCCGGCCTTTATAACGGCCAGACACCTGGCCGGCAGCTGACTACGCTAATACAGCTCACCAGACTGGGGAAACTGGCAAAGAATCAGGCCAGCTGGCTGAAAAAGAACGGACATGAACAGTTAGCCAATATTGCAAGTCAGTTAGCCAGACGGTACAGCGCGCGCGGCATATCCTTATCAGCCCCACCGCCCCGTTCATTGCGATCACGCATAACCACCTGGGCCATGGCTGGCCTTTCTTTATTGGGCCTGGGCACAACAGCCCGCGCCAACCTGCTGGTACCAGATGCAGGCTCAGGTTCCGGGCAGGGTCTGGCCTGCCATGTTCCTGTTTACATACAACCATTACCCGAGCCTTACCCGACCTGCGGTGAATTCAACCTGACCCTTGCGGTTAAGGACACCGGCATAATCATTGTCAGACTGTACAGACCAAACGGCATAGCCCAGGATTCATGGATAGTGGATGACGTGTTCGGCCTCATCGAACCGCCACCGCCATCGCTTTCCTTCAGACCCTTCGCTGATATTATTTCTTTGAGAAAAGCTGCGTCGAAAGAGACATACACCCTTGGCAGTACCGGCCAGGCCGACCAGCCCTGCCTGGAGGCACAGCTGACAGTCAAAGTCTCCAGCAAATTAAATGGCCACACCATTACTGTTAATGACCTTAGTCACCAGAATGGTGAGTCCATCACTTTTCCAGAGCTGCGTGATGACAGCAAGGTCATGGACCTGATAGCCAAAGCCATCAACTGCCAACTTATGACTGTCAAATGGGCCGACAACAATGAAGACTCAATCGAATGGCGGGTAAAAGATGGTTGCCAGAACTTTATCTCCAAACGCAAGGAAACGACGATTGCCCGTATTGTGAACCGGAACCAGAGCATTGAGGTGACGCCCGTCACCTGTCATGATTCTGAGGGTCAGACTACAACGGTAGAATTCCTCGAGAGCAATTTCCCGCCCTGCCCTGACGGCCTCACACCACTCCCAATCTGCCAGGATATAGTGCCTTCAACCCCTTCGATGCTGACCAGAACGGTCACCGAAACCACAACTGCAGCCTGCAGCGCTCCTCCCTGGCAGTCGACAACGGCCCTGTTACCAACAGCAGCGGCGGTGGCAACAACGACACTCTCTTCCTTGTTTATCGCTCTGGGGGTTGTTGCCTCGACTGTTGCACTGTTGTTGTGTGGCTCCCTGATCGCAGGAGCATGGTATAAGCACAGCCGTGCAAACAGAACTCAAAACTCTCAAAAAAGGCGAGCCAACAATATTTTGGCAGGGGTTTCCTATGATAGTCGCAATAGCCCAGTGATGCGGACCGCCGTATCCACCCCGCCCGCCCCTGGCTCCATACCTGCCAAACACACCACCGTGTAAGACCAGGCACCGCGGGCCAACGACGACCAGCTCCAGGAAAACAATGACCAGCTGGAAGAAGCACAGAGCCAGGAAACAAAAGAACAGGAACAGAAAAAACAAAGCAAAAAACCACAGGAGTCATAAAACAGAGCCTGCCTGGCCCGGCAACGGAAAAAGCCCGGCAGGCAAAAAAAACGACAGGAGAGGAAAGCATGCCTTCACCACTACAATCAGCAGTTGCTCAGCCTCTGCAGACTCAAGCAGAAACACCACGCCCCCAGAATATCGGCGTGCACAAAAACAGGTCTGCAATCGTGGCGCAGATGTACGACACCCCAAGCCTGTCTGTGCGAAAGCAACCCGGGCAAAACCCGCCCTGCCAACATGGGGCGGTCTACGGGCAGAGTCATGCTTTGCATAAAAGCCTGCTGGAACGCATTACTCATATCTATGATAACCA
This sequence comes from Sansalvadorimonas sp., assembly GCA_965221135.1. GTDB lineage: Bacteria > Pseudomonadota > Gammaproteobacteria > Pseudomonadales > Endozoicomonadaceae > Sansalvadorimonas. The sequence goes on from CBDCRZ010000024.1 coordinate 7,883, forward strand.
TCCCCGTCAACAGGCCGGTAAAAGAGTGCAGCGCTTATTAAATAAACATATATCTCAGGTCGCCGGACTTTATAACGGCCAGACACCTGACCGGCAGCTGACTACGCTATTACAGCTCACCAGATTGGGGAAACTGGCAAAGAATCAGGCCAGCTGGCTGAAAAAGAACGGACACGAACAGTTAGCCAATATTACAAGTCAGTTAGCCAGACGGTACAGCGCGCGCGGCATATCCTTATCAGCCCCACCGCCCCGTTCATTGCGATCACGCATAACCACCTGGGCCATGGCTGGCCTTTCTTTATTGGGCCTGGGCACAACAGCCCGCGCCAACCTGCTGGTACCAGATGCAGGCTCAGGTTCCGGGCAGGGTCTGGCCTGCCATGTTCCTGCTTACGTGCAACCATTACCCGAGCCTTACCCGACCTGCGGTGAATTTAACCTGACCCTTGCGATTCGGGATAACGGAGGGATAATTGTCGGTCTGGAAAATCCAAACGGCCAGAGCCTGCAACAATGGGCATTTGTCCATGGGGTAGACAACAATCCGCGGTATTTCGGGAGCGTCAACGATTTGATCTCTGTGAGAAAAACATCGTCTAATGTGGACCACCCCCTTTACAGTGCCAGTCAGGCCTGCCTGAAGGCACAGCTGACTGTCAAAGTCTCCAGCAAATTAAATGGCTACACCAGTATTATTTATGACCTTCATCGCGAGGCTGCTGATGCCGTCACGTTTCCAGAGCTGCGTGATAACAGCAAAGTCACAGACCTGATAGTCAAAGCCATCAACTGCCAGCTTATGACCGTCAAATGGACGGACAACAATGAAGATTCAATCAAATGGCGGGTAAAAGATGGTTGCCAGAACTTTATCACCAATCGCAAGGAAACGACGATTGCCCGTATTGTGAACCGGAACCAGAGCATTGAGGTGACGCCCGTCACCTGTCATGATTCTGAGGGTGATACCACAACGGTAGATTCCTCGAGAGCAATTTCCCGCCCTGCCCAGAGGGCCTCACACCACCCCCAATCTGCCAGGATACCCCTTCGATGCTGACCAGAACGGTCACCGAAACCACAACTGCAGCCTGCAGCGCTCCCCCCTGGCAGTCGACAACGGCCCTACCAACAGCAGCGGCGGTGGCAACAACGACACTCTCTTCCTTGTTTATCGCTCTGGGGGTTGTTGCCTCGACTGTTGCACTGTTGTTGTGTAGCTCCCTGATCGCAGGAGCATGGTATAAGCACAGCCGTGCAAACAGAACTCAAAACTCTCAAAAAAGGCGAGCCAACAATATTTTGGCAGGGGTTTCCTATGATAGTCGCAATAGCCCAGTGATGCGGACCGCCGTATCCACCCCGCCCGCCCCTGGCTCCATAACTGCCAAACACACCACCGTGTAAGACCAGGCACCGCGGGTCAACGACGACCAGCTCCAGGAAAACAATGACCAGCTGGAAGAAGCACAGAGCCAGGAAACAAAAGAACAGGAACAGAAAAAACAAAGCAAAAAACCACAGGAGTCATAAAACAGAGCCTGCCTGGCCCGGCAACGGAAAAAGCCCGGCAGGCAAAAAAAACGACAGGAGAGGAAAACATGCCTTCACCACTACAATCAGCAGTTGCTCAGCCTCTGCAGACTCAAGCAGAAACACCACGCCCCCAGAATATCGGCGTGTATAAAAACAGGTCTGCAATCGTGGAGCAGATGTACGACACACCAGGCCTGTCTGTGCGAAAGCAACCCGAAAAAAACCCGCCCTGCCAACATGGTGCGGTCTACGGGCAGAGTCACGTTTTGCATAAAAGCCTGCTGGAACGCATTACTCGTATCTATGATAACCATCCCCGTCAACAGGCCGGTAAAAGAGTACAGCGCTTATTAAATAAACATATATCTCAGGTCGCCGGCCTTTATAACGGCCAGACACCTGGCCGGCAGCTGACTACGCTATTACAGCTCACCAGACTGGGAGAGCTGGTAAAAAACCAGGCCAGCTGGCTGAAAGAGAACGGACACGAACAGTTAGCCGATATTGCAAGTCAGTTAGCCAGACAGTACAGCGCGCGCGGCATATCCTTATCAGCCCCACCGCCCCGCTCATTACGATCACGCATAACCACCTGGACCATGGCTGGCCTTTCTTTATTGGGCCTGGGCACAACAGCCCGCGCCAACCCGGCACCAGCGGCAAAAAGTGCAGGCTCAGGCTCAGGTTCCGGGCAGGATCTGGCCTGCCATGTTCCTGTTTACGTGCAACCATTACCCGAGCCTTACCCGACCTGCGGAGAGTTCAGGCTAAACATTGCGGTTCGGGGTAGCCCATACCTGATTGTTTCTGTGTTAGATGCCAATGGCGTGCACAAGAATGAAGTCGCCATTGCCCATATAGTCAGAGGGACATACTATTTTCGGAACCTTGACAATTTAATTGCCCTTCGAAGAACACCATCTGCTGACGAAATTTTCTCCGGCCCTGATGCTTGTCTGAAGGCAGAGGTGATTGTAAAGGTCTCCAGCAAATTTAATGGTTTCCAAATTACTGTCAGCAATAACAACCGCCCCCACACAGATGTCGTAATGACGTTGCCAGTGCTGCGTAATGATAGTCGGGTCATGGACCTGATAGTCAAAGCCATCAACTGCCGGTTAATGAACGTCAAATGGGCGGACAACAATGAAGATTCAATCGAATGGAGGGTGAAAAATGGTTGTGAAAACTTTACCACCAATCGCAAGGAAACGACGATTGCCCGTATTGTGAACCGGAACCAGAGCATTGAGGTGACACCCGTCACCTGTCATGATTCTGAGGGTAATACCACAACGACAGAGTTCCTCGAGAGCAATTTCCCGCCCTGCCCTGAAGGCATCATACTACCCACAATCTGCCAGGACATAGTGCCTCCAACCCCTTCGATGCTGACCAGAACGGTCACCGAAACCACAACAACAGCCTGCAGCGCTCCTCCCTGGCAGTCGGCAACGGCCCTGTTACCCACAGCGGCGGTGGCAACAACGACAACACTCACTTCCTTGTTTATCGCCCTTGGGGTTGTTGCCTCCACTGTTGCAGTGTTGTTGTGTGGCTCCCTGATCGCAGGAGCATGGTATAAGCACAGCCGAACTCAAAACTTTCAGAGGAGGCGTGCCAGCGCTGGCGCTGAGGTAGCTCTCTATGATCATAACAATACAACAGCGCAACACGTCGATTGAATGCGATTGGCGGGACTTCTCCAGCAACAGCACCAAAATTCCCGATTAGAATGACCTGTTTTTGCGCACCAGTCATCGCTGTATAAACAGATGTGACATATTATCGTTGCCATAAAGCGGCAGAAGGCCTTATGGAAGCGGCAATGAAATTTGTGGATCGCATCAAACCAGAACCCAGAGCAAGTGGCTGACAGGTTATGGGTTTAGACATCTATGAATGAAGAAAAGGAAAGCATGCGAACGGTTAACCTTTCAGGGTAACTTGAAATCCCGGCTTTCAAGATTGCCGGGAGTTAGTTCACTGCTGCACAGGCAGCTTAGAAACCCAGAATACCCGGGGCCGCTCGGGTGAATATCCATTACTGCACAGATTGAGAATTCTTCCTTGAATGCTCAGAATTCATTCCGACTTGAACATCGTAAATCAGTAGATCCGGCGCCTTTTTTATAACCCCATTATTTTCAACCACCCCCTTACTACCTATAGCTACAACATGTCCTTTGGCTCTATCAATGCGGAACGGGGAACTGACGGACTGAAAACATGGAGTGCGACCTGGGTCAAACGGATAGGCAGACTTTACCATTGGAATCATCAAAGGCTGAACAGCCTTGATACTTGTGAAGTGTTCCAGAAATACGACAGTGCACTAAAAAACCATCGGACCAGCATGGAAAAATGGCGCATTGAAAAACTTGCCCGCCCAGAATTGAAGGAACAGTGTCGGAAAGTGCTGCCAGCCTGCAGAACCATTGGGAGGGGCTGTGCCTGTTTGTCGATTACCCCGAAGTGCCGATGGATAACAACGCGGCCGAGCGGTCACTTCGATCACCGGTTGTGGGGCGAAAAAACTTCTATGGCGCGGGCAGTGACTGGAGCGGAAAGCTGACCGCCTGGCTGTTCTCCGTGTTCATGACCCTGAACCTCTGGGATATCAATCCCTGGTTTTGGTTGAGTGAATATCTGCAGGCGTGTGCAGAGAATGACCGGAATCTGGCAGAAGACTTTTCCGATTGGCTGCCCTGGCTGATGACGGATGGGAGCCTTCAATCATTGAAGAATCACAGTCCTCCAGATGATGCTCAGTTACCCCCATCACCAAAATCATAGTATCCAATAAAGCACGCTACCGGCCAGAAGCCGGTGGCGGAATGACTCTGGGTTCACGGAATGTTTACGACGGAACTTTGGCTGACCCGCTAACTCATTGTTATTGATGGCTTCACTCGAAAAAGGGCAACCAAAATCAACTTAAAAATCAACCCCGATTTTGAGTCTGTCGATAGCGTTTTTTCGCGCGGCTGAGCACCCGCAGTTTGTTGAGTGTTACAGGCGCCCCTGTGCGTTAAGTTTCACGTAGAGTACTGACTAAAAATAGGCACTTTTTTTCACTTTACGACTATCTTTCCTCCCCTGGTTCAATGGGGGAAAGAATGTTTCTTCAAAACAGATTACAACTCTTTAGTGTTAGTCTTTTCTTAATTGGCTGTTTTGCTTCTCTACCCGCGTCTTCGGCGAGGAACAAGGGTACCCCCCATCGGCTTGCCCCACCCGCCTCACTGAATGTGACCTCGATGGCGGGAGTGGCCGTCTATACCGTTAAAAACACACGTATCTACCCCGAAGGCGAAACAACCTGCTCCCAGGGTGAAAGGGATGGTCGTCCTTTTATATACTGCCGGGGAGAGGATAAAGCGACACAGTTCACCCTGGCAGGACCCATTCCCCAAACGCTTGAAATTCAACAGGACGCCATCACCAGTATCGAGAGTGGGACAACAGCGTGCCGTATTTCACCGGGAGAGGAAGTCGATCCGTCTATTCATTGCGGTTCCTCCACCAAAGCTCTCTCCCCCGAGCTTTCTGGCGTCAATGGATGGGTTCGTGAGCATGACATCAATGATCTGCTGGCGCCCCAATCAGAAGAGGAATGTCATGACGGCGTTCAAACCTGTGATGAACTTGAGGTTCAAATCGTAGAGAATGAGGGGCAGGATTCTCCAGACACACACACACTGAGAGCCTCACGTAGAAAGAAACATCTGAAAGGAAACGGTCTATACCCGCCTAAAGCCTTGCGAACCCTTGCCTCTCGATTATGCCAATGTGACCAGTGCAGCTACACCACCGATCGTCTGGGGAACCTCAAACAGCACCAGCGCACCCATCTGCAAGGGGACGCGCGGCCCAAGCCGCTGTCCTGTGACCAGTGCAACTACACCACCGATCACCCGGGGAGCCTCAACCGGCACCAGCGCACCCATCTGCAGGGGGACGCGCGGCCCAAGCCGCTGTCCTGTGACCTGTGCTGCTACACCACCGATGTCCCGGGGTGCCTCAAACAGCACCAGCGCACCCATCTGCAGGGGGAGGCGCGGCCCAAGCCTCTGTCCTGTGACCTGTGCACCTACACCACCGATCACCTGGGGAGCCTCAAAAAGCACCAGCGCACCCACCTGCCCGGGGAGGCGCGGCCCAAGCCGCTGTCCTGTGACCAGTGCACCTACACCACCGATCGCACGGAGAACCTCAACCGGCACCAGCGTACCCATCTGCAGGGGGAGACGCGGCTCAGGCCGCTGTCCTGTGGCCTGTGTACCTACACCACCGATGACCCGGGGAACCTCAAACGGCACCAGCGCATCCATCTGCAGAGGGACGCGCGATCCAAGCCGCGATCCTGTGACCAGTGTACCTACACCACCGATAGCTCGGGGAACCTCAAACGGCACCTACTCACCCATCTGCAGGGGGAGGCGCGGCCCAAGCCGCTGTCCTGTGACCTGTGCACCTACACCACCGATCACCTGGGACACCTCAAAAAGCACCAGCGCACCCATCGTGCTGACTAAAAATAGGCACTTTTTTTCACTGTACGACTATCTTTCATCCTTGATTCAATGGGGGAAAGAATGTTTCTTCAAAAAAGATTACAACTCTTTTGTGTTAGTCTTTTCTTAGTCGGCTGTTTTGCTTCTCTACCCGTGTCTTCGGCGAGGGACAAGGGTACCCCCCGGCTTGCCCCACTCGCCTCACTGAACGTGACCTCGATGGCGGGAGTGGCCGTCTATACCGTTAAAAATACACGGATCTACCCCAAAGGCGAAACAACCTGCTCCCGGGGTGAGAGGGATGGTCGTCCTTTTATATACTGCCGGGGAGAGTATAAAGCGACACAGTTCACCCTGGCAGGACCCATTCCCCAAACGCTTGAAATTCAACAGGGTGCCATCACAAGTATCGAGAGTGGGACAACAGCGTGCCGCGTTTCACCGGGAGAGGAGGTCGATCCGTCTATTCATTGTGCTTCCTCCACCAAAGCTCCCTCCCTCGCGTTTCCTGGCGTCAATGGATGGGTTCGAGAGCATGACCAGGATCATGAAACCAATGATCTGCTGGCACGCCAATCAGAAGAGGAATGTCATGGCGGCGTTCAAACCTGCGAAGAACTTGAGGTTCAAATCGTAGAGAATGAGGGACAGGATTCTCCAGATACACACACACTGAGAGCCTCACGTAGAACGAAACGTCTGAAAGGAAGCGGCCTATACCCGCCTAAAGCCTTGCGAATCCTTGCCTCTCGATTATGCCAATGTGACCAGTGCAGCTACACCACCAATCGCCTGGGGAACCTCAAAAAGCACCAGCGCACCCATCTGCAGGGGGAGTCGCGGCCCAAACCCCTGTCCTGTGACCAGTGTACCTACACCACCGACCGCCCGGGGAACCTCAAACAGCACCAGCGCACTCATCTGCAGGGGGACGCGCGGCCCAAACCCCTGGCCTGTGACCAGTGTACCTACACCACCGACCGCCCGGGGAGCCTCAAACAGCACCAGCGCACCCATCGGCAGGGGGACGCGCGGCCCAAACCTCTGTCCTGTGACCAGTGTACCTACACCACCGACCGCCAGGGGAACCTCAAACAGCACCAGCGCACCCATCTGCAGGGGGACGCGCGGCCCAAGCCGCTATCCTGTGACCTGTGCAGCTACACCACCGATGCCCCGGGGAGCCTCAAAAAGCACCAGCACACCCATCTGCAGGGGGACGCACGGCCCAAGCCGCTGTCCTGTGACCAGTGCACCTACACCACCGATCACCTTGGGCACCTCAAACAGCACCAGCGCATCCATTTACAGGGGGAGGCGCGGCCCAAGCCGCTGTCCTGTGACCTGTGCACCTACACCACCGATCGCCCGGGGAACCTCAAACAGCACCAGCGCACCCATCTGCAGGGGGATGCGCGGTCCAAGCCGCTGTCCTGTGACCAGTGCACCTACACCACCGACCGCCCGGTGAACCTCAAACAGCACCAGCGCACCCATCTGCAAGGGGGCGCGCGACCCAGGCCGCTGTCCTGTGACCAGTGCACCTACACCACCGATAACCCGGGCCACCTCAAACAGCACCAGCGCACCCATCTGCTGGGGGAGGCGCGGCCCAAGCCGCTGTCCTGTGACCTGTGCACCTACACCACCGATCGCTCGGGGAGTCTCAAACAGCACCAGCGCACCCATCTGCAGGGGAAGGCGCGGCTCAAGCCGCTGTCCTGTGACCTGTGCACCTACACCTCCGATCACCTGGGGCACTTCAAACAGCACCAGCTCACCCATCTGCTGGGGGAGGCGCGGCCCAAGCCGCTGTCCTGTGACCTGTGCCCCTACACCACCGATCACCTGGGGAGCCTCAAACAGCACCAGCGCACCCATCTACCCGGGGAGGCGCGGCCCAAGCCCCTATCCTGTGACCTGTGCAACCTACACCACCGATCACCTGGGGAGCCTCAAACAGCACCAGCGCACCCATCTGCCCGGGGAGGCGCGGCCCAAGCCCCTATCCTGTGACCTGTGCCCTTACATCACCGATCGCCCGCAGAACATCAAACAGCACCAACGCACCCATCTGCCCGGGGAGGCGCGGCCCAAGCCCCTGTCCTGTGATCAGTGCACCTACACCACCGATCACCCGGGGAGCCTCAAACGGCACCAGCGCACCCATTTGCAGGGAGAGGCGCGGCCCAGGCCGCTGTCCTGTGACCAGTGCTCCTACACCACCGATCACCCGGGGCACCTCAAACAGCACCAGCGCACCCATCTGCCCAGGGAGGCGCGGCCCAGGCCGCTGTCCTGTGACCTGTGCACCTACACCACCGATGACCCGGGGAGCCTCAAACAGCACCAGCGCACCCATTTGCAGGGGGAGGCGCGGCCCAGGCCGCTGTCCTGTGACCTGTGCTCCTACACTACCGATCATCCGGGGAACCTCAAACAGCACCAGCGCACCCATTTGCAGGGGGAGGCGCGGCCCAGGCCGCTGTCCTGTGACCTGTGCTCCTACACCGATGACCCGGGAGCCTCAAACGGCACCAGCGCACCCATCTGCAGGGGGAGACGCGGCCCAAGCCGCTGTCCTGTGACCAGTGCACCTACGGCACCCTTCGCCTCGAGAACCTCAAACGGCACCAGCGCACCCATCTGCATTCGCGCGGCTGAGCACCGCAGTTTGTTGAGTGTTACAGGGACCCCGTGCGTTAAGTCTCACGTAGAATACTGACTAAAAACAGGCACTTTTTTTCAATGTACGACTATCTTTCCTCCCCTGGATCAATGGGGGAAAGAATGTTTCTTCAAAACAGATTACAACTCTTTCGTGTTAGTCTTTTCTTAGTCGGCTGCTTTGCTTCTCTACCAGCGTCTTCGGCGAGGGACAAGGGTGCCCCCCGGCTTGCCCCACCCGCCTCACTGAACGTGACCTCGATGGCGGGAGTGGCCGTCTATACCGTTAAAAATACACGGATCTACCCCAAAGCCGAAACAACCTGCTCCCGGGGTGAGAGGGATGGTCGCCCTTTTATATACTGCCGGGGAGAGGATAAAGCGACACAGTTCACTCTGGCAGGACCCATTCCCCAAACGCTTGAAATTCAACAGGATGCCACCACCAGTATCGAGAGTGGGACAACAGCGTGCCGTATTTCACCGGGAGAGGAGGTCGATCCGTCTATTCATTGTGGTTCCTCCACCACAGTTCTCTCCCCCGAGTTCCCTGGCGTCAATGGATGGGTTCGTGAGCATGACATCAATGATCTGCTGGCACCCCAATCAGAAGAGGAATGTCATGACGGCGTTCAAACCTATGAAGAACTTGAGGTTCAAATCGTAGAGGATGAGGGGCAGGGTTCTCCAGACACACACACACTGAGAGCCTCATGTAGAACGAAACGTCTGAAAGGAAGCGGCCTATACCCGCCTAAAGCCTTGCGAATCCTTGCCTCTCGATTATGCCAAGGTGACCCGTGCAGCTACACCACCGATCACCCGGGGAGTCTCAAACAGCACAAGCGCACCCATTTGCCTGGGGACGTGCGGCCCAAGCCTCTGTCCTGTGACCAGTGCACCTACACCACCGACCGCCCGGGGCACCTCAAACAGCACCAGCGCACCCATCTGCCCGGGGAGGCGCGGCCCAAGCCGCTGTCCTGTGACCAGTGCAGCTACACCACCGATGCCAAGGGGAGCCTCAAACAGCACCAGCGCACCCATCTGCCCGGGGAGGCGCGGCCCAAGCCGCTGTCCTGTGACCAGTGCAGCTACACCACCGATGCCAAGGGGAGCCTCAAACAGCACCTGCGCACCCATTTGCAGGGGGAGGCGCGGCCCAAGCCGCTATCCTGTGACCAGTGCACCTACACCACCGATGCCAAGGGGAGCCTCAAACAGCACCTGCGCACCCATTTGCAGGGTGAGGCGCGGCCCAAGCCGCTGTCCTGTGACCAGTGCAGCTACACCACCGATCGCCCGGGGCACCTCAAACAGCACCAGCGCACCCATTTGCAGGGGGAGGCGCGGCCCAAGCCGCTATCCTGTGACCAGTGCACCTACACCACCGCCCGCCCGGGGCACCTCAAACAGCACCAGCGCACCCATCTGCCCGGGGAGGCGCGGCCCAAGCCGCTGTCCTGTGACCAGTGCAGCTACACCACCGATGCCAAGGGGAGCCTCAAACAGCACCTGCGCACCCATTTGCAGGGGGAGGCGCGGCCCAAGCCGCTATCCTGTGACCAGTGCACCTACACCACCGATACCAAGGGGAGCCTCAAACAGCACCTGCGCACCCATTTGCAGGGGGAGGCGCGGCCCAAGCCGCTGTCCTGTGACCAGTGCAGCTACACCACCGATCGCCCGGGGCACCTCAAACAGCACCAGCGCACCCATTTGCAGGGGGAGGCGCGGCCCAAGCCGCTATCCTGTGACCAGTGCACCTACACCACCGATGCCAAGGGGAGCCTCAAAAAGCACCAGCGCACCCATTTGCAGGGAGACGCGCGGTCCAAGCCGCTGCCCTGTGACCAGTGCACCTACACCACCGATCTCCCGGGGCACCTCAAACAGCACCAGCGCACCCATCTGCAGGGGGACGCGCGGTCCAAGCCGCTGCCCTGTGACCAGTGCAGCTACACCACCGATCACCCGGGGAGCCTCAAACAGCACAAGCGCACCCATCTGCAGGGAGACGCGCGGTCCAAGCCGCTGTCCTGTGACCAGTGCACCTACACCACCGATCGCCCGGGGAACCTCAAACGGCACCAGCGCACCCATTTGCAGGGGGACGCGCGGCCCAGGCCGCTGTCCTGTGACCTGTGCACCTATACCACCGATGACCCGGGGTACCTCAAGCAGCACCAGCGCACCCATCTGCCCGGGAAGGCGCGGCCCAAGCCGCTGTCCTGTGACCAGTGCACCTACACCACCGATCACCAGGGGAGCCTCAAACAACACCAGCGCACTCATCTGCAGGGGGACGCGCGGCCCAAGCCGCTGTCCTGTGACCTGTGCACCTACACCACCGATCACCCGGGGAGCCTCAAACAGCACCAGCGCACCCATTTGCAGGGGGAGGCACGGCCCAAGCCGCTGTCCTGTGACCAGTGCACCTACACTACCGATCATCCGGGGAACCTCAAACAGCACCAGCGCACCCATCTGCAGGAGGACGCGCGGCCCAAACCGCTGTCCTGTGACCAGTGCAGCTACACCACCGACCGCCCGGGGAACCTCAAACAGCACCAGCGCTCCCATCTGCAGGAGGACGCGCGGCCCAAGCCGCTGTCCTGTGACCAGTGCAGCTACACCACCGACCGCACGGGGCACCTCAAGCAGCATCAGCGCACCCACCTGCAGGGGGGCGCGCGGCCCAAGCCGCTGTCCTGTGACCTGTGCTGCTACACCACCGATGTCCCGGGGTGCCTCAAACAGCACCAGCGCACCCATCTGCCCGGGGAGACGCGGCCCAGGCCCTTCTCCTGTGACCAGTGCACCTACACCACCGATCACCCGGGGAGCCTCAAACGGCACCAGCGCATCCATTTGCAGGGAGAGGCGCGGCCCAGGCCGCTGTCCTGTGACCTGTGCACCTACACCACCGATCGCCTGGGGAACCTCAAACAGCACCAGCGCACCCATCTGCCCAGGGAGGCGCGGCCCAAACCGCTGTCCTGTAACCAGTGCACCTACACCACCGATGACCCGGGACACCTCAAACAGCACCAGCGCACCCATTTGCAGAGAGAGGCACGGCCCAAGCCTCTGTCCTGTGACCTGTGCAGCTACACCACCGAAGACCCGGTGAACCTTAACCGGCACAAGTGCACCCATCTGCATTCGCGCGGCTGAGCTCCCGCAGTTTGTTGAGTGTTACAGGGACCCCGTGCGTTAAGTCTCACGTAGAATACTGACTAAAAACAGGCACTTTTTTTCACTGTACGACTATCTTTCCTCCCCTGGCTCAATGGGGGAAAGAATGTTTCTTCAAAAAAGATTACAACTCTTTCGTGTTAGTCTTTTCTTAATTGGCTGTTTTTCTTCTCTACCCGCGTCTTCGGTGAGGGACAAGGGTACCCCCCATCGGCTTGCCCCACCCGCCTCACTGAATGTGACCTCGATGGCGGGAGTGACCGTCCATACCGTTAAAAACACACGGATCTACCCCAAAGGCGAAACAACCTGCTCCCGGGGTGAGAGGGATGGCCGTCCTTTTATATACTGCCGGGGAGAGGATAAAGCGACACAGTTCACCCTGGCAGGACCCATTCCCCAAACGCTTGAAATTCAACAGGACGCCATCACCTGTATTGAGAGTGGGACAACAGCGTGCCGTATTTCACCGGGAGAGGAGGTCGATCCGTCTATTCATTGCGGTTCCTCCACCAAAGCTCCCTCCCCCGAGTTTCATGGCGTCAATGGATGGGTTCCTGAGCATGACCAGGATCATGACATCAATAATCTGCTGCCGCCCCAATCAGAAGAGGAGTGTCATGACGGTGTTCAAACCTGCGAAGAACTTGAGGTTCAAATCGTAGAGAATGAGGGGCAGGATTCTCCAGGCACACACACACTGAGAGCCTCACGTAGAAAGAAACATCTGAAAGGAAGCGGTCTATACCCGCCTAAAGCCTTGCGAACCCTTGCCTCTCGATTATGTCAATGTGACCAGTGCAGCTACACCACCAATCGTCTGGGGAACCTCAAACAGCACCAGCGCACCCATCTGCAGGGGGACGCCCGACCCAGGCCGCTGTCCTGTGACCAGTGCACCTACACCACCGACCGCACGGGACACCTCAAACAGCACCAGAGCACCCATCTGCAGAGGGAGGCGTGGCCCAAGCCGCCGTCCTGTGACCTGTGCACCTACACCACCGATCGCCCGGGTAACCTCATCCGGCACCTGCGCACCCATCTGCAGGGCGACGCGCGGCCCAAGCCGCTGTCCTGTGACCTGTGTACCTACACCACCGATGACACGGGGCACCTCAACCGGCACCAACGCACCCATTTGCAGGGGGACGCGCGACCCAGGCCGCTGTCCTGTGACCAGTGCACCTATATTACCGATCATCTGGGGCACCTCAAAAAGCACCAGCGCACCCATCTGCAGGGGGACGCGCGGCCCAAGCCGCTGTCCTGTGACCAATGCACCTACACCACCGATGACCAGGGGAACCTCAAACAGCACCAGCGCACCCATTTGCTGGGGGAGGCGCGGCCCAAGCCGCTGTCCTGTGACCTGTGCACCTACACCACCGATCGCCCGGGGAGCCTCAAACAGCACCGGCGCACCCACTTGCAGGGGGACGCGCGGCCCAAGCCGCTGTCCTGTGACCAGTGCACCTATACCACCGATCGCCCGGGGAACCTCAACCGGCACAAGCGCACCCACCTGCCCGAGGGCGTGCGACTCAAGACATTATTTAGTAACCATTCCCTGTAGTCAGTGCACAGACTGTATGGGGTGACAATACCGTTATCAGAGCCCTAACTCTCCATTGACTCTTCCGCGTATGCTCCTTGTGACCTTTTCAAGCCCACGGCTGGCAATGTAACCCCCAATCCCCAACTGCACGATCCCAAGCAGTTGAGCTCAAGGGTTTCACTCAAATCCGGTGAGGCCCACCCCATCCAGCGACAGACAATCAAAGCGGTAAACACCAGCATCACAAGGGGTCGCCAACTCCGTTGTAGCCAGCCTTCTCCCTGGGCTTCGGCTTTGATGACTCCGGCCTGTTACGCAAGCTCATCCAGCTCCAGCGGCTTCATGGTGGGGTGGAGATCGTTTTTGACGGGTGTGTTGAAGAACCAGACATCACCCTGATCACGGGCACCGCACCAGAAGTGATCGGTGCCTTCTTTCCAGCCATAGAGAATGGGTTCGTACTGGCGCTGGTAATCAGCACGACTGAGAGTGAAAATATTTTTAGCTCAGATCAGGAAGGTGGATCCTTTGCCTCCCGCATCCCGAAAGGCTCGTTGGAGGGTGTCCAACTCAGACGACGACATGCAAACGTAGATCGCGCCTTTGCTGACCGCGAGCAGGTTTCATGACAGCCAAAAGAAACGCGTAGAAGTCAGCACACAGATTATCCAGACAGTTTTCAGGGAACGTACCTCGAAACCCTCTCTGATATATTACAAACGGAGAACCGGGGTGAAAACTCTCTGGAAAGGGGGAAACAGGCGGGACATTCACAAGTGCATAACGTAAAAATCCCGCAACAGAGTTCTGTGCGGGATTCAGCTTTTTATAAGCTCAAGGCTGTTTGGCGGTGGTTGGTGCACTTTGGGAGGTCTGTTTCTTTACCAAGCTCGTCCACAAATGCGATGTGGAAATCAAAACCAACACTTATCGTACTTTTATACCATTGCCTTACAACACCTTCACCGAAGATTTTCTGCCGCCTGTTTCGCTCCTGGGTGCCCAGTCTGGGCGGCTTTATCCAGCCACTGAAAGCCAATTTTTTGCTTGTGTAAAAACCCTTACTTTCACTCAAGGCCATACCAGTATCGTATTGGGCCTGTGGGTCACCAAACATCGCTTTCTGTAAAGTGCACTACTTTCTGTAAAGTGCACTAATGGTTTAGAGGATTCCTGAACAAGGTGTGCCAAAGATGCAAAATTCACATCCTCCGGAATGCCGATTCCATCTAAACGAACCACGTTCGTAGAACGTGGACTTGCTTTTGGAGAGTAGACCGACGGAACTTCCCCATCGGCCCCTCGCAGAACGGTACGTAAACCTCTCAGCTTATACCGCTCCCATCAGGCAAACGCACCCACCATCCCCATGCGCCAATGTGCAAACAAGTTCGGGTGTCGCTCTACAATCCTGTCAAAGAGCTTCACCGTCTTCGTCTTTCGGCCTCGAAGATGTTTGTATTTCTTCATCGCCCATGCCACCAGTGTCATGTTGAAGTGTCTACACATCCCATGCATTGCCAACTTTCTGAATTTGCCGTAGTAATTCATCCAACCCTGAATAATCGGGTTGAACCACCGGGCAATATCAATCAGCTCCAAATCCGTTCGGTTTCGCACACCCAACTTTCTCGTCTTAGATCGCATTGATTTCAACGCCGACTTACTTACCGCCGGTGAGAAGCTGATGAAAGGGCAATTTTGCTTCTTATTCCAACTCACTCTCCGCTTGAAGGTGTAGCTTAAAAAGTCGAAGGACGTCGTATGATAACGCCCCTTTCGGTTTCCATCTTTGCAATACACAATCTTGGTCTTTTTCGGATGCAGCTCTAAACCACATTCTGCAAAACGCTCTCGCAACACACTCAGCAACTGCTGTGCCTGTTGCTCTGTACGACAGTGAACAAGCCCATCATCAGCATAGCGACACCAAGGGGCATCTGGATGGTGGCGTTGCATCCATTGATCGAACACATAATGCAGAATCGGGTAGAAAATACGGTTCAACTTCTGGCTCAAATTGCAGTTTTACCACCGTTTGGGCGATTGGATCTCCCACTGTCGGGATTCCCAGTATCCGTACGCCACCTGTCTTTTTTTTGATCGGGACTGCCATCACCGGAGGAGGAAAGTAACTCCCCGATGACATCCGGTTCCAGATTTTATAAAGATTGTCTTTCAGATTTTTCTCAAAATCTTCCAGCGATTGACGATCAACACCGGCGGCACCTGCGTTGGCTTTGACGAGCCTGTACGCCTGCATCACCTGTTGCTTGGGAATGATAAATGGTTTTGTCCTCATCAATACCTCCTTCTGACTTTTGTCATACGACCCTGTCAGTTGAATACCCATGAGAACCACCTGACGCAGCCCCCTCGCTCCACACCCATTACAGGTGCTTCTTCACTACATACGGGCTGCTCCGCCCCAGTGCGCAGCATTGGTACTCTGCCCCTTGTGGTATCGCCACTTGGAGTTCTCCCTTAGCATCTGCAAGACTGGTTCACGCAGTTCCACAGAAAAGCCTGAAACAGATTCATGCCGCCTTCACTCCGGACACCGCCTGCACAGCATTCGGATTTCACTTGCAGACTGATCCCGGGCTATCGAGTGAAGCCCGGTTTTGATGTCTATAGAACTTGGTTACGACGCCTCAACAGCGGTTCGGGTTTACTCATCTCTCTGTTCCGTACCTGCCGGATCAAGTCCGACTTTTCCTCAACGCTCACGACCTGCACTCTTAATACAAGCCGCTTGAGGTGGTTTGAAGCCTGTTTCCGACGACCGGCTCCGGCGGGCCCTCCGCCATCTTTTCTGTAGCTTCGCCACAGATAAGAAAAGACTCCCTTCTTTTCTCTCTGTGTGCCTACGGCACACACTCAATGCTGCAGTTTTTAGCGTTTGACAGAGTACTTTGATGTAGATATCCAAATCAGACTACTGCTGCGTCTCCTGCATCAAGCCCAGCGAGATACGATCAACGACACAACAGCAGGCTGACAGGGTATGATGGCACTCCAATTTTATAACCGTCAAGTGTCGCTAGTGCCGATTCGTCCTCTTTCTGTTGTTACTGTATTTCTGGACTCTTTGAGCGATTCACTGAAAAGCATTACGCCTTCTGCTCCACTCACAACGATCCAAAAAACAGTCCTGACCGCTCTTATTATGGGGATTGTTGTCACTGAAACACTCAACTGGGCCGCCTTTGAACGTAGGAGTCTTGGGAAGTTCAAGTCAACCCGTCTATGTTGGATTTTCTATTCAGCAAAAATTGCATGGCATCAAATTCTACAGGCCAGTGTTCGCAATATCTTGTCTCATTACGGTATTGCTGAAGGGGTTCTGACTATTGATGATTCTGCCAAACGAAGATCAAAAAGAACGACCCAGATAGAAGGCGCTCATAAAATCAGGGATAAACCAACAGGTGGTTATATCAATGGTCAGGAACTGATTTTTATGGTCTTGGTCACTGATATCGCCACCTTTCCTGTAGGGTTCCGGTTTTAGGTTCCCGATCCTCAGCTATCAGCTTGGCGAAAACACGACAAAGCTCTCAAGAAAGAGGGTGTTGCAAAGAAACTGAGACCTAAACGCCCAGAACCCGACCACAACCGTTTCCCAACGCTTCAGGCGCTGGCACTGGAGATGATCCGGGAATTCGTCGACTATTTTCCTGAAGTGGTGATTAAAGGCGTTCTGGCTGACGCACTCTACGGTACAGGAAAATTTATGGATGAAGCTGCAGCCCTTGCAGGTCATGCACAAGTAGTGAGTCAGTTACGCTCCAATCAGAAAGTGGCCAGCAGAAATTCAGAAGCCACACTCAGCGATTATTTTGCACGACAAAAAGGCGTTGAAACGCAGTTAATTATACGTGGAGGAAAAGAAAAACGGGTGACCATGCTCGCAGCTCGCCTCTACATCAAGGCACACAACAAACGTCGTTTCGTTGTTGCTCTGAAGTATGAAGATGAAGAAGAGTACCGTTATCTGGTTGCTTCCGATATGTCATGGCACCACGCCGATATAGCCAGGCTGTATTCGCTGAGGTGGTTGGTCGAGGTTTTTATTCAGGACTGGAAAGCGTATGGCGGCTGGAACCGACTGAGCAAACAGCAAGGCAAAGAAGGGTCTGAGCGTGGCTTGATCCTGAGCCTGCTGTGCGATCATTTGTTGTTACTGCATCCAGAGCAATCAGCCCGACTCAAAAACAAACAACCCGGGTTGCCCGCAGGTTGCCTGATCGAACGCCTCAAAGCTGAAGCATTGGTTGATACGGTCAAAGAAGTGGTCGCATCAGATGACCCTGAGGCTGCGCTGAAATCCTTAACGAAAGCATTGGACGATGTGTTGCCAGCAAGGGAGTCCAGTAAGCATATGGCTGGTCGCGATCTGGGCAAACAGGAACCCACTGCTTCGTTGAAGTATCACGCTCAGAAAGCTGCATGAAAAGAAGATAAGCTGTCAACAACTAAAAACTGCAGCATCGAGTGACACATCTTATTACGCAAATGATTTATTCATATTCAATCTTTTAAGGGCGCGCGAGATTGTTGGTTTTGAAATACCCATACCAAAACAAATTAGCATTAAACATATAGAGAATGAAGAAACCATTTCAAGATTGAAAGACCTATACATAGATACTCCTGAGTGGAGAACCCTATTTTTAACAAACACTCCACTCGGAAAAATGATGGATCGAATATTAAAGGAGTTAGAATTAGAAATCACCTCTATCTATTCCAGTGAGTGCGTTCTAAAAAGAGACGCTAATTTGGTTATATGCGTAAAACCTCAAATCACCCATTAAAACGGTGAAGGTTTCAATACGTTGATTACGGATATGTCGAACTCCCAGAATAGGTAAAATGGTTCTGTTGCAAAATTTCCAATAAACCAAAAGTCAAGATTATCCAGATGCAATTATGCCGCCAGGGAGTAAAAATATTCCCACGGCGTTATTGACTCAGAATCTGGATATTGGCCCTTTCTCAGCATATGAGAAAGCTCAATACCAGCGAGTGCAGCTTTGGCAGAATAGAAAGCCTTGAATTGCATCATGGGACGGGTGAGTCGTTTCATAAAACGATGATCCTGCTCCACAATGTTGTTCAGATATTTACTCTGGTAAATGGTGATCTTTGGCCCTTCATCCTTGCATTTTTATTGATATAAGTGAGAGCAGATATATTGCTGCCACTTTTATCAATGCTCACTTTTTCCCGTTGTCCATGTTGGCGTATAGCCTTGCGGAAAAAGGCCTTGGCGGCTTTTTTATCTCGCTTTTTGGTAAGAAGGAAATCAACAGTATTTCCTTCTTTATCGGCAGCGCGATACAGGTAGCAGTCACGGCCTTTTACCTTGATGCAGGTTTCATCCATACGCCATGAGATTTTCACGGACGGTTTTTGTTTCCGGTGCAGGGCTTCCAGTTGAGGAGCGTACACGATCACCCAACGGTTGATCGTTGTGTGATCTACCATGATACCCCGCTCTGCAAAAAGCTCCTCAATCATACGCAGGCTGAGAGGATAGCTGATATACCAGCGAACAGCTTGCAGGATGATATCCTTGGGGAAATGGCGGCCGAAAAACTTCATCCGTGAAAGCTCATAAATGGGTAAGATTTCGGATTCTGGCTGTGATGGCCTGAGTTTGCAACAGAACCCTAAAGCGCGCCTTTACTTGCGGCGTTAGGCTCTCATACAATAAATCAGATATAATCCTTCGATTTACTATTTGTGATTGGTGTAATGGGCAAATTATATTCAACTAAGGATTGGACTCGTGAAGTGAAAGATGCTTTAAACGAAGCTCTTTCAATTCAAGAAGAAAGCACTGGAAAAGAAAATGAAGTTCCAGTTAATAACTTATACAGAATGGCCTCTCCGATAGCGCTATATTTCCATAAAATAGATAACGATGAACTCAAAGAAGAATTAATTAAAAAAACTTGGGGTGCCGTATCTTATATTCAAGAAGAGATCCCAAGTTTTAAGAATAAGTACAAACGCTGTTTTGCTCATGCCTATCTCGATACTTTGATCCATTTAAAACTACTATCTACTTCGAAAGCTGAAAAGATTATCGATATTCTTGAGCGGCAAGATAAAATAGAGCATTATTAATAATAGCCAGAAAATACTCGCTCACATAAAGTACGAGCCTAACAAGTGACTGTGGTTCCCCGTCAAGTAATTAAGCAAGATTTTCGCCCCAGCAAGTACCATTTTTGATCATGGTATTCAGGGTTACGATCATCTTGCGCATACACGCAACCAGGGCCACTTTTGGTAGCTTTCCTGCGGCTTTGAGCTTTTCGTAATACTTCTTAAAAACAGGGTTACACTGGATAGTCGAGAGCATTGCCATATACAACACGGTACGTATTCTGGAACGCCCGCCACGAATGCGTCGCTTACCAGAATAGCTTCCACTCTCTTTATTTATGGGAGCTAAACCCACGAGCGAGGCTATCTCTTTTCTGTTGAGCTTGCCCAGCTCTGGCAGCTCACTGATGAGTGTATAGGCCAGCACATGCCCCACACCGGGCGTACTGGAAAGTATCTCCAACGGAACCCGCCAGCGTTGCTCTTGCTGATGTTACCAACAACTTGAGATGTCCACTTTTCAGCAGGCTATGAAATAACCGCAAAAACATGACCTTGCCAGGATAATCTCACAAAATCAGGCTTTCAGTTTTCAATCGAAGTCAGCAGGAAATTTCTCAACACTTTGAAATTAAAAGATTTATCCTATGCTTGACCGGAACACAAAAATTCCTTTTCTCCCAGCCCCACCAGTCAATTCCTTCGAACCCTAAACGACACCGGTAGAAACCCACCCATAACCCCATGATTTCATTAAAAAATCAAACTGAGCTCCAAATCCGCTCTAGTACGCGAAAAATCGAGCACCTGTCAGAAAACGAAGATTTTTGAGAGAAAATAACAGAGAAGAGACACAAAGGGTTTCCCCACAGCCCAGGCCAATAAACACCCGCCGCCGCACAAAAACAAAACCCCGGAAACGCAAAAAGCCCTGAAAAAACAGGGCTTTTTTGATATGGCGCACTCGGAAGGATTCGAACCTTCGACCGCTCGGTTCGTAGCCGAGTACTCTATCCAGCTGAGCTACGAGTGCGTAAAACTTCATCTAAACTGGCGGTGTTTGGGGAGCTTGAAACGAGAGAGTTCTCCACCTGAGAAAAATTCACAGTTATGTGAGTACTTCCAAGCCCTTGTCGGATACCAGATTTAATAGCTTCATAGAAGGACCATTAGGGCTTTTCTGGCCAGATTCCCACTTCTGAACAGTCGAAGGGCTGACGTTCAAAAAGGCTGCAAACACTGACTGACTGGTCTTACAGCGCAACCTCAACCCTTTAATTTCATCAGGGCTGAGTCTCTTGACTTCTGGCAAACACAACAAGTCAAACTCATGCATTGTCTTGGCATCCATAATACCTGCTTGATGGAGTCCCTTCGTTGTCTCATGAACCGCATTCAGTAAATCACTCATGAACGACCACCACTAAGCCAGTCTTGATGTAATATAACGGTTCAGGCTGACTCCCTGCTCCGTGGCCTCCAATACCAGCTTCCGATGCATCTCTGGAAGAATGCGCAGCATAAACTGCCCCGAGAACTTTCTCTCTGAAATAGGCTCAGGTATTTCTTCAGCATTGTGCAGCATGTCAGCAACAACCTCGCCAACAGTGCTGACTATACCTTCCATCGCTTCAGCGCGAGTCTCTGCCAAAAAGGACAGACTGGTGAATTCTGCACACAATCCGACAAATTCCTGATCCTCAGCAGACCAGGTAACCCGGTAAGTGTAATGTTCATGGTTGATCATTATTCATCGCCTCCAGTTTTTCTATAGCCTCCAGAACCTGTATGACCTGATAGTGTTTGGCATTGCCATTTTTGCTGCCCTGGATATTAATACGTGGATCTCCCTGCCATGGCATACGATAGATTCTGTGGCTACCGCCTGTCTGCCGAGGCTTTCCGAAATAGTCGTCACATATTTTCGCCAGTTCATCAAGTCGGATGACCCCCGGGGTTATTTCGAAGTCTGTCCAGCAATTTTTGCCATGTACTCATAAAATCATGGTATCACTATAGATACTATATTAAAGCAGAAGTTCCATAATATGTCAGCTACCCCAAAAGGGCTGAACCCAGAAAACTCGAGAAGGAATAGAACAGAGGAACTTTCCTCCTCACACAGCGGTCACTTGAACAGGGTTAACAATATTGCTAACCTCGGTCTATGAAAAAGCCACAGTGGGAAATCCACTTTTACAGCGAAAAGGTTATGAAAGAGATGGAGTCCCTCCCTGCGGGAATCCAGGCCGATTTTATAGACCTGCTGGATCAGGTTGAAATCTACGGCCCTGCCCTTGGGGAACCCCATACAAAATCCATGGGGCGAGGCCTGTTTGAAATCCGGGCTCATGGCTCGGAAGGACAAGGTCGAGGGTTATTTTGCTCAATCAAAACGAACAAAATCGTGATTTTGCACATATTCCAGAAGAAATCACAAAAAACCCCTAAAAAGGATCTGTCACTTGGCTATCAGCGCTTAAAGGAGGTCAAAAATGGCAACATACAGTTATAAGCAATATCGCCAAAAAGCTCTGGCCAAGGATGATGTCCAGAACGCACTTGCAGAGCGTGAAGAATTTTTTGCTTTACGTCGGGAGCTCATCCGCATGCGCCAAGAGGCGGGGATGACTCAAGAGGAGGTTGCTCAGGCAATTGGCACTCAGAAAACCAGCATCTGCAGACTGGAAAGCGCGAACAGCAAAACCCTTCCCAGCCTGGGCATGCTGAAGAAATATGCGGAAGCCACTGGCCACAAACTTAATATTTCATTTTCTCCCTCGTAGCCAGCTTCCAGTGCCGGTAACGTCAATTACCGGCTCTATTTCGAAGCAGCCCACTTCTGCAGCGTTTTACAAGCGAGTGACTGGTTGTATTATCAACAGGTGGCCAAGGGAAGAGTAACGATGGACGGGGGTTCAAATCCCCCCGCCTCCACCATTTCCGCAAACCTTCCCATATAGAGCTATATAGACTTATATAGAGTTTTGACGCTCTAACTCTTTGATAGTCCCGCATAACCCCAAAATTCAAAAGTCTATATATCTCTATATATGTCTATATCAAATTACTACTTTTTTACTACTTGCTCGGGCAAATGATGACTTTTTTACTACTTGAATGACTACTTTTTAGCACTTGGATGGGAGGCTTTTTGGCCCGAGGTCGGGTGTCGTATGAGGGAAAGATCAGGGATGTTGAGACAGGGAGGAAAAGACAAGAGGCGGGCCGTTCGGAAAATAGCAGACTTTCGGAGAGTAGACCGACGGAACTTCCCCATCGGCCCCTCGCAGAACGGTACGTAAACCTCTCAGCTTATACCGCTCCCATCAGGCAAACGCACCCACCATCCCCATGCGCCAATGTGCAAACAAGTTCGGGGGTCGCTCTACAATCCTGTCAAAGAGCTTCACCGTCTTCGTCTTTCGGCCTCGAAGATGTTTGTATTTCTTCATCGCCCATGCCACCAGTGTCATGTTGAAGTGTCTACACATCCCATGCATTGCCGACTTTCTGAATTTGCCGTAGTAATTCATCTAACCCTGAATAATCGGGTTGAACCACCGGGCAATATCAATCAGCTCCAAATCCGTTCGGTTTCGCACACCCAACTTTCTCGTCTTAGATCGCATTGATTTCAACGCCGACTTACTTACCGCCGGTGAGAAGCTGATGAAAGGGCAATTTTGCTTCTTATTCCAACTCACTCTCGGCTTGAAGGTGTAGCTTAAAAAGTCGAAGGACGTCGTATGATAACGCCCCTTTCGGTTTCCATCTTTGCAATATACAATCTTGGTCTTTTCCGGATGCAGCTCTAAACCACATTCTGCAAAACGCTCTCGCAACACACTCAGCAACTGCTGTGCCTGTTGCTCTGTACGACAGTGAACAAGCCCATCATCAGCATAGCGACACCAAGGGGCATCAGGATGGTGGCGTTGCATCCATTGATCGAACACATAAGGCAGAAACAGGTTACTTAATACGGGACTGATTACCCCACCCTGAGGTGTACCGCAGTTTCCTTCACACCGCTGTCCGTCCTTTCCCTGCATCGGCGCTGATATCCAGCGTTTAATGTAGAGGATGACCCACGGACAATTCGTGTGTTTAAGAACCGCTTTCATCAGCAGGTCGTGAGGTATGTGGTCGAATAATCCTTTGATGTCGAACTCAAGCACCCAGTCGTATTTCCAACATCTCTGTCGGGTAATAGCCACCGCATCCAGTGCCGACTTCTTAGGCCTGTAGCCGTAAGAATCGGGTAGAAAATACGGTTCAACTTCTGGCTCAAATTGCAGTTTTACCACCGTTTGGGCGATTCGATCTCCCACTGTCGGGATTCCCAGTATCCGTACGCCACCTGTCTTTTTTTTGATCGGGACTGCCATCACCGGAGGAGGAAAGTAACTCCCCGATGACATCCGGTTCCAGATTTTATAAAGATTGTCTTTCAGATTTTTCTCAAAATCTTCCAGCGATTGACGATCAACACCGGCGGCACCTGCGTTGGCTTTGACGAGCCTGTACGCCTGCATCACCTGTTGCTTGGGAATGATAAATGGTTTTGTCCTCATCAATACCTCCTTCTGACTTTTGTCATACGACCCTGTCAGTTGAATACCCATGAGAACCACCTGACGCAGCCCCCTCGCTCCACACCCATTACAGGTGCTTCTTCACTACATACGGGCTGCTCCGCCCCAGTGCGCAGCATTGGTACTCTGCCCCTTGTGGTATCGACACTTGGAGTTCTCCCTTAGCATCTGCAAGACTGGTTCACGCAGTTCCACAGAAAAGCCTGAAACAGATTCATGCCGCCTTCACGCCGGACACCGCCTGCACAGCATTCGGATTTCACTTGCAGACTGATCCCGGGCTATCGAGTGGAGCCCGGTTTTGATGTCTATAGAACTTGGTTACGACGCCTCAACAGCGGTTCGGGTTTACTCATCTCTCTGTTCCGTACCTGCCGGATCAAGTCCGACTTTTCCTCAACGCTCACGACCTGCACTCTTAATACAAGCCGCTTGAGGTGGTTTGAAGCCTGTTTCCGACGACCGGCTCCGGCGGGCCCTCCGCCATCTTTTCTGTAGCTTCGCCACAGATAAGAAAAGACTCCCTTCTTTTCTCTCTGTGTGCCTACGGCACACACTCGATAACGCAGTTTTTATATCTTGACTTCGTCGCTGAATACTAAACCGCTCCTCTGCCGCTTGGGCATGATGCTTCAATGACGGGGCGGGCTCCTGACACCCAATATCCCGCCCAGCCATGTGTTTTCTGGAGGAACGGGTTGGTAAAGTTTCTCGCAGGGATGACCCGAGCACCTTCAAAGCTTCTTCCGGGTCATCTGCTGTCACCACGTATTCAATCGCTTCCGTCAGCAACTCAACCTTGAGGCGTTCGGTCAGCCAGCCAGCGGGCAACCCGGGCTGTTTGTTTGTCAACAGGGCGATCTGTTCCGGATGCTGCAACAGGAGATGATCGCACAACAGGGTCACGATCAGGCCACGCTTCGATCCTTCAACGCCTTGCTGTTTGCTCAACCTGTTCCAGCCGCCGCACTTTTTCCAGTCCTGAATGCAAACCTCGACCAACCACCTCAGAGAGTACAGTCTGGCCATGTCTATATGACGCCATGACAGATTAGAAGCTACCAGGAAACGGT
>CBDCRZ010000025.1:0-3028 GCA_965221135.1 Sansalvadorimonas sp.
GGCCCTCCCCACGATTTTACATGGGCGATAACGTCCGGGTTGTCGCGCGCGGAGCCCGGACCAGCGCCAAACGGTGCGCAATCCGAGAATGTGCTCTCGGTTCCGGCATTTAGAATGTCTGTAATGGGCCCGGTTTCAGAGATATGAACGTCTTTGTGCTGTGGAGGCCTTGGGCACGCCCACCGAGTGGCATATGTCCCTCGGTTAGCAAATTGGTCTCGGTTGGGTTGGGGAATCGACGGGGACTCGCTTGTACTTGCGTGGATTCTGTGGGGACTCCCATGGTTTTCCTAGACACGGTCACAAATATTGACCATGTTTGCGTCGAATTTGCCACGTCTCTGTGCAAGCTACAACAAATATTGAATATCAGACGTGTACATTAGAACATGCTCTTTCATTCCCCGTAGGTTTCGCGCTTGTCCCTGCTACAGAAATATAGTTATCCTGCGTCAAAGTTGGTCTTTCTTTAAGCTAACTTTAACCGTCGATATTACAGTTTTTTGGCGACGCCTAACTCTTTCACCGTACTTCGTAGACACAAACCAAGTAGTTGTACATGTAGACCAACTCTTCCTCTACAAGTCCATGGGAGTCCCCACAGAATCCACGCAAGTACAAGCGAGTCCCCGTCGATTCCCCAACCCAACCGAGACCAATTTGCTAACCGAGGGACATATGCCACTCGGTGGGCGTGCCCAAGGCCTCCACAGCACAAAGACGTTCATATCTCTGAAACCGGGCCCATTACAGACATTCTAAATGCCGGAACCGAGAGCACATTCTCGGATTGCGCACCGTTTGGCGCTGGTCCGGGCTCCGCGCGCGACAACCCGGACGTTATCGCCCATGTAAAATCGTGGGGAGGGCCCACGAGGTCCATTTTCGGTTTGGGGGGTCCTCGGGGGCCGGGGGACCCGCTCAATTTTTGGGGGGCCGGTCTGAGGGGTCAAAGAATTTCGGCAATTATCCGATTTCGGGGTCGATTATCTCGGCCCCCGAGGGGTTGGCCAACAATGCCCAAACGGGACTTTATGCCTGTCTGCAGCTGCCCGATTGACTTTGAGGGTGACATTGAGTTATATAATAAATCTCAATTACATTAACAACTTGGCCACTTTGAAAGACAATTGCAGCCTGATGAATGTAAAATCTGAAAGGTTAGCATTTTAGGAAGTAAGAATAGGGGTTCACAGCAAATCACAGTATATCACAAAATTAATTGTCTAGTCTTGCCAGCAGGTCAGTACTCTAACGTTCTGATAATCCCTCTTTGTTAAGTAGCCTGATGCTATGGCAAGACCAGTTTAATAGGGCAGTGGGTCCGATTGGTTTTTCGAGCTGAGGCCTGCAGAAGAGAGCATTGCTTTCACGTACAAATGAGGGTTTTCAGCTTCTGGTACTCGGTGAGTTTCACGATTTGCCCTGCAGATGGTTGCTTTGAGTTTGTGAACAGCATCGCAGGCATCAAGTAATACACCACCACGCTAATTTCCATATTGGTCCCTCGACAGCTCGAGCAATGATAGCCTCCATTTTGCTGGTCGCCCTATCCTCCATCAGCTCGCTGATGCCTCCAACATCGGGAAGGTTTTGTGTTAGCTCTTTCTCTCTCCTCATCTGGTTGCCCGTCTCTGGCCTTTTCATCATGCTCAGCCATTTCCTGATTCTTCCCGTCATGAGTGCGATGTCTTGCTTAGTGCGTTTGTCGGAGCCTTTAACGAATTTGTCGCACACAAACGACAAAGCATACGGAATCCTTGTGGAAAGATTGTCTCCCTTGAGCTGCATTGCACTGATGAGGCCCAACAGGCCGAAACAGGCATTCTCTGTCTGCAATTGCTCAACAACAGTAATGTACTCATCGTGCCTATTTTCTGTACTAGTTTGACTTGTGTGATGTGCATTTGTGTGCAATGTAGCGTGTAGTGTACGGATTTTGCATGTTCAGCATTAACCCTTTTCGATAACAACATAATTATGACAAAACTTTAAACAGTCAAAACTTAGTACAAGTAGGCACGATGAGTACATTACTGTTGTTGAGCAATTGCAGACAGAGAATGCCTGTTTCGGCCTGTTGCCTCATCAGTGCAATGCAGCTCAAGGGAGACAATCTTTCCACAAGGATTCAGTATGATTTGTCGTTTGTGTGCGACAAATTCGTTAAAGGCTCCGACGAACGCACTAAGCAAGACATCGCACTCATGACGGGAAGAATCAGGAAATGGCTGAGCATGATGAAAAGGCCAGAGACGGGCAACCAGATGAGGAGAGAGAAAGAGCTAACACAAAACCTTCCCGATGTTGGAGGCATCAGCGAGCTGATGGAGGATAGGGCGACCAGCAAAATGGAGGCTATCATTGCTCGAGCTGTCGAGGGACCAATATGGAAATTAGCGTGGTGGTGTATTACTTGATGCCTGCGATGCTGTTCACAAACTCAAAGCAACCATCTGCAGGGCAAATTGTGACACTCACCGAGTACCAGAAGCTGAAAACCCTCATTTGTACGTGAAAGCAATGCTCTCTTCTGCAGGCCTCAGCTCGAAAAACCAATCGGACCCACTGCCCTATTAAACTGGTCTTGCCATAGCATCAGGCTACTTAACAAAGAGGGATTATCAGAACGTTAGAGTACTGACCTGCTGGCAAGACTAGACAATTAATTTTGTGATATACTGTGATTTGCTGTGAACCCCTATTCTTACTTCCTAAAATGCTAACCTTTCAGATTTTACATTCATCAGGCTGCAATTGTCTTTCAAAGTGGCCAAGTTGTTAATGTAATTGAGATTTATTATATAACTCAATGTCACCCTCAAAGTCAATCGGGCAGCTGCAGACAGGCATAAAGTCCCGTTTGGGCATTGTTGGCCAACCCCTCGGGGGCCGAGATAATCGACCCCGAAATCGGATAATTGCCGAAATTCTTTGACCCCTCAGACCGGCCCCCCAAAAATTGAGCGGGTCCCCCGGCCCCCGAGGACCCCCCAAACCGAAAATGGACCTCGTGGGCCCTCCCCAC
>CBDCRZ010000026.1:0-6406 GCA_965221135.1 Sansalvadorimonas sp.
CAATCCAGTAACCTCACCAACCACAAGCGCATTCACACAGGGGAGCGCCCTTTTGTCTGCCCCGTCGAAGGCTGCAAACAGGGCTTTACCCAACCCAGTGCCCTCACCACCCACAAGCGCATTCACACAGGGAACAACACAAAATCCCATCCTTCTCTTGAGTGACCATTCCCTGATAGCGCACGGACTGTATAGGGTGACAATAGGGTTATCAATATCTACATCTACAAATTTGTTTATATTGATAACCCATCTGGAGGGGAATGATTCAGCGATGAATGTTCTTCATCACCTTCTCCACCTCTCGGCTGGCAATGTAGCCACCCATCCCCAGCTGGACGATACCAGGCAACTTCAACGCCAGTGTTTCACTTAAGTCCGGGGAAGCCCAGCCCATCCATCGACACATAATCAGCGCCGTAAACACCAGCATAACAATGGGTCGCCATATGGACCGCTGGGCCAAAGAGCTGAAAGTCTCGCGTCTGTTCTGGCATTCACTGGCGGTGGACGATACCGAAAATGGTCAACCTGAGAGTCAACCCAAAAAGTCAACCCGGTTGACTATTCATTCAGGTTGGAAGGAGCTTTGGTTGACCCGCTAACTGATTGTTACCAACGATTTTTCGCAGTGCTGCGTACCGGCTGTTTATTTAACCCTGCAGGGGTCTCTAAAGACCGAGCATCTGCCATGAGAATATTCACTGCCATCATCACGTTTGAGTCTATCCTCTTCACCTTCTTTTTGGGGGCGGGTATATGTTCTTTAAGGCACGCATTGGTATCTTGACTACCTCTATTGCCATCAGCCTGATTTCTCCCAATACCTTTTCCGGCAAAAACAAACTTATCCCCATACCTTCTATTAAACCTGATCAACCCGTTGACTCGGTGCAAATTCATATCGACTCGACAGGCGGTGTCACTATTCCGAGCACCAAAGGTACGCAAATCCACCCCCATGGAACAACGTCCTGTTCAGTGGCGAGAGCTGGCGATCAACACAGTGTGCATTGCCAGGGAAAGGAACAAAACACACAACTCACACTTGCACACGCACCGCAGGTATTACCTCTTGACATTGAAACGAATACCTTGACACGTATTGAAGATGCATCGGGAGTTTGCCACGTGTTTTCTGACGAATCCGGGGAAGACTCCCACCCTGACATTGACTGCTCGTCTCACCCTGGTGCTGATCTGTTTCCTCCTGAATATCCGCATTCAAATAGCTGGATAAGACAGCACGACCATAAACTACAGGTAATGCCTTCCCCCTCTGAGGGTTTCGGAGACAGCTCGGTGGGAGAAGATACCGCCCTCTGTGACAGCATTGAGGTTCAATCTGATACGGAGCTTCTCCCGACAGGCACTCCTGATACGTACACACTCAGAGTCCGTCCTGGAAAAAAACGCACTCACACAGGGGAGCGCCCTTTTGTCTGCCCCGTCGAAGGCTGCAAACAGGGCTTTACCCAATCCGGTCACCTCACCAGGCACAAGCGCACTCACACAGGGGCTCGCCCTTTTGTCTGCCCCGTCGAAGGCTGCAAACAGGGCTTTGCCCGATCCAGCTGCACCTCACCAGGCACAAGCGCATCCACACAGGGGAGCGCCCTTTTGTCTGCCCCGTCGAAGGCTGCAAACAGGGCTTTACTCAATCCAGTGACCTCACCACCCACAAGCGCATTCACACAAGGGAAGCGCCCTTTTGTCTGCCCCGTCGAAGGCTGCAAACAGGGCTTTACCCAATCCAGTGCACCTCACCACTCACAAGCGCACTCCACACAGGGGAGCGCCCTTTTGTCTGCCCCGTCGAAGGCTGCAAACAGGGCTTTACCCAATCCAGTAACCTCACCACCCACAAGCGCACTCACACAGGGGAGCGCCCTTTTGTCTGCCCCGTCGAAGGCTGTAAAAAAGGCTTTACCCAATCCAGTGCACCTCACCACTCATCAAGCGCACTCACACAGGGGAGCGCCCTTTTGTCTGCCCCGTCGAAGGCTGCAATACAGGGCTTTACTCCAATCCAGTGACCTCACCACCCATAAGCGCATTCACACAGGGAAGCGCCCTTTTGTCTGCCCCGTCGAAGGCTGCAAACAGGGCTTTACCCAATCCAGTCACCCTCACCACTCACAAGCGCACTCCACACAGGGGAGCGCCCTTTTGTCTGCCCCGTCGAAGGCTGCAAACAGAGCTTTACCCAATCCAGTCATCTCACCACCCATCAAGCGCATTCACACAGGGGAGCGCCCTTTTGTCTGCCCCGTCGAAGGCTGCAAACAGGGCTTTACCCACTCCAGTCACCTCACCACCCACAAGCGCATTCACACAGGGGAGCGCCCTTTTGTCTGCCCCGTCGAAGGCTGCAAACAGAGGCTTTACCCAATCCAGTCACCTCACCACCCACAAGCGCATTCACACAGGGGAGCGCCCTTTTGTCTGCCCCGTCGAAGGCTGCAAACAGGGCTTTACCCAATCCAGTCACCTCACCACCCATCAAGCGCATTCACACAGAGAACAACACAAAATCCCATCTTTCTCTTGAGTGACCATTCTCTGATAGCGCACGGACTGTATGGGGTGACAATAGGGTTATCAATATCTACATCTACAAATTTGTTTCTATTGATAACCCATCTGGAGGGGAATGATTCAGCGATGAATGTTCTTCATCACCTTCTCCACCTCTCGGCTGGCAATGTAGCCACCCATCCCCAGCTAGGCGATACCAAGCAACTTCAACGCCAGTGTTTCACTTAAGTCCGGGGAAGCCCAGCCCATCCATCGACACATAATCAGCGCCGTAAACACCAGCATAACAATGGGTCGCCATATGGGGCGCTGGGCCAAAGAGCTGAAAGTCTCGCGTTTGTTCTGGCATTCACTGTCGGTGGACGATGCCGAAAATGGTCAACCTGAGAGTCAACCAAAAAAGTCAACCCGGTTGACTATTGCCAAGGGCTGGAAGGAGCTTTGGTTGACCCGCTAACTGATTGTTACCAACGATTTTTCGCAGTGCTGCGTACCGGCTGTTTATTGAACCCTGCAGGGGTCTCTAAAGACCGAGCATCTGCCATGAGAATATTCACTGCCATCATCACGTTTGAGTCTATCCTCTTCACCTTCTTTTTGGGGGCGGGTATATGTTCTTTAAGGCACGCATTGGTATCTTGACTACCTCTATTGCCATCAGCCTGATTTCTCCCAATACCTTTTCCGGCAAAAACAAACTTATCCCCATACCTTCTATTAAACCTGATCAACCCGTTGACTCGGTGCAAATTCATATCGACTCGACAGGCGGTGTCACTATTCCGAGCACCA
Organism: Sansalvadorimonas sp.; assembly: GCA_965221135.1. Classification (GTDB taxonomy): domain Bacteria; phylum Pseudomonadota; class Gammaproteobacteria; order Pseudomonadales; family Endozoicomonadaceae; genus Sansalvadorimonas. Next base: position 3,331 of record CBDCRZ010000026.1, read on the forward strand.
AAGGTACGCAAATCCACCCCCATGGAACAACGTCCTGTTCAGTGGCGAGAGCTGGCGATCAACACAGTGTGCATTGCCAGGGAAAGGAACAAAACACACAACTCACACTTGCACACGCACCGCAGGTATTACCTCTTGACATTGAAACGAATACCTTGACACGTATTGAAGATGCATCGGGAGTTTGCCACGTGTTTTCTGACGAATCCGGGGAAGACTCCCACCCTGACATTGACTGCTCGTCTCACCCTGGTGCTGATCTGTTTCCTCCTGAATATCCGCATTTAAATAGCTGGATAAGACAGCACGACCATAAACTACAGGTAATGCCTCCCCCCACTGAGGGTTTCGGAGACAGCTCTGTGGGAGAAGATACCGCCCCCTGTGACAGCATTGAGGTTCAATCTGATACGGAGCTTCTCCCGACAGGCACTCCTGATATGTACACACTCAGAGTCCGTCCTGGAAAAAAACGCACTCACACAGGGGAGCGCCCTTTTGTCTGCCCCGTCGAAGGCTGCAAACAGAGCTTTACCCGATACAGTACCCTCACCAGGCACAAGCGCACTCACACAGGGGAGCGCCCTTTTGTCTGCCCCGTCGAAGGCTGCAAACAGGGCTTTGCCCGATACAGTACCCTCACCAGGCACAAGCGCACTCACACAGGGGAGCGCCCTTTTGTCTGCCCCGTCGAAGGCTGCAAACAGGGCTTTGCCCGATCCAGTGCCCTCACCAGGCACAAGCGCATCCACACAGGGGAGCGCCCTTTTGTCTGCCCCGTCGAAGGCTGCAAACAGAGCTTTACCCAATCCGGTGACCTCACCATCCACAAGCGTACTCACACAGGGGAGCGCCCTTTTATCTGCCCCGTCGAAGGCTGCAAACAGGGCTTTACCAAATCCGGTCACCTCATCAGGCACAAGCGCATTCACACAGGGGAGCGCCCTTTTGTCTGCCCCATCGAAGGCTGCAAACAGGGCTTTACCCAATCCAGTCACCTCACCAGGCATCTGCGCACTCACACAGGGGAGCGCCCTTTTGTCTGCCCCGTCGAAGGCTGCAAACAGAGCTTTACCCAATCCGGTGACCTCACCATCCACAAGCGTACTCACACAGGGGAGCGCCCTTTTATCTGCCCCGTCGAAGGCTGCAAACAGGGCTTTACCAAATCCGGTCACCTCATCAGGCACAAGCGCATTCACACAGGGGAGCGCCCTTTTGCCTGCCCCGTCGACGGCTGCAAACAGGGCTTTACCCACTCCAGTCACCTCACCAGGCACAAGCGCATTCACACAGGGGAGCGCCCTTTTGTCTGCCCCGTCGAAGGCTGCAAACAGAGCTTTACCCAATCCAGTCATCTCACCACCCACAAGCGCATTCACACAGGGGAGCGCCCTTTTGTCTGCCCCGTCGAAGGCTGCAAACAGGGCTTTACCCACTCCAGTCACCTCACCACCCACAAGCGCATTCACACAGGGAACAACACAAAACCCCATCCTTCTCTTGAGTGACCATTCCCTGATAGCGCACGGACTGTATGGGGTGGCAATAGGGTTATGAATATCTACATCTACAAATTTGTTTCTATTGATAACCCATCTGGTGGGAAATGATTCAGCGATGAATGTTCTTCATCACCTTCTCCACCCCTCGGCTGGCAATGTAGCCACCCATCCCCAGCTGGACGATACCGAGCAACTTCAACGCCAGTGTTTCAATTAAGTCCGGGGAAGCCCAGCCCATCCATCGACACATAAGCTGGGCCAAAGAGCTGAAAATCTCACGTTTGTTCTGGCATTCACTGGCGGTGGACGATGCCGAAAATGGTCAACCTAAGGGTCAACCAAAAAAATCAACCCGGTTGACTATTGCCAAGGGCTGGAAGGAGCTTTGGTTGACCCGCTAACTGATTGTTACCAACGATTTTTCGCAGTGCTGCGTACCGGCTGTTTATTGAATCCTGCAGGGATCCCTAACGACCGAGCATCTGCCGTGAGAATATTCACTGCCATCATCACGTTTGAGTCTATCCTCTTCACCTTCTTTTTGGGGGCGGGTATATGTTCTTTAAGGCACGCATTGGTATCTTGACTACCTCTATTGCCATCAGCCTGATTTCTCCCAATACCTTTTCCGGCAAAAACAAACTTATCCCCATACCTTCTATTAAACCTGATCAATCCGTTGACTCGGTGCAAATTCATATCGACTCGACAGGCGGTGTCACTATTCCGAGCACCAAAGGTACGCAAATCCACCCCCATGGAACAACGTCCTGTTCAGTGGCGAGAGCTGGCGATCAACACAGTGTGCATTGCCAGGGAAAGGAACAAAACACACAACTCACACTTGCACACGCACCGCAGGTATTACCTCTTGACATTGAAGCGAATACCTTGACACGTATTGAAGATGAATCGGGAGTTTGCCATGTGTTTTCTGACGAATTCGGGGAAAGCTCCCCCCCTGACATTGACTGCTCGTCTCACCCTGGTGCTGATCTGTTTCCTCCTGAATATCCGCATTCAAATAGCTGGATAAGACAGCACGACCATAAACTACAGGTAATGCCTTCCCCCTCTGAGGATTTCGGAGACAGCTCTGTGGGAGAAAATACCGCCCCCAGTGACAGCATTGAGGTTCAATCTGACACGGAGCTTCTCCCGACAGGCACTCCTGATACATACACACTCAGAGTCCGTCCTGGAAAAAAACGCACTCACACAGGGGAGCGCCCTTTTGTCTGCCCCGTAGAAGGCTGCAAACAGGGCTTTACCCAATCCGGTCACCTCACCACCCACAAGCGCGCTCACACAGGGGAGCGCCCTTTTGTCTGCCCCGTCGAAGGCTGCAAACAGGGCTTTACCCAATCCGGTCACCTCACCAGGCACAAGCGCACTCACACAGGGGAGCGCCCTTTTGTCTGCCCCGTCGAAGGCTGCAAACAGGGCTTTATCGAATCCGGTCACCTCACCACCCACAAGCGCACTCACACAGGGGAGCGCCCTTTTGTCTGCCCCGTCGAAGGCTGCAAACAGGGCTTTACCCAATCCGGTCACCTCACCAGGCATCTGCG
>CBDCRZ010000027.1:0-12570 GCA_965221135.1 Sansalvadorimonas sp.
AGCGTTTTAGGTATCGCAGCCAGTCAGGCATCGGACTGGGGGAACTCGTCGATTACTGGAAGGATTTCACCTGGGAATCAGGCCCAGTTATCGTCAAACACGTTGGATCGTCTTGGGGGACTCCTCAAGTCTGGGCCGCTACGGAAGATGAGGGAAAGCGGGTCATACGCCACGCTGCTGGAGAGGCGGGCATTGATCCGGATCAAGTTGGTCGATGGTCAATTAGCAGCAGTAGTAGTCCCAGATACGGAGTGTCCGCTCCCATGAGCGTTGACACTAAAGGGGGGTATTACTGGATCACGTCAAGGGACGGATCGAACGGAAGACCCATAGTCGCGGAAACCTCCAACCTCTAAGGTCCGGGTTCGACAGATCTATGAAGGCCTGCTACGACTTGGTAGTTGGCCTTCTTTTCTATGGCTTTAGACACCGACGCTCAAAGCGTCACTATCAACTATTCAGGCGGTTCGCTCCGCATGGCGCTCGGCAATGCCCGATCCTTATTTGGTGCTGACAACCCAAATCTTCGTCCTGACGGTGAACAGAAAACTGTTTCCGTTAAATCTCACACTCGGACTCGAGTTATCGGTGGTCCTTCTACTCCCGTAGAAGCAACTACTTACACCTATACGCAGTGGCCCGTTGGTTCTGGTAGCAATGCTGCTGGCGGCGAGGCCATTCTTATGCGTTGGGATGGTTCCGAGGGTTGGTGGACTGCCCGGATGACCGGTTCGGCTTGGGAACTCGGTACGTTCTTGAATACTTCTGCGGCTAATGCCGTTGAATTTAAAACTGAAAACGGCACCCCTTACGGTCCTTTCATCATCCAAACGCTATGACTGTCCAAAAATTCACTCCCGATGGTTTCGAGCTGGCTATTTATGCCGAGCCAGCCAACATCAATTATTTCTTGACTACAACTCTGACGCCTGCAAGCGTTGGTGCTGTTGTCAATAAGACCTCACCCGTTAAGGCTTCAACCCGTCGTCAATACGTTGGCGATCCAACTCCCATCAATGTTTCTGGTGGTGAGCGGGTTTATATGGTCGATCCCGGCCGCAAAGTTGGTAACGCTCTTCCCGGTGAACCATTCATCCTTGATGACGGCACCGAAAAGCGTCAATTCACCTTTGCTGGAAACGTGGTTGACCTCCATGCCTTCCTGTCTTCTGATGTGAAAGAGGAAACTAAGCTCTACACAACAGGAGCCCGATATGTCATCCCAAAGCCGACGGCGTGAACCCGGATCCGCCTTCGATCCCGCCAGACGAGATCGGAGCCCCGGATTAAGGTTCACGGACTGGTCGGTGGTGGGGACACGGACCTTTACTCCTGACGACCTCAATGAGGTCGTTGGGAGTTTTGTCATGGATCAAGACGCAGACACGCTCTGGACACGGATCACTCTTCTGTCTCCAGCTACCCCATGGCCTTGGAGTTACGGCATCCTTGGATTTAAGACATCAAATGGTTATGAGCTGGGTTCCGTTAAGGCCTATCCGGAAGTCGACTCAGAAGTATTCAAGCTCGGAGTTGGACGCCCTCCATCTGAGCGGTCAGGGTTGCTCACCTTCGAGCCACGATCCTTCAACCTGGCGTGGATCAGAAACGGATACCCCATGTCACTCAAATTTGAGTGTGCTTCGGGTGTTACTGGTGGAGGATCTAGTGATCCTGTCGTGGTTAATAGCTTTGTTCGTTCTTCCGATGGCTCTGGCCTTCAGCTTGTTCAAGTTGACTTCTCCTAATGGCAATTCTCTACGGGACCCAATCGAACGGCGAGACACTTCCAGTGTTAGTCGATCAATTCGGCAATCTGTTAGCCAAGGGTATTGAGGGACAACCGGGACAACCCGGTCAACCTGGTACTCCAGGGGAGCCTGGCGGTGAGGGACCGCCAGGACCACCGGGGACTCCAGGCGAGGGAGTCCCTCTTCCCTATGGTCCGGATGGAGCATATTTACAGATAGTTGATGGCGTTCCTGCCTGGACTGATGATCCAGGGCCAGGCCCAGGGCCTACACCTGAACCCAACATTGTTTGTACAACGCTTTTAAATAATCGTGTGATAACGAATGCCCAAGACGATGTGATTTCTCCGCCAGACCCTTATACATATGTTTTAAGCCAATCGACCTGGGGCAACGAGAATGCTAAGTCAAATGAAGGATGCTCAGAAATTAGGGGTGATAATTACAGTGAGTTCAGTATTGATGAGACTTTTACTCTCACAGAATCTTTCGGCAAAGTGTTGACAGTCAGCTATGAGCAATACTGGGTTTCGAAAACGACAAGAACGTTTAGGGCGCCTACTGCAGCTTCTCTGACTGCCAACGTTGTTCTTTTGTCTAATACGTTTCCAGAACCCATAGTCGACGAGGGTGTAGCGGCTTGGAGGGGAGGAACACTCCAGTTTTTGATAAATCGTGAAGTTGCAGAAGTAAGCATACAAACAATATTTCTACCTCAGCATATGGCAAACCAAAGATATTTTATTAGAGACTTTTCTCTCTTGGATGCGGGAACGGTCGCATTGAATCGCCAGATGGTAGTTGAGGAGCAATTAAAGGTCTTACGCGGAATGACTATGGATATTGATTTTTCGAGACCAACTCAAGACTGAGGCAGTAACGCCGATAAGGTCTGGACACGCTAAGGACATCCCTATTCCTGGCGTTTTAAAAACATCTATTTATGACTGCATCTGCCACCAGATCGGTCTCACGTCTTCGCGTACCTGTGTCTACAACAGAGTCGCGCTTGGCCAAACGTGAGACTGGCGTACCTGTCTTAATCGGATCCAATCCAGCCCACATGGCCCGTCTCGTCGGCGTTCTCGTCCATACGTATGGATGGGTGCTTGGACAAGACGGCAACCTCTATGCCCCTGATTCATCCTTGGCCTGGGGGGAGCGTGTCGCTTGAACTCCCATTTCTCGACGGACGGCTCAACGTCTTTACCTGGATCCAGAGACGGCGCAGACGCATTGCTGCTTGGCAGCAGTACGTACAAACCCAAAGGGTGCTCGCGATACACCGGGGCGGCACTACCCCCCGATGGCACCCCGACGCCAGGTCACAGCCTGGAGAGGTTGAATGAACGTCTCGAACGACTCGCATTCGGGGCAAGACCCGATGGATCTAACGCTCCCCCTCTGGAGACGTACACAGTTACGACTACAGAGAATGGCGACGTTTACCACGCAACGGATGAATACATCCGATGGTTTCAACGAGCGTATCCAGCTGCAGGAGGAACGGATCGCCTTAGCCGGGCGACACCTCGTCCTCCTGCTGAAGGAAATGGAGGAGAGAACAAGCTCTCCCATTTCTTCAAAGCCCCTTGACACGGGGGTGTAGACTTCCCTCGTGGTGATCGCCCACAAGCGATCGGGTACCACTGAGGAAGTCTGTCCCCGCGTAGGGACTGCCGCCCCAATCAAATGCCCCCTTCGGGGGGCTAAATAAACACGCTCCTTTAAGCCAACGACCTTGGTTTATCGAGGGAGGTGGCGTTGTACAGCCTCATGGGCTGTACCAGACTGAGGGCCTACGGCCCTCCTTTAACAGCCAACAGCCGATGACGAACGAAGTACTAGATAGAGCGGCAGGCTTCGCGACGTGCCAAATACTTTCAAGCGCCGGAAGCGCGCTTGTTGGAGCTGGTGCATGGTCGCTAGCGGCAGGAGGCGCAGGGGTGGTCCCATTAACACTGGGATCTCTTTCATTACTTGGCGCAGGTTTCGCCTGCCAAGACACGCCAGTTGATGGAGCACCGCCTAAATCAGATCAAATTGACGGTTGCGGAAATATTGAGGCAGGAGGTTATGGGCAGTTTCAAATCAAAATGCCTGGTGGAACCTGGACAGATCAAACAGATAAATGGCAATACACACAAGCTGTAAGCATCAATCCTCAAGAGCCGTTCCAATCTGGTCCTGGTGGAACCTGGGCCGTTAACTGCGAGGTTTATTCAGCAACTGACGGAACCACGGACACAGTTGGCGGTTTCGCTTCGAAAAGTGATGCGGCGGCCGTCAAGTTCCGGATTAATCCAACTAATGGCACTTGTGCTGACTTGCCGGGAGATCTTCCGTCACCGCCAGCCAATGCTTTTGAACCGATTCCGTACACCGACAGCGAGACGGGTTGCACTTACAACGTTCAGCTCCTGGGCTTTGTAGAGCAAGCTCCCGGCATGACTCAGGATCCGGTTTATGTGATCTCTGGATCTGATGCTCTTCGGGCTGGCGGTGGTGTTGTTGGTGGCTGCAATTTCAGCCCAACTGTTTATTACGGCGGTTCCGGTGGCGGTGGTGGTAACGGCGGTGGTGACGGTTCTCCCCCTTTTCCTTATGTCCCTGGTGATGGTCCAAATGGAGTGCCTAATTGGTTAGACACCCTTGGTGCTGCTTTGGCCGGTGCCGGTGCCGCGATCATTACCGAGGTAATTGCGAGCGCAATTGCAGATGCTTTTGCAACTCCTTATCCGGGCGCGATATATCGCATGGTTTCTGTCTGCGAAAAAGATGCGTCTGGTGAGCCAATTAGTGAAGCCGTAGAGGTTCCTATTGATTTCTTGCCTGCTCCAGAAGCGCAAATTGCGCGCTTGGATGCAATCGTTGAGCTATTACAAGCAGGTAAGAATTTCAAACAACCTGTCTGTCCTAATGAAACACCAAAACCAGAAGGCGATTGGAGAACGATTTCGTTCCGTTCTGAAAAGACCTCTCCTTATGGGAAGTCTTGCCTGCGTAAGCGTTTTAGGTATCGCAGCCAGTCAGGCATCGGACTGGGGGAACTCGTCGATTACTGGAAGGATTTCACCTGGGAATCAGGCCCAGTTATCGTCAAACACGTTGGATCGTCTTGGGGGACTCCTCAAGTCTGGGCCGCTACGGAAGATGAGGGAAAGCGGGTCATACGCCACGCTGCTGGAGAGGCGGGCATTGATCCGGATCAAGTTGGTCGATGGTCAATTAGCAGCAGTAGTAGTCCCAGATACGGAGTGTCCGCTCCCATGAGCGTTGACACTAAAGGGGGGTATTACTGGATCACGTCAAGGGACGGATCGAACGGAAGACCCATAGTCGCGGCTTTTACCTCCAACCTCTAAGGTCCGGGTTCGACAGATCTATGAAGGCCTGCTACGACTTGGTAGTTGGCCTTCTTTTCTATGGCTTTAGACACCGACGCTCAAAGCGTCACTATCAACTATTCAGGCGGTTCGCTCCGCATGGCGCTCGGCAATGCCCGATCCTTATTTGGTGCTGACAACCCAAATCTTCGTCCTGACGGTGAACAGAAAACTGTTTCCGTTAAATCTCACACTCGGACTCGAGTTATCGGTGGTCCTTCTACTCCCGTAGAAGCAACTACTTACACCTATACGCAGTGGCCCGTTGGTTCTGGTAGCAATGCTGCTGGCGGCGAGGCCATTCTTATGCGTTGGGATGGTTCCGAGGGTTGGTGGACTGCCCGGATGACCGGTTCGGCTTGGGAACTCGGTACGTTCTTGAATACTTCTGCGGCTAATGCCGTTGAATTTAAAACTGAAAACGGCACCCCTTACGGTCCTTTCATCATCCAAACGCTATGACTGTCCAAAAATTCACTCCCGATGGTTTCGAGCTGGCTATTTATGCCGAGCCAGCCAACATCAATTATTTCTTGACTACAACTCTGACGCCTGCAAGCGTTGGTGCTGTTGTCAATAAGACCTCACCCGTTAAGGCTTCAACCCGTCGTCAATACGTTGGCGATCCAACTCCCATCAATGTTTCTGGTGGTGAGCGGGTTTATATGGTCGACCCCGGCCGCAAAGTTGGTAACGCTCTTCCCGGTGAACCATTCATCCTTGATGACGGCACCGAAAAGCGTCAATTCACCTTTGCTGGAAACGTGGTTGACCTCCATGCCTTCCTGTCTTCTGATGTGAAAGAGGAAACTAAGCTCTACACAACAGGAGCCCGATATGTCATCCCAAAGCCGACGGCGTGAACCCGGATCCGCCTTCGATCCCGCCAGACGAGATCGGAGCCCCGGATTAAGGTTCACGGACTGGTCGGTGGTGGGGACACGGACCTTTACTCCTGACGACCTCAATGAGGTCGTTGGGAGTTTTGTCATGGATCAAGACGCAGACACGCTCTGGACACGGATCACTCTTCTGTCTCCAGCTACCCCATGGCCTTGGAGTTACGGCATCCTTGGATTTAAGACATCAAATGGTTATGAGCTGGGTTCCGTTAAGGCCTATCCGGAAGTCGACTCAGAAGTATTCAAGCTCGGAGTTGGACGCCCTCCATCTGAGCGGTCAGGGTTGCTCACCTTCGAGCCACGATCCTTCAACCTGGCGTGGATCAGAAACGGATACCCCATGTCACTCAAATTTGAGTGTGCTTCGGGTGTTACTGGTGGAGGATCTAGTGATCCTGTCGTGGTTAATAGCTTTGTTCGTTCTTCCGATGGCTCTGGCCTTCAGCTTGTTCAAGTTGACTTCTCCTAATGGCAATTCTCTACGGGACCCAATCGAACGGCGAGACACTTCCAGTGTTAGTCGATCAATTCGGCAATCTGTTAGCCAAGGGTATTGAGGGACAACCGGGACAACCCGGTCAACCTGGTACTCCAGGGGAGCCTGGCGGTGAGGGACCGCCAGGACCACCGGGGACTCCAGGCGAGGGAGTCCCTCTTCCCTATGGTCCGGATGGAGCATATTTACAGATAGTTGATGGCGTTCCTGCCTGGACTGATGATCCAGGGCCAGGCCCAGGGCCTACACCTGAACCCAACATTGTTTGTACAACGCTTTTAAATAATCGTGTGATAACGAATGCCCAAGACGATGTGATTTCTCCGCCAGACCCTTATACATATGTTTTAAGCCAATCGACCTGGGGCAACGAGAATGCTCAGTCAAATGAAGGATGCTCAGAAATTAGGGGTGATAATTACAGCTGAGTTCAGTATTGATGAGACTTTTACTCTCACAGAATCCTTTCGGCAAAGTGTTGACAGTCAGCTATGAGCAATACTGGGTTTCGAAAACGACAAGAACGTTTAGGGCGCCTACTGCAGCTTCTCTGACTGCCAACGTTGTTCTTTTGTCTAATACGTTTCCAGAACCCATGAAGTCGACGAGGGTGTAGCGGCTTGGAGGGGAGGAACACTCCAGTTTTTGATAAATCGTGAAGTTGCAGAAGTAAGCATACAAACAATATTTCTACCTCAGCATATGGCAAACCAAAGATATTTTATTAGAGACTTTTCTCTCTTGGATGCGGGAACGGTCGCATTGAATCGCCAGATGGTAGTTGAGGAGCAATTAAAGGTCTTACGCGGAATGACTATGGATATTGATTTTTCGAGACCAACTCAAGACTGAGGCAGTAACGCCGATAAGGTCTGGACACGCTAAGGACATCCCTATTCCTGGCGTTTTAAAAACATCTATTTATGACTGCATCTGCCACCAGATCGGTCTCACGTCTTCGCGTACCTGTGTCTACAACAGAGTCGCGCTTGGCCAAACGTGAGACTGGCGTACCTGTCTTAATCGGATCCAATCCAGCCCACATGGCCCGTCTCGTCGGCGTTCTCGTCCATACGTATGGATGGGTGCTTGGACAAGACGGCAACCTCTATGCCCCTGATTCATCCTTGGCCTGGGGGGAGCGTGTCGCTTGAACTCCCATTTCTCGACGGACGGCTCAACGTCTTTACCTGGATCCAGAGACGGCGCAGACGCATTGCTGCTTGGCAGCAGTACGTACAAACCCAAAGGGTGCTCGCGATACACCGGGGCGGCACTACCCCCCGATGGCACCCCGACGCCAGGTCACAGCCTGGAGAGGTTGAATGAACGTCTCGAACGACTCGCATTCGGGGCAAGACCCGATGGATCTAACGCTCCCCCTCTGGAGACGTACACAGTTACGACTACAGAGAATGGCGACGTTTACCACGCAACGGATGAATACATCCGATGGTTTCAACGAGCGTATCCAGCTGCAGGAGGAACGGATCGCCTTAGCCGGGCGACACCTCGTCCTCCTGCTGAAGGAAATGGAGGAGAGAACAAGCTCTCCCATTTCTTCAAAGCCCCTTGACACGGGGGTGTAGACTTCCCTCGTGGTGATCGCCCACAAGCGATCGGGTACCACTGAGGAAGTCTGTCCCCGCGTAGGGACTGCCGCCCCAATCAAATGCCCCCTTCGGGGGGCTAAATAAACACGCTCCTTTAAGCCAACGACCTTGGTTTATCGAGGGAGGTGGCGTTGTACAGCCTCCTGGGCTGTACCAGACTGAGGGCCTACGGCCCTCCTTTAACAGCCAACAGCCGATGACGAACGAAGTACTAGATAGAGCGGCAGGCTTCGCGACGTGCCAAATACTTTCAAGCGCCGGAAGCGCGCTTGTTGGAGCTGGTGCATGGTCGCTAGCGGCAGGAGGCGCAGGGGTGGTCCCATTAACACTGGGATCTCTTTCATTACTTGGCGCAGGTTTCGCCTGCCAAGACACGCCAGTTGATGGAGCACCGCCTAAATCAGATCAAATTGACGGTTGCGGAAATATTGAGGCAGGAGGTTATGGGCAGTTTCAAATCAAAATGCCTGGTGGAACCTGGACAGATCAAACAGATAAATGGCAATACACACAAGCTGTAAGCATCAATCCTCAAGAGCCGTTCCAATCTGGTCCTGGTGGAACCTGGGCCGTTAACTGCGAGGTTTATTCAGCAACTGACGGAACCACGGACACAGTTGGCGGTTTCGCTTCGAAAAGTGATGCGGCGGCCGTCAAGTTCCGGATTAATCCAACTAATGGCACTTGTGCTGACTTGCCGGGAGATCTTCCGTCACCGCCAGCCAATGCTTTTGAACCGATTCCGTACACCGACAGCGAGACGGGTTGCACTTACAACGTTCAGCTCCTGGGCTTTGTAGAGCAAGCTCCCGGCATGACTCAGGATCCGGTTTATGTGATCTCTGGATCTGATGCTCTTCGGGCTGGCGGTGGCCGTTGTTGGTGGCTGCAATTTCAGCCCAACTGTTTATTACGGAGGCTCCGGTGGCGGTGGTGATTTCGGCGGTGGTGACGGTGCTCCCCCTTTTCCTTATATCCCTGGCGATGGTCCATGATGGCCGGCCTAATTGGTTAGACACCCTTGGTGGCTGCTTTGGCCGGTGCCGGTGCCGCGCACTCATTACCGAGGTCCATTGCCGAGCGCAATTGCAGAGCCGCTTTTGCAACTCCTTATCCGGGCGCTTATATATCGCATGGTTTCTGTCTGCGAAAAAGATGCGTCTGGTGAGCCAATTAGTGAAGCCGTAGAGGTTCCTATTCCCATTTCTTGCCTGCTCCAGAAGCGCAAATTGCGCGCTTAGATGCAATCGTTGAGCTATTACAAGCAGGTAAGAATTTCAAACAACCTGATCTGTGGCTAATGAAACACCAAAACCAGAAGGCGATTGGAGAACGATTTCGTTCCGTTCTGAAAGACCTCTCCTTATGGGAAGTCTTGCCTGCGTAAGCGTTTTAGGTATCGCAGCCAGTCAGGCATCGGACTGGGGGAACTCGTCGATTACTGGAAGGATTTCACCTGGGAATCAGGCCCAGTTATCGTCAAACACGTTGGATCGTCTTGGGGGACTCCTCAAGTCTGGGCCGCTACGGAAGATGAGGGAAAGCGGGTCATACGCCACGCTGCTGGAGAGGCGGGCATTGATCCGGATCAAGTTGGTCGATGGTCAATTAGCAGCAGTAGTAGTCCCAGATACGGAGTGTCCGCTCCCATGAGCGTTGACACTAAAGGGGGGTATTACTGGATCACGTCAAGGGACGGATCGAACGGAAGACCCGGATAGTCGCGGCTTTTACCTCCAACCTCTAAGGTCCGGGTTCGACAGATCTATGAAGGCCTGCTACGACTTGGTAGTTGGCCTTCTTTTCTATGGCTTTAGACACCGACGCTCAAAGCGTCACTATCAACTATTCAGGCGGTTCGCTCCGCATGGCGCTCGGCAATGCCCGATCCTTATTTGGTGCTGACAACCCAAATCTTCGTCCTGACGGTGAACAGAAAACTGTTTCCGTTAAATCTCACACTCGGACTCGAGTTATCGGTGGTCCTTCTACTCCCGTAGAAGCAACTACTTACACCTATACGCAGTGGCCCGTTGGTTCTGGTAGCAATGCTGCTGGCGGCGAGGCCATTCTTATGCGTTGGGATGGTTCCGAGGGTTGGTGGACTGCCCGGATGACCGGTTCGGCTTGGGAACTCGGTACGTTCTTGAATACTTCTGCGGCTAATGCCGTTGAATTTAAAACTGAAAACGGCACCCCTTACGGTCCTTTCATCATCCAAACGCTATGACTGTCCAAAAATTCACTCCCGATGGTTTCGAGCTGGCTATTTATGCCGAGCCAGCCAACATCAATTATTTCTTGACTACAACTCTGACGCCTGCAAGCGTTGGTGCTGTTGTCAATAAGACCTCACCCGTTAAGGCTTCAACCCGTCGTCAATACGTTGGCGATCCAACTCCCATCAATGTTTCTGGTGGTGAGCGGGTTTATATGGTCGACCCCGGCCGCAAAGTTGGTAACGCTCTTCCCGGTGAACCATTCATCCTTGATGACGGCACCGAAAAGCGTCAATTCACCTTTGCTGGAAACGTGGTTGACCTCCATGCCTTCCTGTCTTCTGATGTGAAAGAGGAAACTAAGCTCTACACAACAGGAGCCCGATATGTCATCCCAAAGCCGACGGCGTGAACCCGGATCCGCCTTCGATCCCGCCAGACGAGATCGGAGCCCCGGATTAAGGTTCACGGACTGGTCGGTGGTGGGGACACGGACCTTTACTCCTGACGACCTCAATGAGGTCGTTGGGAGTTTTGTCATGGATCAAGACGCAGACACGCTCTGGACACGGATCACTCTTCTGTCTCCAGCTACCCCATGGCCTTGGAGTTACGGCATCCTTGGATTTAAGACATCAAATGGTTATGAGCTGGGTTCCGTTAAGGCCTATCCGGAAGTCGACTCAGAAGTATTCAAGCTCGGAGTTGGACGCCCTCCATCTGAGCGGTCAGGGTTGCTCACCTTCGAGCCACGATCCTTCAACCTGGCGTGGATCAGAAACGGATACCCCATGTCACTCAAATTTGAGTGTGCTTCGGGTGTTACTGGTGGAGGATCTAGTGATCCTGTCGTGGTTAATAGCTTTGTTCGTTCTTCCGATGGCTCTGGCCTTCAGCTTGTTCAAGTTGACTTCTCCTAATGGCAATTCTCTACGGGACCCAATCGAACGGCGAGACACTTCCAGTGTTAGTCGATCAATTCGGCAATCTGTTAGCCAAGGGTATTGAGGGACAACCGGGACAACCCGGTCAACCTGGTACTCCAGGGGAGCCTGGCGGTGAGGGACCGCCAGGACCACCGGGGACTCCAGGCGAGGGAGTCCCTCTTCCCTATGGTCCGGATGGAGCATATTTACAGATAGTTGATGGCGTTCCTGCCTGGACTGATGATCCAGGGCCAGGCCCAGGGCCTACACCTGAACCCAACATTGTTTGTACAACGCTTTTAAATAATCGTGTGATAACGAATGCCCAAGACGATGTGATTTCTCCGCCAGACCCTTATACATATGTTTTAAGCCAATCGACCTGGGGCAACGAGAATGCTAAGTCAAATGAAGGATGCTCAGAAATTAGGGGTGATAATTACAGTGAGTTCAGTATTGATGAGACTTTTACTCTCACAGAATCTTTCGGCAAAGTGTTGACAGTCAGCTATGAGCAATACTGGGTTTCGAAAACGACAAGAACGTTTAGGGCGCCTACTGCAGCTTCTCTGACTGCCAACGTTGTTCTTTTGTCTAATACGTTTCCAGAACCCATAGTCGACGAGGGTGTAGCGGCTTGGAGGGGAGGAACACTCCAGTTTTTGATAAATCGTGAAGTTGCAGAAGTAAGCATACAAACAATATTTCTACCTCAGCATATGGCAAACCAAAGATATTTTATTAGAGATTTTTCTCTCTTGGATGCGGGAACGGTCGCATTGAATCGCCAGATGGTAGTTGAGGAGCAATTAAAGGTCTTACGCGGAATGACTATGGATATTGATTTTTCGAGACCAACTCAAGACTGAGGCAGTAACGCCGATAAGGTCTGGACACGCTAAGGACATCCCTATTCCTGGCGTTTTAAAAACATCTATTTATGACTGCATCTGCCACCAGATCGGTCTCACGTCTTCGCGTACCTGTGTCTACAACAGAGTCGCGCTTGGCCAAACGTGAGACTGGCGTACCTGTCTTAATCGGATCCAATCCAGCCCACATGGCCCGTCTCGTCGGCGTTCTCGTCCATACGTATGGATGGGTGCTTGGACAAGACGGCAACCTCTATGCCCCTGATTCATCCTTGGCCTGGGGGGAGCGTGTCGCTTGAACTCCCATTTCTCGACGGACGGCTCAACGTCTTTACCTGGATCCAGAGACGGCGCAGACGCATTGCTGCTTGGCAGCAGTACGTACAAACCCAAAGGGTGCTCGCG
>CBDCRZ010000028.1:0-41055 GCA_965221135.1 Sansalvadorimonas sp.
CTTCGTCTCCCTGCATACACCCACTGCGGCCTCGCTGTCGCTCGCCGAATTGCCCTGCGGGGCACCGCCGCCAAAAGTGCTTCGCTTCGCTCAGCCTTTTGTCAGGCGAGTTGTCTTGGTTTATTCCGTACGTTGAAGTATTGCTTTGAGATGCGGTGAAGCTGCTTAGTAGTAACTACTAGATACTTGGAGTATAGGTACCACTGTCAAGCCCTGTTAAAGCTGATACCATTGTTGAAAGCGATCAACTATTGACATGGCTACACCTCGTAAGGCTCGCAGGGCTAAGCAAAAAGCTGTAGTTACCCCTGTTGACCCCATGGCCCGTGTGGAAGCCCTGATGGCTGTTAGACGACTTGTGACCTGCAAGCGAGTGACCCTGAAGCCTGCCAACGTTCAGATGATTAGTTACTGGTAATGGCGACAGTTGACTCCGTTTGACAGAATCAGCGGATCACCGAGAAGCCTCTGCCAAGTGATCAACCTCATCCGAAGCACTGCTACCGCCAAGGAGTCTTTTGGTTGGTTGATGTCCCAAGGGACAGAGCAAAGGATCGGAGGGTTGAGCTAAGTCGAGAAGGTTGGGTCGTATCACACTCGGAGCACGTTTGATGGCTGCTGAACCTATTGCTAAGCGGGACGTTTACCGACCAACCATGAGCCGGTGCGGAGCCCTTCGCGGACTGTGCAGGTCGTCACCATGCAAGAAGGGCCGGGATACGTCCCTGGGCCTGATCCAGGACCGATAGAAGAGCCCTTGGTTGTTGCGGACGGGAAAGGATCCAATTGGTTGAACACCAACGTCTATGAGGTTGGACGGACCGTTGAAGCTCGCTCAGCCCAGTACGCCGGTGGAGTGCAGCCGGTTTCGTACAAATCTCGCTTCCAAACCAGGGCTACCGCTGATGACCCTTGGATAAATGGTGACTGGACCACGGTGCCGAACGAAAAGACATCAGCCTTCTTTGAGATCACTGAGGTTGGTCTGCTCCGGTTCCAGACGCAGGCGAAGGATTCGGCGGAAACGCCGGTCACTTTGAATTCCGTTACCGGGGTCAAAACTGTCGTTACGCCAAAGGAACCTCTCTTTGCGGAAGACCCAACGGCTAGTGGCACGCCAATGGTTGGAGAGACGTTGACCTGCTCTCAGCCCGTAACGACCGGCGGCTCTCCCCCATACGTCTACAGCTACGCCTGGGTTGATGCCAATGGTGATCTCATCTTCGAGAACGGCTACCTGCTTTCAACGTTCGTCCCAACTGACGCAGACGTTGGAAAAACCATGGAATGCGTTGTCACGATCACGGACCAATCCGTCACCAGACAAACGGTTGTCGTTAGATCCAACAAAATTGGTCCCATCGTGGCTCACCCGCCTGAGGTGATCTTTGACCAGAACACAACCCCGCTGGGATTCACCGTTGAGCAGAACGTTCGCAACTCGATAAGCATCCGGGCTAGGGGTTACTACGTCGTCACCTACAAGTGGGAGATGAATAAGCCTGACTTCTCGGGCTGGGTGCCAGCCACCTTGGGGAACGTTGAGGCGTTGTATCCAGACGCAGTGTTCGTGTTGATGGATGGGACGTTCCAAGAGCAACTGAGCATGACGTGGTTCGCTGGTACGCCAGGGCCTACGACGTTCCGCTGCGCTGTAACGGATACCGAGATGGAACCAACGCCAGGCGGCGCAATGCCGGTAGCAAGCACCACGGCCTACAGCGAGAATTGCATCGTTGAGTACCCCGGCTAGCACCACACGCGGTGCTACACTGTTGACAGCTTTCAACAGTTATGAAGTGCCCCAAATGCAGCTCCCACAACACTCAAGTGGTATGCACAAAGAACGTAATTGAAGGACCGTTTGAAACTGTTCGGCGTCGTCATTGCAGAAGCTGTGAGTACCGCTGGTACACAGCACAGGAGCCAGAGGTTTTCATCGGGGCCTACCTGCAATGGGAAGGCGATCAGGTTCGCGTCTTGCCTGGGTTTTACAGCTCTGACACAACGTTGCCAGCGATTAATAGTTGACAGCTTTCAACTGCTGCTTTAGAAATGTGGGACCTGCACGGCAATGCAGGTTTACCACTACTCATGGAGGAACATGAGCAACGCCAATTTACCCGCACTGATCGAAGAAATCAGCCACGAGATCAGCCGAGACGAAAGGGGCTGGTACTTCACACAGGCAGCAGCAGCAAGGATCTCAGGGTTGGCGCGGCCAACAATTGATCAAGGAATGAGCCAACCGTTTCCGAGGTTAGGCCTGCAGGTTACGGGCTCAAAAATGCTGAAAGCCTTTGCAGCGCAGGGGATTAGCCCTGCAGGTCTGGAGCAATTCCAGGAACAGTGGCGAAGTGGCCGGATCACTGACGTGCTTGTTAGTTGCCTGATCACTTACCACGCAACCCAAAAAAAGGGTGACAAAGACCCTGAGGTGGTTGCATTGCACGGAGTTTTGGTTGCTGGCGGTTTACGTGGTCTGCTGGATGACGCTTTTGGCATTGAAGATGTTGGTGGTCGCGTCAAAGCCCGACTTAATGGCATTGGCACCAGAGTCAGCTACGTCAGGGAAGCCGCCAAATTCAAGCAAAACATTGGTGCCTACACCGCTGCCATTACTGGGGCTATCACCGGCCACACCCCCAAGGCTTGGAACGACACGATCTTGCCGGGTCAGTTCGGCAAAAAGCATGGTCGGATTCGTGACCATGCAGATGAAGCAACCATCATGTTGATGGAAGCGGCAGAAGCTGGAATGCGTGGAAAGATTGCAAATCAGTCAATCACTCCTGAGTCTGCTGCAAAGTTTGCGGCTGGTTTTCGTCGTCTTGCTGAACAACACTTGGGCTATGACGGGGTAAAACTAAGCCCGGCAAAGTTGACACCACGGGTTACTCGCCAAATTAACGACGGCAAACGTCAATCTTTGGCTGATAGTTCAACTGGCGATATGCCTTTGTTGCCAGGGCTCAACAGTTGAATGAACTGGACAGCACTATTAGCCGCGGCCAACATCCCGGAATCACCCGGCCGGGATGAGGCCATCGCCAGAGCCGCGGCCAGGCCTAAGTGTCCGAAACGGGCCAAGAAGAGCAAGGGTAAGAAGAAGCGTTGAGCACGCGTTCAAGCTGCGCTTCTTTGTCGGCAACCAAATGGTGGGAGCTGCACAGCGTTGTGGCCTCACCGTTCTCATCACTGCAAGTCACTCGGATCATGTGACCATCTGGGAGTGGCGTTGCTTCGCACTTCATGAGATCCACATCTCCCCTTCAGCCTTGCGTCTTCGCTTAAGTCCGACTTCCACGGCACTACCGGGATTGACGTACAGCATGAACGCTGCAGGAACCTCATCCCAAGCCCGAGCAGTAAGGCAAGCGCTAATGGTGTTAAAACCAGGAGAGCCATAGAAATGTGCTCCGAGGTTGTACGCGAAGCTGAGCAACGCTCCTCGTTGTCCATTGCTCATCGTCTCCCAATAGGGAACAGTTGTTTTGATGACGTTCCAAAATTTCTCCCGTGCCAAGACTTCCAGCATGTGGCGGCCCGTCTGCTCACTGATTGGTGGATCAGAAAGTGAGACCTTGCGCCCATCTAAATAGAAGGTTTGCCCATAACCGATCGTTGGAACTCCAACGCCATCCAAATAAGGTTCGCTTCTGAACCCTTCGAACTCTGAAATTAATTCGAGAGCATCGATTGGAATGTCTACGCTTTTCTCTTTGACGGGATCTGGAGTTCTGTAGAGATCGATCCATGTTGAATCCTCTTCCAGTAGTGACTTGGGCATGGCGTCATAAAGAGCGTCCAGTCCCTCGTTCTGCTTCACTCCATCATTGAAGTATTTAAAAAAGTTCTTGAAGCCGTCAGGGCTGAGACGCGTCATTAATAACCATGGCTGAGCCACTTAAACTTAGGCAACTGTTGAACGGATACAAGTGTCGCTAGATCAGTTGTCGCTTCCGCAATTCACAACATTGTTGATGCGTGAGCTGTCGATGGCTGAGTATCCGACGCCAGTCCAGATGCAGATCTTGGACTACTTGGAGAACGGCCCTAAGCGACGTGTGATTGCAGCGTTTCGTGGTTGTGGCAAGAGCACCCTGAGCGCGATGTATATCCTTTGGCGGCTGGCAAGGAACCCAGAAGAGAAGGTACTAATTATTTCCGCCAGCCTTTCAAGGGCTGAGGCAATGTCGGCTTGGCTGCTTAAGACGTTGGGCGATGTCCGCTGGTTGAGTCACATGCTCCCAGACAGTCATGACGGCAGATACAGCCGTATCGCGTTTGACGTTGGCACCTGTAAATACATCGAGCAGTCCCCAAGCGTCCGTGCCGCAGGGGTTTCGGGCCAAGTTACTGGTTCTAGGGCATCGCTGATTTTGGTTGATGACTGCGAGACAACAGCTACGGCGTTGACGCAAACCCAACGGGAAAAGCTGCGCAATGTTCTCAACGAAATGGAGGTGATCCTCAAGCCAGGAGCTGAAAGCGAGATTGTTTATCTGGGTACGCCTCACTCAGCGACCGACTCGATCTACTTCGCCTTGCATCGGGAGTTGTCTTACGACTTACGGCTATGGCCTAGCCGGGTGCCAGGTGACTTGACGCCATACAAGGGCTGCTTGGCTCCCATGATTCTGAAGCGTTACGAGCAAGGCGGCCAGGTCGGTAAGCCAACAGACACTCGGTTCTCGGAAGACGAGCTGCTGCAACGTGAGCTGAGCATGTCAAACATGCAAAACAAGCTCCAGATGATGCTGGATGCAACCCTCTCCGACATTGAGAGGTATCCGCTGCGGTGCGCCAACATCATGGTCATCGATATAGACCGCTACCTGCCAGAGGTGATGGTCTACGAAAAGCACAAAAGCTTTGCCCTGGATGATCTTCCCTGCGCGGGGATGGCTCATGACCCAACGTTCTACCGTCCGCGGGAACAGCAAGGAACGATTGCCGTTGATGAAGTACCAACCGTCATGGCACTGGACCCCTCAGGCGGCGGTGCTGACGAATTTGCTTGGGCTGTCGTCAAGGCGTGGGGAGGTAACTACTACCTGACGGAATGCGGTGGGCACTTGGGTGGTGTGTCAGACGCGTTCTGGAAAAAGCTGGCGATGATCGCCAAGGAACACAACGTCAACGAGATCGCGGTGGAATCCAACTTTGGTGGTCTTGCGATCTACCAGCAGGTGTTGATGCCGTATCTACGAAACATCGGTGCGGAGTGCAGGGTGGAAGCGATCCGTTCCAACCAACGAAAGGAGCTGCGGATCATCGATACGTTGGCTCCTGTGATGCAGACGCATCGCTTTGCTATGGCTCGGTCAGTTATTGAGAAAGACGTTGAGCTAGTCAAGAACGCTAAGGACGATCGGGATGCGAGCTATAGCCTCATCCATCAGCTCACGCGACTGACGCATGATCGTGGATCACTACTCCACGATGACAAATGCGACGTTGTCGCGATGGCAGTTGCGTGGTTCCAAGAGCAAGCAGCATTAGATCAAAAGCAACGCGCCCGTGACAGATCTAAGGAGCTTCTATTGGCCTCGGTTGAGGATTCAAACGGCTGGGCTCTGATGAGCGTGCAGCGCCAGGCGATGGGGATGACGCTGGAGCAGTGCCATCAGGCTGAGTCTGAGTCGAAGGGGAGCTGGATTTAAGCCTGTTTGACTGGAGTGGGCATGGGGGCACCGGGCTCTTTGCCTTCAGGCATGTATCCACCACCTGGATATTTCTTGACGGGAGTGTATGGACCGCGAGCCGGGCCTTGCTCTCCGCCAGGTAAGCGAGTTAGCTCTTCCTCGTTATTAGGTTGCTGGTCAACAAAGATAAGCATTGAGTCACTCCGGTGTCATGGTCATAAGTCTTTCCAGTTCCGCAGCACTGGGTAAAGAGCTAGCAATGTTGGCGAGAGGCTCACTTGCTTCAATCTGAGCAGTGATGTTGTTGTCCTTAAGAAACTTCAGCGCCAATTGCACACCTTCCCGACGCTGTCGAGGATCAACATCCTGCAACATGTCGCGTATTTCTTCGCCAACAAGGGCGTGAATTGATCCAAGAAAGTCTTCCGAAGCGCGTGTCATTGGGTATTCTTAGCGCAGCAATTACCGACATTATGCCCCGCAAAGGATGCAAGGGAAGCAAAGGCGGCAAAGGCGGCAAGAAATAAGAGATGACTTACAGCCGTCCTGGAAACAATCGCGTCAATATTCGCCCTGGTGAGCAAATAGGCAACGCTCCTCGTATTGAGCTGAATAACAGCGGCTCAAGCGTTAGCAGGAACGCGCCTCAGCGGGACAACAGAAATCCCAGCCTGACTTATCAGAACGGGATTACGGAAGAAGGAACAGATTGACGGCTTCCTTCAGTTCTTCAACGAGACCGCCATGCCTGCAACTAGGCGCGGAATTTGAGAGAAGAGCAAAGCGAGAAGCTGGCACCGTCTTAGACGCTTATCCGGCTGAAGAAATAACAGGCGGTGGCAATCAGGAAGCCATCGACGCAATGAACAGCCTTAGTCCTAGAGCTAAGGATTTTGTTGTTGAAGCGCAAGCTGCGGGAGCAGTCAGCACTTATGCGACAGCCTTAAGAGCTGCATATAACAACAACGAACAAGTCTTTACTCCAGGCAGCACTCCAGAAGCTGAGCAAATCAGGGCAACAGCAAAAGCTGCAGCAAGGGAAGAAGCGCGGGAGATTTCAGGGCTAAGCCGTCTCCCTGCATATCAAACGACGGTTAACGCTAAGGCGTTAATGGAAGCGGAAGGAAAAATAAATGGCGATCTTTATAAGTCACGAATTTTCGCGGAATCGAAGTTACGCGAAGGAGCGTTGGCTGAAGCTGGTGGGAAAATCCTTTCTACAAATTTCACACAAATTAGTAGGGCCGCGGCAACCACTGAAGATGGTGACGCAGTGGAACGTATGGGCAGCAGGGGCTTGCTTGAGCAGATAACAGCAGCATCTGCAAAGACAGAAGGTGTCTTTGGTCAGGCAAACAACTTGGCGCGTTCAATAGCAGAAGCTGCCACAACAATGAATCCAAGGGAGCAACAACAGCTCTACGCGGAAATGAAACGGCAAAGAGACAACCCGTTGATTGCTGTTGATGGGACAACGGATCTTTGGAATGTTCCTCTTAACGATCAAGGCACGACACTGTCGCAATTACTTGACGAGCGAGAGTTGGAATCTCAAGCCGGTGCAGATGCCTATACAAAGAAAGAGTTGGGAGCGAAGTTAATCAGACTGACGATGGAGGGTAAGTCTGAAGAAGCAGAACAGCTTCTGGCAAATTCCTTTGACTTGTTAAATGACCCGGCCAACTGGACAGCATTAGCGCAGCTCAAGACAAGGGAAGAGAATCGGATAACTCCGCAGATGAGAACGAATGCAAATGATATTGAAGAAAGCATTCTCAAAGGAGAGACAACCGCTGTTGATGCTGCTTTGAATCTTTTTGCTAGTGACCCTGGGCAAGTGTCTCGGACATATCTGAATGGATTACTTGCTCGTGCTCGAAGAGAAAAGGAGTTAGGACAAACAGGAAACAGCCCTGACAAGCCTGCCTTTGATGCTTACAACACAATGAAGGGCAGTCCAGACAACGCGCTGATTGACCAACAATTCAAGGCTGAGCTTCTGGCAAACATCAGCAATCCCACCAGGGGTGTTGGGCAAGAAAGAGAGTTGACACTGGAGGCAAGGGGCTTCCTGATTGACGCTGAGACTGATCAACGTGATGCTTATATCGAAATTTATAACGAAACAAGAGAAGCAGGAGAGCCTATTGACCCGTTGAAAATCTACAAAGCTGCAACTGCACGGGCGATGGCAAAGTTTAAAGAGAAAGTTGCAGTTAGCGACACGTCCGGTCCCTTAGGTTTAGTAAAAGAAACTGCAACCTATTCAAACAATGCTCAAGCTGCAATTGACAAAGCAACGATTGCAAATGGCGGCAAGTTAAGCATTCCTCTTGAAGCATTGTCTGAATCTGTTCGGATAAAGCTTGAAGAGCAGGGCAAGGATTTTAATTCCATAAGTCTTGCAGATAAGACGTTACTTTTGGCTGATTCTTTTGCAGGGCAAACCATTCTTGTGAAAGGCAAGTTAGCCACGATGACTCCTGAAATGGCACAAAAACAGGCTGAAGCTATATTGCAGCGAGCAAAAAAAGTTGGAGCCAATAGTCCTGGCCCTGGTGTTCCTCAGCGTGTTCCGGTCACAGAGCAGGAAGAGAAGGTTGCAGAAGAACAAGCAAAAGCTGAGGGTTATCAATCTCCTGCTTACAGAGCAACAAGTCAAATCCTGGATAACGCCACTCAATACATCCAAAAAGATTTAGAGAGAGACTCAGGTATTCCGTTGCTTGAGAACATCAAAAAATGGTTTAACAACGATGGAATGGGCGAACAATCCATGAACTACGTGGGTGGTTTCTTGAACATGGTTACAGGTGCAGCACCAGCAAACGCCGGACCATTGACTTATGGAGATGACGATGGAGTTGCTGCATTCCGTCAGGCATGGCGGTTTGGCTCACAAGGATTGAAGACTGCCCCGTTGCCACAAGTTGCACCTGGAACGCAGGTAAGGGTTGTGCCCGCGGCTGTCGGCAATGATCAGCATGAGTTGTTTGTGATGATCGGCGTTGCTGAAGGCACCCGAACACCAAACGGTGGTTACACACAGGCTTATTACGGGCACACAGATCCAGGCGATGGGTTTAGCAATCGCGGCACAGTTTCAGGTGGTCGTGATTCTGGAGCTTCACCAGAAATGGTTGATCTGAGATGGATGGGAACGCTTACTTCTGTTCAGCAGAAGATCCGGCCATCTTTAATCGTGATGGGTTTAATGCCTGGAACACAGGGCTACAACCGTGTGATGTTCAACCTTATGGATCTCACCGTGCAATCACCAGTAGCCGCGCAAGACTTTGCCGGAAAGTTGATTGAAGTAAGGGACGCAGGATGGACCATTGAAGCAATTGCTAAGGCTCGGGCTGATTCTTTTATCAACCCAGCCACCGGGCGTCTGGACGCTCCGGGGTTTGGTAACAACTACCAAAACTTGATCAAAGACCAGCGCTCCAGAGCTGGGGTTTATGACTACCGGAGGCGCGTCTAATGTCTGATTTACAGTTCAACGAAGAGACAGGTGAATGGGGGTATGCCGGAGGTATTGAATCTCAGGCTTCTTCTGCCACAGCACCTGCCGCCAGATCTCTGCTGCTATCTCCTGAAGAACAAAAGCGTCGAGCGCTTCAATCTCAGTTAGAGCAAGATGCTGGAACAGCTACGCCATCACGGGCGCTAGATGAGCGTCCTTTATTTGCTGAGACACCAGGGCAATTTGCTGGTGATCTGGTCAAGTCAGTTGTTAATCCAGCGGCGGCATTGCTCACTGACTATGCCGATCTAGGTCATGGGTTAGTTGATATTGCAGGTCAAACCGGAAGTTGGCTATCTGGCAATGGGTTTGATGGCAGCAAGATTTTTGATGACAGTGACAACCCTTTAACTAAAGCGCGGATTGATAGTTTCCGATCTGAAAGCCAAGCTGGTCAGTTCGTCAATACAACAGCAAGAGTTGTTGTTGCCTTAGCGACGTTGCCAAAGCTGGCGTTAAAAGGCTTGGCGATGCCGTTACGGCTGCTGGGCAAAGCACCAGCGGTTGGTGGCTTGGCAAGTAAAGGTGCAAAGGGAATCCTTGCTGCTGACAAAGCAATTAAGGCGTCAAGAACAGGGACAAAGGGAGTAACGGCAAGCCTGAAAAGTATTGATGAAGTGAAGGGCTTGGGGGGCCAAGCGACCAAGCTTGCGGGCGCTGACGACTGGTTAAAACTCACATATAAGGATGTGGTGAATGCTGGTGTTGAGGGTCAGCAGTTTGCGTTTGGGATGCGCACCGTCGAGCGTGCGGCCAAAGGTCTAACTAAAGGCAAAGCATCGGTCAGGAACGTCAGCGAAGCATTGGCCTGGGATGCCTTTGTGGCGTTCAACGCAGCGGGTGAAGGAAACCCGATGTTGGACGAGACGATGACGGACATGTTTGAAGACTTTGGTCTGCCAAACATTCCGATCTTTAGAACTTCTCTTGCCGATACAGGGCTTGAAGCCAAGTTCAAGCAGATGGGTGAGGGCTTGATCTTCAACCCAGTTATTGAAAGTGTGATGAACGTTGCGCGAATTGCGCGGTTCAGCAAGGCTTTTAAGAAGGCTGATCCAGGCGAGCAAAGAGTGCTTATTGAAGCTTTCAATGCTGAAGCTGACAGCCTTGGAATCAGTCTTGCTCGACTGGATGAGTTGGCAACTGAAGGCCCTCGCCCAATGCAGGGTCCAGGGATGCCGCCAAGAACTCAAGCCCCTGGCGGTTTGCAGGGGCCAGCCGCTGTTCCCCAATACGGGCCTTACACACAGTTAGATGCTGCCCTTGGTCAAGTTGACAGCATCAGGGGCCGAAACCAGCTCGCGCAAGAAACGCAAGCCAACATTCTGAAGCGGCAAGCAGTTGATGCTGACATTGCAAGGCGAATAAACGAAGTTGAGTTCAACAACCTTGAAGCAACTGTTGATAACAGTCTCGAAGGATCTGTACGTGGGGCCACGGTCAGAGGCAATGAGCAGCCACAGCTTCCCCCTGGCGTTAAGGGCGGCCCGCTTTCAAATGGCATCCAAGGTGTTGACGTTGAAGACGTCACGGTTCAACCGGTCAATGTGGAGGTCATGCGGCCACCTGAGCCGACCATTACGCCTCAGACCTTACGGGCTGGGTTTGATGATTACGTCCGGCAGAGGTTTGGCGAAGCTGGTTTTGAAGCTGATTTAGTTGACCGCGTTAAACGGTTGATGCCTCGCAATCGTGTCGATGCCATTGACTACTTTGAGAAGTTCCCGCTGAGATACAACGGCATTGGAACAATGGCTGCTTCTGACAGCCTTTCCTCCAACTACATGATTGCCAGGGGGATGTCGGAAGGCTGGATGACCGTCGATAGCGACATGCTGTTGATGTATAACCGCAAGCTGGCCTTTGACTTTGACCGTAATGAGTTTGCGTTAAAGCAAGCGTCAGCGTTGGATGAAGCTGATGAGATCGCTCGATATAACGCAAGGCTTCAGGAAGGTGCAACTGATCCAGAAACACAAGGTGTTCAGCGAGCGTTGGATCCTGATAGCCCTGCGGCTGATGCCCGTAAAGCAACGAATGAGTACGACGATTTTGAAGCACGGCCAAAGGATGGCGGTGGTGTTTCAGACGAAGCTTTTGTTGAAGCGAAGCGTCGTGAAGCATTAGCTGCAACAGAAGAGGCGGGCGCTGCTGCAGCAGAACGTCAACAGATGATCGATGCAATTGCCGCTTATGGCGACATTGGATCGGATCGTCAGGTTGTGGCAGAGATGCTCAATCTGGACCTTGACAATCTTCCCCAGTATCAAATTGACAAGGTCGGAAGTCGTCAATATCAGATCCTGGATGAAGCTGGCGAATCGATTGACGGTCGGAATTATTCAACGCTGAAGGGAGCGAAGAAGGGTGCAGAGATTGCACAGAAAGAACAAACCAAGCAATACATCGCACAGGCCAGGGCTGCTGCTGCACGCTCATCTGACGAAGTAGTTGGCACCAGCTTTGGCACCACGATTCGGGACTCCGAGTTAGTTCGTGGTGCGATCAAGTTGACCAAGCGTCAAGGCGAGGTTCTGAGTGAGTTGGGCATTCCGCTCAACCAACTCGACCTTGATCTCAGTCAGGGCGAGCTGGCTGGGATGTCAAACAGTGTTCAGCAATTACTTGAGGGGGCCAGTGGCCCTCAGAAGCGAGTGTTGAACAACATCCTCAAACGTCTCGATCAAAAGGTGACTGAACTTGGCCCTGCTGCCCGTTTGGCAGTGGAGGTCGATAAGACCGTCACATCAGCCCAAAAGTTCCTTAAAGACGGAGAAATCTGCTTCTAATGGCAAATCCCACCTGCGCACCAGTTAACGACGATCCTCTGTACGTCAATCGTGCAGCAGGTGAAAGTGACCCGGCATTGCTTGATCTCACGCAGATCACAGCAGCAAACAAGGCTGGTTTAAAAGCTGACTTTGATAACAGCGATGCTGCCAACTTCAGTCGGATGCGGCGCATCTTTGCAAAAATGCAGGGTCTGACCATTGCTGAAGCTGACGCATACGTTGATAACAAGTTGAAAGCTATTGGCAGAGGGGCAAGTTCACCGCAAGAACGAATGCAGGTGATGGCAGTTACTGAGCAGTTCTGGGAGAGAAGGGGTGCAGGCCTGCAAACAATGGCAACCAGTTATCTGGCTCAACGAAAAGAAGGGCAAGAAGCTATTGCGCAAGCGATGGAATTCATGAGTCAGTTAAAAAGCTTCAACCGACTGGGCCAAAAGATTGCAAAGGAGAACTGGGGCGCTGGTTCTGCATTGCGTCAAAAGCGCATCCTTAACGGCAACTTGGATTCAGTGTCATTTGCTGATGACTTTGGAACCGGCAAGAAGGATCTGCAAATTAATGCCGGGACGGCTGATGCCATTCAAGAAAGGTTGGATGCGTTTGATGAAATTGCAAAAGACTTAAACGGCGGAAATCTTCAGGGTGCATTGGATCGCATCGACAAGATTGCGAAGCAGATCGAAATGTTGGATGACCCAACAATGGCCGCAGGCATCGTCAGTAAGTGGAAGTCAACCTGGAATACCTGGGATGAGGTTTGGATTAATGGTCTTCTGAGTTCCACGGCAACTTTCGTTGTTAACGCAACGAGTGCGGCTTGGGTCGTGATGAGGCCTTTGTTGCAACTTGGAGCAGCAGAAGCTTTTGCCATATCTGGTATTGGCGGCAAGCAAGGGACCATGGCGGCCAAGGCAGCGGCAGCAGAAGCTGGTGCTCAGATTGCGCAGATGCAAGCGGTCTATCAAGACGCTGCAGTTTTGGGTTGGCGTGCTTTTAAGAATGAGACGTCGGTGTTGCAGGCCACTCAACAGAAGATCACCAAAGAGAACTTCAGGAACGAGAACATTCTTTGGGCTGACAAGTGGGCTGGCAGTGAAAACATGGGAGAAATCATTGACCGCGTTGGTCAGATCACGCGACTTCCCAGCAGGGGAATGCTGGGGATGGATGAGTTCTCCAAGGTCATGGCAATGCGCGGCGAGGTGGCAGCCAACGGCGTAAAGAAAGCCGTCATGAAGGGTGTTGACCCAACAGATAAAAACGCCATTCAAGAGTTCATTGATGCCGAAATCAGGCTGGCGTTTGACGTTGACGCTGGAAGCCTGGAAGCGAAATATGCCTTTGACCCATCAGCAAAAAACCTTGGTGGTGAAAGGGCTCAGAATTATTTGATGGAGAACATGGATGTCGTGGGGGGCGGCACCGGTCGAGACGTTCAACAACGGGCAAGAGCTTCTGTATTCCAGGAGAGGAATGAAGCGGCGAGATGGGTCAGCAAGCAGGTCAATGCAAATGGCGTGACCCGAGCGTTGGTCAAGCCGTTTATCCCATTCACGACAACGCCAACCAACATTCTCAAGCAAGGAATTATTGAGAGCACAGGTGCAGGTGCTGCATGGAAAGGCTTACAGATCTCAGCAGCAGAGGGTTTCAACCCAGTCAAATCGTTCTATGCAATTCAAAAAGAGCTGCTGAACGATCCAGCGGAGACAGCTCGAATTGCTGGTCAGGTTGCCTTCATGACAACTGTTGGGGCGACTGTTTGGGGAATGGCAATGGATGGCCGGATCACAGGAGGTGGCCCTGGGCAGTGGGGCCGTGGTGTATCAGCAAGAAATGAACAGAACACCTGGATTGCTCAGGGCAACGTTCCTTATTCCCTGGATGTTGGTGGTGGGGTGAAAGTTCCGTTGGGGCGACTGGGAGAACCTTTTGCTACTGGTCTGCGAATGATTGCTGATCAGGCGTATTACTCAGGCTTCATGACTCGGCAAGAGCAGGATCGAGAGTTTGGGAAAACAGTTGGGATGCTTGCGGCTGGTCTTTATGAAGCCAGCTTCCTGACAGGCGTAAACAACCTGATGCGGATTGTCACGGCTGGCCCTGAAAACATTGATTTCGAGCTGGGCCGCGGCGTTCAGAACTACTTCGCAACGCAAACACCGTTTGGAAGTTTGTTAGCTCAGGTCGATCGGATGCAGAACCCATATAAGGCTGCATACGAGGGTGCGACGTTCTCAGAAATGATGAATTTTGCTGAGGTGGAATTAGGTCAAGGCGTCTTTGGCAAGATGCTGAACAAGTTCCCTGGCTTTGAGGGGCAG
Source organism: Sansalvadorimonas sp. (assembly GCA_965221135.1). Classification (GTDB taxonomy): domain Bacteria; phylum Pseudomonadota; class Gammaproteobacteria; order Pseudomonadales; family Endozoicomonadaceae; genus Sansalvadorimonas. The sequence goes on from CBDCRZ010000028.1 coordinate 14,294, forward strand.
CCACCGTTGGTTGATCAGGTGACGGGCCAGAAGGTTCCTATTACTCCAGGTGTTGGCCCTATGGGGATGAACCCATTGCTACAGGCCATTCCGTTCTTGCCACGTCAGACGAATGCTGACCCTGTCTGGCAGGCAGTGTTTGACATTCAGGGCAGTTACTCGCAGAAGAACCTGGATCAGAAGCTGTTGCCTACGCAGACAGAACAGCAGCAGTTCAACGGGATCATGGCTGAGACACGGATCAACGGGAAGACGTTGGCTGAAGCAGTGCTTGAGTTCAGGAACTTGCCGGAAGTTCAGGAGTACGTGCAGAAGAGTGGGGTGACATTGTTGAACTCAGAGATACAGCGACGTTTCAAGAGGATCTTCAATGCTTACTCAAACAGAGCGAAGAACATCATGCTTAATAACAACCCTAACTTTGCTGAAAGAGCTGCACTTGTTGAAGCTGCTAACTATGCTGAAAAGGCTGGCAATGTTCAACAATACAAGAGCATTAACCAACAGATAGAAGAGCTGGTTCAGCGAGCACAAAAAGGCTACTAAAGGTAGGATTTTGACAAATACCCCGCGTAATCCATGGTTCAGCCAACCTATGAGTACAGCGGGGTCTGTTATACAGCGGCTTCTGGGCAGACAATCTTTGCCCTAACTTCAACGGATGGGAACCCGATTGGGTATCTCAGCCCTGACCATATTCACGTTCGCACCAGTGTTGACAGTGGCGCAACTTGGGTTCCTTTGCCTGCTAATACTGCTTGGACTTTCGCTGACCCAGCTACTTCTATTGTCCTTGTAACTCCTGCCACTGCTGGCGAGTGGGTTGATATTCAACGCAAGACTCCCATTGATAAGGACTGGGTTGACTTCCAGGCAGGAAGCTTATTAACAGCAGGGCAGCTCAACGATGCTGAAACGTTCTCGCTGTATTGCGACCAGGAGATTGCTGATGATGTCGGGAACATCACTCCGCCTGAGATCGGACTAGCGACAACTGACGACCTGCCAGAAGGGCAAACCAATCTTTATTTCACGCCTGAAAGAGTTGTTGAGACTATTCCGACAACTGATGCGTTGCCAGAAGGGCAAGCCAATCTTTATTACACAGACGCAAGGGTTGCTGAATACATCGCTGACAACCCAACAAATGTTGGTGTCACCAAGATCATCCCTGGGGCCAACGTCACGATCAGCCCAACATCTGGTGTAGGGGCTGTCACCATTAATTCCAGTGGCGGTGGCGGTGGCGGTGGCATCGTCTACAAGGGAACCATCGACGCAACAGGGCCAGCTCCAGTAAATCCACAGGCCGGAGACTTTTGGATCAATTCAACAGCGGGAGTTGCTGACGATTCTTGGACAGGAATCGGTGGCGAAGCAATCTCGGTTGGGGAAAGATTGATCTATGGCACCGAATGGGAGATCTTGCCAACACCGCCAAGCGGAGTGGAGTCAGTTAATGGTCAAACAGGCGTTGCCATCATTGGTGTTGAACAGTTAAATGACTTTGCTTATTATCCATCGTCGAATTTAGTAACGCTGCTAGGGCCACAGGTTTCGGTAGGCACTCAGGTACTAGAGGGGACTGAATTTTCAGGAGAACCTACAAGTGGTGGAAGCTATTTCCGCTTCCGAAAAGAAACTAACCTGCCCTTCTTCAATGGGGTAAGTCAGTTAGATGATGGGGATTCGATAGATCTGACTTGGAATAATGCCGGGACAATGAAGACAGACTCGGTCTTTTTTCGCGGCCTTAGCGAATCCGGCCAAGCAGGTGGCTGGACGCTTTGCATCCTTACAGTTAATTCTCCGCTTGGGACAATGGCTACCGGCGACTTCTACCTTAGTGTTTACTCCCTGTTAATTAGTAACGGCGAGGAGCCTATTAGAACAGGCCAAGCCCTTATCTATGACCAGCTAACCGAATCGTGGAGACCTGAAGATATAGCCACTGAGTTAAACATCTCCGCCCTTCCTGCATTGCCATGAGCACCCTTCAAGACTCTGACCTATTCATCGTTGATCGCAACGGTACTAACTACCAACTACCCAACAGTCAAATGAGCACAGTTCAGGACACCGATCTATTTGTTGTTGAACGCGATGGTGTTAATTACAAGGTTGAAGGGAAGGATGTTGCTGGGCCTGGTGGTTCTTTTGATCAACCGGTAAGCGTCCTAACACCTTTAAACGGTGCAGGATTAAATGCAGGCCAGTCTTATGAGCCGCTTTCCTCAACGCTTGTTAGCTCAAGCCCGAGCGCAGCGACAGTCAATTTCAGTACGACGCTTTATACAGGTGATGGTACACAAACAGCACGATCAATTCACTACTGGAATTCGATAACACTGCTAAATCCCTTGTCTGGATTAAGTCAAGAGAACAACAGTGAACACACTGTTTATTTGACACTGAACGTACGGGATCAAATGGTAAGCCTACTTGAAGCTCAAATACCACGACTGGATAATGCTAGTATTGATACACTGCAAAGTCTGACTGCATTTAATTCAGATGGTTTTGACTTAGGCAAGGTTGGGATAATTGGACAAATGCAGGTAACAACGAAACTATCGTCGCCTGGAACTTCCGTGCAGCGCCTGGCTTCATGGATGTTGTTATCTACAGCGGATCAGGTTCTACTCAGAACGTTCCACACTCACTCGCGGCTACTCCTGGTGTGATTCTATGCAAGCCGTCTTCAGCTACCGGCTCTTGGCGTGTCTATCACCAAGATATAGGGAATAACAAGGAGTTAGTGCTGAACTCCACCCAAGCACAATCAGGTTCAACTGTCTGGAACAGTGCTACGCCAACTTCTACTAACTTCACGGTTAACGGTTCTGATACCAACTCAAGCGGAACTGACTATGTTGCCTACCTATTTGCCAGCGACGACACCAGCATTAAGTGCGGAAAGTACACAGGGAACGGTTCTAACACTGGTCCGGTAATTACGACTGGATTTAAACCAGTATGGGTGATGATTAAATGTACGTCAACAACCGGCAACTGGCAGATCGTTGATAATCAAAGAGATAATGGGCAGGATAGCATCAAGGCTAACTCAAGTGATCCTGAGCAGGATGGCGTATATCCCGTTACTTTTACAGATACTGGGTTTGAAGTTAATACCAACTCAACTGATACAAATAGAATAGACGCAGAATTCATCTACATTGCCATCGCAGACACGTCTGACGTTGATCCACCTACTGACCTTACGTTCGTGGACAATACAGAGCTAGAAAACATCATCGGACCTGTTCGGATGGTGGATGTAAACGGTGATCTCAAGACTCCTGTTACCAGTGCTATTACTGGGACTACTGCAGTTACGGGTGATAACTACTTTACCAACACTCTTTATAACGGTACTGATTCAAACCAAGATATTACTTCAGGTGTAGACAACACAGATAAATCACTGATCTGGATTAAATCTACAACTGGTTCAGATCCTCCAGTTATGTTTGATACCGAGCGTGGGGTTTATAAGTATCTAAATACTTCATCTAGCTCTGCCCAAAGTAATTCAGCCTCTTCTTTGCGGGCATTTAATGTCGATGGCTTTACAGTTGGTGGTGATCCTGTTGTCGGTAATTCTACCTTTATTCCCTATATTGCCTGGGACTTTAAAGCAGCCCCTGGCTTTATGGATATTGTTAAGTACGTTGGTGGAACTGAAAATCAAGAAGTACCGCATTCTTTAGGCTCTAAGCCTGGGATGATGATAATTAAGGACCTAAACGCTACAACCAACTGGATTGTTTATCATCAATCTCTCGGAGCCACTAAATTTTTAGCATTAAACAGTAATGGTTCTTTCAGCTCTAGTGGAACTTAGCCTGGAATAACACAGAACCAACTTCTTCTGTATTCACTGTCGGATCTACAGGCTGGGATGGTACTAATCAAACTGGTAGTAACTACGTCGCCTACCTATTTGCCAGCGACGATACCAACATTAAGTGTGGTAGCTATACAGGAGCATCAGGAGGAAACCCCCAGAATTGTGGCTTTAAACCAGGCTGGATAATGATCAGGAATGCAAGTGCTGGTGAAAATGGTGAATGGTTAGTATTTGATAGTAAGCGTGGTTTAGATCAGGGCGGAACGGATTCTCCTGTTGATGCTCCTGCCATTGCAGTCAATACAACTGAGACATCCGGCTGGGCTGAAAACAGAATCACATCGACAGACACTGGTTTTAAGTTTGCTACAACAGAACAGGGTGGGAGTGTTAACGGTACCGGTAGCTCTTACATCTATGTAGCCATCCGTGAAGGAGCAGGATCACCTGATACAACAGCCCTAACCCTCACCGATAACAAAGACCTGGAATTCTTCAGCCCTGGTGATGCTGTGACTGGTCCTGCTGGGACTCCTGTAACTGCTGATGTGTTTAGCACGACGATTTATACAGCCACTTCTTCAAATACCAACATCACTACAGGCATAGACAACACCAGCAAGTCTATGATCTGGATTAAGAGTACAAAGCAGACAACAAATCACTATATTGTTGATACCGAAAGGGGACCATCTTATCCTACTGCTCCAGACATTGCTGGTATATATCCTAACTTAGCTAACCCCGAAACATCTGCGGGTGGTGGTGTAAATTCATTGGCTGCAGGTGCCTATGCTATTAACACGACTGGTTTTTATCTGACCGGTGGCAGTGAAATGAATAATGCATCAGGTTATCAATACGTTGCCTGGAATTTCCGTGCAGCACCAGGCTTCATGGATGTTGTTACTTTTACGGGGACAGGTGTAGCTGGTACAGCCATTCCTCATGCGCTAGCCAGCACACCTGGCGTGGTGCTAGTCAAGCAAACTAATACAACCAGAAACTGGTACATGCAGCACATAGAACTTGGACCGAACGCTTTTATACAGTTAAATAACAATGAGGCTCAGGCAACTAATGGAAACATTTTTAATAACACTTTAGCCACTGACACCGAATTCTTTTTAGGAGATCTGGTAGCAACAAATGAATCTGGCGGTGAGTATGTTGCCTACCTGTTTGGTAACAACAACACCAACATTAAATGTGGTAGTTATACAGGTAACGGTCAAGATTATCGAGCTATAGATTGTGGCTTCGAAGCGGGCTGGGTGATGATCAGAAGAACTGATAATCCTGAAGATTGGGTGATCTGGGATAGCCAGAGAGGATCAAATGCGTTGGAAGCAAACAGCGACCGTCCCAATGATCCAGCTCCCGATAAGTTTTACGAGTTTAACGAAACTGGATTCCAAGTTATGAGTAACGGATCCACTAATGCCGCTGGTGCTAACTACATCTACGTCGCCATCGCAGCAAACGCAACCGCTGATATCCTCCCACCCCCAGCATCTGGAGAAGTAGTCTCATCTAATCCTAGTGGCCCTACGCTTGAACTATCAAACGTCGGCGGTACTTGGAAGAATGGTGATATTGCTACTGGACCAATCCTGAATACAGTTTCCAATAACGTCATCGGTCAATCAGGTAATACCCTGACGGTTACAGACACTACTGGAAATTGGCTCCCTGGATTACATGCACAAGGTGCAACGATTACAGAGCAAGCACCATCACCTGAGAGCATCGTCTTTACATCAATGAACGATGGCACAACGCCTGTCACTGGTGTTGATGCAACTTTGGCTAGACGTAAGTGGACACTAGAAAAAAGCGACAGTGCTTCTGGTCCTTGGGTTGTGGTTGGTGTTTATAACGACAGTGCAGCAAATGCTAGCCAGGATGGTGCAACACCTTGGGGCAACCCTCCACTAGAACCTAATACTTTTTATCAAGTCAAAGTAATGTATGAATCAGGCAACGCTAAATCAGTGGAGTCTCTCTACAACACCTTCAAAACAGGGAACGCCTAATGTTGTACTTCAACAATTCCACTGGCCGTGTCATTAGCTCTGAGGAACTGTCGGCTCGCTACGGCACCGACAAAGCAATTCCTGAGCTAGGCATTCATGAGTTGACCTATCAGCCGGACTTTGTCCCGTTTGCGTTCAACCCTGTCAATAACGGAACGTATCTGCCTGTTAAGTCAGAACGACGTTTTGAGATTGAGCAGTTGATGAAGGCTGGATATACAGAGGCTCAAGCTGAAGCCTTATTAGATGGCTGAGTTCCGCGGAAAAAGAGCTGCTTTTTATTTGTTGGCGGGGATCATCTCTGTTGAGCTTGCAATCCTGGCGGGCTCAACTGCAGCTTGTTTTACGTTGAAAGTAGATAAGTGCGACGGGAAGCAGATCAGCCAAGCGTTGAATGGAATGGTGGCATCAGCTTTTGCGTTGTATGCCGCTGAAAAGTAGTCACAACAAAACCCCCCTGGAAAAGCGAAAAACCAGAGGGGTTCTGAAGCGCGTTCTGCTCGACGCTTTGAAACTGTAGAACTCAGGCAAGTATCGCGCAAGGCTGTGGGGGTTCTTCCCTGAACTTGCTGAGGATCAAGACGTCGTCTTCGCGTTCGATCTTGACGTACTCACCAGGCTGAACGTCGATCATGTTGGCGTAACAGCTACTAAGGGGGATGACTCCACGGCTGCTGGCCTTTACCTGATAGTTGGGTTGACGACTGCTTTGGCTTTGGGAGAGGGTCTCGCCAATGGTGATACCTTGAGCTGCGGACAGCGCAGTAAAGAACTCGGTCTTCTTTAGACCAGGGCGACCGTTGCGCATTGCTGAGTAACCTGCGCCTTCGATCATGGTTGCCATATCTAGCCCTGAGTTCTCCTGGACGTAGGCCAGCAGGGCTTCACCTGTAAGTTTTGCGGACATTGGTACTGTTGAAAGATGTCAACAGTATAGTCAACGGAAGGCAATGTTTCCAGCGCTGTCGGTATAGCTCTGACTCATGGCACCCTTCACACCACTCATGAATGCGTTCCCAATAATTGATGCGCTGCCTGGTACTGCCTGCATTGTTGGTGCGCTGTACTTGGGCTTAAGACCAGCGATAGGCTCCAGGGGATCGAAGATGATCGCCTCGCGGTACGGAGTGGATGCCCCTTCGATTGTGTTGAGTGTGTTCTGCAGCAACGCTTTTTGTTCTCGCTGGCCTGTAGCAGCAGCCAGCCCAAAGCTTGGGATCGTCAGGCTGGTGAACTTGGTCAACGTATCCGTTGCTCTCAGGTTGAACAGGGACTGTCTGTCAGACATTTGACGACCAATACCAAGCTGTTCCAACATGATTGATTGGTTCTTAATGGTGTTCTCGTCGCTCGTATATTTGATCCGATCTACTTCAGCGCTCATTTGAGTTGCGATCTTGGCAAACTCTGCTGAGACAGAACCATTCATGTTTTCGTTGAAGTTAGACAGGTTCCTTCTCCTGTCGGCCTGGAGCTTTTGCATCTCACCGTAGGTACGCCCAAAGCTTTGCATTGCTTCAATGGCAAGACGTTTGGAGCTATTGCTGCCACCTTGTCTGCCTGTGGTCCTTGCCCTGGATTCAGCATCTGTCGCAATAGCAGCAACGTACTCAGCATCACGCTTCAAGGTATCTAAGCCTTCACCAATCAAGATCTGTTCTTGTATGTTCTGCCCTTCAGCATCCGTTTGAGCTAGTAATTGATCAGCTTGATTAGCTCTTGCATTGATGCTGCTTAGGTACGCAGCAGCCGCCTGCATTGTCTGACTGTTAGCCATGCTTGCATCAACCGCAAGCTGCTGTGAATTCTGGTTGAATCTGTTGAAGTCACTGTTGGCCGAGATCATCTCGGAGCCAAGGTCTGTCGTTAGTTGCTGTGAAACCTGCTTAGCTCTTAACGCCTCTTCAACAACATACGTTTGTTGAATTGCCTCGCTATTAAGTTGCAGGTTTTGAACAGCAGCTTCAACAATTAATCCCTGACGTTTGTTGTAGTCAGCTTCCTTGACCCGTTCCTGGTATCGCTGCGCTTCAGTGCTGGCTACTTGCCAGGAATAGTCGGAGACAGTTTTTAAATAATCCAGCTCCCATGCCTTCAGGTCATTCTTGTGTTGCTGCTTGGCCTGTTTCTTCCGTTGTTTATTAGCAGACTTGGCAGCATCTGCCTCGGCATTGCCACTCATGGCCCCACCAATAAGGTTGGTTGCAAACGATGCGGCGGCTAGCCAAGGGAATGCCATAACAGTTACCCAACTTGCTTATCTGGATCACTGTAAACGCCCCGCCAAGAGGCGCTAGTGACAGTTAACGGCAACCATGAATCTGACTCAACTACAACAGAGCACTGATCGTTCTTGCTGCATATCGGGATCTCGAAGGCACCGCTAGCAAGTGCAACGTTTGACTTGTCAAGAGTGTTGTTAAATACGTCAAGTGTTCGTGCCCTGTAATGGTGAACACTGTCAGGGCTGCGATTTAGTCGCTTGATCCTTACGTTGTATTCACCGGTATCAACGTGGTTGATAGTCCATCTCAACACTTGCGTACGGCCTGCAAGCTGACCGATTCGTTTCGTTCCTGCTTCATTGGAGTCAGGCACAAACGCTTTGTTGAACTCATACATAAAGGAGTAAGGCTCCCCAAATGCCACGGGGTAATTAGTCCAGTCACCTTTCTCCGAACAGATCAAAGTCTTTGTACTGGTCTCGCCAAGCTTTAAGCCTTGATAGTCATTACTGATAAAACGAACGATGGCTAATGCTTTCTCTGCTGGTGTGTAGGGCAGCGTGAACGTTGTCCGGTCTGATGTTGAGTCATAGCTGGCGGTCACGACTGCTGACGTAGCGCCGCCTGCAACAGGTGGATACTGCAGCAACCGATCAAGATGGATCTGTGGTGTCGTCGGTACTTCCAGCTCGTCATTGAACTGAATGTTGAAGTAGGTTCCCCCTTCGTCAGTCATCAACATGAACAACTGATTGTCCTGGAACCTCACCCATTGGATGTCTTGAGCAAAGCTCCACTTGCTCCAACTCTGCTGAACCTTCCGACTGCCACCTTCCACCGCTGACCATAGATACTTGTAGACATACAAGTCTTTTTTATTTACTGGTGATACAGCCACAGCCACATCAATAGCTTCTCCAACATCCCAATGTGTAATCAGCCCTTCAATATATTTTGGTAAGTAGTTGGTAATATCTGAATTGCTGCCTAGGTTTAGGCCCATCTGGTTATTGGTTCTTGAATTAGAAAACCTAAATTCACGAAAATGTGTGTAGCCAAAGTAGTTAGTAGCAAATAAAACCTGTGTGCCACTAAGCTTTGGCCTGACGTTACTGTTCATCTCCAGGTTGCTCAACCTAAAAATAGATCCAGTTCGTGGCGTCAACACATCAGCGTCTGCTGCTCGTACTTGAAACTGTGTTGTCTGAGAAAACGCAAGGATGCTGTCTTCAACAGCAATCATCCATTCCAGCGGCGAGCTTCTTTCGCTGGTGCCACGCAATCCAAAAGGATCGGTGTCTAGGACCGACAGAGAAGTGTCGTTAAAGAAGTTAAAGATGTCATCTGTCTCGCTGAATTGAATCGTTTCATCCGCAATAACAACGTATCGACTACGGAATAAAACATGATCACGAATCTTCTTGCCAACAAATTCAGGGTTGGGAGACGTGTTGTCATCACCTGCTGTACGTGCTCCCCATGACGGGAAGGTGAACTCATAAGTCTTGCCGTCAACAACCTGAGTTTGCTTTGTTCCATCCGCTGGGCCAACAAAGAAAATGTTCTCAGTTTCTCGATAGACAACGAGAGGCATCGTGTCTGGATTTAGCTCAAACGGAATGCCAGGCTTCACGGTTTCTTGCCATGCCCCTTCCCCAATTGCTTCACCTGAAAAGGTGTCAAACTTCAGCCAGCGGTTATCAATCGTTGTTGATGGATCGCTTTCAACTTCAACGATGTAATCCTTTGGTGCAATCACCGGCAGGCTTGCCAATGTCTGAACGGTGTCCGTAAAGGCGTTGGCAAGTTCACCGCTTCGACCGTCGTCAATTGTCAGCTTGAACTTTGTCTTGTCATCTTTGACAACAGAGACCACGTACTGGTCACTGACTGCTGTGTATCCACTCTTGCCGTTGATCTGGCTGGCGAGTGATGTGGCAACAATCGATGTGCTGATGGTGTTGTCGTCATCCCCTGCCGATGGTGTGGTGAACGTCGCCACCTGTGCATCGTCAATGAAAGCCGTATAGGTGATCTGATAGGCAACAGCACGAACAAAGATCAAGCCTTTGCCTTGCGTTGCCTCAACCCCTGTTCCTGTTAAAGCCTTGAATGCTGTTTCCTTATTGCGATTAAGCAGCAACCCAATGGGGCCACTATTGATCAGGACATAGTCCTTATAGAAAGCACCAGGATCGTTGTAGAGATACGACTCCTTTGTGCATGTGATCTGATTGCCGGTGCCACTCATACCAAGGCCATGGACCTTGACTGTTGGTGTTTCGTTTAATCGACGGATCTCAAGGATCGTCTGATCTGTCGCACCTGGGCGAGTAAGGATTGAATACTGTTCACCTTGTTGGATGTCCAGTAGCTCTAGGTAGAAGTCAGTAGCTGGTGCTTCCAGTACCTTCGCTTGAAACCGCGCCGCGTTCCGTTTGGTCAAACCTTCAACAGGACTAGACCATCCGTTGACTTGTTCCGCACCAGTACCTGCAGGGCGCAGGTGTGGTGGTTGTTGTGACACACCTTGGATCAATGTGTCCAGGTCACGCCGGATTGGAGAAGACGTGCTTTTAGGCGTCTTCCCTTTACGGAACGTTGATTTAGCGCGGGCCATTTAGTAATACCGATAACGATTGCCACTTGCTGGGATGTAGCCAATGCCCTGACCCATGCCTCGGTCATTACCCCAAAGCAGGTTGTTGGTCAGAGTGTTCTCTTCAGCGCGAATCAACATGGTCCGAGCCTGGTCTTCATCACCAACGGTGTAAGTGAAGACAATCGAGCTGGTTACATACCGATCAGAAAAGATGCGGGCTGCGCGAATGGTGATGTATTGCTGCGCAGCATGTGGCAGCTCATCCCATTCCAAAGCAGAAACAACTTGCGCTGCTCTGATCTGTGCATTGCCGTTGGTCGCGCCGATGTTGTACGTGTGGCTGTTGCGGTCATAGATCCGCTTGCCACGTAAGACGTACTGAGTGTCTGGGTAAGTGTTGGGTGAGAAGTCCACAACCAATACGTTCCCTGGCACCACGTAAGTACCAGCGGCAGTGGGACTGAATTCCACTTGCTCGTCAGTGTTCCAACTCCACGCTTCTGACTGAACGTCACGCGATACCTCTTTCAAGGTGCGCTGAGCCAAAGCGGAGTCGGTGATCTCATTGACACTTTCAGAGAGGCTGGAAATACCGGCCTCTCCAATCGTGGCAAGAATCGTGTTGACCGATTCCAGCTCTGTCATTTGGCTGCCTTGCTTGTAACAGCAGCAGCAGGCTTCACATCGCCGCCTGTGCCAACGGTGCTTTCAGGCACCAAGGTGTCAACGAGGTTTGTTGCTGGCACGTAGAAATCAACGAGGGAATCTTCGTTGAGTAGTTGATCAGCCTGCCAAGTAAACGCGGCGACTTTGCCGTCAACCTTGATAGTTGTTGCCATGAAAAAAGAGGGCATTGCTGCCCTCTAAGTTAATCCCCAATTCACCGGCTGAGCCAGCTACTTAAGACTACAAGGAATTGGTAACTTCAACACAGCACTCAGGACGCAGACAACCAACACCGAGAGCAAACTTAGCTGTCATCAGTGTTGCGTTATACATAACGTCGTAATCGTTGCCGGTCATGCCCATGCTGAGGTCACGCAACTTGACAACACCTACTGCACCCTTTTGGAATGCAAGCATTTTGGTGTTGGTCATGTCGACGGTTGACTTAACAACACTGCCGTTGCTGACATAGCCTTGCTCACCCGTCATAGCAGTGACATTGCCTTGGGCAATATCGTTGCTGGAGTAGATAGAGAAGCCAGCCAACTTGGCGATCTGACCTTCCTTGTAGGAACCGTTGGTTCCCTGCTGGTTGAAGTCATAGTTCACGGCGCGTGAACTTTGGATCAACGTATAGAACGATTCAGGAGTACAAACAAGAACGCGACCGTCCTTGCTGACGTCCTTCATGTCCAGTGCTTCAGCAGCAGCGAAGACGCTGGCTACTAAATCATCAGCAGTTGGAGTTGCCTTGTTGATGTCAACAACCGTTCCGGTCCGGTAAGGATCGTCAGGGCTGAGGCCTGCTGGTAGATCAGCAGTCAGGTCAGATGTTGATGTACGGGCACCAATTGCAAGAGTCCGTGCAAGACGCTTGTCATGGGTACGTGCAAGCGCTTGACCCAACTCTGTTGAGTAGATCGAGCGGATGTCAAAATGAGCCTTAGCCTCTTGAAGCGAATAAAGGCTTGCATCAGCAACGAGGTAATCGTCAATACGAACGACGATCTCGTTCTGAGCCATGTCGCCCTGACCCACAAGCATTTCGCCTGGAGTTGCATACTTAGCCGTGAAGCGGCCAGTTACAGGGAACTGTGCAGATCGACCATTTTGGATGGTACGGGTCTGGCAAAGATCCTCGAAAATGCAGGCTCGTTTGAAAGCAGTCAGTACCTCTCCTGAAAAGACCTTCAGGAAGAGAGCATTGTCCTTACCCCAATCGCCACCGTCGCCATTAATGACACCGGGATTGGAAAGATTTAGTGATGGAGCAGCCATGAGTGGCAATGTTGAGAGTGTGTGCAGTGATCAACTGGTGCATCACGCAATCCCCACATCTGTCAACAGGGTACGCAATGCGGCCTAAGGACAGACTCAGTGGTTGTTGAATCTGTCCCCATTATTACAACGTTTAGCGCTTAATTAAAACGCTTGTTGAAAACATCACTGACAGCAATGCGTTGCTCTACTTCTTTGACATAGGCGGGGTCACTTCCATAGCGAGGATCCTGCATTGCCCTGATGACTTGCGCCTCAGAGGCATAGCCACGGATCTCGTTTGATGGAGCACGACCACCGGTCAACTTGGGCTCATACCCTGTTGCCATCATGTGGTCATATTGGATCCCTTTGAGTTGAGACAGAATCGAGCCTTCGTTGCCTGAATCCAACGCATCGTTAAAAGCTTGCGTTCGGGCTTCGTTCATGTTTTGGCTGGCCCAACCCATCAACGCTTGATAACGTTCCTGGCCGCCAACCTGATCAAAGATGCTTGAGCGGATGCGAGAGGCGTCTTCAGCCGTTAGCTGATCGTCATCCTCATCGTCGTCATCATCCTCATCATCCCTGTCATAGCCTTCAGGGCCGTCATCCTCGTCGTCATCCTCATAGTCATCTGAGCGCAAGCGTTCGTTCTCGCGCTGCAGATTCTTGTAGGCGTCGATCAGATCGGCTTGGCTTTGATACTTGCCAAGGATCAAGTTTTCTTCAGGGGACCCTGGTTGTTTACCAGCGGCTTCGTCATATAGATCAGAGCGAGCCTGATCAATCTTCCCCTGCTCCTCTAGGGCCGCAGGAGATTCATCAATAGGGTCTTGCCCTGCTTCAATTGTTGGCATTGTTATTAGCGGGTGAAGTTGTCATAGATAATCATCTCGCCACCGTCAGGCAGTGGCTTCCTCCTGTTGCGATCAGCTCTTGTTGGCTGTGCCTCAGGCTGCTGTTGGGCTGGCGCTGGGCTGTTGGACCGGCGGCGGGGGACTTGTTGCTCCGTCATTGATGGCGCTGTTAGCAAGTTGCTCTTCTAATGCTACTCGTTGTTGTTGACTTTGTTCCGCTTGTAGCTCCTCATCAGTCTTAACAAGTCCAGCAATGTCGATACCATCAGACGCTGCAAATCTGCGGATTAGTTCTGATGGATTGATCAGTGACAACATCTGCTCAGGACCTAACGCTGCTGTCGTTACCTGCAGGAAGTTCGTCAACCGTTGCTTGTCATTGCCACGACCAATGGCTTCCAGGCCTGTCGTGATCTGTGGGTTCACTAAATCAACAGGTAGCGGTGGAATCTCTCCCGCCTGCTCCATCAGATACAACACCCGTTTGATCAACGGAAGCTGCAGCTCTTCACTCAGCATCGAATAAACACCAGCCAACCCGGCTTCCAACTGCTCAGCCATCAACCTGATCTCTTCCGCTGTCACCCTCTCAGCGTCACGTTGCACTGATTCGTTAGCCAAAAATGTCAGGTTGATCCGACGTTCTAATAACTGAACGGTCTGCAGGGCAACTGACATATCGGCGGCCTTGCCCACTTGAAGGGCTTCCACATCAGCAGCATTCCCTGCCACGATCCCGCCGTTCTCAGCACGGGCAATTGCATCAGCTCGCGTAACTCCGTTTGGATTGACAAGGAATAATGCCTTTGCCGATATGAGGCTGCCTTCGACGATCGCCTTGCTAAGTGATTCCAGACTGTTGAGATCTCCTAGTACCTGCTCAACGAGGCTGTGACCGTAGCTTTCACCAGCGCAGCTATATGTCCTTAAGGCCAACCAAGGGCAGTTGCCGATCTTGCTAAAGCCTTGTGAACCTGGAATCGTTTTGCCATGGCATTCCTGGTGCCACTCCACACGATCCTTCTCCTTATCAAACTTGACCCATGTGTAGACGTTGTTCACGTCGTACTTCACGTCATCGCCTGTCGTGTTCGCTTCCTTTGGCTTCACGCCAGCAGGCAGGTACTTATCGGACACCGTCTCTTTAATGACGATCTCACTGATGTTGCCTTCAGGGTCACGGTCAACGGCATAACTCCGTAGCCCCCACATCCGTACCTTCTCGGCACCGATATACAAAAGAGCATTGCCACCAACCATCAAATGCTTGATTGCTTCAAACAAAGCTGGTCTGGTTTGTAGCTTGTCGAGCTTGCTCAGCACTTGACGCTCAACATCAGATAGCGCCACGTCCATCTGACTTAAAACATCCTTCTCAACCTGACCGGTCTGTTCCAGGTATTCCCTGATCTGACCTTTATCAATGACCAACCGAAAGAATGGTTGGCTTGGTGGATAAAGCGATAAAAGTAATTTGGCGGAAATCCCAGAAACTCCGCGGGCACCCACGCCTTGATACAGGCTGATCAACCTGTTGTATGGCTCAGCTCCCGTCTGATAGTTCTGATCGCTTTCAGGTATCAGTGACGGGATCGTCAAGGCACTGCAATCAACAGCCCGGTTGAGATACAGGCTGCGATAAAGCGTCAGGCCGTCGAAACGGCTCTGAGCTGTTGAGTTGTTGTCAGTCATTTAGGCAAGCTGTAGGCCAGCAAGAGGATTCGCTTGTGAGCCAAGACCGCTCAGCAAAGTCAGATCACTGAGTTGGTTGTCTTGACGCTTCCGCCGCGTGATTCGACGACCGTCGCCGTAACCAATTGAGGATGCGGTGGGATTGGCTTGTGGCACGTAGGCGTTAGCCATGTTTGTGCTGCGCCTTTGCTCCGCAAGGAACGCATTGTTTGCAGCGTTTAGCTGTTCGTTAGTAAAGGCTTGAGCAGTATTGAAAGCATCCTGCTGCTCAGCCATGCGGTAATCAACGTCATCCATTTGCCCAACGAATAAATCGTTGAGGTTGGCAAGAGAGTTGGCGCTGGCTTCCGCTTGTCGTTGTAGTGCCTGCTGGTTTGCAGCTTCAGCAGCAGCCTGCTGTGCTCTCAGGTCATCAATGATGGACTGATAGTTATTGGCTTGGCTGACTGATTGGTTTTGGAGCGAAGCCGCTGCGCTTTGTCCAGACGAGGAGTCCGCTCTTAGTGACGACCTGACGTCAACGAACTTGCCGCTGCTGCGGTTGGCGTTGTTGTTGCTGCTTGAGCTGCTCCGAGACCTGCTGCTGTTGCTGCTGCCCCAGCTTCCGCGGCCTTTGATTTTTAAAGGCGTATAGGTTTTTTGCCTGGAACTTCTTCGATCACTTGGGGCGTTGTTTGACCGGGATTTATTGATCTGATAGTTGCGGGCTTTATTGCGACTAATGCCCGCCTTTTGGAGCTTTCTTCTCTCTTTCTTCGTGACCTTGTTATCGCGCGTGACTCTCGCTAGCAACTTTCTCCGTTGCTTCTTGCTCCGCTTCCTATCGTTGCCCTTGCGCTTGCTTTTGCCTTTACGACGTTTAGCCATGGGTCAGTCCTTTGAGAAAGCGGATAACAGATCGTTGCCCTGAAGCGTACCTAATTTGATCAACAGAGTCAGTCAAATCAGGGGTGCGTTCAGGGAACAAAGTGTCAAGTGCTTCCATCATGTCACTGGTTAGACGTTGACCAATGATTCGTTTCAGGACGTCAGGGTTGGTGGTGTCCACAGATCAACAGTGCGGTCAAGTACATCGTACTCAGTTGCTCTCAGTATTCGCACTAATCGTGCCTGCAGTGTTGCCACTTCTGTCGCGTCTCGAAGATCGTCTTTCTTCTTGAGGGCTTTCTCAAATTGTTGAACAATCTCTTCCCAACATTCCACAGGTTCTGCGATGTTGAACTTGCTGACAATGCGTTCTGCTGTGACGGCACCCACTCCCGCACAGCCGGGGATGTTGTCCGTCGAGTCCCCGATGAGGATCTGCCTGTAGAACTGACGTTCCGCTTGGTCATGAGTAATAGTCCAGGTTTGTTCTTCTTTCCAGGGCCAGTGATGGGTGCCCGGAATTTGGTCTAAGTCTTTGTCGCCGCTGACGATTACAAAATCCTCATCAGCATTAACCAATGCACTGGCATAGATACCCAACCAGTCATCAGCTTCGATCTCATCGTGGAGATAGCTAACCTCTTCCTCCAGTAACTCTCGCTTCATACGAGTCCAGCCAACAGGCTTTTTCATGCCAGCTCGATTGGCCTTGTATTCAGGAAAGATCCTGCGGCGGAAGGCGCTTGGCCCTGTCCAGAACAACAGCAGTGAGTCAGATTTAAAATGCTTTTGCATTACTTCCAGATGCTTCCAGAAGGTCTCACGCACTGAGCCGATGTCGGCATAGCGGATCCAAACCTCATCACCCATGTCGCAGTCAACTTCTAAAGAAGTCATCGTGCGAAAGAGCAACATGTCTGCATCAATTAGTAGTGTTTTCATGAATGAAATCCTTTTGTAATTTGTGCATGGCCTGTTTCATGGCAGTGGCATAACCCTGCCAGTAATTGCGATCAGTGTGATCACTTGCTTTGTTCCATTGATGTATCGCTTCTTGCATCTGTTCCCGATACCAAGTCGCGATAGTTTCTGGGTTCTTCGTCATGGAGGATTGAAGCGTGAAGTAGATCGATGGCGTGTTGTAGCGCGAAGCATTCGCCTGCGCAATATCCAATCCAGAATGCGCGTTCACCTTCTGGGTCCTCACCTTTATTCTTGTCATCAGTAAGATCCTGTTGGTATCTAGCCCTCGCCTTTTCGAGATGGCTTTCCAGGGTTCTTACATACCCTCGGGATACGCATGTTTCTCCTTGAAACGACAGAGGTCCGGCTGGAATTCCAGCTTGCTCATCATTCCAACTGTTCCTTTGATCCTGTTCTTTTTGAGCCAGCATGATGTGAGGTTGGGGTTTTCTTTATCGAGTGGGTTGCGCTGCAGCATCCAGATGTAATCAGGGATCTGAGCTAGTGAATGTGAGCCGCGTAGCTCACTTAGTGATGGTCCGTTTTCGTTGCCGCCTTCTTCATGAGCGGGGCCGAATCCTCCAGATCTTGATAAATGGGACACGACCACAAATGTGAAGTCGAGCGACATTGCAAGCGTTTTAAGTTCCTTGATCGCCTTATCAATAGCCCTGCGCTGATCAACATTGAGAGCAATACCATCAGCGAGTAGGGCGAAGTGATCAAGGAATACGACACGACATTCTTCGTTGAGAACATAATGTTTAACGGTGGCAACAAATGTTTCAAAGTCATCACCACCAAACTTGTCAAGCAGAAGCAAGTTCGGGGCGAATGCCTTCATCGCACCATGGACCTCTTCCTTTAATTCGCGACGAACTTCGCCGGATTGCAGGTGAAAGGGGATGCCCATTTGTTCAGACAACATGCGCTCAAGCGTTGTCCTGGCTGCTTCTTCCAGGCCGATGTACGCGACCTTGGTGCCATTACGGCATAGATGCAGAGCCATGGAACGAGTAAATAAACTTTTCCCGATCCCCGTGCCGCCGCCCACAAGCCACAATTCGCCAGGTTTGAGGCCCTCGGTTGCGTTGTTCCAGCCATTCCAGGCCAGATCTAAACCGCGATCCTCATGTGGATTAAGGACAGCGTCGATCAGGTCCGTGGCTTCAACAACACCCTCAGGGGTGTGTTTGCCTGCCTTGCGGATGGCGTCACGGATGGCATCACCGTCACCAGCCAGCCATGCCTCGTTGGCATCTTTGTATCCAAGGCCCTTAACGATGCGAGCTTTAGGCCCGATCATTTCTGCAGCCTTGGCCGCCCATTCGACACCAGGGGCATCGTCATCAAAAAAGATCGTGACCTGTCGAAAGGCTTCGATGTATTTGATGTTGGCCTGCAGGTTGTTGAGGCAAGCATTGACGCCAGACGTAATGCTGACGACTACGAGGTGGTTGCCGTGTTGTCTGTACGCCTCATGCACTGACATGGCATCGATTTCCCCCTCAGTAATGACGAGGTGGTTGCCGGTGCCGATGTGTTGCCCAAAGAGTTGAGCACCTTTCGGTGAGCCAACCCATGTGATGCCTTTGGGAAGGGTGCGGACGTGAGCGGCACAGTTGTGCCCGTCTTGCCCTTTGACCATGGCGAAATGAGCAGGCTGACCACGGTTGAGACCAACCTGATAGTCATACAAACGACAGGTCCGTTCGTTGATCTGGCGATCGATGATGTCGGCATAAGCGCCAGCCGGTAAAGGCTTGGCGGGTGCCACTTCTGCTGTCGCCAGACGTGCCGCTTGCATTGCGGCGATGGGATCTTTTTCAGGGTTCATGAAGTGCTGTCCGCAGACGAAGCAGTGAATCGAGCCGTCGTCGGCACTAATGGCAGCACCGTCTGAGGATCCGCATCCTTCTTTGTCGGGGCACGAAATGTGAGCTTTTGTCCAGTTACCCATGAGTGGAGAAAGTCATCGGGAATGGGGGTGGGACACCAGGCAATCCCAAATTTTTCTGCCCACATGCAGTAACTGGTCTTGCTGGTTTTGCTGATCTTTTGGTGTGGTTTC
This sequence comes from Sansalvadorimonas sp., assembly GCA_965221135.1. Classification (GTDB taxonomy): domain Bacteria; phylum Pseudomonadota; class Gammaproteobacteria; order Pseudomonadales; family Endozoicomonadaceae; genus Sansalvadorimonas. The sequence continues at coordinate 33,386 of CBDCRZ010000028.1, forward strand.
TGGAAGGCGATAAAGATCGGGAGAGTTGGATGCCGTTGAACAACAGCTAAAAATTTCGATCGGTCAGAACTGCACCAGTACCCCTTGACTTCTATGTAGAACTCGAAGGCTTGGCCTTTGACGATGAAATCCGGTGTGTAGAACCGCTTCAGGTAGTAATCGAAGCGGTCCCGTTCGTAGCTGATCTCATGTCCCTGCTGTTGCAAGGACGCTGAGATCTGTTCTTCAAGCTTGGATCGAAACTCCCCCTTCTTGCGCCGCTCCTGTTGTTGGTTGAAGCGGCGATACATCAGGCAACCTCTTCGCCAGCGAACATGGCAGCAAAGTCATTGTCGCCACCAGCGTCAGGGGCCTGCCAGCCGCCCTCAACAGGAGCAATTTCGAGCGTTGCTACTTCCTTCAGTTCAACAATTTGAACCGCTTGTAGCTGAAACTGGACGCCCTTCTGAACGTTGTCGTAGGCGTAAGGAGTGAAGATGATCTTCACCTTGCTGCCACCACCAATTTGTGGAGGGTTGGCGACCTTATGACCCATGCCATCAAAGATTGCTGGGGGCATGTTGCGAGTTTCTTCGCCGCGGATCTTGCGTACGACCTTGCGCTTGAAGACCCAAAGGAATTCACCATCAACAACAGTCTTGGAGCCGTCTTCCTCCTTATTGGTTGAAGGGCGATAAGGCCAGTTGAGTTTGAGACCTTTCAGTTCTTTGGCAAACTTGCCAGCCTTCTGTTTGTCTTTGATCTCTTCGTTGCAGATGTCCATCAGAGGGACCATCTCGTCCTCTTTTAGCTTGACGCCAATTGTCCATTCAAGGTTGCCGCCGAGGTTTTCACGGGGCTCCTGAAGGTAGGCAAATGCGACTTCGCAAAGAGGTGAGGTTTGTGCTTTCACGTAAAGGAAACGAATGGGGTTAGTGGTGCTGGACTTACGTGTTCGGAACCCTGAAGGGAACCTAGCAATGCCAGCTTTGATAACAGTAATGAAAAGGTTAAACGCTGTCAAGCATCTAACAAAAAAGGTGACAATTTTCTCCGATGCTGCTCAGCTCAAGTGTGTCAGCGCAAGGGATCTTGGGCAATGTACGCCCGGTTTTCTTCTCGATCCTGGCCTTGGTGGCAGCCAAGTGATCGTCGCTATAGAACCTGCTGAATTGGTCACAAAGCTCCTCATTTAGCAGTGTTACTTTGTCGAGACTGGTGCCAATGCAATCGTGGACTGTCACGATCGGATAGTCATACGACTTCCAGTGCCAAATAAACCTTTGCAAGAACGCTGCATCCATTGAATGCACGTAATCAGCAGTCAACCGACTAAACGATTTCTTTGGCGAGAATGGCCCATCATCAACAGCGCAAGCCACTCGAATAGCACGGCCCGATAGCTCCAAGAACATCTTGTGTTCTGACGTTTCACGCGAGTAGCTCAACACCGTCAATCCATTAGGCGTTTGCCAATACGGAGCCACGCCACTATCCAGGCAAGCTTTGGCCGCAGTCCTTAGCCATCGATGCAACGCATCAACCCCTGGTAACTGCTTCTTTACGGCCGTATCAATAGCCCTGGCTGCAACCATCGCCAACTCGACAATCTTCAGCCCATCTGGCGTCAAGAAATTGCACACTCGATCGCGGCAGTATTCCTCCAACACCTGAACCATTGACCGGTAGCTCCGGCCATAGATCACAGGCATCACGCAAAGTTTCATCAGCGATCGGCTGATCCCTTCCTCCCCCCACCACTCCAACAGCTTGAGCATCTTGTCGTCATCGTTGTTGATCGCCTCTTGATACATCTGAGGCAACACCTCCATGTCAACGATCTCCTTGGTTTCGCCGTAAAGATCCATCGCTTCATTCCCAATAACGTTGGTCCAGAACGCCAGATCACCATCACGCAATAGACAAGCGACGTGGCCGTAGCCGCTGCAGGTTTGATCCAACTGAAAAACCATGCGGGTCTTGTAATCGTTGTCCTGCGTGAAGTTCGTCAACTCACGGGCCAGGGCAACAAATCGCCATGGCTCTTTTGCCTGCTCCCACCAGCCAAGGCAATCCAATGGAGCAATGCCTGCCCTGGTCAACAACTGACCATTCTCTGCAGCCCATTTCTGCCTGACTGTTCGCTCCTTTGGCAGGCCCCAAGCGTCACCCAACGCCCAAAGAAATGCGCCCATATTCCCTTTCATTGGTGCCGGGCGATCAAACAAAATCTGGCTGCGGGCTACATCACCACCCAAATAGTTGAGTTGAGCACCCCGTTGATAACAACGGCCGCGGTTGTCCTGAAACCACACCCAATACAACTTCTCAGCATCCTTCAGCCGCTCATAGGAAATAAGACCATGGATAAATTGCGTCCGCTGTGCCGTCTTGCGACCGTCAGCTTTCCATTTCCAGTAAGCCGTCCAGTAAGCCGTCGGACCTAACCCCTGCTCCTTAAACCATTGATCAACGGGTTGCTCCATACGTTCTCGGCATGGAAGGCCACCAATCTCATGGCCTAAATCCCAGACTTCACGCTGCAATGCGATCTGTTCGTGGTTGAAACGGAATGGGATTGATTGCAGATGGTTGATGCTGCCTAACACGCATGGATGGGCATCCCGCATCTGGGAATCCCAGCGTTCCCATGGCACCGTTGAGCAGGTGGTCCCATGCGTGATGAACCCCCCGTCGTCATGCGTTGTGTAGTCCGAGGGTGGCACCAACATCGGCATATACGCCGGACGCAGTAACAGCAGATTTTGCTTCCAGTTGCGCAAGAATTCCCAATAGCCACGCGTCATTCGACACACCAAAGCAACGTGGCCTTTGGAGTTGACCTTCTCAGGGCTGATCGTGATCAATCCCGTTGTCTGAGCGACTAATTCAACAAACAACGTTCCGAGCTTCAGCCTGTCCTGCTTCGATAAAGGCTGGTAGGCCGCGGCTTTCTTAAAGCCCTTATCGATCAGTCGTTTTCTGATCAGGGACATGTCGAGTGTCCTGCCATTGGCTAATCGAAGTCCTTTTAAATGCCGTGAACCTTTCCATTGCGGATGGTTCAGCCATAGGACGAATTCAGCACGCTTGCCGACCGTTGCGGCAAGGGTGTTTCGCTTGGCTCCATGGACGTTGAAATTCAGGATGTAAATCAACGATTCAGCAGCAACTTGCATCACCGCTTTGTCGTCTTCCATCAATGCCCAAATAGCACCAAATGCCATGGGGCCGTTCTTCGATTTCTGATACAACGCGTGGCATTTTTCAAGGAAAGGACCGGCCGCGGCGTGTGACATAAAGCCATCGGCACCCCTTATCCAATCGCCCGCTGTTGCTCTCTTTCCACCGATGCCGACACACCACTGTTCAAGTTCAATTTGGGCTTGCCTTCCCGGCCACTGGTGTTCGTTGCTTTCGTTTGATTGTTGCAAAGTCATTCTCAGAGATCTCAGTTGTGATCCCTGTCTCTGACTGGTACTGATAGGGCAGGCAACTAAGGCACCGCATCAATCATGCGTTCTCAAAAGATGAGACGCCAGTCAGGGCAGGGGTTTTCGTTAGTGAATGTGGCCGAGAATGGCCGAGTTTGAAGCTGTTTGACTGCCTTCAAGATTGATAAGGCATTCCAAATCAACACCAGAGCCATGGATATAGCCCTGTGAGGTGGTGAGATTCAGATGCCCGGCCCAATACTGAATTTGAACAGCGTTGGCCCCTTGGTTAGCAAGCCTGGTCAATTTTGTATGCCGTAAAGTGTGGATGCGCCATTGCTTTTCAATGTCTGCTCCTAAGCCAAAATATTGGCAGGTATTTATGACGCATTTTGTATAATATTTCAAGTATTCTTTGTAACTCTGGATAAAAGGACTTTGGGTCTTTCGTAGCTGTTTACTTTGCATAATTACGCTCTCGACAGCGTTACTGATTGGCAATGACCTAGGCCTTGACGTTTTAGTCTTGACGAAATGGATGCGGCCAGAAGAAAGGTTAATCCTTGACCATTGCATCTTTTGCGCTTCACTAACTCGACACCCCATGTGCCATATAAATTCAGTTAAAAGCCTGCACTCGGTAACATCATGGCAGGACAAAAAGTGTTGATACCATTCATTTTGAACAACCAAATCAATTGGCTCAGGTAAAGGCAAGGTACGCCCTTCTGGCATTAACGGCATTTCAAAAACAACGCGTAATCTTTTGCCTCTTTTTAGTACAACATTAATGGCCGAGAGATAGATTTTTATGCTCGCATTCGCAAGCCCTTCTTGTTTAAGGCTGGCAACAATATCATCTAAAACAGACGTTGTGATTGATGCGATAGGTGTGTCAAAACCGAGCATCCGGCAAGCCCTAATCCCTCGCTCCTGCTGTTCTGGCTTGTCTGCCCAATCAAGCTGTAATGCCTTTTGAAGCACAGCACCAACGGTGTCAGGCTTCTCAAGAGAGGCCAATAAGCCAGCATCAACAGAACCGGATTTGTTGCGCCGGTCCTTGTCTTCTTCCTTTGCTAGTGCTGCCTCTTGCTTGACGGCTGCGACCCATCTCTCAGCATCCTCTCGGGTGCGGAACATCTTGTTGACTCGCCTGCCTTCCGCGTTAGTTGCCCTGCCGCGGTACCTTCCATTTTCAAGCTGGATTCCCATTTAAAATCTCTCGATAAGTGTTCAGAAAGTTCTGGCCTTTATCGGTCAGATACAAGGTTTTGATTCGGTCATCACCAGTCGTTTTCCGCACCTCTACAAACCCGTGATTGTGTTGTCTGGCTTGCAAGTCGCGGCCCTTTTGACAGCCAAATACATCAACGTTGCGAGACAGTGCCGAGGCCGTTACACCTAGCTCTGCCGCTAGTTCTGAATGGCTGATGCCTGGTGTCGATTCGATGGCGTATAGGAACGCCAACTGAGAAAGGCGAAACTGAGGAAACTGGGCAAGAACGTATTTAAGGGAAAGGTTCTCGCTTGCTGGTGTTGTGGCTGGCATGGATACGTCGGATAATTGCTATCCGCAGGCAAAAAAGGTTTGTGATTGTGTGCCGCAAGACCCCTGGCCCTGCGTGGTTCAAATAGACGGTTGTGACTAAATCCTCAAGCGTTAGACCCGTTGGGTCATCAGCCTGGGCAGTGATGAGAACCGCTGCGATCGCGGGGATCCTGATGCGTTGCATTGTCTGGAATGTTCCGGCCGCTCAGCCGGGAGAGGTTTTTAGTTGTTTGGCAGTAGCCAGGAGAGAACATGTCTAGGTAGTTCTAACAGTGCTGGGAAATTTAACCTATGTTGTCTGTTGCGCTTGTTGCATTCCTTACATTGTTGCCAACGTAATAACACGGCAGGACTGGGCCTGATCCCATAGCCATAGGGATCCAAGCATCTAACTTTCATGGGTTTTCAGTTGCTGCAGCGCAATAGGCATAGGTGCTGCAAGTGATGCAATAGCCAGAAAATGCTCGATCCGTACCATCACAGCGCCATGGTTGCAGCATTGCGACTACCTACGTGTTGTTGAAAGTCGCGGCACTTATTGCGCTGATATTGGCCCTGCGCAATGCTCCGAACCCTTGGCGTTATGTCATCCGGGTCCATCCCGCGCTTAGCAAGCGTTCTCAACAGAAAATCGGCTGATTGCTGTTCTGTGGTGTAGCCAAGGATTGCTGAACACGTCGCGCCATAAATAGCGCCCGCGGCATAGCCCTCGGACGGCCCGTGAGCGTGGTGCGCTTTGGCTGGTAACTCGTTGCCCAAACAACACGCCGTAACGGCTACAGCGGCAACAACAGACTTAATAGCGGTGATCATTGGTTTCAGAGATAAAAGTGTTTAAGGCTGGCAAGCGCTAATCAATCGTCGGATTCAACAGCGTCGATTGTTTCCTTTGCTGGTGGTGTTTTTGCGGCTTCCTCAATTGCAAAGCGATAGTCCATCGCTGCTCGTGCCAACAATTCGGCCGTTTCCGTGATGGTTTCCCGCATTGCGTCAAGGTGGCCGCACAGGCGATCGTCTTTATTGGTCCAGCCATCGCCGTCGCTAAATTCGCCGCGAAGGGCGTCATAGCTCAAGGCCAGCGAAATAATCCGCTCGACGTGCTTTCGTTTTTGGTTGACGGCTTCACAAGCTGCTTTGTTGCACATGGTTTTAAAGGGTTAGGTGAAAAGTAAAAGTGTTTAAGGCAGGCAAGTTCAGAGAACGGCCATAAGCGACTTGTTGAGCTGTTTTAGTGCCCTAGCCATTTCCAGGTCATACAAGTCCTTCTGTGCCTTCCTAAGTGGCTTGTGGTGCTTTTCCTCTTGCAGTGCTTCCCAACAACAGGCGTTGTTCTGCCAATAAAATGCGACCCAAGCTGTCCCGTCGAAATCATCGGCATTAAGACGCCATTGGCCTTTGATCTGGCTAAGGCGTTGCCCTGCATAGAAACAGCTCAGCAACGCATTCAATCGGCTTTTTGTGGTGTTGGTTTGCCAGCCTGCATCGGTGATCCGTAGGCCTCTCGTGGTTCTGTTACCAAAGAGCATCGAGGCAAACTTGGCTATTTCGTTGCCATGCAGTTCGACGACAACAGTCGGGCCAAGCTGAGCATCGTGAACACTGCGAACACAAGTGTTACCTGACCGCCATTCCTTGGTTCTGGTGCCGTTGAGTTGATCACGGACGGCCATGACCATCTGAGCTTCGATCTTGCGCATTGGTTTAAAAGGTGAGGTGACTTGTGAAGTGTTAAAGGCAGGCAACTAATGAGCCAGGTATTGATCCAGGCCTAAGCCTGCCCAGCTATCAGCATTGCCAACAGGATCGATTCGGAATGCGTCATCTGAATGGAACTTGGCGATCCGTTCAACCTCTGCCGTGAAGTCGTCCGACGTGGTGCATTTGGTAACAGTCACATCCCCTTCGCAATAGCTGACGAGTTGAAGCTTTGAAGGGTTAGCCCACTGCCCGTAGTACCAAGCATCCTGCTTTGTATCAAGCTGAGACCAGCCTTGCTTGTGGCTGCAGTAGTTGGAATCGAACACGTAGCGGTCCGCATCGACGAATGTTGTTTCCTTGGTGATGGTCATTGTTGTTGTCTCCGGTGAAACGATGCGATCTCTTGATCACTCCCTAACAGTACAGACAAGTGTCCACACTGTCAACAATGCAAAGAAGTCAACTGTTCAGCACGTAGTCCGAGAGCGACTGGAAATCGACGCAGCGTCTTGTGATCTGCTCAACAGCGCCCACGTGAAGATTGCACTGACTGCAAAGCAATCCGCGGACCTTGCCTGTCTCGTGGCAGTGGTCCACGTAAAGCAAGTAATGGTGATGATGCTTCTCTCCCTTCATCTCGTCAAAGGCTGGGTTGACTTCATGCCACTCCTTGTAGCGATGGACAAAACCACACCCTGAGATCGCGCACTGATAGTTCTGCTTCTCAAGCATCGCCAGGTAATCCTCTCGGCTTAAGCCGTATTTGTATTTAGTTGTTCTGCTCCAGCCTTTATCTGTCAGCCAGTCCGCTCGCTCTTTCTTGGCTGCTGTCTCCCTGTTGAGTTGATGCCTCTCTGCCTTGGTCAGGCCTTGCCTCTCCAGCGTTCTAGGTAAGAGCGGCTTCTTCTTCCGCTGACAGGCCTGGACCCTTTTGGTGTGACACGGAGGACAACGCCAACGTGGATACAGCTTGCCTCCCCTGTCCTTCCGCGGAACAAGCTTGCACTCCA
>CBDCRZ010000029.1:0-42792 GCA_965221135.1 Sansalvadorimonas sp.
CAGCCTTGGCACACCAGCACCCCCGCTCACCCTGTCCAATCCGATCCAGGCCACCACCGAAACCGATGTCTCAATAGGGTATACCTGCGTGATACACGCATAAAGGTGTAACAACAGGGTTTACTGTAGGCCTATGTTACGTATAATGAACTCAGGTCTAAGAGCCTACTGTTACACAATCGGAATCTGAACTTATGAAACAATATTGCTACTGCCGTGTGTCTTCACTCGACCAATCCACCACGATCCAGAAGGAAATACTGTCCAAGGCCTATCCAGATGCTGTCATCCTGGAAGAGAAAGCCTCCGGAACAGATAGGAACGGTCGTCCAACTCTGGAGCTGCTGATGACCATCATCGGTAAAGGCGACACCCTGATCGTCTGGAAGCTGGATAGATTGGCCAGAAATATGCGGGATCTCATGAATCTTGTTCACGAACTGGAGCAGGGCGGCGCGTCTTTGCTGGGTTCATGACCAGCGGATCGACACCAGTACAGCGGCCGGAAAGGCATTTCTCCAGATGCTGGGGGTGTTCGCAGAGTTTGAAACCAACCTCCGCAAAGAGCGCCAGATGGCCGGGATCGCCAAGGCCAAAGAGAAAGGTGTCTATAAAGGAGGCAAGCCGACGGCCATGGAAAAGGCCGATCAGGTGCTGGCCATGCTCAAAGACGGCCACAAAAAGGCCGCTATCGCTCGTGAACTTGAAATTAGCAGAATGTCAGTACACAGAATCGTCGTAGCGCACGAAGAAAAGACGGAGCATGAATGCTAAAACCTTAATCTTCCGGATCGTCTAACACCTCACCAGGAACCGGCTTTTCAGCCGGTTTCTTGTCTCCGAAGTCCTGAACGAAGTGGACATGCTCAATGGCCTTCTGGGTCTTTGTGGGCGCATAGTCACCCTGCATTCTGTTCAATTCCCTAATGGCACCAAGGGCTAGATAGCGATCCCCTTCCCCATCTTCACCCCCTTTATAGTTCGTCAAAGCCATCTCCGTCAGCATGGCTTGTTTCTCTTTTAGGGTGGCCATGGTGGTACTTTCTAAATGCTTTCTGATTATATTAATTTCTTTTTTAACGCCCCTTAACATCCTACTGGCACCTGCGGCATCAGCAAAATAACTGCCTGATCCCAGTCCTATATAACGATAAGCCTCAATAGATTTGCCGGTTTCCATATATTTGGCATTAAAGCGCATATCCCGATCTCTGGAGGGCATTTGCCAGTTGGGATTTTTGGAAGCAGGCATAGTTTTAAACCTGTAATTAACCTTTCCCATTTATCAAATTATTTGATAATATATTCATAACAACAAGGGGAAGCCGTATGTCATCCATTACTATCGAGATTAAAAACCTTCTGGTCTGGTCAGAAGACTGGTGGGATAACGTCATGTGTACAGCGGTCGTGAATGGCAAGGCCATTGAGATCGACGAGCTGGGCAGGGAGACACATTCCGGCGATTACCAGATGTATCGGGGTGAGCATCGAAAGATGCAGCCGTTTGAAGCATTGTGACGCAGTGTTTGAAGCCATCGAAAAAGAGATGATGAAATGACCGCCTCAGACAAAGCGAAAAACAAAGGGTTGAAGAGTCTGAAAGAGGTCTGTGATCTGACGGGAGTGAGCTTTCAGACGTTGAACAACTGGAGCAACGATAAGCCAGAGTTGTTTGAGGTTGTGCTTTTGGGCTGCGTGAAAGAAGCGGGAACAGAAGACGCAATAATCACACCTCTTAGCTTTTTAAATAGACCAGGAGTGGCAGGGGAGCAAGAAAAAAGGCGGATTGGGTAAGCCGGAGCCGTTGAGGCAGAGTTTGTCGGGGTTCTGGTCGCGGAGGATAGATACGACGAACAGGCTGGTGTATGAGGTGATGGATGAGGCTTTAACGATCCTGCAGTGTCGGGGGCATTACTAGCAGGCCTCTGCACCGGGCGGATAATTTGGGATAACGAAATTTTCTGTGGACGATGAAATATAGTGTTTTACTATAATATAGTAAAACACTATACTTTTCCCATGAGCTGAGGGAGTGACCCAAAGCAAACAAAAAGAGATACATAGCATGACTATTTCAATCGCCAACAACGCACTGAGCAATTGCACAAAAATTGAAGATGTTGTTGCACTCATTAATGACGAGTCTGCCACTGACGCAACCGCAGAAATGGTTGCAGCTAAATACGCTTGGAACGGTGCAGAAGAATCCGGCTATTCCGACGATGCCAGCATTGAAGCGCAGCTTGATGCACTTGTCGAAGCTGGAGCTGAGTTTGTATTCAGTGAAGCTCTGGAAATGGCAATCGCTGAAAAAAAGAACTAAGACCTGTTTCTCTTACGCTCGCTGAATACATCAGCGAGCAATTCCTTGGCTCGCAAAGCGAATTTGCAGCAGCTCAGGGAGTACAGCCGGCACAGGTCACTCAATGGCTAAAGAAGGATTTCATTGTTGTTAATGGGGTTTTGTATTCACCCAGGCGGGAGTTGAGTTGTGAGTGAAAAGAGAAGAAAGACTCACGGCCAGCGCTGGGATGTAGCACGAAAGCTGTCAGATCAGGAGTTCTGGGAAGTTATCGAAGGGCTTTTTGAGCACAAGGAGCACGAATTCAGCTTAGATAAAGTTGCTCAACTTACATACAGAGAAATATCTGAATTTGTAAATCCACTTCCTTTATCTGTTAAGCATCATATTTTTATTGCTGTTCAGTATGCCCCGACGATGAAAAATCAAATAAGGAAAAAATACCCAACTCGAAATATTCAGGATCGGGCTGGTTCAATCATGTCGTCAATGAGAGAGCAGCATGAGAGAGCAACGGGAGAGAATCTACCGCTAATTCATTGGGAGTCATTCACTAAAGAGAAAATGGCGGCAGAGCGGAAAACAGGCATCAGGCATACGGTTCGCAGAAAAGATACAAGCAGCGGTTTTGAGTTAGAGAACATCTATCTAAAACCGGTTGAGAACGGAAAGAGAAAATATGTAACAGATTTCAGGCCGCTGGACGAGAAATCCTGATTCCTAGTTCATTCCGGTGGAAGTGAAACCGCGCAGAGCAATCTGGGCGGTTTTTTTTGCCTGTGTGATCCACGTCCGGGTGGCGGTGGTGAGGGAGCGGTAGCAGCGATAATAGTACCGGCGTTCCGTTTCGGGGAGATCGTTGTCCGGGTCGAGGTCCACAATGGCCTGCTTGAACAACGGTTGCTGTCGCAGCGCATCCAGAATGGCAATGAGGGTAAAACGCGGCGGCAGGTGGACGTGGTGCGTTTGTGCAAAGTGGTCACTGATCGGCGGGGTCAGGTCGGTGTACACCAGGCAGACATCGGACACGCGCAGGGTGTGTTGGTAGGCCAGGCGGAGGATCGTCAGGTTTTGAGGGGAGAGTTCGCGTTTGAGAATCGCCAGGATCTGGGAGTCATCGGTGAGTTTGTTGTAGATATCCATGGTGTCTCCCTCATTCTTTTTCAGCAGGCGAGAGAGGGGTTGTTTATTGAGGGTGGAGCCGCAGGCGTTGAACGCACGGTTGAGCAGGTCATCGAGATCCGCTTCTGTGGGCAGATGGGGCACAGCATCATCCAGAGGAAAGTTGTGTGCCGTCATCATGGGTGTTCTGCCTGCATGAGAGTGTGAGCCAGTGAGGGCATTCTAGCAGCCAGTGAGCGAACAGGGGCAGCGGCAGGGAGAGAGCGAAGTCGAGGTCGGGTGAGCTGTCAGGGTCGCTGTCAGGCTCTCTGTGGGGATCGGGGATCAGTATCATCCAGGGAAAGTAGTCTTGCCGGTAGGCGAGGAGTGGAATCCTGGGGGGTTGTGCGTGTTGGGCCTGATCGTGAGCCTGGTTGTACCAGAGTTTGAGTTTCGAGGGGGTGACGTGTGCGGATCGCTTCACTTCGATGCTGAACTGCTGGAGCGTCTGCAATGTTTTGCGTTGCTGGTCGCTGGGTGTGATGCCCGCAGGGGGTTGTTCGAGAATGTCGTGATCGGAGTGCTGGTACTGGGCGAGATTTCTTCTCAGCCAGGGGATGTTGATCAGTGGGCTGAGATCGTGTGCGAACTCCCGTTCTCCGCGAGCGCCCTTGTTGCGACTCAAAGCCCCCATACCACCTTACCCCTGGTTGACGCTTTTGCTTTTCGCTTTTTCGTTTTGTTGGTCCCATCCAGTGAGAAGAAAAAAAACTGCGATTAGCATAATGCTCAGGCCTGGGAGGCGACGAGCGGAGCGAATGAGCCTTCCAGGGCGCAAGCCGACAAGCGAAGCGCGTCAGTGCTTTTGCTGTTGCTTTTGCTTTGGCTTTGGATAACGTCCAGTTTTCATCAAAATTCAACTTTGATGAAGATAGTTATTTTTTTTTTTTTTTCAAACATTTTCCCCTCTCTGGGTGGATGGGGGGGGGTGGTGGTTAGGAGTTTACTCCGTAAACACCACCACCCCCCCCCCATCCATCCCGTCGAGGGAAAGAGAAAAAATGTTCGCGCGGTTTGTCAGTTTTTTGTAAAGACGTGGTGAATCCAGTGATACCAAGGGTTTCCACATGGACGTTCGTTCAGTTAAAACCGTGGGTTATAGGCCTATTACACGACAGGTGTCTTACGGATTCACCAAGGATTCACCAAGGATTCACCAATGGCTTTGGTGAATCTTTGAAGACTTCACTGGTAGCGGGGGTTTCAGGGATTGGTGAATCTTTGGTGAATCTTTGGTGAATCTTTGGTGAATGAAGATTCACCAGAGAATTCACCAATGGTGAATTTTCTGGTGAGGCTACAGGCCTTGTTCTGTAAGGGTTTCCGTTATAACCAAAAAATACACCTTTTTCACCCTTTTCTCGCATTGGTGAATTGGTGATTTTTAGGTTTTATTAACGCAGTCTTAAATAAAAAATCAATCTTAAAAACACAAAGAAAATTACTCATCTGTCCGTTCTGGCTGTTCGCCGGGCTTCACAAACGTCCCATCCAGGACAATCGCTCGGGCCATCAGCAGGTGGGTTTCAAAGCGAGACCAGTGGGCATAGCTGACAAACTTCTCTTTCAGGCAGGCCTCTTTGAAGTCTTTGATGCTGACCCGGGGCTGGCTTCTTCCCTGTAACAGTTTTTCCCGGGTGGCCAGCATGTTGTTCAGCATTGTCACCGCTTTGGTCTGGTTGGGGGTGAGGGTGGTGAAAGCGTGAGTGTCGGTGCTGGCCTCACTGGCTTTGTTGGCCTCACTGGCCTTGTGGTCCAGTTGTTCAGCGGATTGTGTGCGGTGAAAGCGGGGTTGAGGGGGCGCGGTGCGGTGGATGTTGTCTTGTCTGAGGGGTTCATCGCAGTAGTGCTGTTCGTCTTCGGGCAGGACGTGTTCTGTGCCGGTTGTCATATGGCCTGTGGCGACGAGGGTATTGCCTCTTTCGGTGTCCACTTGTTTCATGGTGATGGAGACGGGGTTGATGATCTCGGCGTCTTTTTGCTTTGTCGATGTCAGGCGGGTCTGGTACGGCACGTTGTCGTCACGCTCGCTGTAGAGGCAGAAGTCGAGGTCGTCGGGGAGGCGGGAGGAGCCTCGGGCGCGGGTGCTTTCGCTGTGACCGCTGTGGTGGACGAGGAGGACGGTAGCGCCCGTGATATCGCGGATGGCTTCGAGGGACTTGATGAATTGTCCCATGTCCTCTGTGGAGTTTTCGTTGCGGAAGAACGCCTTGGAGAGGGTGTCGATGATGATCAGTGAGGGAGCGAATTTTTTGTGTTGCTGCAGATATTGGAGATAGGCGAGGAACTGGCCGTTTTTGTACGGGGAGGCGATATCGTAACAGCCACGAGTAAACATGATGTCGGGATTTTCACGGATAGGGATCGTGTAGTGGCTCTCCCAGCCGAGGATGCGTTTGCCGAAGTCTTCAATACGCTCGCCGCACATATAGAGCACTTGTCCTTTGCGGGTGGGCAGTCCGAAGAAGTCGAGGCCTTGTGTCATGCAGAGTGACAGATGGAGAGCGATAAAGGACTTGTACGTCTGGGTGGCACCAAAGAGCTGTCCGACGGAGCGAGCGGGTATCAGGGTGTTGGTCAGCCAGGCGGGCTGAGGGAGTTCCAATATTTGCTTCATGCTGAGAAATTGTACCGGTGGAGAAATTTGTTGCAGCGGTTCCTCGCCGTGTTGATGAGGGTATGTGGTGTGTGGTCGTGTGTCAGGCCGCTGGTAGCGTTTGGGTTTAATATCGACGACATTGCTGTCTTTCTGGCGTCGGTAGCCCTGTCTGACCGCTTCTTTGAACAGGCTTTTGATGGTGATGCCGCCCGCGACATCGGAGAAGGAGCACCAGGTGCAGTGGAAGTCGCGGTTGTTGTAGGTTTTGCCTTGTCGTGACCAGATGTTAAACAGTTCTTTGCCGTTGTGGTTGGGCCACTGGGAGTGGATGGCCATGCCGATCATGACCCAGGTGTCGTGATCCATATCGGGATCGAGGTAGTAGAGGGCATCGCTGGCGTCTTCCATGGACACGTCGTCGGTGTTATGGGTGGCGTGGGTATCGTGCGTGTTGACTTGCTGTGACTGGGGGCGAAAGGGGCAGTGCGTGGCGATAGTGATCGCGAGGTCCGCGAGCGGTCTGACCCCGGACTCTTGGGAGTTTTCAAAGGTGTTGCCAGTGAGGGTACAGAGATGTTTTTTGGCAATGATTTCGCATTTGATAGCTTTGTTGTCGGGGCTGTCTTCCGGATTGTAGAGGTAGTAGATGGCTTTGTTGGCGATGGTGACTTTTTCATCCAGTGAGCACTGGTAGTAAGCGTGCAGGCCGTTGCCGGAGCTTGAGATTTCGGTGTAGGTAGGGTGTTTGTCGAGGATAGCGCGGAAGGCGGGGAGGAGCTGTCCGTCCTGGAGGCAGTGATCCATATCGACGACGAGCAAGGGGCAGGTGTCGTCGTAGTAGAAGACCAGATCGTCATGGATGTTCAACTCATAGAGTTTTTCCGCTTCGTCGTAAGACATGACGTGTGGAGCTTTATCGCCCTTGATGGGATTGGATGTACACGGATACACAGGGATGGGTTTGTGGTTAAAACGGTTGGCGACCAGATACTGATCGTGTTGTTTGATGTAGGGGTCGAGGTCAGCAATAGCCATGGAGGGCACCTGAACGGATTGGTCTAAATAGACGACAAAGAATAGAACGGTCGCTATACAAACGAGATGGAAAGAAAAGAACCCGGGATTTATGAATCCCTTGCAGATGCAGAATACCGAGCGGGAGGGGGGCTGTCGTCTACCCTGCTGCGTCAGTTTCTCTCCGCGCCTGCCAAAGCGCACTACCACGTACATCATGGTTCCGACCGGGACACGATCAGCGATCCCTTGTTAATGGGCTTGCTGTGTCATGCGCTGGTGCTGGAGCCGGAGACGGTGGCGGCGCGGTTTGCGGTGATGCCGGAGGGGTTGAACCGTCAGACGAAGGCGGGGAAGGCGGAGTATGCCCAGCTGTTAGAGGACGTGGGTCCGGACGGTCATGTGGTGAAGCACGACATGATGCAACATGCGATAGCGGTGCAGGCGAGTGTGATGAGTCATGAGCGTGCCAGTCGGTATTTTGCGTGTGGTCAGCCGGAGCTGTCGGTGTTTACCAAGGATGTGGTGACGGGACTGCTGCTGTGTTGCCGGTGTGACTGGCTGTGTCGTTATCCCCGGGTGATTGTTGATTTGAAAACCTGTGTGAGTGCGTCGGCGGAGGTGTTTGGCCGGGAGGCGTTTCGGTATGGGTATCACCTGCAGGCGTTTCACTATCTGGAGGTGTGTCGCCTGGCGGGTATTGAGGTTGATGATTTTCTGTTTGTAGCGGTGGAGAAGGAGCCGCCGTATCTGTGTCAGGTGTTCCGGTTATCGGATGTGCTGATGGAGTGGTCTTACGACACCTGGCGTGACGGGATCAATCGGTTTGCGGTGTGTCAGTCAGAGAATCACTGGCCTGGCTATGGGAATGACATTGTGGATATTGAATTACCGAGGTGGGCAGCATGAGTGGTCAGTTAAGTGTGCTGGGGAAGTTTGAGAAAGAGCTGTCCGATCCGCGCCAGATCCGGGCGCTGCAGTCTGTGTTACCGGCGCATATTGATGTGAAGCAATTTTGTCGGCTGGCGGTGATGGCGGTGCAGCGATCCCCGTCTTTGTTGGAAGCGGACAGGCAGAGTCTGTTTCAGTCCCTGCAGAACTGTGCAGTGGATGGTCTGATTCCGGATGGCCGGGAAGCGGCGTTGGTGGAGTTCAAGCGGCAGGACAAGAAGAGCAAGGCGTTCACCAAGCTAGTGCAGTACATGCCGATGGTGGGGGGGATACTGAAGCGGGCGCGGCAGAGTGGTCAGGTGTCGTTGATCACGGCGCGGTGTGTGTACCGCAATGATGAATTTGTCTATTGGATTGATGAGAATGGAGAGCACCTGCGTCATGTGCCTGCGTTTGCGAAAGGCGAGTTGGACCAGGGGGAGATGTCCCTGGTGTATGCGATGGCGAAGCTGACTAACGGGGAAGTGGTGGTGGAGCCGATGTCGATGGCGGATATCGACAAAGTGAGGGGGAGCAGTCGCAGTGGTGACAATGGTCCCTGGAAGTATTGGTTTGAGCGGATGGCCCAGAAGTCGGCGTTGCATCGGATGACACGACGGCTGCCGTGTTCGAGTGATCTGGCGGAGATGATGAGTCGGGATCACTGGATGTATGAAGAGGGGTTGAGCACACAGGCGGCGCTTCCGGACAAGAAGGGTCCGGGTAAGAGCAGGGGAGACGAGCCTGCTGTGAAAGAGCTGCCGGATAATACGGTCCCTCCGACAGAAGATGACGCATTAATCATGAATGATCTGATGGGTCGGATCATGAATGCCAAGAATGTGGAACAGCTGCAGGACTATGGAGTGGAGATTGATCGGTTGCATCCTGATTTTGTGGTGGATGCGGTAACGGCGGTGGATGACCGTCGGGGTCAGATCACGGGGCAGAAGGCGGGTTGATAGGATGGGCGATGCGATAAAACGGGTGGAGGCGGGTCTGAAAGCTATGGGTGTCAAGCCGGATGCTCTTCTCTATTTTCCGGATCAGGACTCACTGTGTAGCACTTATGAAAGCGGGAGTATTCTGGATATTGCTGTGTACCGGTGTGTGGGCAGTTTTGATGACTATCGTTATGCCGAGTGCGACGTGCCCTTTGTGCCGGTATGGGAATCCCCCCAATATGACAATGGTGAAGTGCTCCTGCCCATTTTCAGGGATGCTTATGAGGCGGCCTGACCATTTTCGTGAGGCCACGCAGAAGGTGGGGTGATATATGACGTTTGAAGAGTGGTTAGCAGAAGCGAACCAATACGCCATAAAACACTATTGTCTGGATGCGGTGGAGATGGCAGGCGGTGATCCTGATCAACTGCGTGACTATTTTGACGAACAGGCAGACCCGCGTGATGTGATAGAGGCGCTGGCGGAGAAGTATGGGCTGGTGAGATGGGAAGATGTCTCATTAGATCGGGGAAACCCTGCTGTCTCCCCGGATCAGGATTAGCGTTTTCGTATCCGCACGACGAGTTCAATGATATCCAGGGCTTCATCCACAGAGATTTTGCCGTCCTCCAGGGCCTCCTGCGCTTCATCAATGATGTCTGTGACAAAGGCGGGAACGAACTCTGTAGCGATCTCTTTGATTTCATCCAGTGTGATCTGTCCGTCGCGGTTGGCATACATGAGAGCCATAATGATGCGGCTCAGGGTCATGCCCCAGGTGAAAAATGGGATCATGCTTTGCAGCCTCTGTGCAGGAACCACCAAAATGTTCTTATGATCCCCTGATCATTGATCCAGTTGGTGATGGGCCGGTGGAAGTGTTTATCGTAAAAAAAGTAAGGGCCGGTGAACCGGTTGTAGGCGAGGAAGATGCGCCGCCCGTCGGGGAGTGCAATACGAAAGGAATGGTAGAGATTGTTTTCAGTAATCACGACGAACTCTCCTAAACGGTAAGAGTACGTTGAGTCATTTTAGTTCTTTTCGGTATCGTCTATATGATCTCTCTCAATATCATCCAGGCTATGGATAAATTCCTTGCTGCTGTAGGAGGTACACCACTTTCTCCCGTAGTGATAAACCATCACTTCCCGGGCGCGGTGGTGGTCTTTTGCGGTGATCCGGACATAGCCGGGGAAAAAGGGATGTCCGGCACCAAAGGTGCAATAGAAATCAGACATATCCGTCCTCAATCATCTTATTCATGCGGTGTATGACATCAGAGGTGGCCGGGGGGATCAGGTGTATTCGCCTTCGATACCGGCAAAGGTAATGTAGCGCACCATGTTGGTGACAAAATTGTCGTCCATGGTCTGCCATTCTGCGAAGACAACCTGGCCGTCTTTCTTGGTCACGACAACCTCATCAACCGACGGCAGCTCGTCTCCCCAGTGGTAGTGCTCAAAGAACCGGGTATCGTCGGGCAGGTTACGTTGTTCTATCACCTGGTTGATCACCTGGGTGGTCGAGTTAGTGACAGAGGCCCCCGGGTTGGACGTGAGTTCACTGAAGATACAGACGTTCATGCCTGCATACTCACCGACGGTCAGGCCTGTTTTGGCAGGCCTTTGGTGCATATCGCGGTATTCAAAGAGTGTCATTATTCCACTTCCGCTTCCCGTTCTTCTTTGGCCACAAGATAGCCGGGCTTTTCTATGAAGTGCCCTTTACCCTCACACGCCTCGCAGTCACCTTCTTCATATATCGAGCCATGGCCATTACACTCTTCACACTTTTCTTCCCCGTGTATCCAGTAGGGGAGGCATTCTTCACACACATCCCCGCCTTTGACTCTTTCCAGATCAGGTACTTCAACGCGACAAACCGTACAATTTCCGTAAATACTCATCCAAACCCCATATCAATGTCGTCTTGTGATAACGCTGTTTCCTCATCCCCCACGCTCTCAACCGCCTCCGTAACAGGTACGGGCTGTTTCACTGCGGGTGCAACAGTGGGTGTCTTGACCGGCTCCTGTACAGTGACAGGCGTCAATGGCTGGCCTCCGTGCAGCTTGTGTAGCTTATCGGCGGCGAGAATCACACCCCCGGCGGCATCGACGGTTCGATTTCTGACCATGGTTGCGAGTCCTTCTGACAAGCCGTGTCGGTCAAACTCATAACCGACTAACAGCAGATCGAGAAGCCAGTCACTTTTCGACCGGCCTTTCATCGACTCGTACTGATCCAGCATCTGTCGTACAGGATGGTCGGGAGCGTAGTCGTCGCGGAGAACCCCTGCCCGGAGAAAAACGCGCTTGGCATTAGCTTTTCGACGCCTCTCAGCATCCGACATGGGTCTTTTTTCGTGTGTGGTATCGCTCATGATTACGCTCCCGGTCCCTTATCCTTCTTCGGTGCTGACTTCAACAGCAGGTTCTTTCACCGTCGTTTTCTGGGGAGCTGATTTTTTCCTGTCCCCGTTGTCCACTTCGATCAGCTTTTTCAAACACCCAATCGCATTGGAGAAAGACGGGTCTTCCGGTTTTTCGATGTTGGGGAAGTGCGTCTTTAAATGTTCGTAAAAGAGGTTTGCACCACCCCCGACGCATAAGATGGTACTGAACTCATGGAGACTGCCGACACGGATATCAATCTGGGCTTTGATAAACGACGCTGTTCTTTCCAGGGCGGAATCCACTTCACGTTGAATGTCGTGTTTCTCACCAAAGATGGTAATGGTTTTGTCACTGAGCGCCTGACTCAAGACACCCCGGGAGAAGTTCAGGCCGCTGAACTTCACATCCAGATGTTTTTTCAGGTCGTCGATGGCGCGGTAAATGCCGCAATTATTCTCACTGCCGGAGCGTGTGATATCCATTATTTTTCCACGGCAAGACGACATATCCAGTGTATTGCCGCCGATATCAATGACGACACCATGGATGTTGCCTTTGATCATGTTGCCGTTGATGTCGTAGAGGTAGTCGTTCCAGGCGGCGAGGCCTTCAGCGAGTACGCCAGCGGCGTCCACTTTTACGGAACCAGACGGTAGCCACTCACAGGCCCCTGTGAGGTTGTTACGCTTCTCGGCGATGTTCGCTTTATTCAGCGTGCCATCCAATTTATACTCCAGACTCATGGGTATACAGGAAGCGACTTTGATGTGGCAGTCCTGAAAACCGGCACACCGCAAGGCATGGTGAAACAGTGCTCTGGTTTGTGGTGAAAACGGGAAACCCTCGAATTGTGTACTCTGTCCTTCTGCTCCAACAGTCCAGACAGTGTTCCCAATGCGGTATGCGCCCTGCTGGGTGCCATCTGTATCAATGCAGGTGGCATCGGCGGCGGCCATGCTGGGGAACACGATCTTCTGCAGCGTTGTTCCGTCCAGCCAAACCAGCTTAGTGTCCTTAAAACCGATATCCGCGCCCACAAGTATGCGTCGTGACGACATTAAGTGTTCCTTTTGTGATTTATTTTGCTGTGTTTAGTACAAAGTGAAGCACATTTATATAAATGTGCAGCACAGATATTCCCACAAACGTACAAAGACAGCAACAAAATACACAAACACATAAGAGTGAAGCACTAAAACATAAACGTGATGCGTCACGTTACATAAAAGTGTTCATTCGGGCGTTTTACTGCCAGTAGAGATGGCATTGACCTGCTCCTGCAAAGATTGGAGCCGTTGTTCGGTGTAAGTGCGTTCTGCCCGGTAGGTATCTTTGGACAGGTAGCCACTGTAGATGATGGTTCTGATATCTATCAGTTCTTTTTCCATAGCTTTCATTTCCCTATCCATCCCGTCCAGTTGCGACTCATAGCGATCCCGCCATGTGGTGATCAGCCAGCTGCCGGGACCCAGTACGATCACATTGATCAGCAGGATGATGACGGCCACCAGGGTACTGACTTTGATGTGAACCGTTTGCTCGGATACGGGGGGGGGAGATTCCGTGCTCATCAGTAGACGTATCCTGTGGTCAGGTCCCGCATCCCCAGCTGGGAAGACGGCAGGTAGATACCTTTCTCGGTTTGCTTCCTGCGGCGTTCACGGGTGCGGGTGGACTGGGACAGGGTTTTCCCGGAGATCATCAGCTTGGGCTGGTCATTGATCCGGCGGGCGGCATTGAATCCGCCGATTTGTTCCATGACCCTCTGCAGGGCGTCCTGATCGTTCTCCCGTCGGGCTTTGTCGTAGTCGTTGAGCAGGGTGCTTCTGCGCCTGCCGATATGGCTCTGGTAGCCTTTGACGGCGCTTCGGGCTTCCCAGGCTTCGGACTCTTTGGCGGAACCGATCCCGATGGTACGCCAGGCTTTTTCATAGAGGCTGAAGTCCTCGACCATGACATTGCCACTGGCATCGACGAGGCCTTCGTCGTTGTAGCGGATGGTACGCATCCCATCCCGGATAAACTTGGGCATCATGCGTTCCATGCCCCGCCAGCCGTCACCTTCCATGACCTCGTTCAGGCCGACCCAGCTGTTGATCAGGTAGGAGAAGAACGGGCCGGAGACGGTGGCCATGGTTCCGAGGGCTTCATCCCGGGGGGACAGGTCCCGGTTGTCGGACTGGTAAAACATATCGGACAGTTTCACACGGGAGTGCAGGTCGATCCCGAGGAAACCATTGGCGACCCCTTTGGAGAGGGCGTGTGCGACATCCTTCCCGAACAGGCCTGCCAGATATTTGCGGAATTCGACCTCAGCATCATAGGGGTCATCCTCATCGCCACCGACCGCTTCGGCAAACCACGTCAGCAGGGCGATCCCGGGTAATCCCATCAGGCCACTGGCCATGGTACTGAGTCCCAGTATCCCGGCCATCTGCCGTCTGGCGACGGTCCTCTCTTCTTTGCTGAGGGCTTTGTTCTTGGTGGCGTTGTAGAAGGTGCGGCCTAAGAGGTAGGCCATGTTCTGGCTGTACTGTTTGAAGATCAGGAACACACGCGCCCAGTTGCCTTTCATGTAGCGGGGCCGGTTGTAGTTGGAGTAGTCAAAGTGGCTATCGAAGGTGGCCTTGCGGGCGAAGGCGGCACCTTTAGCGATGTCGGCGGAAGTGAGGATGTGTCCGGAGGGTTTGTTTTTCAGTTGGGCATCACGCCAGAGACGGTAAGCGGCGAGGGCGGTGATCTGGCGGTTAGCGACCTCGGCGTTGTGGAACCAGATCCCGGAGCCGCGCACCAGATTGTTGTACCAGTCGCGGTTGACGGCACGGGGCTGGTCGAGATCGACACCGGCATTCCCGGCCATGCTACTGGCCTGTGTGGTTTCAATGGTACCGTCATCTATCAGGGTTTGAATCAGGGCGCGTTCATCGTCAGACAGTTTCTGGTTGCCTTCCAGTGTGAACCACGCATTGGTCATAAAGTCGGTGGTGTCGGCGAACTTGCGCTTGCCTTTGCCGAAGTAGTCGGCGGAGGCCTTGGCCATGTAGCGGCTGGTTCTGCGGTAGCCGTAGCGACCGCCCAGGACAGGGAGAGCGAGTAGAGGGGTTTGTGTCAGGTTAATGAGGCCTGCGCCCAGGGAGCCGCCAAGGTAAGTGAGGAAGGCGAAGTTGGTGGCGAAAGCGGAAGCGGCGTGGGTGTTGGGGTTCATGTTCAGGTCATGGCGCTTCTTCAGCTCGGTAATGACATCCTGCGCCACAATGTTTTGCTGATCGGTGAGGGCTCTGGTCTTTGCATTGTTCTTTGTGGCCTCGCGCATTTTCTTGAGGGCTTCCTCCACCTGCCAGCCGTAGGTCACACGGGCGAGGCGGTTGGAGCCGGTGAGGGCTGTGCTGTTGAAGGCGCGGCGGGCGTTGCTGTCATAACCGGCGATTTTCCTGCGGTGCATGGAGCGTTTCGCGGCGGAGGTGTCGGGCAGCATGGCCAGTGACGCCTGGTGAAGCTCATCGAGGAACTTCATTTTCTCGCGGCGGGAGAACTGGGAGTCGGTATCTTTCAGCAGGCGTTTTTCCATCTTCACCACGAACGGCATGACACCGGACGTGTCAGAGCCTTCATAGGGTGCGATCTTGCCGTCTTCGGTGATCGTCATGCCCTGATCCTGCAGTTGTTTCTTAGCAGCCAGGTACTCGCCTTCTTTCTCGAAGTGTTCCCGGTATTCCTTGCCTTCGGCATCTATCCCTTTGACGTAGTAGTCGCCATGACGCATGAGGGGGAAGTAGGGACCCTTGAGTGAGCCGAACTGTTGCTTGAGTTTCTGGATGGCCTCATGGGCTTCGCGGGGTTCAAACAGACCCTTGGCGCGTTCAATCATGGCCTTTTGGGTGGCCTTGTACTGGTTCTTATAGTGTTGCTCGACATCGGTGTAGAGCTGTTGTGCGGTGGGAGAGAGTGAGCTCCAAAGGGCTTCGACACGCTGATAATCCTCAATGTATTTCGCCCGTGTGTGCTCGGTGCGTTTTTTTTCAGGTTTAAATGGCAGTCTTGGATCAATGCCGGTCAGGGTGGACTCATACATGAGTTTGGCGGTGTCCTGGTACCTGCGCTTGTCCTGCCGTGCCAGTCGCGCCCACCGCTGGTCGATCTTCTCGGCTTTGTGTACCCAGTCATTGCGGAGGGCCTGCATTCCCTGCATGAGGTTGGAGATGGTGGTGATCGGGTTGGTGCTCAGGACACCGGCATCGGTGAACTTCTTGAAGAGGGGACCATAGATATCGGCAATCTGCCGACCACCGAGGGCACCCAGCATCGAGCCTTTGACTCTGCGCCATGTGCCTTGGGTGTTGGCGGCTAACCGGCTAACGGCGTCTTTATCCAGCTTGACCAGATCGGAGACGACTTTCTTGATGGAATCCTGTTCGGTTTCGCCCCGGGTTTCTTGTCCGGATTGGGAGAGGCGATAGAAGGCAGGTGGCTTACTGTATCTGTCTCTGGGATTGACCTGCGAGCCAAAATACATATTCCCAACATTGCTGGAAACCCCAATATGAGATTTCCCCTGATCCCCTTGTTTATAGCTATTGACTATGGAGGCAAGAATGGACTCTATTTGTTTGTGGGTCGTGTAGCCCGTGAAGAGACCGTGACTCTGCAGCTTCTCAACAATGAACGACACAATTTTACGCCAGCGGCTGTTATCCCATTGTGGTCGTTCCGCTATGTAGGTTAGGACTTCTTCGGCCTGAATGTCCGAAGTAAAATCTTTGTCAGGGTAATTCTTTCTGACATGATCCCAAGCCTGTTTCAGAATATATTGGGAGTTCTTTATCTGCTTGAGGAGGGCGACTTTCTCTTTTTCAGTAAAGAATTTAGCCAACCCCAGATGCCCAATGATTTCGTGGTCGATGGTTCTTCGGACGTCAGCGTCTGTTTGATGGCGGTCGGCGGATAGAAGGAGGACGGGGGTATCTTCCCCCTCAATACCAGTGAGGGCTGCGTCGAAGTTGTGGGTAGTGTTTTGTCCATAAAATTCCTTGGCATTCTTATCAACCATCAATTTGATGGTAGATGAGTCTACCCCGAGTTCAGCGAGTCTTGCCAGAGCAAATTTTTCAGCATCATCAACCGAAAGTCCGGGTTGGTTTGTGGCTGGTTGTGGTGATTTTGCATAAACGGCTGGTTCTTGTAGTGTATAGCCTTTGGTGGTTCTTCCGGCCTGATCCTGCCGAGATCGCCCCTCTTGCCTGGCTTTTTTCATGCGGGAGAAGGCCTGTTCGACGTGTGATCGCCGGATGCCTCTGGTGTTCTGTTTCACGGCTTCTTTTATTGTTTGATAGGCCACCTCATGCTCTTGGGTTGGGTGACTGTATTTGATTTTATCTTTCAGGTCAGAAACACGACGACGCATCGCAAGCGATATCAGGTTTTTCTCAGTGATCCCATCCTCGCTACCTGACAGTAAGTAACTGTCATGCACGTCACTCAGCAACTGGTACTCAGGAAGAGTGGTGGCCGGTTCGTTCACTGACTCCTTAGAGCCGAGCTGTTCAACAAGTTCCTGGTTGCGCTGAACCTTCTGCTGATATTCTTTCTCATAGGTGAAAGGGGCTTCTCTCAAGTCCTTTAAACCCTGTATTTCTTTAGGGATATTCTCTCGTCGTCTCTTTTCTTGCTGGAGTTTTTTCTCCATCTTCACATCGAGAGCGTTATTGATTCTGGTGAATACCCCGGGTAAATCTATGCTCTTCCTTTTCTCTTTGTTGCTAACATCGTCTCCTGTGTAAATGCTATGATCGCTATCTCCTTCTACCCACAGATAGAGTTCCTTGATCTTTATCTCCTTTATTTTCCCCTTGTCCTCTAAAATTCTTGTTCCATTTTCGACCTCAGCTTTAATGGTAAAACCTCGGTAGGTTCCTAGTGTTTGCTCAATACTTGTCTTGTTCGTCTTTATAGCTTTTTCCAGGGCCTCAATAGCATCACTTGTGGTCTTAAAGGTTTTTCCGGATTTTGTGATGTAGGGGGGAATAGGTTTTCCGTCCTGATCCTTTTTTATTGGCTCGACCTTGGCCGTCTCTTTTTCAATGCTGGCAATCCGTCTCTCTGTTTCCTCTAACAGGGATTTTTTGTAATCAATATTCCTGGCCAGCGTGGTTTTATCTCTCTGGTGTGATCGTCTCTCACTTTCTAGCACGGCCAACCGTTGCTGGACTTCAACTTGTTCAAGGATACGAGGATCGCCAGAGCTGGCTGCTTTCATTTCTGCGGCATTGGCTGCTTCACTACCGATATCTTCAGCCTGTCGCACACCGGCTGTGCCGTTCCTGACCTGTTGGATGAACCGGGCCTTGGTCTCCAGTGTTTGCCACATATTGACGTCGTAGGTGCGCTCGGTGCCATATCGCAGTATCTCAATCTCAAACGTCTTGGGGTCTCTCAGGTAAAGCTGATTACCCTGTCTGACAATACGGCCTTCACGCTGCACCAGGTCACTCGGACGCCATGGCGCATCAAGATGATGAAGAGCGACCAACCGCTCCTGAACATTGGTTCCTGCTCCCATTTTTGCCGTCGATCCCAGCAGAAAGCGCACCTGGCCACTGTTGACCTTGGCAAACAATTCCTCTTTCTGTGCGTCGGTATTGGCATCATGAATGAAAGCAATCTCGTGTTCAGGAACACCACGATTGATCAGTTTTTCTTTTATATCGTTGTAGGCATCAAAGCGGGCACCTAACGACTCAATCTCATCAGGGTTGGTCTTTTCTATCAGGGTCAGGGCTTTGTCTTGGTCAACGTTTGGGTATACGGACATATCGAGAAGCAGGTTATAGAGGTTATCTGCAGGTTCATCCCTGATCCGTATAATTAACGCCATCGCCTCATGATTTTTGTGAGCATCTTTATCTTTGATGACTAATTCCTGCAATTTACCTCTAATTTCCTCAATCGCTTTATTCCTGTTTTTACCCTTTGGTGTAGACAGGTCGGAGAATATGAGTTGCGTACCTTTGTCTTCTCCCCACGTCTGATAAACAGAAAATGCCCGATCAACCAGTTTGTTGATCTTGCTGCTGGGGAAGTCCGGCAGATCAGGGTTGATCATGCGAATATCAAGAGCCGCCTTTCTGGCGTCATTGGTGGCTTTGAGTGGGTTATCAACTCTGGGATCAAGTGGCATATCAGCGAACCGGGCTTCAATCGTCGCCATGTAGCCTTCTTGGAGGATTGATCTGTCTGCTACTACGTTCTGTGGACCACCGCCTTTTATGTTGGGTATGTGCTTGCCTTTGCCTTCTTTCTCCAGGGTCTTGATGATGTCATCGTTATTGATCACATCAGAAAACACCATGGTTTGCTGCATAAGTTCAGGCAGGTTGATGAACCGACTAAACCGGGAGACTGGCTCGTATTTCCCTGAAGGTTTCCGCTCCAACTTGGTTTCTATATTACCGAACTGCTTGGCCCATGCGTCAAAGTGTGCAAGTCCCATGTCTTTTAATGGCTGATATCCCAGATATCGCTGCATGGTGTACAACTCTGCCATGGAATTGCTGACAGGGGTCCCTGTTGCAAACACGATGTTACGGCCATTGGTGCGACCCAGTATCGACTGGATTTTTATAAACAGGTCTGAACTCTTCTGGCTGCCTGCGGGGTTAATGTTCTTAACCCTGTCCATGGATGTGAAAAACTCCAGGTTTTTGAACTCATGTGCTTCATCCACAAACAAGGCATCTATTCCCAGCTCTTGCAGTGTCAGGCCTTGGTCTTTACTGGTATTTTCTTTCAGCTTCTCCAGGTTCTGTTTCATTCTGTTTTTGGCGTCGGCAAGCTGTTTTGTGGATCGTGTGTCGCCACCTGAGTCATTTCTCATGGCCACTTCTGAACGTGTCAGGTCTTGCAGTTGCTGAGTAAGGAACGATTCTTCTGCCTCGGGATCAGACGGCAGCTTCCCAAAACTGGTATGGGAAACGATCACGGCATCCCAGTCTCCCGTAGCGATCTGCGCGAAGATTCCCCGGCGTTTGTGTTTACCGAAATTCTTGCCTGTTGCGGCAAGTACCTTGCTGTTGGGGTAAAGGAGTGCGAAATCAGCAGCCCACTGTTCAACAAGATGGTTAGGGACAACGAAAACCGGCTTCTTAGCCAATCCCATGCGCCTCATCTCCATGGCGGCTCCAATCATGGTAAAGGTTTTCCCGGCCCCTACGACATGATCAAGCAAGGTGGTCTTGCTCTGGACTATGCGCCATATGGCGTTGCTTTGTGTCTCCCTGAGTTTGATAACGTCGTCACTGATTTGCCCAGGGAAAGAAAGGTGTGATCCGTCATAGGTTCTGTTGACCGTTGTGTTCATCATATCGTTGTAGATACGGCCATACTTTTCTCGACGGCCAGCGTCTTCCCACAACCACTCACTGAACCTTCTGCCAATTTCCTGAACTTTTAAGTTCGCTGCATCAGTGGCCTTTTTATCAGTATGTGTCTTCCCATCCGCATCTTTGCGCTTAACAACAACTTGCTTGTTGTTGAGTATCTTGTCGAACATTTTTGCAGGTGTAATACCCGATGTTCCCCATCGTTTCAGAAGATCATCCCTGTTTACTTCACCTGAGAAGTTCCAGCTATTCAGGGCGGGAATGAAACTGACCTTGGCTTTCGAGGTATCCCCAAAAAGTTCCTGCCAAAAATCTTCAATGAGTTGCGGGGTCTGCCACACGGAGCCGATACTGACGGCAATATCTTCTGGCGCTATGTCGTCTGGGATAACCTGTTCCAGTGCTGTTACATTTTCGGAGAAGTCGGTATCTAATTCTTTGGCTGTTTCATGTCCCTCAGCAATGGCCTGTAATTCTTTGGCCTGCCTCAACTTCTCTTTTACGTTTCCTGACAGGTACTCGTCTTTTGTGACGAACCCAGATGAAGGGTCAAAGTATATTTTTCCTTTTAATGCGCTATAAAGTTCAACCTCAGATTTTCCTGACAGGCGTGACATATGAACAAGATGGACACGACCCGTCTCTGCAAGGGTCGCCACCAGAGCATCATCGGGGTTACTTGCTTTTGTTACCGGGCGATAAGGCGTCTGTGTTCTTCGTGAGAATATCTCAGCCTTGGTCGCTTTCTCGTTGGCCATCTTTTGGCCTGTGCGTTCAGCCACCGCTTTGGTTATGGGTTTTTGGTATTTGGCCTCAAGAGCCAGCAACATCGGAGATACGGTCGGGTCTGCGTTAATGATAAGTCGCTTATTGTTGTCTCGGTTAAGCGCGTTGTGAGATTTTACGAACGCATCATAGCGTCTGTTCAGTTCGTCTCTTAGCGGCTGCAGTTCTGCGTCAGTATGATCAATCACCTGGCTCCTGATCAGCTTCCTTGCGACTCTTGCGAGTTCCGTCAGCTTTTCCAGCTTTTTAAAATCACCACTTTTGTACGCAATAAACTTCCCTTGTTGGTTGGTGTACCCTGTGACCGGGCTACCGACAACAACACCCTCCTGATCGGCTTCTCTCCTTTTCAAATTTCCGTCATTATCAAAGTACAAGCCGCCCACATCAGCGTTGTGAACATCCGTGGCTGTCTCCTCTTGAAGATCAAACACCACATTCTGTTCGGGGCTATAAATCTCTCCTTTCAGGGCATCAATCTTTTCTTTTAATGCGGCCGTCCAATCTAAATCCGGGCGAGAAACAACAACCATTCTTGCGCCTGGCCCATACATGCCTGTTTCGCTGGTGATGGTATCACCCAGGATATGACTTGGATTCTTAACGAAGTATTCATTGATTGTGACTGTTGATCCGTCTGCACCAGTGAAGTTTCTGAGTGTCCGGAAGTCATTGGGATTCGCTTTTTCCAGCTCCTTTTCAGTGCGCGACTTATCTCTCTTTTGGAAGAAAAGAATATCCGTTGTCACATCTGTATTGGCATTGGCGCGGAAGGCATCGCCGGGAAGCCTGAAGGCTCCCAACAGATCGGCATTGCGGTAGGTTGACTCCAGCCCTTTCAGGTTTTTACTCGAATCCATAAACCCTTTGCTAACAACCACCCCCATGATTCCTCCAGGACGCAAGGCCTCTAGGGATTTGGCGAGGAAGTAGTTATGGATTCGCCGTCCAGACAGGTGTTTTCTTTTGTTGTCGGTGATAGTAACCGAGCCAAAAGGCGGGTTAGCAACGACTATATCGAAGGAATTATTGGCGAGGTCAAACTTTTCAAAAGTCTGGGGGGTACTGATCTTTGATGATGGATACAGTTTGCTGGCGATCCTGCCACTAATGATATCTTTCTCTACAGCTACGATGTTTGACTTGCCGCGCATCTCACCAGGCATCAGCCCGATAAAGTTACCGACACCGACTGACGGCTCCAGGACTCGCCCATAAGCTGCACCAAAATGATTAAGGGCCTGGTAAATGGAATTGATAACGGCAGGTGTTGTGTAGTGCGCGTTGGGCGTTGAATCGAAAGCGGCTTCATATTCCTCTTCCGTCAATAGCGCCTTGAGCTGTTTCGCTCGTTTCTCCCAGCCTTTAGCGGCATGACCTGTTGCATCCGGGAAAGCTGCCTGCAGACCTCCCCATCCAACATACTTGGCGAGTATGGCTTGTTGTTCAACGGTTGCAGGTCTTTCGCCAAGCTCCTTAACCAACTGTATAGCAGAAATGTTATCGTCAAATCGTTGGACCGGACTGAAATTAGCGTTGCTGCCTCCCGCAATACTTTCCGCTATGTCTGGCGTTATTGTGTAATCAGAAGCTCCTGTATTTACTCCTCCTGATCGTTCTGTAACCTCTCCTGAGCCTCTTTCTCCGGCAGTACGTAAATCAGTTCCTTTTGTGCTATTTCCCTTGCCTCCAGATGATTGAACCCCTGTTCCTCCAGCTCCATCATCCTCTCGTAATACTTGGCTGCCGTTGTTTCCGCTTCCTGCTCCAGTGTTCCTGCCTGTTTGAGTCTTTGGTACTTTTGAGGAAGATACTCCTTCCAGTGATTCATCGCTGCTCTGGCTTCCGGTCTCATTTTCTTTACCTGTTGATTCTGCGTTGCGCCAAGTGTCACGGTAATCCATCACTCGATCAACAACCGCCTCTTTATCTATGTTTTTT
Source organism: Sansalvadorimonas sp. (assembly GCA_965221135.1). Taxonomy (GTDB): domain Bacteria; phylum Pseudomonadota; class Gammaproteobacteria; order Pseudomonadales; family Endozoicomonadaceae; genus Sansalvadorimonas. The sequence goes on from CBDCRZ010000029.1 coordinate 22,452, forward strand.
GCCCATATAGCGTACTTCTCTTTGGCTGACTCTATCCCTTCATCGCGATACATTCTCCTGAAATCAAGGCCAGCTTCCTTCACGAGTTTTTGAATCGCTAACCGTGAGTTTTGATCATCAGGATTATCTAATACCTTACGCTTGAACTCCTGATTGTGTGTAGCACCTGAATCGACCAACTCTCTGACAACCTCCTCCTCAACAACCAGTCGATCCTTCAACTCTCTTCCAATATCTTCGATATCACTCTGCGTCATATCTTCCGGGCCATGACTAAACAGGTAATCCATTATCCCTGTTGTAACCTTGGCCTCACCCTGCGTACTGCCAGCCCACCGCTTGCCCGTACTGGTGTTACGTCCTGCATCCAATGCAGCATTCACAACATCAGCATCCAACTCTTCAGCGGTATAGGCTGTCTCAGTATTGAGCAACTTATCCATGTCGAAGTTCTTGACCCTCTTCCGGTCATCCATCTGATCGGCCAGGTGTTCAATGTCATCCTCAACACTGGTCGCCATGTACACGCGCTTGAGGTAGGGGGCGATCTGTTCCGGATCAAAGCCCCGGTCTTCCATGATGGCCAGCATGTTATCCGCCCAGTCGGCAAACTTGATGGCCCCTTTCTGGATCAGCAGGGAGCTGGTCTTGATACCGTGCTGCAGGAATTTGGCGAGTAAGACGGGATCGACACCCGATGAGACACTGCCCATACCTTTCCTGAGTTCTTTGGCAAACTCATCAGCGGCCCGGTTCAGTTCATCGTCGATCTCGATCAGCTTGCCGGTACGGCGTCTTTTGCGTGTCTGGCGGGCCGTTGGTTGTTCGGCAGGCGACGCACCGCTCGCGGATTCGGTTTCAGCAGGGGTCACAGTGGTTTCAGGAGCAGAGGGACGTGCATCGGCCACCTCTCGAATATCATATTCAATATCCTGTGTGATATTCCGGATAGCCTCTTCCTGACTCCAGGTATTCGCACCGGCTCCGCCTTTTGTGTGGACAAAACCTCCGGTGACTGCCTGCTTCTTGTGAATCCATCCCTGACCCGTGTTCTCTACCCAGACCACATCCTCATTGGTGGCGATGCGCTTGCCTGCCTTGAGGGCTTTGTAGACCTCGTTCTGCAGGGTTTTGTAATCACCGGGCAGGTCATTGAGTGCGGTGGTGGCTGGTGACTCAACACTTTCCGCATTTTCCGCATTTTGTTGTTTTTGTTGTTTTTGTTGATCTGACAGTGTTCTGTCTCGTTTCGCCTCACTGGCAATAAATTTCAATTCATAATGATGCTGACCAGCGTTGAACCAGTTGCTGACATTTTTAGTCAACCACTGTTTCTCATTGTCGGTCAGGTCTTTGGTCTTTAGCTGTGTGGCATATTCATCTTGATCAAGTTGCTCTTTGAGTTTCTGCTTTATGGATACCGGGAAATTTTTATACCGCTCCAGGTGCGAGCGTATTTTACCCAGTGCGTCTTTAGGGTTCGTAATGGGGTGTTCACCAATACGCTGCATGATAGATTTCAGACCGAACTTTTCTTTTTCGGCTATGGCCGTCAGGTTTTCCAGTGTCAGAGTGGATAGATCGCCTTCGGTATTGGAGAAATCTTTACGGTAATGGTCTTCAGAAGACACTTGGGGCGGATTCATCTCGGCCTTGATGGCTTTTATCTGTTTGGATAACCAGCCCTTAACCTCAATCCCCTCATCCTGCAGAAGGCCTCTGAGCTGGTTGGAATTTCTCAGTGGGAAAGAGTCGAGGTTCTTGGCTTTGTTGATGATGAACTTCGCCAGATCGCCCGCACTGGCTTCCCAGTTACTGGGGTTTTCCAGTGCCTTCCGGATAAGATCATCAAATCTATCAGAGATCAGTTGCAGTTCTTCTGCTCTGTCTCCCTGGGACAGGAAAGACAGTTTCTCAATCAGTTCCTTACCGACCATGCCCGTGAAGTCATCGACAACCTCTGCGTATTTTCTGCCGACCTTCTTGACTGTGCCAAAGCTGTACCGGGTTTTGACGCGATCCCCGCTTTCATACTTGGGTTTGGGGCGTTGACTCTCATCCTTGTGTCTTTTCAGGACTGCATAGCTCTGCCCAAATCTCTCATACCCCCCTTTTACCACCACATAGTCATAGTCAGGGTCTTTATTCGCTCTACGGTTTATGGATTGCAGTGCCGGTTCAAAGTCACCTGTAGAGTAACTGCCCTCAAGCTCGTATCCCTGTCTCTGCAACTCTGGAATGGACTTGTCTTCGTGGACGGGGACGGCTGCCTGTTCAGCAGGCTCCTCCTTCAGGCGTTTGATAGGGGCTGGCGTTGGTGTGATCGTTGGTCGAGATTTGTATTCCTCTCTGGCAATAGCCTCATTTTGAATGGCGACCTCTAAGTGATAATTTTCCTGTAATTCTGCAGCAATCGTGTCTTTGTAACCCAACCGATCCGGAAGAAAGTTTTTAATGTTCTCTAGTGTTGGTTCTTGGCTTGTAGCAACAAAGTCTCTGAGGTAATCCACGTTAGCAGGGGGCATGACCTCCTTGATCTTACGCCGGGCATTGGCTCCCTTCTCCATGGCGCTGATCAGCTCGTTGTGGGTCAGGCCTTTGGGGTCTTGTATCAGTTTCGGGGTTTTCTTCTGTTCTGGCTTGTACCGCCCTGTCGCAGTCTGCAGTCGTCTGTCCGCTGTTTTTATATTCTTCACTACGCTTGTAAACGTGTCGTCCAAACCGTTCATTGTCGGATTGAGGTCACGGTTGATGACATCCAGGTAAATCTCTTCAGCATCCGAGGCACTGGGATATTTCTTTGATTCGGTAGGTCGGGGATACTTTTTATCTAAAGCCTCACTTAAAGCCCGCAGTTCTATGGAGCCGTAGTAGGCTGTCATCTGCTTGCCTTTGAGTTTATTAATCCACCCATCATTGCCGACACCGAAGAAGGGATACCATTTGCTTGTGGGTACGTCCTGCTTCCCGCCGTATCCTGTGGATGCGTAGAACGGAAAGATGTGTCCATTAATTTCCAGGGCGACCATGGGCCTGTGCTGAACAACAACCACATCGGACTTTTGGTTTTTTAAGATGAGTGACTTTCCATCTTTAATGGTTGGCAAATTGAACGGGATTGGAACGATACTGTTTTCCACTTGTGACTCGGCCCAATCCGCCATAGTCATCGGTTTTTTGGTAGGTTTAGATTCCGGGGTTTTCTGTGCAGGTTTTTCTGACGGGCTGACGTTTTCGGGTTTTGTAGACGTTTGTGCATCGCTTTCTTGGGGTTTTGGTTTCTCCTCTTTTTTCGCCTCTGCTTTTTCCCTGGCCTTCTTTATCTTGTTGACCGGGCGAGTCACCGCACCGCGCCAGCCTCCTTTCCAGGCATCTCTTTCCTGACCATTAATAATGTCGTATTGAGTACCATACCCACGGTAAGAATCACCGTGATAGGCCACCCCAAAGTTCTCTTTTAAAGCCTCTTTGGGTTGTTTTGTTCTTAGGTCTGGTGATGCTGCAGATTTTCCGGAGACTTCTGCCCAAGCCAAATACTTGTATGCTTCTGTCTGCTTTACCACAAACAACTTGTCTCGTGGTGCTTTAAAGACAGCGACATTCTCATCGGCATATAAGAGCCTGCTATTCCATCCCTCTGTTTTCTTGTAAGCGTCCTCCAGTATTCTTGCCCATGTTATGCTTCTGGCCTTTGTATTTCCTGTCCGATCAGGCACCTTTCCGGAAAGATCTGCCCACGGAACAATCTCTTGGTTCGGGGTAAACTCTGGATGGCCACTAATTTCATCAGCACGAGCGTCTATAAATTCTCTTGTCTTGATCAGCTCCTGAATGTCTTTCTCTTCTTGTTCTTCCCTTAACTTCTTATTTCTTTCCCATTGTTTTTGCTCTTCTTCATGCTGCTTGCGCCATTGCTCTGACTCCTCCCGCTCTCTGTCTTCCTGAGCCTTTTGCTCGTCATATTTTTTGCGTTCCTTTTCATTAATGACATCTTGTTCGGCTTTCTTCTTGCGGTAATGCTCTGCTTCCTCTTCCTGCTGCTTGCGCTCTTCCTCTTTCTGCCGGTTGATCTCTTCCTGATGAGCGGCAACAGGCTTCACACCAGATCTGTGCGTTAAGAATCTGTCATCACCTTCCTGATCGGTGTACCAGTCTTTATCACTCTGGATCAGTAGCTCATCTTTCCCGGTTTCCGGATTGCGCCAAACGTGAGTAGCTGAATAATTAGGGAAGGCGGGCTTCAGTGCGGCTTCTATACCACCCAGCGCCTTGAACTCACCCTGGCCATGCTCACGGCCCTGGCTTCTGGCGCGGCGGGTCCGCTTCCGGACAGTCTTGGGATAAACCCTTTTCCTCTTTGCCTTCTCTTTGGGCTGTGGCTTCTTGGCCATCTCCTGCAGGGCGTCTTTCACGGCCTGCCGCTTGTTCTTCGGAAACTCCCAGCTGTTGCTGTCCTTGTCGAAGAATCCCCCGAGTGCGTGCATCTTGCTGGATTCCGGCTTGGTGGTGCCGGATACCGCGAACGTGTCACTCTTACCGGCCCAGACGTGATAGGGGCCGATCTTGTGGTCTGTCCAGTGCTCTGCGTCGATATGCTTCTGCAGCTCTGCGGCTTCCCGATCCGCCTTCTGCTTTTGCTGCTTCCTGATCCGTTCGGCTTCTATTTGTTCCTGTTCCACCTGGCGGCGTTGTTCTTCCGCATGGGCACGCTCCTGTGCGCGACCTTCTTGCCTGGCTTGCCGACGTTGCTCTCTCTGTTCTGCAGCCTTCTGCCTTTTCTCCAGCTTTTGTTCACCGATCTCCCGGGCCGCCTCCATACCGGCCTGTGGATTTATCCGGCTCTGCGCCATCCTTTCCTCAACCGCCTGGACGATCCCGTTCAACTCCAGCACACGGGCACGATCCCGGATATCCCCCTGCTGCAAAATGTTCTGTTCCATCTGTGCCATGGCGGGCCAGTCAACAGGACGCCCCTTGCGGGCTTCCAGCTCCATAAGAGCCAACTCCTCCCAGTTGGCTCCCCGGGCCGCACGATTCAGCCAGGCATAGAAGTCCTGACTATTGGCAAAGTATTTCTGGTTCCCGGCATTGTTGACCGCGATCCGGTTGGTATTGATCAGTTCATCCTGCGCCCTGATCCTGTCCTCATACTGTTTGAGGCCACTGTCCGCAATACCGTTTTGTGCGGCTCTGCGTAACTGGCTAACCAGTCCCCGACGTTCCTCAATGGAGTTTTGGTAGCGTTCCGACATATTCGTCGGTAGCCAGTCCTGTCGAGGGATTCTTCGTTCTCCAGGATCGGCAACATCGGCATCCTGTGACTGTGCCGCCGATGATTCACCCGCCTGATCATCTTCAACGGCTGGACGTGCTGCACTCTTGGCAATTTCATCAATAGCAACGGCTCGATAGATATCTGTAAGTTTCTTCTCATGCTCTCCTCTCTGCTCGTCGGTCAGATTCCCGGTATTCAGTTCCCCTTCCAGTCGTGTGGCTTCAAGGTTGTTGGCTTCGATAGCCTGATCATATTCCTGCTGTGTGTATTGCTTTTGGGGTTTGCTGAGACCCCCTAATGCGCCACCTGCTACGGCTCCCAGTGCAGCACCGTGGAAACCCACGGCCAGTGACCGGCCAACCAAATCCTCCACTTCCAGACCAATATCCCGCATAGCCTTTCCGGCCAGATACTCCTGCCCGCCAGACTCGAAAAATTCCTGTACGGTTTCAATCCCGGCACCTTTGGCAGCATTCCCCCATCGGGTTGCGCCTCCCCGGCCCATCAGCAGGCGTTGCTCAATAGGCCCAGCTAATCCCATGGTCATGCTGCCCAATGCACCCCCCGTCAAGGTGCCCTGCTCACCAGCGGCTTCGGCCAGTGCCACACTGCCGGTCCGGAACAGTGTTTCTTCGTAAGCCTGCTTGCCGGTTCCCCCACCGATCATGGTGGCACCCGTCATGCCGAAGCCGATTCTGTTAGCGGTTTGTTCTCGGGAGATCGAGGTAGCCAGTGCCTGTCTGGCCTTAGTAAAGTTTCCGGCCTTGATCGCAGCACTTGCAGTATTCGCTGTTCCTACACCAGCGGCGGCTCCCAATCCTTTCCCTGTCAGTTGAATCGCTTTACCAAAGCCGACACCTGTCCCAATAGACGACACCATGGAACCGCCAGCCCCTGACAGCTGCATCGCCAGCCCGTACAGGCTGGAATCGGGCTTAATCTCGATGCCACCTGTGTCAGGATTGAACTGCAGGCCGGTGTTGCGCTCGGATTGAATGGCGGTCGGGCTGCGGCCGTGCTGGATGTCTTTGTTGAACCCTTCAATCGCACTGGAGATCGCATTGGGAGCACCCGCTGTCGGGAAGCGGGCCATATCCCCAATAGGCGCAACGATACCGCTAGCGAAAGACCGGCCAACATCCTCAAGGGTTCCCGCCGTAGGATCACCTTCCGGGGCGGTCATCTTGTCGTACTTGGCTTTAATCTCCTCGATCTCGCTCAGGTCGAGCTTGGGCGCTAACTCATCCCAGAACAGGTTCTGGCGAATATTGTCCCTATCCAGATCGCTGGCACCCTGGTACTCAGGGGAACGACTGATCTGATCGAACTTCTGTAGAATATTCACATTGCATACTCACAAAAAAACCCGCACAGGGCGGGTTTCTGGAAATTGATTTTCACATCACATACCTTGCCGCCATTGACGAGCCAGTTCATTCATCTCCTTAGTCTTCCCTTCCTTAGACAACTGATCCATCTTCTTCATAAATTCCTTATGAGCTTTATCTCTGGCGTCCAATGAGGAATGTCTTTTCTTGATGAGTTCGTTTACCTCTTTAGTCTTCCCTTCTTTAGATAACTGGTTCACCGTTTTGATGAATTCCTCTTCATTCTGTTTTTCCACATCTTTTCGGGTCAACTGCACAGGTTTAGATGGCGCGGGTTCCGGTTTTGGCTGTGGCTTCTCAGCCGCTTTGGCACCTCCGTCATACTCACCGCCACTAATGTTTGTTCTCAGTCCTGCTGAACCAGCATCGCCCGTGGAATCACCCTGCAGGTATATATCTGTCACGTCCTTGGCTTTATTCCATAGATGCCCATCAACAAAAGATCCCTGATAAATCTTGTTATTACTGGTGTCACGCCATGTTCTGTTAATGACATTGACTGTTCTCTTCTTATCCCCTTGTCCGATTTCCATTTGATGAGGCTCATCGCTTCCAGGAAAGAACTGCCATGTTTTCTGGCTGCCCCCACCTGACCCCTTCCCTTTTCCCTTACCTTTGCCTGCTGCTGCCAGAATTTTCAGACTGTTATCATTCAACTTCCGCTGAACCAGGTTGCCATGTTCATCCGTATACTCATCACCCCACATTTCCTTGCTCTCTGGCAACTCGCCCCGGTTCCTGACCACATCCTGTTTCAGGCTGGCAATCTTGTTGTCGAGCATCTTTATGGCTTCCCCACCCGATCCACTGGTCATCAGGAAGTCCACCATCGTCGGGGCCGGGGCGACCATGGGCAGATCGCCCTGTGCGCTGGATCGGTTCTGTGTCAGTGGGCCTCGCCGGATTTCATTGCCGTCATCATCCAGAACCTGAACCATCGGGATAATGCCATTCTCGACCATCTTGCCGCCGATCATGGACTTGTGCTCGCCCGGTGCATTGCCCTGATTCACCAGCTCCGGCATCAGCTGGTTGGTGACATCCGTCATGAAGTAATCAACAACCTTCTGTTGCTGCTGGGTTTGCAGCTTCTTGAAATTACCAAACAACTTTTGTGCGGCTTTGAGCCGTTGCTGTTGTTCGCGCTCGGCTCCCATGATCCCCGCTTGGGCTTCAGCCACCTTCGTTTTTCTTTCATCCTCCTGCACGAGCCGCACTTCTGCATCTTCCAGCATCCCCATCCTGGCATCAGCCCGTGTGTTCTCTATGCCTCTCTGTATCAGCGTTTCATCATACTGCTTCTTCTGAAGGTCCCAGTTCTTGTTCCAGCGGTCATCCAGTTTTTGCCGTTGCTCGGCGGCGATCCCCCGGTCTTCCTTGGCCCACTGCTGCTGTGTCTTGCGCCATTCCCTTGCCGCCTGACGGTCATGGATGGTATCAATGAAGTTGGCCCCACCCATCAGGCCCTGTAAGAAGCTATTACCGTGCCTGCCGTTCATGGTTCTTCTCCAACATACCGATTCGTTTGCTGATTTCCTGTGTCGCACCCACCAGTGTCATCACAGAATCCCCAATATCCACCTTCCGCTTATCACGGGTGGTCATGCTCTTGGGCATATCCTGCGCCATGCCGCCGATATGGCCTTTCTCTTCGCGTCCCGCTGACATGCCAGGCTTATAATCCCATCGCTTCAGGTCAACAGCTTCCACATCCTTCAGGGCTTTTTTGGTGCTGGCCTTGCGGATATTCTTCTTGGCGTTTTTGTCGGACATCATCATCATCGCCATCATCGCAGCCGTTGCCACCATCTGTTTGTTGGAAGAACTCTCAGCTGCCGCGCCCTGGATAGCGGTTTGATTGCGCTGGCCTTCCATCCCTATACCCTGCTTGAGTCCCTGCAGGCCCTGCGCCTGTACATTGCGTCCGGTGTTGATCATGGATTGCATCATTTTATTGGCGCGTCCAAGCCCCCCTTTGCGGGCAGAGTTCATGGCATTGACCTGTGTCCCCTGCCCCTGCAGGCTCCGGCTCTTGTCCATGGCCTGCTTCTGATCGGCATCCATCTGCCCACCGTAGCGGGCCATATTCCGTTGCGCTGTGGCCCTGCTGGCTTCAAAGGATTTGCTGGCATCCCCCTGCGCCTCCTTCACCTGATCGGCAATCCTTTCATTCTGATTCAGCAGATCACCGGCCAGTTCCTGTTCAAAAGGCTGGAATCGCTTGAGCCAGTCCTCTTCCATCTGCTTCGACAAAGCGGCAGCACGATCCTGATTAGTCGTATCCAGATTGGCCGATGAATTCATACACATAACGTCACCTATAAAAAAACCCGCACGGGGCGGGTTTGTGTTTGTGTCTGTTTGCCATAAAAATGGCGTATAACCATTATTATTATCGGTTTATATGTCACAAGTCGCTGATCTAAGGTGTTATGTTCACCTACAGGTTTCGTATATTTCGATGGTTTTTAATTTGCCTTTTATATAATGATTGTGAACATAACAAAAACATCCAGGTGACGCCTACGGCGCACTTGATTCAGGGGTTATATGTTCAATAGTCTCTGTAGTAACGTCCGGTTTGCTTTAGATGCTATATCTTCGCAAGAGGCCTTATCAGCTTCGTAAACGTCCATAGCCATATTGTAATAATCTTTGCCGAGAACATTTTCAACCAACTGATTGAAGTGTTTTCTGAGGCTTTTATATTGCAAAAGCGCAACTCTATTCTGCTCATAAAAGTTTTTGTAAAACTCTACACTCTTGTCGTCTCCCATATCTTCCCCTCCCAACAGATCACACATAACAACGGCATGGTCGGGACTGCGCCCGTCATGCAAGGGTTATACGGCTTAATCATTTTCGCAGTTTTGGTCAAAGTCATTGACAGAATAAGTCGCCTCTCTGAGCGCCGTGACTGCCTGCTCTGTTCGTTCCTTATCTACTCCGTCGTATCGGAATACGGTTCTAGCCTGCCAGTGAACATCACGCAATAGCTCTATTTCTCGCTCCTGTCTGGCAATCTCATCTGCAGCTTTATTAAGTAGACCGGAAACATGAGCTGCTACCTCAGCGGGAGTTTCAAGGTAAATTGCCGATGCAGCTTTTCTCAGTTCTTTTAAATCCACCTTCTAATTCCTTTGTAAATCACCGCATAACAAAAGCTTCCATCCGACCGCCTACGGCGCACCTGATGCCGGGGTTATACGGCACCCTCATGGATCTTCAGCTGCACATCAACACCCCTGAAGGCGAACTTTACTTCACGAGTTTTTTTACCCGCTGCCTTCGTGAATGATTGTACGAGTAATTCCAGAGCGAACACATTTAACCCTGAATCGAGTATCACCTGAGCAGGCAACCCCGTTTCATGATTTTCTTTTGTGAATTCATTTTGTGCCATTTTCACCATGCCTGATTTGGGTTACTCCGAGGACGACTTTTTCACGGCCAGTGCCTGTGACAAGCTCTCGCGCTCACGCTCGGACATAGACAGTTGCTGCTGAGACGTGGCCAGCTGTTTCTGAGTCTCGATGAATTGCGCCTGCACCTTCGACATATCCGTAGCAGTGTCCTTGGCCTCTGCCAGTTCCTTCGTCAGTCGTGCGACCTCTTTCTCAAAGCTGATCTTCTCGGTACTGAGCTGCACAACCAGCGTCTTGTTCTCGGCCATGCTGTCCTGCGTCTTGTCGAGCTGTTCCTTCATCTGTTCCAGGCTGGCGAGCTGGAACTCTCTTTTCGCCTCATCGACACTCAGCAGTTTGACTTGCTCTCTCAGTGCCTTGCTCTCCTGATCCAGCTGTGCGGATTTCTCTTTCTCGGTGTCCACCAGGATGCGGGCTTTCTGCTCGGCGGCTTCGATCCGGCCTAACGCCTCATCCCTCTCCTTATGCGCCTGCTCGATCTGCTCCCGGATCGCGTCAATCTTGTTGTCAGCCACTGTCCGGTGTTTGTCGATCTCGCTCTTGGCCTGCTCAATGGCCTGGGCGCTTTTCACTTCCGAGAGTTCGATCTGGTGTTTGGCGTCCTTCTCGGTGTCTTCCATGAGTTCGACCAGTTCATTGATCTGGGCCTTTTGCCGGTCAATGATCTCTGACAAGCTGGCGGTCTTGCGGTCAACCACCAACCGGATCTCACCGGCCAGCAACTTGGCTATCTCACTGCTGCCCAGCTCGTCTGCCATCTTGGAGACTTCAAAATCGCGCTTTTCAAAGAAGTCCCGCAGAAAGGCTGCAACATTATCCCGCTTGCCCCCGATCACGGCCTGTACACTCCGAACACTTGGGGTGACGCCTTTCGATAACATCTGTGAAGCGGCCTGCTCCACATCATCAAAACTCACGGCTTTTCTTTTCTCTTCCATGTAACTCACCTTTGTATTGTCTGTTCCTTAACAATACACAAAAAGGGGAACGGGGGACAGGTGTCCCCCTTGTTTTACTGTCCCCCTTTATTTTCTGTTCCCCAGACACACAAAAACCCGCACTGGGCGGGTCTGCTTCAAAGAAGGGGATTACCGTTTATGCTCCACCTGCTGATAAAACAAACAGGCACCCGCCAGATCATTAAGATCAACCCAAGCATCCGGGTAATTCTCAGCGAGGAACTTCTGAGCTATACCGATGATCGCAACCTCATCAAGGTGCTTTTGAACCATGATGTTCCTGATTCTTGTCCGAACAGCTTTGTAAGCAACTTTGTTTGCAACGTAATCATAACTAGGCTTCATAGATACCCACACGCACTGTTTCAGAAAGAGCCGACATTCTAAACCAAACAACAAGAAATAGCCTCGCACCCAGTTAAAGGGGACCGTTGTGGGTACACTTCAAAATAACAGCACAGAGGGCGTGTACGTGAGAGAGAGGAGTCCCACCAGGAACACAGTGCCCCACCTTCAATGAGGCTAGAAGACTGGGCTGTTACCTGATGTACACCGAAACACACGCTTTTAGGCCCTACCCTGGTCCCCACAAAACCCCGCGAAAAGGGAGTCATCTAAAGATTCCTGCTCTTGTCGCCTGCGGCTGGCTGAGTAAGGCCTTCGCTTCGCTCAGAGACTTTTTATATTTTTTTTAAATGCTTCCCTACGGGAAGCTGATAGAAGATAGCTTCGCCCCCAGTTAAAGGGGACCACCAGTACGCACCTTTAAATACTTCCGCACCATCGCCTCTGAAACCCCCATTTCATGGGCGATCCGGCGTCCTGACAGCCCATGAGCCTTCAGCTTCTGTGCTTCCCTGGCCTTGGCCATTTTCTCTTCCTGACGACCGGCCTCATACTCCTCCCTACTTTGCTCCCAGCCCTTCCTCGCCTGATCTCGCAGGTTCTGACGCTTGGCCTTCTCCGCCGTATCGTGAATGGTGTCCATCTGGCTGATCTCGTCAGAGGTCATCCCAAAGGCATCAATCAGGAACTGGCTACCGGGGGTGAACAACGGCGAGTACTTTTTGCCGCAGAAGGGCACAGTCTTCCCTGCAGCGGTTTCCCGTGTGAGACGATACAGGTTGCTGGTCTTGTCCTTGATCTTGCCTGAGTCCCAATGAGGGGCCGCCTGCAGGCAGAGCTGACGAAACTCATTCCATTCGTCCAGGGGATTCATCGCCAGTTCCTTGCAGTACCGCAGGGCGAAGAAGTTGCACAGCCAGAAGGCCATGGGTTCCCGCAGGCCGTCGCCCATATCGCCGCCACGGAGCTCTATGAGCTTCTGGAGGTCGCACAGGCGAGCCCAGTTCAGACTGTTGGGGGTGAACCCACGCTGGGCGGCATTGAGCTTCAGAGGATTGACGACTCCACCAAAAACCCGTCGTCCTTTTCCCGCATGTTCTGGCAGCGGTGGCAGAACATCGTTAACCAGGTCATTAAAGACGTATTGCTTGGGATCGAGGATGTCGTAATCGGTGTTCACCCAGATCACCCGCACGGCCCGGCCGGTTTTCTGGTTGGTGGTGCGCACCACCCGCAGGACACGGGAGATATCACGGGCGTTGGCGTCGGCTCCCAGAGCCTCGAAAGTCTTGACCAGTCCTTTCTGCAGGGCATCCCATCGGGGCAGTGCCTGCCGGGGTAATGGTTCATGGAACCATTTGATCTGCAGACCTTTCCCGGAATCAATCACCAGAGACGGTAGAGGAATCGTATTCTGTTCGCAGTGAAGCGATAGGCGATCCAGTATTTCACCCTCGGAGAGACAAGCCAGACCGGGGAAACGGTAATAGTCCAGATCGACAAAGGCTAAGCCCACATGAGCCAGGTTCACCTTGCGGCGGTTGGGTTTGGTAAATACCGCCTGGCTGATCCACCAATCCACATCACGCCGATCCTGACTGATCAGGTCCAGTATCTGGGGCAGGTCACGCAGCTTGTAGGATTTCTGGTGAGCACGACTTTTACCTTGCTCTCGATGCAGGGTCGTGAACCAGCCCCACTTTTGGGTGCTCAGGTAGTGGCCAGTCTCAATCTCGGAAGAAAGGTCGATTGCGAGCTGTCCGGTTTGTATTTTTCTCGCCTGATCTGATATGCTCATAGAACAGACAACCTAGGTACGTACATGAGTTCATCTTCGTATGTATTTAGTCAGCGGCTCAAGGTGAATAGTTTGGCGACGAATGCACCTTGGGCCGTTTCTTTATCTGGGGAACTCTCCCCGCTGTCTCAATAACGTAACACATCCCACCGTCTGATCCTACAAAGCCAATCTACGCACTGTAGTAGCCGACCGTCGTTTATACTCATTTTGTGTATATAATACCTCTATCCCTTCTGTGCAAAATGCAGTTTTGCAGATTGCCCTGTCCCGTCATGCCCAAAGACAAAGAGACTCTGGAACCCCTGACCATCAGGCTCCCGGAAAATGTCATTAGTAATATTCAGAAGGCCGCACAGAAGAACCGCCGATCCATCAACTCGGAGTATGTGTTCCGCATGGAAGAGTCACTGACCAGTGACAGACAACAGGCCCGGTTATTGAAAATTATTATGAAACAGAACATGAACCTGCAGGAGCGATTGGATACCCTGCTGGCGGCTGTGCATGATCTTGAGGAAAGGTCTTAGCTGGTCTGCATGGCATATATGTATTGGTATTCTTTGCTTATATGTCTTAGGCCGTATAAGTGAGGTGTTATGTCGCCTTATCGAGTATCCAGTTATTTCTAACACCTAAAGCCCAGCTATACGTATAGAAGCAACAGAGAACAAAGATTCCCCATTGCTCAGCCTGATACGCTGAGTAAAACCAGAATGGTTGACCGGCAAGACCGAACAGGCAAGCGTATCGCTTCCATGCTTCTTTGCTTTGCTGGGTAAGCCAGATGGCAGTAACGCCAGTTAAAGCAATTAGTATCTGTTCCATAAATATATCCTTGATAGTTCAGTGCCAGCGGCAACATACCAAGAACATCCACCGGACGCCTACGGCGCATTATCGTCCCAGCCTTCCTTGCGCTCCATGATCTTGATCTCTTCGTGTTCCCGATTGTCCTGCTATTGCAATCTTGAGGAAAGGTTCTAGGGAACCTAATGGCACCACCGCTGTCTCTGTATTACACTGTATAACGCCAGTAAACCAGAGGAGCCACCTATGCCCATGACCCTTAAACCCATCCGTTTTGAAAACGAAACTCTCACCAGGCTTGATGAACTGGCCGCACTCGAAGACAGAGACACGTCTTACCTTGTCCGACAAGCCGTTGATGACATGCTGGATGCCCATGAATGGCAGGTTCAAGAGTCGCTGAAAGTCGTTGAAAAGATCAAGTCAGGGGACATGAAGACACGCTCTCATGCCGAGGTAAGAGCCAAGTTCCAGAATAAGAGGCAAGCCGGTTGATCCAGTGGACAGAGCCTGCCGAGCGTGATCTTGATAACCACTATCGGTTTATGGTCATGACCGATGTCTGGAATCCCGATGCGGTGGTCAATCGGATAATGGATGCTGTTGAGGAACTGGTCGTCAACCCGAAAATGGGGCGGCATATCCAGGATGATCGGTACAAACTGGTCTTGAAAGAGCCGAAGTATGTCATCCATTACTATGTCGATAGCGACATTTTCATTACTCGCGTTTTCCACCACCGTCAAAACAGAGAGCTGTAGAGGTACCCATGAAAAAGCGTTACATGGTCACACTATTAACCGTTACCCTGGGAGGCTGTGCCAGTGTGAGTGAGCCGATTAGTTTCGGTGATGGGGTTTACCAGCTAAACGCCGCCTACTCTATTGCCAGAGGCGGATCGGAAGGGGCATTAAGAGCCATCATCAAAGAATCCCACGATTTCTGTGGCAAGAAAGGGAAACGAGCGGTTATAGATAGTTCTGGTGAAGGTGGATATGGTCAGGCGTCAATACAGTTTACGTGCCGTTAATACCGTACTCATCCAGCATACGTGAACCGGGTGTTGGCTTTCGTGTTCTTAATGGCTTACCGCCACCACCCCACTTCTTGTAAGCCCCCATGCCTGCCGCGCCGATAATCGTTCCGGCCATGGCATAGTTGTCACTCCTCTCCATCTGGGCCGCTCGAAGCTGGGCGGCCTGCACACCCGCCGCATTACTGGCCAGTGTGCTGTTCAGGTTGGCACTCGTCGCTGTCTGGTTCCGCCCAAGATTCGTGACATCCAGCGCACCACCATACTTCTTGCTCAGAGCCACATCAGCACCGGCCGTTGTCGCCATGCCTGCACCGGCCCCGGACGCATTGGCCGCCGTCTGGGACCCCATCAGGAACGCACCACTGCCCGGTTTCATCCCCGGCCCTGCCAGAGCTACCCCGGAATGCGTCTGTTTGGCCGCTGCGACCGCTTCATTCTGTTTCTTGGTTTTGTATATATCCGAGCCATACAGCTTGTTCTTTCTCATCCAGGCATTCTCCAGAGGGATGAACGTATCCTTGTACTCTTTCAGCCGGTTTTCCGCCTGATTCAGCATTTCAGCTTCGTAAGGGGAGGCCTCTGGGGCATCAACATCACCGCCGCACATAACCTGTCTCCTTAATCTCTTTCCGGTAACTGTTGAACGACTCGTTATCCCGGTAGATCACTGTCCGGATATCAGCGGCGGCCTTTAACCGCCAGTCAGACCCACCCACCAGATACGCCAGGTGAATGAGCAAGTCTGTGGTCGCTGACCGGATGATGTAACTGACCTGCAGATCGCGGGTATTGCCGTTTTCTTCCAGCCAGTTGGCATCCAGCCAGTTAAACAAACAATGTTCGATAACGGGCTGCAGGTTGTGGAAGTGTTGCTGATAGAAGGTGTTTCGGGGGATGTGGATCAGGGCGAACATCATCATGTGATTGAGTTCCCAGCCACTGACCTCTTTGTCCTTGTCATACAGATCGTCCCAGATTTGGGAAATCCTGATAAAGGTGTACGCCAGGTCAATCGCGGCCTCGTTATCCTTCAACCAGTGGCTGATCATTCCGTCTTGTATTTTGCTATCCATTGTTCCGCCTGTATGTCCCGGAGAGTGACAGAACGTCGTTTGAAGTCTTGTGAAATCGCGTGCAGCTGCTCAAACCGTTTGCCGAGTTCGGCTATGATGTCATCCCGGATATTCAGCAGGAGCGCACCACGGACAACGTGTTCCGTATTGTCGGCCAGTGTCCAGGTAATATCCTTATTAGGACTGGCCAGCCCGACGGCTTCCATTCGGAGCAAGTCTTCATAGCTGCAATCGTAGGGCCTGCCGTTGATCGTGACAGGTTTGCGCTCCAGCTTGTGTCGGATCGTGTTGATTTGCTCTGCGGTGGCTTCTATCTCTGAAAAGGGGTCATACGTTGGTAACTTCAATGTCCACATCCCGGTATTTGTAGGGAAACATGATGAACTCAAAACGGAAGTTTTCGAGTGGCACCGCACTCGTCCATTCTAGGACACCATCATTCACTGTCTCATCTACGCCTTGTGCAACCACCCGCGCCCCCTTTGGGATACCGCTGATAGTCAGGGTTTCCCCGATCCTGAGTGTGGTCTTGGACACCTGCAGTTTCATGTCTGGCCGGGGGGTCTTGACGCCATTGGGCAGATACCAGTCATCCCCTTCCAGGAACAGATCAAGCACATAGTCCGGGTTGTGATACAGGGGCAGCTGGGCGAGGAGGGTATTTTTGTCAGGGCCAAACACTGACGTATAAATCTCTCCCGTGTCTTTGGAATAGATCGTGCCTTGCATTACCGTTTCCTGAACTCAACGACGAGGGGGGTTTTGAAATAAAAGGAACCTTTTGCTTCATATACAGGATTACCAGGGTTAGGCCCCTGATTTGAACCTGTGACAATGCGATAGGTACGGGAACGGGAAGAGGGAACAAAATCAGCAAGCCCCAGGGACAACGGCAGTTTAAAAATAGAAGGGGTTACTGAATGATCTGTTTGATTTATCCAGAGAACATTATCTCGATAGATACGAATCCAACTCGGTCTTATATTTACATATATAGGAAAATTAGTTTCTTGAGGAAATACTATCCAGAAAGACGGCATAACTATCATCATGCCATGCAAGACATACACTGCATCCATTGATTGTGCCGGGAGGGTAAATGTGAAATCGGTAAATTCTCCATTCACCATTGGCGGTCTACCAAACCCATAGTAAGCAGAAACAGCCCCATCACGGATATGGATTGATTCAACCGCATTAATGGCGTCTGCAGAGAATTTCCCTGAGAAAGTCCCCTGACTCCCACCAATCGTTCCTCTGATCTTGATATCACCATTCCCTTCTATCGAGCCGGGATTAACCACCTGTCCTCCGGATATACCGCATTTTCAACCACCCTCGTGCATGACCGCTGCTGTTCGCAGTCAGCCGCACATTATAATGACCTCGGCTCATGGGTATGACCACAATCACCGGGAAAGGCTCAACATTCCGTACAGCGTTGTGCCGGTTTTGGCCCTGGCCATTGACGTAGATACCGCCCAGCCTATTGCTATACGTCATCAGTTCAAGCATTGCCAGACTGTCATGCACGAACAGCAGCGGTCATGCACGAGGGTGGTTGAACCTGCGATATATCCGGAGGACAGGTGGTTAATCCCGGCGATAGAAGGGAATGGTGATATCAAGATCAGAGGAACGATTGGTGGGAGTCAGGGGACTTTCTCAGGGAAATTCTCTGCAGACGCCATTAATGCGGTTGAATCAATCCATATCCGTGATGGGGCTGTTTCTGCTTACTATGGGTTTGGTAGACCGCCAATGGTGAATGGAGAATTTACCGATTTCACATTTACCCTCCCGGCACAATCAATGGATGCAGTGTATATCTTACATGGCATGATGGCCTCAATGTCTTCTTTCTGGTATGTATCTGAGAATCCTCAAGAAACCCATTTTCCTATAGGTATGTAAATCCAGCTAAAGCGAGTTGGCTGAAAGTATTATCGCAATAATGCACCTGGATAACGATGAAGTACCTATCCATTCTGTAACGGTGGCAAATTCCTACTTTGTTAACCTCTGACCCTGGGGCTTGCTGATTTTGTTCCCTCTTCCCGTTCCCGTACCTATCGCATTGTCACAGGTTCAAATCAGGGGCCTAACCCTGGTAATCCTGTATATGAAGCAAAAGGTTCCTTTTATTTCAAAACCCCCCTCGTCGTTGAGTTCAGGAAACGGTAATGCAAGGCACGATCTATTCCAAAGACACGGGAGAGATTTATACGTCAGTGTTTGGCCCTGACAAAAATACCCTCCTCGCCCAGCTGCCCCTGTATCACAACCCGGACTATGTGCTTGATCTGTTCCTGGAAGGGGATGACTGGTATCTGCCCAATGGCGTCAAGACCCCCCGGCCAGACATGAAACTGCAGGTGTCCAAGACCACACTCAGGATCGGGGAAACCCTGACTATCAGCGGTATCCCAAAGGGGGCGCGGGTGGTTGCACAAGGCGTAGATGAGACAGTGAATGATGGTGTCCTAGAATGGACGAGTGCGGTGCCACTCGAAAACTTCCGTTTTGAGTTCATCATGTTTCCCTACAAATACCGGGATGTGGACATTGAAGTTACCAACGTATGACCCCTTTTCAGAGATAGAAGCCACCGCAGAGCAAATCAACACGATCCGACACAAGCTGGAGCGCAAACCTGTCACGATCAACGGCAGGCCCTACGATTGCAGCTATGAAGACTTGCTCCGAATGGAAGCCGTCGGGCTGGCCAGTCCTAATAAGGATATTACCTGGACACTGGCCGACAATACGGAACACGTTGTCCGTGGTGCGCTCCTGCTGAATATCCGGGATGACATCATAGCCGAACTCGGCAAACGGTTTGAGCAGCTGCACGCGATTTCACAAGACTTCAAACGACGTTCTGTCACTCTCCGGGACATACAGGCGGAACAATGGATAGCAAAATACAAGACGGAATGATCAGCCACTGGTTGAAGGATAACGAGGCCGCGATTGACCTGGCGTACACCTTTATCAGGATTTCCCAAATCTGGGACGATCTGTATGACAAGGACAAAGAGGTCAGTGGCTGGGAACTCAATCACATGATGATGTTCGCCCTGATCCACATCCCCCGAAACACCTTCTATCAGCAACACTTCCACAACCTGCAGCCCGTTATCGAACATTGTTTGTTTAACTGGCTGGATGCCAACTGGCTGGAAGAAAACGGCAATACCCGCGATCTGCAGGTCAGTTACATCATCCGGTCAGCGACCACAGACTTGCTCATTCACCTGGCGTATCTGGTGGGTGGGTCTGACTGGCGGTTAAAGGCCGCCGCTGATATCCGGACAGTGATCTACCGGGATAACGAGTCGTTCAACAGTTACCGGAAAGAGATTAAGGAGACAGGTTATGTGCGGCGGTGATGTTGATGCCCCAGAGGCCTCCCCTTACGAAGCTGAAATGCTGAATCAGGCGGAAAACCGGCTGAAAGAGTACAAGGATACGTTCATCCCTCTGGAGAATGCCTGGATGAGAAAGAACAAGCTGTATGGCTCGGATATATACAAAACCAAGAAACAGAATGAAGCGGTCGCAGCGGCCAAACAGACGCATTCCGGGGTAGCTCTGGCAGGGCCGGGGATGAAACCGGGCAGTGGTGCGTTCCTGATGGGGTCCCAGACGGCGGCCAATGCGTCCGGGGCCGGTGCAGGCATGGCGACAACGGCCGGTGCTGATGTGGCTCTGAGCAAGAAGTATGGTGGTGCGCTGGATGTCACGAATCTTGGGCGGAACCAGACAGCGACGAGTGCCAACCTGAACAGCACACTGGCCAGTAATGCGGCGGGTGTGCAGGCCGCCCAGCTTCGAGCGGCCCAGATGGAGAGGAGTGACAACTATGCCATGGCCGGAACGATTATCGGCGCGGCAGGCATGGGGGCTTACAAGAAGTGGGGTGGTGGCGGTAAGCCATTAAGAACACGAAAGCCAACACCCGGTTCACGTATGCTGGATGAGTACGGTATTAACGGCACGTAAACTGTATTGACGCCTGACCATATCCACCTTCACCAGAACTATCTATAACCGCTCGTTTCCCTTTCTTGCCACAGAAATCGTGGGATTCTTTGATGATGGCTCTTAATGCCCCTTCCGATCCGCCTCTGGCAATAGAGTAGGCGGCGTTTAGCTGGTAAACCCCATCACCGAAACTAATCGGCTCACTCACACTGGCACAGCCTCCCAGGGTAACGGTTAATAGTGTG
>CBDCRZ010000030.1:0-90041 GCA_965221135.1 Sansalvadorimonas sp.
CGAGTGATGTTTTTTAATAATTCCGGTTATTGGGAACTCCATAGAATACACATCGTCTGGCTGCAGATCGGAACCCGCACCGATAGTAATAAATTCCCCGACTTTATATCCAGACTCTTTCGCAACATCAGCCCCCAGCACAACACCGGACACATCACCAAACACTTCACCATCCTTCATGGCAACTGAACCAAATGCATAATTCTCCAACATGTGAGGTACAGTTCCAATAACCGGCCACACCCGATGGCTCTCCCCTGTCGCTACGGGCAGCACCAGGTCAACCTCAGGAATATCCCAGAGAATATCTTCGTAATGACCAGGAACCGGGGGCGATGCAGTTTGAACATCTAGCGTCAGGGACTGCCACACCAGCATCATCGGTGATGCATGACCACCAATAACCAGATCATACTGACGAGAAAGATTGTCGACCCGGACTTCAACCAATCGGGAAAAATGAACTAAACTCAGCACCAGCATATTACAAATGGCCAGGGCGCCAAGACTCAAGATCAACTTCCGGGATCGCCAGCGAAGATTCTTGATGGTTAACATCCATGTAAGACGATTTACCGTCACACCTTTTCCTCTCTACAAAGCACGTTCAAGTCTTCCATGATCAAATGCCGGTCAAACAACTGCTCATCAACAATATTGTGAGTAACCCAAATTAACGTTGTCTGTTTTTCCCGTACCAACTCTTCAATGATTTTAAACACCTGGCTTTGCATGGAACTATCGATACTGGCAGTCGCCTCATCGGCAATAATAATGGGGGGCGAGCCGATTAACGCGCGCGCAATCGCGACACGCTGCTGGATCCCACGGCTCAACTGACTGGCCGGCTTCTTGAGCAGCTCCATATCCTCAACACCCAGTGAAGCCAGCAACCTGTAAGCCTCATACTCAGGCGGAGTGTTCATTTGCACAACTTTGGCCCTGCGCTCAGCACTCAAACTTAAAGGCAGGAGTATGTTCTCCATAGCGGTGAGGTAGGGAATTAGATGTAAATTCTGAAAAATAAAACCAATTGCATCCCCTCTCAACGTGTCCCGGTCTTTTTCCGAAAGACCAGCCATGGCATGGCCAGCAAGATGCACCTCACCACAATCAGGTATCAATAACCCACTAATCACCTTAAGCAGTGTTGTTTTTCCCGAACCGTTACCCACCCGTTAACAGTATCCGCTCCCCACGTGAGATGGAAAGACCAGGGGTATGCAATCGTGCATTCGCGCCGCTGCTAACCCTGACATCCTGAAGCTGTATGACCCTATCGCTTATATCTTTATCTATAGAACTACTATTTTGGGTTTGTGTCATATTGAGTAATTCACGGTTTAAGTTATTGATCGAGATAAATATCAGGTGTTTCAGGCGTTAATATCGTTTTGGTAAATACGGTATTTGTTGCAACCCAAACACTGATTTCTCTCATACCCTGAACATGTCTAAACAAATCAACAGATACAATCTCAGGCCGGTAATGATTGCAACGAATAATCCAGTACCCCCTCAAATTGTCTCCCCTTTTGAAGTTTGGAAAACTTGATTCAACCACCCGACAATTTTTCCCTACATTGACGGCAAGACTATTGTCTTTAGCAGCCTTGCGAAAATTACTGATCAGCCTCGTGGCATGACCGCTATCAACAAATGAATGAACAAGCACTGCCGGCAGCTCAAGGTAGAAAATATAACCATCATTTTTTTTGGAGAAGCTGATATCCAGCTCCCCTCTTTCCTCAATCACAGCGGAGTGAACAACGCTGCGACTACTCACACTTACGTTATTATCTTTCCCACTCGTCGGCGCACTGCAAATCAACGATAAAACAAACAGAGACAAGAGGCTCTTAATTGAAAGTCGCTGTCCTATCAACCATTCATTGACCGACAACACACTCACCTCTCTCCTCCCTGCAAATATTGATCACTGGTATCGATCAAAACACGGCCATTCAGAAAATTACGCCCAAGCAATAATGGCTGTGGAAATGCACTGCGATTAATAAGCGAAACTTCAGTTAGAACGGTCAGGGAGCCAACAGTAAGTGTCAGATTCACAACCGGTCTCACAGTGATACGATTATGGCTAAGAACCCTTGCTATGCGATTGATAGGAAGATTCAATTCAATGGCTTTTTTCTGATTATCCAGAAGTTGAAAGTAAACCCACCGGTTACCAGAACGACTCATATGCGTGCGAATTCGACGAGCATCAATCGCAGACGTTTCCGCTCCACTATCCACTAGTGAATTCATGACTATACTTGGCGCCTCGGTAATACGGACATACTCAAACCGTCCAAATACCGGCTTGGCCGCATAGCCAGTGGTCGCATGCGCCCCAATAAAACACATGAGTACAACCAGCATCAACCGCGCGCTTTCCTTGTTGAAGGGACAATATCGCACAGACCTTCCTCACAGATCACATGTAGGTTATATCGGTAGGCTGACCCATGACTTGACCATCCTTCCGTTATCAACAGACACCGGCAGAGAGATGATCTAAACCTGTACATCATAAGTTTGTAGGGCAGGCACTTCCCGAACCACCTCTCCCCCCGGAATCAATGCCAGCAGCCCAACTCCTACATTATGTCCCTTAGCCATCATCGTTGATTCGTCTCGAAGAGTGATAGTACTGGTGCCATTAGAGTTATGGCTGGCGACGGTTCCGGCCACCCGTCTCGCCTTCGGGAGCAAAGCTTGAAAATTTTTCCATGGGTTTGTTGTTGCCATCACTATCTCCTTTAAGAAAAGTGTCTCTCCACACTCAATGTTTGAACCACACGCCCGGCGCCACTGCCCGATGTACTGATCCCAGTGGATAAGCACAAACCGACCCACGGAGTGGGTGCCTCCATAACCTCCACTAGTTGACCAGGAAGAACCAAACCCGGTTCCTGCCCACTCACAGTCTGTGGCAAGTCGAGAGTCACCACAGCTTGAGATCCTCCCTCCGAAAGCACATTCCGCCCCCGCTCGGTATTAACATCCACCTCCGTCAGCCAGTCCTCAATAATATCCGGGGCTGGTCTGTCCCCAGCTGTGCCACTACGCTGTACATCTACTGCCACACCCACATAAATACCCGACACATACACAGCGTTATATTCCGGCTCTGGCCGCCACTCCACACTCATGCTGAACACCATGCTTTCGGGAATGGCGTGATCTATGGGGGTGTTGTCTTCCAGCCAGTTCCAGGGGCTGATTTTGTAACGAGGCTGAAGTGCGAGTGCATCCGTATCGGCTGAAGGAATCACTACTGCTCCGGCTGTATTGGCGATTTGCGCGATCACCTGCATGGGTGTTTGCTCCACATAGCTGAAGGTGCCGCCGGGGATGATCCAATCTGGTGTGGCCCAGGTTTCAGTGGAGTCCCAGCTGAGGGTAAAACCTGTGTTGATCAGTTCAGATTCGGCAGCTTGTACGGCTGAGATGTCGTTGGTTTCTGTTTTGGTGCGCGAGGGAGCATAGGGCGCAGCCAATAGGCGCGTGCGGCTTTCACCGCTGATGCGATACTGCTCATTGTTGAAGCTGCGCTCTGTATCGTACCCGGTGACCATAAACACCCAATCCCAACCATTGATAGTCACTTTGATATCTTTGGTGCCGTTTGCATCAGGCTCAATCAGAGCCAGTACGGCTTTGTTGGCGACGGAGGCTGAGAGCTGCCAGGTGAAGGAGTCGATATCCAGATCGATGGTGATATCGAGTAGTTCCAGTGGCTCATTGTCCGGCAGGCGTACAGCATTGAGGGTATTCATCAGCAGATAACACTCCTTGTCATCAGGCTTGGGCGGCTTTAGTACGAGAGGCTTAACCTTGGCCCCGTACCTCAGGTTTCGCTGCCGGTCTTTGATGCGCTCAGAACGCCCTTCCCCCCAGAGAAAATTGGGTGATACATCACGCTTGGCGGCTTGCTGCCAGGGCACCTTAGGCGCTGCATCTTTGGGTTGAATAGCATGGGGAGGATTATGACCTTCAAACCGGAACCAGAGCTGAGGCACCATATCTGGCCGGTAGTGGTGTGATTCGAACTGAAAAGCCAGTTGGCCGGGAGGGTCAGACCAGAGCGGTGGTTGTCGGTGGTCGTTCAGCTTCCATGTCGATGATGTGGTATCTACCCGGAACCATGGCCCGCCGTGGATCAGGTCTTTTGCGGGAGGCTGCCCCCAAAGAAGAGCTGTGTGGGTTTGTTTGGGGCAGGCTTACTTATCCCATGGGATGTTTGTGGGTTGTGGGTCAGTGGGGAGGGTGTTGGTCCAGGTACTGTTTGTTTTGGTCTCTTCAGGAGTTGGGGTTTCCCAGTTTATTGAAGTTGCGTCATCTTTGGTGGAGACGGCATCCCAACCCATTGTGCTGCCTGATGCTGGCATTGGCTCTGCTTGTTCGAACCAAAGACGACTGGTGCCATCACGAACCTGACCTTCTTTCCAGAGTGTTTGAATTGCTTGTTGGTTAACAACGCTCTGTTGCCAGCTGATTTGGGGTTGCACCCTTAAAGAAGGCGAAACCGGGTAATCAAGATCCAGCCCCACCAGAAAGAACATCTCCAGCTGGTCGGCTTGTTCCGGTGGCGTATAGGCTCTTCCGGTCAAGGTGATAGTTAGCGCGTCACCAGCGGGCGGTTTGTAGGCCATCAAATATCTGAGGGTTTGGGGACAGGTTGAACAGGCCCATGACAGATAGGCCGAAAGTACTGCCGTGCCCGAAAGGTGGCTGTGCCACTGGTGCCTGTGTTACTGGCCCCGTCATCAATCCACCATGTCGGCTCATCACCGCCTGAGATACCAGCCTGAATGCACTCGTACACAAACCCTTGGTACTGTGGGCCGGGTCTGCCGGATGAACAATCGCGCCCGCACTATAGGCAGTGTTGGGTGACCATGTGCTGCCGTAGTCGTCGAGCGCAATCACCAGCACCGGCTCGGAGAAATAACCCACATCCATAGCGAAGGCACCATCGGTGGGTTGGCTGTTACCGGATGCCAGCACCACGCGCTTCTGTCCTTCTCCAGGAATGTCCTGTTTCAGGTAAGACACCGCCAGCAGTTCTCGGCCCGCCGGGAAACCACTGACTTCCACTGTGCCTGCCACATAGCGAAGGATGTCATCCCCTGACGCAACATCCAGCACCACGTTTGTGCCAGCTGGCGGGGTGTAGGCTGACTCCGCTGGAAAAACCATCCCAACGGGATCTGGTGTGTACAAAGTCGCCATACTGTTCCTCTACTCCGCTGGTGGAACAGCGGGAGCCGGGGGCATTGGCCCATGAACTATGGGTTGACGAATCTTCTGCGCCTCAAAGATGGCTGTGCCACTGGTCAGCTGATCTGTAGGCAGAGGTGGTACAGGCAAGGCTGCGTCAGTTGTCCCTGCCTGAATACAGCGATACCGATAGCCATTCGCCGGATAGGGAAACACAAGGTTGTCAGGGCATAGGCGGTGTCGGCTTTGAGTGGCGTACCAACATCGTCGTAAGTTGAGTATCTCGAGCATGCACTGGGTATCGAACGCCAATAAACAAAAATCGATGGAGACGAGCTATGAAAACATCCAAAAAACCACTCTCAGCCAGCCAAACCAACACCCTGAAACTGGGTCATGACAAAGGCACCTTTACCGCACAGGATCTGCCTATTAAGGGCGGCGCTGCGAAAAAGGTTCTCGATAGCCTGCTGAACAAGGAGCTGATTAAGTCCATCAACCGCAACGGCCGCTGGTTTGATTACGCCCTGACGCCAGCCGGGCGACAAGCTATTGGCATAGAACAATCCGAGCCGGTTCAAACTCCCCCCAAGGCAAAGCCCAAAACCAGACCTGGTAGCAAGCTGGTTCAAGTGATCAACCTTCTGAACCGCAAAGAAGAGGCAACCATTCCGCAGATGATGGAGCAAACCGGCTGGCAGCAGCACACAGTGCGCGGCACCTTGGCCGGAGCACTGAAAAAACGGCTGGGACTGACCATCGAGTCGGAAAAAGCAGACGACCAATACCGTGTGTATCGCATCACTGCTGGGCTGGAGACTGCCTGGTGCCTATCAACCCAAGTCAGAGAGCCGGTCCTTTCTGTTCAAAAGAGCATCCGGCTCTTCTTATTCAGCCCCTGACCAATGGCCATCTTATGGTGAGCCGAGTGAACCGGATTGATGTCCGAACTCTTGCCACGCTCAATCGTTGGTACCCCAACTTTATCGATGCGCTCGCGCTGGTGCAAAATGGCAATCTCGATGTGATGGCTGGCCATGGTGTTGTTGCCCTGCATCGTGATTGTGATGAGCCCTGGCATGAGCAACAGCCAAGGTTTTTTCGTGGTCCCGTGGATATGGGCCGCTGGGCCAAAGAGTTGAAAATTTCGCGTCTGTTCTGGCATTCTCTGGCGGTGGACGATGCCGAAAATGGTCAACCTGAGAGTCAACCAAAAAAGTCAACCAAGTTGACTATTTCCAAGGAATGGACAGAGCTTTGGTTGACCCGCTAACTATTTGCTATTGCGGCCTTAAAAAGTCAACCCCGGTGTGAGTCTGTCACCAGCGCTTTTGCCATGCTCCGTACCCGCTGATTATTGAACCCTGCAGGCCCCCCGTAAAGACCGGGTTTCTATCGTGGGGATGTTCCTCGCCGTTATCACGTTTGAGTCTATCCTCTTCACCTTCTTTTTTGGGGGGGACTCTATGCTCTTTAAGTCATGCATTTGTATCTTGACGACCTCTATTGTCATCAGTCTGATTTCTCCCAATACCTTTTCCGGCAACAACAAGCTTATCCATATACCTGCGCTTAAATCTAATCAACCGGTTTACCCGGTGCAAATTCATATCGACTCGACGGGAAGGGTCGCCATTCCGGGTACAAAGGGCACGCAAATCCACCCCCATGGAACAACATCCTGTTCTGTGGTGAAGGCTGGCGATCAACACATTGTGCATTGCCAGGGAAAGGATCAAAACACACAACTCACACTCACACACGCAAAGCAGGCATTCCCTCTTGTAATTGAAGGGAATACCTTGACCCGTATTGAGGATAAATCGGGAGTTTGCAATATATTTTCTGAAGAGGGCGGTGAAATGTATATCCCTGACATTCATTGCTCACTTCACTCCAGTACCGAACGGCTTTTTCCTGAACTAACACCTCAGAATAGCTGGACAAGTGACGACAGCCATGAGCTTCAGACAAGCCCTTCACACTCAGAGAATTACGGAGACTGGACATTCTGGGAGGATAACTTCCCCTGGGACAGCATTGAGGTTCAATCTGACACTGAACTTCTTCCTGCAGACACTCCGGATACGCACACTCTCAGAGTCCGTCCAGGAAAAAAGCGCATTCACACAGGGGAGCGCCCTTTTGTCTGCCCCGTCGAAGGCTGTAAAAAAGGCTTTGCCCGATCCAGTGACCTCACGGCCCACAAGCGCATTCACACAGGGGAGCGCCCTTTTGTCTGCCCCGTCGAAGGCTGCAAACAGGGCTTTACCGAATCCGGTGCCCTCACCAAGCACAAGCGCATTCACACAGGGGAGCGCCCTTTTGTCTGCCCCTTCGAAGGCTGTAAAAAAGGCTTTGCCCGATCCAGTGACCTCACCACTCACAAGCGCACTCACACAGGGGAGCGCCCTTTTGTCTGCCCCGTCGAAGGCTGCAAACAGGGCTTTACCCAATCCAGTCACCTCACCATCCACAAGCGCATTCACACAGGGGAGCGCCCTTTTGTCTGCCCCGTCGAAGGCTGCAAACAGGGCTTTACCCAATCCTGTCACCTCGCCAGGCACAAGCGCATTCACACAGGGGAGCGCTCTTTTGTCTGCCCCGTCGAAGGCTGTAAACAGGGCTTTACCCAATCCGGTGACCTCACCAGGCACAAGCGCATTCACACAGGGGAGCGCCCTTTTGTCTGCCCCGTCGAAGGCTGTAAAAAAGGCTTTGCCCGATCCAGTGCCCTCACCAGGCACCGGCGCATTCACACAGGGAAGCTCCTTTTTGTCTGCCCCGTCGAAGGCTGTAAACAAGGCTTTACCCAATCCGGTGCCCTCACCGCCCACAAGCGCACTCACACAGGGGAGCGCCCTTTTGTCTGCCCCGTCGAAGGATGCAAAAAAGGCTTTGCCCGATCCAGTGAGCTCACCATTCACAAGCGCATTCACACAGGGGAGCGCCCTTTTGTCTGCCCCGTCGAAGGTTGCAAACAGGGCTTTACCCAATCCGGTGCCCTCACCAGGCACCAGCGCATCCACTCAGGGGACAACACAAAATCCCATCCTTCTCTTGAGTGACCATTCTCTGATAGCGCACGGACTGTATGGGGTGACAATAGGGTTATCAATATCTATATCTGCAAATTTGTTTCTATTGATAACCCATCTGGTGGGGAATGATTCAGCGATGAATGTTCTTCATCACCTTCTCCACACCTCGGCTGGCAATGTAGCCACCCATCCCCAGCTGGACGATACCGTGCAACTTCAAAGCCAGTGTTTCACTTAAGTCCGGGGAAGCCCAGCCCATCCATCGACACATAATCAGCACCGTAAACACCAGCATAACAATGGGTCGCCATATGGGGCGCTGGACCAAAGAGCTGAAAGTCTCACGTTTGTTCTGGCATTCACTGGCGGTGGACGATGCCGAAAATGGTCAACCTAAGGGTCAACCAAAAAAGTCAACCCGGTTGACTATTGCCAAGGGCTGGAAGGAGCTTTGGTTGACCCGCTAACTAATTGTTACTAACGATTTTTCGCAGTGCTGCGTACCGGCTGTTTATTAAACCCTGCAGGGGTCTCTAAAGACCGAGCATCTGCCGTAAGAATATTCACTGCCATCATCACGTTTGAGTCTATCCTCTTCACCTTCTTTTTGGGGGCGGGTATATGTTCTTTAAGACACGCATTGGTATCTTGACTACCTCTATTGCCATCAGCCTGATTTCTCCCAATACCTTTTCCGGCAAAAACAAACTTGTCCCCATACCTTCTATTAAACCTGATCAACCCGTTGACTCGGTGCAAATTCATATCGACTCGACAGGCGGTGTCACTATTCCGAGCACCAAAGGTACGCAAATCCACCCCCATGGAACAACGTCCTGTTCCGTGGCGAGGGCTGGCGATCAACACCGTGTGCATTGCCAGGGAAAGGAACAAAACACACAACTCACACTTGCACACGCACCGCAGGTATTACCTCTTGACATTGAAACGAATACCTTGACACGTATTGAAGATGAATCGGGAGTTTGCCATGTGTTTTCTGACGAATTCGGGGAAGACTCCCACCCTGACATTGACTGCTCGTCTCACCCTGGTGCTGATCTGTTTCCTCCTGAATATCCGCATTTAAATAGCTGGATAAGACAGCACGACCATAAACTACAGGTAATGCTTTCCCCCTCTGAGGATTTCGGAAACAGCTCTGTGGGAGAAGATACCGCCCTCTGTGACAGCATTGAAGTTCAATCTGACACGGAGCTTCTCCCGACAGGCACTCCTGATACGTACACACTCAGAGTCCGTCCTGGAAGAAAACGCATCCACACAGGGGAGCGCCCTTTTGTCTGCCCCGTCGAAAGCTGCAAACAGGGCTTTACCGAATCCGGTGCCCTCACCAAGCACAAGCGCACTCACACAGGGGAGCGCCCTTTTATCTGCCCCGTTGAAGGCTGCAAACAGGGCTTTACCCAATCCGGTCACCTCACCACCCACAAGCGCACTCACACAGGAGAGCGCCCTTTTGTCTGCCCCGTCGAAGGCTGCAAACAGGGCTTTACCCAATCCAGTGCCCTCACCAGGCACAAGCGCATCCACACAGGGGAGCGCCCTTTTGTCTGCCCCGTCGAAGGCTGCAAACAGGGCTTTACCCGATCCAGTAACCTCACCACCCACAAGCGCACTCACACAGGGGAGCGCCCTTTTGTCTGCCCCGTCGAAGGCTGCAAACAGGGCTTTACCCAATCCAGTAACCTCACCACCCACAAGCGCACTCACACAGGGGAGCGCCCTTTTGTCTGCCCCGTCGAAGGCTGCAAACAGGGCTTTACCCAATCCAGTGCCCTCACCAGGCACAAGCGCATCCACACAGGGGAGCGCCCTTTTGTCTGCCCCGTCGAAGGCTGCAAACAGGGCTTTGCCCGATCCAGTCACCTCACTACCCACAAGCGCACTCACACAGGGGAGCGCCCTTTTGTCTGCCCCGTCGAAGGTTGCAAACAGGGCTTTATCCAATCCAGTGACCTCACCAGGCATCTGCGCACTCACACAGGGGAGCGCCCTTTTGTCTGCCCCGTCGAAGGCTGCAAACAGGCCTTTACCAAATCCAGTAACCTCACCAGGCACAAGCGCATCCACACAGGGGAGCGCCCTTTTGTCTGCCCCGTCTGCAAACAGGGCTTTACCCAATCCGGTGACCTCACCACCCACAAGCGCACTCACACAGGGGAGCGCCCTTTTGTCTGCCCCGTCGAAGGCTGCAAACAGGGCTTTACCCAATCCGGTGACCTCACCACCCACAAGCGCACTCACACAGGGGAGCGCCCTTTTGTCTGCCCCGTCGAAGGCTGCAAACAGGGCTTTACCCAATCCGGTGACCTCACCACCCACAAGCGCACTCACACAGGGGAGCGCCCTTTTGTCTGCCCCGTCGAAGGCTGCAAACAGGGCTTTACCAAATCCAGTAACCTCACCAGGCACAAGCGCATCCACACAGGGGAGCGCCCTTTTGTCTGCCCCGTTGAAGGCTGCAAACAGGGCTTTACCCAATCCGGTGACCTCACCACCCACAAGCGCACTCACACAGGGGAGCGCCCTTTTGTCTGCCCCGTCGAAGGCTGCAAACAGGGCTTTGCCCGATCCAGTGCCCTCACCAGGCACAAGCGCTTCCACACAGGGGAGCGCCCTTTTGTCTGCCCCGTCGAAAGCTGCAAACAGGGCTTTACCCAATCCAGTGACCTCACCATCCACAAGCGCACTCACACAGGGGAGCGCCCTTTTGTCTGCCCCGTCGAAGGCTGCAAACAGGGCTTTACCGAATCCGATGCCCTCACCAGGCACAAGCGCATTCACACAGGGAACAACACAAAATCCCATCCTTCTCTTGAGTGACCATTCTCTGATAGCGCACGGACTGTATGGGGTGACAATAGGGTTATCAATATCTACATCTACAAATTTGTTTATATTGATAACCCATCTGGTGGGGAATGATTCAGCGATGAATGTTCTTCATCACCTTCTCCACCCCTCGGCTGGCAATGTAGCCACCCATCCCCAGCTGGACGATACCGAGCAACTTCAGCGCCAGTGTTTCACTTAAGTCCGGGGAAGCCCAGCCCATCCATCGACACATAATCAGCGCCGTAAACACCAGCATAACAATGGGTCGCCATATGGGGCGCTGGGCCAAAGAGCTTGAAAGTCTCGCGTTTGTTCTGCCATTCACTGGCGGTGGACGATGCCGAAAAAGGTCAACCTAAGGGTCAACCAAAAAAGTCAACCCGGTTGACTATTCATTCAGGTTGGAAGGAGCTTTGGTTGACCCGCTAACTGATTGTTACTAACGATTTTTCGCAGTGCTGCGTACCGGCTGTTTATTGAATCCTGCAGAGATCCCTAACGACCGAGCATCTGCCGTGAGAATATTCACTGCCATCATCACGTTTGAGTCTATCCTCTTCACCTTCTTTTTGGGGGCAGGTATATGTTTTTTAAGGCACGCATTGGTATCTTGACTACCTCTATTGCCATCAGCCTGACTTCTCCCAATACCTTTCCCGGCAAAAACAAACTTATCCCCATACCTTCTATTAAACCTGATCAACCCGTTGACTCGGTGCAAATTCATATCGACTCGACAGGCGGTGTCACTATTCCGAGCACCAAAGGTACGCAAATCCACCCCCGTGGAACAACGTCCTGTTCAGTGGCGAGGGCTGGCGATCAACACCGTGTGCATTGCCAGGGAAAGGAACAAAACACACAACTCACACTTGCACACGCACCGCAGGTATTACCTCTTGACATTGAAACGAATACCTTGACACGTATTGAAGATGAATCGGGAGTTTGCCACGTGTTTTCTGACGAATTCGGGGAAGACTCCCACCCTGACATTGACTGCTCGTCTCACCCTGGTGCTGATCTGTTTCCTCCTGAATATCCGCATTTAAATAGCTGGATAAGACAGCACGACCATAAACTACAGGTAATGCCTTCCCCCTCTGAGGATTTCGGAGACAGCTCTGTGGGAGAAGATACCGCCCCCTGTGACAGCATTGAGGTTCAATCTGACACGGAGCTTCTCCCGACAGGCACTCCTAATACGTACACATTCAGAGTCCGTCCTGGAAAAAAACGCACTCACACAGGGGAGCGCCCTTTTGTCTGCCCCGTCGAAGGCTGCAAACAGGGCTTTACCCAATCCAGTCACCTCACCACCCACAAGCGCACTCACACAGGGGAGCGCCCTTTTGTCTGCCCCGTCGAAGGCTGCAAACAGGGCTTTACCCAATCCAGTGACCTCACCAGGCACAAGCGCACTCACACAGGGGAGCGCCCTTTTGTCTGCCCCGTAGAAGGCTGCAAACAAGGCTTTACCCAATCCGGTGACCTCACAACCCACAAGCGCACTCACACAGGGGAGCGCCCTTTTGTCTGCCCCGTCGAAGGCTGTAAAAAAGGCTTTACCCAATCCAGTAACCTCACCACCCACAAGCGCACTCACACAGGGGAACGCCCTTTTGTCTGCCCCGTCGAAGGCTGCAAACAGGGCTTTACCCAATCCGGTGCCCTCACCAGGCATCTGCGCGCTCACACAGGGGAGCGCCCTTTTGTCTGCCCCGTCGAAGGCTGCAAACAGGGCTTTATCCAATCCAGTGACCTCACCAGGCATCTGCGCACTCACACAGGGGAGCGCCCTTTTTTCTGCCCCGTCGAAGGCTGCAAACAGGGCTTTGCCCGATCCAGTGCCCTCACCAGGCACAAGCGCATCCACACAGGGGAGCGCCCTTTTGTCTGCCCCGTCGAAGGCTGCAAACAGGGCTTTACCCAATCCAGTGCCCTCACCAGGCATCTGCGCATCCATACAGGGAACAACACAAAACCCCATCCTTCTCTTGAGTGACCATTCTCTGATAGCGCACGGACTGTATTGGGTGACAATAGGGTTATCAATATCTACATCTACAAATTTGTTTCTATTGATAACCCATCTCGTGGGGAATGATTCAGCAATGAATGTTCTTCATCACCTTCTCCACCCCTCGGCAGGCAATGTAGCCACCCATCCCCAGCTGGACGATACCGAGCAACTTCAACGCCAGTGTTTCACTTAAGTCCGGGGAAGCTCAGCCCATCCATCGACACATAATCAGCGCCGTAAACACCAGCATAACAATGGGTCGCCATATGGGGCGTTGGGCCAAAGAGCTGAAAGTCTCGCGTTTTTTCTGGCATTCACTGGCGGTGGACGATACCGAAAATGGTCAACCTGAGAGTCAACCAAAAAAGTCAACCAGGTTGACTATTTCCAAGGAATGGACAGAGCTTTGGTTGACCCGCTAACTATTTGCTATTGCGGCCTTAAAAAGTCAACCCCGGTGTGAGTCTGTCGCCAGCGCTTTTGCGGTGCTCCGTACCCGCTGATTATTGAACCCTGCAGGCCCCCCGCAAAGACCGGGTTTCTATCGTGGGGATGTTCCTCGCCGTTATCACGTTTGAGTCTATCCTCTTCACCTTCTTTTTAGGGGGGTGACTCTATGCTCTTTAAGTCATGCATTTGTATCTTGACGACCTCTATTGTCATCAGTCTGATTTCTCCCAATACCTTTTCCGGCAACAACAAGCTTATCCATATACCTGCGCTTAAATCTAATCAACCGGTTTACCCGGTGCAAATTCATATCGACTCGACGGGAAGGGTCGCCATTCCGGGTACAAAGGGCACGCAAATCCACCCCCATGGAACAACATCCTGTTCTGTGGTGAAGGCTGGCGATCAACACATTGTGCATTGCCAGGGAAAGGAACAAAACACACAACTCACACTCACACACGCAAAGCAGGCATTCCCTCTTGTGATTGAAGGGAATGCCTTGACCCGTATTGAGGATAAATCGGGAGTTTGCAATATATTTTCTGAAGAGAGCGGTGAAATGTATATCCCTGACATTCATTGCTCACTTCACTCCAGTACCGAACGGCTTTTTCCTGAACTAACACCTCTGAATAGCTGGACAAATGACGACAGCCATGAGCTTCAGACAAGCCCTTCACACTCAGAGAATTCCGGAGACTGGACATTCTGGGAGGATAACTTCCCCTGGGACAGCATTGAGGTTCAATCTGACACTGAACTTCTTCCTGCAGACACTCCGGATACGCACACTCTCAGAGTCCATCCAGGAAAAAAGCGCATTCACACAGGGGAGCGCCCTTTTGTCTGCCCCGTCGAAGGCTGCAAACAGGGCTTTACCCAATCCTGTGCCCTCACCGCCCACAAGCGCATTCACACAGGGGAGCGCCCTTTTGTCTGCCCCGTCGAAGGCTGTAAAAAAGGCTTTGCCCGATCCAGTGCCCTCACCAGGCACCTGCGCATTCACACAGGGAAGCTCCCTTTTGTCTGCCCCGTCGAAGGCTGTAAAAAAGGCTTTACCCAATCCAATGACCTCACCAGGCACCAGCGCATTCACACAGGGGAGCGCCCTTTTGTCTGCCCCGTCGAAGGCTGTAAAAAAGGCTTTACCCAATCCAGTCACCTCACCACTCACAAGCGCATTCACACAGGGGAGCGCCCTTTTGTCTGCCCCGTCGAAGGCTACAAACAGGACTTTGCCCGATCCAGTGCCCTCACCAGGCACCTGCGCATTCACACAGGGAAGCTCCCTTTTGTCTGCCCCGTCGAAGGCTGTAAAAAAGGCTTTACCCAATCCAGTAACCTCACCACCCACAAGCGCACTCACACAGGGGAGCGCCCTTTTGTCTGCCCCGTCGAAGGCTGTAAAAAAGGCTTTACCCAATCCAGTGACCTCACCAATCACAAGCGCACTCACACAGGGGAGCGCCCTTTTGTCTGCCCCGTCGAAGGCTGTAAAAAAGGCTTTACCCAATCCAGTCACCTCACCACTCACAAGCGCATTCACACAGGGGAGCGCTCTTTTGTCTGCCCCGTCGAAGGCTGCAAACAGGGCTTTACCCAATCCGGTGACCTCACCAGGCACAAGCGCATTCACACAGGGGAGCGCCCTTTTGTCTGCCCCGTCGAAGGCTGCAAACAGGGCTTTGCCCAATCCAGTAACCTCACCACCCACAAGCGCATTCACACAGGAGATCGCCCTTTTGTCTGCCCCGTCGAAGGCTGCAAACAGGGCTTTACCCAATCCGGCACCCTCTTCAGGCACAAGCGCATTCACACAGGGGAACGCCCTTTTGTCTGCCCCGTCGAAGGCTGCAAACAGGGCTTTGCCCACTCCAGTCTCCTCATCAGGCACAAGCGCACTCACACAGGGGAGCGCCCTTTTGTCTGCCCCGTCGAAGGCTGCAAACAGAGCTTTACCCAATCCAGTCACCTCACCACCCACAAGCGCACTCACACAGGGGAGCGCCCTTTTGTCTGCCCCGTCAAAGGCTGCAAACAGAGCTTTACCCAATCCAGTCACCTCACCACCCACAAGCGCACTCACACAGGGGAGCGCCCTTTTGTCTGCCCCGTCGAAGGCTGCAAACAGGGCTTTACCCAATCCAGTACCCTCACCACCCACAAGCGCATTCACACAAGGGACAACACAAAATCCCATCTTTCTCTTGAGTGACCATTCTCTGATAGCGCATGGACTGTATGGGGTGACAATAGGGTTATCTACATCTACAAATTTGTTTATATTGATAACCCATCTGGTGGGGAATGATTCAGCAATGAATGTTCTTCATCACCTTCTCCACCCCTCGGCTGGCAATGTAGCCACCCATCCCCAGCTGGACGATACCGAGCAACTTCAACGCCAGTGTTTCACTTAAGTCCGGGGAAGCCCAGCCCATCCACCGACACATAATCTGCACCGTAAACACCAGCATAACAATGGGTCGCCATATGGGGCGCTGGGCCAAAGAGCTGAAAGTCTCGCGTTTGTTCTGCCATTAACTGGCTGTGGACGATGCCGAGGTCAACCTAAGGGTCAACCTAAGGGTCAACCAAAAAAATCAATCCGGTTGACTATTGCCAAGGGTTGGAAGGAGCTTTGGTTGACCCGCTAACTAATTGTTACTAACGATTTTTCGCAGTGCTGCGTACCGGCTGTTTATTGAACCCTGCAGGGATCCCTAAAGACCGAGCATCTGCCGTAAGAATATTCACTGCCATCATCACGTTTGAGTCTATCCTCTTCACCTTCTTTTTGGGGGCGGGTATATGTTCTTTAAGGCACGCATTGGTATCTTGACTACCTCTATTGCCATCAGCCTGATTTCTCCCAATACCTTTTCGGGCAAAAACAAACTTATCCCCATACCTTCTATTAAACCTGATCAACCCGTTGACTCGGTGCAAATTCATATCGACTCGACAGGCGGTGTCACTATTCCGAGCACCAAAGGTACACAAATCCACCCCCATGGAACAACGTCCTGTTCAGTGGCGAGGGCTGGCGATCAACACAGTGTGCATTGCCAGGGAAAGGAACAAAACACACAACTCACACTTGCACACGCACCGCAGGTATTACCTCTTGACATTGAAGCGAATACCTTGACACGTATTGAAGATGAATCGGGAGTTTGCCATGTGTTTTCTGACGAATTCGGGGAAGACTCCCACCCTGACATTGACTGCTCGTCTCACCCTGGTGCTGATCTGTTTCCTCCTGAATATCCGCATTTAAATAGCTGGATAAGACAACACGACCATAAACTACAGGTAATGCCTTCCCCCTCTGAGGATTTCGGAGACAACTCTGTGGGAGAAGATACCGCCCCCTGTGACAGCATTGAGGTTCAATCTGACACGGAGCTTCTCCCGACAGGCTCTCCTGATACGTACACACTCAGAGTCCGTCCTGGAAAAAAAAGCACTCACACAGGGGAGCGCCCTTTTGTCTGCCCCGTCGAAGGCTGCAAACAGGGCTTTACCCAATCCAGTGACCTCACCAGGCACCTGCGCACTCACACAGGGGAGCGCCCTTTTGTCTGCCCCGTTGAAGGCTGCAGACAGGGCTTTGCCCGATCCAGTGCCCTCACCAGGCACAAGCGCATCCACACAGGGGAGCGCCCTTTTGTCTGCCCCGTTGAAGGCTGCAGACAGGGCTTTGCCCGATCCAGTGCCCTCACCAGGCACAAGCGCATCCACACAGGGGAGCGCCCTTTTGTCTGCCCCGTCGAAGGCTGCAAACAGAGCTTTACCCGATCCTGTCACCTCACCACTCACAAGCACATTCACACAGGGGAGCGCCCTTTTGTCTGCCCCGTCGAAGGCTGCAAACAGAGCTTTACCCAATCCAGTGCCCTCACCAGGCACAAGCGCATCCACACAGGGGAGCGCCCTTTTGTCTGCCCCGTCGAAGGCTGCAAACAGAGCTTTACCCGATCCTGTCACCTCACCACTCACAAGCACATTCACACAGGGGAGCGCCCTTTTGTCTGCCCCGTCGAAGGCTGTAAAAAAGGCTTTACCTACTCCAGTCACCTCACCAGGCACAAGCGCATTCACACAGGGGAGCGCCCTTTTGTCTGCCCCGTCGAAGGCTGCAAACAGGGCTTTATCGAATCCGGTCACCTCACCGCCCACAAGCGCATCCACACAGGGGAGCGCCCTTTTGTCTGCCCCGTCGAAGGCTGCAAACAGGGCTTTACCCAATCCGGTGCCCTCACCAGGCACAAGCGCACTCACACAGGGGAGCGCCCTTTTGTCTGCCCCGTCGAAGGCTGCAAACAGGGCTTTGCCCGATCCAGTGTCCTCACCACTCACAAGCGCACTCACACAGGGGAGCGCCCTTTTGTCTGCCCCGTCGAAGGCTGCAAACAGGGCTTTACCCAATCCGGTGACCTCACCAGGCACAAGCGCATCCACACAGGGGAGCGCCCTTTTGTCTGCCCCGTCGAAAGCTGCAAACAGGGCTTTGCCCAATCCGGTGACCTCACCGCCCACAAGCGCATCCACACAGGGGAGCGCCCTTTTGTCTGCCCCGTCGAAGGCTGCAAACAGGGCTTTACCCAATCCAGTCACCTCACCAGGCACAAGCGCATCCACACAGGGGAGCGCCCTTTTGTCTGCCCCGTCGAAGGCTGCAAACAGGGCTTTATCGAATCCGGTCACCTCACCGCCCACAAGCGCATCCACACAGGGGAGCGCCATTTTGTCTGCCCCGTCGAAGGCTGCAAACAGGGCTTTGCCCGATCCAGCGCCCTCACCAGGCACAAGCGCATCCACACAGGGGAGCGCCCTTTTGTCTGCCCCGTCGAAGGCTGCAAACAGGGCTTTATCGAATCCGGTCACCTCACCGCCCACAAGCGCATCCACACAGGGGAGCGCCCTTTTGTCTGCCCCGTCGAAGGCTGCAAACAGGGCTTTACCCAATCCGGTGCCCTCACCAGGCATCTGCGCATCCACACAGGGGAGCGCCCTTTTGTCTGCCCCGTCGAAGGCTGCAAACAGGGCTTTACCGAATCCGGTGCCCTCACCAGGCACAAGCGCACTCACACAGGGGAGCGCCCTTTTGTCTGCCCCGTCGAAGGCTGCAAACAGGGCTTTATCGAATCCGGTCACCTCACCACCCACAAGCGCACTCACACAGGGGAGCGCCCTTTTGTCTGCCCCGTCGAAGGCTGCAAACAGGGCTTTATCGAATCCGGTCACCTCACCACCCACAAGCGCACTCACACAGGGGAGCGCCCTTTTGTCTGCCCCGTCGAAGGCTGCAAACAGGGCTTTACCCGATCCAGTCACCTCACCGCCCACAAGCGCATCCACACAGGGGAGCGCCCTTTTGTCTGCCCCGTCGAAGGCTGCAAACAGGGCTTTACCCAATCCGGTGACCTCACCGTCCACAAGCGCATCCACACAGGGGAGCGCCCTTTTGTCTGCCCCGTCGAAGGCTGCAAACAGGGCTTTACCCAATCCAGTGCCCTCACCAGGCACAAGCGCATCCACACAGGGGAGCGCCCTTTTGTCTGCCCCGTCGAAGGCTGCAAACAGGGCTTTGCCCGATCCAGCGCCCTCACCAGGCACAAGCGCATCCACACAGGGGAGCGCCCTTTTGTCTGCCCCGTCGAAAGCTGCAAACAGGGCTTTACCCAATCCAGTGACCTCACCATCCACAAGCGCACTCACACAGGGGAGCGCCCTTTTGTCTGCCTCGTCGAAGGCTGCAAACAGAGCTTTACCCAATCCAGTAACCTCACCACCCACAAGCGCATTCACACAGGGGAGCGCCCTTTTGTCTGCCCCGTCGAAAGCTGCAAACAGGGCTTTACCCAATCCGGTGCCCTCACCAGGCATCTGCGCGCTCACACAGGGGAGCGCCCTTTTGTCTGCCCCGTCGAAGGCTGCAAACAGGGCTTTACCCAATCCAGTGCCCTCACCACCCACAAGCGCATTCACACAGGGGACAACACAAAATCCCATCCTTCTCTTGAGTGACCATTCTCTGATAGCGCACGGACTGTATGGGGTGACAATAGGGTTATCTATATCTACAAATTTGTTTATATTGATAACCCATCTGGTGGGGAATGATTCAGCGATGAATGTTCTTCATCACCTTCTCCACCCCTCGGCAGGCAATGTAGCCACCCATCCCCAGCTGGACGATACCGAGCAACTTCAACGCCAGTGTTTCACTTAAGTCCGGGGAAGCCCAGCCCATCCATCGACACATAATCAGCGCCGTAAACACCAGCATAACAATGGGTCGCCATATGGGGCGTTGGGCCAAAGAGCTGAAAGTCTCACGTTTGTTCTGGCATTCACTGGCGGTGGACGATACCGAAAATGGTCAACCTGAGAGTCAACCAAAAAAGTCAACCAAGTTGACTATTTCCAAGGAATGGACAGAGCTTTGGTTGACCCGCTAACTATTTGCTATTGCGGCCTTAAAAAGTCAACCCCGGTGTGAGTCTGTCGCCAGCGCTTTTGCGGTGCTCCGTACCCGCTGATTATTGAACCCTGCAGGCCCCCCGCAAAGACCGGGTTTCTATCGTGGGGATGTTCCTCGCCGTTATCACGTTTGAGTCTATCCTCTTCACCTTCTTTTTTTGGGGGGGTGGCTATATGCTCTTTAAGTCATGCATTTGTATCTTGACGACCTCTATTGTCATCAGTCTGATTTCTCCCAATACCTTTTCCGGCAACAACAAGCTTCTCCATATACCTGCGCTTAAATCTAACCACCCGGTTTACCCGGTGCAAATTCATATCGACTCGACGGGAAGGGTCGCCATTCCGGGTACAAAGGGCACGCAAATCCACCCCCATGGAACAACATCCTGTTCTGTGGTGAAGGCTGGCGATCAACACATTGTGCATTGCCAGGGAAATAAACAAAACACACAACTCACACTCACACACGCAAAGCAGGCATTCCCTCTTGTAATTGAAGGGAATGCCTTGACCCGTATTGAGGATAAATCGGGAGTTTGCAATATATTTTCTGAAGAGGGCGGTGAAATGTATATCCCTGACATTCATTGCTCACTTCACTCCAGTACCGAACGGCTTTTTCCTGAACTAACACCTCTGAATAGCTGGACAAGTGACGACAGCCATGAGCTTCAGGCAAGCCCTTCACACTCAGAGAATTCCGGAGACAGGACATTCTGGGAGGATAACTTCCCCTGGGGCAGCATTGAGGTTCAATCTGACACTGAACTTCTTCCTGCAGACACTCCGGATACGCACACTCTCAGAGTCCGTCCAGGAAAAAAGCGCATTCACACAGGGGAGCGCCCTTTTGTCTGCCCCGTCGAAGGCTGCAAACAGGGCTTTGCCCACTCCAGTCACCTCACCAGGCACAAGCGCATTCACACAGGGGAGCGCCCTTTTGTCTGCCCCGTCGAAGGCTGCAAACAGGGCTTTACCCAATCCGGTTCCCTCACCACCCACAAGCGCACTCACACAGGGGAGCGCCCTTTTGTCTGCCCCGTCGAAGGCTGTAAAAAAGGCTTTGCCCGATCCAGTGACCTCACCATCCACAAGCGCATTCACACAGGGGAGCGCCCTTTTGTCTGCCCCGTCGAAGGCTGCAAACAGGGCTTTGCCCAATCCAGTGACCTCACCAGGCACAAGCGCATTCACACAGGGGAGCGCCCTTTTGTCTGCCCCGTCGAAGGCTGCAAACAGGGCTTTGCCCGATCCAGTCTCCTCACCATCCACAAGCGCATTCACACAGGGGATCGCCCTTTTGTCTGCCCCGTCGAAGGCTGTAAAAAAGGCTTTGCCCAATCCAGTGACCTCACCAAGCACAAGCTCATTCACACAGGGGAGCGCCCTTTTGTCTGCCCCGTCGAAGGCTGTAAAAAAGGCTTTGCCCGATCCAGTCACCTCACCGCCCACAAGCGCATTCACACAGGGGAGCGCCCTTTTGTCTGCCCCGTCGAAGGCTGTAAAAAAGGCTTTGCCCAATCCAGTGACCTCACCAGGCACAAGCGCATTCACACAGGGAACAACACAAAATCCCATCCTTCTCTTGAGTGACCATTCTCTGATAGCGCACAGACTGTATGGGGTGACAATAGGGTTATCAATATCTACATCTACAAATTTGTTTCTATTGATAACCCATCTGGTGGGGAATGATTCAGCGATGAATGTTCTTCATCACCTTCTCCACCCCTTGGCTGGCAATGTAGCCACCCATCCCCAGCTGGACGATACCGAGCAACTTCAACGCCAGTGTTTCACTTAAGTCCGGGGAAGCCCAGCCCATCCATCGACACATAATCAGCGCCGTAAACACCAGCATAACAATGGGTCGCCATATGGGGCGCTGGGCCAAAGAGCTGAAAGTTTCGCGTTTTTTCTGGCATTCACTGGCGGTGGACGATACCGAAAATGGTCAACCTGAGAGTCAACCAAAAAAGTCAACCAAAAAAGTCAACCAGGTTGACTATTTCCAAGGAATGGACAGAGCTTTGGTTGACCCGCTAACTATTTGCTATTGCGGCCTTAAAAAGTCAACCCCGGTGTGAGTCTGTCGTCACCGCTTTTGCGGTGCTCCGTACCCGCTGATTATTGAACCCTGCAGGCCCCCCCGGGTTTCTATCCTGGGGATGTTCCTCGCCGTTATCACGTTTGAGTCTATCCTCTTCACCTTCTTTTGGGGGGTGACTCTATGCTCTTTAAGTCATGCATTTATATCTTGACGACCTCTATTGTCATCAGTCTGATTTCTCCCAATACCTTTTCCGGCAACAACAAGCTTATCCATATACCTGCGCTTAAATCTAATCAACCGGTTTACCCGGTGCAAATTCATATCGATTCGACGGGAAGGGTCGCCCTTCCGGGTACAAAGGGCACGCAAATCCACCCCCATGGAACAACATCCTGTTCTGTGGTGAAGGCTGGCGATCAACACATTGTGCATTGCCAGGGAAAGGAACAAAACACACAACTCACACTCACACACGCAAAGCAGGCATTCCCTCTTGTGATTGAAGGGAATGCCTTGACCCGTATTGAGGATA
Source organism: Sansalvadorimonas sp. (assembly GCA_965221135.1). Lineage (GTDB taxonomy): Bacteria > Pseudomonadota > Gammaproteobacteria > Pseudomonadales > Endozoicomonadaceae > Sansalvadorimonas. The sequence continues at coordinate 22,680 of CBDCRZ010000030.1, forward strand.
AATCGGGAGTTTGCAATATATTTTCTGAAGAGAGCGGTGAAATGTATATCCCTGACATTCATTGCTCACTTCACTCCAGTACCGAGCGGCTTTTTCCTGAACTAACACCTCAGAATTGCTGGACAAGTGACGACAGCCATGAGCTTCAGACAAGCCCTTCACACTCAGAGAATTCCGAAGACTGGACATTCTGGGAGGATAACTTCCCCTGGGACAGCATTGAGGTTCAATCTGACACTGAACTTCTTCCTGCAGAGACTCCGGATACGCACACTCTCAGAGTCCGTCCAGGAAAAAAGCGCATTCACACAGGGGGGCGCCCTTTTGTCTGCCCCGTCGAAGGCTGCAAAAAAGGATTTACCCAATCCAGTAACCTCACCGCCCACCTGCGCACTCACACAGGGGAGCGCCCTTTTGTCTGCCCCGTCGAAGGCTGCAAACAGGGTTTTATCGAATCCGGTCACCTCACCAGGCACAAGCGCATCCATACAGGGGAGCGCCCTTTTGTCTGCCCCGTCTGTAAACAGGGCTTTGCCCGATCCAGTCACCTCACCAGGCACAAGCGTATTCACACAGGGGAGCGCCCTTTTGTCTGCCCCGTCTGTAAACAGGGCTTTGCCCGATCCAGTCACCTCACCAGGCACAAGCGTATTCACACAGGGGAGCGCCCTTTTGTCTGCCCCGTCGAAGGTTGCAAACAGGGCTTTACCCATTCCAGTAACCTCACCACCCACAAGCGCATTCACACAGGGGAGCGCCCTTTTGTCTGCCCCGTCGAAGGTTGCAAACAGGGCTTTGCCCGATCCAGTCACCTCACCACCCACAAGCGCACTCACACAGGGGAGCGCCCTTTTGCCTGCCCCGTCGAAAGCTGCAAAAAAGGCTTTACCCAATCCAGTGACCTCACCATCCACAAGCGCATTCACACAGGGGAGCGCCCTTTTGTCTGCCCCGTCGAAAGCTGCAAAAAAGGCTTTACCCAATCCGGTCACCTCACCGCCCACAAGCGCATTCACACCAGGCAGCGCCCTTTTGTCTGCCCCGTCGAAGGCTGCAAACAGGGCTTTACCCACTCCAGTCACCTCACCAGGCACCAGCGCACTCACACAGGGGAGCGCCCTTTTGTCTGCCCCGTCGAAGGCTGTAAAAAAGGCTTTACCCACTCCAGTCACCTCACCACCCACAAGCGCATTCACACAAGGGAGCGCCCTTTTGTCTGCCCCGTCGAAGGCTGTAAAAAAGGCTTTACCCACTCCAGTCACCTCACCACCCACAAGCGCACTCACACAGGGAAGCGCCCTTTTGTCTGCCCCGTCAAAGACTGCAAACAGGGCTTTACCCAATCCAGTGCCCTCACCAGGCATCTGCGCATCCATACAGGGAACAACACAAAACCCCATCCTTCTCTTGAGTGACCATTCTCTGATAGCGCACGGACTGTATGGGGTGACAATAGGGTTATCTATATCTTATCTACAAATTTGTTTCTATTGATAACCCATCTGGTGGGGAATGATTCAGCGATGAATGTTCTTCATCACCTTCTCCACCCCTCGGCTGGCAATGTAGCCACCCATCCCCAGCTGGACGATACCGAGCAACTTCAACGCCAGTGTTTCACTTAAGTCCGGGGAAGCTCAGCCCATCCATCGACACATAATCAGCGCCGTAAACACCAGCATAACAATGGGTCGCCATATGGGGCGCTGGGCCAAAGAGCTGAAAGTCTCGCGTTTGTTCTGGCATTCACTGGCGGTGGACGATACCGAAAATGGTCAACCTGGGAGTCAACCAAAAAAGTCAACCAGGTTGACTATTTCCAAGGAATGGACAGAGCTTTGGTTGACCCGCTAACTATTTGCTATTGCGGCCTTAAAAAGTCAACCCCGGTGTGAGTCTGTCGCCAGCGCTTTTGCGGTGCTCCGTACCCGCTGATTATTGAACCCTGCACGCCCCCCCGGGTTTCTATCCTGGGGATGTTCCTCGCCGTTATCACGTTTGAGTCTATCCTCTTCACCTTCTTTTGGGGGGTGACTCTATGCTCTTTAAGTCATGCATTTGTATCTTGACGACCTCTATTGTCATCAGTCTGATTTCTCCCAATACCTTTTCCGGCAACAACAAGCTTATCCATATACCTGCGCTTAAATCTAATCAACCGGTTTACCCGGTGCAAATTCATATCGACTCGACGGGAAGGGTCGCCATTCCGGGTACAAAGGGCACGCAAATCCACCCCCATGGAACAACATCCTGTTCTGTGGTGAAGGCTGGCGATCAACACATTGTGCATTGCCAGGGAAAGGAACAAAACACACAACTCACACTCACACACGCAAAGCAGGCATTCCCTCTTGTGATTGAAGGGAATGCCTTGACCCGTATTGAGGATAAATCGGGAGTTTGCAATATATTTTCTGAAGAGGGCGGTGAAATGTATATCCCTGACATTCATTGCTCACTTCACTCCAGTACCAAACGGCTTTTTCCTGAACTAACACCTCAGAATAGTTGGACAAGTGACGACAGCCATGAGCTTCAGACAAGCCCTTCACACTCAGAGAATTACGGAGACTGGACATTCTGGGAGGATAACTTCCCCTGGGACAGCATTGAGCTTCAATCTGACACTGAACTTCTTCCTGCAGATACTCCGGATACGCACACTCTCAGAGTCCGTCCAGGAAAAAAGCGCATTCACACAGGGGAGCGCCCTTTTGTCTGCCCCGTTGAAGGCTGCAACAGGGGCTTTACCCAATCCGGTGACCTCAGCGCCCACAAGCGCACTCACACAGGGGAGCGCCCTTTTGTCTGCCCCGTCGAAGGCTGCAAACAGTGCTTTGCCCAATCCAGTCACCTCACCACTCACAAGCGCATTCACACAGGGGAGCGCCCTTTTGTCTGCCCCGTCGAAGACTGCAAAAAAGGCTTTACCCATTCCAGCAACCTCACCATCCACAAGCGCATTCACACAGGGGAGCGACCTTTTGTCTGCCCCGTCGAAGGCTGCAAACAGGGCTTTGCCAAATCCAGTAACCTCACCACCCACAAGCGCACTCACACAGGGGAGCGCCCTTTTGTCTGCCCCGTCGAAGGCTGCAAACAGGGCTTTACCCACTCCAGTCACCTCATCAGGCACAAGCGCATCCACACAGGGGAGCGCCCTTTTGTCTGCCCCGTCGAAGGCTGCAAACAGGGCTTTACCCAATCCGGTGCCCTCACCGCCCACAAGCGCATCCACACAGGGGAGCACCCTTTTGTCTGCCCCGTCGAAGGCTGCAAACAGGGCTTTGCCCAATCCAGTAACCTCACCACCCACAAGCGCACTCATACAGGGGAGCGCCCTTTTGTCTGCCCCGTCGAAGGCTGCAAACAGGGCTTTGCCCAATCCAGTAACCTCACCACCCACAAGCGCACTCATACAGGGGAGCGCCCTTTTGTCTGCCCCGTCGAAGGCTGCAAACAGGGCTTTACCCAATCCAGTGCCCTCACCAGGCATCTGCGCATCCATACAGGGAACAACACAAAATCCCATCCTTCTCTTGAGTGACCATTCCCTCATAGCGCACGGACTGTATGGGGTGACAATAGGGTTATCTATATCTACATCTACAAATTTGTTTCTATTGATAACCCATCTGGTGGGGAATGATTCAGCGATGAATGTTCTTCATCACCTTCTCCACCCCTCGGCTGGCAATGTAGCCACCCATCCCCAGCTGGACGATACCGAGCAACTTCAACGCCAGTGTTTCACTTAAGTCCGGGGAAGCCCAGCCCATCCATCGACACATAATCAGCACCGTAAACACCAGCATAACAATGGGTCGCCATATGGGGCGCAGGGCCAAAGAGCTGAAAGTCTCGCGTTTGTTCTGCCATTCACTGGCGGTGGACGATGCCGAAAAAGGTCAACCTAAGGGTCAACCAAAAAAATCAATCCGGTTGACTATTGCCAAAGGCTGGAAGGTGCTTTGGTTGACCCGCTAACTAATTGTTACGTAAGCGAACGGGGAACACCATCTTCCCCTATCTGTATGAAACCGGTATTTTCAAATCATCCGCACTGAGATTCATTGGCAGCAGGTGCTCTACGCTGTCCTCTTTTTCCAGCTGTGCCTTCTCTATCTGAGGACGCTGAGTCAGTACATGCCGGAACCAGGCGTACGGCTCAAGACCGTTGGCTTTTGCCGTTTCCACAAGGCTATAGAGAATCGCACTGGCACGGGCACCTTTGACGGATTGCGCAAGTCGAGTAAGCAAGGGGAAATTTCATCCCCAAGCTTCTCACGGAACCGTACGTGACAGTCTCCCGTCATACGGCTCTTGATCACACATTTGATGCACGAAGTAATTCCCAGTGAGCAAAGAATTTGGGCTGGCTTTCCGTAACCGTTCAAGTCGCCATTCAGCTTCTCTGGTTGAAATCCGATACCTATTGCTCGCCCATTTGATAAGTCGAGATTGAAATACGCTCCACAACCGGTAACTAAAGGTTCTGTACCAGAACTTTCCGTAGTAATGAATCCAGCCTCTGAGAGTGACATTATACCGGCCAGCAATCTCTTTGATCGATGCCCTTGTCGAGCGATGAACCCGCCAGGACTTAATCGTCCTGGTGATCGTCTTCATCGCCTTCTTTGAGGCGCCCGGTGCACATTTGCGAAACAGTTCACCTTTAAAGCTTCTCAGTGTCCGCACTTGGAAGTCATACCCCAGAAATGTAAAAGACTTCTTCACATTCCATCGTGGAAAGGTATCAATGTAAGCAATATTGGTTTTGCTTTCGTTGATACTCAGCCCAACTTCCCTCATACGTTCAGTGATTGACTCTTTCAGATTAACAGCTTCCTTCATGTACGAGCAGTGGCACACCAGATCATCCGCATAACGCTCAAACTGAATGTTACGATGTGTTCGGCTCACCCATTGATCAAACGCATAATGCAGAAAAAGGTTCGCCAGCAAGGGAGAAATAACACCGCCTTGCGGAGTCCCCCGGGTGCGCTCTTGATGTTCCTTTTCTGAACCAGATTCGACCATCGGTGCTCTCAGCCAGCGGGTGCAGTACAAAATCACCCATCCGGGCATCTGATGATGTTTCAGAGCTTTTATAATCAAGCCATGATCGACATGATCGAAGAAAGCCTTGATATCCACCTCAAGTACCCAACTACGTGTACGACAGCGTTTCTCGCATTGCTTCAGTGCATCATGAGCGGACCTTCCCGGACGATACCCGTTGGAATCGAGGTGAAAGACAGGCTCGAGTTGCTCTTCCAGAAAGCCTTTTACTGCTCCCTGTGCTACACGATCACTGACGGTTGGAATGCCCAGTGTACGTTCCGAGCCATCCGCCTTCGGGATACGTTTCTTACGTACCGGCGGCGGAAAGTATGACCCGGAACTCAGCCTGTTCCAGATTTTGTACAGATTGCGATCTCGTTTCTCATCAAATTGCTTTATCGTCTGACCATCGCATCCGGGGGCACCTTTATTTCGGCGTACATCCTGATAAAACTGCCAGACCAAAGCTTTGGGAATCTCAAATGCTTTTCCCTGTTGCAAAACATCATCCTCGGTTGAGTTGTGCCTTGTACAGTTCGTTGACCCATGCCCCTTCGCTCCCATGCCATTACAGCATTTTCATCACTACTACGGGCATGTCCGCCCCTGCATCCTGATACGTGCCGGATGCAGGTTCTCACGTTCCCCAAGCTGGCCTGATCTGGACTCTCGCTGCCTTAACGCCGGATGCCATGCAGACAGTAAACAGGTCTCCTCTGCACTGATCAGGGGACGGATACACAGCCCCTTTTTGACATCACCAAAGATTTCGACGCTTCGTCGTACAGTTCACTTTCGTTCGACTTTCCAGATCCCACGTGACGGTATATCCCCGCCTTTTCCTGAAACGCTCACCACCAGATTCCTTAGAATCCCGCAGCATCAGGTCGTTTGGGCAGTATTCCTGCAAACCCTGACCGAAGGGCCGACCTCCATCCAACTTGGAGCATGGTTTCACTATGCAGCTTTGTAGCTTATGTCATAGCTTCTCCTTCGTGACACACACAGCCAGTTCTTTCGGCCGATCACGAATGGTTTAATTGCCCGCTCTGCCGCATTGTTGTCGATATCCAACAGACCACTGTCCAGATAGCGTGCCAGGTTCTTCCACTGGTTCTGGGCATAAGTGATGGCTCTGCCCAGCAAGCTTTTCGGTGGCACCAGTGATTGCTGCTTGTCCAGCCAGCTTTTCAGTTTATCCATCACCGGGCGGCTTTCTGACTGCCGGATCTGGAAACGCTCTTCAACACTCTTATCCCTGATCCGCTTCTCAATGGCGTACAGCGTTCGCATCAGGCCGAGTATCTGGGCCGGTTTGCTGATCGCCTTTGATGACTGGCCTTTCTTGGCCGGGATCGCCTTCAGGGCGTCGTTAAACTTGCGGCGCACGTGGGCCATGCAGGCCACCAGTTTAATACCGGGCTACTTGTTCCGCAGGGCTTCATAGGCTTTCATCCCGTCACATTGCAGGTGACCGGTAAAACCGTCCAGAAACGTCAATGGGTGTTCATGACCTCGCCCCGGTTGATAGTCGTAGAGAACAACGGGGGAGCCCAGTTGTTCGGTAGTTCGCTACAGCCACATATACGACTTGTTCTGTGCACTTCGGTCGGGTTCATTTAATACTTGCAGCGGGTTTCGTCCGCCTGAAGGCTGGGCTGTTTCACCAGCTTTTTCTGCAGCGCTTTATAAACCGGTTCCAGAAGCTGTGAGACCCGGGTCACCCATTCCGCCATGGTCGTACGACGGATCTCCACACCCATGCGGTTGAGGATAAATTCCTGGCGCTATAACGGAAGAGCATCACAGTTCTTCGGGTTCGTTGAACAGCTGACCCTGTTCATCAGAACGTTCACTGCTGGCACTAAACTGCTGATGTTTGTAGTGGCGAAACTGTTCTTCGTACCACGCCAGCTTCTCCTTCAGCTGGATGTTTTCCAGCTGAAGGGTTTCGATGTTGTTGATGTGAGGCGTGGTCGTCGTATTCATGCCGGTGATTATACGATACACGGCCAGTCATCAGTATTGCAGCAGGTTATGGCAATCACATTTATCAAACCATGGACTGATACTGCAAAGGCTGGTGCGCTTTCTTTTGTTCGATCGGCAGACCATCCAGCAGCCAGGCCAGTTCACGGCGCGTCAGAGTGATAGCCTGCTCAGCATCACTCTCACGGGGCCAGTGAAAACGACCTTTCTCCAGCCGACGCTAATAGAGCCAGAAACCACTGGTCTGCCAGTGCAGAATCTTGAGTTTGTTCTGCCCCCGGTTACAGAACACAAACAGGCTTTCTGAAAACGGGTCGAGCATCAGTACTTCACTGACAATCAGGGCCAGCCCGTCAATAGATTTGCGCATATCTGTGACGCCTGGAGCCAGATAAACGCGCAGGGCCGAGGAGGTTGCAATCATGCGACCTCCAGCATTTTGAGTATTTGCTGCAGAGTCTGTGGATCAAACCCTGAGGCCAGTGCAATGCGGAAGCCCCCTGGGCTAGTCAAGGTAATACCGGGGTTTGCCACTTCAGAGGCGGCTGATGTGGCCGCTGTCACAGCCTCAGGAATAACAGTGACGGGCAGCAGGTTTGTTGTTACGTTTTGAGAGGTCGCCAGCTCCTTGAAATAACGACGGCGATAATAGCCAAAGGATTTGATCGACAGGTTGTGTTTACGGGCGTATTGAGATTGCGCCAGACGGCTCTTGCGCCAGGTTTCGATATGTCGGAACCAGAATTCACGTTTGCTGGACACGGAACCTCCGGAATTGATGGGAGGCTTGAGTATCCGGGAGTGCTGTTATTGGCGGTAGGTGGGTTTTTCCTGACGCTTACATAGTATCCAATAAGACACGCTACCGGCCGGAAGCCGGTGACGGAGTGACTATGGGTTCACGGAATACTTACCAGACATTATCCTCCCCGCTTATAACCTGTTGATTATTAATCAAAAAGTAACTTGATAAAGCCACCATTGAGAGCGTAACTGTAAGAGCCAGCCCGAAAACTCAAGAGGAGCCCAGGATGCCCAGGACCGATCAAAACGCCAGCCTTCAGGACGCCTTAATCAGAAAGCGGGGTCATATTGATGACCTGCTGGAACAAGTGCAAAAGAAAGCCGACCGGCATTTTGATCTGGCTCCGGAAGAGTGCCACTGGGGACACGCCGGAGATCTGGACCACCTGATTGAGTATCTCGAGCATGCACTGGGTATCGAACGCCAATAACCAAAAATCGATGGAGACGAGCTATGAAAACATCCAAAAAACCACTCTCAGCCAGCCAAACCAACACCCTGATACTGGGTCATGACAAAGGCACCTTTACCGCACAGGATCTGCCTATTAAGGGCGGCGCTGCGAAAAAGGTTCTCGATAGCCTGCTGAACAAGGAGCTGATAAAGTCCATCAACCGCAACGGCCGTTGGTTTGATTACGCCCTGACGCCAGCCGGACGACAAGCTATTGACATAGAACAATCCGAGCCGGTTCAAACTCCCCCCAAGGCAAAGCCCAAAACCAGACCTGGTAGCAAGCTGGATCAAGTGATCAACCTTCTGAACCGCAAAGAATAGGCAACCATTCCGCAGATGATGGAGCAAACCGGCTGGCAGCAGCACACAGTGCGCGGCACCTTGGCCGGAGCACTGAAAAAACGGCTGGGGCTGACCATCGAGTCGGAAAAAGCAGACGACCAAGACCGTGTGTTTCGCATCACTGCTGGGCTGGAGACTGCCTGGTGCCTATCAACCCAAGTCAGAGAGCCGGTCCTTTCTGTTCAAAAGATCATCCGGCTCTTCTTATTCTGCCCCTGACCAATGGCCATCTTATGGTGAGCCGAGTGAACCGGATTGATGTCCGAACTCTTGCCACGCTCAATCGTTGGTACCCCAACTTTATCGATGCGCTCGCGCTGGTGTAAAAAGGCAATCTCGATGTGATGGCTGGCCATGGTGTTGTTGCCCTGCATCGTGATTGTGATGAGCCCTGGCATGAGCAACAGCCAAGGTTTTTTCGTGGTCCCGTGGATATGGGCCGCTGGGCCAAAGAGTTGAAAATTTCGCGTCTGTTCTGGCATTCACTGGCGGTGGACGATGCCGAAAATGGTCAACCTGAGAGTCAACCAAAAAAGTCAACCAAGTTGACTATTTCCAAGGAATGGACAGAGCTTTGGTTGACCCGCTGATTATTGAACCCTGCAGGCCCCCCGTAAAGACCGGGTTTCTATCGTGGGGATGTTCCTCGCCGTTATCACGTTTGAGTCTATCCTCTTCACCTTCTTTTTTTGGGGGGGTGGCTATATGCTCTTTAAGTCATGCATTTGTATCTTGACGACCTCTATTGTCATCAGTCTGATTTCTCCCAATACCTTTTCCGGCAACAACAAGCTTATCCATATACCTGCGCTTAAATCTAATCAACCGGTTTACCCGGTGCAAATTCATATCGACTCGACGGGAAGGGTCGCCATTCCGGGTACAAAGGGCACGCAAATCCACCCCCATGGAACAACATCCTGTTCTGTGGTGAAGGCTGGCGATCAACACATTGTGCATTGCCAGGGAAAGGAGCAAAACACACAACTCACACTCACACACGCAAAGCAGGCATTCCCTCTTGTGATTGAAGGGAATGCCTTGACCCGTATTGAGGATAAATCGGGAGTTTGCAATATATTTTCTGAAGAGGGCGGTGAAATGTATATCCCTGACATTCATTGCTCACTTCACTCCAGTACCGAACGGCTTTTTCCTGAACTGACACCTCTGAATAGCTGGACAAGTGACGACAGCCATGAGCTTCAGACAAGCCCTTCACACTCAGAGAATTCCGGAGACTGGACATTCTGGGAGGATAACTTCCCCTGGGACAGCATTGAGGTTCAATCTGACACTGAACTTCTTCCTGCAGACACTCCGGATACGCACACTCTCAGAGTCCGTCCAGGAAAAAAGCGCATTCACACAGGGGAGCGCCCTTTTGTCTGCCCCGTCGAAGGCTGTAAAAAAGGCTTTGCCCGATCCAGTGACCTCACGGCCCACAAGCGCATTCACACAGGGGAGCGCCCTTTTGTCTGCCCCGTCGAAGGCTGTAAAAAAGGCTTTGCCCGATCCAGTGACCTCACGGCCCACAAGCGCATTCACACAGGGGAGCGCCCTTTTGTCTGCCCCGTCGAAGGCTGCAAACAGGGCTTTACCCAATCCGGCACCCTCACCAGGCACAAGCGCATTCACACAGGGGAGCGCCCTTTTTTCTGCCCCGTCGAAGGCTGCAAACAGGGCTTTACCCTCTCCAGTCACCTCACCACTCACAAGCGCATTCACACAGGAGAGCGCCCTTTTGTCTGCCCCGTCGAAGGCTGCAAACAGGGCTTTACCCAATCCAGTGCCCTCACCAGGCACAAGCGCATTCACACAGGGGAGCGCCCTTTTGTCTGCCCCGTCGAAGGCTGCAAACAGGGCTTTGCCCAATCAAGTCACCTCACCACCCACAAGCGCATTCACACAGGGGAGCGCCCTTTTGTCTGCCCCGTCGAAGGCTGTAAAAAAGGCTTTACCCACTCCAGTGACCTCACCACTCACAAGCGCATTCACACAGGGGAGCGCCCTTTTGCCTGCCCCGTCGAAGGCTGCAAACAGGGCTTTGCCCAATCCAGTCACCTCACCATTCACAAGCGCATTCACACAGGGGAGCGCCCTTTTGTCTGCCCCGTCGAAGGCTGCAAACAGGGCTTTACCCAATCCAGTGCCCTCACCAGGCACAAGCGCATTCACACAGGGGAGCGCCCTTTTGTCTGCCCCGTCGAAGGCTGTAAAAAAGGCTTTACCCACTCCAGTCACCTCACCACCCACAAGCGTACTCACACAGGGGAGCGCCCTTTTGTCTGCCCCGTCGAAGGCTGTAAAAAAGGCTTTACCCACTCCAGTGACCTCACCAGGCACAAACGCATCCACACAGGGGAGCGCCCTTTTGTCTGCCCCGTTGAAGGCTGCAAACAGGGCTTTACCCGATCCGCTCACCTCACCATCCACAAGCGCACTCACACAGGGGAGCGCCCTTTTGTCTGCCCCGTTGAAGGCTGCAAACAGGGCTTTACCCACTCCAGTGCACAAACGCATCCACACAGGGGAGCGCCCTTTTGTCTGCCCCGTTGAAGGCTGCAAACAGGGCTTTACCCGATCCGCTCACCTCACCATCCACAAGCGCACTCACACAGGGGAGCGCCCTTTTGTCTGCCCCGTTGAAGGCTGCAAACAGGGCTTTACCCAATCCAGTGCCCTCACCAGGCACAAGCGCATTCACACAGGGAACAACACAAAATCCCATCCTTCTCTTGAGTGACCATTCTCTGATAGCGCACGGACTGTATGGGGTGACAATAGGGTTATCAATATCTACATCTACAAATTTGTTTATATTGATAACCCATCTGGTGGGGAATGATTCAGCAATAAATGTTCTTCATCACCTTCTCCACCCCTCGGCTGGCAATGTAGCCACCCATCCCCAGCTGGACGATACCGAGCAACTTCAACGCCAGTGTTTCACTTAAGTCCGGGGAAACCCAGCCCATCCATCGACACATAATCAGCGCCGTAAACACCAGCATAACAATGGGTCGCCATATGGGGCGCTGGGCCAAAGAGCTGAAAGTCTCGCGTTTGTTCTGGCATTCACTGGCGGTGGACGATGCCGAAAATGATCAACCTGAGAGTCAACCAAAAAAGTCAACCAGGTTGACTTTTTTCAAGGGCTGGAAGGAGCTGTGGTTGACCCGCTAAGTATTTGCTATTGCGGCCTTAAAAAGTCAAACCCGGTGTGAGTCTGTCGCCAGCGCTTTTGCGGTGCTCCGTACCCGCTGATTATTGAACCCTGCAGGCCCCCCGTAAAGACCGGGTTTCTATCGTGGGGATGTTCCTCGCCGTTATCACGTTTGAGTCTATCCTCTTCACCTCCTTTTTTGGGGGTGACTCTATGCTCTTTAAGTCATGCATTTGTATCTTGACGACCTCTATTGTCATCAGTCTGATTTCTCCCAATACCTTTTCCGGCAACAACAAGCTTATCCATATACCTGCGCTTAAATCTAATCAACCGGTTTACCCGGTACAAATTCATATCGACTCGACGGGAAGGGTCGCCATTCCGGGTACAAAGGGCACGCAAATCCACCCCCATGGAACAACATCCTGTTCTGTGGTGAAGCCTGGCGATCAACACATTGTGCATTGCCAGGGAAAGGAACAAAACACACAACTCACACTCACACACGCAAAGCAGGCATTCCCTCTTGTGATTGAAGGGAATGCCTTGACCCGTATTGAGGATAAATCGGGAGTTTGCAATATATTTTCTGAAGAGGGCGGTGAAATGTATATCCCTGACATTCATTGCTCGCTTCACTCCAGTACCGAACGGCTTTTTCCTGAACTAACACCTCTGAATAGCTGGACAAGTGACGACAGCCATGAGCTTCAGACAAGCCCTTCACACTCAGAGAATTCCGGAGACAGGACATTCTGGAAGGATAACTTCCCCTGGGACAGCATTGAGGTTCAATCTGACACTGAACTTCTTCCTGCAGACACTCCGGATACGCACACTCTCAGAGTCCGTCCAGGAAAAAAGCGCATTCACACAGGGGAGCGCCCTTTTTTCTGCCCCGTCGAAGGCTGCAAACAGAGCTTTGCCCGATCCGGTGCCCTCACCGCCCACAAGCGCATTCACACAGGGGAGCGCCCTTTTGTCTGCCCCGTCGAAGGCTGCAAACAGGGCTTTGCCCACTCCAGTCACCTCATCAGGCACAAGCGCACTCACACAGGGGAGCGCCCTTTTGTCTGCCCCGTCGAAGGCTGCAAACAGGGCTTTACCCAATCCAGTCACCTCACCACCCACAAGCGCATTCACACAGGGAAGCGCCCTTTTGTCTGCCCCGTCGAAGGCTGTAGAAAAGGCTTTACCCACTCCAGTGACCTCACCACTCACAAGCGCATTCATACAGGGGAGCGCCCTTTTGTCTGCCCCGTCGAAGGCTGCAAACAGGGCTTTACCCAATCCAGTCACCTCACCATCCACAAGCGCATTCACACAGGGGAGCGCCCTTTTGTCTGCCCCGTCGAAGGCTGCAAACAGGGCTTTACCCAATCCAGTCACCTCACCACCCACAAGCGCACTCACACAGGGGAGCGCCCTTTTGTCTGCCCCGTCGAAGGCTGTAAAAAAGGCTTTACCCACTCCAGTGCCCTCACCAGGCACAAGCGCACTCACACAGGGGAGCGCCCTTTTGTCTGCCCCGTCGAAGGCTGCAAACAGGGCTTTACCCAATCCAGTCACCTCACCGCCCACAAGCGCATTCACACAGGGAGGCGCCCTTTTGTCTGCCCCGTCGAAGGCTGTAAAAAAGGCTTTACCCACTCCAGTGACCTCACCACTCACAAGCGCATTCATACAGGGGAGCGCCCTTTTGTCTGCCCCGTCGAAGGCTGCAAACAGGGCTTTACCGAATCCGGTGCCCTCTCCAGGCATAAGCGCATTCACACAGGGGAGCGCCCTTTTGTCTGCCCCGTCGAAGGCTGCAAACAGGGCTTTACCCAATCCAGTGACCTCACCAGGCATAAGCGCATCCACACAGGGAAGCGCCCTTTTGTCTGCCCCGTCGAAGGCTGCAAACAGGGCTTTACCCGATCCAGTGACCTCACCAGGCATCTGCGCATCCATACAGGGAACAACACAAAATCCCATCCTTCTCTTGAGTGACCATTCCCTCATAGCGCACGGACTGTATGGGGTGACAATAGGGTTATCAATATCTACATCTACAAATTTGTTTATATTGATAACCCATCTGGTGGGGAATGATTCAGCGATGAATGTTCTTCATCACCTTCTCCACGCCTCGGCTGGCAATGTAGCCACCCATCCCCAGCTGGACGATACCGAGCAACTTCAACGCCAGTGTTTCACTTAAGTCCGGGGAAGCCCAGCCCATCCATCGACACATAATCAGCGCCGTAAACACCAGCATAACAATGGGTCGCCATATGGGGCGCAGGGCCAAAGAGCTGAAAATCTCACGTTTGTTCTGGCATTCACTGGCGGTGGACGATGCCGAAAATGCTCAACCTGAGAGTCAACCAAAAAAGTCAACCCGGTTGACTATTCATTCAGGTTGGAAGGAGCCATGGTTGACCCGCTAACTGATTGTTACTAACAATTTTTCGCAGTGCTGCGTACCGGCTGTTTATTGAGCCCTGCAGGGGGCTCTAAAGACCGAGCATCTGCCGTGAGAATATTCACTGCCATCATCACGTTTGAGTCTATCCTCTTCACCTTCTTTTTTGGGGGCGGGTATATGTTCTTTAAGGCACGCATTGGTATCTTGACTACATCTATTGCCATCAGCCTGATTTCTCCCAATACCTTTTCCGGCAAAAACAAACTTATCCCCATACCTTCTATTAAACCTGATCAACCCGTTGACTCGGTGCAAATTCATATCGACTCGACAGGCGGTGTCACTATTCCGAGCACCAAAGGTACGCAAATCCACCCCCATGGAACAACGTCCTGTTCAGTGGCGAGGGCTGGCGATCAACACAGTGTGCATTGCCAGGGAAAAGAACAGAACACACAACTCACACTTGCACACGCACCGCAGGTATTACCTCTTGACATTGAAGCGAATACCTTGACCCGTATTGAAGATGAATCGGGAGTTTGCCATGTGTTTTCTGACGAATCAGGGGAAGACTCCCACCCTGACATTGACTGCTCGTCTCACCCTGGTGCTGATCTGTTTCCTCCTGAATATCCGCATTTAAATAGCTGGATAAGACAGCACAACCATAAACTACAGGTAATGCCTACCCCCTCTGAGGATTTCGGAGACAGCTCTGTGGGAGAAGATACCGCCCCCTGTGACAGCATTGAGGTTCAATCTGACACGGAGCTTCTCCCGACAGGCACTCCTGATACGTACACACTCAGAGTCCGGCCTGGAAAAAAACGCACTCACACAAGGGAGCGCCCTTTTGTCTGCCCCGTCGAAGGCTGTAAAAAAGGCTTTACCCAATCCAGTCACCTCACCACCCACAAGCGCACTCACACAGGGGAGCGCCCTTTTGTCTGCCCCGTCGAAGGCTGCAAACAGGGCTTTACCGAATCCGGTGCCCTCACCAGGCACAAACGCATTCACACAGGGGAGCGCCCTTTTGTCTGCCCCGTCGAAGGCTGCAAACAGAGCTTTACCCAATCCAGTCACCTCACTACCCACAAGCGCACTCACACAGGGGAGCGCCCTTTTGTCTGCCCCGTCGAAGGCTGTAAAAAAGGCTTTACCCACTCCAGTGACCTCGCCAGGCACAAGCGCATTCATACAGGGGAGCGCCCTTTTGTCTGCCCCGTTGAAGGCTGTAAACAGGGCTTTACCCAATCCAGTACCCTCACCACCCACAAGCGCATTCACACAGGGGAGCGCCCTTTTGTCTGCCCCGTCGAAGGCTGCAAACAGGGCTTTACCCAATCCGGTGCCCTCACCGCCCACAAGCGCATCCACACAGGGGAGCGCCCTTTTGTCTGCCCCGTCGAAGGCTGCAAACAGGGCTTTATCGAATCCGGTCACCTCACCGCCCACAAGCGCATCCACACAGGGGAGCGCCCTTTTGTCTGCCCCGTCGAAGGCTGCAAACAGGGCTTTGCCCAATCCAGTGATCTCACCAGGCATAAGCGCATTCATACAGGGGAGCGCCCTTTTGACTGCCCCGTCGAAGGCTGTAAAAAAGGCTTTGCCCGATCCAGTGACCTCACCAGGCACAAGCGCATTCATACAGGGGAGCGCCCTTTTGTCTGCCCCGTCGAAGGCTGCAAACAGGGCTTTACCCAATCCAGTGATCTCACCACCCATAAGCGCATTCACACAGGGGAGCGCCCTTTTGTCTGCCCCGTCGAAGGCTGTAAAAAAGGCTTTACCCAATCCTGTCACCTCACCAAGCACAAGCGCATTCACACAGGGGAGCGCCCTTTTGTCTGCCCCGTCGAAGGCTGCAAACAGGGCTTTACCCAATCCAGTACCCTCACCACCCACAAGCGCACTCACACAGGGGCGCGCCCTTTTGTCTGCCCCGTCGAAGGCTGTAAAAAAGGCTTTGCCCGATCCAGTGACCTCACCACTCACAAGCGCATTCACACAGGGGAGCGCCCTTTTGTCTGCCCCGTCGAAGGCTATAAAAAAGGCTTTGCCCGATCCAGTGACCTCACCACTCACAAGCGCATTCACACAGGGAACAACACAAAATCCCATCCTTCTCTTGAGTGACCATTCTCCGATAACGCACGGACTGTATGGGGTGACAATAGGGTTATCAATATCTACATCTACAAATTTGTTTATATTGATAACCCATCTGGTGGGGAATGATTCAGCGATGAATGTTCTTCATCACCTTCTCCACCCATCCAAACTGGACGATACCGAGCAACTTCAACGCCAGTGTTTCACTTAAGTCCGGGGAAGCCCAGCCCATCCATCGACACATAATCAGCGCCGTAAACACCAGCATAACAATGGGTCGCCATATGGGGCGCTGGGCCAAAGAGCTGAAAGTTTCGCGCCTGTTCTGGCATTCACGGGCGGTGGACGATGCCGAAAATGGTCAACCTGAGAGTCAACCAAAAAAGTCAACCAGGTTGACTTTTTGCAAGGGCTGGAAGGAGCGTAAACATTCCGTGAACCCATAGTCACTCCGCCACCGGCTTCTGGCCGGTAGCGTGCTTTATTGGATACTATGATTTTGGTGATGGGGGTAACTGAGCATCATCTGGAGGACTGTGATTCTTCAATGATTGAAGACGTCCATCCGTCATCAGCCAGGGTAGCCAGTCGGACAGGTCTTCCGGCGGATTCCTGTCATTCTCTGCACACGCCTGCAGATATTCACTCAGCCAAAACCAGGGATTGATATCCCAAAGGTTCAGGGTCATGAACACGGAGAACAGCCAGGCGGTCAGCTTTCCGCTCCAGTCACTGCCCGCGCCATAGAAGTTTTTTCGTCCCACAACCGGTGATCGAAGTGACCGTTCGGCCGCGTTGTTATCCATCGGCACTTCGGGGTAATCGGCAAACGGGCACAACCCTTTCCAATGGTTTTGAAGGCTGGTAAGCACTTTCCGACACTGTTCCTTCAGTTCTGGCCGGGCGAGTTCTTCAATGCGCCACTTCTCCATGCTGCTTGGATGTTTTTTCAGTGCACTGTCGTATTTCTGGAATACTTCAGAAGTCCCAAGGCTGTTCAACCTTTGATGATTCAAATGGTAAAGCCTGCCAATCCGTTTGACCCAGGTCGCACTCCATGTTTTCAGTCCGTCAGTTCCCCGTTCCGCATTGATAAAGTCTCTGCGAACATGACTCCAGCAAAAGGCAAGAAACACATCCTGATTTTCACGAGCCAGGCATTTGTAGGCGCTGTAACGGTCGCAGATAAGCACACCGTTACTGTCGCATAGCAAACCTTTGGGAAGGCTTGCCGAACGGTTGTCGTCCACGCTGTAGTAGGCTGCGGTGCTGCTTAAAAAGACCCACAGCCAGTGTTTTTTGCCTCTTTTTTATCACCACAGACCAGCCAGCGAGTTTCGTCGGCATGCCACTGCTCGTCACTGGCGACGCGTTCCCGGATAGTTTCGGCAACCGGTTCAAACAAAGGTTGGATGATTTTCAAACCACCGGCCACTGTCCCCGGAGACAAGGTCAGGCCCCGCAGGTGAAAGTCCTGTAATTGTCGGGCAACGGGGATACCGAAGGCGTATTTGTGTAACAGAATCTCGACCCAGACAGAGATGCCCAGCTTACCCTTGCGGATCAGTTTGGCTGGACCCGGAGCGATGGTCATGGCCGGTGACTGTTCGCACTGGCAGGTTTTGAGATAACGATGTCTGTGGTAGCGGCGGATATGAGCTTGTACATCTACCTCGACGACGTCGCTGCCTTCGGTACCAAAGGGTTTAAAGGGGAGTAAGCGTCAGGCAAAACCCACCTACCGCCAATAACAGCACTCCCGGATACTCAAGCCTCCCATCAATTCCGGAGGTTCCATGTCCAGCAAACGTGAATTCTGGTTCCGACATATCGAAACATGGCGCAAGGGCCGTCTGGCGCAGTCTGAATACGCCCGTAAACACAACCTGTCGATCAAATCCTTTGGCTATTATCGCCGTCGTTATTTCAAGGAGATGGCGACCTCTCAAAACGTAACAACAAACCTGCTGCCCGTCACTGTTATTCCTGAGGCTGTGACAGCGGACAAATCAGCGGTGCCTGACGTGGCAAACCCCGGTATTACCTTGACTAGCCCAGGGGGCTTCCGCATTGCACTGGCCTCAGGATTTGATCCACAGACGTTGCAGCAAGTGCTTAAAATGCTGGAGGCCGCATGATCGCAGCCTCCCCGGTTCTGCGCGTTTATCTGGCTCCGGGCGTCACAGATATGCGCAAATCTATTGACGGGCTGGCCCTGATTGTCAGTGAAGTGCTGACGCTCGACCCGTTTTCAGAAAGCCTGTTTGTGTTCTGCAACCGGGGGCAGAATAAACTCAAGATTCTGCACTGGCAGACCGATGGTTTCTGGCTCTATTAGCGTCGGCTTGAGAAAGGCCGTTTTCACTGGCCCCGTGAGGGTGATGCCGAACAGGCCATCACCCTCACGTACCGTGAACTGGCCTGGCTGCTGGATGGTCTGCCGATCGAACAAAAGAGAGAGCACCAGCCTTTGCAGTATCCGTCCATGGTTTAATAGATGTGATTGCCATGACCTGCTGTAATACAAGCGACTGGCCGGGTATTGTATAATGGCCGGCATGAATACGATATCCACGCCAAACATCAGTAGCATCGAAACCCTTCAACTGGAAAACATCCAGCTGAAGGAGAAGCTGGCGTGGTACGAAGAACAGTTTCGTCTCTACAAACATCAGCAGTATAGTGCCAGCAGTGAACGTTCTGATGAACAGGGTCAGCTGTTCAACGAACCCGAAGAACTGACGGAAGAGCCCGCCCCTGAAGGCTTTTGGTCATGAAAGCAGCTGCAAACTGGATATTGTGCCTGCCCATGTCAAAGTCATCGAGTTCCAGCGCTTGAAATAAGCCTGTGAAGATGAGTGCAGCGTGAAAACCGCACCCACTCCAAAGATGCCCATCCCCAAGAGCTTCTCAACCCCCGGCCTTCTGGCCTGGGTCATCGTCAGCAAATACTGTGATGCTCTTCCGTTATACCTCCAGTAATTTATCCTCAACCGCATGGGTGTGGAAATCCGTCGTACGACTATGGCGGAATGGATGATCCGGGTCTCACAGCTTCTGGAACCTGTTTATAAAGCACTGCAGAAAAAGCTGGTGAAACAGCCCAGCCTTCAGGCGGACGAAACCCCGCTGCAAGTGTTAAATGAACCCGACCGAAGTGCACAAAACAAGTCGTATATGTGGCTATACCGAACCACCGGACAACTGAGTTCCCCCGTTGTTCTGTACGACTATCAACCGGGGCGAGGTCATGAACACCCACTGGCGTTTCTGGATGGTTTTACCGGTCACCTGCAATGTGACGGGATGAAAGCCTATGAAGCGCTGCGGAACAAGCAGCCCGGTATTGAACTGGTGGCCTGCATGGCCCACGTACGCCGAAAATTTAACGACGCCCTGAAGGCAATCCCGACAAAGAAAGGCCAATCCTCATAGACCCTCAGCAAACCGGCCCAGGTACTCGGCCTGATGCGAACGCTGTACGCCATTGAGAAGCGGATCAGGGATAAGAGTGTTGAAGAGCGTTTCCAGATCCGGCAGTCAGAAAGCCGCCCGGTGATGGATAAACTGAAAAGCTGGCTGGACAAGCAGCAATCACTGGTGCCACCGAAAAACTTGCTGGGCAGAGCCATCACTTATGCCCAGAACCAGTGGAAGAACCTGGCACGCTATCTGGACAGTGGTCTGTTGGATATCGACAACAATGCGGCAGAGCGGGCAATTAAACCATTCGTGATCGGCCGAAAGAACTGGCTGTTTGCGCAATCCGTCAAAGGTGCCCGTGCCAGTGCGATTCTCTATAGCCTGGTGGAAACGGCAAAAGCCAACGGTCTTGAGCCGTACGCCTGGTTCCGGCATGTACTGACTCGGCTTCCTCAAATAGAGAAGGCACAGCTGGAAAAAGAGGACAGCGTAGAGCACCTGCTACCGATGAATCTCAGTGCGGATGATTTGAAAATACCGGTCTCATACAGATAGGGGAAGATGGTGTTCCCCGTTCGCTTACGTCGCCAGCGCTTTTGCGGTGCTCCGTACCCGCTGATTATTGAACCCTGCAGGCCCCCCGTAAAGACCGGGTTTCTATCGTGGGGATGTTCCCCGCAGTTATCACGTTTGAGTCTATCCTCTTCACCTTCTGGGGGGACTCTATGCTCTTTAAGTCATGCATTTGTATCTTGACGACCTCTATTGTCATCAGTCTGATTTCTCCCAATACCTTTTCCGGCAACAACAAGCTTATCCATATACCTGCGCTTAAATCTAATCACCCGGTTTACCCGGTGCAAATTCATATCGACTCGACGGGAAGGGTCGCCATTCCGGGTACAAAGGGCACGCAAATCCACCCCCATGGAACAACATCCTGTTCTGTGGTGAAGGCTGGCGATCAACACATTGTGCATTGCCAGGGAAATAAACAAAACACACAACTCACACTCACACACGCAAAGCAGGCATTCCCTCTTGTGATTGAAGGGAATGCCTTGACCCGTATTGAGGATAAATCGGGAGTTTGCAATATATTTTCTGAAGAGGGCGGTGAAATGTATATCCCTGACATTCATTGCTCACTTCACTCCAGTACCGAACGGCTTTTTCCTGAACTAACACCTCAGAATAGCTGGACAAGTGACGACAGCCATGAGCTTCAGACAAGCCCTTCACACTCAGAGAATTCCGGAGACTGGACATTCTGGGAGGATAACTTCCCCTGGGACAGCACTGAGGTTCAATCTGACACTGAACTTCTTCCTGCAGACACTCCGGATACGCACACTCTCAGAGTCCGTCCAGGAAAAAAGCGCATTCACACAGGGGAGCGCCCTTTTGTCTGCCCCGTCGAAGGCTGTAAAAAAGGCTTTGCCCGATCCAGTCACCTCACCAGGCACAAGCGTATTCACACAGGGGAGCGCCCTTTTGTCTGCCCCGTTGAAGGCTGCAACAGGGGCTTTACCCAATCCAGTAACCTCACCGCCCACCAGCGCACTCACACAGGGGAGCGCCCTTTTGTCTGCCCCGTCGAAGGCTGTAACCAGGGCTTTACCCAATCCAGTGACCTCACCAAGCACAAGCGCATTCACACAGGGGAGCGCCCTTTTGTCTGCCCCGTCGAAGGCAGGCTTTGCCCAATCCGGTGCCCTCACCACTCACAAGCGCATTCACACAGGGGAGCGCCCTTTTGTCTGCCCCGTCGAAGGCTGTAAAACTTTGCCCGATCCAGTGACCTCACCACTCACAAGCGCATTCACACAGGGGAGCGCCCTTTTGTCTGCCCCGTCGAAGGCTGTAAAAAAGGCTTTACCCACTCCAGCTTTACCCAGGGGAGCGCCCTTTTGTCTCCAGGCTGCAAACCTCACCACCTCACAAGCGCGCCTTCACACAGGGGAGCGCCCTTTTGTCTGCCCCGTCGAAGGCTGTAAAAAAGGCTTTACCCACTCCAACCTCACCAGGCACAAGCGCATTTACAGGGGAGCGCCCTTTTGTCTGCCCCGTCGAAGGCTGTAAAAAAGTAACCAGTCACCTCACCAGGCACAAGCGCATTCACACAGGGGAGCGCCCTTTTGTCTGCCCCGTCGAAGGCTGCAAACAGGGCTTTACCCAATCCAGTCACCTCACCACTCACAAGCGCATTCACACAGGGAAGCGCCCTTTTGTCTGCCCCGTCGAAGGCTGCAAACAGGGCTTTGCCCAATCCGGTGCCCTCACCGCCCACAAGCGCACTCACACAGGGGAGCGCCCTTTTGTCTGCCCCGTCGAAGGCTGTAAAAAAGGCTTTACCCAATCTGGTGCCCTCTCCAGGCACAAGCGCATCCACACAGGGGACAACACAAAATCCCATCCTTCTCTTGAGTGACCATTCTCTGATAGCGCACGGACTGTATGGGGTGACAATAGGGTTATCAATATCTACATCTACAAATTTGTTTCTATTGATAACCCATCTGGTGGGGAATGATTCAGCGATGAATGTTCTTCATCACCTTCTCCACCCCTCGGCTGGCAATGTAGCTACCCATCCCCAGCTGGACGATACCGAGCAACTTCAACGCCAGTGTTTCACTTAAGTCCGGGGAAGCCCAGCCCATCCATCGACACATAATCAGCGCCGTAAACACCAGCATAACAATGGGTCGCCATATGGGCATTCGCGTTGGACCAAAGAGCTGAAAGTCTCGCGTTTTTTCTGGCATTCACTGGCGGTGGACGATACCGAAAATGGTCAACCTGAGAGTCAACCAAAAAAGTCAACCAGGTTGACTATTTCGAAGGGCTGAAAGGAGCTATGGTTGACCCGCTAACTATTTGCTATTGCGGCCTTAAAAAGTCAACCCCGGTGTGAGTCTGTCGTCAGCGCTTTTGCGGTGCTCCGTACCCGCTGATTATTGAACCCTGCAGGCCCCCCGTAAAGACCGGGTTTCTATCGTGGGGATGTTCCTCGCCGTTATCACGTTTGAGTCTATCCTCTTCACCTTCTTTTTTGGGGGTGAGTGACTATATGCTCTTTAAGTCATGCATTTGTATCTTGACGACCTCTATTGTCATCAGTCTGATTTCTCCCAATACCTTTTCCGGCAACAACAGGCTTCTCCATATACCTGCGCTTAAATCTAATCAACCGGTTTACCCGGTGCAAATTCATATCGACTCGACGGGAAGGGTCGCCATTCCGGGTACAAAGGGCACGCAAATCCACCCCCATGGAACAACATCCTGTTCTGTGGTGAAGGCTGGCGATCAACACATTGTGCATTGCCAGGGAAAGGAACAAAACACACAACTCACACTCACACACGCAAAACAGGCATTCCCTCTTGTGATTGAAGGGAATGCCTTGACCCGTATTGAGGATAAATCGGGAGTTTGCAATATATTTTCTGAAGAGGGCGGTGAAATGTATATCCCTGACATTCATTGCTCACTTCACTCCAGTACCGAACGGCTTTTTCCTGAACTAACACCTCTGAATAGCTGGACAAGTGACGAAAGCCATGAGCTTCAGACAAGCCCTTCACACTCAGAGAATTCCGGAGACTGGACATTCTGGGAGGATAACTTCCCCTGGGACAGCATTGAGGTTCAATCTGACACTGAACTTCTTCCTGCAGACACTCCGGATACGCACACTCTCAGAGTCCGTCCAGGAAAAAAGCGCATTCACACAGGGGAGCACCCTTTTGTCTGCCCCGTTGAAGGCTGTAAAAAAGGCTTTACCCAATCCTGTCACCTCACCAGGCACAAGCGTATTCACACAGGGGAGCGACCTTTTGTCTGCCCCGTTGAAGGCTGCAACAGGGGCTTTACCCAATCCAGTAACCTCACCAGGCACAAGCGCACTCACACAGGGGAGCGCCCTTTTGTCTGCCCCGTTGAAGGCTGCAACAGGGGCTTTACCCAATCCAATAACCTCACCAAGCACAAGCGCATTCACACAGGGGAGCGCCCTTTTGTCTGCCCCGTCGAAGGCTGCAAACAGGACTTTGCCCAATCAAGTCATCTCACCACTCACAAGCGCATTCACACAGGGGAGCGCCCTTTTGTCTGCCCCGTCGAAGGCTGTAAAAAAGGCTTTACCCACTCCAGTCACCTCACCAGGCACAAGGGTATTCACACAGGGGAGCGCCCTTTTGTCTGCCCCGTCGAAGGCTGCAAACAGGACTTTGCCCAATCAAGTCATCTCACCACTCACAAGCGCATTCACACAGGGGAGCGCCCTTTTGTCTGCCCCGTCGAAGGCTGTAAAAAAGGCTTTACCCACTCCAGTCACCTCACCAGGCACAAGGGTATTCACACAGGGGAGCGCCCTTTTGTCTGCCCCGTCGAAGGCTGTAAAAAAGGCTTTACCCGATCCAGTGACCTCACCAGGCACAAGCGCATTCACACAGGGGAGCGCCCTTTTGTCTGCCCCGTCGAAGGCTGTAAAAAAGGCTTTGCCCAATCCGGTGCCCTCACCGCCCACAAGCGCATCCACACAGGGGAGCGCCCTTTTGTCTGCCCCGTCGAAGGCTGCAAACAGGGCTTTACCCAATCCAGTGACCTCACCACCCACAAGCGCACTCACACAGGGGAGCGCCCTTTTGTCTGCCCCGTCGAAGGCTGCAAACAGGGCTTTACCAAATCCGGCACCCTCACCAGGCACAAGCGCATTCACACAGGGGAGCGCCCTTTTGTCTGCCCCGTTGAAGGTTGCAAACAGGGCTTTGCCCGATCCGGTGACCTCACCGCCCACAAGCGCATCCACACAGGGGAGCGCCCTTTTGTCTGCCCCGTCGAAGGCTGTAAAAAAAGCTTTGCCCAATCCAGTGCCCTCACCAGGCACCAGCGCATTCACACAGGGAACAACACAAAATCCCATCTTTCTCTTGAGTGACCATTCTCTGATAGCGCACGGACTGTATGGGGTGACAATAGGGTTATCAATATCTACATCTACAAATTTGTTTATATTGATAACCCATCTGGTGGGGAATGATTCAGCGATGAATGTTCTTCATCACCTTCTCCACCCCTCGGCTGGCAATGTAGCCACCCATCCCCAGCGGGACGATACCGAGCAACTTCAACGCCAGTGTTTCACTTAAGTCCGGGGAAGCCCAGCCCATCCATCGACACATAATCAGCGCCGTAAACACCAGCATAACAATGGGTCGCCATATGGGGCGCTGGACCAAAGAGCTGAAAGTCTCACGTTTGTTCTGGCATTCACTGGCGGTGGGCGATGCCGAAAATGGTCAACCTAAGGGTCAACCAAAAAAGTCAACCCGGTTGGCTATTGCCAAGGGCTGGAAGGAGCTTTGGTTGACCCGCCAACTGATTGTTACTAACGATTTTTCGCAGTGTTGCGTACCGGCTGTTTATTAAACCCTGCAGGGGTCTCTAAAGACCGAGCATCTGCCGTGAGAATAGCCACTGCCATCATCACGTTTCAGTCTATCCTCTTCATCTTCTTTTTGGGGGCGGGTATATGTTCTTTAAGGCACGCATTGGTATCTTGACGACCTCTATTGCCATCAGCCTGATTTCTCCCAATACCTTTTCCGGAAAAAACAAACTTATCCCTATACCTTCTATTAAACCTGATCAACCCGTTGACTCGGTGCAAATTCATATCGACTCGACAGGTGGTGTCACTATTCCAAGCACCGAAGGTACGCAAATCCACCCCCATGGAACAACGTCCTGTTCAGTGGCGAGGGCTGGCGATCAACACAGTGTGCATTGCCAGGGAAAGGAACAAAATACACAACTCACACTTGCACACGCACCGCAGGTATTACCTCTTGACATTGAAGCGAATACCTTGACCCGTATTGAAGATGAATCGGGAGTTTGCCATGTGTTTTCTGACGAATTAGGGGAAGACTCCCACCCGGACATTGACTGCTCGTCTCACCCTGGTGCTGATCTGTTCCCTCCTGAATATCCGCATTTAAATAGCTGGATAAGACAGCACGACCATAAACTACAGGTAATGTCTTCCCCCTCTGAGGAATTCGGAAACAGCTCTGTGGGAGAAGATACCGCCCCCTGTGACAGCATTGAGGTTCAATCTGACACGGAGCTTCACCCGACAGGCACTCCTGATACGTACACACTCAGAGTCCGTCCTGGAAAAAAACGCACTCACACAGGGGAGCGCCCTTTTGTCTGCCCCGTCGAAGGCTGTAAAAAAGGCTTTACCCAATCCAGTAACCTCACCAATCACAAGCGCATTCACACAGGGGAGCGCCCTTTTGTCTGCCCCGTCGAAGGCTGCAAACAGGCCTTTACCGAATCCGGTGCCCTCACCAGGCACAAGCGCATTCACACAGGGGAGCGCCCTTTTGTCTGCCCTGTCGAAGGTTGCAAACAGGGCTTTACCCAATCCAGTGCCCTCACCACCCACAAGCGCACTCACACAGGGGAGCGCCCTTTTGTCTGCCCCGTCGAAGGCTGCAAACAGAGCTTTACCCAATCCAGTCACCTCACCGCCCACAAGCGCACTCACACAGGGGAGCGCCCTTTTGTCTGCCCCGTCGAAGGCTGCAAACAGGGCTTTACCCAATCCAGTACCCTCACCATCCACAAGCGCATCCACACAGGGGAGCGCCCTTTTGTCTGCCCCGTCGAAGGCTGCAAACAGGGCTTTACCCATTCCAGTACCCTCACCACCCACAAGCGCACTCACACAGGGGAGCGCCCTTTTGTCTGCCCCGTCGAAGGCTGCAAACAGGGCTTTGCCCAATCCGGTGACCTCACCACCCACAAGCGCATCCACACAGGGGAGCGCCCTTTTGTCTGCCCCGTCGAAGGCTGCAAACAGAGCTTTACCCAATCCAGTCACCTCACCAGGCATCTGCGCATCCATACAGGGGAGCGCCCTTTTGTCTGCCCCGTCAAAGGCTGTAAACGGGGCTTTACCCAATCCAGTACCCTCACCACCCACAAGCGCATTCACACAGGGGAGCGCCCTTTTGTCTGCCCCGTCGAAGGCTGCAAACAGGGCTTTACCAAATCCGGTGCCCTCACCAGGCACAAGCGCACTCACACAGGGGAGCGCCCTTTTGTCTGCCCCGTCGAAGGCTGCAAACAGGGCTTTGCCCGATCCGGTGACCTCACCACCCACAAGCGCATTCACACAGGGGAGCGCCCTTTTGTCTGCCCCGTCGAAGGCTGCAAACAGGGCTTTGCCCGATCCGGTGACCTCACCACCCACAAGCGCATTCACACAGGGGAGCGCCCTTTTGTCTGCCCCGTCGAAGGCTGCAAACAGGGCTTTGCCCGATCCGGTGACCTCACCGCCCACATGCGCACTCACACAGGGGAGCGCCCTTTTGTCTGCCCCGTCGAAGGCTGCAAACAGAGCTTTACCCAATCCAGTAACCTCACCACCCACAAGCGCATTCACACAGGGGAGCGCCCTTTTGTCTGCCCCGTCGAAGGCTGCAAACAGGGCTTTACCCAATCCGGTGCCCTCACCACCCACAAGCGCACTCACACAGGGGAGCGCCCTTTTGTCTGCCCTGTCGAAGGCTGCAAACAGGGCTTTACCCAATCCAGTGCCCTCACCAGGCATCTGCGCATTCATACAGGGAACAACACAAAATCCCATCCTTCTCTTGAGTGACCATTCTCTGATAGCGCACGGACTGTATGGGGTGACAATAGGGTTATCAATATCTACATCTATAAATTTGTTTCTATTGATAACCCATCTGGTGGGGAATGATTCAGCGATGAATGTTCTTCATCACCTTCTCCACCCCTCGGCTGGCAATGTAGCTACCCATCCCCAGCTGGACGATACCGAGCAACTTCAACGCCAGTGTTTCACTTAAGTCCGGGGAAGCCCAGCCCATCCATCGACACATAATCAGCGCCGTAAACACCAGCATAACAATGGGTCGCCATATGGGGCGCTGGGCCAAAGAGCTGAAAGTTTCGCGTCTGTTCTGGCATTCACTGGCGGTGGACGATGCCGAAAACGGTCAACCTGAGAGTCAACCAAAAAAGTCAACCAGGTTGACTTTTTGCAAGGGCTGGAAGGAGCTGTGGTTGACCCGCTAAGTATTTGTTATTGCAGGATTAAATGGAAAAAAGTCAACCAAAGTCAACCTGAAAGTCAACCCCGATTTTGAGTCTGTCGCTCGCGTTTTTTCGCGCGGCTGAGCACCCGCACTCCCAGCTGTCCCCCAGGGTCCCCGGCTATCGCCGCGTGAGGGACTGTGTGGCTTTAATTTTCCACTCACAAGGGGCACCTCGCGTTTAAAACAGAAGGCTTACACAGCCGCTGGGTGCTGATCATGACCTACTTTTGTTCACCTCATTTACTCACAAAATCTGTGGATAAGTCTGTGAACAGAGAGAAACGGTAAGCACTCCGGGCATGTCAATCCGTTATGATTCACACTCAACATTTAAAACTAACGGCGCAA
The DNA here is from genome assembly GCA_965221135.1 of Sansalvadorimonas sp. Taxonomy (GTDB): domain Bacteria; phylum Pseudomonadota; class Gammaproteobacteria; order Pseudomonadales; family Endozoicomonadaceae; genus Sansalvadorimonas. The sequence continues at coordinate 50,945 of CBDCRZ010000030.1, forward strand.
ATTGCTGGCAACCTTCTCCAACCCCCGACTGGCAATGTAACCTCCAATACCAAGCTGCACGATTCCGAGCAGTTTCAACTCCAAATCTTCACTCAGATCCGGGGAGGCCCAGCCCATCCATCGGCATACAATCAGTGCTGTAAACACCAGCATAACCAGTGGTCGCCAGCTTCTCTGCAGCCCACTCTCACCCTGGGCTTCCGCTTTGATCACGCCTGCCTGCTGGGCGAGTTCATCCAGCTCACCGTTAATGGCCATCTCTGTCAGGGTTTGCTTGGCTTGAGCGGCCTGGTTGGCATCAGGAAATACCTTGTCGATAATCTTGCCGACTACCGGTAGTGCCGCCAGCCAACTCATGCTGCGTTCTCTCCGGTCATTCCTTCTTCACACAACCACTTGTCAATATTAAAGCAGGGACAGTCCTTGTCCCCATTCAAGTGGTAATGTCCTTTTACCACCACGTCCGGCCACAGTCCCTGACAGCCTGTGACAAGGAACTTCAACATGCGCTTCTGCAGTACGGTGAAGTTGTCGTCCGGTTGACCATCGTCGTTCAGACCTCCCACCAGACAAATGCCCACACTCTGATGATTGTGACCTTTGGCGTGAGCACCCCAGTCATCAACCGCCCTGCCCTGCTTCACAGAGCCATCCCGCTCAATCACCCAATGGTAACCGATATCGATAAAGGCTCGTTCCATCAGATGCCAGCGTTTGATGGTGTCAAAGGTCACATCCTGACTGGGCTTGGTGGCGGAACAGTGGACGACGACGGTGTTGGGGTCACAGCATCGGAGAGTTTGTCGAGCTTGGTGTCGATCTGATCAAGCCGCTGTTGAATGACTTCGGTCATCGTCAATTCCTCGTTCAGCCGCGACTTGGATAAACGTCAGGTTGCTCTCTTCGAGAGTGGCTTCCTTGCCGGTGTACTCTTCCCAACGTCGTACAATGACATCGACGTATTTGGGGGCGAGCTCTGTCAGTCTTGCCTGCCGACCGGTTTTCTCACAGGCGATGAGCGTGCTGCCGGAACCGCCAAACAGATCCAGAACAATATCTTTGCTCTTGGAGGAATTACGAACGGCCCGTTCAACCAGCTCCACCGGTTTCATGGTGGGGTGAAGATCGTTTTTGACAGGCTTGTTGAAGAACCAGACATCACCCTGATCTCGGCCACCGCACCAGAAGTGATCGGTGCCTTCTTTCCAGCCGTAGAGAATGGGTTCGTACTGACGCTGGTAATCAGCCCGACCGAGAGTGAATGTGTTCTTGGCCCAGATCAGAAAGGTGGACCACTTACCACCGGCTCCTCGAAAGGCGCTTTGCAAGGTGTCCAACTCGGAAGATGACATGCAGACGTAGATTGCACCTTTGCAAACGGTGAGCATGTTGGTCATAGCTGCCAGCAGAAAACCGTGAAACTCGTTACCCAGATTGTCGTTTTTAATGCGGCGATCTTTCTTGGCTTTGCCGTCTTTCTCTGGGTTGGCGTAATCCACGTTGTAGGGCGGATCAGTGAATACCATGTCCGCCAGCTGGCCATCCATAAGCTTCTCTACGTCAGTCGATTCTGTGGCACTGCCGCAGAGCAGACGATGAGAGCCGAGTATCCAGACGTCACCGGTTTTGCTGACCGGCTGTTCCTGTACCTCCGGCACCGCGTCGTCTTCGGTGTTGCCTTCGGGTTCTTCCAGGAGAAACCCATCAAGATCCTCATCGCTGAAGCCGAGAATATCCAAGTCAAAATCCTCTGCATCCAGCTGTTTCAGTTCTACTGCCAGTAGCTCCTCATCCCAATCAGCCCAATGAGCAGACTGGTTAATCATGATGCGGAAAGCACGGATCTGGGTTTCCGTCAGATCATCTGCCAGAACAACTGGCACCTCGGCCAGATTGAGCTGCCGTGCAGCCTTGTAACGCAAATGCCCATCAACAATAAGGCCATTGCTTTTGGCAATGATGGGAACCTTGAACCTTGAACCCCATTTCCTTGATGGCCACACACATCTGATCAACAGCCTGATCATTACGACGGGGATTTTTGTCATACTCATCAAGCTGTGACAAAGGCCAGTATTCGATTTTAATTTTTGTCATTGCTGCGCCCTCACCATGGTCAGATTGACCATCAGTTTTTCCACCAACAGGCTTCTAAAGAACAATTTCAGCACTTCCGGATCAATTCCCGTTTTCTCTACAGCCCAGGTTTGACTCTTAATCTTGTAATGGCAGGATTTGCACAGCGGCATAAGGTTGGAAGGATGGTTGTCCGCTGTGATTCTGTAGGGCACGATGTGATGAACATCCAGCTTTCCTGTTTTTCCACAACAAGCACAAAGCGGGATTTTTCGTAAGACTTCATCACGAATGCGTTTCCAACGGCTTCCCCTCGCCTGCGACTCGTCAGGTTTACAGAGTGATTCGTCATAACACTCTAGGGAACAAAAATTTCCCCTGGAATTACTGGTTCCTTCAACGACACTGCGAGCCAGGTGAAAGTCTTTCCGGCAATACTTGCAGGTTCTCTGGATTTGGTGGTTTGCATGGCGACATGCTTGTGAGCAGTAATGCTTTTTTGATCTGACCAAAGCACTGCGAGTTGTGTGAAATCGATTTCTGCAATGATCACATTCGGCCTGCAAACGGCGAGCCTTCAGGGTTGCAATGCCTTTCGCTCCACGGGTTCTGGCCGCACAACTGGTACATTTTGGGGCAAGGTTATCCTTGCGAATGGTTTGTTCTTTACCGCAATCACAGCAAATACGAGTGCGTGTCCAACTGGATCGATTCCGATTAGCCATGGTGAATTCCATCCTGGATATATGCAAAAAACAAAACGCCCCGGACCGAATGATCCGAGGCGTTGAGTGGCAGTTGGCATAGCGCTGCACAAGCGTACAGAAAATATAACCCTAAAACGGCGGTTTTGTCCCACCCCCAAAATCAGCACTTAACAACAACCGACACCTTTATCCTGTAGCTCCCCTCAACTCCCACTAACTCCCTCAGGAAATGTACAGCTGGATACACAGCAAAGTTTTATGCCAGTGCCGTTGAATCGAAGACCGAGGGATACCGGTTCGGTGCGCGATCTCCCGCCAGGTGACACCGGAGACCCTTAGCCAGATCAGTTTACGATCCGACACGCCCAGTGGCGTCAGCCAGTTAATACACTCCACCAGCCGGTCTTCTTGTGCGGCAGAGGGCCGCATGTAGATCACTTCCCGTTCTGCACGGCGCTCTTGCTCGCGTTGAGCGTAAACCATCTCCGGCCAGGCGGAACCGTGGCCTAACTGAATCCCCGTAGGTAGCCGTCTGGCCATATGCCAGGCTTCCTGGGACACGCCAGTCGTTATAGAGCTGACTGCCCCCTTCCCGTTGACCACGATTCACATCGCACCGCTCCTCCAGCCACTGGCCAAGCGTATCCTCCCCATCGAAGTATTCTTCAGTCGCTTTCACCACACTCGCAGGCGGTTTAATACCTTCTTTCTGCCACCGCAGACACCCGGCAATGGCCCAGGCCATAATGCCGTGACGCTCATTTAACAGCTTGTTAGGCAGCTCCCTGTCCTTTTTCTCTTCCGCCACTTTCACCGTGAATGGCACCAGGTGCAGGCGACGTTTCATTGCATCATCCACATTGCGAATACCAGTGACTGCCAAGCCCCTTGAAGAATCCCAGCATTTTTGAGGACGATGACCTCTAGCATCTTTAAACACAAGACTCAAAATATGATTCGCCCGGCCCAGAAAATATATGGCCCGGTTACTACTTATATATGGAATCAGTGTATTTTGAGCATCACCAACCGGACAGCCTCCATGTAAAAAATGTAGCAAGTGATTTGAGGTAACGATCAGCTATTCAGGTAATTCAATACCGTGGTGATGGACTGTCTGGTTCTGTCGATATTTCCACGGATCTCCACACCCAAAATGCTGAGGGGGTTTTCGTTAATCCGTTTACATAAATCGCGGTAATCACCACAAAAAGTATCAATGTCCTCCAGCAATCTGGCCAGCAATTCAGGATTGGTGGAGGCTGCACCCAATCGTTTTATCAGGGTGTCGAGGCGTTCTGCCAGTTCAATACTTTCTTCCAATACCTTCTCTCTCTCCTGTTTCATAACATGGAGATTGTCATCACCGGAATAATCAATCAGGCGATCCACGCCTTTTCTTAACTGCTCTACACTGGCAAGGGATTTTTCCGCACAGAACTTCAAGGCCGCAGGGTCCAGGTCTTTATATTTTTCATTATCCGGGTCCTGATATATCAGCCGCCCCATTAGCCGGAATGTCCACTTCACCAGGTGATATCCTACGGCGACGACAGGGACAGAAGCGGCCAGCAAATTGAAATTTCTGTGGACATCTAAAACAGAGTCCTCCTGAAAGGTCTCATAACGAGCCTCCGCCCAGATCCCCAGTCGCCCGGGCAGGGTCTCTCCAAAGTGATAGGGTTTAGCAGCCAGGGCAAGAAAAGCTGAGCGTACACCAGGCTCCCGGGACAAGTCTTTCGCCGAAAAGTGGTCAAGCCAGTGGCCATCTTTTCCCGTGCTTTTATAGATTCTTTGGGCAAAATCCAAACAATTATTGGTCAGCAGGTTATACGAACACTCAGGAGACCCCATGGCGCACTTGATATCCAGATCAGTCAGACTCCATACAACCCCCAGAAACTGCTCTTGGTTAAGATCAAGATTAAGAACGGGGCTACCTGCTGCAATAGCTTGATCCAGGTAATTTTCAGTAAGAACTTTCCCCTTGATTTCCCCATTAACATATTCTTTGGGATGAAAACCGGAAGCTGCGACTGTTTGCCCCCCCTTACTCAGTAAAATGGATGCATGTCCGCTATTCCAATACAGAGTCAGTTTGCCAGAACTGTCCGCCGGTTTTGAGGGCGGATTTTGCGCGGACATTTTGGGAAGTGCCCTGACTGCGCGTATATGCTTGAGTTTTTCCAGAAATTGTCCTGTAGGAGAATCCGGGGCAGGGATATGTTTCACGCCCGTCTGGCTGGAAACCGAATGGTTATTATGGGAGGCCTTTATATTTTTCGAAAAGTCAGCGGGAGGCTGGTTTGCCGGAGCTGACTCCAGTGTTGAACTGGGTCTCTGTGATTTAATTGGCACGCTCACTCTACCAGGAAAGAGTCATTTTCAGCTTAGCATTTAACTGGCACTCAATCACCGAACCACAAGCAAACCAATAACAATGAAGACAGTACTGAACCGAAAATAAAACAGTGATTACGCACAAATCTTCTTAACTGAAAGTATATGAAATGAATAATTTGAAGGCTCACTGGAACGACTGATGATTTCGAGAAAATTTTATCTTCCATTACTGTTTATTTTCATTACTACAGTAAACAGCGGTAGCTTTGCCGAACAGGTGGGTTTATGGTTACCGGCAATCACTAATTTGAACTGAGGGCTGTATTCAAAAAAATCCTGGCGCATAAACCGGGCAGAGACTTTATCGCCACCGGTTAATGTTTTCAGTTTGGACTCATTCCAGCGTTTACCTTGTTCCGTTTCCACGCTGGACACAAAACGTGCTCCCTGCAGACTGGCCAAATCGGTAGGATGCTTCTCGTGGCGGGATTCCATAAACGTTTCCACAGAAGCATTGACCGCATAATTCCCCAAAATAGACATCAGCACATGGATAAAAACCGATTTACCATTGGCTCCTCCACCATGCAGGAAGAACAGCGCATGCTCCGATGTCACACCTGTCAGGCAGTACCCCACGACCTTTTGCAGATAATCCACCAGCGCCTGATCACCATCAGTGACATCATTCAGAAAGCGTAACCAAAGAGGGCACTCTCCCTCCGGCGCGGCTGTGGTGATACGTGTCATCATCTCCTGTCGGTCATGATCGCTGACCTGCCCGGTCTTGAGATCGACAACACCACCGGGGGTGTTTAACAGCCAGGGGTTACGACCCCAGTCCTCTGTCACTGTCGCATGACAGGGAGCCGAGCGGGCCAGTTTCACTACACTTTGGATCGTACTGTTGGACGCCAGCCGTGTACGCTGCCTATGTTGAATGTTACTCGCAATCCCGTCGAAACCACTCCGGCCGGGAAACCAGCGGGCAGACAACCTCAGTCTTGTCTTGATTACGGGCTATCGCCATCGCTTGAGCGGGATAAACATCCGCATAACGAACAAGGTTTTCATCCACGGCAACCTTCACCTCGTCCGGTAACCAGTCGCCATACCAGAGGCCAAGCTGTGTGACGGTATCCATCACCTGTCGTTCCCAGGGACCAAGGCTTGTGGCCCGTTCCAGCGCGTTGAAGAATTCCTGGTCTACCTCACTGGCGCGCGCCTTGGCCATAGCAAGCTCGGCCCAGGTATACGGCCAGGCCGGGCGCTGGACAATAGCGTCACGGTAAGCCTGCAATCCTTGTTGCTGGTACTCCTTATCGGGTACAAACCCTTGGCGTTGAGCATCTGTCACCACCCAGTCTTCTATCTTGGCCTTGGCAGAAAGGTATTCCGGTGCACCCGGTGCTAACGCCAGTGCCCGTTCGGCACCTTCACGTACTGTAGCGACAGACTTATCGGATACCGCAAAACCTTCACCGTCCTGCTTTAACTCTTCATGCCAGAAAGCCAGATAAGAGTCGGTCTGGCCATTTATCACACTGGCTTTCATCTGTTGAAAGCTGGTGCCAATCATTATGGCGAGCAGAGGCAACAGCAACAGGGCTGGCAACCGCTTTAGGGAGAAGGAGCGGGTTTTTCTGGTGCGCCTTCTGCGACGTTTGGTGTTTTCCATACTTGAACCATTTTTTGAACCATTTTTTGAACCATTTTTTGAACCACAGAGGACACAAAAGGCACGGAGGAAAAGCTGATTAATAAAAAGCAAAAGCTCTTACGAAAAGCTTTTTCTTTTCTCCGTGATCTTTGTGCCCTCTGTGGTTAAAAGCTTTTAAAAAGTATCTCGGTTAACTTGCCAGGGTTCAGGATGCACAGTTTTTCCGCCAGTGCTTTACCGCCCCACTCTTCCAATACTGTGTAAGCGGCTTTCATGGCAGAAGGCCGGTTCTTCACATTGTGGGCATCGGAAGCCACGCAGAACGCCAGGTCCTGCTCAACAAACCATTGCGCCGTCTTTAAGGCTGTATCACCAAAGCCACCAGCAACAGACGCGGCTGTCAGCTGGAACAACGCGCCGCGCTTTGCCAGAGAGTGTGCCAGTTCAGGCTTGCGCATGATTTCTTTATTGCGTTCAGGGTGAGCAATCAATGCAGTGATGTTCTGCCGTTCCAACCAGGCCAACAGGTTTTCAATACCCATGGGAATACGGTCATGGGGCATTTCCAGCAGCACAACGGTTTTGTCCTGCCAGCGGCCAAGGAACGGCACTTTGTCTCGCTTCAGGTGAATCATAAATTCATCACTGATGCGAACTTCGGCAGCCATAGCCAGTTTGATAGGAAGAGCCTTCTCGTTAACAGCCTGCTGTAAGCTTTCGAAGGCTGGTTTGATGGTATCGACTGTGTTTTCGAACCGCCCGGCGTGCATATGAGGGGTACACACAAGATGTGTGGTTCCATCCTCTATGGCCAGCTGCAACAGTGCCAGAGAGTCTTTTAATGTTTGGGCACCGTCGTCGATGCCGGGGATAATATGGTTGTGTATATCGATCACTTTAAAGCCTTTTTACCACGGAGGGCACAGAGGGTCGGTGAATGTTCCATTCAACACCGACATTTCCGCCATCCTTGGCGGTCACACGGAGAAAAGCGAAGAGCTTTTTAATAAGAGCTTTGCTTTTCATAAATAGCTTTTTCTCTGTGTCCTTTGTGCCCTCTGTGGTTCAAATGGTGGTTCAAATTCAGGAAACGAGCCAAAAACGCTACAGCCATCAAAACAACAAAATAAGCCGCGTTCGCCGGTATCTGCAGATTGAAGTCGGCCCAGGAGTGAATCATCAGCGCTATGCCGCCCATGAGCGCGCCAAACGCTACACCGTTGTTGAACCGGCTTTTTCGTAAACGTATAGCCTGAATCGCCTGCCATAAGGAAAAGAGCACCGCAAAACCAAGGGCGAGTGTGGCGGGTATGCCAAGTTCCTGGGGGAATTGCAGATAGTCGTTGTGGGCATGGTCAAAGAAGCCACGCCAGCCACCGTCTCTCTGGGAAGGCAGTGCGGTATAGAATGTTCCGGCGCCAGTTCCTGTTAATGGTGCCTGGGCAATCAGTTCTCGGGTTACGGGGTTTACATCTGTGCGCACATCCGCGATGGAGACCGACGCTGATCCCGTGCTTTCACTTTGTTCCACCACAATGGTACTGCTGATACGATTAACCACCTGATCCAGCCCGAACCAGTTACTGATAATCAGCGTGTCGATTAACAGCAGGCTTACGAAGAATACCGCCATGCCTCGGGTGAGCTTGCGCTTCAGGACAACGTAAACCACCCCGGTCAACATAAGGCTAGAGAAAAATGCTCCGTTACCCATACGAGAACGGGTTAACACCAAAGCTACCACCATCACGATGAGGGAAGCTCGCAAAATCACCTTGCTGCTCATTAACGTGGTAAGCGTGGCACGCAACCATTCTTTAAAACTGCTACTGCGCTGATCGGTTAACTGGGCCACCAGCAAACCAACCCCCATGGCTGCGGTCATTTCTAAAAAGCCGGCGAGGTGGTTTCTGTTTACGAAAGTCCCGGTCGCTACGCCCCGACCCGTTACTTTCTTGGCAAAGAAGCCCATTTCCCAGCCAGACAACGTACTCAGTGCACCGTAAAGCGCCTGGGCAGTACCGGCGATCACAAAGCACAAGGCTAACCAGCGCAACTGTCGATTGTCGGTGATAAGTAAAAGTGTGAGGGCAAACAGCAGATACAACGCCAGCGTATGCTGAAACGCCGCAGCAGTAGCGTGAGGGTCGAGGGAGAATGGCAGAGAAGAAGGGAGAGGTTCAGCCAATGCCTGGTAAGCAGACTGATAATAATGGAAGGTTTCCGGTACCCAGGTTTCCAGCGTAGAAACGGGCCAGGACAACTGCTGCAGCCCAATCCAGGCCAGAACACTCAAAAGAGCAAGGTGTACCGGCCAGGCTTTAACAAAGACATTGGGTACTCGGCAGCGCCCCAGAGAAAAGCCCGCTAACCACAGCCCTGCAACCGCAAAAACAGATACCTGCATAATGCTTTGGGCCCAAACAGTATTGGAACCAAACGGCAGGGGCAGCCAGAACAGAAGAAGAAGGAAAAGGCCGGTGAGTGATTTATGGTACGCGGTGCCGTCCATGGTGAACGCTCTATAACAACAATGACAACCGCGGTTTTTACCACAGAGGCCCGAAGACACAAAGAAAAATTACGTGCTTTTTAGTTTATGGCTGCCAAGGCAAAGCCCAAGGGGAAACCACACCAGCAGCCAGTATGGGTGAGGCGTACGCATCAGTTCATCGACGTAGGTTTGAATACCCACCAGACCAAACACCAGCCATGTCATCGACAAACGGCTCAACACCGACTGACGGTTTTGCCACGCCAACCAGAGGGCAGAACCCGTTGCCATCAGAAATAACAGTGGTGCGCCAATGCCGTAGTGCACCCACAAGGTCAGCAGGTAGTTATGGGCAAAGTGGTAAGTAATACCGTGGGGAGGAATCACATAGTCAAACACCTGCCCGGCACCATGGCCAAGCCAGGGCTTTTGCTGAATAAGGTGTAAAGCGTATTCCCAGATCGGTTCGCGGCCATTAAAGCCCTTGTGAACTTCTGCATTCAGCAGGCTTTCGCCAAAAGCGACTAACCCGGCACAACCCAACAAAACCGTAAGCAGCCAGACAAACCGATAACGACTGCCAGACAAACCACACAGCACACAACTCCCCACCAGAAAGGCCGCCATGGCACCCCGGCTGTAGGTCAGTACCAGGTAACCAACCAGGCTGACCAGTCCAATGGCAGACAGCGCCTTAATCAATACGGTGAAACGAAAAGATGTTTGCAACGGTGTTATCAATGCACACAGCAATACCAGTGCGAAGGGCCCGTAGTACAAGCCTGCATCTATCGGGTTACCCAAATTTGCCCACTCCCCCAAACCGGCACTGGCAATACGAAAGGCACGGTACGAAAGTGAGCGGTCGTTCACACCCAGCTGCCAACCAAGGGAGAGCAGAGCTACAGCGCCTGCCGCCAATGCCGCTACCAGCAGGATGGTCTGCATAGGCAACAAGCGGCATAAGCCTGCTGTGATCAGAATAAACAGCCCAACACAAAAGCCACTGAATAACAGCTGACCAGCCACCGCGAAGGTTGGTACGCCTTCACTCCACAGTACCGAAGCCGCCATAAGGGCGAACAAGGTTATGAGAGAAAGGGTTATAACCTTGTGGTGAATGGTGGGTAAGGCGGCGCTGAAACTTTTCTTATTATGAGCGTTTAAGAGCAGGAACAGTGCTCCAATTATCATGGTGCACAGGGAGATGGGGGTCTGTGCCGGTGGGTAGAGTGGTGAGAGCAGGAAGAGCGCTTGAACCACGGAGGTCACAGAGGACACAAAGAAAGGCTGAGAAAAGTCTTTTTGTGGTGAACAATCCTTTGAAAAAATCAAACGGCTTCCTTTTCCTCATGTTCTAATTGGTACAGCCAATCGACAACATGGCTGGAAGGATTATAACCGTTTACATACTTGAGCAGCAGGTCTCGGGTGGCGTGGTAGTGGTGACCTTTAAGACTGTTCAGCATGTCATCAAGCACCAGTTGCAGCGCCTGCCAGTTGAGGAATTCTTCGCGGGCGGAGCAGATTTTGGCATGTTCGGTACCGGTGACGTTCTCGCCAATCAACAGTTCTTCGTACAGCTTTTCTCCGGGGCGAAGGCCGGTGTATGTGACTTCTATATCGCCTTCAGGGTTCTCAGTGCTTTTTACAGTCAGGCCGGAGAGGTTCACCATGCGTTTGGCCAAGTCAACAATCTTAACCGGCTGGCCCATATCGAGCACAAACACATCCCCGCCCTGCCCCATAGCTCCTGCCTGCATAACTAACTGGGCAGCTTCAGGAATGGTCATAAAGTAACGGTTAATCTCCGGATGTGTGACTGTCACCGGACCACCTGCAGCAATTTGCTGACGAAAGACAGGTATCACAGAACCACTGGAGCCTAATACATTACCAAAGCGCACAATCGTAAAGTTGGTGCTATTCTGGCGAGCCTGATTATCAGTATCTGTCGCATTGTGGGTGCCATTTATACCGGGCCAGTTATTGAACAGGTTCGGATGATAAAATTCAGGATTGGGCTCCTCTGCCAGAGCCTGTAGAACCATCTCAGCCAAACGCTTGGAGGCACCCATCACATTAGTGGGGCGCACAGCTTTATCGGTTGAAATCAGAACAAACTTTTCGACACCACAGGCAATGGCCGCCTGTGCGGTGTAAAGGGTTCCCAAAACATTGTTGCGCAAGCCCTGAGACAGATTGTGCTCAACCATCGGGACATGCTTATAGGCTGCCGCGTGATAAACCGTTTCTACGTTGTAAATGGACATAGTATCCATCAGACGGTCCGGGTCATTGACAGAACCCAGAACGGTAATCAATTTTACCTGCTCTTCACCGGGGAAATGCTTAACACGCTCCCGGAGCTCTCTGTCTATGGCATAAAGGTTGTATTCAGAATGATCAAGAAGTATCAGAGCCTTCGGCTGCAGGGCAAGAGCCTGCCGGGAGATTTCCGAACCAATAGAACCACCCGCACCTGTCACCATTACCACCTTGTCGGTGATATTTCGGGTTAACAAAAGCTGGTCTGGAGCGACGGCATCCCGGCCCAGAAGGTCCGCGATATCAACATCCTGAACCTGTTGAACTGTAAACTTCCCACTGGCCAGGTCAGACAAAGGTGGAACAGACTGCACCTGCACATTCAAAGGCTCCAGTCGCTTAACAACCTGTTGACGGGCAGCACGACTGGCAGATGGCATGGCCAGCATAAACACAGAGGGACTGCTGGCCGAAAGCAGATCTTCGAGATTATCTCCATGCCAAACCGGGCACCCGTAGATATGACTTCCGGTCAAAGCAATATTGTCATCAACAAAGGCAACAACATGGTACTCCCGTGAACGCTCCAGTGCCCGGTAAAGCTCAGTACCAGCCCCACCTGCCCCATAAATAGCCACTGGAACACCCTTCTGTGCGCGGGCGTCAGCCCTGCGGGTCGTCACCGGAGCTATTAACAAATCGCGAAACCTATACCCCCAAAACCAGGAACGCACCGTATACCGGCTGCCAATCACCAAAATCATGGAGATGAACCAATAAAGCACAGGAACTGAGCGGGGTACCGCAACACCAGAAAGCAGCACGCATACAGACAACAGCAGTGCACCCATACTACAGGCACGGAAAATCGCCATGGTCACGTACGGGTCCATATACCGAAGAATGGCGCGATATAAACCTAGCCGAACATAAAAAGGCACTGCAGTTAATGGTGCCAGGATCAGCATCATATAAAAACCGGGCAGAAAGCTGCCATCAACCTGACCGCCAAGGCGAATAATATACGCCAGCAAAACGGAGAACCAGAGGATGACAATATCGACAATAACAGAAATTAACCGCTTCTGGGGGCGGGGGAGTTCCAGGATTTGATTACGCATTTATTTTTATTACCGCGGAAACCACAAAGGCACGAGAAAAGCATTTCAACTAAACTTTTCTACTCCTCTGTGCCTCCGTCTGTCCGTGGTTTAAAAGCGTTAGTAACAACATTACGAATAACATCACAGGTCCTACCAATCTCACTCTGCGTTAAGGTTGGATGCACCAAAAACATTAAACTGGTTTCCCCCAGCTCACGGGCAACAGATAAACGTTCGGCCGGGCGATAACCGGTTCCATCGAAAGCTTTTTCAAGGTAAACCTCAGAGCAGGAACCCTGGAAACAGGGAACACCCTGCTTAACGATTTCATTGACAATACGGTCCCGGTTCCAGCCTTCTTTTAATTGCTCGGGTTTAACAAAAACATAATGTTTGTAGCAGGCATGTTCAATATCCCCAGGGACAACAGGAACTCGCAGAGCAGGCAAGGTACGACACACTTCATTAATTGCGGCGGCATTGGCACGGCGTTGCCTGGACCATTCCGGCATACGTTTGAGCTGGATACGCCCAATGGCCGACTGCATGTCTGTCAGACGCCAATTGGTACCAAAAGACTCATGCAACCAGCGAAACCCTGGAGGATGCTGGGTGTTATAAACCGCATCGTAGGATTTACCGTGATCTTTATAGGCCCACATTTTCTTCCAGAGGGACTCATCATTAGTGGTGACCATACCCCCTTCACCACCGGTGGACATAATCTTATCCTGACAAAACGACCAGGTACCAATATGACCGATGGAACCAACACTTCTTCCTTTATATCTTGCACCGTGAGCCTGGGCACAGTCTTCAATCACATAAAGATTGTGCTGCTGTGCCAGAGCCATAATGTCATCCATCTCACAGGGCCAGCCGGCCAGATGCACGCAGATAATCGCTTTGGTTTTTGAAGTGATGACTTTGGCAATCGTCTCAGATGTGATGTTCTGGGTTTCCCTGTCTACATCAGCAAACACAGGTGTAGCACCAGCCGACACAATAGAACTGGCGGAAGCGAGGAATGTGCGTGAAGTCACAATCACTTCATCACCTGCTTTTATATCCAAAGCTTTTAGGGCAAGATCCAGTGCGAGTGTGCCATTGGCAAGTGCAATCGCATATTCAGCACCAGTATAAAGAGCGAACTCTTTTTCAAACTCGCGCCCTTCGGAGCCAGTCCAGTAATTAACCTTGTTGGACAGTAAGACTTGTGAAACAGCTTTGGCTTCATCTTCGGTGAAAGAAGGCCAGGGAGAGAATGGGGTATTTAGCATGGATATTGTGAATCTTGTTAGTTACAGAATGGATTTAACCGTCGCCCTAATAAGATATAAATAATCTTAATAAGAAATGGGGTAAGGCCTTAAAGCTCAACGATCAAGTTAATCACTTCATTCAAGCCTGTTACTTGTAATTGGGCCTGATATTCAGATTCAACATTCAAGGTATTATACTCGCCACCTTCAGAAAGCAACTGAATTGTTTTCCAACCAAGTCGATTTGGTGTAACAAAATCTTTTATTGGATTATCTGCAATATAAATACACTCAGAGGATTTCACGTTGAGGGCATTTTCAGTAGTTACAAAAGGCTTTTCATGAGGCTTCCAGTAGTCTCTGCCAAACTCATCAGTTACACAGATAAAATCGAAATATCGGCTAATCCCCAATGCTTCAATTTTATTCCTCTGGGCAGCCTGATAACCATCAGTGATCAGTGCTGTTTTATAATACTGAGAAAAATACTCAATAACCTTTATTACTTCCACATCAAGATGAATGGCTGGCTTATGATTCCTATACACATCAATAAGTTCTTTGATCAGCCCATCCTGATAAGAAAATCCTAGACAGTCCAGAGTTTCGTTAAAAATTTTACCCCGGCGGCCTTCAAGAAATAGACGTTTTGCTACGCCATAAAAACCATCAGTTTTGAAATTTTCAGCTAGATGACAATCAATCGCTTTAAAACCGCTGTAAACGTAGGAGTGCTCAGGGTAAAGAGTATCGTCCATATCAAAAACCACTGCTTTAATCAACGGATATCTTCTCCACGGACAATAATTTCATCGTCATAACGAAGCATGGCCAGATCATCCTGCCAGGCGTCCTGATGAGCATCACAAGCCTGACCGGTAAGCTCCTGAATAATCCATTTGGGGAAATCTGCACCGGCATGAAGGCTGAGCGGATGTCCCCCACCAAAGCGTGGATTAATTTCGATGAAACAGATCCGCCCGTCCGTCTGTTTAAAACATTGAACTGTCATACAGCCCACTGCATGAGGCAGCCTATCAACAACATTAGTTACAGCTGCAATAATTTCTGAATCGTTCACTGTTAAACCTTTACTAACTTCACCCGCCCTTGTCTCCAAACGTTTACGTGGAACAACACAACGGACTTTTCCATTTAAATCAACATAGGCATCACAGGTATATTCATCACCTTGAATGAACTCTTGAACCATTGCGTTTTCTACATACTGACTAAAAAAGTGTAGCTCTCCTAAACTATTGACCTTATTAACGCCAATACTGCAGCTACCATCCCAAGGTTTAATCAGAAGAGGGAAATCTGTTTCTTTGAGGTTTTGAACCTCAGTTTCGGATATTACTTTGGGTGTATCAATTTTATTCTCAGTAAAAAACTGCCAAGTATTGATTTTATCAAAACAGATTTCATTTGTGGAAAGATCACAGACCAATACCTCTGTACCTACATCTCTAAATTTTTCTTTATTTTGTGACAGCAGAGTCAGATCAGTATCAATAAGGGAAACCAATAGACGGATCTTCATTCTTTCACAGATAGATAACAGTTCAGGGATATAGTCCGGTGATGACACCCTAGGAACCCGAACACAATGATCAGCAATAAATGACGCCGGGGCGGACTTTCCGGCATCTGCAGCAAAAATAGATCCACCAATTCCCATTTCGTGTAATGTTTTCTTAAAATGACGGAGCAGGGAAACACGCCGACCAGCAGCAGCAAACAGTATATTAAATTGAGTCATGGGTAAGATACGAATAAATTTTTTAGAGGGAAGAGTTAATCAGTTACTTATTTTTCACGAGTTTTCATTTAAAAAAAAGCAAGTACCTTTCCTTTATGTTAGTTAGTAGCAGCCGTGAGTTTGCTAATGTTAGAGATTATTTTTTTTAGTTTCACAGTGAACGGTTTGAGATTCATTGGTAATCCCCAAAGGTTACCCTCAAAAAAAGGCATCGTCGCATGGTCGTTTGCGCTAATACCTTCTCGAAAAGCTACCTTTTTAACAGTAAAAAAAAGAACCTTGATATCTAGCTGAACTGATTTGTTATCCACATACCAGACATCCAGCTTAAACTTCTCATCCCAGGATATAGCATTACGACCATTAATCTGAGCCCAGCCGGTGATACCCGGTTTCATCTCATGGCGACGAAACTGCTCTTTGGAGTAGAGTGGCAGATATTGCATTAATAAAGGCCGTGGCCCTACCAGACTCATATCGCCTTTGAGTACATTCCAGAACTCCGGCAACTCATCCAGACTGGCGCGGCGCATAAAGCTACCAAAGGGAGTAATTCGTTCTGAATCAGGGAGTGGTTGACCATCTGAACCAGTCGCATCTCTCATGGTGCGAAACTTAACCATTTCAAAAGGCTCACCATTCAAGCCTGGGCGTACCTGACGGAAGAACACTGGCTTGCCCATGGTTTTAGCAACCTTCCAGGCGGTGAATGCCAAGACTGGACTAAAAATAATAAGAGCAACAAGTGCACCTATAATATCAATCAAGCGTTTAACCATTGACCGTTTCTCCCGCAATTACCCAGCCAACAAACTGTTTAGATAAATTCCTACGATCAAAAATATTTCTGGCCAGCCGCTTGCTTGCAGCTCCCATTACAGGAAGTCTCTCCCGATTATCTGCAAGACCGATCAGAGCATCAGCAAATGCCTGGGCGTTATCCGGTGGAACTGCGACACCACACTGATATTCCTGAACCATCTCTGCCAACCAGCCTGGGTAGTTATTCAGAACAGGTAAGCCACTGGCAATATAATCAAAGAACTTGTTTGGGGATGTGCCGTAATAAAAGGCTGGTATATTAGCGAGGGTCTGCAAACCTACATCAGTTGCCTCCATTAACCCAGCCAACTTCTCTTTGTTAACCGGATCATGGAAAACAACATTATCCAGCCCTTCCCGGCTGGCACGAAATTGCAAAGACTCCTTCAGCTTACCCTGCCCGATAAGAACCAGTTTGATATCTTCACGCTGTTGTTTTTTCAGGATGGCAGCTGCATCCAGTACCGCATCAAGGCCATTAGCTATGCCGTGCGTTCCGGCAAAAACGGCCATAAGATCAGAATCCTTTACTTCTTCTGGCCGCCACGGGCCGGTATTGGTATCACCAAACAGCGTGAGATCACAACCGTTGGGAATCATAGCTATTCGTTCATGAGGGATGCCTAAACGGGCAATACCATTAACAATTCCCGGTGAGAGACCAATCACGCGGTGTGCACTTTTATAGGCGGCCCATTCAAGCCGCCCCATTAACCAAAGTACAACGGGGTTAGTAATAACCCCCATTTCGCGGGGAAGCTCCGGCCACAGATCACGAACCTCAAACACAAAAGGTTTTCGTCTAAGCCAACGGGCGAATATGCCTGGTATCGCAGCAGTTAAAGGGGTGGTCGTAGCAAACAGAACATCATAACGCTCAGTCAGCGCCACTTTGATGCTCTTCAGCGCAAAAAGGGCGAATAGCCCGGAACGTTTGAGAAAGGAATCCTGGTTGGAATAAGAGAGTTCAAATTCAAGAACATCAATTCCGTCCACCTTTCCACGTCGAGATCCATTATAAAAAGGTTCGACAAGGCCAGTATTACCTCCACTGTAGGAACCGCAGACCATAGTAACCTTATGACCCTGCTCAACAAGCTTGCGAGCCATGGCATAAGAACGAATGCCGGAAGCACCTTTCGGGGTACTGAAATGCTGATGAAAATAAAGTATATGCATATTATTTACCACAGAGGCACAAAGACACGGAGGAAAAGACTGGATAAAAGAGAAGAAATCGGCTCTTAATTCAGGCTTTTGATCTATGTGTATCTGTGGTTAAAGTCTTTTAAGTTATGAAAAAAGAAAAACCGTTTGGAATTCAGCAGACGCCGTAACTTCAATTTCCAGAACAGGCAGTGAATTTATCTCGTTGTAATACCGGGATTCAAAACCCTCAACAACTCTCATGACAGCAGGCTTTTGATTGACTGAGACAATAATAACCATCCCGTCACACACAGCCTGATTACCATCAAAACTCCACTCACCGGGGCAGAGTCGCCAACGCAAAACAGCCTTATCGTTGAAACCCAGCACGCTGTCGGTAACAACCAACCGCTCAGGTTCAAGCCTTACCGCCCGCTTGTGGCTGGCTCCAAAGCTGTCGGTATATTGTGCAGCCCAGGTTTGGGCCACGCCTTCAACCTCGATGGGCTCAACAAAATCAGGCTTTAGCCAATTGCCAAACAGAAAACGACTGATGCGGGGCATCTGGTCACGGTTATCAAACTGGACGGTACTATGGCTTTCTGTTCCGGGGAAATAGTCCAGCCACTCTTTATCATCACTGTCACTGCTGTATTCAGGAGCACTACTGGCTCTGGGGTTGTAACTGAAGGTGCCCCCATCACGAATAATGTTGTTGCCCTTCCACCAGAGATCAAGGTGCAGGGCATCCGCATGGCTGGGACGAAACCGGAAGCGTGGATAGCGGATAAACAGTTCCAGATCACACTGCTCCTCCCTCAAAAAACAGTAACCACCCTGATCAAACAGTTGTGATGCTCTTAGGGGTAAGGCTGGTACAGGTAATTGCTGGCCTGTTTTCTCTACTTGCTCAAGTATTGCCAACCCCAGCCAACGGAGTTGGTCGTTCCACGAACCTTCACCATAAACGGGACTGTTGAAAAAGAGAGTCGAAGCAAGCTGTACACTGGGGCGATAATCGCGGTAATCCGTGTCAGTAAGCACAAATAGTCGGGCACCATCATTGGCCCCCATATTAGGTACATCACCGGTTACAGGATTAGTCATGGTTTGCAGCCATGATGTTGCGACCCTGGCCCGTTGGTAAAAGCGTTCAGTGAAAGCTGCAGCTTCAAGCCGGATACGCCAGAACTCAGCCATGGAGAAAGTATCCAGCATTACCCGGTGGTAGTTCACCGAGTGCTGAGAAAAACTGCCATCTTCCATAATCAGTTTTTTGGCTCGGTTCTCCAGCCATTTCCGACCCAAAAACTGGAATTTCTTAATCTCTTTCGTGCTGACCAAGCCTGCGTCAGAAGCTTTGACAGACTCAAGCCAGTAACCGGCAATAAACAGTGCCGCGGCCTCGCTGGTACCATGGTTATTATCCTGCGCCATGGCATAACGGAGTGTAGGAACAATTCGGCGACAGTGGGCAGCGACAAACTCAACCAGCATGGGTTCGGGGTTGGTGTGTTGCCCCAGAAGATATGCGGCAAGAAGGGACTGCATCATCCGAAGCGATGATTCCTGACCACACTTCCAGTTTGGCCCGCCATTAACAGGATTTTCACGGCACCAGTCCTGTAACCAGTTATTGATGGTCTCCAGATAAAGCGACTGACCGCTTGCACGGTAAGCTCTTGTTAAGACTAACAACCAATCAAAGCGAGAGGGCTCCCAAACCGTTTTGATATCACCCACTGCCAGGTTGAAATCCGGAATATCAGACCAGTGTTGATTTACATTACCTGCCTCAACACCTTCAACTGTACAACGCCACCTGGGCGGTACTGTTGTTTGAGCCACACCAGAGGAGAAATAAATCAACTTCCCGGCAAGCAGATTATCAGCCTGGTATTTAATAGAATATTTATCACCGAAACCGGTGATGGTAAGAGAAGCATCATTCCGAAAAAAAACACCCTCAGAAAACCCAACAACAGACAGCAATTTCCGATGGCGATTCAGTTTTTTTTCCAGCCTGTAATAAAAAACATCAAACAGGTTAGAAAGCCCTAAACGGCAGTAAGTATAAATCTTATCTGTTCTTCGCATGAAATATTCATTTTTCAAACCACAAAAGATACAAAGACCACAAAAGAAGAGAAGAGCTTTAGCTTTTTACAAAAGCTTTATTCTTTTCTCCGTGACCTTTGTGCCCTCTGTGGTAAAAATCAAGCTTTTCGAAGCTGCTCGACCACATCAATAGTCACCCGTGCCACCTCGATAATCTCATCCACAGCAATAGGTGCAGGCTTGCCGTCCTTAACGGATTGCAAAAATGCCGCAGCACAAGCTTCCTGCCCCTTATCCTGCTTGCTCAGGTTTAACTTCTTGAAACCTGGCCAGTTAAAACCAGTCATTTTTCGGAAGTTATCAATCTGCAAGGTACCACCGGCAGCAAAAACTTCGATGCGCTCTTTTGGGAAGCTACTGCCGCCATTGGCCAGGTAGTGAATAACACCAAACGATCCATCAGCAAAATTGAGCATAAGGGCGGCCTTATCTTCCCTAATCTCTACTGAAGGCACATTGCCCATCTGAGTAGCCTGAAAACCAGTAATCGCACTGCCCGCCAGAAAACGCATCAGGTCAATATAGTGGCAGGCTTCGCCCAGTATACGGCCACCGCCCGCTGCCGGGTCCTGAGTCCAATGGTCGGCCGGAATAGCACCGGCATTCATAGTCATGATGAACGACTTTGGTTCTTTAATACCATCCAGCAGTGATTTCATTTTCTGGACTTGCGGAGAGAAGCGACGGTTATAACCCACCATCAGCCGAGGCTGTTTTTCCGGAACGCCCAGCGCCTCGACAATACCATCAATTTCGTTATGGTTCAGAGCAAGGGGCTTTTCTACAAAGACATTCTTCCCTGCCTGCAGGGTTTGAGTCACAAACGCAGCATGACTGTTATGCTGGGTCACAATCGCCACGGTGTTTATGGATGGGTTGGCCAGCATGCTATCGACATCGGTAGAGGCTTCTACAAAACCAGCTTTCTTCCCATGATGCACACCACTAACACCACCACTGGTCACAATGGTGTTGAATCTGGCACCGGCCTTTTCAAAGGCTGGAATCAACATACGGGATGCGTAATTACCGGCTCCGATAAAACCACATACCGGTTCATTAGGTTGATAGTCCGGCTTTTTATCGGACAACATCACCCGATCAACACGCAGTTCTGCAAGCGGTTTTTCCGGATACTGAAGCAGAATACCCAAAGCTCCGGGAACATCCGTTAAAGTCTGGTAAGCCGTAAGGGCATCGCCGAAACTGAAGCGGTGTGAAATCAACGGTTTCATGTCCAGACGACCATCGGCCATCATATCCAGAATCGCTTCAAAGTTTCGTTGCTCGGTCCAGCGAACAAAGCCCAGCGGATAGTCTTGGCCCTTGTCTTCGTAGTTGGCATCGTAGCGCCCAGGCCCATAAGAGCAGGAGACCTGAAAAGACAACTCCTTCTCATAAAAATCCGCCCGGCTCAGGTTAAGGCCAGTTACCCCAACCAGAATAATACGGCCCCGCTTACGACTCATCTGGGCAGCCTGAGTCACCGGATCATTGGATTTGGTGCTCGCAGTAATCAGCACCGCATCAACACCGTTACCCCGGGAAAAGGCCAGCCCTGCCGCTACCGGATCTTCACCTTTGCCCAGATTCACGGTTTCGGCACCAAACTGCCGAGCCAAAGCCAGCTTGTCTTCATCGAAATCAATACCGAGAACCCGACACCCTTGAGCACGCAGTAGTTGTACGGTAACAAGGCCAATCAACCCAAGACCAGTCACCACTACGCATTCACCAAGGGTGGGCTGAGCAAGTCGGATACCCTGCAGGCCAATGGCGGCCAGCACAGTAAAAGCGGCTGATTCATCGTCGACATTTTCGGGGATTTTGGCACACAAATTATTCGGCACTCGAACAATATCGGCATGGGGGCCATTGCTGACAACCCGATCACCCGCACAAAAATCACTGACGCCGTTGCCCACATCAAGCACAACACCCGTGTTGCAATAACCCAGTGGTAACGGCTGATCCAGTTTCGATTTGATGGCATCCAATGTTGTGGCCAAACCATCGGTTCGAACCTTTTCGATAACCATCTTAACTTTATCCGGCTGCTTTCGTGCTTTTTCCAGCAGGTTGGCCTGACCGAATTCAACCAGCATCCGTTCGGTGCCAGCGGAAATCAGGGAGGTTTTACTCTGGATTAACAGTTGGCCGGATTTGGATTTTGGGGATGGAGCTTCAACCAGTGATGTTTCGCCGGTAGACATGTTTTGGAGGATTTGGTGCACGATATTAACGCTCGATATTATTTACAACGGCTTTGAATTTCCCAGTTGAAGATTTTTCTATGGTGTCTACATAGGAAAATTCAACCAATAACTGGGAACAAATAATGTCCTTAACCCTTTGGCGCAATGTCTTTTCTAGCGTGTCAATATTTTCATCAGAGCGGAGTTTTATACACATGATAATTTTGTTCAATTCATTTTGAACAACTTGGGCTTCTTCTATTGTACTTGTATCTTTAAATAGATAATCAAAACGCATAATCTTTCTGCCATCAACTGTCAGCACATAATCATCAACTCGACCTTCGATGCTATGAAAAACTTTACTATGCCTCCCACATGGGCATTTGAAATCATCAGGCATTTGAACGGCAACATCCCCAGTATCATAACGCAGCAAGGGGAAAGCTTCGTTAAAAAAACCAGTGCCGATTAAACGGCCTTTCTTCTTACCATCAGGTAATAGTTCTTCATCAACAAGCTCAACGTGGCAGAATTCAAAGTCCTCATGGTAGTACCCATGCAAACATTTTGAAAGATTACAATTGCCCTCTGTCAACCCATATTGGTCGGTAATAATGGCACCAGTAAATCTGGAGATTTCATCATTCTGATAGTCAAGAGTATTTTCTGCACCACAGAAAATCACTTTTGGCTTAGAGTTATTCTTCAGAGCAAGGCCATTATTATTGGCCAATCTGGATACTTCAGAGATAATACTCGGATACCCGCTATAAAATTCAGGAGAAATAGAATTTAAAAAGCCAACTATAGAACCAATATTTTTGTTATTAATATGCTGCATATTGATCAGATATTGATTTTGAGCTTTATTATATCGCCAGAAAGGTGGCTTAATCTGGTTACTTGGAACAACCAGTTTTCCCGTGAAATTTACACTTAAATCCTTATAACGTACGCCAAACCTGTGCCTGTGCCTGAACCACACTGCCCACTGCATTGATGTATCATCATATGTCCTCATCATACTTAGAGCTTTACCAGTCGTACCACTTGTTTTTATATGATAACGGTGTCTAGCATTTTTATTATAGAAAAAATAAAAATTACCAGTAATATTCTCTTTAATTAAAATAGGAATTGATAAAAGTGCACCATAAGGATCATTAATAATCCTCAAAGAATTACCATCAATACACCTTGAGTAGTAAGGAATTCTTTTTGATAAAACAATAAGATTCGCCAGCTTTTCTTTCTTATAATACTCTATACTCTTTTCATCCAACCACTCTGTACGGGTTAATTCAGAAAAAGACATCTTAAAGCTGGCTCTGAATCTTTTCTTCGCTTCTATATATCCGTATATAGTACAGAATATATTTTGTAGAAAGATAGGAGAAAGCTTATAAATTATATCAAACATTACTTACCTCCATAAAATCAATCACTTGATGAACACTAGTAAGTTTCGGGGTAGAAGTAATAAAATCAATAGAACTGATTAAATTTAATTTATCTAAAAAATCTTTTTTACAACCATGCATATATGTATAAGAGAATTCTGGCCTTTCAACTACATCGCTTGCAAGAACCTTTACCCCTAAAAGACCTGCTTCTAAAATCGCCAAGGACATCCCATCAGTCGATGTTGGTCTTATATAAATTTCCGAACTAGACAAAAGCTTGCGAAAATCAGTAGCTTCTGCCATATAAGTAACTCCTTGACGATTATCAAACAAACTTTTGTAACTACCCGAAAGGTCAACAACAACAATGGTGTTATTTTTTAAAATATCATCAAGAGCATTATAAATAAATGTTGCACCATAAATTTCAGCGCCATTTAAAGATTTATTATTATTTATATAAAAAACAATTTTTCCTTTTGAATTATTTCCATCTTTTACTTTTTCAAGAGAGTCATAGACTTGCAAGTTTTCTTTGTAAATTGTTGTCTGTTTAAGGCACCTTTTATTCATTCTCTTAAGTTGATAGAGAACTGTATCATTCAAACAAAACACACCATCAGATAACTGAATACTTAAATATACAAAAGGATCCCTCATGTCAAAAGCACCACCATGCTTAACAAAAAAAACCTTTCTTCGTAACAACTTACCTGTAATAACATACAAGAATCTTTTAAAGGAATTCGAGTAATTAATGTGCCAAACACTGTATTTAAAATCAAACATTCTAAAAAAAGAGAACAAATCAATCTCTGCATTTAGATTATCAGCTTTATCAGCAGCATCAAAAAGATTTTCAATAAACAATGTTACACCTCCAATTGGAGGAGGAAAGCCACCAAAAATTAATATAGATCTCATATAAATCTCGGATTAGATAATCACCGACTGTGCTGGAGCTTATTGGGGCATCTTAGAATACACCCAATGACATGAATCAAAACAAGTACAGCCCACACGTAAAAATTAAAAAATATGGCGAAGCAGAGACACAACTTATCACAGTAACTTGTATCTAACTGCCAGAAGCGGAACCTCAAACATGGACTAGTTTTCTACCAAGTAAGGCTTGTAGCGGATGAATAAATTAAATCGAAATTTTCATTACTTATCATAGGGCTAAGTTCATCAACTAAAACAGAATTTTGATCATCATCTAAAACATAACCAATTTCATCAATAAAATTAGAATAATCGCCAACATATTTTGTAGCAATAGGGATAACTCCTCTAGAAATATATTCCACGAATTTCACAGGCGAAGCCGTCGTATTTACAACATTATTATCTCTTAGTATAAAACCAAAGTCAGCCATATCTAAATAATCAAAGACTTCGTTTCTACAGCAACTTTGCACCATGAAATTCTTTATACCGCACTCAAACATAATAGTTTTTGCTTTTTCTGTATCTTTAGTAATCACTATAAATTCAGTTTTATCATTCTCGACAGACTTATATATCCTGCATGCTCTATCAAAACTTTGCCATTTTGACAACGATCCAACATAAATAAAAACGAGATTGTCTTTTGTTTTTTTTATTTTTCTTACAACAAATTTTTTATTTATTTTACATGCTTCTACATGAATATCTTTTTTACCATAGTTCCGAATCAAATAGTCTTTTAATTTTTCAGAAACAGTCCAGACCTCATGAGCACATATATAAGAAAACCATTCAAGACAATATAAAATCTTTTTCCTGATGATTGAGCGTTTCCGCATAAATGATTCTTCAGAGATAATCCCACGAAAGTCAAAACAAATATGAAGGTTTTTTTTAAATAGTTTACCGTATAGATAAATTAATAAGAAATCAGTAACCGACCTTACATATACCCAAGATCTTTTTTCCACATGATTGATTTTTTTTAATTTTAAGTGAAATTGAGGAGTGGAGAAACTAATATATTTTTTTTGTTTATTCTCGAACTTGTCACAAATTTGTGACTCAAATATCTCTCTTGACATTCCCTTTGGAATACAAATATACATTAAAAAACCCATCTTAAATTTCGCAGTGTAACCATTAAAAATGATAAACCTATAAAAAACATCAGCGAATATGATTTGCTATCCTTCTTCACTAGTTTAAATAAGAATATTGCAAATGGAATGAATGCAACTCTCACTCTTTCTTGAAAACCATCATTTATAAGTGTGTAAGCAACCATATTAAACACAAAGAAGAAATAAATAAAATACAAAATCTCCGCATCTTCAGATGAGGTGGAATTTTCAAATACAGTTATCAAAATCAAATATGTAAAATACAACCATACAAATGAAAACACGACTAGTGAGATATGGTTAAAAATTCTTCCTTGATAATATGATTGACCGACAACATAGTCGGCAACAATATTAAATGTTGAAGTACCAATAAACGATAGCGGAATCTTAACAACCCTAGAAATATCAAGTGCTTGGTGTTTATTCAAACAAACTATGACCACTGCGATGGCAAAGCATAACGAAAAAACTAACACTCTTCTACTTGATAGATAACGAGCAGTGATAAAAGAAAACGTGATAGCGGCAAAAACAACTGTCACAAATTCATCACGAAAAAGGAGAAGCAAACCACTTAAAAAAATCGTGAAACGTATATTCTTTGAAAAGTATACGCTATATATTAAAAAATATAGAATACTAGCAATATATATATCTCTATAGTTTAAAAAAATTGGAAACACTGGAGCCAAAAACAAGAAAAAAGTAATATAAAGATCAGGATCTCTACTTACAAAAACTTTTTTTGACGCGTGAGCAATAACAGTAAGCCAAAGTAAAAATGAAATAACTACAAGTAATAATGACTGCAGAAAAATGTCTTCGGGAAAGGCTAATACAGAAACGTAATTTAAAAACAAATAGCCCCAATATTTTTTATCCCAATTAAATTTCTCAATTGACTCAATCAGAGATAAACCAGACTCAACCGAACCATAAATATATCTACCACCTAAATTGTAATAACTAGCATCGCCACTCGGAAAAGCTGAAATATCTGTAATCAACGCTAAAAACACGTAAATCACGAATAAAATAAAATAAAATAAACAATAATATCTGAAATTCAAAATATTCACTTCAATTACAAATTACTTTGTAGAAAATTATAAACTCGTTACAATCGGCATAAAAAGCATGAATAACGATACCACAATTGGCCTCTTGCCCACGGAAAACGCATGCCCCCCGCGCTATCACTGGCCTCAAGTCTTCTCCGTTTTAGAGGTCGGCAGAGAAGATCCATCCAGAATCTTTTCCATGTAGTCGGTATTCATTGCGGCACACTTCATTTTTCTCTGAATACCGGCCTTGAAGGATGTCTCATTCTTTAAAAGATTCTGAACAGTGTGCCTGAAGCCTGAAAGAATCTCAGCGCCATCCCCACGACGTATCTGGCAAGCATCTTCCTGCATCGCAACATCCAGAACATAGTGCAAACTATTCTCGATAGACCAATGACTCCGGACACTTGTCGCCAGTTTTTCTGCTGTAAGGTCTGCGGAGCTGATGTAATAACGGATGCTGACATCCTCTATGTTTTGAGGCGTATCACCCACCTGCCGAAAGGCAACAACTGCCCCCAGGGTTTTCATATCTTTCCAGTCAAAAGAGCGGTGACGAACTCATCGAAAATATCACTGACAATATGAACGCGGTGCTCATGTCGTCCACGATTTTTCTCAATCGTTTCAAAGGTATTTTCAAACTCACCCTTCAGAATTTTATGCATGGGAAAATACTTCTTAAAAGCTTCATGGAGCTTGGATTGGTTACCTTTTACAGCCAGAAGGTAGTCTGCTTCTTTCGCCCTGATTTTTGCGGCTATGTCACGCTGACACCCCATAGCATCAAGGCTGACGAGGCATCCCTTGATTGACAAAAGATCCAGCAATTCTGGAATTGCGGTAATCTCATTGCTTTTCGCATCTGTTTTGACCTGAGCGAGTACCACCCCATTGGCAGAGCAAAAAGCGCTCACCATGTGAATGGGATCGAGCCTGTTTTTTCTGTCACCAGAGCCACGAACAGCCTTACCATCAATAGCGACTACAGTTCCATCCGTTGCCTTATAACAGCCCTGCATCCACTCAGAAAAAATCGTGTGAAAGTGCTTCGCGTTAACCACGCTGACAACCCGTTCAATGGTATCGTGGGATGGAATTCCTTTTGAAAAATCGCATATTGTTTTCAGCCAATCCTCACGCATCCGTCCAAAATCGGCAATCTCTGTCCAGCCCTTGGCTCCACCAATCATGGCACAGATAGTGAGCAGCAGAATATCACTCAGCTGATGGTCGACCTTCCAGTGTTGGCGAAAGTCTTGAAGTTCAGAAAGTTGGTTGATCAAACTGTATGCATTCACGTCGACTGTGCTCGTTATTCGTCCATGGACGGATATAAACACAAAATGAAAGAAGAATTAAGCCGCGAGTGTTAATCGCGAACCTGTTGTCACGTCAGTGATAGCAAGGGGTTTCATGCGTTTTCCCTGTGCGTTTTCCCTGTCTGCATGCATAGGGTAGGCGCATGTCAATATATGCTTCTCAAGGTCTGAAGAGCGGCACGATAAAATGATTGGTGAGTTTATCTCAAGAAATCATTATCAATCAGTGTAAGGCACTACCCAGTTCATATATATAAGTCTACTTGCTTACTTCACTTTTGACCTTGCACTAATAAAACTCACTACTTCACGGAGCTCGCCCTTAAAGCTAAAAAATGCTGCAGCAAGCAGGAAAAACCAAAACACCAGCATATATGAGTAGATACCTGCGCCATATAGTGTAGTAAAACTTGCTCCTACCACCGACAAAGCTGAGTATCCGTAGAGCATCAGCCTTGGCATCGGCTTCCACAGATAAATTGAAAACTCTGTACGCATTACGAAAAACACCCAAAAGGAAATACAAGTACTGACAGCCGCACCACCCGCACCGAAGCGTGGAATCATCAGCCAGTTCCCGACAAGGTTAACTACAAAGGCGACCAGAGCTGCCAGCAGGGCAAAACTGCTGCGCCGTGATACCCCTATGCCCATTACGGTTGTTTCTGACAGTGTGTAGAGCAACGGTGCACCAAGGCACGAAACCAGAATCCATTGCACTGCTGCATAGTTCGCCGGCAAAAAAAGTGTGACGACCCATGACAGCATGCCTGCCAGACAAAACAGCAAAACAACAAGACAAAGGATATAACGGTTTACTTTGTATACGTTTTCAAGCCCCTCACCTTTGCTGGCCCATTTGTAAACCATAGGTGCCCAGACAGTGGAGAAAACACTTTGCAGTATGGTTGCTGCCCCAGCAAAGCTCACGGCCACTGCGTAAATACCAAGCTCTTCGAAGCTTACCATTGCACGCAAAAACACCTTATCGATGGCGGTCAGTCCCCAGTAGGCAACCCCACCCAATATCAACGGGAAACCAAAGCCCAGCATTCCTTTTAGGCGTTGAAGATCCAGCGGAGCTGTTATTCCTGCTATCCACTCCCTCCGGGTATTGAACGCAAGAACCACGCATACAAGTAGAAAGGCAACTGTATTTGCAAGTACCAGATTGGTGAGGTTTTTATCGACACCAAGCCAGACATAACCACCGACGATCACGATTAATACCAGCTTGTGCAACAACTGGCTCATTGAGTATGCCAGGCCTTGTTCGTTCATTCGCAGCACCAATGACAAGAAGCGGGATATGAACGCAGCCAGCAAGACTGTCGCTATCAGCAGGCTCAAGTGCCATTCGGGGCGCTCAAAAACCCAGCCCGCAAGGGTGCCAGTGAATGACAACAAGCCCAACAAAGTAACTAACAGTATTGATAAACCCGGCAATAGGGCGCGTATCAGAAGCGCTGGTTTATCATCTACCTCATGAAACTCACGCACATAAGCCTGATCCAGCCCAAGACTGAATAGAAGAGTGCTGAAACCAATGGTGACCTGCAGCATAGCCATTCTGCCGACTTCTTCCTGTGAAAAAAACCAGGTAATGATTGGCAGTGTTATAAGACCTAGTAGTGCGCCGGCAATGGGACCTATGGCGAAAGCAGCAATTTTTTGGGGGGTCACAAGTAAAACTCTTCAATCGTCGAAATAACCCGCGAGTGATCGACTCTGGGAAGCCCATACCACATCGGCAATCTGACCAATCGTTCACTTTCCGTAGTTGTATAACGATTTTCACCCTGGAAACGCGCGAACTGTTCACCGGCTGCCGCCGTATGCAGTGGGATGTAGTGGAAAACTGCCAAAATGTCGTTCACTTTTAGGTGATTAAGAAGCGCCGTACGCTCATCCATGTCCGCAGCCTTAAGGTAGAACATGTGGGCATTGTGGGTACAGGCTGCGGGGATGGTCGGTAATTCTATTTTGCCTGCTGTCTGTAGCGATAGCAGCGCATCATAGTAAGACTGCCAGCTTGCAAGGCGGTTTGTGTTGATCTCATCAGCGCGTGCCAATTGTCCCCACAGAAACGCCGACTGCAACTCGCTGGGTAAGTAACTACTGCCTACATCGACCCACTGGTATTTATCGACCATGCCGCGAAAGAATTGGCTACGGTTGGTACCTTTTTCACGGATGACCTCGGCTCGATTTATAAACTTTTCATCGTTTATGATAAGAAGCCCACCTTCTCCACCGCTGGTGTAGTTTTTTGTCTCATGAAAGCTGAATGCCGCAAAGTGACCAATAGTACCCAGCGCCTTGCCTTTATAGCGACTCATCATGCCTTGTGCGGCATCTTCAATCACAAACAGTTTATGACGATTGGCAATATCCATAATGGTATCCATTTCACAAGCAACACCTGCGTAATGGACGGGGACAATAGCACGTGTTTTGTCCGTGATCGCTGCTTCGATCAACTGCTCGTCAATGTTCATGGTGTCGCGACGAATGTCCACAAAGACAACTTTTGCGCCACGCAACACAAAGGCGTTCGCTGTACTGACAAAGGTATAGCTCGGCATGATCACTTCATCGCCAGGCTGAATGTTTATCAGTAAAGCAGCCAGCTCCAAAGCAGCAGTACAAGAGGGCGTGAGCAGTGATTTTTTGCAGGGTAAAGTTTCTTCAAACCATTTCTGGCATTTTTGGCCAAAAGGCCCATCGCCGGAGATTTTTGGGTTTTGCAGCGCCTGCAGGATGTATTGTTCTTCATTGCCTGTGACGGGTGGTTTATTGAATACTATATTCAAGATTAATTACCAAATTTTGTTCTAAATGGTATTTTCCCGCCCAAGGCTTCACCATTTTCATCAAAGATAGAAATCAACTTAACAAGACCACTACCACAAATAACAACAGGGCATTTATTATCCATAAAAAGTACTTTACCTACATGTGAAACTCTGTCTTCTATAGCAACATCATTAACCATTTTCACTTCATCTATTCTGACAAAAGCACTGCCCATTTTGGTTTTTGCACCAGTATATGGATATCCAACAGCATCTACGAAGCGCGCGATTTTTTCAGAATCTAAAAACCAATTTATTAAGTAATCATCCTCATTACGCCAAGGACTAAATGATGCCTCCAAATGATCCTGTTCATATACAATTAATGGGAATTCTTTTATTAAACCTACACTTATTTCAATTAATAACTGGGAGTAAAGCAGGGTTATTTTTTTTATAGCATCTTGAATGCTTATTGGATATACCACCTTTATTGATGCTTGCCCAATAATTGGACCTGCATCATATTCATCCGAAGCTTTCAGCGCAGTTACACCAATTTCATCCTCACCATTAATAAGCGAATTAACTAGTGGTGCAAAACCACGATATTTTGGCAATAATGAATCATGAAAAACAATAAGATTATCACTTTCATTAATTAACCAGCGCCAACCTATTGCCACTACATAATCAGCTTTCATTTCAGCAGAAGGTGAACGATCGTAAAACGGTATCGAATGTCCCTTACAGATAGAACATATTTCATCATAAAAATCTTTTTTAATATTAAAATCGTTCGACGAACAGACAAACGCTACTTTTGAAAAACCGAAGATATCAATGAAATCCAACAAACATTGGTAACCCTTTTCACCTAAAATATAAAACCCGAACTTGATCATAGTTAAAATACTTTCGAGTACTGCTGAGACAGTGTTGTGGTATTAAAATATTCTAGAGTTTTTCTTGAATTACCATCAGCTTGCGGCTTTGAAAGAGATATACATTTGAATTTTTCAAAATCAAAACAAACAATGTTTTTCTCTTTAAATAACTTCCACTGAGTGACGTCAGATCGAAGATATACAGTTTTACCCATACCAAGAAGAGTTATCGTATTCCCCATTGCCTGCTGCCGATTGTGGTTAAAAATTGCAATATCAACACTTTCAAGAAACTTAGTATACTCGTCGAATGCCATAAATGATGTGAGTGGTACGAACTTATCACCAAACCAGTCATTACCTTTTTCGATCACATTCTTTGCATGCGCTTGATCGCCATATGAAAGCGGCACGAATATTTTTATATCACCATCTTTGTATGGCAGTAGCTTTTCCAGTGACTCTATATGATTATTACTTGGATCTGCCGAGTTACCGACCATTATATTCATACAGGCATGGTCTTCTGCTTGCTCTTGTGCTGTTTGAATGACATCTGGATCAACCACATTACTCAGATACATCAGGCATTCATGGTATTCACCTTTAGCACCATACCACTGACGTGCCAGTTCTACATCACCGGGTATGTACGTTACCAAGTGACCCAAATTTTTAATAACAGGCCGGCGCAAAAACTCCCTTACTTTCCATTTCCAGTTCTTTTCGCCTAACTGGTGAACATAAAGATCACCACCCCACATTACCCAATAGCATTTTTTAAGCAGCCAGGGCATTAAGAATAGAAGTAACGTTCTCTTTGTATTAAAAAGTCCATGTAGAATGATTTTATCCGATGTATTAAGTAGGCAAGCAAGCTTTATTAAGCCTTTGATTTTACCGACTTTGCTTCTTTTGACTATATAGCTTGCTCTATTTTTCTTAACCGGATATCGATCAGGATCACCACTCAGCCAAAAAAAGTGACCATCTAAACCAAAACCTTCATCTAAAAAGTCAATGAAGGGTGGAATGAACTTTTCCACGCTGCAGACATGCAAAATTTTCTTTTTCAAGGCTCACCCACCAGCCTCAGAAGATATTGACCATAACCATTTTTGTTCAAGGCCTCTCCCTGCGCTATCAGCTGCTCTTTGTTGAGCCAGTCATTGTTAAAG
This sequence comes from Sansalvadorimonas sp., assembly GCA_965221135.1. GTDB lineage: Bacteria > Pseudomonadota > Gammaproteobacteria > Pseudomonadales > Endozoicomonadaceae > Sansalvadorimonas. The sequence continues at coordinate 83,634 of CBDCRZ010000030.1, forward strand.
GCGATCTCTTCCAGACAAGCGACTTTCAACCCTTGGCGATGTTCGATGGTTTGTACGAAGCTACTGGCCTCCAACAGACTTTCATGGGTGCCGGTATCCAACCAGGCAAAACCACGGCCCAGAAATTCGACATTCAGATCGCCACGATCAAGATAGGCTTGATTGACGCTGGTGATTTCCAGCTCACCACGCTGTAAGGGTTTCACCTGTTTGGCAATTTTCACCACGTCATTGTCGTAGAAGTAAAGGCCAGTTACCGCATAGTCAGACTTGGGTTGCTCCGGTTTTTCTTCAATGGAAATTGCTTTGTTGTTTTTATCAAAGGCAACCACACCAAAGCGTTCTGGGTCTTTGACCTGATAACCGAATACTGTGGCACCAGATGTGCGCGCAGCTGCCTCTTTCAGTTTGGGCGAAAAGCCCTGACCATAAAAAACATTATCTCCCAGTACCAAACAAACGCTGTCGGCACCGATAAACTCTTCACCGATGATAAAAGCTTGCGCCAGCCCATCCGGACTGGGCTGTTCGGCATAACTGAGCTGAATCCCGAAACTGCTGCCATCGCCAAGCAGTTTTTCAAAATTGGGCAGATCACTGGGGGTGGATATGACCAGGACATCGCGGATACCCGCCAACAACAGGACGGAGAGCGGGTAATAGATCATCGGCTTATCGTAGATGGGCAGAAGCTGCTTGGAGACGCCCTTGGTGACCGGATACAAACGAGTGCCGGAGCCACCGGCAAGGATAATGCCTTTCATAGTTTTCCTTTGCTAACGCCCAATCTTTGCCCTTGATAGCTTCCATCCTGAACATGCTGGCACCACTCTAGGTTATTCAAGTACCAATGCACGGTTTTACGCAAACCGGTTTCAAAAGATTCTACAGGTTTCCAGCCCAGCTCTCTTTCGATCTTGCTAGCGTCGATAGCGTAACGATGATCGTGCCCAGGTCGGTCGGTAACGAAGGTGATCAGGTTTTTATAAGCTTCAACACCTTCAGGCTTTTCCGGAGCGAACTCTTCCAGTAGGGAGCAAATAGTCTCTACGACTTCAATATTAGACTTCTCGTTATGGCCACCAATGTTGTAAGTTTCGCCAACCTTACCTTCCATCACGACCTTACAGAGCGCACGTGCATGATCCTCTACAAAAAGCCAATCACGGATCTGGGTACCTTTTCCATAAACCGGTAGTGGCTTCCCTTCTAGGGCATTCAGAATAACCAGAGGAATCAGCTTTTCCGGGAAGTGGTAGGGGCCGTAGTTGTTGGAACAGTTGGTAATAATCACCGGCAGGCCATATGTTCGATGCCAGGCCCTTACCAAATGATCGGAACTTGCTTTGCTTGCTGAGTAAGGAGAGCTGGGAGCGTAAGAGGTAGTCTCTGTAAACAGATCGTCTATACCTTCTAGGTCACCATAAACCTCATCGGTGGAGATATGATGGAAACGGAACGCTGACTTTTTCACATCATTTAGATTGTTCCAGTATTCTCGAGCGACTTCCAATAAGGTACAGGTGCCTACAATGTTCGTCTGGATAAATACACCCGGATCATCAATAGAACGATCTACGTGACTTTCCGCAGCCAAATGCACCACAAGATCAGGATGAAACTCGGCAAAGTTACTAGACAGAACCTCTGCGTCACAGATATCAGCGTGAATAAAATGGTAACGTTCATTGCTTGAAACCGTATTCAGTGATTCAAGGTTGCCAGCGTAGGTTAACTTGTCTACGTTGACAACAGTGAAATTAGTGTTGTTAATTAAGTGACGAATAACAGCAGAACCTATAAAACCTGCACCACCTGTAACTAAAATTGTTTTTGACATTTTCACCAAACCCCTTTGGTGTCAACGATATAATCAACCATAGGCTTAAACTGCTTAAATTGATAATGATCCACTAACAACACATAAACATCCGCTTTGGTAAAAGCCGTATCCAGACTAGCCAACTCAAAATCTTCTCGTATGGCTTCTACATTTGGTTCCACAGCAATAACTTTACAACCAAGTATAGACGTCAGATTTTTAGTAATCTGCAAGGCAGGGCTTTCTCTTAGATCATCAATATCTGGCTTAAAGGCCAAACCGAAGCAGGCTACCGTAACATCTTCCCTCTTTTTAACAGGGTGATCGAGCAAGTAACGTTTTACCTGCTCTTCAACCTGACTCATCACCCATCCAGGCTTACTATCGTTTATTTCGCGAGCCTGGCGGATGAGCTTTGCTTGCTCCGGTGATTTAGAGACTATAAACCATGGATCAACAGCAATGCAGTGCCCGCCTACACCAGGCCCTGGCTGAAGAATATTAACGCGTGGATGCCGGTTGGCCAGTGAAATCAGTTCCCAAACATCTATGCCCAGCTCATCACAAATCATTGAGAGTTCATTGGCAAATGCAATACTGACATCGCGACTGGCGTTCTCTGTAAGCTTGGCCATTTCAGCTGTGCGGGCATTGGTGACAATGCATTCACCCATTACAAACATTTTATAGAGTTCAATGGCTTTATCGGAACTTTCTTTATTGATACCACCGATGACCCGATCGTTTTCAACAAGTTCTTTTACAACATGCCCAGGGAGTACTCTCTCGGGGCAGTGGGCGATAAGCAAATCGCCACGATCGTTTTCGTTAACAGGCACGGACAAATCTGGGCGAGTTTCTGTAATCCAATGTGCCATTTGCTCTGTTGCACCAACAGGAGATGTTGATTCCAGTACGATTAAATCGCCTTTTTTTAATACTGGTGCAATGGCTTTGGTTGCAGCTTCTATATAGGTTAGGTCGGGTTCGTTGTTGCCTTTGAAAGGAGTCGGTACGGCGATTAGAAAAGCGTCTGCCGGTTCTGGTGTTGTAGTAGCTTTCAGGTAGCCTGCTGTTACAGCGGCACTAACCAGCATATCCAGATCTGGCTCAACGATATGAATTTTTCCTTCGTTGATTGTATCTACTGCGTGCGGGTTTACATCTACGCCTATTACATTAACCTTTCGGCTGGCGAACATGGCTGCAGTTGGCAGGCCGATGTAGCCAAGACCGATGACGGAGACAGTTTTGAATGGGATATCTTGCATGTTTAGTGAACCAAAAAGGAAAGTTGTTTCTTGAACCATAGAGGGCTGGAGAATATTCCATTCATCCCCGGCACTTCCACCACCCTTGGTGGTCTCACAGGATCACGGAGGAATATGTATATAAAAGTAGAGAAACCCTTTTTGAATTCAATCAAAGGCTACTCTCTACATTTCATTTTTAGTGTTGGTTATTGGAATGCCTTAAAGCACAAACGAACGGGCAACGGTTATTATGATTTTTTATCAGTAGCCAGATGATCTTTAGGCAAGCGAGATTCTCCAATCATTTTTTGTTCGTTTTTTTCAACTTTACGCTGCAATTTATTAATATCAACTTCTGGCGGCAAATTCTCAGGCGTTATGCCGCGCTCCTGCAGCATACTCCTGACACTGTGATTGTTCTGTATATGCTCAGATGTTATGGGATGTTCACCGTACAGATCATGTGACGTCACATTGTGATTGGTTATCTCCGTTGCCAGGTTTTTCGCGGCAATCGTGACTGTTGGCAAAAAATCTGCCAGAGGCCTTCTCTCAGGCATACCCAGCTTCTGTTTCATGACACTGGTGCTATGCCCGCCAAACAGTGCAGCATCACCTTTTGAACGAATCCTGCCAAAACCTCTTTCATCCACGTCACGCTCATAAATATTTTTTGAAAGCTCGGTTTCAGATTCCTTTAGCTTTTGGCGTGCGTCGAGCCTGTCCTGTAGCTCAAGACGTTCTTCCAGAATTTCCTGCTTCCGGGTCTGCAGGGCAAAGTAGGTCTGGGCAAAAGCTATGGTCTCCTTGCGGGGGTCACCATTTTGGGCAATCAGGTAACAGGCATAACGTGTCAGCATGACATCGGCTATCTTACGGTCAGCACCTGAACCTATCCTGACCATTTTCGTGACCTCACGAAAATGGTCATCAGAATCAAAACCTGCATTCTTGCAGGCGATTCCAGCCTTGCCGATGACTTTAACAAAGTTCTCCCACCGGTCATAACCCAGCTCAACCATTAACTCTCTGCCGTACCAGAACTCAATGGCTGTATTGCCAACGTGGTTCACCAGCTGGTCGAAGCTCTGGCGTAGCTGAGAAATCATGATTTTATTCATTGGGGATTACACATTTTGTAGGCAAGATAGTTACAGTATAGAGGCAGTCACTGTTATTTTTAGCCACACACTTTCACAGATATCCTCGCCTGCCTTCAGCTGGTTATTGCTGCAGAATATGCTCCACTATGCGCTGGCTGGCCTTGCCATCTCCATACGGATTATGGGCTTTGCTCATAGTTTCATAGGCTTTGCCTTTATTCATCAACGTTGCAATAGCATCAACAATCATTGCCGTGTCTGTTCCAACCAGTTTGACTGTTCCGGCGTCTACCGCTTCTGGTCTTTCTGTTGTATCACGCATAACAAGAACTGGCTTGCCGAGAGATGGCGCTTCTTCCTGGATACCACCGGAGTCTGTAAGGATGATGTCAGATTGGTTCATCAACCAGACAAATGGCAAGTAGTCTAATGGCTCTATCAGGTGGATATTATCAATCCCCTTTAATATGCGGTTAACTGGCTCTCTGACATTTGGATTCAGGTGTACCGGGTAGACAACTTGTACCTCAGGGTACTGCCTGGCTGTTATCGCCAGTGCTTCGCAGATTCTCTCAAAGCCACCACCAAAGCTTTCTCTCCGATGGCCGGTTACCAGAATGATTTTTGAATCTGACTTCTGACCATTAAAACTACTACCTAGAAAACCAAACTGCTTTTGGAAACGAGCCTGCAGATGTTCATCCTGCTCTAGTTTTTCTTTTACTTCCAATAACGCATCAATAACGGTATTGCCGGTAATAAGTATATTCTCTTCGCCAATATTTTCAGACATAAGATTGGCTTTAGACTTTTGTGTTGGAGCGAAATGCCATTTAGCCATCGCACCAGTAATTTTTCGGTTCGCTTCTTCCGGCCAAGGGGAATAGATATTGCCAGTTCTTAAACCAGCCTCTACATGGCCCACTGGTATTTGCTGATAATATGCTGCCAGTGATGTTGCCAATGTGGTTGTAGTATCACCATGTACTAATACCGCATCTGGTTTGCATTCACGTAAAACGGCTTCCATGCCTTTCAGTATATTGCAGGTAACATCAGTTAATGTTTGCCCTGGCTTCATAATATTAAGATCATAATCTGGTTCTATTTCAAACAGTCCAAGAACTTGATCAAGCATTTCTCTGTGCTGGGCTGTTACGCAGACTTTAGCTACTATATCTTGATGTTGACCCAAAGCCTTTACCAGCGGGGCCATTTTAATAGCTTCTGGTCTTGTACCGAAAACGGTTAGAATTTTCATTTTTAGTTACTGAATTCTTATTCGTATGAAACGCCTTTAACCCTGCAGGTACAAAGACACTGAGTCTAAAAATTGATAATTTCGCATTAAGTCCAGTAGGGATACGTGCTAGGAGAACAGTACATAGTTAGGGCACGGAAAACGCATGAAAGCCCTTGCTATCACTAGCCTCAAGCCTGCTCCGCTTCAGAGGTCAGCAGTGCAACCCCATCAAGAATCTTTTCCATGTAGTCGGTATTCATTGCGGCACACTTCATTTTTCTCTGAATACCGGCCTTGAAGGATGTCTCATTCTTTAAAAGATTCTGAACAGTGTGCCTGAAGCCTGAAAGAATCTCAGCGCCATCCCCACGTCGTATCTGGCAAGCATCTTCCTGCATCGCAACATCCAGAACATAGTGCAAACTATTCTCGATAGACCAATGACTCCGGACACTTGTCGCCAGTTTTTCTGCAGTAAGATCTGCGGAGCTGATGTAATAACGGATGCTGACATCCTCTATGTTTTGTGGTGTATCACCCACCTGCCGAAAGGCAACAACGGCCCCCAGGGTTTTCATATCTTTCCAGTCAAAAGAGCGGTTGACGAACTCATCGAAAATATCACTGACAATATGAACGCGGTGCTCATGCCGTCCACGATTTTTCTCAATCGTTTCAAAGGTATTCTCAAACCCACCCGTCAGTATTTTCTGCATGGGAAAATGCTTCTTAAAGGCTTCATGGAGCCTGGGCTGGTTACCTTTCACAGCCAGAAGATAGTCTGCTTCTTTCACCCTGATTTTTGCGGCTATATCACGCTGACAGCCCATAGCATCAAGGCTGACGAGGCATCCCTTGATTGAAAGAAGATCCAGCAATTCTGGAATTGCGGTAATCTCATTGCTTTTCGCATCTGTTTTTACCTGAGCGAGAACAACCCCGTTGGCAGAGCAAAAAGCGCTCACCATGTGAATGGGACCGAGCCTG
>CBDCRZ010000031.1:0-5565 GCA_965221135.1 Sansalvadorimonas sp.
GCATGCTGATCCAGGGCAGGATAAATAGCGGGCAGCTTATCCTTTGATTTCGAGAAAGCCTTACGAGCTTTAGCCAACTCCTGAGAGCAGAAACCAAAGGTCAGCGTGAGTTCACCAAACTGGTCAACGACAGGGTCAAGGATATGTTGTGCCAGGCAGGATAGAGCCATCCAGCTCTGCTCATTCTGAGGTAGATTGGATACATCGGCTTGATGGAAGGTATCACCGCATTGTATTAAATCGCGGTATGAAAAATGCCGACTGCAGGGGGTGCCCAGACTGGCCATCGCTCATGCTCTAGGTGTTTTGTCTGGCTCCCAAGATATCATATCTGCACTGTATAAGTTGTAAGGCTGGGGACCGGCCGCACTATGGCTCCTTTTTCAATGAGAGCTTGTTCACCAATGGCCACACCTTGACCTTTTGCGTTTATTAAGGAACCATCTCTAAGGGTTACTGAACTGGTGCCATTACTGTGATGAGCGGTCACAGTACCCGTGAACCGAATCGCTCTAGGCAAAAGCCCCTCAAACTGCTTCCATGGATTGGTAGTAGCCATCACTCTCTCCTTTAAGAAAAGTGTCTCTCAACAGATAATGTTTGTACCACACGCCCTGCTCCACTTCCCGATGTACTGAGACTGTTAGACAAACACAGCCCCACCCAAGGGCGGCTCTCCTCCATCACCTCCACCAGCTGTCCGGGATGCACTAACCCTGGAGGTTGCCCCTTCACAGTCAAAGGCAACTCCAGACTCACAACAGCCTGAGGCCCACCCTCTGAAAGCACATTCCTACCCCGCTCTGTATTCACATCCACTTCCGTCAACCAGTCCTCAATAATGTCCGGGGCTGGGCTGTCCCCAGCTGTGCCGCTGCGTTGTACATCTACGGCCACCCCAACATAAATACCCGATACATACACAGCGTTATATTCCGGCTCGGGCCGCCACTCCACACTCATGCTGAGAACCATGCTTTCGGGTATAGCGTGATCTATAGGCGTGGTGTCTTCCAACCAGTTCCAGGGGCTGATTTTGTAGCGGGGCTGGAGTGCAAGCGCATCCGAGTCTGCCAAAGGAATCACTACTGCACCGGCAGTATTGGCGATTTGAGCGATCACCTGCATAGGTGTTTGCTCCACGTAGCTAAAAGTACCGCCGGGGATAATCCAATCTGGTGTAGCCCAGGTTTCTGTGGAGTCCCAGTTGAGGGTGAAGCCTGTGTTGGTCAGTTCCGCTTCGGCAGCCTGTACAGCTGAGATATCGTTGGTTTCTGTTTTGGTGCGTGAGGGAGCATAGGGCGCAGCCAATAGGCGCGTTCGGCTTTCACCGCTGATGCGATACTGCTCATTGTTAAAGCTTCGCTCTGTATCGTACCGGGTGACCATAAACACCCAATCCCAACCATTGATAGTCACCTTGATATCTTTGGTCCCGCTTGCATCGGGCTCAATCAGAGCCAGTATGGCTTTGTTGGCGACTGAGGCTGAGAGTTGCCAAGTGAAGGAGTCGATATCCAAATCAATGGTAATATCGAGCAGTTCCAATGGCTCATTATCCGGCAGGCGTACAGCATTGACGGTATTCATCAGTAGATAACACTCCTTGTCATCAGGCTTTGGGGGCTTCAGAGGGAGAGGCTTAACCTTGGCTCCGTAACGCAGGTTGCGCTGCCGGTCTTTGATCCGCTCAGTACGTCCTTCACCCCAGAGAACACTGGGTGATACATCACGCTTGGCGGCTTGCTGCCAGGGCACCTTAGGTGCTGCATCTTTGGGTTGAATGGCATGGGGAGGAATATGACCTTCGAACCGGAACCAGAGCTGAGGCACCTTGTCGGGTCGGTGGTGACTGTCTTCAAACTGAAAGGCCAGTTTATCAGGAGGGTCAGACCAGAGCGGTGGTTGCCGATGGTCGTTCAGCTTGCCATGGCGGTGATGTGGTATCTACCCGGAACCATGGCCCTCCGTAAACCTGGTCTTTTGCGGGAGGCTGTCCCCAAAGAAGAGCTGTGTGGGTTTGCTTGGGGCGGGCTGACTTATCCCAGGGGATGTTTGTGGGTTGTGGGTCTGTGGGGCGGGTGTTGGTCCAGGGGTTGTTTGTTTTGGCTCTCTTCAGGAGTTGGGGTTTCCCAGGCTTTGTTGAAGTTGCGTCATCTTTGGTGGAGACGGTATCCCATCCGATTGTGTTGCCTGATGCTGGCAGTGACTCTGCTTGTGCATACCGGATGTGGCTGGTGCCATCACGAGCATGACCTTCTTTCCAGAGTGTTTGAGTTGCTTGTTGGTTAACAACACTCTGTTGCCAGCTGGTTCGGGATTGCACCCTTAAAGAAGGCGGCACCGGATAATCAATATCCAGCCCCACCAGAAAGAACATCTCCAGCTGATCGGCTTGCTCCGGTGGTGTGTAGGCGCGTCCGACAAAATCAAAAACGAGCGCATCACCGACAGGCAGGACATAAGCCATAGATTAAGTCCCAGGAGGCTTAGGCAGAGGCTGCACCGGCCCATGACAGATAGGCCGGAAGTACTGCCTCGCCCGAAAGGTGGCTGTGCCACTGGTGCCGGTATTACTGGCCCCGTCATCAATCCACCATGTCGGCTCATCACCGCCTGAGATACCAGCCTGAATGCACTCGTACACAAAACCTTGGTACTGGGCCGGGTCAGCCGGGTGAATAATAGCGCCCGCACTATAGGTGGTGTTCGGTGTCCATGTGCTGCCGTAGTCGTCCAGCGCAATCACCAGCACCGGCTCAGAAAAATAACCTACATCCATGGCGAAGACTCCATCGGTGGGTTGGCTGTTACCGGAGGCCAGCACCACGCGCTTTTGTCCTTCTCCAGGAATATCCTGTTTCAGGTAAGACACCGCCAGCAGTTCTCGGCCTGCCGGGAAACCACTGACTTCCACTGTGCCTGCCACATAGCGAAGGATGTCGTCCCCGGAGGGAACATCCAGCACCACATTATTCGCTGAAATCGGGGAGTACTCACTTGCGCCCGGCAGGATGATCTCCAGCCCTTGTGGTTTGTAATATGTGGCCACCAGAGTCTCTCCTTAATCCTGCTCAAGATAGGGCACTGGCAATACAGGCCCATGAATGATTGGCTGGCGCACCTTTTTGGCTTCAAAAATTGCGTCCCCAGAGGTCAGCTGACCAGTCGGCCATGGCTGGTCTGGGAGAGGGTCTGCTGTAGTTCCCGCTTGAATACAGACATAGCGATAGCCGTTAAACGCTGCAGGGTAAGTGATCGCACCCAGAGCATAAGCCGTTGCGGCTTTGAGGCGCGTGCCCATATCGTCATGGGAGATAACCAGCAGGGGTTCAGTATATGGGCGGGTCTTGATATCAAACGTGCCATCTTCAGCACTCTTCGCGTATGCGACTGTGTTGCCATAATAGGCATGCATAATACGCACGCCACGGGATTCACCCACACCATCGACCAGCGTTGTACCTTTCACATGGGTATAAGTGGAATAGTCGTTGGCCTGCGCCTTGGGGAAAGGTGTCATTCCATCTTCAATCTGCCAGAAGTCAGTGGGCAGATCGGGATAACTGCTCGCGAGTAACTGGTCATCTGGCGCGACTACATTGAATCGTCCTGTATCTATAGCGGCCTGAGAAATGGCACTCAGGATATAGACGTTAACTATTTGTGTATTTCTCTGTCCAAGAGCAGGCGATTCAAATGTTATGCCTCCCATGAACACCACATTCACCCAGTTATTTGTGTTCTTGTAATGCGTGTTGAATGAAAAAGGTTCGTTGTGCAGGAAGTTGAAAAGCACATTCTCAAAAACCGAGGTGTCCGAGTAATACATGCTCCCCGTCCAGCCTGTGACGATTTCAAATTCTATATTTTTGATAACATGCGAACCATAGTTTCGCGCTGTACCGAGAGGCTCTGCTACAAAGCTGACATTACTCACACGAAAACCGGCACCATCTATCCTTTTTCCTCCTGCGTCAAAGACTGGCGAAAGAGTGCCGACGCTGCTCATATCCAGATTCCGTATCAGTCGGACAAAATTGGTCGCTCCCTCGGCCCAATAGTCCTTAAAGTCCTGCTCTGACTCTATGAGGTAAGGATCGGCTTCAGTCCCTGCTCCCAGTCTTCCTTCCCATGCCGCCATCAGTCTGCATCTCCTCTCACCTGTAAGGTGAACTGGTCATCCTGCCGGGTGCCTTGCCCGGCCAGTGTTGTCCGTACCAGCCAGAGTGGGGCCAGTGCGCCTTCGGTATCAAAACGCAGTACATTGCCGCTGGCCCATCCGCTGCCCCAGCCGTCCGCTTCAATTGTCCAGTAGGGTGTGCCGGTTTCCGGATTGGCGGGTGCGCTGTTTGAGCTGGTCGAGCCTGCGCCAATAATGCCCAGCTTCTCTTCCACGATCTGGAATGCGGTGGAGCCGGTGAAGACCAGCGCCCACTTGCCTTCGATAGCGCCCTTGTTCTCAATCTGTATCGGGTTATTAATCAGGTTGTACTGGGAGGTGGTGTCGCTACCAATGCGCTCTTTTGTCCAGTTGGGGCTGGAGCTGTTCCATGTGCGCTGGGTAAAGATGTTCTTGGTACGCGCCTGCAGATCTCCATAAACCACTGCCGAGCTCACGGTACTGCCTGCCGGGAAGTCCCATGCCAGTGGTGCGATGATCGACAGGTCACCATTGATCTGCACATCAGACACCACACTCATCTGCTCAATACGATCAACAACAGAAAGCGGGGGAGTGAGGGCACCAGCCTGTGCATCCTGGAGAACAAGTGGGTCTGCAAACAGAAGACTGCCGGCTTCTTGATTGATGACCACCTGACCTGGGTCGAGTGGTGTGCCCGTTGCGTCCACCACGCTGATAGCCGATTGGTGGGTGCGGGACAGCGTGACGATCTGACCGGCAGTGGGTGTACCTACATCAGTGGTCTGTTCATGGGCCAGCACGACCACATCACCTTCCCGGTATATGGGCACACGACCATCGGCAGGCAAGCGCACCGGGTCGAGGCCGATCAGACGACTATCGAGCGGAATGCTGGTGAGTACGACGGTGTTATAAGTCACTGTCTGAGGCAGGACATCAATGTCGTCAGTCCCATCGGTAAAGTGGAGTTTGCACCAGCCGGTCTGGCTATCCACAAAACCGTCCATCTCATCGCTCTGGATGTTGCCGTTAAAATCAGCGGAGGCTGTAATACGCTCGCCGGTATCAGCCCGGTTGGCCCACACCTGCAGACTGCCGGGTCGTAAAGGCGCACCGGGAGTCCGAAAAGCCAGGTGACTAGTTTGAAAGCCTGAACGCGAAGTCGCCATCGCCTCAACAGTAATGCTGCCATTCGCGCCATCAGGGTAACTCCCGAAGGTGGCTAATCCGCCGGTGTAATCAATACTACCGACAGCAGTGCCCGCATTGGTCTGGCTGCTGACGTTTTTATACAGCACACCGCCACGGTCAAAGTAGGTGGCCCCTGCCCACTGGAACACGACACTGCCCGGCAAAATGGCATCTTCCACCAAGGGGAGCAGATCGACTGTCATGTCAGGCGCAGTCACCGTCTCGGT
>CBDCRZ010000032.1:0-8076 GCA_965221135.1 Sansalvadorimonas sp.
TGAGCGTCTGTCGTCATCGTGCTCAAGCCACAAGCCTCACACGTTCTTACCCGGCTCTGCAACACCTTCCAACCAATCCACCCCAAACCACCGAGGACAACGGGCAAAGCAAGCAGTGTGATCAGGAGACCTCCAGCCAAATCAAGCAGAACACGGCCTGCTGCCGTAGGTAGCAGCAACAGCGCTAGTAAAAGCAACCAGAGGAGTGGAGGGAAACGTCCCATCAATCAACACTCCATACGAACGATGCTCTCATAATCGCTGTTTTTTTGCATTTAGGCACGGATGGATTTATTTGGATCCCTGGTATGTCTGGCAGAGGCCTTCGCAAGCTCAACGCTCCAACATTGGCCAAAATAAATCACAACACCCACCATCCAAACCCACAAGGTGAGAACCAGGACACTGCCAATCACTCCATAGGCCTGAAAGCGAGACCCCAGAGAGAGGATGCTACGACTCACCGCAAGATTAAGAACAGTAAGAGCAAAGCCAATCAATAACGAACCTGGAATGAGCGGCCTAAATGGGACTCGACGACTAGGCAGCAAAAATTGAAGCGATAGTGCTGAAAGTGAAAACCCAAAGAATGGAACCATCAACCGACCAAATTGCAAGACTGGGATATGAGAAAGGAGAGTCCCAAGCCAAGGGATCGTCAATGACAACTCGGACAAAGCATCAGCAGGAATCATGCGGACATTGGCACTGAGCTGATCAAGAACAACCAAGAGTCCTATCAAGATCACAACAAAAAAGGCTTCAAGCCTGTTCCGAATAAACTGAACAGCTTGAAGCTTGAAAGGCAAGTTACGTTGTTGGGGTGCAATCACACCATTCCAAAGTCTTTCCGATCCACGTTGCAATGTCAGATATACATTGCCTGCAGTAAGTAACAACACACCCGCACCCAACAAACCAGCACCAAACCCCTGACGGACTAACTGCATCAGCGTGTTTTGCACAATCACAACTGCTGATGGCGGCAAGACACCACTTGCATACGCAACAATCTTGCTCTCCAAGGCATCTTGGCGCCCAAGAAACCACGAGGCAATTGATAACGAAATCAGCAAAATAGGGAAGATTGACTGCAGCGTGTAGTACGCGAATGCAGCACTCAGATCCACACAATCGCACTTCGCCCAACGCAAACAGGCGCACCAAAGGCTACGAACCAACCTTTTCAGTGGTTTATAAGTAGCCATGGCAGGTGCTGGCACCAATTAAAACCAAACTAACAAGACAATAAGCACAAAAAAAGCCACCCCTTCAAGGGATGGCTTTCTTCGTTTGGAATGTTTTTACCTGGCATCGAGCTATTTTCTCAGGGGGCTACCCCCCAAATATCGTCGCCGCTGCTGCGTTTCACAACCGAGTTCGAGATGGATCGGAGTGGTTCCACAGCGCTATGGACACCAGGATAGAAAATTCCCAAGGTTTGACCCCTGAGAACTGCATAGCGGCATCAACTCAACTTTCGTTTTATTGATGCAATCTGGATTGAATAAAGTCTTTAAAGGCAAGAACCAAGTGTTGGTCAAGCCCTCGGTCTATTAGTACTCCTCCGCTGCATCCATTACTGAACTTCGACGTAGAGCCTATCAACGGGTGTTCTTCCCGTGACCTTACTGGGTTACCCCATGGGAATACTCATCTTGAGGTGGGCTTCCCACTTAGATGCTTTCAGCGGTTATCCACTCCGCACATGGCTACCCAGCGTTTACCGTTGGCACGATAACTGGTACACCAGAGGTGCGTTCCTCCCGGTCCTCTCGTACTAGGGAGAAATCCTCTCAATATTCCTACGCATACACCGGATATGGACCGAACTGTCTCACGACGTTCTGAACCCAGCTCGCGTACCGCTTTAATGGGCGAACAGCCCAACCCTTGGGACCGACTTCAGCCCCAGGTTGCGATGAGCCGACATCGAGGTGCCAAACCTCCCCGTCGATGTGAACTCTTGGGGGAGATCAGCCTGTTATCCCTAGAGTAACTTTTATCCGTTGAGCGACGGCCCTTCCACTCAGAACCGTCGGATCACTAAAGCCGACTTTCGTCCCTGTTCGACTTGTAGGTCTCACAGTCAAGCTTCCTTCTGCTTTTGCACTCGTCGGCTGATTTCCAACCAGCCTGAGGAAACCTTTGCGCGCCTCCGTTACCTTTTAGGAGGCGACCGCCCCAGTCAAACTGCCCACCTGATACTGTCCGCTCCCCGGATAACGGGTGAACGTTAGAACCCTAGCTCTGAAAGAGTGGTATCTCACCATTGACTCCCTAGTACCCACGAGCACTAGATCAACGTCTCCCACCTATCCTGCGCATTCAGAGCCCGGGCACAATACCAAGCTACAGTAAAGCTTCATAGGGTCTTTCTGTCCGGGTGTATGTAGTCCGCATCTTCACAGACAATTCTATTTCGCCGAGCCTCTCTCCGAGACAGCGCCCTGATCGTTACGCCTTTCGTGCGGGTCGGAACTTACCCGACAAGGAATTTCGCTACCTTAGGACCGTTATAGTTACGGCCGCCGTTCACCGGGGCTTCAGTCGCCAGCTTCGCTTACGCTGACCGGCTTCCTTAACCTTCCGGCACTGGGCAGGCGTCAGCCCCCATACATCGTCTTGCGACTTAGCGGAGACCTGTGTTTTTGGTAAACAGTCGCCAGGGCCTCTTCACTGCGACCACATTGCTGTGGCACCCCTTCTCCCGAAGTTACGGGGCCATTTTGCCGAGTTCCTTAGAGAGAGTTACCTCGCGCACCTCGGTATTCTCTACCACCCCACCTGTGTCGGTTTCGGGTACTGGCAGTTATGCCTTAACGGGTATAGAGCTTTTCTTGGAAGCATGACATCACCAACTTCGCTGCCGTAGCAGCTCGTACTCACGCCTCAGCTCGGATCGTTTTCGCCGATCCTCAACGCCTCGAACGCTTGAACCAGTAACCAACATCTGGCTTGGCTAGCCTTCTCCGTCCCTCTTCCCAAAACATAACCGGTACAGGAATGTTGACCTGTTATCCATCGACTACGCCTTTCGGCCTCGCCTTAGGTCCAGACTAACCCTCCGCGGACGAGCCTGCCGGAGGAACCCTTAGGGTTTCGGTGCATGGGATTCTCACCCATGTTTTCGCTACTCAAGCCGACATTCTCACTTCTATGCAGTCCACGCCCGCTCACGCTAACGCTTCGCCCCACATAGAACGCTCCCCTACCATAAATCCGCAGCTTCGGTACAACACTTAGCCCCATTCATTTTCGGCGCAGGATCGCTCGACCAGTGAGCTATTACGCACTCCTTTGAGGATGGCTGCTTCTAGGCAAACCTCCTGGTTGTCTGGGCAATCCCACCTCCTTTATCACTTAGTGTTGATTTGGGGACCTTAGCTGGCGGTCTGGGCTGTTTCCCTCTCGACCATGGAGCTTATCCCCCACAGTCTGACTGCCTCGCTACACACAGGGTATTCAGAGTTCATCTCGATTTGGTACCGCTCTCGCAGCCCGCACCGAAATGGTGGCTTTACCCCCCTGCTGGAGCACGAGACGCTACGCCTCAACGTATTTCGGGGAGAACCAGCTAGCTCCGGGTTCGATTGGCATTTCACCCCTAACCACAGCTCATCCGCTGACTTTTCAACGTCAGTCGGTTCGGACCTCCACTTGGTATCACCCAAGCTTCATCCTGGCCATGGTTAGATCACCCGGGTTCGGGTCTATAAACACTGACAAACGCCCTATTCAGACTCGCTTTCGCTATGGCTCCACCATTTCCGGTTTAACCCGCCAGTGCCTATAAGTCGCCGGCTCATTCTTCAACAGGCACACGGTCACCCTATTAGTAGGGCTCCCATTGCTTGTAGGCTCACGGTTTCATGTTCTATTTCACTCCCCTCCCGGGGTTCTTTTCACCTTTCCCTCGCGGTACTGTTTCGCTATCGGTCACACAGGAGTACTTAGCCTTACGAGGTGGTCCTCGCTGATTCACACGGAATTCCACGTGCTCCGTGCTACTCGGGATACAGCTAGGTCAGTTCAGTTTTCGTGTACGGGGCTTTCACCTTCTATGGCGTGTCTTTCAAACACTTCCACTAACATTCCTGATCCACGTTGCTGTCCCACAACCCCAATGGTCGAAACCATTGGTTTAGGCTCTTCCCCGTTCGCTCGCCGCTACTTAGGGAGTCGTTTTTACTTTCCTTTCCTCCAGCTACTAAGATGTTTCAGTTCGCTGGGTTGGCTCGCGCCAGCCTATAGATTCAGCTGGCCGTTCTAAGGGTTGCCCCATTCGGAAATTCCCGGATCAAAGCGTGTTTCCAGCTCCCCGAGACTTATCGCAGGTAACCACGTCCTTCATCGCCTCTGTGTGCCAAGGTATCCGCCGTGAGCCCTTTGTAGCTTGACCAATGTATCTCCAACACGCTTGCTGTCGTTGAAACAGATTCTTCTAACTTCTACAAGTAGAAATTAAAATCAAACTCTCAAATGCTCGACACATTTGAAAGAACATGCTGGAGTCTCGGCTCTTGCTTAGAATTAACACCATCCCATCGTGAATTAACACTCAAGAATGATGCATCCATAAAGATGCTTTATTCTTTCCAGACTTACTATGCAGTTGTCAAGGTTCGGCCAGACATCAAAACAATGCATTGATCTCTCAATACATTGCATCGAGCCCAGCATCCTATCAATTAAATATCATGGAATCATTTCCATGCCTTAAAATGACAAGAAGCTAGGGTCATCTAGCGGACACATCTAAATCACAATCCATACGAGTTCATACTCCAGGCTTTGGAGATGGGGATTTTGGTAGTCAGTGGAGGTTAGGAGACTCGAACTCCTGACATCCTGCTTGCAAAGCAGGCGCTCTACCAACTGAGCTAAACCCCCTACACCGAATGGGCCATCCTGGACTTGAACCAGGGACCTCACCCTTATCAGGGGTGCGCTCTAACCACCTGAGCTAATGGCCCAGGAGTCTCATCCCTAATGGGTTGTGAACTAGACAAAGTTTAGGAACTAAAAATCTCCACTAAGCAGAGATCCATTGCTGGATTCTCTTAGCTTCAAAGTTGAGGTACCGATCGACCTAAGGTGACAGGATTTTGGCCTAAGAATAAATAAACTCAGACATCAAAATCGTTGTTTGTCTCCCTGTTAGGAGGTGATCCAGCCGCACCTTCCGGTACGGCTACCTTGTTACGACTTCACCCCAGTCATCAGCCCCACCTTCGACGTCCTCCTCCACAAGGGTTGGAGTAACGGCTTCGGGCGTGGCCAACTTCCATGGTGTGACGGGCGGTGTGTACAAGGCCCGGGAACGTATTCACCGCAGTATGCTGACCTGCGATTACTAGCGATTCCTCCTTCACGTAGGCGAGTTGCAGCCTACGATCTGAACTGAGCTACGGTTTATGGGATTTGCTTGTCCTCGCGAACTTGCTGCCCTTTGTCCGTAGCATTGTAGTACGTGTGTAGCCCAGGATGTAAGGGGCATGATGACTTGACGTCATCCACACCTTCCTCCGGTTTATCACCGGCGGTCTCTCTAGAGTGCCCAACTAAATGCTGGCAACTAAAGACGTGGGTTGCGCTCGTTGCGGGACTTAACCCAACATCTCACGACACGAGCTGACGACAGCCATGCACCACCTGTCACTGCGTTCCCGAAGGCACTCTCAAGTTTCCAAGAGATTCGCAGGATGTCAAACCCTGGTAAGGTTCTTCGCGTTGCATCGAATTAAACCACATACTCCACCGCTTGTGCGGGCCCCCGTCAATTCCTTTGAGTTTCACACTTGCGTGCGTACTCCCCAGGCGGAACACTTAACGCGTTGGCTACGACACCGGAGGGGTCGATTCCCCCGACACCTAGTGTTCATCGTTTACGGCCAGGACTACAGGGGTATCTAATCCCTTTCGCTCCCCTGGCTTTCGTCCATGAGCGTCAGTGATGGCCCAGCAGAGCGCCTTCGCCACTGGTGTTCTTCCCGATATCTACGCATTTCACCGCTACACCGGGAATTCCCTCTGCCCCTACCACACTCTAGCCCAACAGTTTCCACTGCCATGATGGAGTTAAGCTCCACTTTTTAACAGCAGACTTGTTGGGCCGCCTGCGGACGCTTTACGCCCAATAATTCCGGATAACGCTTGCCACTCCCGTATTACCGCGGCTGCTGGCACGGAATTAGCCGTGGCTTATTCATCAAGTACCGTCAGATCTTCTTCCTTGATAAAAGAGGTTTACAGCCCAGAGGCCTTCATCCCTCACGCGGCGTTGCTCCGTCAGGCTTTCGCCCATTGCGGAAAATTCCCCACTGCTGCCTCCCGTAGGAGTCTGGGCCGTGTCTCAGTCCCAGTGTGGCTGATCATCCTCTCAGACCAGCTACTGATCGATGCCTTGGTGAGCTCTTACCTCACCAACTAGCTAATCAGACGCGGGCTCATCCTCAGGCGAAATTCATTTCACCTCTCGGCATATGGGGTATTAGCGGCCGTTTCCGGCCGTTATCCCCCTCCTGAGGGCAGATTCCCACGCGTTACTCACCCGTCCGCCACTAACCCGAAGGTTCGTTCGACTTGCATGTGTTAAGCACGCCGCCAGCGTTCATCCTGAGCCAGGATCAAACTCTCCGTTGTAGATCAATCCCTTTTGGCTCTCACCTCAGATTGACTTGCTTCACCCACTTCACAGCACTGGCGTACTGCTTGCAGTTGTCGCACCCTTCCTCTGACAGAAGGATTCACAAGAGTGCAAATTTAGAATTTCTTCCTCGTTTGACTTTCCAGGATCTCAGATCCGGTCGTTGCTCCACATTGCGCACACCGACAACAAAAAGGTTCGTGAAAACCTTCAAGTTGTAAGCACAATGCTTCGACGCAACTAAAATTTTGTTGACGGGACCTCACACCTCTATCGCAATATCATTTAGCTCTCATTAAAACCTTGCGGTCCTAACTCAAACTAAACGCGATAAAAGCGTCAGTTCCTAAACTTTTCGGTTGTCCAGGTTCTAGCTTTGCGTCCCCTTTCAGAGACGGTCGGCCTGCGGTCTCGCGACCGCCTTTGAAACTTACAACATCGTGGGATCGCTCCCTCAATCTCGTAAGAACCCCCAGAACACTCCAAGCTTTCGCTCTTTACGTCCCGCGGCTGCGCGTCGGAGCAGTGCTCCCCTGCGCAGTCCAAAACCATAACCCAATCACTGCCCTTTTTGCAACTCTCACTCACCCTTCAGTATCTCAAGACTTGCTTCCACTGGCCAAAGCAAGCTCCATCACTAAGTTTGAGCAATGGTTGCAACAGCACCTTGGCCGAACGCTTCAGCCAACAGAACCAGCGGGTTCGTCCCAGCTCCAAAGAAGATCAGGTCGTTCAAAAGGCCAAAGAGCATTTCGAACGCACGCTGATTCCCATTGCAGGCAGCCTTGCGGGCAGCGTTGCTGCTCTGCAGCACCCCAGTGCCGACGAAGCTCTCAACTACGGCGAAATCTTCCTGCGCGACAACGTGCCAGTGATGGGTCTACCTGTTGACGCAAAAACGGTTCAAGATCGTCAAACAGTTCCTGCAGATCTGCCTCGACCTCCAGAGCACCACTTATCAAACCCGTGGCGTGTTCCCAACCAGCTTTGTTGAGGAGAACGGAGAGCTCATTGCCGATTACGGCCAACGTTCGATCGGAAGGATCACCTCTGTCGACGCCAGTCTCTGGTGGCCAGTCCTCTGCTCGATGTACGTCAAAGCCAGTGGAGACGAAGAATTTGGATCCACACCTGGCGTCCAACGAGGAGTCCAACTGTTGTTGGATCTCGTGCTTCACCCCACGTTTGAGGGCACACCGGTGCTGTTTGTGCCCGATTGTGCCTTCATGATCGATCGTCCTATGGACGTATGGGGTGCGCCCCTAGAAGTTGAAGTACTCCTGTATGCCTCCCTCCGTTGCTGCGCTCAGCTCATGGAGCTCGGCCGACGGAATCAAAACAGTCGTCTGCTCGACCAACGCTTGGTCCTTACGCGCCAGTGGATTCATGACCTCCGCAAGTTTCTGCTGAAGCACTACTGGGTAACC
>CBDCRZ010000033.1:0-7124 GCA_965221135.1 Sansalvadorimonas sp.
TTATCCGGCGCTCCAACTCACCGTGGTCTTCTCCGTTACACATGGTTCAGAAAGCAGGAGGAGGTTGGAGACCCTGCGGAGACTTTCGCCGGCTAAACAATGCCACCACAGATGATCGGTATCCTCTCCCTCATATCCACGATTTTAACACTAACCTAGCGGGCACAACTATCTTTTCAAAGATAGACCTCATCCGTGGTTATCACCAGATTCCAATGGCAACCGAGGATGTGCCCAAAACAGCTGTCGTCACTCCATTTGGGTTATGGGAATTTCTTCGTATGCCCTTTGGCCTCAAAAACGCTGCTCAATCCTTTCAACGACTAATGGACAATATCTTGCAAGGAATCCCATTCGTGTTCGTCTACCTGGATGACATCCTGGTGGCAAGTAAGAACCTCTCCGAACACAATAGTCACCTACGCACAGTCTTTCAACTTCTCTCAGACAATGGACTCGTCGTCAACAGAGCCAAGTGTGTCTTTGGAGCGGCAGAGTTAACCTACCTCGGCCATCTCATCAATGAAAAAGGTATTTCACCATTACCATCACGAGTTGATACTATTTCAGATTTTCCCGTTCCAGATTCCAAAGCTAGCCTTCAGCGTTTCTTAGGTATGATAAACTACTACCGCCGTTTTCTACCACACCTGGCTGAGAGGCTCTTCCCCCTGCATGAGGCAACGAAAGGAAAAGGTCAATCCATTGAGTGGACAGAACAATGCCAAACCGCCTTCGACGCAGCCAAAACAGCCCTTGCCGCTGCCACACTCCTCCACCATCCTCACCCCACAGCGATGACGAACATCACGGTGGATGCATCCGAGATGGCGGTCGGAGCACAGCTAGAACAACTACTACATGGAGAGTGGTGTCCAGTCGCCTTTTTCTCGCGCAAACTCTCACAAGCCGAAAAGAAATACAGCGCTTTCGACCGTGAGCTGCTAGCTATTTATCTAACAGTCAAACAGTTCCGACACTACTTGGAAGGGCGTGCTTTTACCATCTTTACAGACCATAAGCCATTGACATTCGCTTTCGCAAGCAACACAGAGCGTTCGCCAAGGCAAACCCGACACCTATCTTTCATCGCCGAATTTTCCACAGACGTGCAGCACATCGAAGGCAAGAAGAATGTAGTAGCAGACACACTGTCCCGTCTTTCCGCAGTGGCACTCCCCACTATCGATTATCATCAACTCGCCAAAGACCAAGCAGCATCAGAAGAGGTCATTGCCTTCAAGACTGCCAGTACCACCAGTCTTCATCTGGTGGATGTCCCCTTCGGGAATGCAACGGTACTCTGCGACATTTCCATGGGAACAGCACGACCAATCGTCCCACCTGCTTGGACTAAACGTGTCTTCGAAGCGACACATGAGCTCTCACACCCAGGCGTCAAACCCACGTTAAAAGCAGTCTCTTCCCGTTTTGTGTGGCCCGGTCTTAAACGCGACGTTCGCCGTTGGTGCCAAGAATGTCAACCATGTCAGACATCCAAAATCCAGAAGCACGTCCATTCACCATTGGTGACAGTGCCATCACCGGAAAGACGCTTTGGCAGTATCCATGTTGACATTGTTGGTCCCCTTCCAGTCTCCGAGAACAAAACCTATCTGTTCACCATTGTCGATCGATTCACCCGTTGGCCGGAGGCAATACCTATGGAAGACGCAACAGCCGAATCATGTGCTAGAGCTCTCCTTCGCCACTGGATATCAAGGTTCGGGGTCCCTGACAACCTCATTTCGGATCGTGGACCACAATTCACCTCCAGTCTCTGGGACTTGCTCAACAAGCTGTTAGGCATCTCGGCCTCCACCACTACAGCTTATCATCCACAAGCGAACGGGATGGTAGAGCGCTTCCATCGTCAACTAAAAGCATCGCTCAAAGCTCGACTGACATCACCTAGATGGATGGATGAGCTGCCATTGGTCCTGTTGGGCATACGAACAAGCTGGAGAGAAGGTGCAGATTGCTCCACAGCCGATCTTGTCTACGGAACAAGCTTACACATTCCAGGAGAGTTTCTTTCCCCCGTGACAAGCAGTCTGCTCCAACCAACGAGTTTCTACGACACTTACAAGACACTATGCGTTCTGCCCTCCCCATGCCCCTCAAGTACCATGGTAAACATCCAGAGTACACACCAAACAACCTGGCAGAGACTGGGTATGTTTACGTCAGACACGATGCACACCGTGGACCTTTGCAGCGCCCGTACAAGGGACCTTTCAAGATCCTCAACACGGCCGAAAAACACTTTACTCTAGAGGTTAATGGTCATCCAGACATCGTCTCAATCGACCGGCTCAAAACCGCTTACGGCATCGTCCCTCCAACGACTCTCTCACCGCCACCGCCAGCAAATTCCCCTGTGATGACTCAATCATCTACGCCTGCAATCGTTCAACAGCCATCGATATCGACACCTCGTGACAATGTACAAGCACCACCACCTACATCGCGCTACGGACGAAAGATTAAGAAGCCTCTTCGCTTCATTCAGGTGGCCTCTTCCATTCCATTGCACTCCACTGAGGGGGGTACTGTGGCACTTGAGATTCGTACACGGACATTGGACGAGAGTAAACAGAACACGTGTAGTTGTTGTGTTTGTTAACTTAGTCTTGCTGCTGAGTGTATGTTGTTGCTGACTTTCTGTTGCTGGTTGTGTGCTGCTGATTATCTGTTTATAATAAAGTTTGGCCTACGCCAAAACAGCTAATAGTAGTTGTACACACCCACAGTACCTGCGTAGTGCCAGCTGTACTGCCTTAGTACACAAGCAGTGCACAGTGTGTTTGTGTGTCAGGTTCAATACCAACTAGCAGTATTATGAAGGCAGTGCAGACAATATGGTTTTTACACCTCCAACCGGTTTCAACTGTTGTTGCTACTTACTGTACGATATGTTATGAGGCTCTATTTAGAAATTGCTCAAATTTCCAAATAGTGTGGACATTACAACCTGAAGCTCATGTTGCAACAAAAAATTACTAGTGATGTAGGCTACTGGTTGTGGGTATGTAGTTGCCTTGGTCAGCTACACCTATTACATCATGCATTCCCAATGGTGATACTAGTGCTGCATTGTATGTCATACCAGCACCACAGTTGAATTCTGTCTGAAGCAGCAGCTCACACCACTGAGGGATGTGTTGATAGCTGATACAGTGATCCTCCTGGAGCTCCTCTTTGATGAGGTGAGAACTCTAAATAGCTCAGCCATTCCAGGTTGCCGAGCAAGAAACTCACTGGAAATTGGCTCTCAGATGTCAATAACTACAGAGACCACCAGTTGCAACATTTCGGTTCTCTACTGGTGACCATTCCAATCCTACTAGGACTTTTGTGAACACATCAACACCTGGCACACTGTGACACACTGGTACTAATGGCGGTACTAACGGCACTGGTCCTTGGCTCTGTCAAAGTTGAATGTACGACAGCATGATGCAAGTATGTCTCCAGTAGTTTGGCGTAGCCAAACTTTATTATAAACAGATAATCAGCAGCACACAACCAGCAACAGAAAGTCAGCAACAACATACACTCAGCAGCAAGACTAAGTTAACAAACACAACAACTACACGTGTTCTGTTCCGTGCTCCGTTTACTCTCGTCCAATGTCCGTGTACGAATCTCAAGTGCCACAGTACCCCCCCTCAGTGGAGTGCAATGGAATGGAAGAGGCCACCTGAATGAAGCGAAGAGGCTTCTTAATCTTTCGTCCGTAGCGCGATGTAGGTGGTGGTGCTTGTACATTGTCACGAGGTGTCGATATCGATGGCTGTTGAACGATTGCAGGCGTAGATGATTGAGTCATCACAGGGGAATTTGCTGGCGGTGGCGGTGAGAGAGTCGTTGGAGGGACGATGCCGTAAGCGGTTTTGAGCCGGTCGATTGAGACGATGTCTGGATGACCATTAACCTCTAGAGTAAAGTGTTTTTCGGCCGTGTTGAGGATCTTGAAAGGTCCCTTGTACGGGCGCTGCAAAGGTCCACGGTGTGCATCGTGTCTGACGTAAACATACCCAGTCTCTGCCAGGTTGTTTGGTGTGTACTCTGGATGTTTACCATGGTACTTGAGGGGCATGGGGAGGGCAGAACGCATAGTGTCTTGTAAGTGTCGTAGAAACTCGTTGGTTGGAGCAGACTGCTTGTCACGGGGGGAAAGAAACTCTCCTGGAATGTGTAAGCTTGTTCCGTAGACAAGATCGGCTGTGGAGCAATCTGCACCTTCTCTCCAGCTTGTTCGTATGCCCAACAGGACCAATGGCAGCTCATCCATCCATCTAGGTGATGTCAGTCGAGCTTTGAGCGATGCTTTTAGTTGACGATGGAAGCGCTCTACCATCCCGTTCGCTTGTGGATGATAAGCTGTAGTGGTGGAGGCCGAGATGCCTAACAGCTTGTTGAGCAAGTCCCAGAGACTGGAGGTGAATTGTGGTCCACGATCCGAAATGAGGTTGTCAGGGACCCCGAACCTTGATATCCAGTGGCGAAGGAGAGCTCTAGCACATGATTCGGCTGTTGCGTCTTCCATAGGTATTGCCTCCGGCCAACGGGTGAATCGATCGACAATGGTGAACAGATAGGTTTTGTTCTCGGAGACTGGAAGGGGACCAACAATGTCAACATGGATACTGCCAAAGCGTCTTTCCGGTGATGGCACTGTCACCAATGGTGAATGGACGTGCTTCTGGATTTTGGATGTCTGACATGGTTGACATTCTTGGCACCAACGGCGAACGTCGCGTTTAAGACCGGGCCACACAAAACGGGAAGAGACTGCTTTTAACGTGGGTTTGACGCCTGGGTGTGAGAGCTCATGTGTCGCTTCGAAGACACGTTTAGTCCAAGCAGGTGGGACGATTGGTCGTGCTGTTCCCATGGAAATGTCGCAGAGTACCGTTGCATTCCCGAAGGGGACATCCACCAGATGAAGACTGGTGGTACTGGCAGTCTTGAAGGCAATGACCTCTTCTGATGCTGCTTGGTCTTTGGCGAGTTGATGATAATCGATAGTGGGGAGTGCCACTGCGGAAAGACGGGACAGTGTGTCTGCTACTACATTCTTCTTGCCTTCGATGTGCTGCACGTCTGTGGAAAATTCGGCGATGAAAGATAGGTGTCGGGTTTGCCTTGGCGAACGCTCTGTGTTGCTTGCGAAAGCGAATGTCAATGGCTTATGGTCTGTAAAGATGGTAAAAGCACGCCCTTCCAAGTAGTGTCGGAACTGTTTGACTGTTAGATAAATAGCTAGCAGCTCACGGTCGAAAGCGCTGTATTTCTTTTCGGCTTGTGAGAGTTTGCGCGAGAAAAAGGCGACTGGACACCACTCTCCATGTAGTAGTTGTTCTAGCTGTGCTCCGACCGCCATCTCGGATGCATCCACCGTGATGTTCGTCATCGCTGTGGGGTGAGGATGGTGGAGGAGTGTGGCAGCGGCAAGGGCTGTTTTGGCTGCGTCGAAGGCGGTTTGGCATTGTTCTGTCCACTCAATGGATTGACCTTTTCCTTTCGTTGCCTCATGCAGGGGGAAGAGCCTCTCAGCCAGGTGTGGTAGAAAACGGCGGTAGTAGTTTATCATACCTAAGAAACGCTGAAGGCTAGCTTTGGAATCTGGAACGGGAAAATCTGAAATAGTATCAACTCGTGATGGTAATGGTGAAATACCTTTTTCATTGATGAGATGGCCGAGGTAGGTTAACTCTGCCGCTCCAAAGACACACTTGGCTCTGTTGACGACGAGTCCATTGTCTGAGAGAAGTTGAAAGACTGTGCGTAGGTGACTATTGTGTTCGGAGAGGTTCTTACTTGCCACCAGGATGTCATCCAGGTAGACGAACACGAATGGGATTCCTTGCAAGATATTGTCCATTAGTCGTTGAAAGGATTGAGCAGCGTTTTTGAGGCCAAAGGGCATACGAAGAAATTCCCATAACCCAAATGGAGTGACGACAGCTGTTTTGGGCACATCCTCGGTTGCCATTGGAATCTGGTGATAACCACGGATGAGGTCTATCTTTGAAAAGATAGTTGTGCCCGCTAGGTTAGTGTTAAAATCGTGGATATGAGGGAGAGGATACCGATCATCTGTGGTGGCATTGTTTAGCCGGCGAAAGTCTCCGCAGGGTCTCCAACCTCCTCCTGCTTTCTGAACCATGTGTAACGGAGAAGACCACGGTGAGTTGGAGCGCCGGATAAATGGAGAGGGGAACCAGTTGTGACTATGTGATGTTCCACTCCGTGCTTGTTGGTGTCGGAAGGCTTGAAGCGTGGGATAAGTAGTTCGGGAAATTCAGCAATGATACGGTCGGAAGTGTTGGTAGACAGTGCGTGGATTCCAGTGACGGATGGTATTCGTTCAGCCATCTTAGTAGGAATTGGTGTAAGATCAGCCATCGAGATAAGACGACGCCTGTTCATATCGATGGCAAGGTCGTTGTTGATGAAAAAATCTGCTCCTAGAATTGGCTCAGTGACCTCGGCTATGTAGAACTCTTGTGTGAAGTATCGATCAGAATCCAGACGAAGAGTGACCGTCTTTTTACCCCATGTCCGGATTGGAGAACCGTTTGCAGCCATAAGAGGGTCACCTTGGGGAAGTGCTGCTTTATCAGCTTTTGAAGCCGGGAGGACTGAGAAATCGGCACCGCAATCAACAAGGAAGGTGCGGCCCGACCGGCGGTCAAGCACAGTCATTGTGTTTTTGTCTCTCTCTCCGGGCTAGGTGACAAGAAGCCGACTGCGCTGCTTAGACACATCCGCTCACTCAACGCCGACCCAGCAACGCTCCTGCGTGCCCTCTTCCTGACCCAGCTCCCCCATGAGGTCCGTCAAATTCTTGCTGCCTCGGGTAAGACAGACCTTGATCAGCTAGCGGCGGACGCTGATCGAATAATGGAAGTGCCATCCATCGCCCCCAGCTCTATTGCAGGAATAAAGAACCCCCAACGTCAGCTACCTCGACCGACCGCTAACAACCCGCTGTGTTTCTACCATGCTAAGTTCGGCAACTCAGCTCGAAAGTGTCACCAAAAAGGATGTTCAATGGGACACCTGGTTACCGATACAGACTCCAATACGCCCAAAAAAGTCTCAGCGGTAGGTCA
>CBDCRZ010000034.1:0-41301 GCA_965221135.1 Sansalvadorimonas sp.
GGTGTAAAACACCAAGCGTAGTACATATTTAAAGAAGCAGATATACATAGTTGCGCTTTGCGGCATCTCGTGAAGCCGGGAATTCGAAATTACAGGGTGAAAGTCTCACCACCCGCCTTGCTCCGCAGTGTCGTCTTTGGCATCGCGCAACGCGCAACGCGCACAGCAAACACAGCATCAATTCACTCAGGAGCGCAGAAACGTCGCGCATAGCGGCAATGTGCATATCAACAATGAACCGCCTTGTTGATAAGAGCGAGTGACACTTTCCGACGAATACATTTCGCGTTACACGGCGGCGGTTCATAGCGCTTTGCGCGTCGCGCGTTGAGGCGGGGCTGGAACGTTAGAGGTGCACATTGCGCGTAGCACATCTTCAAAACCCGAAGGACTACGTCGCAGTATTTATCAGGAAGTTGTGGAATTGATATTCTCCAGTGTATAATACAACCGAGATAGACACAATGGACATCGAAAAGGTCATAGACGGTGTAAAAACCCACAAACTGCCAGCCGCAATCGCGGCGCGCAAAGCAGGGATGCCACTGTTAGTGCATTCTCAACTTGTCACTCTCGGCAACAACAGTGCAATAGCGCGATCCGTGTTGTCATTACAAGAGCAAGGTTACTTCAATGAAGATCAAGTGCAGGGCTTCGCTGACACAGTAGGTGTTAAATCGTTGCGCGACGCGCTAAACGACAAAGCAGAAGAGTATTGGAATGATCTTTGGCAAGGAATAGGCACAAATATGGTGGAAGTGTTCGGCGCGGCTTTGGATTCAATGAAGACTAAGCCAAGTAACACAATGTTGGAAACGCTCTTAGGTGCATATGGCACAGGAATCTCCAAAACCAAAGGTGACGCCTCGATGATTGAGGATTTGGATGAAGTTAAGGTTGGTGGTGACTCCGCTTTAACCGACTTCGGAAAGATGCTCTCCGACATTGCGCGAGGTGCGGAGAAACAAGAGGAGACGAAAAGTGAGTAAGGTAATTGCAAGGTGGTCAGAAGGAAGCCCACAAGATCTCGAATGTAAGCGCAAAGAACGTGAGCGCCTCGAGCAATGTGTAAAAAACAGTGAAGGAGTGCATCGCGCTTTTGGTAAGGGCACTAAAATCTACCATACGTCAGATGGACAGCGTGTTGACACTCGATCATTGGATATAGTGACGAAATAATGGACAAATCGCGCTTCGCGGGGTGTTCGCCCCAAACTTTACATTCTTTAACACAAATTGCAAAAAGCTTCAACTCGATGCGCCCTGCGCAACGTGAGGTGTTCTCCCCCGACTACTCCATTTGTTGTGTCTCAAGTGGTCGGGGTTGGGGCAAGAGTTTTGTTGCATCTGCTTGGTTGGCAACGAAGATGGTTACAGTGCGCGGCGCGAAATGCGTAGTAATAGGTCGTACACTTACAGATGTCAAGCAGATTCTGATCGAAAACCAAGACACAGGTATTTTCAGGTATTTACCACAGTGCAACGCGAAGGAGCTTTACAGCCCGAAAAATTATTGGAATCGTGCCGAACACAAAATCGTTTATGAGAATGGCAGCACGTTGACTTATTACGGAGCAAATGATGCGGATAAACTTCGCGGCTCTAACAATCTTTACTGTGTGTTTGACGAGTTTTCGTCGTCGCAGGGCGGCGTTGCGCTTTGGAATGACATACAAATGACGATGCGTGTAAAACGAGAAGATGCTAAGCCACAGGTTTTAGCGATCAGTACGCCGATGTTTGGGGGTGTAACGGAAGTCGTACACAAGATGGCGGACAAAATGATAAGAGGGTCGACATACGACAACCAAGATCACTTGTCTGAGTCTTTCATTGAGCAGTTAAAGGAACAGTTTGGAGGGTCATCGTTAGAGAAGTTGGAACTCTATGGTGAAGTCTCGGAAATTCAGAATGCTTTGGCGAATAGTGTAATCATCGAACAGCATCGCGAAGAAATACCCGATGCAGTGGACAAACGGGTAATTGCGGTCGATCCCGCTGTTGAAGCAGGTAGTGGTAACTCAGAGACGGGCATTGTCGTCCTCGCAAAGCGCGGCGAGCATCTCTACGTCGAAAGTGATATGAGTGCAACCAAGCCTTTATCCGAATTAACTGATTTGATAGTTGATGTTGCTCATAAGCGCAATGCGGCGGTGGTCATCGAAACCAATCAGGGAGGCGCATTGTGTATTGAATTATTGCGCCGCAGTGCCAAGACAAAGGGGTTAGCGATGCCCAAAGTTGTAGAGGTAAAGGCGACAGAAAGCAAGTTAGCAAGGGCGGAGGTGGCTTCGCAGGAACTTCACGCCGGTAATTTACACTTCCCGTTACGCACGTTACCCTTGCTGGAGTCACAGTTTTGTGGTTTAAGTCGCGATCCGTTGTATATTGACAAAAAAGCGCGCAATGATAGAATAGATGCATTAGTTCACGGGGTACGCCATTTCAAGCCGCGAAGCGCGATGCGCGTTGTAGGCTGATCGGGAACTTGCATTTTTGATACTCGATAGGATATAATCTTAGTATGGTAGATATCTCAATCCCAACTCAGCAACAGGAAAGGGATCAGGTTGACGCCAAGATCAAGTCTATCGTTGACCCCTCTTTACGCCCAGAGTTACCTCACAGTATGGTTGGCGCATTTGCTGAGCAAATCGCGGTAGCGAAACACACCTGTATGCAGTTGATTCGCAGATCGGCTCAAGCGATATTCTTCGCTGATGCGCAGGGAGATGCTTTGGACTCCTTAGCGGCGTCTTTCGGGGTGCAACGCGCTCCGGGAACGTTCGCGCAAGGCGCAATACAAATAGTGTTCACTACAGCAACCCACATCGATTACGGGAGCACTTACACGATAATATTTTCAGACCCGAATGGCAATCAGTATCGCGCCGCAGGAACGGGTCTCGCAACATCTCCGGCAGGGGAATCATTAATATTAAACAACGTGCAAACA
The DNA here is from genome assembly GCA_965221135.1 of Sansalvadorimonas sp. Lineage (GTDB taxonomy): Bacteria > Pseudomonadota > Gammaproteobacteria > Pseudomonadales > Endozoicomonadaceae > Sansalvadorimonas. The sequence continues at coordinate 2,957 of CBDCRZ010000034.1, forward strand.
GTCGCTAGGGGTGAAGATGCGAATATCAGAGCAGGTGTAGTGTTGACAGTCGCCAGTGTCGATTACCCAAATATATCGGACGTACCTGCGTTGGAACAACAAATTCGTTCTCCTTCTGTCATATCTTTACAGACAGATTTCACGGGAGGCGTAGAAGGTGAGAGTGATGATCAGTTAAGGCGGCGTTTCTTGTCTGTGTTGAAAACTCCGACGGCTGGTGGCACGGTTCAAGAATGGATCAACTGGACTCGGGAAATTCCCGGAGTCACTCGAGTGTTTATACGTAGTATCAACGCAGGAACTGTTGACGTTTATCCTATATATGATTCCCAAACGAATGATTTGCCCTCTTTTGAACAGTTGAGAATAATCAACGAACATTTACAACAATATCGCCCAGCGGGTACAGAGTTGAGAGTATTAGCGTTCACGCCGGTCAATGTCAATATTCCGGTCGCAATTACCCCGTTCAACTCAACTACACGCACAGCCGTTCAATCTGCGATCATTGATTCGGTGGTGGCTTATGGCGCTTTGGGTAAAAATTTCGATCGTCAACGAATAGGTCAGGCTTTGTTTTCTGTGCCAAGTTTAACTAGATTCAATCTAGACTTGAGCGCGGACATCGTAGTTCCCCCTAACAGTTTGTTCGTACCGAATGTAGTGATTACCGAGTTGGTGTAATGACTTACACGAGGTTACCTCAACCATTAAGCGTCACTGAAGGCGATTTACTTAGAGGTCTGCTGTCGTCTTTGCCTCCGGGAGGAATAAACAAGGAGGAGGAATCGGTAACTTACAAAATGATGCAGGTGATTGCCAGTGAGTTCAACGACGTGATTGTGAAGGCTCAAGAAATGCAGGACGCCCTGACTCCGGGACTTACCTCTGGTCAACCTTTAAGAGATTGGGAAGAAATAGCGGTCGATGAAAAATGTTTCGATGTCACTGGGTTGACGGAGGAGCAAAGACGTGCTTTGGTGGTGGCTTCATTGAGGGGAGGAATACCGAATTTAACCCCCGCCGCGCTCAAAGCGCGACTTGACGCGGAGTTCACTCCAACATTCACGGTAGCGGAAACATTTCCGTCTCGTTACGACTTACCATTCCAATACAATTTGGATTACACTTTCGTCTATTCAACCACCACTCTCACAGTAACATACTCGAGAACAGGGTTAACAAATGCAACGGTAGAGTTAATTCGCTGTTTTATAATGGCAATTTTACCTACTGAAATCAAAGTAACTATAAACGCGGAGGCGTAATAATGGCAACACTATTATCAGGACATTCAGATTTACCGACGACAAGACCGGCGGTTGACACAAGCGTACCGAATGACGTTCGTTGGGCTGCTCCCGGAAGCATTGCCAGACCTGAGCAGATCAACGATATTTACGCCCAGATTCGGCATATTGCCAGTTATTTAGGGGTGGATATAACCACTTTTACTAGGGGTGACGTTACAGTTTGGAGGCAGTTGTTTCAGGAATTAGCAGGGTTAAGTTTCGTGTTACCCACGACTGCCGGATATTTACATTCACCAGATAGAGGGTATCAACCATTATTGCGTGGAATAAATGTAGGACCAAATATTTCCACCGCCGATAAATGGGGACAAATAACTGGAACTACCGACGTCGTCAATGGTGACGTGTTGTATGATGCTGGGGGTGTAAACAGGTCCAACGGCGATAATGTACTTGGCTCTTACGCAGGAGTAATGAGCACAGGAATATGGAATATAGATGCTTCAGGTAACGCAACCCGCCATTCAGTTTCTGGGGGCGGTTTGGATAACCAAGCAGTTTATCTAAGTCCAACTTCGGACAGTATAGGGTTTGCGCATTGTCTAATTGAGGATGTGCACGTTTCACGCCGCTCAAGGTTGAGGTATATTGGTAGAGTATTGTTGACAGCCCCCACACCAAATTCAGTAGTGGTGGCGTACAACACGTTGAAACAACCAGAGGTGAATACTACTATCACCAAATCAATCCACGTCGCGGCAAGCGGCGCAATCGCCGCGCAAACCGGCGGAATGTCAGTTTCTGTACAACCTTTCTCCAACTACATCATTACAGTCCCGAAAGACAGGAGAAGTAATTTGTTCGTTACAGCAAGCGCTATTGGTGGTACGACTGGAGATTACAGTGGTTATACAACTAATTCCCATTATCGAGCACAGGTTATTTCGGTGACGCAAGACACAAATAACTTTTACGCTAGAATCGGTGTTGGTGGATGGGTCTTTCATCCCGGAGGTGGTGATGCTGAAACCAGTGGTTGGAGACCTCAACCCCAGAATTTCTTCGCGCAATTCACACTTCAGTGATTAATTTCAAATCTCTATCTGAAGCGCAACTCGAAACGAAGCATTTCCCCTTTCTTTCGGCGCAGTTAATACCGCAGGAGGTGGCAGTTCCTCTTTGCAATAAGTTTCCACAGATTTCAAAATACGGTCATTCAATATCCTCTGAAAGGGTCGTCACGCCCATTGAGTTCGACTTGCTGTTGTCACAACTAAAGGGCGTGTGGTTTCGAAAATTAGTATCAGATAAGTTTGGCGAGGACTTGTCAGAGTGTGAGATTTTCCTACGCTGGAATTCACATTCGTTTGAAGGAAAAAACAAGTTACACGTCGACAGGCAGAATAGATTTATAACGATGTTGTTATATTTCAATGAGCCAAGTTGGGAGTGTTGTGAGAGAGCACCACTCAGACTGCATTACAAGCAAGGGGAGGATTTTCCAGTGTTCAAAGAAATCAAACCGACAGCAGGGATGTTGGTGGCGTTTCGTACTACGGGAGATGATTGGCATTCCACACCTGATTTCAATGGCAAAAGACAGGTATTGTTAATTAATTACCAAAAGCCGGGATTGCCCGCTAAATTCTAATGCCCGATTTTCGTGTAGTCATCAATGGGACACAAATAGATGTCCCTCGCGAGGTTTCTGTAAACACTTCCCTTGATGCGCCTTTGTCGGATGCACAGTTTACATCTGAAACGCCTCTATATGAAAGGCTGAATCAAGTCTCAGGTAGAACCACACAAATTTACATTGATGAAGAGTTGGTTTTCACGGGAAACGTAGATAAACTGGAAACGGTGGTTGATACGGGGTCCGGCACTTCATATTCAATGTCGTTAAGGAGTTTGTCTCGAAATTTTATGGATTCACACATTTCTAACGAGCCGAATCAGAAGATGGCTTATGAGAATTTACGTTTAGGGGCGTTGCTTAATTTAACGGTTCGTCATCAAGGATTCCCTTCTTCTTACACGGTTGAAGGATTCGACAATAAAGGTGCTCAAGAGCGAGTCGCGTCTTTCCAATGGTCAAATGGAGAGCGTATTGGGGATAAGTTTCTAACTCTCTGTCAAGAGCACGGGTCTGTGTTGACTGACGGAGCAGATGGATTTTTGCGGATTCTAAACGCTGAGGATTTCGGTTCGTCTGACAATGATTTCAATTTGACGAGTTTAGGGTCTATGCGTGTGAACGTTGATTTAACTCGCAGATACACCAAGTTTACGGGCTACGGATCTTCAAACACACAAAATAATCCATCAGCGCCGAGTGACACGTTTTATTACTTTGTAAGGCTTGCTAGCGACGGGCTACCCAGAAATTTTTCTAAGAGGTACACAACAGTACAAAGTGATTATGAGTTGCGACGCGCAGTGCTTTATGATGCATTTCGACGCCAATATAACGGGCTTTCGGTCGATTTGGAAATTCCCGGATTGGTTGTGATTCGTAAGGGTACACATACCACTCTTTCTCTGCCGCAAGAAGAGGCAAGGGGTTTAGCGATAAATGCGTGGGTGGTAAGTTCTGTGAGTTGGAGTAAATCGGCGGCTGATGGGAGTAAAACGTCCGTAAAGCTTGTGCCAGTGGAACAGTTCCAAACCTTAGATCAGGCTGATTTAACTAATTCTCGGGTTGTTGATGCTGGATTCGCTAGAAGTGCCGGCAATTTTAGAGATGCTTACAACAACACTTTGGGTGTACTAGTGGGGGATCTATGAAGGCGCAATCAGTTTATGTGAATAATCAAGACGTTCACTCTTCGGAAGTTCGGGGGTTTGAGACTATTGATGCAATTCATTGGCAACAGGAGGGGTTCGCAAGCCGCGCACCTGCGGGAAGCCGCGCGTTACGCGTAATAATGGAAGGCGACGGCGGAGGGAATAACTCAACGATTTTAGCACACCGTAGGAATGGCGCTTTACCTGTATCTTTGGCGTCAGGTGAGTGTTTAGTTTATAATGCGGCGGCGGAGAGTTACATATATATGAAAGCCGACGGGTCTATTGATGTTAAGAGTGGAAATTCGACGATTAGCGTAATAGACAGCACGGTAACAGTAACGGGCGGTGATGTAGTTGCAGATGGAATAAGTTTGAAAGAGCACGTCCACCCGCAGAATTCAGGAAATCACTTTGGGGGCGGTACAGACACTTCTCCTCCAAAGGAGTAAGGGAAGTTGTTCTCTTGATACTTGATAGGGTATAATACAAGTACGATGATCGATTGGTTAAAAAGGCAGAAGGCTGCCCCTATTGATAATGCAAACCGCGCCGCGTTTGCCTCATTTCTCAGCGATTTACATAGCGCGTTCTCAATTGAGGATTTATCGAACGATCCTGAAACCTTGTTGCGTCTCGGGTATTCCAACCCCACTGTAAAGTCTTGCATTAACCTAATCGCCACGACTGCAAGTAGAATACCCTACAAGGTTGAGTACAAGAATCAGAAGTTCGAAAGAATGGTTCGCCCCGTATTCCGTACTTTCGGTGACAAGCTGTATAACATTATGCAACTACATCTGTTACACGGGTTGGCAGTTGTTCATACACCAAAGGGCTCTACAATTGATTCGCTGGTGATGCCAGCCGCGCAGATTGACACTACGCTAAATAACAAAGCGGGGATCAAAGTAGTCATTGTTCAGGGATCAACACACGGACCGAGAGAGTTTATGGGGAGACAGTTAGAAGAGCTGTTTTTGTTCATTGATCAAGGCGCAAGGGGCGATCCTTATAAAGCCCAGCCAATTGCTTTTATTATCGGTGATGCCATCGTCGTCAACTCAGCGGCTTACACTTTTTATAAAGCTTATTTGAAGCGAGGCGCAACTTTCGGTGGAATTTTGTCTCCCAAAGATAAAGAGCAAGAGTTAGATGAAGAACAGGCGAAGGTGTTAAAGGCAGCCCTACACAGTGCGGGGGGGGCGAATAACGCCCTTGATACTTTAATAATGACTTCTGGTGCAATGGAGTATAAACAGCTCGGAGGTAATGCCAAAGATGCGATGGTTATTCAGTTGTTAAATGACACCACGTTGCAGATTGCGTCGGCTTTCGGCGTTCCCCCCACTTTGATAGGGGCTAAAGGTTCACAAACTTACGCAAACGTTTCGGAGGCGAGAGTGGCACTTTATATGAACACGGTGTTGCCTTTATTGGAGCGTTTCTACAGTCAGTTTTCATACCACTTGTCAGTAATGGCAGTCGGAAAGGAGGCAATCGGAGATGAAATTTGTGTGAAGGTTTCCGAGAAGGACGTTCCCGTCTTACAAGAATATCGTGCCACGAGAATGCAGAAGTGGGCAGGTGTCGGATTTTTAACCCCTAATGAGAAACGCGCCGAGTTTGGGTTTGAAGAAGTAGAGGGCGGGGATGTTTTGATGGAGGAAGAGGATAAGAACCCCCAACCCCCTGAAGCAAATCCACAACCTGTACCAAAACCTCCGAGTGATGAGTAGGAACTTGCAGGTTTGATACCCGATAGTGTATAATACAAGTACGATGTCAGCAGAACGCAAAACAGTTTATATCCCAATGCGCGTCAAAGCAATGGACGGCTCGGAGGGAATGATCTCAGGTATGGCATCTACGACTGGTGTCGATTTAGTCGGTGACCGCATTTTATCCGGTGCGTTCGATAAGTCAATCAAGGAGAAGATGACTTCCAGCAAGAAATTCTTTCCTTTGCTGAGTGAGCACCGCGTTCCAGTCGGGAAGATTACGACTGCTAAGGCAACCGATAGCGGGCTTTATATTGAAGCCAAATTTCTCGAAGGGCACAATGCCGCACAGGATACTTACGTCAATGTTAAAGAAGGCATACAGGATTCCTTTAGCGTGGGATTCCAAATCGTTGATGCAAAGTTCGTGGTTGAGGACGAGGAAGAAATCTTCGAGATTACCGAAGCAAATTTGAAAGAGGTGAGTGTGGTGTCAAACCCCGCTAACCCTGAAGCCACTATCGACAGCGTGAAGTCGTTATTCGGCAAACCTAAGAATCACGAAAAGAGTTGGTTAGACGTTTGGGCTGAAAATGAGCACAAACAGAAGAGCCAAAAAGAGTTACTGTGGGAAGCACTCTCACGGGCACACAATTAATCAAATCTCACACAAGGAGAACAAAAATGTCAGACAATGACCCCAACAAAATAGCCGCAGAAATACGTGAAAAGTACGAAGCGGTACAAAAATCCAACGAAGCTCTTGGCACTCGTGTCAAGGAGTTAGAGGCTCAAAAGGCTACTGACTCCGAAAAGATGGAGTCGATGGAAAAGGCACGCGCTGAAGACGCTGAAGCGTTGAAATCGCTCGATAAAGCCGTCAAAGAAGCGAAAGTAGATGCTACCATCAAGGAGCACCAAGACAATCGCGAGGAAATCACCGTAAAAAGCCTGAACCAATTCAACGCTGCGTTGGTTGAGAAGGGTGAAGAGGTGTTAACCTTGAAAGAGGCGCTCGACTACACCAAAGCGTGGGAAATCTCCTATATGGGCAAGAAATCGCAAGAAATCGCGCTCAAAGGTGCATCCAGTGAAGTTAAGGAGCGCGTTAAAGCATTCTCACGCACCGACACTGGTGGAAATAGGCTTGTTCCTCCGCCGTTTGCCGCTGAAATCGAAAATGTGTCACGCGATATCTCGGATTTCGCGCCTCACGCAAGGACGATACGCACCAACATTGGCGTGGCTCAGCGCATCTTGCAGAGCACGGCGAGCACCGGTTACAACGCCGATGACGTTATGAAACGCGCAGGGGATGGTTCGCCTTCCAGCATCAAGCAAGATGTTATAATCCACAACTTGTTGTCTGTTCAAGAAGTGCCGATGGGCTTATTGGAGGATTTCGGGTTCTCCGTAAGCGAATTTCTGACGCGCCCTCTTGCGATGGATATGGCTTTGGCGATGGACACCGCTTATCTTGGCGATGGAACAACGGCAGGTCAAGGTCGGGGCGATGCCAACAACGAGCCGACAAGCATATACTCCGACAGTGCAAACTTCGGCGCTACAGTTCCGACTTTCGCGGCAACCAACTATCTCGGGCGGTTTCCTCGTATGTTGAGTGGCACGGCGGACTCTTTGTTCGGTAGCAACGGTGCAGGTATTGAGAACTTCAATCTCTTGATAGGCAAAATACCGACTCGATTCCGCGCGATGAGCCGCTGGTTTATATCTCCGGAAACGTTGGCATTAATCCGCAGTCAACGCGGTTCGGACGGTCATTTCTTGGTGCCAAATCAGATGGAAATGGACGGCGTTAAACCTATGCTATTCGGTAAGCCCGTTTCACTCTGTGAAGTAATGCCGAATGAAGGTGCTGGTCAATTTCCGGTTCTCTTCGCTTGCCTCTATGATGCTTACACCATCGCAATGGCACGGGGGATGACAATGGAAACAGACCGCGTATCGCAATTTCCGGCACGGCGCTTTCTCTTTAGTTTGCGGCACGGCGGCGGTGCGTTTAATCCTCAAGCAGGTATATTCCTCAAGAGTGACGACGCGTAATCCCTTCGCGGGAAATCAGGCAGGGGGGCTTTACGCTCCCCTTGTCTGTATGAAAAGGGGTAAATCCGATGTTAATATCTAGCACTATCGCCGAAAATACTCTTTCCACGACGGATAGAGATGTAATCTTAGCGACTACAAAGTCGATCCTTCGCCTTGCGCCGACCGACACTACACAAGACACGTATATTCTTTCTTACATCGACCAAGCCAGCACTTATTTACAAATGCAGACAGGATTGGCGTTTGCTGTAACAGCAGTCACAGAGGTTTATGGTGAAGTAAAGCGTCATTCAGAGATAAAGGCTCTTCGAGCGCCCATCGTAGCCACTACAAAATTCGGTAGGTTCGAAAACACAGAAGTGTCAACGGCGGCATATCAACGTGGTCAAGGTTGGCGTGTTTTGGTTGATCAATGTGTTGAGAACGGGGTGGAGATTACTTACACGGCGGGAGTACAATCAATCGCAGGGGATATACGCAATGGCGTCGCGCGATGCGCCGTGTGTTTGTTCGAGAGTGATGGTAAGATGCTCAAGAACACTTTGTTTCATCGCCGCCGCACGTTGGTATTATGAAACAGCCCAGCAGACGCGGACATCTGCCCCGTTATATCCAGCCGACCGATATGTCCGCTAGCCCGCTCGTGATATCCTCGTGCGCGGCGACGACCACCTCACGTTGATTAGAGATGCGCCGTCCGAAGTTGTCTGAAATGCGAGAGACCGTGTCCGTGCAGGTGGAAACACGCACTGTAGACCCAAACACGTATCAGCCCACCACCGTATTGGCAACAAAGACAACTAATGGTGTCAATTGGGTATTCCCCGCTAAGGTGGTTTCTAGGTACGAAAACTTAATATCTCCAAGTTTCAAAGAGGGGGGTGCGGAAACTGAAGGTTATAACGTAACCATAAAGAATCCCCGAGTGTCGAATGATGGGGTTTCAACTAATCAGTTGTTAAAATGGCGTGATCGCCTGTACAAGATTTCGGGTGTAAGTTATGAGCATAACGATGATTTCATAATAATTGGAATTCAAAGGCAGGGCGAGCCAAGTGTCGGTAATTAGAATTATAGGCAATAAGCCATTGCGCGTAACTTTCGATGAAGATGAAATGCAATCCGTGTTGCAAGGGGTGGCTGAAGAAGTGCGTTCTGAGGCGATATCCGAAGTCAATAGTGGAGGGAGGTCTGGAAGGGTACGCTCTGATGGAAAGAGGGCATCTTCAAAAGGTGAAGCACCTTACACTGATACTGGCGAATTAATTTCGTCCATAAGGGTTGAAGGGACAAAAGTAGGGAGTACAGCGTATCACGGAAAAATTCACGAGACAACAGGTCGCCCTTTCATAGAACCTGCGATTGAGGAAGTGTCTGAGTCTAGGTTAAGCGAAATGGTCAATCCGATAGGAGGAAGATAATGGCTGGCGAGAACAGAGCTGAAAGGCTACCTGCTACAACAATTTCCAATCCGAAACCGTATTGGGAAGCCCCTAAAGTCAGAACGCGGGATGTCGCAAGGCGCATTGAGGATATTATTCGTCATTATTGGCTTCCCGGACCCGCAGTGTTGAATGGTAGCACAAACCCAGATTGGTCGTATGAGAATATCGCAGAAAGAGGACCAAAAGTTGTCGATGATATCCCTGATATAAAGAGAGACTTGGATTGCGCAGGTGCTCCGTCTAAAAGCTCCTCCCCGAAGGACCACATTAGATTTTATGTTCGTTACGAACGTACAAAGCTGGACAAGCCCAATAGTATGAAAGTTGATATCCAAAGAGCGGAGGATATTTACTATATTTATTTAGTCTACCCCTCTTCGGCGGTTGACAATGGAGCAGTGGCAAATTACTCGTTGGAAGAGGTCCAAAATATCATCACAGCTGGGTTTAACGGGTGGACTTTCAAAGCTTTGATGCGAAATTCTACTCCAACACCACCTTACATTGAGGTGGATAGCCGTGCGTTTCCCTGTATTGTTGCAGACGCGATGGTTTTGAGATTGTACCCCGAATCTTGGAAGATAAGGGAAATTAAGGTGTGCGTACCTTACAACACTGGGAGAGAAGACAATCCGAGCGTAATAGGAAAGGATGGAATTCCTTGGACTTTGAATGCCGACATTAACCCGTCGAGAACAGCACAACCTGATTACGACGACCCAGATTATCGAAACTCCTTTCCAATTTCTGAGTAGGAACTTGTGGATTTGATAGCCGATAATGTATAATCCGAGTATGACACCGATCAGCCGTAAAAATCACCCACAGGAGAACCAATGGCTATAAGCTTTGACAACGTCCCAAACAACATTGAGGTCCCCTCTACGTATTTGGAGATCGATAACCAAAATCCCTTCGCACAGGGGTCAATCGGCAGAATGTTGCTTGTTGGCACTCCAAGTATGGGTACTACTGTTTCCGATGATAATCGGTTAATGCAGGTTTCGTCTACAGGGCAAGCCGCATCACTTTATGGTGAGGGGTCTGCTTTGTATAATATGGTTGCCGCCGCTCTTCAAAATAGCACTAGCGCTAACATTTGGTGTTATGCGATTGAGAGTTCGGTCGATAGCCAATGGAGTCAGTTACTTACTGTTTCCCTCCCGGGAAGTGCGGTGAATGGTTCTGGTACAGTGGCTTTGTCGATCAATGGAGTGAGGCTCAACATACAGGTGAGTGGCTCGGATTCCGCAATTGCTGGGATAATCACTTCTGAAGTAAACAGGATAACTTCGTTGCCTGTAACCGCAGTAGCAAGTAACGCGGAGATCACTTTCACTGAAAAAACTGAGGGTGAGGTAGGCAATGGAAACTTAATTACGGGCTTGGGGAATTCTTCGGTTACGTTAACTTTCGCTGCGGCAACTCCCGCCACTGGGATTATAACTTTCGACCCCGATGTTCTCGGCGACGCGCCGTTTGATACGGTGGTGCTCCAAGATTCGAGTACCATTTTGCTTGATGCAGTCAAGTCCTTGATGGAGTTACGGTGGGAAGCCACTGGTACTCAACGGAGGATTTTCGGTCACGCTTGGGCTGGAAGTAAAGACTCTTTCACTGATCACCAAACCTTTTTAAATGCACGAAGTGACGAACACGCTACGGTGTTGACTTTGGAGGAAAACAATCCGACGCCAGCACACGTGATGGTTGCGGCTTTCGCGGCACGAGGACATCAATCCTTAGTTGCTGATCCTGCGTTGCCTTTTACTGGGTTAAACCTGAGGGGTGTTTATATGCCTGCTCTTGCCTCCCAAACGTTTAATTTCCGTGAGCGCAACGCGCTTTTAGCCTCAGGCGGCGCAACGATTCGCTACGAGAATGGCGAGGTACAAATTGAGCGGGCTGTAACAACCGCCACAGGCTCGAATCTCCCCGATTGGCACGATGTGCAGACGGTTTATTCCTTGATTGCGTTTAGCAGGGGCGTTGGCGATTGGGCTGACCAAAATTACGAACGGGTGAAGTTAGTGGGCAATGCCGATTTTAATCAATCAGCAGGGTCAAGAGTGGTTTCCCCGAACAGCATCAAGTTGGACCTTATAGGGGTTTACCAACAGTTCGTTACTCGAGGGATTTGTGAAGATTCGGCTGGGTTTGCGAGCACATTGGTGGTTGAACGCCCGACTGACAACCAAAACCGAATAAATGTTTTTATGAGACCGAATTTCGTCAACGCTTTGCGTGTTTTGGCGATTAAAGTCTCCTTCCAATACTAAAGGGGGAATCTGAAATGGCGACTATCGCGGGAATATACAGTATACGTGTTGGCGGCGAGCAACTCGCATTGAGCGGGGATGCTTCAGTCAAAGGGCTTACTATTCACAAAGAAGGTAAGGTCGGACCTGATGGGTTTCACGGTACAATGGAAAAGTACGCAGTGCCGATGATTTCCGGCACTTTCGTAAACGTCGGCAACGGCGCGGTTGATTTTGCAAAACTCCAAGCCATTGGCAAGGGGGAGCAAGTTAATGTTAGTGTAGCTTCCAACAATGGTCGCACTTATATGCTTTATGATGCGTATGTTGATGGTGAGGTCGATTACAACCCTGAAACGGGTGACATCTCCGTAACCTTCGGCGGTCGCGATTTTCGGGAGACAAACTAATGAAAGACGCAGTTACAATCAAGGTCAGTAAGGCTGTTCCCGCCCACAAAGGTCCGGACACTGATGAAATCGTAATAACACCCCCGACGGGTAAACAGTGGTTTCGCTATGGTCCACCTGCAACAATTAAGATGCAAACCGTTGACGGGAAGCAAGTGCCAACTCCGGAAATAAACACTCCGATAGTGCGTAAGTATTTGGAGGATTGCGCCAACGTTCCCGTGTCGTCCATCGAGAATTTGCCGATAAGTGATGCTATCGCTTGCACAGGGGCAATAGTGGATTTTTTAGCGGATGCGGAAAGTCCCGAGAAGAGTTCGTAACGGTAATTTTTCAGGCTTGTAAGTACCAAAACCAGCCGGTAACTTTACTACTTGAAGAATCAGTGCCATTCATTCTAGCATTCCTGAAAGAGGTTGGAGAAGTGGCAAAAGCAGAAAAATCCGCAACAAAGGTCCCAACAAGGGGAAGACGTGGCTGACAAAAGTTTTCAGGTTCTCTATGACTTGCAGTTCAAGCAACGCGGGCTTACGCGCGTAAATCGCCAATTGACGGCGATGCAAGGAAAATTAAACCGGTCTAAAATGGTAATGGGCACAATGGTGAAACGTGCTGATAGATTGGCAGGTAGTTTTAGGAGGGTTGCCATCGCGGTCGGCGCAGTCGGTTTAGCGTTGGGTTATTCCTTAAAGAAACTCAGCGATTTGGAAGCCGCTCACCGTAAAATCAATGCTTTGGCTTCCGTAGAAACCAAGATAATGCTTTATGGGAAGGAAAATATCAATCCCGGAGAGCTGAACCCGAAGTTTATGAAAGCCACGCACGAGGCAGGGATTAAGGGGTCGGTGGTTGAGGGCGCAGTACAACAAATGTCAATCTACGGAATAGATGCCGCCAAGATGTTCGAAGGAGAAACGGACAAATTTATTAAAACGATGTCGGCAATGAATGCCGCTATTGGGAAAGATAATATGGGATTGTTTTTCAAAGGGTTAGGGCAAGCATCAGGTCAAGACATAGTTCAAATGCAGGAAATTTGGCAAATGAGAGAGGCGGGAATGGCTGCCTTTATGGATAGGGCTGGATTTAGTTTAAAGAAAGCCAATCGTGAGTTGGGGGGAACAGGGTACACCAGCGCCGAATTGATGGAAATCATAAAGAAGTCCTTTGAATTGATGGAAAACTCAGGATTGGCTGAGGGTCAGTCTATTAGTGTAGACGCCGCGTTTAATCGGATGTCTATGGCTTTTGATGCTTTAGCGCAAACATTAGGCAAAGTAATTTGGGCTGGAGGTGCTTTAGGTGACTGGATTGAAACATCCACTGGGTTTCTGATAGAATTTTTGACTGCATTCCAAGCGTGGTATGATTCGTGGGATAGCGTCTGGAAAAAGTTATTAGCGGCTATACCCATCGTAGCGTTCCTCGCGTTGGGTTTAACTCTTGCGGGGTTTGGAGTTGCGTTGGTTGCTCTTTACGCAAAAATAGCGGTTGCGGGTCTAAAACTTGTCGGGACATTCGTGGTGATGACTGCTAGATTCCTCGCCGCAAGCATAGCATTTCTCGCACGGTTGGCGCTTATGGGGTTTGCGATGGTAGTTGCGGCTGGACCAATAGGTTGGATAGTTGTCGCTCTGGTGGCTATGGGCGCGGCGGTTTGGTACTTCAAAGATGAGCTGTTATCTGCCCTTGATTGGGTAGTCAATGGTCTCTTGTCAATGTTGAATTGGATATTAAGCAAACTGGGTTTCGATGAAATAACGAGAGAGGTGAAAAGTGATCTAGGGGCAGTCACAAAAACCGGCGGAGACAAAGAGGTAACGGTGAAGAGTGAACTAAGTTTGACTATGGACCCAGAAATGAAGAAGCGTGGAATTAAGGCGGCGTTAACTTATAAATCGCCTGATTTCGGCGATGACATAGTAATGCAAGGAGCGTAAGATGGCTTGGAAAGATGATCTACAGCCTTCCTCTTACGGGGGAATAAGTTTCTATTCTGCATCTGTGGCTGGAAAGCAAGGCAGAAATATAAAGGTACACAAGCGTATCAATAACACGCCTTTGTCTGAGGATATTGGCTCAACGGGTCGTGAATACACCGTTAAGGGATATTTCATAGAGAGCCGCGACACCCCAGATCCTTACAGGGAGTTTCTTAAACTACGAAACCTCGTTTTGCTGAATATTCCCCGTGAATTTATTCACCCTCATTACGGGTTCATTTCTCGAGCACAGGCTGTAAGCGTTGTTGAGAATGTAAGAAACACCGCAGGGGGTTATGTCGAATTCACGTTGCAGATTGATGCTAACCAGAAGATTTCGTACACCCCGCCCAAGCCGCGCTCGCAAGTCGCGTTGCGCAATGCGTCATCTGTATTGCAGGTTGACGCAGAAGTGTTATTTGGCTTCACGCCTTCAACACCGTCGGGTAGTGTGGTTGGTCCTGTAAACATAGACCCTGTTTCGCCTTTGAAAACCTTCAAAATACCCACATCGCCCATCAGCAGGATAGGTTTAGCGGGTACGTTCGGGAGATTTACTGACAGGGTTAAACAAATTAAAGGAGCGTTGGATAGCAGGGGATCTTTTGCGTTGGAGCGCCTTTCCGCTCCCGTCGGCAACATTCTTGATAATTACTATGACTTGACGAGTGTCGCCAATGATGTGACGTTCGTTTTAAATGGTTTCAGTGGAGTTGATTCCCTGAATGGTCCGCTTGAGGTATTGCAGTTTTTTGTGAACAACCCTCTACGCAACATCGGGAAAAACGTGTTACCGAATGAAGACGATAACAACAATCCTAGACTGCGGGATATTTCTGGGGGTACTAGATTTCACCAAGAGGCACGGGAAAATGAAGATGCTTTCGGAAATTACGTCGCTCTCTCAGGTTTGGCAGTTATAGGTCAAAATTTAGGTGGTTCTGATCTACGCGCAACGCTTCCAAGCAGGGACGAGGCTTTGCGCTTCTCACGACGTTTGTTGGACGCCGCAAACTCCGAACACGCCTCTCTTACACAAGATGGTGCAGAACGCTCCGCGCTTGGCTTGTCAAATTGGTTGGCTTCCATAGTGGATTACGAGGATGAATATTTGCCACAATTGTCTAGGGTTCGTGTTGTGGATTGCCAAACGCTTAACGCTTTGGAAACAACTTATAGATACAACGGTGACATTTCATTGTTGGAGAATGTGGCAAGAGAGAATAATATCTTACACGCGTTCAACGCACCACCACAGTTAAACTTGAGGAGAGTGTAATGGATTTGAAACTTACTGGTGAAGGATTTTCCAGAAGTGTAACCGTCGAAGGTGGGGATTTTGCTTTTGACGCGTCTTTACGGACGGCGGTAATAATGTCGCTCATTGTGAATGGCAGGGCGAGTGAGGGTGAGTTGCCAGAGGATAGAAACCCGCAAGGTTGGTGGGCGAATCCTGTCGGGTCTAAGATTTGGCTCTTACACCAAGATAAGATTGTACCCTCCACGCTTTTGAAGGTTGAGGCTTATTGCCGAGAGGCACTCCAATGGCTTTATGACTTACCGAGTGGTCAAAATCCTGCATCAAGCATAGACATTACTGCATTTCGTTGTTCTCCGACGGGTATCGGTGTTGACATCGTAATTCATCGGTCAGATGGTAGTGATGAGGTGTTTGCTTTCGCCAATCTATGGGATGAAATACGCAATGCTACTGATCCAATACCAAGAGTAATTCCCGGACCAATTGGGATGGGGGATTTGTTGTTAGCGCAAGACGGTGCAGTGTTAACCACTGAGAGTGGCGATCTGTTAGAGTGGCGATAGAGTGAAACAGAGACTACACGGGGACGTACGACGATGGCATCACGAGCGCCTCACGGACATATCGGCGGTGTTAGTACCGCTGGGGGTATGTCCTCGTCTGCTGGAGACTTTCGTATACCCAAATGGACAAGGCACAGGAACTTGTATTTTTGATAACAAGAATGGTATAATTATGGCAGCCCTATGACAAATCGCAAAATCTCCGAACTACCCGCTATAGCGGGAACAGATTTAACTGACAACGACATCTTTCCCGTTGTTGATAATGTCGGCACTGCAACGGATACGACAAAGAAGGCAACTGTCGGTCAACTTCGCGCTGCTTTAGCGGGAGGTAGTTCGTCGCCTTACGCGTACGAGCAACATATACCAATAACAGCGGCGGGTTTCTCTGGGCAATCAAATCGAATCGAGGCGCTGAATATGTACACCGCCGACACTTTGACACCACAACTTGCGGCAACCGGCGTAAGAGTTGGCGATCCGGTAATTGGTGATGATGATTACATTTACAACCTTGTGCCAGCGACAATGTCGACTAGTGGGATTACAACTGGACCTTTCTGGACTCGTTTTGACGGTACAATGTCAGTTGCAGCAGGTGCAACCACAGGAATTGCAGTTTGGTTGAGAATTACACACAGATTTCCGAATGCTCCTGCTGGGACGCCGAATCGAGTTTCTTTCCGGAGAGTGGATATTGGGATTGTGTTTGGTGCAGTTGGTAACAAAGATTTGAACGGGTTCAATTCCGACTATCGCGTAACCGCCACTACACCGCAGGTGGGTTTAGCGGATCAAATTATCGAAATTACGATGGATTTGGTTTTTCAAGCGACGTTACACAGTGACACAAACGCTCCGGCAGTTGTTGGAATAAACATCAACGATCTGTTGTTTTATCGTCCCGGAGTACATTTCTACCAACTCGCACAAAAGCTCGGTCCGAAAGGTGATCAAGGTGAAACTGGTCCGCAAGGTGATCAAGGTCTTCGGGGTATTCAAGGACAAACAGGCGCAACTGGACAACAAGGCGTACAAGGAAATCCGGGACAAACAGGTGCAACTGGTCCAACTGGTCCGCAGGGGAATCCGGGAACGAATGGAACAGATGGTAATGACGGAACAGGTGTTCCAAGTGGAGGGAATCCGGGACAGATCATAGAACGCACCTTAACGAACTATGGTTGGATTGACAAGGTGCAAACTTGGGAAAATGGACCGTCTCCGAAGAATTTCTTCACGGGCGATATTATAAAGTACCGCGCTGGTACAAGTGGTCCTTTTGAGTATTATTTGGTAATTGTGGCGATTGCGCAGAACAGCACTTTTTCCAATTTAGCCTCAAACGCCATCAGGCGTATTGATAACGAAGCCACGTTTAAGACTTGGACTAGTGGTCAAGCGCGACCACAGATGATTCCGGGAGACTTTCTACAATTCACCACTGGAACAGTTGTAACTTATTGGCTCGTAACAGCGAACATTACGGCGCAAACTACTGGTGACCTAACCTTGTCGGGTGTCACTTCGGGGTTTTTGACCCCTCTGATAAACCCAAATCAGTTTGCAGACACGACCACCACGAATTTGAACACTTTGATTCCTGTTGAGCAGGGTAAGTATACATTCGCGTTAACTGGAAATGTCATCAATGCACCTTCTGGTGCGTCAACCCCGATGTTTGTTGAAACATACAGCACTGGCACACAATGGCAACAAACTCTATTCAGCAGAGAAGGGTCTTGGACACGCCAATCAGAGACGAATCCAATAGAGTCAAGTTGGATAGCGGGCGGGGGTGGAAGTAGTGGCACAGGCACGGGTGTGTTTCAAGGTGTCCTTATTGATGTTCCTGATCCCCGTCCTTTGTCTGATGGAGCAATATTCATCGCTGAAAACACTATCTCAGGCGGCACTTATTTCGGAGTTGCATACTCTGGTGGGTTCACAATCGGCAAGGTTTATGAGAAATTCGGAGGCACTGCCAATCCTCGATGGGCGGATGCTGGTCTTGACACACAGCAATACTTCAGGGGTGAATGGGCTACTCCCGGAGGTTACCGCCAGTTTCAAAGTGTAACTTATCAAGGCGATATGTACTTCGCCGCAACAAACATCGGCTCAAACGTAGTGCCGACAACTGTGAATTCAGGTTGGCGCAAAGTGCCACGAAACGTCGCGCTGAACGCGATTAACACATTCGCCGTAAACCGTCAGGTGTTTCAAGGGCGGTCTTCTCTGATCGGTTATTTGTTGGTTAGGGGCGGCACAGAGCCTTACACCATCACCGCGCAAAGCGGTGTGTCAGTGTCGGGGAGTGGCGCGTTGCGCACTGTGGTTTACACGGCGGGGGACGATGAATCGCTTGGTGCGGCTACCAAATCAATCACAATAATCGACTCCGCAAACCCAACCACCAGTATTTCCGTCAACTTCGCCGTGAATGTGACGTCTTCGTTCGCGCAACGTGTAACGTGGAATGTCGGTGATGTGGAGACTGTAGGGAACGCGACTTTCGATGGGGCGGACAACGTTACAGAAGTGTTTGGCGCACAAGCGACGTGGAATGTGGGCTTAGCCAGCAATGTGGATTTCGCTGAATGGGATGACGATGGCACAGAAGCCACAACAACGATAGCGGCTTGGAATGGCGGGTCCGGTGGAAACGTAAACACTACAGGAGTTGCTACTATCGGTGACGTTTCTGGTTCATTTGGAGGTATCGCAAGCGGTAGAGCACTGTATGTAAATATTACAGCGGCTACAGGTACTCGTCCAACTGCGGACAGCTCAACTATACACACCTTAACTTTCACGCCCACAGGGGGTTCTGTCTTATCAATAACTGGTGCTTTAGATGTATCTACAAACATCTTGGGTTCTCATACGATAATAAGGGTAGGTAGTGCAGCCAATTTCCAGACGACCTTCAGTAGTGTTGCTGTGGGTGCAGCAGGTGTTTGGAGGCTCTCGCAAGATTCAACTCCCGTATCTGCCAACAATGCATTCTGCTACAACGCTGATGTGCTTACAGGCTCAGTCCCAGTTTCTCCGGGCGTTCAACAGTATCGCTTAACCTTAGCGGGCAATAGTGGTACTTTCAACAACAATTCCGTGACGGGTACGCTTACATTTGGTCCCACTGGGTGTTTCGTAATAGGTTCTGTTGGGGAGATGAGACAAGCCTTTGGCTCTGGTAATGACATCGCCTCTGGTGGGGGCACTTGGACGTTAGAAACTGTCACCACCACAACTACAAGCACCGCGTCAGGCACGTTGATATATAACGGCTTTGCGAGCGGCTCAATACCGGCAGGCTCAGATGGTAAAACCTTCAGGTTAGCGTTATCTGGCAACGCCACTTACACTGATAGATCCCTTGTAGGTATTCTCACCACTTCAACAGGACCAATCGCCTTGAGGGTTGGCTCAGTCGCTGAAATGCGCACTGCGTTTGGCGAAGTTGACATCAATTCTGGGGGTGGTACGTTTACCTTGTCTGAACAGTTGGAGGATTTGACCAGCGACGATGTAATTCAGACCACAGTGCAAGTTGACGCAACTCTTAAAGGAACAGGTGCGGCTGAATCTCGGCTTGGCGTGAACGATAACGGCGTCGGGCTTGTACACCTAAATGCTACAGGCAAGATGGGTGACAGAGTTTTAGCCACAAACGCCGCAGGTGATGCGCTTGAATTTGTTGAGCAAAGCGCAGTGCCCGCAGTTGACGACGCGACTATTGAGACGTTCGACAATAATGGGACCACCACATTGCGCGTTAGGGGAGATGGCATTGGCTCGGATCAAATAGCGGATGACGCAGTCGGCTCAGATCAAATAGCGGCTGATGCGGTTGGGCTTGATCAGTTAAATATTACAGGCACTGCTACAGCCCAGTTTGTGGTTCGCCTCAATGCTGCAGGTACTGGGTTGGAATTTGCCGCAGGTGGCGGCGGTGTCAGCGCTGTTGACGATGTCACACTTGAAGTATTTGACAATAACGGCACGATGCAATTGCGGGTGAAAGATCTCGGAATAACGTTGGCTAAATTAGCGCAGGCTGTTCAAGATCGGATTCCCCCTCTACCACCCTCAAGTTAATGGCTAGATCCTTCCTTTCACACGATGGTAGCAACCACGCTCACCACGATAGTTTTCCTGCTATACCGGAAAACAACAGGGTGTGTGAGGTAAAGCCGGGAGCGAAAGGCTCTGGTGCAGTTTGGGTGGGAAAGAATAAACAGATCAAAAAATACGTGCTCGGGCACGAAGACGGAAAGGCTAAGTGGTTAAAACCTGATGGTCCCGGAGAAATTTGCCGGTGGAATGTAGGCGACTTCGCCAATTCTGGAGAGGCTAATTGGGGCGGCGCAGTGTTTGCGGTTGCGGCTACCTTTAATATTATTGGAGGTAATAGCGCATCAGGAAACAGCGTTGCTTGGAGACCTTATGAAGATATTAGTAATCCTCACCCAGCAGGAATACGAGCTTGGTGGGTACTCATAGGGGCTTCTCCACTGACAGGAAGTTTAGAGGGTTTAGCGGCTGGAGATGTTATAAGGATTGCTACTTCAGGAGGTAAATCTATAACAGGTCCCATTGAGATAATACACAATGTCATTAGAGTTACGAATGCTCAAGCTATGCTTGCTGCATTTGGACCTGCTGATATAACTGAGGGTACTTTAACGATAGAACGGCTAGTTGCTGCCAATGATGGCGACGACCCTAAATTTTGTCACCACGCCACACCAGAATCAGGCACTTTTCCGACTAACCCAGAGAACAATACTTATAGGTTAGCACTTGAAGGTAATGGAACACCTTCTGACAGAGACATTACGGGGACTTATGAACAAGATGGTACAGGCTGTTTTCGGTTAGGCACTGTGGCTGAGATGGTAGAAGTTTTCGGCAATGATCCTATTACAGAAGGTGAAGGTGACTTCGTACTTTATAGTTCTGTACCTGAGCAATTGACGGCTACTTTCAGCGGGACTCAACCCATCAATGTTCAAAGAGGCAGTACTGTCAACTTGGGTGTTGTAACCGCGTCAGGGGGAAGACCTCCATACGCAATCACCACAGGCACAGCACACGCTTCCATCAGTGGGAGTGGGAAATTTTCGCGAACATTAACTTACTCTCCCCCCTCAGACGCAGGAATTGGAGCAATAAACATAAGAGTCGATGTTCGTGATACTGCGGCTGGTGTTCAACCTCAACAAATAGTAGCAGTAGACGTCGCTGTGAATATAGTGGAGGCTGGAGCACTCAATTTAGAAGTGACCGAAACCCTCCCGGAGAATTTCGCTTGCGGCGAAGTAACACAAATAGCAACTGCAGTCGCAACAGGCGGAGAAGGCGCTCCTACTTTTACAGCAACCGCAACACACGGTACTGCAACAGTCACCAATGACAGAGGAAACGCCACGTTATCTCTAAGTATCCCTTGCGGGGGAGAAACACCGGCGGAGTCCATTGTAACATTGACAGTAGTGGATAGTGGGGTCGGTGAGGCACAGCAAAGCGCAATGCGTAATGTTACAGTGCCCCTAAGTGACGTGTTTAATGTCGCCTCTAATTTCATAGACCCACTCAATGTGCCGGTAGGTGAGACAACAGATATTGGCACAGTAACAGTTTCGGGTGGCGCGTTGCCAATTACTTTGTCCTCAAGCGGTTCTAATCTGACGTTTGGGGCAGGGGAAAGGGAATTCACTGTTTCGGCGGCAACAGGTACAACTACTGCTGGAAGTTCATATACTGAAACAATCACGGCGACCGACGCCAACAACCTAACCAAAACTCTCGACGTAACGGTGAATGTGAAAGAGGCGCTGACTTTAACTACCACAATACCAGATCCTGTTGACGCCGCAAGAAGCAGTGCAGTTGTTTTAGGTACTTTAACTGCCGCAGGTGGTAATTTCGGCACTTACACCTTTTCGTCGGAGGATGCAAGAATATCATTCACAGACTTGACACCGGCAAACTCCGCATCAAAGAACGTCGTGTTTACTTCCACTGTTGCTAATACTGAAATAAGCGTCCCCCCTGACACTCTCTCTATCGCTCTGAAAGTAGTAGACGACAACGAGGCAGTCGGAAACTTGAGTATCAATATCAATGTTACGGAGCAGGGCGAGTTGGCTGTCGAGTTTGAATCCTCAAGAGAAATGGGAAAAACGTTCGGCGTTATAAATAATGGCAACGACGAAAGATCCAAAATGCTGGGAGTAATGACAGTTACTGGTGGGACTGCGCCTTACACGCCTACCGCCAGTAATAACTTGTCGTTCGCTCAAGTGGATGGTACGACAGACAAGTGGGAAGTTACTTACAGTGCAACCGACGGTCAAACTGCGTCAATAACCGAAGCAGTGAACGTAGATATCATTGTAACGGATTCCACAACCCCCGAAATGGGTAGTGTTACACACACTATCGAAAACCTTGTGTTTGTAGTCGAGCAATTTAGAATTGTGACTGGGTGGAATCAGGACTCCCCCATTAGTATTACGAGAAGGTTAGGGCTTACTTCTACTGTAATCGGCACTGCCGCCGGAGCGGAGAATTTAGGTACAATAAGGATTACAGGTGGTTCTTCAAGTATTTACCCTAAAGCGATCTTTAGGGGGTGGAGAACCCTCAGTAGTGACCGAAGCAACCCGATAGGAATACTGTTCACAGACAGCAATAACACTGTTGTCATCGCTTCGACAGTTGGTTTAATATTTGTTGCGGCGGCAAGTGTCGTTGCAGGGCTAGCGGCGGGCGGATCTTCCGCAGTGCAACTATTAGGGTTAATTCCCGGAGTTACAGGTGTTGCTCAAGGTTACGCTACCATTCAAATTTTTTCTGCTGGGGGACTCTTAATAAGTGCCAACGTCGGCGGTACGTTACTATTGGGGGGTACTGCTGTTGGTACTGGTTTGACTTTAAACCAGTTGAGGGGTTATCAAGCAGATGATTACACCATTTACAGTTTAGACACAAATGACACAACCATAAATTTGTACGCGGTCGGGGTTGAATCACAAGAATTAGGGTGGGATTGGAGCGGAGCAGCGACTTTGCAGGGCAGTTACGAAGAACTTACTTCGGAAGAAACCCCAGTGTTGACTGACGAGCCGCAACGCGCCACTTGCTTATTACGAGTAAATATGATAAACACCTCCCCCTTTATAGTGTTTGACGCCGCGCAAAGTACGCCAATAAACGTGGCAATCGGGTCGACGGTGGTAATAGGTACGGTGACAGTACACAACCCGCCCTCCGCATATTCAGTAGGCTCGTCAACTCCGGGAACTACCATTTCCGGCACTGGATTGACTCGCACTATCAGTTTTACGGCAGGGGCAAACTCATCAGCAGGTCTTGTAAGCCCAGTAATTCGCCTTGTCGACACCGGTATTGGTGGTGCGGGCACAGTTTCCACAGCAACTGCGACAAACGCAGTAAACATAACCACCTCATAAAGGAGTAACAATGAAAAAACACCTAATCACTCTATTCTTCGCTTTCGGGGCGCTATTCACTACTTCAGAAGTGTTGGCTCAGTCAGTACCGCATTCACTGGGAGATGACTTTCGACTGACTTTGATTGGGCGACAAGCCACATTCGTTACTTCCACATTTGGTTTAGTTGCTACGTCGGGGACTTGGGTATCAGCCTTTCCCCCGACGGGTATCATCATCAATGATAGCAGGTATAACGAAAGTTGGCTACTTCCTGTAACTACCAATGTAGACACTTATATTCGAGAGTTGAACGACTCGAATGGTAGAATCAAGTATTTTTATAACTCGCAACGCGTATTTGGTTCTATGCAAATGGGAGGGCGTAGCGACAACGAATTTGAAGTGCTCGTCCACGAAGTTACTGTTGACATCATCACGGATACCACTGTTTTAGTGTCTGTCGTTGAAGTTATGGATTTTATTCGGAGGGATTACCGACAATCACTTTCACTTTCCATCGCGCCAATCGGCGTTATTGAACGTTATCTCGGCGACGACCTTATTGGTTTAGACACAGCAATCCTTAATTGCTTGAATATACTAAGTCACGCATTTTTTGGGAATAAACAAATAGTGTCGTCACGTCCGAATGAAGATTTGCGTGAATGTGAAAGTAGCTACAAAGATGCTGTAGTTCACAATCGTGACCAAGTGATATGGCAAGAGATGTTGACACAATTCGAATTTGCGTTGGTGGCATCATTGGGCAGAGGTATAATTCCGTACAAGGTTTCATTCTTGCAAGACTATGCGAAGGGTATTCGCGGACAAATTGCTTGGTGGAAAACTTCGACTACGGGAGTTGGCTTACCTCCTCGATTGAAATACTATTCGGGTCGGGACGGTTTTACAATGGATAAAGTGGTCGCGTATCTCAAGCAGAAAGATTACGATATGAATCTCCCTGAGCCTACTACCCAAAATTTCACAACCATCATCAATGATGCCATACAATTCAACGGAGGTTAAAATGACAGACAAAACAACAATTACCAACGGCTTCCCGAAGTTGATTGACAAAAGATTTAAAACCATCTCGGTGGTTGCATTGCTCGCTCTTGTGGCAGTGTTTTATGTCGGTTACACTTGGGCGAAACAGCCAACTGCGGCGCACACCGTGCGGCTCGACAATTTGGATGCCCAGATAGTGGTTTGGCGCGATGGACATCAAGGTAACCACGATGACTTGCAGGAGCACCTGACAGTGATTCGGGCAGATCAAGCGGCACTTCACGCCAAATTGGACTTACTAATTGAACATCTACTACCAAATAAAGGAGGTACGAAATGATAACACTATGGGGAGCTGTAAAAGGCTTGATGATGATAACCGGATTTATAGTCTGGGCAATTGGATTGGTAATTGGAGCAATCCTGCTCTTCGGACCGAAGGAGTTTATGTGATGTATGTTGAAGAACTCACACCTTTGGATCTGCGCGTGGTTGGCAAGGGCAAGTTCAAAGTCCTTCACGACTTCAAGACAAACTTCGCAACTGTTAAGCAGGATTTCCGAACTGACTTAGCCACAGTCGGTCGTCTTGGCAATCTCATCTTGAAGGCTGTGAATTCGACACGTGCGGCAACATTGCACGATTGGATGTATACTAAAGCAAAAATGCCCCGCAAAGCGTGTGATGAAATATTCAGGAATGCGTTGATGGACATTGACAGAGTAACCAAATGGAGGGCTTGGGCGGCGTATTACGCAGTGCGGCTTTTCGCAAAATCTCACTACGGGAGGAAATAGAATGAAACTCTTACTGCTAAAGCGGGATGCCGACACAAACACCATCGGTACTTTCTACCACCGCAAGAATGGAAAGTTCGTTCGTATTTGTTACAGTATCGAAAGAGAATGGCTAAATAACGCCGTCAGCATATCTTGTATTCCTGAGGGCACTTACAAGTTACAACGGCGCACCAATGGCAAGTACTTTCGTGCGTATTCTAAACGGTGGGGTCACGAATTCGTGTTACAACTGGAAAGAGTACCGAACAGAACGGCAATACTCATTCACGCAGGGCGCGGAAAGGTAGATTCACGGGGCTGTATTATCACAAGCGGAATACAACCAATAGAGGGCGATTTTGGTAAGATACGCGCCAAAGGCACGTCGCGCACAGCGTATTGCAAACTTTATGAGGCTGTAAAGAAACACAATTTGACACACATCAGAATAGGAGGTCAGAAATGATAACCGGAATACTAAACGGGATTTCCCAATTGGGAGGTCAATGGCTTGAGAACAGTCGGCAGAAATCTGTCGCCAAAACTCAGGTTAAAATAACGGAGATTGAGAAAGACGCGGAGTTCATCAAGGGAAATATGACCACCGATGAAATTCAAGTCAGGGCGAATGCCAAATCCTCATTCGACGAGTGGCTGACTGCATTTTTGCTAATTCCGTTGGCAATTACGATGGCGGAGGGGTTGGTTGCTGTGTGGACGGCTCAATCCAGTGCTCCAATGTGGCGGGTTTTCGAATCTATACCAATTTGGTATCAGGCTGGAATGGGAATGGTGCTTGCGGGGAGATTCGGTTTACGGGGTATGGCTCTGCGTTTCTTTGGCAAAGGTAAGCCCACTAAGAAATGAAGATTGTATTGTCAGCCTCTCAGGCGAAGCCAATAACCTTCACTGCCGCTGATGATTCCGATCCTTTGCGCGTTGCGTATATGGTGATTCACGCACACTCTGAAAACGAATCGTTATACAAGGGGTACGCGGGGAAACAATTCTATATCAGGGTTGCGGGAGAGGAAACTAAACACCCCTTCGATTTGGAACTCTGGAAGGAAACAGCTGAAGACACCGACATCATTGAAAAGCACGGGTGGAATTGATGTCGAAGGCTACCAATTGGGCGGCAGACGAAGAGATCACCGCCACTCTTCATTACCGAGACGGTATTTTGGTGAGCGCTGAAGTCGAAAGGCGGGATCACGAGAAAGGGATTATAGGTGATAGGGATTTGAGCGACAGGTTGAAAACCCCACAAGAGGTTGCTGACAAGATGCTTGAGTATGCCAACAGCGCCCGATCCCCCTCAAACTTCTCTTAATTATTAAAACCCACCGCAGGTGCGGACATCCCCCCTGCTATGGATAGTCGACCGATATGTCCGTGAGCGGCGCGGTGGGTATCCCCGACACATCGTCGAGGTACTCAGAATTTCCTCTCTGACGGGTCACGATTCATTCCCCACCACGCGGCAATCAGAGTTTCGTCCTTCGGATACAATTTTTCGGCGTTTCTACATATTGCCTTTTGTAGCCAATCTCTTCCTTTGTCCGAAAGGTCGTAATACGCCTCGTTATCCTCCAGCGTTTCACCCATCTCTATTCTCCACTGCTCCAAGTCAATCTTGACACCGCCCCTGTTGTCGCCTTTGTTGCTTTTGTAATACCTACGACAGCCTTTTCGGCGGCATTCTTTGCACTGCCCATTCGGTCTTCCGTATTTAGTGTAGAATTCACTGTCGCCCTTGACGCGATTGCAACTAGAACAAAGTCTCAATCCACATTCCCCGCAATATACACTGCGATTTTCCTTGAAAGAGGGTAGTTCTCCTCCACAGCCGCGACAAGCCATCCGATCTTTCGGCGGGGATTTCGGTGGTCTACACTCATCTGAACAATACATTTTGTTACCATCCAATTTGCTGGTGTAAGTGAACTGTTTTCCGCAGCCCTTGCAATTACGATTATTCATCAGTGTATTCCTCCCTGTCTTGGTTTTCATCCATCGTGTTTTTCCTTCTGTGTTTGTAACCCACAAAAGCCTCTACTGATTCAAGTGGGTCTTCCAACTCACCTAGCGCGATTGCATTCCTTATTATTGCCTTTTGTAGCCAATCTTGTCCTTTGTCAGAGAGATCGTAATACGCCCCATTAAACTTCGGACCCTCCCCATTTTCGTGCCTCCAACTGTTTAAATCGATATACACTTCGTGGCGTTGCTTATTCATCAGTTTCCCCTTTCATTTGGTGAATTGAAGGAGTAATTCTTTCCCCAGTATAAACGTCCGGGTTGAAAGGTACTCCAACTTGTCCTATATTAGTGTTTAACACCGCCGCGCCGCGCAATGCGAATCCTTTAGCGATACAGTGTTCTAAGTTAAACAATTTCTGCCCTTTTAGACTACTGAATTGCAGGGCGAACTCAAAATTGGCGAGTTGTTTCTCGGCAGTCAAGGCGGCAGTGAAGTCCCTCAACAACATTGAACCTCTGCAAAACGGGTTATAGATCGTGGCGTGTTGACTCAATCGGCGTTTCGGATTTGCCGAACTGCCGATATAGAAGTGTGTTTCGTCTTCAAAATGAATCGCCCAGCAATAAACTCCTGCCGTCCGCCATTCCTGCCCCTTGAGCATTTGTTGTATATGCTTAGAAGTTGGTTTCATCTTTCTTACCATTGCCTTTCACGAATGGGTACACGTATTTCGTCGTGATCTTACCGTTTTGCCGCACCGATGTTTTGCGGTATTGGTCGTAATCGTTTTCCCTCAACCAAGCATTGGCGCTGTCCGCAATGCGCTGTTTACTTCCCCAGTATTGCATATCGCGCTTGCGGGTGTCGGTGTTCATCCAAATCAAGAATTCCTCTTTCAGATGTTCGGTTGTAATCCGGTCTCCGCCCTTGTGTTTCTGTGGATCGTAACTGACGAGCCATCCTTTACTGAGTCGCTCATCGATGTATTCCCCGACTGGATTCGCGCTTGCTGTGATCTCTTTGTTGTCGCGCTCCTGCCAATCTGCTAGTTCGAATCGTCCCGCTTTGTAGAGATCCGCAAGGTTGGCGATGAGCAACGCGGCGAAGCCCTCAAGTTCCTCTTTGGTGGTCAACTTCTCAATGAAGTTCACGTCGCGGATCTCTTTCGGTATTGTTTGGCTGGTGCTCTTTATTGATATCAAGCGTTCAGCCGCCGCAACCGGATCTGTGTTTCTGAAGTCAATGCGCGTGTTGCTGATGTGCATATATTTGGCTGTCGGTCTGATCGTTTCCACGTCCTTATAAAGTACCTTTACGGTCAATGGGTCGCCGCCTGTCCAGCGTTTCCACACCGATATGTCCTTTTTCTGCGGATTGCCATCGTCATCAGCGCAAATCGCGAGCAACTTGCCACGTACCATTGCGAGTGCATTCGGCTCACTGAATTCGTTGATTGATAGATTCGGGCAAATCAGTTCTCTGCCGTCGTCACCTTCAATGAGTCGTTGGAACACATTAGCAATCATCGATTTTCCGGTGCGCGATGCTCCGTGTATGAAAAGTGATTTAGCGAATCCATTGTAAGGCGTCATCGAATAGCCAAGAAATTGGAGCACCATTCTGACATTCTGGTCGCGCCGCGCAATAACTTCATCGTCACTCTCAAGCGCACCATCAATTTCCATTGCGTCCGGCGTAAAGAGGCGATTCAGTTGTTCCATTGTCATCGGACATTTGGCTTCTGGTTTGTAATCACAGTCAAGCCCGTACATTACGTAGTCCTCTTTCTTACTCGGTCCACACTTGATGCCATCTGATGTGATTGATACTGTGGTGTTTCTGAATGCGATTTTGCTGAGCGCGTCGCGATTTTTACGTCGTAACCGACTGTCAATTTCCAGAGAATGCACGTTCATTTTCACTTCGTTGACGATGATTATCATTGCACTCCGCGCCGCCGCCGCTCCGCACCCTTTCCGGTTTGTTATCTCGTTGAACACTCCCGTTTCATTGATCGGCATCCAACAACCACGCTCTTCGTTGTGTTTGTGGAGGAGTCCATTGTAGAACGAGAGTTCATCGATTCCGTGTTTCTTGATCCAGTAATCCGCCTCTTTCTTGTCCTTGTCGGCTTTATCAACTGCGTAACCATCCCCCTCATCGTCAGCAGGGGCTTCAGTGCCTTTGATCTTTTCCACGATGTAATCCACACTTTTCGGCGGTCTCTCTTTCTTACCATCTCGGTCATAAGCGGCTTGCCACAAAGCGTAATACCAGTTCGCGAAGCCCTCTGCGGTTGGCAGGTACTTCACCGTGTTTTTCGCCTTGATTAGCCGCCCGAAAAACGTGCAGTCATCAAGAAGGTTTGGCTCAAACTCTCCGGGCTTGTCACCCTTCGATGTTACGTATTGTTTGATCCGCGCAATGCGCGTAGCGAGTTGCTCACCTTTAACGACGAAGTTCTTATTTACTGCCTCCGTCCCACATATTTGGCAAATTTCGTGATACTCAACTGTGCCGACTGTCACCAATTCGGTGGCTGGTGTGTTGTAGATTGTTGCCTCTGTCAACCACTCATACGGTTTTTTCGTCTTCAGGTTGATTCCCGGAGGTACGAAATTCATATAGTGACCAACACCTTGCGCTCCGACGAGCCAATCCACTGGGAATTTGGTCTCAGCCTCCGATTTCTTCGTTCCACCTGCGCATTTGTAGGGTGAGAACTTTGCTAGCTTGGTTTTGACGAGGTAACACACGCCTTTTGAGCCGCGCTTTGCGATTAAAGTCCCAGTGCGGGAGCGCTTCAACACACTCTCGATTTGTTCGATCTTCGCTTTGTCCTCAAAGTCAATGTCAATACCGAGTAGCGCGTAGCCGCCTTTGATGTGCTGTCCACTATAAAGGATCATCATTTGGGCTTCGGTGCGGTATTTTCCTTCCCCTGATTTGACGAGTCCTTCGTAGACACCCCAGCGACTTTCAACATCGACCTTACTGATCACTTTCTCACAGGGGAGATACTCCTCTTTCTTGATTGCCTGTCGACAACCGTCAGGATTTCCTTCTTTGAACAAGCCAATGGCAGGTAGAACTTGAAACCCGTTCTCAGCCGCCGCTAGGCAAGCCTTCTTCGCGTCGTTGATGTTCATTACTTCACCTCCGCCGTCGTGTGCGGGATTCCCTGCTTGTGGTTAAAAACCCGACGCACTGTGTAACTGCGGATTATTGACACCAATGTCATAAAGGCGGTCATTGCGAGAATGGTCCAATCGTCGTGTCTAACTCCGCCGACTGCCCACACAAAAGCGTATGAGGTAACGAGTGAAACCAGCAAGCCAATTCCCGTGTTGGTGGATGCTTCCACCAGTGATTGTTTCTTGGACTGCATTACTTCGACTCCGCTTCCGCTACGTCAAATTCGGTGGTGTAAGTGATTACGCTGTTCCAGTGCATTTTGTTGCTGTTGTCGGGCGTGGTTGTTTTCACGTCCAGCACAATGCCTTCGTTGTCGGTTATTTCGTCTACCTCTGTGTTCACCTTCTCAGCGTGATTTTCATCAGGCTTAGACGTGATTATTGAGATGTACTGTTTCGGTTTTGGTTTTGTGTTTTGCATAGGTTTTTCTCCTTGTTGCTGTTTAATGACGGGCTGTCCACCCACGAACTTATTATACCACAGGGGGTATGTCCGGCACAAGTGGAAAAGTGGGGATAGTAACTATTCAACATAGAACTCCTGCGGCGAGAGCAAATGCTTCACTTCTTTCGGATAATAAAACTTGCCAAACTTCTGGCTTATGCGGAGCGCCTCTTTCGGGTCGAGTATTGAGTATCTTTGGGGTTCAACCCTCGCACACTTGCTACTATTCATTCTGATAGACATCCACTGCTTCCACGCCATTTTGTCGGCTTGTTTGTGTGAAAAACCTAATTCGAGCAAAACTGCTATTGAGGGGCTGTGATCAATCGCCCATTCCAAACCTCCAGTGGATAAACCTTTTGATTTGCGCTCCGTGCTACGCCTACAAATCTCATTATACCTTGCTTTAGCCTCTGGGTTGTTACTCCTACGTTGTTTATTTGCTACCATTTGAGCGGTTGAGTGTCTGATGCAAAGCCTTCCGGGTTTCCCATCTGGGCGAATTTTGGGGGAATCACTGCATTTTGCACAAGTTCCATTTTTGACCCTCAAAGCGGAGTAGTTTTTACTGCGCCTGTTGTTCTTCTCACAACACTTAGCGCACTGCGAAAAAATCCTACCTTCCGCTTGTTTTGCGGGATCGCCGCAGTATACGCAAAGTCCATTTCTCTTACGCAATTGGCTTATTGGCTCTTTTGCTGGTGGTTTTTCACGAGGAGGTTTCAGCAACGCCTTTTTTGCTCGATTATTCTTCATTAACTCTGCTTTGTGTGCTTTGACGCACGGTCTGCAACGCTTTCTGTAAGGAGAAGCATCTACCATCTCGACACCGCAATCAGCGCAGTTATTCCACATCGCATTCCTCCGTGTCGTCGCAGACTTGGTCTATGAGATCTTTCCAACGCGCTTTGAAGCGTAGCACATAGTGCCGTTTGTTGGTGTAATCAGTCGTACCATAAACTATGCCAACGTAATAGGTCTCCAAAACTTTGCGCATCGTTTCACCTTCTGCCTCGCGCTTTGCGAGTAGCACGAAAAGTTTGGTGTTTGTCGGTACGTTATTGAGTCCGCACCATTTGGCTTGGTCAATAGTGGGGGTATATTTTTGAGTTGTGTGTGTGTCGTCCATACTCTTATTATACCATAGGGGGTATGTCCGGCACAATTATGACAACACTAATACCATTAAGGATTTACCAATAATTCCCATCGTTGTGGAAGGTGGGGGCGGATTTTGGTCCATTATGAAACATAAACCGTGTCACCGCGCTTGGCGTGACGCCGTACTTTCGGGCTATTACAGAATTTGGCATCCCTTCTTTTTTATCCGCCATAACTTCTTTCCTATTGATGGCTAAACCCTTATGCTTAGCCTTTTTAAACTTCCAAACTGGTCTGTCCGCCCACTCTAGAAACTGTTCAATGGTGTCGCCCTCTTTACTGCTGACGCCATACTTTTCACAAATGTCGTCGTAATCCACGCCCCGATTTATGTCCCTAAGTACTTTAGCCTTGTTTTCACGGAGAAACCATCTGTTTCGGAAGTGAGTGACTGCTTTACGTGACACACCGAATTTTTCAGCCACCTTGTAAGTGCTGACTCCTTCTTTAAGGAGGCGAAGTACCTCTTCTTTATTTTCCCTCAGCGGCGGCATCACACCGCCCGAGTGAAAGAGAGAGCCACCGACGGGGTATCGTCGTGCCACACGAGCGGGCTAGCGGACATATCCGTCGGCTTATGATGGCTGGGGGTATGTCCGTGACTGCTGGGTTGTTTGAGACTTGGCATCATACTGGCGATTGCCTCCGCTCAACTTCTTCCCAGAATTCCCTGCGGCGGATCGCAGACTTGGCGTGTACATTTCTCGTCTCGGCAGGAATGGTGGTGTTCGCCCACGCGTTCCTTTCATTTCGCTCTTCAATGACAATCTGCTCAGCCACCTCTTTGGGTTTCATATCCAGCACCCTTGCCTGAAGGTTTTGTTCATTCCTTTGCTGTTCGTTCATTTTGCACTCCCTTGTGGTTTGCTTCGGTAAGTCAGTTTCGTAGCAGGAGTGCGGTTACTACAAGTCGGAAAGATGCATTGCTTTACGCCTTCGGCACTTTTCCACTCTCGACACTCTAAACAGTACCATTGCCGGACTGTGTTGCTTGTGGATTCGATCATTGCGCCACCCAATGCTTCGCGCTGTGGCAACCTTGCAAAGTGTACCACAGCGCTTTGACACCCGATAAGATAGGTCCCGAAGGATTCCTAACCTCAGTAACAGGTTTAGACCTATCCGGCAATTGGCATAGGGGAACACTTGCTCGAGCAAGTACTGCTATCGTTCGTTGGATCATTACACGCTCACCCATTTATAGCCATCCACTGAGTGCATAACATTGGATATGATACTCCTTTTTTCCCTTTCTGGTGCATTTAACATATCAGGGTAAGCACGGTAGTGAATCGCTAGTTTATCTTCAAGCCGTTTTATGATCGCTTTCGGGGCGTTCTCATAAAATGAATCCACCATTCGTTTTACATACTCCTCAAGTCCAACTTTGTGAATATCCTCCGCCAACTGACGACTGAATGTTATATCCTCTTGTGTCACATTTCCCTCCAGTTCGGTTTTGGTTTCGGTTTTGGTTTCGGTTTTGGTTTCGGTTTTGGTTTTAGTGTCGCCGTGCCCGAACATCGCTAACAAAGCCAACATTATGGCTAAGAATGCTATTGTTATTGTCGTTGTCATTGTGCACCTCCTTGTAGTTGTGCGTTTCCATTATGGGCTGACTTGCCCGAACTCGTAAAACTGCGAGGGCAGGTATGGAAGGACAATTCCCCTACCCCCTCAGAACTGCCAACTAATGTGGCGTTTTTGGATCCATTGGAATCCTCCGTAGTGAAGGGTGTTTGAGCCCCCAAATAAAGCCCGATACCAAGCCCCAGAGCCAATAATACGGAGACGATTAATACTGCCGTAGCGATCACTTGCTCACCTCCCGACGCTCTTTCATTCGTTCCCAAACCCGCTTGTTCTTGGCGGATTGCTTGCATTTATCACTACAATATGCCTTCGTCCCATAAATGGTTTCGAAACGCTTCGCGCATAGCGCGTTGCCGCAGGTCAGTGTTAATTTGTTGTTCATTGCACGTCGCTCCGTAACCATAACCTTATTATACCACAGGGAGTATGTCCGGCACAATACCAAACACAGGGGATAGTAACTATCATATCAATTCTCCTGATTCATTTCTCATATTTTCCATCAACTGCCGCAATTCACTCTGTAAGCAAGACAGAGCCAAAGCCTCGTTGCCACAACTATCAAGGGAGTCGTTGAATACCCTGACAAGTGTGTCGTAAATTTCCTTTTGGGTCATCAGCAAGCCCTTGCAGGACCATTTGGCATCGCTAAGAAATGAGGGCAACATCTTAGGTCAACCCATTCATTATGGTCATATTTCCTATTCTCCACAATGTCGTGTCTGCGTTGGAGATCATATTCCTCAGCGATCGGTAAAGCGACAGCCTTTCCATCCACAGCAATCTGCAAAACGTCAAGAGAAACAAGATGGTCCCATCTCGACAATAATTCTTGACCGTTAACTATAAACGGATAACGACCCGGATTAAGGTTTGGTTTTGGTGTTGACTTATACATAACTACCTTGTTTGGTTATAAAGTCTTCAATCTCCTCGAGAACAGGATTCCAAGTAGAATAGTTCTTGGTAGTGAAACTTTTTCCGTCTTTTTCAACAGTAGCGTTAACACTACTGCTATACTTTTTTGCCCAGCCTATAAACTGCCCATTGCGGTATATTGCAGCGTACGCAATGTCAACCGGAACTCCGACTACTTTATATTCCGCACCTTTTATGTTGAAAGGTTCGTTCATTGTTTGTGCCCCTCCAATAATTTACCTTGCCGAGCCTTGACTTCCTCCCAGAATTCCTTGCTTGCAATACTCTCCTTGATGTGCTCTTCAACCTCTCTGGGAGTTATATCCAACACCCTTGCCGCGATGCGCTTTTCCGTCATAGGGTCAATCATTTCGCCTCCTTCTTTTCGACAATGTCGTTCCCTGATTTTAACCAAGATTCAAAGCGCGTGGGGCACTCATCGTAAACCCATAAAGTTAAACCAACCCAAGCAACCGCAAACCAAAGAACCGCATAATGTAGAGCGTAAGGTACGAGCGCCGTGAATACTGCGAGGATTAACAGGTTTAGGAAAATCACTCGTCTGAAATGCTTATACTGCGCGTGGTAAGCCCTCATTGACGGAATAAACAATAATGCGAGCGCCGGCAATAAGATCAGCACAAGAAATGCCACCATCCCAATTGTCATTGTTTCGCCTCCCTAGAAGCCAATTCAATGAGAGTGGCGGTTTTAGTGAGCCTGTTTTTGGTGATATCCAAATAATCTCTCAGACGACCATTCTCCGTCTTGAGTTTGGTATTCTCGGCAGTCAGTTCGGCAATGCGTGTTGAATCACCGGTTTGCGTGAATTGCTGTCTGCGTTTTGGCGGCGGCATTGGTATGAACTCAGTCATCATTTCGCCTCCTCGATTTCTTTCAGATCCCGCAAGATAATTCTGCAATCCTCTGCTATCCCTTCAAGTTTTTCGGCTATCCGTGCGTGAGCGAGGGTAGTTTGCTTCTGTATCTCTTGTAGGTCCTTTGATATTGCGCGTGGCGAAATGCGCGCGGCGTAATGCTTCTCTACCTCTTCAAGTAGACCCTTGAGTGTGTTGCCATAAAGCCGGTAACTGGAATCTTCGATTGTAAAAGTTGTGGCATAGGGTGAACCAGATCCCGGAGCATCACTGCAATCGTGCAACCTGCCAATTTCCACATCGTTGCGGTAAATGCGACCCAGCGAAACCATATATTCGATTTGGTCAATTGTGTATGTTTTCATTTTCCCCCCTTTAAGGTTTTGCAAGCTGTGTACTTGAGATGGTGTATAGATCTTGTTTCCCCGCTGTCGCCAACGATAGAACCAGCGAAAGTTATCACGCACTTTTCGTAAGCGCTGAGCGGTTTGTCGTAACAAGCCATTGCGACGCCGGATAGCGCGACGCTTGCCGCGAGCACGAATACCTTAATCATTCTGTACCTCCCAGTTTCCAACCCAGAAAGACACCAAGTAGGAACAATATCAAAGATGAGATTGACGCAATCATAACCAAACCCCCAGCAATATATTGGCTAACGCCGCCAGCCCAATTATTATCCAAATCGTTCTATCAGTCATTATTTCTTCTCCTTCATTTTCAAGAGTGTGAGTTCAAGGATGTCCTTGCGCTCTGTGAGCATTGCCACCACCGCCGAATGTTGTCCCTCGATGGAATAAATACCAATCTGGGCATTGATAGCTTTGAGTTCGGACTTCACTGCCGATTGTGTTATCTTGGTCATTTCGCCTCCTTGTCGCATTTCTTCTCTTCAAAATAATCGCTGAACGTGTTGTAGACTGCAATGATGAGAATGAGGGCGGATGCCAATGCTATAATTTGCCAGTCCTCATTTAACAATTTTCCCAGCCCAAAGATAGCCATTATGATTCCACCATTGATGAATGCGTGTTGTACGAAAATTCCCCAATACTGGCGAAATTTAGACTTGGGTTTGGTTTCGTTTTTCATTATTGTAGCCCTCCTTGTGGCTTGTTTTAGTTAAAACTTGTGCGGTCTGAGTGGCAGGACTTGAACCTGCGACCCCTTGCTTCCAAAGCAAGTGCGCTACCAACTGCGCCACACTCAGCGGTAGCGGAGGCTGGAATTGAACCAGCGTGATCTTGCTTATGAGGCAAGTGAATAACCTCTATTCTACTCCGCATTACTTTAAACCCATCGTACGCCGCAACTCTTCGCTTATCTCTTCGTTTCTCTTCCATTTCTCAATGTCGACAATCTGAGAATGACGATGTAAAGCCGAATTTACCTTCAACGTGTCACACTTAAACGTACCTTTGTGTCCTCCAATAAAAACAGCGCAGTCCTTTTTTCCTTTGTTGCTTTTAACTATATTCAAGATGAGATGGAGAGGCAAGGTAGTGTAGCCAATACCCGCATCACGTTTGAACTTACCGCTGACTACTTCATATACACTAAGCCTACGATATCCTCTGTCTTTATACCACTTGTGGTACTCCGCGTTTTCACGGATCGATCGCTTTCTAGCCTCTTTATATTGGATCTTTCCCTTATCTGAGAATATGTGGCTTGGAGCACCGTCAATGTTGCTTGTCGACGTGTCCGTTATTCCAACGCAGGGCACTGCACCTGTGGGTCGTTGTTTAACCCACCAACGTAAACATTTTATATCCCGCTCGGTAAGTACTTCTCCGTTACGCGCCTTGCCACTCTCATAAGCCAAAACTGCACTGTAGCATCGGTCAAAATCAAGCAAGGAGGTGTAGTCATCACAGAGACCTTTTTGACTTGCCTGTAACCTCTTCTCATTCCTGACCTCGTTATTGTGCTTTACGCTGTGGTCGGCGTACGAGCATTGTGCAAGTAACAAAGATACGCCCACGAGAGCGCATTTTATAAAACTGCGGGGAGGATTAAGAAAGGAGATAAACCTCTCCCCCAGAACCCTCATCTGCTGTGAGGATTTTTGTTTACTCGTCATCGCCATCATAACCTTATTATACCATAGGGGATATGTCCGGCACAATATCAAAGGTGGGGATAGTAACTACTAAACCCACCCCTGAGCCAAGAATTACTTGGTCTTCTTTGCGGGTTTATCCGCCTTCGCTGGTTTGCTTGCCGCCTTCTCCGCTTTGGCTTTTGCCGTAGCGTCCTTCTTGGCTTGCGCCGCCTCTTGCTTGGCTGCATAGCGCTTAGCGGCTTCTGGGTCATTGATTTTAACACCACCGATTACCACTGTGCCGCCCTTGCTGACGATTCCACGTAAAAGATTGCTGATGTTCATACGGCGTTGACCGGTATTCAAATGCACGTACGCTTCGAATTTACCAGCCAAGCCATTGTCCTGTGCAACTTTCTTAACTGCGGTGTCGCCGTCAACTGCCAATGGTGCAAGCGCGTTGGCGATTGCGTCTCCATTGTTGATGACTTTGCCCTTACCAGCGGTTTTGAAGTCCGACTTTTGGTAGGTTTTACGCCGCTCAGCAGGAATTTGCATTTTGCGAGGTTCTTTGGTTTCTTTTACTTCTTTGTTCATTTTATCCTCCTTTGGATATTTGATTTTTGGGTAACCCCGACGGGATCAACCTCATTATTATTATACCACAACTAATATGTCCGGCACAATAGAACAGAGAAGGGAGTAACTATTAAATCCCCTTTGGGGGAGGTGGTATGCGGTGTAGGTGGTGCATATCGCCGTCGCCACACTCTCTGCCCTGTAAAATATAGTATATGTCTCTCCCTGCTGGATATTTTCTTCTCATCTCAGAGGGGGCTGTGCGTACACCACATACACCGCATACTACCTCCCCTAAAGATATACAGAGACCGCGCCGTCACGTGGCTCTGATATTGTTGACACGTATGGCGTAGAAATTCGGCAGCATAGCATACAGCACCGCATACGTATGTCCGGCGCTGACTTCGCTGTATGGTGTGCTGACTTTAGTGTATGCGGTGGTGTATGGCGTGTCGAGCGGTTTCTATGCCATACGTTAAAGTATACTGTTCGCCACACTTTAGAGACCGCGCCGACACCGTCTCTGGGCTTGAATCAATTTC
>CBDCRZ010000035.1:0-46836 GCA_965221135.1 Sansalvadorimonas sp.
CCAGTGGGCTGTGATTCCTCTTTTACTCTGGCAGCCAGATAATCTTTCTTTTTCATGTGCTGATGTGATTTGCTCCCCACCGGTCCACAATCTTTGTACTCGCTCGCCCTGGGCGTGGGCCACATTTTCCTTTCCTGATGTTGCCGGCGCCATGCTTCTGCTGTTTCTGGACAAACCTGTTCCCGAAGGTTGCCAGGTCGTGTCCTGTTCCTTCTGTCTTGCGTTGCCTGTTTCATCAATGCTTGATGTGATCTCTGGGGAAGGTGATCCATGGTGTTCGGTGTTGCCCACCATCCAGATTCTATCTCTTCTATGCGGGGCGTTGACGGCGCAAGCTGGAATAATAAACGGTTGGCAGGTGTAGCCTTGTCCTTCCAGGTCAGATAACACCTGGTCGAGTCCCAGACGGACGTGTCCAGCAACATTTTCGCAAATAACCCAACGGGGCCGGCTCTCCTGGATAATTCTGAACATCTCTGGCCAGAGATGGCGGTCGTCTTTTTCGCCTCGCTGCTGCCCGGCAACACTGAAGGGCTGGCAGGGGTATCCCCCACAAACAAGGTCAACTGTTCCTTTGTACTGTTTGCCATCCAGTGTCCTGATATCTTCATGTATGGGAATATGGGGCCAGTGCTTTGCCAGTATCTTTCTGCAGTAGGGTTCTATCTCACAAAATGCGGCTGTTTCCATGCCGGCCCGTTCAAGTCCGAGACTGAAACCGCCTATACCGGAAAAAAGATCTAAAACTTTCATTCTGTAAATTTACTTCAGAATGCAATTGATAAACCCTGAATAGTAGACCAGTAGCCAACACAGGGTTTACCACTGGCTAACCATTTTCGTGGCGTCAGGGATATGCTACTGATCATTTGAAAAAATGACTGGCATTAGTCAGTAGGCTTCTACAGTAACGCTCTCCACGATCAGTAAGGTAAAGACAGTTAAACCCTCTCATAACCACCATCTCACGGCCTGAATTATCAAACAGCGGTCTAATGTGTCGGTTGATCATTGCCGGTTTAACTCCAAGATCGTTGGACATTTCTTGCAGCGTGGCCGGTTCTTCTTGTTCAAATAGAAAAAACAGCATGGCCACCTGGATAGCATTCAGGGCCGGTGCGATTCTATGGCATTGGACTAAAAATTTGTTGATGTCTTTTATTTTCATTGCAGAAACTGATAAACCCTGAAGGATATCAATAAAAATAGTTAATATTACCAAATCAGCAATAATCACCCTATTCAATAGTTTTTAACTATATGAATAATCTATTCACTCCCATCGGTCAAAAAACAGTCAAGAATGGGACAATAGTGCAATTACTACCGGTAACTGAACTTACCGGTAGTAATTGAAACCAAAGTACAAGAATATAATTATTCATAAATCTGCATAATTAAGCATTCAAATTATGCGTTATATCAATCAAAGATTTTGATGATCTATATTTGACCACTTTAACTCAGACAAAATAAAACCGGGCACTCAATGAATGCCCGGCCGTGTGTGTGCGATTCTCATTTCAACGAACAGCTAAGCTGTTCTCGGTGAGCATAACATTCCGGTAACCGACCGGTAGACCCGTGAAGGTAAGTTAATAATATGTACTATGTGGTTAAGTGCAAGTTGCGACCGAATAAAAAACAAACCCTCTATTTTGAAAAAAATATTGGTTGTTGCCGATTCGTGTTCAATTACTGCCTCCAATACTGTATTGATCATTACAGCAGAAACAAAGATCTCCCCAAGGATCAGCAAGAAAAAAGACCAGGTGCCTACGATCTGAGCGGACTACTCCCAGCCCTGAAAAAAACCCACCCGTGGTTGTCTGAGGTGGACAGTCAGGCATTAAAATTTTCAGCGTCTCAGGTTGATGTGGCGTTCAAGAATTTTTTCAGACGGGTAAAACGGGGAGAATCGCCCGGTTTCCCCCGGTTTAAATCAAAATACAAAAGCCGACCCAGTTTTACGCTGACTCAGGGCCAGTTGATACGACACACAGAAAACAGCATCACGTTACCAAAAATCGGCACAGTGAAGCTCGACCACACCAATTTCAACCCCCCGACTGACACCGACGCTATGATAAAGCGCTGCACTATCAGCCGGTCAGCGGCGGGTAATTTTTACATCAGCGTACTGTTTGCTGACGATCTGGAGGAGCCCGAAATACATCACAGCGAGAGCCAGACCATTACAGCACTGGATTTAGGATTAAAACGATTGTTCAGGGTCGATGATGCTCATGGAAAACGATGGAATATAGATTCACCTCTGTTTTTCAGGGATCAGATGAAAACGCTGAAACGAGAGCAACGGCGGCTGGCTAGAAAAACAGTCAGAAGCGCCCGATGGATTAAACAGAAAAAAAAGGTTGCCCGGCTGCATGAAAAGATATCGAACACCCGCCGTTATTTTTTTCACCTGTTGGCCAACGATCTGATCAATTCATCGGATGCCATTGCTCTGGAGGATTTGGATATTGCGGGCATGATCAAAAAAAACACCGAAGAGCATTCGGGTATAAAACGCAAACGAATTAACCGGGCGTTTTACGATCAGGCTATATCTGAACTGATTAACATTATCAGCTACAAAACCCGCCGCCTGGGCAAACCTCTGTATCTCATAGACACTCTGGCGTCTCCTAACAAATTATGCAGTCACTGCCTCCATATCAATGATCACGTCACCCTGAGCTCAACGAATTGGCAGTGCGAACAATGCGAGTCGGAACACAGCCGGTCAGATAACTGCCTCGTTAATCTGAAGCGGATGGCGGAGGAGATGGCCAGAGATATAATGCGAGACAATCAGGAGAAAAATGCTGGTGGAATAAATCAGGGTGATATTCCCTACTAAAAACAGGGGATTAACACTAGAGTGTAACCCGTGTGTGTGGGGATTAGCCGTCAGAGCCGTGGATAATCTTGAAAATCAGGAAGTGTAACCCGTGTGTGTGGGGATTAGCCGGTTATTTAAAGGATGTCACGATCACAAAGCCCGTGTAACCCGTGTGTGTGGGGATTAGCCGGCTCTCAGTTCTGGATTGTTTTCAATCCTCAGGTGTAACCCGTGTGTGTGGGGATTAGCCGTATTTCTGAAATAGAAGACAAATTCAACTATTGTGTAACCCGTGTGTGTGGGGATTAGCCGGGGGATCATTTACTCGAATTTATATCGGTTCGGTGTAACCCGTGTGTGTGGGGATTAGCCGCTGGATTGTAAGCGACTTCTGACAAAAGACAGGTGTAACCCGTGTGTGTGGGGATTAGCCGGGCACATTGACCAACAATCGCAGCAGGGATCTGTGTAACCCGTGTGTGTGGGGATTAGCCGGAATTGGAAAGTAAGCGATGGGGCGGTTTAACGTGTAACCCGTGTGTGTGGGGTAGCCGCTAATGCCTCTGCATAGAAATTTAGAATCAGAGTGTGACCCGTGTGTGTGTGGCGCTGCCGGTATGTTGCACTTATAAGTATCTGACTAATGAAACAACCCCAGTAATCTGATAGTATGATCTCAACTGTTCGGGGTGGTACCTGGACACCGAAACGGCTACCGGCAACCAACCGGGACAACGAAGGAAGTTTGCACCTTCAAGCCGTTTCTTACCTTTCACAAGCAAACGACCTTAATGCAAATAAGAGGTACAACATGGCTATTCATAAAGGCCCTGTTCGTGAGCAATTCACACAGATTCCAAACGCTACCCACCGAGATACTTCTATATCACTTCAGGCCAGAGGGCTTTTAGGTTACCTGTTATCGCTTCCTGATGACTGGATCGTAAGACCAAAACAGCTTGCTGAAGATAACGGTATAGCCCGCAATACAGCCTACAAAATTATCAATGAACTGAAAGAATCTGGATACATTATTCAGGTACAGGATAGGTCTGTAAGTGGCAAGTTTGGCTCTGGTGATTACCTTGTATTCAGAAGCAAAGAAGATGCCCTTTGGTACGCTGAAACCCGCGTGGATACTGAGATTGAACCGTGTACCAAAAAACGGGATGCGGTAAAACGGGATACCGTAAAAAGGGAACTAACAAAGAAAGAAGAAAAAAATAAAGAAATTAACAACAACAACAACATTGCAGAGCCTGAAAAAATTTCACTTTCTGAATTCAGAGAAAAGCTGGTGGCCAGTCTGCACGGTTCACCAGTCAACAAGGCCATCATCTGGGATCGTGCCGAAGAGTTCCACACCCGATACAAGCAGCCATCCGCTACCATGGTGGCCGAAATTATCTATAACGACTGGAAAGCAGTGAATAAATTATGATTGAAGAAAAATTCAGTAAATTTTTAGAAGAAAATGGATATTTCGATATCAGTGAAACCGGTTCAGAGCATGGTGTAATAGCTCTGGAACGGTTCGCTTATACCGTCGGGATAGTCTGCCAGATAGACTGGACAGGCCGTGGGTATCGGTACTGCTACCACACGCTTTTAGAGGCTCAGTCAGCTATTAATGACTGGGAGAAAACAGACTACCAAGGTCATCCACCAGGCAACTGGATCAAGCGCAAAGGGAACGGTGCAGACTTGAGCAGGGAAGACGCCTAGACTCGATAGACTTAGACTTTATCAATTTTCAACTAAGTCATATAAAAAGGTTTACCCAAGTAATCAAAAGTAGTATACTAGCTCCATCAAGTCGAGATACGAACACTTAGGAGCTAGACCCATGAAAAAATCAGAAATCTTTATCAAAGCCCACGCATCAGCAAAGCAAACTGTTCGTTTTGTTGGTGATTACAGAATTGCCTTTTCTCTCGCTTTAAAATCAATTTATAAAGAACTCAAAGAAAGCACCAGAATGGTGTTCTGGCCTGCAAAAGGTGTTCTTCCAAAATATTACCGTGAAACAACCATCGACAGCGCAAAAAATGACGATGATGGTTTTGGTTGTTTTGAGGTAATAGATGAACTGGTGGCTGTATAATCATGGAACTGATCGAATACATAGAAACACATTTTAATGGCAACAGAACCGCCTTCGGACTGGCTCAGGGCGTCAGCAAGCAGCAGGTAAACAAGTGGCTTGCCGGTGATTTTATCGTAGTTAATGACCGTCTTTACAGTGTAAGAAGGGAGTTGAATCCAAGTAGCGTATCCCCCACCAGACGCTAACCAGCTTGTGTATTAAAAATCACACTCCACAAAACAAAAGCCCCCGAACTGATCACGTACAGAACGGGGGCTCGGGGCTGTCTTGGGCAGGAAAGGTTATTAACCTGCGACAACGTGGAAATAAT
This sequence comes from Sansalvadorimonas sp., assembly GCA_965221135.1. Classification (GTDB taxonomy): domain Bacteria; phylum Pseudomonadota; class Gammaproteobacteria; order Pseudomonadales; family Endozoicomonadaceae; genus Sansalvadorimonas. The sequence goes on from CBDCRZ010000035.1 coordinate 5,263, forward strand.
AGCATCAGGCTGGTGGCTGTAAACTGAAATCATCCGCAGAGGCAACCACCGGCTTTCTGCCTCGAACCATTTTCGGCCTTTTCTTTTTCTTCAGCTTGCTGATGCAATCAATTTGCCTGGAATAGATAAGAAAGTTCAGAGCCTGAAGGCACCCCCTGCACATCCTCTCTTCTTTCCCGTAGTCCCTGAAGTCGTGGTTACGCTCCAGATCCGACACCAGTTTGATATATCCGGCCAAAACCGTCTCTTCTTCCATGCCTCACCCCCTGATCAACCAAAACCACTCATTCTAGTGCAAGCCCTACAGCCCTGTTGAATGATTGTATATTAGAACCATAATACCAATAATACCAGTATCTAAAAACCAGTATTAATAGTATTTAAGGGTATAAAGTTAAAACACAAACAAATCATTAATAATCAATAGCTTAACTATCATTAGTCCCAATTGTTTGGTTCAGGTGATGGTATGGGTTTTGTCACATCAGGCCGAAGAACGCAGGCCGAAGGAATGTTCACCATCAATCGTGGTGCTGACTCCATTAAGCCCTGGTCAGAAATCACGGTGGCGGTTTTTAATGCTGCTGGCCAGCCAGTCACTACGGCCACCGGCGTCATCACCGGCATGGTGCAGAAGATCGGTCAGGGTAAACCGCAACCGCTGGAAAATACGCTCGACCTCTCAACGGATAACTGGTCATTTACAGCAGAGTTATCCGGTGTTCAGAATTTCATGTTTTCCATCACCGGACTGAATGCACTGCATACCTATGAGATAACCATTATCTCACCGGAGTTTTAGCCATGGGTGTCAGAGCAGGATACGGCGTCCAGTTGGGCGGCGGAAATAACGGTGGCGGTGGCGGTACGGATGTCATTGGCAACCTATCGGCCAACCAGATCCCCCGGTTTAACGCGACCACCCGACGCTTTGAAAATTCCGGTTTTCAAATCAATGCCATTACTTCGGCGCTTGAGGGTACGACGAACGTAGAAACCACCGGCACGGTTCAGTCCGGTGTGTCAGCGCTCGAGTTGGGTTCAGCTCATGCGGTGTTATCGACCGCTGAAAACGTCGTATTCAGCAACCTGGTCACTAATGATAATTTCCACCCTACGTGGCAAACCACCGAGCGGCTGGGCGATTGGGCCAGCGTTCAGCGTACCCCTCTGGGTTCATTAGTAGAGGATCAGGTATTCCAAGCGGACCGGTCACAGACCGTTACGAATCCAAATTTCACTTTCACCAGCGTGGCGGGTAATCAGCGACTGTATGAAATCAATGTAGAGCCGGTTAGCAGCGCGCAGAACGTTGTTTTCATATTGGAGCAACGCAATACAGCGGGTAATTTTGTCGACTACTGGCGCAGTCAGCCGCTCAATTTAACCGCCAGCGATTTGAACACGCCTACCCCTCAAAACATCATCAATAACTCATTCATTGATTTGTTCGGGTCTACGGATTACCGAGTCAGAACACTAGCGACGGCTGACGTGCAGCTTCGAGGTAATGCCGCTGGCATCCCCCGCATAACCTTGACGCTCAGGCCGTGGCAGGATCAGGCGATTGTCACACAGCAAGACGCGGTATCGTCTCTGAATGACCTGGATGATGTTCTATACCCGGTGCCCACTAATGCCGCATCGGGACGGGTTCAGAGACTGGTCACTCAGCAGGCCGAGCGCCGAATTGATTTACAGGTCAACGTCGGTGACGAATTCACAAACAACGAGCTAACCGGCCGTTACACCATCATCGGCACCAACGCTATACGCGGTAACAGCCTGGTGATGTTCAGCGCCAACGCGATTACTAATCTGGCTCTGAAACTGACGGTAACAGGACCAAACCAAACCCCCAACCCCTCTATTATTTATGCGCCCAGTCGTCTGGCATGGGATACCGGCACCGGCGGTTTAGATTTCACCCCCGGCGGTGAATTACCTATACCGTTACCCAGTCACGCTAATCATGTTTTCAATGTCGGTGATGTGATTGGTCTGGAGCTGAAAAAAAGTACCGGCACTATTCGCGGCAGCGGCACTAATCCCGCGTTTGTCCTGGTCGGTCAGAATTCACAATTCATAGCACTGGCGGACGTGAGAGACGTTCCTGCTGACGTGGGCGATCTGTTGGACGTGGCTCAAACCCGAGGCACATCAGGGCAGGTGTTAGCGGTAAATGCCGCAGGAACAGCGCTTGAATACATCACGCCAGCGGCCGGAATCTCTGGGATATTGGTCGGTGATAACGGCAACTTTTTCCCAACTCCGATAACTCGGATAGACGCAAGAGGAGGAATACAATTTGGATTGTCAGGCACTGACGGCATTCTGTCGATATCGTCGGATATCGGTTTACTGAATGATGTGCCTTCAAATCGAGGCGCGTCAGGGCAAATACTCGCTGTCAATGCCGCAGGTACAGCGCTGCAATACGTTAACGCCCCCACGGCTACAGCGGCTGTTACTAACTGGAGTCACAGCGAGTTGCCGTCTGGACAAATACCGCAAAGGACGCACGTGTGGTACAGACACACCGGCACGGCAAACATTACCCGACAGATGCCTACAACGACCAATCTGCCATCAGGTTGGCATGCTTTTTTCGCTAACGATACAACAAACACCACAGTGACATTGCAGGGCAATTTTTACGGTGACATTAATCAGTTGGTATTACGGGAGCAGGAAGGTTGCGAAATTTCATGGAACGGAACCAACTTTGTAGAAGGTGCGAATCGAGACAGCCTGACAACGAGCACGTTGGCGGACTGGCAGCATAACCCCCTGATACCGGGCAACACCTACATCACCCGAGGCGGTATCTCATTTTCGGCGGGTGCAAACATTCTCAATATGGAAGCCAACGGCGTTACGGCTGACATGCTAAACCGTCGTGTTCAGATAGAAGCTCCCGGAGCGTATCGAGTCGATATTCCCACCCTCGCGGCCGAGAATAGAACCGAAATACCGGTCAATATGGGCTACGGATTCACCAATAATGGCGGCGGCATTCTTTCAATCACTCCCAGATCCGTGGACGAAATAGCCATGAACGGCACCCGATACCGAGGTCAATCACCCATGCTGCTGGCGTTCGGCGCTTCGGTCACATTCACACGAACCAATGACAATCTCTGGACAGTGACCAGCAGTCGCGGAACCATCACCGGGGGTGTGTAGCATGGATCAATTACAGCAGACAGAGCTGGACGACGCACGACGCGGTACTTTGTACTTTCTGGGTAAACTGGAAGTGGTCAAAAAGCCAAGCTTTGATTGCGGTCTGATCAGTAATTTTGTATCAGGCACCTCCATTATTGGAGACCTGCAAAGCGCATCCACCAGCATCCTGAATAAACACGACTTAGGCCGTAAGTTCATGAATGGGCTGGGGGCGATTGTGGAGCCGATACAGAAGCTGATTCAAAGCTTCTTTGATGCACTCTCAGAGAAACTGTTAGCCCTGTACGGTGAAGCCTCTGGCGTTCTGGAATGGGTGGCTGAGTTTGGCACATGGGCGGTTTCTGCGTTCGCCGGTTCCCTGTCTGATTTGATACCAGGCTGGGGCTATGTTCAGGCCGCTGCAGATATTTACGAAGCGGTTAAAACTTCTGTAGTCAGTGCCATTAAATGGCTGGGCCAAGTTTATTCAGGGTGGGGCATAGAGTTGTTAGAAGGTGGTCCCAGCATCATGGCCAAGTCAATCGCGCAGCATAACGCGGCAGGCTTGGCTGGTGGGTTGAAAGATCTGACCATCGAATCGGTTAAAGTGGGTTTGCAGGCTTCCGGTGACGCTGCTGCTGGTGTGGGCGCAATAGTGGGAGCCGTCACCGGAATACTGCAACGCATCGCCAACCTGATTGGTTATTGTGCTCAGCGGTACTTGCTCAATAAAGTCATTACGCAGGCTGGCCACCAGTGGAAAAATACCGGCATCTATCAGAGCAATCATGACCAGTTCACAGAATGGTTCAGACGATCCTGTGCACTCACTCCCATAGTTGCCGCCCTCACGTTGCAATCAGGCTTTGCAGCTCACCCATATCGGTTCATGAGATTGATCAGCAATGAAGATGAATTGATTGACCAACAAAAATTTAATGACGGAGTGAAACATATTGAGAAATTGAAAGACCTGTCAAAAGATTATCTGAAAGAGTATCAGGACAGTTACAAGATTGTTTTCCAGTCTGCTGATCCTGTTGTGTCTGGCATGCTTGATAACGCTAAGAAATGAATGAATACCAAAAAAGAAAACAATCCTGTTCAAGAGGAGGAGAAACTTTTTGATCGTATTGAAATGACGGACGAACAGCAGGAACTGCATGACAGCCTAACCCTTCTACAAAGAAATTTTTCAATAAATATAATTAACGGAATGACCAAGAAGCAGGCTTATTACAGTGCCGGAGGAAAGGCTAAAACTCGTAATAGCGCAGAAAACGCAATTTACTCCATTGTGAGTAATTGTGACGTTTCAAAATTCATAAAAGAAATGAAAGTAGTAGCGGCAGGTATACAGCTTTTAACCTCTGCTGATGTAGCTGAAGCCCTTATGAGAGAGGCCGGAATTCTTAGAGATATAAAAGGTAAGATAATACCACCGCCAGAAGATTCAAAACAGTCAGCCAGAATTGCAGCCATTTCAAAACTGACTGATTACACCGGTGATTTCGATAAAAATAAGAATAAGGTCGAGCACTCTGGATACGTAGACAGAGCTGAATCCGATCTTTATGACGATTAGCACAGAATGCAAAATCAGAGCAAACCCAGCCCTTAGAAAGTTCTGGAGAACCCGATGCAGGAACCGCATTTTATACGGTGGCCGGTCTAGCTCAAAGAGCTGGGACGCGGCTATCAGAGCCGTGCTGGTGGCTCACAATCTGAAGAGAAAGTTTCTATGCACTCGACAGCTTCAAAACAAGATAGAAGAGTCTGTTTACACCCTGCTTAAATCCGTTATTGAATCCATGGGCTTGCTGGGTAACTTCACCATAACCAATAACAAGATCACCCATAATTACACCGGTTCAGAATTCATCTTCTATGGCCTATGGCGACACATTACAGAAATCAAGTCAACGGAAGGCGTGGACGTGTTATGGATCGAAGAAGGACACGCCTTGTTACCTTCTCAGTGGGAAATATTAGAACCAACAATAAGGAAAGATGGCTCAGAGGTCTGGATTGTTTTTAACCCGGATATCAGCACCGATTTTGTATACCAGCGTTTTGTGGTTAACCCACCACCCGACACGATCATTAGAAAAATAAATTATCCTGAGAATCCTTTTCTTTCAAAAACAGCCCTGAAAGTAATTGAAGCAAAGAAGAAAGAAGACCCCGAAGAATACGAGCATATTTATTTAGGTGTTCCAAAAGACGATGATGAATCAGTCATCATTAAACGATCCTGGCTAACCGCTGCAACAGACGCTCACATAAAACTAGGCTTTGAACCCACTGGCCAGCGGCGTATTGGTTTTGATATTGCTGACGATGGTGGCGACCGGTGTTGTAATGTTTTGGCGCATGGTTCCGTGGCGCTGGAAATGGACCACTGGAAAGCCAACGAAGATGAGCTGATGAAGTCAGCCAAGCACACCTATCACAACGCCGTGCAGTGGCAAGCCCACGTCACCTACGACGCTACCGGCGTAGGTGCAATGGCAGGCAGTAAGTTCAAAGAGATCAACAGCGACCCAACCAGCAGCACCCGGGTCACTTACGATAAGTTTCAAGCCGGTGGCTCTGTTGCCAATCCAGATAGGAAGTACGCCGACAAAATCAAAAACAAGGATATGTTCAGCAACCTGAAGGCGCAGGCTTGGTGGCTGGTGGCTGACAGGCTCAGAAATACCTGGAACGCCGTCAACAATGGCATGGTGTTCAAGCCGGAAGAAATGATCAGTATTTCAAGTAAAATCAAAGACTTAGAGAAACTAATCACTGAGCTAAGCACACCAAAAAAAGACTATGATGCAACAGGAAAGGTGAAGGTAGAGAGCAAGAAAGATCTGGAAGATAGAGAGATAGACAGCCCCGATCTGGCTGACGCTTTCGTGATGGCCTTCTCTCCCAAATCCGGCAAGAAGAGTATGATTGATGTTTTCCTGGCTTCATGACTTAACCGGCATCCCCCGTAATTTTCCCATCCTGAACCACAAAGACGACGACGATAAGAAACCCAACCCGACCGACTTTTCAGGCTGGTTCAGCACCCACGCAGCCCTAACCCAGAAGCAGCGGCAAGCGATCATAAGGAACGCTTTTCCGGTCATTCCTCACACGACGCCAGTGGTTTCAACGGTGGGACAGGATGGCGCTATAGACAACACCCAGCCCGCTAAAAACCTGTTTACCGTTAATCAGCAGCAGATACCCGACAAGCTCTTTGCATGGTACGTGTCACAGTCGTTTATTGGCTATCAAGCCTGTGCCCTGATCGCTCAACACTGGCTGATTAACCGATGCTGCAGCCTGAAAGGCAGGGACGCGACCCGCAACGGATTTGATATCAGCTTCAACGAGGGTGTGGACGTAGACCCGGCCATTCATTCCAAGATTGAAACGCTTGATAAACGATTCAACTTGAAAAAAGCACTGACCAAAGCGGATAAATTCAAAAACGTGTTTGGTATCAGTCATACGCTCTTTGTCGTCGATAGCCCAGACCCTGACTACTACGAAAAACCCTTTAACCCTGACGGTATCACCGCAGGCAGTTACAAGGGCATGAAACACGTCGACCCTTACTGGGTAACGCCACTTCTGACCTCTGACGCCGTAGAGAACCCTGATTCAATGGAATTCTACGAGCCAACCTACTGGGTGATATCCGGCAAGAAATATCACAAGTCACACTTTGCTATTCTTCGCGGTCCCGAAGTCTCTGACATTCTCAAGCCCTCTTATTTATACGGCGGCTTACCACTGACTCAGTTGATCCTTGAAAGAGTGTACGGAGCAGAGAGAACCGCCAATGAAGCCCCCATGCTGGCCTTAACTAAGCGGCTGGTGGTTCGGTATATGGAAGACTTGGAGAGCATCAGCAACAACCCCGCAGGCTTTGAACAGTTCCTGTCTGCTTTGTCAGAGTGGCGGGATAACTACGGGGTGTACGTAGAGAGCAACGAAAACAAGATAGAGCAGCAGGACACCAGCCTGGCTGATTTCGATACCGTAGTAATGACTCAGTATCAGATAGTCGCCGGTATCGCTGGCATCCCCTCCACCAAGCTGATGGGAACCAGCCCCAAGGGATTCCAGAGCACCGGAGAGCATGAAGTTAAAACCTATCATGAAGAGCTTGAATCAATACAGGAGAACGATTTAGAACCCATCGTTAATAAACACCACGTCTGTCTAATGCGCTCTCATATCGCTCACCAGCTACCGGACAGAAAACCGCTGTTCGTGTCTATCGTCTGGAAGCCGCTGGCGGTTCTGTCTGACAAAGAGCAGGCCGAGACCAATGAACTGAAATCCCGAACTGCAAAAACCTATCAGGATTCAGGCGCGATTGATGAATACGATATCCGGGATGGTCTGATAGCCGATGAAAACAGTGGTTTCTCTGGCATTGAATCGGTTGAAAGACCGGATGAACTGGTAGAACTGGACGACCCCACACCAGAGCCATCCTTTAAACCGTTCGGCATGGAATCCGCCGATGAAGTACAACCCGCCAGCCTCGAACCCACCGACCTGAAAAGACCACCCGACACTGCACCGGAACCCATAGGCAACACCCTTGACCTGATAAGGAAAGAGCGCCGCAAGTGGTTCATCTACAGCAAGGAAGGGGAGAAGATTGATGGACCATTCAGCCGAAAGTACATGGCTGATAAACGACTTAAGGAGATGCAAGCCGCCAAACACGCCAAGGAATCATAGCCATGGCCAAGAGAATCAGGCTCACCAAAAAGCGCCAGAAGTGGGTGAAAGGGCGCTCTGTCGTCATGCGGGGAAAGCCACTCAGAAACAGCATCACAGCCGAAGACCGCTATGCAAAAAAACTGGAATCCCTGACCAGAAGAATGACAGACGACGTCAGCCGCCAGATAAAAAAGCTGTTCAACTCCCCAGAGTCAAAAGAGTACTTCGGGGAGGATGCCAGCATAGGCAGCAAAGGGAGGATTTTGGTTAACCAGCTTAATCACAAATACATAAAGATGTTTAGTCAAATGTCTAAACCCTATGCCATGAGCATGATCAACGCCGTGGATCGTAACAGTAAAACCAACATGCACAGCTCACTGGAAAAGTTAACCGGAGGAATGAGCATAAAAACCGATTTTATCAGTGAGCAGATGAAAGACATGATCGCCGCCAGCGTAGCTGAGAACGTCATACTGATTAAATCCATTCCAGAACAATATCTAGCCCATGTCGGTGGCGCTGTTATGCGAACCATAACCCAGCCAAATCAAGGCGGCATTGCAGAGCTTATAGAGCATATAGACGGAATGCTGGTGGGTAGAGACAGATTCATAAGAAACAAAGCCCGGAATATTGCCTATGACCAGACCCGAAAAATGTATAACCGGTTCAATGCCGGAAGAATGCAGGCAGTAGGGCTGAATAAATACGAATGGATACACTCAGGCGCTGGCCAGCAGCCTAGAGAGTTCCACAGAGATGTTTTAAACGGGCAGATATTTGATCTGGATGACCCCCCGATTATTGACGAAGTCACAGGGGAACGGGGTATTCCCTCACAATTAATACATTGCCGATGCACAATGCGCCCGGTACTGGAGTTTGAAGACGGAGAAGAAACTTAGATAAATCAATGACTTAGGTCTATTTTCTTTGCATGGCTAGTGCAAGAAATTACGACCTGAATGGTTGGTACGAGATCCAGGACAATCCACTCTCAAAAGTGGGTGTATTTGAATACCTGGGATCATCTATCAACGCACCCGAACCCGATAAAATCTATCGGGTTTATCGACCTGAATCTGAAATATCAGACCCTGCCTGTATTGAATCATTCCAGCTTTTACCCTGGGTCACTGAACACACCATGCTCGGTGAAGGTGAAACCCCAGCAGAGCGTAAAGGCATAGAAGGCGTCATCGGTCAGGATGTTTACTTTGACTCTGAAGCCCAGATGCTAAAAGGCAACGTAAAGGTATTTTCAGAACACCTTGCCCGTCTGATCGACACCGGCATCAATGAATTATCCCTCGGCTACCGCTGTGACTACGACTTTAACCAGTCAGGCACTTACAACGGCGAACCTTTCGACACTATCCAAACCAATATCCGTGGCAACCATCTGGCAAGCGTGGAGGAGGGCCGAATGGGGCCTGAAGTCTCTGTGCTGGATCACGCCGTCATTACTTTCGACAGTAGAGATTTTCGAATGGCTACAAAGAAAAAGCAGCAGCCTGAAAAAAAGGCTGATCCAGTGGTAAAAGCCACCGGTCAGGATATGGAAGAAGAGAAGGAAGGGATGGACATGGAGCATGAATCCAAGGACATGGAGCCCACCCTCAATGATGTCATGAGCATGATGGAAAAGGTCATGCCCGCCATTCATAAGATCGAAGCCATGATGAATGGTGAAGGCGGCATGATGGCAGAGGAGGAAATGAACGGCGAAATGATGGCTGAAGAAGATGCCGGAGCCAATTGCGAAGTTGAAAACATGGATATGGAGGAGGAATCCATGGACATGGACATGGAGAAAAAGAACGGCATGGATAAGAAAATGAAATTCATGCAGCAACAAATCAATGCCCTGAAGAAACAAGCTTCGGGTATGGATTCTAAAACCCTTCTCAAATCCATCGTAAACCGTGACCAGCTCACCAGTCGCTTATCTCAATTCACCGGCACCTTTGACAGTTCAGAAATGACCGCTGACGAAGTAGCCGCCTACGGCGTAGAGAAGCTGGGTATTCCTCACCAGAAAGGCTTTGAGGTGCAGGCCGTAGAAGCCTGGCTTCATGGCAGAACCCCCCCATCAGCTACCCGATACCAGGCAACGGACAGCAAAGGCATCGCCTCTGTTCACGATCTCTTTAAAAAGAGGGCTTAACCATGCCTTTTCAATCCACTGTCCGAATCAACCAGACCAGCGGAATAGTCGGTGACATTGTTCTGGATGGCCCCCTGATTGGTGGACCCGGCATCCTGAACAGTACCAGTGCCGCCAATAACGTCATCGGTCGCGCTTTCCGACACCTGGCTAATCAGGATCTGGAAGTGACCGCCGATGGGGCCGGTGCTTTTGCGGGCATCCTGGTCAACTCCAAACACTACGCCACTTCCGGCACCACCGCAGGCGGCACGCTCGCCCCTACATTGATTCTGCCCAACAACATGGAAGTGGAACTGGTCACCGCCACCGCTGGCGTGCTGGTTGACCTCTCCACTGATGCTTCCATCGGTGAAAACGTCTTTTATGCAGACGCCACCGGAATTCTGGCCGCTGCTGCAGGCACCACCCTTTCTAACCATACGCTGATCGAAGGCGCACGAGTGGTGCGAAATAACATCAGCGCCGCTGGCCTTGCCATTGTCGAGCTGACTTAGGAGCTTTTGAAATGTTTGCAGTTAAACAAGATGAACGCTCCCATATAGGCCCCCGTGAAGTGGGTAGCGTCAGATTTGATACAGAAGACAAGCGCCGTGTCATCTGTGAAAACTATCAGGTACTGGCTGATTACGGCATCGGGCTAGATACCCGTGACGTGTTGTCTATGGCTGAGAATTATTTCAGTCATGGCTATGGCATGGATGCGGATCTGATTACCCCGCTGACCACTGCCAGTATCACTACCCCCATTCAATTCTTGCAGGCGTGGCTACCTGGCTTCACTGAAGTCATAACTGCCGCCCGTCGTATAGATGATTTGGTAGGAATCACTACACAGGGAAGCTGGGAAGATGAAGAAGTGGTTCAGGCCGTACTGGAAAAAGTCGGCAACGCCACTCTGTACGGCGACCAGACGTCTACCCCATTGACTAACTGGAACGTCAACTATGAGCGCCGGACAATCGTGCGATTTGAAGAGGGCATGACCGTTGGCAGACTGGAAGAACTACGTGCAGCAGCCATCCGTACCAACTCCCCAGAGAACAAACGGGGAGCCGCTGCCAACTCTCTGGAAATCGAAAGAAACCGGGTTGGCTTCAATGGCTACAACTCAGGCAACAACCGCACCTTTGGCTTCCTAAACTCTACCGACCTTCCTGCTTATGTGAACGTGCCTAATGGCGCTTCGGGTAGCTCGCTATGGTCTATGAAAACTTTCCTGGAAATCATTGCGGATCTGCGTGGCGCTTTCCAATCTTTGAGAACCCAGAGCCTTGAGCGTGTAGACCCCATCAACGATATGGTCACCATTGCCATTGCTACCGATGCCGTAGATTACCTGTCTGTAGTCAGTGATTTTGGTGTATCGGTTAAAGAGTGGCTGACAGAGAGCTACCCGAAATCCCGTGTTACCTCAGCCCCCGAATTAAATGACGCGAACGGCGGCCAGAATGTTTTTTACATGTACGCCGAAACCGTGGCGGATTCAGGATCAGACGACAACCGGACCTGGGTGCAGGTGGTGCCTACCAAGTTCCAGACATTGGGCGTGGATCAGAAGCACAAGAGCTACACAGAGGCTTATTCAAATGCCACTGCTGGTCTGTTCCTCAAGCGGCCTTATGCCGTAGTACGCAGGAGCGGTATCTGATGCCCTACGTATACAGCACGCTCACAGCCGATCAGGAATACGCTCTTTATCCCAATGAGCTTGATCCTAAATCTATTGCTCAGGCTGAAGCCAGCATATTCATTGCTGGCAAAGCCAATGTGTTAAACCCGAAAACCTTCCTCACCCCGAAGGGGATGTGTACGTCTATTGGTGAAGAAGAGCTGGTGGTTTTAGAAAAAATCCCCGCTTTCCTACGCCATAAAGAAGCCGGTTATATCACCGTGGAGCGTAAAGAGGCACCGGTGGAAAAAGTGGTCAAAAACATGACCAGTAAAGATTCATCAGCCCAGCTTGTTGCTGAAGATTTTGCCGAAGATCGACAGCCCAAGGTGAACACAGATGAGTGAAATAACTTTCAATGTGACGGCCTTCAGAGCGCTGTTTTCAGAGTTTTCTGATGCAGCCCGTTTTACGGATGCTGTGCTGCAAAGTTATTTCACTCAGGCCACCTGCTACCTGACCAATCAGGTATCCAACGGGCCCGCTGACTGTCTTACCCGTGAGTGCCGAACGCTGGCACTCAATCAACTGACCGCCCATATCTGCAAATCGAATCAGACCGCCACCGCTGGCAAAACATCCGGTGTAACCACCAGCGCCAGCGTGGGATCTGTTTCAGTGGGCACTACACCCACTCCCTTTGGTCAATCTACCTGGGCTTACTGGCTATCAACTACGGGTTACGGCCAAGCCCTGTTAGCCCTGCTGAGATCCTGCACCAACGGGGGCGCTTATCTGGGTGGCCGGTGTGAACGGGCCGCATTCAGGAAAGCGGGAGGGCGTTTTTAATGCCTATCCAGCCTGAAGATTTTCAGATTGATCTGTTCAGTAAAGTCGATGAAGCCATTACTCAAATAGGAAAACTGAAACTAGAAGTAGGCTGGTTTGAGGGCGCTAAATACGACGCTGATACGCCAGTGGCAGCCGTGGCCGCTCAGAATGAATATGGCAACGAGGAAAAGAATATCCCCCCCCGCCCCTTTATTCGTCCCACCGTGGCCAGCCGCACCAGAGTTTGGAAGGGCTTCATTACCCGTAACACTAAAAAGGTGATAAGCGGTGATTTGACCGTTGATCAGATGATGGAAGCACTCGGCCAAGGCGTAGCCGGTGATATCCGAAAGACCATCACCGAAATACACGAACCCGCCCTGTCAGAAAGAACACTGGCAGCACGCCGCAAAATTAGGAACGTCACCAAAGAAGAAGCCTCAGCCGAGCTGGAAAAGCCGCTGGTCTTTGAAGCCGTGCTTCTTAACTCAGTCAGCTATGCCGTGGGCGATGAGGGCGAAGTGGTCAGCCCCTTTGAAGGAGCTGGCAAACAATGAGCAATATCCCCAGCTCCAACCTGTTAAACGACGCTTTAACGCTGGTTTGTCCTGAACCGTTTCTATTAAGAAAGTTTCTCAGCATCAGCACTAATGATTTCGGTATTGATGTTCGCCGCTATCAACGGCCCACCCGAATGGAAGGCAGCGTTCAGGCGGTGGATCGTAAATTCTATGAGCAATTCGGCCTCGACTTCACCAAACGACACATACAGGTCTGGGCATCCTCAGACATAGCGGATATCTACCGCAGTCGGGCAGGGGATCAGATTGTCTGGAATGGCCGCTTGTGGGAAGTCACCAGTGAAGTGGAATGGTTTCACATTGATGGCTGGCAATCCGTTGTCGCCGTAGAAGTGCCACTGGCCGAGGCCAGAAGCCAAGAGGTGACACCCTGGGCTTTCGGGACCTTCAGATCCAACTTCAACAACTCTAATTTTTATCAGCGAGACCGACAGCGCAGCAACTTTGTGCCTTGGGTATTTGGCAATGAGCGATCCAACTTCAACCACTCAAACTTTTGCTAATACGGACAAACGTATTGTGCAGGCTGTCATAGCCGTTTTAAGAAGCGGACTGGAAAGCTTTGGTTTGAATAATGTGAAGGTGAAGCAGAGCTATCAACCCCGACAGAGTGGCGCAGAAATAGACCCGACCCTCTATCTGCACAAAATCACGGTGGATCGGTGGGGCTGGGTAGGCAGAAAAGACAACTATCAAAGCCAGACTAACCAGTTCAATCACACCGACGTTTACTACCGTGCAGCCACTTGGCAGGTCAACGGGCTGGTCACTCAAAGCGTGAGACCGCCCAGCAATCTAACCGCCTCCGATCTTGTTGAATGCGCTGCTGATATTTTGCAGTCAGAAAACACCCTACAGGCTCTTTCTGATCAGAGAATCAGAATGGAGCACATCACCCAGGTCCGGGAAATCTATTTCCTGAATGACCGTGAACGCCATCAGCAAAACCCATCGTTCGATTTCACCCTGACCTACAGGGTTAACCGTTCCTCCGTGGTTCCGTCTGTTGTTCGGGCAGTCGAAACACTACGAAATATTTAGAGGTGTCAGCAGTATGACTATTCCTTTAACCCGATACGTAGACATCACCAGCGGGATCGGTGCAGGGGCTGAGGTAGCCAGAAGGGATTTAATTTGCAGGCTGTTTACCAGCAATACCGATTTGCCCGCCAGCACCTTCATGGAATTTCAGGATCTGGATTCAGTAGCGGCCATATTCACCACGAATTCCAACGAGTACAGACGGGCACAGTTTTATTTTGGTTTTGTCTCAAAGAATACGACACGACCCAAGTTGATCAGCTTTGCCCGTTGGGCTAAAACCGATGTAGCGGCCCATGTCTACAGTGGACCTATTACCGCCACCAGCCTGACCGCTATACAGGCAGTCACTGCCGGAACATTCAGCCTGACGTTTGGTGCAGGCGCTACCGCCACCCAGACCATCAGTGCACTGGATTTTTCCAGCGCCGCCAGCCTGGCCGCTGTTGCCACTGCCCTGCAAACCCGAATCAGAGCCGCTACCGCTGGGGGTTCCGCCTTTACCGGTGCCACCGCCACCTATAACGTCTCAAGAAACCGATTCGAAATAACATCAGGCCAGACAGGGGCCGCTGCTGTCGCTACTGCTGACGGAACTGCCAACGCAGCCTCGGTGCTTAGATTACTGTCTACCACTAACGCACAGCTCAGCGCAGGCGCAGCCGCCACCAGTATCACTGACACGCTGGCCGCCAGTGCTGAAATGTCCAACAACTTCGGCTCATTTGTTTTTGTTGACTCACTGACCGAAGCGGAAGTCACTGAAGCGGCCACCTGGAACAATATTAATAACGTCTTGTTTCAGTTTCATGTCCCTGTATTGCCTGCTGATGCTACTGCCTACAGTACAAACCTGATCGGGCTGGCCGGTACCGGTATCTCTTTGATGAGTACCACCGCCGCCAACGAATACCCCGAAATGCTACCCACCGCCATACTGGCAGCAACGGACTACACCCGCCGTGCATCGGTTCAGAACTACATGTTCCAGACCGCCAACCTGACCCCCACCGTACAGAGCAACTCTGATGCCAATCTATACGACGGGCTACGCATTAACTATTACGGTGAAACCCAGACCGCTGGCCAGCTCAGACGGTTCTATCAAAGAGGTGTTCTGACCGGCAACCCGGCCATCAACCCCGTGGATATGAATGTATTTGCCAACGAGCAGTGGTTAAAAGACGACGCAGGCGCACGGATTATGTCGCTATTGTTGTCACTGGCCAGAGTACCAGCCAACCAGAACGGCAGAGGTCAGATCCTGAACGTGCTGCAAGGCACCATTGACCAAGCCCTGTTGAATGGCTCAATCACCGTATTCAGACCACTGACCGCTATTCAGAGAATCTTTGTGGTGGAGCAATCCGGCAACGAAGAAGCCCCCTTCCAGGTGGAAAACTCAGGCTACTGGGTAGATGCACAAATTCGGTCCACGACCACCAGCGATAACCGTGTGGAATTCGAAGCAAATTACACCCTGATTTATCTCAAGGATGACGTTATCCGCAAGGTCAACGGCACCCATACCCTGATTTAATGAGGATTGCAGTATGTCTTTTGATATTAGTGGTTTTGGGATTCAGGTCAGAATCATTGCCCTGCCTACGTTCCCTACCGGTTTTACCGTCACTCAGTTTGCCGATGACGCCGACCCGTTTGATATTGCCAGTCAAGTGATTGCAGAAACGGCCATGACCCTGAACGGCGACTTGGTGACGTGGAGCAGTGCCACGCCTATTCCGGTCACGCTTAACGTGATTGCCGGATCAGACGACGATAGAAACCTGTCCATTCTCTACAGCGCCAACCGTGTCGGCATTGGCAAGATCGTCAGCAGGGACATTATCACCATGATCGGCACTTACCCGGATGGCCGATCCATCACCCTGACTAATGGAAAACTGGTAGAAGGCATGGCAGGCAACAGCATTGCCAGTGCAGGCCGGTTCAAATCCAAGCCCTATATATTCCAATTCGAAAACAAAGTAGAGGTGTAACGATATGCCTCTACTGCGTCCGAAAGACGTCACCCTGACTGACATAGACGGCAATGAACACCAATACCAGATCGGGAAAATTCCCCTTCTGGCTGGTGGTCGTGAAGTGGCTGCACAGTATGTGCTACCGACACGGGTAGAGCCTGAGAAATACGAGGCCAACCAGAAGCTGGCGGAAATCATGTATAAACATACAGCCGCCATTCTGGAAGACGGAAGTCAGATCATTCTGGAAACCAAAGAGCTGGTTTCCAACCACATCCCTGATCCTGTTATTGCCACTGATTTGGAAAAGGAGGTATACGAGTACAACACGGGTTTTTCCGTGACTGGCAGAGTACAAGGCTTCCAGCAAGCCTTGCTGGAACTGTTGCCACAGTTGAATGCAGAAACATTGATGCGATTGCGGGATTCCTCATCGCCAACAACGCCGCCAGCCTCCACGAACTCAGAACCCTCTATTCAGTAGAGGATGCCATGCTGATGCACGAAGCCATCATGATTCCAAGAATCAATCAGTGGTATCAGCAGGATAAAGAGCGACAGAAGGCAGGGCGGACATAATGGCGACGATTGACGTATTAAAACTGGTCTTTGACTCTGATGCCTCGGGAATGAAACGGGGCACACAAGAAGCTAAAAAGGGCGCTGACGACCTAAAGAAATCCGTACTGGAAACCGATAAAGCCGCTCAGGATATGGGCGACAGTTTTCTTTCCATGGTCAGCGATGCCAAAGGCTCCATTGCCAGCCTGGTCGGTCTGTCCACCGTCACTGCTGGCATACTCAATGAAGCCGCGAGAGTGGATCAGCTTGGCAAGTTCGCTGATACCATCGGACAGAACATTGAAGAGATAGACGCCTGGGGGCAAGTAGTCGCCCGTAACGGCGGCACCGCTGAAGGTTTTCAGGGCACGCTTAAAGGGCTGACCGACAGCCTGACAGAATTACAGCTTACCGGAGCAGGACCCGCCGCCGACGTACTCGCCCGATTCGGTATCAGTGCCAGAGATGCGGGGGGCGGTTTAAAGTCCGCCTTTGATTTACTACCAGAGATAGCTGACAGCTTTGAAGGGCTGAGCAAAGCCGAATCCTTAAAGTTTGGTCAGCAACTGGGATTAGATCAGGGCACCATTCTGACCCTGCAGCAGGGAAGATTTGAAGTTGATCAGATGGTACGCCGACAGAAAGAACTGGGCGTAGCCACTGAAGAAGATGCCAAGATAGCCCGTGAATTCAATACCGCCTGGAAAGACACCAGTCAGGTATTCAGCAGCGTATTTCGGGAGATAGGCGTCAGTGTATTACCTGTATTGTCTGACATGCTGGTGGGGGTTCAGAGTTTTGTTCAGTTCATGCAGGACAATGAAGGTCTGGTGGAAGGCATTTTTTCCGGTATGGCCGTTGTATTAACCGCCAAACTAGCCCCCGCGCTTCTATCCACGGTGTTCAGTCCGGCAGGCGCAGCCATTGCCTTAATCGCGTTGTTTGCTCTCCTATACGATGACGTTAAAGCCTTCCTGTCGGGTAACGATTCACTGATAGGCCAGATATCCGAGAAATACCCCATCGTGGGCGATATCGTCAAATCACTGGCCGGTTTTGTTTCTGACCTGTTTGATAACTTTGGCAAGCTGTTTGATGCCATAGCCAGCGGCAACCTGGGTAAGTTTGTTGATGATGAACTGATTAAGTTCAAGCAGGAGTTGAACGAGCTGTTAGGTTTTGATCTGTCTGAGTTTATAGATACGGCAATAGACGACCTGAAGAAGTTACCGGACTACATCAAAAACACCCTGATTGCTGAGCTGGAAGAGTTAAAAACAAAAATACAGGACAAGTTCAAATTCGACCTGAACCCCTTTGATAACGACGAAAAACCCGAACAGATTCAGAGCAGGGGAGGCGACCACTCTCAGCACGACATTCCTGCAGGATTAATGCAGGAAGCGGCTGGCAACGTCCTGACCAGTGCCGCACCCAACACCCTGAACAACAGCAGCCGGACGGTAAACAACAGCGTCACCAACAACGTGGGCGGCATTAACGTCAATTCACCCAATGCCAACCCCAAAGAGGTGGCCAAAGAAGTCAGCAACGAAATGAACAACCAGTACAGAAACACTAACAGCCAGTATGATGACGGGGTAGCTATTTAATGGCCTTTCCGGACATAGACCGCGCTCTATTCAGCGCCGATCTGGTACAGATCAGACGACGGACAGCCCCGAACGTATTTGTATCCGCTTTTCCTGCAGCCAGACCGATACAGGCCACCGTGTCAGAAACCGGCAGGCTAATGAGCCACCCGCTGGAAGACGGTTCTGTGATTACTGACCACCGGATTATATTTCCTACCGTCATCACCCTGTCTATTATCATCGACCCCAGACTGGTCACGTTCAGACCGCTGGCCGGTGAGTTTGGTGTATCAACATACAGAAGCACTTACAACGAAATCAGAGAGGATTTCAGGAACAGCACTCAGTTCGAGATTCAGACCAAATCCCGAACCTATGAAAATATGTATCTTCAGAACATCCCGCACGAAGAAACGCCTAATCAGTTCGATACCATCACCATGATTCTGGAATTCTCTGAAGCCAAGTTCAGTACCGTGGTGATTCAGGCCCTGTCCATGGATCAGGTCGCCGATCCAGCCGACAGCTCTACCCTGGAAAAAGGCGCTCAGACATCGCAAAACGAAGGCAACAGGGGCGGTTCTACTTTAAGTCGTTTTTTCGGTTCTCTGTTTGGGTAGTAATATGAGCCAGTTAATCAGCCTCAGCACCACAGCCAACCAGCGTATTACGGCCGCGCTTGATAGCGATAACTACGACATAACCATCAAAGAAACGAATGGGGTGATGTCGTTCACCATGATCAGAAACGAGGTCATTCTATACACTAATTTACGCATAGTGGCTGGCGTGCCGTTCATTCCCTACCGATATCAGGAGCGGGGAAACTTTCTGATAGAAACCCCGAATAACTGCATACCCTATTACGACCAGTTCGGCATCACAGCTTTCCTGCTGTACTTCTCACCCTCTGAAGTGGTGGCCGCCCGTGGAGCCTGAATTAGATCCCCGACTGATCAGGGTTAGTTTTGAAATAGATGGTTTTCGTAGATCCTACGGCGGAAACCCTGACGAAACCGGCAATGATGAGCTGGCTTTATCTATCCAGGGCACCAAGTTTTCTAACCCCATTCAGGGTGAATGCACGGTACAGATCACCAACCTGACCCGCGAAATCAGGGACTTCCTGCTAACCGAAGGGAGCCCCTACATGAATCAAAACCGCAATGAGAGAGAAATCAGGGTGGAGGTGGGCAGGGTATCAACAGGGCTTAGCCTGTTATACGTGGGGGGTATCTTCAGAACCTCAGTCACCCAGCCACCAGACCAGACCATTACAGTTCAATGCAAAACCAAACAATTCGAGAAAACCCGGATAGTCACCAATTCGTTTTCAGGCAATATCCAGTTACGACGGATTGCCGAAAAAGTGGCCGCCGATCTGGATGCCGAACTGATATTCAGAGCTACTGACAGAATGATAGCCAACTATTCATTTTCAGGATCTGCCACCAAACAGGTGGAGAAACTGGATCAGTTTATCGGTGTCTCTGCTTTTATTGATGATGAATCGCTGCTGGTCATGGATGAGCCAAGACAGGCCGCAGCACAGGCCAGACTGCTGACGCCCATGACCGGGCTGGTGGGAATTCCTGTACCGACTGAACAGGGCGTTAAAGTCACCATGATGTACGACCAGCAGACCATCAACGGCGGCCTTATAGATTTGCGTTCCGTCCGGTACGACACCTACAACGGTTTATATCAGATTTATAAGCTGAGCTATCATGTGACCAACAGAGACACGCCCTTTTATCTCATTGCTGAATGCCGGAGGTTTACCCCCTGATGACTGATGACTCTGTAGAATCAACCCGGATAATCGGACACAGAGACCTGACCGAACCAGAGATAGAGCTGATTAATGTGATAAAAAATCACGGCAATCAGATGGCCTCTCTGGTCTCCAGAATATCGGACCTGATGCAGGATGAAGAAAACGAATTTTTCATAGATGAACGGTCAATGAATATCGGTATCACCCACCTGCAAAATGGTTTCATGTGGTTGACCCGTTCTGTTGCCAAGCCCGAACATTTTTAATTATGCCAGTCGAATCCCGCAACCCTGCAAACGACGACAGTCTTTTAGGTACGTTTAACGTCGTGCTGAGAAAGTTTCTTCAGGTCACTGATGATATGTTGCCTGCACGGGTAATCAGCTATGACAGGGCATTAAACCGGGCTACTGTGCAGCCGCTGATTCAGTTGATTGATACGGACGGAATACGACACAACAGAGCACAGAATACGAATTTACCGGTTTTGCTGCTGGGCGGGGGTGGGTTTTTGGTCTCTTTTCACCTGCCCCCTGACTCATTAGGCTGGATCAAGACTAACGACCGTGATACCAGCCTTTTTTTACAACAAGCCACCAGCGCAACCGCCCCACCCAACACAACCAGAATGCACAGTTTTGAAGATGCGATCTTCATTCCTGACGTGATTCTGACTAACTACACGATTGATGCCGAAGACAACCAGGCCATGGTCATACAGAACGAAGCGGGCACTGTGAGACTTTCGCTGAATGAATCAAGAATCAAACTCACTGCCCCCGCCGTGGAGATCAACGGCAATACAGAAATAACCGGCACGCTGATGAACAACGGAGTGAATGTAGGCAGCACTCATGTTCACGACTACATAGACGGCAATCCTTCACCACCGATCACCAGAACGTCACAGGTTCCTAAATGAATCCAGAATATAGAAAAGAATTAGAAAAAAACGTTGATCAATCACTTGATGATTTCAGTATCTACATTGGAGCGTCTTCACAATACCTTTGTAGCAATCTAAATCGAGCACCAACTCAAAGCGAAATTAATGATCTGGCCACCAGTATTATGTTGTTTGAAAAACTTGATATTATCGCTGACAGGCTAAGCAATATTGATACTGGTCTGGAAATGATAAGAAGGGAAATGTAGTTATGACAGCCACCTGGCAGGTAAACGACAATAACGATATTTTCGCTAGAGCTGGTGGCGTACTAGCTACCGCTATTGATATCAATGCCGTACAGGATTTTGCAGAGCAAGCCATCAAAGCTCAGCTTGGTGAAATGATTTACGCCACTGACCGGGGCACCAATATCGAACAAGAGCTGTTTGACGGAAATCCCAATGTGTCCGCGTTTGAAGCATCGGCCAGAGCAGCCCTGACACGCATACCCGATATTACGGAAGTCATTGATTTTTCTACCGATTTTATCAATAACGAACTTGAATACAGGGCTACCCTTAGTACAGTTTTTGGAACTGTGCGGGTAGTTAGCGGTGGCAGTGTATGACTATTTAGTATCCACGGGCGTCATCGTCCCTGATACAGCAACGACCAGAACAGCCGTTGAAAACGAGTTTAAACAAATCTTCGGTCAGGACTTCATCACTGACCCTGAAACCCCGCAAGGGCAATGGATCGACGCAGAGACCACCAGCCGCCAATCCGTCGCCCGAAACAATGCCGCTGTCGCCAATCAAATCAATCCCAATCTTTCTGGTGGCCCTTTCCTTGATGCTATCTGGGCGCTCACTTTCGGAGGTCGGAACACCGGCAGACGTTCCACGGTTTCCGCGACCGTAGCGGGGGTGTCCGGCACCATCATTCCTGCAGGCAGTCGGGCACGTACAACAAACGGGGATGAATTCAGAGCGGTTAATCCTATCACCATTCCGGTGGGCGGATCGCTGGCCGGTGCGTTTGAATCCGTAGCCATTGGCGCTATTGAGGCAGGCGTAAACACCTTGACGGTGATAGTTGATCCTGTTCTGGGATGGGAAACCATCACCAACGGCGCAGCCGCTGCACTGGGCCAGTCGGTTCAATCCGATCAGCAGGGCAGGCTGGAAAGAAACAATGAACTGGCCCTGGTCGGTCGCTCGGTACCGGTAGCCGTTATCAGCAATGTATCAGCCGTCACCGGCGTTAGAAGCTTGTCCTTTCTGGAAAACATCACCGGCAGCGCCACCGATATTCAGGGTATTAACCTGGTAGCAAATAGCATCTGGGTCGCAGTTCATGGTGGTTCTGATGCTGACATAGCCATGGCGCTGCTTATGTCCAAGACAGCCGGAGCCGCCTGGAATGGTAGCCAGTCAGTCGCGGTCACTGAACCCAGAAGCGGCCAGAGTTACACCGTGCGGTTCGACAGAGCCACTACGGTAGAGATATTGGTCAGAATCACGATTAACCGATTGGATACCGTAGAAAGCCCTATCCCCACCATCAGAAACATTATCACCGCTTACGCTAATGGAGAGCAGGCCGGAGAGACGGGATTTGTGATTGGTCAGGACGTATCCCCCTATGAGCTATCCGGTGCCGTCAACCGCACTATTCCACAGCTCTTTGTCAGTAACTGTGAAGTCGCCGTTAAACAAATGAACCCCACATTCAGCCAGAACACCCTGGCCATCAATATCAATCAGAGGGCGGTTATAGCCGTGCCTGATACTGATATCACCGTGGTTATTTCGTCATGAGCCAGACTATTCAACAGCTTGATTACTCGATCAATGTCTTACGGCCTTTGCTCTGGCAGTACAACCAGGCGGACAACTTACGGGGCTTGCTGGAACTGAAACAGGTTTTCTACGACCGGGAACAGCGGGACTTCTGGCAGAACTGGTATAGAGATGTATTTGACCTGAGAACCGCCAACGACTTTGGCTTAACAGTCTGGTCCATCATTCTTAATTTTCCGGTCAACATTGAGACTACCCGCAGTCCTAATGATTACATGGCCATCGGCTTCAATACCGAAGTGGGCATCAGCCCCACTAATAACTCCATATCAAACTTTTCCAACGGCAACTTTGCCACGCCAGCGGATTCCCCCCTGGAAGGTCTGAGCACAGAACACCGCCGTTTAGTGCTGAGAATCAGGGCATTCAATCTGATGAATGATGCCACGGTGCCCAGCATTAACCGCATGTTATCCGTTCTGTTTCCCAACCAGGGCGCGTACCTGGAAGACGGAAACGACATGACCCTGACCTACCACTTCACCACCATTGATGCCCGATTACGATTTCTTTTCACTGAAGTGGATATTTTGCCACGGCCCAGCGCCACCCGTTATACAGTAGAGGTGCCCTAAATGGCTCGCTATTTTCGCCTACCTTTTGCAGTGAATGGCGATAAGGATATTCTGCCAGACACTACCGTTAACACTGCCGTGAGTTACGACACCGGTTATACGGCGGACTATCAAAGAGATCCTGTCACCGATCCTCTGGCCAGAAACCCAGAGAGAAACTTTTTCAATCAGATCCTGTTCGACGTCACTGACACGTTACGACTGTATTATGAAAATGGGGTGCCGCCTTTTATAGCCCCCTCAGACAATAATAATCAGCCCTTCTTATACAACCAGGGCGCCAGAGTATTATTTAACGCCAGAGTGTATGAGAGCAGGGTGGGCAACAACGGCACAGAGCCCAGCAATGCAACCAACTGGCAACCGGTTGACATAGCCGGAAATGATGCCCGTTATCTGCTGGAATCCAATAACCTCAGTGACCTGACAGACCCGGCGGCGGCCAGAGCTAACCTGTCAATTTCTTCTACACCGGACAATGATGCCCGTTATCTGCAGGAATCCAACAATCTCAGTGATTTAGATAACGCAGCCACGGCCCGAACCAATCTACAACTGGGCACAGCGGCACAGTCTAACGTAGGCACCGGCCCCAATGATCTGATTACTACCAGCGAGGCGGATAGCCGCTTTGATGGCCGATACCTGAATGAATCCGCTAATCTGTCTGACCTGCCCAGCACAGCCACGGCCCGAACCAATCTGGATGTTTACGCACGGGCTGAGACTTATACCCGCTCAGAGTCAGACGCTCAGTATCTGAACGAAGCCAGCAACCTGTCTGACCTGCCCAGCGCCACGACAGCCCGAACCAATTTAGGTTTAGGCACCGCCGCCACGGTCAACACCGGTACCGGAGCCAGCCAGCTACCGACCACCAGCCAGGCTGATGCGCGTTATCTGCTGGAATCCAACAACCTGTCCGATCTGACCAACGCAGCCACAGCCCGAACCAATCTGCAACTGGGCACAGCGGCACAGGCTCAGGTGAACCAGTTCATCTATCCGAACAGTGGTCTGGTAGGCAGTATTGAAAAATCCGATCTGTTCACGACCCCCGCCACGGTCGCCAATCAATTCACGATCCGAGCCAGAACGTACAACATTAACGGTCAATTCGTTCCCATCATTCAAACCGTTATCACCCTCGCTGCTGCTGAATCAACCGCCGTTAGAGCCGTAGCGTTCGATGATTTATTTGTAGAGTCCGACGGCACTTACCGACATGTCAGGTCGATCAATGCACGACGTACTACCACAAGTTTCAATGCCGATCAGATAGCCACAGACGCAGGTTATACGAGAGTCAGTCAGGGGTTATACAGTCGTGGTGGTAATCATGCGCTGTTGCTGGGTCGTATTAAGAGGAGGAATCAGGGTGCGTATGAGCCTCAGTGGAATCCTAGTGGCTCAGCTTTTTGGAGGTATTCGGACGGGGTTAATGGCGGGGCTAGTTGGCATATTCCGAATACGGGATCAGACAAAAGTTCTGCTAATTCTTTTAATAGATATATTAATTCAACTGACCCATACAGGGGTCAGTCAGGTTATGAGGGTTCGACCGGCGGATTAGCTAGGCCATTTACAGGCAGACCCGACGACCTATTCTACGACGGCATAACCGCCAACGACATAACACCCTTGTATTTCTCAGCCAGAGCCGTCACCGACCGTAAAGCGTTGTTGTTTGATAATTTCAATCGGGCGGTGTCTGGTGAAACGTTTAGTGGGGCGGAGGGTACAACCCAACACTCACTGTACACTGTTATAGACACTGAAGGTGCTTTACATAATTGGCAATTTACAGTTACCTCACCGTGGCAGGGTGGGAGTATTCAAAACGGTGCGGCTAGGGTTTCTGTCGGTATTTCAAGTACTTTTACAGCTAACCCCGATTTCATTTCATTATCTGCTTGGACTCTGGAAAAGAACATACTAATCGTAGGGGATAATGATAATTCTTATGAGTTTATAGGGTTTAATCATCCATCACAGGCTAACAACGTCGCACATATTTTTACCACGTTAAGTCCTGTAACAGGTTCTGCTAGTAGATTAAATACCTTGTTTCCTGTAGGGACTCAGATCACCGCGTATTTAATAGAAAAGAATTCAGCCTCTCCCCAATTCCTATACGTTGACATCATCGGCGCACTAACCGCCATGCCGCAGGAGTGGCTTGATAACGGCATACCCGGCAACTGGTTAGCCGTGGATGAAGACGGGGGTTCACTGATTCCGGATGGGACAGCTAAGGACTATAAAGCCAGTCGTAAGGTGCTGGATGCCTACCTTGTGTTGCAGACGGATGACAGAGGGGTTACATGGTCAGACGTTACCAGCACGTATGAGACTGCGTTACGGGGTGCAGGTAATACACTCGGCAGTCAGACGTTTGCAGCAACACGTTCGTTGATGGTCTTCTACCGAACCGCCGCTAATCCGTTTGAGTTGGCGAGTAATGCTCCAGTTCTAGTTAAGTCCGACACGGCAACATGGACAGATATACATGAGAATACTGGCGGAGGATCATTAGCCAGAAATATGATTAATAAAGTTCCTGTTGACAATGTTCTTGATGATTCAAACATATTAAATAGACCATTACGCGGCGCTAATTTTGCAACTTTTGATTTATCAGCGCCAACTCACAGCCCATTAAGGAGATTATCATTACTCTTAAGAGTAGCGGCTAAACTCTACCCGTATTTGTCACATAGGAATGGTGTAATTAATGTTCAAATAATTTACAAAGAAATCAAATCAAATGGCACTTTAATTGGCGACGATAACCGATTCAACATCGTAGATAACCAATCAACCGTCACCGACACCAACGGCGAAACGGTGATCGTCGGGCAGAAACGAGTCGCATTGCCGTACCACTTCGACGGAGACCTGTACTGATGGCCAGATACTTCAGACTCCCCTTTGCGGATTCAGGCGACAAAGACCCGCTACCCGATGAGACTGCTAACAGCCTTGTCAGCTATGCCACCGGCTACAGTCAGGACTACCAGCGCAACCCATCCAGTGACCCTCTGGCCAGACGCATGGAGAGAAACTTTTTCAATCAGCTTTTGTTCGACGTCACCGACACGCTGAAGAATCTGTACGAAACCGGCACCGTGCCGTTTATCACCAGCGCCATGAACAACGGTTCACCGTTCAGCTATCCATTAGGCGCACGAGTGATACTGTCCAACCGGATCTATGAGAACACCACCGCCAATAACACCACCACGCCCCCAGCGGCAGGGTGGGTGCTGGTGGATGTATCCGGTGGGGATGCCCGTTATCTGCTGGAATCCAACAATCTTTCAGACCTGACCAATGACGACACCGCTAGAAACAATTTATCGGTTTATTCACGGGCTGAGACTTTTACCCGTACTGAACAGGATGCCCGTTATCTTCTGGAAGCCAACAATCTTTCAGACCTGAACAGCGCAGCTACCGCCAGAACTAATCTTGGTTTAGGGACGGCTGCAACCGTAAATACCGGTACTGGATCAAACAACGTACTCACCACAGGACAGGCCGATTTACGTTATTTACAGGAGAGTTTTAATTTATCTGATTTATCCAGCTTAAGCACAGCTAGAAATAATTTAGGCTTAGGGGGTGCGGCAACAAGGGAAACTGCTGGGACGGGGGGCGCTCTCCCGGATATATCAAACTTTGACAGATCTTTGGGTTCGACTTCTGGCTATATTGATTTGCCTAGAGGAGTAAGGATTGTTTATGGGACAGTAGTGATTAACCCTACATCGGCAGTAATCGATCAAACTGTTACGCTAGCCAGACCATTTTCATCGGGAAATGTTTTTCAGTTGGTCGGCTCAATTAATCCAACTAATGTGGCACAAGTTGAGCAAATTTTGTCGGTGACAGCCGCTACTACAACCTCAATAACGGTCAGAAGTGATAACGCGGACCAAGGATCTTTGGTTGCTGGTTTTTCATTCCTGTGTATAGGTGATAGGTAGTGATTGAAACACACTGGCGGGTGATTTTGGGATTGAAGTACTCGGCATTTAAACTCTAACTTATTCAACCTCTACGGGCTGGACTTCCACCAGCCCCAACAGCCCTTCAGTCAGCCTTTCATCCGCTTCACAATCCTGTTTCTTGGAAAACTTCATTTCAATTTCAAACGTTTTGTTGGAAGGCCCAGCCGGTTTAACAAAATATTTCACTTCGCTGTCATGGTCGGACAGTTCACACTCAATGTCTGATGCCTCAATATCCACCAGCTTGGCTGAGCAGCGCACAATAGCCGAATCCAGCCCGATATTATTAACACGACTCAGGACGTATTTAGGCACGTTCAGCACCTGCCCTTCACCCACCTTGAACGTCATCAATTTGGGCTGATAAATACCTTCAGCATCCTTTGAAAAATGTTTGGTAATATTTTCCATCCGGGATTTAGCCAGAGCCTGCTGGCCCTTGGTCAACGCCCGGACGATGCCGCCGACAAACGTGGCTAAATCAATGCCGCCTTTCTTGCCAAACATCAGGCAGACTCAGGATTAGCAGGAATAGCAGGTTTAGCAGCAGGCGGTAAAGAAGGCACGTCAGGGGCGGGTTTATCAAGGGCATTGTTTCTGAAACGTTCCATGATCAAATTAAACCCTTCAGGCAGCGGGCACTGACCCACGTTTAATTCAATATGCTGTTTCGCCCGTGTATCCGTTTTGCGGGTATTTTCTTTTGAGTAACTGGCCTTTGCTTTCAGCGATACCGAGAACGGCCCCCAGCCCGCTTGCCCTTCCAGTTCTCCACCGGCCTCAATGTTTTCTTTGAACTCAGCAGAAGAAGAGATTTCAACATCCAGAGAAATTTTACCGTCAATTATCTGCATATTAGGCACAGGGATGACCGTAATCAGCGGCATCGTAATTGTTTCTATTTCTTCAGTGCCGTCTGATCGTTTGACCGAGTGCTGAAAATCCACGCTGGTAGCGTGCTTGACCCCGTCCTTTTCTGAGAATCCGACCGACATGATAAAGCGAGCCATCGCGTTGGACGCTTTTTCCTGAGCCTCAATCATTGCGCTCAGAGGGCTACCAATCACTTCAGAGTAGGGAATGGCAGTAAACACCTCCCCGATAAATTTGGGATCTATGTCAGACACAATAAACACCGTACGGTTTGTTGTTAGACAGAGAATAGACAGCTATAAAAGAAGCACTTGAAAAAAATGCCTATGCCCCGCCTGAGAGTGCGGGGCTTTTTTTTACTACACTGTTGTTGATCGTGATGAGCCATGGACGGCGCTAAAACCGATCTATCTCCAGCTCCCTGGCCAACAAAATATCCTCAATGTTTCTACGGGTTTGTGTTTCCTGCCGGTCCTCTTCACTCACTGTGATTATTGTAACGCGATTGTTTTTTTTGATGCTGTAGGGCTTAGGTTTGGCCGCTTTTTTCTTCGCTGGCTTACCCGATCCATCATCCTTGCCTGCATGATACTGTTCCCGTTTCTTAGCCCGTATCGCTTCAGCGTGCCGGGCATGATAGGCCCGATTGTCTTTCTGTTTGCCGGTCAGTTCAGTCATGGTTTCATCCTCACTATAGAGAAAAGGGGGCGCTTAATGCGCCATCCTCTGAGCTTCTTTCTGCACCCTGGCCATGGCCCCGTCAAACCGGTCCTGTGTTAATTCGCCCAGTGTTCGGATATTCCCTGCAATAGTACAGAACTGAATTTCATCCAACTGAGCCATTTGTAAAGCCCCCTGAAGCCGCTTAAATTGCTGAGGTGTGATAACAGGCTGGCGTGGTGCTTCGAAGCTGTCAGGCGTTTGTACAGGTCTCTGATTAACCACTTGCTGACGTCTATCACGCACGCTCTCGGCAATGTCTTTATTGAATTGCTGCTGAGCGTTTTGAGGCTGTCGGCTTTCCTGGTGACTCTGTTGATTGTAATCAGACTGCTGTTGCTGTTGTTTTTCTCGCTTACGATACGCATTTTCGGGCGTCTCAGTCACATGACCGTTTTGCTGCTGTTGTTGCACCTGCTGATTGCGGCGGTTCGCCAGATATTCTTCACGGTTATAGTCAGCGGCCTGGCTCTGATTTTGATTCTTTTCCTCTTCAGGCAAAGCCCATTCAGGCAGGCGTGGCGGATTCCAGGAGAAGTAAACCGGACGACCACCGCCTTTAGGTTTTGCCTGTCCTCTGTGCTTACCCTGTTTACCATCAAAGCAGTCAGCAAAACCGGATTCCAGCTTATACAGATAGCGACCTATGCCCCACTGAACCGCCGCACGCTTCATAGATCCACTGAGACCGCCTTTCATGGCTTCGATATCGGTGTTTTCTGCACCATCCCACTTTGTCACCCACTCTTTACGCTCACTGCACCAGATAGAAATGCCACACATCACACCTTTATCAGTGTGCTGGTATTCGTTCTTCCAGCCCATTGGCCCACACACTTCATCCAGGCGATTCTGGATAGCCCGGTTAGTCACGTAGGCCAGCACCATGGCCCACACCTTGCCGGAACCGGCAATACCAGATTGCTGAACACGCCATTCAATATCAGAAGAAGGGAATGGCTTGGATAATTCGGTGAAAATATCGAGTTGGGTAGACATAGCGGAAACCTGAAATTGAAAAGTGTAGTACTGACAAAGCGGGCATAAAGCCCGCTTCTTAGAGTGTGTTACTGGCAATACATGGAGAGATCGTTACCCATGTATTCCTCAGAGCTGGCGACTTCTTCCGCCTTTTTCATCTCTGGCGGTAGCTCTTCGGTCTGACCGGTGAACCAGAGCATGAAAGTATTGTCTTCATTGTAATCAGCAGAATTAGAGGCGGACTGAGAAACGCATACGATCTTGATCATTTCAGCAGCTCCAGCAGTGCTTCAAGCTCAGATCGAAGCGCGGCAATTTCAACTTTGCGAGCATCAACAGCAGGGGCGCTAATCAGGCCAGTGCAGGCGGTTAAACCGGACACTTTGGTGGCGTTCATCTGCAGCAGGAAACCAGCGTCACGAAAACTTTGCAGATCTGAAATAGTGGTGGATGGGGTGATTGTCAGTTCCATTAGGATACTTCCATATTGAGCCTGATCCGGTTTTGTGCCAGTATCGGGCTGTTGGTTGTCTTCCTCCCCAAGCCCTTCGAAAAGTTCAGGGAGGAAGGCGGTTTACCAAATCAAGCCAGTTCTTAATGCCCCGTCTCAATTTGTGTATCTATTATGTAATTACGTAATTATAAAGTCAAGCATTGATTTGTAATTACTTAATTCCTATAATGTGTGCATATATCAGAAACAGGATCTACATAATGAAGAAGCGGGCTGGAAGGAAGCCGGTTGGGGATAAGGCAAAACATGCCGTATTTCAGATCAGGACTACAGACGAAGAAAAAGAAAGCTGGGCTGATAAAGCTCGAGAGCTTGGATACAAAAGTACGGCGGATATGTTCAGGAAACTGGTAGCAGTAGCCTGACATCAGACAGATAAAAAAAACCCCGTCGGGACTGTAACCGGCGGGGTTTTTTTTCACTTAACTTCGCATGAATTTACACAATCGCAATCAGTACACCTACCAGAGAACCATAGAGAACCATACCAAATGCCTGAGAATTATAGACCAGCAAAAAAAAGCAGCCCGTAGGCTGCTGGAATGATATGTATCAGGTTAAACGCTGGTGGCTTTAAACTGACTGGTTAAACCACTCAGGCTTTTTAATGATCCTGAAGGGGTTGGTTTTGCTTCAGGTTCTTTTTTTGATACCGGCCTGTCGTCTTTTACTTCAGAGACTGGATTATTCACGGGCTTGCCTGAGATCCTTTCCAACATACTGATTAACACCTCAGCCCGTTCTTTTGTGTCCATGCCTTCCAGCTCTCCATTGCGCTCCATAGATTGGAAAGCATCAATAACACCACCACCCAATTCCTGAACCATGTAGCCGAAGACCGAAAAAGAGCGCAGCAGGTCCAACACTTCTGACCGGCCTTTTTTATCCGCGTCTGACAGATGGCTCCACATCCGTTCGGTGACAGTGCCGTCAGTGACCCGAATAACCAGACGTTTATCAATGGATGGTTTCATGCTCATGATTAACCTCTTTGACTTTTTACCAGACCACGGGCAATAGAAAATTCATCCCCGATAATGCGTTCACCGCCATATATATCAGCAATGCGATGCCCCATCAGAGCAGAACCACCCCCCACATAGACGACCGCCGCCAGACTTTCAGAGTCAGCAACAAATTTACGCATACCGGTAATAATGTCTTGCTCTACATCCCTGCAAGCCTGTTCAACTTCCTGGCTGATATCTTCACCGGCAAATTCTTTAGAGCGCATGGCTGAATCAAGGTGGTGCTTCTGAAGGGCCTTCCGATCGAACCGTTTCATGATGACAGGGCGCAGGTTTTCAGCGATATGAAATACACCGAACCGCAGAGAATCAAAATTCTGCATGTTGCCATAACCATCCACGACGGCCAGATCAGTGGTCGTGCCACCCGCATCCACAACCATGATTTTATGACTGTCATCCACATCCAGTGATTTGCTACCGTTATCATTCAGCAGATAATCAAACCAGGCGGGTGTCGCTTCGGGTGACACTTTCACAGAAACAATATTGGCCAGCGGATGGCCTGCCATGTTTTCAACATCCGCATTCATCAGATTCTTTTTTTTCTGATTAATCAGCGGTTCGTTGTACGGCGCTACTTGATAAAAATCTTTAATCGGCAAAGTGACATTGATTTCCACATCCTGCCCCCCAAAACCATTCTGTCTCAGCACCTCATGCACCAGAATCAGATTGATATCAGACGTTTGATAATCAGGAATGTCGGTGGTCATTGAACCATCCATATTCGGAGCAGCGGTATATTCAAGGCCGCCCACCGTATACGCCGCATCATGATAACTACCCGACTGGGTGTTCAATTTCGCCCCTCTGACAACGCGGGAGGGGATCACCTGGCTGACGATCTTCTCCCTATCAAACCAGGAAATCTTGGTCTGGCTGGAGCCTTCATCAATAACGACGTGTTTCATTCGTGCATTCCTTATGCAGTTATTACACTGGTTTAGTGCTTGAATGTGACTTTATAGCATATTAACCACACATACAAGATTACACCAACACAATACAAACTCAGCCCCTATACAACATTGACTCTTGCAGAGTTCCGCAACACACAACGCCAGAACGACACAGAAACCCACGACAACATTGCTAGAGTGAACAGGCTTGAATGATGAAATAGGGTATTAGTACTTATGGCTACTAAGAAGGACTATTCCAACTGGCTCACCATCGCGCTACCGCTGATAGTGATGGTCATCGTCGCCATGATCGGTTTTTCAGTCACGGGCCTGAGAGACCGAATAACGGACAACGAGGATGATATACAGCGATGTATGAAAATCCGGGATTATCAGACAGGCCAGCAGGCGATGAACAACCGCATCAATGTAATGGAGGGCCGTCTGTATGACCTCCAACGCTGATGCAACAGAACTGCCTTCTGGGCTTTTAGACATGATCGAACAGGACGAGGGACGCAGAGACACGGTCTACATAGACACTGAAGGCCATCAAACCATTGGGCTGGGGTTTTGTTTAGACAAAATGCCGATGCCGAGAGAAGTGGCGGATTTCTGGTGCAATCTGATTCTGACTCAGCGCCATAAACAGATATTGATTGCTACCCATTTCGGCACTGTATTCAAGAATTTGAACCAGCCCAGGCAGTGCGCGATATTAAATATGAGTTATCAGCTCGGCATCAGCGGACTGTTTAAATTCAAAAAAATGTGGGGAGCATTAGCGGAAGGCGACTATCAAAAAGCCAGCCTGGAGGCGATGGACAGCGTGTGGGCAACACAGACAAAAAACAGGGCGCGGAGAATAGCGGAGGTGCTTAGAACGGGCACCATGCGACCGTATCAATAAGATCGGGGCGGCAGCGAACTGGAAAGACCCGCCCCGATCCTAGCTGCTGGTGGTCAACATGAGGAGTCTCCAACCACCGGCAGCCAATAAATTCTAGACCATAGCCCGACATAATCCCGAAATCGGCCTACAGCCCAGTAAAATCAATGAGTGACATTTATGTCACCATGAAACCCAGACCCACTGAATAACCCAGATCCCCACAGGCCACTGATATCAGGCAGGTAATGACAAAACACCGCTACAGCCCTTTAAACTCAATGAGTGACATATATGGCACACAGAACTATATACAGACAAACACTACTGTCCTGGCTGTTTTTTTAAAATGTTCAGAATCGGTGCTTTTTCTTGAGATCGGCAACCAGCTCTCAAGCAAAAGCTCGGTTAATCAGCCATTCGGCTATCAGTGCGACTCTAAACAATCTACACACACGCAACAGAAACTCGCTGAGAGGTAGAGAATAAAAGACTTGTGTCGTGCAGTTCTAAAACGTTGGTTTTATAGGGGTTTCAGGCATTTAACAGGCTTGTTACGGGGGCGTAGGATGACCGCTTGGTCTTTGCTACAGACGCAAGAAAACCAGCCCCTGATAGAACGTTGGTTTCTTGACCCTGTAGAATTGAGGAAAGTATTGAGATACTATGGAGGGGTTTTCAAGGGCATTCGGTGCGCCAACACCATATTGAATGCCCCATCAAATCGTCAATCAGTCTTCTGCAAAAAAGACCCTGATTGACTAAAGAACCAGATGAACTTCTGGGGACATTATCACCCATATAGCAGGGTGACACAAGCCCCGAAAGTTATCTGGTCAGGTAGATCAGATGAACTGTAAAACCATATACCGAGTCAATCAGGAACAGCACAGCACAGGCGATGCAATCACTTTGCATCCTGAGTCCCTGAGCAACGTCCAGCTGTCCCATCAATCCCACCGATTTCATATTTTTCTGGTTAACCAGGCTGATAAATTCCGTATTTATCGTGACCACATGGCCAACGTATTTGGCGTGTCTGTTCGTACTATTCAGCGCTGGGTTAATGAGCTGAAAGAAGCCGGGCTGATGGTGTACCACCGCAGAAAAATGACTATGAGCGCTGCTGATGGCTTCTATATGGTGTTTGAATTACGGCCGGAACGGATGAACACCATTCGTGAAAAACTGAAGAAAACCGCCAAGAAAGCCAAAAAACTAGCCCGAAAGCTTATGGGCCAGCAAGAAGCGCTGGACGATCCGAAGGCGCTATTTGATGAATGTATCGAGAGACTGAGCCAGAGCCATCAGCTATCTAACAGTGATATCAATTATCTGGAGATGGTATTCAACGACTGGTACGCCACGCTGACAGCCCAGCCACGCCCGCAAGATGCCTATAAATGGATGGAACGCGCTCACCAAATCCACATGACCGAACAGCGCAACACTATGAAGCTGGTACAAGCCAAAGATGAAAAATCTAACGCCCTGGTTGCACAGATACGCCATGAGGCTACTGTCATAAGAAGCCAGCACGACCCACGAGCATGGGATGGTGACTTTGCTCAGGCAGAAACAGCCGAGGCCAAGAATGCTAATGTTGATCTGGTCATTGATGATAATGAATACGGATTTACGGGCGGAAAGCCTGACTACTACGGAAACACTTTTGATGCCTAAGAAAACCGACGCTGAAAAAGAGTACAAACTCACCCCCGAACAGAAACAGAGCCGGATACTCAGACAACGGCTGTTCACTATGCTGTCAGAAAACTGGCCCACTCTGTTCAGTGAAATCAAACCCCTGGCTATCGGTATTTATGAAACGCTGCTTCAGGATCTGGAAGACCGACACCAGCCAACAGAATGGCTGAAACCAGCTATCACTCAGTGGTGCAAAAACAAGAAATACATTTCCAAAATATCAAAAGGCGGCCCCCGCTATGATCTGAACGGAGAACAGGGAGAAATCAGCGAACATCAGCGCACCTGTTCAAAAAAATACTTCAGCTACAAAAAAAAGAAAAATGGGGTGAAAGAGCAACACGGAGAACAGAATGAGCATAAAAGATGATTTTGGACTAATTGAAAAATACAGTGAAATGCAAAAAGTCGGATCAGTCACAGTCACTATTTTACATGACCAGGCTCTTGAAATAGTTGTCGCTGATCTAATTGCAAAATACAAAGCGTGCAAAAAACGCAATGACGAATATGCGGATAGTTTCAAAAAGGTTCTTCAGTTCTATTTGGAGGACGATGAAATGGAAGAGATGGAAGCGATATAACCCCTGCTTGTGAGGCAGCGTAGCTGTCCTTACGAAGTTGTTGTTATATGCCGGTTGGCACGGAGTTTAGAGTATGGCTGATTTAGTTAAGGATGATTATGTACTGGCTACCAAGTGGTCGGATGGTGATCCGCAAGACCAATGGTGCGTTGGTTTCTTTGTTGGAATGTTGCCAAAGGTTAACGGAGATAGATATGAAGTTGCGAGAGCCAATGGTGCGTTATTCAGAGGTAATGGCTTTAGACGTGTCGAGAAAATAACTGAAGAACAAGGTTTGTTTTTATTGGAACACCATCAACAAATTCAAAACGACACCCAAAGTCTTTGGGAGTGGCTGGATCAAGCCATATAACCCGTACATAACCGGCAGCGTAGCTGTCCGGCTGATGACCTTGTTATCTGCCGATTAGCACTATGTAGGAGACAGTATGTTTTATATTTTGAACAACAAAGTACCGGTAAAAGTAGAAGGTGATTGTCCAGAAGAAATCACTTTGAAGTGGGCAAAATGGTTTGAAGCTAATGACCGGACTGTAATGAAAACCCGTCTTGAGGTAACAGAAGAAAACAAATTTTTAATGAAAGAAAAGAAGCTGGGCTTTGTCGAAGTTTCAACCGTATTTCTTGGAATCGACCACAGTCATTTTGGTGGTACGCCACTACTGTTTGAAACCATGATCTTTGGTGGTGAGCATGAGTACGAAATGACTCGATGCTCAACTTGGGAAGAAGCCGAAGCGATGCACAGTGAAATGATCGGCAGACTCAAAGGCGATTTAGGCAGATAACCCATAGCTCACCGAGCGCCGAAGGCGTCCGGTGCAGCGCGTTGTTATCTGCCGGTAGGCACAGGAGCAGAGAATGAAAAGAACAGAATTGTGTAATGTAAAAGGATGCGGCGGTTTTATTCCAGACTATGACGGCTGCAATCATGAGTGGAATGGAGAACCTTGTCCGTCATGTAGCTATGAGTTAATCAGAAATAAGGTTTCAGAGGCCGTGTATTGCAGGAATTGTGGATACAGTAAACCTAATTGTGGGGCTTTAGGCAAAGTATTGTCGAAGGTGTTTGATGATGTTTACGGTGATCGTAAAGGTAGATAACACCTACTTATACGAACTCGGTTCGTATAAGTAACGCCTATCCTCTATATACAATCATACCCCAGGCTACGAAGACGCCAACAATGAGCTACGTCACAGGCCAGTTCATCAGACTGATACATCAGACAAAAAACCGCCGATATTCAATTTACGAATTCAGGACAGAGCGAACCACCAGCCGAGGCCGCCAGACGATAAAGGCGATCTATCAGGGCTGGGATTCCCCTGAAATCAATGAGAGCTGGTACACACTAAAGGGCCAGTGGAGCCAGAACCGCAGATTCGGCACAGAATTCTATATCAGCAAAATAGAGCTGACCCAGAGTTTCAGAGAACGAAACCACGCCCACATCAATCAGATCCTGGCCACCATCGGTAAAGACGAGCATAGAGCCTGACGGGCTCTTTTTTTTACTCTCAATATAAAAAAATAATTACAATCGTAATCATATGTTAATATTAGTCATTCAATTTGTTAGATTCACGATTGCACTGAGCTGGTGACAAATAATGGAAAAATGGAGACAACAGATAGAGATTGCCCGTGATCTCTGGATTGATCATATTAATCAGGTGATTGAGAAGCGCGGAAAAAACAAAACTCAGGAAGATATTATCGAATGGATAAATAGTACATATGATTATGCGTTTAGTGCTAAAGCAGGTGAATCAGGGGGTATTCGTTGCACTGTCGAAATCATGGGAGGCGTTTCACCAAAACTAGTAACGCAGGATGCACTGAACAGATGCAGTATCACGAAAGCAGCTTTTGATGAGTATAAAAATCAGCATCAATGGGCTATGGATTATATTAATGACTGCGAAATGGCTGGTCTAGCTGAGGATATCGAAGACCAGAGGAGGGAGCAGGCTTATATAAATAAACACTTCAGGGATATCGGAGGATAGCCAGAGTGACACTGACGGAATACATAAAAACTCACTACAGGGACCACCCTGCTGATTTTGCTAAGGACCAGGGCGTTGACCGG
The DNA here is from genome assembly GCA_965221135.1 of Sansalvadorimonas sp. Classification (GTDB taxonomy): domain Bacteria; phylum Pseudomonadota; class Gammaproteobacteria; order Pseudomonadales; family Endozoicomonadaceae; genus Sansalvadorimonas. Next base: position 42,939 of record CBDCRZ010000035.1, read on the forward strand.
CAAACAGTCAACCGCTGGAAAAAACAGGGCTATCTTGTGGTTGATGGCTGGCTATTAAGTCGCCGCCGCCCCATCAACACCCGCCAGCCATCCGGCGACGTAACGGAGGTTCTGCAATGACCCGCGAAGAATTTTTAAAACGCCCTCAATTCATCGAACTGGTGCTGAGCGTGGGCGAACTGATCGACAGTGCTGATAAGAGCCTGGACGTAGGCGACAGTGACAGGGCTGAATCATTGTTAACGCAGGCGGATACCAGGATACATTCATTCATGTTCACTGATTTCCAAAACTACAGTTTTCTCAGCACCGACCAGTACCTGTGCGGCGTCATGGTCAACCTGACCCAAGAGCTCACCGCGACCCTGTCGGATCTGTAATCATGCGTAATACATACAAAGAATCCAGATAATGAAAAAACCGTCTATACACGACCATCTAAACCTGATAGATCGCTGCATGGTGGGTTACATGGAGAAAGATAAGGAAAAGCCTGCTACTGGTGAAAAATCCTTTATCATGCACATGTTTATGGTTATGTCAGTTACTGAAGCTTACCGCCAGCGGTTACAGGATGGTGTGTTTGCTGTTTTATTTGTTGTATTCGCATTATTTTCATCATTAAGTATTTATATTAATGGTCTGAATGATTTTATTGACTACCTGAATTTATTGACAGCCAGTTGTAATATATTATTTTTCATCAAGACAATTAAAAATATATTTAAAGCCACGCAATTTATTAAGAGACATTCAAAACATATGGATGAATTATTGATTTCTTTTGAAGAGAACAAAAAGGCTGATTTTTAATGGCGACCATCACAAAATACATACAGCGCCAATCCTGCAACACCGACAAACTGATTTTTGACAGCAAACAGGCGCAAGTGTGGCAGATTGAAGAGCACGAAAAACCCCACTATGTAGGCTCCTATGAGGTCGTTAGGCTGGTGGACGTGCTAGAAGGCGAAGAAGGGGAAGGCGTGTTCAGCTCAATGGAATACGCATTACAGAAAGCGGGTCGAATCGTTGACCAATATCAGGCAGTAAAACAATGACACCAGAAGAAGAAAAACAGATTGTAGAACAAATGGCCGAACTCGGAACAATCTTATTCAAATTCACGAGCAATGGTTTTAAGTGTGTGGCAATCAACATGTACAACCACATTCTGACCATGAACATGGCTCCAGTGATGATTAATCACTACGGGAAAGTGTCGGTAGAGCTGCAAATCATGCCGGGGGTTATGAACCGGGTAACATTGCACCCCCACGGCAACCCAGACGACAGCAGCATGTGGTTTGACTGCGACACGGTAGAACAAGCCACCGGCCTGCAGGATTTTATAACACAGTACAATGATCACTGGTCGCCCGATCCGTCGGAGTCCGACAACCAATAACCCAAGCGCCGGTAGTGATACCGGCCTTTTTTTATGAGGCAAAACATGGCCGTCATTGAATACAAGGAAGGATCGCATAAAGCAGGATTTATAGGATTTAGAGTCGACACCACTGTGGGTGGTGAACGCTGGCAGGAATATTTTTCTATTAATGAATACGAATATGGAGATGCAAAAAAACGGGCACAGGCGCTGAATGATCAATGGCGAGCTCTGGCGGAAACACACAACCTGATTCACCGCCTCAATGACATGTGGCTAACTAACCAGATTTGTATAGGGCTAACTGCAGACATAGAAAGACGAGCAAGAATCCTTAAAAGTGGATCCCGTAGCACCAGCTATTCCCCGGTGTTTTCAGTGTCGGTCGGGAACAGAAGAAGTCCAAAAAGATTCAGTATAATAAAAATGGGCTATCAGCACAGCTACCGCTCAGCCGTCCGGTTATTTTGTGAGTTTCACGGCTACAGTCACCACATAGAAAAAAAGCTCTTCAAACGACAGCCAGAGCCTGAGATATTCACGGGCTACCTGTTCAAGAAGAAGCTTGAAAAATACAGAGATATTTATATCGGTGAGATCGAGGAGAAGTTACGGACTGCTGGCTGCTCCCTCTAATAAAAGGCATTCGCCCTCTATATCATCCTGGCAGAATCTATCCATCAGTATTTTTTTACGTTCCTCATAGTCCACCCCGGAACCTATCAGTTCATGGTTGTCACCGCGTATAGCATCCAGTCGGCTGACCTGTTCCGGGGTGATGAAGTCAGCCAGCCCGAGATCATCGGGTATCTGATTCTGTTTCTTATAGTCACTCACTGAACAACCCAGCAGCACCAGGTCACAGAGCCGGTGCTCATTCATGTAATGATAATCCTGAGTTTCCTTACCCAGGGTGGCCCGATGATCCTGCAGACCGGCACACATTTCCTGAGAGGCAATCCGGCAATGTTTCCGGACAGGCAGGCAATGACGCATGGCGGTAAATGATTCCGCAATAGACATTTTTACCTGATCAAACTTTTTTCCTTTGTAGTAAGTAGATAGAAATATGAACCCCTCTTCAGACATTCTGTAGCAGGTTTCTTTTCTTCCCCATACTTTATATTTTGCCATCCAAAAGTGGATAGCAAAATTAACATTTTTAGACAATATTGAACGTATGTCTCTTAATACGTGGTAATGGTTTTTATCGAAACATTCCGCCACTTCATAACTGCATATATAAATCCTGCCAGTATGGTCAGAAACATGCACGACGGGGAAAAGTGAGCCATTCATAAAAACACCATTTATATAACGTGTATATAAAATAGCGTTTCCTATACACGTTCCCAGGACATGTATAGAAATCGGGTTTTTGTAGTTACATCGGAGTAAAACAAAAATAAATTATATTATGTATATACAAAACAAAATCTATCCGTTATAGTAGCACCATGTTCAGCAAACACGTTGAACACCGACCGGGCGGGACCCGGAAAAGAGAACCACCATGAACACATCAAAAATCTTCACTAAAGCCCACGCCATCGCTCGAAAAACAGTGTCTATTGTTGGCGATTACGTGATTGCTTTTCGTTTCGCACTAAAGAGAGTTTATATGGAAGCAAAACTGATTAAATCCGGTCTGAATGTTTGGGAAAACTACGGTAAAAAGAGAATTTACATTAGTGATTTTGACGACATGATGAAGGCATTCCCTTCCCTGAGCGTTTCATTTTACAAAACCGGTAATATCTCTAGTGCCTACTATGCTGGGGAAAAGATCAGCAACGGCAAAGCAAACAAACTGATTCCAGCCGGTAAAATGTTTTACGATTGCCTCGAAGAGAAATGGGTAGGCGCAACTCAAACCGCTTCTGATATTTTTGGTATTTAATATGCAAGAACAACAATTCGCTATTTTTATGCAATACGTAACACCGGCGAAAAATTATTATGATCGAGGGTATCAGCGAGGTCTCAGGCGTTTTTATCACGGCGAGAAATTCGGTACACAGTCGGAACATGAAGAATGGATGAACCTGTCCGGGAATAGAAAGAAAATGGGTAAGGGATATCAGGACGGTTTTTCCGGTCTCCCTCCCGCCGGTTATCACGGCAACATTGGCAACCAGAACGCCCGTAAAGAACAGACTGCTGATAGCACGTTGGTCATCAGGCTGAATAGTCGGGTAAAGGCGGGCTACGTGAAACAGGCACAAAAGGAGGGTTTAAAACTCAGTGAGTGGGTGTTAAAAAAGCTCTCTGTTTCTGATCAGCAACAGTAAGAAGAAAGCCCCAGAGATGGGGCTTTTTTGTCGGTATATCCGGTAAACCTTCCTACCGGCAGTAACTGATAAAGTCTATCGGCTTTCTATTTCCATGATAATTCTGCCCAGTATCTCTGGTATTTGAGGTACAACGGCATTGCCCAGGGCTTTTATTCTGTCCACCCTTGCGGGTATCCCATCAGCCACTCGACCCACTGCGGGTTCAGTTTCCCAG
>CBDCRZ010000036.1:0-79798 GCA_965221135.1 Sansalvadorimonas sp.
CAGGCAAAAGGGCGCTCCCCTGTATGGATGCGCAGATGCCTGGTGAGGTGACTGGATTGGGTAAAGCCCTGTTTGCAGCCTTCGACGGGGCAGACAAAAGGGCGCTCCCCTGTGTGGATGCGCTTGTGGGTGGTGAGGTCACCGGATTGGGCAAAGCCCTGTTTGCAGCCTTCGACGGGACAGACAAAAGGGCGCTCCCCTGTGTGGATGCGCTTGTGGATGGTGAGGTGACTGGATCGGGTAAAGCCCTGTTTGCAGCCTTCGACGGGGCAGACCAAAGGACGCTCCCCTGTGTGAGTGCGCTTGTGGGTGGTGAGGGCACTGGATCGGGTAAAGCCCTGTTTGCAGCCTTCGACGGAGCAGACAAAAGGGCGATCCCCTGTGTGAGTGCGCTTGTGGGTGGTGAGGTGATCGGATCGGGTAAAGCCCTGTTTGCAGCCTTCGACGGGGCAGACAAAAGGGCGCTTCCCTGTGTGAATGCGTTTGTGAGTGGTGAGGTGACTGGATTGGGTAAAGCCCTGGTTACAGCCTTCGACGGGGCAGACAAAAGGGCGCTTCCCTGTGTGAATGCGCTTGTGAGTGGTGAGGTGACTGGATTGGGTAAAGCCCTGGTTACAGCCTTCGACGGGGCAGACAAAAGGGCGCTCCCCTGTGTGAATGCGCTTGTGGGTGGTGAGGTGATCGGATCGGGTAAAGCCCTGTTTGCAGCCTTTGACGGGGCAGACAAAAGGGCGCTCCCCTGTGTGAATGCGCTTGTGAGTGGTGAGGTGACTGGATTGGGCAAAGCACTGTTTGCAGCCTTCGACGGGGCAGACAAAAGGGCGCGCCCCTGTGTGAGTGCGCTTGTGGGCGGTGAGGTGACTGGATTGGGTAAAGCCCTGTTTGCAGCCTTCGACGGGGCAGAAAAAAGGGCGCTTCCCTGTGTGAATGCGCTTGTGCCTGGTGAGGTCACTGGATTGGGTAAAGCCCTGTTTGCAGCCTTTGACGGGGCAGACACAAGGGCGCGCCCCTGTGTGAGTGCGCTTGTGGACGGTGAGGTGACTGGATTGGGTAAAGCCCTGTTTGCAGCCTTCGACGGGGCAGACAAAAGGGCGCTCCCCTGTGTGAGTGCGCTTGTGCCTGGTGAGGTGACCGGATTGGGTAAAGCCCTGTTTGCAGCCTTCGACGGGGCAGACAAAAGGGCGCTCCCCTGTGTGAGTGCGCTTGTGAGTGGTGAGGTCACTGGATCGGGCAAAGCCTTTTTTACAGCCTTCGAAGGGGCAGACAAAAGGGCGCTCCCCTGTGTGAATGCGCTTTTTTCCTGGACGGACTCTGAGAGTGTGCGTATCCGGAGTGTCTGCAGGAAGAAGTTCAGTGTCAGATTGAACCTCAATGCTGTCCCAGGGGAAGTTATCCTCCCAGAATGTCCAGTCTCCGGAATTCTCTGAGTGTGAAGGGCTTGTCTGAAGCTCATGGCTGTCGTCACTTGTCCAGCTATTCTGAGGTGTTAGTTCAGGAAAAAGCCGTTCGGTACTGGAGTGAAGTGAGCAATGAATGTCAGGGATATACATTTCACCGCCCTCTTCAGAAAATATATTGCAAACTCCCGATTTATCCTCAATACGGGTCAAGGCATTCCCTTCAATCACAAGAGGGAATGCCTGCTTTGCGTGTGTGAGTGTGAGTTGTGTGTTTTGTTCCTTTCCCTGGCAATGCACAATGTGTTGATCGCCAGCCTTCACCACAGAACAGGATGTTGTTCCATGGGGGTGGATTTGCGTGCCCTTTGTACTCGGAATGGCGACCCTTCCCGTCGAGTCGATATGAATTTGCACCGGGTAAACCGGTTGATTAGATTTAAGCGCAGGTATATGGATAAGCTTGTTGTTGCCGGAAAAGGTATTGGGAGAAATCAGACTGATGACAATAGAGGTCGTCAAGATACAAATGCATGACTTAAAGAGCATAGAGTCACCCCCCCAAAAAAAGAAGGTGAAGAGGATAGACTCAAACGTGATAACGGCGAGGAACATCCCCACGATAGAAACCCGGTCTTTACGGGGGGCCTGCAGGGTTCAATAATCAGCGGGTACGGAGCATGGCAAAAGCGCTGGTGACAGACTCACACCGGGGTTGACTTTTTAAGGCCGCAATAGCAGATAGTTAGCGGGTCAACCAAAGCTCTGTCCATTCCTTGGAAATAGTCAACCTGGTTGACTTTTTTGGTTGACTCTTAGGTTGACCATTTTCGGCATCGTCCACCGCCAGTGAATGCCAGAACAGACGCGAAACTTTCAGCTCTTTGGCCCAGCGCCCCATATGGCGACCCATTGTTATGCTGGTGTTTACGGCGCTGATTATGTGTCGATGGATGGGCTGGGCTTCCCCGGACTTAAGTGAAACACTGGCGTTGAAGTTGCTCGGTATCGTCCAGCTGGGGATGGGTGGCTACATTGCCAGCCGAGGGGTGGAGAAGGTGATGAAGAACATTCATCGCTGAATCATTCCCCACCAGATGGGTTATCAATAGAAACAAATTTGTAGATGTAGATATTGATAACCCTATTGTCACCCCATACAGTCCGTGCGCTATCAGGGTATGGTCACTCAAGAGAAGGATGGGATTTTGTGTTGTCCCCTGAGTGGATGCGCTGGTGCCTGGTGAGGGCACCGGATTGGGTAAAGCTCTGTTTGCAGCCTTCGACGGGGCAGACAAAAGGGCGCTCCCCTGTGTGGATGCGCTTGTGATTGGTGAGGTCACTGGATTGGGCAAAGCCCTTTTTGCAGCCTTCGACGGGGCAGACAAAAGGGCGCTCCCCTGTGTGAATGCGCTTGTGGGTGGTGAGGTTACTGGAATGGGTAAAGCCCTGTTTGCAGCCTTCGACGGGGCAGACAAAAGGGCGCTCCCCTGTGTGAATGCGCTGGTGCCTGGTGAGGTCATTGGATTGGGTAAAGCCTTTTTTACAGCCTTCGACGGGGCAGACAAAAGAGCGGTCCCCTGTGTGAATGCGCTTGTGAGTGGTGAGGTGACTGGATTGGGTAAAGCCTTTTTTACAGCTTTCGACGGGGCAGACAAAAGGGCGCTCCCCTGTGTGGATGCGCTTGTGATTGGTGAGGTCACTGGATTGGGCAAAGCCCTGTGTTGCAGCCTTCGACGGGGCAGACAAAAGGGAACTCCCCTGTGTGAATGCGCTTGTGCCTGGTGAGGGCACTGGATTGGGCAAAGCCCTTTTTACAGCCTTCGACGGGGCAGACAAAAGGGCGCTCCCCTGTGTGAATGCGCTGGTGCCTGGTGAGGTCATTGGATTGGGTAAAGCCCTGTTTGCAGCCTTCGACGGGGCAGACAAAAGAGCGGTCCCCTGTGTGAATGCGCTTGTGAGTGGTGAGGTGACTGGATTGGGTAAAGCCTTTTTTACAGCTTTCGACGGGGCAGACAAAAGGGCGCTCCCCTGTGTGAATGCGCTTGTGATTGGTGAGGTCACTGGATTGGGCAAAGCCCTGTTTGCAGCCTTCGACGGGGCAGACAAAAGGGAACTCCCCTGTGTGAATGCGCTTGTGCCTGGTGAGGGCACTGGATTGGGCAAAGCCTTTTTTACAGCCTTCGACGGGGCAGACAAAAGGGCGCTCCCCTGTGTGAATGCGCTGGTGCCTGGTGAGGTCATTGGATTGGGTAAAGCCCTGGTTACAGCCTTCGACGGGGCAGACAAAAGGGCGCTCCCCTGTGTGAATGCGCTTGTGAGTGGTGAGGTGACTGGAGAGGGTGAAGCCTTTTTTACAGCCTTCGACGGGGCAGACAAAAGGGCGCTCCCCTGTGTGAATGCGCTGGTGCCTGGTGAGGTCACTGGATTGGGTAAAGCCCTGTTTGCAGCCTTCGACGGGGCAGACAAAAGGGCGCTCCCCTGTGTGAATGCGCTTGTGGGTGGTGAGGTCACCGGATTGGGTAAAGCCTTTTTTACAGCCTTCGACGGGGCAGACAAAAGGGCGCTCCCCTGTGTGAATGCGCTTGTGGATGGTGAGGGCACCGGATTGGGTAAAGCCCTGTTTGCAGCCTTCGACGGGGCAGACAAAAGGGCGCTCCCCTGTGTGAGTGCGCTTGTGGGTGGTGAGGTTACTGGATTTGGTAAAGCCCTGTTTGCAGCCTTCGACGGGGCAGACAAAAGGGCGCTCCCCTGTGTGAATGCGCTTGTGAGTGGTGAGGTCACTGGATCGGGCAAAGCCCTGTTTGCAGCCTTCGATGGGGCAGACAAAAGGGCGCTCCCCTGTGTGAGTGCGCTTGTGGATGGTGAGGTGACAGGATTGGGTAAAGCCCTGTTTGCAGCCTTCGACGGGGCAGACAAAAGGGCGCTCCCCTGTGTGAGTGCGCTTGTGGGTGGTGAGGGCACCGGATTGGGTAAAGCCCTGTTTGCAGCCTTCGACGGGGCAGACAAAAGGGCGCTCCCCTGTGTGAGTGCGCTTGTGCCTGGTGAGGTGACCGGATTGGGTAAAGCCCTGTTTGCAGCCTTCGACGGGGCAGACAAAAGGGCGCTCCCCTGTGTGAGTGCGCTTGTGAGTGGTGAGGTCACTGGATCGGGCAAAGCCTTTTTTACAGCCTTCGAAGGGGCAGACAAAAGGGCGCTCCCCTGTGTGAATGCGCTTTTTTCCTGGACGGACTCTGAGAGTGTGCGTATCCGGAGTGTCTGCAGGAAGAAGTTCAGTGTCAGATTGAACCTCAATGCTGTCCCAGGGGAAGTTATCCTTCCAGAATGTCCAGTCTCCGGAATTCTCTGAGTGTGAAGGGCTTGTCTGAAGCTCATGGCTGTCGTCACTTGTCCAGCTATTCAGAGGTGTTAGTTCAGGAAAAAGCCGTTCGGTACTGGAGTGAAGTGAGCAATGAATGTCAGGGATATACATTTCACCGCCCGCTTCAGAAAATATATTGCAAACTCCCGATTTATCCTCAATACGGGTCAAGGCATTCCCTTCAATCACAAGAGGGAATGCCTGCTTTTGTGCGTGTGTGAGTGTGAGTTGTGTGTTTTGTTCCTTTCCCTGGCAATGCACAATGTGTTGATCGCCAGCCTTCACCACAGAACAGGATGTTGTTCCATGGGGGTGTATTTGCGTGCCCTTTGTACCCGGAATGGCGACCCTTCCCGTCGAGTCGATATGAATTTGCACCGGGTAAACCGGTTGATTAGATTTAAGCGCAGGTATATGGAGAAGCTTGTTGTTGCCGGAAAAGGTATTGGGAGAAATCAGACTGATGACAATAGAGGTCGTCAAGATACAAATGCATGACTTAAAGAGCATAGAGTCACCCCCCCCAAAAAAAGAAGGTGAAGAGGATAGACTCAAACGTGATAACGGCGAGGAACATCCCCACGATAGAAACCCGGTCTTTACGGGGGGCCTGCAGGGTTCAATAATCAGCGGGTACGGAGCACCGCAAAAGCGCTGGCGACAGACTCACACCGGGGTTGACTTTTTAAGGCCGCAATAGCAGATAGTTAGCGGGTCAACCAAAGCTCTGTCCATTCCTTGGAAATAGTCAACCTGGTTGACTTTTTTGGTTGACTCTCAGGTTGACCATTTTCGGTATCGTCCTCCGCCAGTGAATGCCAGAACAGACGCGAAACTTTCAGCTCTTTGGCCCAGCGCCCCATATGGCGACCCATTGTTATGCTGGTGTTTACGGCGCTGATTATGTGTCGATGGATGGGCTGGGTTTCCCCGGACTTAAGTGAAACACTGGCGTTGAAGTTGCTCGGTATCGTTCAGCTGGGGATGGGTAGCTACATTGCCAGCCGAGGGGGGGAGAAGGTGATGAAGAACATTCATCGCTGAATCATTCCCCACCAGATGGGTTATCAATAGAAACAAATTTGTAGATGTAGATATTGATAACCCTATTGTCACCCCATACAGTCCGTGCGCTATCAGGGTATGGTCACTCAAGAGAAGGGTGGGATTTTGTGTTGTCCCCTGAGTGGATGCGCTGGTGCCTGGTGAGGGCACCGGATTGGGTAAAGCTCTGTTTGCAGCCTTCGACGGGGCAGACAAAAGGGCGCTCCCCTGTGTGAATGCGCTTGTGATTGGTGAGGTCACTGGATTGGGCAAAGCCCTGTTTGCAGCCTTCGACGGGGCAGACAAAAGGGAACTCCCCTGTGTGAATGCGCTTGTGCCTGGTGAGGGCACTGGATTGGGCAAAGCCTTTTTTACAGCCTTCGACGGGGCAGACAAAAGGGCGCTCCCCTGTGTGAATGCGCTTGTGCCTGGTGAGGTCATTGGATTGGGTAAAGCCCTGGTTACAGCCTTCGACGGGGCAGACAAAAGGGCGCTCCCCTGTGTGAATGCGCTTGTGAGTGGTGAGGTGACTGGAGAGGGTGAAGCCTTTTTTACAGCCTTCGACGGGGCAGACAAAAGGGCGCTCCCCTGTGTGAATGCGCTGGTGCCTGGTGAGGTCACTGGATTGGGTAAAGCCCTGTTTGCAGCCTTCGACGGGGCAGACAAAAGGGCGCTCCCCTGTGTGAATGCGCTGCTTGTGGGTGGTGAGGTCACCGGATTGGGTAAAGCCTTTTTTACAGCCTTCGACGGGGCAGACAAAAGGGCGCTCCCCTGTGTGAATGCGCTTGTGGGTGGTGAGGGCACCGGATTGGGTAAAGCCCTGTTTGCAGCCTTCGACGGGGCAGACAAAAGGGCGCTCCCCTGTGTGAGTGCGCTTGTGGGTGGTGAGGTTACTGGATTTGGTAAAGCCCTGTTTGCAGCCTTCGACGGGGCAGACAAAAGGGCGCTCCCCTGTGTGAGCGCGCAGATGATGCCTGGTGAGGTTACTGGATTGGGTAAAGCCCTGTTTGCAGCCTTCGACGGGGCAGACAAAAGGGCGCTCCCCTGTGTGAATGCGCTTGTGCCTGGTGAGGTGACTGGAGTGGGTAAAGCTTTTTTTACAGCCTTCGACGGGGCAGACAAAAGGGCGCTCCCCTGTGTGAATGCGCTTGTGCCTGGTGAGGGCACCGGATACGGTAAAGCTCTGTTTGCAGCCTTCGACGGGGCAGACAAAAGGGCGCTTCCCTGTGTGAATGCGCTTGTGGATGGTGAGGTGACTGGATCGGGTAAAGCCCTGTTTGCAGCCTTCGACGGGGCAGACAAAAGGGCGCTCCCCTGTGTGAATGCGCTTGTGAGTGGTGAGGTCACTGGATCGGGCAAAGCCCTGTTTGCAGCCTTCGATGGGGCAGACAAAAGGGCGCTCCCCTGTGTGAGTGCGCTTGTGGATGGTGAGGTGACAGGATTGGGTAAAGCCCTGTTTGCAGCCTTCGACGGGGCAGACAAAAGGGCGCTCCCCTGTGTGAGTGCGCTTGTGGGTGGTGAGGGCACCGGATTGGGTAAAGCCCTGTTTGCAGCCTTCGACGGGGCAGACAAAAGGGCGCTCCCCTGTGTGAGTGCGCTTGTGCCTGGTGAGGTGACCGGATTGGGTAAAGCCCTGTTTGCAGCCTTCGACGGGGCAGACAAAAGGGCGCTCCCCTGTGTGAGTGCGCTTGTGAGTGGTGAGGTCACTGGATCGGGCAAAGCCTTTTTTACAGCCTTCGAAGGGGCAGACAAAAGGGCGCTCCCCTGTGTGAATGCGCTTGTGGGTGGTGAGGGTACTGGATCGGGCAAAGCCCTGTTTGCAGCCTTCGACGGGGCAGACAAAAGGGCGCTCCCCTGTGTGAATGCGCTTTTTTCCTGGACGGACTCTGAGAGTGTGCGTATCCGGAGTGTCTGCAGGAAGAAGTTCAGTGTCAGATTGAACCTCAATGCTGTCCCAGGGGAAGTTATCCTCCCAGAATGTCCAGTCTTCGGAATTCTCTGAGTGTGAAGGGCTTGTCTGAAGCTCATGGCTGTCGTCACTTGTCCAGCTATTCAGAGGTGTTAGTTCAGGAAAAAGCCGTTCGGTACTGGAGTGAAGTGAGCAATGAATGTCAGGGATATACATTTCACCGCCCTCTTCAGAAAATATATTGCAAACTCCCGATTTATCCTCAATACGGGTCAAGGCATTCCCTTCAATCACAAGAGGGAATGCCTGCTTTGCGTGTGTGAGTGTGAGTTGTGTGTTTTGTTCCTTTCCCTGGCAATGCACAATGTGTTGATCGCCAGCCTTCACCACAGAACAGGATGTTGTTCCATGGGGGTGGATTTGCGTGCCCTTTGTACCCGGAATGGCGACCCTTCCCGTCGAGTCGATATGAATTTGCACCGGGTAAACCGGTGGATTAGATTTAAGCGCAGGTATATGGATAAGCTTGTTGTTGCCGGAAAAGGTATTGGGAGAAATCAGACTGATGACAATAGAGGTCGTCAAGATACAAATGCATGACTTAAAGAGCATAGAGTCACCCCCAAAAAAGGAGGTGAAGAGGATAGACTCAAACGTGATAACGGCGAGGAACATCCCCACGATAGAAACCCGGTCTTTACGGGGGGCCTGCAGGGTTCAATAATCAGCGGGTACGGAGCACCGCAAAAGCGCTGGCGACAGACTCACACCGGGGTTGACTTTTTAAGGCCGCAATAGCAAATAGTTAGCGGGTCAACCAAAGCTCTGTCCATTCCTTGGAAATAGTCAACCTGGTTGACTTTTTTGGTTGACTCTCAGGTTGACCATTGTCGGCATCGTCCACCGCCAGTGAATGCCAGAACAGACGCGAAATTTTCAACTCTTTGGCCCAGCGGCCCATATCCACGGGACCACGAAAAAACCTTGGCTGTTGCTCATGCCAGGGCTCATCACAATCACGATGCAGGGCAACAACACCATGGCCAGCCATCACATCGAGATTGCCTTTTTGCACCAGCGCGAGCGCATCGATAAAGTTGGGGTACCAACGATTGAGCGTGGCAAGAGTTCGGATATCAGTCCGGTTCACTTGACTCACCATCAGGTGGCCGTTGGTCAGGGGCAGAATAAGAAGAGCTGGACGCTCGCCAGCTCTGTGGTTATGAGGGGTTGGCATCAGGCAGTCTCCAGCCCGGCAGTGATGCGGTACACACGGTCTTGGCCGTCTGCTTTTTCCGACTCAATGGTCAACCCCAGTCGTTTCTTCAGAGCTCCCGCCAGAGTGCCGCGCACTGTGTGCTGCTGCCAGCCGGTTTGCTCCATCATCTGCGGAATGGTTGCCCCTTCTTTGCGGTTCAGAAGGTTGATCACTTGATCCAGCTTGCTACCAGGTCTGGTTTTGGGCTTTGCCTTGGGTGGAGTTTGAACCGGCTCGGATTGTTCTATGCCAATAGCTTGTCGCCCGGCTGGCGTCAGGGCGTAATCAACCCAGCGGCCGTTGCGGTTGATGGACTTAATCAGCTCCTTGTTCAGCAGGCTGTCGAGAACCTTTTTCGCAGCGCCGCCCTTAATAGGCAGATCCTGTGCGGTAAAGGTGCCTTTGTCATGACCCAGTTTCAGGGTGTTGGTTTGGCTGGCTGAGAGTGGTTTTTTGGATGTTTTCATAGCTCGTCTCCATCGATTTCTGTTTATTGGCGTTCGATACCCAGTGCATGCTCGAGATACTCAATCAGGTGATCCAGATCTCCGGCGTGTCCCCAGTGGCACTCTTCCGGAGCGAGATCAAAATGCCGGTCGGCTTTCTTTTGCACTTGTTCCAGCAGGTCATCAATACGACCCCGCTTTCTGATTAAGGCGTCCTTAAGGCTGGCGTTTTGATCGGTCCTGGGCATCCTGGGCTCCTGCTTGAGTTTTCGGGCTGGCTCTTACAGTTACGCTCTCAATGGTGGCTTTATCAAGTTACTTTTTGATTAATAATCAACAGGTTATAAGCGGGGAGGCTAATGTCTGGTGAACGTATCACACAGGCGGAATTTGCCCGCAGACACGGCTGGTCGAAGCAATATGTGGCCAAGCTGGTCAAGCAAGGGCGGGTCAAACTGGAAGGCGGGAAAATTGATCCTGTGGCGGCTAAGGCGGCTATCGATCAATTGGGCGAACCCTCGACGGGATTAAGAGAGTCCCCCGTTCAGGCGCGTCCTGAAACATCTGCGCCACTTCCCCTCGATAACCGCAAGGTGGTGGATTACGCCGCCGCCCGTACTATGCGTGAAGCCTACCGGGCCAAGATGGCGCGGCTCGATTATGAGGAGCGGGAAGGTAAGCTGGTTGAGGCAGGTAAGGTCTACGAAGAAGGGTTTCAAACCGGACGACAGGTGCGGGATGCCTTGTTGGGTATCCCTGATCGTATAGCGGATATTTTGGCAGCAGAGTCTGACCCGGCCCGTGTGCGCAAGCGGCTGTTTCAGGAAGTTGAAGAGGCGCTGGAGCAGCTGGTCAAATAAAAGGGATTGGCCAAATAAACGTAAACATTCCGTGAACCCATAGCCCAAAAATACCAATTATGTCCAAGGGGACTATATTTCCCCCATGCTTTCCTCCGAATCTTCTCCCCATACAAGGGTTGCGCCTGACCCGATGAAAGCCCCCTTTGCCTACGCCCAGGTCACACTCCCCAAAGCGGACTACATCGAACTGAAAGCTCAGGCCAAACAATGGCGCACCCAGTGGCAACGCACCCGGACACGGGAAGAAGAGGCGTTTGCCCGGATCAAACAGATAAAAGCTGAGCACGCCAATGAGATCGCCGTTTTCCAAGAGCAGATCAGCACCCTCAATAATCAGCTGGCGGGGATGCAGCATAGGGTTTTTGGGCACTCGACGGAAAAGAAACACTCCTCCCTGAAGCAGGAAAAGAAAGCCCGGCCTTCCTCAAAACCCAGGGGGCAGCAGCGGGGTCATACAGGCCATGGTCGTACAACAATCACAACACTTCCTGTGGTTCCCGAACACCTGGATCTTGAAGAACACCAAAAGCATTGTCCTCACTGCCGTTTACCCTTCAAACCCTTTGGTACTGAAGACAGCGATGTCGTCGAGGTGGATGTGCAAGCCCACATCCGCCGCTACCACAGACATCGTTACCTCAAAACCTGCCAGTGCGAACAGTCACCGGCTATCACCATCGCTCCAGGGCCAGCCAAACTGATCCGCAAGGGTAAGCTGAGCATCTCTGTCTGGGTCGAGATTCTGTTACACAAATACGCCTTCGGTATCCCCGTTGCCCGGCAATTACAGGACTTTCGCCTGCGGGGCCTGACCTTGTCCCCGGGGACAGTGCCCGGTGGCTTGAAAATCATTCAACCTTTGTTTGAACCGATTGCCGAAGCTATCCGGGAACAAGTCGCCAGTGATGAACAGTGGCATGCCGACGAAACTCGCTGGCTGGTCTGTGGCGATGAAAAAGGGGCAAAAAAACACTGGCTGTGGGTCTTTTTAAGCAGCACTGCGGCCTACTACCGCGTGGACGACAATCGTTCGGCAAGCGTTCCCAAAGGTTTGCTATGCGACAGTAACGGTGTTCTTATCTGCGACCGTTACAGCGCCTACAAATGTCTGGCTCGTGAAAATCAGGAGGTGTTTCTTGCCTTTTGCTGGAGTCATGTTCGCAGAGACTTTATCAATGCAGAGCGGGGAACTGACGGACTGAAAACATGGAGTGCGATCTGGGTCAAACGTATCGGCAGGCTTTACCATTTGAATCACCAAAGGTTGAACAACCTTAATACTTGTGAAGTGTTCCAGAAACACGACAGCGCACTGAAAAACCATCTGACCAGCATGGAGAAGTGGCGCATTGAAGAACTAAACCCCAACCATTTTGAAAGCCGGGATTATTGAGAATGAATTTACCAATTTCGACATATACGAACTGACAAGGTCGAGACTATCAGTACTATGACGTATTTTTCCAAAGGTCCCCATGGTACTGAAAGTCTCCTACAACCAGTGGAACCAAGCGCCAGGCTGCCTGCTCCAACAATCTATCCAGGCCGATCACCCTCGCACACGAGAACGCTTCTCGGCACTTTATCAAGTAGCAACGGGATCAACGGCTATTACTGTTGCCCGGAAACTGTCGCGACATCACGAAACAGTCACTGGCTGGATTCATCTCTACAATAGCAACGGACCTGAGGCCATGACGTACCGACGGTCAGGTGGTCACCCCCCTTTTGCCAAATTATAAGCAGCGCTGTTGCCTGCTTGATCGACAAGACGCTGAAACACGCAGCGGCTCAAGAGGGGCCATTAAACACACCTCGCTGGACACTGAAATATTGAGTTCAGTGGTGTTGGGAGTGCTTTCAGGTTCGATGTTGTCGAGAGACCCTGCGACAGGCTTTGAAACGGCTGGGGTACTCTTGGAAAAAGGCTAAAAAGCTTCTCAACAAAGCGAACCCTGCTCGTCGAGCTGACTTTTTGGAAGTACTGAAACCCTTGCTGTCAAAGGCGACTCATCAGGAGCGGCTACTGGTTTACATTGATGAAGCCCCTATCCATCAGGATATCGATATTGGCTACGGCTGGTCGCGAAAAGGCGAGCGATTATGGGTCAGCTCCCACTCTCCGAAACTGGCAGACAAGATCTCCTTCTATGGCGTTTATTACTACAACCTCGGACAGGTAAGAATCTGGCCTTACCCGTGTGGCCGCAAAGAGCATACCGTTAACGTTCTTGAACGTATCAGGCAAGAACATCCGGACAGGGAGATTGATATTATCTGGGATGGTGCCTCCTGGCATACGGCTCATTTCGTGAGAGATGCGGGTATCAGGCTTAATCTGAATATCATTCAAATGCCAGCTTATAGTCCCGATTTCATGCCTGTGGAAGCCTTATGGCGCTGGTTCAGGGAAGATGTGACATACCACCGTTGCCATAAAACGGCAGAAGACCTTATGGAAGCAGCAATGCATTTTGTGGATCGCATCAACCAGAACCCGGAGCAAGTAGCTGACAGGTTATGGGTTAAGACATCTCTGAATGAAGAAGAGGAAAACATGCGAATGGTAAACCTGTCAGGGTAACTTAAAACTCCGGTTTTCAAGATTGTTGGGGTTTAGTTGCCCATGCAGGAGTAAAATTTGAGCTTGAAAGTGATATTGTCGTATTAGATAGAACACCCGAAAACGATACCCATTTATCAACATATCAAGAGTTTTGTGAAGGTAGTCTGCCAATTTGTAAGCGATACCTAACGAACGGATTGGAGCCAATCCGAACTCGTGCATTAGGGCTTATTGAGCGCCGAAAATCTTACAGTGTGTTTGATAACTGCGAACATCTTGCCAGTTACCTAATAGATGGTGTAGGCAAAAGTTCACAGTTACAGGGAGCCACAACCGGATTGGTTGTAGGTGCCGCAGCTGCATGCATGCTGGGTAGCAAGAGTAAAACGACCACAGTGCTTGCAGCTGTAGGCGTGGGTCTGTTATTCCTTGCTATGCAAAAAGACGCGGCACTAACAGAAAATACTACTGATGCACTTGCCTTCTAACGTCAGTTTGATGTTTCAAAAAAGATGAATGCGATAGTAGCTGGGTCACGGCTTATGGGAGTATGGGGTGTGAGCCGTGCCTTGTGCTTATAAACCTTATTAAAGTAGGGTTTATATGTGAGAATCGCCACAACACTCCATGCGGATGGAAGCGCTACCGTGCTCAGCATCGACAAATCAAAACTCACCGAAACTGACATCATCACCAAGTTCATCCCGCCAGCGGTAAAAGATGCAGGCTGGAACGATATGACTCAAATCCGTCAGGAAGTAAAACTCCGTGATGGCAAGGAGTGGTGCGCGGTAAGGTGGCTGCTCGCAAGAAGGTAAAGTCCGCCGATATCGTGCTGTACCACAAGCCCAGCATGCCGCTGGCGGTGATAGAAGCCAAAGCCAATAAGCATGAAGTTGGCAAGGGTATGCAGCAGGGGCTGGATTATGCGGGTTTGCTGGAAGTGCCGTTTATTTTTGCCACCAATGGCGATGGTTTTATTTTCCACGACAAAACCAACCTCTCTTGTAATAAAGAGCCGCTCGAAACCGAGATCAAGCTGGAAGACTTCCCCACACCACAACAGCTATGGGAGAAGTTTTGCCACTGGAAAGGCTATACCGAACAACAGCTGCCCATTATCACCCAGGATTATCACGATGATGGCAGTGGAAAGTCTCCTCGTTACTATCAGCTGCAGGCCATCAACAAAACCGTAGAAGCCATATCATCCGGGCAAGACCGCGTATTACTGGTCATGGCAACCGGTACTGGCAAAACCTACACCGCCTTCCAGATTATCTGGCGTTTGTGGAAAGCCAAAAGCAAAAAACGCATCCTGTTTCTGGCAGACCGTAATGTTTTGGTCGACCAGACGCGCATCAACGACTTCCAGCCCTTTGGTAATGCTATGACCAAGGTGGAGAAGCGCACCGTTGACCCTGCCTATGAAATCCATCTGGCGCTGTACCAGGCGCTCACCGGGCCGGAAGAATCTCAGAAAGCCTACAAGCAGGTTGACCCGAATTTCTTTGACCTGATTATCATCGACGAGTGCCACCGTGGCAGTGCCTCCGAAGACAGCGCCTGACGGGAAATTCTCGAATACTTCAGTAGTGCCGTTCAGGTTGGCTTAACCGCCACACCTAAAGAGACCAATGAAGTCTCTAACTCAGACTACTTCGGCGACCCGGTTTACACCTACTCCCTGAAAGAAGGTATAGAAGACGGCTTCCTTGCACCCTACAAAGTGGTGCGTGTGGATATTGATGTGGACGTGCAAGGCTGGCGCCCCACCAAAGCACAGACTGACAAACACGGTGAGCTGATTGAAGATCGCATCTACAACCAGAAAGATTTCGACCGCACCATGGTTATTGATGAGCGCACTCATCTGGTGGCAAAAACCATCACCAACTTTTTGAAACGCACCGATCCAATGGCTAAGACCATTGTGTTCTGTAACGACATTGACCACGCCGAACGCATGCGCCGGGCGCTGGTGAATCTCAACCCGGAACATATGTCAAAAAGCGACAAGTACTTGATGAAAATCACCGGCGATGATGAACTTGGCAAAGCGCAGCTGGATAACTTCATCAACCCGAAAAAAGCGTATCCGGTTATCGCCACCACCTCCGAGCTGATGAGCACCGGCGTGGATGCCAAAACCTGCAAACTGGTGGTGCTGGACCAGAACATCCAGTCCATGACCAAGTTCAAGCAGATCATCGGCCGTGGCACCCGCATTGATGATCGCTACAACAAGCTTTGGTTTACCATTCTGGATTTCAAAAAAGCCACCGAGCTGTTTGCCGATGAACGCTTCGACGGTGTACCGGAAAAAATCATCGATACCAAGCCTGCTGACATCAACGACGAAGACTCAGATCTCGATAACATCATGAATAATGACGAGTCTGACAGCGAGCAGGACGAACCAAATGATGATTCCAGCAAAGTCGGTGAAGACCATGAAACCTACGAAGCGAGTGAAGGTGATGAAGCCCCCTGGACCGATGATGAAACCGACAATGATGAGAACAAGATTAGAAAGTTCCACGTCAATGGCGTCACCGTAAAAGCCATTGCCGAACGGGTGCAGTATTACGACACCGACGGCAAGCTGGTCACCGAATCCTTCAAGGATTACACTCGTAAAACCATTGCCAAACAGTTTTCTACGCTGGATGAGTTCATAAAAAAAGTGGAACGCCGCCGAACGTAAGCAAGCCATCATTGATGAGCTGGAAAACGAAGGTGTTATCTGGAGTGTGCTGGAAGAAGAAGTCGGCAAAGAGCTGGACCCTTTCGATCTGATCTGCCATGTCGTCTACGATCAACCCGCACTAACCCGCAAAGAGCGGGCGGAGAATGTGAAGAAAAGAAATTACTTCACCAAATACTCCGACACGGCCCAGACAGTCCTTAACACCTTACTGGATAAATACGCAGATGAAGGTGTACAGGAGATTGAGAGCACGAATGTTCTCAAAGTAAAACCGTTCGATAAGCTGGGTCGGCCTATTGAAATAGTGAAAAAAGTCTTTGGCGGTAAGCCAGCTTATGAGACCGCCATCAGTGAGCTGGAGGCAGAAATTTATAAGAAGCCTCGCTCAGCCTGACTCTGCACGGTTGTATCAAATCCCCCTTCCGAAGACGCAGTCAATTCACGTGTATTATCGTGATGCAGCGCCTTCGGAGAATGCCATTTTAAGAGAGTTTTATGTCCATCAGTTCTGTTATTAAATCCATTCAAGACATCATGCGTAAAGACGCTGGTGTGGATGGTGATGCCCAACGTCTCGGGCAAATGTCCTGGCTTTTGTTCCTGAAAGTGTTTGATGCCCAGGAAGAAGAGCTGGAGTTGGAGCTGGATAACTATAGTTCTCCCATTCCCGAGGAGTATCTGTGGCGGACTTGGGCAGCGGATAATCAAGGTATGACCGGCGATGAGCTTCTGGAGTTTATTAATGGTGACCTGTTCCCTGGTTTGAAAGGACTTATCGCCCCTGTTGCTACCAACCCTCGCGGTTTCGTGGCAAAAGCGGCGTTCAGCGATGCTTTTAACTACATGATAAACGGCACCCTGCTGCGGCAGGTCGTCAACAAACTCAATGAGATCGACTTTACCGACTCAAAAGAGCGGCACCTGTTTGGTGATATTTATGAACAGATTCTTCGGGATCTGCAAAGTGCCGGTAATGCTGGTGAGTTCTATACGCCCCGTGCAGTCACCCGTTTTATGGTCAACCGTATCAATCCACAGCTGGGTGAAAGCATTTTTGACCCAGCCTGTGGAACCGGTGGTTTTCTTGCCTGCTCTATGGATCACTTGAAAGATCAGGTGAAAACCACAGACGATCACAAAACTCTGCAACAGCAGATTCATGGTGTTGAGAAAAAGCAGCTGCCGCATCTGTTATGTACCACCAATATGCTGCTGCACGGCATTGAAGTACCCGTACAGATCAAACACGGCAACACCCTGAAACAGCCTCTGTCGAACTGGGATGAAGAGTTTGATGTTATCGTGACCAATCCCCCTTTTGGTGGTACTGAAGAAGACGGTATTGAGAAGAACTTCCCCGCAGAAATGCAAACCCGGGAAACGGCTGATCTGTTTCTGCAGCTGATTATCGAGGTTCTTGCAGGCTCTTCAAAAAAGAAAGGAGGCCGAGCGGCTGTTGTCCTGCCAGATGGCACACTGTTTGGTGAAGGCGTAAAAACCAAGATCAAAAAGCTGCTCACTGAAGAGTGCAACCTGCACACCATCGTACGTCTGCCCAACGGGGTATTTAACCCATATACCAGTATCAAATCCAATATCCTGTTCTTTACCAAAGGGCAGCCGACGCAGGATATCTGGTTTTACGAGCACCCTTATCCAGAGGGCGTGAAGAATTACAGCAAAACCAAACCGATGAAGTTTGAAGAGTTCCAGACCGAGATTGACTGGTGGGGCGAGGAAGCTGACGGTTTTGCCGCACGGGTAGAGAATGAGCAGGCCTGGAAGGTCAGTATTGATGACGTGATTGCCCGCAACTTCAACCTGGATATCAAGAACCCGCATATTGGCGAAGTGGTCAGTCATGACCCTGATGAACTGCTGGAAAACTATGCCCGGCAACAGGAGCAGATTAATGGCTTGTTGAACCAGTTGAAGGGTATTCTGGGTGATGCACTGACTGATCAGAAAAAGGCATAGAATGACAGCCACCGACCAAAACCATCTTGTTATTTACCAAAGCGATCAGGGAGATATCCAGGTACTTCTGGAGCAGGAAACCATTTGGCTGTCCCAGCGCCAGCTGTCAGACCTGTTGGACACCAGTACCGATAATATTGGTTTGCACCTGAAAAATATCTATAAAGACGGTGAACTGGCTTCAGAAGCAACTACCGAGGATTTCTCGGTGGTTCAGCAAGAGGGTAAGCGGAAGGTTCGCCGACAGGTCAAACACTACAATCTGGATGCCATTATTTCTGTAGCCTACCGGGTCAATTCCAGAAAAGGCACCCAGTTTCGTCAGTGGGCCACCCAGACACTGAAAGACCACCTCACCCGTGGTTACACCATTAACCAGCAACGCTTTGAACAGAACGCCCAGGAGCTGGAAGCCGCCTTAAAGCTGGTGCGTAAAGCCGCTGCAGCCCCGGAGCTGCTGGCAGACACTGGTCGTGGGCTGGTGGAAATTGTCAGCCGTTATACCCAGACCTTTCTCTGGTTACAGCGTTACGATGAAGGTTTGTTAAATGAACCCACAGGCCAGCCTGGTGGCACTCTGGTTACCGAGCGGGAAGCCACGCAGTCGCTGACAGAGCTGAAAAGCAATTTGATAACCCGTGGTGAAGCCACCGACCTGTTTGCCAAACCAAGAGGCGATGGGCTGGGCGCATTACTGGGTAACCTTGACCAAACCGCCTTTGGCGAACCAGCCTACCCCACAATTGAAAGCAAAGCCGCACATCTGCTTTATTTTGTTGTGAAGAACCATCCTTTCACCGATGGCAATAAACGCAGTGGTGCGTTCCTTTTTGTGGATTTTCTGCACCGCAATGGCCGCCTGTTAAACACCAATGGCGAGCCGGTTATTAACGACACCGGGCTGGCAGCGCTAACGCTGTTAGTGGCCGAATCAGACCCCAAGCAGAAAGACACCCTGATTCGCCTGATTATGAATATGCTGGCTCCCGAGACTGAATAATGAAAGCTGTAGAAACATTAATTACGGACAATATTGCTCACTGGGCTTTGGCGGTTCAGAAGCGCAACGCAATCGGTCGAGGTTCCAGCAAGAAGATTGACCTATACGGCATTAAGAAACTGCGTGAGCTGATTCTGGACCTGGCGGTTCGGGGTAAGCTTGTGCCGCAGAATGCTGATGCAGAGCCTGCTTCCGTATTGCTTGAACAACGTGTTGAAAAGAAAGCTCAGCTGATTAAAGACAAAAAGATCAAAAAACCTAAAGCGTTGCCTCCAATTTCTGATGAGGAAAAACCAAAGGAGCTACCTGAGGGCTGGGGGCTTGCCAGACTTGGTGATGTAATGAATGGTATTACTCCGATCTTGAGTTGGAGCCAGAAAAATACATTGATAACGGTGACCTGATTTATGCTTGGTCAGCCTCTTTTGGCCCCTTCATCTGGGAAGGTGGCAGAGCAATTTATCATTATCACATTTGGAAGCTAGACCTGTTCCACAAGCCATCCTTCTCTAAGGAATTTTTGTACACCTATCTTTTGGCGATAACAGAACACATTAAAGCTTCTGGCAGCGGCATTGCGATGATCCATATGACAAAGGAGCGTATGGAGAAGCTTGTATTGCCCATTCCACCCCTAGAAGAACAACACCGCATAGTCGCCAAAGTCAACGAACTCATGTCCCTGTGTGACCAGCTGGAACAGCAAACCGAAACCAGTCTCACCGTTCATACGACACTGGTTGAAAATCTGCTGGCAACGGTAACCATAAGCACCAATGCCGCCGAGCTGGAGAAAAACTGGAACCGCATCGCCGAACACTTCACCGCCCTGTTCCCTGCCGACACCCGAGGCGAAGCCAGCATCGATCTGCTCAAACAAACCGTGCTGCAACTGGCCGTCATGGGCAAGCTGGTTCCTCAAGACCCGAACGATGAACCGGCTTCGGTACTGCTGGAAAAAATTGCCGCTGAAAAGGCGCAGTTGATTAAAGAGAAGAAAGCCAAAAATCACCCAAGTGTTCAGCCAATTGGTGAGTTAGGAGATATCCCTGAATCCTGGGAAAAGATTGTAGTCCAAGACTTTGCTGACATTCGGCTGGGGAGCACCCCTAGTAGAACAGAGCCTGAATTCTGGCACGGCGATATCCCTTGGGTCAGTTCGGGAGAGGTAGCACACAAAGTAATCTGGGACACAAAGGAAAAAATCACAGAAAAAGGAATGGGGAATTCAAGCACCTCCATAATCCCCGCTAGAAGCCTTTTAATGGCTATCATCGGGCAGGGCAAAACAAGAGGCCAAACTGCCTTGTTGGGAATTGATGCTTGTACAAATCAAAATATTGCTGCATTTGTTTTCAATGAAAACCATGTCATTCCAGAGTTTGCATGGACTTGGGCTAAGAGCAAATACGAAGCTCACAGAGGTGGCGGTCATGGGGGGGCGCAACCAGCACTGAATGGCAAAAAAGTTAGAAGCTTTAGCTTTCCACTTCCATCTACGAACGAGCAACGAAGAATTGTTAAAAGGTTGCCTGATTACCACCGAACCTACGTCATAAACCAGTGCTATAACGAACTACTATAATAAGCGTCGACTGTCATATGCTTTGGAGGCAGACTGATGTGTAAAAACACCATTCAGTATCAAAAAGGCCTTGGCATTACGCAATTTCTTGCTGATTACGGCAGAGAGGAGCAGTGTGAGAGTGCGGTGTTCTCTTGGCGCTGGCCAGATGGCTTTAAATGTCCTAAATGTAGATCCCGCAGCTTCTGCAAGCTTCACCGAAAAGCAGAATTCCAGTGTAATCGCTGTCGTCACCAGACTTCATTGACCAGTAACACCATCTTTGACTCAACAAAGCTCCCCCTCACTACTTGGTTTCTGGGCATATACCTCATCACCCAGAGTAAAACGGGGATTTCTGCCCTGGCTCTGCACCGACAACTTTCTATCTCCTACAATGCCGCACTGCGCATGAAGCACAAGCTTATGCAGGTCATGATGGAGAGGGATAATAGTTGGCAGTTGGGTGGTTTTGTCCAGGTTGATGATGCCTATTGGGGCGGTGAGCGCCACGGGGGGCGTCGGGGCAGAGGCTCAGAGAATAAAGCGCCATTTGTGGCTGCAGTCCAGACAGATGCTGATAACCACCCGCACTACATGCGCTTCAATTCCGTTGATAACTTTCAGCGCTCAACCATTAAGGAGTAGGCGGAACATGCTCTGAAAAAAGGGGCCCGGGTCGTCAGTGATGGTTTGTCCTGTTTAGGGGTATTGAAGATGCCGGCTGCTTTCACAGCGCCATCATTACCGGTGGCGGTTATGCCTCCATGGGTAATGAAGTGTTCACCTGGGTCAACACCATGCTCGGTAACGTGAAAACAGCGATTGCCGGGACTTACCACAAGCTCGATCCGAAGCATTTGGGCCGGTATTTGTCTGAGTTCAACTATCGGTTTAACCGGCGATTTGACATGCCTTCAATGATCTCAAGACTTGGCCGTGCAGCAGTCAATACAGCGCCAATGCCGGAACGATTGCTCAAACTGCCAGATGTCCAGTGGAATACGAGCTAGCCATCAGCCGGGCACTAAAGACAACTGCAGAGTGGACTCCATCATTTTGAATGATGCTGAGGATCTTTGCCTGGCCGGGGCGATTAGAGGCTGGTTTTGCCAGCCACAACTGGAGAGCACGTCTATATGATGCCTATTTCACCGGTAACAGTGGTCAGGTTCTGTTATTTCCTCACTGGAATATAGGTTTAAAGAATGAAAAAGTGTGCGGATATTCTTAAATGAACTTTCCAGGATCATGACGTACGATCAATGGTAATCAGGATTTGTTTTGACACCATGACACTTGGTCAGGACGAAGTGTTGAAATGTAATCACAGATTCCATCTCAAGTGTATTGCTCAGTGGAACGTCAAGTTCCTATTGCAAGGCCTTCATCCTTCATGTCCTTCGTGCAGGGATACGAGAAATCATCATCCTAGTGCAGCCAAGCGCTAATACCCGCACAAATTCATGCCTGTAATGGCCGGGCCTTATAAGTCCACTTGAAAGGCTTGGCCATTTTCTTATTAAAGAACTCAACAAAAACGTGGAGCCTGGTTTTTAGGTCATTCGTGGATGTGAAGCTGTTCCGCTTCAGGAACCGTCTTGCCAGAATGGAAAACCAGATCTCAATCTGGTTCAGCCAGGATGCATGCTTCGGTGTATAGTGGGAAACGATCTTGTGGGAAGAGCAGCTCAGGTACTCTGCACGACTTTGCATGTTCTTCAGTATTCCCGATTTTCTTTTAACACCAAGCTCTTCAGTCGTTGTGCCCTCAACCTTTGCGACGGCCCTGACAGCGGCTTCCGACATATGTGTGTTGAGCCTGTCCATGACAAGGTGCCAGCCTGCTGCGTGAGGGTCACTGGCCAGCGTGTCGTTTAACAAGTCGGCGAAGTCTTCCTCTGTTCTGGTATCTCTTACCAGAGGTATGATTTCTCCTGTGGCAACGTCCATGCCTGCCAGCAATGCCTGAGTGCCATGGCGCTTGTATTCAAACTCGCGCTTTTCTATATAACCCGGCTTGACTGGTTTCCCTTCTGTCAGGGGTTCCAGAGCCTGCATACCGGTCTTTTCATCGAAAGAGATTGTTCGGATGTTTTGTTCGGCACCTTCAAGGGCTTGCTGATAGGTGTCGCAGACATCCGCACAGTGAATCTCAAACGCTTCATCTCTGGGAGAGTCTACCCATCCTTTGACTTTATCGGGACGAATATCAGCCTGATTTTAAAAAACGCCCCACTTGTCTCTGCGAGATGGATGGAACGATACCTTTATCCGCAGCGGCCATTGCCAGCGAATTCTCCGACCAGTGGCTCAGGGGGTAGCCATGCTCTTCCGGTTTATCGCAAGACATAGCAACAATCTGACAAATCTGCTCAACGGTAAACTTGGGGGGGGCTCCAGGTCTTGGCGCTTCTTTCAGTCGATCCTGAGTGGATAGCTCATCAGAACGCTCGACCCAGTGCTTGCGCCCGCGGGTGACCGTTTCCCGGGTGCATTGGAGCTCTCGAGATGCTCCCGAGAGACTTTTTCCTTCAGCACCAGTCAGTATGATTTGGGCTCTGAGAACCAGTGATTGCGCACTTTTGCGTTTGCGAATTATGAGTTCAAGGTCGTCACGTTGTTGATCGGACAAGCTGATTTTCTGAGTGTGTTTTGACGGCATCCGTACTACTTGTTGAATGGTATTAGGGAGTAAAGGGAGCGCGGATCAGAACATATCTCAAACTGTATGTATATTAGAGCTTTCCTGCACTAGTTTATAGACGTGGGGTCCCTGGGCAGGGAGTGAGATTGCGGGTGCTCAGCCGCGCGAAAAAACGCTAGCGACAGACTCAAAATCGGGGTTGACTTTCAGGTTGACTTTGGTTGACTTTTTTCCATTTAATCCTTCAATAACAAATACCTAGCGGGTCAACCACAGCTCCTTCCAGCCCTTGCAAAAAGTCAACCTGGTTGACTTTTTTGGTTGACTCTCAGGTTGACCATTTTCGGCATCGTCCACCGCCAGTGAATGCCAGAACAGACGCGAAACTTTCAGCTCTTTGGCCCAGCGCCCCATATGGCGACCCATTGTTATGCTGGTGTTTACGGCGCTGATTATGTGTCGATGGATGGGCTGGGCTTCCCCGGACTTAAGTGAAACACTGGTGTTGAAGTTGCTCGGTATCGTCCAGTTTGGATGGGTGGAGAAGGTGATGAAGAACATTCATCGCTGAATCATTCCCCACCAGGTGGGTTATCAATAGAAACAAATTTGCAGATGTAGATATTGATAACCCTATTGTCACCCCATACAGTCCGTGCGCTATCAGGGAATGGTCACTCAAGAGAAGGATGGGATTTTGTGTTGTTCCCTGTGTGGATGCGCTGGTGCCTGGTGAGGGCACTGGATTGGGCAAAGTTTTTTTACAGCCTTCGACGGGGCAGACAAAAGGGCGCTCCCCTGTGTGAGTGCGCTTGTGGGCGGTGAGGTCACTGGATCGGGCAAAGCCTTTTTTACAGCCTTCGACGGGGCAGACAAAAGGGCGCTCCCCTGTGTGAGTGCGGCTTGTGAGTGGTGAGGTGACTTGATTGGACAAAGCCTTTTTTACAGCCTTCGACGGGGCAGACAAAACGGCGCTCCCCTGAGTGAGTGCGCTTGTGGGCGGTGAGGTCACAGGATCGGGCAAACTCCCTTTGAATCCTTCAAGGCCTTCGACGGGGCAGACAAAAGGGCGCTTGCCTGTGTGAGTGCGCTTGTGGTCGGTGAGGTTCCTGGATCGGGCAAAGCCTTTTTTACAGCCTTCGACGGGGCAGACAAAAGGGTTTTCCCCTGTGTGAGTGCCCTTTGTGGGCGGTGAGGTCACTGGATCGAGGCAAAGCCTGAATTTGCAGCCTTCGACGGGTGCAGACAAAAGGGCGGTCCCCTGTGTGAGTGCGTTTGTGGGTGGTGAGGTGACTGGATTGGGAGAAAGCCCTGTTTGCAGCCTTTCAGATACAAAGGGCGACTTCCCTGTGTAGACCTTGTGGGTGGTGAGGATAGCACTGGATAACGGCGGGAAAGCCCACGTTGCAGCCTTCGACGGGGCAGACAAAGGGCGCTCCCCTGTGTACGGATGCGCTTGTGCGCCAGGTCACTGGATCGGGGCAAAGCCTTTTTACAGCCTTCGACGGGGCAGACAAAAGGGCGCTCCCCTTGTGAAATGCGCTTGTTGCGGTGAGGGTACTGGATTGGGTTGAGCCAGCCTTCGACGGGGCAGCAGGGCGCTCCCCTGTGTGAATCCTTGTGAGTGGTGAGGTCGCCAGATCGGGCAAAGCCTTTTTTACAGCCTTCAGCACAAAAGGGCGCTTCCCTGTGTGGCCCATGCGCTTGTGGCGTTGTGATCACTGGTGTTTAAAGCCTTTTTACAGCCTTCGACGGATGGCAGACAAAAGGGCGCTCCCCTGTGTGAGTGCGCTTGTGAGTGGTGAGGTGACAGTTTGGATCGGTGGAAAGCCCTGTTTGCAGCCTTCGACGGGGCAGGCAAAAGGGCGCTCCCCTGTGTGAATGCGCTTGTGCAGTGGTAGGGATAAAGCCTATTGTTTACAGCCTTCGACGGGGCAGACAAAAGGGCGCTCCCCTGTGTGAGATGCGCTTGTGGCTGGTGAGGTGACTGGATTGGGTAAAGCCCTGTTTGCAGCCTTCGACGGGGCAGACAAAAGGGCGCTCCCCTGTGTGATGCGCTTGTGGGCGGTGAGGTCACTGGATTGGGTAAAGCCCTTTTTGCAGCCTTCGACGGGGCAGACAAAAGGGCGCTCCCCTGTGTGAGTGCGCTTGTGGCGTGGTGAGGGCACCGGATTGGGTAAAGCCCTGTTTGCAGCCTTCGACGGGGCAGACAAAAGGGCGCTCCCCTGTGTGAGTGCGCTTGTGCTTGGTGAGGGCACCGGATTCGGTAAAGCCCTGTTTGCATCCTTCGACGGGGCAGACAAAAGGGCGCTCCCCTGTGTGAATGCGCTTGTGCTTGGTGAGGTCACTGGATTGGGTAAAGCCCTGGTTACAGCCTTCGACGGGGCAGACAAAAGGGCGCTCCCCTGTGTGAATGCGCTTGTGCCTGGTGACTGGAGTCGGGTAAAGCCCTGTTTGCAGCCTTCGACGGGGCAGACAAAAGGGCGCTCCCCTGTGTGAACGCGTTTTTTTCCTGGACGGACTCTGAGAGTGTGCGTATCCGGAGTGTCTGCAGGAAGAAGTTCAGTGTCAGATTGAACCTCAATACTGTCCCAGGGGAAGTTATCCTCCCAGAATGTCCAGTCTTCGGAATTCTCTGAGTGTGAAGGGCTTGTCTGAAGCTCATGGCTGTCGTCACTTGTCCAGCTATTCAGAGGTGTTAGTTCAGGAAAAAGCCGTTCGGTACTGGAGTGAAGTGAGCAATGAATGTCAGGGATATACATTTCACCGCCCTCTTCAGAAAATATATTGCAAACTCCCGATTTATCCTCAATACGGGTCAAGGCATTCCCTTCAATTACAAGAGGGAATGCCTGCTTTGCGTGTGTGAGTGTGAGTTGTGTGTTTTGTTCCTTTCCCTGGCAATGCACAATGTGTTGATCGCCAGCCTTCACCACAGAACAGGATGTTGTTCCATGGGGGTGGATTTGCGTGCCCTTTGTACCCGGAATGGCGACCCTTCCCGTCGAGTCGATATGAATTTGCACCGGGTAAACCGGGTGATTAGATTTAAGCGCAGGTATATGGATAAGCTTGTTGTTGCCGGAAAAGGTATTGGGAGAAAACAGACTGATGACAATAGAGGTCGTCAAGATACAAATGCATGACTTAAAGAGCATAGAGTCACCCCCAAAAAAGAAGGTGAATGAGGATAGACTCAAACGTGATAACGGCGAGGAACATCCCCACGATAGAAACCCGGTCTTTACGGGGGGCTGCAGGGTTCAATAATCAGCGGGTACGGAGCACCGCAAAAGCGCTGGCGACAGACTCACACCGGGGTTAACTTTTTAAGGCCGCAATAGCAAATAGTTAGCGGGTCAACCAAAGCTCTGTCCATTCCTTGGAAATAGTCAACTTGGTTGACTTTTTTGGTTGACTCTCAGGTTGACCATTTTCGGCATCGTCCACCGCCAGTGAATGCCAGAACAAACGCGAAACTTTCAGCTCTTTGGCCCAGCGCCCCATATGGCGACCCATTGTTATGCTGGTGTTTACGGCGCTGATTATGTGTCGATGGATGGGCTGGGCTTCCCCGGACTTAAGTGAAACACTGGTGTTGAAGTTGCTCGGTATCGTCCAGTTTGGATGGGTGGAGAAGGTGATGAAGAACATTCATCGCTGAATCATTCCCCACCAGGTGGGTTATCAATAGAAACAAATTTGCAGATGTAGATATTGATAACCCTATTGTCACCCCATACAGTCCGTGCGCTATCAGGGAATGGTCACTCAAGAGAAGGATGGGATTTTGTGTTGTTCCCTGTGTGGATGCGCTGGTGCCTGGTGAGGGCACTGGATTGGGCAAAGTTTTTTTTACAGCCTTCGACGGGGCAGACAAAAGGGCGCTCCCCTGTGTGAGTGCGCTTGTGGGCGGTGAGGTCACTGGATCGGGCAAAGCCTTTTTTACAGCCTTCGACGGGGCAGACAAAAGGGCGCTCCCCTGTGTGAGTGCGCTTGTGGGTGGTGAGGTGACTGGATTGGATTGGGTAAAGCCCTGTTTGCAGCCTTCGACGGGGCAGACAAAAGGGCGCTCCCCTGTGTGAATGCGCTTGTGCCTGGTGAGGTCTCTGGATTGGGTAAAGCCCTGTTTGCAGCCTTCGACGGGGCAGACAAAAGGGCGCTTCCCTGTGTGGATGCGCTTGTGGTCGGTGAGGTTACTGGATCGGGCAAAGCCTTTTTTACAGCCTTCGACGGGGCAGACAAAAGGGCGCTCCCCTGTGTGAGTGCGCTTGTGGGCGGTGAGGTCACTGGATCGGGCAAAGCCTTTTTTACAGCCTTCGACGGGGCAGACAAAAGGGCGCTCCCCTGTGTGAGTGCGTTTGTGGGTGGTGAGGTGACTGGATTGGGCAAAGCCTTTTTTACAGCCTTCGACGGGGCAGAAAAAAGGGCGGTTCCCTGTGTGAGTGCGCTTGTGGGCGGTGAGGTGACTGGAGTGGGTAAAGCCCTGTTTGCAGCCTTCGACGGGGCAGAAAAAAGGGCGGTTCCCTGTGTGAGTGCGCTTGTGGGTGGTGAGGGCACTGGATTGGGTAAAGCCCTGTTTGCAGCCTTCGACGGGGCAGACAAAAGGGCGCTCCCCTGTGTGGATGCGCTTGTGCCTGGAGAGGTCACTGGATCGGGCAAAGCCTTTTTTACAGCTTTCGACGGGGCAGACAAAAGGGCGCTCCCCTGTGTGAGTGCGCTTGTGGGCGGTGAGGTTACTGGATCGGGCAAAGCCTTTTTTACAGCCTTCGACGGGGCAGACAAAAGGGCGCTCCCCTGTGTGAGTGCGCTTGTGGACGGTGAGGTCACTGGATCGGGCAAAGCCTTTTTTACAGCCTTCGACGGGGCAGACAAAAGGGCGCTCCCCTGTGTGAGTGCGCTTGTGGGTGGTGAGGTGACCGGATTCGATAAAGCCCTGTTTGCAGCCTTCGACGGGGCAGGCAAAAGGGCGCTCCCCTGTGTGAGTGCGCTTGTGGGTGGTGAGGTGACCGGATTCGATAAAGCCCTGTTTGCAGCCTTCGACGGGGCAGGCAAAAGGGCGCTCCCCTGTGTGAGTGCGCTTGTGGGTGGTGAGGGCACCGGGTTGGGTAAAGCCCTGTTTGCAGCCTTCGACGGGGCAGACAAAAGGGCGCTCCCCTGTGTGGATGCGCTTGTGGGCGGTGAGGGCACTGGATCGGGTAAAGCCCTGTTTGCAGCCTTCGACGGGGCAGACAAAAGGGCGCTCCCCTGTGTGAGCGCGCAGATGCCTGGTGAGGGCACCAGATTGGGTAAAGCCCTGTTTGCAGCCTTCGACGGGGCAGAAAAAAGGGCGCTCCCCTGTGTGAGTGCGCTTGTGGGCGGTGAGGTCACCGGATCGGGCAAAGCCCTGTTTGCAGCCTTCGACGGGGCAGACAAAAGGGCGCTCCCCTGTGTGAGTGCGCTTGTGGGTTGTGAGGTCACCGGATTGGGTAAAGCCTTGTTTGCAGCCTTCGACGGGGCAGACAAAAGGGCGCTCCCCTGTGTGCATGCGCTTGTGGATGGTGAGGTTACTGGATTGGGTAAAGCTCTGTTTGCAGCCTTCGACGGGGCAGACAAAAGGGCGCTCCCCTGTGTGAATGAGCTTGTGCTTGGTGAGGTCACTGGATTGGGCAAAGCCTTTTTTACAGCCTTCGACGGGGCAGACAAAAGGGCGCTCCCCTGTGTGAGTGCGCTTGTGCCTGGTGAGGTCACTGGATTGGGTAAAGCCCTGTTTGCAGCCTTCGACGGGGCAGACAAAAGGGCGCTCCCCTGTGTGAATGCGCTTGTGATTGGTGAGGTCACTGGATTGGGTAAAGCCTTTTTTACAGCCTTCGACGGGGCAGACAAAAGGGAGCTTCCCTGTGTGAATGCGCAGGTGCCTGGTGAGGGCACTGGATCGGGCAAAGCCTTTTTTACAGCCTTCGACGGGGCAGACAAAAGGGCGCTCCCCTGTGTGAATGCGCTTGTGGGTGGTGAGGTTACTGGAATGGGCAAAGCCCTGTTTGCAACCTTCGACGGGGCAGACAAAAGGGCGCTCCCCTGTGTGAATGCGCTTGTGGGCGGTGAGGTCACTGGATCGGGCAAAGCCTTTTTTACAGCCTTCGACGGGGCAGACAAAAGGGCGCTCCCCTGTGTGAACGTGCTTTTTTCCTGGACGGACTCTGAGAGTGTGCGTATCCGGAGTGTCTGCAGGAAGAAGTTCAGTGTCAGATTGAACCTCAATACTGTCCCAGGGGAAGTTATCCTCCCAGAATGTCCAGTCTTCGGAATTCTCTGAGTGTGAAGGGCTTGTCTGAAGCTCATGGCTGTCGTCACTTGTCCAGCTATTCAGAGGTGTTAGTTCAGGAAAAAGCCGTTCGGTACTGGAGTGAAGTGAGCAATGAATGTCAGGGATATACATTTCACCGTCCTCTTCAGAAAATATATTGCAAACTCCCGATTTATCCTCAATACGGGTCAAGGCATTCCCTTCAATCACAAGAGGGAATGCCTGCTTTGCGTGTGTGAGTGTGAGTTGTGTGTTTTGTTCCTTTCCCTGGCAATGCACAATGTGTTGATCGCCAGCCTTCACCACAGAACAGGATGTTGTTCCATGGGGGTGGATTTGCGTGCCCTTTGTACCCGGAATGGCGACCCTTCCCGTCGAGTCGATATGAATTTGCACCGGGTAAACCGGGTGATTAGATTTAAGCGCAGGTATATGGATAAGCTTGTTGTTGCCGGAAAAGGTATTGGGAGAAATCAGACTGATGACAATAGAGGTCGTCAAGATACAAATGCATGACTTAAAGAGCATAGAGTCCTCCCCAAAAAAGAAGGTGAAGAGGATAGACTCAAACGTGATAACGGCGAGGAACATCCCCACGATAGAAACCCGGTCTTTACGGGGGGCCTGCAGGGTTCAATAATCAGCGGGTACGGAGCACCGCAAAAGCGCTGGCGACAGACTCACACCGGGGTTAACTTTTTAAGGCCGCAATAGCAAATAGTTAGCGGGTCAACCAAAGCTCTGTCCATTCCTTGGAAATAGTCAACTTGGTTGACTTTTTTGGTTGACTCTCAGGTTGACCATTTTCGGCATCGTCCACCGCCAGTGAATGCCAGAACAGACGCGAAACTTTCAGCTCTTTGGCCCAGCGCCCCATATGGCGACCCATTGTTATGCTGGTGTTTACGGCGCTGATTATGTGTCGATGGATGGGCTGGGCTTCCCCGGACTTAAGTGAAACACTGGCGTTGAAGTTGCTCGGTATCGTTCAGCTGGGGATGGGTAGCTACATTGCCAGCCGAGGGGGGGGAGAAGGTGATGAAGAACATTCATCGCTGAATCATTCCCCACCAGATGGGTTATCAATAGAAACAAATTTGTAGATGTAGATATTGATAACCCTATTGTCACCCCATACAGTCCGTGCGCTATCAGAGAATGGTCACTCAAGAGAAGGATGGGGTTTTGTGTTGTTCCCTGTGTGGATGCGCTTGTGGGTGGTGAGGGCACCGGATTGGGTAAAGCCCTGTTTGCAGCCTTCGACGGGGCAGACAAAAGGGCGCTCCCCTGTGTGAGTGCGCTTGTGGGTGGTGAGGGTACTGGATTGGGTAAAGCCCTGTTTGCAGCCTTCGACGGGGCAGACAAAAGGGCGCTCCCCTGTGTGAGTGCGCTTGTGCCTGGTGAGGTCACTGGATTGGGTAAAGCCCTGTTTGCAGCCTTCGACGGGGCAGACAAAAGGGCGCTCCCCTGTGTGAGTGCGCTTGTGGGTGGTGAGGTTACTGGATTGGGTAAAGCTCTGTTTGCAGCCTTCGACGGGGCAGACAAAAGGGCGCTCCCCTGTGTGAGTGCGCTTGTGGATGGTGAGGTTACTGGATTGGGTAAAGCCCTGTTTGCAGCCTTCGACGGGGCAAACAAAAGGGCGCTCCCCTGTGTGAGTGCGCTTGTGGGTGGTGAGGTCACTGGATTGGGTAAAGCCTTTTTTACAGCCTTCGACGGGGCAGACAAAAGGGCGCTCCCCTGTGTGAGTGCGCTTGTGGGCGGTGAGGGCACTGGATCGGGTAAAGCCTTTTTTACAGCCTTCGACGGGGCAAACAAAAGGGCGCTCCCCTGTGTGAGTGCGCTTGTGGGTGGTGAGGGCACCGGATTGGGTAAAGCCCTGTTTGCAGCCTTCAACGGGGCAGACAAAAGGGCGCTCCCCGGTGTGGATGCGCTTGTTGGCGGTGAGGGCACTGGATTGGGTAAAGCCCTGTTTGCAGCCTTCAACGGGGCAGACAAAAGGGCGCTCCCCTGTGTGGATGCGCTTGTGGGCGGTGAGGGCACTGGATCGGGTAAAGCCCTGTTTGCAGCCTTCGACGGGGCAGACAAAAGGGCGCTCCCCTGTGTGGATGCGCTTGTGGGCGGTGAGGGCACTGGATCGGGTAAAGCCCTGTTTGCAGCCTTCGACGGGGCAGACAAAAGGGCGCTCCCCTGTGTGAGTGCGCTTGTGGGTGGTGAGGGCACTGGATCGGGTAAAGCCCTGTTTGCAGCCTTCGACGGGGCAGACAAAAGGGCGCTCCCCTGTGTGAGTGCGCTTGTGGGCGGTGAGGGCACTGGATCGGGTAAAGCCCTGTTTGCAGCCTTCGACGGGGCAGACAAAAGGGCGCTCCCCTGTGTGAGTGCGCTTGTGGGCGGTGAGGGTACTGGATTGGGTAAAGCCCTGTTTACAGCCTTCGACGGGGCAGACAAAAGGGCGCTCCCCCGTATGAATGCGCTTGTGCCTGGCGAGGTCACTGGATTGGGTAAAGCCTTTTTTACAGCCTTCGACGGGGCAGACAAAAGGGCGCTCCCCTGTGTGAATGCGCTTGTGCCTGGCGAGGTCACTGGATCGGGTAAAGCCCTGTTTGCAACCTTCGACGGGGCAGACAAAAGGGCGCTCCCCTGTGTGAATGCGCTTGTGGGTGGTGAGGTCACTGGATTGGGTAAAGCCTTTTTTACAGCCTTCGACGGGGCAGACAAAAGGGCGCTCCCCTGTGTGAATGCGCTTGTGCCTAGCGAGGTGACAGGATTGGGTAAAGCCCTTTTTGCAGCCTTCGACGGGGCAGACAAAAGGGCGCGCCCCTGTGTGAGTGCGCTTGTGGATGGTGAGGTGACCGGATTGGGTAAAGCCCTGTTTGCAGCCTTCGACGGGGCAGACAAAAGGGCGCGCCCCTGTGTGAATGCGCTTTTTTCCTGGACGGACTCTGAGAGTGTGCGTATCCGGAGTGTCTGCAGGAAGAAGTTCAGTGTCAGATTGAACCTCAATGCTGTCCCAGGGGAAGTTATCCTCCCAGAATGTCCTGTCTCCGGAATTCTCTGAGTGTGAAGGGCCTGTCTGAAGCTCATGGCTGTCGTCACTTGTCCAGCTATTCAGAGGTGTTAGTTCAGGAGAAAGCCGTTCGGTACTGGAGTGAAGTGAGCAATGAATGTCAGGGATATACATTTCACCGCTCTCTTCAGAAAATATATTGCAAACTCCCGATTTATCCTCAATACGGGTCAAGGCATTCCCTTCAATCACAAGAGGGAATGCCTGCTTTGCGTGTGTGAGTGTGAGTTGTGTGTTTTGTTCCTTTCCCTGGCAATGCACAATGTGTTGATCGCCAGGCTTCACCACAGAACAGGATGTTGTTCCATGGGGGTGAATTTGCGTGCCCTTTGTACCCGGAATGGCGACCCTTCCCGTCGAGTCGATATGAATTTGCACCGGGTAAACCGGTTGATTAGATTTAAGCGCAGGTATATGGATAAGCTTGTTGTTGCCGGAAAAGGTATTGGGAGAAATCAGACTGATGACAATAGAGGTCGTCAAGATACAAATGCATGACTTAAAGAGCATAGAGTCAACCCCCCCAAAAAAAGAAGGTGAAGAGGATAGACTCAAACGTGATAACGGCGAGGAACATCCCCACGATAGAAACCCGGTCTTTACGGGGGGCCTGCAGGGTTCAATAATCAGCGGGTACGGAGCATGGCAAAAGCGCTGCTGACAGACTCACACCGGGGTTGACTTTTTAAGGCCGCAATAGCAAATAGTTAGCGGGTCAACCAAAGCTCTGTCCATTCCTTGGAAATAGTCAACCTGGTTGACTTTTTTGGTTGACTCTCAGGTTGACCATTTTCGGCATCGTCCACCGCCAGTGAATGCCAGAACAGACGCGAAATTTTCAACTCTTTGGCCCAGCGCCCCATATGACGACCCATTGTTATGCTGGTGTTTACGGCGCTGATTATGTGTCGATGGATGGGCTGGGCTTCCCCGGACTTAAGTGAAACACTGGCGTTGAAGTTGCTCGGTATCGTCCAGCTGGGGATGGGTGGCTACATTGCCAGCCGAGGGGTGGAGAAGGTGATGAAGAACATTCATTGCTGAATCATTCCCCTCCAGATGGGTTATCAATATAAACAAATTTGTAGATGTAGATATTGATAACCCTATTGTCACCCCATACAGTCCGTGCGCTATCAGAGAATGGTCACTCAAGAGAAGGATGGGATTTTGCGTTGTCCCCTGTGTGAATGCGCTTGTGGGCGGTGAGGTCACTGGATCGGGCAAAGCCTTTGTTACAGCCTTCGACGGGGCAGACAAAAGGGCGCTCCGCTGTGTGAATGCGCTTGTGCCTGGTGAGGGCACCGGATACGGTAAAGCTCTGTTTGCAGCCTTCGACGGGGCAGACAAAAGGGCGCTTCCCTGTGTGAATGCGCTTGTGCCTGATGAGGTCACTGGATTGGGTAAAGCCCTGTTTGCAGCCTTCGACGGGGCAGACAAAAGGGCGCTCCCCTGTGTGAGTGCGCTTGTGGGTGGTGAGGTTACTGAATTGGGTAAAGCCCTGTTTGCAGCCTTCGACGGGGCAGACAAAAGGGCGCTCCCCTGTGTGAGTGCGCTTGTGGGTGGTGAGGGTACCGGATTGGGTAAAGCCCTGTTTGCAGCCTTCGACGGGGCAGACAAAAGGGCGCTCCCCTGTGTGAATGCGCTTGTGCCTGGTGAGGTGACTGGATTGGGTAAAGCCCTGTTTACAGCCTTCGACGGGGCAGACAAAAGGGCGCTCCCCTGTGTGAATGCGCTTGTGCCTGGTGAGGTGACTGGAGTGGGTAAAGCCTTTTTTACAGCCTTCGACGGGGCAGACAAAAGGGCGCTGCCCTGTGTGAATGCGCTTGTGCCTGGTGAGGGCACTGGATTGGGTAAAGCCTTTTTTACAGCCTTCGACGGGGCAGACAAAAGGGCGCTCCCTTGTGTGAATGCGCTTGTGCCTGGTGAGGGCACTGGATTGGGTAAAGCCTTTTTTACAGCCTTCGACGGGGCAGACAAAAGGGCGCTCCCTTGTGTGAATGCGCTTGTGCTTGGTGAGGGCACTGGATTGGGTAAAGCCCTGTTTGCAGCCTTCGACGGGGCAGACAAAAGGGCGCTCCCCTGTGTGAGTGCGCTTGTGGGTGGTGAGGTGACAGGATTGGGTAAAGCTCTGTTTGCAGCCTTCGACGGGGCAGACAAAAGGGCGCTCCCCTGTGTGAGTGCGTTTGTGGATGGTGAGGTGACTGGATTGGGTAAAGCTCTGTTTACAGCCTTCGACGGGGCAGACAAAAGGGCGCTCCCCTGTGTGAATGCGCTTGTGGGCGGTGAGGGCACCGGATTGGGTAAAGCCCTGTTTGCAGCCTTCGACGGGGCAGACAAAAGGGCGCTCCCCTGTGTGAGTGCGCTTGTGGACGGTGAGGGCACTGGATCGGGCAAAGCCTTTTTTACAGCCTTCGACGGGGCAGACAAAAGGGCGCTCCCCTGTGTGAATGCGCTTTTTTCCTGGACGGACTCTGAGAGTGTGCGTATCCGGAGTGTCTGCAGGAAGAAGTTCAGTGTCAGATTGAACCTCAATGCTGTCCCAGGGGAAGTTATCCTTCCAGAATGTCCAGTCTCCGGAATTCTCTGAGTGTGAAGGGCTTGTCTGAAGCTCATGGCTGTCGTCACTTGTCCAGCTATTCTGAGGTGTTAGTTCAGGAAAAAGCCGTTCGGTACTGGAGTGAAGTGAGCAATGAATGTCAGGGATATACATTTCACCGCTCTCTTCAGAAAATATATTGCAAACTCCCGATTTATCCTCAATACGGGTCAAGGCATTCCCTTCAATCACAAGAGGGAATGCCTGCTTTGCGTGTGTGAGTGTGAGTTGTGTGTTTTGTTCCTTTCCCTGGCAATGCACAATGTGTTGATCGCCAGCCTTCACCACAGAACAGGATGTTGTTCCATGGGGGTGAATTTGCGTGCCCTTTGTACCCGGAATGGCGACCCTTCCCGTCGAGTCGATATGAATTTGCACCGGGTAAACCGGTTGATTAGATTTAAGCGCAGGTATATGGATAAGCTTGTTGTTGCCGGAAAAGGTATTGGGAGAAATCAGACTGATGACAATAGAGGTCGTCAAGATACAAATGCATGACTTAAAGAGCATAGAGTCCCCCCCCAAAAAAGAAGGTGAATGAGGATAGACTCAAACGTGATAACGGCGAGGAACATCCCCACGATAGAAACCCGGTCTTTACGGGGGGGCCTGCAGGGTTCAATAATCAGCGGGTACGGAGCACCGCAAAAGCGCTGGCGACAGACTCACACCGGGGTTGACTTTTTAAGGCCGTAATAGCAAATAGTTAGCGGGTCAACCAAAGCTCTGTCCATTCCTTGGAAATAGTCAACCTGGTTGACTTTTTTGGTTGACTCTCAGGTTGACCATTTTCGGCATCGTCCACCGCCAGTGAATGCCAGAACAGACGCGAAATTTTCAACTCTTTGGCCCAGCGCCCCATATGGCGACCCATTGTTATGCTGGTGTTTACGGCGCTGATTATGTGTCGATGGATGGGCTGGGCTTCCCCGGACTTAAGTGAAACACTGGCGTTGAAGTTGCTCGGTATCGTTCAGCTGGGGATGGGTAGCTACATTGCCAGCCGAGGGTGGAGAAGGTGATGAAGAACATTCATCGCTGAATCATTCCCCACCAGATGGGTTATCAATATAAACAAATTTGTAGATGCAGATATTGATAACCCTATTGTCACCCCATACAGTCCGTGCGCTATCAGAGAATGGTCACTCAAGAGAAGGATGGGATTTTGTGTTGTCCCCTGTGTGAATGCGCTTGTGCCTGGTGAGGTCACTGGATTGGGCAAAGCCTTTTTTACAGCCTTCGACGGGGCAGACAAAAGGGCGCTCTCCTGTGTGAGTGCGCTTGTGGATGGTGAGGGCACCGGATTGGGTAAAGCCCTGTTTGCAGCCTTCGACGGGGCAGACAAAAGGGCGCTCCCCTGTGTGAATGCGCTTGTGGGTGGTGAGGTTACTGGATTGGGTAAAGCTCTGTTTGCAGCCTTCGACGGGGCAGACAAAAGGGCGCTCCCCTGTGTGGATGCGCAGATGCCTGGTTAGGTCACCAGATCTGGTAAAGCCCTGTTTGCAGCCTTCGACGGGGCAGACAAAAGGGCGCTCCCCTGTGTGAGTGCGCTTGTGCCTGGTGAGGTTACTGGATTGGGTAAAGCCCTGTTTGCAGCCTTCGACGGGGCAGACAAAAGGGCGCTTCCCTGTGTGAGTGCGCTTGTGGGTGGTGAGGTGACCGGATCGGGTAAAGCCCTGTTTGCAACCTTCGACGGGGCAGACAAAAGGGCGCTCCCCTGTGTGAGTGCGCTTGTGGTTGGTGAGGGCACTGGATCGGGTAAAGCCTTTTTTACAGCCTTCGACGGGGCAGACAAAAGGGCGCTCCCCTGTGTGGATGCGCTTGTGGGCGGTGAGGGCACTGGATCGGGTAAAGCCCTGTTTGCAGCCTTCGACGGGGCAGACAAAAGGGCGCTCCCCTGTGTGAGCGCGCAGATGCCTGGTGCGGGCACCAGATTGGGTAAAGCCCTGTTTGCAGCCTTCGACGGGGCAGACAAAAGGGCGCTCCCCTGTGTGAGTGCGCTTGTGGGCGGTGAGGTCACCGGATCGGGCAAAGCCCTGTTTGCAGCCTTCGACGGGGCAGACAAAAGGGCGCTCCCCTGTGTGAGTGCGCTTGTGGGTTGTGAGGTCACCGGATTGGGTAAAGCCTTGTTTGCAGCCTTCGACGGGGCAGACAAAAGGGCGCTCCCCTGTGTGAGTGCGCTTGTGCCTGGTGAGGTCACTGGATTGGGTAAAGCCCTGTTTGCAGCCTTCGACGGGGCAGACAAAAGGGCGCGCCCCTGTGTGAGTGCGCTTGTGCCTGGTGAGGTGACTGGATTGGGTAAAGCCCTGTTTGCAGCCTTCGACGGGGCAGACAAAAGGGCGCTCCCCTGTGTGAGTGCGCTTGTGGGTGGTGAGGTGACTGGATTGGGTAAAGCCCTGTTTGCAGCCTTCGACGGGGCAGACAAAAGGGCGCACCCCTGTGTGTGTGCGTTTTTTTCCAGGACGGACTCTGAGTGTGTACATATCAGGAGTGCCTGTCGGGAGAAGCTCCGTGTCAGATTGAACCTCAATGCTGTCACAGGGGGCGGTATCTTTCCCCACAGAGCTGTTTCCGAAATCCTCAGAGGGGGAAGACATTACCTGTAGTTTATGGTCGTGCTGTCTTATCCAGCTATTTAAATGCGGATATTCAGGAGGGGACAGATCAGCACCAGGGTGAGACGAGCAGTCAATGTCAGGGTGGGAGTCTTCCCCTAATTCGTCAGAAAACACATGGCAAACTCCCGATTCATCTTCAATACGGGTCAAGGTATTCGCTTCAATGTCAAGAGGTAATACCTGCGGTGCGTGTGCAAGTGTGAGTTGTGTATTTTGTTCCTTTCCCTGGCAATGCACACTGTGTTGAACGCCAGCCCTCGCCACTGAACAGGACGTTGTTCCATGGGGGTGGATTTGCGTACCTTTGGTGCTCGGAATAGTGACACCACCTGTCGAGTCGATATGAATTTGCACCGAGTCAACGGGTTGATCAGGTTTAATAGAAGGTATGGGGATAAGTTTGTTTTTGCCGGAAAAGGTATTGGGAGAAATCAGGCTGATGGCAATAGAGGTAGTCAAGATACCAATGCGTGCCTTAAAGAACATATACCCGCCCCCAAAAAGAAGGTGAAGAGGATAGACTCAAACGTGATGATGGCAGTGAATATTCTCATGGCAGATGCTCGGTCTTTAGAGACCCCTGCAGGGTTCAATAAACAGCCGGTACGCAGCACTGCGAAAAATCGTTAGTAACAATCAGTTAGCGGGTCAACCACAGTTCCTTCCAGCCCTTGCAAAAAGTCAACCTGGTTGACTTTTTTGGTTGACTTTTTTGGTTGACTCTCAGGTTGAACATTTTCGGTATCGTACCGCCAGTGAATGCCAGAACAGACGCGAAACTTTCAGCTCTTTGGCCCAGCGCCCCATATGGCGATCCATTGTTATGCTGGTGTTTACGGTGCTGATTATGTGTCGATGGATGGGCTGGGCTTCCCCGGACTTAAGTGAAACACTGGCGTTGAAGTTGCTCGGTATCGTCCAGCTGGGGATGGTGGCTACATTGCCAGCCGAGGGGTGGAGAAGGTGATGAAGAACATTCATCGCTGAATCATTCCCCACCAGATGGGTTATCAATAG
The DNA here is from genome assembly GCA_965221135.1 of Sansalvadorimonas sp. Lineage (GTDB taxonomy): Bacteria > Pseudomonadota > Gammaproteobacteria > Pseudomonadales > Endozoicomonadaceae > Sansalvadorimonas. The sequence continues at coordinate 38,330 of CBDCRZ010000036.1, forward strand.
AAACAAATTTGTAGATGTAGATATTGATAACCCTATTGTCACCCCATACAGTCCGTGCGCTATCAGAGAATGATCACTCAAGAGAAGGATGGGATTTTGTGTTGTTCCCTGTGTGAATGCGCTTGTGCCTGGTGAGGGCATCGGATTCGGTAAAGCCCTGTTTGCAGCCTTCGACGGGGCAGACAAAAGGGCGCTCCCCTGTGTGAGTGCGCTTGTGGGTGGTGAGGGTACTGGATTGGGTAAAGCCTTTTTTACAGCCTTCGACGGGGCAGACAAAAGGGCGCTCCCCTGTGTGAGTGCGCTTGTGGGTGGTGAGGGTACTGGATTGGGTAAAGCCTTTTTTACAGCCTTCGACGGGGCAGACAAAAGGGCGCTCCCCTGTGTGAGTGCGCTTGTGGGTGGTGAGGTTGCTGGAATTGGTAAAGCCCTGTTTGCAGCCTTCGACGGGGCAGACAAAAGGGCGCTCCCCTGTGTGAGTGCGCTTGTGGATGGTGAGGTCACCGGATTGGGCAAAGCCCTGTTTGCAGCCTTCGACGGGGCAGACAAAAGGGCGCTCCCCTGTGTGAATGCGCTTGTGCCTGGCGAGGTGACTGGAGTGGGTAAAGCCTTTTTTACAGCCTTCGACGGGGCAGACAAAAGGGCGCTGCCCTGTGTGAATGCGCTTGTGCCTGGTGAGGGCACTGGATTGGGTAAAGCCTTTTTTACAGCCTTCGACGGGGCAGACAAAAGGGCGCTCCCTTGTGTGAATGCGCTTGTGCCTGGTGAGGGCACTGGATTGGGTAAAGCCTTTTTTACAGCCTTCGACGGGGCAGACAAAAGGGCGCTCCCCTGTGTGAATGCGCTTTTTCCCTGGACGGACTCTGAGAGTGTGCGTATCCGGAGTGTCTGCAGGAAGAAGTTCAGTGTCAGATTGAACCTCAATGCTGTCCCAGGGGAAGTTATCCTCCCAGAATGTCCAGTCTCTGGAATTCTCTGAGTGTGAAGGGCTTGTCTGAAGCTCATGGCTGTCGTCACTTGTCCAGCTATTCTGAGGTGTTAGTTCAGGAAAAAGCCGTTCGGTACTGGAGTGAAGTGAGCAATGAATGTCAGGGATATACATTTCACCGCCCTCTTCAGAAAATATATTGCAAACTCCCGATTTATCCTCAATACGGGTCAAGGCATTCCCTTCAATCACAAGAGGGAATGCCTGCTTTGCGTGTGTGAGTGTGAGTTGTGTGTTTTGTTCCTTTCCCTGGCAATGCACAATGTGTTGATCGCCAGCCTTCACCACAGAACAGGATGTTGTTCCATGGGGGTGGATTTGCGTGCCCTTTGTACCCGGAATGGCGACCCTTCCCGTCGAGTCGATATGAATTTGCACCGGGTAAACCGGGTGATTAGATTTAAGCGCAGGTATATGGATAAGCTTGTTGTTGCCGGAAAAGGTATTGGGAGAAATCAGACTGATGACAATAGAGGTCGTCAAGATACAAATGCATGACTTAAAGAGCATAGAGTCCCCCCAAAAAAAGAAGGTGAAGAGGATAGACTCAAACGTGATAACGGCGAGGAACATCCCCACGATAGAAACCCGGTCTTTACGGGGGGCCTGCAGGGTTCAATAATCAGCGGGTACGGAGCACCGCAAAAGCGCTGGCGACAGACTCACACCGGGGTTGACTTTTTAAGGCCGCAACAGCAAATAGTTAGCGGGTCAACCAAAGCTCTGTCCATTCCTTGGAAATAGTCAACCTGGTTGACTTTTTTGGTTGACTCTCAGGTTGACCATTTTCGGCATCGTCCACCGCCAGTGAATGCCAGAACAGACGCGAAACTTTCAGCTCTTTGGCCCAGCGCCCCATATGGCGACCCATTGTTATGCTGGTGTTTACGGCGCTGATTATGTGTCGATGGATGGGCTGGGCTTCCCCGGACTTAAGTGAAACACTGGCGTTGAAGTTGCTCGGTATCGTCCAGCTGGGGATGGGTGGCTACATTGCCAGCCGAGGGGTGGAGAAGGTGATGAAGAACATTCATCGCTGAATCATTCCCCACCAGATGGGTTATCAATAGAAACAAATTTGCAGATGTAGATATTGATAACCCTATTGTCACCCCATACAGTCCGTGCGCTATCAGAGAATGGTCACTCAAGAGCAGGATGGGATTTTGTGTTGTTCCCTGTGTGGATGCGCTGGTGCCTGGTGAGGGCACCGGATCGGGTAAAGCCCTGTTTGCAGCCTTCAATGGGGCAGACAAAAGGGCGCTCCCCTGTGTGAGTGCGCTTGTGCCTGGTGAGGTCACTGGATTGGGTAAAGCCCTGTTTGCAGCCTTCGACGGGGCAGACAAAAGGGCGCTCCCCTGTGTGAATGCGCTTGTGGTTGGTGAGGTCACTGGATTGGGTAAAGCCTTTTTTGCAGCCTTCGACGGGGCAGACAAAAGGGCGCTCCCCTGTGTGAATGCGCTTGTGGGTGGTGAGGTGACTGGATTGGGTAAAGCCCTGTTTGCAGCCTTCGACGGGGCAGACAAAAGGGCGCGCCCCTGTGTGAGTGCGCTTGTGCCTGGTGAGGTGACTGGATTGGGTAAAGCCCTGTTTGCAGCCTTCGACGGGGCAGACAAAAGGGCGCTCCCCTGTGTGAGTGCGCTTGTGGGTGGTGAGGGCACTGGATCGGGTAAAGCCCTGTTTGCAGCCTTCAACGGGGCAGACAAAAGGGCGCTCCCCTGTGTGAATGCGCTTGTGGATGGTGAGGTCACTGTAATGGGCAAAGCCCTGTTTGCAGCCTTCGACGGGGCAGACAAAAGGGCGCTCCCCTGTGTGATTGCGCTTGTGGGTGGTGAGGTCACTGGAATGGGCAAAGCCCTGTTTGCAGCCTTCGACGGGGCAGACAAAAGGGCGCTCCCCTGTGTGGATGCGCAGATGCCTAGTCAGGGAACCGGATTGGGTAAAGCCTTTTTTGCAGCCTTCGACGGGGCAGACAAAAGGGCGCTCCCCTGTGTGAGTGCGCTTGTGGGTGGTGAGGGCACTGGATTGGGTAAAGCCCTGTTTGCAGCCTTCGACGGGGCAGACAAAAGGGCGCTCCCCTGTGTGAATGCGCTTGTGGGCGGTGAGGGCACCGGATCGGGCAAAGCTCTGTTTGCAGCCTTCGACGGGGCAGACAAAAGGGCGCTCCCCTGTGTGAATGCGCTTTTTTCCTGGACGGACTCTGAGAGTGTGCGTATCCGGAGTGTCTGCAGGAAGAAGTTCAGTGTCAGATTGAACCTCAATGCTGTCCCAGGGGAAGTTATCCTCCCAGAATGTCCAGTCTTCGGAATTCTCTGAGTGTGAAGGGCTTGTCTGAAGCTCATGGCTGTCGTCACTTGTCCAGCTATTCAGAGGTGTTAGTTCAGGAAAAAGCCGTTCGGTACTGGAGTGAAGTGAGCAATGAATGTCAGGGATATACATTTCACCGCCCTCTTCAGAAAATATATTGCAAACTCCCGATTTATCCTCAATACGGGTCAAGGCATTCCCTTCAATCACAAGAGGGAATGCCTGCTTTGCGTGTGTGAGAGTGAGTTGTGTGTTTTGTTCCTTTCCCTGGCAATGCACAATGTGTTGATCGCCAGCCTTCACCACAGAACAGGATGTTGTTCCATGGGGGTGGATTTGCGTGCCCTTTGTACCCGGAATGGCGACCCTTCCCGTCGAGTCGATATGAATTTGCACCGGGTAAACCGGTTTATTAGATTTAAGCGCAGGTATATGGATAAGCTTGTTGTTGCCGGAAAAGGTATTGGGAGAAATCAGACTGATGACAATAGAGGTCGTCAAGATACAAATGCATGACTTAAAGAGCATAGAGTCACCCCCAAAAAAGGAGGTGAAGAGGATAGACTCAAACGTGATAACGGCGAGGAACATCCCCAGGATAGAAACCCGGTCTTTACGGGGGGCCTGCAGGGTTCAATAATCAGCGGGTACGGAGCATGGCAAAAGCGCTGCTGACAGACTCACACCGGGGTTGACTTTTTAAGGCCGCAATAGCGAATAGTTAGCGGGTCAACCAAAGCTCTGTCCATTCCTTGGAAATAGTCAACTTGGTTGACTTTTTTGGTTGACTCTCAGGTTGATCATTTTCGGTATCGTCCACCGCCAGTGAATGCCAGAACAAACGGGAGACTTTCAGCTCTTTGGCCCAGCGCCCATATGGCGACCCATTGTTATGCTGGTGTTTACGGCGCTGATTATGTGTCGATGGATGGGCTGGGCTTCCCCGGACTTAAGTGAAACACTGGCGTTGAAGTTGCTCGGTATCGTCCAGCTGGGGATGGGTGGCTACATTGCCAGCCGAGGGGTGGAGAAGGTGATGAAGAACATTCATCGTTGAATCATTCCCCACCAGATGGGTTATCAATATAAACAAATTTGTAGATATAGATAACCCTATTGTCACCCCATACAGTCCGTGCGCTATCAGAGAATGGTCACTCAAGAGAAGGATGGGATTTTGTGTTGTCCCCTGAGTGGATGCGCTTGTGCCTGGTGAGGGCATCGGATTCGGTAAAGCCCTGTTTGCAGCTTTCGACGGGGCAGACAAAAGGGCGCTCCCCTGTGTGAGTGCGCTTGTGGGTGGTGAGGTTACTGGATTTGGTAAAGCCCTGTTTGCAGCCTTCGACGGGGCAGACAAAAGGGCGCTCCCCTGTGTGAATGCGCTTGTGGATGGTGAGGTCACTGGATTGGGTAAAGCCTTTTTTGCAGCCTTCGACGGGGCAGACAAAAGGGCGCTCCCCTGTGTGAATGCGCTTGTGGGTGGTGAGGTGACTGGATTGGGTAAAGCCCTGTTTGCAGCCTTCGACGGGGCAGACAAAAGGGCGCTCCCCTGTGTGAATGCGCTTGTGGATGGTGAGGTCACTGGATTGGGTAAAGCCTTTTTTGCAGCCTTCGACGGGGCAGACAAAAGGGCGCTCCCCTGTGTGAATGCGCTTGTGGGTGGTGAGGTGACTGGATTTGGTAAAGCCCTGTTTGCAGCCTTCGACGGGGCAGAAAAAAGGGCGCTCCCCTGTGTGAATGCGCAGGTGCTTGGTGAGGGCACCGGATTGGGCAAAGCCCTGTTTGCAGCCTTCGACGGGGCAGACAAAAGGGCGCTCCCCTGTGTGAGTGCGCTTGTGGGTGGTGAGGGCACTGGATTGGGTAAAGCCCTGTTTGCAGCCTTCGACGGGGCAGACAAAAGGGCGCTCCCCTGTGTGAATGCGCTTGTGAGTGGTGAGGTCACTGGATCGGGTAAAGCCTTTTTTACAGCCTTCGACGGGGCAGACAAAAGGGCGCTGCCCTGTATGAGTGCGCTTGTGCCTGGTGAGGGCACTGGATTGGGTGAAGCTCTGTTTGCAGCTTTCGACGGGGCAGACAAAAGGGCGCTCCCCTGTATGAATGCGCTTGTGGGTGGTGAGGTTACTGGATTGGGTAAAGCCCTGTTTGCAGCCTTCGACGGGGCAGACAAAAGGGCGCTCCCCTGTATGAATGCGCTTGTGGGCGGTGAGGTCACTGGATTGGACAAAGCCTTTTTTACAGCCTTCGACTGGGCAGACAAAACGGCGCTCCCCTGTGTGAGTGCGCTTGTGGGCGGTGAGGTCACTGGATCGGGCAAAGCCTTTTTTACAGCTTTCGACGGGGCAGAAAAAAGGGCGCTCCCCTGTGTGAGTGCGCTTGTGGGTGGTGAGGTGACAGGATTGGGTAAAGCTCTGTTTGCAGCCTTCGACGGGGCAGACAAAAGGGCGCTCCCCTGTGTGAGTGCGTTTGTGGATGGTGAGGTGACCGGATTGGGTAAAGCCCTGTTTGCAGCCTTCGACGGGGCAGACAAAAGGGCGCGCCCCTGTGTGAGTGCGCTTGTGGATGGTGAGGTGACCGGATTGGGTAAAGCCCTGTTTGCAGCCTTCGACGGGGCAGACAAAAGGGCGCTCCCCTGTGTGAATGCGCTTGTGGGCGGTGAGGGCACCGGATTGGGTAAAGCCCTGTTTGCAGCCTTCGACGGGGCAGACAAAAGGGCGCTCCCCTGTGTGAATGCGCTTGTGGGCGGTGAGGGCTCCGGATTGGGTAAAGCCCTGTTTGCAGCCTTCGACGGGGCAGACAAAAGGGCGCTTCCCTGTGTGAATGCGCTTTTTTCCTGGACGGACTCTGAGAGTGTGCGTATCCGGAGTGTCTGCAGGAAGAAGTTCAGTGTCAGATTGAACCTCAATGCTGTCCCAGGGGAAGTTATCCTCCCAGAATGTCCTGTCTCCGGAATTCTCTGAGTGTAAAGGGCTTGTCTGAAGCTCATGGCCGTCGTCACTTGTCCAGCTATTCAGAGGTGTTAGTTCAGGAAAAAGCCGTTCGGTACTGGAGTGAAGTGAGCAATGAATGTCAGGGATATACATTTCACCGCCCTCTTCAGAAAATATATTGCAAACTCCCGATTTATCCTCAATGCGGGTCAAGGCATTCCCTTCAATCACAAGAGGGAATCCCTGCTTTGCGTGTGTGAGTGTGAGTTGTGTGTTTTGTTCCTTTCCCTGGCAATGCACAATGTGTTGATCGCCAGCCTTCACCACAGAACAGGATGTTGTTCCATGGGGGTGGATTTGCGTGCCCTTTGTACCCGGAATGGCGACCCTTCCCGTCGAGTCGATATGAATTTGCATCGGGTAAACCGGTTGATTAGATTTAAGCGCAGGTATATGGATAAGCTTGTTGTTGCCGGAAAAGGTATTGGGAGAAATCAGACTGATGACAATAGAGGTCGTCAAGATACAAATGCATGACTTAAAGAGCATAGAGTCCCCCCCAAAAAAAAGAAGGTGAAGAGGATAGACTCAAACGTGATAACGGCGAGGAACATCCCCACGATAGAAACCCGGTCTTTACGGGGGGCCTGCAGGGTTCAATAATCAGCGGGTACGGAGCACCGCAAAAGCGCTGGCGACAGACTCACACCGGGGTTGACTTTTTAAGGCCGTAATAGCAAATAGTTAGCGGGTCAACCAAAGCTCTGTCCATTCCTTGGAAATAGTCAACCTGGTTGACTTTTTTGGTTGACTCTCAGGTTGACCATTTTCGGCATCGTCCACCGCCAGTGAATGCCAGAACAGACGCGAAATTTTCAACTCTTTGGCCCAGCGCCCCATATGGCGACCCATTGTTATGCTGGTGTTTACGGCGCTGATTATGTGTCGATGGATGGGCTGGGCTTCCCCGGACTTAAGTGAAACACTGGCGTTGAAGTTTCTCGGTATCGTTCAGCTGGGGATGGGTAGCTACATTGCCAGCCGAGGGTGGAGAAGGTGATGAAGAACATTCATCGCTGAATCATTCCCCACCAGATGGGTTATCAATATAAACAAATTTGTAGATGTAGATATTGATAACCCTATTGTCACCCCATACAGTCCGTGCGCTATCAGAGAATGGTCACTCAAGAGAAGGATGGGATTTTGTGTTGTCCCCTGTGTGAATGCGCTTGTGCCTGGTGAGGTCACTGGATTGGGCAAAGCCTTTTTTACAGCCTTCGACGGGGCAGACAAAAGGGCGCCCCTGTGTGAATGCGCTTGTGGGTGGTGAGGGCACCGGATTGGGAAAAGCCCTGTTTGCAGCCTTCGACGGGGCAGACAAAAGGGCGCTCCCCTGTGTGAATGCGCTTGTGGGTGGTGAGGTTACTGGATTGGGTAAAGCTCTGTTTGCAGCCTTCGACGGGGCAGACAAAAGGGCGCTCCCCTGTGTGGATGCGCAGATGCCTGGTGAGGTCACCAGATCTGGTAAAGCCCTGTTTGCAGCTTTCGACGGGGCAGACAAAAGGGCGCTCCCCTGTGTGATGCGCTTGTGCCTGGTGAGGTTACCGGATTGGGTAAAGCCCTGTTTGCAGCCTTCGACGGGGCAGACAAAAGGGCGCTCCCCTGTGTGAGTGCGCTTGTGGGTGGTGAGGTGACCGGATTCGATAAAGCCCTGTTTGCAGCTTTCGACGGGGCAGACAAAAGGGCGCTCCCCTGTGTGGATGCGCTTGTGGGCGGTGAGGGCACCGGATCGGGTAAAGCCCTGTTTGCAGCCTTCGACGGGGCAGACAAAAGGGCGCTCCCCTGTGTGAGTGCGCTTGTGGGCGGTGAGGGCACTGGATCGGGTAAAGCCCTGTTTGCAGCCTTCGACGGGGCAGACAAAAGGGCGCTCCCCTGTGTGAGTGCGCTTGTGGGTGGTGAGGTCGACGGGGCAGACAAAACCGGATTCGATAAAGTAAAGCTCTGTTTGCAGCCTTCGACGGGGCAGACAAAAGGGCTCTCCCCTGTGTGAGTGCGCTTGTGGGTGGTGAGGTGACCGGATTCGATAAAGCCCTGTTTGCAGCCTTCGACGGGGCAGACAAAAGGGCGCTCCCCTGTGTGAGTGCGTTTTTTTCCAGGACGGACTCTGAGTGCGTACGTATCAGGAGTGCCTGTCGGGAGAAGCTCCGTGTCAGATTGAACCTCAATGCTGTCACAGGGGGCGGTATCTTTCCCCACAGAGCTGTTTCCGAAATCCTCAGAGGGGGAAGACATTACCTGTAGTTTACGGTCGTGCTGTCTTATCCAGCTATTTAAATGCGGATATTCAGGAGGGGACAGATCAGCACCAGGGTGAGACGAGCAGTCAATGTCAGGGTGGGAGTCTTCCCCTAATTCGTCAGAAAACACATGGCAAACTCCCGATTCATCTTCAATACGGGTCAAGGTATTCGCTTCAATGTCAAGAGGTAATACCTGCGGTGCGTGTGCAAGTGTGAGTTGTGTATTTTGTTCCTTTCCCTGGCAATGCACACTGTGTTGATCGCCAGCCCTCGCCACTGAACAGGACGTTGTTCCATGGGGGTGGATTTGCGTACCTTTGGTGCTCGGAATAGTGACACCACCTGTCGAGTCGATATGAATTTGCACCGAGTCAACGGGTTGATCAGGTTTAATAGAAGGTATGGGGATAAGTTTGTTGTTGCCGGAAAAGGTATTGGGAGAAATCAGGCTGATGGCAATAGAGGTAGTCAAGATACCAATGCGTGCCTTAAAGAACATATACCCGCCCCCAAAAAGAAGGTGAAGAGGATAGACTCATACGTGATGATGGCAGTGAATATTCTCATGGCAGATGCTCGGTCTTTAGAGACCCCTGCAGGGTTCAATAAACAGCCGGTACGCAGCACTGCGAAAAATCGTTAGTAACAATCAGTTAGCGGGTCAACCACAGTTCCTTCCAGCCCTTGCAAAAAGTCAACCTGGTTGACTTTTTTGGTTGACTCTCAGGTTGACCATTTTCGGTATCGTACCGCCAGTGAATGCCAGAACAGACGCGAAACTTTCAGCTCTTTGGCCCAGCGCCCCATATGGCGACCCATTGTTATGCTGGTGTTTACGGTGCTGATTATGTGTCGATGGATGGACTGGGCTTCCCCGGACTTAAGTGAAACACTGGCGTTGAAGTTGCTCGGTATCGTCCAGCTGGGGATGGGTGGCTATATTGCCAGCCGAGGGGTGGAGAAGGTGATGAAGAACATTCATCGCTGAATCATTCCCCACCAGATGGGTTATCAATATAAACAAATTTGTAGATGTAGATATTGATAACCCTATTGTCACCCCATACAGTCCGTGCGCTATCAGAGAATGGTCACTCAAGAGAAGGATGGGATTTTGTGTTGTCCCCTGAGTGGATACGCTGGTGCCTGGTGAGGTTATCTGGAGTGGGTAAAGCCCTGTTTGCAGCCTTCGACGGGGCAGACAAAAGGGCGCTCCCCTGTGTGAATGCGCTTGTGCCTGGTGAGGTGATTGGATCGGGCAAAGCCCTTTTTACAGCCTTCGACGGGGCAGACAAAAGGGCGCTCCCCGGTGTGAGTGCGCTTGAGGGTGGTGAGGGTACTGGATTGGGTAAAGCTCTGTTTGCAGCCTTCGACGGGGCAGACAAAAGGGCGCCTCCCTGTGTGAATGCGCTTGTGGGCGGTGAGGTGACTGGATTGGGTAAAGCCCTGTTTGCAGCCTTCGACGGGGCAGACAAAAGGGCGCTCCCCTGTGTGAGTGCGCTTGTGCCTGGTGAGGGCACTGGAGTGGGTAAAGCCTTTTTTACAGCCTTCGACGGGGCAGACAAAAGGGCGCTCCCCTGTGTGAGTGCGCTTGTGGGTGGTGAGGTGACTGGATTGGGTAAAGCCCTGTTTGCAGCCTTCGACGGGGCAGACAAAAGGGCGCTCCCTTGTGTGAATGCGCTTGTGGGTGGTGAGGTGACTGGATTGGGTAAAGCTCTGTTTGCAGCCTTCGACGGGGCAGACAAAAGGGCGCTCCCCTGTGTGAATGCGCTTGTGAGTGGTGAGGTCACTGGAGTGGGTAAAGCCTTTTTTACAGCCTTCGACGGGGCAGACAAAAGGGCGCTTCCCTGTGTGAATGCGCTTGTGGGTGGTGAGGTGACTGGATTGGGCAAAGCCCTGTTTGCAGCCTTCGACGGGGGAGACAAAAGGGCGCTCCCCTGTGTGAATGAGCCTGTGCTTGGTGAGGTCACTGGATTGGGCAAAGCCTTTTTTACAGCCTTCGACGGGGCAGACAAAAGGGTGCTCCCCTGTGTGAGTGCGCTTGTGGCCGGTGAGGGCACCGGATTGGGTAAAGCCCTGTTTGCAGCCTTCGACGGGGCAGACAAAAGGGCGCTCCCCTGTGTGAATGCGCTTGTGGGTGGTGAGGTTACTGGATTGGGTAAAGCCCTGTTTGCAGCCTTCGACGGGGCAGACAAAAGGGCGCGCCCCTGTGTGAGTGCGCTTGTGGGTGGTGAGGTGATCGGATCGGGTAAAGCCCTGTTTGCAGCCTTCGACGGGGCAGACAAAAGGGCGCTCCCCTGTGTGAATGCGCTTGTGGGTGGTGAGGTGACTGGATTGGGTAAAGCCTTTTTTACAGCCTTCGACGGGGCAGACAAAAGGGCGCTCCCCTGTGTGAATACGCTTGTGCCTGGTGAGGTCATTGGATTGGGTAAAGCCCTGTTTGCAGCCTTCGACGGGGCAGACAAAAGGGCGCTCCCTTGTGTGAATGCGCTTGTGAGTGGTGAGGTGACTGGATTGGGTAAAGCTCTGTTTACAGCCTTCGACGGGGCAGACAAAAGGGCGCTCCCCTGTGTGAGTGCGCTTGTGGGCGGTGAGGTTACTGGATTGGGTAAAGCCCTGTTTGCAGCCTTCGACGGGGCAGACAAAAGGGCGCTCCCCTGTGTGAGTGCGCTTGTGCCTGGTGAGGGCACCGGATACGGTAAAGCTCTGTTTGCAGCCTTCAACGGGGCAGACAAAAGGGCGCTCCCCTGTGTGAATGCGCTTTTTTCCTGGACGGACTCTGAGAGTGTGCGTATCCGGAGTGTCTGCAGGAAGAAGTTCAGTGTCAGATTGAAGCTCAATGCTGTCCCAGGGGAAGTTATCCTTCCAGAATGTCCAGTCTCCGGAATTCTCTGAGTATGAAGGGCTTGTCTGAAGCTCATGGCTGTCGTCACTTGTCCAGCTATTCTGAGGTGTTAGTTCAGGAAAAAGCCGTTCGGTACTGGAGTGAAGTGAGCAATGAATGTCAGGGATATACATTTCACCGCCCTCTTCAGAAAATATATTGCAAACTCCCGATTTATCCTCAATACGGGTCAAGGCATTCCCTTCAATCACAAGAGGGAATGCCTGCTTTGCGTGTGTGAGTGTGAGTTGTGTGTTTTGTTCCTTTCCCTGGCAATGCACAATGTGTTGATCGCCAGCCTTCACCACAGAACAGGATGTTGTTCCATGGGGGTGGATTTGCGTGCCCTTTGTACCCGGAATGGCGACCCTTCCCGTCGAGTTGATATGAATTTGCACCGGGTAAACCGGGTGATTAGATTTAAGCGCAGGTGTATGGATAAGCTTGTTGTTGCCGGAAAAGGTATTGGGAGAAATCAGACTGATGACAATAGAGGTCGTCAAGATACAAATGCATGACTTAAAGAGCATAGAGTCACCCCCCAAAAAGAAGGTGAAGAGGATAGACTCAAACGTGATAACGGCGAGGAACATCCCCACGATAGAAACCCAGTCTTTACGGGGGGCCTGCAGGGTTCAATAATCAGCGGGTACGGAGCACCGCAAAAACGCTGGCGACAGACTCACACCGGGGTTGACTTTTTAAGGCCGCAATAGCAAATAGTTAGCGGGTCAACCAAAGCTCTGTCCATTCCTTGGAAATAGTCAACTTGGTTGACTTTTTTGGTTGACTCTCAGGTTGACCATTTTCGGCATCGTCCACCGCCAGTGAATGCCAGAACAGACGCGAAATTTTCAACTCTTTGGCCCAGCGGCCCATATCCACGGGACCACGAAAAAACCTTGGCTGATGCTCATGCCAGGGCTCATCACAATCACGATGCAGGGCAACAACACCATGGCCAGCCATCACATCGAGATTGCCTTTTTTCACCAGCGCGAGCGCATCGATAAAGTTGGGGTGCCAACGATTGAGCGTGGCAAGAGTTCGGACATTAGTCCGGTTCACTCGGCTCACCATAAGATGGCCATTGGTCAGGGGCAGAATAAGAATAGCCGGATGCTCTTTTGAACAGAAAGGACCGGCTCTCTGACTTGGGTTGATGGACATCAGGCAGTCTCCAGCCCAGCAGTGATGCGATACACACGGTCTTGGCCGTCTGCTTTTTCCGACTCAATGGTCAACCCCAGTCGTTTCTTCAGAGCTCCCGCCAGAGTGCCGCGCACTGTGTGCTGCTGCCAGCCGGTTTGCTCCATCATCTGCGGAATGGTTGCCCCTTCTTTGCGGTTCAGAAGGTTGATCACTTGATCCAGCTTGCTACCAGGTCTGGTTTTGGGCTTTGCCTTGGGGGGAGTTTGAACCGGCTCGGATTGTTCTATGCCAATAGCTTGTCGCCCGGCTGGCGTCAGGGCGTAATCAACCCAGCGGCCGTTGCGGTTGATGGACTTAATCAGCTCCTTGTTAAGCAGGCTGTCGAGAACCTTTTTCGCAGCGCCGCCCTTAATAGGCAGATCCTGTGCGGTAAAGGTGCCTTTGTCATGACCCAGTTTCAGGGTGTTGGTTTGGCTGGCTGAGAGTGGTTTTTTGGATGTTTTCATAGCTCGTCTCCATCGATTTCTGTTTATTGGCGTTCGATACCCAGTGCATGCTCGAGATACTCAATCAGGTGATCCAGGTCTCCGGCGTGTCCCCAGTGGCACTCTTCCTAAGCCAGATCAAAATGCCGGTCGGCTTTCTTTTGCACTTGTTCCAGCAGGTCATCAATACGACCCCGCTTTCTGATTAAGGCGTCCTTAAGGCTGGCGTTTTGATCGGTCCTGGGCATCCTGGGCTCCTGCTTGAGTTTTCGGGCTGGCTCTTACAGTTACGCTCTCAATGGTGGCTTTATCAAGTTACTTTTTGATTAATAATCAACAGGTTATAAGCGGGGAGGCTAGTGTCTGGTGAACGTATCACACAGGCGGAATTTGCCCGCAGACACGGCTGGTCGAAGCAATATGTGGCCAAGCTGGTCAAGCAAGGGCGGGTCAAACTGGAAGGCGGGAAAATTGATCCTGTGGCGGCTAAGGCGGCTATCGACCAATTGGGCGAACCCTCGACGGGATTAAGAGAGTCCCCCGTTCAGGCGCGTCCTGAAACATCTGCGCCACTTCCCCTCGATAACCGCAAGGTGGTGGATTACGCCGCCGCCCGTACTATGCGTGAAGCCTACCGGGCCAAGATGGCGCGGCTCGATTATGAGGAGCGGGAAGGTAAGCTGGTTGAGGCAGGTAAGGTCTACGAAGAAGGGTTTCAAACCGGACGACAGGTGCGGGATGCCTTGTTGGGTATCCCTGATCGTATAGCGGATATTTTGGCGGCAGAAACAGACCCAGCCCGTGTTCGCAAGCGGCTATTTCAGGAGGTTGAAGAGGCGTTGGAGCAGTTGGTCAAATAACAGGGATTGGCCACATAAACAAAACCCCGCAAAGGCGGGGTTTGAGATTCTCGGAAGTTAAGGTTCTTTATTCTTATTATTATTCTTTTTTGTTTTTCTTATTGTTGGTCTTGTTTACGGGCATTTATTTTTATTGTTACCCGTCTGGCAAGATTCTCTTCCGGAACCTTTTGCCTGTTTACACCTTAGATAGAGCATTTCGTGTGCCAAAAAACGTTATCCCTTGCCTACCAAGGGATAGCGCCGAATAGCGGTTGGAAAGCACATCGGTAACCCGTTACCGCCCCCAACAAAGTGCTACCCCGGTGACACGACACTGGTCGCAGGTAACACAGAGAATCAACGCTTATGCCTCAGACCCAAACTTACACCCAGGGATTGCTGGATGGTCTGAGGCCAGACACGCGCATGACAGTGTCGGAGTGGGCTGATGAGCATCGCGTACTGCCTATGAAGTCGGCCAAGGAAGCCGGTCGCTGGCGTACGGCGCGAACGCCTTACCTGAAAGCGATTATGGATTGTCTGTCGCCTTCCTCCCCGGTTGAACGTGTCGTCTTTATGAAAGGTGCACAGGTCGGGGGGACAGAATGCGGCAATAACTGGTTGGGCTATGTGATTCATCATACCCCTGGCCCGATGATGTATGTGCTGCCAACCCTGGATATGGCCAAGCGGACGTCCAAGCAGCGTATTGCTCCCATGATTGAGGAGATGTCCATCCTCAAGGCGCGGGTTAAAGATGCTCGCTCAAGGGATTCCGGTAATACCCAGCTGGTGAAAGAGTTTCCCAATGGCGTATTGATTATTGCCGGAGCCAACTCAGCGACCGGTCTGCGCTCCATGCCTGCCCGGTTCCTGTTTCTGGATGAAGTCGATGCTTACGACGATGATGTGGATGGCGAGGGCAGCCCCATCAATTTGGCCATCAAAAGAACGGCGACCTTTTCCCGCAACCGTAAGATTCTGATGGTCTCAACGCCCAATATCGCGGGCAGCAGCAAGATCGAAACCGCCTACGAGCATTCCGATCAGCGCCAGTACCAGGTGCCTTGTACCGAGTGTGGCCATTTCCAACCTATCGAATGGCATCAAATCAAATTTGAGAATGATGATGCTTCAACTGCCTCTTTCGAATGTGTGGCCTGCCAGCATCGGATGCAGGAGCACGACAAACCACAGCTGCTGGGAGCCGGGAAATGGGTCACTCTCAATGAAGAGGCTGATGGCAAAACCGCTGGCTTTCATCTGAGTTCACTCTACAGCCCGAATGGCTGGTACAGCTGGCGCGATGCGGTGGCGGATTTCCTGGCCGCCAGGAATGATCCGGTACTCTTGAAAGACTGGACTAATACCGTGCTCGGCCAAACCTGGCAGGAAAAAGGTGAGACAGTGGACCATGAACTGCTGCACCAGCGTCGTGAACATTATGCGGCGGAGGTGCCTTGGTCGGTCGAAGTGTTGACCTGTGGTATGGATGTTCAGGATGACCGCATTGAGTTCGAGGTGATTGGCTGGGGGGCTTGTGAAGAAAGCTGGTCGATCGAGTGTGTGCCGTAGGCACACAGAGAGAAAAGAAGGGAGTCTTTTCTTATCTGTGGCGAAGCTACAGAAAAGATGGCGGAGGGCCCGCCGGAGCCGGTCGTCGGAAACAGGCTTCAAACCACCTCAAGCGGCTTGTATTAAGAGTGCAGGTCGTGAGCGTTGAGGAAAAGTCGGACTTGATCCGGCAGGTACGGAACAGAGAGATGAGTAAACCCGAACCGCTGTTGAGGCGTCGTAACCAAGTTCTATAGACATCAAAACCGGGCTCCACTCGATAGCCCGGGATCAGTCTGCAAGTGAAATCCGAATGCTGTGCAGGCGGTGTCCGGCGTGAAGGGGGCATGAATCTGTTTCAGGCTTTTCTGTGGAACTGCGTGAACCAGTCTTGCAGATGCTAAGGGAGAACTCCAAGTGGCGATACCACAAGGGGCAGAGTACCAATGCTGCGCACTGGGGCGGAGCAGCCCGTATGTAGTGAAGAAGCACCTGTAATGGGTGTGGAGCGAGGGGGCTGCGTCAGGTGGTTCTCATGGGTATTCAACTGACAGGGTCGTATGACAAAAGTCAGAAGGAGGTATTGATGAGGACAAAACCATTTATCATTCCCAAGCAACAGGTGATGCAGGCGTACAGGCTCGTCAAAGCCAACGCAGGTGCCGCCGGTGTTGATCGTCAATCGCTGGAAGATTTTGAGAAAAATCTGAAAGACAATCTTTATAAAATCTGGAACCGGATGTCATCGGGGAGTTACTTTCCTCCTCCGGTGATGGCAGTCCCGATCAAAAAAAAGACAGGTGGCGTACGGATACTGGGAATCCCGACAGTGGGAGATCGAATCGCCCAAACGGTGGTAAAACTGCAATTTGAGCCAGAAGTTGAACCGTATTTTCTACCCGATTCTTACGGCTACAGGCCTAAGAAGTCGGCACTGGATGCGGTGGCTATTACCCGACAGAGATGTTGGAAATACGACTGGGTGCTTGAGTTCGACATCAAAGGATTATTCGACCACATACCTCACGACCTGCTGATGAAAGCGGTTCTTAAACACACGAATTGCCCGTGGGTCATCCTCTACATTAAACGCTGGATATCAGCGCCGATGCAGGGAAAGGACGGACAGCGGTGTGAAGGAAACTGCGGTACACCTCAGGGTGGGGTAATCAGTCCCGTATTAAGTAACCTGTTTCTGCATTATGTGTTCGATCAATGGATGCAACGCCACCATCCTGATGCCCCTTGGTGTCGCTATGCTGATGATGGGCTTGTTCACTGTCGTACAGAGCAACAGGCACAGCAGTTGCTGAGTGTGTTGCGAGAGCGTTTTGCAGAATGTGGTTTAGAGCTGCATCCGGAAAAGACCAAGATTGTGTATTACAAAGATGGAAACCGAAAGGGGCGTTATCATCCGACGTCCTTCGACTTTTTAAGCTACACCTTCAAGCCGAGAGTGAGTTGGAATAAGAAGCAAAATTGCCCTTTCATCAGCTTCTCACCGGCGGTAAGTAAGTCGGCGTTGAAATCAATGCGATCTAAGACGAGAAAGTTGGGTGTGCGAAACCGAACGGATTTGGAGCTGATTGATATTGCCCGGTGGTTCAACCCGATTATTCAGGGTTGGATGAATTACTACGGCAAATTCAGAAAGTCGGCCATGCATGGGATGTGTAGACACTTCAACATGACACTGGTGGCATGGGCGATGAAGAAATACAAACATCTTCGAGGCCGAAAGACGAAGACGGTGAAGCTCTTTGACAGGATTGTAGAGCGACACCCGAACTTGTTTGCACATTGGCGCATGGGGATGGTGGGTGCGTTTGCCTGATGGGAGCGGTATAAGCTGAGAGGTTTACGTACCGTTCTGCGAGGGGCCGATGGGGAAGTTCCGTCGGTCTACTCTCCGACACTGCCGGACAACCTTTTGTGGGTGAATGAGTTTGACTGGACACCGGTTGCCCAGAGTACCGACAGGAGCCTGACCGGCTCCCTTATTGTGTCTGAAAGTCTGATGACTTACGGGCGCAGCATTGTGCTGGGGGATGGGGAGAACAGCTGGTTAACGCTGTCCGATCTGAACACGCTCTTTGCTTTATCGGAAATACCGAAAAAGAAGATGCTTCTCACACTTCCTGGCGGACGTGCATTCACAGTTATTTTTGACCGGTCTGAAGGTGCGCCTATTGAAGCCCGGCAAGTGCTGCCCCTGACCAACCCCGATGACTCTGATTTCTATGCTGTGGTTATTCGACTATTGACGGTGGTACCAGGGCTATAAGAGCTAATACCCTTTACTTTTCAATGGAGCCCGTGTCATATGTGGAGCTACTGCATGTTTTATTCCCTCTTTCAACGCACAGACAAACTCATCAAAACAACCTGTATTACCAGCTAATTGTGCCTGAATTTTTTTCTGTTCTTTCCAGGCTTTTACTGCGGGCTTTAAAGTTTGAATTGTCAAAGCGTAACGTTCATAGGCTTCGGGGTTCGCTTGCCAGGAGGGTTGACTAAGCTTGGCGGCTTCCAGCGGCCCCCTATTGAACAAAACATGATGGTGACATTTTTTTAATGGATCAGCTCCGGCCTTAACCAGAATTCCCACTACCCCGGCATGACCATATTGGCTGGCCATAAAGAGAGGTGTCGTTCCATCATCCCTGGCTTGATTCAAATCAGCCTCGGCCTGAATTAGAATCTCTACGGCCTCGGCATGACCATTTTGGCTGGCGATAAAGAGAGGTGTAGCTCCATCATCATGCCCTTGATTCAAATCAGCTCCGGCCTTAACCAGAATCTGCACCACCTCGGCATGGCCATTTTTGCTGGCCATAAAGAGAGGTGTTACACCGCCCCTGGTTTGATTCAAATCAGCTCCAGCCTTAACCAGAATCTCCACTGCCTTTGCATGACCATTTTGGCTGGCCATAAAGAGAGATGTCGATCCATCATTACGGGTTTGATTCAAATCAGCTCCGGCCTTAATAAGGAGTTTCACTCCATTGATATGACCGTCCTGAGATGCAATCCTAAGTCCTGAAACCTTTTCTCCCGCGTAACCGCTAATAAATTCATCGTTTGGCCTAAAGCCCTTCTGGCTAAGCCAATACTCCATAACATCAACACGCCCTTGCCGACAGGCTGCCAGAAACTGGTGTTCATCTGGGTAGTCTTGCACGAAAGCCTCCTCATCATTCGGTGTCGGCCTCCAGTCGGGCGCTTCCCACCACTCTTCAGCCCGTGTAAACAGAACCACCGAAAGGCAGAGGAAAAATACTGCATAGGAAAACAGCTCTTGTGTACCGACTCTTTTCATAAAGCGAATCTCTCTTACACATACCCAAAAGGACTAACGGTATGGCAATCAACAAGGAAAATATCAAGTTATTCGCATCCCAAAGGCTCACCGACGAGGACGACGGCGGAGGCCGGGCCACAGGGAATGTCGTGGCCGATGGGCAGGTCAATAACCTGTTCCGGGATATCAGCCGCATAGACCGAACGGTCGGTGATGTCTCCATGCGCAAAGTGTTTCTTGGGGAATCAGCTGGTGGGCCAGCGCAGCTTGCTGGCCATTCAGAGGGAGGAGCACCGGCTGCCGGAAATTGGTGAGGTGTACCGGCTCCTGAATGAGGCGACAGGTGATGAGCAATATGTGCGCATCATCAGCGTGGAAGGCAGAATGGAAACTTTCACCTATGCCGTGTCGTCTGACTCCTATGTGGACTTTGAACGGCGGAGGCTGCAGCTTGGACTCTCCGCTCCCCTGAAGGTCACCTTTCCCGGTGGTGTTGCGACACCCGGCGGGACGATTGGCCAGAACGGCGACATCCCCTCCCGCATTCAAACGACACAGGTGGCTGACGCAGCCCGCTACTATGGCCTGCAATCGCTCAAGGTCGATGCGTCCCAGAATGACCTGACCTTTAAGGTGAACAGCGTGTATGGGGAGATGGTCCCCAGTGCCCGCTCGGAAACTCCGCTGATCAATCAGGACGGCACCTATACCGCTCGCGTGGTGCATCCGGTCTCACCCGGGAGCCGGAGTGTGTCCTTGTCGTTCGGTTTGATCAGTGGCAACCAGTCCCGCGCCTATCTGCAAACCGGCGCTGTGCCTCGCTCGGTGACACTGGGCATTGCGGGCGGCGATTATACCGATGCTGGTGACGGGACATTCCAACACTCCAGCGGCACCCACTCGTTCGAGAAGATCATCATTGATTACGAGAGTGGGCAGATTGATGCCTTCAAGACCTCCGGCTCCTTTACCTCCGGTGCCTCGGCCAGCTATCGCCCCGGAGCAGTGGCGACCGGTGTCATGTACTCGGAAGAGTTGGAGATCACTAATCAGAATCGTGGTTTCTCCTATACCTTCGCTTTAACCGCTGATGGTGTGGCACCGGCTCCGGGCACGCTGATCATCAGCTATCTGGCGCTGGGGAAATGGTATGACGTGACCGACCCCGGTAATGGCCAGCTTGCAGGGGCTGGCACAGGGACGGTGGATTACGCCACCGGTGCCGCGCAGGTCACTCTGGATGTCATGCCCGATCCGGACAGCTCCATGATCATCGCCTTCAAAGCCCAGACCGATGATGAGGTGACCATTCATGCCGGGACAGCCGTTCCCGGTCAGTTTGAGGTACGGCATATTACCGACAAACCCGGCATCAAGCCGGGCAGCGTGTCTATTGATTATCTGGTGGCTGGTGTCACCAAGACCATCACCGACAACGGTCAAGGTGTGCTTCAGGGTGATGGTACAGGGACGGTGTTTTATGGGGACGGTGTCTTGAGTATTGTCCCTGCGTCGATACCTGACGGTGGAACAAGTCTTTCTCTGTCGTATCAGGAAGGGGCTGTTACCAACACCAGCCTCCCCGGCAGCCCGGATGGCGCAGGTTTGTTCACCGGCACCATTACCGGAGCACCTCTGCTGCCGGGCAGTCTTTCATTGGAGTGGATTGTCTCTCGAAGTAATGCGGTGGGAGAAAGCACCAGCAGAACCCGTAAAGCCTATGACGATGGGAATGGGAATTGGGCAGGTCTGACAGGCACTGTCGATTATGCAACGGGCGCGTTCACCCTAAAGGTGACCGATGACTACACCTACACCACCTCCAAAATGAAAAGGAGCGGAGGACTTGGCGGATGTGATGTGGTGACCACTGTTCACCCTGCCACAGAGAACTTTAAGGGCGACCAGCTCATTGCTCGCGCCCAAAGCAACAGCCTCAGTCATGTGCCTTATACCGAGACGGTGACTGCGCCTGACATGACAGTCGATCTGCTCCCCTTGGTGGAAGATGCCATTTTGCCGGGCAGTGTCGTGTTCCAGTGGGCAGGGGCCATCTACTTTGACCGTGGTGGTGTGCTGTATAAAAACGTCAGCAGCCAGACCAATGCGGGCACTGCTGTCGGTACTATTGATTACACCGGCGGATTAGCCACCTTCGGGAGTTACCCTGATGGCGCGAATGGCAGCATTACTGTTGAGGCGATGGCGACTTCGCGTTCAGGCTTTCAAACTAGTGCAGGAAAGCTCTAATATACATACAGTTTGAGATATGTTCTGATCCGCGCTCCCTTTACTCCCTAATACCATTCAACAAGTAGTACGGATGCCGTCAAAACACACTCAGAAAATCAGCTTGTCCGATCAACAACGTGACGACCTTGAGCTCATAATTCGCAAACGCAAAAGTGCGCAATCACTGGTTCTCAGAGCCCAAATCATACTGACTGGTGCTGAAGGAAAAAGTCTGTCGGGAACATCCCGAGAGCTCGAATGCACCCGGGAAACGGTCACCCGCTGGCGCAAGCACTGGGTCGAGCGTTCTGATGAGCTATCCACTCAGGATCGACTGAAAGAAGCGCCAAGACCTGGAGCCCCCCCAAGTTTACCGCTGAGCAGATTTGTCAGATTGTTGCTATGTCTTGCGATAAACCGGAAGAGCATGGCTACCCCCTGAGCCACTGGTCGGAGAATTCGCTGGCAATGGCCGCTGCGGATAAAGGTATCGTTCCATCCATCTCGCAGAGACAAGTGGGGCGTTTTTTAAAATCAGGCTGATATTCGTCCCGATAAAGTCAAAGGATGGGTAGACTCTCCCAGAGATGAAGCGTTTGAGATTCACTGTGCGGATGTCTGCGACACCTATCAGCAAGCCCTTGAAGGTGCCGAACAAAACATCCGAACAATCTCTTTCGATGAAAAGACCGGTATGCAGGCTCTGGAACCCCTGACAGAAGGGAAACCTGTCAAGCCGGGTTATATAGAAAAGCGCGAGTTTGAATACAAGCGCCATGGCACTCAGGCATTGCTGGCAGGCATGGACGTTGCCACAGGAGAAATCATACCTCTGGTAAGAGATACCAGAACAGAGGAAGACTTCGCCGACTTGTTAAACGACACGCTGGCCAGTGACCCTCACGCAGCAGGCTGGCACCTTGTCATGGACAGGCTCAACACGCATATGTCGGAAGCCGCTGCCAGGGCCGTCGCAAAGGTTTGAGGGCACAACGACTGAAGAGCTTGGTGTTAAAAGAAAATCGGGAATACTGAAGAACATGCAAAGTCGTGCAGAGTACCTGAGCTGCTCTTCCCACAAGATCGTTTTCCACTATACACCGAAGCATGCATCCTGGCTGAACCAGATTGAGATCTGGTTTTCCATTCTGGCAAGACGGTTCCTGAAGCGGAACAGCTTCACATCCACGAATGACCTAAAAACCAGGCTCCACGTTTTTGTTGAGTTCTTTAATAAGAAAATGGCCAAGCCTTTCAAGTGGACTTATAAGGCCCGGCCATTATAAGTATGAATTTGTGCGGGTATTAGCGCTTGGCTGCACTAGCCTGCTGCCAGGAGATACTGTCGCCGTCGTATATGACACATTTAACCATTACGCTATCGTGAGCGATCGCAAAACTGATGGTATGCCAAACCTCATCGCTCTAAGCCAAAGGAGGGGGACAGTTCAGGAGGAAATTTGGCAGAGGGGAACGCAGGGCGCAACCGTACGTAAATCTCATATTGGAGGGGCACTACCTGCTCAAGAGGTTCTCGACAAAGCCAGGAGCTTGATCGGGAAACCCACCTACAAATTATTTACTAACAACTGCGAGCACTTTGTAAGGTGGGCTCACGGCTTACCTGTTGAGAGTAAACAAGTTGCTGGCGGCGTAACTGGGGCTGCTCTTTTAGGTTTGGCAGGAAGCGAGCTGACTGGGGGCCATAAAGGCTGGACGCTAGGAATGGCTCTTTTAGGATGCTTTCTGGGGGTGGCTGCAGCAAACAAAGGAAGCTGATGTTTAGGCATCACGGTAAGGCATGGAAGCAGAGGAAGGTTCCACCTCTGCTTTTTATTCACTCAGGTTTCTCTTCCCATATAGCCAAAATTGAGTCGTCCATACTTTGTTGGTGCATATCCAGCCACTCTGGAGGCTTGTCAGGGTATAGTTCAGTTTGGGTATCGATCTGCTCACTCATCGCGCTGTTTACATTAACAAGGAAAGAATCAAAATAGTCTTTCTTCATTATTTCCTGAAAAAAATCAGAAGCTTGTTCTTCAGAGAGAATCTCTTCTAGCTTTTTAAGCGCTTGAGGAGAATCGAAAGACTCCCCTCTGACAATTAAAAAAGATAACCCATCATTGGCAAAAGGCTTTGTGATCCCTTCCTCTTCCAACCATTTTCGGTAGTGTCTGTCATATGTCCATATATCTGTATAGATGCGGACAGTTACAGGTGGGCTTACTGACAACGTTTTTGCTAATAAAGCAAAAAACTCAGCCTTGGCAGCCAGAAACTGACTGCCTTTCCATAATAAGTGATGACACACCAGATCAAGCCGCCACCCTACAATTTCACTATTTATGGTGCTGAACTCCACTGGTTAGAAAGCACCTCTGCCTGTTGCAAGCAGAGCTCAATCGCCTCTTTGGCTTCATCCGGTGGGTACTTCCATTTGCGTAAAGCCCGGCGGATCAAGTTGCGAAGCTTGGCTCTCACGCTGTCCCGAACCTGCCAATCCACAGTCGTGCTTTTACGCAGCTGAGATGTTACGTATTTAGCCAGTTCCCGAAGGTTGTTATCTCCCATCTCCTTCACGGCAGATTCGTTCTGAATCAGTGCGCGATAGAAGGCAATTTCATCCGTGTTTAAACCAGATTTCTCCGCCAGTTCCGCATCGGCCGCCATATCCTTAGCCATCTTGATCAGCTCTTCAATTACCTGAGCTGTCTCAATGGCGCGGTTATGGTATTTGCGCAGTGTTTCCATAATGCGGTCGGAGTATTTCTTCTCGGAGACCACATCGGTTTTCATACGGGCTTTAACTTCATCTCGCAGCAGTTTTTCCAGCAGCTCGACGGCCAGGTTCTTCTGGGGGAGGTTGGCGACATCCTCCATAAACTCGGGTGACAGCAGACCAATATTTGGACGATCCAGTCCCACCATTTCGAAGATATCATCTACTCCTTCAGCGACAATGGCGTTGTCGATAATCTGCTTCAGGGCGGAGTGTTTTTCTTCGTCAGTACGTTTCTTATCAACATTGGTGTACTTGCTGATGGCAGACTTTACTGCTGCCAGAAAGGCGATTTCTTTTTTCAGAGGCTCGGCTTCATCCAGAGTGCTGCACAGGGTATAGGCTTTGCTGATTGCCGCCATCACATCCAGAAAACGCTTCTTGCCGTCCAGCTCACCAGACGCTCCGACTAACCCGAGAATATGCCCCATGGCACCGGGCAATAGTTGCAGGGCATTGGTTTCAAATCGGCTGTAATCGAAGGCATGTCCATTAACCGTTGTAGCAAACATGCCCCGGGCAACATCCATTTTCTCCAGAAGAATAGCGAAGGCTTCGTGGGAGTCGTGGGTGGGCTGACCCTTGCCGTTGGAGTTGGTATAGGTTTTCAGAGCCTGCTTCAACTCGTTGGCAATGCCGATGTAGTCCACCACCAACCCGCCAGGTTTATCTTTAAATACCCGGTTAACCCGTGCGATAGCCTGCATCAGGTTGTGGCCCTTCATGGGCTTGTCGATATACATGGTGTGACAGTTGGGGGCATCAAAGCCGGTCAGCCACATATCCCGCACAATCACCAGCTGTAGCGGGTCATCCACGTCCTTAAAGCGTTTTTCAAACAGCTTCTTGGTTTCTTTGTTATAGATATGGGGCTGCAGCTTCTCTTTGTCGGAAGCTGAGCCGGTCATTACAACCTTGATAGCGCCTTTCGCCGGGTCAGCGGCTGTGCCTAATGGAGCGCCATGCCAGTCGGGCTTTAACGCGACAATGGCATTGTACATATCCACACAGATCTCCCGGCTCATGGAGACAATCATCGCCTTGCCGGGCATGGTGCTGATGCGGCTTTCAAAGTGGCTGACCAGATCTTCCGCGATCTGTTCAATACGAGGCTGGGTGCCGACCAGTTTTTCCAGTGCTGCCCATTGAGATTTGGTCTGCTCCTGAACGGAGGTTTCCTCGTCTTCAATGACCTCATCCACTTCGTCATTTAAGGCTTCGATCTCTTCCTGACGAATATCCAGCTTGGCCAGGCGGGACTCGTAGTAGATGGGCACGGTCGCACCGTCGTCTACTGCATCCTGAATATCGTAGATGGAGACATAATCCCCGAACACGCCCCGGGTATCTTTATCGGCAGAATCAATAGGTGTGCCGGTAAAGCCAATAAATGAGGCATGGGGCAGCGCATCGCGCATATGTTTGGAATAACCAAAGGTATACTGGCCGGTTTTGGTGTTGAACTTGGCTTTGTCACCATATTGGCTGCGGTGGGCTTCATCACTCACCACCACAATATTGTGACGCTCGCTTAACCGTGGATGACTGGCTTCACTAGCCAGAAGGGCAAACTTCTGAACAGTAGTAAAAATAATCCCGCCAGACTGTCGTGAGGCCAGAATCTCCCGCAGGTCATCTCGGTCAGCGGCTTGTATGGGTGTTTGTTTCAGCGTTTCGGCGGCCATGCCAAAGGTGTTAAATAGCTGGCCGTCCAGATCATTCCGGTCTGTTACCACAACAATGGTGGGATTGTTCATGGCCGGTTGTGCCAGCAGCTTACCGGTATAGCAGACCATGGATATGGACTTACCAGAACCCTGGGTATGCCATACCACTCCAGCCTTACCGGAGCCGGGCACTACCTTATCGCCATAGTTAGCTCTGGGTTCTGCAACAGCGTTCAACTCATCCTGACGGGCAGCAATGACTGTGGCTTTCACTGCTTCCCGCACAGCATGGAACTGGTGATAACCGGCGATCTTTTTAATGATAGCGCCTGCGGCGGGGTTATCTGAAGAGCCGCCATCCTGCTCGAACAGCACAAAGTGGCGAATATAATCCAGCAGTAGTTCCGGGCGGAAAAAGCCTTTAACCAGGGTTTCCAGATGATATTCCAGCAGCGGCTTGTCGTTTTCATTGCTGATGGTGCGCCAGGGCAGAAACCGCTCTTTGTTGGCCGTGAGGGAGCCGACTCGGGCATTCAGACCATCACTGACCACCAGTGCTTCGTTAAACACAAACAGGTCGGAGAGTTCTTCTTTATAGGTTTGCAGTTGCTGGTAGGCGGACCAGATATCCGCACTGCTGTCTGCCGGGTTTTTCAGCTCAATCACAGCCAGTGGCAGGCCATTGATAAAGACTATGACATCCGGGCGACGCAGTCCTTTTATGCCAGAGATAGTGTACTGATTGACTACCAGAAACTGGTTGTTACTGCTGTTGGAAAAATCAACAAGCCGCACGTAATCAACAACCGTTTTGTCATCCCGCTTGAACTCTACCTTTACACCTTCAAGCAACAGCTGGTGGAAGGCTTTATTGTTTTTAACAAGAAGAGGCGTTTCCGGCCTGCGGATCTGTTGAACAACAGCTTCCAGTGTTTGCATGGGTACATGGGGGTTAATAACTTCCAGCCGCTCCAGCATACGACCAGGTAGAATCACCTGCCGGTAATCGACGCGCTCCGAATAGTCACCATCCGGAGCAATATCGTAGCCGGAGATGGTGTCGTATCCGATGCTTTGGAACCATTCCAGACAAAGTTGCTCCAGTTGATCTTCAGTGATCATGTGTACTCCTTGTCGACATCTGACCCCTGAGTGATGTAAGCCTGGTGGGGATGATTCGGCTTGGTTGGATACATCAGCCGGATTTTGTGCTCTTTGATCAATTGCTGGAGGTGTTTTTTGCGCAGAGACTCACCACTGCGGTTCAGCAGTTTTTCCAGTTCTTCAAGCTGCAGAGGTCGCAGAGCACACAGCTCGAGGAGAACCTGGCGTACCTCTTCGCTTGGGGCGCGTTTTTTTGAAGCGATAGGCATAGCGAGAGCTGCCAGCTCAGTGTGTGAAGGTCCGGAGCTTGAGGGTAAAGGTCCGGAGCTTTCAGGGGTAGGTCCGGACCTCTCCACGTCAGGTTCTGGCCTTCGGGCCGTTGCCCCCTCAGAAACTAGCTCCAAAAGAGTATCTTGCACCATGGCCTGGGCAGTGAAATAAATCGTACCACGGCCGCTACCCTCTTGATAAAGAAGGCTTTTTTCAACAAGAGAGGCAAGAAGGGCGGAAAGGTCTCGGGGGTGAATGTCCAGAATGGCCATCATCCTGGCATGGTCCACAGTCTTTTCGATATGGGCTGTAATCAGGATGAGCTGCTCTTGTTTTCCCAGCACATCAAAGATCTTTTCTCCCAGGGTTTCCCGCAGGTGTTGGAGTATATGGTCAGGAATCAGGCTTAAGGTATGCAACTCAAGCAGGGTCTGCTCGCTGGGGTGAGTCTTCTGCTTGAGCAGCGGCTTGCGCCAGTGCTGGCTGTTCCAGCCATCAAAAATTTTGGGTAAACCTGAACCTGCGTTTTCCCCCAGGCCGACATAACGGAACATATCCTGCAGTGAGCGGTTCCTGCAGTCACTGGTGCTTCCTGCGATGGCATCTTCAATGGAGACCCGCATATCGCCGGGGTTGCGAAAGCCGAACATATCCGGGCGTCTTACCACCAGAACAGAAACCCGGCCAGTGTAATCAGAATGAATAAGGGTATTCACAAGCGCTTCACGCAAGGCCTTGTGAACGGGCGTATCATCCTGGCGCTGGTCGCCTTCCAGAACAAAAGGAATTTTTAAATCAGCGGTCAGTTTTCGAATGACCTTCTGGTAGAAATCAAACAGATTCCCCGACCAGCTGCCATCAGGCACCAGCCTGTCGACCCATCGCGCTTCTGTTTTCGCTTCCGGGCGCTCCTGGTAATCCACCATGTAATTGGGGAAGGCTTCTTTGATGGGGCGATACTGGCCAAACATCAGCAGGCCCGCGCGGGTCAGGCCACTGTTGCCGGTTTCCCGGTCTTTGTTCCAGGCACCAATCTGATAAAGAAACTCCTGGGCATCGACCTTGTTCCAGGGGTGGTCGGGCTGGCGGGCGCTGTACATATTCCGGTAGGCATTGAAGGTTTCAAAGTTCATGTCATCAATGCCATAGCCTTTGAGGATTTCAGTGTCCCGACTTTCTTCCACCTGTTCGGCCATCATGCGCCGCACAACTTCTTCGCCGACCTTCATATCACCGCTGTTAAAACGACGATAGGTCCCGGTTATGGGGTTACCTTTGATGTAAACAGGTTTTTGCTTGCGGTTGGCCGGGGGAACATGGATATGGATCAGGGATTTGCCGTCAATCTCCAGAACCTGAACCCAGCGTTCCCGGAGAATACAGGTGCTGACTTTCTGAGGGTTGTTCAACGTATCCCAAAGCTCTTTCAGAACTTTTTGTGTATCTTCAATGCCTGCGACTTCAAAAACATGCCCGGATTTCTCCCGAAGGCCCAGGAAGATATCTCCGCCATGGGTATTGGCAAAAGCACTGTAGGTTTCCCACATATCTTTGGGGAGTGTGCCCTTGCCAGCGACGTCCTGTGCGAGTTTGCACTCCACATCCACGCTTTCCTGCATGGCTGCAATATCTTTGAGGGTTTCGATAATCAGCATTCAAGTTCCGGTTGGCTGTAAGTAGGACAGGGGTTATGTTACCGCTTTGCTGTAACAGGTGATCCATAATTTCGTTTATGGGCATCCCGTTTGCTTTCCGGGTAGTTGTGTTTTCTGAGCAGTATGTGGATCTTTGCTACGCAATCTGAGTTTTCCTGGATATTGCCAGTCAACAGTTTTTATAAGGCAGAGTTGCTCTATATTTTCTCGGCGAGAATGCTAATCTGCCCAACTCAAACGCCCGTTCTGTCAGTTCAGCTAAAGCTGCAAGCAGCTTGCATTCAACGGTCTGCCCTCATAAAATTCAACTGGGCATATGGCGAGGATAGATATGTTTGACTGTCAGCAGCTCAGAGGGTTTCTCCGTTCTTGCCGGTCCTCTTCCTGAATAGCGGTTGTTAGGCATTCTAACTGCCGTTATCTGCTTCGGCCTGTTCATGTGCACGCGCTCTTCTGCGATTAATCAGGTTCAGTATTCAGAGGCACCAAACAGGTCAGGGAAGAGGCTGGATTGAACATTCATTGCGCACAGTGCCGGTACAGTGTTCCCGGTTTCATTTTTGATGTAAATCTTTGCGATGTATCTGTGCGATGATGCCGGATTGTTTTCTGTCTTGGTGAAGCCTGATTAAGCGTCATTTTAAGGCTGGAGAGTATCCGCCAGTTTGTTTTCGATAGCTGGATATCATAGGGCGAAAACGTTCACAGCCGCTCCTGGTTTACCAGGCGTCCATGGTCATTCTTTTCTTGGTTCGGGGCCGAATATCCATAAGGCTCATGATCTGGACAGACGTCTTTAGTATGTAGATAGCCCGGTAAGGGTTATCTTTTCTATCCTCGACATCTTCTTTGGAAAAGGCACCAAGAACATGCGACATAAGGGGAAAGGTCCAGTCCAGCAGCTTCGTCATCAGGCCATGGTGCTGGCCAGCACTGACCAGAGTTGTGCCTCTGGTCTTCGTTCTCTGGGTAGACCAGTATGTCATTGATTAGCCCTGGGCGTATAAGCCCGCCGGAAAGGTGCTCCATTTGGTTTCGGCAACTTTTAATCGATAATCCGATTGGATTTCCCCAGAGAGAGGCATATCCCCCAAAGCCTCCACGGAACTTTAGCTGAGCTGGTCAGGCTGATTAAAAAAGTCTGACTCCAGTAATCGTGTGTCCTGCCAGTTATCAAGGCTTTCAGTGCAGGGATACGGCCGTTAATGTCATTGGCCAGTATCATCAAAGTTATCTGCATTCCCTTGAGAGCGGGATTTGCTCAAAGTCCATTTTCATAAGTACTATTCAGTTGTGTTGACTTCCAGTTCGCCGGAGAGGAGTTTGGGGAGGAGGGTGTCTCTCCATTTTCTAACAGTAGCTTCAGCTAGTCCTTCTGCAATATTTTTCCCATAACTGGTTGCCTACAAGTTTATCAAAAGCCTAAGTTGGTTTGAAGGTTTTATCATTTCAATGGCAACGCAATGTTTTCCAGAGTTGAGTTATATTATTGGGATTGTTGTCCGCTGCTATTCAAATCTAAATATAGCTGCATTTAGATGACTTATTGAAAAACAGATAGAAGTATTCTTAGTGCTCCTCTTTCTACAGCAACAGAGTCCAAGTATTTGGTTTGTAAAGTTAAACAATCTTTCGTTTTGCGACCATCTGGATACCAATGCAGTCACCAATCATAGTGCGCCAGTAAGTATTTTCTTTAACCTGCCTTCTTGAGCCACTTTTCTCATCATGAAATCAGATATGTTCAAAAGTGTTATATGTTTTGATGTCACCAAAGGGAATCCATCAGAATGTTTTGGTGAATAAATGGTGCGTTCCATCTCGCAATTTTCTTTCCATAACAATCTTCCTAAGTTTTGATGCACAGTAACCTCCCACCCCTCCGGAATCTCCCCCAACTCCGACTCAACCAAAGCCTCCGGAAACAGCGCAGCGGTGGCTTTCAGCTGCTCAAGCTGTGCCGGTGTTTTCTGGGCCAGCTGGGCTTTGGCCTGTGCTGGATTATCAAAAGGCGTACCGCTGATGGTGCACATAGCGGCCAGCTCCGGGTCTTGCCCGTTTTCGATGGCGGCGATTTTGGCGCGGGTGGGTTCAAAATCCACAAACCAGCTTTTGAAAATGGCCTGGGCGATTTGTTCGAGGGTTTGGTTGGTTTGGCGGTTGAGTTCGATTTTATTGCTGAGTGTTTTCACATGCTTTGCAATATGCAATTTGCTCATCTTCAAAGGAGGGATTGGAAGAAGAACTTTTCTCAACTCGCTTTGCTTTATCCCTTTTACTGTTGATCCTGAGGCCCTTGACTCCAGCTAATGCTGAACATAACTACTTTGCATTGCACATAAGAACAAAAGTCATTGTTCAGTATTCCCTTTTTACCACGAGTGTAACAATACGCTGTGCTAACGCCACGTTTGCGTCTGTAAGTTGGGCAACCTCTCCTAGAGGAGCTTCTGTTGTTACAACAACATCGCCTGCTTGAGTTAAGCCTCGAACCATCCATGAGTCATAGTTATCTTCAGCGATGAATTCGAAGGGTTCTAATACTCTGCCACCTTTAACGATCTTAGCGGTGATGAGTGGCACCCCGGAATCGGTCTTCTTCGGTGTTTTTCCACGATAATCAATAATCGCTTCCATTACGTCTTCTAATGGAAGCAGTTGCCAGTGTGAAGGAAACTCAGACATCGTAACCCAACCCCGCCAAGTTCACCTTAATCTCAGCTTCCAATCGATCCGACTCCACAAACTGATCTTTCAACTGCCCAGTCAACCGCGCCATTTTCTCAGCAAAAGGTTCGCCATCGTCTTCTTCCGCCGCTGCGCCCACATAGCGCCCAGGTGTCAGCACAAAGTCGTGTTTTTCCAAGGCGTCCAAGCTCAGCAGATTTACAGAAGCCTGCTTCATTCTCGTAACCTTCACCTGCCTGCCAGTTATGATAGATATCCGTAACCGATTTCAGATCATCCGCAGTAAAGTCCCGCAACACCCGGTCTTTCATATAACCCAGATTACGGGCATCAATAAACAGCACTTCGCCCTTACGGTTGCGCAGCTTACGACCACGGGAGTTGGTGCGTTCATTTTTGTTTTTGGTCAGGAACCAGATACAAGCGGGAATCTGGGTATTGGTAAACAGCTGCCCGGGCAGGGCGACCATACATTCCACCAGATCGTTCTCGATCAAAGCTTTACGAATGGTGCCTTCATTATTGGTATTGGAGCTCATGGAACCATTGGCCAGCAGCAGGCCCATACTGCCGTTGGGTGCCAGGTGGTAGAGCATATGCTGCAGCCAGGCGAAGTTGGCATTACCAGACGGTGGCCGACCATATTGCCAGCGAGGGTCATCATCGCTGATGCCGGTGTCCCACTCTTTCATATTGAACGGCGGGTTTGCCATTACAAAGTCAGCCCGTAAGTCCGGGTGCTGATCGTTGGTGTAGGTGCTGGCCGGTTCCTTACCAAAGTTAAAGTCGATACCGCGAATGGCCATATTCATGGCCGCCAGCTGCCAGGTGGTGTGGTTGTACTCCTGCCCGTAGATGGACACATCACCAATGCGGCCTTTGTGGGCGCTGATAAAGTGTTCACTCTGCACAAAGAAACCACCGGAGCCCATGGCCGGGTCGTACACACGGCCTTTAAAGGGTTCCAGCATCTGCACAATCAGGCTGACGATGGACTTGGGCGTGTAAAACTGGCCACCTTTCTTGCCTTCCGCCAGAGCAAACTGACCGAGGAAGTATTCGTACACATGGCCGAGGATATCTTTGGAATCCAGAGACTCATGCTTAAAGGGAACGGTGGAGATCAGGTCGATAAGTTCTCCCAGTTTGGACTGGTCGATTTTCAGCTGGGTGTACTGTTTGTTCAGTACGCCTTTGAGTTTGCTGTTATCGTGCTCGATGGCTTCCAGGGCGTTATCAATCAGATGGCCTACGGAGCTGATCTTTATGGTTTTGCCGTTACCCAGAGGTAACTCGGCACCGCCGATGACGGTTTTATTATTGTCCTGCAGGAATTTCCAGCGGGCTTGCGGTGGCACCCAGAAGACATTGGCTTCGGTGTAGTAATCCCGCTCTTCCAGTTCTTCGGAAATAGCTTCTGCATACTCTTCGCTATCGGCCCCGCCGAACTCTTCAGGGTCGAGGAAGTATTCGTGATCTTCGTTCTTGAATTGGGCGGTCAGTTGCTCCCGGCGGATATCGAAAGAGTCTGATACGTATTTCAGGAATACCAGACCCAGCACTGTGTGCTTGTACTGGGAGGCATCGAGTGTGGAGCGCAGCTTGTCGGCGCTGGTCCAGAGCTTGCTCTCAAGGTTTTTGAGAAAAGCCTGTTCTTCACCATGGGCAATGGTTGGCATAGGGAACCTGAGTAGATAAAAGGAAATTAATTGTCAGAAAAGTAATCGGAATCAATGGCTTTGATTTCATACACGTCGCGTGTACTGACACCGAGACCAAAATCAATCATCAGCTGGGCTAGCTGGTGGCCATCAATCAAAGCAATATGGCTGTTGACTCGTTGAGCATATTCCCGGGCACCGGAGCTGTAATCGCTGGTGGTGATAAACACACCCTTGGTGGCACCTTCGCCCTGCAGGGCACCGGCGAACTTCTGGATTTCCGGGCGACCGACGGTGTTCTCCCAGCGTTTGGCCTGCAGGTAGATGGTGTCGAGGCCGAGGCGGTCTTCATGGATTACACCATCTATCCCCCCATCAGCTGATTGTTGTGTGGCACGCCCGGCTTCTTCTCGGGAGCCGCCGTATCCCATCTTCAGCATCAGATCGACGACCAGTTGCTCGAAGAAGGTGGGTGTCTGGCTTTTTATACTCTCTAGAAGGTCGGAGGCCAGGGTTTCCCGCAGGGAGCTGTAGGCATTCTGGATTTGCTCTTCGGGTGTTTCTGTTAGCTCGTTTTCATCAGTGGCGGATGTGGCTTCCTGTGGGCTGCTCTTTTTCTTGACGGTGTGGAAAGCTTTGAACTCTTCAAATTGCTTGAGGTATTTCACATCAATACGATCAGGGCAATCCTGTAATGCCTGAATACCTCTCTCAGTGATTTGTAGCTGCGAGCGACCGGGAGCGGTCAGCAGACCCGCTTTTTTCATGTAAGTGCGCGCCCAGGCAACACGGTTTCGAATGATCGTCTGCTTACCAGAGGGGAGCTTTTCTGCTTGTTCATCATCCGTCAGCTGGAAGTGCATACAGACCTTCTCAAAGGCCGAATTGAAGTTGTGGACGGAGCCGTCTGCAGCGGCCTCAAGAAGAGGGCGCATAGTACTTTGGAAATCTGGAATGGCCATGACGTCTTTTTTAGATACGCTACCGCCCTGGGATGTGGCCTCAGCGAGTGAATGGCTGGGCGAAGCGTGGGTCTCGATAGCTTTAGAAAGGAATTGTTATCCCCATTCTACTGTTCACGACTACGGCTGACTATGGCAGATAACCGGTTGTTTATGGTGCAAGACTCTAGCTATTGCGCATGCCACTGCTTTTCGAGTGGATTGGCCAGGCTCGTGCGGATTAGGCGGGATAGAGGCAGGGCATTCTCAAGCGCCATATGTTTGAATGTTGATGGCAAGAGTAGGAATGGCCCCAGATGGAAGTCGTTGTTAAACGAGAAGGTGTGACGGTACGGATAATCAGCTGACGCAGGCTGCTCATGATGTTCAGAGATGTATTGGCAGGAATGTCTTATTGCTGCAGCAGATTGAACATACGCTTAAGGGGCTGATCGCATACGGTAATATTTCTGCTTATGGCTCTGAGCTTAAAGATATTCATCGGAAGCAATATGAACGAGTGAGCAAGCAGACTATGGGGCAGCTGGTTGGACAGTTTGTTGATAACACCTATAAAGAGCCGAAAGAGCAACGTCATGAAGAGAGAATGGTTGTAGAAAGTCATATCACTTTCAATTTCAGGGTCGAAAGTGATTCTGAATACTATGAGAGTCAGAAGCAACGTATGGCGGATCTTGTGGCTGAACGCAATGAGTTAATCCACCATTCTCTACCGATATATGATTCAAGATCCCTTGGGAAACTGAAGGCATTTAAAGAAAAACTCGATCAACAGGGCGAGCGTCTGAAGAAAGAAGTCGACAGTTTGCAAACTCTGGCCACGCATATGCGGGAAATGAGAACAGAGCTGGGAGAATTTTTAAGCTCCGAGCAAGGAAAAATGGCGCTCAAGCAGTCGTGGTTACAGGGTTCGCTATTGGTCCAGGCTTTGATTCGGTATTCAAAAGAGAGCACCAGGGGCGACCGGGGGGTAAATATCAGCTCGGCTGGCAAGCGGTTGAGAAAGCAACACCCGGATGAAGTGGAGCATATGAAAGCCAGATATGGCTACGGCAAATTAAAAGCACTTTTACTGGCTACGAATCTATTCGATATTTATGAAGAATCCACCAGTACTGGTGGAGTTAGGCCTTTGTATAAACTCTAAGATGCATAAATTAAAAGCGTCTCACTTCCACTTACAAGAGGTTGATACATTTTCTGAGAGTCGTGTCGAAAGGTGGGCGCGATTCAGAGTGGAGAAGATGGTCTGGTATTGGTCTGGTTTTTTTTGTCCAAAACAGTACCGGTAAGTTCAGTTACCGGTACTGACGACTTCAGGTTCGGTACCGTGTCTGTAATTCCAACGTCTATCTTGAGTATTTCATGAAATAATGGATGATAAGAATAGGGAGTAGGTTATCTATAATAAAGTCCATGCTTTTTGCTGGTAACTGTCGTACCAGAGCAATCATGATGGAACAGGGAACGTTCTTATTTATGATATTCAATATTACCAAAGACAGGTTGTCGTCATACCTGAGCCAACAGAAAATCTATACTTACAAGTCATTAATGACCGTCTTTTCTATAGTTTTTCTTTCCAGTCTCGTGCTCGCTTCTGAGTATGAAGAAGCCTTAAATGCTGCCAGAAAGGGAGATTATAAGACGGCATATCCCATCTGGCTGAAGTTGGCTCAGAAAGATGATGGAAGGGCTCAAAATGATCTTGGTGGTCTTTATCTTTCAGGCGCCATTGGCGATAGGGACTCTGAAAAAGCCATTACGTGGTTCACACGGTCAGTAAAGAATGGTTATTACAATGCTGCTGTGAATCTGGGGCATATCTATCGCACAGGTATGGGTATTCCTGTTGATCATGGGAAAGCACTTTTCTGGTACAGCAAAGCGGAAAAGCAGGGAAGTGTGGATGCACTTTATTATTCTGGCGTGCTTGAGGTCGGTATGGCGCAGGATAATAAGTCTATAGAAAAGGCAGTGGGTAAGATTCAAAAGGCAGCAGCTAAGCAATACCTGCCAGCTATTCATCATATTGGAACATTTCTGCGTCTGGGGCAGTTCACAGAGAAAGACGTTAATAAGGCCATTACCTGGTTTTCTACGGCGGCTAAAGCCGGGTATGTGGAATCACAGTTTGCTTTGGCAAACATTCATCTTAACGGTGAGTCAGGGGCCCCCAGCATAGAGAAAGCCACTCTCTGGCTGGAGCAGGCGGCAACCAGGGGACATCCGGAATCTCAGTACATTCTTGGATTTTTGGCAGCGCACAGTGATAACTCTGCAGGTCGTGATGAAGCGGCTTATGGCTGGTTTAATAATGCTGCACATTTGTGGGATGTGAATGCGCAGTACAGTCTTGGCCATGTTTTATTTTATGGTAAGGGCGTGCCTGTGAATTATGAGGAAGCTTATAAATGGTTTGACCTGGCTGCCAGCGGTGGAAGTTCAGAGGCTCACTATATGAGGGCCCTCACTGCCAGCAAGCTCTCTCCCGATCAGGTAGATAAAGCGCATAAGGCTGCTCAATTCTGGTTTGATCAAAACCATAAAACTCCCCATGCCCATAAAAATATGCTTCTCCACGGTCATGAATAAAATCACATGATTATTCACTCCAAAGACAAAAGTAAAAAAAGTACCTCTTTACGCCAGTTGTTGTCTCGTATGTCATCAACAACCCGGAGGCGTTTCTTTTTGACTCTGGGGATCCTGACATTAGGGCTGAAACCACTGCTGGTTTCTGGCAAGGCTCAAGGAACATCCGGGAGTGAAAATAAGAGCCGGCTAATCACTGTTCGAAATTTGGAAGCCTATGTGAATATTCTTATTCCTGCGGACACTACGCCATCTGCCGGTGATTTAAATGTTCATCATCAATTGCTTCAAAGGGCTGAAACTGTCCAAGACTACCCCCTTCTTTTGCATCAGGGTTGTTTATGGTTAGAGAGACGGGCAAGGCAACAGTGGCAGAAACCGTTCCATGAGCTTAGAGAGGGCTATCAGCAGATTCTTGTTGAAGAAACCTTTGGGTCTGCACCCCAAAGTCTTGCCCGGGTTTTTGCAGAGTGGGTCAGAAAAGATGCAATGAACCTCTTTTATAGCCACCCTGAAAGCTGGTCTGGCCTTCCTTTCTCTCGACCTCCTCAGCCACTGGGCTTTCCGGGCAGTGATACAAAACCGGTAGTGGTTCGATGAGTTACGATGTGGTTATTATTGGCTCAGGCGCTGGCGGAGGTACTGCGGCCTGGTCCTTGAGTCGGCAGGGTATGAAAGTCCTTGTGCTGGAAGCCGGTCCATCATATTCCTCCTCAGACTACAGGCTGGATAAGAGTGAGTGGGAATCACCTTTCCCCAATAAACACGACTCCCACAGTTCTTATACAGTTACTCCCTTACAAACACTGTCAGATCAACACAAAGATATACGCTCCTGGAACCATATCAGCGGTTTTCTGAATAAAGAAAATTCCCGAGACTCTTACGGTTATCATCATGTACAGGGGGTAGGTGGCAGCTCACTGCATTTTACCGGAGAAGCTCATCGCCTCAATCCGGCCTCGATGAAAATGAAAAGCCGCTTTGGTATGGGGGCAGACTGGCCATTAAAGTATGAACAGTTGGACCCGTATTATCTTGAAGCTGAGCAATTTGTTGGTGTGGCTGGTGATAATAAGGATAAACGCTGCCCCCGCTCAGGTTCTTATAATCAATCCAGCCATCCGCTCAGTTATGCCAGTAAGGTGCTTCAAAAAGGTTTCCATCAACTCGGTTTAACTACCCAACCTAATTCACTGGCTGTCCTGTCGAGAGCAACAGCTGAGCGTCCACCTTGTAATTACTGTGGGGGGTGTTTGCGTGGCTGCCCAAGAGAAGATAAGGGCAGTATTGATATCACTTATATCAGAGCTGCGTTAAAAACAGGCTATTGCGACCTCAAAACGGAATGTGCTGTTGTTCGTATAGAAGCTGGCGATAAGGACAGGGTTAAAGGGGTTCATTATTTCAAGGAGGGAAAGCAGCACTTTCTTGAAACAAAGGCGTTGATCGTTGCTGGTGGTGCGATTCACACACCACGTCTTCTGCTTAATTCTGAGAGTCGAAATTCACCCAATGGCCTTGGTAATGAGTCCGGCATGGTGGGTAAGAACCTGATGGAAACCCTGTTGTGGACCAGCTCAGCGATGTATCCGGATAACCTTGGTAGTTATCGGGGGCTCCCCGTTGATTTTATTTGCTGGGACTTTAATGCACCGGACAGTATTCCCGGAGTGATTGGCGGGTGTCGTTTTGGTCCGGCGCAAAGTGAATCAGATCTAGTGGGTCCTAAAAATTATGCCACTCGCGTTATTGATGGCTGGGGTGTAGCTCACAAGCAGGCTATGCGACGAGATCTGGGTAAAGTGCTTTCTGTTGCTGGCATTGCAGAGAGTCTGCCTCATTCGGGCTCATGGGTTGGGCTGTCCTCAAAAACCGACAGGCATGGCGTACCACTGGCTGAAATTCATAGCCACCTGGATGATATGGCCGTGCAGCGCATCCGTTTTATGGCGGAGATGAGTCGTAAAATTCTCGATGCTGCCGGTGCCGGTAAGGTGTTCGAAGAGTTCAGCTCATACGATATTTTCAGTTCGACCCATGTCTTTGGCACCTGTCGAATGGGGGAGGATGAGCACGAGAGTGTTGTTGATAGCTGGTGTCGAAGCCACCGTTGGAAGAACCTGTATATTATGGATGCCAGCGTGTTTCCCAGCTCCGGGGGCGGGGAGTCCCCGGGGTTAACGATTCAGGCTC
Source organism: Sansalvadorimonas sp. (assembly GCA_965221135.1). GTDB lineage: Bacteria > Pseudomonadota > Gammaproteobacteria > Pseudomonadales > Endozoicomonadaceae > Sansalvadorimonas. Next base: position 76,879 of record CBDCRZ010000036.1, read on the forward strand.
TGGCTTTGCGATGTTGTGACGAAATTGTTCGCAGGGCAGGAAGAAGCGAACATTAAATAGCCAGGGATAGGGCGATGCTAAGGCATAAACTTCGTTTCTCAGAAAAAGCTGTTTTGTCTCCGTACTGGGACTTGCTGCTTACGGGCGGTCTCTCTGTTGCACTGATGTCATGCTTTACTGCTTATCTGGTGTTTCTGACATCCTTCGAGAGCTATAGCAAAGGGACCATTAATTTTGTTGACCTTGTTGTGCTGCAGGCTCTTATCAACTGGCCACACTTTATGGCTTCTTATAAACAGTTGTACTGTAGTCGTTCGCAAATAACCCGATACCCAACCGCCAGTCTCACCGTACCCTGTATTCTGATCCTTTTTTGCGTTGCAGGTTGGGTGTTAAATGATGCAGGACAACTATCTTTGGGTGTGAATAAGAATATTGCTTATTTCTTCTGGATGTTTTCAGCATTCTATCTGGCCTGGCATTACACGGGGCAAACTTGGGGGATGATTGCTGTTTTCTCGAAGCTGTCGGGTTTGAAAATTAAAGAGAAAGAGAAGAGAGTACTCAGGCTGGGTTTAAAGTCGCTGATTGTCTGGCATATTGTTTGGGGCATACAAGGGCTACCCAGACTGTCGGGTTTATCACTTATACAGAGTGGTCCGGCAATGCTGGTCGTAAACTGTCTGGCTGTAGCCAGTTTTGTAGCGGGTTTGTTGGTGTTCCATCGAATCCTTAAGCGCTCGCCAACACTGGACCCGCGAGTGTTTGTACCATGGTTAACAGTCTATCTCTGGTATTTGGTGCTGTTTCTGGAGCCGGGGGCTTACATTTATGTTCAGCTTTCCCACGCCCTGCAGTATCTGATTTTTCCTGTGCGTATAGAAATCAATAAGAGCCAAAAGCAAGCGGAGGGAAAGCTTGATCTACCCAGACTATTGGTGCGCTTTTCCCTGTATTACACCACTCTGGTGGTATCAGGGCTGTTGATATTCTACCTGCCTGATGTGTTGATAGGCGCGCCGCAGAGCATCATGACTATTGGGGGTATGCTGGCAATCGCCGTTAATATTCATCATTACTATGTGGATAGTGTCATCTGGAAGTTAAGAAGTGGTTCGGTGAGAGACGAACTGTTCTGTCATCTGAAACCTAAAGCATATGCAAGAAAGCCAGCAGCAGCTGCTTCTCTTCCTGACTGAGCGTTAGGGGGTTCAGCTCAGTATTTTTTTCTCCGGTACCGACGGCAGTAAGCCCGTCAGGTGTAGAGGTGTAATGATCAATCACATCCTCAAGTGATGATATTTGCCCGGCATGCATATAAGGAGGGCGCCTGGACACACCGCGCAGTGATGGTGTTTTGAAAGCCCCCAGAATGGAGTGGAAGTTGACCTGGAGGTATTTCAGCTCAGGGCATTGATTGGGGTTGGCATCACTGTACTGTCCCTGACAGTTGAAGGGATCTGTCAGAACCTGACTGGCCCCAGCAAGTCGCCCCAGGTCCGGTGGCTGCCCTGTAGGTCCACTGACACCAGTTCTATGGAAATCATCATCAGTGAATCTTGGACCACGGTGGCAGGTTGAGCATTGGCCTTTGCCAGTGAATAGTCGGTATCCGGCTGCTTCCTGCTCGCTGAGAAGGCCTTGGGTCGAGTGGCCACCCATGCGTTGTGTCAGGTACCGGTCAAACCGGTTCTCTTCAGGTTTGAGTGTTCTGATAAAGGCTGCAATAGCTTTTCCTGTATTGGCAAAAACTCGATTAACCTGATCTTGAAGATTGGTTGGAAGGGCGTTCCATGCTGTCTGGTGAGAGCCCGGCCATAGAGGGCTGGCCTGTTCTGGAAGTTGTTCCGTAGTTAACGGTTTACCCGCAAATATGGCCCGGTATTTTTTGGGGTAGTGTTTCAGTAGATGTTTTACGACGAAAACTCTGGAAACATTATGTTCTGAGCGGTCTTCCAGAGGTGCCAGAGCCTGACTCCACAAACTGTCTTTCCGACCATCCCAGAACTGCCATGGGGACCATTGAACGCCTCGCAGAGGCATGGTTCTGCGCTTTCCTTCACTCACTCCACGTCCTACGGAACGGCCATCCTGAAACTGTCGTTCTGGCTGGTGACAGCTGGCACAGCTCACATGACCATTTGCACTCAAGCGAGTGTCGAAGAACAGCTCTTTACCGAGTTGTATAGCCAGGGCGTTGTCAGCGTAGAGGTTACCAGGAGAGGGAGGGGCAGGAGGCAGGGTGTGGAGAGAAAACTCCAGCGCCTGCCTGAACTCAGGGGCAGTGAGATCTGCTGACCAGGCTCTTTCTGGTGCTATTAGTAAAAGGCTGGCCAGAGTGACGGCACGACAGATGCGTAGTTGCGTGTGCATCTGTATGGGTTAAATATCCAGCTCAAGAACAGCAAAATCCTGAGTTTGTTCAGATTCGATAAAGAGTTTGATTTCCCATTGTCCGTGCATGGAGAACTTCAAACCGTTCAAAATATATTGACCTGACTGGCCAGAGGATTGTACCTGAGGCGCTGTTGGCAAACCGTGGCCATGGCCTGGCATACCACCACCAATACGAATTTTAGCCTGATTGACAGGCTTATCCTGACTGTCGGTGACAGACAGCGTCCAGGTTGTAAATTGTCCCACAGGGGGCTGGTTTGAGCGGGTTATCGCAATACGAAAATCACCATTCTTAGAAGCGATGTTCTGAATGTGCTCTTCTTCGGCGCTGGCAACAGTGCCCCAAAGAAGAGTCAGTAGCACAAGTGATGTTTTTATAATGTTTTTGGCCATTTTCGTTCTCTTTTTTATTATCTGCTTAATGGCAGTTACCAGCGGGTGCTGAAGGTGAGGTTCACATTACGGTCTGGCCTGCTGGAGACCTTGGTTGCCTTTGCTTCCAGTGCCAATCGTGTGTTCTCTG
>CBDCRZ010000037.1:0-4058 GCA_965221135.1 Sansalvadorimonas sp.
CTCGCTCTAAGGCGCTCGGCAATAAGCAAGAATGATTTAAAAAAATTAATAATAATAATAAAACAAAAGAAATAACAAACAGTGACTCATTGTGGCCACTCAGTAAGTTTTATTTTGCGCGCCCCCCCCTTCCCCTGCAGCTGTTGGCGCCGTCCCAGACGGGAGCCTCTTAAGCCATGTCCCAACAACGGATCCAGCCGACAAGGCAGGCGACCCACCAGGTATCAGGGCCAAAGATCCATCATCGGCTATGTTCTCAGTTGGAGCCGGTCTCCCCCCAGTGCCAAAGAAACTAGTCAACCGAATTCAAGCAGGCGAGTTCGTCGACATGGCCGAACTTCTACCAGACCGAATGGGGTGCACAGCTGCCCTATTCCACAACGAAAAAGTCGACAAACTTCTAAAGTCAAAGAGGAGGCAAGTATCAACCATCACAGAGTGGATCCAATGCTTCAGCATCTACGCAGCAGTCCTCACAGCAAAACACCCAAACAGGATCCAAGATCTCCTTGGTTACCAAGCCCTCATTGTGGAGGCCTGCTCAGAATATAGCAACGAGGTCTGGTTGGGTTACGACCGGCAATTCCGCCAAATGGCAGCAGCCAGTCCGGGGATAACCTGGGCGAGAATTGACCCCACTCTCTGGAACATGGCATTTACCGGCCAGGCTAAGGCTGTGAGGTGTAAATTCTGTTTCAGCTTAACACACGTATCTGAAGAGTGTGACTGGGCCCCGACAGCTAGAGTGGCAACAACCCTGGTGACAGTAGCTCCACCACCCACCCCCACACTTCAGCAATGGAAGAATGCTGGCCAAATTTGCTACTCCTGGAACCAGAGCAGCGACCCGCATTGCCCGTACCCTAGCTGCAAATACCAGCACATATGCCTGTTCTGCGCAAAAGATCCACAAGCACAGCACAAAAATCATAAAGCCATCCACTGCAGCCGACGTCGACCACAGCAGGGTCAGCAAAGATTCCAGCAACCACAGCCCAGCTCAGCTCCCAGCCACAACAGCAGTTTCAACCACCGCTTCCAGCCATACCCCTAAGGAAAAATACGTCGGCAGGTACACAAGGGACTGCCAGCATAGCAACTTGGTAGCTATAGGCTATATAAGGTAGCTCAAGCCAGGCATATTTATCATTTGGTGTCGATGCATCTTTATCATATGCGCGCTCTAATTGTCTTGCATTGATGTCCAGTTAGCAATAATCATTAAAAAAATATTTCAACAATAATATTGGAGGGGTGCAGTCTGACGCGCATTTCACACCACAACACCGTGGGTGGCCACACAGCTTTGCAAAAAACAAACAAAAAAAAACTACAACAACAACAACAACAAAACGTAATTGGTGCACTCTGCTGTATCTTCCCTCAGATCTCTTCGACATGTCCACCGTAACAGGCACCGCCCCTTACAGCACTTGGTTGACACACTGGATGCAAGTCACCAGAGACAATTCACGTCCCACCTCAAGCATGCCAAGTTACAACCCCACTAAGGCCATCGGCCTGGCGCCGCCTTCTAACCTCCCCCAGAAGCCATCATGGCCAAAGAACTTGTCCCAATAGTTATCAGCTGCGCCCACACATACATCGCCAAACAGTGCTGTTCCAATGCGACGATACGGGAGTAGTGGCGGCAGTCCGCAAAGGCTCAGCGAAAGAGCTCACGGTGATGCACTTGCTGCGGGTCATGTGGTTCTTCGTTGCCCACTATGACATCCACCTAGCAATCGAACACATCGCGGGCACACGCAACACAGCAGCACACATGTTATCTAGGAACAGGGATTCAGCAATTCTTTTGTCCAACCCCCAGGCAAATCTCCTTCCCTCCCCGGTTCCTCAGGAGCTCACCCAAGCACTGTCACCCAAAGCTCCAGACTGGACATCCCCTTTTCAAGCAGAACAGGCAGCCCTCTTCAAGCAGCATGTTCACCATGGTATTAGGCCCGTTGCTCTGGAGCAAGGTTTAGTTCCTCCCAACATCAACAAAACATCTTCACATGCAGGTAAAAGAGGTTTGTTCACTTCACTGCAGAATTTTTGATAGCGACGGTGGCCGGCTTGGTAGGATTTTTGTGTTGATGTTGCTAAACCTTGCTCGTAATAATGGTGAACTGCTGCTTGAAGAGAGGGGATGTCCAGTCTGGAGCTTTGGGTGACAGTGCTTGGGTGAGCTCCTGAGGAACCGGGGAGGGAAGGAGATTTGCCTGGGGGTTGGACAAAAGAATTGCTGAATCCCTGTTCCTAGATAACATGTGTGCTGCTGTGTTGCGTGTGCCCGCGATGTGTTCGATTGCTAGGTGGATGTCATAGTGGGCAACGAAGAACCACATGACCCGCAGCAAGTGCATCACCGTGAGCTCTTTCGCTGAGCCTTTGCGGACTGCCGCCACTACTCCCGTATCGTCGCATTGGAACAGCACTGTTTGGCGATGTATGTGTGGGCGCAGCTGATAACTATTGGGACAAGTTCTTTGGCCATGATGGCTTCTGGGGGAGGTTAGAAGGCGGCGCCAGGCCGATGGCCTTAGTGGGGTTGTAACTTGGCATGCTTGAGGTGGGACGTGAATTGTCTCTGGTGACTTGCATCCAGTGTGTCAACCAAGTGCTGTAAGGGGCGGTGCCTGTTACGGTGGACATGTCGAAGAGATCTGAGGGAAGATACAGCAGAGTGCACCAATTACGTTTTGTTGTTGTTGTTGTTGTAGTTTTTTTTTGTTTGTTTTTTGCAAAGCTGTGTGGCCACCCACGGTGTTGTGGTGTGAAATGCGCGTCAGACTGCACCCCTCCAATATTATTGTTGAAATATTTTTTTAATGATTATTGCTAACTGGACATCAATGCAAGACAATTAGAGCGCGCATATGATAAAGATGCATCGACACCAAATGATAAATATGCCTGGCTTGAGCTACCTTATATAGCCTATAGCTACCAAGTTGCTATGCTGGCAGTCCCTTGTGTACCTGCCGACGTATTTTTCCTTAGGGGTATGGCTGGAAGCGGTGGTTGAAACTGCTGTTGTGGCTGGGAGCTGAGCTGGGCTGTGGTTGCTGGAATCTTTGCTGACCCTGCTGTGGTCGACGTCGGCTGCAGTGGATGGCTTTATGATTTTTGTGCTGTGCTTGTGGATCTTTTGCGCAGAACAGGCATATGTGCTGGTATTTGCAGCTAGGGTACGGGCAATGCGGGTCGCTGCTCTGGTTCCAGGAGTAGCAAATTTGGCCAGCATTCTTCCATTGCTGAAGTGTGGGGGTGGGTGGTGGAGCTACTGTCACCAGGGTTGTTGCCACTCTAGCTGTCGGGGCCCAGTCACACTCTTCAGATACGTGTGTTAAGCTGAAACAGAATTTACACCTCACAGCCTTAGCCTGGCCGGTAAATGCCATGTTCCAGAGAGTGGGGTCAATTCTCGCCCAGGTTATCCCCGGACTGGCTGCTGCCATTTGGCGGAATTGCCGGTCGTAACCCAACCAGACCTCGTTGCTATATTCTGAGCAGGCCTCCACAATGAGGGCTTGGTAACCAAGGAGATCTTGGATCCTGTTTGGGTGTTTTGCTGTGAGGACTGCTGCGTAGATGCTGAAGCATTGGATCCACTCTGTGATGGTTGATACTTGCCTCCTCTTTGACTTTAGAAGTTTGTCGACTTTTTCGTTGTGGAATAGGGCAGCTGTGCACCCCATTCGGTCTGGTAGAAGTTCGGCCATGTCGACGAACTCGCCTGCTTGAATTCGGTTGACTAGTTTCTTTGGCACTGGGGGGAGACCGGCTCCAACTGAGAACATAGCCGATGATGGATCTTTGGCCCTGATACCTGGTGGGTCGCCTGCCTTGTCGGCTGGATCCGTTGTTGGGACATGGCTTAAGAGGCTCCCGTCTGGGACGGCGCCAACAGCTGCAGGGGAAGGGGGGGGGCGCGCAAAATAAAACTTACTGAGTGGCCACAATGAGTCACTGTTTGTTATTTCTTTTGTTTTATTATTATTATTAATTTTTATTAAATCATTCTTGCTTATTGCCGAGCGCCTTAGAGCGAG
>CBDCRZ010000038.1:0-41245 GCA_965221135.1 Sansalvadorimonas sp.
TGTTGGTTGTTGTCGTTCAGTTATTAATCGTGGTCGTATTTCGTTATTTTCAAATACTCATAAGGCTTCGGGCCTGTCGTGTAACCCGCCAGTATGTCCCGGCCTTCCTCTTCTATCACTTCGCTGGCCCACTCTCTCAGGTACTGGCCGATTGCGTCGGCCTGGGCTTCTTTCTTTTCGGTGTAATTATTTTCAGTGCAGACGAAAAACGAAATAATGCAGCGTTGGTTATTGTATGAACACAGATACACGCTTGCCCAGAGTTCTTGCTGGCTGGGTCTGCTGGGATTGTTTCGCCAGAATAGGGTGTTGGTGTCGCTTGATAGTGTGTTGATCTGTTCGGTGTATCGGTAGTTTTGCTGGATGGCAGTTTTATATAACCAAAATCGAAACCGCGACGGACTACGCAGAAAAACACCAACGAAACATAAAACAGATTCAGAGTGAGCTGGCGTTATGACACAACAAGCAACAGAACGGCAGGCAATAACCTGTAGCGGCACGTTCACGGTGCCGCGCCATATCAACCGGCAAGAAAGCCCAGCCACACCAGGCAGGGGCGAGACTCGCACCTGGCAGGTGCGATTCGACAGAAAAGACGAACCCTATTTTTCAAAGACATTCAGCGACGGCGTATACGGGGGGACAGAGGAAGCTCTGAACGAAGCAATAATCTGTTTAGAGGCCATCCAGCAAAACTACCGATACACCGAACAGATCAACACACTATCAAGCGACACCAACACCCTATTCTGGCGAAACAATCCCAGCAGACCCAGCCAGCAAGAACTCTGGGCAAGCGTGTATCTGTGTTCATACAATAACCAACGCTGCATTATTTCGTTTTTCGTCTGCACTGAAAATAATTACACCGAAAAGAAAGAAGCCCAGGCCGACGCAATCGGCCAGTACCTGAGAGAGTGGGCCAGCGAAGTGATAGAAGAGGAAGGCCGGGACATACTGGCGGGTTACACGACAGGCCCGAAGCCTTATGAGTATTTGAAAATAACGAAATACGACCACGATTAATAACTGAACGACAACAACCAACAGAGCGAGGAATTACTGTGGCTGAATTTAACGAAGAAGATTTTAAAAATGCGGTGGATGACTTAACGGGAATAATGGATATATCCATTAGAACCCCTTTTATTATCGTCAGTGAATTGGGAAAAATTTTAGAGAAAAGAATACCGACCATAACGGAAAGCGAAAAGACAGTAGCAACCAAGGAGTTTGCGCCTATCGTCGCCGGAATGTTTAATAACATGGTTATAGGGCAACACTTAAAGGAACTAGACAAAACCCTAATAACCATGACAAAGGTAAACACCTCCATGCTGGAGGCTCTGGGCCAGATAAACGAGAACCTGGCGGCCATGGTGCTACAGAAAGAAAAAAAAGGCAGAATGAAACAGCTAGTAGGCGGCAGACAGCCGGGGAAAAGGTTATTTATGATACAAAAAACGATACAACAAATTGAATTTTTAGTAGCACCAGAAAGCCAGATAGCGGCCCCGCTTCCCGGCATACTAATAGCTCAAATCCACCTGTTGCCCTATCACAAGGTGAAGGCGTGCCAGGAGATCAACAAGCTATTGAAAGAGTCAGTGCTTAAAGACTGGCAGGTCATACTGACAGTGATAAACGACGAGCATAATCGTTATGTCAGGCTGATTTCTAACGGGGTTGTATCTAAAGACGTGAACACGGATGAATTGATAAATGGTGCCGGTGATTCATGAAAGATTATGAATTACATTTGATTTATGATGATGCTGAATCGTTATTGGTAACGATTTTTATTTATGATTATTTAAAATTAAAAATACCAAAAAAAGCGGATCATCCTGGTTTTGTTTTTATATTCTCACTAACCACCCGGCTTATCACAGCCCGCAACTGTTGCGGGGCATCCGGGCAGAGCCTTTTTACTTCTGCTTTCAGATCGTTAACCAGCTTGGCTTTTTCGTGGTCTTTCATGAATCACCGGCACTGTTTTGTGTTTCTACTGGCGCATTGGTAAAACCAGTCACATGGCCATCATGGCAAACGATGTGAGTATTCCAGTTTATTCTTTTATCGAATCCGTAGGGCTTGATCGTTATTTCCCCTTTTCCGTAAAGTTTGAAAATATGGCGTTCCAGTTCGGAAAAATCAGACATTTCCAAGACTGTTTCCATAGATTCAGCCAGCCCGCCCCTATGATCTCTATATAAAAACATATTAATTTACCAGAACTGTTTTCTAAACTTATAAAAATTAACTTCTAAACAATCCTCTGTATTCAAGAAAAGTATATATGTTATGAAATCCTATATACTTTTCACCATCAGCCAAAAGTGTTGGCTTTCTTGTTCCGTTTGATATTTTAACAAAACCAGGATGATCCGCTTTTTTTGGTATTTTTAATTTTAAATAATCATAAATAAAAATCGTTACCAATAACGATTCAGCATCATCATAAATCAAATGTAATTCATAATCTTTCATGAATCACCGGCACCATTTATCAATTCATCCGTGTTCACGTCTTTAGATACAACCCCGTTAGAAATCAGCCTGACATAACGATTATGCTCGTCGTTTATCACTGTCAGTATGACCTGCCAGTCTTTAAGCACTGACTCTTTCAATAGCTTGTTGATATCCTGGCACGCCTTCACCTTGTGATAGGGCAACAGGTGGATTTGAGCTATTAGTATGCCGGGAAGCGGGGCCGCTATCTGGCTTTCTGGTGCTACTAAAAATTCAATTTGTTGTATCGTTTTTTGTATCATAAATAACCTTTTCCCCGGCTGTCTGCCGCCTACTAGCTGTTTCATTCTGCCTTTTTTTTCTTTCTGTAGCACCATGGCCGCCAGGTTCTCGTTTATCTGGCCCAGAGCCTCCAGCATGGAGGTGTTTACCTTTGTCATGGTTATTAGGGTTTTTGTCTAGTTCCTTTAAGTGTTTGCCCTATAACCATGTTATTAAACATTCCGGCGACGATAGGCGCAAACTCCTTGGTTGCTACTGTCTTTTCGCTTTCCGTTATGGTCGGTATTCTTTTCTCTAAAATTTTTCCCAATTCACTGACGATAATAAAAGGGGTTCTAATGGATATATCCAATATTCCCGTTAAGTCATCCACCGCATTTTTAAAATCTTCTTCGTTAAATTCAGCCACAGTAATTCCTCGCTCTGTTGGTTGTTGTCGTTCAGTTATTAATCGTGGTCGTATTTCGTTATTTTCAAATACTCATAAGGCTTCGGGCCTGTCGTGTAACCCGCCAGTATGTCCCGGCCTTCCTCTTCTATCACTTCGCTGGCCCACTCTCTCAGGTACTGGCCGATTGCGTCGGCCTGGGCTTCTTTCTTTTCGGTGTAATTATTTTCAGTGCAGACGAAAAACGAAATAATGCAGCGTTGGTTATTGTATGAACACAGATACACGCTTGCCCAGAGTTCTTGCTGGCTGGGTCTGCTGGGATTGTTTCGCCAGAATAGGGTGTTGGTGTCGCTTGATAGTGTGTTGATCTGTTCGGTGTATCGGTAGTTTTGCTGGATGGCCTCTAAACAGATTATTGCTTCGTTCAGAGCTTCCTCTGTCCCCCCGTATACGCCGTCGCTGAATGTCTTTGAAAAATAGGGTTCGTCTTTTCTGTCGAATCGCACCTGCCAGGTGCGAGTCTCGCCCCTGCCTGGTGTGGCTGGGCTTTCTTGCCGGTTGATATGGCGCGGCACCGTGAACGTGCCGCTACAGGTTATTGCCTGCCGTTCTGTTGCTTGTTGTGTCATAACGCCAGCTCACTCTGAATCTGTTTTATGTTTCGTTGGTGTTTTTCTGCGTAGTCCGTCGCGGTTTCGATTTTGGTTATATAAAACTGCCATCCATAACATTCGGATTTGCTCCAGCTTCCCTGTAGAAAATATTCCTGGTTGTTCATGTCCGGGTTTTCATTGGTTCTCAATATAACCTGAATTGTCTTTTTGTTGTCAGTCTCGAATGTCAGTATGTGGTACTGGGTGTGCCAGTTTGACCAAACCCGGCCCCTGAATATTCCTCGGACAACGGCCATTCGGGATAATTCCTTTTAGTACGTCTGTTTTAGATGATTGTATAAAACAGACGTACAAGGTAGACCGGGTTTCTGGTTTTTCCATTAGAACCAGGTTTCCAGAATGTTCGGGTCGTCTTCGTCTGGGTCGGCTGTCATTCTCGTTAATCCCTTTTCTTCCATGCGGCGGGTGATCGTGTCCCGGTCCTTTGACATGATTTTGCTTCCTGTAGGCTCTGCGCGTCCGTCAGAGGCCGCCCAGAGAATCGCCGCATAAGGCCACGGGGTTTCCTCTCCATTGCCATACACGCCCCATATAGGCACTTTTTCGGCCTGTTCCTGTGTCAGGGGGTGGAATATCTCGTAGGGGTCGCGGGCATATTCCAGAAAACCACAGGCCGGGCAGTACCGGTTTTCAATGTCTTTCTGGTTGTAGCTGTCCCGGTGGCAGGTCAGGCAGCGTATGTGTGGGGCGTTTTCACTCATATTGATTCCCTGATTGGTTCCATAGTGCCAGACCGCCGCAACCTATACAGATGCGCTGTGCCCTCTCTCTCTGCGTTTAACGTCAGAAAAGCGGGTTAACAGGTGATGAGTTAACCGGCTGGTCATCGTCTCCCAAATCCAGAAAGGGGCCATCTGTCCAGCTGTTGTCCGTCAATTTGTCTTCGGTGGTTCGGGTGTCGCAGTGATGGGGCTGGCCGTTGCCTTTGCCCTGGTGACGCTTTTTCGGTGTCTTCCGGCCCGCTCTCTGTTCGGTCTTTGCGTCCATCTTGTCCCCGAACCCCTCATGGGTTGGCGTGCCGTTCACTTTCTTGCAGAACGCCAGATAGTGCCAGGCGTATTTGTGTATTTTGTTTTTTGTGAATTTCGTGTCTGGATTTTCTTTCTGAAAACGAAGTGTCAGATCGTCGGGCGTTAGCCTGACGGCCTCCCTCCCTAAGACTCTTTTTTTTCTTACTCTATTACTTATTGTCGGTTGATTTTCCACACGTGGAAAACCAACCGCTGGGGATTCTACGGGGGCTGTAGCCGATTCGGGTTTTTTCTCTGGGCGGGGAATTTCTGTCTTATCGGGCATCTTCACCACCACCTGACGGCCCGACAGACTGACCGCTGGCAGCATGTTTCCTTCGGCGTCCAGGCGGTCATTTTCCTGTGCCCATCTTCGCCCGTCTTCGGGATCTGCGAACCGGTGATACTTGAACCCACCAAACTGGCGGCCCTGTAGTCGGATTCTTTCCATGATGACCAGGCAGTTATTCTGTAGCTCTTCTATTGACCGCCTTAGAACGTGGTCACCGATCCCGAGTTCTTCCCGGCATTGCTCCCGGTGGAAGTTCCAGCCATCGGGCTTGTTCAGATACCAGGTATATATTCGGAAGGCGGCGGCGGTAAGGTGGATGCCATCCAGACGCGGGGTTATATCAAACAGGCCATTGATAGCCGGTTTTGCAGTGTTCAGGTGGTGGTAGTTGTTCTGGGTGTTTAGGTCGTGCGCCAGGTTAGACATTTCATTGCCTTATATATCTGGCCTAGCATTTTTGCGTGTTGGGGTTGAATCGGGAGGAATAAAAACCGATAATTAACCTTGTCAACTGACGCGCTAGGCGGTTGGCCAAAGCCCTCACTGATTGAAATGGTCGAACAAATCTCAGTGGAGCGGTTAGGGAAAGTTAGCTGGTGCTGGTAACACCGCAACATTTCCGAATTCCGATATTACCTAAACAGGTACGGAATGTAAAAAGAGAAGGAAGAAAGCACTCCCCCTCACGGGGGTTTTGTGTCCAAGGGGCCAGGGAAAGGCTCAGAAGGGATTCACACACACAAAAAAGGGGAGAGGTGACCTTAGGAACCTCTCCCCTTTTTCTTTTTTCCAACAGAATCGCATTTTGCCCCTCCATTATACACCAGAGTCTATAGTTCTCCTGCTGCCATGGCCTGTCTTCCTCCGGTAGTCTGCCTGTGCGGGTGATTAACGGTCAGGCCAGGCGGCATCAGTTGTTAATGCTCGTTTAGACTCCAGATTCCGGGCTGGTTTCCTCACTCACAGCCCGTTTTTTTTTGGCTGGTTTCTTCCTGTTGTACCCGTTCAGGTTCCCCGATCGGATCACTTCCGCGACTCTCTTTGCCCTGGCTGGGGTCTGGTGTGCCCATAGGCTATCGAGTGCATGTTTGGCCGCGTCCTTATAATTCTTCACGTCCAGTGCCGCCCACATGTTCAGGAACCCACACACGCCAGTAATCCCCATTTGATAACTCATATTGCAGATGGCCCATTTCCGTATTTTGTCCATCTGCGTGTATGTCTGGCCGACTGAGGGGTTTTCTTTAAGGCGCTGGTGCAGGCCGTCAAGGATGTACCCACACCAGAACTCTGCCACAGACTGGGGCATCTGGGTTTTATCCAGGCAAAAGCCGATACCAATGGTCAAAAATCCTTCTGTGTCGGTGTAGGGGCGTGCTCTAAAGCCCTCATCCTGTCTGATCATTCGTAGCAGTCGTTCATCTGTGTTTGTTTGAAATTTCATAGATACGGCTCTCCAGTGTGCGCACTCGTTGTTGTAGCTCTCTCTCGTTCTTGTAGAACTCGCTCCTTCTTAGGTATCCGTCTCTGAGGGCTTTGTTTATGTCTTGTACGTGTTCGTTCAGCGTGTCGATCTTCTGAATAGTGCGCTGTTTGAAGTCATCGAAGTTTTCGATGTGGCGGTTAATGATCCAAGTGACTGGCCCCACGATGCAGGCGTTAAGAAGAAAGCTCAGGAACATCAGCACCAGCGGGTTTTTGGTGATGGGGCCGGGTTGTTTCATGGTCGTTAACCCGTTTGGGAAAGGGGGAAAAATAGCCGATCAATCCCATAACCACTGTTTTTATAAATCTGTTATAACCTTGTTACAAATCAGTTGCTGATTTTATGAATTTATGGAATATTGGTTACAAGCCACCACACAAAAAGGTGGAAAAAATGACCATATATCGAAAGGATTTTATAAAATGAGTGACTTGATCGGGTTGGATTCCGGCTGTGCTTACATTAAATGTGTAAAAATGGGTGAAGACGGGGAATTTATAGAGTTTTCTGTCCCTTCCCTGGCGAAAACTGGCGCAGCAACCGTGGGGATGGGCGGCGTGTCTGGGATTACGTATGAATGCCGGGGGGAGGAATGGAGCATTAACCCAAACAAAACCAGCTCGGAGGATACCCGCTTTGATGGTTACACCCTCAGCCCCATGAACCTGATTCTTTCGACTCATACCCTCTTAGAAATGGGTCTGTCTGGTCGGGTGCCTGTGTCCTCTGGCCTGCCGATCAACCAGTTTTTCACAGAAAAGTCAGGGCCGAACAAAGACCTGATCAACCAGAAACACCAGATGTACAACAACAGTGTCTTGAAGCTGGGCAAGAAAGGGTTCTCTCATGTTGATCTGACCTTTGACTCTGTGAAGGTCTGCCCCGAAGCCCTGGGCGGCTGGGTTGATATCTGCATGGATAGCACCGGGGACATGGTTCAGGAAGTCCACCAGCCTGTGGGCCTGGTCGATATTGGCGGACGAACCACAGATATTGCGCTGGCCCTGCCCGGCTTTGAGATAGACAGCCAGTACACCGGCACCATCAAAACCGGTTATCTGGATATTCTCGCCACGCTGAACCGCCTTCTGCGTGAGAAGTACAAAACCGGAGACATTGAAGTCTCAACACTGGAGAAGGCCGCCAGGGAGGGAACCATTGAGCTGTTCATGGGGGAAGAGGCCGTAGATATTGCCGTGGAAGTGAAAAAGGCCAGGAGCATGGTGTCAGGGGAGATTATGCGGGAAGTGGGGCGGCGGTTCTCCAATGTTAAGCACATGGCTGGAACCTGCTACTTCGGCGGCGGTGCGGAAGATATGCGGGACGATCTCCAGAAAGAAAAGAACGTGTTCATTCCTGAGCGGCCCCAGTTCGCCAATGCGCGCGGCTACTGGAAAATTGCGAGGTTCCTGTAATGGCAGAAAGACGGTTAACCATCCTGGCGGACTCAGAACAAGACAAAGACCTGATAGGCCATCTGGAAGCCAACGGTCTGACAAAGGAAGGGCGGCGTTACCTGCGTATTGCTCGCATATTGGACAGGGCCGGGGTTGCCGATCCGCTCACCATGCTGATGGAAAATGGCCGGGTCGAGAAATTCGGGGAAATAGCAGTAATAGAAATGGCGCTGAACATGGCCGAAATCATGAACGGCGAAGAGAAGAAAAAGGAGAAGGCCGGAGATCCAGAACCATTGCTGGCGAAGAGCAAAAAAAGACCGCCGATTTTTGGAGCTGGTGACCCCTCGTAAATATTGTTTCATGTGAAACAAAAACCCCGCCATGTAGGCGGGGTTTTTTTATGCTCTCTGGTGACTGTCAGCAGCAACCAGAGCCTTTATGTATGAGGCCAGTGTCTTATGGCCGCTGTTGCTGGCAAATCCTTTCCAGTCCTCTTTCTCGTCCTCTGTCAGCATAACCTTCACTGGCAGGGTGGCCTTTATCGCCTTGCGTGGCCTTCCTCTCTCTTTCTTTGTGTTCGTCATTGGTGCAGCTCCATGAAAGTCTATGCCTAATATTATCTTTTTAAGGGCAATAAAAAAAGCCTTTACATTATTAAGGTACATAAATAATATAGGCGACACCAAACGGGCAGAACGCCCAAAGGTAAGAGCCGCCCTCTCCCCGACACCATAGCAAGTTGAAAGGAGAGGCGGCAACGACTAGACCAATGGCCATAGCGCCACGGAATATATCATGTTTGTTAACGAACTTTCAGCCCTCGGTTTCAACGTAAACGACAAAACCACAATGGCCGAACTCGGTGAAATGATCGCCGCGACCGGTAAAAAGATGACCTGCCGTTTCAATTCGTCCCGCTTCCGCGCTCTCAAAGCTGCTGACGAAGCTGAAAAGAACGCCGCCTAATCTTCCCCGTATTTGCAGCCTCCTTCCTGGGGGCTGTTCTGGATTTGTTTACATGACTCTAAAGGTTGTTCCTATGTCTTCCGCCGCTAAGAAAGTATCTGTACCTGCCAGCGTTGCTTCTTCCTCTTCCTCCTCTTCTCAGAAAGACCTGTTTAAACAGTTATCTTCCCCCTTCCCTTCCCGTGATATTGAATGGCGGGTGCAGCGTAGCGGGGAAAAAAACGGGCGGGTCTGGGCAATGGTGCTGTGTTACATCACCAACCGCGCCATACAAAACCGCCTTGATGAAACCTTCGGCCCTATGGGCTGGCGGAATAAATTTATAAACGACGGTAAAACCATGATGTGTGGTATCTCTGTTCGCAATGACGACACGGGCGAGTGGGTGACGAAGTGGGACGGCGTAGAAATAGAATGGAACAATAAAAACAACAATGACCGTATAGACCCGGTAAAAACCGCTAACTCTAATGCCATGAAACGCTGTGCAGTGCACTGGGGAATCGGTCGCTACCTGTACAATCTTGAAAGCACGTTCGCGGATTGTTTCCAGAATAAGGACGGAAAGAACAGGGGCAAGGCCAAAGGCCAGCGCGGGGATATTTATTTTACCTGGAACCCGCCTGCCCTTCCTGAGTGGGCCTTGCCAGAAGACGAACGAAACCAGCAGAGACAACAGAACAACCAGCCCCAGCAGTTCAACCAGCAGCCCCAGCAGCAATACAACAACAACCACCAGCAGAACCACCAGCAGCAACAACCCCAGCAAGCGGGCGGCCAGTACGACAACACACACCAGTTTTACCAGTCAGCCGCGCCCCAGCAGCAACAGCCCCAGAGGCAACACCGGGAGGGGGACAGATACCCACCATCAACAGACAAGTGGGGACTCGGCCCACATAGGAGCAAAGGCGGCAATAACTCCGGGCACCTGGTAGCACAGCAACAGCAACAACAACCCCAGAGACAACCCCAGCAGGAAAGGACGTTAAGACACAGGAGATCGGAAGACGGCCCAACAGCTGAACAACAGTGGGCATGGAACAAAGAGAACAGGCAACCCGTCGTAGACAGGGCGGCACAGTGCCCACAGACACAGGAACGGCAGGCATTGATAGATGAGGCTCTGGCAGAGAAACGAGGCGCGGAATATCCAGATAGAGTGATAAGCCCGGCGCAGTACAAGCAAATCACCGAGGCTATGCAATACGCCGATATTATGCCTGGGGAGTTTCTGGCTAAGGTGCGACTGGATAGCCTGGGGGAACTCACACAAAGCAGGCTGGCCCCGTCGCTGAAGTGGCTCAGGACACAAGCCGCGAATAACCAGCCAACGGCCCACTAAAAGAAAAAGGCCACCCTGCTGGGGGTGGCCTGACAACTATCAAAGCATACTTGTCTTGGGGGACGGAAACAGCGTAGTTCGTTGCGGGTGATTCGGTTCTACTTTTGGTACTGAATCCACCTGGAGTCAGTGCAATGGCAGATAGTCAGATAGACCCCTCCCTGATCGGTACAATCATTTCCAGCATTCCTTACGACCAGGCATTCGGCGCACCACTGGCGGCGGCGATTGATGCACAGACGAAATCAGCAAATAGCGCCCTGAATTTTATTCTTGAAGTTGGCTTTGAAGACGGAGACGACGGCAAGAAAAAAACCCGTAATGTGACGTTTGTTATTAACGACACTGACCAGAACGGCACAGTCTCACAACGGTCTATCACTGTTCCCCAGATCCTGCTGACCAACATTCCACAGCTTGAAATAGATACGTTTGTTTGTTCGTTTGATTTGGAGATTTCCCAGAACGCCACCCAAAAGGAAACGGCGGCGTTTGAAGGTTCATTAGAGGCAAAGGTTGGCTGGGGGCCGTTCTCACTGGGGCTGACGGCAAAGGGAAGCTATGGCAAAGAACAGACCCGCACCACAGACACACGGGCGAAACAACACGTCGAGTTACACGCGAAACAGGCAGAACCTCCTGAGGCCGTGAACATCATCCTTGAAATGTTGCGGGATGCTTCACTGGGGCCAGGTGCGGGAAAGGCTCCGGCTTTGCCGTCTGGCGGCTCCTCTGGCGGTGGTGGAAACACCCCGGCCCCGAAGCCTGATAAAACACCAGTGTGATTTCTAAGTGATGGGACTCTTTAAAAACCGGGGCGTGTCGCTGTCGTCTTTCGTGCGGGGGATGGTGAAAGCCCTCACCGATGGCCAGCAGGCATTACCCCAGGCGCGGGAAGAGCAATTAGATTGTCACATGGACAAAGACCCGGACACCGGGAAGCTCCACCCTAAAACTGTCACCGTTGTTTTACCAGATGGCCGGGAAGTCACGGCGGCTACCTATAGCCTGTGTCGCACCAATACCATTGGAATACACCGGGCCTCTGTCTCCTGCTCTGCCCGGATAGTTGATATGCAGGAAGATAAGGGGTGTGGAGATATGAGCTGTGGAGAGCATACAGCCCGTTTCCATGTGTCACCCACAGTTTCGGGCGGTGGCCGGTCGTCGTTTGAAATGACAATAGAGTTTGAACAGAGGGAGCCATCGGAATCAGAGGCCAGGGTCATGGAATCACTGGACGGGGTGGTGTCGGAAGTGATGCCCCAGCCAGATCCTGTTAAGCCAGAACCTGAACCGGGGCCGAAGAATAATCACAACGGCGGGCCGTTTTTTTAATCGGGCCGCTTCACGCCTTCCGGCCAGGTTGGCCGCCATGACTGTTCGGGGTAATTCGCTGTTGCGTCCCTTTGTGGGTTTCTTAGTGCATGGCGGTAGGTTGTTATTTTTGTTTGGTCTTCGGCTGAATAGCGCGAATCGGGCAGGAGGGTTCTGTCAGTCAAAGACAGCTCACTAGACGCCCAGCCCCTTTCCTGTTCGCGTCTTTGTTCTGTTGTCGGTGGTGGTGGTGCTGTCAGGTGTCCCGGTGGGGGGGCAAAATCCAGTTGTGTTATTTCGTGTTCACTGCCGTCTGGCATCCAGTAGCGTGTGCCCCGGTAATCCCCGCGCTTTGTCCACTGGCCATCGGCGAACGTGACCACCTGGTTCTGTCCTGTGGTCGGTGGTGCCAGCTCTGTGCTGTTGGGGCGTATTAATGGGTTTTCAGGGCTGACCGGGTTCGGTTGTGGCGTGTAGCCTTCGGGGTCTATCAGAAGGCCGCTTTCTTCGTATTGGTAGTGTTTCATTACAGAACCCCGTGATAGATACAGATAAGGCTTGTTAGTGACCGGGGTCTTATTTCGTCGGCTGTCGGCACCATATTTGATAAATCAAACCGGGTGCCGAGAGTTGGAACATTAGTAACATTTGTCCGTGAACCATTGGCTGCAACGGGAGTGTCTGAAAACACGCCGGTTCTTGTTACATTTGCTGGCGATGAACCCACCGTTACGGTTCCGATTTCTCCTGTAGCGTTTCTGGTTGCGTCCGTCTGGAGACTACCAACAGCCCTTGAGCTATTACCACGGCCCCGTATAAAGTCCACGGCATTATGTAGAACAATGTTGTTACCTGATGGCGTTATAAACCGGCTTCCGCTGTTGAATAGTGCCGGGTAATCAGTGCGGGCATTCATCACGGTCGAGCCGTCAAGGGCGAAATAACCGGGGGCTGGCGTGTTGGTGGTCTGGAATGATAGAGAACCTATTACCTGCCCCAGTGCGGCTATCCCGTCCAGGTCGGCTATTCGCCAGTGGGTTGTTACTGTTGGTGGTTGGTTGTTGCTGGCCTGGGTGCTTTCATAAATCCGGGGGCCGCTTCCTGGATCGAATAGAACCCTGGCGCGGATAGGATAAGAAAAGGCTGTTCCGCCATTGTTAGCACTGGTTATAAACGGCGGCACACCTGTCTGGTAATAAAGCTGCAACGTGCTGGTAACATCAAATAACGCCTGGTTGTACATCTGGCGCTCTATGGTGCGGGCTGTGGGCACTGTGGCGGGGTCTTGCTGGTAGGCTATGCCGTAGCCTTCGTTGTAGCTGACTGCGCCGCCAGATTGGGTGTCATCAGGTATGTTTGTTCTATCGCCACCTGTAGCCCAGGGGAACCGAAAATATCTAGCCATAGTTAATTCCCAAAGAAATTACCCCGTCCAAAATTCTGGTGTGGTGCACCAAAACCCCAGGCTCTAAAGGGTGTGATAATGGTTGTGAGGCTGACCGAAGAGGGGCGCGGTAATATGTCGAATTGCTGGAGAACGAAAAGAACGTTGTTATCTGGAATACGGGTGAACACATAACGCATAGACATATCGTTACCGTCTAAAACGTAGGCGTTATTGTTGAACAGCTCCGCCAGTATCCTGTTTATTTCTGGAACGCTGGCCGTGGTTGTTAACTGGTAATAACGAAGCCGGAGTAATAGCCGCCGCTGTTCTGTGTTTAGTCGGTTAAATTCGCCGGGGCTGGTTGCGAAATTGGAGCGGGCAAAGTTACTGGCAGGGCCACCAGCCAGGAAGCCAAAGGCGGCGTATGTGTTCGGGCTGGCTTCGCTTTCGGTGTAGAGGGGAATATCCAGAATTATGGCCCACACACTTAAACCAAAGTCGTTCGCCGTTCTCAGGTCGAATACATCCCGAATCCAGTTCTGCCAGAAATCCCGCTGCCGCTCGTTGTAGAAATCGTTTTTTCTTTGCAGCAGGTTTTCCAGGTTCTCCGCTCTGTTGTAGTGCCACAAGATCGCCCGCAATAGGTCAACGGAAAAATCAAAAGTCTGTTGTGTGCTCATGCGACCACCAGCACCTGGATAGCCGAAGCCACCACGCTGGCCAGTTGATTAATTGCTATTGGTAGCGTGGTGGTGGAATAGCTGGGCGTGCCTCCTGTGTCCCTCGCCACTTCGGACAGGGTGACGAACAGGGCCGGGTTGTCCCTGTTCACGGCGCTGGCTATCTCAAAGGGCGACACGTCAACACCGATGAGAAAACCATCCTCGCCGGGGATCTCGCCCCGCGCATACCTGAGAACGGAATCTCTCACCGCCGTTATAGGGTCTGACACTGAGCTGGTGCCCCTGACGGAGATTCTCAGTAAAACCGCCTGGGTTGTAGGCCGGTCAAACCTGACTGTGTAGTTCTGGCCGCTGGCGGGTTCTGTCACTATTACGCTGGTTGTGCCGTTCCAGTTGCTCCCGGCTGTCTTTGACCGGAGAAGGGCCGCCCCTATGTCAGCATCTGCCCCGCCATCCACCACAACCCATATTGAATGGGCTACCAGGGTGATGCCGTCGATAACCTGTGTGGCATTGGTGATGTTCTCGCGGAAGGCTAAAGACCTGACCCCTTGAACGTTCATCACGTTGGACGTAACAGCCACGGCCACGGCCCGGCCCTGCAATCCAATAGTCTGGCGTCGCCTGTTGCGGCTAACTTCGTCGCCTTCGGTGGTTCGTCCCAGGGTGGCGGCTGCCGGGTTGGTGATGGTTTCCCAGCCCAGTACAGAATCGGCAATGATCGTTAACTGATCGGCCCCGGCCTCTATGGCCCCAGGCTCCACGGATTCAAAGGGAACGCCTGTGGCTGTGCCTGTGGTGGGTATGGTGATCGGGTTAACGGCTCGAAATTCCGCCCCCTGCATCGTTCTGGCGCGGCTCTGGGCGGGTATGGATGTGTTAGCTATGCCGGTGATGGTCGCGCTTACGGTGCTGCGTGTGGACGCTATACGCTGCCCGCCGGTTAATGCCCAGATTGCGTCTAAGAATGGGCCGCCTGCGAGGTTGGGGTTTATCTGGTTTGCTACAGCAGAATTGTTCCGGGCCACTGACTGGCGGCTGGTTGTCTCTGCGTTTATCCAGGCACCTTCCGGGGTTTCGTCGTCGGTTATCAGGTCATCCCCGAACACCCCTTGAAACTCGGTAATGACTTCCTGTCGTGTGGTTGCCGTGTCGGGAATGATTGTCCCGGTTGCTGTGACATAGGTGTAATTCGCCATAGACCACCTTTGAACATCAGCCGGTAATGGTTCCGGCTCCGAATCGTGTTCTTAAAGTAGTCGTGTATCGGATGGTGTTGCCGTCGAGACGGGCCTGGAAGTCTTCAATATTGATAATGGAAGGGATGCGTTCTAACTGCTGTCGGGCGAAGGATTCAAAGGAAAGCAGGTTAACGGCCCCACTCCACACACTGTCATCTGTGTTTACGCCCCTGTCTCTGGCGTAAATCATTTCGCCCAGCTGGGCAGACATAGCGTGTTCAGCTTGCTGTAGGATGGCTTGAAGGTCAGTACGCTGGGCGAGTCGTCCGCCGGGGGTGGTGAATATGTCGTTGTTGTCGTTGGTCTGCCAGATACGGGCCATAGGTGCGGCCTCCTGATTGTTTCATGAAACAATATGTAGACCGGGTTTTTACTGAATGCCTAAAGCATCCTGTAACACCTCTCTGGCCCTGCCGCTTTTCACCATCACCGAATCGAAACGAAGAACACGCCAGCCCAGCAGCGTGGCGGCGTTGTATTTCTCGCAATCGTTGGAAAACCCGGCGGCGGTCGTGTGTCTGGATTTTTTGCCATAACACCAGGTTCCTCCCTCGATCTCTATTGCCAGCCTTCTTTCTGGATAGGCGAAATCAAAACGCCACCGCCTTTTCGGGTGAAACCGGTATTCACGTTCGGGCTGGGGGAGGCTGGTATAGCTGATCTGGTCAATTAGCTTTTGTTCTAATCGACTCCCCCGGCCTCTCATTAATGCCTTGTAATCCTGTAGCTTCATTGTGGTGGGTTGGTGTTCTGTTCGGCGTTGTTGGCGCTGTCCGGGTTCTGGCTGTGGGTATGGGTGCTGCCCACGTTCACGCCGTTATGGGTCAGGCTGCCCGAAGTGATGGCCACGGCCCCGGTCGTGTTGATCTCCACGCGGGGTGCGGTCAGTTTTATTCTCTGGTTGTTTAATGAAATACGGACGGTTCCGGAGGTGTTTTGAATCACTGCCGCATCGGCATCCTCTCCGGAGATGGTGTAGCCGGTCATTATGTCGGGGATAAATACCGCGTCTTCAAACTTGTGCATTCGGGCGGTGTTGGGCCGGTTGTTCTGGAAGCCCTGGCGGAAGAGGGATAAGTCCCGGTCACTGGCCTTTATCCATCCCAGTGAACCCGTTGGAAGATTGAACGACACAAAGAACGAACCACCCCCCAGCAGCAAAACCGGTATGTTCGCCACCTGTGCCCGGTTGAATGTCCGGCCATCGGTATCAACGATCTGAACCAATGGCTGCACCCTGACCAGATTGGTGGCGCGGTTATAGGCCACCACCTGCGCGGGTAACAGGTCGTCTGTGTTCTGTAGAAACTTCCTCAGAACCTCTTTCATCATCCCAAGGAGGCTGTCGTCGTTGTTGGGGTCGCGGGATTCTCTGGCCATTGTTAGACGGTCATCCTGTTGGCTTCGGCGGTCAGGTAAAACGGCGTGTCGCGGTTGGTCAGGTTAAAAGACAATTTATAAATCAGATACCGGCCAGATAAGGCCGGATAAAGATTGCTGACCAGATCCAGCTGGCCCCCTGTCACCGTCTGGTTGTCGTACAGCATGGTGACCTTAATGCCCTGCTCGGTTGGCTGGGGAATGCCTATAAGGCCGGTTTCCGGGGTTAATACGCGAAGCCTGCCATTCAGTGGGCGGGTGCGGTCTTTCACTGTCAGCGTGTCGTTATCAATAAACGCATTGACGGCCCCGGCCTCCCCCAGCTTTTCCACCTGGTTGGTCGCTGACCCTGTGAATGTGTAATTGCCGATTTGTTTTTCTGTGGCCTGGAAGACAAGACGCAACCCCAGATCGGTGGCCACCTGCTGGGCTATTCGTGACAGGGGCGTCATGCCGCCGTAGGTGTTCGCCACCATCACCCCCTTTTGGAACTGGGCGGTCAGGCATTTAATACTGATTGTCTGGTCAGGTGGCTGGGTGATCGTGGAGCGGTAGATATTGCCGGTATATATCAGGCTGGCCCCGGTGGATTCCCGGCCCGCTTCTACTGTGATTCTCTTTTGTCTGGGGTTGCGGTTGAACGGGCTTGTCTCTGTGAGAATGAAATCCCGCACTGACTTTTCAAGGTTGGTAATCGTGACAGTGCACTCCCCCTGGTTGGGGCTGGTGAATTTCGTTCCTGTGGCAGTGATGGCCAGCTGGTCATAAAACCGCATGGATTGCCCGACCTGGATACCAACACGCAATAGACGTGGGTCTATATCAGCCACGGGCTGCCACCAGTTCCGCCGCTGTGGCGAATATTAAAAATTGTGTGACACCGAATCGGGTGTAATAGGGCACTTCCCCGCCTTGTGCCTCAAAGATGAAATTACCGGCCTCCTGATACCTGTACGGGATAAGCGGGGTTCCACCAGCAATACGGGCACCGGTAAGGAGGGTGCTGTCATTGCGGGCAATGGTGGCGGCCATCACCCCGCCCGCCTCTTTAATCTCCAGCGTGTAGCGATCATCGCCAAACGTGACAGACAGGGATTGATTCGGGATAGCCTGGAGCGGTACGACTTGAGTCATGGCAGAACACGCCCGGAAAGATGGGGCAAATATAGGTCAGGTTCCGGAGGCGAAGCGGAAGAGGGCAGAACCCCGGCTGCCTCCGTCTGTGGTGGTCTGCTCGCCCCTTTCCAGTGTGCTGGCATCGTTGGCACTGGCCACGGCAGCCGGTGGCAGGGCTTGTATCTGTACCTGTGCGATAAGGGTTTCTATGAACTCCAGCACGATGGTGGCGGTATCAAATAGCGCCGGGTCTTCATCATGGGGGATGTTTTGCAGGTATAGGTTTGTATAGGTGGCCGTCTTCGTTTGTACGGATAGGCGGCGGCTCTCCCTGAATATCTGCCGTATCTCCTGGTACGTTTCCCGGTATGTGTTGGCGTCCAGAATCATGGCCAGGGAAAGACCGATAGGCAGGATGATTCTGTGGTCGACGATGTTTCCCCCGTCTTCCAGGGGATGGGCCAGCAGCTTGGCAGACTCTGACACGGTGGCCTTCATAGGCCGGGCACTACCAAACACCTGCCGCCCGGTCTGGCCATCCAGAACGGCTACCACGTCGGCAGTTCTGGGCGGGTTTCTTGCGTCAAATATCGCCATTACATAGCCACCGCGTCATCATAATTACTCATGGTGCTTTGCACTTGATCGCGTAAAGCATCCCCCACGCCTGCGGCTATCTCTTTACTGTCCCCGCCCCTTGCATCCACGTTCACCTTCTCCACGCTGACCTGTGTGTTTTTGGTCACCTGGTTGGCGGTGCTGGTGATCTGCTGGGCGTTCTGTGCGGTGGTCTTTTCTCCGGCTGCCTGTTTGAGTTCTATTTCGCCTTTCTTCACGGCCTCTATGGTTTTATCCATATCATCCCCGAAGCCTAAAAAGCCTTTGAGATAACCGAACGCGCTTTTGATGGAATCCGTAAACAGGCCAGCAAAGAAACTGGCCACCTTGCTGAACACTTCAAACAGGGTTTTGGCCGCCCAGATAATCCCCTTTATCGTTTCGCCAACAATCGGCCACTTTTGCGACACCTGACCTATGACTGAATCACCACCAGCGAGAAAGGCTTGTATATCGTCGTACAGGAGCGCGAAGGCAGCCCCCACGGCGGTTATAGCCAGACCTATGGCAATGAATGGAGCCAGAGCGGTGAGGGTGGCAGCAGCAGCAGCCAGGGCAGCAGGCAGGTACAGGTAAGTGATAACCCCCGCCGCGCCAATAAAGAAACCGGTTACCAGTTCCTTATTGTCTCTCAGGAACCCGACCACCTTCTGAACACCGCCCAGAATGGACGTGAAAGCGGGTAACAACGTGATACCCACCTGCCGGGCCAGATCCCCGAATACCTGTTGTGTGTCGGCCCAGGCATCATTAAATTTTGCCGAAGCTGCGAAACTTTCCTCTGTGGCTACACCGAGTTCACGCTGTCGCCTGACCTGTTCCTCTACGGCTACCCGGCCTTGTTGCAGTAGCTGTATGGTGCCCTGGTCGAGTCCCAGCTTCTGGCCCAGTGCTAACGATTGTTGTTTTGATAACCCCTCAAAAGATTCGGCCAGCTCTGGAAGAACCGCGAAGGCATCCCGCACTTTTCCGCCCGCGTCCAGGGCATTGACTCCCAGCCTTGCGAACACTTCCGCTGCCGGGCCGCCCCCTGTCAGGGTCAGGTCTGTGAGGTTTTCAGTTAGCGCCTGTAATGAACCCTGGAAGCCTTCGGCGCTCCCCCCTGCCCTTATGGCTGCCTCTCCCCATGCGTCCACGTCACCAATAGCCACACCGATGCTGTCGGCAAACTTGCCCAGGGCATCGGTGCGGGCCGCTTCGGAGATAGCAGCCCCGGCAATAGCGCCAATACTTACAAGACCAGCAATCGCGCCCTGTGCATTGGTTATCATATCCAGAAAGCTGCCGCCTAATTTCTCGGCAGCCTTGTCGGTATCAACCAGGGCTTTTTCGGTGTCGTCTGCGGCTTTCTTGGCTTCGTCAGTGCCTTTTTTCAGGTCGCCCGCATCGGCCTTTAAAACGAGAAAGAAGGTTTCAAGAACAGACATTACCTACCCCCTTTCATTTCCGCTTGTTTGCGCTGATGTTCCACGGCTAACCATTCATTCACCCTGGGCACTATCACCGCCTCCCACATCATCATTGCGTCCTGGGTGCTGTAGAGGGTTCGGAGGTCGTGGAACGTACAGATTCCCGCGCTGATAAGGCATCCTGTAACCGGGTCAATATTCTTGTAATCGACCCTGGCAGATTCTCCAGCCATCCCTGCTGGAACTCTTGGAGCCTGCCAAGTACGGAAAAACCCATGTTGTGTTCCAGAGCCTCCTGCTCCAGTTTTATGCCGGTGGTAAAGTCGGGTATGTGGTTGTTGATAAGCTCGCGGGTTTTCAATACCAGTTCGGTGCCGTCGTCCTGAATCACGGCCACATGGGCCAGCAGCTTGGCGGCGAGTTCTTCATTGCTCTGGTAGTTCCCCACCTTCGGAACGGCGGTTGAAATGTACTGTGTGCACACCTCCCGCCCACCAGCCATATAGGGCAGTTTTCCGATGCGGTAGGCGTGCTGGCTTCCGTCCTGTGCTTCTAGTGTTATGTCTTTTGGTTGAATCAACATCGGTTAGCTATCCGCCTTATTTTCAAAGGCGAAAATATAGGGCTTTGTTTTGCGTCTGCCCGCACTGGCGACACCGGTTGAAATCATGCCGTCTGTGATGCGGCCCTGTGTGAGGGTCAGGGTGCGGGCATCGGGGCCGGGTGAAGTGATAACGGCGGTTATCACGTCGCGGGCTGAGGTCTTACCCTGGCCCACTCGGTTTGCCTCCAGCAGAACAGCCAGGTTCCTGTCGTCTTCTGAATCTGGAATCACGTTCACTGTCATCGGAATATGATTCGCCGTTGACCAGGTGACCAGATCGCCGTTCAGAGTCATGGCCTTGTCAGCTATCTGTTGGCTTCCAATGTCGATAGGGTCAGCATCATCGGCAAACTCTGTCACATCGAAACCGGTCGGGAAGGTAACGCTGGCGGTAATCCGTAGCTGTACCCCAAAGCCTGAAATGTCATAGGACATAGGTTTTACCTCTTCGGATTAAATCAGCGTGTGAGAGCCTTGAACCATGCGCACCACATCATCACGCGCATAAATCAGGCGGTACGTGCCCCGAAACTCTGTGCGGTTGTCTGTCGTCGTGAAGGGTTCAATCTGCATGTTTACCCAATAGCCAGAGGTCTGAACCTGCTGGAAGGCGCGGGGGTCTCCGGTGGCTTCAGTGATAAACACGCGCTGGGTATTGCTGAGGGTGCGACCAATGGAGATAGCGCCGTTGAGTAGTGCCTGGTTAACCGTGGTCTGTACGGCGGAAAGGAGCTGGCCCCGTCCGTTCTGGTTGGCAGGGACACGGGGAAGGGCTAACAGCAGGTTCATGATGTTTACCCCTGCATCGTCCTTTAACCATTGTTCGTTCGCGTAGGTGTTCATGTCGGTGGGGTTGGTGTCGCCACCTGTCAGCACACCGCGCTGGTAAAACCTTCTGACCTGGCCAGCCGTCTGGGTTTCGCCGTAGTAGTTAAAACGAAGGCTGTCGTAGAGGTTCGCGTCGGCGTTCGTGGTGACGGTCGGGGTCAGGTTGCCCGTCTGGAACATGTAGTTCTGGACGCTGTTTCGGGCCTGGTAATTGGTGGCGGCAAGTACCGCCATCGGCAGCACTTCTGGGAATTCCCCGGCGGCGGTCGTGGACATAAGGGTGAGGCCGGTTCCAGCCAGTGCAATGATGGCCTGGCTGTAGGCTTGTGCGTCTGCTGGCAGTACGGCTACGTGATACTGAAACAAAACATTCTGCGTGCTGTTCCAGGTGGCGGCCTCGACCACTTGCGTCTGTGTCAGCGTGGGAACGAAAGCGAACGAACCGAAGTTGTTATTTTCTTCGGTGCTGCGTCTCAGTAAGTCGGTGATGCTTTCGGCCATTGCTCCGGCAGATAGCTGGGCACCAGTCAACCAGCCTATTGGCCCGGCTGCGTCGTTGGTGGCTCCTGCTGTCACAGAAATAGCTGTTGTGGTGGTGCCGGAGGCGGTGAACTCAAAGCGGGAACGGGTGGCGTTATAAGCCACAGTGGCGGTCGTGAACTCTGCCCCGCTCTCTGCCCTTATGGCGGTTTGCAGAATGGTGGCCACGCCTGCCAGATCGGCAGCCGGGGAAAAGTTAAGGCCGGTAAGGCTGGCCACGCTGGTTCCTATGGTGATGCTAAAGGAACCGCCCGTGATGGCCTGTAGCTGGGCCAGTGTGCTGGTCAGTCTTGCCCCGAGAATCGTCTGTGTGACGCTGCCGGTATTCACCCACCGGGTAAAACTGACATTCTGTGGCCGGGTGGTGTTCTTGGAGACGAAACCAAAATAAAACGCGGCCCGTCTTGATTCGTCAGTATCAGAACCGAAGAACGCCGACACACCATCGAAGCTCTGAAACTCGCGGGTTGTGTTGACGGGTAGCTCTGCGCTGGTTGTATAGAATCGGGCGATTAATTCACGGCGGCGGACGGTCGCACCTGCTCCCACCCCGCTGGTGATATTGACGTATCGTGTAAACGGAATGGGCATACTTCGACCCCTCCTAAACTCGGTTAATCAGGCACCTGCTGTCAGTGACCTGGGGAACGGTTGACCGGATTTCGTGGCGGTAAACCAGCACAAAATCGAAAGATGGCCGCTGCTGATGGCGTTCCCTGTCGTTTAGAAAGTAGTCCTGTCTAACGGTTGTGATTCTTTGAATACCTATGTTGTTTCTAAGTAGCGTTTCTCTTGTGCTGGCGAGCTGTAAAACGTCGGCTGTCGCTTCCACAATGTCGGAGGCGGTTAGCTGTATAAGGCTGCTGGGGTCTTGTGTGCTGAGGCCGTCTACCTGCCAGGTGGGTGCCCGCCAGATGGTTTCTGTATGGTCAAAATTGTTGTTGGCCGGGTTGAATACGTCTTTGCGGCTCTGGAAGCCGACACGGGCAGCAATCACTTTGTGAAGGTAAACAGTGGGGCCGGTTTCGGTGATGCCCTGGCGGCGCTGGTAGCCTTGTTTGATTTTTACCGACTGCATCCCCAGGCTATCAAGGCCGGTACGCATGGCGGCGATTAGGTGGCGAATCACCACGTTATCGTTCATAGCGGCTCATCCACCTGGACGGCGATTAGATTGTTCCAGCCGTCTATGGGGTGCCATTCGGATTCGCTCAACACTTCCCACCTAACACCCTGCCATCCGATCTGATCGCCAGCCCGGCCCCGGTAGAGGTCGTCAATATCCTGTGATGCCCAGACGGCTATGTGTCTTTTGTTGAAGTCCAGCCCGGCCTCTGAATACTGGGTGCGGTCTACGGCCTGCACGCTGGCCATCACTGTGGTCGGTGCTGCGTAGGTTCTTACGTCGTACCCGATAGCATTCGTGGCAAAGCCGGTGAACTGGTAGAACTGGATAGGCTCGGGGCAGATAAGCCCCAGGGCGGTGGTTAGCAGGTTTGAACCGGGGACGGCCATAGTCAGCCCCCAGTGACGTTATAAGTCAGGGTGTTAAGTAATACGCCCTCAAAGACTAAGGGCTTATCCAGTGCGCCCACTGTCTGCTGATCTTTTCGGATTCTCAGGCGGGCCTTAATGGTTTTTTCAGAGAGTGGCGGGGTGTGAATCTTGGTTATTGCTTCCCTGATCTTTCCGGATGCCAACTGCCCCACCACATCCAGAACAGCCTCTGGCGTAGTTTGGGCCGCCAGTATCTTGGGGGATTCCTGGGCGAAGTATTGCAGCCAGGCTTTACCATTGGCCGCCAGCGTTGGCCGCATAAATGGCCGGGGTGGTATGCCTTTTTGTGGATTCCCAAACTCCTGAACCGATGCCACATAAGCAACAGGGGTTTCGGTTTTGTTTGGGTACTTGGCAGACTCAAACCATCCGACCTGCAATTCGGCCCGGTCTATCTCTTTTATGATTTCGTCTATCCGGTCTAAAAAAATATCACCCTGTACGCGCTTAACAGTCATCAGAACCGCCCCCCGACTTTCCGGAAGGCTGCCCGCTCTGCCCTGCCGTTCAGGTACAGGCCACCAGCCACCACGCCAGACAGAAGGGCTAACAGCTCCTGACCGTATGGGGTGGTATTAAGCCACCAGCTCCATTCACTGGTGCCGAAGGGTGGCGGGGTCTGACTGACTGATACGCTGCCTACACTGGCGCTCGTTTCCACGCCTGGGGTTTTGCCTTGCTGTACCAGTTCGGAGATACGGCACAGGTGCGCCGTCATCAGGTTGAGGGCACGTTCCCGGCAGGTGCCGCGAAGGCAGCCGCTGTTTATATTGCTGACATAGCAGCCCGCCGCATCGAAATAGCCCTGTAGGAGGGCATCAGGAAAACGGGTGGCATCAGCAAAGGCGCGGAAATCCTCGCGGAATCTGACCGGGTTGAACGTGAAGGCGGCCACGGTTACTTATTAACCTTCGGCTCTTTTCCTTCCTCAAAGTCCCCCGGCTCCAGCTGGCTGGATGTGTCGCGGGCGGTCATATCCTTATGGGCGACTTTCTCCGGTTCCTCTTTCTTGGTGCTGACGGTGATATAACCCTCCTCCTTGTGACGCTTGAAGGCGGGAATCTCTTTCAACACTGCGAACTCTTCGTCACTTAACTCTGTGACCACCCCGCGCGGTGTCACAAAGTTTTTGTGATTCATCACGTTGGCCTGGCCGTTGACGTGAATAACCTTGTCGGCCAGTGGAATGCTTCGCGGGTCGAGGTTGGCCGGATAGGCTGAGTAAGCCTGGTCGGCTGATAACGTGCTGTAGATATATGGCATGGTTCAAATCCCCGACCGGCGTACAACGGCATAAGGACGTTTCAGCATCAGGCCCGCTGTTGCGTTGCTGTATGCCTCTTCGTAACTCTTCGCCCGCTGATCGACGCCCAACGTTTGAAACTTGTTAGGCACTACTTGAATCCATGTGCGGTTGTCATCACTGCCCGAATCCATCACCTCTTCGGCGTACAGATAGAACACGTCGGCGCTACCGTTCGCGGCGTTTAGCTCTGGGGCTGACACAATCCGGGTTTTTGGGTAGTTCTCGCTGATCCACTCACGCACGCTGACACCAAAATCACTAACGGTTGTCAGGTAGTCCACGGAATCCGTCGCAACGGCCAGCGTTACAGCATCAACGGCAGGGTCTATGCGTTCCTGTGAACCAGACCGGAGTTGCTGGTAAGCCATGCGAAGGTCGGCCACGATTTCAAGAAAGGTTTTGGTTCTCCATTCACTGGAGCCGCTCGCGCCATTGGGAACGTTTACGTAAGCAGGAAGAAAAGTGCTGTTAAGGAAACCGTAAGTGCGATTATCCCCGTTATTAAATCCACGGAATCCAACCCGGTTCCTTTCGATTTCCAGCGATACAGCCGCCGCCGCTCGCTTGTTGTCTGGTGAGTTGGTGCGGATGGCTGCTGCTCTCGCCTCTTCCAGCCGACCCACCGACATAGCCTCTTCAAACCTGACAATGGTTCGCCGCTCATAATTCACGTTCCAGCTGGTCAAAGGGCTTGAGGTGTAATCACCATATATGGCCGCGTTGCCGGTTTTCTCCAGCACGCCCTGTACGATCTCTTCATCTTCCCAGGAGCCTTGCGTGGTCACACCCACCAGCGAATCAATACGGCGGGCGGCTGTAATCACTTCCACGAAACCGGGTAACCATGCCTGGAGAAACTGAACCGGGGTGGTGATGCTGGCGTTTGTCAGTGGTGCGGTTAAGGCTGCGTCAAAGCCCAATGACCGAACGGACGCCATCATGTTGTTTACGTCCACCGCATCCAGCCCGATGCCGTATTTGCTCAACGACTGGTAGTTCTTACAAACCGCCTCGCGTTGCTTCTGGTCTTTAAACTTCACCGGCTTACATTGGCGCGGGCCGATGTGTGAAAGCTCATTCATTAAGCGCATATCAGCAGCCTCCTTAAACCAGTTTGATGATGGCCAGCCCTGCGGCTGGGATGTTCATTCGGACAACCACGGCATTGGGAATCAGTTCATGGCCTGCCAGTGTGGTGCCGGGGTCAGATGCCAGAATGCCGGTAGCGGTGGCGAAAAATACGTTTTCACCGATTGCGCCATCTGTGGAGAGTTGAACAATGATGCCGCTGGTTTTGCTGACCAGTTCCACCTCGGCCTCATTGGGCAATGTCAGCGTACTGGCGAGGGTTCCACCGGCGGCGGTGCCGCTGGTTGCGTAGCGTTTGGAGTTGGCCAGGATGCCCGCGAAGGCTGCGCCCGCTGCGACGTCTGCTGATACTTCCAAATCAGAGTTGGCAACATGGCGGAAGGCGCGGCCAATGACGTTATTGGTTGCGGCTGTTGATTGCAGAATGCCCGGCTTTCCTTCCATTGGGCCTGAGATGTAAACATCCCCGACGATGCCGGTTGTCTGGTCAATTCTGACTGTGCTCTGAAAAGTCATTGCAGGTCTCCCCATGAATCAGCAAAGAGGGCATCAACGGGGTTCTCTGCACTGTCCTGAGCAAAGGCACCGGGAAGGGTGACGAATTGCGGGTCGGGTCTGTCGTGTAGCCATGCCTGAACGGCGGCCACCTCCTGCCCTTCCTGACAAGGTATTCCCAGCTTCTCGACGCCATAGGCGGCCACTTCCTGCGCCGTCTTGCTGGCGTGGTCAAACGTGCCCACATGCCGGGATAGCTTCGCGGCCAGGTGGTCGCGGTTCTGGATGCTGACCAGGAGGCTTTTTGAATCCATGCCCTTCTGGCGGTTGCGTAGTTTTTTCACTTCGTTTGATAGCTGCGCCACTTGTTGGGCCAGCTTGCTGGAGTCCATACCCATAGGCCGTTCCCCGTTCTTTTTGGGCTGGGCAATCGGTGTGCCTCCCGTCTTGTTCATGTGGTCGTCTTCGGTTTCTTCCATGTCCTCCGTTTCTTCCATGTCTTCGGCCTCTTCCATGTCATGGTTGCCCATGTCCATTTCTTCCTTTTCCATCTCCATTTCTTCGTTTTCCATGCCCTCCATCATCATTTCGCCGCCCGCTTCCTCGCCGCCATTCACGGCCATTTTCAGGGCTTCTACTGTCTCCAGTAGGGGCATAAGCTGGTTAACCATGCCTTGCAGGTCTTCCAGTGTTGGTGCTTCCATGCCCTCCGCCATATCAGTGGTTTCAGAACTGACGACGGGTGGCTTTTTGGCCGTGGTGGTTTGCCGGGCTGGTGTGTTACCAGTCCGCTTTTTGGCTTTGCGCATTTCAAATTCCCTCGCGTCGAAAGTGATTACCGCGTGGTCTAATACAGAAACGTCCCTACCCATGCGGCCTTCCTCGACTGTGGCGAGGTGGTTTCCGCGAATGTCCGTTTGGATGGCGTCATACCGTTGGCCCTGGTATGTGCCGGGTGAAAAGTGGTAATTGCACCGGTAGCCCAGTGATAACTCGTTTGTACCGGAATCAATAAGACGGCCCAGCCGATCGGATAGAACCTTTATGTTCCCGCGTAACACGCCCTCGTCTTCGGAGTAGTAAACGTCTTCCCCAATAACGCCCTCTATACCTTTGCGCTCTGCTGGGGTTTCCCCCTCGCCTAGCATTTCGTGATCGACCACCCACGGCAGCAGGCGGAAAGATTCGAGGCATTCGGGTTTGGAGAGTTCGGAGGCAGGGCGAAGAACTTTGTATACACGGCCAGGGTCTGGGGCATTAATAGATGATCCCAGATATTCAAAAATTCCCGCTTTTGATAGCGGGTTGCCTTTGATTTCGTACCAGCCGTTCTCATCGTGTACGCGGTGGGTCTGCATATCTGAACACCAGTGAACTGGTGCAAAGATAGACGAACATAGAAAACTGTCTGTTGTCGCCTGGTTGTGGCTTACCGGTGGGGGCTTTCGGTTTGGGTTAATCCAGTATGGTGCCGTCGTCTAAACGGACGATAGGAAGCATGGTGCAACGGCAATTAATGGCATCGCCTGGAATGCCCCTGCCCATCTTTATATTGTCCCTTTCCAATAAGGGCAGGTTATCAAAACTAAATATCTCTCCGTTCAATTCGTCGCGGTGGTACTCCCTCGGACGCTGGCCCCCGCCTGAGTGTATCCACTTAAAGCAGGTAAGCCCCGCCGCTTTCATGCGGCCTTTGTTCAGGTGGTTGTATGCCTTGCGGGTCTGGTCGAGGGCCACGTTGCGGGCTTTGTTGTGGTGCTTCTGGTATTTCTCACTGAGCATGAAATCAATCGTTTCCTGTAGGCTTTTCAGCCCTCCCCCTTCCTCCTGGGTGATGGATCGCATCACGGCGCTTTTCACGTCGTATATGTAGTCCTGTGGGATGCTCTTTATGTAATCCACGTTCCCCGAAATACTGGCCCGCATTATGTCTTTCATATCTTCCGATATGTCTGAGGTCTTAATGGATAGCCCGCCAGACAACTGTTTAAGGCTGGAGAACATATCTATCTGACTGCTTTTGTTGGCCTGGTTAATCATCGACACCGACCAGGGCCGCGCCACCTCGTTGAAAGCCTGGGTGTATTTGCGGGTCAATCTGTTCAGTATCCGGTTAGCGTCCCCGCTGATGCTGTTATCTGTTCCGAAATATTCCCGCGCCTCATCAGATCGGAATAGGCGTTTCAGCTCCCGGCTGAACTCGTCGGCCATTCGTTTGGTCAGCCTCCCCACTTTATTGGCGTATCGCTCCTGCTCGGTGATGGGCTGGCGAAGGGGTAAGCCGTTGAGGGTGGCGGTTCTGTTCTTGCTCCACTCCTGGCGCTTTATAGAGAACTTCAGTTTTCTAGGCATGGCTACAATTCCCGGTTCTTCCGGATAAAAGTAGGTGCTGCCATGAAAGAATTTCGCCTGAATAACAAATCGGTGCGGGTTGACGATGAGGGTTTCGTCAGTCTTACGGATATGTGGAAAGCGAGCGGGGGAAGCTCCAAGCACCAGGCCAGTAACTTTATACAGAACGAGAACACCCAAAAATTCATAGATGCCCTAAATCTAAAACATGGATATCCATGTTTTAGAATTGAGAAAGGCCGGTATGGTGGAACCTGGGGACACAAAATGTTGGCGTATAAATTCGCGAGCTGGATAGATCCGGTGTTTGAAGTGGGGGTTTATACGATTCTGGACCTGTTTTTTAGCGGAAACCTGATAGAGAACCGCACTCAGGAAATGATGAAACTATTGGAAGAGGAAGAGCGTTCAGAGAGCAAGGGCAGCTTTCATGGAACTGGACTGAACAAAAGGAAGCAGGAAAAGGACGAAATCAGCAAACGTAGAAGTGACCTGTTAAAAGCCATACAGCCTGATTTATGGCTGCATTAATTCTAAACAGTGCCGGTAAACTCAATTACCGGCACTGTTTTTTATAGTTAAATTTATCAAGTTTTTCATCTCACTATTCAACATGAATTCAAGAGCTTTATAGTGTGGGAAAAGGTAAATTTTCCCTTTTTCTTTTATTCTGACCCCGTACGGCTCCCCGTTATCACTGAACAAAGATCTTATTATCCTTAACCTGCCCTCTTCTGTTTTTTGTGTCTTTTTTATTGGGCGTATCTTTAGCCTATCGTTTCTAGCACTCATGGATTCAAAGGATTCTATTATCATTCACCGCTCCGGCTTAGTAACAGACTTAACAGCCCACATAGCCGCGCTCTCTATCTGCTCTACTGCAATG
This sequence comes from Sansalvadorimonas sp., assembly GCA_965221135.1. Taxonomy (GTDB): domain Bacteria; phylum Pseudomonadota; class Gammaproteobacteria; order Pseudomonadales; family Endozoicomonadaceae; genus Sansalvadorimonas. The sequence continues at coordinate 29,133 of CBDCRZ010000038.1, forward strand.
CTGGTGCATCGCTCATCTTTCCCATACTCCAGAACAAAATCTATCAGTGATGCGGCTTCGGCTTTGATGTGGTCAACGTCCGGGCTTTTGCCTGGGTTGAATGACACGCCGACACGGTGCTGGCCTTCGGTCTGGTCTGTCATAAATACTCTCCAAAAAAAACGCCCCAGGAGTAACGGGGCGGTCAAGGCGTTGGATTTTCTGTGAATCGGGGCAAGCGTAGACCATTAAAGGCCGGTTATGCCTTCGGTTGCGTGGTCGGCCTGTGCTGGGGCTTCGGCTTCTGCCCCGATCTCTAGCAATGCCTCCAGGTTGGGCAATTCTGGTTCTGGTTCTTCCATTGGTCTGGCCACTGCTTCAAGGCCAGTAAATCCGCTCTCTTCGTCGGCTATCAGGTTTTCCCTTATATCGTAGGAATCCACGGCCCCAGCCTGCTGGAGTGCCACATAGGTTCGGGCTTTTATCTCTGCGGTTTCCGCCTTATCCCTGGCAGACATAACGGCAAGCGGGTTCCATTGTATGTCTATGGTTAGCGGCTTTCGGTCGGCCAGCCTTGGGGCGATATGGGAGCGCATTAAGCAGACGTGGTGCCGGTCTATGATCGGGGCCAGGTCGTTCTCCTGGATGCTTTCTAGCTCCTCGTGATACGTGGAAATCTCATGTTCCCCGGTGGCGTTAAATCCTTTTGGGCTGGTGCCCATCAGTTTTGTTGCGGGTATGCCTGCCTGCCCGGCAACGATCTGGTACTGGGTCATTATCGTTACATCGAGGTCTGATAGGCTGGTGTCCTGCTGTTGTACCTCGTTGTCTTTGCTGTCTACGTATACCCCGAAATTATCCCGCCATTCCGACAAGGCCCGCATAGCGTCTTCAAATTTCTCCTGTTGGGCTACAGCCTGTTCAAGGTTGTCTATGTAGCGAATCACCAGGCGTTTAGTAAGGGCCAGCTGTGGGGCTTCGTTGGCGGTTCTCTCTGAGGCATAAACCCGCTCTGCTATGAGCTGGGTTAGGGGAAGGCCGCCGTACAGGTAGGAAGGCTTGAGGGTGTCGGCCACTTCCGGCCCGCGAAGGATGACGAAGTGTGACCGGTGGTAGCGCCTGCCTGATATGTACCAGTATGTTGGTTCATAGAATCCCTGATTCCCTGGGCTGTCCACGTCCGACTTATCCAGAACCGGGGAAATCCAATAAGGGTCAATATGCACCATGCCCTGATAGCTTCCAGGTGTGATGCCGTCAGGGTTAAAAGGCTTCTCGTAATATTCCGGGTCTGGGCTTTCCACTTGAAAGAGAATGTGAGAGATACCAAACACGTTTTTAAACTTGTCAGCCCTGACTAATTCCTGGTTCAGGTGATAACGCTTGTTGAGTCGTTCTATACGCTCCACCAGCTTCGGGGGCACGTCTATACCCTCATCAAACAACAGTTTGAAACCGGCTTTCACTGCGTCCCGGCCTTTCAGGCTGCACGCCCTATCGACTAGCCAGTGTTGTGCAATAAAAGCACATGCCTGGTATCCGATGAATGATTGTGAAACGAACCAAAAAAACAGGTTGTCGGGTAGTATCTGGCGGCCCAGGCGGAACTGATTTTTAGCCGGTTGCACATTGTCGGTTTCGTCTTTACCAGTGCCAGCAATCACGAAATCATCAGGAGTTACCGGAAAAGGGTTTTCCAGTAGCTCTGCACGCTGCTGGCGGGACAGTTGCCGGTGCGTGGTAAACCATTGCCCTGGGTCGCTAAAGTCGTCTGTGTGACGTTCTGGGGGCTTTTCTGGGGTGGTGGGTGCTGGTTTTCTGAATTTATCTTTTAGCCATGAAAACATCGAAAAAGCCCTTACTGCTGCTGACAGGGGCAAAGGCCATCACGAAAGCGTCGGCCAGATCGGGGGATGGAACTTCCCTCGCTTCAAGGTCTTTCTTGCTCTCAACCTTTACTTTTCCGTCTCCAGCGTAGTCTTTTTTCGGTGTGCTCAATTCGGTCAATAGTTTTTCAATGTCGGGTATTTCTGAACTGATGCTTATCAGGTCGGCGGGGGCGTACTCTGTGCCGTTGTGTATCGCGTCCCAGGTATTCCGGAGACGGTCGGCCACTGTCCACCATGCCTGCGCTTTCAGGTTGCTGAACATGTCTTTGTTTTTCATGCCTTCGGAGTATTTGCGCTCCGGGTGTAGCACCTTCCCCCCGGCCATGAATTTTTGGTATTGCACCGCGCTGGTGTCTGATTCCTCGTTGATCTCCTGAAACTTACTCCCGGCCATCGCTCCCACGCCTGTGGCGTCATAAGTGACGGCGGCCTCCCACTCCCTGGCGTTGTGCCAGGTGTGCTTACAGGATTTCATCAATTCGTCTTCGTTCGCCTTCCACCAGTCCATTGCCAGCACAACAGACCCATACGCAAACACGTTTACGCACCTGTCACCGCCATCGTCGGCAATATCAAAACCGACACGTCTGGAGCCTTCCGGTTCAAAATTCAGGGCTTTGTGGGCATCAATGGCAGCATTCAGCCATGAGCGTTTTATTATTACGCTGTCGTCGTCATCGCGTGGAACGCCTAGATAGATGTGTTCGTACTCTTCGTAATCCTCTGCTTTTTTGGCCTCTATCACGGCCTTCATTGTTTTGGAAAGGTAGGGGTTCTGGTCGTAGTTTATTTTTCTTATCGTGGTATTGGGTGGTGGGTTTACGACAAAACGCTGATAAACAAAGTCGTTGGTAAGCTGGGGGTTAAATATAAACCAGAACTGTGAATAGTTGTTTCTAAGGGTGGGTTCTAAAATCTCCCATTGTTTTTTTGTGAGTGCGTGCGCCTCTTCTATCCAACATATATCCACGCCTTCCGTGGATTTTATTTCCTCTATGTGACGCCATAAGCCATAAAAAATAAACTCTGAGCCGGTGACGTTGTTTGTAATCTTGTTATTTAAAATCGTGAATTGTGGAGACAAGCCCAGATCGCTGATTCTGGTTTTCAGCAGTGTATATACGCTTTCTTCAATCTTGTTCTGGAACTGTCGAGCGCACAGGGTTTTTAAAGGAAACTCGGTGGCATACATCAGGGCCGCTGTTGCTGCGTCCCAGCTCTTGGAAGACGACCGGCCACCATACAGGACACGGTGGCGCATTCGGCAGTACTTGGGCTTTGTCCACCAGGCCAACAGGGCCGGGTTGCTGAAATAGGCCGTCATTCTTCTGGGTCTGTGTCTTCGTCGCCCTGCTCGCAGAAGTTGGCCCAGGTGCGCCCGCCCGATGTTATATCCAGCTTGGTGGCCTTTCCCCAGCCTTGCAGCTCTGACAGCTCTTTAAGGGCTGCCACGGGGTTTTGAATCTTTATCTTTAATCCGTCCCGGCCTGCTGTTAGTTCGGTAATACAGGCCATTTTTTCCGGGTCATTCTCTGCGCTGTCTTTGAATCTCCATGCTGATTGTTTTATTGAATATCCGTCTTTATCTTCCCCGATCTCATGGGTTGAAAACTCCACCAGCTCAGACATTGACCCACGGCTATACATTGAAAGCCTTTCCAGTGCTTCGGCTCGTTCCATTATTTTTCCGGTCACTGCCTTTTCAATAGTGGCCGTTCTCATGGATTTCAGAAACTCAGAAGGGTTAACATTAGATAACATTTTTGACACTGCGGCCTTTCTGGATTCTTTTGTTTTTGCAGTTCCTCCCGCGTCCACGTACGACTGGTAGTTACTCTTACCTTTCAGGGAATGAATACATACTTTCTTTTGTAATGGCGTAAGACGGCAGAACAGTTCTTTCTGTTCTTCCGTCATTTTAAAGGGGGGAACTATCGGTTTTTTCTTTCTAGGCATTAAGGATTTTTTGCAACAATGAATCAGAAACCGGGTCTAGTGATTTAATAGCCAGTTTGTAGTTGTCTGTGTATTCGCGTAGGTATTTTCCGGACAGGTCTTTTAATTTTTCGATATGCGCTACGCCTTTATTAAAATCAACCTCGTCAATCAATTCGTCGTTTTCGCTGATCAACTGTAGGAACCGGTAAGGGTGGCCGGTATAGCCGCAATTCAATGACACGGCAGCTAATACAGGCGTAAACACACACGCCTTTTTGAACCAGGGCAGGAACGCGGCCTGGCTCTGTATCATTTCGCCGTCGTTCTTGAATTGGTATCTGGCCTGGCTGATCGTCTGGGACAGGAGGAACCGCTGGGCGCAATACCCGACCAGGTTGGCTATCCGCTGGAGAATGCCAGTGACCGCGCCCACGATGGCACCGGCCCCGGCTGCTGCATCCCCCGCCGCTTTTAATCCGATCTTTGTTGAAGTGATGGCCAGGTCTTTTAATCCACCAGCGAGGCTTTTGGCGTTATGTCTGGCTATGGCTTCGGCCATGATGCTGGGGCCACCAGCCAGCAGCTTCACGCCCCAGCCGCTGAACACCTGCCCCAGCCATTTAATGGCGCTGGTGACTGACTTTTTCACCCCGTCGTAAAGGTCTGCCGCGTCTTGCACATAACCCCAGCCGGGGATGATATCGGCCAGGCTGCCTGCCAGCGTGGAGACGCCCCAGCTTATGAACTCCCCCACCCATTCCATCACCGCGCTGGCCTCGCCATAGATGGCCAGCATACGGTCAGACAGGGCGTCAAAGAACGAAGCCAGAGCGGCCTTTATCTTGTCTTTAACGGCCTCTATCCCGTCCAGCACCAGATGACCTGCGCGGCAATGGGATAGCATATTACCTGCGCCGTTTTTCAGGTCATTAATGATACTGGTGCCTGATACAAAATTACCTATCAGGCCCAGATCAAAAGACGGTCGGCGGGTAACGTCCAGATTGCCCAGAACGTAAAGCGTGCCGCGCCGGGCGTCGTCTAGCTCTGCCTCTTGGACGGTGGGCACCATTACAAAATCACAGCTATAGCAATTTTAAAGGCTTCTGTTGTAGAGATTTTCCCGTCTTCCAGAGCCTCCACAACCTCTTCATGAACGTCGGTGAAATGTTCCGGGCTGAGTTCTTTCAGACATTCCGAAACCTCATCAAGGGTTAACACTCCATCACTGGCCTTTTCGGATAAGTGGGTAATAAAACCAGAAACCTTTGTTAAAAAACTACTCATGTCGTGTTACCTGTCGGGTAAGTTATCGGAAAAATAGACTATTAAACCCCGCCTGTAATCGTTCCCCTTGAGCTGGTGACGGTGTAAAGGTCGTCGTTGGTGCGGGTGAATGTGACGGAAGCCCCGAAGGCCAGGCGCATGGGAGACTGTCCCCGGTAACGGGTGCCGCCCATTGCTATCTCGTCCACAGATCGGGGCGTTATGCTGAGAATGCCGCCGCCGTTATTAGTGAATCCGAAACCCTCATTGACGGGGATTTCTGATCGGTTTTCAGGGGCAAGGGTGGGTATATCAATACGATACGCTCCGGGGGCTTCCACTATCACCAGGCGGTTCAGTGTGTCAGCTGTCACACCGTTGGCCTCCTGGTTGAATATTGACTGTCCCGCCGTGAATGCGATTCCCCCGCGTGTGGTGTAGGTGTTGCCGGGTATCAGTGGGTTGTGCTGCCATTCCGCCAGGTTGCTTGTTGTAATCCTGTCGCGGCGCGGGCCTTCGACAAAACTCGTTCCATCCCAACTGATTTCGCATCCCTCCTGCTCTCTTAGTACCAACTGAGTGATACCGAAAAAAGCACCTGTGAGGGTGATGGTTGTGTCTGTAGTGTCGTTGGCGGCGAACATGTGCCAGCCAGTGGGCAGGTTGGCCGTGGTGGGCATGGCGCGGGTTATGTTGGCGGCTCCGGTGTGCCTGTACCAGGTGTGGGTCGCCTGGGGGATCTGGCCTGCCGGGAATGCTGCGTGGTTCCAGTTGGTTAGGGTTTGGTTGGCGGTTTGGGTGATGTACTCCAGACCATCCGCCGCCGCGTTGACAGCCAATACCTGGCCCGCTGTGCCTCGGGTGGCGGGTACGTCGTCCAGCTCGCCGATAGTGTCGGGCACGTCGGACAGGTCAGCCAGCTCTGTGTAAGTGCCGTCTTGAATGCGGATAACAAAGGCCGGGAGGCCGCCCGAGCCGAGCAGGGTTCCTGAGCCTTTCCTGATCGCTATATCAAAAGCCTGATTGGCGGCTGAAAATAGCGGGCTGTCGTCCAATCTTATTAGTAATTGACCGCCCGGCGTGAAGTCTAAACCGTTTTCGCCGCTGTCCCAGGCTTCCCGACTGGGAATGTATTTCACAATATCAAACCCGGATGTGATTCTTACCCTGACATCAAACACGGCAGTTTGTGAAAAAAACTGGATCGCGTTAATTCGGCCCTGTCGGTTAATCGTGTAGGTGCCGCCCAGCTCGGTGGCTGTCATCGGGTCTGAGACGTTCGCCTGAACATCCAGCTGTTGTTCTGCCTGTGTCAGGGCCAGCCGCCTGGGCCTGCTGCTGGCGGCGTTGGTGGGTGTCCTGAAGCCGATCAGCGTTCGGCGTATCCTGTCCAGACTGCTGATGTAGGAAACGGCCCCGGCTGATTCTGAGATCCTGACCACTTCGCCCAGATCCAGCCCGCTGGCTTCAATGTAGGGCCGACCAGGTAAAAATAATTCTGTGTTCAGTATTCGCAGATCACTGTCAGCCAGCCCGGATGCCGTGGCGATTGGAAAACGACCGGCTGACAGGTTGGCCAGGCTGTTGGTCGTTTCTGATTGATCGGTTGTTTGAACGCTAATCCCGCTCATAGCGTTCAATAGTGAAAGAATCTGCGCCCCGGTTAATTGCGTGGCCGGTGCGGCTGGCGTGGTGTACTCCAGCCCCGTTCCTGCTGCGTTGATAGCCAGTATCTGGCCTGCTGTTCCTCGGGTGGCTGGTACGTCATCCAGATCGCCCACGTTGTCCGGCACATCAGTCAGGTCGGCAGACTCCACAAACTGTCCGCCCTGAAACTCGACGGAGGCGGCGGGTTCGTTATTGAAACCGAGAAGCGTGCCGGAGCTTTTTCTAACAATGATTCTTAGTGTGCGGTTGGGGCCAAACACCATCGGGCTGCTTGTTATCGGCAAAGCCAGCTCACCGCCCGGCGTGAAATCCAGACCGCCCGTACCGTCCTCCCAGGCTCTCCGGCTGGGAATGTATTTCACCGGCTGGGGGTTTCCGGGGGTTACGTTCTCAATTCTTACCCGTAGGTTTGTTATAGGAGTGTCAGAGAATAAAATCAGTTCGTTAGTGCGGCCCAGTTCCTGCGTTATATAGTCGGCTTGTATTTCCGGCTGCGTCAGCATCTGACCAACATTCGCTTGGAGATTTACACGGCGCTGGCCCTCAGTCAGTGCCAGACGCCGGGGCCGGGAACTGGCCGCATTGGGCGGGGTCAGGAAATCCAGAATCGTGAATTGGTTTCCATCCAGCTGGTTATTCAGGGCCACAAAGCCAGTGGCCTCTGACAGCCCGATAACATCCCCAACCCTCACCGTTCCGCTTTCTACTTCTAATTCAGGTATAAAAACCCGCTCGCCACTCATACGCGCCGGGCTGTTCTCCAGCCCCGTGGCAGTAGCTATCGGGAGTCGTCCAACAGTTAACCCTGACACGCTGTTAGTCGTGTCTGATTGTGCTTGTGTCTGAACACTGACGGCGGTCAGGGCATTGAGGAGGGTTAGAATACGTGTGCCGTCTATCGCGTCCTCTGTCGCCCAGTTCGTGGCCGCGTAGTCTGAAATCTGAGCCGGTGTTGCAGCTCCCCAGGATTGGAAGCGGGGCGTTCCTGAGATCGTGACGACGATCGGCGTTCCGGTGATGAGTTCTGCCAGGCGGGCATCAGAAGACGTGAAATAGGTGTCGCGGGCGGCTGTGCTCTCAAAAATATGATCTTGTGAAACACCACCAGTGCCGCCTGTTGGGATCGTGGCGGGTAATCCAATTCCAGTAAAAGCCATGACTTTGAGCCTCTTTTGTCATGGCTTTGTAGTGTTGTCTATTGGTGGGGTTTTGCTTGTTTATGGGGGCGGGGTCACTGTGAAATGGTTGGGCCACTGGAAGCCCTGTTGTATCTCTTCGTTTGTGCCTCTAACCACTGTGTAATTAACAGATGACCCACCCCCAGCCGTTATAAGTATCACAGAACCATTACCTGCCGTGAGATGGTTACCTAATAGAGGCGCAACATTGTTTAAAAAACTCCCTTGTATGTTTAACCCAACAGAGGTAATACGCAAATCTCCGGTATTTACACCAAGAATAAACCCGTCATTTCTCGTTAAATCCCCGCAATATGCCTCAGTAGCACTATCAAACGGGTCTATCTGAAACACGTTCGGGTGCTGAAAGGCGGCTTGTATTTGTGCGGGGGTGCCGTTGGCGGGGGCGTATGTAAACGAATCAGTACCGGCGGCTGAAACAGTCACCTGTAAAACTACAGAACCGCTTCTTACTACAGAACCCACAGGGGGCGTACCTAATGCGAACGAACCTTTAACAGGCTGACTGTTGTTTGTTAGGCTGCTGGTTATCCGTCTTACTGAAGTATTAACCCCACTAATCCAGGCTCCTTCTGTGAAATCCCCCGCATATCCCTGCCCCGTCCCCAGCACAGGCACCCACGGCTGGGCGGCTGGGAAGTTTGTCAGGGTTCCATTCGTTGCCCCGTCCCCCAGCTCATCCACCAGCACCAGCTCACTGGGCATCGTGTCAGATCGAATTATGGACGGATAAAACCGGGAGTTTGAGGGGTTTTCTAGGTCGGTTAGGCGGATGGTGTGGAGTTGTCCGTCGAAAGCCTCAATCAAGTTTGAGCGTATACCGATAAGGTTAAATCCGGTGAATCCAGAAACGCCCGTAGCGTCTGCGTCTAGTGACACAACCATGCTGTTTTCATATTCGAAGGATGTCACAGTGATTCGTGTTGGTGAACTTGATCCCTGGTAAAATATATTTCTTTGGGCGCTTTGTAGAAATATAACTGTCCGATTGCCTGGTTCTGCGGTGTTATCAAACAGATGTTGGGCAAGATGGGCAGGATCTACAACCCTCATAGTAAACTCAACACGAAACCGCCCCGCTGGCCGCCACTCAGGAATGGCCACATAACCCATTCTGGAATAGTTAAGCGTCCACGACAGTCCCTGATCTTCCACCAGGTTATCCAGCCCAGATCCGAAGTAGTAGTACTGTTGGGCGGTTAGCCCGATTCCTGTATTTGCTGCCATTACGGATTCCCCCGCACTGCTGTCACCCTGACCCGCCGGTTAGCGGCCAGACCGGTGACGGAGAACACGGCCCTGTTAATCGTGGCGATAAACAGCCGGAACTTCCGATTACCTGTTGAGAGATCCACCTGGTTAGCCGTTGTCTCTGGCCTATCCGATCCGGGGCTGTAAGCCATCAGGTTCACCATGCCCGCCACTGTGCCCGGTACGGTGTTGTCGTCTGCGTCAATAACGGAAATGTTGTATTCGTTGCGGGGCCAGGCTGACTGATTTTCAAAATTGATTGTGCGGTCGGCTTCGGGGGTTGTTGCGTCGAATGTGACTTGGAGGGGTGCTGCACTCATAACGGCCACCAGTTTGGGAACTGGTCTGGCAGTTTAGTTCTGTGTTGGTGTGGTGCTTTTAGTTGGTACTATAGTCCCATTATACAATCATAGGGCTGGGGTGGTTCAACGTTTCCTATACATGTTTTTCTGACCTGCATAGAAAACCGGGTTTTCTATACATGACCGCCCTAATACCGAAACTCTGCTTTTCAGCATTAACTCGCCACTAAATGTAGATTCTGTGGCAAGTCCAGTGTTTACAGGGTCTGTAGCTTATTACCATTCACCTCGCCCTTATAACTTGGTACAATAAGTAGGTATTTCACAGTTTCGTACCAAGTCAGGAAAAAATAAGAAATGGCAGGAAAGCAGGCCAAAACAATGACCCCGGCCCAGATAAAGGGCGCGTTATCATTTATCAGGACAACCCGTCAACCAGAACGAAACAGAGTCATGTTTCTGCTAAGTTGTCGGGCCGGACTCCGGGCCGTAGAAATCAGTAAAGTAACCTGGGCAATGGTGATGGATGCTACAGGGAATCTTTCGGACAGAATCAATCTGGAGAACAGCGCCACTAAGGGAAAAAAAGGCGGTCGCACTATTTACATGAAACGAGAACTTATAGGAGCCCTCGCCGATCTGCTGGAAGAGTGCCCGCCCCACCAGCCAGGGCAGACCATTATCAGAAGTGAACGCGGGGCACCGATGCAGCGTCATTCTGTTGTTAAGTGGTTCGGGCGGCTTTTTGAAAGTATTGGATTCTATGGATGCTCCAGCCACTCAGGCCGCCGAACCTTCGGAACCACAGCAGCCCGAAAGATTGTACAGGCCGGGGGAAGTGTTGAAGACGTGCGGATACTCATGGGGCACAAGCACCTATCTACCACACAGAAGTACATAGACAGCAACGAGGACGCGAAAAGAAAGGTTGTAGAGATGCTATGAACAATCTGGATGATATTTTTACCCTGATACAAATAACCGAACGCGCCCTGCGGAATACGAAGTTTAACGGGGGCAGTAAAAAATGTATGGGCAAGTCAGAACTGGATGAACTCGCCGCCGCCTATGATGCCGGGAAATTCAGAGAAGCCAGAAATCTGATAAAACGCCTACAGGTGGAACATGGAATTTAACGAACAGGATTTAGAATGGACAACATACGAAGCCGAAGACAACCCCAGTCAGCCAGGAAGCGCAAAGATAGGGGTACAGGTGACGCATAAGCCCACAGGCAAGGTAGCGCGGTGTGGGTGTTTTACTACACAGTTCAGGAATAAGCAGGTGTGCCTTTCTGAGCTGGCGCGAATCTTAAAACAGGAGTGATGAGAATGTCAGGCTTTGATATAAAAAAAATGAAAATAAAAGAAAACCTGAAACCGGGTGAACAACTGAACCCGAAGGTTGAAAATATAAAAGTGTGTGTTCTAAACCGTTCGCTGTTCCCGAACAGCGAACGGCCAGCGCTGCTTAGTGTTTTACGCTTTCTTTATTTACTTCTATATCAGCAGAATTAATAACCAAAAGTTTACCAAAGGGTTTCTTGAGTTTTATTTCTTCTGGAATTTCCGGTTTATTAAATTCTGACATAATCACATCTATGTTTGATTTTAATAACATCAGTTTGAAAAAAAATTCAATGTCGGACTCTGACGAATAATAAAAATCGTTAATAACCTTTCTTTTCGCGTCCTCGTTGCTGTCTATGTACTTCTGTGTGGTAGATAGGTGCTTGTGCCCCATGAGTATCCGCACGTCTTCAACACTTCCCCCGGCCTGTACAATCTTTCGGGCTGCTGTGGTTCCGAAGGTTCGGCGGCCTGAGTGGCTGGAGCATCCATAGAATCCAATACTTTCAAAAAGCCGCCCGAACCACTTAACAACAGAATGACGCTGCATCGGTGCCCCGCGTTCACTTCTGATAATGGTCTGCCCTGGCTGGTGGGGCGGGCACTCTTCCAGCAGATCGGCGAGGGCTCCTATAAGTTCTCGTTTCATGTAAATAGTGCGACCGCCTTTTTTTCCCTTAGTGGCGCTGTTCTCCAGATTGATTCTGTCCGAAAGATTCCCTGTAGCATCCATCACCATTGCCCAGGTTACTTTACTGATTTCTACGGCCCGGAGTCCGGCCCGACAACTTAGCAGAAACATGACTCTGTTTCGTTCTGGTTGACGGGTTGTCCTGATAAATGATAACGCGCCCTTTATCTGGGCCGGGGTCATTGTTTTGGCCTGCTTTCCTGCCATTTCTTATTTTTTCCTGACTTGGTACGAAACTGTGAAATACCTACTTATTGTACCAAGTTATAAGGGCGAGGTGAATGGTAATAAGCTACAGACCCTGTAAACACTGGACTTGCCACAGAATCTACATTTAGTGGCGAGTTAATGCTGAAAAGCAGAGTTTCGGTATTAGGGCGGTCATGTATAGAAAACCCGGTTTTCTATGCAGGTCAGAAAAACATGTATAGGAAACGTTGAACCACCCCAGCCCTATGATTGTATAATGGGACTATAGTACCAACTAAAAGCACCACACCAACACAGAACTAAACTGCCAGACCAGTTCCCAAACTGGTGGCCGTTATGAGTGCAGCACCCCTCCAAGTCACATTCGACGC
>CBDCRZ010000039.1:0-28758 GCA_965221135.1 Sansalvadorimonas sp.
TCAGCCGTTTGCTTTAACTCTGCCTGCAAACGCTCTTGCTGCTGGGTCAGGTTGCGGTTGGACAGCCCGTTCTTCGCTAACGCTTCTCGTAATCCTGCCAGCCTTTGTTGCTGCTTCTGGTACTGAACTGACAACCCGGACACTGTTTTCCGGGCAGCCGACAGCTGTCGTTCCAGCTGTTTGGAAGGGTTGACTGCCGAGGCCTGCTCCCGCGCCAGCTGCTCCACCTTATCCTTGGCAACACGATAGGCACGGCTCACTTGCTGCACCGTGCTGGCCTGGGATTTAAAGGAAGCGAGGAGACGGGATTGTTGTTCGAGGGTTTTAAAGCGGGATTTTAAGCCCTTGGCCTGCGCCTCCAGCTGCTCCAGAGCATCACCGGATTTACGGACAATACGGGAGAGAAGGTCGCGGGCTTTGAGGGTGAGCTGGATGGCAGAGTTGCGAAGAGCCATAGATGCTCCGACTAATGATCAGGGGAGGAATTTATTCAACAAGATCCAGCTGCATAAACGGGCTCAACCCTGAGCCTGTCACCAGCGGGTCTGCCAGAATATCCATCGCCAGTGCGATCTCGGCAAATCTTCCGAGATAAACCCAAGGTTCTGCACCGGTGAGAATTTCACCCGGTGTACGCGAATGGTGAAGGGCCGCCCTTCCTGAGCATCGTTCAACCCTTCCATATAGAGCGAGAACTCTTTGCCGGAGCTGACCAGCGCCTGAACGGTATTGGCGATAGCCGGTGTGTAATCCACGGTCAATGACTCTTGGGAAATACTGCCACCACTTACGACGCGCACCCCGGTTTTGGTGAGGTTGTAGTCCACACCTCTCACCAGAGTTTGGTCGGCACTGTCTTTGAGTGTGATGGGCTGAGTCAGATCCGGAATATGCATGAAAGGCAGAAGTTCTTCGGCCTGACCATAGGTACTGAGAACCTCTCCCGTAACAGGTGTAGCTCCGACGGAATTCAGTGACGCTCGCAGTGCCAGAGCAATATTTTCCGGGGTGAAATCGTGGGCTTTGATGGCGCCGGTAATGCCGGAGATCCGCGAGACCACATTGCGTAACCCTCCACCTCCCAGAAAGTTTTTCTGCTCCTTCTTCTCTTCATCAAAGCTGAATGCAAACTCGCTGATATTCCCCATGGGCAGCAATGGCGAGCCTTTGTCGTAAGGCTGGATATGCACACCACCGGCACCAATAAAGCTGTGATCAATCAGAGACATAATGAGTTCCTTCTCATTTATAGAATGACTTCGACGGTCAGGCTGCTGTCGGCAAACGACAACTGACCGTAAGACGGGGCGATATCAAATCGGGTATCACTCAGGGCATGCTTGCGGGCTTCAGGGCAGAGACGTGTTGCCGGAGTTAAGGCTGTGCGTATCTGGTGAGTGAGCTGAATAAGTTCGGCTGTGGTCTGCTCTGATGTTTTGACGACGGCACTGAGATTAAACTGCAGTTCGTACTTGGCCCGGCGTCCCTGACGTTCGGTTTCTATCAGGTTTTCCAGCTGCACCAGAATGGCTGGCGTGGTGAGTGTGTCGTCCAAACCTGTCGCAGAATACCCAAGCTTTGTATTGGCAACCGTAGATAATTTGTCCGTTATTGCCTCAATGATTCTTTGCTCATTCAATGCGGTAGGCATAGTTCAACTCCTGCTGCATCAAGGTGGTGAAGCGTTCATACAGTTGAGGCTGAAGCTGCTGAATGGCCTGACGAGCGGCATCCGCAATGGGCAATGAAACCCTTTCAATGGGAAGCCCCATCCAGAGTGTGCGGCCGCTTTTGAGGGAGACCTGTTTTTGGTGCTTCCAGCCCGGTGCTCTCTTAAACACCATTTCACTGCGAGCGCCCACCGGCTGAAACACAAACGCACCGTCCCAGTTATAACGCCCGGTACGCACACCGCTGGCTGTTACGAAAGGTCGGCCAAGATAGTGGGCTGAGATATCGGATAACCCTACCCAAATCACAAGCTCATACTGATCAGAGCCTTTGCCTGGTGTGCACAGCGAGACTCGCACCCGTCCCAGTTCTTTCATTTTTTTCTGGGTGACTTGTGTCGCACGGCTTAAGCCCCGCAATACCTGTCGTTCAGCAAAACGAGAAAGCTTGGTCATGGCACGGCGGATGGCTTTATCGGTTTTGGCGGGGGCATTCTCAAAGTCCGCCACCAGTGCTCGAAGCTGTGAATCCAACTCCAGATCAATCTCCATGAAGACTCCACTGGGCCAGATAACCATCATCTTTCAACTTACGATCCACCCGCCAACTCTCAGCCGCTGTGCTGATCTGATCATTGCGATAAAGAAGGGTTGAGCTAGGCACCGTGATTGTCGTTTGGGACTGCATCACCGCATCGTATTGACCAGTCGGCTTTGTGCCTCGGCTAAGAACCCCTTCAAGGGTGGTGTTACTGCCATCAGCCTGGGTCAGGGTGTAAGTCCGACCGAAGGTTTTCATCACCACCCGATCCAGATTGGTGAAATGCTCATCCATATCCATGAACGATCAGGACAGAGTGCACTTAATCACCGCCCGGGGCTTCAAGCAGAGCGGCAGCGGGTTGGACTGGGTATGTAGCTGCACACCTTTATCAAAGTCCAGGGGCCTCTGCTTGGCGTACAGTGGCAGGCCGATCTCGTTCACGGTTTCCACAAAGTCCGCCGGGCCAAACCAGGTGCGGAAAATATTGGAACCCATAGGGAAGACGTAAGCTTCATCGGGTTTAATAAACGGCACCCCTTCCACCTGACCCATATACTCCTCCCAGAGGGTGTTGCAGTAGTGGAAGCCTTCTTTGAAGTCGTTTCGAAGCATGGCTCCGGCCTGATAGCGCTGGTAGGAATCCTTCACGGAAGAGTGCCCAATCAGTGCATCATAGAACTCCGCCCCGCAGAAACCATGAAGGTGGGAGTACATGGTCACCCCCAAAGCATCATCGATTTTGCGGCGCATCTTGACGCAGCGATCCCGCACATCCAGATCATCCTCACTGAAGGCAAAGTCATGGGTCTGCTGTTGGACTTTGAACTCATCGAACAGGTTGTAAATCACACTGCCATCGGCATCTAAAATCAGCCCTTTGATCGCACCTAAACGCAGGTGTTCCAAAGTCACCTCATGATTGGCACGGATATCGGTAAGACGTTGGTTTACTACCGCCCGAACGCCTTCTAAAGCACTGGTGGAGCCAAATGCCCGCACATTCTGCACTTCATCCGCGAGAATGGTGCCATCATGGGGAATATGGGTGAGCCGGAAGTCACGCAGCGCCCGCTTACTACCTTTGGCCTGGGTGGCTGGCGCACCGCGCTCTTTGGTCGGCAATAGACGCAAGGTGCCGTTTTTAGATTCCACACTCACGGTGGTGGAATTTACACCTGCATCAATAAACAACCCCATATCGCCGATACGCCCAGGTTTGTAGGGCGCATCATTAATCGTGGCGGTGAGAGAGGTCATACTGAAGGCGTCATTGCCAAAGATATCGAGAATATTCATCCATAAATCCTCATAATAATTGGGAGATTTGTGCAAGTTTAAAGCGTTCGCTACCGCAGAATTACGCCAAGCGTGGAGAGCTCTGCGATCGCCGTATCTTTCTCGGAGTCAGTGATAGCTTCGGGCCAGCCCAGCAGGCTTTGATCCACCTCGGCCATACGGGTAATGGCTACCGCTTCACTGCCAGTGGCATCGGTTGTGACATTGCTATAGAGCAACGCGGCGGCCATCTGTCGCCCATCATCGGCGGTTGTATCCAGGGGGCTGTATACGTTAGTGGCGGTATTTCTTCCCAATACGGTTCCGGCTAGCAGCATCAGATCCGGCCCCAGCTCGATCTGTTCCCGGCTGATGCTGTTATTTCCTTCAGACACCAGAAACTCTCCGGTGTGCACGGATTCCATCCTTGTGGCCATGGTGATTCCTTTTGAATTAAGCGGGTAAGGGAGGTAAGAGTGTTAAGCGGTTACTGGTAGCTGTTTTTATTGCGTTTCTGGTAGAGCGCCTGCACATCCAGCTTGGGCTTGCTGCTCATATCCAATGGATTGTGCTGGTGCTGCTGTTCGGGCGTGAGAGTGTTCTCAATAGTTGGCTGCTGCGTGAGCTGCTCGAATAATTCTGCACGAACCTGCTCGACTGATTTACCGGACTGAATATAGGTACCGGCTTGATCAGAGCGGGCCGCTGCGCAGAGTGTCTTAATGGTTTCACAGCTGGTGAGCCGGGTCTGTACATCCTGCTCAGTAGCATTAGTGCGCAGAAAGGATTCGGCCAGCTCAGGGTAACCCGCCCGGTTGCACAGTTGTACGATCGCCAGTGCCGAGCTGTTTTGATTTTGGTTTTGGCTCTGAGGCGTGACAGGTAACGGTGAGATCACAGGCTTGGGGTTCAGCCCTTCCGGTACACTTTCGAAAATCGATAGATCCAGGCTGGCTGCCAGCTGTACCGGTTGATCGACCTGATCAATAAAGCCCTTGTTCTGAGCTTCTTTCGCCGTCATCCAGGTTTCCTGACTCATCAATGGCGTAATGTCGTTCACCGGTGTACCTGATTTGCCAGAGTACGCCAACGCGATGGCCTCTGTCGCCTTATCCAGCATATCTGCCGTGCGCCGCATATCTTCGGCTTCGCCACCCACCCAGCCGAGAGGGTTATGAATCATCATCAGGGAGTTTTCTGCCATGGTGATGGTGTCACCGGCCATGGCAATCACGCTGGCGATGCTGGCCGCAAGCCCTTCGATGCGAACATGAATATTGGCTGGGTGATAGCGCAGGGCATTGTAAATGGCGATGCCATCAAAGACGGAACCGCCGGGGCTATTGATACGCACGGTAATATCATCCGCCGAGATGGCTTTCAGATCACTGACCAGCTCTTTGGCCGAGAGACCCTGCCAGTCACCAATCACATCATAAATTAACAGTTCGGCAGGCTGGTTGGATTGGTTCTTGAGAGTGAACCAGGGCTTATTGGTTTTGCTCATGGGGGCGCATTCCTTGCTGGGATTCTTATTGTGACTTTTGTTGTGGTTGCAGCGGACGAAGGTCGCTGTCGTACTTCAGGTTCAACTCATCTGCCCGCCGATGGTCCGAAGCAATCTCATCATCAATCTGTTCGCTGTCATAACCTTGCTCCGACACCACTTCCGACCGGGACTTAAAGCCATTTTTCACCGCCAGACTTTGGGACTGCATATCCTGAACCGGGTGGATATAGGCCCAACCATGGGGGATCCACTTCACTCGTCGGTAACGGGCTTTGTTCTTGTCATACCCGGCCGCATTGATAGCTCCCGAGAGCACCGCCATATCCAGCCAACGATTCCACACCGGCCGACAGAACTGGAAGACAATTTGATTGTGCTGAACCTGCTGAATACGACGGCGGAACTCATTCAGCACCACCCGCAATGCCCGGTCGCTGACGCCTTTCATATCGCCGGACAGCAGTTCAAAGGGCAACCCCATGCCCGCCGCCGTAGCCATCAACTGCTGTCGCATAAAGTCGGGATAACCGGTGCTCGAACCGGGCGGTGTATTGAATTCGACCTCTTCCCCGGGAGCCAGCTCCTGCATGGTGCCAGGTTCCATGGCCACCATTGGAATATTCTCGAACTGGGTCTGAAGGGTACGCCCGGTCAGAGGGTCAACCTTCTCCAGATCAGGATGAGGCTTGGTGATAAAGCCGGTGAACAGGTTGGCGATCTCCTGGCGCAGCAGCGTGGCATCATCAAACTTATCCAGATGAAACATCCGCAACAGCACATTCGCCAGCAGCGGCTGCCCTCGGAGTTGGCCAGGTCGCAAGGGTTCAAAGAGATGCAGTACCTCGGAGGCAGACACCCGATGAAGGTCGGCGGTTTCAATAGAGAACTGCTCAACCGGATGGCTCTTGTGCATCCAGTAAGCCACCCGGGTGCCTATCTTGTTGAACTCAATACCGGCTCGAATGGTATGACCATTTGGCAACTGGTCGTTGTAGCCCCAGGGGACAAACTCGGCTTCCAGAATCTGCACTTGCAGAGGTACGGATAACCCGTCTTGCAGTCTGCGGGGCCGTAGTCGTATAAAGCATTCCCCAGCTTCCAGCATGGCCCGAGCCGCTAACGATTGCTGCCCATAGAAATCCAGAACACCATCGGCATCGGATTCATCGGTCCAGTCAAGAAACAACTGCTGGAGATCCTTTCGAAACTGATCATCACTGGCGGTACTTTTCGGCTTAATTCCCACACCGACAATATTGGCCACCAACTTCTGAATACCAGCGGCGGCCCAGGGATCATTGCGCAAAGCTGCACGGCTGCGGTTGATCAGCGTACCCAGGTCACCGGTCAGGCCGGAAGTGGGGCCTGTGCTCGGAGCCATCCAACTCATCGCCCGACGCCCACGACCGGCAGCGGTATAGGCCAAATTGATGGCACGTTTCAGTAGGTAGCTGGCGGCCTTTTGCTGAACGCGCTGAATCAGCCCCATCAAATCCCCCGAGGTGCTATAAACACCATACTGCCGTGGGCGTTTATTGGCTTTGGCCAGCTCCTGCTCAATGGCTGTGAGGCGTTTTTCCATCTCTGCAAAACTGCTGTACTCCACCTTGCGGCCTTCGAACTCAACAGTGCGAGTATCACGCAGCAGCACAGCTCGCTTGAGAGCGATGTATTCAGCGTCAGTAATCATTCGTTATCCCAAGTAAGAGCTACGAGAAGAGCGTCGAGGGCGAGGTTGCTGCTCCACCAAAGCGGCCGTTTCTGCCATCACATCCGGCTCGACTCTTTGCTCGGCCAGCTGCTCCAGGTTCAATCCGCGATGCTGCTGCAAAATCCTCACAGCCGTTAAGGCATAGACCCGGCAATCCAGTGCTTCATTGCGTTTCTTTTTGGCATCCCACTCAAAGTAGGCAACGCCTTTTCGGTACTTGCGGACTTTCTCTTCCGCTGTCGCCTGTTTGAAGTAGTCTTCATCAAAACAGTCCTTAACCGGCCAATGGCAGTAACCTGGGCCGGGCTCCAAACTTCTGTAGCGCTGGTAGATCAGCTCCTTGGCGGTGTCAGTCCCCACCAGGGTGAGGTAAACCCCTTTTTTGTTCCTGGTTTTTGGGAAGTTAGCGATGGGTTTACCCGCCTGGCTGGCTCCCTTGATGGGAATCAGCCAGTCAATCCCCACTTTGCGGCTAAAGGCATACACCTCATCGGTGTAGTGACCGCCAGAGTCCATGCAGACCTGGGCAATATTCATCATCACCCCATCCTGACGCTTATAAGACTGCCGGAGCTTTTCAGCGATCACCTTCCAGATTTCAGGATGGGAAAGATCGCCATATAAGCGGTAATACTCGATCGACCAGCTTTCTTCACAAGCTCCCCAGCCAATCACCTCGAACTCAATGCGGTCATCCTGAACATCCATACCACAGGTCAGTACTTCAACCGACCAGGGCACCTCCGCCGCATAATGTTCACGACGCTGGTGCAACAGTTCATGGTCCACTGTCTCACCCTTTTCCTGCCAGGTTTGGCCGAGTACCGTATTGGTCCAGTCCTTTAGCAACACCGGATCATTCCTGGCAGCCAGGAAATCCGCCACCGCATCGCGCCAGCTGTACCAGCCATTCGGGCTGTAGAGAGAACTCAGATGAAAGCCTGCGGTTTTGCCGTCAGCCTCTTCATTCAGAGAGATCCATTTTCCTGCTTCCAAAAGCTGTGGTTTATCGTGCTCCTGCATCCGATGCTGGCAGGCTACACATTCGAAAGTTGCGGTAGTCGCATCATCATTCTCAAACTTGATTTGATGCCATTCGATGGGTTGGAAATGGCCACACTCGGTGCAGGGCACCTGATACTGTCGCTGATCGGAATGCTCGTAAGCGGTTTCGATCTTGCTGCTGCCCGCGATATTGGGCGTTGAGACCATCAGAATCTTACGGTTGCGGGAAAAGGTCGCCGTTCTTTTGATGGCCAAATTGATGGGGCTGCCCTCGCCATCCACATCATCGTCGTAAGCATCGACTTCATCCAGAAACAGGAACCGGGCAGGCATGGAGCGCAGACCGGTCGCTGAGTTGGCTCCGGCAATAATCAATACGCCATTGGGAAACTCTTTCACCAGCTGGGTATTACCGGAATCCCTTGAGCGAGCATCTTTAACCCGCGCCTTGAGGATGGACATCTCCTCAATCATGGGAGCAATACGCTGCTTGGATGTACGCTTAGCCATATCCAGCGTTGGCAGAACATACATCATCGGGCCAGGGGTATGATGAATCACATAGCCCAACCAGTTATTGCCACATTCCGTACCGCCGACCTGTGCGCCTTTCATAAAGACGACACGCTCAATGGGAGAGGAAGGCGACAGACAATCCATAATCGCTTTTAGATAAGGTGTCCGCGCCGTACGCCAGCGACCGGCTTCCTTGGCCGACTTCATCGGCAGGATGCGATGTTCATCAGCCCATTCCGACACTGTCATACGTGTGTCTGGCCTGAGACCATCCAACAATCCCTGAGTGTAAGTTTTGGTCTGTGGCATGGGGATTGATTCTCAGTGTTACCTGCGACCAGTGTCGTGTCACCGAGGTAGCACTTTGATGGCGGCGGTAACGGGTTATGGATGTGTATTCCAACCGCTATTCGGCTCTAGCCCTTGGTAGGCAAGGGAGTGCGTTTTTTGGCACGCTGAATGCTATCTCTAGTGTGTAAACAGGCAAAAGGTTCCGGAAGAGAATCTTGCCAGACGGGTAACAATAAAAATAAATGCCCGTAAACAAGACCAACAATAAGAAAAACAAAAAAGAATAATAAGAATAAAAAACCTTAACTTCCGAGAATCTCAAACCCCGCCTTTGCGGGGTTTTGTTTATGTGGCCAATCCCTGTTATTTGACCAACTGCTCCAACGCCTCTTCAACCTCCTGAAATAGCCGCTTGCGAACACGGGCTGGGTCTGTTTCTGCCGCCAAAATATCCGCTATACGATCAGGGATACCCAACAAGGCATCCCGCACCTGTCGCCCGGTTTGAAATCCTTCTTCATAGACTTTACCCGCCTCAACCAGCTTGCCTTCCCGCTCTTCGTAATCCAGCCGCGCCATCTTGGCCCGGTAGGCTTCACGCATAGTACGGGCGGCGGCGTAATCCACCACCTTGCGGTTATCGAGGGGAAGTGGCGCAGATGTTTCAGGACGCGCCTGAACGGGGGACTCTCTTAATCCCGTCGAGGGTTCGCCCAATTGGTCGATAGCCGCCTTAGCCGCCACAGGATCAATTTTCCCGCCTTCCAGTTTGACGCGCCCCTGCTTGACCAGCTTGGCCACATACTGCTTCGACCAGCCGTGTCTGCGGGCAAATTCCGCCTGTGTGATACGTTCACCAGACATTAGCCTCCCCGCTTATAACCTGTTGATTATTAATCAAAAAGTAACTTGATAAAGCCACCATTGAGAGCGTAACTGTAAGAGCCAGCCCGAAAACTCAAGCAGGAGCCCAGGATGCCCAGGACTGATCAAAACGCCAGCCTTAAGGACGCCTTAATCAGAAAGCGGGGTCGTATTGATGACCTGCCGGAACAAGTGCAAAAGAAAGCCGACCGGCATTTTGATCTCGCTCCGGAAGAGTGCCACTGGGGACACGCCGGAGACCTGGATCACCTGATTGAGTATCTCGAGCATGCACTGGGTATCGAACGCCAATAAACAGAAATCGATGGAGACGAGCTATGAAAACATCCAAAAAACCACTCTCAGCCAGCCAAACCAACACCCTGAAACTGGGTCATGACAAAGGCACCTTTACCGCACAGGATCTGCCTATTAAGGGCGGCGCTGCGAAAAAGGTTCTCGACAGCCTGCTGAACAAGGAGCTGATTAAGTCCATCAACCGCAACGGCCGCTGGGTTGATTACGCCCTGACGCCAGCCGGGCGACAAGCTATTGGCATAGAACAATCCGAGCCGGTTCAAACTCCACCCAAGGCAAAGCCCAAAACCAGACCTGGTAGCAAGCTGGATCAAGTGATCAACCTTCTGAACCGCAAAGAAGGGGCAACCATTCCGCAGATGATGGAGCAAACCGGCTGGCAGCAGCACACAGTGCGCGGCACCTTGGCGGGAGCTCTGAAGAAACGACTGGGGTTGACCATTGAGTCGGAAAAAGCAGACGGCCAAGACCGTGTGTATCGCATCACTGCTGGGCTGGAGACTGCCTGATGCCAACCCAAGTCATAACCACAGAGCTGGCGAGCGTCCAGCTCTTCTTATTCTGCCCCTGACCAACGGCCACCTGATGGTGAGTCAAGTGAACCGAACTAATGTCCGAACTCTTGCCACGCTCAATCGTTGGTACCCCAACTTTATCGATGCGCTCGCGCTGGTGCAAAAAGGCAATCTCGATGTGATGGCTGGCCATGGTGTTGTTGCCCTGCATCGTGATTGTGATGAGCCCTGGCATGAGCAACAGCCAAGGTTTTTTCGTGACCCGTGGATATGGGCCGCTGGGCCAAAGAGTTGAAAATTTCGCGTCTGTTCTGGCATTCTCTGGCGGTGGACGATGCCGAAAATGGTCAACCTGAGAGTCAACCAAAAAAGTCAACCAAGTTGACTATTTCCAAGGAATGGACAGAGCTTTGGTTGACCCGCTAACTATCTGCTATTGCGGCCTTAAAAAGTCAACCCCGGTGTGAGTCTGTCGCCAGCGCTTTTGCGGTGCTCCGTACCCGCTGATTATTGAACCCTGCAGGCCCCCCGTAAAGACCGGGTTTCTATCGTGGGGATGTTCCTCGCCGTTATCACGTTTGAGTCTATCCTCTTCACCTCCTTTTTTGGGGGTGACTCTATGCTCTTTAAGTCATGCATTTGTATCTTGACGACCTCTATTGTCATCAGTCTGATTTCTCCCAATACCTTTTCCGGCAACAACAAGCTTATCTATATACCTGCGCTTAAATCTAATCAACCGGTTTACCCGGTGCAAATTCATATCGACTCGACGGGAAGGGTCGCCATTCCGGGTACAAAGGGCACGCAAATCCACCCCCATGGAACAACATCCTGTTCTGTGGTGAAGGCTGGCGATCAACACATTGTGCATTGCCAGGGAAAGGAACAAAACACACAACTCACACTCACACACGCAAAGCAGGCATTCCCTCTTGTGATTGAAGGGAATGCCTTGACCCGTATTGAGGATAAATCGGGAGTTTGCAATATATTTTCTGAAGAGGGCGGTGAAATGTATATCCCTGACATTCATTGCTCGCTTCACTCCAGTACCGAACGGCTTTTTCCTGAACTAACACCTCTGAATAGCTGGACAAGTGACGACAGCCATGAGCTTCAGACAAGCCCTTCACACTCAGAGAATTCCGAAGACTGGACATTCTGGGAGGATAACTTCCCCTGGGACAGCATTGAGGTTCAATCTGACACTGAACTTCTTCCTGCAGACACTCCGGATACGCACACTCTCAGAGTCCGTCCAGGAAAAAAACACATTCACACAGGGGAGCGCCCTTTTGTCTGCCCCGTCGAAGGCTGCAACCAGGGCTTTACCCAATCCAGTGACCTCACCAGGCACAAGCGTATTCACACAGGGGAGCGCCCTTTTGTCTGCCCCGTCGAAGGCTGCAAACAGGGCTTTACCGAATCCGGTCACCTCACCACCCACAAGCGCATTCACACATGGGAGCGCCCTTTTGTCTGCCCCGTCGAAGGCTGCAAACAGAGCTTTACCCAATCCGGTCACCTCACCACCCACAAGCGCACTCACACAAGGGAGCGCCCTTTTGTCTGCCCCGTCGAAGGCTGTAACAAAGGCTTTGCCCGATCCAGTCACCTCACCAGGCACAAGCGCACTCACACAGGGGAGCGCCCTTTTGTCTGCCCCGTCGAAGGCTGTAAAAAAGGCTTTGCCCGATCCAGTGACCTCACCACTCACAAGCGCATTCACACAGGGGAGCGCCCTTTTGTCTGCCCCGTCGAAGGCTGTAAAAAAGGCTTTACCCAATCCAGTGACCTCACCACCCACAAGCGTATTCACACAGGGGAGCGCCCTTTTGTCTGCCCCGTCGAAGGCTGTAACAAAGGCTTTGCCCGATCCAGTCACCTCGCCAGGCACAAGCGCATTCACACAGGGGAGCGCCCTTTTGTCTGCCCCGTCGAAGGCTGTAAAAAAGGCTTTACCATCTCCAGTCACCTCACCACCCACAAGCGCACTCACACAGGGGAGCGCCCTTTTGTCTGCCCCGTCGAAGGCTGCAAACAGGGCTTTACCCAATCCGGTCACCTCGCCAGGCACAAGCGCATTCACACAGGGGAGCGCCCTTTTGCCTGCCCCGTCGAAGGCTGTAAAAAAGGCTTTGCCCAATCCAGTGACCTCACCAGGCACAAGCGCATTCACACAGGGAACAACACAAAATCCCATCCTTCTCTTGAGTGACCATTCTCTGATAGCGCACGGACTGTATGGGGTGACAATAGGGTTATCAATATCTACATCTACAAATTTGTTTCTATTGATAACCCATCTGGTGGGGAATGATTCAGCGATGAATGTTCTTCATCACCTTCTCCACCCCTCGGCTGGCAATGTAGCCACCCATCCCCAGCTGGACGATACCGAGCAACTTCAACGCCAGTGTTTCACTTAAGTCCGGGGAAACCCAGCTCATCCATCGACACATAATCAGCGCCGTAAACACCAGCATAACAATGGGTCGCCATATGGGGCGCTGGGCCAAAGAGCTGAAAGTCTCGCGTTTGTTCTGGCATTCACTGGCGGTGGACGATGCCGAAAATGGTCAACCTAAGAGTCAACCAAAAAAGTCAACCAGGTTGACTTTTTTCAAGGGCTGGAAGGAGCTGTGGTTGACCCGCTAACTATTTGCTATTGCGGCCTTAAAAAGTCAAACCCGGTGTGAGTCTGTCGCCAGCGCTTTTGCGGTGCTCCGTACCCGCTGATTATTGAACCCTGCAGGCCCCCCGTAAAGACCGGGTTTCTATCGTGGGGATGTTCCTCGCCGTTATCACGTTTGAGTCTATCCTCTTCACCTCCTTTTTTGGGGGTGACTCTATGCTCTTTAAGTCATGCATTTGTATCTTGACGACCTCTATTGTCATCAGTCTGATTTCTCCCAATACCTTTTCCGGCAACAACAAGCTTATCCATATACCTGCGCTTAAATCTAATCACCCGGTTTACCCGGTACAAATTCATATCGACTCGACGGGAAGGGTCGCCATTCCGGGTACAAAGGGCACGCAAATCCACCCCCATAGAACAACATCCTGTTCTGTGGTGAAGGCTGGCGATCAACACATTGTGCATTGCCAGGGAAATAAACAAAACACACAACTCACACTCACACACGCAAAGCAGGCATTCCCTCTTGTGATTGAAGGGAATGCCTTGACCCGTATTGAGGATAAATCGGGAGTTTGCAATATATTTTCTGAAGAGGGCGGTGAAATGTATATCCCTGACATTCATTGCTCACTTCACTCCAGTACCGAACGGCTTTTTCCTGAACTAACACCTCTGAATAGCTGGACAAGTGACGACAGCCATGAGCTTCAGACAAGCCCTTCACACTCAGAGAATTCCGGAGACTGGACATTCTGGGGGGATAACTTCCCCTGGGACAGCATTGAGGTTCAATCTGGCACTGAACTTCTTCCTGCAGACACTCCGGATACGCACACTCTCAGAGTCCGTCCAGGAAGAAAGCGCATTCACACAGGGGAGCGCCTTTTTTTCTGCCCCGTCGAAGGCTGCAAACAGAGCTTTGCCCAATCCAGTCACCTCACCAGGCACAAGCGCATTCACACAGGGGAGCGCCCTTTTGTCTGCCCCGTCGAAGGCTGCAAACAGGGCTTTACCGAATCCGGTCACCTCACCACCCACAAGCGCACTCACACAGGGGAGCGCCCTTTTGTCTGCCCCGTCGAAGGCTGTAACAAAGGCTTTGCCCGATCCAGTCACCTCACCAGGCACAAGCGCATTCACACAGGGGAGCGCCCTTTTGTCTGCCCCGTCGAAGGCTGTAAAAAAGGCTTTGCCCGATCCAGTGACCTCACCACTCACAAGCGCATTCACACAGGGGAGCGCCCTTTTGTCTGCCCCGTCGAAGGCTGTAAAAAAGGCTTTGCCCGATCCAGTGACCTCACCACTCACAAGCGCATTCACACAGGGGAGCGCCCTTTTGTCTGCCCCGTCGAAGGCTGTAACAAAGGCTTTGCCCGATCCAGTCACCTCACCAGGCACAAGCGCATTCACACAGGGGAGCGCCCTTTTGTCTGCCCCGTCGAAGGCTGTAAAAAAGGCTTTACCCTCTCCAGTAACCTCACCACCCACAAGCGCATTCACACAGGGGAGCGCCCTTTTGTCTGCCCCGTCGAAGGCTGTAAAAAAGGCTTTACCATCTCCAGTCACCTCACCAGGCACAAGCGCATTCACACAGGGGAGCGCCCTTTTGTCTGCCCCGTCGAAGGCTGCAAACAGTACTTTGCCCAATCCAGTCACCTCACCACCCACAAGCGCACTCACACAGGGGAGCGCCCTTTTGTCTGCCCCGTCGAAGGCTGCAAACAGGGCTTTTCCCGATCCAGTGCCCTCACCAGGCACAAGCGCACTCACACAGGGGAGCGCCCTTTTGTCTGCCCCGTCGAAGGCTGCAAACAGGGCTTTTCCCAATCCAGTCACCTCACCACTCACAAGCGCATTCACACAGGGGAGCGCCCTTTTGTCTGCCCCGTCGAAGGCTGCAAACAGGGCTTTACCCAATCCGGTGCCCTCACCGCACACAAGCGCACTCACACAGGGGAGCGCCCTTTTGTCTGCCCCGTCGAAGGCTGTAAAAAAGGCTTTACCCAATCCAGTGACCTCACCAGGCACAAGCGCATTCACACAGGGAACAACACAAAATCCCATCCTTCTCTTGAGTGACCATTCTCTGATAGCGCACGGACTGTATGGGGTGACAATAGGGTTATCAATATCTACATCTACAAATTTGTTTCTATTGATAACCCATCTGGTGGGGAATGATTCAGCGATGAATGTTCTTCATCACCTTCTCCACCCCTCGGCTGGCAATGTAGCTACCCATCCCCAGCTGGACGATACCGAGCAACTTCAACGCCAGTGTTTCACTTAAGTCCGGGGAAGCCCAGCCCATCCATCGACACATAATCAGCACCGTAAACACCAGCATAACAATGGGTCGCCATATGGGGCGCTGAGCCAAAGAGCTGAAAGTTTCGCGTCTGTTCTGGCATTCACTGGCGGTGGACGATGCCGAAAATGGTCAACCTGAGAGTCAACCAAAAAAGTCAACCAGGTTGACTATTTCCAAGGAATGGACAGAGCTTTGGTTGACCCGCTAACTATTTGCTATTGCGGCCTTAAAAAGTTAACCCCGGCGTGAGTCTGTCGCCAGCGCTTTTGCGGTGCTCCGTACCCGCTGATTATTGAACCCTGCAGGCCCCCCGTAAAGGCCGGGTTTCTATCGTGGGGATGTTCCTCGCCGTTATCACGTTTGAGTCTATCCTCTTCACCTTCTTTTTTTTGGGGGGGGACTCTATGCTCTTTAAGTCATGCATTTGTATCTTGACGACCTCTATTGTCATCAGTCTGATTTCTCCCAATACCTTTTCCGGCAACAACAAGCTTATCCATATACCTGCGCTTAAATCTAATCACCCGGTTTACCCGGTGCAAATTCATATCGACTCGACGGGAAGGGTCGCCATTCCGGGTACAAAGGGCACGCAAATCCACCCCCATGGAACAACATCCTGTTCTGTGGTGAAGGCTGGCGATCAACACATTGTGCATTGCCAGGGAAAGGAACAAAACACACAACTCACACTCACACACGCAAAGCAGGCATTCCCTCTTGTGATTGAAGGGAATGCCTTGACCCGTATTGAGGATAAATCGGGAGTTTGCAATATATTTTCTGAAGAGAGCGGTGAAATGTATATCCCTGACATTCATTGCTCACTTCACTCCAGTACCGACCGGCTTTTTCCTGAACTAACACCTCTGAATAGCTGGACAAGTGACGACAGCCATGAGCTTCAGACAAGCCCTTCACACTCAGAGAATTCCGGAGACAGGACATTCTGGAAGGATAACTTCCCCTGGGACAGCATTGAGGTTCAATCTGACACTGAACTTCTTCCTGCAGACACTCCGGATACGCACACTCTCAGAGTCCGTCCAGGAAAAAAGCGCATTCACACAAGGGAGCGCCCTTTTGTCTGCCCCGTTGAAGGCTGCAACAGGGGCTTTACCCAATCCGGTGACCTCAGCGCCCACAAGCGCACTCACACAGGGGAGCGCCCTTTTTTCTGCCCCGTCGAAGGCTGTAACAAGGGCTTTACCCGATCCAGTGACCTCACCAGGCACAAGCGCATCCATACAGGGGAGCGCCCTTTTGTCTGCCCCGTCGAAGGCTGTAAAAAAGGCTTTGCCCGATCCAGTGACCTCACCACCCACAAGCGTACTCACACAGGGAAGCGCCCTTTTGTCTGCCCCGTCGAAGGCTGCAAACAGGGCTTTACCCAATCCAGTCACCTCACCACTCACAAGCGCATTCACACAGGGGCGCGCCCTTTTGTCTGCCCCGTCGAAGGCTGTAAAAAAGGCTTTGCCCGATCCAGTGACCTCTCCAGGCACAAGCGCATCCACACAGGGGAGCGCCCTTTTGTCTGCCACGTCGAAGGCTGCAAACAGGGCTTTACCGAATCCGGTCACCTCACCACCCACAAGCGCACTCACACAGGGGAGCGCCCTTTTGTCTGCCCCGTCGAAGGCTGTAAAAAAGGCTTTGCCAAATCCAGTGACCTCACCAGGCACAAGCGCATTCACACAGGGAACAACACAAAATCCCATCCTTCTCTTGAGTGACCATTCTCTGATAGCGCACGGACTGTATGGGGTGACAATAGGGTTATCAATATCTACATCTACAAATTTGTTTATATTGATAACCCATCTGGTGTGGAATGATTCAGCAATGAATGTTCTTCATCACCTTCTCCACCCCTCGGCTGGCAATGTAGCCACCCATCCCCAGCTGGACGATACCGAGCAACTTCAACGCCAGTGTTTCACTTAAGTCCGGGGAAACCCAGCCCATCCATCGACACATAATCAGCGCCGTAAACACCAGCATAACAATGGGTCGCCATATGGGGCGCTGGGCCAAAGAGCTGAAAGTTTCGCGTCTGTTCTGGCATTCACTGGCGGTGGACGATGCCGAAAATGGTCAACCTGAGAGTCAACCAAGTTGACTATTTCCAAGGAATGGACAGAGCTTTGGTTGACCCGCTAACTATTTGCTATTGCGGCCTTAAAAAGTCAACCCCGGTGTGAGTCTGTCGCCAGCGCTTTTGCGGTGCTCCGTACCCGCTGATTATTGAACCCTGCAGGCCCCCGTAAAGACCGGGTTTCTATCGTGGGGATGTTCCTCTCCGTTATCACGTTTGAGTCTATCCTCATTCACCGTTTTTTTTGGGGGTGACTCTATGCTCTTTAAGTCATGCATTTGTATCTTGACGACCTCTATTGTCATCAGTCTGATTTCTCCCAATACCTTGTCCGGCAACAACAAGCTTATCCATATACCTGCGCTTAAATCTAATCAACCGGTTTACCCGGTGCAAATTCATATCGACTCGACGGGAAGGGTCGCCATTCCGGGTACAAAGGGCACGCAAATCCACCCCCATGGAACAACATCCTGTTCTGTGGTGAAAGCTGGCGATCAACACATTGTGCATTGCCAGGGAAAGGAACAAAACACACAACTCACACTCACACACGCAAAGCAGGCATTCCCTCTTGTGATTGAAGGGAATGCCTTGACCCGTATTGAGGATAAATCGGGAGTTTGCAATATATTTTCTGAAGAGGGCGGTGAAATGTATATCCCTGACATTCATTGCTCACTTCACTCCAGTACCGAACGGCTTTTTCCTGAACTAACACCTCTGAATAGCTGGACAAGTGACGACAGCCATGAGCTTCAGACAAGCCCTTCACACTCAGAGAATTCCGGAGACTGGACATTCTGGGAGGATAACTTCCCCTGGGACAGCATTGAGGTTCAATCTGACACTGAACTTCTTCCTGCAGACACTCCGGATACGCACACTCTCAGAGTCCGTCCAGGAAAAAAGCGCATTCACACAGGGGAGCGCCCTTTTGTCTGCCCCGTTGAAGGCTGCAAACAGGGCTTTACCCAATCCAGTCACCTCACCATTCACAAGCGCATTCACACAGGGGCGCGCCCTTTTGTCTGCCCCGTCGACGGCTGCAAACAGGGCTTTACCCAATCCGGTCACCTCACCAGGCACAAGCGCACTCACACAGGGGAGCGCCCTTTTGTCTGCGCCGTCGAAGGCTGCAAACAGGTCTTTACCCAATCCAGTGACCTCACCAGGCACAAGCGCACTCACACAGGGGAGCGCCCTTTTGTCTGCCCCGTCGAAGGCTGTAAAAAAGGCTTTGCCCGATCCAGTGCCCTCACCAGGCACCTGCGCATTCACACAGGGAATCTCCCTTTTGTCTGCCCCGTCGAAGGCTGTAAAAAAGGCTTTACCCAATCCAGTGACCTCACCAATCACAAGCGCATTCACACAGGGGAGCGCCCTTTTGTCTGCCCCGTTGAAGGCTGCAAACAGGGCTTTACCCAATCCAGTGACCTCGCCAGGCACAAGCGCATTC
Organism: Sansalvadorimonas sp.; assembly: GCA_965221135.1. Taxonomy (GTDB): domain Bacteria; phylum Pseudomonadota; class Gammaproteobacteria; order Pseudomonadales; family Endozoicomonadaceae; genus Sansalvadorimonas. The sequence continues at coordinate 18,735 of CBDCRZ010000039.1, forward strand.
ATACAGGGGAGCGCCCTTTTGTCTGCCCCGTCGAAGGCTGTAAACAGGGCTTTACCCAATCCGGTGACCTCACCACCCACAAGCGCATTCACACAGGGGAGCGCCATTTTGTCTGCCCCGTCGAAGGCTGCAAACAGGGCTTTACCAAATCCAGTAGCCTCACCACCCACAAGCGCACTCACACAGGGGAGCGCCCTTTTGTCTGCCCCGTCGAAGGCTGCAAACAGGGCTTTACCCAATCCAGTCACCTCACCGCCCACAAGCGCATCCACACAGGGGAGCGCCCTTTTGTCTGCCCCGTCGAAGGCTGCAAAAAGGGTTTTACCCAATCCAGTAACCTCACCACCCACAAGCGCATTCACACAGGGGAGCGCCCTTTTGTCTGCCCCGTCGAAGACTGCAAACAGGGCTTTACCCGATCCAGTGCCCTCACCAGGCACCAGCGCATTCACACAGGGGACAACACAAAAACCCATCCTTCTCTTGAGTGACCATTCTCTGATAGCGCACGGACTGTATGGGGTGACAATAGGGTTATCAATATCTACATCTACAAATTTATTTATATTGATAACCCATCTGGTGGGGAATGATTCAGCGATGAATGTTCTTCATCACCTTCTCCACCCCTCGGCTGGCAATGTAGCCACCCATCCCCAGCTGGACGATACCGAGCAACTTCAACGCCAGTGTTTCACTTAAGTCCGGGGAAACCCAGCCCATCCATCGACACATAATCAGCGCCGTAAACACCAGCATAACAATGGGTCGCCATATGGGGCGCTGGGCCAAAGAGCTGAAAGTCTCGCGTTTGTTCTGGCATTCACTGGCGGTGGACGATGCCGAAAATGGTCAACCTAAGAGTCAACCAAAAAAGTCAACCAGGTTGACTTTTTTCAAGGGCTGGAAGGAGCTGTGGTTGACCCGCTAAGTATTTGCTATTGCGGCCTTAAAAAGTCAAACCCGGTGTGAGTCTGTCGCCAGCGCTTTTGCGGTGCTCCGTACCCGCTGATTATTGAACCCTGCAGGCCCCCCGTAAAGACCGGGTTTCTATCGTGGGGATGTTCCTCGCCGTTATCACGTTTGAGTCTATCCTCTTCACCTCCTTTTTTGGGGGTGACTCTATGCTCTTTAAGTCATGCATTTGTATCTTGACGACCTCTATTGTCATCAGTCTGATTTCTCCCAATACCTTTTCCGGCAACAACAAGCTTATCCATATACCTGCGCTTAAATCTAATCAACCGGTTTACCCGGTACAAATTCATATCGACTCGACGGGAAGGGTCGCCATTCCGGGTACAAAGGGCACGCAAATCCACCCCCATGGAACAACATCCTGTTCTGTGGTGAAGCCTGGCGATCAACACATTGTGCATTGCCAGGGAAAGGAACAAAACACACAACTCACACTCACACACTCAAAGCAGGCATTCCCTCTTGTGATTGAAGGGAATGCCTTGACCCGTATTGAGGATAAATCGGGAGTTTGCAATATATTTTCTGAAGAGAGCGGTGAAATGTATATCCCTGACATTCATTGCTCGCTTCACTCCAGTACCGAACGGCTTTTTCCTGAACTAACACCTCTGAATAGCTGGACAAGTGACGACAGCCATGAGCTTCAGACAAGCCCTTCACACTCAGAGAATTCCGGAGACAGGACATTCTGGAAGGATAACTTCCCCTGGGACAGCATTGAGGTTCAATCTGACACTGAACTTCTTCCTGCAGACACTCCGGATACGCACACTCTCAGAGTCCGTCCAGGAAAAAAGCGCATTCACACAGGGGAGCGCCCTTTTGTCTGCCCCGTTGAAGGCTGCAAACAGGGCTTTGCCCGATCCGGTGCCCTCACCGCCCACAAGCGCATTCACACAGGGGAGCGCCCTTTTGTCTGCCCCGTCGAAGGCTGCAAACAGGGCTTTACCCAATCCGGTGACCTCACCAGGCACAAGCGCACTCACACAGGGGAGCGCCCTTTTGTCTGCCCCGTCGAAGGCTGTAAAAAAGGCTTTACCCAATCCAGTAACCTCACCATCCACAAGCGCATTCACACAGGGGAGCGCCCTTTTGTCTGCCCCGTCGAAGGCTGCAAACAGGGCTTTACCAAATCCAGTAACCTCACCACCCACAAGCGCACTCACACAGGGGCGCGCCCTTTTGTCTGCCCCGTCGAAGGCTGCAAACAGGGCTTTACCCAATCCGGTGACCTCACCACCCACAAGCGCACTCACACAGGGGAGCGCCCTTTTGTCTGCCCCGTCGAAGGCTGCAAAAAGGGTTTTACCCAATCCAGTAACCTTACCAACCACAAGCGCATTCACACAGGGGAGCGCCCTTTTGTCTGCCCCGTCGAAGGCTGCAAACAGGGCTTTACCCAATCCAGTACCCTCACCACCCACAAGCGCACTCACACAGGGGCGCGCCCTTTTGTCTGCCCCGTCGAAGGCTGCAAACAGGGCTTTACCCAATCCAGTACCCTCACCACCCACAAGCGCACTCACACAGGGGCGCGCCCTTTTGTCTGCCCCGTCGAAGGCTGCAAACAGGGCTTTACCCGATCCGATCACCTCACCACCCACAAGCGCACTCACACAGGGGCGCGCCCTTTTGTCTGCCCCGTCGAAGGCTGCAAACAGGGCTTTACCAAATCCGGTGACCTCACCACCCACAAGCGCACTCACACAGGGGAGCGCCCTTTTGTCTGCCCCGTCGAAGGCTGCAAAAAGGGTTTTACCCAATCCAGTAACCTCACCACCCACAAGCGCATTCACACAGGGGAGCGCCCTTTTGTCTGCCCCGTCGAAGGCTGCAAACAGGGCTTTACCCAATCCAGTACCCTCACCACCCACAAGCGCACTCACACAGGGGCGCGCCCTTTTGTCTGCCCCGTCGAAGGCTGCAAACAGGGCTTTACCCAATCCAGTACCCTCACCACCCACAAGCGCACTCACACAGGGGCGCGCCCTTTTGTCTGCCCCGTCGAAGGCTGCAAACAGGGCTTTACCCAATCCAGTACCCTCACCACCCACAAGCGCACTCACACAGGGGCGCGCCCTTTTGTCTGCCCCATTGAAGGCTGCAAACAGGGCTTTACCCGATCCAGTGTCCTCACCAGGCACCAGCGCATCCACACAGGGAACAACACAAAATCCCATCCTTCTCTTGAGTGACCATTCTCTGATAGCGCACGGACTGTATGGGGTGACAATAGGGTTATCAATATCTACATCTACAAATTTGTTTATATTGATAACCCATCTGGTGGGGAATGATTCAGCGATGAATGTTCTTCATCACCTTCTCCACCCCTCGGCTGGCAATGTAGCCACCCATCCCCAGCTGGACGATACCGAGCAACTTCAACGCCAGTGTTTCACTTAAGTCCGGGGAAGCCCAGCCCATCCATCGACACATAATCAGCGCCGTAAACACCAGCATAACAATGGGTCGCCATATGGGGCGCTGGGCCAAAGAGCTGAAAGTTTCGCGTCTGTTCTGGCATTCACTGGCGGTGGACGATGCCGAAAATGGTCAACCTGAGAGTCAACCAAAAAAGTCAACCAGGTTGACTATTTCCACGGAATGGACAGAGCTTTGGTTGACCCGCTAACTATTCGCTATTGCGGCCTTAAAAAGTCAACCCCGGTGTGAGTCTGTCGCCAGCGCTTTTGCGGTGCTCCGTACCCGCTGATTATTGAACCCTGCAGGCCCCCCGTAAAGACCGGGTTTCTATCGTGGGGATGTTCCTCGCCGTTATCACGTTTGAGTCTATCCTCTTCACCTTCTTTTTTTGGGGGGGTGGCTATATGCTCTTTAAGTCATGCATTTGTATCTTGACGACCTCTATTGTCATCAGTCTGATTTCTCCCAATACCTTTTCCGGCAACAACAAGCTTATCCATATACCTGCGCTTAAATCTAATCACCCGGTTTACCCGGTGCAAATTCATATCGACTCGACGGGAAGGGTCGCCATTCCGGGTACAAAGGGCACGCAAATCCACCCCCATGGAACAACATCCTGTTCTGTGGTGAAGGCTGGCGATCAACACATTGTGCATTGCCAGGGAAAGGAACAAAACACACAACTCACACTCACACACGCAAAGCAGGCATTCCCTCTTGTGATTGAAGGGAATGCCTTGACCCGTATTGAGGATAAATCGGGAGTTTGCAATATATTTTCTGAAGAGGGCGGTGAAATGTATATCCCTGACATTCATTGCTCACTTCACTCCAGTACCGAACGGCTTTTTCCTGAACTAACACCTCAGAATAGCTGGACAAGTGACGACAGCCATGATCTTCAGACAAGCCCTTCACACTCAGAGAATTACGGAGACTGGACATTCTGGGAGGATAACTTCCCCTGGGACAGTATTGAGGTTCAATCTGACACTGAACTTCTTCCTGCAGACACTCCGGATACGCACACTCTCAGAGTCCGTCCAGGAAAAAAGCGCATTCACACAGGGGAGCGCCCTTTTGTCTGCCCCGTCGAAGGCTGCAAACAGGGCTTTACCCAATCCAGTGACCTCACCAGGCACAAGCGCACTCACACAGGAGAGCGCCCTTTTGTCTGCCCCGTCGAAGGCTGCAAACAGGGCTTTACCCAATCCAGTGACCTCACCAGGCACAAGCGCATTCACACAGGGGAGCGCCCTTTTGTCTGCCCCGTCGAAGGCTGCAAACAGGGCTTTGCCCAATCCAGTGACCTCACCAGGCACAAGCGCATTCACACAGGGAAGCGCCCTTTTGTCTGCCCCGTCGAAGGCTGCAAACAAAGCTTTACCCAATCCGGTGACCTCACCACTCACAAGCGCATTCACACAGGGGAGCGCCCTTTTGTCTGCCCCGTCGAAGGCTGCAAACAGGGCTTTGCCCAATCCAGTGACCTCACCAGGCACAAGCGCATTCACACAGGGAAGCGCCCTTTTGTCTGCCCCGTCGAAGGCTGCAAACAAAGCTTTACCCAATCCGGTGACCTCACCACTCACAAGCGCATTCACACAGGGGAGCGCCCTTTTGTCTGCCCCGTCGAAGGCTGTAAAAAAGGCTTTACCCGATCCAGGGACCTCACCGCCCACAAGCGCATTCATACAGGGGAGCGCCCTTTTGTCTGCCCCGTCGAAGGCTGTAAACAGGGCTTTACCCAATCCGGTGACCTCACCACCCACAAGCGCATTCACACAGGGGAGCGCCCTTTTGTCTGCCCCGTCGAAGGCTGCAAACAGGGCTTTACCAAATCCAGTAACCTCACCGCCCACAAGCGCATCCACACAGGGGAGCGCCCTTTTGTCTGCCCCGTCGAAGGCTGTAAAAAAGGCTTTACCCAATCCAGTAACCTCACCACCCACAAGCGCACTCACACAGGGGCGCGCCCTTTTGTCTGCCCCGTCGAAGGCTGCAAACAGGGCTTTACCGAATCCGGTCACCTCACCACCCACAAGCGCACTCACACAGGGGAGCGCCCTTTTGTCTGCCCCGTCGAAGGCTGCAAACAGGGCTTTACCAAATCCAGTAACCTCACCGCCCACAAGCGCATCCACACAGGGGAGCGCCCTTTTGTCTGCCCCGTCGAAGGCTGTAAAAAAGGCTTTACCCAATCAAGTAACCTCACCACCCACAAGCGCACTCACACAGGGGAGCGCCCTTTTGTCTGCCCCGTCGAAGGCTGCAAACAGGGCTTTACCGAATCCGGTCACCTCACCACCCACAAGCGCACTCACACAGGGGAGCGCCCTTTTGTCTGCCCCGTCGAAGGCTGTAACAAAGGCTTTGCCCGATCCAGTGCCCTCACCAGGCACAAGCGCATTCACACAGGGAACAACACAAAATCCCATCTTTCTCTTGAGTGACCATTCTCTGATAGCGCACGGACTGTATGGGGTGACAATAGGGTTATCAATATCTACATCTGCAAATTTGTTTCTATTGATAACCCATCTGGTGGGGAATGATTCAGCGATGAATGTTCTTCATCACCTTCTCCACCCCTCGGCTGGCAGTGTAGCCACCCATCCCCAGCTGGACGATACCGAGCAACTTCAACGCCAGTGTTTCACTTAAGTCCGGGGAAGCCCAGCCCATCCATCGACACATAATCAGCGCCGTAAACACCAGCATAACAATGGGTCGCCATATGGGGCGCTGGGCCAAAGAGCTGAAAGTTTCGCGTCTGTTCTGGCATTCACTGGCAGTTGACGAGACCGAAAATGGTCAACCTGAGAGTCAACCAAAAAAGTCAATCAGGTTGACTTTTTGCAAGGGCTGGAAGGAGCTGTGGTTGACCCGCTAAGTATTTGTTATTGCAGGATTAAATGGAAAAAAGTCAACCAAAGTCAACCTGAAAGTCAACCCCGATTTTGAGTCTGTCGCTAGCGTTTTTTCGCGCTGCTGAGCACCCGCACTTCCAGCTGTCCCCCAGGGTCCCCGGCTGTCGCCGCGTGAGGGGCTGTGTGGCTTTAATTTTTCACTCACAAGGGGCACCTCGCGTTCAAAACAGAAGGCTTACACAGCCGCTGAGTGCTGATCATGACCTACCTTTCTTCACCTCATTTACTCACAAAACCTGTGGATAAGTCTGTGAACAGAGAGAAACGGTAAGCACTCCGGACATGTCAATCCGTTATGATTCACACTCAACATTTGAAACTAACGGCGCAAATTGCTGGCAACCTTCTCCAACCCCCGACTGGCAATGTAACCTCCAATACCAAGCTGAACGATTCCGAGCAGTTTCAACTCCAAATCTTCACTCAGATCCGGGGAAGACCAGCCCATCCAGCGGCAGACTATCAAAGAGGTAAACACCAGCATCACAAGGGGTCGCCAGCTCCGTTGCAGCCAGCCTTCACCTTGTGCCTCGGCTTTGATGACTCCGGCCTGTTGCGCCAGCTCATCCAGCTCACCGTTAATGGCCATCTCTATCAGGGTTTGCTTGGCTTGAGCAGCCTGATTGGCATCAGGGAATACCTTGTCGATGATCTTGCCGACCACCGGTAGTGCGGCCAGCCAACTCATGCTGCGTTCTCTCCGATCATTCCTTCTTCACACAACCACTGGTCGATATTAAAGCAGGGACAGTCCTTGTCCCCATTTACGTGGTAATGTCCTTTTACCACCACTTCCGGCCACAACCCTTGGCAGCCGGTGACCAGGAACTTCAACATGCGCTTCTGCAGTACGGTGAAGTTGTCGTCCGGTTGGCCATCATCGTTCAGGACACCCACCAGACAAATGCCCACACTCTGATGATTGTGTCCTTTGGCGTGAGCACCCCAGTCATCAACCGCCCTGCCCTGCTTCACAGAGCCATCCGTTCAATCACCCAGTGGTAACCGATATCGATAAAGGCCCGTTCCATAAGATGCCAGCGTTTGATGGTCTCAAAGGTCACATCCTGACTGGGCCTGGTGGCGGAACAGTGCACGACGACGGTGTTGGTTTCCTTACGCTTTCCCATGCATCAGTCCTTTAACGTGTAGGCAACGATGCCAATGATGGTGGTCAGAATTAGCCAGCCAAACCGCTCAACAGAAGCCAGCACTACACCTCGAGCGCTGGCCTGTCGTTCGAGTGAACGGATACGTTTGTCGGACTCTTCCAGTTTGCGATTGAGGCTATCGAGGGTGGTGGTCTGGTGAACCATTCGTTCTTCAATGGTGGCCAGGCGGGTCACAGCATCGGAGAGTTTGTCGAGCTTGGTGTCGATCTGATCAAGCCGCTGTTGAATGACTTCGGTCATCGTCAATTCCTCGTTCAGCCGCGACTTGGATAAACGTCAGGTTGCTCTCTTCGAGAGTGGCTTCCTTGCCGGTGTACTCTTCCCAACGTCGTACAATGACATCGACGTATTTGGGGTCAAGCTCTGTCAGCCTTGCCTGCCGACCGGTTTTCTCACAGGCGATGAGCGTGCTGCCGGAGCCGCCAAACAGATCCAGCACAAAAATAAATGCCCGTAAACAAGACCAACAATAAGAAAAACAAAAAAGAATAATAAGAATAAAAAACCTTAACTTCCGAGAATCTCAAACCCCGCCTTTGCGGGGTTTTGTTTATGTGGCCAATCCCTGTTATTTGACCAACTGCTCCAACGCCTCTTCAACCTCCTGAAATAGCCGCTTGCGAACACGGGCTGGGTCTGTTTCTGCCGCCAAAATATCCGCTATACGATCAGGGATACCCAACAAGGCATCCCGCACCTGTCGCCCGGTTTGAAATCCTTCTTCATAGACTTTACCCGCCTCAAACAGCTTGCCTTCCCGCTCTTCGTAATCCAGCCGCGCCATCTTGGCCCGGTAGGCTTCACGCATAGTACGGGCGGCGGCGTAATCCACCACCTTGCGGTTATCTAGGGGAAGTGGCGCAGATGTTTCAGGACGCGCCTGAACGGGGGACTCTCTTAATCCCGTCGAGGGTTCGCCCAATTGGTCGATAGCCGCCTTAGCCGCCACAGGATCAATTTTCCCGCCTTCCAGTTTGACCCGCCCTTGCTTGACCAGCTTGGCCACATATTGCTTCGACCAGCCGTGTCTGCGGGCAAATTCCGCCTGTGTGATACGTTCACCAGACATTAGCCTCCCCGCTTATAACCTGTTGATTATTAATCAAAAAGTAACTTGATAAAGCCACCATTGAGAGCGTAACTGTAAGAGCCAGCCCGAAAACTCAAGCAGGAGCCCAGGATGCCCAGGACCGATCAAAACGCCAGCCTTAAGGACGCCTTAATCAGAAAGCGGGTCGTATTGATGACCTGCTGGAACAAGTGCAAAAGAAAGCCGACCGGCATTTTGATCTCGCTCCGGAAGAGTGCCACTGGGGACACGCCGGAGACCTGGATCACCTGATTGAGTATCTCGAGCATGCACTGGGTATCGAACGCCAATAAACAGAAATCGATGGAGACGAGCTATGAAAATATCCAAAAAACCACTCTCAGCCAGCCAAACCAACACCCTGAAACTGGGTCATGACAAAGGCACCTTTACCGCACAGGATCTGCCTATTAAGGGCGGCGCTGCGAAAAAGGTTCTCGACAGCCTGCTGAACAAGGAGCTGATTAAGTCCATCAACCGCAACGGCCGCTGGGTTGATTACGCCCTGACGCCAGCCGGGCGACAAGCTATTGGCATAGAACAATCCGAGCCAGTTCAAACTCCCCCCAAGGCAAAGCCCAAAACCAGACCTGGTAGCAAGCTGGATCAAGTGATCAACCTTCTGAACCGCAAAGAAGGGGCAACCATTCCGCAGATGATGGAGCAAACCGGCTGGCAGCAGCACACAGTGCGCGGCACCTTGGCGGGAGCTCTGAAGAAACGACGGGGGTTGACCATCGAGTCGGAAAAAGCAGACGGCCAAGACCGTGTGTATCGCATCACTGCCGGGCTGGAGACGGCCTGATGCCAACCCCTCATAACCACAGAGCTGGCGAGCGTCCAGCTCTTCTTATTCTGCCCCTGACCAACGGCCACCTGATGGTGAGTCAAGTGAACCGGACTAATGTCCGAACTCTTGCCACGCTCAATCGTTGGTACCCCAACTTTATCGATGCGCTCGCGCTGGTGCAAAAAGGCAATCTCGATGTGATGGCTGGCCATGGTGTTGTTGCCCTGCATCGTGATTGTGATGAGCCCTGGCATGAGCAACAGCCAAGGTTTTTTCGTGATCCCGTGGATATGGGCCGCTGGGCCAAAGAGTTGAAAATTTCGCGTCTGTTCTGGCATTCACTGGCGGTGGACGATGCCGAAAATGGTCAACCTGAGAGTCAACCAAAAAAGTCAACCAAGTTGACTATTTCCAAGGAATGGACAGAGCTTTGGTTGACCCGCTAACTATTTGCTATTGCGGCCTATATCCACGGGATCACGAAAAAACCTTGGCTGTTGCTCATGCCAGGGCTCATCACAATCACGATGCAGGGCAACAACACCATGGCCAGCCATCACATCGAGATTGCCTTTTTGCACCAGCGCGAGCGCATCGATAAAGTTGGGGTACCAACGATTGAGCGTGGCAA
>CBDCRZ010000040.1:0-14415 GCA_965221135.1 Sansalvadorimonas sp.
AAGAAGGCGATCTTGAGCATTATCGCGCTGAAAGGTATTGCCACAGACAAGGATGGTCGTATGTTTTCTCCTTGTGCCGCGATACAGGCTATCCAGGAATTGAACCGCATGGATGGGGATCATGCCGCCAAGAATGATAAGTCATTGGGGAGCGTGACCTTTGTGCAGGACTTTGAAGGCAAGGGGGGTTGACTCAATTGCAAGACCTGCTGCTCCTGACTTTTCACAGCCTTACCCACAGATTTTGTGGATAGTTAAGACGGCGGCCGTGGTGCAAGCCAAAGGAGATTTGTACAAGCACCAGGCCACCATTTTTACGATAGCATTGTTGTTTCAAGACAAATCCGGTTTCACCATTCTCCCGTGTCAATCTGGGTATGCTTTCTGGACACGAAAGCCAGCGGCCGCGATCCCTCACTCCTGCATGTAAATATAAGTTGTTTTCTAATTTATTGACACGGTGTAACGAAGTCTTTAGAGTTTGCTTTACACTTAGTTTTTCCGGAATATTTATATGCAGAAAGGTCAGAACATTGCTTATATCCGAGTATCTTCACTGGATCAGAACACGGACAGACAGTTGGCAGACTTACACTTTGACCGCACCTTCATAGACAAATGCAGTGGCAAGGACACGAACAGGCCAGAGCTTCAGCGGTGTTTTGATCACGCCCGGGAGGGTGACACGCTGCACGTTCACTCAATAGATCGTCTGGCGCGTAACCTGGCTGATCTACAGAGGATCGTGACAGAGTTGACCGATAAAGGTGTGGCCGTCCGGTTTGCGAAAGAGAACCTGGTCTTTAACGGTACAGAAAACCCGATGCAGAAACTGATGCTGCAGATGATGGGGGCTTTTGCCGAGTTCGAGCGATCCATGATCCGGGAACGCCAGCGGGAAGGTATTGCAGCGGCCAAGAAGAAAGGCAAGCAGATCGGAGCAAAACCAAAGCTGACGCCTGAACAGGAATCCGCTCTGGTCGAAGCTGCAAACCAGCCGGGTGCAAACAAGAAAGAACTGGCCAAGGAATACGGCATTAGTCGCCAGGCTGTCTACAACATCCTGAAAAAAGCGAGTTAGAAGTATTCCAGATTATCCCACTGAGAGGGCCTGTATGGCTTTCTCACGTATTCCCTGAAAAGCCTGCCTGTGACACTATTCAATCAAAGAACACGACGAGGAATGTGTATGGGCGGCTCTGACGACGAAATATCCGGTTCTACGGAAACAAAAGAACAGATTGAATCCCTTCAGATCGACCGGCCGCCTTGTACAAGCCCCTACAGGAAAAATCCGGTATCAGTGGAAGAAGAACCCCCTGCAACTTCGACGCAGCCCTCACTGGTATTGAGGGGGAAGATACCCCCGTCCTCCTTCTATCCGCCGACCGCCATCAAACAGACGCTGACGTCCGCAGAATCTTCATCTGCTGATGTTCCAGAAAGAACCTTTTGGCAACGGATCAAGGCGTTCTTGCGCGGATGAATGCTGCTGGCCAGCCATGCAGCCGGGATACAGGCCGCGCAGCATCGAGCGGGCCAGATGGAACGGAGTGCAATGTATGGTGCCTGGCTCCTGGTGCTGGGATCGTGGCCTGGTGAGTCGGTCATGGTTCGGTGGTCAGGTGTTGATGGGGCCCCCCCGACCCAAATCACAACCCCCCCATCGGACACCACCCATGGCAAATCACACAATCATCTATACCCCTTCGCACACACGCCCCCCCCAAAAATGCCTAGCGTCCGTCCCTAAATTTTTTTTCAAAAATACCAGCTAGCACTAATGTCCAAGTGAAGAGTTCTCTCGCGTGTGGTGAGCACCATGGTTATCAAATAGCGCAGTATCGTTCCCTACAACGAATGCCCGCTCTGTCGGAATTCGCTCAAAGAGGGTTGTCAGTTCCTGGTGATTGAGATCAGAAACGAAAATTTTTGTCTGACTTTCAAGGGGCAGGTGTGTCTGCCCTGTTTCCGTGAACAACAGAGCCCCTACAAGCATCTGTTTGACCAGAACAACAACCGCCCTGGTGCGCCCTGTCGAGACACAGCAAAGGACTGGAAACGTTCATGCCGGAAGCCAGCCACAGATTTCCGTAATCCGGTGATTGAGTAATCTCAACCGGCACACCATGAATAAAAGAAAAGTATTATTACGGAGGTGTGCCGGTTGGCACGGAGCGAAAATCGCTACAGCCCCCGTCGTTAATGGCTTTCCTCCTTTTTAACGCTGTTTCTGTCTCAGGGGGAGCAGGTGTGCCGGTTGTACCGGATTTTGGAGCATTTACAGGGGGAAAAGGTGCCGGTTTTCCAGTCTGCCAGTGGTGCAAAATATCTGCATTTTCGACGAAGTAATAACGCCCTTCATTTTCTTTTTCATGGGCAATTTTGATCCCGAAACGACTAGACAGCTGAGAGTTCAGCCATGCCACTGGGTGCTGTTTTATCTCTTTGGGATGAAGGAAGGCTGCTTCCATGATCACCCTGATATCATCCTCATCGTCCTTTGACCAGGTGCGTTCATTCAACATTTTCCTTTGAAGAGGTATACCCGCAAACGCGAGGATACTCTGTGAGATCCGATGTTCACGCGCATGGTGTTTCAAATCAATATGGTCTTTTCCTGATCCATGAAGCTCTTCTCGATCTCTGGCGATGGCTCTGTTGATCGGCAAGCGAGCCAGCTCAATGTTGTATTCCAGTCGCTTGAGAGTTGTCGGACTGCGGATGGCAGCCCGGACTAGTTCATCCCTTTGAATGGGAAGGTCAGGAAGATGTTGATGGCATCGTGTTTTGATGGATGCGGCAGAGGTAGGGCTAGCTTTGGCCAGTTCTTCGTCAGACAGGATAGGTGTGTTGTCCAGTTCAACGGCCATATCCTTTGTACGCAGTGTCTTCAGTTCTTTGTTGAGGGCCTTTCCAAGGACTATATCTGTGGGGTTTTCTTTTACGAGAGTCAGCCGGTATCCCTCTTTTTGGATCTCATCAAGGAATCGTCCCCGGAAGTTGTTGTTCGTCAGGTTTTCCTGAGCACGGGTGTGACATTCCAAAGCCAGTAAGGTTTCATGGAATTGGTACTCGCCGTTTTGGAATCCGGCTTTTGCGCAGGTGTCATTCACGCAGTGCCGAATACGTTTTTCCAGGGTAAGAGGATTTGTGCAAAGGCGTTTGTTGCTGGAGCCACCGATGAACGCAGTAAATATCTTCATGTTCCGGACTCTGCATAGCATCTGGGTCAAGATGCTTGCCCGCAGTGAATGCACATAGGGGAAGAGGGCAACAGTTTCATTGAAGGAGTGATTATCAATGGACAGTCCTGATGCGGCGGCAGACGTCACCACAAGTACGTCAAGGTTATGGCAGCGGCCATCATTGATATGCTCGATATCTTCCCGGTGCTGGTCACTGGTTTCGCTGTTGATGACCTGGCACCGTTTACCCAGGCGCTGGCAGAGGATGGACACTTCCTGTGAGGTGGCTTTCTGGCTGCAGGGGATATACAGGCGTTTCCCATCATAAAGGGCGTTCTCGATATGCACCATCGACTCGTATTTGGAGGGCAGTACACGCAGTTCCTTGTCTTCCTCCTGGTGCGTGTTGATGTAGCGTGTGACGGGTTTATTCAGGTTGGACAGCAGGATGTCAGTGGCTCTGTCTGCATCGGCGTCCGCCATAATGACGGTTTTAGCCTGTTTCATCTTGTCGATCAGGATATCAAGATGTATCTGGTGTTTGCCCGCCATCGTCTCCTTGTTCACCCAATGCATGGCCGTTTGTTCACATTCATCAATGATCACAGTGTCAAAGTGGCAACGGGCGATCCTGTCCAGGCTTTCCGGTGACACCAACACATGTTTTGAGGCATGCAGGATATGGTCGTGCTGTCGTTCAAAGTCGCCATAGAACACGGCATTGAATTCTCTGGATAAGAATTTTCCCAGTACCCGCGAAGGCGTAACGATCAGTGTGTGCTGGTCAGGATGACTCTCGATATAGTGGCGGATGACCTGTGTTTTGCCTGATCCCTTGGAGGACTTCAGCACGGTGATGCAGTTGGGCTGGATGGTATGGGAGATATAGCGTTCGTCTTTTGTGACGGTGTCCCGCAGGTTGTTTAGGGTGTGATTGATAGGCTCCAGAACGCAATGTGTTAGAAGGTCATTGAAGTCCATACCGACCACACGGGGCATGGCATAGGAGCAGTCCGTAGACCGGGCGGCACGTTCACCGGCAAAAGATTTGTCGTTATCCGCCGCAATTCTCAAAGGACACCCCGGATAGTCCTCAGCCAAGGCATTGGCCGCCGCTGGAATATTCCCCGCATTCAAACAGACGGCAACGACGCGACCAGTAGCGGCAACGGTCAGGGCTGTGGCCAGCCCCTCTGCAATCCATATTTCTCTGTCGCAACACGGCACTCCGCTCAGAAAATAGGCACCAGACATAGCTCCCTGGAAGCGGGTGAATGTCTGCTTGTTACCGCCGTCCAGCCACTCTTTCGGTGTGTCATAAATCCGCTGCAGGACATTGTTGCCGAGGCGGTACTGGATGAAGCCTTTGCTCTGCCGGATATCCAAGGGATAGGTGGATACTATGTGTGCGACAGGTGCCAGCTTCCGGGCAAGGTAATTCTTCCCTTTCCAGTCAGTGAAGCGGGGCAGCTTGTCATGCTCGGCGGCTAATCGCTCGAAGCGCCGTTTTTTCTTGTCAGCCTCAGCCTCAGCCAGGTCTTGCTTGCTGGGTTTGGTGATGGGGGGAACAGAGATAGGTTTAATATCCGATGACTCGTGGCGATACCCCTGTTCTCTGGCCAGATAGAACAATGTCCCGAGCGTGACCTTCCCGGGTTTCAGGGAGCGCCATGTCGAACGGAATGAGCCAGGGTGGAAAGACTCACCGCGTTCTGACCAGGTAAGGGCAATACCTTCAGCATCAGTCAAACCTGATGACCTGATGGCCATGAGAACTTGAAGCCAATCATCGCGTGGCAAATCGGGAGACAAGTAGCTCAATGCCGCTTGGATACGGCTAGTCTCATCGCAGTAATCTGCATTTCTGACGGATTCCATTACAATCACCATGCGAACAGTGAAAAAGAGAAAACCGCACCCGATCCACACCGGGTGCGGTTTTTTTGTCCGTCATGAAATGTATGTGTCGTTTAACTGGTAGTCACAAATGCTATTTGCTCTGTGTTCATGTCATAAATTCCAAAACATACGCTTTCCCTTGATAGGTAAGGGTTTTGCTGTTCGGGTCAGTTTTTTTCTGTTCGTGTCACAACTCGCCTGATTGTTCTCTCACTCACGTTGAACCGTTTCGCTAACTGTTTCCGTTTGTCTGAATGACTCCCTGTCATAGAGAAGTACAGTCTGCTGATTACGATGTCTCGTGGCTGACGATCCTTCCGGCGCTTTTCCCCTGATGCCATACCAGCTTGGCGTTTCTGTTCTCGTTTTTCTTCTGCTGTGAGAAAGCCAGCTTCCCATCTCTGCTTGGGCTCAGGGTTCTTGTGATATTCCTGAAGCTCGACAGCCTTGTCGATGGCCTGTTCGATATTCGAGAGAGTCAGTGAACCGCAGTCGCCCATTAACTGGAATGATGTTTTTGAATTGGAAATGGTAGTGGTGGTGACACTGGCAATATCAGCAAGCAGCTGATTGGTCGATGGTTCATCACAGTCGGGATCGACCGGGAATTTTATAGTGACGTAGATCATGCCCATGGTGACAGCCAAGACAAGGCTGCCATGGACTAGAATCAGGATTCCGGTCTTCTGCTTCTACCCGGCAGCAGTTGAACTTGCCGCCATGTTCACGCATGGCGGCTCCCCATCTATTTCAGCAGAAATTCCAGAAACCTTTTCACTCGGATGTGGCGAACTTCAGGCTTGAGGCCTTTTTGAGCGCGTGTACACCGGCAATAGACGACGGTGCCATTGGTTCTCGATCAGGCGATTCAGAGTGTGGTGTGTTGTTCTAGGGTCTAGACCCGTATGCAACAGGGCTTGTATCCCAAGGGTTTCAGGGTTTTGGTAGGTGTTACAAAGATGTGATAGTTTAAGAGTATTACGGGCATGTGAACACGAAGTCACTATCCCAGAAAAGAAAACGGCCCATTGGTTCTCTCGTCGCCAAACAAGTCACCAATGAGCCGCTCACCGACATATGGAGAGTATCCACATGACGTGTTCTGTCTTATGAGCATATCAGACCCTAACCGGAAAATACAAACCGGTCAGCTCGCTATAGACCTGTCATCGGAAGCCGAGACCGGCCACTACCTGAACGCCCAGAAGTGGGGTTGGTTCACGACCCTGCATCGAGAACAAGGTAAAAGTCGTGCTCACCAGAAATCCTACAAGCTGCGTGACCTGCCACAGATACTGGACCTGATCAGTCAGGATCGTCGAGACGTGGATTGGTGGATCAGCCAGGCGGTATTTACCAAACCCAATCGCCGCAAGGTGAACCTGGCTCATGTGGGTTTAGCCTTTGTCGATCTGGACTATTACCGTTTCCCCGGTCTGGCTTGTCTCTCCGAGAGTGAAATACTGGATCGCCTATCGCTTCACTGCGAACAGAATACGATTCCTCTACCGTCTCTGGTGATTGATTCCGGGAAAGGTCTGCAGATCAAATGGTTCCATGAACCATTACCCCGGAAGGCACTGCCCCGATGGGATGCCCTGCAGAAAGGACTGGTCAAGACTTTCGAGGCTCTGGGAGCCGATGCCAATGCCCGTGATATCTCCCGTGTCCTGCGGGTGGTGCGCACCACCAACCAGAAAACTGGCCGTCAGGTGCGGGTGATCTGGGTGAACACCGATTACGACATCCTCGATCCCAAGCAATACGTCTTTAATGACCTGGTTAACGATGTGCTGCCACCGCTGCCTGAACATGCGGGAAAAGGACGAGGGATTTTTGGTGGTGTCGTCAATCCTCTGAAGTTCAATGCCGCCCAGCGTGGGTTCACCCCCAACAGTCTGAACTGGGCTCGTCTGTGTGATCTGCAGAAGCTGATAGGGCTGCGTGATGGCGATATGGGCGACGGCCTGCGGGAACCTATGGCCTTCTGGCTGTGCAACTTCTTTGCCCTGCGGTACTGCAAAGAGCTGGCCATGCGCCCGCTGGATGAGTGGAACGAGTTTCGTCAGCTCTGCCTGCAGGCGGCTCCTCACTGGGACTCAGGCAAGATCAAAGACAAGACCAGCAATCTATACCGCCTCACACGGGAAGCAGCTGCGGGGAAGACTGTGCCCTTCTGCGGGAAAGAGTACACGCCGCTGTTCACCCCCGGTAGCCAGTTCCTGATTGATGCTTTCAGCATAGAACCGGAAGAAGAACGCCAGCTGGACACCATTCACAGTAAGACAGAGAAAGCCCGACGGAAGAATCTGCGTGACCAGGTTCAGAAGGGCTGGAAGCAAAGCCGGGAAGAGTATGAGGCTGGTCGTCAGGAAGAGAAAATGGCCAAGGCCAGGGAAGCGCAGAAGCTGAAGGCTCATGGGCTGTCAGGACGCCGGATCGCCCATGAAATGGGGGTTTCAGAGGCGATGGTGCGGAAGTATTTAAAGGTGCGTACTGGTGGTCGCCTTTAACTGGGGGCGATAGCTATGCTCTTGGCATTTTCAAATCCGAAGGATTATCCAGCGATTTTGAGATTGAAACACTATATCTAGTGGTGTGGATGTCCCGCGGCGCCGAAACGGCGACACACAAGATGTTGTGTTCGAGTGTCCTGGTGACACAAGGATTTCAAAATGCGGTATCATGGATGCTTGGATTTTCAGCAGGGTCGCTATGTATCATCAGCCCGTTCTTTCCTTTCAGGGACAGACATACACACTGGGTCATCTTTTCTCTTGTGATATCAAATTTGATCTTGGTGAGCATGGTGAAGTTACAGCGTTTTGTGTGTTTTCAAACCATTGTTATACGGAAGAATTGAAAGCGAGCGATCTTCGGGAAGGGAAGCTTATTCTCCTCGATCACAACAACAATGAGCGGTATTTCTGTCCTGCTCGCTATTCACTTAGTCTCAAGCTCAAAAGCTTTATGGCGAGCTGGGGTGAGAAAAAGTCTTTTCCCAGCGGCAATGGTAGGCGTTTAAATTGGCTGATGGTTGAGCATCACGACAGCAACGGTGTCAAACAAGCTATTAAGATCGCTTACTCGATAAAGTCGCACTCAAAGGGTAAGGCTACAATTCATATCGAAACGATGCATCCTTATGACAGAAGCACCCCACCGGCTAAGAACGCAAAAGGTTGGACTCGATTTGGACTTATATTGAAAAAAGTTGCTGCAGGTGAAGCACAGCCTCGGCCACGACGCTAGAGTTTCAGAAAAGCAAAAACCCGCTGTTTAGGCGGGTTTCTACATAAAACAATCTCGGGTGCTCTTGCCTGTTGCCAAGCGTAACCAGATTTCCTGGAACCCATTTCAGGGCGGCTAATGGAATTCCCCTCATCAAGCTTTGTTCTGGCTTTCTGAAGATCCCCGCACACATCCATCTGAAATAAACATTAATGTTTAGAATATCGCCAGTCCAATAGATATTGGCTATTGGACATCGTGTTTTTATTTCTTATTAGCGAAGGTAGGCTGTTTTCGGCTTAATACTTACACTTTTAACCGAGTTATATGTTTTGGTTGTCTGTATTGCTAACCTATCTGCCTACTGCCCTGTCTCTTTACTCTTCTGACTATCCCACTCCGCAGCCTCCTTTTTAAACGCCGCCCCGTGCGGGTTTTTTTGTGTCGGAGGTACGGCAATTATCAAAGATATCTTCTGGTTCCCCCGTTGCGTGACAATGTCATGTTTTGATGTAGGATGGTGATTCCGGCTCACACAGGCCCGTCACCATGCCCCGCCCCCGCTTTCGCATTACCTCAGATAACTACCAGGCCGCCCGGGATTACCTGGGCCACCAGATCCGCAACAATACGCTCGGTATCAAGAACGCAGCCGCCCTGGAATGGAACCAGCTGCCTCACTCCCTCGACCGGAAGAAAGCACAGTCCTATGCCGAGCTGGTGAATGACTGGTGTGAAGAGCACTTAGACAGTGAGCAGTGGAGCAAGCTGAAGAATGCCCTGCGAGCCCGGCGGAAGAGGCTGTCTGATCAGATTAACGGGGATGATAAAGTCACCGTGACACTGTCACGCAGGGCATGGATGAAGCTGAGTTCTGTAGCAGAGACCAATGGGGTGACCCTGTCACAGGCCATTGAGACATTCCTGAGAGCCCCATAAGAGGGCTCTTCCTTCCCGTATGCCTTCACTCTTATCCCCGTGGTTATGCTGCGCTAAATTGACGGCTCTGTCGGTGCTGGCTGTCGATCCGGAGGTTGTGGGGTATCTTGAAAGAATGGCTTGCAGGTTGTGTAATAAGTGGTAGTGTACTGTAATTGATTACAGTACATATCATTACACCGCCAGTAAGGAGCACCCATGGCCGCCCCCCGCATCACTCAAGAACTCGTCTTTGACGCCGCTGACAAGCTGACCGAGCAGGGGGAATACCCCAGCGTATCGACTGTTCGTGAATATCTTGGCTCAGGGTCTTTCAGTACGATCACTAAATACCTGCAGCAATGGCGAGAGCACCAAGATAAAGCAGCGGTCACTATTGATCTGCCGGAGAAGGTAGAAGCGGCTTATCGTAAGGCGGCTGTTGTTGCATGGCAGGAAGCGTCCCGTCTTGCCAATGAAAAGGCCGTTGTCGCAGAAGAGCGAATGGAGCAGGAACGCCAGAAGCATGTGCAGGCATCAGACGAATCGGCTGCGGAGATCGAACGGCTAGAGAAAAAGGAACAGGAGCTGAAGCTTAAGCTGGAAGAGAGCAGCAAGACCATTGAGAAGTATCGCCAGGAGGAAAGGAAGCTTATCGAACGGGCGGTCACAGCAGAAACCAAGTGCAAATCAGCGGCTAGTGAAGTCAGCACCCTGAACAGCAAGCTGGAGACCTTGGACAAAGATTACAATGCGCTATACAGGAAGGTTGGGCATCTCGAAGCGAAGCTGGAGAAAGAAGGCTAGAGGGGGCGATTCACAAGGAGCTGGCAGTCAAAAAAACAAAAAGGAATTGAAGAGCACATGGATTATCTGCTGATACTGACTCACCCTGGCGTCGAAGATAAGCGCGTCACTGTTGGCCGATCCAAGGCGCAGGAGCTGTTGCGCTTTACCTTGGACAGAGAGAGCAAACATAAGTCATCCAAGGTTCTGGTCAAGAAGTTGATGAGAACGATGGATAAGGGCCAGGTTGTCAGCCTGAAGCAACCCCAGGGGGGGCGGAACTCTATTGGCAGGGCGTCAATCCGAAGCGGACATGCTGGAAGCCTTGTTGGACGATCTCAGGGTGGCTGTGCATTAGATGGTCATGGCGGTGTGACCTGATACTGCGGAATCGTTAGTATCAAACTGATATTAAAATGGTATTAATGTGACCCCTCATGAGCAAGCCAGAAGATATACGTTGCCAGTTCGAGTTCCTGTGCCCAATGAAGTGGAAGGATTTGGAACTTACAGAGGATGAGAAGGTTAGGAATTGTCATCTCTGCTCTGAGACTGTCACCTATGCGGAGACACAACAGGAGCTCGACGAGCTGGCAAAACAGGGGAAATGTGTCGCGACCAGTCAAGACGGGCCATCGAAAAAAACTGACTATAGCAAGTTAAGCCCTCCCATCATGGGCAGGCTGTGTCCAAAGCCCCCTGAACCGGAGCCAGAAAAGAAAACACTGTGGGGGCGGCTGAAAGAAAAGCTGTTGGGTTAGTTGCTTCGTGGCTGTGTCACGCTCTGGTGTAGACCGGGTATTGATGCTTATGTAGTATTGTTGTGGTATTAAAATGATACTAAAGAGACATTATGATAATACTATTCGCAGGGCAGAAAGGCGGCAGCGGGAAATCCACCTTGGCCAGTAATGCTGCGGCTTGGTTGGCTTCCGAGGGTAAAGATGTCGTTCTCGTTGATGCTGACAGACAAGGCACCTGTTCCCGGTGGGCGGAGTACCGGGAGGAAGCCGGTAACCTGCCCGTGGTGCATTGCATTCAGAAGTACGACCGCATCACCAATACCCTCAAAGACCTCGATAGCCGTTACGGTTATGTGGTGTGCGATGTTGCTGGCCGTGACAGTCAAGAAATGCGCTCAGCGTTCCTGGCCGCTGATGTTGCCGTGATTCCCTTCCGACCGTCCCAGGCTGATCTGGATACTTTGCCCCATGTTGCCGAGATCGTTTCAGCAGCAGCTGATTTGAACCCAGAGCTAACCTGTCGCGCCGTATTGTCATTGGCTCCAACCAATCCCGTTATCAATGAAGCAGAGCAGGCCACAACATTCCTAAAGGAATATCCCGAGTTTACGCAGACCAAAACCATCATCCGGGATCGAAAGGTGTACAGGGACGCCATGAGTGAAGGAAAGGGGGTGACGGAAATGGGTAACGCAAAGGCCAGGGCTGAGTTGAAAGCACTGATGCAGGAAGTGGTGCCCCAGGAACAGGAGGCATTGTTATGAGAAAACCCGCCAAGAAAACCAATGTGGAAGAGTTCATCCGGGCGGCAGACTCTCCCGATCATGATGTAGAACCCTGGAAACAGAATCTCAAAAAGAAGTATGACAAGACCACGGGAAAGACGATCAACGTCAGGCTGCCAGAACACTATGCCAAGTGTCTGGAGTGGTTGTCAGAACAGGACAACCGCAGTCAGCATGGTCAGCTGGTGTACTTGCTGTGTAATGCGATTGATCAGGCTATCGAAGAAGAGAGTAATACTTGATTAGTATCATAATGGTATCAAAGTGGCATCAAACATGAATGTTCCAAACAAAGAGCCCCGGCGTTCGCCGTCCCCCTACTCCCCGACCGGGGAGGCAGTAGTGCAGGCAGAAGATGGCGAGTGGGTGTGTTACCCCGTCTACGTCATGCGACAGGAGACATACAAAGACCTCCCTTTCTGGGAGCGCTTCCAGTACAGAGTCCGCCGGTTATTCTCGAAGAGCTGAAACGACATTGGAAGGGCGACAGGTCAATACCATGTGAGTCACCACACGCACTGAATAACGCAGTCAGGGGGACGGAAGGACTTTTTCACTGTCAGACAAGGGGTTATGGCGGTACTATGACAGGCAATGTCTGCGAGAACACAAACAGCGGGCAGAAAAAAACCAGCATCATCGGGGCTGCAACCCCTCCGCTGGTTTCTTCACACATTCGCTGGTGATTATATATCTCAGGTGCGTCGTCTGTCACGTCCTGAAAAGTCACTGGCCCTGATGGAAAAAACAATGGCCATCTTCAAAGCCAACGTTGCCAACCAGTTTACGCAGATCCCGAACGAAACTCTCCAGGATCCCTCTCTTAGCTTCGAGGCAAAGGGACTCCTCGCTCTGATCCTCTCGCTCCCCTCTGATTGGGAAATACACAAAACCTGGCTCCAGGAGCAGGCTGCCAACTGTGGCCGCGATAAACTCAAACGGTTGATCAAGGAGCTGACCGATGCCGGTTACATGGTCAAAAAAGCGAAGCAGGACGAAGGCGGGAAAATGGCCGGTTGGGACTGGTTTGTCTACCCACTGAAACAGCCTCAGCCCAGGAATGGTAAGGGCTCAACCGACGGACTGAAAACCCGTCAGACGGTTTTGCCGTCAGTCGGGAAAGCGCCTACTACAAATAAACATTTAAACAAAGAAAACAAGTAAGTCAGTTAAAACGCGCGCGCAGGAAAATTTTCAAAATCGGGTTACGAATGAGCTATTAGCCATGGGGTTGGATGAACTGGATCAGGAAGAAGTCTGGTATACGGGTTTGAAGATCAGCGAATATTGTGATCGTTTCCCAATGTCAGAATCTATTGCGGACTGCTGCTCTTACGTTATGAAGGGGATTCAGCATCGCCGTAGTCTTACTGCCTAAGTCCAGAAAAGGGATTGATAGGTATGGAGATTAAAAAGACTTACGACGGAGGACGCTTTACCGGTAAGTACCATGTGAGTCACCACACAAACGTCCTGCTGCGGATTCTTCCCGGTAGTGGTAAAGGCCAGTGGGTTGTGCAGACGACTACGGACGGTGTCCCGATCATTCAGGAATGTTTGAGCCAGGCTGCACAGGCTGCCGGGCTGCAAGAGGTTAAGAGGGCAGAAGACGGCCATGCCGTGATGGCTTGTCGTGTTCCCAGGGAGACAGTCCGCTCCCTGGTCAGTGACATCATCCAGCAGTACGACCGTTTGCTTTCAGGCAAACTTTCAGAGTTTGGTGGGGACTTGCCACAGAAAAGGGTGCCTTTCTGAAGAGTCGAACCATACCCTCTAGTTGAGCTTGTAGCTGGGCTGATAAGTCCGTGTGCTGGGAGTGATCAGTAGCGGTTCTATCCTGTTTCACCAACATAAGTTTGGGCGCATTTGTGTAGGGACAAGTTGAGGATTGCCTGCATTTCCGTATCGGATAACACCAACCCATAGATTTCCACCACCCGTATAAACCGGGTCACATACTGGCAGTGAAACGATTCATCTGACGGCATCCAGTCCTGTGGTCCCTTCGCGCCTTTCTTCCGGTTTTCACTGGCCTGAACCACAAACAGATTCCTCTCGTCATTGGCGAACTGTTTCCGCTTCTCATCTGTCCACTCTGATGCCCCGTGATCCCAGGCCCATTTCAAGGGCACCAAGTGATCAATGTCCACGTCAGAAGCCAGGTAGAAGGTCTTGCCAGTGTATGGATCATGCCAGCGTCCCTGGATGACTGAGCAGTGGTTACTGCCAGTCTCGATCGTGCTGGTTGATTGATCCATCAGCAATTCATGCCGGGTGTTGATGCAGTCACCGTCTTCATCATCCCAGCCATGCCCGAACTTATCCAGTGAGTAGCCAGCGTTATCATTGTGTGACCTTGTAACGCTCTTTTTGGCTTTCTTGGGTAGACGACCACCGGACTCTAAACATTCCTCCAGGCTGTCATACGGCGTGAAATTCTTCACCCGGGTGAAAAAAGGACTGCTGCTGTCGTGACATATCGCCGACCGACTCTTTTTGACTAACTCAGCCTGACTGAGTGGCAAGAACACAACGAGGAGTAGGGTGACGACAACGGAGAGGTATCGGGGCATAGCGGATCCTCGCTGGTATATCCTTTCCAGATCATAACGCCCCAGGCTGGAAACTGTCATGGCCAGAACAGCGTATGCTGGGCTTAAACCAAAGCACCAGAAGTTTGTCGATGACTATATGGAAAATGGCTCAGTAGCTGGGGCTTATAGCAGGGCTGGATTCAAAACTGATGGGAAAAACTCCGCAAAAGCGAACGGATTTAGGCTGATGACCAGGGACGACGTAAAAGCTGCTGTTGATGAGCGTAAGGAAGAACTGGCCGATGCCCGTATGCTATCCCCTGGAACAAAA
>CBDCRZ010000041.1:0-12369 GCA_965221135.1 Sansalvadorimonas sp.
CTTACCATTAATGATCAGAGCGGGTACACCGGATATCTTGGAACCACGCACGACAGCATCTGCCTTACGTAACTGGTTCTTCACACCGAAAGACTTATAGGCCTTATTGAATTGCGCGTCAGTCACACCGTACTGTTCAAGAAACTTTGCCATATCGCCAGTGCTGGTCAGCCCGCGCTTCTGGTTATGGATCGCAGAGAAAACATCTTCATGTACGGAAGGCGCCAGCTTTAGAGCATCTATTGTGAAAAAAAGCTGTCCGTGATCCTTCCAGGTTTTTCTGAACTGCGCAGGTACCTTACGGAAGTTGGCGTAGTCTGGAAGTGTTTTTTTCCAGGCTTCAATCGCTGGCTCAAGGCTGTAGCAATGAGGGCAGCCATACCAAAAAGCCTCTGCCACTTCGACCTTGTCGGAGTCCAGAGTCGAGACTGGCGTATCCAGACGAATATACTGCTTACCTTCCTGATAGGGCTCAGCTGCCCAGGCCGCCAAAGGGGCGAGAAGACACAAAACCAAAAGAGTTCTTATAGTTTTAAACAAGGCGTTCGACTCCTGCATGATTGCTTTTATATATTTTCTAAGCAGACATTGTGTCAGAAAGGTTACCGGCCGCCCAGCAGGCAAATGTAGTAGATTGTCGCAAATCAAATTATCGGCAAACTAATATCACCCCAGCACATCATTCATTCAAATCAAACCGTAATAACGCAGAAGAAATATCCCCAGGCTATTAGTGAAAATGGAACCGATAGTTGTGATGGCAACAATATTTGCTGCCAATGTTCCTTTCCCGGTAATGGCCTTAGCCATAATAAAACTGGCGGCAGCAGTAGGGCTGGCAAATATCACAAAGAGAATACTCAGGTCTCTGCCCTCATACCCCAACGAAACGGCTGCCAAAACGCCCCCAACAGGCAGAAGCAACAGCTTAAACCCCGCAGCACCAAAAGATTCAAAACTGCTCTTTCGCATCGCCTGCATATTAATGGCACCACCAATCGAAAGAAGCGCCAAAGGCAATGCGATACTTCCCAGGTATTCACACACCTTATAAACGAGCTCAGGCACTGGCACCGTCAGGTAACTGATTACCAGACTGGTGATAACGGCAACAATCAAAGGGTTCTTTATGACACTGTATACCAGTGTTTTGCCGGACAAGCGTGATTCACCCCCCTCTCCCGCAGCATAGAACTCCAGCACCACTATGGAAAAAACGTTATATAAGATAATAATCAGAGAGATAATCAGAGACGCATAGGCCAAACCTTCTGCACCATACATATTATTTGCAAAGGCCAGGCTGGTAATCGCCAGATTTCCACGAAAAGAACCCTGAACAAAAATGCCTCGCAACTCTCTTCGCTTCACCGAGCAAACAGCCAGCGCCCATGCTGCTAAAAAGCTGACTATCGTGACCGCAACCGCCAGCATAATCAGGGAAAGATTCAGGTTAGTCTCAAGATCAAGATGGCTGAGACTCATAAACAACAGAGCAGGCATGCAGATATTGAAGACCAGCTTCGAAGCCGTCGTTATAAACCCATCATCAATAAAGTTCGTACGGCGAAGCACAATACCGAGGGAGACCATCAAAAAAACAGGCAAGGTCACCCCGGCGGTATACAGCAGTGTTGCAAACATAACGAGCCAACCTTCTTACAACTGCGCAAATGTAATGCGCTATAAAGACAAACTCCGAACACAATCTGACATGTGCTTTCCCGGGGCTTCTAATTAAAGCTTTTAATTGAAGCTTCAATCCATAAACAGCCGCTTTAGCTGCTGTGGTTTTCTACAGCATTTAGCGAATCAAAACAAATAAACCCATGGCAGTGACCGACTCACCTCATCATAAGGTCTCAGGGCAGCCCTTCCTGGTTGTAATACCCTTGTGAGACTAACAAGGTTGTCAGGCAAACCCTGGTCTGAGTGGGTTATCTTGCTTGATAAATACTTTGGTAGTTTGTGACTTACACAAGAAGGCAGGCACAAGAAGGCAGGCACAAGAAGGCAGGCTCCGGAAAATCATTGTCACCAAGGTGAATTTCTCTCATTAGGGGCTTTAAACAAGGTGATCGAATGAATGCAATGTCAACTTCAGCGCCTATTATAAAGCACCCAGCCTCAGCGGATAGCAGAGAGCTGGTAGGCGCTGTTTCAACTAATAGTGGATATACGGTTAGATCGGGAAAAAGGCAACATCCTGACAGCTCATGTGCTGTATTGGAATCCCAAAAAGTAGCAAGAAATGACATTTCCACTTTTGGCGAAAACAGCGCCGAGCTGGTACCTGTCACAGAACCTCTTTTTCACCAATGGCGGTGCCGGGCTGGAGGTAAAAGCTCAGCATTTCTTCGTGGTGTTCTTCAGGCTCCTGAAACCAAAGAGATATGGCAGAAAGTCATTGAGGAGCGGAAAAGCAGGGAAGAGACAATTCAAAAAATTCATAGAACCTTTAAAGCCGGTGAGCTTCTGTGCAGAGGCGTTAATCTTAAACGTTCGACACCACATTCCTGTGGGTTAGAACCGGCTTATCAGGAGAACAGGCCTCAACCCAGACCCGGTACACTGCTCGCAGAAGGGCTTCGTGCAAGCGTATTTCGCATAGCAGAACTTCATTTGGGCCTGCACCCCGTCAAAGAACTCTACAATTTCAAAAAAGATGTAAGGAGCTTCACTGGCATCACTAAAGACTCAAACCCAAGAGCACTCCAACCAAACAATCCCTGCCTGCTGAATAAATTAATGGAGAGAGAAAATCGCCAGTACAGTGTTTACCCCCCAAGAACGTCGGGGCACCTTAATCAGGATGGAACCTATACCAGTGGTCACAACAAACCTTTAACAGACGATGAACGCCAATGGACTCATGAAACCATTATCCAGGGATATAGAAAGGATCAGTACCAGTGCGTCATTCTTCCCTACCCTCTTTTACTGGGCACTATTCATGATATGTTAGAAACCAAAGTCCGCCTGGAAAAGAAACTGGGCATCAGCGAACTGCCATTAGCCATCTATGATGAGAAAAGCGGGAATATGAGGGAGGTCTTTTATCTAAGCGACCTTGGCATCTACCCCAAAGATCTTCCTGAGATGAAAGCCAACATCAGTAAGCTACAGCAGTTCGTTGAATGTACGTCTTATCTGGATTTAGACACCTTGTTATTGCTGGCAACTCCCTCTCTATTACTGAGTTTTTTACAGCGCACACCGCCAGATATAGCATCATCTATCAGAATGCTGAAGACACCCTATAGACAGGCTCTTCTCCATGCTGTTAAGAAAGGCAATCTGGCCAGAGTTAAGCTCCTTAAGGAACACGGAGCCAACCTGGCGGCTCACTACTGCGTTTATAACCCACGAGTTCAGATACGCAATCTTTTGCAGGTGTTTGTCTGGTCTGACTATTGTTCACACTCGCCCCTGGATATGTGTAAAAGCCATCCAGAAAAGCTATCAGAGCAGACTCAGCTGGGTATACTGCTCTATGACGCAGGATGCCGGACCAGGGTTGATGATACGCTGATGCAAAAACTCCCTTCCCTTGCCATTTACATGCTGAGTAAAGGCGAACCTTACTATGACAAAGGATTCGTCTGTGACAACCTTCTGGGATTGCTTCAGCTCTATTTAGCCCGAGGGGCTATCTCCAGTCAGGAATTTGAAACCGCCATAGGCTACTTCAACCAGAAGCCTGAAAAAATGGACGCTCTCTTTACGCAATATACCTGCGAAAAATTGACCGATTCCCCTTTTAGCTCCGAAAGATTACCCAATATACATGCCCCTTCTGATTTAAGTGGTTTGACGACAGCAGAAGAGATTGACGCTGTGATTCCCGTCCTTTTAGCCCACGGCATAACCGCTGACACAGCGGTTTTAAAAACACACCTGAACAAGAAAAGAGAAGAAGAGTGCAAGGCATTAATCTGGATGGTGCCTCATGATAAACAAGTCATAGAGGCAATCTTTGAAGAATACACCATACAAAGCGATCCAAAGAGGTGTGAATATTACCCAGCATTCCTGGATCACAACTTGTTTAAATTCGGCATGGCGGGATTTCAAGGGCTACATTGTCATCCTCTAAAATGGGTAACCCGTGAGCTAAAAAGTAGAACCATGTTGCTTAAGGAGCAGGCAGCCACCATCGCCAGGCATATAGTTGACAACAACCGCTGGGCTACTCTTGAACTAACGAACACTCTGCTTCAGCAAACGTCCATTGACCTTAAAGCCAAGCAAAAGGCAATCGAAGCCTACATTGAAAAACTGGAATCTGAACAAAGCACCCCTGAGGTACAGAACCACAAATCGATGGTTCTGAAGTTAACCACTGACCATAAAACAGCTTCATCAAACGCCACCATCGACGAGTCAACTACCAGTACCTTCTCAGATTTTGGCTGGCTGAACAGTTTGTTCAACACAAAGGCCAGTACTCAGGGAAAGTGTTATCGTGAGCTTGCTCAATTCGCTATACGACAGTACTACCTGTGCCCTCATTCAGGACAGGCCGAAAGCCTGGTTGTCCGTAAAAAGAAAGTTCCCGACCCTCTGAAGGAACAGCATGGTGCTGATCATGTCACACGCACGCAAGTACTCACTGAAGCGCTACTGGAACTGTTCGAGAGACATACGATCCTGCTACGGCGGCGTTACTCAACCGGTGCAGCAGTCTGCGTGAACTGATCCCTCTGGCCATGGTTTATCATGATGCCTTGGCAGAAATACAACCCAAAGATGTGGAAGAAACAGCTGCTGCAGAGCTGTTCGAACAAGATTTAAAACAGTCAGGGCGCTACTCTGAGGATCTTATCTCATTGACGAGCAATGCCCTTCGTAATAAAGAAAGCGATGTTATGCGGTCAGTTGCTCCCCCCTTTAGCTCTGACACCTCCTCAGAGTGTTCTGCGGATGAACGAACGATAAGAAGAATTCTCAGACTTGCTGACCGAATTGATGTGATTAGATGTACACTGGTTCCCGCAAAATGGAAAGAGCCCCAAAACGTTTCCAGCGTATACACCTTTGACAGTCGCTTTTTAGATCTTCCCGAGACTATGACGCAGTCAAAGGATTTTAAAAAAGCGTTTGATGATCTTATGGAAGGGGCTAAGGATCTGGCCTACGTCACTGGCGGTGCACCTTATGGTGATAATAGCCAAACGGGTTCATACCTGATGCGCTATAACCTGCAGACTGACAATAGTAAGCGGATGTTGAAAGTTACCAGAGCGGTAAACGCCTATGACTCTGTACTCACCGCCCTGAACGACAATGTAAGGCGGGCCATGGCCAGAGAGGCTGGGTTAAACACCTGCACTGCGAATCATTCCAAAGAGTACCTTTCACACAACCAAAAACGTGCAGCCTGTGTCGTTAACGAGCAAGGCAAACAAAAGCTGACCGCTATACACAGTGAATCAGAACTGCGCCAGGTTCACCTGCCAAAAGACATGACCGTCCTGGAAAAACTGCTGTATGAGCAGCAGGGGCTGGAAAGCCTGCAAGTAGACAGAAAAATGCAGGTATCAGATGAAATTTCCCGCCTCAAGCAAGAAGGTATAAAGCCTCCTCCTGGCACCTTGACCCAACAAACTTTAACAAGCGAAATCGCTGCATGGAGATTGAGAGAGAGCCATGGAATTAAGGTAACTTCAGAAAGACGTTTCTGCGGCTACACGGGAAAGAAACCGAACTACACAACAATCCTCGTACCAGTTCCTATAAATAGCAGCTCTGCCGCATCTCCTGCGCCACAGCAGGAATAAATCGATGTTTTCTGTTCCCCAAACATCTATTCATGGGTTTTAACCTGTTCCAACATTTATACCGCCAGAAACCAGTGTAACGCTCCTCACAGAAAGGGGCACAGCGGCACTTTAAATTATCCCCCCCTATAGCTGTAGTCTCCAGTCCGTATTTTTCTGTCTGCTGGACCAGGATACGAATGGCTCCCTCCTGCGATGAATCTGCACTCTCTTCCTCAGGCTTCCTCAGGAACTATTGATCTCGGAAATACTCAGACAGTAATAATAAAGCCGCACCTGCCTCGGAATTGATAAGGAGTTTTGGGCGTTTGGTTAAAGGAGTGTTATTTATGAAAGATGTTTCCATACCCCATCACCCACGGTCTGCAAATATGACAGGGAATCCCCCTTCGGCAGACGTTTTAAAGAATGGAGATGATACCGGAAGCCCTAAGCGTAAAGCTGAAAACATCCCCATAAGTCAGGGCATTCTGCCCCAAAAAGGCCGGGGCGTGTCTGCTGTTGTGCAACCTGCTAACAGGGCTGTTATCACCATAAGTGATGAAGGTGATCGGCAAAAGGTTGAAGCTTTTTACCGTCGGCAATATCCGGGTGAAATGGTTGTCACCCTGACATCCCCGGATGATCTGGAAAACCATCACCTGCTTCAGACAGCCACCTGCCCGAAAGAAGGTGAAGTCACCCTGGGAGAAGGGCGACTGTATTCCGGGCAGCCACTGACTTTGATAGTGGATCTGACCGCTATGACACCCGGACAGATAGCCCGCATGAACGACCTGCTGGAAGAGCCTGCGACATGCGGCGATGAAAGGAATGTCAGCTCTTCTGTGCGCCTGGTTGCGCTGATCACGACGACAATGTACTCCCCAGGTTTAGGCAGACCCGAGCCGGATTGCTGGCGACGGTTGCAGAGGTTTCCCTGCTGGGTGAAAACGGAAAAACTGGTTAAGGACGACCCTGACCTTGGCAAGGTTGTGGGTGATAAACGGCTTCTCAGTGATCGGATAACCGATTATCGTGGACTCTCTGACTCTCCGTCTGGACATCAGACCTGCAATGCTATGCAGACCGGTACAGAAGCGCTGTCCGTATCGGGCCCGGTTGTGGCTGATTTTGCTACAGGCCAATCCTGGCACTCTGTTCTGTTTGGTGGGCTGGCTTTAAACGAGGCGGGACGAATATATTTTCAGCCGGGGGTGCTGGCCAACCTGCACAGCCATGGGGTCATGATTTTGCAGGATGCCCCGGAAGCCAACCCGGAATTTAACCGTGCCCTTGCCGATGTTCTGCGGGTGGGAGGATATGAAGCCAATGGCTGCTGGATAACTATACCACCAACCACCAGGTTCTACTGCCGGAAGACATCAAAGGAAGAAATCGAGCTGTTAAAAAAACGGCTTGTGAATCATAGACGAACCGATATCTCCCAAAAGCCAGTTGTGGTTTTAAACAGTGAGATATTTCACAATGTTTTTTCCGGCACCAGACTGAGTGAAGGCGTTCCCCTGGCGGCTGATACATTCGCCGATTTTTTAACGGATTGCCGTGAATTGCACATAACTGGCTCCTTGTCGAAACACCAGTGGCTGACCCTGCTACAAAGCCTGGAGGCCTTGCAGGATAAGTTACCCCCGTCGTTCAAAGTGATTAACATTGACCATTTTTTACCGGCGGAAGCAGGCTTTGATTTTAAAAGCTCTGGCTCCCCATCAGCGGTCACCTGCCAGCTTTACGAGAATAAGGCCACGGCCCTTGACGGGTTGTCTGAAGGATATACCTACCAGCTAACAGCCCAGGATTGTTGGGAAAATCTCTGGTATGAAACGCGACTGGAAAGCCAGAACAACTATCGTTTTGCCCAGAAAGAGACGCAGCTGCTGCAAAAACTCAAAGAAGGGACACCTGTTATTCTCCATGGCCTGGAAGATAATCCGGCCATACGTGCCTGCCTGGAAAGCCTGCTGGTGAATCCACCGTATCTGTTTGTGCATGGTCATAAAATCCTGCTGCCTGAAGCCAGAGTGACTATTCTGATACCACAAAAGAAGCAACAGGCATTCGATGGGCTGTGGACAAAGCAGAAGATGTTGAGCAGCACGCCTTCTGCCCTTGATAGAATTTTTCACCTGTTTGAATCCCTTCCGAAGTACCAGCAGAAAAACATTCCCGACGCCCCACCCTGGCAATCTTTGGATTTTCCTCGTCTCCTGGCCAGGCAGGTGGCACAGGAGCAACAGCGAGATGGCGCCAGTGAAACGTTGCAGGTGCATTATCGTCAGGCCCTGAACCTGCTTGTGGCCAGACCCTACAGGGACGACCCTCTTATCTATGGCTATCTGAAAGCCCAGATTCAGCGGTTGTATCCCGACAGTTTTCTTGCCAGCTCTCCCGAACAGTCTCTGCAAAACTATGCCGACAGAAAGGCCCTGCTGGCATGGCTTCGTGGGAATCCCCTGGTGAACCGTGAGATGGTTGTTAAAAACTTCTGGGCTTTGGTTCGCTTTTGCCCTGTGGCTGATTTGGACTTTCCTTTGCCTGCGACCTTCGAGTCACCTGGGGAGAATGCCGTTTCTTATCTGTGTCGTTATCTGGTTGGCAGTGTTCCAAAAGAGAACCAGAACGAGCTTGCCCGACAGCTGCGGGTTGATCTGGCGGAAACAGAAAGCTGCTGCTATTTCGACAGTGCCCGGCGGACACGATTGAGGGACGCTCTTTTGCTGACCCCTGCCGTCTGTCAGATGCCAGTGAGTGAACTGCTACAAACCCTTGAGCCAGCCATAACCCAGATTATTGAGGAGAATGATCCGGCAGACGCGGTCTCGGAAACAGAGGTATTATTGACTGCCGTTTTTACCGAAGATCTGCTCAAAGGTGATTTTGCTGATCTGCCTGCCGCGCTGGTTTATGGCAGTGCTGGCCGTCGAGTCAGGCAACAAGCTCGCCTGAAAAAACTGGCCGAGCGGGTGACTCTTCACCCCCTCGTTTTCCTGCAGGGGCTGGCAGGGGCTGGAAAAAGTTATATGGCCAACGGTGTGTCCCAAACCCTCAGGCAGATACCGGGCTGGGAGATGTTGCCTCCCCCCACTGTCTTGAGCCTTGGCCCCAAGTCAACAGCAGAGAGCCTTTTTGGCCAGCAACAGCTGACCGAAACGATTGATGGCGATGGCCACAGCCAGTTTGAGCCCGGCCCGATACTGGCCTGGGCCATGAACAGCAACCCGGGGGTGTTGATCCTTGATGAGGCCAATCTCACCGAACAGGGGGTGCTCAGCCCTTTGGCCGGCTTAACGGAATCCCCTCCCAGACTGTGCTATCAGGGGCAGGTGTACCCTCTAACGCCCCGGCACAGGGTTATCCTTACCGGTAACCCGGATTACTACGAAAGGCGTTCCACTGATCCGGCAATAAAAGGCGCTATGCTGACTGTGTTTTGCCGCCCTCTCGCCAGCGAAACCCTGGCAGAGCTGGTGATTTATCCGGCCCTGCCCCAGGGTTGGCCGGAGTCTCTTAAGCAGCATGCTGTGGAGGTTATGCTGTGTCTTTACCGCCACTACCGGGACATTTTGCCAGATATCCTTTCTCCACGGGATTTACAGGATGTCATGGCTCGCATGTACCAGACTCTGCGCCATGACCGGTCCGGTGCGCCTTTCAGTCAGGCACCTATCAATACTCTGGTATGGGCGGCGTTTGAGGACAGTCTGGCGGCATCCCTTGTGCCAGAGAAGGCACCGGAGCGGGAATCCCTGAAACACTGGTTTGACGGACATTATCCCGGTGATGATCAAATCCTGTCTGGCAGGAATTTGGCTTTCGAACAATTTTTGCAAGCACTCCGTCGTACAAACCCAAAAGTGGATCTCCATGCGGGCCCTGTTGTTGAACTTGTCAGGCATTACTGGCAGTTTCTGGATAAGCAAATTGCGGAACATGAGCCTGGCCACCTCCCCCATGGTCGGCGGGGGCTTTTGGTTGAGGGGCCGGCAGGCTGGGGCAAAGACCTTCTTCTGCAGAAGGTGCTCAGGCTTTGGAAAGATCAGCAATCTGACTCTCCGGGCGAGTGTTCCTGTATTCACCTGACTGCCAACCCAGGGCGCTGGCATGCTCTTGTCAGCCGCATACAGGAAGCCATGACCCGTGGCGTGAAGCTGGTTATCAGTGAGATGAACCTGCTGCCCAGCGAATATCTGGAAGGTTTGTTTAATGATGTGCTCACCGGTGACTGTCATCCTGGTTTTTTGCTGTTTGCCACCGTTAACCCCTCCAGCTTTGGTGGGCGTGAAAACTTTTCCCCGGCTCTGAAAAACCGTTGCACCCAGGTGAAGCTCAATCCCCTGAGCCAGATGGATCTTCACGGTATTCTGGCTCGCCGCTATCCGGGAGAATACCAGCTGATTGACTGGTTTTGTGACAGGTTCCAGGTTCTAGCTACCGGGCTTCACGCAAAGCATGCACCTGTGCAGCTCACATTAGATGATATGTTCCAGGGTTTTGAAAACCTGCGGAAAGAAGAGCCTTCAGCGTGGATGGAGATTTTTCAGCAAGAGTACTGGCTGGGCATGGCATCCCTGGGCTGGAAGCAGGATATGATTGAAAATGAGGTTATTAACCTGCCAGGGGAAGATAACCAGGACAAGTTACAACGACAGCAGCAGCTTTCAAGGCAGCTCAACAGTCAGTCTGAAACTCCTGTCACAGTCACGCTAATGCCCTCCGGCACACAAACGTTTTACCAGGTCTCCGGACGACAGCTTTTCATGCCTGATAATGAGTTTAAGAATGATCAGCAGAGTTTGGCATTGGCTGCTATTGAGAAATGCAAAATCATTCATAACGATGAAAAAGGGGGCAAATTAAAGCAAGAGAAGCAACAGCTTGTTGTCAGAAAGCTCTTTGCTGGAAATAACATTGATACCAGTGAATATCGCCTTAATCTGACCACTTATATTATGGAGAAGGGCGTTCTTCAAAAGAAGAATATTCGGGATGATCCTCATAATTTACAGCCTATAGTAGTGTTTCCCTGGCCTGATAATGATAATGAAGAGATTGAACTGTCAAAAGACTATCAACTTGGCAGTGGCACCTTTGAACTGGAAACAAATAGCTGGTGCATCTTGCCAGGATTGAGCCACCAGGATGATTTGCTGTATTTGCGTAGTCGGGAGATGGAAAATATTTACCTTGAGTGTGCCCGGGGGGGCAGCACAGGGCAACTGTATGTGCGTCTTTCAGATATTGCCCCTGTTGACTCTATACCTACTCAGCTTGATTTTATTGTTTGTGTGAACGAATCGTATAAGCACGCGCTATCGTACGGCGAGCCAGTTCAGATTGTAAAAACAGACGGGGGACAGGAACTTCACCAATTACTGGATAAGCATATTTTCAGTTGTGAGGCCGCTGTGCATACCGGGTGTTTTGAATTGCAGAAGATTATGGAAGAACAGGATATTGCAACCCGGCTGATCAGTTTACAGCAGTGGTTTTGTTCTTTTTCATCAGAAGCCTGCTTTGAGCAGGAGCAGGAGCAGGAGCAGGAGCAGGAGCAGGAGCAGGTTTTTCTTCATGCTATCAAAAACAAGCAGGGAGCTTGCTTTGCTCGAAGCGGAGCCTTTTTGTTGTTGTGTCAGTATATGGGCGTCCCGGCTCGTATGGTAACAAATGACAGTCATGGTTTCGTAGAAATCAGTCTGGATGGCGGCCTGTACTGGAGGGCTATGGACCTTGGTGGATCGCCGACTGAACAACTCGAACAAAGGATTGATTTTGCCCCGGGAATCAGGCTTTGCTCCTCGGATTCCTCTTCGAACTCTCAATCAGCATATGTACATGTGTGCACCCGTTTGATAGCACTGAGTGAACAGTGCCTAAGTGGGCCAGGTAAAGCTCAGGCTTATGCAGAATATCTCGCATTTTTAAAGCGTGAGCAGGTAGGCTGCCTAGTGCAGACAGACAGCAGTGCCTATTTTCATACACGTTTCAGCGAACCTTTAAAGGCGGGCTTCCGGCCAGATCAGGATTATCCTGACGTGTTTAAAGTCTGGGAAAAGCAGGTGGCCGCCGTAGCGGATCCGAAGGAATCTAAAAAGAGACAGTTAATGCTTTGGCATGCTGTGGTGGTTGCTCTGTATCACTTTCAACATGAGTCCAAGTTAAACCATCTGTCCAGGGAACAGTACCTCAAGGCCGCTGGCCGGTGCCTGCCATTGATACAGGGTGGGTCTGTTAGCCCAGGCTGGACGTTGCCCATACTGGATGATCTGGTCGTAGAGCCCTGCTGGTCCAGCGAGGCTGAACTGTTGATCAGTGAGTATTACCGACAGTTGACCAGGATCAGACAGTGGCCAAACCTTGACATATTGCCGGAGATATATGGGGAAGGGCATCACTGCAGTCTTAATGGTTATTCCCCAACCCTTCTAGCCGCCATAAGTCATGTCGGGACAGAAACCGAGTGGAGTCAGGTCAGTACTGGCCAGTGTCCCAGTGTGCTCAGGCTGGCTCAAAGGAAAAAACCCTTCCCCAAAAGCCGTAGCCTGGAACGTCCCCGCCCGGTGTTTGTTACCATGCCCCTGATGTCGTCTTC
>CBDCRZ010000042.1:0-40254 GCA_965221135.1 Sansalvadorimonas sp.
CACACATAGGTGACCCGTCCTTAGTTTTCATAGATCTTGATATGCAATCAGCACAGGCAAAAAGATTCTGGTTACAACCATTATGTCCTTCACCCTGGTCTTTATCCATAGCGACATACTTATAATGACTGGGAGTCAATAATGGAGGCTTATTCGTAGAGACAAAATATTCCTGATCCTGTGTGCAAAGAGAGTTATGTTCATGGTAAATCTGAAGATCATAGTTGGTATTAAGGCTAGTCAACTCTTCTACAGCCGCATCGCAGCATAAACCATTATTTCCCCCATTCGTGACACATTCAACACCTTTAGAATCGAAGTGCATCTGGCATGCTATTAAATCTCTCGAACAACTGGTGCAGCCATTTCTTTCCAATACCAGAAAGGGGTGGTTAGGGTCTGAACATTGCATATTACAGCTTCCACCTGGGCACTGATTTTCGCTGGTATAGTCATAAAATCCTTTATTAGGATCATCAGGTGAAATGGGGTCTCCCTGACAGATATTACAAAAGAGAGCTATTAAAATAGTGCTGAACAACTTAATAAGGATATTATTTACCATGCCTCATCTCTCCTGTACTCATTTTCAGAAATAAGCGGTTTAGTGATTTTTCTTTTGATGCAAAACAGGGTAGTTGTAGTAATTAACGGAAGGGTTATAAAGACCAATGTGACCATCGTTCTGATAATTCATATTAACTGAAAAGTTCTCGATATCAATGTTTGCAAAGTCACCATCACTGACAAACCCGGCTGCAAGAACTTTATTAACCATAACCTTATAAACAGTGTCCGCTTTTTTCTTAACATTATCCGGAATGTATTGCTCTTTATTGAGGTAAAGTTGATATATCGAATTTTTACCAAAATAAACCTCAACATAGATCAGGTCATTTGGCTGAGTTTTAACAGGGTCTCTCTTTTTGCCACTGTCACTGCAGTAGTAGTCATCCAGCTTACTAAATTTATCAAAAACCTTAATTACTTTTGTTCCACTACGGACAGAAAAGTGGCCATTGTCATTAAGAGAAAACGTATAATCCTTGCCTGCAACGCCAACCTGAGCCTCGAAGAGATAGTCCAGATGATGATCCTTCTTCTTATAGGTATTCTTATCAATACACGGTATAGCGAACGAGGCCTTTAATGCATCGTGATACACGATTGTTTTCTCTTTTTTTACTCCCTTTTCAGGGGGAAGATCAATCTTCAAAGAAGCGTTAGTTTTCCTATGAAAAGATACTGCCTGCTTATCAGATGATGTGTTCTTCTGAGGCCCTACGACAATACAGTTATCTTCGTTTTTTGATGGCAACAGCAAAGCATCCGCTTTATTAATAGATGTTTTCCATCCAGCACCTGCAAGGTTATACTCCTTACCCTCAATGCCCTTGTTTTTCACCAGAGCCTTCATTGTATCTGATGAAGTAAGAACACTCAAAGCAGAGTTAAATACCGGAGTTGTGATTCGGGATTGACGGTAAGCTGGTGAATCAGGCGACTTGATTTTTTTCTCAGACACTTGAGAAGCAATATAACTTAATAGTTTTTTTGATCTATCGTAAAGGTCAGAACCCTTTCCTGCGTCATTATTAACAAATCCTTTCAGGGCAGCCTGAATGTCATTTTTCGACATCATCTTATTTGCATCTTCCTTGCCTCCTCCCTTTTTAATGTTTTTCATCCAGCCACCGAAATCAAAATTTGCCTGCTCGAACAAGCGAGACATATAAAGTATTCCCGGATAATCCAGCAACTGAAACCCCTTGCCATATTTATGCTGCAGTGCATTCAGGTCAAGATTATAACCTTCTAAGCCCAACCCAAGCGAGTACAGAGCAATATTTGCAATGTTATCTTTTTTATTCTTTCCAGTAGGAGGGGCTGCGTAAATAGCATCTTTCATTTTAAAGATGTTTTTCTTATCTTTATCCTTAATCACATGAAAACCATCCAAGCCCATCATGTAATTTAGTATTCCTCGAGAGTAAGGTAAAATAAGGTTAGAGCACTTTTTATTAACTTCACCTTTCTTGTTTTTATTCCATTGCTTTGCACAATACTCACGGGAGAAGTCCATAAATGCGTAACTTAGATAATTCAGGTTCCCATTTTTTACTGAGGTATCAAGAAAACCCTTAAGAGCATTTTCATTGTCGTAATCCAGAAGCTGCATAATGAAGTCGTTAAACCCTATATACATAAATGGGGTCGATGAAAATGCCTGACTTTCTTCCTTCTGAAGAGCCGCCACATACGTACTATCAATAACCAGGCACTTCTTGCCTGGTACAGAATCAAGCCGCTTGCCAAAAACAGAGCTGTTGCAAACAATGGTGCCAGGATCTACTTCCTTGAAAATAAAATCATCAGATGCCCCGTACCTGACAAATGAGGCTTTTTCGATTTTTATTTTATCGCCTTCATTATAAATTTTCTTTGTTGAAATATCGTCATCATCATAGAAGGAGAATAGAGAACGCAGATTCTGGTCACCTATGGAACTCTTACTCCTGTTAGGGTATATTTCACCATGTTTCTCCCCTTTTAAATTTTTTGCATACTCATCAATATTGAAGGAGTATGGGCTTTTACTTCCATCTTGATAATTAGCAACATAGTAATCCTTAACCTGCTTTATTGAACCTTTTTCAGATGCCGCGCTCGATTTGGCATCAGGGTTAAACTCGTGATCTTTATCGGGATCATATTCATAAGTAAATATGTCAGGCGTGCAATCATCAATGAATATAAATGGCTTGCCACAAGAAAAATCAGCCTGATGGCTTGATTGCTGACTAAAAACTATCGAATCCTTAATTGACCCTGCAAGACTGCCCAGATAGTCGCTAACACCATCTTTATCACCAAAACAGACCACATTCATACTTGCACTAGTATCAGAGTTATCACAGTCTCCTACAACGGGATCTTTGAATGGTATTACAGCTCTCAGTGTACAGTTATTTTTTCTGCCCTCAATATGATTAAATACACAGCGCAGACTTTTGCTGTTCATGATGCTATCAAATACAGCCTTACCTCCCGTCTTTATTTTTTCTGTTACATCATCAAATAACCTGGCATTTGATTCCTTCTTGCTGAGGTCTTTTTTGATTGCATCTATATCCTTATCGAAATGCCCTTGAGATGTAGTGCGTCTTTCATCAACAAAGCCATAGATTTTAGTAATAAGATCTTCCCTTTGTTTATAAACCTTCTCATAGCTATCATTCAGTCTTTCTGTTCCCTGCTCTACATTAAAGTCTGAGAAGTTCAGGATGTTTTCTTTTGCACTCACATTCAGGCAATAAACCATCAGTGATAATGCGTCCGCTTCAGAAGAAAATGAGTCGGGATTCCTATGCAAATTTGAGCAGGAAACCAACCCTTCATGTGAAAGATTTAAAAATTTAGTTGCCTGTGAATAGTAAAGAGAATTCAGTACCTCTGTCTTGCCAGCCAATTGGCGTACAAGCTCTGAAATAGCGACATGAAAACTGAATATAGATTTCAATACCGATATTTCCATTCTGACCTTTTTAGAGTTTTCTTTTTG
Organism: Sansalvadorimonas sp.; assembly: GCA_965221135.1. GTDB lineage: Bacteria > Pseudomonadota > Gammaproteobacteria > Pseudomonadales > Endozoicomonadaceae > Sansalvadorimonas. The sequence goes on from CBDCRZ010000042.1 coordinate 3,563, forward strand.
CAATAAGGCCGATGGGTATATTAGTTTGGCGCGCGCTACAGTACTTTTCAGTCGCGATAAGGAATTTTCAATAACCTGATCATCAAACTTACCCTTTGATATCCAGTTTTCTTGTGCCAAAAAGTTATACCGATCAGAATGATGTTTATAAACATTATGATCAGTCAGATAAGTGAGGTGACTCTTTGTATCATACAATATTGGCGTTACAAAAAGCGTATCACCATAAACCTGAATCTGACGCCCATCCATATTAATTTGATCGGGGCACTCACAGTTTTTACCATTAAAAAAGAAGTCTCCAGGGCAAGCATCCGTATGAACCTCGGTGGCAGCATCCGTATACACAATACCATTTGATATCCATGAATTTCGCCCTCCCATATTATACCATCCGGCACTGTCAACATGACAAAGCTGCTTATAGTCTTTCCATGTTGTTCCCTCTTCGCAAAGAGGCGGATTTCTTGGGAAAATAATATACCCACCGTCGTTATAATGAGGTGGAACGGATGATGCGGCCAGAGGCCCAACGCGCATTATATTATTTAAAGCAAAACTTGCAGGCTTGATAAGATAACAGCGATTACCCTCTGCTTTGAATCCAGAAAGACATCTTTTCTCCTTTTTGTCCACCCAGACCCAGAGATGCGCGTTTTCATCCAGATTAAGCTTCTGCCCTTTCAGCGCATTGGCTGCGACAGTTGTAACCCTACAGAAAGCATCTCCCTGCTTAACGGACCCTGGCGGACACTCAGGTGCGCCATCAATTCCCAGAACACGAATTCTGTTTTCCTGATCAATAATGGTGCTTTGGCTCTTACTGATAAGCCCCTTAACAATATTGTCAGACGTTCCCTGCAGAGAAGCCCATTTAAGCAGAGCACCAAAAAAACCATCGAGGTGGGATTCAGAAATAGTGAAAAAATCGACCAGAGCCTGAGAAAACTGTATCAGCCACATTTCAAAGCTGTACAGAACGTTCCCACTTGATGCGACGTTATCCCTGTACATATCGACAACGAGTCCGTAAAGCTGCCCAAGAATGGGAATAAAACCAATATAAATTTCTGAAAACGTTAAACCATCAAGATTCTCAGATGCATGGGATGCTTTACCTGTTTCCTCAATCGCGGTGACAATAAACTGCGCCGCCATTTGAGCCCACATAAAAATATCGGCGGCATCCACCTCTATTTTCTCTGTTTCACCCATCATCTGGGAAATCGCCGCCCTATCCTCGTCCTCAACAATTATTTTGTCAGCAGCACCAAGCCCGGACCTTGCGCTATCAGCCATATTTGCAGCATCAGCTGCAAGCTGTCCGTCGGCCTCACCCACAACCTTTTGGACCTCAGGCAGATTCAATGCATCTTGTTGCATACTCCCCCAGCCACCAGCCTGTTCAATATTATTAAAACTGGTTTCACTCACATTTTCATTCAGTGTTGCAGGGTTGCTGTTATCACTGATGATACGAGATCGTAACTCAAGAGCATCATCAGCTTCCCCGGTTGACGTTGCGGCTTCCTCTACGTTGACGCTACTGCTCGTATCCTCATCAACCTGGTTTGATCTTTCCCATCTGTCGGCTGGGTTACATGATATTCCAGAGCCTCCTGCCGCCATGTTTGGAACTACCGATGCAACCACCAATGCAGATGCAAGACTGAGGCAAAGTGGAGCCTTGTATTGCATAAACTATTACTCAAAAGTGCATTCAATAATTTAGCCTGCAAACCAACGACAGCGTGTGCGTATCATGTAAGCTGATACCCACGCTCTGATATAAGCTGATCCAAACACTGAACTGCAAGCAAACTAAAATTAGAATTTCGGAGCAAGTGTAGCTCACTCATTTATAGTTGCCTCAAGGGTCTATAACCGGCACTGACAAGCATTGATGTACTTCTCACTTATGGCTTGTCATGAAAACTGGTGCTGTACAGTGATACCTCTTACTTTCCAACCGTCACAGACCTGCTTTGAGGTCAAAGCGTGACATTTCCTTTCCTCCCTTCCCCGTGCTGGTGTTTGAAGTGGAAGTACTGGCCGTGGCTTCCTGATACCTGTCTGTTTTCTTTTCTTTTCTTTTCTTTTTATGATGTATATGTCCTCCTTATGATAAGTATTAAGGCATCATTATCCAGCAGGCTAAGGGTCGTATCGCTCCTGTTTTTCCTGGTTCCTGAAACCATGCAGGCAGGTATACCCATGATCAATATGGCAGGGAGCCAGGTGGTAGCCAGTGGTGACTATCCGCTGCTTATTGGGGTTCACGAACTCTCTGTTCAGATTATTCAGGCCATGTATTTTCGCTCACCCGATCTCGCCTATAAAATCGGGTTTCTTGAATATGCAGTTATTGATAACGTCATGCTTTCCTCCTCCAGGGTTAGTCGCCTGGCTTCTGATACGATACTGAACAGCCGTCGTTTTTCTTACTTTGCCAAATACTCTGAACAGGCGGTCGAATTTAACGGGCGGGTTATGGTTAATGTTCATGGTAATGATCTGGGTGAAGTCTCACGCACAGATGCTAGTGAGGGTGACCAGATCAGCGGGGAGGAATTTGGAAGACGACTGGGTGCTTTATTCAAGGACCTGAAAATGGATGTAAAAAGAGTCGATCTGCTGATGTGTTGCGGTGATCGTGTGACCCCCCGGGTCAAGCAGGGGCTACAGGAAGCGGGTATGGGTAACCTGGAAGTGCGTGGTTTCGAGGGCACATTGGGATTAACAAAAGACTTTAAACAGATCCGGCTGGATGAAGAAAATACGGTGGCTCAGCATTATACCGATGCCGTTGATTTTATCGTGAGAGGGGAAAACTCTTTTCCCGAAAATGTAAAGGTGACAGAACGGCTTGGTATACCACCCCCAGTTACAGAACCAAACCTGGACTCTGTGGTGTCGTCGGGTAATCGATGTGCGTTACAGTAACTCTGTTGCATGCTTGTGTGCTTGCTGCTGTGTGTACTGTTGAGCCTGTTAGCTTTTGGTCGTGTTACGGAAGGGACTCTCACCGGTTGACAGGCCGTTCTATTTTTTCTCGTCGGGCTCCGTATACCGATAAATAATATAATCGGGCGCGTCTTCAAGAATGGTAAAGGTTGTTCTTTTTTTGAGCCATAATCGACGTATTGGTAGCAACATCTGGCTCAAAGGGGGGCTGAAAGCTGTCATGTCACCTGTAAAGACTACCGAAAGAATCGCACTCATAACATCACGATTATATTCTGATGTTAAAGATGAGACTTCATATAAATTAGCAATATAATTCCACGATTCTATATGGTTCCATAGAAAAAGAGCTTCCTCAGGGATTTGTGAATCTTTAAAAATCTTTTTTATATATTGTATGTTGTCAAATGTAAGGAATAATTCACCTTTGAAATAGTCCATTAGTGTCAAATAACGGAAAAAGTGACTTCTGTTATACATCATGTTCAGGTGTTCTTTTACGTAATCAAATAAGACCCGGAAATCATTATTAAAGTCAGCTATTGCAAAGTTCTCAATGCTTATCAGGTTGTCATGGAGTTCAACCAGTTCCTGTTGAGGAGTGAATCCTTTTCTCACACTCAGGCCAAGGTGATCCAGTAAGTTCGTGACCGCTGAGGGGTCATGCTCAATTAATAAGGCCATGTAGGCGATGTTGGAAAAATGATTTTTATACAGCCATTGAGAAACGATAGCGGCAGAGTGTCCATTTGCTATTTCACGAGCTTGTATTCTACAAATGCTTTTATGGATCCCTGTCCGCTCATTGCACTTTTCAGGGCTCTCAACGATATCGTAGTAACGTGACGAGTCAAAAAGGGCGCCCCAATATCCGTTACTAATGATTGATTCAAAGTAGCGTTGGTCTTCTCCGGAGTAGGCCATGAAGACTGCTGCCTGCAATACATGGGGTAGCTTGCCGTGAAATATGGAACCGCTGAACAAGGAATCATCAAGAAAGGTATGACGTGCTGCATAGGCATTGGCTGTTTCTTCCGGAACAAAACCAGCAAAAAATACTGGTTTTTTAAACCCTCGATGCTGCATGAATTCAGCGTTAATAATATCAAGAAGGATATACATCATATCCTCTATTTGATAAGTCGGCATGCCATCAATATTTATAAGGGGGAACTTTGCGGATACCAGATCACGTATTTTTTTAGTATTGAAGGTTCTTACTCTCATTTGTGCGAGGTCAAAGTTATAGATTTCCTTAACCCGGGCTCTGAACAGTTTTCCTATTCGATTAAGAATCGGAATGTAATTAAGCGTATTGCGAACTGAACTTTGAACATGGAATGGAAGTTTATCCTTAAAAATCAGATGTTCATATATGTAGTCAAAGCGCTCTCCAATCACATCAAATTTTATTTTAGGCACCACATAGCCGTAATAATAGGCAAGGTCACTTTCATCATCCAGATCAATATCCCTCTCCAGAACAAAGGGAGAGGGCTGTTCCTCTTCCTCTTTTTCTTCCTGGCCTGCATGAGTGTGGCCGATTAAGCCGGTATAAGTGATAAGAGCAGTAAAAGAAAAGATTAGAATGAGGATAAAGTTCAGCCAGTGTTTCGTTGAGGTATTTGAGGCTAAAGACGATTTTACGTTCACGGCATACCACTCATTCTGGTTTTCTTTATAAGACCTTGTTCTAAGACAGGCTACAAACGAGTAGGTTTCCCCGTTGAGAAAAATGACAGTAACGATAATCAAACGGTTATATCGGCTTGCAGGGCATTGATAGTCGGGCGATTTCTTGTATTTGTGTGGTTACTTGTTAAGGTTGCAGAAAAGAAATGGTAAGTCCCCTATGAAGAAAACACTGATTGTTCTGGCTCTCACGTCTGTTGTATCCACATCTGCTCAGGCTGCGTTCTGGGATTCCTGGTTCGGTTCCAAGGAAGACACAGCTCCTGCTGCTTCTGCACCAGCAAAGCAAGCTCAGGAAAGTGCTGGCACTCAAACAACGACAGACGCCGTAAAAAATGTGGCGGCAGGCCTTATCCCCATGCTGACTGAGCAGTTGGGTGTTTCCAAAAGTCAGGCCAGTGGCGGAATGGGTGCATTGTTCCAGATGGCCAAAGGGAATCTTGATGGTGCTGATTTCTCCCAGCTCAGCAAGTCTGTTCCTGATATGGCAAGTTTGCTGAAAAGCGCCCCCAAGCTGGACGGAGAAGGTCTTGAAAGCCAGATTGGCGGGTTGTTATCCAGCGCCGGTGAAACCGGTGACACGCTGAATGATCTGGTTCAGCTGAAATCGCAGTTTGATGCGCTGGGGCTGGATGCAGATATGATCGCCAAGTTTGCGACAACGGCTGTTAACTATTTGCAGAGTGAAGATGGTAAGCAAACAGCCGCACTGCTCAAGAAAGGTTTGAGTGCAGTACTGGGAGACAGCGCCTGATATAAGGTGTAAGGCAAGGTGACTGTTACGCTGGCACTTAGACCAGCCCGTTCACTTTCAGTACTTTATGTATCTTCCCGGCAAGCTTCCCCAGCTTGCTGACATCTCCCAAGGTTGGTACCTCACCATTTTTGAGGTCTTGGGAGTGCTCTTCCAGAGTTCTGTCCAGGTATTCCAGCAGTTTCTTTGAGCATCCATGACATGCACCATGGCACAACTGTGCTTCTGTTAAGTTGAAGGGAATGCTGCCCCTGATTTGGGTAATCAGGTCAGCCATGGCTGTTGAGGTGTTGGGTTTCTTCATCTGTAAGGCGTGAAACGGCAGCCGGGAAAGATTGTATGCAGTTATACACCATCCCAGCTTCTGCATCTTTCAATATTCATGTCACCAGCTCGGTAGAACTGCCGGTCTTATGAATAGATGCAGTATCAGGTGAATACACTGGGCTTCCAATCAAAAACAGCCTGGGCTGAGCTCTTAATTTTTCAGTGAGTTCAGTGCGTTTAGCTGTGAGTTCGTCCCGCTTTGTTCTGGTCATGCAGGAGGGGCCAGCAAGCATAAGCATGACCGGGTTTCTGGATAGTGGCATGGTGAAATTTGCATGGTGTTTTGAGTCCGGGCTCATGGTCACCGGGACTTCTTCAATAAGAAAGGGAGCTTTGGCCAGATCAATTTTAAACCCCGTAGCTTGCCCATTGAAGCCAAGGTGATGCTTAGTGTTTGTCTGTGCACATCCTGTGAGATAAAGATTCTCTGCATTAAGAACGCAACTGTTCTTTGATAGCAGTAACAAGGCAGGAAGAGTGGGTAACCATGTACTGTTTTCCGGGAAGAATTAATCTCCTGTTCACCCCCAAGAAATAATAGTGACTGGTTTTCGCCAAAGAGCGCTGTAAAGAGAGGATTCCCGTTCAGGAATGTTTTTATCTCAGCTTATGAATAAGCCTTAATGGTTATAGATACTTCCTGCAACGGGAAGACGAAATGTTAGCTGAAATAACATAATTGATACTCTTTCAGGTGACATCTCCAGTGAATGGAAGTCTATCTATTAAGACTGCGTTTAATATCAACCTCGATTACGTGCGGTTGAAGCATCGCTTATATAACCACCAACAGGGAACGAGAAGGTGTCAGATTTATTTCAGAAAAAAACACCGGGTTGTCTGCTTTAAAGAGGCATAGGCATAGGAATGGAGAGATCACATGGGTTGCGCACGCCCTCATCATTGGCGGCAGATACTTGTCAGGAGGTGCCGCCAGCTGGCGCTCACTGTTATTTAGACAGTTCTGCAGAAGGTGCCACTGTATTCACCCGGACTATAGAAATTGCTCCGACAGGGCAGCCCCGGCAGCCTTCATCGCAAGCATCGCCGCTACATGCGGCTCAACCGGGCAAGGTCAGTACTCGCAAAAGAAACACATCAACAGCGCAGAAAGAAAGCCTCCAGGCAGTAAAAAGGCTCAAGCATGAAGAGTGCTCTCAGTCTGCGGATGCCATGGTCTTTACCATTGAGGATGATCGAGACCGACAACGGGTACTGGCCCATTATCGAAATCAGTATCCGAATGCCCCGGTTATTATCCTGTCTTCCCCTAAAGCGCTGGATGAACATCACCTGATTCGCTCGGTCGTTTGTCCTGAGGAAGGGCAGGTCACGGAGTCTGATGGCCTTTTGTTTTCCAGTGAACTGATGACATTGGTTCTGGACCTGACCTCCATGACTCCGGGTCAAATTGCCAGCCTTAATGATTTTTTGGAGGCCTCGCCTGAATGCGCAGGACGTCCATTGAGCCCTCAAGTCCACAGAATCGTATTAATCCAACCGAACATGTGGATGCCTGGACTGGGGCGACCGGGCTCCGACTGCTGGCGCCGTCTGCAGGAGTTTTTCTCCTGGCAATCCGTTGCCAGCATCATTGCTGACAACAATAAAGGCTCTCTGGAAGAGAGTCTGTCTGGTCAGTGCCAACACAGTGAAAGGTACAGTGAAAAGAGCAGTGAGGTGCTGTCGAATCGTGCTCTGCTGCAGGCGAAGGTTGACCTTTGCTCTTTTTCCAGTGCTTCTTCAGATGATTCTTCAGGTTCTACCTTCGGCCTGGATCATTTAAGTCTGGTTAAACAAACCGTACACGCTGATTTTTCCGAGGGGGATAATTGGCGAATCTTGTTGTTCGGTGCCTTAACCCTGAACGATAAGGGCAGGATCTATTTTTGTCCCGGAAAACTGGCTGAGCTGTCCGATCATCAGTCCGTCGTTCTGCACGATGCCCCCTGGGATAAGAGTGACTTTGTCGACACTCTCGCCACAGCCTTTCGCGAAGGTGGCTATCGCGCCAATGGACAGTGGGTCAGGTTACCTGACTCGGTGCGTTTGTTACGCAGGGAAACCAGCACTGAAGAACTGAGCGCGCTAAAACAGCGACTGGTGTCAGGTACTGGTACGAAGCCTTGTCAGCAGAGCGGTACAGAGCCTGATTTTGTTTGTCTCAATAAAAGTTCCCTTGAAGCTGCCCTGAGCAATACCCGGTTTGAGGGAGACTTTCCCCGGAAGGTGGACACCTTGTCTGAGTTACTGGGTCATTGCCAGCAGCTTCATATTACCGGGGAGCTGACCGCTCAGCAGTGGTTGCGATTGCTTCGCCGGGTGGATCGGCTCGGGAAGAAGCCAGAGATTGTTGTTGAGAATGATGTTTTACCCAGGTGTTCATCCCGATGTCAGTGCAGAACTTACACCCACGAATCAACCGCACTGGGCGAGTTTGATGACACACACAAAATTTACAGATTAACGGCACGGGATCAATATGAGAGCCTGTGGTACCACACCCATATGGTCAGTGAAAATGCCTTCCGGTTTGAACTGCAAGAGACGGAACTTCTAAAAGCACTGAAAGAGGGCTCGCCGGTTGTACTGCTCGGTATGGATAGCCATCCGATACTGGCTGCACGGCTGGAAAGCCTGTTGGCGAACCCTCCTTACCTGTTTGTTCACGGGCATAAAATAGAATTGCCAGAAGCTCAGATCACCGTCCTCTGCCCCAAACAACAGCAGAAAAAGTGTTCTTCATTTTCTCTGTTATGGCAGCGAGCGCTGCAGCAGGCGACAAAATCAGCCGCACCACCGCCAGAACAGGAACAGCTCATCGCCCTGTTAAGGGCATTACCGCCGAGTACTCGCAAGACCTATCCCGGCACTTTGCCCTGGGAGGCACTGGATTTTCAGGATGTGCTGAAACAACAGATTGAGCTGGAAAAGCAGCAGGACGGCGCAAGCCAGACACTCCCGGTTCATTACAGAAAAGCTCTGCACACCCTGTTGGTAAAAAGCTATCGGGGCGATGATAACGTGTACGGCTATCTCAAAACCCAGATACGTCGACTGTATCCGGATGTACCCCCGGAATACAGAGCCGACAGGAGAGCGTTGCAGCAGTGGCTTCAGGATCATCCCAGGGTTGATCGTGACCTGTTGCAAAAGCACTTCTGGTCATTGGTAAGGCATTGTCCGACCGATGAGCTGGGTCAGCAACTGCCCAATACCTATGAACCGCCAATAGAGGAAAACATTAACGTTCTGGCCCGATTTTTGGTGGGCAGTGTTGCTGAACACAGGCAGGCAGAGCTGGCGCAGAAGTTAAACATAGACCCGCTCAACAGTGAAAGTTGTAGCTATTTTGACGACAGAGTGCGAAGCCGTTTGCGAGACGCCTTGCTGGTTGCCGGTGATCAGAGAAAAGGCTCTGTGTCTATTAGCGAGCAGGTGGCAACCCTTGAAACCTCTATCACTCATATCATTAACCAAAACCCGCCTGTGGAGGCTTTCCCCCTTATCAAAAGCGCATTAACAGATGTTCTTCCCGATACCTTACTGGCAGGAAATTTCAAAGACCTGCCCACCGCTCTGGTCACCGGTCAGACAGGCAGTCACCGGCGCCAGCAACGCAGGGTTAAACGGCTGGCGTCGCGAGTCAGCCAACACCCTCTGGTCTTTCTGCAAGGGGTGGCCGGTGCTGGCAAAAGTCATATGGCGCAGGCCATAGTGGGGGAGCTGAGAAAAACAGAAGACTGGGAGGCCATGCCCGACCCGATAGTGCTGAGCCTGGGGCCGGAAACCTCCGTCGAAACCCTGTACGGTCAAGAGGCGCTTAACGATCGTATCGATGGTGACCGGTACACCACATTTGCTCCGGGCCCCTTATTGCAATGGGCCATGAATACCAATCCACCGGTATTGATTCTGGATGAGGCTAATCTGGTGCAAGAGGGTGTACTGGCACCACTGGCCGGACTCACCAGAAACCCGCCACAACTCTGTTTTCAGGGAGAAACCTTCCTGCTGACTGATCGCCACCGGGTGATCCTCACCGGTAATCCGGATCACTACGACGGACGACACATGGACAGCGTCGTAAAACAACGCATGCTGACGCTCTATTATCGTCCCTTGCCTCCCGATACCCTGGCCGAACTGATTATACAACCGGCCTTGTCTCAAAGCTGGTCGCCTGAACTGAAAGCACACACGACTCAGGCCATGCTCAGCCTCTATGAACACTATGGAAACCTGTTGCCGGACGGCCTGACTCCCCGGGATTTGCAGGATGTTCTGGCCCATATGAAACAGATGCTCAGGCATGCCCACGAGTTCAAGGCAGAGAGCATCACACATCTTCAAGTCAGCACACTGGTCTGGCAGGCTTTTGCAGACAGCCTTGCGGGTGCGATAGCGCCAGCGAACCAGCCTCGATTAACGGCACTCGAACACTGGTACCAGGGTCATTTTCCCGGTCATGGGCTTGAAGAGAAGGCTCTCAGCGAACCCCGGCAACGGGTGTTTGAAAGTTTTTTGCAGGAACTTCGCAAGACCAATTCCGACATTGACTTGTGCACCGGGCCGGTGGTGGCGTTGGTGCGCCATTACTGGCTATTTCTCGACAAGTTGTCTGTGGGCAGGCAGCAAGGCGGCATTTCCCAGGGGCGACGCGGGTTGCTGGTCGAAGGCCCGGCAGGCTGGGGGAAAGACTTGATCCTGACTCGGGTTCTCGGTCTATGGCATCAGCAAAAGCAACATCTCAATCAAGGTCAGTGGCATTCACAATCAACAGCCGCTGTCGTTCATATCAATGCCAACCCCGCCCAGTGGGATGCTCAGGTTGGTATTATAAAAACCGCCATGGAACAGGGACAGAAACTGGTGATCAGTGAGCTCAACCTACTGCCCAGCAGGTATCTGGAGGGGTTGTTTAATGAGGTGCTCACCGGCGACGCCCAACCGGGATTTGCCCTGTTTGCGACCATGAACCCATCGTCATTTGGCGGGCGGGAACCTTTATCCACTTCTTTAAAGAATCGCTGTACCCAGGTCCAGCTGAACCCTCTGGAAAAAGATGACCTGAAGGGTATTCTGCAACGGCGCTATCCTGGTCATGACAATCTGGACTGGTTGTCACAACGTTATCAGGTGTTGTCTGATCAGTTGGCAAAACGCCACTCCCCCATTCAGCTCACAATGAACGACCTGTTCCGGGGAGCGGTGGCCTTGCTGAATAGTGATCAGGAACACAGGCAGCAACGTTTTCAGTCCTGCTACGGTCTGGCTTTGCAATCGCTGCAATGGAACCTTGAAACGCTGGAAGCCATGATGGACGCTGCTCAGTCTGAAGCCATGGACGATGGCAGAAACCAGAGACAACAAACGCTTTCCCTCTTGATTAACAGGCAGCGGGAAACGCCTGTGACGGTGCAACTGTTGCCAGTGGGCGCACGACCGGCTTTTAATCCATCAAAAAACACCCTGTTTCTGCCAGATAATTCTGATCAGGCTGAACTGCTGGAGACGGCGGCCTACGTTCTGGAAGCCACAGATCAAACCGGTAGTGAACCGGTTGCGTCCGGAGCTTTCAATGGAAATATCACCCAGCCAGTGCACCATAACATCAGAAAATTCTTTGCTGGGGAGCAGTTTAATACGGGTTACTACCGGCTTCAGGTAATAAAACTGGCGATGATCAATGGGCAATTACAGCAAGTGAAGATTCCCTGCGATAAAGGAGGAGTGGAACCCTTATCTCTTCCCCACTGGCCGTACAGTGGCATCACTCTTTCCGATGGGCAACAACTGGGCAGCGGACAGTTCAGTCTGAGTAAAGAAAACTGGCAGCCCCTGCCGGGACTCAGCGCCCGGGACCAACTGATTCACCTGCAGTGTCGGGAAAACCTCCCGCTGAAGCTGGCCAGGGGCAACGAGACCGGACAACTGCTGGTCAAACTGGCAGAGAAATCTTCCGGGGGGGCCCATGAAGTGACGCTGGACTTTATCATCAAACCGGATCAGGCCGGGCTGAAGCCACTGGCACCCAATGAAGATATTCAGGTGTGCGAAGGGCTTTGTGATCCGGCGATTCGCCAGTGTTTGGATGACCGCGTGTTCAGCCTGAAAGCGGCTATTCACGACAGCTGTTATGAGCTGCAAGCCATAAGAGACAAGCCCGGGAAGTGCCTGCAGTTACTGGCTCTGGCTCAATGGTGCAAAGGTTTTGGTGATACCCGGAATGTACCGGGCCGTGGTCTGAACCTGCTGGTGAATCTGATTCGGGAAAAACAGGGCTGTTGCAGCCAGCAAAGCCAGGTGTTTCAGGCATTGAGTGAGTATTTTGGTGTGCCGGTCCGAATGGTCAGCAATGATTCCCATCAATATGTGGAAATCAGTCCGGATGGCGGCAAGCACTGGCGCAGTGTGAATTTGGGTAGTGGCGGGCAATTTACCACCGAAATACACAAGCCCGATTTTCCTCCCGGCATAACAATCGGGGCACCCTCGAGGAGAGAGCGGGTGGATGAGGCTGTACTGTCTGAAGAATATATCTTGTTGGAACTTTATGAAAAGTGCCTTCAGGGATCGGACACAGCGGAGGCATGGAAACAGTTCCAGGGTTTTCTGGCTACCAGATATGTGAAATACGGATACACTTTCTACAATCTCCTCGAGGAGGGACGTTTTGAATCCTTTCTGAACAAGGGCTTTGAACTGGATCAGGCTTTGCCCGATATATTCCTGAGCTGGCAACGGCAGGTGGAAGAAATGCGCAATGATGAATATTTTGATGAGCGCTATAAAAAGCTTAAAAACAATGTTTTACGATTTCTCCTGAAAACACACGACCTGTGGGAGTCAGGGGCTCTGAGTGAGCCGCGCTATAAAACAGCGGTTGGCCGGTGTTTGGGGTTGATTAAGCAGGGTATTCCTCCCGCCGGAGCCGTATTGCCTCTGTTGGAGCAACTGGCCCAGGATGCTTCCTGGGGGGAACAGTCCGAAGCTTTGCTGGACGATTTTTACCAGCAGTTGACACAACCAGGAGAGTGGATGTTTTCAGAAAAGTCACTACGGCTTAAACCGCCAGAAATAAATGACCTGCAAGGAAAATCCAAAACACTGCGAACAGTACTGCATCAGACATCGGTAGGAAAAGAGTGGAGCTGGATCAGCAGTGGCAAACCGCCCAGCATCGAACGGATGGCGAAAAAACAAGCGACCTTCCCGGTAAGCCAGGAGAACCAAAAGGCACGCCCGGTATTTTACAGTCTACCGTTTACGCAAACCAAAGCAGGAGGTGCGCTAGGTGATATCTTTAACGTTTTCGTGAATGACCCAATGGTACAAAACAAAATACCGGGGATGAAAGAGCTGGCGGAACAGAAGAGTTATGAAATACGACACGCTATTTTATCTGCATTCCTGACTTGGTTATTCCGGCAAGATACACAGAAAACATGGCGCTGCCTCGTTAATGAGAGTACCGAGGGAAAATTCAAAGAAATGAAAGCACCATTGCCTGGTTGTTATCCGGCTTTATCTCAAACGCAGTTTGCTCCTGAATTCCAGGCTGAATTTTTCCAGACGTCAACAGCAAACTTAGGAGGTCCTCATACCTATACAAGAAACCCAGCCCTGAACCCGGAGAGAGTAAAAAAGGCGTTTGGCGAGCCTTCTGCGCTGGTCATTACCCCCGATTTACTATGCACTGCCTATCAGGAATATCTCGAAAGCATGGACTGGTCATTACTGCTGAAAGAGGGACGCAATATCCAATCCTGATTGCCTGTATCCCATTGGCAATCACTGAGCCCGCCTTTAAGAATGAGATGTTACAACCGACGATCAGGTTGGCATCGGTCAGCCAGCCCTTACGAAAACTGTAAATAGAGAGTTCCAGTTAAGGAATATTTTTATCTCGGCTTATGCATAAGACCTAATGGTTATTGATACTTCCTGCAACGGGAAGACGAAATGTTAGCTGAAATAACATAATTGATACTCTTTCAGGTGACATCTCCAGTGAATGGAAGTCTATCTATTAAGACTGCGTTTAATATCAACCTCGATTACGTGCGGTTGAAGCATCGCTTATATAACCACCAACAGGGAACGAGAAGGTGTCAGATTTATTTCAGAAAAAAACACCGGGTTGTCTGCTTTAAAGAGGCATAGGCATAGGAATGGAGAGATCACATGGGTTGCGCACGCCCTCATCATTGGCGGCAGATACTTGTCAGGAGGTGCCGCCAGCTGGCGCTCACTGTTATTTAGACAGTTCTGCAGAAGGTGCCACTGTATTCACCCGGACTATAGAAATTGCTCCGACAGGGCAGCCCCGGCTGCCTTCATCGCAAGCATCGCCGCTACATGCGGCTCAACCGGGCAAGGTCAGTACTCACAAAAGAAACACATCAACAGCGCAGAAAGAAAGCCTCCAGGCAGCAAAAAGTCACAAGCATGAAGAGTGCTCTCAGTCTGCGGATGCCATGGTCTTTACCATTGAGGATGATCGAGACCGACAACGGGTACTGGCCCATTATCGAAATCAGTATCCGAATGCCCCGGTTATTATCCTGTCTTCCCCTAAAGCGCTGGATGAACATCACCTGATTCGCTCGGTCGTTTGTCCTGAGGAAGGGCAGGTCACGGAGTCTGATGGCCTTTTGTTTTCCAGTGAACGGATGACATTGGTTCTGGACCTGACCTCCATGACTCCGGGTCAAATTGCCAGCCTTAATGATTTTTTGGAGGCCTCGCCTGAATGCGCAGGACGTCCATTGAGCCCTCAAGTCCACAGAATCGTATTAATCCAACCGAACATGTGGATGCCTGGACTGGGGCGACCGGGCTCCGACTGCTGGCGCCGTCTGCAGGAGTTTTTCTCCTGGCAATCCGTTGCCAGCATCATTGCTGACAACAATAAAGACTCTCTGGAAGAGAGTCTGTCTGGTCAGTGCCAACACAGTGAAAGGTACAGTGAAAAGAGCAGTGAGGTGCTGTCGAATCGTGCTCTGCTGCAGGCGAAGGTTGACCTTTGCTCTTTTTCCAGTGCTTCTTCAGATGATTCTTCAGGTTCTGCCTTCGGCCTGGATCATTTAAGTCTGGCTAAACAAACCGTACACGCTGATTTTTCCGAGGGGGATAATTGGCGAATCTTGTTGTTCGGTGCCTTAACCCTGAACGATAAGGGCAGGATCTATTTTTGTCCCGGAAAACTGGCTGAGCTGTCCGATCATCAGTCCGTCGTTCTGCACGATGCCCCCTGGGATAAGAGTGACTTTGTCGACACTCTCGCCACAGCCTTTCGCGAAGGTGGCTATCGCGCCAATGGACAGTGGGTCAGGTTACCTGACTCGGTGCGTTTGTTACGCAGGGAAACCAGCACTGAAGAACTGAGCGCGCTAAAACAGCGACTGGTGTCAGGTACTGGTACGAAGCCTTGTCAGCAGAGCGGTACAGAGCCTGATTTTGTTTGTCTCAATAAAAGTTCCCTTGAAGCTGCCCTGAGCAATACCCGGTTTGAGGGAGACTTTCCCCGGAAGGTGGACACCTTGTCTGAGTTACTGGGTCATTGCCAGCAGCTTCATATTACCGGGGAGCTGACCGCTCAGCAGTGGTTGCGATTGCTTCGCCGGGTGGATCGGCTCGGGAAGAAGCCAGAGATTGTTGTTGAGAATGATGTTTTACCCAGGTGTTCATCCCGATGTCAGTGCAGAACTTACACCCACGAATCAACCGCACTGAGCGAGTTTGATGACACACACAAGATTTACAGATTAACGGCACGGGATCAATATGAGAGCCTGTGGTACCACACCCATATGGTCAGTGAAAATGCCTTCCGGTTTGAACTGCAAGAGACGGAACTTCTAAAAGCACTGAAAGAGGGCTCGCCGGTTGTACTGCTCGGTATGGATAGCCATCCGATACTGGCTGCACGGCTGGAAAGCCTGTTGGCGAACCCTCCTTACCTGTTTGTTCACGGGCATAAAATAGAATTGCCAGAAGCTCAGATCACCGTCCTCTGCCCCAAACAACAGCAGAAAAAGTGTTCTTCATTGTCTCTGTTATGGCAGCGAGCGCTGCAGCAGGCGACAAAATCAGCCGCACCACCGCCAGAACAGGAACAGCTCATCGCCCTGTTAAGGGCATTACCGCCGAGTACTCGCAAGACCTATCCCGGCACTTTGCCCTGGGAGGCACTGGATTTTCAGGATGTGCTGAAACAACAGATTGAGCTGGAAAAGCAGCAGGACGGCGCAAGCCAGACACTCCCGGTTCATTACAGAAAAGCTCTGCACACCCTGTTGGTAAAAAGCTATCGGGGCGATGATAACGTGTACGGCTATCTCAAAACCCAGATACGTCGACTGTATCCGGATGTACCCCCGGAATACAGAGCCGACAGGAGAGCGTTGCAGCAGTGGCTTCAGGATCATCCCAGGGTTGATCGTGACCTGTTGCAAAAGCACTTCTGGTCATTGGTAAGGCATTGTCCGACCGATGAGCTGGGTCAGCAACTGCCCAATGCCTATGAACCGCCAATAGAGGAAAACATTAACGTTCTGGCCCGATTTTTGGTGGGCAGTGTTGCTGAAGACAGGCAGGCAGAGCTGGCGCAGCAGTTAAACATAGACCCGCTCAGCAGTGGAAGTTGTAGCTATTTTGACGACAGAGTGCGAAGCCGTTTGCGAGACGCCTTGCTGGTTGCCGGTGATCAGAGAAAAGGCTCTGTGTCTATTAGCGAGCAGGTGGCAACCCTTGAAACCTCTATCACTCATATCATTAACCAAAACCCGCCTGTGGAGGCTTTCCCCCTTATCAAAAGCGCATTAACAGATGTTCTTCCCGATACCTTACTGGCAGGAGATTTCAAAGACCTGCCCACCGCTCTGGTCACCGGTCAGACAGGCAGTCACCGGCGCCAGCAACGCAGGGTTAAACGGCTGGCGTCGCGAGTCAGCCAACACCCTCTGGTCTTTCTGCAAGGGGTGGCCGGTGCTGGCAAAAGTCATATGGCGCAGGCCATAGTGGGGGAGCTGAGAAAAACAGAAGACTGGGAGACCATGCCTGAACCGATAGTGCTGAGCCTGGGGCCGGAGACCTCCGTCGAAACCCTGTACGGTCAAGAGGCGCTTAACGATCGTATCGATGGTGACCGGTACACCACATTTGCTCCGGGCCCCTTATTGCAATGGGCCATGAATACCAATCCACCGGTATTGATTCTGGATGAGGCTAATCTGGTGCAAGAGGGTGTACTGGCACCACTGGCCGGACTCACCAGAAACCCGCCACAACTCTGTTTTCAGGGAGAAACCTTCCTGCTGACTGATCGCCACCGGGTGATCCTCACCGGTAATCCGGATCACTACGACGGACGACACATGGACAGCGTCGTAAAACAACGCATGCTGACGCTCTATTATCGTCCCTTGCCTCCCGACACCCTGGCCGAACTGATTATACAACCGGCCTTGTCTCAAAGCTGGTCGCCTGAACTGAAAGCACACACGACTCAGGCCATGCTCAGCCTCTATGAACACTATGGAAACCTGTTGCCGGACGGCCTGACTCCCCGGGATTTGCAGGATGTTCTGGCCCATATGAAACAGATGCTCAGGCATGCCCACGAGTTCAAGGCAGAGAGCATCACACATCTTCAAGTCAGCACACTGGTCTGGCAGGCTTTTGCAGACAGCCTTGCGGGTGCGATAGCGCCAGCGAACCAGCCTCGATTAACGGCACTCGAACACTGGTACCAGGGTCATTTTCCCGGTCATGGGCTTGAAGAGAAGGCTCTCAGCGAACCCCGGCAACGGGTGTTTGAAAGTTTTTTGCAGGAACTTCGCAAGACCAATTCCGACATTGACTTGTGCACCGGGCCGGTGGTGGCGTTGGTGCGCCATTACTGGCTATTTCTCGACAAGTTGTCTGTGGGCAGGCAGCAAGGCGGCATTTCCCAGGGGCGACGCGGGTTGCTGGTCGAAGGCCCGGCAGGCTGGGGGAAAGACTTGATCCTGACTCGGGTTCTCGGTCTATGGCATCAGCAAAAGCAACATCTCAATCAAGGTCAGTGGCATTCACAATCAACAGCCGCTGTCGTTCATATCAATGCCAACCCCGCCCAGTGGGATGCTCAGGTTGGTATTATAAAAACCGCCATGGAACAGGGACAGAAACTGGTGATCAGTGAGCTCAACCTACTGCCCAGCAGGTATCTGGAGGGGTTGTTTAATGAGGTGCTCACCGGCGACGCCCAACCGGGATTTGCCCTGTTTGCGACCATGAACCCATCGTCATTTGGCGGGCGGGAACCTTTATCCACTTCTTTAAAGAATCGCTGTACCCAGGTCCAGCTGAACCCTCTGGAAAAAGATGACCTGAAGGGTATTCTGCAACGGCGCTATCCTGGTCATGACAATCTGGACTGGTTGTCACAACGTTATCAGGTGTTGTCTGATCAGTTGGCAAAACGCCACTCCCCCATTCAGCTCACAATGAACGACCTGTTCCGGGGAGCGGTGGCCTTGCTGAATAGTGATCAGGAACACAGGCAGCAACGTTTTCAGTCCTGCTACGGTCTGGCTTTGCAATCGCTGCAATGGAACCTTGAAACGCTGGAAGCCATGATGGACGCTGCTCAGTCTGAAGCCATGGACGATGGCAGAAACCAGAGACAACAAACGCTTTCCCTCTTGATTAACAGGCAGCGGGAAACGCCTGTGACGGTGCAACTGTTGCCAGTGGGCGCACGACCGGCTTTTAATCCATCAAAAAACACCCTGTTTCTGCCAGATAATTCTGATCAGGCTGAACTGCTGGAGACGGCGGCCTACGTTCTGGAAGCCACAGATCAAACCGGTAGTGAACCGGTTGCGTCCGGAGCTTTCAATGGAAATATCACCCAGCCAGTGCACCATAACATCAGAAAATTCTTTGCTGGGGAGCAGTTTAATACGGGTTACTACCGGCTTCAGGTAATAAAACTGGCGATGATCAATGGGCAATTACAGCAAGTGAAGATTCCCTGCGATAAAGGAGGAGTGGAACCCTTATCTCTTCCCCACTGGCCGTACAGTGGCATCACTCTTTCCGATGGGCAACAACTGGGCAGCGGACAGTTCAGTCTGAGTAAAGAAAACTGGCAGCCCCTGCCGGGACTCAGCGCCCGGGACCAACTGATTCACCTGCAGTGTCGGGAAAACCTCCCGCTGAAGCTGGCCAGGGGCAACGAGACCGGACAACTGCTGGTCAAACTGGCAGAGAAATCTTCCGGGGGGGCCCATGAAGTGACGCTGGACTTTATCATCAAACCGGATCAGGCCGGGCTGAAGCCACTGGCACCCAATGAAGATATTCAGGTGTGCGAAGGGCTTTGTGATCCGGCGATTCGCCAGTGTTTGGATGACCGCGTGTTCAGCCTGAAAGCGGCTATTCACGACAGCTGTTATGAGCTGCAAGCCATAAGAGACAAGCCCGGGAAGTGCCTGCAGTTACTGGCTCTGGCTCAATGGTGCAAAGGTTTTGGTGATACCCGGAATGTACCGGGCCGTGGTCTGAACCTGCTGGTGAATCTGATTCGGGAAAAACAGGGCTGTTGCAGCCAGCAAAGCCAGGTGTTTCAGGCATTGAGTGAGTATTTTGGTGTGCCGGTCCGAATGGTCAGCAATGATTCCCATCAATATGTGGAAATCAGTCCGGATGGCGGCAAGCACTGGCGCAGTGTGAATTTGGGTAGTGGCGGGCAATTTACCACCGAAATACACAAGCCCGATTTTCCTCCCGGCATAACAATCGGGGCACCCTCGAGGAGAGAGCGGGTGGATGAGGCTGTACTGTCTGAAGAATATATCTTGTTGGAACTTTATGAAAAGTGCCTTCAGGGATCGGACACAGCGGAGGCATGGAAACAGTTCCAGGGTTTTCTGGCTACCAGATATGTGAAATACGGATACACTTTCTACAATCTCCTCGAGGAGGGACGTTTTGAATCCTTTCTGAACAAGGGCTTTGAACTGGATCAGGCTTTGCCCGATATATTCCTGAGCTGGCAACGGCAGGTGGAAGAAATGCGCAATGATGAATATTTTGATGAGCGCTATAAAAAGCTTAAAAACAATGTTTTACGATTTCTCCTGAAAACACACGACCTGTGGGAGTCAGGGGCTCTGAGTGAGCCGCGCTATAAAACAGCGGTTGGCCGGTGTTTGGGGTTGATTAAGCAGGGTATTCCTCCCGCCGGAGCCGTATTGCCTCTGTTGGAGCAACTGGCCCAGGATGCTTCCTGGGGGGAACAGTCCGAAGCTTTGCTGGACGATTTTTACCAGCAGTTGACACAACCAGGAGAGTGGATGTTTTCAGAAAAGTCACTACGGCTTAAACCGCCAGAAATAAATGACCTGCAAGGAAAATCCAAAACACTGCGAACAGTACTGCATCAGACATCGGTAGGAAAAGAGTGGAGCTGGATCAGCAGTGGCAAACCGCCCAGCATCGAACGGATGGCGAAAAAACAAGCGACCTTCCCGGTAAGCCAGGAGAACCAAAAGGCACGCCCGGTATTTTACAGTCTACCGTTTACGCAAACCAAAGCAGGAGGTGCGCTAGGTGATATCTTTAACGTTTTCGTGAATGACCCAATGGTACAAAACAAAATACCGGGGATGAAAGAGCTGGCGGAACAGAAGAGTTATGAAATACGACACGCTATTTTATCTGCATTCCTGACTTGGTTATTCCGGCAAGATACACAGAAAACATGGCGCTGCCTCGTTAATGAGAGTACCGAGGGAAAATTCAAAGAAATGAAAGCACCATTGCCTGGTTGTTATCCGGCTTTATCTCAAACGCAGTTTGCTCCTGAATTCCAGGCTGAATTTTTCCAGACGTCAACAGCAAACTTAGGAGGTCCTCATACCTATACAAGAAACCCAGCCCTGAACCCGGAGAGAGTAAAAAAGGCGTTTGGCGAGCCTTCTGCGCTGGTCATTACCCCCGATTTACTATGCACTGCCTATCAGGAATATCTCGAAAGCATGGACTGGTCATTACTGCTGAAAGAGGGACGCAATATCCAATCCTGATTGCCTGTATCCCATTGGCAATCACTGAGCCCGCCTTTAAGAATGAGATGTTACAACCGACGATCAGGTTGGCATCGGTCAGCCAGCCCTTACGAAAACTGTAAATAGAGAGTTCCAGTTAAGGAATATTTTTATCTCGGCTTATGCATAAGACCTAATGGTTATTGATACTTCCTGCAACGGGAAGACGAAATGATAGCTGAAATAACATAATTGATACTCTTTCAGGTGACATCTCCAGTGAATGGAAGTCTATCTATTAAGACTGCGTTTAATATCAACCTCGATTACGTGCGGTTGAAGCATCGCTTATATAACCACCAACAGGGAACGAGAAGGTGTCAGATTTATTTCAGAAAAAAACACCGGGTTGTCTGCTTTAAAGAGGCATAGGCATAGGAATGGAGAGATCACATGGGTTGCGCACGCCCTCATCATTGGCGGCAGATACTTGTCAGGAGGTGCCGCCAGCTGGCGCTCACTGTTATTTAGACAGTTCTGCAGAAGGTGCCACTGTATTCACCCGGACTATAAAAATTGCTCCGACAGGGCCGCCCCGGCTGGCTTCATCGCAAGCATCGCCGCAACAGGATAAGGTCGGTACTTGCAAAAGAAACACCTCAACAGCTCAGGAAAAAAGCCTGCTGACAGCCAAAAGGCACACGCATGAAGAGTGCTCTCATTCTGCAGATACTCATTCTGCAGATACTGCGGTCTTTACCATTGAGGATGATCGAGACCGACAATGGGTGCTGGCCCATTATCGAAATCAGTATCCGAATGCCCTTGTTATTGCCATGCCTTCCCCTAAAGCACTGGATGAACATCATCTGATTCGCACAGTCATTTGTTCTGAAGAAGGGAAAATCACCGAGTCTGATGGTCTTTTGTTTTCCGATGAACCGATGACACTGGTGCTGGATTTGACCTCCATGACCCCGAGCCAAATTGCCAGCCTCAACGATTTATTGGATGTCCCTCCTAAATGCGATGAACATCCACTCAGCCCTAAAGTACGCAGAATCGTATTGATTAAATCGAACATGACGATGCCAGGCCTGGGGCGACCGGGACCTGACTGCTGGCGCCGTTTGCAGGCGTTTTTTCCCTGGCAATCTGTTGATGGCATTACCGCTGACAGCAATAACGATTCTCTGAGTGAGAGGCTGTCTGGTCAGAACCAACACAGTGAAAAGAACGGTGAGGTGCTGTCGAATCGTGCATTGTTACAGGCGAAGGTTGCGCCTTATTCTTCTTCTGGTTCCATTTCAAATAACGAAGATTTGAGACTAACTCATCAAACCGTACACGCTGATTTTGCAGAGGGGGATAAGTGGCGAATCCTGTTGTTCGGTGCCTTGACCCTGAACAAGCAGGGTAAGGCTTTTTTTTGTCCCGGGAAATTGGCTGAGTTGTCCGATCATCAGTCCGTTGTTCTGCACGATGCCCCCTGGGATCAGAGTGACTTTGTCGACACCCTCGCCACAGCCTTTCGCGAAGGTGGCTATCGTGCCAATGGACAGTGGATCAAGTTACCTGAGTCTGTGCATTTTTTCCGCAAGGAGACAAGTAGTGATGAATTAAGGGCGCTAAAAAAGCGTTTCTTGTGGACTTCACCTCTGGGTACAAAGGCTTTTGTCTGCCTCAATGGTGATTCTTTTGAAGCCGCCCTGAGCAATATTCGGTTTGATGGAAACATTCCCCAGTCGGTGGATACCTTGTCTGAGTTACTCGGCGATTGCCAGCAGATTCGTATTACCGGGGAGCTGACCAATCAGCAGTGGTTGCGCTTGCTTCGCCGGGTGGATCGGCTCGGGAATAAGCCAGAGATTGTTGTTGAGGATGATGTTAAGAGTGATGTTTTACCCAGGTTTTCATCCTGCTGTCAGTGCAGAACCTATACCCACGAATCAACGGCACTGGGCGAATTTGATCACACACACAAGATTTACAGACTAACGGCACGGGATCAATGTGAAAGCCTGTGGTACCACACCCATATGCTCAGTGAGAATGCCTTCCGGTTTGAACAGCAAGAGACGGAACTCCTGAAAGTACTTAAAGGGGGGCAGCCGGTTGTACTGCTCGGTATGGATAGCCATCCGGTACTGGCAGCACGGCTGGAAAGCCTGTTGGCGAACCCTCCTTATCTGTTTGTTCACGGGCATAAAATAGAATTGCCAGAAGCTCAGATCACCGTCCTCTGGCCCGAACAACTCTGGCTCGAACAACTCTGCCCCAAACAACAGCAGAAAAAGTGTTCTTCATTGTCTCTGTTATGGCAGCGAGCGCTGCAGCAGACGACAAAATCAGCCGCACCACCGCCAGAACAGGAACAGCTCATCACCCTGTTAAGGGCATTACCGCCCAGTTCTCGCAAGACCTATCCCGGCACTTTGCCCTGGGAGGCACTGGATTTTCAGGCTGTGCTGAAACAACAGATTGAGCTGGAAAAGCAGCAGGACGGCGCAAGCCAGACACTCCCGGTTCATTACAGACAAGCCCTGCACACCCTGCTGGTAAAAAGCTATCGGGGCGATGATAACGTGTACGGCTATCTCAAAACCCAGATACGTCGACTGTATCCGGATGTACCCGCGGAATACAGAGCCGACAGGAGAGCGTTGCAGCAGTGGCTTCAGGATCATCCCAGGGTTGATCGTGTCCTGTTGAAAAAATACTTTTGGTCACTGACAAGGCATTGTCCCGTGAGCAAATTTGGTCACCATCTTACGGATGCTTATGAACCGCCAATAGAGGAAAACATTAACGTTCTGGCCCGATTTTTGGTGGGCAGTGTTGCTGAAGACAGGCAGGCAGAGCTGGCGCAGCAGTTAAACATAGACCCGCTCAGCAGTGAAAGTTGTAGCTATTTTGACGACAGAGTGCGAAGCCGTTTGCGAGACGCCTTGCTGGTTGCCGGTGATCAGAGAAAAGGCTCTGAGTCTATTAGCGAGCAGGTGGCAACCCTTGAAACCTCTATCACTCATATCATTAACCAAAACCCGCCTGTGCAGGCTATCCCCCTTATCAAAAGCGCATTAACAGATGTTCTTCCCGATACCTTACTGGCAGGAGATTTCAAAGACCTGCCCACCGCTCTGGTCACCGGTCAGACAGGCAGTCACCGGCGCCAGCAACGCAGGGTTAAACGGCTGGCGTCGCGAGTCAGCCAACATCCTCTGGTCTTTCTGCAAGGGGTGGCCGGTGCTGGCAAAAGTCATATGGCGCAGGCCATAGTGGGGGAGCTGAGAAAAACAGAAGACTGGGAGGCCATGCCCGACCCGATAGTGCTGAGCCTGGGGCCGGAAACCTCCGTCGAAACCCTGTACGGTCAAGAGGCGCTTAACGATCGTATCGATGGTGACCGGTACACCACATTTGCTCCGGGCCCCTTATTGCAATGGGCCATGAATACCAATCCACCGGTATTGATTCTGGATGAGGCTAATCTGGTGCAAGAGGGTGTACTGGCACCACTGGCCGGACTCACCAGAAACCCGCCACAACTCTGTTTTCAGGGAGAAACCTTCCTGCTGACTGATCGCCACCGGGTGATCCTCACCGGTAATCCGGATCACTACGACGGACGACACATGGACAGCGTCGTAAAACAACGCATGCTGACGCTCTATTATCGTCCCTTGCCTCCCGACACCCTGGCCGAACTGATTATACAGCCGGCCTTGTCTCAAAGCTGGTCGCCTGAACTGAAAGCACACACGACTCAGGCCATGCTCAGCCTCTATGAACACTATGGAAACCTGTTGCCGGACGGCCTGACTCCCCGGGATTTGCAGGATGTTCTGGCCCATATGAAACAGATGCTCAGGCATGCCCACGAGTTCAAGGCAGAGAGCATCACAAACCTTCAAGCCAGCACACTGGTCTGGCAGGCTTTTGCAGACAGCCTTGCGGGTGCGATAGCGTCAGCGCACCAGCCTCGATTAACGGCACTCGAACACTGGTACCAGGGACATTTCCCCGGTCATGGGCTTGAAGAGAAGGCTCTCAGCGAACCCCGGCAACGGGTGTTTGAAAGCTTTTTGCAGGAACTTCGCAAGACCAATTCCGACATTGACTTGTGCACCGGGCCGGTGGTGGCGTTGGTGCGCCATTACTGGCTATTTCTCGACAAGTTGTCTGTGGGCAGGCAGCAAGGCGGCATTTCCCAGGGGCGACGCGGGTTGCTGGTCGAAGGCCCGGCAGGCTGGGGGAAAGACTTGATCCTGACTCGGGTTCTCGGTCTATGGCAGCAGCAACATTTCAATCAAGACCGGCATCCACAATCAGTGGCATCTGTCGCTTATATCAATGCCAAACCTTCCCAGTGGGGCGCTCAGGTCGGCCTTATAAAAACCGCTATGAAGCAGGGACGAAAACTGGTGATCAGCGAGCTCAACCTGCTGCCCAGCAGGTATCTTGAGGGGTTGTTCAATGAAGTACTCACCGGTGACGTCCAACCGGGTTTTGCCCTGTTTGCGACCATGAACCCATCGTCCTTTGGCGGGCGGGAACCTTTATCCCCTGCCTTAAAGAATCGCTGTACCCAGGTCCAGCTGAACCCTCTGGAAAAAGATGATCTGAAGGGTATTCTGCAACGGCGATATCCTGGGCACCATGCTATGAATACCTGGTTGTCAGAACGATACCAGGTGCTGTCTGATCAGTTGGTGAAATGTCACTCCCCCATTCAGCTCACACTGAGTGATCTGCTTCGGGGCGCTGAGGCTTTGCAGAACAGTGGTCAGACATGTTGGCAGCAAAGTTTTCATTCCTGCTACGGTCTGGGTCTGCACTCGCTGCAATGGGGCCCCGCGGCGTTGGAAGCTGCCGTGATGACCGCTCAGTCTGAACCCATGGATGATGGGAGAAAGCAGAGACAACAGGCGTTGTCCCTTTTGATTAATGGCCAGCGGAAAACGGCTGTTGTGGTGAAACTGTTACCAGAAGGTGAACGACCGGCTTTTAATCCATCAACAAACACACTGTTTCTGCCAGATAATTCTGATCAGGCTGAACTGCAGGCGACAGAGTACTTTGCTTTCGAGAACAAGAACCAAACCACCGCGCCTCAAGTCACTGTAATAAAAGGCTTCAGCGAACCTGGTTTTAGCGGGGACATTACATCCCCGAGACATTATGATGTCACCAAATATTTTTTTGGGCAGGGTTTTGACACCACCGAATACAGGCTTAAATTATACGACATGAGGATGGTTGGCAACGTGTTGCAACGCAGCATCATTCCGTGCGATGAAGGTGGGGTTGATATTCTGAGCGTCCCTCATTCGTGGAATGATTTTACCGCTCTGTCAGAAACGGAGCAGCTGGGAACCATAACTTTGCGGCTGAATGATCAACACTGGCAGGCTTTGCCTGGACTGTCAGCCAACGATCAGTTGCAGGCCTTGCAGTGTCAGTCAGCACTTGAAATCGGCCGGGGAAAAATCACTGGCCAGCTATTGGTGAAATTGAAATCTTCTTCCCTCTCAACACAGACCCAATTGGTCAGAGTTGATTTTATTATCAAACCTGATCAGGACGCGTTCAGGCGATTGGTGAAAGAAGACCGCGTAACTGTTCAGAGCGACCTCTGTCACCCTGCTCTACGGTCATACCTGAATGAACAGGTATTCAGCCCTGAGGCTCAGAGCAACTCAAACTGTCGGCATCTGCAAGAAATTAAAAAGATAACCAATAAAGCAGAGCAGCTGAAAAAACTGGGTCAATGGTGTAGATCATTGGACAGTGACCGTAATGTATCAGGCAAAGGGCTGGAGCTGCTGGTTAGCATTATCAAAGAAAAGCAAGGTGCTTGCGCACAGCGTAGCCAGGTATATCAAGTGCTGTGTAACTATCTGGGTGTGAAAGCAAGATTGGTCAGAAATACAGAGCATATGTACTGTGAGGTTAGCCTTAATGGGGGCAAGCAGTGGCGGCAGGTGCAGTTAGGGGGCGGAGGGCAATTTACCACCGAAATACAGGAGCCCGATTTTCTTCCCGAAATAAATATCGAGGCATCCTCGAGAAGAGAGCGGGAAGATGAGGCTGAATTGTCTGTTGGATTGTCTGCTGACTTGTGTGTATTGGACAACTTTTTGAAACTGTATAAAGCGTGCGTTCAGGAGTCGGACGCTGTAAGGGCTGCAGTGGCATGGCAACAACTTCAAAAGTTTCTTACCAGCGAATATGTAAATAAAAGATACTGTTACTGCGAACTTTTTACGGAAGGATATTTTGAATCCCTTTTGAACAAAGGCTTTGAACTGGATAAGGATATACCCGATATGTTCCTGAACTGGCGACGGCAGGTGGAGGCAATGCGCAATCATGTATTTTTTGATGACTACTATAGAAACTTTAAAATAGATGTTTTAAATTTTTTCCTGAAAATACACGATCTGTGGGAGTCAGGCGTTCTGAGCGAGCGGCGCTATATCGCAGTGGTTGGTCGGGGCCTGGGATTGATTAAGCAGGGTACCCTCTCTGCCGGAGCCGTATTGTCTCTGTTGGAACAACTGGCTCAGGATCCTTACTGGGGCAAACAGGCCGAGGACTTGCTAGTTGATTTTTACCAGCAGTTGACGCAACCAAGGCAGTGGGTCTTTTCAGAAAACCCACATAGTATTTATCCGTCAAAGGTACACGATCTGCAAGGAGAATCTAAAACGCTGCTCACAGCATTGCAGCAGACATCGGTAGGCAATGAGTGGAGCTGGACCTGTAGTGGTCAATTACCCAATATCGAACGGATGGCGCAGAAAAAAGCGGCCTTCCCGGTGAGTCAGGAGAGCCAAAAGGCACGTCCGGTTTTTTTCAATCTACCGTTTTGCAATACTAAAATATCGAGTGCGCTATTTGATATCTATGAAGCTTTCGTGAATGACCCAGTGATGCAAAACAAAATACCAGGAATAAAAAAGCTGGCGGGTCGAAGGGGTGACGACGATTTTGATTTAAATGTTTATTATCAGCAAAAAGAACAAAATGAAGCTGTTGTACTTACATTCCTGGCTTGGTTATTCCGGCAGGATACGCAGAAATCATGGCGCTGCCTCGCTATTGAGAAAACCAGGATCTACAGGGGGAAAATAATAGAAGCACCATTGCCTGGTTGTTATCCGGCTTTCTCTCAAATGGAGTTGGCTTCTGAATATCCGGCTGATCTATTCAATAGTGCAGTATCCTGGACAACTAATCGTCATACTGGCCTCGAAAACCCAGCCCTGAATCCGGAAAGAGTTAAAAAGGCATTTGGAGAGCCTTCTGCGTTGGTCATTACCCCTGATTTACTGTACACAGGCTATCGGGAATATTTGGAAACCATGGATTGGGGGGTTGGAGGTAAACTATTTGCAGCCATTTCCGCAAAAGATATGCGCCAAGACGCATAAGTGAGGGTCAAGTCGCCTCTGTTTCCTGAAGGCGCACCCTGCCTGCCCGACAGCAAACGGCTCATGACAACCAATCTGATATTCTCACTGACGACACAGGACTTTTCGTTTAGGCAGAATCAGGAATCAAGCAGCAGATGTTCTTCCCTTGCCCGTGTCCCTGCGTGATAGCCGCAAATAACGAGTGGCAGCAGTCAATGAGAAACCACTCAAACAGGCTTCTTATGGTAAACCATAAAGAAACTTTCGATTTTTGGTTGTGCCAGGCTTCCCTGAATCTGGGCAGGCATCTGTGATTTTTTACCTCCTACCGACTTAACCGACAGGGCCTGTCAATTCGTCATCGCCTCATCCTGAGACAATCCAGCTATCTTGAATTTCCAGCATAAGCAGAGTTCTTAGGAGAAAAGACTTATGAGCAATTTTGACGCTTATGCCCGGAGGCCGCACTGGTGTATTCAAGCCGGGCTAATGATGTCTGTCACACTATCATCGATGGTCAGCTGCTTATGAAAAACAGACAGGTGGCAGGTATTAATGAAGAAGAAATTCTTAGAGAACTGCGGAAGCGCGCTCTGCAATTAAAGCGGAGAAGTTTATAATTCGATATTGTTTGAGGCCGCCTGATCTTCTACAACTTATCAGAACTCTATCACATCTATAGCCCTTCACTTTTCTAGAGAACAATTGTCAGATCAGGTGGTCATCAGGATTTACCTTTGAGGCGGTGAAACTATAACTTTGTATCAAGGTGAAGCCGGTTGAATATTCGGGTTACTCCACTGTGTAAAGTGATTTGTTTCTCTTCAACAGGTTCTATCCATTCATCTTCAGCTGTCTTAAGTTGTGTGATTATTCTTGCTAATTTGTCCTTTTGATTTCTTGGAGGATAGTCGCTCAATCGGTGACGGGCATATTCTCTGGGGCTCATTTTGTGTAACCCGGTATCCCCCCAGCGATTTGTACAAATTGTGGGATTGGCACCACCGGCAATGAGTGTATGCACCACTTCAGGATGAGCGCCCTGAACTGCGAGATGCAGCGGAGTTTTACCACTATTACCACGGTGATTTATGCTGGTTTTGTCGGCCAACAATCTAACTATATTACAGTGGCCACTCAAGCAAGCTTGACCTAAAGGAATATCTTGCGCGTGGTTAGGTGCATGGGCATCAGCCCCTTCGATTTGAATTAAAAGCCTTGCTGCATCGTAGCTGCCATTTCGACAGGCCACCCATAGAGCATCTTTATAATTCCCAGTGATACCGGCTTGTGCGTTGGCTCGGATAAGAGCATTTACAGCATGGTGTAAATTACTTTTTGCCGCTAGATACAAAGGTGTTGTAGAGGAATCAGAATTGATGCTTTCGTTGATTTTAACGTCACCAACATGGATCAGTACTACAGCGGCTTCCTCATGTTTACCTTCAAGCGCCAGATGCAAGGCTGAGAACCCGTCGGGAGTTGTTTGATTGACATCGACACCAGGGATATGAGCGAGAATATGCACAATTTTACTATGACCAAATTTACAGGCCAGGTGCAGAGCAGTTGCTCCTGCATCATTGGTTTGGTTTATATCAATTCCAGATATTTGGAGTAGAGCGTTTAAAATCTCAATGTTACCGCTTGCACTGGCTAGATGTAGAACGGTGTTGCCGTTTTGGGTCGAACCATATATTTCAAGAGCACTTATATAAAATTGAGTACTGCGCCCCGCGGCAATAAAGCCGTGTTCGTGGCTGATTTTTCCATATTCCGTTGTGTTATCTGAGAGGAAATACGCCAAGGTTTTGATGATACGTTTCACCATGTCAGCGTCTTTAGCTTGAACAGCCTTATACAACATATGAGACAAATCTTTCATTGCTCCATGAATATCGCATCTATCGCTGCTGAAAAGAATATCCACGACATCGGTATGACCATTGTGAGCGGCTATCAGCAGAGGTGTAAAAAGCGGGTATTTGGTATCATTAGATGAAGAGCGATACAGACACTTTACATTTATATCCTCCCCGGAAATTGGGGCAAGAATCCTGACCACGGATGTCTGACCATACTCTGCAGCCAGATAGAGTGCTGTAACCTCGACTTGATCTGGTTCTCTGGGATGACGTATGCCAGGGTCGAAGCCTTGTTGGTTTATCCAGTGCTCAACGATATCGGTACGACCAGCTCTGCATGCGGAGAAGAACTGATGCTCGTTCTTATATTCCTGTTCAAAAGGAGGTTGGCCGTTCCAGGGCTCATAGTCATCCCAGCCTGACTGTGCACTCATACAGACAGAAAGAAAGAGACTGAACAATATAATAGAGCGGGGAGGGGAAATGAATGTGTATTTCATTTAGCAGCGCACCTGTATTTGCAGAGTCAAGAGAGTAGATGGCAGATAAAGAAATTTGAAACATTGTTTGCTCACAGTGACTCAAAGCCGATGGCCCTGACCAGGGGCGGTTGAGGATCAAGTCGCCTCTGTTTCCTGAAGGCGCACCCTGCCTGCCCGACAGCAAACGGCTCATGACAACCAATCTGATATTCTCACTGACGACACAGGGCTTTTCGTTTAGGCAGAATCAGGAATCAAGCAGCAGATGTTCTTCCCTTGCCCGTGTCCCTGCGTGATAGCCGCAAATAACGAGTGGCAGCAGTCAATGAGAAACCACTCAAACAGGCTTCTTATGGTAAACCATAAAGAAACTTTCGATTTTTGGTTGTGCCAGGCCTCCCTGAATCTGGGCAGGCATCTGTGATTTTTTACCTCCTACCGACTTAACCGACAGGGCCTGTCAATTCGTCATCGCCTCATCCTGAGACAATCCAGCTATCTTGAATTTCCAGCATAAGCAGAGTTCTTAGGAGAAAAGACTTATGAGCAATTTTGACGCTTATGCCCGGAGGCCGCACTGGTGTATTCAAGCCGGGCTAATGATGTCTGTCACACTATCATCGATGGTCAGCTGCTTATGAAAAACAGACAGGTGGCAGGTATTAATGAAGAAGAAATTCTTAGAGAACTGCGGAAGCGCGCTCTGCAATTAAAGCGGAGAAGTTTATAATTCGATATTGTTTGAGGCCGCCTGATCTTCTACAACTTATCAGAACTCTATCACATCTATAGCCCTTCACTTTTCTAGAGAACAATTGTCAGATCAGGTGGTCATCAGGATTTACCTTTGAGGCGGTGAAACTATAACTTTGTATCAAGGTGAAGCCGGTTGAATATTCGGGTTACTCCACTGTGTAAAGTGACTTGTTTCTCTTCAACAGGTTCTATCCATTCATCTTCAGCTGTCTTAAGTTGTGTGATTATTCTTGCTAATTTGTCCTTTTGATTCCTTGGAGGATAGTCGCTCAATCGGTGACGGGCATATTCTCTGGGGCTCATTTTGTGTAACCCGGTATCCCCCCAGCGATTTGTACAAATTGTGGGATTGGCACCACCGGCAATGAGTGTATGCACCACTTCAGCATGAGCGCCCTGAACTGCGAGATGCAGCGGAGTTTTACCACTATTAGCACGGTGATTTATGCTGGTTATGTCGGCCAACAATCTAACTATATTACAGTGGCCACTCAAGCAAGCTTGACCTAAAGGAATATCTTGCGCGTGGTTAGGTGCATGGGCATCAGCCCCTTCGATTTGAATTAAAAGCCTTGCTGCATCGTAGCTGCCATTTCGACAGGCCACCCATAGAGCATCTTTATAATTCCCAGTGATACCGGCTTGTGCGTTGGCTCGGATAAGAGCATTTACAGCATGGTGTAAATTACTTTTTGCCGCTAGATACAAAGGTGTTGTATAGGAATCAGAATTGATGCTTTCGTTGATTTTAACGTCACCAACATGGATCAGTACTACAGCGGCTTCCTCATGTTTACCTTCAAGCGCCAGATGCAAGGCTGAGAACCCGTCGGGAGTTGTTTGATTGACATCGACACCAGGGATATGAGCGAGAATATGCACAATTTTACTATGGCCAAATTTACAGGCCAGGTGCAGAGCAGTTTCTCCTGCATCATTGGTTTGGTTTATATCAATTCCAGATATTTGGAGTAGAGCGTTTAAAATCTCAATGTTACCGCTTGCACTGGCTAGATGTAGAACGGTGTTGCCGTTTTGGGTCGAACCATATATATCAAGAGCACTTATATCAAATGGAGTACTGCGCCCCGCGGCAATAAAGCCGTGTTCGTGGCTGATTTTTCCATATTCCGTTGTGTTATCTGAGAGGAAATACGCCAAGGTTTTGATGATACGTTTCACCATGTCAGCGTCTTTAGCTTGAACAGCCTTATACAACATATGAGACAAATCCCTCATTGCTCCATGAATATCGCATCTATCGCTGCTGAAAAGAATATCCACGACATCGGTATGACCATTGTGAGCGGCTATCAGCAGAGGTGTAAAAAGCGGGTATTTGGTATCATTAGATGAAGAGCGATACAGACACTTTACATTTATATCCTCCCCGGAAATTGGGGCAAGAATCCTGACCACGGATGTCTGACCATACTCTGCAGCCAGATAGAGTGCTGTAACCTCGACTTGATCTGGTTCTCTGGGATGACGTATGCCAGGGTCGAAGCCTTGTTGGTTTATCCAGTGCTCAACGATATCGGTACGACCAGCTCTGCATGCGGAGAAGAACTGATGCTCGTTCTTATATTCCTGTTCAAAAGGAGGTTGGCCGTTCCAGGGCTCATAGTCATCCCAGCCTGACTGTGCACTCATACAGACAGAAAGAAAGAGACTGAACAATATAATAGAGCGGGGAGGGGAAATGAATGTGTATTTCATTTAGCAGCGCACCTGTATTTGCAGAGTCAAGAGAGTAGATGGCAGATAAAGAAATTTGAAACATTGTTTGCTCACAGTGACTCAAAGCCGATGGCCCTGACCAGGGGCGGTTGAGGATCAAGTCGCCTCTGTTTCCTGAAGGCGCACCCTGCCTGCCCGACAGCAAACGGCTCATGACAACCAATCTGATATTCTCACTGACGACACAGGGCTTTTCGTTTAGGCAGAATCAGGAATCAAGCAGCAGATGTTCTTCCCTTGCCCGTGTCCCTGCGTGATAGCCGCAAATAACCAGTGCCAGCAGTCAATGAGAAACCACTCAAACAGGCTTCTCATTGTTTTACGAATGAGCCCAATAAAGTCATCTTTGGTCTTCAAGGCCGCTTTACCCAGTTTCCTCTTGAGGTAGCTCCAAACGAGTTCATCGGTATGTCCATCTGTGATGATGTCTTCTCTTTATCCTAATGTATGATACAAACCAATTATTTTCGGCTGGCGGGACGCTGGCCTGACCAGGATCATACATGCGTATTCTGCACACCTCCGACTGGCACCTCGGCCAGCACTTTATGGGCAAAACCCGGGAGCAGGAACATCGGCTCTTCCTCGACTGGCTGCTGGAAACTGTACGACAGAAGAAGGTCGATGCGGTGGTGATTGCCGGTGATATCTTTGATACCGGTGTGCCTCCCAGTTATGCCCGCACTCTTTACAACCAGTTTATTGTCGAGCTGCAGGCTGCCGGGAAATGTCAGCTGGTGGTGCTGGGGGGAAACCATGATTCGGTCGCCACACTGCATGAATCCCGCAGCATCCTTGCCTGTTTAAATACCTCAGTGATTGGTGCAGCGGGTGATGACCCGGCAAAACAGGTCGTGGTGTTGAAGGATCGCAAGGGGCGCCCTGGACTGGTGTTGTGTGCCATTCCCTATATTCGCCCAAGAGATGTACTGGTCAGGCCCGGTGATAGCGAACAGTCCGTTATCGACAGATAATCACAGAGCGTTTCAATCTGCCATCACCTTTCAGGAACACTAAAAGCGGTGTTTGCTGACTCAGGATTTTCAATTTTGCACTTTCCTTGTGAGTCTCACGTTTAATCACATTGCCCAGCAAGCTTCTCTTCTTCCAGTTCAGCCACAACTTCATTGAAAGCAGATGTCAGCTTTTTACCAACGTCTTCCGACAACTCTTCACTCTCAAGCCGACGGTTAAAAACATCTGCCACCTGTAGCTCAGCAAGGGTTTCCTGTTGTTCCCGATCTAAAGACTTTGTTGATTCCTGACGTTTGCTGCCGCACACGCAGCACATCCACAGGAAGATCATCGGTCACTTCCTGAATACGGCTTTGCAGATCACTGATCCAGCTGTCGCCATCAACCACAATTTCCACCCAGGGAGTCAGTTCTTCGTCCTGCTTCTGCTCAGCAATATCCTGTAACTGTGCGGTCAGAGTATCAATATCACCTTTTAAGCTGGCCAGTTTGCGGAACAGTGGCACATCAAGGGAAGAGACTTTCGACAGTTCATCGCCCTCAAAATCCACCAGCAGCACTTGCTTTCCTGAGAGCTGCTTTCCCGATGAACACTCATCAAAACTCAGGGGAATAGGGGAACCGGAATAGCGAATATGGTTGTGCTCTGAAACTGTTTGCCCACGGTGTAAATGACCAAGGGCAATATAATCGGCAGGAGGAAAGGCAGAGGCAGGGAAAGCCGACAGGGTGCCGATATAGATTTCCCGTACCGACTCAGAGAGTTTGCCGCCAACAGTGGTCAGATGACCGGTTGCCATCACCGGAATACCCATCTCTTTGGCTTCCTCCTCAGCAACCTGGTACACCGCTTTATAGTGTTCGGTCATGGCACTGAGTAACGCCTGCTGTTTATCTTCTCCGGACTCCCCTGCCCGGCTGACCAGTACATCTCTTGGGCGAATATAGGGAATGGCACACAACACCAGTCCAGGGCGCCCCTTGCGATCCTTCAACACCACGACCTGTTTTGCCGGGTCATCACCCGCTGCACCAATCACTGAGGTATTTAAACAGGCAAGGATGCTGCGGGATTCATGCAGTGTGGCGACCGAATCATGGTTTCCCCCCAGCACCACCAGCTGACATTTCCCGGCAGCCTGCAGCTCGACAATAAACTGGTTGTAAAGAGTGCGGGCATAACTGGGAGGCACACCGGTATCAAAGATATCACCGGCAATCACCACCGCATCGACCTTCTTCTGTCGTACAGTTTCCAGCAGCCAGTCGAGGAAGAGCCGATGTTCCTGCTCCCGGGTTTTGCCCATAAAGTGCTGGCCGAGGTGCCAGTCGGAGGTGTGCAGAATACGCATGTATGATCCTGGTCAGGCCAGCGTCCCGCCAGCCGAAAATAATTGGTTTGTATCATACATTAGGATAAAGAGAAGACATCATCACAGATGGACATACCGATGAACTCGTTTGGAGCTACCTCAAGAGGAAACTGGGTAAAGCGGCCTTGAAGACCAAAGATGACTTTATTGGGCTCATTCGTAAAACAATGAGAAGCCTGTTTGAGTGGTTTCTCATTGACTGCTGGCACTGGTTATTTGCGGCTATCACGCAGGGACACGGGCAAGGGAAGAACATCTGCTGCTTGATTCCTGATTCTGCCTAAACGAAAAGCCCTGTGTCGTCAGTGAGAATATCAGATTGGTTGTCATGAGCCGTTTGCTGTCGGGCAGGCAGGGTGCGCCTTCAGGAAACAGAGGCGACTTGATCCTCAACCGCCCCTGGTCAGGGCCATCGGCTTTGAGTCACTGTGAGCAAACAATGTTTCAAATTTCTTTATCTGCCATCTACTCTCTTGACTCTGCAAATACAGGTGCGCTGCTAAATGAAATACACATTCATTTCCCCTCCCCGCTCTATTATATTGTTCAGTCTCTTTCTTTCTGTCTGTATGAGTGCACAGTCAGGCTGGGATGACTATGAGCCCTGGAACGGCCAACCTCCTTTTGAACAGGAATATAAGAACGAGCATCAGTTCTTCTCCGCATGCAGAGCTGGTCGTACCGATATCGTTGAGCACTGGATAAACCAACAAGGCTTCGACCCTGGCATACGTCATCCCAGAGAACCAGATCAAGTCGAGGTTACAGCACTCTATCTGGCTGCAGAGTATGGTCAGACATCCGTGGTCAGGATTCTTGCCCCAATTTCCGGGGAGGATATAAATGTAAAGTGTCTGTATCGCTCTTCATCTAATGATACCAAATACCCGCTTTTTACACCTCTGCTGATAGCCGCTCACAATGGTCATACCGATGTCGTGGATATTCTTTTCAGCAGCGATAGATGCGATATTCATGGAGCAATGAGGGATTTGTCTCATATGTTGTATAAGGCTGTTCAAGCTAAAGACGCTGACATGGTGAAACGTATCATCAAAACCTTGGCGTATTTCCTCTCAGATAACACAACGGAATATGGAAAAATCAGCCACGAACACGGCTTTATTGCCGCGGGGCGCAGTACTCCATTTGATATAAGTGCTCTTGATATATATGGTTCGACCCAAAACGGCAACACCGTTCTACATCTAGCCAGTGCAAGCGGTAACATTGAGATTTTAAACGCTCTACTCCAAATATCTGGAATTGATATAAACCAAACCAATGATGCAGGAGAAACTGCTC
>CBDCRZ010000043.1:0-10033 GCA_965221135.1 Sansalvadorimonas sp.
AGGTATGTTAATTTTATTTCTTTTACGGTAAGTTGCGTACGGCAGAGCGCTGCCCGGCTTAATTAGCTTATTCGACCTAGATGTTAACTATAAATTATTGGCCGTAATCCATCGTAAACTACATAAACGGGAAAACGATCATTGTTAACATGTTAACAGTCGAACAGCTGCTTGATTTCGAAGCAAACAGCGGAACTTCTTGGTTCGTGACAGAAAGTAGGCAAACCTCTTGCACTTGTTTAGCGAATAAATGTGCTGCTAAGTGTCATCTCTTGCTGTTGTTAACTTTTTCCCGTTTGGATTTGAACTATATGCGTGCGTTAGCAGCCTGTAAAACGTGTTGCTGCGTTCCTCAGAAATGCTGGTAAACTCTGTATCGGTATTTATCTGTTGTGAATTGCCAGAAATTGTAATACGTTTACGGTCAATCATTGAAGTAGGTACGTTTACGGACGTACTCGGATAGGTTACGGACGTGCACAAACAGGAAAATGTAAAAGTTGTTTGCTTAGCTTGCGTTCAGCTAAAAAGCTCTAGCTAATGTACTACTGTGCTCTGGAAGAACAGACATTGCCGTAGGTGAAC
This sequence comes from Sansalvadorimonas sp., assembly GCA_965221135.1. Taxonomy (GTDB): domain Bacteria; phylum Pseudomonadota; class Gammaproteobacteria; order Pseudomonadales; family Endozoicomonadaceae; genus Sansalvadorimonas. The sequence goes on from CBDCRZ010000043.1 coordinate 586, forward strand.
AGTCAACCCAAGATTCTCACGGTAAGTTTGCTAGAACAAGCTTTGAACGCGTTTGACAAAGACAACATCTCACGGCACACACCTGTTAAGCTTTACTCTGGCTTTCAGCGGTGACAATCAGTTGTTAGACAAAGGAAGAGTGTTGTAAGTGTAATACTAGAGCGCTAAAGCCGATAGTAGCAACACAAGAGCGCTCAGAAGTGAAGACCGCATTTTTCCTATTCCAATTATCCAGAAATCCAATCGCCCAGTTCACCAAATTTTGCTTCTGGGGGAAAAATATGCGCGCGTCTGTCAGAGCTAAATCCTGCACCAGGCGAGTCTATTTATAGCACTGATCAACAATCCGGTTCGAACTAAGTTACCAATTTGCTTAACAATTAGAAAAAATTGTATGAAATATTGAAATCGTTCAAAATTGCAGTTCAAATGTATTACGGCGATTGGTAACTGGAGGACGTCTCAGGGAAAAATCAGCGCTTATAGTGGCGCTTTACCATCAACACCACTGGTTAGCCATGAGTCTCTAGAGCATGTTTCCAGTTCGAACTAAGCTTCTCAGACGTTTGTTGACTGCAAGCGCTGCGTTCTCTGCTTGCTCTCAATGCCCGTAATACATTAGCTGCCGTTAGTATACGGATATACATATACGGAAACATTGATCCGTGTCCGCCTATTTCTGGCAATGTGGCAAGAAAGCGCACCGTGGCAAGGGGTGGTCACTCCAATTGGTCCTGTACTCACATCTGCGACCGCGGTCAAGAATTTTGACCGGCCAAATCGGGCCTTGACCGTTTGACCGCACCGATTTTACCGCGTTGACCAGTGGTAACGAGTAAGCCCCTGGTAATTAGCTAGCTTGGCACGTCTTGACCGTTGACTAGAGCGGCTCCAGCGAGCCTTGACCGCTTGACCACCGGACACAGGTCATCGTCAGTTTTGCCGATTACGATGTCGACCCCTTGTCTGAAAGGGTCGGTCTTGCTGGCCTTCAGATGGATAAGAAGGACCGACGGGCTGACGTGGCTGTCGATGGCTATGTCATTAAATGACAGGTGCGCATTGTGGTCATAAGCCCCATCAGGAACAGTAAATTCACCTGCCCTCAGAAAGCCAAAGAAACCAATGCAGAACGCAGCCCACAGCATCACAGTGTCAGGATGATCCCAACATGCGCCCCATTGAGATCTGATCGCTCGCAAAATAGTAGGAGTGATGGGCAACCTCAGCGGCCTCGAGCTCCTTGTAGCAGCAGAATTGTTGGCCTGACATTTACGCACGCCTCTGAGGACGTAATGCAACCTGATGAAACCTTCTCCAGCAATTGGGTCAGCAAGACCAGCCGAAATATGCATATGACGTAGTCCTGACAAGTAACACTTGATTGTTTGAAATTTGAGTCCCTCATTAGCAAGCTGGGAGACAAACGCACAGAGAGAGGATTCCGCCAGTGGAACAGGGTTGATATTGAATTGAGAGCAGAACTTGGTGTACCTGGACTGAGCCGATCTGTAAGATCGCATGGTGTTAGCAGCTAAGCCTTGAGCAAAGTAGAAGTGAACAGAGTTCTCCATTCTTGAGATATCCAATCCGGCTTGGAGTATAAAGCCATTTCCACTACTGCTGGAGATAAGGCAGTTGGCTGAGGGGATGCCTGCGGACAATGGGAGAAAAAAGTTGCTAGATTTCCTCTGGAGAGCGCGTCAGCTGCAGTATTGTCAACTCCAGCTATATGCACGGCATGAAATGAAAAACAGTAGTGGGCTGCATAGAATGACAGGCAACGCATCACATGCATCAATTCGGCATCCTTGCAAGAACCTCTATTGATCACCGCTACCACCGCTGCATTATCGCATTTGAATAGAACTCTGGCAGAAGCCCACTTATAACCCCAACAGGCAGCCGCAAACAAAATTGGCACAAATTCTTTTGTTGCAATATTGGCAGGGGCCTGAGATTGCCACTTAAAATTGAACCATTCAGAGTCGCAAAAAGCACCACAACCCCAAGAACCAGATGCATCTGAGATAACACTGGCAAGCAAAGGGGTCATTGGGAGGATACTGTGACCATTCCATTGGCAGATAAAAGTCCTCCACCAAGCAATGTCAGAACGAGCAAGAAGGTTCAAGCGAATGTGGTGGTGAAGCTCAGCCGCTGTGGTTGATAGGTCAATCAACCTCCTCAAAAAACTTCGGCCAGGCTGAACTATAGAAGCTGCATGATGCAGCAAGCCTATCAGGGACAACAGCTCACGCTTGGTGCCCGCTCTGCGTGAAGCCCACTTATCTAGTTCTGACACCATTCTGGCCAACTTCTCTTGAGGAAGCCGTAACTCTTGAGACTGTGTATCAATTTCAATGCCAAGAAAAGACAGTGAAGTAGCAGGGCCCTCTATCTTTTCGGCAGCAACAGGGAAGCCTAACTCTGCGCAGGTGCTGAGGGCAGATGACAGGGCCTTTGCGCACTCAGTCGAGTCTGAAGCGCCAGCGAACAGAAAGTCATCTAAATAGTGAATGGCTTCACCCACACCATTCAGAAACATCACAAAGAGCATTGCATCAGCTACTGCCGAGAAGATTTTTGGTGCGGAGCGCAAACCAAAAGGCAGAGCAGCGTCGAGGAAGATGTTGCTCCTCCAGGTGACAGCAAGAAGCTCTCGATCATCAGGATGTACTGGGATAACTCGATAGGCGCTTTGCAAGTCTAGTTTGGCGAGCAAGCACCCCCGCCCAAGCCGCTTGATGATAGCAACGGCCTCGTCCAAGCCAGAATACCGAAGGGAACAAAGCGAAGAATCTATTCCATCGTTGACGCTGCTATGACGGGGCGATGATAGATCAACAATGAGTCTCCATTTGCCAGGGCGGTTCCGCTTCGGTATAACGCCAAATGGGCTGGCCTGAATAACAACCGAGCTAGGCAGATCTTGTTTAGAAAAAGGCCCGATAAGTCGGCCCTTTTCTCTCTCGGCTGCAATGTACTCATCCACCACATTGGGATTAGAGTACGCAGACTTCATGTTTCTTTTAGATGGCAAAAGAGCAGGGCTAGCAGAGCGATCATAGCCTATGCGGAAACCATGAACGATACCCTCGGCAATATACGAGGAAAAGCGGCAATCTGGATGCCTGGAAAGGTGGTAAGACCAGGCCGCAGCAATCAACGGAGATTGAATAGCGTCAATAGACCCCGTGAGGCGCTAATTTGTTGCCGTATGTTTCTTGCTCGACGGCTGCCATTTTATACGGCAAGATTGTATTAGGCCAATACAGAAACAGCATATTTTCCAGGATTATGGGCGTCTTTGGCCATTTACTGGCGAATTTTGCTTATTGAACACTGCATAAAAGAACACAGAAGTGCACAAAGTCTCTGTTTGTGTCTAAAAATGCCGACGACGCGCATAAGAGTGGAAAAACCTTGTGTTCTGTATTGAGCTAATACAATTTTGCCGTATAAAATGGCGTTATAGAGTGCGGAGCTGCGCGGTGTTATACGGATAATATTTAGCGCCTCACGGGGTCTATACGGCTCGAGGCAGCTTGGCGTTCAGAGTGTGGTCTCTGTGCATCAATCCGCAGTAGGTCGCCAATGTAACGGTACGAGCCATCAGCTAGGATATTGCAAGCAGAGCGACAGGACAATGGGAGATCTAAAGCAGGGAAAGCAAACAGCAACATGTAACTAAAAACTACATGAACAAGCCATGTACCGCAAGTACATTAAAGTTGGCATGCCGCTTATGAATTGCATTACATGTACTTGTGACCAAGAAACATACATGAGCAGCACGAATAAACAAGTAACATAATCATGCATGATAATAGACATCAGCAGCAAGGTTAAACAAGCGTTAAGCTTAGCATGAATACAAGCAGAATAGTTAGCAATATAGCATAGTACTTTCATCACAGCCGGGCAGCAAGCACTAACAAGGGATACAAGAGCATGGCCCAGGAGCACAGCAGGACCGTTCAGCTGCTGCTGCTGGAGGAATTGCCAGCGTTTCTCTTAAAACGAGAAGATGGAGGAGCTTCGGGACACTGGCAAGCTGGGTGGTTCCCTGGGCACACTGCACAGGAGTGGCGGTACCTACAAGCGCTGCCCTTTATGCAGGCGCCCTTGTTCCAGCTCAAGCAGATCGGTATCCCCTCCTGTCCGAAAGCTCTAGCTTTGAAAGACTGGCTGCTTAAAGTACTTCTTTGGAGGGGATGACGGATCAGCAGTGGCAGCGAAAGCTACTGAAGCCAAAACAGTGATGGCAGAACAAGAGCTTGAGTGCATAGGTGGATGTGTGCATGGAACTGCCAGAAGATGGCATCGTAGGACCGCCAACCGTCTCCTCATTGCGGCGGGCTTGCTGCTGCTGCTAAAACGCCTTGTTTCGAGCTCTCACGACTTCTGAGATGCAGACTTTTATCTGACAATTGGAATAGGTCACATACCTTCCTGAAGCATGGAGCAGATGCACTCAAGCTTGCGTTCTGCCATGTACTGTTTTGCTCTGTGCCCCAGCACTTTGTGCCATCCATAAGCGGCATGAAGCATATGCTGCTTGCTGGAACAAGGGCGCCTTAAAGGGCAGCTGTTGTGGGTGTACCGCCACTCCTGTGCAGTTGCACTGCTGATCCGTCGCCTCTCCGCTCCCCTCCAAAGAAGAACAGCCATCGTCTTTCAAAGCTAGAGCTTTCGAGCTCTGGTGTCCCGAAGCCACTCATCCAGTGTGCCCAGGGAACCTTCTCGTTCTTAAGAGCTAAACGCTGGCAATTCCTCCAGCAGCAGCAGCTGAACGGTCCTGCTGTGCTCCTGGGCCATGCTCTTGTATCCCTTGTTAGTGCTTGCTGCCCGGCTGTGATGAAAGTACTATGCTATATTGCTAACTATTCTGCTTGTATTCATGCTAAGCTTAACGCTTGTTTAACCTTGCTGCTGATGTCTATTATCATGCATGATTATGTTACTTGTTTATTCGTGCTGCTCATGTATGTTTCTTGGTCACAAGTACATGTAATGCAATTCATAAGCGGCATGCCAACTTTAATGTACTTGCGGTACATGGCTTGTTCATGTAGTTTTTAGTTACATGTTGCTGTTTGCTTTCCCTGCTTTAGATCTCCCATTGTCCTGTCGCTCTGCTTGCAATATCCTAGCTGATGGCTCGTACCGTTACATTGGCGACCTACTGCGGATTGATGCACAGAGACCACACTCTGAACGCCAAGCTGCCTCGAGCCGTATAGACCCCGTGAGGCGCTAAATATTATCCGTATAACACCGCGCAGCTCCGCACTCTATAACGCCATTTTATACGGCAAAATTGTATTAGCTCAATACAGAACACAAGGTTTTTCCACTCTTATGCGCGTCGTCGGCATTTTTAGACACAAACAGAGACTTTGTGCACTTCTGTGTTCTTTTATGCAGTGTTCAATAAGCAAAATTCGCCAGTAAATGGCCAAAGACGCCCATAATCCTGGAAAATATGCTGTTTCTGTATTGGCCTAATACAATCTTGCCGTATAAAATGGCAGCCGTCGAGCAAGAAACATACGGCAACAAATTAGCGCCTCACGGGGTCTATTGACGCTATTCAATCTCCGTTGATTGCTGCGGCCTGGTCTTACCACCTTTCCAGGCATCCAGATTGCCGCTTTTCCTCGTATATTGCCGAGGGTATCGTTCATGGTTTCCGCATAGGCTATGATCGCTCTGCTAGCCCTGCTCTTTTGCCATCTAAAAGAAACATGAAGTCTGCGTACTCTAATCCCAATGTGGTGGATGAGTACATTGCAGCCGAGAGAGAAAAGGGCCGACTTATCGGGCCTTTTTCTAAACAAGATCTGCCTAGCTCGGTTGTTATTCAGGCCAGCCCATTTGGCGTTATACCGAAGCGGAACCGCCCTGGCAAATGGAGACTCATTGTTGATCTATCATCGCCCCGTCATAGCAGCGTCAACGATGGAATAGATTCTTCGCTTTGTTCCCTTCGGTATTCTGGCTTGGACGAGGCCGTTGCTATCATCAAGCGGCTTGGGCGGGGGTGCTTGCTCGCCAAACTAGACTTGCAAAGCGCCTATCGAGTTATCCCAGTACATCCTGATGATCGAGAGCTTCTTGCTGTCACCTGGAGGAGCAACATCTTCCTCGACGCTGCTCTGCCTTTTGGTTTGCGCTCCGCACCAAAAATCTTCTCGGCAGTAGCTGATGCAATGCTCTTTGTGATGTTTCTGAATGGTGTGGGTGAAGCCATTCACTATTTAGATGACTTTCTGTTCGCTGGCGCTTCAGACTCGACTGAGTGCGCAAAGGCCCTGTCATCTGCCCTCAGCACCTGCGCAGAGTTAGGCTTCCCTGTTGCTGCCGAAAAGATAGAGGGCCCTGCTACTTCACTGTCTTTTCTTGGCATTGAAATTGATACACAGTCTCAAGAGTTACGGCTTCCTCAAGAGAAGTTGGCCAGAATGGTGTCAGAACTAGATAAGTGGGCTTCACGCAGAGCGGGCACCAAGCGTGAGCTGTTGTCCCTGATAGGCTTGCTGCATCATGCAGCTTCTATAGTTCAGCCTGGCCGAAGTTTTTTGAGGAGGTTGATTGACCTATCAACCACAGCGGCTGAGCTTCACCACCACATTCGCTTGAACCTTCTTGCTCGTTCTGACATTGCTTGGTGGAGGACTTTTATCTGCCAATGGAATGGTCACAGTATCCTCCCAATGACCCCTTTGCTTGCCAGTGTTATCTCAGATGCATCTGGTTCTTGGGGTTGTGGTGCTTTTTGCGACTCTGAATGGTTCAATTTTAAGTGGCAATCTCAGGCCCCTGCCAATATTGCAACAAAAGAATTTGTGCCAATTTTGTTTGCGGCTGCCTGTTGGGGTTATAAGTGGGCTTCTGCCAGAGTTCTATTCAAATGCGATAATGCAGCGGTGGTAGCGGTGATCAATAGAGGTTCTTGCAAGGATGCCGAATTGATGCATGTGATGCGTTGCCTGTCATTCTATGCAGCCCACTACTGTTTTTCATTTCATGCCGTGCATATAGCTGGAGTTGACAATACTGCAGCTGACGCGCTCTCCAGAGGAAATCTAGCAACTTTTTTCTCCCATTGTCCGCAGGCATCCCCTCAGCCAACTGCCTTATCTCCAGCAGTAGTGGAAATGGCTTTATACTCCAAGCCGGATTGGATATCTCAAGAATGGAGAACTCTGTTCACTTCTACTTTGCTCAAGGCTTAGCTGCTAACACCATGCGATCTTACAGATCGGCTCAGTCCAGGTACACCAAGTTCTGCTCTCAATTCAATATCAACCCTGTTCCACTGGCGGAATCCTCTCTCTGTGCGTTTGTCTCCCAGCTTGCTAATGAGGGACTCAAATTTCAAACAATCAAGTGTTACTTGTCAGGACTACGTCATATGCATATTTCGGCTGGTCTTGCTGACCCAATTGCTGGAGAAGGTTTCATCAGGTTGCATTACGTCCTCAGAGGCGTGCGTAAATGTCAGGCCAACAATTCTGCTGCTACAAGGAGCTCGAGGCCGCTGAGGTTGCCCATCACTCCTACTATTTTGCGAGCGATCAGATCTCAATGGGGCGCATGTTGGGATCATCCTGACACTGTGATGCTGTGGGCTGCGTTCTGCATTGGTTTCTTTGGCTTTCTGAGGGCAGGTGAATTTACTGTTCCTGATGGGGCTTATGACCACAATGCGCACCTGTCATTTAATGACATAGCCATCGACAGCCACGTCAGCCCGTCGGTCCTTCTTATCCATCTGAAGGCCAGCAAGACCGACCCTTTCAGACAAGGGGTCGACATCGTAATCGGCAAAACTGACGATGACCTGTGTCCGGTGCAGGCCACGGCAAGGGGTGGTCACTCCAATTGGTCCTGTACTCACATCTGCGACCGCGGTCAAAATGGTCAAGACAGAAATAAAGGAATGGTCAAGCGGTCAAGGCTCGCTGGAGCCGCTCTAGTCAACGGTCAAGACGTGCCAAGCTAGCTAATTACCAGGGGCTTACTCGTTACCACTGGTCAACGCGGTAAAATCGGTGCGGTCAAACGGTCAAGGCCCGATTTGGCCGGTCAAAATTCTTGACCGCGGTCGCAGATGTGAGTACAGGACCAATTGGAGTGACCACCCCTTGCCACGGTGCGCTTTCTTGCCACATTGCCAGAAATAGGCGGACACGGATCAATGTTTCCGTATATGTATATCCGTATACTAACGGCAGCTAATGTATTACGGGCATTGAGAGCAAGCAGAGAACGCAGCGCTTGCAGTCAACAAACGTCTGAGAAGCTTAGTTCGAACTGGAAACATGCTCTAGAGACTCATGGCTAACCAGTGGTGTTGATGGTAAAGCGCCACTATAAGCGCTGATTTTTCCCTGAGACGTCCTCCAGTTACCAATCGCCGTAATACATTTGAACTGCAATTTTGAACGATTTCAATATTTCATACAATTTTTTCTAATTGTTAAGCAAATTGGTAACTTAGTTCGAACCGGATTGTTGATCAGTGCTATAAATAGACTCGCCTGGTGCAGGATTTAGCTCTGACAGACGCGCGCATATTTTTCCCCCAGAAGCAAAATTTGGTGAACTGGGCGATTGGATTTCTGGATAATTGGAATAGGAAAAATGCGGTCTTCACTTCTGAGCGCTCTTGTGTTGCTACTATCGGCTTTAGCGCTCTAGTATTACACTTACAACACTCTTCCTTTGTCTAACAACTGATTGTCACCGCTGAAAGCCAGAGTAAAGCTTAACAGGTGTGTGCCGTGAGATGTTGTCTTTGTCAAACGCGTTCAAAGCTTGTTCTAGCAAACTTACCGTGAGAATCTTGGGTTGACTGTTCACCTACGGCAATGTCTGTTCTTCCAGAGCACAGTAGTACATTAGCTAGAGCTTTTTAGCTGAACGCAAGCTAAGCAAACAACTTTTACATTTTCCTGTTTGTGCACGTCCGTAACCTATCCGAGTACGTCCGTAAACGTACCTACTTCAATGATTGACCGTAAACGTATTACAATTTCTGGACCTGAGAGATAAATACCGATACAGAGTTTACGAGAGCATTGTCTGAGTGAACGTCCGGCGACTCGTTTGACAGGCTGCTAACGCACGTAGTTCAGATACAAACGGGAAAAAGTTAACAACAGCAAGAGATGACACTTAGCAGCACATTTATTCGCTAAACAAGTGCAAGAGGTTTGCCTACTTTCTGTCACGAACCAAGAAGTTCCGCTGTTTGCTTCGAAATCAAGCAGCTGTTCGACTGTTAACATGTTAACAATGATCGTTTTCCCGTTTATGTAGTTTACGATGGATTACGGCCAATAATTTATAGTTAACATCTAGGTCGAATAAGCTAATTAAGCCGGGCAGCGCTCTGCCGTACGCAACTTACCGTAAAAGAAATAAAATTAACATACCT
>CBDCRZ010000044.1:0-25286 GCA_965221135.1 Sansalvadorimonas sp.
ATCAGGCGAATGTTGGCTGTGCTTCGGGGGCCGAATTCTTTGGCCATGCTGCTCACGTTGCGCAGGTTGTCCTGATCCATGGTGAGGATGTGATCAAAACTCTCTAAGTCGCTGCGTGCAAGTTGGCGAGCACGACTGGGCAGATCAATCCCGCGGCGCTTCGCGGCTGCTTGCATGCGGCGATCGGCTGGATTTCCCACATGCCAGCCCCCTGTCCCAGCGGAATCAACGAGAAACTGGTCCGTGAGCTTTCGTTGCTCGATGAGGTGGAGGAATACGCCTTCAGCGGCGGGTGAACGGCAGATATTGCCGAGACAAACAAATAGCAATTTTGTTGTCATGAGGGATTCACGCGCTGTAAAGCCAAGGTGGCGCGCAGGCGAATCACCTTGATGGACTCTGAATTGGAACTCAGTTGTTTTAAACCCATGATGCATTGATGCTTATTTATGGAATTGTACTTGAGTAAGTGCAATTCAATTCCGAAGATTGCGGAATAGCGCACCACCCATTCATCATCTTTGATTGCTGCGAGCAGTGCTAATAGACAGCGATTCAGTTTTGAACTTTCTTCAGGATAAATGAGATTTAGATTTGCAAGCCCACGGGCGGCGGAGCGCCGCACACTTGGGGCAATATCTGTTGCTAAAGCATGTTCCAGTAAGTCGAGACTTCTGGGATCACGAATCGAGGCAAGGGCTCGCACGACCCAGGCGCGTGAACCGTAGTTTTTCTCGTCAAGGCTCACTAATAGTGAGGGCACAGCCTGGCTGCCAAGTTCGATCAATCCAGCAGTTGCAACTGATGCGACGGCTGGATTATTAAATCCCAACACTTCAATCAGTGCTGAAATTGCTCCAACCGTACGAAGATTGCATAGGTTTTTGGTGGCTTGAATTAATTCAGGTGTTGTTTTGGCGGCTTGAAGATCAGCGATAGCTCCTTCTAGCGGAGAGGCATGCATCACAAGAGTGCGTCCATTGCATCAAGGACGGACGTGTCTTCGCTTTTTTCTGCAAGGCCACGTAAAGCGACAAGTTTGAGGCTATTTTCAATGGCAGCAGCCTGAATGGCGGCAACGCAGGCATCCAGCCTGTTGCCCCTAGATCCAGAAGAACGCCCCTACGAATCAGTGGATCATCATGTTGTAGAAGCTCAATTAAAGGTGGTGCCCATTTTTGATCACCGGTAAGTTGAAGCAAGGCTCGACAAGCTGAAGCTCGTATTAGCGGACGAGAATGTTTTGTGAAAGGCGTAATCATGATTTTTACGCTGTGTGATTCTACGCAATCGCTCCCAAGGCCTCTAATACAGATTCATAGGGTTCTTTCAACTTGGCAGATCCCGGTTGTATTTGTTCAACCTCGTCCGGGCCCCCAGATAACAGCTCGCAGAGATCTGGGATAGCAGCTTGAGCTTGAATCATTCCCAAACTTCTTGCTGACTCTTCACGGATTGAGTAGTCGTTTTTCTTTAGGAGCATTCTGAGCTTTTCTTCTGCATTCGTTGCTTGAAGGATTCCTAGCGCTCTGATTGCATTCAGTGCAACGGCGCGACGTTCGCTATGGATAGGATTGTCTTGGAGAGGATCTAACGCTGCGATCAGTAGAGGTATCGTTTCAGGATGACGGCTGCGCATCCGCCCGAGCCACCACGCTGCATAGTACTGGTCAGAGAAATCTTTTGTCTGGCGTAAATTCGCAATGACCTGCGCTTCTGTGAGAGGTGGGTGGAGGTGCTCAGTTGAAGGATCCTTCATTTCATAACCACTTTTCAGGAATGTTTTCAGCCCAGTTGCTGATGCGCTGAAAGCGGAATTCACCAGCAATGGATCCCCAGCATCGCTCGTGTGTTTTGGGGTCGTGTCCTCGATCTAATGTTGATAATTCATCGCCTTGGAGGTGAAAGCTGCTCACTAAATAGGTCTCTTTCCCGTCGCGATGCACGATGCATCGACATCCCGGTTCAAGTTCACCATGAAATCCATTATCTAATTGACGGACTTGATAATGGCAATGATCGAGGCGGATTAGATCTTGCTCTTTAATTGTTTTTCTGCACTCGTCATTGTATGTAGCAGTTGAGAAGCGATCCGGATCTTTAAATGTATGATTCCATAACTTGATGACACCTGAAGTAACTTCTTCGGCGCGAATTACCCTCAGCCTGATAAGGATGCTTAGGGTCGACTGCGTAGGTTTGTTCGAGAAGGATTGAACCAGGCTGCAGATGCTCAATTGGCTTATAGCGAAGAAAAATGTGTGCAAATAATGGTGGGTTGTCGAATGCCTGTTGCTGGTTACTGTATTCACCACAAAGATTCTCAAGAAAATGTCCAATCGTTGCTGTCATTTAGGCAGTTTTTACATTGTGACATTGAAAAAGCCCCCGTTGTAAGGGGGCTTGAATGCGTTGACTGATCTGATCCTTGCGTAATGGGATCAGGTCAGTGCATTAATTGCATAGTTGATGTAGCTATTGGCTTCGGTTGCAGCATCGCCTGATAGGCCATGGTTGCTTTTAATGTGCTTAAGAGCCTCTACGTACCATGAAGGAGAAAGCTCAAAAGTGCGGTTGATCTCGTCAAGACCAGCGATGAGGTAGTCATCCATCGGGCCTGTGCCACCGGCAACCAAGCAATAGGTGACCATTCTCAAGTAATAGCCGATATCACGAGAGCACTTTGCTTTTCCTTCAGGAGTGGTTGAGTAGTTCGGCCCCTCCATCTGAGTGGTGTAAGGGAACTTGGTGTAGACAGCCTGGGTGGCACCGCTTACGAGTGCATCGGCCTTTGCTGTAAGACCTTTGGCGGCCTCTAGGCTCGCTTGGGCACGGTTGAAACGTCCAGAAGCTGCTTGAACCTCAGTATTGCTAAGGAAACGGCCTTGTGAGTCGGCGGCTGCAACCGCTTCGGTAAGTGGAGTTTTCATTTCAGAGATGAGGGAGATGAAGTGGGATTAATTCGCCAGATCAGGCAACAGATGCAGCTGCACGATCAAAATAAGTACCGATTTCACTACTCAGCGAAGCGCAATCGCCACTGGAAATGCCAGCACTGTCGTTAACGATAGAAAGAGCTGCGTCCTTCATCAGGTTCACACCAGTTGCAACTGAGGCACCAGGTGTTCCTAATGCGAGGTAGGTCTCACGAAGACCATTAAGGCAACGATCCTCTAGGACAGATGCGTCACCAGTGAATGCTGAATATGTGATGTAACGCAGGATGATTTCCATATCGCGAAGGCAAGCTGCCATTCGACGGGAGGTGTATGCGTTTCCTCCAGGAGAAATCAGAGCAGGTTGTTGTGCGAAAAGTTGGCGTGCAGCGTTAGCAACGATTGTGGAGGCGTTGTTGGAAATCCGGCTTACGGCGTCCAAGCGCTTGTTGCTGCCAGAAACCATGGCTGCCAGAGCATCAATTTCATTGGCACTGATGAACTGTCCCCTGGCGTCGGCCTGGGCGACAACCTTGGTGAAGGCGTCGAACATTTTTTACTCCTGCTTGCAATGTCTGGTGAGGTGTCCAAGCACCCGTGAGACCATCCTACGGAAGTCCTCTCGGGTTCCAGGCAATTTTCGCCAAATGCTTAGGACTCCCCTGAAAGCTGTTCATAATGTGTAACTCGCTCCGGGTGGTTTGGGGCTGTATTGGACCTCAAAAGCTACAAACGGGTCTCTATTACAGGTCAAAAAGAACAGAGTGGATATAGGCCTCAGTCCATTCGCTGCCATGAAAGCGAGTCAACATTCCGCGCGCAGGGTCTTTTTCAGCTCGATAGTCCGTGTATTTTCTTTGCCCTTGCAGGAGAACATCGCTTCGTTCCGGGCTCACAGGCTCAGCGCTAGCGGCTAGTTCCAGGTAGAGATTTAAATATTCATTGAAGGCAGGTCTCACGATTGACTCAATCAAATCGTCGCCTTCCTTCCCAAGCGGGAGTCGTGTCCAGAGGAATCCTGGAGAGAAAAAGGGTTTTGCTTCTTCTGGGATTGGTCCTCCGTAAGGCAATTGATCACGCCAACGTTCAAATATTGGGATCAGTCGCTCCCAGACTTGAGTGGTGTGGACTTCATCGGTTTTGATGGCAGGTTGGAGGTCCAGGGCAAGCAGGTGCCCTGAAGGGAGCGTTACTAAATCACCGCCAAAAAAAGGTAGGTCATATGTGGAATTTGGATTGATTACAAAATTCAAAACAGACGCCGCAGATCCAGCACTCACGCAAGCAGCTCTGACTTGCCTGAATTTCTCCGTTTTGCAAGCCCAGGTGGCTGTTGTGACAGGAATTGGTTTTGATTTGGACCCGGTTTGACCTTCGCGTTGTAAAAACTGATCTGGGACTGGGTATGGGTCAAAATTTAAGCCTTCTAGGCTCTTAACCGCATCTTCAAGAAAGGGTTGCCATGACCATCCTTCGATGTTTACAGGTTCTGTGCTTTTTGACCTTTGAATTGTCATTGGTGAGGAGAGGAGGCGGGGAATAAAAACTCGTGGAGGAACCGATTTGACCAATCTTTTCCAAAATGGCTTGTGAAGAGTCCGTGAGCTGGATCGCGCTCTGCGCTGTAAATATCATATTTTTCTTGGAGGGTCTTAACTTCTTCTGCAGGAATGGTTGAGGCAATGCTTTTGGCATTATCATGTAACTCCCAATAGGCCTTTAAGAATGCACTAAAAGCATTTGGAAGGGATAATTCAGCTTGTTCCGCACCACCGCGGCAAAAAAGTAGCCACGAAGAAAAATATTGATTTGGATCAAATGAACGCATCGTTTCTTCACTATTGAGATCTGGGAAGCGCTGGTTCAGATCCTTAAGCCCAGAAAAATAGCGATCAAGATAGTCTTTGTCTTGGATCAAGGGCTGGAAATCGAGTACGGCAACAAGCTTCTGACGGGCTCCAAACCAGAGGAGATCAACCCCCATTAAGGGATGGTCGTAGTTGTAATCAGGATAGGCAACGGAATTAAAAACCTGGAGGCTATCGCCTGCATCCAGTCGCGTTACCCTCCAGCGCCGAAATCCAGGAACATCCCAAAGCCAGCTCTGAATGACACTTGATGACTTTGACGATTTACATTCTTCAAGACCTTCCGGTAGAGCCAGGGGAGATCCACCTCTCTTGGTGATATCTGAATGAAGCTCGTTGAGAAATGAATCAAACATGGTGTAAATGTGCTTATAAAGGATTGGTCTGAGCGAACATTTGGGCTTGGCTAGCAATCTCTTCAATATCGGTTTTGCTTGGGCATCGAAATTCTGTGCAGTAGGTGGTCATTGCAGCACCATTTAAAAACTGTACTGAACTAACCCGCATTCTGATCTGATCATTTACAAACCAGCAGCGCTCAATCCCAAAATTTGTGTCGTATCTGGACTTGATTGTAAGCACTCCATCAGTAGTGAATTCGTATGTACTAAGAGTGGGTTTTTTTTCTACGTAACCAACATCTCTTAAAAGATATCCTTGGTTGGAATATTCAGGCTTTGGAACATCGATGACAACGGCTGCATAATCATCATTGCGCTTGTCAGCAAGAAGGTTGCTTTCCCACCAAAATCTTGCGCCACCATTAGCTTCTTTTGCTTCAATTCCGAATACTTTGCAAATTTTTTCTACTGCGTTATCAGATGCATCGAAGGGTTCAATGATTAGATTTGAGTCAGCCGCTTCATCATCTTGACTATCAAGATGATGAACGACTCGCCTGTTAAGCCATAGCCCCCGGCTGGCCTCAAAAAAGTCCTCCATTGTGATTGGAGGATTGTCCATCAAGGTCATGCCTGACTCTCTTGCGTATCTCGTTGAAGTTTTAGTTGGGTGAGAATTTCATCAATCCGAGTGAGTTCGGGATGCTCTTTGATTGTTGCATCAATTTTCTTTTGGGATAAACGAAGCTTTTTGCCCAGGCCCACAACATCATCGAACAGTCGTTCTCTATAAGCAGTCAATTCTGTAATTGTTTCGATCAGCTCTTCAATTGAAGGTGCCTGACTTGTTTGTTCCGTCATGTCGACCCGTGATTTGCAGCAAACACTCCTTGCAACCATACCTCCTGGAATCAAGCGACAATTGTTGTATCAAGTGTTTGTTGGCAGTCTTGCTGTGGGCATGGGTGCCTCTAAACAGCTGGCAAAGATCGGCGCTGGTGGGCTTTGGCACTCCTTTTTCATCGATCACTTGGCATCAAGGTGACGAACTCTTGCGTGATCAGCCGATACTGGGCCACTCATCGGGTAATTAGGCTTAGGTTTATTGAGTGCTTCACCTGAAAAGGCTAGTTCTGACAACGGATTCCTCTCTAGAGAGGAGTCTCCAGGCTTAGCCTTCGCGGGATTCGAGAAGCCTCTTCCCTCCAAATTTGTCTGGCCCACATGCTCGACGCATTCTCACGTTCGGTCGTCAGTGCCGACGCTAAAACAGCTCCCGTTGGTGGTAGTGACCTCGCCGGTCTCCGCTCCTACGTTCGTGACGGCAATAAGCGTCTCGATGCCGTCAACGCCATCACCTCAAACGCCTCCTGCATCGTTTCTGATGCTGTTACTGGCATGATTTGTGAAAACACAGGTCTGATCCAGGCAGGTGGTAATTGCTACCCCAACCGTCGTATGGCAGCTTGCCTGCGCGACGGAGAGATCGTTCTCCGCTACATCAGCTATGCCCTTTTGGCAGGTGATGCATCCGTTCTGGATGATCGCTGCCTGAACGGTCTGAAGGAAACCTACATTGCGCTGGGCGTTCCTACCCAGTCTGCAGGTCGTGCCGTGGCCATCATGAAGGCTTCTGCTACTGCTCATATCGGAGAAACCAATACTCCTGGTTTGGGTGGTAAGCGTTTCCGTAAAATGGAAACCACACAGGGTGACTGTGCTGCACTGGTTGCAGAAGCTGGTGCTTATTTCGATCGCGTCATTGGCGCCATTTCCTGATCTGGAATAAAGATCTTCTTGCTCCGCTTTCAGACACTTTTCATCTTTAGGAAACTCCAATGAAGTCCGTCGTGACAACAGTTGTGACTGCTGCTGATGCAGCTGGTCGCTTCCCTTCTCAAAACGATCTTGAAGCCGTTCAGGGCAATATTCAGCGTGCTGCTGCTCGTCTTGAAGCTGCAGAAAAGCTGGCCGCAGGCCTTGACGCTGTTACCCGTGAAGCAGGTGATGCTTGCTTTAGCAAGTACTCCTACCTCAAGCAGGCTGGTGAAGCTGGCGACAGCCAAGTGAAAGTTGACAAGTGCTACCGAGATCTCGGTCACTACATGCGCTTGATCAACTACTGCTTGGTTGTTGGTGGTACTGGTCCTTTGGACGAGTGGGGCATTGCCGGAGCTCGTGAGGTTTATCGTAGCCTTTCCCTCCCAACAGGACCTTACGTTGAGGCTCTGACTTATACCCGCGATCGCGCTTGCGCCCCTCGTGACATGAGTCCTCAAGCTCTTAATGAATTCAAGAGCTATCTTGATTATGTTATTAATGCTCTCTCTTGATAGCTAGGTAACTTTTCAGTATTACAAAGGGAGGGATGAGCTGATTGCTCAACTCTCCCTTTTTTTATGATCTAAATCTCAAATTCCTTGCTTAAGCTTTTGGATGGCTAGCTTAAGCACATTGGCTACGATTTTGTCTTCTTCTTGATGCTCACGCTCTTCAAGTGTTGCTATAGCCTCTGTCGCATTCAATTTCATTAAAGATAGAGCTGAGTTTTTTCGTACCCAGCTATCTGAATCATATAAATTGGAGATGAGGAGGGGTTTAGCCCAATCAACATCTTCTAAGGCTCCAAGTAATGTTGCAGCTTCTGCACGAATTTCTGAATTATTATCTCTCGAGGCGGTAAACAGTAACTCTTTATTTTCATCTGCATTCAGCGTATCAATTCTGCTTGTTAGAGCAGTAATAGCAGCCTTTCTAATTTCTAGATTACTAGAGCTTGAAGCGTCTCTTAAGAGTTTTTCCCCTCGCTCACCTATAAAAGCTAATGCCCAGTTGGCCAATCCTATCTGCATTTCTGATGTTTCTGGATTCGATAATAGATTGAGGATGGGAGTGACAGCTTCTTCGCCTATTGCTGCCATCGCTCCTATGGCTGAACCTTGAACAACAGAGTCTTGATCGTTGAGAAATGCAGATACGAGGTAAGGGAGACTATCGGGATCCTCTATTAATGTAAGAGTCTTTGCCGCTGCTCTACGCACTGTTACGTTATCGCTAGATAACATGGCATCACAAAGAGCGGGAACAGCTACTTGTCCAACGGCACCAAGGCTATCTGCAAAACGCAATCGAAGTAGTCCCCGATGATCACCCAGCCCCGCTACCATCTTATCTATGGATTTTTGATCTGAATCGAGAGGTATTCCACTATTTCGTTGATGTTTTAAGTGCTCTGAAAGCAGTAAAGCCTCTTCTTCGCTTAATTTACTTAATCGTTTTGTTTGAGATGAATCTTTTGTAGAATTGCTTTCATTCATTTTAGAACATCTCCTGTATCAGCATTTTCAAACATCCTTTCACTAGACCTCCACTGACTATAGTTGCCCATCATGCAGAATTTTGTTCTCTCCCATAATTTACAGATCCAATCGGAGTCTGTGCCTTCTTTTACTGCCGAGGAACTCGCAGAAGGTCTTAGCCTCCATTCCGATCACATTAAGGCTAATGCTTTGAACCATCCTCATTGGATGGTTCTTGTTGAGTCTGAGCTCTCGTCCCATGAGTTGGCAAGAGAAGTCGTTGATTCATGGAAAAAATTACGCAAATCACTTGGCCATTCGACCAATCATTCTTTAATTGCTCTTGGCGGTAGAAAGGATTCTGCTGCTACATCAAGCTCGCCGTTGAAAGAAGGATATTGGGGAGTTGATGTCGTGGAATGCTTGAATCCAGATATGTTTCTTGAGAGTATCAATTGGGATGCTCTCAAGGCAGCTCGGCCAGAAGAATCTGTCTTCGAATACAGAGGTTAGTAAAATAAAGATTGCTTAGCTCTTTTTTCTGGCTCTGCGATTCGTAGCTCTTTTTTCTTTTCTCACTTCTGATTTTGATTCGGTTTCGTTGCTACTAGCACTTTGCATTTCGCGTTTTGATCGTCTTGACTCTGGTGAAGTAGGCTTTTTAGTACCAGATTGGTTGCTTTTATCTACTTCATGGATATTGCTGACAGCGCTAACAGTGATGCCAGATTGACGCATCGCTTGTATGCTTTTACTCAGCAAGTTAAAGGGAATTTGAATGCTTGTTGGCGTTGTTGGTCTTGATCGGCCATAAGCAATTGTTTTTACCAAAAATGAGTTGCTTGAAAAGGGTCCCATCGATTCAATCTTGACTAGCTTAAGATTATGGCCTAATCATCAATTCTGCAAGCTATTTGAATATACCTTTTCGGTGGCACGGCGCCGGCAAAAGTTTTATGAAGAAGTGCTAGTATTATTTCATTGTTTATGTTCTTGTTTTGCATAAGCCCGCAAGATTTGACAACATTCACCCAGGCCTAAGCTGTGAGCATGCTCGTCATTTGCTGATGAAGTCAGTGAGTGAACAAGACTCGGAAAGTGATTTCTATACAGCGGCAGCACATTTAATTAATTGTCCTTGTGCTGAGACTGAAAAAGCATTGATAGATTTTTTGCAATATCGCATAACTTCTTGCCAATCAGTCAAAATCACCAAGCGCAAGATTGTTGAGGTTCTGGCTCGTCTTGGATGTATTGATGCAATTCCTGTTATCGGCAAGTGTTTGTGGTCTGATGATATCTATTTAGTGGAAAATACTGTTTGGTCATTGCAAACCTTGCAATGTAATGATCAGGCTCTCGTTGATAAGATGATTGGTATCCTTGAAGAAGATATTGCAAACCAAAGGGTTGTTATACAGTGCTTATCTTCGTTAGACGTCTTTAGGAGTGTTGACATCATTCGCCCTTTCCAGTTTAGCTCTGTTCCTGGAATTAAGGGGGCTGCAATTTCTGCTATTGCCAAGTTAACGCGTGATTCTGAAAAAGTTCCTGAGATTTCGCTGAACTTGTTTTTGCCTAATCAAATGGATAGGCATTTTGCTATTCAGGATTTGATTGATGCCAATGCAATTGACCAGATCGATGAAGTTTTTTCGGCTCCCGTGTCGCCTGTTTTTAAACTGCGTGCCATTCGTAAGCTCTATGGAAATAATTTAGTAGGCACTGTTAATTCTCGCTTGCTTTCGTCTTTGGATTCTCTCCTTTCCTGTGATTTGTCGGTGATTAATTGTGTTCATCGTTATGACGAGATACCATCTGCTGAGTTTCTTGTTGGAGACCTGTACAATACTGACTTCAGTCGCTGCTATTTAGCACTCAAGTATTTATCTTCTTATCCGTCTTCTGAGATTTTCCCGCTGTTGAAGGATTCATGGATTGAAGAGGCACATAATGATTATGGGGCACACTATTGCTTTATTAATCTCTTTGGCTCTATTCCTGATTGGTCTGTTGAGTCTCAGTCTTGGATTTTTGAAATTCTTCTTTCGTCCATTTTTAATGTTAGGCCCCAATTTCAGAAGAGTAGAGGTGCTTCCGTGCTGTCACTTGCTAGGTTAAATCCTTCAATGCTGTGTCAGTTTATGGATGAGATTTTAACTGCTCGTGATTCATTGCCTTGGGATATGCGTTATTCATTGATTCAAGCTATAGATACGCATTCAGAACTAGACACGGCATCTAAAAGCAAGCTGATTTTAGAAATTTCTGATGATGATAAAGATCTCTTTGTGCAGGCCAGAGCACGCATGGCGCTAGCGTTGTAGGGCATTGCGGTTTGTCATTGCCAGTTCATTGCTATTGTCTCCTGCTAAGATCTTAAAATCTTCATCTTGTGTTGTGTCTTCAATAATATCTCTGGATGATCTGTTTCTAGATTTATCTCATCCGAATCCCAATATTCGAATGGATGCATGTGTAGTAATGTCAGAAAATTATTTTGATGAAGCCTTTCCTCGCCTTCTTGATCTGTTGAATGACTCTGATCCAACGGTCTACCGTACCGCAGTTAAAGGTTTAGGTGTGTTTGGTCATCGGGTTTTGTCTCCACTTCTTGACCTTTTTAATACGACAGACAATTCTACGGTTAGAGCCTGCTGTATCAAGGCTTTTGTTCAAGTTTCTGTGAATTTCCCAGAGTCTGTTTTCCCAGAGCAGGCAATAACAGCATTAAAGTTAGCACTAGATGATCCAAATCCCGTTGTCTCACAATCCGCTTTGATGACTCTGGGATATTTTTCAAAGCAGGAGCATGAGAAAGAGCGTGTTATACCTATTTTAATTCAGGTTTGTAATAGTTCCAATATTGCCCATGTTCAATCAGCGGTTATGTCTCTTGCAGAAGTTCAATCATCCCAGGTGGATCAGTGTTTCATGAGTATGATGAATAACGATTCAACAGATCCATTGATTAAGGAGATTCTTGAGTCAAGTGTTTCTCGCCGCCAAGGCCTTTTTGGTGATTAGAGTATGTCTTGATATTTTGCAAGTTGATTCTTTGCAACGATCATAACCCCCTTGACTTGCTCATCAGTCTCTTCCTCAATTGCTTGTTTAATAGAGTCAATTGAAATCATTGATTCCATTTTCATAAGTGATAATGCGGTATTTTTACGTACCTGAGTATTTTCATCTTTGAGCAAAGCATGTAGGTGGCATGCAGCATCTTCTTGATCCATGGATTTTCCTACAATTGTTGCTGCTTCGGCGCGCACTTCACTATTTTGATCTTTTAATGCATTCAGTATTAGTATGCGTACCTGGTTATTTTCCTGTTTTTGTGCTTGTTCTGCTAAAGCACTTAGGGCCGCTATTCTGATCTCTGGATTTTTAGAACTTGTTGCTGAATGCAAGGCCATGGGGCTTTTAGAGCCGATGAAACCTAATGCAAGATTGATCAGCCCTATCTGAAAAGCTGTGCACTTTGGCTCAGTTAAAATTTTTAGTAATGGCTCAATCGCTGGTTCCCCTATTGTGGCCATAGCCCCAGCTGATGAACCTTGTACGACAGGATCTTCGTCTGTCTCAAAGGCTTCGATTAGATTTGGGAGTGCTTTTTTATGCCCAATAATATTTAGTGTTTTGGCTGAGGCTCTTCTGATGGTGACATTAGAGCTGTTTTTCAATGCTTCGCATAATATCGGGATGGCCTCTTCTCCAACTGAGCCGAGGCTTTTTGCGAATGTTAGTCTTAACCCTCCCCTGCTGTCACCCAATCCGGCAACCATTTTGTTTATGGATGCGAGATCTGAATTTGGCAGTTCTCCATCCCTCAGTTTTTGTTTTAAGGCAGTAGCAAGTTCTAGTGCTTCTTCCTCCGTCAGACTTTCGCTTTTCAGGACATCCTGCTCCGATTGAGCTCCTGTCATGTTTAAGTTTTCACTTTCTCACTGAATCTAGTCTATCTTCCCTGTATTTCTTGTTCTGTCTCAATCATTGATCGATTTGGGCACTTAATGAAGAATACCCCTCATCAAAAAGCCCTCATCATTGATGAGGGCTAACACTATTTATCCTAAGGTTTCGAATCTAGAAGAAGATTCCAAACGGACGGAATGGTACATAATCGCTGGCTGCTGGTGGATTATGACCTGTGTACTGTTGCTGAGGTAGTTTGACAGGGATTCTTGTTACAGATACATAAGAGAAAGGCTGAGGTTTTGTGCTTTCTCTCAATGCATTTGCCAAAGCATTGACGGTTTTGCTTTGACGGCCCTGTGCATTATCGCTAATCGCTACTTTCATGCCTCCTAGATCCCTCATTAGGTTGTAGGAGCGAGTAAACATTCCGGCGTAGGAATCTTGAGTACGCTCGTAAGGAACGATATCACTACCAAATACTTCGGTGTATTCAGCAGAATCGGTTAGTGAATCAATCAGAGCATCGAAGCCATGCTCTGCTTGCAGCTTGATGTGATTTTGAACTTCTGCTTGGCTGAGAGGTGCTCTACCAAGAAGATGCTTGAAGTTTAGTTCGATGCCTCGCTGGGCTCCCACTGAGTGGAAGAAGTTGTCTTTGTAGAAGGTTGACTTTGCCAAGCCGTTTACAAAATCACGGACATTGATTTCTCCGTTAAGGAGCCTTGCTTCTAGTGATGTCTCTTGCTGGCTCTCTGTAGGTGGCATGTTTCCCAGGACCTGGCGATATGCAGCCTTGATGACACGCCTGAGTGCCTCTGTATCACCTGGGCTGTATCTATCAGCTACTACGCCGAATGGACATTCTGAATGGAGTCTTGGGCCTATGCCGATTCCTGATGCAGCGCAGTGTTGCCTCTTGTATTCGGCTCTTGCGCCTGAAGGGGAATATGGGACTGTGCTTTTGCCAGCTTTGTTGGATGTGGAGAATGAGGCTGGACCAGTTCTGGTTGCCGAGGTCAAGGATTTTAGGCTTGTTTCTGCTCCGAGCATGATGAAGATGGGGGGTGTGGTGGTTTGAATGCGCCTCTACATCTCAGGGCAAGAAATCAATTATGCCGTGAAATTGTATGGCGTAATATTGCTCAACCAGGACTCTTCAATGAGTTGTTTTGTCTTCTGAAAGAACAACGCCAAAGTGAGAATTTCCTGATTTGCTATTTCTTAGGCAGACTTTGCTTTTGTCAAAGTAAATTCCTGAAAAAAAAGGGTGGGCATTGCCCACCCTTTTGCTCCATACGGAATTAATTAATACCTAGAGGTATTAATCAACCCAGGGAGTTGATCACATAGTCCAGCAAGTTGTTGTACGCAGTCAGAGCTTGGCCGCTCATGTCGCGAGGTGCACAACCGTCGTTACGCATGTTTGAGAAGCCTGCAACATAGGTACCAGCATCGATGCTGAGAGCCTTGTAAACTTCTTTTTGGCCGTTGATGGCGAGTTCGTCAAGAGGGCCAGTGCCGCCTGTAACCAGGCAGTAGTTGATCAGGCGCAGGTAGTGAACGAAGTCACGCTTGCACTTCTCCTTGCCTTCAGTTGCACACTGGCGTGGCTGACGGCCAGTAGCTCCGTTGGGGTACTGAGCATAGACAGCGTCAACGGCGCGCTGAGCGATTCCGTCGTAGTTAGCGGAAAGCTTTTCAGCAGCTTCCAAACGAGCAGCTGCGCGTTGGATAGAACCCTGAACGGATTCCATGTCTGATGCTGAGGGGAAGCGTGAAGCGCTATCGGCTGCGCCGACAACTGTGGTGATAACAGACTTCATGAGTAGGAAGTTAGTAGTGTTTAACGATTAAATTGAGATCAGGTTCAGCTGATTGCGCTGATCACTGCATCGAAGTAGCTACCTGCTTCACCAGCGAGGCTGGCGCAGTCGCCTTGAGTTACAGCTGCCTTCTTGGGCTGGCTGTTGGTGTTTGTGATCAATGCTGCGGAGGCAGCCTTCATGATGGCTACGGCACGGGCAGCAGATCCGGTGGGCACGCCCAGTGCGGCGTAGGTTTCGCGGAGTCCGTTAAGGCAGCGATCCTGCAGGACGGAAGCGTCGCCTGCCAGAAGCGCGTAGCTCACATAACGGAGAACGATCTCGCCATCACGGAGGCAAGCAGCCATTTTGCGGTTGGTGTACACACCACCATTAGGTGCAGTTAAGCCGGTGTTTTCACAGCAAATGCCAGCAACGGCGTCAGAGACGATGCAAGCAGCATTTGATGAAATGGCGTTAACAGCGTCAAGGCGCTTGTTGCCGTCAGCAATGAATGACTTGAGAGAGGCAAGCTCGCCTCCGCCAATGAAGGCGCCGCTTGAATCGGCCGAGACGGCCTTCCTGGAGAATGCGTCGAGCATGAGGAGTTGGGAAGAGTTTTTTGGGGGGATGCGTATCCGCCAAAAGGACATTACTTCTCTTTTCTGCTCGCTCCTGTTCAGGACGATGTCAAGACAGAAAAGTTTGCAATCACCAATCCGAAGAAAATATAAAGCAGCGTGCGTTGGCCGTCAAACTCTTTCGTAGAGGGCTTTTTGGGTGATTCATGAAACATCATGAATACTTCTTAAGCACTTGTGAGCAGCTCCATTTCAGTGGAACCCACTTTGAGCTCGTGCTGATCTCCTTGAGTAGGCCTAGCTGGTCGCTTAGATCTAGTTTTAGGCATGCCCACGCCGCGGCAACTCTAGATTTTGCATATTGAGGGAGTATTTCTGCCAGTGATGTTCTGACCAACTCCTCTCTTTCATGGATGGATCCCAGCCCAACCAACGATGTCAGCAAATAGTTTGCCCCGTAATCACTCCATAGCCGTGAGTGAATACCATCAATTATTTCGATTTGTTGCGGCTTGGGCATCTTGAGGAGGCTAAGTGCTGCTCCATATTGTTTCCCTTCGTCCCGGTGTTGCAGGTTGTTCTCAATCTCTATTGGGTCTTGGTTGCTCAACCACTCTTCGCGCATGGAGAGGCTTCTCGGGTCATCTTGCAGAAGTGTCGTAATGGTTTGGATGTGTTCTTCGGGTACTTGCGCTTTTTTGTTTGGATCAACCAGCTGAAAAGCACTCTTTGCTCGTAATGGCATCGATACAGCACTTTTGATCAGGTAGTCCAGCATCGTGATATCACCAGCATCACCTAGGTCAATCACAGCAGAACGCCGACGGCCTGCTTGAAGATCTTGGAGTTGAGGAATCAGCGGCTTCAGTTGATCTAGGTCTCCCTCGACTCGAGCGCAAAAAGCCCTCGCGGCTCCTGAAATCAAAGGGTTTTCATCATGGATGAGGGTTTGAATGAACGATGTACCACTCTTAAGGCCTAGTCTTGTATGAGCCTGAATGACTGATCGTTTTTGTGGATCACTTCCTTTTAATGCATCTAGAAGTGAATCACATTGACTTTCAGTGAGGGGAGCAGATATTTGTGTAATTGAATCAGCGGCGTTGATGACTGATGGCTCATCATCAAATTTTAGGGCTTTAAACAGGCATTCCAAAGCTTGTACGTCCTTTCTTCGGCCTAATGCTTCTATCGCTTTCCTCCTAGTAATTCTGTTAAAGAGGTCCTCTGGATCAAGATCAACTGCGCTGATGAGTCCCTGCAATGACTCTTCGCTTGTGCATGCTGCGAGCCGTGTTGCGGCCATATACTTATCTACAGGATTAGACAGATCTTTTGGATCCGACAATAGAATTTTTAGAGATGACTCTTCTGACATTCCCTCGAATAAGATATCGAATCGCTCTGCCATAATTCTTTTAATTCGTCGTGATTTAATTTAAGCTTCCCAAATCTACCACTTTGTATTGGTATGACATCACCTGAGTCGTTTCCTTTTGTTTCTTTGTTCTTCATCGATCTACTTGAGTAATCGCATTTTGCACTCGCTGCATTGGTATAGTATTGATATCGTCGGTTGGTTCTAGGATGTCAGCGACAATTGAAGCAGAAAAAGCATTGCCCCGCTTCGTACAGTTGATTTCTCAAGATAGTGATCTTCAGGACAGGTTTAACACTGTTGATGATATCAACTCACTACAGATTTTGATGCAGACAGTAGAACCATTGTTGACTGGTGCTGCTTTGATTCCATTAGAACAAGCCACTCGACCTCCTAAAATTTTGGTCGATTCTGGCCATACCAGTCAAAATATCCCTTGGCGTCTTCTTCGTTGTACTGGTGGTCCATTAGTTCTTCAGCTCATTTGTCTAAAATCAAATTTTGCCATTTGGATTGAATCTTGTTAAGTTCAACTTCTTCTTCCATCATTGAAAATTTTATTCACTCTGTTGTTCAGAGTCATGAGATTGCAACTGGCCTGAAAAAGCTTACTTCGCATGAACAAATTATTGACTATGCCTATTCGAAGGGATTCTCTTTTACAAAAGACGATTGGGATGAATTTGTTCTTTTAGATTCTGAGTCTTTAAAATCCCAGTCAAAGCAATCAGCTCATCTGCATGATACGACCCATTGGAGTTGGGCTTTTCGTCAAGTTTCAACTTGGAGAGCTATGCTGATGGAAGGAGCCGATCAAGGTTCTTCTTAACAATCTATAACTGCAATTCAAATCCATGAGTGCGCCCCTCTCTGATTCCCAGAAGGATCAAATTCTTAATGATTTTATTCAGCTTGCTCAGAACGATAGTCAGTTAAAAGAGGAGATCAAGTCATCTCGTAATCAAGATGAACTTCTCGCAATTGCAGAACAAAGGGGCTATCACTTTGATTCATTGACTTTGCTTCGTAAATGGAGTGAGCATACTGATTTTTCTCAGCCAACATGGATGGGATGGTTTTCCGATTGATGTTATTACGAATTTATTTCTGAATATCTTGTTTGTTTAGATCCTTTCTTTGCCCAATAAGTTACTAGCTCTTCGCCACCTGGTCTTGGTACTGAAGCGATTGCTCTTAAGATCTTAAAAGAGCGATTTGGACCCATTGGCCAATTCCCAACAGCCTTTACTGATCTCACCCTTCCCCCTAATGAATCCATAATAGTTTCAAATTTTTCTAGTTGTGTTTGATCCACAGTCTCGAATATAAAGTCGCTTCCCTCACAAATCAGATGTTGGGATCGAATCCAAGATTTTATTTGGGATTTACTATCCTTCATGATTTAGTTTTTTATCCATCCAGTCACTGGCAATCATTTCTCCAATATCTTCTATCTTCTTAAAAACTAATTGTCCGTGCTCAGATCCCCAGATCTGTTTATTTGTATTTGGATCGTATCCACGATCTCTGCTTATCCAGCTTTCTTGAGTGACTTCAACTTCGCTTACTAAATATGTGAGTTGTCCATCCCTTGGAATCATGCACTTTTTTCCTGGTTCTACGGAACCTATATATTTCCTGTCTGCTTTTGTTTTGAAATGCATTCCACACCCACATCTTGCTTTTAATTTTTCTTTTTTCAAGGAGTCAAGAAGTTCAGGATTTCTACCAGCACCTGCCAAGCGCATTTGATCTGCATATCCAAAATTTTCCATGATGAAGGTATCTGAGTGTTCATTATGAGCAATTAATCTGTGCACTCCCTGTCTATACGGTGACCATGGTGCATAGTCGTAGTGTTGTTCAGAATAAAACCCTGGGCCATTAAATATTGCCCATGGTAGTGGTCTGAAGATGATATTGATGCGAGCAAAATCTTTTGGATTTTCTTGAGATTGCTCGAAGTTGTCGTATATTCCTGCAATGGTTTTAGCAAACTTTAATATGGGATCCATGGATTTACCTTTGGTTATGATTTAGTCAGCCGTCGCACTTCTGAGGAGAATGATGTTTGTAGTATTCCAGAGCCCTCAGATGTCTTAAGCACAGAGGAGCGGCAGCGAACATTTTCGCTTATAAACCAAATTCTTTCTTCAGCAATTGATTGATCATATTTTGTCTTTAAAACAAAAGTCCCATCATCTAGAAAGTTGTATTCTGATCTCGCTGCGATAGATTCTGCGTAACCAATACTTCTTAGCAGTACTCCAGATTTTTCATTGGTTGGTATTGGTACGATAATACACTCACCATTCGCAACATCATTAGGATCATCAGGCTCCCAGTCACTTTCAGCGGCCCATTTCATCAAAAAGGGTGACTTAATGTCGGATACTCTTAAGTCACCTTCTTGTTTTAGTATTGCTTGCAAATCAGTATTTGTTTCGCTTATTTTTTCTACTGATATTTCGCTTAGGACGTCTTCGAATTGCTGAAAGGCTAGAGAATGGGCTGAGCGCATTGACCTCCATTCACCTTCAGTCTGAGCAACAAACTGCTCTATATCCATTTCAGTTAGCGAATGTATTTGATTGTTCTTGCTGAAGAGGTGGTCTTGTATTCTGCATCATATTGACAACTGAGTCAATCATCATTGACATTGCCATAGGGTTTTTATCTACTGATCTTTCAAATGCCGTTTGATCTTGATTTGTTTTTTGGGAATTTGGGCGAATGATTGGCATGGTTTTAGATTATTTGGGTTGGTTATGTTTTAAGTAATTCCTATGCTTTCAATTATGGCCCAGCGCCGAAGGGGCTAGGCCGTAAAACGAGGACTTTTAAGCCTTTGTAATACTAAGGATTTTTCCGCCTTGGGCGAGAATGCTTTTTATTGTTGACGACATCGATGTTTGGCTCACCACTGACTTTTGTGCGACACGGCGATTGGCCCCAATTTGCCTTCGTGAACTCCAGCTTATGGTTAAGGACCCTCCATTACCAACTCCTTTCCTCCCAGTGATATCTGGAGTTTTTCCAGTTGTTATGCTTTGCAGAAGTGTAGATCCTTTCATTGCACCGTCGTATCCTGCATATCCAACTTCGAAGGCATTCGTTCTGGTGTAGTTGATCGTGCTCCCACCTCGCATTGTGCTTGATCCACGATTGTAAGGAACCTGATCAATTCCAAAAGAAGTTAAATATTCTTCGCTATAGGTGTAGCTTGCGATTTCGCTCTCGAAGCCTTCATCTCTCATGAGTTTTACATGCTTTTGGATTTCAGCTTGCCCATGAGGTGCTCTTCCGAGTAGATGCTTGAAATTCAGTTCAACAAATTTATAAGGGTTATTTGGCTCAAGAAAAAGTTTTTTGTAGGTTTCTGATTGCGCTAGAGCTGTTACAAATCCCTGGACCGTTAGGTCACCATTGATGAACAGCGCTTCTAAGGACTTATTGATATCCAACTCCATGAGATGTCGATTGCCAAAAACTTGCCTATATATTCTCTTGATCACCTCATTTGAGTGCTCAAGATCAATATTCGCTTTAGTGGCAAGAGTGAGTGGCTGTGACATTGTTTTTTATGGGGTTGGATAATGTTAAGGGGAGCCTCCCAATCGGAAGGCTCCCCTTATTGAATATTAATTACTGCTTACATTACTTCTGTAATTGAAAGGATCTTCCCGCCACGTGAATGGATGTACTTCATTTGGCTGGACATGTCCTTTCCAGAAACTAAATAAGTGCTTCCAGCTGTGCGTTGTCTGCTGCGTGCAGCTTGTGCCGAAACAACGATTCTGAATCTCTTCTTGGTTGGATCTGCTGCACCTGATTGTGTACCAGTGCGGTTGATGCGAGTTGTCGTTGAACTCCATCCTCCTGGCACTGTTCCTGTAGCAACAGAGGTGACGAGTGAAGATCCTGTTTGAACCGTGTCACTTGCTGCATATCCTTCAGCTAATTTCAGGTGACGATTAAAGGCAACCTGAGACCGACCATTCTCAGAAAGAATACGTGCGAACGGTACGGTGTCTTCGCCGAAAGTTGTTTGATACTCAACGCTATCTACATAGCTACAAATTTCAGCTTCATACCCACTTTCAGCGAGTATTTTTGTGTGCTCGCTGATCTCAGCTTGTGAACTTGGAGCCCTTCCTAGGAAGTGCTTGAAGTTTAATTCGATAAAGCGATAAGGGGCATTTGTTTCAAAGAAACGACGCTTGTATTCGGCTGAAAGGCCTAATGCCCGGACAAATTCACGAGTACTCAGATAGCCATCCACGTACTTGCTTTCAGCTGAGATTGCCCTTTCAAATTCCATCAGGTGTGGATTGCCCATGACCTGCTTATATGTGGATCTAATCAACGCATTAAGTTGATCATTTGAGTCGCCCGGGCAACGCTGGAATGTTTCTTGTTCCCGTTGTCCAAGTCCAAAGAATACGTAGCTGTCACCACGCATTGGTGCTCCATCGTTTCCGCTTGTGACACCCGGTGCTCTGCTTGCAAAACGACCTGCTGCGTAGCTTGGAGTTGGTTTTACTCCGATCGATTCAGATGGCACATTGATTCTTGGTGCCCTTCCACTTGCATAATTACTGATGAGGTTGCTCGCTCCACCCCTGGCACTATCACTACCAGCAAAGCTTTTTTGAATCGCTGCGAGTAGTGGGAAGGCGGAGGTTGCTAAATCAGCTGGGGAAGACCACGCTCTCGCATAAGGAACGATGTCACTGCCGAATACTTCGAGATATTCAGCAGAATCAACAATGCTGTCGATTACGGCTGCTTGACCATGTTCTGCTTGAAGAGAGATCTTCGCTGAAATCTCTGCTTGTGAATGAGGTGCTCGTCCCAGCAGGTGTTTGATGTTTAAATCAATGCCCCTTTGTGGTCCAACAGCTGTGAAAAATCTTTGCTTGTAGAAACTAGACTTTGCTAGTCCACGAACAAAGTCACGAACCGTTAGTTCTCCATTGCGAAGTTGTGCTTCGAGTTCTTTACAACGCTCAAAGTCCATGACATGAGCATTGCCAAATATTTGACGATATGCAGCCGCAATAACATCTTCAAGGGAAGAGTTATCATCAGGGCTATAGCATTCCGCAGTTACTCTATGCGGGCAATCTGCATGGGTTCTTGGCCCTACGCCAATAGCCATCTGATCACATGAATTCTTGAGGAATTCACCTGTTGTTAGTGCTGCTTTTTGATTTGAGATGCCCTTTCTTTGAAAGGAAACTGGATTACTCCACTTGCTTTCTGCGCCGAATCCTGAAGATGCTTGGTTAGTGTCCATGGTGAATTTGTGTAATTGTTGAAGTTGGTAGCTGATTGAATTGCTTTAGGGATTATGTAACTGGCGTAATACTGGAAATTTTCCCCCCTTCTCTATGTATTCTTATAAATTGCTCCGAAAGCTTATCGAATGGGATGTAATACACACGATTTGATTTCGTATAACGGGATATCCGGCGTACGTTATTGGCTCTGTATCCTGTCACTTCAACGCGATAAGTCGTGCCCTCTTGCCCTGCTCCCACTCCTAGGCGGGTTGGAGCATCCTGAAGATTTTTCGCCCTCCTAAAGCTCCAGCCTGTTGCTTCTTTGGATGATGGTGGGACAACTGCGAGCGGAGTGTTTTGGTAGACAGCCCCTCCTAGTTTTGCTGTGATTCCTGAGAGGTCGCCTTTCAGGCTGCTACTGCTGTTGCCACGAAGCAGTTGGAAACTCCAGGTGAATTCTTGAAGGGTTTTGCAGCTCTCTGTCTTCCAGCCACGCTGATAAGGGACAACCCACTCTCCATATGTATTTTGATAGTCGTCAGAATCTAGGAAGCTATCGATATCAGCGTCATACCCCTTGCTATCAAGACGTTCAGCATGTGCTCGCATTTCTTCAAAATCGACAGGAGCACGCCCCAAGAGATGTCTGAAGGCAAGTTCGATATAGCGATAGCGCGGGCAGGATTCGAAAAATCGACTGCGATACAGATCGCTCTTGGCGATTCGACGGATTAATTCTCGAACGCTGATTTCGCCAAGTTTGAACTGGGATTCTGCGATCAATTGCCGCTCGCTCTCCATGACGTACGCATTGCCAAGGACTTGCTTGTAGATAGCGCGTATCAAGGCTTCCTTTTGGACGTCGTCGTCGCCTGGAAGCAGTTCGAGCGGTGCTTCACTCTCTGCTGAGAAACGCTCGACCCCTAGTAGCGAGGCAGGACCAAAGGGCATGAATGCTCTCTCGTTTATCTCCGATCAATCTCTTGCAAATTCCCTGCGAGTGGACATCTTCTTTATAAAGCTCAATCAAATGTTCAGTTTTGTTGCGTGAAACGGCAAAATGATCCCTCGCGGCGACGAGCACCTTCGTTTAATTGTGTAGTCTTGTTAACCTATTGCTGTACGAGCAGTGATTCGAGGCTTGCTCGTGTAGTGCTCCGGGTCAATGGATTCCAATGGTCCAATTCAACAGAAGGTCTCTCTAGTAGGTGCTTGAGTTGGTTAGCTATGCCTTTACACATCGAGAAATCGCTGCCTTTGATTGATTCGAGTGCTTCCAAATTCGCCTCTGTTAGATCAGCACCACGTAGGTCGGCCATGTTGATTTCACTTGTGCCAAACCGAGTGCCCCTACACATCGCCCCTCTCAAAATAGAATTTCGAAGATCTGCTCCGGCCAATGAAACATTATCTAATATGGCGCCGCTAAGATCTGCACCGCTCAGATAAGCACCCATTAAGGAACCTGTTCTTAGATCGATTCCTCTTAAATCAGCATTGTTTAAAAATGCACCGTTGAGTTTAGCTCCTGGGCCGATTGCTCCACTAGTACGAATATCAAAATCTTCTGGTAGTTGTGTTTTATTATCGTATTTTGCCAGCCTCATGTCAATGTTTTGCATGCGGCAGTATTTAAGATTTGTTCCCCTTAAATCCGTGCGACATAGATTTGCATCTCTTAAATCAAGATCCTGAAGATCTTTGTTTCTCCAGTCTGCGCCTCTAGCATCTATTGGGTACCCAGCAATTTGCTCCGGAGAGGTCTTTTCTGGTGGTGCCCAAGTAGTTATGTTTAAATTCATGCTCTTAATTTCGTACCATTGATACACCAATTGTAAGTATTACCCTTGCAAGCTCAAACCCTCCAATTGCAAATAGAACCAGCCAAGACTTGATAAGCCATGCAGGTGGTTTGCGAACGATTGATTTCATCTCGCTATTCATATCACCACCAGTTGTAAATGTTTTATTGACGAATTCTCTTTCGATAAGTGCATTCCTCCAGTCTTCTCCATAACGAGGAAATTTTTGATAAATTGGCATGTCTCCAGTTGATCTTCCTGGTATCAACCTGCCACGCTGCGCTGGCGCCCCGTCATATCCAAAATTCATCATATATTCATCACTCTCTAGTATTTGATCGACAAAGTTTGTAAAACCTCTCTCTGCAATCACAATTGACCAAGCCAATCTTTCTCCTTCTCCACTTACTGAACGCCCAAGTACTCGTCCTACAACTTGATCAACCATTCTGTAATTAGAGCTACATTGGTAATATCCCTGCTGGAATCTTTCTGATAATAGGAGTCCTCTCACGAAGTCTCGCATCGTAATATATCCACTTCTTAATTGCGACTCGAGATAAATGTCTCTATCGCAACTCATTGCATGGAAGAAAATTTGTCTGTATGTCTGTTCAATCAAACTGTCCATATCTCTACGTGTTGATATCGAAGAGGCTGATATTTCTCCTGTTGCTTGATATTTTACAGAATCAGTGTTTCCAGCAAGGTTGTCCACTCGACTGTTCTGGCTCTTTTGTGAATAGGTGAGAACAGGAATAGTCATACATTTTTTTTAGTTTCTGCTAGGTAGAATTGCCCAATCTTAAGGGTCTGCGCCGTTATCTTTGTTTTTTGTTTCCAAAACTTAAGATGCCAAATGTGTCTTTGCGAGGTCATATATTATCACTTTGTACAATAGTAAAAAAAGATAGGCCTCAAGGGGATTAGCAATTGCTCCCTGGAGGCCTATTTTTTGGTGAATTTGACAGGATTAATAAGTTTTTTGCCCGCCTATCGCTGTTTTTGTGAATTAATTATCGTTTTGTTGTTTGCGGCATATACATTCTTCGGAAGGCTCCTGAGGATGGGTCTCGTACTGCCTTTGAATAACTAAATCCTGAGACATCAAAACTACCAGATGATGTACTGAGTTCTCTTGCTTTGGCTAAAGCCATGACGAGTTGGCTTCTTCCGCCCACGATTTTGTCAGAACTTGCGTTCCCTGTGCTTACTGAGCACATATTGACAAATGTGGAGCAGTAAAATCCTGCTTCTGATTTCCATGCTCGATCGTAAGGAACTGTGTCTGTTCCAAATACTTCAAGGTATTCACCGGATGAGGTGAGTTTATTGATAAATACATCATATCCCTGGTCTGCAATTAGCCTAATAGAATTACCAATTTCACTTTGATTGATTGGTGGCCTGCCTAGTAAATGTTTGAAGTTATGCTCTACTCCTCTTATCGGTGATACTTTATGATAGTAGTTTTGCTTGTAGAATTCAGACTTGGCTAGTCCTGTTACGAATTCTTTGACTGTAATTCTTCCGTCTCTTAGTGCGGACTCATGTTCCTTGCAACGTTGACTATCGGTTGGGTTTGCATTGCCAAATACCTGCTTATACGCACTGCTAATTGCAGTTTCTAATGCATTGTTTCCCGTGCTTGCATATTCTTCTGCTGTTACTCCGAAGGGACATTCTCCATGATGTCTTGGCCCAATGCCAATCCCCATTGATTTGCATTGATTCTCTTTAAATTTTTCTACTGTTAGCGCAACAGTTTCTTTTGACTTCTTGTTCGTTGCTGTAAATGATGTTCGAGCATTATTCGTGAAATCACGTGTTGGCTTGATGGCGACCATAGCTCTTCAGAGTTTATCTTGATTTCCGTGACTCTAGTTCTGTTTTCCAGTCTTTCACCAATTTCCCTCTTTCCGCAACAAAAATTTTAGTCTTACCTGCTTCTGCCTAGAACCGTCTTATAGCGAACGAGACTACACTCTCTTATTGATCTTATAATGTATTTTTAATTTTGATTGTTTTCTGTTTTGTTTGGCTTTTACAATCTTTATTTATTGGAGTTCA
>CBDCRZ010000045.1:0-48787 GCA_965221135.1 Sansalvadorimonas sp.
CAGCATAACGGGCCTCGATACGACAGCCCTGCACATCGCTGCCCAAAATGGCCATCTTGGGATAGTTCAATCTCTTATTGCAAGAGAAGCGAATGTAAATATTGCTCTGCAAGATGCACTGAATGTGACACCTTTACACTTGGCTACAATCCGTGGACACCAGCAAGTAGCAGACTTTCTTCTCAATAACGGTGCAAACCCGGACGCTCGACTTAGCACCGGCGCCACCCCTCTGTTTCTGGCAACCCAAAAAAATAATTTAGATATGGTAAACCTGTTACTCCGCTACAGTGCATCCCCAAAGTATGTAGCAGTACAGGATGAGAGAGAAAACATTCCCGCTTTCCGAGATACTGCTGCCCTCACCGCAGAACAACTGGCCCGGCAAAAAGGGTATCTGGAAATAGCCAGTGCCTTAAAAGCCGCACCTTCACAAAAACTCGAAGGCCAAACAGGCCTCAGTGCTGTTGACGACAGTCAGATAGAAATCGACGGTAGCGGTGATGGCGGTGAACTGACGGCTCGCTGGGCAAAGAACTAAAGCAACCCAGACACTAACAGCCGCTTACACATAAAGACTTGAATCAAAAACGCTGGCCAAACTAACTGCCCGGTCATGGGTTTTCTCGTTTGGGAAAGAAATAATGGCCGACACTAAATGTTAAAGTTGAATAGCTTATGCTCCAAAACTTTTTATCGAAAATACCATATATAGGGAAGGCATTCCTGCCTCCGGACGAAGAGGATGCGCCTGAGGTTCTTACTGTTACAAGAACCACACCACCCAGAACAGTGAAAGCCGTTGACCTTTCCGCTGCGCTGCTGGCACACATACAACTGGGAACATTTAGTGGCGCTGTTCACTATTGCATGCATCAGGCAGCAAGGGACTGCCAGACATATGCCCCCAACTCATTATCCAATCAAGAACTGGACACACTGAGAAGCCTTAGTAACAGAATCATCATCGAAACCCTAACCATCAACATTACAGAGAGCTTCGGTATTTTTAACTATGAGGAAGCGGAGATCATCCAACTCGCTCTAGGACATGAACTACGCCACATAAAACCATCAATAAGGGACACAACCTACAACTGCATTGCCCACGACTACGCCTTGTTAACCACTCACCATCTTCTCGACTGGATTGTAAATAATGTTGTTACATCTATAGAACATGACTCACAGTGTTTATTAGCCCCTTTAATCTCAACTGTTGAAATCATTGCACAAGAAGGCGAAGACGCTAGAAAAGAGACAGATCTGAAACGTCGCCCACAGTACCTTTTATTAAAAACAAAGTTTCAGTTCAATATATTGCTGGAAACAGAAGCAGAGGAAGGAACAAAGTGTAGAGAACCAGTTTTCACAGACAAAGACATAATGATTTATTGCACTTTGGCTATATTACAAAAACCTGAAGATGCGCCAATAATCCATTTTCGGGCAGGTAACAGGGTCGTTGTCCGAAACAAAACAGACTCCGAATTAGTCATGAATAAGGAATGCCCTCAACCAGATAAGCCCTTTATTCTTCAGGACAGAAAAGATCCTGACGATGATCCTTTGTACCCGCTATAAAAAACCTTCGGACGAGTGCTATAGCGATAGTAGAATGACCATGCGTGAATATAAACGACCATTACCTACCACACTATATTGTATTTTGATTGCCTTCTACTAATGTCTTCTATCATCAATAGCTCAGTAATATCATCGGGTAACGTACGATGGCGCTTCATAAGCAATTACACTCCGATACTGCAGATGCAGATATTTTTGAACAGCCCATTTCCGAACTTGCTTTACCAAAATACACCTTACCCCGGAAGAGCCACTCCCCCAATGCCATAGTGCAGCTAATCAAAGATGAGCTGCTGATGGATGGTAATGCACGACAAAACCTTGCTACTTTCTGCTCTACCTGGCTGGAACCTCAGGTTCATGAATTGATGGATATCAGTGTCGATAAAAACATGATCGACAAGGATGAGTATCCACAAACTGCAGAACTGGAATCCCGCTGTGTGCACATACTGGCAAAGCTCTGGAACAGCCCTGCATCCAAAACGACCCTGGGCTGTTCCACCACAGGGTCATCGGAAGCTGCCATGCTGGGTGGCCTGGCGTTAAAATGGCGCTGGAAAAAAAAACGAGAGAGCGAAGGAAAAGACACTTCAAAGCCCAATATGATCTGTGGCCCTGTTCAAATTTGCTGGCACAAGTTTGCACGCTACTTTGATGTAGAGCTTCGGCAGATTCCCCTCGATGGTGACGAACAGGGCATGACACCCGATAAGCTCATTAATTACGTGGATGAAAACACCATTGGCGTTATACCAACCCTGGGCATCACATATACCTGCGCCTATGAACCTGTTGAAGCTATTGCCAAAGAACTGGATCGTATCGAAGCCGAAAAAGGATGGGATATTCCTATACACGTTGATGCAGCATCCGGTGGTTTTATCGCACCATTCATTCAACCGAAGATAAAATGGGACTTTCAGATAAAGCGCGTCAAATCCATTAATACCTCGGGCCACAAATATGGGCTAACCCCTCTCGGGGTAGGCTGGGTGATCTGGCAGGATGAATCAGACCTTCCGAAAGAGCTGATTTTTAATGTTGACTACCTCGGTGGCAACATGCCCACCTTTGCCCTCAACTTCTCTCGCCCCGGCGGCCAGATTGTCGCCCAGTATTACAACCTGATGCGTCTTGGCTTTGAAGGCTACAAAGGCGTTCAACAGGCCTGCATAAATACCGCCCAGTGGGTCGCACGAGAAATTGCGAAGATGGAACCCTTTAAGATGATTTACGATGGCCACGGTGGCTTGCCCGGCGTGAGCTACACCCTGAAACCAGGAGACTGGGGGTTCAGTCTTTATGACCTGTCTGACCGTGTACGCATGCGCGGCTGGCAGATTGCATCCTACCCACTTCCTGCGCACAGGGAAGGCACCGTCATTCAACGCATTATGATTCGACACGGCGTCAGCCGAGACCTGGCCGCCATGCTAATCAAAGACATGAAACGTTCTATTCAGCACCTGCAGGCTCACCCGGTTACAGCCGACAACGCGCAACGGCCCAGCTTCTGCCACACATAATAATTTCCGTCATACACAATCAGTGATCCGCCACCAGAGTGCGCGGTCAGCCGTCAGATGCAGAGTATGGCTTAAGCTCCATTTTCTCCACCACTGGATGAATCTGGCAACAGCGTGCGAGGATAGTTAATGATTCGTTATATTGCCGAGCAGCTACAGTTGAATATTTATAAACCCTGCCCCTTATAAGACACAGACAACAATCTGCATTGCCGTACCCGCTACAAAAAAACGCCCGCATCATTGATGCGGGCGTTTTTTATGAAGCCGTTTTTGAATCAAAGCGGCGCGTCCTGCGCCAGAGGCTTTGGTCTTACAGACCCAGAGCGCTCAGCTGCTTTTCAACAACCTTGGAAGGCAGTGGGATGTAACCATCCTTAACTACAACTTCCTGGCCCTGCTGGGAGAGAACCATTTTCAGGAACTCACGCTCGATAGGAGCCAGAGGCTTGTTAGGCTGCTTGTTCACGTAAACGTACAGGAAACGAGCCAGTGGGTAGGTACCGTTTACAGCGTTGTCTGGGTTGGCTTCAACGAAAGGAGTACCAGCTTTCTTGGTCAGAGGTACAGTACGAACGCTGGAAGTTTTGTAACCGATACCGGAGTAACCGATGCCGTTCAGGGAAGCAGATACAGACTGAACAACAGAAGCAGAACCAGGCTGCTCGTTTACGTTGTTCTTGTAGTCACCCTTACACAGAGCTTTCTTCTTGAAGTAACCGTAGGTGCCGGATACAGAGTTACGACCGTACAGCTGCACATCACGACCAGCCCATGGGCCAGTCAGACCAGCGCCGCCCCAGGAGTTGATTTTCTTGTCGTTACCGCACTTCAGAGTAGAAGAGAAGATAGCGTCAACCTGAGCCATGGTCAGACCCTTGATGGGGTTGTCCTTGTTTACGAATACGGCCAGGGCATCGATAGCAACAGGAACGGCAGTCGGCTTGTAGCCAAACTTCTTTTCGAATGCAGCCAGTTCCTTGTCCTTCATCTTACGGCTCATAGGGCCGAGGTTAGAAGTGTTTTCAGTCAGAGCTGGAGGCGCAGTAGAAGAACCGGCAGCCTGAATCTGAATGTTTACGTTAGGGTAGGTGCGCTTGAAGTCTTCAGCCCACAGAGTCATCAGGTTAGCCAGAGTGTCGGAACCGACACTGGACAGGTTACCGGATACACCGCTGGCCTTGCTGTAAGCAGGGATGTCAGCGTCAACTTTGCTTGCCTGAGCGTTGAAGGCGACGCTGGCTGCTGCCAGAGTCAAAGCGCTTGCTACGCCCTTAGTGAAACCTTTCAGAGTCATTTGATGCTCCCAGTATTTATAATATGCCAGCAGGCTCCGCCTGCCTTTTTTATTCGGTAGTAATTGTGCTGTCGAATAGTACTGCACACAGTATCCAACCCATGGATGACAAATATATGAGACTTGTGTGACAGAATTGCTACAGAAGGGAAGGTCTAAGCACTCTTACTCAGATAAGGCGCCCGATGTATACTGCAAACAATAAAAATAACAATATGTTTAAGGTCATATCATGCCATCATCATCCCGCTCCTCTTGTGGCAGCTCTTATGATTCGACTATTCATACTGTTTTACATAAAGCCATTAAACACATTGATGGTTTCACTGAAACCTTCGGGCGGGTTATTTCCTGGCTAAATATTGCCCTTGTTCTCAGTATTTGCAGTGTCGTTTTCCTGCGGTATGTTCTCAATGAAGGGTCTATCGCACTGCAGGAACTGGCTCTATACCTGCACGCCACCCTGTTTCTTGGCGCCAGTGCCTACACCCTGCGTCATGACGACCATGTGCGTGTTGATATTTTTTATCGTCAGTTCAGCCCCCGTATAAAAGGGCTGGTCGACGCTTTCGGCACCCTGTTTCTTTTAATTCCTGTCTGTTTGTTTATTGGCTTTATCAGCTGGGAATACATTGAAACCTCATGGAAGCTGCAGGAAACCTCCCATGACCCCGGCGGGCTGCCTGCCGTATTCCTGTTAAAAAGTCTGATTCTGGTTCTTGTCGCAACACTGCTTATTCAAGGTGTTGCCGAGTTTCTGCGGGGCATTCTCTGCTTTACCCAAAATCATACCCAGAACCTTCCTTATAAGAAGGAGGCTAAATAATGGAATATCTGCCGCTGTTTATGTTTGCTGCTGTTTGTCTGGTACTGCTACTGGGTTATCCCGTTGCTTTCTCTCTGGCAGGCACGGCTTTGGCTTTTGCCGGGTTCGGCATAATGACCGGGTATTTCGACCCATCCTTCCTGCAGGCTCTTCCCAGCCGCCTGTTTGGCATTATGACCAACCAGACGCTGCTGGCTGTTCCGCTCTTTGTCATGATGGGGGTCATGCTGGAGAAGTCCCGTGTAGCAGAAGACCTTCTAGACGCTATGGCCAGACTGTTCGGCACTATGCGCGGAGGCCTTGGCATCTCTGTCACTCTGGTAGGGGTTTTGCTGGCTGCCAGCACCGGCATTGTCGGGGCAACCGTTGTCACAATGGGCTTGCTCTCCCTCCCCACCATGCTTCGCAAAGGTTATGACCCCAAGCTTGCAACAGGTGTGATCTGCGCCACCGGAACCCTTGGGCAAATTATTCCACCGTCTATTGCACTGGTTTTGCTGGGTGACGTGCTGTCGACGGCTTATCAACAGTCACAACTGCAGCGGGGTATTTTCTCTCCGGATACTGTCTCTGTTGGCGATCTGTTTGTTGGTGCGATTATTCCCGGTTTGATTCTGGTGACCCTTTATATTCTCTATCTGTTGTTCATTGCACGCGTTAAACCGGAGATGTCTCCAGCAGCTGAAGAGTCTGAAGAGCGAATCAGCTTCATCGCATTATTGAGAAGTCTGCTGCCACCAATGGCACTGATTATCTCAGTACTCGGCTCCATTCTTACCGGTATTGCCACGCCGACTGAAGCGGCAGGTGTTGGCGCACTGGGCGCATCACTGCTGGCCCTGCTCAAAGGCAAGATGACATCATCAAAACTCCATGAAGTTGTCACAAGCACGACACGCATCACCTGCATGGTGTTTATGATTCTTATCGGTGCCTCAATTTTCTCACTTGTCTTTCGAGGCTTCGGTGGGGATGACCTGATTCATACCCTGTTCGAGAACCTGCCCGGTGGCGTACTAGGCGCGACACTGCTGGTAATGTTTGTCATCTTTGCCCTTGGCTTTATTCTCGATTTTATTGAAATTACCTTTGTCGTAGTTCCGATTGTAGGACCGGTACTACTGTCAATGGGGCTGGACCCTGTTTGGCTGGGCATAATGATTGCTGTAAACCTGCAAACATCATTCCTGACCCCGCCCTTTGGCTTTGCCCTGTTTTACCTGCGTGGCGTTGCTCCTGACTCAGTCAGAACAACCGATATTTACCGGGGCGTTGCACCGTTTATCGTGATCCAGCTGTTACTGCTGGGCATGCTGGCTCTTTGGCCAGAACTGGCAACATGGCTGCCAGACCAGATTTATACAAATTAATAAATATAAGAATGAGCAATAACAATGAACACAGCAGACCTGCAGGCCTCAGTCGGTACGGCCCCTGACCCGGATTTAGACCTTCACCCGTCCCCCCGTGGCGACCTGTCCCTTCAGATACCCGCGATGCCAAAGGACACCAACCCGGACAATGACATCTTCGGTGGCTGGGTGGTTTCCCAGATGGATCTCGCCGCAGAGATCACTGCGCGACAGGTTGCCAAAGGCCGGGTTGCTACCGTATCTATTCATCAACTGACGTTTATGCGTCCAATTGAAGTTGGCGATTTAGTGAGCTGCTACACCAATGTTACCAATATAGGCGGTAGCTCTATTCATATCGAAGTGGAAGTATGGGTTAAAACATCTGGTGAACCAGAGCCTCAGAAGGTTACTGAAGGTGTGTTTGTGTTTGTGGCTATTGATGAGAATCGCCGCACCCGGCGCATTCGCTAAGGGCCTTTAACCACAGAGACACAAAGACACAGAGGAAGAGCTATTTAGTTAAAAGCATAAGCAAAAGCTCTTAATTTAAAGGCTTTTGCTGTTCCTCTGTGTCTTTGTGTCTCTGTGGTAAAAATCAGGCAACACTGGTCTTTTGTTCGAGTAAGCCGGGCAGTGCTGCCACAAGTGACATCCCCGACGCCAGTTCACCCACACCAGCCGGCGTGCCTGTCAGCACAATATCACCCGGTTCCAGTGTGAAGTACTGGCTGATATAACTGATCAAAGGCAGGATACCGTTCAGCATATCGGCGCTGTTGCCATCCTGTTTCAACTCGCCATTGATATGCAGCTGCAATGGCAGGTTCTGCCAGTCTTCAACCTTTTCAGCCGGTACAAAAACTGACTGCGGGCAGCTGCCATCAAAACCTTTGGCCTTCTCCCAGGGATGACCTTTCTCTTTCAGCTTACTTTGCAGTTCACGCAAGGTCAGATCAAGCGCCACACCCACACCGACAATGGCTTTCTCTGCATCCTGTTCTGAAACGGCAGTGGCTCGTTCGCCAATCAAAACAGCGATCTCGGCTTCATAGTGAACGCTGCCCAGACCGTCCTTCAAAACAATCGGTTGAGAAAGCGAAGTGATTGACGACGCAGGCTTCATAAACAACAGAGGTTCAGTCGGCACAGGGTTGTTTAATTCTTTGGCATGCTCTGCATAGTTCCGACCGACACAGACCACCTTACCCACTGGCAGATTCACCTTGCTGCCATTTAACCATTGATGCTGATATGCCACTGAGTCTGCCTCATGTTCTTTGCTGTATGGCCGCAAGAATACACTACCTCACGACTGTCATGAACTTCCATAACCAGCAAAATAACTCATGTAGCAACTCGTATAACAAATCAGTCCAGTGAGCGTAAGCTTCAATGTTATCGAGCCCCCAGAATGACAGCCTGTGTAACATCCCGGTTAGAACGTTTAGCAATCAAGCATGTCAAAGGACTGATTTAATACATTTCTACAGGGTTTTATTATGTTCTGGCAGCGTCTGCTGGTCATTAGCGTGTTATCTGTATCCACTTTATCGAATGCAGACATATCAGACCACAAGGTATGTTTAAAGGAATCCGATAGCGGTTCCTGTCAGCAGTATAAGCTTCCCTTTCATGAGGACAACACAATCAACGATTACATCATAGCGTTGAAACGTGAACTCTCTAAAAAAGCTGTTTCAAAGGCTATGAGGTTAAGCGAACAAGCCACCAACCTCATGGAGCTCAATACCCTGAGAGAAACTCTAATGAAGCACGAAGAATCAGGCCAATTCAAAAGAGAACAGCTTTACTTAAAGAAAAATTTCTAATCACATTACTCAGAATAAAGAAATCACGGCATACCATTTACCCAGAAGCCTCAGACAGTCAAATAATCCCCTGCATTCATACAATATATGCCATGCTGAACGGCATGCACTTAGAATCAACGCCTGACTTCTCTCTCTTTTACAAAGGGCACGGTTACCATACACGTCGCACGCGAGTTTCCGAGGGCTCACAAATAGAACTGGTTGTGACATCGATTGATGGCAATCACGACAATATTTATATTGCAGCATTATTTCACTATATAAGGGAAAGCACTTTTACATACATGTTTTACACAGAAGAAAATACCGCATGGTTATTAACAAACTACCCGGAATTGCGTTACAAAAAAGTTATCGAACTAGGTGCCGGAAACGGCAAGCTTGCCAGCCTTCTTGAGAAAGAAGGTGTTGATATCGAAGCAACAGATATAAAACAACCTCTTATAGAGCATCAATTTCATAACCTGAAGATACTGAGTGCTCAAAAAGTGTTCCGACGCTACTCCGCCCCCAAGGAAGATATCGTATTCCTTATCGCCACCCCTGGAGGATCTAAAGACATACTTATGGAAAGCCTGTTACTGAAAGCTGAAAACAATGATAAGTATACGTTTATTATTCTGAATGATAATTCTCACCCGAACATCAATGTCTTTCAAAATCATTATTCAAATTTAGAGTTCTCATTTGAAGATCTACCCAGTTCATTTAATGCAGTTTATGATGTTTCTATTAGTAAACCTGCTATTTACAGATTCACCCTCAAAAAAATAACTTTAGACAAAGCGCCCCATCAGGAGTTATAGCGGTCACTCCATTACAAACTATCACTCAAATAGAAATCATTGTGACCAGCTGCCCCCCCGCTACGAACACTGTGTAGCGCCCCGTTGTAGTACTCATGGTATGAAGCTTCGAATAATAACACTCCTGACTCTCCTGTCAGAACCATCCTCAGCCTGGTTTGTCTATAGGCTGACTTATACATTCCTGACAGGGTTCATTATGTTCTGGCAACGGCTACTCGTCCTTAGTTTTTTATCTTTATCCACACTATCTTATCCCAAAATTCTTGATCAAAAAGTATGTATTAAAGAATCTGATCACGGTGATTGCCTGCAATACAAACTCCCGTTTTACGATTACAACAAAATAGATGATTATATCGAGCCATTAAAAATAGGGCTCTCAAAAAAAGCCATTAAAAATGCTATTGAGTTAGGAAACAAAAGCGCAGAAATAAAGCAAATAAAAAGCATGGAGGATTTAGCCGATATTTACACCTCAGGTAAAGACAACATAAAAACAACAAAATTCTTAAAAAAGAGATTACTAATTGCTTTAATTAAAATAAAAAACTTCCACCGTAAAATTTATCCGCGTGTATCACAAAAACATTTACTGAAATTTGTTCATGCAATGTTTGCTATAGTGCACGGCTTCCACCTTGATAACGCACCTGACTTTACACCATTTAATAAAGGGCAAGGGTTTACAATGGAAAAGAAGAATACTGGATACAGGTATCATTCACGAATATCTTTGTCTATATCTGATGGCTACGAGGAAAATCTTGATGCTCTTTTCATTACCACAGTACTTTTTTTCATACGAGCCAACTCTTTTACATTTA
Source organism: Sansalvadorimonas sp. (assembly GCA_965221135.1). Lineage (GTDB taxonomy): Bacteria > Pseudomonadota > Gammaproteobacteria > Pseudomonadales > Endozoicomonadaceae > Sansalvadorimonas. Next base: position 10,060 of record CBDCRZ010000045.1, read on the forward strand.
TAAACTACACAGATGAAAACGTTGATTGGCTAGTACAAAACCACCCTGAATTACTTTATAAAAAGGTTGTTGAAATAGGTGCAGGAAACGGTCGACTTGCCAGCCTTCTTGCCCAAAGAGGTGTCGATATCGAAGTCACCGATATAGAAAAAGCGCCAACAGATCATCTCTTTTATGACGTTAAATTAGAGAGTGCAGACGATGTATTCCAAAGATACTCAACGCCCGAAACCGATATTATATTTCTTTTAGGCAGCCCTACGGGTGTTGGCAGCCTGTTAATTGACAACCTTATACGCAGAGCAGGGATGTCAGAAAAATATGCCTTTATTATCCTGAATGAAATGCCTTTAGTTGAAAATGCGGATAGGATTATAAAAAAGAAATTCCCCCTCGTAGATTTTCACTCTGAAAAACTACCTCGATCATTTAATACAATGTACCACCTCTCCGACTCCAATTTATTTCTCTACAAATTAACGCGAAAGAAACCCACTTTTGGCCCGCGTAGGCGCCATGAGCTCTAAACTCCGCAGCCGCTTCTCGTAAGGCATAATATTCCAAACGTAAGCGTTCAAGCTACGACGTCTAAAGGTGATCAGCTGCGCAATGACAACTCTGGTTAGCTGGATGCTATTCGCCTGGCTATTACATTTTCCTGCACGCTCTACAATAAAAGCTTTCCTCCAGAGCTTCAGACCGTGAGCAGATCTGTCAGATGTGCGACATTGTTGTTGTTTTCGTTTCTGGCCGTCAATGTCTATGCCCCCCACAGGATGATCGACTTCTGGGGAGGGGCGGTCGAGTATGGAGACAGGCCTCTTGTCATTGGAAGTTATAAGCAGTCACTGGAGTTTTTTCGGGATATTGAGATGAAAGAGGTCGGGAATAGTATTGGCTTTCTTGACTATGCAGCTATACAGCCATTTATGCTTCCTGCCAATATGAGTAAGGCAGAAGTACGGACTATAGAGAAGTCCCGACGCTGGGCTCAGGTAAGTGCTTCCGCGGATGAGCCCATTCAGTTTAATGGCAGGGTCATACTTGATACACATGGTTTATCTGACGGCAGTATGATGGTTGAGTATGGTGATGAGAAAATTAATATTGGCAAGGCGAATGAGGTTGCGGGTAAGATTTTTTCTTTTTTGAAAGATAGAGGGATAGTCGCTTCTACTTTTGACCTGGTGGGGTGTGATGGAAAAATTGGTCAGCGCTTTCTTTTTGGGGCAGAGATGAAAGGTGTGACGAATGTGGAGGTACGGGCATACAGAGGAACTGTCTATGTGACTCGCGCTGAAGATATCCCCCCTCACTCCTATATGCTCGTGGTGGATAAACCCGCAGGATTTCAATCTGAAGAAATCACTGTGGGCGACTATCTGTTACGCAATAAGCCGATACCTGTACCGGATGAGTATCGCCAGTTTTATTCCCTTGGAAAACCAGACCCAGTCCCTGCTATCGAGCCGGTTCCCGTGAGTGAGTCCTGCACACCAGATTAATGGACTGAAGCATCATCAGCAGGGAGTATAAAAGTAATCAGCCGTGCGATGACCATACCGGTCAGCCATATGACAGAGGCCTGGCTCAGGCTACCTGTTCTCAGAAGTGCCAGCGGTTTTGCCAGTGCATTTCTTTCCAGGCCCAGCAGGTCAAAAAAGGTGACTGAGCCTGACAGCGGAACAGCCGAGCTCACTCTAATCTATTTCTCTGCAAATTCACTCGTAAAAAAACCACCTTTGGCCCGCCTAACCGCCATAAGCTCTAAATTTTGCAGCCTCTCGTAGGCATACTATTCCAAACGAAGGTTATGCTGGTCTATGATGGAGGCACAGGGCGGAAGAACCCGTCAATAATGGAGAAAACCATGAGTGAAGAGCTTCAGGTCAGAATCCAAACCCTTCATGACATGCTTGAAGGACAGCCTGTTGATGAGTGCACGGCCGCCTCATTAAAACAGATCACCACCGAGCTTCAGCTGGCTATTGCACAGGCTGATGGCACCATCCCTGAAAACACTTATAACGAAGAGCTGGAAAAAGAAGCTCTGCGTTTTGCAGAAGAGCATCCTGGCCTTGCCCAGGCTATTCGTCAGGTGATGTCGACGCTAGGCAACATTGGCATATAGAGCTAGTTGTAAATAAAGCTGCCGTACTTATAAGTTATCGACCGTCTTCTGTGCTATGCACTGAGCCCTCAGTGCATACACCTTTTCTTTTAACCTCTTGTAGCACTGAACCACTTAATCATGTGCACCCCGAATAGCTATGGATGTCCTGTGCCTGCCCCGCTACACAGCTTTCTCCCGTCGTTGTTAAGAACCTCATAGCTGCGTCGGTTTTCCTGTGTGAACTATTTTGGCTGATATAACCATTTAATTAAGGCAACCATGACCATGCAGACAGTCATTCTGACAATTGGCAGTGAATGTTAGAACTCCGACCTTTACAGCAAGTCTTATTTCTAGAATGGGATCCTTTCGCGAAACCAGTTTTACCAGGAAGTTATGGATATGAATATTGCCGGCTTGCCCCAAGAGGGAGTTATGACGCCAGCCAGCGGGAGTCAGTCTGCAGGCAGCCAAAAACAGTCTGTGGACAAGAGAGTTCCAGCCCATTCTTTTGTGAGAGAAGGTGCTGAACAAGCTTTTACCTTTCCCCCTGCATTAAAACAGAACCGGAAAGTAAGGAGCATCCCTCCAACTGACGTGCAAAAAAAATTAGTTAATGTGTTTTTTCGCTTATCGGATATAAGTACAGAGAGTGAGTTAAAACATTACATACAAGATTCAATGTACGGCTCTGGGGTAATGAGGGTAGAACAGGTTATTTTTCGATCAAACGCAAATATAAAAGATAACGATCACATTGCAAAAATTATAGTTGCTAATGAGATACCTCCTGATTGCATACCTGATGCCTATCTATCTAAAGATCTGGTAATCAACGTCCACCGGCGGTTGGGAGATAAAACAGATCATAGTTGGCTTTATCATTGCCTTCCGGAAAAAGTAAAGGGCCCAGATGTAGAAAAAGATTTATTAAAAACAGCAACCCTCTCAAAAGAGGCGTTTTTAGCAAGACCAGATTGGTTTCTAAAGGAGTTCCAAGGTTGTTATTATTATCTGTTAGAACAAAATATAAACTGTATTCGCTATTTACCGGGTTCTATTCTTGATACTGATAAAAAATTACAAGAGTTATGTCGCAGCGGAGTAAAGCGTGACCCATGGTTGATTTGCAATATCGATAGCGAGTCTGTGTTTGCCCGTAAGATGTTTGTAGAGTTACTTAATAAAGGTGATATAGAAGATTCTTGCCTTCCATATGATTACATGTCCATGGAGCTTTTTCAATATCTCAAGATGAAATATGGGATTAACTGTTTAGATTATTGTTGTGTCCGTGAACAAATACAAGACTACGACCTGTACAAGGAAGCTTTAAATGCAGGACTAGGTCATCGAATACCTTTTCGTATGCGTATCCAATACCCGGAATTTTATCAAGACTTTGAGAGTGATGATCATATCGATTTAGAATACCAGGCTGTTCTCTTTGTTAAAAAAAATCATTCTCTATTGTCAACTGCCGTTCTCGAAGCCATTCTGGAAAAATACCCTCTCACTTTGCAGGTTCTCAATCGGGAGAAGTTAGTAAAATATAAATTTCTGCTGGATGACAGCTTGAAATATGGCCTGTACCTTGATGGTTCCCTCGCTGATATTTTGAATGTGGAGCAATGCCGCATTGCAATAATCCAAAGACCTGATTTCATCAGACATATTGATCAGAAGATTTTAGAAAACAATCCGGATTTGGTAATTTTGGCGGCTACATTTGGTGAGCTGAAATTAATCCCGATGGCTGTGCGAACCCCTGATGTTTATTACAGGGCTCTGTTAACAGAACCAGTGAACTTAAGATATACGCCAGAGGTTGTAAGGAAAAATCTGCCTGCTCCCCTTTTGTTGTATATTGCTCCTGAGTATCTGCCTCTGGAAATGCGAAGAAAGATTTCCAAGAGTAACGATTTTGCACTGCCTGTGTTACCAACGTCAAAAGCCTGGGCGGTTATGGGCAAAGATATTCTTTTATCCCCTCAAAAGCCGCACGATGATGTCAGGCATCAAGCTGCCAGTCACTTTTTAAAACATGTTGTAATGAGTACGCCGGCTTTCAATTTACGCCACCAGGAAGTTGGGGATGCCCTTCAGGAATTCATTTCACAATTTTGTGAGCAATGGAAAGAAAAATATACAAGAAAAGAGATTGCTGTTTCTGTGTTTGGCGCCATCACAAGTGAAGAAGGCAATACAAAAGGCTGCTGCATAAACTATGGTGGGCGGGCAATGATGATAATAGGCCAGGATAAATGCTCCCGATACAAATTCTTGCGGGAAGGTGAACCCCTGGATGAGTTTTTCAGTGAGGCCGCTGTACAGGTATTTGCGAAAAAGCATTTGATAAATACATTAGAAAGCGAAATTCCAGATCCTGTAGATTTTACGTTAATACCTGTTTCCAGAGTGCCAAAGGCTGTCAGGGAGAGTTTTTCTTCGGCTCCGGAGGTTATTATGGTTGATATGACCCCCTGTTATCTGTGCTTTGAATTCACTACCAATAATGAGCATTACAGTACCCTTGCACATACGAAAATATCGAATGACAACTCTCTGGCAATAGAAGGAATATTGAAAGCCTGTCATGACCTGGGGGTGTGGAGTAGCCTTGGAGCTCTTCATACAAGCACTCTAAAGGCTTATCATCGTAATCGACGAGAGTTGTTTCTAATTCACCTTTTCAATAACCACTATAACTCTGCTGGCAGATTGGATTCCTGGGACAGTCTGGCTATTCAGGAATCGGACTGGGGTTATACCGGCCTGCGAGATATTGGTGATTTAGAGTTTTATCCTGCCATTTCAAGCGTATTTGGTACTAATGAGTCTGTTGATAAAACTACTCTGCCCGGTTTTGATCAGAGAGCTGCTTTTCTCAATACAGTTTGTGAAAATATGGTCGCAGCTGTTCTTCATTATGGGAAACTGCGTCGGGATGATGACGACTATCACTACAAAAACAAAGGCGCGGTAAGGGATTTCTCTCGTTTTCTTGACCAGGTTTTATCCCGTTTTTTAACAGGGTTGTATGGCACCCCGCAAACAGTATGTGACTATTTTGAATCTGCCGACGTGTACCAGGAATGGCTCACTCTGACTGCCACAGAAGGAATTATGTGGACAGCTCGTCAATCCATGGATAGAGACTGTTTTGCACGTACTCTGCAGTGTACCGGCTGTTACCCGCCTGAGGTTTACCCTCTGCATTTCAGAACATATTTACGTTATCCCCAAAAATTTACAACTGATGGCAGAGACAATTTGGGCGCAGACAGCTCAACATTTGGTATGACTTGTCTGATGTTTGGTCTTTATCAGATTGCTGCATCTATAGCGGTTAAATCCTCTGAACAAGAGACCTGATTGGTGAATGGGGTTTTACGGCAGTACAGTTTATGCCGATATGTTTTTAAGTACGTCCTTTCTTAGCTGTCGCTCACAACAGCACAGTGAATACCTGACAGATAAATGATAATCCTTTCTCAGCAAATTTGATCCATATTTGCATTCCCAAGCTGAGCAATGAGCTCCTTCATGAATATCTCAGGAAGGCTCAATGTCTGATTCAAAAGGGCTGATTCACAAAGAGTTAAGGCTGGCGACAAGGATGAAGGCGACAATTACACTCTAATTATCTGTACTGGCATTCTCGCTTCAATAATCGGCCTTGGTCTGGCTTTCCCTGCGCGGCTCGCCGATACCGCTCTTTTCTTCATGAATTATGTGATCAAAACCTTCGGGTTGGCCTACTCTGTGGGAACCTTCACATTTACCCTCATACTTGCCTGGTTAGCCTTCAGCAAATATCGAGATATTCGTTTAGGCACAGAAAACTCCCGCCCCGAATTCAGTACCTTCTCCTGGCTGGGTATGCTGCTCACCTCATCTATGGGGACGGTGATAATCATCTGGGGCATTGCTGAGCCCGTCAGTCACTATGTCGCTCCACTGGGGGACATTCCTCCGGAATCACCCGCAGCTGCATCTTTCGCCTTTAGAAAATACTTCCTTCATCAAGGCCTGCAGGCCTGGTCCATGTTTGTGGTACCCGGGTTGGCTGTTGCCTACCTTGCCATGGTGGTCATGGTGTATGCGCTGGGCGAAACCACCACAATCATCAATGTACTACTGACGACTACTGGCGACTATATCAGCAACTTTTTCAAAGAAGGGTTAGAGCAGAATACTTTCGGTAATAACAGAGCATGATATGGCCGCTGGACACTTTTTTATTACGCCAACGCCATTGCCTGGTCACCTTTTATCGGGATCTTTTGCGCACATATTTCGAAGGGAAGAACGGTGCGGGAGTTTATTCTTGCAGCGGCACTGACACCGCCGATAGCCATGTACATCTGGGGAGCCGGGTTTGGGACAACAGCACTGCTCTCTGATATTGAAGTGGTTCGCAAGGCATCCGAATACGCCCCTCTGGCTAACCTTCTCATCTTTGAGCATTTCCCGATGGGAGCCCTGATCTCATGGGGAGTCATCCTTAGCTTACTACTCAGCCTGATCACATCCCTGAACTCAGCGACGTACACCCTTGGGGTGGTTACTTCTGACGGAAAGCCTTCCCCAAAGCAGAGAGTTATGTTTCTTTGGGCTGTCATACCTGCCGCAATTTCCATGGTACTGATCAGCTCAAGAGACGGCCTCGCCATACTGTAAAGCGTAAGTCTTATTTTTGCGTTACCACTGATGATCGTACTAACGGTAGCCTTGATCTCAGTGGTACGCATGTTCCGGGCAGAAAAGCTAAACGGATAAAAACGCTCAGTCGATATCAAACACCTTACCGGGGTTCATCACGCCGTCGGGGTCGAATACTTTCTTTATGCCTTTCATCATTTCAATCTCAGCCATACTTCGGGTATAGCTGAGGTAGTCCTTCTTCAGCATTCCCACACCATGCTCCGCAGAGATAGAACCGTTGTATTTCTGCACTACCTCAAACACCCACTTACTCACCCGGTTGCACTGCTGCAGGAACTCTTCCCGAGGCAGGTCTTCAGGTTTCAGTATGTTCAGGTGCAGATTGCCATCACCGATATGGCCGAACCAGATGATCTCGAAGTTCGGGTACTCGCGGGCAACAATGGTATCAATCTCTTCCAGGAAGGCTGGTACTTTGGAAACCAGTACGGAGATATCATTCTTGTATGGCGTCCAGCGGGAAATCGTCTCGCTGATATATTCACGGCAGGTCCAAAGACTCTGTAACTGCGACAGGCTCTGGCTCATCACACCGTCGAGCACCCAGCCTTTTTCCATACAGGTTTCGAATAGCTCCATGGCCTTGTCGGAAACCGCTTCGCTGATGCACTCAAACTCCAGCAGGGCATAGAAAGGTGTTGGGGTAGAAAACGGGCGGGCAACGCCACTGTGCTCAACAACTTTCGCCAGTGCCTGCTCTGAGAAGAATTCAAAAGCCGTCAGGTCGATCTCTTTCTGGAAACTCTGCAGAATTTCCATCACACCGTTCATATCTTCCGCACCCAGCATCAGCACCGTAAGGTCCTGTGGTGGACGGGCAAGACGCATGGTCGCTTCGACAATAAAGCCAAGGGTGCCTTCGCCACCAATAAACAGCTGCTGCAGGTCATAACCCGTGTTGTTTTTAACCAGTCCGCCATTCAGTTCAAGCAGTTCACCGTTACCGGTCACAACTTTCAGGCCAGCAACCCAGTCACGGGTCATACCATAACGAATCACTTTGATACCGCCGGCATTGGTGGAGATATTGCCGCCAATCTGACTGGAGCCGCTGGAAGCAAAGTCCACTGGGTAAAACAGGTCATTCTCTTCAGCGAACTGCTGCAGCTGCCCGGTAATCACACCAGGGCCGCAGGTCACTGTACGATCAACCGCACTGAATTCACCGATGGTGTTCATGCGATCAAAAGACACCACAATCTCACCATGAATAGCGACAGCCGCAGCACTCAAACCGGTACGGCCACCAGAAGGTACCAGGCCAATCCTGTGTTCACGGGCAAAGCGCACCACGGCCTGCACTTCTTCAATAGAAGCGGGCTGTACAACGGCTAAAGGGGCCGGGTCATGGAAGCGAGTCCAGTCGAGACCGTATTGGGTCAGGGAATCAGCGTCTGTCAGCACCCGGGCTGGGGCGACAGCGGCTTGAAGTTGGGCGATCAATTGCTCTTGGTTCATTATTATTTACTGTTAATGCCACACTGCAGGCATTGTAAGGCTTTATGGTTTGGTTTTCCCCCACTTACTGCACCCGGCTTCTCTCCCTTCGCTCCTTAATACAGCTATTCATAAAGCTAGTCATAAAGCTATCTATAAAATCTGCTCATAAAAAATACGGCTAAAATAGACTCCCTTCGAAGCTGTGACGGACAAATCAATACGAATACGCACTTGTACCTAGAACCATGGTAATATTGCCTCCCCGGTTGTAGGGGCCGGGATTCAGATAAACTAGAATGCAGTCAGGAATAGTGAGCATGGCCACAACATCTCTCGATAAGGGCAAGATCCGAATTTTGCTGCTAGAGGGCGTCCATCAATCTGCCGTGGATTCACTGCAGGCCGCCGGTTACAACAACATTGAGTATCTGAAAACGGCTCTGCCGGATACAGAACTCAAGGAAAAAATCGCCTCTGCACACTTTGTTGGTATCCGTTCCCGTACCCAGTTAACCAAAGAAGTTTTCGCAGCTGCCGATCGTCTGATCGCTGTCGGTTGTTTCTGCATCGGCACCAACCAGGTCGATCTGGGTGCTGCCACTGAGAAAGGCATTGCAGTCTTTAACGCGCCTTACTCCAATACCCGTTCCGTTGCTGAGCTGGTGCTGGCCCAGGCCATTATGCTGGCCCGTGGTATCCCCGAGAAAAACGCCAGGGCTCACCGTGGTGAGTGGCTGAAGAGTGCTGCCAACTCCTTTGAAGTCCGTGGTAAAACGCTGGGCATTATCGGCTACGGTAATATCGGCTCACAACTGAGTGTACTGGCTGAATCTCTGGGTATGATTGTTAAGTTCTACGACACAATCACCAAGCTGCCTCTGGGTAACGCCTCTCAGGTTGATTCTCTGGATGAACTGCTGGCAACCTCCGATATTGTTTCTCTCCATGTACCTGAGACCAAAGCGACTCAGTGGATGATTGGCGAGAAAGAGATCAGCGCCATGAAGAAGGGCGGCATTCTGATTAACGCCTCCCGTGGTACCGTCATCGACATTGATGCACTGTCTACAGCCATGCGTGATAAGCACCTCCACGGTGCTGCCATCGACGTATTCCCTGTTGAGCCTCGCTCCAACAATGACGAGTTCATCTCACCACTGCGTGAGTTTGATAATGTTATCCTGACGCCACACATCGGCGGCAGCACTCTGGAAGCACAGGCCAACATCGGTAAAGAAGTCGCCGACAAGCTGGTACGTTACAGTGACAACGGTACATCTTTGTCGTCTGTTAACTTCCCGGAAGCGGCTCTGCCAACTCACGAAGGCCATCACCGTATCCTGCATGTGCACCACAACACCCCTGGCATCCTGAGCCGGATCAACCAGATTTACTCTGATCAGGGCATCAACATCACCAGTCAGTTCCTGCAGACCAATGCAAGCGTTGGTTATGTAGTGACAGATATTGAAGCTCAGCACAGCGCTGAAGCGATTGCCAAGCTGAAGGAAATTGAAGGTACGATTCGGTGTCGTGTGCTTTATTAAGCACTGATCTTTAGCGTTAAAACAGAAAGGGTCGTTTTAAACGGCCCTTTTTTATTTCTGCTATTCGCTATTAAAACGCCTCCACCGCAAAGCGCCTCAAAGCCTGAATCTCATCAGCCCAGATGGTTTCATCAATAGTTTCCAGCACCATCGGTACGCCATTAAAGCGCTCATCCTGCATAATATAACGGAAGCACTCACACCCGATTTCACCTTCACCAAGGCTGTGGTGACGATCCTTTCGTGAGTTCAGCTCACCTTTTGAATCGTTCACATGCATTCCTTTGAGGTACTGGAAACCCACCAGCTCTTCATACCGGGCAAAAGTCTGCTCGCAAGCTTCTGGGGTTCGCAGGTCATAACCAGCGGCATGGGCACCCACATATTTACTTAATGACACTCAGCTACTCCGTTTTAGGCTGTCATAAATATCTACCTGACTACCACTTTTCTTCAGTCTTCATTGGTGGGAACCCTTGCAGGTACAGGCGTCGCAAGGGAATACATTCTTTCAAAGAGCGCCCCGGAATCTCAACTCAAGAGCCTCGCCCAAAACAGGTGAGGTGTCCAAAAATGACGCTTGATAAAACTCAGGGCTCTACGGGGTTTTCGATTTTGTGTCTATATTACTCTTCCTTACTGAAGGGGGGAGGGGTAATGCATTTTTCCAGACTTACTGTTTTTATCATCGGTGCTGTCATGGTGATCTGTTGTTTTGCCTCCCTGGATGTCTCAGCGGGAAGAATAAAGGACACGCCTCTCATAATACTCCCTGCTCAAAACCCGACGCACACCGTGGTCTCAACAGGGGGCGTGGCCGTTTATCCTGAGAAAGGGACACGCATCCGCGCCCATGGAACAACGTCCTGCTCTGTCGATCAGACGGGTGACTCTCCCCTTATCTATTGCCAGGGGGAGACGCATAAAACACACTTGACTCTAACAGGTACCACCTCGCGGCCACACACACTGGAGGTTCAGGCCGGTGCCATCACACGGATTGAGGATGCCTCGACAGCGTGCCACATCTCAACGGAAGAGGATCGTAACCCGCGCATTCATTGTGATTCCCCACCCAAAGATATCTTCCCCTCCCAGTCCCCTCAGCTCAATGGCTGGATGCATGCGCATTACAGGGAATTCCTAACAAAGGGGGCACTCATACCCTCTTTAAACAATGAGCCGTGTGAAGAAAGTGAAACCAGCCAGGGCCTTCAGATTCACATCAAAGGTGATGAGCTGCCAGATTCTGCTGACAGGCACAGGATTACAGTCACCCCCGGAACACAACGGCTCTGGCATAGATGCAACATATGCCAACGTAGCTTCCAAAGTACCTTTAAACTGAAGCGTCATATACGCACCCACACCAGGGAGAAGCCTTATGCCTGTGACTGGGACGGCTGTGACAAACGTTTCACAACAACGCAAAGCGTGGCCACCCACAAACGCATCCACACCGGGGAGAAGCCTTATGCCTGTGACTGGGACGGCTGTGACAAACGTTTCATAACAGCGCAACAAAGGGACATCCACAAACGCACCCACACCGGGGAGAAGCCTTATGTCTGTGACTGTAGTAAGTCATATACCCAGAGCCATTGGCTCAATCATCACGTAAAAAAGAACCCAACACACAAAAAATCAAACAGTAAAGTTACTCAATGTTCATTATCTGCTGATGTGCCTGCTGAACTTATGTACTAAGCCATTTATTGCAACGGATTCGGGGCATCCGCCTCTATCATGGCTGAGGTTAATTGGTAACCAGGAATATCTAAGGGCTATTATGCCTGACTCTCTTATTGGTGCTGCCCGGAACAGGGCAAAAGAATACTTGAAAATGAACGCCCAAGCGTAAAACTACAACGCCTGGGACTAACAACCAGGCTTATTTCTCCTGAGGCTTACCCGTAAAATCCGCCACCATGTCAGCCATTAACTGCTGTAATAACTGCTGCTGCTCTTCTGGAGTACGGTTTTTCAGAATCCCCTGGGCAACACCGTGCCACAGTGGGCGTTGGGTTTTGGCATCAAACACATCCATCACCAAAGTGCCTTGAGTGTACTGATGAACATGGGTCTGATCCCAATAAAATCCTCTGTAGTGAGTCGGGTAACTGGAACCGGTTACACGAACCTTATCCTTCGTCCCCAGAGTAAACACCAGTACCAACTGTGCAGAATCTGCCGCTTTATTGCCCGAGGCCACATATTTATAGCCTGCTGCTTCCAGCTCCTTGCGGGTCACGGTTAGCAAGCGCTCATCAAACAGCGGATTACGCACATCATTACCCATATGCACGACCGGTGACTTCAACCAGGTAAAGGTACGGTAGTCACTCATGTTGGTGCCGTCGGAAGACTCACTCTGAATTTTGTACGCTTTACCTGCACAGGCACTCAGTAGCACGACCCCTACCAACAACAACATTGAGCGCAACCCCTGGCGCCCCCTTCCCAATAACATCATAAACACCTCGAATGTATCGCTGTATTAACAACAAACCATGAAACCCATGGAGCAAAATCAGCTCTAGGAAGAATTCGATATTAATCCCGTTTCATGCATTTCTTCGACCGGGATAAACTACGGGTCAATCATATAGCGGTTAAAGTGACCGGCACAAGGCTGCTCAAACAGTTATACCAACATGAACACCCACATATTGATTCGATAACATCCCGTTACTTTTTGCATAGTCATCGATATTAATGGGTCTATTACGCTCGAGTCACAACCTGTAAAAACCAACCTAACCAGATTGTTCCTTTATTTACGGAACAAGGGGCTACTTTCTTACTCCTAGTACTAACAGGAACACACTCTCAGATTAATCCGATTGAATATGTCAGGGGGAGTTTATGGCCTCTGCCATGTCTCGATCAGACTCTTTATTGTGGCGACGAAGCTCACTACAAACAGACAGTCCCCCACAGACAGGTGCGACCAATAACATTCGCATCACCTCTGACATTCCGGCTCAGATGCGAAATAATGGCGACCATCAGCCATCAGAGACGTCTATTACTCGGCGATCCGCTCGATCCACTGGCTGGCAGGCTCTTCCTGGCAGCCTGAAGGCTCGGTATAAAGGGCAGGGCGTATCCAGAGAACTCATTAATAAAAAACTTCCTGCACTCAATGAAGGCGACCTTAAAAAAAATCTGGATGAGATGCTCAGCGGCTCCATCTGTGCTTACCAACAGAGCCCTCACCGGTTGCAGCACCATCTTATCCACAGGGCATTTCTGGGAGTTCTCTTTCTGGGATTCAGTGGTGCAGCCCAATGGGTAGGAACGTCTGGACTGATGGCGTTTTTCTCAAGGCAAGGGTTAAGCGCGGCGGCTTCCACGGGTATGGCCTATTCCACAACTCTGTTCTCGTTCCTCACATCCAACCTCTTTGGAGCCTATGCCGCCAACCGTTTACGGTTTGAAGGGGTGTTCCACGTCCACCAGCTAATGACAGCCTTTATCGCATTTTTACCTGTCTGCTTTGAAGCCTACGCCACTTACAGCGCCCTGTTACTTTTGGGAGCTCCCGGTGCTATTGCTGTCGCCTGTGCACTGGTGAACGGTCTGTCGAACCAGCTTTTCCTGTGGGAGATGCTGGAAATGTTTGTTGCTTTCCTGCAGGGCAAGGATACCGACAAAGAAGATCTGGCCGACCGCGCCGCCTGGTTACAGGGTGAACTGATAAAAGAACTAGCCCAGGATCCAGATCTGTTAGCCATTGTAGATAACAGCCCCCACCCAAACTGGAGCAGGATCGGCACAACTCTGGCCGAACGAATAATCAGCAAGACAGGGCGCTATCAAAAGCTGATGACTATTCTCCCACTGTCGTCCAGAACTCATAAAGTAAAAAACATTATTCGGGCACTGAGAGAGCGAAGGGACCAACAGGAAGCAGGCATCCCAGCAGCCGACACTGTCACAGTGAAAGCTCTCGATGATGAAGCGGTTCAAACTCGGCTAACAGGGCCCAGGTTATGGCTAAGGCGCGGAACCTATATTGCGTTGCATACTATGAATATGGGTTATGTGTGGGGCATAACCTCACATATATCAGCATCAATCCTGCGCGGTACCAACCTGAAGCTCACATGTGATTCCGCGTCGTTTATTACCCAGTATGCATACTATGCGATTATTGGTCAGATCACCGCCTTGGGCTCGGCAATCTCTGACACTATGCTGCAGTTGACGAACTTTTCCGAGTTGTCCATGTGGCTGAAATCAAACAAGTGGAAAGAGCTTTGCCATAAGAAAACCATACCGAATATCGCACTATTCACTCTGGGATTTACAGCCTCCCTGTCGTTTGCATTGTCTGGTTATGGAATTGTCTGGACGAGTTTGCAAACTGACCTCTGCCTTGGTGGGCTGGCCGCTGTTGAATACACCCTGCCACCACTAGTGGCTTTATCCGGGCTGCTATTGAGCTGGAATCTGGGAACAGAGTTCAAAGGTATTTATTATTCGGTGAAAGACCTAACGATGTCTTGTTATAACACTCTGATAAAGCGTGATTTTGTCGCACAAGTGGAAGCTGAAGGTACTGACAATGAAGTGTAACTGTCCGAGGTTCAGGAACCAACCGTACAGTTAAAATCAACTGTACGCTCTTCACAGCAATCTGCTCTTAGTATCAGAAGCTGATGCTCTTACAGCGCATTCCGCAAGCCTAAATCACCTGGATAAGGCTGCAAATACACCTGCTTCTGCGCATATTCACCACCATGGGTGGTAAGAAAGTGTCGCAGCATGGTGATAGGAACAATCAAGGGAATCAGCCCCACACGGTACTCTTCAATCAACTCCAGAAGTGTCTGACGAGACTCTGAACTCAGGGTTTTCTTCAAATATCCCAATAAATGCATCATCACGTTGGTGTGACTCTTCCGGTTCGCCTTAAAGCGCAGCGTCTCCATAAACAGGGTGATATATTCTGAGGTTAACTCGTCTATCGGTTTTTTAGTGCCAACAGAAACCATCTGCCCCAGCTTTTGGTAATTCTGTGGGCTGTGGGCCATCAAAAGATATTTATGTTCGGAATGGTAATTAACCAGCCCCGCATGAGTCGGATTGTCTCGTAACTCGCGCTGCCAGCGGTTCCAGGCAAACACCCGCACAAAGAAATTATCACGCAGTACCGGGTCATGAAGTCGGCCTTCTTCTTCCATTGGCAGCAAAGGGGAGTGCTCCATGAAGGCTTTGGCATACATACCCGGGCCACTGGCGCCGAGTGGATGGCCATTTTCATGGTAGATTTTCACCCGCTCCATGCCGCAGCTGGGGGACTTCTGCATCAACACATAGCCGCTGATATCATTTTCAATCGCTTTGGCCGTCTGGGCACCAAATGTGGATAACTGTTCAGTGAAATCTTTGTCCGGGCTATCAGTACCTTTTACCCGATACTCTTTCACTGTATCCCCATCGGCCTCACCTACAAGACGAATTGGCTCCCGAGGCACGCCCATACCAATCTCTACCTCAGGGCAAACAGGCTTCAGATGAAAGAACTTTGAAAGGCTGTTAGTGACATAACCGGAACGTTTGTGGTCACCGTTGTAACGCACTTTCTGCCCCGCAAGACAGGCACTGATGCCCAGGGTAATGGTTTTCTCAGCTTCCTGACGTTCGACTATGGCCATGTTACGCCTTCATTTTGTTTTTAAAATGGAGCTTTAAAGATTGTATACCATCAGACCACCGATACAGGAAGGGTCAATCCAGAGTCATTACCAGCCAACCAGTTCACATTTCTTTCCTGTTTCTGTTATTTATCTTCACTTAGAGGCATCTATTCGGTAAACATCTGAAAATAGGGAAGAACCCTTTCTTCACTTTATTCAGGCTCATAAATGAGCCTCCAGGGAAGGGGTAAAACAGGAGGGAGACGAAAAAAAATAATAAACAGTGAATCTACTGCAATGAAAAATAAAAGAATACTGATAGTCGAAGACAGTGAGGACATAGGCCGCCTGCTTGTATCCTGCCTAAGGGATATGGGGTCCTCAATTACCTGGGCTGAAGATGGCTTCGAGGGCATACGTCTGGCCACCAATGAGAACTGGGATCTGGTCATACTGGATATAGAGCTCCCCGGCCCCAGTGGTCTGGAAATCTGCAGAACCCTGCGAGCTGCTCACCCGCTGACCTCTGTCATCATGCTCACCTCCCGCAATTCTGAATATGATCATGTTCTTGGCCTGGATAATGGCGCAGATGATTACATCACCAAACCTTTCAGCCTGATGGCACTGATCGCACGAATCAAAGCCATATTCCGCAAGATGGAAGCTATTAACAGCAGTCACTCAGTCGACAGCGAACAAATCGTCATTAATAGCCTCGATATTAATATCAACAACCGTCAGGCCAGACTCTCCGGAGAAACTTTAGATCTCACGGCCAGAGAGTTTGACCTTCTGCTGTTCTTTGCCCGCCACCCGGGGCGCGTCTTTAACCGGGCCGAATTGCTAGACGGTGTCTGGGGTTATAACCACGACGGCTATGAACATACTGTGAACTCCCATATCAACCGTCTGCGAACCAAGTTAGAGGCTGACCCACGTAATCCGGAGTACATCATGACCTGCTGGGGAGTTGGGTACAAAATGCAGGAGAACCAGCAAATGGCCGTGTAACCCGACGATGTAACCAAAAAGTCGTTTTCAACGTATATCCTGCTGAACTTTTTTGTACTGGGGACGCTATGCCTTCAATCTCTTCATTATCATCCTCTCCCGGCAATCAGGAAGGAACTGTTCAGGGCAATAAATCTGCCACCGGACACCCCGGTTTTTTAAAAGGCGCCCTGAACCGTCGCCTGACTCTTGCACTGCTGGCGCTGTTGACTCTTTCAGGTCTCGGCTCTCTGGTCATCGGGCATATGGGTATGGGTCTTTATTACGAAGAGCTGACCCAGAAACTCAACAGCAGCATCGCCATGTATGTTGTGGATGAACACAAACTGATTGTGGATCAAGTCGGCAGCCAAAAGGCATTTCAGAAACTGGCACGACAGGCAATGGTGATCAACCCCATCGCTGAGGTTTACCTGCTTGATAGTGAGGGAAGGGTTCTTAACCACACCACAAACGGTGAGGACCTGAAACGTAACCAGGTAGAACTGACCCCACTCAAACAGTTCATTGCCGGTACCGGAAGCTTCCCTCTACGGGCAGATGATCCACGTCATCTCAACACCAATAAAATTTTTTCAGCTGCAGAAATTCATGACAACCAGGGCCGAAACGGATACCTCTACGTAGTACTTGGCGGCGAAGCCTATGACGAGATAATCAGCGATATAAGCTGGAGTCATATCGGCAGTCAGATGACCCTGGCTACAGCATTATTAATTGCCTGTGCTTTGATTATTGGTGCACTGGTATTCCATGCACTGATAAAACCCCTGACCAGCCTCGCCTGTAACATGCAGATGTTTGCCAAAAATGAATTAAAAGTGGAAGGACTGTTTCCCGGTGGCAATATCCCTTGCAGCAAGATGCCAGAAGTTAAGCAACTGTCTACTGTGTTTAATGAAATGTCGGTGCGCATCTGCCAACAACTCAAGCAATTGCGTGACGCTGACCGCCAGCGTCGTGACCTGGTATCCGGCATATCCCATGATCTGCGTACTCCACTGGCCACGATCAAAGGTTATGTGGAAATGCTGACCATCAATTATGACGCCATGAGCGATAACCAGCGTAAGGAATATCTGGCCGTGGCTGACAAAAGCTGCCTGCGACTGGAGCGCCTGATCTCAGACCTGTTTGAACTGTCCCGGCTGGAATCCCTGAAAACCAAACCCACCTTCGAACACTTCTCCCTGACTGAGCTGGTGCACGACATAGGCCGTGAGTTCCTGCTCAAGCTTGAGGAAAAACAACTCAACCTGTCCATTCGGGACTCCGGGCAGGATGAACGCGTCTATGCCGATATCGCTATGATCCAGCGTGTATTCGACAACCTGCTGCGTAATGCCATTGCCCACACCCCGAAAGGCGGACACATTATTATGCGCCTTGATCATCACGATAACGGGGTCAACGTCGTTGTTGAAGATACAGGCCAGGGCATCGACCAGTCCGACCTGAAACATATTTTTGAACGTTCCTGGCAGGGTTCCAACAACTCCTCCAACAACTCCTCCAACAACTCACCCAACAACTCCTCCAACCACTCACTACCCAACAACGGTCTAAAAAAACCTGCCGGTGGTATGGGACTGGGGCTGTCTATCGTCAAACGTATTCTTGAACTCCATGGTTCCGCTATTCAGGTGGAAAGTGCTGTGAATACGGGAACCCGCTTTCAGTTCACTCTTCCAAGCGACTCACTCCATTAATTAACCTGCCATACAAGCGAGACACTAAAGGCAGTTGGCTCAGTCTCATTCAGGAAAAATCAATCAGCTGTCAGGGGGAAACCAACTCCCTTCTGACAGCGGGAGGAGCGGAATCATCAAAAGGGCCAATGCATGACAGCCCACCACAACAGGGAACAGCTCCTGAAATATCTGAGCAGAGCCGGCCGCTGGCAACACAGTTGGGTATTGAAGAGAAACCACAGGCTTCTTTCACCGCCTCCGGGTCTCCAAATTTTGGCATGCAATGCCCCGTCGACTTACGATTCCCCCCACCTCCAGGAGAGGCTACGCCGTAGCAGAACTCTTCTATACAGAAAGGGTCTTTAGCAACGTCATCCGGGTAATCACCACAGAGATCTATTTTTGCAATCGTCTTGTCTGGATTATCCGGATCACGGGTAAAATCGGCATTGGGCAGGCAAAGCAGCAATAATCCCTTGCAGCTGCACCATTCCAGTTCGGAGGGTTACATCGGACAGAAACAATACCTTTCGTCATCTACCTTATGCCGATCGACCAAAACTGAGGCGCCAAAAATGTGATGCACCAAACGCTCTGGCCCGGGGTTTATAGAAGTGTGAGAACCCTGTGATAATTCTGTGAGAAGTCTCCGGCAATTTGGTCTCAACTTCTAAAAGAGACCGAATTATGAGCCTGGCAAAAACCAACTCTAGTCAGTCAGTCCAGCCTGCCATAGTACCGGCAACCCCTGTACACACAGGCCGGGCTTTCAATAAAACCTTTCGTAAAACCTTCAAACACAGTGCCCTGATGCACCTTTCCGCTGATGACCAGCTACTGTTCGAAGTTTACGGTCAGGGCCCGATAGAGACCCCGCAGCATCACGCCATTCACCACGCCTTTGAAGAGCAGGCTCTGTCTCAGCCTGATGCCATTGCGGCGGAAGCTGCTGGTGAAACCATCACCTACGGCGAGCTAAATCGTCAGGCTCAGGTACTGGCAGCGTACCTGGCCGGACAGGGCATCGGAAAAGGCGACAACATATGCCTGTTCGTGGAACGCTCCATCGGTATGCTGATCGGCATCTTTGCAACACTGAAAGTCGGTGCTGCTTATGTACCACAGGACGCCCGTATTGCTCCTGAAGAACAGCTGGCTCATATCATCAATACCACCGGGAGCCATATTGCTCTGACCCTGTCTCACCTGCAGTCACGTATCCCTGTGGTCGAAGGTGTTGAGTGTGTGTCTATCGACAGCTTTCTTGAAACCCACGACTGCAAAGAACATCAGCTCAATGCCTTTATCCCCAGAACCTCTGCCGAGAGCAACGACAACTGTTTCATTCTTTTCACTTCCGGCACAACGGGCAAACCAAACGGCGTTCAGGTGACCCATGGCAACCTCTGCAACATTCTGCTGACCAGCCCCGGTAACCTGGGTATTAAACCCGGCAGTAAAGTAGCCCAACAATTGAACATTGCCTTTGATATGGCTGCCTGGGAAATTCTTGGCTGCCTGAGTCAGGGTGGCACCCTGATGATTCGCGGCAAAGACTTTAGCGCCAACGCCGGGCAATGCGATGTATTGATAGCCACGCCGTCCATTCTCAGCACTATTGATGCCGACCGCTGCCAGAATGTTCATACCGTTGCCGTCGCCGGTGAACCCTGCCCGCGCCCGCTGGCCGATCTCTGGGCTTCCTTCTGCCGTTTCTACAACTCCTGCGGCCCCACCGAAACCACCATTATTAATACGGCCCAGCATTACCGTCCAGACAGTGAGCTGCTCACAATTGGTGCCCCAACACCCAACAACACCGTCTATGTGCTCAATGAGAATATGGAAGCCTGTGCGATGGGTGAGATTGGTGAAATGTGGGCCGGTGGTGACTGTGTGACAGCGGGTTATCTCAACAACCCCACACTCAGCAGTGACCGCTATCGTCCAGACCCTTTCCTTGGCCAAGGTCGTATGATGTTCCGCACCCGTGACCTTGGACGCTGGACCACAGAAGGCGAACTCGAACACTTCGGCCGCACCGACGACCAGGTGAAGGTAAAAGGCTTCCGCGTCGAGCTGGATTCTGTTTCCACTGCTCTGGAAAAGACTGAGAAATGCACTCAGGCTGTCACTCTGAAACTGGACAGCAGCAACCTTGTTGCCTTTGTCTGCCCGGCGGATGTTGATATTGAGAAAGCCAGAGAACAGCTGACTCTCAACCTGCCTTATTATTGCCATCCGACTCATATTTTGCCGATGGACAACTTCCCGAAAACCAGTCGGGGAAAGATTGATAAGCGGGAACTGCTGAAGGCTGCGGCCATTCATCACATACATTCTTAGCTGCGCAGTTTTACCGTACAGCCCTTAAACATTCAAAAATAATTTAATAAGAAGAGCCTGAAGTTATGGATACTCTCGCCCCCAGTAACAGCGAGCAGCAGGACGTTCAACAACAAACGCCCCCGCAACAGCCGGGCCTGTTTACACGCATCCTTCGTCATCGTTACCTGGAACACTACAACCGTCTGTTCTTTCTGGTTGCAGTCGTGAACATTGGCTACCTTGTGTTTGGCCTGAATGAAGGCCAGTGGTGGAACGGTGAAGGTATCGCCATCTCATCCCTGGCCAATATGGTGCTCGCCAACTTTGCACTGGCGGTGATTATTCGTCAGCAATATGTTGTGAATGCCCTGTTCTGGCTGGCTACACGTGCACCGACAAGCTGGCCGCTCTCTATTCGCTGGACATTGGGTAAGGTCTATCACTTTGGGGGGCTGCACAGCAGTGGTGCTACATTCGGCACTCTCTGGTACGGCGCTTTTGTTGCGGCGCTGGTTTACCACGCCAACAACAATCTGGCCGGTGTACCTGAAGGCGTTCTGTTCGTGACCTACGCACTGTTCGCACTGCTGGTTGGCATTGTGTTTATGGCGACGCCTCCTGTGCGTGGCCGTTTCCATGACCTCTTTGAATTGAGTCATCGTTTCGGCGGCTGGTCTGTTCTCGCTCTGTTCTGGGTACAAACCATTCTTTTCGCAAAAGCAGGTTTCGCCGATGCAGGCAAGGGTGAGCTCTCTCTGGTTGAAGCTTTGGTAAGCGACGCTGGTTTCTGGCTGCTGTCTGCCATGACCTTCAGCGTTATCCTTCCATGGTTGCGCCTGAAGAAGGTTAAGGTGGATATCGCCTCTCCTTCCAACCATGTTGCCTTAGTCGGCTTTGATCACGGCGTAACACCGTTTCCTGGTTCCTCTACCCCTGTTAGCCGCAGCCCTCTGACCGAGTGGCACTCTTTTGCCAACGTACCGGCTCCTGGCAAAGACGGCTTCCGTCTGACAATTTCCCGCGCTGGTGACTGGACAGGTCAGTTCATCGACGACAAGCCTTCTGAAGTGTGGGTACGTGGCATTCCTACGGCGGGTGTCGCCAATATTGAAGTCCTGTTCAAGCGCGTTGTTTATGTTGCCACCGGTAGCGGCATCGGCCCTTGCCTGCCTCACCTGCTGGCCAACGAAGTTCCATCCTGCCTGGTGTGGTCCACCCGTAACCCGCGTAAAACTTACGGTGATGAACTGGTGGATGAGATTCTGGAATCATCCCCTGACGCAGTAGTCTGGGATACCAGCGCTCAAGGCAAGCCTGACCTGGTGAAACTGGCTCTGGAAGCTTACCACCGCTTCGATGCAGAGGCCGTTATCTGCATCGCGAACCAGCCCCTGACTCAGAAAGTCGTGTACGAAATGGAGTGTATGGGTATTCCCGCCTATGGTGCTATCTGGGATTCTTAAATCGCTCTGAGAAAAGTCCAGAGGAGCGGGTTTACTCTACCCGCCCCTCTGGCTCATCAGACATCACGCTTTAAACATTATTTATTTGGGAAACGTTAACAATGACTATCCAGGTAGAAAAAATAGGGCAGGTGGTGCTGGTCAGGCTCAACCGTCCGGAAGCTCTGAATGCCCTGAACAGTGAGGTGTTAAAAGAGCTGGTCGAAACCATGCAGCCGATGGATCAGGACCCGAACGTTGGCTGCTTTGTACTCACAGGATCAGAGAAAGCATTCGCCGCCGGCGCAGATATCAAAGAGATGTCTGAGCAGACTTACCAAAGCATGTTTGCCAGTGACTTCTTTGCGGGCTGGGAAGCCTTTACCAAACTGCGTACGCCAATTATTGGTGCGGTCAATGGCTATGCCCTTGGCGGCGGCTGCGAGCTGGCGATGATGTGCGACATGATCTTTGCCGGTGACACTGCCCACTTCGGTCAGCCGGAAATCAAACTGGGTGTAATTCCCGGTATGGGCGGCTCCCAGCGCCTGACCCGCCTTGTGGGTAAAGCTATGGCGATGGATATGATCCTCACTGGTCGTATGATAGACGCACAGGAAGCCAAACAGTTTGGTCTTGTTTCACGAATCATTCCGAAAGAGCAGCTTGTAGAACAGGCGATGGAAGTAGCCGCAACAATTGCAGAGTACAGTAAACCTTCCGCAATGCTGGCCAAGGAAGTGGTGAACCGTGCCGAGCAAACGTCACTGGATGAAGGTCTGCTTTATGAACGACGAGTGTTTCATGCCTTGTTTGCGACGGACGACCAGAAAGAAGGTATGCGGGCGTTTATCGCCAAAGAGAAGCCTGATTTCACAGGACGTTAACGAGTTAAAGGATTACGGAACAAAAAGACCTGCTTACATATCTGGATTGGCTGTGAATCTCATAGCCAATATTTCCCCCTTCCCTGTGCCAGCGCAGCGACTTATTTTCTGGTTGTTTCCATCTGTGAAAGACCTGCAATAATCAACCAGGTTTTCAGGCACTGAAGCTGGATCAGAGGATACATACTCTCCACAGCCATGGCTCTGGAGTGACTTTGACTATGGAGTTTCAGACAGGAAATATCGGCCCAGATTTTAATACACTCTTTTGCATGTTCCCCTTTCGGACTCATCTCCAACCATCGTACATTTTCCGGATATAATATTTCAGGCACTGTTCGATTCGCTTTGCACATCGCCAGATTCTGTTCCACATTCTTACTGCACCAGAATGCCATTTCTCTGGCAGACTGTTCGAAAACCCTGTCTATCTCTGGCAGTTCAAAGTCAGCAGGGTCGACCATATTAAACGCTCTTCCGAATAACACCTGATAGAGCTTTCTAATTTCAGAGATCAGAAACTGAGCCTGGGTATCATCCTGATAATCCAGATGATCGCTCAGCATTCGGCCCAGCAATAGATCAAGGGTCATGGCTATCTCAGCAAGCCCATTGAGCGCCGTAGCCTCACTGGGTAAAGGGATAGAGGAGTCGTACCGCAGATATCGTGATGCATCTTCGTTGCTCAATTCCTCTGTGCTCATTATATCGGCATAATCACGTAACCCATCATTGGATATATTGGGATATTCCGTTGCAGAGCCATCCCAGTTTCCGAGCCCCCCATTTTCCCTTCTATTGATAAAGTTAGTAAGCGCCATATAATGCCTCTCTGCTCCAATATCATGAAAAGCCGGAAGAGCATTGACTACATGCAGTCCGTGATGAAATAACACCCCGGCATCATGGGCTGCTTTCCATAGCCCTTGTAAACTGTTGTTAATGCTTGCCTGCGGGAAACCAAATGTCTCGTGGACGTAGTGGTGATAGGTCTCATTTTCAGTATAAAAACGGTAGACGTAAACCGAGCCATCCGGTTCCACTGCCACGGCACTTCTCAGCCGTTCCTTTTCCACTTCATTAAGACCTGAGTTCATCAGCCACTGCTCAAAATCATCAAGCAGGTAAACCTGATCGGGTTCAGGGAAATGACTTTTTAGTTCAAGACCCTGCTTGTGAATGCCATGGGAATTATTATACAAACTCTGCTGTTCCCTCAAAAAACGCAGGATTGATGGCTCTCTTCTCAAGGTCTCCAGAGGTTCGTCAATATCACCGGTTCTTTTTCTGAACTTGAGCCTGATAACGTCTTTACCCGCACACTCCACCCAGAAACTACGGTTATAGAGTCCTTTATTACCACCGGTTGCAACGGTTGGAACAAGTTGGCTTGCAGTGACTTTTTCAATGGGTTTCATCTGCTCTTTCTTGATAGTTTCTTCGAAACTCTGGCAAATTTCAGAACTGAACGGCAGCTGACAATGACGATAAAACCCATGGAGAAGATCTCCCCAGGGGTAAGCGGAGCCAGTCTTGATGCAACAGAGTGGATTGATTTCACGTAAGAGCAGCCATTCACGCAAATCCCTGTAATCAGGATCATGAAGTAGATGTGCAATAAAACACCTTACTGGTAATGAATCAGGTGCCAGATCAAGAATCGCAGTTACTGTTCTTGTGTCTGCCCCTATTGCATTCAATTTCTGAAACAGTATTTTATAATCCTCCGCCGTCATTTGTGGTTTAAGGTTCAGCAGAACAGCCACATCGGGAGGCATTGACGTTATCTTCAGCGAATCAGACGGCCTTCCTCCCCTATAAAGGCTGCTGACCAAAGCATGGCAGAGTTGGAGATTAAGAAAGATATCTGAATCGAAAAGTTCTTCTCTACCATTGAGTAAGAGAAGTGTTTTCTCGAGGCTTTGATCTGCGGTGATAATTCCGGCTTTTTCATTAGCAGGCAGCCACTCAGAAAAACGCTGACAGTGGTCACTATCATTCTGATCCATGTTTTTTAACATTAAGTCCAGAGCTGATGTACCATCAGAAAAAAGCATTACAGGCATTCCCGGAAAAACCTTTTCAAGCAGGTCAAATGAAATACAACGGTGTGTACCTTCAAGAATGTTCCGGGCTAAAGCCTGCCGATCCTGATCATCAAGAACAACCTTTGCCCCGGCGTTACTCAATTGCTCAACACAACAGGAAAGCTGATGCCGGAGTGCTTCAATAATGAGGTTGTTTTTTGTACCTTCTGGAGATCTCTGTACCTTGTCATAAAATAATGCTGTCAAGCGAACAGATTCGTGAATATTACGTTCAATACAGCGAAAAAGCAGGGAATAGTTAATAGCAGGATTTTGTTCTTCAAAACATAAGGCATTCAGCCATATTTCCATAATAGATTCAGTCACTGGCGGCTTGTGGAATATGAATGCTGAGTTTTCAATATGTTCAGATAAACACTCAATGGATAATGACCAGTGTAACGCCCCAGGAGTGTTAAGCCTTTCATTCAGAAAAAACTGATATTGGTAATCACTTTTATTAAGACAAAAAGCAGACGCGTGTTTCTTGATATGTTCCACCAGTTTTTCCTGGTGTACACAGGTCATTTGTTCATTAAGTTTTATAAAGATATGAAAAGGAAAATCATTCCATGACAGGGGGCCATAATTACGAGAGAGTAAATCATGAATTTTCTCACTCGGTAATAACATATCTGGAATCAACTCATAAACTTTAAAAGCATCCGGTGACCCTGCCCCTCCACAGAAGTCTCTAGAAAAAATATCATATTCCAGAAACTGTAAAATTCCATTTATAATTTCAGGTGCTTCAGGTGCCCCCGTATCCCTGGCCCTTATCACATTTACCAATAACTCTTTGGCGTTACCGTGAGCTGTTGTTTTGAGATTGAGTTCAAGAAGTCTTTGCAAGTAACTCTGAGCCTTGCTTAATAAGACCTGACACTCACAAACTTGCTGCTCGGCTGGACAGGGTTTCAGAAGGCTGCGACTGTCTGCTAGTGGAAGCGGACACCGGTCTGAATTGCGTTTGCATCCAGGTATTGCAGACCCACTTTCTATTGCTATGTGAGTACTGACTATGTGAGTACTGACTATGTGAGTACTGACTATATCAGTACTCTCTGACAGCCCGGCTTCATTGTGCGAAACATTTAAATTTTCGCTCACCGCTGCTACACAATGATCGACCTGACTACGAACTTTAAATCTTGCATCCATGACAATTCCTAAGCAGACCTTAAATTACTAAGACCGTCAGGATTTATTTTAATTCAATAAATTAGCCAACATTTTTGTTATTCCATCAAACAAACTCCGGAAGCCATTAACTAGCCAGATAGTTTTACCTGCCATAAATTATACAGTGAGGTGTTTAAAAAGCTGGTCGAAACCATGTAGCCGATAGACCAAGACCCAAACGGTGGTCGTAACGATTGCCGAGTACAGCATACCTTCCGCGATGCTGGCCAAGGAAGTGGTGAACCCTGCCGAATAAACATCACTGGATGAAGGTCTGCTTTATGAACGCCGGGTGTTTCATGCCCCGTTTGCAACGGGCGACCAGAAAGAAGGAGGCTACATATTCGGGCTGTTTGTGAACTTTTGATAGCCGGGATGTATCTGATCGAACAGCCCTTCAAATCGTTTATCCAGGTCTTCATCCGGATCAACCAGCACAAACAGTTTTTTAATTTTTTGCTTCACGGCATCCATTGATTCTGAAGGTTCACAGTAGAAGCCTTTCAGGTCAGGGTATGGCTCCAGCAGTGTGTTATAACGTGCAATAAAGCTTTTACGGTTGGCAGAACCTTCCAGTGTTGGCTCGGTGCGCGCAGCTCCAGAGCCACCTTGATTAAACATGTTAAAGAAGAAGCTGTCGCCCAACAGATCTTCTTCAAATGCCGTCCGAAAATCTTTAAAGAAGCTGTAATACTCTCGATGTATCTTCCCTTCCTTGCTTCGGGGATGGTTAGTCTTCAACCTTGCGTAATCCGCTGATGCCCTTCGTGCATTAGCGCTTGGTTTGGACTTGTGTGGATACGGGCCTTCGTAAGTTTTGCCGTTATAGGTATAGGTGTAAGTCACCGTAATAAATTCACCGTCCATAACACGCTTCAGCAAATCTCCTGCGCGCTCGCCTGCAGCCTCTCCCGCTCTCCAGCCCAGTCTTTGAAGCTCCCAAAACAGCGCCATTCGAAATATTGTCCAGATTGGCCGCGACCACCCGGGAATATCAGGGTTGGACTGAATATAATCAGACAGAGAGGCAAGGTCATGCTCCCAAGGCTCGGAGTCCTGAATAACAATACTGGGCAATACATTTTGATTGGCTGTTAGCAGGCCACTCTCTCCCGGGAACATCCAGATATTGAAATGATCACCTCCTGTGAGCACAGACAGGTTCTTATGATGCTGATGCAGAACCTGCCACTTTTCAGGAGCAATGTTTCTATCAACGTCAATATTAATATCTCCATCCCAGGCTATAGATTCCAGAACTACAGCTTCCAGAACAGCGGCTGACAGAGGGTCTGCCAGTACTGAATTCCTCTCACTGTCCGTCGGCATTACCTGAGTCCACCAGCGAAAACCCTTACTGTTTGCCAGCGTGAGAGTATTTACCGGTTCCGACTGTCCACCTTCTGAGAGCTGCCAGTTGAGACTTAACCCCTCGTCATTTTCCACAGGGTACAGTGACAAGGTACTGTCCATACCTATTGGCGTTCGGTTCACCAGTCGACACAAGGCATGCCCGACAGATGTCTCCGATAAACAGGGCTTACCACCTTCCCATCTCAGAGTCAGCCTGACAGGGCCTAACTCTGGCTCGGCGCCTGAATCCGTCAGATTGTTTTCCAGCAGCACCCGCACACCTTTCTTCGCCCCACCCATAGGGATGGGGCGGGCATTCATCGAGCGCCAGGCTGCATATTGCCGGGCCAGCTCCGGCCTTAATGTAGAAAAGGCTCCATATAACCGACTAAAGGCATGGAAGTGACCCAGCATCATGGCAGCTCTTGCATTTTTCTCGCTGAGTGCAAGAAGAGGAATCTCAACCAAACTCGGCCAGAAGTCTGCCGTTATGCCCTGACCCAATATATTCCAGGCTGTTGTTAGGGCAGTCAGCCCAATCCCTGCATTCACGGGCGATAGTAATGCTGGCGTTACCGTTTTATAGAGCGCAGCCAATAGAAAATGGCTGGTCGTTAAATACAAAGCCGGAAGCACCAGGCCTGATGTAAGCTTCCCTCCTGCAAACTCCCAACCCCCCACTGGCTGTGGGTGTACACGCTCCATTTCGAACAATTCAATGGGAACCGGAAGAACTTGAGAGGGAAATGGTTCGCTGGCTGCAATCAAACACGTCGGTAAAAAAAGGAGGCTCAGAACCCAGGATCTCAGCATCTGCCTCAACCTGTCGTCTGGCTTTCGTCCGTTAATCTTCTCGTCGATCATCAGCATCAATATTTGATTTATAGAAGCGGACATAAGACTAGTCTGAAAAACCATAAAAAACAGGTATCTGATTTCTTCTGTTTGTAATTACAGTTAACAGCTGTATCAACCTGTAAATCTCACTCCCAAGTCCTTTTATACACATCAGTAACAACCATCGGTTTGCACGCTTTATTTCGGCATACCCTCATATTTTGGGCTTTACTCATGCTTTCTTCAGGTTTCCTGGTTAGGAATCAAGTATTAAACATTCACTGTACCCCTTAAATGCCCCTGACCCATTTTTACAAAGCTGCCTGAAATACCAGGCAGCGGTTTTTTTTGTGCCCGGGTTAAACGGTTATCCTTAACTCGTTAACCTAATCAGGGTAGACAGGTTTGGGCTTTCCATGAGCCTTGCAGTAGTCATCCATTGTTGCATCACTACGCTGTCCTAATTTGTATTCGGATTGCAGTCTGAACTCGGCCATGCAGATTCGCATTCATCCTCCTTAGCAGGCGCTGGAGACCAGATAACCACAGATGAATTGAATGGATGACAACAGATATGATGACTATCCCTATCTAATGCTGAGCCACAGTTAGCATCCTGGCTGCCCAGACAGGTTCCGGCAAAAGTGGTGCTTGCGAGAACTACGACTGGAAGTGTTTGCTTCAAAGTCGTTTTGAATTTTTTCATCATAATACACCTGCATTTTCTATCTAGGTGCCCGGCCATGTGGAAACAACTATTTCTGGCCAAAAAACAGTTTGCTAAGTGGGGTTGCAGCGCTGGGAGCATAGCCCGCTATGTGACTGGAGCTGCGGCACTGCTGAGTGCCCTGGAGATTGAGTCAGAAATAATTGTTTTCATGTGACCGGGTACTTATAGGGCGAGTAAAAAGCACGGGACAGTGTAGACAGGAATAAGCGGGGGAGGAAAAAGTAATACCAAACAGAATTAGAAACAAGATTAAACAAAGCCTATGTAGCTAGAGAAACCTGTTCCTTCCCCAATTGTCGGTATCGCTGCTCGAATCTCGTTTTCTGGAATGCCTGCTGTTGTCGCCAGTCGCCTATTAATATGAGGTGGGGTGTCCAGGCAGGAAAAGCTATTCGTGGTGAGGTCTTTCATGGATAACAACACCTTCCGCGCACTCTGGTTTTCTAACGACAGGGGGGTAGATAACCCTTTGCGCACGGACTTCTTCACAGATTTATATTTTACTTTTTTGATATCAATATCTGTTGCCGGTACACCATACCAGAGTAAAGTCTGGGTCACTTGCAGATGATGCTCTCTTGCAGCTCTATTCGGTATTGAATTTTCCGTGCTTTCTCTGCCCTCTCTATTAAACATTCTGAGTGACTGGAGCGAATAGTTTCGCAGCCAACTACAAACCGCCAGACTTTTTACACCTATCGAAACAAGGTTTGAGAAAAGCAGCGCTGATAGTTGTTGGCCCCTGCTGTAAGTAAAGCGACCCATATTCGCTTCCGCCTGAAATAAAATTCTGAGGGCTTCGCTATGGCAAGCCCTGCGATGTACTTCCAGTGATTTCGATAGCGCTGTTTCATCATATACATCTGTAATATTCACATTAGCGCCCATCTTTATAACCAGCTGAATGGTCGACAGGCTAACCGCAATTCCAGAGCCTGATGTCACCAAATCATGAAGCAGCGGAACCATATACGTGATATCAGTAATGATTGGTGAAGCCACATAGGTCTTATCTATGTGCCCCGTGATGGCGATAGCCTGAGAGAGAAGTTTTCTCTTCAATGTCTCTGAATTCAACAGTGCCTGTTCAATAGTGGAGGGGTTTGCCCCGGTCTCACACTCATGTGGCCAGCGTCGAAGAAACAGTCCAATAATCTCATCATTGACCGTACATACGCCTGCAGGTACATCCGCGGACTCGAACTTTGTAAGCTGGCGCCGCCCTATAACCCTTTGCCCATTGTGAAGCATGTACGTCAGTAAATGCATGACAGGTTCCGCTGAGGTGGGTTCCTGCAAGGTGCCCTGAGAGGTTTTCAAAGGAAAGCTCAAAACGCATCTTTTCAGCGAATCCAGAGCCAGGCAGCGAAATTTACCGGGAAGATCTTCTGACCGGGCACCACGGAAAAAACATTTGGCCAGCTCCATGCGCAGGGCAGGATTCTTTACTTTTCCAACCAGCATGTAGTCCTTGATGCCATGCAAAAAACTCTCGACCCGAGCCTGGCTCCGGAAATATCTATTTGTGACGCTATTGTTCCAAAACTCTCTGGAGGACACGTGCTTTTTCAACAACACACAGGCTTTTTGGCCAGCCTGACGACGTCTGGCTGTTAGTTTCCAGTAAGTGGTTTTCTTCTTTCCCAGTGACAGACGTTTTTTATCAAGCAACGCTTGTCTGGCATTTTTTATGGTTCGGCTAAAAGCCTTACCCGCTTTCGCAGGGACGGACGGCTTTCTTCTTTTGAGTGATGTCCTTATCGAACTTTCCAAGGCCCGGTTTTTTACACTGGCGCCATCCATAAGGTATTTTCTCTGTCGTAAACCTCAATGACATGAGACAAGTCAGTCAGTGAAAGGTTTGTTCACCTTGCCTGACGGCGTTGCCAGTCAATCAAACAGTACGCCAGAGCTTATGGAGCCATTGTGCCTCTACAACTGGACAGGCCGGTATTTTTCACAACAACTGGCTTCCGGAATACCTGTTGTCACCGCCTGAAAAGCCTACCCCTGCAAGCTGCACTGACCTGAATGTTACTTCGAAAGTGAGTCAACTCTTTAGGCCAAATGTCTAATGCCCTGCCTGCCTGCTTGGCGGCACTTATCTTTTTGGTGTTAAACGTTATCGGTGACCCCTATGAATAATGGAAGTATCCCACCTTCTCATACCGGTACTGCTCAGGACGGCTCCCGGCAAGTACCTCATGCGAAGAACCAGAGAAAGCCTCAAACCACTGAGAGACAGACTGAAGGCATCACAGACAATGGTCATAGTGTTAAAATTCTTAGCGCTGGAGACATTGAGACGAATACTGCCTGCTGTATTTGTCTGGATCTGTTTGAAACACCGTATCTCACTAATTGTTCAGATGATGCTGAAAATGGTCATCCTCTCTGTAAAAAATGTTTCCTCTCACCACAGTTCCTGGAAAAAAAATGCCCCGTCTGCAGAAATAACTTCCGAACAGTTACTCAAGCAGGAAGAATCATTCGAAGCCATATAAAAAGTATTCAAGTGCAATGCACAACCTGTGAACACCAATGCTCCTTCGAAAACATGGATGATCATATGGTGAACAATCACCCTGGTGTAAAACCGAAAAACAAACCGCCGAAAGATAGCGAGCTACCTAAACCTGAACGGGCATCAGCAGGGGCGTCCCCAGGAGCCAGTGCTTTCAATCCCACTGCAAGCAGAAATGAGGGCGCTCGTATCCTGAATGCTTTTCTTCAAAACAGGTACATTCCCCCCACTGCTCCTATGCCTGGATTTTCAAATACTTTTGCGGGTACCGGGAATACTTTCAACCTCACTCAAAACTGGATGACTGGCACTAACACCACCAGAGCCTTGGAAAAGAGTTTTGACGCAGGACGTGTAACAGCCATCAGCCTGGAAACTTCTCGGGGGAATATCAATATTGAAGAAGAGGGTACTCCCGGTGTTATAAAAATTAAGGGGGAAGCATCAGCCAACTGCCGTTTAGAAAACAACACAATTACGGCACGGGCCAACAGTGATATCTCCCTTGTGCTTCCCTGGGGCTGGCAGAAAAGTGTGACGATAAAAACAGGTCATGGAGATATCCGTGGACGTATTGCAAGCCCAGGGCATCTTGAGACAGCTCGTGGAAACATAGTTATGACGGTGACCTGTTCGAACCTCAGGGTTATCACTAACACTCCTCCTTATTATTGTGTCGAAAACCCCTTTTTAAACGTAACTTCGGACATTCCCCCTCTTACACTCACAACTCATAGAGGCAGCGTCAATGCGCGGGGGTGGTGAAAGGTTAACGAATAACACTCTCTGCCGACGTCTGGCGGTTAGTTTCCAGTAAGTGGTCTTCTGCTTTATTTCCTTGCCCCCCTCAACGGGTAACGATAGCGGGGTGGCTTTTGGGTAGGAGGTGACATGATGACTTTTGCTTGCGGTACTGGAGCTGGAGCTGTCACTGGTGTAATTGCACTAAACCGCCTTTTACGCATTTGTTTTCTTTGCTCTTGACTGGCCAGAGCCTGTTGGCGCAGGGCATTTATAGAGGCCTCACTATCAGACGGCTCTGGCTCTTTTTCTTGCCCTGGTTCTGGTTCTGGTTCTGGTTCTTGAGATGAGGTTGAACCCTTTGCAGGTACAGTTTTTTTAACCGGAGTAATAACCTGGGAATACTTGGACCTGGGAGACTCATTCCACAGTATCTTCTCCTGCTCATTAGTGAAGGTTCTTGTATACACAATCGTTACCCCCCCAACACCAGCAACAGGCTTCAAATCGGCAAGGCTGTAACGCATAGTCATTGAATAAACCTCTCCCTCAAAAGTGCCTCCGTGAAACAACTCTGCAGAGAGAGTCTCTGGCATGTATTCGCTGTAGATTTCGCTTTTATCATTCTCCAGATCAAAATCCAACTCTACTGTTCGCATTCGTACTGTTAATCCCTCCCGGCCTGGCAATGTGTTATAGGATTCCCCCAGGCTTATTTGAGATATCAGTGCGTAAGGCGGGCTGTCTGTAATATGTCCTGCGTAAACATGAATAATTTCGCCCGGCTCTGCAGGGGTATTGAATAACTCACCATTGAACAGCGCGTTAGGGAAAAGAACCGGGCGGTAATGCCTTCTTAGATCTATCGTTTTTGACTCCAAAGGATCCCGACCTTCACCATACTCAGAAAAACTGTACTCATTCCACTTCATCGCACTCTTACTTCTCTTTGTCCCGGCGGGAGACGAGATGTTAGTCACATGTTGATTGGGAGAGAATCTGCCCATAATGACTGTTCTCTGCTCCCCCTTATGACATAACCAGAACAACAGTGAGGATTGAGTAGTTTTGAGAAGACCGGAATCATCGCTAAACCCTTTACACAGTGACGCCTGTAGAACCTCCAGACTGAGGATTCTTTCCCCTGCGGTCTCAGCCAGAGAAGGGTCATAAGCCGGCACATTATGGATCGTTGAGAAAACAAACTGTCTTTTGTCATCAGACGGTTTCACTTCAAGCAGAGCTGTCCCAATATTTGCACGCCAGGACGCTTGATAACGCCGGTCTTCATCCGTCCATTGGTCAGGGGATTTATCCAGCAGTTCCTTAATTTTTATAGAACTGGGGGCTTCTGGATCCAGACTGAATTCCGGATCAGCCTGATAAATCAATTCGACGGTATACTTTGCCCGATACTCTTTCT
Organism: Sansalvadorimonas sp.; assembly: GCA_965221135.1. Classification (GTDB taxonomy): domain Bacteria; phylum Pseudomonadota; class Gammaproteobacteria; order Pseudomonadales; family Endozoicomonadaceae; genus Sansalvadorimonas. The sequence goes on from CBDCRZ010000045.1 coordinate 43,772, forward strand.
TTGGCACCGGTTTCGGCGTTACGGTAGCCACCAGAGTCCCCGCGTAGCACACCACAAACACCCAAAATAAAATGCCTCCAAAATAACTGCAGAAACCTCTGTGCTTGAATGCTGCAAATTCCATGGGTGCTGATCTTCTTCGTTATTAGCAGGTATCCAAGCCTAGCAACAGATAACTACCCTACAAGCCATAACAGTGAACCCAGCCTCTGCTGCCAAGGGCTGCAGTACCTTGTCTACACTTATCTTGTTCAATTCAACGAGGTTATCTTGCCCATGACTATGGATAGTCTTTGGCTTCTGATCTGTATTCTTGCCCTTCTCTTTATGCAGCTGGGCTTTTGCCTTCTCGAAGCGGGCTATGTGCGCTCTAAAAACACCATTAATGTGGTGATCAAAAACTCAATTGATTTCACCATCACCCTGCTGGTATTCGCTTTAATCGGCTATAGCCTGATGTTTGGCTCAAGCCTGCACGGAATGATTGGGGTACCAGAGGGTGTCTTTTATAACAACCTGCTCATAGAACCGGAACAAAGCCTTCAGGCTCTTAAAATCATGATTTACAGCCTGTTTTGTGCAACAGCTGTGACCATTATTTCCGGGGCGGCGGCAGAACGAATCACCTTCAAGGCTTATCTTTTCATGGTGTTGCTGGTCGCAACTTTTTTATTTCCCGTTGCCGGACACTGGATATGGGCCAGCGCTGGATGGTTAAAGCAGCAGGGGTTTATTGATTTCTCAGGAGCGACGGTTGTGCACTCGTTAGGCGGGTGGGTCGCTCTGGCTACCGTCATATATATAGGCCCAAGAACAGACAGGTTCAAAACATCTACTCATAACAACACCCAAAGCATTGAGCTTCGGCCCGGTAATACGCCCTACATTGCCATGGGAACACTGGTCTTGTGGATATCCTGGTTAGGCTTTAATGGTGCTGGTTTTCTGGCATTCAGTCACAAGATTCCTCTTATCCTTCTGGTCACTTTATTAGCGGGCAGTAGCGCGATGGTTATCGGGATGGTTATCAGCTACTTCTCAACCGGGAAAGCGAATGTTCTGTTAATGATGAACTGTGGGCTGGGCGGATTAGTCACCAGCACTGCTGTGTGCCACCTGATAAATCCTTTGCAGGCTATATTGCTGGGCAGTGTCGCGGGTGGTGTGATATTTCTCGGCAACCATCTCTTGGAAATGATCAAACTGGATGATGTGGTGGGAGCCATCCCTGTTCACCTGTTCTGTGGAATATTAAGTACGCTGTCTGTTCCTTTCTTTGTAAGCAGCGACACAGCGGGCTTCTTTGAGCAGTTTACGGTTCAGCTGACTGGTGTTCTCAGTGTTGGACTACTGGCCTTCCCCTGCACTTTGTTGCTGATAAAAGTATTAGATAAGTTCTCCTCAGTAAGAGTCAGCAAAGAAGCAGAGATGATCGGCCTGAATATGACGGAACATGGCGCCAGAACCCCCATGCTAGATGTACTGGTTCAAATGAGCGAACACTCTACTCATGACCGTTACGATGAGCCTATTGCCGTATCTTCCTATGATGAAGCCGGGCACATAGCCACTTTCTACAACGCACTGATGAGCAAAACCAACAACCTGCACAGCAGTCACCACAAACTCTCAAGAACCCTTAACAGCCTCAAGGATAAAGACCCTTTAACCCAGTCTCTGGCGCGTAGAGCCTGGCTGGACCGCCTGATCCTTGCTCACCATGAACTGTTCCACAACGTGCTTGTGACCGTTGCACTTGTTCATATAAAAAACCTGGACGCTATCAACAAAGAGTACGGTGAATCTGTCTCAGATGCGGTTCTAAAACACACTCACTCAGAAATTCAGCGATGTGTAACTCAAAACAGCGCCGTCGGCCGTCTGAAGGGCAATGAGTTTGCCATATTATTGTTGGACGCCTCTGAGCTGCAGGGCGAAGCTCTAGCGGAGACCCTTAGCCTGAGCCTCAACGACACACCTTTTATCTTCAGTGATAAAAAAATCATGATTGAGGCCACATTGCTGGTCCGCTCTCCACATTCCGATGAAGATGCAGAGGCGTTTCTGCATACCCTACAACACGAAATTAAGAGCTAAACGGCACTCCATGCAGCCAGAATCGAGCCCTGAAATCAGGCCAGCTTCCTAAAGCACAGTTTTAAATCTGCAGGTATTTCACGGTTATTGCATGTGTGTCCCAGTCACAATGCCATTACCCGGAGAACTGTATGGTTTATAAACAAGCTCCGAGTCACTACTCGGGGCTTCTCCCTTAACAAGTGCCCCGGTTAAGAAATAGCGCTTAGTGACAAAAGATCTGACTCTGCCAAATAATGATTTATGTTCCACCACTTCAGGGGGAACAAATCCTTCCAAAGGTGTTACCTTCCCGCGCTTATGTTGGTAATCAAGCCCCACTGCTTTTAATCGCCGCTTTAACTCGCTGATATCCTCTCTTTGAAACGGGAAAGGTCGTTTTTGATCTTCAGTCAGACGCACCAACCGCTGACACAGGTTATCTTGCTTGAGTCGATGGTCAGGGGTTGCCATCACATGGGTCATGCACTTGTTATACACCTGCAATATATTCTTCTGCATAGCCTCACGGTTGGCAGGGGCCTGGATTCTGACAGGACCAAATCGATAGCTTGAATTCTCACAATCCATCAGCTCTTCGGGGATCGTCTGGTGATACCAGATGTCTTTAGCATACGCACCGGAATACCGGTATTCATGGATTGAGTCATCGTAAGCGACCGGAATAATATCGATAAAACCACGCTCCGTGATTGCCCGCTGTGAAATCTTCAGCCCCAACCTGCCAACAACTTTAGCCAAAGCATTACGGCCCTGAATAGCCATCAACCCCGGAAGCCCAAGATCATTTAATGGGCAAATCTGCAGTCCTTCACCCGGGATATGCCGAAGCTTTAAACCATACTGGCGCAGCTCACTGCCCAGTCCCACTATTTTGTCGTAATCAGCTTCCTTCACAGCAAAGTCTGCATCATCGTCATGGGGGAGCTGACCGCCATTACGCAACAGACCCAGCATGGTTCCCCCCACCGGCAAAGCCTTGATCCCGTGTTTTTGAAACAGGTGCTGGGTAACCGCCAGAATATAATGAATCTCGAGTGCCCGCTCTTTCGAGATGGGAGGGTGCACCTTTTCAAATTCCTCCATCGACATAGGCGTTTCTGTTGGCTGTACCGTCAGAGCCTTACGCTGCTCAGGAGTGTTCCAGCGCGCATGACGAAAGAATGAGGGGGAAAGCATTTGCTTGCTCAGGGCATAGATGACAGCTTTTGGCACCAGAGGCAGTCCGGGGAGTCCTGCACGAACCGGCAAACTGATTATCAAGCTGGCAAACAGGAAGACCAGACACACTCCGAAGATGTGTCTTCCCCTGATGCTGCCTGGTGTCTTGTTTATTTCTGTCATTTATCCCCTCTTCAAATCCATCCAGACTTAAATCGAAGAGTCTAGACCACCACCCTAAAAAAAATCTGGAAACAGAAATAGACCGTGAACAGAAAAGTGCACTTACAAAAAAGGCTACTGAGAAAACTCAGTAGCCTTTGGGTTCTGAACCTCTGAATTATTTATCCAGAGATCACACGACGCCTTTACATGGTTTCAGTAAAGGTACGGGTGATAACGTCCATCTGCTGTTCCTGCGTCAGGGAGTTGAAACGCACCGCGTAACCAGACACACGAATGGTCAGGGAAGGGTACTTGGCAGGGTTCTTCATAGCATCTTCCAGCATGTCACGGTTCATAACGTTCACATTCAGGTGCTGACCACCTTCACGATTGGTTTCGTTATGGAAGTAACCGTCCATCAGACCAGCCAGGTTCTTCTGGCGGTTGGTGTCGTCTGGTTACGCGGTGCGTTTCAACTCCCTGACGCAGGAACAGCAGATGGACGTTATCACCCGTACCTTTACTGAAACCATGTAAAGGCGTCGTGTGATCTCTGGATAAATAATTCAGAGGTTCAGAACCCAAAGGCTACTGAGTTTTCTCAGTAGCCTTTTTTGTAAGTGCACTTTTCTGTTCACGGTCTATTTCTGTTTCCAGATTTTTTTTAGGGTGGTGGTCTAGACTCTTCGATTTAAGTCTGGATGGATTTGAAGAGGGGATAAATGACAGAAATAAACAAGACACCAGGCAGCATCAGGGGAAGACACATCTTCGGAGTGTGTCTGGTCTTCCTGTTTGCCAGCTTGATAATCAGTTTGCCGGTTCGTGCAGGACTCCCCGGACTGCCTCTGGTGCCAAAAGCTGTCATCTATGCCCTGAGCAAGCAAATGCTTTCCCCTCATTCTTTCGTCATGCGCGCTGGAACACTCCTGAGCAGCGTAAGGCTCTGACGGTACAGCCAACAGAAACGCCTATGTCGATGGAGGAATTTGAAAAGGTGCACCCTCCCATCTCGAAAGAGCGGGCACTCGAGATTCATTATATTCTGGCGGTTACCCAGCACCTGTTTCAAAACACGGGATCAAGGCTTTGCCGGTGGGGGGAACCATGCTGGGTCTGTTGCGTAATGGCGGTCAGCTCCCCCATGACGATGATGCAGACTTTGCTGTGAAGGAAGCTGATTACGACAAAATAGTGGGACTGGGCAGTGAGCTGCGCCAGTATGGTTTAAAGCTTCGGCATATCCCGGGTGAAGGACTGCAGATTTGCCCATTAAATGATCTTGGGCTTCCGGGGTTGATGGCTATTCAGGGCCGTAATGCTTTGGCTAAAGTTGTTGGCAGGTTGGGGCTGAAGATTTCACAGCGGGCAATCACGGAGCGTGGTTTTATCGATATTATTCCGGTCGCTTACGATGACTCAATCCATGAATACCGGTATTCCGGTGCGTATGCTAAAGACATCTGGTATCACCAGACGATCCCCGAAGAGCTGATGGATTGTGAGAATTCAAGCTATCGATTTGGTCCTGTCAGAATCCAGGCCCCTGCCAACCGTGAGGCTATGCAGAAGAATATATTGCAGGTGTATAAC
>CBDCRZ010000046.1:0-55415 GCA_965221135.1 Sansalvadorimonas sp.
AAGCCCTCAACAAAATACTTTCTAACAATGAGAAGCCAGAAATTATAAAAACATTAACAGGAATCAAAAACACAAAAAGAAAAATGGACTCACAAAATGCTCATTTATTATCAACCGAAACTGATGTAGACCTTCTTCTTAAACAGATACTTCTTAGTATTCTTCTATCACATAAGTTAAATCATTATATAGACTTAATACTTGAGCAACCACGCCCTCCAATAGAAACCGGAATAGGAGCCCCACCATGGTTATGGACTCCACCTGGAGCCTCACGCCCTTATTAACAGCCAAATTAAAAATCTCAGGCATTTAATTATTGAATAACTTATTACTTCTTCAGAGCTTCCAGCATCTCTAGTCTGGCGTGATTCCCCTTTCTCGTCGCATCGTTGAAAGCCTGCTCATATGAAATTGGAAAAGTAAGACCAAGAACAAAATATTCAAAGTCACCATCCCATAACATCTCCACAGGTAATCGTGAATATTTATCTTTAGTTTGTAAAGTCTCCATGGTAATTAAACTCGGGTAATGGTGCAAAATAGTTTCCGCATCCTTGTTGCTCAGATTTTTGAATATATAATGTAATCCATTACTTCCCTCATTATCTTGTATATCTAATTGTGCCCCTTTGCTTAGAAGGGTTTTCACCATTCCTGCACTTTTATTTTTTGCTGCAAGCATCAATGGGGTTTCGCCCTTATTATTTTTAGAATTGGGGTTTGCCCCCTTGTCTAACAGCCAACGCAGGTTATCTGATTTTCCATCTGTGGCTGCCATGTGTAAAGGCGTGTTTCCTTTATTATCGCCTATTTCCATGTTCGCGCGATTATCCAGTAGTAAAACAATAAGGGGTTCGTCGTCGTTAATAAGCGCCAAATGGAGAGCTGTTCTTTCTTTTAAGTCAGTACTATCTACACATGCTCCAAGATCAAGCAGTATTTTTGCCATATTTTTATCACCGCGCTGAACCATTAGGTGTAATGGCGTTTTACCCTCCATTTTCTGTTCAAGGCTCGCACCTTTGTCCAGCAATAGTTTTATAATCTGTTTTTTTTTCTCAATTTCATAATCAGAAAAAGTAGTTTTTGAACCAACAATGTATTCTATAATCGGTGTCATAGTTCTTGTTATAGAAGATAGTAACTTTGCATCTTCCATAATCTCTATATCTGCAGTTACAGCGTAAACTATTAGAGGCGTAACGACTCTCTCCAAATCTTTCAATTGACAACCTGCATCAAAAAACGCTTTAACGGCCTCGTAGTGATGGCAACTTATGGCCGTTTCCATTGGTGTTTTATATCCGGCGCCCCAATCACTGACAACCTTGGCATCAGCCCCTTTCTGTAACAAAAGACGAATGACTTTAGGTTGATTTTGAGATGCAGCAAAATGAAGAGGGTAGCCATTGCCTACCTTCTGGTTGGGAGATAAATCCTTATTCTCAAGCCAGTCGCGAAGAATAGGAAGTTTTCTATCCTGTAAAGATTCCAGCCACGCCGGGTAACTTATAATACCGATACCGATATCCTGCTTTATATTGCCTCCCCGTGTTTTTAATACATCTACAGTTGTTGTATGATTTCTCTCTATAGCTAACACTAATGGGGTTCTTCTCATATCACTGACATTTGTGGTTACATTCGGATTGACCTTATGGGTGGATGTTAGAAAGTCGACTATTTCCGTATGGCCTTCAAAAGCAGCATAATGTAAAGGAGTCCATCCTCGATCATCCTTGACTTGGACATTAGCTTTGGGGATTTCACAAAGTCGTTTAACAGCTTCTGTATAACCCAACTGAGCAGCCAAATGAAGCGCCGTAATCCTGTAGGAAATATCACTTTGTGAATCGGGAAAAAAATTGCTCCCCTTATCCTTAGGTTTTTCAACCTGTGGAGGAAAGGTGATTCGTTTGGCATCAAATGAGTGACATTTCTTATTAGGGTTAGCCCAGCCTGTCAACACATCAATTACATCGAGATGATTATGCATTGTTGCCTTATGAAGAGCTGTCCAACCGTTGCAATCCTCCCCATCCGGATCTACCTTAAGGTCCTTGAGCTTTTCAACGACAGGTGCATGCCCAAAAACTGCCGCCACATGCAAAGCCTTCCTTATTTCTTCAGGGTCCGGATTCTCCTTACAAAAAATTTCTATTTCATAAGTCTTGCCATGTTTAGCAGCCACAGCGTGAGCAGGAGCCTCTACGGTTCTTAACCATGGATTTCCCTCTTTAGAAATCATTAGATCGAATAAGCCTCTTAATGCACTTCGTTCCATTTCTGAATACCTTGCGGCATCATAGTAAACAAAATGAAGGGCGCTGCTATACGCAACAGGGTGATCTACCAGCGCGCTAAGTAAGTGTTTTGCCAGATCAAACTCCTCTACAGCTAATGCTGAAAGTGACGGATTTCTACCGTGACGGTCGCATATTGTCTGATCTGCATGAAGTTTATCGTGAAGTAAGTACGCGATGCTTGAATGACCAGATCTTACAGCTAGCTGTAAGGGCGTCCATCCCTCTTCAGGATGCTGCTGATTAACAACTTGCCCCCCACTACCTTGCCCTCCACGACATAGTTGCTCGACACTATTTGCATTCCCTTCCCGTACGGCTCTGTGTATAGGTGAAAAACCATATTCATCAACTCCTTCCGACTTCAGATCAACTATAGGAGGAATTGGAAGATCCAACAGATGAGGTTTTGGCTTATGTGAAGGATCGTTTGTATCATGAATTCGAGGGTGATCTACTGCATACCTTCTCGCGCTGTACAACTTATCAGCCGAATCAGAGCTATCAGTACAGGCATCCCTATTTGCGCCAAGATTAGCTAGATAATCAATGACTGAACAATGTCGATTCCAAGATGCCAGATGCAACGCAGTAAAACCGTTGGCTGACGTATAATCCACGTTTGTTTGTTTATCTTTCATCAACATTGACAAACTATCTTGATTTCCAGCCAGCGCTGCATAATGGAACGGCATTGCATATTGATAAGTTAAAGCATGGCGATTAGCCCCGTTATTCAGTAATTCTTTGATAACTTCAGGATGATTACGCCATGCCGCCAAATGCAGCGGACTGAGCCTTTCCCGGCTGTATTGGTTCGCACCGCCCCCTCTCTTTAGCAATAGCTTTGCAATTTCTCTTTGATTTAACCATGCCGCCCAGTGCAATGGGGTATAACCCACCTTGTCTCTGGCATTAATCTCAGCACCCAGTTCCAATAAAGTATTGACCGTATCCTGATCACCGGAATAAACCGCCAGATGCAATGGTGTACGTCCATTGATATCCGTGGCCTTCATTAACTCCTCTGCCGTTTGATCCTTGACCTCCATTAACTCCCCTGCCGTTTGATTGTGCAGTTGCAACCATAGCCAGACCCAACCCGGACGACCTTCTCTTGCCCACTGATGCAGAGGCGTTTGCCACATATCATCAGTATCATCCTGTTGCCTTTGCCAGATAAAGTGGTACCACTCCACACCAAACAAGTGGCCAATATAGAAACTATAAAATTGAGTCTGAAGGGTTTCCCTGTCACGACTGTCCCTTGGCCCTTTCAGATCTCGCAAGTATTTCATTTGCACTTGAAAATCAACATCAAACAGTTTTTCAAATTTACACAACCAGGATGCTACTGTGTCTTGATCATCAGATTGTTCTCCCTCCTCAATAGAGAAAGATTTTTTTAACAATTTTAACAATTCACGAAAAACATCATCACTCTGTATTTGCTCGTTTTCAAACACTCTTTTAAAGCGTTCATTAATATAATGTTTTATATTTTCTATATTTTGTGGTCGTCTGTTTTTAAAACTGTAAAATACAGTTTTTTCCCGATCTGTCGTCAACACTCTTGATATAGAGGAAACTAGATCGTTGTAATGGCTTTCAGAAAATGTGCTGACATTTTTAGAATTGGTAAATATTAATTGACTATTTAGACGGACAGGGTCTTCCTGCTCCAGAGAGCCTTGAATTATTGATATCGATTGCGCGTGTTCTTTTTGCATTTTTTCTTTTCTATCTGATTCACTTGTCAAACCATCCAGATGGGAAGTCTCTAAGCCCTCATCACCAATGATTTCGCTTACCTGTTGTTGGGGTGCAAATTTATTTCTGACAAATAAAATTCGACCAGGGGGATGGCCTCTCTTTATCAACGCCTTTAGAACAACCTCATCGATTCGGTCCATGCTATCACCCATAACCATAACAACGATTTCTGATGGAATAATTGTTTCAACACCCAGGTCATCCAAGTAACTCTTTTCAGGCCAGATTAAACCTCCGTAGCCAGGCAATGACCGAATTACGATATCAGCAGATTCAGGTGGCCCTTTGGGCAATATAAAATCGTTTTCCTTACTTTCCGTTTCTGTCACCTTTCGAGGAAAAAAATCAATTCCAAGCAGGCAATTCGCCAACGATGATTTACCTGAATTACACTGGCCCACAAATGCAATTCTGAGAGGTTCATGCCCATCCATAGCTCGAGTACTCATCACAGATTCAATTGTATTACCCCCTTGCTGGTCCTCGTTCCCTCTATCTTCAGAGAAACCATCCCCGGCGCGGGATGTATTACTAGCACCACATGTCCCTTGATCGCTTCTCTCTTCGGATAAGTTGCTGCTTGATGAGAAGCATCCAATTGATCCTTGTTTTTTTCCGATCGGCGCTTGCTGAATAACTTTCTCTGGATCAAGCCTCAGGTGCATAAAAGAAGGGACAAGCCTCATTCGATCATGTGTTGTTTTCTGTCGACCGGTAGATATCAGCTCGCCAGGATATTGTGTCTTTCGTTTCAAATCCGAGAGATCATCAGTTAACAAAAAGACTGATGGATCTCCAGAGAAATAACGTGACTGTTCTTTACGATATCCAGACAAAGGCCTCCTCGGCCCCGGATAAGGCTTGAGCTGGGTTGTTTGAAAATGCGATCTCGCACTGCATCCAAGTGGGGTATTAAGACCGGTTGCACCGTTAGAAACAGAACGGTGCTTTTGAAAACTGTCGAAACTAACCTGTTGATGGATAAAATATGGGTTTGGTGATCCCCCCCCTCCTGCCTCACACTGCGCAGCTATAAAAAAAAGCCACAGTATCTGCAGCCCAATTAAAGGTGACAACCTCCACCTTGGGGTCATCAAAAGATTCACGCTCATTCCCGGACACTCAGGTGCTTAAGGGTGAATATCTGCAAACTCATCGATTTCTGAAGTTGCCTGTATTTGTCTCAGTCCTTCGACAGCCCACTGGAGCTTCTTACGTTTTCTCGGATCACTTTTCAGCAGGCCCCTGGCTAGCAAAAGCAAGTTCTGTTGTACGGTTCTTCCAGGAATCACATCAGGAAATTTTCTACGAAAGGGAACACGTCTAGGGCTGATACGATCTCGGATAAGAACATCTGTTATGAAGCTTCTAAGCTGATCATCTTTAAAGGAATTAAGCAGATCAAGATCATCATGTGTTAATTGTCTGACTCGAGTAAGGATTTTCTTTTTGTAAAAAATTGGCGCGTAACTACTCAGCAAAACAAAGGCCTGCCCCAGCCATTGACTTAAATGCGTCTCCTGTAAGGGTTCAGCGGCTGCAACATTTCCACAAATATTCATGCGATCCTGGATACGTTGTAACGCGTCACGCTCGAAATCATTTTGCGTGTTCGTTCTTAACAATGAAGGGTCAAGCCAATAAGCCTGCATCGTATCAATATCAATACCAATGTGTTGCACATCAATTGAACTCACAGAACACTGCATTCTAACTTTTTCAAGGCCTTCTGCTAGAGACAGCGACAATTTTAAAAGATCATCATCATTCAGCCTTTCATGCCCTGATAATGTAAAACCCCCTAAAAGATCACTACTTTCAGCGGGTGGGCTATTCTGCAAAATCATAACCAGACCAAGGTTTGTCACTGGTTCCGTGGTCAAGATAAGAGTTCTCTCTAAACCATTTTCAAATTCCTGACCTTGATGGACAAATGCTCTAGGAGAAAAAGGGTGATCATTCAACTCTCTGATATTTCTTGCCAACATACCAATTACCGGGCCAGCTTCAGAACAACCCTTAAAATCAATTTGAATAGGGGGCCGAATATTGTTCACCCTGATAGAATCCGCATCCTGGTAAAGTTTTTGTGGTAGATCATTAACTTCGTCAACCTCACCAATCTCTAGTAACACTCTGTTCATTCCAGTAGCAGCTAAAGCCTTCTGGCCGTTGAATTTATAAAAGTAATGATCAATATGGCCACTCTGATCTGTTACAGTGAGTCTAACTGGAGAACCACTTTCTTCCTTTATACATCTACCCAAACCATCTCGTTCTTCAAAGACCGCCATGTCAAATGCTGCAAGCACAACAGCAAGTTCTTGCCTTGAAAAGTATGGCGAATCAATAAAACTGTATTCCCGTGTAAAACCACTTGGCAGCGTGACTAGAAGACTGCCCTCAGAAGCAGGTCTAGGGGGCATAGATTCAGGTTGAAAAGGAATAGGATCGATTTGTCTCACAACACGTTCATGCTCAGGGACAATAGCGAAATTTACCGAATCATTCCCGCTCTCAGGAAGCGTCAATTCAGGTGATAAGGTTTCAGATTGGTTATGTTCCAAAGATTCTTTAAGGGTAGGCTGTTCGTTTTTGTCTTTTAAAAGACCATATTTGTCTCGCAATACAATTTTACGCATTAAAGTTTTCACGGCCAGGTGAGCAAACTGTTGTTTCTGACCCTCCAAGCCCCCTCCAAATCCTGTTTCACTGTTCTGGGAAGCATTATTTTCGACAAGGTAATCACTTTCTTTCAGTAATGTCCGACACCAAGCCTTGAAAAGCTCAGCTTCAATAGCTCTGGTTAAATGGCGCTGTAGCTCACTCAGTAATTCCTCTTTCTTTTTTTTAGTCCGAATCCACAGCTCACGCGCCATAGAATTGCGAAGCTGATCACTAAATTCTGCTATATATTGCACGGCCTTATAGGCGGCAGATATATCAAAAGCATCCTGTAAATCCTGTTTTGGCACCCTCTCTCGAAGTATTGCTGCGCTCTCATGTAGGGCATGAATATAGTCCTTCCTGTCATTTCTTCTTCTGCAAACGAGCTCGTCTGCGTGATGCTTCACCATTTCCAATTCTGTTGCATCCCACGTTGACAAATATCGCAATCGAGTAACCTTGTCTTCATAACTGTAATATTGCTGCCGAAAAGCATCACGAAAGCTGGCTAATTGCTCTCTCAGTCGGACTGGATTATCGCGACCTGGATTAACATGAGTCTCTATCACCGTCATAACAGGATCATTTACTGAATCATTTAGAACTCTGAGGAAATCGGCAGTATACAATTTTGTTTTCTCGGGAATGGATTTTCGTATATACAAAAAGTCCGTAAATGCTTTTAGTTTTGGCTGACCTCCAAATCTCTTACCTACACATGCCAGTATAACGTCGAGTAGTGCATCAATACCTTCATATGGCATTGAGTCAGGACACGCAGTGAAATGCAGCACAGGAGTTTTTCCTGGAAAAATGCGATTCATTCCTATAAAAAATTCTTTTGAAATCTGTTGTTGTAAACTAACTGCGATATCTGCCCTTCTCCCTTGGTTTTCAGCCGGGATATTTCGAATATCCATTTCGGCATCTAGTGTTTTATCAAATTTATTTCTGACAAAGATAATTTGGTTGAATGGATGTCCATTTCTGATAATTTCTTTCAAAACATCAACATCATTTGTTTTCATGGACCCTCCAAATACAAATACAAGAATCTCTGAAGGTAAGATGGGGTTGTTCGAAAACCACGTTTCATTTGTTTCCCCTATCGCTGCATAACCTGGCAGTGAACGTATTCTTAACTTCCCCGCCGAAGGCTGTTGATCAGATGAAGGTGAAATAACAACATCATCTTCTCTTTCTTTTGTTCTGACCTCATTAATTGGGAAGTGGTCAAACCCTAATACTGCATTCGCCAGCGAAGATTTACCGGCATCAAATCTGCCAACAAAAGTTATTGTCAACGGCTGTTCAGGATTTGATTGCTCAGCGTGTAAAGACTCAGTACCAATATTTGGGGTAGCGCCTCCACCTTGATAATCCCCGGACGCACCATTATTTATCCTTCTAGCTTGCGCTTGTCTTGCGGTGCCCGAAACCCCGCCAAAAGGTGGAGACGTGGACGTTTTAGCACCACTCTTTTTACCCGGCACCTGCCGTATCCACCGATCAGGGTTCTCCTGTGAAGGGATGAACGAGTTTCTAGTTAGATGCCCTTGACTTAGACGTGTTTGAAATACCGGGGTGATGAGATGCCTACCCATCTTTACTTGAGTATTCTTTTGTGCCGCTGATACAACATTACTGCCATCCAGAGACATAGACGATATTTGATGAGTTAAAGCTGTTTGAAAACCATTTGATGCACTGAGCGAAGGGTTACCACCACCGCCTGCATACCCTAACAATGTTAATGACAGCAATGCCAGTGTCAGCAATGTTCGATACATACGGACTGCCTGTAAACCTGTAGAGAATGCCCCCGGACGAAGGCACTAGTTGTGGTATAAAAAACGGCAGTTGTCAAAGATCCATACAGATAAGGAATGCCGGTCACTGGGTTTTACCGGTACCAACCTTAAGGGGTCAGACCCGGTAACCGAACTTACCGGTACTATTCCCCCCCCCATAGCAGACCAATCCCAGACCATTTTTTCCACTCTGAATCGCGCCCACCTTACGACACGACTCTCAGAAAATTCATCAACCTCTTGTAAGTGGAAGTGAGACACTTTTAACTTATGCATCTTTGAGTTTATACAAGGGCCTAACTCCACCAGTACTGGTGGATTCTTCATAAATATCGAATAGATTCGTAGCCAGTAAAAGTGCTTTTAATTTGCCGTAGCCATATCTGGCTTTCATATGCTCCACTTCATCCGGGTGTTGCTTTCTCAACCGCTGCGCAGCCGAGCTGATATTTACCCCCCGGTCACCACTGGTGCTCTCTTGTGAATACCGAACCAAAGCCTGGACCAATAGCGAACCCTGTAACCAAGACTGCTTGAGCGCCATTTTTCTTTGCTCGGAGCCTAAAAATTCTCCCAGCTCTGTTCTCATTTCCAGCATATGCGTGGCCAGACTTTGCAAACTGTCTACTTCCCTTATTAGACGCTCGCCCTGTTGATCGAGTTTTTCTTTAAATGCCTTCAGTTTCCCAAGGGATTTTGAATCATATATCGGTAGAGAATGGTGGATTAACTCATTGCGTTCAGCCACAAGATCCGCCATACGTTGCTTCTGACTCTCATAGTATTCAGAATCACTTTCGACCCTGAAATTGAAAGTGATATGGCTTTCTACAGCCATTCTCTCTTCATGACGTTGCTCTTCCGGCTCTTTATAGGTGTTATCAACAAACTGTCCAACCAGCTGCCCCATAGTCTGCTTGCTCACTCATTCATATTGCTTCCGATGAATATCTTTAAGCTCAGAGCCATAAGCAGAAATATTACCGTATGCGATCAGCCCCTTAAGCGTAAGTTCAATCTGCTGCAGCAATAAGACATTCCTGCCAATACATCTCTGAACATCATGAGCAGCCTGCGTCAGCTGATTATCTGTTACCGTCACACCTTCTCGTTTAACAACGACTTCCATCTGGGGCCACTCCTGATCTTGCCCTCAACATTCAAACATATGGCGCATGAGAATGCCCTGCCCCTATCCCGCCTAATCCGCACAAGCCTGGCCAATCCACTCGTAAAGTAATGGCGTGTGCAATAGTTAGAGTGTTGCACCATAAACAACCGGTTATCTGCCATATTCAGCCGTAGTCGTGAACAGTAGAATGGGGATAACAATTCCTTTCTAAAGCTATCGAGACCCACGCTTCGCCCTGCCATTCACTCGCTGATGCCACCAGGGAAAACGCATGAAAGCCCTTGCTATCACTGGCCTCGCAACGAATTTTTGATTAACGCTCATAGCTTAATTCTTCTTTCATTTTGTGCTTATATCCATCCATGGACGAATAATGAGCACAGTCGACGTGAATGCATACAGTTTGATCAACCAATTTTCTGAACTTCAAGACCTTCGCCAACCCTGGAAGGTCGACCATCAACTGAGTGATATTCTGCTGCTCACTATCTGTGCCATGATTGGTGGAGCCAAGGGCTGGACAGAGATTGCCGATTTTGGACGAATGCGTGAGGATTGGCTTAAAGAAATAGGCGATTTTTCTGAGGGTATTCCGTCCCACGATACTATTGAACGTGTTGTCAGCGTTGTTAACGCCAAGCATTTTCACACGATTTTTTCTGAGTGGATGCAGGGCTGTTATAAGGCAACGGATGGAGCTGTGTTGCTATTGATGGCAAGGCTGTTCGTGGTTCTGGCAACAGAAAAAACAGGCGACAAGTGTCCGGAGTCATTGGTCTATCGAGAATAGTTTGCACTATGTTCTGGATGTTGCGATGCAGGAAGATGCTTGCCAGATACGTCGAGGGGATGGCGCTGAGATTCTTTCAGACTTCAGGCACACTGTTCAGAATCTTTTAAAGAATGAGACATCCTTCAAGGCCGGTATTCAGAGAAAAATGAAGTGTGCCGCAATGAATACCGACTACATGGAAAAGATTCTGGATGGATCTCCTCTGCCGACCGATAAAACGGAGAAGGTTTGAGGCCAGTGATAGCCCGGGGTTTCATGCGTTTTCCGTGGTTTCTTTATCAAATTGGAGCCAGGGGAAAAGACAGGGAAACCAGGAACAGCGGACTGACCCGCGCGGGCTTGCTGATATTTGGCCAGTATCGCCCCATCAAAGAAGCCTTCCCCAATTACATGGTGGATTACCAGGAGCGCCCGGAATCAAAAACGGAAGCCGATGGGTCGACAGGCTTGTTCCTGATGGCAGCTGGTCGGGGAATCTGTTTGATTTCTACCAGAAGGTTATTCGAAAACTGACCGCTGACTTAAAAATTCCTTTCGTTCTGGAGGGAGACCAGCGCCAGGATGATACCCCCGTTCACAAGGCCTTGCGTGAGGCCCTTGTGAATACCCTTATTCATTCTGACTACACCGGCCGAATTTCGGTTCTGGTGGTGAAACGCCCGGATATGTTCGGCTTTCGTAACCCCGGCGATATGCGAGTCTCCATTGAGGATGCCATTGCAGGCAGCACCAGTGACTGCAGGAACCGCTCGTAGCAGGATATGTTCCGTTATGTTGGTTTAGGGGAAAACGCAGGTTCAGGTTTACCCAAGATTTTTTCTGGCTGGAACAGCCAGCACTGGCGCAAACCGCTGCTCAAGCAGAAAACCCACCCCAGTGAGCAAACGATGCA
Source organism: Sansalvadorimonas sp. (assembly GCA_965221135.1). Classification (GTDB taxonomy): domain Bacteria; phylum Pseudomonadota; class Gammaproteobacteria; order Pseudomonadales; family Endozoicomonadaceae; genus Sansalvadorimonas. The sequence goes on from CBDCRZ010000046.1 coordinate 11,375, forward strand.
CTTGGAAAGCAGGAACAGCTGATTCTGGTGACAGCCCATATCGTAAAGACTGTAGATCATGCCAGGATGATGGCCATTCTGGAAATTCACCCCCGAGACCTTTCCGCTCTTCTTGCCTCTCTTGTTGAAAAAAGCCTTCTTTATCAAAAAGGTAGCGGCCGTGGTACGATGTATTTGTAAAGATTCCGTGAACCCATAGTCACTCCGCCACCGGCTTCTGGCCGGTAGCGTGCTTTATTGGATACTATGATTTTGGTGATGGGGGTAACTGCGCATCATCTGGAGGACTGTGATTCTTCAATGATTGAAGACGTCCATCTATCATCAGCCAGGGTAGCCAGTCGGACAGGTCTTCCGGCGGATTCCTGTCATTCTCTGCACACGCCTGCAGATATTCACTCAGCCAAAACCAGGGATTGATATCCCAAAGGTTCAGGGTCATGAACACGGAGAACAGCCAGGCGATCAGCTTTCCGCTCCAGTCACTGCCCGCGCCATAGAAGTTTTTTTGCCCCACAACCGGTGAGTGAAGTGACCGCTCGGCCGCGTTGTTATCCATCGGCACTTCAGGGTAATCGGCAAACAGGCACAACCCTTTCCAATCGCTTTGAAGGCTGGTAAGTACTTTCCGACGCTGTTCCTTCAGTTCTGGCCGGGCGAGTTCTTCAATGCGCCACTTCTCCATGCTGCTTAGATGGTTTTTCAGTGCACTGTCGTATTTCTTGAATACTTCAGAAGTCCCAAGACTGTTCAACCTTTGATGATTCAAATGGTAAAGCCTGCCAATCCGTTTGACCCAGGTCGTACTCCATGTTTTCAGTCCGTCAGTTCCCCGTTCCGCATTGATAAAGTCTCTGCGAACATGACTCCAGCAAAAGGCAAGAAACACATCCTGATTTTCACGAGCCAGGCATTTGTAGGCGCTGTAACGGTCGCAGATAAGCACACCGTTACTGTCGCATAGCACATTTGGGAACGCTTGCCGAACGGTTGTCGTCCACGCTGCAGTAGGCTGCGGTGCTGCTTAAAAAGACCCACAGCCAGTGTTTTTTGGCCTCTTTTTCATCACCACAGACCAGCCAGCGAGTTTCGTCGGCATGCCGCTGCTCGTCACTGGTGACGCGTTCCCGGATAGCTTCGGCAACCGGTTCAAACAAAGGTTGGATGATTTTCAAACCACCGGCCACTGTCCCCGGAGACAAGGTCAGGCCCCGCAGGCGAAAGTCCTGTAATTGCCGGGCAGCGGGGATACCGAAGGCGTATTTGTGTAGCAGAATCTCGACCCAGACAGAGATGCCCAGCTTACCCTTGCGGATCAGTTTGGCTGGACCCGGAGCGATGGTCATGGCCGCTGACTGTTCGCACTGGCAGGTTTTGAGATAACGATGTCTGTGATAGCGGCGGATATGAGCTTGTACATCTACCTCGACGACGTCGCTGTCTTCGGTACCAAAGGGTTTAAAGGATCAATGACAGTGAGGGCACTGCTTTTGGTGATCTTCAAGATCAAGGTGTTCGGGAACCACAGGGAGTGTTGTGATTGTTGTACGACCATGACCTTTGTGACCCCGCTGCTGGCCCCGGGATTTTGAAGAGGATCGGATTTTCTTTTCCTGTTTTCGGGAGGAGTGTTTCTTTTCCGTCGAGTGCCCAAAAACCCTATGCTGCATCCCCGCCAGCTGATTTTTGAGAGTGGCAATCTGCTCTTGGAATGTGGCTAGCTCATGGGCGTGCTCGGCCTTTATCTGTTTTATCCGGTCAAGCGCCTCCTTCTCCCGTGTTCGGGTGCGTTGCCACTGGGTGCGCCATTGTTTGGCCTGAGCCTTCAGTTCGATGTAGCCACTTTGGGGAGTGTGACCTGAGCGTAGGCAAAAGGGGCTTTCATCGGGTCAGGCGCAGCCCTGGTATGGGGAGAAGATTCGGAGGAAATCATGGGGGAAATATAGTCCCCCTGGAAAGAATGGGTATTTTGGAGTTATGGGTTCACGGAATGTTTACCAGACATTAGCCTCCCTGCTTATAACCTGTTGATTATTAATCAAAAAGTAAATTGATAAAGCCACCATTGAGAGCGTAACTGTAAGAGCCAGCCCGAAAACTCAAGAGGAGCCCAGGATGCCCAGGACCGATCAAAACGCCAGCCTTCAGGACGCCTTAATCAGAAAGCGGGGCCGTATTGATGACCTGCTGGAACAAGTGCAAAAGAAAGCCGACCGGCATATTGATCTGGCTCCGGAAGAGTACCACTGGGGACACGCCGGAGATCTGGACCACCTGATTGAGTATCTCGAGCATGCACTGGGTATCGAACACCAATAACTAATAATCGATGGAGACGAGCCATGAAAACATCCAAAAAACCACTCTCAGCCAGCTAAACCAACACCCTGAAACTGGGTCATGACAAAGGCACCTTTACCGCACAGGATCTGCCTATTAAGGGCGGCGCTGCGAAAAAGGTTCTCGATAGCCTGCTGAACAAGGAGCTGATTAAGTCCATCAACCGCAATGGCCGCTGGGTTGATTACGCCCTGACTCCAGCCGGGCGACAAGCTATTGGCATAGAGCAATCCGAGCCGGTTCAAACTCCACCCAAGGCAAAGCCCAAAACCAGACCTGGTAGCAAGCTGGATCAAGTGATCAACCTTCTGAACCGCAAAGAAGGGGCAACCATTCCGCAGATGATGGAGCAAACCGGCTGGCAGCAGCACACAGTGCGCGGCACCTTGGCCGAAACACTGAAAAAACGGCTGGGGCTGACCATCGAGTCGGAAAAAGCAGACGGCCAAGACCGTGTATATCGCATCACTGCTGGGCTGGAGACTGCCTGATGTCCATAAACCCAAGTCAGAGAGCCGGTCCTTTCTGTTCAAAAGAGCATCCGGTTCTTCTTATTCTGCCCCTGACCAATGGCCATCTTATGTCCGAACTCTTGCCACGCTCAATCGTTGGTATCCAAACTTTATCGATGCGCTCGCGCTGGTGCAAAAAGGCAATCTCGATGTGATGGCTGGCCATGGTGTTGTTGCCCTGCATCGTGATTGTGATGAGCCCTGGCATGAGCATCAGCCGAGGTTTTTTCGTGGTCCCGTGGATATGGGCCGCTGGGCCACAGAGTTGAAAATTACGCGTCTGTTCTGGCATTCACTGGCGGTGGACGATACCGAAAATGGTCAACCTGAGAGTCAACCAAAAAAGTCAACCCGGTTGACTATTCATTCAGGTTGGAAGGCGCTTTGGTTGACCCGCTAACTGATTGTTACTAACGATTTTTCGCAGTGCTGCGTACCGGCTGTTTATTGAATCCTGCAGGGATCCCTAACGACCGAGCATCTGCCGTGAGAAGATTCACTGCCATCATCACGTTTGAGTCTATCCTCTTCACCTTCTTTTTGGGGGCAGGTATATGTTCTTTAAGGCACGCATTGGTATCTTGACTACCTCTATTATTGCCATCAGCCTGATTTCTCCCAATACCTTTTCCGGCAAAAACAAACTTATTCCCATACCTTCTATTAAACCTGATCAACCCGTTGACTCGGTGCAAATTCATATCGACTCGACAGGCGGCGTCACTATTCCGAGCACCAAAGGTACGCAAATCCACCCCCATGGAACAACGTCCTGTTCAGTGGCGAGGGCTGGCGATCAATACAGTGTGCATTGCCAGGGAAAGGAACAAAACACACAACTCACACTTGCACACGCACCGCAGGTATTACCTCTTGACATTGAAGCGAATACCTTGACACGTATTGAAGATGAATCGGGAGTTTGCCATGTGCTTTCTGACGAATTCGGGGAAAACTCCCACCCTGACATTGACTGCTCGTCTCACCCTGGTGCTGATCTGTTTCCTCCTGAATATCCGCATTCAAATAGCTGGATAAGACAGCACGACCATAAACTACAGGTAATGCCTCCCCCCTCTGAGGATTTCGGAGACAGCTCTGTGGGAGAAGATACCGCCCCCTGTGACAGCATTGAGGTTCAATCTGACACGGAGCTTCTCCCGACAGGCACTCCTGATACGTACACACTCAGAGTCCGTCCTGGAAAAAAACGCACTCACACAGGGGAGCGCCCTTTTGTCTGCCCCGTCGAAGGCTGCAAACAGGGCTTTACCCATTCCAGTAACCTCACCAACCACAAACGCATCCACACAGGGGAGCGCCCTTTTGTCTGCCCCTTCGAAGGCTGCAAACAGGGCTTTACCCAATCCGGTGACCTCACCAGGCATCTGCGCATCCACACAGGGGAGCGCCCTTTTGTCTGCCCCGTCGAAGGCTGCAAACAGAGCTTTACCCGATCCAGTGCCCTCTCCGCCCACAAGCGCATTCATACAGGGGAGCGCCCTTTTGTCTGCCCCGTCAAAGGCTGCAAACAGGGCTTTACTCAATCCAGTCACCTCACCAGGCATCTGCGCATCCATACAGGGGAGCGCCCTTTTGTCTGCCCCGTCGAAGGCTGCAAACAGGGCTTTACCGAATCCAGTAACCTCACCAAGCACAAGCGCATTCACACAGGGGAGCGCCCTTTTGTCTGCCCCTTCGAAGGCTGCAAACAGGGCTTTACCCAATCCAGTAACCTCACCAGGCACAAGCGCACTCACACAGGGGAGCGCCCTTTTGTCTGCCCCGTCGAAGGCTGCAAACAGAGCTTTACCCAATCCAGTAACCTCACCGCCCACAAGCACACTCACACAGGGGAGCGCCCTTTTGCCTGCCCCGTCGAAGGCTGCAAACAGGGCTTTACCCAATCCAGTGCCCTCACCAGGCACAAGCGCACTCACACAGGGGAGCGCCCTTTTGTCTGCCCCGTCGAAGGCTGCAAACAGGGCTTTACCCAATCCTGTTCCCTCACCGCCCACAAGCGCACTCACACAGGGGAGCGCCCTTTTGTCTGCCCCGTCGAAGGCTGCAAACAGGGCTTTACCCAATCCTGTTCCCTCACCGCCCACAAGCGCACTCACACAGGGGAGCGCCCTTTTGTCTGCCCCGTCGAAGGCTGCAAACAGGGCTTTACCCGATCCGGTCACCTCACCACCCACAAGCGCATTCACACAGGGAACAACACAAAACCCCATCCTTCTCTTGAGTGACCATTCCCTCATAGCGCACGGACTGTATGGGGTGACAATAGGGTTATCAATATCTACATCTACAAATTTGTTTATATTGATAACCCATCTGGAGGGGAATGATTCAGCGATGAATGTTCTTCATCACCTTCTCCACCCCTCGGCTGGCAATGTAGCTACCTATCCCCAGCTGGACGATACCGAGCAACTTCAACGCCAGTGTTTCACTTAAGTCTGGGGAAGCCCAGCCCATCCATCGACACATAATCAGCGCCGTAAACACCAGCATAACAATGGGTCGCCATATGGGGCGCTGGACCAAAGAGCTGAAAGTCTCACGTTTGTTCTGGCATTCACTGGCGGTGGACGATGCCGAAAATGGTCAACCTAAGGGTCAACCAAAAAAGTCAACCCGGTTGACTATTGCCAAGGGCTGGAAGGAGCTTTGGTTGACCCGCTAACTAATTGTTACTAACGATTTTTCGCAGTGCTGCGTACCGGCTGTTTATTAAACCCTGCAGGGGTCTCTAAAGACCGAGCATCTGCCGTAAGAATATTCACTGCCATCATCACGTTTGAGTCTATCCTCTTCACCTTCTTTTTGGGGGCGGGTATATGTTCTTTAAGGCACGCATTGGTATCTGGACTACCTCTATTGCCATCAGCCTGATTTCTCCCAATACCTTTTCCGGCAAAAACAAACTTATCCCCATATCTTCTATTAAACCTGATCAACCCGTTGACTCGGTGCAAATTCATATCGACTCGACAGGCGGTGTCACTATTCCGAGCACCAAAGGTACGCAAATCCACCCTCATGGAACAACGTCCTGTTCAGTGGCGAGGGCTGGCGATCAACACAGTGTGCATTGCCAGGGAAAGGAACAAAACACACAACTCACACTTGCACACACACCGCAGGTATTACCTCTTGAAATTGAAGCGAATACCTTGACACGTATTGAAAATGAATCGGGAGTTTGCCATGTGTTTTCTGACGAATCCGGGGAAGACTCCCACCCTGACATTGACTGCTCGTCTCACCCTGGTGCTGATCTGTTTCCTCCTGAATATCCGCATTTAAATAGCTGGATAAGACAGCACGACCATAAACTACAGGTAATGCCCTCCCCCTCTGAGGATTTCGGAGACAGCTCTGTGGGAGAAGATACCGCCCCCTGTGACAGCATTGAGGTTCAATCTGACACGGAGCTTCTCCCGACAGGCTCTCCTGATACGTACACACTCAGAGTCCGTCCTGGAAAAAAACGCACTCACACAGGGGAGCGCCCTTTTGTCTGCCCCGTTGAAGGCTGCAAACAGGGCTTTACCCAATCCAGTGACCTCACCAGGCATCTGCGCACTCACACAGGGGAGCGCCCTTTTGTCTGCCCCGTCGAAGGCTGCAAACAGGGCTTTACCCAATCCAGTGCCCTCACCGCCCACAAGCGCATCCACACAGGGGAGCGCCCTTTTGTCTGCCCCGTCGAAGGCTGCAAACAGGGCTTTACCGAATCCAGTAACCTCACCAAGCACAAGCGCATTCACACAGGGGAGCGCCCTTTTGTCTGCCCCTTCGAAGGCTGCAAACAGGGCTTTACCCAATCCAGTAACCTCACCAGGCACAAGCGCACTCACACAGGGGAGCGCCCTTTTGTCTGCCCCGTCGAAGGCTGCAAACAGAGCTTTATCGAATCCGGTCACCTCACCACCCACAAGCGCACTCACACAAGGGAGCGCCCTTTTGTCTGCCCCGTCGAAGGCTGCAAACAGGGCTTTACCCAATCCAGTGCCCTCACCGCCCACAAGCGCATCCACACAGGGGAGCGCCCTTTTGTCTGCCCCGTCGAAGGCTGCAAACAGGGCTTTACCCAATCCAGTGCCCTCACCGCCCACAAGCGCATCCACACAGGGGAGCGCCCTTTTGTCTGCCCCGTTGAAGGCTGCAAACAGGGCTTTACCCAATCCAGTCACCTCACCAGGCACAAGCGCACTCACACAGGGGAGCGCCCTTTTGTCTGCCCCGTCGAAGGCTGCAAACAGAGCTTTATCGAATCCGGTCACCTCACCACCCACAAGCGCACTCACACAAGGGAGCGCCCTTTTGTCTGCCCCGTCGAAGGCTGCAAACAGGGCTTTACCCAATCCAGTAACCTCACCACCCACAAGCGCACTCACACAGGGGAGCGCCCTTTTGTCTGCCCCGTCGAAGGCTGCAAACAGGGCTTTACCCAATCCAGTAACCTCACCAGGCACAAGCGCACTCACACAAGGGAGCGCCCTTTTGTCTGCCCCGTCGAAGGCTGCAAACAGGGCTTTACCCAATCCAGTGCCCTCACCACCCACAAGCGCATTCATACAGGGGAGCGCCCTTTTGTCTGCCCCGTCGAAGGCTGCAAACAGAGCTTTACCCAATCCAGTAACCTCACCAACCACAAGCGCACTCATACAGGGGAGCGCCCTTTTGTCTGCCCCGTCGAAGGCTGCAAACAGGGCTTTACCCAATCCAGTGCCCTCACCAGGCATCTGCGCATCCATACAGGGAACAACACAAAATCCCATCCTTCTCTTGAGTGACCATTCCCTCATAGCGCACGGACTGTATGGGGTGACAATAGGGTTATCTATATCTACATCTACAAATTTGTTTCTATTGATAACCCATCTGGTGGGGAATGATTCAGCGATGAATGTTCTTCATCACCTTCTCCACCCCTCGGCTGGCAATGTAGCCACCCATCCCCAGCTGGACGATACCGAGCAACTTCAACGCCAGTATTTCACTTAAGTCCGGGGAAGCTCAGCCCATCCATCGACACATAATCAGCGCCGTAAACACCAGCATAACAATGGGTCGCCATATAGGGCGCTGGGCCAAAGAGCTGAAAGTCTCGCGTTTGTTCTGGCATTCACTGGCGGTGGACGATACCGAAAATGGTCAACCTGAGAGTCAACCAAAAAAGTCAACCAGGTTGTCTTTTTGCAAGGGCTGGAAGGAGCTGTGATTGACCTGCTAAGCCTTTGTTATTGCAGGACTAAAGGGGAAAATTCAACCACGATTTTGAGTCTGTCGCTAGCGTTTTTTCGCGCGGCTGAGCACCCGCAGTTTGTTGAGTGTTACAGGGGCCCCGTGCGTCAAGTCTCACGTAGAGTACTAACTAAAAACAGGCACCTTTTTTCACTGTACGACTATCTTTCCTCCCCTGGCTCAATGGGGGAAAGAATGTTTCTTCAAAACAGATTACAACTCTTTCGTGTCAGTCTTTTCTTAATTGGCTGTTTTGCTTCTCTACCCGCGTCTTCGGTGAGGGACAAGGGTACCCCCCACCGGCTTGCCCCACCCGCCTCACTGAACGTGACCTCGATGGCGGGAGTTACCGTCCATACCCTTAAAAATACACGTATCTACCCCAAAGGCGAAACAACCTGCTCCCGGGGTGAGAGGGGTGGTCGTCCTTTTATATATTGCCGGGGAGAGGATAAAGCGACACAGTTCACCCTGGCAGGATCCCTTCCCCAGACTCTTGAAATTAAACCGGATGCCATAACATCTATCGATAATGGGGCGACGGCGTGCCGTATTTCAACGGGAAAAGGGGGCGCCCCGTCTACTCGTTGTGGTTCCTCGCACCAAACTCTCATCCCTGGGTACCCATATTTAAATGAATGGATCCATGAGCATTACCAGGATCATGAAATCAATGATCTGCTGATGCGCGATTCAGATGATGGATCCCATGAAAGCATTCAAATCTGCGAAGAACTTCAGGTTCAAATCACAGAAGATGAGGAGCAGGATTCACCGGACACACGCACATTGAGAGTCTCAGGGGGGAAGGGATGTCTGAAGAGACGTAGCCTGTGCCAGCCTAAAACCTTACGAATGAGCGCCGCTCGACCATACAGATGTGACAAGTGCGACTATACCACCGGTCGCCTGGGGAGCCTCAAACGGCACCAGCGCACCCATCTGCCCGGGGACGCGCGGCCCAAGCCCTTCTCCTGTGACCAGTGCAGCTACACCACCGATTGCCTGGGGAGCCTCAAACAGCACCAGCGCACCCATCTGCCCGGGGACGCGCGGCCCAAGCCCTTCTCCTGCGACCAGTGCAGCTACACCACCGATCAGCCGGGTAACCTCAAACAGCACCAGCGCACCCATCTGCCCGGGGACGCGCGGCCCAAGCCCTTCTCCTGTGACCAGTGCAACTACACCACCGATCGCCTGGGGAGCCTCAAACTGCACCAGCGCACCCATCTGCCCGGGGACGCGCGGCCCAAGCCCTTCTCCTGTGACCAGTGCAGCTACATCACCGATCGCCCGGGGAGCCTCAAACTGCACCAGCGCACCCATCTGCCCGGGGACGCTCGGTCCAAGCCCTTCTCCTGTGACCAGTGCAGCTACACCACCGATGACCCGAGGTACCTCAAACGGCACCAGCGCACCCATCTGCCCGGGGACGCGCGGCCCAAGCCCTTCTCCTGTGATCAGTGCAGCTACACAACCGACCACCCGGGAAGCTTCAAACGGCACCAGCGCACCCATCTACCCGGGGACGCGCGGCCCAGGCCCTTCTCCTGTGACCAGTGCAGCTACACCACCGATTGCCCGGGGAACCTCAAACAGCACCAGCGCACCCATCTGCAGGGGGAGGCGCGGCCCAAGCCCTTCTCCTGTGACCAGTGCAGCTACACCACCGATGACCCGGGGAACTTCAAACGGCACCAGCGCACCCATCTGCCCGGGGACGCGCGGCCCAAACCCTTCTCCTGTGACCAGTGCAGCTACACCACCGATCGCCAGGGGAACCTCAAACAGCACCAGCGCACCCATTTGCAGAGGGGCGCGCGGCCCAACCCATCCTTTAGTAACCACTCCCTGTAAGTACACAGACTGTATTGGGTGACAATACCGTTATCAATGCCCTAACTCTCCATTGACACTACCGCGTATGCTCTTTGTTACCTTCTCAAGCCCCCGGCTGGCAATATATCCACCAATCCCTAACTGCACGATCCCAAGCAGCTTCAGCTCAAGGGTTTCACTGATATCCGGTGAGGCCCAGCCCATCCAGCGGCGGACAATCAAAGCCGTGAATACCAACATAAGTTTGTTGAAGAACCAGACATCCCCCTGGTCACGGGCACCGCACCAGAAGTGATCGGTGCCTTCTTTCCAGCCGTAGAGAATGGGTTCGTACTGGCGCTGGTAATCAGCGCGGCCGTGGGTGAAGGTATTCTTGGCCCAGATCAGGAAGGTGGACCATTTCCCACCGGCTCCTCGAAAGGCGCTTTGCAAGGTGTCCAGCTCAGAAGACGACATGCAGACGTAGATTGCGCCCTTGCAGACGGTGAACATGTTGGTCATGGCCGCCAGCAGAAAACCGTGAAATTCATTTCCCAGATTGTCGTTTTTAATCCGGCGATCTTTTTTTGCTTTGCCGTCTTTCTCCGGGTTAGCGTAATCAACGTTGTAGGGTGGATCGGTAAACACCATATCGGCCAGCTGGCCATCCATCAGACGATTCACATCATCGGATTCCGTAGCGCTACCACACAACAGACGATGGGAGCCAAGTATCCACACGTCACCGGTTTTGCTGACCGGCTGTTCCTGCACCTCTGGCACCTGATCTTCTTCGGTGTTGCCTTCGGGTTCTTCCAACAACAGCCCATCCAGCTCTTCATCAGAAAAGCCGACAATGTCGAGATCGAAGTCCAGATCATCCAGCGCCAGGAGTTCCAGTTTGAGCAGGTCTTCATCCCAGCCCGCATTCTCGGCCAGTTTGTTGTCGGCCAGTACCAGCGCTCGTCTTTGCACCTCGTAGAGATGTCCCAGCACAATCACTGGCACACGATCCATGCCCAGTTGTTGAGCCGCCATCAAACGACCATGGCCGGCGACAATCACCTTGTCATCACCCACCAGCACCGGATTCACAAAGCCGAAGCTCTCGATGGAGCGAGCAATCTGATTCAGCTGTTCCGGTGAGTGGGTACGGGCATTTTTGGCGTAGGGAATCTTCAGCGACCGACCAGTGTTCCAGCTGTTCGACGAGAAGATGAGGCGTTTCAGACATGGGTTCCATCCCTGGGCTGTTCCAGAAACAACAACGCCCCGAATCAGGTGATCCGAGGCGTCAATGGGGGTTGGGTACAGCGCTGCACAAGCTTACTGAAAATCTATACCAAAACCGCCAAAAGTGGGAAATGAGCCAATAGAGGACAACCGGGAACAATCATTCAACCTCGTCGCTTATTAGGAACCATCAGGAGCAAATTACCCGTGACATTTGCGACAATCGGTAGATTTGCAACCGGTTCAAGGCCTGACACCAATGCACCCAGGCCGTTTTGGAGGTCACCTGCAGTCGCTCTCCCACCCGACGCCAGGACAGACCAGAAGCCCTCAACCAGATCACATTGCGCTCCTCAACGGTCAGAGGTGCAGCCAGTTAATACACTCCACCAGCCGGTCTTCATGCTCGGTAGAGGGCCGTATGTAAATTGCTTCCCGCTCAGCACGGCGCTCTTGCTCGCGTTGATGGTAAACCATCTCCGGCCAGGCGGAACCGTGACCCAACTGAATACCCGTAGGTAGTCGTCTGGCCGTCAGCCAGGATTCTCGGTAGCGATTGGCTAAGTAATCAATTTCAGGTGTCATGGTTCCCTTCCTGGGTTACTGACGGACTTGATGTGTTTCCCGCTAACTTTTCATAGCTGCGCGTGTACGCGTATACGCACGTATAAGGAACTAACCGGACAGGTGGTCAAGACCGTCAGTGTTTTTCGGTTTTTCTTTTATTAATCAACAGAATGACCGCCAAACTTCACAAAGGGCTGAGGACGCAATTTTAATCCGGTTAATCCGCGATGGCCGGTCGTCATACGGCATTTACGAAATCCCCTGAATTGCAGGTTTTCCGAAAACTGTTTTACCGAACTGACATAATGTCCTTGCTCATCACACCAGACACGCCAGTCGTTATAGAGCTGACTGCCCCCTTCCCGTTGACCACGATTCACATCGCACCGCTCCTCCAGCCACTGGCCAAGCGCATCCTCCCCATCGAAGTATTCTTCAGTCGCTTTCACCACACTCGCAGGCGGTTTAATGCCTTCTTTCTGCCACCGCAAACACCCGGCAATGCTGAGTGTTACCGTCTTGGGCACAGCGCCAGTTTGCAGATAAGCGCGTGACTGGTTGCCACTGATCAAACCGAACGACAAACTCACACTCCGGGGTGAGACCGGATGCACCACGCGAGCGGGATAGGTGCCGTCCTGATTGATTAGAGGGGTTTCCGAGCGGGCACTGGGGACCATCTCCCCATACACGCTGTTCACCTTAAAGGTCAGGTCATTCTGGGACGCATCGACCTTGAGCGATTGCAGGCCATAGTAGCGGGCTGCGTCAGCCACCTGTGTCGTTTGAATGCGGGAGGGGATGTCGCCGTTCTGGCCAATCGTCCCGCCGGGTGTCGCAACACCACCGGGAAAGGTGACCTTCAGGGGAGCGGAGAGTCCAGGCTGCAGCCTCCGCCGTTCAAAGTCCACATAGGAGTCAGACGACACGGCATAGGTGAAAGTTTCCATACTGCCTTCCACGCTGATGATGCGCACATATTGTTCATCACCTGTCGCCTCATTCAGGAGCCGGTACACCTCACCAATTTCCGGCAGCCGGTGTTCTTCACGTTGAATCGCCAGCAGCGTGCGTTGTCCCACCAGTTGGTTGTCTAGCAACTGCCAGTTGGTATCCACGGCTGGCACCACATAACTCTCAATGCGGTTACGGGCATCGGCCCGTTCATCAATCTGGTTTTCGGTATTGAACAGCACCACGCCGACACGCTCATCTTCCGGCGCGTCAGCCAGAATGACATGGGCTCCCAGATAGGGATCAGTGTTATCGGTGCTGACACCCACAAACACCTTGCGCATGGAGACATCACCGACCGTTCGGTCTATGCGGCTGATATCCCGGAACAGGTTATTGACCTGCCCATCGGTCACCACATTCCCTGTAGCCCTGCCTCCGCCGTCGTCCTCGTCAGTGAGTCTCTGGGATGCGAATAACTTGATATTTTCCCTATTAATTGCCATACCATCTGTCCTTTGGGTTGGAGTGGGAATGTGGACTTATGAAAAGAATCAACGCACAAAACTTATTGTCCTCTGCAGTATTTTTCTTTTCATTGTCAGTGATTCTGTTTGCACGGGCGCAGTGGTGGGCCGCTCTGGATTGGCAGGGGGAGGCGAAATTTACGCAACGTTTTGCTGAAGAGCATCAGGTTATTGCTGCATGTCGGCAGGGACGTATTGATATTCTGCATTATTGGGTGCGTATGGAGGGGTTTAACCCCAATCAAAAATTTTTTGGTGGGGAATGCGGAGACCCGGTTTCATGTTTGTGGGTTGCCTCTTATGAAGGTCATGCTGATATAGTGGATTATCTTATACAGATCGGAGCGAATGTTGATCTAACTTGTATGGGAGGTATTTCCCCCATCAATATTGCTGTTTTTAATTATCATGCTGAAGTGGTTGATAGGCTTCTACTTGCTGGAGCTGATCTTAATCAACAAACTGGATTAGGTAAGACGCCCCTTTATAAAGCGAGTGCTTGTGGAGATTTTGAGGCTGTCAGGCGCTTTTTAGAAGCAGGAGCTGATCCCACACTAAAAATGTCTTTGACTACACATATAAAATTTAGCCCGGTGTATGTAGCAAAAATTAACAGGTTTTTTCGTGGCAATCATGAGCCGTATAGAAACTACGATAAGGTCATAGGTTTTTTGACGAGCGCTGAGAGGAGGGTTAGGCCGAGTAATACACATCGGTTCATGGTGGATGATAATTTAGAAGCCTCCATGCCGGTACAGAAGCCGTTGTTTTCCGTTGGTCGCAAGACGAGTCAGCATTAGTTTGCTGATTCCACCGTCAGCAATCGAATAACCTCGGCATAGAAGTCAGAGTCTTCGGAATTGGTCAGAGGCAACACCTGCCGGGCTTCAATCGGTGATCCGTCCTGCCGGTCAAAAATCACCGTAAACTGGCGACCATCCGGCAGGGTGAGAAGCATCTTTTTGTTGACCACTTTCGTCAAAGCAAACAGTGCATCCAGTTCGGAGCGGGTTAGCCAGCTATTCTCCCCATCCCCCAGTACAATCGGTCGGCCGTAAGACCTTGCTTATTCAGACACCATCAGTGCCCCGGTCAAAGTGCGCTCGCTCTCCTGGGCGACAGGTGACCAGTCAAACTCGTTGAGCCACAGGAATTTGTCAGAGAGAGTTAATGTGTCCAGTAGGATGGCATGGACACCGAGGTAAGGATCATTGTTGTCAGTTTCCACACCCAGAAATACTTTCCGCATGGAGACAGCAACGACCGCTGTTTGTGGCCGGAGCTGATCCAACAATAGAGTGGTCCGACGGTCTTTTTACAGCCACGAGCCCGCTGACCATTGCCAAATTTAGACGCCCCTTTCTGAAAAGAAATAACCCTGAAAAACATGCTCAATACGATGAGGTAATTCATATTTTAAAGCCCGCAGTAAAAGACGGGAAAGAGCATAAAAAAGCTCAGGCACAACTCGATGGTAATACCGGCTGTTTTGATGCGTTCTTCCATGCGATTAAAGACGAAATACAACATATTCTGCCGCCACAAATGATACGGACTTCAGGGAAAAGTAAAGGCTCATTGAGCCACAGGAAGTTGTCAGAGAGAGTCAATGTGTCCAGCTGCATCAGATTGCCCTCGCGCCGGACTCTTTCAGTGCCCGCAGCAGTTTGTTTTCATCGCCATTGCGCACATTCACATTGACCGAACCACCCGGGTATTCGAGGCGGATCACTTTGGAGGGTGTGGGGTTGTTTATTGGGGTAGGCTTGCGGGTGCGTTCGCTGGCTTGTTGGCGTTTATCTCGTTCATCCGACTGCCGCTTGGATTGGGTTTTATTGAACACGCGCTGGCTCAGTAACAAGGCTTCCTGCAGGTTGGCTGCTGAGGTACTGTCGCCTTTGGCCCGGGCTTGTTTGAGTTTCTCTTCCAGCTCCCGGTTGCGAGCTTCAAATCGTCGGCGTTCAATGGCTGCGGTGTTGCCATCCAGCCGGTCGAGTTCGTCTTGCAAACCTTCAAGGGGAGTGCGGGTGCTGTCTGCAGGCTCTGCATCTGACGTTCGGCCTGCTCCAGTGCCCGGTTGAGTTTGTCCATATCCTGCTGGTTGAGCAGTTCCATCTCATCGGATGCCTTACGAGCTGCGCTGGCAAACTGCTCGGCAGATATCGACCCATCCTCGTAAGAGCGCATCAGGTCTTCAAAGGCGATCTTCTGTTCGAGATAAGACTCCTTCACCTGCAGGGAGGTTTTCCTGGTGTCGTACATCCACTCGCTCAGGCCGGTGGCATCAAAACCATGGAAAGCCTGCCCCATGGCGTCCAACTCTTCGTTGGTCTGCTCCAGGCTGTAACGCATGGACTCAATGTCATCGGTGACCTCCGTGGGCCGGCCTGAGAAATGTCATTCAAGCCTTCAAAAGCCGCCAGTGCTGCTCCGGACATCCCGGCCAGTTCACTTTTCAGAGCGCCCATGTGATCGGCCATGGCTTGAGCGATGGTCATCCCTCCGGCCATTTTCTCATTGGCGTTTTCGCTGGCCTCACCGGCCTTATCAAAGGCCGGGCCGAGATCACGGACTTCGTCTTTGACCTCCTTCTCGGCTTTTGTGATCGCCTCTGCGACAGTAGTGACCTTTTGTCCGAGCTTGGTTTCGCTTTTCTCAACCTTGGTATTGGCAGTGACGATTACCTCACTGCTGTCTTCTGCCTCCGCTTTGATCTGCTTCAGTGTGTCAGCAATCTTGGGTGTTTCGGTGGTGATGGCCTTGCCAATGGCCTTGTAGCTGTCCCGTACCTTATGGGCATCCTTGGCCATGCTCTCCGCAAAGGCCTTGGAGACCGGCAGCATGCCGTTGGAAAAGTGATTGACATTGGCTTCCAGCTCTTCAAATCCCAGAAAACCCACCAGATTGGCCACACCATCGGCAATACCGCCAATCACAGTACTGATAACCGCACCAGCGCCTTTCACCACCAGGGTAAAGCTTTTGAGCATGGCCTGAATGCCATTGCCCACGGTGGAGAGGATGGCGATCACCGTACCGGCACTGTCGGCTATTTTTTGGAAGCCGGTGGTCGTGCGTTGAACCAGGTCATCCAGGGTGAGGCTGGCAAAGAACGCCTTCAGGCTTTCGGCAATAGTAATAAAGGTGGCAGAGATGTTGGTCGCAAGCGCCTGCAACTGACCATTACTGGCCATCTCGTCGAGTCGTTGCCCGACAGCGGACAGCTGCGCCTTGATATAGTCAGCCCAACCGCTGTCGCTAATGGCCTTGGCGAACAGCTCAAAGCGGTCTTTCATATTCGACCAGAGGCCCGAAAGCGTCGCCATATTCTTCTGGGCGGCTCCGGCAGAACTACTGCCCATTTCAGCAATCAATGCCTTGATGACATCAGCGCCCAGCTTGCCTTTTTCGGACAACTCCCGCAGTTGCTGAACATTCTCGCCCGTGGCTTGTTTCAGTAACTGCCAGGCCGGTACGCCGGCTTCGATTAATTGCCGAAGTTCTTCCCCCTGTAGTTTCTGTTTACCAAAGGCCTGCCCCAGTGCCAGGGAGATCCGTTGTAACCGTTCAAACTCACCGCCTAACTTTGAGTTCTGATCCACCAGAGACAGCAGAGTGCCGTCCATTGGGTCAAGACCAAAGTTCTTCAGAGTCACAAAGGCTTGGGTCACCTGATCTAACTGCAAAAGTGTAGATTTGGTGAAGTCCTTGATCCAGGCGGTTGCTTGCTGACCACCTTCAAAGCTGCCCATCAGGGCTTCCATCTGGATACCCAGGCGTTCGTACTTATCGCCCACCTGCAGCACGGATTGCATCGCCCGCTTCAGGGCATAAACACCGGCACTGGCCAGCACCAAATTCCGTAAAGACGCACCCAGTCGTCCGATACTGGACTCGGCGCGCCGGGCATCCCGGGCCGCTTCCCGAAACCCTGTACGCTTCATCGCAGAGCGTGACTGCCGGGCCTTCTTTTGAACCCGCCCCAGCGACTCAGCCGTTTGCTTCATGCCTGCAATCGCTCTTGCTGCTGGGTCAGGTTGCGGTTGGACAGCCCATTCTTCGTTAATGCTTCCCGCAGCCCTGCCAGCTTTTGTTGCTGCTTCTGGTATTGCACCGATAAACCGGACACTGTTTTCCGGGCAGCCGACAGCTGTTTGGAAGGGTTGACCGCCGAAGCCTGCTCCCGCGCCAGCTGTTCCACCTTATCCCTGGCAACACGATAGGCACGGCCCACTTGCTGCACCGTGCTGGCCTGGGATTTAAAGGAGGCGAGAAGGCGGGATTGTTGCTCGAGGGTTTAAAGCGGGATTTAAAACCCTTGGCCTGCGCCTCCAACTGCTCCAGAGCATCACCGGATTTACGGACAATACGGGAGAGAAGGTCGCGGGCTTTGAGGGTGAGTGGGATGGCTGTGTTTCGTGCTCCTTCCGTAAACATTCCGTGAACCCATAGTCACTCCGCCACCGGCTTCTGGCCGGTAGCGTGCTTTATTGGATACTATGATTTTGGTGATGGGGGTAACTGAGCATCATCTGGAGGACTGTGATTCTTCAATGATTGAAGACGTCCATCCGTCATCAGCCAGGGTAGCCAGTCGGACAGGTCTTCCGGCGGATTCCTGTCATTCTCTGCACAGGCCTGCAGATATTCACTCAGCCAAAACCAGGGGGGTCATGAACACGGAGAACAACCAGGCGGTCAGCTTTCCGCTCCAGTCACTGCCCGCGCCATAGAAGTTTTTTCGCCCCACAACCGGTGACCGAAGTGATCGCTCGGCCGCATTGTTATCCATCGGCACTTCCGGGTAATCGGCAAACAGGCACAACCCTTTCCAATGGTTTTGAAGGCTGGTAAGCACTTTCCGACACTGTTCCTTCAGTTCTGGCCGGGCGAGTTCTTCAATGCGCCACTTCTCCATGCTGCTTAGATGGTTTTTCAGTGCACTGTCGTATTTCTGGAATACTTCAGAAGTCCCAAGGCTGTTCAACCTTTGATGATTCAAATGGTAAAGCCTGCCAATCCGTTTGACCCAGGTCGTACTCCATGTTCTCAGTCCGTCAGTTCCCCGTTCCGCATTGATAAAGTCTCTGCGAACATGACTCCAGCAAAAGGCAAGAAACACATCCTGATTTTTACGAGCCAGGCATTTGTAGGCGCTGTAACGGTCGCAGATAAGCACACTATTACTTTCGTATAGCACACCTTTGGGAACGCTTGCCGAACGGTTGTCGTCCACGCTGTAGTAGGCTGCGGTGCTGCTTAAAAAGACCCACAGCCAGTGTTTTTTGGCCTCTTTTTCATCACCACAGACCAGCCAGCGAGTTTCGTCGGCATGCCACTGCTCGTCACTGGCGACGCGTTCCCGGATAGCTTCGGCAACCGGTTCAAACAAAGGTTGGATGATTTTCAAACCACCGGCCACTGTCCCCGGAGACAAGGTCAGGCCCCGCAGGCGAAAGTCCTGTAATTGCCGGGCAACGGGGATACCGAAGGCGTATTTGTGTAACAGAATCTCGACCCAGACAGAGATGCCCAGCTTACCCTTGCGGATCAGTTTGGCTGGACCCGGAGCGATGGTCATGGCCGGTGACTGTTCGCACTGGCAGGTTTTGAGATAACGATGTCTGTGATAGCGGCGGATATGAGCTTGTACATCTACCTCGACGACGTCGCTGTCTTCGGTGCCAAAGGGTTTAAAGGGTCAATGACAGTGAGGGCACTGCTTTTGGAGATCTTCAAGATCAAGGTGTTCGGGAACCACAGGAAGTGTTGTGATTGTTGTACGACCATGACCTTTGTGACCCCGCTGCTGGCCTCTGGATTTTGAGGAAGGCCGGGCTTTCTTTTCCTGCTTCCGGGAGGAGTGTTTCTTTTCCGTCGAGTGCCCAAAAACCCTATGCTGCATCCCCGCCAGCTGATTTTTGAGAGTGGCAATCTGCTCTTGGAATGTGGCTATCTTATGGGCGTGCTCGGCCTTTATCTGTTTGATCCGGTCAAGCGCCTCCTTCTCCCGTGTTCGGGTGCATTGCCACTGGGTGCCATTGTTTGGCCTGAGCCTTCAGTTCGATGTAGGCCACTTTGGGGAGTGATTGAGTATCTCGAGCATGCACTGGGTATCGAACACCAATAAACCAAAAATCGGTGGAGACGAGCAATGAAAACATCCAACAAACCACTCACCGCCAGCCAAACCAACACCCTGAAACTGGGGCATGACAAAGGCACCTTTACCGCACAGGATCAGCCCATTAAGGGTGGCGCTGGGAAAAAGGTCATCGACAGCCTTTTGAACAAGGAGCTGATCAAGCCCATCAACCGCAACGGCCGCTGGTTTGATTACGCCCTGACACCAGCCGGACGACAAGCCATTGGTGTTGAAGAAGTGACAGAGGCTGCATCCAAGGAAAAATCGAAAACCAGACCCGGTACCAAGCTGGATCAGGTAATCAACCTTCTGAACCGCAAAGAAGGAGCAACCATCCCACAAATGATGGCGCAAACCGGCTGGCAGCAGCACACTGTGCGCGGCACCTTGGCCGGAGCACTGAAGAAACGGCGGGGACTGGCTATTCCGATAAGGCGGAAGGCCAAGACCGTGTGTATCGCATCACTGCGGGGTTGGAGACTGCCTGACGCCCATCAACCCAAGTCAGAGAGCCGGTCCTTTCTGTTCAAAAGAGCATCCGGCTCTTCTTATTCTGCCCCTGACCAATGGCCATCTGATGGTGAGCCGAGTCAACCGATTCGACACGGGCACTCTTGCCACGTTAAATCGCTGGTACCCCAACTTTATCGATGCGCTCGCGCTGGTGCAAAAAGGTAATCTCGACGTGATTGCTGGACGTGGCGTTGTGGCGCTACATCGTGATTGTGATGAGCCCTGGCATGAGCATCAGCCGAGATTCTTTCGTGGCCCCGTGGATATGGGCCGCTGGGCCAAAGATCTGAAAGTTTCGCGCCTTTTCTGGCATTCACTGGCGGTTGACGAGACCGAAAATGGTCAACCTGGGAGTCAACCAAAAAAGTCAACCAGGTTGACTATTTCGAAGGGCTGGAAGGAGCTATGGTTGACCCGCTAACTATTTGCTATTGCGGCCTTAAAAAGTCAACCCCGGTGTGAGTCTGTCGCCAGCGCTTTTGCGGTGCTCCGTACCCGCTGATTATTGAACCCTGCAGGCCCCCCGTAAAGACCGGGTTTCTATCGTGGGGATGTTCCTCGCTGTTATCACGTTTGAGTCTATGTAAGCGTCAGGCAAAACCCACCTACCGCCAATAACAGCACTCCCGGATACTCAAGCCTCCCATCAATTCCGGAGGTTCCATGTCCAGCAAACGTGAATCTGGTTCCGACATATCGAAACATGGCGCAAGGGCTATCTGGCGCAGTCTGAATACGCCCGTAAACACAACCTGTCGATCAAATCCTTTGGCTATTATCGCCGTCGTTATTTCAAGGAGCTGGCGACCTCTCAAAACGTAACAACAAACCTGCTGCCCGTCACTGTTATTCCTAAGGCTGTGACAGCGGACAAATCAGCGGTGCCTGACGTGGTAAACCCCGACATTACCTTAACTAGCCCAGGGGGCTTCCGCATTGCACTGGCCTCATGATTTGATCCACAGACTCTGCAGCAAATACTCAAAATGCTGGAGGTCGCATGATTGCAACCTGCTCGGCCCTGCGCGTTTATCTGGCTCCGGACGTCACAGATATGCGCAAATCTATTGACGGGCTGGCCCTGATTGTCAGTGAGGTGCTGACTCTCGACCCGTTTTCAGAGAGCCTGTTTGTGTTCTGTAACCGGGGGCAGAACAAACTCAAGATTCTGCACTGGCAGACCAATGGCTTCTGGCTCTATATACCGTCGGTTGGAGAAAGGTCGTTTTGACTGGCCCCGTGAGAGTGATGCTGAGCAGGCTATCACTCTGACGCGCCGTGAACTGGCCTGGCTGCTGGATGGTCTGCCGATCGAACAAAAGAAAGCGCACCAGCCTTTGCAGTATCCGTCCATGGTTTGATAGATGTGATTGCCATGACCTGCTGCAATACAAGCAACTGGCCAGGTTTTGTATAATGGCCGACATGAATACGATATCCACGCCAAACATCAGTAGCATCGAAACCCTTCAACTGGAAAACATCCAGCTGAAGGAGAAGCTGGCGTGGTACGAAGAACAGTTTCGTCTCTACAAACATCTGCAGTATAGTGCCCAGTGAACGTTCTGATGAACAGGGTCAGCTGTTCAACGAACCCGAAGAACTGACGGAAGAGCCCGCCCCTGAAGAGCCGGGAACCCAGAAAATTCCGACCCACGAGCGCAAAAAACCCGCAAGAAAACCGTTACCGAAAGACCTGCCACGGGAAGTGGTTGTACTCGACATTGACGACACAGAGAAGACCTGCGCCTGCTTCAATAAGCCCCTGAAGGCTTTCGGTCATGAAAGCAGCTGTAAACTGGAAATTGTACCAGCCCAGGTCAAAGTCATCGAGTTCCAGCGTTTGAAGTATGCCTGTGAAGACGAGTGTAGCGTCAAAACCGCACCCGCTCCGAAGATGCCCATCCCCAAGAGCTTCTCAACCCCCGGCCTTCTGGCCTGGGTCATCGTCAGCAAATACTGTGATGCACTTCCGTTATACCGCCAGGAATTTATCCTCAACCGCATGGGTGTGGAGATCCGTCGTACGACTATGGCGGAATGGATGATCCGGGTCTCACAGCTTCTGGAACCTGTTTATAAAGCGCTGCAGAAAAAGCTGGTGAAACAGCCCAGCCTTCAGGCGGACGAAACCCCGCTGCAAGTGTTAAATGAACCCGACCGAAGTGCACAAAACAAGTCGCATATGTGGCTATACCGAACCACCTGACAACTGGGCTCCCCCGTTGTTCTGTACGACTATCAACGGGGGCGAGGTCATGAACACCCACTGGCGTTTCTGGATGGTTTTACCGGTCACCTTCAATGTGACGGGATGAAAGCCTATGAAGCGCTGCGGAACAAGCAGCCCGGTATTGAACTGGTGGCCTGCATGGCCCACGTACGCCGAAAATTTAACGACGCCCTGAAGGCAATCCCGACAAAGAAAGGCCAATCCTCAAAGACCCTCAGCAAACCGGCCCAGGTACTCGGCCTGATGCGAACGCTGTACGCCATTGAGAAGCGGATCAGGGATAAGAGTGTTGAAGAGCGTTTCCAGATCCGGCAGTCAGAAAGCCGCCCGGTGATGGATAAACTGAAAAGCTGGCTGGACAAGCAGCAATCACTGGTGCCACCGAAAAGCTTGCTGGGCAGAGCCATCACTTATGCCCAGAACCAGTGGAAGAACCTGGCACGCTATCTGGACAGTGGTCTGTTGGATATCGACAACAATGTCCGGCATGTACTGACTCAGCTTCCTCAGATAGAGAAGGCACAGCTGGAAAAAGAGGACAGCGTAGAGCACCTGCTACCGATGAATCTCAGTGCGGATGATTTGAAAATACAGGTTTCATACAGATAGGGGTTTTTGGGGGGTGACTCTATGCTCTTTAAGTCATGCATTTGTATCTTGACGACCTCTATTGTCATCAGTCTGATTTCTCCCAATACCTTTTCCGGCAACAACAAGCTTATCCATATACCTGCGCTTAAATCTAATCACCCGGTTTACCCAATGCCCGTATGGAGGGGCTGAACAGTCTGTTCCAAGCGGCAAGAAGCCGAGCAAGAGGCTTCGAAACACAGGGACTTTTATAATGATGATTTTGATCGCCAGCCCTGTAGCCGATATCCTGAAATCCATATGAAACGGCAAAGAGCCATTCTTTTTGGGGGGTGACTCTATGCTCTTTAAGTCATGCATTTGTATCTTGACGACCTCTATTGTCATCAGTCTGATTTCTCCCAATACCTTTTCCGGCAACAACAAGCTTATCCATATACCTGCGCTTAAATCTAATCACCCGGTTTACCCGGTGCAAATTCATATCGACTCGACGGGAAGGGTCGCCATTCCGGGTACAAAGGGCACGCAAATCCACCCCCATGGAACAACATCCTGTTCTGTGGTGAAGGCTGGCGATCAACACATTGTGCATTGCCAGGGAAATAAACAAAACACACAACTCACACTCACGCACGCAAAGCAGGCATTCCCTCTTGTGATTGAAGGGAATGCCTTGACCCGTATTGAGGATAAATCGGGAGTTTGCAATATATTTTCTGAAGAGGGCGGTGAAATGTATATCCCTGACATTCATTGCTCACTTCACTCCAGTACCGAACGGCTTTTTCCTGAACTAACACCTCTGAATAGCTGGACAAGTGACGACAGCCATGAGCTTCAGACAAGCCCTTCACACTCAGAGAATTCCGGAGACAGGACATTCTGGGAGGATAACTTCCCCTGGGACAGCATTGAGGTTCAATCTGACACTGAACTTCTTCCTGCAGACACTCCGGATACACACACTCTCAGAGTCCGTCCAGGAAAAAAGCGCATTCACACAGGGGAGCGCCCTTTTGTCTGCCCCGTCGAAGGCTGTAAAAAAGGCTTTGCCCGATCCAGTGCCCTCACCACCCACAAACGCATTCACACAGGGGAGCGCCCTTTTGTCTGCCCCGTCGAAGGCTGTAAAAAAGGCTTTGCCCGATCCAGTGACCTCACCGCCCACAAGCGCATTCACACAGGGGAGCGCCCTTTTGTCTGCCCCGTTGAAGGCTGCAAACAGGGCTTTATCCACTCCAGTCACCTCACCACTCACAAGCGCACTCACACAGGGGAGCGCCCTTTTGTCTGCCCCGTCGAAGGCTGTAACCAGGGCTTTACCCAATCCAGTGACCTCACCAGGCACAAGCGCATTCACACAGGGGAGCGCCCTTTTGTCTGCCCCGTTGAAGGCTGCAAACAGGGCTTTATCCACTCCAGTCACCTCACCACTCACAAGCGCATTCACACAGGGGAGCGCCCTTTTGTCTGCCCCGTCGAAGGCTGCAAACAGGGCTTTACCCAATCCGGTGCCCTCACCACCCACAAGCGCATTCACACAGGGGAGCGCCCTTTTGTCTGCCCCTTTGAAGGCTGCAAACAGGGCTTTGCCCGATCCAGTGCCCTCACCAGGCACCTGCGCATTCACACAGGGGAACGCCCTTTTGTCTGCCCCGTCGAAGGTTGCAAACAGGGCTTTACCCAATCCAGTAACCTCACCATCCACAAGCGCACTCACACAGGGGAACGCCCTTTTGTCTGCCCCGTCGAAGGCTGTAAAAAAGGCTTTACCGACTCCTGTCACCTCTCCAGGCACAAGCGCATTCACACAGGGGAGCGCCCTTTTGTCTGCCCCGTCGAAGGCTGTAAAAAAGACTTTATCCACTCCAATCACCTCACCAGCCACAAGCGCATCCACACAGGGGAGCGCCCTTTTGTCTGCCCCGTCGAAGGCTGCAAACAGGGCTTTACCCAATCCAGTGCCCTCACCACTCACAAGCGCATTCACACAGGGGAGCGCCCTTTTGTCTGCCCCGTCGAAGGCTGTAACCAGGGCTTTACCCAATCCAGTGACCTCACCAGGCACAAGCGCATTCACACAGGGGAGCGGCCTTTTGTCTGCCCCGTCGAAGGCTGCAAACAGGGCTTTACCCAATCCGGTGCCCTCACCAGGCACCAGCGCATCCACTCAGGGGACAACACAAAATCCCATCCTTCTCTTGAGTGACCATTCTCTGATAGCGCACGGACTGTATGGGGTGACAATAGGGTTATCAATATCTACATCTACAAATTTGTTTCTATTGATAACCCATCTGGTGGGGAATGATTCAGCGATGAATGTTCTTCATCACCTTCTCCACCCCTCGGCTGGCAATTTAGCCACCCATCCCCAGCTGGACGATACCGAGCAACTTCAACGCCAGTGTTTCACTTAAGTCCGGGGAAGCCCAGCCCATCCATCGACACATAATCAGCACCGTAAACACCAGCATAACAATGGGTCGCCATATGGGGCGCTGGGACCAAAGAGCTGAAACTCTCACGTTTGTTCTTGCATTCACTGGCGGTGGACGATGCCGAAAATGGTCAACCTAAGGGTCAACCAAAAAAATCAACCCGGTTGACTATTCATTCAGGTTGGAAGGAGCTTTGGTTGACCCGCTAACTGATTGTTACTAACGATTTTTCGCAGTGCTGCGTACCGGCTGTTTATTAAACCCTGCAGGAGTCTCTAAAGACCGAGCATCTGCCGTGAGAATATTCACTGCCATCATCACGTTTCAGTCTATCCTCTTCACCTTCTTTTTGGGGGCGGGTATATGTTCTTTAAGGCACGCATTGGTATCTTGACTACCTCTATTGCCATCAGCCTGATTTCTCCCAATACCTTTTCCGGCAAAAACAAACTTATCCCCATACCTTCTATTAAACCTGATCAACCCGTTGACTCGGTGCAAATTCATATCGACTCGACAGGCGGTGTCACTATTCCGAGCACCAAAGGTACGCAAATCCACCCCCATGGAACAACGTCCTGTTCAGTGGCGAGGGCTGGCGATCAACACAGTGTGCATTGCCAGGGAAAGGAACAAAACACACAACTCACACTTGCACACGCACCGCAGGTATTACCTCTTGACATTGAAGCGAATACCTTGACACGTATTGAAGATGAATCGGGAGTTTGCCACGTGTTTTCTGACGAATCCGGGGAAGACTCCCACCCTGACATTGACTGCTCGTCTCACCCTGGTGCTGATCTGTTTCCTCCTGAATATCCGCATTTAAATAGCTGGATAAGACAGCACGAGCATAAACTACAGGTAATGCCTTCCCCCTCTGAGGGTTTCGGAGACAGCTCTGTGGGAGAAGATACCGCCCCCTGTGACAGCATTGAGGTTCAATCTGACACGGAGCTTCTCCCGACAGGCACTCCTGATACGTACACACTCAGAGTCCGTCCTGGAAAAAAACGCACTCACACAGGGGAGCGCCCTTTTGTCTGCCCCGTCGAAGGCTGCAAACAGGGCTTTACCCGATCCAGTGCCCTCACCGCCCACAAGCGCATCCACACAGGGGAGCGCCCTTTTGTCTGCCCCGTCGAAGGCTGCAAACAGAGCTTTACCCAATCCGGTCACCTCACCAGGCACAAGCGCATTCACACAGGGGAGCGCCCTTTTTTCTGCCCCGTCGAAGGCTGCAAAAAGGGCTTTACCCAATCCAGTGACCTCACCAGGCACAAGCGCATTCACACAGGGGAGCGCCCTTTTGTCTGCCCCGTCGAAGCCTGCAAACAGGGCTTTGCCCGATCCAGTGACCTCATCATCCACAAGCGCATTCACACAGGTGAGCGCCCTTTTGTCTGCCCCGTCGAAGGCTGCAAACAGGGCTTTACCCAATCCAGTAACCTCACCAGGCACAAGCGCATTCACACAGGGGAGCGCCCTTTTTTCTGCCCCGTCGAAGGCTGCAAACAGAGCTTTACCCAATCCGGTCACCTCACCACCCACAAGCGCACTCATACAGGGGAGCGCCCTTTTGTCTGCCCCGTCGAAGGCTGCAAACAGGGCTTTACCCAATCCGGTCACCTCACCACCCACAAGCGCACTCACACAGGGGAGCGCCCTTTTTTCTGCCCCGTCGAAGGCTGCAAACAGGGCTTTACCCAATCCGGTCACCTCACCACCCACAAGCGCACTCATACAGGGGAGCGCCCTTTTGTCTGCCCCGTCGAAGGCTGCAAACAGGGCTTTACCCGATCCGCTCACCTCACCACCCACAAGCGCATTCACACAGGGGAGCGCTCTTTTTTCTGCCCCGTCGAAGGCTGCAAACAGGGCTTTACCCAATCCGGTGACCTCACCACCCACAAGCGCACTCACACAGGGGAGCGCCCTTTTGTCTGCCCCGTCGAAGGCTGCAAACAGGGCTTTACCCAATCCGGTCACCTCACCACCCACAAGCGCATTCACACAGGGGAGCGCTCTTTTTTCTGCCCCGTCGAAGGCTGCAAACAGGGCTTTACCCAATCCGGTGACCTCACCAGGCACCAGCGCATCCACTCAGGGGACAACACAAAATCCCATCTTCTCTTGAGTGACCATTCTCTGATAGCGCACGGACTGTATGGGGTGACAATAGGGTTATCAATATCTACATCTACAAATTTGTTTATATTGATAACCCATCTGGTGGGGAATGATTCAGCGAAGAATGTTCTTCATCACCTTCTCCACCCCTCGGCTGGCAATGTAGCTACCCATCCCCAGCTGGACGATACCGAGCAACTTCAACGCCAGTGTTTCACTTAAGTCCGGGGCAGCGCATCCATCCATCGACACATAATCAGCGCCGTAAACACCAGCATAACAATGGGTCGCCATATGGGGCGCTGGACCACAGAGCTGAAAGTCTCACGTTTGTTCTGGCATTCACTGGCAGTGGACGATGCCGAAAATGGTCAACCTAAGGGTCAACCAAAAAAGTCAACCCGGTTGACTATTGCCAAGGGCTGGAAGGAGCTTTGGTTGACCCGCTAACTGATTGTTACTAACGATTTTTCGCAGTGCTGCGTACCGGCTGTTTATTAAACCCTGCAGGGGTCTCTAAAGACCGAGCATCTGCCGTAAGAATATTCACTGCCATCATCACGTTTCAGTCTATCCTCTTCACCTTCTTTTTGGGGGCGGGTATATGTTCTTTAAGGCACGCATTGGTATCTTGACTACCGCTATTGCCATCAGCCTGATTTCTCCCAATACCTTTTCCGGCAAAAACAAACTTATTCCCATACCTTCTATTAAACCTGATCAACCCGTTGACTCGGTGCAAATTCATATCGACTCGACAGGCGGTGTCACTATTCCGAGCACCAAAGGTACGCAAATCCACCCCCATGGAACAACGTCCTGTTCAGTGGCGAGGGCTGGCGATCAACACAGTGTGCATTGCCAGGGAAAGGAACAAAACACACAACTCACACTTGCACACGCACCGCAGGTATTACCTCTTGACATTGAAGCGAATACCTTGACACGTATTGAAGATGAATCGGGAGTTTGCCACGTGTTTTCTGACGAATCCGGGGAAGACTCCCACCCTGACATTGACTGCTCGTCTCACCCTGGTGCAGATCTGTTTCCTCCTGAATATCCGCATTCAAATAGCTGGATAAGACAGCACGACCATAAACTACAGGTAATGCCTCCCCCCTCTGAGGATTTCGGAGACAGCTCTGTGGGAGAAGATACCGCCCCCTGTGATAGCATTGAGGTTCAATCTGACACGGAGCTTCTCCCGACAGGCACTCCTGATACGTACACAGTCAGAGTCCGTCCTGGAAAAAAACGCACTCACACAGGGGAGCGCCCTTTTGTCTGCCCCGTCGAAGGCTGCAAACAGGGCTTTACCCAATCCAGTGACCTCACCACTCACAAGCGCATTCACACAGGGGAGCGCCCATTTGTCTGCCCCGTCGAAGGCTGTAAAAAAGGCTTTGCCCAATCCAGTCACCTCACCACTCACAAGCGCATTCACACAGGGGAGCGCCCTTTTGTCTGCCCCGTCGAAGGCTGCAAACAGGGCTTTACCCAATCCAGTAACCTCACCAGGCACAAGCGCACTCACACAGGGGAGCGCCCTTTTGTCTGCCCCGTCGAAGGCTGCAAACAGGGCTTTGCCCAATCCAGTGACCTCACCAAGCACAAGCGCATTCACACAGGGGAGCGCCCTTTTGTCTGCTCCGTCGAAGGCTGCAAACAGGGCTTTACCCAATCCAGTGACCTCACCACCCACAAGCGCACTCACACAGGGGAGCGCCCTTTTGTCTGCCCCGTCGAAGGCTGCAAACAGGGCTTTACCCAATCCAGTAACCTCACCAGGCACAAGCGCACTCACACAGGGGAGCGCCCTTTTGTCTGCCCCGTCGAAGGCTGCAAACAGGGCTTTACCCAATCCGATCACCTCACCACCCACAAGCGCACTCATACAGGGGAGCGCCCTTTTGTCTGCCTCGTCGAAGGCTGCAAACAGGGCTTTACCCAATCCGGTCACCTCACCACCCACAAGCGCACTCACACAGGGGAGCGCCCTTTTTTCTGCCCCATCGAAGGCTGCAAACAGAGCTTTACCCATTCCAGTAACCTCAGCAGGCACAAGCGCACTCATACAGGGAACAACACAAAATCCCATCTTTCTCTTGAGTGACCATTCTCTGATAGCGCACGGACTGTATGGGGTGACAATAGGGTTATCAATATCTACATCTACAAATTTGTTTATATTGATAACCCATCTGGTGGGGAATGATTCAGCGATGAATGTTCTTCATCACCTTCTCCACCCCTCGGCTGGCAATGTAGCTACCCATCCCCAGCTGGACGATACCGAGCAACTTCAACGCCAGTGTTTCACTTGCCCAGCCCATCCATCGACACATAATCAGCGCCGTAAACACCAGCATAACAATGGGTCGCCATATGGGGCCTGGGCCAAAGAGCTGAAAGTCTCGCGTTTGTTCTGGCATTCACTGGCGGTGGACGATGCCGAAAATGGTCAACCTAAGGGTCAACCAAAAAAGTCAACCCGGTTGACCCGCTAACTGATTGTTACTAAGGAACTGTATAAAAATAGTCGGGAAGTTATTTTTATACAGTTCCTAAGTGAGGCTCAACCGGGCAGCAGTGGTATCAACTATTAGCCTCCTTTTCTATTTTCTGCGCTTACTCTTGCAGAGGCTGTCGCTGCTGCACCGGCGGTGGGAATAAAGCAGGCTCATCGTCGCGAAATTCTGACCACAGCCGCAGGCGGTGTTCCGCTTGCCCTTGCAGAGGCTGTCGCTGCTGCTCTGACGGTGGGTATTAAGCAGACTGACCGTATCGAAGTGCTGGCCACAGCCGCAGGTGGTGTTCCGCTTGCCCTTGCAGAGGCTGTCGCTGCTGCTCTGACGGTGGGTATTAAGCAGGCTGACCGTATCGAAGTGCTGGCCACAGTCACAGGTGGTGTTCCGCTTGCCCTTGCAGAGGCTGTCGCTGCTCCTCTGACGGTGGGAATTAAGCAGGCTGACCGTATCGAAGTACTGGCCACAGTCACAGATGGTGTTCCGCCTGCCCTTGCAGAGGCTGCCGCTACTGCACTGACGGTGGGATTTAAGCAGGCTGGCCGTATCGAAGGGCTGGCCACAGTCGCAGGTGGTGTTCCGCTTGCCCTTACAGAGGGTGTCGCTGCTGCACCGGCGGTGGGACTGAAGCCGACTGACCGTGCCGAAGTACCTGCCACAGCCGCAGGTGGTGTTCCGCCGGCCCTTGCAGAGGCTGTCGCTGCTGCACTGACGGTGGGAATTAAGCAGGATGGCCGTATCGAAGTGCCGGCCACAGTCACAGGTGGTGTTCCGCTTGCCCTTGCAGAGGCTGTCGCTGCTGCCCCGGCGGTGGGAATTAAGCAGGCTCATCGTCGCGAAATTCTGACCACGGCCGCAGGTGGTATTCCGTTGCCCCCCGGGTGTTGATACAGATGCTATTTCAATGTCCCCTATCGGGCTATCGTAACCCTGGCCATCAGCCTCTGTTGACGGGGCGTCAGATTCAGATGGCTCTTTTTTAACAATGCTCCGACAGTGAATTTCCCAGGCTCTGATATCAGGGTTGTCAGGTAACAACAGCTCCTCCAGGCCGAGAACTGATTCGCCTGTGACTATCACATCATCGTCCCATGACGGGGTAGCGATTTTGTCGGACGTTGCGAAGCAGACAGAGCCTTTGGCGCTGACCTTGAGAGCATTCCCGACCTGTCCTGGGATCCTGACTCTGGCAGGTTTGTCAACGCTCTGACAGACCAGAGCGTGTTCTGGGCCGGCTACACAGAATGTATCGCCCATAGGTTGAACAGCGGGGAAGGTTGTATGGATACGACCTGTTGAGAGGATATCGGTCACCTCTTCGCTGACGGGTAACACAAGAGTGCAATGACCTTTTGTTTTCAAACCTGTACCAAAGACAAGAGCAGGGGCAATGCCCAGAGCCAGCCAAAGAACTCTGGATGTCATCAACGGCTGTAACACGCCACCTTCCTTGATTCCGTTCGGATTTCACAGGCTAGCAGATGAACGGAAAATATCATTGTTCCCATCAGGCGGTTTTATAGACGTTGAATATTCCAGAGAAGCATGATGACAAAAAGCGTATCGAGATATGAGAGGGGCCATGGCGCTGAGTGAGGCTCAACCGGACAGCAGTGATATAACTAATAACGCCTCCTTTCCTATTTGCTCCGCTTGCCTCTGCAGAGGCTGTCGCTGCTGCCCCGGCGGTGAGATTTAAGCTGTCTGACCGTCTTAAAGCTCTGACCACAACAGCGACAGGTGGTGTTCAACTTGCCCTTACAGCGGGTGTCGCTACTGCCCTCACGGTGGGCATATAGCTGGCTGGCTGTCTCGAAGATCTGACTACAGCTGCATGTTGTGTTCAACTTGCCCTTGCAGCGGGTGTCGCTACTGCCCTTACGGTGGGCATATAGCTGGCTGACTGCCTCGAAGATCTGACTACAGCTGCATGTTGTGTTCAACTTGCCCTTGCAGCGGGTGTCGCTGCTGCCCATACGGTGGGACTCAAGCCCTCTGACTGTCTCGAAGTGCTGGCCACAGCCACAGGTGGTGTTCAGCTTGCCCTTGCAGAGGGGGGCGCTACTTCCCTCACGATGGGACCGAAGCCGACTGGCCGTATCGAAGTGCTGGCCACAGCCACAGGTGGTGTTCCGCTTGCCCTTGCAGAGGCTGTCGCTGCTGCCCCGGCGGTGGGAACTAAGCAGGCTCATCGTCGCGAAATTCTGACCACAGTCACAGGTGGTGTTCCGCTTGGCCTTGCAGAGGCTGTCGCTGCTACCCTGGCGGTGGGAATTAAGCAGGCTGGCCGTATCGAAGTACTGGCCACAGTCACAGGTGGTGTTCTGCTTGCCCTTGCAGAGGCTGTCGCTGCTGCTCCGGCGGTGGGTATTAAGCAGGCTGACCGTATCGAAGTGCTGGCCACAGCCGCAGGTGGTGTTCCGCTTGCCCTTGCAGAGGCTGTCGCTGCTGCTCCGGCGGTGGGAATTAAGCAGGCTGACCGTATCGAAGTGTTGGCCACAGTCACAGGTGGTGTTCCGCTTGCCCTTGCAGAGGCTGTCGCTGCTGCACCGGCGGTGGGAATTAAGCAGGCTGACCGTATCGAAGTGCTGGCCACAGTCACAGGTGGTGTTCCGCTTGCCCTTGCAGAGGCTGTCGCTGCTGCACCGGCGGTGAGATTGAAGCAGGCTGGCCGTGTCGAAGCGCCGGCCACAGTCGCAGGTGGTGTTCCGCTTGCCCTTGCAGAGGGGGGCACTACTTCCCTCACGATGGGACCGAAGCCGCCTGACCGTGTCGAAGTGCTGACCACAGTCGCAGATGGTATTCCGCTCGCCCTTGCAGAGGGTGTTGCTGCTGCACCGGATGTGGGAATTAAGCAGGCTGACCGTATCGAAGTGCTGGCCACAGTCACAGGTGGTGTTCCGCTGCCCCCTGGGTGTTGATACAGATGCTATTTCAATGTCCCCTATCGGGCTATCGTAACCCTGGTCATCAGCCTCTGTTGACGGGATGTCAGATTCAGATGGCTCTTTTTTAACAATGCTCCGACAGTGAATTTCCCAGGCTCTGATATCAGGGTTGTCAGGTAACAACAGTTCCTCCAGACCGGTAACGGATTCGCCTGTGACTATCACATCATCTTCCCATGACGGGGGAGCGGTTTTGCCGGGAGTTACGGAGCAGACAGAGCCTTTGGCGCTGACATTCAGAGCATCCCCGACCTGTCTCGGGATCCTGACTCTGGCAGGTTTGTCAACGCCCTGACAGACCAGAGCGTGTTCTGGACCGGCTACACAGAATGTATCGCCCAAAGGTTGAATAGCGGGGGAGGTTGTATGGATACGACCTGTTGAGAGGATATCGGTCACCTCTTCGTTGACGGGTAACACAAGAGTGCAGTGACCTTTTGTTTTCAAACCTGCACCAAAAACAAGAGATGGGGCAACAGCCAGGGCCAGCCAAAGAGCTCTGAATGTTATTAACGGCTTTAGCACACCAATTTCTCTGATTCCATTCGGATTCCACAGGCTAGCAGATGAACGGAAAAGGGTATTGTTCCCATCAGGCGGTCTTATAGGCGTTGAATATTCCAGAGAAGCATGATGACAAAAAGCGTATCGAGATATGAGAAGGGCAATGGCGCTGAGTGAGGCTCAACCGGGCAGCAGTAATATCAACTATTAACGCCTGCTTTTCTATTTGTTGCGCTTACTCTTGCAGAGGGTGTTGTTGCTGACGCGGCGGTGGGAATTAAGCTGTATGACCGTATTAAAGCTCTCACCACAGCCGCATGCGGTGTTTAATTTTCCCTTGCAGCGGATGTCGCTGCTGACCCTCCTGTGATATTTAAGCTGGCTGACCGTATCGAAGTGCTGGCCACAGTCACAGGTGGTGTTCCGCTTGCCCTTGCAGAGGCTGTCGCTCCTGCCCCGGCGGTGGGATTCAAGCAGGCTCATCGTCGCGAAATTCTGGCCACAACCACAGGTGGTGTTCCGCTTGCCCTTGCAGAGGCTGTCGCTGCTGCACCGGCGGTGGGAATTAAGCAGGCTGACCGTATCGAAGTGCTTGCCACAGTCACAGGTGGTGTTCCGCTTGCCCTTGCAGAGGCTGTCGCTGCTGCCCTTACGGTGGGCATATAGCTGGCTGACTGCCTCGAAGATCTGACTACAGCTGCATGTTGTGTTCAACTTGCCCTTGCAGCGGGTGTCGCTGCTGACCTTACGGTGGGATTCAAGCCCTCTGACTGACTCGAAGTGCTGGCCACAGCCACAGGTGGTGTTCCGCTTGCCCTTGCAGAGGGGAGCGCTACTTCCCTCACGATGGGACCGAAGCCGACTGATCGTATCGAAGCGCTGGCCACAGTCGCAGGTGGTGTTCCGCTTGCCCTTGCAGAGGCTGTCGCTGCTGCACCGGCGGTGGGAATTAAGCAGGCTGACCGTATCGAAGTGCTGACCACAGTCACAGGTGGTGTTCCACTTGCCCTTGCAGAGGCTGTCGCTGCTGCCCCGGCGGTGGGAATTAAGCAGGCTGACCGTATCGAAGTGCCGGCCACAGCCGCAGGTGGTGTTTGGTTGCCCCCAGGGTGTTGATACAGATGCTATTTCAATGCCCCCTATCGGGTTATCGTAACCCTGGTCATCAGCCTCTGTTGACTGGGTGTCAGATTCCGATGGCTCTTTTTTAACAATGCTCCGACAGTGAATTTCCCAGGCCCTGATATCAGGGTTGTCAGGTAACAACAGTTCCTCCAGACCGGTAACGGATTCGCCTGTGACTGTCACATCATCGTCCCATGACGGGGGAGCGGTTTTGCCGGGCGTTGCGAAGCAGACAGAGCCTTTGGCGCTGACATTCAGAGCATCCCCGACCTGTCTTGGGATCCTGACTCTGGCAGGTTTGTCAACGCCCTGACAGACAAGAGCGTGTTCTGGACCGACTACACAGAATGTATCGCCCATAGGTTGAACAGCGGGCGAGGTTGTATGGATACGACCTGTTGAGAGGATATCGGTCACCTCTTCGCTGACGGGTAACACAAGAGTGCAGTGACCTTTTGTTTTCAAACCTGTACCAAAAACAAGAGATGGGGCAACAGCCAGGGCCAGCCAAAGAGCTCTGAATGTTATTAACGGCTCTGGCACACCAATTTCTCTGATTCCATTCGGATTCCACAGGCTAGCAGATGAACGGAAAAGGGTATTGTTCCCATCAGGCGGTTTTATAGGCGTTGACTATTCCAGAGAAGCATGATGACAAAAAGCGTATCGAGATATGAGAGGGGTCATGGCGCTCAGTGAGGCTCAACCGGGCAGCAGTGATATCAACTATTAGCGCCTGCTTTTCTATTTGTTGCGCTTACTCTTGCAGAGGGTGTTGTTGCTGAAGCGGCGGTGGTATCCAAGCAATCTGACCGTATTGAAGTGCTGGCCACAGCCACAGGTGGTGTTCCGCTTGCCCTTGCAGAGGGGGGCGCTACTTCCCTCACGATGGGATCGAAGCCGACTGATCGTGTCGAAGTGCTGGCCACAGTCACAGGTGGTGTTCCACTTGCCCTTGCAGCGGCTGTCGCTGCTGCTGTGACGGTGGGACTGAAGCCGACTAACCGTGTCGAAGTGCAGGCCACAGCCGCAGGTGGTGTTCCACTTGCCCTTGCAGAGGCTGTCGCTGCTGCACCGGCAGTGAGATTGAAGCAGGCTGGCCGTGTCGAAGCGCCGGCCACAGTCGCAGGTGGTGTTCCGTTTGCCCTTGCAGAGGTTGTCGCTACTGCACCGGCGGTGAGATTTAAGCAAGCTCATCGTCGCGAAATTCTGACCACAGTCACAGGTGGTGTTCAGCTTGCCCTTGCAGAGGCTGTCGCTGCTCCTCTGACGGTGGGATTCAAGCAATCTGGCCGTATCGAAGCACTGGCCACAGTCACAGGTGGTGTTCCGCTTGCCCTTGCAGAGGAGGCTATCGCCGCTGCACTGGCGGTGGGAATTAAGCAGGCTGACCGTATCGAAGTGCTGACCACAGTCGCAGGTGGTGTTCCACTTGCCCTTGCAGAGGCTGTCGCTGCTGCACTGACGGTGGGATTTAAGCAGGCCCATCGTCGCGAAATTCTGGCCACAGTCACAGATGGTGTTCCGTTTGCCCTTGCAGAGGCTGTCGCTGCTGCTCTGACGGTGGGACTCAAGCCGATTGGCCGTATCGAAGTGCTGACCACAGTCACAGGTGGTGTTCCGCTTGCCCTTACAGTGGCTGTCGCTGCTGCACCGGCGGTGAGATTTAAGCTTACTGGACGTCTCGAAGTACCTGCCACACTCACAGGTGGTGTTCCGCTGCCCCCTGGGTGTTGATACAGATGCTATTTCAATGTCCCCTATCGGGCTATCGTACCCCTGGTCATCGGCCTCTGTTGACGGGGTGTCAGATTCAGATGGCTCTTTTTTAACAATGCTCCGACAGTGAATTTCCCAGGCTCTGATATCAGGGTTGTCAGGTAACAACAGTTCCTCCAGACCGGTAACGGATTCGCCTGTGACTATCACATCATCTTCCCATGACGGGGGAGCGGTTTTGCCGGGAGTTGCGGAGCAGACAGAGCCTTTGGCGCTGACATTCAGAACATCCCCGACCTGTCTCGGGATCCTGACTCTGGCAGGTTTGTCAACGCCCTGACAGACCAGAGCGTGTTCTGGACCGGCTACACAGAATGTATCGCCCATAGGTTGAACAGCGGGGGAGGCTGTATGGATACGACCTGTTGAGAGAATATCGGTCACCTCTTCGCTGACGGGTAGCACAAGAGTGCAGTGACCTTTTGTTTTCAAACCTGTACCAAAAACAAGAGATGGGGCAACAGCCAGGGCCAGCCAAAGAGCCCTGAATGTTATTAACGGCTTTAGCACACCAATTTCTCTGATTCCATTCGGATTCCACAGGCTAGCAGATGAACGGAAAAGGGTATTGTTCCCATCAGGCGGTTTTATAGGCGTTGAATATTCCAGAGAAGCATGATGACAAAAAGCGTATCGAGATATGAGAGGGGCCATGGCGTTGAGCGAGGCTCAACCGGGCAGCAGTGATATGAACTATTAGCGCCTCCTTTTCTATTTGCTGCGCTTACTCTTGCAGAGGGTGTTGCTGCTGACGCGGCGGTGGGATTCAAGCAACCAGAGCGTATCGAAGTGCTGGCCACAGCCACAGGTGATGTTCAGCTTGCCCTTGCAGAGGCTGTCGCTGCTGCCCCGGCGGTGGGAATTAAGCAGGCTGGCCGTATCGAAGTGCTGGCCACAGCCACAGGTGGTGTTTCGCTTGCCCTTGCAGAGGCTGTCGCTGCTGCACCGGCGGTGGGATTCAAGCAATGTGGCCGTATTAAAGCTCTCACCACAGCCGCATGCGGTGTTCAATTTTCCTTTGCAGCGGATGTCGCTGCTGACCCTCCTGTGACATTTAAGCTGGCTGGCCGTATCGAAGTGCTGGCCACAGTCACAGGTGGTGTTCCGCTTGCCCTTGCAGAGGCTGTCGCTGCTGCTCTGACGGTGGGAATTAAGCAGGTTCGTCGTCGCGAAATTCTGACCACAGTCGCAGATGGTGTTCCGCTTGCCCTTGCAGAGGTTGTCGCTGCTGCTCTGACGATGGGAAGTAAGCAGGTTCATCGTCGCAAAATCCTGACCACAGTCGCAGGTGGTGTTCCGCTTGCCCTTGCAGAGGCTGTCGCTGCTGCCCCGGCGGTGGGAACTAAGCTGGTTCATCGTCGCGAAATTCTGACCACAGTCACATGTGGTGTTCCGCTTGCCCTTGCAGAGGCTGTCGCTGCTGCTCTGACGGTGGGAATCAAGCCGACTGGCCGTATCGAAGTGCTGGCCACAGTCGCAGGTGGTGTTCCGCTTGCCCTTGCAGAGGCTGTCGCTGCTGCCCCGGCGGTGGGATTCAAGCAATCTGACCGTATCGAAGTGCTGGCCACAGCCACAGGTGGTGTTCCGCTTGCCCTTACAGTGGCTGTCGCTGCTAGACCTGCGGTGGGATTCAAGCAGGCTGGCCGTATCGAAGTGCTGGCCACAGCCACAGGTGGTGTTCCGCTTGCCCTTGCAGAGGCTGTCGCTGCTGCCCCGGCGGTGGGAATTAAGCAGACTCATCGTCGCGAAATTCTGACCACAGCCGCAGGTGGTGTTTCGTTGCCCCCTGGGTGTTGATACAGAAGCTATTTCAATGTCCCCTATCGGGCTGTAACCCTGGCCATCAGCCTCTGTTGACGGGGCGTCAGATTCAGATGGCTCTTTTTTAACAATGCTCCGACAGTGAATTTCCCAGGCTCTGATATCAGGGTTGTCAGGTAACAACAGCTCCTCCAGACCGAGAACTGAGTCGCCTGTGACTAGCACATCATCTTCCCATTTGCCGTGCGTTACGGAGCAGACAGAGCCCCTGGCGCTGACATTCATTGCATCCCCGACCTGTCTTGGGATCCTGACTCTTGCAGGTTTGTCAACGCCCTGACAGACCAGAGCGTGTTCTGGACCGGCTACACAGAATGTATCGCCCATAGGTTGAACCGCGGGGGAGGTTGTATGGATACGACCTGTTGAGAGGATATCGGTCACCTCTTCGCTGACGGGTAACACAAGAGTGCAGTGACCTTTTGTTTTCAAACCTGTACCAAAAACAAGAGCAGGGGCAATGGCCAGGGCCAGCCAAAGAGCTCTGAATGTTATTAACGGCCTTAGCACTCCAATTTCTCTGATTCCATTCGGATTCCACAGGCTAGCAGATGATCGGAAAAGGGGTTGTTCGCATCAGGCGGTTTTATAGGCGTTGAAGATTCCAGAGAAGCATGATGACAAAAGGCGTATCGATATATGACGGTTCCTAACGATTTTTCGCAGTGCTGCGTACCGGCTGTTTATTGAACCCTGCAGGGGTCTCTAAAGACCGAGCATCTGCCGTGAGAATATTCACTGCCATCATCACGTTTGAGTCTATCCTCTTCACCTTCTTTTTGGGGGCAGGTATATGTTCTTTAAGGCACGCATTGGTATCTTGACTACCTCTATTGCCATCAGCCTGATTTCTCCCAATACCTATTCCGGCAAAAACAAACTTATCCCTATACCTTCTATTAAACCTGATCAACCCGTTGACTCGGTGCAAATTCATATCGACTCGACAGGCGGTGTCACTATTCCGAGCACCAAAGGTACGCAAATCCACCCCCATGGAACAACGTCCTGTTCCTTGGAGAGGGCTGGCGATCAACACAGTGTGCATTGCCAGGGAAAGGAACAAAACACACAACTCACACTTGCACACGCACCGCAGGTATTACCTCTTGACATTGAAGCGAATACCTTGACACGTATTGAAGATGAATCGGGAGTTTGCCATGTGTTTTCTGACGAATTCGGGGAAGACTCCCACCCTGACATTGACTGCTCGTCTCACCCTGGTGCTGATCTGTTTCCTCCTGAATATCCGCATTTAAATAGCTGGATAAGACAGCACGACCATAAACTACAGGTAATGCCTTCCCCCTCTGAGGGTTTCGGAGACAGCTCTGTGGGAGAAGATACCGCCCCCTGTGACAGCATTGAAGTTCAATCTGACACGGAGCTTCTCCCGACAGGCACTCCTGATACGTACACACTCAGAGTCCGTCCTGGAAGAAAACGCATCCACACAGGGGAGCGCCCTTTTGTCTGCCCCGTCGAAGGCTGCAAACAGGGCTTTACCCAATTCAGTCACCTCACCACCCACAAGCGCACTCACACAGGGGAGCGCCCTTTTGTCTGCCCCGTCGAAGGCTGCAAACAGGGCTTTACCCAATCCAGTACCCTCACCACCCACAAGCGCACTCACACAGGGGAGCGCCCTTTTGTCTGCCCCGTCGAAGGCTGCAAACAGGGCTTTACCCAATCCAGTAACCTCACCACACACAAGCGCACTCACACAGGGGAGCGCCCTTTTGTCTGCCCCGTCGAAGGCTGCAAACAGGGCTTTACCCAATCCGGTGCCCTCACCATCCACAAGCGCACTCACACAGGGGAGCGCCCTTTTGTCTGCCCCATCGAAGGCTGCAAACAGAGCTTTACCCATTCCAGTAACCTCACCGCCCACAAGCGCACTCACACAGGGGAGCGCCCTTTTGTCTGCCCCGTCGAAGGCTGCAAACAGAGCTTTACCCAATCCAGTCACCTCACCGCCCACAAGCGCATCCACACAGGGGAGCGCCCTTTTGTCTGCCCCGTCGAAGGCTGCAAACAGGGCTTTGCCCGATCCAGTGGCCTCACCTCCCACAAACGCATCCACAC
The DNA here is from genome assembly GCA_965221135.1 of Sansalvadorimonas sp. Classification (GTDB taxonomy): domain Bacteria; phylum Pseudomonadota; class Gammaproteobacteria; order Pseudomonadales; family Endozoicomonadaceae; genus Sansalvadorimonas. The sequence continues at coordinate 51,434 of CBDCRZ010000046.1, forward strand.
AGGGGAGCGCCCTTTTGTCTGCCCCGTCGAAGGCTGCAAACAGGGCTTTACCCGATCCAGTGACCTCACCTCCCACAAACGCATCCACACAGGGGAGCGCCCTTTTGTCTGCCCCGTCGAAGGCTGTAAAAAAGGCTTTACCCAATCCAGTAACCTCACCACCCACAAGCGCACTCACACAGGGGAGCGCCCTTTTGTCTGCCCCGTCGAAGGCTGCAAACAGAGCTTTACCCAATCCAATAACCTCACCACCCACAAGCGCACTCACACAGGGGAGCGCCCTTTTGTCTGCCCCGTCGAAGGCTGCAAACAGGGCTTTACCCAATCCAGTAACCTTACCAACCACAAGCGCATTCACACAGGGGAGCGCCCTTTTGTCTGCCCCGTCGAAGGCTGCAAACAGGGCTTTACCCAATCCAGCGCCCTCACCAGGCACAAGCGCACTCACACAGGGGAGCACCCTCTTGTCTGCCCCGTCGAAGGCTGCAAACAGGGCTTTGCCCACTCCAGTCACCTCACCACCCACAAGCGCACTCACACAGGGGAGCGCCCTTTTGTCTGTCCCGTCGAAGGCTGTAAAAAAGGCTTTATCCACTCCAGTCACCTCACCAGGCACAAGTGCATTCACACAGGGGAGCGCCCTTTTGTCTGCCCCGTCGAAGGCTGCAAACAGGGCTTTACCCAATCCGGTCACCTCACCACCCACAAGCGCACTCACACAGGGGAGCGCCCTTTTGTCTGCCCCGTCAAAGGCTGCAAACAGAGCTTTACCCAATCCGGTCACCTCACCAGGCACAAGCGCATTCACACAGGGGAGCGCCCTTTTGTCTGCCCCGTCGAAGGCTGTAAAAAAGGCTTTGCCCGATCCAGTGACCTCACCACTCACAAGCGCATTCACACAGGGGAGCGCCCTTTTGTCTGCCCCGTCGAAGGCTGCAAAAAGGGCTTTATCCAATCCAGTGACCTCACCAGGCATCTGCGCACTCACACAGGGGAGCGCCCTTTTGTCTGCCCCGTCGAAGGCTGTAACAAAGGCTTTGCCCGATCCAGTAACCTCACCGCCCACAAGCGCATTCACACAGGGAAGCGCCCTTTTGTCTGCCCCGTCGAAGGCTGCAAACAGGGCTTTACCCAATCCAGTGCCCTCACCAGGCATCTGCGCATCCATACAGGGAACAACACAAAATCCCATCCTTCTCTTGAGTGACCATTCCCTCATAGCACACGGACTGTATGGGGTGACAATAGGGTTATCAATATCTACATCTACAAATTTGTTTCTATTGATAACCCATCTGGAGGGGAATGATTCAGCGATGAATGTTCTTCATCACCTTCTCCACCCCTCGGCTGGCAATGTAGCCACCCATCCCCAGCTGGACGATACCGAGCAACTTCAACGCCAGTGTTTCACTTAAGTCCGGGGAAGCCCAGCCCATCCATCGACACATAATCAGCGCCGTAAACACCAGCATAACAATGGGTCGCCATATGGGGCGCTGGACCAAAGAACTGAAAGTCTCGCGTTTGTTCTGGCATTCACTGGCGGTGGACGATACCGAAAATGGTCAACCTGAGAGTCAACCAAAAAAGTCAACCCGGTTGACTATTCATTCAGGCTGGAAGGAGCTTTGGTTGACCCGCTAACTGATTGTTACTAACGATTTTTCGCAGTGCTGCGTACCGGCTGTTTATTGAACACTGCGGGGGTCCCTAAAGACCGAACATCTGCCGTGAGAATATTCACTGCCATCATCACGTTTGAGTCTATCCTCTTCACCTTCTTTTTGGGGGCGGGTATATGTTCTTTAAGGCACGCATTGGTATCTTGACTACCTCTATTGCCATCAGCCTGATTTCTCCCAATACCTTTTCCGGCAAAAACAAACTTATCCCTACACCTTCTATTAAACCTGATCAACCCATTGACTCGGTGCAAATTCATATCGACTCGACAGGCGGTGTCACTATTCCGGGCACCAAAGGTACGCAAATTCACCCCCATGGAACAACGTCCTGTTCAGTGGCGAGGGCTGGCGATCAACACAGTGTGCATTGCCAGGGAAAGGAACAAAACACACAACTCACACTTGCACACGCACCGCAGGTATTACCTCTTGACATTGAAGCGAATACCTTGACACGTATTGAAGATGAATCGGGAGTTTGCCATGTGTTTTCTGACGAATTCGGGGAAGACTCCCACCCTGACATTGACTGCTCGTCTCACCCTGGTGCTGATCTGTTTCCTCCTGAATATCCGCATTTAAATAGCTGGATAAGACAGCACAACCATAAACTACAGGTAATGCCTTCCCCCTCTGAGGGTTTCGGAGACAGCTCTGTGGGAGAAGATACCGCCCTCTGTGACAGCATTGAGGTTCAATCTGACACGGAGTTTCTCCCGACAGGCACTCCTGATACGTACACACTCAGAGTTCGTCCTGGAAAAAAACGCACTCACACAGAGGAGCGCCCTTTTGTCTGCCTCGTCGAAGGCTGCAAACAGGGCTTTACCCAATCCAGTCACCTCACCACCCACAAGCGCATCCACACAGGGGAGCGCCCTTTTGTCTGCCCCGTCGAAGGCTGCAAACAGGTCTTTACCCAATCCAGTCACCTCACCGCCCACAAGCGCACTCACACAGGGGAGCGCCCTTTTGTGTGCCCCGTCGAAGGCTGCAAACAGGGCTTTACCCAATCCGGTCACCTCACCAGGCATCTGCGCACTCACACAGGGGAGCGCCCTTTTGTCTGTCCCGTCGAAGGCTGCAAACAGAGCTTTACCCAATCCGGTGACCTCACCATCCACAAGCGCATCCACACAGGGGAGCGCCCTTTTGTCTGCCCCGTCAAAGGCTGCAAACAGGGCTTTACCCAATCCGGTGCCCTCACCACCCACAAACGCATCCACACAGGGGAGCGCCCTTTTGTCTGCCCCGTCGAAGGCTGCAAACAGAGCTTTACCCAATCCAGTAACCTCACCACCCATAAGCGCATTCACACAGGGGAGCGCCCTTTTGTCTGTCCCGTCGAAGGCTGCAAACAGAGCTTTACCGAATCCGGTGCCCTCACCAAGCACAAGCGCACTCACACAGGGGAGCGCCCTTTTGTCTGCCCCGTCGAAGGCTGCAAACAGGGATTTACCCAATCCGGTGCCCTCACCAAGCACAAGCGCACTCACACAGGGGAGCGCCCTTTTGTCTGCCCCGTCGAAGGCTGCAAACAGGGCTTTACCCAATCCAGTGACCTCAACAGGCACATGCGCACTCACACAGGGAAGCGCCCTTTTGTCTGCCCCGTCGAAGGCTGCAAGCAGGGCTTTACCCAATCCGGTCACCTCACCAGGCACAAGCGCACTCACACAGGGGAGCGCCCTTTTGTCTGCCCCGTCGAAGGCTGCAAACAGGGCTTTACCCAATCCGGTGACCTCACCACCCACAAGCGCACCCACACAGGGGAGCGCCCTTTTGTCTGCCCTGTCGAAGGCTGCAAAAAGGGCTTTATCCAATCCGGTGACCTCACCGTCCACAAGCGCACTCACACAGGGGAGCGCCCTTTTGTCTGCCCCGTCGAAGGCTGCAAACAGGGCTTTACCCAATCCGGTGCCCTCACCATCCACAAGCGCATCCACACAGGGGAGCGCCCTTTTGTCTGCCCCGTCGAAGGCTGCAAACAGGGCTTTACCCAATCCGGTGACCTCACCACCCACAAGCGCACCCACACAGGGGAGCGCCCTTTTGTCTGCCCTGTCGAAGGCTGCAAAAAGGGCTTTATCCAATCCAGTGACCTCACCAGGCATCTGCGCACTCACACAGGGGAGCGCCCTTTTGTCTGCCCCGTCGAAGGCTGCAAACAGGGCTTTGCCCGATCCAGTGCCCTCACCAGGCACAAGCGCATCCACACAGGGGAGCGCCCTTTTGTCTGCCCCGTCGAAGGCTGCAAACAGGGCTTTACCCAATCCAGTGCCCTCACCAGGCAT
>CBDCRZ010000047.1:0-3764 GCA_965221135.1 Sansalvadorimonas sp.
GGAACGCAAAAGGGAACATTCGATCTGCGAGTCGTGGAGGTCTGGGAGGCGGGCAAGGATAGATTGAACTTTACTAATGCGCTTGAAGATGTAGTCCAAACAGAAGGATGGTGGGCCGATGGGACAGCCAAGAAGGGTGAAACCATCTAGCGTGATAGGGATACCAGCAGGAAAGGAACCAAGATCAAAACTGGCTTCATTTAAAACAGAGAAAAGGCATTTATTCTTATTGAGATGGAGACCACGTGGGGGACCGGCAGTACCGATGATCTCAAGGGCAGAGAAAAGAGAGGCCGGAGGACCGCAGAGGGAGCCATCATCTAGGTACCAGGCATTGAGGCGGAGGTCGGGGACACTGGACTGGATTTGTTCAATCAGAGGATGAAGAGTGAGTGCAAAACACAATGGGCCTAGGGGGTCACCCTGCTGGACACCAGTGCAGCTGAGGAGTTGGAAATCACCAAAGAAAAGGAAGGGCTGCGACCCGTAGCTAAATTCAACCCATGCAGAGATAGATGGGATGCGGGATCTCACTTCCTGGAACATGGCCTCGCGGTCTACAGAGTTAAAAGCGTTAGAAAAGTCAACAAATAAGCAGCTCTTACGGCCTGGAGAAATGGCAGGGTCAGCCAGCAGACTAGAGACTGAATGAACAATGCTCTCACAGCCAACAGGAATGCCGACACCCACCTGTAGAGGAGAGAGAATAGAAATAGCTTCGGGCTGAACAGCCCATGATACACATTTGGAGGTGAGGCGCCGGAGAACCTCACCAACAGCAATTGGACGAAGGCCACCATCTTTTTTCTTCGGTGCAAGGAGAGAGGCGGCACAAAGAAAAGGAGAGATAAAGGGCGGGGCCAGGCCAGCTGCAAGGATGTTCACCACCTCCACCAGATAGACTAGGGCCCTGGAAGCCACAGTGGGGGAAGGACAAAAGACTGCTTCCTTTAAGTGATTAGCGCGGAGAGAGGATGGGCCTGGGGCCGAGTTGGATGGAAATGAGCGAAGGGCACTAATAACCTCAACATCAGAGAACTGCACAGGGGAAGAAGGTGGATCAGAAGTGATAATAGGGGGTGGGCACTGTGGATGTTTGGCTTTCATGATCTCGAAAGTTTCTGTGGAGGGGGCAGCTAAGCCAGAGGAGGAAAGAAGCTGAATAGCCTTCCTATAATGGCCATCACCAGCAGCGCGTTTAGCACGTCTGGCATTGGAGGAACTCAGAGCATCCTGAGAACTGACGGGGACAGGGGAGTTCTTGGGCTGTCGCCGAGGATGTGGTTCTCTTGTAGAAGCTTTAGCCCACAAGGCAGAGTACTCGCCAGCCTTCCAGCTAGCAAGCCTGGATAGAACAAGTTTCTGTGTGTCTCGCCAATGACTGCGTCCTCCTCTAGGCGGGTTCGCTAGGACACATTTGGGCAGCATAAAGAGCTTTGCCCAAGAAGAGAGCTGAGAGGGGTCGGAGCAGATGACCTGCAGAACATCGCCAAGGGCCTGTGCCCACGTTGGTCTAGCAGCTTTGGGGACATGGTGAAGCGTGGGGATCCGAGTTTGAAATATGTCTTCGAGGGAAGGCAGAGGGGGAGGGCCTGGGGCAGGAGCAGCAGAAGATGCTGGAGGGGAAGCAGAGGTAACTGGAGACGGCGTAGGAGCTGATGTGGAAGGCTGAGAGGAGGAGGGACACAGATTACAGCAGGAGCCCTCACGCGAAGGGAGGCAGCCAACACACATTTCGCCCCGCTTGACACACGAGCAGTTCTTGCACTTGCCCTGGCGGTTACATCTACAGCAAGCTTTAGGGCGAGAGACTGGACGAGATGAAGACGAGGAACCGCAGAAGATTGGGAGGGGGGAAAGCAGGTGGAGGAACCCGGGAGACGAGAGGTGAGGGACCGAGGTGTGGTGAGGTTCTGTCGGGCACAGCAGAGTCTAAGAATGAGAGGAAACTCTCCAGGCTCGTGTCATGGGGGACAGAAGAGTCTAAGTGTTGGAGGAAACTCTCCAGGCTTCGCGTGATGGGGGATCAGAAGAGCTAGGTAATCATGTGTCCCTCCTCCTCTCAGTACAAATCAGACAGCAGTCTATGATCTCCAGCAGTATAAACTCGTGCTGCCAGTCCTTCAGTCTCCTGCCCAGAGCCACTGACTCTAAACCGTCGGAGACATATTTCAAACTCGGATCCCCACGCTTCACCATGTCCCCAAAGCTGCTAGACCAACGTGGGCACAGGCCCTTGGCGATGTTCTGCAGGTCATCTGCTCCGACCCCTCTCAGCTCTCTTCTTGGGCAAAGCTCTTTATGCTGCCCAAATGTGTCCTAGCGAACCCGCCTAGAGGAGGACGCAGTCATTGGCGAGACACACAGAAACTTGTTCTATCCAGGCTTGCTAGCTGGAAGGCTGGCGAGTACTCTGCCTTGTGGGCTAAAGCTTCTACAAGAGAACCACATCCTCGGCGACAGCCCAAGAACTCCCCTGTCCCCGTCAGTTCTCAGGATGCTCTGAGTTCCTCCAATGCCAGACGTGCTAAACGCGCTGCTGGTGATGGCCATTATAGGAAGGCTATTCAGCTTCTTTCCTCCTCTGGCTTAGCTGCCCCCTCCACAGAAACTTTCGAGATCATGAAAGCCAAACATCCACAGTGCCCACCCCCTATTATCACTTCTGATCCACCTTCTTCCCCTGTGCAGTTCTCTGATGTTGAGGTTATTAGTGCCCTTCGCTCATTTCCATCCAACTCGGCCCCAGGCCCATCCTCTCTCCGCGCTAATCACTTAAAGGAAGCAGTCTTTTGTCCTTCCCCCACTGTGGCTTCCAGGGCCCTAGTCTATCTGGTGGAGGTGGTGAACATCCTTGCAGCTGGCCTGGCCCCGCCCTTTATCTCTCCTTTTCTTTGTGCCGCCTCTCTCCTTGCACCGAAGAAAAAAGATGGTGGCCTTCGTCCAATTGCTGTTGGTGAGGTTCTCCGGCGCCTCACCTCCAAATGTGTATCATGGGCTGTTCAGCCCGAAGCTATTTCTATTCTCTCTCCTCTACAGGTGGGTGTCGGCATTCCTGTTGGCTGTGAGAGCATTGTTCATTCAGTCTCTAGTCTGCTGGCTGACCCTGCCATTTCTCCAGGCCGTAAGAGCTGCTTATTTGTTGACTTTTCTAACGCTTTTAACTCTGTAGACCGCGAGGCCATGTTCCAGGAAGTGAGATCCCGCATCCCATCTATCTCTGCATGGGTTGAATTTAGCTACGGGTCGCAGCCCTTCCTTTTCTTTGGTGATTTCCAACTCCTCAGCTGCACTGGTGTCCAGCAGGGTGACCCCCTAGGCCCATTGTGTTTTGCACTCACTCTTCATCCTCTGATTGAACAAATCCAGTCCAGTGTCCCCGACCTCCGCCTCAATGCCTGGTACCTAGATGATGGCTCCCTCTGCGGTCCTCCGGCCTCTCTTTTCTCTGCCCTTGAGATCATCGGTACTGCCGGTCCCCCACGTGGTCCTCCATCTCAATAAGAATAAATGCCTTTTCTCTGTTTTAAATGAAGCCAGTTTTGATCTTGGTTCCTTTCCTGCTGGTATCCCTATCACGCTAGATGGTTTCACCCTTCTTGGCTGTCCCATCGGCCCACCATCCTTCTGTTTGGACTACATCTTCAAGCGCATTAGTAAAGTTCAATCTATCCTTGCCCGCCTCCCAGACCTCCACGACTCGCAGATCGAATGTTCCCTTTTGCGTTCCTCGTCTTCATCTCGTCCAGTCTCTCGCCCTAAAG
>CBDCRZ010000048.1:0-99741 GCA_965221135.1 Sansalvadorimonas sp.
TAGTCTTCACTGGTTTGAGTTCGTCGCCATGCAATCAGGCCAAGTGCCAGCATTCCCACAAAGTAAATCAGGAAGGTAATAAGAACAGCGGGTTGAATGTGCATGATCTTCCCCAAAAGGTGCCAATGAATACCATCAGCAGAAAAATACCTGTTGGGAAAAGTCTAGATGAGTTTTTCAAATTGCGAATTTACATGAAAATGAGACGCCCTTCTTAAATCAAGGAGGCACCTTATCAGGGTGTTCAACGACACTATTCAAACAGAATAATCTGCAAAATAACTTCGTCTTAATTTCTTAAAGTATGATCAGTAAATAAGAATGAAATGCCCAGATGTCTTCACAATCAAACAGCAAAAAAAAGGATCAATCCGAAGATTGACCCTTTAAAAAATACTCAAAATGTAAATATGGTCGGGGTAGAGAGATTCGAACTCCCGACATCCTGCTCCCAAAGCAGGCGCGCTACCAGACTGCGCTATACCCCGATAATTCTTTAACAAGAATATGGAGCTCTTAACCAGATTTGAACTGGTGACCTCATCCTTACCAAGGATGCGCTCTACCAACTGAGCTATAAGAGCAAAAATATGAAAACTGTCTTTAGTTGCTGTGCACGCTATTCAAGTATGTGGTAAATCGTTTCGCGTTATTCGCTTCACTCATCTTGTTTTTACATGACCTCCATGGAGGGAGGAAATGCTGAAATTGTTGTGACCTGCAAGGATGTAGGAAATACTTCAAATGCCGGGAGCATTTAAAGTGGAACAATTTCAGTAAGATCGCTTTGGCGTTATATGGTCAAGCCGCACGAGTCATTAGTACTGGTTAGCTCAACGCCTCACAACGCTTACACACCCAGCCTATCAACGTCCTGGTCTTGGACGGCTCTACAGGGGCTCAAGGCCAGGGAAGTCTCATCTTGAAGGGGGCTTCCCGCTTAGATGCTTTCAGCGGTTATCCCGTCCGAACTTAGCTACCGGGCAATGCGTCTGGCGACACAACCCGAACACCAGTGGTTCGTCCACTCCGGTCCTCTCGTACTAGGAGCAGCTCTTCTCAAACTTCCAACGTCCACGGCAGATAGGGACCGAACTGTCTCACGACGTTCTAAACCCAGCTCGCGTACCACTTTAAATGGCGAACAGCCATACCCTTGGGACCGGCTTCAGCCCCAGGATGTGATGAGCCGACATCGAGGTGCCAAACACCGCCGTCGATGTGAACTCTTGGGCGGTATCAGCCTGTTATCCCCGGAGTACCTTTTATCCGTTGAGCGATGGCCCTTCCATACAGAACCACCGGATCACTATGACCTACTTTCGTACCTGCTCGAGTTGTGACTCTCGCAGTCAAGCTGACTTGTACCATTATACTAACCGCACGATGTCCGACCGTGCTTAGTCAACCTTCGTACTCCTCCGTTACTCTTTGGGAGGAGACCGCCCCAGTCAAACTACCCACCACACACTGTCCTCACGCCAGATAATGGCGCGGAGTTAGAACCCCAATGTAATCAGGCTGGTATTTCAAGATTGGCTCCACTCTATCTGGCGACAAAGTTTCAAAGCCTCCCAGCTATCCTACACAAATTACATCAAGGTCCAGTGTGAAGCTGTAGTAAAGGTTCACGGGGTCTTTCCGTCTAGCCGCGGATACACAGCATCTTCACTGCGATTTCAATTTCACTGAGTCTCGGGTGGAGACAGCGTGGCCATCGTTACGCCATTCGTGCAGGTCGGAACTTACCGACAAGGAATTTCGCTACCTTAGGACCGTTATAGTTACGGCCGCCGTTTACCGGGGCTTCGATCAAGAGCTTCTCCGAAGATAACCCCATCAATTAACCTTCCGGCACCGGGCAGGCGTCACACCGTATACGTCCACTTTCGTGTTGGCACAGTGCTATGTTTTTAATAAACAGTCGCAGCCACCTGGTTACTTCGACCAGCCTCAGCTTAGGGAGCCTACAGCCAATTAAGAGCAGTCCCATCACCAAAGCCGGCGTACCTTCTCCCGAAGTTACGGTACCATTTTGCCTAGTTCCTTCACCCGAGTTCTCTCAAGCGCCTTGGTATTCTCTACCTGACCACCTGTGTCGGTTTGGGGTACGGTTCGTTGTGACCTGAAGCTTAGAAGATTTTCCTGGAAGCATGGCATCGACCACTTCTCCTTCAAAAGAAGGATCGTCATCAGCTCTCGGCATTCTCTATTAAAGAGCGAACCGGATTTGCCTGATTCGCTTGCCTACAACCTTAAACGCGGACAACCATCGCCGCGCTGGCCTAGCCTTCTCCGTCTCTCCATCGCAGTCACAACAAGTACAGGAATATTAACCTGTTTCCCATCGATTACAGCTTTCGCTCTCACCTTAGGGGCCGACTCACTCTGCGCCGATTAGCGTTGCGCAGAAACCCTTGGTCTTCCGGCGGGGGAGCCTCTCACTCCCCTTATCGTTACTCATGTCAGCATTCGCACTTCTGATACCTCCAGCAAGACTTCTCAACTCCACCTTCAACGGCTTACAGAACGCTCCCCTACCACCAGTGCATAAGCACTGATCCGCAGCTTCGGTACATGATTTGAGCCCCGTTACATCTTCCGCGCGGGCCGACTCGACTAGTGAGCTATTACGCTTTCTTTAAAGGGTGGCTGCTTCTAAGCCAACCTCCTAGCTGTTTTAGCCTTCCCACATCGTTTCCCACTTAATCATGTTTAGGGACCTTAGCTGGCGGTCTGGGTTGTTTCCCTCTTGACAACGGACGTTAGCACCCGCTGTCTGTCTCCTATGCTCGTACTCCACGGTATTCGGAGTTTGCATCGGGTTGGTAAGTCGGGATGACCCCCTAGCCGACACAGTGCTCTACCCCCGTGGGTAATACATAAGGCGCTACCTAAATAGCTTTCGGGGAGAACCAGCTATCTCCGGGCTTGATTAGCCTTTCACTCCGATCCACAAGTCATCCGCTGGCTTTTCAACGACAGTCGGTTCGGTCCTCCAGTTGGTGTTACCCAACCTTCAACCTGCTCATGGATAGATCGCCCGGTTTCGGGTCTATACCTTGCAACTCTGTTCGCCCTATTAAGACTCGGTTTCCCTACGCCTTCCCTACTCGGTTAAGCTTGCTACAAAATATAAGTCGCTGACCCATTATACAAAAGGTACGCAGTCACAGAACATTCTCTTAAAAGAGAGTTTCCGCTCCCACTGCTTGTACGCACACGGTTTCAGGGTCTATTTCACTCCCCTCAACGGGGTTCTTTTCGCCTTTCCCTCACGGTACTGGTTCACTATCGGTCAGTCAGGAGTATTTAGCCTTGGAGGATGGTCCCCCCATCTTCAAACAACATACCACGTGTGTCGTCCTACTTAATATGTCGATAATCGTCTTCGTGTACGGGGCTATCACCCACTATGGCCACACTTTCCAGAGTGTTCCACTAACTCATATCGATCGGCTGATCCCCGTTCGCTCGCCGCTACTAGGGGAATCTCGGTTGATTTCTTTTCCTCCGGGTACTTAGATGTTTCAGTTCCCCGGGTTCGCCTCTCAAGCACTATGTATTCATGCAAGAGATACCTGTCTTATGACAGGTGGGTTTCCCCATTCGGACATCGTTGGGTCAAAGCTTGTTTATCAGCTCACCAACGCTTTTCGCAGATTACCACGTCCTTCATCGCCTCTGACTGCCAAGGCATCCACCGTGTGCGCTTAGTCACTTGACCATATAACCCAAAGACAATCTCGAAAACGAAATGTTCAGATCAGTCAAATAACGCGTTTTTTAAGACGATTCCGACTAAAGAATTACGTCTGTAGTAACGATTCGCCACACACTTGATCAATAGTCCGTCTTGCCTCTTATAAAAGAGAGCGAGATGCTTCTATTGAAAGGTTGATTCGTAAATCAACCTGAGTGCTCAGCAACTAAATACATTCAATTAAGAATGTATGTTGACAGATTCATATTTTTAAAGATCAGTAAAACAAAAAATCGAAGCGTTGCGTTGAATGGCAACATGTGTTGAAGCAATTCGTGTGAGTACATTGTCGGTCACATAAGTAGGTTGCCCCAGGTTCCCCTAAGGGCTACCTTGTTACGACTTCACCCCAGTCAGAATCACTCCGTGGTGACCGTCCTCCCGAAGGTTAGACTAGCCACTTCTGGGAGATGCGTGTGACGGGCTGCCTTACAAGGCCCGGGCACGTATTCACCGCGACATTCTGATTCGGTCAGCGGTTCCGACTTCACCGAGTCTAGACTCCGCTCCGGACTACGAAACATTTACTCAGATTAGCTCCACATCGTGCTTCGCAACCCCTATCCTTATTTACCAGCACGTCATGGTGGGCACTCTAGGGAGACTGCCGGTGACAAACCGGAGGAAGGTGGGGATGACGTCAAGTCATCATGGCCCTTACGGCCAGGGCTACACACGTGCTACAATGGAACATACAGACGGTTGCGAAGCAGCGATGTGGAGCTAATCTGAGAAAATGTTTCGTAGTCCGGATCGGAGTCTGCAACTCGACTCCGTGAAGTCGGAATCGCTAGTAATCGCGAATCAGAATGTCGCGGTGAATACGTTCCCGGGCCTTGTACACACCGCCCGTCACACCATGGGAGTGGGTTGCTCCAGAAGTGGCTAGTCTAACCTTCGGGAGGACGGTCACCACGGAGTGATTCATGACTGGGGTGAAGTCGTAACAAGGTAGCCCTAGGGGAACCTGGGGCTGGATCACCTCCTTAAACGAAATCTCACCGACAAGTACTCACACGAATTGCTTGAAACAAGAAGCCAACGACGCAAGTCGCTTGGATTTTTTGTTTTACTGATCTTTAAAAATATGGAATCTGTCAACATACATTCTTAATTGAATGTATTTAGTTGCTGAGCACTCAGGTTGATTTACGAATCAACCTTTCAATAGAAGCATCTCGCTCTCTTTTATAAGAGGCAAGACGGACTATTGATCAAGTGTGTGGCGAATCGTTACTACAGACGTAGCTCTTTAGTCGGAGCCGTCTTAAAAAACGCGTTATTTGACTGATCTGAGAATTTCGTTTTCGAGATTTTTTGGGTTATATGGTCAAGTGACTAAGCGCACACGGTGGATGCCTTGGCAGTCAGAGGCGATGAAGGACGTGGTAATCTGCGAAAAGCGTTGGTGAGCTGATAAACAAGCTTTGACCCAACGATGTCCGAATGGGGAAACCCACCTGTCATAAGACAGGTATCTCTTGCATGAATACATAGTGCTTGAGAGGCGAACCCGGGGAACTGAAACATCTAAGTACCCGGAGGAAAAGAAATCAACCGAGATTCCCCTAGTAGCGGCGAGCGAACGGGGATCAGCCGATCGATATGAGTTAGTGGAAGGCTCTGGAAAGTGCCGCCATAGTGGGTGATAGCCCCGTACACGAAGACGATTATCGACATATTAAGTAGGACGACACACGTGGTATGTTGTTTGAAGATGGGGGGACCATCCTCCAAGGCTAAATACTCCTGACTGACCGATAGTGAACCAGTACCGTGAGGGAAAGGCGAAAAGAACCCCGTTGAGGGGAGTGAAATAGACCCTGAAACCGTGTGCGTACAAGCAGTGGGAGCGGAAACTCTCTTTTAAGAGAATGTTCTGTGACTGCGTACCTTTTGTATAATGGGTCAGCGACTTATATTTTGTAGCAAGCTTAACCGAGTAGGGAAGGCGTAGGGAAACCGAGTCTTAATAGGGCGAACAGAGTTGCAAGGTATAGACCCGAAACCGGGCGATCTATCCATGAGCAGGTTGAAGGTTGGGTAACACCAACTGGAGGACCGAACCGACTGTCGTTGAAAAGCCAGCGGATGACTTGTGGATCGGAGTGAAAGGCTAATCAAGCCCGGAGATAGCTGGTTCTCCCCGAAAGCTATTTAGGTAGCGCCTTATGTATTACCCACGGGGGTAGAGCACTGTGTCGGCTAGGGGGTCATCCCGACTTACCAACCCGATGCAAACTCCGAATACCGTGGAGTACGAGCATAGGAGACAGACAGCGGGTGCTAACGTCCGTTGTCAAGAGGGAAACAACCCAGACCGCCAGCTAAGGTCCCTAAACATGATTAAGTGGGAAACGATGTGGGAAGGCTAAAACAGCTAGGAGGTTGGCTTAGAAGCAGCCACCCTTTAAAGAAAGCGTAATAGCTCACTAGTCGAGTCGGCCCGCGCGGAAGATGTAACGGGGCTCAAATCATGTACCGAAGCTGCGGATCAGTGCTTATGCACTGGTGGTAGGGGAGCGTTCTGTAAGCCGTTGAAGGTGAGTTGAGAAGCTTGCTGGAGGTATCAGAAGTGCGAATGCTGACATGAGTAACGATAAGGGGAGTGAGAGGCTCCCCCGCCGGAAGACCAAGGGTTTCTGCGCAACGCTAATCGGCGCAGAGTGAGTCGGCCCCTAAGGTGAGAGCGAAAGCTGTAATCGATGGGAAACAGGTTAATATTCCTGTACTTGTTGTGACTGCGATGGAGAGACGGAGAAGGCTAGGCCAGCGCGGCGATGGTTGTCCGCGTTTAAGGTTGTAGGCTGGGGATTCAGGCAAATCCGGATCGCCTAGAGGCCGAGAGCTGATGACGATCCTTCTTTTGAAGGAGAAGTGGTCGATGCCATGCTTCCAGGAAAATCTTCTAAGCTTCAGGTCACAACGAACCGTACCCCAAACCGACACAGGTGGTCAGGTAGAGAATACCAAGGCGCTTGAGAGAACTCGGGTGAAGGAACTAGGCAAAATGGTACCGTAACTTCGGGAGAAGGTACGCCGGCTTTGGTGATGGGACTGCTCTTAATTGGGCTGTAGGCTCCCTAAGCTGAGGCTGGTCGAAGTAACCAGGTGGCTGCGACTGTTTATTAAAAACATAGCACTGTGCCAACACGAAAGTGGACGTATACGGTGTGACGCCTGCCCGGTGCCGGAAGGTTAATTGATGGGGTTATCTTCGGAGAAGCTCTTGATCGAAGCCCCGGTAAACGGCGGCCGTAACTATAACGGTCCTAAGGTAGCGAAATTCCTTGTCGGGTAAGTTCCGACCTGCACGAATGGCGTAACGATGGCCACGCTGTCTCCACCCGAGACTCAGTGAAATTGAAATCGCAGTGAAGATGCTGTGTATCCGCGGCTAGACGGAAAGACCCCGTGAACCTTTACTACAGCTTCACACTGGACCTTGATATTACTTGTGTAGGATAGCTGGGAGGCTTTGAAACTTTGTCGCCAGATAGAGTGGAGCCAATCTTGAAATACCAGCCTGGTAATGTTGGGGTTCTAACTCCGCGCCATAATCTGGCGTGAGGACAGTGTGTGGTGGGTAGTTTGACTGGGGCGGTCTCCTCCCAAAGAGTAACGGAGGAGTACGAAGGTTGACTAAGCACGGTCGGACATCGTGCGGTTAGTATAATGGTACAAGTCAGCTTGACTGCGAGAGTCACAACTCGAGCAGGTACGAAAGTAGGTCATAGTGATCCGGTGGTTCTGTATGGAAGGGCCATCGCTCAACGGATAAAAGGTACTCCGGGGATAACAGGCTGATACCGCCCAAGAGTTCACATCGACGGCGGTGTTTGGCACCTCGATGTCGGCTCATCACATCCTGGGGCTGAAGCCGGTCCCAAGGGTATGGCTGTTCGCCATTTAAAGTGGTACGCGAGCTGGGTTTAGAACGTCGTGAGACAGTTCGGTCCCTATCTGCCGTGGACGTTGGAAGTTTGAGAAGAGCTGCTCCTAGTACGAGAGGACCGGAGTGGACGAACCACTGGTGTTCGGGTTGTGTCGCCAGACGCATTGCCCGGTAGCTAAGTTCGGACGGGATAACCGCTGAAAGCATCTAAGCGGGAAGCCCCCTTCAAGATGAGACTTCCCTGGGCCTTGAGCCCCTGTAGAGCCGTCCAAGACCAGGACGTTGATAGGCTGGGTGTGTAAGCGTTGTGAGGCGTTGAGCTAACCAGTACTAATGACTCGTGCGGCTTGACCATATAACGCCAAAGCGATCTTACTGAAATTGTTCCACTTTAAATGCTCCCGGCATTTTGAAGTATTTCCTACATCCTTGCAGGTCACAACAATTTCAGCATTTCCTCCCTCCATGGAGGTCATGTAAAAACAAGATGAGTGAAGCGAATAACGCGAAACGATTTACCACATACTTGAATAGCGTGCACAGCAACTAAAGACAGTTTTCATATTTTTGCTCTTATAGCTCAGTTGGTAGAGCGCATCCTTGGTAAGGATGAGGTCACCAGTTCAAATCTGGTTAAGAGCTCCATATTCTTGTTAAAGAATTATCGGGGTATAGCGCAGTCTGGTAGCGCGCCTGCTTTGGGAGCAGGATGTCGGGAGTTCGAATCTCTCTACCCCGACCATATTTACATTTTGAGTATTTTTAAAGGGTCAATCTTCGGATTGATCCTTTTTTTTGCTGTTTGATTGTGAAGACATCTGGGCATTTCATTCTTATTTACTGATCATACTTTAAGAAATTAAGACGAAGTTATTTTGCAGATTATTCTGTTTGAATAGTGTCGTTGAACACCCTGATAAGGTGCCTCCTTGATTTAAGAAGGGCGTCTCATTTTCATGTAAATTCGCAATTTGAAAAACTCATCTAGACTTTTCCCAACAGGTATTTTTCTGCTGATGGTATTCATTGGCACCTTTTGGGGAAGATCATGCACATTCAACCCGCTGTTCTTATTACCTTCCTGATTTACTTTGTGGGAATGCTGGCACTTGGCCTGATTGCATGGCGACGAACTCAAACCAGTGAAGACTATTTTCTTGGGGGGCGTTCACTTGGCCCCTGGACAACGGCATTAAGTGCCAGTGCGTCTGATATGAGCGGCTGGCTGCTGCTGGGTTTGCCCGGTTATGCTTTTGCCGCAGGAACCGAAGCTTTCTGGTTAGCGGCTGGATTGCTTCTGGGGACCTGGCTTAACTGGCTGCTGGTTGCCCGTCGGCTGCGTGTATTCACTCAGGCGGCAGATAATGCGCTGACTTTGCCTGAGTATTTCAGCCGTCGCTTTAATGACACTACCCAGGTTCTGCAAACCATTTCAGCGGCCTTTATCCTTCTGTTTTTCCTGTTTTATACCAGCTCTGGTCTTGTAGCCGGGGGGAAACTGTTTGAGATTGCGTTTGGCATTGATTATCAGGTGGCTGTTATCGTCGGTGCTGTGAGTGTAATTTCCTATACCTTGTTTGGCGGCTATCTGGCGGTGTGCTGGACAGATTTTGTTCAGGGCTTAATGATGGCTGCGGCTTTGGTTGTTGTTCCCGTTGTGGTCATTGATCATGCCGGAGGTATGGATAATGTGATGGCCACCCTGAGCCACCATAACCCTGAACTGCTGAATCCGTTTACCAACAAAGAAGGCCAGCCTCTTGATTGGATGTTGATCCTTTCCCTTGTTGGCTGGGGGCTCGGTTATTTTGGTCAGCCACATATTCTGGCCCGCTTTAAGGGCATTCGCTCTGCGTCTGAAGTGCCGATTGCCCGCAGGGTTGCGGTAAGCTGGAGTGCTCTCTGCCTTGTGGCGGCTCTTCTGGTGGGAATGGCAGGGTTGGTTCATACCCTGAATATGGGGCTGACACTTGAGGACCCGGAAGGCATCTTTATGCTAATGGTCAACAGTCTGTTCCATCCTGTGGTGGCGGGTATTCTGCTGGCGGCCATTCTTGCTGCTGTTATGAGTACGGCAGACTCACAGTTGCTGGTTTGCTCAACCGCTTTTGCAGAAGACTTTTATAAAGACCTGTTTAATAAAAAGGCCACACCCGAGCAGGTACTCTGGGTTGGACGACTGGCTGTCATCGGCATTGCTTCAGTGGCGACGCTTTTGGCGCTCAATCCGGACAGCAGTGTGCTCGGGATGGTGGCTTATGCCTGGGGCGGGTTTGGTGCAGCTTTTGGTCCGGCGCTACTGATTAGCCTGTTCTGGCAGGATATGACACGCAATGGTGCTCTCGCTGGCATTCTTGTTGGTGGTGTGACTGTTGTAGTCTGGGAACAGTTCCAGGGTGGGATCTTCCAGCTTTATGGTCTTGTGCCTGGGTTTATCTTTTCGTTTCTCGCGGTTGTTCTCGTCAGTCTGCTGGACCAACGAAACAGTCATGAGACCCGGCAGATTTTCGTCCGTATCAGCAAGGCCGACTAAGCCTGCTGAACGCCAGCAGATAGTGCAAGTTTCCGGATTCAGGTGTTGACCGTGGGGTCAGGTATTGGTACTTATAGGGAACTACCTGTAAGACTTTAACGAAAGCAGTTCTTCGCCCGGAATGACTCCGGGCCTCTTCAAAAGAGAATTATAATCCGGCTCCCATTTGGAATGTGCCACAAGCCTGTTCCGGGTGAGGGTGCCTCAGGAGGAAGTATGTCTGGGCCATCTATTACAAAAAAATCCCTCAAGTCTGCCGCAGAGATGATTGCTCTGGAAGAGCGCTACGGCGCTCACAACTATCATCCACTCCCTGTTGTTCTGGATAAAGGCATTGGTGCCAGGGTCTGGGATGTTGATGGAAAGGAATATTATGACTTTCTCTCGGCTTATTCCGCAGTCAACCAGGGCCACTGCCATCCGAAAATCATCAAAGCCCTGCAGGAGCAGGCTGAACAGCTAACCCTCGTTTCCCGCGCCTTCCATAGTAGTGCACTGGGCGAGTTTGAAAGATATATGGCTGAGTACTTTGGCTTCGACAAGGTGCTGATGATGAATACCGGCGCTGAAGCGGTTGAAACAGCCATTAAGCTGTGCCGTAAGTGGTCTTACCAGAAGAAGGGTATTCCCGCCCATGAAGCCAAAATTCTTGTATGTGACGGTAACTTCCATGGCCGTACCACCACCATTATCTCTTTTTCAAATGATGATGAAGCCCGTGCAGAATATGGCCCCTATACTCCTGGCTTTGAAGCAATACCCTACAACAATCTGGATGCCCTGCGTGAAGCGCTGAAAGATCCTAATGTGGCGGGTCTGTTGATTGAGCCCATTCAGGGGGAGGCTGGTGTGATTATCCCGGACAAAGGCTTCCTGAAAGAAGCCGCTGAGCTCTGCCAATCCCATAATGTGCTGTTTATGGCAGACGAGATTCAGACAGGCATTGCCCGTACTGGTCAGCTGCTGGCTGTCGATGACGATGCTGTGCGCCCGGATGTACTGTTGCTGGGTAAGGCTCTGTCTGGTGGTGTCTACCCGGTTTCTGCGGTGCTGGCCAATGATGAGGTGATGATGTGCATGCGTCCGGGTCAGCATGGTTCGACCTATGGCGGCAATCCTCTGGCCTGCAAGGTGGCTGAGGCTGCACTGGAAGTCGTGAAAGAGGAAGGTCTGGCTGAGAATGCCCGTATTCAGGGTGAAGCTCTGCGAACCGGGCTGGAGGCGATTGACCATCCACTGCTTGAAGCTGTGCGTGGCAGAGGTCTGCTGAATGCCATTGATATTCGCCCCCGGAACGGTATTGAAGCCTGGGATATCTGTGTGAAGCTTTCAGAGAATGGTTTGCTGGCCAAGCCTACCCATCAGCACACTATTCGCTTCTCTCCACCATTGGTGATTACAGCTAAGCAGATGCAGGAGTGCATTGGTATTATCCAAAAAACTTTTGCTGAAATTTAGCCTGACGTTTTTTGTTAGAAGCATTGGCTGAATAGCCGATGTGTCAAAATGAGAGCCAGAAAGAAAACCCCGCTCAGCTGTGAACAGCTGGGCGGGGTTTTGTTTTAACGTCTTCTGGATTATCTGGCTGACTTGGTGTGTTCGGTCTGCATTTATCCGTCGATGAGCCTGCCTGCATAAACAGGACGCTCATAACCTGCCGTCCGATTACTGCAACATATAGAACGGCCAATAAAGTGCACCTGCAATTAATAGCCACAGGGCGAGATCACCTACAACTTTCTCCATTTTTAAAAGACGACGGGAGTGCTTCCGATTCACAACGGCTTCCTTGCTGAACGAGTTTATTTGGGGGTGTATGACGACAACAACAGCGGTTTGTCTTGCGGCCACAAACTTAGTTAAGACGACCTTCAGGAGATTGCGACAGGAAACCGGAAAGAATTTTTTTATACAGCTTCATGACTGTTTTGAAACACAGAAATAAAAATCCCTATGACTGTTTTTTAACCTTGTATAGCAGCATATAAGTTGCAGAGATGTTATCAAATCTCTTCTCCCTCTTCAGGTTTGGAGTGAATGTGCGAAGAGGTTCCTCACTGTTGAAGAAACGCCAGCGAAGTGAACAGTGGGATGATGAAAGCGCATCTGTCGGCGGATATCAGACAGTTGCCAACGGGAGGGCATCTGCCAGTACTGGTCAGACACCGGAATCAATATCTTTCTGGAAGCGGGCAATTTTATAGTGGCTTCGCGAAATGCCGGCCACACCACTCCAGACACCAAAAACTATAAAGGCCAGTAAAGTGAATAGAGCCTCTGGCAGGCTGAATGTACAGGGGATCAGCCTGGGTATATGTACACTTAAAGACCAGCCAGGACTCAAAATAAAGCCAACCACGGCACTGCGTTCTCCAAGGTTGATCAGGTCATAACGCAGGATAAGGTGATCGGAATGAATATGGAGTTGACTGAGGCTGGCTTCATCCCGGGTGAGTGCATGAATGTGCCAGTCGCTAATACCTTGTTGCCTGAGATGGCTAATCATCAGGACAGACTCGTCCACAGAGTGGGTGAGATAATATAGGCGTATTTATAATACAACTCCCCGCCCGACACATACCGGCTGTCGTTACCGAACATTTCAGTCAGTATATCTTGCCTGAAGGGGAACCCCTAAACGGAATAACTCTTTAGGGGGTGACTGTTAGACCGTATAACGATATGAAATTATTTATTGTCGGAGAAGCTCTGGCCCGACTTCAAAATTGTTTGAAAGCGCTGGCGTTTTTCTTCCTCAGAAAGCGCTTCAGCAGGGGGCAGGTCGGCGACCAGTGGGCCGGTGTCCAATGCGACACTGGAGCTGTCATGGCTTAAATTCGCCGCTTCTGGCTCCGGGCTTTTATCTCCTTCGATAAACGCATCCATCACATCCAGGGCTTCCAGCAGCCCGGGTTCATCGGGGTGGTCTTCCCCCAAATTATCCAGCTTGCTGGCAATGGCGTCGCGAATACGCATCAGTTCCTGGGGAGATGCCTGCTGACCCTTGTCAGCAAGCCATTGGCGGGCAGATGCACCATTAGTGGCCATAGATCCACAAATCCTTAAGTCATGTTCCTGAAGAGAGGAAATTCTAACAGAGATGGAACCTTCTGGTGAGTTTTACCATAGTCGGTTATCTATTGATGAGGTATTGGCACGTTGGTCTTCGGTTTTTACCAACCTGTGATTTCGGTCAACTCGTTCTAAAATAACGCCCTGATTCCATGATGGACCATGACGCCAGTGATGAATACATGCCCGCCGCCTTTGGTTGAGGCACTCAGCCTTCTGGCTGCACAAATTGAGCAGGTAATGCCAGGTTCAGGCTGGCAGCGGATTGAACTGCCTGTGAATCCGGATACTGAATTATTAGCCTGGCTGGAAGCGGGTGAGGGCATACGTGTTTACTGGGCTGAGCGGGATGGTGATCTTGAGCTGGCCGGCATGGGAACAGCCTTTCGCATCTCTTTGAATCAGTTAGCTGACTTTTCTGAATCCCTGCCCGCCATGCAGGGGATTATTGCCCAGTGCCCTGACGCACGCTTTGTTGGTGGCCTGGCGTTCTCCTCCCGTCAAGACGACCACTGGCCGGGGTTTGGTGGTGGTGAAATGGTCCTTCCGCGCTTTGAACTGCGTCGCAGGAATGGCCAGCTTACTCTGGCCAGTCATATCTGCCTGAGTGATGACAGGCAGGGTTGCAGAGAGCGTGAGCAGCTGGCCCATGATGCACGTGCACTGACCGCGGACTCATCTTTGTCTGAAGGGCTGCCCCAGGCCACTATCCTCGCAGACACACCTGACTTGGAGCACTGGCGTCAGCAGGTCGAGCAGGCTTTGAGACTGCTGGAGAGCGGTGAACTGAATAAGGTTGTGCTCTCACGTGAACAGACTTTATCTCTGGAGAGTGAGTTGTCGCCGGGGGCAATGGTGAACGCCCTCTATGAGAAAAATCCTGGCACTTATCGTTTTGCCTTCTGGACGGATGAAGGCCACTGTTTCTTTGGTGCCTCTCCCGAGCGATTGTACCGTCGTCTTGGGCGTCAGCTGGATAGTGAAGCTTTGGCGGGTACGGCTCCCCGTGGCGGGTCTGACCGTCAGGATTTTCGTCTGGCTGCTACTTTGCTGGGCGATGACAAGAACCGTCGAGAAAATGCCTTGGTGCATAAGGCTATCTGTCAGGAGCTGGAATACTGCACCGAACACTTGACCCTCTCCCCCGAGGTCAGCCTTATCAAGCTCCAGAGTGTGCAACATCTGAAGCAGGTGATTCATGCCGAGCTTAAACAGGGTGTGGACGATGATGTACTGCTATCCAGCCTTCACCCGACACCTGCCGTAGGCGGTGCTCCCAGGCAGCAGGCGCTATCGGTTATTGATGACCTGGAAACCTACCAGCGCGGCTGGTATGCCGGGCCCTTCGGTTGTATTGGTCAGGATATGGCTGAGTTCGCTGTTGCGATTCGTTCTGCCCGACTTCAGGGGCAGGAGCTCTCTCTCTTTTCCGGAGCCGGCCTGGTTCCCGGATCCTGTGCAGACGCTGAATGGGCGGAGCTTGGCAGTAAATTGCGAACGATCCATGCCATGCTCAAAGTCGAGCTGTAATCTCACATCTATTTCATCTGTTTAAGGACGTTTATGACTGCAATGGTCAGAGGGGTTGCCGTCGATTTTACCAGTCTGTGGTGCGATCTGATGTTTGAGGAGCTGGTTCGCTGGCAGGTGCGTCATGTCTGTCTGGCTCCGGGTTCTCGCAGTGCGCCACTGACACTGGCAGCTCATCGCCATTCAGAGCTGACCTGCCACAGCCATTTCGATGAGCGGGGACTGGGGTTCTATGCTCTTGGGCTGGCACGCAGTACATCTTCGCCGGTGGTTGTTCTGACCACATCCGGTACGGCCGTAGTGAACCTTGCACCTGCTCTTCAGGAGGCCCGTGAAGCAGGGGTATCTCTGATTGTACTAACCGCGGACCGGCCTCCAGAACTACTTGGCTGCGGTAATAACCAGACTATGGAGCAAAACGGAGTATTTGGACGTTGTCCGGTGCTCAGTGTGCAGTTGCCTCCTCCCGATGCCAAATTGCCTGCCCGCTGGCTTCTATCAACTCTGGATGAAGTTATGAGCACTCTTGACCGTCCGGATGGTGGGGTCGTGCATATTAATCAGGCGTTGCGTGAGCCTTTGTATGGACAGTTCCATAGCGGTGAAAGTAAGCACAGTGAGTGGCTGTTGTCTTTAAAGCGTTGGGAAACTTCCCGGGAGCCCCTGTGTCAGTGGCATATACAGACTGCTCTGGGCAATATTCCAGACTTTTCCGGGCATCATAATATTGTGGTGTTGGCAGGAGAGCTGTCTTCGGGTGAGACTGAGCAGGTTCAGGGCCTGGCCACCAGGACTGGCTGGCTCATGATTGCTGATATTCAGTCCGGGCTCCATGGTAAGCCCGGTGTAATGGCCTGTGCGGACAGTGTTTTGTGCAACCCTGTCGTGCATAGCCAGTTAGATCAAGCGACTTTGGTGATTCAGTTTGGTCGACGTTTGGTGAGCAAGCGGGTTGGCTTATGGCTGAAGGGATTTTCCGGTGAACACTGGTATGTGGACCCGCGCAATGACCGTCATGACCCATATTATTCCGTCAGCCGTCGGTTCAGTGGATCGATTGAATCCTTCTGTCAGCTGTTGGTAGCACCTGTCACCTCAGCCATTGTTCCGAATGAGTGGTGCCAGAGGCTGATGGTTAAGGGGCAGAAGTGCAGCCAATTGATTTCTGACAATATTCAGCAATCGGAACAGCTCACTGAAGCATGGGCAGCACAAACCCTGAAAACGCTCGCCGGTATTGATTGTTTATTTGTCGGCAATAGTATGCCAATTCGCCTGCTCGACAGCCTCAGTACTCTGCCAGCGAAAGCCGTGATTAAGGCCAATCGTGGTATCAGTGGCATTGATGGTTTGATGGCTACAGCATGTGGTGAAGCGGCCGGGCATCCTGAACAGCGAACAGCGCTGCTGATTGGTGACCTCTCATTCCTGCACGATCTTAACTCTCTGGCACTGGTAAAACGTCATGGACTGCTGATAGTTCTGCTAAACAACAGCGGTGGCAGTATTTTTAATATGTTCCCTGTCTCGGACCCCGAGGTGCAGGCGCACTCTTTCCAATTGTCCCATACCCTGACAGCCGAAGGTGCTGCCACTATGTTTGGCCTGCGTTATTTAAGCCCAAAGAGTCGGTGTGAATTCAGTGATGCGCTGAGTGCTATTGTTCAGTCTTCTGATAACGCTGCGGCCATTATCGAAGTTAATACGCCCTCTACTCAAGCGACGGATCAGCTGAAAACACTACAGACACAAATCCGGAAGGTTGTGTTGTGACTGTCGGGACAAGAGCATCCATTCCTCTGCAAGACAGGGGCGGGCAGGGCGATGCTTTGCTGTTGATTCATGGCTTTCTGGGCAGTGGACGTGACTGGAACCAGGTTATCCCTCTGCTTCGTGTCCGTTATCACTGTTATACCGTCGATCTGTTAAGTGAAGGCGTTGAAGTCTCTTTGGAATCACTGGCTGAGCAGCTTCATGGTTCAGTCGCCGAACTGGGCCTTAGTCGTGTCCATCTTTTGGGATACTCACTGGGAGGGCGGGTAGCTCAGGCGTTATGGTTTTCCATGTTGCAGCATTGTGTTGATAAACATCTGATTCAGTCTCTGACCCTGGAAGGCGCGCATCCCGGTTTAACGACACTGGAGGAACGTGATCAGCGTCTTCAGCATGATGCGGGCTGGGCGACAAGGTTTCGTTCCGAGCCATTGCGAAGGGTATTGGCAGACTGGTACCAGCAGCCGGTTTTTAACTCGTTGACCGAAGAGGCTGCTGCAGCGCTGGTGGATGAACGCAGTGTTGAATATTCCGGTGAACGTTTAGCCGCCATGCTGGAAGGGTGCAGTCTGGCGACTCAGGCTGATTACAGGTCTCTGTTTCGCAGAAAAATCATTCCTGTCGTATATATGACAGGCGAGAAAGATCCCAAATTTCAGCGGCTAGCCAGAGAGCTGGCAGCTGTTTCTGCTCAAGCACCAGATCACCGACTTTATCCGGCAGTGGTGGCAGGAGCAGGCCATAATTCTCATCGTGATAATCCTGAAGGTTTTGTGCAAGCACTGTTTGCTGCCTGGGATTCAACTTATTTTTCATAGAATCAAGTGGATTGAGTGACATGACGAATTCTCCAGTACGTGACGCCCTGGCATGGGGTGACAACTCTGAAGGTTATGAAGATATCCTGTATCACAAGGCGGACGGTATCGCCCGCATAATGATTAACCGTCCACAGGTGCATAATGCTTTCCGCCCGCAAACGGTGATGGAAATGCAGAAAGCCATGGATGATGCCCGACGTGACAGTGATGTGGGTGTCATTATTCTTGCGGGAGCCGGTGGTAAAGCGTTCTGTTCCGGCGGTGACCAGAAAGTACGTGGACACTCGGGTTATAAAGACGACAAGGGCGTGCATCATCTGAATGTACTGGATTTTCAACGCCAGATTCGTACTTGCCCTAAACCTGTAGTGGCGATGGTGGCCGGTTACTCCATCGGTGGTGGTCATGTGTTGCATATGATCTGTGATCTGACCATTGCTGCCGAGAATGCTGTTTTCGGCCAGACTGGCCCTAAGGTCGGTTCTTTTGATGGTGGATACGGAGCCAGCTATATGGCTCGTTTGGTTGGCCAGAAGAAGGCGCGTGAGATCTGGTTCCTGTGTCGTCAGTATGGCGCTCAGGAAGCACTGGATATGGGGTTGGTGAACACAGTTGTTCCTCTGGAAGAGCTCGAAGAGGTAACTGTGCAGTGGAGTAAAGAGATGCTGCAGAATTCGCCTCTGGCCCTGCGTTGCCTGAAGTCTGCTCTCAATGCCGATTGTGATGGTCAGGCGGGTCTGCAGGAGCTGGCAGGTAATGCCACCATGCTCTTCTATATGACCGAAGAAGGTCAGGAAGGCCGTGATGCCTTTGTGCAGAAGCGTTCTCCGGACTTTAGCCGTTTTCCCCGTAACCCCTGATGTTCTCTGGCCGTTTACACGGTGCCGTTTATGCCTGGCAGTTGCCCTTAAATGGGCAGCTGCCAGGCTGCCCGCGTAATCAGCGTGAAGGCTTTCTGGTTCGCCTCTCTGTAGACAGCCATGGCAAAGAGCTTTTCGGTGTTGGTGATTGTGCACCACTACCGGGGTTCAGTTGTGAAACACTATCAGATGCCAGAGAAAAGCTTGAACAGGTACTGAGATGGCTGGTGACTGATGTTGATGATTCCTTGGTGAATCGTTTGCAGGCAATCAGTAAGACTGGTTTGCCCATGGCTGTAAAGGGCGAGCCGGATTACCTCCCATCTTCGGTAATTTTTGCGGTTGAATCAGCCGTAGAGAGATTTTTGGAGGCCTGTAAGCAATCCACGCACAGATCTTCTGGTTCACCGGCGAAGGTATTTCCTGTTTGTCGTTTACTAACAGGAGACAATCAGGCCATTAAACGACATGCACAGGCTTTAGGGCGTGAGACCACACTTGTAAAGATGAAGGTGGGGCGCCAGAGTCTAACCGAAGATATTCAACGAATACGACTTCTGGCTGAAACATTACCATCGTCGGTTAATATCCGTCTGGATGCTAATCGTAGCTGGTCTATGAATGAAGCTTTGTTATTTGCCCAATCCATTTCTAAACGGCGAATAGCATTTATCGAAGAGCCTCTGCAGGAGGCGGGTCAGTCTGCTTACCAGCACTATGCGGCAAGCGGCGGACTGCCTGTTGCCTGGGATGAAAGTCTGCAGATTCGCTATCAGCGAAACAGCCGAGAACCAATACTTGTTCACGGGCTTGCGGCGCTGGTAGTGAAACCAACTCTTTCCGGGGGCGTGTACCAGTGCCGGAAACTGGCTGAGTTTGCCAGGGCTCATCACCTTGAGCTGGTGTTGAGTGCCTCTTATGAGTCCAATATTGGAGTAGACCAGTTGGCAGGCCTGGCCCGCGAGCTGGCACCGAATGTGGCACCGGGGCTGGATACTTTGTCGGTGTTTGAACGCTATTTGCTACACCGCCCGGAAAACCTTTACGTGGCAGAGAAACCGATATTGTCTCTGCCGCAACTGACCTGCCTCACCCATGTTGTGAGCTCTTAGGTGTTGATTCATATATGTCATTGCAATATATAGCTATAGGCCAGTTATGATCTGTCCATTGAAAGAACAGGCTTGTCTTAATCCTGATGCTGTCGTGCTTACGGCCGGCGAACTTATCTGGACCTACAAGACACTGGACGAACGTGCACAGAGTCTGGCTTGTGGTTTGTTACATCAGGGTCTGAAAACCGGTGATGTGCTGTTAATATCCAGCCCGAACAGCCCTATGCTGGTGGCGTTACTATTTGCCTGTCTCCGTACCGGTATTATTGTGTTGCCTGTGAATCCACGTTTTCCTGTACAACAGGTTTTTGCTATTGCCGGGTTGGTCGGGGTGCAGGGAGTCTGGAGTGATCAGCCCGGATTCTTTGATGCAGCCTTTAGCGACTGGTCAGGCATATATCTGCCCCAGAATCTGCGGGATCTGGAAATATCAGGTTCTGATTCACTGTCTGAATCTTTCGTTGTCCCTGAGTGGGATGATCAGCGTATTTGCAACCTGGTGCTGACATCGGGCAGCAGTGGTCTCCCCAAAGCGGTTGCCCACTGCTTTGCTGCACATCGAGCCAGTGCTGTGGGTTCTCAGGAGGTAATCCCTCTTCGCCCGGGTCATGGCTGGCTGCTTTCTTTGCCGCTGTATCATGTGGGTGGTCAGGCGACCCTTTTCCGCTGTGTGATGGCGGGTGCACAGGCGATATTTCCGGACCATGGCGTTGATTTGGCAGATACCCTTTATCGCCGTGCTGTCACCCATGTCTCCATGGTGAATACTCAGCTTTACCGTCTGCTAAGCCATCCTGGTTTTCATATTAACAGGACGTCCGTTGAACTCTTGCTGATGGGGGGGGGATTTGTATCTGCGCAACTTGCACAGGAGTGTGATTCCCAGGGCGTTAGAGTGTTAACCAGTTATGGCATGAGTGAAATGGGTTCTCAAATTTGCACTGGTCGGCCACAGTTCCTGCCTGATGGCTCTTTAACATCCGGCTCTCCTTTGTCGGGAACGTCTGTTCGTATCACTGATGACTCTGTTATCGAGGTCAGGGGGCAAACACTCTTTGCCGGATACTGGAAGCATGGGCAGTTAACTCTGTCGTTGACGGAAGATGGCTGGTTTAAAACGGGTGATCGTGGTTGCTGGCATAAACCAGGAACAAATGAACAACAAATACAGGTTCTTGGGCGTGTAGATTGTCAGTTTGTCTCTGGTGGTGAGAACATTCAGCCTGAGTCTATTGAAAGAATTTTGTTACATATTCCGGACATTATGCAGGCAGTAGTTGTACCTATAACCGATTCAGAATATGGTGAACGCCCTGTAGCTATTGTGGACTGTGGTACAGTGCCTTTTAACCCTTTAAACTGGGAAGCACATCTCCGCAAATACCTGCCAGGGTTTATGATCCCCGATCACTTTATCCCCTGGTCGAGCCTTGAATCTGATATTGGGCTGAAGGTGGATCGGCGGAAACTGGCAGCATTCGCTGAAAATATACTTATACAGGCTGGGTGAGCCCTGGCCTCGCTTTGACTTAAGGACGAGCGATTTTGCGGTAGGTATAATATGACTGAACAATATTTCAAAGATATTACAACTATGAGCAGTTTTTCGGATTCCTCTGAGCAGGTCTCCAATCTTCAACCTTCTGTACAGCAGGTTATGCAGCGTGCTTTCATCGCTTATATGCTGCCTTTGGATACATCAGCGGTACTCAATAAAAAAGTTCAACGGTTTGAACTGCCGGTCAAGGAAGAACATGTTCGCTGGGTACCCCCCCAAAATTATCACGTGACCCTGCGTTTTCTGGGTAACAGCAGTGAGCAGCAGCTGTCTGCTGTCGCACAATCATTGAGAGAACATCTTCAGGGTTTTCAGCCGTTTATTTCGATGACGGGCGGTATAGAGCTTCTGCCCAGCAGTAATCATCCTCGCGTGATGTCCCTGAAGGTGCACTCCGGACGGCGTATGGATGATCTGCACAGAATCTGTGAAGAGATTGCCCTGGATCATGGGTACCAGAATGATACGGGTATTTTTCAGCCCCATGTCACTCTGGCCCGTGCCGGTGCCCGCCATGGTGAGCGCGCTTTTAATGATCTGCCGGCTCCTCTACTGCGTCCTCAGAAATACTCCCTCCCTGATCGTCTGCCGGGTTATCGGCTGCAGGTTGGGGAAGTGGCTCTGGTGACCAGTGATCTGCAACCGGATGGATCGAAATTTACAATTGTGGAGCGCTTTCCTCTGGTTTGAACTTTTTTAAATACAAGTCTCTCGGCAACTAATACAGTGGGAGGCTTCGGTATATACAACTATTGACGGCCATCAACGTAGCGCTTTTTTTGAGCTGATATATTGCCCGCAATAGAAATAATATCCGGAGTTTCTCCATGGAATTAGTCTGTCCGGCGGGCAGTCTTCCGGCCCTGAAGGCGGCTGTCGATAATGGCGCCAATGCGGTATATATAGGGTTTCGAGACGATACCAATGCCAGGCACTTTGCCGGGTTGAATTTCAATGAGAAAAAAGCACAGAAAGCACTGACCTATGCCCGCGACAAGGGCGTAAAGGTGCTGGTGGCCATTAATACCTATCCCAGCCCCGGGGGCTGGTCACGCTGGGAATCGGCAGTTGATGCTGCCGCTGATCTCGGTGTTCACGCTGTTATTGCCGCTGACCCGGGTCTGATGGGTTATATACGCGATTATCACCCAACCCTTCGACGTCATCTCTCCGTACAGGCCTCTGCGACCAATGCTGGTGCCCTGGAGTTTTATCAGCAGCGTTTTGGTATCAGTCGTGCGGTACTTCCCCGAGTGCTCTCTATGACTCAGGTGCAGGCACTGGCTCAGAAAGCCACAGTAGAGCTGGAAGTCTTTGCCTTTGGCAGTCTCTGCATTATGGCAGAAGGGCGCTGCTGGCTTTCCTCCTACCTGACGTCTGAATCACCCAATACTGTTGGTGCCTGTTCTCCTGCCCGTTATGTACGCTGGGAAGAGAAGGGCAGTCGTCGTGAAACCCGGCTTAATGATGTTTTGATAGATCGTTTCGGTGAAGGTGAGAATGCCGGTTACCCAACACTGTGCAAGGGGCGCTACGAAGTGGAAGGGAAAATCTTTCATGCCCTGGAAGAGCCCACCAGTTTGAACACCATCAGCATGATTCCTCAACTGGTCGCTGCGGGTGTCAGTGCTGTGAAGATTGAAGGTCGCCAGCGTAGCCCGGCCTATACGGCAGAGGTGACCCGAGTCTGGCGAGAGGCGCTGGACAGTTATCATAGCGCACCCGGTAGCTACACCCCCAGGGATGAGTGGAATCACACCCTTGGTAGTTTATCGGAAGGGTGTCAGACAACACTTGGTGCCTACCACCGGGCATGGCGCTAGCAAGGATGTTCAGGAACAAGGCTATTTAGGAGCAAGGCTATGCAAATCACTCTGGGACCGCTGCTTTATTTTTGGCCAAAAGAGCAGGTAAAGGCCTTTTATAAAGAGGCCTGTGACTGGCCGGTTGACCGGGTCTACCTTGGCGAAACAGTGTGCAGTAAGCGTCGTCAGTTAAATCTTGATGACTGGCTGGCCATTGGTGAGCAGCTGCAGAATGCCGGGAAAACCGTGGTTCTCTCAACTCTGGCACTGCTGGAGGCGGGTTCTGATCTGGCGATGGTTAAGAAAATCTGCCGTAATGGTCGTTTTACTGTGGAAGCCAATGATATGGCGGCAGTTCAGGTTCTGTCGGAACAGGGGCTGCCCTTTACCACGGGTCCACTGTTTAATATTTATAATGCTCATACTTTGCGAGAGCTGGTAAATTCTGGTCTTGACCGCTGGACACTCCCGCTGGAATTGTCTCGGGATGACCTGCAGGCGATTCTGCAGCAGGCTGAGGAACTTGGTATTTGTGACAGGTTCACCACAGAGGTATTCGCATGGGGGTTGATGCCTCTGGCCGTATCGGCCCGTTGTTTTACTGCCCGTGCCCATAATCGCCCGAAGGATAACTGCCAGTTTCTTTGCCTGCAGTACCCTGAAGGCATGCCGGTTCAGACTCAGGAAGGTAATCATAAAAGCAACCAGATCTTCAACCTGAACGGTATTCAAACCCTTTCAGGACGCTGTGCAGATCTTCTGGATGCCCATGTCGATATGTCGGCTGCATGCGTGGATGCCATGCGCATCTCTCCGCAGCCAGATGGAACCGGTGAGGTGGTTGAGTATCTCCGGCGTCAACTGGATGGTGCTGATATCGAACGGGAGCAAAGCCTTAATCATCAGGCTGGGCTCTGTGACGGCTATTGGCTTGGACAGGCGGGTATGGTGTCTGGCAACTCTGTATTAATCCCGATGCAACAGGTATGAATCTGGTCAGTAGAGACACCAGCCTGCAACCCAAAACCATGCAATTGTTGAGATTGTTTACATAATTACGATTGTTTACAGGATTACCGGGCCGTCTGGGGAACCAGAAGGCAGTTATCCCTTCTAACAAGGGAAATTTCTGCTTAAAGGCCCTGTATGTTTAAATCTCCCCTCACTACATCCACGTGCTATCTGCTTCTAATAGCAATCTGCGCCAGCAATACTCCTGCGGCTGAACTGCCGCAACCAGCCTCTCAAAACTGGCAGGCGTCCCATAGTGGCGGGATTGTCTCCTGCGTGAATCATGAATATCACAGTGATGGTACATCAACGTTTGACCGTTATCTGTTCGTGCCAGCCAGTGCTGTAACAGAGACTGGAACCGTAGAAAAAAGTGGTGTGAGTCATGTGCTTTCTGCCGGAGTGGGAGGCTCATTACTGTCGGCAGAAAAAAAGGGGATAAAGGGGGCGTACGTTTATGAGCACTATCGTATGAATAGTGACCTTCATATCCTCAATGGTCATCTGCTTCGGGGGCACTTGTCTGATCTCTCTCTATCGGCAGATTTTGATCATCCGGCGACAATGTGTAAGCCGATGGTTCAGCAGCTTGGCCGTTGGGATGTGAATCTGGGTGAAAGTGAATGGCAGGGACCTATAGGTGACATTGATGAGGTTATTGGTTTCAGGGGAGAGCAGGATTCAGCCCTTGGCGATAGCTATAAAACCATTGATGTGCAGGCGGGAACAATACCGCTGGCGCTGTTGGCGTACACTACGCCGGCATCCTTTAGTGCAGTTTATGACCCACTGTTTCATTACGGTGCGATTGAAGCCTTTTCGCTGGATGACTATAACCAGTATCGCAATGCCTGGGGATTAACAGGCACGGTATTGGCAACTATCTCCAGTAGTATATTTATGTCAGGAATCACCTTGTCAGCATTCCTGCCAATGGTCGGCGTGCCAGTGGCCGGGCTGGGACTGGGGGTAGCAGGTGTGGTATTAAGTGGCTGGCTGTTGAGTGATAGTCATCTGACCCATGCCGACCGTGCCGTGCGTCAACAAAGGGTTTTGGATGAAGCCCTGGGTGAGACCAGATTGGCGCTGACGGAAGCCCGTGTTTCAAAACGTGAAAAGCTGGATTGGCTGCGAAATCACTACCAGATGGGGCGTGATGAAAAACAACTGCTGAACAAGATGGAATCCATGCAGGCCAGGCGCGATGTGTATATGACCGAGATGCGTCTCGAACATCTCAAAATCGATATGCTCAATCTTTCCCAGCGTACCCTGGAGCAGCGTAGCCAGGAGATTGATGAGCGTTCTGAGGAACTATTGGGGTATGAAAGTGAGCTGCGCCACAAAACACTGGAGATAGAATCGTTAGAAAGAAAGATGCGCAACAGTTCCCGTACAGGTTTCCTTAAAGAGACTACATTTCTGCCACATCCCGAGGTCGATAGTACGCCTCAGCCAAACAACTCCGGCGCTTACATTCCACCGGGCCATAGCCCCAATGAAACATTCGTAGAGAAACTGGAACGATTGATGGCAGAAAAGGCTTCCATCTCCAAGAGCTATTATTCACTGCAGCAGAGTCGTGATCTGGCTCAGGAACGCCAGAACGTTGATCGGGATATGGCCAATAATCATGAACAGTTAAGAAGCCAGATGGATCTTGTCAATCTTAAGCAGAAGGAGTACGACCATGACACGGGAGAGCCTTTATCTTATCTTGAAGGTTATTTTGAGGCGGATACTGCTGCAGGCAAAGCCCGCGACGAAGTCACTCGCCTGATGGAGGCGCGTGCCAGCAATCAGGCTCATGTCCGGTTGATGCAGCTGCTGACTGGTTACCTTAGAGCAGAAACACTGGTCTACAACCCATTACTTAACGAGGTGTTCGTGAAATCGGGGATTATTCCAAATTCTTCAAAAGATAACTGGTTCAGTATTACTTTTCAGTCCAGGACGATTCAGTGGTAAAGCGTGATTGAGTGGGTGTGAGAGTGAGTCGCTGCCATATTGATGATTGAGCACTCCTCACAACATAAGAAAACGGCTCTACAGAATATCTGCAGAGCCGTTTTCTTATGTTGTGGGGAATGGTCTGTTTCTTTACGGGGCTATTTTTTACTGAGCAATTTCTTTACGTACTATTTGTTTACGACACGCAGCTTCTGTGACCAGCTATCACTTGTTTGGATTGCCCATTGCAGAGTGGCTGGCAGTTGATCCAGCTCCAGGGCATCGAGCATATTCTTCACAGCCAGACCCAGTTCGGTATCGCCTTCGAATGTCATCCGGCGGTGGAAGAAGAGTGTGTCCGGGTCTTCCCGTCGACTGGCCATTGCCAGGAAGTCAGTGCTGTTGCCGGTGATGGTGACATCACAGGGGCGGGGAGCGCTGAGGGTGAACTGCTGGTCATTCAGGCTCAGGTAAAAATCGAGTTTCAGATCGGACACGGTGATCTGCAGCCAGCGACCTTCTAGATCTTCAAACTCACCCTCTTCCAGAGGCTCCTGAAAGATGTTGTTCAGTGCCATTGCCAGCGTTTTATTGCGAAGCTCCCAGGGCAGGGTGCGGACAGGTTGAAACAGAAGGCTGGCAGGAGGGTGGGGGAGGCGATTCAAAGTTTGGAAAATATTCACAGATCAAGCTCTTGCATGGACAGGTGTTGAACCAGTGAAGATGGACTCAGGTTATAAAGCTCATCCAGAATGTTGAGTTGGAGGCTGCCCGGACCGCGGCTGTTTGCGCTGGCCAGTTGACCAGCTACACCCATGCAGGCGAGAGCTGTCACAGTTGCGATAAACGGATCAGGCTCAACGCCCAGACAGGCGCCGACCAGTGCGGTAGCAGTACAACCTGTTCCTGTGACCCTGGCCATCATCGTATGGCCGTTTTCCAGATGGACGGTGCGTTTGCCATCGGTAATGACATCAGTAACGCCCGTTATTGCTATCACCAGCTTATGCTGACGGGCTGCTTTTACAGCCAGTTCTGTCAGAGAGTCACTGGCAACAAGACTGTCGACACCGCGTGATGTTTGTTGGACGCTTGATTCAGTGGGAGATATTACTTGTGATTGTGCCTGTAACAGAGCCTGAATCTCAGAGCCGTTACCCCGCAGTACGGAGGGTTTGTACTCCATCAATAAGCGGGCGGTATCCAGACGATAGCGCGTGGCACTGGCGCCAACCGGATCTAATACCCAGGGGCGCTGTGCAGCCTTGGCCTGGCTGGCAGCGCTTTTCATCGCCATGGTAGTGCGGTTGTTCAGTGTGCCTATATTAATCACCAGACTGTTAGCCAGTCCGATAATGGCAGAGGTCTCTTCTGTAGCGTCAGACATCACAGGAGAGGCACCAATAGCCAGCAGTGCATTGGCTGTCGAGTTCATCACTACAGAGTTAGTGATGTTATGAACCAGTGGTGTGGTTTCACGTAGCTGAGACAGGCAATCCTGTAGTTTCTTTTTCAAAGGCATCGTAGGCGTCCATATATACTGTGGGAATTGTAGCAGCAGGATATTGACCATGCCGTTGATTCAGGTCACTGCCAAAACCGCCTTTCTTCGATAAAAAACAATGTCTTTACCCGTGCTTTGCACAAAAGGAATAAGGTGCTGTATTTTGTAAACAACCAGAAAGTGAAGCGGACGTGATAATGGACAATGTTTACAGTGTGTATCCTTCTCTTTTTATCCCGGGTCGATTTCTCGTTTTGCAGATCAAGGGCAAATGTTGTGGAATATATGGGCCCAAATCTGTCTACAAGCCCGTTCCCAAAAAGTATAAAGGATGCTCATGAAATGTTGTTTAAAACAAATTAACGTCCTCAATAAACGATAATGGACGAATGAGTTTGGGTATTTAGCTATCGGTTTAAATTGTATGAGAGATGTCAGTTGTTAATTTTTTGAAATATATCACTGAAATATTAATTAAAATCAGAAATATTTATCGTATGTCGCATGTTTTTAGTGTCTTTTTCTGAAACCTGACCGCTTGGTAAATAAAGGTATCCTCTGGTTATAAAAATTGAATAGAATGCAGTCCTTGTGATAATCCTAAATAATATAAAGACAATAAGAATTTAGACCTATAGAGGATGTGCGCGTGACGCTACTTTGTGTAGAAGATCTCAAAATTGAGTTCCCTTCCCGCCACGGTACAGCTGTCTCTGTACGAGATGTTTCGTTCAAGCTTGAAAAAGGTGAAATCCTTGGGCTGGTCGGCGAATCTGGTGCCGGTAAATCGACCATCGGCAATGGTATTATTAACCTGCTGAGCCACCCTGGCCGTGTTGCTGGTGGTTCTATCCGTCTGGATGGTGAAGAGATTCGCGGATTGTCTGGCGAAGCCATGCGACAAATTCGCGGACGCCGCATTGGCTTTATCTTCCAGGACCCGATGACCAGTTTGAATCCGCTGTTGACTATAGGTACCCAGCTCACTGAAACCGTTATAGCCACTCTGGAGACAGATAAAGAAACCGCACAAAAGCGTGCTCTTGAATTGCTGGAAGCTGTGGGTATCCCTGAACCAGAGTTGCGGTTAAACCAATACCCTCATCAGTTCTCCGGCGGTATGCGTCAGCGGGTAGTTATTGCCATTGCACTGGCTGGTGAGCCAGAGTTGATAATTGCCGATGAACCCACCACGGCGCTGGATGTGTCCATTCAAAACCAGGTCCTCGACCTGATTCGCAACCTCTGCAAAGAGCGCGATGTTGGCTGCATTCTGATTACCCATGATATGGGTGTTATAGCTAACACCACTGACCGCGTCGCCGTTCTTTACCAGGGTGAAATGGTTGAGCTGGGCGCCACTATGGATGTGCTGGAACGTCCTCAGCATGACTACACCCGTAGCCTGATCAGTGCAGTGCCAAGAGCAGATATCAAACTGCATCGCTTCCCGCGAGTGGAATATATCGAGAAGGCAGAAACCAAAGCCATTGATATTAAAAATCACTGGCTTGGGGTGAAAGAGAGCTTCGGCTCGATCAGTAACGGTGAACTGCTTAAAGTCGAAAACCTGGATCTGCGTTTTACTACCAAGCCCGCCTTTCTGAAGAAAAACCGCCGTTATATTCAGGCCATTAATAGTGTTTCGTTCACTGTAAAAGAAGGCGAAACCTTTGGGCTTGTGGGCGAATCCGGTTCTGGTAAGTCAACGACTGCGCGGGTCATTGCCGGATTGTATCAGCCCGATGGTGGACGTGTGGTTTTTGCAGGCCAGGATATGGGGCCGATGTCGGAAAGCCAGCGTCGTCCGTTGAGACGACAGATTCAGATGGTTTTCCAGAATCCCTATTCCAGCCTGAATGCCCGTATGACTGTGCGGGATATCATTTCTGAGCCTATTCATTTTCATAATCTCGCCGGGTCTGACGGCCAGACCCGGCAGATTGTAAATGATCTTCTGGATCACGTAGGTCTTGGGGCGAAGGCTGGACATCGTTATCCCCATGAGTTCTCCGGAGGTCAGCGCCAGCGTATCTCTATTGCCCGGGCACTGGCCACCCGACCCCGCTTCCTGATCTGTGATGAACCGACATCAGCACTCGATGTGTCAGTACAGGCTCAGATATTGAACCTGCTGAAAGATCTCCAGGAAGAGCTTGGTTTGACCATGCTGTTTATCAGTCATGACCTGCCGGTGATTCGCCAGATGTGCGACCGCATTGCGGTGATGCAGCAGGGGGCCATTGTTGAAATGAGCGACACTGAGTCCCTGTTCTTTAACCCGCAGCAGGATTACACCCGTAATCTTATTGAAGTGATGCCTCATCTGGATCATCTATCCCGTGAAGGGCTTGATCTGGGACCGGCGGTGCAGCCTTAGGCTGATACCGGTGCCGTACAGCGCCATAACAATACGAAAAAATAATAACGTAGATACTGTAAAGCCCGTGAAGGGGAACAACCTTGAAGAAGAAAACCAACATGCATAAGACCCTGCCACTGAAAAAGGCACTGACCGGACTGTTACTGGCTGGTGCTCTGGCGACTGGAGTGCAGGCCGCGACCCTGAAGATGGCTTACGACGCTGACCCTGTTTCCCTTGACCCCCATGAGCAGCTTTCCGGGGGCACCATGCAGATGTCACATATGATTTTCGATCCGCTGGTACGCTGGGATGCGGATATGAACTTCGAAAGCCGTCTGGCCACGAAGTGGGAGCGCATTAACGATGTCACCATGCGTTTCCATCTGCGTAAGGGCGTAAAATTCCATTCAGGCAATACCCTGACGGCTAAGGATGTTAAATGGACCTTTGACCGTCTGGTTGGCAGCCCTGACTTTAAAGCCATCTTTGAACCTTTTCATGAGGTGAAGGTTATTGATGAGCACACTATTGATTTAATTACCAAGCGTCCGTTCCCACTGGTTTTGCATACGGCCACGTATATCTTCCCGATGGACAGCGCCTTCTATCAAGGTCTGGATGACAAGGGTCAGGAAAAAGCCCTGCTGAAGAAACATGCCAACACCTTTGCCTCCCGCAATCATTCCGGCACAGGTCCTTACCGTGTGACCGAGCGTCAGCAGGGTGTGAAAATCGTCTACGAACGTTTTGATGACTATTGGGACACGGCGTCTCCGGGTAATGTTGATGAAATTGTTCTGACACCGATTAAAGAAGCGCCAACCCGTGTTGCCGCGCTGCTGTCTGGCGATGTGGACTTTATCGCACCTGTGCCACCGACTGACCATAGACGTCTGAAGAAGACCAGCAAAACGGATCTGGTGACTATGTCCGGCACCCGGATTATCACTTTCCAGTTAAACCAGGAGCGTGTACCGGCCTTTAAGGATAAGCGTGTCCGTCAGGCCTTTGCTTATGCCATTAATAACGAAGGCATTGTGAAAAAGGTGATGCGTGGTTTTGCTACCGCGGCTGCCCAGCAAAGCCCGAAAGGTTACGCAGGTCATGTTGATAGCCTGAAGCCTCGTTATGACCTGAAGAAAGCGAAGCAGCTGATGAAGGAAGCGGGTTACGCGGATGGTTTCACCATCACTATGTCTGCACCTAACAACCGTTATGTGAATGACGAAAAAATCGCCCAGGCCGTGGCCAGCATGTTGGCGAAGATTAACGTCAAGGTTGATCTGAAGACCATGCCGAAAGCTCAGTACTGGCCTGAGTTCGATAAACGCTCTGCGGATATGATGATGATCGGCTGGCATGCTGATACGGAAGATTCTGCCAACCTGACCGAGTATCTGACTGCCTGTGCCGATGCTGAATCCGGTTGGGGCCAGTACAACTCCGGTAACTACTGCAACCCGGCTGTGGATGCACTGGTGAAGAAGGCTGGCAGTGAAACCAATGCTGAAAAACGTGCAGCAATGCTCCAGGATGTTGAGCGTCAGCTGTTTGCTGATGCGGCCTTTATTCCTCTGCACTGGCAAAACCTGGCTTGGGGCGCAAGCAACAAGGCGGGTGTCGACAAGGTCGTAAACACCATGAACTTTCCTTACCTGGGTGATCTGGTTCTTAAGAACTGAGTTGATCGCTGAGGATTGATGTAAAAGCCTGAAGACATCTGCCGCATCAACGAGTGATGCGGCAGATATTACCCCCTCCGCCATGAAGTGACCAATACATGCTTGCATTTTTAGCCCGGCGTCTTGTGCAGGCGCTGATTGTTATGTTCGTGATCAGTCTGATCAGTTTTTCTATTCAGGATAATCTGGGCGACCCTCTGCGTGAGATGGTAGGCCAGTCTGTCTCTGAGGTGGAACGCCAGCAACTGCGTGATGAGATGGGGCTGAATGATCCCTTCTTTACGCAATATGGCCGTTTTCTCAGCAAAGCCGTGCAGGGTGATCTTGGGCAGTCGTATTTTTTTAAAGAGCCAGCGCTGGATGTGATTCTGGCAAAGCTGCCCGCGACTCTTGAACTGGTGTTTGGTGCCACCATTCTTATTGTAATTATCTCGGTACCAGCTGGTGTTTATGCAGCTATTCGCCCCAACAGCATTATGACCCGTTTGATTCTGGGTTGGAGTATTCTGGGTATTTCTGTTCCTGTTTTCCTGACAGCAATTTTCGGTATTTACCTGTTCTCTATCGAACTGGGGTGGCTGCCATCTTATGGACGTGGTGAGCTGATGCCGATGATCGGCAGCTGGGAGTCCGGCTTCTTTACTGTTGATGGGCTTCTGCACCTGGTGCTGCCCTGTGTATCTCTGGCCAGTATTATGTTGCCGCTGTTTATACGCCTGATCCGTTCGGAGATGGTTGAAAGCCTGCATACCGAGTATGTGAAGTTTGCCAAAGCCAAAGGCTTGAAAAAGGCCCGTATCTATTTCCTTCATGCCCTTAAAAACACCATGTTGCCAGTGGTGACAGTGGGTGGTGTGCAAATAGGCACCATGGTCGCTTATACCATTTTGACGGAAACTGTTTTCCAGTGGCCGGGCATGGGCTTCCTGTTCCTTGAGGCCGTGAACCGTGTGGATACCCCATTGATTGTCGCTTACCTGATTGTTGTGGGCGCCATCTTTGTGGTGGTGAACACCCTGGTGGATATCCTCTATGGCCTGATTAACCCGACTGTTCGTCTCGCAGGAGGTGAGAAATGAGTACTTCCATGGATACGAACAACACAGTAAGTGCAGAAGCCATACCCAGCCGCTGGCAGCGGTTTTTGGCCTCTAACCTGTGGTTCAGTTTTACCCGGGACAAGGTCGCCATTATTTCCTTTACCATTCTGGTAGCGATGGCTGGAGCGGCTTTGTTGGCACCGGTGCTGTCGCCGACCAATCCTTATGATCTGGCCGCCATTGATATTATGGATTCGGAGCTGCCACCAGTCTGGAGTGAAGAGGGGGATGCACGTTTCCTGCTGGGGACTGATGATCAGGGCCGGGATATGCTCAGCACCATACTTCATGGATTGCGTATCTCTCTTGCAATTGGCTTCTGCGCGGTACTGCTGCAAATGTTCCTCGGCATCGTCATTGGCCTGAGTGCTGGTTATTTCGGTGGCCGTATGGACAGCTTCCTGATGCGGGTGGCTGATATACAGTTGTCGTTCTCAACCATGATGGTGGCGATTATTGTACTGGCCGTGTTCCAGGCGTCCTTTGGCTCTGAGCTGTACAGCCAGCTGGCGATGATCATGCTGATACTGGTGATTGGTATTGCTGAGTGGCCGCAATATGCACGAACCATTCGTGCCTCTGTTCTGGCTGAGAAGAATAAGGAGTATGTGGAAGCGGCCCGGGTGATGGGTTTTGGCAGTGGCCGGATTATGTTCCGTCATATTCTGCCTAATTGTCTGTCTCCGATTCTGGTAATTTCAACGGTGCAGATTGCCAATGCCATTATCAGTGAAGCGGCACTCTCTTTCCTCGGATTGGGGATGCCTGTCTCTCAACCCTCACTGGGCTCTCTGATCTCCAGCGGCTTTGAGTATATCTTCTCCGGTAGCTGGTGGATTACCGTGATTCCGGGCATTGTGCTGGTGGTGCTGGTACTTGTACTGAACATGCTGGGTGACTGGTTGCGAGATGTGCTGAACCCCAAGCTTTATAAAGAGTAATAAACAGCGATCATGCTTTGGCTGACCTGCCTTGTAAGAAAGGCAGGTCAGTTTTTACACTCTTCCCGTTTTTCTTCTTTCCACGTTCTCAACAGTTCATCAATAATTCAGCTAGTCTCAAAAAGAAATCTTTCTTACTCAGGGATTGGTTAGATGAACAGCCTCACAAATACTCTCTCAACTTATCTTCTGGTTGCTATTGCACTAACGGCCTTTGCACCGGTAAAACCTGCTTACGGTGAACTGGCGCTGGATGTCTATATCAATTGGATGAAAAGCGCGGAAGAGCAGCTGGAGTTTGAGCCTGTCGAGTTGCGCTCTCTCATTGTGAATAGCAAGCAGGGACGCTATATCAAAGTCCAGGCGGATATAAGAATCAAGAAGGTTCTGCGAACCACAACGGGTCTGGTTGATAATGAAGTGCTAAGAGTGGCTTACCGAATTTACCAGTACGGAACTTCATATGTTGGGCCGTCGCAACCATTACATCTTAATACGGGTAAAACCTATATGGGCTTTTTAGGAAAGAGCCAGTATGGCGATTACTATGTTCCGGGTGCAGGCGGTAAGTCTTTTATGGATATGGAAACCTTCAACCGCTATTACCGCAAAGAGGTCAATCCGCCCATTCCCCTGGAGAAACAAGAGGTTGAACTTACTGATTCAGGCGCGGCGGATGCAAAACCGACGGTGACAGAGCCTTAACCGCGAGGCTTCTTTGAAGCACTGTCCAACTTCAGCCCGATCAATGCCAATTTCAGAAGCTTGAAAGGGCTTTTTGTAAACAGCACTTCAATAAGGCGGTCAAAAATCTGGTACTTCTCACGAGTGAAGGGGTACCAGTTGGGTTCTATCACTGCACTTTGCTTATCAATCAGGATGGATTTACTGCGAGTGAAGGCCAGAAGACCTTCTGCTCCCTTGGCTCGGCCAAAGCCACTCTCTTTCTGTCCACCAAAGGGCAGTGCAGGATTACCCTCGGTCATCATCACATTGTTAATTGAGACCGCCCCGACGTCTAAAGCCCGGGCTACCCGCTCGGCCCGCACCAGATCTTTCGACCAGACACTGGCCGTCAGTCCATAGCAAAACTGGTTGGTTTCCCGAACGACATCCGCCTCACTGTTAAACTGATAGACGGGGATCAGTGGCCCGAAGGTTTCTGCCGTGTGCAGGGTCATATCCTGGGTGATGCCGGTAATGATCGTAGGTAAATAAAAATTATCTCCCAGACGGGCACCGCCGGTGTGAACCTTTGCCCCTTTGCAGATGGCATCCTGGACATGTTCTTCAATAATTTTTAGCTGGACGGGTGTGGTAATAGCACCGACATCGGCATCACCCTGATCGCCGGTATTCACCACAAGCTTTTCTGCTTCACGAATTAACAGCGCCAGAAATTCCTCATAAATATCATCATGAAGATAGAGCCGTTCAACGGATGTGCAGGACTGCCCGGCATTGGTAAGGGCACCCCAGAGGGCTCCGGCCACGGTACGATTCAGGTTTACATCCGGGAAGACAATCATCTGGTCTTTCCCCCCCAGCTCCATTTCTGCCGGTATTAACAACTCAGCGGTTTGTTGAAGAATCCGTTTGCCGGTGCGGCCAGAACCTGTGAAAAACACCTTGTCAGGCCTGGCGGCAATGAGTTTTTGTGCAGTCAGCCCTGTTCCATGCGTGACCTGCACAGAACGTTTGATCAGAGGTGAAACGGCAAATATCTCTTCGAGAATGCTTTTTAGAGGGGTGAGCTCTGAAGGCTTTATAATCATGGCATTTCCGGCCAGAAACCCGCCCATGGTAAAGGTCAGGGCAATATGAAGCGGATAGTTCCAGGGGGCGATTTTCAGAATAACGCCATAGGGTTCATGGAATATGCGGGACTTTTTGCCCAGCAGTGAAACAGGCGTTGAGACTTTGCTGTCTTTGAGCAGGCGAGGGGCGTGTTTAATATTCCACTCAAGGTTATCAAGTACACCAATAATTTCTGAGACCAGCGCATCATTACGGGTCTTGCCGGTTTCTTCGCAGATTTGATCCACAATACGCTGACGGTTGTCCCGAATATAATTCTGAACCTGCCGCACTGCCCTCTGACGTTCAGTGACAGGTGTCAGGCGCAGTTCTTCTGCACTTACCCTGGCCAGGGCAAGAATGTTTTCAGCATCCTGCGGGCTTATCTCTTCCAGCTGATAGAGAGTCTCTCCGGTAATAGCCGAGTAAACCGGGATCTTATCTTCGTCCTGCTTACTCAAGAGTTCTCTCCTGTGCTTTTGAGGAGCAGGGCTTTGAGGAGCGTGGCTCGGAGGAAAGAGCCTCGCACTGAACCTTATACCCCATGGCCTGATATACACCGCTTGATTGATAAGGGCTGCCCTGACCGGAGTAGTAGAGTGTGAAGATAATGCCCCGTAATCCAAATAACAGAAGTCGCAGTTGGCATGTGAGGGTGGCCAGCCAGCGAGGTTGTTGATTTTTACTGCAAACGCTGTCTAAACGGTTAAGAGCATTCAGGATTCCTCGTACCACAGGGAATGGCAGGTAACTCAGTAGAGTCAGTACCAGTTTCAGGGCTTGTGTATCTTCAGTCGGAGCGGGTGCCATAACGCTATCAATATTAAACATGCAGCCGGACTCTTTGAATGAGGGCAAGGCCCCAATACCCGGTACCATCAGCTCTCCGATACGCAGGAGAATTCTGAGCTGCCGTTGGTTAAAGATGCGTGAGACGGTGGCGGACATCAGGCACGCTTCCTCTCAGTGTGTATTTTATCTACAGGGCACTGCTCTTTGCCTGAGTTTGGGTTTGCAGTCAGACCGGCATCAAAGTCTTCAATCAGTAGCTGACTGGCTTTATGGCTCTGGGCCATGATGGTGAGGGATGGGTTAATACCTGGCGCCAGTGGATAGATAGAGCCGTCTGCAATCGCAAGATTTGGCAATCCATGCACCTGAAAGCGTTCGTTCACCACTGAG
Organism: Sansalvadorimonas sp.; assembly: GCA_965221135.1. Taxonomy (GTDB): domain Bacteria; phylum Pseudomonadota; class Gammaproteobacteria; order Pseudomonadales; family Endozoicomonadaceae; genus Sansalvadorimonas. The sequence goes on from CBDCRZ010000048.1 coordinate 36,258, forward strand.
TGGTTGGGATTTTGCCCAATGGTGCAGCCTCCCATTAGGTGCAGCGCCAGTAAAAAGGGGGCATCCATTACACGCCTGGCACCAACTGCCGCAAAAATACCATGTACCTGTTCCAGACCCGCCTGAGCTTTTTGACGGTCTATATCGGCGAAGGGTTTGTCCAGTAACAGCCGGCCATGATTGTTAAGCCGCAGCTGGCCGGGAACTTCATCCCTCACACAGACTTCAATTCCGGCAAGATTGCGATACTGAGCCATAAGCTGTTGATGTTCAGGGCCAAAACCGGCTTTTAGCATGGCAGCACCTGCTGGTGGTGTGAATACATTTTCCAGTTTGAATCCCTGTTTGCGAAAGCGGGGGTCATCAGACTTTAAGGCCTGAAAGGCCCCTTTATGGGCATCAACAATATGATCCATCAGTGCAAAAGACATGATCTGCGGATGGCAGTGGAAGTTGTGTCCGAGGGCTGGGAGTTGATCCTGAAAACCTGACTTCTGTAACAGCTCTGTTGTGCCAAGGCTGCCCGCAGCCAGAATGCATTTCCGGCTGTAGAGCACCTGCTGACGGTTATTCTGTACACCATAGATCGCTACTTGTGTGCGACCATGGATAATCTGCTGCACATGAAAGCCGGTGATCAGCTCGGCCCCGAGTGCCATAGCTTTTGGTAGAAAGGTGACCGCCATGCTCTGTTTTGATTGCCTGCGACAGCCTCCAACACAGACCAGGCAATCATTATTTTTATTATCGCAATGGGCCTGGCCGCGGCGCAGGGGAGCCACCTTCAAGCCGAGTGTATCGAAACCTTTCTGGTAGAGGCGAGCATTTTGATTCCAGTCGGATTCAGGGATATAAGCCAGGCTCAAGTGCTCTTCAATGGCCTGATAGTGCTTATCCATCTCTTCACGGTTATAGAAATCAATGCCAGACTGGCTGCGAAAGTCATCCAGTGCAATATCATCAAACCGGTCCAACAGGGCGCTGTTGACGATGGTACCGCCCCCGACAACTTTGCCACGGAGAAAAACAGTATTGGCATCAGTACTGCATTCCATACCGCCATGCCACATCAGGCTGGCATTGGCATGGAGCTCATTGGCAGGGAACTGCGCGGGCTTAAAGTTCCGACCCGCTTCCAGTAGACAGACACTCGCACCCGCCTGTTGTAAGAAATGCGCCAGAACACTTCCCGAGGCACCAGTGCCAATAATAATAAAATCATAAACCGGGGTGTGTGTCATGGCGTCTACCGCTTATTGCGCTGGAATTTATTGTCTGCTGTCAGGTCGGTCATGAATCATCAGCCCGTCATCCATGAGCAAGAAGAGGATAGTTGAGTATCGTGGGAATGCAGGCAGAAAGTCGGAGGTGGTGACTGCTGATTTTCTGGGGCCAGTACTGGTTTTCTGCAGTCATTTACGGGATGATGCGTGCTGTCTTATGGTAAGTCTTCTGTGTTTGAACACGCAGGATAGACGGAAGGGATTGTTAGAATGAATCGCATCACTATTTTTGGTCGACCAGGTTGTGGTTTCTGTACCCGTGCAAAGGAAGTTTGCGAACAGAAGGGTCTGGAATTTAAATACATTGATATCCATGAAGCCGGTATCAGCAAGGAAGACCTGGAAAAGACCATTGGTCGCCCGGTTGAAACTGTACCGCAGATTTTTCACGGAAAAGATTACATCGGCGGTTACACCGAGCTGGATGCATTCCTGAAAGAAAAAGGCATTCTGCAGTCTTAATCGGTACCTTGGTCTGTTTATAACAGGCAATCGGCGCGACTGGTACGGTAGGCGTACTGGTCGGGCCACTGTTTTTTTAGCCTTTAGGCTTTAGCCTCTATGTTGTAACCATGCTTCCAGCCACCACAGGCTACTCGTCAGAATAACTCCGTAGATCAACATACAGACGGCACTCTGCATACCGTTTTGTTCACGGCTGAGGGCAATGACCTCCCGTGATGACAGGCAAGAACCTGTCTTTGTTGTCTGTTTGATGCTTTCCCCTTCAGGCCAGTAACAACCCGCCAGAAAAGTCACAGTTACCGTGATAAAAAAGCCTGCCGGATTCCAGAGTATCCAGTGTATGGTTCCTGCCTGCCACAGAAAAATATTTGTTCCAATACCTGCCATAACCCCCAGCAGCATACTGCGGGATTGAGCAGCTGGTACAAACAGCCCCAGCAGAAATGTAGCGAGTACTGGCCCGTAGAATAGAGAGCCGGTCTTGTTAATGGCATCAATAATATTGTTTGCCAGCAGGCTTGTGGCGAGGGCTGCCGCAATAATAAATATTCCCCATATCAGCGTGATAATCCGCCCCTGGTTCAGGGCGCTGAAATGTCTTAGCTGACGATTGGAGGGCAGAAAGTCTGACAGGGTCACAGCGGACAGGGAGTTGAGGGTGGAATCAAGGCTGGACATGGCTGCGGCCAGAATGCCCGCCACAATTAATGCCCGTGTGCCTTCCGGCAAATAATAAAGAATATATAAGGGGACGAGCGTGTCGGTATGGCCGGTTTGATTAACACGCTGCTGTAACTCTGGGGTTTGCTCAAGAAACAACCCAAGACCTAAACCAAGGCCAATATAAAGCAGATGAAGAGGCATACGCACCAGCGCATTCAAAACCAGAGACAGGCTGGCCTGTTGATGACTGCGCGCCGACATCTGCCGCTGGGCCTGGCTCTGGTCTGCTCCATAATAAGCAGTGAAAAGAAATAAGGCTCCGCTGATGTAGGTCCATAAAGGGGGAAGTTTTTCTGACGACTGTTCCGAAGCAGACTCGGGATGTGAGTGAGAATAGGCTGTGGTCAGGGAGTCCAGCAACCCTTGATAGCCGCCAATTTCGGTGAGAAGGAACAGTAGGCAAAACACCAGCCCGCTAATCAACACGATTAACTGTAAAACATCCGACCAGACAACTGCTGCCATGCCGCCCAGTACATCATAGAGAACAGTGACAGCGCCAATTAATAACACCATGACCCATAAGGGAAGGTCCAGACAAATGGATAGCACCAGGGCCACTGCATAGGTTGTGATACCTGCTGATAGCCCTCGGGTGAGCAAAAAGATACCACTGATTAACAACCGTACCTGACGGTTAAAGCGTTGCTCCAAAAAGGCATAAATGCTGATAGCAGACAGTTTGCGAAACAGCGGTGCCAGAGTGAGGATAATCACCGCCATCGCCAGAGGCACCGAGGGCTCCAGACGCAGGAGTGTCAGCGTGCCATCAGGCGTCATGGCAACAAAGGCAGGGATGGCGACAAAGCTGATGGCTGATGACTGGGTGGCAATGGTTGAAAGGCCAACCGCCCACCAGGGTAGAGTACGACCTGCAAGAAAGTAGTCGTCCTCGGATTCATGATTAGCACCCAGATAGAGGCTGAGAAGAACCATCACCAACATGTAAACAGCAATAATGCTCCAGTCCAGAGTGGTCATCGATAACTGGCCAGTTGAAAGAAGGATTGTTGATTCTAGCGGAGATGTACAAATGAGGTGTGGAGGGTTCAAAGAGACAGGGCAGTTAGAGTGGCTGTCTGAATTGTTACCTATACAAACAGCGGGAATGGATCATATTTCTTTTTCAGACATCCAATTTATCAGGCACCCCATTTTGAGGAATGGCAAGCCGGGACGCTTATGACTTATATCGCAACACATGAATCCCGTTAATAAAATAAGGAGAAGACCATGGCAAACCCTACATCACAAGCAGGAATAAATCATTATCAACAACCTAACTATTATCAACAAGATGACTCTGGACGGTATCAGGGTATGGTCACCACAAATCTGAAAACGGGCATGGCATATACCATTCCAGACGGCGTAAGATTAGTTTTAGAAACAAAACCTTCTGAGCAGGATTTCAGTCAGTTTCAAAATACTAACGACCAATGGCAAGCCATTATTGATAGCAGTGATAATGCAGCAACGCTGAGTTTAGCGGCACCTGAAACCAAGAGTACGATCTTTTCCATCGCCAGGGCTATAAAGGAATGGAAAAATTATGCTGTGGTAGCGGGTCTGACAGAGGCTGAAATTTCCGCCATTCTGGAAGAAAATCCGCACAGCGTAGATACTCAGAGAATGGCAGTAATACGGACGTGGCGGCGAAAAAATGGCAGTCGTGCTATTTGGAAGACTCTTGCCGAACATTTGTTAATGACGAATGAGTACGGTGCTCTGGAAATATTGCGTAGTAGATTAAAGCTGTCTGGTACTATTCCCAGGATGCCAGCTGCCGCTCCACAACCTGTGACGCTCCAACCGACTGCAGGGCTCAGACAAACACACAGAGATTCCAGTGCAAGCATTACAGGCGCAACGACTCATCAGCTACCTCCAGAGCATACAGCCAGTCAGGAACAGTTAAACATGTGTCCAGACAGGATGGAATTTAATACGCTGGCAATGAATATTTCTGATTGGCAAGCTCTTAGCCCAATGTTTGGTTTGGGAGAGGCTGACGCAAGAGCAATATTGGGTGAGGCTCCCCACAGTGTGCTAACTCAAAAAATGAAAATGCTTGATAAGTGGGCGGAAAGGAATGGTGCACGTGCCACCTATGAGGCGCTATACGATATCTTGTCTCGGGCTGGGAACACGGAGCTTGCCGTAAAAGTTGACAAAATGGCGGCTAAAGCGAAACCAAAATCTGGAAGCACAAGTGGCATGAAGCCTTCCCAAAGAAAAACCAATATACCATATAGCATGCCTTATGGCACTCACCAAGCTGCTGCAGCCACATACCCTTCATCAAGTACAGGTTATGTTTCCCGTAGTAGAGCCACAACCAATGCGGCATTACAGCAGGTTGTCGCTGACTGGCATATAGAATCCATTGCAGAGTTGATTGGCGACTGGAGGGCTGTATCTCCTTTTCTCGGACTAACCGAACAAGAAGACACGACTATTTTGTGGAATAATTGCCATAGTGTTGAGAAGCAAAGAATAGCCATGCTTGAGAAATGGAAATTGAAACAATGCGGGGGAGCTACCTATCAAAAACTCATCAATGTTTTCCGTAATGACATGCAAGAGCAGTGCACGGCAGACGCTATCGAAAATCTGGTGTAAGACACTGAATACAAACCATGGCTATTCAGAAAGGAGGGGCATCGAAAGTGGTGCCCTGCCTTTATCCGCTGAACTCCCCGCATAAAATGACCATGGGCGAAAGCCAGACTAACTACCCGGTTTATACAGGGCAGAACTTCAGGGCAGAAAACATCTCTCATATCGCAAGATATATCATCGTTTAATGCTCGGGAGAAAACCATGCAAGCCGATAAATCGCAGTCACCACCACCTTACAGTGCATCCTGCACTACTCCCCGCGTTAAGGGTGAGTACAATGAAACCTACTTTCTTCAGGCATGTCGTGCAGGAAATCTTGAGGCACTTAAACACAGTGCCGCAATAATGGCTGTATCTCTGGATAACCTCTATCGATGCGGAGAAACCGGAGATAATGTAACAGGGCTGTTTCTGGCGGCCAAAAGCGGACACAGTGAAGTGTGCAGCTATTTTAACAGTAAAGAGGTAGCCGTAACCGATGATGAGTTTCTTAGCCTGTGTGTGCGAAAAGGAACAGGAACCCTTTTAAGGCTGGTGAAGCCTCGTTGCGACCAGGTTGTGCTGAACAAGGGGCTGATAGCCGCAATCAAGAAAGGCCATTTAGAGAATGTTCATGAACTGCTGATGATGGGGGCCTCACCTGGTGGCCTGGAATCCACCCTCAACCTACCGATTAAAGAAGCTGTCAAGAATGGCCATCAAGAGATAATTCTCCTGTTGTTAGCTCAGGGTGCAAATGTTAACGCTGACTTTAATCCAGCACTCCCTTTTACACTTCTGGCGATGGCAGTCCGATTCTGCAGTACAGAAATTGTGAGCTTATTACTGGCACACGGTGCAAATATCCATGCCAGAATAAGCGGTATGTACAACAGAAGCATACTGGAATTGGCAGTGTTCAATAACAAGCCTGAAATGGTGTCCCTTCTTCTGAAAAATGGTGCCAATCCCTGTCTGCCATCCATCACTGCGGAATCCGTGGACGTATGGAAGCATGGAGAACGTAGATATAGAACAGTGACTTTTTATAACCCTGAAGTCACTGTGCTGTCCCGCGCAATTGAACTGGGCCATGAACGTGTCGTTGATGTGCTTTTAGCGAGTGGTCAATGCGATAGAGACACACTGGTCAGACCGAACAAAAGGTTTGTTCGAAGCGGCGAGAGCGGGCTTGATGAAAGTCTATTTTATACTGCGAACGCACAACTTCTTCGCGGATCAGTAAGATACAGTGTTGAAGAAGGAGATACGCCTCTGCATATAGCCGTGAAGAAAGACAACGCGAATATGGTGATACGACTATTGCAGGAAAGAGCGGTGGTTGAAACAATAGATACTTATAAATCCACCCGATCTACTGGCTGGTTTGGGAAGAGCCAATTAACGCCTTTAGGCTGTGCTGCTCAATCCGGGAACAGGGTCATAGTAGAAGCTCTGCTTGCTAGGGGTGCCAACCCGGCCTACGCCAGGACAAGTTCCTTTATGGGATTCATCCCTTGTGATGACCCACCCTCACCAGCAACTCTTGCCCGCAATGCCGGTCACAGAGAGATTTCTGAAATAATCAAGAAAGCCAGGCAGCAAAAACGGAAGCAGGTACAACTCCGTATGTCGACTGAAAATTAATCTTTTACGAATGAATCGCTGTTAAGCACTTTAAAAGCCCGAACACCCAAGGATATGTTCGGGCTTTACTTTATGACCCTATGCAGTCGGTTTTGCAGTGCCTGCACACTCTGTGACATTATTCTGCACAGGCTGGCAACTCGCTATGTATGTCTTTTTATCACGCCAGAAACTTTAATGAACAACTGTCAATCTACTACCGGCTCGCTGGTGGTTCGTGGGGGCGTAGATGCTCTCGCTCATCTGCACAATAATGGTTTGCAACAAGGTGATGTGAAAGCCATGCTGGGCGCTTCGGGTGGCCCCAAATGGTTTGTACTCAGTGGCCTGGACCGGGCGCTGCTTGGCGAAACCTTCCAGGGCCGAACCGAACCCCTGCACTTGCTGGGCAGCTCTGCGGGCTGCTTTCGTTTTGCCTGTTATGGAATGGCTGACCCTGTAGCGGCGATCAACCGTTTTCAGGAGAGTTATATCTCAGATGCTTATGACCAAAAGCCGAGCCCTCGGGAAGTCTCTGATCATGTCGTAGTTATTCTAAAGCAATTGCTGGGTGATAATGGTGCTGAAGAGGTTCTTAACAATCCAGTGTTTCGCCTGAACTTTATTGCAGTACAGGGCCATGGGCCTGTTGCCAGTGATAACTCTGCACTTCAGCTGGCTGGTGTGTTTCTGGCTGCTTTAGGGAATGCCGTACATCAGCGGTTATTGGGTCAGTTTTTTACCCGTGTAGTGTTTGAACATCCGGAAGGCGGGTTTCCTCTCAAGGCTTTGAACGATCTGCCAAGCCGACGTGTAACTATGGACGCAGAGAATCTCTTTCCCGGTGTTCTGGCATCTGGTTCGATTCCTGTAGCTCTGGAAGGTGTGAAGGATATCCCTGGTGCAGGGAAAGGTTTGTACCTGGATGGTGGTGTGACGGATTACCATTTTGATCTGCCTATTGATATTGATGAAGGTTTGGTTCTATACCCCCATTTCCGTGAACAGCCCATTCCTGGCTGGTTTGACAAAAGCCTGAGCTGGCGTCGGCCTGATCCTGAAAACTATCGCCGCACCTTAATAGTGGCGCCTTCTCCTGAATTTATCAGCCGACTGCCATACGGAAAGATTCCCGATCGTACCGACTTTACCAGGATGGATACCGACACCCGGCAAGCCTACTGGCGAACTGTGGTCTCGGAAAGTGACCGGATGGGTGATGAGTGGTTGGAGCTGGTCGAGAAACAGCGATTGGTTGAGGTCGCCAAACCTCTGATTGGTGCAACTTAACGAATTCTCATTGGGTGATCTAAACTGAGGAAATTGGGTTCTGCTGCCGTGTGCCCTTAAGGCGTTAATGATCAACAATAACGAATTATAAAGCGCATGATTAAGCGCACAGCGGCGAGGCATCTTTTCATGGCACTGCCTACTCCCTTCAGTTACCAGGTTTCCGCCTACGACTGCGTACCTATCTCGTTTATAAACGCACTTGCCTATCTCTATGACCGGGACGATATTCCGCCCCTGGTGATTCAAAAAATCTATCTCTATTGCCTTGATACCGTCACCAGTCAGGGTGAGCTGGGTCATGGTACAACAGGTTTGGCAGTGGCTCTTCTGGGTAACTGGTTACAGAAATACCGGGAAGGGAGCTTCGCTTTAAGTACGTGTTATCTGGATAAAGACAGGTTCAGCGTCAGCAGTAAGGGAGCACTGTCCGATTGTCTTGCACGGGAGGGTACGGCACTTGTCAGGCTTCATAGTGGCAAAGGGCTTTGGCACTATGTACTGGCATTGTCGATGGATGACGAATGGTTCTATGCCTTCGACCCTTGCCGGCGCAAGGGCAGGAGTCTGGTAAAAGGGCAGGTGGAGCACCTGTCTGATGCACGAGGCCAGCAGGCTAATATCCGTATTCGTCGACAGTGGCTGGACACCCTCTCAAACCGTAAGCGTTTCTCGCTGGGTACACTCAGAGAGCGGGAGTGCCTGTTGATTGAGAGGGTTAAGGGCTGAGTAATATCTTAAGTTAGCCCAGCCTGCCAAATAGCTCAGATAAATGGTTGAGCTAAGTAGTTAAGCTAAGTAGTTAAGCTAAACAGTTAAGTTAAATAGTTCTGCCAAATTAATCTCGCCGACATAATTATACAAACCACCACAATCAATGGCCGAATCAATTTCTGGCCTTTGGTCAAAACCAGTTTGGAGCCGATTCGGGCACCGATAAACTGAGCACCAATCATCACCAGTCCAACACTCCAAATGACATTTCCTCCGGCAATAAAAAACGCCAGAGATGTGATATTACTGATGAAATTGAGCACCTTGGTATGTGCGGTCGCTTTAGGTAATGAATAGCCGAGCAGAGTGACAAAGCCTATGGCAAAGAAAGAGCCGGTCCCGGGGCCAAAAAAACCATCATAAAAGCCGACGCCAAAACCAATGGTCAAAGCAAAGGTATTAATAGAAACCCTTTGTGTGCCGCCTTCAAGGTTCTTTGAAAAAAGAAAAAAGAGGGCGATACCAGCCAGCATAAAAGGAACGAATGCCGTAAGAAAGTCAGCATTGATGTTCTGAACCAGTATCGTTCCCGTGGCGGCACCAACAAACGTCATAAAGATGGGAGTACGCATCTCTTTGAGTTTGACCGCACCTGCCCGGACAAAATAGTAACTGGCGCTAAAACTGCCGCCGCAGGCCTGAAGCTTGTTCGTCGCGAGAGTTTGAATCGGTGGAATGCCAACAGAAAGCATGGCCGGAATTGTAATCAAACCACCACCACCGGCCATGGCATCAATACAGCCTGCTACACCGGCAACAAAAAACAGCAGCACTAGAATATCTGGAGAAAGAAGCTCCATGGTCACCCTGTAAAGTCATGAAAGAGGAAAAGTATGAAACATAATAGTAACTCTCTCCCTCTATCATTGTCTTTGTGAGATTTACCTGGCACACCACTCCAGTTTCTCTGCCCTATAGCAATACCAGAATTTCCCATGTCAGCTCAATACCATATCCGGCTGTCCACCGACGAACTTGCGGTGAAGGGCGGCCAGCGACTCGGCATTGCTGTCCTTGCCAAGAGCTGTCAGATCGGCGACGACAATAGAGTGAGGGCGTATCTTCCTGTGACGAGTCAGAAAACCGCTGAGTTCAGTCAGCCTTGTTAGTATATCCTCTGACAATGTCATCTGCAGATTGTGCAGAATAGGGTTAATCCCGGACGATCTGAACACCTGTGATTTTGAGGCTAACAAGTTTGGTTTAACGGGATGAACCTCAAGTTTTGGGGTGATAGTTCTACATTCTGAAGGTCTTAATGGCCTCCGTATGAAGCCGCCATAGTTAAACGGCCAGGAATCTGATTGGGGAACTAATACATCTCATTATTATCTTATAAGTGCCCAGCCAGACATTATGGACTGGGTAATGAAAAGCTAACAATAAGGTTATGAAATGATTCCTCGCCGGCCCTCTAATGCACAACCAGGCAGAACTGTCAGTTTGGATCCAGAGCCACATTCTAAAAAAACAAAGGATTGTAAAGTTGATTGGAAAGAAGCTGGCAGTGGATTTCAAACTGAGCGTGTTCGAATTGTAACATCAACGTCTGTTACGACTAATCCTCTGGATTCAATAAGCGAATTCCCACAGCTACCAGGTAAAGCAACGGTATTGCCGGTTACGACGCCAATATGGCCTGTTTCTGCTGGACTCCATGAAAGACGGGGTGAGAAATATGCTGAACCTGTTCTTGAGCCTGAAGCTGATATGCAGCCAGATCAAAGTCTTGACTCAAAGTCTTGTCCATTCGTTCAAAAGAGGGAAGGGCGAAAATCTTATGCACAGGCTCTTGTCAGCAAACCCGTGATTGAAAAGAAGATGTCTCCGGGCGGAGATAAAGTAGTAACAGCCACTTCTCCGCCATTAAATGAAAAAGAAATTGTTTCACCAGAAGAGACTGACAAAGGGGACAGTGAGGCTCTCACAACTCAGCAGCAACAGAAGGAATTATTTTCCAGCGTACTGCAATCACAACCGCCCGCATCCGCCCGTCGGCCTTTAGAGCCGGCCTTAAAATTGTCAAAGCAAACAGTAAGAAGACATAAAGTAGTAATTAGAACAAGGCGTGAAGTAGAAAACATGATATACACTGAGCATCCTGAAGCTTTGGATGCGGCAAAACTGCTTTATCTTTCAGATGAGAATGATCAGAAAAACTTGGCTGTATATTGCTTTTGTTTGAAAAAGTGTGGTTATGGGGAGGACGCTTTTGTTTTAATGGAAGCGAGGCGGAAGATTTGTGGGGATCAGCATATATCGAACAGGCTTTTACTCGAGTATGTCGGCAGTTTGAATGCGAAGGGAGAATCAAAGGCGGCATTGGTGTTAATAAATGAAGTATTGTCAAAGTTGTCCCATGATAAACAGGATTACTTTCGCTTTATTCAGCTAAAGGCTGACAGCCTCAAAGAGCTGGGTGATATCAAAGCAGCGATTACATTAATTAATGATACTATGGAAGACAGTAATTCAATAAGCTGTTGTAGTAGTGGGCAACGTCATACTTTGTTGAGGTCAATATGTTTTTGTCTTAAAAAAGTACTATCTGTACATGTTTTAACCTCGGCTGAGCGTGCAGAATATACCAGGCTCCTGAGATGGTATCGGAAGTCTCTTGATAAGAAAAAACAGAATGAATCTATAGACGTGGCAATTGAAAGCATTGGGGATTTTTCAAGGTTTGTGGAGAATATTAGAGAGTTTGAAGAAGCATATCTGCGTGTAGAAAGGCAATGGAAAGAGCATATATTCAAGTCGGAACTGGAACGAAAGTACTATTATATCCGTATGATAAAGCATAAAGCTGTCTACCTCTGGCATAAAGGGAAACATGATGATGCCATGCGTCTGGCGCAGAATGAAATACCTGGAGCTATTAAGCTTTTGGAGGATTTAAAACAGAAGAATCCGCTTATCTTGGGAAAAGCTTTCAATGCTGTGGAGGTTCTTGTTACAGATCATTGCGCAAGAATGGCAAAGTTCCCAGAAATAAAAAGACGTGAAGCTATGCAAATGCTGAGGCTGTTTCTCGACAAAAAAGATCAAATACTACCCGATTATATATTGGCGGCTCATCGTTATACACGACTTAGAGTGCTTTTTCTGAAACTGGCGAATCCTGATGATTACCTCGGATTGCTCAAAAGACTAAATCCTAATGATTTGGATGTCAAAATAGAAAAGATTAGAGTTGATATGGAAATTCAACTGTTTCATGGTTGTATTTTTTCAGATATGTTGGGGAAAGTTAAGGCTCTCAGAAAAGACCATCCAACTTCAATAAGTGTTAAAACATTAGAAGGGGAGTTGTTATATAATCTTGCCTGTAAAGCAATTACTGCTGGTAGTTCTGATGCTGAGCATGTAATTAAGGAATGTACGGACGTTTTAAATCAGCTGATAGCAGTTGCTCAGAGCCATCAAGCCTATTCGTTGCGTGGTCATCTGGCAGGAATAGTGGGTGAAGGAGAGGTATCAAGATGGTGCCATGAAAAGGCAAAGACTGTGTCAACGTTGAAAACCAGGCGCATTGATGAATTTACTGAAGTTCATGCGGCTTGGGAGGCAAGAAAAGAAGAAACAGCACTCTGTTTCAAGGAAATGTCCCTGAATATTCCGAACACAGATCCTGATGGATATTCAGAATATATGGCAGAGAGGGGCAATCCCCCGACTTTACAGGACTATATATCAAGCAAAGAGGCATTGTCCTGAATTTATTATCAGCTGACATTTTGGTGTTTGATCGGGTTAAGACAAAAGCAATTCGGGGTAGGTTCTAAATAGTAATAAAATCCCCTAAGACTGGATTAAGGCAATAGGTGTCAATCTGTCTTGTTTATTTCGTAAGTCTAACCTTGGTGTTTATTTCGCTGACACTGGCAATTTACGATTGAGGACGCTTGGGTAAAACTAAAAAAGCTTTACCCGACTATCAAAAGGGAGTGATGTACTACAGGAGCCTGATCGAGGATAGACTAGGAGCCTGATCGAGGATAGACGCCCTGCTACGATCGAATCGGATTTGGCCGTTTTTGGAGATGTTTTTTGTTAAATAGAACCACTACTCGCCTCAAAACAACTCCAAAAATGACTCAACCCGGCTTGGCTCTCGCTACGGCCGCTATTCTCGGTCAGGCTCCTGGTACCGAAATCAGGGAAGAGCTGAGGCAGCAATACCCTTCTGGTGGGCGGCTTCCATAAAGGCAGGTTTGCGGCGAGGTTTACCGGTGGCCAGAGATATACAGACAAAATCCATCTCAGCACGGAGCAGGGTGGCATTGTCCTGCAGTCGAATAATCTGGAACTGGCGCTTCATGCGCAGACGATCACCGGCCAGCAACCAGGTTCCTACCGAGAGCAGGTCGCCAGCATTGGCGGCAGCCAGATATTGAACGCGGGTTTCCGTGGTGGCCATACCCACACAGGCCTGTTTCCAGGCATCCCATGGCGCACCCAGATTGGAAATATGCTGCCAGCCAGCTTCTTCCAGCCAGTGCAGATACTGAACATTATTAACATGCCCCAGGCGGTCTTCATGTTCGCGGCAGCAGGAAATTTTCCAGGTAAATGGATTGGGTCGATCCCAGTTCAAAGCGGGGGAAGCCATAGCGCACTCCGGCGACTCATTATTATTCAGTGAAATGATAATGGTAACACTGGTTTGAGGTCAGAGAAGGGATATAATCCGGATATATTCCTTGCATCAACAGAAATCTAACGATCTATGAGCTCATTACGCGACCAACTTATGAAATCTGGTGTAGCTAGCAAAAAGCAGCAACAGCAGGCTCGCAGTCAGAAGAAACAGAACAAAAAACAGGGTGTAGACCCTCAGGCTGAAAATCGCCGCCGTCTGGAAGAAGAGAAGAAGAAACAGGTCGCCCGGGACAAAGAACTGAACCGTCAGCGTGAAGCTGCGCGGGCAGAAAAAGAGAAACAAGCCCAGATTCGCCAGATCATTGAAACCAATACTGTTCGCCGTGAAGAGGGTGATACCAGTTACAGTTTCGTTGATAACAAGAAGATCAAGTCGTGGTATCTTACAGACAAGCAGGTTGAAGAGCTAAGCAGCGGCCGTCTGGCTATGGCCAAGAAGGGTGAAGACAAGCAGGGGGAAGGGGAGTACGCCCTGATTTCTGGCAAGGTGGCTGAGCGCCTGGCAGAACGCCTGGCAGATGAAGCCGATCAATACCTGCTGGTGAATAACAAAGGCAAGCAGGAAGAAGTCGACGAAGATGACCCATACGCCGACTACAAGATTCCAGATGATTTGATGTGGTAAGGAAGAGGTTTCTTACTCAGGGGATGCAAGTTCAGTGAACGGGGAAGAGGATGATTGGTATTTCCCGGAGACCATGGATGGCCGATAGCGCCGCAGGGCAGGGGCACCCTGTCAGCGCGGGGAAATACCAATTATGCTCTGGCGGTGCCGGTTAAAAGGGTGTCATTGAAAAGGACGCTTTTAGGGCTGGTACAGTCAGTCATCGCTATCCTGCTCATTAGCTGCTTCTTGACCTTGATTGGGCTGCTGCAATTCCTTCATAGCTGACATCATTGCCTGCTGAAGGGTGATTTTGTTCTCGGCAAGCTCAACAATTTTGGTAAATACGGCCCCCATAATGTGACGGCTGATCATAATGCCTTCATCTATAAGGGGGCCAATGCTCTCCCGGTCGCCCCGCAGCATAATCCGCAGAGAAAGAATATCATCCATCGCAATAATGGAAGCTGGTGCCAGGGCAGGGGAAATGGCCGCTGCAAGGGTAGTAGCATTCTCACTGGGCTTTAACTGCACCGAAGTCATCATCACCGCAGTCAAATCGTCTGCCTCAGGCTCATAACAGTACAGCTCCGACTGAATATTCTCTGCCAGATCAAACAGCCAGCAGTCTGCAGGATCATCTGTTTCCCGCGGCTGAGGATTCATATTGTACTTGCTGAGATGTTCGTTAATGGCCTGCTTTGTTAAAGGGTTCATTCGGAAAAGGCTCCATAGAAACTTTCAGAAAGCAGCTCAGCCATCTTGCGGGCGTGGGCCTGACTAGGGTTGGTTTGGCGGATAGACTCGATGGTCTTCTGCAGCAGGGGAATCAGCACCTGCAAAGCGTTGTAGAAGGGTTCGGTCACTATGGGGTAGTTGCTGGAGATAATCTGACTTTGGCGCAGAACTACCTGATTAGTCCTCATGTCCACCAAAACCGTCATGGGGCTCAGCATGGCGGTGGCATGCTGCATAAAGGCGCTGAGGGCCGGGAGGAAGGCCTCCAGACTCTCTCCTTTAGGAAGAGCGGCATCAAGCACAAGATTCAGGTTCTGCTGGGGGTGGATACCCGGCGTCAGCAGCGCTGACAGAGTGATTTCTTCATCATTAAAGCTGGTAAAGCGGGATTTGAGGGCTATGCCATATTCATGCTTGGAGGCGGCGACCTTCTCCATATTCAGAGTCAGCCATTCTTTCTTAAGACGCCGTGCGACGGGCTTAAGCAGTTCTGCAGTTTCCATTGCGTTGGTATCCATTTCCTGGTCGGGCATCCTTCCCGGTGGTACATGATAATTATAAGTATCTACTTATTATGGATGATTTCAGAAAAACTGTAGGGGGAGAGGAGGGGACAGGTCAAAATAATTGGATAGACCAAAAAAAACGCCAGTTCCCGAGCAGGAACTGACGTTTTAGAGAGCCGGACCAGCTTAGCTGTTCAGGCTTTCTATCCGGGCGACTTCACGATCAATATGCTTCAGCCACTGATTCGCGTAATCCTTGGAGCGCTTATCTTCACGGGCTTTATTGAAAGCCTTTCGAGCTTCGCTGTATTGCTTGGTATTAAAGTAAGCCACTCCCAGAGATAGCCAGGCACTGTCTTCACGCTTAACACCGCCTTTCTTCAAACCGAGTTCAAGGGCCTGGATAGCATCCCTATGGGCGTCTTTGTCCATATAGATATTGCCCAGCTGGGACCAGAGCTCGCCCTTGTCAGACTTCTTGGCAGCAACCTTCATCGCTTTTATGGCTTTGTCGATCTCCTGAGCCCGGTACCAGGCATTAGAGAGCAGAGCCATATTCTTGCTGGTGTCTTTAATCTGCTTCTTCTTCAATCCTTTCTCAAGAACCTGGCCGGCCTTGTAAGGCAGGTCAGCATTCAAATAGAGGTAAGCCAGGTTCACCAGCTCGCTCTCTTTGGTCAGGAAGCCCTGAATGTAAGCAGACTCCATGGCGCCACGCTGCTTGTTCTCTTTGCCTGTTTCGGCATAGATATAACCAAGCTGCATCCAGTAGTCTTTCTTTGGGTAGAGTACCAGCAACTCTTCGAGCAGTTTGACGGCCTGCTTGATATTGCCTTTCTGATAATGAATATACTGTACGAGGGTCAGCCATTGCTCCTTGGGTGTTTTACCCTTGGCGCGGTACATGGCAATGGCTTTTTCCATATCCTTCAGAGAGGCGTTCTGATTGCCCAGCTGATAGTAAGCCTGGCTGCGCAGTACATAAGCGCTGGCACCGGGAGAGACTGTCAGTTTAAACCAGACATTCAGCTCCTTTACGGCTTCGTTCCATTTCTCCTGAGTCATCAGCAGTTGTGCAACGGTATAACGGGCACTCAACTCCATCGCCAGAGGAATATCAGGTTGAGAGGCGACACCCTGATAAGAAAGCAGGGCGTTGGGGATATCGTCCCATGAGTAGTACATGTAGCCGTACATGTTATAAACATTGGCCAGCTCATAGCTGTTCAGAGCCCGTTTACCTGAAGATGTCTCCAGATCGCTAAGCAGGGTCAATGCTTTTTCATAGTCTTCGGCTTCATAAGCTTTCTGTGCTTTTCCCAGAGCCTCATACACCTTGTTACGCAGTGCAGGAGTTTTGCGGGTTTCCTGGGCAGCAGCAGGACTTTCTGGTGCTGCTGTCACATCGGCCATAGGCACCAAAAGCAGCGCGGAGAAGGCGAGTGCCTTACACACAGAATTGAAACTGCTGTGCATCATGTTTTGCTTCATCGTAGCGCGCAGGCTAGTGAGGCCCTGCCCCCGAGAAGAGGGCATTGGGTTATTCAATGGCATAGGATTACGCCTCTCTTCTTCTTTTTATTATTAAAAGCCAGCTTATTGTTCCAGCTGGAAGGTGAACTTGTTGAGTACACCCGGCACTTCAATCGCAACCCCATCAACAACACGCGGCTTGTATTTGAACTTCAGGGCCGCTTTGACAGAGGCTTTTTCAAACACACCCTTCGGCAGACAGTCGACGGGTACCGGGTTTTTGATAGAACCGTTGGCAGTCACTGTATATTCCACGGTGCAGTAACCTTCGATACCACGGCTGTTTGCACGGCGCGGATAGGTTGGGTTGACTTTCACTATGGGCAGATATTCACCATCAGATGAGTTGAGGCCAACACCCACAGAAATATTCAGATCAAGACCCTGATTTGGAGCCAGGTTCACCGTGTCAGGGGAAACATCAAAGTTATCCTGCTGGGGTGGTTGAAAATCGGGTGGAGGCTCAACGACATCATCAGGCTTCTGCGCACGCTCTTCCTTAACCCTGTTTTCGATTTCACGCTCAGGCATATGAATGTTTGCCAGCTTGCGCTGGGGTTCATCATCAACCTTGAGTTCACTGGAATCGATCAGGGTCAGCATCATGAAGAACAGCGCACCCGTGACACCGGCTGCCAGTACCAGACTGATCAATACGCGTAATGATTTCATGAATGCAGCTCTTACTCTTTGGTGGCCAGGGAGACGTCATAAACGCCAGCAGCACGGGCTGAATCAATGACCGAGGCAACAGTTTCAGTGTTTGATTTCTTGTCAGCCTGAATAACAACGGCACCCTTTGGGTTCTCGGCGTGCATGCGTTCGATAACGGAACGTACAGAACGACGATCAATACGACGGCCATCCATATAAATTTCGTTGGTCGCATTGACCGCAATCAGGATGTTAACGTTTTCAACTTTGGTCTGGGTTGAGGCTTCAGGACGGTTCACCTCAATACCCGCTTCCTTAATAAAGGATGCGGTCACGATGAAGAAGATCAACATGATAAATACAACGTCCAGCATGGGCGTCAAATCTATCTCGGAGCTGTTCTCTTCAGTGCTGCTTCTTGCAAATTGATTGATACGCATATCCGGGCTCTTTTTATTATTCGGCCCCCGGAGGGGCCGGTTTATTACTGCCGATCAGCGGCCATTATACTGATTGTGTATTAAGGATCAGTGATCCCTGGTCAGATGGTCTTCCAGTAGCGTGCTTTCCCGTTCGCTTACACGCTTGATGTAAGTCAGGCCAAACACACCGGAAAGAGCAGCGACCATACCCGACATAGTCGGAATAGTTGCCTGGGAAACACCGCCGGCCATAGCCTTGGCATCACCACCACCTGTAACAGCCATAATATTAAACACCTCGATCATACCCGTCACTGTACCCAGCAGGCCCAGTAGAGGGCAGAGTGCCACCAGGGTCTGAATCATGGGCAGCCCCTGGGAGAGCTTCTGTCGGGTACGTGCCAGCAGTAGCCTGCGAACCTGGATCGCGTGCCACGAGCGACGCTCACTGCGTGCTTCCCAGATATCGATGGTCTCCTGTACATCGCGCTTCATGGCTCCACGGAAGTAGAGGAAGCGCTCGTACATCAGAGCCCAGAGAATAAAGGTCAGCAGGACAATCAACAGCATGACCGGGCCGCCAGAATCAACAAAGCGTTGAATGGCATCCAGAGCATCATAAAGTTGGGGCATGGTTGATAACTCCCTTATTTATGTCTGGCTTCTAGACATCAGCTGAAGCAGGGCGTGGCTTGGCAACAGGTTTGGTACCTGGCTTGGCCGCCGCAGAGCGAACCTTCTTGGCGATAGCTGTCTGCTTGGCTTCGGTATGCTCAGCAATAATACCTGTACTCTGTTCAACCAGAATATTGATCAGTGCCTTGGCACGACCGTTCACCATGGTGTGCAGCAGAACAGTAGGAATTGCAACAACCAGACCCAGAACTGTAGTTACCAGAGCACCGGAGATACCGCCGGCCATGGCCTTAGGATCGCCTGCACCAAAGATGGTAATAGCCTGGAAGGTAATAATCATACCGGTCACAGTACCCAGAAGTCCCATCAGCGGTGCTACAGCTGAGATAATCTTCAGCAGAGCCAGCTGGCTTTCCAGCTTGGGTACTTCACGAACAACCGCCTCAGACAGCTTGAGCTCCAGGGTTTCCGGATCCATGCGTGGGTTATCTTCGTGAACCTTGAGGACACGGCCCAGAGGGTTGTTGGTGTTAGCTTTCTTGCTCTTCAGCTGTCCAGACACTTTCATGCCAACCAGAGTGAGAGCCAGCAGGCGCCACAGGGCAATGATGACAGCAAACACACCAATACCGGAGATGATGTAACCGATCACGCCACCCTGG
Source organism: Sansalvadorimonas sp. (assembly GCA_965221135.1). Lineage (GTDB taxonomy): Bacteria > Pseudomonadota > Gammaproteobacteria > Pseudomonadales > Endozoicomonadaceae > Sansalvadorimonas. The sequence goes on from CBDCRZ010000048.1 coordinate 55,437, forward strand.
TGCCAGCGCTCAAGCAGACTTGGGCTGTTGATCAGGGCTGCCAGGTATGAACCGCCAGTAGGACCTGTTGGGTCGATACCAAAGCTGGTCAGGCCGCCATTAGAGGAAGCGAGGGTTGCAGCCCAATCGGTATAGGAGCCTTTAGGCTGACGATCCAGCACAGACAGAGTGCCTTTATCGTAAGTCAGGTACTGACCATCTGAAGTTACAGCATTAAAAGTACCGATACGAATCACACGTTCAGTGCCCTGTTCGCCACCAGGACGGATAACCGTCGTATCGAAAGCAGCTACACGACCGGATTCAGTCATCTCACGCTGCATTTCAAACCACAGACGTTCAATTTCTTCGATGCTTGGCAGACGCTCAGAACCGTTCATCTTATCGATCAGCTCATCGAGGAAGACTTCACGGCCAGGAAACTGTGTGCTGACCAGAGAGTTTTCAGTGATGCTGCGAAGATCGCCGGAAGAAGCAGTCAGATGGCCAAAGAGTTCAGTCAGGTTACCCATCTTCTCTTTCAGCTGTGTCTGCTTGCTAGCCAGCATGGTTTCATTTTTTTCAAACTGCTTTTCGAGACGGGCAGATTCCTGCTCCTTCTCTTTACGAATTGTCCTGGCGGTGCTCAGCTGCTGCTTCTGAGTGTTCTTTTGAGACAGAAAGCGCTGTTCACGCTTGCCGTTGCTCTTGTTCTCGGAGATGCGGCCCTGTTCAACCTGCTTAAGAAGCTGGTCAAGGTTGGCAGCAGGCTCTGCAGCAATAGCGCTGGTAGAAAATGCCAGTGTTCCAGACAGGGAGAAAACAGTGGCAGCTAACAGCTTCTTCATTGAATGCTTAATTATTGGCTGTTTCATTGGATCGCCTCCGGAGCAGAGACTGGCAGTTTCAGAATGTCGATAGAAGCCTGCTTGCGGGCAATTCGCAGACCTTTCTGGATGGCGTTACGGTATTCACCGTTATCAAGAGCCTGCCATGCGCGGGCTTCATTATTCCAGGCACCGGAGTGTTTGGTGTCAGTTGTCTGGTAAACCAGAGCTACTCGACCCACACGGAAGAATTTAACTTCACGTTCCTTGCCATCTATTTCAACTGAGCCATTGTAAGTGTCGATCTTACGGCCGTATTCATTTTCGATCTTGTAGGCTTCCAGAACCTGACGGAATTTTTCAGAAGTTGTCAGGTCGGAGCGGTCAACATTGGCGCGAAGGAATGCAATGCGTTCTGCACGTTCTTCGGAAAGGAAAGGAACATCGAGAGCAACAAACTGCTCAAGACCATCGATCATCTTAACGATCAAAGGCATAATTTGACGTTGAATGATTGTCACCTGAGCAATGGAATTATCGATGTCCTTTGCACGGCTGAGCTGATCATTGATCTGTCGGTTTAAGCGAGCGTTGTAGACATTCAGACCATCGATCTGCTTGTTTACAGTTTTGTATTCCTGCAGCAGTTCATTAGTTTGACCAACGATAGTGTCGATTCTGCCCTGGGACTTTTTAGCCGCGCTGGCGGTGACATCGACGGCCTTCAAGACCTTGTCGACTTTTTCTGTCTGACTCACAGCGGAGGCCGACAGACTGCACAGGGCTAAAGCCAGGGCAGCCGGTAAGGCTTTGGAGCGATTGATGTTCATAGGAACAGCTTTCCCTTAGCGAAATTAATTTTTATTGTTGTTCGCTCACTGGCCAGTTCTGTAAGGGTAGAATGGCGTTTTGTGAGGTCCTTTCTATAACTGTCAGGCTAAGAAGACCTGAACGTTTGGCGAGAATAGCACGGATAACTTTTGCTTTGCCGTTATGAAAGAGGCCACACAGAGGTTTGGACAGGTCACTATCATAGAAGTGCAGGGGCACTGTGCGCATGGCCTGTCTGTGCTTGTCGGTGTCCTATATCAACCTGTAACTGTCGTCGAATTATGTAATTTTATAGATGTCGCGAATAATTAGAACTGTCACATTATTATAAGAAGTACTTGTGAGCTGTCTGGCATGGACGCGTGGATATATAAGCTCAGTAAAGTCGATGGTCCTGATTGTGCTGTTCAGGAACCTAATAAAAATAATAAGTAAGTAGTCTGGTTGTACCTGAGTCCTGGGTGTAATCGACGATATAAAAATAATAAAACACACGTCCGGAGAACAATAATAATGACACTTAAGCCTGCCTTTCGCATGCTTCCTTTGGCTGTTGCTATTGGTTTTATTACCCCAAATAGTTTTGCAGCACCGGAAGATGCCCCCAAAGTTAAGCGTGTTGTCGAAGAGGTTGTGGTAACGGCCCAGCGTCGTGAGCAGACTCTTCAGGAAGTTCCCATCTCTGTTCAGGTTGTTAGTGAAGATCAGCTGACTCAGAACAACATCAGCTCCATTTCTGATATTGCTAATATCACTCCTGGATTGTCTTTTGGTTCTGCCCCTGAGGGTAACGTAGTTTCCATTCGTGGTATTACTACTAAAGCTCTGGGTGTTGGTGTTGAGAGTAGTACGGCTATCTATCTTGATGGTGTTTATCTGGGTGGTGGTGCAGGGCTTTTAGGTGATCTTCAGGATGTGAATCGTATTGAGGTTCTGCGTGGCCCTCAGGGTACTCTGTTTGGTCGAAACGCTGCTGCTGGTGCTATTTCCGTTACAACTAACGCTCCAGATGATGCGTTTTACGGTAGCGTGACGGGCGGAATTGGCTCTAACAATATGCGTTACGCCAATACTACTATTAATGCGCCTATCTCTGATACGCTGCTGACTCGTACCAATATTACTCGCACCGTTGATGATGGTGTTTTTGCCAATAAGGGTGGTGGTTCTCGATTTGGTAAGACTGATGCTGGTGCTGTTCGGTCTCGTTTGACTTGGCTGGCGACAGATGATTTAACTGCTGATTTCTCTTTGGACTTCAGTGAGACCAAGGGTGGTCGAACTCCTATTGTTGTCGATCGTGTTGGTAATGGCATCAGCGCTTTTGGCGTTCCTGGTACTGATCCAACAAACTTATCAAAACTGAGTGATACCAGCTTTGATAACAATCTTGTAATCATTGGTGCTGACGGCAAGCGTAAAGAGCTTGATCCTGATTTTGGCGGTGCTAAAAATGGTGGGTTTGGCGCTAAGTTTAGCTACGATCTTAATGCTGATATGACGCTTTCTTCTATTAGCTCGTATCGTTTTTCTGATGCCAGAGGCCATACAGGTACGGGTGGTCTTATTGATGCTGGTGATGGAACTGGTCCCGTAAGCGGATATGTTTCTAATACAGAAGTGAAGAGGAAAGAGTTCAATCAGGAGCTTCGATTGAGTGCTTCTGCCGATTACGTGGACTGGTTTGTTGGTGTCAACTACGCAAAAACAGAATAACAACAGCTACGATACGATGGCTCTGCCTTCGCTTGCTGTTGCTTCCGGGGGGACGCTGGGTACTGGTGGGTTTGGTGATCAGGTTCAGGATGTTTCGGCTGACTTAGATAGTGTTCGCATTGTTTGGTGATGCGATTATCGCATTGACTGAGGATGTGAATGTATCTTTAGGTGCCCGTATACTCACGAAGATACAGTTGCTGTTAAGTGGAAGCAGGAAGTTACTCAGGGTACTGCTGGTGCAGTTCTTCTATGCCAACGTTGGGCCTGGTGGCTTGAAGGTTGATGATAAGTTGGAGCAATCTCTCAGGCCGTATGGTGTTTGATTGGACGATCAATGAGTCGGTCAATACGTTTATGCGGGTATTTCTCAGGGCTATAAGTCTGGTGGCTTTATACGTCTACTTCTCTTGATCCTAATGGTGCGACTCCAATCCTGCTAAGGCTGCAAAAGATGTCAAGCCGTTTGAGGAAGAGACTTCTATCAACTACGAAATTGGTGTCAAGAGTGCTCTTCTTGATGATACTGTTCTGTTGAATGCTGCGTTGTTTAGAACTGACTACAATGATTATCAGATTAATACGGTTGATCCTGTAGATTCCAAGATTTCAATCGTTGAAGCTGCTGATGCTCGTCTCTCAGGGTCTTGAGATTGAAATGACCTGGCTTGCGACTGAGCAGCTGACTGTTGGTCTTAATTTTGCGTTGATTGATGGTGAGTTTGTTGAGGATGTTGTTGTTAAGGACAAGATTGTTGTAGATAAAGGACAGGATTTGCTTCGTGCGCCTAAATTTACAGCGTCTCTGAATCTTGATTACCTTCAGCCGATTCAGGCGGGTGATATTCGTTACAACATGACTTATAGCTATTCATCTACCCAGCGTCTTACAAATCAGACTCTTGATAATGTGCAGGCTCCAAATGGTAGTACTCTGCAGTTCACAAAGTCTGACATTTACAGTGGCTCAAGTGATAACCTGAATGGGCGTATAACCTTTATGCCTACTGGTGAGTCTTGGGAGGTGGCGCTCTGGGCTACCAATATCCTTGATAAGGCCTACCGCTCTGACGGACACTTTGAGTTGACTAACTCTACTCTGCAGCCAGCGGGTTCTAATGCTCGTCCTTATATCCGTAACGCTCCACGCGCAGTCGGTCTTGAATTCACCTATGCGTTTGGCGACTTCTAAAAGTTAGATTTGCATTGAGTGAAAAATAAGATGGCCCCTGTGAAAGCAGGGGCTATTTTTTTGCATGAACAGAAGTGCAGACAAATAAATGGGCACTAAAAAGGGCGCTAAAAGCGCCCTTTTTAGTGTGTTATTTCAATCAGTGTTCATGGTTGTGAAGCTTTTCCTGATACTCCCGCGGGTTAACCCCCATCCAGCGCTTAAAGGCTTTGCGGAAGCTGGCAGTGTCAGAGAAGCCGAGCAGGGTGGCGATGGACTCGGTATCCAGTGTCGAGTTGTGCATATAGTCCAGGGCTTTACGCTTGCGGTCCTGGTTGTACAGGTCGCGGAAGCTGGTGCCTTTATCGGACAGTTTGCGTCGTACGGTTCTGGCTGAAACGCCCATGGTTTCCGAAATGGTTTCCAGGCTGATGATGGTGCCTTCATGCTTGGCCAGCTCTTCCTGAACCTGTACGACAATGTCGCCTCGCAGGCAGGACTGGATTTGACGTTGCTTCTCTTCGCACAGTTTCTTGGCGATCCGATAGTTGATCGGGTTGCTCTTGGGGAGCGGTGTGCGCAGAAACTTGTCGTCAATAATGTAGTAGCTGGTTGGCTGGTCAAACTTTATTGTGCACTTGAACATCTCGGAGTAGAGGTGTGCATAGGGTGGTGCCGAATAATTCAGGCCAACTTCCTTGAAGTGGAAGGGGGCGTTGAGCAGGTCTTCAACAATGGCATGTGTACCCATAAGAAAGACTTCGGTAATAAAAGTCAGGTTGGAAGCAAAGTCCACTTCATGAGACTTGATCAGCTTCACAAGCAGTGTGTTGTGGGTACGGCTTGTGCTGTAGTTAAAAGGACTGCGCACAATGTGTCGATAATGATTGGCGACACCGAGGCAGTGATCCACGTCTTTGGCGCTGCTCATGGCCATGCCCAGCACACCCCAGCGGGTTACATCGAGGGCGCTGCCTACAAGAAGGCCTATCTCCGGGCGTTTGCTGAGTCGGAACACGTTGCGATAGATAATGTCGAACTGTTCCCAGGAGAGCAGAACGTCGGGATCTCTCAGGCAGGTGTCAGGAAGCCCGGTACCCATGAGAATCATGGATTGGGTGATGTTCTCCTGTGCAAGGAGTTCCTGAATACGTTGTAATTCACTGCCTGGGAAAAGAGGGCGATTTTTGAATGCTTGCACGACCATCGCTCGTTCCTAATATTGTCTTTATGGCGCAGACGATAAACGGCTATGGTTTCGATATCAAGTGTTGGAGTAGGTATATTTACCAAACGGCCAACTATTTACTTGGCCATTAAGGCTCTTGACAAAGGCAGGATGGACGGGCGGGGATCGATTGATTCCGCCCGTAGTGTGGCTCTGGTGGTTACGCCAGAATGGCTGGCAGGCGACCGCTCAATTTCATTTTTTCGCTTACGGTTTCACCGGTCAGTGCGTAACCCAGAAGATCGTCACCGTTGGTGAACAGGGCGCGAATATTGCGATCGTTAATTTCGATCTCCCACTTGCCTTCCGCATCGCGTGCGGGTGGTGCAACAACGAGAGGGCAGACCGGAGTCTTAACAGTGACAGGCATTGGGCCGTACTTCACTGCAGTTGGGGTGCCGGTCAGTGTCTTGGCCAGGGCGCGTGCACCAGCCATGAGTGGCAGGATGTAGAGCAGGTTCAGGCCTTTCACTTCTGAGCAGTCACCTACGGAGTAGATGTTTTCGTCAGAGGTTTGCAGGAATTCATCAGTAATAATGCCGCGAGCGGTTTCGATTCCAGCTTCTTTAGCCAGTTCGGTGCGAGGACGCAGGCCGATGGCGGAAAGTACCAAATCGCCACGCAGTACCTGGCCATCTTCCAGAGTGGCAACATATTCGTCGCCTTCTTTGGATAGGTTGGTAATGGTGTTGCCCATGTGGAAGTTGGCGCCGTTCTCGGTAAGGGCGCCCTGGATGACGTCAGCGACTTCGGTCGGCAAAAGCTCAGGCATAACGTGCTCACCTTTGGCGACGACGTCAACATTGTGCTCGCCTTTACGCAGGTCGCAGGCAAATTCGCATCCGATCAGGCCGGCGCCAATAATTATTGCACGACCATTTGCAGGCAGGGTGTCACGGAATTTACGGTAATCCATCAAATCGTTTACACACAGGACTTCATCCTGATGTCCGCCAGGGATGGGCAGGCGGATAGGGGCAGCGCCCAGAGCCATAATTAACTTGCTGTAGGCAAGGGTATCACCAGATTCGAGAGTGATTGTCTGCTCGGTGCGCTGAATGCTGGTCACATTGGTGTGGGTCAGGATGGTGGCATTCAGTTGCCTGGCCATGGTGTCGCTGTCCTGGATGGACAGGTCTTCAGCGCTCTTGCCTTTACCGAAGGCTGCAGACAGCATTGGCTTGGAATAGTTATGGCCATCGTCAGAAGTGATCAGTGTGATCGGAGTTTCTTTGTCGATTTTGCGCAGTTCACGGGCCAGGGTGTAACCTGCAATACCGGTTCCCAGAATAACAATAGATGACATGGCGGCTCCTGCGTCGTCTTTTTTTATTGCAACTTTTCTTAAATGGCAGCTTCTTTAGGAGCTGTTCAGAAGGTTACATGTTCGTGAAAAATAGTGTGAGAAGAGTATCCTTTCTGGGTGTTGTACATTAAACAGACGTATTGGCCACATTGGGGTTCTAGGTGGTCAGGGTATTCAAAATCGAAACCCTCTTACTTGCCTGTGTCCCTTGTGGTCAATTATTTTTTGTCGTCATGAAACAATGCTATTTGCATTGATGGTCGATTTTATTTCGTTTTCTCCAAAGAACATAACAATAAAAAAGGGCTTATTATGACAAGACGTATGTACTGGAGGACGCTTTGGGCGGGCTGGATCCTGCTTGGCGTTGGAGCCCTTTTTAATGGTAACTCAGCTGAGTTCACCTTTAGTTTTGTTTCTGAGTGGGGTTTCACTGAGCAGCAGGCTGGATTAGCTATAGCCATGCATCAGCTGGGCTCGTTGCTCGGTATGATCTACATGTTTATCTGGGTAGGCGATATCAATATACGGAAGTACATGCTCTTTGCGGTCTCTGCAGTCGCGGGGCTGGAGGCGCTTACTGGTATTGTGGGCGGTGTTCCAGAGTTCGTTATTACAGTCAGGTTCTTTTCTGGTATTGCGGCTGGTTTGTGTATGGCGACAGGCCTGGTTCTTATTGGCTACTTACCCAATAACCTTCGTATATTTTCTATTGGCATGATTCTTGGCTTTATCATGCTTATTATTACCCTGTTTTATTGGGCGCCTCTGGTTGAGCTGGTAGGTCTCAGGGGCGTGTTCTTTATATTAACGGCTTACTGCCTTGTTTGTTTGCCGTTTCATAAACTCGTTCCTGATTTTGTCTACGATGTAAGTCCTGATATTGAGAAAGATAAGTCTTTTGCAATGTCTGACTTGTTTCTTCCCGTGCCTCTGTTGATTCTTGTTGCTTTCCTTCTCGCTAATACTGGCTCAGATGCCATTTGGACTTATTCACTCTTTGTTGGTTTGGGTGAATATATTTCTATGACCCGAGTAACTGAGTTGTTTGCTTACTCTTTGGTAGGTGGTCTTGTATCAGCTACATTGGCAACTTATCTGTGTCACCGTTTCAGTTATTATATCTCCTTTGCTATAGGCTATAGCGTAATAGTTATCGGAACGTTGTTATTGTTCCGTGTATCTTCTGAGATGACTTATCTGCTGGCATTTTCTTTGTTTGCTTTTGGTTATGCCTTTGCAATTCCTTATCTCCAGAGCCTTCAGTCCGATGTTGATTCTACGGGTCGTTTATTGATCCTTGGTTTGATGGCTGCCGCTGTTGGTAAATTCCTGGGGCCATTCCTGGCTGCTATTTTGGCCGGGGACTGGTTCATTCTTACAAATGTTTTCTGGCTGGCATGCGCCTGTTTCGCTTTGAGCCTTATTTTAGTGCTGATTGCTGTGTACAAGTATGTGGGTGCGAAAGGTTCCCGTTCTGCTGTCAGGTAGAGCACGGTCTGCACCATAAAAATATAAATAATATAACGATAATAATTTTCTAATAGGTACCAACGATTATGAGCGCTTCAATTCTTTATCAGGTTGAGAATCAGGTAGCCCTGATTACTCTGAACCGCCCTCCAGTGAATAGCCTGGGCCTGGAGATGCGTACACGCCTTCTCGAAGAGTTCCGTAAGGCTGAAGCTGACGACAATGTTAAAGCGATAGTTGTAACTGGCGCTGGTCGTTTCTTCTGTGCGGGTGCTGATGTTGCTGAATTCGACAGTGGACAGGCGCTTGCTGAACCTCTGATTCCGACTGTATTCAATGTTATGGATGCTTCTAAGAAGCCTGTGATTGGTGCTGTTAACGGTACTGCTCTGGGTGGTGGTCTGGAGCTGGCTCTGGCCTGTGACTATCGCTTTGTACATCCTTCTGCCCGTCTGGGTGTGCCAGAAGTGAACCTGGGTATTATTCCTGGTGCTGGCGGTACTCAGCGTCTTCCTCGTGTGATTGGTCTGGAAGCTGCAGCAGATATGGTTACCAGCGGTAAGCCTATTACTGCACAGCAGGCTGGTAAGAACGGCCTGGCTGACAAGGTTGCTGAAGCCGGTGATTTTATGGAGCAGGCTCTTGAGTACGCCCAGCACGTTATTCGTACTGAAATGCCTGCCAAGGATTGCGCTGAGTTGACTGTAGCCAGCGAGACTGATCCTGTTGAATTTCTTAACAAGCGCCTTGAGCGTCTGCACCCTCAGCGCAACATGGCACAGCTGGCCTGTGTTAATGCCCTGAAGGCTGCTGCGACTCTGCCTCTGATGGCAGGTCTCGAAGAAGAGTGGAACCAGTTCCTGCACTGCCAGGCTGCTCCTCAGTCCCGTGCCCTGCAGCACCTGTTCTTCGCTGAGCGTCAGGCAACCCGCGTACCGGGTGTTGATCCTAAGCAGGCTACCCGCGAAATCAAGAGCGTTGCCGTTATCGGTGCCGGCCTGATGGGTGGCGGTATTGCCATGAACTTCGCTAATGCCGGTATCCCCGTCAAGCTGCTGGAAGTGAAAGAAGACGCGCTGGAGCGTGGTCTGGGCGTTATCAAAAAGAACTACGAGCGTTCTGCTTCCCGTGGTCGTTTTAGTCATGAAGAAGCTGAAATGCGCACCAGCCTGATCACAGGCACCCTGAACTATGAAGATCTGGCTGACGCCGATCTGGTGATCGAAGCTGTTTTCGAAAGCATGGACGTGAAGCGTGCTGTATTCACCCGTCTGGATGAAGTCTGCAAGCCAGGTGCGATCCTCGCTTCTAATACATCCACTCTGGATCTCGATGAGATTGCAAACGTAACCAAGCGTCCAGAAGACGTGATTGGTCTGCACTTCTTCAGCCCTGCCAATGTTATGCGTCTGCTGGAAATCGTGCGTGGTAAGGCGACTTCCGAACAGGTTCTGGTCACCGCTATCAACCTGGCCAAGACCATTCGCAAGCAGCCAGTCGTTGTAGGCGTTTGCTACGGCTTCGTTGGTAACCGCATGGTTGCTCCATACTCCCGTGAAGCCTTCCGTATGGTTCTGGAAGGTGCTTCTCCGGAGCAGGCTGACCAGGTACTGATGGACTTCGGTATGGCCATGGGTGTTATCGCCATGGGTGATATGGCTGGTATTGATGTTGGCTGTGCTGCTGCGCTGGCTAATCAGGACCAGTGGACTGAAGACAAGGCTTACCAGGCCCTGCAGTTCCGTCTGAAAGAAATGGGCCGTCTGGGCCAGAAGACCGGTCGTGGTGTTTACATCTACGAAGGTCGTGAGCGTATCTCTGATCCTGAGTCTATTGAACTCAGTGTTGAGATTGCCAGGGAACACGGCATTGCACGTCGTGAGTTGAGCAAGGAAGAGATTCTTGAGCGCTGCATGTACTCCCTGATCAATGAAGGGGCTTGCATCCTGGAAGAGGGCATTGCCAGTCGTTCCAGTGATATCGACCTGATCTACGTCAATGGCTACGGATTCCCGGCCTGGCGTGGTGGTCCCATGCAGTATGCCGATGAAATCGGTCTTGAGAAGGTTCTAGGTGCGCTGAATAAGTACCGCAAAGAGCTGGGTGAGTATGGCGAACACTGGTTCAAACCATCTCCTCTGCTTGAAAAACTTGTTGCCGCGGGGCAGTCCTTTAAAGATTACGACAACGGCCAGTAATTCTGGCTGAAAAGTAATCAAGGTTGTTGGTTTGGAGATTGAGGAGGGCAACCTCTTCAGTCTTTCTCTTCATCATGGCCCGTTCTTATAAATAATAAGGAAACCCCAAAATGCGCGAAGCTGTCATTGTCTCCACCGCACGTACGCCAATTGCCAAGGCCTTCCGTGGCGCGTACAACATCACGAAAGCACCAACCCTGGCCTCTTTTGCCATTAAAGAAGCTGTTGCCCGTGCTGGCATTAACCCTGCCGAGATCGACGATCTGGTCATGGGTACTTCCCTGCAGTCGGGTACTGCTGGCTGGAACCTGGGCCGTATGGCTGCGTTTGCTTCCGGTCTGCCACAGACTGTTGCCGGTCAGACTATCGACCGTCAGTGCTCTTCTGGCCTGATGTCCGTGGCCACCGCTGCCAAGCAGATTATCACTGACAAGATGAACGTGACTGTCGCTGCCGGTCTGGACCACATTACCCTGGTACAGAATCAGCTGGTTGAGATTGTTATGGGCCAGAAGGACGAAAATGTTCTGGCTGCTCAGCCTAACGCTTACATGCCTATGCTGCAGACTGCTGAATATGTTGTTAAGAAGTACGGCATCAGCCGTGAATCTCAGGACGAATACGCCCTGCAATCCCAGCAGCGTACTGCTGCTGCACAGCAGTCTGGCATCTTCGCTGACGAAATCGTTGAGACCACTACCACTCAGATGGTTAAGGATCGCAACACGGGTGAAGTTTCCTACAAGGAAGTGACCATCAGTCAGGACGAAGGCAACCGTCCTTCTACCACTCTTGAAAGCCTGCAGGGCCTGAACCCTGTGATCGAAGGCGGTACTGTGACTGCTGGTAACGCCAGCCAGCTGTCTGACGGTGCTGCCGCTGTTGTCCTGATGGACAGCAAGTACGCCCAGCAGCAGAACGTTGAAGCCATGGGTATCTACCGCGGCATGATGGTTACCGGTCTGGAGCCGGAAGAGATGGGTATCGGTCCTATGACGGCTGTGCCTAAGCTGCTGAAAGCTCACGGTCTGACTGTTGATGACATCGACCTGTGGGAACTGAACGAAGCTTTCGCCTGCCAGGTTGTTTACTGTCGCGACAATCTGGGCATCGACCCAGCCAAGTTGAACGTCAATGGTGGTGCTATCTCCATCGGTCACCCATACGGCATGACTGGTACCCGTCAGGTTGGTCACGTACTGCTTGAAGGTAAGCGTCGTGGTGCTCGTTACGCTGTTATCACCATGTGTGTTGGTGGTGGTATGGGTGCAGCTGGCCTGATCGAAATCGTATAAGGGAGTTAAAAATATGCCTGATTATAAAGCGCCCCTGCGTGATCTCGAATTTGTTATGAATGAAGTCCTGGGCTACGAGGCGCACTACGCGTCTCTGCCTGGCGGCGACGAAGCCTCTCCAGACATGGTGAAAGCCGTTCTGGAAGAAGGTGCCAGGTTTGTTGAAGGTGAAATTGTTGAACTGAACCGTACTGGCGATGAAGAAAGCGCCCAGTGGAAAGACGGTGAAGTGACTACACCTGCTGGTTTTAAAGCGGCTTACGACAAGCTGGTTGAAAACGGCTGGAGTGGTCTGAGTCAGCCTGCCGAAATCGGTGGTCAGGGTCTGCCTAACTCACTGAACACAGCTTTCTATGAAATGCTGGCTGGCGGTAACCTGAGCTGGGCGATTTACCCAACTCTGACCTGGGGTGCGATCGAAACTGTTGCTGCCCACGCCGCTGAAGACATTAAAGCCAACTACCTTCCGCCAATGGTTGAAGGTCGCTGGTCCGGTACCATGTGTCTGACGGAAGCTCACTGTGGTTCCGACCTGGGTCTGCTGAAGACCAAGGCTGAGCCAAATGGTGACGGCAGCTACAACCTGACCGGTTCCAAGATCTTTATTACCGGTGGTGAGCATGATCTTTGTGAAAACATCATTCACATCGTTCTGGCCCGTCTGCCTGGGGCACCGGAAGGTGTTAAAGGTATCTCCCTGTTCGTCGTACCTAAGTTCAATGTGAACGCTGACGGCAGCCTGGGTGATCGTAACCCTGTGACCTGTGGTTCTATCGAACACAAGATGGGTATCAAGGCTTCCGCGACCTGCGTTATGAACTTTGACGGTGCCAAAGGCTTCCTGATAGGTCCTGAGAACAAGGGCATGGCCTGCATGTTCACCTTCATCAACGAATCCCGTCTGGGCGTTGCTGTACAGGGGCAGGCGACTATCGAACACGCTTTCCAGGGCGCACTGGCTTATGCCCGTGATCGTCATCAGATGAAGGCTTTCCCACGTCACTCTCCTGAAAAAGCGGCTGATCCAATCATCGCTCATCCGGACGTGCGTCGTATGCTGCTGACCCAGAAAGCTTTGGGTGAAGGCGGTCGACTGTTCAACATGTACTGCGCCAAGCTGGTTGATATCAAGCATCGTGGTACCCCGGAAGAACAGGCGTTCGCTGAGAACCGTCTGGCTTTGCTGACTCCTGTTGCTAAAGGTTTCCTGACTGAAGCAGGCCAGGAAGCGACCAAAGAGGGCATTCAGGTCTTCGGTGGTCACGGCTTTATTCGTGAGTGGGGTATGGAGCAGCTGGCTCGTGATGTGCGTATTACCGCTATCTATGAAGGTACAACGTGCATCCAGGGTCTCGACCTGCTGGGTCGTAAGATTCTGCCTACCGGCGGCAAGCTGCTGACTGACTTCACCACAGAAGTGACTGAGTTTGCACAGTCTCAGGCTGGTAATCCTGCTCTGGCCTCCATGGCACAGCAGCTGATTGCCAATGTTGAGCTGTGGCAGTCCCTGACCGGCGAGCTGGGCGAGCGTCTGAAGACTGCTGGTCCTGATGAGCTGAACAGTGCGTCTGTTGATTACCTGATGCTGTCCGGATACGTCATCCTCGGTTACTTCTGGCTGCAGGCTGCAGCTGTTGCGGCTGAAAAGGATGGTGCTTTCTACACGGCTAAAGGCCAGACTGCCTCCTTCTTCTTTAAGAGACTGTTGACCCGTACCACCTCCCTGGCTGAAAACATCCGGGACGGTGCCGACACTCTGATGTCTATCGATGAAGAGTCGTTTTCTTTTTGATGTTTGACCTCTGTCGCCCACAGATTCAGGTCTGTGGGTGACAGTGTGCTTTCTCTAAAAAGTGTGGGCTAGGATGCTCATGCCAGTAACGATTCATCTAACAATACGAATAACAAGTGTAGGCTTATGAAAACTGAGTTTTGGAGTGACAAGCGAGCGCCGGGTGTGCCGAACAGCGTCGATACAGGAAAGTACGCGTCTCTGCTTGAAGTTGCTGAAAATGCCTTTGAGAAATTTACGGACAAACCGGCTTTCACCTGCCTGGGTAAGACCCTGAGCTATGGTGACGTGGAAGCCCTCAGTCGGAGTTTTGCAGCCTGGTTGCAGAATCACACGGAACTGAAAGCGGGCGATGCTATTGCCATTCAGCTTCCGAATCTGCTTCAGTATCCTGTTGTTGCCTATGCCGCTATTCGTGCAGGCCTGATTATTGTTAACACCAACCCGCTTTACACCCTGACGGAGCTGTCTCATCAGCTGAAGGATTCCGGTGCCAAGGCGGTTGTATGTCTGAGCAGTAATCTTGACAATATTTATAAGGCTACTGTCGGCTCACAGGTAGGCCAGGTTATTGCAACTGGTGCACTGGATCTTGTAGCTCCTCAAGGCGAGTCTGTTGATGCGGCGGGTGCTGTGCCAACAACAAGCCTGACTGAAGCTCTGGAAAAAGGTGCTGCTGCTACTTACGCTCGTCCTGCAGCGCGTACCCAGTCTGATCTGGCTATGCTGCAGTACACGGGTGGTACGACAGGTGTTGCCAAGGGCGCTATGCTGACCCAGGGCAATATCATTGCCAACATCATTCAGTACAACGATGGTATCTATAACGAGCAGAAAGCCGATGGCACTCTGCTGGTACCTGGTGGGGAACAAATTGTTGTTGCGCCTCTGCCTATCTATCACATCTACAGCTTCACCATGAACCTGATGGTTTATCCATCCCGTGGTGATCACAGTATCCTGATTCCTAATCCCCGTGATATGGACCAGTTTATTGCTGCTATTCAGCCTTACCAGTTCACTATGCTGGTTGGTTTGAATACGCTGTTTATTGGTTTGATGTCCCATCCAAAGTTTGCCGAATGTGATTTCAGCAAGCTGGCTCTGACTCTCTCCGGCGGTACAGCCCTGAAGTCTGAAGTGGGTCGTAAGTGGGAAGAGTTCACTGGCAGCAAGGTTATTGAAGGTTATGGTCTGACTGAAACCTCTCCGGTTGTTTCTGCAGGTCCTCTGGGTGACATGTCCGTTGCCGGCACTGTTGGTCAGCCTGCGCCTAACACTCAGATCAAGACGGTTGATGCTGACGGTAATGAAACACCGGTTGGAGAACGTGGTGAGCTTTGTGTCCGTGGTCCGCAGGTTATGGCGGGTTACTGGCAGCGTCCTGACGCAACAGACGAAGTGATTGATGCTGATGGCTGGTTCCATACCGGTGATGTTGCCATTATCGATGATAACGGTTGTATTCGTATTGTTGACCGTTTGAAGGATATGGTGCTGGTTTCCGGTTTCAATGTGTATCCCAATGAAATCGAAGATGTTGTTGCCAAGTGTGACGGTGTGGTTTCCTGTGCCGTGATCGGTGTTCCTGATGAAGCCTCTGGTGAAGCGGTTCGTCTGTATGTTATCCCACGGGATGAGCAGCTGACTGAAGCGGTTCTGAAAGACTGGTGTCGTCAGCATCTGACTGGTTACAAGATTCCGAAGCAGATTATTTTCCGTGAAACCCTGCCTATGACTGCGGTCGGCAAGGTTCTGCGTAAAGATCTGCGTGCTGAAGCACTGAAAGAGTTTGAAACGGAAACTGCACCAGCGTAAATCTCTTACGCCTGACTTGCTCTTTTTCGAAGTCATGTTTCAAGTTTATGAACGGCCATTCTGGTAATATCAGAATGGCCGTTTTTGTAAGTATGATGGCCAATATTCCCTGCAGGATTTACTGTGGCAGTTGACTGTCTGTCCTCACTCTTTTAGGATCTGCACAACAGTTGAGTGAACGTTCGTTCACAGTCTGAAAAAGAGAATAAACATGTCAAATAATTCACAGCAACAGACCTCTCCTGAGCTTTCGGCTAAAGCCCACCCTTTGCCGGGTCGTGATGATGTGCTTGTGGGTGCTGATGATATTATTGCGCTGGCTGCGGCCGGTAACATGTTTATTCTCGTGGACGACGAAGATCGTGAGAATGAAGGGGATCTTGTGATCGCTGCTGATGCGGTGACGCCTGACATTATCAACTTCATGGCTCGTTATGCGCGTGGCCTTATCTGCATGCCCATCACAGAAGAGCGCGCTGAAACGCTTGATTTGAAATTACAGCCTCGCCGTGGACGCTCGGAATACGGCACTGCATTTACCATGTCTATTGAGGCGGCTGAAGGTGTAACAACCGGTATTTCAGCAGCAGATCGTGCAAAGACGGTGGCTGTTGCTGCTGACCCTGCCTGTGGTATTGATGATATCGTCACTCCTGGTCATATCTTTCCATTGATTGCCCGTCCGGGTGGTGTGGTTGAACGTCCTGGTCACACGGAAGCCTCTGTTGAAATTATGCAGCTGGCAGGTAGAAGTTCTTCCGCTGTGATCTGTGAAATTATTAATGATGATGGCACTATGGCGCGTCTTCCCGAGTTGATCTCTTTTGCTCGCCGGCACAATTTGCGCATTGGCACTATTAACGATCTGGTCAACAAACAATCAGTCAAATAATGGCTCCCTCTGGAGTCAGGAAATAAAAGAATAGAAACGGAGTCCACTATGTCTGAAGCGAATGCCCCTGAAAGTGTTGTAGAGTCTTTTAAGCTGGCCATGCGTGAGCTGGCGACCACAGTTTCTGTTATCACCACAGGTGACGACTCCATTCGAGGTGGTCTGACAGCTACGGCTGTGACGTCTCTGTCCATGGAGCCTGCGGCCATTCTGATCTGTGTAAACCGTACTGCCAGTGCCTGGCCTCTGATCGAAAAGAGCGGCCAGTTCTGTGTCAACCTGCTGGCTCGCAGTCAGGAAGATGTAGCCAATGTATTTGCCGGTCGTTCCGGTTGCGAATCCCATGAGCGCTTCCAGGAAGCCGGTGAGTGGACTTTCGCTCACAATGGCGTGTCCATGCTGGACGGTGCTATGGCTAACGTTGTCTGCAAACTGGATAAGGTTATTGATCACGGCACTCATGCTATCTGCATCGGTGCTGTGACTGAAGTGCGTCTGGCTGACTCTCCAGCTCCTCTGATCTACTGCAAGCAGGGTTACGATACTGTTTCCTCTGCAGCAGCAGCTCTGGCCGAACTGGCTTAAGTTTCGTTATATCCCCCGTGGGCGGCAACGCCCACGCCTGTTATCCTTTCGTTCGACAAGAATAAAAATCCAGCAGGGTCAACTATGGCTAAGGCGATTCACCAGCTCAGTGCCACTGAGCTTCTGGCACACTACCGCACGCGTACACTTTCTCCGGTTGAAGTCATTAATCACACTTTTGAGCGTATAGAGCAACTCAACCCTACGATCAATGCCCTTTATTATCTGGACAAGGCCGGAGCTCTTGAGTCAGCCAGAGCCTCTGAGCAGCGTTGGTTAAAAGGCGAGCCTGTGGGGCTGCTTGACGGCATTCCTACGTCCGTCAAAGATGCTCTGCCTGCGAAAGATATGCCGATTTTCCGCGGCAGTGCCGCTTCACTCCCTGAAGGTGTGATGGGTGATGACGACTGTGCCGCTGTAGCACGCCTGAAAGAGAGTGGGGCGGTGATCTATGGTAAGAACACCATGTGCGACTACGGTATTCTGCCTGCAGGTTACAGCTCCAAACATGGCATTACCCGTAACCCATGGAATACTGACTACAACACCGGTGGTTCCAGTTCTGGTGCAACCGCCGCTGTTGCTGCTGGTTTTGAAACCATGTCAATCGGTACTGAC
Organism: Sansalvadorimonas sp.; assembly: GCA_965221135.1. Classification (GTDB taxonomy): domain Bacteria; phylum Pseudomonadota; class Gammaproteobacteria; order Pseudomonadales; family Endozoicomonadaceae; genus Sansalvadorimonas. The sequence continues at coordinate 73,166 of CBDCRZ010000048.1, forward strand.
ATTGTTGGTTCTATACGTCTGCCTGCGTCTTTCTGCGGCATCTTTGGTCATAAGCCAAGCTATGGTCGTGTCCCCTATTACTTCCCTAATAACCCGGCACTGGTTGCCGGTCCTCTGACCCGTACTGTCGCTGATGCTGCTTTGATGATGAATGTGATCAGTCGTCCGGATGTGCGTGATTTCACCGCACTGCCTTACGATGACTGTGATTATCTCGAAGAGATTAAAACCCTGCCAACCAGGGGGCGTCTTGGCCTGATTACTGATCTTGGTCTGGGTACAAAACCGGACCCTGAGGTTGTTGCCGCTGTACGTAAGGCTGCTGATGTGTATCGTGCCGCTGGTTTTGAAGTGGTTGAGATCGAAATACCGTTTAAAGCTGGTGAAGATGCCTGCGCAGAGCGTTACTACATGGCACGCTGCTACAACGAGTTCAGTCAGTGCCCTGATCAACATAAAGCCGAAGTAATCCAGAACTGGACTCGTCCGAATGAAAGCGCTACGGCTGATCAGTTGTTTGGCGACTGGGTTGCTCTGCAAAAACTCCGTGAGCGTACTGCGGCTTTGATGCAGGGTTTTGATTATCTGTTGTTGCCTTCAACGCCTGTGCCTGCATACAAAGCAGAGCTGCCAGCGGCCTCCATGGATGAGTTGTTCGGTCCCTGGGCTAATAACTTCCTGTTTAATTTAACGGAGCAGCCAGGTTCTTCCATCAATTGTGGTTTTACACAGATAGGTCTGCCTATCGGTTTGCAGATTGTTGGTCCACGTTTTGATGATATTGGCGTGCTGCGTATGTCGGCTTTGTTTGAGGCTCTTCGTAAAAGTGAGTTACCAGGTGCACAAACACGTGTTCCTGTTTGATTGATGTTGTAATTCGTCTGTTCTTGTTTGTATTAGGCCGCCTCATAATGAGGCGGTTTTTTTTTTGGCTGTATTTTTATTGATCAATTTTGATTGATGTCAATGCTCATACTCCCCGCTGGCGTTCTGCTTAATATCTGTTGATGTAAGTCATATTACTACTACGGATGGTCAGTAAACTCCCCGTTATCTCAACAAGTCTGCATTGTTCTGTATTGATTTCCTTTTCGAGGGGCGTCAAGCCGTGCGTGCGGGTTGCTTTTGTCTGCATACAGGTCAGCGCTCATGTGACCTTCATAAGTTGTTGTTTGTCGCAGGCGGAAGAAAGTCCTCTTAAACAATCCGGGAGCAGGTATGCTCCGAGGGAATTTATGTTAGAACTTCTTATTGGTCTGGTGGTGACTGTAGCCGTTGGCTATTTCATTATTAAAGGGTATAACGCTGCTGGTATTCTTCTGACTGCCGGTGTCTCTCTGCTTATTATGACAGGCCTGCTTGGCTATGATGTATTGCCATCCAAGATGGCTCCTACCGGTAGTATTGTCACTGATGCTCTGGAATTCGTGAAATACATGCTCCAATACCGTGGCGGTGGCCTTGGCTTGCAGATCATGCTGTTGTGTGGTTTTGCGGCTTATATGTCCCATATTGGTGCTAACAATGTCGTGGTTAAGCAGTTCTCCAAGCCACTGTCTTACATAAAATCACCTTATGTGCTGCTGGTTGCCGCTTACCTTGTTGCCTGCATGATGTCTCTGGCGGTGAGTTCTGCCACCGGCCTGGGTGTGTTGCTGATGGCAACCCTGTTCCCGATGATGACTGCGATGGGTATTTCCCGCCCTGCAGCCGTTGCTGTGTGTGCATCTCCTGCTGCCATTATCCTGTCACCAACTTCAGGTGATGTAATTGTGGCAGCAGAGAAGTCCGGTATGGCTATAGATGTGTTTGCTCTGCAAACTGTTCTGCCGGTTTCCATTTGTGCCATTATTGTTATGGCAGCAGCAGCTTACTTCTGGAACAAGTATCTGGATAAGAAAGACAATACACCTATGGAAAAGGTGGATGTGTCTGAGATTGAAGCTAATGCTCCAGCCTATTACGCACTGCTCCCTTTCATGCCTATTGCTGCCGTATTCCTGTTCAATGGTAAAACTATTCCGGGAATGCAGATTGATATCTACACCATAGTTGTTGGTTCTATCTTCATTGGTGCCATCGTTGATTTCATCAATAAGCGTTTTGATGGCAAGGCGACTTTGGACGATCTCGGTTCCTGCTATCAGGGGATGGGTGATGCATTTAAAGGCGTGGTGATGCTGTTGGTTGCGGCAGGCGTATTTGCTCAGGGACTTATGTCTATTGGTGCCATTGATAACCTGATTGGTCTTGCTTCGAGTGCTGGCGCCGGCGGTTTTGCACTGATGCTGCTGCTGACTGGTCTGACCGTTGCGGCCGCTATTGCAACAGGTTCTGGTAACGCACCTTTCTATGCTTTTGTTGAACTGGCTCCTGCGCTGGCATCAACCATGGGTGTGAACCCTGCGTTCCTGATTATTCCTATGCTGCAGGCTTCTAATCTTGGTCGTACAATCTCTCCCGTATCCGGCGTTATTGTTGCTACCTCGGGCATGGGTCAAATCAGTCCGTTTGAAGTTGTAAAGCGGACTTCTGTACCTGTGCTGCTCGGTCTGGTGACTGTGATTGTTGGTACTGTTTTTCTGGTACCTATGACCTGATGTCGTTGCTGCGTCTGTTGTTATCGGGCGTAACATTCTAACAAAAGACCGCCGTTTGGCGGTCTTTTTGTATCAGTTGTACATTGTCTGGCTTCTGGGTTTAGCCTTTGGCATTCTTTCTGGCTTCAAACGCCGCCATTTGCTCCGCGGTGGCAGGCAGTTGATGGTTCTTCTTCCATTCGGAGTAGGGCATGCCGTAGATGCGTTCACGAGCCTGATCATCCGTGATATCAAATCCCTGCTCATCAGCAGCGGCCTTGTACCATTTTCCCAGACAGTTACGGCAGAAGTCTGCGAGAATCATTAAATCGATATTCTGTACATCTTTGTTGTTATCAAGATGTTTGAGCAGTCGTCTGAAGACGGCGGCATCCAGTTGATCATTCGGTGTGTGTTGCTCTGACATAACGATAAGCCTGTTTTTGATATCTGTTTTTTAAGTGCAATGGTTACACAGGTTAAATGGCAGGTGTACATATATAGTGGCCAAGGTTAGCCTTAAACGGTTTGACGAATACAGTTAATAAAATAATAACGAATAGCTAGGGATGTTTTATGTCGATTGCTACGCTTCTCGATGCTGACAGTATTTCTTTGTTGCAGACCATTATTGTGATGGCAGGTCTTCATCTGGTGATGATGATCTGGATGGGGGCTGCTCGTTTACCGGCCATGCGGGCTGCAAAAATTCATCCCCAGAAAGCTGCGCATACATCTGACATGGTAAGAAGTCTGCCCGGCCGGGCTCGGCAGGTGGGTGATAACTACAACCATCTCTTTGAAGCGCCCACCATCTTCTACGCACTTGTGATTACCATTGTTCTGCTGGGTCATGTTGATGCTGTGCATCTGGTCTGTGCCTGGAGTTATGTGGGTTTGCGTATTCTGCACAGCCTGGTGCAGGCGACAATTAATGTTGTGATGATTCGTTTTCCCTTGTTTGTGCTGTCGTGGGTTGTTATGGGTGTGATGATTGTTCGCGAATTGATGGCTTTGGTGTAATATTTTCGGCAATAAGAGCATTTAGATCCTTGATCTAAATGCTCTTATTTAACGACATGGGATGCCGTAAGGTTGTTCACTTCACGTAGGGTGACAGGCTGGATCGCACACTGTCGGGTACAGGTGCTGAGGTGTTTGTCTCCCGGTCGACATACACGTAGGTGAAGGTGGCCGTGGCGGCAGCTTCGGTTTCACCCTGTTTGAACATGGCTACGCCATACTCCAGGCTGCTCCGTCCCATCCGGTTGATGCGCAGGCCTATCTCGATATCGTCAGGGTAGGCCAGTGATTTGATGTAGTTGCACTGGGAGTGCACGACATAGGCAACGACCCGGTCTTCCTGAACATCAAGTTTGCATACCTCCCGCAGGAAATCGCCAACAGTGCAGTCAAAGTAGGCGTAGTAGACCGCATTATTCAGATGGCCGTAATGGTCGTTATCATCCCAGCGGGTAGGGCGGGAGATAAAATACTTATAGTGGTCGCGAATCTTCGCTTCACTTCGCTCTTCCGGTGTATTCATCAATAAGGTTCTCTGGTCTTCTTGTTCTTTTTATTCTGAAAGTATTCAAAATAAAAATGCCGCCTCCCTGGTTGTCATCGCTGGGGAGGCGGCATCATTATATTCCGTTTTAACATGCTGGGCTTACAGCTGTCGTACTTACAATTGATAGCCCAGCATGTTTTTGCGGATGTCGTCAGGTACGGGAACAGGTCGTCCTGTCTCGCGATTGACGAATACATGGGTAAAGGTGCCATGGGCGGCAGCCTGCTCATCACCCTGTCGGAACATGGCGAGGCCATATTGGACACTGGTGCGACCTATGCGGTTTATTCTGAGCGCCATCTCAATCTTGTCCGGGTAACAGACAGAGGTTCGATAGTTGCACTGAGAGTGAGCCACATAAGCTGCAACGGGCGAATGCATAAAGGTGCCGTCGGTTAACTTCGTAAAGTAATCACAAAGCGTACTGTCGAAGTAAAAATAATACACAGCATTATTCATATGACCGTAATGGTCATTGTCATCCCACCGGGTGGGGCGAGTGACAAAGAACCGGTAGTTTTGCCGGATATGGCTGTCCCGAACATGGTTGTCCGGGTCAACTGTACTGTCTATTTCAACCTTTAGTGCAGGCTCGCCCATAGTTACAGCGTTTCCTCGGTGCCAAATACTGTGGTGAACTGGTGAGACAGGGTGCCACCGTTACCGTGGGCAATAGCCAGGTTGGCACCGTCAATCTGACGTTCGCCAAGGCCGCCGCGAAGCTGGCGTACAGCTTCGATCATGCAGAAGGTGCCGTACATGCCAGGGTGAACGCAGGACAGGCCGCCACCGTTGGTGTTTACCGGCAGTTCGCCACCAGGTGCAATACGACCACCGGAAACAAAGTCACCACCTTCGCCTTTCTCACAGAAGCCCAGGTCTTCCATAAACAGTATGGTGTTGATGGTGAAGGCATCGTACAGCTGTACGACGTCGATATCCTTAGCGGTTATGCCAGCCATTTTGTAAGCGTTGGCACTACTTTCAGTGGCAGCAGTGACGGTCAGGTCAGGCATCTGGCTGACTTCACGGTGCCAGTGAGCACCGGCCGCACCCAGCAGGTAAGCAGGCTTCTGCTTCAGGTCGCGGGCACGTTCTGCGCTGGTCAGGATCAGTGCGCCGGCACCGTCGCTCAGCAGGCAGCAGTCGTACATGCTCAGTGGATCAACGATAACCGGAGCTTCCAGTACTTCCTCAATGGAGAGGTCGTCCTGCATAGTCGCTTCAGGGTTCAGCTGCGCCCACTTGCGTGCGGATACAGCGACTTCAGCCAGCTGGCGTCGTGTTGTTCCATAATCATGCATATGGCGACCAGCAGCCATGGCGTAACCGCCCATAGGAACCAGGTAGTCATAAGGCTGTTCGAAGAATGGCGTCTCAACCAAACCGTTCAGGTCACGGCTGCTACGGGCATTACTTCCGTAGGCCACCAGAACGGTGTTGCAGATGCCGCTGTTAATCGCCATGGCAGCCTGCTGGATGTGGGACATAAAAGAGGAGCCGCCGACCATGTCGGAGCTGGACCACTTGGGACGAATGCCCAGGTATTCCGCAACGGACAGGGAAGGGAAGAAGTGGTAGAAGGTACCGGCACAGATACCGTCGATATCCTTCAGCTGCAGACCTGCATCGTCCAGTGCAACCTTAACGGCGCCGGACATGAGTTCCAGTGGGTTCAGGCCTGGGGTTTTACCCATACCAAAACAGCCAACACCGGCCACGGCAGTTTTGCCACGAATAGAATGAGTCATGGTGTATTCTCCGGTTGTTTAGCTGTTAGCGGGATAGAAGACAACGATAGGCTGTTCGCTGTCTTTGTATTTACCAAAGGCAGGTACTTCAACCCTGGCTTTTACTGCAATGCCAATCTTGACGTCGTCAGGATCACAACCTTCTACACGACTCATCATACGAGGGCCTTCGGCCAGGTCGATGAGGGCGAGGTTGTAGTTACCACCGCGCTTTTCAGGGCGACGGACAACGGTGGTTGCATAGACAGTGCCTTCGCCGCTGGCTTCTACCCACTCCAGATCCGTGTCGCCAGTTTCGGGCTCCATGGTGCGGGGGTAAAAGATGTAATTGCCAGAATTGCGGGCCCGCTGAATCATAAAGCGGCCTTCGCGCAGCAGTTCCATAAATTTGGCTTCAGGTCCGGACACAAAACCTTCTCCGGCTGGCTTATCACTCATGGCGGTCTCCCTCCATACTCATACCAGGCTGAGAATCAGTTGGTCGGCATGGATTCTTATTCGATAAATGGCTTTTTCTGTTTAATAACAGTAGCGAGTGAGCATTCGCGGAAATTAGAATCGAGATTTGCAGGGGGGTCAACCAATGTGGCCTGTTCATTCCCTTTTTCTACCCGTCAAAACCTTTAGCTGACCTTATTAGACAGTCTTGTCAGCGGGGGGGGTTATCACATCGCAGTTGATGGATTCCCAGCTGGATTCCCTGTGCGTTTTCGCACATTTTCAAGAAGTCAGTGTGGTCATGTCGGTCTTGTTTGTACTGCTTGCAGACCCAGGGGAACCTGCGTGTGATGCGTCAACGGGTAAACAACTTCGTGACTGGATGAGAGGGGTTCAGGTTCCTGCTCTTAGAGAGTTTGATGAGTATCTTACCGAATAACTGGTGGAGTATTGGTACTCTTCCATTTCTATCTGTTCTGCAATCTCTGCAGGACACTTGGGAAGCAGGGATGATTACCGAGTGAACGTTTAAGTAAATTCGCATACACTGTAAAACCTTAGGCCTGTACAGGCTCAAGTCTATGAATAATGACAGGTTTTTTTGTGTATGAGTTCAGATGATCTGACCAAGTTGCTGGGTATTCGTTTTGAACGGGATGGTGAAGGGCGCTTTATTGCCTGGAGTAACCTGCCTGCTCAAATAAGTGGTGAAACTGCTCACCCGGCACGCTGGCAGATGATCGCTATTGCCCATGCCTGTGCGCAGTACGGAGCCGAGAAACTCTCGCAACCGGGTAAGACAACGCAGATGGGCGCCAGTAGCAGCCGCTTTTTTAGTGATGGCAAAGGCACCAGGTTAATGGCTGTGGCTGAAGTCCTGTACCGGGATGCACAGAAGAGTTCATGGAGAACCAGCCTCTATCGTCTGGGGGATAAAGAGCGACAAACCGCTGATAAACTTGTGGCAGAATTTAACAGTGACTTTGTTGAAATTGATCTGCCTGTGGATTCAGTTCAGTTGGCTAAGGCGCCTAAAGTCGTATCAGAGAAAGCCAGTCTGACACCTTTTGCAGAAACCCAGACAGAAACTGTGGCCGACCGTCGTCGTCAGCAGATTTTTGTAGGTGCCTGTGAGGTGATTGCCCGTAAAGGCTTTGCAGCCGCTTCGATGAGGGAAATCGCCAAAGCAGCAAGCATCACCATTCCTACGATGTATAAGTACATCGAAACCAAGAAGACATCCTGTTTATGATTACCCAGGTATGTATGGAGGAGATTTTTAATTACTTCCAGCATGGCCTGCAGAGCTCCGACGATGCCCTCACCAAAATGGCCAGCGCCATTGATACCTACGTCAGTTATGTTTCTAAAAACCGCAAATATATAAACCTGGTATATCGGGAAACCCGTTCACTGAACTCTGAGAACCGCAGCCGAATTTTTAATATTGAACGTGAGTTTATGGGGTTGTGGGAGCAGATTATCCAGCAGGGTATTGATGAGGGTGTCTTCAAAAAAGAAGATACTTATCTTGCGGCCAATATGATCTATTTCTTCTGTAATGTCTGGGCGCTGCGACACTGGACCCTGGAAGGTTATAGTGAAGACCAGATTCGGGAACGACTGGCGGCATTTATACTCCCCGGTTTGCTGGTAAAATAATGCTGTTAAGGCGCTATAGGTAAAGCGTCGTCGTTACCTCCACTGCTTTGCTATGCTTTCCCCTGCATCATTGTGTTTCAGTGGCTGCTGTACGAGCGAGTGCGTGAGCAGCATCTGAAAGTGGCTCGGTGCCTTGGGGTTGGGCAGAAACGGGTGTATTCCTGAAGGGGGGGCGAGTGGATCAGTTTGTTTCGGTCGAACATGTCAAGGGAGCACGGGGTGCGCGGCCCGTTATTATTTACGGACGGCGCCGTATAGTCAGTGTGATGCTGGAAGCTTTTAAAGCCCGTTATCAGGAATTCTCTGAATCTCTCTATCAGTCCAACCCGCATATAAAAGCTGTATATGCTTTTCCGGATCATCAGGAACCTGATATTTACTGGCATATGCTTTGGCTGAACTGTGCAGACTCATTTTCCATCGAGATGCTTCAACCACCTGAACATTCACCGCTGAGTGACAGCTATAAAAGTACAGAGGACGACCCGGACACTCTGATGATCTATGGTGGCTGGACGGATAAAATGGTTTCGATGGCGAAAAGCGTACCGTCTGTACGCTGTCATTTTATGAGTAGTCTTGCAGGTTATATAAAGTGTGATGGTGCCGGTGAAGCAGGGCCTGCACTCATCGGCTTTACTGTTCGTCATGTGAAACCCGGCAGGTTGAAGGCGCTGGGTTCTACCTTTCAGACCGTTTGTAATTCCTGGTACCGGAAGGTGCCGGGTATCTTGATGGCGGCTGTATTTCCCGATGAAAGCAGTGCCAATGTTGTTCATGACCTGCGTGCGTTTTCTAATCATGAGGCTTATCTGGCCCATATTGATAAATCTGACAAAACCCTTACCGCTGCTATGGCTGCCTGGTTTGATCACTATGACACCAGTATTCCTTTCTCAGGCCAGATGTTCGCTGCGGATACCAGGGATGAAGCATTACATACCAGCTCCATTAAACCGGGAAGAACACCTCGTGCCCGGCTGGACACTTTCCATTATGGAGAAGATGGCATGCTTGGCGTTCGGCCGCATATGACCCGTGGTGAGAGCTGAGTCTGGAGCTATCATGTGTGAAATCAGGGTCAGATCAAAGACACAGTAGACATGCTGTCAAGAACTCTGGTGAAGATTTACGGTAGCGTCTCATGGCTGTAGCTTGCATTTATTCGTCTCTGCTCATGGCTTTCTCGTAATTGCTTTCCTCATATATTTTATTCATCTGCTAGGCTCTTTCCGCTTTCAAGGAGGCTTGGTCACTACCTGTCTGTCAGTGGCCACCGTCAGTAAGGAGATTTTATCTATTCATAGTCATAATGAGGTAGTTGTTTATGCTCCCTGCTGTTTTCACAAATTATTACTCTGGAAGGCGTCTTTCCGCACTACTCATTTTTATCCTGATTCCTTGTTTTCTGTCACCGGCTCTTCATGCTGGAGGGGGCAAGATAACCGGTGCGGACAAATCAGCTGCAGCAGCGTTGTCGAAAATGATGGCGCAGCAGCAGACGCCTGAGGATGCACTGGCGTGTGCGCTGAATTCGCCAGATTGCGAAATAGTGCCAACCCCACCCATCCTGGCCCATCTGCTGTTGGGGTTGGTTAAGCCAGGGCAGGAATCGATGCAACAGTCTGCACTGAAAGTTCTGAAGCAAAAATCCTCCCATTTCTTTCATGAAACTATTGGGATTGTTCGGGGTAGTGGGAGATTTAATAAATCCCCTGAAATACAAAGTCTCGTAGGGCGGGTAATAGGGGAGTTTGAAGAACAGCAAAGGTCAGTCCTTGCTTCATCATCAGACTTGGGAGCACTTGCGGACAGCGATGATGATGAGATGCTGGTTGATACTGATAGTGATAGTGATCCCGGGGAGGATGTAGAGGATGGTTTATCGGTGTTTTTTAAATCATTATTTCCTAAGGATGGTGCACACCCACCCCGTGACTGGCATGCAGTTCCTGTGTCTGGAACGATAAAGACAGAACAACTGGCAATTAATGGGTTGCTTAAGCATTTGGAGCTGACTGGTCAATTACTTAACCCGGGGGCAAAACTACGTAAATATCATAAGTATGCTTTTGCGAAATGGAGTATCCCTGAATTGCTGGATATGCTGGAGTCTTCGTCATCAGGAGCTATTTCATTTCTGGATACCTTGCCTATTATTAGCAAGCCTGACCACAGCGTGGCTCATAAACTGAGGCGGTTGAGGGAAATCAACAGTTTATTGAGACAGAAAAATGCTTTTCCGGTCATAAGAAGCAAGGAAAGTCTGATGGTGCTTATTGCTATTCACCAGGCTCGTCTTGAGGGCGTAACTGGAAATGACCCGAAAAGTCGGGTCATAAATATGCTGAAAATGATCTGGGAGAATGATCAAAAGCTGAATCCATTTTCTGTACGTTTGATGGGTCAGTGGGGAGGCCTCTACCGCATCCTTGACCAGCTACAGTTGCACTACTCCAGAGATGATGCAGAACAAAAAAGAGTGCTGGATCTTAACCTGCAGGCAGCTGAAGCCATCCTGGCTGATGTTTTGGGTGACATAAACGAGCCGTTTACGAGAACGGACCTGGAATACTCCAAGCAAATTCTTGTCGAGGTTGCAGAACGGATAAATGCTTCAGGCGAATATTCTGTGGCGCCAGAACAGATTTATAATTTGGGTGCCCACGGGCGTATGAGTCTGTCTGATTTGTACAAGAGTGTTTCCGGAAATGGATGGCTGGATCAGCCCGCCCTCAATTTACTGTCGGTCGTACTCAATCAGGTGCAACCCGGTGAAGAGGTTGTTATGAATGATGATGATTTGTCTGCTGAAGATGACCAGGTTACTGATGATTTAGATGGTGAAGAGCCTCAGAAGGATGTCAAGACTCAACTGTCAGATTATATCAGTCGGTTACAAGATCAGGATATTCTGAATGCTATGGCCTATGCCTTTGCACGCAAAATTCATTATATGCCCACCACCCTTGCAGATTTGTTTAAGCAAACTTCCGAGAGTGGCGCAGAGGGTATAGGTGAAGTGGCTATGGATACAGGGGTGGCAGGCAAGGGATCATCATCAGCATTGAAGCCTCGCTCGCCGGTTTTTGTCGTTAAATATAAAGCTGGGGAAGTTTTAGGGACTAGTGATTTTGATATGGTCAAAGCTGTGTATCCCTCTGCTGGCAATAGGCAATATCGGAAAGCACAAATAGCATCTCATTTGGGTATAAACACAGGTTTTCATGAACTGACCTATGATCAGATTATGTTTAAATGGTTAAGTGGGGGTTATGCAAAGCCGACCTGGGGCAATTTGGCAACGGCTTATAAAATTTGGAGGTTTGATGACCAATTTGCAATGATCAACTCGCACTTAATGGCAGAGGAGTATCAGAAGCAAACAGGCAAGACAATTACGGAGGGTTTTTTGAAAGCGCCTTATAAGGAGGATTTGCTGGAGGCTGGTATGGATGGTTTTGATATCCTGAAGGCTCTTGCCGACACCGGACTTGGATATCCGAAGCTTGCTGAAATTCTCATCGAGTTGTTTCATGGTGACCCGTCTAAAAAATTAGACGACTTGAAGAAGTATCACACTTGGGTCCAAGCTCGATCTAAAGAAGCTGCAATAATATTCTCCCTGAAAAAAGACCTCGGTGACTGGCTGAATGGTAACCACTTGGGGGGGGCAACCTGGTTGCACTTGATACGCGCTTTGAGAAAGTTTGATACGGATGGCTCTCTTACAGCTATAGCTGATAAAATTCACGATAAAGTGTTTGTCGCATACTAACCAGCAGCTACTGATATTCTACTTGTTGTTGAGAAAACCGGTCGGTGCTTCGAATGCACCGGCCGATTTATTTTGCCTTTCTTTCTTTTTATCTGACCACGTCTTACTGTTTTTTACTGTGATCTCGATCTCGATCTCGATCTCGATGTAGTTGAAATCTTATCCCCTTGTCTCAATATGTCTATTAACACAGATTGTGAGACTACTGCAGGATGCTCCGGTCTCCCGAGTGTTTACCACTGAGCGGCAGTTTGAAAGTACGGAAGACGATCAGGGGATTCTGGTGATCAGATCTATGAATGTTGCTATTAGAATCTTAAAAGGGCGGGATCCCTGAGGTGTTCCGGCAGTGGGTGCAATTGCATGCACTACCGCAATAGATATGGTTAATGCTCTTTAAGAATTGCACACTATCAACATGCTTTATCGAAAGGGGGCTCCAGGCCACCGTGGTCGCACTAACGGTTGCATGGGTTGATGTGCGTAGTGTGTTCTTTTTTGTGGAAAAAAAGCTTTTTGCGCATGTGGTAGCGCATGAAGAGCAGGGGGGAATCCGTAAGGCGTTGCTTGCGGTTCTGTTTCCGGTACCTCTGGTCGTGGTATTACTAATTGTGGTGCTACTGGTTGTGGTATTGCCGGAGGTATCGCTGCCTGGAGTGTGACTTGTGGGGCAACTGTTGGTATAAGCGAGATGCTATTTACACAAGGGTTTTCCAGTTTTCTTTTGGTTTTTATAATGTAATCCTGCCACTCAGTCATGTGGGCAGATTCCAGCAGTTCTTTTATGCTCTGGGGCAGTCTGGAGTTCGTGCGGCTATCGGATGTGCACAGGTTGGTCAGTTGTGTGCAGACGTTATTGTGATGTGAGATGGCGTCATTCAGCAGGGGTATACAGAATTGCACCCGGCCCTTGTAGCCTGGATCAAGTCTGGTTTCAGGTGCAACTGGCCGGGCTTTGTTTTCAACGAGCCCGAGTACACTGGCGGCTAAACTTTTACATCCTTGCACTAATCGCTGGGCTCGCCCTCTTAAAGCATAGGGTGATGGACGTTTGTCGAGATGCCGTCTGCCGTGTTTGGATATGTTGTGGATCCCTGAAATGGTGGCTTTTGTCGCTTTTTGCGCAACAGTCAGTTGTGGTATAACCGGGTTCATCAGATAGCCTTGGAGGCTGTCGTGTGCAGCTATAGCATCAACTTGAGACTTTCTGGCTGCCTTCAGGGAGCCGGTTATGTCAGATCGAAAGTTTTCATAGCTTATGTTTTCAGGTTGTTCATTACTGGGTAGTTGTGATTCTTGAGCGGCAAGGTTGAATTCCCCCTCTTTGTATATCTCAACCTGTCCATTGTAATCAGTGAGATTTCCTTGTAATTGGTCGTGCAATACGAATAAAGAAACTACAGCTGATGCGAGTCCAGCAGACCTGTTTCTCAAGACCTCATTGACGCCAGTGTATGTAACGGGGTGCGGCAGTTGTCGAAATTCAGTCAGGTGGTGTTTGGGAGGGGGCTGCAGGGACGACCCCGAAAATGACAACGGTGCTGGTGGTCTTTGCTGAGGTGGATGAACACATGTCTGCCCTGGTAATGCAGCCCCGTAATAGAGTCCTGAATAAGCGCCTTGTGGGTTCAGCATGAGTCATTTCGTACCTTTGTATTGTATAGAGATATCATCAATTTACAGTCGGCAATGGAATGACAGGGGAGTGAGTTTACATAACCATTACATATTAGTGAGGAAAACACAGGGTTTCTTCGCATTATTACAGTTGCCGTCTGGCAAGAGTAGGCACACAATGAGCCTCGCGGGAAGGTGCGTAAGCCCGGAGTTTACGGAATGATTGGGCCATGTAGAAAGGGCACTATGACACTTTGCTCAATGCTGCCTGTTCATCGTTGACCCTCGAAAAACCCTCACGTAGACTACCGAACGAACGTTCACTTAGAAACGTAAAATACAAAAACAACCGGTAGGCCAACAATGAAAACACATGTTCTTGTTCAACCCTATATGCGCGGCGTCGGTGAAGATGTTAAGAACCCCGGTTCTGACCCTCAGCGCTATCAGGATCTCCTTGAGAACCTGACCACCCAGATGCAGTTTGCCGATGATAACGGTTACTACGGCTTCTGCATGACCGAGCATCACTTGCAGGTTGAGGGTATTGAAACCACTACCAACCCTATCCTGTGGAATATGCACGTTGCTAACAATACCAAACACCTGAAAGTTGGTCAGGTTGGTATGTGTCTGCCGGCTCACAACCCTGTGACCCTGGCGGAAGATCTGGCGATGCTGGATCACATGACCAAAGGTCGTCTGTACGTTGGTTTCGTACGTGGTAATACACCACGCTGGCTGAACACTCTGGCTCAGCACCTGAATATTTCTACTTCTCAGTCTGACAAGTCTGAAGTCGACATGCGTAACCGTCGTCTGTTCGAAGAGAACTACACCATCATCAAGAAGCTGTGGACTGAAGACACCATCAACTTCCAGGGTGAGTTCTGGAACATTCCACCAAAAGATCCTATCGAATGGCACTTCCCACCAACAAAGCTGTGGAGCCAGCCAGGCGATACTGATGAAAACAACATCATCCAGCGCGTAGGTATCGTACCTAAGCCTTACCAGGATCCACATCCTCCTATCTATGCACCATTCTCCTGGTCCATGGACACCTGTCGTTTCTGGGCACGTGAAGGCGGCAAGATGGTGTCCTTCGTAGGTAAGAACGACTTTATCGATATCACCATCGATGAATACGTGAAAGAAGCGGAAACTGTTGGTCGTAACGTTGCCCGAAACGAAGTGCTGGCCCTGGGTGGTCACCTGGTTATCGGTCGTAACGAGAAGGAAGCCAAGAAGCATAAGGAAACCTTCGAGGATCTGTTCAACACAGCCTACAACGTACCTCCTTACAAAGTACCAATGGGTCGTCTCTGGGAAGGTTCCATCCAGCAGGTTATCGACCATGTCGGTTCCCTGAAAGAAGCTTACGGCGTTGACGAATTCGTTTGCTGGCACCACGTTGGCTACTTCCCACAGGAAGAAGAACTGGCCATGCTGGACGCCTTCGGCGAAGTTATCAAAGCCCTCAAGTAAAGCTTTTGTAATTCCTTTCTAGGTTTTTTGTCTTCTCTGACAAAATTAGCAAGAATGGACACTCGGCAGTTTCGGCTGCCGGGTACCATCAACATCTTTGCTGAATCCATTCAGCCAAAAATAATAAATCTGGTGATGTGCCATGTCTGATATAGCCGCGATCAAAGCTCTGGCTGATGAGTACTTCCGTTCCCTTTATGAAGGGGATGTGGCTGCAATTGAAAAGCTCTACCATCCTGCCTGTACTCTGGTTAATGTTACGCCTGACGGTGTTGCTACCATGAGCATTCCTGACTATCTGGAGATTGTTGCCAATCGCCAGTCTCCAAAGGATGCAGGTGTAGAACCCTTTGGTACTGTAACCGGTATTGAAATTTCCGGTGGTGCAACGGCGGTTCTGCGAGTGGACAGTGCTGTTCAGCCAAGATTCTTTGATGACTTCCTGACTCTGGTGAAAGAGCAGGGACAGTGGAAAATTGCAGCCAAGGTGTATCGTCAGGTCAATGTTGCCTGACAGCAGTTGTGCCCCAGGAGGCCGGCTTGCTGCATCAATACAATAAAATGAGGGCCGTTGAATGATCAATATGGAAGAGTTGAAAGAACTGGCTACTGCCAGTGCCGGTTCGGCTTCTGCACTGCCTTACTGGGCTTACACCAGTGAGGAAGTTTATGAGCAGGAACGCCAGAAGATTTTCCATAAGGATTGGGTTTTCGTCTGTAATGAGTTCATGTTGCCAAAACCGGGTGATCGGTATGCACTGATCCTTGCTGGAGAGCCTGTGGTTGTTCTGCGAGGTAAAGACGGCAAGCTGCGTGCCATGTCCAACACCTGTCGTCACCGTGGCACTTTGCTGGCTGACGAAGGTTTCAGTGATGGTACTGCCAACCTTGTCTGTCCTTATCACGGCTGGAACTACACCGATGAAGGCAAGCTCCGTGGCCTGCCATTCTCCGGCAATGTGAAGGTCGACAAGCAGAAGCACTGTCTCCCTGTTTTTGCCATTGAAGTCTGGCATGGTCTGGTATTTGTCAATATTGATGGCAGTGCTGAGCCTCTCTCAGAGCGTTACGCACATCTTGAGCCTTATATGACCTCTCATGGACAGGGAACATATAATAGTGGTTATGAAGATGAGTCCGATTACTGGGCATCCAACTGGAAGCTGGCTATGGAAAATGCCATGGAAAGCTACCACTTGTTTAAAGTGCACCAGCCGACTCTTGAAACTGTTACTCCGACCAAAGGTGCCTTCTATGTAGAAGGAGGAGCCGAAGCTACGGTAACGGCCGGAGAAGTGACTTCTACCGGTTCCAGGATGGGTGACTGGCTGTATGGCAACTCCGCCAAAGACCTGGGTCACTATATTCTGATTTCGCTGCCACCTTCTTTCGTTGGTATTATCGATTCTGATGGTGTGCTTGGTTACATCGCTGTTCTGCCGGAAGGCCCTGGTCGTACCTATGCCCGTGGTGGTGCTATTGGTGTGAACATGGGCAAGCCTAAAGGAACTCAGCAGAAGTTTGTTCAAGACTTCTTTGCTGAAGATAAGTGGATTTGCGAGCGAGCCTATAAAGGTATGACTACACGGGTTGCACCAGGCGGTCAGCTGGTTGAACTTGAGCGTGTAGTGGTGGACTTCCATCAGTACATCGCCAACCGTCTGTTTGGCCATAAGCCTGATGATTACTATGTGGAAGAGAAGGGCGTTAAGCGTCTGGAAGCCACCGAGTGACAGCCTGTTATTTAATAACCTGCTGATTCATACAAAAACGCTGACCCTCTGGTCGGCGTTTTTTTTGTAATTTTTCTGCCGTAAACAATCTCCTGATAGCCCTGAACAAAAGGTCAGGGCATACTCTCCATCAGTATCGAATATTTATAAGGGTAGGAGTTGTCATGGATATGACAGTCATGGTCACAGGTGTTGTGCTGGCTTTAGTCGCTGCCGTGGCCGGTTATGCTTTAGGGGCGCTGAAAGGACGCTCTGTTCAAAGCCAGGTAGAAGCTGATTTGCTTCAGTGCCAGGGGGATCTGGAGCGTCTTCAGAATGACCTGCAGGAAGCTAAGCGACAGTATCAAATCAGCCATGACCATTGTGAAGCTGCGCTGGCTGAACAGCAGCAGTTACAGGTTCAGCTGGCTCGTGTGCAGAGCACTCAGCAGGCCACTGAGCAGCAGTTGGCCGATCGTGGTGAGCAGATACAGGCTGTGAATAAGCAGGTTCAGCATCATCAGGCCCAGGAGCAGACACTCCGCCATAGCTCAGTAAAAAACCAGGAGGCTGCACAGCAGTTGCAGACTCGTCTTGATGAGCTTCAGATTCGTTATAACAAATTAAGGCAGCAGGAAGAAATACTGCGTTTGTCTGAACAGACTTATCGTGAAAAAGCCGCGAAAGCATCGGAATCTGTCAACAAGCTTAAAGAGCAGATAGCTACACAGGCCCGTATGCAGAATGAGCGTATCCATGAGCGCCAGACTCGCATTGAACACCTGGATGATGCGTTGGCTGCCTTAGGCCACAAGTACAACGAACTTCTTGAGAAGCACACCGAACTGAACACGACACTGGAACAGAAGCAGGAAAATTTTGATCAGCAGTTCAAGCAGCTGGTGCAGAACCGTGAGGCTCTGAGTAAAGAGTTTGAACGTCTGGCCAATGAAGTGCTGGAAAAGAAAGGGCAAAGCTTTAAAGAGCTGAACAAAGAGAGCCTGCAGAATCTGCTCAATCCGATTCAGCATGAGATGAAAGGTTTTAAAGAGAAGGTTGAGCAGATTCACGGTGAAGATACCAAGCAGCGGGTGCAGCTGCAAACGGAAATGCTCAACCTGCAAAAGCTGAATCAGGATATTACCGATAAGGCCGACAAGCTCGCTACTGCCCTGCAGGGCCAGAAGAAAACCCAGGGTAACTGGGGTGAGCTGATGCTGGAGAATGTGCTCGACAGCTCAGGCCTGCGTCTCGGTAAAGACTACAAACGTGAAGTCAGCTTCACCACGGAAGATGGGCGACAGCGTCCGGATGCCATCGTTTACCTGCCCCAGGACAAGCATCTGGTCATTGATGCGAAAACCTCACTGGCCGGTTATACCCGCTTTGTGAATGCTGATAACGATGCTGATCGTGAACAGGCACTGAAAGACCATGCAATGGCCGTGTCGGACAGAATCAACGAGCTGGCTGATCGTAACTATTATCAATTGCCAGGTTTGAACTCCCCGGAAATCGTGGTGATGTTTATTCCGGTCGAGTCCGCTTATGTGGAAGCCCTGAAGTACGATGATACGCTCTATCAGAGAGCTATCGAACGACAGGTACTGGTGGCCACGCCAACCACGCTGCTCACCAGCCTGAATATTGTGCGTCAACTCTGGCGCTTTGAAGACCAGAATAAGCATACAGCTGAACTGGCCAGCCGGGCAGAGAAGTTTTACAACAAACTCAACAGCTTCCTGACCAGTATGAACACCGTAGGTAGTCAGCTGGATAAGGCCAAAGACAGTTACAACAAAGCCTTTGGTCAGCTCTATTCTGGTCGTGGCAACCTGATCAAACAGGCATCTGAGTTTAAAGAACTGGGTGTTTCTGTGACTAAGGAGCTGCCAGAAGAGCTGGTGGAGCGGGCGCATCTGGAGCTGGGCACCGACAAAGAACAAGAGGCTATTGAAGCGATGGTGGAAAAATAATATTCGCAGGGAAAACGCTCTTCGAAAGAGAGTTCAGGCCGCCTTAATGGCGGCCTCTTTGGTTGTTCTCTGCATAATGCATAAGAGGGTGGGTTGTGCTGGTGTCGTGTGCAGGTGCGGTACGTTAACAGCGGTAAAATTTCAGGCATCAGCTAGAATTTCATGACAGCGAACACACAGGATTATCCGCATGAAAGGAATGTCTGTATCAGCTGTAAAAGCAGCGCCCAGGGGGCAACCTGTGTTAAGGAACAGTACATTTGCACAAAAGGACGCTGCCGCTGCCCCGGCGTAACTTCGGAAGCCATGTAATGAACAACCATACTCACACAATGAACGAACTGTTCCAGCAACTGGGCCTGCCCAGTGATGATCGGGATATTCAGGAATTTGTTAAGACTCACCACGTCAAAGATGTAAGTCAGCATCTGGATCAGGCAAGTTTTTGGTCACCCTCTCAGGCTGGTTTTATCAAGGAGAGCTGGCACGATGACTCTGAATGGTGCCTGACCATTGATGACCTTGATGCCAGGCTAAGAGCATAAGGATGGCACGCTCCAGGTTGCTATAAGTGTTCTGTTCAACGTTTTCGAGTAATCCTTGTTGAGGATTCTACCAGCTCTACCACGGCCTGAAAGGTTTACTCTGTACTCAGACTGCGCCTTTCAGGTTTTCTTCTCTCGGGTAGTACTTAAATCACTCTGTGATAACCACAATCCCAGGGGGTGTATATCCGGCGGTTTTTCTGTGACAATGCGCGACCTGTTAGCCTTGGCTTATTGCGTCATCCGAGATTCCTATGCCGAACACCGCTCCTGATCTGTTCTCCTACCCCAAGTATTGGGCTGAGTGCTATGGCACTGCGCCCTGGCTGCCTATGTCCAGGAAGGAGATGGATGAGCTGGGCTGGGATTCCTGCGACATCATTATTGTCACTGGCGATGCCTATGTGGATCACCCCAGCTTTGGTATGGCGGTGATTGGCCGGTTTATGGAGTCCCAGGGTTTCCGGGTGGGGATTATTTCCCAGCCGGACTGGACCAGGCCTGATGACTTCATGAAGCTGGGCAAGCCTAACCTGTTCTTTGGTGTGGCGTCCGGCAATATGGATTCCATGATCAACCGTTATACGGCTGACCTGAAAGTCCGCAGTGACGATGCCTACACGCCTGATGCTGCCCCCGGAAAACGCCCGGACCGTGCAGTGACTGTTTATAGCCAGCGTTGCCGTCAGGCCTATAAAGATGTTCCGGTGCTGATTGGTGGTATCGAAGCCAGTCTGCGTCGTATTGCCCAGTACGATTACTGGAGCAATGAAGTCCGCCGCTCCGTGCTGGTGGATTCCGGTGCTGATATTCTGGTGTACGGTAATGCCGAACGCGCCATGGCCGAGATTGCCGACCGGATATCCAATGGTGAGTCGGTGAGCGAGATTGATGATATTCGCGGCACGGTGGTGATGAAGTCTACCACTCCTTCTGGCTGGACTGAGGTTGACTCATCCCGTATTGACTGGCCTCGTGATATGGCCACTCTGGAGGAAGCCTATGGTGGCAGCCCCTATGAGATGAAAGAAGAGACCGGGTGCTCAAAAAATCAGAGCGAGGGTTCAGAATCTGACTCTGGCGCTGACTCTGATGTTCAGGCCGTCCGTATTCTGCCTCTGCCTCTGCATCGTCAGGCTGATCTGGATCCGGAAACCACATGTATTCGGTTACCGTCCTTTGAGAAAGTCAGTAAGGATTCAGCTCTATACGCTCATGCCTCTCGCGTACTGCATCAGGAATCCAACCCTATGAATGCCAAGGTGCTTGTTCAGCGCCATGGAAATCGTGAAGTCTGGGTGAATAAACCGCCGATTCCTCTGGAGACGGATGAGATGGACGGTGTCTTCGGGTTGTTCTATCAGCGCCGACCACACCCCGATTATGGCGATGCTAAAATTCCTGCCTATGACATGATCAAGACCTCGGTCAATATCATGAGAGGCTGCTTCGGTGGTTGTTCTTTCTGCTCCATTACCGAGCACGAAGGCCGGGTTATTCAAAGCCGTTCCCATGAGTCTGTGATTCAGGAGCTGGAAGATATTCGGGATAAGGTGCCCGGGTTTACCGGTCAGATTTCCGATCTGGGTGGCCCGACGGCGAATATGTATCACCTGAACTGCAAGTCAGCTGAGATACATGCCAGTTGTCGTCGCTTGTCCTGTGTGTTCCCGACGATTTGCAAAAATCTGGAAACGTCCCACAAGCCGACCACGGAGCTGTACCGTAAAGCCCGTAAAGTGCGCGGCATAAAGAAGATCGCTATAGCATCTGGCCTGCGTTATGACCTGGCGGTGGAAGATCCGGAATATGTAAAAGAGCTGGTGACTCATCATGTCGGTGGTTACCTGAAGATTGCCCCGGAACATACCGAGAAAAATACCCTCGACCTGATGATGAAGCCGGGTATGGGTACTTACGACAACTTCAAAAACATGTTTGAGAAGTTCTCGAAGGAAGCGGGCAAGAAGCAGTACCTGATTCCCTACTTTATCGCGGCCCACCCGGGCTCTACCGATGAAGATATGATGAACCTCGGCCTGTGGCTAAAGAAAAATGACTTCCGGGTGGATCAGGTGCAAACCTTCTACCCGTCGCCTATGTCCCTGGCTACGGCGATGTATCACTCTGGTCGTAATCCGCTGAAGAAGCTCAGTTATAAAGATGGTCGTCTCTATATTCCGCGGAATCTTGATCAGCGTCGTCTGCATAAGGCATTTCTGCGTAACCATGATGAACGACAGCATGACACTCTTCGTCAAGCGTTGAAGGACATGGGGCGTGAAGACCTGATCGGTCATCAAAAACATCACCTGGTCCCGCCTGCTGAGCCCCGTGGTCGTCATGGCAGCACCGTTAATAAACGTCAGGGTAACCGTCCACCGGCGCGCAGTCAGCAGGCTCGTGGTGGCCAGTGGGATAACCGTCGTAAGACCGGTCACCGGTCAGTCCGGTAGTGACAATGCATCGAAGGGCGGAACAGGCAACAAGTCAGGTTCGAAGCCTGGCAAAAGGCCTGCTCAGAAGGCGCGGCGTGTGCGTTAAGCCAAAGAGGCGGCCTGCGGGCTGCCTTTTTTGTATTTCTGTGAAACAGTCGAAAAACAATGTGCATTCACCCTTCTTTTTGCCCTCTTTGGCACTGTTTACGCATTGTGCAGGTTAGCTGAGCCGCTACAATCACTCCTAAACACTCGATCAAGATAAGAATAATTAATATGCCACTGATTGATCAGACGCTGACTTCACTCTCCCAGACAATTAGCGGTAAACCACGACAGCTCCGTCTGGCTGTGTGTTGCCTGCTGGCCCGTGGCCACCTGCTTATCGAAGACCTGCCTGGAATGGGCAAAACTACTCTCGCTCATGCTCTGGCCCGTACACTGGGTCTGGACTGGCGACGTGTGCAGTTTACCAGTGACCTTTTACCGGCTGATATTCTGGGTGTGTCGGTTTTTGACCGTAATACATCCGAGTTTAAGTTCCAGCCGGGCCCGGTGTTTACCCAACTGTTGCTGGCGGATGAGATCAACCGTGCCACACCACGTACCCAGAGCGCTCTGCTGGAGGCGATGGAAGAAGGGCAGGTGTCGATTGAAGGCGAATCCCGTACTCTGCCAACACCGTTCTTTGTGATTGCTACCCGTAACCCGGTGAACCAGTCCGGCACATTTCCTTTGCCGGAATCCCAGTTGGACCGTTTCCTGATGCGTATTCAGATGGGGTATCCGGACCCTGCGGCCGAGCGCGCCATGCTCAGTGGTGAATCCGGCCGTGCAGTGATCGATAAGCTCAAAGCGGTGCTGACTGTTGAACAGCTAAAGGCTTTGCAGGATAAGGTCCAGACAGTGCAGGCCAGTGATCGGCTGCTGGACTATCTCCAGCGTCTGGTGGCAGCGACCCGTGAAGGTGATCGCTTTGTTTACGGGCTGTCACCACGAGCTTCATTAGCGTTGCTGTCTGCTTCCCGTGCATGGGCCTTTCTGGCAGGGCGTGATTATGTTCTGCCGGAAGATATTCAGGCCGTGTTCCCGGCGGTAGCAGGACATCGTCTGCAGGCTCGAAGTGGTGAGGATATTGCGTCCCTGCTGCACAGTGTTGATGTCACTGGTGCGGCATGAGTCGTTGGAATAAGCGCTGGATGCGATGGATGGACCGTCGTATACCACCGGCACGTCATATCACCCTGAACCAGAAAAACCTGTTTATTATTCCTACGAAAGCCGGATACAGCTTTCTGCTGGTCGCTGTGTTGATATTTCTGGCGGCGGTCAACTATCGCAACAGTATTAGCTATGGTGTGTCGTTCTTTATGGTGGCGCTTTTTCAGGTAGCGCTCTGGCAGACCTGGCGTAACCTGGCCGGCATTACCCTGACAGCCCGGTCGACGGAACCGGGCCATGCGGGTGCAAGTGTTCAGTTTCTCCTGGCCTGCCGAGGCGCTGACGGGGGCGTAGTCAAGGGTAGTGCCAAACGACTTCAGCAAGGTATTCGCATAGGCTGGCCCGATAAAGGAGAGATGGTGCGGGTTGACCCTCAGGGGAGTGAGGTTGAAGTGGCTATTCCTTACCCTGCATCAAAACGCGGCCCTCTGCACCCCCCCCGGTTAAAAGTCGAAACCGTTTACCCCCTCGGTCTGTTTCGTGCCTGGAGCTGGGTAGACCTGGGGCAGAAGGTGAATGTCTGGCCTGCATTGCAAACGGTAAAGACACTGCAGTCAGAAAGCTTTGGTGAAGATGGTCACCGGGTCGTTCCTGATGGCATGGATGATTTCGACGGTTTCCGTGGGTTTACCTCGACGGATTCAGCCTCACAGGTGGACTGGAAGGTATGGGCCCGCAGTGATGAACTGGTGGTTCGTCAGTTTCATGGGCTTGCGGGAGATGATCTCTGGCTGGATTTGAAGCAGGCTGTCGGGCCGAACCTCGAGCAAAAGTTAAGCTGGCTGGCCAGTCACTGCGTTCGTCTTGGGGCAGGGCGCCGGGTCTGGGGTTTGCGTTTGGGTGGTAAGGTGTTGGCGCCGTCACAAGGCGTTGCTCATGTTCAGGCCTGTCTCGATGCGCTTGCTCTGTATGGACTTGATTCTATGGCACGGAAATAAAACATGCTGTTTGGGTTAATAAAGAAAACAAGGAATACCCACCATGAAGAGCCGGTCACCCGTGCAGCGAGCTTTGGCCTGGTACTTGTTCTGGTACTGGTCAGTCTGCCGCTGGCACCGCTGTTGCCTTTAGGGATTTGGGGAATCGTTACTGTTGCGGTGATCTGGCGTCTGCGGATTCTGCGCACCAAGGGGGGAAACCCGGGCTGGCTGGTTCGTACACTGCTGGTGGTCGCCGCCTTTGCCTTCATTTTGCTGCACTACCGTACGGTGCTGGGGCTGGAAGCCGGTGCTGCCACACTGGTATCAGCCTATACCCTGAAACTGCTGGAGATGCGCAGCCGACGGGATGCTCTTCTGCTCTGTTTTCTTGGGTTCTTTGTGGCCGTTACCGGGTTGCTGTTTTCCCAGTCTATCCCCATGACTCTCTATCTGCTGATCTGTTTGATGATGCTGGTGTCTGTGTTGATTGGCCTGCATCAGGCTACAGACCAGACCACTATTACACCAGTGTTGAAAACAGGGGTGGTGTTAACCCTGCAGGCGCTCCCGGTGATGTTGATCCTGTTTGTTCTTGTGCCGCGTCTTCCTCCACTCTGGGCTGTGCCTCTGCCGGATGCCAGTGCCAAGACCGGGCTCTCTGATGAAATGTCACCGGGTGATATTGCCAGGTTGAGTCAGTCTGATGAGCTGGCCTTTCGTGCCACCTTTACCGGCGCAGTACCTCCTCCCGAAGAACGCTATTGGCGTGCCGTTGTGATGCATTGGTTTGATGGACGTCGCTGGTATATGGGGACCCCTGAAGACTGGGGCAAAGCGGGGGTCAAGGAGTCTCAATTAGTCAGCAGGTATGGCCAGGAGCGACAATGGGCCGCTCCGGATGCCAGTCCAGAAGAATATAATTACGATATTATTCTGGAAGCTACAGGGCGACAGTGGAAGCCTGTTTTAGGCTCTGTATCCTCTGCCGTAACTGACAGCGTCCTCACACGTGACTGGCGCCTGATCGCTCAACAGTCCATTGAGTTACGAACCCGGTATGCTGTAGAGAGTGGAGCACCCAAAGCGTTTGACACTGAATTGCCTTCCTGGCTTCGAGCCGCGGATTTGCAGCTGCCGCGAGGCGGTGATCCCAGAGCCCGGAAACTGGCTCGTGAACTTAATAAGAAACATGGGGGTAATGCGCCAGCGATTGTTGCGGATATGCTAAGCCGGTTCCGCAACCAGCCGTATTTTTACACACTGCGTCCACCCACACTCAAGGGTAATACCATAGACGCTTTCCTGTTTGATTCCCGTAGGGGCTTCTGTGCCCATTATGCGGGTGCTATGACCTTTGTACTGCGGGCGGCAGGTATTCCCAGCCGTGTTGTGGCAGGGTATCAGGGCGGTGAGCAAAAGGATCAGGTGATTCAGGTGCGCCAGTTCGATGCACATGCCTGGGTGGAGTACTGGATTCCTGAAAAAGGCTGGCAACGGGTGGATCCGACAGCAGCTGTGTCACCGGCCCGTATTGAGAGGGGCCTTGAGTCAGCCGTTCAGAATGAAGGTTCATTTCTGGAGGGGCAGTTGCTGTCTGCTGTGAAATACCGTCATATCTCCTGGCTCAATACTTTGCGCCTTGAATATGAGCAACTGGAATACGACTGGCAGCGTCTGGTGTTGTCTTACGATGATGAAAGCCAGAAAGACCTGTTTGGCAGTCTGTTTCCTGGTGAAGACGCGCTCACGGTACTGACGCGTCTGCTGGTGATTACCATGGTGTCCGTTATATTGCTGGCACTGTTATGGCTGGTAAAGCCCTGGCAGCGTCAAGGCACCCCTGCTGATCGTTACTATCAAGGGTTCTGCCGGTCTATGGCCCGCAAGGGTATTGCCCGTCGGCCAGAGGAAGGCCCGCTGGATTATGCACGCCGTATCGCTAAGGAAAAACCAGAGTTAGGGCGCAGGGCCATGCAGGTAGCAGGGGTTTATATACGCCTGACATACGGTGTTGCCAAAGATGGTGACCTTGGACGCCTGAAGCGCCTGTGTTAATGGGTTCTGGATTGTCAGGAAACCGTCCGGTTGAATAGGGTGACCATAGTGAAGTAAGCTCAGAGAAAAGGTTTCTTTGCTATGGACGGCATAATACCCCCTTCTCCGGGCAAGTCTCTTTCGGATGCAGGCAAAAAAAAACAAAAACCCGAAAGGTCAGACCATGCTTCTCTCACGGTCAATACCGGCAGTGGTCGTAAACTTTCTACTACATCCCTTGATTCAGCTTTATCAGGGACGGACCTTAATGGCAGTGCTTCAAGTCATTTAAGTGATTCAAATAGTTCGATTGACTGTCATGATGATTCGTCTGGATTAGGGGACTCTGTTTCCGGTCGTTCTGTGCGCTCACTGTCGTCGTCAATGGAAAGCCTTAAAACCAGTATTTCTGATTCAGGTTTGTCTGATTCCTATGTACCAACCTTTCAAGACGAGGGATTTCCTCCACTGTCTGTTGACGCGGATTCTTTAACAGTTGTCC
Source organism: Sansalvadorimonas sp. (assembly GCA_965221135.1). Lineage (GTDB taxonomy): Bacteria > Pseudomonadota > Gammaproteobacteria > Pseudomonadales > Endozoicomonadaceae > Sansalvadorimonas. The sequence continues at coordinate 99,397 of CBDCRZ010000048.1, forward strand.
AGAAGCTGGAGGATGGCGGTTATTCATCCATTATGGAATTGTCTTCACAGGGACAAGACACTGGTCTGGTCTTCAAAGTACCTTTGTTAGAGAACGACGCTGAAGATGAACTGGGCAGTCAGACAAGCCTGCCAGACTGGCTGGTCGATGCGGAAAGTGATTTACCCCAGGAACAGCAGAGCAACAAACAACAACAGTCACCCATTTCACAGGACACAGTGTCCGTAACATCTTCCCGTCCGAAAATATCACTGTCCCATCAGAAAGAGCTTTATGCCCATCAGGTTTTAGTCAGTCACCCTAATGTTGTGCAATGTTTTGGAGAGCTTCAACTGGATGGTCAGA
>CBDCRZ010000049.1:0-7144 GCA_965221135.1 Sansalvadorimonas sp.
CTGGACGAGATGAAGACGAGGAACCGCAGGTAGAAGAAGTAGATTGGGAGGGGGGGAAAGCAGGTGGAGGAACCCGGGAGACGAGAGGTGAGGGACCGAGGTGTGGTGAAGCCACGACAGGGGCGCTCAGAAGGGTAGGGGAAACGGGCTGAGGGGAGGTTCTGTCGGGCACAGCAGAGTCTAAGAATGAGAGGAAACTCTCCAGGCTCGTGTCATGGGGGACAGAAGAGCAGGCAACCGGAGTAGGCATGATGGCTGTAACTCTTGTATGCTAATGTAGCGATGCAGACGAGCTTCGGTGTACTTATTTGCCTGGTACAACTTTCTTTGGCTGTCTTTTGCCTTTCCAATCACCTTTGTTGAGAGTCCCTGAAGATTGCGTGTTTGCATACTATCGACCTTGAATGGATACCAGTCCTGACACCACACGGCAAATTGAAGAAGATGTGAAATGGCGACCCGACGTAGCGACCTAGAGAACTGTAGCCACAAGCCGTTCTCGGTAGGAGGGTTGAAACCCAAGAATCTCAGTTACAAGAGGGCGAGATTGGACAAGAGAACCAATATATGCAGCAGGCGCATGGAGAACAGCTTGACGCAAATTGATACCACCAAGGGAGCTCGGGAGAGAGGCCTTGGACCAAGACCAATTTGAAAGGGGGCTGCCGACAAGCTGAGAAAGAGCCTCCCTAATCAAGTTGTCAAAAGCAGTAAGAGCAGGGTAAATAAAGTCAGGAGGGCAAGTTCGAAGGGCAAAAGCGATCTTAGGGAGGCTGAGACAGGAACGCAAAAGGGAACATTCGATCTGCGAGTCGTGGAGGTCTGGGAGGCGGGCAAGGATAGATTGAACTTTACTAATGCGCTTGAAGATGGAGTCCAAACAGAAGGATGGTGGGCCGATGGGACAGCCAAGAAGGGTGAAACCATCTAGCGTGATAGGGATACCAGCAGGAAAGGAACCAAGATCAAAACTGGCTTCATTTAAAACAGAGAAAAGGCATTTATTCTTATTGAGATGGAGACCACGTGGGGGACCGGCAGTACCGATGATCTCAAGGGCAGAGAAAAGAGAGGCCGGAGGACCGCAGAGGGAGCCATCATCTAGGTACCAGGCATTGAGGCGGAGGTCGGGGACACTGGACTGGATTTGTTCAATCAGAGGATGAAGAGTGAGTGCAAAACACAATGGGCCTAGGGGGTCACCCTGCTGGACACCAGTGCAGCTGAGGAGTTGGAAATCACCAAAGAAAAGGAAGGGCTGCGAATAGCTAAATTCAACCCATGCAGAGATAGATGGGATGCGGGATCTCACTTCCTGGAACATGGCCTCGCGGTCTACAGAGTTAAAAGCGTTAGAAAAGTCAACAAATAAGCAGCTCTTACGGCCTGGAGAAATGGCAGGGTCAGCCAGCAGACTAGAGACTGAATGAACAATGCTCTCACAGCCAACAGGAATGCCGACACCCACCTGTAGAGGAGAGAGAATAGAAATAGCTTCGGGCTGAACAGCCCGTGATACACATTTGGAGGTGAGGCGCCGGAGAACCTCACCAACAGCAATTGGACGAAGGCCACCATCTTTTTTCTTCGGTGCAAGGAGAGAGGCGGCACAAAGAAAAGGAGAGATAAAGGGCGGGGCCAGGCCAGCTGCAAGGATGTTCACCACCTCCACCAGATAGACTAGGGCCCTGGAAGCCACAGTGGGGGAAGGACAAAAGACTGCTTCCTTTAAGTGATTAGCGCGGAGAGAGGATGGGCCTGGGGCCGAGTTGGATGGAAATGAGCGAAGGGCACTAATAACCTCAACATCAGAGAACTGCACAGGGGAAGAAGGTGGATCAGAAGTGATAATAGGGGGTGGGCACTGTGGATGTTTGGCTTTCATGATCTCGAAAGTTTCTGTGGAGGGGGCAGCTAAGCCAGAGGAGGAAAGAAGCTGAATAGCCTTCCTATAATGGCCATCACCAGCAGCGCGTTTAGCACGTCTGGCATTGGAGGAACTCAGAGCATCCTGAGAACTGACGGGGACAGGGGAGTTCTTGGGCTGTCGCCGAGGATGTGGTTCTCTTGTAGAAGCTTTAGCCCACAAGGCAGAGTACTCGCCAGCCTTCCAGCTAGCAAGCCTGGATAGAACAAGTTTCTGTGTGTCTCGCCAATGACTGCGTCCTCCTCTAGGCGGGTTCGCTAGGACACATTTGGGCAGCATAAAGAGCTTTGCCCAAGAAGAGAGCTGAGAGGGGTCGGAGCAGATGACCTGCAGAACATCGCCAAGGGCCTGTGCCCACGTTGGTCTAGCAGCTTTGGGGACATGGTGAAGCGTGGGGATCCGAGTTTGAAATATGTCTTCGAGGGAAGGCAGAGGGGGAGGGCCTGGGGCAGGAGCAGCAGAAGATGCTGGAGGGGAAGCAGAGGTAACTGGAGACGGCGTAGGAGCTGATGTGGAAGGCTGAGAGGAGGAGGGACACAGATTACAGCAGGAGCCCTCACGCGAAGGGAGGCAGCCAACACACATTTCGCCCCGCTTGACACACGAGCAGTTCTTGCACTTGCCCTGGCGGTTACATCTACAGCAAGCTTTAGGGCGAGAGACTGGACGAGATGAAGACGAGGAACCGCAGGTAGAAGAAGTAGATTGGGAGGGGGGAAAGCAGGTGGAGGAACCCGGGAGACGAGAGGTGAGGGACCGAGGTGTGGTGAAGCCACGACAGGGGCGCTCAGAAGGGTAGGGGAAACGGGCTGAGGGGAGGTTCTGTCGGGCACAGCAGAGTCTAAGAATGAGAGGAAACTCTCCAGGCTCGTGTCATGGGGGACAGAAGAGCAGGCAACCGGAGTAGGCATGATGTTATCACAGCTAGTTCATGTGATCAGCTACAAATTACAGCATCGGCGAGACGGGACAGTCTCCGTGTACTTATTTGCCTGACAACTTTCTTTGGCTGGAATTTCAGCACAGCCTTTCCAATCACAGATGCGGAACAATGTTGTGCCAGGATGCGTCCCTGAAGATTTCGTTTTCCGACGCGCTATCGGAACCGCTTCCCACTGAATGGAGACCAGATCTCTGACAACACGCCTCTCCTTCAGTTTCCCGCGCTTAGAAACGTCTGAAGCTGCGCGACCCCCTAGCGGAGGCAACAGATGCCTTCCTAGATGACAAATTCTACAACGAAGAGGCGAAGCAGTCGCCAACCCTTGATTTGGAACCACGTAGGCAAAGCCACAGGTGGAAGAACTCCTCGGAGCGCTTGGACCTGGTGATTGGTGGCCCCTGTCTGACAAAAACTAAGATGGTATCCAAGACTACTCAACCTTGCTGGTAGCCCCCCATTTTGAATCGAGACCCCCCTCATAGGCTGTAATGAAGAGCCTGTGTGGGAGGGTCATCTGACCTCAGAACTTGCCTTCAGCGGACCAGAACTTACAGAACGATCCGATAGGACTACAGACAGCTTACACATGTTTCCTTGGTCGATGCGCAGTTACCCTTGATTCCCTGACAGTCACAACATGGATCAGGAGTGCATGACCGCGACATCTTTTGTCTCCAGGATACAGTGTATTATGCTCTCCGTTTCAGTAGATCTTATTACGGAAAAACCGTGTGATAATGGCCAAGGTCAAGCAGAGTCGATCGTCTGAGCGAAGAACTAGCACGCCTCCTACACAATCGATATGAGAAGGGCACGTTGTCTCGATGTACCAGGTGTAATGCACATTGTAGGCTGTGTACTGATTCTGGGATTAAGGCGTAGGCTTGGCCAAAGCCGTCATTGCACCACCAAGCCAGTTCTAGTTCTTCCATGTGCTACAAATTACAGACCAAAGTTCCGAATGGTCTCGGTTCGCGTTGTTAGCCCTCTCCAGGTTGATATAGCATCTTGTTGCCTCGTACTAGGGGGTCTGGTCTCCATGCTGCAGACAGCGCGGGCTTTGCTGGTACCAGGATCAAGGCGTGAGGCACCTTTCGATCTTCTCCATTCTGGGAAGCGGTTCTGTAGGTCGCTACGTCGACGGTCGTTCAGCATTCCAGTCGGAAGCGATTCTTCAATTCACTGCTCGTGTGGTGTCAGGCTCTGTATCCATTCAACTCTCCGATAGGTATGAAACACGCAATCTTCAGGGACGCAACAAGCCTAGCTGATCTGGAAAGGCAATGAAAGACAGCTTGGGCGGAGACTGTTGTACAGCCCAAATATTGTACACTGCGCTCGTCTGCTCGCTCGATTAGATACAAGGTTAAGATCATGCCTACTCCGGTTGCCTGCTCTTCTGTCCCCCATGACACGAGCCTGGAGAGTTTCCTCTCATTCTTAGACTCTGCTGTGCCCGACAGAACCTCCCCTCAGCCCGTTTCCCCTACCCTTCTGAGCGCCCCTGTCGTGGCTTCACCACACCTCGGTCCCTCACCTCTCGTCTCCCGGGTTCCTCCACCTGCTTTCCCCCCTCCCAATCTACTTCTTCTACCTGCGGTTCCTCGTCTTCATCTCGTCCAGTCTCTCGCCCTAAAGCTTGCTGTAGATGTAACCGCCAGGGCAAGTGCAAGAACTGCTCGTGTGTCAAGCGGGGCGAAATGTGTGTTGGCTGCCTCCCTTCGCGTGAGGGCTCCTGCTGTAATCTGTGTCCCTCCTCCTCTCAGCCTTCCACATCAGCTCCTACGCCGTCTCCAGTTACCTCTGCTTCCCCTCCAGCATCTTCTGCTGCTCCTGCCCCAGGCCCTCCCCCTCTGCCTTCCCTCGAAGACATATTTCAAACTCGGATCCCCACGCTTCACCATGTCCCCAAAGCTGCTAGACCAACGTGGGCACAGGCCCTTGGCGATGTTCTGCAGGTCATCTGCTCCGACCCCTCTCAGCTCTCTTCTTGGGCAAAGCTCTTTATGCTGCCCAAATGTGTCCTAGCGAACCCGCCTAGAGGAGGACGCAGTCATTGGCGAGACACACAGAAACTTGTTCTATCCAGGCTTGCTAGCTGGAAGGCTGGCGAGTACTCTGCCTTGTGGGCTAAAGCTTCTACAAGAGAACCACATCCTCGGCGACAGCCCAAGAACTCCCCTGTCCCCGTCAGTTCTCAGGATGCTCTGAGTTCCTCCAATGCCAGACGTGCTAAACGCGCTGCTGGTGATGGCCATTATAGGAAGGCTATTCAGCTTCTTTCCTCCTCTGGCTTAGCTGCCCCCTCCACAGAAACTTTCGAGATCATGAAAGCCAAACATCCACAGTGCCCACCCCCTATTATCACTTCTGATCCACCTTCTTCCCCTGTGCAGTTCTCTGATGTTGAGGTTATTAGTGCCCTTCGCTCATTTCCATCCAACTCGGCCCCAGGCCCATCCTCTCTCCGCGCTAATCACTTAAAGGAAGCAGTCTTTTGTCCTTCCCCCACTGTGGCTTCCAGGGCCCTAGTCTATCTGGTGGAGGTGGTGAACATCCTTGCAGCTGGCCTGGCCCCGCCCTTTATCTCTCCTTTTCTTTGTGCCGCCTCTCTCCTTGCACCGAAGAAAAAAGATGGTGGCCTTCGTCCAATTGCTGTTGGTGAGGTTCTCCGGCGCCTCACCTCCAAATGTGTATCACGGGCTGTTCAGCCCGAAGCTATTTCTATTCTCTCTCCTCTACAGGTGGGTGTCGGCATTCCTGTTGGCTGTGAGAGCATTGTTCATTCAGTCTCTAGTCTGCTGGCTGACCCTGCCATTTCTCCAGGCCGTAAGAGCTGCTTATTTGTTGACTTTTCTAACGCTTTTAACTCTGTAGACCGCGAGGCCATGTTCCAGGAAGTGAGATCCCGCATCCCATCTATCTCTGCATGGGTTGAATTTAGCTACGGGTCGCAGCCCTTCCTTTTCTTTGGTGATTTCCAACTCCTCAGCTGCACTGGTGTCCAGCAGGGTGACCCCCTAGGCCCATTGTGTTTTGCACTCACTCTTCATCCTCTGATTGAACAAATCCAGTCCAGTGTCCCCGACCTCCGCCTCAATGCCTGGTACCTAGATGATGGCTCCCTCTGCGGTCCTCCGGCCTCTCTTTTCTCTGCCCTTGAGATCATCGGTACTGCCGGTCCCCCACGTGGTCTCCATCTCAATAAGAATAAATGCCTTTTCTCTGTTTTAAATGAAGCCAGTTTTGATCTTGGTTCCTTTCCTGCTGGTATCCCTATCACGCTAGATGGTTTCACCCTTCTTGGCTGTCCCATCGGCCCACCATCCTTCTGTTTGGACTCCATCTTCAAGCGCATTAGTAAAGTTCAATCTATCCTTGCCCGCCTCCCAGACCTCCACGACTCGCAGATCGAATGTTCCCTTTTGCGTTCCTGTCTCAGCCTCCCTAAGATCGCTTTTGCCCTTCGAACTTGCCCTCCTGACTTTATTTACCCTGCTCTTACTGCTTTTGACAACTTGATTAGGGAGGCTCTTTCTCAGCTTGTCGGCAGCCCCCTTTCAAATTGGTCTTGGTCCAAGGCCTCTCTCCCGAGCTCCCTTGGTGGTATCAATTTGCGTCAAGCTGTTCTCCATGCGCCTGCTGCATATATTGGTTCTCTTGTCCAATCTCGCCCTCTTGTAACTGAGATTCTTGGGTTTCAACCCTCCTACATTTTTCTGAGCTTAAATGTATATTTTAGCGACTGGCTGATCAGACGTTTCTAAACGGTAAACCGAAATCGTCGCCCACGCAAATTGTTCACGCAATCTTTCTTCCGACTTTCAGTGAGCCTAGCGCTGATCCTGAGTGAAACAATGACTACCAAACCAGCACGTACACACACGTGTACATATTCTGTGTAGTGCACTTGTAAGTATCGAATATTGCCAGAAGCGAGTATTCAGCGTAAAACATACATCGATACATCGATACACATACGATATTTGAGCTGCAGCCCCTCGACAGATCATGCCTACTCCGGTTGCCTGCTCTTCTGTCCCCCATGACACGAGCCTGGAGAGTTTCCTCTCATTCTTAGACTCTGCTGTGCCCGACAGAACCTCCCCTCAGCCCGTTTCCCCTACCCTTCTGAGCGCCCCTGTCGTGGCTTCACCACACCTCGGTCCCTCACCTCTCGTCTCCCGGGTTCCTCCACCTGCTTTCCCCCCTCCCAATCTACTTCTTCTACCTGCGGTTCCTCGTCTTCATCTCGTCAGTCTCTCGCCCTAAAG
>CBDCRZ010000050.1:0-5995 GCA_965221135.1 Sansalvadorimonas sp.
CTTTACCCAATCCGGTACCCTCACCACTCACAAGCGCATTCACACAGGGGAGCGCCCTTTTGTCTGCCCCGTCGAAGGCTGTAAAAAAGGCTTTACCCAATCCAGTAACCTCACCACCCACAAGCGCACTCACACAGGGGAGCGCCCTTTTGTCTGCCCCGTCGAAGGCTGCAAACAGGGCTTTACCCAATCCAGTGCCCTCACCACCCACAAGCGCATTCACACAGGGAACAACACAAAATCCCATCCTTCTCTTGAGTGACCATTCTCTGATAGCGCATGGACTATATGGGGTGACAATAGGGTTATCTACATCTGCAAATTTGTTTCTATTGATAACCCATCTGGTGGGGAATGATTCAGCAATGAATGTTCTTCATCACCTTCTCCACCCCTCGGCTGGCAATGTAGCCACCCATCCCCAGCTGGACGATACCGAGCAACTTCAACGCCAGTGTTTCACTTAAGTCCGGGGAAGCCCAGCCCATCCATCGACACATAATCAGCGCCGTAAACACCAGCATAACAATGAGTCGCCATATGGGGCGCTGGGCCAAAGAGCTGAAAGTTTCGCGTCTGTTCTGGCATTCACTGCCGGTGGACGATGCCGAAAATGGTCAACCTGAGAGTCAACCAAAAAAGTCAACCAGGTTGACTTTTTGCAAGGGCTGGAAGGAGCTGTGATTGACCCGCTAAGTATTTGTTATTGCAGGATTAAATGGAAAAAAGTCAACCAAAGTCAACCTGAAAGTCAACCCCGATTTTGAGTCTGTCGCTAGCGTTTTTTCGCGCTGCTGAGCACCCGCACTCACAGCTCTCCCCCAGGGTCCCCGGCTGTCGCCGCGTGAGAGGCTGTGTGGCTTTAATTTTCCACTCACAAGGGGCACCTCGCGCTCAAAACAGAAGGCTTACACAGCCGCTGAGTGCTGATCATGACCTACCTTTCTTCACCTCATTTACTCACAAAATCTGTGGATAAGTCTGTGAACAGAGAGAAACGGTAAGCACTCCGGACATGTCAATCCGTTATGATTCACACTCAACATTTGAAACTAACGGCGCAAATTGCTGGCAACCTTCTCCAACCCTCGACTGGCAATGTAACCTCCAATACCAAGCTGCACGATTCCGAGCAGTTTCAACTCCAAGTCTTCACTCAGATCCGGGGAAGCCCAGCCCATCCAGCGGCAGACTATCAAAGAGGTAAACACCAGCATCACAAGGGGTCGCCAGCTCCGTTGCAGCCAGCCTTCACCTTGTGCCTCGGCTTTGATGACTCCGGCCTGTTGCGCCAGCTCATCCAGCTCACCGTTGATGGCCATCTCTATCAGGGTTTGCTTGGCTTGAGCAGCCTGATTGGCATCAGGAAATACCTTGTCGATGATCTTGCCGACCACCGGTAGTGCGGCCAGCCAACTCATGCTGCGTTCTCTCCGATCATTCCTTCTTCACACAACCACTGGTCGATATTAAAGCAGGGACAGTCCTTGTCCCCATTTACGTGGTAATGTCCTTTTACCACCACGTCCGGCCACAACCCTTGGCAGCCGGTGACCAGGAACTTCAACATGCGCTTCTGCAGTACGGTGAAGTTGTCGTCCGGTTGGCCATCATCGTTCAGGCCACCCACCAGACAGATCCCCACGCTCTCATGGTTATGACCTTTGGCATGTGCACCCCAGTCATCCAGTGCTCTGCCTTGCTTAACTGACCCGTCACTTTCAATCACCCAGTGGTAACCAATATCGATAAAGGCCCGCTCCATCAGATGCCAGCGTTTGATAGTTTCCGAGAGTGAAAGTGTTTTTGGCCCAGATCAGGAAGGTGGACCACTTGCCTCCCGCATCCCGAAAGGCTCGCTGGAGGGTGTCCAACTCAGACGACGACATGCAGACGTAGATCGCGCCTTTGCTGACCATGAGCATGTTGGTCATGGCCGCCAACAGGAACGCGTAGAAGTCAGTGCCCAGGTTATCGTTTTTGATGCGGCGGTCTTTTGTAGCTTTGCCGTTTTTCTCCGGATTGGCGTAATCGACGTTGTAGGGCGGGTCCGTGAATACCATGTCCGCCAGCTGGCCATCCATAAGCTTCTCTACGTCAGTCGATTCTGTGGCACTGCCGCAGAGCAGACGATGAGAGCCGAGTATCCAGACGTCACCGGTTTTGCTGACGGGCTGTTCCTGTACCTCTGGTACCGCATCGTCTTCGGTGTTGCCTTCGGGTTCTTCCAGGAGAAACCCATCAAGATCCTCATCGCTGAAGCCGAGAATATCCAAGTCAAAATCCTCTGCATCAAGCTGTTTCAGTTCTACTGCCAGTAGCTCCTCATCCCAATCAGCCCAATGAGCAGACTGGTTAATCATGATGCGGAAAGCACGGATCTGGGTTTCCGTCAGATCATCTGCCAGAACAACTGGCACCTCGGCCAGATTGAGCTGCCGTGCAGCCTTGTAACGCAAATGCCCATCAACAATAAGGCCATTGCTTTTGGCAATGATGGGAACCTTGAACCCCATTTCCTTGATGGCCACACACATCTGATCAACAGCCTGATCATTACGACGTGGATTTTTGTCATACTCATCAAGCTGTGACAAAGGCCAGTATTCGATTTTAATTTTTGTCATTGCTGCGCCCTCACCATGGTCAGATTGACCATCAGTTTTTCCACCAACAGGCTTCTAAAGAACAATTTCAGCACTTCCGGATCAATTCCCGTTTTCTCCACAGCCCTGGTTTGACTCTCAATCTTGTAATGGCAGGATTTGCACAGCGGCATAAGGTTGGAAGGATGGTTGTCCGCTGTGATTCTGTAGGGCACGATGTGATGAACATCCAGCGTTCCTGTTTTTCCACAACAAGCACAAAGCGGGATTTTCCGTAAGACTTCATCACGAATGCGTTTCCAACGGCTTCCCCTCGCCTGCGACTCGTCAGGTTTACAGAGTGATTCGTCATAACACTCTCGGGAACAAAAATTTCCCCTGGAATTACTGGTTCCTTCAACGACACTGCGACCCAGGTGAAAGCCTTTCCGGCAATACTTGCAGGTTCTCTGGATTTGGTGGTTTGCATGGCGACATGCTTGTGAGCAGTAATGCTTTTTTGATCTGACCAAAGCACTGCGAGTCGTGTGAAATCGATTTCTGCAATGATCACATTCGGCCTGCAAACGGCGAGCCTTCAGGGTTGCAATGCCTTTCGCTCCACGGGTTCTGGCCGCACAACTGGTACATTTTGGGGCAAGGTTATCCTTGCGAATGGTTTGTTCTTTACCGCAATCACAGCAAATACGAGTGCGTGTCCAACTGGATCGATTCCGATTAGCCATGGTGAATTCCATCCCTGGATATATGCAAAAAACAAAACGCCCCGGACCGAATGATCCGAGGCGTTGAGTGGCCGTTGGCGTAGCGCTGCACAAGCGTACAGAAAATATAACCCTAAACAGCCGATTTTGTCCCACCCCTGCTACACCGGTTTTTATGAAACAACCGACATCACCCGGAGGCTTTACGCAGTCCTACGCTACCCCCTCGCAACATTTTGCAATTGCACCTGCAGAATCGCCTTATGCCAGCACCGGTGGATCGAGGTTCTCGGCACACCTGTCCGCTGGGCAATGACTCTCCAGGTTCTCCCGGAAGCCCGCAGCCAGATCAGCTTGCGGTCAGTGACCGACAGTGGTGTCAGCCAGTTGATGCACTCCACCAGCTGGTCTTCCTGCCTGGGTGTGGGCCGCACAAACAACACTTCCCGTTCGGCTCTGCGCACTTGTTCGCGCTGGTCATAAACCATCTCCGGCCAGCTGGAACCATGGCCAAGTCGAATACCTGTGGGTAGTCGTCTGGCGGTCAGCCAGGCCTCACGATACCGCTGTTCCAGATAATTGATTTCAGGTGTCATGGATCCCCTCCCAGACGACGATGTTTGTTTTTTGCTTTCCGCCCGATACGCATGTCGTATGGTGGGGCATATTTTAGATATGCCCCTACTAACATACGTAGTATGTAGGGATTCCCGGGAAGACGATTTATCAAGTAAATCAATCACTTAACCATTCCCATCTGCTTCCCGCCCGTTTTTCTTCGGGAAGCGAATTGAACAGTGTTAAGCGCTTATTTTTCAAACACTTACAAAATCAATCTCGGCTCAATCTCCTTCCCAAATGCTTCCCAAGGCTGGTTTTGGGAAGCATTTGGGAAGCATTTCTTGAGGTGAAATCACTCCTGAAATCATGGCGATACACGACAGAAGCATCCCTGCTTTCCTCTCTGTCAATGAGTGTCATAACAGATCAGCTCCCTGACCAAAGACACCCTTGCCCTGAGCAAAAGCGCCGCTTCTGACATCGAGCCATTTATGTTCTTTGGAATGGGCCGCCATCCCCTTAACCAACCGGGGAGGATGTTCGTTTAACAGGGTTTGCACCCACTCTTCCAGACGCTTTTTCGAGAACTGATGGAAAGCTTTAGGTAATCGGTTTCGTTGCTTGTACACACCATTTTCGCCGGCATGCGTAAAGGGATGGCCACGCTCGGCCGCTTCACGAATAGCTGTGGTTAATGTGCCCAACAGCTTGTATTCCGGCTCCTTCATACGTGCCAAGCGTTGGGTAATATCTTCCAGAAGCCCGGTCTCTGCCCGGTAAAATGTACGGACTTTACGATTGGCCGGCCCATTTGCTTTCACGACAGCGCCCTGATAAACCGCCCTGGCTTCATAGGGCCGGTTGATACAGGTGAGCACCATATTGGCTTTCTCTTCAGAGGCGGGCCTCAGGGCGTAAGCCATACGCACACCATCCACCAGTGCGGTCGTGCCACGAATGGCATCCCTCGCCTGATCAGAGGTTTCGATCGGTGTTGCTCCCTGAGGTTTACGCATATGGTGGGCAATGATCACGCTCACCCCACTGCCCGAAGCCAGTCCTGCCAGAGCTCCGGTCAACAATGAGCCCGCTGCCGTTTTGGCATTGACATCGGCATGGGCAAACGATGACAGCGGATCAAACACCACCAGTTTCAGATCAGGCAACGCCATTAACTGTTGACGCAGACGCTCGTAGGCTGGTGTCAAAACCGGAGTGTCGTGCGTCTCGGTCACAATGGCGACTGGCCCGCCCGCATCAGGCAGCGGTACAACAATCAAACGTCCACCAGCCTGATTACGCCGGTTGTCAGGATCGAGGCGCTCCAACCGGCGATGCAACTCAGCGTAATCATCTTCAGCTGAGAGAATTACCGCGGTGCCATGCTCCAGCACTTCACCACCAAAGACATCTACTGGAGAATCAGGTGATCCACACGCCACCTCCAGTGCCAGCTTCAAGGTCAGCATTCCTTTACCTGTGTCGCCCATAGCCGCCAGAATCGACACGACGCCCAAAGGGAAACTGCCCTCAATCAGAAACTGTTGTTCCGGTGCTTTGCCGATGTACTTGTCTGCCGACCAATCGGTTAACACTAACCCTGTCGGCTTGATAACGGTTTTTGGGGCCTTACGCAGAAAACGATGCACATCCTCTTCTGCATCAAGAGCATCGGCGGCATCCCATTTGGCTGGTCGACTCTCAGGTACCTGCACAATGGCAACAGCCGATACACCCACAACCTTTAATTGTTCCGCTGCAGCTCTGGCATAGTCTCGCCCTGGCTGATCATGATCCGGCCAGATCAACACCCGCTTGCCTTTGAGCGGTGACCAATCGGTTTTCTCCACAGGCGCTTTAGCACCATTCATAGCCGTGGTGGCGCAGAAGCCTTTATCAATCAGTGCTTGAGCACACTTCTCCCCTTCCACCAGCAGGACATCTTCACTTTTTTGCAGGCCCGGTTGGTTATAAAGAGGTCTGGGTGTAGGCGCACGATACTTTCTGGCCTTCACATCCCAGGGACGAAACTCTTTCCCAGTCGGCGGATCATAGCGCGTGACCGTGGCGATCAGTTGTCCGTCGGCCGAATGGTAATGCCAGCTTGCGGTTTCCGGTCCCAGT
>CBDCRZ010000051.1:0-15727 GCA_965221135.1 Sansalvadorimonas sp.
TTGATGTGTTCTTCAGCAGATGCCTAGAACGCCTCTCCTCTTCGCTTCTTTGAAATTAATTCTCTTATCTATTTTAACGACTTACTGGTTATATTTTTGCTGGCATTTACACGAAGAGAGCTAGAGATGCAACACAACGCCCTAGCAGAGCTTGTAACCCCATTCACAATCATCACTATGGACAAGGGTGGTGGATTCAGTTTGGACTAAAGAGAAACCCTAATGTATATGGCCCTATACCACGTCTAAGAACAAGTTGTGATTACAGAACGCAAGAAGCCAGACGAATGAGATGGATGGCATAGAGCTGGGACGATGAGTATAAAGAAGAACGCAAATACAACTAATTATCTTGGCTGTTCTAAAAGTCAGAAAAACAGTAAAGAATTAATTTCTAGCCTTAACAACAAATACTAGAAGTGTTAGGATCTTGAATTAAGTCTTTTACACTTGGCAAGAAATAAGCGAATCAAGAACAAGCGTTCAAGGAATGGAAGAACAAAAAATAAGCGAGGAAAAAACAGGAGAGGGAAAAACACTCAAGCTAATAATGAAATAGCTAATTCCGAAGGAACAAGTACCGATGCATCTAATAATGAGCAACTCTGGAATGAAAGCAAGCAAAATATTGTCGACGTAAAATGGAGTAACAAGATCCATGAAAATGCTTTGCTTAATACAGGTATTCCACTAGAAGAGAATGGATGGGTCAGGCCAGGAATTCCAGCAAAGTGGATCAGCGATAGCAGCTTTAAAAAGCAAAAAAATACAACTCTGCTCACTTACAGCTTTATTACAACGAAGTCAAAACTTGACTATGGCGATGATAGGCAAGAGACAATTGCACCCTATGCCAACTTTAGCGAGAAACAACAGAATGACATAGCAAAGCTATTTGAGTCACTTAGTGATTACGCAAATATTAGATTTATAAAAGTGCCCGACAATAATACTGTTGGAACTATTCGGATTGGATTCAACACAATTACGGATGAGGCAGGAAAATGGCGCCCTGGCATTTACGCTACGGCGGATCTACCAAATCCTGAACCCCGCGGCGGAGATATTTGGTTTAATAAAAATTTTACTAAGGATAATTTTAGTACTGGATTGGTCGAAAATGTCGGGAGCCCAACTCCATCATCAGTGATGTTACATGAAATATTGCATGGACTTGGCTTAGAGCATCCTGACAACCCCAAAAGAGTAACCCCCGAATTTGCTCGCAATCGAGAATATACATTGATGGCAGATGAATTCTCCCATCGCGCAGAATTCACACAATATTTCAAAGATAATGGAGAAATCGCCTCTTCGCCTGCGGAAGTTGGTAGAAGTGCAATTAGAAAAGAGTACGGCGTAAGCTCTACTCCTATGACATGGGATATTGCTGGACTGCAATATCTCTATGGGGCCAATACTAACTTCCAACGAGGAAATACTATTTATAAATATTCAAATACGATTCCCTTTTACGAAACAATTTGGGACGCATCTGGAATTGATACAATTAATTTAAGCAACTTCAAAAAAGATCTCGTCAGTCAACCTTAATGGTGGACAACTTTCAACACTATCCTTCGATGTTGCTGACCAAAGTTGGTCGGATAAACAGCATGGCAATCTAGGTATTGCGTTTAATACGGTGATTGAAAATGGAATAGGTGGATCAGGTAATGATTCAATCATAGGGAATGCAGCCAATAACACGCTAAAAGGGAATGCTGGAAATGACACATTATCTGGCAAACGACGGAATTGACGTCTTAATTGGTGGCTCAGGCCAAGATATTTTTAAACTTCAGCAAGGTAAAGGCCACGCCATTATTCAGGACTTTAATAGCGGAATCGACAAAATCTTACTCCAACAAAGTTCCGGGGTAAAGCTAATAAGTGTCAATGCAGGGATAGAAATAAATCAGAATAATGACCTGATTGCCATTGTTCAGAATTACGAAGGTCGACTCAATCAATCAGGTGTTAATATTATCTAAAGACAAAGGGGCCTTGCTCTAAGAACGGGACACCTACGTAAACGATTGCATCGTGCTGCATATAAGTCCAGACAGTTTCCTTCGATGAATTCGAGGGACCCTTCCACTGTTTGTAATACCGGAAGTTTCTTTGCTAACGCGCTGCTAAAAGAATCTCAATCAAAAGAATTGGAGAGAAGTACTGAGATCACATCCCCAAATCGGGAGAAGTTAGTTTACGGAGTATCAGAACTGTCGAGCTAAAACGGCGGCATCAACTGTCTTGTGGCTCAAAACAAGCCACCACTTCATCGGTTCTATTGAGCACTCGAACTGGGACCCCTATCTGATTGCAAATCTTGCCAGCCATCTTCAGGGCTTCTTCAAAATCATCCGCAGCACCATGCAGATGCCATTCCTGCAATGGATTCAGCTCTTGAACACGGAAAGCAGAGTCAAGCATCAACGAGGTGGCGTTAAACGTTTACCGCTGCGAAGTTGTCGGCGGTCTTATTTGGCTTAAACCTCGCGTAGCTCTTCAGATGCACTGTCGATGGTGTGAAACGCCCATGCAGCTTCTGAGATTTCAGCCACAACAGGCTAGACGCGCGGCATGAGCTTGCTTGGCGTAGCGATGACGGAATGAATAGTTGGCGTTATGTTGACCAATCGCCGTTGTGTTCTGCCTCGTCTCGCAATGCCATCCAGTATTTTGAACTCACGGCGGCGCAGGTATTGATTAAACAGTGCTATGGCCGCTTGCCCACCATCACCTTCACGATTTAACGGCGGATGAAGCTTTTCTGCCTTCACCTCCAACCGCGCCTGAAGGTTCCAATCGATCGCAGTGCCATCGGCATCACGGAGCAATAACGGGTGCAATCGCCGTGGTTCTGTTTTGGCTCCTTTGGTGCCGCCCATCGACTTGCGGTAAATCGTCCACAGTTCAGATCCGTTTGCCCCGCTCTTGATTCGCAGGTGCCTCAGTTCTTCAGGGCGCAACCCATAAACGGCACAAAGCTGAATGGCAAAACGCCATTGGTTGTGAAACAAGGGTCGCCTTCTGGAAGGTTGTCGAGCAACTGCAGGATTTGTGCATCGCTGAGGGGATAGCCAACACGCTTCGAGCCTGGCTTCAGCACTTCTGGCAACGTCGCAGGCGGGCTGTAAATGGGTTTCAGGTGTCCACGCTGCACCGCCCAATTGAGGAAGCCATAAAGCTTCTGGCGGCTGGTCTGGCGCATCCGTGAACCTTGCTCCCATTGCTTCAGGCACGCGATGCAAAGAGCTTCACCGTCCACTGGGGGTCGGTCACTGAATACCTTGGCGCAGTTCTTGAGGACTGGGAGGTAGTTGTATCGCCAAGTCAATATCGCCCGCGGAGCTAGGGACAAACTGCCGATATTTATCAATCAACTGGCTCTTGATATTCAGTTGTCAGGTGGCTGCTGGCAAAGGTGTTGGTAGAGGTCTGCCGCTCCAGCAAGGGTGATGGGCGCCCACCATCCCAACGCTTGAACAGTTGCTGGATAAATGGCAAGAGCTTGAACGGCTGAACCCCGTTTTTCAGACCAGTCGTAATTCAGAGAAAGATTCAGTTGTTGGTGCCTGCTGGTGTTGGTAGAGGTCGCGGAACATTGAGGCGCATCCGTCCACGGTTATTGCGGATGTACCAGCCATCACCACAGGTGATTGCAACCTGCCTTCTGAATGGCTTGATCCAGTCGTCTTTTTCGCTGAGGCGCGGCAAAGGCATGAGGCATCTCGCTATCGAAAGTGTGCCAAAGGCGTGCCAAAACCGTCAAGCATCTGGTGACATCAGGTGACAGGAGACAACACAGAAACGCTGCCGCAACTGAGTCTCTGACTGATAAAATCCAGTTGACGACTAGAGAGCACTATCGCTTTGGGAGCAAGATGCCGCAGGTTCGAATCCTGTCTCCCCGACTCTCAAATCAGTCAGCCCCCAACTGACAACTGCACCGCCCCGTATGGGGCGGTTTTTTATTGGGAATCAGAGAATGCCGAGAGGGCCTTTCTTCTTTTTGCAATACCCAGCGCTGATATTCACCCAGCCGGATTTGCAAGCTTCTCCATTGGTTGGAGCAACCTCGTAGTAAATCGGAGACACACAAGTTGTACCGAGGGTGTTCACATAACCCAATGGGCACTGATTGTGGCCAGGTGCCTTGGGAATTTCCTTTTGAGCCAGGGCTGCTCCAGGAGCAATCAGTAGGGGTAAAAGAGCCAGAAGGATTGGTCGCATGGGAGGAACGAAGACATTTATTTTTTTAGCTGCGACAGCACTTAATGGGGTACGAAAAAACCACAATCTTCTCGATGCATCTAGCTGAGTAAGCCTTGATAAACGAGATAGGCAGTGCGAGGAGCTGTCGGCAGAACTACCGCATGCCGGAATAGCAAGAGAATTTGGTAGCAACAGACACACAACAGCAGCCCGTCGCAAGCGCAGCATTGTGTCGACCTCGTCCCGAGCATGTGACGAGGTGTTGTTGTGTCCTTGGGGGTGATGTCTCAAGGACTTTTTTTATCCCCCCAGCGCACCACCCTCCAACGCCGAAGCAGTCCTGACGGGCCTTGCGGGTATGTTTCCCATAATCCCAAGGTTGAGTGCGACCAGAAGGGCAGCGCTTGCATTTGCAAGCTCGTATCCAATGAGGCGTGTTGTGATTGCCCACAATGGTCAATCCCTCAAGGGTGTTCATCCGACACCTGAAGCATTTTTGGATCGATTTCTGCTTTTGGATTGAGCTTCAGGACCATCCACAAGAGCATTGCTGAACATGCCTTGTCATCAGCGCCGTAGTCGTATTTCCAGTCTTTGACCATGCCGACAAGCTCTTGCTGAGCATCGGTGATGAATTCATCAGTCCATTCGCGCATGCACGACTGCCTTCAAAGCAGTTCCATTTTGTTTGAATCGCTCCTTTGACACAAAAACTTGAAACCTAAATCACATGGATGGGAAATCCTGCTTCCCTTAACTCCAGACACGGTGCAATGATTGGAAGAGAACTCTTCCAATCACAAAGTCGGGGTACTACTTGATGAAATTTAAATTAAATCATCGCATCACAATCAGCAGAATCAACTCAGCAGAACCCTCTTAGATATTGATAAAAGAATTGAAGATGATGAAAAAATCAAAAGGACAACGATGCCCTAGGCATAATTAATTAGTGTTGCTGGTGAGGTTGCTATGCCGCTGGGATTTGCACAGCCGCCAAGACGATCAACAGCGCTGCAAGATTAATAATGAAAGGAACACAGATCAAGACAGCGAACGATACCCAGAACGAATCAGAAATGAAAACACCCACCACTAGACAATTGACTTAGCCCAGCGAGTATTAATACGCCATCAGTTAGAGCATGGGAGCCCGCAACAAAGAAAGAAGCCTAGCAATCAGCTTGAACAAAACTTGATGAATCTAGGAGACAGGTTATTGCGAGATAATATAAATACTTAAGTAATGAAAATAACATGGGGTTTACGGCAAGAACTATTGCAGAATCGAATACACTCGGAACAGAACCCTGTTGAAAGAATCTCAACCATTTACTTTTTACCACGCCACTGAGCGACGCAAACAGGCAGCGGCTTTCCTCGAGAATGTAGGAAGTGATTACAGGTTGCGCGATAAAATTAGCATCGCAAATAGCGACAACGAATTAGTGAAGATCGCCGAGGAAGCGGGATATCGGGTTTCGTCAGAAGATATTTGGTTATATCAAGACCGCACTTTCAAAAGAAAGGCTGGCATTCGTGGATGGTATTCCAATTGAAATGAATCAGAAGTCCTATGCTGCTGCACTTCAACTCATTCGTTTGATGGAATTTGACGACAGCTTGGCAGCTGCCGCAGAACCATTCAATTGGTATCACAACTTGATACATCAAATGTTTGACTATGAGGAGAATAATTTCAATCGATCACAGCTTATTCAACAGCTAGTGAATCAACCTGAGCAATGCAATTGCCTTGTAGATGCACATTTTAAAATCTGCATTTATAATGGGTCTAGCATTGATACTGTTGGAACATTTGGGGATTTGAACCAGGCCATAGATTGCTACGTCAGCCATATTTTCAGTTTAAACGAAGCAGGCATTCACGTCGAGTTTCTTCAGTCTGACCAGGAGAAAGATGATTTCATTTGCATTACGTCTCATGTGTTTTCTTAAAGACTGAGCGGACGAAGATATAACAAACATCAATCTCAGTTTGTGCACTCATTTCAGCTCTGCATACTCTCAAAAACTCACGAAGCTTGATCTATCAGCTTTTCGAAAGTTTGGCGACATTATGCAATCCTTAAACGACTACTTCTTCCAAAAGTAAGCAATATAAAGAACTAAACCTACAATAAAGAAGGGGAGCAGCTGATTTGACATGGCTATTAATTAATCCTCCACACAAACCACATCAAACTCCCGGCAACAAGAGCAGTTCCAAGCGTTGCAATAGTTGGAGATTTGTCTTTAGCAAAGGTTGACTCAAAGACAAACCCGTACACCAATAAAGCGACTGAAAAGAAGAGCCACGCCTTCATCGGAGTTAAAGGGCTTAAGCAAGCAAATTCACAGTAGCCAGCCCGTAAGTCCTTTTCAAGTTGTGTTGAGCCCGTACGACGCAAACGAACAGATAAAGACCTGCACGCCCCGTAAAGGCAAAACAGGAGGCGCTAATTATGTCGCCATCGATCTCCCGACAGATCTCATCCAACATCGCAAAGAACTGAGATTCGTCTGGAGGATTATCAAACCGGTTGGCGCATGAAGCCCCGCTTCGGGTCACAGCCAACACTTCATCGCATCAGATGAAACGCGAACCACGATCACGCATTGATCAACCAACTGATCGAAGCCTTCAAGAGCCAATTCGTCGGCTGGAAGCCAAAGCATCTACGGGTACGTTCAAATCACCACACGCTCGCGCCAGTGACGATTCGTGGTGGACGAAGTATTGAGTGTCACAAACTGCTCTAGAATCTTGGTAATAGAGGGAGGGAGCCATGAAGGCTGGCCCGATTTGCCCATTACGACTAGGAACTTTCGACAGTCTTGATTACTGGACTGATCCAGTTTTGATGTCATCCGTACGGCCTATGACTGCCCAGGAGATTGATGACATCGCCGAGCAGTCGCGCCTAGATCAAGGGCGGTTTCGACAGCAGAGCCGCAAAAGATAAGACCAGAGCCACGATCAATCAGCCTCTACGAATACTTCAGCTTGCTCAGCTGTCGAATTAAAGTTTTGTCATCATGCCGAAGCTAGCTAGCACCCCCTCATGGGAACGGACCTCACCGCAATCCTGATCTCATCGGTTTTTCTGGGAGTTGGCTATGTGATTGCGAAATTCTTCCCTGAAGCGTCTTTGATGGCTGCAGTGTTCTTGGTAGGGCTGGCGATCCTCAACATCACCCTGTACTTCGTGGCCTAACGACTCACTCCCGAAGCTAAGGGGTGGGAAGGCAAACTGACTCTGTGCAGCACATCACCAACTGGTTTCCATTGCACAAGGTGCATGCGATTGATTTTATTTGTGTCAAGACAGTCCCATATGTTTTCACCACTTAATATTGCCTTAGACCAATTATCACCTTCACTTCTCATTTTCTTTCTGTTGAGATCTTTCCAGTCAGTCCAATTAATGCTTTGGTAAAGGGAGACATACTCGCTAAGGATCACCACAGCAAAATCCATCGTCCAATTCGCTTCTTAAATCACTATAGGAAACATGGCGTCATGGAGACGCTCCCATCGATCAGGCTAATGGTCAGAGCAAACAGCTGAGGTCAGGAAGCCCGTTCTTATTCGTTGATCCCCCGATGGGTGCAGAAGCAAGAAGATCAAAACCACTCATTTGGGGGATTCGATTTCCATTAATTCCGAAGATGGTGTGTTCTAAGGGCGAGAGCCTCACACATGACATCAAATCAATGAGCTTTCATCACTTCTTCCAACACAAGAAACGACTGGCTGAATTATGGGAAAAACAATGGTGTTCGATGAAAGAGCATCAGACATGCACGGCTGAGATCCATCGCAAGGTGATCAGGATGGTGACTCCCATGAGCGATCTCGAAGCCAAGCTGATGCTTCGTCAAATGGGTGAACGAATTTAATCAAACAAGCCAATGTCCTCATGATCGGGCAGCCTGATGCCCTATTGCTATGGGCTGAAAGCCATACAAGACACGTCCGGGAAAAGCAAGGGGCGTTGACTATGTCGCCATCGATCTCCCGATAAAAACTCACACCTCTCACCACGTTGTTGTGCGGGGCTTTGATTGAACAAACTGCTGGAAAATCAAATGTGCCATCAGTACCAAGTCCTGCAGCAACGGCATCGGTGCACAACCTCTCTGGCAACATGACGATCAGTGCCGCCCAACATCGCATTCCGTGACTTTTAAAGAACTCGTCTGCAGCTATAAAACAGGGGAGACGAGCTTTGACGACCTCATCCTGGAAGTGAGATGCGAATCATGCTTTACGTCCGTGTTCGAGGAAGCACAACAGCAACTGGGAGCCGATAGCCCAACTCTGGACATGCTTGCAGATGAATTCCCGATCTATCACCAGAGCCTGATCAGACAGCAATAACAAGAGAGCTCTAAGCCATGAAAACTTAAGCAAACACAAATCTCAGTTGAAAACTGGAAGTGCGATTGCTTTAATCGCTCTAATGATTATCAAAATGATGGCTCCGTCGAGGCGAGAAAAGCTAGGGCAACTCCTAGAGCAGAAATTCAACAAAGTATCAGAAATCTCTGATTCCGATAGGGCAGAACACTTCAGGAAGTCGAATGGCTATGAGCAAGCCTTGGCGGACTGCCCAATTAACGACGAGTTGCTATGGATGGACTTTTCAGAATGCCTGTCTGAGCTCGAGCAGATCGAAATTGCAGAACTATGCCAAGAGAGAACGAACTAGTCATAACTTGGGTGACAATTTCGTTCAAGACCAATCTTTACAAGAAAATTTGTCATAAAAATGACCAAAACAAGAATGTTTTTATTGGTCAAAATCCTTGAAATCTGTTAATCCAAACCTATACGGTCAATCAAGTTTAGCGCAATTGAAACTATATTAATTCTACAAAGCTCATCTGAAATCAATAAACCCAAACACAGAGCAAATAAATGATTAAGGAGGCTCCGAACACAACAATCCCGACAGAAGTCTTGATACGCATCCATTTCTTATCCCATTTGTATGGAGCCATCACCAAAATGGAAAAGAAAGAAGAGGCGGCATAAAGCACAAGGGTATGTTTCGGATCTTCTCTAGACACAAGCATCTCAATGCCATGCCAAAGAAAAATTAGCATCGAGGAATAGGAGGAGATAGCCCCAAGGTTGTATAGAAGTTCTTTACGTTTTCTTAGCTGATTGCCAAATGAATAGCGAAACATCGTCTGGCTTACTGACAAGATCACATCATGCTAGCCACAAAGATTTGAGGCCTTAAATATTGATTCACAACAGGCCTACATGGATAGACCAAGGCGGCTTGATGCTTTAGGTGATCAACCTGAATCGAGCAGAACTAAGGACCAAGGACCATGTCTGTAGCGCGATGAACATCAGATCGGTTGACGAGCACGCTATAAAGATTGTGTAGCGAGAGCTACCTACAACGTTCACCTCACATTTGTGAGGCGCAGACAACCCAGGCCAAGGAACGGGGACCTGGACATCTGAGCAACTTCAAATGACACTCACCTATCGCGGGCAGAAGTACGTGCGGATTCAAGGTGCTGACGCATCAAAAAAAGCAGGTTTGACCTATCGCGGCGTCTCGTACGCCAATTGATCCCCTGCTGAACAAGTTGAAATGCCCCGACTAGTTCGGGGCATTTTTTTTGCCACAAGGTGCGCCGACAAAGGGAAGGCCGCCCCTCCCAGGTGGAAGAGACGGCCTATCTCGCTCGTTTGTTCATCGTTCACCTAAAGAAGATTCGGCTGAGAAACCAGCCCACCGACGACAGAGATGGGGGGATTTCTCATATTCCTCGCTTCCGACACCACTGCTTCCTCTTCCAAAAAGCAGAGATCAGGTCGTAGGTCAACACATAAAAGCAGAAGAGCGAAGCGACTGGCTTGGTGGCAAACCCTGGGGCCATTGCGACCAGGTGTGAAACCTCTTTTCCTGCTGGGGCACCTCAACGATGCAGAGGAAAGTCGACTGGGTTGACGCTCAGCGTTGTCGCGCCAGACGGACGGCTCACGGATGGGTTGAAAGTTGGAGCAGGGGCCAGAAAAGTCAGCGTGCTTCTAGCGCTTGCTCAGGTGGAGTTTCGGCCGTCATGGGCACCTCCGATTTCGATGCCCATACTTTTGCCCAGCACAGCTCGTTTGCCATCGGTGTTAAGGCGCATTGCCCTCTCAACCAAAACCTCCGACAGTGGAAACGGCGTGCTTTGAAACCTCAGTAGAGGCGAAACAACGACCAGGGAAAACTTGCCAAGGAATGTCGGGCTCTTGAAATGACTTTTCAAGACCTGGCATCAAAACCACGGCTGACAGCCCTCAATCTTGATGGGTCCGTGCATCGATGGAGATCTTGAAAAGCTAGAGGAACTTCGAGCGTCGCAAAGAACCCGACAAGCAGGTCGGAGAAATGTCGGTACAAGACAGCGGGCAGGTGGGTCCCTGAACCCGTTGCGACGTTTGAGGAGATGTGATGGCTGACCTCAAAACACCACCCTGCAACCTTGGAGCGGCCAAGTTCAGCTCCATCAGTGCAGACACCGCGCTGAACTGTCCAGCAGCTGAACTGACGAGAAACCGACTCGGCCTTCGTCTTCGAGAGGATCCCACAGGAAGCGCAAACAGGGTTTTGAAAGGTGACCTCTTCGTCGAGATCAACCAGGAAACCCAGGCTGACTCCACAGAGCAGATTTTGAATCAATTTGAACTATTTCCTGATGTAGAGAGCAAGATCTGTATCCCTGCATCACCCATCGCAATCGAAAAAACACAACAACCATTTGGATTCCCTGGCGGATCAAGCATGCAAGTGTCCTGAAATCCTTACGGATGGATTTGGGTTGCTTGAGACGGGTCAATTGCTGCCTAAATTGGGTCTGAACGATTTAAAGGCCCCCTTTCATTAACCAACACCTGATGTTGGTTAATGGGAACGCCAACCGATGACTGACCGCACCCTCGACCTCGCCAAGGCACTACGCGAAGCCCAGCTTCAGCGCCTAGAAGCCTCTTTATCAGCGAGGTGTGCTACTCCAGTCATTAAGACGTCCCAACCAATCAACGAGAAAGACGTCGCTTCGCAAGACTGATTCGGTATTGGGCAAAAAAGTTTGTTCGAAGATGAGGGTGATTGATGCACGCGACAGAAGCAGACACTCGAGCGTGTGATGTGTTCAATGCACCCTTGCAACCAACTCCCTACTAAGGCAACGATTAACCAAGTAGAATTTCTTGATCGAAGCTGAAAAGATTCATGGATTAACCGAATAAAGTTGAATCAAATATGAATCGAATAATCTTTTGATATTGATCCTGGCCATGAAAACCAGGCTTTTATATTACCTAGTCGTATTCTTATTGAGCTCAGAGTTGGGTTGTTGTTGCTCTACCAGTAAGAGATCTTTCGACAAAAGTGTGAGACCAACACCCATCAGAGCAATAGCAAATCCCATGTCTTTGTCTGCAGCCTTGGCTACATTCCTGGAAAGTGTTTGATGTTTTTCCCAGGAGAAATGCATGAAGCTTTTTAATGCAGATCTTGTCTAAGCCATCCAATGAGTGAAATCGCTGTGGTGCATGGGGTTAGGACATGTTCTGTAACGACATGAATGTATTGGCTTGAGCACTAAATCTTCAAAACAGTTGCTGAGACTACAAAAGTGATTTGCTCTTTCAAAGCTTTTCCATTACTTTCGACGCATCAAGTCACCAGCCAATGGACCCAATCTCTTTGACTCTTGGCCAAAAATTTGAGATCGAAAAATTCTCGAGAGAGATAGATAATTCGGATGATCTTCTCCAATTACGCTCGATCGCCAAAGACTTGCTAGTGGCTTGGAAGCAGCAGCAGGCTGCTTCTGCTTGGGCTTTTCGACAATCCCAAGGGCTTTAACAAAAATACCTTTGTCCTACGAGTTGTTGATCGATGGAGCAGGATCAAACAGTTGTTTCAATTGAATTAGGCCTTGATGCACTCCGTGTGATGCATCGGGCGATCAACCAAGCCTATGAAAGCTGGCCCGGTGGCCATGCCGAAGAGCAAGAGTGCCTGTTCACGATGAGAAATCAGCTTTATGCGGCACTCATGGACCAATTGTTAGATATGGAAGCAATTTAATATTTAAATGTAAAATTAGTTGATTGATTTCTCCATGGTCGACCTATTGATCCCGGTGGGTTGCTTTGTCTCAACCCAATGTGACTACTATGGATTGACATGCCAAGTGGTGGTAGCGACTGATGTCTTCCCATGAAAAGCAGTTATCAAGTCCAGGGATCACATCGTTTCAAGAGTTCATCCGACATGCCGACTATTCATTCAAAACAAATTTAAGAGCTGATCCCGCCTCTAGGGATGATGGCAATGATCATCGGGCTCGAGAAGTCTGTTCGGGACATTTTGTACCCGTCAATCCAACTCCTCTCCCGGAGCCGGTTTATATCACGCATAGTTATCACTTGTTTGAGCAGCTTGGTCTTCAAGATGTGCTGATCAAAGACCGTGATTTTATAAAAATGTTTTCTGGAGATTGCGCCTCGATCAACTCTCCTCAATGCATGGGTTGGGCGACTGGGTATGCCCTATCAATTTATGGGACTGAATACAATCAACAATGTCCATTCGGAACTGGGAATGGTTACGGAGATGGGCGGGCAATCTCAGTTTTTGAAGGCCTTTTAAATGAGAAGCGTTGGGAAATGCAACTAAAAGGTAGTGGTCCAACGCCCTACTGCCGAGGCGCCGATGGACGTGCCGTACTGCGATCGAGTGTGCGCGAATTTTTGGCTCAAGAATTGATGCATGCCCTAGGAATTCCTACGACACGATCGTTGACGCTATTTGCCTCGCAATCGCAAACAGTGATGCGGCCCTGGTACTCAGAACAATCCCAATCTCAGGACCCTGATGTTTTAGTAGATAACCCCATAGCAATTAGCACTAGGGTTTCATCTTCATTTCTACGTGTTGGGCAGTTGGAGTTATTTGCACGTCGGGTCCGACTCGATGCCCATCCTCAAGCTTTCGAGGAATTAAAAATGATTGTGATGCATCTAATCGCACGAGAGTATAAAAATGAAATTGATCAATCCCTTCATTTTTCTGACCAGATCGTTTTATTGGCTCGTACATTTCGTGAACGTCTTTCTTCCTTAGTCGCTAACTGGCTACGCGTGGGTTACTGCCAAGGTAATTTCAACAGTGATAATTGTGCAGCTGGCGGATTCACCCTTGATTATGGACCGTTTGGCTTCTGCGAACTTTTTGACCCGCAATTCCAACCATGGACTGGTGGCGGCGGACATTTTGCCTTCTTGAATCAACCAGTGGCTGCGGAAGCAAATTTCCATATGTTTTGGAAATCTCTCAGGCTGTTGATTCTTGATCATGATAAAAATCTTGAGGAATTAGATCAAATTCGCAAAGATTTTGAATCACATATGCAAGCAAAGCTGCAGGATATGTGGGCTAAAAAGCTGGGATTGGCTCAATATGATCGGCAGCTCTGTGATGGCTTATTGCAATTACTTGAACTTTCGAAGGTCGACTTCACAATCTTTTTCCGTGAGCTGTCGCATTTACCGACTGATTTCTCAGCTCTAAACAAAAGTTTTTATACGCCTCTTCCTCAGCAGCTAGAAGTGCAGTGGCAATCTTGGTTTGATCAATGGAGTCGATTGATTGCCAGCGCCAATAATCAACAGGCTATATCTCAGAACATGCTGAAAATCAATCCAAAATATACCTGGCGAGAGTGGCTCATTGTTCCAGCCTATGAACAAGCAAGTCGCGGGGACTATTCGTTAATCCATCAGATCCAGGCCATCTTAAATCAACCCTATGAGGAACAAACTCAAGCCATTGAAGATCAATATTACCGCTTACGCCCAGACTCATTCTTCTATGCAGGCGGGGTCTCCCATTACAGCTGCTCTTCATAAACTTTTGCTTGAAATCTAAGCGTTAATAGATCAATGGAATTGATACTTTCAAAGTCTTGGATGATTGCGGGATTTACGCTGTCATTATTGTCCATCATACGAAACGACTCACTACAAACTTTGGGACCCTATCTACAAGCCAACCAAGGTCATGTACCGAAGTGGTGCCAAATGATTTTTTTATGCACAGTATCCGTGGTGGTGTTAATGCTCGGCTGGAGCGTGAACGGAGGCGATCCTGCATGGGGTCGTCTCAATGTTCCAGGTCATGTCTTTACTCAGCCTGCAATATTCACCTGGGTGTACCTCATTCCTCCCCTTGCGATGCTGCTGCTCACCCAATGGGGTGCACCATTAAGCACCTCTTTTCTGGTGTTATCGACATTTGAATTTACGAACAGCTCTTCCCTAATCAAAGTGTCATTATTGGGTTATCTCATTGCATTTTTAATTGCAATGATCATTTATGGGCTTGGCCTTTGGCTCGTCGAGCGATGGATTTTTATTACGAATCAATCTGCTCAATCGGTGAGCCCTGTTTGGCTCATTGCGCAGTGGTTAGCGACCGCATTTCTCTGGGGAATTTGGTTGGTCCAAGATCTTGCCAATGTATTTATTTTTTTACCCCGACAACTCGAACTTTTACCAATGCTGATGTGCACAGTCTTGCTCTGTCTTGGGCTGTGCTGGTTAATTAGCGTTGGAGGGGGACCTATTCAAGGCATTCTGCACACAAAAACCAACGCATCTGATCTGCGTTCCGCCACAGTGATCGACCTGTTATTTGGCAGCTGCTTAGTGGGAAGTGCGTTGCTCACCTCCTTTCCGCTCAGCACCACATGGGTGTTTCTAGGTCTGTTAGGCGGGCGTGAAGGTGCGCTGCGTTTTCATTCTCATCGGAGCTGTCAACCATTTGCGCTCCAAGATGGTGGCCCCTGGAGTCGGGTGATAGGCGCTGATCTTTCGAAAGCTTCTGTGGCATTGATTGTGAGCATGCTGATCGCCTCTGGCCTTCAGCCTCTTCTATAAAGGCCCTGCCCTGAGCCAGCGACCTAGGCATAAATTCACATCATGGTGGCCGTCTTTTCTTTACACAGCTAGGAAAGAGATGGATGAGACTCGGCATGGGACGCTTTGTTCTGCTTCTGATCTTGGTTTCCCCGCTGTGTGCTGGAGTCGCCGCTGCGACACCGGAGCCTGCGCCAGCACTTGAGGCCCGGCAAACGATTTTGGAAGCGAACCGATCTTTGGTGAAAAAGGGATGGCAACCTGCCCCGAAGCAATCCCCCTCTCCAGAAGAAAGGCGATGGTCAGCAGTCCCGCTGAGCAGCCTGTCCACCTGCTCCGGCACGGGAGTTGGTTTCTGTCGGTTTGATTATCAGAAGAACCATCAGCGTTTGTCGGTGGTCACAGTCCCCAGCCATCCAGGCCAACCATCGGTGGGCCGCGTCTCACGCTGGTGGTGATTTAAGGGTTGAGTTCTTCAGTTCGCCAGTTTTGGTTTCTCTGCCAGCGTGTTCGATGGTGTGGGTGCGGTCCAAGATGCAGACGTTCGACATGATCGATCTCAAG
>CBDCRZ010000052.1:0-11011 GCA_965221135.1 Sansalvadorimonas sp.
GGTGACGGGGGACGACGCCGACACGCCCCGGAAGGCGCTGGCCAAAGAGGTGGGGAGGCGTGATTTGACCGACACCAAAGAGTGGTCGGCCCAGCATCTGGCCATGGTGACCAATGGTCTGAGGCAGGTGGCGGGGGACGACGCCGACACGACCCGGAAGGCGCTGGCCAAAGAGGTGGGAAGCCGTGATTTGACCGACTCCAAAGAGTGTTCGGCCCAGCATCTGGCCATGGTGACCAATGGCCTGAGGCAGGTGACGGGGGACGACGCCGACACGACCCGGAAGGCGCTGGCCAAAGAGGTGGGGTGGCGTGCCCTTGCCGGAGACCTTAAGTGCTGGATAGCGCAACATCTGGCCATGGTGACCAATGGCCTGAGCCAGGTGACGGGGGACGACGCCGACACGACCCGGAAGGCGCTGGCCAAAGAGGTGGGAAGCCGTGATTTGACCGACACCAAAGAGTGGTCGGCCCAGAATCTGGCCATGGTGACCAATGGCCTGAGCCAGGTGACGGGGGACGACGCCGACACGGCCCGGAAGGCGCTGGCCAAAGAAGTGGGGAGGCGTGCCCTTGCCGGCGACCTTAAGTGCTGGATAGCGCAAGATCTGGCCATGGTGACCAGTGGCCTGAGCCAGGTGTCGGGGGACGACGCCGACACGACCCGGAAGGCGCTGGCCAAAGAGGTGGGAAGCCGTGATTTGACCGACACCAAAGAGTGGTCGGCCCAGCATCTGGCCATGGAGGCCAGTGGGATGTCTCATTGCTCACACGTCATAGGGGAGGATGTTGTTCAAGCTTCGATTCAAGCCATTATGAACATATCGCCGACTGAACAGGATATTATTATGGCCCTTGACGCTTTGTGCCGTTTATCTCTGTCAGACGACCAGCTGAAGCTTGGCTATTTCCTGGTTAAACGTCTTTGTGATATGACTGGTTTTATTGACACAGGCGGCCCTCTACAGCATAGAGTCGGCGACTTCTTATGGAGCCTGGCCGTTCTGGATTTATGTGCAAAACAAAATCCGCTCGTCAAGGATGATCCTGATACACCCCGTTTCGATATCTTTGTTAAGCCGCTAATGGATAGGGAAAATATCAGGGACCTTCTTTCACATCACTGGCAAGACAGATTTGCATATATTTACTGGGCAGGCATTTCTAACTTGGAAATTGATGTGTCTCCTGCTCTTTCTGCTCCTGAAAAAAAGGTGAAGGTCTCAGCATTACAAAACAGAGTGTTCCAGGCTGTTAAAAATGCTTTGCCAAACCAAAATATTGTTATGGAAGTGAATATTGAAGGGTTCCCAGTTGATATTCTGGTGGGTAAAACCTTGTGTATAGAGGTCGATGGCCCCCATCATTATATTCAGGATGATACAATGGAAAACGATGAGCTTCTTGCAAAAGAATCTGGAAAAAGAAGAGCGCGAGACCGTTTGATAGATCACATACTCAAAAGCCTGGGGTTTGAGGTGCTACGTATTTCCTATGTTGAGACTGACTCGGTCGCAGGCCTTGGAACCTTTGTTGATCGGGTGATAAATGCAATGGACGAACAAGAAATGAGTAGCCAGTATGAAGGCCTGAGAGTGAATGACTTGCCAGCCTGGTAACCTTTCTACCAACCACCTGAACGCCACCATTTCAGGCAATGATTTTTCCTACCCGGTTATGCTTTTGGAGGATCATGGTTACGCATTTCACAAAGCATCTCCTCACTCATTAACCAAGGCAAATAGGGGGAGATATCTTCAGGCGGTTTCCTGCCATTTGCTGCGCATGCCTCAAGATAGGAATTCAGCAGATTTTTGGGTTAATACCCCAAAGCTTAAGTGTCATGAAAATACTGAATAGAAATGCGGCTATATCAGCACTCCAGTCGCTGCCAGAGCCATAGTAATTCTTCCTGCCAGGCACTCCTGTGCGAATGGCTTGTTCTGCAGCGTTGTTATCCATAGGGATACCGGGATGAGTGACAAAACGGGTCAATCCTTCCCAATGATTCTGCAGGCTTTCGAGCACCTTTTTTGCTCTGACTGGCAGTTTTGGGCGTTTGAGTTCCTGATCCCTCAGGGTTGCCATCTGCTTTACCTGACGCTCAAGTTTCAGTTGTCGAGCTGAAAACTGCTCAGGGTCGTCCAGAACTTTAAGGCGTTGGTCGTTCAGGTGGTATAAGTGACCAATCCTGCTCACCCAGGTGGCACTCCACTTTTCCAGTTCAGGGTCGCCAGGCTGAGCATCAATAAAATCCCGTCTTACGTGAGCCCAACAGAAAGCTAAAACAATAGAAACCGCATCACTGGCGAACTTCTTGTAGGCCGAGTACCGATCGCATACCAGCGTACCTGCCCCATCACCTATGACGGATTCGGGTACGACAGCCGCGCGAGAGTCAGCAATACTGAAATAAACCGCCTGGTCGCAAAGAAATACCGAGAGCCAGTGCTTGTGGGATCCAGTTTTCTCATGCCCCCAGACAATCCACCGCGTTTCATCGGCATGCCATTGATTGCTCTTGGCAACGAACTCCCGAATAGCATCAGCAACAGGCACGAAAAAAGGCGTTATTGCGGCCTGCCCATAGAAAATAGTTGCTGGTGAAAGGTGCAGACCCTGTGCTTTATAAGACTCCAGTTGTCTGTTTATGGGGATGCCGTATGCGTATTTATTCAGTAACAACTCCCCCCAGACTGAAATCCCGAGCTTCCCTTTATTGATGAGTCTTGGCGGAGGTGACAGGGAAAAAGCATGAAAGCCCGCGCTATCACTGGGCTCGCATAATACTTAAAATTTCGAGTTCCCCTTACCATACACCTGTGGTCTTATACGTCAAATGACGAATAATGAGCCACATTGAAGTGAACGCATTCAGCTCAATTAATCATCTTTCTATTCTTAAAGATTATCGCCAGTCGTGGAAAATAGACCATAAACCCACGGATATTCTTTTGCTGATGATCTCTGCCGTTATCAGCGGGTCAGAGAGCTGGGAGGATATTGAAGACTTTGGAAAAGTACGCCAAGACTGGCTAAAAACACTCGGCGATTTTGAAAACGGTATTCCCTCTCAAGACACCATCGCACGAGTGGACAGCGCAGTGAATCCCAAGCAATTCCAGAAGTGCTTTTCGGACGGGATAAAAGACTGCCACGAAGCAAAGGATCAGACAGTTATTGCCATTGATGGGAAGACGCTCAGAAGCTCTTATGACCAGAGCAGAGACCGTGATCCCATCCATATGGTTAGTGCATTTTGTACAGAGAATGGTGTTGTACTGGCCCAGACCAAAACGGAAGCGAAAGCAACGAAATTACAGCTATCCCGGTATTGATAAAACTTCTGGATATCAAGAAAAGCCTTGTCACCATTGACGCTATGGGCTGTCAGAGAGCGATTGCGAAGCAGATTGTCGAGAAGGAGGGGGATTACCTTCTGGCCGTTAAAGGCAACCAGCCAAAGCTGCATAATGCTTTCGAAGAACACTTTCCGATCAGTAAAATCCTGGCGGGTTCTTACGAATCTGTGTATGAAACGAAAGAGAAAAATCGTGGCCTAGATGAGCATCGCATTCATGTTGTGAGTGACCTGTTTGATGAGTTCGTTAACCTTCATTTGACTGGAAAGGGATGCGCACACTGGGAGCTGTTATCGCTTTTCGGCAGGAAGGAAACACGCCGCAAAATATTGAGAATGTGAGCGTTCGGTACTACATCAGTTCTACTGAGTTAACGGCAAAAAAACTGGCCACAAGCACTTGGGAGCATTGGGGCATAGAGAACAGTTTGCACTATGTTCTTGATGTTGCGATGTCTGAAGATGACTGCCGTATCCGGCGATATGATGGAGCATAAATTCTGGCTGGATTCAGGCACATTGCGCTGAACCTTCTGAAGAATGAAAAAACATTCAAAGGAGGTATTAAACGGAAAATGAGACGATCGGCCATGAGTACGGAGTATTTGAGCCAAGTTATGGCGGGTGCTCCGATATTGAGTGATGCCTGAGGCCAGTGGTGGTGCGGGCTTTCATGCTTTTTCCCTGCCCCAGTCGTGTGACGCCCCCCGTACTGTATTGTTTCGGTGTCAGCCCTAACCAGGCACTGAACTGCCGGCTGGAGTGAAAGGTGTCAACTTGACCAACCGTGGCAATCACCGCAGTGGCGGTTTTAGCACCGACACCCGGGATTTCCATGATTCTCTGGGCGTTGTCTGACTCTCGGGCCATGTGATTAATCAGGCGGTCATAAGCCAGAACGTCTTTGGTCAGTTGCTGCACCCTTTTAAACGTATCATCAATCATTTGTCGCACTGTCCAGGGAAGACTATTCTCCGCATCTTCCAGAACACGCTGCAGTGCTTTTTGCCCGGGATGGCGACCTTTTGCCATGACAATACCAAACTCACTGAGCAGGCCCCGGATCTGGTTGATGATAGCCGTCCGTGTTTGCACCAGGGCCTGCCGAGTACGATGGACGCAAAGGACAGCCTGCTGATCGACGCTTTTAACAGAGACAAAGCGCATATTTGGTCGAGAGGCCGCTTCGCAAATCGCTTCCGCATCGTTGCTATCGTTTTTACCGCCTTTACGATAGGGCGCGACATACTTGGGTGCGATGATGCGTACATCGTGTTGCTGCTCAAGTGACTGGAAGACACGAGACCAATGGTGCGCTCCTGAACAGGCCTCCATGGCGATCAGTGAAGAAGGTAACTGTGCAATCGTCTCCAGAAGCTTGTGACGTTTCACCGTTTTACGAATCATGACCTTCCCGTGTTGATCGACACCATGAAGGCTGAAATAACTTTTTGCCAGATCAATACCAATGGTTAAGACTTTCATCGGACTTCTCCTGCTTACAACGTACTTCGTAAATCGTTAGTCTGGCACTTGTTGCCGTAAGTGGGGGGAGTCCATATCATTCGTTATCCGCAGATTAGCTTCTCTATCCTAAAACAATATTCTCAGCAGTAGTTTATGAGCATTAAAAATCGTCCAAAATGCCACGAAAAACTTAGAATTGAACCCTATAGAGACAAACAGTATCTCATTTGTTTTTATTGCGAGGGAACCTGGGTCGGACAGTCAGAGTTAGATACTGATCTCATTGTCAAAAACCTTAATCAGAAACACGATGTAACCGAATTATCATGTCCATGCTGCGTAAACCATAATCTCAATCATGCAGTAATAGCAGGTATAGAACTGGAGTATTGTTCGAAATGTTCAGGTGTGTTTTTCGATAAAGGTGAGCTGGAACTATTATCACCAAACTTCAAAAATATTAACGGTCAAGAAGTTGCTAAAGACACTATAAAAGCTCTAGCAGTTATATACCTTGTTAGTAGAGCCGTGCAGTCATTCTTCAATTTCATTAATAGCGATTAATCGCATAAATCGGGTAAGGGCTGACTTTTCTTCAGCCCTCCCCACACCACCACGGCTTGCGGGTCCGCACCGGGTGCGTTCACAGAAAGTTTTAACCGTCATTGAGCTCAATAGACTGTAACTGTCACCTCTCTCCTCATACTTGAGTCCAAGGTTTGGTTACATGCACCCAGAGCTGGTTTCATGTGCTACCGCCAATATCGAGTAAGAGCCGATCGGCTCGTTCGCGGGGACCCTCTATCTTTCAGATGCACCTCAGACAAGTCTATGTTGAGAGTGTCACCATGGAAACCGCTAACACTGTTCATTTCTTCTCTAAAGCCAGAGTTTGTTTCACCTTGGCGATCTTTCGATCTACAGATGCGGTACAAGCTCTCCAGTAGAGCGCTTCCCAGCGGGGTCAACCGTTCGGGCCTTCCTGAGATTTCAGTACTATGCCGTCTGCTGACTTCTGCATTGCGATCACAGCGGATTGCTCCGTTGTCAGTTGTTCCCTCAACACAGTGCAGACCTCCCGGGGTAAGACACTTAACTTTCCTCGCGTAAACGCCCAATTTATAAAAGGTATCCCGATTGCAGATGGAGGGCTTAATGGTCACGTGCCCACTGGCCCGCTTTTAATTTAGGAGAGGCGTCACACCTCATATTGGGTTCCTGTTCGTCGTCCCGCGATTTTGCGTTGGGCTTCCTTCAGACCCTGCCTCGCGACAACGCCCTCGCTTAAGGCGCCTACTTTTGGTGCCCTTTCGCTAACCTTCGGCTCTGCGAATACCTGGTAAGAGGACTTTCACCTCTCGAGTTAAGTGCCATGCCCGGCTCACACGCCTAAATCAGGTGCGCCGTAGACGTCACTTGGAACCACTTGTTACATGCGATTTGCACGAAACAGCCTTAAAATGCTTTGGATAAGGCTTTTCTGGGACAGAAACTTTTTTGATAAATGAGAGTCTAAGAAATAGATACAACTTTAGACGGGCATAGGGAAGCAGACCTCATGAAGAATACTACGTACCCAAACCATTCATTAGAATATAAAATTACTAACTTTGTACGCTTAAGCATCAGGCTATCTTTTATTTTGTTGTGTTGGCTCAACTCTTTGCTTTACACCTCACATGCTTGGAGTCAACAGGTTACTCCTGTTGAGATATTAAGCAATTTCAGTGAATACTTCGACCAAGAGATGTACAGTCTCTCATCTGCACTATCAACTCCTTCGGTTTTGCAGTTGTACCGGAATCGAAATTGGCCATATAAGCTTCAAGATATTACATTCGGTAAATTTTTAGGTAAAGGGTTTCATGGAATTCTATTCCAAATTGAAGACGAAAATCAAACTCATGTTATTAAAGTCGCACGCCAATATAGAGGGCAACTAGAAAACTTTAGAGTTGAAATGAAAGAATCCCTACAAAATGAAATGATGGTTTTTAATGCGCTTCCTTCTCATCCCAACATTATTGAGGTTAAAGCTTATTACACTGATATTTATGGGGAAGTAATAGCTATTGTTATTAAGCGGGAGTGGGGTTCCCTTTATGAAAAAATCAAGGAATTAGAAAATAAAGGAAAATCCTTGCATCACAGGCAGGTATTGAAATACATAAAAGGCATGTTTCTAGGATTGGAAATGATGCATAAATTAGAAATTGTCCATCTAGATTTTTATCCTGACAATTTGATAATAGGTGAAGATCAAGAGATAAAAGTTACAGACCTATCAACGAGTCTATTTTTGAAGCAGTGCGACCCATCCATTCAAAAATTATGCAATCCAGACAGCTACCAAGAAGATTTAAGGAATGCATTCAAAAACGCCCTGAGAATTAACGATTTTAATCAATCTCATTATATTAAATACAAGATAAAAGATAGGTTGGAAAAAATTAGAGATACGATCAATATATTCAATTTTGAGAATCATGAGCACCTTTGTAATATCCACAAATGGATTCAATATGAACTAAAAAAAATTGAAGAATGATGTGTGGTTTAGAACAGTACCATTCATATCCGTATCATCCGTGAAATACATTGGAAATCTCATGAGCATGTAATCGGGATAGGGCGGAGCCTCACGGCTCCGCTCCTCCCAGTCGAGTCAACCAAGGGAACCGCCCCCTCAGCTGCTCACAGAACCGTACGTGAACCTCTCGACTCATACGGCTCTTCTTATCCAACCGCTGACACACAGCCTGCTCGCCAGTGTGCCATTAACCACGGAGCCCTCTTTGCGACTCGTCCCAGACAGGACGCTGCACGCTTCTTCCGGCCCCTCAATTTCTTGTATTTACCCATAGCCCAGCGAACCAGCGTCGCTTCCCTATAATTCAGAACCTTTCTCATCTCTGAGGGATAGAATCTCCCAAAGTAATTTATCCAGCCCTGAACGTATGGATTGATCAGCTTTGCAAGCTCATCCAGAGAATACAGTGATCGCTTGGTGGGAATAGCCAGCTCTCTTATCTTGCTGCGAATATGCTGTGCCGAAGCCTTGCTTATTGCAGGCAAAAAGCTGACAAAGAATTTCCCATGCCGGTTTCTGGCCATCCTTGGGCGAAAGGTGTAGCGGTGACTTTCAACAAAGATGTCGCCTCAATTAAGCCGCAGTATTTAGCTGCGGCTGATGTTCCTGTCACTCAGGGTTGAGCCAAACAACTTCCGGTAAATCCCAGCTTCGCGTCGGTCGTGTTCCCCAGCGTTCAGGGTGAGCATCTTTAGCGGTTTGGTAGACCGTCTTCCGTTTTCTGACTGTTTCTGCCGAGCGTCCCGTCTGACGATCCTGTGGGGTCTGGAACTTCAGCCCACTATGTTTATGCTCATGGTTATACCAGTGTGTAAACTCATGTACCCAGCCCCAACAGGCGTCCAGGCTTTCAAAGGCCTGAGACGGGTAACCCGGTCGGTATTTCAGTGTTCTGAAGAGCGACTCGGAGAACGAATTATCATTACTGACCCGGGGACGACTAAATGACGTTTCCACACCCAGACGCTGTAACGTACTGAGCATCGTCGCACCCTTCATTGGACTACCTTTGTCTGAGTGCAGCACCAATGGTGTGTCTTGCGCACTGATGTTGTGCCGTAAACAAGTTTTGTGGATCATCTCGGAGGCATGCTCCGCAGACTCCTGTTCGTGAACCTCCCAAGCCACAATCATACGACTGTATACATCCATGACGAGATAGAGGTAATAGTAGCGCCCTCTGATCAGCGCGTTCATATAGGTAATGTCCCAGGACCACACCTGGTTCGGCCCGGTTGCACAGAGTGATGCAGGCTTTCGCTTGACTGGTTTTTTACTTCGTCCCCGGTGATGTTGCTGGTTGCCTTCATTCAGAACACGATAGAACGTGGACTCAGAGGCCAGATAGCAGCCTTCATCTGCCAGCGCCGGGACAATCAGGCTGGGTGGCAGGCTCTTGAAGCGATCACTGTTGCATGTGTCCAGCACGGCCTGGCGCTCTTCATCGCTGAGGCGGTTACCCGGCGCTGGTCGATCCGCATTTTTTCGACCGTCGGCCTGCACCTCCTGCTCTCGCGTCCATCTCTGGTTGGTGCGTAAAGAGATTCCAAGAACCGAGCAGGACTGGGCTTTACGCGCGCCATTGGCTACGGCTTCGTTAATAAGTTCAACAGCTTCTTTGCGATCTGAGAGAGGAATCAGTCTTCCTCGCTTTCCCCCCAGATCGCGCGTGCTTTTTTTGAGAGAACCAACAGGGCCGCTGTTTCAGCGAGTGCCTTCTCCATGCGTTTCACATCACGTTCCAGTGTCTTGATGCGTTGTTTGTCCTGGCGCTGGGACACAGTCTGGAATTTTCGTATGTCCGCAGGTTGTGTACTTCCCGCGATAAAATCCTGCTTCCATTGAGCCAGCTGTTCAACGAACAGGCCATGCTTGCGGCAGTACTCTGAGAGCTCTGCAGTATTGAGTGAAGCAGTTTCGGTTAACACGGAAAACTTGTCCTGTGGTGACCATTTTTCTGAGTTATTGCCATCTCCGGGCACGGGTAAACCTTGAGCTTTTGCCTGTTTGCGCCAAGTGTACAGGGTCGCATCAGTGATGCCTGTTTCTTTCTTTAACTCAGACACAGAAATGTTATTAGGGGGCATCATTCTCGCAATGATGGATGCTTTCATTTCTTTGGAATAACGAGCCATAAATGCTCTCTCTTATAGATACTCTGTTATGGGAATCAGTGATCAAGAGAGTCGACATCTATGCTGACACAGCGGGATTATATGGAAGCGACGCTGGTTCGCTGGGCTATGGGTAAATACAAGAAATTGAGGGGCCGGAAGAAGCGTGCAGCGTCCTGTCTGGGACGAGTCGCAAAGAGGGCTCCGTGGTTAATGGCACACTGGCGAGCAGGCTGTGTGTCAGCGGTTGGATAAGAAGAGCCGTATGAGTCGAGAGGTTCACGTACGGTTCTGTGAGCAGCTGAGGGGGCGGTCCCCTTGGTTGACTCGACTGGGGAGGGCTGAAGAAAAGTCAGCCCTTACCCGATTTAGGCATTCTTGCTACATTGTTAACATAAGATTGAACTTAAATGACTGTGTGCATTCTAATATTAATTCAGCATTGGAGGTTAAACATGTATCGTGTAGGCGCGGTATTAAATCAGGGAAAACAACATAGCCAAAAGCTAGAGTCTACCTCCCCTGTTGTTAAAAATTTTCTGGGATATTCAATTTCTCTTCATAAACCATCAATAAACTTCCTATGGAAAAAAAATCAGAATTTGTTTATGATTCTGGAGGACATAAAATTAAAAGCACTCCTGTATTTCCTTTATGCGTTAGAGGTACAAATACTATTGAAAACCTGAAAGCATGGCAGCAACAAAACCCTTGCTTTGAGATTAAGTTATGGATTGACTTTTCTGAAAGTCCTGATCATGAGATTGAAATTTCAAAGAGTATGTTAGAAGAACAGCACATTGTTTTGTGTGACATCAGAGCAACAAAACATTTTCAGTCAGCTTTTTTGGAGAACTATCCTGAAGACGGATCAACTTATTCTGATCAAATCTCAGAAGATGTAGAGTCATTATTTGATTATGTACATGAGTGCCACATGGACTGGGAGGTGATAGATTTACTCAAAATAATGATCCTAACTCATGAAGTTGATTGTGGTGCTGAAATAACTGTTTTTTCTGATATAGATATTTCACATGTTACATTGCATGAGAAATTACAACAAGCCTCATACGGCAATGTTGGACTAAATCTTTTGTTAGATACAGGTTTTTTGTTTGCTTCAGAACTAGCATCAAATGGAAAAATAATTGCGGACAATAAATTTTTTATAATACAAAGAAAGGCTACTTGTGAAAATGATATAACTGGACATGCAAAACTTAAAATGTGGTTTGAAGCATCAGCACGCCTTGCTATTTCAGGTCAAGGAAATGCTTTTCGTTGTATGGAAGAAGTTTTTTCAAAGATAATTCATCAAACAAAAGCATCCGCTGTAGAATACCAATTTAATAAAAAAGTTATTGTTACCTCCTTACCTTTAGTAAATATTGGAGAAATATCTACAAGGAAAAAATAGTTATGCTGTTGAGATGTTTGAATGCCTAATCGGGATAGGGCGAAGCCTCGCGAATCCGCT
>CBDCRZ010000053.1:0-25371 GCA_965221135.1 Sansalvadorimonas sp.
CAGCAGACAACGAGAGGCTCACAAAAGCGATCACACTTCTCCACGACGGGTGGAATCGTGCCTGCAGTTCCTTCACAACAACCCCGTCACAACAGTCCTGCTCATCGCTTACACCGTGGCGATGATTTCAGGGACGACATATCTCTACAAAGATATGCTCGGCTGGTATCCAGACTTGGTTAAAGGATATTTTCTCGATCATTTCTCTGTGCGAGAGAGCTTCATTGAAGCAACAATGCGCCGCACGGACTATCGCTTCTTTCCCTTAGCCCATCAAGATCTTCACATTCTGAGCTGGTTCAGCATTCACATCAAAACCTGGATGCTCTTCAGCGGAGCGGAGCTCATCGGCATCATTCTTTTGAGCGTTAAATTCCTCAACAACCTGGGAAGAACGGTCATGGGCGAAAGCATCAACCATACTGTTGCTAATTACGTCACTATTACTCATTCACCCCTCAACGGGAACAGCTTTTTTTCACGTTATTTACTGTGAAAGACTACTATGCCTTGATATTCATGCTCTACATCAATGCATACCTAATCTACATATCAAGGCAGGAAGCGCTTCATCGTTCTATACGCCACACTCCTATGGGCCCTAATTGGAATCTATATTAAAGACATTGCTATTCTATTATTCATCATACCGCCCGCAAGTATTTGGGCCAGCAGAGATACATTCAGATATTCAGCCTAAAGACGAGCAGAGCTTTAGCCCACTATCTTGCACCAATTGAGCGAAACAAAAAACTCGAATATTGGCTCTGCAGTCTTTCACTACTGTTCATCACCAGCTACATCATTTTAGCCTTGATTCCCAGCAGTTATGCATCCGAAGGAGCCTACAATGAAAATGCTGCATACAACATTTTTCTTGACCTACGCTTTTATATTTTTGCACTAATCTGCAATATATCCGAGTCAATCGGAATCGCCAGCAGAGAAGACCCAATTCTATCTCCTCGATGCTATCAATCATCTCGGGCTTTGCATACGCATTCGCCCTTGCCGCTACATATGAATTCGAACGCGAGTAGCTACCTTGCTCTTCCATTTCCAACTGATTGCAGACCATCAATATCGCCTGGGCATGGACCTTGCACTAGTAGAGAAATATAGCAGACCAGAGCGTTAGGGAAAGGAAAAAAGATTATCGGAGCTATTCTTGCATCTGCAATCATTATCTTTACTCGACCATCGGACAGCTAGAGACACATTTATTAGTAACACCATCAGAACAAAAACTCGAACAGTCTTACATTCAATTGACCTACGAAAAACTGGATAAAACCAGTCGAGACAATCCGCGAATCTGGCGATGACGTAAACATCATCGTCAATAAAAAATCAAGATTTTCAGTCAAGCGTCACTTAAATCGAATCCCCTACAGCTTCTTTAATTGAATACATGCCAAATGAAAGATCAATTTATTATCAAAGACGGCGCCCACAAAGGCTCCATCTACATACCGAAGGTCGGCGATCTAATTGCGAACCTTGACAAAAACAATCAGCCTGATTGAGCCAATCCTAAAAAATCTCGAGACGGACCTGATCTACCAGCACAATCCCAGCGAACGAACCGGGATTATCCGCAGAGTCACGGCTATTCGGCAATTGAAGTTCTCGCAACGGGTCAATCAAGAACATTTCCTTGTCCTGGACAGCCGTTCACGGACCGAGGAAGCCAGACTCCCTCAATGAGCGAGCCACTCAGCGCCGACCCCACGTCATCCACATCTCTCCCGGGCTTACCCGCAGGAGCCGCCGATCCCTGTGTGCACTGCGGATTTTGCCTGCCCACCTGCGCCAGCTATCGCGTCCTGGCCAGTGAGATGGACTCACCCCGTGGCCGCATCCATGCCCTGCGGGCGATCGAAGCCGGTGAGCTGGAACTCGACGCCACCGTTGCAAGCCACTTCGACACCTGCCTTGGGTTGTTATGCCTGCGTCACGGCATGTCCTTCTGGCGTCCGTTACGACCAACTGATCGAAGCCACGCGACCGAAACTGAACAACGCCAAATTGCGCAGCAGCTGGCAGATCAGTTTTCGTCAGTTGCTCCTGCAGGTGTTGCCTTACCCACGCCGGCTTCGGGCCCTGCTCCAACCGCTACGGCTTTACGCCGGCACCCCCATCCAGACCCTCGCCCGCCGCAGTGGCCTGACCCGCTTGTTTGGCCCAGGGATCGAAGCGATGGAAGAGCTGCTGCCATCCCTGGCAGCCAACGCCTTCGACGATGCGTTGCCAACGGTGAACCCTGCCATCGGCCCCCGCCGCGGCCGAGTAGCGCTGCTGCTGGGCTGCGTCCAACGCTGCTTCGATCCATCCGTGAACATGGCCACGGTGAGCGTGCTTCAAGCCAATGGGTTTGAGGTCGTTCTCCCCCCCGATCAGGGCTGCTGCGGTGCCGTAAGTCACCACCAAGGGGAGATGGAGCTCACCCGCCAACTGGCTTCAGCCCTTGTTGACAGCATGAACGCGATCGAAGGAGAGCTCGACGCCGTGTTGGTGGCAGCGTCCGGTTGTGGCCACACCATGAAGGCCTATGGCGAGATCCTGCACAACAACAACGGCTTCCGGGCACCGGTTTTGGACGTGCATGAATTCCTCACGAACGTGGGGTTGAGCGACA
The DNA here is from genome assembly GCA_965221135.1 of Sansalvadorimonas sp. Taxonomy (GTDB): domain Bacteria; phylum Pseudomonadota; class Gammaproteobacteria; order Pseudomonadales; family Endozoicomonadaceae; genus Sansalvadorimonas. Next base: position 2,639 of record CBDCRZ010000053.1, read on the forward strand.
GCTTTTCCGCCCAGCTGAAGCCCATCGCCAAGGCGGTGGCTATGCATGATGCTTGCCACATGATCCACGGCCAAGGCATTCAGCAACAGCCACGCACCCTGCTCGCCGCCATCCCTAATCTGGAACTGAGAGAAGCGATGGAAGCGGGCGTGTGTTGCGGAAGCGCCGGGATTTACAACCTGGTGCAACCGGAGGAGGCCGCAGAGCTGGGAGAGATCAAGGCGAACGACCTCAGCAAAACTGGGGCAGCGCTCGTGGCCAGCGCCAATATCGGTTGCACCTTGCAACTACGCCGGCATCTCCAGGGACGGAAGCCGGTGCACCACCCGATGGAACTGTTAGCGGCATCAGCCGGCTTGCATCCGTTGCCAAGCCTCACACAGGCTGCTGTCGGTGCCGAGATTGCCCGGGAAGGTGACGATCGGTAGCGCCTGCGCGACACCCGCTGAAGGGCGCACAACCGATAACCCCGGCATCAACTGACCTTCCAGCTCCACCGCCTCCAGATCCAGCCCATCCGCCAACAAGGTTTGGGTGGTGATCCCACCCTTGCTAATCAGGTAGCCCAATCCCGGTGCCAAGGCCCTAGCGAGACGCCCCATCAGACGCGCGATGGTTTGGCACATCAAGCGCCCCGCCGACGCGCTCGCCAATCTGATCTCACCGCGGCTGGTGAACAACACCGGCGTTCGGCCCGACTGGAGCAGGCCTTGAAGTTGCTCGCACCATTCCCGCTCCAAATCCGGCAACAGCAGGTCGGGCGATCCACCGTCCAACACCCGAGCAATGCGGCGCACAGGCAGTTCAAGGCCAATGCAGCGGGGATCCTCCAGCAACCGCATGAGCTGCTGATCAGCCAGGGGAACATGGGATCCCACCATCACCAACCCAGGCAGCCCCTCCCCGTTGGGGCCGCGTCGTCGCAACCGGGCTAAGCCATTCGGATCCAACGGCTGGGGACCAGGGTCGGCCAGAGCCTTCACCACACTGGCCGCTGAGCGGAAAAGAAACCGCCGTTCGCCTTTCAAGGCCAACACAGCCGCCGCCAGGGCAGCCAGCTGCGATTGATGCTCCGCATCTACCACCACGGCGGTATTCCCTTGCAGGGCCGCTAAGCGTTGGATCAAGTGGGGCATCTCCCCTGCTGAAGCCTGATCCAGGTCTTCGAGGCTGACTTTCACCACATCAGCTGCACAGATGGCACCAGCACTCTTCTGCTCCAGCCACTGAGGGAGATCACTCGTGCTGAAGCCGAACAAACGATCCTTGGCAAACGGCGTGGTGTGGACGGGCTCCCCATAGAGCAAGTGCACACCGTTCACCGTGGTGCGCCCCCCCTCAATGAATGCCGGCACGTGCAAGGTGGCCGCAAACGGACCAAAACAACGCTCCAAAACAGCTGGCTCCACCACCCCATGGCCACGCAGGGTGGAATCGCCCCGGCTCACGAGCTGAATCTCCGAGCGGTCGAGGCCTTCCTCCGTCAGAGCCACTTCTAGGTTGGTGACGATCTCCCGGTTGCGTTGCGCTGCGGCCTCTGGTGTCAGGGAGCGCGTGTCGGCCAACACAAACAGCAACGGCGAGCCATGGCGCAAACCACGGCGCAGTGCTTGAACATCCCAGCGCAGCAGCAGCAGACAGCTATGCACCGCCTGCGAACCGGTGGGGTCGTCGTCGATCACCACAACCTTCATGGCACCATCGTGCCGTGAGCCATACCCCTGCAACCCGAGCCGAGCTGATCACCCTGGTGCGCCAGTGGCATCAAGACTCCACCCCCTGGATCCCCAGTGGACACGGAACCCGCTTGGACTGGGGACCCGCACTGGATCCCGACCATGCGGTACTCAGCTGCCAACAGCTCAATCAGGTGATCGACCATGCCGTGGACGATCTCACGATCACCGTGGAGGCGGGACTCCCCCTTGTCGGACCTGCAACGTTTACTCGCGACGCAGGATCAGTGGCTGCCGGTGGACTGGCCCCGCGGCGGTGAACCGATGACAACGGATCGTTTGGACAATGGATCTGCAGGAAGTATTGGCGGGCTCATCGCCCGCGGGATCTCCGGTGGCCTGCGCCAACGGCACCTCGGCATCCGCGACCAAATCATCGGGATTGGGCTGCTGCGCAGTGATGGAACAGCCGCCAAAGCCGGCGGTCGCGTTGTCAAAAACGTGGCTGGTTATGACCTGATGCGCCTGCTCTGCGGAAGCTGGGGAAGCCTGGCGCTGATTACGGAGGTCACCCTGCGGGTTCAACCGATCCGCCCCGCCCATGCGGGCCTCCTGGTGACCGGTGAGCTTGCCAGTCTGGAAGGCTTTCGGGCTGCGCTACTGCTCTCGACCCTCACGCCAGAGCGCTGTGATTGGCAATGCCCTGGGGATGGCAGCTGGGCACTGCGCCTGGTGCTGAGCAGCGTGTCGGACCAAGCCGTGCTGGATCAGCTCACCCGGATTCAGGTCCTCGCCGCAGAGCATGGCTTGCAGGCCGAAGCCAAACCATGCGCATCGCCACTGGACGTGGCGCTGCCGTGCCACAAGCCATCCCAGGTACTGCGTCTCGTGCTCCCGGCAGCAAGCATGCATCAATTAATCGCCAGTGAGGCCATGACCTCCCTCAACGGTTGGTCTTGGGAACTGGCAGCCGGAGCCGGCTGCGGCGATGGCTGGTGCAGCAGCGCCGCACCGGCCTTCCAAATCGAAGCCCTACGCCGCCAAGTGGCATCCCTTGGCGGACAGTTGATGGTGCTGGTGCAGCCAGGAGATCAACAGGTGTCTGCTTGGACGGATACACCGGCACGGCCGGTGATTGAAGCTGTCAAACGGCAGTTTGATCCACGACAACAACTCAGCCGAGGACGGCTACCCGGGGTTGATCAGTTTCAGACCAGGGCATAGCGACAGGAGAGGGTCTGCTCACCCCCAGGCTGCAAGACCAATTTGCGATCACCGCTCACCAGGGACTGACGCGGGCCGGTCCAGGGTTCCAGGCACACCATTTTGCGAGGAGGCTCCGTCCACACCACGGTGAGGTCCATCGGGTCTTGATGCTGAAGCTGGAGCTCCGCCCCCGTTGCATCGTCGATCAAAGTGACAGGTCCAGCCGGACGGCACAAAAAGTCCACGCCCTCTGGAAGCCGAGTCAGCTGAGCGGCGGTCTCCGCATCGGCCATCTCCAAGTGATTCAGGCAGCGGGCTGCCAAGCCTGTCAAACGGGTTTGGGAGAGGTCGCTGATGTTGAAGTACGGATGCAACCCAAAGCTGAAGGGCATCTCCGCAGAGCTGCGGTTCTGAATGGTGGTTGTGATCTCCAACGCCCCCGGCGTTGGACGCACATCCATGGCCACCTCAAACGCAAATGGATAAGCCTTCAACGTGTCCTCCGTACTGGACAGGCTGACCCGCACCCCTTGCTGGTCGTCGAGAACCTGCAACTGCCAAGGCAAATTGCGGGCAAAACCATGCTGCTGCAGCGTGTGGTCTTGACCATCAACCCGGAGCAGATCCCCAGGCAAGTTCCCACAGATCGGAAACAGCACAGGGATCCCGCCCCGAATGCTGTTCGCCGGATTCGCGTAACGCTCTTGATCGAAATAAACGACTTCGCGCCCCTGGCAGCGCCACTCGCTCACGATGCCGCCGCGTTCGGGAATGATCCGGAGGCGATCACCTGTTTCAGGATGCACAAACTCCCAGTGCGCATAGGGCGCGGATTGCTGCTTGAGAGTCATCGGCGTCCGCCAAAACAGAGAGGGGTTGCACTAAACGGCCTAGCGCCGGGATGAACCTTTGGCAGCAGATCTCTCAATTGAGTTCAGCCAGCCACTCCTGTAAAGCCGCGTTCACTTGCTCCGGAACCTCATCGTGGGGGCAGTGTCCGGCATCCAACACCACCTCCTTGGTGGCCTCTGGGGCATGGCGTTGAAAGGTGGATCGACGCCCCGGGGCATTGATCCAAGGGTCACGGATGCCCCACAGCAGCAGCAAGGGAGCCGTGAGCTCGGCAAACAATTCATCCAGGGGCTGACCACTGGGAATATCGAACACGGTGCGAAACACCCCGAAGGCACCAGGGTCCATCGACGGGCGTCGGATCGCCTCCACCAGCCAGTCGTCCACATTGGTTGTGTCCACATACACCTGGTTCAAGGTGCGCCGGATCGTGGCCGGACGGCGCAGGTTCTCGAACAGGATTCTTTGAACCACAGGGCTCTTCAACAAGGCCGTCCCAATGCTTTGCCGAGCGATGGCACCCCATCCCTTGGGGGGTCTTTGTTCGTCACTGAAGGGGCCCGCTGCGTTGATCAACACCACACCAGCACAGTCCTCACCAAGGGCCGCACCCGCTGCAAGGGCTGCAAACCCCCCAAGGGAATTACCGGCGATCACCGTTGGTCGCCCAATCCGCTCGTGCACATAGGCCACGAGCTGATCACGCCAAAGGGAACCGCCGTATCGAAGGCTAGCGGGCTTGGCACTGCGACCAAAACCGAGCAAATCGATGGCGTGGACCGGATGGCTTTGGGACAAGACGGGGATGTTGTATCGCCAATGGTCCGTGGAGGCTCCAAAGCCATGGACCAGCAAAAGAGCAGGACGATCTGAGGGGATCGGCTGATCCGGTTCCTGAGACACCGTATGGACGGCATGGCCGAGATGGCTCCAGGGACTGATCTCCACAACAACAGGCAAGTGGCGCGATGCTAGGAAGATCACGCCAAAGTTCGAATGCAGGACTACATCGCCTTTGGTGGACCACTCGCCGATCCATCGGTGTGGCGCGGTGCTCTGCTCTGGGCCATCGCTCTCTACGTCCCGTTAAGCGGACCCTTGTCTGCCTTTGAGGCCAGTCTCACGGACAGTCCGCTCTCAGAGAAGTGGCGTCAAATCACCTTGGTGATCAGCAGCCTGCTGTTGGCCCTCGGAGTTGGAGTGGTCACCCAGCTGATCGCAAGCTGGGCCCTTGGCCCGGGCTGGGCCTCCAGCCTGGGATTCATTGCGATTGGCTGGAGTTTGTTGATCATCGCCGCCTCTCGAGCGGAATAATCAAAACCCCAACGGGTTAGTCATGACGACCCACCAAGGGGATCTGCAGCAAACTCCTCGGGCACCTGATTGCCATCCTCTGGCGGCTTGTCTTTGAGCACCAACCGCAACAGCACCGGGGCCAAGAAGGTGGTGCCGATCACCATCAACAAAATCGCTGCTTCCAATCCAGGGCTGAGCAAGCCAGAGGCCGTGCCGAGGCCAAGGAAAATCAAGCCCACCTCGCCACGGGGCATCATGCCCAACCCCACCACCAAATGATTGGTGGGCTCTTTGCCAAACACAGCCCAGCCAGCAACCACCTTGCCGATCACGGCAACGACAAATAGGAAGGCCGCTATCACGAGAGCTGATCGAGCCTCTGGGTCAGAGGGATTGATCACCGACAGATCCATTCCGGCTCCCACCAACACGAAAAACACCGTGGCGAACAAGCCAACAATGGGCGTCACCGCCGCTTGAATCTCATGCCGGTGCTTCGAGGTGCTGGCAATCAAACCAGCGGCGAAGGCGCCGAGGGCCGCTTCTAAACCAATGGCTGTGGCTGCAAAGCAACTGGCGCCCAACAACAGATAGGAACCCACCAATTTGCCGCCCGGGGCATTGAGCTGATCAATCACCCAATCGAAGGCTGGCGCTGCCTTACGGCTGAGCACAAGCGCCACCACCACGAACAACACCGCGGCGACGACTAATTGAATAATCGGAGCGATATCGAGGCTGCCCCCCGCGCCCAACGAAACCACCACTGCAAGAATCACGATGCCGAGGATGTCATCCAGAACAGCGGCGCCGATCACGATCTGACCCTCACGGGTGCGCAGATAGCCCAGTTCTCCAAACACGCTGGCCGTAATTCCAATGCTGGTGGCCGTCATCGATGCCCCCGCAAAAATGGCCGGAATGGCATCCACATGGAAGAGGCTCATCAAGCCAAGGGTTCCCAGAGCAAAGGGGAGCACTACGCCCACCACTGCCACCGAGAAGGCCTGCTTCCCAACAGCCATCAATTCATCCAGCTCACTTTCCAGTCCCGTCAGGAACAGCAGTGAATAGAGGCCAAGGGTGGCCACCGACTGAAGCGCCCCAAAACTCTCGTTGTATAAAACTGACACTTCCTCTGCAGGGATGTGCGCCATTCCGGCAATCACATCAGAAAACGCACCGCTGAGCTGAACTTGCGTTTCAGGAGGAACCAACAAGTGGAGCCCTGAGGCGCCAATGATCACGCCAGCCAGCAGTTCACCAAGAATTGTGGGCAGTTCGAGCCGCACCAGAATCTCCGACAGAGTGCGTGCACCCACGAAAATCAAGACAAAACGGAGAATCCCGATCAGCGTTTCGGCGACCTCCAGGTCATGACTGCTGATTTCGCTCAGCAGTGAAGGGAGCAGCATCGGTGCCGGGTGATTTGAGCCGACATTAATGGTGAATGACCCAACAGACTGTCCATCGGGTGGTCCGTTTTGAACGGAAACAACTTGAAGCGGGTCAGTGATGAAATCTGGGCTGAATCTCGGTGGGGGATGTCGTTTCCGGACTTGATGGTTCGCTTGGGGGACGAACAACGATGGGCTGAATCCTCCGCATATCAACAATTAGTGCTGCACATCTGGCGATAGCTCATCAACATCTGTGTAATCAGCTGCCCATGGGGGCTGCCGCTCTCTCAGATATCTGTCGTCATGACTGCCTCCCAACCCTTCGATCTACGCCTGCCAACCCCCGGTTGTCACAACGATCCTGAACGTGTGGGGCTCGATGCCAAGGGCGTGTTCGATGGCATGACGGAACATTTGTTTTTCACGCTCGGGAAACTGGCATCGACGGCCAGTCGTCACGATCTCTACATGGCGCTGAGCTACGCCGTCCGAGATCGCTTGATGGTGCGGTACCTCGCCACCACCGAAGCGCTACGAGCCAAACCGCAGAAATCGGTGGCCTATCTCTCCGCTGAATTCTTGATCGGCCCCCAGCTGAACAGCAATTTGCTCAATTTGGGGATTCAACAGGAGGCAGAAGAGGCTCTCCGCAATTTCGGCATCGAATCGCTCCAGCAGATCCTGGATGTAGAGGAAGAGCCTGGCTTGGGCAATGGCGGCTTAGGGCGGCTCGCAGCCTGCTACATGGACTCGTTGGCAAGCTTGAAGATTCCTGCAACGGGTTACGGCATTCGCTATGAATTCGGAATTTTTGACCAGCTGATCCGCGATGGCTGGCAGGTGGAAATCACCGACAAATGGCTGAAAGGTGGTTGGCCCTGGGAGTTACCCCAACCCGATGAGTCGTGCTTTGTGGGTTTTGGGGGCCGCACCGAGAGCTACGTCGATGACAAGGGCAACTACCGATCCCGCTGGATTCCTGCTGAACACGCCATTGGCATCCCCCATGACGTACCAGTCCTTGGTTACAAGGTGAACATCTGTGATCGCCTGCGTTTATGGCGCGCTGATGCTGCTGAAAGCTTCGATTTTTATGCCTTCAACATCGGCGATTACTCCGGCGCCGTTGAAGAAAAGGTGGGTAGCGAGACCCTCTCGAAAGTGCTCTATCCCAACGACGGCACGGATGAAGGGCGTCGTCTGCGTTTGAAGCAGCAGCACTTCTTTGTGAGCTGTTCGCTCCAAGACATGCTGCGCAGCCTCGACCATCGCGGCCTGAGCGCCGAAGACTTTCCGGAGTATTGGACCGTTCAGCTAAACGACACGCACCCAGCGATCGCCGTCGCAGAACTGATGCGTTTGCTAATCGATGATCGCCATCTGGAATGGGATCGGGCCTGGGACATCACCTCCCGCTCCGTGGCCTACACGAACCACACCCTGCTGCCTGAAGCCCTGGAGAAATGGGATCTGAACATGTTCAGAAGCCTGTTGCCTCGTCATCTAGAGCTCATCTACGAAATCAACCGGCGCTTCCTGCAACAGGTGCGCCTGCGCTACCCCGGTAATGAAGCCATTTTGAGCCGGCTTTCGATCATCGATGAAGATGGAAATAAGGCCGTCAGGATGGCCCACCTCGCCACCATTGGTGCCCACCATGTGAACGGCGTGGCCGCGTTGCACTCCGATCTTGTGAAAAGCGATTTGCTGCCGCAATTTGCTGCCCTGTGGCCAGACAAATTCACCAACGTCACCAACGGCGTTACCCCCCGGCGTTGGATGGCCCTCGCCAACCCTGAGCTGAGCACCTTGCTCGACGAGCACGTGGGCAGCGATTGGATCTCCAACATGGAGAACCTACGCACGCTGGAAGAACGCCAAAACGATCACGCCTTTCTTGAGCATTGGGCCAACACCAAACTCTCGGTGAAACGCAAACTCGCCAGCTACATCCACCGCAACACGGGTGTTTTGGTGGATCCTTCCTCGCTGTTCGATGTTCAGGTAAAGCGCATTCATGAATACAAGCGCCAACACCTGAATGCTCTGCAAATCATCACGCAATATCTGCGCATCAAAAATGGGCAAGCTGGCGACATGGCACCGCGAACGATTCTGTTTGGCGGAAAAGCCGCGCCCGGCTACTACATGGCGAAGCTGATTATTCGCTTCATCAATGGCATCGCTGAAACAGTGAATTCCGATCCGGATATGGACGGTCGACTGCGGGTGGTGTTCCTACCTGATTACAGCGTGAAGTTGGGTGAGCAGGTCTATCCAGGGTCCGATCTTTCGGAGCAAATCTCCACAGCTGGGAAGGAAGCCTCCGGCACTGGCAACATGAAATTTGCCATGAATGGCGCCCTCACCATCGGAACCCTTGATGGCGCCAATGTTGAAATCCGAGACTTAGTGGGTGCAGACAATTTCTTCCTCTTCGGCAAGACCGTCGAAGAGATCAGCGCGCTTCGGCAGAGCGGCTATCGCCCTCGGGATTTCATCAAAGCCATGCCCGAATTGCAGGAAGCCCTCCATCTCGTGGAAATGGGCCACTTCAGCAACGGCGATGGAGAACTGTTCCGCCCACTCCTGGACAACCTCATGGGCCACGACCCCTTCTACGTTATGGCCGACTTTGCCGATTACGTGCGAGCCCAAGACGCGGTGAGTCTGGCCTGGAGTGATCAGATGCATTGGCAGCGAATGTCATTGCTGAACACCGCCCGTTCAGGCTTCTTCTCATCCGACCGGTCGATTAGGGAGTACTGCAAAAACATTTGGAACGTTGATCCGCTCAACCTGGAAATCACCTGCGACGCGCGTTGATCCATCAAAAAAGCCCTGGTTCAACACCAGGGCTTTTTAAAAAGTCGAACAGCTTCAAAACAGGATCTGCTTATCCACGATCAGGGAAATCCGGAGTTTGGTGCAACAGACGATTCAGGCGTAAACGATCCACATTCAGCGGATCTGGTGCCAATTCGCCTGCCAATTCGCGGAATTTTTGCTCGATCTCCTCCGGGACTCGCACATCGAACACGCGCTCCATCAAGGCCTCAATGGAGAACAGATGAGCGTTGATGTTCTCCAAATCAGCGATGGCCTGCTGGATCGTGTCAGTGGCTTCCTCCGGTACCGCCGAAGAACTCAGCGGTGTGGGGGCCGCTGATTCAGCGGGCTGCCGGGGAGCATGCTGCTTTTGGAGTTCTTCCAGAACACGACCAGACAACGTGCGGAACGACTGCAGCGCCGCCCAATTCAATTCTTGCTGCTGACGCAAGGTGGGAGATTCACGGATGAGCCGATCGTGCTCCCTATAGAACCTCTGGCAGTCCGGGCATTGGCAGGGCTCGTCCGGCACCGCAGTCCCTCTTAGTCGTTCTCCACTATGACACCCGTCAAGCCGCCTCAGCGCCGCGGTTGTCGCCAGCATCGGATTGATCCGCATCGATCAGCCCAGGGAGGGGGATTTCAATCGACGACACCACCCCAATGACGTCCCGGAGACGCATGGAATCCGCAAACCAGCCCATGGCCTGCTCCGTATCACCGCGCCCTTCCGCATCGCTGGCTTGGTCTTCATGGGCTTCAGCCAATAATGCCAACCAACAAAGGCAGCGCGCCTGAACCACCGACAAATCAAGGTCTGCAGGCTGGGAATCAGCGATCTGTTCGCTTTCTTGCTGGACAAGGAGTCGCAAACGGAGGTCGTGAAGCTGGGTCATGGCGCCCGCCTGAGTGGGCTAACACTAGCGGTGGTGAACGATCTAGCCACCCCACCAGATGTAGCGTTGGCTACCGGCAGAAAAGCTCGTGACGGGGCTGGCGGGACTCGAACCCACGACCTACGGTTTAGGAAACCGTTGCTCTATCCGGCTGAGCTACAGCCCCAGATCCCTTAATTATGCCAACGAGGCATGATGAGGGCTGAAAGCAGGCGAGGTGGTTGCAATTGAATCGTTCGCGATTCGATTGAGGAAAGTCCGGGCTCCCCGATGGCCAGGCTTGCTGGGTAACGCCCAGTGCGGGTGACCGTGAGGAGAGTGCCACAGAAACACACCGCCGATGGCCGGTTCGCCGGCACAGGCAAGGGTGCAAAGGTGCGGTAAGAGCGCACCAGCAGCATCGAGAGGTGCTGGCTCGGTAAACCCCGGCTGGGAGCAAGGCCAAGGAACGATGGCTGGCCATTGGCCCCGTTCCGCTTTATGCGCCGCTCGAGGCCGTCGGCAACGGCGGTCCCAGATAGATAACCACCCACCCTCTACAGACCAACCTCTGTGGTGGCGTGAACAGAACCCGGCTTATGCCCTGCTTTCACCCCTAATCCAGTTGAGCGTTGGACAGCACACGAACAAACAAACTGCTGGAGCTGCTGCAGACGATTGGCCTGCAAGAGCTCAACAGCTCCAAGCTGCTGAGCCTGGTGGATGAAGCACTCATCCACGTATCTGCTGGCCAAAGCAAAAACTTTGAACGGTTGGAATTCCTCGGCGATGCCGTGCTGCGCCTCGCTGCCACGGAATTCATCGACCAGCATTACCCCAACCTCCCTGTTGGACGTTGCTCCAGCTTGCGGGCACAACTGGTGAGTGACCGCTGGCTCACTCAACTGGGGGACAAACTTCAGCTCGACTCATTTCTGGTACTTGGACCAAAAGCACTGGGCGATACGACGGCCAAAGCAACCCTGCATGCCGATGCCACCGAGGCGCTGATCGGTGCGATTTACAGCGGAAGTGACAACAACTTGGCGCCCATCCACCAATGGCTCACGCCCCACTGGCAACAAACCGCAACTGACGTTCTAGCTACACCTCATCGGTTCAACGGCAAAAGCATCCTTCAGGAATGGAGCCAAGCCAAAGGCCTGGGATTGCCGAACTACACCACTACTGAACAGAGCTCTCGCCATGGCGATCCAGAACGCTTTAAAAGCCACGTGGAGGTGGGGACAGAACTGGGCGCTGATGGCTTCGGCGGTTCTCGCAAAGATGCTGAACAAAATGCCGCCGCTGAAGCTGTGGAAAGTCTTCAAAAAACCGAAAACATCTATTTTGAAAACTGAAACGATCGTGCATTCGGTAAAGCTTGACTCTTCTAGCTGGTTTAGATCCACAAGTTGAAGAGCTATACATCCTTCCACCTCTACAAATGCCCATTCACAGACAAGGTTTATTACGCGTCAATGTCACATGAGATTGAAAGCAATCAGATAGACTGGAGAACCGATCATGGGTTAAACAAGCGAGATGGCAGTAAGACGCTATCTAGATCGATAATGTTATTCAAAAGGTATTGAACGGTTACGGCAGGGAAGCAAACGCTGTTCAGAAGTTTGATAATGCTGAGGCGGATCAGATGGCTGCAGCGACAACAGATCGCATGTTCAACATTCGCAACAGACGTTCCTTATGGCTGCAATGTATTCTTGCGTTACTGGAGCAGGCAATTGGTCAGAAAGCTGAAAAAGTTTTTAACTCATACAACCTGGTACCCTCATAACAATGCCAGAAGAGACAGCTACTCCTAAAGGTCAGATAGTCCACAAGAAAACAACTAGTTCAGAAGCTGAATTTCGCACGACATGAATAACGGATCAGAACAGCAAGGCGTATTCGACTTTCATGATACAAGGATCTACATGAACTCAAGAATGAATCACAGGCACGATTGACTTGCAGAACAGTTTAGCTATCAAGAACTATTTGCGGCGCATTATCATTATACGATATTGAAATAAACAAATTTTAAGTTGCATCAAATAAAATCGATAAAAATCCGAGCCTAAGACATGTATCAACACATAGAAACTGTTAGAATTGCAATGAGAAGAGTTTAAGCACAATAGATCAATTTGTTAGACCTAGGAGACCATCAAGTGAACTAAAATCAAGACATGCATCCGCCAACATAGACAATCGGATCAACTTAACTTAAAGGTTTTTATGATTCATACGTGTAGAAATCTCCTCAAACGACTGAATAGTGCCTTCAATTTTGATGATTGTGGTTTAGAGCGCTTTCTTCTGTATAGATCTTTAAGATTCAGTTTATAACCAAGGTCTCGGGCTGTATTTATTATTTCATCCGGCTTAGCTCCTGAAAGCCTGTAGCGCAAAAAATGATCGTGGCGACGCCGGAATCTGAACGCCTTGTACTCCCGACTTCGTCTAGATGATTCTGGCATCGATCCCTGGTTAACGCCTGATGAATTGCGCCTGAGGGCTCAATATCGTTTATACACTATAAGACTAGCAACATCTGGATTGCCTGAATTGGAAAAAGCTGACAATGCATCATACTCGGAACATATCACGTAAAACTTAAAGACAATAGAAGACTGCAAGGATCGAGAAAGCTAATTATGGTGCTGGATAACTATTTGCAGGGCCTATTATTTAGCTTCATTGGAGGCTAATAAGAAGAAAAGAATAATCGCAAGCCGATCTACGAGCACATGCACTATAAGGTTATACATGAAACTTTTGCATGATTCCCGATCATTGATTTCACTCTGTGCTTTAAATCATCAATACATGACAATGGGTCAAAGAAGAACATCTACATATTACCGAAGTCAACACGTTAAGCCGGAAGCTTATACAATAGCTATTTATACGCAAGTTAAGCTGATGCCAGTGAATTAAAAAGTATACGTAAAACGATCAACTTTATGCTGTGAGCAATCAGAAAAGATGGGAGTAGCAATCAAAGGTTGGCCAGCACAGGCGTGACCTAGAATTGGTTTAAATGCACAACTGGCGGATGCTAGCCGAGATTCTTAAAACCAACCCGGTTGATCATCTTGGCTTCAAGGTTAATCTTCAGAAACTAAGCGTTACATTAGATAAAATCTCGTTTATTGGGGTAGTTACCACTGAACAGCATTTTAAGTCACCAGCACTTTCTCTTGTGCTGAGCAGCGGCTCTCGTATGTGGACATTTGATTGTGATCGGCACGAAGATCATCTGATTTTTGAGGGAGATCTTCCAACCCAGGACTTGGCTCTTGATGTGTCATTCACGTTTTGCTTTAACAATATTCAGTGTCTATGGATGCAGATGAAACTTGACCTAACGCATCTTGATGATGTCACGCAATGGTCCAGTTATTTTTCGGGATATAGCAGGCTACTTCCCGACTTAAATCTTGGGAGGCTGGCAAAGCAAATTTTGAATTCTGCCGAAATAATTTACGCAGTAAGGCCTAGTGACAAATTTTCTAAGTTCTGTGAACATGTGAAAAGTCTAAATTTTGTTGTTCGTTTAGCTCAGCTCCGTCATCGCGGCCGTTTCCCAGCCATCATCTCAGAAGAAGATGGTGTTGTGCTTGCGAACAAGCTTATCTCTGCCTGGAATGTGCTCTTAGTTCAAGAAGCAGGGCAGCGTCTATTTGTCTTCCAAGGAGTAACCAGTTGTGATGCTGTTTTCATCCCTGGCCTGAATGTATTAATCATTGTCTGCCACATAACGCAGCAACAAGTTTTGCTATGTTTACGAGATCTGGAAGGTAGTCCTGAGTTTTTTAAAAATGTCAGGCCCCGTTCATTTCTCGGCTATCTCGTCGGACATTCGCGACCATATCACTCGAACTATGATTCACTTCTAGCGCTGCAGCATATTCGAGAAGAAGGTGAACTTCTGCCTGAGGATGCCCTGTACTCCAAGAGTGACGAAGCTTTCATCGATTTAGGTTCTGGATTGGAACTCGTGCAGAAGCATCAATGCAAAACTAAAGACTCATTAAATAAGATGACCAAGGCCCAGGATGGGTATCTATTGAAATTGGGCTTCTGGTTTTGGTGTAATCAAAAGCCTGATATCCGCTCGTTAGAACTTGCAGGTCATGTAGATCAATCACTACGCCAGTTTGCAAGTACTCATTCTAACTTTGCAACTTCTGGAGCCTTAGACTTCATGGAAGAATGCCAACCACTTCTGTGGATTGGCATCACAGGTCAAAAACGTTGTTGGTTAGAACAGGTTGAAGGCACTGTAGAAATATTAAACACTCTCTATGAATATTATCCTAAGTTGGGAGTTATCTTCGACGGTTGGACACCACCACTTACCAATTCAACTTATCATCGTACGGAAGCACGTAAGGACAATGAAATTATCCATGAAATTATCAAGAAGCTACCATTTCGAAAACATGGACGATTCGGAATTATTGCGGGTCTACCAATGTTGGAAAAAATTCGTGTTGGCATGTCAGTAGACCTTTTTATGGCGAATTACACTACTGGCTCGATAAATATTGCGAGGATATGTCAAAAACCCGGCGTCGGCCACATGAGTCGCAAAATGGCGAATCATAAGTCTCAGCATATCCATTACCGCACGAGAGAAATTGACCCACTACTCGTAAAAGATGAAGGTAATTCCAAGCAACTTGCTGGATATATAAATTATAGTTTACCATGGCAAGCAATATACAATCAGTTATTAACTATTCTAGCTGAGTTAAATATTGAACCTTCAAAGCCTATTGAGCCCCTGGCCATACCAGATCATTCCTGAGGCATAAATCTGATAATTACCCTCCAAATAAAAAACTTGATATCGCCCAATACAGAGAGACTTTACTTTCGATAGAAATAGAATTTCATACTAGGAACTATTCCGAAGAGAATAGATGTTTCCTAAACTACTCTAAAGCATGGAATTAATTATTTTTGCATAAGCAGCTCACTACATCTAGAGGAAGGCTTCCTATATCAAAGTCAATCTATGAAATAAAACCATCAGTCTCAATGCTTTTCAAAAGCATGCAAGAAGGATAAAATCAAACAATTGAATAGTTAACCAAAAATCTCATTCAATTCTTAGCGAATAAAGTCGATTTAAATCTATGGAATTAATTATTCGTCCGGGATTGATCTACTCACACTTAGAGATTTGAACAATCATTAAGCCAAGCGATCTCCGTCTATCGTGCAACACGGATCCCTGTTGTAGTGCAGATAAAAAGAATCAGTTTGCTATAATTCTCGTACAATTCTTTATGGACAAGGCATACGTGATGAAGCCAATTCGAGGCAACACACAGCTAAAGCAGTCGTTCAGGATGAATGCTTCGGAATGTTTAATAATGACTAGTGTTGCTGATACGAACTGCCCAGAAACTCAGCAAACCCGAAGCAACAAATCTTCTTTAACGAAAATCCTTTAAGCGTAATAACAATGAGCCGCAGCAAACTAGTTATTAAATTTGGAGGGTTCACATCATGAACAATTTTCTTGGCAAGCAATTCTCGCGATGCCTGACTTCCGAGGATTTTAATGCGGCTATTGAAATTATCAAACAAGCACGTTCTCGAAATTATCCTAATGCACTAATTAATTTCTGGGAAAACTCTCTCGAGAAGCTAGAGCCTGGAATCCGACATCCGTTAGATTCTGCACTAGAACCCAGTAAAGATAATCATAGTTTGAGTTTTGAGTTGGCTTCCAATCTGAGGGAAAATCTCCTCACTAATCTCACTGAGTACTTCAAAGAAAATAATATAAGCATGAGCTTGTTCGATGAAATCGTTGATCTTATATTTAAGAATATAGATTTAAATAACGGAACAATATTAATTCCTGATTTAACATCAAAAAAACCGGCGACGACTCTTTTACACTACTCTGCTTATCAATATTCAATTGAAAATCCCGATGTCTCTGAAGCTGTCAGAAAGGGGCTTGTGCCATCCGAAATGGATCACTTTCTAAGATGCGGCTATATTGAGATTCTCAATGGAAGACGCTATTCATCGCTTTGCTTATCTCATGAAAGAAAAAAATTCACTGGAAAGCTTCTTTATATTGTAGATGATTACGAACAATTAAACGAGAGCGAAAAAAGCTTTTTAAAGGCGCCTCAGTTAGACAGATTTATGGGGGATATATTGAGTATTAAGCATAACACAGTTTTTACAAGTACTGATTCGCCCCTAGACATAGAAACATATCTTTTTCTCAATATATCAGAGTATCACAATATATGCATACTAATGGCAAATAAAACTTTAACTCATTCGGCTACTAAATGGATTATTGATATTAAATTAGATGATCGGGAAGCTATTTTTGGTTATTCTGCAAGTAGTGGTAGATTTTGTTCCGCAGCAGAATATTCATATTCAAATATGCTGACTTCTGACATTACAAATGGATGTGCGATCGTCAACTCAATTGAGGCATTAGCTGTTGTAAATAATCTTAGAGAATACAAGAGTGCATATGGCTTTTATCATGCGCTTATTCTTCAGATGCAGGAAAGTGGAGTAAAATTCAGGACTAAAAAGGAAATACTAAGCAAAAGCAACTATAGTGAATGCGTAAAAGTAAGTTCAAAAGATAATAATTGCTGGTCACCTTTTTTCTGGTCAACATCATCAAATAGCAATAATACATCTCTTTTAAATTCAATTCGAACGGATTTTATTACAACGTGGAGGAAACGATTACCTTTTGAAAATCAAGATAATGACTTTGTGAATTCTGAAGGCAATCTCTGGATTGACACTGAGAAATTAGTGGTTAAATTGAAACCGAGAGCAAATGATACGGTTGCCGTTGTAATTCCGTTTAAAGACAAAATACATTTACTAAAGAATTGCGTTGACTCTTTAATGATTAAAAAAGAAGAAATAGGTTTTAAGGTTTACGCAATTAATAACAATTCCTGCGAACCAAGCACTTTTAAGGGATTAAATATGTTGAAAGATAAGTACCAAGAGCGATTTATCTGTATTGACTCTCCCGGAGAGTTTAATTATTCCAAAATAAACAATGAAGCCGTAGACATGGCCGATGAAGATTATATTTTATTTTTGAACAATGATATACTAATTGATTCGAACTTTACAATTACTACGTTACTGAAGACGCATCATTTTTACAATGCAATCATAACTGGTTCGAAATTATTATATCCAAGTGGAAGAATTCAGCATAATGGATTAGCTATTACCCAGGAAAAACATGTTGCGGTTCATAGTCCATTTAGGGGGCAAAATACAAACTTAAATCATGAATTATTATCGGATGGAGATTCACATCCTTGGAATCGGACTCATGAGTGCTCTGCGGTAACAGCTGCATGTATGCTCATGAAAAAGGAAGATTTTCTGAGTATTGGTGGTTTTAATGAAGAACTTAAAGTGGCTTATAATGATGTAGATTTGTGCTTTCGAGCAAAAGAAAAATATACCTTAAGGCCTATTATTTGCGCTACTGATACAAAAATATTTCACTTGGAGTCTGAATCAAGAGGACTAGATGATGATGATGAGAAAGCAGCTCGTCTTTATCATGAGAGGATTAAACTGATTAATCGACATGAGAATTTATTTACTCATCCCGATGAATTTACAGGTGTCAATCATCCTTTTGATGATATTCAAAAATATATAAAAACTAATTTTGACCGCAAATTCATCGATATCTCGTGTATCCCAAAATCAGATATTGACCTTGAAGAACTCACTTATTATCAATCAAACTATAGCAAACCTCGTAAATATGCCTGCATATTTGTACATTACGACAAAGATTCGCTAATATCTGCCGATTGTGTGCACCATATAGAAAAGCTTTCTGATTATTGCGATCTTTTCTTTGTTTCTAGTTCTGAATATTTAGAGAAATCACCTGAAGAAATTGAGAAAATTAAACCTTTTTGCAAACAAATTTTAATCCGAAAAAATAGTGGTTACGATTTTGGATGTTGGTCGCATGTAATCAGGAAAAACTACAGCCAGCTTTGTGAATACGAAGGTGTCCTACTTGCAAATGATAGTAACTGGGGACCCTTAAAGGATTTTTCCGACACATTTTCAAAAATAAATAATCTTTTAGCTGAAGTAGACTTTATAGGATTAACGTCTTCAACGACGCCATCATGGCATCTACAAAGCTTTTTTATTATATACTCCAAAAAAGTATTTGAATCAGCATATTTTAAACAGCACTGGTTTAATATTGGCATACATAATTCTAAAATTGATATCATTATGAGCTACGAAGTTGATTGGTGTACTCGTCTCAAAAGATTAGGCTTTATCGGAACCTCATTGTATGGAGACTCGTCCACTGCTAATAATCCGACACATGTGGATTGGAAAATGTTGATCAAAAATCATTATCCATATCTCAAAAAAGAATTAATTAGGGAAAACCCTTTAAGAATTGATCTAAGCGAACTGCCAATAATCTTGTCATCGTACGAGTGGAATTGGAAAGATTGCTTGTTAGATTACCTAAAACGCTATGGCAATGAAAAGTCAGATATTGCAGAACTTCTCCAACCTCACGAATCATTTTTTGAGCAATCTGTTGCAACTAAATAATTATTTTTTAATCCTATTATTCTTTTTTATAGGAAGCATGTGCTTCCGAAGAATGAACAGTAATTGGGAATTATGTAATTTCCTTAAGATAAAAACTTAGAAATTATGCTAATGCTGTTGATAAGTTAAAATTTTTATTAAATAAAAAATAGATAGCGCCACTCAGGGCCTATTGTCATATCAATCAATATTTTAGCTCTAACAACAATTCTCATCTATCATTTTAAACAATCTATTCGGTTTATTACTTATCATTAAAACTACCAGCAACTTGCTCAAGTAAAAAGACTAGCTTCGAAGAATTGACAATTCAATCTGAAAATTCGAATCCTTTTTTTATAATTGGATAAATCCTATCTACGCCACTCTTCTAAAAAAGAATTAGTTAAGAAATTTTCTGTAAACCGGCAAACAAGCCAAATAGATGACCAAGTCATTACTTGAGGATCATTATTTTGGGCGATCGGAAGTTGCTTTACTTGGCTATATAGATTTACAGAAATTACTTCTAAGAGTGTCTTCTCAAGTTTGTTTTCTCGTTCTATTGACTCTTTTAATTCAAGCGAATTGAATTCTCAAACTAGTATTATTAGAGCAAAGATCTTGATTTATTCATGGATTGGTTTCAATCTCTGATCATGTTATAGCATTGAATGAGGTTAGCCTCCTTTATCATTCCTCTTCAACTATTTCTGACTTTTTCATGACAATAGAATCGACCCTTGAAGAACTTATTACAAAGGTATCAGTCGCTCAATCGCAAATTGATAAGCTTGTTCTTCAAGCCAAGAAGTTAGAACAGCAGAAAGCGGAAGCCCGCGAACAGACCCAAAACACTTTGCTACAGCTGCAACAACTACAACAGGAGTTTGAGCAACTTGATAGTGCCGCGGGTAAAGAGCGGGTGATGACTTTGGAAAATGAGCTTTCGGAGCTGAAGCTGCAACTGCATCAAATGGAAGAAGAGCTAGAGCATCAGTTCGTCTCCAATCAGCAACAGAGAGATATGCTTGATACTTACGCAACTCAAGAAGAACGATTTCAAAATATTTTGCACAAAATTCTGCGGACACAAACTCCAGAAGTAGTTTCTAAACAACAGCAGCATTTACAAGGTAGCCACAAGAAGGTACAACCAAAACGCGATAACGCCTAAATGCAGCCTAAATATGATTATTCGATAAATAAAGTCTCAGACGAACCTCGATGTCCTCACTACTAGTTCTACACATTTACGTTAATAAGCCTTAAAGAATCGGACACCCTTGTCAATAGCAATGTATTGACGAAAGTAGTGCTTTAAAATCAATCTTTAAGGTTGTATCGACTGAATAGCTGAAGTCACAATGGAAATTTTGATATGACGAATATTCTGACTTTAGGATATCACTGATCAAGACGACTCATACCGCTTTTCAAGTACAGAAAGAAATGCATCAAAACCAGCAATTGACTTACGATGAGATTCATTCTGGTCAAAATTTTCATCTTGAGCCGATTTGGTTTCACCATGCTTTACAGCTAGCATCTCTAGTTCTTCCTTGAAATACTTACAAGTAGGATACATAAGGATATAATCAACTAGTATTTCTGCCATACCAGAATAAGACAATCCTGATTGATCCATATTTTTAATCAGGTTGCTTACTTTTTGAACATCAACACGCACGTCGTACGGTTTCAAATATTCCGAAATTGTATTACGCAACTCTGCGGTGATGTCGCCAGCTAAAACTTTATTCCATAATATTGTGGCTTCTTCAATGCGATTGAGTTCAGTTAAAATTAGTGCACGATTATGATCGGTCTCAGGACTATGCAATCCAAAACTAAGAGCCTTCTCCAATAACATCAACGCAAGCTGGTATCTTTTAGCTTCCCTGATGGCAGTCGTTTCTTGAATCAATAATATTTCCAGCTCTTTTATTACTTCATCTGGAGCCTTGATTGGAAGATACTTAATTTCCCACTCATGCAACTTCAACATTGCATGTGTACTCTTCAAAAATAAATTTAAAAGCTTTCTTAGCTGAGTGGCTGCTCTTTTTTTGACCATCTCATCTTCAGACTTAGCTAGTCTAATCCATATTTTGAAAACTTCTGCATATCTCTCAAAGCTCATCAATACTCTTGCTCGATTAACATCAAGCCGATCAGACCTAAAACCTGCTTTTTTTGATAAGTCCAGTAAAATGAGTGCTTGATCTAGAGAGCCTGACTCGACAAAGTTGCTAACATCCAAACAAATTAGATTATCTGCATCTGAATAATTAGCCTTTTCATTAAAATATGAAAGCTGAAGATCTGAAGAGCTAATACCATCGCAAAGCCTTTTAAAAGCTTCATATTTCTTGGATTTTTTACTAGCCGGAAGACGCTTGGGCTTGGGCTTGGAATTCTGGCGATAAATACCATCTCTACAGAAACGGAAGGCATTAATTCCTAAGGAGCTAATTTTTTGGGAAATTGTTGCAAGCGCAGAAGGCATCTATCAAACGCATTTATACAATCATATAGCATCCCTGCATCCTTACCACAGAAGCCAACTAAATAAGCATCATCCTTTTAATAAAAAACTTTCCCCGGCAACAATGCCCATACTATTTTTATGCAATTGATAGCGATATATACCACTGATCGATCACTGGACGAGATGTCGCAAAATTATAAATTTTCTTTATCTACCAGCTTAAATTTCTTGCTTGCTAATATCATCTTTCTCATTGGTAAGCCTAACAAGAGCAAGTATGTACAGAGCGTACTAAAACCACCAATTCACGATTAAAAGCCCCGAATCAATGCATACACAAAGATTAGGGCAAAAATTGAAAGCTTAATTTCAATGATTGACTAACAACAAGACATTGTCATAAGTTGATCCAAATTACTTATCCACCTGCCATGACTGCAAAGCGGGCTGAAAATAATGGCCTAAAAATAAATTACAAGCATGGTATTTAGTGATTCCTGAGATCAACCACTAAATACTAAAAAGTCAATTTTTAATTCGCCAAATCCAGGAAACATATTGTACTTGAAGCAGTAAAAGAGCAATAAATTGAAGAGATATTTACAATTTAACTCTTATAATGGAGCTCCACAGCGATCACAGTGCTGCGCGTCGCGTCGATGCCCCTGCCGGCCGCATTGATGACAGGGCAATCCAGACCAACTGCTTCTGGTGATGCTGCATCCCTGAAACAGTGAGAATCCCAGTAGGAATTGCAATGATTCCAAAACCAAGCATCATCACAACCGAAGCCAATAAACGGCCCAAAGCGGTCTGCGGCACGACATCGCCATAGCCAACCGTTGTCATGGTGACAATCGCCCAATACACGCCTTTGGACACGGTGTCGAACTGGGAGTTTGGGCCAGCGCTCTCGATTACAAAAATGGCGTAGCCCAGAACCACCTGCAGCAGGAAGACAAAGAACAAGAAGACACAAATGGTGCGGGCACTTCCGCGCAACGCCTGAGCCAACACCTTGGCTTCATCGATGAACTTGAGCAGCTTGAACACCCGCAAAATGCGGCCAAACTTGAACACCCACAGCAGCAATTCACTGCGAACCTGAGGCACAAAGAAGAACAACACAGCGCTGAGATCAATCAGGCCGGTAAAGCTGAACAGGTACTTGCGGACACTCGGCACCACCGCCAGGTGCATCACAAAATCCGCAGCGAAAACCGCCAAACAACTGTCTTGAACCAGATCGATCCAAAGCACCTCGGTTTGCTGCAGTGCTGAATTGCCGAGGGGATTGGGCTCGAAGAGCAACACCACCACGCTGAGCAAAATCGCCCCGAAGATCACCAGGTTGTAAATCTTTCCAGCCGGGGTGTTGGCCTCAAGAACCGTGGCGCGAAGCCGTTGACGAAAACTGCGGTCAGGCGCCATCAAGATCAGGCAGTCTGGAGGTCCTTCAACCGCAAGGTCACCAGCTTGTCCCAGTTGCCCC
>CBDCRZ010000054.1:0-103677 GCA_965221135.1 Sansalvadorimonas sp.
TTCACCGCAAACGTCATCAGCAGGAAGAGACTGTTAAATACCAGAAGAAGCCCCGGATCACCTAAAAAGCCATCAAACACAGAACCCAGTTCCTGCCCTCCTAATCCAGTCAAATTACCTTTAACAGACTCAAACAGGTAGTAGATGCCCCAACCAGAGACAACTGAATAAAACGACAGCACCATCAAGGCAGCCAGCAGACCAAACCAGGAGATATTGGACCAGGCTCGGGAAGAATTTGCGGAAACAGCTATAACCCGAAGACTGGAAGCGGGTGCGGCGCGCCCTGCCCGACCCACCATGATTTCGGAGGCCATTGCCGGAACACCCAGAAGAAATACAAACAGGAGATAAAAAAGAAGAAAGGCACTGCCTCCATTCTCACCAGCCATATAGGGGAAGCGCCATATATTGCCCAGCCCTACTGCCGCACCGGCAATCGCAAAAATAAAACCACTTTGGGTTTTCATTCGCTCTGTGGCTGACATGTCGCTCCCTCCCTGATTTTCAATCAGAGTAGACGGGGAAAGATAGCCTCACAAACACCGGGGCACAATTGGTCAAAAAGGCCCCGGCGCATTGTCACAGGAGCCGTCAGGCCATACGGTTAATACCGTCCAGAGCCGCAACCCGATAGGCTTCTGCCATGGTTGGGTAATTGAAGGTAGTGTTGAGGAAATACTCAATCGTATTCTGTCCTTCTGGCTGCTCCATGATGGCCTGCCCGATATGAACGATCTCTGATGCCTGGTCACCAAAACAATGAATACCAAGAATCTCCAGAGTTTCACGATGGAACAGGATCTTCAGCATACCAGCAGTCTCACCGGTAATCTGGGCGCGTGCCAGACGGGAGAAAAAGGCCTTGCCCATTTCATAAGGCACTGCCGCTTTGGTCAGCTCTTCTTCGTTCTGGCCAAGGGAGCTGATTTCCGGAATGGTATAGATACCTGTCGGTACAGAACTGAGTTGGTGAACCGGGGAGTCCCCACGCATATTGTTAGCTGCATAACGACCCTGGTCGTAGGAGGCACTGGCCAGGCTTGGCCAACCAATGACATCACCAGCTGCGTAAACATTCTCTACATCTGTTTCATAGTGTTCGTTCACCGTCAGCTGTCCGCGGCTGTCAGCACTCAGGCCAATATTTTCCAGCCCCATAGCGGAGGTATTACCAGTACGGCCATTAGCCCACAGCAAGGCATTCGCTTTTAAAACTTTCCCGGACTTGAGATGCAGGGAAACGCCATTATCATTACCCTCAATCTTACTGTAAACCTCGTTATTACGGATAATCACGTTGGAGTTACGCAGCTGGTAACTCAGGGCATCAGACACTTCTTTATCCAGGAAGGAGAGCAACCGGTCACGGGTATCGACCAGGTCAACCAGCACACCCAGGCTTGAGAAAATAGACGCATACTCACAGCCGATAACGCCCGCTCCATAAATAATTATCCGGCGGGGCGTATGAGTCAGGCCAAGAATGGTGTCGCTGTCGTAGATACGGGGGTGAGTAAAGTCGACATCGGCCGGGCGGTAAGGACGAGACCCGGTAGCGATAAGAATCTTGCGGGCAGCTAAACGTTCAACATTACCATTGTTCTCTACCACTTCGATTGTGTTTTCATCCACGAAGCTACCGGTACCAAAGTACATGGTTATCCGGTTGCGAGAATAGTATTGCGTACGGGATGCAACCTGCTGATTGATAACGTCGTAGGCGCTTTTCAAAACATTGGGAAAGCTGAACCAGCGCGGTTCACCAATCTCCCGAAACATAGGATTGTTGTTAAAGGTGTAGATCTGTTTTACAGAGTGACGTAACGCTTTTGAAGGAATTGTACCAAGGTGAGTGCAGTTACCCCCAACCACACGCTTTTGCTCAACAACTGCAACCCGCTTGCCGAGTTTGACGGCATTCATAGCCGCCCCCTCACCCGCGGGACCGCTGCCAAGAATAATCAGATCGTAATTGGTAATGCCCATTGAAACTCCCTGTTAAACCGGGATCGCCGGTTTATTATTTATTCTGTTGTGATGCGGGCGTACGGAGCACAATCCATCCCCCATCA
Source organism: Sansalvadorimonas sp. (assembly GCA_965221135.1). Lineage (GTDB taxonomy): Bacteria > Pseudomonadota > Gammaproteobacteria > Pseudomonadales > Endozoicomonadaceae > Sansalvadorimonas. The sequence continues at coordinate 2,076 of CBDCRZ010000054.1, forward strand.
ATCAATAAACATGGGGTGTCTACTGATCGACTGCCGTGAATGGTGGCTCCGGTTTTATAGCTCTCTGGATGCCGGAACCTTTGCCGCATCATAAAACAGGCTTTCTGAACCTTCTTTCAAAACATCCTGGTCGTCCGGGCCACCACCACAAATCGGGCAGCTTTCTTTCAGGCCGAGGTTACCCAGACCACCGCAGGAACCGGTGATGGGCTTGTTGGCAAAAATAACCCCTACGGACATACCGGCTATGATCAGCAGCAGCATTCCAAAAGTCATTAGCATAACGGTCATAATTTATTCCCTAAATCGTTACTACTTATTAAGCCAGAGTTTAGGCGAGAGTTTAGGCCAGAGTCAGGCCAAAGCTGCATGGCTCTGAACAGGTCTATTAATTATGGCTCAAGCCGATACTGGTCGAAGTTACCAGTGGATTCGGACATAAAACCTTCATCTGTGTGGTAGATGAAATAGGCATCGATTGCTTCACGTCTGGCGACCTCAATACCTTTCTTCTCACCCAGAATCATAAACATGGTGGCGTAGGCATCAGCCAGGCCGGCTTCGTCAACGACAACGGCTACTGAAGCCAGACGGTGCTTCTCCGGATAACCCGTGCGGGCATCAATCAGATGGGAGAAGTGTGTCCCATCGACTTCGTAATAATTCAGATAATCACCGGAAGTCGCAATGCTCATATTATCCAATGAAACAATGGTATTGATGCGACTCTCCAGTACCGGTTCACGGACAGCAATACGCCAGGGCTGGTTCCCGGGTTTGGTACCGCGCATACGCACTTCGCCCCCGGCTTCCATCATGTAACTGGTAATTCCCAGCGCCTCCATGGCATGGACCGCAACGTCTACACCATAGCCTTTGGCAATAGAAGACAGGTCTACAAATACCGGTTTTGTTTTTGTGATTGTACTGTTTTTCTTATCCAGAATCAGTGACTGATAACCAACTTTATCCATTGCCTGGGCAATGGCATCTTTATCAGGAACACTGGCAACGCGCCCCTGCTCCATCCACTCGTTAAAGGCAGCTTCTGAGCCTTTCGCAACCTGGGATGTCGCTTCGTCTGGAAGGCTTTTTTCAGAAAGTGACTGATCATGGTTTTGTGAATAGCTTTTACCGCTACCGAAACCCCAGAGATTGACCAGTTCACCCACGGTAATATCGTAAGCCCCACCCGATATACCGGAAACATGCTGCGCCTGTTCCACAAGAGTAAAGAATTCAGATGTCACAGTAAAAGGCTGGTTCAGGGGTGCTTTGTTCAGCAGCATTAGCTGGGAATCAGGAATATAGGTCGACATGTTCTGGTTGACATCATCCAGAGCCTTATTAATGGCAGCATTCACCTGCTCATCATTGTTTTCATTGGTGACATATTTCACCGACCAGGTAGTACCCATGGTACGGCCGTGAGCGGATACGATCCGCTCACCATCAAAAAATCCGATAAATTTAAGTAGCAGCACCAAAAGCGCGACCACTGTAATCACGCCAATAACAGGGAGTCGTTTTGCCAAGAGAAGACCTACTGGAAACAGAATCTACAAAGCCGGGCATTGTAACCCTCTGCCAGATATCTGTCATGGCGAGCAACCGTATAGCAATAGGCATACATACAGCGAAGTTGCAGCCTGAACACCACAGGATCAATAAGGACAGATTTTCGCAGCCCGACTCTGAGGTTGCCAGTCTTGATTATGTCATGTGGCTTTACCGGCCCACATTATCATCACAAGAAGACTTAAGCATGTCGGCAAACTCTTTACCCAAACCGTTCGCCTGCTCCTGACAGCCAGGCTGAAAGTCCGGATATTAAGAAGGCCAACTCAGACAGCTACACACAGGGTGAAGGTTGCTGGTGTCCAGTAATTATGAATTCGCCAACCAGCCCTGCAGGAGAGAACACCAGTAGAGGCTATCCAGATGGATCAGAGGAAATGTTCCTGAATTAACACCAAGATTAACGCCCTTCATGCAGGAAAAGGGTGTAATACCCTTGTCACTAAGGTATTTATGACAATATTCAACCTCACTTTTATTCAAGTCTCTGGTTGGATGATCCGGGTAAACCTCGTCCGGAAAACGGTTCTCTCTTATATCCTCAACATACTTGCTATCAGGATCACACCAGTAAGCAGCTTCTATGGCGGCCCGTCTGCGAGCCTCTTTGGGAAAAAAACTGTTTATGGCTTCATTCATCATTTTTCCTGTCAGGCCATAGGCCGGGCCAAAGAGATCTGAGGCAATAATTACCAACTCGTACTCCAGGCTTCGGATATGATCTTCATTGCAGTAATCCAGTTCGTGAATATCATGCCGGACCCTTAGCCAGTTAATGACCAGGCCATAAAAAACTCTGCCGAGTTCCGAGATACGCAATTGTCCGTAACGCTCCGGTTGATTGGCATCCCTAAGCATAAAGCCCATATAACCCATGCCGAATGTTGTAAATTCATGCTCATTAAAGGCGCGGACATCAGCCCAGTCCCGCATGCCTACCGGTGCCGGACTGATATTGGGATAGTTCTGGGCGTTCCACTCTCCCAGAGTACCGGCTACACCAGACCCTCCGAAAAATGGTGTGGGGACCCAGCCGCGACCGTCAGATTCGCTGTGGAAAGTACTCAAGGTATCTGGAGCCTGGATTTCCCTGCGCCACAGGCGACCTGCATCTCTTGCAAACATCCGTATACCATTGAAAGAAGCCTGCCTTGAAAGCCCCTCTCCACCAGATACATCATAGGGATAGTAGTGATAAAGGCAGGTCGCTGGCTCGTCCTCAAAAACCTGCAGACAAGCTGAACCGTCCTGCTCCAGGGCAAGACTAGCCAGAAATGATTCCGGCAACCCCCAGGCCCTAAGCTGTTCATCTGCATTTTCAAGACGATATATCCCTTTCGGTTTAAGGAGGGCACTTTCCAGACCTAATACGTTTTTGTGTTCCCGGAAAAAATCCAGGTGTACCTGTTCCCGAATGAAATCTTCCCATTTTTCAATCTTTTCATACTGTTTTTTCAAAAACTTGAAGCGCAGGTATCCGCCTTTGACTCCTGTGAAAGGGATGGCCAGACTGCGGCCATAAATGACAGTCTGACCGGCCGTGCAGGTTTCCTGAAGTTGATGTACAAGCCCTGGCGGCAACGCGGCAGCAGATTCTTTCGGATGTAACTGTTGGTGGTGACTGACCTGAGCCAGTAGAGAGACCGATAACCTGCTTGCATCCTCACAGGTATATCTGGGTACAATGTTGCCATGTAGACCAAGAGCAATTAAATGCCATGGATAAAAGTGATGCCCCCTATACTTTACTTGGTATTTTTGTTCAATGAAGATGGCTTTCTGCCTCTCCTCTGTTATCAGTTCTGAAAGTACATGTTGCTGTTGACTGATAGGTAACATACTTAACACCATGGCGCGATACTTCACAGGCAGACCACACTCTTCAATGAAATCCAGCAACCTGATCACTTTTTCCGGGCAGGACAGTATGCCATCTTCCTTCCGAAACAGATCGACAACTCGTTGAATAGCCTGCTCGAATATTGGAGCATTACGGGATAACCTACCCCTATAATCGTCATCATCAATAGCAAGCTTTGTGTTTAGCGCTACGCTCTTATCCCATTGCCCACCCGATTGAATATGTAGTGTCAGAAAATCCCTGAACCAGTTGATATTCTTCGGATTATCACTCTGGAGGAAAGCTGTCATACATCGGGCAAGGTTTTCACGGGATGTATGTGTCAGCAGTAAATCCCGACGTCCCTGAATCAGGTACTCATCCTCGTCAAAAACTGACCAAAATCCCAACACCCTGGAGTTGTGGCGATAAAACCGATCCAGAGGAAGTCGTCCGAGCCCATCCTGCTGGTTAGCCATGAGCTGGACTGGTAAATGTTGCCAGATAGATTTGTAATCAGACTGAAAAAAACATAGGCACTGGAGAGAGTACAGGTTTTCTTGCTGTCCGCTTAGTAAGCCATCAGCCAGGATATGAAGCAGGTTGTCTCCGTGACAAACAGGAGTCACTAAATTGTCCAAATCTATATAGGGTTTCAACTGATTAAACAGCCGCGACTGCCCCAGAACCAGCGATACCATAAGTAATATCTTGCGTTGTGGCTCGGGCAGATTGTTCAGAGACTGTCCAACAAATTCATCTCCATTCCTGACACAAACCTCCAGCAGACTCACATACCCCAGAAAATCCTCGTCAGCAAGCAGATCTGTACATACTGATAATGATTGATCATTTTTTGGTGATGCCGCCTTGTCAGCCATGCTGTCCTGAATCCGCTGCATCAGGGGGGGGAGCACCCAGTGTATTGTTTGCAATGGCAGTACAGAGTAAGGCAGGGCATTCACACATATGCATTTGAATTTTCTATTAAATAAATCCCGTACCATCTGAGTGATCTCCTGTTCACTGCAGTAAGTCTTCAATAACTCATTGGAAAGGGGATCCTGGAGAAAAAATAACAGGTCGAAATGATTATAAATAATCGCTTTTGCATCGGCTTTATCTGTATTATTCAGCAGCTGAGTCAGAAGCGGTAATGGAACCCCCAGCTTATACCCCAGATTCTGAGATCCTTGAAGTTTACAGCCTGCATCTGCCAGTATCTTGATAACGTTAATATTGGAAGGCTTTGTAAGGTCCCTCACAAGCTTTTCCAGTAGAGGGTCAAATAGTTTTAACAGTTCAACAACATTCCATGATCCAGTGTTGAGCGCTTTTTCAAGGGATTCCTTTACATCTCTGCACATTGATTTAAAAGACTCGTCCCCTCCGCTAATTTTCAGGTCTTCAATAGCCTTTATAAGAAGCTGGATGTATTCCGGGGATGCATCTTGACGTAATGCCTCTGTAGCAACGTGGACACCAGTTTTCCTTTTGCTCAGGGGTATATCTTCTGTATAACCTGTACTGACAGCTTGAATTGTCGTCCATGCACTGTGAACTCTGGCATCATCTCCAGACTTTAAAGAACCTTGACTGCTTTCTGCCCCTCCCCTCTGGCTTACCGGATATATCATAATCCCTCATATGTATTTGTATTTCTTTGCAGGCATTATTAACTTGTTTGCAAAGCGAAAACACTAACACTCTGGTCAGCCACAGCCTGGCTGCACCAAGGGTTCAGGTAGAGGTTCACCTGGCATACTTGGAAGAGGAGTCGCTGGCAGAAAATAGGAAGGCATATTAGCTAAGGCGGGGCTCACGCCGCGTCCCTCCTACAGAACCCTGTGTACGGACCTCGTGCACGGCTCCTGCGTTTCTCTATTTCTCAGCAGTGAGGAGCAAGAGCACCCGTCTCTACCTCTTCAAGATTGAACAACTTATTCTCTTCGAACCTGCCATTCTTCATAGCAAGATGCGCCAGAGGGCTGGCTGCATTCCTCCATGAACCCAACCTGATAAACTTAAACGGGGGGTTATAGCCAAACTGTTTCAGTCACCGATGCAGCTTTGCTGGTTTCTTCCACTGTTTTAGCTGGATACTCCTCAACCTGTGCCGCACCCATCCCATCAGACGCTTGAGTGCACCCTTGCAGTTGGCAACCTTGAAGTAATCGGAAATCCTCTCTGAATCGGATTCAGCTTCCGGATAACCCTATCCAGATGATTCCCTGATTTCTTTTCGTAACATTCCTGTGATTCTCTACCAGCCCATTGAGTACGGGTATAACCGCTGTGGGTGTCCACTCCCGGATGCTTCCCCCCTTCGCAACCTGAGCCACTTTTGGCGACACTGGTTCAATAACACAAGGTCATGATCACTCCGGTTTTATCCTCCACACGGTTACCCGCTTTCATAGGCCGGAGCTTCAACACTACTACGGGTTCCTCTGCCACCTCGCACTATGACCGCCCTTGAGTTTGCTTTTGTAACAATCGCCCCTGTACATCAGGGAATGATGCCAGACTTCCCCGGTTACTAAACGAGTCCCTACCAGAGATGCCACCCTCAAACACAGGATTGGGACTGACTGACTCTTCATTAGAAAGAGGGGCTTTGCGCTATTTTGCGCGCTTACCGCTCCCAACCTGCCGAATCAGGTTCCCTTACGCTGTACTTCTGACTTCCTATGGTTTCCTTCAGACCCTGCCGTTAGCCAGCAGCGCCCTTGCCATTCGGATTACCTTCCCCTCAGTCGGGGTGGTAAAGGCTTCTTTCAGCCTTCTGGGTTTGCCCGCTTCGTCGTGCAAACAAAAAAAGAGCCACAAGGGCTCTTTCTTTCAAACTGCTTTAGAAAACAGCTCCTTAACAAGAGGAGCTGTTTCAGGCACCGTTCAGGGATTAATCAGAAAGATTAGCCACCAAAGTCGTCCAGCAGGATGTTTTCGTTCTCAACACCCATATCTTCAAGCATCTTGATAACAGCGGCGTTCATCATAGGTGGTCCACACATGTAGAACTCGCAGTCTTCAGGTGCCGCATGATCCTTCAGATAGTTATCATGAAGAACGTTATGGATAAAGCCGTTAGGGCCAGTCCAGTTATCTTCAGGTTGAGGATCGGACAGCGCCAGGTGCCATTCGAAGTTAGGATTGTCTTTAGCCAGCTTGTCGAACTCTTCTACGTAGAAAGCTTCACGCAGGGAGCGAGCACCGTACCAGAAAGAGATCTTACGGGTAGAGCTCAGACGCTTCAGCTGGTCGAAGATGTGGGAACGCATAGGCGCCATACCCGCACCACCACCAACGAAAACCATTTCCGCATCGGTATCTTTGGCGAAGAATTCACCGAAAGGACCGTATACGTCGATCTTGTCACCTGGCTTAAGGCTGAACACGTAAGAGGACATCTGACCTGGAGGTACGTCCATACCTGGAGGTGGTGAAGCAATACGGATATTGAACTTCAGCAGACCCTTCTCTTCCGGGTAGTTCGCCATGGAGTAAGCGCGGATAACCGGCTCAGTCACCTTGGACTTGTACTGCCACAGGTTAAACTTGTCCCAGTCGCCACGGTACTCTTCATCGATAGTGAAGTTTTTGTAATCCACTTCGTGAACAGGGGTTTCGAGCTGAACATAACCACCGGCACGGAACGCAACGTCCTCGCCCTCTGGCAGCTTCAGGACCAGTTCCTTGATAAAGGTGGCAACGTTGTCGTTAGAGACAACTTCACATTCCCACTTCTTCACGCCGAACAGTTCTTCTTCAACTTCGACTTTCATGTCAGATTTAACAGCAACCTGACAGGACAGACGCCAGCCTTCACGCAGTTCGCCACGGGTGAAGTGAGGCTCTTCGGTAGGCAGAGCAGTACCGCCACCGTCCAGAACTTTACACTTACACTGGGCACAGGTACCACCACCGCCACAGGCGGATGGCAGGAAAATACCGTTACCAGACAGGGTTTGCAGCAGTTTGCCGCCCGCAGGCACAGTGACGCTCTTCGCTGGGTCATCATTCATTTCGATGGTGACATCACCAGTGCTGACCAGCTTTGAACGAGCCGCCAGAATCACCAGTACCAGTGCAAGAACGATCACGGTGAACAGGGCAACGCCCAGCATTATGATCTGTGAACCTTCCATAACTTAACGCTCTCCCCTACAGCTGGACGCCAGAGAAGGACATGAAGCCAAGAGACATCAGTCCAACTGAGATAAAGGTAATGCCCAGCCCGCGCAGTCCCGGAGGAACGTCGCTGTACTTAAGCTTCTCACGAATACCCGCCAGGGCGACGATTGCCAGCATCCAGCCAACACCCGCGCCAACGCCGTAAACAACACTCTCGCCCAGGTTGTAGTCACGCTCAACCATGAACAGAGAGGCACCCAGAATGGCGCAGTTTACGGTGATCAGTGGCAGGAACACACCCAGTGCGTTGTACAGTGCGGGCATGTACTTATCCAGAATCATTTCCAGAATCTGTACCACGGCTGCAATAACACCGATGTAGGTGATGTAACCCAGGAAGGTCAGGTCTACGCCTTCAACCAGTGCACCTTCTTTCAGGATGTGCTGGAAGATCAGCTGGTTCAGCGGTACGGTCAACAGCAGTACGAAAACGACCGCAACACCCAGGCCGAAAGCCGTCTGAATTTTCTTGGACACAGCCAGGAAGGTACACATGCCCAGGAAGAACGCCAGGGCCATGTTTTCAACAAAAACAGCCTTAACAAACAGGCTCAGATAATGTTCCATTAGTGAGCCTCCTGCGCGACAGAGTTAGGAGCCATCTTCAATTCCTCAACTTCAACCTGATCACTCTTCCAGGTACGCAGTGCCCAGATAAACAGGCCAATCAGGAAGAATGCGCTTGGAGCCAGCAGCATCAGACCGTTCGGGTTGTACCAGCCACCGTTGTTTACGGTTTCAAATACAATAACACCAAACAGCTTGCCAGCACCCAGCAGTTCACGGAAGAAGGCAACAACCAGCAGGATCACACCGTAACCCAGACCGTTACCGACACCGTCAATAAAGGACGCCATTGGCGGGTTCTTCATAGCGAAAGCTTCCGCACGACCCATAACGATACAGTTGGTGATGATCAGGCCAACGAATACGGACAGCTGCTTGCTGGTGCCGTAAGCGTAGGCGCGCAGCACCTGGTCAACCACGATTACCAGGGAAGCAATAATCGCCATCTGTACGATGATACGAATGCTGCCCGGAATGTGGTTCCGGATCATGGAGACGAACAGGTTAGAGAACGCAGTAACGAAAGTTACGGCGAGCGTCATAACCAGGGAGGTCTGCATACCGGTGGTAACCGCCAGAGCAGAACAGATACCAAGGATCTGCAACGCAATGGGGTTGTTGTTAAAGATCGGAGAGATCAGTACTTCTTTGGTATTGATAGCACTCATATTAAGCATCTCCCTTCTTCAGGTTGGCCAGGAAGGGGCCAAAGCCGTTCTTTCCGAGCCAGAAGTTAACCAGGTGATCGACACCGCGGCTGGTCAGGGTGGCACCGGAAAGACCGTCAACCTCATGGATCGCCTTGGGAGACGCAGGGTTAACAGCACCTTTCATGATAGTGATATCGGGCATGCCGTTACTGTCCAGTACCTCTTTGCCAACCCAGCTTGCCTTCCAGCGAGCATTGTCAACTTCACCACCCAGTCCTGGTGTTTCTGCGTGATCGTAGAAACCAAAACCGACAACAGTTTTCAGGTCTTCACCCAGAGCGATGTAGCCGTACAGGGTGGACCACAGACCATAACCGTGAATCGGCAGTACCAGGGTTTTCACCTTGCCACCTTCGATCACTTCGTAGACCTTGGCCAGCTTTGCCTGACGTTTGATCTGAGCCAGGTCCTGTGCAGAAGTCAGCTTGCGTGACTCCGCAGGGTTCTTGGCGGCAGCACGCTGATCATAGCTGGCTGCATCAAACTCCGTTCCGGTGTAGAACTTGCCAGATTGCACATCTACCAGCTTCGGGGTTACTTCCTTGAACCTGGAAATAATCTCATCACGGCTCAGCGCGCTGGTGTCTTTGACCAGGCCAGAGATAGACAGGATGTTCTGCTGAACGTCCAATACCTTGTTTTCGTCCTGACGGGGCTTAAGAATAACCGCCGCAGAAGAAACCAGCACGGAGCACACCAGGGACAAGCCGATGGTGACACCCAGTGTCTTTTTAATCGTATCGTTATTAGCCATTGAGACGGGCCTCCCGACGCTTAATGTTGCTCTGAACAACGAAGTGGTCGATCAGTGGAGCAAACAGGTTGGCGAACAGGATGGCGAGCATCATGCCTTCCGGATAAGCAGGGTTAATTACACGCACCAGAGCGACCATCACACCAATCAGGATGCCGTAGAACCAGCGACCGGTGTGAGTCATAGATGCAGAAACAGGGTCGGTGGTCATAAACACCAGACCGAAGGCGAAGCCACCCAGAACGAAATGCCAGTACCATGGCATAGCAAACAGCGGGTTGGTATCAGAACCGATAGCGTTGAATATGAGAGTCATAACAACCATACCCAGAACGGTACCAGCCATAATACGCCAGGAGGCAATACCCATGATGGTCATAACCGCACCACCCAGCAGAATCGCCAGAGTAGAGGTTTCACCGACAGAACCCTGAATGTTGCCGTAGAAAGCATCAAACCAGGTAATACCGTGGGCCATCACTTCGCTGATGCCACCCTGACCTGCCAGGCTCAGAGCCGTCGCGCCAGAGAAACCATCAACCGCAGTCCATACTGCATCACCTGAAATCTGGCCAGGGTAGGCAAAGAACAGGAACGCACGACCAGTCAGGGCCGGGTTCAGGAAGTTCTTGCCGGTACCACCGAACACTTCTTTACCGATAACAACACCGAAGCTGATACCCAGAGCCACCTGCCATAGAGGAATGGATGGCGGAACTATCAAGGCAAACAGAATGGAGGTTACAAAGAAACCTTCATTCACTTCGTGGCCACGTACGGAAGCGAACAGTACTTCCCAGAAGCCGCCTATAGCAAATGCTACTGCATAAATCGGCAGGAAGTAGGCCGCGCCATAAACCATGTTATGGAGCATGTTGGCCGGATCATGACCAATAAAGAACCAGCTATGCCAGTCCGTTGGTGCAGCAAAGCCGCTGGCAATTGCAGAGTTGGCCTGAAAGCCAACGTTCCACATACCAAACAACAATGCCGGCATGGCACAGGCCCACACCATAATCATGATTCGCTTCAGGTCAATACCGTCACGAACATGGGATGTATTGTTAGTCACATCCGGTGGACTGAACAGAGCTGTATCTGCCGCCTCAAAGAGGGGGTACAGCTTCTCATACTTGCCGCCCTTCTCGAAATGAGGGGCCAGGCTGTCTAGCATTTTTCTCAGCACTTGGATTAACCCTCTTTCTCGATACGGGTCAGATTGTCCCGAAGGATCGGACCGAATTCATACTTCCCCGGGCATACGTAGGTACACAGAGCCAGATCTTCTTCATCCAGTTCCAGTGCGCCAAGCTGGCCAGCCACTTCAATGTCACCAACGATCAGGCTGCGCAGCAGCTGAGTTGGAAGAACATCCAGAGGCATAACCTTCTCGTAAGCACCCACCGGTACCATTGCACGCATACTGCCATTAGAGGTAGTGGTGAATGGGAACAGTTTGTTCATCAGGCCGGAGATGTAAGTCGGCATCACAGAGTGACGGTCAAAACCGGCACGGAAGTAATGCAGGAACGGACGATCACGCCCCTCTTCCAGAACAGACACCTGATTGTGGTAACGACCCAGGAAGCCAAAGCCAGTGGAAGCCGTACGGCCACCAAATACGGAACCGGAAATAATACGGTTCTCGCCAGACTTCAGGCTGCCAGCAGTCAGCTCAGCCAGATTTGCACCCAGACGGGTACGAACCAGACGCGGCTTCTCAACCTGTGGGCCGGCCAGAGAGATAACACGCTGGGTCCACAGCTTACCGGTAGTAAACAGCTTACCGAAGGCGATAGCGTCCTGGTAACCGATGCTCCAGACAGTACGCTCAGCACCAACTGGATCAATGAAATGAATATGAGTACCGGCCAGACCTGCAGGATGAGGTCCGCCAAACTCTTTCACGGAAGCAGAACCGGCAGGAATATCCGCACCCGGAGCCTTACACAGATAGACAGCGCCATCTGTAAGCTGGCCCAGGATGGTCAGACCCTGTTCGAACGCTTCACGCTGCTCAGCAATAGCAACCTGAGGGTCTATCGCCAGTGGGTTGGTGTCCATTGCGGTTACAAAGATTGACCGGGGCGTAGTGCCCAGAGCAGGAACTTTGCTGAATGGACGGGTACGCAGAGCAGTCCACAGACCGGATTCAACCAGTGTGGAAGCAATTTTTTCACGACCGAGAGAGGAAAGCTTGTCCGCAGATACGTGGTCAAAGGTAACAGCCTCATCACCCTGAACATCGATCACTACGGATTGTAGAACCCGTTTTTCTCCACGCTGCACTGCTGACACTACGCCAGCCGCAGGTGCGGTATAGCGAACGCCAGGCGTTTTCTTATCGGTGAACAGCAGGTCGCCCAAGCGAACCTTATCTCCGACAGCGACAGCCATTGTTGGCTTCATACCTATGTAGTCAGGGCCGACAACAGCAACGGATTGAACTTCCGCTGCGTTCTCGATGCCTGGCTGCGGCGATCCGGAGATCGGCAGTTCCAGCCCCTGTTTGATTTTGATCATATAAATAGCCCAACCTGAATTAACACAGGAGATTCACGGGTACCGAGAGTAATTGGCAAACACTGAACTATTGTTCTATTTTTGCGCCTGCCCCGAAACAGCACACACAATGCCTGTAAGGCTCCAATAACGAACATCAGCACAATATTCTTAAGGCTGATCCTTATAAGCGCAAGTTGCCGGGCTGAGTTAAATAAAATAGTTAACTGACTGCCTAACAGACAAGGCTACAAAAATCGGCTTTAGGAATATGGGCTTTTTCAGCCACCGAAACATTCTTGACGGCGATTATAATGACCACGGAACCATTATTCCATACGGATTTAAGGGTTTGAGGCAGTTCCACCGGAACAGAGTTGGATTAACCGCATTGACATACAGCAAAACGATAAACAAAGTTGTCTATATAATGGTCTGTTTGACCGGAATCTACGCATGCACCCATTTGGGGCACGCATTTTCCGAAACCACCATTACGGATAAAACTAATGCGCCTCAGGTGTCGGAAAAAACCGAACCTGTAAAGCCTAAAACCACACAGCCTGAAAAGCGACCTCAATCCTATGAGGATAAATCTCAGCTCGCACTTCAGGAGACTTTTGGCTATCGCATTATTGAAACCCCCAATGGCAAGAGGCTTAAATATTTTCCTGCACTGGATCAAAGTCTTAGCGGTAATTTCCATCCTGACCCCACCATGGAAAATTTTCTGAAGGTCCAAAAACTTCAGACGGCGGAGATTTTTAACAATTTCCTGGTAACAAAGCTGACTCCGGCACAACGAAAGCTGCTGCAAGATTATCTGATAACCACCCTGCTGCAGATCCCGGAGCCCACAGCCCAGAGCATGGCGAGTGAACTTCAAAGCGCTGAGAATTCACCAGCCAGCATGGCTTACATGGCTCGTATAGTTCTCGCCCTGTATTACTACACCACCTACATATACGAGCCTCTGATCGACTTTGCAGGCAACACTACATTATCCGGCTATGAAGGCCTGATCATGCCCCAGATTCTGGGTATGACCCACTACCTTCTGGATCTGTTCCCCGGAAGCTACCCATTTACAAGTATTGTGATGGTTGCGCCGGTCGTCGTAAACCTGCTTGCAACGAACTATATGTCTGGACAGATGGCAACCGGAATATCTTCTGCCAGTTATGCTCTTCTGCTTGGTCTTGCCGCCCAGGTCTCCAGCGGACTGCTGGGCAAACTCACCACATTTAACAGTTATGGAGCGGGTCTGCTCGCTGGTTCCTACCGTAACTACCAGAACGGCCGCTGGCTGCACGCTGCAATTGATGGCGTACTTACACTGCAGATGGTTCCGGAAAAAAGGGGGCTGATTTATTCTGCTGCTATTGCCGGCCTGATGAATGCCACAGGGCAACCCCCAAGAGATATGATGGGTGCCAGCTATTTCAGCGCCAACCATATGATCCCTGCAATAATTTCTGTCTGCCTGACCCGGGACTGGGCATCAAGCTTCATTACGGGGGTCACACTGGCACTGAATCAATACGGTTTGTATGCGCCGAGGGACAAGTTTCTCGAGCCCGGCAAATTATATAAAAATAATGTGCCATGGTTCGGTGGCATGCTTGGCTCAGGGATTATGATGGGGCTGGCAACAGCCACCTTCTGGAATGATATGCCGGGCCTTCGTGAAATTGGGGCTTCTTTTAACGCCACAACCAGTGAAGTACTGAACTGGGTAGGCTACCTGACATTCCTGAAAGGAACTGGCAGCCCGGATGGGGAGCGCAGCGGTATTATTCAGAGTTTGACCAACCATTGGGCATCTATCAGCCCCTGGGCAAAGGAATACCGCGGAGAAATTGAAATTGAACCAGAGAACAGCTTCTCCAACCCCGAACAGCGCTTTGCTGGCAGTGATGCAGGCATGAGCCAGAGCTTTTCACGCTGGTTTAGTCAGATGACAGGGTATCAGCGTGACGAGACAGAGAAGACAGATGTGCCAGCACTATTACCCGAAAACGACTCACTGGAGGTGGAGGGTAACCTGCCTGAGAGCAGCCCCATTGAAAGCGCTCCACCTGAAAGCGTTCTTTCAGAGAGCTTTCTTCCAGAGAGCAACTCGGCGGTTGGCAGCATGACCGGGCACAGTCCTACTGACAGCGTTTTTCCGGAGAAAATCTCATCGGAACAGTCTTTCAATGAGCGTGAGCTGTCTGAGCATGAGCCTGCTGGGCAAGATTTTGCTAAACACAGTCAGGGCGAACAAACTCTCCCGGAAAGCAATGTGCCAGAGAATCTAATGCCAGAACCTGATCAAACAGAGCCAGGGCTCTCGGAGAGCAGCTTGCCCGACGGGGCAGAAGAGGCAGAGGGATGAGTATCAGTGGCATACAAACAATAACGGCACAGCTTTAAGCTGTGCCGTTATTGAAAACCCAGTCAGAAAAGCTACTCAAAAGAGTAACCGACAGGCTTTTATCCGCGAGGGTAAATCCGTGAGCCTACACCAGCCATCTGGTGCAAAATACGGTTAACCTGGCAGCTGTAACCAAACTCGTTATCGTACCAAACGTACAGAACAGCACGCTTCTCATCAACGATAGTGGCTTCCGCATCAATGATGCCGGTGTAACGGGAACCAACGAAGTCACTGGAAACAACTTCTGAGGAGTTCACAAAATCGATCTGTTTTTGCAGGTCGGAGTGCAGTGAGCACCAGCGCAGATAGTCGTTAAGGGTCTCGGCATCAGTGGCATTTTCCAGATTAAGGTTCAGGATAGCCATGGATACGTTCGGGGTTGGTACGCGAATAGCATTGCCAGTCAGCTTTCCCTTTAGTTCAGGCAGGGCCTTGGCCACAGCCTTGGCAGCACCAGTTTCAGTGATAACCATGTTCAGCGCGGCGCTACGACCACGACGACTGCCCTTGTGGTAGTTATCAATCAGGTTCTGGTCGTTGGTGTAAGCGTGAACAGTCTCAACATGACCATTGGCAATGCCGTACTTGTCCATCACTGCCTTGAGTACAGGAGTGATAGCGTTAGTGGTGCAGGAGGCAGCAGAAACGATACGGTCGTCGGCATTGATGTCATCACTGTTAACACCGTAAACGATGTTCTTGATGTCGCCCTTGCCTGGCGCCGTCAGCAGTACACGGGATACGCCCTGAGATTTCAGGTGCAGACCCAGGCCTTCTTCATCACGCCACATACCGGTGTTATCAACAACGATAGCGTTCTTTATGCCGTAAGCGGTGTAATCAACGCTGTCCGGTGAGGATGCGTAAATCAGCTGGATGCGTACACCATTAGCGACGATGCAGTTATTCTCTTCATCAACAGTCAGGGTGCCTTTGAAGGAACCGTGAACAGAGTCACGACGCAGCAGGCTGGCACGTTTCTGGATATCGCTGGCAGCGCCGCCCTTACGGACAACGATGGCGCGCAGGTTCAGGCCTTCACCACCACCGGCACGTTCGATCATCAGGCGAGCCATCAGGCGGCCAATACGACCAAATCCGTACAGAACCACGTCCTGTCCTTCGCCGCGGGTTTCTGAACGACCATCGATAACATCAGCCAGTTCTTCACGCAGGAAGTCACCGAGCTCAGCAACTTTATCCTGACGACGGAATTTCATCGCCAGCTTGCCTATATCAATACGCGCTTCACCCAGATTCAGCTCAGACAACTGCTCAAGCACTGGAAAAGTATCGCGAACAGACAGCTCAGCACCTTCCATCTGACGGACGAAACGGTGAGCTTTGAGGATATCGATCACAGAGCGGTTGATCAGAGGACGACCATAGACAGAGGTCACCACATGATTTTCACGGTACAGCTTACCAACCAGGGGAATCATGGCTTCGGTAAGGGCTTCACGCTCAGCCCATTCTCTGCGGGTATCTTTTGTGGTATCGGGGCTCACGTGCTGTTCACCTGTTTTTGATTATTGCTTTACTTGGCGGGAGCGCACATTGACATTTTTCTACTGAATAGCCGAACAGAATAACGCCCCCTGTTTATGGTTGGCTATTATCCGGATTGTGTACTTGCACGCAATAAACGACATTAAAAAATGTTTGTTTCTGTTCGTTTATGGACGATTTGGCGCCTATCTGCATACAAATAAACCACACAATCTTTTCAATTGGATTCATCGAAGCCCTGCTGACAGGTCTTCACATAGTCCTTTAAGCGGCGATGATCTCTGAAAATCTTTTCTGAATCACAAGAAAGCCTTAACTCAACATTGAATAAAAGCCGCGTGGGCGAAGCCTCATAGGGTGACCTGTGCACTATGTCTGAATTACCTGAGAATATATGCCATTGCCCCACTGGTATCTGGTAACCGTAATTGTTTTGATCCAGCTCTGCTGTAAAGCATCGCACAGGCTTGAAACCAGATTTAACACACTTATCAGCACAGTCATGTACAGTGTCTATCGGAGAGCCAATTGTTGGATAAATCACCGTTGGTGTTTGTGTTGCTGAAAATGCCTGAAATAACCTGGGTCCAGAATCATTAGCGTCTTTATGTATACGGGTTGCACCACAAAATCCTGTTGGTCCCTGGATTTTCATTTCAAGAGGGAATTCAGAATAACAGCCAGCCGGACACTTTTCCCTGTAAAGCCGAAGGCAGCGTTTGAACATATAAGAAGACTGTAAATCTTCAACAACAGCAATAATGACAGAGTGTGTGAGTTCTGCTGTTCGGCCAGGGTCATATGGTTCAGCGGCCGTAAATAATGCTGGATCCGTACTGTCAGCCAACTCTGGAGTCAACCAAACAGCTCCGCCCCTGCCACACAAAAACACATTAACCGGTGTATGTCTCAAATTTCGGGACAGAGGACCACACTGCTGCGTGACACTATCCAGTGGTCGTTGCAGGGTTCTTGAAAACGGCAGGGTTTCAATATTTCTATACACCCCCCTGTGATCCTCGAACTGTATATAGATTCCTTCTTTACCTGTCATGGAAAGCTCTGACACCCTGGGATGACAAGGCTTGATTGCACCTGCCTTCAGGCAAGAAAAGAATGTCTGAGGCGTTGATATTTGTTCAACAGTCTTCTGGCCCGGAACCAGCATTAATTTATACCCACTCCGCCCAGGCTTTGGGCTTTTCATATAACGCGGGCACCTGGCTGAAGGTTCAATATAAAACGTATCCCAGGGCTGATTTTTGGGCAGGCTGTCTACCCGCCGAAGTTTCGATCTATAGTTAATCCAATCGAACGCTTCAGCCGTGCGCTTACGCCCTGCAACATCACCGCGGGGGAGTTCCTGATCCTGTGCTGCCCCTCTCGCTGAGCTCTTTACAGTACTTACAGAGCCACCCAGGCCCACAGAGCTGGCAAAAATAGTCGCGAATCCAGCAGCACTGCGATAGCAGTTATCCAAATAGTTTTTTGATTTCTCGACTATTGACCAGAGCCTGTTCTGAGTGGCGGGCTTTGGCCAGGAAGACGGATCGCTGCTCTCGACATTACGAGATTGTCCCAGTGCCCCCGGATACGGTCGACTCCTGAAAAGTGAATGGTGGAACCATGATTTTGAATCATACATCTAGCGAGATTCCTTAATTTATTCTTAAACCCCCCTTATGACAGCTAACCCCGTGAAGTTTCATTAACCAGCCCGTTAACGCAACCAACGAGTAACACCTGCGGCTTGTAAATTACAAATAATGACAGCAAATATCGCTCAAACGAGGGTAAACACTGGTGTAATCGCTGTCAGCCCCTTAAAATTCCTGCCTTTCACCATGACCAAAAACAGGATGTTCATGCCCCTGAAAGAAAACGCGCTGCCGGAACGCTCAGGAGACCGGCGCTATTGGGGTCGGGCTCTCGGTGCGGCCGGAGCCTGTACAGTTGCTGATATTGCCCGCAACCATAAAGGATTGACCCTGGTTGTCTCATCAGACACAGAACATGCCGAGCGCCTGAAGCGCGAGCTGGGCTTTTTTCTGGGTCTTGACGGACAATCTTCCAATAAGAATCTGGAGCTGCTGCACTTTCCAGACTGGGAAACCCTGCCCTACGATAATTTCTCTCCCCATAAAGATATTATCTCCCAGCGGCTGAACACCCTGTACAGACTGCCTACGGTTACGCACTCGATTCTGATCGTACCCATGACCACCCTGCTCCACCGCATCAGCCCCAGGGGCTGGCTGCAGGGTAACAGTCTGGTCATTCGCAAAGGCGACACCCTCGACCGGGACCAGTACCGACTCGATCTGGAGGCTGCGGGTTACACCTGCGTCGATACTGTACTGACTCATGGTGAATATGCTCTGCGTGGTTCCCTGCTTGATATTTTCCCTATGGGTAGCAGCGAGCCCTACCGGATCGACCTGTTTGATGATGAAATCGACACCATTCGCACATTTGATCCGGACTCCCAGCGCTCTCTGGAGAGTATCGACAGCATCAAACTGCTGCCTGCCCATGAATTCCCGTTAGATAAAGAAGCCAGAGACAGATTCCGAAGCGCTTATCGGGATACCTTTGATGTCGACTACCGCGCCTGCCCTATGTACACCGATATCGGTCAGGGCATTGCTTCACCGGGTAGCGAGTATTTTCTCGACCTGTTCTTTGAACAGCCGGAAACCCTGTTTGACCACCTGCCCCGTAAAACGCTGATGGTAACAGACAGCGGCATTCAACAATCTCTTCAGCAGTTTCTTCAGGAAGTGGAAAGCCGCTACGAAAACCACAGGGTGAACCCTGAACGCCCTCTTCTTCCACCTTCACGGGTCTTTATGGCAGAAGATGAGTTCTTTGGTCAGATGCTGGAATACCCACGGGTCACCCTCACCACGGACGACCAGCCTGACGATAAGGCCGGGCGACTCAACCTCCCGGCCCGCCCTCTGCCAGAGCTGGCCGCAGAACCGCGCAAAGAACAACCTTTAAACCGCCTGTTAGCTTTCCTTGAAGGGAACAGCCGGGTACTGTTTACAGCAGAAACTGCTGGTCGCCGTGAAAACCTGCTGGAACTACTGGCCAAATCAGGTATCAAGCCCGAGCAGGTTGATAGCTGGCAGAGTTTTATTGATGGACACAGTCCCATCGCTATCACTGTCGCCCCCATCGACCAACCCCTGTGGCTGGAACAGCCTGATCTGGCTCTGATCAGTGAAAGCCAGCTGCTGGGCGGCCAGGTGATGCAACGTCGCCTGCGCAAAAGCCAGACTGACCAGACCGATCAAGTCGTACGTAACCTGAGCGAACTTCATGAAGGTTCACCGGTTGTTCATATTGATCATGGTATTGGCCGTTACCGTGGCTTGACCACTATCGATGTAGACGGGCAGACCCAGGAGTTCCTGCAACTGGAATACAGTGATGAAGCCACACTTTATGTGCCGGTTTCTTCCCTGAACCTGATTGCACGCTACAGCGGTGTGGATGATGCTCTGGTTCCCCTGAGCCGTCTGGGTAGCGAACAGTGGACCAAGGCACGCCGTAAGGCTGCAGAGAAAGCCCATGATAGTGCAGCAGAGTTGCTGGATATCTACGCACGGCGAGAAGCCCGCTCCGGCTTTGCCTTTAACTCACCGGATACCAGTTACGACAGTTTCTGTGCAGGTTTCCCTTTCGAAACCACACCGGATCAGGCGACAGCTATCAACGCGGTCGTTGCGGATATGACCGCAGCCCGACCTATGGATCGTCTGGTGTGTGGTGATGTGGGCTTTGGTAAAACAGAAGTCGCTATGCGCGCAGCCTTCCTGGCGGTGAATGGTCATCGCCAGGTGGCTATTCTTGTGCCAACCACTCTGCTCGCTCAACAGCACTATGAAAGTTTCCGTGA
This sequence comes from Sansalvadorimonas sp., assembly GCA_965221135.1. Taxonomy (GTDB): domain Bacteria; phylum Pseudomonadota; class Gammaproteobacteria; order Pseudomonadales; family Endozoicomonadaceae; genus Sansalvadorimonas. The sequence continues at coordinate 22,053 of CBDCRZ010000054.1, forward strand.
CCGTTTCGCCGACTGGCCTATTAATGTTGAGGTGATTTCCCGCTTCAAATCGGCGAAGCAAGTCACTGAAATGAAAGGACAAATTGAGTCCGGGAAAATCGATATTATTATCGGCACCCACAAACTACTGCAGCCGGATATCACTTTTGACAACCTTGGTCTGCTGATTATCGACGAAGAGCATCGCTTTGGTGTGCGCCATAAAGATCGACTGAAATCCCTGCGTTCCGAGGTGGATATACTCACCCTCACCGCAACGCCAATTCCAAGAACACTGAATATGTCTATGTCCGGCATTCGTGATCTGTCGATTATCGCTACACCACCGGCACAGCGTTTATCAGTAAAAACCTTTGTTCGACAGTCCGATGAGCTGCTGATCAAAGAAGCCATTCTGCGGGAGCTGATGCGTGGCGGCCAGGTTTACTACCTCCATAACGAGGTGAAAACCATTGATAAGACCGCCAGCGACCTTGCCGAGATGATTCCTGAAGCCCGTATTGCCGTTGGCCATGGCCAGATGCGTGAACGGGAGCTTGAAACTGTGATGCAGGACTTCTATCACAAACGACACAATGTGCTGGTGTGCACCACGATCATCGAAACTGGTATCGATATCCCCAGTGCCAACACCATTATTATTGATCGGGCTGATAAATTCGGTCTGGCTCAGCTTCATCAGTTGCGTGGCCGTGTGGGTCGTTCCCACCATCAGGCTTATGCGTACCTGTTAACGCCGACCCCACGCACTCTCACCAAAGACGCACAAAAACGACTGGACGCCATTGAGGCGGCCCATGATCTGGGTGCAGGCTTTACCCTGGCCACCCATGACCTTGAGATTCGTGGTGCGGGTGAGCTGTTGGGTGAAGGGCAGTCTGGTCAGATTCAGAGTGTTGGCTTCACCCTGTTTATGGAAATGCTGGAACAGGCGGTGGATTCCATTAAGAAAGGCGTGACGCCCAACCTTGATAAACCCCTCAGCCACGGTACCGAAATAAACCTGCGTGCACCGGCACTGATTCCCGATGACTTTGTACCTGACGTGCATACCCGTCTGGTGTTCTACAAACGCATTGCCTCGGCCTCAACAGGCCATGACCTAAAAGAGCTGCAGGTTGAGATGATCGATCGTTTTGGTTTGTTACCAGAACCAGTAAAGGTACTGTTCCGACAGACTGCACTGCGCCAGCGTGCAGAAACCTTTGGCATTGATCGAATTGATATTGGCGCCAGAGGTGGCCGTGTCGACTTCGGCAGCGCTCCTAATGTTGACCCTATGAAGATCGTACTGCTGGTACAACAACAGGCTCAGTTCTGGCGTTTGGAAGGCTCATCGACCCTGAAACTGATTCAAGGGTCGGAAAAGGTTGAGGAGCGCTTCCGTATCACGCAGAATCTGCTGGACAGGCTTGCCTGATGATTTCACCGCTTTTGACAGGATACACGTCCAAGACCATGAATTTACGCTCGCTATTACACCGTGGCTTGATGAAAACGACCTTGCTTCAAGCAGTGATGTTCTGCCCGCTGATTACCCTGCTGCCGCCATCAGTGGCTGCAGCACAGGAACCTGCTTCCATTGCAGATGTTGAAGAACTGCCCACGGCTAACTGGTATGAGGTTGATGTACTGGTGTTCTCCCAGGACAGCCAGAGCAGGGAGCTGGAACTTCCTCCCGCCGTACAACACCATGGCTTTCCGGTGGACAGCGTGACTCTTTATAAGCCACAGCCTGACTGGCCTGAAGGTGTCACGCCACCTGATCTTGAGCGCGATCCATTACTGCTATTGCCAGATGAAGGCTCCAGCCTGCACAAAGCCGCCCGCAGTATGCGCTGGTCCCGTGGATACCATGTGTTCTGGCGGGGCAGCTGGCGTATGCCCCTGGAGCGAGATGGCGAACCCGTCTCCATTCTGATTAATGCCGGCGAGCAGGTTGGCCGCAATCATCAAGTGGAAGGCAGCATCACCTTTTCTCTGAAGCGCTACCTGCATATTAACAACCAACTCTGGCTGAACACCCTGACCCCGATGCGTCCTGTTGATCAGGTTGTTGCGGGGGCGCCCTGGTTTATTGATCAGCCTGGCGATACCAACAAGCCGTCGGCAAAAAAACCTTTGGAACCATTGCGGGCCAAACACTCCACTTTCAACATCTTGCCAGAATGGCCTGCCGACACCCTGTTCTACACCGAAAACAAGCCATTCTTTTCCAGCCGCAGGCTTGCGCTGAACAAGATGATCTATTTGGATAATCCTAACCTGGGACTGCTTATCAAGGTCACGCGCTATCAGCCACCCGAGCCTCTGCCCGAGATATCATCAGCTGATGAAAACCAGATTATTGAAGGTGAATTGCTACAGGAAGGAAATACAGGAGCCGTTGAAGTGTTGAGTGTTCCTCAACAGGGAAGTGATGTTTCCAACACCGCGCCTGTTAATTAAGTCGACGTACCATGGTGAAAGCATTGCCAGCCTCGCTGGCTTTGTACTGAATGTCATCCATTAACTGTTCTACGATAGGCAATCCACGTCCGGACACCATCCAGGTATCCGGATCACCGGGGTCAGGCTCAGTGATTGATTTCTTATCGCCAGCCAGGTCAGGCATAGACTGCCCCTGGTCACGAATAATAATTTCCAGCCGCTCCCCGGGGCTCAGCACGACATCCACACCCACGGAATGACCGGCTTCGCCTTTGTAGGCATGTTCAATGGCATTATTCACCACCTCAACCACACAGAGCTCTATGTGGTTGATTTCGGTCTGATTCAGGGAAGTCATACCACAGACGCCACGAACAGCCATCGCCACCAGAACAGTATCGGCCATCAGGCTGTTGATGCTCATGCTCAGACATTGCTGTGGCTGAGGCGCTCCCTGTAAATCGGTCACTGGCGAGTCACCTTCAAGGCTTCATCTACCGTAGCCTGGATAGTAAAGATACGATCCATGCAGGTGAGGTCAAACAGATCGTTCACTGCTTTCTGTGCAGCAGCCAGCTGGATATGCCCCTGCCCTCCCAATTGTTTTCGCGCCGCAACAATGGCTCCCAGGCCACTGCTGTCCATAAAATCTACTTTGGACAGATCTACAACAAGGTCCTTTTGCCCCTGCTCGATCAAACCGAATACATAGTCACGAAACGGTGTTGCCAGGCTGGCATCCAGACGTGACTCTTCGACTTCAACAACGGTCTTATCCGCTTCCTGTCGATTACTAAAACCCATAGCGCTATCCTCCCTGGTACTCCAGCACAAGGTATGTCATATCATCATCAAAGCTCTGGCTGCCACGCCATTGGCACAGGCTATCCCAGACCTCCCCTATCATCTCTTTCATCGGCCGTCCGGCATTCTTGTGGAGCATATCCTGAAGTCTCTGCTCCCCATACATAGGGTCACCACCGGAATCCTGAATCTTATCTGCATCCTGATCTCGCTCACACTCGGTGATACCGTCCGAATACATAAACAGCCGATCACCCTTTTTTAACTGCAATTCGCTGATGGACCAACTCATATCCGGCATCATGCCCACCGGCACACCGGTGTCACTCATCTTATAAATGTCACCTTCTGAAGGGCGCATCCAGAAACTCGGGGGATGCCCTGCATGACTTAACTGTACCCGGCCAGTCGGTGTATGAATCACGCCGTAAGACATGGTGAAGTAGAGCATGGTTTCGGCACTGCCCTGAAAACGGGCGTTCAAACGTGAAATGACTTCAGGTGGTGGCAGAACGCGGATATAGGGCGGCTCATCGGTCTTCTCCCTCACCAGCGCACTGTCTTTTTCACCCAGTAGATTACTTAGGGTAAACGAGAAGAGTGCCGAAGGAATTCCATGACCTGCTACATCCAGCTGATAGAACATGACATGTTCATTATCAACGGCCTGGTAACCGAACATATCACCACCGAGAATACGGCTGGGCTGGAAGTGCCAGTCAAAACCGACCCCTTGTATGACCGCAGGGGGCGCCAGCAGCTCTTCCTGAGTGCGTGCGGCTGACTCCAAATCCTTTTCTACAGTACTGAGGGCATGACTCAATTCGCTGTTTTTCTGGTCAAGAGTTTGCTCAAGGCGGATAACCCTTTCACCAGACTTAAGACGAACCTCAAGCTCCTGGAAATTTACTGGCTTATTGAGAAAGTCATCTGCTCCAACAGAGAGCCCTTTGACCAGGGCATTTTTTTCAGTCTTACCGGTCAGCAGAATAAAATAAATATAATGAGCGAAGCGGCCGTCCCTTATCGCCTCGCAGAGAGCAATCCCATCCCTGCGGGGCATCATCCAGTCACTAATCACCAGACGAATATTCGGATTTTCGGCAAGGATGGTCAGGGCCTCTTCACCATCCTCAGCCTGAGAAACAGAATGCCCCAGCTTGCGAACCACTGCACTGAGCAGATGGCGTTGGTCTGGAGCATCTTCAACAATCAGGACATCCATGAACAGGCCCTTGTATAAAATCAGTAAGCCCGGTCTGAAATGCCGGGGACTACTCAAGTTATAGCAATGACCTCTTGTCAGTCCTTTGACGGGGGTAGATCCACCTCTGACAAAAGCACTGTCTGTGTCGGGAAGGCTACATCTGCACCGTGTTTGTGAATAATTTCGAGAATATCCAGCATGATGGTCTCCTTAACATGGTGGAAATATGCCCAGTCACAGGTCTTGGTAAAGCAGTAGATAAAGAAATCCAGGGAGGAAGCACCGAAAGCGTTGAAGTGCACCATCAGGATCTGGTTGGTATCAATCTCTTTATGAGTCTTCAGGTATTCACGGACTTCAGCAAGAACCGCCGGCAAAATACGGGAATCGTCATAACGCAGCCCGATGGTTTCCTTGATTCGGCGATTAAACATCCGTGAAGGGTTTTCTACCGATATATTGGCAAAAGTTGCATTAGGCACATAGAGCGGACGCTTATTGAAGGTGCGAATCCGGCTCTGGCGCCAGCCAATATATTCGACGGTACCTTCAATGTTTTGATCCGGCGAGCGAATCCAGTCACCTACCTTAAAGGGCTTGTCGAGGTAGATCATCATGCCACCAAAGAAGTTTGCCAGCAGGTCCTTGGCAGCAAAGCCTACTGCAATACCACCTATACCACCGAATGCCAGCACGCCGGAGATGCTGTAACCCATAGTCTGCAGGACAACCAGCGAGGTGGTGATAACCACCACCACACGCAACAGCTTACTTATCGCAGTAGCAGTGGTTTCATCAATTTTTGCGGAAGATGGCCTGTCTCCGCTAAGAATCTTGTTTTCCACTTCACGAATAAAGCGAATAGCACTCCAGGAGATAACAATGACAAAGGCCAGATCTCTTAAGGCACCGACGCCACGAAGAAGTGAGACTTGAGACTCCTGCTCAACAATATCGACAACCCAGAGCAATCCCACCAACCAGACAAAGATAAGCACTGGCTTACGAATGGCGAACAGGAACGCGTCATCCCAGAGATTATTCGTGCGCTCAAATCCTTTGTGCAGCTTTGAAAGCAACAGGCGCACCACCAAATGCACTGTAGCTGTAAGCAACAGTACAATAAAAACTTGAAAGACCCAGCTGTTCTGGCTGGCAACAAAGTCTTTTAGATCTGAAAATTCCATAGTACTGGCATCAGCCTCCTGCACAGAAACATTTGAGGCCCACAACGTGAGCCTTGAATAGTAAATCTTTGATATTACACATTCACCACTATGGGATTACTGGCTGGCACCGAGTTCACCCAAGGCTGTGATAATCTCCTGTCGACGGTCAGAGGATTCCAGCCCTTCCCAGCTAAGGGGTATCTCGTTCTGGTGAAAACCTCTCAATAATTCAAGCCGGGACCCTCGAGTGTGGTAGTCCTCTCGATACTGAAAATGTTCCGGACCAAACACACCATTATCAAAGGCCTCAATGACCTTGGCGGCTTTCCTGGAGTTATTGCACACCAGAGTCGCATCACAACCAGCAGCTAATGCCTTTTCCACTCGGGATACCACACTGCCCATCACCCTGGCTCCAGCCATACTCAGGCAGTCGCTAATAACAGGTCCGGTAAAACCCAGCTTCTTTCTTAACACATCCCCCTGCCAGTATGAGGAAAAAGTCGCAGGAAGCTTGTCCAGCTCAGGAAAGCTCACATGGGCGGGCATTACCCCATCAAGACCTGAACCGATCAATTTACGGTAAGGAAGGATATCTTCTTCCAGCTCTTCAGCAGAACGCTTATCAACAGGTAAACCAATATGGGAATCTACCTGTACGCCACCATGACCCGGGAAATGCTTCCCTAAAGAAGGAGTGCCTCCTTCGTGCAGGCCTTCAATAAAGACCTGTGCCAGTTTAGTCACATGCTCTGGATTATGAGAGAAACTACGATCAGCAATCACACGATTTAAACCCCGATCGAGATCAAGAACCGGAGACAATCCCAGGTCAAAGCCGGTTGCCCTTAACTCTGCGGCCAGCAACCAGCCTGTATCTTTAACAAGACTCAGGGCCCGGGTGAAATCAGTCTCTGCCAGCTTACCAAAGACACCCATGGCAGGAACACGGGTAAAGCCATCGCCCCGAAAACGCTGTACACGCCCCCCCTCCTGATCCGCCATAATCAACAGATCACCACGCAGTGCACGGATAGAGGCGACAAGATCAACAAGTTGCTGGCGAGTCTGAAAGTTACGGGCAAACAGAATCACACCAACAACAGCCGGATGAATCAGCTGTTCTCGCTCATGATCAGTGAGGGCAAGACCCTGCAGATCCATCACCAGCACGCCGGTATCAGGACGGGTCATATCAGCAGATAGAGTCATGGGAGGTCCGTCTATAACACAAACATCAAGGAAGGATATTGACGGCCATGCCAGGCGAGGTCAACGGAAACAACTCAAGCAGATCCTGACAACGCATACGAATACAGCCATGGGAAGCAGGCTTACCCATAGGTTCGCTGTCCGGGGTGCCATGAATGTAAATATAACGTTTCATAGTATCGACATCACCCAACCGGTTAAAGCCAGGTTCCCGGCCACTCAACCAGAGAATACGACCGAGAATCCAGTCCCTGCCCGGGTGCTGTTCATGCAATTGAGGGGTCCAGACTTCACCGGTATAACGGCGACCACGAAACACGGCTTTCTCGGGCAGCCCATCACCAATACGGGCACGTATACCATGACGACCCAGTGGCGTCTGATAACTGCCTGATTTCTGTCCGGTGCCATTCAAACCAGAGGAAATAGCCCACTCTCGCTCACCTGTCGGATGATCAAGAATAAGCAGTTGGCGGCTGATATCGATAGTAATAGACATAGTCATTCAGGAACGTTGAAATCATCGGTTATAGCAACCGGCGCACTCATACCAGCCACAAGGAAAGGTACAAGTCGCTTAAGGGTATCTTCTATAGAGGTACTGACTCCCTGTTCTGCTTCCAGAATCGCATTCAGGGTATCAAAGTCCGACATGGCAAAGATCACCGCACCCATCATAAAATTGATGCGCCAGTTCAGGTCTACACCCGCCAGATTAGGAGAAGCCTCCATAACCAGCCGGAAGTAACGGGAGAATACTTTTCCATAAATAGCCTGAAGGTGTTTCCGCAAATGTCCCTGAGTCTGGTTATAGGCCAGGGCCAGCAGACGCATAAAGACTTTCAGGTCATTCTTGCCACGGGGCTCGACATGCATCACCTCTTCAAATAACAGCCGAACCAGCAATTCAAGATCAGGCTTTTGACCTGACACCTCAATCGTATCAAGACGCTTCTCAAGATTGGCCGCAAAGGGATCAAGAAAACGGGTAAAGATGGCCTGAATCAGCGCCTTCTTGGAACCAAAATGATAATTTACGGCCGCCAGATTGACTTTGGCACGGCTGGTAATGGTACGCAGTGATGTTTCCGAAAAACCTTTCTCCGCAAACAGTGACTCTGCTGCATCCAGTATCCGTTCCACTGTATCTGTCTGGGCCATAATCCATGATTTCTCTTATCTTGTTTGAAACAGATGTTTGAATAGAGTGTGACCTTCTGTCAAGTTTTCTTATACAAACAGTCGTTTAGTCTCACAGATCTCTCACTACAAAAAGCCTTCACAGCTCATGAGGTAAGGTTTCAGGTCAGAAAGTTATTGTCAGCGAATAGTTGCAGGAATAAAAAAGCTGTATATAATCACAGGTACTGTATAAAAACACAGATTGGATAACCCCATGATCAAGTTGACACCTCGGCAAGCAGAAATACTGGCGGTCATCAAATCCCATATAGAAGAAACGGGGTTTCCTCCCACACGCGCAGAGATTGCCCGCCAGCTTGGGTTCCGTTCAGCCAATGCCGCTGAAGACCATCTGAAGGCCCTGGCCCGTAAAGGTGCCATTGAAATTATACCGGGCACCTCCCGTGGTATTCGCATCCCGGCCGACCCGAATGAAGCACCCGCCAAAGAAGACCCTTCCCAGCTGCCGGTCATTGGCCAGGTGGCTGCAGGTTCACCTATTCTTGCCCAGGAACATATCGAAACTCACTGCCCGCTGACACCGGACTTCTTCCACCCGAAAGCCGACTATCTGCTGCGTGTTAAAGGTATGAGCATGAAAGATATCGGTATTATGGATGGAGACCTGCTGGCAGTGCACAAAACAACAGACATTCATAACGGGCAGATTGTCGTCGCTCGCATTGAAGATGAAGTCACCGTAAAACGTTTTGAAAGAAAGAAAAATATCGTCTGGCTGCATCCAGAGAATGAAGACTTCAGCCCCATCAAGGTTGACCTGAACACCGAACATCTGGAAATCGAAGGGTTAAGCGTTGGCGTAATCCGTCACTAAAGACCACCGCCGGGAGCAGGAGAACAACTATGACGACTCAGACCCAATACCAGAACTTCTCATTCCAATGGGACGAAGAACCCAGTTATGCACCGCTTGCAGCTATCGAAACAACAACGGCTGAAAGGGTAATGGACGATGTGCTGCCTGAAGAAAGAATCAGTGAAGTGATCCTGCCCTCTCTTGGTTTTTCCATGGCCGCCCTGGTGTCACCCATGCTGACCCAGTTGAGCCGGAGCCATAATCCGCGCTGGCTCACTCTTATCTGCACCCATGCCCAGGCTCGTGAAATCAGCCATTGGTTAAAAACCACAGGTGTAGTGATCAATAAGCTGCTGTTACTGACCGAAGAAGATGATGCTGCCTGCCTGCAACTGGGTCGTAAAGTGTTGAGTGCAGGTAACAGCCATACCGTAGTCTGCTGGGCCAATACCATGAATCCGGAAAACCTTCACCAGCTGGAACGTGCTGCCCGCAGCAGCAACAGCGCTGGTGTAATCATTCGCCAACGCCGTGGCTAATGCGCTCCATAATTAGCTCCCTGGTAAGTTCGCCCGCAGTTAGTTTGCCGCAGTTAGTTTGCCGCAGTTAGTTTGCCGCAGTTAGTTTGAGAGTACAGCTACCACTCCTGCAGCTGGCCGCGTATCTCCTGCACCAGTTCCTGCAACCGGTGAAGAAAGGACTCTTCTCGACCCCGGCTTGTTGCCTGCGTTACACCAGAATCTACAGCGATCAGATTAATAGCCTGTTCAAATCCTGCTGTATTTTCATCTCCATCCGTCGATGAGATGGAAAAACACTCTTCATAATCTTTAAGCAAAACGCCAAGCCATGCTTCAGCCCCTGAACTTACATCGCCAAGTGATTGTATTTGTTCAACAAGACCGCAACTCATCTGGTTAGTCGCCAGAAGATTATTAGCCTCACTCAGTTGCACTGGCCGCTGAACAAGATTATGGCCGCTCAGTACCTCACCAAGAAGCCCTGATATCACTCCATAACAATGGAACAGAAACCCCTGCCGAAAGGCTTCGGCCTGCAAGCCCTCACTGCTTTCGCCGGCATTCAGGGAGGCTCTGGCCATAACCAGCTTACGGCTGGTGTAATCCCGCACATCCGACATATTTGCCTCTCACTCCTTGTTTTGCCGCAGCATACCCGCCCTCTCAACAAATACAAAGGGCAGAAGCTTCTCGTAGTTAATTTCTTACTTAACATAACTGACGGATCGCAGGAATAAAAAAGCCCCGAATGAGTCGGGGCTTTTTTAGCGATACCATGTATAGCTATATCAGGTTTAACGATGCAACATTAAGAGCGATGGAATAATCCGTTACTTCTTCTTACGCTTATCTCGAATATCCCAGGCTCCATCAACATAGAACGCCTGCCAGCCACTGGCCTTGCCTTCGACTTCCGTCATCACATACTGCTGCTTGGTCTTACGACTGTAACGCACCATAGTGGGATTGCCGTCAGGGTCCTTCACTGGCGCGCTCATCAGGAAGTGGTACTTCTTGTCGATCGCATCCTTGTGGGGCAGCAGTTCACTCACCAGAGGTGCGCGGGTCTCACGGTTACGAGGGAACTGACTGGCAGCCAGGAAAAGGCCGGAAGCACCATCACGAAGGATGTAAGTATCTTCCACTTTTACACACTTCAACTCCGGCATAGGAACCGGATCCATTTTCGGTGGTGCTGCTTCGCCACTCTTCAGAAGCTTACGGGTGTTTTTGCAATCTTCTGAAGTGCACCCAAAGTACTTACCAAAACGGCCGGACTTAAGCTGCATTTCTTCGCCACACTTATCACATTCGATAACCGGACCTTCATAACCCTTGATCTTGAACTGGCCTTTCTCAATCTCAAAGCCGGCACAGTCCGGGTTATTACCGCAGATGTGAATCTTGCGCTGCTCGTCCAGCAGGTAGTTTTCCATGGCCGTTTCACAGATCGGGCAACGGTGCATGGCACGAAGGGCGTTCACTTCGGCATTTTCGTCATCAGCATTGATGGCTTCATCACCATGAACCAGGTTCATGGTCTTCTTGCAGCGCTCTTTGGGAGGCAGCGCATAGCCGGAACAACCCAGGAACACACCGGTGCTGGCGGTACGAATCTGCATGGGGCGTTCACAGTCGATGCAGGGAATATCAGTCATCACCGGCTCATTGGCCCGCATGCCGCCCTCTTCCAGCTCAGCCTGCTCCAGACGACCACTGAAATCCTTGTAAAACCCGTTCAGCAGGTTCTTCCAGTCAGACTCACCGTTTGCTACATGGTCGAGATCTTCTTCCATGCGTGCGGTAAAACTGTAATCCAGCAGATCGTGGAAGTTCTCAACCAGACGGTCGGTAACGATATCGCCCATCTTCTCGGCGTAGAAACGACGGTTCTTCAGGGCCACATAACCACGATCCTGAATGGTAGAAATGATGGAGGCATAGGTTGAAGGACGACCAATACCTTTCTTCTCCAGCTCCTTAACCAGTGCCGCTTCTGAGAAACGTGCCGGTGGCTTGGTAAACAGCTGACGTGGGTCGAGCGCTTCCATATCCAGTACATCACCCTTCTCCATAGGAGGCAGGATAACGTCTTCTGCTTTGCCGCCAACGGGTGGCAGAACCTTGGTGAAACCATCAAATTTGAGAGTACGACCACGAATTTTGAGGTCGAAATCCCCGGCCTTCACAATCACACTGGTGCTCAGGTATCGGGCAGGCGGCATCTGGCAAGCTACAAACTGACGCCAGATTAACTCGTAAAGGCGCTCTGCGTCTCTCTCAAGGCCTTTGACCTTCGAAGGCTCCGCATTCACATCGGAAGGACGAATGGCTTCGTGCGCCTCCTGGGCGCCATCCTTGCTCGAATACTTCAGAGCACTCCCTGGAAGGTAGTCCTTGCCAAAGTGATCCTCGATATAATCCCGCAAGGTATTCACTGCGTCCTGGCTCAGATTGGTGGAGTCAGTACGCATGTAGGTGATATGACCAGCTTCGTAGAGACGCTGCGCGAGGGTCATGGTTTTCTTCACTGAGAAACCAAGACGGGTGCTGGCAGCCTGCTGAAGGGTCGAGGTAATAAAGGGTGCAGGTGCCTTGGTGCTGGTCGGGCGATCTTCTCGACTGGCAACCGTGTACTCAGCAGCCTTCAGCTGGGCAACAGCTGCATCAGTTTGCTTACCGCTGGAAGGACGGAATTTCTCGCCCTTCTCTTTTTCTACCTGGAACCGCAGTGCAGAAGCCTTGCCCGGTTTCAGGTCAGCGTAAACTTCCCAGAATTCTTCCGGTACAAACTTACGAATTTCACGCTCACGATCTACGATCAGACGAACAGCTACAGACTGTACGCGACCTGCAGAGAGGCCACGGGCAATCTTGGCCCACAGCAGAGGTGAGACCATATAACCAACAACCCGGTCAAGGAAGCGACGAGCCTGCTGGGCATTCACACGATCAATATTCAGCACACTCGGTTGCTTGAACGCATCGGTGATGGCTGACTTGGTTATTTCGTTAAATGTGACCCGCTGATAGTCCGCGACACCTTCACCAATAGTTTGTTGCAGGTGCCAGGCGATGGCTTCTCCTTCGCGGTCCAAATCCGTTGCGAGATAGACAGTGTCTGCATTGGCTGCCAGACGACGAAGTTCTTCAACAACTTTCTCTTTACCCGGAAGAATCTCGTAACGGGCATTCCAGTTGTCTTCAGGGTTCACCCCCATGCGCTCAATGAGCTGATGGCGGGTTTTCTCTTTCTTCCTGCGTGCACGTTCTTCCGGGGGAAGCTTGCGGGTTTCCGCCGCAGCTTTGGCCCTGGCTTTGGCATCGACAGGTTTACGCTGTCCACTGCCGCTGACAGGCAGATCACGAATGTGTCCGACACTGGACTTGACGACAAATTCCTTGCCCAGGTATTTATTGATGGTTTTCGCCTTTGCTGGCGATTCCACAATAACCAGAGATTTACCCATAAACGATTAGCTCACATCCTGTATTGTCACCCGCCAAGGGATAAAGTCCGAGAAGGGTTTTGGCAAAATTGGCACAACTATATATTTTTTACCGCACCCGTGGTCAAGGTTCTTTTTATAGAATTGCAGAAAATCTTGTACTGTACAGGTCGTTTTTTCATGCAGTTGACCCGTTTCAACCCAAACGCTAACCGATTACGGAGCCATCCTGTTTTCATAAATGTTTGTATACAGAGTACACAGATCAACCAAAATCCTACAAGTCAGATTTCTTCTTTTTCTATAAACACTCTCCCTGATACACCCTGGTTAGCCCTGCTGACAGAAGTGTTAGTGATCTGTACAAAAGACTCTGACATTGTCATGAGATGGAAACATGTTATTAGGGAAAATTACGCTATGCCGGCCAGATTACCTTTGGGAGCACAACAGCCCCCCCCCTCTGCCGCGCCCCAAAAGGCATCAGAGGCAACCTCAAAAAAAAAGGCCTGCAATATTGTTGCAACTGCCTATACCCTCAACCAGCTGGATAATGACCTGCAAAAACTGGAATCTACCTGGCCTGAGAGCTTTGCACTGCTGTTATCCCGCAGCTGTTATTTTACCATCCCGGCGGTCTCTGTAGCCTGCGCCTTTGCCGGAGCCTCTGTCTCCGCTGCAGTCATCTGTGGTGGGGTTATGGCTTCTGGCATGGCCTTAATGCATCTTGGAGCGACTGGTCTGGCTCAACTGACCGGTCGCTCATCCGCTTTCGATAGAGTGGAGGCCCTTTGTGAACGATATGTCTCCCTGACACAGACGAATCCAGGCTATAGGCGGGAACAGCTCCAACAGGACCTTAATCTGATAAGGCCACTCTACTCACGACTTATACGACCAGTACTCAGCCTTGCTACAGCACTTATGGCAGGTATTGCAGCTCATACCTTTGGTGGCCAGCTGGCGGTAGCGCTTAGACAGCATCATAGTCAGAGCCCGCCTGACTTTGGTCCGTCGGTATTATCCCTGCTGCCCACACTTGGAATGATCGGCATAAAAAGCCTTTATGATTTTTCTACCACAGAGCCCAGGGAAGCTGCCCTGGAGCGCCTTCGGGCAGTGGCGCTCAATGCTGCCATGGAGGAGCTGCCCCGGAAGCGCAATGCAGCGACTCAGACCTTACAGGTTAGCTGCCGGGCTTCTGTAGAGATGGCAACCGTTAGCACGCAACACAGCGGCCCAACACAGACCTCACCCCCCATCCTGTCCAATAAAATAACAGGCACACCTCCACAAACAATGGTGGAAGAAGGTACTCAAATAGTACTTCTGGAAAATGTCGACCAAGGTACCCAGGTGAAACAGACTTTACTTGTCGAACAAGGCACAGATGCACCGACAGGTGCCATGATAAGTAAAAGCACACAGTCCTTAAGAGTGACCGAGACAACAACAGATATTGGCATAAATACTGAGGCCTGCACGTTCACTACCAGGGTCACCACAGATATGGGAACCAATACTGACACCTGTAATTCCCCCATTGTTTTTCAGACTGGATATAACGGTATCGGCGATAATTCTTCCGATCTCGATTCCGGCTTTAGCAGCAGCAATGAAGTGGTAGATCCGAATGATCAGATCCTGGAAAGCGTAGGCACAGCCACAACAGCCAGCACCGACGAACAGGAAAAACTGTTAACAGCCTATCGAACCATTGAGAAAAAAGATAATGAAATCAGCGAGCTAAATAAGAAACTGCATAGCGATTCTGGTAGTATGTTCGAACGCATCAAGCAACTTAAAACAACCAACAAAAGGGAAGCTCAAAAAAATACACAATTAAAAAAACAATGCGAACACCTTCAAGCAGATCTTGAGGAAGCTAATAACCAGATCGGCCATTCGAGGAGATTAAGTGAAAAACACAGGTCTGAATTTGTACGTGAACTCGATGAGAAAGATCAGGCATTAAAACAGGCACTATCGGAGCGGGATCAGCAACGTTCGCAGATGATCAATGGATTAAAGTTACTGCTTGCTAATAAAGCACATATAGAGGGTCTGATAGAGGTAATCGGCTCAGACAAAAAAGCGAATCACCTGAATGGAGGCATCGAACAATTGGTCGATACCATGCTGCAAGCAGAGAGCAATGACAGGGCAGTACTGGTGCAATAAACAATTAAAGCTATTGAAAGCCGCTGTGAGTAAACCTGTCGCTACCACCATATCTTGACAAAATCAGCCCATAAAGAATAAGGGCTGCAGAGATTTTACAATTACTCGTGTCATAAAAAACGCCCATATCATGTCATTTTTTTCGAATTACAACCGTTTCATGACAATTACAAATAAGCATACCTGGCCACTTTATGGCTGAAGAATGGCACATCTGTTCCTTCAAGGCTCTAAATCCGAGTTTATTTTATTGAACCTGCTTCTTCTTTGAGTATTTCGACGATCTCGCTATGCCCCTGTTGTTCAGCGATGTACAGAGGGGTTGCAACGTTTTTAATACCTTTGTTCTTATCCGCCCCCTCTTCGGTCAGGCGCTTGACGATCTCGGTATACCCCATATATGCAGCGACAAAAAGAGGAGTTGTCCCGTCGGTGGTGAGGCCTTTGTCCTTATCCGCTCCCAGTCCGACCAAGCACAGAACGGTCTCGGTATGCCCCATATATGCAGCGATGTACAAAGGGGTTGCACCGTTTTTTTTACCGTTGTCCTTATCTGCTCCCTCACTGACCAGGCACCGAACGATCTCGGTATTCCCCATATATGCAGCGATGTACAGAGGGGTTGCCCCGTCGGTGGTGCGGCCTTTGTCCTTATCCACTCCCAGTCCGACCAGGCACAGAACGGTCTCGGTATGCCCCATATATGCAGCGACCCACAGAGGGGTTGTCCCGTCGGTGGTGAGGCCTTTGTCCTTATCCGCTCCCTCACTGACCAGGCACCGAACGGTATCGGTACGTCCGTTCTCTGCAGCGATGTACAGAGGGGTTACACCGTTTTTATTACCTTTGTCCTTATCCGCTCCCTCACTGACCAGGTGCCGAACGATCTCGGTACCCCCCATATATGCAGCGATGTACAGAGGGGTTGCACCGTCGGTGGTGCGGCCTTTGTCCTTATCCACTCCCAGTCCGACCAGGCACCGAACGGTCTCGGTACGTCCTCTCAGTGCAGCGATGTACAGAGGGGTTGCCCCGTCAGTGGTGAGGCCTTTGTCCTTATCCACTCCCAGTCCGACCAGGCACAGAACGGTCTCGGTATGCCCCATATATGCAGCGACCCACAGAGGGGTTGCCCCGTCGGTGGTGAGGCCTTTGTCCTTATCCGCACCCAGTCCGACCAGGCACCGAACGGTATCTGTACGTCCTCTCTGTGCAGCGATGTACAGAGGGGTTGCACCGTTTTTATTACCTTTGTTCTTATCCGCTCCCAGTCCGACCAGGCACCGAACGGTCTCGGTACGTCCGTTCTCTGCAGCGATGTACAAAGGGGTTGCACCGTTTTTATTACCTTTGTCCTTATCCGCTCCCTCTTCGATCAGGTACTTGATGATCTCGGTATGCCCGTTCTCTGCAGCGACAAAAAGAGGGGTTGTCCCGTCGGTGGTGAGGCCTTTGTCCTTATCCACTCCCTTACTGACCAGGCACCGAACGATCTCGGTATGCCCCATATATGCAGCGATGTACAGAGGGGCTGCCCCGTTGGTGGTGAGGCCTTTGTCCTTATCCACTCCCTTACTGACCAGGCACTGAACGATCTCGGTATGCCCCATACATGCAGCGATCCACAGAGGGGTTTCCCCGTCGGAGGTGAGACCTTTGTCCGTATCCGCTCCCAGGTCGATCAGGCGGTCAACGATATTGGTATGCCCCTCCTGTGCGGCGATGTACAGTAATGTTACTACCTTCTTTTCTTTTACCTTTGTTTCATCAAAAGTGTCGTTAACAAGCCTTTTGTCAACATCTAGCAGTTTATTTAGCTCTGTGAGGTTACCACTGCGAGCATAAGCTGCTGCTGCGCACTCATAATCTGGATTTTCTTCTTCAATGTTAGGAATTATACGCTTTAAAGGTAGTGGACATTGCTTACAAACAGCACAATGTCTTCTATTAGTTTCCCAGGTGTTATGCCACGCTTCAATACAGCTTGAGTGAAAGTGGTGATTGACAGGCTTACAGGATGTAACAGTATGATTATCCTTTGTAAAGGGCTTCTCATCACGACATATCGTGCACGGTGGGGCGTGATTTCCTCCTGAAGGATCCCGAGGAGATGCATTCAACATTTTTGGAACATCAACTATTGATTAAAGTAGTACTACCAGACTGCAACAAATCCGGAAAGTTCAGGGTGATAAGCACCGAAGGAGATAGGGTCAAATCAGGCTGTGTTCCATTTCACGGTTGCTTGAACAGACGTACAGAGTTAATAAGTGACTTTCAGATTGGCTGAAAAGTTGTCTGTTTTCATAGTGAGATCATTCTAGGAAATGATCTCACTATACTCTGGATGCCCGATTCTATAGCACGATAGACCCAACAGAAGCAGAAGGTAACTTAGCCGTCAAATCAGGTATTTGATAGCATGATCAGGCGGCCTCCTGACCAGAGTCATTAATTACCCGGACACCGGTATTTAAAGGACGTTGGTTCTAACAACCCCAGAAGGTAAATTAGCCTGGCTCCAGAATGGCTCGTTGTGTTGACAAGGTGAACGGCTCAAAAAATGATCCACTGGGTGAGTTGTTTGGGGCACATGGAAAAGCTCCGACTCAATAACCTGGAAGGTATTGTTGCCGGAGCTTTGTATGTCAAAATACGCTTGTCTTGATTTTATGTCATCGCTACTGGCTTTTATGTCATGACATGCCTGTTGTCGCTACTACCATATCTTGACAAAATCAGCCCATAAAGAATAAGGGCTGCAGAGATTTTACAATTACTCTTGTCATAAAAAAACGCTCATATCATGTCATTTTCTTCGAATTACAACCGTTTCATGACAATTACAAATAAGCATACCTGGCCACTTTATGGCTGAAGAATGGCACATCTGTTCCTTCAAGGCTCTAAACCCGAGTTTATTTTTTTGAACCTGCTTCTTCTTTGAGTATTTCGACGATCTCGCTATGCCCCTGCTGTTCAGCGATGTACAAAGGGGTTGCACCGTTTTTATTACCTTTGTCCTTATCCGCTCCCAGTCCGACCAGGTACCGAACGGTATCGGTACGTCCATTCTGTGCAGCGATGTACAGAGGGGTTGCACCGTTTTTATGACCTTTGTTCTTATCCGCTCCCTCACTGACCAGGTGCCGAACGGTATCGGTATGGCCCATATATGCAGCGAGCCACAGAGGGGTTGCCCCGTCGATGGTGAGGCCTTTGTCCTTATCCACTCCCAGTCCGACCAGGAACTGAACGATCTCGGTATGCCCCATATATGCAGCGATGTGCAGAGGGGTTGCCCCATCGGTGGTGAGGCCTTTGTCCTTATCCGCTCCCAGTCCGACCAGGCACCGAACGGTACCGGTATGTCCGTTCTCTGCAGCGATGTACAGAGGAGTTGCACCGTTTTTAATACCTTTGTTCTTATCCGCTCCCTCACTGACCAGGTGCCGAACGATCTCGGTATGCCCCATATATGCAGCGATGTACAGAGGGGTTGCCCCGTCGGTGGTGAGGCCTTTGTCCTTATCCGCTCCCAGTCCGACCAGGCACTGAACGGTATCGGTATGTTCTCTCTGTGCAGCGATGTACAGAGGGGTTGCCCCATCGGTGGTGAGGCCTTTGTCCTTATCCGCTCCCAGTCCGACCAGGCACCGAACGGTATCGGTATGTCCGTTCTCTGCAGCGATGTACAGAGGGGTTGCACCGTTTTTATTACCCTTGTCATTATCCGCTCCCAGTCCGACCAGGCACCGAACGGTACTCGGTACGTCCTCCCTGTGCAGCGATGTACAGAGGGGTTGCACCGTTTTTATTACCTTTGTGCTTATCCGCTCCCAATCCGACCAGGCACCGAACGGATGTACAGAGGGGGGAGCCCTCGGTATGCCCCATATATGCAGCGATGTACAGAGGGGTTGCCACCGAACGGTCTCGGTATGGTACAGAGGCCCGTCGGTTGTCCTTATCCGCTCCCAGTCCGACCAGGCACCGAACGGTCTCGGTATGCCCCATATATGCAGCGATGTACAGAGGGGTTGCCCCGTCGGTGGTGAGGCCTTTGTCCTTATCCGCTCCCAGTCCGACCAGGCACCGAATGGTCTCGGTACGTCCTCTCTGTGCAGCGATGTACAGAGGGGTTGCACCGTTTTTATTACCTTTGTTCTTATCCGCTCCCTCTTCGATCAGGCACTTGATGATCTCGGTATGCCCGTTCTCTGCAGCGATGTACAAAGGGGTTGCACCGTTTTTATTACCTTTGTCCTTATCCGCTCCCTCACTGACCAGGCGCCGAACGATCTCGGTATGCCCCATATATGCAGCGATCCACAGAGGGGTTGCCCCGTCGGTGGTGAGGCCTTTGTCCTTATCCGCTCCCAGTCCGACCAGGCACCGAACTGTATCGGTACGTCCGTTCTCTGCGGCGATGTACAGAGGGGTTACACCGTTTTTATTACCTTCGTTCTTATCCGCTCCCAGGTCGATCAGGCGGTCAACGATATTGGTATGCCCCTCCTGTGCGGCGATGTACAGTAATGTTACTACCTTCTTTTCTTTTACCTTTGTTTCATCAAAAGTGTCGTTAACAAGCCTTTTGTCAACATCTAGCAGTTTATTTAGCTCTGTGAGGTTACCACTGCGAGCATAAGCTGCTGCTGCGCACTCATAATCTGGATTTTCTTCTTCAATGTTAGGAATTATACGCTTTAAAGGTAGTGGACATTGCTTACAAACAGCACAATGTCTTCTATTAGTTTCCCAGGTGTTATGCCACGCTTCAATACAGCTGGAGTGAAAGTGGTGATTGACAGGCTTACAGGATGTAACAGTGTGATTATCCTTTGTAAAGGGCTTCTCATCACGGCATATCGTGCACGGTGGGACGGGATTTCCTCCTGAAGGATCCCGAGGAGATGCATTCAACATTTTTGGAACATCAACTATTGATTAAAGTAGTACTACCAGACTGCAACAAATTCGGAAAGTTCAGGGTAATAAGCACCGAAGGAGATAGGGTCAAATCAGGCTGTGTTCCATTTCTCGGTTACTAGAACAGACGTACAGAGTTAATAAGAGACTTTCAGATTGGCTGAAAAGTTGTCTGTTTTTATAGTGAGATCACTCTAGGAAATGATCTCACTATACTCTGGATGCCCGATTCTATAGCACGATAGACCCAACAGAAGCAGAAGGTAACTTAGCCGTCAAATCAGGTATTTGATAGCATGATCAGGCGGCCTCCTGACCAGAGTCATTAGTTACCCGGACACCGGTATTTAAAGGACGTTTGTTCTAACAACCCCAGAAGGTAAATTAGCCTGGCTCCAGAATGGCTCGTTGTGTTGACAAGGTGAACGGATCAAAAAATGATCCACTGGGTGAGTTGTTTGGGGCACATGGAAAAGCTCCGACTCAATAACCTGGAAGGTATTGTTGCCGGAGCTTTGTATGTCAAAATACGCTTGTCTTGATTTTATGTCATCGCTACTGGTTTTATGTCATGACATGCCTGTAGCGACAACACCATCCCTACCCTTATTCAATCAAACGCTACACACGCTCGATAACTGTTGCAATACCCTGCCCCAGACCAACGCACATAGTCGCCAGACCGAAGGTAGCATCTTTATTTTCCATTACATTCAACAGAGTGCCAGTGATACGGGCACCGGAACAACCCAGAGGGTGACCCAGAGCAATAGCACCACCATTCAGGTTCACTCTGTCTTCCATACGATCGAGTATATTCAGCTCTTTCATTACCGACAGTGACTGTGCGGCAAAAGCTTCGTTCAGCTCGAAAATATCAATATCATTCAATGACAGACCGGCACGCTTAAGCGCCTTCTGGGTTGCAGGAACCGGGCCACGCCCCATCACTGCCGCTTCACAACCAGCAACCGCCATACTGCGCACTCTGGCACGAATGGTCAGTCCCAGAGCCTGTGCACGCTCGGCAGACATCACCAGCAGCGCAGACGCACCATCAGATAGCGCAGAAGAGGTGCCAGCGGTCACAGAGCCATTCTTGGGATCAAATACAGGGCGGAGACCTTGAAGACCTTCCAGTGTGGTTTCAGGGCGAATCACTTCATCGATCTTGCACTTCACCTTAAAACCATTGGCATCATGACCTTCGATAGCGACAATCTCGTTATCCCACCGGCCCTGCTGAGTGGCTTCCCAGGCTTTGGCGTGAGAACGCACACCGAATTCATCCTGCTGCTGACGGTTAATGCCGTTCATCTGGCCCAGCATTTCAGCGGTCAGGCCCATCATGTTGGACGCTTTGGCATAGTGCTTGGAACCTTCCGGGTTCAGGTCGATACCATGATCCATTTTTACATGCCCCATGTGCTCAACACCGCCTACAACAAACACATCACCATTGCCGGTCTGGATGCTCATGGCCGCAGTGTGCAGCGCCTGCATGGAAGAGCCACACAGACGGTTAACGGTCTGACCCGCTACATCGCGTGGCAGGTCAGTGAGCATGGCAATATTACGGGCAATGTTCATGCCCTGCTCTTTGGTCTGATTCACGCAGCCCCAGATCACATCTTCCGTTTCCCGGATATTCCAGTTGGGGTTACGGGCGATCATGGCAGTGATCAGTTCAGCAGAAAGTTTTTCTGCACGCACATTGCGGAACATGCCATTTTTGGAACGTCCCATAGGGGTACGTACGGCATCTACAATGACAGCGTCTCTTGGGTTAAGACTCATTATTTCGCTCCTGAATGCTTGTTCAGGCCCGGCCTCGGCCGAGCCCTGCAATCCGTTAAAAGGAAGAATTAGTAGAAGGTTTTTCCTTCAGCAGCCATCTTGCGCAGCCCAACTGTCGGGGCATACAGAGGGCCAAGATCGGCATAACGGTCACACAGATCCACAAAGTTCTGCAGACCCATTTCCTCGATATAACGGACGGCACCACCACGGAAAGGAGGGAAGCCAATACCAAAGATCAGACCCATATCGGCATCAGCCGGAGTCTCAACAATTTTGTCTTCCAGACAACGCACCACTTCCAGACACATAGGGATCATCATCCGGGCGATAATATCGTCGGCTTCAAACTCCTTACGGTCGGCGGTCACAGCAGCGAGCATGTGGTAGGTGCTGTCATCGACGACCTTCTTCTGCTTGCCCTTGCGGTCCAGCTCATACTTATAGAAACCGGTATTAGTCTTCTGGCCATAACGACCGGCTTCAAACAGCACTTCAATGGCACTGGTGAAGTCAGCCTGCATACGGTCAGGGAAACCTTCAGCCATCACATCCTGGGCGTGCTTGGCGGTATCAATGCCAACCACGTCAGACAGATAGGCAGGCCCCATAGGCATGCCAAAACGTTCCATCACTTTATCAACCTGCTGGAAGTCCGCACCGTCACGTACCAGGGCAGCAAATCCACCGAAGTATGGGAACAGGATACGATTCACCAGGAACCCTGGGCAGTCATTCACAACAACCGGGGTCTTACCCATCTGGCGGGCATATTTCACGGTGGCAGCAATAGCTTTTTCGCTGGTCTTTTCACCGCGAATAACTTCCACCAGAGGCATCATATGCACCGGGTTAAAGAAGTGCATTCCGCAGAAATCTTCTGGTCTTTCAAGAGCTTCTGCCAGCTTTGTGATGGAGATGGTAGAAGTATTGGAGGCCAGCACGGTACCCGGCTTCACCTTGGTTTCAGCTTCAGCAAGAACGGCATGCTTCACCTTGATGTTCTCAACCACCGCTTCAACAACAACATCAACACTGTCGAAATCACCGTAGGAAAGCGCAGGCTTGATAGCGTTCAGGACATCGCCCATCTTGCCGGTATCCATACGCTTACGCTCAACGCGCTTCACAAGATGCTTCTTGGCTTCTTTCATACCCAGGTCGATACCGGCCTGGTTGATGTCTTTCATGATAATTGGTGTGCCTTTCAGGGCGGACTGGTATGCGATACCACCACCCATGATGCCTGCACCCAGTACAGCAGCCTGGCTCACATCGCCAGCGTTCTTTTCAATGCCTTTGGCGGTCTTCTTCAGCAGCTGGTCATTCAGAAACAACCCGACCAGATTCTGTGCGACGCTGGTCTTGGCCATCTTCACAAAGCCCCTGGACTCTATGGCAATGGCTTCATCACGCTTCTTGCCAGCATGCTTCTGAATGGTCTTGATAGCCGCAACAGGAGCGGGGTAATGAGGGCCAGCCTTGCCAGCTACAAAACCAATGGCAGAGTTGAAGGTCATCATCTGCTCCATCATGGGCAGTTTGATGGGGTCCAGCTTTTCCTGACGCCTGGCTTTGTAATCCAGCTCCCCGGAGCCGGCACGCTTGACCACATCGATAGTAGCCTCAAGCAGCTTTGCAGGTTCAACCACAGCATCCACAGCGCCAACTTTGAGGGCAGCATCGGCACGGTTCTCATTGCCCATGCAGATCCACTCAATAGCATTATCGCAACCGATGACGCGGCTCAGACGCACAGTACCACCAAAACCGGGGAAGATACCCAGTTTCACTTCTGGCAGGCCAACTTTGGCTTTGGTGGACATCACACGGAAGTCCGCTGCCAGGCACATCTCGAAACCACCACCCAGCGCCATACCATTGATGGCTACTGCAGTCGGTACATTCAAATCTTCGAAAGCATTGAAGATGCCGTTAGTGGCGATGGAGTTGGCAACCAGTTCTTCTTCATCCATGGCAAACGCAGCGGTAAATTCGGTGATATCCGCGCCTACGATAAATACATCTTTAGAACTGGTAACGACCACACCCTTAAGACCAGACACAGAGCCCAGAGCCTCGGTTGCGGCTTTCAATTCATCAAGGGTTGCCTTGTTAAACTTGTTGACTGATTCCCCCCGAAGGTCGAAATCAAGCTGGGCAATACCATCATCGAGCTGCTTGACGGTAATCGCGTTGCCTTCATAAATCATCAACTGTTCTCCACATGGTTTGGATACTGGGCCTGTCACAAATAACCCCCACCGAGGCAGGGGCATGGATTTATATTCGCTCACCCAGAACTCCGGATGCCTGACAGGGTTGCCATGCGTGACCGGAAAGCGTTCTTTTTTTATTATTTAGAATAAATAATTCATACGAGCGTTTGAATTATAGCCCACACATTCGGGGATTACCGAAATAATGTCAAGGGGTATACCTAACAACCAGTCACCTTTTTCTGTCCACCCGATCAAGGGTGAACCAAAGAAGCCGACAGACAAGTTTGAACTCCGTACAAAACACACAAAGGGTAAAATCCAATGAAAATGAAAACACTTTTCTCCGGTATATTTGCAGGGCTGCTGGCACTTCTGCCTTACACATTAGTAGCACAAACGAATGCAGAAGATACCAGCACGCCAGAAAGTGCAGTCAGCACCGCAACAGAAGTGGCCAGATTTATCGAGGATGCCGTGACAGCGCGCCCCAAAGTAAACGGGATCTGGGTTGGATATTACGAGCAGCGCAATAAGCGCACCCCCATGTCCATGGTGCTCTACTACAATCCTCAAAAAAATAATTACTACGGTACCATCTCGGATTACTACCCCGGGGCGTCCGACGAAGGCTTTATCAACGCCGAGCTTGATGATATCCAGGTGCAAGGCGCCATAATAACCTTTAACAAGGAATATACTTTCTCCCCTTCATTGACACGCTTCTTTAGTTCAGCCTATTACACACTGAATGTGGCCAACCCATACACGATGACTGGGCACTGGAATATCGACTCGGAGACGGGTAAAGTGTTTTTCCGCAAAATTATCCAATAACACCTTACTCTTCCTGAACAAGTCAAAAAGGGCTGATGCACCAGCCCTTTCCTGACTAATGCTGTCTCTTGACCCTACAACGATTTAGTAACCGGGATGGATGATTTGTAAACACTAAAAAGGTTTCCATACTTGCTGAAGACAACACTCTCTGCGGCATTCACTTGAAATTATCTATGACATTATGTATTCCTACTAGCAACGGCAAACAGCCACCGGTCGAAGGATTTTGATAATGAGCCTCTACAACCACATTCTTGTTGCTACCGATCTTACCGATGAGGCGGATGCCGTTCTTGATAAAGCCCGCCAAATTGCCGAGAAAAACAGTGCCAAACTCACTCTCGTTCATGTTGTTGAACCATTAAGTGTTGCCTACGGCAGTGATATCCCCCTTGACCTCACTACCCTGCAGGATGAAATCACCCAGCAGGCACGGGAACGCATTAGTCGTCTCGCCGAGAAAATTAATGTTGAGCAGGGTGAGCAGCATGTGGTTTATGGTCGCCCGGAAAGAGAAGTTCACCGTATTGCTGAAGAGTCTGATATTGATCTAATTGTGGTGGGCAGTCATGGCCGTCACGGCCTGGCGCTCATTCTCGGCTCCACCTCAACCAGCATCCTGCATGGTGCGGGATGTGATGTTCTGGCGGTAAGAGTCGGCAAGTAAGCCACAAATCCACACCCTGACGATAAAGAAGGACCGGTTATCACGGCCCTTCTTTATCGTTAGGGTTTACGCTTTGCTGGTCTGAAATCAAGACACTTCATGTTATGACCTGAGTAAGTTTTATCAAACCTGATCAAGAAAACACCTGAATACCCTCTCCCCACGCGACTTAATGGTCAGTGTTGCTAACAATTAAGATATTTGTGATTGGCAGCCAGAACCACCTTCCTCTAACAGACTCTAAAAAATCAATAAAGCACAAGATTATTTGAGGGTTTGGCAATGAACAGCATAAGAAAGCAACCGTCGGTCATACCGGCTCCCAACACCACCAGAGTGAAAGCAGCCTGCCAGCCCCAGGGTCAAACGCTGACATCCCAGGAAGCTCTGTCTCTTACTGAAAGCTTTCACAAAAAATACCTGGTTATAGGGTGCCACCTCGGAATGTCTATCAATGTTTTACATGCGGCCATTCAAGATGAGCATCTTGGCTTCAATCCCACTAAGGCAATGGAGTTTGTCCTGAAGCAAGCTCAACAGCTACGGCTACTAACGCCAGAAACGTTGACCAGAGCCATGGAGCTTGCGGGGGAAACGCGCGTGGCCAGCAAGGTCGCCGGGATATATAAATGTGACATAGTCTCAGAGCCAGCATATCGCCTTGCCCCGGGGCAAGCCAAACCGAATCAAGCATTGCCTGTTACTGAAGCGGCTCTGATCCTGAAAAAATTTACCGGTACCTCTCCAAATGTGGTTCTTCACTTTGCTGTAGATATGGGCTTACCACTCGATGTCATCAAAATCCTCCTGGCGACTCATGACTATCACAAGAGAGAGGAATTCAATCTTTTCTTACTTGAAGAACTTCAGCAGCATGACTTGCTGACGTACGATCGACTGTGTTCCGCTGCCGATGAAGGTGGCCATAGAGGTATGAGCATTAGCTTGCAAAAGGCACTCGACCTGCCTGCTCCCATCCGACGCCCAGATTTTCATTTAACTCAAAATAAAGAGCAGGCATTGATGCAGCCACTATCCTTTAGGGATTTCTGCTTTTATGCCGAACCATTTACCGTAATAACTGTAGCGGCCTGGCATCATGCTCTTGGAACGCCACAAACATCAACTCATGAAATCGCAAACAATTGTTCTGTAATTGCCAAAATCCAGCTCTATTCGCAGCTTGAAAATACGTCTTGCCCGCTAACTATTAATGACCTCAATAGAGCTCTCTGTCACCCCAACATTCACAACTCAAGTCTTGCCTGCAAACTGGCCGCTGAGGCCACAGGTCAAACATGCGAGAAAGAAGTAAACCTTGATGTACTGTGCTTTCAAATGAGCAAGCTACCAGCATGCACGGATCGGCGGAAAGCACTAGGACTGGCGCTGGGACTTTCATCCAGGACTGTGCTCAATGCAATACAGGGCACTTCGCATATATCTCCCCTCATCATAGCTGCAAGTGAAGAGTCCAGATTAACACCGGAAAACATTGTTTATGCCCTTGAAACCAGTGGCCTGCACGAATGGCTGCAGTCGCTGAAGAGTTCTATACCAGAGTTGTGCAATGTATCAGGAAAACAGTTTATACCTCCTCCTCTCCCCTATCTTACTGCGGAGAGCGCTACTGTGGCGGCACAACCTGAATCGCTTCCACTGACAGATGAGATAATCAGCCAGCTGCCGCCTGATAACTGGTATTGGATTGGCTTAGCCATGGGGGTCTCCTCATGCGAACTGAAAAGTATTTACTGGGATTCCCCATCATCTAACTCCCCATCATCTAACATGCGTTTCTATAGAATGATTGAGCGCAATTTTCTCAACAAAGGGTACGAGACCGGGCACCTCCATCATGCCTTGACTCTATTGAACGACGACGAAGCCCTGAAAGCTTTCCCTGCCCATATGGCAGGAGAACCATCACAACCACTCGACAAAGTTGTTCCCAGGGTAAAACTCAACCGGGAACTAATAAAGCTGGCAGGCCTTTTAGCACCCCATGCGGAAATATTTGGTCAAGAACTGGGGTTCAGCAATTTCATACGCAGCGGAATCATCCATAACTATGACGACAGAAAACAGGCCATTATTGAACTCATCGAACACTACAAAAAAAATTATTGCACCACCCGGGAAGAGGCAATGAATACTGTTTCCAAAGCAGCATTCACCGTCCTGCAAATGTCGGATTATTCGTTATCAGAAAATGTCGGGAATACACCCCCGCTGCCTCCTGAGCAACTCCGGGAACGTGCTGAAAGCGAATACAAACAGATGCTGGCCAATGCAGTTTTATCCAGTCTTGAAGCACCTGAAAAGTTTATCTGCCCACTAAGCCTTGAATTGATTGAGGATCCGGTTTATCTGGAATCAGGCCCCAATAAAATCAGACAAGCCTATGAGCGTAAATATCTTGTGGAAGCCTTCAGGAACAGACCTGAAAATCCGCTCACCCGCGCCCCTATAGAAGAAAAGGACATTCATTCTTACCCCGCCTTGAAAGATGAAATCCAGACTTGGATGTGTAGCCAGATTTAAAGAAAAAGAGAGCCAATATAGAAGACGCAAGACAAGTATCAGGCTACCCTTTTATCCAGCCTTTGCCAGTAAGGGGGCATTAGCAGCAGAGGCTTGATAGAATTTTCGTGAACTTTTCAGATAGTTATATCCACTCGGGATAAACAGTCGTAAAATACTGTCGTTTTATACAGCAGTAGTTTTTATCAATAGTAGCTATGGCCAACTTTCACACCCATATCGCTTTTGCCGGTCTTACCAGCAGCGTGCTTGCCACCACTTCACTGTATGCTGGCCTTCTTGAGCCGCAGCAAACACTACTGCTGTGGGGCGTGGGTATGGTGGGGGGAATACTACCGGATATCGACTCAGACAATTCCACATCGCTGCGTATTATCCATAGCCTGCTGGGTATAATTGTTGCGGCCTGCCTTAGCAGTTATCTGGTGTCACAGGTGTCGCTGGCTATGAACCTTGCAATTGTGGCTGGCGCCCTGCTCTGTCAGCACTTTATCGCCCTGCCCCTGCTTCGAAAGATCACCATTCACAGGGGTAACTGCCACTCACTGCTGGCAGGAATCACGTTTTCGCTGGTCACCACCAATATCAGCATCTATTTACTGAACAGCAGCCTGCAGACAGGGTTTCTTGCAGGGTTGTTTCTGGCCTGCGGGTTTCTCACTCACCTGATACTGGATGAAGCGTTTTCCATTAACTTTGCCGGAGCCCGGCTGAAAAAGTCTTTTGGCAGTGCCATCAAACCTTTTGCAACCGGAACCCCACTGACAACGACATTGTTAGCCGGAGGTTGCGTGAGTCAGTTTATACTGCTGCCCGATATCCACTCTCTGGAACACATTGTATTGCAGCTACTGACTACCTCTCGCAATGCCATGGGTTAAAAGAAACCCGTCACATGTCTTCCAGTTCTGACCAGCGCTCCATCTTCGCTTCAATCAGTTCATTCACTTCCGTCAGCCGTGCCAGAGTCGCCTGTACGGTGTCCTGGTCCTGCTGATAGAAACTGTTTGCACCCGTGGTCGCTTCCAGCTGTTCCAGCTCCTGCTCCAGAGCTTCAATCTCTTTAGGCAGATTCTCCAGTTCACGCTGTAACTTGTAGCTGAGTTTGGTTTTTTTCTCGGGAGCCGCTTCCTCAACAGGTGCTGCCTGCACATGAACAGGAGCCGAGTTCCCCGCAACATCTTTGGCACCGTCGCCCGTAGCAGACAGCTTGTCGATGCTGCCGCCCTGACGCAGCCAGTCTTCAAAGCCACCCACGTATTCACGTACGATACCGCGGCCTTCAAACACCAGAGAGCTGCTCACCACATTATCCAGAAAATCCCGGTCGTGGCTTACCAGCAGAACAGTGCCAGGGAATTCCACCAGAATGCTTTCCAGCAGTTCAAGGGTTTCAACATCCAGGTCGTTGGTCGGCTCATCGAGCACCAGCACGTTGGCAGGCTTACTGAACAGGCGGGCCAGCAGCAGGCGGTTACGCTCACCACCAGACAGTGCTTTTACCGGCACACGGGTACGCTGGGGAGGAAACAGGAAATCTTCAAGATAGCTGATGATATGGCGATCGCGGCCATTGATGGAGATCTTCTCACGACCTTCAGCCACGTTATCAATAACCGTCTTTTCAAGATCAAGCTGGCCACGCATCTGGTCAAAGTATGCGACTTCCATTTTGGTGCCGCGCTTCACCTTACCGTTCTGGGGTTCCAGATCACCCAGCAGGATTTTCAGCAGTGTGGACTTGCCGACACCGTTGGCACCGATCAGGCCGACCTTGTCACCTCGCATGAGGGTGAAGTCGAGGTCTTTCATCAGCAGGCCTTCACTGTAACCGTGGGTCAGGCCAATGCCTTCCACAACCAGCTTGCCGGAGCGATCAGCAGACTCAACTTTGAAGTCAGCCTTACCCTGCACATTACGACGTTCCTGACGATCACGACGTAACTGCTCAAGCGCCCGAACACGGCCTTCGTTACGGGTACGGCGGGCCTTGATGCCCTGACGAATCCACACTTCTTCCTGGGCCAGTTTCTTGTCGAACAGTGCATTCTGGGTCTGTTCAACTTCCAGTGCATGGGCCTTACGTTCGAGATACTCTTCGTAGTTACAGTCCCAGATGGTGAGCTGGCCACGGTCCAGCTCAATAATACGGGTAGCCAGAGATTTCAGGAAAGCACGGTCGTGGGTAATAAACAGCAACGCCCCACGGAACTCTTTCATCTGCTTTTCCAGCCAGGCGATGGTAATAATGTCGAGGTGGTTGGTCGGCTCATCCAACAGCAGAACATCGGGCTCGCTCACCAATGCCCGGGCCAGCTCAACCCGACGACGCCAGCCGCCAGACAGCTCACCCATCTTTTTCTCAGCAGGAAGCTGAAGACGTTCCAGGGTCTGTTCGACACGTTGCTGCAGTTGCCAGCCATCCAGAGCTTCGAGCTCATCCTGCACCTTTTCAAAGCGACGCATATCGGCATCGGTTTCAATGCTGTGTGCCAGAGTATGCCACTCAGCCAGCAGTTTACCGGCCCGGTCCAGACCACCGGCGACCATATCGTAAACACTCTGATCATCCGCCACGGGGAGATCCTGATTAAGAATGCCTACCTTGATGCCGGCATCCTTACGCACAACACCATCATCGGGCAGCGCTTCACCGGACGCCAGACGCATGAGTGTGGATTTGCCTGCCCCGTTTCGACCAATCAGACAGACCCGCTCTCCGGGGGCTATCTGGAAATTGGCACGCTCAAGTAAAGGCTTGTCGCCGTAAGCGACAGATACATCATCAAAACGTAACAGGGTCATGGCAGGTTCGTAGTCACAAAGAAATCGCGCAAGAATACCGGTTTCCCAGACTAACCGAAACCGGGGATTGTCGCCCCCTTGTTTCACGGGTTGGTTCAGGGCCAAAAAATCAACAACAAAAACGTCCAGGCTTTTACTTTTACAAGGGAATTTACAGACTCAATAATTATACATACAATCTTGCATGTATATTTATAACTATAAAATCCTCTCCTTTCGGACACCCTATGAAAAGCCACTTAAAAAAGGCCGCTTTGGTTGGTGCAGGTCTGCTTGTCGCCCTGACGGGTTACCGCCTGAACATGTACCTGTCACCCGTTGAGATTATCAAGGAAGAACGCAATATCAAGGTCAGCGCTATAACCGTTGAGCCATCCCCGTTAACATCCTGGACCTTTGCTGAAGGTACTGTTCAGGCTCAGCGCAAAGCATTTCTGGATTTTGAACATCCGGGAAAAGTGGTCGCCATTGGCGCAGACAGTCAGAACCTGGAACTCCGTGAAGGGTCCCGGGTAACAAAAGAGCAGCGGCTGGCCAGCCTCGACTCCCGCAGCTCAACTGCCAACGTCGACAGCCTGACAGCCCGCCTGACAGCCGCCCGCCTGCGCAGTGAAGAAGCCGCAGCCCGTAACATACAGGCAAAGAATGACCTGCAACTGGCCCGACTCGCTTACAAGCGCACCAGTAAACTGCATAAAAATGGCCTTATTTCCCGTGATGCTCTCGACCGCGATCGCACAGCCATGCTCAATGCAGAAGCAGCCCTTACCGCAGCCAACAGCTTTGCCGCTTCAGCCAATGCGGATATCCAGAGCATTTCTGCTGAACGGGAAGGCGCCCTGATTGCCCTCAGCAAAGACAGCCTGTTCGCCCCTTTTGATGGACTGTTAACGGTTATGAATCTGCGGGAAGGTAACTATTATTACCCCCCCGTAGGCATCACCAGCAACAGCGCCCGTGAAGCCGCCTCAGCCATTGTAGTGGTTGACGACAGTCAGTTTGAAATCACCCTTGATATTCCTGAACGGGAAGCGCGCTCAGTCAAGGAAGGTCAATCCGTTATCATCAGTGCTGACAGCGGCAGGTTGTACGAAAGCGCACAGTCAGGCGTTGATGCTAAAGGGGTCACCCGCGGCACCGTCTGGTCTGTGAGTCCTGCGCTCAGTCTTCAGAACCGCTCTCGGCGGGTGAAGGTACGAACGGCGGCACAACAACCTACAATCTTGCAGGATGGCCTGTTCTCCCAGGTATGGATTGCTACCCAAAGCAAAAACAACGCCCTCACCCTGCCCATTGAATCCCTTTCGTTCCGGGACCGTAAACCCTATATCTATGTGATCAACGCCGACAACACAGTCACCCTTCGAAATATCACGGCAGGCCTTCAGGGCTTAACCCGCATAGAGATCACATCAGGACTTCAGGCCGGTGACCGTGTCGTCACTCGTGGCCAGCACCTTCTGGATAACAAGGTTTCCGTTACCATTATCAATGAAAACACCTCCGGGCAGGAGACCACTCAATGAGCTGGTTAAAGCCGGAAGGTCCGGCTCGTCGCCTGTTTCTGGAAACCCTGCTGGCCAAGTTAATACTGGCCCTGTTTGTTTTGATGGGGGCTGTCGCCTGGAAAACCCTGGTGCGGGAGAACTTTCCCGACCTTGAAATTCCACAGGCGCTGGTTATCACCGAATGGCCGGGGGCATCTCCTGAGCAGGTGGAAAAAGAAATCACCAAGTACCTTGAAGAAGAGATTAGTGGCCTGCGAGGGCTGAAACGTTTCGACAGTGGCTCTTACAACTCTTATTCCATGATCTCCGTTGAGTTTGATGCCGATATGCAATTGTCGGTCGCGATGCAGTCTTTGCGTGCGGCAGTCGACAAGGCCGAGAGCGAGTTTCCTCACGGTGCCATGATTGAGAAACCCGAGATCGAACAGCTATCCATGTCGGAAGCCCCTGTCGTCACCTGGGTGCTGCATGGCGATACCAGCGACCTTCAACTCACAGACACTGCCAAACACCTGGCCGATGCCATGGAGTTGATTGAACAGGTGAAGAA
The DNA here is from genome assembly GCA_965221135.1 of Sansalvadorimonas sp. Taxonomy (GTDB): domain Bacteria; phylum Pseudomonadota; class Gammaproteobacteria; order Pseudomonadales; family Endozoicomonadaceae; genus Sansalvadorimonas. Next base: position 54,887 of record CBDCRZ010000054.1, read on the forward strand.
GGTAGATATCAGCGGTCAGCGGGAAAAGAGCCTTCATGTACAGCTCTACCCGGAACAACTGCGTATGTACGGCATCTCTCCAGTAACGGTTAAGAACCTGATTCTTTCCGCCAACCGTGATATGGGCTGGGGTCAGTTTGAAGGCAGCGCCAATACCTTTTCTCTTTATCTGGGCGGTCGCTTCGACACTGTTGAAGCGGTGAGGCAGCTACCCATTCTGCGATTGACCGACAGCCGGCCGGTGCGCCTGGGGGATATCGCCTCAGTCGAACTCCGTCTCGACCAGGAAACCATGAAAACCGGTTTCAGCCTTCACGGCAGTAAAGCCACGCCAGGTATTATTCTTGATGTAAAAAAGCGCCCCGGTGCAGACACACTTAAGGTCATAGATGACACCGCTATTATTGTTGAGGAACTGACCAGCAGTGACACCTGGCCTGCCTCCCTGCAGGTCACGCGAGTGAGTGATGACGCCGAGCTGATTGAGTACGCCTTTAACGATATCTCCAGCTCTATGTTTCAGGCGGTATTGATTGTTCTTACCATCCTGGTATTTCTGCTGTCCTGGCGTGAAGCTATTATTGCCGGGCTGGGCATACCCATCACCCTTCTCGCCACACTGGGCATGATGATTCCGCTGGGATACTCCTTTAACAGTATGGTGATGATTGCCATGGTGCTGGCGCTGGGTCTGCTGGTGGATGTATTCATTCTGGTGATGGAAGGTATGCATGAAGGGCTTTATATTCGTCGTGAGAACTTCGCTACGGCTGCACTGAAGACCGTAAAAACCTTTGCCATGCCAGCCATTGCCGGTCAGCTAACCACGATTCTGGCGCTTGTACCCATGATGGCTGTAGGCGGCATTGATGGAAAATTTATCCGCATACTGCCAATCACCATCACCATTGCTCTGCTGATCAGCCTTGTGGTGGCGTTTCTGATCTGTATTCCCCTGTCCAGCTACCTGCTGTCACGGGACGACAAGCATAAAGAACTGGCCGTCGATCGTTACGCCATACAGTGGGGTGACCGACTGGAAGGTTTCCTGCTGTCCGGGCCTTTGGTACGACGACGCAATACTTTCGCATGGGTCGCGATGGCTTTTTCTCTGTTTATTATCAGTATGATGGCCGTGAGACTTCTGCCATCTCTGATGTACCCGGAAGCCGATGATCGCAAGATCGGTATTTCCATTGAACTGGCACCCGATGCCAACCTTGAGCAGTCCCGGCAGGTGTCTGAAAAAGCAACCCTATGGCTGCGTGAACAACCCTGGATCGAGAAGTTTGTTATCTACACAGGTGCGCGCAGCCCGGTCACTGCTGGCAACCCCAAGGATGCCCTTCTTCCCAATGAAAATGCGCACCTGACTGGCTTTACCGTTCTGCTACTACCCAAAGACCAGCGTGATCGCCTGTCGATGACGTATCTGCCGGATATGCGTGCCGGTCTTGAGCATGTACTCAAAGATGAACCCGGCCTGCGTCTCCAGTTAACCCATGTGGGTGGAAACCCCGATACATCTGCGCCGGTTGCGATCACTCTGAAGGGTCCGAATTACCAGGTACTGACTGACCTTTCACGCCACGTGCAAAACCGACTGCGCAAAGAACCCGGAGCCGTCGATATCCACGACAACCTGGGCCCGCCGTTACCTGAGATTCGCTTTACCTTTAACCGTGAAGAACTGAATTTTTACGGGCTGGACGAAAGTGATACAGCGCAGCAGGTTCGAATAGGGATGAGCAGCGACGAACAGGGCCGCTACAAGATTCAGGGCATTGCTGATGACCCCCATCTGCGCCTCGGCACCCTGTGGAGCAGCCGGGGTGGAGAGATCGGCGCTCCCCGTGATATTGCCGAACTCAGTCTTATCAAGGTCATCACGCCGAATGGTGAGGCTATCCCCCTGCAGGAGATCAGTAAATATACCGTCGACAGTGTACCACGGGTGTATATTCATAAAGATGGACACCGCGCCGTCACTGTCCAGGCACGCGCTGAAGGGCAAACAGCATCAGCCATTATGCTTTCCGTCCAGAATGACCTGCTGGAGATGAAAAAGAACTGGCCGGCCGGCTACGACTTCGAACTGGGTGGGGAACTGGCCAAAGCTGGTGACAGCTATGCTGATATGGGCAAGGCTTTTATGGGAGCGATTCTGCTGATACTGATTCTGCTGGCACTGTTATATAACTCAATACGGCAGCCACTGATTATCCTGCTGATTATTCCCCTCGGCTTAACCGGCACCTTCAGCGGTTTTTTCCTCGCGAATATTCCCTTGTCCTTTACCGGACTCATTGGTGTCGTGGCACTGGTCGGTATCGCGGTTAACAACGCTATTGTGCTGATCGATACCGCAAACCGTCATCTACGTCACGGCATGAGCGTACGCAATGCCGCAGCACGCGCTGCCGCTGACCGTCTCAGACCCATCATCAGCACCACCATGACGACAGTGCTTGGCCTGATGCCTCTGGCCTTCAGCGACCCTCAATGGTACCCACTGTGTATGGCCATCATCTTTGGCCTGATTGCCTCAACGGCCACTGCTCTGGTCATTATTCCCTGTCTTTATGTACTGTTGACGCCAGCCCGTACAGAACAGGCCGAAAACAGTGAGGCCAAAGAATATGGCGCGTAAAACCAAAGAGGATGCTGAGAAAACCCGTAGCCAGCTGCTGGACTCAGCCCTGGCCCTGTTCAGCGAACAGAGCCCCGAACGCGTAACCCTGAGCCAGATTGCCAGTCATGCCGGTACAACGCGAGGCGCCATTTACTGGCACTTCAAAGATAAAATCGCAATGATGACCTGTCTTTGGAATGAGGCCACCACACAACTGGAAGAAATTTTGGAGGCCACCGTTGAAAATTCCAGCCATACTCCTCTGGAGTGTCTTCAACGGATGCTGCAGGAGCTGCTGACTATTATTGCAACGGATCAGCGTATGCAGCAGGTTTTTAAAGTCATGTTGCGCTGCCGTCATATCAGCGAGTTTAAGGCTCCCGTGTGTGAGCAGCAGCAGACGTGTCTGGTTCATTTCACCAGACTTATGGAACAGGCGCACAAACTTGACCAGTTGCGGCCACCACTCACTCCCCATATGGGTGCGGTTATATTGGTAACAGCTCTGGATGGCCTGATGGAGTATTACCTGAACGATTCTGCCGGTCAGAATCTGGAACAGGATGCCCCGCTCGTCGCAGAAACCTATATTCATATGGTGAAAAACCACGACACTTACCCTGCATAATTTGTGTAAAACAGTTATCATGGTGACTTTTCCGTCCCGATTAGCCTATCGGGGCGGTTTCCATTTCTTATCTCGGATTGAAATTAATGCCTTCTGTAATTCTTCACACCACCTTTGGTGATATCACTCTGGCACTGGACGCCGAGAAAGCGCCAAAGACTGTGGCCAACTTTCTGGAATATGTGAAAGCTGGACACTACAGCAACACTATTTTTCACCGTGTGATCAAAGGCTTTATGATTCAGTGCGGCGGCATGGCCCCCGGCATGGAAGAGAAAGCGACTAACGCTTCTATCCAGAACGAAGCGGATAACGGCCTGAAGAACAGCATCGGCACTGTCGCTATGGCTCGCACCATGGAGCCACATTCTGCGTCTGCCCAGTTCTTTATTAACGTAGCGGACAACGACTTCCTGAACCACAGCGGCAAGAACGCCCAGGGCTGGGGCTACGCCGTATTCGGTAAGGTCTCTGCCGGTTTGGAAGTTGTTAAGAAGATTGAAGCTGTGAACACAGGTTCCCACGGTTTCCATCAGGACGTTCCGACTGAAGAAGTTCTGATCGAATCTGCGGAAATCGTGGAGTAAGTCTTGGCTGCACGATCGCTGTTTATCTCCGATCTGCACCTGACACCTGAGCGCCCGGCTATAACCCGGGCGTTTCAGCGTTTTCTGGAGCAGGATGCCCCTACCGCTACCACCCTTTATATTCTCGGAGACTTTTTCGAGTACTGGATTGGCGATGATGTGATGGACGATTTCCATCGTCAGATTGCACACTCCCTGCAGCAACTATCAGGTAAAGGCGTAGACATCTACCTGATGCCCGGCAATCGGGACTTTCTTATTGGTAACAGCTTTTGCCAGCAGGCAGACTGTACACTTCTAGCCGACCCCACCCTCATTCAACTGGATAACAAGCCAGTGTTGCTCATGCATGGCGACAGCCTGTGCACCAGTGATGTCAGCTATATGCGCTTTCGCAAGGTTGTCCGTAACCCCATTATTCAAAAACTGGCCTTGAGCCTGCCGAGCTGCTGGCGTCGTAACCTGGCAGAAAATCTGCGTGAGAAAAGCCGCAATGCAGGCAGCAGCAAACCCATGTCCATTATGGATGTCACCCCATCAGCCGTTGATCAGATCATGGCAAAGTTCGGCGTTAAAACCCTGATTCATGGCCATACCCACAAAGCCAACACCCACCCGCTGCCTGATTCAAGGCAACGTATTGTTCTAGGGGACTGGGACGCAAAAGGCTGGCAACTTAGACATGATGAGAGTGGTTTTCAACTGCAGAGTTTTCCTATTACAGAGCCTTAACCAAGTCAGCTCGGTGAATCACTGCTAGTCTTTTGAGCATTTTTGACACCCCGGATCTCGCACATACTGGACTCAATAATGACCTTGCCTGGCCGCCTGTTTATGCCTTTGCTGACTCTGCCTGCCCTGCTTTTCTCAGGTCTTGCACAAGCCCAATCCTCCGACACACTCAAGCACACTCACCATACCCTCAATAACGGTGAAGCCCTGCTGCTTGAACTGCCATGCCCGCTTCATCGATGCAAAGTTTCGCTTGAGCCCCTGGACAACAATCCATCTCATAAGAAACAGTCATCGAGTAATAAAGAAAAAGAGCACCCGCTGACGCCCAGACTGTTTCCACACCCCGGAAAGCCTGAATATGCGCTCGCAATCTTTGCTGTACCACTGGGTGAACCCCTTCAGAAAAACCAAAAAAATCGACCACTTAATTTGATTGTCGAGAGCAAGGATCAACCCGACCCCTCTTTCACCACAGTTGCCTTAAAACGAATGGACCCCAAATATCCGGTCGAGTCCCTGTCGGTCAACCCTGACCTTGTGTCTCCACCGGCTGATGCCCTGGATCGTATTGGCAGGGAACGAAAAGAGATAGCGACAGCATTGAAATGCGACAATCATGAACAGCCATTAGCGAGTGCTTTTATAGAACCCGTGCCATTAAAAAAGGTCACCAGCCCTTTCGGCATTCGCCGACTCTATAACAAACAGTTAAAAAGCCGGCACACTGGTGTAGATCTGAGAGCAGCAACAGGCACACCGGTTGTGGCACCACATAGTGGCAAGGTGAAAATGGCTCAGTTCAACTGGTACACCGGTGGACATATTATTGTCGAGCACGGCTGGGGGGTCAGCAGCAGCTACTTTCATCTCTCGGACTTGCAGGTCAAGGTGGGAGACCCTGTGAAACAGGGTCAGCAGATAGCACTCTCCGGGGCCACCGGCCGGGTGACCGGGCCTCATCTGCACTGGGGTATTCATGTGAATGGTGTGCCGGTGAATCCGCTGCAGTTTATGCGGTCGACCCAGTCTCTCTTTAGTAAAGAGGCTTAGAAAAAGCCTTGAACCACAGAGGGCACAAAGAGCACAGAGGAGAAAAAGCTTTTTATTTAATAGCTTTCTCTGTGTTCTTTGTGCCCTCTGTGGTTAATAAAGCTTTTAGTGCTTCACAACACCGGAGTGAAAACGAAACTCTGTATCCTCTCCTTCAACAGCCTTGCGATCCGCCTCGGCAAATACGGCAATACGGTCAGCGACATCATAACCCGCTACATCCATAGCCAGGGTCAGGTAATCCTGGAAATGACGGGCTTCGGATTTCAACAGGGAGAGATAGAACTTCCTGACCTCATCATCGAGCAAAGGTGCCACGGCCTCAAATCGTTCGCAGCTCCGGGCTTCAATAAAGGCGCCAACAACCAGAGTGTCAATCATTCGCTCCGGTTCATGTGTCCGTATATCCGCTCGCATTTTCTGGGCATAGCCTGACGCACTGAGAGGGGTGTAATCGATATTGCGTTTCTTCAACAGCGCCATTACCTGCTCATAATGACGCAACTCTTCCCGTGCCAACCGGGACATTTTGTGCTGAAGATCCAGATTACCGGAATAACGAAACATAAGGTTAACAGCTGTTGCCGCCGCTTTCTTTTCACAGTTGGCATGATCAATCAGCAACACATCGAGTTGTTGTGGCGCCTCATCCAACCAGCCCTGAGGAGTCGGACAGAGTAAAAACTCATCGCGTTCCGGCAGGGTTATACCTTTATGTTTTTGGGGGATTTCAACTGCATCCATGATAACTCCGGTTTACACCTGTTTTTTTCGCATTATAACAAGAAGTTAAAGGGGATGGCTGAGGAAAGCTCTTATACAGGAAAAATCCGGATTGGCTAATAAACTATGCAGTCACAACACAGCCTTCGCTGTATGATGAGTCTATACAAAGCGCAAAAAACGAACGTTCGTACCTTTTTTGATCGTGAAATTTGACCTGTATCAATAGACACTCTGGTAACCACGGCTAACATATTTTCAGTCAGGCCATAGAACCCCAAGGAGATTGCTATGCGGACACTCACTCAAATACTGGTGGTTGTCGACACCCGCAAAAATGAAAGCCTGGCTCTGCACCGTGCCAGACTGCTGGCAAAAGCAACCGACACCCCTGTGGTAGCGCTGGCTCCCAATCCCCACGGGAATGCACAGAGCTTGCAGCGACTGGAAGATATGATTCAGCCCCTGAAAGATGACGCTATTAAAATCACCGCCATTGAGCAGTGGCACAACAGTGCCGTAGAAACCATTATTCATATTCGCCAACTGGAACGTTGCAGTCTGGTGATCAAGGAACCGAAGCAGAATAAAAACGCACTCAAGTCAATTGTGTTTACGCCAGAGGACTGGAGCCTGCTGCGCCAGTGTCGGGTACCGGTCCTACTGGCCCGCAATAGAGACAGCTGGATGAATGGCAAGGTTATGGCGGCGGTTGATGCCTGCCCACTGGACAGCCGTCATGACGTACTTAACGGTGTCATCATGGAATATGCGGCTGCTATTGCTGGCATGTCCAACTCAGAATGTCATATAGTCAGCGCCCACCCTGGGGCGATGCTCTCAGGCAGCGCAAAACCCGATGACAGTGAAGTGCGCTACCAGAACGGGTGTAACAGTCTGGCCAAACGTTTTGATATTCCTTCTGAGCACGTCCATGTTGGCGAAGGACCTGCAGAAATCCTGATCCCGGAACGGGCAAAAGATTTGGGTATTTCTCTTGTCGTGATTGGCACTGTGGCAAACGCCAGCATCAAAGGCGCCCTGCTGGGTAACACGGCGGAACAGATTCTGAGCATGATTCATACTGATGTTCTGACACTGAAGCCCCGAGACCTGATGGATCCGCTGGAAAATGTTGTCCGTTAATAGCCGTCCGTTAATAGCTGTCCGTTAATAGCTGTCCGTTAATAACGGTGACTGTTTAGACGAACTTCGTTACAACGCACAGGTTACAAGAGCAGACGATATATCCGTTCGCTAAAGCCGTGCGTCGATACGGAGTTCGACTAGACTCTTCCCCCGTTTGTCCTGGCGGGGGAAAATCATGATACCTATATCTTACAGAGCCTGTGTGCACCTCTGCTCCCGCGCTCTGCATGTTCGGCTTATGTCCCTGCCGCTGGCTCTTCTGTCAGTTGTTATACTGACTCTTCAACTTAGTGCTCCACCCTTACTTTTCGCTAATGAGACGGACGATCAACAGCCACCATCTCAGCAGCAGTCTGCCAGTGAATCTACCCAGGTAGGTATGAACAACTGGGCTGATAATACCCCCATCCATATCGAAGAAAACGCCCAGAAAACCTCCCATCTTTTAAATATTCCGGAATGGACTCCGGGCTACCTGCTTCGGTCGATGAATATACCGGCACCATTTTTTGACCCTCACATTGCAGAGCTTCTGGCCTACGAAAGTAAAACTGCCCTTGCAGCAATCGGGGCAAGCGCCCTGGCTGTGGCTGCCAGACCCGTGATGCGTCATTTGGGAATGTTAGCCACTGGCTATGACCACAATTTATTTAACCCTTCCCTATCCGGCATTTTCTGGAACCTTTTGTCAGCTCGGGTATTGATTCAGATAATCAGCGCAGAAAGTATTGAACAGGCTGCTTTGCAAAGCACCATTTTAAGTTTGATTACCCCGGGGCTGCATGTCAGCCATCATCTCTATGACAAACCTGTATGGCTATCATCGCTGCCAGCCCGTACCAACTGGCCATTTCTTCTCAATGAGGTCAAACAGTTATCAGCCTCAATGGACAGCACCCCACACCCGATTTCCTTTGAAGATAACTCGCTGAATAGCCTGTTCAATCTATTTCTACGTGGCAGTACAACCGACAAAGGTTTAGAGCCGGTTATTGATATGCAGATTATTTCCAGGGATGACTCTGGGAGCTTTTCACATCAGAGCTTTTCACATCAGAGCTATTCAAATAACAGCTATTTAAATAACAGCTATTTAAATAACAGCTATTCAAATAAGAGCTCAGCTACGTCAGATTTGCGATCAACACTGTCTGAAGGCAACAAGTCATGGCTACGCATCCATCAACTCTGTGAGCAAACAGGTGTTGGTTATATCCGGCTGTTCCCATTGTCGGAGCGTGGGGAGCACCGCCTCTACCTGCAAACCTGGAGGCACCATACCAACCACCTGCAACCCGGCAAAATAAAGCTGGTGGCAAGAGCGCCCATTGTAGACAAAGCACAGGTTGACGAAGGGCCTGTCAGTTGGTGGAGCACCAGTATTGGCCACACTGAACATCCAGCCCGGCAGTCACTAAACCCCCTGTCGTTCAACATAATTAATAAGCTGGAGCCATTTATTCTCAGTAGCGCTCAAGAGGAAGAAGAAGGAATCACGAGTCAGCCGTATGTTGCGCAGCAAACCCCGAACCCGTTCATCATTAAACATGAGCAGGCTATTCATCATGATCGCTATGGCGTCGTTTATAGTAGCGAGCCAGGCATGGTCTTTATCGACTGGAATGACCTGCCCGATAACAGTCTGCTGCCACGCCTGACGCTGTTAACCAATGATAAAGCGAGCAGTGTCTCCCTTGCCCAGCTCGATGCCATTGACCATGTTCGCACTCCCCGACTGCACCCTTCTACACGTCTGTTCTTGCGTATAGCCCACGACATTGCCTGGTTTGCTATCGCTCATATTGTTGATCGTTACACCTCAGCTGCGGGAGATGGTATCTATCAGCACCTGTCAGGAAAAAAACGACGGGTTAATTTTGATATGAAGCAGAACATCTACCACTCAGCATGATTTTCACATAAGCAACTGGTGAGCCGACCATGCCAAACATCGGATATGTCTGACCAAAAGACTCGGTATTCACAGGGAATATGCCCATTATTTCGGTATTTACTTAACTTGCCCAGACTGCATCAGTTATACTCACGCCGCCGATAAAAACGAATTCAGTAACACGGCTCTGCCATGGATTGAATTGCCAGACAGACACATCCCGGCCACAAGCCTGAACCTGTGGTCTGTCTCCTCTACCCTGAGTCGCCCAGCTCACTCTTTTTGCTTCAGTCAGGGTCAGGCAATTCCCTCCCGCAGGTCATTTGATGAGGGTAAAATAATGCTAGAAGCGTATCGTACACACGTCGCAGAACGTGAGGCGGAAGGTGTACCACCCAAGCCTCTTAACGCCGAACAGGTGACCGGCCTGATCGCGCTGTTAACAAACCCTCCTGCCGGTGAAGAAGATTTCCTGCTCAACCTCCTTGAAAACCGCATCCCACCGGGTGTTGATGAAGCCGCTTACGTAAAAGCTGGTTTCCTGGCTGCCATTGTTAATGGTGAAGCGACTTCTTCACTGGTCAGCAAAGAGAAAGCGGTTGCCCTGCTGGGTAACATGCACGGTGGTTACAACATCACCACTCTGGTTGAGCTGCTGGACGATCCACAGCTGAGCGAACTGGCTGCTGCTGAACTGAAAGACACCATCCTTATGTTCGATGCCTTCCACGACGTGGAAGACAAAGCCAAAGCCGGTAACGCCAACGCCCAGGCTGTTATCAAGTCCTGGGCTGACGCTGAGTGGTTCACCAAGCGTGATAAAGTCGCCGACAGCATCAAGATGACTGTCTTCAAAGTGACTGGCGAAACCAACACCGACGACCTGTCTCCTGCTCCGGATGCATGGTCCCGTCCAGACATTCCTCTGCACGCCCGCGCTGCATACAAGATGACCCGCGACGGTCTGAAGCCTGAAGTTCACGGCGAAGTTGGCCCAATGAGCCAGATCGACGAGATCAAGGCCAAGGGTCTGCCCGTTGCCTTTGTTGGTGACGTAGTCGGTACCGGTTCTTCCCGTAAGTCTGCCACCAACTCTGTTCTGTGGTTCTTCGGCGACGACATGCCTGGCGTACCAAACAAGCGCAGCGGTGGTGTCTGCATCGGTAGCAAGGTTGCTCCTATCTTCTTCAACACTATGGAAGATGCCGGCGCTCTGGTATTTGAAGCACCTGTTGAAAAAATGAACATGGGCGATGTGATCGACATCCGCCCTTACGAAGGCAAGGTACTGAACGAAGCTGGCGAAGCCATCTCCGAGTTCGGTTACAAGTCCGACGTTATCCTTGATGAAGTTCAGGCTGGTGGTCGTATCAACCTGATCATCGGTCGTGGTCTGACCGAGCGTGCCCGTGAGTCCCTGGGTCTGGAAGCGACTGAAACTTTCCGTCGCCCTGTTGCTCCTAACGATTCTGGCAAGGGCTTCACCCTGGCACAGAAGATGGTCGGTAAGGCCTGTGGCGTTGAAGGCGTTCGCGCTGGCCAATACTGCGAGCCTAAGATGACTACCGTTGGCTCCCAGGATACCACTGGCCCAATGACCCGTGACGAGCTGAAAGACCTGGCGTGCCTGGGCTTCTCTGCCGATCTGGTTATGCAGTCTTTCTGTCACACAGCCGCTTACCCCAAGCCTGTTGACGTTGAAATGCAGCACACCCTGCCCGACTTCATCATGAACCGTGGCGGTGTTGCCCTGCGTCCTGGCGACGGCATCATCCACAGCTGGCTGAACCGTATGCTGCTGCCTGATACCGTAGGTACTGGTGGTGACTCCCACACCCGTTTCCCTCTGGGTATCTCCTTCCCTGCGGGTTCCGGTCTGGTGGCTTTCGCTGCAGCTACAGGGGTTATGCCTCTGGATATGCCAGAGTCCATCCTGGTTCGCTTCAAAGGCGAAATGCAGCCAGGTATCACTCTGCGTGACCTGGTACACGCTATTCCTCTGTACGGCATCAAGCAGGGTCTGCTGACCGTAGAAAAGGCTGGCAAGAAGAACGCATTCTCTGGACGCGTTTTGGAAATCGAAGGTCTGGAATCCCTGACTGCCGAACAGGCATTCGAACTGTCTGATGCCTCTGCCGAGCGTTCCGCTGCTGGCTGTACCATCACCCTGTCTGATGAGTCTGTTGCAGAATACCTGACTTCCAACGTCACCATGCTGCGCTGGATGATCAGCGAAGGTTACGGCGACCCACGTACTCTGGAGCGTCGCGCCCAGAAGATGGAAGAGTGGCTGGCCAACCCTCAGCAGCTGCGTGCTGACCCGGATGCAGAATACGCGGAAATCATCGAGATTGATCTGGCCGACATCAAGGAGCCCATCCTGTGTGCGCCAAACGATCCTGACGACGCCCGTACACTGTCTGATGTGGCTGGTGTGAAGATTGATGAAGTCTTCCTGGGTTCCTGCATGACCAACATTGGCCACTTCCGTGCTGCTGGTAAGCTGCTGGAGCAGAATAAAGAGCCTCTGCAAACCCGTTTCTGGATGAGTCCTCCTACCAAGATGGACAAAGACCAGCTGATGGAAGAAGGCTACTACAACATCTACGGCAAGGCCGGTGTTCGTACTGAAGTCCCAGGCTGCTCCCTGTGCATGGGTAACCAGGCACGAGTCAATGCCGGTGCCACGGTACTGTCTACATCTACCCGTAACTTCCCCAACCGTCTCGGTGATGGCGCCAACGTATATCTCTGCTCCGCAGAACTGGCAGCTGTTGGCGCGATTATGGGTAAAATTCCGTCTGCGTCTGAGTATATGGAATACGCAAAGAACCTCGACAGTATGTCTGCCGACGTTTACCGCTACCTGAACTTTGACAAGGTAGAGAGCTACCAGAAAGCTGCTGACGCGATTATTGCAAGAGCCAGCTAAGTGAAGCGATAGAGCATATTAATGAACCCAAAAACCCGGTCAGAACATGACCGGGTTTTTTAATGCCATCCTTACTTAAAACTATCTTGTGTCTCGCCAGAAACAAGACTCCTGTCTGGCTGTTTTGGATCTATTACAAACGACTTACAGCGATGAATCATCGCCTCGTCAGTAATAAGCACTTTATGCCATATTTCTTCAAGACGAGTGCCAAACCATTCGTGTTGATGGCGTACCTCCACCCTATAGCCAGTCATCCTCCTGCCTTCAAGAAAATACTTGCGCGCACGCGTATCTATCATTTTACGTTGAATGTCTCCATCAATATAAGAACCGATGTTACGCCGCCTGTATAAAATATCTTTATAAGTGGTACCGTCAGGGAGGTTTTCAGCAATGTCCTTCTGAGACGTTACAACATGGCAACCCAGAACAGTTTCTGCAACCCGTACATCTTTAGCCCAGGACTGCAACTTTTCTTTTGTAACCCCTGTCAGACCTGTCTGCTTTCCTATCGAGATATACTCTTGCTGAGTAAGAGGTAGCATGGCGAGTTTATCCAATGTTTCAGAAATCTCTCCCGTAGATAACCGCTCATGAATGGAGTCAGGCATCAAGCCATTATTGACAGCCATTTGCGCCCCTAAGAGCCAACAGGCATGACCATTAACGTTATAATTATCTGTAACATCCATTGCTATATCACTTAAGAAATTATTATCCAGAAGAACCCACCATACATCCTTCTCAAGGATGGTTTTCAGCCCTCTCTGGGTTAATGATGAATTACGAGAAAGAATAGTGAGCTGTAACAAATGGGAGTACGGGCCATGGGCAAAATTCATTGAATACTCACTGTCATAGAAACCATGTCCCTGAGCTTCAACATCTGCATATTCACTGGGAACAAAACCCAGAAATATTTTTCCGCGTCCAGGCTGAATCCCTCCCCCCGCAAGGTTATCCAACGCCTCATTCAACATCTCAGGTAAGTGCTCTATGGGCAGAGGAATATCTTTTTTCAAAAGTACACGAATAGTTTGTCTAGATAACAGCTCTTTAATGTAGGGATTATTATCAAACAAAGACGTTACACACCGCTGGTAAATGGGGATATTACAAATATCAGCATAATCTTCCACATGAACATCAGGCACCTGCTTGCCTGTTTTATTATGATAAATGTCCTTAAGCATTAAGCCCAGTTCAATCCAGAAAGGCAGTTGTTTTTGAAATGAAGTCATCAATTCAAGCCCGCTTAGTAATTCGTCTTGCACCGATATATCTTTGATTTTTGCCTTGACTTTAAATGCCAGGCGCGACACTTCCTGGTCGCGAATCTCCTGCAACTGTTCCCAAAATCCTTTTGGCAGATACCCTGGAAGAAATTGTGTATAGAGGGGGAACTTACTCACATCAACAAAAGGTGTAAAAGGTGTAGAATTCAATATTGATAATCCTGGCATGAGAGGTTTAACTTTTCTCTCGTCGAGGCCTGTAATCGTGCAGGCCTCCCGCAATGTCATAGATCGAATCCCTTCCGTAGGTCTTACCGCTTCTTCTTGAAACTCTTGTGGTACACATGGGGTAAGTGTGTGACTTAAAAAAACAGTATCAACCGCACCAGATGATATACCTGTAATCGGGGGGAGTTTATTTCCATCCATGACATTATTCTCTTTTTTCTGATTTGTTTTTTATATGACCTTAAATTAGCCTGAATTTACGACCTGTATGGGAAGAATGTCTGTATAAGTAGCATGGCTGTCAATATGGCTAACATTTTGTGGAAAACCTGACAGCTGAGCAGGCATTCGAATTGTCTGATGAATCTGCTACTGAATACGCGGAAAACATCGAGACCGAGCTGGCCGACATCAAAAAGCCGGTTCTGTGTACGCCTTGCGATTTTTACAACGCCCGTACAATGCCTGATATGGCTGGTGAGAAGATTGACAAAGACTTTCTGGGTTCGTGCACGACCAAAATTGGTCACTTTCGCGTTGCTGGTAAGCTGATAAAAGAAGGCTATTACACATATAGGGCAAGGCCGGTGTTCATATCGAAATCATGCTCACTGAACACTTACCACTTTCACAGGGGCACAGGGGCACAGGGGCACAGGGGCACAGGGGCACAGGGGAAGTCTTGAGCGTATATTGCGGATAACTTTTTACAGCAAATTTTTCTTGACAAAATCATGAGTCATCAAATTTCGCTAGAGTTAGAATTCAATATCTCAAGAAGTTTGGCAACAGAAATCATTACTCTTGGCAGTACTTCGTTTTATGAAAAGAATGCAATCTTGCAATCGCAAAACACTATGCCAACCCAGATTTTTTTTCATACGGGAAGGACTTATCGGTTTATTTAAAACAGCCAATCAAAAAAAGGAAACCTATTTATAGCCAAGGCTATTTGATAGCCACAACTACCTGCTGGGTAACTGCGTTTGAAAAAGGTCACGAAGCTTCGGCTTCGGGGATTTTTTTTATGGACAATTGTTTCGGGAGCGTACCTGTAACCACCTGGTTAGATTGTCTTCTGTAGCAGTGGGGAGATATTCATCAGTATTAGTGTCATATGTTTTTAAAAGCATATATTTAAAAGAATAGACTGATCATGACCCCTATGAATAAATCACTGCTAACAATGACTATTTTTGTTCTGTTGCTGCTGAACAACATCATGCCTGCATTTTCAGAGGATAAGTGGCCTGCCTGCGAGGCTGACAATAAATCAGAAGACTGCGAACAGCTACTTACTCATAAACAAAAAACCAAACACGAATTCAATAATAAAAGTTTTGAATTAGGGTTGAATTATATAAAGAAGCACCCAGTCCCCCTGTCTTTTTTAGCACCAAGATTTTTCTGGCCTTTACCGGAAAAGCACAAAGAAAACCCATCAGCCTCTTCAGAACTGGAGGAGGTGATGGCTCAATTGATAGAGGCACAAATACAGTGGATAAAGTGGTTCCGAGAAGATCTTCAGGCAGGTTTGTCCGTACCATTAGTTACTACTGAGCGACTTATCGAAAACAATAAGATAATTACTCAAAACCTAGACCCAATGTATGAAATGGAAGGGTTGAGAAAAATGTCGTTTACTTCGCAATTATCAATTAAACACCTAAGTGAAAAATCTATATCTGAAATCGCATCGACTGTGAAACATCTAAGAAAATCTGCAATGCTGGATTACCCTGACGATTGGGACTTTGGTATATATCAAAGAGTAACAGAAAATAACGTTTTTCTACAAAGGAAGTATTACTCTTTATCTACAGAATCACTCAAAACAATAATCCGTAACCGTGCAAAATTTATGGAGCAGTTACTTCATCAAGAAAAATGGAAGGCCTATAGAAATATAAAAAATGATTATGGAGGGTACGATACGACTAAAAATACGCTTCTCCGGACAATGGATGCTATGCGCTTTTATTATCATATCAAACGACAACACCCACACACTGACTTTGCGGAACATGACCTGTTCAAGATCACAGTAACGGAGGAAGATCCACTATTTCACCTCTTTGATGTTCCAGACTGGGATGGGAAAACAATACAAGAATATCCAACCCCCTGTGTAGGGTGTGTACGGTACTGGGGGAGTTTATTACCAACCAAAACAACATCAGAGCATAGGGTCTTTCATTCAACTCATCTAACTACGGCTCTGGATTATGTAGAACGTAAGGCCATGCTGGATGCGGCCATATCAATATTAAATAGAAATCTTACATCCTCTATGGACAGAGATGCATTACAGACTCTACTCGCAAAATCCTGGAGACATTTGACCCTGGTTCATCCGTTTGCGGATGGTAATGGAAGAACTATACGGCTTCTTATCAATGCACTGTTGATAGCCTATGGCGCACCTCCACCAACCTGTGATCCAGACTGTATGCCTTACAATTATCCTTTCGCCCGTTTCAAGAAAGATATGAGAAGTTTTATGGAGTTTACAGAAAAACCTCTACCTAAGAGTGAATATCCTCAATGGCTTTATAAAACAAACGACCCAGCACTACTGGAATCACTGATAGGGTTATAAACATCAGCCATCTTTCAGATAACAACAGGCCTTCATGTCTTATCAAATATCAACGATACAACAGGTTAACCAACGAACAGTCCTACTATCCCTTGTTCTGTTGTTGTCCAGGATTTCTCTATGAGGCTTTCTCTATGCTGATGATAAACGGTGAATTTAATGCAAAGAGTTATGTTAATATCAAAAACAATATTTTCTGCGCTATTAAAAAGTATGTTTATCCAATAACCTCTGACAATACATCAAGAAACACTATACATATATTTTTATTGGTAAATATTCTTTCATTCTGCCTTATTACCTTTACAGGGAAAACCCTTTCAAATGAGCACACTGCAGATCATTACTATATGGAATACCCTGAACTGTTGACTCATGCGGATCTGCATGAAATTGAAGGTCAAGAGTGGCCATTCCAATTTTCTGACCTTCACATCGTTAATGAACTGGGCAAAGGGCTTCATGCCATAATTTTAGAAATATCAAATGGTGGAAAACCCTACATTCTAAAGCTGTATAGACCTGAAACAGATATTGAGCACAGGGATATTGAAATATCTGTGCTGAAAGAAATTCCGCCTAATAAAAACATGCTCACCCTCATAGCCTACTATACCGATGAAAGTGGGAAAGTAATTGGCGCTGTAATGGAAAAAGCACGTTGCACAATGCGTGTTATGAGAGCTAACAATTGCGACTCTTTTTTGCCACATCATAAAGACATTCAGCGATATATCAAAGGTATTTTTACAGCCATAGAAGTTCTTCATAGGCAAAACTTCAAACATGGAGATATTTATGATAGCAACATTATGTTAGGAGAAAATGGTGAAATGAAATTGATTGACTTTAACTACGTACAAAGAAAAACAACTAAAACTTATGCTCATGACATTAAAGATGCCTTGAGTTTGATCATTAGATATGTGGAAGAATATAATTCGCTCATCAACACCAGAGATAGCAACCTCCTACATCAAGAGCTAACAGATATTTCCATGTCTTTACGCTATAAGAAATTATCTCATAGAGATACTTTTGCGGCTATTGATATGCTTAAAAACCTTCCATCACTTAATATTGATGAACCAGAAGATAGATGATCAATTGGTAACGAATATTTCTATCCCTTAAAGTATGTAGATGTTTGTGACCCTTCAAAGAACCCTGATCTGAACCAATAAAAACTGAGCGAATGTCGTCGGCAATTTACACTCTGACGGAGCATCAGGATTTCGGATATTAAGGAATCACTGATTAAAATGACCGCATGGGCGCTGTAATTTCTGAATAGCATCATTCGAGATGCCCTCAGATGACGAGTAGGCAACCGGAGATTTTCCGTGGAACTTTTCATATTCCTGTTATACGCCTGCCAGGGTTAGATCTACTAACATCGAGCCAAGTCAAACAAACATCCGCACCTGATTAAGAAACCCTCCCACCATTATTGCTGTCTGTTGAGTCAAACCAATCATTACTGGCTTCCGCCCTCAAGAGAACAACAATGGTTCCAGCACACAGATCACTAACAGTAGCTGCTGCCCCAGCAGTTGCAAAGACAGGCAAGACAGGAAACAAAACAGCCTCGCAAAGCAGCAAGCGCCCCGAAAGCTATTTCCCAAAGAGATGGCCCATATCTAAGGGGAAATGGATAGTGTGTACCGTTCAAGACTGGCGCCAGATAGAGTCAGTAATCCAGTCAAATCTGTACCTCATTAACGATATCTTTGCTATACCCGGCATACCTGCCCCACTCTCCGCCATGCATATTGCGTCTATCAGCGGTGATTACCCGCTGGTTAAATTACTTTTGACAGGACAGGCTGACGTGAACAATGGCGCAGACACACCGGTCGGCTCCCCCCTCCTCTATGCAGCCGGGAATGGCTGCCCAGAAATTGTCCGTCTCCTTTTGCGAAATTACGCAAACCCCAACGCATCCAACAGTGATGGACTGACACCTCTCTATATTGCCAGCCAGAATGCTCAGGCCAGTGTCGTTTTTCAACTGCTGAACTACGGTGCTGCCACCGAAACAACTTTTCCTGGCAGTGGTTATACACCTCTTATAGTGGCCGCCTGTTATGGGCATACGACGGTTCTACATCAACTACTGGAAAGACAGGCAAAGACTGACACCCTTTCAACTTGCCCCCAACAAACCTCCGCCCTTCATCTGGCCTCAGCCAACAACCGGTTAGATGCTGTTGAGATACTGCTGAAGCAGGGTGCACAGCCTGATATTCGTCGCGGAGACGGTGCTACACCATTAATGGAAGCGGTCTGGAAGGGTCATACCTGTATTGTAAAGCTGCTACTCAACAGGCTGGTACCAGCAACAACGAGCCTGGCAGATCAAAAAGGCCTGTCAGCACCAACACTCGCCGTGATGAAAGGGCATAGAGAAGTTTTTGAGTTACTGATTCAATCCCGGGAAGACACTCAAATCTCTTACCAGGGTAACCCGTTACTGCATCTTGCGGTCATACACAACAAAAGCGCAATAGTGAATAGTATTCTGAGACATGACGGGGCTGTTGACCTAAAGAATGAACAAGGAGAAACACCCGTGTATCTGGCCGCAGCTGAGAATCGTACGCTTATTCTCAGCGTACTTCTCAGGGCTGGCGCAAACATAACCTTGCCCAGCCACAGTGGTAAGTCCCCTTATGTTGCAGCCATAGAAGCCGGACATGAAAATGTTATAAGGGCATTGAACAACCACTATCTGCTAATAAGAAAAGAACCTGAAACCAACGCAAGGGATTTACTTCTGCCGGCATTGAAAAGTAAAAAGCCGCAAGCCGTAAGAGAACTCATTAACAGTGGCTGGTGCCCGGTAGATACATGCCTGTCAGAGGATGGCATGACTGCACTTCATATCGCAGCCAGTGAAGGACTGTCAGATATAGTGAGCATACTTATTGAGGACTCTTACATGGTCCCGGATTTTACGGATTACCTGAACAAGCCTGCTGGAGAAGAACAGGTTACACCTCTTTATATGGCCTGCAGTCGAGGACAGCTTTCTGTGGTAAAAATACTTATCGAATATCAGGCAGTCAGAAACCTCGCGAAAGTGGAATCGTGTTCTCTGCGCACAACTCTCAAAACACCATTGCAGATTGCCCGTCAAAATCAAAGTGCCGACAATAACTGTGCGGAGGTTGTGAGCTATCTTGAAGAATTAGAACGGTAGTGTAGATTTGAGTGTATCTTTCCCTCGGTTAAATAACATCGATAAGCCGATTTTAAAACTCAATCATGAACCTGTTTAAAGCAGGATGCTGCCCACCCTCAACCATAAGTACCCGGTCATATGAAAACAACTATTTCTGACTCAATCTCCAGGACAGAAATAGGCGTTTCCACATAACCAGGCACTTAACAGGTTCTACGATAGGCAAAGACACAGTTCTATCTACACTCTTATTTGACCAGGTTTAATTTTCTTAAATGAGAGTCTGTGTCAGTGCCTGCTGAAAGAATTACAAAGTTAACTGTTAAGGGCGTTGTTGAGAGAGCTGTTGAGAGAGCTGTTGAGAGAGCTGTTGAGAGAGCTGTTGAGAGAGCTGTTGAGAGAGCTGCCAGTCATACTGTTCTCGCCACTTTTGATGGCTTTTGTAGATCGTATAAATACCATACCCAAGCCCTGCCCCGAGACAAGCTCCACCTACCGCTGATAAACCCATCATACCTACTGCCAGCGTAGTAAAGTAATTAATAGCCTGAATGTCCTGCGTCTGATCCCGCAGGGGAAAAAATGTGATGATAGATGCAACAGCGCACACAGCACTCAAATACATCGCAGAAATACCAATGCCTCCCCAGCTATTGCGGGTATTGGGGAGATAACATCCCCAGATAAAGCGTTTATGAAGTGGTGTTCGCCCCGGTATTTCAGTTACCGGTTGAGGGGATAACGTGCAAGTACTGGAGCCCGAATCCCTTACAGCACTCCGCCTGCCAAAAGTAACCTCAGAGGCTGCACTTAATTCTCCCCTGGAAAAAACACTCGCCTGCGGGCCTGTAATTGAAGATTTAAAGACATAATCACTTTCCATAGATATTCACAACCAATAATAAGTGTACGCCCAGATTTGTCCTCAAAATACACCAGATGATTCCTCTATCACTGAGAAATGTCAGCGAGACCAACTTACCTGTCAGTAGATCAATCAAAGGCATTAATCGACATGGTGAGTGCATACCCTGTAAGTCTTTATAACTGACACCTATGTCAGGTATCTCGGACTCGCCATGGAACTAACCATGGAACTCTTTGGAAGGTTCCGACTCTTATCAGATAAGTAATCAATATCAAAGGAGTGAGTTATTATGCGTATTAATTTTATAAATCCATCAGCTTGCCTGATTGTCATACTGTTCTTTTTCTCTTTTCAGCTCTATGCAATAACAGATACAGAGCAAACAATAGGGCTGGAGTCTATAGATAATACTTCCGAGCCAGTCTCTCACGAAGATGCGATATTAACCAAACTGAAAAAAGGACTGGGTATCGAGTCAAACCATGACGGCAGCACTGCACTCAGTGATGAAGCTAACGAAGCCTGCGATGATTTGGGTGGTTATTGTCACAACCATCAGGACCCTTTACCAAGCGAAATTGTCAATGCGTACACAAAAAACAATATTGATGCCAGCGATATCACCTATGTGTACTTCACTGTACGAAAGTTTAACGACAACATAGCGTATGACAAGAACGAAAACGTCTACCAGTCAGGTACATGCCCTAATAGCCAAACCACCTTTTCTATAATGATTCTTGATATGATTTTCGGCCTGACTTATAAGGACTTTCAGGAAAAACTGTCAACCGCCAATACATACAGTCACTATGAAACCACTTTCCTGTTTGCTGTAGCGCGATCCCCTTCTAACCCAGATGAACTAATCGTTAAATCCTGCCTTACAGTTGATGCTCACAACTAGGGGACTTATACAGGGCAGCGAAGTATATTTAAAGCGTGAAACTGCCCGCTCCTGAACGGGCCACTATCACCTGCAGTTCAATAAAGTCTGAGTAAGGGTACCTAACACACCTGTCAGCTTTATAGAACAAAAGTCTCATAGGCACGAACTATCGAATGAAATTACAATCAAAAAGAAGATACGCCCCACAGATAATCAATATGGGCGAATGATAACACCAAGGAGCCAGCCCATGAATAAGCCGACAAAAAACATATTAAACCACTATTTATCAAGCCTTGTTATAAAAAGCAAAACTATAACTCTTCTTATTGCCATTGCTACAGCAACCATCACAGCAACCGCAAGTGCCGGGAATACGCACTATTTTTCTGGAATAATGAGAGTTAAAAACAACACAGCTTTCACTCTGACCTACCAGGGTTTCAAACCTGTCATCCATAAAAAAAGAGGTTTACCACAGGGCACATTTTCTCAAGGTGAAAAAATAACTTTTGGTAGTTTTGAGATACAGTCAGGCGAGACTGCTTACATCGGTAAAGGCACATCCCGGGGACTTAAAGCCGAAGGGAGTCTACGATTTTCATTAAATCATACAGCTCAGAGCTTCAGCTTACATTACCGGTTTGGCAAAACCACCGAAATGACCAATGACTCCCACAAAGACTCCTGGGTTGAAATTACAGAAAGTGATTCAGGCAATTTGCACACCTCCTTTATACAGCCAGATAAGGAGAAAACCTGCACGACAAAAGTTCCTGCCATCTCCATCACGAGAAGAGACTTTGAAACAGACTGCACAGTAGAGATATCTCTATCTGAGGCTGGCCTTATCCATCTGGTCTACCCTGCAGACAGCAAAGAAGAGCTTTAAAACAAAGCAGCCATAACAAGCCACAGGAATGCAGAAATGAAGAAGCAGGTTCCCAGTAAGGGAAACCCTGCTTTTTTTAAAGCCCTGAGAATCGTAATAACGTTATATTACGCAGTAAGTACAGGTGGCACCGGGCATTCAAGTACCAGAGCAATTGCTCGCAGGGCCTGAGCTTCAGCAGTGACCACCTGACCATCAAATTCAACGCAGCTACAACAAGCTGACAAGAGCTGCTCCTTGGCTTCCGGGCAAAGACGGTTCAATCGTTTCAGGGAGTCTTTCATCACCCTGTAATTTAACTTCTGTCCAATAACAGCCCCTGGAAAAGCTAAATCATTCGTTACCTTATCAAAACAGGTCTGACGCTTCTCATGTGACATCCCAGACATCACAACCAATGCGCTGATGACCAGTAGCACATCGTCACGAAGAGGCTGCAGGCTATATACGGGTCGACTCGCAATAAACCCAACACTGGCCTTGTCTGAATAATGCTCAATAATGGTCACCAACGACCATTCCAGCGGAGTCACTCTGCCGTCAGCCTTGATTAGCTGATAGAGCGTTTTAACGAGTCGAGTGCGTTCTTCCAGTGAAAGCTCATTTAACCCTTTCAAAGCCAGCTCAAGAACCGCAAGCCGGTCATCAATACCTGACTTTTCAAGATCCTCATGCACTTCAAGTACCCGGGCCACCATCACCTGATCAAAACACTCACCAATAATACTCTCCTGTTTACTCAGCACGGTGTTCTCTTCGGATAGAATCAAGCCTATGACTATGGGAGAAAACCAGTGACTATGGCGGCAATGGCTGGCCAGACGTAACGGCAGACGTCTTAATAATTGTGAGGCGAAAGCCAGATGCCCAACACCGGGATTACCAATCGACTGTATAGCCTCAGTAACTGATCCTGACCGTGCATGTACAATACTCAAGGACTGTTTATCTTGCGTGTGGCTGTGCAGCGATGCGCCAGAAGACGACAACCCCGCTACACCTGCCGTTTTCTTCCCATGAGCCTTAGACTCCTGTTGAATATCTGCCTCAACAGGCCGCACTACTGGAAAACGGCCATCCCACCGAGGTTCAAGCTTTTGAATACGTTTTCCAAGGGGAGGATGGGTAGCAAACATTGCCGTCAGCGGGCCTGTGACTGACTGACCAAACATCATATGACTGGTTTCCTGCGCCTGTGGCGCGACCAGTAACGAGCCATGGGAAAACCCGCCGATCTTTTTCAGTGCGCCAGCCAATCCTTCCTTATTACGGGTGTACTGCACAGCAGAAGCATCAGCAAGAAACTCACGGGTACGGCTGATAGACGATCGAATCAAGTTACCAAAGAACGCCCCGCTATAACCAATCAACATCAACCCAACACCACCAATCACTACGGGCATAGCGTCTTTTGAGCGGGAACGGCCACCGGAGTGCAGCATAAAGTACCCCAGCTCAGCCAGCATGGTGATGCCGAAAATAATACCAATCAGTCGCATATTAAGCTTCATATCACCATGAACAATATGACTGAACTCATGGGCGATCACTCCTTCAAGTTCTTCACGGCTCAGTAACTCTATAGTGCCTTTGGTCACACCAATCACAGCATCATTCAGTCCATAACCTGCAGCAAAGGCATTAATACCCATCTCACCATGAAGCACATAAACAGCTGGTACCGGCATACCTGAAGCGAGCGCCATCTCTTCAACAATATTGAGCAGTCGACGCTGATAGAAGTTATCGGTAGCCGGGGCTACTGCATGGCCACCCATTGATTTCGCGACAGCCCGACCTCCGTGGGAAGCCATAACCAGAGTCTTAATCGTGCTGGCTACCAGTACAACAACAAAGATCAGGATCAGGAATAGCCCCATACTCTCCCAGCTGACAAACTGCAGCCAGTGTGAATGGGGTGTGCGCCAGGTCATGATCAGGGCATAAAGGCCATTGCTCATCACTGCCAGGCTGACAACAGCCAGAACCATCAGGCAAACAAGAAGCCCTGTTTTGCGCCGGGCATCAGCCTGGGCCTGAAAGAAATTCATAACAAGCTGCCTGACTTAGAAGCTGATTTTGGGGGCAGCCTGAATTGCGTCGCTATCAGCAAATTCAAGCAGACTGGCATCTTTAGGATGGCCAAATGTGCCGGCAAAGATGACTGGAGGAAAGGACTGGCGGTAGGTGTTGTATTCCGTCACTGAATCATTATAAAACTGTCGCGCACGAGAGACGCGATTCTCAGTACTTGTCAGCTCTTCAGTCAGCTGCATCATATTGGCACTGGCTTTCAGATCCGGATAATTCTCCATAACCATATTGAACTGACCGAGCGCTCCGGCCAAAGCCTGTTCTGCCCCACCCAGACGGCTGATATCACCACCGCCAGCAACATCTTTTAAAGCCTGGGATGCCTGGTTACGGGCTGCGATCACATTTTCCAGCGTCTCTTTTTCATGTTTCATATATCCCTTGGCGGTTTCCACCAGGTTCGGAATCAGATCGTAACGACGCTTAAGCTGGACTTCGATTTGGGAGAAAGCGTTCTGCCAGCCGTTCCTGCCAGACACAAGACGGTTGTAGATTCCAACAATATAGAAAACAAGTGCTGCTAAAAGCCCCAGCATAATCAAAGACGAGTAATCCATGACCTATTCCATGTTATTTGTTTATTGATGCAAACCCTCTCACAGGCCAATGTCGTCTGCAACAAGATGTAGCGAAATGTATGCACACAAATGCAAATAGAGAATTCTTCAAGATTATTAACTATCAGAGCGCCTGCTAACCAGCTGAGCGAACCACTTCAAACTTAGACTGCTGAAATAAAGCCGTTTAAGAAAAGGTGCCTTCCATGTCTTCAAAAAATAGGCTGTTCGATAATGGTGTGATGATAGTGATTTAGTATATTTATATGATTGTATAATAGGTTTAATGTAATAACGCTCACAAAAACGAACCCCAACGTTTTAATCTCCAATAGCACTCAAAATTCGAGGGTTACCCACTGTCCCGGCTCTATGCCGTGATTTCGGCATATAACGATGGTGCCGATAATGTGCTGAGGACGTCTCACGGTGACAGGAAGCGTGCGATTGAATAAATCAACCAACTTGAACTCGTACAAGTTGGTTGAACCATGACCCGACGGCATCCAAGAGCTGAATCCCCTCGTTACCAGGACAAGGTGACCAATGCTCAGAAGAACTTTCATTGGGGCGATATAACCGTCGTGTCAGTCAAACTGACAAATCATCTAACTTTCCCTGCTGTTACACGTCAAAGTAATTATCATGGCATGCACTCAGGGAAGGGTTAAGAGTGGACAAACATCGTAGCAAGGTATACCGCGAGTTCCGGTTCAAGCCTTATCAACCCTCTGGGGTTTCAGGTAGCGGCACACATACCGGTGTGTCTCCAAATGACGACCCTATAACCAGCGTTACTTCCGGAAGAGCCATACAACTTTCAAATACCGTACATATTAGCTATACGTCGGCAGTGTGGGAAAAAAAATGCACCTTTCTTCACCTAAGTGGCCATACCCATGTTGGAAGCCGCATCATACGGTGCTACAAAAATATCGGTTTGCCTTCATCACGACAACCTCACTCTGATGGCAATGCAGAATATTTCTGGCAAAGAGAGAAAGAGGTCACTGCGGGTTTAAATCACCCTAATATCACTTGCAGAACCGGCGCATACGAGATCAAGGAGAGCAGCAAACCCATATGGTGTTTGCGCTATGAGCATGGTGGTAGCCCGCTACCGCAATACCTGAACGTTGGTCGCATTTCACTCAAGCATGAGCTCGGTTGTTTTCTTCAGGGAATAAAAGGGCTGGCCTATCTTCACCGTCAGGGCATCATCCACAGAGATTTCAAACCTTCCAATCTGGTAATTTCTTCAGCCACACCGTTAGAAGACGCGACAGTCAAGATCGTTGACTATGAGTTGACTATAAAGGAAGAACCTGACGGCCCCCATCCCTATACCGGTGGAGTCGGCACCCATATATATATGGCCCCAGAGGTTGAAGACTATCAGCCCTACGATTCAAGGGCTGATGTCTACAGTGCCGGGATAACACTCAGAACCCCCTTGTATCACTCCCCGCTGGCACGATCGAACCCGGGGCAGCTGGCTCTGATTACAACGCAAAAGGGGAAGGATGCTAATGCCCGTAGCCTGATTTACCTTATTAACCGAATGACCCAGAAGGATCCGAAAAAACGACCTTTTTTAAAAGGTCTGATAGAACCGCTGGAAAGAGCAATAGATAAACTCCACCTGTAAGGAGTTAACCGCTCTTTCCTGGTGAACGATTGCACCAAAGCACAGTCAACACCATACAAACCGAAACAGGTGCCAGCAAAAACCGAATAGGCAGTGGCTTCAAATCTGCCATAAGCCACCTTTTATGTGCCCGTCCATAATTGCACCGCAGCCGTATATTTATAAAGATGCCGATGCACCCGATAGGGGTTATCGATACGGATCCTCCAATGCAAGCGTCACAGGCCTCTGAACCGCAAAGCGCCCTCCCCCAGACCAATACAGCTGCCAGCAGTGCCCGACAATGGCTGACTGTCACAGCAATGATTTACCTGCTTCTACTGGCTGTGGGCATGATCGGCTCAGGCTTCAAATGGGCTGCCGGTGGAGCTGAAGCCGCACGACACCTGTTTGATTTTGCGACCAATCCATTTATGGGAATGGTCATTGGCACTATGGCGACCGCCGTTGTGCAATCGTCCAGTACCGCTACATCTATTATTGTGGGCCTGGCCGCCGGAGGTCTGCCCGTAGATATTGCGATTCCTATGATTCTGGGTGTGAACATCGGCACGACAATGACGGCCACCCTGGTCAGTCTGGGCAGTATTGGTACGCGCAAAACTTTCCGGCGCTCATTTGCAGCAGCAACCGTTCATGGATTTTTCAATGTTATGGCGGTGATGATCTTTATGCCGCTGGAGATGATGACCGGCATTCTGGGCAAAACATCTGCGGTTGTTGCGAACTGGATTTACTCAGACAATTCATCGGGCGTACAAATGGGTTTCGACATTATCAAACCCATCACCCGTCCCGTCATAAAAATTGCTTCTGAACAGCTGCAGGTACTGCCCGGTAACTACGGAGGTATCGCCCTCGCCCTGCTTGGTCTGGCACTGGTTTTCTTCTCAATTGGCGTGCTTGGAAAAACGCTGAAAGTTCTGATGGTTGGACATGCAAAAGATCTTCTGCACAAAGCTATTGGTAACGGCACCATGAAGAGCATGGCCTCCGGTGGTCTGATTACTGTCGCTGTTCAGTCTTCATCAACAACCACCAGTCTGGTTGTCCCTCTGGCCGGTTCTGGCGTATTCCGACTGAAGGATGTGTACCCGTTTGCACTGGGCGCCAATATTGGTACCTGTGTCACGGCACTACTGGCTGCCACAACGGTATCTGGCCCAATGGCTGTTTACGGTCTGCAGATTGCCCTGGTGCACCTGTTCTTTAATGCATCCGCTGTCGCCTTAATCTACGGCATTCCACAGCTACGCAATATTCCTTACCGTGGCGCGCGTATCTTTGCCCAAAAGGCCAGCAGGAACAAAAGCATCGTGTTCGCCTATATACTTGGCGTGTTCTTCTTGCTTCCCGGGCTGCTTATTCTGTTGACACAGTAAGCCCGAAAAGCCTTTCACCACAGAGACACAAAAAAAAGCAAAAGATTTCGAATTAAGAACTTTTGCTTTTTATTAAACAGCTCTTCTCTGTGACCTCCGTGTCCTCTGTGGTAAAAACTGCTTTAGTCGTCTTCCAAGTCCCCAGCCTGATGCACCAACTGCCCTAATCTTTTCAGTGCCTCGAAATCCTCCTCCGTTCCCATGGCAGCAAAGCAGATACGAATGTAGTTCTGATACTTGCTGGTAACGGTGAACATCGGCCCCGGCGCAATACTGATACCGCTTAACAGCGCCTGACGTGATAATTCCAGTGCATCCACAGATTCAGGCAGCTCAATCCAGAGCAGTATTCCGCCCTTTGGACAGGTGCTTCTTGTCCCTTCAGGAAAATGCGTCTTAATTAATCCGCGAACAATATCCCGGCGTTGCTGATAAAGAGGTTTGATGCGCCGAAGATGGCGGTCATAACCGCCAGTTTCCAGAAAACGGGTTAAGGCCAGCTGTGGAAGAACAGGGGTGCTCAGGCTGGTAATATATTTCTGCTGCTCGACCTGAGAAAAGTAACGTCCGGGCATCATCCAGCCCACGGACAAACCTGGTGCAATAACCTTGGAAAAAGACGACACAAGAATTACCCGCCCTTCTGTGTCATAAGCCTTGATTGCCCTTGGGCGTCCGGGCCGATAATCAAGGTCGGAATAAATATCATCCTCAATAATGCACAGATCATGATGCCTTGCCAGATGCAGCATCTTCTCTTTGCTCTTCTTGGGCATAAACGAGCCTAGTGGGTTACCAAAATTAGGCGTCACCACACAGGCTTTTACGTCCCACTGCTCAAGAGCCAGCTCCAGCGCACCAAGACTCATGCCTTTCACTGGGTCACAGGGAATCTCCAGAGCCTTCAAACCCAACGCCTCCAGTGCCTGAATGATGCCGTAATAGGTCGGGGTATCAATGGCAACGATATCCCCAGGGCTGGTCACTGCATTAAGGGCACAGATGAGAGCTTCCTGACAGCTGGAAGTGATAAGAATATCTTCCGGCCTTGCACGACACCCGGCACCCACCATACGCCTTGCAATATGCTGGCGCAGTTCGGCAACACCCTGGAGAGCTCCATACCCTAGCCCAACACTGCTGGCTGACCGGGTCATATCCGCAAGTAGCCGTTTGACTGGATTAATCGACGTCAACCGTAAGTCCGGCATGGCACGGCCAAACTGATGAGGGATATCTCCGGGGTCATGGCTGGTTGAATTTAATGACAGTCGCCACTGGGAGACATCACTGGGGACCAGTCTCGCACGGGTCAAACGTGGTGGTTCATCCTGCTCGGGTGGTGGGCTTGCCACGAAATAACCGGAGCGTGATCGCGCCTCAACCCAGCCACGCCTTTCCAAAACAAGGTACATCTGCTGAATAGTTGCAATGCTGCGCTGCATTTGACGAGACAGCTCACGCACAGAAGGTAAACGCTGGCCCGGCAGGTAGCGTCCTCCCTGAATCTCTTGCAGCAATCTTTCTGCTGCAGCCTCATATAGCTTTGGTCGGCCCATAAACATGACAGATTTGGTCTTTTTAATTAGAACAGACCGGCCCGCCCTCCTTCTGTGCTGTTTATTTTTAATGATATCTGAATCTGTTATGGAAAGTGTGTCAGCTTTAAGCTTTACACTCCACTGACAGGAGGGAAAATAATGAACAGGGGAAACAATAACAACAACGTTTTGGCCGAAAAGTCGCTAAACAACAAGGCTACAATTGGACAACGGATTCTGAACACTTTGCGCATTTGGAATAAACGCCATCAGGAGCGCCAACAATTGAAAGCCATCTCTCCCCTGTCAGATCATCTGCTCAAGGATATGGGATTAACGCGTTATGATGTCAACAAGGAGATGAACAAGCCCTTTTGGCGTCCTTAAATCGACTGCAACCATAAACGAAAAAACCGGATCTCCCTGTCCGGTTTTTATCAGAGAAACAACGAATAGCTGTTAATCTGAAACTTCCAAACCACTACCCAAAAGTGTACATACGATTGTACTCAGGGCGTTGTCTAATGAACAGACGGCTGCCCCATGGCAATCCTCTATTCAGATTCCAAATAATTCAACAAATTCATCTTATTTTCGGTCAGTTTCAATCCAATTAATTGTACAACGTACAAAACGGTCAGCAGCATTTCTTCCGGAGGAACGCCTTATTTAGTACGTATGCCTAGTGCAGGAAAGCTCTAATATACATACAGTTTGAGATATGTTCTGATCCCCACTCCCTTTACTCCCTGATACCATTCAACAAGTAGTACGGATGCCGTCAAAACACACTCAGAAAATCAGCTTGTCCGATCAACAACGTGACGACCTTGAGCTCATAATTCGCAAACGCAAAAGTGCGCAATCACTGGGTCGAGCGTTCTGATGAGCTATCCACTCAGGATCGACTGAAAGAAGCGCCAAGACCTGGAGCCCCCCCCAAGTTTACCGCTGAGCAGATTTGTCAGATTGTTGCTATGTCTTGCGATAAACCGGAAGAGCATGGCTACCCCCTGAGCCACTGGTCGGAGAATTCGCTGGCAATGGCCGCTGCGGATAAAGGTATCGTTCCATCCATCTCGCAGAGACAAGTGGGGCGTTTTTTAAAATCAGGCTGATATTCGTCCCGATAAAGTCAAAGGATGGGTAGACTCTCCCAGAGATGAAGCGTTTGAGATTCACTGTGCGGATGTCTGCGACACCTATCAGCAAGCCCTTGAAGGTGCCGAACAAAACATCCGAACAATCTCTTTCGATGAAAAGACCGGTATGCAGGCTCTGGAACCCCTGACAGAAGGGAAACCTGTCAAGCCGGGTTATATAGAAAAGCGCGAGTTTGAATACAAGCGCCATGGCACTCAGGCATTGCTGGCAGGCATGGACGTTGCCACAGGAGAAATCATACCTCTGGTAAGAGATACCAGAACAGAGGAAGACTTCGCCGACTGGTTAAACGACACGCTGGCCAGTGACCCTCACGCAGCAGGCTGGCACCTTGTCATGGACAGGCTCAACACGCATATGTCGGAAGCCGCTGTCAGGGCCGTCGCAAAGGTTGAGGGCACAACGACTGAAGAGCTTGGTGTTAAAAGAAAATCGGGAATACTGAAGAACATGCAAAGTCGTGCAGAGTACCTGAGCTGCTCTTCCCACAAGATCGTTTTCCACTATACACCGAAGCATGCATCCTGGCTGAACCAGATTGAGATCTGGTTTTCCATTCTGGCAAGACGGTTCCTGAAGCGGAACAGCTTCACATCCACGAATGACCTAAAAACCAGGCTCCACGTTTTTGTTGAGTTCTTTAATAAGAAAATATTCCGCGAGAGTTTTGGTGTCTCCACTGATTGACTCAGAAAACACTGTTTTGAAGGCGAGCTATACCCTCAGGCCATTCGGGAAATTCAATATTGGATGGATACGGAGCAAGCCGCGGCTGATGCTCTGGCTGGGGTTATACCCAAGTCGGTTTATCCTTTGCTTCCCGATAAAATGAAAGCTCCTGGTCTAACCCAGAGAATGAAGAGTGACATCAGCGAGAGTCGTAAACCCGGGCAGCACGTTCTGGGAGTAAAGTCCGGTCGTAATCCTTTATTCGCCTTTAACGCCCTGATTGTTAAGTTGATGACAGTTGGCTCGTTGCTGGCGGCCAGTGATCACACCTGAGCACGAACCGTCCTGTCATCCATCGAATGACCGCTACTCTGTTTGGTGGTTTAAACAACTGAATTTTAACATCAGAGTTAGTGATTTCCTGTTTTGTCTGGTTTATCTATATTCCCTGAGCTGTGAGGGAGTCTTACAAGGCGGGCGGCTTGAGTCACTAAAGAGTTGGCTGGTATCAGCCCTGGATATTGAGTCAGAAATAGTTGTTTTCATGTGGCCGGGTACTTACCACCCCGCTTGATGGTGTTCACAGGCGCTGGTTTCTGTATTGCATGAGTTTGAGAGGGAGCACCGTACCGCGTAGTAGGGTCGACCGAGTAAAACTTTCTTACGACTGCATGGATGCAGGAGATAGAGCAACGCACGACCATATGGATATAGGAGGTAGGGCGAAGCAGGAAGCCAGAGCCGAGGAGTAGTTGCCGAGAGCGACAAAGGATAAGCGAGACCGGGAGCATGTTTATGAAATATCCGGGCTAAGTACCTGACCAATTGCTTTCGCCTATTTTGACCAGATACTTAAGAAGTATAAGAAGGATGAAATAAAAGAATATGGACATCCCAACGATTTTTTTAAAAAATAGCAGCCCTGAAAGCTTCACCCCCCAGCCTGTTAGACAGCGGAAAAGGGATATTAAGGCACGAGCACATCTGCCTCGACCTAAAGATATTTCAGTCTCAGGGACTTCTGTTCAGACAAGGGGAGTTAGCCTCGTTCCTTCTTCCGTTGAAACATTCCGGGAGATTGAACGTAAAGCGATGCTGTTTTACTTGGGACTGTCTTCTTCAATCGATTCTCCAGAATTATTCAGGTATCTGTATCAACGAAAAATGGCCAAATCATATGAGCTTGTGAGAAAGTCCGACACCACAACCCTAAAAATAGTGTTAACTCCTGAGCTTATTAAAAATGAACGATATGTTCCCTGTAGATATATACCTGAGGGATGCATTAGCCGTGATTTTGCAATAGCGTGTGTTGAGGTTGAACCTGATGATTTCGTTAAATTTGGGAAACTATTCTGTGATTCGGATTTTTTTTTGGAGTGCCTGGAAAAACAACCTGCTGTTATTAAATACCGTCCTGATAGTGGCTCTGATATTGATTATGAGCAGTTAATGAATAATTACCTACCCGCCGACTTTGGGTTTAATTTACTTCTGCAATACATTCCTGAATATTACAGGTCTGCCAGCGTATGTATGGCGTCTGTTTTAAAAGAACCAGCGTCACTGCCTTTTGTCCCACAAACGCTGAATAACTACGAGGCTATCTGTTTAGAGGCTTTAAGAGGGTGTGGAAATGTTCTGCGCCATATTCCTGAAAACAAAATTACTGCGCAAATGGTTCAGGTTGCGGTAAACAGCCTTAATCCACCAACGATTATGGGTGTTCCTGAACAATATAGAACGGAAGAGAATTGCCTGCCGATATTAGCTAATAAAAAAAATTACGATGCGCTGAAAAATGTGCCTGAAAGTTATTATCTCGAAAACCCTGTTTTTTTTGATAAGGCGATAGAACACATTTCGTGGAGTCAATTCGCTCCTGCAACGTTACAAACAGTAGAGCGGTATGAAATGAACCTCATGGCATCTGCATTTAATATTCCATACTTGCCGAAGGAGCTGCTATTGCAGCATTATGACTGGTGTCTGAAGGTGTGCTCAGAAAAGGGTGAATTTTTTTATTACGTTCCGTATTCTATGAGAGACGAAAAATTATGTTTTACCGCTGTTAAAAACACATTCACTAGCCTCATTTACGGTATCCCTATTGATATTATGGCTTCCCGGCCGGAAATTCTGGAATTAGAAGCCCTTAAGGGGGGGCTGCCCAGAGCATGGCCCAACGATAAAATAGACGTGTCGCTGTGCGTCACTGCTTTGGCTATAAATCCTGGCTCTATCTGTAGCATTCCAGAGAACCTTCGTGGCCTTCTGCCACAAGAGCTTCTTTTACAATACGCTCCTAAATACCTGTCTAACCAAAATAAACAACAACTGATAGAAACCAGCGATACGTATTTTCTGCCCCATAAGAAAATAACGGTTACTGATGATGATTTGCTTCAGGGCTACGCTCCGTGTTTACACAAAAACAGGGGGGGGGTTGATGCCCTTCAGTCCCAGCTTCTAACCAGCAGGCCTTTCTTTCTTCATAATCAGGAGAAAGTCGACAGGGTGCTGAATGAGTACATTGAGAGCCATTATCAACGTCGAAATTGGCAGCTCATATCCGGGAGTTTGCCGGTATTAAAAGACGTCTCAGATAAGTATGAAGTGTACGGTGGGCGCACCATGATGTTGGAAAATGAAGCAAGTTGTTCCCGAATTAAATTTTTACGTAACAATGAACCTTTGAAGGAGCTTTTACGAGAAGAAGCTATTCATCTTTTTATTCAGAACAACCCAGCTCTTTTGCCTTTGAAAAGCGAGGTGCCTGTATCCAACGGTGTATACCTGATACGTTGGGATGATATGCCTGAGGCACAGCTTAAGTTGTTCAAATCAACGCTGAAACGGGTAACGATAAACCGCGTTGACTATTTTCTGGGTTATCAATTTTCAACAAGAGACCGGAATTACAGTGAACTGGCTCACAGGCCTGATGCAACAGGAGGGTTCCAGAAATCTGAACAGGGGCTACTTAATGCCTGTTTTGACCTTGGAGTATGGAGCAGTGCCGGAATAGTCCATACGTCGACCATGATGGCTTACCATAACCTGAGTGAAAACCGACGTTACCTGTTTCTGGCGCCTTTATTTGGCAAAAATTATAAATTTCCGGGTTCTATGTTTACATTGAACAGCGAATCCCTTAAAGAAACGGACTGGAGCAGGACAGGGCTCAAAGATCTTGGTGATTTTGAATCCTATCCTAATATAACCAGTTATGTCCGTGCACAAGATAGCCAGTTTATGGTGCCAGGTTATGGGCAACGTTGCTCATTCATCAATGCTTTTTGTGAGAATATGGTGGCAGCACTATTACATTATGCCCAGCTGCATAGGGATGATGTAAATTATCACTACAAAAGTGAGGTTGGAATGGAAGGTCTGGCTGCATTTACAGAATCTGCCATCAGTAATTTTCTTCACGGGTTGTTTGGTACAAAGATAGATTTACAAACCTTCTTCGGGACACCGGATTTGTACAGAAGCTGGATGGAAATAGCGGTGTCGGAATTTATCTATTGGACAGAAAAACAATCTCTTGATAAGGACTGCATGGCTAGCCATATCAGAGAGGGTAAGCTTGCCGGGGATCTGTATAGCAAAGATAAACAGTTGTCAGGCATACTGAAAGCGTTTAAGTACCCTGACAGCTTTGCTTCTTGCAACATGGAAGTATTAGGATTCAATCAAGGGGAGTTTGCAGCTGTAAGGTTAGCTAATGGACTGTTCAAGATAGCTGGGGAGATGGTTGAAAGGCTACAACCCGTGAAGTAACTTCTCAAAAAGTGCCGGGTTCGAAAGGAGAGACAAATGCATTATGCTCTGGCTGAGATTGGATATAGAGATCTGGCTCAGCAGACCAGAGATCGGCATCCTTAAAATCGATTCAGGGTAGTGCCGGGTTGATTGTGCTTTCTGTTCCCTATGTTTGTGAAGTGCTTATAGTGAGGTGGAGCAGAGAGGTATCGAAGGGGTATCGCACTTTTAAATGGCGTGTGTATATCAGAGTGATTTTCAAGATTTAAATAACGAGCGATAGTTTCCCATCGAGAAAAATGGTCACAAAGCAGAAGAACGAAAAGCTCAATCCTTACTGAAATGCTGTGGGTTCATACAGGCGGCGGGAGGCACGAAGCCTTTCGGGTATACAACAAAAGTAGCTTCCTGAATAACATCGGCGTCTGTGAAAATCTGTTTCAGCCAGCACTGGTCATTTTGAATGACCTCGATATAGACATTGAAACTTTCTTCTCTTTCCAAATAAGCACAGACAATGGCATGGGTCATTTCATTTGTCAGGGTGGCCGTGCCGATAAACTCTCCCCATTTATGCATGGGGTGTGCAGCCATCAAATCCTCAAAAGAACCATAGGGGCTTTGGTTCTTTTTGGTCACTGCGCGTGCGACATCATCTACGAGCTCAAAGGTAGCGCCAGCCCAGGCATATTCCATGGCTCTGAGAAGGCGTATATGCAGTTGCAGCGAGTCTTTGGCGCCCTGCCCTGCTTTTAGCGGAAGAGACAAAACATCTATGGCTTCATCGGCTTTTTCTGATGTTTCCAGGCTGTTAGAGAGCATGGCTGACATCAGCCCAAAAATGAGCTGGGTTTGAATACAATCAGGATAGCGGCCGTTCATGAGTGTTTCATGGTTGATGAGCATCAAAGAGTTTTTCTCCTGGTGACAGGAAACCCAGCCATAACAGGTTGCATTGGGTTCAGGGTCAATCGTTTCACCCCAGTATTTCTGATCTATCAGCCGCTTCAGACTGTCTTTATTGAATCCTAAATGGTGAGCCGCAAGAATCAGTTGAAGTGGGTGAGACAGGACCCCATGTGTGATATTGCCAGAAGCGGGGTGCTCCAGAAAAAGAGTAGACTTAGCCACCTCGTTGGCGATTGGCCTACTGACAAAGCCAATGAAAAAAGGAGCTTTACTCAAATCAATATTGAGCCCGGCTTTTTGCGCTTGCACAGATAGAGCTTTTGTCATTATCTGAAACCAGGGAGCTTCAGGCATTTTGGCGGTTCGGATAGGTGCAGGATCCTGGTAGCGGCTGGCAGCCTTTATGGATGCTTCATCCAGAAACCCGGGTTCCCATGAGCGCTTGAAAAGGGCGTCCTTGATGGCTTGCTCCTGTAAGTTTGATTTGCACAAGAGAATAGGGTTGTTACCTGGGGAGACAGGCAGTGGCCTGCTCAGGAAGTCTGTGTTTATTCCCCGATTATTCAAGTCCTCGATGATGCATTCACCGATAGCAGAACACAGTGAATAGTACTTACTCATATCGGTCATGGTGGCCGAAAGCTGGCGGGCTTCAAAGGCTTCCAGTGTTATATCATCAGGATCTGAGTTTTTAATTTCCTCTTCCTGATTGGTGTAATAGCCTCTCATTAATCGAAATAACTCCGGACTCCAGAAACAGTCCCGAGTGTTTTTTGAGCAAACAGCCGCTTTCAGGTCTAGCAGGTATAGCACTTCACACGTTTGTATTTTCTCCCCGACATACATGCTCCGCTCAAACAATGCCTTTCGGTAATCATCACTTATTTCAGGGCGCTCCAGGGGGCTCAGCTTTGTGAGAGCTGTGGAAAGTTGGCATGCTATTGTGGTGACAGCTTCTGTATTGGCATTGGGGGCTGTGCCTGGGCAGGACTGGCGCTGATGTGAGGGCTGACGCAGAGACTCCATTTCACCTGTTTCTCTAATAGTTGGTTCTAATTAGATCTGATCGTCAATTGGATAAAAAGTTTCATGCCGGTTCCGGTTGCCTGTCATGATTCGAGGAGTGCAATCAATAGATAGGTACCCGGTCACATAAAAACCACTATTTCTGAATTGCCAATAACACAAGGGTTATGTTCATTTCTTGAAAAGGAGACTGGGTCACTTTTTGAGGAAATACAGACAGATAAAGAGCAGGGCTGAGATTGCACTTATTGTCTACTCCAGCCGTGTTTATATTTCCAAATGCTCCATTCTACATATTCGCCGGTAACATCAACCGGATATGTCCCACGGTCAGACTGGGAAACTAACCGGATTTTACAACTATCAATATTTATAATGAATCCAATATTTCCATATAAATCACATAAACCATGAGATACAGAGTTGTTAATGAGACTTCAACTTTACAATCATTAATTGATCTCTTTAAAATTTCAAATAACACGACAATGATCAGATTGCTTTGTATTTACAATAGCAGGGGGGGCAAGAAAGGTTGTCGGCGTACAAATCACCATTAGAAGCAGAGCTTGATTTTCTTGTGGCGCTGCAATCATGACAATGACTCTAATTGTTTGAATAACTGATATCAGAGCTCCTGAAGCACTGAGTCATAACACAGAGCCGTGATTTTGCCTGACAATACTGACACTCCGTGAAATTTTGTGAGCCCAGTGATAATGTAACAGACCTGCTGCATTTGCACATGTTTCTAAATGGTTCTAACAAGCTGGTTAGGATTTTTTATTCAACATTAAAATGGCAAAAAACCGGACACGAGTGTCCGGCTTCTATAAAAAGGTGAAGACATTAAAATTTTACTGGGCGGGAACCGTCAAACCACAACCTGTAAGAATCAATTCCCTCACGTTATCTATGGCAGTTTCCCAGGTCTCTTCATTCATTTCCTGACCAGGAACCATCTCCTTAATTTGAGCGGCAAAATCTGCATAGTGCTGGGTGCTGGCCCAGATATGAAACAGCAGATGATAGGGGTCAACAGCTTTCATTTTCCCCTGGTCAATCCAGCTCTGGATGACAAGGACACGGTCTTCCATCCAGGCACGCATCTCATTCCAGAAATAATCTTCCAAACGAGGTGCACCCTGTATCATTTCACCAGAAAAAATGCGTGAGGCCTGAGGGTAGCATCGAGAAAGTTCCATCTTTTCACGAACATAGGAGCCCAGAACAACAGCCGGGTCAGACTCAGCAGTAGCATAATCCAGACACGACTCCCACAAACCGACTATTCGTTCTAAAACAGCATGGTAAAGTTTCTCCTTGCTGCCAAAGTAATAAACGATATTGGCCTTTGGCAGGCAGGCACAGTCTGCGATCATCTGCAGGCTGCCACCTCCGTAACCATGACTGGAAAACACATATTCAGCGGCTTCCAGTATGAGGTTTTGGTTACGGCTACGAATGCGTCCAACCGATTCTACATCTGTCGCAATCATATTTTTCACACTTTTCTTGTTATTTTTTTAAGCATTATGACCGCTCGATTCATTAAAACAAGCGGTGTTTTACTTCTTACAAAATGCCATCCAATCATTAACGACTTATAAACATGTCCGCAACGACCAGACAGTGAAAATTATCAACCTTTGGCCTAAATTAATACCCCGACGGTCAGAATAAACCTTACCTTGCTGACAGATGACATTTCACCGCCCCTTCTTTATAAAAACTACAACCCACAAATCTTTCTATTTTTCTTTCCCGTTGATTATTCGTAAAGCTGTAACCCACAGAGGCATTAAGGCCATAAATAATTGGCTAACCGGCCAACCGTGTCGTACCGTCAATCCTGAATAGACAAATAACAGCAATCAACGGGACAACAATATGGCCAATCGTCTCAGCCGCCTTGTCGCTACCATCGAGAAATCCCCCTCCCCTCTGCGTAACTGGCTACGAAGCCGGGCGATAGGAGTGGCTGTTAAGCTTTTGCGCACAACCCGCACCCAGATCACCCATCTCAGTGCTGATAAATGCCAGGTGACTGTATTGAATAGACGCCGTAACCAGAACCATATTGGCAGCGTTCATGCCTGTGGTATGGCCCTGGCAGCAGAAACCGCAACAGGTATGGTGGTAGGCATGAATGTGCCGGACGATCGAGTGCCCGTCATCAAATCCATGCATATCGATTTTGTGAAACGCTCATCAGGGGATATTACCGCCAGGGCTCACCTGACTGACGAGCAACGTCAATTGATTCTGGAGCAGGAAAAAGGTGATGTCATCGTCCCCTGCACTATTAGCGACAGCAAAGGCGTAGAACCTATTGAAGTCACCATGACCTGGGCATGGACCCCAAAACGCCGCAGTTAGACGCCGGACCGTCCTCTTAGCCCCACCAGGCTCTGGTATCCGTCGGCTTCGGCGGGTACTCTTGCAAGGACGCTGTATTAGCACAGATACAAGATCACAAACATTCTGCAGACAGGCTTACTCCATTCAATGACACACGTCTCCCCACCCGAAATCACCCCCCTCTCATCCATTCTGCCCGATGAACCCCTGCTATTGATGGGCGCAGGTCCGGTTCCTGTTCCACCCCGTGTAGCGGCAGCCAACTCCGTGGTGATTAACCATCTGGGTTCCACCATGGCCCAAATTCTTGAGCAGGTGAAGACGATGACACGCTACGTGTTCCAGACCAGGAGTGAACACATTATGGGTGTCGCCGGGCCTGGATCTGCGGCAATGGAGATGGCCATCACCAATCTGGTCTGGCCGGGGACCCGTGTACTGAGTATCACCAACGGTTTTTTCAGTACCCGTTTGAGTGAAATGGCCGACCGTGTGGGCGCAGATGTCACCCTGCTGCCAGTACCCGCCCGAGAGGGTATAGACCCGTCCGCAGTAGAAGCGTCTATGGCAGCCAATCCCTGTGATGTGATTACCCTGGTACAGGGCGAAACCTCCCACACCGTATGGAACCGTGAACTGGATGCCATCTGCGCTATCGCCCGAAAATACAATGCCCTGGTCATTGTTGATGCCGTCTGCACCCTCAGCACCATGCCTTTGAAAATGGATGAGTGGGGAGTGGATGCCATTATCACTGGCGGCCAGAAGGGGTTGTCCTCTATACCCGGAGTATCACTCATCGCCTTTTCCAGCCGAGCCTGGCAGCGTATTGAATCGCGCACTGCCCCAATGCCCCACTGGTGTCTGGATGCGCAATTAGCAGTACAGTTCTGGAACAAGAAGGGATACCACTACACAGCACCTGTTTCTGGCCTGCTGGCACTCCATGAAGCGCTGCACCTGATCTGTGAAGAGAGCCTTGAAGGCCGATTCCTTCGCCATAAACGTTGTTCCCAGGCTCTGCAGAATGCAATTAAAGCTATGGGACTGGATCTCTACGTACCCGAGCAGGCCCGTCTGCCTTCAGTGATTGGTATTAACCTGCCGGACGCTATTGAAGGCAAAGCCCTGCTGGAACACATCTCAGCAGTACACCGTGTCGAGATTGCCGGTTCTTTCGGGCCCAATATCGTACGTATTGGTCAGATGGGTGAACAGTGCCGTACTCATCACCTGTTCCGTACGGTGCACGCACTGGGTGCCAGCATGCAGTCACTGGGGGCAAATATGGATGTACCTGCCGGTGTTGCCGAACTGGAACGTTCTATCAACCAGTAACGGTCACTCAGCCTCAAGCATCTCTGATAAACCTGCCAGAGTTAGAGTTCCGGCCACCAGCACTTCCTTGGTGGCCTTGCTCTGCTGCTTAACCCGATATTCCATCTTCAACGCCTCTGAGCGATCACCTACCTGCTCATGAAACACCAGTGTCAAAGGCCCACGGCCTCGCAGGTAGCGGGCAGACTTTGCGCTACCGGACTGATGTTCTTTGAAACGACGCTCGACATTTGTTGTCACACCACAATAGAGGCTGCCCTTTCGGCAACGAATCAGGTAGAGAAACCATGGTTTGCATATGGGTTTGGCGGAAGGAGAATCACTCTTCAATGCTGTGCTCAAATAATAGGAATTGTAAAAAATGCGTGTAAGTCATCATACCCTGCCGCTAATCATATGTCGTTATGTGGCAGCTTATATAGCAGTTCATATAGCACCACTGCTGCCACTATTGAATGCCATTGCAGTCAAAGCCCTAAAGACGCTTTATACTAACAGGGTCATTTGTCTTAATTATGCTGTCAGGGAAGCGACACTGTGCTGAAAATATCCAATGCTGTCACTATTAGTGCAGAAGAAATTGAAATTACCGCGATTCGCGCTCAGGGAGCCGGTGGCCAGAATGTGAACAAGGTTTCCAGCGCCATTCATCTGCGCTTCGATATAAGAGCCTCGTTACTACCCGACTTTTATAAGGAGCGCTTGCTGGCCCTGTCAGACAGTCGCATCACTAAAGAAGGCGTGATTATTATCAAAGCCCAGCGCTTTCGTACCC
Organism: Sansalvadorimonas sp.; assembly: GCA_965221135.1. Lineage (GTDB taxonomy): Bacteria > Pseudomonadota > Gammaproteobacteria > Pseudomonadales > Endozoicomonadaceae > Sansalvadorimonas. The sequence continues at coordinate 96,347 of CBDCRZ010000054.1, forward strand.
AGGAAAAGAACCGTGATGATGCCCTGGAGCGCCTGGCTGCCATGATTCGCTCGGCTACCGCCGTACAGAAAACCCGTCGCCCTACACGCCCATCCAAAGCCTCAAAAGAACGCCGTCTGAAAGGCAAATCCAACCGCAGCTCCGTGAAATCCATGCGCGGTCGGGTCGATCATTAAACTTCCACATTCACTATCTGCCTTTCCATTCCCTACCTGACCATCCCTCACTCCATAGATAGCCTGTTAACCCACTGGTTAGTGTCTTGCCCTCTTCTCTACTGTACCTATGGGCATCCTGGAATAAAGGGCTAGCTGTGTGCACACCTGAAAAATTCACAGAGCCGACATAAAGACAACGAGGTAAAACATGGCATATCGGTTAACAAAAACTACAGCGCCAGACAGCTATAGCCAACATAAAAAAGAAGATCTTGAAGAGGCTTTAAAAATTCTGGGCGATGCGCCATTAGAAACGCAACAATCATCAGGCTTCGGATACAGAACAAGCTGCACACAAACAGCCGGCCAGCGCTTTATGGAGTCGAGCTGCGCCTTAGGGCAACCTCTTTTAGAACACAGACTTTTTGAAGACAGCACCTCTCCAGACTGTCAAAAATTAAAAACTCAAGAGCCACAGCCCGCCGGGCAGGAGCCTTTTACCGATTTAGAAGCAACGAGTACCACTGCGAAGGAAACAGAAATAACTGTCTCAATACCTCCGCAGGACAAGCCCATGGTAACCGCTTCGAATGTACCCTGGGTACCACCGCAATACTGGTACAGCGTACCTAAAATCCAACTTCCGGAAAAAACTGTATTTATGGAAACAACACTGCAAACCAGCCTATATCACCAGCAACTTATCCCTCAGCTTTATGACGATATCAGAGCCTCCACTCTAATCACTGCAGACATTCCCGGACCAATTCTTGGGATGATTATTATCTGGCGCATCAGGGAGGCAGAGAAAACATCTGTCTTCCAGTTTGATAGTCTTCCAGCAATAGATAAGTACACTATTTTAAAAATCCTGACTGGTATTAAACGCAAGTTAACTGGGGCTTATAAAATTTTTGAACTGTGCAATTACATTCAGGAAAGTAATAATACACAACAACCTCCTGATACAAGATGCCTTCCTGTTAGAAATCCACATAAGAACCACCGCATCATTAAAATGTTTAAGAACATTAAACGGCAACCTGAACTAATAGGCCAAAATTATTCACTAAGCGATGTGATTGAAGGGTTAGATTATTTCTGCTGTAAGTTTCTTGCAAAAAAACAAGTTCCAATGGGAGAAAAAGAGGCCTGCTTATTTCAACATATCTATGGTTTCTGCCATCGACAGATGGAAGGGCTGTGGGCACTTTCTGATATGCATATTGATAGCAGGAGCGAACTAATAAAAAGACGGACAGCTAATGTTCTACCCGCCTTCAAAAAGTATAACAAAACACCGCCTAAAAGTGCTGTCTAACCGCTGCTCCAGAGGAAATGTATAAAACTGTTAACAGACTGGTTAGTGCTTTATTCCCATCTCTTCTGTACCTATGCACTTCTGAAAAATCCACATCTCGAAAGATGTTCAAGTGATAAGTGACAACGCAACAATTTACAGTGAGGCAGTATATGGAATACCGGATAACAACTACCGTAACCACTGACAGCTACAAGGAAGCCGTACAAGGAGGAATTCAACAGACTATAGCCCCCCCGGGGGGCATGCCGGATTTGCTTCCACAAACAGCAAGCTTTGGGTCACAACATAGATGTGTACCAGATCCTGGCCAGAGGTATATCAACCAGGGCTATATACATCAGAGTCACCTTCCCCAAAGATCATTCCCTTTCGGTCACCCTTATCAACCCTGCAGCCCTCAACTCTATCCTTCACAAGCCTATCCTTCACAAGCCTATCCTTCACAAGCCTATCCTTCACAAGCCTATCCTTCACAAGCCTATCCTTCACAAGCATACCCTTATCCGGGTCAGGGCTATCAGATGGTTCAGAGTTTCGGCTTACACAGCTACAGTTATCACACACAGATGGACTCACTGTCGGGTCAGCGCGCAACAACAGTGCCGACACCCTCCAGCCAGTCAGCTATCAAACCTACTCCCGGGCCTGCCCCAATACATGCCATGGTCCGCGGCCCCATGATCGCAACGCCTGCATGCTCATACGCAATGAATGCTATAAAACTACCGCAGGAGGCTCAATACATTGAAGCAGCATTGAATGCCAACTCTGAACATCAGCAACTCATGCCTGTTCAATTCCAGAGAATTCAACAAGGGACTATGTTGCCCGAGAGCATGTCCGCACCAAATCTAGGGATGATTATTATTTGGAAGATTCGACTAGAAGAGAGGCTTGCCGATTTCACCTTCGAGCTTCTTCCTCCAAAGGAACAAGCTGCTATAAAAAAAATAATGACTGCTATCAAAGAAAAAATAACCACTGCCGAGGGTACATTTGTGCTGTGTCGTTATATTCAGGAAAGCAACAAAAACAAAAAACCTCTTTCTATTGAATGCCCAATGACTTTAAATCCTAAAACAAATGATCATAAAATTTCAGTATTAAAAAGTATTTATGAGAATCCGGAAGCAATGGGAAAAGACCATACTCTAGACACCCTCATTGATACGTTAAATTATTTTTGTCGTAAGTTTATTGCTAAGGGTCTAATCCCAATGCAGGAATGCTATGCTTCGCTATTCCGGAAAGTGTACGCGTTTTGCTGGCTGCAGATGAAAGGGGTGCGTGCACTCCATGAGATGAATATTCATGTGAATAAGCCATTTTTTCAGAGACTGTACCTAATTGGAAAGAGGAAAACGTAAATGGCCTCTCACATACCCACTACCACATCGGCAGAAGGCTATCGAGAAACTGGGCTTGAGGGAGTTCCTGAGGATTTCGCGCTTCCTGATGAATTACTTTCAATCCAGCAACAAACAGACTGTTTTGGGTTTGGATTAAGCTGTACCAGGGTACCTGGCCAGAGCTATATCCAACAGGGACAAGTCAATCAAAGCTACCCCCAAGAAGACGCGCCTTATTACTCCTGTCAAGACTCAAGTCAGGCATTTACCTGGGCTAACCCTACAATTAGCGATTTCAAAACCATAAAAAACGAACCCATGTGGGAGGCGGCAGTTCACCCATGCCCCATTTTTGAAGAGTCCATGCCAGCAAAAACTTTTGTTCCATCGGCCAGACCACCTGAGATGGCTATGGCACCAGAAAAAAAACCACTAACCATTGCGAGTACAGCCTGTCAAATTCCTACAGCATCGCATTACCCTTCAGGTATCGAAGTCATAACACTGCCACAAGCGGCTGAATATCTGGAAGCAGCACTGGAGAAAAACTATGAGCATCAGCTGCTTATGCCCCAGCTATACAATGGAATAAAGCAGGGAACCATGAACCCTGCAAATATAGCCACCCCGATACTTGGGATGATCTGTATCTGGCGCATTAGAATGGAAGAGAAAGCTTATAAATTCAGCATTGACAGTCTTGATTCAAATGAGCAACACTCCATAAAACAAATAATGATAGTCATTGAACAAAAGCTGGCTGACGCTGAATGTACTTTTTTGCTTTGTCGTTTCATTTCCAAAAGTAACAAAAACAAACAGCCCATTTCTCGAGACTGCCCACAGATTGCCGACCCGAGAAACAATGAAGATCTCAATCAAGTTTTAGGGTTTATTCTACAAAATCCAGAATTAACGGGTGTTCACTATTCACTCAACACGCTAATCAATGCGTTAAATTATTTCTGTAGAACGTTTATTTCCAGTGATCTGATTCCGATGGAGGAACCCTATGACTTGCTATTCCAGCTACTTTATCAATTCTGTCACCTGCAGATGAGCGGGCTACGCGCACTCCATAAGATGAATCTGCATTTAGGGAGCCCAACTTTGCCGGGCTGCATGGGACGGAAAGAGGGAAGGCTTAGAATAATCAATCAGACACCGTCCCTCCAAACACCGGCAGTTAACCAGCCGTGACAGCCTTTCGATAGTGCCCCTGATAGTCAAAGATTTTCTCTCGTATCTGCCAGCCGCGTTTCTCTTTGGCGGCAATCACAAAGTCGGGCTTTCGAAACTTTTTTGCCTGCTCAACCACCTGCTCCGGCGTACTCGCCCGAAATGACTCACCTCTGTTGATCTGATGCAACTTGCCAAAGTGATGGTAAAAAGCCCCCTTTTGCGCCGGCGTACTCAAGCGAAAATACTCGGTAATTTCAAGACCTTCTTCATCCAGATAACTGACTTTAATACGTGACTGATTATCTTTGCCCTTATCTACCTGCATCTGCATATAAGCACACCGAATCACGGTCGTATTTCTCAGGTTCAGAGCATCCTTTAATTTTTGATCAGGGTCAGCCAGAACCTTACCGCAGTCATGGCAACGGCGAGCGGCAATGTCATTCTCCGCATTACACTGCCCGCACTCTTTGAAGCGAAACCGAAAACTGCAGCGCTCGCGTACGGCTTCACCGGTTTCATAAAGCTGCTCAATAAAGCCCTGACACCGACGGCCATAGTGTTCGACCAGGTCACCATCATTGTCCACCAGTCCCCAGAAACTGTTCTGGCAACCACAGACAGGACAGGGAATATCAACCGGTACAGCTTTGGAGTCTGGCCGGGGGACACCTATTTCGGGGCTGAAAATATTATAATTATTACCGGCAAAATCCATCACCAGACAATCTGTTTTCCCTTCTGCCAGACGCAAACCACGCCCAACAATCTGCTGATACAGACTGACAGACTCAGTGGGGCGCAGTATGGCAATCACATCGACATGGGGTGCATCAAACCCCGTGGTCAGTACCGAGACATTGACCAGGTACTTGAGCTGTTTGCTTTTGAATCGAGCAATCAGGGCATCACGCTCCGGCCCAGGTGTATCACCAATCACCAAAGCCGCTTCACCTTCGGGCAGATAACCAAGAATCTCCCGGGCATGATCCACCGTAGAAGCAAAGATCATCACACCCTGACGTTCCTCAGCTTCGTGAACAACCTGGGCAATAATGGCTGCTGTCGCCCGTCCTTCACCTTTGAGCAATGCATTGAGGTCGGCCTCTCGAACACGACCATTCTTATCAGCATACAAACGGCTAAAATCGTACCAGGCCACGGGGGCATCAACCATGACGGGCGGCGTCAGGAATTTATTGTCCACCATATAAGAGAGAGGCAGCTCATAGACACAATCCCGAAAGAACAGCTCTTTCTCGGAACGTACCTTGCCCTTCTCACTTTCGCGACTCTTGCCCTGTTGCAACCCGCCTGGTTGCAAATAGTAGTTATAGATCCACCCCAGCCCCAGACGGTAAGGCGTTGCAGTAAGCCCCAGTACTTTAAGATTGGGATTCAGTGCTCGCAGATGCTGAATAACCTTGTGGTAACTGCTGGTCTTCTCCAGAGAAACACGATGACACTCATCAATCACCAACAGGGTGAAGTTTTTGCTTTCAAACGACGACAGGTTGCGCACTACTGATTGCACACTGCCAAAGACCACCTGTTCAGAGGCTTCCTTGCGACCCAGACCGGCGCTGAAAATAGAGGCCTTGAGATCATAACTTTCGTACTTACTGTGATTCTGCTCCACCAGCTCTTTAACATGAGCCAGGACCAGTACCCTGCCATGGGCTAGACGACCCAGTTCACTGATAACCAGACTCTTACCTGCACCGGTTGGCAGCACGACAACGGCTGGGTCACTGCCTTTACGGAAGTGGCTGATCACCGAGTTCACGGCATCTTTCTGGTAAGGGCGAAGCTGGAAGGCCATAGAGGAACTGGATCTGTAGAGAATGGATAATGGTGGATTTATCTTATCAGGAACTAGTGGCATAGTGATGTGCTATTCTTGCCTCGATCATTTGTTCCTTATCATTATGTCACTCAACCGCAACCGTCTGGATCGTTTTCTCAACCAGCAGACATCACTGAACAAGCGCGATATAAAACTGGCACTGGCTCTGGGGAAGGTCACTGTAGATGGTCGCCGGGCGAATGATGGCGCTGAACAGATTGACCACTTCAGCCACATAGTTCTGGGTGAAGAGTGTCTGCAGAAAAACACCGCTCATTACCTGATGCTCAATAAACCAGTGGGCGTAGTCAGCGCCACCAGTGACCCTGAACACACAACGGTATTGGACTTGCTGGATCACCCAGACAAGAACGAGCTGCATATTGTCGGACGCCTGGATAAAAACACCTCAGGACTGGTGTTGCTTACTAATGACAGTCGATGGTCTTCCCGGCTCACAGATCCCCATTCGAAGATTCCCAAGCATTACCGGGTCACACTCCAGAAACCCCTGAACAAGACTTATATCAACGCCTTTGCGGAGGGCATGTACTTTCAGTTTGAAGACCTCGTCACCCAACCTGCAGAGTTACGAATACTCGCCCCCTTTGTTGCAGAAGTGATTCTCAACGAAGGCCGTTATCACCAGGTCAAGCGTATGTTTGGACGATTTCGGAACCCTGTGATTGCCCTACACCGCAAACAGGTAGGAAATATCATGCTCTGCCCCAGCCTTACACCAGGGCAATACCGCACTCTCACCGCACAAGAGGTCAGTGACCCCTGACAGTCTGACCAACAAACAGGTTAGGTGTCTTGTGTATTCTTCGCAGATGCGTTGTCTCTTAGATAACAATGAATATTTATAGCGCGATATGTGTACAGGGAGACCCCATGCAAAAAGAGCTGAGAACACCCCCTATGGGTCATGAGCCCTTGAAATGGCCAGAAAGCCCTGGAACTCCACACAGCGGGCTTGAATTGTCGACCTTTACCCGCCCTGAGAGCGCCCAGTCTCTTCCTGCAAGAGTAATGGAAAGTCCAGTATCACGAGATAGCGACGCAAAATTGTTGGTTCATTCCAGCTTACCCAGCCATTTACCCACTAATGCTGAAACCGCCTGCCCCCTTTCAGAAAGAGAAGTTATTACTGTTTCAGAAGGACTTCCTGCCCTGTTTGGCAAGACTGCAGGCGCGACAAAGAACAAACAATTCCTGCATATTCCTGATGTAGGCCTAATCCCTGCACAAATGACTATTTCTCTTAAATAAAGGATACAAACATCGACATCAGCCCATGCATAATTGTGAAGACAGGCTGAGGAGTATCCGTAAGCCATGACTGGCAGTGTCAAGCAGAAGTAAAGTAGAACCCTATACGTTACCCTGGACGCCTAAAAATTAGATCACCTACATGTTAGCCAATAATAAGTTCCTGTCAGTTACAGAAGGAGTAGTAAGCTGCTGGTTCT
>CBDCRZ010000055.1:0-6422 GCA_965221135.1 Sansalvadorimonas sp.
TGGATGTTCAGGAGAGCTGTAGAGCGATTGAGGGAGTTAAAGGCATTGGACGCATCAACTAGCAATACTCCCTGGCACTCATCAGATTGAAACATAGATCGAACAGCATGAACGGCCGCTTCAATCCCTGCAATCTGCCCCCCACAAAGTTGTAGAGGACCAACAGCCTCCATGACATCACACCGAATCACAGATAGCGTGGCCTTGGCAATGATCCTTCTGGGGACTTCGCAGATACCAATAGGGCGTACCCCAGGGTTCTTGTCCAGAGCTATCAGACGGCAAGCTAACAATGGTTTCAGACCTTCTGGATGAACATGTGAGGAACATACCCTCTTGGCCACAAGAGCAAGCGAATGACAAAGGTCATTGGAGGCCTTTCCAAAAGAGGTGCATAAACGTCTCCAAGCATATGCATCCATTCTAGAGGGGCCACCAGCTCCAAAAGTACGCAAGACTGCTCTTCTGATACTGTCAGCATCAATTCTCTCAAATATAACTGGGTGAACTTGAGAGGCATTGGGATCTGAACAGACCAGAGAGTCAGCGCAGGGTGGTTGAGCAGGGGGATGTTTTGATTCAAGGACGTCATAGACCGTAAGGTTAGAGTCAGAGGAGATAGCATCAGCAAGCGAAAGGAGCCCTCCATCCTCAGACTTGGAGAGAAGTCGTAGAGCATCTCTAACCTTTCCCCTTAGCATCAAGTCTGAGAAAGATTTGATCATGTCGCGTGGTTTCGGGTGTGAGATGTTAAATCTTAGTCTGTCTTGAATAGTACGGCCTTCAGAGAGGAGGGTACTAATGTCACCCTCTGACCACAATGTGAGACGACGAGACAGACATGCCTGATGGTCCTTAGTCTGAGATCTAGGATGTGGGCGTTGTAAGAGCAGAACACACATCACAGTTGTCGCTTTTAGAGCAACTGCCTCAAGAGCAGAAGCCTCAGCATACGCTCGGTACAGACGGGCTAATTCTGTGACAAACTGATTGCCCTTGTTTCCGTGAGGGACAGAGAATAGGTTGCCTCTCCAGTGGACCACTTCGCTATAAGCGTTTGAGAGAACAGCTGAGAACAGTGGCGCCGACACGGGGCCCCAAAGGAAGGACGCTTCGGCAAGAGAGTCATGAGGCGGTAACATGGCGCCCACCGCCGCATGGTCAACTGGAGGGGGAACGTGATTCTCAGAGGGAGGGAGGACAACTGGGTCGACCGGGTCTAAAGGCGGTTGAGAAGATTCGTGTGGGTCAGAGACGGGGGTATCAGCACGGGGCGAGGGAGCGCCAGGGTTCTGAAGAGAAGTGGGCGAGTCAGACTGTTCACTATTCCGACAGTGGCCTCGTTTCAGGGGAAGACAGTTAGAGCAAGCATTGCCTGCTTTTACGCAGCTACACCTAAGGCAGCTGCCTTTGCCGTTGCACCGACAACAGGCAGAGCAAGTCTTCTTCCCATCCGACATAGACGCCATTTGGGTAGTCATGTACCATGTGCGCGTATCATATATTTTGGATATTTTCCGGATATTTCCGTCTGGCCAGCAGCCATGTTCGAGGGCAGCAATGTACAGTGGCGATTGGGGAAAATCGCTTTTCACATCGCTGATAAGCTACGCAGGCAGCTAACTAGACAAGGTTAGCAAATTTTAACGCATGTTTGTACGCTTATAATAAGCAAACAGTTTTGAGTATAACTGCCTGCGTAGCTGCACCGCGATGCGAAAAGCGCTTTTCCTCAATCGCCACTGTACATTGCTGCCCTCGAACATGGCTGCTGCCAGACGGAAATATCCGGAAAATATCCCATGCGCAGGACCTCTGTTCTGTAGGTCGCTACGTCGGGTAGCCATTTCACATATTCTTCCATTTGCCGTGTGGTGTCAGGACTGGTATCCATTCAAGGTCGATAGTATGAAACACGCAATCTTTAAGGACGCAACAAAGGTGATTGGAAAGGCAAAAGACAGCCAAAGAAAGTTGTACAGTACACCGCGCTCGTCTGCTCGCTAATTAGCTATCACTGCTATGCGCGGTAATACGCATCGACCACCTCGACGTGACGTCACGTAATACATTTTGATTTGGACGAAATTTTTGTCTCCTATCCCGTTCTGTAATATCTCTGCTAAGACTAAGCGTGCTACGTACATGTATTGGTAAGTAGCAACATATTTAATAATTATTAATCAATACACCAGGGCCGGAGCCACCAATTTTGAAGTGATCAGGTTGAAAATAATGGCGCGCGAAATTTTTGGGATTATGAATATTAATGAGCTAATTAAAGCGCGCACTGCAGCTCCATCTTCCTACCGAAGCGCCGCGTGAGAGATTTATACTCAAGGCTGGGATGATAAGGCTCTTCAAGCAAAGACAGAGACTGATTATGAGTGCAACCGGGCCATTCACGATCACGAAAAGAGATGCACTTTAATAATAATTAACGGCACGCCCATAGATAGTGAATATTAATTATTTGAGGTTCGAAAAAGTGGTCAGGTTAAAACCTGACCGGTGGCGCCGCCCTGTACACGTCCTCACAAAGAACGAGAGCAACAAACAACACAACATACATAATAATAAATAATATCTGTTCATAATGATAATAAACATGTTTGCATGCCGCCAACTTAAAATTCAAGAGATGATGATGATAGTTTGGTACAATACTTTTCAAGCGGATAGTGAGAGAGATAGTGAATGGCTCAAGTTTTATCCATTAGTGAATCTATGTAATATCATCGTCTGATTACAAGATACAGTTTTATCGTTAGTATCAGTCCTATACAGTCACTTGCAGTGCAGAGAATCTCCTGCCAAGAGACAGTGCCTTGTTAAGGACTTTGCTGTTATCTGTTTTGTGAACAAGATCGGTACCGAGAGGAGATGCCTTCCAATTCTGTCATGATTTGCGACTGTAATAACCCTATATTGAGATACTGATAAATGGAATAATTATTTCTAGAGTACCAAGCACATAATTGGCACTAAACATTGTTGTACACAACAAACCACTAGACGTTACTGCCTTCCATCTGGCACTAGCAAATAATGAGGCAAGCCTTTGCAAGCCAGATGGCTACAAGAAACATGTATGCGGAATTCATAAAACTTGGTTAATACAATGGAATTGGCAACTAATCTGGTCACATGGCTGCAAAGCGGGCCAGCTGCTCAGCGGTTAATGGAACCGAAATGTATTAGCTCGACGCTCGATTCGAGCTGACCCGTGAGCTGCGCTCACGGTACGAGTTGCCAACGCACTTTTGTTTAACATGCTGTAACACTCCTATGTTCACAATTACCGAGTCAGTGAATGAGTGCACACCAAGTTTTATATCTAGCCAATAGGAATAATCAATGCCGCTGAAGCTAGTGCCACTGCTATAGAGCAGTAATACTTTAGGGCATCTGGCTCTAGAAAAATTATAAGCTGCATTGCAGATCCTGGATTTTGCAGGGAACACTGTCTAAGTTTTTTCAATGGTAGAACAGATGGAACCATTGGCGTACCAGCTCACACGAAGTCGTTGTCTCACAAAGGATAATACCAATTGGCTCCCCACCGAAGTTTAACTTAACCTTGGACGCTCTCTTGGAGGGATTCTCTCTCTGTCAATGTGACTATCTGCCAGGAGCTGATACTAATATAAAATGTAGCGCAGTAATCAGACGATGCCCTATATTACATAACTTCACTAATGTGATTTTTAAAACTTGAGCCATTCACTCTATCTCTCTCACTATCCGCTTGAAAAGTTTGTACCAAACTATCATCATCATCTCTTGAATTTTAAGTTGGCGGCATGCAAACATGTTTATTATCATTATGAACAGATATTATTTATTATTATGTATGTTGTGTTGTTTGTTGCTCTCGTTCTTTGTGAGGACGTGTACAGGGCCGGCGCCACCGGTCAGGTTTTAACCTGACCACTTTTTCGAACCTCAAATAATTAATATTCACTATCTATGGGCGTGCCGTTAATTATTATTAAAGTGCATCTCTTTTCGTGATCGTGAATGGCCCGGTTGCACTCATAATCAGTCTCTGTCTTTGCTTGAAGAGCCTTATCATCCCAGCCTTGAGTATAAATCTCTCACGCGGCGCTTCGGTAGGAAGATGGAGCTGCAGTGCGCGCTTTAATTAGCTCATTAATATTCATAATCCCAAAAATTTCGCGCGCCATTATTTTCAACCTGATCACTTCAAAATTGGTGGCTCCGGCCCTGGTGTATTGATTAATAATTATTAAATATGTTGCTACTTACCAATACATGTACGTAGCACGCTTAGTCTTAGCAGAGATATTACAGAACGGGATAGGAGACAAAAATTTCGTCCAAATCAAAATGTATTACGTGACGTCACGTCGAGGTGGTCGATGCGTATTACCGCGCATAGCAGTGATAGCTAATTAGCGAGCAGACGAGCGCGGTGTACTGTACAACTTTCTTTGGCTGTCTTTTGCCTTTCCAATCACCTTTGTTGCGTCCTTAAAGATTGCGTGTTTCATACTATCGACCTTGAATGGATACCAGTCCTGACACCACACGGCAAATGGAAGAATATGTGAAATGGCTACCCGACGTAGCGACCTACAGAACAGAGGTCCTGCGCATGGGATATTTTCCGGATATTTCCGTCTGGCAGCAGCCATGTTCGAGGGCAGCAATGTACAGTGGCGATTGAGGAAAAGCGCTTTTCGCATCGCGGTGCAGCTACGCAGGCAGTTATACTCAAAACTGTTTGCTTATTATAAGCGTACAAACATGCGTTAAAATTTGCTAACCTTGTCTAGTTAGCTGCCTGCGTAGCTTATCAGCGATGTGAAAAGCGATTTTCCCCAATCGCCACTGTACATTGCTGCCCTCGAACATGGCTGCTGGCCAGACGGAAATATCCGGAAAATATCCAAAATATATGATACGCGCACATGGTACATGACTACCCAAATGGCGTCTATGTCGGATGGGAAGAAGACTTGCTCTGCCTGTTGTCGGTGCAACGGCAAAGGCAGCTGCCTTAGGTGTAGCTGCGTAAAAGCAGGCAATGCTTGCTCTAACTGTCTTCCCCTGAAACGAGGCCACTGTCGGAATAGTGAACAGTCTGACTCGCCCACTTCTCTTCAGAACCCTGGCGCTCCCTCGCCCCGTGCTGATACCCCCGTCTCTGACCCACACGAATCTTCTCAACCGCCTTTAGACCCGGTCGACCCAGTTGTCCTCCCTCCCTCTGAGAATCACGTTCCCCCTCCAGTTGACCATGCGGCGGTGGGCGCCATGTTACCGCCTCATGACTCTCTTGCCGAAGCGTCCTTCCTTTGGGGCCCCGTGTCGGCGCCACTGTTCTCAGCTGTTCTCTCAAACGCTTATAGCGAAGTGGTCCACTGGAGAGGCAACCTATTCTCTGTCCCTCACGGAAACAAGGGCAATCAGTTTGTCACAGAATTAGCCCGTCTGTACCGAGCGTATGCTGAGGCTTCTGCTCTTGAGGCAGTTGCTCTAAAAGCGACAACTGTGATGTGTGTTCTGCTCTTACAACGCCCACATCCTAGATCTCAGACTAAGGACCATCAGGCATGTCTGTCTCGTCGTCTCACATTGTGGTCAGAGGGTGACATTAGTACCCTCCTCTCTGAAGGCCGTACTATTCAAGACAGACTAAGATTTAACATCTCACACCCGAAACCACGCGACATGATCAAATCTTTCTCAGACTTGATGCTAAGGGGAAAGGTTAGAGATGCTCTACGACTTCTCTCCAAGTCTGAGGATGGAGGGCTCCTTTCGCTTGCTGATGCTATCTCCTCTGACTCTAACCTTACGGTCTATGACGTCCTTGAATCAAAACATCCCCCTGCTCAACCACCCTGCGCTGACTCTCTGGTCTGTTCAGATCCCAATGCCTCTCAAGTTCACCCAGTTATATTTGAGAGAATTGATGCTGACAGTATCAGAAGAGCAGTCTTGCGTACTTTTGGAGCTGGTGGCCCCTCTAGAATGGATGCATATGCTTGGAGACGTTTATGCACCTCTTTTGGAAAGGCCTCCAATGACCTTTGTCATTCGCTTGCTCTTGTGGCCAAGAGGGTATGTTCCTCACATGTTCATCCAGAAGGTCTGAAACCATTGTTAGCTTGCCGTCTGATAGCTCTGGACAAGAACCCTGGGGTACGCCCTATTGGTATCTGCGAAGTCCCCAGAAGGATCATTGCCAAGGCCACGCTATCTGTGATTCGGTGTGATGTCATGGAGGCTGTTGGTCCTCTACAACTTTGTGGGGGGCAGATTGCAGGGATTGAAGCGGCCGTTCATGCTGTTCGATCTATGTTTCAATCTGATGAGTGCCAGGGAGTATTGCTAGTTGATGCGTCCAATGCCTTTAACTCCCTCAATCGCTCTACAGCTCTCCTGAACATCCA
>CBDCRZ010000056.1:0-74610 GCA_965221135.1 Sansalvadorimonas sp.
AGCGCATTAACAGATGTTCTTCCAGATACCTTACTGGCAGGAGATTTCAAAGACCTGCCCACCGCTCTGGTCACCGGTCAGACAGGCAGTCACCGGCGCCAGCAACGCCGGGTTAAACGGCTGGCGTCGCGAGTCAGCCAACACCCTCTGGTCTTTCTGCAAGGGGTGGCCGGTGCTGGCAAAAGTCATATGGCGCAGGCCATAGTGGGGGAGCTGAGAAAAACAGAAGACTGGGAGGCCATGCCTGAACCGATAGTGCTGAGCCTGGGGCCGGAAACCTCCGTCGAAACCCTGTACGGTCAAGAGGCGCTTAACGATCGTATCGATGGTGACCGGTACACCACATTTGCTCCGGGCCCCTTATTGCAATGGGCCATGAATACCAATCCACCGGTATTGATTCTGGATGAGGCTAATCTGGTGCAAGAGGGTGTACTGGCACCACTGGCCGGACTCACCAGAAACCCGCCACAACTCTGTTTTCAGGGAGAAACCTTCCTGCTGACTGATCGCCACCGGGTGATCCTCACCGGTAATCCGGATCACTACGACGGACGACACATGGACAGCGTCGTAAAACAACGCATGCTGACGCTCTATTATCGTCCCTTGCCTCCCGACACCCTGGCCGAACTGATTATACAGCCGGCCTTGTCTCAAAGCTGGTCGCCTGAACTGAAAGCACACACGACTCAGGCCATGCTCAGCCTCTATGAACACTATGGAAACCTGTTGCCGGACGGCCTGACTCCCCGGGATTTGCAGGATGTTCTGGCCCATATGAAACAGATGCTCAGGCATGCCCACGAGTTCAAGGCAGAGAGCATCACAAACCTTCAAGCCAGCACACTGGTCTGGCAGGCTTTTGCAGACAGCCTTGCGGGTGCGATAGCGTCAGCGCACCAGCCTCGATTAACGGCACTCGAACACTGGTACCAGGGACATTTCCCCGGTCATGGGCTTGAAGAGAAGGCTCTCAGCGAACCCCGGCAACGGGTGTTTGAAAGCTTTTTGCAGGAACTTCGCAAGACCAATTCCGACATTGACTTGTGCACCGGGCCGGTGGTGGCGTTGGTGCGCCATTACTGGCTATTTCTCGACAAGTTGTCTGTGGGCAGGCAGCAAGGCGGCATTTCCCAGGGGCGACGCGGGTTGCTGGTCGAAGGCCCGGCAGGCTGGGGGAAAGACTTGATCCTGACTCGGGTTCTCGGTCTATGGCAGCAGCAACATTTCAATCAAGACCGGCATCCACAATCAGTGGCATCTGTCGCTTATATCAATGCCAAACCTTCCCAGTGGGGCGCTCAGGTCGGCCTTATAAAAACCGCTATGAAGCAGGGACGAAAACTGGTGATCAGCGAGCTCAACCTGCTGCCCAGCAGGTATCTTGAGGGGTTGTTCAATGAAGTACTCACCGGTGACGTCCAACCGGGTTTTGCCCTGTTTGCGACCATGAACCCATCGTCCTTTGGCGGGCGGGAACCTTTATCCCCTGCCTTAAAGAATCGCTGTACCCAGGTCCAGCTGAACCCTCTGGAAAAAGATGATCTGAAGGGTATTCTGCAACGGCGATATCCTGGGCACCATGCTATGAATACCTGGTTGTCAGAACGATACCAGGTGCTGTCTGATCAGTTGGTGAAATGTCACTCCCCCATTCAGCTCACACTGAGTGATCTGCTTCGGGGCGCTGAGGCTTTGCAGAACAGTGGTCAGACATGTTGGCAGCAAAGTTTTCATTCCTGCTACGGTCTGGGTCTGCACTCGCTGCAATGGGGCCCCGCGGCGTTGGAAGCTGCCGTGATGACCGCTCAGTCTGAACCCATGGATGATGGGAGAAAGCAGAGACAACAGGCGTTGTCCCTTTTGATTAATGGCCAGCGGAAAACGGCTGTTGTGGTGAAACTGTTACCAGAAGGTGAACGACCGGCTTTTAATCCATCAACAAACACACTGTTTCTGCCAGATAATTCTGATCAGGCTGAACTGCAGGCGACAGAGTACTTTGCTTTCGAGAACAAGAACCAAACCACCGCGCCTCAAGTCACTGTAATAAAAGGCTTCAGCGAACCTGGTTTTAGCGGGGACATTACATCCCCGAGACATTATGATGTCACCAAATATTTTTTTGGGCAGGGTTTTGACACCACCGAATACAGGCTTAAATTATACGA
The DNA here is from genome assembly GCA_965221135.1 of Sansalvadorimonas sp. Lineage (GTDB taxonomy): Bacteria > Pseudomonadota > Gammaproteobacteria > Pseudomonadales > Endozoicomonadaceae > Sansalvadorimonas. The sequence continues at coordinate 2,175 of CBDCRZ010000056.1, forward strand.
CATGAGGATGGTTGGCAACGTGTTGCAACGCAGCATCATTCCGTGCGATGAAGGTGGGGTTGATATTCTGAGCGTCCCTCATTCGTGGAATGATTTTACCGCTCTGTCAGAAACGGAGCAGCTGGGAACCATAACTTTGCGGCTGAATGATCAACACTGGCAGGCTTTGCCTGGACTGTCAGCCAATGATCAGTTGCAGGCCTTGCAGTGTCAGTCAGCACTTGAAATCGGCCGGGGAAAAATCACTGGCCAGCTATTGGTGAAATTGAAATCTTCTTCCCTCTCAACACAGACCCAATTGGTCAGAGTTGATTTTATTATCAAACCTGATCAGGACGCGTTCAGGCGATTGGTGAAAGAAGACCGCGTAACTGTTCAGAGCGACCTCTGTCACCCTGCTCTACGGTCATACCTGAATGAACAGGTATTCAGCCCTGAGGCTCAGAGCAACTCAAACTGTCGGCATCTGCAAGAAATTAAAAAGATAACCAATAAAGCAGAGCAGCTGAAAAAACTGGGTCAATGGTGTAGATCATTGGACAGTGACCGTAATGTATCAGGCAAAGGGCTGGAGCTGCTGGTTAGCATTATCAAAGAAAAGCAAGGTGCTTGCGCACAGCGTAGCCAGGTATATCAAGTGCTGTGTAACTATCTGGGTGTGAAAGCAAGATTGGTCAGAAATACAGAGCATATGTACTGTGAGGTTAGCCTTAATGGGGGCAAGCAGTGGCGGCAGGTGCAGTTAGGGGGCGGAGGGCAATTTACCACCGAAATACAGGAGCCCGATTTTCTTCCCGAAATAAATATCGAGGCATCCTCGAGAAGAGAGCGGGAAGATGAGGCTGAATTGTCTGTTGGATTGTCTGCTGACTTGTGTGTATTGGACAACTTTTTGAAACTGTATAAAGCGTGCGTTCAGGAGTCGGACGCTGTAAGGGCTGCAGTGGCATGGCAACAACTTCAAAAGTTTCTTACCAGCGAATATGTAAATAAAAGATACTGTTACTGCGAACTTTTTACGGAAGGATATTTTGAATCCCTTTTGAACAAAGGCTTTGAACTGGATAAGGATATACCCGATATGTTCCTGAACTGGCGACGGCAGGTGGAGGCAATGCGCAATCATGTATTTTTTGATGACTACTATAGAAACTTTAAAATAGATGTTTTAAATTTTTTCCTGAAAATACACGATCTGTGGGAGTCAGGCGTTCTGAGCGAGCGGCGCTATATCGCAGTGGTTGGTCGGGGCCTGGGATTGATTAAGCAGGGTACCCTCTCTGCCGGAGCCGTATTGTCTCTGTTGGAACAACTGGCTCAGGATCCTTACTGGGGCAAACAGGCCGAGGACTTGCTAGTTGATTTTTACCAGCAGTTGACGCAACCAAGGCAGTGGGTCTTTTCAGAAAACCCACATAGTATTTATCCGTCAAAGGTACACGATCTGCAAGGAGAATCTAAAACGCTGCTCACAGCATTGCAGCAGACATCGGTAGGCAATGAGTGGAGCTGGACCTGTAGTGGTCAATTACCCAATATCGAACGGATGGCGCAGAAAAAAGCGGCCTTCCCGGTGAGTCAGGAGAGCCAAAAGGCACGTCCGGTTTTTTTCAATCTACCGTTTTGCAATACTAAAATATCGAGTGCGCTATTTGATATCTATGAAGCTTTCGTGAATGACCCAGTGATGCAAAACAAAATACCAGGAATAAAAAAGCTGGCGGGTCGAAGGGGTGACGACGATTTTGATTTAAATGTTTATTATCAGCAAAAAGAACAAAATGAAGCTGTTGTACTTACATTCCTGGCTTGGTTATTCCGGCAGGATACGCAGAAATCATGGCGCTGCCTCGCTATTGAGAAAACCAGGATCTACAGGGGGAAAATAATAGAAGCACCATTGCCTGGTTGTTATCCGGCTTTCTCTCAAATGGAGTTGGCTTCTGAATATCCGGCTGATCTATTCAATAGTGCAGTATCCTGGACAACTAATCGTCATACTGGCCTCGAAAACCCAGCCCTGAATCCGGAAAGAGTTAAAAAGGCATTTGGAGAGCCTTCTGCGTTGGTCATTACCCCTGATTTACTGTACACAGGCTATCGGGAATATTTGGAAACCATGGATTGGGGGGTTGGAGGTAAACTATTTGCAGCCATTTCCGCAAAAGATATGCGCCAAGACGCATAAGTGAGGGTCAAGTCGCCTCTGTTTCCTGAAGGCGCACCCTGCCTGCCCGACAGCAAACGGCTCATGACAACCAATCTGATATTCTCACTGACGACACAGGACTTTTCGTTTAGGCAGAATCAGGAATCAAGCAGCAGATGTTCTTCCCTTGCCCGTGTCCCTGCGTGATAGCCGCAAATAACGAGTGGCAGCAGTCAATGAGAAACCACTCAAACAGGCTTCTTATGGTAAACCATAAAGAAACTTTCGATTTTTGGTTGTGCCAGGCTTCCCTGAATCTGGGCAGGCATCTGTGATTTTTTACCTCCTACCGACTTAACCGACAGGGCCTGTCAATTCGTCATCGCCTCATCCTGAGACAATCCAGCTATCTTGAATTTCCAGCATAAGCAGAGTTCTTAGGAGAAAAGACTTATGAGCAATTTTGACGCTTATGCCCGGAGGCCGCACTGGTGTATTCAAGCCGGGCTAATGATGTCTGTCACACTATCATCGATGGTCAGCTGCTTATGAAAAACAGACAGGTGGCAGGTATTAATGAAGAAGAAATTCTTAGAGAACTGCGGAAGCGCGCTCTGCAATTAAAGCGGAGAAGTTTATAATTCGATATTGTTTGAGGCCGCCTGATCTTCTACAACTTATCAGAACTCTATCACATCTATAGCCCTTCACTTTTCTAGAGAACAATTGTCAGATCAGGTGGTCATCAGGATTTACCTTTGAGGCGGTGAAACTATAACTTTGTATCAAGGTGAAGCCGGTTGAATATTCGGGTTACTCCACTGTGTAAAGTGATTTGTTTCTCTTCAACAGGTTCTATCCATTCATCTTCAGCTGTCTTAAGTTGTGTGATTATTCTTGCTAATTTGTCCTTTTGATTTCTTGGAGGATAGTCGCTCAATCGGTGACGGGCATATTCTCTGGGGCTCATTTTGTGTAACCCGGTATCCCCCCAGCGATTTGTACAAATTGTGGGATTGGCACCACCGGCAATGAGTGTATGCACCACTTCAGGATGAGCGCCCTGAACTGCGAGATGCAGCGGAGTTTTACCACTATTACCACGGTGATTTATGCTGGTTTTGTCGGCCAACAATCTAACTATATTACAGTGGCCACTCAAGCAAGCTTGACCTAAAGGAATATCTTGCGCGTGGTTAGGTGCATGGGCATCAGCCCCTTCGATTTGAATTAAAAGCCTTGCTGCATCGTAGCTGCCATTTCGACAGGCCACCCATAGAGCATCTTTATAATTCCCAGTGATACCGGCTTGTGCGTTGGCTCGGATAAGAGCATTTACAGCATGGTGTAAATTACTTTTTGCCGCTAGATACAAAGGTGTTGTATAGGAATCAGAATTGATGCTTTCGTTGATTTTAACGTCACCAACATGGATCAGTACTACAGCGGCTTCCTCATGTTTACCTTCAAGCGCCAGATGCAAGGCTGAGAACCCGTCGGGAGTTGTTTGATTGACATCGACACCAGGGATATGAGCGAGAATATGCACAATTTTACTATGGCCAAATTTACAGGCCAGGTGCAGAGCAGTTGCTCCTGCATCATTGGTTTGGTTTATATCAATTCCAGATATTTGGAGTAGAGCGTTTAAAATCTCAATGTTACCGCTTGCACTGGCTAGATGTAGAACGGTGTTGCCGTTTTGGGTCGAACCATATATTTCAAGAGCACTTATATAAAATTGAGTACTGCGCCCCGCGGCAATAAAGCCGTGTTCGTGGCTGATTTTTCCATATTCCGTTGTGTTATCTGAGAGGAAATACGCCAAGGTTTTGATGATACGTTTCACCATGTCAGCGTCTTTAGCTTGAACAGCCTTATACAACATATGAGACAAATCTTTCATTGCTCCATGAATATCGCATCTATCGCTGCTGAAAAGAATATCCACGACATCGGTATGACCATTGTGAGCGGCTATCAGCAGAGGTGTAAAAAGCGGGTATTTGGTATCATTAGATGAAGAGCGATACAGACACTTTACATTTATATCCTCCCCGGAAATTGGGGCAAGAATCCTGACCACGGATGTCTGACCATACTCTGCAGCCAGATAGAGTGCTGTAACCTCGACTTGATCTGGTTCTCTGGGATGACGTATGCCAGGGTCGAAGCCTTGTTGGTTTATCCAGTGCTCAACGATATCGGTACGACCAGCTCTGCATGCGGAGAAGAACTGATGCTCGTTCTTATATTCCTGTTCAAAAGGAGGTTGGCCGTTCCAGGGCTCATAGTCATCCCAGCCTGACTGTGCACTCATACAGACAGAAAGAAAGAGACTGAACAATATAATAGAGCGGGGAGGGGAAATGAATGTGTATTTCATTTAGCAGCGCACCTGTATTTGCAGAGTCAAGAGAGTAGATGGCAGATAAAGAAATTTGAAACATTGTTTGCTCACAGTGACTCAAAGCCGATGGCCCTGACCAGGGGCGGTTGAGGATCAAGTCGCCTCTGTTTCCTGAAGGCGCACCCTGCCTGCCCGACAGCAAACGGCTCATGACAACCAATCTGATATTCTCACTGACGACACAGGGCTTTTCGTTTAGGCAGAATCAGGAATCAAGCAGCGGATGTTCTTCCCTTGCCCGTGTCCCTGCGTGATAGCCGCAAATAACCAGTGCCAGCAGTCAATGAGAAACCACTCAAACAGGCTTCTCATTGTTTTACGAATGAGCCCAATAAAGTCATCTTTGGTCTTCAAGGCCGCTTTACCCAGTTTCCTCTTGAGGTAGCTCCAAACGAGTTCATCGGTATGTCCATCTGTGATGATGTCTTCTCTTTATCCTAATGTATGATACAAACCAATTATTTTCGGCTGGCGGGACGCTGGCCTGACCAGGATCATACATGCGTATTCTGCACACCTCCGACTGGCACCTCGGCCAGCACTTTATGGGCAAAACCCGGGAGCAGGAACATCGGCTCTTCCTCGACTGGCTGCTGGAAACTGTACGACAGAAGAAGGTCGATGCGGTGGTGATTGCCGGTGATATCTTTGATACCGGTGTGCCTCCCAGTTATGCCCGCACTCTTTACAACCAGTTTATTGTCGAGCTGCAGGCTGCCGGGAAATGTCAGCTGGTGGTGCTGGGGGGAAACCATGATTCGGTCGCCACACTGCATGAATCCCGCAGCATCCTTGCCTGTTTAAATACCTCAGTGATTGGTGCAGCGGGTGATGACCCGGCAAAACAGGTCGTGGTGTTGAAGGATCGCAAGGGGCGCCCTGGACTGGTGTTGTGTGCCATTCCCTATATTCGCCCAAGAGATGTACTGGTCAGCCGGGCAGGGGAGTCCGGAGAAGATAAACAGCAGGCGTTACTCAGTGCCATGACCGAACACTATAAAGCGGTGTACCAGGTTGCTGAGGAGGAAGCCAAAGAGATGGGTATTCCGGTGATGGCAACCGGTCATCTGACCACTGTTGGCGGCAAACTCTCTGAGTCGGTACGGGAAATCTATATCGGCACCCTGTCGGCTTTCCCTGCCTCTGCCTTTCCTCCTGCCGATTATATTGCCCTTGGTCATTTACACCGTGGGCAAACAGTTTCAGAGCACAACCATATTCGCTATTCCGGTTCCCCTATTCCCCTGAGTTTTGATGAGTGTTCATCGGGAAAGCAGCTCTCAGGAAAGCAAGTGCTGCTGGTGGATTTTGAGGGTGATGAACTGTCCAAAGTCTCTTCCCTTGATGTGCCACTGTTCCGCAAACTGGCCAGCTTAAAAGGTGATATTGATACTCTGACCGCACAGTTACAGGATATTGCTGAGCAGAAGCAGGACGAAGAACTGACTCCCTGGGTGGAAATTGTGGTTGATGGCGACAGCTGGATCAGTGATCTGCAAAGCCGTATTCAGGAAGTGACCGATGATCTTCCTGTGGATGTGCTGCGTGTGCGGCGCAAACGTCAGGAATCAACAAAGTCTTTAGATCGGGAACAACAGGAAACCCTTGCTGAGCTACAGGTGGCAGATGTTTTTAACCGTCGGCTTGAGAGTGAAGAGTTGTCGGAAGACGTTGGTAAAAAGCTGACATCTGCTTTCAATGAAGTTGTGGCTGAACTGGAAGAAGAGAAGTTGCTGGGCAATGTGATTAAACGTGAGACTCACAAGGAAACTGCAAAATGAAAATCCTGAGTCTGCGATTACAGAATATTAATTCCCTGAAAGGTGAGTGGAAGATTGATTTTACCTCACCGGATTTTGTCGATAACGGCCTGTTCGCTATCACCGGGCCTACCGGTGCCGGTAAAACCACATTGCTGGATGCGATCTGTCTCGCGCTTTATCACCAGACACCACGTTTGCATGTTTCAGCATCCGACAATGAATTGATGACTCGGCATACTGCAGAATCTTTAGCGGAAGTGGAGTTTGAGGTTAAGGATAAAGTGTATCGGGCATTCTGGTGTCAGCGTCGTGCCCGGGGTAAGTCAGATGGTCGATTACAGGCTCCGCAGGTGGAGCTGGCCAATGCAGATGGCGAAATTATTACCACCCGCATCAATGACAAGTTGAAACTGATCAGTGATATAACCGGATTGGATTTTGAACGTTTTACTAAATCCATGTTGCTGGCTCAGGGTGGTTTTGCTGCATTTCTTGAAGCTTCTGCCAATCAGCGGGCGGAACTGCTGGAAGAGCTGACCGGCACAGAAGTGTATGGCGATATATCCCAGCGGGTGTTTACCCGGATGCGGGAAGAAGAAGCCCGGCTGAAGCTGTTACAGGCCAAAGCAGAGGGTATGGAACTGCTGACACCGGAACAGATTATTACTTATGAAACCGAGCAGATAACCCTGACAAAACAGGAGAGCACCACTCGTGCTCAGCACAAACAACTTGTCGCCCAGAAGCAGTGGCTGGAAGCGGTTTCCAGCAAGCAACAAGCCGTACAGCAGTGTGAAAACAATTATCAGCAGATAGTGCAACAGCAGCAGGAGCGTGCTGGTGATCTGAAAAAACTGGATGAAGCTTTGCCTGCCCTGGAGATTCGTCCTGCTTACGATGCTCTGCAGAGTGTTCGCAATACTCTGGAAGAACAGCAACAGGTCTTTAATAAACTGGCGGGGGAACAGCACCGGACCAATGAAGACTTGAAGGCCAGCACGGGTTTGGTGGATAACGCCGAGAAAAAACTGGAATTGAGCCAGCAGCAAAAGAAAGAAACGGAAGACCTGCTGGTGAGTAAAGTTGTTCCTCTTGATAGCCAGCTTACCCAGCTTAACCAGCAAATGGCTGAGGCCAAAGAAGAGTTTCTTAAGCAACAGGCCGATGTGAATGGAAAAATCAGCCAGCTGAAAACCTTGCAGTCTCATCAGGCTGAAGCCCGGCAGCAGCTGGAGAAAACCAATGAATATCTGACCAGTCATAGTGCGCACCAAAATCTTGGTGAACACTTGCCTGTTTGGGGGCACCAGCTTAACGCTCGGTCGCAGTTGCATAACACTCAGCGTGAACTGTTGCAGAAACTGGGCGCACTGGAGCAACAGCGCACCAGCCTGAATCAGGACACTGCCAAACAGTTGCAGATTGCCAATACAAGCCAGCAATCTTTCAAACAAGTTGAGGTGCAGGCACAGGAGCTGGAGAAGAAATATCAGGAGTCTCTGGGCGGAAAAAGTGAAGATATCTGGCGCCAGCGGCTGGATAAATACCAGCATCAACGGCTGGCCATGCAAACCCTTGGGCAATTGCTGGAACAGAACCGGGAACGGGGGGTGGCTTTTCAGCAGCAGAAGCAGGTTCTTGCGGGACATCAGGCGAGCCTGCAAACCAGAAAACAGGAGCTGGAACAGTTCCGTGGGCAATATCGCAGTGAACGGCAACAGTTTAAAGATCTGGAAACCCTGGTGCTGCAGGAGCAAACCATTGCCAGCCTGAGTGAGCATCGTCAACGTTTGCAGACGGATGAACCCTGCCCGTTATGTGGCTCTCGTGAACATCCGGCTGTTGAGCAGTACCAGCAGGTTGCTGCTTCAAATACCCAACAGCGTAGGGAAGAGAAAGCTCTGCTTCTGGATACCCTGGAGAAACAGGGTAAGGAAATGAGTGCAGAGATTACCCGGCTGGAAACCCTGATTTCTGCCACCGATAAGGTTATGGCCGAGATTAATGGCGTTATCGATAAGGGGCTGAACCAGTGGCAAAGTGTTTGTGCCGAGCTGCAGGTTGAACTGACTATTAACGATCAGGCGGCTGTTGAACGCTGGCTGGAGAAGTGCCACGACCGGGGCGAGCAGCTGACATCTCTGGTACAGCGGCTGGATATTCTGAACCGGGATCGTCAGTCTTTACAGACGCAACTGAATGATCTGCGCACTAACGCTGATGCGGCCCGGCACCAGCATGATATTTCTCAGCAGAAGTATAAAGAGCTGGAACGTCAGTGGCAGGAACTGCAAAACCTGCAGCAACAACAGATGCAGGAGCTGACGGGCTTAGAGCAGGTGTTACAGGCCAGTCTGGAAACCTTTTCTCTGGTTCTTCCTGAGAGTGAACAGCAACAGTTCTGGTTACAGCAGCAGGAACAGCACTGGGAACAGTGGCAGCAGAATCAAAAGCAACAGATTGAAGCGCAAAAACAAGTAGACCGTCTGAACAACGATGTTTCTCTGGTGAGTAAAGATGCTGAGCAACTGACGGAGCAGCTCTCCAAAGCGACCGGGAGAAAGACTGCCACTGAACAGTCTCTTCAGCAGGTGCGTGCTGAACGACAGGCGTTGTTTGGTGATAAGAGTGCGGATGAAGAGCGCCAGTCTTTGCAGCATAGTGTTGCGTTGGCTGCGAAGGCCGTGACGGATGTGCGCCAGCAGCAGGAGGTTCTAGCCAATCAGGCCAGTACCCTGGCTGGTTCTATCAAACAGTTGCAGGGCAATATCAGCGAGTTGCTGGAACGGAGAAAGAACGCCGTATCGGACTGGGATAAAGCACTGGCAAACAGTCCTTTTGCAGATCAGGCCGGTTTCGAACAGGCATTACTCACTGCAGAGCAGCGGGCCGAACTGGAACAGTTAAAGCGGCAGCTTGATCAGCAGCGGGACAGTACCCAGGCATTGTTGAAACAGGCACAGCAAGAGTTGAAAACCCTGCAGGAACAGCCACTGACAGATCAAACTCTTGAGAAGGTCAGCGCGACACTGCAGACCGTGGAAGGTGAAGTTGAGAAAACTTCGGATCGGTTAAAAGAATTATTTATTATTCTTAAACGTGATCGTGACATCCGTATCAATCGGGCGCAGCTCTTTCGGGAAACAGAGCAGCAACAGGACAAGCTGACGCTGTGGGAACATCTGAATAATCTGATAGGTTCCGCCAAAGGCGACAAGTTCCGTAAGTATGCACAGGGGCTGACGCTGGATCATTTGATCTGGCTGGCTAACCGACAGCTGGAACGTCTGCATGGCCGTTATCTGCTTCGTCGCAAAGATGGTGAAGAGTTAAGTCTGGAAGTGCTGGATACCTGGCAGGGTGATACCGCACGGGATACCAAGACATTATCCGGCGGTGAAAGCTTCCTGGTGAGTCTGGCTTTGGCTCTGGCATTGTCAGATCTGGTTAGCCATAAAACCCGTATTGATTCCCTGTTTCTGGATGAAGGTTTCGGCACGCTTGACCCGGAAACATTGGAAACAGCTCTGGACGCACTGGATAACCTGAATGCCAGCGGCAAGATGGTTGGAGTGATTTCCCATGTGGAAGCACTGAAGGAACGCATTCCCATGCAGATTGAAGTGCACAAGGAACAGGGGCTGGGGTATAGCCGGTTAGATAACCGTTATCGTTGTCATGATCGTGTGGTTGCAGAACCTGTTTAGTCAGATTGATTCACTTCTTGCCCCGCCTGATAGTAATCAATGTCAGGTGGGATAGCTGATATAAAACGGAAAATGACTCCAAAAACGGAAAATGACTCCGACCCGAATGGCACTAACTTAAAGCTTCTTGCCACGGCTTTTACCCCGGTGTTCCAGCTCAACCATCGATGCCCTTGGTGCCGAATTAATGTCGACAGGGCTTAAGTTAGTGCCATTCGACTCCGACCCCTTTTTCCCCTTTTTCCCTGTTTGAACTTCCGCAATGGGTGACAGTCTTACCTCTGTCGTCGGCTTTATATGTCGCAATATCATGGTTAAGACTGGTTTTTATCAAGTTCGGGAGAGGTGTAATGCAAGCAACTGGAATGGGTAGTCCGCCGCCATATAGCAATGAACAGGCGGAGGCAAAGGAAACCCTTTGGAGGTCAGATGCTCCGCCGCTCAAGCAAGAGTATGCGGAGCACTTTCTTCTTCAAGCCTGTCGCACTAATAATGTGGAATACCTGCACTATTTGGCGAGCCGGAAGTGCAACTTCAATGACCCGCATCGGTGTGGTGAAACCGGGGAGGAGATGAGCGCACTCTACTTGGCTGTCAGCAAGAATAACTGGAAATGTGCGGAATTCCTTGTGGCTGAAGGTGCCATGGCGAAACCTGAAGAAATTTATGCGGCTTGTCGGTCTCATTCTCAAGAGTCGCTGCGTATCCTGACACAGAATATTCCAGACAGAAGGGGGTGCTGTCGAGCCCAGCTTTTGCAAAATGCTTTGGTTATAGTTGCGAGTACTGATTCAACCCATCATCTTGATACATTGATTCATTGTGGTGCGGCCACAGATAAACCTAATGAGCAAGGGATCAGGCCTTTGGCGGCGGCCTGTGAATGTAACAGCCGAGAGGTTGTGGCTTATCTGGTTGAGCGTTGTGGTGAGACACATGATACAACCCCCGGCTGTCTGAGTGCTGCTGTCAGAGGAGGGAGCCTGGATGTTATACGGTATCTACTCGATAAAAAAGCTGTGCCTGGAATCGACAGCCTGATGGAGTCAGTTAACTGCCAACAACTTCAGGCTTTGAAGTTGCTGGTATCCAGTCTCAAGAATCCAGGTAGGCAAATTAGTGACGATGTCATTATGGCTGCTGTCAGGAAAAACAGTTTAGAACTGGTTAAAACACTTGTGGAAGCAAGAAAGACCGGGGTCAGCAGACGAGTGCTGAATGCTATACAGGTGACAATTGATCTAAGTCTTCTGAATTTTTTAATCCCTAACACCAGCGTATCCGTCAATAGTGAGGAATTAAAAGGTATTCTTGAGGATTTGCTGAGTGCGGCTGTTCAGGGGAATCGTGTTGACCTTGCCCGAGTATTGGTGAAGGAACATCGTATTCAGATAACTGACAATCTGGTAATGCTGGCATTGAAAGATGATCACGCCAACGTTATTAATTGCTTTCTGGAGAATGGTCTGTTTATTGATAAGAATTATCGGTTTCAGGCAGTCGATGGGGCGAAGGTGTATCACGGTCTGCCATTAATTTATATCGCCACTCTCTCGGGGAAGGAAAGAACAGTTGAGCTCCTGTTGGAGCGCGGAGCAAATGTGGGGCGTGACTACGTCTATTGTGGCATTCGTGGTCACACAGTTCTGCATGCTGCGGTCTGCAAGGGGCATTCTCAGATTGTGCAACTGTTGGTTGAAAACAGCCAGCAACTGGCCGTAGACTCTGTTGACTCCCAGGGCTACACGCCGCTGGGGTATGCTGCCGGGCTGGGTCACAGTCAAATCTGTGAATGGCTACTGGTGCATGGCGCTGATCTGGATGGTGGGGTTGGAGGCGCATGTAGTGAATGTTACCTGCCCAATCTGTTCGCCTGTTGTTGCTGCTTTTGTTGCTTTTGTCAGTCTACAAAGGAAGTTTTTAACCCTTATGTTGACGATTCTTCTGAGTGCCTTTCATTCTCGTCACGCTCGGTGCAAACGCTCAACTGTACTATGATCTGCTGTTTAGGCCCGTACTCTGTTGATCGGGGTAACCACGTTGCGGTTTCTCGGGTTTTACAAGAGTACCGGGCACGCAGAGTTACGAACCAGCGAACACCGTTACTTTCTGAGGGGCAAGGGCGGGGAAGTCACGTGATAAACCGCCCGCCTTCATTTACTTCGTTCCGTAGAGGGGGAATCCCATAAGGCGATACCGCTTATAAAGGGGGCGGAGTCATTTTACTCTTTTACCGAAAATGGCCCAGACTCCGATTCCTTTTATCTTTATCGATCGTGGCAAGAACCAGCCTTCTGGCCAGCATAGGTTTGGGGGGCGTTAAACTGACAGGGTTGTCAGTCCCTTGAAGAGTTTTTTGGCAGCTATTGTCCAAAAGGGTTTATGACTCTGTTTGGGCTGGCTGGTATGGATGACATGAACCGTAAGCGATCGCACAATCGTGATTTTATTTCCCCTGATTCCAAATTCCCCAGGATGGACTCCGGCAGCCGTGAGAGAGAGAAAATGACTCCGACCCTTTTTCACGCGAAAATCATGAACCCTTCTCCTCTACCTGTCACCCTGTCGGACTCACCGCTGAGCTACCCAGGCACAGCATCAAGTGCGGGGCGAGCTCCCTGCGCTGTAACTCTGCTGAGCAACTTGTTTATTGGCCAGGAATATGCGTTTCCACATAATCAGGTGCTTAGGATAATGGAAATATCGTAACTGGTTATATTCACCGATAGCCTGGTCAGTGTTAAGTCTGACAGGGTTCTGGGTTTAACCGCTTTGTTATTGTTTTACTGTAACCGATGCTGAATTGTAGCCGGGTTTAAATAAACTTGGAGACAGTACCATGCAGACCAGACCAGCCAGCCCGGAAAACTCAGTACCCACAAGTCAGGCTGTGCCCTCTGTTGATAACGCGTCAGCATCGGAATCGACTGAACAGACAGGGTTGTTTAGTGTGTTATTAAGGCTGTTAGGGAAAAACCCGGAAAAATTGATGTCAGGTTTGATCAGTAATCCTGAAAACGACCTTGTTTCCTGCAGCTGCTTGTTTTCTGAACTCTATGAACTTCTGCAAAATTCACCGAATAAAGATTATGTAAATGATGAAGATTGCAACCTGCTCAGAAAAACTTTTTTCAAGAAGGTAAAAGAGTGGACAGCTTCTTCTACGGACAAAAATACTACAGACAGTATTCTGCAGGCCATGAGAGTGTGGCCAACTGGAGCAACATGGTTTGATGTTTTGATGCGTCTTAATTTTTCAGGTCATTCTGTTATTGAATACAGTCATGATTTTCTGGGATTACATGATGTTAACAAGAAGGATCCGCTTTTACTGTCTGCCGTATATTCCTATGTTTTAGATCAATTAAAGGAATGTAACGGTGCAGGAACCCTTGAAGATTTTCAAAAATGGGTAGACTGCATTGTTCAACTGGACATTGATAATGTATGCCCTGATCAGGAATTTCTGGACTCTCTTTCTCTTTTAGATAAAAGAATGAGGGCAAAGCTTGTTGCCCAGGCACCCTGTGCACAAGACGACAATCAACGGAGGACTTATAACCCCAGGTTCAAAGATGACCCATGCTCAGAGGCTTTAAGGTTATATGATGCCAGGCATAACCGCACAAAATTCCAGTTGCTGGAAAGTATTCTGGAACATGCTCCAAGGGAGTGGAGTTGTCAGGTTATCGCTGACTGGATGAATAAGCCAGATTATGCTCCTGCCCGAAAGATACTGTTTGAGCAGGATATCTACCCATTAAATATGGGCTTTCATTATGCTCCTTTATGGATGCTGCCCCTGGGTATCATGTCCAGAATTTTACCGGATATCGAAAGTCCGCTGGTAAAGCATCTTCAGTATAGTTCCAGGGAGGAGAGTCTATCTCCGGAAAGAGTCGAGGATATACGGGCGGCAGATACTGTGTCAGCCAATGGTGGAGCGAAGCAACAGCCTGGGCAAAGTTCTGTTTCTTCTGGTAGTTGGGAGGTAAGCACCGGTGTTGTTGGACGAACCATTATTTTACCACCCACGGAAACAAATAATTACCTTAAAATCCAGTCAAGCAAAGAGACGCGCGAAGCGTTTTTGCAAGGGACAAAGCGCCTTAAATGCTATAACCCGGAGGTTCAGTTTACAGAGGCCGCGGTCGGTACAGGTCACAACCAAAGCCCGTCCCTTCCTCTTCCCCAAGGCAAAGACAGGCATCTGCTGAGCGATATGGTTCGGTTGCGCAGAGTCTATGAGATTTCTGATATTGAAAACCAGTTAACCAGGTTGGAGGTGTCATTAGAGAGTATTAAAACTGTGCTGAAATTAACCGGTTCAGGCTCCCGGTTGGCGGCAGAGTTTTCAACACCCCTTGGCAAACGATACGACAATTATGTTTATGATTTACCGACAGATGATGCAAAGAAGGAGGCGATTCATCGTTATCTTCATGACTATGGGCACCTGTGGTCTCAGGGGGTTAATGGACCACCTTGTATAAACGCCTTCCATTCTGTCCGTGAAGATCGGCACCATGTCACATTTCCTTATCTGCGTGAATACAGTGGAACCAGTGAAGGAGCATTAGAGTCCTGGAATGGCTCTGCAACAGATTTCCCTAATATCGGCGAAGTTGGTATGCGTGATCTGTGGGATGCCCATCCTGCCGGGGAACATGATTTATGGTGTTGCAATAAAGACTTTGTAGCGGACACCGACGAGGTTGCCACAAGAAGGAACCGAATATTAGAGCTGGCCCACGCTTGTGAAGGGGCGGTTCTGATTTATGCACGATGCTTTAATCAAAACTTTCTTGTTAGTGACCAGGAGTGTGTAGGGCGAGTGAAAGAAGATCTCAGAACCATGATGATGAAACTGTTTAGCAATGCATTCTCCCTGCCGGAAGACAAGTGTTGTGCTCTTATGGAAGAGGAAGGACTTTTGGATCAGTGTACCCGGGAGGTTTGCTATTGGCTGGCGCATTACCAGACACCGGAGTTCTATGTGCGGGATTTACGTAATAGTGAGATCAATCCTAATGCTTATCCTCATTTACCTAAAGGCATGAAGGGTCCTGTTCTCTCTGATAGTGACGCAAAATTTCTGACTGATTATGGCTTCCATAAGGAAGGTAGGGATAAGCCTGGTGAATGTCAGTTAGGAGCGGGTTCCGGGCGGACATTTTTAACGGCTCTCAATGCTATTCAGGCTAAGTTAATCACTGCAGGCATAAGCCATAGCGCAGGGGTTAAGGTGACATAGAATTACTAACACCTACCCTTCTGAGGCGAGAGGTATGCTTATATCTTGCTGTGTGGCCGGTATCTGTCTCATTGATGCAGCTGCGGGGCAGTGTTTCAGGTTTGTCGGAGTGTTCATTAATGTCGGACAGGTTTAAGTCAAGTAAGGTCAGAGTTTATCTACTTCCCTGCTTATTGATGTTCTTTTCTCTGTCACTGACAGATGTGCAGGCAGGCGGAAAAATAATGCATTTCTGCTCGACACATGGCTTGTTCTATATTGATGGGTTGGACTGTTTCATATGCGCATCCAGGTATCATTGTGATTTTGTACAGGTAGCTTCATGCAGATCCTACTCTGGATATTTTAAATATTGCAGTCACTGCAGAGGGCCTTCCAAAACCTGGTTTAAATGCAGAACCGATAAATGTCGTATTGTTTTAAAACCGGATGCTATGTCTAATTGCTATGAGAGTGAAGGTTGTCAATCGCCACCTGTTTCTGATGTTTCCAGTGACCCTGCCCCAGCTTTACTACCCTCAAGAGCTTCACTACCCTCAAGAGCTTCACTACCCTCAAGAGCTAAGGGTTCTACAGTTATGCTTGCTTCGTGTTTGGGGGCGTTGAAAATGACCTCTGAAGTCCCGGATGACTCTGATGCTGAATTGTCTGAGGCAGGCTTTGCTTATGAATCGGCTATGGAGGCTATGGAGGCTTTGGGAGCATCTCCAGTTGTGCAGGTGGTTCAAACCGGACTACCCACAGGTCTGATGCCTGTGCCTGAAGCCTGTAGGATAGAACCCTCCGGTGCAAAAATTGATACCCCGGTATTAACTGCAAGCATGCTGAAAAGCCTTATTGTTAAACCCTCAAGGGTTAATAACTGGAGAGGGACAAAACTGAAAAGAATTGCCAACAAAGTAAAAGGTAAAAGTCAGCATTTACGAGCTATCGTGTATTCAATTGGCGCTGAGGCAGTGTGCGTCAGTGGGGATTCAAGTGCCCTTGTGGAGCTGTCCAAAAAGGGAAAGTTCATAGCTCTTGTGCCTCTTTCTAATAATGTTGTACTTATTTGGGATGATGATCAGGGAAATAATCGTCTGCTTTGGTATAGAGGAAATTTTTATTGCGTTCCCTATAGTATTTTGACGAAAGTGATAGAAATGATTCTCCCCGAGGAATATACGATGTTTGTGGGCTCTATACGTTGAAGCTACTCCTTTAAACGACTCCTTTAAGACCGAAAGAACGAGAGGGGAATAATGCCATGCAGCCTCTGCGCGCAAAAACCGGGAACTGTTCTGCTGCGACCGGGTGCTTATGTTGGCCATACAACGAAAGAAGCCCCGAAGCGGTTAAACATCGGGGCCTTCAAGTATGGTGCCTGAGGACAGAGTCGAATTGCCCATTATCTGCCCATTCAAATTTATTCTGTCGCAATGGATCGAAGGTAGACCGTGATGGTTTGAACACTGCATGACCATAGTTTCTGTTTGCTACTTTAAGTTGTTAGTCGCAGTCGTGGGGGTGAGGGCATGACATGTTCTTTCAGAACTGGGAATAGTTTGTTGTTTTTTTCCTTTGAAAGTCAGGCTTGCTTATATTGGTACATAAAAGAACAGATGATTTGTTCCGGTGGAGAAACAGCAAGCCGAATCGCTTTCTGTATTTTTATCATTTGCGTCCTGCCGTTTGGTGCTGTGCATGCGGGGGGGAAAGGGCAAAATACAACAGCATTGGCTGTATACAACATATCGACAGCCCTTTCAGCCATGCGGATAAGCTCTTCAGCGCGGCAAGTTAATCCTGAGCGCGGAAAACACAATAACTCCGTTTATCATCAGAAAACAGGAATGTCGGAAAAAAGAGGGTCGTCATGGCTATGGCGGACTCCTGAAAATCGTAGTGCCTGTCAGGCTCAAAGGCGCATAAGTACTGAGCGTGGTCGTGATCGCAGGGGCAGATTAGTAAGAAGAAAAAATAAAACCTGTGAACCTGCTCCCAAAAGCCGATCACCTGCACTACAGGGCCAGAAACGAGCCCTGGCACCAAAATCTTGTTTTTGGGGGCGAGGGCAGAGCAATAAAAACCGATTTGCTGAGAAGGTCTATTCCTCAGAGAATAATGAGGTATTTGAAACCTCAAGAAAGGGATTGAAAAAAGAGCGACAGCTGGCCAGGCAAACATTGCAGGATCAAGTTGAGTCGATTAACGCCATAGCAAGTGAAGAAAAAAACGGGGAGAGTAATAAAGAGTTGGGGAGGGTGATGCATGAGAAAATGCCGGATGTCCTCGGTTCATTTCGCACAGGAAAAGAGTTAAAGGCGTATCAGGAAGAAGCAACATCAGGGCTGGTTAAATACGCTTTTGAGTATGCTGGTGCTTTTTCCCGCTCACTTTCGGATACGATGGGATATGTCTCCCACCATCTGAATGAATTTCGTTCAATAAGGAAGTTTGAACATAGTCACGATGTACATATTTTGGGGGGGACAACCCTCAATGATTATATCGGTATCTCGTTGATCACCCATGAGCGGGGGGTTAATGAATATGGTCAGCCTGTAAGCCCACACATCTCAATAAATTTTAAGCAGTTTCCGGATCCGGACGACATGCCTTACACCTCTGATATTTTTGAGGAGCGCCTGCTTGCTCTGTCTCTACAGTGCCGCGCCAATAGTTGCCATGGGCTCAAGCTATGGCCACTTACTACCTTGCAGGCAAATATAGGTGAAGGGATAAATAACCCTTTCCCGCTCATGCTGCCGGGTTCTTCCGGAGATGTTCTGACATTTGTGCTGGAATGGTTTGATCAGTCAGGTGATATCATAGACTCGATTTTTCTGAATCAACCTGTTGTCAGCGGTGATTCTTACAAGTGGTTGGAGCAGGCTCTACAGGACCACTCTATAGAGCAGGGAAGGGAGTATGTGTCTTTGTTTTCTATCAATATGCTTGAAAACCTTCTCAAGGTTTTACATTACGGACAAGAGCCAGCCAATTTTAAGGAGTGGCAATTGCCGTGTGGCCGACAAAGTTTTCAACGATTTATGCTTCTTCCCGGAGGGGGGCATTGCAAAAAATTTGATGGAACTCTGATTGCAGTTTCCGATATTAATTTGAAAAGTGATTCCCATGTAAAAGCTGTCAGACTGAGTAAATCTTATTATCTGGTATTGGATTATTTTGGTCGACTGGATTACCCGGCTGTATTGCTGGTGAAGATATGAGATGGAGCCTGAATCTTTGACACCCAGGATGCTGTGCGTCTGGTATGGGGGATCGGGTATGTTGTGCTGAGACAAAAACGGGGGCGAGTGCGGGGCAGGGTTCAGTTCAGAAACCGTTACGGTTCATGTCCGGTCAGTTTTGAGGGTTTCGTCGTTTATGTGTCGAACGTGACTTCGATGCCATAAGCGACGAGGTAATGGTAAAGACAGAAGTTGGTTTCCCATAACTGGAACAGCTCGGCTGAGTGGCGGGCGAACAGGTTTCGGTTTTTTTAACTACCTTATACCCCCCACGCACTGAGGTGCGGCAACGTCAATAACTGAGGTGGTTAAGGTGTTAAAACTCTGGCGGCATATCAGCGTCACCTGTCTTGTAATGGCCAGTTCCGGGTTCTATTCCAACATCAGCAACGCTGGTTTTAACAGCAGCAGGAACACATCACTCACCCCCATTACCCCATTGCTTCTGCTTTCGAATGTCTCAGGAAATGGCACAGGTAAAGGCTCCGGCCCGGTTAGGACAAGCGGCCACACGCCTTTCAATGGCACCAATAACTATGGTGACCACAAAAACGCATCTTTTCATACAGGCAATAACAGGCAGACCAGAAACGAGAGCGCCCGACTCGATGCCAACCGCCCCTCAGCCCCCGGTAAACGCTCTTCTCTATGGGGGAAAAACGGCAGAGAAAAAAAACGTGAAAACCCCGCTCCCCGTCGCAAGCGCCAGGCTGAACCAACCCCCCTGAGCAGCCCTCAGAACTTCACCCAGTTTGATTGCAACGGCGACTCCCGGCAGACAGCAAACATTGATTTTTCCCAGGGGGCGCCGGCAGTGTTTCCGTTATGCGGGCACACCCCATTTTCCGGCCGCTATAACGGCGATACCTTCGGGTTGGAAAACCTGCATATCAAAACAAACCATCCCGGTGGAGTATTTCTGTCAGCAAACGACGCATCGATTCATGCCAACCTGTTTAATGTGACTATTGAAAGTCCATACGGGAGCGGCGCGCTGATAGCGCACTCAGCCAGGAACGAGATATCAATGACGGGGGATGTCTCCGTCACCACGTGGAATAATTATGCATCTGCCGGAGCATATACAGGAACCACAGCCTATCACGGTACTACGAACCTAAACCAAACAGATCTCAAGGCCACCGTCCTCACGTCCGGTGATTTTGCCCATGCTGGAGCAGGCATAGGGTGGACTGGATCTCATAATGTGCGCATGAACCAAAGAGATCTTAACGTTAATATCAGCTCGTCAGGTCGTCTTGGGGTTGCCGGAGCAGGCATAGGACGCTCTACCGGTCGTGATGCGAATGTGAGCCAAAGGGGTCTGAATGCCACAATCAGCACGTCCGGCTATAAAGCACACGCTGGTGTAGGCATAGGAACATCTGAAAACCCGGGTGCGAACATAACCCAAAGGGATATTCATGCCACAGTCAACACGTCGGGCGAAAAAGCATGCGCCGGTGCAGGTATAGGACTCCTCGCGAATTTTGATGCCAGAATGAACCAAAGGGAACTGAATGCCACGGTCAGTACGTCCAATCGGTCTGCACATGCCGGAGCAGGCATAGGATTCAGTTCCCGATCGCATGCGAATGTGATCCAAAGGGATGTTCATGCCACTGTCAGCACGTCCGGTGAATCTGCCTATGCTGGAGTCGGCATAGGATATTCCAAAGGCTCTGGTATTACGAAGGTGACCCAAAGGGATGTTCATGCCACTGTCAGCACGTCCAGTTCGAATGCCTATGCCGGAGCAGGCATGGGAGCCTCTACCGGAGATAATACCCGTGTGACCCAAAGGGATGTTTACGCCACAGTCAGCACATCCGGTCAGCAGTCACATGCTGGATTGGGCACAGGAGATCTTCAATGTCATAGAAACACCCAGGAACAAACGAATGTGCATGCCACTGTCCACACATCGGGTTCTGACGCTGTTGCCGGAGGAGGGTTTGGTCGAATCACTGGCATAAACAATGCTTTGTCCCAAACAGCCGTCAGACTGAATATCAGTTCCAATCAGAGCACCTGTGGTTCAGCTTTTGGTCGTTTAAGCGACGATAGCCATGTTAAAATCATGCTCTATTCCGGTGATGCCGGGGGGATTCCCATTTGTGGTTTCGTTGGAAACAACGCTGCAGTGTCCGGCTTTGTGGACAGTGCCGGTTATAACGCTGATCCAACCTCCTGCCAGGGAACACACGGTGATTTCCATTCATTGAACAGCACCAAAAAGGGTGAGTGGAGGACAGTTCACAACAGCATCTGCCCCCCCGGACAAGAACAGAAAGGCAGCTGCCATTCTCCCCATGAGCAGTTGCTGACCCTGGCATCGGGCTCCAGTGGCTCTGTTTATCTTGTGAGCGAACAACGCTACCCCTTCAAAGAATCCAGCGATCATAAGGGTCTGGTGCGTGTTGTTCGGCTGCAGCAGGAAGCCAACAGCACAAGCCTTGTGCCAGACCAAAGCTTCGGTGTGAATGGCAGCGTGCTGCTCAATGCCCCCACAACCGAAGGCAGCCGTAATCTGCTGCGGGGGCTGCCGGTCTCCCAGCAGGTGAACGCCACACACCTCACCAGCCTTTACGCCCTCCAGCAAGAGAACACGACTCAGGCCGCTGTCAACCAAAGCCATGTCATCCAGAGCAATGCCACTCAGGAGCAAACACCACGAACCGGTGCGGCTCTGGTGCACTTTCCCCTTAACGAAGGGGATGATGTTGTTATACAACCCCTGCCGCAACTGGCCGGATATCCTCTATTAGTGGATCACAATGGGGCAGGCGACAATGTCTGGATGGGGGAGCAAAAAGCCGTTGCAGACAACCCTGGGGGGTCTGCAGAATCCTCCTCTGGAGAATCCTCCTCTGGAGAGCCGGATAAAAATACCACGACCCAGCTCCAGGTTATTCGTTATCTGGTACAGGGTACTCACGCCACTGAAGAGGTGAACTACGACCTGAACAGTACCTATTTCCCTGATGATAACGTTGTTGCCATCAATAAAGACAAGGATTATCTGTATACCGCCCGCCAGAGTGACTCGGAGATTCTGCTGGAACGCTATATGTTGGACAGCGGCCAACATGATAACTGGATGGTCCAGGCCACACTGCCTGATGATTCGCCCCTCGTTTCTGACACCAATACAAGTTATGCACTGTCTATAAAACAAGCTCCCTTTAACAGTACCCATGAACAGAGAGTGTTTGAGTTGCTCCCTCTGGGAACAGCCGTTCTGAAAGGGCAGCATGCGCCCGGCCTGCGGGTTGTTGTCCCGGAATACGGCGGCGAAGCTGCACTGAACTACTTCACCCCGGAGCGCATTGTGGCCGACAGGTTTGCCCGTCCAACGGATAGCAAAGACGACACGCGCTTGCCGACATCCTTACCGACACCCTTGCCGACATCCTTGCCGACATCCTTACCGACACCCTTACCGACATCCTTACCGACATCCTTACCGACATCCTTACCGACATCCTTACCGACATCCTTACCGACACCCTTGCCGACACACTTACCGGCATCGGCACCTTCAAATACAACGAATACGCTCGGGGATAACGGGGGAGCCATTGCCGGCGGGGTGGTGGGTGGTGTCGCTGTTGTTGCAGGTCTTGTGGGAGGTAGCACCTGTATTGGGTGTGCTGTCAAACACAAAGATGCAATCAAAAAGAAAATACGGCCAGGGCGTAAACGTTTTAAAAAAACCTGGAAATCTGACCAGAAAGCGGCACAGGAACAAAGGTTCGAGATGGAAATAGGTACGCTGGATGGGTAGCCGTCAAGGCCACAGTCACACCCGGCACAACTGTCACCCCACACACAACAGCAATGCCTTCCACCGGCCAATATTCGGCCGGTGACGTTGCCGGGGGTACATAATATATGTACCCCACTGCAGTCTTCTGGACTTTCATAGTAATCATCGACCTGCAGCGGCAAGCCTGATAACAGTGCTGTAGGTTTCATCTGTGTCACGCTCTGCTTACCAGACATCCAAAGCTGTTTGCATACTCAACCAGCTTGCGACGTTCGTGTTGGTTGCGATGGCTAACCCCCAACCATTTTGAAAGCCGGGATTCTTGAGAATGAATTTACCAATTTCGACATATACGAACTGACAAGATCGAGACTATCAGTACTATGACGTATTTTTCCAAAGATACCCATGGTACTGAAAGTCTCCCACAACCAGTGGAACCAAACGTCAGACTGCCTGCTCCAACAGTCTATCCAGGCCGATCATCCTCGCACACGAGAACGTTTCTCTGCACTTTATCAAGTAGCAACGGGATCAACGGCTGTTACTGTTGCCCGGAAACTGTCGCGACATCACGAAACCGTCACTGCCTGGATTCATCTCTACAATAGCAACGGACTTGAGGCCATGAGGTACAGACGGTCAGGTGGCCACCCCCCTTTTGTCAGATTATAAGCAGCGCTGTTGCCTGCTTGATCGACAAGACGCTGGAACACGCAGCGGCTCAAGAGGGGCCATTAAACACACCTCGCTGGACACTGAAATATTGAGTTCCGTGGTGTTGGGAGTGCTTTCAGGTTCGATGTTGTCGAGAGACCCTGCGACAGGCTTTGAAACGGCTGGGGTACTCTTGGAAAAAGGCTAAAAAGCTTCTCTTGAGAGATGCGGGTATCAGGCTTAATCTGAATATTCTTCAAATGCCAGCTTATAGCCCCGATTTTATGCCGGTGGAAGCCTTATGGCGTTGGTTCAGGGAAGATGTGACATGCCATCATTGCCATAAAACGGCAGAAGACCTTATGAAAGCGACAATGAATTTTGTGGATCGAATCAATCATAATCCGGAGCAGGTAGCTGACAGGTTATGGGTTAAGACATCTCTGAACGAGGAAGAGGAAAGCCTGCGAATGGTAAACCTGTCAGGGTAACTTAAAACTCGGGTTCTCAAGATTGTTGGGGTTTAGTCAGATTGATTCACTACTTGTCCCGCCTGATCGTAATAAATGTCAGGTGGGGTAGCTGATATAAAACGGAAAATGACTCCGACTCCTTTTCCCAAAATGACTCCGACCCCTTTTCCCCATCATGGAGGTGCAGAGTCGTCATTCAAGCCGGCTTTTTCTAAAAGAGAGAGGTCTAACTCATCTTCTGTTAACCAGCCGTTCTCACATGATTTACTCTGGGAGTTACGTAGAAATTCCTGCATGTGTGTTTTTATGTGATGCCCGTAAAGGTCCTTTATTGACGCAAAAACAGGAGTTGCAGAAACCGAACAGGTTTTAGCAGGGCAGAACCAGCCAGTTCTGAGATGATCAAGTAGCCAGTGTTGGCCCATAGTTTCCGGAGTTTGGTTCAACTTTAGATTCGGGTGATCTTGGCAGACAAACCCATTTCCATGACGGGTTTGGTATCGTTTGCCTTTAGCCCACGCAGTCAATTGACTTAAGGGTACTCCTGCTTTTCTTGTTTTTTTATTCCAAAGACTATTTACAGGCAATGTATCAAGCTCGTTGATGTGGAAGTTTTCCAAATGTGCGCCGAGAGTTTGAAAGTCCGGAAAAAATATTTGTTTTGTACTGCATTCTCCTATCAGGCAGCGAATCTGCCCTTGATTCGCCAAAACAGCTTCACCCAGGCGATGTAAGTTGTGATATCTTTTTTCTTTAAAAAGGTAACCCCCTAAGTGTTTGCCAACAACATGGTCGAACCAGTTGAGTGCTGATGTTAATTTGTACTGACCAAAGGGTTCACTCCTTGTCAGACAGCCGATTAACGGGCAGGTAAAACCTTTAGCTCCGCTGCATCCGGGCAGACGTCTCACCCTGACATTGTGTGTATTGTTTTCTTGGGGGGGGAGAGTTCGAGGGGAGGAAAAATCTTCATCCTCCAAATTAGAATCAGGATTGTTTTCGGCAAAAAGAGTCAGAAAATGGTCGTCTTTTTGTAAGGGCTGACTGTCGAGCGTGGTCAGAGTTTCATCACTGGGTCTACAAAACCAACAATTTCTTTTTGTGTTACATCTCCTGGTTGGCCGTTCGCTTATGCGAACTGTCTTTTTGATGTTTTTACAGTGATTGCAGATGGATAAAGGAGTTAAGAATGTTGGAGTTCCCGGTGTACCCTTAATAGGAGGAGATCCTTCAGGTTCACCAGGTGCGGCCTCCGAATCCAGATGATCACTAAGTCTGCTAAAAGCCTGGCCAGGGTGTTCAAAAGCATCCGGTGTGATGAATTCTTCCGAATAGCCCGCTTCATGACTGGTAAGATGCTGAAGGGGGCACTCATCTGCTTTTATTGGGGCAGCTTCCTTTGTCTTTAGGCTCATCGCATCGGGCGTAATGGGTGATGTATAGGTGTGATTTTTTGTTGTGTTAGTGGGCCATAAATGAGTAATAACGCTGCTCAGCGGGAGTTTTATTAGCCATTCTGCTGGCTTTTGTCCACCGCCTGACTTCACAGGTGAGGATAAAAAAACTAAATATAAGATAAACAAGCCAGCGCGGTATGCTGATGAATAGTTTTCTCTCATGCATTGCTTTTCACTTTTTTAGAGACTGCCAGTTTAGAAGAAAAATTCTTCTTTGTATTACGAAGAGAGCTTTAGATTTGAAAGTTTATCTTTTTAGCAGAACCAAGTACCCAGTCACTCAGCGATCTGTGGAACCTGAATCCCTGTCACAGCAACACCCCGGCCAGGTCATATCTGGAAATGGGGTTTGGGTATGTTGAACAGGGGTTCAGGCGGGGTGGCGAGTGGGGAAGGGTTCAGGAACAGCTACGGTCCATGCCGGTCGGTTTGTCAGGTTTCGCCGTTTATCAGTCAAAGCTGACCGCGATGTCATAAACACCGCACTCATGGTACTGACAGAAATTCACTTCCCTTAACTGAAACAGCTCTTCGGCTTGGGCAATGGGATAACAGAATCCCATTTGCCGGGCGGAGTTGCTGGCGAAATCGAAGTCCAGTTCCTTGACCAGTTCCTTGACCAGTTCTGCGTATCCTGATACGGCCGCTATCGTAGGCGAAGCCAGAGATGCACTCGATCTTTCCTGTCGTCAGGTCGATGCGAATTTCCACAGGATGATAGCCACCGCTCTCTGCTGTATAGGTCGGGTCACGGTAGTTCAGGGTGATAAAACGGGCATCAGCACTGGGGGTGACATCCTGTATCGCTTGTTGTAAAAGGTCTTGCAGTTGTTGGGTAATGGGCAGCGGGTCTGCGGCCGTGAAAACAGAGGCTGTCACGGAGTGTCGGTGTCGGGTGCTTCGGGAGGCGTTGCTGATGTTGCAGGTTCGATGACCTTGGTCTCTCCCTTCTGTGTCACATCCTTTGCCTTCTCCTTGGGGTTACCGTTACCCGGCTTTTCGGCGGGGAGTATGAGCTTGGTCTTGGGAACAGGTTTCCACTTGGCAGCGGTAGCAGGCCACTTCTCCCAGTCAGGGGAGAGGGTGTGTGCGAATTGCCGTTTCTCATCAACAATCAGGATGCCTTCAAAGCGAAGGATCGCGGCAAGGAAGCCTCCGTTGTTAGCCGACCGGCCAGTGAATAAATCCCGGAATTGGTAATTGACTCCGACCCCTTTTACTGCTGTAGAGGATCCGCTCTGATAAATGCCATTTAATAAATGACTCCGACCCCTTTTTTTGCTGAAATATCATCTGCCTCGACAGCTTTATTTCGAATGTAGGGCCTTTTTATGGCACCAAAAACCTGGCTGTGGTTTTCCCCCAGCAGCGAAAGCCCACATAGGGGTTTACCTCCTATAAGCCTGGACTCCGTTTTCTGTGTTTTTGTCCTTTGGGGTTCTAAAGAGAGAGGTCTCTCAGCTTGTAATTTATACATCACAGATTCCTTCAATATCAGCTTTCTGTCTCAAAGATGTCACGATAGGAGAATGACCAGAAAAAGGCATAACAAAGGGTTTAGCCCAACTAACAAATGATTAAATACCCCTGTCCCTTTTTATAAGACGAACTTTTCCTTTCCTAACAGGTCTGTTGTAGATGTATCAGATGTTTCTGTTGCCAGCATAGGGGATGAGATGTCTTCAGGAATGAGGTCAGAGTCGGAAAGGAGAGACTGACGATGAAAGGAGTCATATGGTCTGGTGTTTTGAGTTTTATTCTGATGTGTTGGATGGCTGGAGTGCAAGCCAGTGAAAACTCACATGAAAACTCGTTTCAAAATCAGGAATTACTCCAAACAGACTATGTGGTAGTTGTCTGTGAAAGTGTACATAACCTCGGATATTTATCAGCCGCATATTTTCTCAGCCGATTAATTTATGATGAACTGCCAAGTGTAAAGATAAGAGTCATATTGTCAGGCACAGGCAATGATGCTTTAGAGCACTTTCCTTTTTCTGAAATCGGTGAGGTTCTTGTTAAGCCACCATCATCGTTAAAAGATCAAAATATAGACAACAAGATTCAACGATGGCTAGAAGATGCCTCCGTTGTCGTCGAGGCCTTTAGCTCTATAGATTTTGAAAGGACTCATTATAAAAATAAATATATCTATGTTAATCAGATTACAGAACGTCCTTATGACTACCCTCTTCAGTATCATGACTTTCTTCGAGATTTCATTCATGAATACAGAAGGCTTCATAAAACAATCCCCGATCACTATAAAAGCCCTGAATCTTTTGTTTGGCATGAATACTGGGCATCAAGAGGTAAATTTAAATTTAAGAACACTTATGCTCTTTATCATATGACGGATGATAACTATGACGAGACCGCTTTAGCGCAGCTATTAATTGGCGAACATATACCCAACAACTTCGTAAGAAAAAAATCAAATTCTCGATCTATTAAGGTTGGTCTAGACAACCAGAGTGATGGCATATTTATTAACCATCACCTTTTTAATAAAGCGCAGGGGAAAGATGGTACATCTTTTAAGGATGATTATCAGCGTTTAAAAGTCAGCCACCCTGAACTTGGCGTACTTCTCTCTGAGGCTGAGGACGAAGGATTTTATATGTCCTATATGCATAACCGGCACAAATTCTTTGAGTTCTTCGCGATGGCAGCACTTATTGATGGTATGAAGAAAACAACTGTGCTGACGAATATGGAAGTTAACAATAGTAACGCCAAGTTCTTTTTTTCTATGCCTGAACATAACATAAAGACTATTATTTACGAGGATCTTAGAGAACACGGTTCTCGGAGACAGTTCGTTTCTGATAGTACAGAAGGAAAAACTGTCACAATAATTAGATTGCCAATCATTAAAAATCCCGATGAGTATGCATCACTTTTTCATTATTCCAATCCAGTCGTTGGAGTGACAGGAAATTCCAGTCTATTTGAAGTCATTTCTCTCGGAAAACTGCCTTTATACGACTTCAATATGGATATCCAGTTTTATGTAAACAGTGATATGGCAATATATACTGAGGGCGAGCTTTTAAATTTTTTCGACAACTACATCAACCCTGAGGAAAAAGCAGCCATAGCTAAGAGTCACAGACACTTAATAGCTCAGTGGTCCAAAAAAATTGTAGAGTCCAAATCTCTGAATAAGAAACTTATTAGAAGAGTTAAAACATTCCTGCACCAGCAACCCTAGAAGGTAGATGAGTTGCAGAGAGTGTTGCTGCCCTGCTTCTACTTTGCTCAAGAACTAGCAAAACCCCATTCCCCTGTGTGATGACCAGCGTCAAAAAAAGCCTGGCAGGAATACATTCTTAAGCAGCAGGTCTAACAACTTCTATCGCATTTCAGAAAAGCTCCTGCTGCCTTAAAAGGCCTACACAAGGTAAGCGTTTAAACAGGGGGCATTCTCCCCCTATTCAGTAAAGGGGTCGGAGTCATTTAATCTTTTACGCACCAGCATGTTCCTGTAGAGGATCCGCTTTGATAAATACCATTCAATAAATGACTCCGACCCCTTTTTTGCTGTGGCACCCGGATAGTTGAATCCTTTATTTTGAGCCGGACTCTAACTTAAGCTTGGGAAACATAAGCTTGGGAAACTCGATGAACAAGCGTGTTTCCGCATTGTCTTTGGTGGTTATCACTGGCGGGGAGCGTTGATAAGTTTGTAGGTACTCCGTGAGTGTATTTATAGTGTCTGTGTATTTTTGCCACTCGTCAGGATCATCGAACTGGAAAGGTCTTGCTCTTTTTGCAGCCGCCCGCGGGCTTCTAGTGAAAAAACAATAAAATTGACACTTTATAGATTGATCTGCCCCGGCCTGGAGCAAAATCTCAACCACCTCGGAGTGGCCGTTCTCAGCCGCAATATACAGAGGCGTGGCACCATCATTTGTTGTTTGATTAAGAGCCACCCCCTCGGTGTTCACTAAAATCTGAACCACCTCGGAGTGGCCCTCCCGGGCCGCTATAAACAAAGGCGTGTCACCATCATTTGTTGTTTGATTAAGAGCCACCCCCTCGGTGTTCACTAAAATCTGAACCACCTCGGAGTGGCCCACATGGGCCGCTATATATAGAGGCGTGGCACCCTCATTTCTTGGTTGATTCAGATCCACTCCCTCGGTGTTCACTAAAATCTGAACCACCTCGGCGCTGCCCTCTTGGGCGGCTATATGCAGAGGCGTGCCACCATCATTATTTATTGGTGGATTAAGAGCCACCCCCTCGGTGTTCACTAAAATCTGAACCACCTCGGCGCGGCCCCACTGGGCCGCTATATATAGAGGCGTGGCACCCTCATTTCTTGGTTGATTCAGATCCACTCCCTCGGTGTTCACTAAAATCTGAACCACCTCGGCGCGGCCCTCTTGGGCCGCTATATACAGAGGCGTGGCACCATCATATATTGGTTGATTAAGAGCCACCCCTTCGGTGTTCACTAAAATCTGAACCACCTCGGCAAAGCCTTTCTGAGCCGCTATTAACAAAGGCGTGGCACCATCATATATTGGTGGATTAAGAGCCACCCCCTCGGTGTTCACTAAAATCTGAACCACCTCGGCGCGGCCCTCTTGGGCCGCTATAAACAGAGGCGTGGCACCACCATTTATTGGTTGATTAAGATCCACCCCCTCGGTGTTCACTAAAATCTGAACCACCTCGGCGCAGCCCACTTCGGCCGCTATATACAGAGGAGTGACATCATCAGTTCCTGGTTGATTAAGATCCACCCCCTCGGTGTTCACTAAAATCTGAACCACCTCGGCGCAGCCCACTTCGGCCGCTATATACAGAGGCGTGACATCATCAGTTCCTGGTTGATTAAGATTTACCCCCCCGGTGTTTATCAGCATCTGAACCACCTCTACATGCCCCTTTTTGGCAGCAAGAACTAATCCATCAACAGGGTCATGATTAAAACCACTGCTCAACGGTTCTTGATCAATGAAAAACTGTACCGCTTCCTCATTGCCTTCACGGCAAGCCGCCTGAAAATCATGCTCATCATATTGCCTCTTCAAGGGCTGACTCAGCTTTTTTGTGCATTCATACATAGCCAGAGAGTTTGAGCAAAGCCCTAAAAAGAAGAGAAAAAAACTTGTGTAGAACCACAAACATTTCTCATTGATTCTTAACATTGCACACATGTAAAACGTTAAAATAAAAGGGAAGGAAGGTATGGCAAACAACAAGGAAAATATCAAGTTGTTCGCACCCCAAAGGCTCACTGACGAGGACGAGGATGACGGCGGAGGCCGGGCCACTCGGAATGTCGTGGCCGATGGGCAGGTCAATGGATGTCACCAACTCCTTAAAGGTAAAGGTAAATCCTAACGTTCTCGCGAGCTTCCTCGTGTGCAGGGCTTGCATCAGCACACATAATAGTCTCGATATTTATTCGTCCATTTAAATGACGGCAGAACTCATCAGCACTCTTATTTTCCAGAATGCCGTCGACCGTTTGATTATCGCGGCCTCTGGCCACGATGACTGGTATTTTACGACGCTGGCTGATTGTTTAATAACGGTATAGCATTAAGAAGATCTTGAAACTGCTGGGACTGCATAATAGATCTCCCACATCAAAGGGATAACGACAGTGTAGACCTATCAACCTTTAAGGGAAACGCAGGTGATTCAGGATGTAGCTCAACAGTTAATAAATACCAGTCATAAATTACCAGTGATGTAAGCCAATAGGGATAGAAGGTAAAAAGGACTGGATAAGAGATGAGTCCGGTGGATTGATCCGCTACCGCTTGGCTCGCTTGGCTCAGAAGTCGGATAGGGGGGAGTCTGATACAAAATGTCGTATTTTACCATCCCATTTCGACATTAAATAAACTGTTCTGCTGTCGGCCCAGATCCGCATGTCAACACGCCCAGGAGTCGCGTAATATTCAGGTTGCAGATCTACGTCTCTTTGCATGTCATTCTCATCAATATAAAGCTGTATTTCCTCCAGACTGGCGCTGCTAGTCCGGCTGTCCAGATTTATAGTTTTTAGCTCTGCCAGATCAGCAGCGAAGACTCGCCCTGTCACCAAGTCTCCAAAAATAAATTTTCCAAAAAGCTGATGTATATCAGTGCCGGGATAGATCGCGCCTCCTGCTATGGCATTGCCTCCACGAGGGTTTTCTTGTTGGTGGGAGTAATAAGCGACTGGGTATTTAAAATGTAAGCCTCTGCAATCCGTATCAGGGAGAGGTACGTATGTATTGATATATCCCTCACGATTACTTTCTGGGAGAGTATCGTCAAACGAGGGGTCAAGGCCATTGCGGTCCTTTCCTTCCCGGTATGGCCAGCCATAGTTGCTGCCGGCAGTAATTTTGTTGATTTCTTCAAAGTGATCCTGGCCAATGTCGGTCACAAACAATGCTCCACTTTTATCCCAGATCATGCGATGGCCATTTCTGAAGCCCAAGGCATAAATTGATACGGGGACGGAGAAAAATGTAAGGGTTTGGAATGAATATACAGCTAAGGAATTAAAAGGGGCAGAAGGGTTTAGAATCGCCTTAAAACTCACATTGTAACGCCTAAGAGATATACTCGTATTATTGAACGAAGCCTTTCTACGGGCAAATTCAAAAGATAGAAAACACATTGTTCTTGAAGATGTTGAAATAACAGCGAAAACGATATCAATCAATAGACTTTCAGATCTACATAAAGAGTATGAATATATATTTCCATCGCTTGATGAGTTTACTACGTCATTTCACGGTTCGTCATCAGAGATTGATCTTGATGGTGCAATTGAGTTCATTAATAGCGCCTTAAGAAGAGATAATCTTGAACGGACAAAGCAGCAAGATATTTTATTATTCGATAGTGCGACTCAGGTTATTCAAAGTTTATACAGTGTTGGTTTTATTGGAATGTATAATGAGCAGTCTGCATCTTTTGTATTCTGCCATGATGGTAAAGATCCAGATAGGGATTTTGATTCAGGAACAAGATTCTTGATCCACCCATGTTACTGGCTAGCGCTTGCAACCACCCAGTCAGAACTGAAACTGGATGAAGCAGAGGACATTAATGATGAGTACGATATTGAGGTTGCCTCTGTATCAAAGGAGCAAAGGAATCAAAGGATAGGTTCTTTGCTGCAAGAAATCTTAGAAATAGAAGAGGGTCATGAAGGTGCACACGCCTTTGAGGCATGGGTTCTTAAATCCTTAAAGGTTATTTTCGCGGGTTCAATATGTAATATTGAATCTCGCCCAAACAAAAATGGGTTGCAGTAGAGGGATGTTGTCGGAACAAACTTAGGTGAGACGAAATTTTGGAAACGTATATTGAATGATTATAAAACAAGACAAGTTATATTTGAGGTGAAAAACTATAGAGATTTAAGCTCGTCTGACTATCGTCAGGTTAACTCTTATCTAGCGAATGGGTGTGGTGCTTTTGCTTTTATAGTCACTAGAGCTTTCAATACAGACCTTGAGAAAGGTAAAGAATTGAATTGGGCAAAAGAGCTTTATACAGAACACAAAAAAATCGTGATAAAACTTTCTGTAAAATTTATTGAGAAGCATTTGAGAAAGGCTCGAAACCCTCAGAAACACGATGCAGTAGATAAAGAGCTAAATACTTTGATTGATACATATTTAAGACGACACTTTTCAAGTAAGTGCAGATGAACAGTACAGTCAGAGCTTTGTAGTTTGAGTTGCTAGTAGGAATGAGAGCTAGAGGGAGGCTTTTTAAAGGGTACCTGTAAATAAAATAAAACTGCCTAGCGCATATTGTGTCAGAACCGTAGAAAATCTCACTACGGTTCTGACCGTCATCCCCTGATAAGCGTACAGCGACTTCAAAGGCAGGCTGCAGATAATGGTGCTAAGCCAAAAGCAAGAGTCCCCGCGTCGCTTAAGAGCAGGATAACGTAAGGAAAGAGGAAGAGAGTGACGCATATCAGGTGAGGCAGAGGCATAACTCAGCAACCGACCATCAAAGGTCACACTCTGCCCGTTATACGCCCATTCAACGAAAAAGGCCCCGAAGCAAAAATGCATCGGGGCCTTTAAATATGGTGCCTAGGGACAGAATCGAACTGCCGACACGCGGATTTTCAATCCGCTGCTCTACCAACTGAGCTACCCAGGCTTGGGCTGTCTTGTCGAAGGAAATAAATGGTGCCTAGGGACAGAATCGAACTGCCGACACGCGGATTTTCAATCCGCTGCTCTACCAACTGAGCTACCCAGGCACTGCGACAAGTGCGGGCGTATTAAACTGTTTTCGTTTTCCAGAGTCAACACCCGCGGGGGATATTTACGGCCTCAGGGGCGCTCTGAAGCCGTTAATTTCGGTATACCCCTGCCAAGAGCATGGTCAAAAGGACGTTTGATGCTTATTTGTTCTCTTCGGGTACGTAACCTTCGGCCTGGTCGTAGTCGTTGCCTTTGAGGAACTTATCCATTTGCTCCTGCAGGTATTTGCGGGAGTCTTTGTCGATCAGGCT
The DNA here is from genome assembly GCA_965221135.1 of Sansalvadorimonas sp. Classification (GTDB taxonomy): domain Bacteria; phylum Pseudomonadota; class Gammaproteobacteria; order Pseudomonadales; family Endozoicomonadaceae; genus Sansalvadorimonas. The sequence continues at coordinate 35,547 of CBDCRZ010000056.1, forward strand.
CAGCTGTTTTTCGTTGATCAGACGGGTTTGGTGTTGCTGCCACAGCCCCCAGGCTTCTTGAGAGATATTTTCGAACACCCACTGGCCTTTTGGGCCGGGCATTGGGGGAACCATCAGGCCGTCTGCTTCTTTGCCGAGCTTAATGCAGTTCACTTTGCGGGACATGGGTGCTTCTCCAATACATTCTTGATGGGGGAATCTTACTACCTTGCCGGTCGATAGAGAATGTCACACAGACCATAACCACTGTGCTCCATAACCAAACAGCCCAATAATCGCCGTGCTCCATAACAACAGGGCGCCATAACCCATGTGTTACAGCAGCTTCGGGATTAATGATGTCATAAGCCTGTCCATGAAGAGCAGAGGAATATCTTATGGCTATGCCGGGGAATCATCCCAAATCCAGACCTGCCAGCAGCGCTATGCTGGAGGGCGGCCAATCTGAGGAGAAAGCTGCATTACAACCAACACCTGCGGTTGTTCTCGACAAACAGACCGGGCGTGCCATCTATATTGTTGATACAGATGGAAAAGCCCATGGGGCTTTAAAGAATGACTCCCCTCCTTTGGGGAGGCGCTCCCATGCTATGGCAGCCTCCCATAATCGGCTCGGCAGTTTGAGCAAAGGTCAATTGCTTTCAAAACGTTCAGGGTTGGTTAACGTTCACATTCGCGAGTTTGATTTTAATTTGCCACGACCTGTCGCCGATGAAAGGCGCAGATTGGCGAGCAGGCAGGGTGTTCATCTGGAAGAGTTAATTCAAGAGGGTGATGAATTTTTTAGCGAAAAGATGGCTGCGCCCCAGACACCTGTTGCACGCCCCAGGGGAGCGGGTAGGCGTACCTGTTCGCAACCTATCAGTATTGCTCCGGCGTCATCCCTGGTTCTGCGAACGCCGTCTCCCGAAAAGAGCCTGACGAAAGTCAAAAGTGGAACATCATTACTTAAAAGCCGTACTCGTGACAGCATGGGACTTTTTTCACATCAGGAAGATAAGCTTATTTCAGGCCTGAAAAGTCATCTGAACCTGGATAATAAAAAGGCTGTGATTGAGTATTTGGAACGATTGAATGAACCCGATGGAGACAGTGCTGATGAGACAAGGGTCTTAAGTTTCAGTGGTTCGTCTTCGCCTGTCGGCAGCTCGTCAGATGCGAGCTTGCCCCGCAGCTTCACGGCTATGAGTTCGCCAATGGCCGATGAGCTTGTTTACATGCTCAGAACCTCGCGGTTCTCCTCTATTTTTGATTTCACCAACAGCTCCTCTCCAATTTGTCGTGCCATTGAAAGCCAGTGGAATAAGGCTCCTCATAAATTATCTGTATGGGAAAACGAGCGCGTGCAGGCTCACTGCTTGCGTTTACTGCGTACCAGTTATGACATTCCTCCTTCTGATGATGAGGTGTGTTTTCTTCTTCAAAGTTATCTGATGAGTTATGAAACGGCTTTCCAGGGGTTGTTTCCCAAAACTTGTGAAGCCCTTAAGTTGACGCCTCCTATCTGGCAGGAGGATGTTGTAGACGCTTTACAAAACGAGGAAGATTTTCTCTGTGTTTATGGGGGAGCCGCGAACCCTTTTACTCGCACTATTGAGCTATTTCAAGAGATTGAAAATGTATTGAGTGGTGAAGTGATAGACAGTGAAACTATTAACCAGCGTCAGTATACCCAGTATGCCAACCGTTATCTCAACGTGGGCAAGTCGGCGAAAGCGTTTTGGCAGAGGCTGCCAACACCGGAAACAGACGCTGAAGGAGAGGTTAGCCTTCTGGCTTGTTTACGTGAGGATGTCAGGAAACTGGAATCACAGCTGAGCCACAGTGCCAATGTAATACACCAGTTTCGTAAAAATGATTTCCGGAGTCCGGCAAACTGGCATCAGTGCATTGATGTTATGACAGGCACTGTACTTAAACATCTTCAGGCCACATCGGGCGACCTGGAGTTTGCTGATGCGTGTCAAAAGTTGACAGGTTGGAAGAGCGAACAGGTTTATCCGGTAAATGGTATCGCCCAGTTTATTGAAGAGCTGCATGAGCGTGAGAAGGCTTTGCGGGAAATGTTTAATATCGACATCTCCACGTTTAACTCGCTCCGGGAGATGGTGCTGAGTGAGCAGAAGCCCAGAGTTCGTCGAAAGGAACTTTCCTATTTGTTTGAAAGGCAGTATTACCCTGTGCAGGTAACCCATCAACCTGGGGCCTGTATAACCTTTGGCCTGGACGAAATGGGTGTAGAGGATGTAGTTGTTGACACCCATAAAGAGAGCGAAAAGCAAGATGCTCTAGGATTAAACGGCAAACTCTTCCCTTCCTGTGTGCGCAATGCTGGCCGGGCGGTGAACCTTGCGGTCACCAAGGTTTCTATGGGTGAAGAAATAGTGATGCAAGAGATAAGAGTTGCTGTGCCTTTTGCATACGCTGTTGCCGGTAAAAGAGAGCAGAAGAGTGTTACCCGGCAACGGTTTAAAGATATTTTAAGTGCATGCGGTCTCACATTTTTCAGAGAGTCCATGCTTAAAAACTTTCGTCCGGAGGGGCTGTCTGCAGGGGAGACTGTTCCCATGCCTGTGTTCTACAACTGTCTTTTAAGCCCAGATAACCTGCGCCCCAAATTCAGGCAGATACCCGCAGTGGATGACGAAAAACGGTGGTGCCACAAGATGGATAAATGCATTGATGAGTTGAATACGGAAGACCTTGCACTGACCTTATTCCGAAAAGATGGTGATGAAGGCACCGTCAGGGTTCGGCCAGATATTTTTATGTTTGTCTGTCCATGCAACCAGCTTGCATATTCCGGTGCCCTGCAGTTCGCCAAAGCCTGGGAGAATGCTGACCAATATAACGAGAAATGCTTTCTTCGTTTGTTTGGCACACTTGACCCTTCTGAAATGATCGCAGAAAACTCTTACGTTCAGAAATTTCTGGATCGGAATCCTGATTTGGATCTTGTGGTAGAAAAAGAACTGCATGAGCTCTGTAGCCTGCTTCGTTGCATGTTTCACCATAAACTGCATCGAGAATTAGGTGATCTGCCATTTAATTTCCCAGTCTGTATCAGTGAACTGGGGCGTATTTTGGGCATGGCTAATGTCAGTGGCTGCAAGAGTGCAAAAGATAGAACCGGTAACTTCGAACGCTCCAATATTGAAATGGCGTTACGGCTGAACCTGACTCGGAAGGCGCTTAATTCAAGGCTGGCAGGTGAAGGCGGGCAACACCCGGCTGCAATAAGATTCTCAAGTGAAACGGTGGTGCCGGTAGTTGACCGTAGAATGACGTCAGAAGACTTTTATAACCACGCAATGCTTCTGCTCTGCTCTGACCAGCTTGAGGTCACTATGGATAACCTTGGTAAACCCGGCTTTAAAATACCGGACTATATGCTTGGGTTCCTTAAAGACCTCTATCCAACCGTTGACGCTTATTTGGCAGCAAAGAAAGCGGCCGCGTCGACGAAAACCACCTTGTTTAAACTTTCCTCTAAAAGTTCTGGGAAAGGTTCTTTTAAAGGCATCTTTGGAGGTAGTAGTAAAGGTTTTGCGGTTCCTTTTAAAGGCTCTTCTGGAGGCGAGACAACAGCTTCTTCACTGGAGCGGCCAGCCCCAGGTTCTTCACCTCAGGCAGTGGGTACCAGCGTCTTTTATCGTCAGCTACAGCCTGAGCCGAAGACACCGTAAAGGCTTTTACCGGTTCAATATACAGATGGTAGTGGCTGAAGGTGTGGCGGAAGCTGTCCCAGGTGTCAGGCTGTTCCAGTGTGATTCCCAGTAAGGCTTCGACTTCATCAAGTTGTTCATCTGTCAGGAGCTTTTCATCTATAGAGCTCTTTTCGTCTATAGAAGGATTATCGGCTATTGAAAGTTCCGGAAAACTCCACAACCCACCCCAGATGCCAGTAGGCGGGCGTTGTTCCAGTAATACCTCGCCATGGCTGTTTATTATCATCAGCATACGAACATGTTTTTCAGGGAGTACTTTTTTGGGTTTGGATTCCGGGAAGCTGGTCTCCTTGCCCTGTGCATGAGCATCACACAACTGTGCGACAGGGCACTGATCGCATTTGGGTTTGCTGCGTGTGCAAAGGGTTGCGCCCATATCCATCATGGCTTGAGTCCAGTCGGGCAGGCGTTTGTTTGGTGTGTACTGTTCTGCGTATTCCCATAACTCTTTAGCGACAGCTGATTTACCTGGCCAGCCATGTACGGCGTGAAGCCTTGCGAGTACTCGTTTTACATTGCCGTCGAGAATAGGAGCGCGGATATCCATGCTGATACTGGCAATGGCGCCCGCTGTGGAGCGGCCAACCCCGGGAAGCTTTTGCAGGTCGTCCAGGTTTTCAGGAAAGCTGCCTTGAAACTCATTCACTACCATCTGAGCGGCTTTATGAAGATTACGGGCGCGGCTGTAGTAGCCCAGGCCACTCCAGAGTTGCAGGACTTCATCCACGTGGCCTGCAGCAAGGTCTGAGACTTCGGGGAAGCGGCTGATAAACCGTTCAAAGTAAGGAATAACAGCAGCGACGGTTGTTTGTTGCAGCATCACTTCGCTGAGCCATACCCGGTAAGGCGTAATCGCCTGCTGCCATGGCAGGTGTTTGCGACCATTGTGGTCGAACCAATTGAGAATGGCGCTTTGAACGGCAGCAGTTTGGGGCATGGGCATTTATCGCTTTATTAAAATTAAGGCGCTGTCAGAAAAGAGACGATTGTCCGCATCCCTGAGTGGTATAGCAATGGTAACCATCTTGTTGGTCACGATAAGGCCTGAGTGTTGTCCAACCTTCATCAATATTTTTCTTGAGGAAGGCTGGCATGCACGGGGAAGGTTTTAGGCGCGATGTTCCATTTTACGGTTATACATCTGGTGTTCAGCCTCAACAGAGGGGGGGAAGGGGTAATCCCGCTCGCCATGACATACGCCGTGTGCCCTGGGGGGAGTACTATCCCTCACACAAGATGGCGACACCTCTGCAACGGATTCCTCAAGAGTTTCGCCAGCCAGAGCAGGAGAGTGGAAAATTAAAAGGCTTATATGTCCCATCAGAGTACTCACCCGCTCACGGTGATGTTGGTCGTTATATGCGTGAACGCGATGTACGCCATGACATGTCATCACACAAAGGCAGGCTGACTGATGAAATAACCCCGAAGCCAGAAACACCAGACTTGGCCAGATCTATATTAGACAAATCCAGTCAGGCCAAAGCAGACCAGGCTAAATCCAAAATTACCACATCAGAGCAGATCCAATTAGAACAAGAAAAAACAGAGCTGAGTGAACAGATAAAACAATCTGAGGCAGCGGCTGCAGTTGTGAAGCCTGAGAGTAATGACCTGCTTCCTCTTACAGAAGATGAACTTAAGCAGGTGAGGCGTCAGCGTCCTCAGTGGGGACAGTATATTGGTAAGCCCAGTGAATTCTCAGCTGTCTACAAATGTACATTGACGAAGTTTGAAGGCAATGAGGTGAAAAGGCGTATCGTGGTAGTAAAAGCGTCCGGACATCGTGAACCCAGAACGGTACAAACCGAGCTGAGAATATTAAGGAAGGTTTCTCACCCGGGGATTATTCCGTGTTTGGGTTCTCCCGAAATACCCTATAAAGATTCTTATGTCATGCCTTTATATGAGGCCTGTCTTTCAGACGTTCTCCTGAATACAAGTAAGTTCATGAACGCTTCAGAATACGACTTTTCCAGGGTGGTCAGCACAACCCTGAAAATTGGCGATGCTTTATCGTATTTGCACAGGAATGCGATACAGCATAATGATGTGCGGGCAGACAATATTTTGCTGGACGGTCGCAAAGAGCCAGTGCTGTGTGATTTTGGTATGGCATCAGACCTTGGAACCATGGGTGCCGCTCATTCATTGTTTTTGAACTTTAACCCGTATGTGGCGCCTGAAATGTTCGACCATGTAATGAGTGTTGGCAGTATCAAGGCCGATATCTGGGGACTTGCCAGCGTTATGCACAGCATGCTGACTAAGTATAAGGGGACGATGTTTAAAAAGTGGTTTACGAAATTTGGGGTGAAACATTGCTTTGCCCAAAAAGGAATGGGTCAAGTTAAGGTGCACTGCTCTCTGACCAGTGGGCCATACATGATACCTGCGACAAGAATGTTTGATGAGGTTGTGGTGAAAGGGCTGTCTATTAACCCCTGCCGCAGACAGGCTTCGGTTCAGGTAATGGTGAAAGATGTGATAGATATAGCGTATGGAACCCCTATAGAAGAGGCTCCCGCAGGAACGACAAAACCAGAAAAAGGCTTGGATAGCAGCAGCAAGGCAGCGAGTTGAGCCACCCGCAGGGCCCTTCCGAGGATTTCCATGGCAGAGTTGCAGAGACTTGAAAGGCCATAAGCATTCCAGCATCACTGCGCCTTACCATGAAACCCTCGAAAGGGCTGAGGACATGTTTAATTGTCAACGCCCCCTAGTTAAACAACCCTTTTAAAGAGCCGCCCAGTTTCTCTTCCAGCTTCTTCTGAAGCTTGTTCTTGATCTCTTCTTCAGCCAGATGCCCCAGGGTTTTCCCCAGGCGCTGTTCATCGATACCACACAGGCCAGAGGTGCTGTTGAAGGAACCGTGACAGCGCAGAGGCCAGCTGATGTCGGCGTACTTCTTGTTGATGCGACAGGCGTTGTCGTCGTCATCGAGGGTGTCACCGGTGATGGTCAGGCCCAGATGGTAATCCAGAGTCTGGTTCACCAGGTTCACGTTACCATCGCCTTTCAGATTGAGCTGATCAAGGCTTGCCACCAGATCATTATTGCGAATCACACCTTCAGTAATACGTACTGAGCCGGATAGTTTGTCGAAACGGGTCTGTTTCTCCCACTTGTTCTTGCTGGACTTCTCTTTGCGCACCATGGCAATCATGCCACACACCATTTCATTGAAATTGGTACCGAGGAGTGCACCGTTGGCAATATTGAAATCACCAGTACCGTTCAGACCACGGGTGAGTTGGGTTTGAGTCAGGCCGTGGGTGACAAGCCGCATTGATGCGTTGGCTGTACCTGTCACGCTTTTCATCTCGGCCACTTGCTCCGCAAGAGCGGGCAGGCTGATGGACTGGATAGTTGCCCTGGAGGAAACCTGTGGCCGCTTCGCCAGTGCTCCTCGGACATCAATCGCGGAGCTGATATCAATAGAGCCTTTGTAGAATCCGGACTTCAGGCTTTTCAGTTGGGCATAGCCATTAACTGCGTGAATTTCAAAAGACGGGTTGTCGAAGCGGAACCCTGCGGTGGTAAGGGAGGTGAGTTGTGCCTGACCTTTAATATTAAGCTCGCGGATAACATCAACCGGAATCACAACCACGTCAGCCGCGCTGGCGGGCTTCTGCCCTGTGCTCTTGCTTTTAGATGGGGTGTTATTAGGTGGGGTGGTGGACGGTGCAGTTGCCTCAGCAGCAACAGGCAGGTAGGGGTCTACAACCACATCATTGCCAGTGAAATTAAATGTGATGGCTTGTTTGTCCAGGTCTGTGACTGCGAAACGGCCTTTCAACTCAATATCATCAACCACAGTGGAGAATTTTGTGAGGCTCAGGCTTTTGGGTGCCTTCCCAAAGTGACCTTCAAGGTGAGTACCCATGCCAAACTTGCGCAGAACCTTGTCGCCGCCTTTCATTTTTGGCAGAGGCATCTTCAGTTGTTGCATAAACGTTGCCAGATCAAACTGTGAGATTTTGATCTGGCCATTCAGGTCGGAACCTTTGAGTGCGGCATTGCCAAGCAGGTTCATGGAGACAGGGCTTTTAACACCCAGAGGGCTGACCTGCAGTTTCATATCGTCAATAGTGAAATGATTATTGGCCAGGTCTGGCGTTATCTTTCCTTCCAGAGAGAGAGCCGTTGCCAGTGCTGGCAGCTTGCTGTGCACATCAAATGAGGCTTTCATCTGGAAAGGCTGGCCTAAGCGAATGGCTCCGGTCTCAAGCCGGGCATTCTGCAGAGAGACTTCCTGCTTTGCGGGAATGTCTTTGTAGGTGACGGAGATATCAGAAATAGCAACGCCTGCAACATTCAGGCTGTTCAGGGGCAGAGAGCCACTTCCTGATTGACCGTCGTCGGTCGGAGTTGGGCCTTGTGCTTCCGGGGTTTGTGTCTGGGAAGCAGATGCGGATACTGGTGCTGGCTGCCAGTTTGCCTTGCCGTTTTTATCAACGACAAGGTCAAGGTTTAGACCTTTGAGTTCAATAGTGGAGATATCGAGCTTCTTGCTCAACAGAGGCACAAGGTTCACTTTAACAGCTGCATATTGCAGGGTGCCGTAGGTTTTTTTGTCTACATCCTGAAGTGACAGATCACGAATGCCAAGGCCTAACCAGGGAAAGACAGACCAGTTGATATCGCCGTTGATTTTCAGGTTTATGCCGGCATTGTCGTATGCCAGCTGTGAAATTTTTTCCCGATAGTCATTAGGGTTAATGACCTGTGGAAGAATAATCACAGCGGCTATAACCAGCACCAGCAGCAGAACAATAGTGCCGCCAAACCATTTCAATGCGCCTTTCATCTAGCTCTCACCTTGTCCTTTATATCTTGTCTTAATCTGCGGGTACTGCTTCAACTGTATAGGTAGTTTATGAACAAAACAGGTTCGCTTCACCCTAATTTGTGCAAATCCTGCAGGTTTTTTCCGTGAGATGTCTCAGGAGTGTCTACACTTTCTTCCTGCTTGTTGAAGATGAGCAGGGAACGAGAGCTGCCCGGTTCATCATCTGATGTATTGATACTCGGCGTATTAATAATGTTCATGTGTACAGTTCAGTTGAAAGGCTTAGGTGGAACCATGCAGCGCAAGTCTATCTGGAAGAAGTATATCTCTGGTTTGTTTGTAACCCTCGCATGTCTGGGTTTTGTCGGAGTTCCTGCCTGGGCTGCGGATTACAGTGACGGAGACATTCACAAAAATGACTATCGCTGGCTTCAGTTCAATCTGATGCAGAGTTTGGATAACAAACTTCCGTTCAACGTTGAGAAAGAAACCTATTTTGAGATGGAGTTTGGTGGTCGTAACGGCATTATACAGCTGTACGGATATCTGGATGTATTCGACATCTTGAATCGTAAAAAAGATGATCGACATAATGCCGACAACTTTTTCTTTAAGTTCGCTCCCCGTTTTTCTCTGGATGGTATAACTCGAAAAGATCTGTCCTTTGGTCCTGTGCAAGAGGTGTATGTTTCAACGCTGACGCATGTAGGGGACAAGGTGCTTTTTGAACATTTCATTGGATTGGGGGTAGATATTGATATGCCCTGGTTTGGTACTTGGGGTTCCAACCTGATGGCTCGTTATGTCAAAGAAAATTTTGGCGCTGCAGACGAGAAGAAGTGGAGTGGTTACATCTGGACCAACAACTGGTTTAAACCCTTCTACTTCTTTGACAACAAGAGTTTTATTTCTTACCAGGGTTATCTCGATATTAAATTTAAGTATGACAAACTTGCTAATGCCAAGCCTGCGAAACCTACGGACCCTACACGCACCAAAGACTCAGTGGAATGGTTTAACGGCTTTTACTGGCATAACGACCAGTGGGCAGCGGGTTATGGTCTGAAGTATTACAAAGATATGGCTAACTTTAAGGATGGTTCCGGTAAGCCCAAGCAGACGACTACCGGCTTTGGTCACTACTTTGATGTGACCTATAAGTTCTAATTAACCCCCTTAGCTGCCAGCGACATCCCTGAGGCCCGATACAGATCGGGTCCAGGGCTTCAGTTTGCTGGCCAGTTCCTGCAGTTCTGGTTGTTGCAAAGCCTGCAGTGCTGAACGGTAACTGTTGAACTGACCTTGAATCAGCACATACCAGTCTTTCTCATTACGGCGGAAGTGAATGGTTTCTGCTGAGCGCAGAGCTGGGTACTTGTGTTTCAGGCTCTCCAGCATTTTCGGCTTATGGGCGGCCAGCCACTGAATAGTGAAGGTGCCTTCAGGAGACTGAAGGATTTTATTGGTGTGCTTATCCATGGGAACGCTGACCTGTGTAACCAAAGGTTGTTTCACTTCCGGAACCTTGTGCTTCAAGCTTGCCATTGGACGTGGCTTTGGGTTGAGGTGATAAGCCAGGGTCGCGTATCTAGGCGCGCCCAGTGCTTTTTCAACGCCTGTGTTATTGGTATAGCGCCCTTGAATCAGCAGGTACTGCACCTTCTTGTTGCGGGTGACCATCACAACTTCAGCATCATTCAGTTGCGGATAACGTTTCTTCAGGTCAACCAGAATGCCGGGGTCTTCAGACTGCATCCATTGGATGGTGTATTGCCCCTGTGGCAAAGATGCTGGATTGTTTAGTGTGTTTCTTGATTGAGGCTTCGTAGTGTGCCGCTTTGGTTTGAGCAGCTTTAAGCTTTTCAGGCTGGCCAGAGGCCGGGTCCAGGGGTTCAGGCGCCTGGCCATATTCTTATATTCTGGTGAGCGCAACAGTGTCATGGCTGAATGAGTATTCTTATGAATACCTGTCAGCAGCAGATACCAGATTTTCCCCTTACTCAGAAAGCGAACAACAGTGGCTTCCTTCAGTGTTGGGTAACGTCTTTGCAGCTTCAATATATGTGAAGGCTGTGTGGTAGACAGCCACTGAATCGACACACTCTGTGCTGGCGCATTCACCATTTGCTCAAGAGTGGCTGAAACGCGGTGGTGAGTTTTGGGTGGCAGGCTGACCTGCTGCATTCCTGCCATAGAGGAGGGTTGCTGGCGGTATTGAGGTATAGCTTGTTGTTGAGACCTGATTTGTTGAGACCCTGGCTGTTTGGGGTGAACAGATGACGCTGGCTGGGGTTTCACCTGAGCAGTTGGTTCTGGTGCCCGTTCCCGGGTTCTCTCAATCAACCGGTTAACAGAGTTGGGACCTTTCGGGATTTTCTTGTCAAAGCGATCAAAGGGGGAGCTTTGCTGAGATTTATTATTGCCCTGTGCGCCAGAGAATGAACCCGCTGATGTGGGTTCATCGGATGCTGCCATTTTATAAATATCTTTCGGAGAGATAGGTGGTGGACGTCTGAAGGTGTTCAGGTTGTGTTTCTTACGCAGAGCATCTGTGGAGTAAGACTGTCTCTCCTTGATATAACCACGCTCAGCGCCAGGCCATGAAGGTTCAGAGTACTGGGGCAGACCCGGTGCAAGGCGGCTGTTGGCGGTATATTCAGGTTCTGGCCAGTTTTTGTCATTGTTGGTGGGCAGCATCACCCTTTCAGGAACCCGGTCGGATACCGGGTTCTGTACAGGAAGTGCCGCACGGCTGATCGACTGACCCGTTAAAGACCAGCTTTGGATGACGGAAGCCTCAGTTTTGCGTTTTTTTTGAGGAGCGCGAACCTGACTGTTAACTGTCTGGCTTCTGGGAAGAGTAATGCCGTTGGGTGTCACAAAAGTATTCGCAGGCCGACTGCTGGCAAGGTTCTGCTGATGACCTTTCCAGGGCAGGTTTGTACCTGATGGAGCATGTTTCCACTGTTCCGGAGCGGCTTTGCTCCGCCAGGGCATGTTTTGAGTCGAAGCTTTAACAAATTTCGGAGCGGCCCGGGAAAGCCGCTCATTAGGAGTGACTTCAACATCGGGAAGCCAGACTGGCTGAGGCTGAGGCTGAGGAGCAATCTGAGTCTGTTGAACTCGATTCATGCCGGGTAGCTGGTTCTTTGCGGTAAGCCCGGAAGGTGAAATGCCTTCCTGCTGCGCACGACTTAAAGCGAGTTTGAACGCAGGCATATTTTTATGGGCAGACTTCACACTGCGGGGAGAGGCAATCTCACTGGAAAAAGGTTCTGAGGTAGTGTGTACCAGAGCTGGAGCTGAGATCTGGTGTGCCAACAGGCTTCTGCCAAAGGCTCGGTGCGGAGGTTGAGGCTGTTCTTTATGTTTTATCTGAGGAGCTGTTGCGGTGATCTCTTCAAGCGAGAGGGTTGATTGATTTTCAGAGCTTTCTGTTACAGAGGGAGCTGTGTTTGAGAGATCAAGGCTGCTGACCAGTTGAAGGTCAGGGTTGCCTGCCTGCTCATCAGATGTGGAGTGAGCTTTAGCCCATAACTCTTCATTCTCTTCTATAGCCTGTTCATTTGATGCTTCTCTCTCTACAGCAGGCTCTTCAGCCCAGGCTGTACGTTGTTCTGCCTGCTGAAGCCAATCATCGGCGTAGAGCTTCTGCTTCTTATTGTCAGTCTCTTTCCTTAAGACTGGCTCTTCCTTCTCGCTCTCATCCAGATCAGCAATCGCATCCTGACGATTTCCTGTTTTAGCATTTAAGAGGGTGTCTGATTCCGGTGTCACTGACTTTTCAGGTGTATCTTCCGATGCCCAGGAGGCTCGCCTTTGGGCTTTCTCCAACCACTCTGTTAACAGTACAGAGCGATTCACTTCTTCTTCGGTCACTCCATCACTGTTAAGGGATGAGCGCTGCTGAGCCTTCCTGCGCGGCAATAAAGTTTGGTCGTCGGGCCAGGCCGTTTTGGCTTTCAGACGCGACACCCAGTCACTGTCCGCCATAGAACGATGCAAAGGGTTGTGGGGCTGCTTATGTTGGGGGAGCTGTTGGGTGTTCTCGATTGTTTTCTGCTGATGGGTCTTTGCAGGTGAATCAATGGGTGTCCAGGATTGGCTGCTCGAATGAGTTGTAGTTAATTGAGGTTCTGATGTGTGGATGTCCTCAATTGAGCTGTCATCAGTTTTGGTGGCGTAAAACTCATCGGCAGGAGCTTCTGCCTGCTTGTTTTTGGCAGATGCATTTGAGTCTGGCTTTGAGTCTGGCTTTGAGTCTGCTTTCTGGTCTGAAGATTCCTGACTTTTTTTATAAGCCTTTTGCATCAGGTTAGAGAGGCTGCCTCTCAGGGTGCTGCGCTTGCCGCCAATCTGTTCGAGTTTGTCTGCGTAAGGCATGCCGGGTTCGGGGCTGCAGCGCCAGTCCTGGTGTAAACCGGCGGTACATTCCCAACTGGCTGAGTAAGAAGTCTTAGGCGGTGTTTCAGAACGAGAGGCGGGTGCAAACGTGCCGCTGCCAAGGGCAGCCGCAACACTGAGAGCTAACAGAGTCGGCAGGGAGCATCTGCGTCCATTCATTGAAATTTTCCATGGCGTACACTTTTCAATCTAAGTTATCGGCCATCTTTTGCAAGATATTGGAAAACAGTCAGGTTTTCTGTCAGCTCTCTCTCTGTTCTTAAAACGTGTTGCGCATTTACATCAGTTCTTGAATGTAAGAAGGGAGTGTTTGTTCTGTCTTGTCGGCTTTGAGTGCGCAGTTCTGTTCATTGGCAAAGCGTGTCAGTTCGGCGACCATGCGTCGGCCAACACCGCGGTCGCGGGTTACGGTGCGAACACTTAACCATTTCAATTGCCAGAGTCCTTCCTGAGACTGGTCGATAATCGCTGCGCCCAATAGTCGGTCATTAAAGCGGGCACCATATAAATGCAGGCCAGTGGTGCTCAGCGCTGAAGTTATCCACTGTTCTGCTTGCGCAGGGGTTTGCAGCCATTCAGGGGCGTCGGTATGGATTTTCACCATATCCTGATGGTCTTCGGGGTTCAGGGTGTCAAAGTGTTCAATATATGTGGGCATAACCGGCTCCTGAGAAAACGATTCGCATAATAAGAGCCGTGACGGGAATAACAAGCATCGGCAGGTGGGAAACTGGCGGATACAAACATATAATTCACCCACAAAGATGAAAAATGTTGTCACTGTGCTGAAACGTTAGAACACTTAAAAAGTGTACCAGCCTGATGATTTCTCAAAAAACAGAGACCACTCTCCCAACTGGAAGAACACACCATGGTCAACGCTGCACCGCGCAAGGCGAATATCGCAAGGGACACCCTTGAGACCCAGATTAAAGTCGAGATCAATCTGGACGGAACCGGCTCTGCTGCGTTCGATACCGGCGTACCTTTTCTCGAACATATGATGGACCAGATCGCCCGCCATGGTCTTATCGACCTGAATGTTCAGGCTAATGGTGACCGTCATATTGATGATCACCACACCGTAGAAGATATCGGCATTACCCTCGGTCAGGCGTTTGATAAGGCTGTTGGGGATAAAAAAGGCATCCGCCGTTACGGCCATGCTTATGTCCCTCTGGATGAAGCCCTTTCCCGCGTGGTAATTGATTTCTCTGGCCGCCCCGGTCTGGTGTTCAATGTTGATTACACCCGCGCCTCCGTCGGTGGTTTTGATGTGGATCTGTTCCAGGAATTCTTCCAGGGCTTTGTGAACCACGCCAAGGTCACTCTGCATGTGGATAACCTGCGTGGCTCCAACACCCACCACCAGATTGAAACTGTCTTTAAGGCGTTCGGCCGTGCTCTGCGTATGGCGCTGGAAGCGGATGAGCGTATGGCGGGCCAGATGCCGTCAACCAAGGGCACGCTGTAATCAGCTAACCAGGCAGCTTTTGTTGGAATAAAGGGCGGGAAGTAAGTACATGCAAACAGTTGCAGTTATAGATTACGGCATGGGCAATCTGCACTCGGCGGCCAAGGCTCTTGAGCATGTGGCACCTGAAGGCATGAAGGTTGTGGTGACTTCGGATGAAAAAGTTATCCACAAGGCTGACCGGGTAGTGCTGCCGGGGGTTGGGGCGATTCGTGACTGCATGGCAGAGATTCGCAGGCTGGGTGTTGATGAGCTGGTAAAGGATGTGGTGCAAACCAAACCTTTACTGGGTATCTGCGTTGGTATGCAGGTGCTGCTGGATCACAGTGAAGAGAATGATGGCATCGACTGCATGGGTCTTCTGCCCGGCAGTGTTCGCTACTTTGGCCGTGATCTTCACGAGAACGGTGAACACCTGAAAGTTCCTCATATGGGCTGGAGCCGTGTGCAGCAGTCAGACCACGTTCTGTGGGATGGCATTGAAGACAACAGCCGTTTCTATTTTGTGCACAGCTACTATGCCCGCTGTCCAGAACGCTCTCTGGTGGCAGGCACCTGCCAATACGGTGTTGAGCTGGATGCAGCACTGACCAGAGATAATCTGTTCGCAGTGCAGTTCCACCCGGAAAAGAGTGCAGCTGCTGGTTTGAAGTTGTTAGGCAACTTCCTTCGCTGGAATCCATAAGGGGAGACCTATGGGACTCGCAAAAAGAATTATTCCCTGCCTGGATGTTGATAACGGGCGGGTTGTGAAGGGTGTTCAGTTTGTGGATATCCGTGACGCCGGTGACCCGGTGGAAGTGGCCCGTCGTTATGATGAGCAGGGCGCGGATGAGATCACCTTCCTGGATATTACCGCCAGTAGCGATGACCGGGAAACAACCGTTCATACCGTGGAAGCCATTGCCAGTGAGGTGTTTATTCCCCTGACTGTCGGCGGTGGTATTCGCAAGCTGGACGATATTCGCACCATGCTCAATGCCGGTGCCGATAAGGTCAGCATTAATACGGCGGCGGTGTTTAACCCGGAGTTTGTTCGGGAAGCTGCGCAGAAGTTTGGTTCCCAGTGCATAGTCGTGGCGATTGATGCCAAGAAGGTCAGCCAGCCCGGTGAAGAAGATCGCTGGGAGATCTTTACCCACGGTGGTCGCAAGCCAACAGGTTTGGATGCCGTTGAGTGGGCAAAGAAGATGGAAGAGTTCGGTGCAGGAGAGATTCTGCTCACCAGCATGGATCAGGACGGCGTAAAGAACGGTTATGACCTGGGTGTGACCCGAGCCATCTCTGAAGCGGTTGTGATTCCCGTGATTGCTTCCGGCGGTGCCGGTGACTTACAGCATCTGGTGGAAGGCATTACCAAAGGCAAGGCCGATGCTGTTTTGGCGGCATCGATCTTCCACTTTGGTCAGCACACCATCCCTGAAGCCAAAGAGTATATGGCGGAACGGGGTGTGGAGATGCGGCTGTAATCTCACGCTAATGCTTGAACCGCTTTATTTCATCCCTAAACGTTTGGCGAGTCGGTGCAGGTTCCCTGCATCGATCCCAAGCTCTTTTGCGGCTTTCGCCCAGTTGTTCTCTTTTTGATTCAGGCAGTGATTAATAAGTTGTCGCTGAAAGTCATCCGTTGCGTCCTTCAGGTTTTTTGAAGAGAAGCTGACAGGCATGTTCAGGTTGGCAGGCTGCTGTGTTGAGTGGCCTCTTTTATTACCACTGCTTTCCTCTCTTTCCAGCTTCTCCAACAGCAATGCATTATTGAGTGAAGCGGAGGCAATGGCGCTGACGGTGCGCAGGTCATCATCAGTGAAACCGTCGAACTGGTCTGGGGTAAAGCCATCAATAGTAAGCGCACCAATTAAACGTTCATCAGCGGTGAGTGGCAGGCCGACACAGGCGTGGACTTTCAGTTCACCTTCTATCGAGGGAATCAAGCCATCGTAAGGGTCGGGCAGGCGGCTGTCGGCAGGAAAGCGCACTATGTCGCCAGCCCGGGCAATGGCTTCCAGCCGTGGGTGTTCTGCCAGTGCGAACTGACGGCCGAGAACATCCGGTGCCAGTCCATCAATAGAGAGCGGCACAAACTGATCTTCATGCAGTACAAGCAGTGCCGAGGCTTCGCAGTGGAACAGATCACGCACTATCGAAAGCATGCGATTGAAAGGGTCCTGTGAAGAGAGACCGGAGGTCATCTCAAGGGCGAGTTTGGTGAGATCGGTGACATTGTGAGTCGTCATACTGCGCCAAGGCTGAATTCAACAGAGAGATTAAAACAGCATGATGTCAAAAAGACACTGGATGTCTATATGACAATATTTTCTTGGTGTCATTATGACATTGCTGAATGAGTTAAAGGAATGAAAAAATAAACAAATCCTTTAGAATCAACAAGATATAAAGTCTGGCACAACGCGTGCTCTAGTGGAGATATATCTGCAAACACGCAGTCACATATTTTTGAGAAGACGCTGAAAGGTGGCTTTCGCTGGAGAGACAAGCATGACTATTCCTATCAAAGACAACATTCACCGGGTTGAACAACGTGACTGGGAACTCCGTGATTTCCACGGTACCGAGTACAAAACCACCAAAGGCACCAGCTACAACAGCTACCTGATTCGTGAAGAAAAGACTGTGCTGATCGATACCGTCGACAGGCTGGAAGCGGATTGGTAGTCGCCAGGATTAATGAAGTGCTGAGCTTTAATCTGCCGGTGGATATGATCGCCATTTCCCATGGTTGTGTATGGCGAGACAATCCTGTGCAGATTATCGAGAAGTATCTGGAATGGGCGGGTGCGCAGCATAATGGCGGTTATCAGGAAGATCGCATCACTATCTTTTGCGACTCAATGTCTAACAACACCCGTATGATGGCAGACGCCATTGCTCAGGGTATCCATGAAGTGGACCCTCAGGTTGCTGTGAAGGTGTTTAATGTTTCCCGTCACGACAAGAACGAGATTCTGACTAACGTATTCCGTTCCAAGGCTGTTCTGGTGGGTTCTTCCACCATGAATAATGTGATGATGCCTAAGAAGCCTGGCAGCCTGATCGCTGTTGGCCTGAATAGATAGAAAGATATTTAGAACGAGTTAGAGAAGGAAAGTGTCTTCATGGTACAGCCCAAGCCCATCAGTTTTTCCGAAGCCGAACGTCTGAGTCTGATTTTTGATGCTGAAAACCGGGAAGAGTGGCAGCGCACGTCACACATCCTGAAAACCCTCGACCTGAAACCACATATGGTGATTGCCGATGTGGGTGCGGGTACCGGTTACTTCTCAAGCCAGTTTGCGGAACGGCTGCCAGAAGGCAAGGTCTATGCGCTGGACACTGAAGCGAACATGGTCAGCTATATGGACAATCGTTTTGCGGAAGAAGGGTATACCAATGTGGAGACAGGCCAGAGTGAACACACTAACCCCTGCCTGCCTAAAGGTCTGGATATCGTGTTTCTGGCTAACGTGTACCGGTTTATTAAAGAGCGTGATCTGTTCCTGAGCCATATGTTTGAACAGGTCGACCATAACGCGCAGGTGGTGTTTGTGGACTTCCGTGGCAGCAACGCCCGGGTTACGCCGCAGCAGGCTGTAAATGAAGTCACGAATGCCGGCTTTGAAGTGGTGGATATGGATATGACCGGATGCCCGGACCATTACATCCTGCGCTTCCGCAAGCCTGAAGCGGCCTGATTTCCACCTTATTTAAAGAGATAACAACTATGAGTCATCTAAGAATCCCTGCAGACTGGACTATTCAGCGTTCCACACCATTTTTCACCAAAGACAGTGTGCCCGCCGCATTGCTCAGTCATCACAATACTGCAGAAGGTGTGTTCGGACAGTTGTGTGTGATGGAAGGTACGGTCACTTACTTTGGTTTTCCGGATGCAGAGACAGACACTCCGGAAGTAAAGGTGGTGATTGAAGCGGGAAGCTTTGCGACCAGTCCTCCCCAGTATTGGCATTGCATTGAGATCAGTGATGATGCGCAGTTCAATATTAACTTCTGGTCGGCCAGTGATAAGAAAGATCAGGCGCTGTTCTCATCCCGCTGAAACAGGAGCCATCCAGCTGAAACAGGAGCCATCCCGCTGAAACAGGAACCATCCCGCTGAAACAGGAGCCATCCCGCTGAAACAGGAGCCATCCCGCTGAAACATTAGTTGTAACGACTTCAGGGCGAGGCTTCTTGAGCGTTCTACCAAAGTCTTACTGTACAACCATAGTTTTATAGAGACCTTTTGCCTTCCCGGCTATTGTAAAACCATCTAACACGGATAGCAGAGAGGAAGGCATTATGGGACCACTGACTGATATTGATAGGGCAAGTGTAATTGAGCAGCTAGAGCCCCCCATAGTTACGGATAACACGGGTTTATTCCAGGGGTGTCAAACCACAGCCGTTCCTTCTGAAAATACAGGCATGCATCTCTGCAGTGGAAGTCGCCTTGCTTCTGCTGGAGGTGCAAGGGAGCCAGGCAGTGTAACTGAACAAACTTTGACCTTACGGTCTGTGATTGTTCATAGTGGCGAGAGTCTCAAAGTTCGGGTTCCCGTACTAGAGCCTGACAAAGACCGAAAAAAATTGGTTCCGTCAAATACCCTACCTGCGGTTGATATTATCCTGGAGGGGACGACAAAATCCGGCTGTTTGATGGAGGTTTCACCACTGCTGTACTTTAGCGCTGACCGTATTTTGAATATGAAGTTTCACTTTACTAATTGTGAGGTTTCGAAGTTCGGTGCTCAATGTCCGGAGCTTAGTGGATACAAAACCCACACAAGTCTCATACAAGTCATCAGGACTGAATGATTGTTCTGCATATGCCGTTTTTGCAGAGACCTGAGTGCTTTTACAGGATGCTTTTATAGAGAGCTTCAGAGATAACTTTCGGTTTTTGCAATATTTTACAATTGTGTGATCCACCGGCCTCTTAATATTCGCATCAAAGGCATATAGCCACTGATGCGATTTGGAGACTCTTATGACAAGCAGCATGACATACAGCTTTTTGGACGATTACAGTGAAGGTTGCCATCCCCGAATTCTGACGGCGCTGACTGAAACCAACTTTAGTCAGGAAACTGCTTACGGACATGACCGTTTCACTATTGCAGCAAGAGAATCCATTCGCGGAGAGGTTCACAATCAGGACGCAGATGTTTTCTTTGTGACGGGTGGAACCCAGGCCAATATTATTTCCATGGCGTCCAGCCTTCGTCCACATGAAGCGATTATCTCTGCGGAGACGGGTCATATTCTGAGCCGGGAAACAGGTGCTATTGAGGCAACCGGCCACAAAATCATCTCTATGCCGTCGTCCAATGGCAAGCTGACAGCAGACTCTATTCAGGCTGCGCTGGATGCGCACAGCCATGTTCCCCATATGGTGAAACCCAAACTGGTGTATATCTCCAACGCTACGGAGCTGGGTACGATTTACACCAAAACGGAGTTACAGAGTATCTCCGGGTTTTGCCAGCAGAAGAATCTGTATCTGTTTGTGGATGGTGCCCGTTTAGGCTGCGCTCTGTGCTGTGATGACAGTGATATCACATTGGCCGACATCGCCCACTATGCGGATATGTTCACCATTGGTGGCACCAAGAATGGCGCTTTGATGGGTGAAGCGATTGTGATTATTCACGATACGCTGAAAGATGATTTTGCGTTCCATATCAAGCAGCGCGGAGCCATGCTGGCGAAAGGGCGCGTGCTGGGTATCCAGTTCTATGAATTGTTTAAAGATGGCCTGTACTTTGAACTGGCGACCAAAGCGAATGGTCTGGCTAAAAAGATTTCAGAAGCCTTGGATGCCAAGGGCTATACGTTGGTAACTCATACCCAGACGAACCAGATATTTGCAGTTTTACCCAACAAAAAAATTGAAGCGCTGAAAGAAAGCTTCGACTTTTATGTGTGGGAAAAATATGACCAGGACTCTTCCGTCGTTCGCATGGTCACCTCCTGGGCAACGAATGAGGAAGAGGTCGATCGTTTTATTAGGCAGCTTTGATGCGGCCTTTCTCAGACGCTGCCTGGCTCTGACTTTGCTGTTAAGCTACTCATAACTTTTTGTGTTCATCATTTTTATTTCATAAATAGCTCAATGGATATGTGATGAGCGATAGCAACACCATAACGCTGCTGGATGAGGTGCAAAACTGCACTCTGTGTGAAGCTCACCTTCCTCTTGGCCCCCGGCCGGTGTTGCAGTGTCATCCGCAAGCGAAAATCCTGATTGCCGGGCAGGCTCCCGGTAAAAAGGTGCATGAAACCGGCCTGCCATTTAACGACCCCAGCGGTGACCGCCTTCGGGAATGGCTGGGTGTGAGTCGTGAACAGTTCTACGATCCAAAGTTGTTTGCCATTGTACCCATGGGTTTTTGTTACCCGGGAACAGGTAAATCAGGCGATCTTCCACCTCGACCAGAGTGTGCACAAACATGGCGCCAGCGTGTGCTGGATCAGCTTCCTGATATTCAAATGACTCTGGTGTTGGGGCAGTACGCTCAGGCTTATCATTTTGATAAGGACTATAAGACGGTTACGGAACTGGTGCAGTCCTGGCGGCTATACTGGCCGGATAAAGTTCCACTGCCACACCCCAGCCCCAGAAATAACCTCTGGTTGAAGCGTAACTCCTGGTTTGAAGGTGAGGTGGTGCCGGCAATAAAGGAACGGGTTAGCAGTCTGATCTAACCTTCATTGATGTTCTAGCCTCTATATAATGCCGGGTCATAAAATTAATTAGTCGTTACTCAATGAAAAAAACTTTAGCTGCACTCTCCTTGTCCTTGCTTTGTTTTTCCACTCTTCCCCTTATGACGGGCTGTACAGCCGTGGCTGTGGCCGGTGCGGTTGTTTCAACCACCGTTGGAGTTGCTTCGCTGGCAGTGAAAGGAACTGTAGGTGTTACTAAAGCAGTGGTGAAAGGGACTGCGGCTGTTGTTGATGCTGCAATTCCTGACGGTGATAAGGCAGGCAGCGCTAAAGCTAAGGATACTAAGCATTAGGGGCGTTTATTGTGTCAGTGGACGTTCAGACACAGACGCTATTGCGCCTGTGTCGTTCGAACAGTCTGGGCGTTTTAGAGGTTGAAGGCACTCTGGGGAATAATCTGCCGGGATTGCCTCTCAATCAAAGCCTGATGTTGTTCCGGGATATCAGTAACTTCCAGAATATCGCCACCAAACTCTGTTGACTTTAGCGTGGCCTGAATTTCTTCCCGCTGTTGTTCGTCAAACTCTCCATCCATAAGCATCCTTCCCCGCCCAAGGCTGGCCAGCATTAGTGCCTGGCTGCTGGCAGAGTCCGCCAGTGACGGATGGGCAGTGCCGGGTACCGCTGGGGTGAGAGTACTTATGCCCTGTTCTATGGTCAGCCCCAGACCGTCGCCTTTATCTTCACTGACCAGTTTTCGGATCAGGGTTGCACAGCAGATGGCATCAAAAACCGCAATATTAATTCCCCGGTCCCGAGAGAAGGTAATGTAGGCATTGCCTTCCGCCGAGTATTCCAGTTTGCCGTTGTACAGTTGGGAAGCCGACTGGATGTGAGGCAGTCGCTCGTCCAGAAGGTTAAGCAATACATCCTGATTCAAAGCATTGCGAAGACGCCCCATATTGCTGATGCGCAGTGCCAGTGTGATGCCTTCACGGTTTTTTCTGGTAAGAGGAGACTGGAGTTCTTCTGGGCGCCAATCTTCAGGTACACGCTCTTCCAGCAGTCGTTCTTCAGGCAGTAATGATGTCGGTTCGGGTGTGGGCTGGGGCACAGAGGGAGCACTCTGCAATGGATCAATCCCGCTGGAAATCAGAAATTCTGCCAGGCGCACGACCTGCTCGGTTTCGTCTTTGATCTCTGGATTATGGGGCAGCTGTCCCTTGCACAGCATCTGCAGCTGTCGAATGGAGCGCGACAAAGATTGTTGACGTGCCCGGGCATAGTTCCAGGCAATAACAGTCCCGGTGATGCCCAGCAGAAGTGCCAGCCCGATGAAGACCAGCAAGGCTTTCTGTGTGGGGCGTTGTAATTTTTCCATATCGACGGCAAGACGCAGTTGTCCGGCAATCACATTTTGATAATCAATCGGTGCGCTAAACAGGGCGTAGTGTTTATCAGGGTTATAATCACGGGCTTGTGTACTGGCAATGCGCTTGTTATCAATACTGAATATGGTGGCCTGGGCAATATGCTCGGAATTGGTCAGTTGCGCAAGAAGTACATTCAGACTCAGGCGGTCACCGGTAATCAACAGGTCACGGGCCGACTTGGCTGTTTGTTTCGCCAGTGCTTTGCCGAGGTTATCAATCTGCTGGTCTGATATTTGGGTGATTTGATTAGTCGCCAGGATGCCGGCAAATAACAGGCTTATAAACAGCGTGCCCCCTAATAGCAGGGGGATCTGTTTACCAATGCTGAGGCGAGAAAGGCCAGGCATTCTCAGGCCCATAAGACGTTTGATAATCACGTTGGGTTCTGTCTGAAAGATTCCCCCTATTGTGCCTTACTGCCTGCGCCTTTCACTACTACTTCTCTTCGGTATTTACTTCTGCCTCGGTTTACGGTGTCGTACTGGTGTTGAAGGGAGCTCATGTGTTTGTGTGCAGGGTTCCTGTGAACGAAGTCTGTAGCAGCTTCGCTTGGCTGAAGAGGCATACTCATCCTGTTGACAGGGTTGTTCTGGTGCGTAGTCTTGAGTCTGATTAGCCGATTTTCGTTGTCGGTACTCCTCAAGGGTATGCTCATGGACATGGCTGAACTGTGCCTCTTTCATCACAAATCCCGGTCCTCGTTCTTGCTTGCCCAGTTTTGTCGCTTTGACTTGCTGGGGAAGAATCATCTCCTCGGATGTAATCAGCCTTTCATCGATGGCGTGGGACAGCCAGACCCTTAGAGCCAGTGAGCCGGAACGTCCAACACCTGCATGGCAGTGAATCAGAACAGTGCCGTCTTGTTGAGTGGCCTGTTTTTCGAGATCTTTGGTTTGCTGTGTCAGGCAGGAGAACTGATTACTGCTATAGGCTGCCATGTCAACCCAGTCGTTGACGGCCAGAATAGAAACTACCTGTTTATTGTTGGTTTGTGTGTTGATGATTGTGACTTGAAGTTCTTTCATCCCTTTACCTTTAAGAGAATCACCTACAGTTTCAAAGTTATATTCACAGCCTTCAATGGACATCGTGCCACGGAAGTTTTTGAAATAGTCATAGGATGTGTCCAGCGCAACTATGCTCGTTACGTTCTGACTTATTAACACCTGGACGAAACGCTCCAGGAGGCTCTCTTGCGGTCGTTGAGACAAAATGAAGTTCATGTGTCTGGACAAACCAGAGTTTTTAAAGCTGACAAAATTCGCTGGGGTTGGTATAGCCTTGGCGCCGTCAACCACAGAGACAATGGTATCTTTGGGGAAAGGCATGAGGTCATTGAAGCCTGTGTCAGAAAAGTTGGCACACTCCTCTTCCATTGTGTTTATACAGGCTCGTGGAGCCAGCCCTTCTTCTGCCCATGCCTCTTCCGGTGTTCTTACCGTGCTGACGGTTCGCGACTGTGAAGGATAATACTCCGCTCCATCCGTGGGTTTTTCAGAGCTGGATATATAAGCGGCTCCTGTTGGATGGGGAGTTGTTGGTGTTGCGCCCGAGCTGGAAACATAGCCCAATATCTGGCCTGGAATCTGGGTGAGTCTCTGCATGATAAATAACCTGTCTGGTTTGTATGTACCGGCTATAGATAGCAGACAAATCAAGAGGTTCATTAACAGAGGGGTTAGCCGCCAGGTATTTCTACGGATAGAATGGGCAATATTGTATTCGGGGGTGGGGAAAGGGTAGTGAGCCGAATTGTTCTGATAAATGTAACCGGGGAAGATAAACCCGGCCTGACATCCGGTATTACAGGCATTATGGCGGCGTATGGGGTGGAAATCCTGGATGTTGGTCAGTCGGTGATACACGACTCCCTGACCTGGGGGATTCTGGTCAGAGTCACTGATGGTGATGATGTTGCTCCAATGCTAAAGGATCTGTTGTTTGACCTTCATGAGAAGGGCTTGCAGGTCACTTATCGTACGGTTGAGCCTAAAGAGTACCAGCAGTGGACCAGCCGTCAGGGTAAGGACTGCTACAAGGTAACTTTGTTGTCTCGTTCTCTGACAGCAGAGAAGGTGTCACGGGTCTCTGCTCTGACAGCCACCCATGGGCTTAATATTGAAAGCATTACCCGTTTGTCTGGCCGTCCGGCTTTGGGTGATGACTCCGAGAGCGCTCGCGCCTGTATCGAGTTTTCTGTGAGGGGCACGCCAGGTAATCAAAGCCAGTTGAAAGCCGACTTCCTGAATCTCTCTTCCGAACTGGATGTGGATGTTGCCCTGCAGGAAGACACTATCTATCGTCGCAGTCGTCGGCTGGTGGTCTTTGATATGGACTCCACCCTGATTGAAGCTGAAGTGATTGATGAGTTGGCAGTAGAAGCCGGTGTCGGTGATGAAGTGTCTGCAATCACTGAACAGGCCATGCAGGGTGAGATTGATTTTCAGGAAAGCTTCCGTCGTCGCCTTGGGCTGTTGAAGGGGTTGGATGAATCGGCTCTGCAACGGGTATCAGACCGCCTGCAGCTGACCGAAGGCGCTGAACGTTTAATTACCAGCCTGCGGGCGCTGGGTTATAAAACTGCCATTGTCTCCGGAGGCTTCACCTGGTTTGCGAACCAGCTGAAAGATCGCCTGGGTATGGATTACGTAGTGGCTAACGAGCTGGAAATTGTCGATGGCAAGGTCACTGGCGAGGTTCAGGGGCAAATCGTTGATGCCGCTCGTAAGGCTGAGGTGCTGAAAGATATTGCTCAGCAGGAGAATGTTCGTCTTGAACAGGTTATTGCTGTTGGTGATGGAGCCAATGATCTGCAGATGCTGGCAATAGCAGGTTTGGGTGTGGCCTTTAGGGCCAAGCCTCTGGTGCGCCAGAGTGCACGACAGTCAATCTCTACTCTGGGGCTGGACTCTATTCTCTATCTGTTGGGATGGCATGATCGCGACCTGATCGGTTTGAAGTAAGGTTGCTTTGAAGTAAGGTCATTTTGTGAATAAAAAAGCCGAAGCTTTTTCAAAGCTTCGGCTTTTTTGTATGCAGCGGTTCAGAAGTAGAATGTTTTAATCGAACTCGTAATCCATGGCCTCTGAGGGAGTCTGCAGGTAGTAACCCTGTACATAGTTCACATCACACTGCCAGAGAGTAGAAAGCGTTTTACTGTTCTCTACCCGTGGCACCATTACTTTTCTACCCTGTTTGCTCAACGTAGTTGCCATTTCCTGCAACTGCTGAAGATTGTCATCCTCATCCATATTCTCAATAAGAGAGCTATCAAGTTTTATATAGTCAGCAGGAATTTTTTTCAGGGTTTCATAAGGATCAACAGCACCACCAAAGTGGGAAATGCAGAGCCCGCACTGCATCTGCTTCAGGCTTTGGCAGGTGGTCGCAGCTTCCTTAACGCAAAGAGCCAAATCTTCTTCCATTAGCTGGAAAATTAATGCGTCGCCAGGAATCTTGGCGGTGCGCAGGGCAACATTAATCCATGAAGGAAGGG
This sequence comes from Sansalvadorimonas sp., assembly GCA_965221135.1. GTDB lineage: Bacteria > Pseudomonadota > Gammaproteobacteria > Pseudomonadales > Endozoicomonadaceae > Sansalvadorimonas. Next base: position 61,537 of record CBDCRZ010000056.1, read on the forward strand.
TAGGGTCCTGCATGGACTCTGGCCCAAGGGTAATAAACAGGCGTGTCTCGTTGCCTTTGCTACGATGTTCGGCCAGTACTTTGATGGCATGCAGAATGGCCCAGCGGTCAATACGGGTGGTTAAGCCCGCACGTTTACTGGCAGCAATAAACTCAGAGGCAGGAACGACCTTGTCGTTATCTCCAAGCAGACAGGAGAACACTTCATACTGCTGTTCGGCATCATCTTCCAGATTGAGGATTGGCTGATAGGTAAGCTGGAAGCGGTTTTGCTCCAGAGCCCGGGTCACCAGAGCCACAGTGTCTCCTTCAGCGACCTTGGCATCCATTTCCGCCTGCGAATCATGCATCTTGAGGCAGTTGCCTCCGGCCTTTTGCGCCAGACGACAGGCCTGCTCGGTACGATTCAGAATGTACTCGACGCTGTCTGCCGATTCCGTCACCGGCATAATGCCAATAGAAACTGTGGACTGCACGTTGGTGGTGCCAATGCGTGTTTCCAGTTTCTTAACTGTGGAAGCCAGCTGCTGGCCAAGGTCATTGAGTTGTGCGTGAATATCGTGGTTGATCAGGGCAGTGAAAATATCCTCACTGTAACGAGCCAGTATTCCATGACCTTCTATCAGGGGCGCAACCTTTTGGGCAATCTCTGCAAGGTACTGATCAGTATTGGCAACACCCAGCTCTTTGCGCAGGTCCCGGAAGTTGTCGATGCGAATATCCATCACCGAGAAACGGCTGTCATCGTTTAGCGACTTCTCAAGGGATGAACCCATCTGGTCAGTAAAGTAGGAGCGGTTATAGAGCCCGGTGATCAGGTCGGTCGACTTCAGAGCTTCCAGTTTCTTTTCCAGCTCAGGGTCGGCAGCAGCACGGCGAATCACCACCTGTGTGCACATCTCATCGTCCCACTTGGCAGAACTGAGGGTCATGGTGGCCTGGAAGTCGTTGCCGTCATCCCGCTGGCCTTTGAACTCCATTGGAGTGTCGGTACCGTCCTGCTGGAACTGGCGGAAAAAGGTTTTGAAATCAGCCTGATTATCGCGATGAATAATATCGATCAGGGACAGCCCTTCCAGATCATCCGGGTCATCATAGCCAAACAGGTCAACATAAGCAGGGTTGGCGTGAATGTGCATGCCTTCATGGACATAGGCTATGGCATCAACCGAGCTGTCGAGAAGCAGTTGGCAGCGCTTTTCGGCTTCTTTCAGGGCGATTTCATTGATACGACGCTGTCGTCTTTGGGTCAGGTTTGACAGCTCCCGCATACAGACCAGATACAGGCGTTCAATCTGAGAATGAGGCAACGCATCAGCACCGCCAAGGGAGAGCCATTGAGTAATACGTTCGCTGTCATCATTGTCCTGAAGCAGCAGAGCAGGAATATCTTTCTCGGCACGTGTCAGGGTGTTCAGTACGTCGTCGGCAGGCAGTATATCTGACGTTTCAAATGCCAGCAGAAGATCCCAGGGCTGACTGCTGAGTGAGTCGTCCAGATCCTCCTGGGAAGTAATACGATGCACTCGGGTAGATATGCCAGTATTACGAAAATGGCTGACCAGTTTTTCTGCGGAGTTTATCGGGTCTTCAAGAAACAAAAGCCTTAACGGATTTTGTTGTGCGCTGATTTGTTCTGCCATAGAAGAACTGCTTTCTCTGCGTTAATGTGTCCCTGAAAAACATATTACCCTATTAACTGCCAAATGGCAGGAGCACAAAGTGTTGCTAAAGGTCATGCCAGAGAGAATGGAAGTCATCTTCGGAAGGAGTTTTTGCTTCATCTGTATGACTGTACTTTTTGTTGGAGGCAAGTTCTGATTCAACAGCCTGGAACTCAAATTGACTGAAGCTGCCAGTGGCTCCTAAGCAGTTAGTGAGTGTCGCCTGGGTTAAATGCCGGTTATTGATAAACCTCACCTTGCAACCTTCGGTGAAGGGCACTCCGGGTGTCAGCAGGCTGGCTGACGGATTGTTCTCTGTAGACGCTGGCAGGTAAAACCCGCGCATGAAATCGCTGGGGCCACGCTTCTTATGCAGAATTGATACTGCCGTCGGATAAACCTTGTCAGCCAGTTTTTGTGTGCCGATTAATGCCTGGCCTGGTGCTTCCAGTTTGACCCAGCGAACACTGGAAAGAATCCATTGGCTGGCTGTATTTTTTGTGGGACGGACATTGGCGGGCAGGGTCGCAATCAATGCGCCTGCCTGAATATGAGGGGGAATATCTCCGCTCAGTCGGATACAGAAGCCATTCTTGCTTTCGTCGACCAGAAAGGCATTAAAGGTTGGGTACTTTGAAGCGTTCTGATGTTCTACTTCTCCGCCTTGAAACATCACCATCCCACTGGCAAGTTCCGTGACATTATGTCCACCAGGCACCGCTCCGGTTACATGATCCCAGGGGTCGCCGTTTTTTGTGCTGAAAAATTCCGTTTTGTGGTGTATCAGAGCTTCCTTACCGATGTGACTGACCATCATATTATTGAAAGGCAGCAGACCTGATAAATAAAAGTGGCAGCTGGAGAGTCCGGTTGTCAGGTGAACAGGAGCTGATGTTTCATGACGAGGGCCTCGTCTTTCGGTCTTCTCTCCCCAGGAGGAGATCAAGTGATCCCGCAATGTCTGGGAGACCTCGCTGGAGACTTCACTGCTTTCTGTTAGAAACTCAGTGAGATTGTGTGTGTTCATCCCCCGAACTGTATCGGGGTCATCAACAGAAATGTCTGTGCTGTAGACAGGAGCCTGATCAGATTCAATATTTATGGCAAAGTGAGTGTCGTCAGAAATCTCATTTTCCAAATCAACAGCGGAAGACCAGCTTTCAAGGTTGTTAAAAAGATTTGTGAGCTCAGGCTGGCGCAGCATATTGGGGCGGGCGCGGCTTAGTAGCAGTATCTTCTTATAGCTGTCTGAGAGAGTAGAGTGCTGTTGATTGTTAATTTCCAGGTCTTCAATTGTTACTTGAGCAAAATTGTACTCTTCAATAATCAGATACAGTGAGTGCAATTCTCGCCAAATATTACGGGGCGGGTTCGTATATAGCTGGTAGCAGTGCAGTAACGTCAGGCCGCTCTCATTGATGGCGCGATGAATCGCCTTGGCAAAAATGTCTGGCGTATTATTATCGTCTTTTGAAGGGCTCCGCATAAAGCCTTTGAAAAGACCAAGTGGTGATTTTTTTTGCGTGGTTGCGGATGTATCGTTAACTCGCTCGTCCAGCATTTGGCTCACTGTGGTTTTGTAACCAGTAAGCAAATGAGTCTGCAAAGCCTGAGTCAGGTTGGCCACCTTGCGTTCTTTGAGCGACAGGTTGGCTGTGTTCTTAAGATAATGTTTGTTAAGCGCCCGGCAGGTGTAGTGAATGGCGGGTCGTACGAGTTCAAGATATGCAAGCCGGTCAAGGGGGGGCAGGGGGGCGTTGTTGATTTCCTGAATGGCACCGTACAGCCGGCGAGCCATCTCTCCAATATTGGCTTTGGGAAGGCTTTTAATCCATTGGTGTACAGCTGTCTTGTTATTTTCAGCAAAGGATATCTGGCCGCTGGTAAAGTCAGGTGTAGTAAAACTGACTTTTTCACGAAAGCTGACCATATGATCCCTCCTTAGAATTTACAGCTGAAGCATTCTGGTTGTTATTAATCCATGAACAACTTTTTTATGATGCCGTTTCTGCTTCAGGTTTTGGATATTTTAAATAGATGGTATCTGTTTTGTCACCACTTATCAGACAGTTTGCCTGATGAGTATCTATAAATATAGCGATAACGGCTGATGATTATACAATCGTTATCGTCTGTGTCAGTGGTTGTTAAAAAGAATTTTTTATTAATATGGGAAGCTGCTAACCCTCGTACAGTCACATTAATGAAATATCATTTGTAGATAAGTGGCACAATCGTTTTTGCTGGTTGCCCGGCTGTCTCTCTGGTTAATTTTGGAACAAGGTAACCGGAGCATTGGCTGGCCATTTCACCGACAAGTTCACGAGCCTTGGCCTCCTCAATGTCAAAGTGCGCAGCCCCCTGAACCTTGTCGAGAAGATGCAGGTAATAGGGCATGACATGGCAGTCGAACAGTTTTTCGCTGAGGGTTATTAGAGTGGCTGGTGAATCATTCACACCTCTCAGTAATGTGCTCTGGTTGAGCAGCCGTATCCCCGCCCGATGCATTCGCTCCATGGCTTCTGCCATATCACGATTAACTTCGTTGGGGTGATTGCAGTGTATGACCATTACCGGCTTAAGGCGGGTAGAGGTCATCCAGCGAATCATTTCCTCAGTCACCCGTTGTGGAATGACCACGGGCAGGCGAGTGTGGAAGCGCACTCGTTGCAGGTGAGGAATGGTAGCCAGCTGCTCAATAATCCAGGAAAGGCGTTTATCGTTGAGTGAGAGTGGGTCACCACCGCTGAGAATCACTTCCTTCAGGCTGGTGTCTTCGCGGATATAATTCAGGGCAGACTGCCATTCGTCACGGTTCAGGGTGTTGTCTTCGTATGGGAAGTGGCGGCGAAAGCAGAACCGGCAGTTTACAGCGCAGAGCTGGGTCGGCAGGAGAAGCAGGCGACCATTGTATTTGTGAAGAATGCCTCGCTGGCTGTTTTTGGGGCCTTCGCCCAGAGGGTCCTGAATATATCCGGCAGTCAGCTCCAGCTCTTTTTGGAGAGGTAGAACCTGCTGCAAGAGAGGGTCATGAACGTTGCCCGGCTCCATTCGTGCTATATAGGTGTGCGGTACCCGCATTTGAAACTGTTGGCTGCCGGCCTGAGCTCCGGGCAGCAGATCAGTGCTCAGCCCCAGTATTTTAAGGAGTTCTCTGGGGTCAGTGACTGCCGAACTGAGGGTTTCCTGCCAGGTTTGTGGGGAGTCCTGATGAATGTTGATGCTATTTGTCTGCAAAGTTGGGGCTGAAAGGGTTATCATATGGGGCTTTTACACATTCCTGGTATTTACGAATGGCTAGTTACGCGACAAACGAGTTTCGCTCCGGATTGAAAGTGATGCTGGAGGGTGATCCCTGCTCCATCCTGGAAAACGAATTTGTTAAGCCCGGCAAAGGTCAGGCTTTCAACCGTGTCCGCCTGCGCAACCTGATGTCTAACCGGGTTTGGGAACGTACCTTTAAGTCCGGGGAAAGCCTGGAGGCAGCCGATGTCATGGACTATGACATGGAATACCTCTACACCGACGGTGAGTTTTATCACTTCATGATGACCGACGGTTCCTTTGAACAGCACGGTGCCAGCGTTGCGGCTGTTGGCGACACTGTGAACTGGCTCAAGGAGCAGGAAGTATACACGGTAACCCTGTATAACGGAGCGCCTCTGTCTGTGACTGCACCTAACTTTGTTCTGCTGGAAGTTGTGCAAACTGACCCAGGCCTGAAGGGTGATACTGCTCAAGGTGGCTCTAAGCCTGCAACCCTGAGCACTGGTGCTGTTGTTAAGGTGCCTCTGTTTATCACCGAAGGTGAAGTTCTGAAGATCGACACCCGTACCGGTGACTATGTAGGCCGCCAGAAGTAATCTGGATTCCCCTCTATACAAAGCCCGGTTCGCCGGGCTTTGTTGTTTTTGAACAACCACACTACTTGATAAAACCATGACTCAAGCCCACTGGAAACCATCGGCTTCTATAGAAAACCTGCGTCAGCGTGGAGAAATACTGCGAAATATTCGTAACTATTTCCACTGTGAACAGGTGTTGGAAGTTGAGACGCCAATGCTCTCCCGACATGCCACGGTCGACCCTCATATCGACAGTTTCCAGACCCGTTATTGCCCTCTGGGCACCAGTGATGAAGAGACGCTTTATCTGCACACGTCTCCAGAGTTCCCGATGAAGCGTCTGCTGGCTGCTGGCAGCCCGGATATTTATTTTCTTGGGCGGGTGTTCCGTAATGGTGAAGCCGGAGGTCGGCATAATCCTGAGTTCACCATGTTGGAGTGGTACCGGCTGGGTCGGGATCATCACCAGTTAATGGATGATGTTTCCGGGTTGGTTAATGCGGTGATGCACTTCAAGGAAGCAGGTCGAGTAACATATCAGCAATTGTTCGAAGATCAGTTTGGCGTGAACCCTCACAGAGCAGAAGACGCTGAATTAGAAGCGTTGACAGTCAAGTATGTAGACAAGGCTCTGACAGGTCTGGCCCGTAATGATTACCTGGATCTGCTATTCAGCAGTTGCATCGAACCAGGCTTGGGCTGCTTGACGGATGATGGTGCCGAAGGGGTGTATGTCTATGACTATCCGGCCAGTATGTCGGCTCTTTCCCGAATTCATAGGGGTGCACAGGGGCAGAAGGTCTCGGCTCGTTTTGAACTGTTTATTAATGGTGTAGAGCTGGCCAATGGTTATCACGAGCTGGCCGATGGTAATGAGCAGCAGCAGCGTTTTGAAAAGGATATTACTGAACGACAAAGCCTGAATAAGCCTGTCTACCCTTACGACGCCAATCTGGTATCTGCTTTAAAGATCGGCTTTCCAGATTGTGCGGGAGTGGCTATGGGTATTGACCGCCTTCATATGTTGATCGCCCAAACTCGCAGTATCAAAGATGTAGTTCCCTTCGATTTCTTTCGGGCATAATTGGCCGGGCACTTAGCCTTCGATAAGGTCTACTTTCAGAAGTGTTCAGGGGGGGGGACTTAAGCAGTACTATACAACACCTGACCACTTTGAAAGAATGATCCGCTCATAATAACCAGCATCCGTTAAGACGGGTCAAGATCACATCGAGTATGTTCTGATGGCTAATAAAATTACCGAACTTTTCAGCGATGGTCTCTGGGCTGATCATCTGGTTACTCTGGGTATCAATGTTCTGCTGGCGGTCTTGATATATGTCGTCGGTAAATGGGTAGCCGGTAAAGTTGTAAGGTTTGTCGATAAGCTAATGATGCGTCGTAAGCTGGACGATGTGCTGCGCCAGTTTATCTCCAGTATGCTCAGTATTCTTCTTGGCTTTGTTGTTGTTCTTGTGGCTCTGGAGCGTATCGGGGTTGATACCACGTCCCTTCTGGCGCTACTGGGTGCGGCAGGTCTGGCCATCGGTCTGGCACTGAAAGACACGCTCTCCAATTTTGCCTCCGGCGTGATGTTGATCCTGTTTAAGCCCTTCGGTATTGGTGATTTTGTAGAAGCTGGCGGCAGCACGGGTATTGTTGAAAAAATCGGTATGTTTACCACCCAGATGCGTACTGGTGATAATCGGGAAATCAATGTCCCCAATGCCTGCATTTATGGCGACACCATCGTCAACTATTCCGCCAAGCCGACACGTCGTATTGATCTGGTTGTCGGTGTTGGTTATGACGATGATTTGAAGAAGGCTAAAGACGTACTCAGCCGAATCCTTGAGGCTGATGATCAGGTGTTGAAAGACCCGGCTCCAGTGGTGGCGGTCTCTGAGCTGGCGGACTCCAGTGTGAACTTTGTTGTTCGCCCCTGGGTGAAAACGGATGATTACTGGGATGCTAAGTGGGCGCTGACCGAGAAGATTAAACTTGAGTTGGATGCAGAGGGTATCTCTATTCCTTACCCACAGCAGGATGTTCATATGCATCAGGTTGCGGATAAGGCCTAGATAAAAGCTTTAAACCCTTTAGCGACGTTCAAACGAGATATAAATGCCGTTCTTGGGTCGTGTAGTCACCCGGCTAATAGCCTCAGGTTCCTTTGTGTCGGTATAGGTCATTTTGAAGGTGGAAATAATATTCGCCATGATAATGACCGCTTCCTGATGAGCAAATGCTGCACCCATGCAGACGCGCGCGCCTTTACCGTAAGGCAGGAAACCTTGAGAAAGGCTGTCGGCATGCATTGGGCAGCGCTGCTGTGCCGCTTCGTTGTTTTTATCGAACCGTTCCGGGTCAAACTCGTGGGGGTTCTGCCAATGGTTGCTGCTGCGTTGGATCAACCAGGGGGAAGCGACAACCAGTGAGCCTTCATCGACCTTCTTGTTGCGCATCTCCACAGGGCAGGAGGCTTCCCGCATTAAAAAGCTGACGGGGGGGTAAAGTCGCAGGGCTTCTTTAAAGACATTGCCTGTCTTCTCCAGCTTTTTAATATGTTCAAACTGAATGGGCTCTCCTCCGGAAATAGTCTGGATTTCTTCTAGCAGCTCGTCTTGCAACTCAGGAGATTTGGCCAGCAGATAAAGTGTCCAGGTAAGAGCTGACGCTGATGTCTCATGACCGGCCAGAAAAATAAAGGCGATATGGTCAATGGCTTCTTCACTGGTAAACACCTTTCCGCTCTGAGGGTGCCGGGCTTTGATGATGGCATCCAGCATATCCTTCTCTTCATAAGCAGCTTTTGCATCACTATCCAAAGCATGGAATGCCTGATACCTGCTCTCCACCATAGGGCGAAGAATATTTCGAATGCGATTGGCTTCCCGCCTGGCCTTCCAGGTGAATAAACCATAAGGCAGCTTGTAGAGTTTCATTATAAAGCTGCGCTGGGCGTGCTTCTGGTAGGCGTGGAAGGCATTAAAAATAACGGCTGAGTCTTCGCGGCTGAGTTCTTCAGAGAATATAAACCGGTAGATCACATCAGCCGTGACGTGAGTCGTGTAAGTATCACTGTGCAGGCCTTTCTTTGATGCTCTTTGGTTGTCGTTATTGATGTGTTCCAGTACAGATTTGGAAGCAGAATCCATTTTGCTGAAGGCTCTTTTCAGGTGAGCATGGGCAAAGGCGCCAATCAGCATGGTTCGCTGTTCTTTCCAGGTGTCGCCATTGACGGAGAACAGTGATTGGCCAATCAGAGGGTCAAGCAGCTCCGCAAGGTAACGATGCTTGGGAAACTTTTCGTGCTCCTTCTCCAGCACCCTTTCAACCAGTTTGTGCTCGCCCACCACAAACAGATCAATATTAGGCATGGAAACCTTGCCCAGCTTCAGGGTGTAGCTCTTCTGGAAGACAACATGAATCCATGACCCCCAGCCTTTGACCAGACGGCCGAACAGGGAGCGTTTGTGTGCTGGTGGCTCAGGGAAGGGGGGAGTGAAAGGCTTTTTAGTATTCATAGAATGGCCTCAATAGGCTGGTTGCCGGCGGTCATGGCAATAAAACTTGTGGGCGATGGCAGGTCAGTGCTGCAGAGATATTGAAAGTGCAGTTCAAGGCGATCTTTCTTCAGCTGGGCGTAGTTTTCCGGGTGGTAATATTTATGGAATCGCGGGGACAGCAGGTGCACTGTTAGCTGTTTTGGCTCAGTTAAGGGCGCCAGAGGTTGCGTCTGCGGAAAGCAAACCCCGTCTGCCGGTGAACTGATGTCATACCAGTCGATAGGGCACTGAGCTAAATGGAGAACATCAGTTTTAAACTGGTTGAGGTTTTTTAGCCCTGTGGCAAAGGGCATCAAATTGCCGAGTGTCACCAGATGGAAGTTCCTGGGCAGGTCTTGATTGAGAGCCCGCTCTATACGGCTGGCAATAATAGGAGCGAGTACTGTGCCATGGCTGTGGCCTACCAGAAGAATCTCGTCATAGAGCTCTGCGCTCTCTCTAAGGGAGTGAGCAATCTGTTCTGCAAACTGGTTAAGGCGAATGTCCAGCTCTTTTGATGGGTTGGTGAAAATCCCATAGTGATAAATAAACAGCTGCAATAACCAGAAAGACTGCACTTTAATAAACAGCCAGTAACCGGAGCCCAGAGCGACTCCCAGCACAGTCAGCCAGGCGATTATTGTCGGTAGAAAAGAAAATGCCAGTGTCGCTGAGACGGTTGTGAGAATAATGGAAAACAGTAAAGAGAACAGAGGATAAAACAGAGCTTTAATCGGCCCTTTGGAAAGGCTGTTGGCAAAGGTCCAGTTAATATTCTTGATCAGGCCAATGTACGTTGTCAGAGCGGCCATTAGCAGGGTGAGAGGGTTACGCATCCACTTTTTGCGGATAATGTCATCCCAGATCAAATAACTGTAATCACAGACAACATCATCGGAAGAGTTTACAGCCTGCCAGTCACAGGTTGTTGGTGAAGTGTTGCAGCGGGCTGAGATTTTAATCTGTTTACCGGTGCTTGATGACCACTTGTTCGACTCTTTTTTATACAGGTTGTGATAAAAGCGTGATGAGCGCGGGTCAAAACCACAGACATAGAAAACTTTCCGTCTGGTTACTGTGTTGTTTTCCATTCCATACGACATATGATTGTTATTTGTCGGGTCATCATAAACACAATTATTAAAAGTAGAAATCGTGAGCCAAGAGAAAGTCATATTAAAGCGGGACTATTGCCTGCTAATGGATTGCACCAGGTACAATCGGAATCCTGGCTGCAAGAAACACGACAATGCATACGGTATTAATGGTGGTGGCAGTGGCGCAGATCGCAAAAGTGCCGACCTGCGCTTTTACAACCATATGAAAGGTAATAATGACCCCATGGCACTACCGGCTCTGTTGGCCGTTCGATTGTTTGGCTGGGCTTTTTTCAATTATCACACGGGGCTATGGAGAGGGCAGTTAAGTAAAAGGCTGTTGCGGGTGCTGGGTCTTATATCTTGATCATTTGCGTGATCTACGTATGATGTGCCCCGCTGCCTCAGGCAGTACAAAAATAAATCCAAAAATGCCTTAGTCGCCAGCTATTGAACCTGGTGAAGGATAAAATAATGTTTCGCTCTCTTCTTTTGAGCCGAGCCGCTGGTGCTCTGCTGTCTCTTCTTTTTGCCTTTCAAATCGCTAACCTGCAGGCGCAGGATGTGTTCACGTTCACTGCGATTCCTGATCAGGACGAAACTCGCCTTGAGAAACGCTTCGGTAAGGTTGCTGCCTATCTGGAGCAGGAACTGGGCGTGAAAGTGAAATATATCCCTGTGAAAAGCTACGCTGCTGCGATTACTGCTTTCCGTAATAATCAGGTTCAACTGGCCTGGTTTGGTGGGTTGTCTGGTGTGCGGGCTCGTCTGCTGGTGCCGGGTTCTGAAGCTGTCGCTCAGGGCTATGAAGATCAATTCTTCAAAACTTACCTGATTGCCAATGGCAAAACAGGCTTGAAAGCTGACGAAGGGTTCCCTGCGGATATCGCCGGTAAGACTTTTACCTTTGGTTCCAAGGGTTCCACCTCCGGGCGTTTGATGCCTGAGTTTTATATTCGTGAAGGCCTGAAGCTTTCTCCACAAGACGCCTTCAAAAAGGTCGGTTTCTCTGGCGACCACAGCCGTACTATCAGCCTTGTTCAGTCTGGTGCCTATGAAGTTGGTGCTGTGAACTTTAAGGTTTGGGAGCGCGAGCTGGCAGAAGGTAAGGTTGATCAGAATAAAGTGCAGGTTATTTGGGAAACACCTGAGTACCCGGATTACCAGTGGAGTGTTCGTGGTGACCTGGATGCTACCTTCGGTAAGGGTTTCAAGAGCCGTGTGCAGAAAGCTCTGCTGAATATTGATAACCCCGAACTGCTGAGCGCCTTTCCTCGTGCCTCTTTTGTTCCAGCGAAGAATGATTTCTACGCTCCTATAGAAGACACTGCCCGCAAGATTGGTCTGCTGGACTAAGGCAGGAATCAACCCATGACAAATGGGCAGGAACCGGTCTTTCAGTTAGACAGCTGTACCCTGGGCTATGAAGCCCGGGGGGGCAGCATGCCCGTTTTAGAAAATATCAGCCTGACTATCTTCAAAGGTGAGAAGGTTGTGGTGATGGGTGCCAGTGGCTCAGGTAAATCTACCCTTCTGAAGCATCTGCGTCTTCAAACGAATAATGCAGCATGGTGTCCGCAAAATCCTGGTTTGGTCCCCATGTTGAGTGTCTTTCATAATATTTATGCAGGCACATTGGATCAGCACAACCTTCTTTATAATCTGCTTAACCTTGTTGCCCCTCAGAAGAAACAGCTGACAGCTATTAATGCTGTGCTGAATAAGCTTGAGCTTGATGATGGCTATATAAGAACAGCGGTTGAGAGCCTCTCTGGTGGTCAGCAACAGCGAGTTGGCCTTGGTCGTGCACTTATCCAGCACAAGTCCGTTTTTTTGGGTGATGAGCCCGTTTCCGCTGTTGACGAATTTCAGGCCAGAGCGCTTATCAGGTTGGTCTCGGAGTCTTTTTCTACAACCGTTATTGCCCTGCACGATATTGAGCTGGCGCTTTCTTATGCCTCCCGGGTGGTCGGGTTAAAGGATGGCCGGATCGTTATAGACGCTCAGGCTGAAGAGGTATCAGCCGAGCAGGTTATCACGCTCTATGGGTAGCGAGGCTTCTATAATTGGTGCGCGTCGGCTGATTCGTGTCAGCTCACTATTGTTGATAGTTGCACTGCTTTGTCTGCCGTTTGGCGATTTCTCAATAGTTTCTGTGGATGTATGGCCGGAGTTAAAGCTGCTGGCCTGGGCTGCTATTACACCTGAGATTAATGATTGGCCTTTGGTGCTGAAAGCGCTGGCCAATACTGTGAGTTTTGCTTTTCAGGGAGTCTTGCTGGGTTTTGTTGCAGGCTTTCTTCTCTCTTTAAGGTATCAGTCCAGAGTCGTTCGAGGTGTGTGTGCATTCATACGAGCCATCCATGAACTCTTCTGGGCGCTGTTGTTTATTCAGGTTGCCGGGCTTTCGCCACTCAGTGGCATGCTGGCTATTGCGATCCCCTTTGCGGGAACCTTCGCCAAAATCTTTGGTGAAATCTATGAAGAGACAAGCAATGAAGAAACAGGTCGCGCTTCAGCTTTAAGTCTCTCATCAAATAGCCTGTCTTCTTTTTTCTATTCGACGCTGCCGCTGGCCTGGCCACGGATGCAGGAATACACCCGCTACCGTTTTGAATGTGGTGTGCGTTCCAGTGCGGTCTTGGGTTTTGTGGGGTTGCCAACACTTGGCTTTTATATGGAGACGCTGTTTCGGCAGGGTGTTTATAGTGAGGCGATGGGGCTGCTCTATATATTGTTCGTTTTGATAGGAGCGGCACCTCTCTGGTTGAAGCCCAAACTCATTCCCGTATATATAGTGGCGAGTCTTATTTGGTTGCCGCCTGTCGCTAATGTTTCATGGGATCTGCTCTGGCAGTTTCTCACTGTCGATATTGTTCCCTACCCACTGCGCAGTGATGGCGAGCTGTTTCCCTGGTTAA
>CBDCRZ010000057.1:0-22097 GCA_965221135.1 Sansalvadorimonas sp.
ACGTTGCATTCTTCCATAGCCTACGACCCAAGAGATGACCACTGACAGACTAGTCACATATTCAAATGCTATCTCTCATTACTGGCCTGCTTAGCATAGTCGGTCTTTTATTCGCGACTACTGTATTGTTCAGGGTGACTGTTTTGTTCACAGCGGCAGAGGAAAAACAGATGCCTCTGGCGAGGCCTGTGATCCCTACGCTAAATGCCATTGTCTTCGGCTCAGGTAAACTGACGATTGGCGATATGATGAAGGGGCAGGTTTCCTGTTGAACATTATCGGTATTATTGTGATTACATTGCTGGGCTACGCCCTGGCAGCTGCTGTTCTGGTTTAAACCTTTTATATACACAGCGGTTAGAAGCAATCCGTTATGGTTTCTAACCGCTGAGTTATAGGATAACTACCACCATTCATGTTCTTCTGCGGAATAACCTGACTGCGTACAGAGTGATTCCAATGAACAATGCATTTCTGGCCAACCCCTCACATATTATTCAAATGTCCGCCCTTCATGGGAAAAGAAGAAAAGACTATGTGGGTCTTTCTGAAAATGAAAAAGAGCTGGTTTTCAGTAGATCTCTCGAATCGGGCTCATTCCGAGAGCATCTTGTCAGACTTCAGGAAAGAACCAAAAGTCTGCTAACCCACAACCTCCTCCCCGCCACAGGCCTGAACCAGAAGATTCCAAAGACTGCTACCTGCCCGAAAACCCGGAATTCTGTACAGTCATAAACGTAAGACCGTGTTTCACAAATATCATTCTCAAGACTAAAGAACTGGGTACACTGGACTTTGATTACCGATTGACTGAAGAAGCCCAGAAAAAGACTGGCAGATACCGAGAAACGGCCTTCTGGTTATTGGTTGCGGCCCCTCCATGTATAGACACAGCGAATTACATCCACCCCCCATCACCTTCTCCATTGATTCCCTAAGCGATATGTCTGCTGACTTCACGGGATCATTCGAGCTCGCCCTGCACCGCCTGCCAGACAAAGAGCATTTCTCATTAATCGTGATTGAACATATCGGTATAGAAGGGTGCCTGAACAATAACCGACCCGAGATCAATTTCAGAAATTCCATCAGCTGTTAAAACAGGCGGTATTTTATTAATGATGACGGGGTTAATTTCAAGGGACTATAAATCCACCGGAAATCTGGCATCGGCTAATGTCCTGCCTGATAGCTGCGGGCTTTAACAACACAAAGGTAGTCAATGATGGTAACCCGCATGCAACACATTAATGGGTATAGCCAAATCCTTCCAATCAAACCCAGATCAGCTACGAGAAAATCTGGGAATCGCATTTCAGGAATTGCAAACGGTTGATAATGAAAAAGTGCATATGGAAAGCCCTCCCCCCACCTACACGAGGGCTAGCTCTGGCAACACTCAAAGGCACCCCCCTCACCGCACAGAGTCTTACCAGAGATCAAAGTTCAACAAATCTGTCATGCCCGGATCGACCAGCGAAAACACCTTAAAATCCGGGAGACAATTCATGGCCAGACTGTTCCATACCAGGCGCTTCAACCTACTCAACCCACCCTTTATTTACTGAGCCTGCTAATCAGTCCACTGGGGCTGGCCAAAGATGTCACCCTAAACCATCAGGTTCCTCCCGGAGATAAAGCGGCAACGACCCTGAGTGCCAACCGCCTTGTGGAAGAGATTTTCCTTAAGGCCTACCAGATCACTTATAACCGCCTGCTCTTTGAAGACCCGGCTCAGGCCAGAGCACTGCTCAATGCGCCGATTTCTGGCCAGAGCATGAAACGCGGCCGCAACCTCCTCACGCTGTCAGCCTTCAGTGGCTTTAAAAGCCTGCCCACATGGGGCATCCAGAAAGGGGCTGATATCAACGCTGGCGATAAAGACAATGCCACCATGCTGCGGATGAGCGTGGCAAATCAGCTGATCCATATGATGACCTTTGCGCTGGATCAGGGGGGCCGATCCCAACCTGCTTCAGGGGGCAACCAGCGATAACACTCTGGGCGATATGATGCATTTCTCATGGCCCTCCCACGGCATACTGACGGCTATGGAGAAAGGTGCCAGACTGAAAAACGCCAAACAGCAGTCCGAACCTGTTGAACTATCTGAACAAAGAAGGGCCAGGCAAGCTTAGCCCTCAGGCTTTTTCAGAGCTTAGAGATCTGGTGCGTTCAAGCACATCATTATCAGTGAATCACTGGCTGCGAGTATCAAAGCGCCCGCAAATCAAAACCAGCATGATCACCGAAATGGACAACGCTCTCAGAAGAGCTATTCGGAAAGGCAAGGTGCAACCCCACCATATTGAAGCCTTCAGCATTCACGGCATTCCTCTTCCACACTATCTGGCCTTTAATGGAATGTCGGGCTCTCTGAAGATATCCTCAGTGCCCTGACTAAACCCTCTGCTATAAAACTGGCCAACGCGCGAGCAGAACAGGTAACGACTGCTTATCGCGTCCATCAAAAGCCTGAATCCGGAAGCTCTTGTCATAGCACTGAAAATAATCCACAGCTAATATCAATACCCCGGTGCCAAACAAGAAGGTCTACTACAGTGCCGGATCAACACCTCTGCATATCGCAGTACTCTGGGAGGCTCCCACCGAAATATTCGAACTCTTGTTTGATAATGGTGCCGCCGGCAGCTTATTAACCAAAAACAGCTACGGTCTGACCCCTTGCAGGCACTGGAGGAGTGGTACTCTGAGAGTGATGACTATGAGCGTATCAAAGTCATTTTGATGAAACACTATTAATCCCAATACCAGCGCAGGAGCATAGCCCTCTATGTGACTGGAGCTGCGACACTGCTGAGTGTCCTGGAAATTGAGTCAGAAATAGTTGTTTTCATGTGACCGGGTACTTACATCATCAAATAAACACCCTGCTCATTCTTAATAAGTGTGGGGAGGAAGTGATCTATGCCGGTAAAATAAAGTGAACTAACACCCATAAATATTTTAAAAATTCTGTTATGTTTCAGGTTCTGAATATAGAAATAGACTGAAACAAAACGCTTTCTATCATCACTGTCAGGCTTCTATGAAACTTCTTGCATTTGCGCCTCCAACTCCAGCAAATCCATCAACAAAATACTGGTGACCTATGCAGCCTCACTGGCAAAAGGTGCAGACGTAGAAATTCTTTGATTTAAACAACTACGAAATGCCAATTTACAGTGCTGACCGGGAAGACGAATCAGGCATTCCTCAACTGGCCAGGGATTTTCTGGCAAAGATTACCGCCTGCGATGCGCTGATTATCTCCTTTGCGGAACACAATGGTTCCTACAGCGCCGCCTATAAAAATATCTTGACTGGTGCTCTCGCATTTGATATGAAGGTGTACCAGAATAAACCCATGGTTCTGCTCTCAACCTCACCGGGAGCCGGTGGTGCGGCCAGCGTATTGAATCAGGCAAAAACCTCTATGCCCTACTTTGCCGGCGAGGTGAAAGCCTCACTCTCAATACCCAACTTTCAAAGCTGTTTTGACCCAAAGACAACACACTGAACAACACTGTACTGCACAGTCAGGTACAGAGTGCTGTTGACCTGTTGGAATGTTAATTCCAGAAATCGTCAACAGCTCGTATTTAACCCTGCCTTTGTTTGACTAAGCCTCTGTAAGCAGAGGCGAACGAACGACATTTGTACATGGTTCTGGTGGTATCAACACCACCAGCAATGCCGCCAGACCAATCAAGCTGTAAGTCATCAACTGCTGCCCATCCACAGGCTCTCGAAGAACCGCAACCGCCACCAGGAACAGCAGTGCAGGTTCCAGATAACTCAGCAAACCAAACAGACTGACGGACAACCGATATGACGCTGCCAGATACGTCAGTACCGCAGAGAAAGAAAGAGCACCTAACCCTAACAGTTGCAGCCAGCTCATTAGTCCGGGAGCTACATATTCATAGAAAGACGGACTTTGCAGAAGCATCCAAAGCGCCGGCCCCCCCATCATGAAACACTCAAAAAGCACCGCCGGAAGAGGCCCGACACCAGCCCAGCGCCGCAAAGTAAAATACACAGGAAAGATTCCCGCGACCGTCAGAGAAACCCAGGGCAACTGCCCCAATAGCAAACAACTCATGAAGAATACCGACAACAGCTACGGCTATCGCAAACAACTGTATCGGTTTAATGACCTCAGAGAAGATCACCCGCCCGGTCATAGCCAGAGTCAGCGGTAATATAAAGAAGCAAGAGAAAGCTCTTTGGTATAGCCATTCACTGGTGACCAGACAAACAAACCACCACATGACAGACACAATGGCTGTGCTGACACTCATGAGTAACAGGATCTTCCTATCCTTGAAAATCCCCGCAAACTCTTCCCTGACCCGTTTATTCAGTAAGCAAGGCAACACACAGATAAGGGTAAAGACAACCGCACATAAAATATCTGATTGCCAGACAACGGAGCCAGCTGGTTCACATACCAGGGGATCATTCCGAATAACATAGAAGACAGCACGGAACAGGCGACACCGGTCCCTGAGACGGAAGTAGACGACATGGAAGAAACACCCACAAAACAGAAACCATTAAAAAGCGCCCAGAAAAACAGCGCCGAAATGAATAGCACTTACAAAAAAGTGCCGAGAAAAAGCCTCACCTCGAAGCAGATTAGGGAGAACAAAACATTTACGGGCATGATAGGCAGTGCGTGACACCCACCCGTTGATACAAATCAATAATGGTCAATCATTATCTTTATTCATACGATGAAAAACTCCAATTTACCTTCTATTCCTCCGGGAATTCGATTATTTTGCATGCCTTCACAACCACCAACAAGGATATAAAGATGATTGTTCTCAATGAGTTTCTTTATAGCTTTACTGTTTTTAACTGCAACCGACGCGGTGGTTGAGACTAAACCCTTCACCGCCCGGTTTTACCGGGGCACGTAACACTGTTAACAGCCCTGACTGATCCTACGACATGGCCTGCCTCTCTTTTTATGGCAGACGCCAGGGGTTCTTATGAGCACTCAATTCAACTCTCACCACAACCTTTCCACACTCGGATGGAAACCTTTTTTTCAGCAGCAACTGACGCTGGAAGACTATGACACTACCCGTCCGGCACGGGTAACAGGTCAGCACCGCTCTCTGTTAGAGCTTCTCACGGGCAAGGTACTGTTCGACTGGATGTACGGCCGGATTTTCGGGCATCACCGTCGGTGACTGGCTGCTGATTGATGAACACAACCAGCTTGTTCGTCTGCTGGATCGCAATACCCTGCTTTCCCGCAAGGCTCCCGGCAGCAACCGTCAGGAACAACTGATTGCCGCAAATATTGATACTGCATTTCTGGTGTCATCGATGAATAAAGACCTTCAGTCTGAGCCGTATCGAACGCTATCTCAGCCTGATTTACCAAGCTGGCATTGAGCCAGTCATAGTGCTGACCAAAGCCGACCTGTGCGACAACCCGGATGCTTTTATCCAACAGATTCGTGACCTTGACCCCATGCTGATGGTGGAACAGGTAAACAGTCTGGACGCAGCGACGCGCCGCACTCTTGGCACCTGGTGCCGTAATAGCCAGACAGTTGCCTTTCTGGGGTCATCTGGCGTTGGTAAGTCCACACTGGTAAATACTCTTAATAGTGCACAGCTTCTGAATGGCGAAACAGGCTCTGGATACGGCGGGGTATTCGTGAAGACGATAGCAAAGGCCGCCACACCACCCGCTCACGCTCTCTGCAGATATTGGACGGTGGCGGACTACTGATGGACACACCGGGAATGCGCGAGCTGCAAATTGCCGACTGCGCTGAAGGTGTCGCTGAAACCTTTGCGGACATTGAAGCCCTGGCCGGTAGTTGTCGTTTCTTCGACTGCAGCCATAACAATGAACCGGGCTGCGCTGTGCAGAGAGCGTTAGGCACAGGTGAACTCGATGAGCGACGCTGGTTCAGTTATAACAAGCTGCTGCGGGAACAGGCTATGAACAGCCAGAGTCTGGCAGAACGACGCTCAAACGATAAAAGCATGAGCAAAATGTACAAACGGGTGCAAAATGAAAGCCGCTCTTTAAAACAGCGTTAAATGGAAACCTGATTACCACTATTCTTCAGCCTCGCTAGTAGAAACCCTTGTAGATACAGGCATCCCAGGGTGATAGATATTTTAAAATTTCTACGCTGCACTTTTGTGCCACACGCGCACAAGCCTTGTGTTGCAAAGGTTTCGAGACATCCTCCTCTATCGTGGCTGAGGTTAAGTGGTAATCAGGAAACAATAAAGAGTGAATTCAGAAAGGTTGTGGGGGGTTGATATCGCCCTGAAGGCATGAGCGTTTCCTTCGCAGAATTTCCTCCTGAAAGAGTTGCTAAACAATGGAGGTAACTATTCTACAAACCGCTACAAAACATCTTAAAACCGTCTACTTTTAGTGTGTGAAAAATGTTCATTTTTCAATATCGAACACAGCCTCTGCATTAACGCCTGCCCCCTTCACCACCGTGCAGGTCATCCTGACCAGGCAGGAGCACATCCAGCTTAAACAGCAGGCCAACCAGTGGCATGCTATGTGGAAAGCGGCGTGTGACCGAGAGCAAAAAGCTCTGACCAAAAAATTCCGGGCTCACGTGAAAGCATAAGGCTGCTACAGCAGCATTGAATGCCCAGATTGATGAACTGAAATCAGAGCTGGCGCACATGAAGCACCTGCTTTTTGGTCGCAAGTCTGAAAAAACCAGTGCCTCTTCCAAGAAAAGCGGCAATACAACTCGCCCACCTTCAAATCGTAAACGAGGCCGCCAGCCCGGGGTTCCCGGTAACGGGCGCAACCTTCACAACAATCTGTCTGTGGTTCATGAGCCAGTGGACCTGCCAGATGAAGAGCAGCGTTGTGCAGCCTGTCATTTACCTTTCAGGCCATTTTTCAATAGCTCTGGTTGCGATGTGATTGAAGTTGAAGTCAAGGCTCACGTTCGTCGTTATCACCGAAGACATTATCAGAAAACTTGCCAGTGCCCGGAAACGCCCAATATCACTGTTGCACCACCTCCGCCAAGACTCATCAATAAAGGGAAGCTCGGGATTACGCATACGGCATCCCCATAAACAGACAACTGGAGTCTTATAAAGCACAGGGTCTGCACCTTTCACCAGCAACTATTTCCTTTGGGCAGGCAGCAATAACGCCTTTTTTCGAGCCTGTTGCTGATGCTATTCAGGAGTTCGTTGCCAAGAACAATCAATGGCATGCCGATGAAACGCGGTGGATTGTCTGGGGGCATGAGAAAACTGGATCCCACAAGCACTGACTCTGGGTATTTCTTTGCGACCAGGCGGTTTATTTCAGTATTGCTGAGTCTCGCGCGGCTGTCGTACCCGAATCCGTCATAGGTGATGGGGCAGGTACGCTGATATGCGATCGGTACTCGGCCTACAAGAAGCTCGCCAGTGATGTGGTTTCTATTGTTTTAGCTTTCTGTTGGGCTCACGTAAGACGGGATTTTATTGATGCTCAGCGTGGCGACCCTGGACTGGAAAAGTGGAGTGCCACCTGGGTGAGCAGGATTGGTACTTATACCACCTGAACGACCAGCGCCTTAAAGTTCTGGACGACCCTGAGCAGTTTTCAGCTCGACAACTGAAACTTGAGCGTCAGGTAGAGCAGATGGCAACCCAGAGGGATCAGGAACTCAAACGCCCAAAACTGCCAGTCAGAGCAAAAAAGGTGCTCGAAAGCCTGCAGAATCATTGGGAAGGATTGACCCGTTTTGTCACTAATCCCGGTATCCCTATGGATAACAACGCTGCCGAACAAGCCATTCGCACAGGAGTGCCTGGCAGGAAGAATTACTATGGCTCTGGCAGCGACTGGAGTGCTGATATAGCCGCATTTCTATTCAGTATTTTCATGACACTTAAGCTTTGGGTTATTAACCCAAAAATCTGGCTGAATTCCTATCTTGAGGCATGTGCAGCAAATGGCAGGAAACCGCCTGAAGATATCTCCCCCTATTTGCCTTGGTTAATGAGTGAGGAGATGCTTACCAGGCTGGCAAGTCATTCACTCTCAGGCCTTCATACTGGCTACTCATTTCTTGTTCGTCCATTGCATTTATCACCCGATCAACAAACGTTCCAAGGCCTGCGACCGAGTCAGTCTCAACATAGGAAATACGTAGCACCTCAAACCCCAGGCCTTTGAGTATGTGATCTATCAAAGGGTCTCGCGCTCTTCTTTTTCCAGATTCTTTTGCAAGAAGAAGCTCATCGTTTTCCATTGCATCATCCTGAATATAATGATGGGGGCCATCGACCTCTATACACAAGGTTTTACCCACCAGAATATCAACTGGGAACCCTTCAATATTCACTTCCATAACAATATTTTGGTTTGGCAAAGCATTTTTAACAGCCTGGAACACTCTGTTTTGTAATGCTGAGACTTTCACCTTTTTTTCAGGAGCAGAAAGAGCAGGAGACATATCAATTTCCAGGTTAGACATGCCTGCCCAGTAAATATATGCAAATCTGTCTTGCCAGTGATGTGAAAGAAGGTCCCTGATATTTTCCATATCCATTAGCGGCTTAACAAAGATATCGAAACGGGGTGTATCAGGATCATCCTTGACGAGCGGATTTTGTTTTGCACATAAATCCAGAACGGCCAGGCTCCATAAGAAGTCGCCGACGCTATGCTGCAGAGGGCCGCCTGTGTCAATAAAACCTGTCATATCACAAAGACGTTTAACCAGGAAATAGCCAAGCTTCAGCTGGTCGTCTGACAGAGATAAACGGCACAAAGCGTAAAGGGCCATAATGATATCCTGTTCAGTCGGCGATATGTCCATAATGGCTTGAATCGAAGCTTGAACAACATCCTCCCCTATGACGTGTGAGCAATGAGACATCCCACTGGCCACCATGGCCAGAGACTTGGCCGACCACTCACTGGTGTCAGTCAAATCACGGCTTCCCACCTCTTTGGCCAGCGCCTTCCGGGTCGTGTCGGCGTCGTCCCCCGTCACCGGGCTCAGGCCATTGGTCACCATGGCCAGATGTTGCGCTATCCAGCACTTAAGGTCTCCGGCAAGGGCACGCCTTCCCACTTCTTTGGCCAGCGCCTTCCGGGTCGTGTCGGCGTCGTCCCCCGCCACCTGACTCAGGCCATTGGTCACCATGGCCAGATGCTGAGCAGACCACTCTTTGGTGTCAGTCAAATCACGCCTCCCCACCTCTTTGGCCAGCGCCTTCCGGGTCGTGTCGGCGTCGTCCCCCGCCACCTGCCTCAGGCCATTGGTCACCATGGCCAGATGTTGCGCTATCCAGCACTTAAGGTCTCCGGCAAGGGCACGCCTCCCCACTTCTTTGGCCAGCGCCTTCCGGGTCGTGTCAGCGTCGTCCCCCGCCACCTGACTCAGGCCATTGGTCACCATGGACAGATCTTGCGCTATCCAGCACTTAAGGTCTCCGGCAAGGGCACGCCTCCCCACTTCTTTGGCCAGCGCCTTCCGGGTCGTGTCGGCGTCGCCCCCCACCACCTGCCTCAGGCCATTGGTCACCATGGCCAGAGGCTGGGCCGACCACTCCTTGGGGGCAGTCAAATCACGCCTCCCCACCTCTTTGGCCAGCGCCTTCCGGGTCGTGTCGGCGTCGTCCCCCGCCACCGGGCTCAGGGCATTGGTCACCATGGCCAGATGCTGGGCCGACCACTCTTTGGTGTCGGTCAAATCACGTCTTCCCACCTCTTTGGCCAGCGCCTTCCGGGTCGTGTCGGCGTCGTCCCCCGTCACCTGACTCAGGCCATTGGTCACCATGGCCAGAGGCTGGGCCGACCACTCTTTGGTGTCGGTCAAATCACGGCTTCCCACCTCTTTGGCCAGTGCCTTCCGGGTCGTGTCGGCGTCGTCCCCCGCCACCTGACTCAGGCCATTGGTCACCATGGCCAGAGGCTGGGCCGACCACTCTTTGGTGTTGGTCAAATCACGGCTTCCCACCTCTTTGACCAGCGCCTTCCGGGCTGGATAGCGCAAGATCTGGCCATGGTGACCAATGGCCTGAGCCAGGTGACGGGGGACGACGCCGACACGACCCGGAAGGCGCTGGCCAAAGAGGTGGGGAGGCGTGATTTGACTGATCCCAGGGAGTGGTCGGCCCAGCCTCTGGCCATGGTGACCAATGGCCTGAGGCAGGTGGCGGGGGACGACGCCGACACGACCCGGAAGGCGCTGGCCAAAGAGGTGGGAAGCCGTGATTTGACCGACACCAAAGAGTGGTCGGCCCAGCATCTAGCCATGGTGACCAATGGCCTGAGCCAGGTGGCGGGGGACGACGCCGACACGACCCGGAAGGCGCTGGTCAAAGAGGTGGGAAGCCGTGATTTGACCAACACCAAAGAGTGGTCGGCCCAGCCTCTGGCCATGGTGACCAATGGCCTGAGTCAGGTGGCGGGGGACGACGCCGACACGACCCGGAAGGCACTGGCCAAAGAGGTGGGAAGCCGTGATTTGACCGACACCAAAGAGTGGTCGGCCCAGCCTCTGGCCATGGTGACCAATGGCCTGAGTCAGGTGACGGGGGACGACGCCGACACGACCCGGAAGGCGCTGGCCAAAGAGGTGGGAAGACGTGATTTGACCGACACCAAAGAGTGGTCGGCCCAGCATCTGGCCATGGTGACCAATGCCCTGAGCCCGGTGGCGGGGGACGACGCCGACACGACCCGGAAGGCGCTGGCCAAAGAGGTGGGGAGGCGTGATTTGACTGCCCCCAAGGAGTGGTCGGCCCAGCCTCTGGCCATGGTGACCAATGGCCTGAGGCAGGTGGTGGGGGGCGACGCCGACACGACCCGGAAGGCGCTGGCCAAAGAAGTGGGGAGGCGTGCCCTTGCCGGAGACCTTAAGTGCTGGATAGCGCAAGATCTGTCCATGGTGACCAATGGCCTGAGTCAGGTGGCGGGGGACGACGCTGACACGACCCGGAAGGCGCTGGCCAAAGAAGTGGGGAGGCGTGCCCTTGCCGGAGACCTTAAGTGCTGGATAGCGCAACATCTGGCCATGGTGACCAATGGCCTGAGGCAGGTGGCGGGGGACGACGCCGACACGACCCGGAAGGCGCTGGCCAAAGAGGTGGGGAGGCGTGATTTGACTGACACCAAAGAGTGGTCTGCTCAGCATCTGGCCATGGTGACCAATGGCCTGAGTCAGGTGGCGGGGGACGACGCCGACACGACCCGGAAGGCGCTGGCCAAAGAAGTGGGAAGGCGTGCCCTTGCCGGAGACCTTAAGTGCTGGATAGCGCAACATCTGGCCATGGTGACCAATGGCCTGAGCCCGGTGACGGGGGACGACGCCGACACGACCCGGAAGGCGCTGGCCAAAGAGGTGGGAAGCCGTGATTTGACTGACACCAGTGAGTGGTCGGCCAAGTCTCTGGCCATGGTGGCCAGTGGGATGTCTCATTGCTCACACGTCATAGGGGAGGATGTTGTTCAAGCTTCGATTCAAGCCATTATGGACATATCGCCGACTGAACAGGATATCATTATGGCCCTTTACGCTTTGTGCCGTTTATCTCTGTCAGACGACCAGCTGAAGCTTGGCTATTTCCTGGTTAAACGTCTTTGTGATATGACAGGTTTTATTGACACAGGCGGCCCTCTGCAGCATAGCGTCGGCGACTTCTTATGGAGCCTGGCCGTTCTGGATTTATGTGCAAAACAAAATCCGCTCGTCAAGGATGATCCTGATACACCCCGTTTCGATATCTTTGTTAAGCCGCTAATGGATATGGAAAATATCAGGGACCTTCTTTCACATCACTGGCAAGACAGATTTGCATATATTTACTGGGCAGGCATGTCTAACCTGGAAATTGATATGTCTCCTGCTCTTTCTGCTCCTGAAAAAAAGGTGAAAGTCTCAGCATTACAAAACAGAGTGTTCCAGGCTGTTAAAAATGCTTTGCCAAACCAAAATATTGTTATGGAAGTGAATATTGAAGGGTTCCCAGTTGATATTCTGGTGGGTAAAACCTTGTGTATAGAGGTCGATGGCCCCCATCATTATATTCAGGATGATGCAATGGAAAACGATGAGCTTCTTCTTGCAAAAGAATCTGGAAAAAGAAGAGCGCGAGACCCTTTGATAGATCACATACTCAAAGGCCTGGGGTTTGAGGTGCTACGTATTTCCTATGTTGAGACTGACTCGGTCGCAGGCCTTGGAACGTTTGTTGATCGGGTGATAAATGCAATGGACGAACAAGAAATGAGTAGCCAGTATGAAGGCCTGAGAGTGAATGACTTGCGAGCCTGGTAAGCATCTCCTCACTCATTAACCAAGGCAAATAGGGGGAGATATCTTCAGGCGGTTTCCTGCCATTTGCTGCACATGCCTCAAGATAGGAATTCAGCCAGATTTTTGGGTTAATACCCCAAAGCTTAAGTGTCATGAAAATACTGAATAGAAATGCGGCTATATCAGCACTCCAGTCGCTGCCAGAGCCATAGTAATTCTTCCTGCCAGGCACTCCTGTGCGAATAGCTTGTTCGGCAGCGTTGTTATCCATAGGGATACCGGAATTAGTGAAAAAACGGGTCAATCCTTCCCAATGATTCAGCAGGCTTTCGAGCACCTTTTTTGCTCTGACTGGCAGTTTTGGGCGTTTGAGTTCCTGATCCCTCTGGGTTGCCATCTGCTCTACCTGACGCTCAAGTTTCAGTTGTCGAGCTGAAAACTGCTCAGGGTCGTCCAGAATTTTAAGGCGCTGGTCGTTCAGGTGGTATAAGTACCAATCCTGCTCACCCAGGAGGCACTCCACTTTTTCAGTCCAGGGTCGCCACGCTGAGCATCAATAAAATCCCGTCTTACGTGAGCCCAACAGAAAGCTAAAACAATAGAAACCACATCACTGGCGAGCTTATTGTAGGCCGAGTACCGATCGCATATCAGCGTACCTGCCCCATCACCTATGACGGATTCGGGTACGACAGCCGCGCGAGACTCAGCAATACTGAAATAAACTGCCTGGTCGCAAAGAAATACCCAGAGTCAGTGCTTGTGGGATCCAGTTTTCTCATGCCCCCAGACAGACAATCCACCGCGTTTCATCGGCATGCCATTGATTGTTCTTGGCAACGAACTCCCGAATAACATCAGCAACAGGCTCGAAAAAAGGCGTTATTGCTGCCTGCCCAAAGGAAATAGTTGCTGGTGAAAGGTGCAGACCCTGTGCTTTACAAGACTCCAGTTGTCTGTTTATGGGGATGCCGTATGCGTAATCCCGAGCTTCCCTTTATTGATGAGTCTTGGCGGAGGTGGTGCAACAGTGATATTGGGCGTTTCCGGGCACTGGCAAGTTTTCTGATAGTGTCTTCGGTGATAACGACGAACGTGAGCCTTGACTTCAACTTCAATCACATCGCAACCAGAGCTATTGAAAAATGGCCTGAAAGGTCAATGACAGGCTGCACAACGCTGCTCTTCCTCTGGCAGGTCCACTGGCTCATGAACCACAGACAGATTGTTGTGAAGGTTGCCCCCGTTACCGGGAACCCCGGGCTGGCGGCCTCGTTTACGATGTGAAGGTGGGCGAGTTGTATTGCCGCTTTTCTTGGAAGAGGCACTGGTTTTCTCAGACTTGCGACCAAAAAGCAGGTGCTTCATGTGCGCCAGCTCTGATTTCAGTTCATCAATCTGGGCATTCAATGCTGCTGTAGCAGCCTTATGCTTTAACGTGAGCCCGGAATTTTTGGTCAGAGCTTTTTGCTCTCGGTCACACGCCGCTTTCCACATAGCATGCCACTGGTTGGCCTGCTGTTTAAGCTGGATGTGCTCCTGCCTGGTCAGGATGACCTGCACGGTGGTGAAGGAGGCAGGCGTTAATGCAGAGGCTGTGTTTGATACTCAAAAATGAACATTTTACACACACTAAAAGTAGACGGTTTTAAGATGTTTTGTAGCGGTTTGTAGAATAGTTACCTCCATTGTTTAGCAACTCTTTCAGGAGGAAATTCTGCGAAGGAAACGCTCATGCCTTCAGGGCGATATCAACCCCCCACAACCTTTCTGAATTCACTCTTTATTGTTTCCTGATTACCACTTAACCTCAGCCACGATAGAGGAGGATGTCTCGAAACCTTTGCAACACAAGGCTTGTGCGCGTGTGGCACAAAAGTGCAGCGTAGAAATTTTAAAATATCTATCACCCTGGGATGCCTGTATCTACAAGGGTTTCTACTAGCGAGGCTGAAGAATAGTGGTAATCAGGTTTCCATTTAACGCTGTTTTAAAGAGCGGCTTTCATTTTGCACCCGTTTGTACATTTTGCTCATGCTTTTATCGTTTGAGCGTCGTTCTGCCAGACTCTGGCTGTTCATAGCCTGTTCCCGCAGCAGCTTGTTATAACTGAACCAGCGTCGCTCATCGAGTTCACCTGTGCCTAACGCTCTCTGCACAGCGCAGCCCGGTTCATTGTTATGGCTGCAGTCGAAGAAACGACAACTACCGGCCAGGGCTTCAATGTCCGCAAAGGTTTCAGCGACACCTTCAGCGCAGTCGGCAATTTGCAGCTCGCGCATTCCCGGTGTGTCCATCAGTAGTCCGCCACCGTCCAATATCTGCAGAGAGCGTGAGCGGGTGGTGTGGCGGCCTTTGCTATCGTCTTCACGAATACCCGCCGTATCCAGAGCCTGTTCGCCATTCAGAAGCTGTGCACTATTAAGAGTATTTACCAGTGTGGACTTACCAACGCCAGATGACCCCAGAAAGGCAACTGTCTGGCTATTACGGCACCAGGTGCCAAGAGTGCGGCGCGTCGCTGCGTCCAGACTGTTTACCTGTTCCACCATCAGCATGGGGTCAAGGTCACGAATCTGTTGGATAAAAGCATCCGGGTTGTCGCACAGGTCGGCTTTGGTCAGCACTATGACTGGCTCAATGCCAGCTTGGTAAATCAGGCTGAGATAGCGTTCGATACGGCTCAGACTGAAGTCTTTATTCATCGATGACACCAGAAATGCAGTATCAATATTTGCGGCAATCAGTTGTTCCTGACGGTTGCTGCCGGGAGCCTTGCGGGAAAGCAGGGTATTGCGATCCAGCAGACGAACAAGCTGGTTGTGTTCATCAATCAGCAGCCAGTCACCGACGGTGATGCCCGGAAAATCCGGCCGTACATCCAGTCGAACAGTACCTTGCCCGGTGAGAAGCTCTAACAGAGAGCGGTGCTGACCTGTTACCCGTGCCGGACGGGTAGTGTCATAGTCTTCCAGCGTCAGTTGCTGCTGAAAAAAAGGTTTCCATCCGAGTGTGGAAAGGTTGTGGTGAGAGTTGAATTGAGTGCTCATAAGAACCCCTGGCGTCTGCCATAAAAAGAGAGGCAGGCCATGTCGTAGATCAGTCAGGGCTGTTAACAGTGTTACGTGCCCCGGTAAAACCGGGCGGTGAAGGGTTTAGTCTCAACCACCGCGTCGGTTGCAGTTAAAAACAGTAAAGCTATAAAGAAACTCATTGAGAACAATCATCTTTATATCCTTGTTGGTGGTTTGTGAAGGCATGCAAAATAATCGAATTCCCGGAGGAATAGAAGGTAAATTGGAGTTTTCATCGTATGAATAAAGATAATGATTGACCATTATTGATTTGTATCAACGGGTGGGTGTCACGCACTGCCTATCATGCCCGTAAATGTTTTGTTCTCCCTAATCTGCTTCGAGTGGAGGCTTTTCTCGGGCACTTTTTTGTAAGTGCTATTCATTTCGGCGCTGTTTTTCTGGGCGCTTTTTAATGGTTTCTGTTTTTGTGGGTGTTTCTTCCATGTCGTCTACTTCCGTCTCAGGGACCGGTGTCGCCTGTTCCGTGCTGTCTTCTATGTTATTCGGAATGATCCCCTGGTATGTGAACCAGCTGGCTCCGTTGTCTGGCAATCAGATATTTTATGTGCGGGTTGTCTTTACCCTTATCTGTGTGTTGCCTTGCTTACTGAATAAACGGGTCAGGAAGAGTTTGCGGGGATTTTCAAGGATAGGAAGATCCTGTTACTCATGAGTGTCAGCACAGCCATTGTGTCTGTCATGTGGTGGTTGTTTGTCTGGTCACCAGTGAATGGCTATACCAAAGAGCTTTCTCTTGGCTTCTTTATATTACCGCTGACTCTGGCTATGACCGGGCGGGTGATCTTCTCTGAGGTCATTAAACCGATACAGTTGTTTGCGATAGCCGTAGCTGTTGTCGGTATTCTTCATGAGTTGTTTGCTATGGGGCAGTTGCCCTGGGTTTCTCTGACGGTCGCGGGAATCTTTCCTGTGTATTTTACTTTGCGGCGCTGGGCTGGTGTCGGGCCTCTTCCGGCGGTGCTTTTTGAGTGTTTCATGATGGGGGGGCCGGCGCTTTGGATGCTTCTGCAAAGTCCGTCTTTCTATGAATATGTAGCTCCCGGACTAATGAGCTGGCTGCAACTGTTAGGGTTAGGTGCTCTTTCTTTCTCTGCGGTACTGACGTATCTGGCAGCGTCATATCGGTTGTCCGTCAGTCTGTTTGGTTTGCTGAGTTATCTGGAACCTGCACTGCTGTTCCTGGTGGCGGTTGCGGTTCTTCGAGAGCCTGTGGATGGGCAGCAGTTGATGACTTACAGCTTGATTGGTCTGGCGGCATTGCTGGTGTGTGTTGATACCACCAGAACCATGTACAAATGTCGTCGTTCGCCTCTGCTTACAGAGGCTTAGTCAAACAAAGGCAGGGTTAAATACGAGCTGTTGACGATTTCTGGAATTAACATTCCAACAGGTCAACAGCACTCTGTACCTGACTGTGCAGTACAGTGTTGTTCAGTGTGTTGTCTTTGGGGTCAAAACAGCTTTGAAAGTTGGGTATTGAGAGTGAGGCTTTCACCTCGCCGGCAAAGTAGGGCATAGAGGTTTTTGCCTGATTCAATACGCTGGCCGCACCACCGGCTCCCGGTGAGGTTGAGAGCAGAACCATGGGTTTATTCTGGTACACCTTCATATCAATGCGAGAGCACCAGTCAAAGATATTTTTATAGGCGGCGCTGTAGGAACCATTGTGTTCCGCAAAGGAGATAATCAGCGCATCGCAGGCGGTAATCTTTGCCAGAAAATCCCTGGCCAGTTGAGGAATGCCTGATTCGTCTTCCCGGTCAGCACTGTAAATTGGCATTTCGTAGTTGTTTAAATCAAGAATTTCTACGTCTGCACCTTTTGCCAGTGAGGCTGCATAGGTCACCAGTATTTTGTTGATGGATTTGCTGGAGTTGGAGGCGGCAAATGCAAGAAGTTTCATAGAAGCCCTGACAGTGATGATAGAAAGCGTTTTGTTTCAGTCTATTTCTATATTCAGAACCTGAACATAACAGAATTTTTAAAATATTTATGGGTGTTAGTTCACTTTATTTTACCGGCATAGATCACTTCCTCCCCACACTTATTAAGAATGAGCAGGGTGTTTATTTGATGATGTAAGTACCCGGTCACATGAAAACAACTATTTCTGACTCAATTTCCAGGACACTCAGCAGTGTCGCAGCTCCAGTCACATAGAGGGCTATGCTCCCTGCGCTGGTATTGGGATTAATAGTGTTTCATCAAAATGACTTTGATACGCTCATAGTCATCACTCTCAGAGTACCACTCCTCCAGTGCCTGCAAGGGGGTCAGACCGTAGCTGTTTTTGGTTAATAAGCTGCCGGCGGCACCATTATCAAACAAGAGTTCGAATATTTCGGTGGGAGCCTCCCAGAGTACTGCGATATGCAGAGGTGTTGATCCGGCACTGTAGTAGACCTTCTTGTTTGGCACCGGGGTATTGATATTAGCTGTGGATATTTTCAGTGCTATGACAAGAGCTTCCGGATTCAGGCTTTTGATGGACGCGATAAGCAGGTCGTTACCTGTTCTGCCTCGCGCGTTGGCCAGTTTTATAGCAGAGGGTTTAGTCAGGGCACTGAGGATATCTTCAAGAGAGCCCGACATTCCATTAAAGGCCAGATAGTGTGGAAGAGGAATGCCGTGAATGCTGAAGGCTTCAATATGGTGGGGTTGCACCTTGCCTTTCCGAATAGCTCTTCTGAGAGCGTTGTCCATTTCGGTGATCATGCTGGTTTTGATTTGCGGCGCTTTGATACTCGCAGCCAGTGATTCACTGATAATGGATGTGCTTGAACGCACCAGATCTCTAAGCTCTGAAAAAGCCTGAGGGCTAAGCTTGCCTGGCCCTTCTTTGTTCAGATAGTTCAACAGGTCGGACTGCTGTTTGGCGTTTTTCAGTCTGGCACCTTTCTCCATAGCCGTCAGTATGCCGTGGGAGGGCCATGAGAAATGCATCATATCGCCCAGAGTGTTATCGCTGGTTGCCCCCTGAAGCAGGTTGGGATCGGCCCCCTGATCCAGCGCAAAGGTCATCATATGGATCAGCTGATTTGCCACGCTCATCCGCAGCATGGTGGCATTGTCTTTATCGCCAGCGTTGATATCAGCCCCTTTCTGGATGCCCCATGTGGGCAGGCTTTTAAAGCCACTGAAGGCTGACAGCGTGAGGAGGTTGCGGCCGCGTTTCATGCTCTGGCCAGAAATCGGCGCATTGAGCAGTGCTCTGGCCTGAGCCGGGTCTTCAAAGAGCAGGCGGTTATAAGTGATCTGGTAGGCCTTAAGGAAAATCTCTTCCACAAGGCGGTTGGCACTCAGGGTCGTTGCCGCTTTATCTCCGGGAGGAACCTGATGGTTTAGGGTGACATCTTTGGCCAGCCCCAGTGGACTGATTAGCAGGCTCAGTAAATAAAGGGTGGGTTTGAGTAGGTTGAAGCGCCTGGTTATGAACAGTCTGGCCATGAATTGTCTCCCGGATTTTTAAGGTGTTTCGGCTGGTCGATCCGGGGCATGACAGATTTGTTGAACTTTGATCTCTGGTAAGACTCTGTGCGGTGAGGGGGTGCCTTTGAGTGTTGCCAGAGCTAGCCCTCGTGTAGGTGGGGGGAGGCTTTCCATATGCACTTTTTCATTATCAACCGTTTGCAATTCCTGAAATGCGATTCCCAGATTTTCTCGTAGCTGATCTGGGTTTGATTGGAAGGATTTGGCTATACCCATTAATGTGTTGCATGCGGGGTTACCATCATTGACTACCTTTGTGTTGTTAAAGCCCGCAGCTATCAGGCAGGACATTAGCCGATGCCAGATTTCCGGTGGATTATAGTCCCTTGAAATTAACCCCGTCATCATTAATAAAATACCGCCTGGTTTTAACAGCTGATGGAATTTTCTGAAATTGATCTCGGGTCGGTTATTGTTCAGGCACCCTTCTATACCGATATGTTCAATCACGATTAATGAGAAATGCTCTTTGTCTGGCAGGCGGTGCAGGGCGAGCTCGAATGATCCCGTGAAGTCAGCAGACATATCGCTTAGGGAATCAATGGAGAAGGTGATGGGGGGTGGATGTAATTCGCTGTGTCTATACATGGAGGGGCCGCAACCAATAACCAGAAGGCCGTTCTCGGTATCTGCCAGTCTTTTCTGGGCTTCTTCAGTCAATCGGTAATCAAAGTCCAGTGTACCCAGTTCTTTAGTCTTGAGAATGATATTTGTGAAACACGGTCTTACGTTTATGACTGTACAGAATTCCGGGTTTTCGGGCAGGTAGCAGTCTTTGGAATCTTCTGGTTTCAGGCCTGTGGCGGGGAGGAGGTTGTGGGTTAGCAGACTTTTGGTTCTTTCCTGAAGTCTGACAAGATGCTCTCGGAATGAGCCCGATTCGAGAGATCTACTGAAAACCAGCTCTTTTTCATTTTCAGAAAGACCCACATAGTCTTTTCTTCTTTTCCCATGAAGGGCGGACATTTGAATAATATGTGAGGGGTTGGCCAGAAATGCATTGTTCATTGGAATCACTCTGTACGCAGTCAGGTTATTCCGCAGAAGAACATGAATGGTGGTAGTTATCCTATAACTCAGCGGTTAGAAACCATAACGGATTGCTTCTAACCGCTGTGTATATAAAAGGTTTAAACCAGAACAGCAGCTGCCAGGGCGTAGCCCAGCAATGTAATCACAATAATACCGATAATGTTCAACAGGAAACCTGCCCTTCATCATATCGCCAATCGTCAGTTTACCTGAGCCGAAGACAATGGCATTTAGCGTAGGGATCACAGGCCTCGCCAGAGGCATCTGTTTTTCCTCTGCCGCTGTGAACAAAACAGTCACCCTGAACAATACAGGTAGTCGCGAATAAAAGACCGACTATGCTAAGCAGGCCAGTAGTGAGAGATAGCATTTGAATATGTGACTAGTCTGTCAGTGGTCATCTCTTGGGTCGTAGGCTATGGAAGAAATGCAACGTCATGTTTCGGTCATTCGTTACCTTGTCTCTGTCGTGGTTCTTACTATTCTTGGTGCGGGGGGGTATCACTACTATCTGTACCAGAAAAAATACCCCAGCACCGATGACGCCTATATACACGGAAGAATAACTTTTATTGCTTCTGAGGTTGGAGGGCGACTGAAAAGTGTCCCGGTGCATGATTATCAGCTAGTCCATAAAGGGGAAGTGCTGTTTCTGGTCGACCCGGAAGCATTTAAAGCGAAACTCAGTCATGCCAAAGCCGCTTATTTGAGCGCGACCCAGGCTAATAAAGCGGATGACAGTAAAATACTGGCTGCCAGTGAAATGCTGACTGCAGCAACGGCTGCCCTGCACGACACACAGCTGAAATATAAGCGAATCCTTGAATTGACCACCAGAGGAAGCCTGCCACTGCAGGATGCCGATAATGCCCGGGCGGAATTGGCTGATGCTCAGGCTCATGTGGCAGTGGCTAAAGACAATATGACCTCGTTGGTTGTTGCGCAAGGAGCCAAAGGAGCACAGGCTTCAACCGTTCAGCAGGCAGCGGCAGATCTTCTTTTGGCGGGCCTCAGCCTCTCTTATACCAGTGTGACAGCCCCTCAGAGTGGGCAGCTCGGTATTGTTCATGTACATGAAGGCAGTGTAGTAAGTCCGGGACAGGCTTTAACGCCACTTGTGCAGGCTGATAGCTACTGGATTGCGGCAAACTATAAAGAAAGTGACCTTGGGCGTATAAAATCAGGGATGCCTGCAACCATTCATATTGCCATGTATCCGTCTCAAACTTTTAAAGGACATGTCTCTGGTATTTCACCCGCCAGCGGCTCTTCATTTTCATTGCTGCCTCCTGAAAACGCTTCTGGTAACTGGGTGAAGGTGACGCAGCGTTTTCCGGTCAGTATTGCGTTTGATTCGGGTAATAACACGCAAGGCCATCCTCTGCGTGTAGGTTCAAGCGCCACTGTTTCTATCGACACGGTAGCCGCAGGCACAGTGGCTACGGATTCAATAGCTAAAGACAGAATAACTCCAGCGCAATGAACGTGTCGACTGGTCGGACAGCGATTACCATCACGCTTGTTGTCTCATCAATGATGGTATTGATTGACGCAACCATTGCCAATGTGGCGCTGCCGAAAATGATGGGAGCTCTTGGGGCAACCTCGACAGAAATCACCTGGGTACTGACCAGCTTCACAATGGCAGAGGTGATATTTATCCCACTCTCAGGGTATTTCACTCGAAGAATGGGTGAGCGGAAACTGCTGTTGACGTCTATAGCTGGTTTTATGGTGGCGTCTATGTTGTGTGGTCAGGCTGGCTCGCTCAATGAAATGGTGTTCTTTCGTGTTATTCAGGGGCTCTTCGGAGCTTCAGCCATACCATTGTCTCAGTCCATTCTTGTTCAGGTCTATTCCAGGGAAGAGCGGGGTAAGGCCATGGCGATTTTTACAATTGGGGTTATGCTTGGCCCGATTCTCGGACCCGTGCTGGGAGGGATAATCACTCAGCATATGAGCTGGCGCTGGATCTTTTTTATCAATATTCCTGTTGGCCTGATCTGCCTCCTCCTGGTTTATAAAAATATAAAAGTCAGTAATACCGGCAAAGCTTCCATCGACTGGTTGATAGTTCTCAGTATGACACTGGGCATTGGCCTGCTTCAGATGGTTTTGTCCATTGGCAATGAAAAGAGCTGGTTTAGCTCCGATTTAATTCTATATTCTTCGATTATATCTGGGGTGTCGCTTATTT
>CBDCRZ010000058.1:0-8929 GCA_965221135.1 Sansalvadorimonas sp.
AGAGATTATGAGTGCAATGCAGGGCGTTATTTTTCTCTATGAAAAAATACCCGATAAAGCATCCGCCTCAACAGAACTGAAAGAATTCAAAAGAAAAATGCAACAGATAATATTTAAAGGAGAACTTTATAAAAACCAGAAACTTATTTTTACATTCTGGCCTGTTTTAGATAAAAACATGCCCAACATTCAACAACATTCATTACTTTGTTTGGAGATGATATTTAATCCAGAGCATTGCACCGACATATTACAAAAACTTGATAAGTTACCTCCCGATGTCGGTTGCACGGAATACCCCCTTAAACAAGCCATAAAAATACTGTCTGCTCGTTTTCAGGTGCAGAGAAAGCTCAGCACAAACTCTGCACTACCCTCTACACTATCCTCTGCAGCAATTACAGAACTGACAGCAATCACAAACAGCCTTTGTACCGGCTGGCTGCAAAACCAATGGTTCAAATATGTAGAAATTTGTGGTGCCGGGATGGACACTCAAGACAACCTGCTTTGCTCAGTAAAAGATTTCCGTCCCAGCTTACATACACGACAAATGGCGCTTGAGGCCAGAGCCACACAGGATGAGTTAGTGCGTCAAGAAACTGTGGAGGCTCTCAGTAAGGAGTCAACGCCTTTCAAACACACACCAAAGAAGTCTATACCGGGACGCAGCCACTTCCTTAAAAAGAAAGAGAAGCTTCCTGATGCCGAAGTTTCAGGGCCGAGTCACGAAGATCTCATTCAAAAAGAACAGCCACTTAGTGAAGAAGATCAGTTGTTTGAGCCGATAGAAGCCAAAATCCTTCAAAACCCTAATAAAGCCATTGAAGAACTAAGCCAGATCATAGCCACACAAAGCGATAATACTCATTACTGCATCAGAGCCAGGGTAGGCCGTGCTGCGGCAGCTTTGGAGCTGCTCAACCCATTACTGAGAGATGTGATCCAATTAAACGCTTTGATTTTTCAGTTTCAAAATGGATTACAGCACGCCATCCAGGCCCCACCTTTTATGTTCCCTGACAAAGACCTGTATCAAAACATACTGACGAAACTTCCAGAACTACCAGACAGTTTTAAACAGCTTCAAGACACCCTGATACTTTGCCATCAATATATTAACGAAGTGAATTTAATGACCGTTCGCTCAGAGGAAGACCTTGCAATATCCTTGGAGAAAGCACGGTGCCGAGACATTGAAACTAAAATTTCTAAAGCCTCTGAAATCAGCAAACGCCTGCAAGAATGCCTGGTCCTGCGACACCAAATGATTGTGGCTAAAAAAAACTTTGAGCAAGTTACTTCCGGATTGAAACCAGACAAACCTGAAGTCACAGCAAGGAAGCAGTACAACAAACAGGTATTTGCGGCAGTAGAGGAAACCTTGCCGGAGTTGGTTCACCAGCTTGACTCTTTAACAGCGATTACCCGCATGGTCAGGTAAAAACCTAACATTCCTGTTGCTCATATTCAAAACTAATGGGGAACTCCAAAAGGAAAATGGACTCATATCTTCCATGTTTTTGTATCGCGGTTCTGGATATCAAAACCAATGTTATTAAATATTCTGTCTAAAAAGGAAGCCAGGCTTATGAACAATGATTTTTCTACCAATGGTATAACCACATCCGGCAACGTCCAACAACCAGCGCAAAGTGATACCCCCGACAACAATGTTTATAGACTACGTCATGTCTCTCGTGTCAGGCCTATGATCAACCCCAACCCTGTTGGTACTCATAACTCTGACCGAGCAGCCTCCCCCGTTGCCGGTAGAGTCATAAGAATAGAAGATTTGCCTCAGCAGAACAGACAGGCGAAAGAGGTATTTGAGGAAGAATACGTTTTGATGGTCCGCCAACTGTCAGGATCGGGAATGCCCAATATAAACAGAGTGTCCCAAGTGCTGTTTCAAGATGGATTTATCACTCCAGAAACTTACTCGTGCGTTATAAGCGTTACGGGTTTCACGCCCCTGAAATTAGCTGATATTGTTCTAGAGGATATGAAAAATTATCTGAATAGCCCACCAGTAAACTGGGATCCGATGACCGTTGCCAAAGGCATTACTCACTGCTCTGAGTGTGGAAGTATTCCGGCCAGAGACATTTTGAGTCGTTTTCTTGACTTAAGACAGATGAGTGAATTCGGTTATCAAACCCAGCAGAACACAAGGCATACTCTCCCGGAACGGCGGGCAAGGACAAGCCTGCGACAATCTCCTTATTCACTACACACTCTGGCAACGGGAACTAGCTCATATACACAAACAACACAGGCATCATCTAACTTTTATGACAGCATGAAATCACACTTTTCAGACCTCTCTGGAGCTCTTTCAGGCTCACCTCTGAGCGATTTTCTGGTGCAAGTTACTCAACGGCTCCATGAAAACAAATTCATTTGCAGGGGTGCCCTGGAAAACATTCAATACCCTACGGCCCTTGGGCCTGCTCAAAAAGCTTCCATGCTGACTTCAGAACTCCTTCAAAAAGCAAAGTACCAAACGAGTGAAGATAACCTCTCTTTGCTTGAGGTTCTGAATCAGGCAGCCATTGACTATGGGAATGAACGATTAAAGGCTGTTGTTGATCAAGTCCGCAGGGATTGGAATGAATGATGCAAAGATCATAACAATAGAGCTGGGGGAATGGCATGTCATTTATGCCTGACCAGACATGTTGATTCAGAATATGTGTATTCATAAAAATAGGTAGCAAATCAAAAAGCCCGGTTATATTTCGATATCCGGGCTTTTTTTTGATTTGGTGGTGGTTGGAGCACACGTGGAGGTCTACTCCTCTAATTATTCACTCCTGCTTTAAGCCCGCGCTCCCTTATTGATTACTCACCTGAAAGGATATTGGCAATATCCAGTGCAAAAACTTTATTGGCATAGGTGGTGGGATGGATACTGTCATAAAAAACATGCTCTTTCGGGTTTCGGCACATGACCAATTCCTTCACCTGAGTTTTATCGGGAAAGAAGCCTATAACAGGTACATTGAGGGAGCTGGTCAGACAGGGGGTCAGGGTATCTTCAAAAGGATAGGTTTCCCCATTGACTACAATTTTTTTGTTCCTCAAAAGCTGGGAGCCTTTGCTGTTAATGTCGTACACCCAAAGCTTCACTTCAGGGTTCTCACTTTTCAACTTGTCTACACCGGCTGCCAGAGCCTTGTTTTCACGCTGAATAAAAGCTCGCATAATAAACTGAAACACAGGTGCAACGATTGATGGCATGTTTTGGCGAACAATGGGTCCCAGCTCAAGAGGGGGAATATTGGAAATAAAAATATTCCTGCCGCCTTTGGCAATTATAATATTTATAATTTCCGTAAGATCACCGGCAATATCCAGCAGGGGTATCTCGGAGATACCAGGGTGAAGACATGCATGGAGAATGTTGTTTATGCCACCATCAACAACGATCAGATCATTGTCTGAAAAACGCTCCGGGTAACGGGCAACCTGCTCAATCACAGATTGCACTTTTTCAACCTGTTTATTATCAATAAGAGCTAAAACGGCACCGCTTCGAATAGTCATAGCCCCCGCCATCGACAGATTTTCATACTCTATTGGATGTCCGTTTGTTTTCTCCAGTACACTCCGCAGATGGCCGGGCATAACATCACCATTAGTGAAGTTACCATGAAAGTACCAGGGCGCTGGCGCCCAGTTCTCAGGGTACAGTGCGTGCATGGCACCGCCATCAAACAGGCTGTCTCCGAAAACAACTATTCGTTGAAAATCTCCCGGCCGTCGATGATCTGCTGACAAACCTGCCACCGAACCCAGGCACACAATCCATAGCAGCAATAGTGCAAAGAGCCTGTGGGAAAGAGGATATACCACCATGATGATTCACTGAAGATGAAAGCATGATCCAGTGTAGATGGGGAGACACATTTTGCATGGGCGATGCCTGCCCATACATCGTCGTCGTCGTCAAACGGACCTGTTGCAAACTCAGATATCCAGGCACCCGTTACAGATAATGGCTGCAGTGCTCATAACTCTCACTTGAGCACTGAGCATCGCAGCTTAGAGGAGTGCTACTCAACTTCAACAGTTATTAATTCCTGGCGAGGCAGGGGCACATTCTGAGAGCTGCCTAAAGCGCACTTACGCCACCATCCACAGCAATAGCCTGGCCAT
Source organism: Sansalvadorimonas sp. (assembly GCA_965221135.1). GTDB lineage: Bacteria > Pseudomonadota > Gammaproteobacteria > Pseudomonadales > Endozoicomonadaceae > Sansalvadorimonas. Next base: position 4,162 of record CBDCRZ010000058.1, read on the forward strand.
TCATATAGCTGTTCTCTGGTGAACATATCATGAGCATGGTACTGACAATCTCTTCTGGTTCTCCCAGCCGTTTCATAGGGCACCCCTGAGCCAAGAACTGTTGAGCGTCTTCCCCTCTCAAGGCTTCGTTATCCGTCACCAGTGGTGTTAAAGCGAAGAACGGGCAGATTGCGTTTACCCGGATATTTTTGCGGCCATATTCCACAGCGGCTGTTTTGGTCAGCCCTATAACCGCATGTTTGGCTGCTACGTAAGCACCCAGTTTGGGAGCTCCGTTCAAGCCGGCCATGGAGCTGACATTCAAAATGGCGCCACCTTCCGGCTGGGTCAGCATCTGTCGAATCTGATGTTTAAGACCAAAGAAAACACCCTTGGTATTGATTCCCCACTGACGGTCCATCTCTTCCTCTGTCATATCAATCAAAGACGTGAAGGGGTGACCGACTCCAGCGTTGTTAATAGCCACATCCAGACGACCAAACTTCCCTGCTCCTCTCTCGACCAGTGCTTTCACATCCGCTTCTTTTGAAACATCACAGCAACTCGCTAACACCTCTCCGCCCTGCTTGCGCAGTTGCTCAACCAGTGTCGCCAGTGCCTCTTCCTGTACATCCCCCAGAACCAGCCTTGCTCCGGCCTCAGCCAGCTGCTCACTAAGTAACTTTCCAAAACCGCTGGCCGCGCCAGTAACCAGAACAACTTTATTTTGATAGCTTTTATAACGATCGCTGACGCAACTCATGAAGATTCCTTAAAGCAATTTATCTGATTTTTTTTAAGCACTTTGAGGTAAGAAGCACTTTGGGTTAAAGAGACGTACCACCGTCAGCCGTCAGGCTCTGCCCGGTCATATAACGGTTGGCATCGCTGCAGGCCCAGAGCATAACCTGCGCCATCTCTTCAGGTTCGGCCGGGCGGCGCATCGGGGTATCACGGGTTAAAAGAGCCATGGATGCTTCACGGTCATCACCCATTTCTTCCAGAGTGCGCGCCACCATCTCTGTGTCGGTCAATCCAGGGCACAAACTGTTTATACGGATATTAAAACGGGCGTATTCAACAGCGGCGGTTTTGGTCAAACCCAGCACCGCATGTTTGCTGGCACTGTATGCGGCAAGGGTTGGAGAGGCGATCAAACCTGAAATAGAAGACACATTCAGAATCACTCCCGCCTGCTGCTCCCGCATCTGCTGCAACTGATACTTCATCCCCAGAAAGACGCCTTTCGTGTTCACCGCCATCACCCGGTCGAACTCCTGCTCGGTGATATCACCCATACGAACATGGGCATGTTCAACCCCGGCATTGTTGATGGCTATATCCAACCGCCCAAAACCTTCTACAGCGGCCGCAACAAGTGCTTCACCCTGTGAAGCAGATGTGACATCACACTCCTGCAATAGATGCGGGAAGCCCTGTTCTGCAAGTTCGGATGTCGCACCCCGCAGGCGCCCTTCATCCACATCACACAACACCAGGTTCGCGCCTGCATCCCCAAAAGCCCTGGCAGCGGCCAACCCGATACCGCCTGCAGCGCCAGTTATCAGTACAGTCTGGCCCTGGTAGTTGTAACTGACCGTCGCAGCCATGATGCCTCTCTTGTTTTTTTATGTTCTTTGTTTGTATTTTCTTTTCCGGAGAGTGGGAACAGTGCTGTCAGATAGTAAGACCACCATCCACAACAATGCAATCGCCGGTGGTATAGCTGGACGCTGCAGAAGCCAGATAGAGAACTGTGCCCGCCATCTCCTGTGGTTCAGCATGGCGTTTAAGAGGAATCTCAGCCATAGCACTGTCGTAAACGTTTTGATCTTCAAACATGGCGGAGGCAAATTTGGTTCTGGTCAAACCCGGCAGCAATGCGTTCACTCGGATATTGTGCTCACCTAACTCTTTGGCAAAGCTCCGGGTCATAGTGATCACCGCGCCTTTGGTAATTGAGTAAATACCCTGCCCTGGTGCAGGCTGCATTCCGCCAATAGAAGCTGTGTTGATAATCGAACCGCCGCTTTCCTGATCCCGCATCAGCTTTCCGGCTTCAACGGTCATAAAGAAGTAGCCCCGAATATTCACTTCTACTGTCTTTTCAAAAGCCGCCAGATCAGTATCCAGCACATGGCCGTAATAGGGATTGGTTGCGCCGTTGTTTACCAGAATATCCAGTCGGCCACGGGTGTTACGAATATGAGCGAAAGCCTCGCTGATGCTCTCCATATTGCCGATATGACAGGGCAGAGCTTCGGCACTGCCTCCGGTAGCCTGAATCGCTTCTACAACGGACTGGCAGCCTTCCAGTTTACGACTGGAGACCAATACATGGGCTCCCTGTTCAGCCAGCAGTCTGGCAATTGCCTCGCCGATACCCCGGCTCGCACCAGTAACCAGTGCAACCTTGCCGGTCAAATCAAACAGTTGTGTACTCATTCCTATTCTCATCCCTATTCTCATCCCTACTGGGAATCAATCAAATCCACAGCCATACGGGCACAGGGTCGTACCAGCTCGCCAATTTTAAGGGCCCTATTACTGGAAGCGTTACCATCAAGGGCTCGCTTTTTCACGCCCTGAACAATCGCCGCAGAACGAAAGAAACAGAAAGCCATATAGAAAGTCCAGTTATCAATGCCGTCTATGCCACGGCGCTGACAGTAATTGTCTATATATTCCTGTTCCGTCGGTAATCCCAAAGCCTGACGGTCAAGGCCAGCAAAGCCTGGCATCAACGCATCGGGTGGAAAGCGCCAGTACATACACTGGTACGCCAGGTCAGCAAACGGATGGCCAAGTGTCGACAGCTCCCAGTCCACCACTGCCAGAATACGAGGCTGGTCACGATGAAAGATCAGGTTGTCCAGCCGGTAATCCCCATGGACCAGACTCACCTGCCCGTCATCTTCAGGAATATGACTTTCCAGCCAGGGAATCAGCTGCTCCATCTCGGCAATGGTTTCCGTTTCACTGGCCCGATACTGCTGGGACCAGCGGTTCAGCTGGCGCTGGTAATAGTTACCGGGTCTGCCGTAATCAGTCAGACCAGCTGCGTTGACATCAACACTGTGCAGAGCCGCAAGCACCCGGCTCATCTCGTCGTATGTCGCTACACGACGATCACGGTCAAACTCCGGCAGGCGGGCATCCCAGTGAACGACACCATCGACATACTCCATCAAATAGAACATGGAGCCTATAATGCTGTCGTCTTCACACAGATGATAACCCTGCGCCACCGGCACATCACTCTCCCGAAGTGCGGTAATCACCCGAAACTCCCTATCCACAGCATGAGCTGATTTCAGCAGCACACCGGGGGGTTTACGGCGCAGAACATACTGACCGCTTCGGGCTTTAATCAGAAAAGTGGGGTTGGACTGCCCACCGGCAAACTTCTCCGCCGTTAAAGGCCCCTGGAAACCCGCAACATGGGCCTCCAGATACTGTGCCAGCTGGTTTTCATCCAGCTGTTCCATAGCTCGACTCGTAGCCTGGCTCATAGCATCTCCTCACAACGTCTTCTCATGAACGTTTTTTCAAAGCATTTCACAGATCAGACATACTTCGCCAGAGTCTGCTTACCCAGGGTCATCAGATGTACCTGGTCCGGACCGTCCAGCACCTGACAGGTACGGGCATAGCGGTAGGAACTGACGAGGAAGGTGTCGTTGGTGAAACCACAGGCACCGTGAACCTGCATGGCTCTGTCGATTACTTTTGCAGCCATACGTGGAACAGCCACCTTGATCATCGCAATCAGGTCGCGGGTGTTCTGGTTGCCTTCCCGGTCCATTTTGTCTGCACATTTCAGAGTCAGAAGCCGTGCCTGTTCCAGCTCATAAGCACTTTCACCAATCCACTCCCGCACTGACTGCTGCTTGGATAACGGCTTACCAAAGGCTGTACGTTTCTCAGCCCGCTGACACATCAACTCCAGCGCCCGCTGTGCCTGACCAATCAGACGCATGGCATGGTGGACACGACCTGGCCCCAAACGACCCTGAGCAATCTCGAAACCACGTCCTTCTCCCAGCAACATATTACTTGCCGGTACTCGTACATTTTCAAACAGAATTTCGGCATGACCGAAGGGTGCATCGTACTCATTAAATACCGGCAGGTTACGTACGATGGTGATTCCCGGCGCATTCTTCGGAACCAGAATCTGTGATTGCTGCAAATGACGGGGAGCAGACGGATCGTTTTTGCCCATTACGATGAAGAAGTCACAGCGAGGGTGGGAAGCACCGGAGGCAAACCACTTGCGTCCATTAATCACATACTCATCGCCATCACGCTCTATCAATGTGCAGATATTGGTAGCATCGGAGCTGGCCACTTCCGGTTCGGTCATCACAAACGCGGAGCGGGTTTCACCGTTCGCTAAAGGTAACAACCAGCGCTGCTTCTGATCTTCGTCAGCATACATGCACAATGTTTCAATGTTGCCGCTGTCGGGCGCATTACAGTTGAACACTTCAGGCGCCCACTCTACCCGCCCCATAATCTCCGCCAGAGGCGCATATTGCAGGTTGCTGAGACCGGCTCCCAACTCACCATAATGAGGAAGAAACAAATTCCACAGACCTTCAGCTTTGGCTTTCTCCTTTAACTCAGCCAGTATGTGATTAATGGACGAAAGTGGTTTGCCTCCGGTGCTTCCCACCCTCGCTGTGACTTCTTCATCGTAATGGGCAAAAACGATCCGTCTGCTCCCCGTCATTTGCAGCAATCACAGATTCTGGTTCCGAAGAATGCGCCGGGAATTACCATCGTA
>CBDCRZ010000059.1:0-40093 GCA_965221135.1 Sansalvadorimonas sp.
TGACGGTCACTGGATCAAACCAAACCCCCAACCCCTCTATTATTTATGCGCCCAGTCGTCTGGCATGGGATACCGGCACCGGCGGTTTAGATTTCACCCCCGGCGGTGAATTACCTATACCGTTACCCAGTCACGCTAATCATGTTTTCAATGTCGGTGATGTGATTGGTCTGGAGCTGAAAAAAAGCACCGGCACTATTCGCGGCAGCGGCACTAACCCGGCGTTTGTCCTGGTCGGTCAGAATTCACAATTCATAGCACTGGCGGACGTGAGAGACGTTCCCGCCGACGTGGGTGATTTGTTAGACGTAGCCCAAACACGAGGCATGCCGGGTCAAGTGTTGGCCGTGGATGCCGCAGGAACCGCGCTTGAATACATCACGCCAGCGGCCGGAATCTCTGGGATATTGGTCGGTGATAACGGCAACTTTTTCCCAACTCCGATAACTCGGATAGACGCAAGAGGAGGAATACAATTTGGATTGTCAGGCACTGACGGCATTCTGTCGATATTTGCTGACCTTGGTTTACTTAATGACGTGCCTTCAAATCGAGGTAGTGCGGGGCAAATACTCGTTGTCAATGCCTCGGGGACGGCGTTTGAATACATTGACGCCCCCACGGCGACGGCAGCCGTTACTAACTGGAGTCACAGCGAGTTGCCGTCTGGACAAATACCGCAAAGAACGCACGTGTGGTACAGACACACCGGCACGGCAAACATTACCCGACAGATGCCTACAACGACCAATCTGCCATCAGGTTGGCATGCTTTTTTCGCTAACGATACAACAAACACCACAGTGACATTGCAGGGCAATTTTTACGGTGACATTAATCAGTTGGTATTACGGGAGCAGGAAGGTTGCGAAATTTCATGGAACGGAACCAACTTTGTAGAAGGTGCGAATCGAGACAGCCTGACAACGAGCACGTTGGCGGACTGGCAGCATAACCCCCTGATACCGGGCAACACCTACATCACCCGAGGCGGTATCTCATTTTCGGCGGGTGCAAACATTCTCAATATGGAAGCCAACGGCGTTACGGCTGACATGCTAAACCGTCGTGTTCAGATAGAAGCTCCCGGAGCGTATCGAGTCGATATCCCCACCCTCGCGGCAGAAAACCGAACTGAAATACCGGTCAACATGGGCTATGGATTCACCAATAATGGCGGCGGAATTCTTTCAATCACTCCGCGATCCGTGGACGAAATAGCCATGAACGGCACCCGATACCGAGGTCAATCACCCATGCTGCTGGCGTTCGGTGCTTCGGTCACATTCACACGAACCAATGACAATCTCTGGACAGTGACGAGCAGTCGCGGAACCATCACCGGGGGTGTCTGATGCCTGTTATCAATCTCCCCATCAGTAAGGGGTTGGTGCAGAGCAACGCCGAAGGCGACTGGCTGGACTCACTGCCCACCAACATGCTCACCGTACCCAAACCGGTACTGGACGCCGCTGGCTATATGAGGAGCTGGCCCGGACTGGTGAAAACATTTGATACCGCAGGCATCGCCCGTGGTGGGGTGTTTAATCCGGTACTGAATACGGTCTTCAGAGTGCAGGGCACCCGCCTGGTCAATGCCATGGGCAACATGCTGGCGGAGGTGGGGGGCTCAGGGCTGGCAAGAATGCCGTTCAGCTCCAACAGTCAGGCGATTGTCAGCAATGGCAACCTTTATTACTGGCGACGAAACGCCACAACAAATCAGTTTGAATTAACCCAGCTGCAGAACTGGGCAGCCGGTCAACGGGGCAGAACCTCAGTCACCACCACCACCTATACGCCGAACTTCAGAAACAATGCCTATGTACAGATTCCTATTTTCACACCCACTACGGGGTTTCGGTTAACGGCCACCGTGGAGCTGGCCAACAACCAGGACAAACAATGGGTGTTCGGCAGTACCGGCGAGTCCGGCATCTTTGTAAACAATGGCCGGTTCTTTGTTCAGGCCACCAGCACAGCCACCCCCGTGGATATAGGCCCCGCTACTGTCACCACCACCAATACAGACGGCAGCAAGGCAGGCAGCAACGCGCTGGACTATGCCAGCACGACACTGGTGTTTAATCCGGGCCTGTCCATTATGGGTGCGAGACTGTCAGGCACCACGCCCACCGAACCCCTGACCGGTAGAATATTCAATGTCACCCTGGACGATGCCGCGATGGGCGACAACAGCCGTAATTATCGGATGAGCGAGAGCAGTACCGCCGCTGAACCGGAAGCGCCTACCCGTTTGTACGTGTTGGACACCAACAACGACCCCACCACACTGGCGGACGTGGAGCGGGTCGACCTGATCGGCGGCAGCACCGGCAGCCCCGCGCAATCAGCCGAGATACTGGCCACAGCACAACTGACCACCGGCAACTTCTACTCAGTGGCGTCCACCGTGGTCAGTGATGGCACCAACAACAGCGGATGGTCAGCCCGTAACGGCATACCCACCACCGCCAGAACCACCGGCAATGGCACCGTCTTTGCCGTATTCAGAGCCACGGCTAACAACCAGCCGTTAAACCTGTTCAGTGAAAACCCACAGGCCACATTAACCGGCAACCGGGTTCAGGAAGTCAGTCATGGTGTGCTGGTGGGTTTTCCTGCCCCGGTCTGGTCAGTACAGCTCACCAACACCGTCACCACCGACATGCCCGCCACGGATTTTGATGTAAGCAACGTCATAGACGCCGCCCGCAACCGGGGCCGCTATGTGTGGATCAGACGCAACTCAGGCATGTTCGGCGTGACCGATCTGAACAACGAACAGCGCCCGGACTACATAGCGCCGTTCTACAGTGCTGAAGCCGAACCCGATGTGAACATTGCTATAGATGCTTGGAAGGGTTACGTGGTGGTCTTTGGCCGGTACACCGTGGAATATTTCGCCCTGACCGGCTCAGAGCAAACCATCTACCAGCCGGTTCAGTCACTGACGGTCAGAGCCGGAATCATTGGGCTGGGCTGCAAAGCTGTATATTTAGACAGTTTCGCCATTCTCGGCGGTCCGAGACTGGAACCCGCCAGCGTGTATCTGATCAACCAGGGCAGTTATCAGGAAATTGCTACCCGACGCATTCAGAAAATACTCAGGGAATACACCCAAACTGAAATTCAAGAATCTGCGTTTATGGAGTCGGTCAAATTCGATGCCCATGACCTGCTAGTGATTCACCTGCCACGTCATACGCTCACCTATGACCACAACAGCAGCGGCCAAGGTGCCTTTAACTGGTCCATCCTGAAAACCGATATACAGGGCGATGCTACTTACAGAGGCATTCACCACATACACGACGGCGACCAGTGGACCGTAGGCGACAAACGCCAACCATTACTCAGCCGGTTTTCGTTCACCGACGCCCGGCACGTTGGCCAGCTGGTGGAATTTATTCTTGATACGCCCATGGTTCAGTCCCGTAACCGCCGTGTTTATGATCTGGAAATCGACAGCGTGCCCGGACGATCCAACACCGCACGACGACTGGCGCACAGTGTCACGGTGAATGGCATCAGCTATGGCACAGAGCACTGGATACATTTTGATGAACCCCAGAACTACACCGAACGGATTTTAGAGCGCCGGATAGGCTACTTCAGAAACAACGTAGGGTTTCGTATCCGGTGGATTACAGAGACCGCCTCTACTTTGTCTAACTTTCGTGTGAGGGTGGAATAAACGACATGTCAGCCCCATTCGTGCCTAATCAGCAATTACTCAGCTTACAAACCACCGGTTTACCCGGTCTGTCCGGCACCACACTGCCTAGATCCATACTGGCCGATCAGGGCTGGCCCGATGCTCTGATCGAAGACTACGACGCCAAAGGACTCAACAGTGGCGAGAATGGCAGCACGTTAACCCTTCTAGGCGAACAGACCCATCAGGCGCAGGTATGGAACCGTGAAAACCAAAGCAACATAGACACCCTGCAAAACCAGATCAATGCCGGAGAGATCCGGCTTGCCGCGGCTGAAAGTCAAGTCAGAACTTTATCTACTCAGGTATCAACCCTATCTACGCAGGTGGCCATGCTGGGCACCACTGTCACCGCGCTGAATACCCGAGTCGATGACCTGGACGCCGACATCAACCGACTGGAAACCGAGTTCGCCCCCCTGACCGGCACCGCTGCACCTGAAGGCGCTGTCACCAGCAACCGCAGCCAGACGTATTACCAGATCGACGGCATGACCACTGACATCTTCTTTAACCCAGCCATTGGAGTGAACACCGGATGGGTGCAAATGACCTGATGCAGGAAAACGATATACAGGCGCTGTCTGCCATTACCGGAACACGGGAAGAGCGCAGGGAAAAAATACAGACGTTTGAGGACACCCTGAAAACACTGGACGACGTGGAGCATCTAACCGTACTGAAACATGCGTTTCTTGATGGTGCCTACTTCCGACAAATCACTATACCCGCAGACGTGGCCCTGACCGGAAAGATTCACACCCACGAAACCTGCAACCTGATAACCCGTGGAAAGATAGCGATTGTCAGTGAATTTGATGAACGAATCATTGAAGCGCCATTTATGTACATCAGCCAGCCGGGCGCAAAAAAAGCCTGTTACACGCTGGAAGAAACGACCTTCATTAATTGCCACATCACCGAAGAAACCGAACTCGACAAAATAGAATCTGATGTAACAGACGACGAGTACCAGCCCACTGAACAAAGAGGTAATGAAGTATGTCTTGGTGGATAGCAGGGGCTACCGTCGCCGGTGGTGTGATCGGGGCTTCCGGTCAGAAGAGCGCCGCAAAAACAGCGGCATCGTCCCAGACACAGGCGGCAGAGCTTCAGGCAGAAGTGCAGCGGGAAGTGCTGGCGGCTCAGAGAGAAGTTTATGAGGAGCAGGTAGCCAGACTCGACCCGTTCAGAAAGGCAGGCGTGGGGGGTCTTGCAGGTCTTGTGGGTCTATCCACGCCCGGTGGTCAGGCTCAGTATCTGGAAGACTATTATGCTGGCCCACAGTTTGCCGCTCAGTCACAGGCAGCCCAGCAGCAACAGCTGGCAGCCTCAGAGGCTACCGGAGGTTTACAGTCCACCAGCACCCAGAACCAGCTGGCGAGAATCAGCCCCACGTTAGGCGCTCAGGCACTGCAACAGCAACAGCAGGTATATGGCAACTTGGCCGGTATTGGCTTGCAGGGTGCAGGCGTACAGGGTGGCTATGGTGGCCAGTATGGTTCTGCCTTGAGTCAGTACGGGTCTGGATTATCCAGTGCTTACGGTGACATTGGTGCTGCACAGGCAGGGCAGGCTATAGCAGGAGGACAAGCTCAGGCTGGTCTGGGTCAGTCACTGCAAACCGGCGCTCTGGTGTACGGATTGCGATCCGGTTTATTTAAGTGAGTTATTATCATGCCACAACCTTATGATTACACCATCAGACCTACTGGGCAAAGTCCCATAAGAACAGCCTCGGGTCTGATTGGTTTACAAGGTGCTGTACAAAGACAACAGCAACAGGAAGCCGCCCAACAGCAACAAGCCCAGTTCAGAATGGGCCTGCAACAGCTGGACCCGAACGATCCGGCAGCCGCTCAGGCACTGGCGCAGCAATACCCCGGACAGATTGAACAGATACAGGGCTTTCAGGGTTTCGCTAACGAACAGCAACAAATGCAGGTAAGAGATGCGGTGGGTGGCATGATTACCGCCGCACAGAGCGGCGATCCTGAACTATTGCAACAGACCATAGATCAGTATGCCCCGGTGATCAGTGGCACCGGTAATCCTTCCATTACACCGGAGGTGTTAAAGCGCATTGCCAAAAATAAACCAGAGACGTTCCTGCAGATGATGCAAGGGTCTTATGGTCGGGCTGGTGGGGATCTTGAGGCTCTGGGTATTTTTGACCCATCAAAGACAAAACAAACGAAAACAGCGGCTATACAGGATTTTGAACAATACCAGGCTTTGAAAGAAACGAACCCAGAAGCCGCTAAACAGTTTGGTATTAAGACCGGATTTCTGACATCTGACGGAAAGCCCACGCTTTCAAGCCATCTTGAAAAAAGACTGTCAACCGCTAATGATGCTTTTATTGAATCTGGAAATAATTCCAGAAGTTTTATCAGGCTGGCAGATGACTTTGAAGGCGCAGACGTGGGTGGTGGTCTTTTCCAGGGAGAATGGAACGAGAAGTATAAAGAGATTATCGGAACGCCTGATGCCATTACCAATCTAAGAAAACGCTATAACTCTATTGTTGCATCACAGGCCGTCAGCAACCTGCCGCCAGGTGCTGCATCAGACAAAGATATTGCTTTAGCATTGGATGGTTTCCCCGGTAAGAATGCCACAGGAAAACAGATATCCAGCTTTCTTAGAGGATTATCAAAGATAGAGGCGGAGAGCGAACGGTTCAACAGCTTCCAAGCGGATTACATCAGTAACAACCGCAGCGAAATTAATATGGTTAAAGAATGGAAGTCTCTAAGAAAACAGGAAGATGAAGAGTTCAATAAAATATTATCTGACTTACCTACCCCAGAATCACTGGGGCTTACTGAAGGTCAGGAGATAGTTAACGACCAAACCGGTGATACGTTCATAGTCAGCGACGGAAAATGGACGAGGCAATAACATGGCAACATTACCAGAAGGTTTCAGGCTGGTGGGTGAAGAACCAACAGCACAGCCAGAACCTGAAACAATGACATTACCAGAAGGTTTTAGTCTGGTTCAGCAAGAAACAGTACAGCCCCAGCCTGAGACTGAAATACAGTCGACAGAACCAGAACTAATACCATCGGCACCCCCAACTGATTTAAGACAGATGAGCACTCTGGACCAGGTAAGGGCTATTAGCGACATAATAAGTCCTACACCTACCGCAGAAGAGGCTGGTCCACTGGACGCCATATCAATGGGTTATGACCGAGGAATACAAACCGTATTAAGAGGATTAGGGATTGCAGAACCTGAATCAGAACAGGAAAAAGTCTATATGGAAATACTCAAGGAAAGACACCCATACACTGCTGGGGCAGGGGAAATTGTTGGTGAATCGGTTCCATTTATCGGAGCAGGCGCCGCCGCTAGCAAAGTTGGTCAGACATTATTACCCAAGTTAGGCGCATTCGGTCAGAAGGCTTTATCTGCAGGTCAGACATTAACAGGACGATTAGCCGGTGCAGGAACATTAGGAACCATTGAAGGTGGAATACTGGCTAAGGGTAAAGATGAAAATGTAGAGCGTGGGGCTGTAGAAGGTGGCTTAGTTGCTGCAGGCTTGGAGGCAACGATTCCGGTAGTAGGAAGGCTCGCTGGAAAATTATATCGCTCCGTCATGGGTAAAACACCCAAGGGAACCCTCATTGATGAAGCTACCGGACGACCTACTCAGGAGTTTCAGCAGGTTCTGAATAAAGCGGGTATGTCATTTGATGACTTCACCCAGAATGCACAGGATATACTGGAGCAGCAGAAAGCTGGGGTTGTTCCTGAACAGGCCGCCAGATCCGCCCTGTTTGAAGAGGCAGGCGTAAGGGCTACCCGTGGAGAAATAACCCAGAAAGCAGCAGATCAGGCGCGTGAATCACGATTGATGCAGTCAACAAAAGATGAGCTTGCAGAGCCGTTAAGACAATTCAAGCTGAAACAAAGTGATGAAATAGGCGATTATCTTCGTAGCAACGTCAATCAGGATGTGTTTGATGAGGAAACTGGAAACCTCATAAAAGAGGCTGTGGGTGGTCGTAAAAAACTATTGTCTACTGAAAAAAACCAGCTGTACGCCGATTTCAGAGAAGCGACTAAAGGCGTAGAAATCCCCCTGTTTCTTGACCGTATGAAAGAATCATTGCCTGATGAATTTACTATGGAAGATCTGGCTATTACTGCTGAAGGTCCCATGCAGGCGGCTAAAAAAATTATGACCCGATACGGAATTCTTGAACCGGATGAAGATATGCTTTCAGCCGGTGTTAATCCCAGAGTATTGACAGCAGAAAACTTTGATCAGTTCAGAAAGTCACTGAACAACATAGAGAGAGGTGATCAGACAGGAGCCGTTAAAGTGGTGACAGGCCCTCTTAAAGAAGCTTTAGATAAAGAAGCCGATGAGCTGGCTTCTGTACTGGAATCACAGGGCTATGGTTCAGATATAACAGACCCCATCAAGCAGGCCAGACAACGAGTAAGCACCATTAAAACCGAGTTCAGCCCACAGTCTGCCGTGGGTAAACTGATTGACAGCAAAAAGGATGGTAATACCTCCGTCATCGAGGCCAGCAAGCTATACAGCAACAACATAGCAGCAAAGAGTGTTCCGGTTGAAAATGTCCGGTCAATTATGAGCACTCTGAACAAGGCAGGCGAGTCTGGAGAGGTTGCCAAGGCATCACTGCAATCAACAGTGATGATGGATCTGATTAATGCAGGCTACGGTACCAAGTCAAAGAAGATTAACGGTAATCGGGTTTTTAATCCCATAGCCTTTAAAAACAGGATGGAAGCATTAGGATGGGGAACCAAGAATAATAAGCTACAAGCCATCTTCAAAGATAATCCTGACATGCTTGGACGACTTAAAAACATAGACAATATTTCGGATATCCTTATCAGAAATGCAGATGTAGAACCTAAAGGCTCATCCAGCACCATTCTTGATATGTTTGATATGTTTGGAATAACCGCCATTACGTCAAAAATACCGGTAGTCGGTCCCATGTTCAATGAGACTATAAAGACATCTATTCAAAGAGATAAAACCCGTAAGGAAGTGGCAGAATCCATGAGATCAACACCAGAGCTGGTGGACTTTTCACTGATGCTTGATTCAACTTTCCCCGCTATAGCAGAAGCTCTTGGCGTATCGGCAACCAGTGATGAATCAGAATAACCATTGTCGTATTGCGTGAAGAATGACAAGTACCACCACTGAACCCGCTATGTAATAAGCGCACCATAGCGGGTTATAAAAAAATAAGCCTACAAGAAAGACAATATCCCATGCCCTCATAATACAAAACCCCCGTACAACATAACCCCATAATACCACAGCCACCCAAAAACAGAACCACCTAAAATAGAGCCACAAAAGAGCCACAACAGAACTACATTTAGACTGCTTAAATCAAATCAATAGGCAGTCTGATGGCTACTTCAGGAAGCACTCGTACCACGCTCATAAGCCCGTTCCAGTACTTCGCCGACCCAACCCGAGCCAGACCAATATTCAACGGGTTTATTTTCATAGGCCGAGTGGATGGCGACCCCACCAACACAGCCGACCAGATACCCGTTCAGGTGATCCGTGAAAGTGGCGGTCCGGTCACTGTCGCCCAGCCCATCCGAACCGGCCCCGGTGGATTGCCCATCTATAACGGCAGCCCTGCCCAGATCGTGGTGTGCCGGTCTAACTACAGCATCACCCTGCAGGACAATAATCGGGTTCAGGTGTATCACTCACCCAATGTGCAGAGCGGGTTTGTTAATCAGCCGATTACCCATACCACGCTGGCGGCGGCGATGGCGGATGATAACAGTAGCCGTCAGTTGATCAGGTTGCTTGAGCGAGGTGGGGCTGAGTATCGGCGTGCGGCGAATCAGGCTGAATATGATAGCTTTCCTGAACTCGGTAGGTTTACCGATGTCGCTGGTGGTCTTTGGATTCTTAATATTAGCGGGGAAGTTAGTGTTCAGTGGTTAGGATCTGTAATAGATGGTGTTACTGATGATACCCCGTCTATAAATGCGGCTATGTCTGCGTTATTACTAAAAGGCGGAGGAACAGTAACAGCCCCTGCAGGTGAGTATGTAATATCTAGTCTAACAGTACCGGCAGGTATAACCTTACTAGGTACGGGTGGAGAGCCCACCCCATTTGGTACACTACAACACCTAGACTCATCTATTGGACGGTACGATATAGTATCCAAGGGAGCTACCATATTCAAGGTGCTAACAGGTACCAGGGGTATAATATGTCCGACTAATACTCAGAGTATGGGTACACGCTTACAGAATTTCGCCATAGAAGGTGCGGAGGTGGGAGGCTGTGAATATGGGCTACAGATCCACTCTACTAGTGTATCTACTCAGAATGTGACAGTAAACAGATTCCCTGATGGTGTAGGAGTGGAAATTGGGTCGAGCTGGAGATCAACACACCACATGCTACAGATACGTAATTGTGGATTGGGTTTGCATCTTAATGGCAATATAGGAGCAATAAACAGCTTATCTTGGTATGGCCTGCTTATAGAAGAGTGCGCGGTAGGTTTGTATCACGACGGTGTAGCAGGAGGATTGCCTAGCATAAGTAATTCATTTGTTTCACCTCTAATTGAGGGTATTCGGATACGGGCAGGTATAAGATTCCCTGCTCACGTAACACTAAATCCATTGGTCATGACTGACACCGGATACACCCAACAGAATTTTACGGCAGGTATAGTGATAGACTCTGACGCAGGATTCAACTTCATATCATTATACACAGAAGCTATAACTGGCCCGCATTTGTGGGTAGGCGTAAATTCCAAGGTTCTAGTACAGGGAGGGTTCTTTGAGTTTGATATACATCAGGTAGAGACTTACACAGGTCCGAAATTCGACGTGTATAGGGGAGTAGCAACCTTTAATTCCGCGAGATTTTCATATGATGCCACAAGAAATCCTAATACGGCTATATTCAGAGTGCATCAGTTTACGGGTAACGTATTCACCGGTAATACATTCAGTGCGTTACGTTCTGTAAAAGAATATTACATAGAGGGATTTGGTAACACGCTAGATTATACGAATGGTACATACCAGGAGAGGGACGGAACTCCTCTGGTTATACAGCCATCTATAGAATTATCCGGTATAGTTAATGCGACGAGACTGAGCACATCTCAAGCTCTACTTACTGCCCAAGTAAACTCCGACATCACACATGAATTAGACACTAGCACAGGGTCACAGCTGTTGTTTTCATCACTTGCGAACGATGGCGGTACATACACGGCTACTATAAACTACACAAATATCAGTGCGGTCAAGTTAGGCACCATATTAACAGTAATAAATAGGATGGACACACTAAGCGGAGGTAATTCCAGAGTAAACGTCGTATTCGGGACTAATATTAATGCGACTACATACAATGCAACAAACAATATGGTATTTGTAGTAACCCAATTAGTATTCTCTGAAGGGGTATTTATCCAAACTTCCCGGCAAGAAGTAGACCAGTAGAGAAAAACCGGGGTCTTTCATCTTGATAGGATGCCTTAATCCGACTGCTCAACCACCATACCATCCAGAGATTCAATCAGCCGGTGTTCTGCTTCAGAGTGAGCACGCTGGCTGAACTCTATTTCAATCTCAATACTCTTTGCTTTGTCCATGGCCGGATTCACCCGAAACGTGCAGAACGTGCCATCGTGAGCAAAACAATCTGTTTTTTCGGTTTCTTCCACACCGACCAGGCGGGCACCGCATTTAACCCGCGCCGATCGGATGCCGATGCTGTTCACTTGAGCCAGTGAATAGGTCGGCACAGAGATTACCCGACCGTCCTCAATTTCCACATCAAACATCTTGGGCCGGTACAAACCATCGTCACCCAGCACCATGTGGTGTTCTAAGTGTTCCCGCCTTGCTTGTGGCATTGCCTGCTGACCGTCACACAGCGCCTTGACGATACCGCGCACGAACGCCGACAGGCTGACCCCCTTCTTACCCAGCATCAGGCAGACTCAGGATTAGCAGGAATAGCAGGTTTAGCAGCAGGCGGTAAAGAAGGCACATCAGGGGCGGGCTTATCCATGGCATTGTTTCTGAAACGTTCCATGATCAAATTAAACCCCTCAGGCAGTGGGCACTGACCCACGTTTAATTCAATATGCTGTTTCGCCCGTGTATCCGTTTTGCGGGTATTTTCTTTTGAGTAACTGGCCTTTGCTTTCAGCGATACCGAGAACGGCCCCCAGCCCACTTGCCCCTCCAGTTCTCCACCGGCTTCAATGTTTTCTTTGAATTCAGCAGAACTGGAAATCTCAACATCCAGAGAAATTTTTCCATCAATGATCTGCATGTTAGGCACAGGGATGACAGTAATCAGGGGCATCGTAATTGTTTCTATTTCTTCAGTGCCGTCTGATCGTTTGACCGAGTGCCGAAAGTCCACGCTGGTGGCGTGCTTGACCCCGTCTTGCTCCGAGAATCCGACCGACAAAACGAAACGGGCCATCGCATTAGAGGCTTTTTCCTGTGCCTCAATCATTGCGCTCAGAGGGCTTCCTATAACCTCAGAGTAGGGAATGGCAGTAAACACCTGCCCCATGAACTTAGGATCTATGTCAGACACAATAAACACCGTACGGTTTGTTGTTAGACAGAGAATAGACAGCTATAAAAGAAGCACTTGAAAAAAATGCCTATGCCCCGCCTGAGAGTGCGGGGCTTTTTTTTACTACACTGTTGTTGATCGTGATGAGCCATGGACGGCGCTAAAACCGATCTATCTCCATCTCCCTGGCCAACAAAATATCCTCAATGTTTCTACGGGTTTGTGTTTCCTGCCGGTCCGCCTCACTCACTGTGATTATTGTAACGCGATTGTTTTTTTTGATGCTGTAGGGCTTAGGTTTGGCCGCTTTTTTCTTCGCTGGCTTAGCCGATCCATCGGACTTGCCTGCATGATACTGTTCCCGTTTCTTACGTCGAATATCTTCAGCGTGCCGGACATGATAGGCCCGATTCTCTTTCTGCTTGGCAGTCAGTTCATTCATGGTTTCATCCTCACTGTAGAGAAAAGGGCGCTTAATGCGCCATCCTCTGAGCTTCTTTCTGAATCCGTGACATGGCCCCGTCAAACCGATCCTGTGTTAATTCGCCCAGTGTTCGGATATTCCCTGCAATAGTACAGAACTGAACCTCATCCAAGTGAGCCATTTGTAGAGCCCCCTGAAGACGCTTAAATTGCTGAGGTGTGATAACAGGCTGGCGTGGTGCTTCGAAGCTGTCAGGCGTTTCTATGGCTCTCTGATTCACGACCACCTGACCCGATTGCTTATTTCCGTATCGTCCGTTTCGTTTTGATTCATAGTAATCATGAGCTCCAACCATCACCTGCTGCTGTTCTGCCAGCCCTGCTTCTTTACGGGCTTTCACATCGTCAGCCACACCCTTGAAATACTGCTGCTTGGCATTCTGGGGTTGTTGCTGTTGTTGTTGCTGTTGTTTTTCCCGCTTACGATACGCATTTTCGGGCGTCTCAGTCACATGCCCGTTTTGCTGCTGTTGTTGCACCTGCTGATTGCGGCGGTTAGCCAGATATTCTTCACGGTTATGGCCAGCAGCCTGGCTCTGATTTTGATTCTTTTCCTCTTCAGGCAAAGCCCATTCTGGCAGGCGTGGCGGATTCCAGGAGAAGTAAACCGGACGACCACCGCCTTTAGGTTTGGCCTGCCCTCTGTGCTTACCCTGTTTACCATCAAAGCAATCAGCAAAACCGGATTCCAGCTTATACAGATAGCGACCGATGCCCCACTGAACCGCCGAACGCTTCATAGATCCACTGAGGCCGCCTTTCATGGCTTCGATATCGGTGTTTTCTGCACCATCCCACTTTGTCACCCACTCTTTACGCTCACTGCACCAGATAGAAATGCCACACATCACACCTTTATCAGTGTGCTGGTATTCGTTCTTCCAGCCCATTGGCCCACACACTTCATCCAGGCGATTCTGGATAGCCCGGTTAGTCACGTAGGCCAGCACCATTGCCCACACTTTACCGGAACCGGCAATACCAGATTGCTGAACACGCCATTCAATATCAGAAGAGGGAAATGGCTTGGATAATTCTGCGAAAATATCGAGTTGGGTAGACATAGCGGAAACCTGAAAATGAAAAGTGTAGTACTGGAGAAGAGGGCATATAGCCCCCTTACTGGTAGATGGTGTTACTGGCAATACATGGAGAGATCGTGACCCATGTATTCCTCAGAGCTGGCGACTTCTTCCGCCTTTTTCATCTCTGGCGGTAGCTCTTCGGTCTGACCGGTGAACCAGAGCATGAAAGAATTGTCTTCATTGTAATCAGCAGAATTAGAGGCGGACTGAGAAACGCATACAATCTTGATCATTTCAGCAGCTCCAGCAGTGCTTCAAGCTCAGAGCGAAGCGCGGCAATTTCCACTTTGCGAGCATCAACAGCAGGGGCGCTAATCAGACCAGTGCAGGCGGTTAAACCAGACACTTTGGTGGCGTTCATCTGCAGCAGGAAACCAGCATCACGAAAACTTTGCAGGTCTGAAATAGTGGTGGATGGGGTGATTGTCAGTTCCATTTAGGAATACTTCCATATTGAGCCTGATCCGGTTTTGTGCCAGTATCGGGCTGTATGTGGTTGCCTTCCTCTCCTCGCCCTTCGACAAGTTCGGGGAGGAAGGCGGTTCTACAAGCTGAAGCAGTAATCCCCGCCTCAACTTGTGGGAACAATAATATATTTATGTTCCCACAAAGTAAACCTTTTTTTGTTCCTACATTTTCTCTATACTAATCACCATAGATATGGATATGGATGATTTATGACTACTCAGAAGAAAGCAAAGCTGGGCAGAAAACCAAGCCCGGAAAAGAACCTTGATGTAAGCATTAAAGTCAGATTGAAATCTGATGAACGTGAACAGTGGAAGGAAATGGCAGAGAATGGGGGATATAAGAATTTATCCGAGTGGATCAGGTCACTGGTAGCCGCAGCCTGACCATCATCCACCAGACACAAAAAAACCCCCGTCGGGACTGTAACCGGCGGGGTTTTTTTTCACTTAACTTCGCATGAATTTACACAATCGCAATCAGTACACCTACCAGAGAACCATAGAGAACCAAATGCCTGAGAATTATAGACCAGGCAAAAAAAAGCAGCCCGTAGGCCGCCTTGTATTTAGTCCATATCCAAATCCAAATCATCCAGTGTTTTTTTCTTCACTCGCCTGGGTTCTTCCTGTTCAACCTCATCAGGCTTTACGGGATCACCGACCGGCTTTTTACGACTGGTGCCTGATATAAGCTCCAGCTTGGAAATCAGCACAGCAGCCTTTTGTTGATCGGTCATTGCATCCAGTTCGCCATTGGCTTCCATGGATAACATCGAATCCACCACACCGCCGCCCAGCTCCTGCACCATAAATCCGAAGATGGAAAAGGAGCGAAGCAGGTCGATGACCTTCTGTCGTTTTTTCCTATCCACGTCTTCCAGGTAATCAAACATGCGCTCTGTTACGTCACCGGCAGAGGCTTTGATAATAAGACGTTTGTCGATAGCCTTAAGACTCATTCAATGATCCCCTTACCGATCAGGAACTTAAGGATGCCAAAGCAAACTGAGAATTCATTGCCTTTTAATGTTTTGCCGCCGTATTGTTTCCCCAGTGATTCCGCCATAATTTCAGAACCGCCACCCGCATACAGAGTGGCATTTAAACTACCGGAGTCTGATACCATTCTCAGCATCGCGGGAAAGATTTGATTTTCGACCGGCTTCTTAGCTTTGATAATTTCTTCTGAAATATCTTCACCATTAAACGACTGTTTTCTGATAGCGGTATCCAGATCCTTTTTTTCAATCACTTGACGATCAAACTTTTTCTTCAGGATCTCAGATAGATTTTCCTGCACCTGGAACATACCGCAACGAACGGAGGTGAAGTCCTGAATCACCCCTTTGCCATTGATTACCACAATGTCGGTAGTGGTGCCGCCAATATCCACACTCATGATTTTATAATCAGAATAATTATCAAGTTTGGGTTCCCCTTGATTATCCAGCAACTTATCAAACCATGCGGGGATACTTTCAGCCATAACTTTCACATTAACAATATTGGCGAGCTGGTGGCCTGCCATGTTTTTAATGTCGGTCCGCATCAGGTTTTCTTTTTTGCGATCAATCAGCGCTTTGTTTTTGATGCCGTCATCGTCGGTCTTGTAATAGTCCTCAACCGGAAGAGTGACATAGATGGTGACATCCTCACCACCAAACCCGCTTTGTCTTAACGCTTCATGGACCAGAACCAGATCAAGGTCAGAAGTCTGAAAATCCTGAATGTCGGTAGTCATAGCGCCATCCAGTTCACCATCCACCGTGTACTCCAAAAACCCATCCAGTTTGTACGCGCCACAGTGGTAGCCCTCAGAATTGAACTTACACTTCTGAACTACCCGAGAGGGAATGACCGCTTTGTTAATTTTGCCTTCAAACAACCAGGCATTCTTGGTCTGATTACTGCCGTCATCAAGAACAACGTGTTTCATAATTGCAATCCTTATGCGTTTAACGTGTAGTGAAAGTGTAGAAGCTGCACTTTATATTATAAATAACGGCAAGACAAGACCACACAACAAGCGTGCTAAGTTCTCGCGCTTTCTGCAACTTTCTTGAAGCATTCATCAAATAACCATCAAGAAACCAGCCCAGACCCGCAGGGGAGTCCACAGAAGCCACACAGCTACCAGCAAATAAACCCCCTCTATATTGCTAGTCTTATCGTGGTTTCTGCAAATAGGGCTTTTCCATGGCTACCAAAAAAGACTATTCAACCTGGCTCACCATCGCGCTACCGCTGATAGTCATGGTCATCGTCGCCATGATCGGTTTTTCAGTCACGGGCCTGAGAGACCGAATAACCGACAACGAGGATGATATACAGCGATGTATGAAGATCCGGGATTATCAGACGGACCAGAGCGCCATTAATAACCGCATCAATGTAATGGAGGGCCGTCTGTATGACCTCCAACGCTGATGCAACAGAACTGCCTTCTGGGCTTTTAGACATGATCGAACAGGACGAGGGACGCAGAGACACGGTCTACATAGACACTGAAGGCCATCAAACCATTGGGCTGGGGTTTTGTTTAGACAAAATGCCGATGCCGAGAGAAGTGGCGGATTTCTGGTGCAATCTGATTCTGACTCAGCGCCATAAACAGATATTGATTGCTACCCATTTCGGCACTGTATTCAAGAATTTGAACCAGCCCAGGCAGTGCGCGATATTAAATATGAGTTATCAGCTCGGCATCAGCGGACTGTTTAAATTCAAAAAAATGTGGGGAGCATTAGCGGAAGGCGACTATCAAAAAGCCAGCCTGGAGGCGATGGACAGCGTGTGGGCAACACAGACAAAAAACAGGGCGCGGAGAATAGCGGAGGTGATTAGAACGGGCACTATGCGACCGTATCAATAAGGTCGGGGCGGCAGCGAACTGGAAAGACCCGCCCCGATCCTAGCTGCTGGTGGTCAACATGAGGAGTCTCCAACCACCGGCAGCTAATAAACTGTAGCCTATCAGGCTACTTCTGATTGATTAACATCATCGTTCAACTGAACATCATCCCAGCTACGGTCAGTAAGACGCTCTTCAGTCGTCCGGCTGACCTGTCCCTTCTCTTTGTCTATGGCTTTCTGTTTCAGAATGCCATAGAAGTAATTTTTCACAGATACCGGAAACTCAAATCCACTCATAATCTGACTGACGATATCCAGGGTAGAATCCCTGATTATCTCTTCCTTATAGAGATTAGCCATGGTCATCATTTCAATATCAGTCAGCTCTGGGATATTAAGTTTCAGCATCAGCTTGATGCCTTCCGGCATTTCCTTTGGAGTACCGACAGAAACAGGGCTTTCCTGATCTTCCTGCACGGCTTCAAACTGCTGGTTATGTTTAATCACAAACTTAATGGCTCCGATCTTACGGCCTTTTCTGATCGGTTCGAAATCAAAGGTAAGGTCGGTTTCTTCGGTTATTTCTTTCTGGCATTTTTCAAGAATGTTTTTACGAAACATAGCGAATTTTGGATACTTGCCATCCTCTACACCCAGATAGCCCCGAAGGTCATCTATTGATATTTCCCTGAATGAAGTAGTGTTTCCTTTATCCACTGCATTCATCGGCAAGAACTGGCGCAATAACTCATACATACGGATAGAGTAAGACGACTGCAGGCTCATAACCTGCTTTAATCGGTAGCTGGTAAAGCGGCCTTTTAGTTGTAAAAGATAAGGTTTTAATTTTTTAGAAACAGAGAATTCGACTACTCCTTCAGACGGTGAATATCCGGCATGGGAAAACCATGTAGACATCAAAAAACCTTCAGGATTATCAGGTTCCTTTATAGTAACTATGCTGGACATTAGACTGGTGCATATTTTCTTTATACCAGAATAAAGATGCTGACTTTGGATTCCTGTTATTTTCACCAGATCATTTATAGATATTTGATAATCTTTTAAATCATCATCTTCAGGGTTTATCTGTGCGATAACAGAAAGAATGATTTTCTGCTCTCTCAATGATAACCGTGTCTTGCTCTCCATCAGATTTATTTGTATTAGCTTATTGGCTTTGGTCACGTTTAATTTATCTACATCAGTGGTTATGGACGGCATCTTATAGAGCCTCAAAATAGTATGAAAACTACTATATTACAAAAGGTATAATCCAGCAATAGGATTTATACTTTTATAAACCAATCCCTCTACCTTTAGCAACCAATCCCTCTACCTTTATAAACCAATTACTATACCTTTATAAACCAATCACTATACCCTAAACCGCTACAGCCCCCGAATTCATTGACCTGTAGAGGAGGGTAAAACAAGTAAAACAAGTAAAACAAGTAAAACAAGACTAACCGGCCTCGCTGGCGCTTGGCCTGTCGGTCGGTCACTGGTGCTTTTCTCGACTGATTACCCATCAAAAAGATCGGCAACCAGCTCTCAAGAAAAAGCACGGTTAATCAGCCATTCGGCTGTCATTCAACCTGAACAACCTACACACACTCACTAGCTCACCGCTGAGGGTTATAGTAAAATCGGCTTTCGGCTAAAAAACGGCAGTACCAGTTATGCGTGGTCTACGATTACCCCTTTTAAATATGACAAAAGGTTAGGCATGAGCAGCAGCGCTTCAACAAGCTCAGGATCAGGCATAGGCGTATTGGGATTACTGGGCGTCGTATTCGTCACTCTAAAACTAACCGGATACATAGACTGGTCGTGGTGGTGGGTAACAGCGCCTTTCTGGGCAGGCTTTGCGCTGGTGGTAGTTGGCTTTATTATCTGGTTTATTATCTGGGCGTATAGAAATGATAAATAAAAAACATCATTACTTTTTTTTGATACTAATTACTCTGTTTATTCAGGGCTGCACTGATGCTGATATAGCCTCTCAAAACCTGTCAAAATCTTCAGACATGTTCGAGATCCGCAGGAGAATAGTATTTTATAACGGAATCACTGATACCTACCTGTTAACCGTGGAGGGACTTTGTTCTATCAAGTCTGATACAAAGGATAATCAGTTAGAAGTCACCTGTAAGACCGATCATAATGATTACAAGAAACATTTTTTAGGATTGTCTGATAACGTCACTTATTTTGCTGAGCAGATCGACGGAGCAAAAGTAAGCACCTATCACTATAAGGTTATTTTTAAACCAGCGTCCATTATTCCTGACGTTGATTTTAAGACCAGATAACAACCGAATAAACTGTTCTCAATGGCTAAGAACTGGAGGCGTGTTAATTATGACCCAGCATCACGAACTCACCCCCGAACAGAAACAGAGCCGGATACTCAGACAACGTCTGTTCACTATGCTGTCAGAAAACTGGCCAACACTGTTCAGTGAAATCAAACCCCTGGCTATCGGTATTTATGAAACCCTGCTGAAGGATCTGGAAGACCGACACCAGCCAACAGAATGGCTGAAACCAGCTATCACTCAGTGGTGCAAAAACAAGAAATACATTTCCAAAATATCAAAAGGCGGCCCCCGCTATGATCTGAACGGAGAACAGGGAGAAATCAGCGAACATCAGCGCATCTGTTCAAAAAAATACTTCAGCTACAAAAAAAAGAAAAATGGGGTGAAAGAGCGACACGGAGAACAGAATGAGCATAAAAGATGATTTTGGACTAATTGAAAAATACAGTGAAATGCAAAAAGTCGGATCAGTCACAGTCACTATTTTACATGACCAGGCTCTTGAAATAGTTGTCGCTGATCTAATTGCAAAATACAAAGCGTGCAAAAAACGCAATGACGAATATGCGGATAGTTTCAAAAAGGTGCTTCAGTTCTATTTGGAGGACGATGAAATGGAAGAGATGGAAGCGATATAACCCCTGCTTGTGAGGCAGCGTAGCGGTCCTTACGAACGATTTGTTATACGGCGATAAACACAGGACTAAAAGTATGGATACAAACGAATTAAGAAAAGCAGCAACAGCGGTCTATCTGGCAACAGATAAAAGTGTGGCTGATGACCTGTCAGCAAAGCTTGCTTATGCCGCAGAAACTATTGATGAGCTAAGAAGTCGAATCAAATTGATTTTAGTTAAAAAGACTGCGGAAGAGTTGGAGGAAATTGAAAAAAATTATCCATGCTGCAACAGCGACAAATTTATGGATGTTTTTGTTCCGGTGGATGAATTGAATAGCAATGAGTATGACAATCTGAAAGAACTCATTGGCATAGATAAAGCTAGAGAACTGAACTTGAATAGCATCGTACTGTTTTATATGGATTAGGCGTATAACCCCTGCTTGTGAGGCAGCGTAGCTGTCCTTACGAAGTTCTTGTTATGTTGCGACCAACCACTAGGAGTATTTATGGAGCAGGAAATAAAACGAGAAGAGTTAGTAATCAATCTCTGGAACAGTTCAGATGTTAAGCGCAAGCGGGTAGCGTGGTCTATTGCTCAAGACGAGGGTGTTCAGATTGTACACCTACCAACAGGTACAGTTGTGACCTGTGAAAGTGAGCGTTCAGCACATAGAAACAAAGCTATTGCTATCGAAGAACTAAAAGAAATACTCAAAGCGACATAACCCGTACATAACCGGCAGCGTAGCTGTCCGGTTGATGACCTTGATATGCGTAGCTCTGGAGGATGATATGGGTGTTGCACACGAAAACAGATATAAGAAAAGGGTATGGACTGCAAACGATGAAGATGGTGATCGTAAGGCACAGCGCGACACTTTGAAAATTGTTCGTGAACCACGAAAGCTTGTTCATTCCCCAGAACCATTACCCACGAAGCAGCAAGTAAAAAAGTGGATGATTCAAAATGCAGACGAATATGAGACGGCTACTGGATTAGCTGAGGCTGCAAATATTGAATTTGATATGCCTGAATCATGGCTTGATGATGAGCTTCATTGGATTTGGGAGCTAGCGGATAGATACGCATAACGCCTATCCTCTATATACAATCATACCCCAGGCTACGAAGACGCCAACAATGAGCTACGTCACAGGCCAGTTCATCAGACTGATACATCAGACAAAAAACCGCCGATACTCAATTTATGAATTCAGGACAGAGCGAACCACCAGCCGAGGCCGCCAGACGATAAAGGCGATCCATCAGGGCTGGGATTCCCCTGAAATCAATGAGAGCTGGTACACACTAAAGGGCCAGTGGAGCCAGAACCGCAGATTCGGCACAGAATTCTATATCAGCAAAATAGAGCTGACCCGGAGTTTCAGAGAACGAAACCACGCCCACATCAATCAGATTTTGAAAACGATAGGAAAACAGGAAGATTGGCCTACTGTGGTCTAATATGATCCGTTCAAACTAACAATAAGCAAAAGGTTAGAAATGAAAATCAAGCTGGCTGAAGCCCTTCTGAGACGGAAAGAACTGCAGCAGAAAGTCGATGTATTGCAGCACATCAAAGACACAGCATTTTTTGAAGTGCGCGCAAAGCGGGTAAACGTCACAGAGAGTCTGGATGATATTGTTGCCCATGTACCGAAGCTGAACGCCTCACAAGTCACCCGAGAATACGACTGGCACGCCAGACAATTACGCCTGATAGATTCTGCTATACAGCAATCCAACTGGACCTGTGAGTTAGATGTGGCTGATCTGTCCATGGGTGACTACCAGGAGCCTGATAAACCGATGTTAGAACAATCCTGATAACGCCGGTCAGCTCTGTAAGGTGTCCTGGAGCGTTGGGGAAAGGCCGCTATGAGCCTCAATCATTAGGTACTGGCCAGTACCGTAGCAACTGAACGTAGGCAGTAACCTACACCGGACTTATAATCCGTAGTCTTGTGGAGACTATCAAAGAATCAGGCCAGTCTGTGAAACAACTGGGTAAGCCCGACTGATCGAACATAGAAAGGCGTACATACGATTATCCCAATAGATGAACAGCGGAACCCTGATTAACCAAATATCGACTAACCAAGCCCCAGATCAGGGCATCTTACAGAGCTGACCGAAGAGAGAGCCTAAAGGCTCTTTTTTTTACTCTCAATATAAAAAAATAATTACAATAGTAGTCATTATGATATTATTAGCAGGCAAACAGGAGAACAATAGTGACACTGACGGAATACATAAAAACTCACTACAGGGACCACCCTGCTGATTTTGCTAAAGACCAGGGCGTTGACCGGCAAACAGTCAACCGCTGGAAAAAACAGGGCTATATGGTAGTGGATGGCTGGCTATTAAGCCGCCGCCGCCCCATCAACACCCGCCAGACATCCAGCGACGTAACGGAGGTTCTGTAATGACCCGCGAAGAATTTTTAAAACGCCCTCAATTCATCGAACTGGTGCTGAGCGTGGGCGAACTGATCGACAGTGCTGATAAAAGCCTGGACGTAGGCGACAGTGACAGGGCTGAATCATTGTTAGCGCAAGCGGATAACAGGATACATTCATTCATGTTTACTGATTTCCAAAACTACAGATTTTTAAGCACCGACCATTATCTGTGCGGCATCATGGTCAACCTGACCGAGGATCTAACCGCGACCCTGGCGGATCTGTAACCATGGCCACCATCTCTCAATACATACAGCGCCAATCCTGCAACACCGACAAACTGATGTTTGACAGCAAACAGGCGCAAGTGTGGCAGATTGTAGAGCACGAAAAACCCCACTACATAGGATCCTATGAGGTCGTTAGGCTGGTGGACGTGCTAGAAGGCGAAGAAGGGGAAGGCGTTTTTTCATCTATGGAATACGCATTACAGAAAGCCGGTCGAATCGTTGACCAATATCAGGCAGTAAAACAATGACACCAGAAGAAGAACAGATTGTAGAACAAATGGCCGAACTCGGAACAATTTTATTCAAATTCACGAGCAATGGTTTTAAGTGTGTGGCAATCAACATGTACAACCACATTCTGACCATGAACATGGCTCCAGTGATGATTAATCACTACGGGAAAGTGTCGGTAGAGCTGCAAATCATGCCGGGGGTTATGAACCGGGTAACATTGCACCCCCACGGCAACCCAGACGACAGCAGCATGTGGTTTGACTGCGACACGGTAGAACAAGCCACCGGCCTGCAGGATTTTATAACACAGTACAATGATCACTGGTCGCCCGATCCGTCGGAGTCCGACAACCAATAACCCAAGCGCCGGTAGTGATACCGGCCTTTTTTTATGAGGCAAAACATGGCCGTCATTGAATACAAGGAAGGATCGCACAAGTCAGGATTTATAGGTTTTAGAGTCGACACCACTGTGGGTGGTGAACGCTGGCAGGAATATTTTTCTATTAATGAATACGAATATGGAGATGCAAAAAAACGGGCACAGGCGCTGAATGATCAATGGCGAGCTCTGGCGGAAGAACACAACCTGATTCACCGCCTTAATGACATGTGGCTACCTAACCAGGTGTGCATAGGACTAACTGCAGACATAGAAAGGCGAGCAAGGATTCTTAACAGTGGCGCCAGTAGCACCCGCTATTCCCCGGTGTTTTCAGTATCTGTCGGGAACAGAAGAAGCCCAAAAAGATTCAGTATAATAAAAATGGGCTATCAGCACAGCTACCGCTCAGCCGTCCGGTTATTTTGTGAGTTTCACGGCTACAGCCCACGCCATCGCTCGAAAAACAGTGTCTATTGTTGGCGATTACGTGATTGCTTTTCGTTTCGCACTAAAGAGAGTTTATATGGAAGCAAAACTGATTAAATCCGGTCTGAATGTTTGGGAAAACTACGGTAAAAAGAGAATTTACATTAGTGATTTTGACGACATGATGAAGGCATTCCCTTCCCTGAGCGTTTCATTTTACAAAACCGGTAATATCTCTAGTGCCTACTATGCTGGGGAAAAGATCAGCAACGGCAAAGCAAACAAACTGATTCCAGCCGGTAAAATGTTTTACGATTGCCTCGAAGAGAAGTGGGTAGGCGCGACTGAAACCGCTTCTGATATTTTTGGTATTTAATATGCAAGAACAGCAATTCGCTATTTTTATTCAGTACGTAACGCCGCCGAAAAATTACTATGATCTAGGCTATCAACGAGGTCTCAGACGTTTTTATCACGGCGAGAAATTCGGTACGCAATCCGAACATGAAGAATGGATGAACCTGTCCGGGAATAGAAAGAACATGGGTAAGGGATATCAGGACGGTTTTTCCGGTCTACCTCCCGCCGGTTATCACGGCAACATTGGCAACCAGAACGCCCGTAAAGAACAGACTGCTGATAGCACGTTGGTCATCAGGCTGAATAGTCGGGTAAAGGCGGGCTACGTGAAACAGGCACAAAAGGAGGGTTTAAAACTCAGTGAGTGGGTGTTAAAAAAGCTCTCTGTTTCTGATCAGCAACAGTAAGAAGAAAGCCCCAGAGATGGGGCTTTTTTGTCGATTCATCCGGTAAACCTTCCTACCGGCAGTAACTGACAATCATTAAATCACTCAGAATCCCATCGCATACCGTACACGGTATGACCGTCGTCTAAGTAACAAACAGAATGGAACCCATATCGTTGAAGAGACTTTTTTACCAGTGGATTCCAGATTTCCCATACGGCAATAGTCTGGTACTGGTTCTTTGCATCAACTATAAATTGCCTGAATAGTCCCTGACCCTGTTTAACTGAAGAGATAGCGAGGAAATCAACTCTATCACCATCGACCTTAACCAGCCCGCTCATGCCGTTTTTAGACACAAACCTTTTGTATTCACTGCCTAATGCTTCTCCTATAGGATCACGGCTAATAGTTCCAAGAAGGTCAGTCATCAACCCACTCCATGAGCTCAGCCATTGACCATGAGACATGCTTGCCTCCCGTTGCTTTCCTCTTTGGAAATTTACCCTCCTTTTCTAACCTCCAAGCAGTAACTCTGCCGATGCCTGTAATTAGCTTTCGATTTGGCTCTCTGACTTGTATATCAGGAACACCATAGAGCTCTTTTATTTTCAGGTGGTATTTCATATCCGCCATTTGTACTTCCTATGGTAGTGGCGTCAGGAATATCTAATTATCACTGGTAATACACGCCTAAAAAGAACAGGGCTGTAGCCAGAACCAGCCCAGCTCTGATAAACCAGCTATCAAAGCTTCTCCAGAACCATACCGTAGTAAATGACAATAAAATCAGACCAAACATTATTAACCTTTTTATTCTTTAGAAAATTTATAAACCCTGAAGGGTAGTCCAGTAGTCAACGCAGGGTTTACTACTGGCTAACCATTTTCGTGGCGTCAGGGATATGCTACTGATCATTTGAAAAAATGACTGGCATTAGTCAGTAGGCTTCTACAGTAACGCTCTCCACGATCAGTAAGGTAAAGACAGTTAAACCCTCTCATAACCACCATCTCACGGCCTGAATTATCAAACAGCGGTCTAAGGTGTCGGTTGATCATTGCCGGTTTAACTCCAAGATCGTTGGACATTTCTTGCAGCGTGGCCGGTTCTTCTTGTTCAAATAGAAAAAACAGCATGGCCACCTGGATAGCATTCAGGGCCGGTGCGATTCTATGGCATTGGACTAAGAATTTATTGATGTCTTTTATTTTCATTGCAGAAACTGATAAACCCTGAAGGATATCAATAAAAATAGTTAATATTACCAAATCAGCAATAATCACCCTATTCAATAGTTTTTAACTATATGAATAATCTATTCACTTCCATCGGTCAAAAAACAGTCAAGAATGGGACAATAGTGCAATTACTACCGGTAACTGAACTTACCGGTAGTAATTGAAACCAAAGTACAAGAATATAATTATTCATAAATCTGCATAATTAAGCATTCAAATTATGCGTTATATCAATCAAAGATTTTGATGATCTATATTTGACCACTTTAACTCAGACAAAATAAAACCGGGCACTCAATGAATGCCCGGCCGTGTGTGTGCGATTCTCATTTCAACGAACAGCTAAGCTGTTCTCGGTGAGCATAACATTCCGGTAACCGACCGGTAGACCCGTGAAGGTAAGTTAATAATATGTACTATGTGGTTAAGTGCAAGTTGCGACCGAATAAAAAACAAACCCTCTATTTTGAAAAAAATATTGGTTGTTGCCGATTCGTGTTCAATTACTGCCTCCAATACTGTATTGATCATTACAGCAGAAACAAAGATCTCCCCAAGGATCAGCAAGAAAAAAGACCAGGTGCCTACGATCTGAGCGGACTACTCCCAGCCCTGAAAAAAACCCACCCGTGGTTGTCTGAGGTGGACAGTCAGGCATTAAAATTTTCAGCGTCTCAGGTTGATGTGGCGTTCAAGAATTTTTTCAGACGGGTAAAACGGGGAGAATCGCCCGGTTTCCCCCGGTTTAAATCAAAATACAAAAGCCGACCCAGTTTTACGCTGACTCAGGGCCAGTTGATACGACACACAGAAAACAGCATCACGTTACCAAAAATCGGCACAGTGAAGCTCGACCACACCAATTTCAACCCCCCGACTGACACCGACGCTATGATAAAGCGCTGCACCATCAGCCGGTCAGCGGCGGGTAATTTTTACATCAGCGTACTGTTTGCTGACGATCTGGAGGAGCCCGAAATACATCACAGCGAGAGCCAGACCATTACAGCACTGGATTTAGGATTAAAACGATTGTTCAGGGTCGATGATGCTCATGGAAAACGATGGAATATAGATTCCCCCCTGTTTTTCAGGGATCAGATGAAAACGCTGAAACGAGAGCAACGGCGGCTGGCTAGAAAAACAGTCAGAAGCGCCCGATGGATTAAACAGAAAAAAAAGGTTGCCCGGCTGCATGAAAAGATATCGAACACCCGCCGTTATTTTTTTCACCTGTTGGCCAACGATCTGATCAATTCATCGGATGCCATTGCTCTGGAGGATTTGGATATTGCGGGCATGATCAAAAAAAACACCGAAGAGCATTCGGGTATAAAACGCAAACGAATTAACCGGGCGTTTTACGATCAGGCTATATCTGAACTGATTAACATTATCAGCTACAAAACCCGCCGCCTGGGCAAACCTCTGTATCTCATAGACACTCTGGCGTCTCCTAACAAATTATGCAGTCACTGCCTGCATATCAATGATCACGTCACCCTGAGCTCAACGAATTGGCAGTGCGAACAATGCGAGTCGGAACACAGCCGGTCAGATAACTGCCTCGTTAATCTGAAGCGGATGGCGGAGGAGATGGCCAGAGATATAATGCGAGACAATCAGGAGAAAAATGCTGGTGGAATAAATCAGGGTGATATTCCCTACTAAAAACAGGGGATTAACACTAGAGTGTAACCCGTGTGTGTGTGGATTAGCCGAATCTGTTTGCTAGTGGACGTAATCGCAGAACGTGTAACCCGTGTGTGTGGGGATTAGCCGATGGGTTCGAAGTGGATTCCTACGCGCGTCTTGTGTAACCCGTGTGTGTGGGGATTAGCCGGTCGAATGACCAGAAATAACAACGGCTCACGGGTGTAACCCGTGTGTGTGGGGATTAGCCGATATAACGATCATCTCACAACCCCTTCGGACTGTGTAACCCGTGTGTGTGGGGATTAGCCGTGTGAGTTGTTTATTGATGAAGATGAAAACACGTGTAACCCGTGTGTGTGGGGATTAGCCGCCAGTATTATCTCAATCGAGGAGATCGAAGCAGTGTAACCCGTGTGTGTGGATTAGCCGTAGTGTTGGTTAAATCATGCGCCTAAACTGATCTGTGACCCGTGTGTGTGGCGCTGCCGGTATGTTGCACTTATAAGTATCTGACTAATGAAACAACCCCAGTAATCTGATAGTATGATCTCAACTGTTCGGGGTGGTACCTGGACACCGAAACGGCTACCGGCAACCAACCGGGACAACGAAGGAAGTTTGCACCTTCAAGCCGTTTCTTACCTTTCACAAGCAAACGACCTTAATGCAAATAAGAGGTACAACATGGCTATTCATAAAGGCCCTGTTCGTGAGCAATTCACACAGATTCCAAACGCTACCCACCGAGATACTTCTATATCACTTCAGGCCAGAGGGCTTTTAGGTTACCTGTTATCGCTTCCTGATGACTGGATCGTAAGACCAAAACAGCTTGCTGAAGATAACGGTATAGCCCGCAATACAGCCTACAAAATTATCAATGAACTGAAAGAATCTGGATACATTATTCAGGTACAGGATAGGTCTGTAAGTGGCAAATTTGGCTCTGGTGATTACCTTGTATTCAGAAGCAAAGAAGATGCCCTTTGGTACGCTGAAACCCGCGTGGATACTGAGATTGAACCGTGTACCAAAAAACGGGATGCGGTAAAACGGGATACCGTAAAAAGGGAACTAACAAAGAAAGAAGAAAAAAATAAAGAAATTAACAACAACAACAACATTGCAGAGCCTGAAAAAATTTCACTTTCTGAATTCAGAGAAAAGCTGGTGGCCAGTCTGCACGGTTCACCAGTCAACAAGGCCATCATCTGGGATCGTGCCGAAGAGTTCCACACCCGATACAAGCAGCCATCCGCTACCATGGTGGCCGAAATTATCTATAACGACTGGAAAGCAGTGAATAAATTATGATTGAAGAAAAATTCAGTAAGTTTTTAGAAGAAAATGGATATTTCAATATCATTGAAACCGGTTCAGAGCATGGTGTAATAGCTCTGGAACGGTTCGCTTATACCGTCGGGATAGTCTGCCAGATAGACTGGACAGGCCGTGGGTATCGGTACTGCTACCACACGCTTTTAGAGGCTCAGTCAGCTATTAATGACTGGGAGAAAACAGGCTACCAAGGTCATCCACCAGGCAACTGGATCAAGCGCAAAGGGAAGGGTGAAGACCTGAGCAGGGAAGACGCCTAGACTCGATAGACTTTGGTGAAAGTAAACCAAGTCCACAAAACAAAAGCCCCCGAACTGATCACGTACAGAACGGGGGCTCGGGGCTGTCTTGGGCAGGAAAGGTTATTAACCTGCGACAACGTGGAAATAATAGCATCAGGCTGGTGGCTGTAAACTGAAATCCTCCGGTGAAGCCATCACCAGCGGCTTTCTCTTTTTAAATCGCTTTCTATTACTCTTCACCACCGGTTTCTGCTTCACACACTCTGACTGGCGACTGAACACCAGAAAATTCATAGTTTGCAGGCACCCCTTACACAGTTTCTCTTCTTTTGCGTAGTCCCTGAAATCGTGGTTACGCTCCAGATCCGCCACCAGCTTCAGATACTCGGCTAATTCTGTTCGCTCTTCCATGCCTTACCCCCTGACCAACCAAAACCATCCATTTTAGTACAGACCTACAGTCCCATAAGATGATTGTATATTAGAACCATAATACCAATAAAACCAGTATTCAAAAACCAGTATTACTGGTATTTCAGTGTCTATAATCGGTTCAGTCCTGAACTGGTAATTATTGTGAACATACAGCAGGCCGAGTTAGACGATGCGCGAGATGGCACCCTCTATTTTCTCTCCAAACTTGAGTTGGTCAGTAGCCCTGGTTTCGACCTCGGGCTGGTGGGTAATTTTGTGGGCAATACCACAGTAATCACCGACCTGAAAAACGCCACGACCACCCTGATTTCAAGCTGTGATGCTGGAAAGAAAGTGCTGGATGGCATCGACCAGTACACCAAACCTATTCGGGTTTTGCTCAGCAATTTTATGGATGCTCTGGTGGATCGTATCACCAGCATTTACGGCGAAGGCTCAGCCGCGCTGGAATGGGTGGGCGAGTTTGGCAGCTGGGCGATATCGACGTTGATAGGCTCACTGGCTGACATCATACCCGGTTGGGGTTACGTACAGTCTGCCCTGGATCTTTACGAAGGCATCAAGAAATCTGTTGTCAGCGCCATCAAGTGGCTGGGTCAGGTGTTCAGCGGTTGGGGCGTAGAGTTATTGGCTGGTGGTCCGTCCATCATGGCCGAAGCGCTGGCACGCCATAACGCCACCAGTCTGGCCCATGGCCTGAAAGACATGGCCGTAGTGTCGGTAAAAATTGGGCTACAGGCGGCAGGGGATGCCGCAGCGGGAGTGGGAGCAATAGTGGGCGCAGTGACGGGCGTCTTGCAGCGTATCGCTAATTTGGTGGGCTACTGCGTACAGAGATTTATGGTGAACCGGGCACTGAATCAGGCCGCTAATCAGTGGAACCTGAAAGGGGCCTTCATGCAGGACCGCCAGCAGTTCACCGAGTGGTTCAAACAGGTGTGTATCTGCACCCCTGTCATTGCAGCCCTGACCCTGTCCAGCGGGATGGTCGGCCATCAATACCGGTTCCTGTCACTGATTAACGACAGTGATGAAGTCATAGACCAAGCAGCTTTTGATGCTGGAACCAAACACATAGATAAACTGAAAGAACTTTCAGCCAGTTACCTGAATCAATACCAGGACAGTTACAAGGTGCTGTTCAGATCCGAAGACACGCTGGTGTCTAACCGTTTGAAAGATGTTCTGAAAGAGGTGTAACCATGAAGATGAAAGGCAAGAAGATGGGCGGTCGCATGATGACCAAAATGCCAGCATTGAAAAAAAAGGTGAAGAAGGCCACAGGCGGCATGAAGAAAAAAAAGATGATGAAAGGCTACAAGTGACCTTTATTACTACACCCGTAAAAAGGGGGTTTTTACGGGTTTATGGCTAAATCAAGCACTTCATTTAGTTCTGAATATCAACCTTCAAAGAAAAGAGGTCCCTGTAAGAAGAACCTCATTCTTAATGCTATGCGTGAAGAATTTGGCAGTGAAGACGAATACGCCAAGCAAGTCGTTAGAATCGGTGTTGAAGAGAAAAACAGCACCCTGATTACCCACGCCATTGAACAGATCCAGCCGAAGAACAGACCCACGCTACCCACGGTTAAATTCACTTTCGATCCGAAAGATTCACCCGTAAAGCAGGCGCTTAATGTTTTTCAGGCTTGCAGTAAGGGCGATATACCACCGGACACAGCGAAGGTGCTGGTGGACACCATAGGCGTCATCTGCAGCATTGATGAACACAGCGACATGAAAGAAGAATTTGAAATGATTAAGGGCATGGTCCATGCGATTGGCAACCCTGCAAAAACCGATAGCTGATCTGAAAAAACAGATACAGATAAAACAACCCAAGCCAGAGGCAGAAAATATCATAAGGCCGGTAGATGAATGGTTTGATTCTCTCTACCCATGGCAAAACGTGGAATTCATTCGAGAAACCTCTTATTTTTCAGAAGTCTGTTTGTGTGCAGCTAACCAGGTAGGCAAGACCAGAACCGGCACCGGCATTGATGCCTGTCATGCCCTCGGTGATTACCCCAGAGACTGGGAAGGCCACACCTTCAAGCATCCCCCGACAATATGGATACTCGGCTACTCAGGCGAGAAGACCCGCGACCTGCTGCAGACAAAAATATTCGGCTTGTTTCTGGAAAACGAGTTTCAGGGTGGTTATGTACCCAAGCACCGGATACTGGACCATCAGAGTATGAGCGGCACGGCTGGCGCAATGCGTACGGTTAGAGTACGACACTCAACCGGAGGCATCAGCACAGTACAGTTTTGGTCGTACAGTCAGGGACAACATGCCCTGATGGGTGACTGCGTGGACTGGTTTCACATCGACGAAGAGCCTAAAGACCAAACGATTTACCCGCAGGTCATTACCCGCACCGCTAATGGTGATCTGGGAGAAGGTGGCAGGGGAATCCTGACGTTTACACCCGAAAACGGGCGCACCGAGCTAGTGTGTAAATTTATGGATTCCCCTGGCTCTGGTCAGTGTTTTATCAGAAAGGGCTGGGACGATGCGCCCCACCTGAACGAGTTGACCAAGCAAAAATTGTTAGAGAGCTACCCAGAGCATCAAAAGGACATGCGAACCAAGGGCCTGCCCATGCTGGGCCACGGTCGCATATATGACCTGGCTGAATCGTTCATTACCTGTGACCCGTTCGAGATACCCGACCACTGGCTACTGATCAACGGCATGGACTTTGGATGGGACCACCCACAGGCACACATTCAACTGGCTATAGATTTAGACAACGACATTGTTTATCTCACCCACGCTTGGAAGTGCTCAAAGGTCAGTGCTAATGATGCTTGGGGCAGTGTGAAAAGCTGGGCGGACGGTGTACCCACGGCATGGCCACACGACGGCCTACAGCATGAAAAAGGAAGAGACGACAGCAGGCAACAAAAGGACCACTACGCGGAAGCCGGTTTTATGATGCTGGAAGAGCACGCCACCTGGGACGACACCAGCAACTCAGTGGAGCAGGGCATCTACGAAATACGATTAAGAATGCAGTCGGGCCGGTTGAAAGTGTTTAGAGGTCAGAGAGATTTCTTTGATGAGTTCCTGCAGTACCACAGAGACGACAAGGGCAAGCTGGTTAAAGTGAAAGATGACATCCTAGATTCTCTTCGCTATGGATACATGATGCGCCGCTTTGCCATACCTAAAGGTGAAGTCAATACTCCAGCACTGAAAGTAATCCCCAAGTCTTTGAAACCTATCGGTAAACGATGATGTTAGAGCATGAAGATATTATCAAAATGCACGACGCCGCCTATCAACGTGGACAGGTGACGCGGGAACGGGCAGCCGATGATTTGGTGTTTGCCTGGGTGACTCAGTGGGATGATCAGTTACTGGGCGAGAGTCAGCTGCAGTACCGGGGCGAGTTCAACATACTGCGAAAAGCCATGCGTCAGATTATCTCTGATTTGAAATCCAATCCCGTACAGATCGACTTTGAACCGGTGGGCGATAACTACAACGCCGCCGATATGATGGACGGTATTTACCGCACCAGCACCCGCAAAAACACCAGCCTGGAATCATTTGGTAATGCGATTCAGGAAGCGGTCGTGAGTGGCTTTGGTGCCTGGAAGCTGGAAAACGATTATGAAAACCGCACTCAGCTGCAGACCATCAACCGAATCCCTCTCTATGAAGCCTGTAACACGGTGTACTGGGACCCGTCCGCCAGCCTGTTAGATAAGGCGGGCGCCAAATACTGCAGCATCCTGACCCGGTACAGTGAAGAGGGTTACAGGGATTTTGTCGAAGAGCTCACCGGCGAGCGACCCACCACCACCGTCAGCTTCAAATACCCGGAAGAGAGTTATGTTTTCCCCTGGGTGGCAGAAGACAAACGCATTTATGTGGGTGAATTCTTTCACCGTGAGCCGGTCACTTATCAGGTGCATGTATTCACCGACATGATGGGCAACAGGAAAGAAGTTCACGACGATGACTTTGAAGAGGAAGAAGGCCCGATGATTGACCAGGGCTTTGAATACTCGGAGTGCATCGAGTTTGAAACCTATGAAGTGACCAAATACATCGTGTCCGGGCAGGAGATATTAGAAACCACGCTGGTGCCTGGTGAGTTTATACCGGTGGTGCCTGCCTATGGTGAACGGGCATTCGTGGAGGGTGAGGAACACTACGAAGGGATCACCCGACTGTCCAAAGACCCCCAGCGCCTGCGTAACTTCCAGATGAGTTACCTGGCGGATATTGTCAGCCGGAGCCCACGCAAAAAACCCATCTTCACCCCGGAACAGATACAGGGCTATGAGCAGATGTACAACGAGCAGGGATCAGATAACAACTTCCCTTACTTGTTGCAGAATGGCACCAGCATCACCGGCAAACAGATTCCACTGGGTCCCGTGGGTGAAATGCCAGAGCAACCGATGCCACAGGCACTGATTGCCAGTCTGGATCTGTCACGGCAAGCGGTGGAAGATGTGGCCAACCCCGGACTGCCTCAGAACATTGCTGATCCTGACCTATCAGGAAAGGCGGTTCTGGCACTGCAAAACCGGATGGACATGCAATCATTCATCTACCAGGACAACCACAAGCACGCATTAAGAAGGGATGCGGAGATATTCGCCAGCATGGCAAAAGAGGTTTACGACAGCCCCAGAAAAACCACACTCACTATGTACGACGGCACTCGTAAAACTGAACACCTGATGCAGCAGGTGATAGACCCGCAACAAATGCAGCTACAAACCATCAACGATATCAGCGGCATTGAAATGGAGGTCTATGCAGAGATAGGCACCAACTTTAAAACCGAACAGATGGAAACCCGCACCGAGTTAAAAGAAATGATCAACGGTTTGCCCCCTGGCGATCCGATCCGCAACATTCTCATGCTGGAATACATTGCCATGATGCCGGGTATGGCCTTTGAATCACTCAGGGATTACGGCAAGCGCGAATTGCTGAAGATGGGCATCAGACAACCTGAAACCGAGGAAGAAATGCAATTCCTGCAACAGCTGCAGCAACAGCCACCCCAGCCTGATCCACAGATGATTGCCGCACAGGCCGAACAGGGCAAAGCCCAAGCCGAGCAAATGAGCGCAGAAGTGAAAATGTACGACGCACAAACCAAGCGGGCGAAAGTAGAAATAGAAGCGAGTAAGGCTGGCGTAGAGATAGAGAGCCTGCAGGAAGATATAGCCGGTAAACGTCTGGCTAATATGAGCCAGCTGGCTGCTACGTTACGACCTGCCCCTATTCATCCAATGAGAGCTGTTTCATGAACGAACAGGAACTTGAAAAAGAGCTTCAGGCAAAAGGTCTGAATGCACCACGTTTAACCCCTGAAATGATTGATGACAAGATTGCTGATACAGAGTTTGTCAGGTTCGCTGGCAGCACGGTTATTGTCTGCAAGCTCAGGCTGACTAATGGTTTTGAAGTGATAGGCACTTCAGCGTGTGCCAGTCCTGAAAACTTTGATGAACAGATAGGACATAAGATTGCCAGAGACAAAGCCAGAGACAAGATATGGGAGTTAGAAGGTTACCTGTTGAAAGAACACCTACTTTTCACGCCCGAACAGATACAGGGTTATGAGAGTTAGAATGTAGCGCCTGTGTAGCTTACATCGACTAAAATCTAAACCGCTGGGCGCAGTAATACGCAGACCCCCTGCTGGTGGGCTACCAGACTTTATGTACGTGAACACGACGGATTTAACTGTGGTTATGACTCTGGAAGAGCTGAAACAAAAGAACGCGGAAGCAGCAGCAGCGGAACAGGCAGCGCAACCTGAAGAAACTGTAACTGAAGAAGTGCAGGACGATCCGACCGAACCAGAAGACGACACCGGCGCTGGTGAAGACTCTGAAGAGGAAGGAAAGACCGAAGACGTTCCCGAGTGGATGCAATCCGACAGCCAGAGGTCGGAAAAAGGCCAAGTGCCGACCAGTGATCTTATCGCCCTGAAAAAATCTCTGAAGAGAAAAGTTCAGGACAAAGACAGCGAAATTGAAGTACTTAGACAAGAGATTAACCAGCTTAAGGGCAGCTCAACCGCACCGCCCCCAGTCGCACCCGCGACCACGGGCACTGCCCCCAAGATGCCCAAGCTGGAAGATTTTTATGATAAGCCTGACCCTGATGCCGCTTATCAGGCTGCACTGTCCAACTGGGTAAATACCTCGGTAGAAAGTCGTTTCAATCAGCACTTTCAGACCCAGCAACAACAGCAGCAACAACAGCAGCAACAGAATCAAATCAATTCCGCACTGGATCAGCATTACGAGAGAGCCGCCAAGATTGTCACAGAGGGCATGTTAACCGCTGACGAATATCAGTCAGCAGACACGCTCATCAGGCAAGCGGTGGAAAGCGTGGCACCCGGAAACGGGGACGCTTTCGTGGATTCTCTTCTTGGCCGCATGGGTGAAGGTTCTGAGAAAGTCGTCGTGTCTTTGGCTCGCAATCAACAGAACCTCAACACCTTCTTGCAGTCACTTCGGGACGATCCGACAGGGATTAGCGCAGCGGCCTATCTGGGCGAGTTGCGAGGCCGGTTTAACGGAGTGAAACGAGTCAGTAATACACCACGACCCGGCAGCAAACTGAAGGGAGATGGGGTTAAGGATGGCGGTTCAGACAAACGACAGTATCTAGCTGCTCATAAGTCGGGCAACCGTCAAAAAGCCTTTGATATCAAGCGAGCTGCAAAAATCAGGGGAGTGGATGTAAAGCAGTGGTAACTCCATGGCTAATCTATCCACCGCGCAGTCGGTCGAAGTCCTGTTTGAAAAAGCGTTAGAAACCTATGAGCATCAAGTTCAGATGCTCGATCTGGTGGACGTGTTCACCCCAGACCCTGCCGCCTTTCAAAACTCTTCAAACGTGATCTGGCGACCCAAGCAACAGCACGCCCCGATTAAAGACGGTTGGAATCTCACCAACATGTTCGGGGATGTGATTGAAGAGTACTACCCAGCCACACTGGAAGACCCGCACAACGATGCGTTCCAACTTCGAGCGGATGATCTGCGTGACATGCGTTTTTGGGAGCGCCGGGGCGTTCAGTCCGGCTTACAGCAGGCCACCTATTTAAACCAGAATCTGGCTGAGCTGGTGGCCCGACAGGGTAGCCTGTTCTATCGCAGCAATGACACCAACGGCTACAACTTTGTAGGCACCGGGCAGACTCTGCTGAATGAGCGGCAGATTCACAGCCCTATGCGTTGTTATGTGCTGAACGAGCGAGACCGGCAGGTGTACGCTCAGGATTTGGCAGAGCGCGGCACCTTGTCAGGGCGTCCTGAAGACTCTTACCGTACCGGTCAAATCGGTAGAGAGGTCGCTCAGTTTGATGTTTACAGCGGCAGCTATCTGCCCACGCTCGCCGGTGGTGCATCCCCAGACACTACCGTGACCGGTAATCAGTCGTTTGTCCCTGAAGGCACCACTACGGTGGGTGCAGCAATGATTAACGTCGATTATCGGGTAGCCACTATTCCGGTCGCGGATAACCGGATGTACAACGTGGGCGACAAAATCATGTTCACCAATGCCACCGGTCTGCCACTGGGTCCGGTTCGCGCCCTGGGTCTGGCGGATAAAACCGACACCGGTCAGCCCATGACCTTCACCGTGGCCGCTAAGCCCGCCACCGGTCAGACCATGATAGATATCTATC
Organism: Sansalvadorimonas sp.; assembly: GCA_965221135.1. Taxonomy (GTDB): domain Bacteria; phylum Pseudomonadota; class Gammaproteobacteria; order Pseudomonadales; family Endozoicomonadaceae; genus Sansalvadorimonas. The sequence continues at coordinate 37,245 of CBDCRZ010000059.1, forward strand.
CGAAGCCCATCGCGTTGGATGATACCGCCCTTGATGCTGAACAAAGAGCCGTGGCGAACATCAACACCACTATCAAAAATAACGCCACCGTCGTGCGTCTGAATATTGACGCCAGTGCGCGGGTTAATATTTTTTGGGCAAAAGACAGCATCGAAGTTATCGGCGGCGATGCGCCCATTGAATTACTCGCTGAATTCGGTGGTCAGCAGGTCATCAGCTCAACCATGAGCAACGGCCAGAAGATGTATATGGCCTACGACGGTGATATTGACACCCTAACGTTCAAATGTCGTCTGTTTACCTGGTGGGGACTGGTCAACAAAAACCCTATGGGCAACGGCGTCGGCATCCGCTTCTAACGTATCCGTGGTATTTAGGGGGCATCCTCTGCCCCCCTTTTTTTACTGGTGATTTATGTCCTGCATTCTTTTTAAAAACGGTGAAAGCATCCGTGTGGAACCAGAACAACTGGCCGCACATTTCAGCATGGGATGGAGTGTAAACGAGCATGAAGACATTGAACCCGTACCTTCCGACCCCCTGGCCGAAGAACCCACAGAAGAACCCGAAGAACCCGCTGAAGCACCCACACCCGAGCCGGAATCTGCCCCAGAACCAGAACCCGAAACCACCCCCGGTGAATCCCTACCGGAAAATCCAGAGCCAGACAGTGAATCGGATGCTGTAGAACTGTCGCCTATTCAACTGAGGGAGAGGGCAAAAGAGGCCGGTATCACTAACTGGGATAAAGCTCAGCTGAAAACGCTCAGGGCAAAGCTGGGTGTTAAGAATGAGTAGGATCGGGCGCACCACCAAGCTGGACATCATTAATTCAGCGCTGGATAAAATGGGCATATCGGGTATTACGGCACCGGCGCAGGCGAGTGATTACGCCACTCTGTTAGACCGCCTTGAAGGCATCATGTACGAGTTTGAAAACAGTCGGAACATCTGCACAAGATACAATTTCACTGTAGAACCCGACACCGCAGACAATCACGGCATGGATTTTGGTCTGGTGGAACCTGTAGCCAACATGCTCACCTACCGAACCCTGATGGATTACGAGATACCCATCACCCCGGCACTGAATGCCTCAGTAGAAGCCGCCGTTACCAGCATCAGTAACCAGACTTTTCAGTTCAGAGAAACCCAATACCCAAGACGCCAGCCCAGAGGCGCAGGCAACACACTGAGATACAACCGCTGGCAACGTTTCTATAGAAAGCCGGACCGGGTGCCACTGGTCTGCACATCTCAGAAACTGGATATGGGCGAAATCGACGATTACAGCCAGAGCTGGGCTGACTATCTGAGAGACGATGAGGACATCAGCAGTTTTGAAATCTTCCACACAACCGGCATCAGGCTGGTGACAACCGGGCTAAGCAGTCCCGTTGTTAATTACCGTGTGCAGGGTCTGAACCCGTCCATTGATAACGGGGTTGAACAGGTCCGCATCCGAATCACTACCAGCGCCGGGCGAATAGATGAGCGCCTGCTGAATTTTGAAGTACTCCCCATCACCAACGACCCTCAACGATTTAGCGCACAGGTGACGTAAATGGCTGACACGATTCCTAATGTTCGGGTCCCTGCTAATAGCTGGGTCAATCTATACACCGCCTCTGGCCTGTCCGTGGGCACTCAACTGCAGATTCAGAATGTCGGTCAGACCCGGATTTTATTACACACCGGAGCCACCGTACCTAACGCCACCGACGGCTTTAATATTTTGCCGGAAAACTCTGATCCTTACGTCAATCAGACCAGCTCAAGCGGTGAGTGGGCTATGTCAGTGGATGCAGAGGGATCTGTGAATGTAGGAGAGTCATAAAATGACTTGGCGACGCGCAGGAACAAGCACATCAGGTGGCGGCGGTATGGATGTTATTGGCAACCTATCGGCCAACCAGATCCCCCGGTTTAACGCGACCACCCGACGCTTTGAAAATTCCGGTTTTCAAATCAACACAACCACCTCAGCGCTGGAGGGAACGACCAACGTAGAAACCACCGGCACGGTTCAGGCCGGTGTGTCAGCGTTCCGACTGGGTTCAGCTCATGCGGTGTTATCGACGGCTGAAAACGTCGTATTCAGCAACCTGGTCACTAATGATAATTTCCACCCAACATGGCAAACCGCCGAGCGGCTGGGCGATTGGGCCAGCGTTCAGCGTACCCCTCTGGGTTCATTAGTAGAGGATCAGGTATTCCAAGCGGACCGGTCACAGACCGTTACGAATCCAAATTTCACTTTCACCAGCGTGGCGGGTAATCAGCGACTGTATGAAATCAATGTAGAGCCGGTTAGCAGCGCGCAGAACGTTGTTTTCATATTGGAGCAACGCAATACAGCGGGTAATTTTGTCGACTACTGGCGCAGTCAGCCGCTCAATTTAACCGCCAGCGATTTGAACACGCCTACCCCTCAAAACATCATCAATAACTCATTCATTGATTTGTTCGGGTCTACGGATTACCGAGTCAGAACACTAGCGACGGCTGACGTGCAGCTTCGAGGTAATGCCGCTGGCATCCCCCGCATAACCTTGACGCTCAGGCCGTGGCAGGATCAGGCGATTGTCACACAGCAAGACGCGGTATCGTCTCTGAATGACCTGGATGATGTTCTGTACCCGGTGCCCATTAATGCCGCATCGGGACGGGTTCAGAGACTGGCGACCTTACAAGCGGAACGCCGGATAGATCTACAGGTCAACGTCAGTGACGAATTCACAAACAACGAGCTAACCGGCCGTTACACCATCAGCGGCACCAACGCTATACGCGGTAACAGCCTGGTGATGTTCAGCGCCAACGCGATTACTAATCTGGCACTGAAACTG
>CBDCRZ010000060.1:0-7594 GCA_965221135.1 Sansalvadorimonas sp.
TCATCAGGTCCAGCTTAGCCATCATACAACCTCTACCATTTCTCCGAACTAGTTCCACCGCTTTTTCTACAGATGCGTAGGACAGAGAGCACAGGCTAGGGTCCACTCCGTCATTGACACTTGCTCCCTCAGGAGCGGACAGGTCCACGATCAGACGGAATTTCCCAGGTTGGTGGGGCTTTGGAATAATGCCAATGGGACTCTTATGCACCACAAAGGAGTTTTCCACGCTCCTCATTCTTCCGGCTGATACCTCTCCCTGTTTCTGAGCAGCTGGTGTGCCTGTTCTCGGCTTTCTTGGCTCACCAAGGGCTACGTGCCCAGACCATTTCGACATACCTGTCCGGTGTACGCCACTTGCAGGTTTCGGCCGGCCTCAAGGCTCCCAACAGGGCTGACTGGCCACGGTTTCAATACGTTCTGAAAGGTATCATGAGGTCTCAAACATCTGGTGCAAGGCGCAGACTGCCGATCACTCCGTTTATCATGAGGAAGCTACAGGGCGTATGGGATGGCAGCTCTGCAAATCCTTATGTTGGACGCCTACTCTGGGCGGCATGTTGCCTTGGTTTCTTCGGATTCATGAGGTCCGGCGAGTTCACCTGCCAGTCCGCAGATGGTGAGCCCCCCATCCCAGTCTCCGCTGTGTCGGTAGACTCTCACTCTGCCCCCACCATGGTAAGGGTGTTCCTGCAAAAAGCAAAGACAGATCCTTTTGGGAATGGGGTGTGTATTTTCCTAGGCAGAAGCGGCTCGTCCTTATGCCCTGTCTCAGCCATACTGAACTACTTAGCAGTGCGCCCACAAGGTGCAGGCCCCCTACTGATCTGGGAGGATGGGACACCTCTTTTGAGAGAGCAGTTTGTTCATCATGTCAAGCGAGCTCTTAATACGGCAGGCATCGACGAGAGCTGCTACTCTGGGCATAGCTTCAGAATTGGAGCTGCGACAGCCGCAGCAATGGCTGGTGTCCCGGCTGAGACCATCAAGATGCTGGGCAGGTGGGAGTCTGATGCCTATCGCCTCTACGTTCGTACCCCCCGGGAGACATTGGCCGCTATCTCAAGTCTGATTGCCTGATGGTTTGTTCCTAAAGTCACAAACTCAGGAGTTTTTACCCATACTATCATTCTACTACTATGTTACCCTGTTGACTACATGCATGTAAGTGTAAGTGTTCAGTACAGGGATTTGTTTGGGCCAAGGTATTGCAGCCACCTATCTACTGCATTTAGAACAGCAACGGGTAGGAGTACTAGGCGCCAGCCAGCTAGTCGAGGGTCAGTGAGCCGGGGCCCACATAGTGGTCTGCCACGGTGCATAATGGTCGTGAGTTGAAGGGTCAGTGAGAGTAAGCAAGGAGAGCCTTTGGGTGTTTGGGCACGCTGGAGCTCCGCCCTCACGGGACCGCCTACTCAAAGGGCGTTCCCGTGGGCGGGGCGTGAGGTGTGGCCACACCCCCAGGCACACTCCCTGTCGAGACGGGTAGTGCAGCCTACAAAGGAGCGAAGAGCCGGATCGACAGGAAAGGCAGTTAGGTCAGCGGTTGACGGTGAGTGGTTAAATGCTATTTAGAGCGAGGCTTTAAATAAGGTTAACCACATAGTCCTACCGCCTCAGCGTCAGGAGCGACAGCCTCCGGCGGGGGCTGTCAGATTCCAGTTGCAACGCCCACCTCACAGGCGAGACTCAGTTTAGGGTCCGCCCGTGCACGTTCAGTATACGGGCAGGTGCACGTGCGGGCATGTGCATTTGCGCGCATGCGTAGTACCTAGGCGAGAGCACGAGCTTGTCGTTTGTGTTAGGCGAGTGCTAGTGACAGGCTACTCTCTCGTTACCCTCCATCCCTCCTCTATTGCATTGTTCCTAAATAGTCTCCGCCAGTTTGCTGGCGTGATGGTGTGGGCACGCTGGAGCTCCGCCCTCACGGGACCGCCTACTCAAAGGGCGTTCCCGTGGGCGGGGCGTGAGGTGTGGCCACACCCCCAGGCACACTCCCTGTCGAGACGGGTAGTGCAGCCTACAAAGGAGCGAAGAGCCGGATCGACAGGAAAGGCAGTTAGGTCAGCGGTTGACGGTGAGTGGTTAATTGTTTGTGTGTCGTTAAAAAACACGGCTGTTTGCTGTCTTACCGCTCGAAAATCGCCACGAAATAGCTCTCTACCGCTCGGCCTCGCAATTTATATTCTTCGAAAGATGCCTAGAAAGCCGGACGAGTCTTCTGTCGAGTGCTATGGCCATGGGTTTCTAATAGCTGCACGGCCCCGCGGGGTATAGAACATTACGGTAACTGGGTGTGTCGGCCCACGACGAGCCTGAGAGAGCGCTGGAGAAGAGACAAGAGTCGACAAGAGTTAGGTTACGGAGCAGAGAGCCGTTCAATACCAGTACAGTCAAAGCCAACAACCTGCTGAGTTTTACAGAATGACAGTCCTCCATGCAGAGCCATTCAATCGATTTACCTATAGCCACGGACCACCACCCTGTTTGTGATCGAGCTACTGCATCTCAGACTCAGCTAAGTGCTTGTTCTAAGAATTACAAAGCTAAGGGCAGTATATGCGTGAGTATCTTCGACCAGTGGTTGCTCTGGAGTGGCTCAAGGCCTGCTGTACAGACATGATCACGTGGATGTCAAGCTTTAGTTAGGAAGAAACACTGAACACGATGACAGCAAGGAACTACCAGTCATGGCGATGTAGAAGATATGGAACTGTTAGACATTACACAAGTCACTGGAGATCACTAATGCACTAATGCATTAATTGCAGTCCATGTCACATCTCAGACACTATACAAGGAGATCACTAAATACAGTCCATGTCACATCTCTTCCTGGGCTCATTGTATGTATAATTATGTTTGCACTTTGCAACTGCTCACGTACTCATACTGACATATTAACTTGATGCTATATAGTAGGATACAGCTTTGCATCTGCTCACCCAAACTATAGCAATAGGATATCTACAGTGCACCGGGTATGTGTTCTTGTACCATGGCAGGCCTCTACTACAAAGGCACCGCTCATGGGTGTATTGAGCCTATTGCACTGAAAGTCATGTGATTTCCTGTGGAATATTCGCTATACACCACGGCTAGCCATGGTGTATAGCGAATATTCCACAGGAAATCATGTGAGCCACACAGACTAAAGCCTGTATGACCACATGACTACGGTGGCCAAAAATATGATCATCACAGTGATGATCAACCTTCCTCTGCCGTCAAAAAAGGGAAGGAGTGCAGGTTGTCAGAGTCAACCACACCAGGAAACTCTTGATGAATGCGCAAGTCCACTGGCTTTATACAAGACAAGCCTGCAAATACTAGTGGGTCTCATTGTACAGCTCGTTAGCATCCAATACCTAATGAATGCACTTACATGTACACGTGACGTTGAAACGGTTGCCATGGTACAAGTAAGCCACACCATGCCTACCCGTGGTGTATCATGAATACACTCAGCAATAATCAATAAACCCTCGGGCTACGCCCTCGGGTTTATTAATTATTGCTTCGTGTATTCGTGATACACCACGGGTAGGCATGGTGTAACTACTACTAAGAACTCTAGTGAAAAGGATACAAACAAGTAAATGAAAAAGATTTCTAACGAAATCAAAAGGATGTAGGGATGTCTGTTTAGCAATGAAGAAATCTGCTACTGGCCAACAATGTACTCAAACAAGGGGGTAACACAGAATGGTAACACGATTGACTAGCTAATAGACCATGCATCCCTACATCAGTGGCTGTACATAGGATGTTGCAATTGGTGGTAGTGTAGGTGAGGCTCATTGTGAATAAGTGGTCTCTGAGTCAATAGTCTGCAAGCCAGCACTGCAGCCAGCCAGCCAAGTCTGGAAATAATTCGTGTTACCATTCTGTGTTACCCCCTTGTTTGAGTACATTATTGGCCAGTAGCAGATTTCTTCATTGCTAAACAGACATCCCTACATCCTTTTGATTTCGTTAGAAATCTTTTTCATTTACTTGTTTGTATCCTTTTCACTAGAGTTCTTAGTAGTAGTTACACCATGCCTACCCGTGGTGTATCACGAATACACGAAGCAATAATTAATAAACCCGAGGGCGTAGCAGGTGAGGGTTTATTGATTATTGCTGAGTGTATTCATGATACACCACGGGTAGGCATGGTGTGGCTTACTTGTACCATGGCAACCGTTTCAACGTCACGTGTACATGTAAGTGCATTCATTAGGTATTGGATGCTAACGAGCTGTACAATGAGACCCACTAGTATGTTGCAGGCTTGTCTTGTATAAAGCCAGTGGACTTGCGCATTCATCAAGAGTTTCCTGGTGTGGTTGACTCTGACAACCTGCACTCCTTCCCTTTTTTGACGGCAGAGGAAGGTTGATCATCACTGTGATGATCATATTTTTGGCCACCGTAGTCATGTGGTCATACAGGCTTTAGTCTGTGTGGCTCACATGATTTCCTGTGGAATATTCGCTATACACCATGGCTAGCCGTGGTGTATAGCGAATATTCCACAGGAAATCACATGACTTTCAGTGCAATAGGCTCAATACACCCATGAGCGGTGCCTTTGTAGTAGAGGCCTGCCATGGTACAAGAACACATACCCGGTGCACTGTAGATATCCTATTGCTATAGTTTGGGTGAGCAGATGCAAAGCTGTATCCTACTATATAGCATCAAGTTAATATGTCAGTATGAGTACGTGAGCAGTTGCAAAGTGCAAACATAATTATACATACAATGAGCCCAGGAAGAGATGTGACATGGACTGTATTTAGTGATCTCCTTGTATAGTGTCTGAGATGTGACATGGACTGCAATTAATGCATTAGTGCATTAGTGATCTCCAGTGACTTGTGTAATGTCTAACAGTTCCATATCTTCTACATCGCCATGACTGGTAGTTCCTTGCTGTCATCGTGTTCAGTGTTTCTTCCTAACTAAAGCTTGACATCCACGTGATCATGTCTGTACAGCAGGCCTTGAGCCACTCCAGAGCAACCACTGGTCGAAGATACTCACGCATATACTGCCCTTAGCTTTGTAATTCTTAGAACAAGCACTTAGCTGAGTCTGAGATGCAGTAGCTCGATCACAAACAGGGTGGTGGTCCGTGGCTATAGGTAAATCGATTGAATGGCTCTGCATGGAGGACTGTCATTCTGTAAAACTCAGCAGGTTGTTGGCTTTGACTGTACTGGTATTGAACGGCTCTCTGCTCCGTAACCTAACTCTTGTCGACTCTTGTCTCTTCTCCAGCGCTCTCTCAGGCTCGTCGTGGGCCGACACACCCAGTTACCGTAATGTTCTATACCCCGCGGGGCCGTGCAGCTATTAGAAACCCATGGCCATAGCACTCGACAGAAGACTCGTCCGGCTTTCTAGGCATCTTTCGAAGAATATAAATTGCGAGGCCGAGCGGTAGAGAGCTATTTCGTGGCGATTTTCGAGCGGTAAGACAGCAAACAGCCGTGTTTTTTAACGACACACAAACAATTAACCACTCACCGTCAACCGCTGACCTAACTGCCTTTCCTGTCGATCCGGCTCTTCGCTCCTTTGTAGGCTGCACTACCCGTCTCGACAGGGAGTGTGCCTGGGGGTGTGGCCACACCTCACGCCCCGCCCACGGGAACGCCCTTTGAGTAGGCGGTCCCGTGAGGGCGGAGCTCCAGCGTGCCCACACCATCACGCCAGCAAACTGGCGGAGACTATTTAGGAACAATGCAATAGAGGAGGGATGGAGGGTAACGAGAGAGTAGCCTGTCACTAGCACTCGCCTAACACAAACGACAAGCTCGTGCTCTCGCCTAGGTACTACGCATGCGCGCAAATGCACATGCCCGCACGTGCACCTGCCCGTATACTGAACGTGCACGGGCGGACCCTAAACTGAGTCTCGCCTGTGAGGTGGGCGTTGCAACTGGAATCTGACAGCCCCCGCCGGAGGCTGTCGCTCCTGACGCTGAGGCGGTAGGACTATGTGGTTAACCTTATTTAAAGCCTCGCTCTAAATAGCATTTAACCACTCACCGTCAACCGCTGACCTAACTGCCTTTCCTGTCGATCCGGCTCTTCGCTCCTTTGTAGGCTGCACTACCCGTCTCGACAGGGAGTGTGCCTGGGGGTGTGGCCACACCTCACGCCCCGCCCACGGGAACGCCCTTTGAGTAGGCGGTCCCGTGAGGGCGGAGCTCCAGCGTGCCCAAACACCCAAAGGCTCTCCTTGCTTACTCTCACTGACCCTTCAACTCACGACCATTATGCACCGTGGCAGACCACTATGTGGGCCCCGGCTCACTGACCCTCGACTAGCTGGCTGGCGCCTAGTACTCCTACCCGTTGCTGTTCTAAATGCAGTAGATAGGTGGCTGCAATACCTTGGCCCAAACAAATCCCTGTACTGAACACTTACACTTACATGCATGTAGTCAACAGGGTAACATAGTAGTAGAATGATAGTATGGGTAAAAACTCCTGAGTTTGTGACTTTAGGAACAAACCATCAGGCAATCAGACTTGAGATAGCGGCCAATGTCTCCCGGGGGGTACGAACGTAGAGGCGATAGGCATCAGACTCCCACCTGCCCAGCATCTTGATGGTCTCAGCCGGGACACCAGCCATTGCTGCGGCTGTCGCAGCTCCAATTCTGAAGCTATGCCCAGAGTAGCAGCTCTCGTCGATGCCTGCCGTATTAAGAGCTCGCTTGACATGATGAACAAACTGCTCTCTCAAAAGAGGTGTCCCATCCTCCCAGATCAGTAGGGGGCCTGCACCTTGTGGGCGCACTGCTAAGTAGTTCAGTATGGCTGAGACAGGGCATAAGGACGAGCCGCTTCTGCCTAGGAAAATACACACCCCATTCCCAAAAGGATCTGTCTTTGCTTTTTGCAGGAACACCCTTACCATGGTGGGGGCAGAGTGAGAGTCTACCGACACAGCGGAGACTGGGATGGGGGGCTCACCATCTGCGGACTGGCAGGTGAACTCGCCGGACCTCATGAATCCGAAGAAACCAAGGCAACATGCCGCCCAGAGTAGGCGTCCAACATAAGGATTTGCAGAGCTGCCATCCCATACGCCCTGTAGCTTCCTCATGATAAACGGAGTGATCGGCAGTCTGCGCCTTGCACCAGATGTTTGAGACCTCATGATACCTTTCAGAACGTATTGAAACCGTGGCCAGTCAGCCCTGTTGGGAGCCTTGAGGCCGGCCGAAACCTGCAAGTGGCGTACACCGGACAGGTATGTCGAAATGGTCTGGGCACGTAGCCCTTGGTGAGCCAAGAAAGCCGAGAACAGGCACACCAGCTGCTCAGAAACAGGGAGAGGTATCAGCCGGAAGAATGAGGAGCGTGGAAAACTCCTTTGTGGTGCATAAGAGTCCCATTGGCATTATTCCAAAGCCCCACCAACCTGGGAAATTCCGTCTGATCGTGGACCTGTCCGCTCCTGAGGGAGCAAGTGTCAATGACGGAGTGGACCCTAGCCTGTGCTCTCTGTCCTACGCATCTGTAGAAAAAGCGGTGGAACTAGTTCGGAGAAATGGTAGAGGTTGTATGATGGCTAAGCTGGACCTGATGA
>CBDCRZ010000061.1:0-8814 GCA_965221135.1 Sansalvadorimonas sp.
TGCATAATGTTCTGGCGACATCATACTGATAATCTGTTTGAGTTTTTGTTGTGGCAGAGAGCCTTCAGCCTGCTCACTTAAACAGTCTTCAGCCTGAACAGTCTTCAGCCTGCTCACTTGAACAGCCTTCAGCCTGTTTGCTTAAAAAGTCATCCGCTTGTTTGTAAAACTGTGCAAGAATCTCTTCACTGCCATCCAACAGCAAATGTACAAGCCCGTCAGGGAATATAAGATTTGGTGTTGTGACCATCGCCAGCAGTATCTCAACCTTTCTGGATGCCGTCAGACCTTTGGGATTGCCGTTCAGAATCAGCATCAGTATTCGCACGACTCTTTGAGGTTTTCGCATAAGATCCCCCGCCGGCGGAAGAACCTTCATCAGCTGAGGTTGCAACCCTCTGGAATGAGCCCAATGAGCCATCCACTTATAGTCCTCCTCTATTTCACTGTCGACAATGGTATAGAACGCGTTAAGAAGATAAGGCTCCTTGCCGGTCAACTCAGGAAGATAGGAAAACTCTTTGGCCAGCTCTTCAATCCAGCCGGTATTGGAGGAATTACGCTCATTGGTCAGTACTTTGATCACGGTGTTAGACCATGCCTCCGGTCTCACTGACGTTCTGAGGAGACGGAGAGCAAGTTCAGGCTCTTTCTTCCGATACAGTCTACTGGCCAAATGTGTTAACCGGCCTTTTTTCAGCCCTTGCGGATACCTCTGTTTTTGTATGGCTCTTAAGCCTTCGAGCAGTGGCAAGAGTGTTTCCTCAGCCGGTTCGATACTGTTAATTTTATCCAGCAGGGCTTCTTCGGTGCCTTGTGTAGACATGTCAGAAGCATCATCTTTAACGCTCTCATCTTGAATCGCTACCTCTTCAATAGCCAAGTTTTTCACAGCATCTATAACGGCATCTTCAACCACTTCAGCCTTAGCGGTTTTATCTGTTTCAGGTCTCTTGGGAAATTCTTGATCGGCGGCTAATGACTGCCCGTTAACCTGTGAAGGCGGCAATAACTGGTCGCGTATCTCTTCGTAGCAGGGCAGGTTTCGCAGATCCATACCGCCAATGGTGATACTCACAGGTCGCCATTGCAGTGTATTCCAGTACTGAACGATACCGCCCAGCAGGTTTTGATAGAGAGGCTCTGGCCACAGGCGTTTATCTATATGGGCGAGAAGAACCTTCTGTTTCGCGTCGGTATTCGCGAATGCCTCCTCCAAATTGGCAGGTACCGCTTTCGATGCGCTATCAGGCGAGTCGTCGGGATAATTCACCAGTGCCTCAAACCAGTCCTTGCAGAGGGCAAGCCCTAAATCAGTATAAAAACACGGATCATACCTGCGCTCTTCCAGCCAGGACTTTTCACCTTCAAACTGTGCCTCAGTGCATCCATCAAGTGCAGGTGATGCAGGCGCTTCGTCTTTATCTTTAGCCTGTGCCATGCGGTTGATGCACAACACATACAAACGTACCAGAGCCATTGGGTGATGAAGTCTGGCGGCTTTACGCCACAGCTGAAAGATTTCTGTATTGCGTTTGCTATCTGTTCGTCCATCAACGGGCAGGTCTTTATTCCTGTAGAGTTCTGCCAGTTCAAACAAACCATCTGCTGCGGGTCGACTACCACACCTTGCTGCTGTCATCTTCAGATATTGCTGGGTCGCTTCATGGTACAGCCCCATATCCATTTTTCTCCGGGCATTGTATCTCAGGCAGTACAGGGAACCCTGTTCAGCCCCCAGATTCATCAATAGATTTTTCTCGTGCGCCTGATCCATGGTGGCTTCTGGTAGCAGGGGCTCCAACCCTTTGAGAAGGGCCAGCATATAATATCGGTCTTTCCAGCCAGCCGCCGCCGGGCTTTCAAGGTGGGCAATACAGTACTCACGCTCCAACGCATATCCAGGTGGCAGAACATCCATCGCAGTAAGAGCAATGCCGTAACCCAAAATCGCAGGGTGTTCGGATAGATTGGAATGATGAAAACTGTCTTTTAGTTCGGTGGTGAACCTTTGCTGCAGAACCTGGACACAAACCCTGTAAACGGGGTGAGAAGTATTCTTTTTCCTTGCAATAAAAAAAACTTCCGTTGTTTTTGGCAGGTAGTTGGGTGCACCCCATAAATCGAGTATTCTCAGGGCATAACCGAGAAAATCATTGTTATCAACCTGGGTAAGGGCATGTTTACAGCGCCCTTGAAGGTTGGTGGCATACTGGGCCAGTTCAAGATACTGGCGGTCATAATTATATTTATTAGATGATGAAATTCTATCCAGACGACTAGCAATAGGTAGGCGGCAAAAGTACGACCGTGCCTTACCTTGAGCTGAACAGATATCCTCAGAAGACACTGTCCCACGCCTGGCTAAAGTTTCACTAAACGCTTTCATCCCCAACAACTGAACAAAAATTTCGCGTTGGGATTGGCTATCTGCTACTGCGTACAGAAAGTTAATTTTTTTGGACCATAGCTCATAATGGCGTGATTCGGACTTACTGCTCTGTTCTAAAAACTCACAGGCTTTGGTTATCAGTTGCAGAAGTTTGGTTGGAGGTAAAATGGAGCCACGCTCATGAAAAACATAGTTCTCAAAGGTTGTTGTTAGAAACAACACCCGAAACTCCACATTATCTGCTTCAAGAATATCCTGTAAAAAGACCGGATTACTCCACGGGGAATCCGAACTAGGCAACAACAGCTGCTCTGCCTTGATTTCATCCATGGGCTTATCCCTTTCTGTCTGAAAACCCAGTTCCTGATCACCTGATTGCAATTTTTCCAATGTTCTCTTCATTTTAAACTTGGTTTGTTCCAAAGCCCTGATTGAGAGGTCCAGGGTTAGCATCAGCAATTTGCTGTAATTCATAATCACTGTCAGAGCATCTTCATCACAGAATTTTTCGGGATAAAACTTGACCACTCTGCCAATGAACTTACAAACTTCAAATATGGCCACTGCATACGTGCTTTGATAGACTTGCTCGGTAGCCAGGCTAATAACCTTTAGCCGGGAATAAAAATACGATGGGCTAACAGAATGACTACAAATAAAACCTGATGTATAAAATTCATTAAACAGACGTGTATCTTTTATATGGCCGAGACGTTCACGGTAAAAATTTCCAGGCGGTTTTTGCAACTCTTTATGCGTCTCATAATATTTTTTTGCTTCCTCTTTATGACCTTCCCATATTAACGCCTCCAAATACGCTAATTGTCCTCTTACATCTTCTGGCTGGCATCGCAATTTGAACTCAGAATATTGAAGCCTCGGCTCAAGCGCATATTGGTAGGTGTCGTATGTAAAGACGTGCACAAAGCTTGGGTCTGCCATTAAATAATTAATCTGTGCATCATTAATCTTTATTTCTTCACGAAAAAGCCTTTGAATCAAATGCATTCCTGCGTAGGGACCGTTTTCAAATCTAAGAGCCTGGGTTCGCAATACTGTGCGGGCCGCATTGATGGCCCATGCCTGATCAATATAACTCTTAGCGCGGTTTATAGTGTCATCAGTATTAATGGTGCCATTATTTACGGCTCGATATACCAGCAGGTCAGCATCGGTGCTGACCATACTGAGGAGTTCCAACAAGGCAACACCGGCATTGAAAAGTATGTCGTCAGTATTATTAACCTCACCTGCTGTCAGATCTCTTTGCTCTGCGCTCGGCTCTCCTTCCTGTTCTGCAGTACTTTTTCCTGTTGTAGCTTTTTCAATATCCCCTTCATCATCGCCACTGAGCGGGTGCCCGAGCAGACGACTCAGTTTGTTTACATACATTACATCAATACGCTCTCCCAGCCAGACAGCCCGAGCCAACGGGTAGCCTGCTATAGCAGCCTCTGATAAACACTGACAGGCCAGGTTTTCCATCTTCTCATTTTCATAGAATCTGCCAGTAAGACTTCTGCAAACCTTGTATCGCAACACCCAGAACAGGTACTTCAACTCTGGAGTGTTGATCCTTTTTGGTGTTCTGGCCAGCCATTGAAAATATCCCAGCGCTCCCATGGGAGTGCCTGACAATACTTGCCAGGCCTGAAGTGTGACGGATTCCGAATAGTCTTTTGGCAGAGCGTCTAACCGCAAAGATGCTTGCTCTTTTTTGTTGAGTTTAAGGTTGTCCAGCGCTTTGGGGGACTGACTGTGAATACAAAAAGCCCAGTGGTGCAGGGTTGGATTTGTAAATCGATTGACACCCTGTTTGCTCTCATGCTTTCCTTTCTGTCTATTCTTGTCAGGTTTGCTGTGCACTGCGGATGCAGGAGGATGGGAAACCACAGCCAGCATATACATTTCCAGACAACGGGACGCAGCCTTCGGGTTTGGTTGTCCAAACTCCTCATCCAGATACATGGCGCAAAGCAAAAGATAGTCTTCCCGAGTCCGTGCGCTTGTTTCCAGAGTTTTAACGTCAATGCTTCGAGGGCTGCACAGAAAGTCTGATAAAAGCGTATCGTCCATAGGAGGAAGCAAACGATTCTGCTCAATGAGCAGCCTCCAGACGCGCAACCAGTGCAGGCCTTCCGTCAGTGTTGCTCCATTTGACGGCTGATAAATACAGGCTGTAACAAGTTCTTTTATCGCCCCGTCATGACCCATTTCAGCAGCCAGGCGCAGGTACTGCATAGACTTTTCCGGGGAACAGGGCAGCCCGTTCTGCCCGGTTTTTAGCGCTGTGGCCAGACAATAAGCTGTATCGGCACGAATCGGCTCATCAATGGCCAGGAGTGTTTTGGTGACTTGTTCCGGACGGCCCAGAATGCCCAAAAAAAACATTCGGGCATCTAGCCAGGTAACCAGCAGGTCATAGCCTTCTCTCTTATAGATATCCCGCTGCTGTAGATAGTCCTCAATGGTTCTGTCTGACATCGTTTTAAAGCAGGATCGCACTTTGGACAGCACATCCGCTGGTACGTCAGGGAACCTCTTCTGACTGGGCAGCCGTGACCCTTCACCTAATGTCGCCCGTGTTAAATTCTCTGTCACTGCCCGCTGAGAGAGTATGACCGTGCGGTCATTCAGCGGGGGGGCCAGCCGGCCGTCAACCGCACTCTCCTGAGCGTCCGGATATACGAGGGGCTGTGACAGTTGCGGGGTCGCAGTCGCAAGCTCTGCAACTTTTGGGGCCTCTGCTTTTGGGGCCTCTGCTTTTGGGACCTCTGCTTTTGGGACCTCTGCTTTTGGGACCTCTGTAGTATCAATACCAGTCTGCACTGGGCTCTGCAGAGGCCTTGGTGAACTTGGACGCGTATTAACTGGTGAGCTCATAGCCAGGTTGATCACTTTGCAAAAGCGGTACTTTCGACCAATTGCTATAAGGAATGGTACAACAAGGGTGATAGCAGGGCTGACTGTTTGGGCCTAAGCTGGCAGGACTTAGACAGGTGAGCTGTGCAATTGAAATAACAACGAACCTGCCTGTTAGGTAACATTTCTGAAAGCCTGCGGGTCTTTGCCACTAAGTACCAGATCATTACCAGTCATGCCTGATTCCTCAAGTTTCCCCCGCATGATTTCCAGCTGTTTTTTTGTGGCTATAGTTAAAGTCACATATTCAAGGAGGAATCAGCATGAAGAATAAAATCCAGGGGGGATCACCTATCCTTCCTTGTCAGGGTAACAATGATACGAAGAACCCGAATCGACCGGCGTCACCAGAGATTAATAAACAGATCCCCAACACCGAAGGAGCTGACACTGTTGGCAGTCCTGACACCCACCTGGGAGATCGTACGGCAGCCACAACGAATAGGAAAAGAAAGCGGCCATTAGGCAAATTAATAACAGCTCAAATAGAAACACAAAAAACTTCACCAAAGACTAAAAGCGAAGAGCTTTTTGGCTTAATTCCTCAACCCACTGAAAGCAATGTCGCTGTCCAGCAAGTTGGTGAAATAAAAGTTCACACCCTCACTGCCAGTGGCAGCACGCTTCATGCGCACCCTATGCCCACCGCAGCTGACACATACAGCTATTGGCAGCACATTTTTACCAACAAAATCCCGATGATTGTTCAACTGGAAACAGCAGGTGTGAACTATATCCCGAATCCCCAGGGTGTAAAGGATCCTAACCCAACAGCCATCAGTTTAAAGCCTTTTAAAGCACAAGAGCTTGACATCTCCATTGGTGGTGGTGTCAATATCACTGAAGGCGCTTCAAGATACCCTGTTACCGTAAAAAATCTGTCCTCTGCTAATGACACCTCTATTCTCAGAGTCCTCTGGCCTGACCACGGCCCAATCTCAGCAAAAATGCTACAGGAGATTGTTCCACGTATCCCTAATAACGCAGCGGTGCACTGCAAGCAAGGCAAGGGACGAACCGGGGTTATTGCCATAGGCCACCAGATGAATGCCGCTTTTAAAACAGGCGCCCTAACAAAATATAACGTTGTATCTTCCATCTTTGATGCGATTAAATATGCACGCCAACAGCGACAAAGCGATTCTCTGGTTGAAAACAATGCTCAGTTTGAATCCTTAATCAAATATGGTCAGAGCCTTACTGGAGCGACAGACAAAATGATTAGCATACAAATCGAAGGCCTGTTACTAATGGACAATGTTACATATGATCCAAATAAGGATGACCAAAATTTGAATGACACGATGAACAGTTAAAGGCTGCTCATGCTGAAACAAGCCTGCTCAGCCATTCGCCAGAAAGATTGGTTGAGCAGGTTTTTTCCTCAACAAGGGCAACAGAGCCGCTTTACGCTCTTCTGAGTAACGGGGCATTTCAACCTTCTACCGCCCACTGTTTGATATAGAGTTTATCAATCAGTCAATGGGACAACTATCCTGACACAGTGGGCATCTGTATCACTATAAGAGACACTCAGGCTTTGCATTGGGCACAGAATTAATCCGTACTGTTGTAACTGAATCTGTAAGTAATCGATTGTGGAATTACGGGCTGTATCCAGTAAAACATCCTTAACCGTGAAAATGTCTCCCAGGGGTCTTCTGTTAATAGTCCCCGTCGGTCCAGTCAGGTTCATAAGGTTGGGGGGCACAGCCCCCTGCAGGAAATAACATGCTTTAGGAACAAGTAACTTTATGATCCAGCAGGGCTGATCAGAAAGATTAACAAGGGTTTGGTTGAGCGTAAGATCCTGAACCGTGACACTGTATGCAGGAGTACTGTTCGTGCCTGATGTCGCTACCGCCTCCCAGGTTAACGCACTGAAACTGTCACTAAATTCCATTTTTTTTGCAGCCCCCAGGCTGGTTCCTATAGTAAGGGTTACAAAATTGGATCTGAGCTGTCCAGGATATAACACGCACTGCACCTGTACGCCATTTAAGCTTTCAGTGTGAGTAGGCACTGACAGCTTGCTTGATATTTGGCCACCCTCAGGGAAAGATACTATAAAAATGCCCATCTCCAGAATTTCTTTCTCCTCGGCGTGATACGCTACCGAAGAGCCAGGCAGTTTCACTTCCCAAGTGATAGTGAACCCCTTACCGGAACAATTAAAAACCGCAGGATCACAACAGGGCTGGGTAATATTTTGCGGTGTCTCTATAAACCCCTGCGCCTGTGCTCCTACCGAATGCAGATTTAATCCCAGAAGCCCTGATGCAGCTATCAGAGGATAAACAGGGTGATTGGTTGAGAGGGAGGCCAGCGCCATTAACGCCATCTGGGCGATATTGACCGCTTTGTCTTGCCAGCCTTGCAGGTACCTTGCCTGTATATGGCTTTCGGTTTGTGGCGGTGCCTGTTTATCTTCGTTGAGTGTTTCTCCTTTAGGCCCTTCCCCTTCAAGCTTTTGTCCCTGAAGCTGCTGCCACTGATGTTCCGGTATATGTTCCTGTAATGTCAGGTGTTCTATTTCCTGTTCCAGCCCGGTGTCCTGATGGTCATCATCCGGTGCGAAAGGCTCATTGGCAGTCTGGTCATAGATGGCCGAGGCCAGAACTCTCCCTTTGCCCTTGTATGGCGCTGACTTCAGGGTGGGCAGTGCAACTGTGGATGCCTTGTTCTTTGTTTTTGTTATGCCTGCGGTTCTTGCAGCTTGAGAAAATTCAGCGCGTTCCTGTCTTTGCCGTTCCCTGGAGTGAACGGGTTTACGATCAATGACTCTGCTGTGGAGTGTTGAGGTTTGTTCATGCTCTGGTTTATGAAAAAGCGAATAAGTAGACCCTTTGTTCTTCTTGCTTTTGTGGGATTGAATCCGGGCATGGGTCTGTACTTTGCTGACCTGGCCGCGGGCGAGCTCTTGTTTCAGGTGGCTCTCTTGAGAAACGGCTTGAGAAACGGCTTGTGGAAACGCTTGGTGGCGATGCCCCCTGTGGGTTTGAGCGGCCATCTTTCTAATATGGCTGTTTTTAGCACGGCTGCGTTGACACAGCGACCGACTGTTATTGCTGTAATGGCTGCTGTTAAAAGGTGCTACCACCGATCCCGCGGCGTATGCAGTGGTATTTCTTGAACAGGTTTTTCCGTTACCCGCTGCTAAAGCGGCATAGGCCATAAAAGCCGGCGCGGTGTTATTAACGGCCTTGGCGCCATTCCCACCACTGAGCCCGCCACCGGCCCGGGCCGTAGATATAAAGAGCCCCATATACAGAGCAATACAGCCAAGACGACTGATATTAAATAGTACAGCTGCTATGGGACAGGGTATGGTGTAGCTGCATTTCTGCTCCCTTAACATATAACACCCTGCCTAACTACGAATGTTCTGCACATGAAATGTGTTCCCGGGCAATCAAAGTAGCGCAAGTCAGAGGAACTGTTGTTTTTACATCGTAACCCCATTTTTCTCCATACGATCAACAAAGAGTGTTCCCCGCTGA
>CBDCRZ010000062.1:0-13021 GCA_965221135.1 Sansalvadorimonas sp.
CCTGCCGTTTTGAGAAATGTTCGTCCATGAATATTGCCTGACCGGTTTATCTGTATTCCTCAATAGTGTTGCTCCTGATTACTTTTCAAACCATCGGGGAGTTGGTGTGTTGTGGCGGGGCTTAACAGCAAGGCTCACCACAACAAAACAGCTACGAGTTCCAGCAGCCTCCCCAGGATCAGTACTGGAACGGTAACTAAGCAACGGATGATCCCGGCTTTCGGGTCGGGTTCTCTCTATTTGGAATAGCCTCTGGTCTGTACGACAGGGGCGCTGTTCACGGAAGACCATGATGAGTCACTGGCTGGATTTTAATGACGCTCCCGTGCCAGAGGAGCCTGAATCACAATATGATGCCTCGCAACTGCGCAGTCGTTTACTGCAGCGGTTGCCAGAGTATTTGCACACACTGTTGCCCAATGGACAGATGGTTGGGCAGGAGTTTGTGGTAGGCAGTGTCAGTGGTGAGCGAGGTAAAAGCCTGAAGGTCACTCTTGTGGGAGAGAGTGCCGGGTTATGGAAAGATTTTGCGACTGACGAAAGTGGAGATGTGTTCTCACTCACGGAACAAGTGCAGTGTGTGACCTTTCAGGAAGCTCTGGCTCATGCCGCACATTGGCTGGGGGAGATGCCCACATTGCCAAGCCAGCCCCTCAAGCGCAAAGCGCCGGTCGATGAACTGGGACCGGAAACCGCAAGCTGGCATTACCATTCGGCCGACGGACAACTGATCGCCACGGTCACGCGCTATGATCCGCCGACTGGGAAAGAGTTTCGTCCCTGGGATGTGAAGGCCAGAAAGTATCGTGCGCCTACACCCAGACCTCTTTATAACCAACCGGGCCTGCAAAAAAGTGAAGATGTCCTGCTGGTGGAAGGGGAGAAGTGTGCTCAAGCACTGATTGATAAAGGCTTCTGCGCCACCACGGCTATGAATGGTGCTAAAGCGCCTGTGGAGAAAACCGATTGGTCACCGCTCAAAGGCAAGCGGGTGTTGATCTGGCCGGATCATGATCAGCCAGGGCGAGACTATGCCAGAGCTGCAGCGGAACAATTAAAGGTTGTGGGTGTATCGGCTGTTGCCATTGTGCAGGTACCTGAGAGTCGACCAGCCAAATGGGATGCCGCCGATGCTCTTGATGCAGAAGAGGATGTGCATCGTTTTCTGCGTAAGGCCCCAAAAACCGTTATCAAGCCGACAGGGTTAGTGTTAACCGATTGGTCGGCAGACAAGTACATCGGCAAAGCACCGGAACAACAGTTTCTGATTGAGGGCAGTTTCCCTTTGGGCGTCGTGTCGATTCTGGCGGCTATGGGCGACACAGGTAAAGGAATGCTGACCTTGAAGCTGGCACTGGAGGTGGCGTGTGGATCACCTGATTCTCCAGTAGATGTCTTTGGTGGTGAAGTGCTGGAGCATGGCACCGCGGTAATTCTCTCAGCTGAAGATGATTACGCTGAGTTGCATCGCCGGTTGGAGCGCCTCGATCCTGACAACCGGCGTAATCAGGCTGGTGGACGTTTGATTGTTGTACCGCTGCCTGATGCGGGCGGGCCAGTCGCCATTGTGACCGAGACGCACGACACTCCGGTTTTGACACCAGCCTACGAGCGTCTGCGTCAACAGTTAATGGCGTTGCCTGATCTGAAACTGGTGGTGTTTGATCCGCTGTCATCGTTTGCCCATGCCGATGTCAATGCCAAAACGGCAGCGGGCTCATTGTTGACCGGAGCTCTGGCAGGACTGGCTTCGGGCAGTGGGGTGAGCGTGATCATTGC
This sequence comes from Sansalvadorimonas sp., assembly GCA_965221135.1. GTDB lineage: Bacteria > Pseudomonadota > Gammaproteobacteria > Pseudomonadales > Endozoicomonadaceae > Sansalvadorimonas. Next base: position 1,780 of record CBDCRZ010000062.1, read on the forward strand.
CCACCATATGCGTAAACCTCAGGGAGCAACACCGATCGAAACCTCTGATCAGGCGAGGGATGCCATTCGTGGCACGACCGCACTGGTGGATGGTGTGCGTATGGCTTACGCCCTGAGGCCCGCCTCTGAAGAGAAAGCCAATATGGTGCTCACCTGTATCAACCGGCCCTATGAAGCCAGGGCGGTTTATCAGGGCGCTGTCGTGAAAGCAAATGGGCCGGCCAATCGTAAAGTCCGTACATTTTACCGGGCAGAGACCGGGCTTCTGGAAGATATTACCCAACGCTTGGCACGTATGAAGGAGCCGGAATACAAGCTGTTGGGCACATTAACCACAGCTATTCGTGAAGCGGCCGAGCGTGGCCATCCCTTTACGCATGCCGGCGAAAATGGTGTGTACAAGCAACGAAACCGATTACCTAAAGCTTTCCATCAGTTCTCGAAAAAGCGTCTGGAAGAGTGGGTGCAAACCCTGTTAAACGAACATCCTCCCCGGTTGGTTAAGGGGATGGCGGCCCATTCCAAAGAACATAAATGGCTCGATGTCAGAAGCGGCGCTTTTGCTCAGGGCAAGGGTGTCTTTGGTCAGGGAGCTGATCTGTTATGACACTCATTGACAGAGAGGAAAGCAGGGATGCTTCTGTCGTGTATCGCCATGATTTCAGGAGTGATTTCACCTCAAGAAATGCTTCCCAAATGCTTCCCAAAACCAGCCTTGGGAAGCATTTGGGAAGGAGATTGAGCCGAGATTGATTTTGTAAGTGTTTGAAAAATAAGCGCTTAACACTGTTCAATTCGCTTCCCGAAGAAAAACGGGCGGGAAGCAGATGGGAATGGTTAAGTGATTGATTTACTTGATAAATCGTCTTCCCGGGAATCCCTACATACTACGTATGTTAGTAGGGGCATATCTAAAATATGCCCCACCATACGACATGCGTATCGGGCGGAAAGCAAAAAACAAACATCGTCGTCTGGGAGGGGATCCATGACACCTGAAATCAATTATCTGGAACAGCGGTATCGTGAGGCCTGGCTGACCGCCAGACGACTACCCACAGGTATTCGACTTGGCCATGGTTCCAGCTGGCCGGAGATGGTTTATGACCAGCGCGAACAAGTGCGCAGAGCCGAACGGGAAGTGTTGTTTGTGCGGCCCACACCCAGGCAGGAAGACCAGCTGGTGGAGTGCATCAACTGGCTGACACCACTGTCGGTCACTGACCGCAAGCTGATCTGGCTGCGGGCTTCCGGGAGAACCTGGAGAGTCATTGCCCAGCGGACAGGTGTGCCGAGAACCTCGATCCACCGGTGCTGGCATAAGGCGATTCTGCAGGTGCAATTGCAAAATGTTGCGAGGGGGTAGCGTAGGACTGCGTAAAGCCTCCGGGTGATGTCGGTTGTTTCATAAAAACCGGTGTAGCAGGGGTGGGACAAAATCGGCTGTTTAGGGTTATATTTTCTGTACGCTTGTGCAGCGCTACGCCAACGGCCACTCAACGCCTCGGATCATTCGGTCCGGGGCGTTTTGTTTTTTGCATATATCCAGGGATGGAATTCACCATGGCTAATCGGAATCGATCCAGTTGGACACGCACTCGTATTTGCTGTGATTGCGGTAAAGAACAAACCATTCGCAAGGATAACCTTGCCCCAAAATGTACCAGTTGTGCGGCCAGAACCCGTGGAGCGAAAGGCATTGCAACCCTGAAGGCTCGCCGTTTGCAGGCCGAATGTGATCATTGCAGAAATCGATTTCACACGACTCGCAGTGCTTTGGTCAGATCAAAAAAGCATTACTGCTCACAAGCATGTCGCCATGCAAACCACCAAATCCAGAGAACCTGCAAGTATTGCCGGAAAGGCTTTCACCTGGCTCGCAGTGTCGTTGAAGGAACCAGTAATTCCAGGGGAAATTTTTGTTCCCGAGAGTGTTATGACGAATCACTCTGTAAACCTGACGAGTCGCAGGCGAGGGGAAGCCGTTGGAAACGCATTCGTGATGAAGTCTTACGAAAAATCCCGCTTTGTGCTTGTTGTGGAAAAACAGGAAAGCTGGATGTTCATCACATCGTGCCCTACAGAATCACAGCGGACAACCATCCTTCCAACCTTATGCCGCTGTGCAAATCCTGCCATTACAAGATTGAGAGTCAAACCAGGGCTGTAGAGAAAACGGGAATTGATCCGGAAGTGCTGAAATTGTTCTTTAGAAGCCTGTTGGTGGAAAAACTGATGGTCAATCTGACCATGGTGAGGGCGCAGCAATGACAAAAATTAAAATCGAATACTGGCCTTTGTCACAGCTTGATGAGTATGACAAAAATCCCCGTCGTAATGATCAGGCTGTCGATCAGATGTGTGTGGCCATCAAGGAAATGGGGTTCAAGGTTCCCATCATTGCCAAAAGCAATGGCCTTATTGTTGATGGGCATTTGCGTTACAAGGCTGCACGGCAGCTCAATCTGGCCGAGGTGCCAGTTGTTCTGGCAGATGATCTGACGGAAACCCAGATCCGTGCTTTCCGCATCATGATTAACCAGTCTGCTCATTGGGCTGATTGGGATGAGGAGCTACTGGCAGTAGAACTGAAACAGCTTGATGCAGAGGATTTTGACTTGGATATTCTCGGCTTCAGCGATGAGGATCTTGATGGGTTTCTCCTGGAAGAACCCGAAGGCAACACCGAAGACGATGCGGTGCCGGAGGTACAGGAACAGCCCGTCAGTAAAACCGGTGACGTCTGGATACTCGGCTCTCATCGTCTGCTCTGCGGCAGTGCTACAGAATCCGATGATGTGAATCGTCTGATGGATGGCCAGCTGGCGGACATGGTATTCACGGACCCGCCCTACAACGTCGATTACGCCAATCCGGAGAAAGACGGCAAAGCTACAAAAGACCGCCGCATCAAAAACGATAACCTGGGCGCTGACTTCTACGCGTTCCTGTTGGCGGCTATGACCAACATGCTCACGGTCAGCAAAGGCGCGATCTATGTATGCATGTCGTCGTCTGAGTTGGACACCCTCCAGCGAGCCTTTCGGGATGCGGGAGGCAAGTGGTCCACCTTCCTTATCTGGGCCAAGAACACTTTCACTCTCGGAAACTATCAAACGCTGGCATCTGATGGAGCGGGCCTTTATCGATATTGGTTACCACTGGGTGATTGAAAGTGACGGGTCAGTTAAGCAAGGCAGAGCACTGGATGACTGGGGTGCACATGCCAAAGGTCATAACCATGAGAGCGTGGGGATCTGTCTGGTGGGTGGCCTGAACGATGATGGCCAACCGGACGACAACTTCACCGTACTGCAGAAGCGCATGTTGAAGTTCCTGGTCACCGGCTGCCAAGGGTTGTGGCCGGACGTGGTGGTAAAAGGACATTACCACGTAAATGGGGACAAGGACTGTCCCTGCTTTAATATCGACCAGTGGTTGTGTGAAGAAGGAATGATCGGAGAGAACGCAGCATGAGTTGGCTGGCCGCACTACCGGTGGTCGGCAAGATCATCGACAAGGTATTCCCTGATGCCAATCAGGCTGCTCAAGCCAAGCAAACCCTGATAGAGATGGCCATCAACGGTGAGCTGGATGAGCTGGCGCAACAGGCCGGAGTCATCAAAGCCGAGGCACAAGGTGAAGGCTGGCTGCAACGGAGCTGGCGACCCCTTGTGATGCTGGTGTTTACCTCTTTGATAGTCTGCCGCTGGATGGGCTGGTCTTCCCCGGATCTGAGTGAAGATTTGGAGTTGAAACTGCTCGGAATCGTGCAGCTTGGTATTGGAGGTTACATTGCCAGTCGGGGGTTGGAGAAGGTTGCCAGCAATTTGCGCCGTTAGTTTCAAATGTTGAGTGTGAATCATAACGTGAGCGCCAGATCAGGGAATATGTAAAACGACGAAAAATCAGCGGTGGTACACGAAGTACTCTCGGTCAATGTTGCCGAGATACATTTGTGACTTTAAAAAAAATATGCCGATTGGACGGTGTATCGTTTTCCCGCTATATAAAGGGTCGTATCTCAGAAGCAGACTTTATTCCCCGGTTATCAGATTTGGTTCGTAAGAAATCTGCCCAGATTACAGGGAACCCTGCCTACGGTTTCTGAGCCGTTACTTGCGGTGTAACAGAAGCTGCTAGCAAAACGTTGGTTAAGCAGCGCATGTGTAAGTCCGGCACGCGATGGAAAGAGCAAGGGGCGTCAATGCTGCTAACATTAAGAACTCTGCCGAAGTCAACAGGTTATTAGGATGCCTTCTGGTCGAAGATGGTCCGTTATGGGTTTCCTGTGGCTCACAATCTGCGTGCCTGACATTATTCAAGCTACACACCCGCTTAAATTATATGACTTAGCTCATACTCTTTCCGAAGCCTCGTTCACAGGTTCTCCGGAGAGTGCGATTATTCAGCTCCCCGATGGCAAGGAATCCGAGCAGAATTCAGATATATCTTCTGCTTCCGGTCAGAGAGCCTCAAAAAAGCAGACCTACAAACCTTCAGAAAAATCATCCAAAGGAAGTAGTGATGGTTCGGACTTCAATGATGAAGGTACGGATGGTAGCGATGAGGGAGGTGAACCGCCGCCTTCACAAAAACCGGCATCGGCAGATCAGACTGATGCAACACAGCTTTCCGTTGACCAACTGGTAGGATTCTCAGCAATCGGTGACGTTGAGTCGGTAACCGGGATTATCAATGCCTTCGGGACATCGTTATTATTCGGTCTTCATAGTCAATCCGGAGATTCGGCGCTGCATGCAGCGGTGAGAAATAATCAGGCAGCCACCGTTCAGGCTATTGATGAGATAAGCGGCGATAAAAAGGAACTGCTCTGGACGTTAAAAAACAGCAGCGGACATACACCAGGGCAATTACGGAACTCAGTACAAGAAACCGGCTGTGAGCCGCGTGAACGGTCTGAGGAGGCTGTCGGTATCAGTACTGCCATAAGCGAGAAATCTTCTGAAGCAGAATTACTGGATGCTTCAGCGTCAGGAAATGTAGAACGAGTACAAGCGTTAGTTGCAAAGGGGGTTTCCCCTTCGGCCAGAAATGATCATAAACGGACGCCATTACATTTGGCTGCTCAACATGGGCACACGGAGTTAGTGGCCATGTTTGTCAATTTATCCCTTTCTGATGGCACCCCATATACCCCCATGCACTCTGCTGCGGAGGGGGGGGTTACTGAAATTATGGATTTACTCATTGCCCATTATAAAGATGTAAATGCCAGAAGTGCCTATCAATTAACAGCTATGCATATGGCATCGCTGGGTGGCCATGTCCCGGCCATGGAGTGGTTGCTGGACAAGGGCGCAGAAGTTATGCCCCGTGATGAACATGGCCGAACTCCCATGCATTTGGCAGCCGCAGAAGGCCATGTCCCGGCCATGGAGTGGTTGCTGGATAAGGGCGCAAAAGTTATGCCCCGTGATGAACAGGGCCTAACTCTCATACATTTGGCAGCCGCAGGAGGCCATGTCCCGGCCATGGAGTGGTTGCTGGACAAGGACGCAGAAGTTATGCCCCGTGATGAACAGGGCCTAACTCCCATGCATTTGGCAGCCGAAGGAGGCCATGTCCCGGCCATGGAGTGGTTGCTGGACAAGGGCGCAGAAGTTATGCCCCGTGATGAACAGGGCCTAACTCCCATGCATTTGGCAGCCGCAGAAGGCCATGTCCTGGCCATGAAGTGGTTGCTGGATAAGGGAGCAGAAGTTATGTCCCGTGATGAAGATGGCCAGACTCCCATGCATTTCGCAGCCGCAGAAGGCCATGTCCCGGTCATGGAGTGGTTGCTGGACAAGGGCGCAGATGTTGGTGTTCATGCTGATTACCCGCACTGGAGGTGGACTCCTTTAAGTGATTCATGCTTCTCAGGCCATCTTGAGGCAACAAAATGGTTGCTGGGTCATGGGGCTGATATGTCCATAGGTCGAAATCCCTTCAATGCAGCGGCCAGAGGTGGGCATGTCAATTTGATGGTTTGGCTGAAAGATAATTACTATTATCGTGCTATTAGCCCAGATGGATGGACTGCAATGCATTCAGCCGCTTTGGGAAACCAGGTACCCGCAATGGAATGGTTGTTGACTCAGGAGCAGAGTGTAAAAACTAATGATAAAAAAGGTATTACGCCGATGTATGCAGCAGCGATGGTAGGCAGCCTTGATGCTATGAAGTGGCTGGAAGAGAAAGGCGCTGATGTGATGATTCGTACTAAAATCGGCAGGACATTAATGCATGCTGCGGCTGCCAGTGGTGACGTACCGACAATGGAATGGTTATTGTCCAAAGGGGTCTGTGTAAATGACCAGGCAAAGAATAGTGATACACCTTTGCATGCAGCCATTAAAGGAGATCCTTACACCGTGGTTCTGAAAAGCACGGGGAATCTGGATGCCATGAAATGGCTGCTGGATCATGGTGCAGATATCAGTACGGGCAAGCACCCCTACTTTACAGCGATCCGGGGTGGGAATTTCGACATAATCAGATGGTTAGAGGCAAGTAATTACAGGGTAGAGCGTAGCGCCGATGGCTGGACCCCTATGCATGAATCCGCCTTAGGCAGCGATACAGATGTGATGCAGCATCTACTGGAACAGGGGGGCGACGTGAATGCTATCGATAGAAACGGGTTGACACCAATGTGTATTGCTGCAAAACAAGGCAACCTTGATGCTATAAAATGGTTATATGACCACGGTTCAATCTACAGGAGGGGAGCTCCCCATCCGTTTCTGCTGGCCACTCGGCACGGGAATGTTGAGGTCATGAACTGGTTGGTGAAGCATGGTCTCAGATTCCGTCGTACTCATGATGGCTGGACCCCAATGCACGAAGCCGCGTTTATGGGTCAGATACCGGCAATGAAGTGTTTACTGCCACTGGGTGATGATGTGAATGCTGTTAATCCATCCAATCACACGCCACTTTATGCGGCAGCTAGAGGCGGAAATCTGGAAGCCATAAAGTGGTTGCTAGACCATGGAGCGGATATCACGAAAGGTGTGCCTCCGGTTCGTGCTGCAAAACAGAGTGGTCACCCCGATGTGCAGAACTGGTTTCGCTCTTATCAATACCCCGGACACTTTTCATCTAAACCCAGTCATGAGAGAAAACAGCGATAATAGAGAAACCATAGTGACGCAGGTGTGACGCGAGAGCAGAGTTGGTCTGCTCGTAACTGCAAGGTGGGGCTTCTGGAAGCAGCCATAAACCTACATTCCTCAGTTGAAAGTTGCGACTAAACTGTAATCCCTTACAAGCAGAGGGATTCTCGATGGTTTTACCTCCCAAACCTATTCACCCTAAAGGTGAGCTCACCGAACTCAGCAAACAACTGTCACCCGCATCTATCGAAATAGAAACTTTTGAAGGACAAGTTCACGTTGACTGGGAACCCGGTGCATCAGTAACCCCAATGGGGCAGCTGCCATGCCCCTATCATTAAGCGTACTAGTGCAGCCAAGCGCTAATACCCGCACAAATTCATGCTTGTAATGGCCGGGCCTTATAAGTCCACTTGAAAGGCTTGGCCATTTTCTTATTAAAGAACTCAACAAAAACGTGGAGCCTGGTTTGTAGGTCATTCGTGGATGTGAAGCAGTTCCGCTTCAGGAACCGTCTTGCCAGAATGGAAAACCAGATCTCAATCTGGTTCAGCCAGGATGCATGCTTCGGTGTATAGTGGAAAACGATCTTGTGGGAAGAGAAGCTCAGGTACTCTGCACGACTTTGCATGTTCTTCAGTATTCCCGATTTTCTTTTAACACCAAGCTCTTCAGTCGTTGTGCCCTCAACCTTTGCGACGGCCCTGACAGCGGCTTCCGACATATGCGTGTTGAGACTGTCCATGACAAAGTGCCAGCCTGCTGCGTGAGGGTCACTGGCCAGCGTGTCGTTTAACAAGTCGGCGAAGTCTTTCTCTGTTCTGGTATCTCTTACCAGAGGTATGATTTCTCCTGTGGCAACGTCCATGCCTGCCAGCAATGCCTGAGTGCCATGGCGCTTGTATTCAAACTCGCGCTTTTCTATATAACCCGGCTTGACTGGTTTCCCTTCTGTCAGGGGTTCCAGAGCCTGCATACCGGTCTTTTCATCGAAAGAGATTGTTCGGATGTTTTGTTCGGCACCTTCAAGGGCTTGCTGATAGGTGTCGCAGACATCCGCACAGTGAATCTCAAACGCTTCATTTCTGGGAGAGTCTACCCATCCTTTGACTTTATCGGGACGAATATCAGCCTGATTTTAAAAAACGCCCCACTTGTCTCTGCGAGATGGATGGAACGATACCTTTTCTCCGCAGCGGCCATTGCCAGCGAATTCTCCGACCAGTGGCTCAGGGGGTAAGCCATGCTCTTCCGGTTTATCGCAAGACATAGCAACAATCTGACAAATCTGCTCAGCGGTAAACTTGGGGGGGGGGCTCCAGGTCTTGGCGCTTCTTTCAGTCGATCCTGAGTGGATAGCTCATCAGAATGCTCGACCCAGTGCTTGCGCCAGCGGGTGACCGTTTCCCGGGTGCATTGGAGCTCTCGAGATGCTCCCGAGAGACTTTTTCCTTCAGCACCAGTCAGTATGATTTGGGCTCTGAGAACCAGTGATTGCGCACTTTTGCGTTTGCGAATTATGAGTTCAAGGTCGTCACGTTGTTGATCGGACAAGCTGATTTTCTGAGTGTGTTTTGACGGCATCCGTACTACTTGTTGAATGGTATTAGGGAGTAAAGGGAGCGCGGATCAGAACATATCTCAAACTGTATGTATATTAGAGCTTTCCTGCACTAGTTTATAGACGTGGGGTCCCTGGGCAGGGAGTGAGATTGCGGGTGCTCAGCAGCGCGAAAAAACGCTAGCGACAGACTCAAAATCGGGGTTGACTTTCAGGTTGACATTGGTTGACTTTTTTTCATTTAATCCTGCAATAACAAATACTTAGCGGGTCAACCACAGCTCCTTCCAGCCCTTGCAAAAAGTCAACCTGGTTGACTTTTTTGGTTGACTCTCAGGTTGACCATTTTCGGCATCGTCCACCGCCAGTGAATGCCAGAACAGACGCGAAACTTTCAGCTCTTTGGCCCAGCGCCCCATATGGCGACCCATTGTTATGCTGGTGTTTACGGCGCTGATTATGTGTCGATGGATGGGCTGGGCTTCCCCGGACTTAAGTGAAACACTGGCGTTGAAGTTGCTCGGTATCGTCCAGCTGGGGATGGGTGGCTACACTGCCAGCCGAGGGGTGGAGAAGGTGATGAAGAACATTCATCGCTGAATCATTCCCCACCAGATGGGTTATCAATAGAAACAAATGTGCAGATGTAGATATTGATAACCCTATTGTCACCCCATACAGTCCGTGCGCTATCAGAGAATGGTCACTCAAGAGAAAGATGGGATTTTGTGTTGTTCCCTGTGTGAATGCGCTTGTGCCTGGTGAGGGCACTGGATCGGGCAAAGCCCTGTTTGCAGCCTTCGACGGGGCAGACAAAAGGGCGCTCCCCTGTGTGAGTGCGCTTGTGGGTGGTGAGGTGACTGGAGTGGGTAAAGCCTTTTTTACAGCCTTCGACGGGGCAGACAAAAGGGCGCTCCCCTGTGTGAGTGCGCTTGTGGGTGGTGAGGTTACTGGATTGGGTAAAGCCCTGTTTACAGCCTTCGACGGGGCAGACAAAAGGGCGCTCCCCTGTGTGAGTGCGCTTGTGGGTGGTGAGGGCACCGGATTGGGTAAAGCCCTGTTTGCAGCCTTCGACGGGGCAGACAAAAGGGCGCTCCCCTGTGTGAGTGCGCTTGTGGGTGGTGAGGGTACTGGATTGGGTAAAGCCCTGTTTGCAGCCTTCGACGGGGCAGACAAAAGGGCGCGCCCCTGTGTGGATGCGCTTGTGGGCGGTGAGGTTCTCGGATCGGGCAAAGCCCTGTTTGCAGCCTTCGACGGGGCAGACAAAAGGGCGCTCCTCTGTGTGAATGCGCTTGTGCCTGGTGAGGTCACCGGATCGGGTAAAGCCCTGTTTGCAGCCTTCGACGGGGCAGACAAAAGGGCGCTCCCCTGTGTGAGTGCGCTTGTGCCTGGTGAGGTCACCGGATCGGGCAAAGCCCTGTTTGCAGCCTTCGACGGGGCAGACAAAAGGGCGCTCCCCTGTGTGAGTGCGCTTGTGGGTGGTGAGGCTACTGGATTTGGTAAAGCCCTGTTTGCAGCCTTCGACGGGGCAGACAAAATGGCGCTCCCCTGTGTGAATGCGCTTGTGGGTGGTGAGGTCACCGGATTGGGTAAAGCCCTGTTTACAGCCTTCGACGGGGCAGACAAAAGGGCGCTCCCCTGTATGAATGCGCTTGTGCCTGGCGAGGTCACTGGATTGGGTAAAGCCCTGTTTGCAGCCTTCAACGGGGCAGACAAAAGGGCGCTCCCCTGTGTGAATGCGCTTGTGATTGGTGAGGTCACTGGATTGGGTAAAGCCTTTTTTACAGCCTTCGACGGGGCAGACAAAAGGGAGATTCCCTGTGTGAATGCGCAGGTGCCTGGTGAGGGCACTGGATCGGGCAAAGCCTTTTTTACAGCCTTCGACGGGGCAGACAAAAGGGCGCTCCCCTGTGTGAGTGCGCTTGTGCCTGGTGAGGTCACTGGATTGGGTAAAGACCTGTTTGCAGCCTTCGACGGGGCAGACAAAAGGGCGCTCCCCTGTGTGAGTGCGCTTGTGGGTGGTGAGGTCACCGGATTGGGTAAAGCCCTGTTTGCAGCCGTCGACGGGGCAGACAAAAGGGCGCGCCCCTGTGTGAATGCGCTTGTGAATGGTGAGGTGACTGGATTGGGTAAAGCCCTGTTTGCAGCCGTCGACGGGGCAGACAAAAGGGCGCTCCCCTGTGTGAATGCGCTTTTTTGGACTGGACTCTGAGACTCTGAGAGTGTGCGTATCCGGAGTGTCTGCAGGAAGAAGTTCAGTGTCAGATTGAACCTCAATGCTGTCCCAGGGGAAGTTATTCTCCCAGAATGTCCAGTCTCCGGAATTCTCTGAGTGTGAAGGGCTTGTCTGAAACTCATGGCTGTCGTCAGTTGTCCAGCTATTCAGAGGTGTTAGTTCAGGAAAAAGCCGTTCGGTACTGGAGTGAAGTGAGCAATGAATGTCAGGGATATACATTTCACCGCCCTCTTCAGAAAATATATTGCAAACTCCCGATTTATCCTCAATACGGGTCAAGGCATTCCCTTCAATCACAAGAGGGAATGCCTGCTTTACGTGTGT
>CBDCRZ010000063.1:0-9628 GCA_965221135.1 Sansalvadorimonas sp.
TGTGAAACGTCGAACTGTACACAATCATCAATAGCTGAATAGCACACACGAGTACCATCCTCGTCTCCAGCCACTCTATGGACAGCCAGATGCACATTGCACGTGCTGTTGTATAGGACATATTTTTGATGGATTTAAATTTCGCAATTTTCTACACAGAAATCTATATGGTTCACAATTTGAATCCCCCAAGCAACCAGAGGAAATCAAGTAGCACATGCACTGTAGAAAGGCTGGTGGTGAGGCTAACATGCTGATACATCTTACTGAACACACGCACACCTAAGGCTACAGCGCTACTCTCACCATTGATTCAAGGCAGGCAGCAATGTTGTGGTAGCATATTGCCAGGTCTCCTGTGCTCTTCTCTGGACACAGCTCAGAGCTGAACAGCTTCTTCATAACAGGCTATGGCAGCCTCCTAATCCTTGTTTTTCTGCTTGAAGAACTCGTTGCCTCGAGCCTTCGCCCCTCTGGCTTGCTCAAGAGGACTCTGATAAAGAGCACGTGAGTGATATGTTTGTTAATATTGGTTTGTGTTACTATTTAGGCTTGGGATCTTGTACTGGCGCCGGCGCAGCTACCTTGGTAGACGCGATTGGGCAGGCCACGCCTGACTAATTGGCTAGCGTCCACGTGGTCTTGGCACTTACATCGAGTCAATTTACTGTGGTGCCCCCACATATGCCGATGATATGTCCCTAGTAACCCACTCTCCATCTGATCTACAAGCCATGCTAGATATTGTTACTCAATATGCTTTTAAATGGGAATATTCCATCAACCCTTCTAAATCTCAAATCATCATAGTTTCAAATAAACCATCCATCAGATCCCAATTTTCTACTGCATTTTCCTGGTCTGTATGTAGTAAATCTATCCCCATAGTAGAGTCCGCCACACAACTGGGTATTCTAATCTCCTCGTCCTCCTCTACAATAGAGAGAACCACTGGAAGAATTGCCTCTTCCAGAAGTGCCTTTTATGCGCTTTCTGCGGTAGGCACTAGACACACTGGCATTAACCCATTAACATCCCTTCTCCTCTATAAATCTATTTGTTTACCAATACTCTCATTCGGCCTTGAGGTCTGGCATCCTACCGCTACTGAGGTAAATATGTTGGAAAGATCGCAGCTGAGGGTTCTACGTACAATCCTGGGTCTTCCTGTTCGTGCATCTGCTGCTGGCATTCACCTTCTGCTAGGCACCATTCCAATAAAATACATCTCTCAAATTAAACTCCTTACCTTTGTTAGGTCAACCATGGGATTACCTGAATCTGCCGTCGCTAGACGTCTGCTTGCACTACGTGTGAACCAGTCATCCTCTCCCTCTGGTAGCATCACACACGAGCAACTCTTGAGCTTTACTGCTTGCCAGATATACCATCCTTGGTCGCTGAGCCCCCTTCTAAACTAGCCTGGAAACTCTGGTTCACGAACATTTCGTGAGGACAGCAACTCTTGAGCTTTACGTCTGCTGCACTACTTGCCAGATCCTCTCCCTCTGGTATCACACACCATCGCAGCAACTCTTGAGCTTTACTGCTTGCCAGATATACCATCCTTGGTCGCTGAGCCCCCTTCTAAACTAGCCTGGAAACTCTGGTTCACGAACAATTTCGTGAGGACATCGCCGCCATGAATAACTCTACCCTTGTGCACATCAATCAGCTCCCTCCTACCATCTATGGCCGACCCGTCCTCCTTATGCAAAGGTTTCGGCATGATCTTACTCTAGCGAGACTATCCATTCTCAGAGTGAGGTTTCTGTTACACGTCACAGCACTAAATAGCCACACCAGTTGCTTTCATGCTTCTCCTCGGCGCGATCGCTCCCCAGAATGCCGCCTGTGTGATCTTAGCGTCCCGGAAGACATATTTCACTCATCGCTCAATGCCCTGCGCTTGATCATGTACGTGCCATGTGGATTCCAAAAATATATTCCACACCCCCAGACCCTGCACTGCTGGTAGATCACGTGCTTGGCATTTCTGGACTTGATTCCCTTGACCAACACTCACTCTTACGCTTTCTAGCGGACCTCTATTCATTTCGCTACACTATATCTTCTATACCCCCGTCTAGACGACGGTACTCTTCTCAAACGAGGAGGCTAAAAACCTAAGAAGGTCTACTGGTGGTTTCGTTGGCTCATTTCTGGTCGCGCCTCTTCGCCTTTTTTCTCTGATAGGTAGCATAGCCAAGGTAGGCACCTAGCACGGCGACAGGAACCCCGATGAGAAGCGCGAGCTACCTGCTGATCCTACCCGATTCGTCCTCCATAGCAACGTCTGCGAGCACGTGGGTAGTCTACATGATCACGTGATCATTTTTCTTTTATAAGCCGCTTCAGTAAAATAATTTCAGTTTGAGGTTGTAGTTATTTTGCAAATATCATTGGTAAGCTACTAATATGCAGTGCATATGCAAACTTTATTTTCATCCCAGTCAATATAGCAGACATGTCCGGCTGCTCAAAAGTGTTTGTGTTGGTTGCATGCAGTCTGCACCATGACATCGGCATCTCACTTTCGTGGTGGCATCATTATGTTTCGACCACAACCAAGTGGTCCTGACAGCAATGTGAGTATAACATATCAGAATTTTCAGCTGTAGTTAAACTCATTTCACGAGTGTCATCCGAGTCGCATGCATGCGGCACACTATTCTGCATGCCGGATTGTATCTATAATATTATATTATTGTCAAGCCTGAGAATGTACACGCGGCATGTGGCTCAGCAATTACAGGCACCTGATGAGGTTCGATGGCGCTCGTGTGCGTGCACTATATGCTTGCAGGCTACCGCTCAGTGGGACCGCACTATACTAGTGATCACTGCATGAGTCGCCGCCGGAATTTCTGCATGTATCGGGTTAATATCCGCCCAGATTTTGTCTTGAGCGCAACTTAGCGCCGCTTGAAGGAGGTCATGCAATATGACAAAGGCGCCGCGGGGATCGAGTCAGGTTCGACAGCGCTACATGCATGAAGTCGACTGAGAATACTCAAGTTTGATAGGCATGTTAGCCCGGCGCGGATCGAGTCACAGCTGAGTAGTAGTGCAAGCGGCAGGCCGCATGCATATTTTTGGCTCCGTGAAAACAAACCATGCATGTCCGCGGCGCCATGCATGGCCATGCACGAGCGCGCCGTGCCGAGTCCGATCGATGACTTGATGTTTCCGTTGTGGGTCAGTATACGCGGCACTGCCGGCAAAGCCGGTTCATCATACTGTTGATTTTGCGCTTCTTCGAACAGCGTGCAGTTTTCCGTTGTCACGTAGTGAGCAAAGTGCGCTGGCTATTCGAATTCAGACACCACGGATACATACTCTGGAAGCTGGGCAACGATTCCGTGGGTTTATCTATAAAATAAAAGGCTAGTGCTGCTCTCTACGCGACCACGGAAAATTCCACGCTGTTCGAAGAACCGCGTGAAATCAACAGTATCATTGCCGCTCCGCATGACTTCCCGGCGCCCGGCGGCCAGTGCTGCAGACCCGGAGTTTCTCAAACTTATACTGAGGATTATCAGGCGATTTTTCTGATCTCCGCGCGGCTGACACTGACTGAGACATTTGCATATTTTGGGTAGTGCACTTGCTTATAATTTGCTGGATAAGTATAAAACAGGCGCGGCGGAAGCAAATCTTTGATTGGACAGGCAACTCATTAATATTAATATTTATTGCTCTTGACCACGCCCATTCGCAATTCGTCCAATGTTTAGTCGCGCGTGGACGAGCGTCTCTGTCTACGAAACGAGTTTATACTGACTCGTAGAGCAACCATGGCCACAATTTAGCCCGTGGCAACGTAAGCAAAGTGCTTTTGTATAATCGCAGGCCGAAATTATTGGTCCGGCAGCTGCCGGGTCTGCCGGGCCTGCTCCGCCGCCCCTGTAAAACATTGCCGAAAAACATGTTGCAAGCAACGTCATTTTGTTTTTGTATCCGTATACGCTCTTTGTGCACGTCCGTAGACTATATTCTTATCATGGAGCTCGCTTGTTTTCGGACATTCCACTTATTACCCGGTGCGCCTATCATGCGCAGGGGAGGGTTAACTCTTTAGGGCCTATAGCGGATATATCCGCCATAATTAGCACTATTTGCTTCAGACGTCATAACTTGTATAAAAAGTGTCAAAATTTGACAAAATTTAGCCATAATTATAGAGGTCCTGCGCATGGGATATATTTCGGATATTTTCCGGATATTTCCGTCTGGCCAGCAGCCATGTTCGAGGGCAGCAATGTACAGTGGCGATTGGGGAAAATCGCTTTTCACATCGCTGATAAGCTACGCAGGCAGCTAACTAGACAAGGTTAGCAAATTTTAACGCATGTGTTTGTACGCTTATAATAAGCAAACAGTTTTGAGTATAACTGCCTGCGTAGCTGCACCGCGATGCGAAAAGCGCTTTTCCTCAATCGCCACTGTACATTGCTGCCCTCGAACATGGCTGCTGCCAGACGGAAATATCCGGAAAATATCCCATGCGCAGGACCTCTATTGAAGAATACCAAAAACCATTAAAAAACCAGTGAGTTTTCGCCGCGCCTTGTTGCTAAACGTACAATGCGGTATTTCTGTAGCTTCAATGTGTATTTTCATCATATTTTATGAAAACAAAATGGCTGCCATACATTTTTTTGACATTTTGTGGCTTGAGGACGCCACCATAATTAGCACACTGAGAATGCCCCACCCATTGCGGGAGTGAAGCCAGAAATGTGCTGCGACCTTGACATTTTTCGCTGAATTCCCCAAAGACGAGATTTGTTTGTTTGTGGGTGTGTGTGTGTCGTCAAAAAACACGGCTGACTTGCTAGAAAGCCGGACGAGTCTTCTGTCTATGGGGACTGACCCAAACACATAGCAGTGGCCATGGTGCACTTGTGCTAAATGTTGATTCAGCTATGGCGAATGTGCAAAAATGTGTTTTCGTGGCGTCCTCAAGCCACAAAATGTCAAAAAAATGTATGGCAGCCATTTTGTTTTCATAAAATAATACACATTGAAGCTACAGAAATACCGCATTGTACGTTTAGCAACAAGGCGCGGCGAAAACTCACTGGTTTTTTAATGGTTTTTGGTATTCTTCAATAGAGGTCCTGCGCATGGGATATTTTCCGGATATTTCCGTCTGGCAGCAGCCATGTTCGAGGGCAGCAATGTACAGTGGCGATTGAGGAAAAGCGCTTTTCGCATCGCGGTGCAGCTACGCAGGCAGTTATACTCAAAACTGTTTGCTTATTATAAGCGTACAAACACATGCGTTAAAATTTGCTAACCTTGTCTAGTTAGCTGCCTGCGTAGCTTATCAGCGATGTGAAAAGCGATTTTCCCCAATCGCCACTGTACATTGCTGCCCTCGAACATGGCTGCTGGCCAGACGGAAATATCCGGAAAATATCCGAAATATATCCCATGCGCAGGACCTCTATAATTATGGCTAAATTTTGTCAAATTTTGACACTTTTTATACAAGTTATGACGTCTGAAGCAAATAGTGCTAATTATGGCGGATATATCCGCTATAGGCCCTAAAGAGTTAACCCTCCCCTGCGCATGATAGGCGCACCGGGTAATAAGTGGAATGTCCGAAAACAAGCGAGCTCCATGATAAGAATATAGTCTACGGACGTGCACAAAGAGCGTATACGGATACAAAAACAAAATGACGTTGCTTGCAACATGTTTTTCGGCAATGTTTTACAGGGGCGGCGGAGCAGGCCCGGCAGACCCGGCAGCTGCCGGACCAATAATTTCGGCCTGCGATTATACAAAAGCACTTTGCTTACGTTGCCACGGGCTAAATTGTGGCCATGGTTGCTCTACGAGTCAGTATAAACTCGTTTCGTAGACAGAGACGCTCGTCCACGCGCGACTAAACATTGGACGAATTGCGAATGGGCGTGGTCAAGAGCAATAAATATTAATATTAATGAGTTGCCTGTCCAATCAAAGATTTGCTTCCGCCGCGCCTGTTTTATACTTATCCAGCAAATTATAAGCAAGTGCACTACCCAAAATATGCAAATGTCTCAGTCAGTGTCAGCCGCGCGGAGATCAGAAAAATCGCCTGATAATCCTCAGTATAAGTTTGAGAAACTCCGGGTCTGCAGCACTGGCCGCCGGGCGCCGGGAAGTCATGCGGAGCGGCAATGATACTGTTGATTTCACGCGGTTCTTCGAACAGCGTGGAATTTTCCGTGGTCGCGTAGAGAGCAGCACTAGCCTTTTATTTTATAGATAAACCCACGGAATCGTTGCCCAGCTTCCAGAGTATGTATCCGTGGTGTCTGAATTCGAATAGCCAGCGCACTTTGCTCACTACGTGACAACGGAAAACTGCACGCTGTTCGAAGAAGCGCAAAATCAACAGTATGATGAACCGGCTTTGCCGGCAGTGCCGCGTATACTGACCCACAACGGAAACATCAAGTCATCGATCGGACTCGGCACGGCGCGCTCGTGCATGGCCATGCATGGCGCCGCGGACATGCATGGTTTGTTTTCACGGAGCCAAAAATATGCATGCGGCCTGCCGCTTGCACTACTACTCAGCTGTGACTCGATCCGCGCCGGGCTAACATGCCTATCAAACTTGAGTATTCTCAGTCGACTTCATGCATGTAGCGCTGTCGAACCTGACTCGATCCCCGCGGCGCCTTTGTCATATTGCATGACCTCCTTCAAGCGGCGCTAAGTTGCGCTCAAGACAAAATCTGGGCGGATATTAACCCGATACATGCAGAAATTCCGGCGGCGACTCATGCAGTGATCACTAGTATAGTGCGGTCCCACTGAGCGGTAGCCTGCAAGCATATAGTGCACGCACACGAGCGCCATCGAACCTCATCAGGTGCCTGTAATTGCTGAGCCACATGCCGCGTGTACATTCTCAGGCTTGACAATAATATAATATTATAGATACAATCCGGCATGCAGAATAGTGTGCCGCATGCATGCGACTCGGATGACACTCGTGAAATGAGTTTAACTACAGCTGAAAATTCTGATATGTTATACTCACATTGCTGTCAGGACCACTTGGTTGTGGTCGAAACATAATGATGCCACCACGAAAGTGAGATGCCGATGTCATGGTGCAGACTGCATGCAACCAACACAAACACTTTTGAGCAGCCGGACATGTCTGCTATATTGACTGGGATGAAAATAAAGTTTGCATATGCACTGCATATTAGTAGCTTACCAATGATATTTGCAAAATAACTACAACCTCAAACTGAAATTATTTTACTGAAGCGGCTTATAAAAGAAAAATGATCACGTGATCATGTAGACTACCCACGTGCTCGCAGACGTTGCTATGGAGGACGAATCGGGTAGGATCAGCAGGTAGCTCGCGCTTCTCATCGGGGTTCCTGTCGCCGTGCTAGGTGCCTACCTTGGCTATGCTACCTATCAGAGAAAAAAGGCGAAGAGGCGCGACCAGAAATGAGCCAACGAAACCACCAGTAGACCTTCTTAGGTTTTTAGCCTCCTCGTTTGAGAAGAGTACCGTCGTCTAGACGGGGGTATAGAAGATATAGTGTAGCGAAATGAATAGAGGTCCGCTAGAAAGCGTAAGAGTGAGTGTTGGTCAAGGGAATCAAGTCCAGAAATGCCAAGCACGTGATCTACCAGCAGTGCAGGGTCTGGGGGTGTGGAATATATTTTTGGAATCCACATGGCACGTACATGATCAAGCGCAGGGCATTGAGCGATGAGTGAAATATGTCTTCCGGGACGCTAAGATCACACAGGCGGCATTCTGGGGAGCGATCGCGCCGAGGAGAAGCATGAAAGCAACTGGTGTGGCTATTTAGTGCTGTGACGTGTAACAGAAACCTCACTCTGAGAATGGATAGTCTCGCTAGAGTAAGATCATGCCGAAACCTTTGCATAAGGAGGACGGGTCGGCCATAGATGGTAGGAGGGAGCTGATTGATGTGCACAAGGGTAGAGTTATTCATGGCGGCGATGTCCTCACGAAATTGTTCGTGAACCAGAGTTTCCAGGCTAGTTTAGAAGGGGGCTCAGCGACCAAGGATGGTATATCTGGCAAGCAGTAAAGCTCAAGAGTTGCTGCGATGGCGTGTGTGATGCTACCAGAGGGAGAGGATGACTGGTTCACACGTAGTGCAAGCAGACGTCTAGCGACGGCAGATTCAGGTAATCCCATGGTTGACCTAACAAAGGTAAGGAGTTTAATTTGAGAGATGTATTTTATTGGAATGGTGCCTAGCAGAAGGTGAATGCCAGCAGCAGATGCACGAACAGGAAGACCCAGGATTGTACGTAGAACCCTCAGCTGCGATCTTTCCAACATATTTACCTCAGTAGCGGTAGGATGCCAGACCTCAAGGCCGAATGAGAGTATTGGTAAACAAATAGATTTATAGAGGAGAAGGGATGTTAATGGGTTAATGCCAGTGTGTCTAGTGCCTACCGCAGAAAGCGCATAAAAGGCACTTCTGGAAGAGGCAATTCTTCCAGTGGTTCTCTCTATTGTAGAGGAGGACGAGGAGATTAGAATACCCAGTTGTGTGGCGGACTCTACTATGGGGATAGATTTACTACATACAGACCAGGAAAATGCAGTAGAAAATTGGGATCTGATGGATGGTTTATTTGAAACTATGATGATTTGAGATTTAGAAGGGTTGATGGAATATTCCCATTTAAAAGCATATTGAGTAACAATATCTAGCATGGCTTGTAGATCAGATGGAGAGTGGGTTACTAGGGACATATCATCGGCATATGTGGGGGCACCACAGTAAATTGACTCGATGTAAGTGCCAAGACCACGTGGACGCTAGCCAATTAGTCAGGCGTGGCCTGCCCAATCGCGTCTACCAAGGTAGCTGCGCCGGCGCCAGTACAAGATCCCAAGCCTAAATAGTAACACAAACCAATATTAACAAACATATCACTCACGTGCTCTTTATCAGAGTCCTCTTGAGCAAGCCAGAGGGGCGAAGGCTCGAGGCAACGAGTTCTTCAAGCAGAAAAACAAGGATTAGGAGGCTGCCATAGCCTGTTATGAAGAAGCTGTTCAGCTCTGAGCTGTGTCCAGAGAAGAGCACAGGAGACCTGGCAATATGCTACCACAACATTGCTGCCTGCCTTGAATCAATGGTGAGAGTAGCGCTGTAGCCTTAGGTGTGCGTGTGTTCAGTAAGATGTATCAGCATGTTAGCCTCACCACCAGCCTTTCTACAGTGCATGTGCTACTTGATTTCCTCTGGTTGCTTGGGGGATTCAAATTGTGAACCATATAGATTTCTGTGTAGAAAATTGCGAAATTTAAATCCATCAAAAATATGTCCTATACAACAGCACGTGCAATGTGCATCTGGCTGTCCATAGAGTGGCTGGAGACGAGGATGGTACTCGTGTGTGCTATTCAGCTATTGATGATTGTGTACAGTTCGACGTTTCACACTGAGGTAAATATGTTGGAAAGATCGCAGCTGAGGGTTCTACGTACAATCCTGGGTCTTCCTGTTCGTGCATCTGCTGCTGGCATTCACCTTCTGCTAGGCACCATTCCAATAAAATACATCTCTCAAATTAAACTCCTTACCTTTGTTAGGTCAACCAT
>CBDCRZ010000064.1:0-99722 GCA_965221135.1 Sansalvadorimonas sp.
TGGCCGGTGTTGTGGGAGGAGCGGAGTCGTGAGGCTCCGCCCTATCCCGATTAGGTTGCAAATCAGAACTCATCCTTTCTGGATGATTCTAGAGAACAAGCTACTTTCTCTGCTGCATTCGCTCCATTATCTCTGTTATATAAATGAGTATCCATAATATCAGAAGAAATATCGATATTCATAACCCGTCCAGCGAGATAATAAAAATATAAATCATCAGATGCTAGTTTATTTAAAAGCTCTTTGGCTTGGTCTGCTGTCATGGGCGCGGGGTCATAGTGGAGCATTCCATTTCCTTGTGGTTTTGCTCTATTGTACAAAGCAGCTAATAGCTCGGACTTTTCAAGAGTACTAATATCGACTTCATTGTGAGCAATCACCATATCGCAACTTTCTGATGCAGCTTTTGCATTAATTGCTAGTGTCGCCATCAATATCACTAATGCAATTCTATTCTTCATTGTCTCTTTCCTATTTACGATAATTGGAATAAACTCTGACAAATCATAGCTAAAAAAGTTCCACTAGATACAAGAATGATCACCACCAAAGCAACCTAACAAGCAAATCCATGTGACGCCTTCGGCGCACCTGATTTGGGCGTTATGCGCCATCTCATGTACCTCACTTACTTTATGCTTTTTGGCACTTTTGGTATATCTGCTGACTTCTACACTGCGGTCACACCGGATTGCTCCGTTGTCAGTTGTTCCATCAACACAGTGCAGACCTCCCGGGGTAAGACACTTAACTTTCATCGCGTAAACGTCCGATTTATAAAACACACCCCAAGTGCAGATGGAGGGCTTAATGGTCACGTGCCCACTGGCCCCGGATGTGTCACACCTCATATCGGCTTCTTGTCCATCGCCCCGCGATTTTTGCGTTGGGCTTCCTTCAGACCCTGCCTCACGACAACGCCCTTGCCCTTTCGCTAACCTTCGGCTCTGCGAATACCTGGTAAGAGGACTTTCACCTCTCAAGTTAAGTGCCATGCCCGGCACACACGCTTGGGTCAGGTGCGCCGTAGGCGTCACCTGGACCCACTTGTTATGCGCCTTATTTGATGAAGATTGAGGCAATTACTGCCAAGGTGAGAACCCAAACAGCTGTAGATAAACTGTTTACACCCCGGTAAATACTGCTTATATTTTCAATCAGTTCAGAGTGTCTTTCTTGAATGAGAAAACTTTCGCTATCTTGCTCTACAACATCATCAAGATCGTCTTCTATTTCTATATCTGACTCTGATTCATCTTCTTTACTTTCTGTTTCTGTAGATATGATAAGTTTTGAAATATAAGCGCTTGCATAATCATCAATGAAAATATCACGGCTGTGGTAAGGTTCTTGCAAAGCATCATCAACTTCAAAGGTGAATGATAATAACTCAATACCAACTGATACATTTAGATTTGAATTTTTATCAAGCTCGCTCTTTATTTCGTTAATCTGCCCTTCAGGAAGAGTTAGTGTGATATGTAAATCATCTTCACCTGGTTCAAAGTTAAGTCTGAAGCAACTTCCATGATATATACCTTTTGGAAATCTATTACTCTCTTCAGTCGGCTCACCTGACTTTATTGTTACAAACGTTTCCCCTTGGACATGTTCTAGTGTTTGCCGTTCTTCTTCGTCCTTTTTAGATAGCACATACAATGAGTCTTTAAATTCTTCAAAGTTTATTTTCGACTTCAAACCAATTTCATTTTCAAAATTAGGTTTAATGAGATGACTTGGATATTTCTCTTCATCCTTATTTTCATCAAAATCAAAATTACTATTGTGACCATTAAAAACAGAAAACAACTGAACTTCAGATAAAGGAATGTTTATGAAATTAAAACTTCTTCTCCACTCTAAAGCTCTTTCCCTATCATTGTCAGGTTCAACTTCATAGAAAATGGAATCAGATATTTTTTTAACTTGACGGCCTGAGCGAAACATCAAAATTCACCAGAAAAAGATAGTAGTCAGCAAATATACCAAAAGTGCCAAAAAGCATAAAGTAAGTGAGGTACATGAGATGGCGCATAACGCCCAAATCAGGTGCGCCGAAGGCGTCACATGGATTTGCTTGTTAGGTTGCTTTGGTGGTGATCATTCTTGTATCTAGTGGAACTTTTTTAGCTATGATTTGTCAGAGTTTATTCCAATTATCGTAAATAGGAAAGAGACAATGAAGAATAGAATTGCATTAGTGATATTGATGGCGACACTAGCAATTAATGCAAAAGCTGCATCAGAAAGTTGCGATATGGTGATTGCTCACAATGAAGTCGATATTAGTACTCTTGAAAAGTCCGAGCTATTAGCTGCTTTGTACAATAGAGCAAAACCACAAGGAAATGGAATGCTCCACTATGACCCCGCGCCCATGACAGCAGACCAAGCCAAAGAGCTTTTAAATAAACTAGCATCTGATGATTTATATTTTTATTATCTCGCTGGACGGGTTATGAATATCGATATTTCTTCTGATATTATGGATACTCATTTATATAACAGAGATAATGGAGCGAATGCAGCAGAGAAAGTAGCTTGTTCTCTAGAATCATCCAGAAAGGATGAGTTCTGATTTGCAACCTAATCGGGATAGGGCGGAGCCTCACGACTCCGCTCCTCCCACAACACCGGCCATACGGATCACGTAGCACGGCGTTTCAAATCACTGTTGTTTATCTTGCTGCCAATTCTGGCAGCCCAAGGTTCTTGAAATATCTATTTGGAAGTGCTCTGGTCAGTGCCGGACTGCCGCTTAATCGCCAATAGCCGTGGGCTGATTTTGCCGTATTCCATGCAAGGAACCGATCAACACCCAACCGCCTCAGCATACGGTAACCTTTGCTGCCCCATTGCTTGAAGATATAACATCGCAATCGTCGTCGAATCCATTTGTCCAAGTCTCGCAGAGGACTCAGTATCTCGGCAATACCAAAATACGCTTTCCAACCAAGCAGGGATTTCCTTAGCTCTGCAATCACCTGAACTATCGAATGGCCTCTCGTTCGACGACTCAGCATTTTAACGGTCGCTTTCAGTTTAACCAGTGATTTCTCACTGACTTTAATCTTCAGTTCCCGTTTGCCGAATGTGAAACCAAGGAAGTCTCGCTCCCATGGCCGACCTACCGCGCTCTTATGGGTATTCACTCTGAGTCGAAGTGATTCTCCAATGAAGCGTTGCAGGCTCTTCATCACTTGCTCACCCCTCTGCTGACTCTTTGTCAAAATCACAAAGTCGTCTGCATAACGGGCAAATCGATGTCCCCGTCTTTCCAATTCCCAATCCAGATTGTTCAGCACTACATTAGACAACACTGGAGACAGTGGTCCACCTTGCGGTACGCCTTCTGTAGTCGCTGATTTTCTTCCGTTGATTTCAACACCGGCTTTCAGATAGCGATTAATCAGTCTCAGGAATCCTTGATCCTGATGCTTGATCTTCAACTGTGTCATGAGAAGATCATGATTCACACAGTCAAAGAAAGCTTCAAGATCGCCAGTCTATTATCCACCCCCAGCCTGCACGTAGATTGTCCTGTACGTACCGAACCGCTTGCTGTCCATTTCGATGGGGACGAAAACCATAACTGTTGTTATGAAATTCACATTCCCATTCTTGTTGTAGCACCTGAGCAATGGCTTGCTGTATCAGCCGATCCAGTACAGTCGGGATACCCAGCTTGCGTTTTCGGCCATCCGGTTTAGGGATTTCCACCCTGAGAACCGGTTTGGGTGAGTAAGTCCCCTCGATTAATTGTTGCCGTATGAGTACCCAGTGTCGTTTGAGAAAATCGGGCAGATCATCAACCGTCATACGGTCAATGCCCGGAGCACCTTTATTGCGTTGAACCTGTTTCAAAGCCCGAACCAGATTATTCCTGTCTAGTACACGACTCATTAAAGATGAACAAAAGGTGGATTTTGGTTCAATTGGATTTCCCATTTCTGATTCACCCTCCGGAATGACCAGAGACAGTGATAACTGCTTAACAGGTGCCATTCAGAAACACTTCCCCAACGATTACTTTCCGAGATTTGTTCAGGCCTTCAGTGGCAAGAGACCACCTACTATGCCTTCTGCTGACTTCTACACTGCGGTCACACCGGATTGCTCCGTTGTCAGTTGTTCCATCAACACAGTGCAGACCTCCCGGGGTAAGACACTTAACTTTCATCGCGTAAACGTCCGATTTATAAAACACACCCCAAGTGCAGATGGAGGGCTTAATGGTCACGTGCCCACTGGCCCCGGATGTGTCACACCTCATATCGGCTTCTTGTCCATCGCCCCGCGATTTTGCGTTGGGCTTCCTTCAGACCCTGCCTCACGACAACGCCCTTGCCCTTTCGCTAACCTTCGGCTCTGCGAATACCTGGTAAGAGGACTTTCACCTCTCAAGTTAAGTGCCATGCCCGGCACACACGCCTGCATGTGGGGCGCCGTAGGCGTCCCAGGCAGCTTGCTGCCGAACACCATGCGCTTGTTATAAGCAAATTACTCGAATGTCCCTGGGCAAATATGTCTCATAGCCTTGAACTGAGAGAAAGTTAATCTTTCTTTTACACCTTTCATACCTATCACTCTAACCATATGATTACAAATAGGGCTGTATTTGTTAATCCAATAGTATTTTTCAGCTTCATTTAGCCAGTCTGAATGGACTCTGTCTTTTTCAAAGTCTTTTAAAAGTGATAAATAGTATTCTAATGAGAGAGCCATCATTGAGATGTTCTGTAATAGTCCAAGAATCCCATCTGCCGCACCATCTGATGCTTTAGTTTTCGAGTATGATAAGTCAGTGACAAATTGCTCAAAGCTAATATTTTGTCCCGAAGATGAATATTCTGGATTTCTAATATTTTTTGTCAGCTTTAGTGTGAACTGTTCATCTTGTCGTTTAATGCTCTCTCGGACTATTTCTAATCTTTTCTGTTTAGTATCAATCTCAAGGTTTTTGAAGACAAGATAAGCAGCTAACAATGAGGAAAAAGGAGCTAAAACACCACCTATAAAAGATCCAAAGCCACCCCAGTCAGAATTGCTACTACTGAGAAAATAGTTCCCATAGTAAACCATTACTATGAAATATAAGATACTAATTGAGGCAGAAATAATACAAAACCATTGCAATAGTTTTTTAGATTGTTGCACATTACTTCCTTTTGCTTATAACAGTTTGGTTATACGGTGCAATGTCGCATAACCAACTGTCTATGGCTATAACGTCCTCTTATTTATCTGCGCTTTTTCAAAGCCTTATCGCTGGAATGCAACAGTACCCCGTTTCACAGACATGTCGTATTTGCTGATTTGTATAAATGTCGCTGAACCAAACAGTTGAACAGTGAATACTCGCAAACCTTTCTACCACAGGGCTTTCAGCTTTTCTGGGAAAAAGTGGATATACGGTCTACTTTGCCTGTTTGTATATACAGATGGAGGGTGTTTTTATGCGCTTACACACTAGTGTCCGGTTAAGCATATCCAAGCTCCAGACTCCCCTGATTCTGGAGTGAATCAACTCTCTTTCTCTCTGGTGGGTCGTTAAACAGTTCCAGTAACGATCGGCGACTCGTCAGGTTGAGGCTGACCTTTCTGGCTATTTGTCGTAACGACAGTTTTGAATGGGTCGCAATCTGTGTGAGCCGCAATAGCAGATAGGCAATCATGGCCACTAACACCTGAACTTTGACGGCATTTTCACTACGCCCAAGAAAGCGCTTGATCTTCAGATTCTGTTTAATCCATTTGAAAAACAGTTCTATCTGCCATCTGGATTTATAAAGGTCAGCGACTTCCTGGGCTGTACGTTCGAGATCGTTTGTAATAAACGTGAGGACTTTGTCATCTTCTTCTCTGCGGATTGTGACGCGTCTCAGATTCACTGGGCAGTCCTTTTTGGCCTTAGGCGATGAGAGACGAATGATCTGGTCTTCCAGAATATGTTCAGCTATGACTTCGCGTGACTCCACAACCTCGTAAACCGCATTTGTTTTCATCCGCCCAACAAAGCGTGTTCCCTGCTGCGTCAGGCTGTAATACCAGCCATAGTCATTATAGGCGCGGTCAAACACGTAGGTTGACTCGGGTAATATGGGGAGTTTCTGTGCCGCTTTTCGGTCATTCACTTTGGCGGTTGTCATTTCAAAATACGTGGGCGTGTCAGCATCAGGGTCGTAAACCGTGTGCAGTTTTATGCCAGCTTTCGTACTCCGGAAATGTGCCCATTCAAACTGATTAAGGTTGAGATCAATCGTTGTGGAATCAATAAGGCGAACCATTTCTGAAGCGGCCGTCGGTGGCAAATTCCCTCTGACTTTTTCCAGGAGATAGAAGAATGTTTCCATGAAGATGGACACTGGACGACGGCTGTTGGCATCAGACAGGGATGAGCGTTTTATGGTTTCAACACCCAGATGATAGTGATGCTTGCGCTTGGTATTGAAGTTTTCCTCAAGATCACGAAGAGACGATCGGCCTGTCAGCTGAGCGAACATCATGCTGACAAGCTGTGTCCAGCACGACAACGTCCGTATGCGGTGATCACCATTATGACGGTCAACCACCTGCTGAAATTGGTGGCGAGGCAGTTCTTTGAGCAGTTGGTGAAAAACGTTGTTATGATGCTTCATGCCTGTCCTTTTTGTTTTGAAAATAGCCGTCTCGACAACTGCTATTTTACCGCAAACCAGTGGGGACAGGCATCTCACGCCTTGCTCAGTTTTTTAACCGGACAGTAGTGGCGCTTACAGCAACATTTTCAATCTTCACTAGCATCACACGTCTGGACAAGTTGTTTTATATTTGAAGATACCACACCAGATTCCATCACGGAGATAGCTCTTGGCTGTACGTCAATTTTCAGCATACCAAGGAACTTCCATGCTTTTTCTCTGCCTTGGCTACGCTACCGCCCGTCGGTTGGCAAATAACACACAAATGCCCGGTTATATCCGAAAGTCCCTGTTCTGAGTAAGGGATTATGCCTGCCTTATATGAAGCATGTAAGACAGTCGTAATAATTTATTTTCCCTCTCTAACAGTATCTGTAGTATTGCGCTTTTTCGGTGCGTGCCGGGGTTAAAACTCCAACCATTATCCACCGATTCCGCAACATCATGCACCGCACCGGTGCGGAGGTTTTGCCACTCCCTGGTTATGAACTCTGGCTCATAAATAAGCAGTCCATGGTGTTTCACCTGATCCGAATTCATTTGCACTACGCCACATCGGCAGCTCCTGACGTTGGGTGGGAAGTATTGTTTCCAGAATGCACGTCGACCGGGATGACTTTGCCGTTCCATTGTATATGAGACGGACGGACTCTGCCGTTTACAACGGCGTCATACATCAGGTAGGAGGGAACTGTCAGCGCCTTCTGTGTGCTGAATTCAGTGACCCTGCTAACTGTTCTGCCAGTGCGTC
The DNA here is from genome assembly GCA_965221135.1 of Sansalvadorimonas sp. GTDB lineage: Bacteria > Pseudomonadota > Gammaproteobacteria > Pseudomonadales > Endozoicomonadaceae > Sansalvadorimonas. Next base: position 7,432 of record CBDCRZ010000064.1, read on the forward strand.
AGACTCAACCACACGACCACGAACGTCGGTAAGAAAGTGACACATTTCTGCGCATTCCTGAATCTGGGGGAGCTTAAGTGTTTCGCGTATGCTCAGGATTGCTCTTTGTTCTTCCGGCTTTAAATCGTTAAACCACACGGCTAACCTCCTTGGTCTCTGGGTGTTTCTCTTACATTGCTCCCGTCCGTCTCTACCGACAGAAGCAAACCCATCGAGTATTTCACTGCAAGATGGGCACCTGGGTTTCACATCTTTGATGTTATCCGGTCATTTGACACTCCCTGTCTTTGGCTGAGCGACACCGAGAATTTCTTTCAGTTGCTGGCGGCTATTTTCATCATCAACCCCTTCGTCAATCATCTCAGAAAAAAGGAAAAAAGAAAAAAGGGGTCGAAAAAAGGGGGCGGAGTCATTTATTGAATGGTATTTATCAAAGCGGATCCTCTACAGGAACATGCTGGTGCGTAAAAGATTAAATGACTCCGACCCGAATGGCACTAACTTAAAGCTTCTTGCCACGGCTTTTACCCCGGTGTTCCAGCTCAACCATCGATGCCCTTGGTGCCGAATTAATGTCGACCTGGCTTAAGTTAGTGCCATTCGACTCCGACCCCTTTACGATGCTTTTGGAGGATCATTGTCGGTATATGAGGCGGTTTGCTGATTGTGTATTCCCTTCTCTTTTTGGCCTGTGCCGTCTTGCCATATATCCCGCCATTGCCTTTACTGCACAGCCTCAACGAACGGGCAACAGGATGAGATTGACCGTGAATATTGGTGCTCACTTTTGCAGGAGAGAATTGTTTTTTATTTGGTTAATGCTACCGCTGTCAGGGGGCGTGATAGAGAAATGCGCAGCAGCAGATAAAGATACAAAGAAAAGCTGGGCGGCAATTGTAAAGCCTTTACCTGCTTCCCTGTATCCCGGTCGTACCGGTGTCCGGCCACATGCCTCTCCTGTTCCTGAATCATCAATGCTTCAGTGGCCGCCTGTATTGACCACATCAAAGACCCACACCGAAGTCCCTTCACGACAACAGGAATCGTCTGAGGCTACAGTTCGAACACATCCACAAAGAAGACCAGACAGAAAGAGACAATATTACCGCAACCCTTCCGCCGAGCGTTTCGATCAACAGATAGAAGCACTGGCAAACGAAGTGAATCGACTCAAAAAGCAACTTCACGGGCCACATCGGGAGAGCCATAAAACCGCGCTTTTAGATCTTGCATTCCAGATGACAGAAAGAGAGCTGCACCCGCTTCGAGCCAGTCCCAAAGCCCTTGCTCTTTTGGCAAATGCGTTTTCAAAATTAGCAAAATATCAAGAAGGCGCCACAGCGTTAGACTGGATAATGAAAGCCGTGATCCACCGCAGTCAAAAACAGCAGCTAACCAAACAGTGCGGATTTAAAGCCCAAACGCTGGCCATGGTGCTCAATAGCCTGAGTCAGGTGACGGGGGACGACGCCGACACGACCCGGAAGGCGCTGGCCAAAGAGGTGGGTAGGCGTGCCCTTGCCGGAGACCTTAAGTGCTGGATAGCGCAAGAGCTGGCCATGGTGACCAATGGCCTGAGCCAGGTGACGGGGGACGACGCCGACACGACCCGGAAGGCGCTGGCCAAAGAGGTAGGAAGCCGTGATTTGACCGACACCAAAGAGTGGTCGGCCCAGCATCTGGCCATGGTGACCAATAGCCTGATCCAGGTGACGGGGGACGACGCCGACACGACCCGGAAGGCGCTGGCCAAAGAGGTGGGGAGTCGTGATTTGACTGACCCCAGGGAGTGGTCGGCCCAGCATCTGGCCATGGTGACCAATGGCCTGAGTCAGGTGGCGGGGGATGACGCCGGCACGACCCGGAAGGCGCTGGCCAAAGAGGTGGGGAGGCGTGATTTGACTGACACCAGGGAGTGGTCGGCCCAGCATCTGGCCATGGTGACCAATGGCCTGAGTCAGGTGGCGGGGGATGACGCCGACACGACCCGGAAGGCGCTGGCCAAAGAGGTGGGAAGCCGTGATTTGACCGACACCAAAGAGTGGTCGGCCCAGCATGTGGCCATGGTGACCAATGGCCTGAGCCCGGTGACGGGGGGCGACGCCGACACGACCCGGAAGGCGCTGGCCAAAGAGGTGGGGAGGCGTGATTTGACCGACACCAAAGAGTGGTCGGCCCAGCCTCTGGCCATGGTGACCAATGGCCTGAGTCAGGTAGCGGGTGACGACGCCGACACGACCCGGAAGGCGCTGGCCAAAGAAGTGGGGAGGCGTGCCCTTGCCGGAGACCTTAAGTGCTGGATAGCGCAACATCTGGCCATGGTGACCAATGGCCTGAGCCAGGTGACGGGGGACGAGGCCGACACGACCCGGAAGGCGCTGGCCAAAGAGGTGGGGAGGCGTGATTTGACTGACCCCAGAGAGTGGTCGGCCCAGCATCTGGCCATGGTGACCAATGGCCTGAGCCCGGTGACGGGGGACGACGCCGACACGACCCGGAAGGCGCTGGCCAAAGAAGTGGGGAGGCGTGCCCTTGCCGGAGACCTTAAGTGCTGGATAGCGCAACATCTGGCCATGGTGACCAATGGCCTGAGGCAGGTGGCGGGGGACGACGCCGACACGACCCGGAAGGCGCTGGCCAAAGAGGTGGGGAGGCGTGATTTGACCGACACCAAAGAGTGGTCGGCCCAGCCTCTGGCCATGGTGACCAATGGCCTGAGGCCGGTGGGGGGGGACGACGCCGACACGACCCGGAAGGCGCTGGCCAAAGAGGTGGGGAGGCGTGATTTGACCGACACCAAAGAGTGGTCGGCCCAGCCTCTGGCCATGGTGACCAATGGCCTGAGGCCGGTGACGGGGGACGACGCCGACACGACCCGGAAGGCGCTGGCCATAGAGGTGGGAAGCCGTGATTTGACCGACACCAAAAAGTGGTCGGCCCAGCATCTGGCCATGGTGGCCAATGGCCTGAGCCCGGTGACGGGGGACGACGCCGACACGACCCGGAAGGCGCTGGCCAAAGAGGTGGGGAGGCGTGCCCTTGCCGGAGACCTTAAGTGCTGGATAGCGCAAGAGCTGGCCATGGTGACCAATGGCCTGAGTCCGGTGGCGGGGGACGACGCCGACACGACCCGGAAGGCGCTGGCCAAAGAAGTGGAGAGGCGTGCCCTTGCCGGAGACCTTAAGTGCTGGATAGCGCAAGATCTGGCCATGGTGACCAATGGCCTGAGTCAGGTGGCGGGTGACGACGCCGACACGACCCGGAAGGCGCTGGCCAAAGAAGTGGGGAGGCGTGCCCTTGCTGGAGACCTTAAGTGCTGGATAGCGCAACATCTGGCCATGGTGACCAATGGCCTGAGGCAGGTGGCGGGGGACGACGCCGACACGACCCGGAAGGCGCTGGCCAAAGAGGTGGGAAGCCGTGATCTGACCGACACCAAAGAGTGGTCGGCCCAGCCTCTGGCCATGGTGACCAATGGCCTGAGCCAGGTGGGGGGGGACGACGCCGACACGACCCGGAAGGCGCTGGCCAAAGAGGTGGGGAGGCGTGATTTGACCGACACCAAAGAGTGGTCAGCTCAGCATCTGGCCATGGTGGCCAGTGGGATGTCTCATTGCCCACACGTCATAGGGGAGGATGTTGTTCAAGCTTCGATTCAAGCCATTATGAACATATCGCCGACTGAACAGGGTATCATTATGGCCCTTGACGCTTTGTGCCGTTTATCTCTGTCAGACGACCAGCTGAAGCTTGGCTATTTCCTGGTTAAACGTCTTTGTGATATGACTGGTTTTATTGACACATGCGGCCCTCTACAGCATAGCGTCGGCGACTTCTTATGGAACTTGGCCGTTCTGGATTTATGTGCAAAACAAAATCCGCTCGTCAAGGATGATCCTGATACACCCCGTTTCGATATCTTTGTTAAGCCGCTAATGGATAGGGAAAATATCAGGGACCTTCTTTCACATCACTGGCAAGACAGATTTGCATATATTTACTGGGCAGGCATTTCTAACGTGGAAATTGATGTGCCTCCTGCTCTTTCTGCTCCTGAAAAAAAGGTGAAGGTCTCAGCATTACAAAACAGAGTGTTCCAGGCTGTTAAAAATGCTTTGCCAAACCAAAATATTGTTATGGAAGTGAATATTGAAGGGTTCCCAGTTGATATTCTGGTGGGTAAAACCCTGTGTATAGAGGTCGATGGCCCCCATCATTATATTCAGGATGACACAATGGAAAGCGATGAGCTTCTTCTTGCAAAAGAATTTGGAAAAAGAAGAGCGCGAGACCCTTTGATAGATCACATACTCAAAAGCCTGGGGTTTGAGGTGCTACGTATTTCCTATGTTGAGACTGACTCGGTCGCAGGCCTTGGAACGTTTGTTGATCGGGTGATAAATGCAATGGACGAACAAGAAATGAGTAACCAGTATGAAGGCCTGAGAGTGAATGACTTGCCAGCCTGGTAAGCTTCCTACCAACCACCTGAACGCCACCATTTCAGGCAATGATTTTTCCTGTCCAGTTATGCTTTTGGAGGATCATGGTCGGTATATGAGGCGGTTTGCTGATTGTGTATTCCCTTCTCTTTTTGGCCTGTGCCGTCTTGCCATATATCCCGCCATTGCCTTTACTGCACAGCCTCAACGAACGGGCAAGAGGATGAGATTTACCGTGAATATTGGTGCTCACTTTTGCAGGAGAGAATTGTTTTTTATTTGGTTAATGCTACCGCTGGCAGGGGGCGTGATAGAGAAATGCGCAGCAGCAGATAAAGATACAAAGAAAAGCTGGGCGGCAATAGTAAAGCCTTTACCTGCTTCCCTGTATCCCGGTCGTACTGGTGTCCGGCCACATGCCTCTCCTGTTCCTGAATCATCAATGCTTCAGTGGCCGCCTGTATTGACCACATCAAAGACCCATGCCGAAGCCCCTTCACGACAACAGGAATCGTCTGAGGCTACAGTTCGAACACATCCAAAAAGAAGACCAGACAGAAAGAGACAATATCACCGCAACCCTTCCGCCGAGGGTTTCGATCAACAGATAGAAGCATTGGCAAACGAAGTGAATCGACTCAAAAAGCAACTTCACGGGCCACATCGGGAGAGCCATAAAACCGCGCTTTTAGATCTTGCATTCCAGATGACAGAAAGAGATCCGCACCCGCTTCGAGCCAGTCCCAGAGCCCTTGCTCTTTTGGCAAATGCGTTTTCAAAATTAGCAAAATATCAAGAAGGCGCCACAGCGTTAGACTGGATAATGAAAGCCGTGATCCACCGCAGTCAAAAACAGCAGCTAACCAAACAGTGCGGATTTAAAGCCCAAACGCTGGCCATGGTGCTCAATAGCCTGAGTCAGGTCGCCGGTGATAAAGCCGACACGACCCGGAAGGCGCTGGCCAAAGAGGTGGGAAGCCGTGATTTGACCGACACCAAAGAGTGGTCGGCCCAGCCTCTGGCCATGGTGACCAATGGCCTGAGCCAGGTGGCGGGTGACGACGCCGACACGACCCGGAAGGCGCTGGCCAAAGAGGTGGGGAGGCGTGATTTGACTGACCCCAGGGAGTGGTCGGCCCAGCATCTGGCCATGGTGACCAATGGCCTGAGTCAGGTGGCGGGGGATGACGCCGGCACGACCCGGAAGGCGCTGGCCAAAGAGGTGGGGAGGCGAGCCCTTGCCGGAGACCTTAAGTGCTGGATAGCGCAAAATCTGGCCATGGTGACCAATGGCCTGAGCCAGGTGGCGGGGGACGACGCCGACACGACCCGGAAGGCGTTGGCCAAAGAGGTGGGAAGCCGTGATTTGCCCGACACCAAAGAGTGGTCGGCCCAGCATGTGGCCATGGTGACCAATGGCCTGAGCCAGGTGACGGGGGGCGACGCCGACACGACCCGGAAGGCGCTGGCCAAAGAGGTGGGAAGCCGTGATTTGACTGACCCCAGGGAGTGGTCGGCCCAGCATCTGGCCATGGTGACCAATGGCCTGAGCCAGGTGACGGGGGACGACGCCGACACGACCCGGAAGGCGCTGGCCAAAGAAGTGGTGAGGCGTGCCCTTGCCGGAGACCTTAAGTGCTGGATAGCGCAACATCTGGCCATGGTGACCAATGGCCTGAGTCAGGTGACGGGGGACGACGCCGACACGACCCGGAAGGCGCTGGCCAAAGAGGTGGGAAGCCGTGATCTGACCGACACCAAAGAGTGGTCGGCCCAGCCTCTGGCCATGGTGACCAATGGCCTGAGGCTGGTGGTGGGGGACGACGCCGACACGACCCGGAAGGCGCTGGCCAAAGAGGTGGGAAGCCGTGATCTGACCGACACCAAAGAGTGGTCGGCCCAGCCTCTGGCCATGGTGACCAATGGCCTGAGGCCGGTGGCGGGGGACGACGCCGACACGACCCGGAAGGCGCTGGCCAAAGAGGTAGGAAGCCGTGATTTGACCGACACCAAAGAGTGGTCGGTCCAGCATCTGGCCATGGTGACCAATGGCCTGAGCCAGGTGACGGGGGACGACGCCGACACGACCCGGAAGGCGCTGGCCAAAGAAGTCGGGAGGCATGGCCTTGCCGGAGACCTTAAGTGCTGGATAGCGCAAGATCTGGCCATGGTGACCAATGGCCTGAGTCAGGTGACGGGGGACGACGCCGACACGACCCGGAAGGCGCTGGCCAAAGAGGTGGGGAGGCGTGCCCTTGCCGGAGACATTAAGTGCTGGATAGCGCAAGATCTGGCCATGGTGACCAATGGCCTGAGGCAGGTGGCGGGGGACGACGCCGACACGACCCGGAAGACGCTGGCCAAAGAAGTGGGGAGGCGTGCCCTTGCCGGAGACCTTAAGTGCTGGATAGCGCAAGATCTGGCCATGGTGACCAATGGCCTGAGCCAGGTAACGGGGGACGACGCCGACACGACCCGGAAGGCGCTGGCCAAAGAGGTGGGGAGGCGTGATTTGACTGACCCCAGGGAGTGGTCGGCCCAGCCTCTGGCCATGGTGACCAATGGCCTGAGCCCGGTGACGGGGGACGACGCCGACACGACCCGGAAGGCGCTGGCCAAAGAGGTGGGAAGCCGTGATTTGACCGACACCAAAGAGTGGTCGGCCCAGCATCTGGCCATGGTGGCCAGTGGGATGTCTCATTGCTCACACGTCATAGGGGAGGATGTTGTTCAAGCTTCGATTCAAGCCATTATGAACATATCGCCGACTGAACAGGATATCATTATGGCCCTTAACGCTTTGTGCCGTTTATCTCTGTCAGACGACCAGCTGAAGCTTGGCTATTTCCTGGTTAAACGTCTTTGTGATATGACTGGTTTTATTGACACAGGCGGCCCTCTACAGCAGAGCGTCGGCGACTTCTTATGGAACCTGGCCGTTCTGGATTTATGTGCAAAACAAAATCCGCTCGTCAAGGATGATCCTGATACACCCCGTTTCGATATCTTTGTTAAGCCGCTACTGGATAGGGAAAATATCAGGGACCTTCTTTCACATCACTGGCAAGACAGATTTGCATATATTTACTGGGCAGGCATTTCTAACTTGGAAATTGATGTGTCTCCTGCTCTTTCTGCTCCTGAAAAAAAGGTGAAAGTCTCAGCATCACAAAACAGAGTGTTCCAGGCTGTTAAAAATGCTTTGCCAAACCAAAATATTGCTATGGAAGTGAATATTGAAGGGTTCCCAGTTGATATTCTGGTGGGTAAAACCTTGTGTATAGAGGTCGATGGCCCCCATCATTATATTCAGGATGACACAATGGAAAACGATGAGTTTCTTCTTGCAAAAGAATCTGGAAAAAGAAGAGCGCGAGACCGTTTGATAGATCACATACTCAAAAGCCTGGGGTTTGAGGTGCTACGTATTTCCTATGTTGAGACTGACTCGGTCGCAGGCCTTGGAACGTTTGTTGATCGGGTGATAAATGCAATGGACGAACAAGAAATGAGTAGCCAGTATGAAGGCCTGAGAGTGAATGACTTGCCAGCCTGGTAACCTTTCTACCAACCACCTGAACGCCACCATTTCAGGCAATGATTTTTCCTGTCCGGTTATGCTTTTGGAGGATCATGGTCGGTATATGAGGCGGGTTGCTGATTGTGTATTCCCTTCTCTTTTTGGCCTGTGCCGTCTTGCCATATATCCCGCCATTGCCTTTACTGCACAGCCTTAACGAACGGGCAAGAGGATGAGATTGACCGTGAATATTGGTGCTCACTTTTGCAGGAGAGAATTGTTTTTTATTTGGTTAATGCTACCGCTGTCAGGGGGCGTGATAGAGCAATGCGCAGCAGCAGATAAAGATACAAAGAAAAGCTGGGCGGCAATAGTAAAGCCTTTACCTGCTTCCCTGTATCCCGGTCGTACCTGTGTCCGGCCACATGCCTCTCCTGTTCCTGAATCATCAATACTTCAGTGGCCGCCTGTATTGACCACATCAAAGACCCATGCCGAAGTCCCTTCACGACAACAGGAATCGTCTGAGGCTACAGTTCGAACACACCCACAAAGAAGACCAGACAGAAAGAGACAATATTACCGCAACCCTTCCGCCGAGCGTTTCGATCAACAGATAGAAGCACTGGCAAACGAAGTGAATCGACTCAAAAAGCAACTTCACGGGCCACATCGGGAGAGCCATAAAACCGCGCTTTTAGATCTTGCATTCCAGATGACAGAAAGAGAGCCGCACCCGCTTCGAGCCAGTCCCAAAGCCCTTGCTCTTTTGGCAAATGCGTTTTCAAAATTAGCAAAATATCAAGAAGGCGCCACAGCGTTAGACTGGATAATGAAAGCCGTGATCCACCGCAGTCAAAAACAGCAGCTAACCAAACAGTGCGGATTTAAAGCCCAAACGCTGGCCATGGTGCTCAATAGCCTGAGTCAGGTGACGGGGGACGACGCCGAAACGACCCGGAAGGCGCTGGCCAAAGAGGTGGGTAGGCGTGCCCTTGCCGGAGACCTTAAGTGCTGGATAGCGCAAGAGCTGGCCATGGTGACCAATGGCCTGAGCCAAGTGACGGGGGACGACGCCGACACGACCCGGAAGGCGCTGGCCAAAGAGGTAGGAAGCCGTGATTTGACCGACACCAAAGAGTGGTCGGCCCAGCATCTGGCCATGGTGACCAATAGCCTGATCCAGGTGACGGGGGACGACGCCGACACGACCCGGAAGGCGCTGGCCAAAGAGGTGGGAAGCCGTGATTTGACCGACACCAAAGAGTGGTCGGCCCAGCCTCTGGCCATGGTGACCAATAGCCTGAGCCTGGTGACGGGGGACGACGCCGACACGACCCGGAAGGCGCTGGCCAAAGAGGTGGGAAGCCGTGATTTGACCAACACCAAAGAGTGGTCGGCCCAGCCTCTGGCCATGGTGACCAATGGCCTGAGCCCGGTGACGGGGGACGACGCCGACACGACCCGGAAGGCGCTGGCCAAAGAGGTGGGGAGGCGTGATTTGACTGACCCCAGGGAGTGGTCGGCCCAGCATCTGGCCATGGTGACCAATGGCCTGAATCAGGTGGCGGGGGACGACGCCGACACGACCCGGAAGGCGCTGGCCAAAGAGGTGGGAAGCCGTGATTTGGCCGACACCAAAGAGTGGTCGGCCCAGCCTCTGGCCATGGTGACCAATGGCCTGAGTCAGGTGGCGGGTGACGACGCCGACACGACCCGGAAGGCGCTGGCCAAAGAGGTGGGAAGGCGTGCCCTTGCCGGAGACCTTAAGTGCTGGATAGCGCAAGATCTGGCCATGGTGACCAATGGCCTGAGTCAGGTGGCGGGGGACGACGCCGACACGACCCGGAAGGCGCTGGCCAAAGAGGTGGGAAGCCGTGATCTGACCAACACCAAAGAGTGGTCGGCCCAGCCTCTGGCCATGGTGACCAATGGCCTGAATCAGGTAGCGGGTGACGACGCCGACACGACCCGGAAGGCGCTGGCCAAAGAGGTAGGGAGGCGTGATTTGACTGACCCCAGGGAGTGGTCGGCCCAGCCTCTGGCCATGGTGACCAATGGCCTGAGGCAGGTGGAGGGGGACGACGCCGACACGACCCGGAAGGCGCTGGCCAAAGAGGTAGGGAGGCGTGATTTGACTGACCCCAGGGAGTGGTCGGCCCAGCCTCTGGCCATGGTGACCAATGGCCTGAGCCAGGTGACGGGGGACGACGCCGACACGACCCGGAAGGCGCTGGCCAAAGAGGTGGGGAGGCGTGATTTGACTGACCCCAGGGAGTGCTGGATAGCGCAAGATCTGGCCATGGTGACCAATGGCCTGAGCCAGGTGACGGGGGACGACGCCGACACGACCCGGAGGGCGCTGGCCAAAGAGGTGGGAAGCCGTGATTTGACCGACACCAAAGAGTGGTCGCGCCCAGCCTCTGGCCATGGTGACCAATGGCCTGAGTCAGGTGGCGGGGGACGACGCCGATACGACCCGGAAGGCGCTGGCCAAAGAGGTGGGAAGCCGTGATCTGACCGACACCAAAGAGTGGTCGGCCCAGCCTCTGGCCATGGTGACCAATGGCCTGAGCCAGGTGACGGGGGACGACGCCGACACGACCCGGAAGGCGCTGGCCAAAGAGGTGGGAAGCCGTGATTTGACCGACACCAAAGAGTGGTCGGCCCAGCCTCTGGCCATGGTGGCCAGTGGGATGTCTCATTGCTCACACGTCATAGGGGAGGATGTTGTTCAAGCTTCGATTCAAGCCATTATGAACATATCGCCGACTGAACAGGATATCATTATGGCCCTTGACGCTTTGTGCCGTTTATCTCTGTCAGACGACCAGCTGAAGCTTGGCTATTTCCTGGTTAAACGTCTTTGTGATATGACTGGTTTTATTGACACAGGCGACCCTCTACAGCATAGAGTCGGCGACTTCTTATGGAACCTGGCCGTTCTGGATTTATGTGCAAAACAAAATCCGCTCGTCAAGGATGATCCTGATACACCCCGTTTCGATATCTTTGTTAAGCCGCTAATGGATAGGGAAAATATCAGGGACCTTCTTTCACATCACTGGCAAGACAGATTTGCATATATTTACTGGGCAGGCATTTCTAACTTGGAAATTGATGTGTCTCCTGCTCTTTCTGCTCCTGAAAAAAAGGTGAAGGTCTCAGCATTACAAAACAGAGTGTTCCAGGCTGTTAAAAATGCTTTGCCAAACCAAAATATTGTTATGGAAGTGAATATTGAAGGGTTCCCAGTTGATATTCTGGTGGGTAAAACCCTGTGTATAGAGGTCGATGGCCCCCATCATTATATTCAGGATGACACAATGGAAAACGATGAGCTTCTTCTTGCAAAAGAATCTGGAAAAAGAAGAGCGCGAGACCCTTTGATAGATCACATACTCAAAGGCCTGGGGTTTGAGGTGCTACGTATTTCCTATGTTGAGACTGACTCGGTCGCAGGCCTTGGAACGTTTGTTGATCGGGTGATAAATGCAATGGACGAACAAGAAATGAGTCGCCAGTATGAAGGCCTGAGAGTGAATGACTTGCCAGCCTGGTAACCTTTCTACCAACCACCTGAACGCCACCATTTCAGGCAATAATTTTTCCTGTCCGGTTATGCTTTTGGAGGATCATGGTCGGTATATGAGGCGGTTTGCTGATTGTGTATTCCCTTCTCTTTTTGGCCTGTGCCGTCTTGCCATATATCCCGCCATTGCCTTTACTGCACAGCCTCAACGAACGGGCAAGAGGATGAGATTGACCGTGAATATTGGTGCTCACTTTTGCAGGAGAGAATTGTTTTTTATTTGGTTAATGCTACCGCTATCAGGGGGCGTGATAGAGAAATGCGCAGCAGCAGATAAAGATACAAAGAAAAGCTGGGCGGCAATTGTAAAGCCTTTACCTGCTTCCCTGTATCCCGGTCGTACCTGTGTCCGGCCACATGCCTCTCCTGTTCCTGAATCATCAATGCTTCAGTGGCCGCCTGTATTGACCACATCAAAGACCCATGCCGAAGTCCCTTCACGACAACAGGAATCGTCTGAGGCTACAGTTCGAACACATCCAAAAAGAAGCCCAGACAGAAAGAGACAATATTACCGCAACCCTTCCGCCGAGCGTTTCGATCAACAGATAGAAGCACTGGCAAACGAAGTGAATCGACTCAAAAAGCAACTTCACGGGCCACATCGGGAGAGCCATAAAACCGCGCTTTTAGATCTTGCATTCCAGATGACAGAAAGAGATCCGCACCCGCTTCGAGCCAGTCCCAGAGCCCTTGCTCTTTTGGCAAATGCGTTTTCAAAATTAGCAAAATATCAAGAAGGCGCCACAGCGTTAGACTGGATAATGAAAGCCGTGATCCACCGCAGTCAAAAACAGCAGCTAACCAAACAGTGCGGATTTAAAGCCCAAACGCTGGCCATGGTGCTCAATAGCCTGAGTCAGGTCGCCGGTGACAAAGCCGACACGACCCGGAAGGCGCTGGCCAAAGAGGTGGGGAGGCGTGATTTGACTGACCCCAGGGAGTGGTCGGCCCAGCATCTGGCCATGGTGACCAATGGCCTGAGTAAGGTGGTGGGTGACGACGCCGACACGACCCGGAAGGCGCTGGCCAAAGAGGTGGGGAGGCGTGACCTTAAGTGCTGGAGCGCAAGATCTGCCATGGTGACCAATGGCCTGAGCCAGGTGACGGGGGTCGGCGCCGACACGACCCGCAGGCGCTGGCCAAAGAAGTGGGGCCATGCCCTTGCCGGAGACCAGTGCTGGATGCGCAAGATCTGGCCATGGTGACCAATGGCCTGAGCCAGGTGGCGGGTGACGACGCCGACACGACCCGGAAGGCGCTGGCCAAAGAGGTGGGGAGGCGTGCCCTTGCCGGAGACCTTAAGTGCTGGACAGCGCAAGATCTGGCCATGGTGACCAATGGCCTGAGTCAGGTGGCGGGGGACGACGCCGACACGACCCGGAAGGCGCTGGCCAAAGAAGTGGGGAGGCGTGGCCGGAGACCTTAAGCGCTGGACAGCGCAAGATCTGGCCATGGTGACCAATGGCCTGAGTCAGGTGACAGGGGACGACGCCGACACGACCCGGAAGGCGCTGGCCAAAGAAGTGGGGAGGCGTGCCCTTGCCGGAGACCTTAAGTGCTGGATAGCACAACATCTGGCCATGGTGACCAATGGCCTGAGGTCAGGTGGCGGGGGACGACGCCGACACGACCCGGAAGGCGCTGGCCAAAGAGGTGGGAAGCCGTGATTTGACCAACACCAAAGAGTGGTCGGGAATCTGGCCATGGTGACCAATGGCCTGAATCAGGTAGCGGGTGACGACGCCGACACGACCCGGAAGGCGCTGGCCAAAGAAGTGGGGAGGCGTGCCCTTGCCGGAGACCTTAAGTGCTGGATAGCGCAAGATCTGGCCATGGTGACCAATGGCCTGAGTCAGGTGGCGGGGGACGACGCCGACACGACCCGGAAGGCGCTGGCCAAAGAAGTGGGGAGGCGTGCCCTTGCCGGAGACCTTAAGTGCTGGATAGGCAAGATCTGGCCATGGTGACCAATGGCCTGAGTCAGGTGACGGGGGACGACGCCGACACGTCCCGGAAGGCGCTGGCCAAAGAGGTAGGGAGGCGTGCCCTTGCCGGAGACCTTAAGTGCTGGATAGCGCAAGATCTGGCCATGGTGACCAATGGCCTGAGTCAGGTGACGGGGGACGACGCCGACACGACCCGGAAGGCGCTGGCCAAAGAGGTGGGGAGGCGTGATTTGACCGACACCAGTGAGTGGTCGGCCCAGCCTCTGGCCATGGTGACCAATGGCCTGAGTCAGGTACGGGGGACGACGCCGACACGACCCGGAAGGCGCTGGCCAAAGAGATGGGGAGCCGTGCCCTTGCCGGACACCTTAAGGGCTGGATAGCGCAAGAGCTGGCCATGGTGACCAATGGCCTGAGCCAGGTGGCGGGGACGACGCCGACACGACCCGGAAGGCGCTGGCCAAAGAGGTGGGAAGGCGTGATTTGACCGACCCCAGGGAGTGGTCGGCCCAGCCTCTGGCCATGGTGGCCAGTGGGATGTCTCATTGCTCACACGTCATAGGGGAGGATGTTGTTCAAGCTTCGATTCAAGCCATTATGAACATATCGCCGACTGAACAGGATATTATTATGGCCCTTGACGCTTTGTGCCGTTTATCTCTGTCAGACGACCAGCTGAAGCTTGGCTATTTCCTGGTTAAACGTCTTTGTGATATGACTGGTTTTATTGACACAGGCGGCCCTCTACAGCATAACGTCGGCGACTTCTTATGGAACCTGGCCGTTCTGGATTTATGTGCAAAACAAAATCCGCTCGTCAAGGATGATCCTGATACACCCCGTTTCGATATCTTTGTTAAGCCGCTAATGGATAGGGAAAATATCAGGGACGTTCTTTCACATCACTGGCAAGACAGATTTGCATATATTTACTGGGCAGGCATTTCTAACTTGGAAATTGATGTGTCTCCTGCTCTTTCTGCTCCTGAAAAAAAGGTGAAAGTCTCAGCATTACAAAACAGAGTGTTCCAGGCTGTTAAAAATGCTTTGCCAAACCAAAATATTGTTATGGAAGTGAATATTGAAGGGTTCCCAGTTGATATTCTGGTGGGTAAAACCTTGTGTATAGAGGTCGATGGCCCCCATCATTATATTCAGGATGACACAATGGAAAACGATGAGCTTCTTCTTGCAAAAGAATCTGGAAAAAGAAGAGCGCGAGACCGTTTGATAGATCACATACTCAAAGGCCTGGGGTTTGAGGTGCTACGTATTTCCTATGTTGAGACTGACTCGGTCGCAGGCCTTGGGAACGTTTGTTGATCGGGTGATAAATGCAATGGACGAACAAGAAATGAGTAGCCAGTATGAAGGCCTGAGAGTGAATGACTTGCCAGCCTGGTAACCTTTCTACCAACCACCTAAACGCCACCATCACAAACACAGGTAACCCTTCATACCCGCATATGGAGGACACTAATATCCGCGGGTATGAACGCTCCGGATATGGAAACCCTTAATGTCCTCCGTATGTATATGGCCTGCTCTATACCCTCACCGCCTTCGGCCTTCTCTCCTGCCGCTTCACTCTTTCCTGTCGTTCACGAACAACCTGTTCCCGCCGTTTTCTCAACTCCCGATCAACAACCCCTTTGACCTGCCTCCGCACACCATCGCGCCCCAGTGAGCTCTTTGTGGCCAGATCATTGAAGTCTGTGAAACTCTTGGGGCTTCCAGTCTGCTCGCCGGGTGCAAACACTGGCACCACCACACATCCCTTTACAGCATCAGCCGCTTCCTTGGCCTTCTCTTTTCCTGGGTTCTTCCCGCGCACCTGCTCTTGGGAATAGTCATCATCTGCGGCAATAATTATGGGCTTTTCTGGAAACTTACCTTGAAGCTCTTTCGCAACCGTGGGCAGGTTGCCAGCATCAAAAGCCGCAACAGTAGAGTGTCCCAATTCTTCGGAAAGAGTGGCTGCGGTGGCATACCCTTCCGCTACTACAATGGCGGGTGCTTTTGCTAGTGAATCCATCCCCCCTACAGCGTGAAAACAGCCCTCTTTTCTTGAACCCTTCGGGAAGCGTTTGGTTCCATCTTCCTGAATGTATTGGGTAGCCCACTGCTTGCCTTCAACGTCATGCACTGGAATAAAGGTGGTCTTATTCCCGTTGTCGGTGAAAACTTCCGGGGTGGGTTTAATTTGTTTTGACTCCATGTAAGGAGTTGGCTTGACCACTGGAGACAGCCCATCCAGTTGTTTCGCAACCTTTTTGCTAACCTCCTCCTGCACCCTGGCTTGTTCTTCCGCCCGCTGCTTCAACTTCTCTGCGGCCACCGCCTGCATGTTGGCTTTTTCTTCAGGGGTTAGAGAGTAGCCCTTGGCCTTCCACCGGGTTTCCTCTTGGGTTTTGTTGTTCTTGATGTAGCCTGCTGGGTGGCCGTCCATGTGGACCACATAAAAGCCTGCCGTTTTACCACCTTTGTCGCCTTCGACTTTAATTCTTTGTTTGGTTCCATCCATGACAGGGTGTTTTCCATCAACCACACACCCCATGCTTTTTAAGACATCGGAAAATTCTTCCCTTGGATTCATTGAGGGTACTTGTTCGGGTGACTGGGTGTTGCTGGGCATCCATTTTTTCAGGGTTTGCATGTCAGCCCCGGCCTCTGCAAACCATGACTTTGCCCCCTTATCCCACTTCGCCCCTGCGCGTTTGGCAGCCTTTCTGTCATCGTAAGGGACAGCCAGATAAACCCGCCCTTCCTTTTTGGAGTCAACAGCCTTGCTGATCTGTGCCTTCTCTTTCACCGGCCACTGTGAGAACTTCCCAGCATCCTCACCGGGCGGAACAAACCACGAACCACCGGATTCATTTCTTTCCCACTTGGCACCCAACGCCTTGGCCTGCTCTTTTTCTTTAAACGGAACGTCGATATAGGTACGTTCTGCGGTTTGGCTCTCCGCCGCTTGCAGGGCTTTATCAAGCAACTGGATGTCTCGACTGGCCATTTCATCCAGAGCCGTCGCTGCATCGCTGCTGTGTTTTTTAGCCGCTAAAATTTCCCCCTCTGTGCTCTCTGGATTATTTTTCACTGTCTCCTCCGCCAGTTTCGCATCAGCCACCACCGTTTCTTGCTGTGCTTTGGTTTGTTCCTGGTTGTTAAGCTGCGCCTGATAAAGCCCGGACTGGGTGGACACTCCCTCCAACTCCGCTGCTAAAGCCTGCGCTTCTTCCTCGGAGTCGAAACTTATTATTGATCGACTAGGTTTGTCGTGGGATTCCATGAAGACATCAAACGCCTCAGCTTCGTTTTGGGGTACTTCATCAATAAAGGTGATCGGCTCTCCGGTTTTCATGTTGGTATCATGGAAATACTTTACTGGCTTCACCTGAATCGCGCCGTTCCATGATTCCGCATCGTCCATGTGGAGTTCGTGCATGGGACTAGGGTCAAGATCACGAAGAGCAGTTTGAAAGTCCCCTATACTGCCATCGCTCGCCTTAAAAGCTGCGTGGGCTTTTGCTGCTTCATCTATGCCGGATCTTCTTTCGTTTGCCCACTCTTCAGACGCGTAAGGCATGGATAGTTCGGTTTCGCTGTCGTTTGTAACAACAACCCAATGGCCAGCCTCTTCCCCATAGGTTTCTTTATTATCCGCTAGCTGGAACAACACCGGCTCTAAGTTTTCTTGCTTCTGCTCCTGAGCCAGTTCCTGTTCCTGCCTTTGCTCCAGGCCGAGAATGTAGCCTTGGATCTTTTCAGCATCAGAGGCCGCTCTGAAGATCTCCATGTGATCTTCTTTCAGAACCTTAATCCAACTGCCAACATAAGCGGCGTGTTGTTCTGGGTCGTGGCCAATGCCAATTTCTTCCCCCATCATCATGCTGGAGATTTCCGCCCGGAGTTCTTCTTTGGCGTACCCTTCACTGCCGAAAGGGTGAATTAGATCGCGGTCAAGGCGGGAGTTGTGACCTGTCCAGTGCCCCAGCTCATGCAGTGCTGTTGCATAGAAGTTGTCAGGGGTTGGGAATTGGTCTTTTTCTGGAAGATGAATGGAGTCAGTAGATGGCCGATAAAACGCCCGATCTTGACCTTTTATATTTATATTTGCCCCAGACGCTTCCAGTATTTTTTCGGCTCTTTCAACAGGGTTCCAGTCGTGTTTCTCCCCTCGATTTTGCGCGGGCATCCCGTCGATCTGCTCTGCGTTAAACACTGACGCGAAAAACACCCTTGGTCGTTCCAGCTTCACCACAACCTTTTTCTTTTTGCCTTCACTGTCACGGATTGGCCGTCCATGTTCATCAAGCTTGTCTTTCTCTTCGGTGAACTTCCAATATTGAACCAGTGTGCCCTTCTCACCTTTGCGAACCTGTAGGAAAAAGGGAAAAAGGGAAAAAGGGAAAAAGGGAAAAAGGGGAAAAGGGGAAAAAGAAAAAGAGAAAAAGGAAAAAGGGGTCGGAGTCGAATGGCACTAACTTAAAGCTTCTTGCCACGGCTTTCACCCCGGTGTTCCAGCTCAACCATCGATGCCCTTGGTGCCGAATTAATGTCGACCGGGCTTAAGTTAGTGCCATTCGGGTCGGAGTCATTTATTGAAGGTATTTATCAAAGCGGATCCTCTACAGGAACATGCTGGTGCGTAAAAGATTAAATGACTCCGACCCCTTTACTTCGTGCAGGAGAGTTTTATTGTAACCTTTCAACCAACCACCTAAACGCCACCATTTCAGGCAATGATTTTTCCTATCCGTTTATGCTTTTGGAGGATCATGGTCGGTATATGAGGCGGTTTTCTGATTGTGTATTCCCTTCTCTTTTTGGCCTGTGCCGTCTTGCCATATATCCCGCCATTGCCTTTACTGCACAGCCTCAACGAACGGGCAACAGGATGAGATTTACCGTGAATATTGGTGCTCACTTTAGCGGGAGAGAATTGTTTTTTATTTGGTTAATGCTACCGCTGTCAGGGGGCGTGATAGAGAAATGCGCAGCAGCAGATAAAGATACAAAGAAAAGCTGGGCGGCAATAGTAAAGCCTTTACCTGCTTCCCTGTATCCCGGTCGTACCGGTGTCCGGCCACATGCCTCTCCTGTTCCTGAATCATCAATGCTTCAGTGGCCGCCTGTATTGACCACATCAAAGACCCATGCCGAAATCCCTTCACGACAACAGGAATCGTCTGAGGCTACAGTTCGAACACATCCAAAAAGAAGACCAGACAGAAAGAGACAATATTACCGCAACCCTTCCGCCGAGCGTTTCGATCAACAGATAGAAGCACTGGCAAACGAAGTGAATCGACTCAAAAAGCAACTTCACGGGCCACATCGGGAGAGCCATAAAACCGCGCTTTTAGATCTTGCATTCCAGATAACAGAAAGAGAGCCGCACCCGCTTCGAGCCAGTCCCAAAGCCCTTGCTCTTTTGGCAAATGCGTTTTCAAAATTAGCAAAATATCAAGAAGGCGCCACAGCGTTAGACTGGATAATGAAAGCCGTGATCCACCGCAGTCAAAAACAGCAGCTAACCAAACAGTGCGGATTTAAAGCCCAAACGCTGGCCATGGTGCTCAATAGCCTGAGTCAGGTGGAGGGCGACAAAGCCGACACAACCCGGAAGGCGCTGGCCAAAGAGGTGGGGAGGCGTGATTTGACCGACACCAAAGAGTGGTCGGCCCAGCATCTGGCCATGGTGACCAATGGCCTGAGCCCGGTGACGGGGGACGACGCCGACACGACCCGGAAGGCGCTGGCCAAAGAGGTGGGAAGCCGTGATTTGACTGACACCAGTGAGTGGTCGGCCCAGCCTCTGGCCATGGTGACCAATGGCCTGAGGCAGGTGGCGGGGGACGACGCCGACACGACCCGGAAGGCGCTGGCCAAAGAGGTGGGAAGCCGTGATTTGACCGACACCAAAGAGTGGTCAGCCCAGTCTCTGGCCATGGTGACCAATGGCCTGAGCCAGGTGACGAGGGACGACGCTGACACGACCCGGAAGGCGCTGGCCAAAGAGGTGGGAAGCCGTGATTTGACCAACACCAAAGAGTGGTCGGCCCAGCATCTGGCCATGGTGACCAATGGCCTGAGTCAGGTAGCGGGGGACGACGCCGACACGACCCGGAAGGCGCTGTCCAAAGAGGTGGGGAGTCGTGATTTGACTGACACCAAAGAGTGGTCGGCCCAGCCTCTGGCCATGGTGACCAATGGCCTGTGCCCGGTGACGGGGGACGACGCCGACACGACCCGGAAGGCGCTGGCCAAAGAAGTGGGGAGGCGTGCCCTTGCCGGAGACCTTAAGTACTGGATAGTGCAACATCTGGCCATAGTGACCAATAGCCTGAGTCAGGTGGCGGGGGACGGCGCCGACACAACCCGGAAGGCGCTGTCCAAAGAAGTGGGGAGGCGTGCCCTTGCCGGAGACCTTAAGTGCTGGATAGCGCAACATCTGGCCATGGTGACCAATGGCCTGAGCCAGGTGACGGGGGACGAGGCCGACACGACCCGGAAGGCGCTGGCCAAAGAAGTCGGGAGGCGTGCCCTTGCCGGAGACCTTAAGTGCTGGATAGCGCAAGATCTGGCCATGGTGACCAATGGCCTGAGTCAGGTGACGGGGGACGACGCCGACACGACCCGGAAGGCGCTGGCCAAAGAGGTGGGAAGCCGTGATTTGACTGACCCCAGGGAGTGGTCGGCCCAGTCTCTGGCCATGGTGACCAATGGCCTGAGGCAGGTGGCGGGGGACGACGCCGACACGACCCGGAAGGCGCTGGCCAAAGAGGTGGGAAGCCGTGATTTGACCAACACCAAAGAGTGGTCGGCCCAGCCTCTGGCCATGGTGACCAATGGCCTGAGCCAGGTAACGGGGGACGACGCCGACAAGACCCGGAAGGCGCTGGCCAAAGAGGTGGGAAGCCGTGATTTGACTGACACCAGTGAGTGGTCGGCCCAGCCTCTGGCCATGGTGACCAATGGCCTGAGCCAGGTAACGGGGGACGACGCCGACACGACCCGGAAGGCGCTGGCCAAAGAGGTGGGGAGGCGTGCCCTTGCCGGAGACCTTAAGTGCTGGATAGCGCAACATCTGGCCATGGTGACCAATGGCCTGAGTCAGGTGGCGGGGGACGACGCCGACACGACCCGGAAGGCGCTGGCCAAAGAGGTGGGGAGGCGTGATTTGACTGACCCCAGGGAGTGGTCGGCCCAGCCTCTGGCCATGGTGACCAATGGCCTGAGGCAGGTGGCGGGGGACGACGCTAGCACGAGCCGGAAGGCGCTGGCCAAAGAAGTGGGAAGCCGTGATTTGACCGACACCAAAGAGTGGTCGGCCCAGCATCTGGCCATGGTGACCAATGGCCTGAGCCAAGTGACGGGGGACAACGCTGACACGACCCGGAAGGCGCTGGCCAAAGAAGTGGGGAGGCGTGCCCTTGCCGGAGACCTTAAGTGCTGGATAGCGCAAGATCTGGCCATGGTGACCAATGGCCTGAGCCAGGTAACGGGGGACGACGCCGACACGACCCGGAAGGCGCTGGCCAAAGAGGTGGGGAGGCGTGATTTGACCGACACCAAAGAGTGGTCGGCCCAGCATCTGGCCATGGTGGCCAGTGGGATGTCTCATTGCTCACACGTCATAGGGGAGGATGTTGTTCAAGCTTCGATTCAAACCATTATGAACATATCGCCGACTGAACAGGATATCATTATGGCCCTTGACGCTTTGTGCCGTTTATCTCTGTCAGACGACCAGCTGAAGCTTGGCTATTTCCTGGTTAAACGTCTTTGTGATATGACTGGTTTTATTGACACAGGCGGCCCTCTACAGCATAACGTCGGCGACTTCTTATGGAACCTGGCCGTTCTGGATTTATGTGCAAAACAAAATCCGCTCGTCAAGGATGATCCTGATACACTCCGTTTCGATATCTTTGTTAAGCCGCTAATGGATAGGGAAAATATCACGGACCTTCTTTCACATCACTGGCAAGACAGATTTGCATATATTTACTGGGCAGGCATTTCTAACCTGGAAATTGATGTGTCTCCTGCTCTTTCTGCTCCTGAAAAAAAGGTGAAGGTCTCAGCATTACAAAACAGAGTGTTCCAGGCTGTTAAAAATGCTTTGCCAAACCAAAATATTGTTATGGAAGTGAATATTGAAGGGTTCCACGTTGATATTCTGGTGGGTAAAACCTTGTGTATAGAGGTCGATGGCCCCCATCATTATATTCAGGATGACACAATGGAAAACGATGAGCTTCTTCTTGCAAAAGAATCTGGAAAAAGAAGAGCGCGAGACCCTTTGATAGATCACATACTCAAAAGCCTGGGGTTTGAGGTGCTACGTATTTCCTATGTTGAGACTGACTCGGTCGCAGGCCTTGGAACGTTTGTTGATCGGGTGATAAATGCAATGGACGAACAAGAAATGAGTAGCCAGTATGAAGGCCTGAGAGTGAATGACCTGCCAGCCTGGTAACCTTTCTACCAACCACCTGAACGCCACCATTTCAGGCAATGATTTTTCCTGTCCGTTATTCTTTTGGAGGATCATGGTCGGTATATGAGGCGGTTTGCTGATTGTGTATTCCCTCCTCTTTTTGGCCTGTGCCGTCTTGCCATATATCCCGCCATTGCCTTTACTGCACAGCCTCAACGAACGGGCAATGGGATGAGATTTACCGTGAATATTGGTGCTCACTTTTGCAGGAGAGAATTGTTTTTTATTTGGTTAATGCTACCGCTGTCAGGGGGCGTGATAGAGAAATGCGCAGCAGCAGATAAAGATACAAAGAAAAGCTGGGCGGCAATTGTAAAGCCTTTACCTGCTTCCCTGTATCCCGGTCGTACCGGTGTCCGGCCACATGCCTCTCCTGTTCCTGAATCATCAATGCTTCAGTGGCCGCCTGTATTGACCACATCAAAGACCCATGCCGAAGTCCCTTCACGACAACAGGAATCGTCTGAGGCTACAGTTCGAACACATCCAAAAAGAAGACCAGACAGAAAGAGACAATATTACCGCAACCCTTCCGCAGAGCGTTTCGATCAACAGATAGAAGCACTGGCAAACGAAGTGAATCGACTCAAAAAGCAACTTCACGGGCCACATCGGGAGAGCCATAAAACCGCGCTTTTAGATCTTGCATTCCAGATGACAGAAAGAGATCCGCACCCGCTGCGAGCCAGTCCCAAAGCCCTTGCTCTTTTGGCAAATGCGTTTTCAAAATTAGCAAAATATCAAGAAGGCGCCACAGCGTTAGACTGGATAATGAAAGCCGTGATCCACCGCAGTCAAAAACAGCAGCTAACCAAACAGTGCGGATTTAACGCCCAAAATCTGGCCATGGTGCTCAATAGCCTGAGTCAGGTTGCCGGTGACAAAGCCGACACGACCCGGAAGGCGCTGGCCAAAGAGGTGGGGAGGCGTGATTTGACTGACTCCAGGGAGTGGTCGGCCCAGTCTCTGGCCATGGTGACCAATGGCCTGAACCAGGTGACGGGGGACGACGCCAGCACGACCCGGAAGGCGCTGGCCAAAGAAGTGGGAAGCCGTGATTTGACCGACACCAAAGAGTGGTCGGCCCAGCATCTGGCCATGGTGACCAATGGCCTGAGTCAGGTAGCGGGTGACGACGCCGACACGACCCGGAAGGCGCTGGCCAAAGAGGTGGGGAGGCGTGATTTGACTGACTCCAGGGAGTGGTCGGCCCAGCCTCTGGCCATGGTGACCAATGGCCTGAGCCAGGTGGCGGGGGACGACGCCGACACGACCCGGAAGGCGCTGGCCAAAGAGGTGAGAAGCCGTGACTTGACCAACACCAAAGAGTGGTCGGCCCAGCATCTGTCCATGGTGACCAATGGCCTGAGCCAGGTGACGGGGGACGACGCCGACACGACCCGGAAGGCGCTGGCCAAAGAGGTGGGGAGGCGTGATTTGACTGACCCCAGGGAGTGGTCGGCCCAGCCTCTGGCCATGGTGACCAATGGCCTGAGCCAGGTGATGGGGGACGACGCCGACACGACCCGGAAGGCGCTGGCCAAAGAGGTGGGAAGACGTGATTTGACCGACACCAAAGAGTGGTCGGCCCAGCATCTGGCCATGGTGACCAATGGCCTGAGTCAGGTAGCGGGTGACGACGCCGACACGACCCGGAAGGCGCTGGTCAAAGAAATGGGGAGGCGTGCCCTTGCCGGAGACCTTAAGTGCTGGTTAGCGCAACATCTGGCCATGGTGACCAATGGCCTGAGTCAGGTGGAGGGGGACGACGCCGACACGACCCGGAAGGCGCTGACCAAAGAGGTAGGGAGGCGTGATTTGACTGACCCCAGGGAGTGGTCGGCCCAGCATCTGGCCATGGTGACCAATGGCCTGAGGCAGGTAGCGGGTGACGACGCCGACACAACCCGGAAGGCGCTGGCCAAAGAAGTCGGGAGGCGTGGCCTTGCCGGAGACCTTAAGTGCTGGATAGCGCAAGATCTGGCCATGGTGACCAATGGCCTGAACCAGGTGACGGGGGACGACGCCGACACGACCCGGAAGGCGCTGGCCAAAGAGGTGGGAAGCCGTGATTTGACCGACACCAAAGAGTGGTCGGCCCAGCATCTGGCCATGGTGACCAATGGCCTGAGCCCGGTGACGGGGGACGACGCCGACACGACCCGGAAGGCGCTGGCCAAAGAGGTGGGGAGGCGTGATTTGACCGACACCAAAGAGTGGTCGGCCCAGCATCTGGCCATGGTGGCCAGTGGGGTGTCTCATTGCTCACACGTCATAGGGGAGGATGTTGTTCAAGTATCGATTCAAGCCATTATGAACATATCGCCGACTGAACAGGATATCATTATGGCCCTTGACGCTTTGTGCCGTTTATCTCTGTCAGACAACCAGCTGAAGCTTGGCTATTTCCTGGTTAAACGTCTTTGTGATATGACTGGTTTTATTGACACAGGCGGCCCTCTACAGCATAACGTCGGCGAATTCTTATGGAACCTGGCCGTTCTGGATTTATGTGCAAAACAAAATCCGCTCGTCAAGGATGATCCTGATACACCCCGTTTCGATATCTTTGTTAAGCCGCTAATGGATAGGGAAAATATCAGGGACCTTCTTTCACATCACTGGCAAGACAGATTTGCATATATTTACTGGGCAGGCATTTCTAACCTGGAAATTGATGTATCTCCTGCTCTTTCTGCTCCTGAAAAAAAGGTGAAAGTCTCAGCATTACAAAACAGAGTGTTCCAGGCTGTTAAACATGCTTTGCCAAACCAAAATATTGTTATGGAAGTGAATATTGAAGGGTTCCCAGTTGATATTCTGGTGGGTAAAACCCTGTGTATAGAGGTCGATGGCCCCCATCATTATATTCAGGATGACACAATGGAAAACGATGAGCTTCTTCTTGCAAAAGAATCTGGAAAAAGAAGAGCGCGAGACCCTTTGATAGATCACATACTCAAAAGCCTGGGGTTTGAGGTGCTACGTATTTCCTATGTTGAGACTGACTCGGTCGCAGGCCTTGGAACGTTTGTTGATCGGGTGATAAATGCAATGGACGAACAAGAAATGAGTAGCCAGTATGAAGGCCTGAGAGTGAATGACCTGCCAGCCTGGTAACCTTTCTACCAGCCACCTGAACGCCACCATTTCAGGCAATGATTTTTCCTGTCCGGTTATGCTTTTGGAGGATCATGGTCGGTATATGAGGCGGTTTGCTGATTGTGTATTCCCTTCTCTTTTTGGCCTGTGCCGTCTTGCCATATATCCCGCCATTGCCTTTACTGCACAGCCTCAACGAACGGGCAACAGGATGAGATTCACCGTGAATATTGGTGCTCACTTTTGCAGGAGAGAATTGTTTTTTATTTGGTTAATGCTACCGCTGCCAGGGGCCGTGATAGAGAAATGCGCAGCAGCAGATAAAGATACAAAGAAAAGCTGGGCGGCAATTGTAAAGCCTTTACCTGCTTCCCTGTATTCCGGTCGTACCGGTGTCCGGCCACATGCCTCTCCTGTTCCTGAATCATCAATGCTTCAGTGGCCGCTTGTATTGACCACATCAAAGACCCATGCCGAAGTCCCTTCACGACAACAGGAATCGTCTGAGGCTACAGTTCGAACACATCCAAAAAGAAGACCAGACAGAAAGAGACAATATTACCGCAACCCTTCCGCCGAGCGTTTCGATCAACAGATAGAAGCACTGGCAAACGAAGTGAATCGACTCAAAAGGCAACTTCACGGGCCACATCGGGAGAGCCATAAAACCGCGCTTTTAGATCTTGCATTCCAGATGACAGAAAGAGAGCCGCACCCGCTTAGAGCCAGTCCCAAAGCCCTTGCTCTTTTGGCAAATGCGTTTTCAAAATTAGCAAAATATCAAGAAGGCGCCACAGCGTTAGACTGGATAATGAAAGCCGTGATCCACCGCAGTCAAAAGCAGCAGCTAACCAAACAGTGCGGATTTAACGCCCAAAACCTGGCCATGGTGCTCAATAGCCTGAGTCAGGTCGCCGGTGACAAAGCCGACACGACCCGGAAGGCGCTGGCCAAAGAGGTGGGAAGCCGTGATTTGACCGACACCAAAGAGTGGTCGGCCCAGCCTCTGGCCATGGTGACCAATGGCCTGAGCCAGGTAACGGGGGACGACGCCGACACGCCCCGGAAGGCGCTGGCCAAAGAGGTGGGGAGGCGTGATTTGACCGACACCAAAGAGTGGTCGGCCCAGCCTCTGGCCATGGTAACCAATGGCCTGAGCCAGGTGGCGGGGGACGACGCCGACACGACCCGGAAGGCGCTGGCCAAAGAGGTGGGGAGCCGTGCCCTTGCCGGAGGCCTTAAGGGCTGGATAGCGCAAGAGCTGGCCATGGTGACCAACGGCCTGAGTCAGGTGGCGGGTGACAAAGCCGACACAACCCGGAAGGCGCTGGCCAAAGAGGTGGGAAGCCGTGATTTGACCGACACCAAAGAGTGGTCGGCCCAGCATCTGGCCATGGTGACCAATGGCCTGAGTCAGATCGCCGGAGACAAAGCCGACACGACCCGGAAGGCGCTGGCCAAAGAAGTGGGGAGGCGTGCCCTTGCCAGAGGCCTAAAGTGCTGGTTAGCGCAAGATCTGGCCATGGTGACCAATGGCCTGAGCCAGGTGACGGGGGACGACGCCGACACGACCCGGAAGGCGCTGGCCAAAGAGGTGGGAAGCCGTGATTTGACCGACACCAAAGAGTGGTCGGCCCAGCCTCTGGCCATGGTGACCAATGGCCTGAGCCAGGTGGCGGGGGACGACGCCGACACGACCCGGAAGGCGCTGGCCAAAGGGGTGGGGAGGCGAGCCCTTGCCGGAGACCTTAAGTGCTGGATAGCGCGACATCTGGCCATGGTGACCAATGGCCTGAGTCAGGTGGCGGGGGACGGCGCCGACACGACCCGGAAGGCGCTGGCCAAAGAGGTGGGAAGCCGTGATTTGACCAACACCAAAGAGTGGTCGCCCCAGCCTCTGGCCATGGTGACCAATGGCCTGAGCCAGGTGACGGGGGACGACGCCGACACGACCCGGAAGACGCTGGCCAAAGAGGTGGGGAGGCGTGCCCTTGCCGGAGACCTTAAGTGCTGGATAGCGCAAGATCTGGCCATGGTGACCAATGGCCTGAGCCAGGTGGCGGGGGACGACGCCGACACGACCCGGAAGGCGCTGGCCAAAGAGGTGGGTAGGCGTGATTTGACTGACCCCAGGGAGTGGTCGGCCCAGCCTCTGGCCATGGTGACCAATGGCCTGAGGCAGGTGGCGGGGGACGACGCCGACACGACCCGGAAGGCGCTGGCCAAAGAGGTGGGAAGCCGTGATCTGACCGACACCAAAGAGTGGTCGGCCCAGCCTCTGGCCATGGTGACCAATGGCCTGAGCCAGGTGACGGGGGACGACGCCGACACGACCCGGAAGGCGCTGGCCAAAGAGGTGGGAAGCCGTGATCTGACCGACACCAAAGAGTGGTCGGCCCAGCATCTGGCCATGGTGACCAATGGCCTGAGGCAGGTGGAGGGGGACGACGCCGGCACGACCAGGAAGGCGCTGGCCAAAGAGGTGGGAAGCCGTGATTTGACCGACACCAAAGAGTGGTCGGCCCAGCATCTGGCCATGGTGACCAATGGCCTGAGGCAGGTGGAGGGGGACGACGCCGACACGACCCGGAAGGCGCTGGCCAAAGAAGTGGGGAGGCGTGCCCTTGCCGGAGACCTTAAGTGCTGGATAGCGCAAGATCTGGCCATGGTGACCAATGGCCTGAGCCAGGTGACGGGGGACAACGCCGGCACGACCCGGAAGGCGTTGGCCAAAGAGGTTGGAAGCCGTGATTTGACCGACACCAAAGAGTGGTCGGCCCAGCATCTGGCCATGGTGGCCAGTGGGATGTCTCATTGCTCACACGTCATAGGGGAGGATGTTGTTCAAGCTTCGATTCAAGCCATTATGAACATATCGCCGACTGAACAGGAGATCATTATGGCCCTTTACGCTTTGTGCCGTTTATCTCTGTCAGACGACCAGCTGAAGCTTGGCTATTTCCTGGTTAAACGTCTTTGTGATATGACTGGTTTTATTGACACAGACGGCCCTCTACAGCAGAGCGTCGGCGACTTCTTATGGAACCTGGCCGTTCTGGATTTATGTGCAAAACAAAATCCGCTCGTCAAGGATGATCCTGATACACCCCGTTTCGATATCTTTGTTAAGCCGCTAATGGATAGGGAAAATATCAGGGACCTTCTTTCACATCACTGGCAAGACAGATTTGCATATATTTACTGGGCAGGCATTTCTAACGTGGAAATTGATGTGTCTCCTGCTCTTTCTGCTCCTGAAAAAAAGGTGAAGGTCTCAGCATTACAAAACAGAGTGTTCCAGGCTGTTAAAAATGCTTTGCCAAACCAAAATATTGTTATGGAAGTGAATATTGAAGGGTTCCCAGTTGATATTCTGGTGGGTAAAACCTTGTGTATAGAGGTCGATGGCCCCCATCATTATATTCAGGATGACACAATGGAAAACGATGAGCTTCTTCTTGCAAAAGAATCTGGAAAAAGAAGAGCGCGAGACCCTTTGATAGATCACATACTCAAAAGCCTGGGGTTTGAGGTGCTACGTATTTCCTATGTTGAGACTGGCTCGGTCGCAGGCCTTGGAACGTTTGTTGATCGGGTGATAAATGCAATGGACGAACAAGAAATGAGTAGGCAGTATGAAGGCCTGAGAGTGAATGACTTGCCAGCCTGGTAACCTTTCTACCAACCACCTGAACGCCACCATTTCAGGCAATGATTTTTCCTGTCCGGTTATGCTTTTGGAGGATCATGGTCGGTATATGAGGCGGTTTGCTGATTGTGTATTCCCTTCTCTTTTTGGCCTGTGCCGTCTTGCCATATATCCCGCCATTGCCTTTACTGCACAGCCTCAACGAACGGGCAAGAGGATGAGATTTACCGTGAATATTGGTGCTCACTTTTGCAGGAGAGAATTGTTTTTTATTTGGTTAATGCTACCGCTGTCAGGGGGCGTGATAGAGAAATGCGCAGCAGCAGATAAAGATACAAAGAAAAGCTGGGCGGCAATAGTAAAGCCTTTACCTGCTTCCCTGTATCCCGGTCGTACCGGTGTCCGGCCACATGCCTCTCCTGTTCCTGAATCATCAATGCTTCAGTGGCCGCCTGTATTGACCACATCAAAGACCCGTGCCGAAGTCCCTTCACGACAACAGGAATCGTCTGAGGCTACAGTTCGAACACATCCAAAAAGAAGACCAGACAGAAAGAGACAATATTACCGCAACCCTTCCGCCGAGCGTTTCGATCAACAGATAGAAGCACTGGCAATCGAAGTGAATCGACTCAAAAAGCAACTTCACGGGCCACATCGGGAGAGCCATAAAACCGCGATTTTAGATCTTGCATTCCAGATGACAGAAAGAGATCCGCACCCGCTTCGAGCCAGTCCCAGAGCCCTTGCTCTTTTGGCAAATGCGTTTTCAAAATTAGCAAAATATCAAGAAGGCGCCACAGCGTTAGACTGGATAATGAAAGCCGTGATCCACCGCAGTCAAAAACAGCAGCTAACCAAACAGTGCGGATTTAACGCCCAAAACCTGGCCATGGTGCTCAATAGCCTGAGTCAGGTCGCCGGTGACGACGCCGACACGACCCGGAAGGCGCTGGCCAAAGAGGTGGGAAGCCGTGCCCTTGCCGGAGACCTTAAGTGCTGGATAGCGCAAGATCTGGCCATGGTGACCAATGGCCTGAGCCAGGTGACGGGGGACGCCGCCGACACGACCCGGAAGGCGCTGGCCAAAGAAGTGGGGAGGCGTGATTTGACTGACCCCAGGGAGTGGTCGGCCCAGCATCTGGCCATGGTGGCCAATGGCCTGAGCCAGGTGACGGGGGACGACGCCGGCACGACCCGGAAGGCGCTGGCCAAAGAGGTGGGAAGCCGTGATTTGACCGACACCAAAGAGTGGTCGGCCCAGCATCTGGCCATGGTGACCAATGGCCTGAATCAGGTCGCCGGTGACGACGCCGACACGACCCGGAAGGCGCTGGCCAAAGAGGTGGGAAGCCGTGCCCTTGCCGGAGACCTTAAGTGCTGGATAGCGCAAGATCTGGCCATGGTGACCAATGGCCTGAGCCAGGTGACGGGGGACGCCGCCGACACGACCCGGAAGGCGCTGGCCAAAGAAGTGGGGAGGCGTGATTTGACTGACCCCAGGGAGTGGTCGGCCCAGCATCTGGCCATGTTGGCCAATGGCCTGAGCCAGGTGACGGGGGACGACGCCGGCACGACCCGGAAGGCGCTGGCCAAAGAGGTGGGAAGCCGTGATTTGACCGACACCAAAGAGTGGTCGGCCCAGAATCTGGCCATGGTGACCAATGGCCTGAATCAGGTAGCGGGTGACGACGCCGACACGACCCGGAAGG
This sequence comes from Sansalvadorimonas sp., assembly GCA_965221135.1. Lineage (GTDB taxonomy): Bacteria > Pseudomonadota > Gammaproteobacteria > Pseudomonadales > Endozoicomonadaceae > Sansalvadorimonas. The sequence goes on from CBDCRZ010000064.1 coordinate 37,904, forward strand.
CGCTGGCCAAAGAAGTGGGGAGGCGTGCCCTTGCCGGAGACCTTAAGTGCTGGATAGCGCAAGATCTGGCCATGGTGACCAATGGCCTGAGCCAGGTGACGGGGGACGACGCCAACACGACCCGGAAGGCGCTGGCCAAAGAGGTGGGAAGCCGTGATTTGGCCAACACCAAAGAGTGGTCGGCCCAGCATCTGGCCATGGTGACCAATGGCCTGAGCCAGGTGACGGGGGACGACGCCGACACGACCCGGAAGGCGCTGGCCAAAGAAGTGGGGGGGCGTGCCCTTGCCGGAGACCTTAAGTGCTGGATAGCGCAAGATCTGGCCATGGTGACCAATGGCCTGAGCCAGGTGACGGGGGACGACGCCGACACGACCCGGAAGGCGCTGACCAAAGAGGTGGGGAGGCGTGATTTGACTGACCCCAGGGAGTGGTCGGCCCAGCATCTGGCCATGGTGACCAACGGCCTGAGTCAGGTGGCGGGGGACGACGCCGACACGACCCGGAAGGCGCTGGCCAAAGAGGTGGGAAGCCGTGATTTGACCGACACCAAAGAGTGGTCGGCCCAGCCTCTGGCCATGGTGACCAATGGCCTGAGGCTGGTGACGGGGGACGACGCCGACACGACCCGGAAGGCGCTGACCAAAGAGGTGGGGAGGCGTGATTTGACTGACCCCAGGGAGTGGTCGGCCCAGCATCTGGCCATGGTGACCAACGGCCTGAGTCAGGTGGCGGGGGACGACGCCGACACGACCCGGAAGGCGCTGGCCAAAGAGGTGGGAAGCCGTGATTTGACCGACACCAAAGAGTGGTCGGCCCAGCCTCTGGCCATGGTGACCAATGGCCTGAGGCAGGTGACGGGGGACGACGCCGACACGACCCGGAAGGCGCTGGCCAAAGAAGTGGGGAGGCGTGCCCTTGCCGGCGACCTTAAGTGCTGGATAGCGCAAGATCTGGCCATGGTGACCAATGGCCTGAGCCAGGTGACGGGGGACGACGCCGGCACGACCCGGAAGGCGCTGGCCAAAGAGGTGGGAAGCCGTGATTTGACCGACACCAAAGAGTGGTCGGCCCAGCATCTGGCCATGGTGACCAATGGCCTGAGGCAGGTGGAGGGGGAGGGGGACGACGCCGGCACGACCAGGAAGGCGCTGGCCAAAGAGGTGGGAAGCCGTGATTTGACCGACACCAAAGAGTGGTCGGCCCAGCATCTGGCCATGGTGACCAATGGCCTGAGGCAGGTGGAGGGGGACGACGCCGACACGACCCGGAAGGCGCTGGCCAAAGAAGTGGGGAGGCGTGCCCTTGCCGGAGACCTTAAGTGCTGGATAGCGCAAGATCTGGCCATGGTGACCAATGGCCTGAGCCAGGTGACGGGGGACGACGCCGACACGACCCGGAAGGCGCTGGCCAAAGAGGTTGGGAGGCGTGATTTGACCGACACCAAAGAGTGGTCGGCCCAGCATCTGGCCATGGTGGCCAGTGGGATGTCTCATTGCTCACACGTCATAGGGGAGGATGTTGTTCAAGCTTCGATTCAAGCCATTATGAACATATCGCCGACTGAACAGGATATCATTATGGCCCTTGACGCTTTGTGCCGTTTATCTCTGTCAGACGACCAGCTGAAGCTTGGCTATTTCCTGGTTAAACGTCTTTGTGATATGACTGGTTTTATTGACACAGGCGGCCCTCTACAGCAGAGCGTCGGCGACTTCTTATGGAACCTGGCCGTTCTGGATTTATGTGCAAAACAAAATCCGCTCGTCAAGGATGATCCTGATACACCCCGTTTCGATATCTTTGTTAAGCCGCTAATGGATAGGGAAAATATCAGGGACCTTCTTTCACATCACTGGCAAGACAGATTTGCATATATTTACTGGGCAGGCATTTCTAACTTGGAAATTGATGTGTCTCCTGCTCTTTCTGCTCCTGAAAAAAAAGTGAAAGTCTCAGCATTACAAAACAGAGTGTTCCAGGCTGTTAAAAGTGCTTTGCCAAACCAAAATATTGTTATGGAAGTGAATATTGAAGGGTTCCCCGTTGATATTCTGGTGGGTAAAACCTTGTGTATAGAGGTCGATGGCCCCCATCATTATATTCAGGATGACACAATGGAAAACGATGAGCCTCTTCTTGCAAAAGAATATGGAAAAAGAAGAGCGCGAGACCCTTTGATAGATCACATACTCAAAGGCCTGGGGTTTGAGGTGCTACGTATTTCCTATGTTGAGACTGACTCGGTCGCAGGCCTTGGAAGGTTTGTTGATCGGGTGATAAATGCAATGGACGAACAAGAAATGAGTAGCCAGTATGAAGGCCTGAGAGTGAATGACTTGCCAGCCTGGTAACTTTTCTACCAACCACCTGAACGCCACCATTTCAGGCAATGATTTTTCCTGTCCGGTTATGCTTTTGGAGGATCATGGTCGGTATATGAGGCGGTTTGCTGATTGTGTATTCCCTTCTCTTTTTGGCCTGTGCCGTCTTGCCATATATCCCGCCATTGCCTTTACTGCACAGCCTCAACGAACGGGCAACAGGATGAGATTGACCGTGAATATTGGTGCTCACTTTTGCGTGAGAGAATTGTTTTTTATTTGGTTAATGCTACCGCTGTCAGGGGGCGTGATAGAGAAATGCGCAGCAGCAGATAAAGATACAAAGAAAAGCTGGGCGGCAATTGTAAAGCCTTTACCTGCTTCCCTGTATCCCGGTCGTACCGGTGTCCGGCCACATGCCTCTCCTGTTCCTGAATCATCAATGCTTCAGTGGCCGCCTGTATTGACCACATCAAAGACCCATGCCGAAGTCCCTTCACGACAACAGGAGTCGTCTGAGGCTACAGTTCGAACACATCCACAAAGAAGACCAGACAGAAAGAGACAATATTACCGCAACCCTTCCGCCGAGCGTTTCGATCAACAGATAGAAGCACTGGCAAACGAAGTGAATCGACTCAAAAAGCAACTTCACGGGCCACATCGGGAGAGCCATAAAACCGCGCTTTTAGATCTTGCATTCCAGATGACAGAAAGAGAGCCGCACCCGCTTCGAGCCAGTCCCAAAGCCCTTGCTCTTTTGGCAAATGCGTTTTCAAAATTAGCAAAATATCAAGAAGGCGCCACAGCGTTAGACTGGATAATGAAAGCCGTGATCCACCGCAGTCAAAAACAGCAGCTAACCAAACAGTGCGGATTTAAAGCCCAAACGCTGGCCATGGTGCTCAATAGCTTGAGTCAGGTCGCCGGTGACAAAGCCGACACGACCCGGAAGGCGCTGGCCAAAGAGGTGGGAAGCCGTGCCCTTGCCGGAGACCTTAAGTGCTGGATAGCGCAAGATCTGGCCATGGTGACCAATGGCCTGAGTCAGGTGGCGGGGGACGACGCCGACACGACCCGGAAGGCGCTGGCCAAAGAGGTGGGAAGGCGTGCCCTTGCCGGAGACCTTAAGTGCTGGATAGCGCAAGATCTGGCCATGGTGACCAATGGCCTGAGCCAGGTGACGGGGGACGACGCCGACACGACCCGGAAGGCGCTGGCCAAAGAGGTGGGAAGCCGTGATTTGACCAACACCAAAGAGTGGTCGGCCCAGCATCTGGCCATGGTGACCAATGGCCTGAGTCAGGTGACGGGTGACGACGCCGACACGACCCGGAAGGCGCTGGCCAAAGAGGTGAGGAGGCGTGATTTGACTGACCCAAGGGAGTGGGCGGCCCAGCCTCTGGCCATGGTGACCAATGGCCTGAGGCAGGTGGCGGGGGACGACGCCGACACGACCCGGAAGGCGCTGGCCAAAGAGGTGGGGAGGCGTGATTTGACTGACCCCTGGGAGTGGTCGGCCCAGCATTTGGCCATGGTGACCAATGGCCTGAGCCAGGTGACGGGGGACGGCGCCGACACGACCCGGAAGGCGCTGGCCAAAGAGGTAGGGAGCCGTGCCCTTGCCGGAGACCTTAAGTGCTGGATAGCGCAACATCTGGCCATGGTGACCAATGGCCTGAGTCAGGTGGCGGGGGACGACGCCGACACGACCCGGAAGGCGCTGGCCAAAGAGGTGGGGAGGCGTGATTTGACCAACACCAAAGAGTGGTCGGCCCAGCCTCTGGCCATGGTGACCAATGGCCTGAGTCAGGTGGCGGGGGACGACGCCGACACGACCCGGAAGGCGCTGGCCAAAGAAGTGGGGAGGCGTGCCCTTGCCGGAGACCTTAAGTGCTGGATAGCGCAAGATCTGGCCATGGTGACCAATGGCCTGAGCCAGGTGACGGGGGACGACGCCGACACGACCCGGAAGGCGCTGGCCAAAGAAGTCGGGAGGCGTGGCCTTGCCGGAGACCTTAAGTGCTGGATAGCGCAAGATCTGGCCATGGTGACAAATGGCCTGAGCCAGGTGACGGGGGACGACGCCGACACGACCCGGAAGGCGCTGACCAAAGAGGTGGGGAGGCGTGATTTGACCGACACCAAAGAGTGGTCGGCCCAGCCTCTGGCCATGGTGACCAATGGCCTGAGCCAGGTAACGGGGGACGACGCCGACACGACCCGGAAGGCGCTGGCCAAAGAGGTGGGAAGCCGTGATTTGACTGACACCAGTGAGTGGTCGGCCCAGCCTCTGGCCATGGTGACCAATGGCCTGAGGCAGGTGACGGGGGACGACGCCGACACGACCCGGAAGGCGCTGGCCAAAGAGGTAGGAATCCGTGATTTGACCAACACCAAAGAGTGGTCAGCCCAGCATCTGGCCATGGTGACCAATGGCCTGAGCCAGGTGACCGGGGACGACGCCGACACGACCCGGAAGGCGCTAGCCAAAGAAGTGGGGAGGCGTGCCCTTGCTGGAGACCTTAAGTGCTGGATAGCGCAAGATCTGGCCATGGTGACCAATGGCCTGAGTCAGGTGACGGGGGACGACGCAACACGTCCCGGAAGGCGCTGGCCAAAGAAGTGGGAAGCCGTGATTTGACCGACACCAAAGAGTGGTCGGCCCAGCATCTGGCCATGGTGACCAATGGCCTGAGGCAGGTTACGGGGGACGACGCCGACACGACCCGGAAGGCGCTGGCCAAAGAGGTGGGGAGGCGTGATTTGACCGACACCAGTGAGTGGTCGGCCCAGCCTCTGGCCATGGTGACCAATGGCCTGAGGCAGGTTACGGGGGACGACGCCGACACGACCCGGAAGGCGCTGGCCAAAGAGGTGGGGAGGCGTGATTTGACCGACACCAGTGAGTGGTCGGCCCAGCCTCTGGCCATGGTGACCAATGGCCTGAGGCAGGTTACGGGGGACGACGCCGACACGACCCGGAAGGCGCTGGCCAAAGAGATGGGGAGCCGTGCCCTTGCCGGAGGCCTTAAGGGCTGGATAGCGCAAGAGCTGGCCATGGTGACCAACGGCCTGAGTCAGGTGGCGGGTGACGACGCCGACACGACCCGGAAGGCGCTGGCCAAAGAGGTGGGAAGGCGTAATTTGACTGACCCCAGGGAGTGGTCGGCCCAGCCACTGGCCATGGTGGCCAGTGGGATGTCGCATTGCTCACACGTCATAGGGGAGGATGTTGTTCAAGCTTCGATTCAAGCCATTATGAACATATCGCCGACTGAACAGGATATCATTATGGCCCTTGACGCTTTGTGCCGTTTATCTCTGTCAGACGACCAGCTGAAGCTTGGCTATTTCCTGGTTAAACGTCTTTGTGATATGTCTGGTTTTATTGACACAGACGGCTCTCTACAGCATAGCGTCGGCGACGTCTTATGGAACCTGGCCGTTCTGGATTTATGTGCAAAACAAAATCCGCTCGTCAAGGATGACCCTGATACACCCCGTTTCGATATCTTTGTTAAGCCGCTAATGGATAGGGAAAATATCAGGGACCTTCTTTCACATCACTGGCAAGACAGATTTGCATATATTTACTGGGCAGGCATTTTTAACTTGGAAATTGATGTGTCTCCTGCTCTTTCTGCTCCTGAAAAAAAGGTGAAGGTCTCAGCATCACAAAACAGAGTGTTCCAGGCTGTTAAAAATGCTTTGCCAAACCAAAATATTGTTATGGAAGTGAATATTGAAGGGTTCCCAGTTGATATTCTGGTGGGTAAAACCTTGTGTATAGAGGTCGATGGCCCCCATCATTATATTCAGGATGACACAATGGAAAACGATGAGCTTCTTCTTGCAAAAGAATCTGGAAAAAGAAGAGCGCGAGACCCTTTGATAGATCACATACTCAAAGGCCTGGGGTTTGAGGTGCTACGTATTTCCTATGTTGAGACTGACTCGGTCGCAGGCCTTGGAACGTTTGTTGATCGGGTGATAAATGCAATGGACGAACAAGAAATGAGTCGCCAGTATGAAGGCCTGAGAGTGAATGACTTGCCAGCCTGGTAACCTTTCTACCAGCCACCTGAACGCCACCATTTCAGGCAATGATTTTTCCTGTCCGGTTATGCTTTTGGAGGATCATGGTCGGTATATGAGGCGGTTTGCTGATTGTGTATTCCCTTCTCTTTTTGGCCTGTGCCGTCTTGCCATATATCCCGCCATTGCCTTTACTGCACAGCCTCAACGAACGGGCAAGAGGATGAGATTTACCGTGAATATTGGTGCTCACTTTTGCAGGAGAGAATTGTTTTTTATTTGGTTAATGCTACCGCTGTCAGGGGGCGTGATAGAGAAATGCGCAGCAGCAGATAAAGATACAAAGAAAAGCTGGGCGGCAATTGTAAAGCCTTCACCTGCTTCCCTGTATCCCGGTCGTACCGGTGTCCGGCCACATGCCTCTCCTGTTCCTGAATCATCAATGCTTCAGTGGCCGCCTGTATTGACCACATCAAAGACCCATGCCGAAGTCCCTTCACGACAACAGGAATCGTCTGAGGCTACAGTTCGAACACATCCAAAAAGAAGCCCAGACAGAAAGAGACAATATTACCGCAACCCTTCCGCCGAGCGTTTCGATCAACAGATAGAAGAACTGGCAATCGAAGTGAATCGACTCAAAAAGCAACTTCACGGGCCACATCGGGAGAGCCATAAAACCGCGCTTTTAGATCTTGCATTCCAGATGACAGAAAGAGATCCGCACCCGCTTCGAGCCAGTCCCAAAGCCCTTGCTCTTTTGGCAAATGCGTTTTCAAAATTAGCAAAATATCAAGAAGGCGCCACAGCGTTAGACTGGATAATGAAAGCCGTGATCCACCGCAGTCAAAAACAGCAGCTAACCAAACAGTGCGGATTTAAAGCCCAAACGCTGGCCATGGTGCTCAATAGCCTGAGTCAGGTGGCGGGTGACGACGCCGACACTACCCGAAAGGCGCTGGCCAAAGAGGTGGGAAGCCGTGATTTGACCGACACCAAAGAGTGGTCGGCCCAGCATCTGGCCATGGTGACCAATGGCCTGATCCAGGTGACGGGGGACGACGCCGACACGACCCGGAAGGCGCTGGCCAAAGAAGTGGGAAGCCGTGATTTGGCCGACACCAAAGAGTGGTCGGCCCAGCATCTGGCCATGGTGACCAATGGCCTGAGTCAGGTGGCGGGGGACGACGCCGACACGACCCGGAAGGCGCTGGCCAAAGAGGTGGGGAGGCGTGCCCTTGCCGGAGACCTTAAGTGCTGGATAGCGCAAGATCTGGCCATGGTGACCAATGGCCTGAGCCAGGTGGCGGGGGTCGACGCCGACACGACCCGGAAGGCGCTGGCCAAAGAGGTGGGAAGCCGTGATTTGACCAACACCAAAGAGTGGTCGGCCCAGCATCTGGCCATGGTGACCAATGGCCTGAGTCAGGTGGCGGGGGACGACGCCGACACGACCCGGAAGGCGCTGGCCAAAGAAGTGGGGAGGCGTGCCCTTGCCGGAGACCTTAAGTGCTGGATAGCGCAACATCTGGCCATGCTGACCAACGGCCTGAGTCAGGTGGCGGGGGACGACGCCGACACGACCCGGAAGGCGCTGGCCAAAGAGGTGGGGAGCCGTGATTTGACTGACACCAAAGAGTGGTCGGCCCAGCATCTGGCCATGGTGACCAATGGCCTGAGTCAGGTGGCGGGGGACGACGCCGACACGACCCGGAAGGCGCTGGCCAAAGAGGTGGGGAGGCGTGCCCTTGCCGGAGACCTTAAGTGCTGGATAGCGCAACATCTGGCCATGCTGACCAACGGCCTGAGTCAGGTGGCGGGGGACGACGCCGACACGACCCGGAAGGCGCTGGCCAAAGAGGTGGGGAGGCGTGATTTGACTGACCCCAGAGAGTGGTCGGCCCAGCATCTGGCCATGGTGACCAATGGCCTGAGTCAGGTGGCGGGGGACGACGCCGACACGACCCGGAAGGCGCTGGCCAAAGAGGTGGGGAGGCGTGATTTGCCGGACACCAAGTGAGTGGTCGGCCCAGCATCTGGCCATGGTGACCAATGGCCTGAGTCAGGTGGCGGGGGACGACGCCGACACGACCCGGAAGGCGCTGGCCAAAGAGGTAGGGAGGCGTGATTTGACTGACCCCAGGGAGTGGTCGGCCCAGCCTCTGGCCATGGTGACCAATGGCCTGAGTCAGGTAGCGGGTGACGACGCCGACATGACCCGGAAGGCGCTGGCCAAAGAAGTGGGGAGGCGTGCCCTTGCCGGAGACCTTAAGTACTGGATAGCGCAAGAGCTGGCCATGGTGACCAATGGCCTGAGCCAGGTGCCGGGGAACGACGCCGACACGACCCGGAAGGCGCTGGCCAAAGAGGTGGGGAGGCGTGATTTGACTGACCCCAGGGAGTGGTCGGCCCAGTCTCTGGCCATGGTGGCCAGTGGGATGTCTCATTGCTCACACGTCATAGGGGAGGATGTTGTTCAAGCTTCGATTCAAGCCATTTTGAACATATCGCCGACTGAACAGGGTATCATTATGGCCCTTGACGCTTTGTGCCGTTTATCTCTGTCAGACGACCAGCTGAAGCTTGGCTATTTCCTGGTTAAACGTCTTTGTGATATGACTGGTTTTATTGACACAGGCAGCCCTCTACAGCATAGCGTCGGCGACGTCTTATGGAACCTGGCGGTTCTGGATTTATGTGCAAAACAAAATCCGCTCGTCAAGGATGATCCTGATACACCCCGTTTCGATATCTTTGTTAAGCCGCTAATGGATAGGGAAAATATCAGGGACCTTCTTTCACATCACTGGCAAGACAGATTTGCATATATTTACTGGGCAGGCATTTCTAACTTGGAAATTGATGTGTCTCCTGCTCTTTCTGCTCCTGAAAAAAAGGCGAAGGTCTCAGCATTACAAAACAGAGTGTTCCAGGCTGTTAAAAATGCTTTGCCAAACCAAAATATTGTTATGGAAGTGAATATTGAAGGGTTCCCAGTTGATATTCTGGTGGGTAAAACCCTGTGTATAGAGGTCGATGGCCCCCATCATTATATTCAGGATGACACAATGGAAAACGATGAGCTTCTTCTTGCAAAAGAATCTGGAAAAAGAAGAGCGCGAGACCCTTTGATAGATCACATACTCAAAAGCCTGGGGTTTGAGGTGCTACGTATTTCCTATGTTGAGACTGACTCGGTCGCAGGCCTTGGAACGTTTGTTGATCGGGTGATAAATGCAATGGACGAACAAGAAATGAGTAGCCAGTATGAAGGCCTGAGAGTGAATGACTTGCCAGCCTGGTAACCTTCTACCAACCACCTGAACGCCACCATTTCAGGCAATGATTTTTCCTGTCCGGTTATGCTTTTGGAGGATCATGGTCGGTATATGAGGCGGTTTGCTGATTGTGTATTCCCTTCTCTTTTTGGCCTGTGCCGTCTTGCCATATATCCCGCCATTGCCTTTACTGCACAGCCTCAACGAACGGGCAAGAGGATGAGATTTACCGTGAATATTGGTGCTCACTTTTGCAGGAGAGAATTGTTTTTTATTTGGTTAATGCTACCGCTGTCAGGGGGCGTGATAGAGAAATGCGCAGCAGCAGATAAAGATACAAAGAAAAGCTGGGCGGCAATTGTAAAGCCTTTACCTGCTTCCCTGTATCCCGGTCGTACCTGTGTCCGGCCACATGCCTCTCCTGTTCCTGAATCATCAATGCTTCAGTGGCCGCCTGTATTGACCACATCAAAGACCCATGCCGAAGTCCCTTCACGACAACAGGAATCGTCTGAGGCTACAGTTCGAACACATCCAAAAAGAAGACCAGACAGAAAGAGACAATATTACCGCAACCCTTCCGCCGAGCGTTTCGATCAACAGATAGAAGCACTGGCAAACGAAGTGAATCGACTCAAAAAGCAACTTCACGGGCCACATCGGGAGAGCCATAAAACCGCGCTTTTAGATCTTGCATTCCAGATGACAGAAAGAGAGCCGCACCCGCTTCGAGCCAGTCCCAAAGCCCTTGCTCTTTTGGCAAATGCGTTTTCAAAATTAGCAAAATATCAAGAAGGCGCCACAGCGTTAGACTGGATAATGAAAGCCGTGATCCACCGCAGTCAAAAACAGCAGCTAACCAAACAGTGCGGATTTAAAGCCCAAACGCTGGCCATGGTGCTCAATAGCCTGAGTCAGGTGGAGGGCGACAAAGCCGACACAACCCGGAAGGCGCTGGCCAAAGAAGTGGGGAGGCGTGATTTGACCGACACCAAAGAGTGGTCGGCCCAGCATCTGGCCATGGTGACCAATGGCCTGAGCCCGGTGACGGGGGACGACGCCGACACGACCCGGAAGGCGCTGGCCAAAGAGGTGGGAAGCCGTGATTTGACTGACACCAGTGAGTGGTCGGCCCAGCCTCTGGCCATGGTGACCAATGGCCTGAGGCAGGTGGCGGGGGACGACGCCGACACGACCCGGAAGGCGCTGGCCAAAGAGGTGGGAAGCCGTGATTTGACCGACACCAAAGAGTGGTCAGCCCAGTCTCTGGCCATGGTGACCAATGGCCTGAGCCAGGTGACGGGGGACGACGCCGATACAACCCGGAAGGCGCTGGCCAAAGAAGTGGGGAGGCGTGCCCTTGCCGGAGACCTTAAGTGCTGGATAGCGCAACATCTGGCCATGGTGACCAATGGCCTGATCCAGATGGCGGGGGACGACGCCGACACGACCCGAAAGGCGCTGGCCAAAGAGGTGGGGAGCCGTGATTTGACCGACACCAAAGAGTGGTCGGCCCAGCCTCTGGCCATGGTGACCAATGGCCTGAGGCAGGTGGCGGGGGACGACGCCGACACGACCCGGAAGGCGCTGGCCAAAGAGGTGGGGAGGCGTGATTTGACTGACCCCTGGGAGTGGTCGGCCCAGCATCTGGCCATGGTGACCAATGGCCTGAGCCAGGTGACGGGGGACGACGCCGACACGACCCGGAAGGCGCTGGCCAAAGAAGTGGGGAGGCGTGCCCTTGCCGGAGACCTTAAGTGCTGGATAGCGCAACATCTGGCCATGGTGACCAATGGCCTGAGCCAGGTGACGGGGGACGACGCCGACACGACCCGGAAGGCGCTGGCCAAAGAGGTGGGGAGGCGTGCCCTTGCCGGAGACCTTAAGTGCTGCATAGCGCAACATCTGGCCATGGTGACCAATGGCCTGAGTCAGGTGGCGGGGGACGACGCCGACACGACCCGGAAGGCGCTGGCCAAAGAGGTGGGAAGCCGTGATTTGACCAACACCAAAGAGTGGTCGGCCCAGCCTCTGGCCATGGTGACCAATGGCCTGAGTCAGGTGGTGGGGGACGACGCCGACACGACCCGGAAGGCGCTGGCCAAAGAAGTGGGGAGGCGTGCCCTTGCCGGAGACCTTAAGTGCTGGATAGCGCAAGATCTGGTCATGGTGACCAATGGCCTGAGCCCGGTGACGGGGGACGACGCCGACACGCCCCGGAAGGCGCTGGCCAAAGAAGTGGGGAGGCGTGCCCTTGCCGGAGACCTTAAGTGCTGGATAGCGCAACATCTGGCCATGGTGACCAATGGCCTGAGCCAGGTGACGGGGGACGACGCCGACACGACCCGGAAGGCGCTGGCCAAAGAGGTGGGGAGGCGCGATTTGACTGACCCCAGGGAGTGGTCGGCCCAGCCTCTGGCCATGGTGACCAATGGCCTGAGCCCGGTGGCGGGGGACGACGCCGACACGACCCGGAAGGCGCTGGCCAAAGAGGTGGGAAGCCGTGATTTGACTGACACCAGAGAGTGGTCGGCCCAGCATCTGGCCATGGTGGCCAGTGGGATGTCTCATTGCTCACACGTCATAGGGGAGGATGTTGTTCAAGCTTCGATTCAAGCCATTATGTACATATCGCCGACTGAACAGGATATCATTATGGCCCTTTGCGCTTTGTGCCGTTTATCTCTGTCAGACGACCAGCTGAAGCTTGGCTATTTCCTGGTTAAACGTCTTTGTGATATGACTGGTTTTATTGACACAGGCGGCCCTCTACAGCATAACGTCGGCGACTTCTTATGGAACCTGGCCGTTCTGGATTTATGTGCAAAACAAAATCCGCTCGTCAAGGATGATCCTGATACACCCCGTTTCGATATCTTTGTTAAGCCGCTAATGGATAGGGAAAATATCAGGGACCTTCTTTCACATCACTGGCAAGACAGATTTGCATATATCAAGGCACACAACAAACGTTATTGGGCAGGCATTTCTAACTTGGAAATTGATGTGTCTCCTGCTCTTTCTGCTCCTGAAAAAAAGGTGAAAGTCTCAGCATTACAAAACAGAGTGTTCCAGGCTGTTAAAAATGCTTTGCCAAACCAAAATATTGTTATGGAAGTGAATATTGAAGGGTTCCCAGTTGATATTCTGGTGGGTAAAACCTTGTGTATAGAGGTCGATGGCCCCCATCATTATATTCAGGATGAAACAATGGAAAACGATGAGCGTCTTCTTGCAAAAGAATCTGGAAAAAGAAGAGCGCGAGACCGTTTGATAGATCACATACTCAAAGGCCTGGGGTTTGAGGTGCTACGTATTTCCTATGTTGAGACTGACTCGGTCGCAGGCCTTGGAACGCTTGTTGATCGGGTGATAAATGCAATGGACGAACAAGAAATGAGTCGCCAGTATGAAGGCCTGAGAGTGAATGACTTGCCAGCCTGGTAACCTTTCTACCAGCCACCTGAACGCCACCATTTCAGGCAATGATTTTTCCTATCCGGTTATGCTTTTGGAGGATCATGGTCGGTATATGAGGCGGTTTGCTGATTGTGTATTCCCTTCTCTTTTTGGCCTGTGCCGTCTTGCCATATATCCCGCCATTGCCTTTACTGCACAGCCTCAACGAACGGGCAATGGGATGAGATTTACCGTGAATATTGGTGCTCACTTTTGCGGGAGAGAATTGTTTTTTATTTGGTTAATGCTACCGCTGTCAGGGGGCGTGATAGAGAAATGCGCAGCAGCAGATAAAGATACAAAGAAAAGCTGGGCGGCAATTGTAAAGCCTTTACCTGCTTCCCTGTATCCCGGTCGTACCGGTGTCCGGCCACATGCCTCTCCTGTTCCTGAATCATCAATGCTTCAGTGGCCGCCTGTATTGACCACATCAAAGACCCATGCCGAAGTCCCTTCACGACAACAGGAATCGTCTGAGGCGACAGTTCGAACACATCCAAAAAGAAGACCAGACAGAAAGAGACAATATTACCGCAACCCTTCCGCCGAGCGTTTCGATCAACAGAACCCTTCCGCCGAGCGTTTCGATCAACAGATAGAAGCACTGGCAAACGAAGTGAATCGACTCAAAAAGCAACTTCACGGGCCACATCGGAAGAGCCATAAAACCGCGCTTTTAGATCTTGCATTCCAGATGACAGAAAGAGAGCTGCACCCGCTTCGAGCCAGTCCCAAAGCCCTTGCTCTTTTGGCAAATGCGTTTTCAAAATTAGCAAAATATCAAGAAGGCGCCACAGCGTTAGACTGGATAATGAAAGCCGTGATCCACCGCAGTCAAAAACAGCAGCTAACCAAACAGTGCGGATTTAACGCCCAAACGCTGTCCATGTTGCTCAATAGCCTGAGTCAGGTCGCCGGTGACAAAGCCGACACGACCCGGAAGGCGCTGGCCAAAGAGGTGGGAAGCCGTGATTTGACCGACACCAAAGAGTGGTCGGCCCAGCCTCTGGCCATGGTGACCAATGGCCTGAGGCAGGTGGCGGGGGACGACGCCGACACGACCCGGAAGGCGCTGGCCAAAGAGGTGGGAAGCCGTGATTTGACCGACACCAAAGAGTGGTCGGCCCAGCATCTAGCCATGGTGACCAATGGCCTGAGCCAGGTGGCGGGGGTCGACGCCGACACGACCCGGAAGGCGCTGGCCAAAGAAGTGGGGAGGCGTGCCCTTGCCGGAGACCTTAAGTGCTGGATAGCGCAAGATCTGGCCATGGTGACCAATGGCCTGAGTCAGGTGACGGGGGACGACGCCGACACGACCCGGAAGGCGCTGGCCAAAGAAGTGGGGAGGCGTGATTTGACCGACACCAAAGAGTGGTCGGCCCAGCCTCTGGCCATGGTGACCAATGGCCTGAGTCAGGTAGCGGGTGACGACGCCGACACGACCCGGAAGGCGCTGGCCAAAGAGGTGGGGAGGCGTGATTTGACTGACCCCAGGGAGTGGTCGGCCCAGCCTCTGGCCATGGTGACCAATGGCCTGAGCCAGGAGGCGGGGGACGACGCCGACACGACCCGGAAGGCGCTGGCCAAAGAAGTGGGGAGGCGTGCCCTTGCCGGAGACCTTAAGTGCTGGATAGCGCAAGATCTGGCCATGGTGACCAATGGCCTGAGCCAGGTGACGGGGGACGACGCCGACACGACCCGGAAGGCGCTGGCCAAAGAGGTGGGGAGGCGTGATTTGACTGACTCCAGGGAGTGGTCGGCCCAGCATCTGGCCATGGTGACCAATGGCCTGAGCCAGGTGACGGGGGACGACGCCGACACGACCCGGAAGGCGCTGGCCAAAGAAGTGGGGAGGCGTGCCCTTGCCGGAGACCTTAAGTGCTGGATAGCGCAACATCTGGCCATGGTGACCAATGGCCTGAGGCAGGTGGAGGGGGACGACGCCGACACGACCCGGAAGGCGCTGGCCAAAGAGGTGGGGAGGCGTGATTTGACCGACACCAAAGATTGGTCGGCCCAGCCTCTGGCCATGGTGACCAATGGCCTGAGCCCGGTGGCGGGGGACGACGCCGACACGACCCGGAAGGCGCTGGCCAAAGAGGTGGGAAGCCGTGATTTGACCGACACCAAAGAGTGGTCGGCCCAGCATCTGGCCATGGTGGCCAGTGGGATGTCTCATTGCTCACACGTCATAGGGGAGGATGTTGTTCAAGCTTCGATTCAAGCCATTATGAACATATCGCCGACTGAACAGGATATCATTATGGCCCTTGACGCTTTGTGCCGTTTATCTCTGTCAGACGACCAGCTGAAGCTTGGCTATTTCCTGGTTAAACGTCTTTGTGATATGACTGGTTTTATTGACACAGGCGGCCCTCTACAGCATAACGTCGGCGACTTCTTATGGAACCTGGCCGTTCTGGATTTATGTGCAAAACAAAATCCGCTCGTCAAGGATGATCCTGATACACCCCGTTTCGATATCTTTGTTAAGCCGCTAATGGATAGGGAAAATATCAGGGACCTTCTTTCACATCACTGGCAAGACAGATTTGCATATATTTACTGGGCAGGCATTTCTAACTTGGAAATTGATGTGTCTCCTGCTCTTTCTGCTCCTGAAAAAAAGGTGAAGGTCTCAGCATTACAAAACAAAGTGTTCCAGGCTGTTAAAAATGCTTTGCCAAACCAAAATATTGTTATGGAAGTGAATATTGAAGGGTTCCCAGTTGATATTCTGGTGGGTAAAACCTTGTGTATAGAGGTCGATGGCCCCCATCATTATATTCAGGATGATACAATGGAAAACGATGAGCTTCTTCTTGCAAAAGAATCTGGAAAAAGAAGAGCGCGAGACCGCTTGATAGATCACATACTCAAAAGCCTGGGGTTTGAGGTGCTACGTATTTCCTATGTTGAGACTGACTCGGTCGCAGGCCTTGGAACGTTTGTTGATCGGGTGATAAATGCAATGGACGAACAAGAAATGAGTAGCCAGTATGAAGGCCTGAGAGTGAATGACCTGCCAGCCTGGTAACCTTTCTACCAACCACCTGAACGCCACCATTTCAGGCAATGAATTTTCCTGTCCAGTTATGCTTTTGGAGGATCATGGTCGGTATATGAGGCGGTTTGCTGATTGTGTATTCCCTTCTCTTTTTGGCCTGTGCCGTCTTGCCATATATCCCGCCATTGCCTTTACTGCACAGCCTCAACGAACGGGCAACAGGATGAGATTTACCGTGAATATTGGTGCTCACTTTTGCGGGAGAGAATTGTTTTTTATTTGGTTAATGCTACCGCTGTCAGGGGGCGTGATAGAGAAATGCGCAGCAGCAGATAAAGATACAAAGAAAAGCTGGGCGGCAATTGTAAAGCCTTTACCTGCTTCCCTGTATCCCGGTCGTACCGGTGTCCGGCCACATGCCTCTCCTGTTCCTGAATCATCAATGCTTCAGTGGCCGCCTGTATTGACCACATCAAAGACCCATGCCGAAGTCCCTTCACGACAACAGGAATCGTCTGAGGCGACAGTTCGAACACATCCAAAAAGAAGACCAGACAGAAAGAGACAATATTACCGCAACCCTTCTGCCGAGCGTTTCGATCAACAGAACCCTTCCGCCGAGCATTTCGATCAACAGATAGAAGCACTGGCAAACGAAGTGAATCGACTCAAAAAGCAACTTCACGGGCCACATCGGAAGAGCCATAAAACCGCGCTTTTAGATCTTGCATTCCAGATGACAGAAAGAGAGCTGCACCCGCTTCGAGCCAGTCCCAAAGCCCTTGCTCTTTTGGCAAATGCGTTTTCAAAATTAGCAAAATATCAAGAAGGCGCCACAGCGTTAGACTGGATAATGAAAGCCGTGATCCACCGCAGTCAAAAACAGCAGCTAACCAAACAGTGCGGATTTAACGCCCAAACGCTGTCCATGTTGCTCAATAGCCTGAGTCAGGTCGCCGGTGACAAAGCCGACACGACCCGGAAGGCGCTGGCCAAAGAGGTGGGAAGCCGTGATTTGACCGACACCAAAGAGTGGTCGGCCCAGCCTCTGGCCATGGTGACCAATGGCCTGAGGCAGGTGGCGGGGGACGACGCCGACACGACCCGGAAGGCGCTGGCCAAAGAGGTGGGAAGCCGTGATTTGACCGACACCAAAGAGTGGTCGGCCCAGCATCTAGCCATGGTGACCAATGGCCTGAGCCAGGTGGCGCGGGTCGACGCCGACACGACCCGGAAGGCGCTGGCCAAAGAAGTGGGGAGGCGTGCCCTTGCCGGAGACCTTAAGTGCTGGATAGCGCAAGATCTGGCCATGGTGACCAATGGCCTGAGTCAGGTGACGGGGGACGACGCCGACACGACCCGGAAGGCGCTGGCCAAAGAAGTGGGGAGGCGTGCCCTTGCCGGAGACCTTATGTGCTGGATAGCGCAAGGTCTGGCCATGGTTACCAATGGTCTGAGTCAGGTGGCGGGGGACGACGCCGACGCGACCCGGAAGGCGCTGGCCAAAGAGGTGGGAAGCCGTGATTTGACCGACACCAAAGAGTGGTCGGCCCAGCATCTGGCCATGGTGACCAATGGCCTGAGCCAGGTGACGGGGGACGACGCCGACACGACCCGGAAGGCGCTGGCCAAAGAAGTGGGGAGGCGTGCCCTTGCCGGAGACCTTAGGTGCTGGATAGCGCAAGATCTGGCCATGGTGACCAATGGCCTGAGTCAGGTGACGGGGGACGACGACGCCGACACGACCCGGAAGGCGCTGGCCAAAGAAGTGGGGAGGCGTGCCCTTGCCGGAGACCTTAAGTGCTGGATAGCGCAAGATCTGGCCATGGTGACCAATGGCCTGAGCCAGGTGACGGGGGACGACGCCGACACGACCCGGAAGGCGCTGGCCAAAGAGGTGGGGAGGCGTGATTTGACTGACCCCAGGGAGTGGTCGGCCCAGCATCTGGCCATGGTGACCAATGGCCTGAGCCAGGTGACGGGGGACGACGCCGACACGACCCGGAAGGCGCTGGCCAAAGAAGTGGGGAGGCGTGCCCTTGCCGGAGACCTTAAGTGCTGGATAGCGCAACATCTGGCCATGGTGACCAATGGCCTGAGGCAGGTGGAGGGGGACGACGCCGACACCACCCGGAAGGCGCTGGCCAAAGAGGTGGGGAGGCGTGATTTGACCGACACCAAAGATTGGTCGGCCCAGCCTCTGGCCATGGTGACCAATGGCCTGAGCCCGGTGGCGGGGGACGACGCCGACACGACCCGGAAGGCGCTGGCCAAAGAGGTGGGAAGCCGTGATTTGACCGACACCAAAGAGTGGTCGGCCCAGCATCTGGCCATGGTGGCCAGTGGGATGTCTCATTGCTCACACGTCATAGGGGAGGATGTTGTTCAAGCTTCGATTCAAGCCATTATGAACATATCGCCGACTGAACAGGATATCATTATGGCCCTTGACGCTTTGTGCCGTTTATCTCTGTCAGACGACCAGCTGAAACTTGGTTATTTCCTGGTTAAACGTCTTTGTGATATGACTGGTTTTATTGACACAGGCGGCCCTCTACAGCATAGCGTCGGCGACTTCTTATGGAACCTGGCCGTTCTGGATTTATGTGCAAAACAAAATCCGCTCGTCAAGGATGATCCTGATACACCCCGTTTCGATATCTTTGTTAAGCCGCTAATGGATAGGGAAAATATCAGGGACCTTCTTTCACATCACTGGCAAGACAGATTTGCATATATTTACTGGGCAGGCATTTCTAACCTGGAAATTGATGTGTCTCCTGCTCTTTCTGCTCCTGAAAAAAAGGTGAAAGTCTCAGCATCACAAAACAGAGTGCTCCAGGCTGTTAAACATGCTTTGCCAAACCAAAATATTGTTATGGAAGTGAATATTGAAGGGTTCCCAGTTGATATTCTGGTGGGTAAAACCCTGTGTATAGAGGTCGATGGCCCCCATCATTATATTCAGGATGACACAATGGAAAACGATGAGCCTCTTCTTGCAAAAGAATCTGGAAAAAGAAGAGCGCGAGACCGTTTGATAGATCACATACTCAAAGGCCTGGGGTTTGAGGTGCTACGTATTTCCTATGTTGAGACTGACTCGGTCGCAGGCCTTGGAACGTTTGTTGATCGGGTGATAAATGCAATGGACGAACAAGAAATGAGTAGCCAGTATGAAGGCCTGAGAGTGAATGACTTGCCAGCCTGGTAACCTTTCTACCAGCCACCTGAACGCCACCATTTCAGGCAATGATTTTTCCTGTCCGGTTATGCTTTTGGAGGATCATGGTCGGTATATGAGGCGGTTTGCTGATTGTGTATTCCCTTCTCTTTTTGGCCTGTGCCGTCTTGCCATATATCCCGCCATTGCCTTTACTGCACAGCCTCAACGAACGGGCAACAGGATGAGATTTACCGTGAATATTGGTGCTCACTTTTGCAGGAGAGAATTGTTTTTTATTTGGTTAATGCTACCGCTATCAGGGGGCGTGATAGAGAAATGCGCAGCAGCAGATAAAGATACAAAGAAAAGCTGGGCGGCAATTGTAAAGCCTTTACCTGCTTCCGTGTATCCCGGTCGTACCTGTGTCCGGCCACATGCCTCTCCTGTTCCTGAATCATCAATGCTTCAGTGGCCGCCTGTATTGACCACATCAAAGACCCATGCCGAAGTCCCTTCACGACAACAGGAATCGTCTGAGGCTACAGTTCGAACACATCCAAAAAGAAGCCCAGACAGAAAGAGACAATATTATCGCAACCCTTCCGCCGAGCGTTTCGATCAACAGATAGAAGCACTGGCAAACGAAGTGAATCGACTCAAAAAGCAACTTCACGGGCCACATCGGGAGAGCCATAAAACCGCGCTTTTAGATCTTGCATTCCAGATGACAGAAAGAGAGCCGCACCCGCTTCGAGCCAGTCCCAAAGCCCTTGCTCTATTGGCAAATGCGTTTTCAAAATTAGCAAAATATCAAGAAGGCGCCACAGCGTTAGACTGGATAATGAAAGCCGTGATCCACCGCAGTCAAAAACAGCAGCTAACCAAACAGTGCGGATTTAAAGCCCAAACGCTGGCCATGGTGCTCAATAGCCTGAGTCAGGTCGCCGGTGACAAAGCCGACACGACCCGGAAGGCGCTGGCCAAAGAAGTGGGGGGGCGTGCCCTTGCCGGAGACCTTAAGTGCTGGATAGCGCAAGAGCTGGCCATGGTGACCAACGGCCTGAGTCAGGTGGCGGATGACGACGCAGACACGACCCGGAAGGCGCTGGCCAAAGAGGTGGGAAGCCGAGATTTGACCGACACCAAAGAGTGGTCGGCCCAGCATCTGGCCATGGTGACCAATGGCCTGAGTCAGTTGGCGGGAGACGACGCCGACACGACCCGGAAGGCGCTGGCCAAAGAGGTGGGAAGCCGTGATCTGACCGACACCAAAGAGTGGTCGGCCCAGCCTATGGCCATGGTGACCAATGGCCTGAGCCAGGTGACGGGGGGCGACGCCGACACGACCCGGAAGGCGCTGGCCAAAGAAGTGGGGAGGCGTGCCCTTGCCGGAGACCTTAAGTGCTGGATAGCGCAAGAGCTGGCCATGGTGACCAACGGCCTGAGTCAGGTGGCGGATGACGACGCAGACACGACCCGGAAGGCGCTGGCCAAAGAGGTGGGAAGCCGAGATTTGACCGACACCAAAGAGTGGTCGGCCCAGCATCTGGCCATGGTGACCAATGGCCTGAGTCAGTTGGCGGGGGACGACGCCGACACGACCCGGAAGGCGCTGGCCAAAGAAGTGGAGAGGCGTGCCCTTGCCGGAGACCTTAAGTGCTGGATAGCGCAAGATCTGGCCATGGTGACCAATGGCCTGAGCCAGGTGACGGGGGACGACGCCGACACGACCCGGAAGGCGCTGGCCAAAGAGGTGGGGAGCCGTGCCCTTGCCGGAGACCTTAAGTGCTGGATAGCGCAAGATCTGGCCATGGTGACCAATGGCCTGAGTCAGGTGGCGGGGGACGACGCCGACACGACCCGGAAGGCGCTGGCCAAAGAGGTGGGGAGGCGTGATTTGACCGACACCAAAGAGTGGTCGGCCCAGCCTCTGGCCATGGTGACCAATGGCCTGAGCCCGGTGGCGGGGGACGACGCCGACACGACCCGGAAGGTGCTGGCCAAAGAGGTGGGGAGCCGTGCCCTTGCCGGAGACCTTAAGTGCTGGTTAGCGCAAGATCTGGCCATGGTGACCAATGGCCTGAGGCAGGTGGCGGGGGACGACGCCGACACGACCCGGAAGGCGCTGGCCAAAGAGGTGGGAAGCCGTGATCTGACCGACACCAAAGAGTGGTCGGCCCAGCATCTGGCCATGGTGGCCAGTGGGATGTCTCATTGCTCACACGTCATAGGGGAGGATGTTGTTCAAGCTTCGATTCAAGCAATTATGAACATATCGCCTACTGAACAGGTTATCATTATGGCCCTTTACGCTTTGTGCCGTTTATCTCTGTCAGACGACCAGCTGAAGCTTGGTTATTTCCTGGTTAAACGTCTTTGTGATATGACTGATTTTATTGACACAGGCGGCCCTCTACAGCAGAGCGTCAGCGACTTCTTATGGAACCTGGCCGTTCTGGATTTATGTGCAAAACAAAATCCGCTCGTCAAGGATGATCCTGATACACCCCGTTTCGATATCTTTGTTAAGCCGCTAATGGATATGGAAAATATCAGGGACGTTCTTTCACATCACTGGCAAGACAGATTTGCATATATTTACTGGGCAGGCATTTCTAACTTGGAAATTGATGTGTCTCCTGCTCTTTCTGCTCCTGAAGAAAAGGCGAAAGTCTCAGCATTACAAAACAGAGTGTTCCAGGCTGTTAAAAGTGCTTTGCCAAACCAAAATATTGTTATGGAAGTGAATATTGAAGGGTTCCCAGTTGATATTCTGGTGGGTAAAACCTTGTGTATAGAGGTCGATGGCCCCCATCATTATATTCAGGATGACACAATGGAAAACGATGAGCCTCTTCTTGCAAAAGAATCTGGAAAAAGAAGAGCGCGAGACCGTTTGATAGATCACATACTCAAAGGCCTGGGGTTTGAGGTGCTACGTATTTCCTATGTTGAGACTGACTCGGTCGCAGGCCTTGGAACGTTTGTTGATCGGGTGATAAATGCAATGGACGAACAAGAAATGAGTAGCCAGTATGAAGGCCTGAGAGTGAATGACTTGCCAGCCTGGTAACCTTTCTAACAACCACCTGAACGCCACCATTTCAGGCAATAATTTTTCCCATCCGGTTATGCTTTTGGAGGATCATAGTCGGTATATGAGGCGGTTTGCTGATTGTGTATCCCCTTCTCTTTTTGGCCTGTGCCGTCTTGCCATATATCCCGCCATTGCCTTTACTGCACAGCCTCAACGAACGGGCAATGGGATGAGATTTACCGTGAATATTGGTGCTCACTTTTGCAGGAGAGAATTGTTTTTTATTTGGTTAATGCTACCGCTGTCAGGGGGCGTGATAGAGCAATGCGCAGCAGCAGATAAAGATACAAAGAAAAGCTGGGCGGCAATTGTAAAGCCTTTACCTGCTTCCCTGTATCCCGGTCGTACCGGTGTCCGGCCACATGCCTCTCCTGTTCCTGAATCATCAATGCTTCAGTGGCCGCCTGTATTGACCATATCAAAGATCCATGCCGAAGTCCCTTCACGACAACAGGAATCGTCTGAGGCTACAGCTCGAACACATCCAAAAAGAAGACCAGACAGAAAGAGACAATATTACCGCAACCCTTCCGCCGAGCGTTTCGATCAACAGATAGAAGCACTGGCAATCGAAGTGAATCGACTCAAAGCAACTTCACGGGCCACATCGGGAGAGCCATAAAACCGCGCTTTTAGATCTTGCATTCCAGATGACAGAAAGAGAGCCGCACCCGCTTCGAGCCAGTCCCAAAGCCCTTGCTCTTTTGGCAAATGCGTTTTCAAAATTAGCAAAATATCAAGAAGGCGCCACAGCGTTAGACTGGATAATGAAAGCCGTGATCCACCGCAGTCAAAAACAGCAGCTAACCAAACAGTGCGGATTTAACGCCCAAAACCTGGCCATGGTGCTCAATAGCCTGAGTCAGGTGGCGGGTGACGACGCCGGCACGACCCGGAAGGCGCTGGCCAAAGAGGTGGGAAGCCGTGATTTGGCCGACACCAAAGAGTGGTCGGCCCAGCCTCTGGCCATGGTGACCAATGGCCTGAGTCAGGTGGCGGGGGGCGACGCCGACACGACCCGGAAGGCGCTGGCCAAAGAGGTGGGAAGCCGTGATTTGACCAACACCAAAGAGTGGTCGGCCCAGCATCTGGCCATGGTGACCAATGGCCTGAGTCAGGTAGCGGGTGACGACGCCGACACGACCCGGAAGGCGCTGGCCAAAGAAGTGGGGAGGCGTGCCCTTGCCGGAGACCTTAAGTACTGGATAGCGCAAGATCTGGCCATGGTGACCAATGGCCTGAGCCAGGCGACGGGGGACGACGCCGACACGACCCGGAAGGCGCTGGCCAAAGAGGTGGGAAGCCGTGATTTGACCGACACCAAAGAGTGGTCGGCCCAGCATCTGGCCATGGTGACCAATGGCCTGAACCCGGTGACGGGGGACGACGACGCCGACACGACCCGGAAGGCGCTGGCCAAAGAAGTGGGGAGGCGTGCCCTTGCCGGAGACCTTAAGTGCTGGATAGCGCAAGATCTGGCCATGGTGACCAATGGCCTGAGCCAGGTGACGGGGGACGACGCCGACACGACCCGGAAGGCGCTGGCCAAAGAAGTGGGAAGCCGTGATTTGACCGACACCAAAGAGTGGTCGGCCCAGCATCTGGCCATGGTGACCAATGGCCTGAGTCAGGTGGCGGGTGGCGGGTGACGACACCGACACGACCCGGAAGACGCTGGCCAAAGAGGTGGGGAGGCGTGATTTGACTGACCCCAGGGAATGGTCGGCCCAGCATCTGGCCATGGTGACCAATGGCCTGAGGCAGGTGGCGGGGGACGACGCCGACACGACCCGGAAGGCGCTGGCCAAAGAGGTGGGAAGCCGTGATTTGACCGACACCAAAGAGTGGTCGGCCCAGCATCTAGCCATGGTGCTCAATGGCCTGAGTCAGGTGGCGGGGCACGACGCCGACACGACCCGGAAGGCGCTGGCCAAAGAGGTGGGGAGGCGTGATTTGACCGACACCAAAGAGTGGTCGGCCCAGCATCTGGCCATGGTGACCAATGGCCTGAGCCAGGTGACGGGGGACGACGCCGACACGACCCGGAAGGCGCTGGCCAAAGAGGTGGGGAGGCGTGCCCTTGCCGGAGACCTTAAGTGCTGGATAGCGCAACATCTGGCCATGGTGACCAATGGCCTGAGGCAGGTGGCGGGGGACGACGCCGACACGACCCGGAAGGCGCTGACCAAAGAGGTGGGAAGCCGTGATTTGACCGACACCAAAGAGTGGTCGGCCCAGCCTCTGGCCATGGTGACCAATGGCCTGAGTCAGGTGACGGGGGACGACGCCGACACGACCCGGAAGGCGCTGGTCAAAGAGGTGGGAAGCCGTGATTTGACTGACACCAAAGAGTGATCGGCCCAGCATCTGGCCATGGTGACCAATGGCCTGAGTCAGGTAGCGGGTGACGACGCCGGCACGACCCGGAAGGCGCTGGCCAAAGAGGTGGGGAGGCGTGCCCTTGCCGGAGACCTTAAGTGCTGGATAGCGCAACATCTGGCCATGGTGACCAATGGCCTGAGCCCGGTGACGGGGGACGACGCCGACACGACCCGGAAGGCGCTGGCCAAAGAAGTGGGGAGGCGTGCCCTTGCCGGAGACCTTAAGTGCTGGATAGCGCAAGATCTGGCCATGGTGACCAATGGCCTGAGACAGGTGGCGGGGGACGACGCCGACACGACCCGGAAGGCGCTGGCCAAAGAAGTGGGGAGGCGTGCCCTTGCCGGAGACCTTAAGTGCTGGATAGCGCAAGATCTGGCCATGGTGACCAATGGCCTGAGCCAGGTGACGGGGGACGACGCCGACACGACCCGGAAGGCGCTGGCCAAAGAGGTGGGAAGCCGTGATTTGACCGACACCAAAGAGTGGTCGGCCCAGCATCTGGCCATGGTGGCCAGTGGGATGTCTCATTGCTCACACGCCATAGGGGAGGATGTTGTTCAAGCTTCGATTCAAGCCATTATGAACATATCGCCGACTGAACAGGATATCATTATGGCCCTTGACGCTTTGTGCCGTTTATCTCTGTCAGACGACCAGCTGAAGCTTGGCTATTTCCTGGTTAAACGTCTTTGTGATATGACTGGTTTTATTGACACAGGCGGCCCTCTACAGCATAACGTCGGCGACTTCTTATGGAACCTGGCCGTTCTGGATTTATGTGCAAAACAAAATCCGCTCGTCAAGGATGATCCTGATACACCCCGTTTCGATATCTTTGTTAAGCCGATAATGGATATGGAAAATATCAGGGACCTTCTTTCACATCACTGGCAAGACAGATTTGCATATATTTACTGGGCAGGCATTTCTAACCTGGAAATTGATGTGTCTCCTGCTCTTTCTGCTCCTGAAAAAAAGGTGAAAGTCTCAGTATTACAAAACAGAGTGTTCCAGGCTGTTAAAAATGCTTTGCCAAACCAAAATATTGTTATGGAAGTGAATATTGAAGGGTTCCCAGTTGATATTCTGGTGGGTAAAACCTTGTGTATAGAGGTCGATGGCCCCCATCATTATATTCAGGATGAAACAATGGAAAACGATGAGCTTCTTCTTGCAAAAGAATCTGGAAAAAGAAGAGCGCGAGACCGTTTGATAGATCACATTCTCAAAGGCCTGGGGTTTGAGGTGCTACGTATTTCCTATGTTGAGACTGACTCGGTCGCAGGCCTTGGAACGCTTGTTGATCGGGTGATAAATGCAATGGACGAACAAGAAATGAGTCGCCAGTATGAAGGCCTGAGAGTGAATGACTTGCCAGCCTGGTAACCTTTCTACCAGCCACCTGAACGCCACCATTTCAGGCAATGATTTTTCCTATCCGGTTATGCTTTTGGAGGATCATGGTCGGTATATGAGGCGGTTTGCTGATTGTGTATTCCCTTCTCTTTTTGGCCTGTGCCGTCTTGCCATATATCCCGCATTGCCTTTACTGCACAGCCTCAACGAACGGGCAATGGGATGAGATTTACCGTGAATATTGGTGCTCACTTTTGCGGGAGAGAATTGTTTTTTATTTGGTTAATGCTACCGCTGTCAGGGGGCGTGATAGAGAAATGCGCAGCAGCAGATAAAGATACAAAGAAAAGCTGGGCGGCAATTGTAAAGCCTTTACCTGCTTCCCTGTATCCCGGTCGTACCGGTGTCCGGCCACATGCCTCTCCTGTTCCTGAATCATCAATGCTTCAGTGGCCGCCTGTATTGACCACATCAAAGACCCATGCCGAAGTCCCTTCACGACAACAGGAATCGTCTGAGGCGACAGTTCGAACACATCCAAAAAGAAGACCAGACAGAAAGAGACAATATTACCGCAACCCTTCCACCGAGCGTTTCGATCAACAGATAGAAGCACTGGCAAACGAAGTGAATCGACTCAAAAAGCAACTTCACGGGCCACATCGGGAGAGCCATAAAACCGCGCTTTTAGATCTTGCATTCCAGATGACAGAAAGAGATCCGCACCCGCTTCGAGCCAGTCCCAAAGCCCTTGCTCTTTTGGCAAATGCGTTTTCAAAATTAGCAAAATATCAAGAAGGCGCCACAGCGTTAGACTGTAAGCGCCAATTATTCCACGTAGCAAAGGATAATCCGAACTACTCGCTTTTTGAGCACTCCCCAGAAGCCTTCACTGCCCAGGGCAACAGGCTTTCCAGTGCCTCGACGGTCTCGGCGTACGGCAGTTCCTTGAGGACATGCCTCAGATAAGCAAACGGTTCCAGGCCGCTGACTTTGGCACTTTCTATCAAACTGTAATAGACGGCACTGGCTTTTGCCCCTTTTGGCGTATCTGCAAACAGCCAGTTGCGCCTCCCTATCGTGAAGGGACGAATGGCATTCTCTGCCGCTGCATTACTGATACTCAGATGACCGTCTTCACAATATACCGTTAATTTTGGCCACTGGTTTAACGCATATTGTATCCCTGTGTGTACCAGACTGTCCGGAACCACTCGAGAAACGTTTTTCTCCAACCACTCGTGCAGGTCATTGAGCAGAGGGAGACTTTGAACCTGTCGCTGATGTTTTTTCTCATCCACCGTCAAGCCTTTGATCTTATCTTCCACGGCATAGAGTTTACGGATCTTTCCCAGGGCAACATCGGATTTACTGACCCGGGGATTCTTCTGCTTTTTCTTGCCTCTCTCTTTAACTTCACCCTTTTTGGCATCCGTAAACTTTCTCCGCACATGGTCGAAGCAACCCAGCTGGGTAATACCTTCCTGCAGGCACACAGCGTTGTAGCTGGCATAGCCATCCGTTTGCAGGTATCCCTTGAACCCTTCAAACAGGCGTAGCGGCACCACCTTGCTCCGAGAAGGATCGTAGTCAAACAGCACGGCCGTCTGCCCCGGTGGGCCTCCCAGGGTGACCCACATGTATTTGTCTGAATGGATCGATTTCGACGGTTCTTTGAGTACTTGAACCCGCGTTTCATCGGCATTGATGACCACCCCTGTACGTTGGTGGTCGTACATGAGATTAATCAGCGGTTGTAGTTGAACCGACAAACGGATCAGCCAGTTTGCCATCGTCGTACGCGTCACCGATCCGCCGTAACGTGAAAGGATCTTTTCCAGTCGGTACAGCGGCAGAGCATCACAGTATTTGGCAACGATGATGTAGGCCAGCATGTTAGTTGTGACGGCAGACTTGGGGATGGGATGCTTTGGCAGCGCGGCAGCCTTGATAACGCGTTTGGTTGCCTGCTTCTCGGAAGCATCATCACCCTGGCGTTCCAGAAAGACAGCTTTCTCCTGCAGAATCTCCTTTACACGCACCTGGGCAGGAATAATATCCAGCTCTTCACGCACTTTGGTAAAGAAGGTATCAATGGCTCCATCTTTCTCTTCCTCGCTCAGTTCAACACGTTCCTGAATACGAGGCAGTGAAGGGGAGAGAGGTTTGCGCCCCGACTTTGAGCGTTTTTTTGGTTCAGCTGCTGCAGGCTCCTCATCGGTGTCATCCGCCTGCTCGGCCTCGTTGAAGATCTCACCTTGAGCGGTATTTTTTCAGAACTGCGACCATACAGCCGTGCCCGTTCAAGCCGCAGGTACTCTTCCAACAGAGCAATGCGTTTTTGTTGCTCGGCGATAACCGTGGACTTTTTCTCAATCACATCCTCCTGCTGATTGATCACCTTAACCAAAGTATCAATGTCAGCAGGTTGCCCAGCCGCCTGCGCCGGTGATTCCGGGGAGGTTATTGCTGGAAGAAGAGGAGTGGAGGTCAATAGTTTCATGTCGCCTATTGTACCCGCTTTGCCCGCCGCACTCTGTTAAGAACAACTGTCATAGTGTCTCTTTTTGTGAGGTGTCATCAGAGCAATGTCGTATCCATCCAGCAACCAGTTCAACTGCTGACCGGTGAGTGTTACCAGATCGTCTGTTTTCCTGGGCCACCGAAACTTGTCCTCTGCCAGGCTTTTGTAATACAAGACAAAGCCATTGTTCTCCCAGAACAGACATTTAATTTTGTTGCGCTGACGGTTGGTAAACGCATAAAGGTAGCCATCAAAAGGATTATGACCCAGTTCCTGTTCCACCAGGACGGCCAGTCCTTTGAAGGACTTACGGAAATCAACGGGATCACGGTACAGGTAAACATGAGTCAGTTCGGTCGATGGACGCATGACCGGCTGTGTCATTTCAGTTGCTCGATCAGTTGACTGGCCAGCGTCAGATTGCTGTGATCAATACCCGACACCCTCAAACCATTGGGGAGTGTAATGGTCAGTGATGCGGATTCGATCACCTGGGATGAAGGTGCTAAGGCTACAGGAACAAAGGCAGATGCGGTTTTGTCTTTGTGCTCTACCGCTGCCGGAATATCCTCAAGC
The DNA here is from genome assembly GCA_965221135.1 of Sansalvadorimonas sp. Lineage (GTDB taxonomy): Bacteria > Pseudomonadota > Gammaproteobacteria > Pseudomonadales > Endozoicomonadaceae > Sansalvadorimonas. The sequence goes on from CBDCRZ010000064.1 coordinate 67,111, forward strand.
TTTTTCTTCCAATACCAGAACTGTGCTTGCTTAATACTATTTTGCTCACACCACTGTTTCTGATTCAGGCCAGACTCTCGCCAGGCCTGGAGTCGTTGCTGCCACTGTTCTTTCACTTCGCTGCGGTTTGCCATGGTTGCCTCCTTGGTTTTGGGAGACTTATGATTTCCTATCAACGGTTAATATGGCAGTACGTGGGTTTTATTGGCGCTTACGTTAGACTGGATAATGAAAGCCGTGATCCACCGCAGTCAAAAACAGCAGCTAACCAAACAGTGCGGATTTAAAGCCCAAACGCTGGCCATGGTGCTCAATAGCCTGAGTCAGGTCGCCGGTGACAAAGCCGACACGACCCGGAAGGCGCTGGCCAAAGAGGTGGGAAGCCGTGATTTGACCAACACCAAAGAGTGGTCGGCCCAGCATCTGGCCATGGTGACCAATGGCCTGAGCCAGGTGACGGGGGACGACGCCGACACGCCCCGGAAGGCGCTGGCCAAAGAGGTGGGAAGCCGTGATTTGACTGACACCAGGGAGTGGTCGGCCCAGCCTCTGGCCATGGTGGCCAGTGGGATGTCTCATTGCTCACACGTCATAGGGGAGGATGTTGTTCAAGCTTTGATTCAAGCCATTATGAACATATCGCCGACTGAACAGGATATCATTATGGCCCTTGACGCTTTGTGCCGTTTATCTCTGTCAGACGACCAGCTGAAGCTTGGCTATTTCCTGGTTAAACGTCTTTGTGATATGACTGGTTTTATTGACACAGGCGGCCCTCTACAGCATAACGTCGGCGACTTCTTATGGAACCTGGCCGTTCTGGATTTATGTGCAAAACAAAATCCGCTCGTCAAGGATGATCCTGATACACCCCGTTTCGATATCTTTGTTAAGCCGCTAATGGATAGGGAAAATATCAGGGACCTTCTTTCACATCACTGGCAAGACAGATTTGCATATATTTACTGGGCAGGCATTTCTAACTTGGAAATTGATGTGTCTCCTGCTCTTTCTGCTCCTGAAAAAAAGGTGAAAGTCTCAGCATCACAAAACAGAGTGTTCCAGGCTGTTAAAAATGCTTTGCCAAACCAAAATATTGTTATGGAAGTGAATATTGAAGGGTTCCCAGTTGATATTCTGGTGGGTAAAACCTTGTGTATAGAGGTCGATGGCCCCCATCATTATATTCAGGATGAGACAATGGAAAGCGATGAGCTTCTTCTTGCAAAAGAATTTGGAAAAAGAAGAGCGCGAGACCCTTTGATAGATCACATACTCAAAAGCCTGGGGTTTGAGGTGCTGCGTATTTCCTATGTTGAGACTGACTCGGTCGCAGGCCTTGGAACGTTTGTTGATCGGGTGATAAATGCAATGGACGAACAAGAAATGAGTCGCCAGTATGAAGGCCTGAGAGTGAATGACTTGCCAGCCTGGTAACCTTTCTACCAACCACCTGAACGCCACCATTTCAGGCAATGATTTTTCCTGTCCGGTTATGCTTTTGGAGGATCATGGTCGGTATATGAGGCGGGTTGCTGATTGTGTATTCCCTTCTCTTTTTGGCCTGTGCCGTCTTGCCATATATCCCGCCATTGCCTTTACTGCACAGCCTCAACGAACGGGCAAGAGGATGAGATTGACCGTGAATATTGGTGCTCACTTTTGCAGGAGAGAATTGTTTTTTATTTGGTTAATGCTACCGCTGTCAGGGGGCGTGATAGAGAAATGCGCAGCAGCAGATAAAGATACAAAGAAAAGCTGGGCGGCAATTGTAAAGCCTTTACCTGCTTCCCTGTATCCCGGTCGTACCGGTGTCCGGCCACATGCCTCTCCTGTTCCTGAATCATCAATGCTTCAGTGGCCGCCTGTATTGACCATATCAAAGATCCATGCCGAAGTCCCTTCACGACAACAGGAATCGTCTGAGGCGACAGTTCGAACCCATCCAAAAAGAAGACCAGACAGAAAGAGACAATATTACCGCAACCCTTCCGCCGAGCGTTTCGATCAACAGATAGAAGCACTGGCAAACGAAGTGAATCGACTCAAAAAGCAACTTCACGGGCCACATCGGGAGAGCCATAAAACCGCGCTTTTAGATCTTGCATTCCAGATGACAGAAAGAGATCCGCACCCGCTTCGAACCAGTCCCAAAGCCCTTGCTCTTTTGGCAAATGCGTTTTCAAAATTAGCAAAATATCAAGAAGGCGCCACAGCGTTAGACTGGATAATGAAAGCCGTGATCCACCGCAGTCAAAAACAGCAGCTAACCAAACAGTGCGGATTTAAAGCCCAAACGCTGGCCATGGTGCTCAATAGCCTGAGCCAGGTCGCCGGTGACAAAGCCGACACGACCCAGAAGGCGCTGGCCAAAGAGGTGGGGAGGCGTGATTTGACCGACACCAAAGAGTGGTCGGCCCAGCATCTGGCCATGGTGACCAATGGCCTGAGTCAGGTGGCGGGGGACGACGCCGACACGACCCGGAAGGCGCTGGCCAAAGAGGTGGGGAGGCGTGATTTGACTGACCCCAGGGAGTGGTCGGCCCAGTCTCTGGCCATGGTGACCAATGGCCTGAAGCAGGTGGCGGGGGACGACGCCGACACGACCCGGAAGGCGCTGGCCAAAGAAGTAGGGAGGCGTGCCCTTTCCGGAGACCTTAAGTGCTGGATAGCGCAAGATCTGGCCATGGTGACCAATGGCCTGAGGCAGGTGGCGGGTGACGACGCCGACACGACCCGGAAGGCGCTGGCCAAAGAGGTGGGAAGCCGTGCCCTTGCCGGAGACCTTAAGTGCTGGATATCGCAAGATCTGGCCATGGTGACCAATGGCCTGAGGCAGGTGGCGGGGGACGACGCCGACACGACCCGAAAGGCGCTGGCCAAAGAGGTGGGGAGGCGTGATTTGACTTGGCCGGCCCAGCATCTGGCCATGGTGACCAATGGCCTGAGCCAGATGACGGGGGACGACGCCGACACGACCCGGAAGGCGCTGGCCAAAGAGGTGGGAAGCCGTGATTTGACCGACACCAAAGAGTGGTCGGCCCAGCCTCTGGCCATGGTGACCAATAGCCTGAGCCAGGTGACGGGGGACGACGCCGACACGACCCGGAAGGCGCTGGCCAAAGAGGTGGGAAGCCGTGATTTGACCAACACCAAAGAGTGGTCGGCCCAGCATCTGGCCATGGTGACCAATGGCCTGAGCCCGATGACGGGGGACGACGCCGACACGACCCGGAAGGCGCTGGCCAAAGAGGTGGGGAGGCGTGATTTGACTGACCCCAGGGAGTGGTCGGCCCAGCATCTGGCCATGGTGACCAATGGCCTGAATCAGGTAGCGGGTGACGACGCCGACACGACCCGGAAGGCGCTGGCCAAAGAAGTGAGAAGCCGTGATTTGGCCGACACCAAAGAGTGGTCGGCCCAGCCTCTGGCCATGGTGACCAATGGCCTGAGTCAGGTGACGGGGGACGACGCCAACACGACCCGGAAGGCGCTGGCCAAAGAGGTGGGAAGACGTGATTTGACCGACACCAAAGAGTGGTCGGCCCAGCATCTGGCCATGGTGACCAATGGCCTGAGCCCGGTGGCGGGGGACGACGCCGACACGACCCGGAAGGCGCTGGCCAAAGAGGTGGGAAGCCGTGATTTGACCGACACCAAAGAGTGGTCAGCTCAGCATCTGGCCATGGTGACCAATGGCCTGAGTCAGGTGGCGGGGGACGACGCCGACACGACCCGGAAGGCGCTGGCCAAAGAAGTAGGGAGGCGTGCCCTTGCCGGAGACCTTAAGTGCTGGTTAGCGCAACATCTGGCCATGGTGACCAATGGCCTGAGGCAGGTAACGGGGGACGACGCCGACACGACCCGGAAGGCGCTGGCCAAAGAGGTGGGGAGGCGTGATTTGACCGACACCAAAGAGTGGTCGGCCCAGCATCTGGCCATGGTGGCCAGTGGTCTGAGGCAGGTGGAGGGGGACGACGCCGACACGACCCGGAAGGCGCTGGCCAAAGAGGTGGGGAGGCGTGATTTGACCGACACCAAAGAGTGGTCGGCCCAGCATCTGGCCATGGTGGCCAGTGGGATGTCTTATTGCTCACACGTCATAGGGGAGGATGTTGTTCAAGCTTCGATTCAAGCCATTATGAACATATCGCCGACTGAACAGGATATCATTATGGCCCTTTACGCTTTGTGCCGTTTATCTCTGTCAGACGACCAGCTGAAGCTTGGCTATTTCCTGGTTAAACGTCTTTGTGATATGACTGGTTTTATTGACACAGGCGGCCCTCTACAGCAGAGCGTCGGCGACTTCTTATGGAACCTGGCCGTTCTGGATTTATGTGCAAAACAAAATCCGCTCGTCAAGGATGATCCTGATACACCCCGTTTCGATATCTTTGTTAAGCCGCTAATGGATATGGAAAATATCAGGGACCTTCTTTCACATCACTGGCAAGACAGATTTGCATATATTTACTGGGCAGGCATTTCTAACCTGGAAATTGATGTGTCTCCTGCTCTTTCTGCTCCTGAAAAAAAGGTGAAAGTCTCAGCATCACAAAACAGAGTGTTCCAGGCTGTTAAAAATGCTTTGCCAAACCAAAATATTGTTATGGAAGTGAATATTGAAGGGTTCCCGGTTGATATTCTGGTGGGTAAAACCTTGTGTATAGAGGTCGATGGCCCCCATCATTATATTCAGGATGACACAATGGAAAACGATGAGTTTCTTCTTGCAAAAGAATCTGGAAAAAGAAGAGCGCGAGACCGTTTGATAGATCACATACTCAAAAGCCTGGGGTTTGAGGTGCTACGTATTTCCTATGTTGAGACTGACTCGGTCGCAGGCCTTGGAACGTTTGTTGATCGGGTGATAAATGCAATGGACGAACAAGAAATGAGTCGCCAGTATGAAGGCCTGAGAGTGAATGACTTGCCAGCCTGGTAACCTTTCTACCAATCACCTGAACGCCACCATTTCAGGCAATGATTTTTCCTGTCCGGTTATGCTTTTGGAGGATCATGGTCGGTATATGAGGCGGTTTGCTGATTGTGTATTCCCTTCTCTTTTTGGCCTGTGCCGTCTTGCCATATATCCCGCCATTGCCTTTACTGCACAGCCTCAACGAACGGGCAACAGGATGAGATTCACCGTGAATATTGGTGCTCACTTTTGCAGGAGAGAATTGTTTTTTATTTGGTTAATGCTACCGCTGTCAGGGGGCGTGATAGAGAAATGCGCAGCAGCAGATAAAGATACAAAGAAAAGCTGGGCGGCAATTGTAAAGCCTTTACCTGCTTCCCTGTATCCCGGTCGTACCGGTATCCGGCCACATGCCTCTCCTGTTCCTGAATCATCAATGCTTCAGTGGCCGCCTGTATTGACCACATCAAAGACCCATGCCGAAGTCCCTTCACGACAACAGGAATCGTCTGAGGCTACAGTTCGAACACATCCACAAAGAAGACCAGACAGAAAGAGACAATATTACCGCAACCCTTCCGCCGAGCGTTTCGATCAACAGATAGAAGCACTGGCAAACGAAGTGAATCAACTCAAAAAGCAACTTCACGGGCCACATCGGGAGAGCCATAAAACCGCGCTTTTAGATCTTGCATTCCAGATGACAGAAAGAGATCCGCACCCGCTTCGAGCCAGTCCCAAAGCCCTTGCTCTTTTGGCAAATGCGTTTTCAAAATTAGCAAAATATCAAGAAGGCGCCACAGCGTTAGACTGGATAATGAAAGCCGTGATCCACCGCAGTCAAAAACAGCAACTAACCAAACAGTGCGGATTTAAAGCCCAAACGCTGGCCATGGTGCTCAATAGCCTGAGTCAGGTGGCCGGTGACAAAGCCGACACGACCCGGAAGGCGCTGGCCAAAGAAGTGGGAAGCCGTGATTTGACTGACCCCAGGGAGTGGTCGGCCCAGCATCTGGCCATGGTGACCAATGGCCTGAGTCAGGTAGCGGGTGACGACGCCGACACGACCCGGAAGGCGCTGGCCAAAGAAGTGGGGAGGCGTGCCCTTGCCGGAGACCTTAAATGCTGGATAGCGCAAGAGCTGGCCATGGTGACCAATGGCCTGAGCCAGGTGAAGGGGGACGACGCTGACACGACCCGGAAGGCGCTGGCCAAAGAAGTGGGGAGGCGTGATTTGACCGACACCAAAGAGTGGTCGGCCCAGCATCTGGCCATGGTGACCAATGGCCTGAGTCAGGTGACGGGGGACGACGCCGACACGACCCGGAAGGCGTTGGCCAAAGAAGTGGGGAGGCGTGCCCTTGCCGGAGACCTTAAGTGCTGGATAGCGCAAGATCTGGCCATGGTGACCAATGGCCTGAGTCAGGTGGCGGGGGACGACGCCGACACGACCCGGAAGGCGCTGGCCAAAGAGGTGGGAAGCCGTGATTTGACCGCCACCAAAGAGTGGTCGGCCCAGCCTCTGGCCATGGTGACCAATGGCCTGAGTCAGGTGGCGGGGGACGACGCCGACACGACCCGGAAGGCGCTGGCCAAAGAGGTGGGAAGCCGTGATTTGACCGACACCAAAGAGTGGTCAGCCAAGCATCTGGCCATGGTGACCAATGGCCTGAGTCAGGTGTGGGGGGACGACGCTGACACGACCCGGAAGGCGCTGGCCAAAGAGGTGGGAATCCGTGATTTGACCAACACCAAAGAGTGGTCAGCTCAGCATCTGGCCATGGTGACCAATGGCCTGGGCCCGGTGGCGGGTGACGACGCCGACACGACCCGGAAGGCGCTGGCCAAAGAGGTGGGAAGCCGTGATTTGACCGACACCAAAGAGTGGTCGGCCCAGCCTCTGGCCATGGTGACCAATGGCCTGAGTCAGGTGGCGGGGGACGACGCCGACACGACCCGGAAGGCGCTGGCCAAAGAGGTGGGAAGCCGTGATTTGACCGACACCAAAGAGTGGTCGGCCCAGCCTCTGGCCATGGTGACCAATGGCCTGAGTCAGGTGAGGGGGGACGACGCCGACACGACCCGGAAGGCGCTGGCCAAAGAGGTGGGAAGCCGTGATTTGACCGACACCAAAGAGTGGTCAGCTCAGCATCTGGCCATGGTGACCAATGGCCTGAGCCAGGTGACGGGGGACGACGCCGACACGACCCGGAAGGCGCTGGCCAAAGAGGTGGGAAGCCGTGATTTGACCGACACCAAAGAGTGGTCGGCCCAGCCTCTGGCCATGGTGGCCAGTGGGATGTCTCATTGCTCACACGTCATAGGGGCGGATGTTGTTCAAGCTTCGATTCAAGCCATTATGAACATATCGCCGACTGAACAGGATATCATTATGGCCCTTGACGCTTTGTGCCGTTTATCTCTGTCAGACGACCAGCTGAAGCTTGCCTATTTCCTGGTTAAACGTCTTTGTGATATGACTGGTTTTATTGACACAGGCAGCCCTCTACAGCAGAGCGTCGGCGACGTCTTATGGAACCTGGCCGTTCTGGATTTATGTGCAAAACAAAATCCGCTCGTCAAGGATGATCCTGATACACCCCGTTTCGATATCTTTGTTAAGCCGCTAATGGATAGGGAAAGTATCAGGGACGTTCTTTCACATCACTGGCAAGACAGATTTGCATATATTTACTGGGCAGGCATTTCTAACTTGGAAATTGATGTGTCTCCTGCTCTTTCTGCTCCTGAAAAAAAGGTGAAGGTCTCAGCATCACAAAACAGAGTGTTCCAGGCTGTTAAAAATGCTTTGCCAAACCAAAATATTGTTATGGAAGTGAATATTGAAGGGTTCCCAGTTGATATTCTGGTGGGTAAAACCCTGTGTATAGAGGTCGATGGCCCCCATCATTATATTCAGGATGACACAATGGAAAACGATGAGCTTCTTCTTGCAAAAGAATCTGGAAAAAGAAGAGCGCGAGACCCTTTGATAGATCACATACTCAAAAGCCTGGGGTTTGAGGTGCTACGTATTTCCTATGTTGAGACTGACTCGGTCGCAGGCCTTGGAACCTTTGTTGATCGGGTGATAAATGCAATGGACGAACAAGAAATGAGTCGCCAGTATGAAGGCCTGAGAGTGAATGACTTGCCAGCCTGGTAACCTTTCTACCAATCACCTGAACGCCACCATTTCAGGCAATGATTTTTCCTATCCGGTTATGCTTTTGGAGGATCATGGTCGGTATATGAGGCGGTTTGCTGATTGTGTATTCCCTTCTCTTTTTGGCCTGTGCCGTCTTGCCATATATCCCGCCATTGCCTTTACTGCACAGCCTCAACGAACGGGCAATGGGATGAGATTTACCGTGAATATTGGTGCTCACTTTTGCGGGAGAGAATTGTTTTTTATTTGGTTAATGCTACCGCTGTCAGGGGGCGTGATAGAGAAATGCGCAGCAGCAGATAAAGATACAAAGAAAAGCTGGGCGGCAATTGTAAAGCCTTTACCTGCTTCCCTGTATCCCGGTCGTACCGGTGTCCGGCCACATGCCTCTCCTGTTCCTGAATCATCAATGCTTCAGTGGCCACCTGTATTGACCACATCAAAGACCCATGCCGAAGTCCCTTCACGACAACAGGAATCGTCTGAGGCTACAGTTCGAACACATCCAAAAAGAAGACCAGACAGAAAGAGACAATATTACCGCAACCCTTCCGCCGAGCGTTTCGATCAACAGATAGAAGCACTGGCAAACGAAGTGAATCGACTCAAAAAGCAACTTCACGGGCCACATCGGGAGAGCCATAAAACCGCGCTTTTAGATCTTGCATTCCAGATGACAGAAAGAGATCCGCACCCGCTTCGAGCCAGTCCCAGAGCCCTTGCTCTTTTGGCAAATGCGTTTTCAAAATTAGCAAAATATCAAGAAGGCGCCACAGCGTTAGACTGGATAATGAAAGCCGTGATCCACCGCAGTCAAAAACAGCAGCTAACCAAACAGTGCGGATTTAAAGCCCAAACGCTGGCCATGGTGTTCAATAGCCTGAGTCAGGTCGCCGGTAACAAAGCCGACACGACCCGGAAGGCGCTGGCCAAAGAGGTGGGGAGGCGTGATTTGACCGACACCAAAGAGTGGTCGACCCAGCCTCTGGCCATGGTGACCAATGGCCTGAGCCCGGTGACGGGGGACGACGCCGACACGACCCGGAAGGCGCTGGCCAAAGAGGTGGGGAGGCGTGCCCTTGCCGGAGACCTTAAGTGCTGGATAGCGCAAGATCTGGCCATGGTGACCAATGGCCTGAGCCCGGTGACGGGGGACGACGCCGACACGACCCGGAAGGCGCTGGCCAAAGAGGTGGGAAGCCGTGATTTGACCGACACCAAAGAGTGGTCGGCCCAGCATCTGGCCATGGTGACCAATGGCCTGAGTCAGGTGACGGGGGACGATGCCGACACGACCCGGAAGGCGCTGACCAAAGAGGTGGGGAGGCGTGATTTGACCGACACCAAAGAGTGGTCGGCCCAGCCTCTGGCCATGGTGACCAATGGCCTGAGCCAGGTAACGGGGGACGACGCCGACACGACCCGGAAGGCGCTGGCCAAAGAGGTGGGAAGCCGTGATTTGACCAACACCAAAGAGTGGTCGGCCCAGCCTCTGGCCATGGTGACCAATGGCCTGAGTCAGGTGGCGGGGGACGACGCCGACACGACCCGGAAGGCGTTGGACAAAGAGGTGGGAAGCCGTGATTTGACCAACACCAAAGAGTGGTCGGCCCAGCATCTGGCCATGGTAATCAATGGCCTGAGTCAGGTGGCGGGGGACGACGCCGACACGACCCGGAAGGCGCTGGCCAAAGAGGTGGGAAGCCGTGATTTGACCGACACCAAAGAGTGGTCGGCCCAGCATCTGGCCATGGTGACCAATGGCCTGAGCCCGGTGACGGGGGACGACGCCGACACGACCCGGAAGGCGCTGGCCAAAGAGGTGGGGAGCCGTGCCCTTGCCAGAGGCCTTAAGGGCTGGATAGCGCAAGATCTGGCCATGGTGACCAATGGCCTGAGTCAGGTGGCGGGGGACGACGCCGACACGACCCGGAAGGCGCTGGCCAAAGAGGTGGGAAGCCGTAATTTGACCGACACCAAAGAGTGGTCGGCCCAGCATCTGGCCATGGTGACCAATGGCCTGAGCCCGGTGACGGGGGACGACGCCGACACGACCCGGAAGGCGCTGGCCAAAGAGGTTGGGAGGCGTGATTTGACAGACCCCAGGGAGTGGTCGGCCCAGCATCTGGCCATGGTGGCCAGTGGGGTGTCTCATTGCTCACACGTCATAGGGGAGGATGTTGTTCAAGCTTCGATTCAAGCCATTATGAACATATCGCCGACTGAACAGGGTATCATTATGGCCCTTGACGCTTTGTGCCGTTTATCTCTGTCAGACGACCAGCTGAAGCTTGGCTATTTCCTGGTTAAACGTCTTTGTGATATGACTGGTTTTATTGACACAGGCGGCCCTCTACAGCATAACGTCGGCGAATTCTTATGGAACCTGGCCGTTCTGGATTTATGTGCAAAACAAAATCCGCTCGTCAAGGATGATCCTGATACACCCCGTTTCGATATCTTTGTTAAGCCGCTAATGGATAGGGAAAATATCAGGGACCTTCTTTCACATCACTGGCAAGACAGATTTGCATATATTTACTGGGCAGGCATTTCTAACTTGGAAATTGATGTGTCTCCTGCTCTTTCTGCTCCTGAAAAAAAGGTGAAAGTCTCAGCATTACAAAACAGAGTGTTCCAGGCTGTTAAAAATGCTTTGCCAAACCAAAATATTGTTATGGAAGTGAATATTGAAGGGTTCCCAGTTGATATTCTGGTGGGTAAAACCTTGTGTATAGAGGTCGATGGCCCCCATCATTATATTCAGGATGAAACAATGGAAAACGATGAGCTTCTTCTTGCAAAAGAATCTGGAAAAAGAAGAGCGCGAGACCCTTTGATAGATCACATACTCAAAAGCCTGGGGTTTGAGGTGCTACGTATTTCCTATGTTGAGACTGACTCGGTCGCAGGCCTTGGAACGTTTGTTGATCGGGTGATAAATGCAATGGACGAACAAGAAATGAGTAGGCAGTATGAAGGCCTGAGAGTGAATGACCTGCCAGCCTGGTAACCTTTCTACCAGCCACCTGAACGCCACCATTTCAGGCAATGATTTTTCCTGTCCGGTTATGCTTTTGGAGGATCATGGTCGGTATATGAGGCGGTTTGCTGATTGTGTATTCCCTTCTCTTTTTGGCCTGTGCCGTATTGCCATATATCCCGCCATTGCCTTTACTGCACAGCCTCAACGAACGGGCAAGAGGATGAGATTTACCGTGAATATTGGTGCTCACTTTTGCAGGAGAGAATTGTTTTTTATTTGGTTAATGCTACCGCTGTCAGGGGGCGTGATAGAGAAATGCGCAGCAGCAGATAAAGATACAAAGAAAAGCTGGGCGGCAATTGTAAAGCCTTTACCTGCTTCCCTGTATCCCGGTCGTACCGGTGTCCGGCCACATGCCTCTCCTGTTCCTGAATCATCAATGCTTCAGTGGCCGCCTGTATTGACCACATCAAAGACCCATGCCGAAGTCCCTTCACGACAACAGGAATCGTCTGAGGCGACAGTTCGAACACATCCAAAAAGAAGACCAGACAGAAAGAGACAATATTACCGCAACCCTTCCGCCGAGCGTTTCGATCAACAGATAGAAGCGCTGGCAAACGAAGTGAATCGACTCAAAAAGCAACTTCACGGGCCACATCGGGAGAGCCATAAAACCGCGCTTTTAGATCTTGCATTCCAGATAACAGAAAGAGATCCGCACCCGCTTCGAGCCAGTCCCAAAGCCCTTGCTCTTTTGGCAAATGCGTTTTCAAAATTAGCAAAATATCAAGAAGGCGCCACAGCGTTAGACTGGATAATGAAAGCCATGATCCACCGCAGTCAAAAACAGCAGCTAACCAAACAGTGCGGATTTAACGCCCAAAACCTGGCCATGGTGCTCAATAGCCTGAGTCAGGTGGCGGGGGACGACGCCGACATGACCCGGAAGGCGCTGGCCAAAGAAGTGGGGAGGCGTGCCCTTGCCGGAGACCTTAAGTGCTGGATAGCGCAAGATCTGGCCATGGTGACCAATGGCCTGAGCCAGGTGACGGGGGACGACGCCGACACGACCCGGAAGGCACTGTCCAAAGAGGTGGGGAGGCGTGATTTGACTGACACCAGGGAGTGGTCGGCCCAGCCTCTGGCCATGGTGACCAATGGCCTGAGCCAGGTGACGGGGGACGACGCCGACACGACCCGGAAGGCGCTGGCCAAAGAAGTGGGGAGGCGTGCCCTTGCCGGAGACCTTAAGTGCTGGATAGCGCAAGATCTGGCCATGGTGACCAATGGCCTGAGTCAGGTGGCGGGGGACGACGCCGACACGACCCGGAAGGCGCTGGCCAAAGAGGTGGGGAGGCGTGATTTGACCGACACCAAAGAGTGGTCGGCCCAGCATCTGGCCATGGTGACCAATGGCCTGAGTCAGGTGCCGAGGGACGACGCCGACACGACCCGGAAGGCGCTGGCCAAAGAGGTGGGAAGCCGTGATTTGACTGACACCAGGGAGTGGTCGGCCCAGCCTCTGGCCCTGGTGGCCAGTGGGATGTCTCATTGCTCGCACGTCATAGGGGAGGATGTTGTTCAAGCTTCGATTCAAGCCATTATGAACATATCGCCGACTGAACAGGATATCATTATGGCCCTTGACGCTTTGTGCCGTTTATCTCTGTCAGACGACCAGCTGAAGCTTGGCTATTTCCTGGTTAAACGTCTTTGTGATATGACTGGTTTTATTGACACAGGCGGCCCTCTACAGCATAACGTCGGCGACTTCTTATGGAACCTGGCCGTTCTGGATTTATGTGCAAAACAAAATCCGCTCGTCAAGGATGATCCTGATACACCCCGTTTCGATATCTTTGTTAAGCCGCTAATGGATAGGGAAAATATCAGGGACCTTCTTTCACATCACTGGCAAGACAGATTTGCATATATTTACTGGGCAGGCATTTCTAACTTGGAAATTGATGTGTCTCCTGCTCTTTCTGCTCCTGAAAAAAAGGTGAAAGTCTCAGCATTACAAAACAGAGTGTTCCAGGCTGTTAAACATGCTTTGCCAAACCAAAATATTGTTATGGAAGTGAATATTGAAGGGTTCCCGGTTGATATTCTGGTGGGTAAAACCTTGTGTATAGAGGTCGATGGCCCCCATCATTATATTCAGGATGACACAATGGAAAACGATGAGCTTCTTCTTGCAAAAGAATCTGGAAAAAGAAGAGCGCGAGACCGTTTGATAGATCACATACTCAAAAGCCTGGGGTTTGAGGTGCTACGTATTTCCTATGTTGAGACTGACTCGGTCGCAGGCCTTGGAACGTTTGTTGATCGGGTGATAAATGCAATGGACGAACAAGAAATGAGTCGCCAGTATGAAGGCCTGAGAGTGAATGACGTGCCAGCCTGGTAACCTTTCTACCAACCACCTGAACGCCACCATTTCAGGCAATGATTTTTCCTGTCCGGTTATGCTTTTGGAGGATCATGATCGGTATATGAGGCGGTTTGCTGATTGTGTATTCCCTTCTCTTTTTGGCCTGTGCCGTCTTGCCATATATCCCGCCATTGCCTTTACTGCACAGCCTCAACGAACGGGCAAGAGGATGAGATTGACCGTGAATATTGGTGCTCACTTTTGCAGGAGAGAGTTGTTTTTTATTTGGTTAATGCTACCGCTGTCAGGGGGCGTGATAGAGAAATGCGCAGCAGCAGATAAAGATACAAAGAAAAGCTGGGCGGCAATAGTAAAGCCTTTACCTGCTTCCCTGTATCCCGGTCGTACCGGTGTCCGGCCACATGCCTCTCCTGTTCCTGAATCATCAATGCTTCAGTGGCCGCCTGTATTGACCACATCAAAGACCCGTGCCGAAGTCCCTTCACGACAACAGGAATCGTCTGAGGCTACAGTTCGAACACATCCAAAAAGAAGACCAGACAGAAAGAGACAATATTACCGCAACCCTTCCGCCGAGCGTTTCGATCAACAGATAGAAGCACTGGCAAACGAAGTGAATCGATTCAAAAAGCAACTTCACGGGCCACATCGGGAGAGCCATAAAACCGCGCTTTTAGATCTTGCATTCCAGATGACAGAAAGAGAGCCGCACCCGCTTCGAGCCAGTCCCAAAGCCCTTGCTCTTTTGGCAAATGCGTTTTCAAAATTAGCAAAATATCAAGAAGGCGCCACAGCGTTAGACTGGATAATGAAAGCCGTGATCCACCGCAGTCAAAAACAGCAGCTAACCAAACAGTGCGGATTTAAAGCCCAAACACTGGCCATGGTGCTCAATAGCCTGAGTCAGGTGGTGGGTGACAAAGCCGACACGGCCCGGAAGGCGCTGGCCAAAGAGGTGGGAAGCCGTGATTTGACTGACCCCAGGGAGTGGTCGGCCCAGCATCTAGCCATGGTGACCAATGGCCTGAGTAAGGTGGCTGGTGACGACGCCGACACGACCCGGAAGGCGCTGGCCAAAGAGGTGGGAAGCCGTGATTTGACCGACACCAAAGAGTGGTCGGCCCAGCCTCTGGCCATGGTGACCAATGGCCTGAGCCCGGTGACGGGGGACGACGCCGACACGACCCGGAAGGCGCTGGCCAAAGAAGTGGGGAGGCGTGATTTGACTGACCCCAGGGAGTGGTCGGCCCAGCATCTGGCCATGGTGACCAATGGCCTGAGCCAGGTGACGGGGGACGACGCCGACACGACCCGGAAGGCGCTGGCCAAAGAAGTGGGGAGGCGTGATTTGACCAACACCAAAGAGTGGTCAGCCCAGCATCTGGCCATGGTGACCAATGGCCTGAGTCAGGTGGTGGGGGACGACGCCGACACGACCCGGAAGGCGCTGGCCAAAGAGGTGGGAAGCCGTGATTTGACCGACACCAAAGAGTGGTCGGCCCAGCCTCTGGCCATGGTGACCAATGGCCTGAGTCAGGTGACGGGGGACGACGCCGACACGACCCGGAAGGCGCTGGCCAAAGAGGTGGGAAGACGTGATTTGACCGACACCAAAGAGTGGTCGGCCCAGCATCTGGCCATGGTGACCAATGGCCTGAGCCAGGTGACGGGGGACGACGCCGACACGACCCGGAAGGCGCTGGCCAAAGAAGAGGGAAGCCGTGATTTGACCGACACCAAAGAGTGGTCGGCCCAGCTTCTGGCCATGGTGACCAATGGCCTGAGTCAGGTAGCGGGGGACGACGCCGACACGACCCGGAAGGCGCTGGCCAAAGAAGTGGGAAGCCGTGATTTGACCAACACCAAAGAGTGGTCGGCCCAGCCTCTGGCCATGGTGACCAATGGCCTGAGTCAGGTGACGGGGGACGACGCCGACACGACCCGGAAGGCGCTGGCCAAAGAGGTGGGAAGCCGTGATTTGACCAACACCAAAGAGTGGTCGGCCCAGCCTCTGGCCATGGTGACCAATGGCCTGAGTCAGGTGGCGGGGGACGACGCCGACACGACCCGGAAGGCGCTGGCCAAAGAGGTGGGAAGCCGTGATTTGACCGACACCAAAGAGTGGTCGGCCCAGCATCTGGCCATGGTGACCAATGGCCTGAGCAAGGTAACGGGGGACGACGCCGACACGACCCGGAAGGCGCTGACCAAAGAGGTGGGAAGCCGTGATTTGACCGACACCAAAGAGTGGTCGGCCCAGCATCTGGCCATGGTGACCAACGGCCTGAGCCAGGTGACGGGGGACGACGCCGACACGACCCGGAAGGCGCTGGCCAAAGAGGTGGGGAGGCGCGCCCTTGCCGGAGACATTAAGTGCTGGATAGCGCAAGGTCTGGCCATGGTGACCAATGGCCTGAGGCAGGTGGCGGGGGA
Organism: Sansalvadorimonas sp.; assembly: GCA_965221135.1. GTDB lineage: Bacteria > Pseudomonadota > Gammaproteobacteria > Pseudomonadales > Endozoicomonadaceae > Sansalvadorimonas. The sequence continues at coordinate 83,021 of CBDCRZ010000064.1, forward strand.
CGACGCCGACACGACCCGGAAGGCGCTGGCCAAAGAAGTGGGGAGGCGTGCCCTTGCCGGAGACCTTAAGTGCTGGATAGCGCAACATCTGGCCATGGTGACCAATGGCCTGAGCCCGGTGACGGGGGACGACGCCGACACGCCCCGGAAGGCGCTGGCCAAAGAGGTGGGAAGCCGTGATTTGACTGACACCAGAGAGTGGTCGGCCCAGCATCTGGCCATGGTGGCGAGTGGGATGTCTCATTGCTCACACGTCATAGGGGCGGATGTTGTTCAAGCTTCGATTCAAGCCATTATGAACATATCGCCGACTGAACAGGATATCATTATGGCCCTTGACGCGTTGTGCCGTTTATCTCTGTCAGACGACCAGCTAAAGCTTGGCTATTTCCTGGTTAAACGTCTTTGTGATATGACTGGTTTTATTGACACAGGCGGCCCTCTACAGCATAGCGTCGGCGACTTCTTATGGAACCTGGCCGTTCTGGATTTATGTGCAAAACAAAATCCGCCCGTCAAGGATGATCCTGATACACCCCGTTTCGATATCTTTGTTAAGCCGCTAATGGATAGGGAAAATATCAGGGACGTTCTTTCACATCACTGGCAAGACAGATTTGCATATATTTACTGGGCAGGCATTTCTAACTTGGAAATTGATGTGTCTCCTGCTCTTTCTGCTCCTGAAAAAAAGGTGAAGGTCTCAGCATTACAAAACAGAGTCTTCCAGGCTGTTAAAAATGCTTTGCCAAACCAAAATATTGTTATGGAAGTGAATATTGAAGGGTTCCCAGTTGATATTCTGGTGGGTAAAACCTTGTGTATAGAGGTCGATGGCCCCCATCATTATATTCAGGATGACACAATGGAAAACGATGAGCTTCTTCTTGCAAAAGAATCTGGAAAAAGAAGAGCGCGAGACCGTTTGATAGATCACATACTCAAAGGCCTGGGGTTTGAGGTGCTACGTATTTCCTATGTTGAGACTGACTCGGTCGCAGGCCTGGGAACGTTTGTTGATCGGGTGATAAATGCAATGGACGAACAGGAAATGAGTCGCCAGTATGAAGGCCTGAGAGTGAATGACTTGCCAGCCTGGTAACCTTTCTACCAACCACCTGAACGCCACCATCACAAACACAGGTAACCCTTCATACCCGCATATGGAGGACACTAATATCCGCGGGTATGAACGCTCCGGATATGGAAACCCTTAATGTCCTCCGTATGTAGAGGGCTTGACTACACTCCTCTCTTCAAATTCTTATTAGGTAAAGTTGGTGAAGAATGGAGTGTTGTTTTTAGTGAAGCAAAATCAAGGCTTGATAAAGAATAGCCAATATATTGGATTGTCTCACTAGAATTTGATCCTGAAAATGCTCTTGTTAGAGTTGGTGAAAGTACATACTTCAGTGGGCTATTCGTAGATGATTTAGGCATATTAAGAGTCATCAACCCTCAACTCAGTGAGGACACTATTGAGCCATTTTGTCGTTGCTGTACTCATACATTTAATGGCAAGCAGCTAACGAAAAAGTACCAACAAGATCATCAGTAAATTTTACGCATAACAAGTGGTTCCAGGGTGACGCCTACGGCGCACCTGAACCAAGCGTTGTACGTGCCCAGCTGCGCTGGGGGAAGCTGAGAGAGGGATTGTGTTCTATCTTTGAGAGTTCTTAGCCATCCGATGGAACTCCATGAAAACAACCGTTCAAAAGATATTCAGGCAATCCTTTGAAGACTATACCAAACATAAAAAACTGCCACCCCATTACTACAAAGCCGCCAACGATTTCATAGGGTGCCGAACTGCCGCTATGGGTGGTCACATACAAGCATGCCCCGATGGGCATGTAGAAAATATCTGGTACAACTCCTGTCGACACCGCAACTGCTCCCAATGCAACAAAATTCAGATTGAACGCTGGCTCGACACCCAGAAACGGAAACTACTTGATACCAGACATCGGCACCTGGTCTTTACAGTACCTCACGAGCTGAACGAGCTCTGGTTCATACGGAGGACATTAAGACTCTCATTAAGACTCTCATGATGCAGAACGATCGCCCCAAAACTTGAGGTTCATCCCGTTTGGCCAAACCTGTAATCGTTAAACCCACAGGTTTTCAGGTCGCCCGAGATGAACCATTCCGAGATTAGTCCTATTCAGCACAATCTGCAGATGACATTGTCAGAGAATAAACTGACCAGGCTGGCTGAACTCAGCGGTTTTCTGACTCGTCACAGGAAGATACTGCCTCACTCTCTTGTCGTCGCCGTTCTGACGGCTCTTGGCAAGGACTGCAATGCCGAGTCGCTGGCCGACCTTCACCGCAAGTTCAATGAAATGACGGGCTTAAATGTGTCCTGCCACGCTTGGCGGGAGCAGGTATACAAGCCGGAGTTTCTGGTGCTGATGGTCTGGCTTTTCCTGCGATCTCTGGACAAGATGGTTAGACGGACACTCTCCTTTGATAAAGCCAGCCCTTTTGCAAGATTCCGGCACATATGTCTGCACGACGGTTCGTCACAGGCTGTTGTGGCCTGCCTCAAAGATGCGCTGCCGGGACGTTTCAAGACGGTCTCTCCGGCAGCCGTTGAACTGCATACGACCATGGATTTGCTGGCTGACAACCTTGTTCGTATCGAGTTCACAGAAGACACCCGCTCAGAAAGAGCTTGTCTGCCTGCCTTGGCAAACGACCTTGGCGACACATTGATGATGATTGATGCCGGGTATTTCGATCTGGAATATTTTACAGCGGTCCATGATCGGGATGGTTGTTTTCTTTGTCGGGCTCCGCAGAGTATCAACCCGGTCGTGCGTAAGGCTATCCGTTCCGATGGCAAGAACTGTCACCGATATGAGCAACAAAAACTGAAAGATGTTTTGGCCCATTTTCCCAAAGACGGCTGTATGGATTTGGATGTGGAATGGCCACAGATGCGAGGGCAGATTTTTCGGTTGGTCGTTCGCTGGAACGGGCAGAATAAGAAGTGGATATTTGTTGTCACCAACCTCTGCAGGGAAAGCTTTTCTCTCCAGGATGTTTTTCTGGCCTACCGTCTGCGCTGGCAAATAGAGTTGGCTTTCAAAGAGACTAAATCCTATGCCTGCTGGCATCGCTTCAACACCGGATGTGAAACACTTGTTGCCAGCCTGATTCTTGCCTCATTCATTGTTGTTATTCTCAAACGATCGTTGACCCACGCTGCAGAGCAAGGAATTGATGAAGAGATCTCCACACGAAAAACGGCCATGTCTGGCACACATCTGTTTGGGGATTTGATGCTCGCTATATTGATGAATAACAGGCGCCGCATTTCTATTGAGTTGAGGAGATTGTTCGAATTTTGGAAGAAAAGCGGAAAACGGGAACATCCCGCCAGAGATAGGCGTACCGGGCGTTCAGCTCTGGGATTGGTAGCGATGGGATGCGCTTAATGTCCTCCGTATGAAGCCCTCTATGGACACCTTGCTTCATCTTAGGAAGAGCAGCAAGCCTTCTACTGTATCGAAAATCACTACCAGTATTATGGCGTACACCACGAGCTTTGGTATTAACCTTTCGATAAAGAGGTTTTATATATTTCGGTTGCATTCGATATTTATTTTTTACGCATAACGCCTGGTTCAAAGGTGCGCCGACAGGCGCATCCTTTGGAACCATTTGTTAGCTGCTTTACTTGCTACGTTTCGAAGTTTTAATGAGTACTCCAATCCATATCAGTATCATCGTTTTTAAAACGACTGCTACCAGGCAATGGCAATGTATCGAGCATACTGAATGCCGTTTTTCTCTCATCTGCTTCTGGATATGTTGTTGGTGGATTTCTGACCAAGGCTATAAAAACTGGGTTCGTAGGTGCCGTCATTGTGACTGACGCGTGACGTGACGTGCTATCGACAGTTACTTTGAGCGTTTTAAATTCTAGCGGTGTTTTACTGCTGTCCATAACGATGCACTGAATTGGTGAGGCAATTCGAGTTAAAAACCTACCTAGGCAGCCAGTCGGTAATGATAGACAGTGCTCTATATTCATAGTTATATCGCCATCAACGGGTTTTAATGTTCTCAGAAGATAGGATCCAGATATAACACTGTAATTCAAATTATTATCAGAGATCAGTTTATGAATCACACCTGAACCTGGCATAGCGAGAACTTGAAACGAATCAGCAACATCTTCACATGAATCAACTGCTCTGTAGTCGATTTTTAAACCCCATCCATCAAATTTGACGGTTTGCTTACTACCTCTGGTGATTGTTTCTCCAGTTTCCCACTCAGAAGTACGTTCTCTATTCGAGCTAAGATCAACAATCCCCTGTTCTTTGTAAAATTGGTTCATGCCATCATGGCTAAATGCTTGAAAGCTTGAAAAAACAGGGGCTGGACTGTGCAATGGTCTTCTTTGAAGTGGTAGAGTACTATTTTCTAACATTAAAGGTTGATAATACCTATCAAATGCTTTTTGGGAGGCACTATCATATCCAGTGTACGGTATTATAGTCCAATCAAATCCCGTGGTATTAACACCCCCTTCAATAGCGGAGGACACCCTTTGGTACAAAGGTTGTATTTGTTCTCTTAATTCATTTGAATGTCGTTGTTCCATGTCACAATTACTACAGGGGCTTTTGTTTAAGGCAAGGCCTGAGTTAATTAATAATCTTCGTTCTATACATGTTCGGCACATAATACTTTGATGACAAGGACAGCTCATTGCTTCTATGACAGGCTTATCACAAGTTTTGCATAAAATATCTGCTGGAGCTGGTTTCTCAACCAAACGCCCTTTATACAATATTGACTGATTCACTGCTTTGGTGGCTTCAGTGCCCATATACGGTTCATGTAAAGGCCTGCGAATTAATTCCATGCTGTTCATATACTTCATCCCTTATCTGATCTTTGATAAGGGAGTAGACATGTCTAATGCACTTTAGTTCCTTATTATGCTGATCTTGGCAGCTAACGCTTGGTTCAAGGGCTGCGCCGCAGGTGCAGTCCCTTGGAACCATTTGTTAGCTTGCTTTTTGGTTAGATGCTGGATTTATAGCTCGAAGGATTTTTTAGATGGCTTTTTATCCCAAGACCTTGCACCATGTGGTTTGTTAGTGTTTTCATAACTTCTCTCGCTGATACGTATGCCTGCAAAAGTTACCCCATCTATAATACCTCTACCTTTTTTCATGGCTATGTAACTTGAATCCTCATTAAAAGTTAATTCTTGAACTGCAAGACTCTCATCTTTACCATATTCTTTAAGAAGGCAACTTAAGTGCTCTGGCCCACTATAATATAATACATGTACAGAGTTGGAGCGTTTCATATCCATATCATCCGCTGAAGTTTTACCATTATAGGGTATTCTTCTTGTTATTGAGTCTGCTTGTTCATATTTTTTTAAAATTTTCTGCAATGCTCTTTTTATGAACTCATGGTTTGGTGTGGCTCCAATTAGATTATTATTTATAAGCCAGCGTCTGCTAGGATATAAATCTGAAGGCTTAAAAAGGATGCCACTTTTTGCTTCTAGACCATCTAACTCTTTTGATGATTGTAAAATAATATAATCTATGACCTCTCTTGTTAGGGCTTTATAATCATCTTTACCTGTTAGGCGTTTGCAATCCTCAGGTGATTCCGATATTTTTTGAAAGAAAGAAGGCCATGAATGGAATGGCTTTGGAGGTGACGATAAGCCTATTTTTCTTCTAAAGTAATGCTCAAGATACGATTTTTTGGCGCTCTCATCACAAGAAAACCTTTCCGTAAGCTCAACCCAAGGATAAAAATCCGCATCCATATCTGAATATATGCCACCTTCTTGACGAAGTATCTCAAGCCGATATATATCAGCTCTTGCGGCTTGACATTCAATACCAACACCTTCACGAGAAGTAAACTGATGATACAACTCTGCATCTTTTTCCGAATACTCCTCTCCAACTTTTAAGTTTAACTCTTCTAAGTATCGTAGTTTAAGAGTTCCTACTCTTTCCATATCCACGTATTCAGAATGCAACGCTCGTGCATTTTCATATTGAGATTTTTTATCTAGCCATAAATTGACAGAATATGGAGCAACTCTTCGTTTAGCTTTTGAACTAAAGCGCTGTACCGTATGTAAAGCATAATCTGGCATTTTTTTTCCACACCAAATCAGGTGAACTTTATGTGGAATGCCAACTGAATTTCTTTGTGCTATAACTCCTGAGCTTTGAGACGTAATAGGTATATGATGTGGTTTATAACAACCTAATGATACAGCATCCATTCTAATCTACTCCAATCTTATCCTATTAGGGTAGACACTAGAATTTGCAAAAAGTTTCAATATATCCTGCAAGCTAACGCCTAAATCAGGTGCGCCGTAGGCGTCACATGGATTTTCTTGTTAGGTTTTGGTCTCGATTATCATTTTTGAGTTCTGATCTATCACAACATAGTCGACCAGTCGTAAAGGGTTGTCAGTACCTACAGCCCAATAATGCCGCGGGCCTGAATACTTGATAGTATTGAAAATCAAGTTGTGGAACAGGTTTAAGCATAGTAATAGCTCCTGCCTTTCTACTTCCAAGGATGATGAATCCATCTCTTTTGTTTTTGGGTGAGCACTTGAGTTTCTTAGGTTACTCCAGGATGTTTTTTCCGCAGAAGATATTACCTGTAATTGAATCAAGTATTCTAGCGCTTTTGATGCAGTGATGTTTTTCCAATAAGATATACTGCCTTTTAAACGATTCACTTGATCTGGAGTTAAATTTAAACCAGAGATAAGCGATTTTATTCTTCTTATTTCATTATTTAAATGGTCGTTAAACCCTAAACTCTTGAACTGAGGTATGAAAATATCGTTTAGCAAACCCTCAATAGCGACAGAGAGTGTAAGGGTTGTAATGCTATTTACCGATTGAAAAGAATACCATACCCTTTTCCACTGAGAATATATGCTTTCATAATGCTTTGGGTTTTCTGAAAAAAGATTATATATATTCTTGAAAATTTGATAGTGATAATCGTGATCAACCTTATTCTCCCGAGCATATAAGCTCGGTACAGGGTTTGACGATCTTTGTGTTTTTTGAAGATTTCTAATGCTATGTATTCTATTTATCGTATGCTTACCTGATCTTTCCAGTGAATATATAGGTTGTATCATGCTTCCACATGTAAAACCGATATAAAACTGCAAACACTCAAAAACACGAGAGACCTCAAATGAACCTTCGACAGCGCAATATTTATAATCTTTCTCATCAATAATGTGTATCTTGAACTCCTCCTCCATATCTATAATAGATTCATTCCAGCTATGAGATTCATAACCTTGAGTAGAGGTTTCTGAGTTTGATTTATTTGCAGGTATATCACAGTGCTCAGAGAACTCAAAGTATAGAAAGTCGCCATCTTCATCTTTAGTTTCTTCGCAACTTATGTTGTTCAGAATGATGTTTTTATGATTCGGTGGTTGCATATCGGATAAGCCAAACTCTATAGAAAAGTTCGATGCTTTTAATATGTCACCAGATAAAGTTTCACACTCTAGATAGAACCGTTCTTTTTCATTGAGTAAGTCTTTAGGTAATTTCTCTGAGAGCATTAATCCCGGTAATTTATCATTCTTGGTGCAGATGAAATCTAGATATAGAACGCCGTTTTTATTGATTTTTATAATGCCGTGTCCGAATAATTCAATTCCACCTTCTTGCCAAATCTTTATATTTACACAATGAAGTTCGAGTTTCCCTTCTCTTATTAGTGGTAATAATGAATTTATTGAATGCATGTTGTCTATAACTATTGAAGATGTTGTTGATGATTAGGATTAAAAACCTAACGCTTGGTTGTGGGGCGCCGCAGGCGTCCCAGGAGCGTAGCGACGGGCACGAACCACGCAGTAACTGAGATGCCAGAACGTTTTGATGAAACACAAACCTGGCAACGAAACCGGGAACGACGGAACCCAAATATATGTGCTGGCGTTACACGAACATTGTTGGGCACGAAGCGAACCGACGAAAAAGAATTTGATGAATCCCAGAACGCTATACGCCAGCTTACCGGAACCGTATTGCTGGGTTTGGCTCATTAATTACCGACGTTCACAATTTAATAGGCGATTAGCCGTGCAACGCCAACATGTGGGGCGCCGTAGGCGTCCCAGGCAGCTTGCTGCCGTACACCATGTTCTTGTTATGCCTGTGGTTATTTAATCGTCTTTCACCCAACCGGCTTGCCCATCACAATGGTTGCAACCACTCCAATTACTGTGCTCCATATCCCCAGTGTTTGGTTCGTTGCACCATCCGCAGCGTTGGAGGTACTCAAAAGAGGAAAAACAGCTTGTGCATATGATCTCCTCACTTTCTGTTGTAACTACGGTGTGATATCCATCGCAGTCGCTACAGTTGCCAGCATCCATGGAGTCATCCCCGTCCATAGCTGCCATATGCGCAGCACCAGAGTCTATGAGTTCACTGGCCAAATCCTCAGGCTCAAATATTTTCCCACATTCGTCACATCTTGAGTGCCCCTCGCTGACAAATGTAACTTCACTATCACAGTCAGGGCATTCAACTTTTATGATCTTCTCAGATAGTCCACATACATGGCAGTTTGAGTCAAAGATAGCTTTTCTTTCGTTGGTTGATTCCAGTGCTTCCAGCTTACATGAAGGACAAATGTCGAATATTGTTCCTTCCTTTTTCTTTTTCTCAATTTCTGGCTTTATCTGTTCGTAAACTATATGTAAAAACGTATGAAGTGACTTTAGCTTACTATCAATTCTTATTAGATCGGGCGACCACTTCTCAAATGTACTAATCCATCTCTTACTGATTAAATTGTGCAAAAAATACCAGGCAGTAAGTTGCTCTTTGACTATCTCTATCAGTTTTTCATTATTCTTTTCTTCTGAGTGAACCTCATGGAAAAAGTGAACGACTTTATTTCTGTGCTTTGTAACCTCTCTAAAAACAGTGAGTTCTTTTTTATTGAGGCCACTTCGAACTACTTTTTCGAGGTGTTCAGCTGCTCCATCTAAGGAAACAGACTGAAAATCGCCAGAAATGAACTTGTCCCAATCAGGTTGTTGTCTCTGAGAAATAACAAGAGTCCAGTGCTCTTCCATCAGTCTAGCTTTTAGAAACAGCTCAACAGCTGCATGAAAGTTAATAACAGAGAATTTTGGATAGGTTGTAAGTTCATCGACTGATTTACTCAAGAAGTCAAATGCATTTTCAACCAGTCTATTTAACATTATTTCTTTATTCATGTGCTCGAACTGTGACGTTTGAATTAGGGCATAACGCTTGGGTCAGGTGCGCCGAAGGCGTCACATGGACCCACTTGTTATGCGATTTGTATTTATTGACATCGGTGTTGTTACTATTAACCGAGTTGTTCAATATACAAACATTATTTCATAGCATTTTGGATTTAAACTGTCGTAGTTAAAGTACAAGGCTATAATACTGGGACTTCCATAAAGTGCACAATATTCCACATTCAGAAAACACGATTCAGCGGGGTGCAGTCAGAAGTGGCTCATTAATATGTGCTTTTGGAAATTCACCAAAAAATGCTTGTAGATGTATTTCGATGTTTGCTGATCACTCTGTCAGAAGAATAGGTGGAAAAATTGAAAAATCGGTGCGAGATTCTAGAAATTGGCCACCTCATAAATATTTTGCGAAACCATTGTACCGCTCTCTGACTTCTAGAGTTAATCGGCCTATTGCCACAGTATGTGTTTTCTTGGCATGTCACTTGGTTTTTCACCAGTCTCTTTGTAGCATAACCGGGTATATTTCAGGCAAGGACATTGTAAGCAGATCAGATCTACTCTTGGCTGTCTTATGGACGGTAATGGGGGTTACTGTAGCTTATAAAAAGTACGTAACAAATAGTGTCTAATTTTCTACTGCAAAATACTCAATTAAAACTCAATAGCTGAGGTGGTTTACCGCATAACGCTTGGTTCAGGTGCGCCGTAGGCGTCACCTGGAACCACTTGTTAGGTGCTTTTTCGACTTGTATGCTGATAACATAAAAGTGCATTATTTATGCATTTAATTGCATGCTTTATGCACTCGTTGCGAAAATCTCTGATTGTAGGAAATCATCAGTCACTTCGAGCTTGTAAACAGTTTTAGATGATTCGATGCATTCACGCATTTTTTCTCTTGATACGACATATTGGTTGTTCTCAAATTCTTTATTTGAGTTCCAAGTTTCATGATCAGGCCATTGAGCATAACCAACGAATGTTTGTGGGTCGATTGTAGAGTGAAGTCGTGAACCCTGGCTACCGAATTCCTTGTAGATTCCTTCAGTGGTTTCTAGCCAATACTTTCTAAAATCTTCCGTCTTTCCAATTTTAACTTTGAACTCATATACAGCAATAAACATATTTTACTTCTCGTTGTAGAACATTGCTTGATAGCTACACCAGCACCTAACGCTTGGGTCAGGTGCGCCGTCGGCGTCACCTGGACCCACTTGTTAGGAGTCTATGTATATTATCTTGATAGAATATAAATGTGATAGTATGACAAGGAATATAGACAATGATAGATACCTTAACTCCTTATCCTACACAGCATGAAAAATTTAAACATGACTGCTGTAATTCTGATGACCTTCTTGGGTTTGGGAACTATTGTGAAGTTTATGGGGGAAAATTTAATGGAAGAAAAGTAGCCATTAAAATATTGCGCAGTGATAAAATTAGCTTTCGCCATCAATTGGCTTTTTGCCTTCCGAAGTTCGAAAATGAAGCTAGCTGTTTAGAGAAGATAGGTTGCCATAAAAACATTATAAGAGTTATTCGCCAAATAAAAAGCGACGAAGGCAGGTTATTAGCTTTGTATTTAGAGAGGTGTTCGTCTTTAATGAGGCATTTAGCTAATAATCCAATATTGACAATACCTTCACTAATACCATTTGCACGTTCTCTTTATGAAGCCTTGCAATTCCTTCATGAAAGAGGAATTTCTCACAATGATATTAAATCTGATAATTTAATGATTGGTCAAGATGGAGAACTTAAAATCATTGACTTTAATGAATCGAGAGAAAGCAAAGAAATATCGTCTTGTGGCTATGATATTTATAACTCTGGGCTCTGTCTCAGATCTATGAGATCTTTTAGGATGGAAGCTTCTTCTGAGAAACTGCTTGAAGAATTTATTGCATTTACACAATTACCTGAAGACCAAAGACCAACTGCTTTAATCATGTTAAGAAAATTAGAGAGTTTTGCGCAGACTCATAGCACATAACAGGTATTAGAACTCAAGTGAGTGATATTGGATACTACGCGGGCATGCGGTATATCCCCCTAAAACAGGAGTTTTAACTCACTTTGAGGTATATCACTCTTTTGAATTCTGAGAATTTATCATATCTATCAACAATCTACAGATCTAATTAGACAGTTGCGTGAAATATTCTGCATATGTTGTATTTGCGTTTTTGAAATCCTCATCAATAGTGCTGTACGAAATCACAGTATCGGGGTGTTTGCATGCCTTCTCCTTTTATGACTGAAGTGCGTAATACCCTTAGGGTAAAGCGTTACAGCTATAAAACCGAACAGGCGTACTGTTATTGGATCAAATACTTCATTCGCTATCACCAGATGAAACACCCTCAGTACTTAGGCTCTGATCATGTTAAACAGTTCCTGACTTATCTGGCAGTCCATCGTCGTGTGGCAGCAGCGACACAAAATCAGGCGCTCAATGCGCTGAATTTTTTATATAAACAACTATTGGATAGGCCATTAGGTGATGTCAGTAGTCTCGTTCGAGCCCGGAAATCTACAAAGATCCCTGTAGTTTTTGAACGCCAGGAAGTGAGTGCTGTTTTTTCTGCAATCAGCCCTGCTCACAAGATGCCCGCTCAGCTGATGTATGGCTCAGGGTTGCGGTTGATGGAATGTCTGCGTTTGCGGATGAAGGATATTGATTTTGAGCGCAAGACGATTATTGTCCGTAGTGGTAAAGGTGATAAGGATAGGGTGACTATTTTACCTGAGCCGCTAATACCAGACCTGCAGTCTCGTATTAGAGAAGTACGTTATCTTCACGCTTCTGATGTAGAGGCTGGTTTTGGAGAAGTTTGGATGCCAGATGCCCTGGCCAGAAAGTATCCTTCAGAAGCAAGAAGTATTCATTGGCAGTACCTTTTTTGTTCTCACAAACGTGCGCTCGACCCAAGAACGGGGTGTCAACGGCGTCATCATATTGATGACAGTACTATGCAACGGGCGGTTAAGCGTGCTGTTCAATTATCCGGTATTGAAAAGAAGGGCAGCTGCCATACCTTTAGACATTCATTTGCTACTCATTTACTGGATGATGGGTATGACATTCGAACTGTTCAGGAACTTCTGGGTCATAAGGACCTGAAAACAACACAAATTTATACTCATGTATTAAACCGGGGTGGTCATGCTGTCAGGAGCCCTTTACGCAATATATGACCAGACACGCTACCGCCCCATAGAGTTCGATTACACAGCAGTGGCTGTGCTAATAGACCCATGTTTTGTGTTTTTGCTTTGTATTTTTATCATTATGCATCAGGTTATATCTATACGTCACTATTCATGTAAGTGTCATCTTTCTGCGGGTGTTATTCGGCTTCCCTGGTTGGTAAAACGTGAGAGTGGGGCATGTGATAAAGAGAGGCGGTATATAAAAGAAAGAGTCAGCTCGCTGTAGCTGGCGGGCTGGCTCTTTTTTGTGTGGTGTACGAATTTTGTATAAATGGGGGGGTCACTCCACCCAGTTAATCACATGCTCTTCCCAGTCTTCTTCTGGAACACGTGTATCAGGAATTACCCGGTCTTTGACCGAGATGCCAGCCAGATGCACGGTCCCTGTAGTACCAGACACCAGCGGGTGCCATTCAGGCAGGTCTTTGCCTTCCGAGATCAGGCGGTAAGCGCAGGTGTTAGGTAGCCAGAAAAACTCTGGTACATCCTCAGGTTTCAGCCAGACACAGTTTGGCACCTTCGTATTACGGGTTTCGTAGATGGTGCAGCGGCAGTTCTCTTGTTCCAGATAGTGGCAAACCAGTTCGGTGTAGTACACATCATCGGTCTCCTCATCCTGAAGTTTCTGCAGACAGCAGCGGGCGCAGCCGTCGCAGAGAGATTCCCACTCGTCCCGGCTCATTTCTTTCAGGGTTTTCACCTGCCAGAAGGGTTTTTCGGTCGGGGTGGTGGTTTCGGTTACATCTTTGTTCTGGGTCATGCCTGATTTTTCAACAATTACCGGGGGTCATTAAAGCAGAGAAGTTCATCCGGAAGGGTGATTTTATAATCGTCATCATCTTCCTGGACAGGCATCTGCAGATAGTAGCCCTGGCTCTCGAGCTTGCTGAGCACTTCAGCGGTGTCGACATTGGCCAGTTGGCGTTCCGGGGTGAGTAGAAAATCCATCACCAGCTCCGGGCTGCCCATCAAGGTGAGCAGTTCCTCAGGGATGGCGTCCAGACCTTTCAGCTTGTTTACATAAAGGTACAAGCTAGCTTTTTTCGCGGTTTTATAAACAGAGACAATTGTTTTCATGGATGAATTCCGCGTTGTTTTCGGTATCTGTTGCTTAATAGGGAACTTCCTCTACTGAGGGCGTTCGAAGTTCTGCTGGTTGAGATGTTCCAGCAAGGGGGTAAGCACCTGATCCGTTCGCCAGCCTTCGGCCTTCTGCGGGCGGGTAAAGGTGCCGCTGGCCAGCCAGCTGCGCAGCAGGGGGCCGGTCCAGGGTTTGGGCGGTACCAGTTCCGGGAGGAGTCCCAGTTCGCGGGCACGCTTGCGGCAAAACACTTTAATGGCTTCGACGCAGGGCTGCACTTTTTTCGGCAGCGGGCCAGCCGGGCGTTCCGGGTAATCTTCTGGCTGGGTGGCTTTGCCTTCGGCGACGTGTTCCAGAATGGACTGGCCAGATTGTCTCAGGGCCTGGGGCTTCATACCGCGAATACGGCGCAGGTCATTCATGGTGTCGGGTTGCAATCGGGCCAGCTCCCACAGTGAAAAAAGGGGTTGGAGTCATTTATTGAATGGTATTTATCAAAGCGGATCTTCTACAGGAACATACTGGTGCGTAAAAGATTAAATGACACCGTCCCTTTACTCTTTACTCATATTTCCTATGTTGAGACTGACTCGGTCGCAGGCCTTGGAACGTTTGTTGATCGGGTGATAAATGCAATGGACGAACAAGAAATGAGTAACCAGTATGAAGGCCTGAGAGTGAATGACTTGCCAGCCTGGTAAGCTTCCTACCAACCACCTGAACGCCACCATTTCAGGCAATGATTTTTCCTTTCCGGTTATGCTTTTGGAGGATCATGGTCGGTATATGAGGCGGTTTGCTGATTGTGTATTCCCTTCTCTTTTTGGCCTGTGCCGTCTTGCCATATATCCCGCCATTGCCTTTACTGCACAGCCTCAACGAACGGGCAAGAGGATGAGATTTACCGTGAATATTGGTGCTCACTTTTGCAGGAGAGAATTGTTTTTTATTTGGTTAATGCTACCGCTGTCAGGGGGCGTGATAGAGAAATGCGCAGCAGCAGATAAAGATACAAAGAAAAGCTGGGCGGCAATTGTAAAGCCTTCACCTGCTTCCCTGTATCCCGGTCGTACCGGTGTCCGGCCACATGCCTCTCCTGTTCCTGAATCATCAATGCTTCAGTGGCCGCCTGTATTGACCACATCAAAGACCCATGCCGAAGTCCCTTCACGACAACAGGAATCGTCTGAGGCTACAGTTCGAACACATCCAAAAAGAAGACCAGACAGAAAGAGACAATATTACCGCAACCCTTCCGCCGAGCGTTTCGATCAACAGATAGAAGCACTGGCAAACGAAGTGAATCGACTCAAAAAGCAACTTCACGGGCCACATCGGGAGAGCCATAAAACCGCGCTTTTAGATCTTGCATTCCAGATGACAGAAAGAGAACCGCACCCGCTGCGAGCCAGTCCCAAAGCCCTTGCTCTTTTGGCAAATGCGTTTTCAAAACTAGCAAAATATCAAGAAGGCGCCACAGCGTTAGACTGGATAATGAAAGCCGTGATCCACCGCAGTCAAAAACAGCAGCTAACCAAACAGTGCGGATTTAAAGCCCAAACGCTGGCCATGGTGCTCAATAGCCTGAGTCAGGTGGCGGGTGACGACGCCGACACGACCCGGAAGGCGCTGGCCAAAGAGGTGGGAAGCCGTGATTTGACCGACACCAAAGAGTGGTCGGCCCAGCCTCTGGCCATGGTGACCAATGGCCTGAGCCAGGTGACGGGGGACAACGCCGACACGACCCGGAAGGCGCTGGCCAAAGAAGTGGGGAGGCGTGCCCTTGCCGGAGACCTTAAGTGCTGGATAGCGCAAGATCTGGCCATGGTGACCAATGGCCTGAGCCAGGTGACGGGGGACGACGCCGACACGACCCGGAAGGCGCTGGCCAAAGAGGTGGGGAGGCGTGATCTGACCGACACCAAAGAGTGGTCGGCCCAGCCTCTGGCCATGGTGACCAATGGCCTGAGCCCGGTGGCGGGGGACGACGCCGACACGACCCGGAAGGCGCTGGCCAAAGAGGTGGGGAGGCGTGATTTGACCGACACCAAAGAGTGGTCGGCCCAGCCTCTGGCCATGCTGACCAATGGCCTTAGTCAGGTGGCGGGGGACGACGCCGACACGACCCGGAAGGCGCTGGCCAAAGAGGTGGGGAAGCGGGCCCTTGCCGGAGACCTTAAGTGCTGGATAGCGCAACATCTGGCCATGGTGACCAATGGCCTGAGCCAGGTGACGGGGGACGACTCCGACACGACCCGGAGGGCGCTGGCCAAAGAGGTGGGGAGGCGTGATTTGACCAACACCAAAGAGTGGTCAGCTCAGCATCTGGCCATGGTGACCAATGGCCTGAGCCAGGTGGAGGGTGACGACGCCGACACGACCCGGAAGGCGCTGGCCAAAGAGGTAGGGAGGCGTGATTTGACTGACCCCAGGGAGTGGTCGGCCCAGCCTCTGGCCATGGTGACCAATGGCCTGAGGCAGGTGGAGGGGGACGACGCCGACACGACCCGGAAGGCGCTGGCCAAAGAGGTAGGGAGGCGTGATTTGACTGACCCCAGGGAGTGGTCGGCCCAGCCTCTGGCCATGGTGACCAATGGCCTGAGCCAGGTGACGGGGGACGACGCCGACACGACCCGGAAGGCGCTGGCCAAAGAAGTGGGGAGGCGTGCCCTTGCCGGAGACCTTAAGTGCTGGATAGCGCAAGATCTGGCCATGGTGACCAATGGCCTGAGTCAGGTGGCGGGGGACGACGCCGACACGACCCGGAAGGCGCTGGCCAAAGAGGTGGGGAGGCGTGATTTGACTGACCCCAGGGAGTGGTCGGCCCAGTCTCTGGCCATGGTGACTAATGGCCTGAGCCAGGTGACGGGGGACGACGCCGACACGACCCGGAGGGCGCTGGCCAAAGAGGTGGGAAGCCGTGATTTGACCGACACCAAAGAGTGGTCGGCCCAGCCTCTGGCCATGGTGACCAATGGCCTGAGTCAGGTGGCGGGGGACGACGCCGATACGACCCGGAAGGCGCTGGCCAAAGAAGTTGGAAGCCGTGATCTGACCGACACCAAAGAGTGGTCGGCCCAGCCTCTGGCCATGGTGACTAATGG
>CBDCRZ010000065.1:0-12880 GCA_965221135.1 Sansalvadorimonas sp.
GTGATGAAACGCGACGCAACGCGCAGTCTTGCGTCGAGATGTGAACTAGGCTTAAGACTAGTCAGGGACACTAGTACACACAAGTTGTTGCGCTGGAATGCAGTGGTTATAATAATCAACAGGAAGTGGTTACTTAATAAGATGCACGGGCGAGAAATCACACAATCATGGTTGCCGTCAGTGGAGACGATAGAAGGCTCGCCTAAGGGTAGCAACTCATGAAACAAGTATATGCGGGAGGCAGGTAAAGCACAAGCTCTTCACACTGAATCCAGTCAGGAAAACTTCGAAAACGTCACGACCGAATTACTTCAGTAGGGTCCGCAATGAAAAAACTCGCTTGTCACAGATTCGGCTGGATGGTGTTTCAGCGTGTACAGTGCTTCGACCCGAATATAAAACGCACAAACAGAAAGACGCAAACTCCTTCGTATTTGTAATAAAAAATAAAAGAAGATAAATTAAGGGGGCGGAGTCTCGATAATTGCATTTATTAGTGAATTCTGACAAGCTTACGAATCTGTCTCGAGCGCCAAGATAGTTTTCTCGTTCTACAGTTATACAGTTTTCTTGCGTGCAAGTCTCCTGTCTTACAGTGCCTTGTATGAGTTGCTGTTGATCTGTTTTGTAAACAAGGTCGGTACCGAGAAGAGAGTTTTTGCCTTCCAATTCTGTCATGTTTGCGACTGTAATAACCCTATATTGAGGGAATTGTAGACTAGGTACCAATGCACATTCATACCAACTTTAATAAAACTTAGACGTTTCCTTCCATCTGGCTCAAATAATTTTTGAGCCAGATGGAAGAAAGTGTATGAGCTTCATAAAACTTAGTGTGCAGATACATTGTTATCTAACTCAGTAATATGTGCAATAGGAGTGCTACAGCACGATAAACAAAAGTGCTGGAGTCCGAAATGTATTTAGCTCGGTTCATATTGAAAGGGGGCGGGGCTTCAGGTGCGCCGAGCTAATACATTTCGGACTCCAGCACTTTTGTTTATCGTGCTGTAGCACTCCTATTGCACATATTACTGAGTTAGATAGCAATGTATCTGCACACCAAGTTTTATGAAGCTCATACACTTTCTTCCATCTGGCTCAAAAATTATTTGAGCCAGATGGAAGGAAACGTCTAAGTTTTATTAAAGTTGGTATGAATGTGCATTGGTACCTAGTCTACAATTCCCTCAATATAGGGTTATTACAGTCGCAAACATGACAGAATTGGAAGGCAAAAACTCTCTTCTCGGTACCGACCTTGTTTACAAAACAGATCAACAGCAACTCATACAAGGCACTGTAAGACAGGAGACTTGCACGCAAGAAAACTGTATAACTGTAGAACGAGAAAACTATCTTGGCGCTCGAGACAGATTCGTAAGCTTGTCAGAATTCACTAATAAATGCAATTATCGAGGCTCCGCCCCCTCAATTTATCTTCTTTTATTTTTTATCACAAATACGAAGGAGTTTGCGTCTTTCTGTTTGTGCGTTTTATATTCGGGTCGAAGCACTGTACACGCTGAAACACCATTCAGCCGAATCGGTGACAAGTGATTTTTTCATTGCGGACCCTAACTTCAGCTACAACCTTTAGTTGTTCATCCTTGATAGAACTGTACCCCAACTGCTGCACAGCATTCGCTGCTGCCTTTTCAATAGCCTGCCACGACGTCTGAGATGCTAGCTGAAGCCACCATAACGTTTTGTATTAGGTAATAATTACGTGAATAATTAGATTCATAGTGCATGCTACAATCTGATTGGCTCGCAACTATAGTTGCGACGTGCACAACTTGATGGTACTAGTGTCCCCTGACCATATCCAGTATGCGATTGGTCGGCCACGCCTGACTAGTCTTAAGCCTAGTTCACATCTCGACGCAAGACTGCGCGTTGCGTCGCGTTTCATCACGTCGCGGAGCTACGCAAAGATGTGAACATGAAAACGCGTACGCAATGCTCCGCAGCGCAACGCAACGCGTTGCTCCGCGGGAATAGAACAAATTTCTATTCCGGCGGAGCGCTTCTTGCGTCGGACCAATCAGATTGGATCATACAAACACGTGAAAATCACGTGATATAAAATAATGGCCGAATCACTTATCGAGGCTGTGCGATGTTTTCCATGTATTTGGCAGGTCTCAGCGAAAGAATACACAGATCTCAGGGCTAAGGAGAATGCCTGGAAAGAAGTAGGAAAGGGGTCTGTTGTTCACGTACCACCGCGTTGCGCACGTTGACAGTTTTAATATTGTGAACAGTCTGCCGTGACGTTATGCATCGCGTCGTGTAGCAGAGCTCAGCTCCGCGACGCGACGCAAACCGTTGCGTCGAGATGTGAACTAGGCTTTACACGACGTTTACAAAGGTCAAAGGCCATTTACACGACGTTTACAAAGGTCAAAGGCCAAGATCACTCTGATGGCAACAAGACTGAACCTAAAGCGCGACGTTCACTGTTACAGAGATTTGCAAATGTACTGACGATCCCACCAAGGTGTGGTGGGATCGTCAATCGGTTGATTTTGTTGGAGACAAATGAATGCACATAGTCAGAACTGCAAATGTACTGCAAATGTAGCATCAGCACTCGTCAGCGCATTGCGTACGCGTTTTCATGTTCACATCTTTGCGTAGCTCCGCGACGTGATGAAACGCGACGCAACGCGCAGTCTTGCGTCGAGATGTGAACTAGGCTTAAGACTAGTCAGGCGTGGCCGACCAATCGCATACTGGATATGGTCAGGGGACACTAGTACCATAGGCGGCGGAAGCGGGGGGGCTAGGTGGGCTGTAGCCCCCCCAATAATTTTGCTGTAACAAAATTAATATTAATGCTATATTGTTCACACGTGGAAATCTAGCCCAAGAGCCTAGGAAAACTGCTCTCAGGGCCAAAGCAAAGCGATCCAGGCTATTTAGAAGAGCAGAGTAGGATTTTTAGTTCGCGCAATCGGCCAATTGCTCTGCTATAGAGTACGAAATATGACGTATATCATGAATATTAATTAGCAAATTTTCGCGGCGCGCTGCGCGCGCAGTTTAGCCCCCTCAATCGTCTGTTGCTTCCGCCGCCACTGACTAGTACCATCAAGTTGTGCACCGTCGTCGCAAACTATAGTTGCGAGCCAATCAGATTGTAGCGATCGTCAATCGCCAACGGTTTTCGACTCATCAGCTGTTGGTTCTCTTGGGTCTATTTCGCTCTGGTGGAAGAGCCTAAAACAATGTGGTCCTCTGTCTGGATACTTTACTAATCCTTCTAAAACCTGGCTCCTCACTAAAGCTGAACACCTTGAGAAGGCAGAGAGTCTCTTCTGGGACACAGGGGTGAACATTACCACTCAGGGTCGTCCCTATCTTGGAGCTCCTATTGGAAGTTCTGACTATGTGCATTCATTTGTCTCCAACAAAATCAACTGCTGGATTGAAGAGATCAGTGTCCTAAGTGATATTGCCCTATCCCAACCTCATGCCGCTCTCGCTGGCTTCACTCATGGCATGATTCACAAGTTTACCTATCTTTGCAGGACAACCCCAAACATTGACCAACTCCTCTCTCCACTTGAAGACCTCATTCGGTCCAGACTTATTCCAGCTGTCTGTAGCCAGCCTCCGCCGAATGATCTAGTCCGCGACCTCCTTGGTCTTCCTCCTTGACTTGGGGGAATTGGTCTCCCAAATCCTTCTTGTCAATCTACAGCTGCTTTCTCCTCCTCTGTTAAAATCACTGCCCCACTGGTCAACCTCATTCAAGCCCAATGTTTCTGCTATCCCTCTGAGTGCACTGAGGCACAACTTTCCGCCAAAAAGCAAGCTAGTCTTCAACGTAAGCTTTGTCAAAAGAACCTTGCTGGTTCAATTCATTCTCATGCACCCCCTCAGCTTCAAAAAGCCATTGTACTTGCCCAGGAAATTGGTGCCTCAAGTTGGTTGTCCACCCTGCCCCTCAACGAATACAAGTTCTCCCTTCACAAACGAGCCCTTCATGATGCGCTTGCCCTAAGATATGGATGGCCGCTTAGCAACATCCCCTCTCACTGTGCGTGTGGTGCTTCGTTCTCTGTTGAACATGAATTGTCTTGTCCAAAGGGAGGTTTCACTATCCTGAGGCATAATGAGATCAGGGACCTCACTGCTAATGTTCTCTCAGAGGTGTGTCACAATGTTAATGTTGAACCAGCCTTGCAACCCTTGACCGGGGAAGTTTTCTCTGGTGCGTCAGCAATTAAAGATGATGCTGCAAGATTGGACATAGCTGCTGACGGCTTCTGGGGTGACCATCGAGAGAGAGAGTGTACTGTGATGTTCGAATTTTTAATCCACTAGCTCCCTCTAACAATCAATCTATGTCAGCCTGTTACAGGAAGCATGAAAAAATGAAGAAACGTGCCTATGAGCAGAGAGTTCATGAGGTGGAGCATGGCTCTTTTACACCCCTTGTGTTTTCTGCCACCGGAGGAATGGGTGATGCTGCCAAGATTTTTTACAAGCGCCTGGCAGGCATGATTGCTGAGAAGTCTGGTTCGCCATATTCTACCACTCTCGCTTGGCTGAGGACTCGTCTGTCCTTCTCCCTGCTACGCTCAGCAATCCAGTGTATTCGGGGGACTAGGTCCTCAAGAGGGAGTCCTGGTCGTGGTGAACTCCCTCTTTGTTTGGAACTTGCTTCAGTGGAGGCCAGATTGTGAACTATTATCTATCTACACTCTGTTTCTATTATTAAACCCTTTATCACTTATTTTTTGCATTATCATTTTGTCTATGGTATTAAATTAATTTCTGGCTTCATTAAAAAAAAACCAAGGTGTGGTAATTGCTTCACGGCGCGTCTTTTGCTCATTAATTCGGCGCAAACATTCCATCACACCTCGCGGTGGAATCTATCTATAGAAAGCGCGGAACATATAATTATATAAAGCAATTAATAATAATAGCAATAATTAATTTACATCCAGTACTCTGAAATAATTAAACTGTTCCATGCTGTCTCCTCAGGATAAATACCTCAATAAAAAAATAAAAAGTCCTCTTTGTGCGTAATAGCCTTAAAATGGAAAATTGCTTAAAGCATACAGGAAAGCAACCCTACGGTGTAGGTAAACAAGGGAAAACTGAAGTACACAGAAGTAAGTATTAGGGAGGCACGGTGTAGGGATGGCCAGAAAACAAAATGGCGGCTACAATGCAAGTATTAGCGTGCAAACGCTGATATTTCACCTGGTGGTGAATTCTACGCATCTGAAGACAGTTAGATCTGCTCTCTGGCGTTACCCCAACTCAACAGTGGCACTAAGATTCCTCGAAAACGTGACGAACCTGGAAGTGGTGAAAATCGAGTTTCGTCATCTTCCTATTCTTCTTCTTCAGCCAGCCTAGCGCCTTAACGCGAGCAGTGCTCAAGACAAAACACCCACAAATAGCCGTGAAATTCTTCGAGGATGTGCCTTTTGAACTTAGTTTTTAGCGAAACAGCAATATCAATCCGGCGTTTTCACGATCACGATCTGTTGTAAGCTAAATGTTAGACGCCATTTTATTTTATTGCATAATAGAGTGTACGTGATGCGACCGCACTGGTAAGCTTTGCGGTCGCGATATCGACATCGCAAACGTACATATCAGACTCTGGAGCTCGTCGAATAGCTCTGTTGCCAGCTCACTTGCATGGAGGATCACCAACCTGCTGTTGCGGTAGCGGTTCTTTGTAAGTGTGGGCGAGGCTCGTAGTGCGTGGGTGGGCTAGGAGAGCCACAAATTTTACTTATTATGAAAAAGGATACAAACAAGTAATGAAAAAGATTTCTAACTAAATCAAAAGGATGTAGGGATGTCTGTTTAGCAAATCTGCTACTGGCCAACAATGTACTCAAACAAGGGGGTAACACAGAATGGTAATCACGATTGACTAGCTAATAGACCATCCCTACATCATTTTTTGGCTGCGCTGGCTGGCTGGCTGGCTGGCTGGCCATATCTGGCTGGCTGGCTGGCTGGCTGGCTGAGCTGGCTGGCTGGCATGGCTGGCTGGCTGGCTGAGCTGGCTGACAAGCTGGCAGGCTGGCTGGCTGGCTGGCTGGCTAGGCTGGCTGGCTGGCTCGCTGGCTGGCTGGCTGGCTGGCTGGCTGCCAACTTTCAGCCAAAAAGCAACTGGCTGGCTGGCTGGCTGTCCAGCCATGCTGGCAATTGGCTGGCTGGCTGGCTGGCTGGCTGGCTGGCTGGCTGGCTGGCTGGCTGGCTGGCTGGCTGGCTGGCTGGCAGAAACCAGCTGGCAGGCTGGCTGGCTGGCTGGCTGGCTGGCTGGCTGCAATGCTGGCTGGCTGGCTTGGCTGTAACTGGCTGGCTGGCTGGCTGGCTGGCTGGCTGGCTGGCTGGCTGGTATGGCTGGCTGGCTGGCTGGCTTGCATTGGCTGGCTGGCTGGCTTGGCTGGCTGTAGCTGGCTGGCTGGCTGGCTGGCTGGCTGGTCTGGCTGGCTGGCTGGCTGGCTGGCTGGCTGGCTGGCTGCTGGAAGCTGGCTGGCTGGCTGGCTGGAGGCTGGCTGGCTGGCTGGCTGGCTGGCTGGCTGGCTGGCTGGCTGGCTGGCTGGCTGGCTGGCTGGCTGGCTGGCTGGCTGGCAGTGGCTGGCTGGCTGGCTGGCTGGCTGGCTGGCTGGCTGGCTGGCTGGCTGGCTGGCTGGCTGGCTGGCTGGCTGGCTGCTGGCTGCTGGCTGGCTGGCTGGCTGGCTGGCTGGCTGGCTGGCTGGCTGGCTGGCTGGCTGGCTGGCTGGCTGGCTGGCTGGCTGGCTGGCTGGCTGGCTGGCTGGCTGGCTGGCTGGCTGGCTGGCTGGCTGGCTGGCTGGCTGGCTATTGACTCAAAAACCACTTATTCACAATGAGCCTCACCTACACTACCACCAACATCCTGTGCACAGCCACTGATGTAGGGATGGATAGTCTATTAGCTAGTCAATCGTGTTACCATTCTGTGTTACCCCCTTGTTTGAGTACATTGTTGGCCAGTAGCAGATTTCTTCATTGCTAAACAGACATCCCTACATCCTTTTGATTTAGTTAGAAATCTTTTTCATTACTTGTTTGTATCCTTTTTCATAATAAGTAAAATTTGTGGCTCTCCTAGCCCACCCACGCACTACGAGCCTCGCCCACACTTACAAAGAACCGCTACCGCAACAGCAGGTTGGTGATCCTCCATGCAAGTGAGCTGGCAACAGAGCTATTCGACGAGCTCCAGAGTCTGATATGTACGTTTGCGATGTCGATATCGCGACCGCAAAGCTTACCAGTGCGGTCGCATCACGTACACTCTATTATGCAATAAAATAAAATGGCGTCTAACATTTAGCTTACAACAGATCGTGATCGTGAAAACGCCGGATTGATATTGCTGTTTCGCTAAAAACTAAGTTCAAAAGGCACATCCTCGAAGAATTTCACGGCTATTTGTGGGTGTTTTGTCTTGAGCACTGCTCGCGTTAAGGCGCTAGGCTGGCTGAAGAAGAAGAATAGGAAGATGACGAAACTCGATTTTCACCACTTCCAGGTTCGTCACGTTTTCGAGGAATCTTAGTGCCACTGTTGAGTTGGGGTAACGCCAGAGAGCAGATCTAACTGTCTTCAGATGCGTAGAATTCACCACCAGGTGAAATATCAGCGTTTGCACGCTAATACTTGCATTGTAGCCGCCATTTTGTTTTCTGGCCATCCCTACACCGTGCCTCCCTAATACTTACTTCTGTGTACTTCAGTTTTCCCTTGTTTACCTACACCGTAGGGTTGCTTTCCTGTATGCTTTAAGCAATTTTCCATTTTAAGGCTATTACGCACAAAGAGGACTTTTTATTTTTTTATTGAGGTATTTATCCTGAGGAGACAGCATGGAACAGTTTAATTATTTCAGAGTACTGGATGTAAATTAATTATTGCTATTATTATTAATTGCTTTATATAATTATATGTTCCGCGCTTTCTATAGATAGATTCCACCGCGAGGTGTGATGGAATGTTTGCGCCGAATTAATGAGCAAAAGACGCGCCGTGAAGCAATTACCACACCTTGGTTTTTTTTTAATGAAGCCAGAAATTAATTTAATACCATAGACAAAATGATAATGCAAAAAATAAGTGATAAAGGGTTTAATAATAGAAACAGAGTGTAGATAGATAATAGTTCACAATCTGGCCTCCACTGAAGCAAGTTCCAAACAAAGAGGGAGTTCACCACGACCAGGACTCCCTCTTGAGGACCTAGTCCCCCGAATACACTGGATTGCTGAGCGTAGCAGGGAGAAGGACAGACGAGTCCTCAGCCAAGCGAGAGTGGTAGAATATGGCGAACCAGACTTCTCAGCAATCATGCCTGCCAGGCGCTTGTAAAAAATCTTGGCAGCATCACCCATTCCTCCGGTGGCAGAAAACACAAGGGGTGTAAAAGAGCCATGCTCCACCTCATGAACTCTCTGCTCATAGGCACGTTTCTTCATTTTTTCATGCTTCCTGTAACAGGCTGACATAGATTGATTGTTAGAGGGAGCTAGTGGATTAAAAATTCGAACATCACAGTACACTCTCTCTCTCGATGGTCACCCCAGAAGCCGTCAGCAGCTATGTCCAATCTTGCAGCATCATCTTTAATTGCTGACGCACCAGAGAAAACTTCCCCGGTCAAGGGTTGCAAGGCTGGTTCAACATTAACATTGTGACACACCTCTGAGAGAACATTAGCAGTGAGGTCCCTGATCTCATTATGCCTCAGGATAGTGAAACCTCCCTTTGGACAAGACAATTCATGTTCAACAGAGAACGAAGCACCACACGCACAGTGAGAGGGGATGTTGCTAAGCGGCCATCCATATCTTAGGGCAAGCGCATCATGAAGGGCTCGTTTGTGAAGGGAGAACTTGTATTCGTTGAGGGGCAGGGTGGACAACCAACTTGAGGCACCAATTTCCTGGGCAAGTACAATGGCTTTTTGAAGCTGAGGGGGTGCATGAGAATGAATTGAACCAGCAAGGTTCTTTTGACAAAGCTTACGTTGAAGACTAGCTTGCTTTTTGGCGGAAAGTTGTGCCTCAGTGCACTCAGAGGGATAGCAGAAACATTGGGCTTGAATGAGGTTGACCAGTGGGGCAGTGATTTTAACAGAGGAGGAGAAAGCAGCTGTAGATTGACAAGAAGGATTTGGGAGACCAATTCCCCCAAGTCAAGGAGGAAGACCAAGGAGGTCGCGGACTAGATCATTCGGCGGAGGCTGGCTACAGACAGCTGGAATAAGTCTGGACCGAATGAGGTCTTCAAGTGGAGAGAGGAGTTGGTCAATGTTTGGGGTTGTCCTGCAAAGATAGGTAAACTTGTGAATCATGCCATGAGTGAAGCCAGCGAGAGCGGCATGAGGTTGGGATAGGGCAATATCACTTAGGACACTGATCTCTTCAATCCAGCAGTTGATTTTGTTGGAGACAAATGAATGCACATAGTCAGAACTTCCAATAGGAGCTCCAAGATAGGGACGACCCTGAGTGGTAATGTTCACCCCTGTGTCCCAGAAGAGACTCTCTGCCTTCTCAAGGTGTTCAGCTTTAGTGAGGAGCCAGGTTTTAGAAGGATTAGTAAAGTATCCAGACAGAGGACCACATTGTTTTAGGCTCTTCCACCAGAGCGAAATAGACCCAAGAGAACCAACAGCTGATGAGTCGAAAACCGTTGGCGATTGACGATCGCTACAATCTGATTGGCTCGCAACTATAGTTTGCGACGACGGTGCACAACTTGATGGTACTAGTCAGTGGCGGCGGAAGCAACAGACGATTGAGGGGGCTAAACTGCGCGCGCAGCGCGCCGCGAAAATTTGCTAATTAATATTCATGATATACGTCATATTTCGTACTCTATAGCAGAGCAATTGGCCGATTGCGCGAACTAAAAATCCTACTCTGCTCTTCTAAATAGCCTGGATCGCTTTGCTTTGGCCCTGAGAGCAGTTTTCCTAGGCTCTTGGGCTAGATTTCCACGTGTGAACAATATAGCATTAATATTAATTTTGTTACAGCAAAATTATTGGGGGGGCTACAGCCCACCTAGCCCCCCCCGCTTCCGCCGCCTATGGTACTAGTGTCCCCTGACCATATCCAGTATGCGATTGGTCGGCCACGCCTGACTAGTCTTAAGCCTAGTTCACATCTCGACGCAAGACTGCGCGTTGCGTCGCGTTTCATCACGTCGCGGAGCTACGCAAAGATGTGAACATGAAAACGCGTACGCAATGCGCTGACGAGTGCTGATGCTACATTTGCAGTACATTTGCAGTTCTGACTATGTGCATTCATTTGTCTCCAACAAAATCAACCGATTGACGATCCCACCACACCTTGGTGGGATCGTCAGTACATTTGCAAATCTCTGTAACAGTGAACGTCGCGCTTTAGGTTCAGTCTTGTTGCCATCAGAGTGATCTTGGCCTTTGACCTTTGTAAACGTCGTGTAAATGGCCTTTGACCTTTGTAAACGTCGTGTAAAGCCTAGTTCACATCTCGACGCAACGGTTTGCGTCGCGTCGCGGAGCTGAGCTCTGCTACACGACGCGATGCATAACGTCACGGCAGACTGTTCACAATATTAAAACTGTCAACGTGCGCAACGCGGTGGTACGTGAACAACAGACCCCTTTCCTACTTCTTTCCAGGCATTCTCCTTAGCCCTGAGATCTGTGTATTCTTTCGCTGAGACCTGCCAAATACATGGAAAACATCGCACAGCCTCGATAAGTGATTCGGCCATTATTTTATATCACGTGATTTTCACGTGTTTGTATGATCCAATCTGATTGGTCCGACGCAAGAAGCGCTCCGCCGGAATAGAAATTTGTTCTATTCCCGCGGAGCAACGCGTTGCGTTGCGCTGCGGAGCATTGCGTACGCGTTTTCATGTTCACATCTTTGCGTAGCTCCGCGACGTGATGAAACGCGACGCAACGCGCAGTCTTGCGTCGAGATGTGAACTAGGCTTAAGACTAGTCAGGCGTGGCCGACCAATCGCATACTGGATATGGTCAGGGGACACTAGTACCATCAAGTTGTGCACGTCGCAACTATAGTTGCGAGCCAATCAGATTGTAGCATGCACTATGAATCTAATTATTCACGTAATTATTACCTAATACAAAACGTTATGGTGGCTTCAGCTAGCATCTCAGACGTCGTGGCAGGCTATTGAAAAGGCAGCAGCGAATGCTGTGCAGCAGTTGGGGTACAGTTCTATCAAGGATGAACAACTAAAGGTTGTAGCTGAAGTTAGGGTCCGCAATGAAAAAATCACTTGTCACCGATTCGGCTGAATGGTGTTTCAGCGTGTACAGTGCTTCGACCCGAATATAAAACGCACAAACAGAAAGACGCAAACTCCTTCGTATTTGTGATAAAAAATAAAAGAAGATAAATTGAGGGGGCGGAGCCTCGATAATTGCATTTATTAGTGAATTCTGACAAGCTTACGAATCTGTCTCGAGCGCCAAGATAGTTTTCTCGTTCTACAGTTATACAGTTTTCTTGCGTGCAAGTCTCCTGTCTTACAGTGCCTTGTATGAGTTGCTGTTGATCTGTTTTGTAAACAAGGTCGGTACCGAGAAGAGAGTTTTTGCCTTCCAATTCTGTCATGTTTGCGACTGTAATAACCCTATATTGAGGGAATTGTAGACTAGGTACCAATGCACATTCATACCAACTTTAATAAAACTTAGACGTTTCCTTCCATCTGGCTCAAATAATTTTTGAGCCAGATGGAAGAAAGTGTATGAGCTTCATAAAACTTGGTGTGCAGATACATTGCTATCTAACTCAGTAATATGTGCAATAGGAGTGCTACAGCACGATAAACAAAAGTGCTGGAGTCCGAAATGTATTAGCTCGGCGCACCTGAAGCCCCGCCCCCTTTCAATATGAACCGAGCTAAATACATTTCGGACTCCAGCACTTTTGTTTATCGTGCTGTAGCACTCCTATTGCACATATTACTGAGTTAGATAACAATGTATCTGCACACTAAGTTTTATGAAGCTCATACACTTTCTTCCATCTGGCTCAAAAATTATTTGAGCCAGATGGAAGGAAACGTCTAAGTTTTATTAAAGTTGGTATGAATGTGCATTGGTACCTAGTCTACAATTCCCTCAATATAGGGTTATTACAGTCGCAAACATGACAGAATTGGAAGGCAAAAACTCTCTTCTCGGTACCGACCTTGTTTACAAAACAGATCAACAGCAACTCATACAAGGCACTGTAAGACAGGAGACTTGCACGCAAGAAAACTGTATAACTGTAGAACGAGAAAACTATCTTGGCGCTCGAGACAGATTCGTAAGCTTGTCAGAATTCACTAATAAATGCAATTATCGAGACTCCGCCCCCTCAATTTATCTTCTTTTATTTTTTATTACAAATACGAAGGAGTTTGCGTCTTTCTGTTTGTGCGTTTTATATTCGGGTCGAAGCACTGTACACGCTGAAACACCATCCAGCCGAATCTGTGACAAGCGAGTTTTTTCATTGCGGACCCTACTGAAGTAATTCGGTCGTGACGTTTTCGAAGTTTTCCTGACTGGATTCAGTGTGAAGAGCTTGTGCTTTACCTGCCTCCCGCATATACTTGTTTCATGAGTTGCTACCCTTAGGCGAGCCTTCTATCGTCTCCACTGACGGCAACCATGATTGTGTGATTTCTCGCCCGTGCATCTTATTAAGTAACCACTTCCTGTTGATTATTATAACCACTGCATTCCAGCGCAACAACTTGTGTGTACTAGTGTCCCTGACTAGTCTTAAGCCTAGTTCACATCTCGACGCAAGACTGCGCGTTGCGTCGCGTTTCATCACGTCGCGGA
>CBDCRZ010000066.1:0-40827 GCA_965221135.1 Sansalvadorimonas sp.
CATGTCAGCGCTTGCCACTGGCATTGACGGCTAATCCCCACACACACGGGTTACACTCTAGTGTTAATCCCCTGTTTTTAGTAGGGAATATCACCCTGATTTATTCCACCAGCATTTTTCTCCTGATTGTCTCGCATTATATCTCTGGCCATCTCCTCCGCCATCCGCTTCAGATTAACGAGGCAGTTGTCTGACCGGCTGTGTTCCGACTCGCATTGTTCACACTGCCAATTCGTTGAGCTCAGGGTGACGTGATCATTGATATGGAGGCAGTGACTGCATAATTTGTTAGGAGACGCCAGAGTGTCTATGAGATACAGAGGTTTGCCCAGGCGGCGGGTTTTGTAGCTGATAATGTTAATCAGTTCAGATATAGCCTGATCGTAAAACGCCCGGTTGATTCTTTTGCGCTTTATGCCGGAATGCTCCGCAGAGTTTTTTTTGATCATGCCCGCAATATCCAAATCCTCCAGAGCAATGGCATCCGATGAATTGATCAGATCATTGGCCAACAGGTGAAAAAAATAACGGCGGGTGTTTGATATTTTTTCATGCAACCGGGAAACCTTTTTTTTCTGTTTAATCCACCGGGCGCTTCTGACTGTTTTTCTAGCCAGCCGCCGTTGCTCTCGTTTCAGCGTTTTCATCTGATCCCTGAAAAACAGAGGTGAATCTATATTCCATCGTTTTCCATGAGCATCATCGACCCTGAACAATCGTTTTAATCCTAAATCCAGTGCTGTAATGGTCTGGCTCTCGCTGTGATGTATTTCGGGCTCCTCCAGATCGTCAGCAAACAGTACGCTGATGTAAAAATTACCCGCCGCTGACCGGCTGATGGTGCAGCGCTTTATCATAGCGTCGGTGTCAGTCGGGGGGTTGAAATTGGTGTGGTCCAGCTTCACTGTGCCGATTTTTGGTAATGTGATGCTGTTTTCTGTGTGTCGTATCAACTGGCCCTGAGTCAGAGTAAAACTGGGTCGGCTTTTGTATTTTGATTTAAACCGGGGGAAACCGGGCGATTCTCCCCGTTTTACCCGTCTGAAAAAATTTTTGAACGCCACATCAACCTGAGACGCTGAAAATTTTAATGCCTGACTGTCCACCTCAGACAACCACGGGTGGGTTTTTTTCAGGGCTGGGAGTAGTCCGCTCAGATCGTAGGCACCTGGTCTTTTTTCTTGCTGATCCTTGGGGAGATCTTTGTTTCTGCTGTAATGATCAATACAGTATTGGAGGCAGTAATTGAACACGAATCGGCAACAACCAATATTTTTTTCAAAATAGAGGGTTTGTTTTTTATTCGGTCGCAACTTGCACTTAACCACATAGTACATATTATTAACTTACCTTCACGGGTCTACCGGTCGGTTACCGGAATGTTATGCTCACCGAGAACAGCTTAGCTGTTCGTTGAAATGAGAATCGCACACACACGGCCGGGCATTCATTGAGTGCCCGGTTTTATTTTGTCTGAGTTAAAGTGGTCAAATATAGATCATCAAAATCTTTGATTGATATAACGCCTATATTGAATGCTTAATTATGCAGATTTATGAATAATTATATTCTTGTACCTTAGTTTCAATTACTACCGGTAAGTTCAGTTACCGGTAGTAATTGCACTATTGTCCCATTCTTGACTGTTTTTTGACCGATGGAAGTGAATAGATTATTCATATAGTTAAAAACTATTGAATAGGGTGATTATTGCTGATTTGGTAATATTAACTATTTTTATTGATATCCTTCAGGGTTTATCAGTTTCTGCAATGAAAATAAAAGACATCAACAAATTTTTAGTCCAATGCCATAGAATCGCACCGGCCCTGAATGCTATCCAGGTGGCCATGCTGTTTTTTCTATTTGAACAAGAAGAACCGGCCACACTGCAAGAAATGTCCAACGATCTTGGAGTTAAACCGGCAATGATCAACCGACACATTAGACCGCTGTTTGATAATTCAGGCCGTGAGATGGTGGTTATGAGAGGGTTTAACTGCCTTTATCTCACTGATCGTGGAGAGCGTTACTGTAGAAGTCTACTGACTAATGCCAGTTATTTTTTCAAATGATCAGTAGCATATTCCTGACGCCACGAAAATGGTTAGCCAGTGGTAAACCCTGCGTTGACTACTGGACTACCCTTCAGGGTTTATCGCATAAGAGATGATGAGGCATGTCTGACGAAGTTAAAGAGCTAACCGTGAAATATTATGCGTTATCAGCAGCTATAGAATCGTCTTTAAAATCTTATAGAGCATATTATGATGGTGTTCTAAAACTGCTTTTTAATGATGATGGAACCATGAAAACATCGAAGTATGTTGATAAAAAAAATGGTGACATATTGGAGGTTCCATTGGCGGCTATTCTGGAATATCCAAAACTGATGCAGATTTCAAATATTCATCTGAAATCTGATGATCTTGATACGGCTACAGAAATTTTTCCTGAAGGATGCACCCCTGCCGATGCCAGACATTTACGGGAAGGGAATTTTGATATGGCTACAGAAATACAAGAGCTTAAGGAACTGGTTCTTACCGCTTGGGAAACCATAGAGGAGGCAGGCTATCAGGGGCATAACGAGGAACTAAAAGAGAAGGTCGAAGAATTGCAGAGTTCAATTTGATATCTTTGGTGATTGTCAGTTACTGCCGGTAGGAAGGTTTACCGGATGAATCGACAAAAAAGCCCCATCTCTGGGGCTTCCTTCTTACTGTTGCTGATCAGAAACAGACAGCTTTTTTAACACCCACTCACTGAGTTTTAACCCCTCCTTTTGTGCCTGTTTCACGTAGCCTGCCTTTATCCGACTATTGAGCCTGATGACCAACGTGCTATCAGCAGTCTGTTCTTTACGGGCGTTCTGGTTGCCAATGTTGCCGTGATAACCGGCGGGAGGTAGACCGGAAAAACCGTCCTGATATCCCTTACCCATTTTCTTTCTATTCCCGGACAGGTTCATCCATTCTTCATGTTCGGATTGCGTACCGAATTTCTCGCCGTGATAAAAACGTCTGAGACCTCGTTGATAGCCTCGATCATAGTAATTTTTCGGCGGCGTTACGTACTGAATAAAAATAGCGAATTGCTGTTCTTGCATATTAAATACCAAAAATATCAGAAGCGGTTTCAGTCGCGCCTACCCACTTCTCTTCGAGGCAATCGTAAAACATTTTACCGGCTGGAATCAGTTTGTTTGCTTTGCCGTTGCTGATCTTTTCCCCAGCGTAGTAGGCACTAGAGATATTACCCGTTCCATAGAATGAAATGCTGAGAGCGGGAAAGGCCTTCATCATGTCGTTAAAATCACTAATGTAAATTCTCTTTTTACCGTAGTTTTCCCAAACATTAAGACCGGATTTAATCAGTTTTGCTTCCATATAAACTCTCTTTAGTGCGAAACGAAAAGCGATCACGTAATCGCCAACAATAGACACTGTCTTTCTAGCGATGGCGTGGGCTTTAGTGAAGATTTTTGATGTGTTCATGGTGGTTCTCTTTTCCGGGTCCCGCCCGGTCGGTGTTCAACGTGTTTGCTGAACATGGTGCTACTATAACGGATAGATTTTGTTTTGTATATACATAATATAATTTATTTTTGTTTTACTCCGATGTAACTACAAAAACCCGATTTCTATACATGTCCTGGGAACGTGTATAGGAAACGCTATTTTATATACACGTTATATAAATGGTGTTTTTATGAATGGCTTCCTTTTCCCCGTGGTCCATGTTTCTGACCATACTGGCAAGATTTACACGTTCAGTTATGAAGTGGCTGAATTTTTCGATAAAAACCATAAAGACATATTAAGAGACATACGTGCAATATTGTCTAAAGATAAGAATTTCACGGCGCACTTTTGCGCCGTGAAATATAAGGTGATGGGTAAAAAACAACCCTGCTATAGAATATCTGAACAGGGGTTCGGTTTTCTGATTACCAAGTTTACAGGATCTCGTTTTGACCAACTGAAAATGGCCTACGTGGAACAATTCACTGCAATGCGTCATTCTCTGCCTGTCCGGAAACATTGCCGGATTGCCTCTCAGGAAATGTGTGCCGGTCTGGAAGATCATCGGGCCACCCTGGGTAAAGAGACTCAGGATTATCATTACATGAATGAGCACCGGCTCTGTGACCTGGTGCTGCTGGGTTGTTCAGTGAGTGACTATAAGAAACAGAATCAGATACCCGATGATCTCGGGCTGGCTGACTTCATCACACCGGAACAGGTCAGCCGACTGGATGTCATACGCGGTGACAACCATGAACTGATAGGTTCCGGGGTGAGCTATGAGGAACGTAAAAAAATACTGATGGGTAGATTCTGCCAGGATGATATAGAGGGCGAATGCCTTTTATTAGAGGGAACAGCCACCAGCCAGTAACTTCTCCTCTATCTCACCAATATAAATATCTCTGTATTTTTCAAATTTCTTATTGAACAGATAGCCCGTGAACATCTCAGGCTCTGGCTGGCGTTTGAAGAGCTTTTTTTCTATGTGTTGACTGTAGCCGTGAAACTCACAAAATAACCGGACGGCTGAGCGGTAGCTGTGCTGATAGCCCATTTTTATTATACTGAATCTTTTTGGACTTCTTCTGTTCCCGACCGACACTGAAAACACCGGGGAATAGCTGGTGCTACGGGATCCACTTTTAATAATCCTTGCTCGTCTTTCTATGTCTGCAGTTAGCCCTATACAAATCTGGTTAGTTAGCCACATGTCATTGAGGCGGTGAATCAGGTTGTGTTCTTCCGCCAGAGCTCGCCATTGATCATTCAGCGCCTGTGCCCGTTTTTTTGCATCTCCATATTCGTATTCATTAATAGAAAAATATTCCTGCCAGCGTTCACCACCCACCGTGGTATCGACTCTAAAACCTATAAATCTTGCTTTATGCGATCCTTCCTTGTATTCAATGACGGCCATGGTTTTACCTCATAAAAAAAGGCCGGTAGTGATACCGGCGCTTGGGTTATTGGTTGTCGGACTCCGACGGATCGGGCGACCAGTGATCATTGTACTGTGTTATAAAATCCTGCAGGTCGGTGGCTTGTTCTACCGTGTCGCAGTCAAACCACATAGTGCTGTCGTCTGGGTTGCCGTGGGGGTGCAATGTTACCCGGTTCATAACCCCCGGCATGATTTGCAGCTCTACCGACACTTTCCCGTAGTGATTAATCATCACTGGAGCCATGTTCATGGTCAGAATGTGGTTGTACATGTTGATTGCCACACACTTAAAACCATTGCTCGTGAATTTGAATAAGGTTGTTCCGAGTTCGGCCATTTGTTCTACAATCTGTTTTTCTTCTTCTGGTGTCATTGTTTTACTGCCTGATATTGGTCAACGATTCGACCGGCTTTCTGTAATGCGTATTCCATAGATGAAAAAACGCCTTCCCCTTCTTCGCCTTCTAGCACGTCCACCAGCCGAACGACCTCATACGAGCCTATATAGTGGGGTTTTTCGTGCTCTACAATCTGCCACACCTGCGCCTGTTTGCTGTCAAACATCAGTTTGTCGGTGTTGCAGGATTGGCGCTGTATGTATTGAGAGATGGTGGCCATGGTTACAGATCCGCTATGGTCATGGTTAATTCTTTGGTTAAGTTGACCATAACGCCATACAGAAACTGATCTCGGCTGAAAAATTCATAACGGCTGTCATCAGTGAACATGAAAGCGTGGATCTCTCTATCAGCCTGCTCCAGCAATTTCTCTGCCTGGTCGGGGTCTTCGTCCTGCAGGCTTTTATCAGCACTGTCGGACAGTTCACCAACGGATAACATCAGCTCTATGAATTCAGGGCTTTTCAAAAATTCTTCACGGGTCATTGCAGGATCTCTATTAATTCGCTGGATTGCTGGCTGATGGTGTGCAGGCGTTCTGACTGTTGTTGAATCATCAGAAACTTCACTGCATTGGTGTACAGGATGCCGATATTCTCGGACTTCTCCAGGCTACTCACGGTTCGGGTTTTAACGCCTAACACATTACAAAATTCAGACTGTGACAGCTTCAGAGACTTTCTGAACTGCTGTAATTCCTTGCCGGTCATACTCTCTCCTTTTTTTAAAAAGCGCGCGCATTTCCATAATTACACATTATACGCATATTTTGCCTATTTACAACCGTGGACACGGTACTATTTTTGCAAATTTTGCTTAATAGTCATTATTGAAAATGCGCGCCTGGTGCTTGTGTTTACTGGTTGGAGTGAGCAGAGAGGGGGGGGGGGGAGATCCCCTCCCCTCTGGCCTTCAGTGCTTAACGTAGGCAATCATATTGATTGTCTTGTCCCAGCACTTCCGGCACCGGCTGCACTGTCTTACGCCTCCTTCCCCTTTATGTACATGACATACAGTCAGGGTTGAATCGTTCGTTTCGTGGGTGGGTATGATGGTTGAACCATGGTGGCTCTCATACTCGCCGTTGATACCATCGCTGGAATATCTCACAACAGCGTTAGGCTGTCGGTTGATCTCCTCCAGGATGGGAACGATTCGGGGGATTTTGTAAGACCTGGTTGGAATCCAGTGCGTACACCATGGGGTGCGCTGTATGACCTGCAGTATCTTTCTGGCCAGTTCAGGGTGATAGACATCACCTGAATCAAACCACCGAAACCATCTGTCAATGTCCAGCTCCCACACCATCCGGTCTACCCAATCCGGTAGCCGCCAGTCCCTGCGATTCTCTTCTCTGGGTAGCCTCACGTTTGGGGTGGGATACCGGCCCTTCTTGGCGTAACAACCGTTGCAGGCTGCGACCAAAGAACCGTCAGAGTGGAAAGAACCTGGACAAGTGGATCCGGCTGGTAATGACCAGGAGCGGATTCCGTCCAGCTTGCTGGTCGTTGAAAGACGAACCATTAAACCTCCGAAGTAAACACGTTTTTAAATAGCTGTTGTCGCTGAGGACAAAATCTATTATACGCAAATTTTGCAGATATGGAAGGGGTAAAAGGCTTTATTTGTGCATATTTTGCATTTATTTTTATTGTAATCTGCATATTTTGCGTTTAATATAAGATGCAGGGAGGTGCGTGCGTGCTTAAAAAAAAAGAGCGCGTCAGGCGTGGTGTTCTTCTTTTCCTATGCTGGCCAGGATCGCATTGATGTGCGCGTGGTGCCGTTCTCTGAATGAGTGGGTCAGCTCTATTTTGCTGATATAGAATTCTGTGCCGAATCTGCGGTTCTGGCTCCACTGGCCCTTTAGTGTGTACCAGCTCCCATTGATTTCAGGGGAATCCCAGCCCTGATAGATCGCCTTTATCGTCTGGCGGCCTCGGCTGGTGGTTCGCTCTGTCCTGAATTCGTAAATTGAATATCGGCGGTTTTTTGTCTGATGTATCAGTCTGATGAACTGGCCTGTGACGTAGCTCATTGTTGGCGTCTTCGTAGCCTGGGGTATGATTGTATATAGAGAATAGGCGTTACTTATACGAACCGAGTTCGTATAAGTAGGTGTTATGCGTATTCTTCCACCCGTAGTACTACCTCTTTACTAAATCCAGATGTATTCCAGAACCACATTTCATTTTCATCCAGGCTCACCAGTACAAAACTGCCCCCCTTCAACTTTCTGTACCATTTGAATTTATAAAGGGTCTGCTCTTCTATAATTTTCCACATGTCTCTACCTGTAAGCTCTGTGTTCTCGCATAACAACGGCTTGCAGCGGACTTCGCCGCTGAAGCAGGGGTTATATCGCTTCCATCTCTTCCATTTCATCGTCCTCCAAATAGAACTGAAGAACCTTTTTGAAACTATCCGCATATTCGTCATTGCGTTTTTTGCACGCTTTGTATTTTGCAATTAGATCAGCGACAACTATTTCAAGAGCCTGGTCATGTAAAATAGTGACTGTGACTGATCCGACTTTTTGCATTTCACTGTATTTTTCAATTAGTCCAAAATCATCTTTTATGCTCATTCTGTTCTCCGTGTCGCTCTTTCACCCCATTTTTCTTTTTTTTGTAGCTGAAGTATTTTTTTGAACAGGTGCGCTGATGTTCGCTGATTTCTCCCTGTTCTCCGTTCAGATCATAGCGGGGGCCGCCTTTTGATATTTTGGAAATGTATTTCTTGTTTTTGCACCACTGAGTGATAGCTGGTTTCAGCCATTCTGTTGGCTGGTGTCGGTCTTCCAGATCCTGAAGCAGCGTTTCATAAATACCGATAGCCAGGGGTTTGATTTCACTGAACAGGGCGGGCCAGTTTTCTGCCAGCATAGTGAACAGACGTTGTCTGAGTATCCGGCTCTGTTTCTGTTCGGGGGTGAGTTCGTGATGCTGGGTCATAAGTGCCATTCTATATAAGACTTGTAATCGTTAATGATAAGATTGCGGCTAACGCACCAAATATAAAAAATATCAGTCTCTCATAATTTGGATTTTTGTATTTTATACGACCTGATAAAAACACCGCCAACCAATAAAAAACTAATCCGCTTAAAAAAGAAATCATGTTTGTTGAAGCGCTGCCGTTTATTTGCCGGAAGCCGATTTTACTATAACCCTCAGCGGTGAGCTAGTGAGTGTGTGTAGGTTGTTCAGGTTGAATGACAGCCGAATTTGCTTTTTGGGTAAAAATTCCTTTTTAAGTGTTTTTTCCCCATCACTTTTAATCTTCTGGCTGATTAACCGAGCTTTTTCTTGAGAGCTGGTTGCCGATCTTTTTGATGGGTAATCAGTCGAGAAAAGCAACAGTGACCGACCGACAGGCCAAGCGCCAGCGAGGCCGGTTAGTCTTGTTTTACTTGTTTTACTTGTTTTACTTGTTTTACCCTCCTCTACAGGTCAATGAATTCGGGGGCTGTAGCGGTTTAGGGTATAGTGATTGGTTTATAAAGGTATAGTAATTGGTTTATAAAGGTAGAGGGATTGGTTGCTAAAGGTAGAGGGATTGGTTTATAAAAGTATAAATCCTATTGCTGGATTATACCTTTTGTAATATAGTAGTTTTCATACTATTTTGAGGCTCTATAAGATGCCGTCCATAACCACTGATGTAGATAAATTAAACGTGACCAAAGCCAATAAGCTAATACAAATAAATCTGATGGAGAGCAAGACACGGTTATCATTGAGAGAGCAGAAAATCATTCTTTCTGTTATCGCACAGATAAACCCTGAAGATGATGATTTAAAAGATTATCAAATATCTATAAATGATCTGGTGAAAATAACAGGAATACAAAGTCAGCATCTTTATTCTGGTATAAAGAAAATATGCACCAGTCTAATGTCCAGCATAGTTACTATAAAGGAACCTGATAATCCTGAAGGTTTTTTGATGTCTACATGGTTTTCCCATGCCGGATATTCACCGTCTGAAGGAGTAGTCGAATTCTCTGTTTCTAAAAAATTAAAACCTTATCTTTTACAACTAAAAGGCCGCTTTACCAGCTACCGATTAAAGCAGGTTATGAGCCTGCAGTCGTCTTACTCTATCCGTATGTATGAGTTATTGCGCCAGTTCTTGCCGATGAATGCAGTGGATAAAGGAAACACTACTTCATTCAGGGAAATATCAATAGATGACCTTCGGGGCTATCTGGGTGTAGAGGATGGCAAGTATCCAAAATTCGCTATGTTTCGTAAAAACATTCTTGAAAAATGCCAGAAAGAAATAACCGAAGAAACCGACCTTACCTTTGATTTCGAACCGATCAGAAAAGGCCGTAAGATCGGAGCCATTAAGTTTGTGATTAAACATAACCAGCAGTTTGAAGCCGTGCAGGAAGATCAGGAAAGCCCTGTTTCTGTAGGTACTCCAAAGGAAATGCCGGAAGGCATCAAGCTGATGCTGAAACTTAATATCCCAGAGCTGACTGATATTGAAATGATGACCATGGCTAATCTCTATAAGGAAGAGATAATCAGGGATTCTACCCTGGATATCGTCAGTCAGATTATGAGTGGATTTGAGTTTCCGGTATCTGTGAAAAATTACTTCTATGGCATTCTGAAACAGAAAGCCATAGACAAAGAGAAGGGACAGGTCAGCCGGACGACTGAAGAGCGTCTTACTGACCGTAGCTGGGATGATGTTCAGTTGAACGATGATGTTAATCAATCAGAAGTAGCCTGATAGGCTACAGTTTATTAGCTGCCGGTGGTTGGAGACTCCTCATGTTGACCACCAGCAGCAGATCGGGGCGGGTCTTTCCAGTTCGCTGCCGCCCCGATCCTATTGATACGGTCGCATGGTGCCCGTTCTAAGCACCTCCGCTATTCTCCGCGCCCTGTTTTTTGTCTGTGTTGCCCATACGCTGTCCATCGCCTCAAGGCTGGCTGTTTTGTAGTCGCCCACTGCCAGTGCATCCCACATGTTTTTGAATTTAAACAATCCGCTGATGCCGAGCTGATAACTCATATTTAATATCGCGCACTGTCTCGCCGGGTTCAGATTCTTGAACACAGTGCCGAAATGGGTGGCAATCAATATCTGTTTATGGCGCTGAGTCAGAATCAGATTGCACCAGTAATCTGCTACTTCCCTGGGCATTGGCATTTTATCCAAGCAGAACCCCAGCCCAATGGTTTGATGGCCCTCCGAGTCTATGTAGACCGTGTCTCTGCGTCCCTCGTCCTGTTCGATCATGTCCAAAAGCCCGGCAGGCAGTTCTGTTGCATCAGCGTTGGAGGTCATACAGACGGCCCTCCATTACATTGATGCGGTTATTAATGGCGCTCTGGTCTGTCTGATAATCCCGGATCTTCATACATCGCTGTATATCATCCTCGTTGTCGGTTATTCGGTCTCTCAGGCCCGTGACTGAAAAACCGATCATGGCGACGATGACCATCACTATCAGCGGTAGCGCGATGGTGAGCCAGTTGGAATAGTCCTTCTTAGTAGCCATAAGTACTAATACCCTATTTCATCATTCAAGCCTGTTCACTCTAGCAATGTTGTCGTGGGTTTCTGTGTCGTTCTGGCGTTGTGTGTTGCGGAACTCTGCAAGAGTCAACGTTGTATAGGGGCTGAGTTTGTATTGTGTTGGTGTAATCTTGTATGTGTGGTTAATATGCTATAAAGTCACATTCAAGCACTAAACCAGTGTAATAACTGCATAAGGAATGCACGAATGAAACACGTCGTTATTGATGAAGGCTCCAGCCAGACCAAGATTTCCTGGTTTGATGGGGAGAAGATCGTCAGCCAGGTGATTCCCTCCCGTGTTGTCAGAGGGGCGAAATTGAACACCCAGTCGGGTAGTTATCATGATGCGGCGTATAAGGTGGGCGGCCTTGAATATACCGCTGCTCCGAATATGGATGGTTCAATGACCACCGACATTCCTGATTATCAAACGTCTGATATCAATCTGATTCTGGTGCATGAGGTGCTGAGACAGAATGGTTTTGGGGGGCAGGATGTAGAAATCAATGTGACTTTGCCGATTAAAGATTTTTATCAAGTAGCGCCGTACAACGAACCGCTGATTAATCAGAAAAAAAAGAATCTGATGAATGCGGATGTTGAAAATATGGCAGGCCATCCGCTGGCCAATATTGTTTCTGTGAAAGTGTCACCCGAAGCGACACCCGCCTGGTTTGATTATCTGCTGAATGATAACGGTAGCAAATCACTGGATGTGGATGACAGTCATAAAATCATGGTTGTGGATGCGGGTGGCACGACCACTGACCTAGCCGTTGTGGATGGTTATGGCAACATGCAGAATTTTGATTCTCTGCGGTTCGGTGTATTTCATATCGCTGAAAACCTGCGCCCTGTCATCATGAAACGGTTCGATCGGAAGGCCCTGCAGAAACATCATCTTGATTCAGCCATGCGCTCTAAAGAATTTGCCGGTGAAGATATCAGCCAGGAAGTAGAACAAGCCTGCAGGGATGTAGAGCAAGACATTATTACCGGTATGCGTAAATTTGTTGCTGACTCTGAAAGTCTGGCGGCGGTCGTCTATGTGGGGGGTGGTTCTGCTCTGATGGGGCATCGCATTGCTGATATATACGGCGGTGAACGCATTATCGGGGATGAATTTTCTATTGCCCGTGGTCTGGTAAAAAGTCAAAGAGGTTAATCATGAGCATGAAACCATCCATTGATAAACGTCTGGTTATTCGGGTCACTGACGGCACTGTCACCGAACGGATGTGGAGCCATCTGTCAGACGCGGATAAAAAAGGCCGGTCAGAAGTGTTGGACCAGCTGCGATCTTTTTCCATCTTCGGCTACATGGTTCAGGAATTGGGTGGTGGTGTTATTGATGCTTTCCAGTCTATGGAGCGCAATGGAGAGCTGGAAGGCATGGACACAAAAGAACGGGCTGAGGTGTTAATCAGTATGTTGGAAAGGATCTCAGGCAAGCCCGTGAATAATCCAGTCTCTGAAGTAAAAGACGACAGGCCGGTATCAAAAAAAGAACCTGAAGCAAAACCAACCCCTTCAGGATCATTAAAAAGCCTGAGTGGTTTAACCAGTCAGTTTAAAGCCACCAGCGTTTAACCTGAATTTAATCCATTGGTCGTATATTTGCCGGTTCTGTTTCACCGAAAAAACAGATAGAAGTTACTCAGGAAAAAAACTCAGTCATTACTGAAGATCTTCCTCAGGAAGAGGATCAGGATTTTACTTTTGGAGCGGATAAGTAGGTGGGTATGATTTATAGCAAAATGGAACTTATGACATTTAACGAATGGTCTGAAAAAGGATTTAGAATAATAAAGGGAAGCAAATCCACGCATAGAAATGAGGATGGTGTTGCATTATTCAGAGGTGACCAGGTGGTAAAGATAGGTCGGGGTTCACCAAACTTTGTTGATGATTGTCGGCCTTCTATAGAATGCCAAGACATTAAAAGAAATAATATATTTAAGGATTTAAATATATTAACCGTTGATTCCAGTCTTGATGAGTGGGAGGCATTTCCGGATGCAGAATTGGCTATAAATTATGATGACTGTCAGGACGCATTGAGAAGGCTATCTGCGTATATATAACAACAAGATCATTCCAGCGGCCTACGGGCTGCTTTTTTTTGCTGGTCTATAATTCTCAGGCATTTGGTATGGTTCTCTATGGTTCTCTGGTAGGTGTACTGATTGCGATTGTGTAAATTCATGCGAAGTTAAGTGAAAAAAAACCCCGTAGGTTACAGTCCCGACGGGGTTTTTTTATCTGTCTGCTGGTCAGGCGGCTGCTACCAGTGACCTGATCCACTCGGATAAATTCTTATATCCCCCATTCTCTGCCATTTCCTTCCACTGTTCACGTTCATCAGATTTCAATCTGACTTTAATGCTTACATCAAGGTTCTTTTCCGGGCTTGGTTTTCTGCCCAGCTTTGCTTTCTTCTGAGTAGTCATAAATCATCCATATCCATATCTATGGTGATTAGTATAGAGAAAATGTAGGAACAAAAAAAGGTTTACTTTGTGGGAACA
Organism: Sansalvadorimonas sp.; assembly: GCA_965221135.1. Lineage (GTDB taxonomy): Bacteria > Pseudomonadota > Gammaproteobacteria > Pseudomonadales > Endozoicomonadaceae > Sansalvadorimonas. Next base: position 13,439 of record CBDCRZ010000066.1, read on the forward strand.
TAAATATATTATTGTTCCCACAAGTTGAGGCGGGGATTACTGCTTCAGCTTGTAGAACCGCCTTCCTCCCCGAACTTGTCGAAGGGCGAGGAGAGGAAGGCAACCACATACAGCCCGATACTGGCACAAAACCGGATCAGGCTCAATATGGAAGTATTCCTAAATGGAACTGACAATCACCCCATCCACCACTATTTCAGACCTGCAAAGTTTTCGTGAAGCTGGTTTCCTGCTGCAGATGAACGCCACCAAAGTGTCCGGTTTAACCGCCTGCACTGGTCTGATTAGCGCCCCTGCTGTTGATGCTCGCAAAGTGGAAATTGCCGCGCTTCGCTCTGAGCTTGAAGCACTGCTGGAGCTGCTGAAATGATCACTAAAATTATCGGCACCCCTTATCACACGGCCTGCAATTCTGACAATTTCGAGGAAGATAATTCGTTCATGCTCTGGTTCACCGGACTGACTGAGGATGAATCCGAAGGCCAGTAACACCATCGACCAGTAAGGGGGCTATAGCCCTCTTCTCCAGTACTACACTCTTCAATTTCAGGTTTCCGCTATGTCTTCCAAAATCGAATTATTCAAAGAATTGACTCAACCTTTTCCAGCTAATGATATTGAATGGCGTGTTCAGCGTTCCGGTGAAAAGAACGGTAAACCATGGGCCATGGTTATTCCGTATGTGACAAATCGCGGTGTTCAGAATCGTCTGGATGAAGTGTTTGGCCCGCTGGGTTGGAAGTCTGAAGAAAAGCAGGTTCATGGTGGATGGATGTGTGGAATATCTGTGTATTGTTCAGATCGTAAAGAGTGGGTGACCAAATGGGATGGTGCAGACAATATCACCATGACTGATGATAAAAAGCAGAAATATGAATCAGTCAAAGCAGGTATATCCGCCTCTATGAAACGTGCGGCTGTTCAGTGGGGCATTGGTCGCTATCTGTATAGCCTGGAAGCCACGTTTGCTGATATTCCGGTACAGGGTAATGGTAAGAACCGAGCGAAAGTAAGACCGAGAAATGGCGGTCAAGATATTCACTTCTCCTGGAATCCGCCACGCTTGCCAGAATGGGCTTTACCTGAAGAGGAAAAGAATCAAAACCAGAGCCAGGCTGCTGGCCATAACCGTGAAGAATATCTGGCGAACCGCCGCAATCAGCAGGTGCAACAACAGCAGCAAAACGGTCATGTGACTGAGACGCCCGAAAATGCGTATCGTAAGCGGGAAAAACAACAACAACAGCAACAACCCCAGAATGCCAAGCAGCAGTATTTCAAGGGTGTGGCTGACGATGTGAAGGCCCGTAAAGAAGAAGAGCTGGCAGAGCAGCAACGTATGATGGTTGGAGCTCATGATTACTATGAATCAAAACGAAACGGACGATACGGAAATAAGCAATCGGGTCAGGTGGTCGTGAATCAGAGAGCCATAGAAACGCCTGACAACTTCGAAGCACCACGCCAGCCTGTTATCACACCTCAGCAATTTAAGCGGCTTCAGGGGGCTTTACAAATGGCTCAGTTGGATGAAATTCAGTTCTGTACTATTGCAGGGAATATCCGAACACTGGGCGAATTAACACAGGACCGGTTTGACGGGGCCATGGCCAGGGTGCAGAAAGAAGCTCAGAGGATGGCGCATTAAGCGCCCCCTTTTCTCTACAGTGAGGATGAAACCATGACTGAACTGACTGCCAAGCAGAAAGAGAATCGGGCCTATCATGCCCGGCACGCTGCCGCGATACGGGCTAAGAAACGGGAACAGTATCATGCAAGCAAAGCTGATGGATCGGCTAAGCCAGCGAAGAAAAAAGCGGCCAAACCTAAGCCCTACAGCATCAAAAAAAACAATCGCGTTACAATAATCACAGTGAGTGAGGCGGACCGGCAGGAAACACAAACCCGTAGAAACATTGAGGATATTTTGTTGGCCAGGGAGCTGGAGATAGATCGGTTTTAGCGCCTTCCTTGGCTCATCACGATCAACAACAGTGTAGTAAAAAAAAGCCCCGCACTCTCAGGCGGGGCATAGGCATTTTTTTCAAGTGCTTCTTTTATAGCTGTCTATTCTCTGTCTAACAACAAACCGTAGGGTGTTTATTGTGTCTGACATAGATCCTAAGTTCATGGGGCAGGTATTCACTGCAATGCCGTTCTCTGAAATCATTGGCGGCCCGCTGAATGCCATCATTGAAGCCCAGATCAAAGCCAGCAATGGGATGGCTCGATTTTTTTTGAATGTAGGGTTTATAGAAGATAAGGACGGCATCAAGCGTGCCGTCAGTGTCGATTTTCAGCATACGGTCAAACGATCTGACGGCAGTGAAGAAATAGAAACGATTACTATGCCGCTGATTACTATGATCCCCATTCCAAACATGCAGATCATTGACGGGAAAATATCGCTGGATGTTGAAGTGAGCCAGTCCGCTGAGCTCAAAGAAAATATTGATGCTGGTGGCGAGCTGGAAGGAAAGGTCGGCTGGGGACCCTTCTCGGTATCTATGAAGGCGAAAGCCAGTTACAGCAAAGAAAATACCCGCAAAACTGATACACGGGCAAAGCAGCATATTGAATTAAATATTGGCCAGTGTCCTTTGCCTGAAGGCTTCAATCTGCTGATGGAACGTTTCAGAAACAATGCCATGGATAAACCCGCCCCTGATGTGCCCTCTTTACCGCCTGCTGCTAAACCTGCTATTCCTGCTAATCCTGAGTCTGCCTGATGCTGGGTAAGAAGGGGGTCAGCCTGTCGGCGTTCGTGCGCGGTATCGTTAAGGCGTTATGCGATGGTCAGCAGGCAATGCCACAAGCAAGGCGGGAGCATTTAGAACATCACATGGTGCTGGGTGAAGATGGTTTGTACCGGCCAAAGATGTTTGATGTGGAAATTGAGGACGGTCGGGTAATCTCTGTGCCGACCTATTCACTGGCCCAGGTGAACAGCATCGGCATCCGATCGGCGCGGGTTAAATGCGGTGCCCGCCTGGTGGGTGTGGAAGAAACCGAAAAAACAGATTGTTTTGCTCACGATGGCACGTTCTGCACGTTCCGGGTAAATCCGGCCATGGACAAAGCGAAAAGCATTGAAATTGAAATAGAGTTCAGCCAGCGTGCCCACTCTGAGGCAGAACACCGGCTGATTGAATCTCTGGATGGTATGGTGGTTGAGCAGTCGGAGTAAGACATCCTATCAAGATGAAAGACCTGACCCCGGTTTCTTGTTTAGGCGCCTAGTTTGTTCTTATGCCAGATAAATCATCAGACGACCCTAGACACTGTAGTTTTAATACGTGTAGAAGATGCATCTATACCGTAGCCTAGTCCACTATTTGTGACACTTACTGTCAACACTCCATTCACGATAGACTGGCTCGCTACTAGCAAAGTGTTATCATCAAGTCTGATTGTACTACCCCCTACGCCGTAAGCCCTTAGCATAACATCGTCTATCCTGGCCACTAAAACAGAACTTGACCCATTACTTCCTCGTATCTGTACTGTAAATGTTATTGTGCCACCCAGATTAAGGGAGGTGTTTCTGAATGTAGTTGTAAACACAGCAGATTGATGCGTATTCCGTCGTCCTACGTTAGATAGGATTTTACTGAACACTCCTGAAGTAGGAATAGCTCCTGAGTCCTCATTTTCAGTTACAGTTGAGCCGTATCCTGTAGTATCAGAGCCTAACGTTAATGAATCAGATGATATTAGTCTACTGTCTATAAATCCCCGACCACCTATTACATTCAAAGTAGGCACGGTAGTTGTACCGTATCTAGAATTCTGGTTTATGAAAGTCCTGTCAGTAATAAAGACACTCGGTACATCGGCAAAGTTAACTCTCTCCGGGGATGACTCTCTTTCCCCTATCAAGCAGCCATAATATTGATTTTGTCCGCCTGTGGCATTCTCTACTATACGAGTAAAGCAGGATTCAAACGTGGAACCAAAAAACCTATTAAATGTGTTGTTCCTATTTAACAGGGCTACCCCTTCGGTATGATCAGGCGTGTTACTGGGGTAGTAGGATTCAGGTAAATTACTTTTACCCGACGTCGCTGCGGCGGTCGCTGTAAACCCTTCAAAGTCAACACTGTAAAAAGTGTTGGTGTCGGCAACAGTTAGTTCTAGTCCTATCCAGCAACGACTGAAACGAGTATTAGAAATTTTGTTTCTATTGCAGTTAAAGTTGCCAACCCATCGACCGTTCGTGGTCTTCATACCTATCTGACACTGCCACATATGGCAGTTGTCAATTAGTGAGTATGTTATTCCCGCAGCTACGCCCCACAGTATACCCGTTCCGCAATTATTTATATTTAACCTGTCTAACGTCAGTCTGGAACAGAATGTATTTTCTGAAGGTTCGTCAGGGTTCTGACCGAAGAACACACCGATACCTGATCTATGTATCGTCATGTTTTCAATAGTGTGGTATGTCCCATGAACGCTGAATGCTGAATTTGCAGCCCACTCTGTTTCGTTTAGTCCCTCTGTCTGATCTGGTTCATTCCTTGTAATTATAGATAGAGTAGATTGGCCTGAAATTATGCGACCCGTCTGAAGATTTGAAAATGTGGTCTGATTCGGATTTGACGGAAGTCGTATAGGTCTAGATATATAAAAACTTCCTTCTGGAATCTCGACCCTAGACGATAAGTCGACTGCTGCCTGTATTGCTGGTTGGCTATCTATAGTGTTACTAGGATCATCTATTGCACCCAGCTCTACTATATTTATACTGTCTCCTACTATATAAACCCAAAGAATCCCTACGGCATCCGTAAACCTACCGGGCTCAGGAAACGAATTAAACTCAGTCTGATCTACTGCACGACGAAACTCAGCCCCCCCTCGCTCAAGCAACCTTATAATCTGACGACTACTGTTATCATCCGCCATGGCAGCCGCCAGCGTGGTATGGGTAATCGGCTGATTAACAAACCCACTCTGCACATTGGGTGAGTGATACACCTGAACCCGGTTATTGTCCTGCAGGGTGATGCTGTAGTTAGACCGGCACACCACGATCTGTGCAGGGCTGCCGTTATAGATGGGCAATCCACCGGGGCCGGTTCGGATGGGCTGGGTGACATTGACCGGACTGCCGCCACATTCACAGATGACCTGCACGGGTATCTGGTCGGCTGTGTTGGTGGGGTCGCCATCCACTCGGCCTATGAAAATAAACCCGTTGAATATGGGTCTGGCTCGGGTGGGGTCTGCGAAGTACTGGAAGGGGCTTATAAGCGTGGTGCGGGTGCTTCCTGAAGTTGCCATCAGACTGCCTATTGATTTGATTTAAGCAGTCTAAATGTAGTTCTGTTGTGGCTCTTTTGTGGCTCTATTTTAGGTGGTTCTGTTTTTGGGTGGCTGTGGTATTATGGGGTTATGTTGTACGGGGGTTTTGTATTATGAGGGCATGGGATATTGTCTTTCTTGTAGGCTTATTTTTTTATAACCCGCTATGGTGCGCTTATTACATAGCGGGTTCAGTGGTGGTACTTGTCATTCTTCACGCAATACGACAATGGTTATTCTGATTCATCACTGGTTGCCGATACGCCAAGAGCTTCTGCTATAGCGGGGAAAGTTGAATCAAGCATCAGTGAAAAGTCCACCAGCTCTGGTGTTGATCTCATGGATTCTGCCACTTCCTTACGGGTTTTATCTCTTTGAATAGATGTCTTTATAGTCTCATTGAACATGGGACCGACTACCGGTATTTTTGACGTAATGGCGGTTATTCCAAACATATCAAACATATCAAGAATGGTGCTGGATGAGCCTTTAGGTTCTACATCTGCATTTCTGATAAGGATATCCGAAATATTGTCTATGTTTTTAAGTCGTCCAAGCATGTCAGGATTATCTTTGAAGATGGCTTGTAGCTTATTATTCTTGGTTCCCCATCCTAATGCTTCCATCCTGTTTTTAAAGGCTATGGGATTAAAAACCCGATTACCGTTAATCTTCTTTGACTTGGTACCGTAGCCTGCATTAATCAGATCCATCATCACTGTTGATTGCAGTGATGCCTTGGCAACCTCTCCAGACTCGCCTGCCTTGTTCAGAGTGCTCATAATTGACCGGACATTTTCAACCGGAACACTCTTTGCTGCTATGTTGTTGCTGTATAGCTTGCTGGCCTCGATGACGGAGGTATTACCATCCTTTTTGCTGTCAATCAGTTTACCCACGGCAGACTGTGGGCTGAACTCGGTTTTAATGGTGCTTACTCGTTGTCTGGCCTGCTTGATGGGGTCTGTTATATCTGAACCATAGCCCTGTGATTCCAGTACAGAAGCCAGCTCATCGGCTTCTTTATCTAAAGCTTCTTTAAGAGGGCCTGTCACCACTTTAACGGCTCCTGTCTGATCACCTCTCTCTATGTTGTTCAGTGACTTTCTGAACTGATCAAAGTTTTCTGCTGTCAATACTCTGGGATTAACACCGGCTGAAAGCATATCTTCATCCGGTTCAAGAATTCCGTATCGGGTCATAATTTTTTTAGCCGCCTGCATGGGACCTTCAGCAGTAATAGCCAGATCTTCCATAGTAAATTCATCAGGCAATGATTCTTTCATACGGTCAAGAAACAGGGGGATTTCTACGCCTTTAGTCGCTTCTCTGAAATCGGCGTACAGCTGGTTTTTTTCAGTAGACAATAGTTTTTTACGACCACCCACCGCCTCTTTTATGAGGTTTCCAGTTTCCTCATCAAACACATCCTGATTGACGTTGCTACGAAGATAATCGCCTATTTCATCACTTTGTTTCAGCTTGAACTGTCTTAACGGCTCTGCAAGCTCATCTTTTGTTGACTGCATCAATCGTGATTCACGCGCCTGATCTGCTGCTTTCTGGGTTATTTCTCCACGGGTAGCCCTTACGCCTGCCTCTTCAAACAGGGCGGATCTGGCGGCCTGTTCAGGAACAACCCCAGCTTTCTGCTGCTCCAGTAGATCCTGTGCATTCTGAGTGAAGTCATCAAATGACATACCCGCTTTATTCAGAACCTGCTGAAACTCCTGAGTAGGTCGTCCGGTAGCTTCATCAATGAGGGTTCCCTTGGGTGTTTTACCCATGACGGAGCGATATAATTTTCCAGCGAGCCTTCCTACTACCGGAATCGTTGCCTCCAAGCCTGCAGCAACTAAGCCACCTTCTACAGCCCCACGCTCTACATTTTCATCTTTACCCTTAGCCAGTATTCCACCTTCAATGGTTCCTAATGTTCCTGCACCGGCTAATCGTCCTGTTAATGTCTGACCTGCAGATAAAGCCTTCTGACCGAATGCGCCTAACTTGGGTAATAATGTCTGACCAACTTTGCTGGCGGCAGCGCCTGCTCCGATAAATGGAACCGATTCACCGACAATCTCTCCCGCTCCTGCAGTGTAAGGATGTCTTTCCTTGAGTATTTCCATATAGGCTTTTTCCTGTTCTGATTCAGGTTCTGCAATCCCTAATCCTCTTAATACGGTTTGTATTCCTCGGTCATAACCCATTGATATGGCGTCCAGTGGACCAGCCTCTTCTGCGGTAGGTGTAGGGCTTATTATGTCGCTAATAGCCCTTACCTGGTCCAGAGTGCTCATCTGTCTTAAATCAGTTGGGGGTGCCGATGGTATTAGTTCTGGTTCTGTCGACTGTATTTCAGTCTCAGGCTGGGGCTGTACTGTTTCTTGCTGAACCAGACTAAAACCTTCTGGTAATGTCATTGTTTCAGGTTCTGGCTGTGCTGTTGGTTCTTCACCCACCAGCCTGAAACCTTCTGGTAATGTTGCCATGTTATTGCCTCGTCCATTTTCCGTCGCTGACTATGAACGTATCACCGGTTTGGTCGTTAACTATCTCCTGACCTTCAGTAAGCCCCAGTGATTCTGGGGTAGGTAAGTCAGATAATATTTTATTGAACTCTTCATCTTCCTGTTTTCTTAGAGACTTCCATTCTTTAACCATATTAATTTCGCTGCGGTTGTTACTGATGTAATCCGCTTGGAAGCTGTTGAACCGTTCGCTCTCCGCCTCTATCTTTGATAATCCTCTAAGAAAGCTGGATATCTGTTTTCCTGTGGCATTCTTACCGGGGAAACCATCCAATGCTAAAGCAATATCTTTGTCTGATGCAGCACCTGGCGGCAGGTTGCTGACGGCCTGTGATGCAACAATAGAGTTATAGCGTTTTCTTAGATTGGTAATGGCATCAGGCGTTCCGGTAATCTCTTTATACTTTTCGTTCCATTCTCCCTGGAAAAGACCACCACCCACGTCTGCGCCTTCAAAGTCATCTGCCAGCCTGATAAAACTTCTGGAATTATTTCCAGATTCAATAGAAGCATCAGAAGCGGTTGACAGTCTTTTTTCAAGATGGCTTGAAAGTGTAGGTTTTCCGTCAGGTGTCAGGAATCCGGTCTTAATACCAAACTGTTTAGCGGCTTCCGGGTTTGTTTCTTTCAAAGCCTGGTATTGTTCAAATTCCTGTATAGCCGCTGCTTTCGTTTGTTTTGTCTTTGATGGGTCAAAAATACCCAGCTGTTTAAGATCCCCACCAGCCCGACCATACGACCCCTGCATCATCTTCATAAACGCTTCTGGTTTATTTCTGGCAATGCGTTTCAGCACCTCCGGTGTAATGGAAGGATCACCGGTGCCACTAATCACCGGGGCATACTGGTCTATGGTCTGTTGCAATAGTTCAGGATCGCCGCTCTGTGCGGCGGTTATCATGCCACCCACCGCATCTCTTACCTGCATTTGTTGCTGTTCGTTAGCGAAACCCTGAAAGCCCTGTATCTGTTCAATCTGTCCGGGGTATTGCTGCGCCAGTGCCTGAGCGGCTGCCGGATCGTTCGGGTCCAGCTGTTGCAAGCCCATTCTGAACTGGGCCTGTCGTTGCTGTTCGGCTTGTTGTTGCTGTTGCTGTTGTACAGCACCTTGTAAACCAATCAGACCCGATGCCGTTCTGATCGGGCTTTGGCCAGTGGGTCTGATGGTGTAATCATAAGGTTGTGGCATGATAATAACTCACTTAAATAAACCGGATCGCAATCCGTACACCAGAGCGCCGGTTTGCAGTGACTGACCCAGACCAGCCTGAGCTTGTCCTCCTGCTATAGCCTGCCCTGCCTGTGCAGCACCAATGTCACCGTAAGCGCTGGATAATCCAGACCCGTACTGACTCAAGGCAGAACCAAACTGTCCACCATAGCCACCCTGTACGCCTGCACCCTGTAAACCGATACCGGCCAGATTGCCATATACCTGCTGTTGCTGTTGCAGTGCCTGAGCGCCTAACGTGGGGCTGATTCTCGCCAGCTGGTTCTGGGTGCTGGTTGACTGTAAGCCACCGGTAGCCTCTGCGGCTGCCAGTTGCTGTTGCTGTGCTGCCTGTGACTGAGCGGCAAACTGTGGGCCAGCATAATAATCTTCCAGATACTGAGCCTGACCACCGGGAGTGGATAGACCCACCAGACCTGCAAGACCCCCCACGCCTGCCTTTCTGAACGGGTCGAGTCTGGCTACCTGCTCCTCATAAACTTCTCTCTGAGCCGCCAGCACTTCCCGCTGCACTTCTGCCTGAAGCTCTGCCGCCTGTGTCTGGGACGATGCCGCTGTTTTTGCGGCGCTCTTCTGACCGGAAGCCCCGATCACACCACCGGCGACGGTAGCCCCTGCTATCCACCAAGACATACTTCATTACCTCTTTGTTCAGTGGGCTGGTACTCGTCGTCTGTTACATCAGCTTCTATTTTGTCGAGTTCGGTTTCTTCAGTGATGTGGCAATTAATAAGCGTTGTTTCCTCCAGCGTGTAACAGGCTTTTTTTGCGCCCGGCTGGCTGATGTACATAAATGGCGCTTCAATGATTCGTTCATCAAATTCACTGACAATCGCTATCTTTCCACGGGTTATCAGGTTGCAGGTTTCGTGGGTGTGAATCTTTCCGGTCAGGGCCACGTCTGCGGGTATAGTGATTTGTCGGAAGTAGGCACCATCAAGAAACGCATGTTTCAGTACGGTTAGATGCTCCACGTCGTCCAGTGTTTTCAGGGTGTCCTCAAACGTCTGTATTTTTTCCCTGCGCTCTTCCCGTGTTCCGGTAATGGCAGACAGCGCCTGTATATCGTTTTCCTGCATCAGGTCATTTGCACCCATCCGGTGTTCACTCCAATGGCTGGGTTAAAGAAGATGTCATTGGTCATGCCGTCGATCTGGTAATACGTCTGGCTGCGGTTACTGGTGACAGCGCCTTCAGGTGCAGCGGTGCCGGTCAGGGGGGCGAACTCCATTTCCAGTCGGTTAATGTCGGCGTCCAGGTCATCGACTCGGGTATTCAGCGCGGTGACGGTGGTGCCCAGCATGGCCACCTGAGTGGATAGGGTTGATACCTGAGTTGACAGGGTTCTGACTTGGCTTTCAGCCGTGGCCAGCCGGATCTCTCCGGCATTGATCTGGTTTTGCAGGGTGTCTATGTTGCTTTGGTTTTCACGGTTCCATACCTGCGCCTGATGGGTCTGTTCGCCTAGAAGGGTTAACGTGCTGCCATTCTCGCCACTGTTGAGTCCTTTGGCGTCGTAGTCTTCGATCAGAGCATCAGGCCAGCCCTGATCGGCCAGTATGGATCTCGGCAGTGTGGTGCCGGACAGACCGGGTAAACCGGTGGTTTGCAGGCTGAGTAATTGCTGATTGGGCACGAATGGGGCTGACATGTCGTTTATTCCACCCTCACACGAAAGTTGGACAGGGTCGAAGGGGTTTCTGTAATCCACCGGATACGAAACCCTACGTTGTTCCTGAAGTAGCCTATCCGGCGCTCTAAAATCCGTTCGGTGTAGTTCTGGGGTTCGTCAAAATGTATCCAGTGCTCTGTGCCATAGCTGATGCCATTCACCGTGACACTGTGCGCCAGTCGTCGTGCTGTGTTGGATCGTCCGGGCACGCTGTCGATTTCCAGATCATAAACACGGCGGTTACGGGACTGAACCATGGGCGTATCAAGAATGAATTCCACCAGCTGGCCAACGTGGCGGGCGTCGGTGAACGAAAACCGGCTGAGTAATGGTTGGCGTTTGTCGCCTACGGTCCACTGGTCGCCGTCGTGTATGTGGTGAATGCCTCTGTAAGTAGCATCGCCCTGTATATCGGTTTTGAGGATGGACCAGTTAAACGCACCCTGACCACTGCTGTTGTGGTCATAGGTGAGCGTGTGGCGTGGCAGATGAATCACTAGCAGATCATGGGCATCGAATTTGACCGACTCCATAAACGCAGATTCTTGAATTTCAGTTTGGGTGTATTCCCTGAGTATTTTCTGAATGCGTCGGGTGGCAATTTCCTGATAACTGCCCTGGTTGATCAGATACACGCTGGCCGGTTCCAGTCTCGGACCGCCGAGAATGGCGAAACTGTCTAAATATACAGCCTTGCATCCCAGACCAATGATTCCGGCTCTGACCGTCAGAGACTGAACCGGCTGGTAAATGGTTTGCTCGGAACCGGTCAGGGCGAAATATTCCACGGTGTACCGGCCAAACACCACCACGTAACCCTTCCAGGCATCAATAGCGATGTTCACATCGGGTTCGGCTTCAGCACTGTAGAACGGCGCTATGTAGTCCGGGCGCTGTTCGTTGTTCAGATCGGTGACGCCGAACATGCCGGAATTGCGTCTGATCCACACATAGCGGCCCCGGTTGCGGGCGGCGTCTATGACGTTGCTCACATCAAAATCAGTGGCGGGCATGTCGGTGGTGACGGTGTTGGTGAGCTGTACTGACCAGACCGGGGCAGGAAAACCCACCAGCACGCCATGACTGACTTCCTGAACCCGGTTGCCGGTTAATGTGGCCTGTGGGTTTTCACTGAACAGGTTTAACGGCTGGTTGTTAGCCGTGGCTCTGAATACGGCAAAGACGGTGCCGTTGCCGGTGGTTCTGGCGGTGGTGGGTATGCCGTTACGGGCTGACCAGCCGCTGTTGTTGGTGCCATCACTGACCACGGTGGAAGCCACTGAGTAGAAGTTGCCGGTGGTCAGTTGTGCTGTGGCCAGTATCTCGGCTGATTGCGCGGGGCTGCCGGTGCTGCCGCCGATCAGGTCGACCCGCTCCACGTCCGCCAGTGTGGTGGGGTCGTTGTTGGTGTCCAGCACGTACAAACGGGTCGGCGCTTCCGGTTCAGCGGCGGTACTGCTCTCGCTCATCCGATAATTACGGCTGTTGTCGCCCATGGCGGCATCGTCCAGGGTGACATTGAATATTCTGCCGGTCAGGGGTTCGGTGGGCGTGGTGCCTGACAGTCTCGCACCCATCACAGACAGGCCCGGATTAAACACCAGTGTCGTGCTGGCATAGTCCAGCGCGTTGCTGCCTGCCTTGCTGCCGTCTGTATTGGTGGTGGTGACAGTAGCGGGGCCTATATCCACGGGGGTGGCTGTGCTGGTGGCCTGAACAAAGAACCGGCCATTGTTTACAAAGATGCCGGACTCGCCGGTACTGCCGAACACCCATTGTTTGTCCTGGTTGTTGGCCAGCTCCACGGTGGCCGTTAACCGAAACCCCGTAGTGGGTGTGAAAATAGGAATCTGTACATAGGCATTGTTTCTGAAGTCGGGCGTATAGGTGGTGGTGGTGACTGAGGTTCTGCCCCGTTGACCGGCTGCCCAGTTCTGCAGCTGAGTTAATTCAAACTGGTTTGTTGTGGCGTTTTCTCGCCAGTAATAAAGGTTGCCATTGCTGACAATCGCCTGACTGTTGGAGCTGAACGGCATTCTTGCCAGCCCTGAGCCCCCCACCTCCGCCAGCATGTTGCCCATGGCATTGACCAGGCGGGTGCCCTGCACTCTGAAGACCGTATTCAGTACCGGATTAAACACCCCACCACGGGCGGTGCCTGCGGTATCAAATGTTTTCACCAGTCCGGGCCAGCTCCTCATATAGCCAGCGGCATCTAATACCGGCTTCGGGACGGTGAGCATGTTGGTGGGCAGTGAGTCCAGCCAGTCGCCTTCGGCGTTGCTCTGCACCAACCCCTTACTGATGGGGAGATTGATAACAGGCATCAGACACCCCCGGTGATGGTTCCGCGACTGCTCGTCACTGTCCAGAGATTGTCGTTGGTCCGGTTGAATGTGACCGAAGCGCCGAACGCCAGCAGCATGGGTGATTGACCTCGATACCGGGTGCCGTTCATGGCTATTTCATCAACCGATCTGGGAGTGATTGAAAGAATGCCGCCGCCATTATTGGTGAATCCGTAGCCCATATTGACCGGTATTTCGGTTCTATTCTCGGCCGCGAGGGTCGGAATATCGACTCGATACGCTCCGGGAGCTTCTATCTGAACACGACGGTTTAGCATGTCAGCCGTAACGCCGTTGGCTTCCATATTGAGAATGTTTGCACCCGCCGAAAATGAGATACCGCCTCGGGTGATGTAGGTGTTGCCCGGTATCAGGGGGTTATGCTGCCAGTCCGCCAACGTGCTCGTTGTCAGGCTGTCTCGATTCGCACCTTCTACAAAGTTGGTTCCGTTCCATGAAATTTCGCAACCTTCCTGCTCCCGTAATACCAACTGATTAATGTCACCGTAAAAATTGCCCTGCAATGTCACTGTGGTGTTTGTTGTATCGTTAGCGAAAAAAGCATGCCAACCTGACGGTAGATTGGTCGTTGTAGGCATCTGTCGGGTAATGTTTGCCGTGCCGGTGTGTCTGTACCACACGTGCGTTCTTTGCGGTATTTGTCCAGACGGCAACTCACTGTGACTCCAGTTAGTAACAGCCGCTGTAGCCGTGGGGGCGTTAACGTATTGCAGCGCTGTACCTGCGGCATTGACAGCGAGTATTTGCCCTGACGCGCCTCGATTTGAAGGCACATCATTCAGTAAACCGATATCCGACGATATCGAGAGAATGCCGTCAGTGCCTGCTACTCCGAACTGTATGCCGCCTCTTGCGTCTATCCGAGTGATAGGAGTAGGAAAAAAGTTGCCGTTGTCGCCGACTATTATTCCCGAGCTTCCGGCCGCTGGCGTGACGTACTCAAGCGCTGTTCCTGCGGCATTTACCGCTAACACCTGGCCTGATGTGCCTCGGGTTTGAGCCACGTCCAACAGATCACCCACGTCGGCGGGAACGTCTCTCACGTCCGCCAGTGCTATGAATTGTGAATTCTGACCGACCAGGACAAACGCCGGGTTAGTGCCGCTGCCGCGAATAGTGCCGGTGCTTTTTTTCAGCTCCAGACCAATCACATCACCGACATTGAAAACATGATTAGCGTGACTGGGTAACGGTATAGGTAATTCACCGCCGGGGGTGAAATCTAAACCGCCGGTGCCGGTATCCCATGCCAGACGACTGGGCGCATAAATAATAGAGGGGTTGGGGGTTTGGTTTGGTCCTGTTACCGTCAGTTTCAGAGCCAGATTAGTAATCGCGTTGGCGCTGAACATCACCAGGCTGTTACCGCGTATAGCGTTGGTGCCGCTGATGGTGTAACGGCCGGTTAGCTCGTTGTTTGTGAATTCGTCACCGACGTTGACCTGTAGATCTATCCGGCGTTCCGCTTGTAAGGTCGCCAGTCTCTGAACCCGTCCCGATGCGGCATTAATGGGCACCGGGTACAGAACATCATCCAGGTCATTCAGAGACGATACCGCGTCTTGCTGTGTGACGAGCGCCTGATCCTGCCACGGCCTGAGCGTCAAGGTTATGCGGGGGATGCCAGCGGCATTACCTCGAAGCTGAACGTCAGCCGTCGCTAGTATTCTGACTCGGTAATCCGTAGACCCGAACAGATCAATGAATGAGTTATTGATGATGTTTTGAGGGGTAGGCGTGTTCAGATCGGAGGCGGTTAGATTGACCGGCTGGCTGCGCCAGTAGTCAACGAAATTACCCGACGTATTGCGTTGCTCGAGTATGAAAACAACATTCTGCACGCTGCTAACCGGCTCTACATTGATTTCGTAGAGTCGATGATTACCCGCCACGCTGGTGAAAGTGAAATTCGGATTAGTAACGGTCTGTGACCGGTCTGATTGAAATACCTGATTCTCTACTAATGAACCCAGCGGGGAACGCTGCACGCTGGCCCAGTCGCCCAGCCGCTCGGCGGTTTGCCATGTTGGGTGGAAATTATCATTAGTGACCAGGTTGCTGAATACGACGTTTTCAGCGGTCGATAACACCGCATGAGCTGAACCCAGTCGGAACGCTGACACACCGGCCTGAACCGTGCCGGTGGTTTCTACGTTGGTCGTTCCCTCCAGCGCTGAGGTGGTTGTGTTGATTTGAAAACCTGAATTTTCAAAACGTCGGGTGGTCGCGTTAAATCGGGGGATCTGATTGGCCGATAGGTTGCCGATAACATCCGTACCGCCACCACCTGATGTGCTTGTTCCTGCGCGTCGCCAAGTCATTTTATGACTCTCCTACATTCACAGATCCCTCTGCATCCACTGACATAGCCCACTCACCGCTTGAGCTGGTCTGATTGACGTAAGGATCAGAGTTTTCCGGCAAAATATTAAAGCCGTCGGTGGCGTTGGGTTCGGTGGCTCCGGTGTGTAATAAAATCCGGGTCTGACCGACATTCTGAATCTGCAGTTGCGTGCCTACGGACAGGCCAGAGGCGGTGTATAGATTGACCCAGCTATTAGCAGGGACCCGAACATTAGGAATCGTGTCAGCCATTTACGTCACCTGTGCGCTAAAGCGTTGAGGGTCGTTGGTGATGGGGAGTACTTCAAAATTCAGCAGGCGCTCATCTATTCGCCCGGTGCTGGTAGTGATTCGAATGCGGACCTGTTCAACACCGTTATCAATAGAGGGGTTCAGACCCTGCACACGGTAATTAACAACGGGGCTGCTTAGGCCGGTTGTCACCAGCCTGATGCCGGTTGTGTGGAAGATTTCAAAACTGCTGATGTCCTCATCGTCTCTCAGATAGTCAGCCCAGCTCTGGCTGTAATCGTCGATTTCTCCCATGTCCAGCTTCTGAGATGTGCAGACCAGTGGCACCCGGTCCGGCTTTCTGTAAAAACGTTGCCATCGGTTGTATCTCAGCGTGTTGCCTGCCCCTCTTGGCTGTCGTCTTGGGTATTGGGTTTCTCTGAACTGGAATGTCTGATTACTGATACTGGTGACAGCGGCTTCTACTGAGGCATTCAGTGCCGGGGTGATGGGTATCTCGTAATCCATCAGGGTTCGGTAGGTGAGCATGTTGGCTACAGGTTCCACCAGCCCAAAGTCCATGCCGTGATTGTCTGCGGTGTCGGGTTCTACAGTGAAATTGTATCTTGTGCAGATGTTCCGACTGTTTTCAAACTCGTACATGATGCCTTCAAGGCGGTCTAACAGAGTGGCGTAATCACTCGCCTGCGCCGGTGCCGTAATACCCGATATGCCCATTTTATCCAGCGCTGAATTAATGATGTCCAGCTTGGTGGTGCGCCCGATCCTACTCATTCTTAACACCCAGCTTTGCCCTGAGCGTTTTCAGCTGAGCTTTATCCCAGTTAGTGATACCGGCCTCTTTTGCCCTCTCCCGAAGTTGAATAGGCGACAGCTCTACAGCATCCGATTCACTGTCTGGCTCTGGATTTTCCGGTAGGGATTCACCGGGGGTGGTTTCGGGTTCTGGTTCTGGGGCAGATTCCGGCTCGGGTGTGGGTGCTTCAGCGGGTTCTTCGGGTTCTTCTGTGGGTTCTTCGGCCAGGGGGTCGGAATGTACGGGTTCAATGTCTTCATGCTCGTTTACACTCCATCCCATGCTGAAATGTGCGGCCAGTTGTTCTGGTTCCACACGGATGCTTTCACCGTTTTTAAAAAGAATGCAGGACATAAATCACCAGTAAAAAAAGGGGGGCAGAGGATGCCCCCTAAATACCACGGATACGTTAGAAGCGGATGCCGACGCCGTTGCCCATAGGGTTTTTGTTGACCAGTCCCCACCAGGTAAACAGACGACATTTGAACGTTAGGGTGTCAATGTCACCGTCGTAGGCCATATACATCTTCTGGCCGTTGCTCATGGTTGAGCTGATGACCTGCTGACCACCGAATTCAGCGAGTAATTCAATGGGCGCATCGCCGCCGATAACTTCGATGCTGTCTTTTGCCCAAAAAATATTCACACGGGCAGAGGCGTCAATATTCAGACGCACGACGGTGGCGTTATTTTTGATAGTGGTGTTGATGTTCGCCACGGCTCTTTGTTCAGCATCAAGGGCGGTATCATCCAACGCGATGGGCTTCGGATAGATATCTATCATGGTCTGACCGGTGGCGGGCTTAGCGGCCACGGTGAAGGTCATGGGCTGACCGGTGTCGGTTTTATCCGCCAGACCCAGGGCGCGAACCGGACCCAGTGGCAGACCGGTGGCATTGGTGAACATGATTTTGTCGCCGACGTTGTACATCCGGTTATCCGCGACCGGAATAGTGGCTACCCGATAATCGACGTTAATCATTGCTGCACCCACCGTAGTGGTGCCTTCAGGGACAAACGACTGATTACCGGTCACGGTAGTGTCTGGGGATGCACCACCGGCGAGCGTGGGCAGATAGCTGCCGCTGTAAACATCAAACTGAGCGACCTCTCTACCAATTTGACCGGTACGGTAAGAGTCTTCAGGCCGACCTGACAAAGTGCCGCGCTCTGCCAAATCCTGAGCGTACACCTGCCGGTCTCGCTCGTTCAGCACATAACAACGCATAGGGCTGTGAATCTGCCGCTCATTCAGCAGAGTCTGCCCGGTGCCTACAAAGTTGTAGCCGTTGGTGTCATTGCTGCGATAGAACAGGCTACCCTGTTGGGCCACCAGCTCAGCCAGATTCTGGTTTAAATAGGTGGCCTGCTGTAAGCCGGACTGAACGCCCCGGCGCTCCCAAAAACGCATGTCTCTAAGCTGTGTGTTCGCGCAAGGTCGTTAGTCTTGCGCCGTTCTCTGATGAACTGCTGCAGCTTTCACTGCAGAACAGACCATATCTTCACCTATGTAAGGTGGTCTCCATTTCGAAGACACTTGTCTTCTACACCCTGATAAGGGGTTGGTCGTTGAGCACACCCCGTGCCGTTTTGGTTTAGGGGCTTCGCTGCGGATTGCCCAATTCTGTACGTTTTTACCTTCTCCAGTTGGTTAAGCTGGCCCCGGCTGGCGTTTCCACCTCCGGTTGGTAGTACAGACTCTAAGGGATTCCCCGCTATTAGGAGACGTTCACTGGTGCATCGCTGCAACAGCGGACCTTTGTCGCATCCTGCTACGTTAATCATCAGCTCTGAGCTGGAACGCATCATTGTGCGGGTCTTCCAGTGTGGCTGGGTAGTACTCTTCAATCACATCCCCGAACATGTTGGTGAGATTCCAACCGTCTTTAATCGGGGCGTGCTGTTGCTTGGGTCGCCAGATCACGTTTGAAGAGTTTTGGAAGGCGGCGGGGTCCGGTGTGAACACGTCCACCAGATCGAGCATCTGCACTTGATGCTCATAGGTTTCTAACGCTTTTTCAAACAGGACTTCGACCGACTGCGCGGTGGATAGATTAGCCATGGAGTTACCACTGCTTTACATCCACTCCCCTTAGTTTTGCAGCTCGCTTGATATCAAAGGCTTTTTGACGGTTGCCCGACTTATGAGCAGCTAGATACTGTCGTTTGTCTGAACCGCCATCCTTAACCCCATCTCCCTTCAGTTTGCTGCCGGGTCGTGGTGTATTACTGACTCGTTTCACTCCGTTAAACCGGCCTCGCAACTCGCCCAGATAGGCCGCTGCGCTAATCCCTGTCGGATCGTCCCGAAGTGACTGCAAGAAGGTGTTGAGGTTCTGTTGATTGCGAGCCAAAGACACGACGACTTTCTCAGAACCTTCACCCATGCGGCCAAGAAGAGAATCCACGAAAGCGTCCCCGTTTCCGGGTGCCACGCTTTCCACCGCTTGCCTGATGAGCGTGTCTGCTGACTGATATTCGTCAGCGGTTAACATGCCCTCTGTGACAATCTTGGCGGCTCTCTCGTAATGCTGATCCAGTGCGGAATTGATTTGGCTCTGTTGCTGCTGTTGCTGCTGCTGTTGTTGCTGGGTCTGAAAGTGCTGATTGAAGCGACTTTCTACCGAAGTATTTACCCAGCTAGACATGGCAGACTGATAAGCGGCATCAGGGTCAGCCTTATCATAAAAATCTTCCAGCTTGGGCATCTTTGGGGCAGTGCCCGTGGTCGCGGGTGCGACTGGGGGCGGTGCGGTTGAGCTGCCCTTAAGCTGGTTAATCTCTTGTCTAAGTACTTCAATTTCGCTGTCTTTGTCCTGAACTTTTCTCTTCAGAGATTTTTTCAGGGCGATAAGATCACTGGTCGGCACTTGGCCTTTTTCCGACCTCTGGCTGTCGGATTGCATCCACTCGGGAACGTCTTCGGTCTTTCCTTCCTCTTCAGAGTCTTCACCAGCGCCGGTGTCGTCTTCTGGTTCGGTCGGATCGTCCTGCACTTCTTCAGTTACAGTTTCTTCAGGTTGCGCTGCCTGTTCCGCTGCTGCTGCTTCCGCGTTCTTTTGTTTCAGCTCTTCCAGAGTCATAACCACAGTTAAATCCGTCGTGTTCACGTACATAAAGTCTGGTAGCCCACCAGCAGGGGGTCTGCGTATTACTGCGCCCAGCGGTTTAGATTTTAGTCGATGTAAGCTACACAGGCGCTACATTCTAACTCTCATAACCCTGTATCTGTTCGGGCGTGAAAAGTAGGTGTTCTTTCAACAGGTAACCTTCTAACTCCCATATCTTGTCTCTGGCTTTGTCTCTGGCAATCTTATGTCCTATCTGTTCATCAAAGTTTTCAGGACTGACACACGCTGAAGTGCCTATCACTTCAAAACCATTAGTCAGCCTGAGCTTGCAGACAATAACCGTGCTGCCAGCGAACCTGACAAACTCTGTATCAGCAATCTTGTCATCAATCATTTCAGGGGTTAAACGTGGTGCATTCAGACCTTTTGCCTGAAGCTCTTTTTCAAGTTCCTGTTCGTTCATGAAACTGCTCTCATTGGATGAATAGGGGCAGGTCTTAAAGTAGCAGCCAGCTGGCTCATATTAGCCAGACGTTTACCGGCTATATCTTCCTGCAGGCTTTCTATCTCTACGCCCGCTTTACTGGCTTCAATTTCTACTTTCGCCCGCTTGGTTTGTGCGTCGTACATCTTCACTTCTGCGCTCATCTGCTCGGCTTGGGCTTTGCCCTGTTCGGCCTGTGCGGCAATCATCTGTGGATCAGGCTGGGGTGGCTGTTGCTGCAGCTGTTGCAGGAATTGCATTTCTTCCTCGGTTTCAGGTTGTCTGATGCCCATCTTCAGCAATTCGCGCTTGCCGTAATCCCTGAGTGATTCAAAGGCCATACCCGGCATCATGGCAATGTATTCCAGCATGAGAATGTTGCGGATCGGATCGCCAGGGGGCAGACCGTTAATCATTTCTTTTAACTCGGTGCGGGTTTCCATCTGTTCGGTTTTAAAGTTGGTGCCTATCTCTGCATAGACCTCCATTTCAATGCCGCTGATATCGTTGATGGTTTGTAGCTGCATTTGTTGCGGGTCTATCACCTGTTGCATCAGGTTTTCTGTTTTACGCGTGCCGTCGTACATAGTGAGTGTGGTTTTTCTTGGGCTGTCGTAGACCTCTTTGGCCATGCTGGCGAATATCTCCGCGTCCCTTCTTAATGCGTGCTTGTGGTTGTCCTGATAGATGAATGATTGCATGTCCATTCGGTTTTGCAGTGCCAGAACCGCTTTTCCTGACAGGTCAGGATCAGCAATGTTCTGGGGCAGTCCGGGGTTGGCCACATCTTCCACCGCTTGCCGTGACAGATCCAGACTGGCAATCAGTGCCTGTGGCATCGGTTGCTCTGGCATTTCACCCACGGGACCCAGTGGAATCTGTTTGCCGGTGATGCTGGTGGCATTCTGCAACAAGTAAGGGAAGTTGTTATCTGATCCCTGCTCGTTGTACATCTGCTCATAGCCCTGTATCTGTTCCGGTGTGAAGATGGGTTTTTTGCGGGGGCTCCGGCTGACAATATCCGCCAGGTAACTCATCTGAAAGTTACGCAGGCGCTGGGGGTCTTTAGAGAGTCTTGTGATGCCTTCGTAGTGTTCTTCACCTTCTACAAAAGCCCGTTCACCATAGGCAGGCACCACCGGTATAAACTCACCAGGCACCAGCGTGGTTTCTAATATCTCCTGCCCGGACACGATGTATTTGGTCACTTCATAGGTTTCAAACTCGATGCACTCCGAGTATTCAAAGCCCTGGTCAATCATCGGGCCTTCTTCCTCTTCAAAGTCATCGTCGTGAACTTCTTTCCTGTTGCCCATCATGTCGGTGAATACATGCACCTGATAAGTGACCGGCTCACGGTGAAAGAATTCACCCACATAAATGCGTTTGTCTTCTGCCACCCAGGGGAAAACATAACTCTCTTCCGGGTATTTGAAGCTGACGGTGGTGGTGGGTCGCTCGCCGGTGAGCTCTTCGACAAAATCCCTGTAACCCTCCTCACTGTACCGGGTCAGGATGCTGCAGTATTTGGCGTCTGCCTTATCTAACAGGCTGGCGGACGGGTCCCAGTACACGGTATTACAGGCTTCATAGAGAGGGATTCGGTTGATGGTCTGCAGCTGAGTGCGGTTTTCATAATCGTTTTCCAGTTTCCAGGCACCAAAGCCTGATACAACCGCTTCCTGAATCGCATTACCAAATGATTCCAGGCTGGTGTTTTTGCGGGTGCTGGTGCGGTAAATACCGTCCATCATGTCGGCGGCGTTGTAGTTATCGCCCACCGGTTCAAAGTCGATCTGTACCGGGTTGCTCTTCAAATCAGAGATAATCTGACGCATGGCTTTGCGCAGTATGTTGAATTCGCCCCGGTACTGAAGCTGACTCTCGCCCAGTAACTGGTCATCCCATTGAGTCACCCAGGCAAACACCAGATCGTCGGCTGCCCGTTCCCGCGTCACCTGTCCACGTTGATAGGCGGCGTCGTGCATTTTGATAATATCTTCATGCTCTAACATCATCGTTTACCGATAGGTTTCAAAGGCTTGGGGATTACTTTCAGTGCTGGAGTATTGACCTCGCCCATGGGTATGGCAAAGCGGCGCATCATGTAGGCATATCTGACAGCATCAAGGCAGTCGTCTTTCACTTTAACCAGCTTGCCCTTGTCGTCTCTGTGGTACTGCAGGAACTCATCAAAGAAATCTCTCTGACCTCTAAACACTTTCAACCGGCCTGACTGCATTCTTAATCGTATTTCGTAAATGCCCTGCTCCACTGAGTTGCTGGTGTCGTCCCAGGTGGCGTGCTCTTCCAGCATCATAAAACCGGCGTCTTCGTAGTGGTCCTTTTGTTGCCTGCTGTCGTCTCGTCCTTTTTCATGCTGTAGGCCGTCGTGTGGCCATGCCGTGGGCACACCGTCCGCCCAGCTTTTCACACTGCCCCAAGCATCGTTTGCAGAAACCTTGCTGCACTTCCACGCGTGGGTGAGATAAACAATGTCGTTGTCCAGATCGATAGCCAGTTGAATGTGTGCTTGTGGGTGGTCCCATCCAAAGTCCATGCCGTTGATCAGTAGCCAGTGGTCGGGTATCTCGAACGGATCGCAGGTAATGAATGATTCAGCCAGGTCATATATGCGACCGTGGCCCAGCATGGGCAGGCCCTTGGTTCGCATATCTTTTTGATGCTCTGGGTAACTCTCTAACAATTTTTGCTTGGTCAGCTCGTTCAGGTGGGGCGCATCGTCCCAGCCCTTTCTGATAAAGCACTGACCAGAGCCAGGGGAATCCATAAATTTACACACTAGCTCGGTGCGCCCGTTTTCCGGTGTAAACGTCAGGATTCCCCTGCCACCTTCTCCCAGATCACCATTAGCGGTGCGGGTAATGACTTGGGGGTAAATCGTTTGGTCTTTGGGTTCTTCGTCGATGTGAAACCAGTCCACGCAGTCACCCATCAGGGCATGTTGGCCTTGGCTGTACGACCAAAACTGTACTGTGCTGATGCCTCCGGTTGAGTGTCGTACTCTAACCGTACGCATTGCGCCAGCCGTGCCGCTCATGCTCTGATGGTCCAGTATCCGGTGCTTGGGTACATAACCACCCTGAAACTCGTTTTCCAGAAACAAGCCGAATATTTTTGTCTGCAGCAGGTCGCGGGTCTTCTCGCCTGAGTAGCCGAGTATCCATATTGTCGGGGGATGCTTGAAGGTGTGGCCTTCCCAGTCTCTGGGGTAATCACCGAGGGCATGACAGGCATCAATGCCAGTTCCGGTTCTGGTCTTGCCTACCTGGTTAGCTGCACACAAACAGACTTCTGAAAATTCAGAGGTTGCTCGAATGAATTCCACGTCTTGCCATGGGTAAAGAGTATCAAACCAGATGTTTACCGGGCTTTTCTCCCCTTTCTTTTTGGGTTTTGGTTTTGCTGCCAGAACTTGGTTTTTCAGCTCAGCTATCGGTTTTTGCAGGGTTGCCAATCGCATGGACCATGCCCTTAATCATTTCAAATTCTTCTTTCATGTCGCTGTGTTCATCAATACTGCAGATGACGCCTATGGTGTCCACCAGCACCTTTGCCGTATCGGGTGGTATATCGCCCTTACTGCAAGCCTGAAAGATATTAAGCGCCTGCTTTACGGGTGAATCTTTCGGATCGAAAGTGAAGTTAACCGGGGGTAGCGTGGGTCTGTTCTTCGGCTGGATCTGTTCAATGACGTGGGTAATCAGGGTGCTGTTCTTTTCTTCAACACCGATTCTAACGACTTGCTTGGCGTATTCCTGTTCGCTGCCAAATTCTTCACGAATGGCGTTTAGAATAATGTTCTTCTTACAGGGACCTCTTGGAGTCCTTGTTTTCGGTTGATTTTCTGAACTGAAAGTAGTACTAGAGCGCCCCATCGTTAAAAACCCGCCATGATAACGGGCTTAATAATAATTACTTGTAGCCTTTCATCATCTTTTTTTTCTTCATGGCGCCTGTGGCCTTCTTCACCTTTTTTTTCAAGGCTGGCATTTTGGTCATCATGCGACCGCCCATCTTCTTTCCTTTCATCTTCATGGTTACACCTCTTTCAGAACATCTTGCAAACGGTTAGACACCAGCGTGTCTTCGGATCTGAACAGGACTTTGTAACTGTCCTGGTATTGATTCAGGTAACTGGCTGACAGTTCTTTCAGTTTATCTATGTGTTTGGTTCCAGCATCAAAAGCTGCTTGGTCTATGACTTCATCACTGTCGTTAATCAGTGACAGGAACCGGTATTGATGGCCGACCATCCCGCTGGACAGGGTCAGGGCTGCAATGACAGGGGTGCAGATACACACCTGTTTGAACCACTCGGTGAACTGCTGGCGGTCCTGCATGAAGGTCCCTTTCAGGTTCCACTGATTAGCGGCCTGATTCAGTGCCCGGTTCACCATAAATCTCTGTACGCAGTAGCCCACCAAATTAGCGATACGCTGCAAGACGCCCGTCACTGCGCCCACTATTGCTCCCACTCCCGCTGCGGCATCCCCTGCCGCCTGTAGCCCAATTTTTACCGACACTACGGCCATGTCTTTCAGGCCATGGGCCAGACTGGTGGCGTTATGGCGTGCCAGCGATTCGGCCATGATGGACGGACCACCAGCCAATAACTCTACGCCCCAACCGCTGTAAACCTGACCAAGCCACTTGATGGCGCTGGTAACAGATTTCTTGATGCCTTCGTAAAGATCCAGGGCAGACTGTACGTAACCCCAACCGGGTATGATGTCAGCCAGTGAGCCTATCAACGTCGATATCGCCCAGCTACCAAACTCGCCCACCCATTCCAGCGCGGCTGAGCCTTCGCCGTAAATGCTGGTGATACGATCCACCAGAGCATCCATAAAATTGCTGAGCAGGACCCGAATAGGTTTGGTGTACTGGTCGATGCCATCCAGCACCTTCTTTCCGGCATCGCAGCTTGAAATAAGGGTGGTCGTGGCGTTTTTCAGGTCGGTGATTACAGTGGTATTGCCCACAAAATTACCCACCAACCCGAGGTCGAAACTAGGGCTACTGACCAACTCAAGTTTGGAGAGAAAATAGAGGGTGCCATCTCGTGCATCGTCTAACTCGGCCTGCTGTATGTTCACAATAATTACCAGTTCAGGACTGAACCGATTATAGACACTGAAATACCAGTAATACTGGTTTTTGAATACTGGTTTTATTGGTATTATGGTTCTAATATACAATCATCTTATGGGACTGTAGGTCTGTACTAAAATGGATGGTTTTGGTTGGTCAGGGGGTAAGGCATGGAAGAGCGAACAGAATTAGCCGAGTATCTGAAGTTGGTGGCGGATCTGGACCGTAACCACGACTTCAGGGACTACGCAAAAGAAGAGAAACTGTGTAAGGGTTGCCTGCAAACTATGAATTTTCTGGTGTTCAGTCGCCAGTCAGAGTGTGTGAAGCAGAAACCGGTGGTGAAGAGTAATAGAAAGCGATTTAAAAAGAGAAATCCGCTGGTGATGGCTTCACCGGAGGATTTCAGTTTACAGCCACCAGCCTGATGGCTATTCTTTTTCACGTTGTCCGCAGGTTAATAACCTTTCCTGCCCAAGACAGCCCCGAGCCCCCGTTCTGTACGTGATCAGTTCGGGGGCTTTTGTTTGGTCACCAGTTGGTTAGTCAGGTTTTATTAAATCAGCCCTTACTTTATTAAGGGCTTCATCACAAGCAGCCTGGTAAGCTTCCACGCCATCATCAGAGGCGATTATCTGAACTTCCTTCACACTGACGACCTTGCCAAGCAGAAGCCCTTTTATATCGTGGCTATCTAGCTTAATTCTTATATGTTTCTCGGGAGAAGGAGAGAATATATTGGCACCACTCTCCTCCAGCATCTTGGTTCTTTTTTTTTCGAGCTCTAAGCGATCTAACAATTCATCTCTGGTCATTTCTTCTTCAATCATAATTTATTCACTGCTTTCCAGTCGTTATAGATAATCTCGGCCACCATGATTGGTGATGGCTGATTGTATCGGGTGTGGAACTCTTCGGCACGATCCCAGATGATGGCCTTGTTGACTGGTGAACCGTGCAGACTGGCCACCAGCTTTTCTCTGAATTCAGAAAGTGAAATTTTTTCAGGCTCTGCAATGTTGTTGTTGTTGTTAATTTCTTTATTTTTTTCTTCTTTCTTTGTTAGTTCCCTTTTTACGGTATCCCGTTTTACCGCATCCCGTTTTTTGGTACACGGTTCAGGCTCAGTATCCACGCGGGTTTCAGCGTACCAAAGGGCATCTTCTTTGCTTCTGAATACAAGGTAATCACCAGAGCCAAATTTGCCACTTACAGACCTATCCTGTACCTGAATAATGTATCCAGATTCTTTCAGTTCATTGATAATTTTGTAGGCTGTATTGCGGGCTATACCGTTATCTTCAGCAAGCTGTTTTGGTCTTACGATCCAGTCATCAGGAAGCGATAACAGGTAACCTAAAAGCCCTCTGGCCTGAAGTGATATAGAAGTATCTCGGTGGGTAGCGTTAGGAATCTGTGTGAATTGCTCACGAACAGGGCCTTTATGAATAGCCATGTTGTACCTCTTATTTGCATCAAGGTCGTTTGCTTGTGAAAGGTGAGAAACGGCTTGAAGGTGCAAACTTCCTTCGTTGTCCCGGTTGGATGCCGGTAGCCGTTTCGGTGTTCAGGTTCCACCCCGAACAGTTGAGATCATACTATCAGATTACTGGGGTTGTTTCATTAGTCAGATACTTATAAGTGCAACATACCGGCAGCGCCACACACACGGGTCACAGATCAGTTTAGGCGCATGATTTAACCAACACTACGGCTAATCCACACACACGGGTTACACAACTTGGCAACAGCGCCATGATTCCACTTCACCGGCTACTCCACACACGGGTTACACAAGCTTCAATTTCTGAAACATAAATTCTTTCACGGCTACCCCACACACACGGGTTACACTTTATACACTCCACCTTAGCTGTCGTGAATCACGGCTGTGCCACACACACGGGTCACACTTGAAGAACTAGTGAGACTAAAAGAAACCTTACGGCTACTCCACACACACACACGGGTTACACTCTTTCTCAAGTTTTGCTTTTATTTCAGTAAACGGCTAATCCCCACACACACGGGTTACACGGCAGAGTTTTGAATGACTACGTGCCTTTCTACGGCTAATCCCCACACACACGGGTTACACTAGGTAGGAACCAGTAAAAAGGGGGATAAAGTCGGCTAATCCCCACACACACGGGTTACACTTGGACGTGTTAAAATTACCCATACCATTCATCGGCTAATCCCCACACACACGGGTTAC
>CBDCRZ010000067.1:0-23187 GCA_965221135.1 Sansalvadorimonas sp.
GACGGGGTCAAGCACGCCACCAGCGTGGACTTTCGGCACTCGGTCAAACGATCAGACGGCACTGAAGAAATAGAAACGATTACTATGCCGCTGATTACTATGATCCCCATTCCAAACATGCAGATCATTGACGGGAAAATATCGCTGGATGTTGAAGTGAGCCAGTCCGCTGAGCTCAAAGAAAATATTGATGCCGGTGGTGAACTGGAAGGGAAAAGTGGGCTGGGGACCCTTCTCGGTATCTCATGAAGGCGAAAGCCAGTTACAGCAAAGAAAATACCCGCAAAACTGATACCCGAGCGAAACAGCATATTGAATTAAACGTCGGGCAGTGCCCACTGCCTGAAGGTTTCAATTTGATCATGGAACGTTTCAGAAACAATGCCATGGATAAACCCGCCCCTGATGTGCCTTCTTTACCGCCTGCTGCTAAATCTGCTAAACCTGCTATTCCTGAGACCGCCTGATGCTGGGTAAGAAGGGGGTCAGCCTGTCGGCGTTCGTGCGCGGTATCGTCAAGGCGCTCTGCGATGGTCAGCAGGCAATGCCACAAGCAAGGCGCGAACACTTAGAACATCACATGGTGCTGGGTGACGATGGTTTGTACCGGCCCAAGATGTTTGATGTGGAAATTGAGGACGGTCGGGTAATCTCTGTGCCGACCTATTCACTGGCTCAAGTGAACAGCATCGGCATCCGATCGGCGCGGGTTAAATGCGGTGCCCGCCTGGTGGGTGTGGAAGAAACCAAAAAAACAGACTGCTTTGCCCATGATGGCACGTTCTGCACGTTCCGGGTAAATCCGGCCATGGACAAGACGAAGAGTATTGAGATTGAAATAGAGTTCAGCCAGCGTGCCCACTCTGAGGCAGAACACCGGCTGATTGAATCTCTCGATGGCATGGTGGTTGAGCAGTCGGATTAAGGCATCCTATCAAGATGCACAGACTTCGGGATATATTTAGGGTGGAAAATTTAATCTATGGTATTGAGGCATTACTACAGAGTCGGAATGATATGAATTATTACTTACGAGAGATGTATACACTGACCTGCTTAAAACTATTTCCCAGTATGTTAAGGCTCGTAAAACAGATATACTAGTGCAGCCAGTCTAGCGTATTTCTACTGTAAAAATTCAGCCCAGATGTTATCGCTGTTGATCCGACGTACCATGACCGATGTTGCCCTTAACTTCTAATGATGGTTACTGAAGGATCTTGACCTGAATCATTATAGTTACCTGTCAACCTGATAAAGGGTGTGTCAGAGGTAGTACCCTCCGATTGAATAACTTATATGCTGTATCCTCCCACTATAGGGATACTATGCCGGAGCCGGAAACAACAGATATACCTGTAATATTTAATAGGTTATCCTGCATCACAAACGTTCTTCCTGCAGTTTCCGGCCGTGGTAGTTTTGTTTACAGTAACCCCTAACCTAGAAACACCTGAAATCATTTTATTTCCTTCGAACAGAATAGTATCGTTAGTAGATACGCATAATTGTCCGAATGGCCCAACGAGAGTATTATTATATATATTTACTCGGTTAGTTGATAACGCTCAGAAAAGCTATAGTTGTGTTATCATCGGATATTAAAGTGTTATCGCTATATTTCTGAATCTGTTTCTATAGACCCTATTTGCCCAATCAGTGATGAAGGTACTCCATCTAATATATTCATAACGGGATGACATATATTACTGTATATTTTAACTACACCTTTTCCTGCTGCAGTAATACTGCTCCTTTTTTGCTTGTATATAACATTTCCGTGTATGGAGTTAAACCTATCTCCCAATCCCTCAGAGTGCATGCCTACTGCAAAGCTCTCACCTACATGATTAGACCTGGCTATGCACCCATAGCAGTTCGCATCGAAGTTTATTCCTACCCGACCTAAAGACTGCGTTCCTATTGGGTTGTCTTCGAATGTTATGCTATTTGGATTAGTAGAATCATATATAGCGCCGTAGTTCCCCTCTACTATTGCGTTAGAATTAAATCCTACCGATATCATATCATTTGACCACGCCAAGTTAGATATGGATTTTACTGTAACTCTGTTATTTATAATCCTGTTACCACTTGCCTGTACTGGCCCCCTTAACCTAAGTGGTGCAACGAAGTTGAATATAAAACTATTTTCTACAGTATTGTTATCTCCGGTGACAAATACTCCATTCATAGGGTTCTCTTGTGTACTTGTCGAAGTATCTTTACCGACATCTGCAGAATTACGTAATCTTAATTGTAGATTATTGCGATCACCATTAACCCTGATTGTTGAATCAGGGGCAAACCCCGAAGCATTGGGTGCTATAACAATCCAACCATCCATAACAACTCTGCAATCATTGTTGTCCATAGTTATAGCATTACCATCGGCGGATACTACATACCCACCGTCTGGAAAATAGATTGTGCGATTATCCCCTGCATACGCAAATGCTGCTCTGACATGTAATGTGTCATCGGTAATCCCATCGCCCGTAGCACCTAACCATCTTACATTAATTTCACCCCCAGCGTTCAAAACCCAAAGTCCACCTACAGCATCTGTAAACTTAGCAGAATCAGGAGCCGAATCATACTCAGCCTGATTCGCCGCACGACGATACTCAGCCCCCCTTCGCTCAAGCAACCTAATCAACTGACGACTACTGTTATCATCCGCCATAGCAGCCGCCAGCGTGGTATGGGTAATCGGCTGATTAACAAACCCACTCTGCACATTGGGCGAGTGATACACCTGAACCCGGTTATTGTCCTGCAGGGTGATGCTGTAGTTAGACCGGCACACCACGATCTGGGCAGGGCTGCCGTTATAGATCGGCAATCCACCGGGGCCGGTTCGGATGGGCTGGGTGACATTGACCGGACTGCCGCCACATTCACAGATCACCTGCACGGGTATCTGGTCGGCTGTGTTGGTGGGGTCGCCATCCACTCGGCCTATGAAAATAAACCCGTTGAATATGGGTCTGGCTCGTGTGGGGTCGGCAAAGTACTGGAAGGGGCTTATGAGCGTGGTGCGGGTGCTTCCTGAAGTAGCCATCAGACTGCCTATTGATTTGATTTAAGCAGTCTAAATGTAGTTCTGTTGTGGCTCTTTTGTGGCGCTATTTTAGGTGGTTCTCTTGATTAAAACCGCAACGAACGCAACATTCATTGTTATGACTAAGGCTCAAGCTGCCTTCATGCAGGCTTTAAACATTGTCGTTGCTTTGAAAAACAAAAATACGACAATGTTATTGCGACAAAAAAGCCCGTTTGCGCTAAGTCTAGCAAGGTGTATTGTGCTTGTTGTTATTTTTTACACTGTGGTATTATGGGGTTATGTTGTACGGGGGTTTTGTATTATGAGAGTTTTAGTATTAATGGGGTTTCTTTACTTTCTGAATCCGGCTTATCTTGTCTGGTATGTGGTAGGGATGGGGGTTTTGATGGTGGCTGGTGCCTTAACCAGCCCATAAATATTATTCTATTTCTCTGAGTGTCCCGGATAATCCCAGTCTGACAAATGAATCCACCAGCTCATCATTCGCTTTGACCGCTTGCTTCACCTGGTCCGGCGTATAGTTCTCTATGTTTTTTAGCACCCTTCCCGAATTCAAAGAATCTTTAGCTTTGTTAACCAGAGGAAGAACCGCATCAGCGCCATAAATGCCAAGCGTTCCAAATCGGGTAAGCATGTTAAATATCTTATGCGCGGTGCCGCTTGGGTTTTGGGTGCCTTTCAGGGGTATGGTGGCATCGCCTATGGCTTTTCTCAGGTTGTCGAATTCACCGTATTTATCACCGAATATCTCTTTCAGGCGTTTCTCTCCCTGCTCCATAGAGCCATTGCCAAACTTCTTCACGGCACTGTTTAGCAAATTGCCAGATATTTCACCATTAGGATTGATGGATTTTGAAAACACATCGGCGGCTGTCTGAGCTTGGATAGACTTCCAGGCGTCCACGGATTTATTGGTGGGGTTATCCATCAATACTTTTTTTACTTTCTGTATATTGGTCAGTGAATCTTTATTTTTTATGATGGAATCCACCACTCTGTCCGGTGAGATAGTATCGGTTCGGGTGCCTTTCTTGTAGCTGGTTAATCCCTGAATGATGTCTTTGGCTTCAAATATTTCTTTCTGCTCTCTGGCGGCGGCGGTGGCCTTTCTGAATGCAGCGGTTCTTGGTGCACCTTCAGGCAATCTTCCAACTACTTCATCCACCTGATTATCCAAGGCTTTGATAATTTGTGTCACTGCTCCACTCTGGTCTGATGATCTGGCAGTATTTAATAGTTTCCTGAAATCATTTGAATTAGACAGTGTGAGCGGTGTTTGCTGCCCTTTGAATTTTACTTTTGAGCCATCCGCTTCAGTGACTTCATAGAAACGACCCACTTTTTTAGGATCGTCACCAATAAGTCCAAACTTAGCCAGGGCACTTTCTACCGTTGTAATCACAGCGCCGTCTACAGGTCTTTCTAATATCTCATAATCAATAACATCTAAAAGAGATTCATTGTTGAGCGGGACTTCCAGCCCCTCTGTATTTTTAGCTTCTTCATAAAGTCTATTTATATTTTCTTTTCCGGTGGTTCTTATATCTTGTACAGCACTCTGTATATCACCACCAGCCAGCTGTCTGTCTGCCTGCCCTTCAAATTGACCAGTAAACTTATCTTGAGCTTCTCTGATGGCTGTTTGCTGTTCCTCTTCTATAAGTCTGGCTTTTGTTCCTTCTCTCGTTATATTGGCTCTAAGAGTGTCTTCTGCTTCCTGTTTGGCAAAGTCCCTTTCAGCTTGCCCTGGTGTCAGTTCAAAGCCAGCCTCTCTGGCTCTCTGTTGTCGGGCGGCTGGGATAGGTTCAAGGTTCTGATCCAGCGTTTGATAAAGCCGGGCGAATTCTTCCTCTGAAATACCCATTTCTCGTAAAGCGGATTGACCGCTCTCACTTAAACTGCCTTCCGGCGTGAACATGCCCGGACGTGGGTCGGCTCCGGTGACTTTTTTAACAAGCCCTGAGAACATCGCCTGTGACTTGTTAAATCCTTTTTGAAGATAAGGAGCTGCCCAAGCACCAAGACCACCTAAAGCGCCTTCCTGTACCACATTTAAAGCTATTTCTTTTCCTGTTTCTGCGGGTTGTCCCAGACCATAAAAAGCACCAGCGTTCCTATGGCTTGCAATTTGCCTGCCGGTGATGGAACGGTGGCAATGGTTCCCCCTATACTCCCTACAGTGGTCGCTACTGGCTTGTCTTCTTCGGTCTGTTTTATTTTCTGTTGCTGAATTTGTTCACTTACGGATAGTTGTTCTCTTAAATTATCTGGAATGTCATAACCTAAAAATTCAGCCGTGGCCTGTACAGGACCTCTATCTAATCCAAAGAAATCAGCAACTTCAATATCTCTCTGTAAAATACCCGTTCCATATCGTTCAGCGGATCTCTGGGCACCTTCTACAAAAGCACCAAGGCTGGTTTCTTCTGCCGGATAAACAACAGTGGATTGCAGTTGTGCTTGCTGGAAAGGGGATAAAGGCTGAGCAACACCGACTTGTGATAACTGTTCATCGGTGGCCTGTTCGGCGGGTAAAGTGATAAGACCTCTTTTTACTGCCTCATCAAACTGGGTTTTTTTCTGTCCGGTTAGAAGCCCTCTTCTGTTGGCTTCTATCAGCATTTCAGCTCGGTTAGCCATTACAATTTCAATGCCTTTTTTAATTCATCATCGGATAGCTTTAACACATCATCAGGAATAATCTGATCTGCTGCAGGGGTGGGGGGTTGTTCTTTAGGTGCGTAACCGAACTCTATATCTTCTTTCCCTATAACGTCCTTGGTGCGCTCGTAAGTAAGCTTTTCTGGCAGCTCGTCAACAATACCGGCTCTGTTAATATCCAGTAGCCTTCTGTTTCTGGAAAAGTCTTCTTCGGATTGTTTCAAGGTGGATCGTATGGCCTGAATCGCTCCGTCCAGGTTGCCACCTTGCAGCGATTGCAAAATGTTTTTCATGTCAGAATCAGAGGCAGGTTTAAGGTTCTTTGCCAGCTGTCTGGCTATATCAAAATTACCCGTTTGAACGGCAGCAACCTGCCTTTCTGCTTCCGCTGGTGACATTCCAAGCACTTCACCAAACCAGCTTTGCATAAAGTTCTGCGCGGTTGCGCCCTTCAATGAAAGATCTGAATCTTTCATGTCTTCCAGTAAGCTGAGCTGTCTTGATAGCTGTTTATGGGCTGAGGATGCACCCTCTGCATTTTCTAGGTACTTATTCGCCTTTTCTGATGAAAGACCACCGTACAAAGCTTCGGCTATAGGTTGTCCGCTGCCGGTGATGCCTTGCGCCCACTGAATTTCACCCGGTGTAAAAATGGTGGGATTTTTCAGAATGTCGTTGGCTCGGTTTAACTCGTTCTTTGTCGCTACGTCTGGTCCACCTCTTCCCTTGTATTTTAATAATTTCTGCTGCTGCTCTTCTGGAAGATCAAGAAACCATTGTGATTCTTTAATGGCTGCAGGAGCTTCAGAAACATCTTTAATACCCAGCTGTTTAAGATCCCCACCAGCCCGACCATAAGACCCTTGCATCATCTGCAGGAACGTCTCTGGTTTATTTCTGGCAATGCGCTTTAACACCTCCGGTGTAATGGAAGGATTACCGGTGCCACTGATCACCGGGGCATACTGATCTATGGTCTGTTGCAATAGTTCAGGATCGCCGCTCTGTGCGGCGGTAATCATGCCGCCAGCCGCATCCCTGACCTGCATTTGTTGCTGTTCGTTAGCGAAACCCTGAAAGCCCTGTATCTGTTCAATCTGTCCGGGGTATTGCTGCGCCAGTGCCTGAGCGGCTGCCGGATCGTTCGGGTCCAGCTGTTGCAGGCCCATTCTGAACTGGGCTTGTCTTTGCTGTTCGGCTTGTTGTTGCTGTTGCTGCTGATAGTTTTGCTGCAGACCAATCAGACCCGAGGCCGTTCTGATCGGGCTTTGGCCAGTGGGTCTGATGGTGTAATCATAAGGTTGTGGCATGGTTATCTCCTCCCCCAGTCTTGCCAGACTCCGGTGGATGCGTAAGGGTTTTGTGCGCCATAGCCTGCTGGCTGTTGTTGTGCTCCAAACAAGCCTTTCTGGTATCCGGCATAAAGACCCGCTCCGGCAATAGAACCGGCCAGATTCTGATTGGCCTGACCTGCGGCCAGTGCCTGCCCTGCCCGTGCAGCACCAATGTCACCGTAAGCACTGGACACTCCGGTTCCGTACTGACCCAAAGCAGAACCATACTCGCCACCATAGCCACCCTGTACGCCGGATGCCTGTAAACCGATACCGGCCAGATTGCCATATACCTGCTGTTGCTGTTGCAGTGCCTGAGCGCCTAACGTGGGGCTGATTCTCGCCAGCTGGTTCTGGGTGCTGGTTGACTGTAAGCCACCGGTAGCCTCTGCGGCTGCCAGTTGCTGTTGCTGTGCTGCCTGTGACTGAGCGGCAAACTGGGGGCCAGCATAGTAGTCTTCCAGATACTGAGCCTGACCACCGGGCGTGGATAGTTGTGCTAATCCTGCTAATCCTGCCACACCGGTTTTTGTGAAAGGCTCGAGTCTGGCTACCTGCTCATCGTAGACTTCCCTCTGAGCCGCCAGCACTTCCCGCTGCACTTCTGCCTGAAGCTCTGCCGCCTGTGTCTGGGACGATGCCGCTGTTTTTGCGGCGCTCTTCTGACCGGAAGCCCCGATCACACTACCAGCGACGGTAGCCCCTGCTATCCACCACCCCATGATGTCTACCTCTCTCATCAACTGGCTGATATTCGTCTTGCGTCACATCTGATTCAATCGCTTCAAGGTCGGTTTCTTCAGTGATGTGGCAATTAATAAGCGTTGTTTCCTCCAGCGTGTAACAGGCTTTTTTTGCGCCCGGCTGGCTGATGTACATAAATGGCGCTTCAATGATTCGTTCATCAAATTCACTGACAATCGCTATCTTTCCACGGGTTATCAGGTTGCAGGTTTCGTGGGTGTGAATCTTTCCGGTCAGGGCCACGTCTGCGGGTATAGTGATTTGTCGGAAGTAGGCACCATCAAGAAACGCATGTTTCAGTACGGTTAGATGCTCCACGTCGTCCAGTGTTTTCAGGGTGTCCTCAAACGTCTGTATTTTTTCCCTGCGCTCTTCCCGTGTTCCGGTAATGGCAGACAGCGCCTGTATATCGTTGTCCTTCATTAGGTCATTTGCACCCATCCGGTATTCACTCCAATGGCTGGGTTAAAGAAGATGTCAGTGGTCATGCCGTCGATCTGGTAATACGTCTGGCTGCGGTTGCTGGTGACAGCGCCTTCGGGCGTGGCGGTGCCGGTCTGTGGGGCAAACTCCATTTCCAGTCGGTTAATGTCGGCGTCCAGGTCATCGACTCGGGTATTCAGCGCGGTGACGGTGGTGCCCAGCATGGCCACCTGAGTGGATAGGGTTGATACCTGAGTAGATAAAGTCCTGACTTGGCTTTCAGCGGCGGCAAGCCGGATCTCTCCGGCATTGATCTGGTTTTGCAGGGTGTCTATGTTGCTTTGGTTTTCACGGTTCCATACCTGCGCCTGATGGGTCTGTTCGCCTAGAAGGGTTAACGTGCTGCCATTCTCGCCACTGTTGAGTCCTTTGGCGTCGTAGTCTTCGATCAGAGCATCGGGCCATCCCTGGTCGGCCAGTATGGATCTCGGCAGTGTGGTGCCGGACAGACCGGGTAAACCGGTGGTTTGTAAGCTGAGTAATTGCTGATTAGGCACGAATGGGGCTGACATGTCGTTTATTCCACCCTCACACGAAAGTTAGACAAAGTAGAGGCGGTCTCTGTAATCCACCGGATACGAAACCCTACGTTGTTTCTGAAGTAGCCTATCCGGCGCTCTAAAATCCGTTCGGTGTAGTTCTGGGGTTCGTCAAAATGTATCCAGTGCTCTGTGCCATAGCTGATGCCATTCACCGTGACACTGTGCGCCAGTCGTCGTGCTGTGTTGGATCGTCCGGGCACGCTGTCGATTTCCAGATCATAAACACGGCGGTTACGGGCTTGGACCATGGGCGTATCAAGAATGAATTCCACCAGCTGGCCAACGTGGCGGGCATCGGTGAATGAGAAGCGGCTGAGTAATGGTTGGCGTTTGTCGCCTACGGTCCACTGATCACCGTCGTGTATGTGGTGAATGCCTCTATAAGTAGCATCGCCCTGTATATCGGTTTTGAGAATTGACCAGTTAAACGCCCCTTGTCCGCTGCTGTTGTGGTCATAGGTGAGCGTGTGGCGTGGCAGGTGAATCACTAGCAGATCATGGGCATCGAATTTGACCGACTCCATAAACGCAGATTCTTGAATTTCAGTTTGGGTGTATTCCCTGAGTATTTTCTGTATGCGTCGTGTGGCAATTTCCTGATAACTGCCCTGGTTGATCAGATACACGCTGGCGGGTTCCAGTCTCGGACCGCCGAGAATGGCGAAACTGTCTAAATATACAGCCTTGCATCCCAGCCCAATGATTCCGGCTCTGACCGTGAGCGACTGAACCGGCTGGTAAATGGTTTGCTCTGAACCGGTCAGGGCGAAATATTCCACGGTGTACCGGCCAAACACCACCACGTAACCCTTCCAGGCATCTATAGCAATGTTCACATCGGGTTCGGCTTCAGCACTGTAGAACGGGGCAATGTAGTCCGGGCGCTGTTCGTTGTTCAGATCGGTGACGCCGAACATGCCGGAATTGCGTCTGATCCACACATAGCGGCCCCGGTTGCGGGCGGCGTCTATGACGTTGCTCACATCAAAATCAGTGGCGGGCATGTCGGTGGTGACGGTGTTGGTGAGCTGTACTGACCAGACCGGGGCAGGAAAACCCACCAGCACGCCATGACTGACTTCCTGAACCCGGTTGCCGGTTAATGTGGCCTGTGGGTTTTCACTGAACAGGTTTAACGGCTGGTTGTTAGCCGTGGCTCTGAATACGGCAAAGACGGTGCCATTGCCGGTGGTTCTGGCGGTGGTGGGTATGCCGTTACGGGCTGACCATCCGCTGTTGTTGGTGCCATCACTGACCACGGTGGACGCCACTGAATAGAAGTTGCCGGTGGTCAGTTGTGCTGTGGCCAGTATCTCGGCTGATTGCGCGGGGCTGCCGGTGCTGCCGCCGATCAGGTCGACCCGCTCCACGTCCGCCAGTGTGGTGGGGTCGTTGTTGGTGTCCAGCACGTACAAACGGGTCGGCGCTTCCGGTTCAGCGGCGGTACTGCTCTCGCTCATCCGATAATTACGGCTGTTGTCGCCCATCGCGGCATCGTCCAGGGTGACATTGAATATTCTACCGGTCAGGGGTTCGGTGGGCGTGGTGCCTGACAGTCTCGCACCCATAATGGACAGGCCCGGATTAAACACCAGTGTCGTGCTGGCATAGTCCAGCGCGTTGCTGCCGGCCTTGCTGCCGTCTGTATTGGTGGTGGTGACAGTAGCGGGGCCTATATCCACGGGGGTGGCTGTGCTGGTGGCCTGAACAAAGAACCGGCCATTGTTTACAAAGATGCCGGACTCGCCGGTACTGCCGAACACCCATTGTTTGTCCTGGTTGTTGGCCAGCTCCACGGTGGCCGTTAACCGAAACCCCGTAGTGGGTGTGAAAATAGGAATCTGTACATAGGCATTGTTTCTGAAGTCGGGCGTATAGGTGGTGGTGGTGACTGAGGTTCTGCCCCGTTGACCGGCTGCCCAGTTCTGCAGCTGAGTTAATTCAAACTGATTTGTTGTGGCGTTTCGTCGCCAGTAATAAAGGTTGCCATTGCTGACAATCGCCTGACTGTTGGAGCTGAACGGCATTCTTGCCAGCCCTGAGCCCCCCACCTCCGCCAGCATGTTGCCCATGGCATTGACCAGGCGGGTGCCCTGCACTCTGAAGACCGTATTCAGTACCGGATTAAACACCCCACCACGGGCGGTGCCTGCGGTATCAAATGTTTTCACCAGTCCGGGCCAGCTCCTCATATAGCCAGCGGCATCTAATACCGGCTTCGGGACGGTGAGCATGTTGGTGGGCAGTGAGTCCAGCCAGTCGCCTTCGGCGTTGCTCTGCACCAACCCCTTACTGATGGGGAGATTGATAACAGGCATCAGACACCCCCGGTGATGGTTCCGCGACTGCTCGTCACTGTCCAGAGATTGTCGTTGGTCCGGTTGAATGTGACCGAAGCGCCGAACGCCAGCAGCATGGGTGATTGACCTCGATACCGGGTGCCGTTCATGGCTATTTCATCAACCGATCTGGGAGTGATTGAAAGAATGCCGCCGCCATTATTGGTGAATCCGTAGCCCATATTGACCGGTATTTCGGTTCTATTCTCGGCCGCGAGGGTCGGAATATCGACTCGATACGCTCCGGGAGCTTCTATCTGAACACGACGGTTTAGCATGTCAGCCGTAACGCCGTTGGCTTCCATATTGAGAATGTTTGCACCCGCCGAAAATGAGATACCGCCTCGGGTGATGTAGGTGTTGCCCGGTATCAGGGGGTTATGCTGCCAGTCCGCCAACGTGCTCGTTGTCAGGCTGTCTCGATTCGCACCTTCTACAAAGTTGGTTCCGTTCCATGAAATTTCGCAACCTTCCTGCTCCCGTAATACCAACTGATTAATGTCACCGTAAAAATTGCCCTGCAATGTCACTGTGGTGTTTGTTGTATCGTTAGCGAAAAAAGCATGCCAACCTGATGGCAGATTGGTCGTTGTAGGCATCTGTCGGGTAATGTTTGCCGTGCCGGTGTGTCTGTACCACACGTGCGTCCTTTGCGGTATTTGTCCAGACGGCAACTCGCTGTGACTCCAGTTAGTAACAGCCGCTGTAGCCGTGGGGGCGTTAACGTATTGCAGCGCTGTACCTGCGGCATTGACAGCGAGTATTTGCCCTGACGCGCCTCGATTTGAAGGCACATCATTCAGTAAACCGATATCCGACGATATCGAGAGAATGCCGTCAGTGCCTGCTACTCCGAACTGTATGCCGCCTCTTGCGTCTATCCGAGTTATCGGAGTAGGAAAAAAGTTGCCGTTGTCGCCGACTATTATTCCCGAGCTTCCGGCCGCTGGCGTGACGTACTCAAGCGCTGTTCCTGCGGCATTTACCGCTAACACCTGGCCTGATGTGCCTCGGGTTTGAGCCACGTCCAACAGATCGCCCACGTCAGCAGGAACGTCTCTCACGTCCGCCAGTGCTATGAATTGTGAATTCTGACCGACCAGGACAAACGCCGGGTTAGTGCCGCTGCCGCGAATAGTGCCGGTGCTTTTTTTCAGCTCCAGACCAATCACATCACCGACATTGAAAACATGATTAGCGTGACTGGGTAACGGTATAGGTAATTCACCGCCGGGGGTGAAATCTAAACCGCCGGTGCCGGTATCCCATGCCAGACGACTGGGCGCATAAATAATAGAGGGGTTGGGGGTTTGGTTTGGTCCTGTTACCGTCAGTTTCAGTGCCAGATTAGTAATCGCGTTGGCGCTGAACATCACCAGGCTGTTACCGCGTATAGCGTTGGTGCCGCTGATGGTGTAACGGCCGGTTAGCTCGTTGTTTGTGAATTCGTCACCGACGTTGACCTGTAGATCTATCCGGCGTTCCGCTTGTAAGGTCGCCAGTCTCTGAACCCGTCCCGATGCGGCATTAATGGGCACCGGGTACAGAACATCATCCAGGTCATTCAGAGACGATACCGCGTCTTGCTGTGTGACAATCGCCTGATCCTGCCACGGCCTGAGCGTCAAGGTTATGCGGGGGATGCCAGCGGCATTACCTCGAAGCTGAACGTCAGCCGTCGCTAGTATTCTGACTCGGTAATCCGTAGACCCGAACAGATCAATGAATGAGTTATTGATGATGTTTTGAGGGGTAGGCGTGTTCAGATCGGAGGCGGTTAGATTGACCGGCTGGCTGCGCCAGTAGTCAACGAAATTACCCGACGTATTGCGTTGCTCGAGTATGAAAACAACATTCTGCACGCTGCTAACCGGCTCTACATTGATTTCGTAGAGTCGATGATTACCCGCCACGCTGGTGAAAGTGAAATTCGGATTCGTAACGGTCTGTGACCGGTCTGATTGAAATACCTGATTCTCTACTAATGAACCCAGCGGGGTACGCTGCACGCTGGCCCAGTCGCCCAGCCGCTCGGCGGTTTGCCATGTTGGGTGGAAATTATCATTAGTGACCAGGTTGCTGAATACGACGTTTTCAGCGGTCGATAACACCGCATGAGCTGAACCCAGTCGGAACGCTGACACACCGGCCTGAACCGTGCCGGTGGTTTCTACGTTGGTCGTTCCCTCCAGCGCTGAGGTGGTTGTGTTGATTTGAAAACCTGAATTTTCAAAGCGTCGGGTGGTCGCGTTAAACCGGGGGATCTGGTTGGCCGATAGGTTGCCAATAACATCCATACCGCCGCCACCTGATGTGCTTGTTCCTGCGCGTCGCCAAGTCATTTTATGACTCTCCTACATTCACAGATCCCTCTGCATCCACTGACATAGCCCACTCACCGCTTGAGCTGGTCTGATTGACGTAAGGATCAGAGTTTTCCGGCAAAATATTAAAGCCGTCGGTGGCGTTAGGTTCGGTGGCTCCGGTGTGTAATAAAATCCGGGTCTGACCGACATTCTGAATCTGCAGTTGAGTGCCCACGGACAGGCCAGAGGCGGTGTATAGATTGATCCAGCTATTAGCAGGGACCCGAACATTAGGAATCGTGTCAGCCATTTACGTCACCTGTGCGCTAAATCGTTGAGGGTCGTTGGTGATGGGGAGTACTTCAAAATTCAGCAGGCGCTCATCTATTCGCCCATTGCTGGTAGTGATTCGGATGCGGACCTGTTCAACACCGTTATCAATGGACGGGTTCAGACCCTGCACACGGTAATTAACAACGGGACTGCTTAGCCCGGTTGTCACCAGCCTGATGCCGGACGTGTGGAAGATTTCAAAACTGCTGATGTCCTCATCGTCTCTCAGATAGTCAGCCCAGCTCTGGCTGTAATCGTCGATTTCGCCCATGTCCAACTTCTGAGATGTGCAGACCAGTGGCACCCGGTCCGGCTTTCTGTAAAAACGTTGCCAGCGGTTGTATCTCAGTGTGTTGCCTGCGCCTCTGGGCTGGCGTCTTGGGTATTGGGTTTCTCTGAACTGGAATGTCTGATTACTGATGCTGGTAACGGCGGCTTCTACTGAGGCATTCAGTGCCGGGGTGATGGGTATCTCGTAATCCATCAGGGTTCGGTAGGTGAGCATGTTGGCTACAGGTTCCACCAGACCAAAATCCATGCCGTGATTGTCTGCGGTGTCGGGTTCTACAGTGAAATTGTATCTTGTGCAGATGTTCCGACTGTTTTCAAACTCGTACATGATGCCTTCAAGGCGGTCTAACAGAGTGGCGTAATCACTCGCCTGCGCCGGTGCCGTAATACCCGATATGCCCATTTTATCCAGCGCTGAATTAATGATGTCCAGCTTGGTGGTGCGCCCGATCCTACTCATTCTTAACACCCAGCTTTGCCCTGAGCGTTTTCAGCTGAGCTTTATCCCAGTTAGTGATACCGGCCTCTTTTGCCCTCTCCCGAAGTTGAATAGGCGACAGCTCTACAGCATCCGATTCACTGTCTGGCTCTGGATTTTCCGGTAGGGATTCACCGGGGGTGGTTTCGGGTTCTGGTTCTGGGGCAGATTCCGGCTCGGGTGTGGGTGCTTCAGCGGGTTCTTCGGGTTCTTCTGTGGGTTCTTCGGCCAGGGGGTCGGAAGGTACGGGTTCAATGTCTTCATGCTCGTTTACACTCCATCCCATGCTGAAATGTGCGGCCAGTTGTTCTGGTTCCACACGGATGCTTTCACCGTTTTTAAAAAGAATGCAGGACATAAATCACCAGTAAAAAAAGGGGGGCAGAGGATGCCCCCTAATACCACGGATACGTTAGAAGCGGATGCCAACGCCGTTGCCCATGGGGTTTTTGTTGACCAGACCCCACCAGGTAAACAGACGACATTTGAACGTTAGGGTGTCAATGTCACCGTCGTAGGCCATATACATCTTCTGGCCGTTGCTCATGGTTGAGCTGATGACCTGCTGACCACCGAATTCAGCGAGTAATTCAATGGGCGCATCGCCGCCGATGACTTCGATGCTGTCTTTTGCCCAAAAAATATTCACACGGGCAGAGGCGTCAATATTCAGACGCACGACGGTGGCGTTATTTTTGATAGTGGTGTTGATGTTCGCCACGGCTCTTTGTTCAGCATCCAGGGCGGTATCATCCAACGCGATGGGCTTCGGATAGATATCTATCATGGTCTGACCGGTGGCGGGCTTAGCGGCCACGGTGAAGGTCATTGGCTGGCCGGTGTCGGTTTTATCCGCCAGACCCAGGGCGCGAACCGGACCCAGTGGCAGACCGGTGGCATTGGTGAACATGATCTTGTCGCCCACGTTGTACATCCGGTTATCCGCGACCGGAATAGTGGCTACCCGATAATCGACGTTAATCATGGCGGCACCCACCGTAGTGGTGCCTTCAGGGACAAACGACTGATTACCGGTCACGGTAGTGTCTGGGGATGCACCACCGGCGAGCGTGGGCAGATAGCTGCCGCTGTAAACATCAAACTGAGCGACCTCTCTACCGATTTGACCGGTACGGTAAGAGTCTTCAGGACGCCCTGACAAGGTGCCGCGCTCTGCCAAATCCTGAGCGTACACCTGCCGGTCTCGCTCGTTCAGCACATAACAACGCATAGGGCTGTGAATCTGCCGCTCATTCAGCAGAGTCTGCCCGGTGCCTACAAAGTTGTAGCCGTTGGTGTCATTGCTGCGATAGAACAGGCTACCCTGTCGGGCCACCAGCTCAGCCAGATTCTGGTTTAAATAGGTGGCCTGCTGTAAGCCGGACTGAACGCCCCGGCGCTCCCAAAAACGCATGTCACGCAGATCATCCGCTCGAAGTTGGAACGCATCGTTGTGCGGGTCTTCCAGTGTGGCTGGGTAGTACTCTTCAATCACATCCCCGAACATGTTGGTGAGATTCCAACCGTCTTTAATCGGGGCGTGCTGTTGCTTGGGTCGCCAGATCACGTTTGAAGAGTTTTGGAAGGCGGCGGGGTCCGGTGTGAACACGTCCACCAGATCGAGCATCTGCACTTGATGCTCATAGGTTTCTAACGCTTTTTCGAAAAGAACTTCGACCGATTGCGCGGTGGATAGATTAGCCATGGAGTTACCACTGCTTTACATCCACTCCCCTTAGTTTTGCAGCTCGCTTGATATCAAACGCTTTCTGACGGTTTCCAGACTTATGAGCAGCTAAATACTGTCGTTTGTCTGACCCGCCGTCTTTGGCGCCGTCTCCTTTCAGTTTGCTGCCGGGTCGTGGTGTATTACTGACTCGTTTCACTCCGTTAAACCGGCCTCGCAACTCGCCCAGATAGGCCGCTGCGCTAATCCCTGTCGGATCGTCCCGAAGTGACTGCAAGAAGGTGTTGAGGTTCTGTTGATTGCGAGCCAAAGACACGACGACTTTCTCAGAACCTTCACCCATGCGGCCAAGAAGAGAATCCACGAAA
This sequence comes from Sansalvadorimonas sp., assembly GCA_965221135.1. Taxonomy (GTDB): domain Bacteria; phylum Pseudomonadota; class Gammaproteobacteria; order Pseudomonadales; family Endozoicomonadaceae; genus Sansalvadorimonas. The sequence continues at coordinate 16,634 of CBDCRZ010000067.1, forward strand.
GCGTCCCCGTTTCCGGGTGCCACGCTTTCCACCGCTTGCCTGATGAGCGTGTCTGCTGACTGATATTCGTCAGCGGTTAACATGCCCTCTGTGACAATCTTGGCGGCTCTCTCGTAATGCTGATCCAGTGCGGAATTGATTTGATTCTGTTGCTGCTGTTGTTGCTGCTGTTGTTGCTGGGTCTGAAAGTGCTGATTGAAACGACTTTCTACCGAGGTATTCACCCAGCTAGACATGGCAGACTGATAAGCGGCATCAGGGTCAGGCTTATCATAAAAATCTTCCAGCTTGGGCATCTTGGGGGCAGTGCCCGTGGTCGCGGGTGCGACTGGGGGCGGTGCGGTTGAGCTGCCCTTAAGCTGGTTAATCTCTTGTCTAAGTACTTCAATTTCGCTGTCTTTGTCTTTCAGTCTGCCCTTGAGCTTTTGCTTAACAGCAACATGAGACTTGACCGGCATTTGGCCTTGTTCTGATGTCTGGTCATCAGATTGCATCCACTCGGGAACGTCTTCGGGCTTCCCTTCTTCTCCCGTTTCTTCACCTGCGCCGGTGTCGTCTTCGGGGTCGGTTGGATCGTCCTGCACTTCTTCAGCTTCAGTTTCTTCAGGCTGCGCGGCCTGTTCCGCTGCGGCTGCTTCTGCGTTCTGTCGTTTCAGCTCTTCCAGAGTCATAACCACTGTGTAAACCGTTGTGTAACGTAGGGGACTGGTTTGGCCACCAGCGGGCTTGCGTATACCTGCGCCCAGTGAGAGGAAATATAGACGATAAGTGCCACATAAGAGCTACATTGTGGTTTTAGGAAACTGCTCTCATTGGATGAATAGGGGCAGGTCTTAAAGTAGCAGCCAGCTGGCTCATATTAGCCAGACGTTTACCGGCTATATCTTCCTGCAGGCTTTCTATCTCTACGCCCGCTTTACTGGCTTCAATTTCTACTTTCGCCCGCTTGGTTTGTGCGTCGTACATCTTCACTTCTGCGCTCATCTGCTCGGCTTGGGCTTTGCCCTGTTCGGCCTGTGCGGCAATCATCTGTGGATCAGGCTGGGGTGGCTGTTGCTGCAGCTGTTGCAGGAATTGCATTTCTTCCTCGGTTTCAGGTTGTCTGATGCCCATCTTCAGCAATTCGCGCTTGCCGTAATCCCTGAGTGATTCAAAGGCCATACCCGGCATCATGGCAATGTATTCCAGCATGAGAATGTTGCGGATCGGATCGCCAGGGGGCAAACCGTTGATCATTTCTTTTAACTCGGTGCGGGTTTCCATCTGTTCGGTTTTAAAGTTGGTGCCTATCTCTGCATAAACCTCCATTTCAATGCCGCTGATATCGTTGATGGTTTGTAGCTGCATTTGTTGCGGGTCTATCACCTGCTGCATCAGGTGTTCAGTTTTACGAGTGCCGTCGTACATAGTGAGTGTGGTTTTTCTGGGGCTGTCGTAAACCTCTTTTGCCATGCTGGCGAATATCTCCGCATCCCTTCTTAATGCGTGCTTGTGGTTGTCCTGGTAGATGAATGATTGCATGTCCATCCGGTTTTGCAGTGCCAGAACCGCCTTTCCTGATAGGTCAGGATCAGCAATGTTCTGAGGCAGTCCGGGGTTGGCCACATCTTCCACCGCTTGCCGTGACAGATCCAGACTGGCAATCAGTGCCTGTGGCATCGGTTGCTCTGGCATTTCACCCACGGGACCCAGTGGAATCTGTTTGCCGGTGATGCTGGTGGCATTCTGCAACAAGTAAGGGAAATTGTTATCACTGCCCTGCTCGTTGTACATCTGCTCATAGCCCTGTATCTGTTCCGGTGTGAAGATGGGTTTTTTGCGGGGGCTCCGGCTGACAATATCCGCCAGGTAACTCATCTGGAAGTTACGCAGGCGCTGGGGGTCTTTAGAGAGTCTTGTGATGCCTTCGTAGTGTTCCTCACCTTCCACAAAAGCCCTTTCACCGTAAGCCGGTACAACAGGAATAAACTCACCGGGCACCAGCGTGGTTTCTAATATCTCCTGACCGGATACTATGTATTTTGTCACTTCATAGGTTTCAAACTCGATGCACTCCGAGTATTCAAAGCCCTGGTCAATCATCGGGCCTTCTTCCTCTTCAAAGTCATCGTCGTGAACTTCTTTCCTGTTGCCCATCATGTCGGTGAATACATGCACCTGATAAGTGACCGGCTCACGGTGAAAGAATTCACCCACATAAATGCGTTTGTCTTCTGCCACCCAGGGGAAAACATAACTCTCTTCCGGGTATTTGAAGCTGACGGTGGTGGTGGGTCGCTCGCCGGTGAGCTCTTCGACAAAATCCCGATACCCTTCTTCGCTGTACCGGGTCAGGATGCTGCAGTATTTGGCGTCCGCCTTATCTAACAGGCTGGCGGACGGGTCCCAGTACACCGTGTTACAGGCTTCATAGAGAGGGATTCGGTTGATGGTCTGCAGCTGAGTGCGGTTTTCATAATCGTTTTCCAGCTTCCAGGCACCAAAGCCACTCACGACCGCTTCCTGAATCGCATTACCGAATGATTCCAGGCTGGTGTTTTTGCGGGTGCTGGTGCGGTAAATACCATCCATCATGTCGGCGGCGTTGTAGTTATCGCCCACCGGTTCAAAGTCGATCTGTACGGGATTGGATTTCAAATCAGAGATAATCTGACGCATGGCTTTTCGCAGTATGTTGAACTCGCCCCGGTACTGCAGCTGACTCTCGCCCAGTAACTGATCATCCCACTGAGTCACCCAGGCAAACACCAAATCGTCCGCCGCTCGCTCTCTTGTCACCTGTCCACGTTGATAGGCGGCGTCGTGCATTTTGATAACATCTTCATGCTCTAACATCATCGTTTACCGATAGGTTTTAAGGGGCTTGGAATTACTTTCTGAACCGGAGTATTGACCTCGCCCATGGGTATGGCAAAGCGGCGCATCATGTATCCATAGCGAAGAGAATCTAGGATGTCATCTTTCACTTTAACCAGCTTGCCCTTGTCGTCTCTGTGGTACTGCAGGAACTCATCAAAAAAATCTCTCTGACCTCTAAACACTTTGAACCGGCCCGACTGCATTCTTAATCGTATTTCGTAGATGCCCTGCTCCACTGAGTTGCTGGTGTCGTCCCAGGTGGCGTGCTCTTCCAGCATCATAAAACCGGCGTCTTCGTAGTGGTCCTTTTGTTGCCTGCTGTCGTCTCGTCCTTTTTCATGCTGTAGGCCGTCGTGTGGCCATGCCGTGGGTACACCGTCCGCCCAGCTTTTCACACTGCCCCAAGCATCGTTTGCAGAAACCTTGCTGCACTTCCACGCGTGGGTGAGATAAACAATGTCGTTGTCCAGATCGATAGCCAGTTGAATGTGTGCCTGTGGGTGGTCCCAGCCAAAGTCCATGCCGTTGATCAGTAGCCAGTGGTCGGGTATCTCGAACGGATCGCAGGTAATGAAGGATTCAGCCAGGTCATATATGCGACCGTGGCCCAGCATGGGCAGGCCCTTGGTTCGCATGTCCTTTTGATGCTCTGGGTAGCTCTCTAACAATTTTTGCTTGGTCAACTCGTTCAGGTGGGGCGCATCGTCCCAGCCCTTTCTGATAAAACACTGACCAGAGCCAGGGGAATCCATAAATTTACACACTAGCTCGGTGCGCCCGTTTTCCGGTGTAAACGTCAGGATTCCCCTGCCACCTTTTCCCAGATCACCGTTAGCGGTGCGGGTGATTACTTGGGGGTAAATGGTTTGGTCTTTGGGTTCTTCGTCGATGTGAAACCAGTCCACGCAGTCACCCATCAGGGCATGTTGTCCCTGACTGTACGACCAAAACTGAACTGTGCTGATGCCTCCGGTTGAGTGTCGTACTCTAACCGTACGCATTGCGCCAGCCGTGCCGCTCATGCTCTGATGGTCCAGTATCCGGTGCTTGGGTACATAACCACCCTGAAACTCGTTTTCCAGAAACAAGCCGAATATTTTTGTCTGCAGCAGGTCTCGGGTTTTCTCTCCTGAATAGCCGAGTATCCATATTGTCGGGGGATGGCTGAACTTGTGGCCCTCCCATAGTTCAGAACCATATTTTAAATCTACTGGGTAATCCCCAAGCGCATGACAGGCATCAATGCCGGTGCCGGTTCTGGTCTTGCCTACCTGGTTAGCTGCACACAAACACACTTCTGAAAAATCTTTAGTGGCTCCTATGAATTCCACGTCTTGCCACGGGTAGAGAGAATCAAACCATTCATCTACCGGCCTTATGATATTTTCTGCCTCTGGCTTGGGTTGTTTTATCTGTATCTGTTTTTTCAGCTCAGCTATCGGTTTTTGCAGGGTTGCCAATCGCATGGACCATGCCCTTAATCATTTCAAATTCTTCTTTCATGTCGCTGTGTTCATCAATGCTGCAGATGACGCCTATGGTGTCCACCAGCACCTTCGCTGTGTCCGGTGGTATATCGCCCTTACTGCAAGCCTGAAAAACATTAAGCGCCTGCTTTACGGGTGAATCTTTCGGATCGAAAGTGAATTTAACCGTGGGTAGCGTGGGTCTGTTCTTCGGCTGGATCTGTTCAATGGCGTGGGTAATCAGGGTGCTGTTTTTCTCTTCAACACCGATTCTAACGACTTGCTTGGCGTATTCGTCTTCACTGCCAAATTCTTCACGCATAGCATTAAGAATGAGGTTCTTCTTACAGGGACCTCTTTTCTTTGAAGGTTGATATTCAGAACTAAATGAAGTGCTTGATTTAGCCATAAACCCGTAAAAACCCGCTTTTTACGGGTGTAGTAATAAAGGTCACTTGTAGCCTTTCATCATCTTTTTTTTCTTCATGCCGCCTGTGGCCTTCTTCACCTTTTTTTTCAATGCTGGCATTTTGGTCATCATGCGACCGCCCATCTTCTTGCCTTTCATCTTCATGGTTACACCTCTTTCAGAACATCTTTCAAACGGTTAGACACCAGCGTGTCTTCGGATCTGAACAGCACCTTGTAACTGTCCTGGTATTGATTCAGGTAACTGGCTGAAAGTTCTTTCAGTTTATCTATGTGTTTGGTTCCAGCATCAAAAGCTGCTTGGTCTATGACTTCATCACTGTCGTTAATCAGTGACAGGAACCGGTATTGATGGCCGACCATCCCGCTGGACAGGGTCAGGGCTGCAATGACAGGGGTGCAGATACACACCTGTTTGAACCACTCGGTGAACTGCTGGCGGTCCTGCATGAAGGTCCCTTTCAGGTTCCACTGATTAGCGGCCTGATTCAGTGCCCGGTTCACCATAAATCTCTGTACGCAGTAGCCCACCAAATTAGCGATACGCTGCAAGACGCCCGTCACTGCGCCCACTATTGCTCCCACTCCCGCTGCGGCATCCCCTGCCGCCTGTAGCCCAATTTTTACCGACACTACGGCCATGTCTTTCAGGCCATGGGCCAGACTGGTGGCGTTATGGCGTGCCAGCGATTCGGCCATGATGGACGGACCACCAGCCAATAACTCTACGCCCCAACCGCTGTAAACCTGACCCAGCCACTTGATGGCGCTGGTAACAGATTTCTTGATGCCTTCGTAAAGATCCAGTGCGGATTGCACATAACCCCAACCGGGTATGATGTCAGCCAGTGAGCCTATCAACGTCGATATCGCCCAGCTGCCAAACTCGCCCACCCATTCCAGCGCGGCTGAGCCTTCGCCGTAAATGCTGGTGATACGATCCACCAGAGCATCCATAAAATTGCTGAGCAGGACCCGAATAGGTTTGGTGTACTGGTCGATGCCATCCAGCACCTTCTTTCCGGCATCGCAGCTTGAAATAAGGGTGGTCGTGGCGTTTTTCAGGTCGGTGATTACAGTGGTATTGCCCACAAAATTACCCACCAGCCCGAGGTCGAAACCAGGGCTACTGACCAACTCAAGTTTGGAGAGAAAATAGAGGGTACCGTCTCGCGCATCGTCTAACTCGGCCTGCTGTATGTTCACAATAATTACCAGTTCAGGACTGAACCGATTATAGACACTGAAATACCAGTAATACTGGTTTTTGAATACTGGTTTTATTGGTATTATGGTTCTAATATACAATCATTCAGCAGGGCTGTAGGGCTTGCACTAGAATGAGTGGTTTTGGTTGATCAGGGGGTGAGGCATGGAAGAAGAGACGGTTTTTGCCGGATATATCAAACTGGTGTCGGATCTGGAGCGTAACCACGACTTCAGGGACTACGGGAAAGAAGAGAGGATGTGCAGGGGTTGCCTTCAGGCGCTGAACTTTCTTATCTACTCCAGGCAAATTGATTGCATCAGCAAGGTGCAGAAGAAAAAAAGGCCAAAAATGATTAGAGGCAGAAAGCCAGTGGTTGCCTCTGCGGATGATTTCAGTTTACAGCCACCAGCCTGATAGCTATGCTTTTTCACGTTGTCCGCAGGTTAATAACCTTTCCTGCCCAAGACAGCGCCAGCCCCCGTTCTGTACGTGATCAGTTCGGGGGCTTTTGTTTGTCTGGACTTAGTTTACTTTTGATAAAGTCTATCAAGTTTCTATATACTCTCTTCGACTATCTCAAATGCGATCGA
>CBDCRZ010000068.1:0-15256 GCA_965221135.1 Sansalvadorimonas sp.
GTATGATGAACTGCTGCTCTGCATTAATGTATAACTGGTCTGTGGATCCAACTATGGCTAGTTTTGTCTTCAGAAAACTCCGATAAGGCAAGCCAATCATAACTCGACAACAAAAGCATTTTAGCAAAATCTACGAGTCAAATTGCAAGCCATTGTCGAGCTTGTCATGCTCATAACCTTACCAGCGCGTAGAAACGACCGCTCATCTCTGCAGCTCGATGGACAGAACGAATGAACGAATGAACGAACGAACGAATGACAGAGCAAGTACCGTAACCCTCGCCGAGGGTTAACAACTACCGTAACCCTCCGGCCGAGGGTTAATAATAAATTTATACGGCAATTATTATATTTTTCCACTCGTGCAATGGTACTGCACAAAATATGTTCAATAATTTTAGTTCAAGGCAACTTGCGTGGAGGTAGAATGTACCCTATACTACAATTATACACAAAATGTCTCAATGGTCATATCACTGTGCATCACTTAGAGCGTAGCTTTAAGTAAGGTTAGCCGCACCTCATATGTGGGCGGGGGCTAAGCAGTGACGCATGCGCAGAAGAGGCCAACGAGCACACCGGCTGTCAAGCTAGCAAGCTAGCTAGCTATATCGACCAAACTGCTTCTCCAGCGTTTCTCCGGTCGATTTTTTATTTGATTTGGATAACTATCATGAGTGACGACGACGCGCCACCATCACCTGTTCCTCCTGCCGCCGGCGTGACGCTAACACCCGAGGTGGAGCAAAAGATCGAGGCAGCAACCCTCAGGAAAGCCTCTCTCCCTCCCGCCACCTCGGCGCCATCGTCGTCGGTGGGTACAGGTGAGTGCCACGGTCGATGTAGCTAGGTGCATAGTAGGCTAAGCCCGCCGGCTCACTGTCAGAGGTTCAGACCGCCGTCTCCCTCCTCCTATCGATGATGCGTAGTCCATCGCTTGGACCGGCATGGCACATCTCTCCTCTGCCCCTACCCTCTTCTCGATACCACACAGACGGGTATCGTGTGTTTACCTGTGTTCCCTTACTGTACTGCATGTACATACTGCGGGGCGTGGCCCCGTAGTGCACGTAACAATTAATTTTTTACAACCAATTTTTGTCGTTAGTCAATTTTGTTACAACACGTTACAATCAGGCATCCCCAGACGAGCGCTGCTAGTTTAAGTTAACTGCTGAGTTCTTAGGATAGGTCTGTTCGTGCCGCGGCACCGTTGTCACCGAGGGGTACCTCAGGCAGGGTCCCCGTTCCAATTCTTCGCTCCTTGTCTGTTACCTTCCCTCTCTTCTCTGTCCTTCACCCCTCCTCTCTTCTCTGTCCCTCTCCCCCTCCTCTCTTCTCTGTCCCTCTCCCCCTCCTCTCGTTCTGGTCGCGACCAGCTCAGATCCATGACAATGAGTGTCATGGCCACGTATCGCCCTCCCTTGGGTCGGTCTGGCCCGCAGGCTAGTGGTATGTTGGGTGTTTGCGCTGCACATTGACCCAGTGAGTCGGGGCTGAGCGGACCGGTTAGTGGAGTCACCCGCAGGTACAGCCCACTCCGGCAGCTCTCTGACCGCAGTCAGTAGCAGCCATACCCCTGGGTGTTGGATGTCACCTGGGTTAGTACACTTTCGCCACAGGCACAGTCCCGGCCTTACCGCGCAACAAGGGTCCCGGCCATGGCCTACCCCCACCAGCCTCGCTGGCTTCAGTCCCCTTGGTCTCTGGTGCCAGCTCCACCTCGTCTGTGACCGGCACTGTTGTCCACACCAGGGTTATCTCCTGATCATCTCCCCAGCTCTTCCCCCTATCCCGGGAAAGTGGTTGATAAAGCCCGGAATGACAGTTACATTGACTTCAAGGAATTTCTGGGGGATAATGTAACACTACTGCAGAAATTGAAGGAGTTAGGCCACGCTGGCTCAGCCTACCCGGTCACGCAGTCCCTGCATGGTCGCTGGCTCCAGGCTGAGAGAGGTGACCGACCCTCTAACCTGGGTGTCGTGCTTCCTAGCATTCATGGCCTCCCGGACAAGCCACGAGGAAACGAGAGACATGGCCGCTTATGCCATGATCATCATTAGGCTGTCGAGAAAGCACTCAGGATCGGGCTGGTTACTCTACGACAAACAGTTTCGGCAGCACGTGACCGCCGGCTCGACTCTGCCATGGGCAGACATTAACGCGTCTCTAATGGCCGCCACGGTACTCAGCCATGCAGGTGACAGGCCTTGCCAGTCATGTTCGCTGTGCCTGGGTGGGGATCATACTAATACCAAAGAGGAGTGTGCTCTGGCCTCCCTGGAACTATCCAAGTCATCCCCAGCGGGTCCTCCATCCAGCAGGCCGGGGGTCGCGGCAGCTCGCCAAGCTCCGTACTAAGCGTACGCCTTCAATGATAATAACTCCTGCCACCGGTTCAACCATGGATACTGTGGCAGCTCTGCGTGCAAGTTCGAGCACGCTTGCTCTAACTGCTTCAAGGCTGGGCACCCGGCCACGTTGTGCCAGGAGCCGAAGGGGAAGGCCAAGAGGCAGCCAGATCCGCAGAGGCCTCCCCTGCCACCTGCAAGACCCACAGTGCCGCAGCACAGTGCAAGGCAAACATAGTGGTTCGAGGGTCCAGTGCTGGCGACTGCCCCGCTTCCATAAAACTGCTGTCACATCATTATAACCCACCCAGCTGTATAGCGCTGAGGTAGTTCACAGAGACCCACTCACAGTAGGACAAAATCGCACTACGAGTGAGGGAGTATGGTGCCGCGCATACACTCCTGATTGACCGTGGTCGGTATCATAGTCATGTACCGCATGTACACTCATTAGTGGTCTAGAATGGCACACTGCTGTGATTATGTTCCATTCTATTTCATGTAGACCGCCGCCTCAGTATCCGTGACAACAGATACAGATACACGGAGGATTTACTGGCCCTTGAGCGGTCCCCTCAGGGTGCAGTCCCGCGTACGAACACCACGTCAGACTTCTCCTCGCTCATCCTGATCAGCGCTTCGCTGCCTTCATGCGCCGGGGTATCTCAGACGGTTTCCGCATCGGCTATGACCCAAAATTCCAGCTGCGGCCTCCACCTAGCAACTTCGCTCCGTGACTGACAGACCCGAAAAAGTCAGCCACTACATTGCAGAAGAGGTGTCGGCTGGTCGCGACTGCAGGCCTCATGGCGCTTTTGAGGTGACAATACGCAAGATCCTATAATTCCCCAGAGACCCCAGAGGGCCGGTGACTATACATATTCCATCGTTTACGCTGAAACCACACGGCCGAACGGGTGGGCTCTATGACCCTGCCAAGTATGTAGTACCAGTTCCACTCTATGTCAGATATGTCTCAGTCGACAGGTCAGACTAATTTACCGGGCTGATGGGGTTTGGGGATAAGCCTTATAGGATTCTTGCGTATTGTCAGAGAGCATGAGGCCTGCAGTCGCGACCAGCCGACACCTCTTCTGCAATGTAGTGGCTGACTTTTTCGGGTCTGTCAGTCACGGAGCGAAGTTACTAGGTGGAGGCCGCAGCTGGAATTTTGGGTCATAGCCGATGCGGAAACCGTCTGAGATACCCCGGCGCATGAAGGCAGCGAAGCGCTGATCAGGATGAGCGAGGAGAAGTCTGACGTGGTGTTCGTACGCGGGACTGCACCCTGAGGGGACCGCTCAAGGGCCAGTAAATCCTCCGTGTATCTGTATCTGTTGTCACGGATACTGAGGCGGCGGTCTACATGAAATAGAATGGAACATAATCACAGCAGTGTGCCATTCTAGACCACTAATGAGTGTACATGCGGTACATGACTATGATACCGACCACGGTCAATCAGGAGTGTATGCGCGGCACCATACTCCCTCACTCGTAGTGCGATTTTGTCCTACTGTGAGTGGGTCTCTGTGAACTACCTCAGCGCTATACAGCTGGGTGGGTTATAATGATGTGACAGCAGTTTTATGGAAGCGGGGCAGTCGCCAGCACTGGACCCTCGAACCACTATGTTTGCCTTGCACTGTGCTGCGGCACTGTGGGTCTTGCAGGTGGCAGGGGAGGCCTCTGCGGATCTGGCTGCCTCTTGGCCTTCCCCTTCGGCTCCTGGCACAACGTGGCCGGGTGCCCAGCCTTGAAGCAGTTAGAGCAAGCGTGCTCGAACTTGCACGCAGAGCTGCCACAGTATCCATGGTTGAACCGGTGGCAGGAGTTATTATCATTGAAGGCGTACGCTTAGTACGGAGCTTGGCGAGCTGCCGCGACCCCCGGCCTGCTGGATGGAGGACCCGCTGGGGATGACTTGGATAGTTCCAGGGAGGCCAGAGCACACTCCTCTTTGGTATTAGTATGATCCCCACCCAGGCACAGCGAACATGACTGGCAAGGCCTGTCACCTGCATGGCTGAGTACCGTGGCGGCCATTAGAGACGCGTTAATGTCTGCCCATGGCAGAGTCGAGCCGGCGGTCACGTGCTGCCGAAACTGTTTGTCGTAGAGTAACCAGCCCGATCCTGAGTGCTTTCTCGACAGCCTAATGATGATCATGGCATAAGCGGCCATGTCTCTCGTTTCCTCGTGGCTTGTCCGGGAGGCCATGAATGCTAGGAAGCACGACACCCAGGTTAGAGGGTCGGTCACCTCTCTCAGCCTGGAGCCAGCGACCATGCAGGGACTGCGTGACCGGGTAGGCTGAGCCAGCGTGGCCTAACTCCTTCAATTTCTGCAGTAGTGTTACATTATCCCCCAGAAATTCCTTGAAGTCAATGTAACTGTCATTCCGGGCTTTATCAACCACTTTCCCGGGATAGGGGGAAGAGCTGGGGAGATGATCAGGAGATAACCCTGGTGTGGACAACAGTGCCGGTCACAGACGAGGTGGAGCTGGCACCAGAGACCAAGGGGACTGAAGCCAGCGAGGCTGGTGGGGGTAGGCCATGGCCGGGACCCTTGTTGCGCGGTAAGGCCGGGACTGTGCCTGTGGCGAAAGTGTACTAACCCAGGTGACATCCAACACCCAGGGGTATGGCTGCTACTGACTGCGGTCAGAGAGCTGCCGGAGTGGGCTGTACCTGCGGGTGACTCCACTAACCGGTCCGCTCAGCCCCGACTCACTGGGTCAATGTGCAGCGCAAACACCCAACATACCACTAGCCTGCGGGCCAGACCGACCCAAGGGAGGGCGATACGTGGCCATGACACTCATTGTCATGGATCTGAGCTGGTCGCGACCAGAACGAGAGGAGGGGGAGAGGGACAGAGAAGAGAGGAGGGGGAGAGGGACAGAGAAGAGAGGAGGGGTGAAGGACAGAGAAGAGAGGGAAGGTAACAGACAAGGAGCGAAGAATTGGAACGGGGACCCTGCCTGAGGTACCCCTCGGTGACAACGGTGCCGCGGCACGAACAGACCTATCCTAAGAACTCAGCAGTTAACTTAAACTAGCAGCGCTCGTCTGGGGATGCCTGATTGTAACGTGTTGTAACAAAATTGACTAACGACAAAAATTGGTTGTAAAAAATTAATTGTTACGTGCACTACGGGGCCACGCCCCGCAGTATGTACATGCAGTACAGTAAGGGAACACAGGTAAACACACGATACCCGTCTGTGTGGTATCGAGAAGAGGGTAGGGGCAGAGGAGAGATGTGCCATGCCGGTCCAAGCGATGGACTACGCATCATCGATAGGAGGAGGGAGACGGCGGTCTGAACCTCTGACAGTGAGCCGGCGGGCTTAGCCTACTATGCACCTAGCTACATCGACCGTGGCACTCACCTGTACCCACCGACGACGATGGCGCCGAGGTGGCGGGATGGAGAGAGGCTTTCCTGAGGGTTGCTGCCTCGATCTTTTGCTCCACCTCGGGTGTTAGCGTCACGCCGGCGGCAGGAGGAACAGGTGATGGTGGCGCGTCGTCGTCACTCATGATAGTTATCCAAATCAAATAAAAAATCGACCGGAGAAACGCTGGAGAAGCAGTTTGGTCGATATAGCTAGCTAGCTTGCTAGCTTGACAGCCGGTGTGCTCGTTGGCCTCTTCTGCGCATGCGTCACTGCTTAGCCCCCGCCCACATATGAGGTGCGGCTAACCTTACTTAAAGCTACGCTCTAAGTGACAATAAAAACAATCTGTCCAGCGTTGCTGAGTCCTTAACTTTTTCAGCTGAAATTACTAAATTCAGCATGTTAGGGGGCGGAGCCAATTATTATTTTTTTGCACTCGTGCAATGGTACTGCTGGAGAAGTTTGTTGGTGTTTCTCGAGATGCGGGAATGGATGGTCTGCTGCACAAAACACGTGCAATAATTATGGACTATATAGCTGACGTCAGAATTTCAAGGCAAGCTTACTTTTGTTCGTTGGGCTGCACAGTGATATGACCATCTGAGACATTTTGTGTATAATTGTAGTATAGGGTACATTCTGAACCTCCACGCAAGTTGCCTTGAACTAAAATTATTGAACATATTTTGGCATACTGCAGTACCATTGCACGAGTGGAAAAATATAATAATTGCCGTATAAATGCTATTATTAACCCTCGGCCGGAGGGTTACTAGTTGTTAACCCTCGGCAGGCTACAAGCTCTGTCATTGTTCGTTCGTTCAAAACATAAGCACATTCGTTCTGTCCATCGAGCTGCAGAGATTCATGAGCATGACAAGCTGCATGGCTTGCAATTTGACTGTATGATTGTTGCTAAAAGCTTTAAGTAAGTATGTCGGAGTGCTATGAGGCTACTGCCTTATCTGGAGTTTTCTGAAGACACTAGCCATAGTTGGTCATCCCAGACCAGTTATACATTAATGCAGAGCACAGTTCATGTAATGGCTGCAAAGACAATTGGAGCTCGAACGCGAGACATTAGCATGAGTCAGACTGCACCGTCTTAGTACAGCAAGCAGTTAGCTTGGTCGAGCCTCTCATGAAATCGATGACGTGAGGCTTAGTTGAAGCTAGCTCAGTTCGACTGCCAGATGTACAGTGCAACATGTTCATTGTTAGTTCAAGCAACCTGCTAGGTAGAATGTACCCATACTACTAACAAAATGAGCTTCAATGGTCATATCATTGCAGCCTAACGAACACTGAGTATCAGCTTGCCTTAAATTCTGACGTCAGCTAGATATAGTCATAATTATTTGATGCACGTGAAGATTGTGCAGCAGACAGTTTGGAGCTTTCACTCTCTGACCAGAAACACCAACAAATTTCATGCAGTACCAGCTATGAGGGCAAAGGCCGTGGTATACAAGCCTGATAATTAGTATTCAGCTGAAAACGAAGATAAACTCAGCAATTGCTGATAATTGTTTTTATTGTCACTTAGAGCGTAGCTTTAAGTAAGGTTAGCCGCACCTCATATGTGGGCGGGGGCTAAGCAGTGACGCATGCGCAGAAGAGGCCAACGAGCACACCGGCTGTCAAGCTAGCAAGCTAGCTATATCGACCAAACTGCTTCTCCAGCGTTTCTCCGGTCGATTTTTTATTTGATTTGGATAACTATCATGAGTGACGACGACGCGCCACCATCACCTGTTCCTCCTGCCGCCGGCGTGACGCTAACACCCGAGGTGGAGCAAAAGATCGAGGCAGCAACCCTCAGGAAAGCCTCTCTCCATCCCGCCACCTCGGCGCCATCGTCGTCGGTGGGTACAGGTGAGTGCCACGGTCGATGTAGCTAGGTGCATAGTAGGCTAAGCCCGCCGGCTCACTGTCAGAGGTTCAGACCGCCGTCTCCCTCCTCCTATCGATGATGCGTAGTCCATCGCTTGGACCGGCATGGCACATCTCTCCTCTGCCCCTACCCTCTTCTCGATACCACACAGACGGGTATCGTGTGTTTACCTGTGTTCCCTTACTGTACTGCATGTACATACTGCGGGGCGTGGCCCCGTAGTGCACGTAACAATTAATTTTTTACAACCAATTTTTGTCGTTAGTCAATTTTGTTACAACACGTTACAATCAGGCATCCCCAGACGAGCGCTGCTAGTTTAAGTTAACTGCTGAGTTCTTAGGATAGGTCTGTTCGTGCCGCGGCACCGTTGTCACCGAGGGGTACCTCAGGCAGGGTCCCCGTTCCAATTCTTCGCTCCTTGTCTGTTACCTTCCCTCTCTTCTCTGTCCTTCACCCCTCCTCTCTTCTCTGTCCCTCTCCCCCTCCTCTCTTCTCTGTCCCTCTCCCCCTCTCCTCGTTCTGGTCGCGACCAGCTCAGATCCATGACAATGAGTGTCATGGCCACGTATCGCCCTCCCTTGGGTCGGTCTGGCCCGCAGGCTAGTGGTATGTTGGGTGTTTGCGCTGCACATTGACCCAGTGAGTCGGGGCTGAGCGGACCGGTTAGTGGAGTCACCCGCAGGTACAGCCCACTCCGGCAGCTCTCTGACCGCAGTCAGTAGCAGCCATACCCCTGGGTGTTGGATGTCACCTGGGTTAGTACACTTTCGCCACAGGCACAGTCCCGGCCTTACCGCGCAACAAGGGTCCCGGCCATGGCCTACCCCCACCAGCCTCGCTGGCTTCAGTCCCCTTGGTCTCTGGTGCCAGCTCCACCTCGTCTGTGACCGGCACTGTTGTCCACACCAGGGTTATCTCCTGATCATCTCCCCAGCTCTTCCCCCTATCCCGGGAAAGTGGTTGATAAAGCCCGGAATGACAGTTACATTGACTTCAAGGAATTTCTGGGGGATAATGTAACACTACTGCAGAAATTGAAGGAGTTAGGCCACGCTGGCTCAGCCTACCCGGTCACGCAGTCCCTGCATGGTCGCTGGCTCCAGGCTGAGAGAGGTGACCGACCCTCTAACCTGGGTGTCGTGCTTCCTAGCATTCATGGCCTCCCGGACAAGCCACGAGGAAACGAGAGACATGGCCGCTTATGCCATGATCATCATTAGGCTGTCGAGAAAGCACTCAGGATCGGGCTGGTTACTCTACGACAAACAGTTTCGGCAGCACGTGACCGCCGGCTCGACTCTGCCATGGGCAGACATTAACGCGTCTCTAATGGCCGCCACGGTACTCAGCCATGCAGGTGACAGGCCTTGCCAGTCATGTTCGCTGTGCCTGGGTGGGGATCATACTAATACCAAAGAGGAGTGTGCTCTGGCCTCCCTGGAACTATCCAAGTCATCCCCAGCGGGTCCTCCATCCAGCAGGCCGGGGGTCGCGGCAGCTCGCCAAGCTCCGTACTAAGCGTACGCCTTCAATGATAATAACTCCTGCCACCGGTTCAACCATGGATACTGTGGCAGCTCTGCGTGCAAGTTCGAGCACGCTTGCTCTAACTGCTTCAAGGCTGGGCACCCGGCCACGTTGTGCCAGGAGCCGAAGGGGAAGGCCAAGAGGCAGCCAGATCCGCAGAGGCCTCCCCTGCCACCTGCAAGACCCACAGTGCCGCAGCACAGTGCAAGGCAAACATAGTGGTTCGAGGGTCCAGTGCTGGCGACTGCCCCGCTTCCATAAAACTGCTGTCACATCATTATAACCCACCCAGCTGTATAGCGCTGAGGTAGTTCACAGAGACCCACTCACAGTAGGACAAAATCGCACTACGAGTGAGGGAGTATGGTGCCGCGCAAACACTCCTGATTGACTTTGGTATTAGTATGATCCCCACCCAGGCACAGCGATTACATGACTGGCAAGGCCTGTCACCTGCATGGCTGAGTACCAGGTAAACGGCCATTAGAGACGCGTTAATGTCTGCCCATGGCAGAGTCGAGCCGGCGGTCACGTGAGGCCGAAGGACTGTTTGTCGTAGAGTAACCAGCCCGATCCTGAGTGCTTTCTCGACAGCCTAATGATGATCATGGCATAAGCGGCCATGTCTCTCGTTTCCTCGTGGCTTGTCCGGGAGGTAAACATGAACTAGGAAGCACGACACCCAGGTTAGAGGGTCGGTCACCTCTCTCAGCCTGGAGCCAGCGACCATGCAGGGACTGCGTGACCGGGTAGGCTGAGCCAGCGTGGCCTAACTCCTTCAATTTCTGCAGTAGTGTTACATTATCCCCCAGAAATTCCTTGAAGTCAATGTAACTGTCATTCCGGGCTTTATCACCCTTTCCCGGGATAGGGGGAAGAGCTGGGGAGATGATCAGGAGATAACCCTGGTGTGGTAGTGCCGGTCACAGACGAGGTGGAGCTGGCACCAGAGACCAAGGAGACTGAAGCCAGCGAGGCTGGTGGGGGTAGGCCATGGCCGGGACTGCTTGTTGCGCGGTAAGCCGGGACTGTGCCTGTGGCGAAAGTGTACTAACCCAGGTGACATCCAACACCCAGGGGTATGGCTGCTACTGACTGCGGTCAGAGAGCTGCCGGAGTGGGCTGTACCTGCGGGTGACTCCACTAACCGGTCCGCTCAGCCCCGACTCACTGGGTCAATGTGCAGGCAAACACCCAACATACCACTAGCCTGCGGGCCAGACCGACCCAAGGGAGGGCGATACGTGGCCATGACACTCATGGTCATTGGATCTGAGCTGGTACGATGACCTTGGCGAGGCCGCGACCCCCGGCCTGCGATGGAGGACCCGCTGGGGATGACTTGGATAGGACAGGGAGGCCAGAGCACACTCCTCTTTGGTATTAGTATGATCCCCACCCAGGCACAGCGAACATGACTGGCAAGGCCTGTCACAGCATGGCTGAGTACCGTGGCGGCCATTAGAGACGCGTTAATGTCTGCCCATGGCAGAGTCGAGCCGGCGGTCACGTGCTGCCGAAACTGTTTGTCGTAGAGTAACCAGCCCGATCCTGAGTGCTTTCTCGACAGCCTAATGATGATCATGGCATAAGCGGCCATGTCTCTCGTTTCCTCGTGGCTTGTCCGGGAGGCCATGAATGCTAGGAAGCACGACACCCAGGTTAGAGGGTCGGTCACCTCTCTCAGCCTGGAGCCAGCGACCATGCAGGGACTGCGTGACCGGGTAGGCTGAGCCAGCGTGGCCTAACTCCTTCAATTTCTGCAGTAGTGTTACATTATCCCCAGAAATTCCTTGAAGTCAATGTAACTGTCATTCCGGGCTTTATCAACCACTTTCCCGGGATAGGGGGAAGAGCTGGGGAGATGATCAGGAGATAACCCTGGTGTGGACAACAGTGCCGGTCACAGACGAGGTGGAGCTGGCACCAGAGACCAAGGGGACTGAAGCCAGCGAGGCTGGTGGGGGTAGGCCATGGCCGGGACCCTTGTTGCGCGGTAAGACCGGGACTGTGACTGTGGCGAAAGTGTACTAACCCAGGTGACATCCAACACCCAGGGGTATGGCTGCTACTGACTGCGGTCAGAGAGCTGCCGGAGTGGGCTGTACCTGCGGGTGACTCCACTAACCGGTCCGCTCACGCGGTGTGCTCTTTGCCCGACTCACTGGGTCAATGTGCAGCGCAAACACCCAACATACCACTAGCCTGCGGGCCAGACCGACCCAAGGGAGGGCGATACGTGGCCATGACACTCATTGTCATGGATCTGAGCTGGTCGCGACCAGAACGAGATGGAGGGGGAGAGGGACAGAGAAGAGAGGAGGGGGAGAGGGACAGATAAGAGAGGAGGGGTGAAGGACAGAGAAGAGAGGGAAGGTAACAGACAAGGAGCGAAGAATTGGAACGGGGACCCTGCCTGAGGTACCCCTCGGTGACAACGGTGCCGCGGCACGAACAGACCTATCCTAAGAACTCAGCAGTTAACTTAAACTAGCAGCGCTCGTCTGGGGATGCCTGATTGTAACGTGTTGTAACAAAATTGACTAACGACAAAAATTGGTTGTAAAAAATTAATTGTTACGTGCACTACGGGGCCACGCCCCGCAGTATGTACATGCAGTACAGTAAGGGAACACAGGTAAACACACGATACCCGTCTGTGTGGTATCGAGAAGAGGGTAGGGGCAGAGGAGAGATGTGCCATGCCGGTCCAAGCGATGGACTACGCATCATCGATAGGAGGAGGGAGACGGCGGTCTGAACCTCTGACAGTGAGCCGGCGGGCTTAGCCTACTATGCACCTAGCTACATCGACCGTGGCACTCACCTGTACCCACCGACGACGATGGCGCCGAGGTGGCGGGAGGGAGAGAGGCTTTCCTGAGGGTTGCTGCCTCGATCTTTTGCTCCACCTCGGGTGTTAGCGTCACGCCGGCGGCAGGAGGAACAGGTGATGGTGGCGCGTCGTCGTCACTCATGATAGTTATCCAAATCAAATAAAAAATCGACCGGAGAAACGCTGGAGAAGCAGTTTGGTCGATATAGCTAGCTTGCTAGCTTGACAGCCGGTGTGCTCGTTGGCCTCTTCTGCGCATGCGTCACTGCTTAGCCCCCGCCCACATATGAGGTGCGGCTAACCTTACTTAAACTACCTTTAGTACCCTAAAATTAATTATTCACGCTGATACCCCAACAGCGAAATTAATTGAAGGCGAGTGCGTGTTTACTACTAGTAAGCTTTGTCGTCCTGTGGAGGCGAGCAACGCGTACATAGCTTCTCTTATGTTGATAGAACATCGTCCTAAAGGTTGACACTAGTGTGGGAAGGCTTTTACAACACTGTTCTAAGGGATCTACGCATTTTTCAACGAAGTCACGATGGACGATGAGTAAACGCCAGTTTCGTTCTAAGAAGATTACTTGTGCTAGCTCTGACTTTTGATAGTTGGAGTTCGAGTGAAGCGACAGGACAACAGCTGCGTATTGGAAAAGTGTGCACGTCTTTGCAGCGCCTCCATGCTGGACTAACAAAGCTTACATCCAGTAGCCATTGCTAGTGACGCACTCGCCTTTTTTAATTTCTTGTAAAGTATCACGCTGTGAATCTCATTAATTATTGTCACTTAGAGCGTAGCTTTAAGTAAGGTTAGCCGCACCTCATATGTGGGCGGGGGCTAAGCAGTGACGCATGCGCAGAAGAGGCCAACGAGCACACCGGCTGTCAAGCTAGCAAGCTAGCTATATCGACCAAACTGCTTCTCCAGCGTTTCTCCGGTCGATTTTTTATTTGATTTGGATAACTATCATGAGTGACGACGACGCGCCACCATCACCTGTTCCTCCTGCCGCCGGCGTGACGCTAACACCCGAGGTGGAGCAAAAGATCGAGGCAGCAACCCTCAGGAAAGCCTCTCTCCCTCCCGCCACCTCGGCGCCATCGTCGTCGGTGGGTACAGGTGAGTGCCACGGTCGATGTAGCTAGGTGCATAGTAGGCTAAGCCCGCCGGCTCACTGTCAGAGGTTCAGACCGCCGTCTCCCTCCTCCTATCGATGATGCGTAGTCCATCGCTTGGACCGGCATGGCACATCTCTCCTCTGCCCCTACCCTCTTCTCGATACCACACAGACGGGTATCGTGTGTTTACCTGTGTTCCCTTACTGTACTGCATGTACATACTGCGGGGCGTGGCCCCGTAGTGCACGTAACAATTAATTTTTTACAACCAATTTTTGTCGTTAGTCAATTTTGTTACAACACGTTACAATCAGGCATCCCCAGACGAGCGCTGCTAGTTTAAGTTAACTGCTGAGTTCTTAGGATAGGTCTGTTCGTGCCGCGGCACCGTTGTCACCGAGGGGTACCTCAGGCAGGGTCCCCGTTCCAATTCTTCGCTCCTTGTCTGTTACCTTCCCTCTCTTCTCTGTCCTTCACCCCTCCTCTCTTATCTGTCCCTCTCCCCCTCCTCTCTTCTCTGTCCCTCTCCCCCTCTCTCGTTCTGGTCGCGACCAGCTCAGATCCATGACAATGAGTGTCATGGCCACGTATCGCCCTCCCTTGGGTCGGTCTGGCCCGCAGGCTAGTGGTATGTTGGGTGTTTGCGCTGCACATTGACCCAGTGAGTCGGGGCTGAGCGGACCGGTTAGTGGAGTCACCCGCAGGTACAGCCCACTCCGGCAGCTCTCTGACCGCAGTCAGTAGCAGCCATACCCCTGGGTGTTGGATGTCACCTGGGTTAGTACACTTTCGCCACAGGCACAGTCCCGGCCTTACCGCGCAACAAGGGTCCCGGCCATGGCCTACCCCCACCAGCCTCGCTGGCTTCAGTCCCCTTGGTCTCTGGTGCCAGCTCCACCTCGTCTGTGACCGGCACTGTTGTCCACACCAGGGTTATCTCCTGATCATCTCCCCAGCTCTTCCCCCTATCCCGGGAAAGTGGTTGATAAAGCCCGGAATGACAGTTACATTGACTTCAAGGAATTTCTGGGGGATAATGTAACACTACTGCAGAAATTGAAGGAGTTAGGCCACGCTGGCTCAGCCTACCCGGTCACGCAGTCCCTGCATGGTCGCTGGCTCCAGGCTGAGAGAGGTGACCGACCCTCTAACCTGGGTGTCGTGCTTCCTAGCATTCATGGCCTCCCGGACAAGCCACGAGGAAACGAGAGACATGGCCGCTTATGCCATGATCATCATTAGGCTGTCGAGAAAGCACTCAGGATCGGGCTGGTTACTCTACGACAAACAGTTTCGGCAGCACGTGACCGCCGGCTCGACTCTGCCATGGGCAGACATTAACGCGTCTCTAATGGCCGCCACGGTACTCAGCCATGCAGGTGACAGGCCTTGCCAGTCATGTTCGCTGTGCCTGGGTGGGGATCATACTAATACCAAAGAGGACAGTAGCAGCCATACCCCTGGGTGTTGGATGTCACCTGGGTTAGTACACTTTCGCCACAGTCACAGTCCCGGTCTTACCGCGCAACAAGGGTCCCGGCCATGGCCTACCCCCACCAGCCTCGCTGGCTTCAGTCCCCTTGGTCTCTGGTGCCAGCTCCACCTCGTCTGTGACCGGCACTGTTGTCCACACCAGGGTTATCTCCTGATCATCTCCCCAGCTCTTCCCCCTATCCCCCCTATCCCGGGAAAGTGGTTGATAAAGCCCGGAATGACAGTTACATTGACTTCAAGGAATTTCTGGGGATAATGTAACACTACTGCAGAAATTGAAGGAGTTAGGCCACGCTGGCTCAGCCTACCCGGTCACCGGCGCAGTCCCTGCATGGTCGCTGGCTCCAGGCTGAGAGAGGTGACCGACCCTCTAACCTGGGTGTCGTGCTTCCTAGCATTCATGGCCTCCCGGACAAGCCACGAGGAAACGAGAGACATGGCCGCTTATGCCATGATCATCATTAGGCTGTCGAGAAAGCACTCAGGATCGGGCTGGTTACTCTACGACAAACAGTTTCGGTAGCACGTGACCGCCGGCTCGACTCTGCCATGGGCAGACATTAACGCGTCTCTAATGGCCACCACGGTCAATCAGGAGTGTATGCGCGGCACCATACTCCCTC
>CBDCRZ010000069.1:0-325000 GCA_965221135.1 Sansalvadorimonas sp.
CCACCTTCCCATCTCAGAGTCAGCCTGACAGGGCCTAACTCTGGCTCGGCGCCTGAATCCGTCAGATTGTTTTCCAGCAGCACCCGCACACCTTTCTTCGCCCCACCCATAGGGATGGGGCGGGCATTCATCGAGCGCCAGGCTGCATATTGCCGGGCCAGCTCCGGCCTTAATGTAGAAAAGGCTCCATATAACCGACTAAAGGCATGGAAGTGACCCAGCATTATGGCAGCTCTTGCATTTTTCTCGCTGAGTGCAAGAAGAGGAATCTCAACCAAACTCGGCCAGAAGTCTGCCGTTATGCCCTGACCCAATATATTCCAGGCTGTTGTTAGGGCAGTCAGCCCAATCCCTGCATTCACGGGCGATAGTAATGCTGGCGTTACCGTTTTATAGAGCGCAGCCAATAGAAAATGGCTGGTCGTTAAATACAAAGCCGGAAGCACCAGGCCTGATGTAAGCTTCCCTCCTGCAAACTCCCAACCCCCCACTGGCTGTGGGTGTACACGCTCCATTTCGAACAATTCAATGGGAACCGGAAGAACTTGAGAGGGAAATGGTTCGCTGGCTGCAATCAAACACGTCGGTAAAAAAAGGAGGCTCAGAACCCAGGATCTCAGCATCTGCCTCAACCTGTCGTCTGGCTTTCGTCCGTTAATCTTCTCGTCGATCATCAGCATCAATATTTGATTTATAGAAGCGGACATAAGACTAGTCTGAAAAACCATAAAAAACAGGTATCTGATTTCTTCTGTTTGTAATTACAGTTAACAGCTGTATCAACCTGTAAATCTCACTCCCAAGTCCTTTTATACACATCAGTAACAACCATCGGTTTGCACGCTTTATTTCGGCATACCCTCATATTTTGGGCTTTACTCATGCTTTCTTCAGGTTTCCTGGTTAGGAATCAAGTATTAAACATTCACTGTACCCCTTAAATGCCCCTGACCCATTTTTACAAACTGCCTGAAATACCAGGTAGCGGTTTTTTTTGTGCCCGGGTTAAACGGTTATCCTTAACTCGTTAACCTAATCAGGGTAGACAGGTTTGGGCTTTCCATGAGCCTTGCAGTAGTCATCCATTGTTGCATCACTACGCTGTCCTAAGTCTGCAACTCGGCCATGCAGATTCGCATTCATCCTCCTTAGCAGGCGCTGGAGACCAGATAACCACAGATGAATTGAATGGATGACAACAGTTATGATGACTATCCCTATCTAATGCTGAGCCACAGTTAGCATCCTGGCTGCCCAGACAGGTTCCGGCAAAAGTGGTACTTGCGAGAACTACGACTGGAAGTGTTTGCTTCAAAGTCGTTTTGAATTTTTTCATCATAATACACCTGCATTTTCTATCTAGGTGCCCGGCCATGTGGAAACAACTATTTCTGGCCAAAAAACAGTTTGCTAAGTGGGGTTGCAGCGCTGGGAGCATAGCCCGCTATGTGACTGGAGCTGCGGCACTGCTGAGTGCCCTGGAGATTGAGTCAGAAATAATTGTTTTCATGTGACCGGGTACTTATAGGGCGAGTAAAAAGCACGGGACAGTGTAGACAGGAATAAGCGGGGGAGGAAAAAGTAATACCAAACAGAATTAGAAACAAGATTAAACAAAGCCTATGTAGCTAGAGAAACCTGTTCCTTCCCCAATTGTCGGTATCGCTGCTCGAATCTCGTCTTCTGGAATGCCTGCTGTTGTCGCCAGTCGCCTATTAATATGAGGTGGGGTGTCCAGGCAGGAAAAGCTATTAGTGGTGAGGTCTTTCATGGATAACAACACCTTCCGCGCACTCTGGTTTTCTAACGACAGGGGGGTAGATAACCCTTTGCGCACGGACTTCTTCACAGATTTATATTTTACTTTTTTGATATCAATATCTGTTGCCGGTACACCATACCAGAGTAAAGTCTGGGTCACTTGCAGATGATGCTCTCTTGCAGCTCTATTCGGTATTGAATTTTCCGTGCTTTCTCTGCCCTCTCTATTAAACATTCTGAGTGACTGGAGCGAATAGTTTCGCAGCCAACTACAAACCGCCAGACTTTTTACACCTATCGAAACAAGGTTTGAGAAAAGCAGCGCTGATAGTTGTTGGCCCCTGCTGTAAGTAAAGCGACCCATATTCGCTTCCGCCTGAAATAAAATTCTGAGGGCTTCGCTATGGCAAGCCCTGCGATGTACTTCCAGTGATTTCGATAGCGCTGTTTCATCATATACATCTGTAATATTCACATTAGCGCCCATCTTTATAACCAGCTGAATGGTCGACAGGCTAACCGCAATTCCAGAGCCTGATGTCACCAAATCATGAAGCAGCGGAACCATATACGTGATATCAGTAATGATTGGTGAAGCCACATAGGTCTTATCTATGTGCCCCGTGATGGCGATAGCCTGAGAGAGAAGTTTTCTCTTCAATGTCTCTGAATTCAACAGTGCCTGTTCAATAGTGGAGGGGTTTGCCCCGGTCTCACACTCATGTGGCCAGCGTCGAAGAAACAGTCCAATAATCTCATCATTGACCGTACATACGCCTGCAGGTACATCCGCGGACTCGAACTTTGTAAGCTGGCGCCGCCCTATAACCCTTTGCCCATTGTGAAGCATGTACGTCAGTAAATGCATGACAGGTTCCGCTGAGGTGGGTTCCTGCAAGGTGCCCTGAGAGGTTTTCAAAGGAAAGCTCAAAACGCATCTTTTCAGCGAATCCAGAGCCAGGCAGCGAAATTTACCGGGAAGATCTTCTGACCGGGCACCACGGAAAAAACATTTGGCCAGCTCCATGCGCAGGGCAGGATTCTTTACTTTTCCAACCAGCATGTAGTCCTTGATGCCATGCAAAAAACTCTCGACCCGAGCCTGGCTCCGGAAATATCTATTTGTGACGCTATTGTTCCAAAACTCTCTGGAGGACACGTGCTTTTTCAACAACACACAGGCTTTTTGGCCAGCCTGACGACGTCTGGCTGTTAGTTTCCAGTAAGTGGTTTTCTTCTTTCCCAGTGACAGACGTTTTTTATCAAGCAACGCTTGTCTGGCATTTTTTATGGTTCGGCTAAAAGCCTTACCCGCTTTCGCAGGGACGGACGGCTTTCTTCTTTTGAGTGATGTCCTTATCGAACTTTCCAAGGCCCGGTTTTTTACACTGGCGCCATCCATAAGGTATTTTCTCTGTCGTAAACCTCAATGACATGAGACAAGTCAGTCAGTGAAAGGTTTGTTCACCTTGCCTGACGGCGTTGCCAGTCAATCAAACAGTACGCCAGAGCTTATGGAGCCATTGTGCCTCTACAACTGGACAGGCCGGTATTTTTCACAACAACTGGCTTCCGGAATACCTGTTGTCACCGCCTGAAAAGCCTACCCCTGCAAGCTGCACTGACCTGAATGTTACTTCGAAAGTGAGTCAACTCTTTAGGCCAAATGTCTAATGCCCTGCCTGCCTGCTTGGCGGCACTTATCTTTTTGGTGTTAAACGTTATCGGTGACCCCTATGAATAATGGAAGTATCCCACCTTCTCATACCGGTACTGCTCAGGACGGCTCCCGGCAAGTACCTCATGCGAAGAACCAGAGAAAGCCTCAAACCACTGAGAGACAGACTGAAGGCATCACAGACAATGGTCATAGTGTTAAAATTCTTAGCGCTGGAGACATTGAGACGAATACTGCCTGCTGTATTTGTCTGGATCTGTTTGAAACACCGTATCTCACTAATTGTTCAGATGATGCTGAAAATGGTCATCCTCTCTGTAAAAAATGTTTCCTCTCACCACAGTTCCTGGAAAAAAAATGCCCCGTCTGCAGAAATAACTTCCGAACAGTTACTCAAGCAGGAAGAATCATTCGAAGCCATATAAAAAGTATTCAAGTGCAATGCACAACCTGTGAACACCAATGCTCCTTCGAAAACATGGATGATCATATGGTGAACAATCACCCTGGTGTAAAACCGAAAAACAAACCGCCGAAAGATAGCGAGCTACCTAAACCTGAACGGGCATCAGCAGGGGCGTCCCCAGGAGCCAGTGCTTTCAATCCCACTGCAAGCAGAAATGAGGGCGCTCGTATCCTGAATGCTTTTCTTCAAAACAGGTACATTCCCCCCACTGCTCCTATGCCTGGATTTTCAAATACTTTTGCGGGTACCGGGAATACTTTCAACCTCACTCAAAACTGGATGACTGGCACTAACACCACCAGAGCCCTGGAAAAGAGTTTTGACGCAGGACGTGTAACAGCCATCAGCCTGGAAACTTCTCGGGGGAATATCAATATCGAAGAAGAGGGTACTCCCGGTGTTATAAAAATTAAGGGGGAAGCATCAGCCAACTGCCGTTTAGAAAACAACACAATTACGGCACGGGCCAACAGTGATATCTCCCTTGTGCTTCCCTGGGGCTGGCAGAAAAGTGTGACGATAAAAACAGGTCATGGAGATATCCGTGGACGTATTGCAAGCCCAGGGCATCTTGAGACAGCTCGTGGAAACATAGTTATGACGGTGACCTGTTCGAACCTCAGGGTTATCACTAACACTCCTCCTTATTATTGTGTCGAAAACCCCTTTTTAAACGTAACTTCGGACATTCCCCCTCTTACACTCACAACTCATAGAGGCAGCGTCAATGCGCGGGGGTGGTGAAAGGTTAACGAATAACACTCTCTGCCGACGTCTGGCGGTTAGTTTCCAGTAAGTGGTCTTCTGCTTTATTTCCTTGCCCCCCTCAACGGGTAACGATAGCGGGGTGGCTTTTGGGTAGGAGGTGACATGATGACTTTTGCTTGCGGTACTGGAGCTGGAGCTGTCACTGGTGTAATTGCACTAAACCGCCTTTTACGCATTTGTTTTCTTTGCTCTTGACTGGCCAGAGCCTGTTGGCGCAGGGCATTTATAGAGGCCTCACTATCAGACGGCTCTGGCTCTTTTTCTTGCCCTGGTTCTGGTTCTGGTTCTTGAGATGAGGTTGAACCCTTTGCAGGTACAGTTTTTTTAACCGGAGTAATAACCTGGGAATACTTGGACCTGGGAGACTCATTCCACAGTATCTTCTCCTGCTCATTAGTGAAGGTTCTTGTATAAACAATCGTTACCCCCCCAACACCAGCAACAGGCTTCAAATCGGCAAGGCTGTAACGCATAGTCATTGAATAAACCTCTCCCTCAAAAGTGCCTCCGTGAAACAACTCTGCAGAGAGAGTCTCTGGCATGTATTCGCTGTAGATTTCGCTTTTATCATTCTCCAGATCAAAATCCAACTCTACTGTTCGCATTCGTACTGTTAATCCCTCCCGGCCAGGCAATGTGTTATAGGATTCCCCCAGGCTTATTTGAGATATCAGTGCGTAAGGCGGGCTGTCTGTAATATGTCCTGCGTAAACATGAATAATTTCGCCCGGCTCTGCAGGGGTATTGAATAACTCACCATTGAACAGCGCGTTAGGGAAAAGAACCGGGCGGTAATGCCTTCTTAGATCTATCGTTTTTGACTCCAAAGGATCCCGACCTTCACCATACTCAGAAAAACTGTACTCATTCCACTTCATCGCACTCTTACTTCTCTTTGTCCCGGCGGGAGACGAGATGTTAGTCACATGTTGATTGGGAGAGAATCTGCCCATAATGACTGTTCTCTGCTCCCCCTTATGACATAACCAGAACAACAGTGAGGATTGAGTAGTTTTGAGAAGACCGGAATCATCGCTAAACCCTTTACACAGTGACGCCTTTAGAACCTCCAGACTGAGGATTCTTTCCCCTGCGGTCTCAGCCAGAGAAGGGTCATAAGCCGGCACATTATGGATCGTTGAGAAAACAAACTGTCTTTTGTCATCAGACGGTTTCACTTCAAGCAGAGCTGTCCCAATATTTGCACGCCAGGACGCTTGATAACGCCGGTCTTCATCCGTCCATTGGTCAGGGGATTTATCCAGCAGTTCCTTAATTTTTATAGAACTGGGGGCTTCTGGATCCAGACTGAATTCCGGATCAGCCTGATAAATCAATTCGACGGTATACTTTGCCCGATACTCTTTCTTTGGCACCGGTTTCGGCGTTACGGTAGCCACCAGAGTCCCCGCGTAGCACACCACAAACACCCAAAATAAAATGCCTCCAAAATAACTGCAGAAACCTCTGTGCTTGAATGCTGCAAATTCCATGGGTGCTGATCTTCTTCGTTATTAGCAGGTATCCAAGCCTAGCAACAGATAACTACCCTACAAGCCATAACAGTGAACCCAGCCTCTGCTGCCAAGGGCTGCAGTACCTTGTCTACACTTATCTTGTTCAATTCAACGAGGTTATCTTGCCCATGACTATGGATAGTCTTTGGCTTCTGATCTGTATTCTTGCCCTTCTCTTTATGCAGCTGGGCTTTTGCCTTCTCGAAGCGGGCTATGTGCGCTCTAAAAACACCATTAATGTGGTGATCAAAAACTCAATTGATTTCACCATCACCCTGCTGGTATTCGCTTTAATCGGCTATAGCCTGATGTTTGGCTCAAGCCTGCACGGAATGATTGGGGTACCAGAGGGTGTCTTTTATAACAACCTGCTCATAGAACCGGAACAAAGCCTTCAGGCTCTTAAAATCATGATTTACAGCCTGTTTTGTGCAACAGCTGTGACCATTATTTCCGGGGCGGCGGCAGAACGAATCACCTTCAAGGCTTATCTTTTCATGGTGTTGCTGGTCGCAACTTTTTTATTTCCCGTTGCCGGACACTGGATATGGGCCAGCGCTGGATGGTTAAAGCAGCAGGGGTTTATTGATTTCTCAGGAGCGACGGTTGTGCACTCGTTAGGCGGGTGGGTCGCTCTGGCTACCGTCATATATATAGGCCCAAGAACAGACAGGTTCAAAACATCTACTCATAACAACACCCAAAGCATTGAGCTTCGGCCCGGTAATACGCCCTACATTGCCATGGGAACACTGGTCTTGTGGATATCCTGGTTAGGCTTTAATGGTGCTGGTTTTCTGGCATTCAGTCACAAGATTCCTCTTATCCTTCTGGTCACTTTATTAGCGGGCAGTAGCGCGATGGTTATCGGGATGGTTATCAGCTACTTCTCAACCGGGAAAGCGAATGTTCTGTTAATGATGAACTGTGGGCTGGGCGGATTAGTCACCAGCACTGCTGTGTGCCACCTGATAAATCCTTTGCAGGCTATATTGCTGGGCAGTGTCGCGGGTGGTGTGATATTTCTCGGCAACCATCTCTTGGAAATGATCAAACTGGATGATGTGGTGGGAGCCATCCCTGTTCACCTGTTCTGTGGAATATTAAGTACGCTGTCTGTTCCTTTCTTTGTAAGCAGCGACACAGCGGGCTTCTTTGAGCAGTTTACGGTTCAGCTGACTGGTGTTCTCAGTGTTGGACTACTGGCCTTCCCCTGCACTTTGTTGCTGATAAAAGTATTAGATAAGTTCTCCTCAGTAAGAGTCAGCAAAGAAGCAGAGATGATCGGCCTGAATATGACGGAACATGGCGCCAGAACCCCCATGCTAGATGTACTGGTTCAAATGAGCGAACACTCTACTCATGACCGTTACGATGAGCCTATTGCCGTATCTTCCTATGATGAAGCCGGGCACATAGCCACTTTCTACAACGCACTGATGAGCAAAACCAACAACCTGCACAGCAGTCACCACAAACTCTCAAGAACCCTTAACAGCCTCAAGGATAAAGACCCTTTAACCCAGTCTCTGGCGCGTAGAGCCTGGCTGGACCGCCTGATCCTTGCTCACCATGAACTGTTCCACAACGTGCTTGTGACCGTTGCACTTGTTCATATAAAAAACCTGGACGCTATCAACAAAGAGTACGGTGAATCTGTCTCAGATGCGGTTCTAAAACACACTCACTCAGAAATTCAGCGATGTGTAACTCAAAACAGCGCCGTCGGCCGTCTGAAGGGCAATGAGTTTGCCATATTATTGTTGGACGCCTCTGAGCTGCAGGGCGAAGCTCTAGCGGAGACCCTTAGCCTGAGCCTCAACGACACACCTTTTATCTTCAGTGATAAAAAAATCATGATTGAGGCCACATTGCTGGTCCGCTCTCCACATTCCGATGAAGATGCAGAGGCGTTTCTGCATACCCTACAACACGAAATTAAGAGCTAAACGGCACTCCATGCAGCCAGAATCGAGCCCTGAAATCAGGCCAGCTTCCTAAAGCACAGTTTTAAATCTGCAGGTATTTCACGGTTATTGCATGTGTGTCCCAGTCACAATGCCATTACCCGGAGAACTGTATGGTTTATAAACAAGCTCCGAGTCACTACTCGGGGCTTCTCCCTTAACAAGTGCCCCGGTTAAGAAATAGCGCTTAGTGACAAAAGATCTGACTCTGCCAAATAATGATTTATGTTCCACCACTTCAGGGGGAACAAATCCTTCCAAAGGTGTTACCTTCCCGCGCTTATGTTGGTAATCAAGCCCCACTGCTTTTAATCGCCGCTTTAACTCGCTGAGATCCTCTCTTTGAAACGGGAAAGGTCGTTTTTGATCTTCAGTCAGACGCACCAACCGCTGACACAGGTTATCTTGCTTGAGTCGATGGTCAGGCGTTGCCATCACATGGGTCATGCACTTGTTATACACCTGCAATATATTCTTCTGCATAGCCTCACGGTTGGCAGGGGCCTGGATTCTGACAGGACCAAATCGATAGCTTGAATTCTCACAATCCATCAGCTCTTCGGGGATCGTCTGGTGATACCAGATGTCTTTAGCATACGCACCGGAATACCGGTATTCATGGATTGAGTCATCGTAAGCGACCGGAATAATATCGATAAAACCATGCTCCGTGATTGCCCGTTGTGAAATCTTCAGCCCCAACCTGCCAACAACTTTAGCCAAAGCATTACGGCCCTGAATAGCCATCAACCCCGGAAGCCCAAGATCATTTAATGGGCAAATCTGCAGTCCTTCACCCGGGATATGCCGAAGCTTTAAATCATACTGACGCAACTCACTGCCCAGTCCCACTATTTTGTCGTAATCAGCTTCCTTCACAGCAAAGTCTGCATCATCGTCATGGGGGAGCTGACCGCCATTACGCAACAGACCCAGCATGGTTCCCCCCACCGGCAAAGCCTTGATCCCGTGTTTTTGAAACAGGTGCTGGGTAACCGCCAGAATATAATGAATCTCGAGTGCCCGCTCTTTCGAGATGGGAGGGTGCACCTTTTCAAATTCCTCCATCGACATAGGCGTTTCTGTTGGCTGTACCGTCAGAGCCTTACGCTGCTCAGGAGTGTTCCAGCGCGCATGACGAAAGAATGAGGGGGAAAGCATTTGCTTGCTCAGGGTATAGATGACAGCTTTTGGCACCAGAGGCAGTCCGGGAAGGCCAGCCCGAACCGGCTGGCTGACTATCAAGCTGGCAAACAGGAAGACCAGACACACTCCGAAGATGTGTCTTCCCCTGATGCTGCTTGGTGTCTTGTTTATTTCTGTCATTTATCCCCTCTTCAAATCCATCCAGACTTAAATCGAAGAGTCTAGACCACCACCCTAAAAAAAATCTGGAAACAGAAATAGACCGTGAACAGAAAAGTGCACTTACAAAAAAGGCTACTGAGAAAACTCAGTAGCCTTTGGGTTCTGAACATCTGAATTATTCATCCAGAGATCACACGACGCCTTTACATGGTTTCAGTAAAGGTACGGGTGATAACGTCCATCTGCTGTTCCTGCGTCAGGGAGTTGAAACGCACCGCGTAACCAGACACACGAATGGTCAGGGAAGGGTACTTGGCAGGGTTCTTCATAGCATCTTCCAGCATGTCACGGTTCATAACGTTCACATTCAGGTGCTGACCACCTTCACGATTGGTTTCGTTATGGAAGTAACCGTCCATCAGACCAGCCAGGTTCTTCTGGCGGTTGGTGTCGTCTTTACCCAGAGCCTTTGGCACGATGGAGAAGGTATAGGAGATACCGTCTTTCGCGTACTCAAACGGGAGTTTTGCAACAGAGCTCAGGGATGCAACGGCGCCGCTGGTATCGCGGCCGTGCATTGGGTTAGCACCAGGGCCAAATGGCTGGCCAGCACGACGGCCGTCTGGAGTGTTACCCGTCTTCTTACCGTACACAACGTTAGAAGTGATGGTCAGGATGGACTGAGTAGGCACAGAGTTACGGTAAGTATTGCGAGACGCAACCTTCTTCATGAAACGCTCAACCAGGTCACAGGCAATGCTGTCAACGCGGTCGTCGTTGTTACCGTACTTCGGATAGTCACCGTTGATTGCAAAATCAACAGCAATACCGTTTTCATCACGAACCGGCTTAACTTCTGCGTACTTGATAGCAGACAGGGAGTCAGCAGCGATAGACAGACCAGCAATACCACAAGCCATGGTGCGGTATACGTCACGGTCGTGCAGAGCCAGAAGGGCTGCTTCGTAGCTGTACTTGTCGTGCATGTAGTGGATGCAGTTCAGTGCAGTCACGTACTGAGTTGCCAGCCAGTCCATGGTGGCATCCAGACGGGCGTAAACGTCTTCGTAGTTCAGAACGTCATCAGTGATAGCGTCAGACTTAGGAGCGATCTGAGTCTTCAGCTTCTCATCAACACCACCGTTGATGGCGTACAGCAGGCCCTTGGCCAGGTTGCAGCGCGCACCGAAGAACTGCATCTGCTTACCAACAACCATTGGAGATACGCAGCAGGCGATAGCGTAGTCATCGCTGCTCATATCAGGACGCATCAGGTCATCGTTTTCGTACTGGATGGAGCTGGTGTCGATGGACACCTTGGCACAGTACTCTTTGAAGCCCTGAGGCAGCTGCTCAGACCACAGAACAGTGATGTTTGGCTCTGGGGAAGGACCCATAGTGTACAGAGTGTTCAGGAAACGGAAGCTGGTCCTGGTAACCAGAGTACGACCGTCCATGCCCATACCACCGATAGACTCAGTCGCCCAGATTGGGTCGCCGGAGAAGAGTTCATCGTATTCAGGAGTACGCAGGAAACGCACCATGCGCAGCTTCATTACGAAGTGGTCGATGTATTCCTGAGCGTCAGTTTCGGTGATAACACCGGCGTCCAGATCACGCTGGATGTAGATGTCCAGGAAGGTAGAAGTACGACCCAGGGACATAGCAGCACCGTTCTGACTCTTAACAGCGGCCAGGTAGCCGAAGTAAGTCCACTGAACAGCTTGTTTAGCGTTAGTAGCAGGCTTGGAGATGTCACAGCCGTACTTCTGCGCCATGGTTTTCATGTCGTTCAGGGCACGGTACTGGTCGAAGATCTCTTCGCGCAGCTTGATGGTGTCTTCCAGCTCTTCACCGGAGTTCAGCTTTTCTTCCAGGGAAGCGTGCTGTTTGGACTTCTCTTTCATCAGAGCGTCGATGCCGTACAGGGCAACACGACGGTAGTCACCGATGATACGGCCACGGCCGTACGCATCTGGCAGACCAGTCAGAACACCTGACTTACGACAAGCGCGGATAGCTGCTGTGTAAACATCGAAAACACCCTGGTTGTGGGTCTTGCGGTATTCGGAGAAAATTTTGTTGGTATCAGCGTCCAGCTCACGGCCATAAGCCTTGCAGGAAGACTCAACCATGCGGATACCACCATTAGGGATGATGGCACGCTTCAGTGGCGCTTCCGTCTGCAGACCAACAACAGTTTCGAGATCTTTGTTGATGTAACCGGCGTCATGGCTGGTGATGGTAGAAGGCAGCCTGGTGTCGAAATCAACCGGCGCGTGAGTACGGTTTTCTTCCTTGATACCTTCCATAACAGAGGCCCACAGCTTGTCTGTGGCTTCTGTGGAGCCGGCCAGAAAGCTGCTGTCGCCTTCAAATGGGGTGTAGTTCTTTTGGACAAAGTCACGAACGTCAACGGTTTCATTCCAGTTACCGTTAACAAAACCTTCCCAGGCTTTGGTGTTTTCAGTCGTCATCTCAATACCCTCAATCACTGTATGGCAGTGCTTTGATGCAAAATGTCTTAATGCAAACGTCTTGATGCACACTTCTAAAAGTGAGCTGCAGGCACCGGAGCAACCTTCCGCTCCAGTGCTTACATACGCTCGTGTAATCCTGCTCTTTCCCAAGAGCCTGTGCTGAAGTTAGCCTTCGTTCCTGGCGTCTTCTTCAGCTTTCGCCTGGATCGCTGTCAGGGCGATGGTGTAGACGATGTCGTCAACCAGAGCACCACGGGACAGGTCGTTCACAGGCTTGTTCAGACCTTGCAGCATAGGACCAACACTCACGACGTTGGCACTGCGCTGTACGGCCTTGTAGGTGGTGTTACCTGTGTTCAGATCAGGAAAGACGAACACGGTCGCACGACCAGCAACAGAGGAACCTGGTGCTTTACTGCTTGCTACGGATTCAACAGAGGCAGCGTCGTACTGCAGAGGACCGTCGATCACCAGATCTGGACGACGCTCTTGAGCAATACGGGTAGCTTCACGCACCTTGTCAACATCAGCCCCCATACCGGAAGCGCCGGTGGAATAGCTGATCATGGCAACGCGAGGCTCAACACCAAAGGCAGCAGCGGAGTCAGCACTTTGAATAGCGATGTCTGCCAGCTGTTCGGCGGTTGGGTCAGGGTTTACGGCACAGTCTCCGTATACCAGTACCTGTTCAGGCATCAGCATGAAGAAGATGGAAGACACATTATTGGCATCCGGCTTGGTCTTAATCAGCTGGAAAGCAGGGCGAATAGTGTTAGCAGTCGTGTGAACTGCACCAGATACCAGACCATCGACGTCGTCCTGAGCCAGCATCATGGTGCCGAGAACAACGGTGTCTTCGAGCTGGGCTTCCGCCATAGGCGCTGTCAGGCCCTTGCTCTTGCGCAATTCAACCATGGGCTCGATGTACTGACCACGAACAACGTCGCTATCCATGATCTCCAGACCTTCAGGCAGCTCGATACCCTGAGCATCGGCCACCAGGCGGATAGTCTCCGGGTTACCCAGCAGAACACAGTTAGCAATACCGCGCTCCTGACAGATAGCCGCAGCCTTGATTGTACGAGGCTCATCACCTTCAGGCAGAACAACACGCTTGTTAGCAGCCTGCGCCTTGCGCATCAGCTGGTATCGGAAAGCAGGTGGAGACAGACGGGCTTCGCTGGTAGTAGCGATCAGGCTCTGCAGAGCATCAACATTGATGTGCTCGGCAACAGATTCCATAACCAGTTCTACACGTTCAAGGTCTTCAGAACGTACGGCAGTGCTCATACGGTCCAGACGGGTTGCAGTCTCGAAGGAGTTGCTTTGAATACGCAGTACAGGCAGGCCGGAGTCAACAATAGCCTTCTCGATAAGAGCCATAATGCCTTCAGCAGGACGAATTTCCCCGGTAATCAGCAAGCCTGCCAGAGGGACACCATTCTGTGCCGCCATACAGGCAGCCAGGATGATGTCATCACGGTCACCGGAAACAACAACCAGAGCACCCGGTTTGAGCAGGTGGCTCATGTTTGCTGCCGCACGCACACACAGTACGCAGGAGGTCACTCGTCGCTGGGTCATCTCACCAGCAAACATGACTTCGACGTTCAGGTCATCGGCAACATCTTTGGTGCGGATGGCAGACAGCTCACTCCGCCATGGCACATAGCCCAGAGGCAGGGTGTTGGTTTTTTCCAGGCCTGGCAGGGCAACATAACCTTCCAATGCCTCGTGCTGCTCAGCTGCCAGCTTGTTGATCACGTAACCCAGAACATTCTTACTGCTCATACCACCGTAAATGTCTGCAGCAATGTGCAGGTGGTCTGCGATATCTTCAAGGCTTTCGTCTGCGCTGCCCTGACCAGCCAGAATAACCTTGGCGTTTAAGGTCTTGGAGATTTCGGCGTTAAGGCGACCGAGGTATGGAGCACCGCGGGTAGGAACCATGCCTTCAACAATCATCACGTCAGCACCTGTGCAGACACGATCAAAATTGCTGACAATTTCTTCCATCAGCACATCACGCTTGTTGGCACCCAGCAGATCTGCAGCGCGGCTGAATGAAATCGGGTCAGCTGGCTGTTGAGCCATTGTGGCACGAACCATCTCAACAGAGTGTTCAGGGCCACTGATTTCCGTCTGAGCGATAGGCTTGAAGAAGCTCACGCGACAACCCAGCTTGTCCAGTGCGCGAACAAGCCCGAGAGAAACAGAAGTCAGACCTACACCGTAGTGGGTCGGTGCAACGTAAAAGGTATGCATGTTGGGTGTCCGAATATAACCCGCTGATAAAACCCGGGCAGGATCACTGCCGCTGGTCACCGTTTTCGTACCTGAAAGACAGAAAGACTTGTTGAGTCTCTAGCTTTCGTCGAGCTTGCGCTGGCGAATATAGAGGTAAACTGTGTGTCTTGAGACACCCAGTTTTCTCGCAACCATGGGCACGCTCTCTTTGATATCAAAGATGCCCTTGTCGTACAGGGACATAATGATGTGTTTGTTCTTTACCTTGTTCGACAGCTGATGATTACTGTTTACTTCAGTAATCGTGCGGTCAACAGTGCCTTCTACAAGGTCATCGACACTGGACGGAAAGTGTACCGGGTCGGGTGCCCGGCTCTGGTCACCCGGTACAAATGCCTGCAGGAATTCACCAGCTGAAACACTCATACAGATGTTTATGCACAGCATGCCTACGGGCTGCTGCTGGCTGTTGCGAATCACCATACTGGTCGATTTGAACAGTTGGCCGTCTTGCGTACTTTTGGTGGCGTGACGAATGTCACTGCCATCCTGAACGGCGATTTCGTGGAGCTGTTTCAATGCAGCTTCGTTGATAGGACTCTCAACATCACGGCCGGATGCCATGCCGTTCACGATTTTCACAACAGAACGAGAAGGGTCTTCCAGAGAATGAAGTACAACTTCACAGAAAGAGCCAAAGACACTGGCAATGCCTTCAACAACGGTTTCAATAGAACGGATAATCTTTCGATCATCGTCGTTGAAGCTGTATCGCCAGGTTGTAACATCTTCTTCCATCACGGTTTCAGATGCTGTATCAGCATGTTCAATCATTGCGCTAACTGCCCTCAATGCGCACACCAGACGAACTACTCTGCCTGGTCACTTTTCTATATCAGTAGGTCGTCGTTCAGTACTCCAACTGCGGCTCAACTATAGTTGAATGGTACAAATTTGGGATTGTGACAAGTCAATATACTTCTAGTTTTTAACCATGTGTTGAAACCAGCAGCCACACACAACCCTTATCCACCCGTTATACATAGCAAGGTTTTCAGGATGAACACCTATAGGTACGTGTAAATCCATTTATCAGTAAATCTATACACAGAATTTAAAATACTGGCGAAACCTTGACCTGCTGCAATGCAACACTATAAGCCTGAAGGCATGGTGTCGGGCTTTACCAACATGTATAGCCCCCATTCGCTACTGGGGTGCACATCTCCTTACAAGGCGAGCACCTCATGACTTTCTGGAGTTTTCTATGAAATTCGGACGTATTCTGGCACTGGTTGCCTCCTTCCTTGCGATTCCTGCATGGGCTGCCACTTTGAACGTCGCTAATAATGTTGAGCTGAAAGTTATTAACGGTAAGCCCTTCAAAAGCAAAATGTTCTCTGACAATAAAACCGTAAACCTACCGGATGGAGACCAGCAGCTTGTTTTCCGTCTTAACGACAGTTTTCGTCAGGGTAATAGCCAGGAGTTGTACAGCTCTGAGTACTATGTCATCAAAATTGCGGCAAAGGGCAACGAAGAACTGACCCTGAAAGCCCGTCCCATAAATAATCTGTCCCAGGCTCAGAACTTTGACCGGAACCCTGAGTTCACCCTGACTAACGCTCATGGCAACCCTGTTCCTTTCAAGTTCTCTGAACTGAAGAAAGAGGGCATGCAGATTAACCGTGATCTGGTGAATGAACTGCATGACTTCAACGCCTCTGGCAGCCCTGCAGCCATTGAGTCCCGCGCACCTTTTGCGGCACTGGCGATGATGAACAATCAGAGTACCCAACTGAAAGCTTCCGGTGGCACTCAGGAACGTATTGGTAATGTGCTGATCTCAGAGCAGATGCTGCACTACTGGTTCCAACAGGCAGATCAGGCAACCCGTGAGCGCTTTATGGACTGGGCGGGACGCAGCATGAAGAAAACGGCTGACAAATAAATAGCTTCTATTTACGGGCAGCGGGCAACGCCGTCGTAAAGAGTAAAAAGAGCAGGCTGAAATCTGTATGATGCAGGCTTGCTCTTAACTTCACGCCTGGGCCTCTTCTGTATTCCATGAGTTCTGATTCGTTTCTTATTCCCGCCGCAACTGCCACCTTTGAAGAGACTATCAAGAAGAGTCGCTTTATCACCCTCATCGCCCACACACAGGGTCGTGATGCAGCCAAAGCGTTTCTTGAATCCGTAAGAGCAAAACACCCCGATGCCCGCCACCACTGCTGGGCGTTTATCTCGGGCCGACCTGACGATGCACAGCTCTGGGGTTTCAGTGATGATGGCGAACCTTCCGGTACCGCTGGCAAACCCATACTGGCTCGGCTCCAGGGAACAGGTTATGGCGAAATCTGTGCCGCTGTCGTGCGTTATTCCGGCGGTATCAAACTCGGCACCGGTGGCCTTGTGCGCGCTTACGGCGGCGGTGTTGGCGGCGCACTGGAGGCTCTGCAAACCCTTCTCAAGGTTCCTCAAACACAGTTCACTCTGA
The DNA here is from genome assembly GCA_965221135.1 of Sansalvadorimonas sp. Taxonomy (GTDB): domain Bacteria; phylum Pseudomonadota; class Gammaproteobacteria; order Pseudomonadales; family Endozoicomonadaceae; genus Sansalvadorimonas. Next base: position 16,690 of record CBDCRZ010000069.1, read on the forward strand.
CCTGCAGTTACGACCAGCTCAATGATGTGCAGCACATCCTGCAACGTCATGATGGCCTGATCACTGACACTCAATACGGCGGCCAACTGCAACTCGCTTTGTCGGTTCCTTCCCTGGTGGCCAAAGCCTTTTGTCAGGATCTGCATAACCATTCGAAGGGCTTGTTAACGCCCCTGATAGCTGAGTAGGGAAACTGGCTAAACCCCACAACCTCAACAACACTTCAAGCTTTCTGATTCCTTAAGGAAGCCCCATGTTTCCCGCTGCCCGTATGCTGGATATGCATGTCTGCCCCATGGTAACCCCGGCTCTGCCGCCCATTCCCCATGTGGGTGGACCGATTATGCCTTTGCCTTCCACTGTTCTGATTGGCGGGTTACCCGCTGCCACTGTTGGTCAGTCCTGCATTTGTGTAGGTCCCCCTGACGCTATTCTGACAGGCAGCTTTACGGTGTTGATGAATGGCCGCCCCGCTGCCCGAATGACATCGCCCACAGCCCATGGAGGCACGGTAATTATGGGCTGGCCAACGGTTCTGGTTGGTGGTTAGGAAGCTATGACTACACTGAAAGCTCAGGAAGACACAGCAGACAGTATGTCGATATCAGTACAGGGAGGTTGTTGTGGGTTTTTTTTCAAATATTACCAATTCACTGGGGATAAGCCGTTCACGCGGGCAAACTCAACAGGTCAAATCAGGGAGTCATAGCCAGTCGGCTCACAATCAGGGACGTACCCTAAAGGCCCACCCACCCCAAATATTTATGCCCCGACAGGGTGTCGCTTCGGCTCCTGCTCAATTTACTGCTCTGTCTAAACGCTCCGCCCAGACTACTAAGCCAAATCAGAGCTGGACTGTCCTGCCACCCAACTCTTCAATGCATGTTGATGGCCTTACCGTAACCAACAACAGCGGTTATGCGAAGATGAGTGCACAGCCGGGGTCGGGCTGGGCTGTTATGTCCCAGTACACCGCCAACTCCTGGGGACAACCGTCTTACCAGCAAATGCCTTATCAGCATCAGGCCAGTTATACCTCTGGCTGGCAGCAACAGTCTTATCAGCCGCTTGGCGCCTACTATTCACCTGCACCACAGTATCAACAGCCACAGTATCAACAGCCACAGTATCAACAGCCACAGTATCAAAAGCCACAGTATCAACAGCAGCCTCAGTACTATTCACCCCAGCAACAGCAATATCAGTCACATCCACAGGCTATGCCCCCATTAACGCAAAGGGCTCCCGAGCCAAAGCCGTTTATGGCGCCATACCCGATGTCTAATATGATGCCGGAGCCAGGAAAACCAGGTAACAGCCCTTTGGGTTTGAGCGAAGCACAGCCGAAGCCTATGGCACCACCTCCGATGCTTAACTTAAAGCCGGAGCCAGAAAAGCCAGGTAACAGCCCTTCCAGTTTGAGCGAAACACAGCAGGATGCCTGTAAAACCTTCAAGTTGAGCACACCGCAGGATGTGTCCAGGAAAGAATTAAACGACAGAATCGCCAATACATTGCAACTTGTTGAGGCATTGCACTCAGTGGTCACGCAAACCTATGAGAACTGGCTGGATGACAACGGCGGTAAGGTCAATTTCGGAGCGATCATCCGTGTAGTCAAATCTTCAGGGCGCAGCGAAGATGATATTAAAGACCTGAATCAAGGCGAGCTGATGGCTATTGCAATGTCTCATACCAAAACGGCTCTTGAAAAAGTTCAGGCCGACGCGAAAGCTCTTTCGCAATGGTGTTAGCCGTATAAAGAGCGGCGCAAGCCATATATACATAACTGCGTTAAAAGCTACTTTCTGAACCACCTTAGTATTGCATCAACACCCGCTTCCACACCCACCTGATAACCCTGCTCCAATGGAGCAGGATCTCGAGTCAGTCGCTTTAACTCGAAACATGCTGGTGGGCACACTTCAATAATCTCTACCCCTTGCGGTGGATGTATTATCAGCTCAACAGAAGCGTTATAACTCTCAGCCCGGGATAACATGGGTTCAATCAAAGCGGGCTTTTTACGAAGAAGATACTTCACCAGACCAGAAGCCTTTGCCGGAGACTTTCGATAACCTGCCGGTCGACTGCGCAGCACCATCACCCGCTTTGCTCCTCTACGAATAGCTTCTGCAACAGGTATAGAATCTGCCACGCCACCGTCTACATAATTGCTGCCGTTCAGATCCACACCTGATCGATAAAAAATCGGCACTGCGCTGCTGGCTTTCATCATATCGGCCAGATTCTCTGGAGTAGGGCGGAGGTACTCAGCTTTGCCGGTGGTACTGTTGGTCAAGGTCAGAAACAGTGGACGACCGTCAGTAACAATATTATCGGTATTAACAGGATGGTCACGAATCGTCTCTTCCCAGAGCCAGTCCAGGTCCATAAAATCTCCACCCAGCAGAAATTTCCCAGGTGTCACAAACTGTTTGCGACAACTGTAGTCTGTGTAGATCTTGCGGTTACGCCCGGGCATATGGGCAAGATAGGAAGCCAGATTGGTTGCACCGGCAGACACGCCCCAGAAGCTCTGAAAAGGAGAGAAACCTTCCGCCATAAAGTGATCAAGCACACCGCAGGAAAACACGCCCCGCATAGCTCCACCTTCTACGACCAAAGCATCTGGACCAACCTTTTCCTGCTTCAACTCCATACCGCCACAACCTTATTATTCCATGTGGCCGGTATCATAAAGGCTTACGGGTTTGAGCGGAAACGCTCTATAAACGGTGCCGGTGCAGGAGAGAGGTGATAGCTCCGGCAATCGCGCCAATTCCAGACAAGTACGCAATGCTGATATTAGGAGCAAAGTTCACCACCAACAGAACCAATATGAACACTGCAAGCCCACCAGCCGCAGCACCTATAAAAAAGTAATCCGCATAACTCAGGCTTCGGGAACGCTTACGGGCCTGCAGAGTGAGTTCACCCATTATCAACCCGGTGATGGCAGCCGGAATACAACCCAGGAAGTAGCCATACACGACAAACACAGCCAGCCCTTTCAAACCGGGAAAACCTCCCAAGTATGCCATAACAGCAAAAATACCTATCGCCGGGCCAATCAGCAGAAACAGGCCGACACTTTTTAAAAGAAAAAAGATGTGTTGCCTCATTCCTTATCCCTGTTCATGTCTCTGTCCCTGCTTTTTGATGGAATTATTTAGTTATTAAAGCCTTTCTGCCAACCAATCAAAGTACTTCTGACGAATTTGTTTACTCTCATTCACCAGATGATGTTTTCCTTCAGGAATAAAGAGTTTCTCGATAGAACGATAGAGCCGGTCATAGACAGGCATATTGTGTTTCCAGTCTACGGTACCATCGTCCTGCCCCTGCACCATAAGAATATCCAGAGGGCAGGGTCTGTCGTGCACTTCAATATGGTTAATCCAGGTGTTCATTGCACTAACCCAGTCCACAGGCAGCCTCTTTGATTGCAGAGGTTCTGCAGCAAGGAAATCCAGGAACTCTTCGTCATGGGAGTTTTCAGAGCGTGAACGTGGAATGCTCTTGAGAAAGGTGCGGGCAATATAAAATTGAATTCGCCCTAGTCGCCACATCACCGGGCGAATCAGCGGTGCCAGCAGCACCACTTTTTTCAGTGGGAATTTCTGTAGAGCAGCACTATCTTTCTCAAGCAGAAACTCTGTAATCACAGCGCCGCCCATGCTTTGCCCAACCAGATGAAACGGCTGAGGCAGTTGATGATCCAGCCCCCAGTTCAAAACAGTATTCAACGTTTTGGTATATCGGGAGAAGCAGTCAATACTTCCTGAGGCGCCCTCTGACAGCCCATGCCCTGGCTGGTCAAAGGCAACAACGTTGTACCCTTGCTGCAACAGGAAACGAATCAGGTGTCCGTAGAGTCCTCCGTGATCAAAGTAGCCATGAAGAACAAAGAACGTGCCTTTATGTTCATCGTTGCAAGTGCTTTCATCATGCTGCCACTGCTGACAGAAGATGTTCTGAGCCTCACTGCCGGGCACACCTCTAAGCCAGCCACAGCCATAACTCAGCCCGTCCAGATCTGAGAAATCCAGACCATAGGCAGTCAGATAATACTTTTGTGATTCACTCAGCCGGGTTCCCTTTTCACCAAGACTGACCAGCCTGGGAGATAAAGTGTGAAGCTGATCTTTAAGCAGCTGAAGGTGCGCTCTGTCGGGCATGGCTCGTGACACAGGTCTTTCCTGAAAATTAAAAACTCCTACACCTCAGTATAAGCACTGAATTGTTGCTACTTCACTGACCCGGTTCAGTCTTAATGCTTTTTACCTGATCTCTGTTCACTTCCAGGTGGTGACCACCAATAGTATCGAACAGGTAAAATCCCGTCGACTTGTCATATTCCGGTTGTTTGCGGGCGTGGTAGACAGTGCCATCTTTCAGGGTGACTATTTGAGGAGGATGCAGAGTACAGCCTGCCAGTACAGTTATGCACAGCGCCATATATAGACCCATAAACTGCTTCAAAAAAAAAACTGCTTCAAAACTGCTTCAAGAACTGCTTTAAGAACTGCTTTAAGAACAAAAGCACCTTAATGACTTTTGCAGAATTCATAACCCAACCCCAAGTCGCCATAGCGAGCCTGAAATATAGCTTGCGAATAAGCTGTAGATATAAAAACGCCGGTCAAAAAAGTGACCGGCGTCGGGTAAAGTCTAAAGCTCTATCGAAAGCAACATCTTCAGGCGCTCACCAAGAGAGCAAGTTGTTCTTACAGCACGTCTACGCTGTTCAGATCACGATGCGCCTGTTCCAGACGTGCAATCATGCTCTGCTGACCAGCACGCAGCCATGCGCGTGGGTCGTAGTACTTCTTGTTAGGTTTTTCAGCGCCGTCCGGGTTGCCCAGCTGGCCCTGCAGGTAGCCTTCTTTCGCTTTGTAGTATTCCAGAACACCTTCCCAGGTGGCCCACTGAGTGTCGGTGTCGATGTTCATCTTCACAACACCGTAGGACACAGCTTCTTTGATCTCGGATTCAGTAGAGCCGGAACCACCGTGAAATACAAAGTCCAGAGTCTTGGCTGGCAGGCCAAACTTCTCGGTGCAGTACTTCTGGGAGTTATCCAGAATCCTGGGCGTCAGCTGAACATTACCAGGCTTGTAAACACCGTGAACGTTACCGAAGGAAGCCGCGATGGTGAAACGCTTGCTGATAGGAGACAGCTGTTGGTAAGCGTAGGCTACGTCTTCTGGCTGGGTGTACAGCATGGAGCTGTCCATACCGGTGTTATCCACACCGTCTTCTTCACCGCCGGTGCAACCCAGTTCAATTTCCAGAGTCATTTCCAGCCTGGTCATACGCTTCAGGTAATCAGCGCAGGTAGCGATGTTCTCTTCCATTGGCTCTTCGGACAGATCAATCATGTGAGAAGAGAACAGTGGCTTGCCGTTCTGCTTGTAGAACTCGTCACCAGCATCCAGCAGTGCGTCGATCCATGGCAGCAGTTTACGGGCTGCGTGGTCAGTGTGCAGGATAACAGGTACACCATAGGCTTCTGCGACAGCGTGAACATACCTGGCGCCAACAATGGCACCCAGAGCGCCCTTAGGGCCTTCTTCTTTCAGGCCTTTGCCGGCAAAGTAAGTTGCACCACCGTTGGAGAACTGAACGATAACAGGAGACTTGGCGTTAGCCGCAGCTTCCAGTACCGCGTTTACGGAGTCAGTACCTACAACGTTAACGGCTGGCAGGGCAAACTCACCAGCTTTGGCAGCTGCAAAAACTTTCTGTACATCATCGCCAAACAATACACCTGGTTTAACCAGATCAAGGATTTTCTGAGACATCAGTCAGGTCCTGTAAATGTATGAATAAAAAACAGCGCTTAAAAAGAGAAGGCCACCGCCTGATGCCTTCTCTGTATTGATTACCTGGATCGCTCTTCCAGCATTGCCACAGCTGGCAGTTTCTTGCCTTCAACATACTCAAGGAAAGCACCACCACCGGTGGAGATATAAGACACCTGTTCCTTGATTCCGTACTTGTCGACCGCGGCCAGAGTATCGCCGCCACCTGCGATGGAGAATGCAGGGGATTCAGCAATGGCCAGAGACATGGCCCTGGTACCTTCGCCGAACTGGTCAAATTCAAATACGCCAACAGGACCGTTCCAGACGATAGTGCGGGCATCTTTCAGAACATTTGCGAAAAGTTCAGCGGTTTTAGGACCAACGTCGAAGATCATCTCGTCGTCGGTAACATCGTCAGCCATCTTGATAACAGCAGGCTCGTTCTCATCGAACTTCTTGCCGACTACAACATCGATTGGCAGAGGAATATCGCACTTTTCCATCAGGGCTTTGGCCTGAGGAATCAAATCAGCTTCATACAGTGACTTACCCACAGGCTTGCCAGCAGCTGCCAGGAAGGTGTTGGCAATACCGCCACCGACAATCAGCTGATCGCAAACTTCAGACAGGGATTCCAGTACGGTCAACTTGGTGGAGACTTTAGAACCACCAACAATAGCAGTCATAGGCTTGGCAGGTGCGTCCAGCGCTTTCGCCAGAGCGTCCAGTTCACCCTGCAGCAGAGGGCCTGCGCAGGCAATCTCAGCAAACTGGCCAACACCGTGAGTGGAGGCCTGGGCACGGTGAGCTGTGCCGAAAGCGTCCATCACATACACATCACACAGAGCCGCCATCTTCCTGGACAACTCTTCACTGTTCTTCTTTTCGCCGGCGTTGAAGCGCACGTTCTCAAGAATCACCAGTTCCCCTTCCGCTACGTCGAAGTCTGCGTCCAGCCAGTTTTTAATCAGACGCACTTCATGACCCAGCAGCTTGCCAATGTAGTCGGCAACAGGCTTCAGGGAGAAGGCTTCATCGTACTCACCTTCAGTAGGACGACCCAGATGAGAAGTCGCCATGACTTTTGCGCCGGATTCCAATGCCAGCTTCAGGGTAGGCAGAGAAGCCAAAATACGCGCATCGCTGGTCACCTGACCGTTTTTAACCGGCACGTTGAGGTCTTCACGAATGAGGACACGTTTCCCGGACAGGTTCAGATCAGTCATCTTCAGCACGGACATGGTGAAAATCCTTCTTGTATCATTTCTGGTAATAATCGGAGAACCGGCGGATGCCAGACATGAGCCACGGGGAGGAGCATTCAGGTGCAGAAGTAAGGGACGCCTGTTTCATAAACCAGCGTTTCATAAACCAGCGTTTCATAGACCAGCGCCTCATAAACCCGTTGTGTCGGCCTAACTTTTTCGGTCAACCCCAATTAGCTGTACGTGTTCGCACGAACAGACACAACCAAATGTGCTCAACCGTGTGTGATGTGATGATAGCCACCGAAAACAAGCTGCGAACATTAACACAACCTCAGGGTTTCCGTCAGGACTCTGTAGTGAAATTACGTGCACTCCAAAGTGCCTTTGTAATCCACATAATCATAGGCCAGTCCGGTGATGATTCCAGCGCCTGCTGGTTACCCGCTTCCGGTTTCAATCAGAAGCGGGAAAGCTGCCGAAAGGCTTGTTCTCAAAGGCTTTCGCTCAAAAGTATCACTCTGTGACTGGTACTTTCTTACGCTTGGGAGGGGCAAAACCGGTATCTACACCAGCCGAGCGCTCCGAGGCAGGCTTGCGGACTGCAGATTTCTTCTTGGGACGCACCTTTTTGACGGGAGTTTTCTTCGCAACGGTGCCTCTCCTGGCCAGCTTTTTCTTCTTGCTGCCAGCAGCCTTGCCGGAAGCCTTCACCTTTTTCGGACCTTTGTAACTACCCGGCAGATCCTTGATAACCCGACGTTCGAACTGCACCTTCAGGTAGCGTTCAATGGCCGACATCAGATTCCATTCATTGGGGTTAATCAGGCTGATGGCGGTACCATTCTGCCCGGCACGACCTGTACGACCAATACGGTGTATGTAGTCATCACCGTTACGGGCCATATCCAGGTTAATCACCAGATCAACACCGGGAACATCCAGACCACGGGCAGCAACGTCGGTGGCGACCAGAATGTTCACCTTGCCTTCCCGCAGCAGCATCATTACACGGTTACGGTCTGGCTGAATCATTTCCCCGTGAAGGGAACTCACCCGTAACTCCTGCTCTTTGCGCAGCAGGGTGTTCAGGGTATTGGTCATCTCACGTGTATTGGTGAAGATAATGGCCTTCTCAAAGGTCTCATTCTTCAACAGCCAGATGATCTGGGAGCACTTATGCACAGAGTCGTCAGACAGAATAATCTGCTGGCGAATATTGTCGTGCTGATCCTGAGCAGTGGTGAGCAGCAACGTTTCGTGCTCTTCCGTCAGTACCTGCTTGATCACGTGACGCATGCCTTTCTGCTTGAGAGTGGCAGAGAACAACAGCGTCTGACGCTCTTTCTTGCAGGCTTCTTCGATTTTCATCACATCTTCGCTGAAGCCCATATCCAGCATACGGTCGGCTTCATCAAGAACCAGCACTTCCAGGTCGGCAAGGTAGATTTCCCGGCCGCCCAAATGCTCCAGTAAACGACCTGGTGTCGCCACTATGATTTCAGGGTTCTTGCGCAGCATCTTGATCTGTTTTTTGTAATCTTCACCACCAACAATCATGCCGGCTTTCAGAAAAGTAAACCTGGCCAGATCTTCACACTGTTGAAGTACCTGACGGGCTAACTCACGGGTTGGCACCAGTACCAGAGCACGCGTACCAGTACGTGGCGCATCAACATTCAGCAGGCGATTCAGTATCGGCAGAACAAAGGCTGCCGTTTTGCCACTGCCGGTTTCCGCACTCACCAGCAGGTCAGTGCCCTTTGTGGCCATGGGAATGGTCTGACGCTGAACTTCAGTAGGGGTTTCAAAGCCCATTTCAACAAGGCCTTTCAGCAGGCGCTCATGAAGCTCTAAGTCAGCAAAGCGGCTTTCAGCACTCGCAACGTTTTTAACGTCAGAATCAGCAGCAGGAGTATCAGTCACCAACAGGAATCTCTAAAAGTGTGGGAATCGGTGGACTTTAGCAAAAACCGGCGAAAACAGCTCGTTCAATCCACCCTTAGGGGAAAAAACAAGTCTGTATTCCTGACAGGGGTAATGTGGAGTAAGCATCCCACTGTGACCCGGGAGCATACCTGATTCACGAGAATTGACTGTTAGCAAAGGTGTTCTACTTTTAGCCAGCCAGGATGATGATCGGGCTGATTATCATACATACGTATAACAGCCTGTTTATCCTCAACCTGTTTCTTTGAGAGCGTCGTTGAGCCGACAAGTAAGCAAGTAACAGAGTCCACTGAATATTAATCATTGAAGAGAATCTTCAGGACGAAGTCGTATGCAATTATCCAGAAAAGATTGTTATTTCTTTCCAGCGTGGATCTTGCGTCAGGTTTTCACTGCATCGTTTGCGCCAGTGTTTTGTTTTTTCCTGCTGTTCACAATTTTTCTTCTGGCGCCTCCGTTAAGTCATGCAGCGAAAGGAAGTTCCAGCCTTGGGTATTATCCTCAACTGCTCGCAAAAGGAGGGAATCTTTCTATTGAATCCCTGAGAGCTTTGGAGGACTCAGGTGAATTACCAGGTGTTGTTGTACACAGGCTCGAAACAGACAAGAAAAAACTGAGTAAGAGCTGGTGGGATATGGGGGCAGGGCGATACCGGAGAGACGCCCTTAACAGCTTTTCCTGGTTACTGGGACACTACGGAAAAGACGATAGCTCAGAACCGGAAATATCCCTGCAAGCAGCACTCACTGATGCCGTAGAGCTCGCCCGACAAGGCCACCCTGATGCCCTGAATCTGGTTAGCGCTTTTGAGCACCCTGACTTTACGCCCCGCAGTCAAATTTTGTCACCGTTGCTCGATATCCCCAAACGCCTTTACTACTCATTATCCGAAAGCAAAAAACAACGTTTACAGCGAATAGGACGTGAATCAGGGAATCTGGCCAATAATCCGGTGTACAAGATAAATGCTGCTAAGGCATTACAACGACATTTGGAATCAGGCAGCAGTGAACATTCCAGCAGTTCAAACAAGGTGAAATTGATCAGTCTGGCACTTCTGGGAATGATGGGAGGCTCTATGCTGCCAGGAGCATTGGCAATGCCAGCAGGACCAGTGCCTGCAAACACCACCCTGAGTGGCAGATCAAGGTTTGCCCGTGATACCTGTCAGGCCTGCCCTGCAGTCAGTACGAGTAACTCAGACCTGAACTACCAACTTAAACCCGTTTGCGGCCCTTCAGGTACAATCTGCCATGGTGGATATACTCAGGCGGGGTATGAGTGTCCATGTATCCCCTCGACCTATGTCCACAGCCCCGACCAGGTGACCGAACAGGGCGGGCTAGGAGAGGCGCTGGAATTGTGCCCAGGTGATAGTGTCGAACTCCGGGTGCCGGGAATCAAAAAAATGTCACCCATGACAGCATTTCAGTTAAATGGAAACTTTGGTGGTTATTCTTACGCCTGCCCGCCAAATACAACGGCCAGCAAATATGGCGGCGGGTGCCTGATAAAGCCCTGTAGTCCATCGTTACATGCAGATGGTATTCATCTTGTCGCTGAACAGCCAAGTCCTGATCTCTGGATCGCCAGAATCACTCCCGACCCAGGCCTTTCCATCTCCTATGTACACGTTTTCAGTTGCTTACCATACGAATGCGAAAATTTTAATACATGCAGTTTTTCCAAGACAACACTGACCATAAACCTTAAAAAATTTGCCCCGATTGTTTTTAAGCCCCCAGTGAAACCAATCCCACAAAAACCTGATACCTACGATGTAACGGTCCTCAAGCCTGAGGGTTTTAACGAATTCACCACGACTGTAATCACCAGAGAAGGTAATAAAACGACGGAACATTCAAATACTCAATTTGTAGACTACTACCAGACAACAATGGTGCTGCAACTTGTGCCTGGTGAGTATCAGTTCAAAGGAGATGGGATCATCCCGAAACAATTACCATTTTGCCCGAAATATATGGACAAGCCAGTCCGGCTGCTTGCAGAAACACCTGACTACACAAAGGTTAAGGAAAACCTGAAAGAAACAGTTTTTTCCTGGACTATTGATACAGACCTTCCAATTGATCATTTTGAGTTAAGAAATGCCACTGATCCGGAACAGCCTGAACTGCTGCAACCTGCAACTGCCACCTCCGTTGCGCTGTCCCATGAAGGAACGACTGAGCCTGCTCCTGCAGTATTGGAGTACGAACACAAAACCGTGTATCAGGGGTTGAGTGAGCAGAATAATCCGGTAAAAACACTGACACTGAATTTCACGGATTACCTGCCCCAGAATGTGAGTGTTGAAGATTTCGAACATATCTCATTCAAACTGACCTGGGCTCCGCCAGCCGAGAGTCCAGATCAGGTATCTGAATACCGCCTTTTAATGACAGATGCTACAACCGGCACCACAGAAACCCTGGACTTTACACTGGAAGGCAGTGGCAGTGGCAGTGGCAGTGGTAGTGGCAGCTGCGCTGAAGGCAGCACCAATGGAAACGGAAGCGATAAGCACTGCGAACTGGTACCACGGCGTTTCAGCGATGGTATGGCCGACCTTTTACAATTATCTGCGGTTTATAGTGAAGATGGTGCAGAGAAAGGAGACGAATGGTGGGGGCCTGCCGAAGTTATAGACATCAGGTTACCTGCAACCAGCCATACCCCAACCCCAACCTCAACCCCAACCCCAACCTCAACCCCTGCTGGCACGAGTGCAACTTCGAACAGGGTTCTGCGCAGCACTCCACATGCAACGCCTTCAAGTTCTCATTTGTTGACGGCAACACCACTCTCTCCTACCGCTACTCCTTCACCAAGCGTCATGCCTGCCCCAGGCTTGGGACCCTCTGCTATTGGCGGAATAGTCGTCGGTGGTACTGTGGGAGGGTGCTGTCTGCTTTCAACTCTGGCCGTTGTGGTGAAAATATATTTCAAGCTCAAGAAGAAGAAACTGCAATATGAACTCATGAAAGATGCGTTTCCCATGTAATGGCTAAATGAGTTGTAAATATGGAAAAGTGACAGGATATAGTTATGCCCCTGAGAGTCGTCCTGAACGAGTACGTTCTCTATTGCTTCAGGCTATGGTTAACGGCAACAATCGTCAGTTATCAGGAAGGAATATTGTTGCTCTTTTTGCCAGTCACAGAGTAGCTGGCCAGAGCTTGATAGCTGGTCGTTTCAGCCTGCTTTTTAGGCGTGATGGTTTCTGGTTTATTGTATGCAATGCTTCTGGGAATGTCCCAGCAAGGGTTTCTCCAGATACATTGATAGGCTGTCGCACCTGACGACGAGCCCACATGCATCGCAACCCCGAGCAGTGTGAAGCTGTTGTTAATATTGGCAAAGAGTATCGTCGCGGAATTACCTGCACGTTTGTCACCAACAGACCAGTGATACACCGGGTACTCTACTCCGGTATCGGCTTGCACCGTCACTGGCATAATTCGACGGGCAATATCCGGGGATTGCCAACTATCAATAGCAACAAGCTTGTTAAGGCAGTGTTTAAACGCTTCTTTTCTTTTGTGGGGAAGATTGTTGTTTTGATAGAGCTCCATTAGCCCTGCCAATTTCTGGTCATTTAAAACAGGTACAGACCTGGGTACCGGTATCACAGGCTGTAATAGCTTTGAGGCATGTTTCTTCAGGCGTTCAAACCTGCTCCTCGGGTAATCTTCAACAGGCAGGTGGTGTTGTACGTAAGCTTTCGTGGCCGGCTCCGTCATTTGATCATGGTACAGGGCCTCGTCATTCAGAGGCAGAGACGGTTCTGGAACAGAGGGAGCCTGCTTTGGCTTCTGCCAAGAGCGAGGCAACCTGGCCTGTCGAACAGAAGGCTCTTTCAACTCCCGATAAAAATCACGCACTGTCCGTTTAAGTTCAGTTTCAAAAATTTTAAGGATTGGCTCCCGGGCCAGCTCTGGAAAGTCAACAACGCATTCTTCTATCCAAAGAACAAATACATTGTTCCAAAGAGCTTCAGCAACATTCCTCCTGACGCGGGCAGAGATATAAACGTCCTCATCCTTATAAAATACTTCGGTTACCCAATCCCCCTTGAGCGCAATCTTTTCGATCAGTCGAGAAAATTCCTCCGGCGGACTGTGCTGATTATGTTTATACGAACTGTCCGGGTGCTCATGCAGGAAACGGTTATAAGAGACATGAGCAAGGGATAAGCCTTGCCCCATATAGTTGTACATTTTCTTATGAGGAGGCTGCCTGTCATTTTCGACAATCCTGAGAATGACATTAATTAATGTTTCTACAGGAATGACTTTATGCATTCCCTGCTTAATATAGAGAGACAACGCATCTCTATTAATAATATGAGACAGCCGCTCACCGATATTCCTCTGAAGAGCAGCCCTGTTTCTTGTTACATACTGCCGAGCTATTCGGGCATATAAATTATTTATGTTCTGTTTGTAGTCCTCATGTGTCTTTTTAAGGCCAGAATCTCTTACAACCAACGAGAACAGCCGTGCACAGCTGATAGGTCCACATGCGAACATGATAAGAGCACCTATCGTTTTGCTATAAACGACCCTGGCAGTATCTAGCAGGTAAAAGGGTGGCCAAAGGAATGTACTAATCAGGCGTGTTGCGCCATTACCATTATCAAGTTTTCTACCTACTGTTTTTACCAGCTTAACGGTGGCATAGAAGTTCCCGGACTCGGCTAAAACAATTTCTATTACCGATAAAACATAATACCCGACGACAGGGTTATTCTTTACCGCCCGGTATAACGGCGCACCGTAGCACATGTAACACAGTACTACTCTGGGAATATAGAGCGCTACATCAACCGCGACTGAGATAGTTTTTACGCAATATCGCCCACAGAACCAGCCCGCAGACGATTGCTGCTCTGTACAATTTTTGGCGACGGGGGGCACCGCACCTTCCTCTCTTCGGGCGGCGGCTGAGCTAATTGAAAGCATAGGCTTCTCAGTTTTCAGCGATGCAGCATCAAAGCACAGTGGTCTGAATAAATGACTGACAGGTGTGTCAGGGGCTTTCGACAGGAATCTCTAAAAATGCGGGCATCATTAGAATTTAGAAATAACCGGCCAAATCAGCTCGTTCAATCTATCAAGCGGGGTAAAACAGGTCTGTATTCCTGACAAGGGTGACATAGCCTGAACTTACCCGGTCAAGGCTTTTCATAGGTAACTATAAGAAACCTTGATGAATAGGATGGGAAAGTTATGCTTCGCTCTTGCTGCTGTTTACCCTGCTTTCGCAGGCAATGTACTTACACTGTCAATAGACCGGATAAAATAGATACGGTTACGCCGGCAGGGGACAATACAACAAATAATGGAAGAACTGTTCAAGTGGTCACTGCTGATAAAGAGAAGCCACGGGTGACATTCGCCAGACGGTCACGGCCATCAACACCAATGCCTTCTCCCCGTTCACTCAGAGCATTATCTCAACTGGATCTGACTGACGCTGCTGTCGAGCCAAAAACAGCCAAACCCAGACTGGAGATAGCACAGCCTAAGCCAGAAATAGCACAACCCAGCCTGGACACAACACAGCCCGAGCGCTCTCCCGAAGAGGAGCAATTGCTGAAAAGAGGCATAAACCTTTCAAAGGTATGGCACACGACGAGATCAGACGTGATCAACGCTTTGCGAGCTGACAGTGTCAGAATAGAGCTAATTTCCCAGATCTGGAAAGAAGCAACACAACAGGCTGAGAAAAAGGGGCCTACTTCAGAAAAGAGTAAACCACAGGTTATTATTGCCAATTTTTTTGAAGAGCTATGGAGAAAAGGTCGTACCAAACAAATCGTACGCTTGTTGCAAAACAATTATCGATTCCAGAGTTTTACCAGCATCACGATCCCTGAAAACAAAAAACACCAACCCAATATAAGTACGGAGTTCCTGACAGCACGGGTAGAACAACTACTGACTATTCTCGACCACCAAAGTGTACTTACACTCATGAACAAAGATGGTGCTGAGAGAGACCTTCTACGACTCTACAACATCATCACCCAAACGACTCTGGCTGATGTTGAATTACTGAAAATTCTTCAACACCTCGATAATGACCCTGTTCGACTGATCTGTTTTTTTGATGCCGTAGAAGAACGCCTGCAGAGCGCTACTCCCGGGAACGACCCGGAGAAAATGCTCCCAGACGAAGCCCTTGCTCTTCTAGTAGCCTGCAATAACGACTGCGGCAGACTCAACACCATAATCGCACTGCGTACATCGGAGAGCTGCAGCATATCTGATCTGGCTGCATTCGTAGAACGAGAAGAAAATACCATTCGCAGGGTATGGAAACATAACAGTGCTCCGGAACTGAATAGATTTTTCGCAACATTGACTACGCAAAACCTGACAGACATCCAGAACCATAAAAAACATCTGAAGCAATTAATGAGCCGCTGGGCAAGATCTCAAGACGGCATGCCTCCTCTGAAATTCCATCGAAAGCAGAGAAGTATAAGAGAGATGGAAACCACTGCCCCCCTGTCAGCCCGACCTCTTTCTGCCAGCAATTCAAGCCTTGCTGGCTCCGCTGCTTCCCTTGCGTCTGTGGGGGCTACTGTGTTGGCTCGCCATGTCCAATCCATAGTGTCAACCACACCGACAAGGTCACGAGTTATTCCTCTGGAACCTTTCTCCGTGAAGGGTATCCAAGGGTACAACCGTTATTCAGTGAAGGATATGCCGCTCAATTACATGCAACCACCGGCTGAACCAATACAACAACAGCCTGCATACTCACTGCCACGGCAAAGGGCAACTACTGTCTACAGAGCCCCTGCAAATTACGCTACCTCTACGGCTTATTACTACACGCTGAGAAGAGATCCCGGGACAACGTCACATACAACACAGGGCTCATACAGAGCACAAAGAGCACAGAGGGCACAAAGCTTCACTCTTGGCCAGAACTCCACTTTTTCTCGGGCCCCCATTTTTGGTAAAAGCCGCAAAGGGAAAGAGTTGGTATTTGATGTGTAATGCAACTTGAGGAATCCGCATGTTAACAACAATAAACATGGGGAGAGAGGCACTTAATAACGGTTCAACGTATGTTACCGAACAAGCACTCGCCTCCATCACAACCATAAGGCCCTCTTTTGCCCCGGCACAGTGTGTGAAGCCGTTGGTATCAATAGCCGCAAGCGTGTATCTCACTGTTCGCACCCATGGTTTTGTGGCAGATGCACATGAAACGATCAGGATTGCTAAACGGTCTATATGTTTAAATACCAGCGGAGCCTACCGGGTAGGCAACCATGAACAGTTCCAGAGAGGGCTAACGGATCTCGCCTATTTTCAGGCGCAAAACGCCTTTAGGAATACCTGGTTTCCCGTTCTTCCGCTTATGGTTATGCACATTCTAATACCGCCTTATCATTCTACAGATGTGTTTTCACTCGTAGCCCTTGTAGGGGTGGGCTATTATCTGCATTACCAGTTTTCAGTTGCACAGTTTGAATGCAAGAATGTCGCGCAAACACTGCAACGGATTCATGCCAATAGTCAAAAAAGAGAATCCGGTAACCTCCCTTAACCTGCTTTTCTAACCCGTTCTTTTTAACCAGCAGTGGCTGACATCCAGCATACGGTTGGCAAAACCCCACTCATTATCAAACCAGCAAAGTATCTTCACCATTCGTTGGCCGCTGACTCTTGTCTGGGTGCCGTCTACGATCCCGGAGCGGTTGTCATGATTGAAGTCGACAGAGGCATGAGGGTCGTGGGTATAGCCAAGAATACCTTTTAGTCGACCTTCTGATGCAGCGGCCGCCAACAGATTATTAATGTCGTCTATGGTGACATTCGATTGCAGGTTTACCGTTAAGTCCATCGCCGAAACATTAATGGTTGGTACACGCATCGACAGCGCCTCGAAGCGCCCATGCAATTCCGGCAGCAGGCGGTCTATGCCTTTCGCTAATCCGGTATCCACAGGAATAATCGAATGCAGGGCACTGCGGGTCAGGCGAAGATTGCTGTGGTGATAGGCATCAATCACCGGCTGGTCATTCATAGCAGAGTGAATCGTTGTTACCGAGCCTTCACTGATGCCCCAGCGTTCGTGCAGTAACTTCAACACAGGAACAATGCAATTGGTAGTGCAGGAGGCATTGGAAACAATACGATGCTCTCCCTTCAACACATCTTCATTGATACCATACACAACAGTGGCATCCACATCAGACAGCGCTGGCTGGGAGAATAATAATTTTGATGCGCCGCCCTGGAGATGTTGCTCGGCAACGTCCCGGCTTTTGAATGAACCGGAGCACTCCAACAGCAGATCAATGTTATGTTCTTTCCAATTGATCTGAGACGGATCATCCTGCTGCAGAATCTGAATCACATCACCATCAATAATCAGCTCACTCCCGGTATGACTGACTTGGCCAGGGAAACGACCATGGGTTGTGTCGTACTGGGTGAGGTAGGCGAGAGTTTTGATATCCGCGAGTTCATTTATCGCAACAACCTGGAGATGGTCCCGGTATCCATTCTCATACAGTGCCCGCAGGACGCACTGCCCGATACGGCCAAAGCCGTTAATCGCAACCCTGTAAGCCATTATTGTTCCGTATTATTCATGATCTGTTTGGCCGCATGGTACCGCAAATATCTTCCTGGAATAACAGCCCGAATAACAACGAGAGTAACAGACACAAAAAAGCAGGCGAATTAGTAACTCATCTGCTTTAGATAGACGGGTTGTCCTACAGGTGTATCAGCACTACCAAAAGATGTCATTCTGGACAACAGAGCAGTAAGTACGACTAACACTATCCGAACTAACCCTGCGTATTACCACTCTAAAGTCCACACCAAGAAAGGGGAAAGGAGTCTCCATGCAACCACCAAAACCAAATACTGTATCCATCAACGGAACATATTGGGCAGCTCCTGAAACGGTGAAACAGTGCCCGCTATGCCTGGACGATGCGGGAAGTGTGACTATTTGCGAGGTGGGAGACGCCGCTCTCTGCAGCCCCTGTTTTAATAGCAAATTCAATGCGTTAAAGAAATGCCCGACATGTCGCAAAGCTTTACCTGAGAGAGCCATTGCCGCTTTCACACGCCGCGCTGGAATCTTGTTATTGAACAATACACAGTTTCGCTGTACGACTGGTGGCTGTGACTGGACTGGCGGTTATAAATCCCTTGGTGAACATGCAGAATCCTGCATGTCCCAAAAAATGGATTGTGACTATGATTGCGGAAAAGAACTGCCACGCGGAAAGATGGAGGCTCACAGGCGGGAATGCCGCAAACGCCCCTATACAGAAGGAAACCTTGAGACAGACTTTGAGACACTATCAGAAGTTAAAAAATTAAAAACCATGTGTCTGGAGGCTAAAAAAACGAAAACTAAAACCGAGACAAGCGCGTTTTTAGATCGTCTGATAAAGGTGTTTCCTTTAGTCACAGATGCCGCTTTGAAAGAGTCCTCTCCATCAACTCTGTCAGGCTCCTCAGCAAATGCCACTGTTAATATTTCATGTAAATATCAATGTGGCTTTATAGCAAACACCCTGAGAGACCTCGCTTCTCATTTCTCTGTTTGTCCTCGCCAACCACTTGATTGCCGCCATTGCTCAAAATCTGAATATAGAAAAAACCTGTCCTCCCACGAAGAGGGGTGCAACTTGCGTCCAATATCGTGCACACACTGTGACATGTCCGTACAACAGGGAAGCATGGTTCAACACTTTGAAAGCTGTATCAGCTATCCGCTGACTTGTAACCTATGTCATAACAATATAGCCCGGTCACGGCTCAAAAAACATAAGGCGTCAGAATGTCAGCAAAGACATGTAGATAACTGTATGCGCTGTTTTGGTACGATAAAAGCTGTACAGCTGGGTACCCACAAACTGTACTGTCAATTTATGAAAGAGATTGTTCTACCGGCCAGTTCCACTAACGCCGCCGTGACACTTGCCCCTCAACAGGATGCTGTAGGTCCATTTTACCAGCCAAAGTACTGCCCGAATGATTCGTCTACCATTTATCTGGCCTTGCCAATTGAACAGTTTATTCGCTATCTGGCCAGCAAGAGAACAGACGTAAGTGAAGAGCCAACTTTCCCCCCCTTTGAAAGTAAATCGCGTCTACGATGTCAATACGCGGGTTCAAAAAGCATCGTTTCTGTTGGCAGCTGCGATGAAGGGTGGAAGATAGAAATTATCCAGCCATATGACCCAAATGTCACACGGAGACACCATCATGTTTGGACTGATATGGAGATTCTTGACGCACACAATCAGACAGTCGCTCCTCTTATGCAATGCGTGCCTGCTGCTGATAGTGAAGGAGGGGTAAAAATATGCGTCAACGCCCTCCGCCCTGAAGATGCCGACGGGTACTTGAAACACCAGCAGGGATCTACAGTTCGTTCTCACAGGTTCCCTTCAGGGCTGGCACTGCTTAGATTCCGACACGATAAACAAAAAAAAGTTGAAACACCTGCAATGATTCCACCTCCGTGGCAATTTTCCTAATCAAGATACTGCTCCGGTTAACCATCCTGCCTGACACTCCGGTAAGCCCGGCTAATACTCCCCGAGCCACTCCTTCGCATTTCGACTCTAAAGCCCACACCTCTGACAAGCCGGTTACTGCATGAAACTCCTAAAATCAAAACCGCTCTAAGCAAGCAGGATTGACCAATCACTTGTGGGGATAAAACCCTCTGAAAAGGTAAATTATCATGTATACCAAAAGCCGCTCCCTGACAGATTTGCCTCCTGGCAGCTCATCTCTTTCCAATAAAGAAGGGGCTGGACTGGCTGCACAGGACGCCAGGAAATCTCTGTTTAAAGGTCTCGCTGTAAAGCCCGTACGGCCACGTTCCAGCTCCCTGCCGAATATCTCCACCCTTCAAAGCATGGGGAGCGTCACCACAACTGAAGAGATAACTGCACTCTCTTCCCAAAATCTTCTACAGGGTGACAGTTCAAACAGCGACAGAGAAACCCTTCCGCCAGCCACTCAGGTAAAAACAGAAACAACTTTGGTCCAGGAGGGTTGCAAACCCAAGCCAAAGAGCAGAGCAAAAGCCTGTTTCGACGTAATGGACATGCAGGCAATATTCGAAAACCTGCCAAAACTACATAGGCAAGGCGTAGATGCCATGACCATGCTTCCTAAAATCTTTGATTATCTCGCCAGGCCGACCAAAACCGAAGCAAAAAAACTCAATCTTGTTGTAACTACGGCCAGTAACTCCCTCTCAGCATTCGTAAACACTCACCTTAACTCGCAACTCCTGGCCGCACTCGATCAGCTACCTCCAAACATCCAAACGCGTCTGGCTGAGGCGGCACGGAATATCAAATTTGTTAATTTTCTCTGGTTGACCGGCAGCCCCTTAGACTTCGAAGATGAAGAAGAAAATTTATTAACAAGCGCTAGAAAGATTTGCTCAAAACTCCCTTCCGACCCCAGCATGTCAGCTATCGAAAAGGTGAACAAATGGTTCCTGTTTCAACTCAGACACTACCACCACAGACTCTCGCTGGGCTATGAGGCTCAGCTTTTAGATAAGATGTGCGAGCCCAGGAAGCACTTCTCGCCCGATACTATTAATACGACAAACCAAGGAATAGGCCAACAGGCCTGCTTCTTTTTAAAGCTTATGGATACGTATATGTCGGAGGTATATCCAAAAATTACGGAACCAGAACACGTCCCTCAAGGTGAGATACATCAGCTTTACCTGGAGTTTACTACCGCTTCAACGGACTACCAGAAACACTGCGATGCCGAGACAAAAACACTTATCTGGCATCGGCATTTTTTCATAGATTGCAAGCTTGGATTTCTGAAACAGGTACAGAAAGACCTGAAGGCTCTAGATAACCTGGCCTGCAACGAGCAAGTGGTAATAGGTCAGCCAAACGCGTGTGTTTTGATACTTGCCGCCGCCACAGCCACACTCACACCCCTTCTGCTGTCAATGAGCGACAGCAACCTTGATAAAGCCACTCGACAGACTACGGTTCAGTGCACATCGGCATTTCTGAGTTCTTTTAATAATGGCTGGCTGCGTGGAGTTCTAGCGGTCGCTGAAAAGTTTGGTTCCTTGGCCGAAACCCAGGCAACTATCAAAGCTGTAAGGGTTGTTTTTACCAAAATCCCGGAGTTACTTGCGGCTCAGATACAGGATATTGCTCAAAAAAAACAGGACCAACAAACTATCATCGATACCAGACTCAACGAGTCTCAAAAGAAGGTCAAGCAAGAAACCAGGATGAAGAAAGAGCAGCAACAGCAAACCTTGGCCGGGCGCGAAGCTGAACGAATACGGAAAAGACAGCAAGCCGCTGCCCGGAAACATCATCAATCCACAGCCAGCCCTGAGCCAAAGGCACCGCCATCAGGCTCGGACTCCCTTGACCTGAGAATCAAGAGCACAGCCGAAGACCTGATGACGAAAATTCCGCTGCCAACATATGAGCAGACACTTACATTTGATAATGCCAGGGAACTCTTCGAGCAGCACAAATTTGCTTTTGTTACTGCACTGGCAGATCAGTACATCAAAGTCTGCAATACAGAAATCAGGAAACTGACCAACTGTTTCCAACACATTAAAACCTATGGGGATCACCTGCAATTCGTAGGGCTGCCCGACCAAACATGCCGTGAAAACTTCAATCAAGCTATGCGACACATGGCAACTATTACCGATACCCTGCCTATTGCTCTCGAAAGTGCCACCGCTGCTATCGGACAGCTTTTACAGTTCGATTGTGAACAGGGAACAGATCATGCAGTCAGCCAGCAGATAGACAAGGGTAACTTCGATGATATGGTGGCCCGGTACCAGAATCTTACCCAGATTCAATTTGATCTGAACGCTATCTGTGAACTGCGCAGGTATGCCGTTGCAAATTACCTTGCATTTCGAGATAAAAGTATCCCGCGACAGCCGGGTCTTTCATCCAGAGAGCTGCAGGGAGCCAACGATGCATATAGAATGCTGAGTTCAAGCTTTCAACAGTGGGATGCGACCATCACCAATCTCAGCGAGCAGCTCCACACTCAACCAGCAGCGGAACAGTCAACGCCAGAGCAATAGCGGGCTTCAGCAACAGTCAGATCATTCCCGGTATGACTGACTTCGCCAAGGAAACGGCCAAAGCCGTTAATCGCAACCCTGTAAGCCATTATTATTCCTGTTCTGCAGGGCTGCATGGTGCCTCCAAAAAGCACCACATATGGCGTTTAAAAATATCACCGGGAACAATACCTGAAACAACAGCTACCAAATCCTGCCGCCCTGCCTGACAAGACAGTCAGTACAACTAACACCATTCGAACCTGTCATGTGTTTTCGACTCCAAAGTTCATAACCAGGGAACCACTATGGACGCAGCTAAGAATCAAATATGTGTCAAATCATCATTATGGACAGTGCCTAATTCGGTGAACCAATGCCCAATATGTTTAGAGGATGCAGGATCTGTGACTATCTGCTCTCAGGGGGACGCCACTCTTTGCAGCACCTGCTTTGATTCCCAATTCGAAAAGCTACTGTCATGCCCGTCCTGTCGCACAGCTTTGCCTGACAGGCATACTGCTGCTTTCAGTCATAAATCAAAACTAATCGCGTTAAATAATTCAGATTTTGGCTGTACGGCAGATGGTTGCGACTGGAAGGGCGGTTATAATCTCCTCGACGAGCACATGAAATCCTGCAAACCCCAGGAGATAGACTGCAAGTTTGATTGTGGCGAAAAACTACCACGCGGGAAAATGAAGAATCACAAGCTGGAGTGTCGCAAGCGTCCCTATAAAGAAGGTAACCTCGAGACAAACTTTGAAACAGCGTTAGAAGCTAAAAAATTAAAAACGGAATGTCTGGAGTTTTTAACAGATAAACCACTGACTCAAAGTGAAAAAAACTCGTTATTGGATCGCCTGTGCAGGGTTTACCCATGCGTCATTGATGCAGCCTTGACAGAGACTTCTTCATCAGGCGTATCAGGCTCTGCAACAGATGCCGCTGCCAACCTTCGATGTCAGTATCAATGTGGTCTTATAGCCACCACCCAGAAAGAGTTTGTTTCTCATTTCTCTGTTTGCCCTCTTCGACCAGTTATGTGCCGTCATTGCTCACAATCTGAACAGAGTAAAAACCTGATAGCCCACGAAAAAGGGTGCAAACAGCGTCTAGTGTCGTGCAATTTCTGCGATAGTTCCATATACCAGGGAGACATAACGCCGCATCTTGAGTATTGTTTCAATTATCCGATAGATTGTAACTTATGCCATAACAATATAATCCGGTCACAACTTAAAACGCATCTGAAGTCAGCGTGTCTGCAAAGGTCTGTAACCTGTAATCGCTGTTTTGATACCACAACAGCTGCACAGTTGGATGCCCATGAACAAGGTTGTCGATTTCTGCAAGAGATTATTCTGCCGGCCAGCTCCACCAATACCGCCGTGACTTTGGTTCCTCAACCGGGCGCTATTGGTTCATTTTATCAACCAAAAGACTGCTCGGGTGATACGTCTACTATTTACCTGGCCTTGTCGAGCCAAGAGTTTATTGCCTATTTGACCAGGATGAAAAATGACGTGGTAGATGAAACTCACCAACACCCCCCGTTTGACAGTAAAGATACCCTGCGATGCCAATATGCGGGTTCACCAAGTACCATTTATACTGGCAAAGGTTATTATCCCATTCATGCTGGCATGGGTCGTTATCGCAGTCTGTGGAGTATAAACATCTATCAATCACCGAAAACACGCAAACATCATGATGGTGTTTGGACTTCCATGGAAATTCTTAACGCACACAATCAGAAAATCGCTCTACTTAATCAATTCGAGCCTGCCTGGGGTGATCCCAGTTGTGGGGAAAAAATGTGCGTTAACAACGAGCACTCGAACTTGTCTACTGGATACCTGAAAGTATGGGAGGAGGCTAGAGTTCTTTCTCACGAATTCCCTTCAAACCTGATACTGGTTAGATTCCGACACGATCAACAACATAAAAAATAAAAAAACACCCCGATGGTTGAACATCCGAGGGTGTTTTATCTGGTTATGATGTTGATCAGGTCATAAGTGCCCGACCTCATGAAAACCTATATTTCCCATGGCCGAGCGCTTAAATGGCTGAAGGCTTAATTAGTCCAGATCTTCCAGCATATCTTCAGCAACAGTCAGGACGTTCTCGACTGTGAAACCAAATTCGCGAAACAGGTCAGCAGCAGGTGCAGACTCACCGAAGGTGGTCATGCCGATGATGCGTCCGTCCAGACCAACATACTTGTACCAGAAGTCAGCAGCCGAAGCTTCGATAGCCAGACGTGCACCCACTTCCAGAGGCAGTACAGACTGACGATAAGCAGCGCCCTGTGCATCGAACACTTCAGTAGCAGGCATAGACACAACACAAACCTTCTTGCCTTTGCCTGTCAGTGCGTCGAATGCCTTCACAGCCATTCCAGGGGGATTGCTTTCTCTGTATCTCCTGCTTTGATTATGAATACAACAAGCTGCAGGTTTGCCCGTTATGTCACACATCTTTGCCAGACAGGAATGCTGTCGCTTTATCCAAGGCATGTGGGGGCCGAATGCTAAACAATACAGCATTCGGCTGTACAGCTGACAGTTGCCCTACCCCGAATTCGTCAGGAGCTCTCCATTCCTGTGGTAGGGGTTGTGCCTGCTATTACGCGGCTTCACCGGACAGACTCACTCTCTGAAACCCCTTAAAGCCACGTTTAACGATTACGGCTTTCAAATACTGGGTCAGCTGTAGTAATGCTCATCTCAAACACCAGACTTTACATAGCTGGACAAGAAGGGTAATGAGAAAACACAATAACTATGAAAGACTTGTTTCGAAATCAACACCACTTGTTTTCTCTGACACATCCACAGCTCTATCAACTGTTTGTAATTCGATAGTCCCGCTAATGGTTTTTCCATCTCGGGATTTACTATATTTGCAGATGATAATTGTTACTGCCGTTAATATACCACCAGAGACTCCTCCTATTAACAAATAGGCCATACCACCCAGAGTAGCGACAAGAACCTCACGGTCACACTGGCATTCCGGTACCACTGTCGTAAATGTGATTGAGGTTACAGGTATGGCTGTTGTGGATATGGCTTTTGCAGGTATGGCTGCTGCAGGTATGGCTGTTGCAGGTATGGCTGTTGCAGGTATGGCTGCTGCAGGTATGGCTGTTGCAGGTATGGCTGTTGCAGGTATGGCTGTTGCAGGTATGGCTGTTGCAGGTATGGCTGTTGTGGATATGGCTGTTGTGGATATTGGTTCAGGTAACCCAAACAATCCCACCGCACGGGCATCCAGAATATGAACCTTTGTACCGTCACTGGCATAGAGCCAGCCATTATTTGCCGCCGCCAGTAAGGTAATATTATCAATATCAGGCACGGAAAGTTCCTGAACGCTCACTTCCCCTGAGTATCCATCCAGAACAAAAATCTGCCCCTTCCCCTCCCGGGTTACACCAAATGCACGGGTGCTTTCTGGCTGGGGAGTCAGGATCAAGTCTGTTAATGGTTGCCCCTTCCAGGTGATGGCTGGCTGCGAACTGGTAAAAACATCCTGTGTGGTGGTTCGCGTCCAAATACGTGTTTCCGAATTGCTGGAGGTAAACAGAACAGTTGAAGAAGGAGCACACCACCCACCAGTCAGCTCATCAGGGGGCACCAGTGGAGCCTGAAGCAACGTTGTTCCGCTATAAAGCCCGTCTCGCCGCAGAGATAATTCGACACTGGGGGCGGCACACCCTGTCGCTATTGGGCAGCTGACAGCCGCGAGACCGCTGCTGCAGTTAGTGGTGTCGCCGATGGCGCACCCCACCGCATCTGTTGCACCGGTGCAGTTCAGGGTAAAAAACTCCATATTATTCAACAGGGGCGGTTCCTGACAGCCCTCTGCCAGTAAAGACACGCCTGTAGAACCTAAGTTGCGACAGACTGTGTTGGACTCATTTTGTTCAAACCCATCCCGACAGACAGGCCGCCAGTCCATAAGGTTTCGTGTGATCTCTAAATACCCTGTGGCATAATTTTTCATCTCTGGGCATGTGGATAACATCTCTGGGGATGTGGGTAAGAATCGGCCCCTGTATGCTCTGCAGCCGATATGTACATCTCCCTAGTGAAAACAAGTGTGGACACTAATTCCTTTATGGCGGCAGTTAAACAGAGTATCTTCAGTTCCTGTACAGTCAAGGCCATCGAGAACGATTTTTTGCTGGAATGAACCGTCAGCGCATCCATGACCACCCGTTCCCAGGAAAACGCTGCCAACATGTGATAACCCAACACTGCGGCAGGCAACAGAGGCATCTATGTTGTCAAACATATAATCACAGACGGTTCCCCACTCGCCCCTTCTATCCAACACTTCCAGCCGTCCATGGACAAATTCAGAATCCGGCTGCTGATTACAAGCCTCTATTAGCAGACGGGTACGACCGTCCTTCGAAGAAATAATGTAATCGTCATTCTGACCAGGACAGAGATGCTCTGCCGAGCGAAGAGGAGGGATTAGTGTTATTGGTGTGTTCCCAAGATATCGCCCTGATTGTTGAGAGTCGCTACCCTCATAGACATCTACGCTCTCACCATTGCCAATGGCCAGGTTGCCTGCCGAATTGATCACCATTTGAGAGGCCGGCTCCGAGCGGGTCAGGGTTCCTACCCTGGCCGCTTTTCCCTGAGCCAGAGGGTTATCGGCTTCTGCCAGCCCCTGGCCTGTTATCTGAACTGTTTGGCTGCAAGCCGGGTTACCATCACCATCACAGTCGATAGACAGGTTCGCGGATTTGGTTCCAGCAGTGTCGGGGGCCAGTGTCACTGATATATCGCTGCAATTCCCCGGATCAAGGTGGACCGGTTGAGGTAGACCGACGCTCCACTGACTAACAGGAGTATCAAATGTTTGCAGGCTGGCGGTGATGTTTGTGCCATTGGCTGCATTTGACTTAACACATACGGTGTTATGAACTCTGCGCTGTTCATGCTCACCGTTCTCACGGACCAGAATGTCACCTAAGTCTGTCCATATTGTTGTATCCAGGGGGCTCAAAATAGATGGCGACTGCCGCTTAACTCTTAATGGTTCGTTATTGTCGACAAATGGTTCCCCCGTCACTTGTTCCTGCCCACTGTTCCATTGATCACTATGCCCCTGATCGCCGTGTCTTTGCTCAAGCTGCTCCCGGCGCTTTCTCTGACGCCGGGTTTCCCACTTCAGGTTACCGGCCCTTGTTGCTCTTGCATGATGACCTGAGGCTTCGTTGACAATGGTTTTACCGGTTTTAATTTTGCGGGCAAACTTGTCTCGGCTGGTTTCGTAACTGGCTGGCTGCATGCCTGCTTTTATGGGATTGCTTACGGGATGGTCAGGTTTGCTTTTCTGGCCCTGAGCAGGGACTGCCGGGCTTCGGGGTAGCGGCGTTTTCTGGAACATGTGTGGGGAGGGTTCCAGGTGGGCATACCGCGAAGGGCCACTGCTGCCTCGTCCGTAGGATTTTCCGTGGCCTGGCCTCACGTTGCCCCTGTATGGGGCTACTGTTTGAGGGTATCTCTGTATTGGTGATGCTCCCTTAACTGTTATGTTCTGAAGGCTGGCAGTCATCATCAGTATTTGCTGGGCAGATGTTGTATTGGTCGTGTTGCTGAGGTTACCAAAGCCGGCGTATAACTGTGATCCATATAGACTCAGAAGCGAAAGCATCCAAGATAAACGACCGACGCTGAGTGTTTTCTCAAGCCAACTGGTTTTCTTTTGAGAAAAAACATACGCCATGGAAAACATCTCAGGTCAGAACCAGGGAGGCATGAGTGTAGACAATCAAAGATTTAAAAAAGATTTAAAAAAGATTTAAAAAAGATTTTCAAACATATTGCTGGAGCCGGATCGGCTGCCTGCCTGATAACCCGGAAAGAAGAACTCACACTCCCCGAACCATTCCTGAGCATTTCGACTCCAAAGCCCACATCTCAATGAGGAAAGGAGCCAACATGCAAACTCATACACCGAATACAGTATCCATCAGAGGAACCTATTGGACAGCTCCTGATACGGCGGACCAATACCCTATCTGCCTGAACGATGCCGGGAGTGTGACTATCTGCCCTAACGGGGACTGCTTTATCAAAGACAGGGGGACGCCGAATGTTAAACAATACAGCATTCGGCTGTATAGCGGACGGTTGTCACTGGACGGGCGGTTATCAACTTCTTGACGAACATACTGCCTCCTGCCCGGTTCAAGAAGTAGATTGCACTAGGGTTGTGGAGAAAAGCTGCCTCGCGGGGAGATAGAGAACCACAGACCAGAATGCGACAAGCACCCTATAAAAAGAAGGAAATCTTGAGACAGATTTTAAAACAGCGTCAGAAGCTAAAACGTTAAATGACCTCCGGCATAGCCGGAGGCTTATTTGGGGACGCCCTCAAAGGGCTATTATTGCGCCCAGGGGCGCGGGTTTAAACCAAGCTTCAGTTGATCTCGTGACTCATCATTTTTCTCTTGATTAAGTGCCCGGCCACATGAAAACCTATATTTCCCATGGCCGAGCGCTTAAATGGCTGAAGGCTTAATTAGTCCAGATCTTCCAGCATATCTTCAGCAACAGTCAGGACGTTCTCGACTGTGAAACCAAATTCGCGAAACAGGTCAGCAGCAGGTGCAGACTCACCGAAGGTGGTCATGCCGATGATGCGTCCGTCCAGACCAACATACTTGTACCAGAAGTCAGCAGCCGCAGCTTCGATAGCCAGACGTGCTCCTACTTCCAGAGGCAGTACAGACTGACGGTAAGCAGCGTCCTGTGCATCGAACACTTCAGTAGCAGGCATAGACACAACACGAACCTTCTTGCCTTTGCCTGTCAGTACGTCGAATGCCTTCACAGCCAGTTCGACTTCAGAACCGGTGGCGATCAGGATCAGCTCAGGCTCACCGTCGCAGTCCTTCAGGATGTAACCACCGCGCTCAACGTTGGCCAGCTGATCATCGTTACGGTCGATGCAGGGCAGACCCTGACGGGAGAAGACCAGCGCACTTGGGCCGGTCTTGTTCTCTACAGCGTGCTTCCAGGCCACTGCAGACTCTACAGTGTCACACGGGCGCCAGGTGTTCAGGTTAGGCGTAGCACGCAGGCTGGCCAGCTGTTCGATAGGCTGGTGAGTCGGGCCATCTTCGCCCAGACCGATGGAGTCGTGAGTATAAACCTGAATCTGCTGGATCTTCATCAGGGCCGCCATACGCAAAGCGTTGCAGGCGTACTCCATGAATACCAGGAAAGTGGCACCGTAAGGAATAAAGCCACCATGCAGCGCCATACCATTCATCATGGCGGTCATGCCGAACTCACGTACACCGTAGTGCATGTAGTTACCGCTGGCATCAGCACTGGTAACAGGCTTGCAGCCATTCCAGATAGTCAGGTTGGAACCGGCCAGGTCGGCGGAACCACCCAGGAATTCAGGCAGCATAGGGCCGAAAGTGTTCAGAGTATTCTGAGAAGCTTTTCGGCTGGCAACCTTGGCACCTTCGGCCTGACAGCTACGGATATATTCGGCAGCGCGATCAGAGAAGTCTGCAGGCAGCGTTCCAGATACACGGCGTTCGAACTCGGCCGCCAGCTCAGGGTGCTGGGCCTTGTAGGCTTCAAAACGGGTGTTCCATTCAGATTCGGCAGCAGCACCTTTTTCACGGCAGTCCCACTCCTTGTAAATCTCGTCGGGGATCTCGAAAGGTCCG
Organism: Sansalvadorimonas sp.; assembly: GCA_965221135.1. Taxonomy (GTDB): domain Bacteria; phylum Pseudomonadota; class Gammaproteobacteria; order Pseudomonadales; family Endozoicomonadaceae; genus Sansalvadorimonas. Next base: position 46,464 of record CBDCRZ010000069.1, read on the forward strand.
TGATTCCAGCCCAGTTCTTTACGGGTCAGGGCGATTTCATCGTCACCCAGAGGGGCGCCGTGGCAATCTTCCTTACCGCCCTTGTTAGGGGAACCGAAACCGATCACGGTCTTGCAGCAAATAAGAGTTGGCTTGTCGGTGGTGCGCTCCGCCTGGGCGATAGCAGCCTGCAGGGCAGCAGCGTCATGACCATCAACAGCAGGAATAACTTCCCAGCCATAGGATTCAAAACGTTTAACGGTGTCGTCGGTGAACCAGCCTTCTACTTCACCGTCGATGGAGATGCCGTTGTCATCGTAGAACGCAGTCAGTTTGCCCAGACCCAGAGTACCGGCCAGGGAGCAAACTTCGTGGGAAATACCTTCCATCATGCAGCCATCGCCCAGGAAAACCCAGGTCTTGTGGTCTACAACATTGTGGCCTTCACGGTTGAACTGGGCGCCCAGAACTTTTTCGGAAGCGGCCATACCAACAGCGTTGGCAACACCCTGACCCAGAGGACCAGTGGTGGTTTCAATACCAGGTGCGTAACCGTACTCAGGGTGGCCAGCTGTGCGGGAATTCAACTGCCGGAAATTTTTCAGGTCATCGATGTTGAGGTCATAACCTGTGAGGTGCAGCAGGGAGTACAGCAGCATGGAGCCGTGACCATTAGACAGCACGAAGCGGTCACGGTCGGCCCAGTCTGGGTTGTTCGGATTGTGCTTGAGAGTATCTCTCCAGAGCACTTCGGCAATGTCTGCCATACCCATAGGGGCACCGGGGTGGCCAGATTTGGCTTTTTGAACAGCATCCATGCTCAGGGCACGGATTGCATTAGCGCGGTCGCGGCGAGTAGTCATCGAACCAAGGGCTCCACTTGTTACACGAATAAGGGATTGCGAGGGTAGGCCGGAAAATCCGCTATTCTAATGCTTGATGATGAAAACGGGAACCTAATACCTGTATTTCTGCTCAGCGACTGCGAAACATATTTACGTAATATGTCCTGAACTTGCCTGCATTGAACCGAAACCGCACGTTTTTCAAACAAGGCTCTCATATCGCTCTCTTATACCTCGTCCCACCATAGCTCGACTATATTGCTGTTGGTCAAACTTATACGGTAGCTTAATGATGTCTCAAACAGCCCTGTTTCGCAGCCCGAAACTTTGCGCTGCTGCGTTTACTGCGTGTCTGGCATTGAGTTACTCCTGCCATGCAGGCAAAGACCCGATACAAGGTAACGCACAAGGCTACTGGTCTCATGGAATTGTAATCGGCTCTTTGGCTGACACTGGAATAACAGGGTGTATCTTGCCAAGTCAAGAACTCCTCATTTACTCCGGAATACACCATAGGGCATTACGACAGAGACGTCAGATTCTTTCCTTATCGACCACTTCCCCCTCCGTGTTCTCGGTACTGCAAAAAAAAGCCCAGGAACATGTGGAGGCTCCTGCTAACCATTCAAAAAGAATCGCTCTGCATTACCTGCATCCATTCCCGCTTAACAAATTCCACAGAAACAAGTCCCAATACTGGGTAACCAGCCAGTCAGAGCTCAAACACAGCTTCACCAGCAGCGAGTCCTATAAAAAGTATGGTTATGAGTACGAGGATGACACCCCTCCTCCCTGTCATTCCTTCAAGGGTGTTGTACACGGGAAAATTTTTGAGGTCTCCCGATGGGGGATTATGGGCAAAGTCTGCACAATATCTCTGGAAGAGAATCGAGTCACCGAAGTTCATGTCAGCATCCCGGAGGAATATCACAGTTCCGGCACAAGTACAGGCTTTGGTCAGAACACTTTTGGTGGGAGTAGTAGTGATGGAGAGAATACCATTTCTACTTCCCAGACATCGCAACTCTATCTTCAAGATACCTTCGGCACTCACGACAGGATTGTTCACGATACCATGCACACAAGATTCAATCTGAACTTATACACAGAAGCGGGATGTAAATTTGCTGAAGATGCAATACTCAATCAGGCCAATGTCTCGGTTTATTACACAACCGACTGCATGCCCACCTGGAACTGGCATTCACGCAGGGTTTACAAAATTCAGGTGAGTGACGAAAAGAAAAAGCTGTAGGTGAGCTTTAGAGGCAGGGCTGGAACACAAGTACCAACTACCTGTAATGCCTACCTGCAATAACTATCTGTACTAGCAGCCTGCCGGGCTGAACGAGGCGACTATATTGCTGTTAATCAAATACATACACAGTGGCTCAAAGATGTATCTAACAGCCCTTCTTCGCGGCCCGAAACTTTACGCTGCGGTGTTTACCGCCTGTATGGCATTGAGCTACTCCTGCCATGCAGGCAAAGACCCTATACAAGGTAACGAACAAGATTTCTGGTCACACGGTATTGTTATCGGTTCACTTGCTGGAACACGGATATCAGGATGCATCTGGCCAAGTCAGGAAATCACAATGTACTCCGGAATATATCACCGGGCATTAAATAAAAGACGACAGAAGATTCATTTATCGACCAATAGTAAGTACCTCTTCTCCGAACTGGAGAAAAAAGCTCAGGAGCATGCAGAGGCTTCCTCTGACCATTCAAAAAGAGTAGCTCTGTTTTATCTGCATCCGTTCCCGCTTAACAGGTTCCACAGAAACCGCTCCCAGTACTGGGTGTTCAAGCAGACAGAGCTTGAACAGGACTTTTCCAAAAGTACGTCCTATAGAAACCTGGGCTATGAATACGAGGATACAACATCCCCCCCCGGTAAAATCTATGAAGGTGTTTTGCACGGGAGGATATTTCATGTTTCCCGATGGGGGCTGAACGAAAAGATCTGCACAATAGTTATGGAAGAGGATCCACTCACCGAAATGGGAGCCAGTGCCCCGAAGATGGTTCATAGCAGTGGTACCAGTATAGGTTTTGGGAAAAATGACTTTGGCGAAAGTGGCTTTTATGGCGATGATGTTGGTGGAACCCAGTACCGACGACGAGCCCGGATCCTACAGACACCGAATGACTATTCTCACGATCATTCCTCCACTCACGACAGAAAGGAGGGGGACACTCCGCACAAAAGATACACTCTTAACGTCTACGAAGAGGATGGTTGTCAATTTGCCGAAGATGCCGCACTCCACCAGGCAAAGGTCTCGGTGCACTATACAATCGGCTGCATGCCCACCTGGAACTGGCATTTACGAAGGGTTCACAAAATTCAGGTGAGAGACGAAAAGAAAAAGCTGTAGGTGAGACTTAGAGACAAGACTGATTCACCAGTGCTAATCACCTGTAATGCCCACCTGTAATAACTACCTGTACCAGAGCCTTGAAACTAAATGAGGCGACTATATTGCTGATAGGCAAATAGATACGGTGGTTTATAGATGTATCCAACAGTTCTGTTTCACCACCCAAAACTTTGTGCTGCTGTGTTCACATCGTGTTTGGCAGTGAATGGCTCCAGTCATGCAGGCAAAGACCCAATACAAGGTAACGTACAAGGCTATTGGTCACACGGGGTGGTGATCGGCTCTCTGGTTAGAACAGGAACAGAAGATAACATCTGGCCAAATAAGGATGTTGTAATCCTCGCAGGGGCATATCGGCGGAAATTAAAGACCGGAGTACCGACACTTAATTTATCGCCCTATTCCAAAAATGTGTTCTCGGAACTGGAGAAAAAAGTCAAAAAATATATAGAAAATCCTGTTGAACACTCAAAAAGAGTAGCTCTGCATTACCTGCATCCACACCCGCTTAATATCTATCACAGCAACCGGGACATGTACTGGGTGATCAACCATACAGAACTCCAAAATGACTTTTCCAAAAGCGACTCCTACCACAACTACGGCTATGAGTTTGTGGATGAAAGCCCACGCCCATGTAAAGCCTATAGTGGCCAGTTAAATGGGAAGATATTTCATGTTTCCCGATGGGGATTCAAAAGCAAAGTCTGCACAATAATAATGGAAGAGGATCAGCTTACCGACGTGAATCCCCGTTTCCCTACAGACTCTGATTCAGACTCTGATTCAGATTCTGATGATAATTTTTCGCGCACAAGTTCACCCTCCAGGACAACGCAGCCTTACTATCACAATCACTCTGACCGCAGCGTCTCCACTCACGGCAAAATAAAAAAGCGGAGCGCCCTGCACGAACAGTACACGCTTAACATATACACAGAGGAGGGCTGTAAGTTTGCAGAAGATGCCGCACTCCACCAGGCACAGGTTCTGGTGGACTACTCAAGTGACTGCCTGCCCACCTGGAACTGGTACTCACGCAGGATTTATAAAATCCAGGTGCTAAACGAAAAGAAAAAACAGTAGGTTTCTGTAGAGGCATAACAAAGGCATCAGTCCCAGCTGTATAATACAGCCTGTACTGATGCCTTTTTGTAAAGCGAGTTAGTACTGGCTATTAACCCTGATACTTCTCAGCAGTCAGGCGGGCAATTTCAACAACCACATCAACACTCTTCACGGCAGATTCTACAACCAGGTACTCGTGAATGCCGTGGAAGTTCTCGCCGCCAGTGAAGATGTTAGGGCAAGGCAGTCCTTTGAAGGACAGGCGTGCACCGTCGGTACCACCACGGATTGGCTTCTCGATAGGTGTCACTTCGCACTTCACCATAGCTTCGCGGGCCAGGTCGACAACGTGAGGAACCTTGTCTGTCTCTTCCTTCATGTTGCGGTAGCTGTCAGTAATCTGAATATCTACACGCTCTTCACCCAGTTGCCTGTTCATGCTTTCAGCAACAGACAGCATCAGCTCTTTACGGGCTTCAAACTTTTCTTTGTCGTGGTCACGGATGATGTAGTTCAGCTCAGCCGTGGTCACAGTACCGGTAGATTCCTGCAGATGGATAAACCCTTCATAGCCTTCAGTATGCTCAGGTACTTCCATGGCCGGCATGTCGCTGGCGAAAGTGCGGGCCAGAGTCTGGGCGTTAATCATGGCGTTCTTGGCAGTGCCCGGATGTACGCTACGCCCGTGGAAAATAACCCTGGCGCCGGCAGCGTTGAAGTTTTCGCATTCCAGCTCGCCTTCTTCACCACCGTCTACGGTGTAAGCCCACCTGGCGCCAAACCTGGGCACGTCGAAGTGGTTGGCACCACGGCCAATCTCTTCATCCGGAGTAAAGCCGATTGCAATTTCACCATGACGAATCTCAGGGTTAGCCTGCAGGTATTCAACAGCCGTCAGAATGGCAGCAATACCGGCCTTGTTGTCTCCGCCCAGCAGAGTTGTGCCATCGGTCGTGATCAATGTCTTACCGATGTGGTTTTTCAGTTTAGGGAATTCAACAGGGTCCAGGCTTTGCTCAGCATTCAGGACAATCGCTTCGCCGTTGTAGTTCTCAATAATCTGCGGCTTCACGTTTGCACCGGATGCATCCAGAGCGGTATCCATGTGAGCCACAAAGCCGATAGTCGGAATATCGCCTTCAACATTGGCAGGCAGCCTGGCCATTACGTATCCATTGTCGTCCATAGAAACATCACTCAGCCCCATGGACTGCATCTCTTCATAGAGAGCTGCGCCCAGAATCTTCTGCTTGGCAGTACTGGGAACTGTCTCGCTGTTGCTGTCGGACTGGGTGTCAAAGGAGATATAACGGAGAAAACGATCCAGATACGCCTGCTTCACTGAAAACACCTGCAAGAATGTATAAGTAGAAAACACCAAACATACTCTTTGCTCCTCCCCCTTATTTTGACCTGAATTAACGAAGGGCCACTTTTGGTCAATTATTTCGGGCTACATCTTGTTTTTCTGACCTGTCCTCATCCTGTTTTCTTTACAACTTACTTTGTGGTGGTTTTGTCACAGCATGTTTTATTCGAGTTTTTCACATGACCAACGAGAAACCTATATCAAAATATTTTGATACTTTACAATGTTTTGATACACTGCCTTCCTATGATCAACGCAACAGCCGAATCTCTGGCGACAGATTCCACCACCGAACGTCCTCTGGTTGAACTCAGCCAGATCGTAACCCTTGGCAAAGCCATGGGGGATGCTTTACGTCTGGATGTTATGCGCCTGCTACGCACAGAATCTCTGGGCGTTCTGGAATTGACACGCATTCTTGATACACGACAATCAGGTCTTAGCCATCACCTCAAGGTGCTGGCTAAAGCTGGCCTTGTTTCTACCCGTCGTGAAGGCAATTCCATTTTTTATCGCCGGGCACTGCCACCATCTGATTCGGCGCAGGGGCAACTGATTCATTCACTCTTTGATGCGATTGATGAAGTGCCACTCGCAGCGGAACATCGGGAACGCCTGCAAAACATTCGCCAGAACCGCGCCGAACAGTCACGGGTATTTTTCTCCCGCAATGTGCAGGCCTTTCGGCAGCACCAGGAACTGATAGCCGACCACGAACTCTACTCCCGCTGCGTGCTGGATATGCTGAGTCATGTCGATATTCAAAACCGACACACCGTGCTGGAACTGGGGCCGGGCGAAGGCTCTTTTTTGCCGTCGTTATCAAAACAGTTTGAACGGGTTATCGCCCTGGATAACTCCCGGGAAATGCTGGAACAGGCACGCCAGCATGCCAAAGGCTCCGACATTACCAACATCGAGTACCGACTCGGTGAACTCTCCACACTGGCCGACGAAGGCCTGTCTGTGGACTGCATGATTGCCAATATGGTTTTGCACCATGTTCCGGCACCAGCCGCTATCTTTCGGGAAGCAGCAACACTTTTACGACCCGGCGCAAGTCTGTTTATCAGCGATCTCAGCCGTCATGACCAGGAATGGGTAAGAGAATCCTGTGGTGACCTCTGGCTTGGTTTCAGCACTGATGAACTAAGTGGCTGGGCCAGAGAGGCCGGCCTTATGGCTGGAGAAGCTCAGTATTTAGGGCTTCGCAATGGTTTTCAGATACAGGTCAGGCAGTTTTATCGCCAGCGCCGCCGACACGAATTATTCGAGGATTAATACTATGGCTGAATACTCACTGTTCACTTCCGAATCTGTTTCCGAAGGTCATCCTGACAAGGTTGCGGATCAGATTTCCGACGCCATTCTGGACGCCATCCTGAAGGATGACCCGGAAGCCCGCGTTGCCGTAGAGACCATGGTGAAAACCGGCATGGTGATTGTTGCTGGTGAAGTCCGCACAGAAACCTACGTTGATATTGAAGAACTGGTGCGTAACGTTGTGATCAACATCGGTTACGACAATGGTGAACTGGGCTTTGACGGCAGCTGTGTGGCTGTTCTGAACGCCATTGGCAAGCAGTCTCCTGATATCGCTGTTGGTGTTGATGAAACTGAAGAGCGCGAACAGGGTGCTGGCGACCAGGGCCTGATGTTTGGTTACGCCACCAACGAAACCGACTCTTACATGCCTGCGCCTATTCACTACTCTCACAAGCTGGTTCAGCGTCAGGCTGAACTGCGCAAGAACAAGACTCTGCCGTGGTTGCGCCCTGATGCAAAGAGCCAGGTGACCATGCGTTACGGCGCCGACGGCAAGCCTGTCGCCATTGATGCCGTTGTTCTGTCTACCCAGCACGACCCAAGCGTGAGCCTTGAACAGCTGCGTAAAGATGTTCTGGAAGAAGTGATCAAGCCAGCACTGCCTGCCGAGTGGCTGCATGAAGGTACTCAGTACCACATCAACCCAACCGGTATTTTCGTAATTGGTGGCCCTGTAGGCGACTGTGGCCTTACTGGTCGCAAGATCATTGTTGACACTTACGGCGGCATGGCTCGTCACGGTGGTGGCGCGTTCTCCGGTAAGGACCCATCCAAGGTTGACCGTTCTGCTGCTTACGCTGGTCGTTATGTTGCCAAGAACATTGTTGCGGCTGGTCTGGCTGATCGCTGTGAGATTCAGGTGTCTTACGCCATTGGTGTTGCTGAGCCGACCTCCATCAGCGTCAACACTTTCGGCACGGGCAAGATTGCTGATGACAAGATTGGTGAGCTGGTTCGTGAGAACTTTGACCTGCGTCCTCGCGGCCTTGTTGCCATGCTGGACCTGAAGCGTCCTATCTACCAGGCCACTGCCGCCTACGGCCACTTCGGTCGTGACGATGCCGACTTCACCTGGGAGCGCACCGACAAGGCTGACGCACTGCGTGCTCAAGCTGGTCTTTAAACGATACAGCTTTACGAATGCGCATAAAAAACCGGGGATGCTTTAGGCACCCCCGGTTTTTTTATAGCTGTTTACTTCTGTTACTAACGATAAGCTGACTAGCGAATCTGGAAGTATGCGTCGGTAAACTCGGCATTGATCGGCTTCAGAACACTCTCTGCGCTATTAATCGTACCATTCTGCATGTACTCATGCAGGTTCTTGTAAGTCTCAGGATTCAGCTCAAGAGCGAAATTTTTACCTGGCATATCTATACGTCCCTTGGCCAACAGTAGAAGTATGGCTTCAATCTGCCAAACGTTGTGAGTACCAGAAAAAGTGGTCTCCTCGTTATTACCCTGTCGTATTTGAGCTGTTCTGAAAGGTGTCCGCAGAGAATTCATACAGTTTTTAACTGTCTGCGGCCCCATCTTGCCCTGCACAAGAGAATGGCTATTAACGGATACAAGCCACTGGTCATTTGCTCCACCTTTGTAGTTGTAAGACAGAACCAGGTGGAAGTAGCCGTCAAACGTATTCACCCCGCCATTACATACTACCTCGTGACCTGCCTTCTTACTCTTTTTCAAATCAATCACGCGTACCTGAAGACCAAGAGCAAAAGTTGTACGATCAACAATATTCAGATGACCGGTTGCAACAGGCAGGGTGCTGAAGCTCTCTTTTGTGAACATGGGGATGTTGTTTTCCTTGATCTGAACCGTGTCCACATCCATAGCGCCCATGCTTGGTAAACGCTTGTATGCCTCTACAAAAGCATTAGCAAGGCTCTTTCTATACATTACCCCACGATCAACTTTCTGATCAATCAGGCCTAGCTTAAAGGCCTCTTCTGCACGCTTCATCAGGTCAACATCGTAGATGGTGTTCGTGATGTTATCCTGCCCTAAAGGGGCAGGAGAGGGGGTAACACCTTCGCCTGCCTGCACGTTGTCTTGAACGTCATGTGGACGGTGGACAGTACCACCTGTCGACGAAGTCTTATGTTCGTTACTTGCATCTGTCCTGATTCCACGGTCCTCATTGTCACGACCGCCAAGACTTTTGTCTTTGTCATCGTTTTCTAAAGCACCAGTATTTTTATCAAAATCAGCGTCGTTACCCTGTATGGCGACAACAGGCGAAGCTGCAGGACCTTCTATAGGCAAATCTGTAGCCAGCGTATTGGATGCTGCAGGGGCAGGAATTGATGGAGTTTCAGTAGTCGTTGATGTCTCAATAAATGTTGGGGTATCAATAGCATCCTGAGTACTATCCGTATGGGTCACCCGGTTATCTTTTGCATTCACTTGAGCGGTCAGTGTTTCAGGCTTAGCAGGAGCAGCAGGCCTGCCAGCAGATGCAGCCTTACGAGCATCACGCTTGGCAGCTTCAGACTGCTGAACCAGATGATTACGCACAACGATACGTTCTTCACGGCTCATATCTTTACGCGACAGAACATTCAAAGTGTGCAGGCTGGAATCATTGTCGGACAAAGATGCAGCATAACCCGTAGAGGTCACTGCCAGGGCAGCCGATACCGCCAGTGTCAGGCCGGCGATCTTCATCCCCAGATTTGTTATATTAATTTTCATCCCTAATCCTCCTTTGATTACTTTGGGACCAATTCCTGAATGGACCGCAAGGACGCCTCTTCAAACCTGTGGTTGTGACAGCCGCTATGGTCTGGAACATATGACAGCCTTGTTGGGCAAACATTCCCGCTATAAGCAGAATGACTAACATCCCTGTTAGTTCAGGTAACAAAGAGCCCCAAGACCACGCTTGTGCAGCCATCGCCGCGCAGAACATCCCTGTGTTTGCCTGGAATGGTGGGATAGATGAAGAGTACGAATGGTGCCTTGAGAAGACCATCGATGCCGACTTAATCTGGGAGCGCACCGACAAGGCTGACGCACTGCGTGCTCAAGCTGGTCTTTAAGTGATACCGCTTTACGGACGCGCATAAAAAAACCGGGGGATGCTTTAGGCACCTCCGGTTTTTTATGGCTGTTTACTTCTGTTACTAACGATAAGCTGATTAGCGAATCTGGAAGTAAGCGTCGGTAAACTCGGCGTTGATCGGCTTCAGAACACTCTCTGCGCTATTGATCGTACCATTCTTCATGTACTCATGCAGATTCTTGAAGGTCTCAGGCTTCAGCTCAAGAGCATAATTCTGAGCTGGGACATCTATACGGCCGTTGGCCAGCAGCGCAAGGATGACTTCAATCTGCCCGATATTGTGAACGCCTACATACGTTTCTTCCTTATTACTGTTCTTTTCACTCTTTTTGAACGGTGTTTTAGAGTCGCTCAGACAAACTTTAGCCGCCTGTTGACCATCTCTACCATTCGGCAGAGAGTTGCTGTTAATGGCAATAGTCCATGCGTCTTTACTACCACCGTTGGCGTTGTAGAACATCACTATGTGGAAGTAGCCGTCAAAGTTTTTCTTGCCACCATCACATACGACGTTTGAACCCTTTTTATCGCTATTAAGTTTAATCACGCGTACCTGAAGACCCAGAGCGAACGTTTTCTCATTGTCAACAGACAGAGTACCGGTAGCAACAGGCAGTGTGCTGAAGTGTTCTTTGGTGAACATGGGAACCTGTAAACCTCTAAGTTCAACAGTATCCGATGCCAAAGGCTCCATGCTGCCTGGCAGACGCCTGAAAGCATCCACAAAAGTTCTTACAAGCTTTGCTCTATATCCGGGACCGCGCAAAGCCAGCTTGTTGAAATTGCCTCTCTTGAAGGTCTTTACAACACCCTCCATCATTTTGGCATTAAAGATGTTGTGATTTGTTTCATCATCGACATCGATTTTGTAAGGAACGCCATCCGCATCAACAAGACCAGCCGGCTGGTCTTCCTTATCAACCGGTAACGTTGGACTTGGACTAACTGTAGGCTGAGAGCTAACTGTTGACTGAGAGCTAACTGTAGGCTGAGAGCTAACTGTTGACTGAGAGCTAACTGTTGACTGAGAGCTAACTGTTGACTGAGAGCTAACAGCAGTCGGGTCTATTGTTGCTGTTACAAAGGTAGTATCAGTCACAACTTCAGTATTCGTAGTAGTAGCAGTAGAAGTAGAAGTAGAAGTAGAAGTAGAAGTAGAAGTATCAGTCACAACTTCAGTATTCGTAGTAGTAGCAGTAGAAGTAGAAGTAGAAGTAGAAGTATCAGTCACAACTTCAGTATTCGTAGTAGTATCAGTCACAACTAAAGTTGAAGTTTGAGTAGTAGCTGAAGGCGTTATTGTTGTGGGATCAATGATCTCTATAGGAGCATCTTGAGTGACATCCGTATAGGTCTCATCTTTATTATCTGCATTCACTTGATTAACAGGTGTTTCAGGCTGCACTGGAGCCGCAGGTCTGGCAGGAGCACTCGTGCCAGCAGATGCACCCTTTCGAGTATCACGTTTGTAAGCTTCAGACTGCTGTACCATATGATTTTTCATAGCCATGCGATCTTCACGACTCGTATCTTTACGAGACAGAACCTTCATAGTCTGAGGGTCGAAATCAATGTCGGACAAAGATGCAGCATAACCTGTAGAGGTCACAGCCAGGGCTGCTGATACTGCCAGTGCCAGACCGGCGATCTTCATTCCCAGATTTGTTTTATTACTTTTCATCCCTAATCCTCCTGTGATTACTTTGGGACCAATTCTTTAATGGACCGCAATGACGCCTCACCAAACCTGTGGTTGTGAAAGCCGCTATGGTCTGGAACATATGACATGCTTGTTTGGCAAACATTCCCGCTATAAGCAGAATGTCTAACCCATGTGTTAGTTCTGGTAACAGAGAGGAGGTTTTTCGTTGTTCTGCCGCTCACCTTCAAACCAAAAGCTATATCAAAATAAATTGATATAGCGTTAGCCGCTTGATAGACTGCTCCTCATCATGAGTACAAGTACGTAAGCGGGATGCCCCTTCACAGGTAGACATCCACTACAAACACGATAATTCGAAGAGAGCTCCTATGAACGCCGCCAACCTCCCTGAAATCGCCGACTACAAGGTCGCAGATATCGATCTGGCCAGTTGGGGTCGTAAAGAGATCCTTATCGCCGAATCTGAAATGCCTGCTTTGATGGCGATCCGCAGCCGCTATCATGACGCCCAGCCTCTTCAGGGAGCCCGCATCATGGGCTGCATTCATATGACCATTCAAACTGCCGTGCTGATTGAGACTTTGGTCGCACTGGGTGCTGAAGTTCGCTGGTCCTCTTGCAACATCTTCTCTACTCAAGACCATGCTGCTGCAGCCATCGCCGCGCAGAACATCCCTGTGTTTGCCTGGAAAGGTGAGACAGATGAAGAGTACGAATGGTGCCTTGAACAGACCATCGGTGCCGATGTTGCCGGTTGGGAGCCTAATATGATTCTCGACGACGGTGGTGACCTGACTCTGCTGCTGCACAACAAATACCCGGCACTTGTGGATAACTGCCACGGAGTGTCTGAAGAAACGACCACTGGCGTACACCGTCTGCTTGAAATGCTGGAAGAAGGTTCCCTGAAGATTCCTGCAATCAACGTTAACGACGCAGTGACCAAGAGCAAGAACGACAACAAATACGGCTGCCGTCACTCCCTGAATGATGCGATCAAGCGTGCCACTGACCATCTGCTGGCCGGTAAGAAGGCTCTGGTTGTGGGTTATGGTGATGTAGGCAAAGGTTCCGCAGCATCCCTTCGTCAGGAAGGCATGATCGTGCGCGTTACCGAGGTTGACCCTATCTGTGCCATGCAGGCCTGCATGGACGGCTATGAAGTTGTATCTCCGTACCTCAACGGTGTGAACACTGGCGAAAACAGCTGCATCGATAAAACTCTGCTGGGCAGCACCGATCTGGTTGTGACCACCACCGGCAACGTTCACGTGTGCGACAAGAATATGCTCAGCAATCTGAAGAATGGCTGTGTAGTCAGCAACATCGGTCACTTCGACACGGAAATCGACACGGCCTACATGCGTGACAACTGGCGCTGGGATGAAGTAAAGCCACAGGTTCACAAGATCTACCGTGCAGATAACGAGCAGGATCATCTGTTACTGCTGTCTGAAGGCCGCCTGGTGAACCTGGGTAATGCGACTGGCCACCCATCACGCATCATGGACGGCTCCTTCGCCAACCAGGTGCTGGCTCAAATTCTGCTGTTCGAAAACAAGTTTGCTGATCTGCCAGAGGCAGACAAACAAGCAGCTATCACTGTAGAAATCCTGCCTAAGCAGCTGGACGAAGAAGTCGCCCGTTACATGGTTGAAGGCTTTAGCGGTGTGCTGACTAAACTGACTCCGGAACAGGCGGATTACATCCACGTACCTGTTGATGGCCCGTTCAAAAACGACGATTACAAATATTAAGAGCGTATTAAACGCGTACTAAAAGTGTCAGTTCTTTGAAGTATTAAAGCTCAGACTGGCCTTAACAGGGATTGATAAGGCCGTCGGGCTCGCAGGCCACTGCTAGCCCGACGATATAATAGAGACTATATAATAGGCATCTTCGCTGCCCATGGGGCTGAGCGTAAATGCATAGAAATATAAAAAAAAGAAAGATAACAAATACAAAGGAGACAGGCTCATTGGCCTGACCACCATGACAGCTATCAGCTTTGAGTTCTTTCCGACACAGACACAGGCCGGAGCAGAGAAACTCCGCGTGCAGGCAGCTCAACTGGCGGCTGCAAATCCTGAGTTCTTTTCTGTGACTTACGGCGCCGGTGGCTCCACCCGTGAGCGTACCCGCGGCACATTGCTCGACACACGTGAAGTGACTGGCAAACCTGTTATGCCACACCTGGCCTGCATTGGTGATACCCGTGAAAATATTGCTTCACTCCTGAAGGAATATCAGGAGCTCGACATCGACCGGATTATCGCCCTGCGTGGTGACCTGCCATCCGGCATGGGTAACCTCACCAATACGCACTTCCAGTATGCCACTGAACTGGTGTCGTTTATTCGCGAAGAGACCGGTGACCATTTCCATATTGAAGTGGCTGCCTACCCGGAGGTTCACCCTCAGGCAAAATCCATGGATGCTGACCTTGATAACCTGCGTCGCAAGTTTGAAGCAGGTGCTGACTCAGCCATCACCCAATACTTCTTTAATGCCGACAGCTACTTCTACTTTATGGATCGTCTCGCGGCCATGGGTATAGATAAGCCCATAGTGCCCGGCATTATGCCTATTACCAACTACAGCAAGCTGGCTCGTTTCTCTGACATCTGTGGTGCCGAGATTCCCCGCTGGTTGCGCAAGCAGCTTGAAGCTTACGGTGACGACAGCGCCAGCATTCGTCAGTTTGGTGAAGAAACCATGACTCGTATGTGTGAACAACTTATCGATTTTGGTGTGCCCAGCCTGCACTTCTACAGTCTGAACCAGGCTGCGCCAACACTGGCGATTGTGAAGAACCTGGGGATTTATCCACAGGAAGGCTAACACTTCGAAAACAGCAATTTCTGGGTCTGCCATGCGGGCTCAGAAATGTTTACAACCTCAGGTAATCCCTTTCGCAAGTCTCAACCTGGCAGATTTTGTATTCACGAATATGTCACTTATCACTGATACTGTACGCCTATGGTTCAGGTTGGTATTTCAAGGGTCAAGGACGGCTATCAACTTCTTTCAGGCCAACTGCATGAACTACCAGGCGCCTGAAAAGCGGCAGGGAATCCCGGCTTAACATTGAGATTCGTTAAAGAATAAAATTGTTAATCTATAAGCCCCATCTGTTTGATGGGGCTTTTTTGGGCACTGTTTATTTCTGCCTTCAAAGATTTAACGTATGAATTTTGGTGGTCTTTATAGGGCGAAAGGGATTGAGCCCCGTCTTCTGACCTGTTCCCGAGAAAGCGCCTGGAGCAGCAGGGACAGCGGTTGGCCAAACGGTTTGACTAAAATATCTGGTTTGATCACAAAACTGGCTAATTGACCAAAATAAGGAGTCCGCATCAGCCTCCAGGGCACCACGAATGGTAATCCATTGATTGTTCTTAGCTTTTACAGCCTTGAATTTGTTACGACATCTCTGTACCCCCGTCACAGTATCTAGTAGGTTCGGAAACCCCAAAGTCACTTGCCAGGACGTCATCTGACTCATAGCTATAACAGTCTCTTTTGGCTGACTCATAAGGTTTGCCGGACCAGTGGATATATGAACCTTCCCATTAAAAAGGAATTCAGCAATCACTTGGTCATCATTGATGATATAAATGCGCTGAAGCCCCTCAGCCTGAACATCATTTAAGAAAAAGGATACAATGTTCTGCCAGCTGTTTATGTTTGGAATATTCCTCCCTCTCGAATTCAAGGTGCCATCAACATTATATTTAGGATCACTTATAAATTCTCCAGAGAGTACATCATAATGTGGCTTACTCATATCTCCTCTATAAATATTGGCCTCCGTACCTCCAACTTGAATGTTAATTCCTTTCATCTTGTTCGCTTCAGTTTCGCCTTCTTCGCCAATAACACTTTTTTTACTCTCGCTGTAGAGAATAGGTCCGCTGTACTGATTATATGGTTTGTAAGTGACTTGATGTTGATCAGTAGTTTTTGGGTATTCAGCGACAGAAGCAGCTGCTTGCTCACCCATAGGCACCTGGGGCAAGGTATCCTCTTCAGGAGATAGCGTCACTCGAAACAGGGCCTTAAAGAGCTTATTTAATTCACTCACAGTATTTGTTGAAATTTCTATTTTACCTTTCTTCAGACTCGATAAAATCATCGCTTCTGTCAGGGGGTGCCCCTTGTGTTCAATGGCCATAAAAATAGCCATGACTATATCTTCTATCGAGTCTCCAGCTGCCTGCATGGCACTAATATCAATACCGACATCCACACTCAGGGCTATCCTCAGAGCTATGCTGCTATCTTTAATTTCAAAGTTATTGCACAGAAATTTCGCAAACATCGTGGCTCGACGTGTTCTTGTAGCAATGTCATCAAAAGATACTGACTCTTCAGACAGCTCCATATCTTCAGGTTCACTTTCCACCTCGGACAATTCATCCGGAACAGCCTGACTCTCATCCATTAGGTTCGCAGGAGAAGGAGCGAGCTCTTGCCCGGTCGGAACCGCCGGGGGCAAAACTCTCTCTTCAAAAGCTCTCTCTTCAAGAGTAACAGTTGGTGCTACTGGAGATGGTCTCGGTAAGAGCTGATCCAATTTAGCCAAATCATCTTGTTTAACTGGAAACCTGCATTGTTTCAGACTATTTGCAACCTGTTCGGCTGTCAGAGTAAGCCCCTGGTTTTCAATGATATTCAAAACATACAGGTTTCTTTCGTGTACCGTTTTCTTCTCCGCCTTCATATTACTAAGAGTGGTTCTATTGACCTCGACTCCTACATTTCTAGCAAGTCGTATAGTGACAGATTCATCTTTTACCTCGACTTTTTTGCAGAGAAACGTCGCAAGCTGTTCAGCTCGTCCTGTTTCTTTTATAGCTTCAGCGTATCTAATAGCGTCTTTTGCTTCTGCGCCAGACGGAGCGTTCAATGTTAAATCCATGTCAATATTCCCTTATCCACTTATTTATCGGTATCTTTAAGTAAAAATACTGGATATAAGTTTAATGGCACTAACAACATGGTTAGTTAGACAAAAGACCATAACAGGCATGACAATGAGCTATTTTAGCTATGGTCTAAGACACCTTGGGCCAGATGTCGATATTGGCCGGCACTTCCTTTTCCGCCAGGCCTTTCACGGTAACGGAGCGGTTCAGGGTTTGAAAGCTGACAATGCCATTAGCCAGCTGGCTTCCGGCAATAGCCAATCCTGCAATAAAACAAATACCGAGAATAATGGCTGGCAGTGTCTTCCCTGTAGGCTGAGGATCTGAGGCGGATGACATGATATGCACCTGACTGTTTTAACTGCGACCTGAGCTGTCTTAACGGAGGCCTGAGATACGGCACAGTTTAGTCAGCTTCAGCCTTTCGCTACAATATCAGCAAACTCCTACAGTGCCAGTCAGACTTATTCATGCGTAATCCACGAATCTATGCTCCCATCCCTCTGGATGCCTATCAGCCTGTTGACCTGCCAGAAAGCGCAGCCAACCATGTAGGCCGTGTGCTGCGCATGAAAGCCAGTGACCCGCTGGTGTTGTTTGATGGCAAAGATGGCTGTTGGCAGGCACGGGTGAATGAAGTCACCAAAAAACGTGTACAGGTTGTTCCTCTGGAGCATATGCCTGGTGATAAAGAGTCACCTCTCAAAGTGTCTCTCGGACAGACTCTCAGCCGTGGTGAGCGTATGGACTACGCCATCCAGAAGGCCGTGGAATGCGGCGTCACAGAAATCACTCCACTGTTTACCGAGCGCTGCGAGGTTAAGCTCAACAGTGAACGACAGGACAAACGTATTCGTCACTGGCAACAGATCATTATCAGCGCCTGTGAACAGTGCGGTCGTAATATTGTTCCTGCGATCAATACTCCTGTGCAACTGTCTCAGTGGCTGGATGAACGAAAGACCGAATTGAACTTTGTGCTGCATCATCGCACAGAGAAAGCACTGGAGGGCTACGAGAAGCCTGAGTCAGTTTCTGTGCTGATTGGTCCGGAAGGTGGTCTGACAGCTGATGAGATTAAACAGGCACAGCAGAAAGGGTTTAATCCACTGGCGCTGGGGCCGAGGGTTCTTCGAACGGAGACTGCACCAATTGCTGCTTTGAGCCTGATGCAGTACCTCTGGGGTGACTGGAGCTAACCTCTATAAGGGCTTTGAACCACAGAGACACAAAGGCACGGAGAAGAGCTATTTAGCTTTTTAGTTAAAAGTGTAAGCAAAAGCTCTTAATTAAAAGCTTTTGCTTTTCCTCTGTGCCTTTGTGTCTCTGTGGTGAAAGCTTTTAGGCCTTAAGCAAACGCACTGAGTTGTTCTTCAAGCTTATCCAGATCAGGAATATTAGCGGAAGTCCCAGCAGCCCGTACCTGTTCACGGGTCACAGGCTTACCCTTCGTCTCCTTCTCTTTATCCACACTCAGGTCACTGGAATCCAGTTTGATAGAGCGGGGAATGCCCTGCACAGGTACACCGTAAAATGGCATGCCTTCCTGGCCGGATACTCCATTGAGAATGGCAAAACGTGTTTCATGACCACGCTCTCTCATAGCAGCACCATTGGCACGTTCAAAAGAAGCTATGGGCACCTGACGACCACGCCAGTTGATTTCACCCATGTACCAGTCCGGAGCATTCTCGTGAGTCTTCACTGGCTCATTGTAGGGAACAACCTCGGCAATTACGGTACCGGGAAGCAGTAACAGCTCGTCGCTCAGAGGCAAGAGCATGGCTGCAATCTGTCGGCTATCTTCTGCCATTGTCTTCTTCCTTAGGTATTCTTTCGCTGTTTTGCGTTTACACCCGTGCCGGACTCTGTCGATTCCCGGGTTTCGCTTTGAATCTGTTCAATCAGGCGTTCTGCCAGTTCAAGGGGCGTCCCCTGATACTCGGCACAGCCTGCTTCAATGATGCCTTCAGGCATCAGACTGCTGGCGCAATCCCCCGGCGACTGTATCCACACGGGAAGATCACTCTGCTGATAGCCTTTAGCGGCGATAGCACCATCATGACCCATGCCGGAAAATATAATCGCACCAGAGCTTGTTGCCCAGCACTCACGTACCCGGTCCATCACCAGATCAATATTCGGTGAATAGGGACCCGGCCACTTGCCGTCTTCAAGCACCAGACGACGGCGCGAGTCAAAACCAATACGCTGAGCAATGGGCACCATCAGGATTTCACCATTGTTCAACACATGACCTTCGCTGGCTTCCACCACATCAAAATAACTGTGTCGTGCAATCGTGGTTGCCAGCACTGAAGCAAACTCTTCATCAATATGCTGTGCATAAACAAAAGCTACTGGCAGGTCTTCGGGCAGGGCATCAATAAACTGTTTCACAGCATTGGGGCCACCAAGAGATGCTCCCAAAACCCAAACCTGGCTGGCCGGCCGCAGAGGTCGTTTAGAGGTTTTCTGTTTTGTTGGTCTCAGAGGCCAGGAGACAACATTGTCATTCGACGCAGTATCATCCTTAGTGTCTTCGCTCTCAATAATATCAACAGGCCGGGGTGTGTGGTACGCCGACAGCTTGCTCAAAAGCCTGCGCTTCCAGCGGGAGAACTCTGCACTCATGGTGCCTTCCGGAAGACCTGTGCCATAGAACACAGGCACTTCTGGTATAACCGCCAGTTGTTCCAACAACTCGTCGTGGGGGAAATCATGAGACTCTGTGTTCAGATCTACAATCCACACCCGAACCATGCTTGATGCCAGCAGGCTCTCCGTCCAGCCCTCCGGAGGAATATTGGCTGCAATGGTGAAGCCCTTATCCTCCAGAGTTTGTCGCAGCCGTTGCCGGAGCAGTGCCCGGTCAGCGATGATGCCTATACCAGCTCGCTGTTGATCAGTCATTACGCTTGGCGAAAACTCCAATAGTTTCCAGCAGTACACCTTCCTGGAAAGGTTTACCCAGATACTCGTTTACGCCGATCTCTTCCGCTCGCTGGCGATGCTTCTCACCAGTACGGGAAGTGATCATAATAATTGGCGTATCCCGGAGTTCAGGGTCATTACGAACAGCTGTTGCTACTTCGAAGCCGTCCATCCGTGGCATTTCAATATCCAGCAGCATCGCTGCAGGCTTATGCTCCTGCAGCAGCGCCATAGCCTCTACACCGTCTCGTGCAAAGACTGTGCGGTAACCATTCCGCTTCAACAGACGACCGGTAACCTTACGTACGGTAACCGAGTCATCCACTACCATTATGAGGTTATTTTCCTCTTCTACAACTGGTGCCGGTGTCTGGCTGCGATCCGTCATCTGCTGACGGGTATGACCCAGCGACAGACCCACCGGATCAAGAATCACCACAACCCGACCATCACCAAGAATGGTTGCACCACTGATGCCGCGCAGGCCGGCAAACTGTGCACCAAGACTCTTCACCACGATTTCACGGCTGGCTACAAGGCTGTCCACCTGTATCGCGATACCTGTGTCACCGGAACGAATCAGCAACACTGGCAGTTCGTGGGTAACATTGGCGAGTCGAGGCTCTCTGCCGTGAAGCAGGTCGCCCAGATAGCGAAGCTGGTAACGACGACCGGCATATTCGAGACCCTGGTCATCACCACTGTAATGACTCTCAAGCTCAAATGGGCTCAGTCGTACGATACCTTCAAGGGTATTCAGAGGAATTGCATACTGTTCTTCGCCGACGTTGATCATCAGTGCACGGTTCACCGAGAGGGTGAATGGCAGGCGAATCTCAAACTCGGTGCCCTTATCTTCTTCGGTATGAATCTCGATATGACCACCCAGCTGTTTCAGCTCGGTGCTGACAACGTCCATACCAACACCCCGGCCAGAGATCTGGGTCACGTTTGTGGCAGTACTGAAGCCAGGCTGCAGAATCATATTGGAGACTTCAGACGCAGACAGGTCTGCGTCCTTCGTCATAAGGCCTTTCTCAATAGCCTTATTCCGTACAGCATCCAGATTCACACCACGGCCGTCGTCTGCAAGGGAGAGAACAATCTCACCACCTTCACGCACCAGGCTCAGGCTGATTTCACCGGACTGATTCTTACCTTTGGCAACACGCGCTTCCGAAGAGTCTTCAATACCGTGGTCAATTGCGTTACGCAGCATATGTTCAAGAGGTGCGATCATCCGCTCCATCACCGAACGATCCATCTCACCTTCTGCGTTCACAACCTTCAGTTCGACCTGCTTGCCAAGCTCGGAAGAGACCTGACGAACAATACGACGAAGTCGTGGCAACATACGGTTGAACGGCAGCATGCGGGTACGCATTAAGCCTTCCTGCAATTCCGTATTGATACGGGACTGCTGGAGCAACAGAGTTTCTGAATCCCGGTTCTTGTCTTCCAGAGCGCCCTTAAGGTCCATAAGGTCGGTCGCGGATTCCACAAGGGAGCGGGACAGCTGGGTCAGTTCCGAGTACTGATCCATCTCCAGCGGGTCAAAGTCCGGGTGATCTACTACATAACCTTCGTGACGAGACAATATCTGAGCCTGTGTCTCCGTATCCAATCGACGCAGCTGGCCTTGCAGACGGTCGATGGTGGAGTGCATCTCTTTCAGGGTGATACTGAAATCACTGATCTGCTGTTCGATACGGGAACGGGAGATCGATGTTTCACCGGCCAGGTTAACAAGCTGATCGATAAGTTCAGCAGGAACACGGACCATTTCCCGGTCACTGCTGTCATTCAGAGCTTCTGAAGCTTTCTGCAGAATGGCGTGAGCCGGTGCCTGGATACGCTTTTCTGGTGCGGTTTCAGGCTCTTGTCGGGAACTTTCCAGCTCAGAACTTCCCAGCTCAGGGAAGGGCACAACATTTTCTGAAACTTCTGGCTGAGCGGATAGAGTATCCAGCGCCGCAGACACCTCTTCCTGAATCGGCTCTGCAGCCTCTTCAGTTGACGTGTCTTCAGATGCTGTGCCCTGAACACTGGCAACAATCAATTCAAAGTTTTTGTGCAGTCGAGCCTGCAGCTGACCCAGAGACTCAAGGTCTGCAGCGGTTGCAGTTTTCGACTGCTGCAGCTCCTGTACACGAACTTCAAAGTCGTGACTCTCATCACCCAAAGCCGTCAAGCCTGCCATGCGGGCGCTGCCCTTCATTGTGTGCAGACTTCGCATCAACAGTTCAGGCCAGTCATTGTTGTCAGGCTGTTGAATCCAGCCGGTAACCTGTTCTTCTATCTCATCCAGAAGGTCTGTGGCTTCTTCACGGAAGATTTCCACCATCTCAAGATCAAGATCATCAGCATCAAGAGGGTTAACCTCAAGTACGCCAACGGGCAGTTCTTCTACTGCTGGCTCTTCAACCTGGGCAGTGATTTCTTCAACGACTGCTTCTTTAACGACGGCTTCTTTAACGACGGCTTCTTTAACGACTGCTTCTTTAACGACTGCTTCTTTAACAGCAGCGTCTTCAACAAAGGCTGATGTCTGAGCCGCGCTCATAACTGCGCGTATATCGGCACAGAGCGCCTTGGCAGGCACGGTAGGCTGCTGCGAACGGATAGCGCTCAGCATCTCTTCCAGCGTGTCATGACTCTTAAGCAGCAGGTTGATCAGGTCATTAGACGCCTGCAGCCTTTTAAGAGACAGAGCTTCGTAAATATCTTCCAGCTCATGGGAAAGGTCACCAACGTCGTTCATTTCCGACATCCGTGCACCACCCTTGATGGTGTGCAGGTGGCGTTGCAACTCCGCGAGAAGGCCAAGGTTACTGTTATCTTCCAGCCAGCGGTATAGCGCAGAAGTGGATGCCTCGAGACTATCCATCGCTTCATCAAGGAAGATGGCGATCAGCTCTGCATCCGTATCTTCTTCGCTTGGCTCATCAACAGCCGGTGCTTCAGTAACAGTCGCGACGGGTACTTGTACTGGCTCTACTTCTGGTTCTGGTTCTGGTTCTGCTTCTAAAGAAGACTCAGCCGCCTCAACTTCAGTAACTGCAGACTGCGCTTCAGCTTGAGCTGCAACCACATCTTCAGTTTCAAAATCGAAGGTTTCGACCAGAGCCTGGAGGTTGTCGAGCATCTCTTCAGAGATAACAGGCGTCTGCTGACCAGCCAGAACATCCATCATATCGATCAAATGGTCATGGGCCTGAATCAACAGCTGAACTGTTTCATCACCGACGGCTTCACCGAAATTTTGAATGAGCTGGTAAGTAACAGCCAACTGCTCTGCCAGGTCGGAGAATGCACTCAGGTCAACTTCACGAGCATCATCCACCATTGCCATGAGTTCAGACTGCAGTCTGGAAATCACAGCATCATTCGGGTCCCGGTTCCAACTGCTCAAGGATTGCGGTGCATCCAGCACCATATTCATATGGCGGGAGAGGAAGTTACTGTTTGCACTCAGCCGGTCTGCAGCAGAGATAACATTAGCAACGCCCAAATGTGTACGACGGTCAAAGTATTCGCCAATTTCCTGAATCAGCTCATCAGAACCATCAACTTTAAAGTCATACCCATCACCAGCATCAACTTTCTGCAAACCATCCTGCACCAACAGGCTGACCCGGGTCAGCAGGCTGGCGCTCTGTTCGTCGGCATGAATGCCCTGAATGCGGAACTCTTTAACCATCCGCTCAATTGCGGTAGCCACAGAGCTAATCTGCTCGATTCCCGCCATGGCAGCGCTGCCTTTCAGGGTATGCAGTGCACGTTGCAGCTCATCAGAAATCTGCAGAGTGCCGGAGCAAGTATTAAATTGCTCGATAAAACCATTCACAATCTCAAGGTGGAGGCGAGCTTCCTTGGTGAAGATGGTCAGCAGTTCCAGATCGCTTTCTGCATCCGCGTCTTCAGAAACAGAATCCTCTGTCTCTACAGCCTGGCCTTCCGTGATCATTGTTTGATCATCCGCCAACAGACTGTCCAGAACCTCCAGCTCGACTCCTGAAATCTCAAGCTCTTCAACAATCTCTACATTGGTATCAGAAGGCTCATCAACAAAAGCGTCTACCGTTTCTTCTACGGAGATTTCTATGGCCTCATCGGCGGTGTTCTCATCAGTAGATGCAGCTTCATTAGGTGTAGCTTTATTAGGTGTAGCTTCAGGTGCACTATTAGAAACAGGTGTTTCACCGCGGGACCAGGCATCAGCCTCGTCCATGATGGCCTGCACATCATCTGTCATTTGCTGACGCTGATTGGCAAAGTCGTCAAGCAGAGCAGGGATTCTATCAATGGTTGTCTGTACCAGGGTGACAATTAACTGGTTGCCTTCAATCGCACCATCAATCACCCGGTTGAGCATGTTTTCAATGGACCAGCCAAGCTCGCCTATAACTGTCGCGCCCACCATGCGACCACTGCCTTTCAGTGTATGGAAGCCGCGGCGGAACTCTTTCAGAGCCGGTTCATTGCCAAGGTCTGCCTGCCACTGTGGGAAGTATTCGAGAAGCAGTTCCCGTACTTCTCCGATCTCTTCGACAAAGATCTCCAGGAGTTCTTCATCAAAGTCGTCATCTTCCTCTTCATCAGCCGTTTCTACAGCCGTTTCTACAGCCGCCATGCTCTGTTGAACTTCAGGAAGCTCAATAACAACGTCTTCGACAGGTTGCTCGTCAACATCAATTGTCAGCTCGATTGTTTCTTCAACTGCAGCATCTTCAACTGCAGTTTTTTCAACAGTCATCGCAGGAGCAGGTTCTTCAAACTCCAGATCTGACAGGTCGATATCAGGGAAGTCATCTTCTTCAGGAGCAACGGGCTCCAGAGTATTAGTTTCTTCATTACCCTGAGGTGCTAAGGGTTCTTTCCTGAAATCCTTCGCGTTGTTAGTTTCAGACGGTGTTGCCTGATCCAGGTCCAGCGCATCCAGACAGATCTCAAAACCGCCAGCCTTATCGTCCTCAACATGAGTTGCTGTAGACACAGCTACCAGTTTTGCAGCCGGATCTTCAAGAGTCAGAGAGGTTTCAACAGGCTCTAACTCAATATCATCAAGTGAGAACTCAATGCTGTCGTTCTGTTCAGGTTTATCGTTTTGTTCGAGAGAGAGACTTTCAAGTTCAAGGCTATCTATATCAACGCTGTCAATTTCAAGACTGTCTATTTCAAACGCAGCAAATGTATTCTCATCCTGGGCTGATACTGAAGGCTGCTCTGGTTCTTGCTCATGGCCTGCTGCAACTTCCGGCACTTTATCGTGCTCAGCCGCTTGTGAAACAAGAAGGTCCAGGCTGTCAAAAGCCATGTCGAGAATGGATTCGCCCTGATCGTCGGTACCCTGACTGCCACCGGACGAGCGCTCCAGATAATACTCTGCACCAATAAGAGCATCCGCCAGAAGCTCCATGGTTTGGCCTTCAGGGGGAGTTTCCAGCTTGAGCAGTACATTTTCTACATAATCAGCAACGGCTTTGACCAGAGCGGCCACGCGTTCCTGATTAATCATTTCCATACCGCCATACACTGAGGCCAGGATCTGGGGTACATCTGTCAGGCAGTTGCGATCCCAGTTGGACGCTTTGTAATCAGTGATAGCGTCTTTCGTTCTATCCAACGCGGTACACGCTTCTGATACCACGGTCTTGCGTGCAGAACGCAGAGCAGCCGGCTCGTCAGTATTGACGGCCATACCAAAGGCCTGCTCACCAATCATGCCGCTCAGGGTAGCTTCCACATAAAGAAGGCTACCGGCAATATCCATCAGGCCATTGTCATCATGGCTCTGACTGTTAACCATGGTGGAAAGAGACTCCACCTGTTCGCTAATAATCTTTCGAGGTATACCCAGCCCCAGTACTGCCAGAGTGTCGCCTATTTGGCGAAGTACCGGGATCTGCTGCCCCAGCACATCCAAAGAACCGCTGGGGTTACGGACATAAATATCCAGCGCATCCTTTACCGACATCAGCTCTTCGGAAAGTGCCTTAACCACAGAACTCATGGCTTCACGGTCAGGACCGTTCAGCTTGCGACGTTCCTGGTCAACTGTCTGGGCATCCGGAAGGGCAGACTCCAGCTGATAACGCTCTTTAATAGTTTGGGTCTGCTCCCCTTTACTCTCACTTTGAGCGATGTAGTACAGGGAGTTTTTCAACAGATCATCAGGCAGCGGAGCGTTAAACTCACTAACGTTGCCACTTACCAGCCGACCAAAAACATCATCAATCTGCCTCAGCAGATTACGCACAGCCGGATTATTACGAACTTCTCTTGAGTGCAGGGCTTCAACCAGAGCATGAACCACTGGCCAGACATCAGCGGCGGGAATTCCTTCACAAAGGGATTCCATACGCTCAAAGACTTTCATCAGATACCCATGACTGGTTTTATCTGATGGATTTTTGAAGAAGCCGACCAGTGCAAACTGGTACATCTGCCGAAGTTTTTTAACCAGCTCAATCAAAGACACGCTGGCAAATTTCTGCAGCTGTTCATCGGAAACAGGTGCTGTGGCATAGCTGAGATTGGGGTTGAACAGGGAGGTTTCTGACAGCAGCTTCTCACCGCGGGCACTTCGAAGATCGTTCAGTACGGGAAGAATAATAACCGGTAAGTCTCTACGGCCGGACTGAACCTGTTCGAGATAACCTGGCAGCTGAATAATGGACTGCATCAGCACATCCAGTGCTTCATCCCTGGCTGCTGTGCTCTTTAGTTTGCCATCCAGAAGAGCCTTTACCAGGCCTTCCATCTCCTCAGCGAGAAGAGCGGCACCATAAAACTCCACCATTTCAAGAGTGCCATGAATCTGGTGGATATAGTTCTGGCAGAATCGAAGGCGAGTGTCGTCCTGCGGTGTTTGTACATACGCTTCCAGAGACTGACGGGCCTGGGCCAGAGTGTCGGTAATTTCCCCCCGCACCCAATCCAGTGCCACCCAGTCCTGAGACTGAGCACCATGTTCCTGTGAGCCCATCTCTGTCAGAGTGCGTTCACCTGTGTCACGGCGATCACCCATATTCTCTCCTGTACACCACGATTCAATCCGTGGCATTTCTGTTTATTCTTCCCGGGAAGGCATGATGAAGTCCGGTTACACCTTCTTCTTGATGTAGGCAAGAGTCTGCTCATTGCCTACTGCCTTCAAACCAGGGTGTTGCCAGCCTGTGACCTCTCCGGGTCCCAGTACCAGCAGTCCGCCCGGAGCCAGACGCTTGACCAGCTGCTCCAGAATGTCGATACGCCGCCAACGACGAAAATAGATCAGCAGGTTCTGACAGAAGATCATATTCATATTGCCCATAGGGGCGCGGTCAAGATCCAGGACGTTGATGCGTGCGAAGCAAACCCGCTCCCGCAGCCGGTCAACAACCTGAACTTCTCCTGCACCGCAAGACTGAAAGAAACGATCTTTCATGCCTTGAGAGAGATTGAGAATACGACTACCGCTGTATATGCCCTGTCGTGCATGAACCAATGCGTCACGACTGATATCTGTACCCGTAACGCCAAAGCGTACGACCCGATCCAGATTGCTGACCTTCTGGTTGATCAGCATTGCCAGAGTCCAGGCTTCTTCTCCGGTTGAACAACCCACACTCCATGCTTCAAATGAGCTGTTTGCGGGGTTCTCTAACCATTTCTCGACATACTTACGGGCCACGTCACAGGAAGGCTGATGACGGAAAAAGCGGGTTTCCCGTACAGTCAGATGCTCTACCAGTGTCGCCCATTCGAGATGAGAAGACGGTTCATTTACCAGTTCCAGGTAACGGTCATATTCCTTAATGCCAAGCTCCCGCATACGCCGGGATATTCCGGCCTGCAGAATGGTGTGATGTTGCCAGCCGATATGATTGCCCGTGCGTTCTTCCAGCAGTAACTGCCAGCGGTCAAACTGCTCGCGGGTCATATCCGGTAAAGGCTCTGTCATCCAGGTTGGCATTGGCATGACACGTAACTACCTGATTCTTCGTTTATTATTGATACAACCTGACTGTCCCACTCACTTCATGCTTACTGAAGGCGGGGCAGTCAGCGTTATCACTTAGGCGGTATGCTCTGGCTTTTTCTGGTCTTCGAGTTCGGTCTCATAGCCGTCGATATCAGCAACGTCATGTTCAAACTCTTCAACATGCTCAGCACTTTCTGTCAGATCAGATGCGTCTGCACCTTCTTGATACTGAGCTTCTTCATACTGAGCTTCTTCATACTGAGAGTCTTCCGCCAGCAGTTCTTCACCTTCTGGCAGCTTAAAGCCGGATACAGACTCACGCATGTCACTGGCCATGCTTGCCAGGTCTCCGATAGAGCGGGAGGTGGCGTTGGTACCAGCGGAGGTCTGGGTGGTGATCTCCTGGATAACGTTCATCGTATTGGAGATGTGACCAGCAGAAGAAGCCTGCTGACGGGCTGCACCAGAGATGTTGGATATCAGTTCCGACAAGCTCCTGGATACTGTTTCGATCTCCTCCAGAGAGACACCCGCATCCTGGGCCAGAGTCGCACCACGTACTACCTCGGTGGTGGTCTGTTCCATGGAGATTACCGCTTCGTTGGTATCGGTCTGGATGGTCTTAACCAGTGCTTCAATCTGCTTGGTTGCTGCAGAAGCACGTTCTGCAAGACGCTGTACTTCGTCCGCTACCACCGCGAAGCCTCGACCTGCGTCACCGGCCATGGAGGCCTGGATTGCAGCGTTCAATGCGAGGATGTTGGTTTGGTCGGCAATGTCGTTAATCAGGGATACGATGTCACCGATTTCCTGGGAAGATTCACCCAGTCGCTTGATTCGCTTCGAGGTGTCCTGAATCTGTTCACGGATAGTATCCATGCCCGAGATGGTGTTCTGTACAACCTCGTTACCCTTGTTCGCCAGATCTACCGAACGTTCCGCAACCGAGGAGGACTCTACGGCGTTAGCGGATACCTGGTCGATGGAAACGGCCATTTCGTTGATCGCGGCAGAAGCTCCGGCGATTTCCTGAGCCTGATGCTCGGAAGCGTCGGCAAGGTGTACGGCGGTGTTCTGGGTTTCGTCTGCAGCGTGGGCTACCGATACGGCAGTCTGGTTGATGGTATCTACCAGAGTACGCAGCTGTTCGATCGAGAAGTTAATGGAGTCTGCAATGGCACCGGTAAAGTCTTCGGTTACTGTTGCCGTAACTGTTAAGTCACCATCTGCAAGGTCAGCCAGTTCGTCCAGAAGACGAAGGATTGCAGCCTGGTTGGCTTCGTTTCGTTCTGCAGTTTCCTGCAGGCGAACACGAGCCTGACGAACCATGCTCCAACCGATCAGTACCAGTGCCAGCAGTGCCAGAGCACCTGGTGCAACGATAGTGTATTCGTTACCTTCAACAATGCTTCGTTCCTGGGACAGGTTTTCAAAAGCATTGGTCAGGTTGGAGGCGTCACCCAGAAGTTCAATAGAGTCAGTGAAGATCGCGTCGGAGGCTTCACGTACCAGGAAGAGTTCTGGAGAGGTTTCAAGGATTTCATCAACCGAGCCGGATACAAACTCAAACAGGTCTGAGATTTCGGTCAGCAGGAAGATTACTTCCTCGTTGTCTACCATGGATATGCCCATAGTCGGGCTGCCTTCCAGCATGCCATCCAGTACACGACCAAAGAGCTTGGCGTCACGGCCAAAACTATCGGCTGCCATTACGGCGTTTTCACCACCTTCCAGCACTCGCGCAATACTGTTTACGATACGTTCCGCACGCAGTGACTGTTCCTGGGCTTTTACCACCTGGTCAGCCGGGGCATTGTTTTCAAGCAGGATCTGTACAACTTCGTCGTACTCAACCTGCAACTGAGGAATGGTTTCTGCCAGAGTTACGGCTACATCATGGAGAGCCAGCACGGTTTCTTCGTTACTGATGATGCTGTCAGAGCTTTCCCGTACCCGTGCCCAGGTTTTGGAGAGGTCGGCCATCTGGGAGCCTACAATACCTGGCTCATTGGCCGCGGCTGGCAGTCCCATCTCAACATCACCGGCGCTGAGAATATTATAACGGCGTTGGAAATCGTCACGGGCTTCCTGAATCAGGCCAAAGGCCTCTTCCTTACCAGTTACCGCTTCCGATGCGTTTTTTGCAATCTGCTGGGACAAAACCCGCAGTTCACCAGCATGGGCTATATACTCCCGGTCAAATCCGGCCTGTCTGTTGATGTACCAGAAGGCACTAACCATTGCCACCAGGGCAATCGTGAGGAGCCCAAACAGCACCACCGTGGTTTTGTTTGAGCCTTTTCCCGTTTCATTGGCATTCATTATTTACTGGCTCCCGCTAGCCACTTTAATTCACTTTTCTTGTTCTTCTCTCAACTGATGTCCGCTCCCTGACTACTTTTCCATGCAGACCAGGCTGCCAGAATCAGGCAACAGCACTAACTGGAGAGACCTGCAAAAACCTATCGCTTTCAGAAAGAGCCCGTAAACTGAGTACCAGAAACTCATGTTCACGCAGGTAACTGCCGGCCATGCAGAAACGCATGTTTTCCCGCACACTGGCAGGAATAGTGCTGTTGTAACTTTCGGCCTCAAAGTGCTGCATGCCAGAGACACCATCCACAACAAGACCGCAGAACAGGTCACCAAACTCCATAACCAGAATTCGCTGGTCGGAGCTCAGAGGCTGTTCTTCAAAACCAAAAAAGCCACCGAGGTCAATCAGTGGCAACAAACGGCCTCGAACATTTGCGACCCCCCGAACCCATGAATAAGCACCCGGGATATCTGTCATTGTTCCTGGCACATGAAGAATTTCATGCACGTCGTCCAGAGGAGAGACATAACGCTGCCCACGCAACATAAAGACCACGCCACTCCAGTAGTTCTGGACTTCTTCCTGGGCAGGCAATCCTGCGGCGTGCAGTCTTGCACGCTTATCAAAGTCGAGAAGTATCTCGAATGGTTTTGCCATGTTCTCTATCCATGCTGTTTATCAGGCTGTCATGACACTTTTCAGGGTATTCATCAAAGTGCCTTCGTCTACCGGCTTGGTAAGGTAACCCTTTGCGCCCTGGCGCTCTCCCCAAACACGGTCAGTTTCCTGGTCCTTGGTTGTCACGATAATCACGGGAATACCACTGGTGTCGGCTCCGCGACTCAGTTGACGGGTTGCCTGAAAACCATTCAGACCCGGCATGACAATATCCATCAGAACTGCATCTGGCTTCTCAGCACGGCATAACGCTACACCATCGGCGCCGTTATCAGCCTTGAGTACATCAAAACCATTTTTGGTAAGGATCTTTTCAAGAATCACGGTTTCTGTCGGCGAATCATCGACAATTAATACTTTGGCCATGTTTCCCTCGCTAAAAGATGATCAAATTCAACCAAGATATAGAAATAAGATCATTTAATGTTTCGTCTACAGGGTCATGTGCACTTTTTATTCCAGTGCCACTCCCCATAAGCCGCCGAACTCAGCCGGCAGCATAATTGCTCAGCGTGTTATGCAACGACTTCAGGTGCAAAATCACGAATAGCATCAAGCAATTCATCTTTACTGAATGGCTTGGTGAGATACTGGTCTGACCCGACAATGCGCCCCTTTGCCTTATCAAACAAACCATCCTTACTGGACAACATAATCACTGGCGTGTCCTTGAAGTGACTGTTGTTCTTGATCAGTGCACAGGTTTGATAACCATCAAGACGAGGCATCATGATATCGACAAACATGATGTGTGGGCGGGTATCGGCGATTTTGGCAAGCGCGTCAAAACCATCAACTGCTGTAATAACTTCACACCCCGCTTTTTTCAGCAGGGTTTCTGCCGTGCGGCGTATGGTCTTACTGTCGTCAATCACCATGACCCGGAGATTCGCGAAATTATCACTCATTGACTTATGACCTTCTCCAGAAAGGCTTCTGTTTCTTGTATGCATGAATGAAAAAATCCATAGCATTCATACTGTTTTTTTTATGCTGCTCTTTATATTTACAGGGGCAGCTTCCGCGGAACTCCGCTCATATGACTCATGTGCCAAGTACACGGCTACAGACATCTAAATATTCTTTTGCATCTGTTTTAACACACTTAACATGACAGCACCAACCTCATAGAGAACTATGTCACACTATTAACAAGCTATAGATATTTCTTGCAAATCGTTCGCTCCGCCACAACCCCTGATACTGCCGAATATATTCTGATATTCCACTACAGTTTCAAAACACAGGTATGCTCAATTTCTTCAGCACCGCACACTCTACCTTTGCGCTGCTTTGGTGGTATGTTACTGCTGCATATTTCGATAAAATGCTATTTTGTTGTCCCCCTTTGTATTTGTACTTTGGCACCGGAATCTTTTATGACCATCCGCCTCGGCATTGTGATGGACCCTATTCAGGGCATCAATTTCAAGAAAGACACCTCCCTCGCTATGCTGCTGGCGGCCCAGAAGCGAGGCTGGAAGCTGTTCTATATGGAACAGAGTGACCTTTATCAGGAAAACGGTGTTGCCATGGGCAATATGGCTGCCCTGGAAGTTCACCACAATCCTGAAGACTGGTTCACCCTACAGGACAAGCAGCCTCAGGAGCTGTCCAACCTGAAGGTTATCCTGATGCGCAAAGACCCGCCTTTCGATAATGAATTCATCTACAGCACTTACATTCTTGAGCAGGCCGAACTGGCGGGCACACTGGTTGTGAACAAGCCTCAGAGCCTGCGGGACTGCAACGAGAAATATTTTTCCACTCTGTTTCCACAGTGCTGTACCAACAGCATGGTCAGCCGGAACATGGAAACCCTGAAAGGTTTTGCCGCCAAACATGAAGATGTGATCTACAAACCTCTGGATGGTATGGGTGGCACAGCTATCTTTCGGGTCAAAAAAGGTGATCCAAATATCAGTGTGATCCTTGAGACGTTGACGAACTACGGTCAGCAGCAGATCATGGCCCAAAAATTTATTCCCGAGATTGTAAAGGGCGACAAGCGCATCCTGATGATTGACGGTGAGCCAGTTCCTTTTGCGCTGGCACGTATCCCCCAGAAAGGGGAAACCCGTGGCAACCTCGCCGCAGGTGGCTCTGGTGTCAGCCAGCCACTCTCGGAACGAGATTACTGGATTGCCGGACAAGTTGGGCCAACATTAAAAGAGAAAGGCCTTATTTTTGTCGGACTGGATGTGATCGGCGACTACCTCACTGAAATCAACGTAACCAGCCCCACCTGCCTGCGGGAACTCGAAGATCAGCAGGATGTGGTAATTGCCGACCGTTTGATGGACGCTATCGAAGAAAAACTGTCCTAGGAGCCTGACCGAGAATAGCGGCCGTAGCGAGAGCGAAACCGGCTTGAGTCATTTGGGGAGTTATTTTAAGGCGAATAGTGGTTCTATTTAACGAAAAACAGCTCCCAAAATGGCCAAATCCGATTCGCTCGCAGCAGTGCGTCTATTCTCGACAAGGCTCCTGGCGTTAAACCGAAAGGACGCTAAGAGCATGCAGGAGCGGAACAATTAACACGTTTTTTAGCCGGGCTTTTCAAAAAAGCTCCACGATTGTCAGCCTGAGTATTGCTGTCATTCTGCACGGCTTTCTACTGTATGGTCTGGGGTTCAGCATTGAACCCCCAAGCCTCCCAGCTCAGACTATCGAAATTTCTCTGGCACGTTTTGCAACAGACAAAACCCCTGAGAAGGCGGACTATCTCGCCCAGCATAATCAGCAGGGCAGTGGCTCCCTGGATAAAAAAGCACGTCCATCCAGTGACCTGCACGCCCCCTTCCAGGATGCCGTTCCTCGACCTGTACAGGTACAGCAGCAAACAGCGCAACTCCCCAACAGCTCCCTGAAAAAGGCTGAGAGGGTTACAACAACCCAGTCTGAAACCAAAGTAGCTGCTGATAAAAAGCCTCAGAAAGAAATCCCTGTTGAAGAAGCCAAAATACCCAGAAAACAGCTCGACCTGAGTGCCGAAATTGCGAGCCTGGAAGCCGACTTCTACAAAAAACGTCAGGCTTACACAAAAAAGCCAAAGGTACACCGAATCAACACGGCCTCAACCCGCAAAGCAGACGTGTACTATCAGGAAGCCTGGCGCCGTAAAGTCATGCGTATAGGTACCATCAACTATCCTATACAAGCTCGCCAGGAGAAGATTTACGGTGAGCTCAGAGTGGCCGTGAAGATTCGCCGGGATGGCAGCCTGCAGGGTATTGAAATCATCCGTTCATCCGGTCACAAGGTTCTTGATGAAGCCACCCTGAGAATTGTCAGGATGGCGGCTCCTTTCGCACCTTTTCCTGATGAACTGAAAGAGTATGATGTGATTGAAATCATTCGCACATGGCGCTTTGAACCTGGCGATATGTTCAGCGGCTGATCCGGAGCCAGACCTATGCTACCTGCTTCCAGTCAAGGCAGTTTAAAAAATACCCTTCTGATTGCTATGCCCAGAATGGATGACCCCAACTTCAGTGGTGCGGTTATATATCTGTGTGAGCACAATGAAGAAGGCGCTATGGGACTGGTTATTAACCAGCCTTTAAGCATTCCAGTGGATGAGCTTTTCTCCGCCATTGAGGTACCCTATGAATACACTCGGAGTAACACCAGCCAAAAGGTCTTTCTCGGTGGCCCTGTAGACCAGGAGCATGGCTTTGTACTCCACACCTATTCGGGCACACTCGATGAGCAGGTATCTATGCGCATCACTGAGGACATTGCCCTGACATCCTCCAAAGATATTTTTGTCGATATCGGCAAAGGCGAAGGCCCCGGACTTTCTCTAATTGCCCTGGGTTATGCAGGTTGGGGAGCCGGCCAGCTGGAAGAAGAACTGGCTGCTAATGTCTGGCTGAACAGTCCTGTGGATAAAACCATCCTGTTTACCTCCCCCTTCGAGGAACGACTCGGGCTGGCCGCCGCACGTATTGGTGTTAATCTGGCTATGCTCAGCCCTGAAGCCGGGCACGCCTGAGCTTTAGACTACAGAGCTCTTTAGACTACACAGCTTTTTAAATTTATTTATTCCCATCTGGTTCCTATGACCGACACGCTTTCCAGCACTGATAGCAAGCCTACATACAAATCCGTAATGGGTTTTGACTTTGGTACCCGCAACATTGGTATCGCTATGGGTCAGGCCATTACCCGTACGGCGAACGCGATAGCTCCTATTCGCGCCAAAGATGGCATTCCTGACTGGGATGAACTGGGCAAGATTATTGAAGAGTGGCAACCCGATGCTTTTGTCGTGGGCATTCCCCTGAATATGGATGGCACAGAGTCTGAAATGTCACGCCGTGCCCGCAAGTTTGGCAACCGCCTTCACGGTCGGTTTATGCGCCCCTGGCACCCGGTTGATGAACGACTGACGTCTTTTGAAGCCAAAGAATGGGCCGGCAGGCTGGGTCACAAAGGTCACTATGGCAGTGACCCTGTCGATGGCATGGCTGCACAGCTGTTGCTGGAAAGCTGGATGAATGGAGAAGGGGTGCCTCTTCTCAAAATCTAGCGTTTTTTCCTGGGGGGCGATCCATCTTCGCCCTCATGAGAATCTGCTAAAAATCTCAGCGGACACACCCCATGAACAGCAATTAGTCGCTTACACAACTCACTTACCCATGGAATAGTCCGAATATCGCTTGTCTGCATGAACTCATTGCTCAGGGGGTTTTTCTTGAAGCGCGCCAACGCCTTCCTCAAAGACGTACCATCGAAAAAATGGCCTTCTGCATCCAGTACCAGATCGTCCATTTCATAAAGAGGAGACATCGATATTGGAGACTGAATTGTGCAGATCGCCTTGAGAAAAGTCAGATCCACCGTTTCATTTTTCTTTGAGCGTTTTCCCCCAGGTTTTTTATTAGCCGCGCTCGGTATTTCACGGAACAACTCAGCTTGCCTGGCCTTACTCAGGATTTCTAATAGATCCCCGAGAAACACCTGCCTTGTCTTTACCAGCTGCTGCCCGGTCTCTTTATCCTCAGCATTTATCGCCAGCAGACTTTTGAATTCATTCTCTTCATAGACACGACCATACTGGTCATAAACCGGAGACTCTATCTCATCTGCAACTCTGTCACTGGAAGGGCAGCACAGGAAGTGACTGGCCAACGCTACGAGATCCTTATTTACCTGACCAAGGAAAGCGTCCTTATTACTCTCCTTATAGTTTGCAGGATCAAACGTGCAGGCAGGCATCTTCTGCAGAGAAGCTGGAACCTTCTGAGCTCCTGTAAATGAGCCTAATAAAGAGCCTGAAGAAAGATTTGGCACACGTCTTAATGAATGTCTTGGTAGCTGGGGCATACCACTGGAGTTCCTCTCAGGAACATTCTGTCTGCTACGCCGTCTGGATCGCACCAAAGCTTGCTGTGATTCCTGCTCATCA
The DNA here is from genome assembly GCA_965221135.1 of Sansalvadorimonas sp. Lineage (GTDB taxonomy): Bacteria > Pseudomonadota > Gammaproteobacteria > Pseudomonadales > Endozoicomonadaceae > Sansalvadorimonas. The sequence goes on from CBDCRZ010000069.1 coordinate 82,404, forward strand.
TCGCTTTCTTCTCCGCTATCGTAGGTTACCCCCCCCCTCTGGGCTATCTCTGTTTCCATGGGCTGAAAGTAATTTATAAACGGATGAATTGCCCAATCAGCGCCTTCAGCAACAGAAGAAGACAAGCCACGACTCTTATGAAGCTGTCGTCTCCATAACGGCCTGGGGCTGCCCGACTCAATGAATTGAGGGCCGGAAGGCTGTAACTCCTCATCTTGAGAATCCGAATCCAGCACTACAGGTCTGCGAAGATGTCCACCGTTATGCTCCATAAGTAACGGTGATACTGGGAGCCCCCTAAACTTAGGGGCGGGCATTCCGGCAGGTTTAGAGGAAGGCCTTTCTCCCGAAGAAGAAACGGGCGGCCGCCCTTCAAAACATGCCCTACCGCTCCCTGGCATGCAGCCACTGAATTTACAAAAATAAGACGCCATAACAACTCCATTGCAGTAAATCTCCATTAACAGTTTGGAAGCGGAAAAAGGCAAAATGTTCAGAAAAAGACGAAAGAATGCCTGACAGGCTTGTCAGGCATCTCTGATAAGAGGTGTTAACAGGGCTTTAGCGGCTGCCATCATCCTGAATACTCAAGCCACCAGCGACCTTATTAAGGTGCTCGGCATCTGTCTCAGAGCCCAGTTTGATCATCAAACGCAGATCATTGGCAGAGTCAGCGTGGGAGAGGGCGTCTTCATAGGTGATTTCGCCATTGTTGTAGAGGGCATAAATCGCCTGATCAAAGGTCTGCATACCCTGCTCATTCGAGCGAGCCATCAGCGCCTTCAGCTCGTGTACTTCTCCTTTGCGGATCATATCCGAAGCCAGTGGCGTATTAATCAACACCTCAACAGCAGGTCGACGGCTTTTTCGATCAGGGGTTGCAATCAGTTGCTGACCAACAATGCCTTTCAGGTTCAGCGAGAGATCCATCCATATCTGATTGTGACGGTCGGCCGGGAAGAAGTGGATAATTCGGTCCAGCGCCTGGTTAGCATTGTTCGCGTGCAGGGTTGCCAGACAGAGGTGTCCGGTTTCTGCAAAGGCTACCGCGTGCTCCATGGTCTCCCGTGAACGCACCTCACCGATCATAATCACATCGGGCGCCTGACGAAGTGTGTTCTTCAGAGCCACTTCAAAACTGTCGGTGTCCAGCCCGACTTCTCGCTGGGTAACAATACAGCTCTTGTGCTGATGGATAAATTCGATGGGGTCTTCAATAGAGATTATGTGACCAGAACTGTTGCGGTTACGATGCCCGATCATTGAAGCCAGAGAGGTGGACTTACCGGTACCTGTACCACCAGCAAAAATAATCAGTCCACGCTTGGTCATGGCCAGTTCTTTAATCACATCCGGCAGACCAAGATCATCAACATCAGGAATCTCGGTTTCTATCCGACGCAGCACCATCCCCGCGAGATTACGCTGGTAGAAAGCACTGACACGGAAACGACCGATACCCCGGGCACTGATGGCGAAGTTGCACTCATGCTCCTTCTCAAACACGGCTTTCTGATCCGCATTCATAACCCCTAACACCGTCTCTTTGGTTTTCTCAGGGCTAAGCGGTGTTTTTGTCACCGGAACAATACGCCCATTGACCTTTATGCTGGGAGGAGTTCCAGCGGTGACAAACATATCGGAAGCCTTTTTCTCCACCATAAGCTTCAACAACGGTGTCAGATCCATGGAACGTCATTCCTTTTGCCAGTATTGTTGTAAGTACCCGGTCACATGGCCGGATACTTAGTAGTATTCAGCCATTAAAACGAATCAGGGTTTTTGGCTTTTTCCCGGGCAGACTCCACCGAGATAATGCCTTTGTCCAATAGATTTCGCAGACAACCGTCGAGAGTCTGCATACCCAAAGCACCACCTGTCTGAATAGCAGAATACATCTGGGCGACTTTATCTTCCCGAATCAGGTTACGAATCGCCGGGGTTCCCAACATGATTTCATGGGCTGCTACACGACCGCCGCCTTTCTTCTTGAGTAGCGTCTGGGCGACAACGGCTTGCAGAGATTCCGAAAGCATGGAACGCACCATGGCTTTTTCCGAAGCAGGGAATACATCCACAATACGGTCAATGGTTTTGGCTGCGGAGGTGGTGTGCAGGGTGCCGAATACCAGATGACCGGTTTCGGCAGCGGTCAGAGCCAGACGAATGGTTTCCAGATCTCGCATTTCACCAACCAGGATAATATCCGGATCTTCACGAAGGGCAGAGCGCAGGGCCGCATCGAAACCATGAGTGTCCCGGTGAACTTCCCGCTGGTTAATCAGGCACTTCTTGGGCTCATGAACAAATTCGATAGGATCTTCAATGGTCAGGATGTGGCCATAGTGATTTTCATTAATGTAATCAATCATCGCCGCCAGTGTGGTCGACTTACCGGAACCTGTCGGTCCGGTCACCACACACAAACCGCGGGGGTTATTGGAGATATCCTTGAATACCTGCCCCATGCCCAGATCATCCATGGTCAAAACCTTGGATGGGATGGTTCGGAATACGGCACCTGCACCACGCCCCTGATTGAAGGCATTCACACGAAAGCGGGCAACCCCGGGAACATCAAAAGAGAAGTCAGTTTCCAACTGCTCTTCGAAGTCCTTACGCTGTTTGTCATTCATAATGTCGTAAATCAGCGCGTGCACTTCTTTATGCGCCAATGCCGGCAGGTTGATTCTTCGCACATCACCATCAATACGAATCATCGGCGGTAGCCCTGCTGACAAGTGAAGGTCAGAGGAACCTTGCTTTACCCCAAAGGCGAGCAGCTCAGTAATTTCCATTATCTCTCCCGATGGTCACAGACCCCAGACTCTGAAATACTCCCGAATCCAGACTGCGCAGCATATTCGTTTTATAATCTTTTTTCCCCCACAGCCAGTGTCTGTGGGCATTCTTAATTAATCAAGATACTACACCGCAATGAGTTCAATAGAAACGCGCTTTCAGGAGACCCGTGACCGCATTCTCGCTGCTAGCCAAAAGTCAGGGCGCAGCGACAAAGTCCAACTGCTTGCGGTCAGTAAAACCAAGCCTGCATCCATGGTGCGGGAAGCCTGGGAGTGCGGACAGCGCGCCTTCGGTGAAAACTATGTACAGGAAGGTGTGGATAAGGTTCAGGAGCTTGCTGACCTTGACGGTGTTGAGTGGCATTTTATAGGCCCGATACAATCCAACAAAACCCGCCCTGTCGCAGAAAGTTTTGACTGGGTACACAGTGTTGATCGAATCAAAGTCGCACGTCGCCTCAGTGACCAGCGCCCTGAAAGCATGACCCCAATAAACATCTGCCTGCAGGTGAATATTGATAATCAATCTACAAAAGCAGGCTTCACCCCCGATGAAGTTCTGGCTGTAGCAGAAGAGGTCATTGCACTGCCCAATGTTGTTCTGAGAGGTTTGATGGCCATACCTGCGCCAGCAGAAGACAGTGAGAACCAGCGTAAACCCTTTAAAGCCATGAGTACGCTGTTGAGTCAGTTACAGGAGCGTTTCCCGGAACAATCGTTAGACACGCTGTCTATGGGAATGAGTGGAGATATGGATGCTGCCATCACCGAAGGGGCAACCATCGTTCGCATTGGGACAGCGTTGTTTGGTGCGAGAGCTGGAGTAAAAAATCATTCCTGAGTGGTAGCAGGCTCTGTCTGGGGCTCTTTTTCTGCAGCCTCAGCTTTTGCCTTTTCCTTTTCCTTTTCCTTTTCCTTTTCCTGAGCAGCAAACATCTCTGCAAGCTCGGCTTTCGCACTCTGCATACCGCCATGACGCATCACGTGCCCGCTGAAGGCGTAGACGTTCCATCGATCGTTTTTAGACTTTATTGCCGCCATGCAAAGACGACACCTCCAAACACCTTCAATTAGCTCAGGTTCAAATGCATAGTACCTGTCTTTTGGTATGGATAGCGGACGAACGGGTTCTGAAGGTGGTGATACAGGGGGCTTGAGCAATCGCTTGATAGGTGCCTTTTTAGGTGCAGGGGGCTTGTGTAATCGCTTGATAGGTGCCTTTTTAGGTGTAGGTCGCCTGCGTCTGACACCTCTGTCAGAAGCCGACGACTCGGATGCAGTTTCCGACTCCTCCTTTTTGTTCTTTATATTTAACGGGCAATGTTTCAGGTGGGCAGCCAGGGAACGCTTAATATTTAACTTATTACCTGCATACTTACCGCAGAAGGGACACGATGTCGCCCCAGCCAGAATGCCTGAACGAGCAATTCCTTTTGAGGCAAGGGATATAGGCTTATATTTGATAGTCCTTATTGGCCGTTGCGTGTCAGGCACAAAGGTTTTCCTGGAAGGGGAACCAGCCTGAACTTTCCACCAGATCTCTTCATTAAGTGAAGGGTCCAACTTGTCGGCTGCAGAAATAATATCTGACAAATATCCTTTAGGCGGTAAAGGTGTTGGACACTCATACTCATCATCTGCACTAGCCCCTGAACCTGACCAGTCCATCTCGCTCAGGGAAGAATAGGAGGAGGAAGAGAGGGATGGGGATGGGGATGGGGATGGGGATGGGGATGGGGAAGGGGATGGGGAATAATCACAACGCCGTTCGCTCTCAGGCAGAAGAGGTATAGCTTCACGCTTGCAGGCTTCATCAGCCAGCATCGATATATTGAACTGAACATCTTGATACTTGCTGGCTACATCAGCCAGTCTTGACATATTGAACCGAAGAGCTCTCCGAGCCTTTTTACTTTTATTTTTCTGTTTATTTATCTGTTTGGTGTTCGTACAAGCATGGACAAGCATCGTCAACAATTCACGGCCAGGTGCATACAAATTATCAGCAACAGGGGTCTGTCTGGTAAGATCTTCAGACGAGCCAGCAGAAGAAATTTCAACTGAAGAGGTGCCCGCAGTAGTGACTGCCAGGCTCTTACCACCAGTTGTGGGTATGTCCAATTGTGCACCCCGAATCTGCATATTTATGGCCTCGATACCAGTTTTACCCATTTGTTCCTATCAGATAGACCGTAAAATGGTCTTATCTGTCGTAGTCAGATAACCATGATGTCATCCAACTGAACATCAGCCCAAAGGACGGAATTTGTAAAATGAGCACGACAACAGCACCAGTTCTGGCGTTTATCGGTGCGGGCAACATGGCGGGCAGTATTATCGGAGGCCTGCTGAAGAACGGCTGGCCTGCCCATAACATCATTGCCGCAGAGCCCTCTGCCGAGAAGCTAAAGCCTCTGGCAGAGAACTGGGGTATTCGTACCACCACCAACAATGCCGAGGCTGTTGCCAATGCACAGGTGATTGTTCTTGCGGTGAAACCCCAGATTCTTCAGTCTGTACTGGAGCCTCTGGCTCCCGCCCTGCAATCCCGTCAGCCATTACTGGTCTCCGTAGCGGCCGGTATTCCTGAAGCCAGCCTGAACCAATGGGGCGGTGGTGATCTTGCTATTGTACGATGCATGCCCAACACTCCAGCCCTTATGCAGCAAGGTGCCTCCGGCCTGTTTGCCAACACTCGGGTGTCTGACGAACAAAAAGCTCTGACCGAGCAGATTATGAATGCAGTCGGTATCAGCCTGTGGGTGGATACAGAAGAGGGCATTGATAATGTTATCGCTCTGTCTGGCAGTGGCCCGGCTTACTTCTTCCTGATGATGGAGTCCATGATTGAGGCCGGTGAGAAGCTGGGCGTTTCCCGGGAAACAGCAACCCAGCTTGTTACACAGACCGCACTGGGTGCCGCTATGATGGCCAAAGAGAGTGATGTAGACGTAGCAGAACTGCGTCGCCGGGTAACCTCTCCCGGTGGTACCACAGAACAGGCTATTCTTAGCTTTGAAAATGGTGGTATGCGGACTCTGGTTGATGACGCCATGAACGCCTGCAAAAGACGGGCACAGGTCATGGCAAATGAGTTAAGCAAAGGCTAACCCGGATATTTCAGGGTCATAACCACTCCAAACGGAACAAAACGAGACACATTGAATGTCCATAGTCACTTTTCTGATCGACACTATTGGCGGTCTGTTTGTCATGGCCATTTTGCTGCGCTTTTTGCTGCAAGTGGTTAAGGCCGACTTCTACAACCCCATCTCACAAGCCATTGTGAAGGTGACCAGTCCGCTGTTGAACCCTCTGCGCAAGATTATCCCCGGTTTTGGCGGGATGGACATCGCCGCTCTGGTACTGGCTTATATTATCCAGTGCCTGTTTGTGGTGATAAAGATGCAGGTGGTCGGGTATATGACATTCCCCGTCGGTGCCATTGCTACCTACGGCCTGTTCTTCCTGCTCAAGGCATTGCTGGATCTGTACACCTTTGCCCTGATTATTATGATCATTGCGAGCTGGGTTGCCCCAGGCAGTTATAACCCCGGCCTGTTGCTGCTTCAGCAACTGACTGAGCCTCTGTGCAGCCGGGTGCGTAAAGTTATACCGCCTTTGGGTGGCCTGGACTTTTCCGTCATGGTGGTGATGTTCGGCATTTTCTTCCTGAAGGAACTACTGCCAAACATCCTGCGTCTTGGCCTGCCAGGACTCTGATTCAGACGTTCAAAAAGCGGCAATAAAAAAAGCCTGCAAGACCTTCACGGTCTGCAGGCTTTTTTAATTCTATTTTTTTACCACTGCCGTTTATGTATATTATCATCCCAGAGCATTTACACAGCTCAACACAATAAAAATAAATTGGCGTATTCCAATAATAGCGCCATAAAAAAGTGTGGCCCATTCCAGGGGAGGATGAGGTGCAAAAATTAAATACGGGTATTTCTGCACATCTGGCATGGAAGAAGTCGATGTTGGAGAATATCAGCCGCTATCAAAGCTGGCTGGAGCATAATCAGCTGCTCGCTCCGGAACTAGAGGTTCAACTCGACACCTATCGCAAAACACTGTCTAACAATGGCATTACCTTAGCCTTTGTGGGCGAAGTCTCCCGCGGTAAAACAGAGCTTATCAATGCACTGTTCTTTGCAGGTTTTGGCAGCCGTCTTCTGCCTTCCCGTGCTGGCCGCACGACAATGTGCCCAACAGAGATTCTGTACGACGAAAGCCGTCCGGTTAGTCTTCGGCTTCTTCCCATTGAAACCCGCCTGCAAAATAAATCGGTTCAGGACTACCAGAATGAACCGGATATTTGGCATGAGGTGCTGCTGGACACCAGCGACCCGGCCTCACTGGCTCAGGCATTAACATCTGTTGCCCATATACGGGAAGCGACTCCGGATGAGGCCATGGAGCTGGGCTTTGAGCCAGAACACCTGGACCCTATTCCCGGCAACCCTGAAGGAAAAGTTTGTGTACCTGCATGGCGCCACGCTGTCCTTAATATTGAACACCCTCTGCTGAAGCAGGGATTAAGAATTCTCGACACCCCAGGACTGAACGTACTGGGTTCAGAGCCGGAGCTGACTCTCAGCATGCTCCCCGCGGCAGACGCCATTATTTATATGCTCGGTGCAGATTCAGGTGTTACGGCCAGTGATATGCAAGTCTGGGAAGACCATATAAAACCAATACATAAACGCCGTCCCTCCACCTTGTTCGCTACCCTGAACAAGGTCGACACTCTGTATGACGACCTGCTCGCCCCAGAGCACGTCCAGGTCATGATTGACGACATTCGCCATACAACAGCACGACAGCTCGGTATAGCCAGCAACGACGTTATGCCCCTGTCCGCACGTCAGGCTTTGACCGGACGCATTCAAAATAATGATAAACGCCTGCGGCAGAGCTCCATCCTTGCACTGGAAACTCTGTTAGCCAAAGAGCTGGTTTCCCGTCAGGAACAAATGATCAATCGCTATATTGTTCAACCTCTGGTTGAAGCTTTGGGCAATAGCCGTGCAGTACTGCAAAAACGTCAGAAAGATCTGACCAGCTACCAGTGCCGGATGACCAGCACTCAAAAAGGCAATCGTTATATGATTTCCGAGCTGACAGCACGTACCCGGGAAATGCACAGCATGCACCACCGCCGCCTGATCGATATAAAATCGAGCCGTCGTTTGATTACCCGTCAGGCAGAATCACTGAACCGTGCCTGTCAGTCTGAACGATTCCGCCATCGTCTGAAAAAAGTGCAGTATGAAATTCGTGCCAGCTTAACGACAGCAGGTATTGGTCAGGCTATCTCACGGTTCTTTGACCAGGTATACGATGATATCTACACACTGGGCACCGAAGCCAAGCTGGCTAACCGTCTTGTAGACTCGATTTATCAGCGTCACCAACAGCGCGCAACCGGTGGTGTTCAGCTCTGTCCACAACCTTTCCTGACCAAGCCCTACATACAGGAACTGATGGAGGTGCGTGACCGGGCGAATGTATTCCAAAAGCGTTTCAGTACTTTGCTGGCCAGCCAGAACACTGTGGCCAGACGCTTCCTGTCGACTCTGGCTATCGAAGTCACTGAGCTGCACACCCGTATGGTGCGCGAGGTGACCGACTGGTCCAAAAACAGTCTTCACCCGATGGCTCAGCATGCCCTTGAGAAAAAGCAGCTGCTGGAACAACAGCTTATTGAGCTGCGCACACTGAGCCTTAATGACAGCAATCGTGAACAGATGCTGGAGAGGCTGGACGGTCTGATTGCTGATGCAGAACACCAGCTGGCTCATATTAATACGCTACTTAGTGCGATTCGTCGCCCTGTGACACAGCTCGCACCTGCGGGCACTAATATCGTTCCTCTTCACAAGATGTCAGCCGCCACGGCATAGGGCGCGCTGACAATTCATCATCGAATAAGAAGTAACCCTAAGATTGGCGGTTGCGCGGGGAAGTAGTGCTCTTTAGACTGCCCGCAATAAACAAAAATGCCACCTTCCAATCCGGGACTTCAACAACAACGATGCCAGTCACGCCGCCAGACACAGACGCACAGACATTACAGCCGAATTGCGGGAGCTCGGTCGGTATCGTTACGCCCGAGGTTATCGCCTTTTCTCAACCTCTTTCATTGAGCTGTGGAAAGACTCTCAACAACTACGAACTGATTGTCGAAACCTATGGCACCCTGAATACCTGCGCCAGTAATGCCATATTAATCTGTCATGCGTTGAGCGGTGATCATCATGCTGCAGGTTATCACTCAGCGGAAGACCGCAAGCCCGGTTGGTGGGATGCCAGCATTGGCCCCGGCAAAGCCATCGACACCAACCACTTTTATGTCGTCAGCCTGAACAACCTTGGTGGCTGCGGCGGCAGCACCGGCCCTACCACGATCAACCCACAAACCGGTAAGCCCTGGGGGCCAGACTTCCCCGTGGTTACTGTGGATGACTGGGTTGAGAGTCAGGCCCGACTGGCCGACCACCTCGGCATTGAACAGTGGGCCGCCGTTGTTGGCGGAAGCCTTGGTGGCATGCAGGTTATGGAATGGTCAATCCGCTTTCCTGAGCGCATCCGCCATGCGGTTGTGATTGCATCAGCCCCGCGTCTTTCTGCCCAGAACATTGCCTTTAACGAAGTTGCCCGTCAGGCCATTATGTCGGACCCCGACTTTCTGGAAGGCCGCTATCTGGAATCCAATACGCTGCCAGCTTCGGGACTTGGACTGGCGCGGATGGTAGGTCATATCACCTATCTCTCCGACGATGCCATGAAGGCCAAGTTCGGCCGGGATATGAAAGAAGAACATTTTAAATTCGACTACAACGTTGAATTTCAGGTGGAAAGCTACCTCCGTTATCAGGGTGAATCCTTTACCCGCCGGTTTGATGCCAACACTTATCTGTTGATGACCCGTGCGCTGGATTATTACGACCCCGCCAGTCGCAATGACAATGATCTGGTGCAAACCCTGTCGGACGCTTCAGCTCGATTCCTGGTGGTCTCCTTCACAACTGACTGGCGCTTCAGCCCGGAGCGTTCTGAAGAGATTGTGAATGCTCTGCACTCTGCCGGGAAAGATGTCAGCTACCTGAAAGTGGATGCTCCTCAAGGCCATGATGCCTTCCTGATGGACATTCCCCGTTATACCTCTGCTCTGAAAGCATGGATGTCGCATGTTGTTGATGAGAGCAAAGCCATAGATAGTGAAGGAGGCAAAGCCTGATGAGAAGGGATTTTCAGGTTATTACAGACCTTATCAATCCGGGTAATCGTGTACTCGACCTGGCCTGCGGTAGCGGCGAGTTACTCGAAAAACTCCACAAGGATCGCCAGGTAAATGGCTATGGTCTTGAGATAAATCCAGACAACATCCAACGCTGCCTTGAACGTGGTGTCAGTGTTATTGAGCAGGATATCGACAAGGGTCTGACTAATTTTGAAGACAATAGTTTCGATACAGTCGTTATGACCTCAGCACTGCAGGCTCTGCACAACCCGGACAAAGTGCTCGATGAAATGCTACGGGTAGGCAAGCAGTGCATTGTCACCTTTCCTAACTTTGGCCACTGGCGCTGCCGGTTCCATCTGGCATGGAAAGGACGCATGCCTGTGTCTAAGTTTATGCCTTACTCTTGGTACGACACGCCGAACATTCACTTCTGTACCTTTACGGATTTCGAAGAACTCTGCCACAGCAAGAGCCTGCAGATACTCACCCGACTGGTGACAGACCAAAAACATCAAAGCAGTGCCCTGGCACAACTGGCACCCAACTTTTTTGGTCAGGTTGCGATTTATCATCTCTGCCCCAAAACAGCGGACTCATCTTCGCACTAACTCAAACAAGGACACGACTATGAAGCGCCTCTCCATTCGTCAGATGTTTCTCAATGTTCAGAGCCTTCTTGCACTGTTTTTTCTTGCTGCCTCACTGACAACCTCTTCTGCCCAGGCAGCAGAAGAAGCCTTCGGCGATTTGGTGGTGTATTACAACGCATTTGACAGTACATTCCTGCTACCCAAAGTGGCGAAGAGTTACGGAATAGAGCGTTCGCCCAAAGGAAAGCTGCTGAATGTTTCGGTTTTGAAGAACGGCAAGCCCTCCAAATCTGATGTGAAAGTTGAAACATCTAACCTGTTGGGGCAAATACAAACCCACAAGACCTGGGCCATTGAAGAAACCGGTGCCCTCTATTACATGACGGCGTTCAATGTCACCAACGATGAGTTGCTACACTTCACCATCACAGTGTCCCCTGAAGGATACAGAGGCAGCAAAACCATCAAGTTCAGCCAGAAATTTTACGAGGAATAACCTTGACCACAAACAGCAGCCCTTCCGTTCTCAGCTCTTCAGTTCTCAGCTCTTCAGTTCTCAAGAGCCAGGATGTTGTCATTGCCACGGGTAATATGGGCAAGCTGGCAGAGTTCCGCCAGATGCTGGCTCCCGTTGGTATTAATATTCGACCGCAGAGTGAGTTCAATACCGGCAGTATTGAAGAGACCGGTCTCACCTTTGTAGAGAACGCCATTCTGAAAGCGCGTCATGCGGCGCGCATCTCTGGCCTGCCAGCACTGGCAGATGACTCCGGCCTTGAGGTTGAGTATCTGAAGGGTGGTCCGGGTATCTATTCCGCCCGTTTCTCCGGCGAAGATGCTACAGATATTGAGAACACTGAAAAGCTGCTGAAGGTTATGGAAGGTGTTCCAACGGAGCAGCGTAAAGCGCGTTTTCAATGCCTGCTGGTGTTCCTTCGTCATGCTGACGACCCAATTCCTTTGATCTGTCAGGGTTCATGGGAAGGTTACATTCTGGAAGAGCCTCTGGGCACCCACGGCCACGGTTATGACCCGGTGTTCTTTGTACCTGAAGCTCACTGTGCGGCTGCCGAACTGGAACCTTCCCAGAAAAACTCTATGAGTCACCGTGCCATAGCCATGCAACTGATGCTGGAAAAACTGCAGGCGCTGCAATCCCTGTGACCGAGCACTTATCAAAAGCATCTTTAGATACTTCCATAATTACGTCCTCCCACGCATCTCAGGGGCTGCAGCTGCCGCCCTTGAGCCTGTACATCCATGTGCCCTGGTGCATTCGCAAGTGTCCGTACTGCGACTTTAATTCCCATAAAGCGTCAGTGTCCTACAACGACGAAGGTGAGCTGCCGGAGATGGAGTATGTGCAGGCGCTGCTGGATGATCTCGCCGACGAGCATCCTTATGTTCAGGGCAGGGGGCTACACAGCATCTTTATTGGCGGAGGCACACCCAGCCTGCTGACACCTGATGCTTACCGGGTGCTGTTTGATGGCATCAAACAGCAGCTGTCTGTGAGTGTTGAAGACTTTGAACAGATCGAAATCACCATGGAAGCCAACCCCGGAACCTTTGAGCAGGAACGCTTTAATGGTTTTCGTGAGCAGGGCATTAACCGCCTGTCGATTGGCGTGCAGAGTTTTCACGACAGCTGTCTGGAAACACTGGGACGTATTCATTCCGGGAATGAAGCTGAACGCGCTATGGCAATGGCTCGCAAGGCGGGCTTTGAGAATATTAATCTCGACCTGATGCATGGCCTGCCGGGGCAATCGGAAGAAATGGCAATGGAAGACCTGCAAACAGCCATTCGTTTAGCGCCTGAACATCTGTCCTGGTACCAGCTCACCATTGAACCCAACACAGTGTTCTGGACCAAACCTCCAAAACTTCCAGAAGACGACACTCTCTGGGCAATTCAGGAACGTGGCCAGAAGCTTTTAGCGGAACATGGCTACAGCCAGTATGAAGTGTCTGCCTATAGCCAAGCCAACAATCAAATCAGTAAGCAGTCGCGCCATAACCTGAACTACTGGCAGTTTGGAGACTTTATCGGCATTGGTGCAGGTGCTCATGGCAAGCTGACAGACCTCACCTCAGGCACGATTAAGCGCAACTGGAAAACTCGACAGCCGGCTGATTATCTTAACCCTGACAAAGCCTTTCTGGCCGGTGAGCGCACACTGGATGCTGAAGAGCGGCCTCTGGAGTTTATGATGAACGCTCTGCGGCTGCGTGACGGTGTTGACGCTGCGTTGTTTGAACAAAGAACAGGCCTGTCGCTCAGCACAGTGAAATCTTCGCTGGATAAGGCCCGCTCAATGGAACTGATGACAACAGACGACGCCCGTATTCAGCCTTCGGAACGGGGCAGCCTGTTCCTTAATGAGCTGTTGGAATACTTCTGCTCTTAATGTTCAAGCCGTGTGGCAGATCTATCTCCACCGCCAGGGGGAGATGATCTGACTGTGGAAAGTCCGGAACAAAGAAGTTCCGTACATTCAGACTGTCACTGAGCAGGATATGATCCAGCGACTTACTCGGCTGCCAGCTGGGGAAGGTTTTTTCATTCTGGGAAGCACTGTGCAACCCAAGCCCAGCAAGGGGCGAATCTTCTAGAAGCTCTTCCGCATGGGTGTTCATATCTCCCATCAATACAACATGCTCATGGCTTTCTACCAGTTTGCGGATGTAAGAGAGCTGCAGGTCACGCCCTTTGCGGCTCAGAGCCAGATGCATCACTACCACCAGCAAAGGCTGGTTCTCACCCAGCTCAACAATAATGGCCCCACGACCAGGAATCAGGCCGGGAAGCTTATGGTCTTCCAGCAGCTCCGGCTGGCAACGGGTTAACAGACCATTACTGTGCTGTCCTAACTGCCCGAGATTGCGGTTTAACTGCTGGTACCACCATGGGAAGCCGCCCCGGTGAGCCAGGTATTCAATCTGGTTGATAAACCCACTGCGTAAACTGCCACCATCCACCTCCTGCAGGGCCACAATGTCATAGTCCTGAACCAGGCGGGCAATACGGTCGAGGTTTTTCTGTCGGCCAGAGGCTGGAAGAATATGCTGCCAGCTGCGAGTGACGTAATGACCATACTGCTGAGTAGATATGCCCACCTGAATATTAAAACTCAGCAGTCGAAGGGTATCGATATCAGAAGTGCCATAACCGCCATGAAGATTGGAAGGAACGACTTTTTCCCGGGTGTAGCTGAGCCTGTTACGACGTTCATTGATGTGTCGGCTTATCATTCCCTGTACAGCTTTTAACGGCATAATGGCTCCCTACGACTCACTGATGATGGTCCGGAGCTCTTTTATCTATCAGGGAGCTGTCGGACGACTTTTTTCAGGGGCAGGCTGTGGTGGAGTCTCTGCTGTTTGCCCTTTTAGATCGGGCTGCTCTTTAGAGGCTGGCTTCTTTGCATCTGTCTCTTTAGAAGCGGGCAGCTCTGCCTTTTTCACCTCGGGTTTGTCGGCAGCTTTTTTAACACCTTTTGCATTTTCTTTTCTCAGGGTCTCAATCACATAGTCCGAAACTTGTAACATTTTATCAAGACCACCCGCCGTCACCGGATCAATTAAATAACGCCCATTAATAATAATTGCAGGAACACCTGTCAGCTGCGCCCCCCGAGTAGCAGCCCCGGCTTTCTGAACCTGGTTCATCACACCAAAAGAGCCATAGGCTTTATCAAAGTCGGCAGGCTTTACAGAGAATCGGCTGGAGAGAAAAGTCTTCATATCTTTCTCATTATCCAGACGTTCACCTTTTTTCTGAACGGCCTCAAAAACAGGGAGGTGTGCCTTATCAAGAAGCTTCATTTCTTCGAGGGTGTAGAACAGTTGGGCGTGAGCCTGCCAGGGCTTACCGAAGACTACAGGCAGATCTGTGTTGATCACATCTTTGCCCAGGGTTTTCTTCCAGTCCTTCTCCAGGACAGAGAGGTCATAGCAGTGAGAGCATCCGTACCAGAAGACAGTCTCTACTTCGATTTTACCTTCCGGTATAACCTTGGGCAGGGGCGTTTTCAGTACCTTGTACTGAACTCCTTCTTTATATTCGGCGGCAGGGCTTTGGAGAGATATCCCTTGGATAGTTACACTGAACAAAGCCAGTAAGATCCAGTGTCGCAATTTATGCATTCTTTTTCCCCTGCCAACGGTATAAAACCCAGTTATTTTAAACTAGCAGGTTAGAAGAATGATGGCAGAAAAAACAAAAGGGCCGGCACTCATTTGAGTGCCGGCCCTTCAGTGTTATAAGCGTGTGAGCTGCTATTAACGCAGGCCGCTGACGTAGTTACTCAGAGCATCAATCTGCTTGTTGCTCAGCTTCTCAGCAATATCACGCATAATGCGGGTTTCGCCATCATTTACACGGTCGCCTTCACGGAAGTCACGCAGCTGCTTGGCAATATAAGCAGGGTGCTGGCCGGAAAGAGATGGGAAACGAGCCAGGGAGTTACCCTTGCCGTCCGGGCCGTGACACGCTGTGCAGGCAGAAATCTTCTTCTCAACGTCACCGCCACGGTAAAGCTTCTGACCAACTTTAACGGAAGCTTCAGTCGCCTGACCTGTTGGTGCTGGCTGGCTGGCGTAGTAAGCCGCGATGTCAGCGATATCCTGATCAGAATAGTTGCTGACCATACCGGTCATCTCAACAACTTTGCGCTCGCCGGATTTGATTTCCTGAATCTGCTTGACCAGGTATCCTTCACCCTGACCAGCCAGATTAGGAAAGTTAGGTGCACTGCTGACCCCTGTCGGGCCATGACAGGCAGAACAAATTAAGATTTTTTCCTTACCAGCCTCGGCGTTGCCCCCGGTTGCTGCTGCAACACTGGTCCACCCCAAACCTACCAGCAAACATACAAATAGCTTTTTCATCAACACAATCCGGTTCACGTTATTTTTCCATGGCAATGCCCACACATATTTTTATGCTCTGTAATGGGCACTTACCGCTCATGGCTGTTCTAATTCGATCTGTTCAGCGGCCTAAATAATGTGGCTTTATTCCATCAGTCTTTATGCTGACTCGCACTAAGCCCGACACATTATATACTATGCGTTCTGCAAATCTGAACCGCTCTGTCACACTCAACAGAGTACTTATTCCGTAAGATGGCCTTTCCTAACGCTACAGCCATCATAATAAAGAGCTGCTTCCATGCCCGATACCATTACCTCTCTTAACTTTCGTGCCACCCAGTTTATGGTAAGCGCGGCGCGTTTTGACCAGTGCCCACCAGCCACTGGCAGGGAGGTTGCTTTTGCCGGGCGCTCCAATGCGGGCAAGTCCAGTGCACTTAATGCACTGACAGGCTCGAACAAACTGGCTCGTACCAGTAAAACTCCTGGTCGTACCCAGCTGATTAACTTTTTTGAAGTCACGCCGGAACATCGTCTCGTGGATCTTCCCGGTTATGGCTACGCCAAAGTCCCTGAACAAATGAAACTGGAGTGGCAGAAACATCTGGGCGCCTACCTTGAACAGCGGGAAAACCTGGCTGGCGTGGTACTGCTTGTGGATATCCGCCATCCCATGAAAGAGTTCGACAAGACTATGATCGAATGGTCTTCTACCAGCGGCCTGCCTCTTCATATTCTGCTGACCAAAAGTGACAAACTGACGTTTGGCGCAGCGAAAGGCGCTTTGCAGAAACTGCGACATCAACTGAAAGGTCATCAGGATCTGATCACCATGCAACTGTTCTCTTCACTGAAAAAGAGTGGTGTCGATGAACTGGCAGCTCACCTGACCCAGTGGCTTTGCACCGAACAGGACGAAGAAGGGTTGGAAAATGATATGAATGAAGAAAGTAGTGCTGGCGAAAAGCTCAACTAAAAAGAGCTCAACTAAAAAGAGCTCAACGAAGAATAACTCAACAGCGGTCTGTGAACTTTCAGGCCGCTCTTTAGACTAACGACCCTTTTAGACTAACGACCCTTGCAGGTTTCGCGCACATAAAAAAAACTCCGGTTATCGGGGGGACGATAACCGGAGTGAATAAATCGGTTTCAAAGCACACACTACCCTGAAACCTAATACAACACACAACACACAAGGAGAAACGGGAAGCACACTAGCTGAAGCTGAACATTTGTTCGGTCGGCAATTGCGCCTCTCATATACTCAGACACCCTTGTCAGGAAAAAGTTCAGTTTTTTTTAAACTTTTTTCTGATTTTTTTTCCCGGGCACCTTTTTTACGTTATGTCTCAAGTTATGTCTCACGTTATGGCTCAGTTTCCGGCCCCATTTTCAGGGGCATAAATACAGACCTGGCTACTGATTTTTGGTGCTACTGGCTTTTGATGATCTCACCGGGCAAACGCATAAATCGATTGTAATAATCCTTCTCACTAATCGGCGTTTCCAAATTAAAATCCTGGGTTTTTTGCGTCCATAAGTCAGGCCTGGCCAGTTTCATATGTTTGTATTGTCCGACCTCTGACCAGACATTGGCTGGCAACATGACATTCTTACCCTGGTCGTATTTCCCAAACAGATGAAATACGTTCAGTTTCTTGTCATGCGCTGTTTGATTCTCTTCCTCCACCCTGGGGTGAAGAGATTCATTTGGGTCATAATTCACTCGGGTTGAGGGTAGAGTGGAGGCAGAGACTGAGGCGGACGTCGAACTCTTGGTGGATGTCATTTTCCTTGCCGCTTTGCGTCGGCTCCGGTCTGCCTGAATCTCACTGTAGCGTTTATCCGGCAGAACCTTGCCGCCTTCAGTCTGGCATTTAGCCTCCACAGGCTCTGAAGATGGAGAACCTCCACGGAACCAGTTCACCCCGGCATGGATAAGTGAACGGGTAATATAACTTCTCGCCAATTCAGCACCCAAACCATAAGCACCGCGCCATTGACCAGGCACCTGATGTTGCTCCAAACGGGCAAGGACCACTTTCATATCACTATGGAAAGCGTCTTCTGTATTCAACCAAAGCTCGGGCAACTCAACGTCCACAGACGTATTTTTATCCGCCAAAAGATAACCACCGTCACCTGTCGCAAACAAAGCCAGACGAGCTTCAGGCGCCACTATGCTGGGGAAATCATTAATCAGTACCACTGTATTCTCTGTACCCTCAACCACCAGTTCTTCAATGGCAGACAAAACAGGTGGAACCAGAGGGTTTACCAGCAGCTCTGAACCCGGGCGGTGAGTGTCTGGCCAGCTTTTGCGAATCAACCAGTCAGAAAGCCATACCGCACGATCATTGGATTCCAGCGACACGACCAGAGAGGTTTCCGACAGCATTTTCTCCCCACGCCAAAGCTGCACATGCATAGTCCGGCCTGTATCACTGTTCGGGCGGATACGAAGGGAAGTAACACCGTGATCCTGACAAGCCTTGGCCAGACTTAACCAGCTTTTATTTAATCCCTTGGCGGACTGGACGACGGGTTGATCCACTACGTCAGTCTGGCGGTCAAAGTGAATGACAAACTGGGCGCCTTCGCCTTCACCTAAATTCGTGCTCTGTGGAGCCATCAATTCCAGGTCAATTCGCTGATCAAGCTCAGGAGAAAGAAAACGAATGCGACGCACACCTTCATGGTGGGCACTCAGCTGCGACCTGACTTCCGGCCAATAGTTGTTGAACAGGGACATATGCCCGACAGCAAAGAAAAAGCCTTCTCTGAGATAAGGGTATCGAGTCTCAGGAATCACTTTATCAAGGGCATTGGTAAATGCCCTGATCCTGAAATCCTGCATACTGGAGGCTGTGGCAAAGTCGAAGGCAGTCTGCAACCCCCAGGTCACTAAATACGCACCTTTATTACCTGTTACCGACATCAAGGCATTCACTGCAAGGCGACCCGCAATCATCGCCCCGAGGATAGAACCAGCCCGAACTCCTTCTTCACGGGCAGTACGCATTACTGTGTCACGGTTTTGCCAGGGGCGATCAAGAAACTCCTGACGCTTGCTGTCCGGAAACCTTTTTAAAAAAAGTTCAATGTTGCCAGAACCCTCACCCTGCTCCTTTTGGCTAATCACTCCCAATGGCGGAAGCTCAGCATCTATACCAAAGTCACCCGACGTCACTGAAGACGGGGAAATCTGCTCACCAGGCGGAAACACAACGGGAATAGAAGAAAATGCCCAAGCCTTATGGGGCAGATATGACATAACGGCCATTGCAGACACGGCAGCAGTGCCCAAAGCCAGGTTGGCCATACGGACACGAACCTTGCGACTCCTGCGTAAATCACCCTCTCTTTTACCTAGCATGGCTCTACCCCTGAATTCAGCGGATCAGAAGTATAGTGAACCTCTAGTCGCCCACAGGCATAACTGTGTAACAGATTGCATACACGTCCAGCTTGTAGGAAATGGGCAAAAAAAACACCCCGGTTTCAATCAGAAAGCGGGGTGTTTTTATATGGCTCCCATTCAATATCAGGGGCTGTTAGTGAGCTTCATCCCAGTTATTGCCGATACCAGCTTCCACCAGCAGAGGTACATCCAGAGTCGCAGCAGAAGACATACGCTCTTTCAGACCTTCCACGACAGCATCAAGTTCGTCTTCACGCACTTCCAGCACCAGTTCATCGTGTACCTGCATAATCACGCGGGCATCGCAGGTGCTTTCTGAGAGCCAGCTATCCACGGCAATCATCGCCTTCTTGATGATATCTGCGGCTGTTCCCTGCATAGGGGCGTTAATCGCTGTCCGCTCAGCAGCTTGCTGACGCATCTTGTTACTGGCGTTGATTTCCGGAAGGTGCAGTCGGCGGCCAGAAAGGGTTTCTACATAACCTTGCTCATGAGCCAATGCCCGGGTGCTATCCATATACTTTTGCACGCCGGGGTAGCGTTCAAAGTACAGCTCCACATATTTTTGTGCATCGCCACGGGGAATGCCCAGCTGCTTGGCCAGACCAAAGGCAGACATACCATAAATCAGGCCGAAGTTAATAGCTTTGGCGCTACGACGCTGATCAGCCGTCACTTCACCCAGCTCAACACCAAACACTTCTGCAGCTGTGGCCTTGTGGACATCCAGCCCTTCGGAGAAAGCTTTCAGCAGGCCTTCATCACCTGAGAGGTGGGCCATAATCCGCAGTTCGATTTGAGAGTAATCCGCCGCGACAAGCTTGTAGCCTTTAGCGGGCACAAAAGCCTGACGGATACGACGACCTTCGCCGCTTCTGACAGGAATATTCTGCAGGTTAGGATCAGACGACGACAGTCGGCCAGTAGCAGTCACAGCCTGATGATAAGAAGTATGCACCCGGCCAGTACCCGGCTTCACCATCATCGGCAGTTTGTCTGTGTAGGTAGACTTGAGCTTGCTCAGACTTCGGTGCTCCAGAATCAACCTGGGCAGGTCATAGGCATTAGCCAGTTCAACCAGAACATCTTCCGCAGTAGATGGCTGACCTTTCGGGGTTTTCTTAAGAACCGGCAGGCCGAGCTTTTCAAACAGCAGTGCCTGCAGCTGTTTAGGGGAAGCCAGGTTGAACTCTTCACCAGCCACAGACCAGGCTTCATCCTGAAGTTCCATCAAGCGCTTACCGATCTCCTGGCTCTGGGCAGAAAGACGACCAGAGTCGATCAACGCACCCGTACGCTCAATCCGGGAAAGGATAGGAACCAGCGGCAGTTCAATGTTTTTGAATACATCTACAAGCCTGCCCTCGGCTTCCAGCTGAGGCCACAGCGCCTGATGCAAACGCAGAGTGATATCGGCATCTTCGGCGGCATAGGGGCCAGCCTGCTCCAGAGCAATCTGGTTAAACGTCAGCTGTTTAACACCTTTGCCGGCAATATCTTCAAAGTGAATGGTTTCTACTTCCAGATACTTCTTTGCCAGAGTATCCATATCGTGGCGGCCAGTTGAATCCAGAACATAGGACTCCAGCATGGTATCGAAAGCGATACCTTTCAGGTCGATATCGTAACGGGACAGCACACTTCGGTCGTACTTAAGGTTCTGGCCAACCTTGTGACATTTGTCGTCTTCCAGTAAAGGCTTTAACGCCTGCAGCACAGCAGTACGGTCCAGCTGGGCCGGTGCATCAAGGTAATCATGAGCGACGGGGACATAAGCCGCCTTGCCTGCTTCAACAGCAAAGGAGACACCGACAACCTCAGCTTCCATATAATCGAGGCTGGTTGTTTCGGTATCAAAGGCAAACAGTTCAGCGTTCTTGAGCTTTTCCAGCCAGGCATCAAACTCGGCTTGTTCAAGAATGGTCGTGTATTCAGTTTCAACAGCCGGAGGAGGAGCAAAAGCAGGCTTATCACTTTCGGCAATTGCAGAAGCAGGCGCAGCGGCCTTGGTAGAAGGAGAAGTCGGCTCCCCTGTACCGCCGCCGCTCTTCATCTCTTTCACCCAGCCACGGAACTCCAGCTCTTCGAAGTAACCCAGCAGTTCATCCTGCTTTTCTACACCGGGAACCAGCTCTTCAACTGTGCAACCAACATCAAGGTCGGTGCGAATCGTTGCCAGTTCGTAGGAGAGATAAGCCTGTTCTTTGTTATCTTCCAGCTTTTTGGCCATGGTTTTGGCACCACGGAAGGTCAGCTCTTTAATCTTATCCAGATTGGCGTAAATGGAATCCATACTGCCCAGCCCCTGAAGCAGAGCCAGAGCTGTCTTGTTACCCACACCAGGTACACCGGGAATGTTGTCGACCTTGTCACCCATAAGAGCCAGGTAGTCGATAATCAGCTCTGGTCCCACACCAAACTTCTCATGCACACCGGGAATATCCATAACTGTGTTGGTCATGGTATTCACAAGGGTGACATGTTCATTCACCAGCTGGGCCAGGTCTTTATCGCCTGTAGAAACAACAGTCGGAATGCCTGCTTTGGAAGCCTGTTCAGCCAGGGTGCCAATCACATCATCTGCCTCAACACCGGGAATCACCAGCATCGGCATACTGGTTGCGCGAATAATATTGTGCAGCGGTTCAATCTGGCAGCGCAGGTCATCTGGCATAGGAGGACGCTGGGCTTTGTACTCCGGATAAATATCATCCCGGAAGGTTTTGCCCTTGGCATCAAAAATAACCACCACAGTACTGCCGAAATAATCCGCCTGCAGACGACGCAACATGGAGACAACTCCTTTCACTGCACCGGTAGGCATCCCTTTGGAGTTCGTCAGAGGTGGCAGGGCATGAAAAGCGCGATACAGGTAAGAGGAACCGTCAACCAGAACCAGGGGGTTCTGTGTCGGTTGATCCGGCGTTTGCTGGTCAGTCATTGTCTTCCTTGTTTGCCATCGGAATACTGGGGTCGAATTCTGGCCATTGGTAGCTATAAAAGCTTACGGAACTGGCGTTAGAATAATCCCACAAAAAAGTTGTTTGGCTATTCTAGCAGTCTGTCTGACCCGAGCGCAGCCTTGGCAGCTTGTAAGAAAGTTATTCCTTCCGTTGTGCGCCATTACAGGAGTCACTATGAACACACAAATAAAAACTATTTTCGCTGCTTTACTGATGGCCACTATTACCGGCTGTTCCATGCCATCCCCTTCGACCTCCGAAGAGAGCAAGAACACTACGCCTGAAGCCGAACCTGTGAACCTTAAAGCAGAAGTGAAAGCTGAAATGCAGGAGCAGGCCAATAAAGAACAGCCCAGAGACGTTAATCCTGACCCTTATCTTGACCCTGACTTTCCCGGAGGTCTCCCTGCAGGTACAGACATTGTTATTCGAGCAGGCGATGAGCGCACAATTCGGGAGTATCGCGTTAATGGCCAGCTATACGCTATTAAAGTAGTTCCCAAGGTAGGCAAACCTTATTACCTGATTGCTGAAGACAGCAAAGGTGAACCTCTTCACTTTGATGATACAAAGATGTTGATACCAAGCTGGAAAGTTCTGGAATGGTAAATAAGTGACCGGGCACTTCCCTTTTCTCGGTAAAGCCTCTGGCACGGTAAAGCTGTGGAATGATATAAGCTCTGAGAGAAGGACTGGTTAGGGCAGGAAATAATTAGAATGTCAGTTTATACACAGCTTTCCCGTGAAGATGTCTGCAATTTTCTTTCTCTGTATGACCAGGGCGAACTGGTCAGCTGGAAGGGAATTGAAGCCGGGATTGAGAACACCAATTATTTTGTAAACACCCGCCACCCTGAAAAGGGTGAGCAAAGCTTTGTGCTTACGATTTTTGAATATGTTCCCCATGAACAGCTGCCCTTCTTTATTCAGTTTATGGAGTTGCTCGCAGATGCTGGTCTGCCGGTTCCGGCACCTGTTCATGGCTGCGATGATGAACCTCTACGGCAACTGAAAGGCAAACCCTGCCTTCTTCAACCTCGCTTACCCGGTCAGCATGCGGAACCTGCCGACCTGACAATAACCCAGTGCCGAGCCATTGGCGAAAACCTGGCCCGTATTCATGTGGCAGGGCAGGGCGCTAGCTTCTCCCAGGAGAATATTCGCGGCATGGAGTGGATAAATAAACAGATTCATCGCCTCGAAAAGCTGATTCCCCAGGCTGAAGCCGCTGCTCAGTCCGAACAGTGGCAAGCCATAACCTCCGGTTTAGCCGCACATCCCAACCTTCCCAGAGGCTTGATCCACGCCGACCTGTTTGTGGATAATGTGCTGTTTGAGGGGGAGACTGTCACCGGGATGATCGATTTCTTCCAGTCCTGCAACGACTGGCTGCTTTACGATGTGGCTGTGACCGTTAACGACTGGTGCCTCCAGCCGGACTCTCTGGAGCTGGACCCTGCCAAAACCAAAGCCTTGCTTAATGCCTATAACAAAGTCCGCCCGTTCACCGACGATGAACGCCAAATCTGGCATCTTATGCACAGGCTGGCCTGTTTACGGTTCTGGATATCCCGCATTATCACCTACAAACACCCTGAAGATGAGCACAGTCAGGATGACCACGAGGAAGAGGTGATTCGCCACTTCAAAGATCCGGATCAGTTCCGGGACATGCTGGCTTTACGCACAGCGACTGCAGACTCTCTGAAACTGCCACATTAAAGCATTCCTTTCCCACTACACACTTGCTTCTGGCAGCCGATACAAGAGTATTCATCCTGTATGGTTTGCCGGAAGAGTCTGTTATGCGATTGCCGTTCTATACCCAGTGCAAAGACAAAAGCCTGAATAAAGTCAAAGATCTGTACAATTCCAGTCGCTATAAGAAAGACTTTCAGGTCAAAAAAGATTTCCAGACCGGCAATTCGTTTCTGCAGACCAGTGATGGTTACATGCTCTACGTCACCCAACGTGGAGGTCGTTACACCGTCCATACCGCTACCCCCGAAGATGTGTACAACCTGAAATACGGTGAGCTGTTTTCCCAAACTCAGGAGTTGATGGAACTGCTTGGTATTCCCGTTGATGCGCCCATAAAATCACGGTCAGTCACTCCAGTGCCGAGTGAAACGGAACTGCCCCATGTTCAGCCTGTTCCTAGACAATGGGTGCGTAAAGTCGCTCGCATAAGACCTCATGATGATTCTGTTCTGCCAGCTACACCAGCCTCTCCAACACATTCACAATCATCAAGAACGCTATCCCGGCAGTCATCAGATTCCTTATCGGATAGTCAGTCTTTAGCAACATCGCATGCCTCTACAATCACAGACCCAGGCAGTTCAGTGGATACAGTGAGCCGGACATCCTCAGTAGAGGAGGATTTTCAAGAATCATCATTTATAAGCTCTCAGTCTCCTGCAGCCACACCTTTACAATCACCGCCTTACATAACTCAGGCTTCCGTCGCATCCTCCGTGTTTTCAAGTGGTTCCGAAATTAATCGACAGGATCTTACAGGGCTTTTTTCTGTGACCAGCTCCTCATTGTCGACAGACTCCGGGGATACTTTCTTCACTTCATCAGAGCAGCCCTATGAACAGCCGTCACAACAAGCTTCACGACGATCTTCACTGCAACAGGAACAAGGGAGCGTTGCAGCTTCAATAGAAGACAATCTTGATGTCATTCAGGTTCCACTGTCCAAAGCTCAACCAAAGGTTCCACAGAGCGTGAATCCCGGAACTCCCTTAGCCCCCAAGCCACGGACCAGAATAAATTCAGCACCCGCTGCTGCAGGAAAACCCGTCGAGCCGGCCGCACGGGAGTTAAATACTAGCCACACCATCCAACCCCGGCCCTTACCAGGCGTAGTGAAAAATTCTGGAGAGTTTCAAGAACACCAGCAGGTCAGTAAGCATGTACAGAAAGCATGTAATGCTTTTCTGGAAGAGGGTAAATACAAGACAGAACATGAAGAAGAGGCTGCCCGTACTCTATTCTATGGGGCTCTTGTTGCCTCCGGAGACGGTGCAGACTGGAAGCGCTCCAACACTGGCAAACCCGATTTTAAGCAGGTAGAAATTAACACATCTCACTACCAGAAGAAGAGTGATAGAGACCGTCCTCAGGAACGTTTGCAGAGTACCATTCAAAAAGCACGACACAGGCTAAAAAATCATCAGCTCTATATGAATTCACAGGTTCCGGATTACCTGAGCCAGCAGAAAATAAATGTTCGAGAGGAGCTGACTCAGATAATGCGCTACTGTCGTAGGAATGAATACAACAGCGCCGATCTGGTCAAACTCTTAGATCAAAATGGCTTTACAACGTTCGACAGAGCCTTCTACGAATATCGCATAGAGGATATGGTCTTTGGGCACAACACCTTGCTGCGCTCTCTGGGAAGACCTCCAGCCAACGACTCGGAACATAGCGAAAAACAACAACAGGACGTTGCAGACGTTATGGTCCTCAGCCAGAGACTTGTCCAGGCAACAAAGACTCGCAAAACACCTTACAAGCCCAAACATCAACATCTTGATCAGGCCAATATTGTTAAACGCCCAGGGCAGCTGCTGTTTGATGCCATGGAGGAAGACTTCCGAGGTCAAAGCCCGGACAAACCAAAGGGTGGTGCACTCTCCAACGAGGAGATCACGGCCTTTAAATCTGATTACAACAAGACCTTTAACAGCAGTGCACCTGCGGCCACGCCATCGGTTTTATCTGCCCCCACAGGCTTTGAACTGACCTTTGCCGACAACCCGGAAGAGGTCCTTGGTTTGGATAAAAACAACCACTTGGAGTTTGTTTCAATCCAGAACCAGATCAAGCAACAGAAGCAGGTACAAATGCTGCAAAAGCTTACAGCCCGCCGTGAGCAAGAGATCAGCCAACGTTTACGGCATACAAAGGCCGGTCACAAGCAGCGATTGATGCAGCTTGAGAAGAAATTGAGTAAGCTCAAAAGCCCTCCCCAGTCTCCTCTATAAAACACCGCAAATGACAGTGCCAGCCTGTTCGCTGAATGAACATTTCCGCTCTTGCTTGCGAGTGTTATATTATATCCTTACATTTAAAGTGTCATAAGCGAAGGATCCTGTGTGAGCCCCACCAGCAGCGCCTACACCCCCCACGACCACAGTCACTGTGTGGCCAGTGCCCTTGAGGTGGCCACCAGTCTATGCCAGAAGAATGGTCAGCGACTCACGGCCCTTCGAAAGCAAGTTCTTACTCTGGTATGGGACAGCCACAAACCGGTTGGCGCTTATGACCTGCTGGCCATGCTTTCCAAAAGTCAGGACCGCCCAGCCGCACCACCCACGGTGTACCGGGCACTGGACTTTCTGCTGGAGCAGGGACTTATCCACAGGCTTGCTTCTTTGAATGCTTACATTGGCTGCAGCTGCCCGGAACAGGCCCATGAAGGCGTGTTTCTCATCTGCGAAAAGTGCCGCACTACACAGGAACTCCACGACGAGCGCGAACATGCCAGCATTGCGCAGCTCAAACAGCAGGCTGGAGATGTAGGCTTTACAGCCAGTAAAGCCCTGATAGAAGTCACTGGACTATGCCCCGCCTGCCAGGCAGCGGAGGAGAGTCATCATGGGTAACCCTCTGCTGGAACTCAGTGATGTTCATATGGGCTTTCAGGAACGAAAGGTACTGGAAGGTATCAGCTTCTCCCTGAACCCAGGGGAAATCGTCACCCTGATTGGCCCTAATGGTGCTGGCAAAACAACTCTGGTTCGTATTGTTCTCGGACTGTTGAAACCACAACAGGGCACCCGGGTTATTCAACCCAATCTGCGCATTGGTTATATGCCCCAGAAACTTCAGATTGAACCCTCCATGCCGTTAAGTGTGGTGCGTTTTCTGTCGCTGGCAGGTGCTAAAACCGAAGAGATAAAACAGGCACTGGAACGCACCGGTGTGCAGCATGTTTTCAACAACCCGGTACAGATGCTTTCGGGCGGTGAAATGCAAAGAGTGTTGCTGGCAAGAGCACTACTGCGCAAGCCGGGACTTCTGGTTCTGGATGAGCCAGTACAGGGTGTAGACGTCACTGGCCAGCGAGAGCTTTATCGGTTGATTGCAGAACTGCGAAACGAAACCGGCTGCGGCGTGTTAATGGTTTCCCACGACCTTCACCTGGTAATGGCCGCTACCGACAATGTTATCTGTTTGAACCAGCATATCTGCTGTCATGGTCACCCCAGCCAGGTCAGCAAACATCCGGCTTATTTAAGACTGTTCGGCGGAGAGTCCGACGAACTGGCTGTTTACAGCCACCATCACGATCACGACCACGGACTCGACGGACGGCCGGAACACCCACATGATTGAACTGTTTTTACTCCCACTGCTGGCAGGCCTTGGTGTTGCTGCAGTTGCAGGACCGCTGGGCACATTTGTCGTCTGGCGTCGTATGGCTTACTTCGGGGAAACCCTGTCTCACTCAGCATTGCTGGGTGTCGCTTTGGGTTTTCTTTTACAGATTGACCTCAACCTCGCCGTCGCAGTTGGTTGTATCGCACTGGCACTGATACTGGTGTGGCTGCAACAGAAACGTGTCATGGCAACAGACACTCTTCTAGGTATTCTGGCTCACAGTTCACTTAGCCTTGGTCTTGTAGTCGTCAGCCTTTTAGGTGCTATTCGCATCGATATGATGGCTTACCTGTTCGGTGACCTGCTGGCAGTTGGAACCCGCGACATGTACTGGGTACTTGGCGGAGGCAGTGCCATTCTCGGTTTGCTGTATTGGTTCTGGACACCACTGCTCTCCATTACTGTTCATGAAGAACTGGCTGAAGTGGAAGGTATCCCCGTTAAACGCATGCGTCTGTTGCTGATGCTGATGATTGCACTGGTCATTGCCGTGGCTATGAAGATTGTCGGTGTACTGCTGATTACATCTCTACTGATTATTCCAGCGGCTACCGCACAACGCCTGGCACGTTCCCCGGAACAAATGGCTTTTGGTGCCAGTGTGCTGGGTATGATTGCAGTGTCAGGCGGAATGGCGGCATCACTGACCTGGGATACGCCCACAGGTCCTTCCGTGGTAGTCTGTAGCGCGCTGCTGTTTGTATTGTCTTTATGCATGCCATTGAATGGAAATCTGGCTAGAAAATGAGTACAAGAATCACCAAAACACCTTTGGCTCGTCTGTTAGCCCTGCTGGCTCTTATCTCCCTTTTCACTCTTGGGGGTTGCCAGAGTACGTCACCGACAAAAGATACCTCGGAGTATGATATCTACTCTCCTTCCGGCCCGGTAATCCATGCCATACAAAAAGATATTGCTGCCAACCGGTTGACCCGCCCTACCGGCAACAATGCGCTGGAAAAAATTCAGCGGCTGAAGCTGATTAACCCGAACAGTCCGGCGATTGATGAGTACGAAACTAAAATAGCCAGAAAGCTGGTCAGCCTCGGGCAAAAAGCCTTCCTTGATAATAACTATGACCAGGCGAAAATTCTTGCTGTAAGAGCTTTGGAAATTAAGCCTGATTTAGCAGACGCAGGGTATATTCTTGATGCTGTCAGGGAGGCAGAAATGCCACTGGAGAGTCATCCAGAAGGTGTACATACTCTGGAAACAGTTCAGATTGAAAAAGTTGAAGAGACGAGTTCAGTGAATGTGATTACTGTAACTATTCCTGACCTTCAGCAGGAACACCTGGAAACCACTCCTTAAAATTCCTACCCTGCCAGTCTCAAAGCTGGCAGGTTTCTTCCATATCTTCCAGCCACTCAGTAAAAAACAACCCCAGAAACTCTTTCACCACCAGCTGTTTTCGGGAGTCATCCCCAGTAGTAGATGCGAGAGGGTGCCATCCACGGTCTTCAAGTATTGCTGCCGCACTGAGGCTGGCACCATCTGCCAGTGCCGAAAACTCTTCACAGGTTACCCGGTTTAGCTCAACCTGGAGTTCCCCATCGCCGGGCTTTATAGCCTTGTCTTCAAATTTGAGGTTATACACAGACAGGCCAAAGCAGAACATAATATCCAGCACTTCACAGGCACGCCCCATAGCCTTGTTTTTCTGCTTAAACGCGGTCTCACTGAGAGCCGAAATCGCAAACGCATAGGCATTCTGCCCGGCGGCCAGCTCTTCATCCAACAAACCTGCCGCTGGCAGTCCACGCAAATAGGGCAGCGCCTGCTGACAAAGCTGTTGATAAGATTCGAGATAGTCCCGCTTCAGGTCTTCCAGTTGAAATACCAGACCGGTTTTCAGGCATGACATAGGCACATTCAACAGCTGGCCAACCTCTATCGAAGTCAGGTCTTTCCTGCCACGAATGATGTTATCCACAGTCCCATTAATATTGATCTGAATATCTTTTACTGCAGCTTCTGAATTATGGGATGAATGTGGATTCATTCTGAGCACCTGCCGATGGGGGTAACAGAGCTATCGGCAGGTTATGGAAGGCTTTGATATGCAAAGAAATATGCGGATTACATGTTAACTCAGCAGCTTAAGAACAGCATCAGCCACAGCTTCGGAAGATGCAGGGTTCTGCCCCGTTACCAACAGTCCATCAGTGACACTGTATGGCGTCCAGTCAGCCACCTTGGAGTACTCGCCGCCCAGAGCCTTCAGCTCATCTTCCAGCAGATAAGGTACAACGCTGGTTAAGCCAACCGCCTCTTCTTCGGTATTAGTGAAACCCGTGACTTTTTTGTTTTTCACCAGAGGTTCACCCTGTTCGTCTTTCACCTTTAGCAACACACTGGGTGCGTGGCAAACAGCGGAAACTGGCTTGCTCTGACGGCTGAAAGCTTCAATCAGTGCGATAGAGTCCTGATTGTCGTACAGATCCCACATAGGGCCATGACCGCCTGGGTAGAACACCCCATCAAAATCATCAGCGGAAACTTCATTGAGCTTCACAGTCTTCGATAATTTGTTCTGCAACGCTGCATCATTATCAAAACGCTCAGTCGCGGAGGTCTGAAAATCAGGAAGGGCACTCTTTGGGTCGATGGGAGGCTGTCCGCCCAAAGGTGAAGCCAGCACAACCTCTGCACCGGCATCAGCAAACTGATAGTAAGGAGCAGCAAACTCTTCAATCCAGAAACCGGTTTTCTCGCCAGTATCACCAAGGGCATCGTGAGAGGTTAAAACAAACAACACTTTCATGGGCTTCATCTCTATTGGTTTGAAAAAGATTAACCACAGAGACACAAAGACACGGAGAATAGCTTTTTAGCTTTTTAGTTAAAAGCATAAGCATAAGCTCTTAACTAAGCGCTTTTCTTTTCCTCTGTGTCTTTGTGTCTCTGTGGTGAAAAGCTTTTATCACTAAGCGAGTTTCACCAGCATCTTGCCAGTGTTCTTACCGGTAAACAGCCCGATAAAGGCGTCAGGTGCTTTCTCAATACCTTCGTAGACAGTTTCTTTCCATGAGATCTTGTCTTCCTGAATCCACTGGCTCATCTGCTGAACAAAGGCAGGGTACTCATCCCAGTGATCAAAGATAATAAAGCCCTGAAGCTTCAGTTTCTTAATAATAATCTGAGCAAGGTTAGCTGGGCCAGGTTGCGCTTCTGTAGCGTTATACTGATCAATCATGCCGCACACAGCAATACGACCATTGGGGTTCATCACATTCAGCAAGGCTTCAAGGTGGGCACCGCCCACATTCTCAAAATACACATCCACACCGTTGGGGCAGGCTTTGGCTATATCTTCCTGAAGGTTGGTTGTGTTCTTGTAATTCACCACGGCATCAACACCCAGTGCTTTCAGGTACGCGGCCTTTTCATCAGAGCCGACACTGCCTGCGACGTAACAGCCTTTGAGCCTGGCGATCTGGCAGACAATCGCGCCTACAGCACCGGAAGCCGCTGAAACAAAAACATTGTCGCCTTCTTTCAGCTCACCAATCTTCAGTAGGCCAGTGTAAGCCGTCATGCCCGGCATACCGAGTATGCCCAGAAAAGCCTGCTCCGGAATCGGGCTGTCTGGCAGGGGCTGAACGGTTTCACCATTGGCAATAAAGTACTCTCTCCAACCATTCATGCTGGCGACTTTGCTGCCGGTTTTAAACGCAGGGTTACGGGACTCAACCACTTCACCGACGGCGCCACCTTCCAGTACGCCACCAATGGCGAATGGTTCGATATAGCTTGCACGGTCTGTCATGCGACCACGCATGTAAGGGTCTACAGACATCCACAGGTTTTTAACCAAAACCTCACCGTCTTTCAGTTCTCCGACAGGGTTACTGGTCAGCTCAAAGTCTTCGCTGGAAGGCAGACCAACGGGACGTTTCTTGAGGCGGATTTCCTGATTTTTTTCGATGTACATAAGTGGACTCCCGGGAAGGTTTCCTGTTGAAACCAGTTGCGTTTGCAGTTGGGATAAATGTACACACCACCGATCTATACATCTAATGCATGCTATTTATAACTTTAATAACTGGCAGTAATAACCATGGCAAGTCAAGGTCATTTTCAACGCAGATATCTCTCAGGTTATGGCTGCGCTGGTTGTGGTTTTTCGGGTTTGTGAATCTGTCCTATAAAACGTATCGCTTTGTGCTTTTTATCATTAATCATAAACATAAAGGGGTGATCTAATAGAATGCATTTATCACCGCCGTCTGTTGCACAGCATCTTGTTTCGGCCGCCACTATTGTTCCATCTTTATCTGTAGAAATAATGGCTTTATGGGATATGGATGATACGCGGAACTGATGACCCTGGCTTTTCAGCATCTCGCCGAAGCTGGCATTGGCTGAAAACATATCGCCGGGCTCGGATGTTGCCAAAACATGTGTCAGGTCATAAGTCATTTCGAACATATATTCCGGCATTTTTACCGTGATAACATCCTCCTCATCATAATGAAGGTCGCTGGATAGAGCGACAAATTGCTCATGTGTCAGCGTACCGGGAGCAACACCTCCTGGTGGTAGAAAAACCACCATTTCAAAACGCCCTTTGTAAGGGATGCTGGCTATCTGCCAACCATCATACTCCCCGAGTTTCACCTTCTTGAAGCTGTCGGATGAAATCATGCTGACCTGCATTTCTGGTCCACTTAAAGGCAAAAAAGTACCTTTAGATCTTTCAAATTCTACGTCCCACTTGCCTGCAAAATAGGTTGCATTGGCCAGATATAAAGCTGGTTTTTGCTCCACAATATTATCGGCATCTACACAATCCCTGATCTTGTTTCTTGTCACCTCGCACACTTTATTATTGACGCTTTTAGCCAGTTCACTGACTGCGAGTCTGTCGGAGAAATCCTGATCCGCATGTATATCTGCCTGCTCGTCAAAGTGGTGACGCAGATAGCTGGTGTAGCTGTCCGATAGCTTGTACTGACCAGAGACAAGAATGGCGTTGTAGCGCGAAAATGCATCGACTTCGTCCATTTGGAGGGGGACATCGTCTTCCTCCACATGTAAAAGCTCGGAGAGAAATGGCAGTTCGCCCGGTGTTGTTCCCATAATTTTGGTGGTCGTTTCAAGGGTTTTTCCGTCTGCCCCGACGGCCAGCATGGTCAGTATTTCATTAATGCTGTGCGGAGAGATAATATGGTTTTTGGGGCTATTTCCTGTGAGTTTCGAGAACATCTGTAAAGCAGCCTTGTTCCACTTCTGTGATTGGATGTCGAGAACCTGCTTGTCTGGCTTTATTGAGCATGCAGGGCAGATATCGTGTTGGTGCATGAAGTAAGGGATTGGATGCGGGTGGCGGTGGCAGGATTTCAGTACGGCTTCCGCATTGCCTGCCAAAAGAAAGCATAGGGTTATCAGATAAGAACCCCCCCATTTGAAGGCAGAGTGCTGGAACGGTTGCCGCATTGTAACCTCCCGGAAGTTTGCTGTTGAAAAAGAATCCGGAAGTTATAGTCGAGGAGGCTGTTGTGTGCCTGTGGATGTGCTGAAATGACTGACAGTAATGTCAGGAATTTAAGATATGTTGTGTACTTTGTGAATATCAAAAAACTCTCGTCTGCTGACCTTAATCTGCTTCCCGTCTTTCAGGTATTGCTCGAAGAACGGAATACCGGGCGAGCAGCCGCGAAGCTTTATCTTACCCAACCAGCCATCAGCCGAAATCTTGCACGGTTACGAACGCTGTTTAACGACCCTCTGTTTACCCGAACACCGAAAGGCCTGGCACCAACACCAAGAGCTGAGGCTTTGGCGCTGCAACTGCAGAATACACTGCTTGATATCAACCAGATGATTGAGCCGCCGCAGTTTATACCGGACCAGGCTTCCAACACCTTCCGTTTGGCGACAACAGATTACGGCGCTCATGTGCTGCTGCCATCCTGCATTGACCGTTTACGCCGTGAAGCTCCAGGGGTGAACCTTGAAATGGTTCCCTGGCAGGAGAGCTTTACCGAGAGTCTGACAACACAGAATATCGATATGGCAACCTGCGCCATAGATACCGCACCAGCCGCAGTGCACGGCAGGGGAATAGGAACCGACAGGTTTGTCTGTGTCGTACGGGAAGGTCACCCTTTGACAAGGGCACCCCTGAGTCTGCAAAGGTATGCACAAGCAGACCACGCGCTTATCACTATGGGTGGAAGCCCAAGAACACCGATTGATACCCTGCTGGACTCTCAAGGCCTGACACGCAGAATTGCACTGCGCGTTCCTCACTTTGTGGCAGCTCTGGCACTGATTGCCAATAACGACCTGCTACTGACCATTCCTTATGGGCTGGCACTGAAGTTTGCCAGCCATTACAAACTGAAGCTGCTGACACTGCCATTAGAACAGCCGGACTTCACTTACTCCATCATCTGGCATGAGCGCCATATCAAAGACCCGGCGCATATGTGGTTCCGGCAGCTTATGTTTGAGGAGTTAACCTCTACCCTCCAATATATTCAGTCAGAGCTAAGTGTGACCTGCTCACCCGCACTCATTAAAAGTGCTGATCAACCTTAACCAATGCTTCAGCCAGCTCCTGAGGTACAAACGGCGGACGCATAAAGCCCTGGTAATCACCCTTGGGGTTTACCAGCACTACCTGACCACTGTGTTCCACTAAATAGTCCTCAGCCGTGGTGTCACCCACCAGTTCGAAAGCAACGTTCAGCTGTTGAGCCATCGCTTTCAGATTCGCCTCATCACTGGTGACGCCCACAAAGCTTGTATCGAAGAATTCCACATACTGCGCCAGTTTTTCGGGGTTATCCCGCTGAGGGTCGACGCTGACCAGTACCACCTTCACCTTCTCCGCAAACTGTGGATTCTTTGCCCGCAGTTCTTTCATCACCTGCGCCATATTGGCGAGAGTCGCGGGGCAGATATCAGGGCAGTAGGTGAAGCCGAAGTACATCAGAGTCCAGACACCTTCTGTATCTGCCCTGGCAAAGGTTTTCTCACCGTATGTTGTCAGCGGATTGAAGACGAATGTTCGTGGCGTGTCGTATAGAACCACACCAAGTTCACGGAGTTCTTCTTTATTGAGTTCTGACTTGCTGGTGTATTTATTCACCGTAAGGCCAATCACACTGCCGATGATCAGCAGCAGAAACAAAATCGTATTACGCACACCCTTGTTCATAAAATTCCCTTTTACTTCTGATACATCAGATATTCCCGAGTCATCACCTTCCGGTCGTTCACTCGATTTCACTCAAGCTGTTAACCCAAAAAGATGTAGTGATCCGCCAGTAACACCACAAACAGCAACATCAAATAAGTAATGGAGAACCGGAAGGTTTTCATTGCTACATCAGGGCGGGCATCCTTCATCAACATCACACTCCACCACAGGAAGCGCAGCCCCAGAGCCGTAGCACCAACGAGATAGATCAGCCCGCTCATACCTGTCATCCACGGCATCAGGCTTACCAGCAACAACACAACTGAATAGAGGACGATATGCAGCTTGGTGTACTCCACACCATGAGTCACCGGCAGCATCGGAATATCGGCCTTGGCGTATTCATCTTTGCGGTGAATAGCGAGCGCCCAGAAGTGCGGAGGCGTCCAGGCGAAAATAATTAATACGAGTAACAGTGCATGGCCGTGGAACTCACCCGTGACAGACGTCCAACCCAGAAGAGGAGGAGCGGCACCGGCAATACCGCCAATCACAATATTCTGTGGCGTTGCACGCTTCAGGAACAGGGTATACACGACGGCATAACCTAAAAGGGAAGCCAGTGTCAGCCAGGCTGTCAGTGCATTCACAAACAGCAGCAGAGTCGCCATACCGATAACACCAATCGACAACGCGAACACCAGAGCCTGCAAAGGCTCGACCTTACCTGTGGCAACAGGTCGATTACTGGTGCGCGCCATTAGGGTATCTATACGACGGTCAACGACATGGTTAATCACTGCTGCTGAGGCTGCACAGAGGGCGATACCCAGATTACCTAAAAGCAATGTGTCCAGTGGCACCCATCCCTGTACGGACAGGCACTGACCAATCACCACAGTCAGAATCATTAACGCTACAACACGGGGTTTGCACAGCTCCAGATAGTCCTTCCAGCCTGCCGAAGCAGGTGCAGGCGAGGCATCTATACTCTTTGCTATTGCCATTTCCTTTACCCTGTCCATTTCTTTTTCCTTGAAGAGTCCTTGTTATTATTTTTATTGTCGCTGGCATCCGGCCTGTTGGACGTTATTCAATTCTGCCGTATTCGATAATTCACATTCATCACTGCAATCAGCAGCAACGCGCCTCCGAGGTTATGTGCCACTGCAACCGACAGCGGTAAAAAGTAAATAATATTGCTTAGACCCAGTGCGACCTGCAGCGCCAGTGCACACAACATAAAGCCATAGACTGGCCTTAAAACTTTTCGGCCTTTGAGCAAACCGATAATTCCAAGCAGCCCTACCAGCAAAGTGGTGATAATGGCGCCGATACGATGCGCCATATGGATAGCCACCCGGGCATCGTTATCCATCTTGCCGCCAAGGTAGTTGGGGCCAATAGCCTGTGAGATATCAAAACCTTCGGCAAAGTCTGTGGGGGGCCAGTACTCACCCTGACAAGTCGGAAGGTCAGGGCAGGCGAGAGCTGCATAGTTAGAGCTGGTCCAGCCTCCCAGCGTGATCTGTGCAATCACTAACAGCAGCGCGACCATTGCCAGTTTGCGGGGAGCAAACAGGTTGGCCGTTTTGTCTTTCAGAGCCTCAGACCACTGGCCCGAGAGCCTTAAGGTCAGAAGCGTTAATAGTGAGAGTGTGGCAAAACCACCAAGCAGGTGTGCCGTTACAACCTGAGGCCAGAGTTTTAGGGTCACTGTCCACATCCCAAAAGCAGCCTGCAGAATAATCAGCACAAGAATAAACAGTGGTAGCTTGAGTGGTTGCCCTTCACTGGCACGGTTGCGAATTGCGCTTATCGCCAAACCCAACACAACCAGCAGCAATGAACCCGCCACATAGCGATGGATCATCTCCGGCCAGCCTTTCTCAACCTCAACCGGAGCATCGGGAAAACGGCTTTCAGCAACACTGATTTCACCAGCGGTTTCGGGTACAAACAGAAACCCGTAGCAACCCGGCCAGTCCGGGCAGCCAAGACCCGCATGAACAAGTCGGGTCCAGGCACCCAGCCCAACAACAACGACAGCCAGTGCAGTAGCAAACATCGCTAACCAGAACCCTGGCATTGCGGTTTCAGATAACGATTTCCCTGAGTATGCGTTCATAAAGTGTTCCTGCCTTTACCCGATACGACTGGCTTTCAGGAGTTTTTCCATATCCTTGAGTATCTGTTTGCCGTCATGCTCCTGCCCGTACCAGAGCATTACGTTGCCCAAAGGATCCACCAGAAATACACGTACAGATTCGTCAGTTGTAAAATCCATCGAAGGCATTGAGCCTTTTAGAGTGGTGACACCGGGGTGCTGGTCTTTCATAAAATTGCTGAAAACAATTTCTTCATCACGGCCAACTGTTGGCGTCACAAAAAAGCGGCTGATACGAGTTTGATTACGATTCAGGGCAACATGGGCCTGACGGGTTTTATAAAGCACATCGCGACAGGTTTTATCACAGCTACCGCTGGCGACAACAACAAGCCCCCACTCATTGTTAAGAGTTTTTATATCAAAGCGTGGACCATTAAACGCTTCAATATTTAGCGGCGGTGTAAGCATATTACCCTGATGGTTACGGCTTTCTGGTAAAAAAGCGCCTGCAAAATACATCCAGGCGGCTAAAGCGAGCCCGCCGAACGGGATTAAAATAATAAATATAAGCTCTGTCTTTGATGTGAAAGGGCTGGGTTTTATCGGGTGGTTACTGTCCGGTGTCGATGACATGTTTGACTGCGTCATAACTGCGCTTCCCCTGGCCTTTCTAAGGCTTCTGTTTTTCTGTCTTTTTTATAAAAAGTGAGTCTTAAGGCCCACAATCCCAGCAGTGCCAGAGCAATTGCCATGGCAAACCACTGAAAGGCGTATCCCATATGCCGCGTAGCGGGCATATTGGTTAAATGAAAATTTCGCTGAAGGCTGCCAGGCTGGTCTGCATCCTGTATCAGCAGCCACGGCTGCAACCTGGCTTCCAATTCTGTCGCCATACGTTTCTGGTCAATGGCTTGAACAATCTTTGGCCAGCTCTGTTGCCACTGGTCTTCTTTCAGCAGGAAGGCTTCTCCTGCTGGCTGCCAGCTTAACCCTGAGATGCTCACCAACCCTTTGATAGCAGGTATAGAAGGCAGTTGACTACGGTCGGAAAAGCCTGCAATCCAGCCTCTATCGACCAAAAGCGTTTGTCCGGTGTCGGCGATGAAAGATGTCAGTACATGGAAGCCGACACGGCCATTGTGTGTGCGATTATCGAGCAGGAAGCTACGCTGGTTATCAAAACGACCAGTGACGGATAACTGAAAATAGAGAGGGTCAGGCTGACCTTGAATATCCTGCAGGCTGTAGCTGCCATCCTGACGGGACTGGTGAAGAGTTTCCATGGCACGTTTACTGTCATATCGGTCGAGTTGCCAGAACCCAAGACTCACCAGCAGGGCGAGCAGCAGGGTAACCAGCAATGTACCTGTCACTATGACGGGGCGGATTCGATACATCGACTTCATCCACTCTTTTGTAAACCCGGTTATATAACCGTCGCTTACTGGGCTTTATTATTTTTATTCTCGCTGCGGTTTTAACAACGATGAACACACTGTAATTACTCTGTTTAACCGGTATGCTGAAAATAAACTCTACACAAACTTTCAACGGGAGACACTAATATGTGGATCAAAATCGCCATTGTTATCCTTCTTCTTGCCATGGTTATCAGTTTGATAAACGGTTTTGTTGGGCTGATGAAAGATAGAAGCGGCTCTCCCCGGTTAATCTTGTCTTTAACGTCCCGGGTTGTAATGGCCGGGCTCATTGTTGGGCTGGTTATCTACGGCAAAATGAGCGGCCAGCTGGATATTTCTGCACCCTGGCTTTAAAGGGCTTTTACCACAGAGACACAAAGGCACAGAGAAGAGCTTTAATGAAAAGCAAAAGCTCTTAATTATAGGCTTTTGCTTTTCCTCTGTGCCTTTGTGTCTCTGTGGTTAAAGGCTTTACCTAGAGCACATACACAAACAAGAACAACCCAATCCAGACCACATCAACAAAGTGCCAGTACCAGGCCGCCGCTTCAAAACCGAAGTGTTTCTCCGGGGTGAAGTGACCTTTTACGATGCGAATAAACATCACAGTCAACATAATCGCGCCCAGGGTTACGTGTGCACCATGGAAGCCGGTCAGCATAAAGAATGTTGAACCGTAAATGCCGGATTGCAGAGTCAGTCCGAGGTCGTTATATGCATGGTAATACTCGTAGCCCTGCACAATCAGAAACACAAAACCCAGAACCAATGTAATCGCCAGCCAGTTGATGCAGCTCTTGCGCTTGTCAGCCACCATGGCGTGGTGAGCCTTGGTGCAGGTGATACTTGAAGTCACCAGCAGGAGCGTGTTGATCAACGGCAGCGTCCAGGGGTCAACCAGTTTAGTGGGGCCTTTGAAAGCTTCCGGGTCCGGGTTCACCATTAAAGGCCATTGGGCTTCAAATTCCGGCCAGAGCATGTTGCTGACGCCATTCGCCCCTTCACCGCCCAACCAGGGAACTGACAGGTGACGGATAAAGAACAGTACGCCGAAGAAGGCCGCAAAGAACATCACTTCCGAGAATATGAACCAGCCCATACCCCAGCGAAAGCTGCGGTCCATCTGTGGGCTGTAGAGTCCGGAGTGTGATTCACGAATCACATCACCAAACCAGCCAAACAGCATCCAGGCCATAAACAGGGCACCGGCGAAGAACACATAGTGCCCGGTAGGGTCGTTACTCTTGGCACTCATGGCATTCATCATCATGCCTGCGCCGACCACTGTCAGGAACAGTCCTATGGCTGCGACAATCGGCCACTTACTCTGGTCGGGAACGTAATAGGTTCCTTCCCCCTGGCTTGCACCTTCTGTTTCGTTTGCCATTTCTATTTTCTCCTCGCGGCGTACCGCGCTCTCATGGCGTGTGCTGGAGCTTTTACTGCAGCCCGGCAGTCCGTTTCTTTTCCATCTCTGTAATATCGAACAGCGTATAAGACAGGGTGAGTTTCTGAATATGTTTGGGCAGATCCTGATCCACAATAATCTTCAGAGGCATCAGCTTTTCTTCATGGCCATTCAGAGGCTGGGAAGTGAAGCAGAAGCACTCGGTTTTATGCAGATAATCTGTGGCTTCAAAAGGGGAGACGCTGGGTATGGCCTGTCCCACCATGTTCTGGTCAGACGGGTTGCGCACATAAAATGTGAGCGAGCCGAGTTGGCCAGGGTGGACCTTCACTTCATGAGTGCTGGGTTTAAATTCCCAGTTCATACCCTTGTTGTTGGTCGCCAGAAACTGAACGGTAATGGTACGTGAAGTATCTACCGCAGCCGGAACAGCTGTGTAAGGAGTTGAGTCGGTCTTGCCATTCAACCCGGTGATATCACACAGAACGTTATACAGCGGCACCATCACCACAAAGACAAAGGCGAACATGGCAACGGCGGTGACCGTTGCCTTGAGGATTGTCTTCTGTGTGCCATTCAGTTTTGGCATACCAAGCATTCGTCAGACCCTGCCGTTACTTCACATCCGGAGGAGTAGTAAAGGTGTGGTAAGGTGCGGGTGAGGGCACCATCCACTCCAGACCATGAGCACCTTCCCAGGGTTTGGCTTCGGCTTTCTCGCCACCTTTCACACACTTGATCACAATAAACAGGAACAGCAGCTGGGTGATGCCGAACAGGAAGCCGCCTATCGTGGAGATCATATTGAAGTCCGCGAACTGCATGTTGTAATCAGGTATACGACGGGGCATTCCTGCCAGACCAACAAAGTGCATGGGGAAAAAAGTCAGGTTCATACCGATGAACGACAACCAGAAATGCACCTTCGAGAGCGCTGTGTCATACATATGGCCTGTCCACTTCGGCAGCCAGTAGTAGGTACCGGCAAAGATCGCGAAAATCGCACCGGGAACCAGTACATAGTGGAAGTGAGCAACCACGAAGTAGGTGTCGTGATACTGGAAGTCAGCCGGTGCAATAGAGAGCATCAAACCGGAAAAACCACCAATGGTGAACAGCACCACAAAGGCGATAGAGAACAGCATCGGCGTTTCAAAGGTCAGCGAACCCTTGAACATGGTCGCGACCCAGTTAAACACTTTCACACCTGTCGGCACCGCTATCAGCATGGTGGCGTACATAAAGAACACTTCGCCCACCAGAGGTATACCTACCGTAAACATATGGTGCGCCCATACGATAAACGACAAGAATGCGATACTCGCCACCGCATAAACCATGGACGTATAACCAAACAGCGGCTTACGGGCAAAGGCCGGGATGATCGCCGAGACAATACCAAAAGCCGGCAGAATCATGATGTACACTTCCGGGTGCCCGAAGAACCAGAACACATGCTGGAACAAGACAGGGTCACCACCACCGCCAGCGTTAAAGAACGCTGTACCGAAGTGAATATCCATCAGCATCATAGTCACCACACCAGCCAGTACCGGCATAACTGCAATCAGCAGGTAGGCGGTTATCAGCCAGGTCCAGACAAACAACGGCATCTTCATTAGCGTCATCCCCGGCGCCCGCAGGTTGAGGATGGTCGCTATCACGTTTATCGCACCCATGATGGACGAGATACCCATCATATGAACGGCAAATATGAAGAAGGTTGTTGAAGGTGGCGCATAGTCTGTGGACAGAGGCGCGTAGAAGGTCCAACCGAAGTTAGGACCACCGCCTTCCATAAACAGGGTGCTGCCCATCAGGGCGAAGGCGAATGGCAGTATCCAGAAGCTCCAGTTATTCATGCGGGGCAGGGCCATATCTGGCGCACCGATCATCATCGGAATCATCCAGTTAGCCAGGCCGACAAAGGCTGGCATAACCGCACCGAATACCATGATCAGACCATGCATGGTGGTCATCTGGTTAAAGAATTCCGGCTGGACTATCTGCAATCCGGGCTGAAAGAGCTCCGCCCGAATCACCATGGCCATAGAGCCACCCAGCAGGAACATTGCGAAGCTGAACCACATGTACATAGAGCCAATGTCTTTGTGGTTTGTGGTCAGCACCCAGCGCATCAGACCTTTCGCCGGGCCGTGGTGATGATCACTCATTGCTTATCTCCCGCTGCAGCAGGCGTATAGCTGCCATTTTTCTTGTAATCGAGAATGTCTTTCGGGGTAATCACGTCGCCGGTATTGTTGCCCCAGGCATTTCGCTCGTAGGTAATAACAGCGGCAATATCGACCTCGCTCAACTGCGCACTGAAGGCCTGCATCGCGGTGCCTTTCTTACCGTTGAGAACAATATTAATGTGGTCGTCAATCATCTCTTTCTTGATGGCAATGGCCTGACCTTTCAGTGCCGGGAACATGGGTGGAATACCCTGACCATTAGCCTGGTGACAGGCGGCACACACCTTGTTGTAAACGTTTTCACCCTTGGCCATGAGTTCGTCTTTGGACCAGTCTTTCTCGGTCAGCTCACGAATCCTGACAGCTTCGGCACGTTTCTCCGTCAGCCATTCGTTGTATTCATTCAGAGGGCGGGCATCAACAACAATGGGCATATAGCCATGGTCTTTACCACAGAGCTCTGCACACTGACCACGGTAGATGCCGGGCTCATTAATCTTCGCCCAGGATTCATTAATAAACCCTGGAATCGCATCTTTCTTCACCGCCAGAGCCGGTACCCACCAGGAGTGAATAACGTCTGCACCGGTAATCAGGAAGCGAATCTTCTTACCCACTGGCACAACAAGAGGCTCATCAACTTCCAGCAGGTAGTTGGGGTTCTTGGGTCGCAGATTATTCACTTCATCGCGGGAGGTAGAGAGGTTACTGAAGAAGCTGACATCTTCACCAAGATACTCGTACTGCCACTTCCACTGATAACCTGTCACCTTGATATCAATGTCCGCATTATCAGCGTCGTACACTTCTATCAGGGTTTGGGTTGCCGGGATGGCCATAACCACCAGAATGGCGAAAGGGATACTGGTCCAGAGTATTTCTACCACTGTGCTTTCATGAAACTCAGCAGCCTTGGCTCCCCGGGACTTACGATGAAAAATAACTGACCAGAACATAACGCCGAAAACCAGAACACCGATACCCACGGTGATCCAGAAAATCGTCATATGCAGATCATAAATTGAATGACTAAGATCGGTGACCCCTTCCGGCATATTGACCGCCCACTCAGCCCATAGGGCAGGGGAAACCAGCAGACAGACCAGAAGCGTTACAAGTCTTCGCGCTTGCAGCCTCATTTACATCCTTCCTTTGACGGTGCTCTGTCTCAACATTGAAGGGTTTTGTATGACCCTTTAATACACGACACATGCTGGACAGTGCTTGTTGTTATTATTATTGCCAGTGCCACCACATAATGGACAGCCCGGACATTTTCCTTTTGTCCAGGCGCAGACACCGACCTGGACAAACTCAGAGGAAGGCACACCCGAGGTGCTTGGGAAAAGAATTTTCAGACATAAACAATCAACTCGCCTCAGAGAGAGGGGCGAATCAACCGTTACGAAGGCATAACACCAAAGAGACATCTATCCGTCAGGATACAATTTATATACCCAGTCACTTCTTTCAGCGCTTATTTTTATTAAAAGCATTACGCTGGAAAGACTACACACTGCCTGTACCAAACTCTCTTCTTTGTTACACAAAGCCGCTGATTTATTAGCTACATCTTTTGCGGTGTTTTGCCGCTGAGAGCCTTAACAGGACTTCCTGTACCTCGAAACCTGGTTACAACACATGCCACTGAGTTAGATTTGCCTTTTTATTAAACAACAGTGGAAACCAAAAGCAAACCGCTGTTTACGTAAAAACACCTATTCAGCATTAAGCTTCTGTGAACCTTTTCATACTCATCCTGTCATAAAGGGAACCACTGGAGACCTTCCTATGTCAGCACAGTCTGAAAGACCGGTTGGCAAACTGCCTGCCTTTATCATCTGCGCTCTTACAGCACTGTGCTTAATGATTGCCGGATCTCGTATGGTCTTATCGAGTGCTCCGGCACCAACCTGCCCCCACGCCACCATTGCCCAGCCTGACAGCGATATCTGCCACCCAATTAAGGTCTTGTCCCCAGATCACCCGCTGGAGTTGGCTCTGGTATTAGCGAAAGCCCGGAAAAAAGGCCAGCAAATCAGTCTTGTGGGAGGGGGGTTCAGTCAGGGCAACCAGACCTGCGCCAACACAGCGGTACAGATCAATACCCGGGAGATGAATCAGCTGATTCATATTGATCTCGAAAAAAGTCTGGTCACCGTACAGGCAGGTATGACCTGGCAGCGTCTTCAGGGCC
The DNA here is from genome assembly GCA_965221135.1 of Sansalvadorimonas sp. GTDB lineage: Bacteria > Pseudomonadota > Gammaproteobacteria > Pseudomonadales > Endozoicomonadaceae > Sansalvadorimonas. The sequence continues at coordinate 126,187 of CBDCRZ010000069.1, forward strand.
AGCTGGAACCTTTTGGCCTGTCAGTCGCGGCCATGCAGTCTTATAACGATTTCACCATTGGCGGCTCTCTGGGTGTAAACGCCCACGGGCAGGATATTCACCACAACCCCGTGTCTGAGTCGGTAACGTCACTGAAAGTGCTGCTAACGGATGGAAATCATATTCGCGCCAGCCGCACTGAGAATCCTGAGATATTTCATGGCGTCATAGGTACCTATGGGCTCATTGGCATCATTACCGAGGTCACTCTTAATTTCGTGCCCAACACCATGTTAGAGAAACAGACCGAGCTGGTAAAAACCGCTAAATACAGAACCTACTTTAATGAGAATATTAAGAACAACTCATTTGAAGGCCGCCCGGTTAACAGCATTTCTGATAAGAGCACCGTTGTTAAGAGCACTGTTAAAAGCGATCCCATCATTGCGCTGCACTCGGCACGGCTCTCCATCAACCCGCTCTGGCGCTTCCGCAATATGGTGGTTGTGAACTATCGCGACACACATCAACCTGCTCCCTCGCCAGACCTTCTGCCAGAACCAGAGCTGGCTGACCCCGGCCCTTTAAACATCATGAAAAAGAGCTGGCTCGGCCGGATTGTACGCACAACCATCGAATATTTCTTTCTGGAGAAGGGAGCCACCATGAGCCGCACCCAGGCCATGGGAGAGTCGGTAGAATCACTAAAAAACACTGTACCGAATACGCGGGATATTCTTCAGGAATACTTTGTACCGCCGGAGAATCTTGAAACCTTTATCGACCACCTTAATCGCTGGGTGGGTCAGCATTCACCAGACTTTAAACTCATTAACGCAACTGTGCGCTGGGTACCTGCTAACCGGGATGCTCTTTTGCCTTACGCACCAAAAGACCGTTTCGCCATTGTGTTGTTTATCAACCTGCCTACCACAAAGCAGGCCGAACACACTATGAAACAGGCCTCTCAGGAAATGATTGCCTCAGTTCTTGAGCTGAATGGTCGCTATTACCTTCCTTATGGACTCTATGCCAGCAAAGACCAGCTCTACCAGAGTTATCCGGAGTTCAGCGCTCTTATTGAACTCAAAAAAAGGCTGGACCCGGATAACCTGTTAACCAATCAGTTCTATAAGGCCTACGGGCCGAATATACCCTGAAGGGCGTTACAGCTGATCAGACTCACGTCCCAACGCCTCAAGTAGAGGAGTCTTCACACCGCCTGATGAATACATTTCAACCGCTCCGTCAAAGTTATCCATCAAATGCTCTATTTGGGTTGTTGTTTTTTCACCAGGAGGAAGGTTTATAACCACCCCAGCCCTATCGGATAACATCTCACGTTCGGCTGCAGTCAGTTCATTACGGCCTACTACAAATACCAGAGCATTAGGGTTTAACAAATCCCCTATGCTATCCAGGAAGCCGCTCTCTTCACCTTTAGCGGATTTTCCCTTCTTATCCCTGGCTGTAGATGATCGCACGGATTTAGCGGCCTTATGCATATCCACAACAAAAAGCCTCTGCCCGGAAAGGTTTAGAATACGATCCATTATGACTAGAGACTGTCGTCCAATGACCTTACCTTCATCTACCAGCGAGACATGGTAATAACCCGTCTGTGAAGAGGGCAGGCAGCCCGTATCCAGCTCTTCTTTAAAATCCCCACGGCCTGATACAAACACAGGGATCCTATTGACTACATCTGTGTCTATAGCTCTAATCTGTAGGCTTAATATCTTGCCATTGCGATTCCTGCCCGGAACCCAAAAGGGCCCGACAGAGAAAAATAGCTGGTGTTCATCCACAAGAATATCCCTGAGACCTTTTTGCTCCGACACCTTTTTGGGTTCAGCGATGATGTTTCCTTTAATTTTCCGCATACGATTCAACCAGCCAACGGATGCGGCAGCCTTTTCATCACTATATGGGCCAAAGATATACTCAAAGTCTTTTTGGTGACTCGATTTCTGCTGTTTGTCTACAGCTCTTAACCATGCATCAATAGCCTTCTTACTTTTCCATATATCAGACTTTTTCATGGCCATAACCTGAGCGGGCAGATGAATAGAAGAAAAATTCTCCTCATCTTCATCCACCATGGCTAACAACAGTGTACTCTGGCCATCTTTTCCCAACGTTGCCTGTTCTATAGAATCCAAAGCTGCCAGTGATACCTGAAACTCACGCTCCGCATTTATAGGTTCCAAAGCTGCCTGTGATAACTGGAACTCACTCTTCGCATTTCGGGAGTAGCTCATATTAACGAGCTGGATATCCTTAAATTCGTTCGTGTCCAGCAACGCAATATTAAAGCCCCGATCAGGTGCTAAACCGGTTTGCCCTGACAAAGTAATGCGCATCAGGCCTCCCTGACGCTGTCTGGAAATATGATCTGTAGACAGGTCATAGGCGACGTTACCCCTGAATGAATTGGTCTCACACTGAAGTCCAGGCAGGGGGACAAATATCTTTTGATTTTTATCCCACCTATGGAAATCAATATAAATCTTTTCGTTCATAACCGGCCAATTGCCCTGTATCTGTATCAACTGCTGCTTCACAGGGATTATCTGATCCGGAAAATCAGCCTGGAATCGGCTGAACAAATGGGCCGATTTAGTCCCGTCACTTTCTTCCTCATTCATCTCAACACTAGTATGCGGCCAGATAGGAGTGTCATCAGAATCTGATGAGTCATCACTCTTTACTACCTGTTTCTTGCGCCCCCCTCCCTTTACAGGAGCAACCTTTGTAGCAGCAACTTTTTTAGAGGTAGCCTTTTTAGGGGCAGCCTTTTTAGCCCCTGCTTTTTGGGGTTTAGTGACTGCAGGTTCAGGGTCTGAGGATTCCGTGTTTTGGGGTTCACTCTCATCGGACTTGGCTAAGGCGGCCACTTGCTGTGCCACTTCAGGTGCAGGCTCTTTGGACTCAGCCTTTTCAGGATCATCCTTTTTCAGTGCAGTCTTTTTAGGGGCAGTCTTTTTAGCCCCTGCTTTTTTGGGTTTAGTGACTGCAGGTTCAGGGTCTGAGGATTCCGTGTTTTGGGGTTCACTCTCATCGGACTTGGCTAAGGCGGCCACTTGCTGTACCACTTCAGGTGCAGGCTCTTTGGACTCAGCCTTTTCAGGATCATCCTTTTTCAGTGCAGTCTTTTTAGGGGCAGTCTTTTTAGGGGCAGCCTTTTTAGGAGCAGCCTTTTTAGCCCCTGCTTTTTTGGGTTTAGTGACTGCAGGTTCAGGGTCTAAGGATTCCGTGTTTTGGGGTTCACTCTCATCGGACTTGGCTAAGGCGGCCACTTGCTGTACCACTTTAGGTGCAGGCTCTTTGGACTCAGCCTGATCATCCTTTTTCAGTGCAGTCTTTTTAGGGGCAGCCTTTTTGGCCCCTGCTTTTTTGGGTTTAGTGACTGCAGGTTCAGGGTCTAAGGAGTCCGTGTCTTGGGGTTCACTCTCATCGGACTTGGCTAAGGCGGCCACTTGCTGTGCCACTTCAGGTGCAGGCTCTTTGGACTCAGCCTTTTCAGGATATCATCCTTTTTCAGGGCAGCCTTTTTAGGGGCAGCCTTTTTAGCCCCTGCTTTTTTGGGTTTAGTGACTGCAGGTTCAGGGTCTGAGGATTCCGTGTTTTGGGGTTCACTCTCATCGGACTTGGCTAAGGCGGCCACTTGCTGTGTCACTTCAGGTGCAGGCTCTTTGGACTCAGCCTTTTCAGGATCATCCTTTTTCAGGGCAGTCTTTTTAGGGCAGCCTTTTTAGGAGCAGCCTTTTTAGCCCCTGCTTTTTTGGGTTTAGTGACTGCAGGTTCAGGGTCTGAGGATTCCGTGTTTTGGGGTTCACTCTCTTCGGGCTCGGCTAAGGCGGCCACTTGCTGTGTCACTTCAGGTGCAGGCTCTTTGGACTCAGCCTTTTCAGGATCATCCTTTTTCAGTGCAGTTTTTTTAGGGGCAGCCTTTTTGGCCCCTGCTTTTTTGGGTTTAGTGACTGCAGGTTCAGGGTCTAAGGATTCCGTGTTTTGGGGTTCACTCTCATCGGACTTGGCTAAGGCGGCCACTTGCTGTGTCACTTCAGGTGCAGGCTCTTTGGACTCAGCCTTTTCAGGATCATCCTTTTTCAGTGCAGTCTTTTTAGGGGCTTTTTATGAGCAGCCTTTTTGGCCCCTGCTTTTTTGGGTTTAGTGACTGCAGGTTCAGGGTCTAAGGATTCCGTGTTTTGGGGTTCACTCTCTTCGGGCTCGGCTAAGGCGGCCACTTGCTGTGTCATTTCAGGTGCAGGCTCTTTGGACTCAGCCTTTTCAGGATCATCCTTTTTCAGGGCAGTCTTTTTAGGGGCAGTCTTTTTAGGAGCAGCCTTTTTGGCCCCTGCTTTTTTGGGTTTAGTGACTGCAGGTTCAGGGTCTAAGGATTCCGTGTTTTGGGGTTCACTCTCTTCGGACTTGGCTAAGGCGGCCACTTGCTGTGTCACTTCAGGTGCAGGCTCTTTGGACTCAGCCTTTTCAGGATCATCCTTTTTCAGTGCAGTCTTTTTAGGGGCAGTCTTTTTAGGAGCAGCCTTTTTAGGAGCAGCCCCTGCTTTTTTGGGTTTAGTGACTGCAGGTTCAGGGTCTAAGGATTCCGTGTTTTGGGGTTCACTCTCTTCGGACTCGGCTAAGGCGGCCACTTGCTGTGTCACTTCAGGTGCAGGCTCTTTGGACTCAGCCTTTTCAGGATCATCCCTTTTCAGTGCAGTCTTTTTAGGGGCAGTCTTTTTAGGGGCAGTCTTTTTAGGAGCAGCCTTTTTAGGAGCAGCCTTTTTGGCCCCTACTTTTTTGGGTTTAGTGACTGCAGGTTCAGGGTCTAAGGATTCCGTGTTTTGGGGTTCACCCTCTTCGGGCTCGGCTAAGGCGGCCACTTGCTGTGTCACTTCAGGTGCAGGCTCTTTGGACTCAGCCTTTTTGGGCTCTGTTTTTTGGGACTTTGTGACTGCTGGTTCAGAGCCTATCGATTCCGTGTCTTGGGGTTCACCCTCTTCGGACTCGGCTAAGGCGGCCACTTGCTGTGTCACTTCAAGTGCAGGCTCTTTGGGCTCAGTCTTTTTAGCCACTACCCTTCTGACCATAACCCTTTTCTTAGGTTCTTTTTGGGCTGCCCCCCTCTTTTTAACAACCACAATTTTTTTGGCAGGGACTTTTTCAGGCTCAGTTACCGCAGGTATAGATTCATCGGATGACTGTGAATCCTGTGCAGCGGGGAATTGTGATTCTTCGATAGCAGGCTCGTCTCTTACGAGCTCTGGTACAGGGGAGCGCTCGTATTTTACTGCCTCTTGTTGTTCTGCTGCCTCTTGTTCTACTGACTCCAGTTTTGCAACAGCCTGTTCCACGATTTCTTGTTTCTCAGGCACAGGCTCTGGAGATTTCTCCAAAGGAATCTCTTCGTCAGGAGACGAAGGAACAATTGAGTATTGCCCTGCGCACTCTTTAACTTCTGAAGCTAATTCATTAGATTTGGGTGCATCAGATTTATAAGAATCCTGCTCTGGGGTTCCCTGACGCAATGAATTATTACCTGCATCGTCGCTATTAGTGGGCACAGGTGTGCTTAACCTGGAGTCATCTTCAACATCTCTCAGAACAGATACAGCCGGACTCAATGGATAGTTATCTTCATCATCCTTATTAATGACAACAAGCGAACTGAACGGCGAGCCATCTTCATACTCACGGTGTATTGATGCAGACTGACTCAGCAAGGGTTCATTTTCATCATTACCATCTTTAATGATCACAACTGGTGACAACGGGAAGAGATCATCAAGTGCAATGTCATCCTCAGGTTCAATCTCTCGAGGTTGACTGCCAATATTTTCTGGCGTTCCGTTCGCAGTCTTAATAACAACATTTATATCCGGAGAATCTGTACGGCTTGCACTGTAAGGCGTTTTAACGACGGGGCCTGGAATCATCTCTAATTCTGAAGCTTCCTCAGAGCTTTCTATTAAAGCGGTTCTTGAAGCAGGTATTGAAACGGATATTGAGTCTGATCTGGAGCCATGTTCAGAGCCATGATAATCAACAACTTCATCAACCGTACTCTCATCAGCAATGTCATGAACAAGCCCTTCAGTATGGTCAATAACACTGCCATGAATACTCTCCGGATGCTTATGAATAGTCTCCTCCATACGCTTATGAAGATGATCCGGAATTCTGGAAGGATACATGTGCAGACTACCACGGCCCTCAATACGGCCGTTATTATCAACATCTCCGCCCCCAATAAGGTCATTCTCATCCTTATTGTCCGATTCAAATGATAAAACAAATACTGAAGTGAATATTTCCTCATCACCAGCAGGTGAAGTGGAACGCAAAGGTGAATCGGAATTCTTAGGCCAACTGGAACGGATAGGCGCTATGTTTATGTCCTTTGTTCTGGCTGATTCCATATTTGCACTTTGGGCAAAAACATCAGACAGGAGAGGAGGGGGAGAAGGGGGAGGTGTACCCGCCAAAGAAAGACTAACCCCTCCCATCGACATATAAACAAGCACACTATTAAGCAGTCCCTCAAACAGGCTCTGCCGCCCGCTTTTACTTTTTTCAGAATGAAAAAGTCGTGGGCTTACTTGTTTAGAACAGGCACGAAAAGAAGAACAAAAATGCATATCGGCAACCTCCAGGTCATGGGAGGTTAGCCGAAATTAGAAATTACGCATCTACACAGCATATTTATGTCGCCTAAGAGCTGCCGTGTAACGAATATTGTCGTTTAATTTGTCTAGAATGACTCAGTGCAGAATTTTTATGGGAGCAACATCAATACCGAGTTCTTCAGGCTCAACTACAGGCTCTGGCTCGGGAAAATGGTTCACACGGGTTTCCAGCTCCTGCACGTCATCTTCACTCTTCTGATGATCTGTAAAACCACAGGACACACACTCACGCACACTCACGCCCTGATCCTGAAACATCACCAGCTTGTCCATTTCCGCACACTTGGGGCAGACAGCTCCGGCTATAAAACGCTTTTTCATGGAAACACCTGTGAACGGCTTTTTTGTTGAGCGAATAATAACGAAGAGGGTGAGAAAAACCGATGTTTTTCCCGCCCTCTTTTTCGTCTGCCAGCAAGTCTGACAAATTACCTCTTGCCGGGGTTAACCAGTAATGCCCTTATGGCGTAGCAGGGCGTCAATCTCTGGCTTACGGCCACGGAAAGCTTTAAACATATCGGAAGGCTCACGGGAACCACCGCGCTCCAGCACTTCGTGCAGGAACAGCTCACCAGTTTCCCGGTTAAAGATGCCATCTTCTTCAAACTTCGAGAAAGCATCGGCCGACAACAATTCCGCCCAGAGGTAACTGTAATACCCCGCCGCATAACCACCTGCAAAGATATGGGAGAAACTATTCTGGAAACGGTTAAAGGCAGGGGGCTTAACCACAGCAACCTGTGCACGAACCTCATCCAGAACCTTCTGGATATCCATACCGTCTTCCCAGCCTGCATGCATCTTGAAGTCGAACAGGGCAAATTCCAACTGACGCATAATAAACATCGCCGACTGAAAGTTCTTGGCGGCCAGCATCTTTTCAAGCATGGCGTCTGGCAAAGATTCGCCGGTTTCGTGATGACCGGAGATCAGCGCCAGCGCTTCCTTCTCCCAGCACCAGTTCTCCATAAACTGACTGGGCAGTTCAACAGCATCCCAGGGCACACCATGAATACCGGACACACCTGCGCAATCGATGCGGGTCATCATATGGTGCAGGCCATGGCCGAATTCGTGGAACAGGGTAACGACTTCATCGTGAGTCAGCAGGGCAGGCTGATCACCAACTGGCGGCGTGAAATTGCAGGTCAGGAAGGCAACCGGCGTTTGTACATTTTCGGTTTTCTTACGACGATCATGGCAGTCTGCCATCCATGCGCCGCCTCGCTTATGCTCTCTGGCATAGAGGTCCAGATAGAAACGACCAATCACTTCACCGTCTCTGTGGATATCAAAGAACTGCACATCTTTGTGCCAGGTATCGACGCCTTCAACCTCTTTGAAGGTCACACCATAAAGACGGCTGACCACTTCAAACATTCCATTGGTCACATGATCGGCAGGGAACCAGGGACGCAGTTCTTCCTGACTGATGGCATAACGCTGCTGGCGCAGTTTCTCGGCATAGAAGCCGATATCCCAGGCTGACAGTTCGTCTACGCCAAACTCTTCTTTGGCATAGGCTTTCAGCTCACCCAGTTCACGCTCAGCCTGTGGTTTACTGCGCTTAGCGAGATCTTCCAGAAAATCGATCACTTCTCCGGTAGAAGACGCCATTTTGGTGGCCAGTGAGTAGTCGGCATAAGTCTCGAAACCCAGCAGCTGCGCCTGTTCACGACGTGCGGCCATAATCTCTTTCATAGCTTCGGAGTTGTCGAACTCACCAGCGTTAGGACCTTGCTCAGAGGCACGGGTCACATAGGCAGTGTACATTTCTTCCCGCAGAGCACGGTTTTCGCAGTAGCTCATTACTGGCATGTAGCAGGGGAAGTCGAGATTCAGCAGCCAGCCTTCTTTATGGTCCTTGCTCTCGGCCAGTTGTTTGGCACCGGCCAGTGCGCTTTCTGGCAGACCTTTGAGTTCATTCTCATCAGTCACCAGTTTGCTCCAGGCCATGGTGGCGTCGAGCACTCGGTCAGAAAAGCCGCTGCACAGCTCCGACATTTTCATGCTCAGCTCTACAAAACGTTTCTGCTTCTCTTCAGGCAGATCAACACCGGCCAGATGGAAATCACGCAGGGCATTGTCGATCACTTTGCGCTGGGCTTCGTCGAGATTTTTGTACTCATCACCATCAGCGATCTGACGATAGGCTTCTGACAGTGCCTTGTTCTGGCCAACCCAGGAACTAAACTCAGATAATTTGGGCAGGCAACCGTTGTAGGCATCCCGCATTTCATCACTGTTCACCACAGCATTCATATGGGACACAGGAGACCATGCCTGACTCAGGCGCTCGTCCAGGTCATCCATAGGCTCTTGCAGATTAGCCCAGGTGTATTGGGCGTTAGTCGCCAGCAGGGCTTCGATACCCTCACGGGATTCCTGCAGCAGTTTGTCGATGCCAGGGCCAACATGATCTGCAGAGATTTTGGAGAAAGGAGGAAGCTTGTGGGTGTCCAGCAAAGGGTTGCTCATCGTTATTGGCGTCCTTGGTATTTGCGGTTGGCGGTGCTAAGAGTTCAGAACTCAGAGTTAACCGCTCGATAAAAAAAATCGGTAAAACAACTCTTCAAAACAGCATACAAAAGCAATGATTAGTTGAGTATACATTTGAGTATAGTGCGAGCGCTTTGGACGAGAGGCAGCAAAAGATGCTGTGCTTGTGACTGCTGCCCCGGCACCTCTATAATGCCCGCCTTTATGGAAAAAAACAGCCACCCGCTGCTGCGGACCAGCTGCCATATATGGACTCAACCCTATGCCCGCCACAGTAGACGCTATTGCGGGCATCACCGTGGAAAGAGCGTCCTTCGATCGATCAGGCTCTACAGAGCTATTTATCATCATGAGCAAAACATTCAGTCATGAGTAAAACGAAAGTACTTACCGGTATTACCACTTCAGGCACACCCCACCTTGGCAACTACGTGGGGGCGATCAAGCCTGCGATTGAAGAGAGCTGGCGTGATGATATTGATTCCTACCTGTTTCTGGCGGACTACCACTCCCTGATCAAGGGCAGTGACCCAAAGCGTACCCACCAGTCTTCCCTGGAAATTGCCGCCACCTGGCTGGCTTTTGGTCTGGATACTGACCGTACAACTTTCTACCGTCAGTCCGACATTCCGGAAATCATGGAGCTGAACTGGATTATCAGCTGTATGACCGCCAAGGGTCTGATGAACCGTGCCCACGCCTACAAGGCAGCAGTACAGGCCAATGAAGAGTCTGGTGAGAAAGATCCGGACAAAGGCGTCACCATGGGTCTGTTCTCTTATCCTGTACTGATGGCCGCTGACATTCTGATGTTCAACGCCAAAAAAGTACCTGTTGGTCGTGACCAGGTTCAGCATCTGGAAATGGCCCGAGATATCGCAGGTCGTATGAACCATCACTATAAGACCAAATTTGTAATGCCTGAAGCGGTGGTTGATGACAACACAGCAGTTCTAAGTGGTCTCGACGGCCGCAAGATGAGCAAGAGCTACGACAACACCATTCCCCTGTTTGTACCGGAGAAAAAGTTGCTCAAGCTGATCCGCAAGATCAAAACCAACTCCCTGGAGCCTGGTGAACCAAAGGATCCGGCAACCTGCACTCTGTTCCAGATTTTCTCTGCCTTTGCCAATGCTGAGCAAGTTGTCGAGAAGAAAGCACAGTATGAAGCCGGCGCTGGCTGGGGAGACCTGAAGAATGAACTGTTCGAACACCTGAACGAACACCTGAAGGAACCTCGTGAGCGTTACAATGCACTGATCGCTGACCCGGCCTTTATAGAGAAAGAACTGCTTAAGGGTGCTGAAAGGGCACGCGCTGAATCTGCACCTTTCCTGCAGTCTATCCGTCACGCTGTTGGCCTGCGCCCTCTGGCGTAACGCACAACTGCAGCTTGAGCAATACACCGCAGAGCTGAAGCCTTTCGGCTCTGTGGTCTCTCCTCTTTACAATCATTCCTTCACTGATGCTTGAAAGCCCTATACTTCGCCTCCTTTAATTACTGCCCGGTGCAGAGAATGTGGACGTGGAGTACCATTATTAGTAGCTTTTGTGGCAAATACCCTATCGCAGCTCTCTTGCTTCTGCTCGGTTGCTCAGAAGCCTGGGGGATGTTTGGTGTTAAAACCCCAGACAGTTCGCCACTGCTTCCCCACCCAAGATTCACCAGTTCAGAGTTTGACCGGCCTGTATCTCACCCTGTACAGGAGTCCCGTGAATTGCCTCTGTTACCACAGCGATCTCCCACAGCCACGTTAACAAGCCTGATGGAAGGCTTGAGTTTGTCACCAGCTTCTCAAAGAAGGCCGCGTCCTTCAATGTCCTCAATAGTTCCACCTGAGTTTTTTGTGACACCTGCCACCAGTCATCGTCCTCAACGGAACTATGAAGAGCAGATCCCTTTTGCGATACAGGAAGGCACCCAGGACCTCAATCAGGCCACAGAAGAAAATCGCGATCTGCACAGCAGCGATGTCAGGGCTCACAGAAGACACCCCGAACCAGAGGTTAGAACGCCACATCGGCGGACAAGATCTCAGAGGAACGCCCAAAGAGCTGAACAACGACGCCTGACCTCACCTCCTCAACTACCGGGCGTGCATACGCCTATAGCAAGCGCAACAAGCTTACTGCCTTTACCGCAGGCTACCCCTCAGGGTCTACGGACAGCTACCTTTACCTGCACCAAATGTCGCAGGAAGTATTCGATCAATATGGAGGTGATCTCTCTAATACATGTCGAGTGTCCCACCTGCAATGCTAATTACCTGATTACCGAGACTGGCGCCAACACATTTGTCATAACACCAATGAACAACATTTTGGGTTTTACAGGTGACTACATTGATTCAAACGAAGAATCCACTGAAGTCATTCACACAAACAACCCAGGGCCACAGACCCAGACCCAGACCAACATTTTCGAGGCTGACTTTATTTCCATAATGGCAGGCATTGTGAGGGATACCGAGATGCCATTGAATGAGGCGGCACCTCAGGATGCATGTTGTATCTGCCTGGAGGAACTTCCCACCATAGATACCTTTCGCTTTTGCTTTACGCACCCTTCCTGTGAAGACTGTATGAAGCAGCATATTCACACGAATCTCAGCGAGGGCAGGAAGAGAGTTTATTGCCCGGGTGAAAAGTGCAATGAAGAGGTCAGCCCTGAAACTGTGCTTAGCCTGACCTCGAATCAACGACTGTTAAGAATCTACAAACAAGCGTTAAGGGAGCAGGAGGCTGCCAAAGACCCATCAAAATATATCTGCAGATGGCCAGACTGTAGTTATATTGGCAACCGCCCGAAGGCTTACGCTGGCACGTTGATCACATTCATCTGCCCCGGGTGCTCTAACCAGATTAATTTCATTCAGAATGAAGGCACCGAATACGCTGTCATTCTTGAAGATACCACTGCAGATGAAGTTGCAAACCAAAATCATATTGAAGAAAAAATTGCTGCAAAAATTATGCGACGCTGCCCATCCTGCAGCACCCCTCAGGAAAAACAAAGTGAGGGCTGTAACCATGTCACTTGTCTGAAATGCCGAACAGAGTTTTGCTGGTCCTGCACCAAACTATGGGGCGGGGGGTTTCTCGACCATGAAGATTGCCAGTTTCAATAAAGCTCACTGCTGTTCTGTGTTAGCCTCTGTGCCTATATCTGAACCGGCTTTCAATAAAGACGATAACACCATGACCGTACGCAGCTATCAGGGTATTACTCCCACAATTGATGACACTGTTTTTGTAGACGACACCGCCGTCATTATTGGCGATGTGCATATTGGAAAAGACAGCTCTGTCTGGCCCTGCGCCGTTATCCGGGGCGATATGCACCACATCCGTATTGGTGAGCGCACCAGTATTCAGGATGGCTCTGTTCTGCACATCACCCATGCCAGTGACTTTAACCCTGCGGGCTGGCCTTTGATTATCGGTAATGAAGTGACCATCGGTCATAACGTCACACTGCACGGCTGCACGATTGAAGACAGGGTGCTGATTGGTATTGGTGCGATTGTGATGGATGGTGCAGTGGTCGAGTCAGAAGTGCTGGTTGCAGCCGGCGCCATGGTTCCCCCTAAAGCCCGGCTGGAAAGCGGTTTTGTGTATAAGGGCAACCCTGCGAAAAAAGGTCGCCCGATTACTGAAGGGGAAAGGAAGTTCTTTTCCTACTCAGCCAATAACTACGCCCAGCTGAAAGAATTACATAAAGCCTGACGTTTACTATTCAGCAAGCATCAGGCTGCTGCTCTGGTGCTGCTTTCTGGAAAGCTTCCTGTGCCATACAGTGCTGGAATACCTTTTGAATCTTCGGAAACTCATCCAGATTCATATTAAAGCGGTAAGCATTGTTTACCTGGGGAATCAGGCAGATATCCACCAGCGATGGCGTATCACCTAAACAATACGGCGCAGCTTTTATCTGTTGCTCCAGTGCAGTGAAGCCTTTGGCAATCCAGTGGTGATACCACTGTTCCACATCATCCTCACCGGCACTAAAGTTCTCTCTCAAATACTTCAGTACCCGCAGGTTATTCAACGGATGTATATCGCAGGCTACGTTGTATGCCATGGCCCGTGCCTGCGCTTTTTCCCAAGGGTCACCTGGCAGCAGAGCAGTTTGTGGATAAACCTCTTCCAACCACTCAATAATTGCTAACGACTGGCCAAGACTGCCTTCGTCCGTTTCCAGTGCCGGAACCAGTCCGGCTGGATTCACCCCTTTATAATCAACACTGTTCTGACCATCGGTGCGCAGATTGACGGGAATACAATCGTAGGGCAAACCTTTCAGGTTCAGAGCGATTCGTACCCTGAACGCGGCGGATGATCGGAAGTAGCTGTAGAGCTTGATGGCTTTTAAAGGGGTCGGAGTCATTTTTTATGCAAGACCTAAGTGTTCTGCGCCAGGAATTTATCCAAAGCATTACCAAAATCCATACGCTCACGGTTGCCTAGAGGAGGCGGTCCACCGGAGACCTGCCCGGTACTGCGCATCTCTTCCATAAAGTTTCTCATGGCTAGACGGTGACGTATGTTTTCCTGATCGTAAAATTCACCACGAGGGTTCAGGGCATGAGCTTTCTTGGCCAGCACTTCAGCCGCTAATGGAATATCACCGGTAATCACCAGATCACCCGCCACACACTCCTGCACAATATGGTTATCAGCCACATCAAAACCAGCTGGTACCTGTACTGCATTAATCAGGGGAGAAGGAGGTGTGCGAATAAACTGGTTGGCGACCAGTGTCATCTCAGTGTTGGTTCGCTTGGCAGCCTTAAACAGGATCTCTTTGATCACATTGGGGCAGGCGTCGGCATCGACCCATATTTTCATCGTTTGTGGTTCCGAAAAAACATCATTCACAGCATGATGCCATAGAAGTCAGCCCTGCGCCGGGTATTCAGCTTATTTTGAACAGTCAACGATCTGCTGGTCGATAGCACCGAAAATACTCTTGCCATCCACATCAAACATCTCGATTTTCACCCGCTCACCGAACTTCATAAATTCGGTTTTCGGTTTCCCATCGGCAAGGGTTTCCAGCATTCGCTGTTCGGCGATACAGCAGGAGCCCACACTGCGGTCGGTATTGGAAATCGTACCCGAACCAATAATTGTGCCGGCGCCTAAATGGCGGGTCTTTGCCCCATGGCTGACCAGTTGATGGAAGTTGAAGGTCATATCAGTGGCACAGTCTGGCGAACCAAACAGTGTCTTGCCTCTGTGCACGGTAAGTGGCCTGTGCACCTTCCCCTTCCACCAGCTTTCCCCCAGCTCATCGGGAGTCACAAACACCGGCGAAAAGCTGGAAGCGGGTTTGCTCTGCATAAAGCCGAAGCCCTTGCCCAGCTCGCCGGGTATCAGGTTGCGCAGTGACACATCATTCACCAGCCCCAGCAGAATAATATGGTTACCGGCGTCTTTCACAGATGTGCCCATAGGCACATCTGATGTGACAGCAACTACTTCTGCTTCAAAGTCGATGCCCCAGTCGGTACTGCCAACGGGCACATCATCCCTTGGGCCAAGCATCTGGTCAGAACCGCCCTGATACATCAGCGGGTCGGTCCAGAATGAGTCAGGCATCTCCGCACCGCGAGCTTTGCGCACCAGCTCAACATGATTCACATAAGCACTGCCGTCCAGCCACTGATACGCCCGGGGCAGGGGAGCGGCGCAGAGGGTGACATCAAAAGGCTGAGCGGCGGGGTAACCGCCTTCGTTGAGTTTTTCGTAGACCAGCTTCAGGGCTGGACCGGTCTTTTCCCAGTTATCCAAAGCCCGTTGCAGGGTTTTTGCAATATCTGAAGCACCGACCATCATGGTCAGGTCACGGGAGACCACCATCAACTGGCCGTCTCGCCCGGCTTTGAGGGAGGCCAGTTTCATGCTTTGCCTCCCTTTTTGGCTTTGCTGCTCTTGTTGGAACTCTTCCTTCCGGGACTGTTATGCCCTTCTGTTTTCCAGGAGTGCACATAGCCGTTGTCTTCCGCAGCCCAGAGGGTGTCGACTCTTTTGAATGGACGACGGGAATCAATCATTACCGCGACTTCATCCGTCTCAGTGGCGGGGTTGGTCAGGCTTTTCTCCAACGCCTTGGGGTGAGGACCGTGGGGCACACCGCTGGGGTGGAAGGTCATCATGCCTTCACTGATATTGTCCCGACTGAAGAAGCTTCCACGGTGATAAAACAACACTTCATCGTAATCTTCATTGCTGTGGTAGAAAGGAACTTTCAATGCCCCCGGGTCACTCTCAATCGGACGGGGAACAAAGGTGCTGATCACACAACCGGTGCCTATAAAGGTAGTGTGTACTGAAGGTGGCAGGTGATAACGGTGACTCGTCATCGGGCGAATATCCCGCCAGTTCAGCCGTAAGACCATATTGGTGCCATGCCAGCCCACCGCATCCAGAGGGTTATAGGGGTAGGTGACCTTTGAGATATGACCTTCACGTTTTACATAGATCTGCCAGGTGTCTTCCGTCTGCTGTGCAAGAAACTGGTCATTAATTTTCGGATGATCAAGACAGGCCGGATCAAAAATAGCGTTATAGCCCGCCAGCCCTTTGTCCGGCAGGGTGAACATGCCATCGGTGTTCTCAATCATCAGAAAAGTGCAGGGTTCATTCACTTCCAGCCGCCAGGCTGTACCACGGGGCATCATCAGGTAATCACCGGACTTGAACGACAAGTGTCCAAAGTCACAGAAGAGGTCGCCACTGCCGGTGTGCACAAACAACAGCTCATCACCGTCACTGTTGCGGACCAGATACTCCATATTCTGGATCAGGGTCCAGAACCTCAGGCGTACATCACGGTTATAGAGCAGGGGAGCGGCCAGCCATGGGCTGATGGCTTCAGAATGCAGTTTATTCAGGTCATAAGCATGGGGACGAAGAGGACCTTCCCACTTCTCCCAGCCTGTGGGGGGGTGCTTATGGTGCAGATGTGAGACAGGGCCAAAGAATCCTTTGCGCCCCATCTCTCTCTCGTAAGTGCCTTTAGGCAGGTCACAATGGGCCTGACGGGAAGTATCTCCCTCACGAACCGGCAGTCCCTGGTAGGTTTTATTTTTCATTATTAGACGTCCATTGTCTTTTTGCCTGCTTGATTAAGAGCAGCTTATTTAACTCAACAAAAGGCTTACTCGTGTTCCAGCTCATTGGTACGTGCCGCCATAATAAAATCGTTTCGGTGCAAACCTTTGATCTTATGAGTCCACCAGGTTACCGTGACCTTGCCCCATTCGGTCAGCAAGGCTGGATGGTGAAACTCAGACTCCGCCAGCTCGCCCACCTTATTGGTAAAGGCCAGAGCCTTGAGGAAATTGGAGAATGTGTACACTTTCTCCAGCTGAGGAATGCCATCCCGGGTTTCAACGTGCCAGCCATCAACCATAGTCAACAGCTGCTTCATCTCCTGCTCTGAAACCAGTGGAGCACCAGTCGAGCAGGCCTCACACTTCTCTTTGCCTATTGCCATAGTTGAGCCCCCTTAATCCTGTGTAAAAAGCGGCGGTAGCAAGCCTGTTTGCTGCGCTTCTGCCACCATCAGCATGACGTCCTGCCTGCCCAGTGCCTGCAGTACATCCATACCCTCTATGACATAGTACAGAGGCTGAAGAATATCTATACGATAAGGAGTTCTCAGCGCCAGAATCGGGTCAAAAGCGTCTTTCCTTGGTGCTATTCCAAGGCTCCACCTGGTTTCCTTGGGGCTGGAGAGAATACCGCCACCATAAATGCGCAAACCGTCAGGCGTATTAATCATTCCGAACTCCACCGTGAACCAGTAAAGCCTTGCCAGAAAAATTCTCTGGAAGTGGCTGGCCTTCTGCCCCATCTGACCGTAGCTGTGGGTAAACGCAGCAAAGGCCGGATTGGTTAACAGCGGGCAATGTCCGAAAATCTCATGGAAGATATCCGGCTCCTGCAAATAATCCATTTCCTTAGATGTACGAATAAAAGTCGCTACCGGAAACTTCTTCTCGGCCAGCAGTGCAAAGAACCGGTTGAAGTTAATCAGTGCAGGTACCCGCTCCACCTGCCAGCCGGTTGTCTCCTGCAGCACCTTATTAACATCAGACAGCTGGGGAATATGATCATGGGGCAGATGCAGAGCTTCTATTCCATCCAGGTATTCCCGACAGGCACGGCCGGGCAGCAATTGTAGCTGCCGGTTCATCAAGGTCGTCCAGGTTTCGTTCTCTTCATCGGTGTAGAGAATGTGTCCCTGACGGTCAGGCTCACGTGCGATATAGGACGTTTTCGTTTTATTAAGACTATTGGCCATATCCCGTCCTGTTTTCTGGCTGGGAACTCACACCGTTCTGACCATCCAGAACGTCACCAGGCCCATTCGCAGTATCGTCATCTGCTTTACTGTCACTCAGAACACCGCGTTCTATTTGATCCCGCTCGATACTTTCAAACAGAGCCTTGAAGTTACCTTCGCCAAAGCCTTCGTCACCTTTGCGCTGGATAACCTCAAAGAATATCGGGCCAATCACCGTGTCTGTAAATATCTGCAGCAGCAGACCACCCTTACCATCGCCATCCAGCAATATTCCCCGAGACTTGAGCGCGGCAACATTTTCTCCATGTCCCGGCAACCGACCTTCGAGCATATCGTAGTAGGTGTCAGGCGGTGGTTTCATAAAGTTCACCCCGGCATTTTGCAGGGAGTTGACTGTGTGCAGGATATCGGTGGTGGAAAGAGCGATATGTTGAATGCCTTCGCCTTTGTACTCTTTTAAAAATTCCTCAATCTGGCTTTTATCGTCGGAAGACTCATTAATAGGAATACGAATCTTGCCGCAGGGGCTGGTCATGGCCCGGGACTTAAGACCGGTCAGCTTGCCTTCAATATCGAAGTAACGAATCTGCTTAAAGTTAAAATAGTGTTCGTAGAACGCCGCCCAGCGGTTCATGTTGCCCTGATAAACATTGTGGGTGAGGTGATCAATCTCCGTCATCCCGAACCCTGCATGTTCTGTGTTCACATACTCACCTTCGACGATTTCGATGGGCTCAAAGTCCACATCGTAAATCGTACCCCGCTCTCCATAGCGGTCGACAAAATAGATGTGTGCTCCACCAATCCCTTCGATACCAGGAATATTCAGCTCCATGGGGCCGGCCTGTGAGCGCAGAGGGCTGGCACCCAGCTGCAAGGCTCTGTCCATTGCATACTTTGCATCAGCAACCCTGAACGCCATACCACAGGCACAGGAACCATGACGGGTCATAAACTCATGGCTGAAACCGGAACGTTCAGCATTGATGACAAAGTTCACCTCCCCCTGCCGCCAGAGGGTGACACTGCGGGAACGATGTTTCGCAACGGCCTTAAATCCAAGGGAAGAAAACAGCACCTCAAGGTCATGTGGGTCAGCGGCCGCAAACTCGACAAACTCAAAACCATCTGTCCCCATCGGGTTACTGTCAGTGATTAACGATGAATCCTTAACATGGAGTAGTGTTTTGAACATCCCATCCATAAATGCCTCCCTGCCTTTAATGGTCTAATGAAATCGCTGAATAAAAAATGTGTTTAAGAAATACAGTTCTTAGATATAGCTCTAGTAGAAAGTATAGAGCGGAGTTTTTTTTCTGGAGGCTATGAATGAAAAAGTTATAAAAGAGAAAACAAAAAGCAGAAAACAAAACAACGGAGCCAGTGGCACCGTTGTTTTTATACCAGCATGTGATTGCTTAAGCAGGCGCGCCAATTGGCAGAACTGTACGACCGTACTTTTCGTTCAGTACCAGAGCAAAAGCTTCGTACAGTGCGCTGGCACCACAGAAGATACCAACGTAACCCGCCAGAGTGCCGATAGCGTGGCTTCCAGTGAAGTCTTTGGCAGCAAGCAGGAAGAACAGTGCAGTCAGAGTACCGAACACAACCTGGCCAATCTTTGGACCTTTAAACGTCGCAAAGAAGAAGAACAGTGTGAAGATGCCCCACATCAGCAGGTACCAGCCCATTGCAGTGGCAGAAGCGGCTTCTGCCAGACCCAGCTTTGGCATAACCAGCAGGAACACAAGAGACCACCAGAAAGTACCGTAGGAGGTAAAGGCAACAGCACCAAAGGTGTTGCTGGTACGGAACTCCATAATACCCGCAATGATTTGAGCCAGGCCGCCGTAGCAAAGCCCCATGGCCAGAATCATGGCGTTCAGTTCGAAGAAACCGGCATTGTGAAGGTTTAGCAATACGGTGGTCATACCAAAACCCGCCAGACCGAGAGGGGCAGGATTAGCCAATTTTGAGGACATAATAATTTCCGAGCTTAAAAGAGAGCTTTGTAAAGACGAGCCTTGAGAAACTTACTGTTTCCTGGAAAAGAGCTTAGAAAGTAGACAAAATTCTGAACTTCGTGGAATTCTATGGAGCAGCCGGGTGCGATACAAGGCCGACGCGGAGAAGTCACAATAAAAGCCGTAGCCTTACGTACACTGCTCTCGCATCAAACTTGCGGCCTTTCGGGGTGTTCAGGTAGGTTCCTCAGAAGAGGGGTCAATAGCCAGCAGAAGACGCTCCCAGAACGTTGGTGCAGCAAGTGACGATAGTGCACCGGTCAGACAAATCGTATATAAGGAAAGCGCCTGAAGAATAATTTTATGTTCTGGCGTAAGCACGGCAATCGCTTCTTCGTGATGAGCAAAGTGGTTGTCTGACATTATTTGCGTTCAAAAATACAAAACCAAATACAAAGCTATCGTGTTTATGATTCTCTAAACCCGTGTTTATATTGCTCTGCTTAAAACGGCTGAAGTCGTTCAGCAATGCCACCCGATAACAACCCCAGCCCTCTAACCAGCCAAGTCAAACCAAACCTGGAATTACATAACCCCAAATTTTCATATCTAAATTTTTCGGCCATGTAGACCAGTCTATGCATTTTGTCTGGGTAGACACTGCTGGCGCATATTCCTTGGGCAAGATGGGCAGATATGCAGTCCAAATCTGACGCCTGGGGCGCTGTCCAGTAAAGCGTTTCAAGGGCACTTTTTCTGAGCCATTGCGAATAGACCTCATTACTTTCAAAAAAGTCCCGAGCCTGTACAGTAGAACCTAGTAAACCTGACAGGTAGCTATTAATCACTGACTCAATAAATTGCGCCATCCTTTCAACACTGCGGGACTGGGAATAGTGGTAATCCTGGTCCCCCTGATGCAGACGGGCATAATGAAGCACTGCTGCCACCATATTACTGACAAACCCTTCCAGAAACGAGCAGCGCTGCCCATAGCCAGGAATCACAAAATCGGCGTTTTTGGCACTTGTATAGTCGTCAATGAATGGATAGAACGCCATGTCGCCAATATCTCTCAATCCGGTCCACCCCCAATCAGATTCATCAGTAGCTTTAGTATTCCAATGCCTTATGCATCCGGGAAAAAAATATTGAGGGGTAAACAGGCTCACCAGAAAAAGTTCTTTTCTATTACTCTCAAATTGGTGGTAAGCCTTAATGGTAGAAGTATGAACGGCACCACAGCTGCTCCATACTCCCAGATCATGAGCTGCTTTCAATATTCCTCTTTCCGCCGGTTCAGCATTGCCTTCGATTCCGGCCTGGTGAGCCAGGGTGCTATAGTCTTTGCCGCTGGTTAAGAACTGATAACCGACATAATAGGCTTCGCCATCAACAAAAACCGTTTCCAGTTCTGATTTACACGCCTGGATATATTTGTCCCGCATAACCTTCTTAGGAATAAGATGGTAATCGACAGGCATGGGAACTTCACTGTGCAACTGTGATTTGAGCTGTAGACCCGGAACAGTGTTGTAACAAAAAGAATGGACGGCTCCTTCACGAGTGAAGTTCTCTAGAGACTCTCCTTTTCGTAAAAACTTATACCGTTCACATTTGCCGGTGAGGGGGTTCTCACACAAGAGGGCTCTGCCGCCATAAACCTCAGCGTTATCAGTCAGAATACCCGGTCGTGGCAGGTTGCCGGTTTTAATATTTGAAGCTACTCGATCATGAAACATGGCAATATAATTCTGCAACTGATCGCCTGTGCTACTGTTTTTTAACTGGAACGGCTTACAGGCCAGCATCTGTTTTTTTAACTCTGCAAAAAAGTGAGGTGCTTCAGGCTGATAGGGAGGAAGACTCTCCAGCAGAGCATCCCTGTCTACAGAAAGTTTCGCAGAAGGCAGATCCGGTAAATAACAGGTATCCTGAGATTCAAGGAGGTGTTGCCAGCAACTCTGTGGCAATATCTCTGGCGCTTCACAGGCCAGAACCCATAGCGGCATTTTCTCCCATAAATATTGTGGAACATAGTGCAACTGAGAAGGGTCAGAATTGACTGCCATGAGACACAGTTTTTCAGTCTTCATGGTTTCAGAAAGATAATACAGTCCACCATTTTTTACAGCAATCTCAGTGAGATCAGGATGTCTGATCTGCAGGCTTTCAGGTATGTATTGTATGGCATACCCCTGCTGATGGACCGCCTCAAGGCAAAATTCATAATCCTTATGCTTTTCAGGAACCTGCTCCATGACTACCCAGGAGCTCCTGACCGCTTTCTCACACCACTGCCTGTTATTTTCAAGTATTGTTTGAGGGACACCATGGATATAACTGGGAAAGTTTGCCAAATGTCGTGCTATTCGCTCTTCCGTTATTATTGAGTCAGGCATCGCCATCGTCCAGTACCTGCAGTCAATGGCCAGATCTGCCAACTCGGGATAATCTACAAAAAAGACGAAAGGTATTTTTTTAAAATTTTGATCACAAAAGGGGGTCAACAAGCTATTTTTGTTGCCATTTCGAATAACAGTCTCACACCGTTCTCTGGTTAGAAAAACCGGTGGAATAAAACATAAATCAACAGCGGGTTGAGCAGACACGGCTATATCGACTAATTCGTCAGAGAGATGTTCTACAGGGACAAATTCCATCGCACTAGCATTTTTCTTTAATACAGCCTCAAGTATCTTTGTGTAGTCAGGTCTGGTAGCCGGAATTTTCTTTAGTTTTCGAGGGAACTCAATCACCATGTCCACAAGAAAACCTGTGCTGAACTGTAATTCTGGGCAATTATCAAAAACAATATGGCTGTTCTGTTTTTTTAGACTGTTTATGATTGAGACAATTCTGGGGTCGGTTACATTTAGGTTCGTCCTACTTATACTGACCAATTCTTCAGGATTTTTCTTTAAACAGGCAATAAATAAATCATCACTGATCAGGCCTTCCGGTAAAAACTCTAAAACACTAATGCCATGACTTGAAAAGTCCAGATATTGATCTTCTGTAAAAGGAAGATCACTTACCCAGTCAAAATAAGGACCATTATTCATTAATAACTCGGGTGACAATACTTTCGCTAGCATTTCCGGGTTTGAGTGTTCTTTAATCCAGATCAAACTCATGACTTTGTTTATTAACAGGTGTCTAATCAGCTCTTCAGATTCAATATGCTGTTTCAGCCCTGAGCGACATTCAAGTGCTTGTTTTTCTAATTCATGTCTTTCCTGATACCTGTCAGATACGGAAGAAACCTGTCTTTTACTGACACTATAACTCAGGGCTGTTCCGGTTCGCAGTCTCTTTATTACCTTTTCAGCAGAGGCTGGTGGCAATTGCTCGTTGTTTTCGAAAGGTGTTCGATATAAGGAGCTAAAAGAATTATTAAAGCTAGCATTCATTTAACTTCTCCATCTGAATATATGCGAAGGTTTCATTAAGTTATTGACTGGCATTCCTTAAAGAAGATTCACCTTTAGTTTTAAGAGATTTAGCCACTGCGGGCGAAGGCCTCAAACTGTTGCTTGTACATAAGTACCCGGTCACATGAAAACAACTCTTTCTGGCCAATAAATGTTTCCACATGACCGGGCACTTACTACCTGTACTCAACCATTACAGGTTCCAGGATGGGCAAAGATACAGTTCTATCTACACACTCCCCGGGATTAATCCAAAGCGTCTATGCCATCCAGCCCATAACCTGTAAAGGGTATAAAGGCAGGCAGGGGAGGCAACACTTTCTCTGGTTGCTGCACACCCTTCACTTTCTTTGCGGCCAAACCCGTTTTGTAAGCGACGATGTGCGCATCCTTGTACTCATCCACATTCCCTCGAAGGTAAACATTCAGGGTGCGGGAGTAATCTTCCGTCTCACGGCCTACCAGAAGTGAATCACCCAAAGCGGCCATATATTCATTGTTGTAGGTGTCTGTCAGCTGCAATGGCTGAGTTTCAGAAACCATATACTGGCCATTGTCCAACAACAGAGTTACCTGCACGACATCGTTACCGGCATGCTTGGTGCGCACAAACAGCGTTGCACACATTTCGAAGTGACTCTGGCAGTTTGTCTGCGAGGCATAGGCACTCTTGATGCGAGGCGTAGTGTTGGGTGTACCACCTGCGGCCCAGGCTTTGGAGAGTGAGATTAACAGTGGGAGGGTCTTACTCTCATCTGTTTCCACCTGGCCATTGTACTTATCCACAACAATTTTCAGTGTGCGCGGGCCGTTGCTGGTTTCCTGAACACCCATATCACCAACAACGAAGGTGTTGCTGTTCAGAGCTATCAGTGCGGTGTTGTCGACATGGCGTTCCCCTTCTGGTTTCACCTTGCCGATATAAGTCAGCTGACCTGTTTCGTGGTTAATGCGATAAAGATTGCCCATCACACCTGCAATCATCTGGCTGTTGTCACCGGGAATTCGGGTGACCTGCACTTTATAAAGTGGCAGGGATTCCATCTTGGGCTTGTACTTGCCATCAACATGCAGATGTCCCTTGAACTCCTTGCCCAAACCCCACTTTAACTGGTTAGCAGCACTGATCAGCTGCCTCTCTGTGAGCTTTCTCTTAACCCGCTCCCAGATGACAATAGACTCTTCCTTTGAGGGGCCATCCTTGGCCAGCATGTCTTTCATCAACTCGCTTTCAAGAACTTCTTCCCGATGCTCTTTGAGTTCATCGACCATCTGTGACTTGAGCTCCTCCATACCGTCTTTCAGGCTGGTGGGCCTGCCCAATACTTTTCGCTTTGTTTTGCCCCAGATCTTTTCATGCTCAGCAGAGGTCACCAGGCCTTGCTCCACCAGCATATTGAAACTGGCTTTGTCATAGCCTGGAAGTTTAGAACCGCGATAAGTGGCGAAGTACTTCACATCAACCTCGCGACCATCAATGATTCGCAGGGATACAGGCTCTTCTTCAGAACCTACGACCGGCTCATCACCTTCGGCCAAAAGAATCACGGGAGAAAGGTTGTCTTCAAACACCAGATCATGGGAGGGCGCCCCATCAGACAGAATGACATAGCTATGCTGATAGCCGCCTTGTCCATCAGGCTTCAGCCGGTTGAGCACGCCACCGGCACCGCCAATATAAATCGTGCCATCCGGATTCAGGGTAGGAGTGCAGTTCACGGCACAGCTTTCACGGATTTCACCGGGATCAAGGTAAAAGTTACCGTCATTACCGCCGTTTATTTTTGGTAACAAGTAGGTTAGCCATACTTGCTTCTCACTGTTATACACAGAAAACCAGCTGAACTGCTGATCATTATAAAGGTTATACAGCTCAATTCCGTGGCTCACGGCGACGACTTGATTCGGATGCAGTGAAGATGCCTGATAAGCGCTTTGATGCCCCGGGGGCTCCTGATGAAGCTGACTGTTGTCCTGGTTATCCATACCCTTTCCTCCGATGCTCCTTAAAATTCATAACGATTAGAGCACTCAAAACCCTCAACAGTTCCCCCAAAAACGAACTTTCGTTTCAAATAATTTACCCTGCCACGACAACCCTTTACCTGATTTTTGTACATAATCCTGCAGGCTAAACTCTCGCACACCTATTTTTAGAATGATTTTAGAATGATTTTTCGCCCCCTGTTCCCGACATGTTCTGGAAACAGGACGGCTTCCCCTGCCCACTCAAGATAGTCTGGAATTTGTAGCATGGAGATTTGGAGCGCAGCCATTACGCTGTTTCTGATAATGGACCCTTTGGGCAACCTGCCAATATTTATTTCTGTCCTTAAGAATGTGCCCAAGGAACGTCATAAGCCCATTATTATCCGTGAGTTATTGATCGCCCTCGCGGTGATGATGGTCTTCCTGTTTGCCGGCCAGATGATTCTCAAAGCCATGCACCTGAAGGCGGATGCTGTCGGCATTGCAGGTGGCATTATTCTGTTTATTATCGGTATCCGAATGATCTTCCCGTCACCCAAGGTGGCGACCAAAGATGAAGAAGATGATCAGGAACCTTTCATCGTACCTCTGGCCATTCCCCTGGTAGCAGGTCCATCCCTGATGGCCGCACTGATGCTGCTTTCCAACCGCCAACCCGATATGAACATGCACTGGGCCCTTGCCTGCTTTGGTGCCTGGGCACTGTCGGCGGCGATTCTTCTGTCTGCTCCCCGCGTCTTTAACCTTCTTGGCCAGCGTGGGCTTATGGCCTGTGAACGCCTGATGGGTATGATTCTGGTTATGCTATCGGTACAGATGACTCTGGATGGTCTGATTCAATACTTTCAGTAGGTTCTGTTTATCAGGACATCATCAAGGTGCATTCTCATTTAACCGCCTCAGTGATGAGGCGGTTTCTTATTGTGAATTGTGTTGATACATTAAAGGCGCCATCGTTTTTTTTATTTAGCCGCCCGTCCAGAATAGTGCGGCCAAAATAATGGCCGCGCCTTCGCTGTACTGGTTGTGATTCGGGTGAAAGGCAAACACGTAAATAAAAAAATAAATAATAAGAACAAGAGACAGCGATATGAAAAAAACTATAAAAATGGCAGGTGCCACTCTGGCACGTACTGTCCTGGCTATGGCAGCAATCTCCAGCCTTGCCCACGCTTCAAGTACTCTGGAAACCGTTCAGGAACGTGGATTTATCCAATGTGGCGTCAGCACCGGTCTTCCCGGCTTCTCCAGCCCTGACGAGAAAGGCCAGTGGAGCGGTATTGATGTTGATGTCTGCCGCGCCATGGCTGCCGCAACTCTGGGCGATGCCACCAAGGTGAAGTTTGTTCCGCTGACAGCTAAAGAACGTTTCACCGCCCTGCAGTCTGGTGAGATTGATGTGCTCTCCCGAAATACCACCTGGACGCAAACCCGTGACACCTCTCTCGGCCTGAACTTCGTCGGCGTAAACTACTACGACGGTCAGGGCTTTATGATCAGCAAAGATCTGGGAGTGGACAGCGCTATGCAACTGGATGGCGCTACTGTATGCATCCAGGCAGGTACCACTTCCGAGCTGAACCTTGCGGATTACTTCCGTGAAAACGATATGAGCTTCCAACCGGTGGTATTTGATACCTCTGCCCAGAGTGTGCAGGGTTTTGAATCTGGCCGTTGTGACGTACTGACCTCAGACCAGTCTCAGCTGTACGCCCTGCGTACCAAACTGGCCAAGCCTGAGAAAGCAGTTGTTCTGCCGGAAATTATTTCCAAGGAACCTCTCGGTCCCGTTGTTCGTCAGGGCGACGACCAGTGGCTGAACATTGCCAAGTGGTCTCTGTACGCACTGGTAAACGGTGAAGAGCTGGGGCTGACTTCAACCAACATTGACAGCAAGTCTGCGGGCAAGAACCCTGCAATCTCTCGCTTTGTTGGTAAGAGCGGACCTGGCGGCAAAGCACTGGCTCTGCAAGATGACTTTGCTTATCAGATCGTTAAGCAGGTCGGTAACTACAGTGAAGTGTTCGAACGTAATGTTGGTAAGAAGTCTCCTCTGTTAATCCATCGTGGCATCAATGCCCTGTGGAAAGATGGCGGCATCGTTTACGCACCTCCTTTCCGTTAATTCCAGCCAGTAAAGCCCTGTGTTGTTGTGCATGAGCACAGCAGCACAGTGCTTTATGTTCCTGTAGCAGTTTCAATCAAGGCTGGAGTACATCATGTTAAATCACGCCTCTAACTCCCCTATAAACGGGACATCTTCCGGTACCCGTATCTGGTATGACCCCAAGGTGCGCAGCGCCTTTTTTCAATTATTGTTTCTTGGCCTGCTGGGCTACTTCGCCCTGACTATTGTTCACAACACCACCAGCAACCTTGAACACCGCGGCATCACCACCGGTTTTGACTTCCTTACCCAGGAAGCAGGCTTTGGTATTCTGCAAAGTCTTGTGGAATACGATGAGACCCACACTTTCGGCAAAACCTTTGTTGTCGGTTTAATGAACACCGCCCTTGTTGCTGTGCTGGGTGTTATTTTCGCCACTATTGTTGGCTTTCTTGTGGGTGTAGGACGACTGTCCAGTAACTGGCTGATTGCCAGACTCTCCACTGTTTATGTCGAGATCTTTCGCAACATCCCCATTCTTCTGCAAATACTGTTCTGGTATATCGCGGTACTGAGTGTGCTGCCCTCACCACGCCAGAGCATTGAATTTGGTGACTCCGTTTTTCTTAACCTGCGGGGCCTTTACCTTCCAGCACCTGTCTTTGAAGACGGTGCCCTGTGGATCGGTATTGCCGCACTGGTTGCCTGTGTTCTTGCCTTCTGCATCAGCCGCCGGGGCAAGAAGCGCCAGGTGCTTACCGGGCAAACGCTGCCATCGTTCCGCATTGGTCTGGCACTGATTATTACTCTGCCGACTCTGGCATGGCTGGTGACTGGTCAACCTGTCAGCATGGAAGTGCCCGAACTTAAAGGCTTTAACTTCCGGGGTGGCATTGCTGTTATCCCAGAGCTTATGGCGCTCCTGTTAGGCCTGACTCTCTACACAGCATCTTATATTGCCGAGAATGTGCGTGCCGGTATTGAGGCCGTCAGCCATGGTCAGAAAGAAGCGGCAGAAGCTTTGGGTTTGAGTGAAGGCCGCACCATGCGTCTTGTAGTCATTCCCCAGGCCATGCGGGTGATTATTCCGCCGCTGGCCACCAATTATATGAACCTGATCAAGAACTCATCGCTGGGTATCGCGGCCGGGTATCCTGATCTGGTGAATGTGTTTATGGGTACAACACTGAACCAGACCGGGCAGGCAGTAGAGATTGTATTTATGACCATGGCCGTGTATCTCAGCCTGAACCTGTTGGTCTCCCTGTTTATGAACTGGTTTAACCAGCGCATGGCACTGGTGGAACGTTAAAGAGAGGGAGAACAAAATTTATGATTATTAATAACAAGCCGCTCCCGTCACGACCTGCGCCTTCGTCAAGCCGGGGCATTATGGGTTGGATGAAGAGCAACCTGTTCTCAACACCTGGGAACACAGTGCTGACCTTAACGGCGGCAGCGTTCCTCGCATGGCTGTTGCCGCCTATCGCTCAATGGATGCTGTTGGATGCCAGCTTTGCGGGCAGCAGTCAGGCAGACTGCACAGGGGAGGGCGCCTGCTGGGTGTTTATCAGCACGCGCTTCATGCAGTTCATTTATGGTTTTTACCCTGATGACGAACTCTGGCGGGTTAACCTGTTCTTCGCTCATATGACGGCAGTGCTGGTCTGGGTACTCTGGGACAAGATGCCAAAACGCATGTTGGGTGGTATCTGGTTTCTGACCGGCTTCCCCATCACCAGCTTTGTTCTGCTCCATGGTGGTTTAGGGCTCGAAACGGTTGAGACACACAAGTGGGGCGGGCTGATGCTGACCCTGGTGCTGGCACTGGTCGGTATGGTGGTCGCACTCCCTATAGGTATTCTACTGGCGCTGGGGCGACGCTCGAAGATGCCGGCCATCAGTTCCTTCTGCACCATCTTTATTGAGATATGGCGTGGTGTTCCACTGATTACCATTCTGTTTATGGCGTCGGTGATGCTGCCGCTGTTTGTACCGGGTGATATCGAACTCGATAAACTGCTACGGGCGATGATTGGCATCAGTCTGTTCCAGGCAGCCCTGATTGCCGAGGTAATTCG
Source organism: Sansalvadorimonas sp. (assembly GCA_965221135.1). Taxonomy (GTDB): domain Bacteria; phylum Pseudomonadota; class Gammaproteobacteria; order Pseudomonadales; family Endozoicomonadaceae; genus Sansalvadorimonas. Next base: position 155,246 of record CBDCRZ010000069.1, read on the forward strand.
TGGTGGTTTGCAGGCTATGCCGAAAGGTCAGCACGAAGCTGCTGATGCCATGGGTCTGAGTTACTGGCAGGGCATGCGTTTAATCATCATGCCCCAGGTTCTGAAGATCTCCATTCCAGGTATTGTGAATACCTTTGTACAGCTATTTAAAGACACCAGCCTTGTATTGATTATTGGCCTGTTTGACCTGCTCGCCGTTGTGCAGGCAGGCATTACAGATGTGCACTGGAAGAACGTTGCTATCGAAGGCTTTGTATTCGCCGCCTTTGTTTTCTGGCTGTTCTGCTTTGGCATGTCGCGGTACAGTCAGGCACTGGAGCGCAAGCTGGACACCGGACATAAGAACTAAAACGCTTTTATCGCTTACGGGTCACTACCATGCATGCAGAAATAGAAGAAAAAACAGCGCAGACATCATCCACAACCGCGTTGGAAGATGCACCGCAAAAGACCATGATTCAGCTTCAGGGCGTGAACAAATGGTACGGTGACTTCCATGTGCTCAAAGACATCAACCTGACGGTTCGCAAGGGGGAACGGATTGTTGTGTGCGGTCCGTCCGGGTCGGGCAAATCCACCATGATTCGCTGCATTAATCGCCTTGAAGAACATCAGGAAGGCATTATTGATGTGAACGGCGTGACACTCACCAACGACCTGAAGAACATCGAACACATCCGCAAGGATGTGGGCATGGTGTTCCAGCACTTTAACCTGTTCCCTCATCTGACAGTTCTTGAGAACTGCACTCTGGCACCTATCTGGGTACACAAGCAGCCCAAAAAAGAAGCCGAAGCCACGGCGATGAAATTTCTGGAACGAGTAAAGATTCCTGATCAGGCGAATAAGTACCCCGGGCAGCTGTCTGGCGGACAACAGCAGCGTGTGGCCATTGCCCGAAGCCTTTGCATGAACCCGGAAGTCATGCTCTTCGACGAACCGACATCAGCTCTGGACCCGGAGATGATCAAGGAAGTGCTGGACGTTATGGTCGAGCTGGCAGAAGAAGGCATGACCATGATCTGCGTAACCCATGAAATGGGTTTCGCACGTACAGTCGCCAACCGGGTGATCTTTATGGACGGTGGTCAGATTATTGAAGAGAACGCGCCTGAGCCTTTCTTTAATAACCCACAATCAGAACGCACACAATTGTTCCTGAGCCAGATTCTTAGCCACTAACAATACCGCACCTGGTTGAAACCACCTTGCTCCTGTTTTTCTGCCACTCGTATGAGGACAGATAACAGGCAGCAGGGTTAACCAGTCACTATCCTTGCAGCACGGAACGCTTTGATCTGGCGTTTCATTCCTACTTTCTGAACTACGCCCGCACTCGGGAAGAACTGAACCAGATGTGCAGCACACTCTATGAAGGCCTTGGCTCCACTGGGCGAACTATGGGTATTGCCTGCTTCATGAGTAGCAACCCTGGTGGTGCGGTTACCTGCTGCGAAGTCTATACCGGCTTCTCAAACACTCTGGCAGAAGGGGAGGCTTACCACATTCATTTCAAAGAGCAAAGTGATGGTATTACCAACTACAACTGGTCAATGAACAACTATCAGTCCGCTATGGCGTCTGCCGGTTTTAGCAATGTGCAATGGCACAACCCTGGCTTTGAACCCAACGGGCCTCTAACAAAGGCGCTGTCTACAAAAGATATTCAGCAGCTGATCGACTTTCCGGTATTCCGTGCCATCACTGCAGACAAAGCAGGATAGGGGTTCGAGGGCTGGATATTCACGACTCTCGTAAACTGGTATTCTCCACTGCTTACTGTATAGCTGGGGTTTTATAATAGAGCATCAGGCCAGCCCAGGGGTTAGCTATATTTATGCATGTACACATTAATCGTCGTTTAAGGTGAGGCAGTGTCCAGGAGTCATTCACGCATCCTGTTGGCAAAGCATTGTCATCAGAAACAACCCGCTGTTTCTGATGCGTTTACGCATTAAGGATCACGATTCTTCAATCGCCCATAATCTTACGTGAACAACTAACTCATTTACGACTAATTAAACACGGCTATTCGTACTAATACCGCGAAACTGGATTCCAACCCAGATTGAGTTTTTTAGCTAGATCTTTTGCCGTGGCACACTTGCCACAATTGTATATAGCTTGCACAATTATCTGAACATTAGGAGCATGAATTTCACCACCTTTTTGATAGCCATTTTCAAACCAGTAATACATGGCTTCCTCTAGTTTGTTTATCGGTGACTTTTCATTTTTGATTTTTCGCACTTCAGCATCGGGTAACTTTAAAGCGCGCAAGATCATGCCCCACTGTGTCACAACCGTATTCATATGAGTCATAAACTCATCTTGATCATGAGTTTGAACGTATTGACCCAGTTTCTCCGCACATTTTTCTTTAACTTTACCTGCATGCGCTTTATTCCGGGTACAACGTTGGATACTATCTGCCAGTTCACCCCATGTGAAGGAGATTTTATTTGTCATCAAGTAATTGAAACCTTCCAAGCACTGAGAAGAACAATCAACACTAGGTGACGCAACAAACTCTGCAGCTTTATCATTATTCATACGTAAATGAATCAGGAATCTGTACAATTCTTTAGAAACACCTGAGTTACATATCTCTTTAATAATGTATCGATAATGAGATTCGTCCAGTGGCCCGGTTAAAGTTATTGGCAATGGTTCATCTCTTTGGGTGACCCCAAAAGAAGATAAAGAGCGGCTGGCATCCTCACCGCTTTCAGCCCCAGGCATTTGACGTGTGGGTGCTTGTTGCTCTTTCTCTTTCTCTTTAGCAAGACTGTAACCTTCCCCTGAAAGTGCACCTGCTGCTATTTGTGGATAACTACTTATTCCATGCATAACTTACTCCTTTTATTGATTTTTAGTGTTTATTACATGAGTTCTTATTTAAAACTCAGCTCCAGTTTAAGCATCAGATGTTCACAACTAAAAAGTATTCACATCTAATGGGCTTAATGACTTTAATTTAAAAAAATGATCCTCCGATTACCTTTTATTTATCTGAAACTTTATATTCGAGCTTATACTTATTGGCCAGGTTAGCTGCAAGCCGAGTGTATTCAAGTCGACACAGAGCAACTAAAACTTTTCTGAACTTAGCATGTTCAAGCGGATACTGTTCCACCTTCCCGCCAGTACCATTGCTAATCCAGTGACTCAGAACTCTTTGCATTATTTGTTTAGTAGTGGGTGTTTTCTCCAACTTTTTTATATCAGGGTGTGGCAATCCCATATAGAGCATTAAGGTAGTCCAGTTATGAGATATATCCTTTAGCACTTTATATACGTCGTTTACGTCATTCGCTGTTAGGATATGATTAAGATCCTTGTTTCTACGTATTTTTCTTGCTTCAGTTAATTGATCGTCATTTTCAGCAGCATCGGCTACATCCCCCCAACTGAGTGACTTACACATAGCTATCCTCTGCTGAAGTGCCTGAATCAGGCAGTCGTCCGATTTAGGCCTTTCACTTGCAAATACATCACAACTATTTATGAATCCGCAGTCGAGACCGAGATGTGTACCAAACCTATTCCATAGGTAGTGTACTTCTTTTAAATCCACTAACAGCGCTGCAAGATGTTCTTCCTGCAAGTGACCATCCAGTGTTATACCAGAGGAGTGCACACAGGATGTACGAACTTCTATTGGTTGCAGGCGTACTCCCTCTCCTGTTGAGGGATTTCCAGAGAGTAATCCGGGTGCTGCTTTAGATTCCGGGCTAGATGCTTTTCCTTGTGTTGGTGAAGCCCCCCCATGATATTCCGATGATTTGGTACAATATTGTTCATAATTATTCAACTCCTATAATTTAAATAAATAACTAATTAAGCTACACCCAATTAATTACGGTTATTCACTCCAGGCATTCCACTGTATATTGAATTTATCAGCCATGTTTTGCGCAGGTCTTTTGCCGATCTGCCTGGAAACAGATTTAAGAACCAGTTCAACTGTTGGCGGTTTCACTTTTCCATTCTCTGTATAACCATTTTTAATCCAGTAATGCAGGGCACGTCTCAGCTTTGAACTCGATTATTCTACATTTGCTATTTTATCAATTTCTTCATTGGGTAAATTGAGCGAACCCAAAACCATATCCCATATTGTAATAACAGGGGACATAAGGGTTATTAAGTTTTTTTGATCATCAGCTTGCAGTGGGCGATGTAAATCACCCTTAAATTTTTCCCTGATTTTATTTGCTGCTACTCTATTTCCGCCAGTAATTTCAACTTCTTGTGCTAGTTCATCCCACGTAAATAAAATATTTTTATTCAGCATATAATGAAAAGCTTCTAAACATTCACCGTCAAAATTTCGAGAGGCAAGTTTATCAAATTCATTGGCTTTATCGAAACTCATTCTTAAACCGATGAGAAAATTTACCATATGAGCTCCAGCACTTAGACTATGGAGCTCATGAAATATTTTTTGGAAATGATGTTCTACCGTTAGAGTCCCGGTTAAAGTCATTGCGGATGGGTCTGAACTCTGGGTTACCTTATGAGTAGATAGAGGTGTTGCTGCATGTTGGGTGTTAGCCTCAGGTGTTTGGCGTGATGCTGGCGATTTATGTTCATGCCCAACATCAAAGCCTTGCCTTTGATATGCCTCTTTGTCGGTAATTCTTAATACCTTATCACTAGTCACGCCGTACATGATTATTTACCCCTTATGAGTTAGTTTTTAATGTTTACGTTTATTACCTGGTTTGGTATTTTGAATTCAGACTGCTAGCTAAGCCTGATTGAATATTTCTCAACGCATCTATCAGGTGAGCATAGGTAGGCCGCTCCCCCTTCAAGTTCCCATTTATTAGCCAGTGGTGTATCAAATCACGTTTCTGATCAGCAGGTTTAGCGGCTTTATCAAACTGTTTGACCTCTGTGAAAGACAAGCCGAATGCTCCACCAACACTTTGCCAGTGGGATGCCATAGGTCGAAGACGTTTTAATACTTCGCTTAAATCGGCAATGCTCAAAACTTTCTGCATACTGCATTTAGAATCCACCTCAGCATTCAATCTTTGTGATGCTATTCGGCTCTCAGCTGCCGACATCGCGTCGGCAACCTTTCTCCAGTTTCTGTCACAGATAGGCGCATCCCCAAGCCATTTAATAATGACATTACTGAGTGCTTCTTCACAGTCAGTGTGATCCTGTTTATCAATAATAGAACTGACAGCGTTTTGATCCATATTTAGATAGCATCCAAGCAATCTCAATCTTATGCTGGTTGAACCTAATTCCGTCATTATTTGATTCAGGTGCTCTGGTCCTAAATGAGTACCAAGAGTGATGGGAGCGGCTAAGGTATTGTCTCCGATATCCATTGGCGTTTCAGTGTGTTGTATTTCAGAAACATCTATATCCTGACGCAATACTTTTAACCAAAGATTAGCAATATTGGCCATAAACACTTCAGGATTACTTAATTCGCTGTTAGCTTTATCCTGCCTGGCCTGTTGATAATGCGCTTTTAATTTCTCACGCAGAGTTTCTATCAAAAGACTTTCTCCAGTCCGAAATCCATCATTTGAAAACATGTTTTTAAGTAGTGCTAAAATGAAATCTCCCTGTGATATCAGTTCGTTTTTTTTGTTTCTTAATTTCGATCCTAAAAGAGTGAATATTGCACATATATTAATTTTTGCATTCGGGATATACATACCACTGCAGGATTCACTCCAGAAATCAGTGAATTCTAATTCTAATTCATCATCAGATTTCCTGGTTATTATCTCAAGTTCATTAAGGCCACTAAAAACACCATAAATGAAATTGTAAATTCCCGTTTCAGCATTTAAACCATTGAAACTTTCGAAACATTTTTCTGCAATACCTGCAACAGCAACGTTCATTTCTGCGTGAGTTAGTTTGATGCAGGTTAAAGGTGCCTCACGTAACGCCGGCAATGTAGGATTAATTTTTTGTGACCTTACTTTCGTATAGATTTTCCTGGCAGTTGACGATACAGACATGGCGGTTTCATCAAAATCTTCAAATTTCTCTATTGCTATCAACGCTGTTAGTACCGCAACCTGAACTTGCGCTTTTGTTGAAAACCCTCCCATGTAACTCGTAAGTAAAGAAGTAAGATTATCAAACGCTACGGAGAACCCCTGACGACAATTAACCTGTGTAACGAATTGGTTAACAAACTCTGCCCGACAATGTTCTGGAACATAACCCTCAATATACCCAAGGGCATAAGCCCATTGGAAGTCTTTGGTATTACCCATGGTACTCTTCAGCTGATCAGATACTTGTCGTGCCTCGCTGGCGAATCCAGCGTTAGCATGGTCCGCCCTGAGAGTGTGCAAGTCTGCAAGCTGTGGTTGTACTTCTCTCAGTTTGTTTGGGTCTAATTCGTCATGCAATACAGGAACAGGCGGAGGCCCCCTTCTTCGCCCCCTTTGTTCACGGACATGCTTACCAGAAAATTCAGCTTCATTGTCGGGGATGTAAGGCGCCGATGGTTGGCCGCCACCTACGCTCCCTGGTGTTATTCTATAAGCCATATAGTCGCCTCCTCATAAAGCTACCCTTATCATCTATTCAACAAAACACATTAAATAACGCACAGTTACCTTAGCTTTGAGTTCAATAGTGTTGTTATGTTTCACAATCCCCCTAACACAGGTGTTATGAATAATGAGAAAAAGACCGGTTTTCGAAGGCGGGATATTCACAACACTTCAGAATTGGCATCTAATGAGCAGGCACGTTTAATAACACCCTTAATAACAGAATGAGATGAGCCTGATGTCATCCGCTTCTTCCCCTGACACCGAGCAAGTTCTACCCAGTGTCTGCCCTCTGGACTGCCCGGATACCTGCAGCCTTTCTGTGAAGGTTGAGGGTGCTCAGATACTCGAAATCAAAGGTTCTCACGCCAATCCGTTTACCGATGGCGTTATCTGCGGAAAGGTTGTCCGCTCTTATCCCGAGTTTATTCATGGGGAACAGCGTCTTACACGACCTTTGAAACGCACAGGGCCACGAGGAACAGGGCAATACACACCCGTTAGCTGGGATGAAGCACTCGACTCGGTATATGAAGGTTTCACCAAAGCGATCAACCAATATGGGCCGCAGTCTGTGCTGCCATTCAACTATGCAGGCCCCCATGGTCAGCTGGCGGGTGGCTCTATGGATCGTCGATTCTTCTACAAAATGGGGGCTACCCAGCTAAATCGTGGGCCGCTATGTGGTGCGGTACGAAGCACAGCTTACAGCAGTCTGTTTGGTGCAACCCGTGCTATGTCTCCCGCTCAGGCCGTTCATTCCGACCTGATTGTGGTGTGGGGCAATAATGTCACCGTATCTAACCTTCATTTTATTCGTATTTTGAAGAAGGCCCGGGCTAATGGTGCGACAGTTGTTGTGATCGACCCCAAGCGCACGAAAATCGCCGACCAGGCTGATATGCATCTGCAAATCAGACCCGGTACTGATGTTGTGCTGGCTATGGCACTGGCAGCCGAGTTCGAACTTCGTAATGTGCTGAACATGACGTTTATTGAGCAGTGGGTACATGGCTTTGAGGCTTATATGCAGGAAGCCCGTAAGTACTCTATTGATGACGTGCAACAACATTGCGGGCTCACTGCTGAACAGTTTCACGCTTTGGCTGACCTTTACTGCAAAGCTAAGAACGCATCAGCCTCTCTGGGGAATGGTATGGAACGTGGTTGCAGCGGGGGTTCCGGGTACCGGGCAGCTATGGCCCTCCATTCGCTAACAGGTAACCATGGTCGTTTGGGTGCCGGGGTTATCTCTGCTCCACGTGGAACCTTTACTTCCGACAGACTTCATAAAGAAGAGTTTATTCCAGAAGGTACCCGTACCTTTAATATTGTGGATGTTGCAAAAAAACTATTGGACGACAGCCTCGACATACCAGTTATGGCCACCATGATTTATAACCATAACCCGGTAGCCACACACCCGGACCAGAGCTCTATGGTGAAAGCGCTGATGCGTGAAAACCTGTTTATTGTGGGTTCTGATCTGGTGATGACAGATTCCATGATGTTTGCCGACATTATCCTTCCCGCTGCCAGTCACTTTGAACATGAAGATATTTTTGGCGCTTACGGCCAGAACTTTGTGCAACGTGCAGAGCCTTTGATTCCGCCAGTGGGTGAGTCACTGCCGAACACAGAGATATTCCGTCGTTTGGCTGCACGGTTTGGTTATGATGAGCCTGCCTTTAAGACCAGTGACAAAGATCTGATCAATGAAGCCATGGCGAACGATGATGCTCGCCTTAAGGGTGTTCTCCCTGGCGAAATCCCACTCGATAAAGCCATCAATATGGACAGCTTTAACGGCAATGAAGCGATTCTATTCAAAAATGTTTTCCCGACCACACCGACTGGCAAAATCGAGCTTTATTCTGAAGACCTTGAGCAACGTTTTGGTTGTGGCCTGCCTGTATTTAGAACCGTCGACAAAAAGAGCTTCCCACTAACACTGATTACTCCGTCTTCCTCCAAGCGAACCAATTCAACCTTTGGCAGCTGCAAGGAGTCACAAGGGTTAGAAATACTGGAGATGAATCCGGAAGATGCAGATAAGAGGGGATTAAACGATGGGGAAACCGTCACGGTTCACAACCAGAGCGGTCGTGTCACCTTAAAGGTAAAGGTCACTGACAAAACCCTGCCGGGTGTCGTTTACAGCCCGAAAGGTGCCTGGCGGCAATCAAGCAATACCGGAATGACAACGAATGCTTTGATTCCTGTGGATGTGCGAGCGGATATTGAAGAGGGTGCCTGCTACAACGAGACGTTTGTTGAGGTTGTGCGTGTAGAGACTAACTAAGTACTCCTTAAAGGTGGAAGCACCTGTTTGAATCTATAAAATGCCCATCCCAAAGAATAATTGGTGTGGGCATTTTCATTATAAAGAGGTGCTTCGAACAGCGTTTCTTAACAGAGTTACTTCTTGTTCTGGTGATCGATGTACATTACCGCAATCATACCCAGACCAAGCAGTTGCCACAGGTATTGACCGTCGGATGCACCCGCCAGAGTCTGGCTAAACAGCATCGCGCCGTTAACAAACAGGGAAGCGACTGCTGCACGCATCAGCCATACACGGTCTTTGCCTTGCAGGGATTCACCACTGATAACAGACATGCCCGCTAATACGAATGGCAGGCACTGCAGCAGAACCAGTACAGGGAATGCAGCAGGGAACATTGGGCTTAATACAGTATGTGCAACCTGTGACTTGTCCCAGGTACCAACAATATAACCGGACCATCCCTGCCAGGTATCCCCCTGGTAAGCAGTATCAGGTGTGACTACACCCATCAGAATACCCATTACCTTGTCGATAAAACCATTCTTGAACCAGAAGATGAACAAGAAGATTTGCAGAGGGATAATAGGGAAGTGAATCTTTTTCAGCATGGGGTAACCTGTTGATCCAGAGAGAGGAATGGACCGCATTATGCTGACGACACTGACACCAGCTTTTGATGCAAGGCACAGAGGCTGACAAGACTACAAAACCCAAAGAACCCGGAAGGTTGTTCACTCACAAAGAGAGTACGTAAAACCTTATATACCAAGGGTTAGACGGCAGCTTCCATCAAGGACAACCTTGCTAGATTTTGGGCTTCTGAAGAAGGTTTGTTTTTTGTGAAGGTTTCATTAACTCAAAGAACTCACCGGCATTTTCCTTCTTTATTTCGGTATAACGACGGTAATACTGTGCGGAACCGCGAGGGTTGTGCGAAAGCTCATCAGCCACGCTGAGCAGGTAAAAACTGATCGCACTGGGGGCACTTTTGCCTGCATAGAACAGGTAGGGGTAGGCGCGGTCACTGTGGTTGTTCAACAGCAAAGCCAGACCAAGGGTGACATTGGCAATATCGCAGCGCGGCTCTTTGTTAAATGCACTTTGTGCCAGGGTGAGCGCGCTGGATTTCTCTTGCTCACTGCCTGTCTGCAAATAGTTCATCGAAGCCGCATAAGAGAGCAGACCATCAACCAGATAACTATTTCGTCCTTCCTGCTTAATAACATTCAGCTTGTTCACCATGGTCTGAAGTGATGTGCCGCCTTCACCATGCATTAACAGTGAAATACCACTGGATATAACCGACCAGTCTTCATAGTTGGTGACTGAGGTGACGTTGTGATCAACAACAGAATCATCCGGGCCAGTCGGGGAAATAATCGTCTTAAGTTCAAGCACCACCTCACCAATAGCACTAATAAAGTTTTTCTTGGTGAAAGTCTTTTCGATTTTCTCATTCACATCAGTTGAGTGAATCCCCTGAAGATAAACTGTTAGCTCATACTGGTCACCAAAATCCCGAATCAGGCTTTTTATCTCGTAACCCGCTGTTTGCCCCTTCTCTTCGGTGCCAGGTTCAAGGTGGGAGAACTTATACGCCGTAATGGAACGTGAAGCATTCAGCCCGTAAAAAAGATAATTGTTCACACTCTCGGCAATATCGTAATCGGCACTTTTATGTAGAGTTATCTGATGTAAAAAGACTGTCGCCATTTCCGAGTGGGAAATATACCTGGAAGATGGATTATGATTTTGCTCTGAGTGATATAAACCAATGGAAACGCCACCCACAACCAAGAGGATGATGATCACAACCAGCGCTATAACTTTTAGGCTAAAGAATGTTTTTGGCTGCGCAGGTCGCAGTGCACTGGCAACAGTCTCTGACGCAGGCGACAAGGGCTGATTAACTATCGGGGGAGGAACGGATTGAGAGTTTGCTGGTTGTGCGCCTTCCGGTTCAGGACTTATAGATTGCGTATCTGGCGTTCTAACAAATTTAACCACTTCAGGGCTCAACACATACCCTTTCTTGGGTATGGTGGAAATTATCTGGTAGGGTCGAACCTTATCTTTCAGCTGCCCCCGCAACTGGCTGATGACCTGTCGAACCAGGTTATCTGAAACCTGTGCCCGCTCCCAGACGTTCTCCGCAATAGCCTGGGTGGTGAGCACCTCTCCCTGATTCTCAATAAAATAGTGAAGCAACTTCGACTGCAGCGGCTCAAGATGAACCTCTTCACCACCATAAACGATCAGGCTTTTATCCGGTGTGAAGGTAATTTCCGGCTCATGATGAATTGTGTACTGAACTGCAGGCATTAGAGGCTGGGCTAAATCGGATGGGGCTGATAATTATATGAGACAAAGGCTTACATGCAAATCGTGCAAAATACCCTCTGCATCAACACCTGCCTGAAAGGCAAAGGCCCTCAGGCCTTTGCAGAGTGACTCTTCCAAACATTGGTAAAATTCTCTAAAAAGGCGTTATAACCTTCCATCTCTTTTTGTGTCAGTGACTCCCCTTGACCCAGATAGCTTTCCGACAAATCAGCCAGGAATTTATGCCGGTTAGTGATGTTGGCGCCCAAAGTGTTCTGCAGGAAACGGGCGTTGCCCCCTTCCCAAACCAGAGGGAAGTCGTCATCAATCAACTTATCCACATCCTGTTCATCTCCCATGGTGCCGTCACTGACAATACTGATGGGGCTGGTGCCATCGGCATTCTTCGGTTTCAGGCGAGCCATGGCCATATGCTCCATGGCGGTTGCTCCACCACCTCGTGTGAAGTATTTATCAGCCCGCATACCGCCTTTGGCAATATTAGTGGGGTGCTGAAAGGGAAGGGGACATATCTTCAACCACTGAGGAATACTGGCACCGCCATCATTGCCGACCGCTCCCCACTCCTTAAGTGCTGCGCAGGTTGTTTTAAAGAGAGAGGGTTCTCCATCTCTATCCCGACCACACAGTACTCTTAAATGATGATTTTCCGGATGCTGATTGCCTCGTGCTTCTGCACAGGATGCCAGGAACACACTGGCCGCAACAAAGTGCATGACGTTAGGTTCCGGCGGCATGCTGCCCATCATCAACTGATGCAGGGTGTCCTTCTCACCTATAGAGATTGGAATGCTGACCAACTCCTTTTCTTTGTTTTCCATTTCAGGTGTTTCCAATGTCTCTTCAAGGTGCGGTACACCTTTCAAGATACTCACCTGAGATTTAGACAGGGAGTTCAAAGGAATATTTACACTGGTGCCCGGTTTGAAGGCTTCCAACTCATCACTCAAGAACAACTTGTTAACAGGTAAACCTGCATCCCCGGTGTAGTCCACTTCTTTAAAGCCTGTTCCCAACAAATCTTTGACGGGCTGTGCAAAATCTCGCTCACTGCCAGGAATCATCAGTTTTAAATTTTTTCTCTGCCCTTTGGAGAGAGACTTGATGGGGTCAACAAAATGGATAGCCTTGGGGGTAAGAAGGTCTGTCAGCTTCTGCTCAACGACAACCGGCGTCCAGTTTGTATGGCGCACGGCCATTATTTTGTTATAGCTCGCCACTGCCTTGAGAATGGCTCCCAGACCCAGAGGCTGAGTACTGATAACCTTTTTGGGAGGGGTCTTCATGCCCATCAGAGTAAAAAAGGTCCCAAGAAAGAAGGGTAAGTAGCCAATCATTTCACCTACGCGGCGAATCTTCAGTATGGTACGCTGCTTTGCGGTATCCCCCTCTCTAACGGCTTTATTCCAGGGGCCGACCGTGGCATCTGTCATTCGCTTGCCGAGAAAGTCTTCCATCACATTTTTGCGATAAATTGACTGATGTTCGCCTGAAGTCTTTCCCCCTTCTGCCTCAAGGTCACCGATAACCTTACTGGCGACGGCAATATGACCACCACCACCTGATGACTCCAGCACAAGCACTCCTGTCTGCTCAGCGTCCAGAGGCAGCTGTAACTTATTGGCAACGACTTTGCGGCCAGCCTGGACATCTTCATCATGGCTGTAGGCCCAATCCAGTCCCAGCTTAGCCAGAAGCTGGTCCAGTTTCTCAATCTCTTCCAGAATGGGGCAAAGATCTTCACTAGCCATTTTGGCCGTTTTATACATCAAGGCCTGACTCAGATCGATTCCTGGTTCGCCATCCGTCTGGGTGATATCCATATCACCCAGATCTGTAAAGTCCGGAGAGGTGGAAGTGTCTTTTTCCGGGATATAACGAACAGCCGCTGCGGTCAGCTTGTTTGCTTTCTCTCTGGTTTCTGTGGATATGGCTACTTGCGGGGAAGCTGGTCGATTGATCAGAGGGCTGTCCATGTCTGTGTTCTCACTATTGCTGATATATTTAATCTAGCAGCCCAGCTTGAATCCTCTACGTCCTTGTAAACCTCCGGTGTGAATGGCCAGTACACGGCGGCCTTTAAGCACGCTTCCTGCTATGACTCTGTTGTAAAACGCCATTATGACCTTACCGGTATACACCGGATCCAGAGGTATACCCGTGTCCTGCTCAAAGCGGGTTATAAACTCCAGCAACTCAGGCGTTGTTCGCCCATAACCACCGCAATGGGCCTGCGTCTCTACCTGCCAGTTGTCAGGCCTACCTTCCATACCTGCTCCTTCCATACCTGCTCCTTCCATAGCAGCGCCTTTCAGGTAATGACCTATCTCCTGCTGCATCCAGTCAGCCCCTTTCAGCACAGCCACACTCTGTATAAAGGTATCGGGAGCTGAGCGAATCACACCTGCTGCTGTTGCCCCTGTGCCGGAGGCCAGCCAGATCTGGCTATAGTCTGCAGGGTTCACATTTCCTGAACGGAGGATATCCTCACAACCCTGAACGCCCTCAGGCCCGGAGCCACCTTCCGGCACAATCACTACATTCTCGGGGTTTAACCCCAGCTCTTTATATAAAGAAGCCTGAAACTCGGGCGTGTGCTTCTCCCGGTAAGCCTTGCGGGTAATAAAGTGAAGGTTCATGCCATAGCGCTCGGCGTCTTTCAGGGTGTCAGACACATTCTCAGCCCTCTCTCCCCGAATTACGCCAGTGGTTTGAAAACCCAGTGTATGTCCCGCAGCAGCCAGGGCGTGGATATGGTTGGACCAGGCTCCTCCAAAACTCACTATATGAGAAATGTCTCTATCAAAAGCACTGCGCAAATGGTTTTTGAGCTTGAACCATTTATTGCCGCTGATAACCGGGTGCAAATGATCCAGCCGTAACATATCCAGCTGAACACCAGCGCAACTCAACCAGCTGGCTTCCACTGTTTGTACGGGTACCCGGGTCTGTTCAAGTTGCTTAAAAGACTGCCAGTTCAAAAGGTCACTCACTCTGTTTTAATTTTGCACGTATATATGCAACCACAAATACATAGATCTACAGCAATGGAAAACAACAAAGGTATTAACAAACAGGAAAGCCATATTGACCAAAAAATAAACTTCTTCTCCTGTACTGCATCTTACCGTCCACAAACAAATTGATTTTGGATCATCACATTCAATAGACAATAGAGGTACGGTATGTTTGCTCATGTGTCCAATTCGCTTTTACCATTAAAGCGTGCTTTAGAACCCCTGGTGTCCAATATTGGATACTTCGGTAACTTGATGGTCAAGGCCTATAATCCCACGGAATATATTTTTGCTAATGTAGTTTCAGACTATATGACAGAGGCAGGAGTGGCGGCTGTTACACCTGCTCGCGTTGTAAGTGTGTTGCGTGGTGCAGGAAGCTTATATCTCTGTTATTGGGCCTTAAGTCCCTTCGTTCGTGCGGTATATGAGCTTAGAAAGTTCAGATCCATATCATCCGAATACAACAAGTTGGAAGAAAGTACAAACAAACCTCCCGCCAGAAGGAAGGGTATTCAAAAGAAAAGTATCAGTGAACCACAACACTCTTATGAGCTGGCAGGTCGGAAAAGTAAGGAAGCGTCAGCATTATCTCAATCACTTAAATCTGCCTATAGCGCTTTGCCAAACACGAAAGATCAGGTTCTGATTGCGGGTCTGCTTGCATTGTCACTTTCCGGAGCCCCGCTTATCGCTGCCACATCAACCATGTTTCTCCAGCTGAGGGGTTTAAGCTGTCTATCAAGAGTTGTCATAGGATGCTGCTTTACTTCTGAAGCGGACTTTCTGTCTTCAAAGTTCAACTACTTAAAGAACATTGTTACGTCCTCCCGCTAATCGGCATAAACCCTGACCATCGCCCTCTCACGGCCCTGTTCATCAGGGTCAGTGAAAAGTTCTCCCACCGGCTAAAACACAGCCATGCGCCAGTGCTTAAAATGTACACTGGATTAGAAGGCGCTTACTTAAAAACCACAAAAGCTGTTGATGTTTTTCAAACGAAATTGAACATCTACGTACAAAACAACAACATGATTTACACATTGCCTATCATTTTTTGATCTAAGACAAGGTTTAGATATAGCTGGTTTGATTGAATGCCCCATCTGTACATATTACGAACACAAAAATTTTCAGGTGGAATTCTCTTATGCAGTTTGTCTTTGGCCTTCTCGGTATAGCTGCGCTGTTAGCGCTGGCTTTTGCTCTCTCAGAAAACAGAAAAGCTATTAACTGGCGTACCGTTGGTGCCGCGTTTGGTATTCAGGCGGCACTGGGTGCCTTCGTTCTGTATGTTCCTTTTGGTCAAGACATTCTGTCCGCTATTACCAGCGGCGTTCAAAATGTTATTAACTACGCCAACGATGGTACTGCTTTCCTGTTTGGTGATCTGGCTAATTTCAAACTGGGCTTCATATTCGCCATCAACGTTCTGCCTATCATCATCTTCTTTTCTGCACTGATTGCCGTTCTTTATTACCTTGGCATTATGCAGGTTGTTATCCGTCTTCTGGGCGGAGCGATGCAAAAAGTACTGGGCACCAGCCGTACAGAAGCTATGTCTGCAACTGCCAACATTTTTGTTGGTCAGACTGAAGCTCCCCTGATTGTTAAGCCTTACATCAGCACCATGACCCGCTCTCAGCTATTCGCCATTATGGTGGGTGGTCTGGCTTCTGTTGCCGGTTCCGTTATGGCCGGTTACGCAAGCATGGGTGTTGAACTGAAATACCTGATCGCTGCCAGCTTTATGGCGGCCCCTGGTGGCCTGCTGATGGCTAAGATCATGGTTCCTGAAACCGAGCACGACAAGATCCGTGACGATCTCGAAGAGCTGGAGAGCCAGTCTGAGAGTGAAAAGCCTGCCAACGTCATCGACGCTGCTGCACAGGGTGCCGGTAACGGTATGAAACTGGCTGCCAACGTTGGTGCCATGCTGCTGGCCTTCATCGCCCTGATCGCAATGCTGAACGGCATGATCGGAGGTATCGGCGGTATGTTCGGAATGGAAAGCCTCTCCATCCAGCAGATTCTGGGTTATGTGTTTGCACCTCTGGCTTACGTTCTGGGCATTCCTTCCAGCGAAGTTCTGCAGGTAGGTAGCCTGATCGGCCAGAAGATCGTTCTGAACGAATTCGTCGCTTATATCGACTTCGTAACCATCAAAGAGACTCTGTCTGCTCACAGCCAGGCGGTTATCACCTTTGCCCTGTGTGGTTTCGCGAACCTGTCTTCCATCGCTATCCTGCTGGGTGGCCTGGGTGGCATGGCACCTAGCCGTCGCTGCGAAATCGCCCGTATGGGTCTGCGCGCTGTTGCTGCAGGTTCCCTGTCCAACATGATGAGTGCTGCACTGGCAGGTATGTTCCTGGCTATGTAATACCCACATCGGGTTCGTGATACAAAAGGAGCTGATTCGTCAGCTCTTTTTTTATGCCCGCGATTTATGTCTGAAACTTTTCATCCACAGGACGAAATCTTTCATTCATAAAGAGCAAACGGTTATAGAATACCCCCACCAATAATAATGAATGAGGCACGGCTTCCATGGCAGACAGGCCCATGACAGATACCGCACCTTCACAACTCCGGGTACTTTTTGAAGTACGGGAGCGTATTGCCTATGTCTCACTCAATCGTCCGGATAAGCACAATGGTCTTGATGAACAATTATTTATTGACCTGATCAACACAGCCAAGCGCATCAGAAAAGATCACTCACTGCGCGGCGTGATTCTCTCAGGGGAAGGGGCTTCTTTCTGTGCTGGGCTGGACTTCAAAGCCCTCGGAAAGAACCCGGGAATGATTCCCCGCCTGTTTATAAAGTGGCCCTGGTCATCAGCCAATGGTTTCCAGAAGGCCGCTTACTGCTGGCGTACCCTGCCAGTACCCGTCGCTGTGGCTGTGCATGGCAATTGTTTTGGTGGTGGTTTGCAGATCGCTTTAGGGTGTGACTTCCGCTTTGCCACGCCCGACTCCAAATGGGCGGTCATGGAGAGCAAGTGGGGGCTGATTCCTGATATGAGCCTGACCACAACACTAACGACTCTGACACGCTTTGATATTGCCCAGGAACTCACCATGACCGGGCGTATTTTCAGCGGAGAAGAAGGGAAGGAATTTGGGCTGGTTACAAGAGTGTCAGAAGACCCAATGGCAGAAGCTACAGCCCTGATGCAGGTGATTGCTCAGAAGTCTCCTGATGCCATGTCGAAAACCAAAGCCCTGTACCGCAAGACATGGAATGCAGGACCACGCTGTTCAATGCTTTGGGAACGGCTGCTGCAACTCACTCTGCTGGGAAGAAAGAATCAGAAGATTGCCATGGCTAATGGTCTGGCAGGAAAGGATAAAGAACCTAAGCCGTTTATTGATCGCTCTTAAGCGGTTATTTAACCAGCTTTTAATAAAATAGCGCTTTATTAATTTTAGCAGGGTCGTCAGTGAATACTCCGCTCACGCCCCAGCTTAAGAGCTCTACGGCTCGTTTCCCGGAATTCACCGTGTAGCTGTAGAGTTCATAACCCCGTTCAGTCACCTCAACAACCATAGCTTTGGTTAACACTCGCTGGCTTACATGGATAGTAACCGCATTCACCTCACGTGCCTGAGCCAACCAGTCATCTGGCAGACTTCTTAACAAGTGCCCGAGGGCAATCTCGGGGAGATGATGATGACAAAGCACCAATACGTCGTGATCAAAGCTTGAGAGAAGCAGGCGTCGTTTTTCGTGTTTGTCAGTGACGAGTGGGTGTTCTTTGAGAGTTTCCAGTAGCGGCAGAACCAGTTTGGCAGGCGGGTGCTTGTGCATTTTAATTTCAAGGTTCACTCCCATGCCCAGCTGATACACCTTATCCAGCATCTCTTTCAGGGTAGGAATCTGTGCGCCTTTAAACTGATCACCGTGGGAAGGAATCAGCACCACGCCAGCATCGGCTTTTTTGATCTCTTCCAGAGTCAGGGAGAAAAGTTCACCGGTACGGTCGGTTGTACGATCAAGCGTACGGTCATGGTGAATCACCAAATTACCATCACCCAGAAGCATAACATCCACTTCGACCCAGGTTAGCCCTGCATCATAGGCGGCCTGGATACCTTCCAGAGTATTTTCAGGAGCAATCTTTGATGCTCCCCGATGACCGATAACCGTACTCATTTCCATAGCAGGGCGCTCCCGACCCAAAAAAGCCAGAAGGCTAAGATAACACTTCTGGCTCTGTTCATTTTCAATGCACTATTTGATTACATTAATACGAGGCGGGTGTCGGTCTTGGACAGTACTTTCATAGTCTTGCCGGTTGAACCAATGCCTCGCAGTGTCCGGAAACCTTCATCAATCACCTCCATCAGTTTATCTAATGTTTCCGCTTCGGCGTAAAACACACCGTCGTGGGAACCCAGAACATTAAATGCGGTAATGATTTCAGAGTGATGATCTATCAGCTTCTGGGTCAGACGACGACTGCTGACTTTCTGGTCGGTAAAGATCCAGGCACCCTTGCCGTTAGGACGTGAGAACTTATCTGCGGTCAGGTCTTCGCCATACTGATCCATGACCAGCAGGGTTTCGGTTTTCTCGATAGGGTTGAACTTGTCTTCCAGCAGTGCTGGTACTTCCTCACCCATAAGCGCTTTAAGCGTGCTCATATCAGCCGCTGAGCCATAGCAGATCAAGTCAGTGGGGCCGAGTGGGCAGTGGGCGATTTCAATAGCATCCAGCTGCAGCAGGGCATTACGAATTTTATGGACGTCATTATCCCCGGCATCCACCAGGAGAATAAATCGAAGGGATCCGCCTGCAGTCATATCCATACACCTGTTTTACTTTTAGTAGAATTCAAGCTTTTTCATCTTATCATTAAACGTCACAGTCGCACCTGTGACGTTTGAAAAGCTTTCGGTGTTTTAACAACTCAGGAGCTGATTTTAAGGGCATGATTTTAAGGTCTAAGCTCGGCACGCACAGCAGCAATAACGGCCGAAGTGTCCGGGCGAACTCCTCGCCATATTTTGAAAGACTCAGCAGCCTGCTCCACCAGCATACCAAGGCCATCAAAAACCTGAGCAGCGCCCTGATCTTTAGCCCACTGGTTGAAGACCGTTTCATCAGCACCGTACATCATGTCGTAGACAACTGTCTGAGCGGTGATAGCACTAGCCGGCAGAGGAGGGCACTCACCCTGAAGGCTGGCAGAGGTGCCGTTAATCACCAGATCAAACGGGCCTTCGGCTTCAGTGAAACCACAGGCACTCACCGAACCATTCTCTTTAAAGATTTCCACCAGGTCTTCAGCCTTGCTTACCGTGCGGTTGGCAATAACCAGTGCCGATGGTTGTTCAGACAGCAATGGCTCCAGTACTCCACGCACAGCACCACCAGCACCCAGAACAAGAACACGCTTGCCGGTAATCAACACCTTATGATTGCTGACAATATCCCGAACCAGACCTAAACCGTCTGTTGTGTCGCCCCAAACCTTTCCAGAGTCGTCTTTCCACAGGGTGTTCACCGCTCCAGCCTTTTGGGCTCGCACCGTTAGCTCATCAGCCAGTTCCCAGGCTTCCTGCTTAAAGGGCACAGTGATGTTAAGACCTTTACCCTTGTCGCTGTAGAAATGCTCTACCGCACCAGTGAAACCATCCACGTCTACCAGTGTCGCGTCATAGCGAAGCTTTTCACCGGTCTGGGCTGCAAACATGGCGTGAATGATTGGCGATTTGCTGTGGCCTATCGGGTTGCCCATCACAGCATACAGGTCGGCGGATACATTCATGGTGTAAACCATTCCCGTGGTTTGAGGTAGTTGTCGTAGAGATCGGCTTCCGGCGAACCTGACTCAGGATGCCAGTCGTAATGGAACTCCACCTCTGGCGGCATGGACATAAGGATAGACTCGGTTCGACCGCCGGACTGCAGGCCGAATATTGTTCCACGATCGTATACAAGATTAAACTCAACATAGCGCCCACGACGGTACTTTTGGAACTTTTTCTCCCGATCGCCCCAAGGCGTCGATAGCCGCTTCTGCACGATAGGAATATAGGCGTCTACAAAGCTGTCACCGACGCTGCGGATATAAGCGAAGGTTTCTTCGAAAGACCATTCATTCAAATCATCAAAGAACAGACCGCCAACACCACGGGTTTCGTCACGGTGTTTTAAATAAAAGTATTCGTCACACCATTTTTTAAAGCGTGGGTATACATCTTCACCAAAAGGCGCTGAAGCATCACGAGCGACACTGTGCCAATGCAGGCAATCTTCTTCAAAAGGGTAATAAGGTGTCAGGTCATAACCACCACCAAACCACCACACTGGCGCTTCGCCTTCTTTCTCTGCAATAAACAGACGAACATTGGCGTGGGAAGTCGGGATGTAAGGATTTTCCGGGTGAATCACCAACGAGACACCCATAGCCTTAAAGCTGCGTCCGGCCAGCTCTGGCCGGCGGGCTGAAGCCATCGCAGGAAGTGCATCACCGGTTACGGATGAGAAGTTTACACCGGCTTTTTCGAAGACCTTTCCGCCTTCCAGTACAGCGGCACGACCGCCTCCGCCACCACCCGGGTGCTCTGTGATATCTATTCGAAACTCAGCGCCGCCATCAACTTCCTCCAGGGCCTGACAGATGCGTTTTTGCAGGCTTCGCAGGTACTCTTCTACCACTGAAATATCGATGCTTTCTTTAAGAACAGTCATAGGCGGCTCTCTTTATAGTTATTAGGAAACAGGAACGGGCTAAGGTTTACAGGATTACTGCCTGAGTACCTGTCCGGTCACAAGATCACAAATACGGGAAGGCGATGAAGATTCACCGGTCTTGCCAGTCACAACAATATCAACCTCATCACCCAGAAGGCTTGTCACAGCTTGCTGTTCTCGCAGAGCTTCCTCACCCGCTCTATTGGCCGAAGTGGAAACCAATGGTTTGCCCCACTTCTCGCACAACTCACGCACAACAGGATGGCTGCTTACGCGAACGGCAACAGAGGAGTGTTCACCCCGCACCCATTCCGGTACCCACTTTTCACTGTCAGGAATTAACCAGGTTACAGGACCGGGCCAGCTTTGGTTCAGGCGTTCACGCTGCTCGTCGGTTAAGGATGAAAGCAGGGGTTCAAGCTGTTTTTGGTCAGAGGCCACCAGTATCAGACCTTTTTCTACAGGCCGACGCTTGATGGTTAATATTTTTTTTACCGCACTCTGGTTCCAGGGGTCACACCCCAGCCCCCATACGGCTTCTGTCGGATAAGCAATCACACCACCACTGCGAACAACCTCAGCAGCCGTGTGAATATTTGAATGTTTGGCAGGAGTTTCAGTCATGATTGGTTATGAATATCGGTACTGGCAAAGCCGACACACGAAGCTCCTCTGCATCCCTTGATTTGCGAGAAAAGTAAACGATGGTACAGAGGATGTCTATAGGTCTCCTTCGAACCATTGTCAGAACTGTCGAGTCACCCCACCGGGAACGGTTTTTACAAAACCTCCCAGCTCCAGATTAAGAAGCAACTCAGACAACTGTTGACCTTCATAGCCCGTCATCATCAAGAGTTCATCATAATGGCAGGTGTCGTAGCCCATTAGGGTCAGTACTGTTTTCTGGTCAGGGCATTCAGGCATTGGTGATTCTAACCCGGGCAGGTGCTCAAGAGCCGCCGCATTACGTAGCCCTCTCAGCTCCTGTAACAGCTGTTCGGCATTCTCTATCAGGCAGGCGCCATCACGAATCAGGGCATGACACCCCCGGCAACCGGGGTTACTCACTGAACCAGGCATGGCATAAACATCCCGCCCCTGTTCCAGGGCGCAGCGGGAAGTGACCAGTGAACCACTGGCGACGGTGGCTTCCACCACCAGCACTCCAAGACTCAGACCACTGATAATACGGTTACGGCGGGGGAAGTGCCCGGGGCGTGGCTGGGTCCCCAGAGGAAATTCCGTCACAACAGCGCCTTGCTGAGTAATATCACCCGCCAGTGTTTCATGACGCTGTGGATAAATCACATCCACACCGCAGGCCAGCACGGCCACTGTGTTCTGACCTGCGGCAAGAGCGCCTCGATGCACGGCACCGTCTATTCCTATCGCAAGACCACTGGTGATAGTAAACCCTGATTTCGCTACTTCAGCTGCTATGGTTTCCGCCATATTCAGAGCCAGCAGTGAAGGTTTACGACTACCGACCATGGCCACCTGTGGAGTCTGAAGCACACCGACATCACCATTCACAAACAGCAGTATGGGAGGGTCAGAAATGGCTTTCAGCAGGGTAGGGTACAGCTCCCCCTGAACAGTCAGAATATGGTGCTGATCACTGGCGGTGAGCCATTGGTGATCTTTGTTAAGAGCAGCCCGAATAAAAGGGTCATGGGAAGCCGTCTGGATTGCACGAACCAGTCGTGCCGGTAGCAGCTCTTTCAGATGGGAGGTTTGGGCGGAAAATACTTCAGTAGGGGAGCCAAACGCCTCAAGCAGCTTTTGCAGGCGTACAGAGCCAAGACCCGGAATATGAAAAAGCAGCAGCCAGGGTTCCAGCTGCTGCCATTGTGCGGATGTCGCTTTGGTTTGGTTGCTCTTCGGTATCTCGCCCATGGCGATACACTTTAGACCAAATCAAGCTTTAGACCATACTGCTCGATCAGGGTGCCCGCAGGACATCCATCGTATGCAGAGGCTGGCTGGCCTGCATTACAATCGCAAAGCTCAGACGATCGTAAGTCTTGTACACCATAATATGGCCAACCCGCTTCTCCGGCAGATCAACAAACTCATCCGTTTGCTTATCCTTCACAGTGTTACTGCGATAAATAGCCAGAACATTACCTTCTTTCATGCCGTCCTTTTCACCCAGGTTCACCACCACACTGTTGTAGAGGCCAATCTGGCTGACACCACCGATTACATCAAGAATGTAACCCGCGACACTTTTATTCTCAGGAGAGGATGGGAAGAAAGAATTCGCCAGCCGGCGCTCTTCAGACACCAGCAGCTTGTCACCAACACGCAGCTCTTCTGTAGCACGTGTCACATACATAGTGGCAACATCATTGGTAACATCTTCACGGTTCAGGGTACCAACACTCTGTACCATGCTACCCAGATATTCTTTGGTCTTGGGGTTGGTATACTGTTTCTCACCACGATATACGCCATACACACGACCTTCGTCGCTGAAGTCGCCACGAGCATAAATAGTATCCCCAGAACCACTGATTACCCGCTCCTGACCATTAGCCAGAATGTAAGGAGCCGCTGCAATTTCCTCAGGGCCACTGATAATGCGGCTCATATTCAGGAAGCTGTTAATTGCTTCCAGAGGAATGGCAGGAATGGCATCTGCAAAAGGAGTGGACTTCACCTTGGGGCCAAGTTTGAGTGTACGACCAGTTGTACCTCGGGTAACCGTCAGACGCGGTTTGCCGTCAATGTACACAAGGTGCACCGTATCACCTGGGTAGATAAGATGGGGATTATTGATTTGTGGATTGAGTTCCCACACATCGGGCCAGTCCCACGGGTTTTGTAAAAAGCGGCCAGATATATCCCAAAGGGTGTCGCCCTTTACAACGGCATAGGAATCAGGACGGTTATCACGAAATGGCTCAGCTGCCCCAACCTGTGTGACGAGGCACCACAGGAAAGCCCCCAGCAGTGCTTTCTTCATTTGTTATCCTTGCTTGTTATTCTTCTTCGCGTAACCCATATTAACAGCAGCTTTTATGGGAACACCACCAAACAAGGCATCATGCGCTTATCTTTTTGTTTTTTGCGACGTTTGTGCCGTTTTCCTTTTTTTCCTTCGCAACAGAAGGTCATCTTCTTCATTCCCTCTTGTATCCCTTATAAATGAAGGCTGGGAATCTTTGAAAAGACGTAACTGTGTGGTTGGCGTACTTTCCATCACAGGAATCTCAGACTCGAACTCACGCCGTAACCGCTCCTCATCCGACAGCTCTTCTACAGGCTCTTCATCATCAGGCTCTTCATCATCAGGCTCTTCATCATCAGAGTCTTCTTCGCAAATGCTTTCATCAAAAAGACCGCTATGAAAAAGACTTTCATCACCAGAGACGCTTTGTTCAACTGGATCAACATCTGACTCATCATCGTCACTATCCAATGAAAGAGTTTCAGCATTACTCATTACAGAACTTGCTTTTGCTGATGACCTGTTGCGAAACATCAAATCAAGACGTGTGGACTGTTCTTCCTGCTCCTCTGAG
This sequence comes from Sansalvadorimonas sp., assembly GCA_965221135.1. Taxonomy (GTDB): domain Bacteria; phylum Pseudomonadota; class Gammaproteobacteria; order Pseudomonadales; family Endozoicomonadaceae; genus Sansalvadorimonas. The sequence continues at coordinate 179,665 of CBDCRZ010000069.1, forward strand.
CTTAGCGATGCATAGCTGTTAATTTCAGAGCCTCTGGACTGCAACCTGTTATCAATTTTACTCAGGGTTGTATTCATGCCTCCAAAGAATCGTCTCACGCAGTGCCAGCTTGCAGGTACAACGGATGCCAGTTTGGAAAGATCCCAGTCACACCCTATCATCAGACCACCCGCAACATTTATAGCCATAAGACTGTTTACGGATACGGCATAACCTCCGATAGTTGCCAGCCAGGTGGGTACACCAAGAATTCCCACTGCAATCGTTCCACCAGTAGCTGAGACCGCCATGCACATAGTTGCGACCCGAAATGCCTTACTGCTGGCCCATACCCTGCAGAAGGCAGCCATACTTATGACCGCACCTGAAGCAACATACCAGCGATAAAACTGCGAGACAGGAAATACACACAGAGTGGTTCCCAACAGCAAAGCGGCATTAACAACACCTTTGCAGTCCACAAACTCCTCTCCCAATGCCTCAGCACCGGCAAAACCAGACATATGCAAAGCCCGGCCCAGAGCACCACCAACATAAGTACCGGCAACAGGGGAACCAAATGCCAGCAACCCTGCTACGCCCCCGGCACACATACTGATCATCTCAACGGTATTGGCTTTTTCATCCGGTGTGCGCATAAAGCCAATCATTGCAGCAGTGAATGCACCGGCGCCCATGCTGGGCGCACCCTCTGCGCAGGTAAAAGCTACAGCCATACTGCCTTTAATGGCTCCCCAGAGAAGTTTATTTACACGGGTATCACACTTTTCTTCCACCTTTGCGTACTTTGATACTGCCCCCCCCTGGTGCAAAGGACGACGCGTTAACACAGCAGGGCGTTGCTTTCTTTCTTCCACCCCCATATCGGACACCAGCTTTCTGGACGCCGGTATCAAACAGTCTCCACTTCCGCTGAGGGTAGTCACATCCGCACGGTTGTTCAGCACACAGGGGGAGTGAATCAACTTTGCACAGACACCGCCATCACGGCGCAGGGTCAGCTTGTCCATAAGGCTGCCGCCATTACGGCATTGCACAATATATCCGTGGGTATAAATGTTCCTTGACCGGTTTATCTGCTCATAAAACGCTTTCTCAGCGTCAGCCAGAGCCATTTCCGCTTCGTCGTATTGATATACCGCCACAGCACAACGAGGGGGAACACCTGTACCACCCGCTTCCAGGCTCGCCTGTTGGTAATTACGCGCCAGCAACAACTTGGCGGCCAGGGCATGTTCGCCATTTTCAGCCGCAATATTTTCAGCCGTTTTACCTTGTGCGTCTTTGGCATCCAGCCCTGTGCCCTGTTCGAGCAGCAGATCAATCAATACATGATCTCGAACACGTTCAACCACCGAGTGCATAACACTCTGGTTCTCGTTTTCCGGATCCCGTCCGAAGAGGATGTCCTGGAATGCACTGGCATCAAACTCCCTACCCTCTTTCATGGCGAGTTTTCTGGCTACATCCAGTCTATTAAGACTCTCAAACTGCCCAGGGGTCAGGTCGCCTCTCTCAATCAAGTGCTGTATATCATTAAGCGTACGCTGCCGCTCTTCCCGTGGGCAATGTTCCAGCACGGCATCCCAGAAAGCTTTAAGCCTGTTGGCACCTCCTTCACGGGCGATGCCGTAGATTTCCCTCAACATACCGGGGGAGAGTGGTTCATCGCTGCTCAGCAGCGCTTTCAGCCGCTTACCCTGATTAAATGAGCTGCGCAGGGCTGCTTTGGTCTGCTCATTAAGCACATCGGGGCTGACCCACTTCACCAGTCGCTGGGGCACAAAACCCATATTGTTCGTATGGCTGACCGCGAGGTTGGCAAGATTGGTGTCATAAGGAATCGAATTCAGAAGTGTGCCCACAACGCTGCGATATACACGTCTGTGAATCCACATACCGCCGGGGTAATCTTTCCCACCATATGCATTGGTCGGAGCAGAACTGACAGGGCGCTTGCCCAGCAATATGCCCCTCCGTCGCGGCTCCGCTGAGTTCACTGTGTTAGCCCCTGGGGCTGTATGTGGTGCTAGTGGTGCGCTCATAGTGGCGGCTCCTGGCAGCTGCTCTGGATAATTAATCCGCCCGAAAATACGCATCAGTTGCACGGGTATCACTAACACAAAGGTCACTTGAGCCGTAATCACCCCGTTAGGAGTGTTTGTTTTTTTACTCATTACGAAAAACTTCGGGGCTTCGTACATTAGAAGCCGGAGGCTCTTTTCTATAGAATGGGCTTTATAGAAAGTTATAAAGCTGGTGCCTCGATGCCTGGCTTTTTATTATATTTGGTTACACTGAATACTATTGGTAACAGGAAGCAGGGCTGAAACACTCTATGGCTAAACTCGACATCCTTGAGTTTCCGAACCCACGTCTGCATTTACCGGGACTGACGGTCGAGCAGGTTGATGAGACAATCAAAACCCTCATCGATGATATGTTTGAAACCATGTATGACGCCGACGGTTGTGGTCTGGCAGCAACACAGGTTGATGTTCAACTGCGCATTTTTGTTATGGATTTCTCTTCCGACAAAAGTGAAGGCGAGGTTTTCATTAATCCGGTAATCACTCCTCTTACAGAAGACCCTTCCGAGTTTTCTGAAGGTTGCCTGTCTGTACCTGGCTTCTTTGAAAACATGCACCGCCCCAACAAAGTGAAGGTGAAAGCCTTGAATCGTGATGGCGAGGTGTTCGAAAAAGAATATGAAGGCATTCATGCCGTCTGCGTACAGCACGAGTATGACCACCTTGATGGCCGCTTGTTTGTAGATAATTTTACCAAGCTCAAGCGTGACCGTATTCGCAAGAAGCTTGAGAAAAACAAGCGTCTGTCCTCTCGCTAACCCGTAAATTTCATAAATACAGGCAGGTTCCGCCCAGTACCTTGTTAGAGCCAGATCTATAAAAATGAAAGCTTCAAGCAAAGCTCACCGGAACCTGCCATGTCCCAAAATACACAAGAAGCGCTTCGTTTACCCTGTTCACTGTAAAAAAGTAAGTGCCCGACCACACGAAACTTGCTCTACAGCAGAAAGGCGCCCATGGAGTGAAGTGAGTTGGTTTTCCGCAAATTTTACTGCATCGCCTTGCCCCATGAACACGCATCACAGTCTCGTCAGGTTCCTCGAAAAAATACTGCCACAGAAAAATTCTATAAGTGAGATCAGGGGTTCAAAACCGTCTTGGGCCAGAGACTTGTATCGGTAATATCATCCGGCAGGACATCACAGTTCAACTGGTACTGACCCTTCAAATCCTCGCACAGTTTTTTCACAATACGGGCATGTGTCCAGCGGGTGGGATGCCCTGTATCCCAGTAGATATGGTTATCCGGAGCTGCACAGGGTTTCCATCCCCATGCCTGCTCCCTCTGCAATGACATCGGCCATATAGCTTGCCACATCAACCAGAAGGAAATGGACACGTGCATCTCCTGTCTGATAACGAGTGTCGTTTTCCAAAGACTGATGACATGCTCTGAGATAGGTGTTGTGATCTTTCGAAATAAGGCTCATAGCCCCTGAAGCCTTAATGTCGCTGTTAAATTCAGGTGTAGCTCCAATATCTGGCATATTGGCCAGTGCGATATGAATTGTGCCCTTACTACCGGGCTGGTTGATAAACCTCTCCCATCCATTCGGCCCATACAGGCCCATTAGAAAAGCGTCCGCTGTAATAAGGGGACGAAGGCAAAATCGGTAATTTTTTGTCCACCGTGTCCAGTGCTTTTATGGATGCACGTATAGTGTTTTCGTACAAAGCCACACAACTCTTGGCTATAGCCGGGCATTTGTGCTGCACGGAACAGTAGGCCTTCCATGGCTTAAGCACATAATGGGGCGACCTTCCCGGCAATCTCATTGCGCAGTGCATAGAGGTTGCCGGTGTCAGAAATACTGTCCCCTAACACCACCATACGTCTGACCGGGTAACGCTCATCATCTGCGGCCTGAACACCTGACAGAAACATTCCTGCCACCACAATAAACAAACAATGCCGTGCATTTTGATTGATGCAGGTAAAAGACATGACCAGCACCTCAAGGGTAGAGATTCCCAATCTAGTACAAGCAGCAAAAAGAAACGCGAGATACGCCGTTATTTTTGAAGAGGAACTCAAGGAGGATAGCCAGGAGAAGTACCTGGAGCCCGGCGCCAGGATGAAAGTAAGTAACGGTTTATTCGTTTGCTATAAAACACTAAACAAATGAGTCTCTGGAATAATTTAATATACCTGACTGCTTTGTTTGCAGTAATAACCAAATGCCCCGAAGCTGGAAACTTGAGATCGTGTGCGGACTCTCTGAAAGCGTACATCAACACGCTCAGGTAGATTACGCATGCAGTCACAACCCCAAAGTACCCTTTTTCAAGAGCCGGAGCAGGCGGTACTTGTCAGCCATGGCACTGAGCTTTATAACCTCGGGAAAAAGCGGCAAATCAACTATTTCACCGTGCTGGATAAAACCTCTAACGAGTGGATGAGTTACCAGATACCCACCATCCAGTCAGCTGATAATAGTGAGCGGGAAGGCTGCGCCATCGTAGGTACACCTTATATGCACAAGGATGGCACGATCTACATTGCTGCAGCCGGCGGCGTACTCAATCGTTTCACCAAAGATGGTGATGGCTATCGCCATGAGTACGCAATTCTGAATGGGAAGTCTACGCCATTCTTTATCGCCAATAACACCTCGGCCTGTCTGTTAGCTATTGGTGATAAGCCTGTTGCTGAGCCTCTGATACAAAGAAATATAGATGGTGCTGAAGTGACTCGACCGTTCTTTCAGAGCTACAGAGAGCAGAACCCTGATTACAACATGCTGGTCGAGCAGGGTCTGATTACAACGGCAAAGCGTGATGCCATCTGGGCAAAAGCGAAAAGAAAAATCAGCAGGAAGGTCTGCAGTATTAACATGGCTCTGGAAAAAGTCAGACAGTCATCTTCAGAAGAGGCTGAAGTTTACCGGGCAGCCTTACGCTCCAAAGACGGCCCGCTCAAAGATGAAGTACTAAGAATCTGGGAGCGCAACAATGATGAATTCAAGTCTGCAAACGGGAGTCAACCTGTTGGGGAAGCGTTCGATAAGCTGGTTTACGGTCTGTACGACCAGTGTTATCTACAAACTAACCCTCTCACTGAAAAAGATCAGGCAGAGATCATAAAGGCTGCTGACACTGCCCAAATGAAAGCCGAAATCATGGCGAAGAAAACCCGTCTGTTCACACCTAAGCCCGGCAGGAAAATTTACGATGAGCGTCTCCCTGTTTTCCGTGGTTCTGTAGCGGAGATGCCTGGCGATGACAACACTTTGGCCGTTGCAGTGGTCGGCCACCTGTATCGCATTAATCACATTACCGGCGCTATTGATTACCATGGCCGGGCGACATCCGATCATTTGGCCGTACCAATGATTTGCAATGATGGCCTGCCTACGCAGGAAACTTATGTTCCGGATGTTGATAACCGTGGTCTCGTTGCCCTGGATGATAAGACCTTTATCCTGGCCGATATGGGGATTGATGAGGTGGTGAATGGTCCAAGAACCCTGCGTGTAGTGGCGGATAATGGCGACGGAACAGTGACAATCAATCAAAAACTGACGGATCAGTTGCTGGATAAACTGAAACCTCATTGGACGACAAATGGTCAGGAAAATATCACACCAAGAGTGAAGGCTATGGTTTCAGTGCGGGAGCGTGCTATAGCAACTGTTGATGCTCCTGTGGAAATTTACCTGCGTACCAAACATGCCGGTAAAGATCTGCTTAAAGTGAATGTGCAGATGAGTAATGGTGAGCTTGCCGTTGGCGAGCCGGAAGAACTGAAGCTTTCTGGTTCCGTGAACTGTGAGTTTTTCTCGATAGTTGGTCAAACCCTGCTGACCGGGCGTGAAACCGAAGACTATGTGCGTCACGGATATCTACCATCAGTTAAGCACCATGTCAGTGCCTTCAAAACGGGACAAACTCCCGAAACTCAGCAGCCTGCCAACATACTGCCTGAATTGCCGAAGTGGGTTTTCTACACCGGCCATGGCTATGACGGAATTTTTACTCGCTAAACAAGGAAGACCCACATATTACGGCCCTTCTTTTTTTGGGGCTCTTCCTTTGTTTCAGTGGGTGATTTTCAGCGATTAACGCCACTGGGATACAGGTCCAGACCACCGAGATAAAAGTAGATCGCTGTCTTATATCGTTCACGGCTTCTGTACCCGCATGCCCGGGTCTTCAAACTTTGAATCCCATAGAGACATAGCCATTTCCCTGAGGGCCCAGGCTCGCGCTGTTTTCAACGTAGAATTCCGTAATGGTTCAAAGTTATCCCACTTCTCCTCGGACATATTTTTCAGGGTTCATCAATCAGTCAAAACGGGTTCCTTTAAGCAGCCCTACACCCTCTGCCAGAAGGGTTTTATTCTCTTCTATGCGAACATTGTTAACAGCTTTTCCAGGGGACTGGGCGACATGGAATTTGTCGAATGCGATCCGTAGGTCTGACTCTGGGACATTCTCCCTGACTGACTTGATATACGCTCTGGACATATCCATGGTCACACATTCAATGCTGGCCTTTTGGTCCTCGGGCAAGGTATCAAAGTACTCGTTGAGACTGCCACTCTTACGGTCGTCTGCTACATGCACCACAACGCCTTCGATATGATCCGTGACCACTGTGACCTACTCATGCCGCTTCTGGAAAGACGTTTCATCGACCGCTATACGCTGGGTAGCTTGGTTTCCCTACGCTCCAGACCTCTCTTTACAGCACGCTGTTGAATACCGTCTACGGCAGTCCAACTAAGCTTCATCTGTTGTGCAACTGCCCTGGTCGTGGCTTCCTTTAGCCAGTCAATAACCAAGGCTTCAAACAGGGCCGTATAACGAGAGCGCGGTTCCGCCCATGGCACCTGAGTGGCTAACACTCCGTGTTCAGGACATTTGGTACGAGGAACGCTGGCTACAAGGATGGTTTGAAACTGACGAGTATCCAGGTGGCGCCACTTCTGGATAACGTGATCATAACCGGGACAGGGTTGGCCGCAACTGCTGCATTTACAGAGCTTTATACCATTGTGTTCCATGTAGACTTTGACTTGGTTTTCCTGAAGGGAAAGATCTACTTCTGATACTGACCATGGAGTTTGAATACCCAGTATCTGGGAGTACAGTTTCTTATCTAGCATCTCGGCATCCTTGCATTGAGAGGTTCAGATTATGCTAAATCACCCATTCAAATTATGGAAGAGCCTTTTTTAGCACGGGATGGGATTACTCTGTTTGAGAGTTTTTCGAGGCTCTTTTTCTTTGCCTTTTCCCTTTTTCTGCTGCGCAGGCGATAATTCCCCAAATTATTTAATGACCGCCGGGACCCTATGAGCAAAGCACTGCGTATTGTCTTTGCCGGCACACCTGAGTTTGCCGCCATACATCTTCAAGCCCTTCTCGACAGCGAGCATGACGTAGTCGCTGTATACTCCCAGCCGGATCGCCCGGCGGGACGTGGACGCAAGCTCACCCCAAGCCCAGTCAAAGAGCTGGCTCTGACCCATGACCTGCCAGTGTATCAGCCGAAATCCCTGCGTAATGAAGAAGCCCGGCAAGAGCTTGCCGCACTGAACGCCGACCTGATGGTTGTGGTGGCCTATGGTGTGATTCTGCCTAAAGAGGTTCTGGAGACCCCGGTTCACGGCTGCATTAATGTGCACGGCTCACTGTTGCCGAAATGGCGCGGTGCCGCACCTATCCAGCGGGCGGTAGCCTGCTGTGAAGAAGAGTCAGGTATCACCATTATGCAGATGGATGAAGGTCTGGATACCGGAGACATGCTGTTAAAAGTCACCTGTCCAATAGGTTGCACCGACACCAGTCAGGATCTGTATGACAACCTGGCCAAACTCGGCGGCCCGGCATTGCTGCAAACCCTGTCGATGATTGTTGATGGCACTCTTCAGCCTGAAAAGCAGGATGACAGCCTTTCTACTTACGCCCATAAGATGACCAAAGATGAGGGCAGGGTAGACTGGTGTCAGTCCGCCAAAGAACTCGATGGCAAGGTACGTGGCTTTAACCCATGGCCTGTAGCCTGGATGCTGACGGATGAAAGTACTCCCGACAAACGCACCCGTATTTGGGAAGCCGAAGCTCTTCAAGACAAAACAGATGCCGCACCGGGCACAGTGATTAAAGCCGACAAGCAGGGTATTGATATTGCCTGCTCTGAAGGCGTTCTGCGATTGAAGAAACTGCAGCTGCCAGGCAGCAAAGCTCTGGGTGTTTCCGACTTGTTAAACAGTCGTCGTGAAATGTTTGCTCCGGGGACAATCTTCCCATGAGCCATGCTTCCATGAAAAGCGCCCCAAAAACACTAAAGAACATCCCCCTGCGGTTGAATGCTGCACGGATTATTGGTCGGGTGCTGAAAGGTGAATCTCTGGGCACTGCGCTTCCTGCTGCCGAAGCGCGTTGTGACAACAAAGATATCAGCCTGCTGCGCCAGTTGTGTTATACGACATTTCGCCACTGGTTCTCTCTAAACGCAGCTCTCGATACTCTGCTCAGCAAACCTCTGAAGCCAAAAGAGGTGGAAGTGAAGGCTTTGATGCTACTGGGACTGTGCCAGTTGTTTCACACACGTATTCCTGCCCATGCGGCTATCAGTGAAACCGTCGGTGCAGTGAAAGGTTTAAAGAAGCCCTGGGCCAATGGTTTGGTGAACGCCATTCTGCGTAATGCCCAGCGTCAGGAAGATGAACTGAAAGCCGTTATGGCAAAGGCGGAAATTCATAGCGAACTTCCGGACTGGCTCTACGGCAAGCTGGCCAAACGTTACCCTGAACAGTTGGAAGCAATCATTGCAGGCAGCAACAGTCATGCGCCTATGACCCTGCGGGTGAACAGTGCCAGAGGCACACGTGATGAGTATCTGCAGAAGCTGATAGGTGTGGATATTGCTGCACAAGCCTGTATCTACAGTGACCACGGCATTCAACTGAGTGAACCTGTCGCGGTAGATAAACTCCCGGGGTTCTTTGATGGACTGGTCAGTGTGCAGGATGAAGCCGCACAGCTTTCTGCTGCCATGCTGGAGTGCCAGCCTGGAGATAAAGTCCTTGATGCCTGTGCCGCCCCGGGCGGTAAAACCTGCCATCTTCTGGAAAACACAGAAGACCTTGAACTGACAGCTCTTGATCTGGAAGCAGACAGACTGACACGCGTAGAAGAAAATCTGGAACGCCTGCAGCTTCAGGCTGGCATTATTCAGGGTGATGCCAGCAAGCCGGAGTCCTGGTGGGATGGTCAGCCTTACGACCGTATTCTTCTGGATGCACCCTGTTCGGCCACTGGTGTGATTCGTCGTCACCCGGATATCAAACTCCTGCGCAGGGCGGATGATATTGCCCAACTGAAAGATCTTCAGTCCGATATTCTGGATGCCATGTGGCGTATGCTGAAACCCGGTGGCACTCTTGTGTATGCCACCTGTTCTATTTTGCCGGAAGAGAACAATCAGCAAATTGAACGCTTTCTTGCCCGATGCCCGCAAGCCATGCAGGATACACCGATTCATGGGTGCGGACTGGACACAGGTTTTGGATTACAGTTGTTACCACAACCTGACAGCCACGATGGCTTCTTTTACTGTCGATTACGTAAACCGGTTAATGTCAGCTGACCGGTTTAAACCAATAACCAGTTTATCCAATTAACAGTTCAGCCCTCGGGTTGATAACAGAACGTTAAGAGCAACTGAGCTTTTATGAAAATTATCATTCTGGGTGCCGGGCAGGTTGGCGGCACTCTGGCCGAGAATCTGGCCAATGAAGAAAATGATATTACCGTTGTCGATACCGACAGTGGGCGCCTGAGGGAACTCCAGGAACGCTTTGATATCCGCACCGTTCATGGCATGGCCTCATTCCCGTCGGTGTTAAAACAGGCCGGTGCCGATGATGCTGATATGCTGGTCGCAGTGACCAACAGTGATGAAGTGAATATGGTGGCCTGCCAGATTGCCTTCACCATGTTCCAGACACCCACCAAAATTGCCCGTATCCGCCAGACGGCTTACCTGACCCGTACCGGCCTGTTCAGTGAAGAAGCCTTTCCGGTTGATGTTCTTATCAGCCCGGAGCAAGTGGTTACCAACCACATAAAGCGCTTGATAGAACACCCTGGCGCCCTGCAGGTGCTGGACTTTGCCAATGGCCGCCTGCAGATGGTGGCGGTAAAAGCTTACTATGGTGGCCCTCTGGTCAACCAGGAACTGCGTACCATTCGGGAACATATGCCCAATGTGGATACCCGAGTGGCGGCCATCTTCCGCCGAGGTAAAGCCATCACTCCCGAAGGCACAACAGTACTGGAAGCAGACGATGAAGTATTTTTCATTGCAGATAGACGCCATATTCGCGATGTTATGAGCGAGTTGCGCCGTATTGACCATGACTACAAGCGCATTATCATCGCCGGTGGCGGTAATATTGGTTTGCGTCTGGCTCAGGCGATTGAAGACCGTTACAACGTTAAGATCATTGAGCAGGACCACGCCCGCTGTCATCAGCTCTCACAGGACTTAAACAAGACCATTGTCTTCCACGGCAATGCCTCCGACAAAGACCTGCTTCAGTCTGAAAGCATTGAAGGGACAGATATTTTCATATCCCTGACCAATGATGACGAAGCCAATGTTATGTCGTCCATGCTGGCCAAGCGTCTTGGTGCACGCAAGGTAATGGCACTGATTAACAACCCCGCTTATGTGGACCTGGTGCAGGGTGGTGAGATTGATATAGCCATCTCTCCCCAGCTGGTAACCATTGGTAGCCTTCTCCGCCATGTAAGGCGTGGCGATGTAGTTAATGTTCACTCACTTCGTCGTGGCGCAGCAGAAGCTTTTGAGGCGATTGCCCATGGCGACCGCCACAGCTCCAAGGTTGTTGGTCGTGCCATTGGCGATATCTCACTGCCTCATGGCGCGACTATCGGTGCGATTGTACGGAATGATGAAGTGCTGATTGCCCACGATCATATCGAGGTAGAAGATGGAGACCACGTGATCTTGTTCCTGACTGACAAGAAGCGTATAACCGAGGTTGAAAAGCTGTTCCAGGTGGGCATCGCATTCTTCTAAAGCTCACTCATTGGACTAGCGGCCCGCAGCTCTTATATAAACCGCGGGTCGTACAGCTATTAAATTAGAAAATCTAATACATCAACAATCATAATAATTCAGCAGGCGCACTTCGCTTGCCGGGGAGTTAGACCGATATATGCACCCGTCGGTTATTTTTCGCATTCTCGGGGTTCTGCTGGTGCTCTTCAGCCTGGCCAGCCTTCCACCTATGTTTGTCGCCTGGCTTTACGATGAGCCAGAGATCACGCTTTTTTCCTATACCTTTCTCGTCACACTGCTGACAGGTCTTGGCAGCTGGCTGCCGTTCTATCGCACCCGACATGAACTGCGCCCCAGAGATGGTTTCCTTATCACCGTACTGTTCTGGCTGGTGTTGAGCCTTTTCGCATCAATTCCATTCCTGCTGATGGATAGCCCGGAACTGTCGTTAACCGATGCCTTCTTTGAAGCGATGTCTGGCCTGACGACAACCGGTGCAACGGTGCTCACCAATATTGAACACCTGCCCCGGTCGATACTCTTCTACCGACAGCAACTTCAGTGGCTGGGTGGCATGGGTATTATTGTACTGGCGGTGGCCATTCTTCCAATGCTCGGCATTGGTGGTATGCAGCTGTACCGCACAGAAGCGCCAGGGCCGATTAAAGACAGAAAGCTCACACCACGTATTGCCGAGACAGCGAAAACTCTCTGGTATCTGTATCTGGCCTTTACCATAGCCTGTGCCGTGGCCTACTGGCTGGCAGGTATGAATCTGTTTGATGCTATCTCACATAGCTTCTCAACAGTCGCTATTGGCGGCTTCTCGACTTACGACGCCAGTCTTGGATATTTTGATAATGCTGTGATTGAGGGAATTGCCATCTTCTTTATGGTGGTGTCTGGCATGAACTTCGCCATGCACTACTTTGCATTGCACGACAGAAACTTCTTTTACTATTTCAAAGACCCTGAGGTAAAAGCCTACCTGTGGATTCTGCTCTGTGTTGGGCTTATCACAGTTATCTCTTTGCATTTCACTGATACTTATAGCGGTTGGGATGCATTGCGATACGGTGCCTTTGAGGTGGTTTCTGTCGCCACCACAACCGGCTTCTCGATTACCGACTTCTCCATATGGCCCATATTCCTGCCTATGCTGCTGTTCCTCACAAGCTTCTCTGGAGCCTGTGCCGGTTCGACCGGTGGAGGCATGAAGGTTATACGGATTATTCTGATCTTTAAGCAGGGTTCCCGGGAGATTAAACGACTAATTCACCCCAGTGCGATTTTCTCCATCAAGCTCGGGAGGAGGGCAGTGCCTGACCGTGTAGCAGAAGCGGTTTGGGGATTCTTCTCTGCCTATATATTCCTGTTTATTCTGATGCTTCTGGCCATGCTGGCTGCAGGGCTGGATCTGGAAACTGCCTTCTCAACGGTAGCTTCCTGCCTGAATAACCTTGGCCCGGCTTTGGGAGAAGCATCCAGCAATTACCAGACCCTGCCGGACTTCAGTAAATGGGTGCTCTCTATAGCCATGCTGTTAGGGCGCCTTGAAATATTTACCCTGGTCGTACTGTTCTCGCCGATGTTCTGGAGACATTAATTTTCCTGGCATCACTTCAATAAAAAAGGCCGAAGGTTTGTTCAATATTAAGAACAACACACCTTCGGCCTTATACCTCTTACTCATTACATCAACTTCCTGGCTTTAGTCTTTTTCTGGGAATACATACTTTGAACGGGCCACTTCTTCACCCTGTTCAATAATCGACACACTGATTTCCAGTAGCTCTCCCTCACGCACGCTAAACGCCAGACTCGACAGCTGAATTTTACTACCCGGCAGAAAAAGCGCAGAACCGCTCTGCTGGGTTTTCGCTGACCCGGTAGGCCCGGTTTTCTGTGCCTGAATACTGTACGTCAGTGAACCGGCTTCATCACTGGTGGCATAAGAAGTCAGGAATAGCGTTTCTTCAACCTGCTCACTTGAGAATTCAATATCGATCTCAGAGCCCAGGCATCCCTCGGCCATAAATAGCCCCCCTAAAAAGCTCGCTATAGTTTTAAAAGCAACTTTCGTCAGAACCATTATCAGCTCCCTGCCAATGGCTTTGGTTGCACATGTTTATAAGCACCAATAAAAAAGGATGGTATGCAGTAACTGCATACCATCCCTTTATATAGCCGACCTGAATTACAGGCTGCTAGTGCTACCCTGAAGAATTGTTGCAGTGTTAGAAGTACCCTGCTGGAGAGTGTAGGTGTAGTTGCTGTTATCAGTCTGGATAACGCTCACGGTGTGGAGGCTACCAGCCTGATCCAGGTGAGCACCGTTTCCGTTGCCAGTCTGAGTCAGAAGCGCAGTACTATCGGAGCTCTGACCAGGCCATGATTCAACAAACCCATTATTGTTATCACCAATCTGAGTAATGGTAACATCGTTGTTGTCACCGCGAGCATGAGCATTGGCGATGTTATCAGTGCCATCCTGAGTCAGGTTCAGAAGGTTGCCTTCACCCGCCTGTGATGCATAAGCTTCGTTACTGAGACCCGACTGAAGGACAGTGGCAGTATTGCTCAAACCACTTTGAGTAAGGCTACCAGTCTGCGCATTGTCAGACTGCTCTACCTTAGCTATATTCAGATCGCCAGTTTGTGAGACGGTAGCCGTGTGGCCATCACCAGTCTGGGAGAATTGAATAAGGTTCTCATTACCAGTTTGAGTCAGGTTAGCAGTCATGTTGTCGCCAACCTGTCCACCCTGATAGGAAGCAGGCAACCAGGTGCTTCCGTGGATAGTGTTTTCGTTACCTGTTTGAGCGGCCGTCAGGTTCAGACTGTCACCATCTTGCTGCAGGTATGCAGTGTTATCATTACCAATCTGGTCAACAGTCGCACTGGCAGTGTTTGTATCGGTGTACTGATCCAGGTGGATATCGTTGTTGTTACCCTGCTGAACAGTTGTGGCTGTATTGGTTCCACCAGTCCACTGATGGATGATAGTTGTGTTGTCATCACCCACCTGAGTTGCTGAGGCAGAGCTGGAGCCTTGAGAATACTGGTCGATGGATGCATTGTTACGGTCACCATTCTGAATAGCAGTTGCACTACTCAGATCAGTGTTACTCTGCTGGATAGATGCACGGTTCGCATTACCAGCCTGCTGATCAATCGTGGCAGTATTTTCAGAAGCGTTGCTCTGAGTAATAGTCGCGGTACTGTTAGTACCAACCTGATCAATATCTGCGTCGTTATCGTTCGCGTTGGTTACCTGATTCACTGTTGCTGTCAGGTTCTGGCCGTTCTGTTTTACATTTGCATTATTATCATCAGATGCTGCATAAGCACCGCCAGACAACATGATGGCAAGAGCAAGAGGTGTTAACTTTTTCATGAGATCATCCTTAAAGTTTTAGTTTGATTGTCTAACCCGAACACTCTGATTACCGGACTGAACGACATCAACAGAAAGTCCGTATCCATTTTGTTCAATCAATGCGCTGTTGTTTTCACCAAACTGACTCACATGAGCTCGGTTATAAGCACCGTATTGATTGATGTCGGCATAGTTCCCTATACCCACCTGCAATACATCTACTACGTTGTAATCACCAGATTGCATTAACGCTGCTTCGTTGTAGTTCCCTACCTGAATAGCTGTTATTGCATTTGCGTAACCTTCCTGAACAGCATTTATCTCGTTACCAGTACCTTCCTGATAGCCACGAAAGTATTGCTCTTCCCCTGTCTGCTGAGCTGACAGGTTGTTGTCGGAACCAGACTGCCAAACCCTGGCTGTTTGTGAATACTGGTTTGATAGTTCATCCCAGTCGTCTAAATCCACCGGCTCCCCACCCCAGACCAGGGGGGATATGATGGAAATTAGAAATGGCACCAACAATCTCACTGTATTATTCCCTGAGTGAGTTCTTTGTCCTTATGGACAAGGTTATTTTGATGATTGCAGGCGGTGGTTAACATCACCCGAAGGTATGAAATTAACAAGAGATATAAAAAGTACTCACCCATATGGATGAGTACTTTTTACAAAGCTGTCACAGAAGCTTATATAAGAGGGGTTTCAGACTGGAGATAGGATTGCAGAATTGGATTTTCAGAGTCTTTATTATCTTTGAGGCGCCAGGAGTTATCTCTTACACCTTCTGCAACCAGGTGTATGACTGCAGATTCAATCGCTGACATAACACAGAGCTGTACAGGTTCATTGTTCGTGTATCCACCTTCAGCTTCCAGCAGTCGTTTATACTCAATAAACCTATATACACCGGCGCGCACTTCGTAAGACAAAATTGTTTTCGTGACGTTCACACTATGAAGTATTTGCCCTGTGTATATATCAACAGCCCTAAGGTTAACTGTCACCTGGTCTTGTCGATACTTTCCCGAACCACCTACACCAAAGTACTTAACACCCGCCCCACCTGTTTTCACATTGCTTTCGTAGGCTATAACGCCACCTTCCAACAATACACTGGCAGAAGATAAGGAGGGCAGTTTGCTCTTATCACCCTGCCCATTTTTCGCCGCACGAATAATTTTTCGTTCCGTCAGAAGGTTTTGTAAACCTTCTCGTTCCAGGGGTACAAACCATCCTGAATCTTTTAATGCTGTATTCAGCATGGCTGTCGCCCCCTGGGAGACAGCCGTTGAGAAGTTACTGGCCGGGGCAGGGCGATACTGCCCTGTTTGATCCTGAAAAGCATAAACTGAGGCTTTTATCTTCCCTGCGGGCTTGGGAAGCGCCACGAGGTCTTTGTAAGTCAGGCTTCGTGGCATCAACGTAGGCTGTTCTTGAAATACAGATTCGCCATCAATCGATTGGCTGGCACAACCACTGAGAACAATAATGCCAAGCATTAAGACGACAATATTCATTTTTCTATCCATGACAATGCTGTCGTTGGTTTTTTAGTTGTTAATCAGCACGTAAGCCATCAACAACAATGGAAGTCGTCTCACCTGTGCTTTTGTCGATTGTTTCGATAGTCAGACCATCGTCTCCATCATTGATATTAACGATAAAATCTTGAGTATTGAGCACACCTTCACTGCTTCCCCCATTGCCGATATCCGCTAATAACTGGTTTAACAGCCGGAATTGAAGGGAGTCATTAAATCGATCAAGGCTGGATCGCTGAATCCGGCTTCTTGATTCCCCAGACTTATGTTTATTTTGAGCCTGAGCAGTGCTTAACAAATGGTTTCCGTTGAGTGGGTTGCCACCAAACGAAGGATTTATCGGGTTATAAACCAACTCACTCGCAAATAAGGAACTGACGCTTAAACAGGACCAGACAGCCCCGGTTAAACACAGAGCCTTCATGTATTTCTCTTTCATCCTCACATCCCTATGTTTAGAGGTTTTTGAAACAGCCTAAAGTTCATCGTTACCCAGGTCAGGGTTATCTGAATATATTCCAGCTTTCAGTATCAGTTTTGCTCTTCTCTCTACGATACCTACAGCCTGAAGGGCTTTCTTTGCGATATCGTTGCGTGCTGGCCCCAGAGCAGTTACGTACATTAATTTCCTGTTAATCGTGATAGATATCTGACTGCCACGCAGGGCGTTGGGGCGCTCAAAAACTAAAATATTTTCAGGAATATCAAGGTCTAGCTCCCACCATGCTCTTGCAAACTCTCTGTAGAACTTGCGCCCAGGAGGAGTAAGCGTTTTATCAACAACCAGACCTGTCAGTCGGAATTCATTCTCGGGGCTGTCGATAACCGGGTCTTTTCCGTATACAGGGGTTCCTGCACTAAACAACACACCAATAACAACAAAACTCTGTATTATTTTTTTCATAAAAGGCTCTCAGCCTAAATAACCTTCATGCCTTTTGACCCAGGCAGTCGCTTGAGTTCGGTTACGTATTCCCAGTTTTCTGTAGAGATTAGAGAGGTGGGTTTTGACGGTGTTTTCGCTCAGGAATAGTTTGATAGCCAACTCCGTATTCGTGGCACCTGTGGAGACCAGCTGTAAAATCTCTTTTTCTCGTTTCGTTAAGTCTTCATCACCAGCTAACATTTCTTTTTGTATATAGTCCCACTGGGTATTTTTAAGACCATCCTGCTGAACCTGCATATATTCGAGCATGCTGGTCATCATTTTTCTCGACAGCCAATACTCCCCATTACAAAGCGCCCGAATACCTTTATCAAGCAACTCCAGACTATCATCCGTATAAAAAATGCCTCGTATATTTCTGTATTTTAATAGTGTCTGAATGTTCTGGCTTCTATCAGTATTAAATAACGCCAGCCTCGCATTAAGGCACTTGTCGTGTATTAATAACAACAGACACTCAATTTCTTTGCCAGGCATGACTGCCAAATCAAGAAGAGCAACCTTGTCGTTTAAAAGAGAAGGGTTAGTAAGAAGCTCAACAGGAGGGACAATGCTCATATGAAATGCAGATTTTAAGCGTTCCTCAAGCACTGAAGTTTGCAAACTTCTTTCCGTAACGAGGTAAACCATGCAATCCATAGAACATCCTGCTCTTTACTTATTTTAAGCGAACCATATTACAACGACCTGAATATTATCAAGTTTGAACATTACAGTTTTAATTTTTCAGATGAATGGTTAATTAATTTTTCGATACAGTTTGTCTTTATTTATTCCTGGCTCATTTCTGTTTTTCTCTTATTTAGACTCTTATGATACTCCTCTGCGATCTTCCACTCTATGAAGTATCTGCCGGAACAAAGGCCTGTTCAGCACGATTCTTTCCCCAGCCCTCCATACTTTGCGGCTATCTGAGGTATAATCCGCTCAAATTTTTACCTGCCCGGGGTTCACCCACGGGTATGTCACTGAATATAAACCGAGGTGGTACTGTGACCGACCAGAATAAGCCCGACGTCAGTACGTTTCAGGGGCTGATATTTACCCTTCAAAACTTCTGGGCCAGCCACGGCTGTGCAGTGTTACAGCCTTTGGATATGGAAGTGGGCGCAGGTACTTTCCACCCTGCGACCTTCCTGCGGGCCATTGGCCCTGAGAACTGGAATGCCGCCTATGTGCAGCCCAGCCGCCGTCCTACCGATGGCCGTTACGGTGAGAACCCTAACCGTCTGCAGCATTACTACCAGTTCCAGGTAGTGATGAAGCCTAATCCACCCAATATCCAGGATCTGTATCTGGATTCCCTGCGAGCGGTTGGCATCGACCCTCTGGTTCACGATATCCGCTTTGTGGAAGATAACTGGGAATCCCCAACTCTGGGTGCCTGGGGGCTGGGCTGGGAAGTCTGGATGAATGGCATGGAAGTGACTCAGTTCACTTACTTCCAGCAAGTGGGTGGCCTTGAGTGTTTTCCGGTGACTGGCGAGATCACCTATGGTCTGGAGCGTCTGGCGATGTACATTCAGGATGTCGACAGTGTGTATGACCTTGTCTGGACCCGTGGCCCTCAGGGCGACGTAACCTACGGCGACGTGTTCCACCAGAATGAAGTGGAGCAATCCACCTTCAACTTTGAACACGCCGACACCAAAGTGCTGTTCGAGCACTTTGATTTCTACGAAGGTGAATCCAGGCGTCTTGTTGAACTCGGCCTGCCTCTGCCGGCTTATGAGTTCACCCTGAAAGCGTCTCATACCTTTAACCTGCTGGATGCCCGTCATGCGATTTCCGTGACCGAGCGTCAGCGTTACATCCTGCGTGTGCGTACCCTGGCTCGTGCTGTGGCTCAAGCTTACTTTGATGCCCGCAAAAAGCTTGGCTTCCCCATGGCTGATGAAGATATTCGTAAAGACGTTTTAAGTATGCAGGAGAGCAACTGATGTCCACTCAGGATTTTCTGGTTGAACTGGGCACAGAAGAGTTGCCCCCAAAAGCCTTACGTAAGCTGTCTGATGCTTTTACCAATGGCATCCTGCAGAACCTGAAAACTGCCGGTATCGGTTTTGGCAGCCATCAGTCATTTGCAGCCCCCCGTCGTCTGGCTCTGCTGATTCGTGATCTGGAAACCAGCCAGCCCGACAAGAATGTTGAACGTCGTGGTCCTGCTGTTAAAGCCGCTTTTGATAAAGAAGGTAACCCTTCGAAAGCGGCTCAGGGTTTTGCCCGTTCCTGTGGTATTGAGTTCGATGTTCTCGAGCGTATCGAAACACCAAAAGGCGAATGGCTGGTTTACCGCTCTGTAGAGCAGGGTAAAAACACGGCCGAACTGCTGCCAGAGATTATCTCTTCTTCTTTAGAAGCACTGCCTATCCCTAAGCGCATGCGCTGGGGTAAGAGCCGTACCGAATTTGTTCGTCCTGTACAGTGGTTGGTTACCCTGCTGGGTAATGATGTTGTTGATTGTGAAATCCTCGGCTTTAAGGCGGGCCGTGAAACCCGCGGTCACCGCTTCCACTACAACCAGACGCTGACCATCGCCCAGCCTGGTGATTACCAGAAGCTGCTGGAAGAGACTGGTTTTGTCGTTGCAGACTACGACAGCCGTCGCAACACTATTCGTCAACAGGTTGAAGCCGAAGCTGAAAAGGCTGGCGGTAAGGCTGTTATTGATGAAGACCTGCTGGATGAAGTGGCTTCCCTTAATGAGTGGCCTGTGGCTTTGATGGGTCGCTTTGATGAAGCCTTCCTGGAAGTGCCATCTGAAGCTCTGATCTCTTCCATGAAAGAGCATCAGAAGTATTTCCATATGATCGACAGCAATGATGCGCTGATGCCTTACTTCATCACCATCTCCAACATCCAGAGCAAAGACCCTGTTCAGGTTGTTGAAGGTAACGAGAAGGTGATACGTCCACGTCTTGCTGACGCCCGTTTCTTCTTCGACACCGATAAGAAAACGACGCTCGACGCCAAGCGCGACAAACTGAAGCCTGTCGTCTTCCAGAAGGTGCTTGGTTCCGTTTACGACAAGACTGCACGTATCGCACAGCTTTCGTCGTTTATTGCTACACAGGATGAAGGTAACGCAAACACTGCCAGGAGAGCAGGGGAGCTGTGCAAGTCTGACCTGGTTTCTGAAATGGTTCTGGAGTTTACTGACCTGCAGGGGATCATGGGTATGCACTATGCCCGTCATGATGGAGAACAGGCCGATGTTGCACTGGCACTGAACGAGCAATATATGCCTCGCTTTGCTGGTGACCAGCTGCCTTCTACCCTGACCGGTTGCGCTGTTGCGATTGCTGACAAGATCGACACCATCGTAGGTATCTTTGGTATCAAGCAGCCACCTTCCGGCAGCAAAGATCCATTCGCCCTGCGTCGTGCGACACTCGGCGTATTACGTATCATTGTTGAGAAGCGCCTGAACCTGGATCTTCGCGACCTGATTACCCAGGCCATTGAAGGTTACAAAGCACAAGGTGTTGAACTACCTGCTGGCAGCGAGCTGAACGACACGGTTCTTGAGTTCATGCTGGAGCGTTTCCGTGCCTGGTATCAGGACGAAAACATTGCTGTTGAAGTGTTCCTGTCGGTGAAAGCTCTGAAACCTTCACGCCCTGCAGACTTTGATCAGCGTGTTCAGGCTATCTCCGGCTTTATCGCTCTTCCGGAAGCCGCTTCCCTCGCATCGGCCAACAAGCGTGTGTCCAACATTCTGGCCAAGGCTGGGGATGTGGCAATTCCAGACAGCATCTCTATCACCCTGTTGCAGGAAGATGCTGAGAAGAGCCTGAACACTGTTCTTGAAAGCTGCACAGCTGCCGTTGCACCTCTTCTGGCTGCCGGTAACTACAGTGCTGCCATGAATCAGCTGGCCCAGCTGAAAGAGCCTGTCGATACATTCTTCGATAAGGTTATGGTGAATGTAGATGACGAGAAGGTGAAGCTGAACCGCTACGCACTATTGAAGAAACTACGTCATCTGTTCCTTCAAATTGCAGATATATCTCTTCTCCAGCAGTAAATCTGTAACTGTTTCAGAACGATCAATACTGGCAAAACCCTAATAAAAAGTGCGGCTCTGACCGCACTTTTTCTTTATCATAAACTTTTATAGTTTCCGTTTGTCATTCGGCCCAATCACAGCCATTAGCAACACTGTATTTCAGGTTCCCATGAAATTAATAATCCTTGACCGTGATGGTGTCATTAATGAAGATTCCGACGACTATATAAAGTCAGTGGATGAATGGCACCCGGTTCCCGGCAGTATTAAAGCTATAGCCCGCCTTTCACAGGCAGGCTACACCATTGCTGTCGCAACGAATCAGTCTGGCATTGGTCGTGGTTATTACTCACGTGATGCTCTTCAGGCTATGCATAACAAGATGACTGACCTTGTAGTGCAGGCTGGCGGCACAATCGCCTGTATTCGTTTCTGCCCCCACACTCCGGATGATCACTGCGATTGTCGCAAGCCACTACCCGGGCTGGTACGTCAGATTGAAAAAGATCTTGATACCAGTGCTGTGGGCGCCTGGTTTGTTGGAGACACTTATAAAGATATGCAGGTCGCCATGGTTTGTGGCTGCCATCCGGTGCTGGTCAAAACCGGTAAAGGTCTGAGAACGCTTACTAACACCCAACAAGCTAAAGAGTTGACTGATAATAATATTCGTATAGCAGAGAACCTTGCTGACTTTGCTGATACGCTTTTAAAGGATCAATAATGATACAAACCCTGTTCCACTGGTTTCGCACACTTGTCTTTTATGTACTCTGGATCGGCTTTGCGATTCCCTGGTGCACTATGATTGTTTTCGTTGTGTATTTCGCACCAAAGCATTCCCGTCACAAGCTTTTTATCAAGCCGTTCTGTGCTGTCAGTGTTTATCTGTGCAAATGGATCTGCGGTATTAGCTGGACACTCGAAGGCAAAGAGAATGTCCCGGAACACAGTTGTGTTGTGGCCAGTAATCATCAATCGCCCTGGGAAACCTTCTTTCTGCAGATGATGTTTGCCCCACAACGCACGGTCGTTAAAAAAGAACTCTTATCGATTCCATTCTTTGGATGGGCTTTGAAGCGTTTGAACCCTATTGCAATCAACAGAAATGATCGCAGAGCTTCTCTCAAACAGGTCAAAGAACAGGGCGCTCAGGCACTCAGTGATAACTATTGGGTAGTGATTTACCCGGAAGGCACGCGTTATGCCTGGCCAGAAATAGGGCGCTTTACTCGTGGCGCTGCGAGTCTGGCTCAACATGCAAAGAAACCTGTTCTGCCAATAGTACACAACGCTGGTCGTTTATGGCCTGCTTTCAGTTTTCTGAAACGCCCAGGAAATATTGTTATCAAAATTGGTCCGGTTATCAGCAGTCAGGACAAGAGTATTCCTGCTTTAACCGATGAAGTGCGCAACTGGGTTGAAGCGAACCAGCCACAATAATTAAAGAATACTTTCCCCCTCTGCTTTTATATCTGGAAGGGAGGGGAGAGAGCTAAGTTTTACGATTTCTCAACCACTGGTAATCAAGCGCCAATCTTCCTATCACCGTATTGTTAAATTTTTGATCTTTTTCCAGCTGAACGGCATTTCTTACTATTCTTTTGTGATGCTTCAAAGCATCTCTCCGCTGGTAGACCACTCCTCTCCTCAATACTTTTTTTGCCCGCTTTTTTCTTTTTAACTGCTTTGGTGAGAGCACTGAATCCGGGTTATTCTGAGCCATCCATGCACGCTTGCGGTGGTTTACTACGACTCGGCTGCCAACAGTGTCTGGATTGATGGCCTGACTGATTCGATGGTCGTAATTGCCAACAAAGGCAATACCAGTCTGGTATGGATTCCCTGCTCTTATGTCTATCTCAGCCTGAAGCTGTTCTTTGGTAACCTGTGCATGCGCTTGTTGGGATTGATTCAATTCATCATCATTTTCTGCACGCATAGTGTAGTCAGGGTCATGTTCTCTAATATCTTCACAAGAGGTACTTAACTCTTGCTCATGTCTCAGTAATTCTGTGTTTAGTAAGTCTCTGCCTACCACCTGCCTCTGGAGCTGGTCAAAACAGAACCCGGCAGGTCCTTCCCAAAGCACAGTGGCGAAACGGCTGATCGCTGGGCTTGCAACATACGCTCCAGCACAAGCAATCATGCCCAAACCGCACACTCCCCCCAAGACCGAGCTCACCATAAAGCCCCCACCTACAACGCCACTGATGATTATTGCTGTTCCGAGATTGGCCATAACCTTTGGCTTCTTTCTCTCCAGCTCTTTTCGGGCTTCATCGAGGGCATAGTCAACTGTCACCTTATAGTCCGACATCGGCCTATATTCAGGACTGTTGATATTGTACTCATCAGGCAGATCTTCATCTAAAAAGGCCTCATCGGCTGTAAGTAGGTTTTGAGATGCAAAGGGCCGCGGATCATCCATAGGTAGGGCTTGAGGTATAAAGGATCCCTGAACAGGCGCACCAGTCACTTGAAACCCATTATGGTTGCTTGACTCTGGATTAGTATTTGAAGATGTTTCAGGGGCATTCCACGCGCAATAGAAGCCCTGTGTTATTTCTTGTGGTCTGTTCATCCCTGCATCCCTGTAGAGTGTGTAATCACTGATTTTTCTGATCAGAAGCTACAGAGTTGGACAACAGAATAACTATCTTGTTTGGCTGTGGGTAACATTGTTGACAGTATTACTAACAGAAAGCATTTGAACACTGTTTTTTATTTTGCAAATGCAAAAAAGGCCGGGAAGTACCGGCCTTTTTTGATTTTTACTGATCGTCCATCAATTGTTCAATCAGTCCTATCAGGATGTGTATAACCTTTATATGCACTTCCTGAATTCGGTCCGCATAACCGAAGTGAGGGACGCAGATTTCAATATCTGCCATCCCTGCCATCTTGCCGCCATCCTTACCGGTCAGGGCAATAGTCTTGATGCCTTTAGCACAAGCGGCTTCAAAAGCCCGGATGATATTGGCGGAATTACCGCTGGTACTGATGCCCAGAAGAATATCACCACCACGGCCAACGGCCTCCACATAACGACTGAAGACATACTCATAGCCGAAGTCATTACTTACACACGACATATGGCTGGGGTCAGAGATTGCGATACCAGCGTAACCAGGGCGATTCTCACGATAGCGACCACTCAGTTCTTCTGCGAAGTGCATGGCATCACAGTGGGAGCCTCCGTTGCCACAGGACATGATTTTACCTTCCTGCTTAAAAGAGGCCGCAATCAGCTCAGCGGCAGCCAGAATCTTCTGTTGTTGTGCCTCGTCGGCCAGAAAGCGGGTGAGTACCTCTTGTGCTTCTGACAGCTCATTTCTGATAAATGACTGTAAATCCTTCATCTTTAATTTCCCCGATCCTGGTTGAAGCCTTTAAGTGGCTGAAAGGCCTGAAGATCGATAAATGCCTTAATAGAAAAGTGACTCACAGGAGTATGAAGATACAGAGACACTTTTGTTATGTTCGTATTGCGTTCGTATACCATGTGCATCGCACACAGGTGATTCAACGCCGTTATAAAAAAACCGGCCTGTTTATGCACTCCCGTAACAGAAGCTTCGCACAAAAGAGGCCGGCTTTTTATTCATCGCCACCTGGATTAAATATCCAGGTTGGCAACCTTCAGTGCGTTACTTTCAATAAAGTCTCGACGAGGTTCAACCTGATCCCCCATCAATGTGGTGAAGATCTGGTCAGCAGCAATAGCATCTTCAATGGTCACCTTCAGCATTCGGCGGTTAACCGGATCCATGGTGGTTTCCCAAAGCTGGTCCGGGTTCATCTCCCCCAGTCCCTTATAACGCTGAATGCCGTGACGCTTGGTGGATTCATGCATCAACCAGTTCAATGCCTGCTCGAAAGTATCGACCGGCTGGACACGCTCTCCTTTCTTCACATGGGAACCTTTCTCCAGCAAACCATTCAGCTTCTTGCCCAGGGCAACGATGGCTGCATAGTCATTTGATGTGAAGAACTCATGATGGAACAGGAAGATAGTTTCCAGACCGTGAGCCTGCACAGACACCTCGGGCAACCAGCATTGGTGCTCAGGATCTTCAACAGTGCGCATAGTCATAGTGCTACCTGACATAACATTGCTGGACAGCTCTTCGCTGATAGCAGCAACCCAGGAATCAACACGTTCTTTGTCTTTCAGTTCAGCTTCGGTCAGCTCAGAAGCATACACAAGACGCTCCAGAACTGCGGAAGGGTAGATGCGGGTCAGCCGGTTGTTGATGCCCTGAACCTTACGGTATTCGTTTACCAGCGCTTCCAACTGGTTATCAGCAATGCCCGGAGCATCTTCATTCACATGCAGGCTGGCACCATCCAGAGCGACTGTAGTGAGGTACTCCTGCAGCGCGTCTTCATCTTTCAGATACTGTTCCTGCTTACCGCGCTTCACTTTGTACAGTGGTGGCTGAGCAATGTAGACATAGCCTTTCTCAACCAGCTCACGCATCTGTCTGAAGAAGAAGGTCAAAAGAAGAGTACGAATGTGCGCACCATCGACATCGGCATCGGTCATGATAATGATCTGGTGATAACGCAGTTTTTCCGGGTTGAACTCGTCCGGACCAATGCCGCAACCCAGAGCTGTAATCAGTGTGCCGACTTCCTGGGAAGAGAGCATCTTGTCGAAACGTGCTTTCTCTACGTTAAGGATTTTACCCTTCAACGGCAGAATGGCCTGGGTACGACGGTCACGCCCCTGCTTGGCTGAACCACCGGCAGAGTCACCCTCCACCAGGTAGATTTCAGAAAGTGCGGGATCTTTCTCTTGGCAATCTGCAAGTTTACCGGGCAGGCCTGCGATATCCAGCGCGCCTTTACGGCGGGTCATATCACGGGCTTTACGGGCCGCTTCACGGGCACGTGCTGCGTCCAGCATCTTGCCAACGATAGTCTTGGAAGCCTGCGGATTTTCCAGCAGGAAGGTAGAAAATGCTTTACCCATCTCCTGTTCAACCGCAGTTTTCACCTCGGAAGAAACCAGCTTGTCTTTGGTCTGGGAAGAGAACTTAGGGTCGGGAACCTTCACAGAGATAATCGCGGTCAGACCTTCACGGGCATCGTCGCCAGTGGTCGCAACCTTCTGTTTCTTGGCCAGACCTTCGTTTTCAATGTAATTGTTCAGCGTACGGGTCAGGGCCGCACGGAAACCGGCCAGATGAGTACCACCATCACGGTTGGTAATGTTGTTGGTGAAGCAGTAGATGTTCTCCTGGAAGCCATCATTCCACTGCATAGCCACTTCAACACCTACGCCATCATCATGCTGGGAGGTGAAGTAAACCACTTCATTAACCGGGGTTTTATTCTGGTTCAGGTATTCAACAAACGCCTTCAGACCACCTTCGTAAACGAACTGATCTGAGCGCCCCTCTTCGCGTTCGTCAGTGAGGTTAATGCAAACACCGGAGTTCAGGAACGAAAGCTCTCTAAGGCGCTTAGCGAGGATGTCGTAGCTGAATTTAATATTGTTGAAGGTGTCTTCTGAAGCCCAGAAAGTTACCTCGGTACCAGTCGCTTCCGTATCACCAATAACGGTCAGAGGGGTGTTTGGCACACCGTGGGTGTACACCTGCTCATGAACCTTACCGCCACGGCGGATGGTCATACGCAACTCTCTTGAGAGCGCGTTAACCACAGAAACACCTACACCGTGTAGACCACCGGACACTTTATAGGTGTTGTCATCGAACTTACCGCCTGCGTGCAAAACAGTCATGATGACCTCAGCAGCAGATACACCTTCCCCTTCATGAATCTCAGTAGGAACGCCACGGCCATCATCTTTAACTGTTACAGACTCATCCGCATGAATAATAACGTCGATAGCGGAACAGTGGCCCGCCAGTGCTTCGTCGATAGAGTTATCAACGATCTCGAAAACCATATGGTGGAGACCGGTGCCATCGTCCGTGTCGCCGATATACATACCGGGACGTTTTCGAACAGCATCAAGTCCTTTTAATACTTTAATGTTTGATGCATCGTAAGTTTGTTCACTCATTCTGCCAATCTCTCCACTCTCACTATCACCAGAGCCACCACCATGCAGAGGATCCGTTCACCTGCTGGCTTGTCGGTTATCCTGCGTCCATCAGGGCTATTCGGGAGGAGGTTTTACTCTCTCCTGAATCTTCGACGAGTACGCCATGTTCCACATGGAACATTTTTATTTCTGTCTCAGCACTCCAGACATTATCTAAAGCGCTTTTGTCTACACAGGTAATAAAGACCTGTGCATCCATTTTTTCTAACATGCCACAGAGTCGAGAGCGGTGATCTTCATCCAGCTCCGACGGCAAATCATCCACCAGGTAAACACAGCTAAAGGGTTTACTCTCGCTTAACAACTTACCCTGGGCTAACTTAAGCGCACAAACAACGGCCTTCTGTTGTCCACGCGACAGATTATCAACCGCTGCCAGCCCTTGATACCTGAGCCGAATATCAGCTCTATGAGGGCCCCATTGGGTGTATCCAGCATCCATGTCTCGCTTCAAAGATCGCTTAAGCACTACGTCGAGGGGGCTCTCTTTGTCCCAACCTCGGGTATAGGAAATCTGCACATTGGTAATGCCTGACAAGATTTCCAGCGTCTCTTCGAAGACAGGCTTCAACTTTTGGAAGTATTCTCGCCGGTAGATATCCAACTCTTCACCACTCTGAGACAGCTCGTGGTTCCAGATATCCATCAGTGAATCAGATATTTTACCATGTCGGAGCAGGGCATTCCTTTGTTTCATCGCTTTCTGTGTTCGCTTCCAAATATTCAGGAAACGATGTTCCACGTGAAACACTCCCCAATCGAGGAACTGGCGACGGTCTTTAGGGGAGCCCTCCAGTAATCGGAAGGTATCCGGATTAATAACCTGAAGGGGTAGGATAGTCGCCAGCTCTGAACTCAGGCGGGCATTCTCACCATTAATATGAATCTTGCAGGTGGAATCAGCGGAGCGGCTTACACCCAATGAAAATAAACTCTGCTCTGCCTGAACAGCTCCAAACACCACACAGGCATCCTGACTCTGACGGATGACTGGCTTGATTTTAGAGGAGCGAAAGGAACGGGCAGTACCTAAAAGGTGAACGGCTTCCAGAAAACTGGTCTTACCGCTGCCGTTAGCACCATAAAGAATGTTGATCGAGGGAGAGGGGAGAAGGGTTACAGACTCGAGAATTCGAATATCTGTAACCCTGACTTTCTTTAGAAAGGACATTATGAGAACAAAGATTACAGACGCATTGGCATAACCACGTAAACAGAATCACTGTCTTCGGGTTCTTCAACCAAGGCGCTGCTGTTAGGATCGGAAAGCGTCATCTTCACTGCATCACAATCCACAACGGAAAGAACGTCCAGCAAATAGCTCACGTTAAAGCCAATTTCGAGACCAGCACCTTCATAGGTTACTGTCACCTCTTCTTCCGCCTCTTCCTGCTCAGGGTTATTCGCCATGATTTTGACAGTATTCTGATCCAGGATCAGGCGAATACCACGGTACTTTTCATTGGAAAGGATGGACGCTCGGTTCAGCGCCTGACGCAGAGTCTGACGATCACCGATGACAATCTTGTCACCACCGCGAGGCAACACACGCTCATAGTCAGGGAACTTACCGTCAACCAGCTTGGAGGTGAAGATAAAGTCACCAGTGGTTGCACGGATATGGCTGGCACCAAGAGTGATATTCACAATCTCTTCGCCTTCCGTCAACAGGCGGGCCAGCTCCAGAATACCTTTACGAGGAACAATAACCTGATGGCGATCCTGCTGGGAAATATCGGCATCCACAGTGCACATAGCCAGACGATGTCCGTCGGTGGCAACAGAGCGCAGAGAGTGCTCACGCACCTCCAGCAGCATGCCGTTAAGGTAGTAACGGACATCCTGTTGCGCCATCGCAAAACCGGTGCGGTCAATCAGACGACGCAGACGGTTCTGGTTAATAGAGAAGGAGTAAGAGCTAGACTCTTCCTCAATGCTCGGGAATTCATTAGATGGCAGGGTCGACAGTGTAAAGCGTGAACGACCGGAGCGGAAAATAACCCGCTGACCTTCCAGCTGGAAAGTAATGTCGCTGTCTTCAGGAAGTGACTTACAGATGTCTACAAGCTTCCGTGCAGGCACGGTAATTTCACCGTCCTCAGCAGGCTTATCAAGATGTACCCGGCCAACCAGTTCTACTTCAAGGTCGGTACCCGTCAGGGAGAGAGAGTCTCCCTCAACAACCATCAATACATTGGAAAGAACTGGCAGTGTCTGCCTGCGTTCAACAACGCCGGCAACCAGCAATAGTGGCTTCAGCAGGGCTTCCCGGTTAATGGTAAATTTCATTGTTTCCTTTCTCGCCTCTAGCTAAGGAAATGCGTCAATATCTGAGTAGCGTATTTCGACTCGTTTACGAAACAGCCTGAATTCTGTACTGCGCTGGTTAACGGGTTAGCTGGTGAGCAAACGGAGAAGATTTTTATGATCTTCTTCAATTTCAGCATCCGACTCACAAAGTTGTTTGACCTTACGACAGGCATGCAAAACAGTTGTGTGATCACGACCACCATAAGCATCACCAATTTCAGGCAGACTATGGTTTGTCAGTTCCTTCGACAGAGCCATCGCAATTTGTCGAGGACGGGCCACAGAACGACTTCGCCTTTTAGATAGTATGTCTGAAATTTTGATTTTGTAATACTCTGCGACGGTTCGCTGAATATTATCAATGCTCACCTGCTTGTCTTGAAGCGCGAGTAAATCTTTCAGTGATTCACGAATCAGATCAACATCAATCTTACGCCCCATAAAGTGCGCGCTTGCGATAACACGCTTCAGTGCACCTTCAAGCTCCCGCACATTGGAACGAATACGTTGAGCAATAAAGAAAGCGGATTCGTGTGGCAATTCAATTTTTGCCTGCTCCGCTTTCTTCATCAAAATAGCAACACGGGTTTCCAGTTCAGGCGGTTCAACCGCCACTGTTAAGCCCCAACCAAAACGGGACTTCAAACGTTCTTCCAAACCGGAAATTTCTTTTGGGTAACGGTCACAGGTCAGAATCATCTGCTGACCACCTTCAAGCAATGCATTAAAGGTGTGAAAGAACTCTTCCTGGGAGCGCTCTTTACCCGCAAAGAATTGAATGTCATCAATCAACAGCGCATCAACAGAACGGTAATAACGTTTGAAATCATTAATCGCGTTGAGCTGAAGAGCTTTCACCATATCCGCCACAAAACGTTCGGAATGGAGATAAACAATTTTTGCGTCAGGGTTATGCTGGGCCAGTTGATTACCCACGGCATGCATCAAGTGGGTTTTACCAAGACCAACACCACCGTACAAAAACAATGGGTTGTAAGCTGAGCCTGGATTCTCGGCTACCTGCTTGGCCGCAGCCAGAGCTAACTGGTTCGATTTACCTTCTACAAAGGTGTTGAAAATAAAGCTGCGGTTAAGGGAACTGGTGTGCTTGATACTGCCTTCAACTTCTACCGGCCGGCTACGAATCACCTGGCTGGACTGGCCACCACGAATCTGATGGTCGCGCTCACCAAATCCCGGAGAGCCAACACTATAACCATGGTCATTATGCTGTTGTCCAAAACTGTGGCTATGACCTCGGGGTTGAGAATGGGACTGATGTCCCACCTGGCGAGCGGTCTGGATGGAAGTGTCCGGGGTAATAATCTGAGACGAACGCTCAGGTTCAATCACACGCCCGCGATCAGAGTGGTAATCATGATCACTCACAGACTGATGATGACTGGAAGCCGCATGATGCCCGCTCTCACTTTGAAAATCCCGACCACCACTAACAGTTGCGGCTTCAGGCTGAGAATGCGCATGGGACTGTACCTGTGTTTGAGCCTGGCTCTGCTTTCGCCCTCGAAGTCCACCGGCAAAAGGATTGTGAAAACCGGATGGCTTATTTTGGGTGCGGGACTGGACTTGAGATCGGGCCTTAGATCCAAAATCCTGACCGCTTGATGAGTTTTCGCGATCAGCACTCTTGTCTGAAGAAGCATCACCAAAAGAAAGTCCGGAAGAACGGCCAGTGATACGGGAAGGTTCAGGCTGATGCGACTGTCTCTCAGCAGTTTGCTTGGCAGATGGTGCTTGTGAACCTGAAGGCTGGCTACTATATAGATCCAGATTCGTCTGGGCATCCGACGGCTGGGGGTCAGCAGATTGCGTTTGGCGCTGCTCCTGATGAGCCTCTTGTTGATGAAGGCCTTCGGTATGCCGCGGAGCCATTCTTCGAGGAGGAGCAGAAGAGGGTGCTTTCTTGCCGGAAAACCGTCCACCACCAAAGGATGGCCTCCGGGTGCTCACACCCAGGGCAATAGCCGGAGCATTGCCGTCCGACAAATCCATAAGAATTTCTTCAATTCGCAGCAGGTACTTGTCTTTAACCCAATCCAGAACAAACCGGTTCGGTGCCAACAGGCACAATTCGTCTTGGTCAGCCATGACCTTGAGCGGGCGCAACCAGGTATTGAATTGCTGGAGTGGCAATTCGTCCTGAAGGATTTCCATGCACTTCTGCCAGAGTTCGCGAGGCACTTTTGAATAACTCCGGTCATCTGAACGACGGTGGTCAATAGTATGTTGAAAACTTATCCATTTTATCCCTATCAGCCACGGTTATCCACATGGAAAATGGCAACAATAACGCAAAAAACAGGGGTATTATGATTTATTTCAACAAGTTAGACCCTACAAATTAATATATGTGGATATTTATCCTGACCGATGAGGCTGTGGATATAACTGTGCAAAACTTTCTGGACGACAAGAAGCCTCTCTTCAGTAATTTACAGCTCTAACGGCTGTGATCAATCGCTCTGAGAAACTCCCAAACCAGACCTTCTTAAAGTTATCCACCGGCCTTTCAGCCTCTCTTCAGTCTCAGCTCACGAAAACTACCTTCTTGTTACAAAACAGGTATCAGGTCACCCTGATACAAAACTGCCCGTAAACCTTCTACAAAGGCTTGTTACAAAATAGCTGAGCACAACTCGAACAACAGACATATAAAGGTAGGAACATGGTTCTTACTTAAGGTGCCATAGTCCCATTGTGAAGAAAACAGAAAAAATATCCCGATTATCTGTAAATTGGATCTTATATATACATCTTTTAAATTGACGCTAATTGAGGTATTCCCTAAAATTGCGCGTCATTTTATTTTTCTTGCTTTGGTGGAACGCCTCATTTTGGTGCACAAGCTCAGAACAAGTTAAAAAATCCCTGAAGGCTTTACGGCCTGATTTTTAAGAGAAAGTAATCATGAAAAGAACTTTTCAGCCCAGCGTACTGAAGCGCAAGCGCACTCACGGTTTCCGTTCACGTATGGCTACCAAGAATGGCCGTGCCGTTTTGGCTCGTCGTCGTTCCAAAGGCCGTAAGCGTCTGGCAGCCTGATCGCAGTATCGAGCCTGGATATGACCTTTGAATTCAGTCGTAGTCTGAGACTGCTGAAGGCATCTGAGTTTACACGGGTATTTGATAAGGCAGAGATTAAGGTTTCCGACAGGAATATCCTTATTCTGGCAAGAAGGAACCAATTGGAGGTTCCCAGGCTAGGCCTGATAATTGCCAAAAAGAATGTTCGCACCGCAGTATCCAGGAACAGGATAAAACGGGTTATTCGTGAAACATTCCGCCAGAACCAGCACAACCTTTCAGGGGTGGACTTCGTGGTCCTCGCCAGAAAGGGCCTGGGTGAACTCGATAACAGGCAACTGCACAGTCTGCTTAACAAGCAGTGGTCCCGTGCCCGGAAGAAAATCGCTCCCAGCGACAAAAGGCCTCAACAGATGCCTCGCACCGAACGATCCTCCGAAGCACCTACCCCTGTCGTATAAGGCTCTGTTATTTAAAACAGAGACCAGCGTGCAGGGTCAGGAATAGGTACAGAACATGATGATGAATCCAGTCAAATCGTTCGTTCTGTTACTTATCAGGGGCTATCAGTATGGAATCAGCCCCTTGATGGCGAACCACTGCCGCTTTTATCCCTCCTGCTCCACCTATGCCAGGGAAGCCATTACCACACACGGCCTCCTCAAAGGCGGATACCTCTCAAGCCGACGTTTACTGCGCTGCCACCCATGGAACCATGGTGGGTACGACCCTGTGCCCTGCAGTCAGAACAACAAGGTTATGAAACAGGCGGATCCGGACACCCCCAACCGTTTCGATGGCCACTAAATCATGGATTTGCAACGCACCCTATTGATCGCGGGTCTGGTTGTTGTCGGCTACCTGATGGTGCTGCAATGGAACCAGGACTACCATCAGCCGCAGCCACTCAGCGAAGTCGCTACGCAGCTGCCTGCTAGTAATATTCCGGACACTCCTCGTACTACTAGAGCCTCCTCTGAGGCTCCTGACCTTCCTCAAGATCATGGTCAGGCACCAGTAGTTCAGCAGCCCCAGCACGCTCAGCTGATCACCATCAAGACTGACACGCTGAACCTGACAATCGACACTCGCGGTGGCGATATTGTTCGCGCCGAACTGCCGAAATTCCCTCGGGTAAAAGGTGAGAAAGACGCCTTTGTCCTCATGGAAAACACCAACACCCGTCTGTTTATTGCCCAGAGCGGACTGACCGGTCCCAACGGCCCGGACCGTAACGGCAAGCCCCTGTACACATCTGCCAAGACTGAGTACACCATGGGCGACCACAACACCCTGACTGTTGACCTGAATCTGAAGGCCGACAACGGTGTGGTTATCACCAAGCAGTTCTCCTTCAAGAAAGATTCCTACCAGGTTCATGTGGATTACAAAATCCACAACGGCAGTAATGCTGAATGGCGTGGTAACTTTTATGCACAGCTGAAGCGGGATAACTCTGACGACCCAAGTGCTCTGAACAGCGCCAGCAATATGAATACTTATCTGGGTGCTGCTGTTCGCACTGCCAAGAATAAGTATGAGAAGCTGAAGTTCAGCAACTTTGCAGATGAACCTTTCAAAGAGTCTATTGAAGGTGGTTACGCTGCGGTTGTTCAGCACTACTTTGTCAGTGCCTGGGTACCCAAACAGAATCAGGTCAACACTTACCAGACACGTGTCTTCGATGGCGACAATATTGTCAGCCTGGTTGAGCCCACTGTCACTGTTGCTCCCCATGCCACTGAAAACGTTGGTGCAACTCTGTACCTTGGCCCCAAGAACCAGAAGCTTCTTGGTCAGCTGGCAGAAGGTCTGGACCTGACCATCGATTACGGCATCCTGTGGTGGTTCGCTAAACCACTGTTCCTGCTGCTGAGCTGGTTGCATTCATGGATTGGCAACTGGGGCTTCAGCATTATTGCCCTGACCATGTGTGTAAAGGCGGTCTTCTATCCTCTGTCTGCTGCGAGCTATCGCTCCATGGCGAAGATGCGCAAGATCACCCCTAAAATGCAGGCGCTGAAAGAGCAGCATGGTGACGACAAGCAGGCCATGTCCCAGGCCATGATGAAGATGTACAAGGAAGAGAAGGTCAACCCAATGGGTGGCTGTCTCCCAATTCTTGTTCAGATGCCTGTCTTTATCGCTCTCTACTGGGTACTGGCGGAATCGGTTGAGCTGCGTCAGGCGCCATGGATCCTCTGGATTCATGACCTGTCCCAGATGGACCCTTACTTCATCCTGCCGTTGATCATGGGTGCCTCCATGTTCGCTCAGCAGCTGCTGTCTCCTGCGCCACCTGACCCTATGCAGGCCAAGGTGATGAAGCTGATGCCTGTAATCTTCACCTTCTTCTTCCTGTGGTTCCCTGCCGGTCTGGTACTGTACTGGGTAACCAACAACCTGCTGTCTATCTCTCAGCAGTGGTATATCACCAGGAAAATTGAAGCAGAAGGTTAACGCCTAAAACTTCAATAGCATCACAAGAGCGAACCTTAGGGTTCGCTTTTTTTTACTTCGAATTTTTCGCTCAACACAGTTTGCTTTAGACTAGCCGCCATTCTGATTTCACTCTGGTTCATCCATGCCCCTTTCTTCTCCTGCTCAGGAAACAATCGTCGCTCAGGCTACAGCTCCCGGAAGGGGCAGTGTGGGCATAGTGCGTGTCTCCGGCCCTAAGGCTGCGTCTATTGCCAAAACCCTGCTGCACCGTGACCTGACACCTCGCCATGCGCACTATCTGCCATTTCATGATTCGCAGGGAGAGGTGATTGATGAAGGTCTGGCGCTGTATTTTCCTGGCCCTAACTCCTTTACCGGTGAAGATGTACTGGAACTTCAGGGGCATGGTGGCCCGGTTATTCTCGATCTGTTGTTGAAAGAGATCACGGCTCAGGGTGTGCGTCTGGCACGACCGGGTGAATTTTCCGAACGGGCATTCCTGAATGACAAGCTGGACCTGGCCCAGGCCGAAGCCATTGCCGACCTGATCGACAGTGCCTCCGCAGAAGCTGCCCGCAGTGCTGTGCGCTCTTTGCAGGGCGCGTTTTCCACAAGGGTGAATGAGCTTGTGGAAGAACTGATTCAGCTGCGTATCTATGTGGAAGCCGCGATAGATTTTCCGGAAGAAGAGATCGACTTTCTCTCGGACGGAAAGGTTAAACATGACCTGGAACAGGTTATGGACAAACTATCCACAGTATTCACAGAGGCTCAACAGGGTGCCATCGTCCGTGACGGTATGACGGTGGTGATTGCCGGACGCCCTAATGCCGGTAAGTCCAGCCTGCTGAATGCGCTCTCTGGCCGTGACAGCGCCATAGTCACAGATATTGCGGGCACCACACGGGATGTTTTACGGGAACATATCCACATAGATGGTATGCCCCTGCATATTATTGATACCGCCGGTCTGCGGGACAGTGATGATGTTGTGGAACAGATTGGTGTACAGCGTGCCTTTGATGAAATAGCCCAGGCCGATCTGGTGCTGTTAATGGTGGATAGCACAACAACTCAAGCGACTGACCCACATAAAATCTGGCCTGAGTTTGTGGATAAACTCCCAGCCGGTGAACGTATTACCGTAATTCGCAATAAGTGCGACCTTTCTGGGGAAGACGCAGGTATTACAGAAGGGGAGTTCCCGGTGATTCGTCTGTCAGCCCATAACGACAGGGAAGGGGGCAAAGGCGTGGACGCTCTGCGCCAGCACCTCAAACACAGCATGGGTTATACCGGTACCAGTGAAGGGCGTTTCAGTGCCCGGCGCCGTCATATTGAAGCATTGGAACAGGCGAGGGATGCACTGAATCAAGGACAGCAACAGTTATTAGGAATGGGGGCAGGGGAGTTGCTGGCGGAAGATCTTCGCCAGGCCCAGCAGGCTCTTGGGGAGATCACTGGTCAGTTCACCAGCGATGATCTTTTGGGACGCATTTTCTCTAGCTTCTGTATTGGGAAGTAAGCAGGTACTCACTTACCTGCAGGTCATTACCTGTTAAGGGTTCTTTATGAACCCTTTTATGAATACCTGCACTCATTCCTTCACCGCCCTTTGATCCAGGAAGCTGTGGATAATTCTATCGTCAGACAGTCCTGAGTGAATACAGCCCCTCAGAATCATCACAACTATCGAATAATGAGCGCTGATGGTGAACTTTTCCGTCGATGATAGAAATGGTTTGTACCAGGTCATACACACGGTTAAATGAAGAGACGCCTCGGATCATTGTCTGGTTTTTCACCTGCTGAACAAAACAGGACGGCCCTTGCCAGACTTCAACATCCCACCCGATCTCATTGCTCCCTTCAGCAATAATACAAGCACCCAGGCCTGAACCATCTTCACCAAAGCCACTCCATACCTGGCCAGTGGTTGCACGAATATCGGCATTGACCACACCACTCTCGCAAAGCCGCTTGGCAAAAACGGAGAACATACTGGATCCTGCTGGGCTGGGCCTGGCGTTGAAACAGCTGTTTAAAATAAAAGACATATTGTTGGGAAGCGGGGCTCTTTTGGGCCGTAGCGCTCTAATTTTTTCAATCACAAACCGGCATAGAGGATGAGGAGAAAAGTGACCAATGCAGCAGTGTGTTCCATGTCCGAGAATGATAACCTGACAACCATCCTTCAGAAGTTTGCCTGAGCGGGACAGGAAGCGGGACTGTTCTGTGGTATTAACCCAGACAGCATCTGCCTGAGCATGTTGGCGGTGTACCGCCAGGCGTAACTTATTGAGATCCTCCCCCTCGTACTCAAGCATAATGAGCAGTTCAGTATCGGGATTTTGTAACTGCCCCTTCTGTTTATCCAAAAGACTGCAGTAGCTCATCAGGGCGCTGTGGAGGTCCATGTTCTTATGAGCGATTTGGTAACAATCCTCAAAAGAGCGTTTATCAGCACATTCGGGAAACAGTTTGGGGAAAAGAACATATAGAACAGCTTGAGGAAGAAAAGCGGTTTCCCGTGCCTGACGGCAAGATAAGCGACAGAAACATTGACTGCTGTCAGACTCCTGAAATAACCAGGTTTTGAGAATCAACAACAAATTATCGGACCACTCGGCCTTCCTTGAGTCTTGACCGCTGACTATAGAAGGCCATGGACTGTTTACGGCGGCGGCATAGTCTGAAACCCACTCGCCCAGCCCCGGGATACTAGGATCCTGACCGTGAGCCTGAAGCACCATGGCACAGGCCAGCTCCAGGGCGGAACCAGTAAATCTGGGGTTGCGCTCACCACGCTCACAGTAAAGATTTGACCTGTGGAATTTCAGTTCCGGATACATATTATCCAGCAAGAGAGCTATATCACGCTGACAATGAAGCAGCGCAACATGCTGGTGCGTCAGTTTGCTGTTGGGTAGTGCCAGACCTGTATGCAAGGAAGACTGGGGCACTGTCAGTGACCGTTGTATAAGTCTTTTTTGATAATCCTGGGTTTGCAGTAAGGAAAACCGCCCCTCTGAGATGGCTCTGATAGCCGATTGAGACAGCACGACTTCACTGGAGCGTGATGGATTTATGTCCGTCACCTTCCAGGACCGCGGTGAGCGGTTATAAAGAACGGCGTTCGATATGGGCGGTGTAAAACCCGCAACCCCCTGATGAATCATATATTGCCCCTTTTCGATGCCTCCATAACCTGGATGAAAACCAGTCTTAGACGGGAATCAAGCCTGTTTGACAGACAACGGGAGCCAAAGTTCCATCAAGATAATGCCGGTATTAACATGAGTTACAGAGAGAGCGCCGGATCAGTTAACTCATCTCAGTGTCCTGTACCTGTTGAGGCTCTATCTGGAAGGTCTGGTGTTTGGCGACGCTCGCGACAGGGTGCGGATCCTGAGCCTCTCTCAGGGGCCAACTTTGTTCCAGAATGGACATCCACGCATTCCGGGGTGCTTTCGTATACCCCAGATCACATCCATGACCAATGCAGACACGCTCAGCGCGTTCCATTGTCGTCAGGCAATCAGGGGCTGTATCCGGGTATTGCACAGCCAGATGTACGGTGTTCTGGCACAGGTTTGCGAACCCATTTAACCCACATATAAGAGAAGGCGTTTCCTCGAACTTTTCCATAGCCTGCTTCAGAAAGGTCAGAGCCTGTTGTCCATGCCCTTTGGATATAAGCAGCGACACGGCGCCCGCAATCACACAGGTGTTATGCCCAGATCTCTGCAAAACCACTTCCAGTATGGGCTGCCAGTCGTAGCCGTCGCTGGTGTGAGTCATGCATTCGAGCAAATCTTTCTCCTGGGATGAATCCAGCCCGTCACCGCTTTTCAGCAAGCTCTGATAGAGGGTCAGACCATGATTCATAATACTATCCCGGGTTAAAGCCGGAAGGTGTGTATTGTGAGTACCTTCAAACCATGTATCTACCAGGTCGTCAAATTCACCATAATGAAAGGAAATCCGTTGCAGAAGAGACTCTGTCTGCTGCCAGGTCTTTTCTACCTGCCCCGCACATAGCTGTAAATTCGTGTATTGGGTGAGCCACGATGGAACATCGTCTTGGGATGGTGAGCCGCAGTGTAAAAACAAATGGTCTGCAAGGCTACCACAGCCTTGCATATTGCCCTCGAAATAAACGTCATCAATGCTGGACTCTTCCCAGCTTGTACCGGTTATATCAACGCCAGTAAACCTTGCATTATCCAGGCAGGCAAAGTCGAATCTGGCACCGTGAAAATCACTACCGCAACAAAATACTGCCCCTAAAAGGTGGGCGCCAGTAAAATTGCACTGACGGAATAATCCATGGAGGTGCATGAACTCCATATTGGCCATCTGAAACGACAGACGGGAAAAATCCGGGAGCTTATCATCCCCCATGTTTTGCACACCCGGGCCAGGACTCAGTCGAGAGCCGATACTAAAATGGATATCATCCAGAATCGTCAGGGTACCCTTTGCCAGGTCTTCATTGTGTGCAATCAACTTCCGGCACTGCTCGGGATTGTGCAGGCTGTTGACCAAAATGCGTCCGGTCGCTGACAGCGGTGAACTGGCAGATTTAAGCCATCGGCTAACGGCCTCTATCAGATGGTCAGGGAGTAAGCTGGCAAGTGTCAGGTTGCAGCAATCCTCCATTATCCCTTTCATAACCGGGTTGCTAAAATCCTCTCTATACGTTTGTTGCTTTCTTTCCTCCAGCAATTCCTGCACATGGGAGACCCTGGTTTTTTTCAACGCCTGGCGGTGTTGCGTCCCTGTCTGCATCGGTTCTTCCGAGGTACCTTGCAACCTGTCTCTCATCCTGGCCTGTCGCATCACGGTATGACAGGACAAATTCCTCTTGTGACGTCGATCGACTTCCACCTGTTGGATCACCTTGATATAGCGTTTTTCCAGAGCCTTGACCGGATCCATTTCCACAGTGTTCTGTACAGACAGGTTACCCATCTGACTGCCGAGTTCGCTTACCTGTTCGTCATTGGCCCTGTCTGCGGCAAAGGGGGAAGAAGAGGCGGACAAGGGTGAACTGCGCATACGGAGCTCCTTATAAGCACATTTCCAGGATGATTTAGCCCCGGTTTTGCTGTTATGGA
This sequence comes from Sansalvadorimonas sp., assembly GCA_965221135.1. Classification (GTDB taxonomy): domain Bacteria; phylum Pseudomonadota; class Gammaproteobacteria; order Pseudomonadales; family Endozoicomonadaceae; genus Sansalvadorimonas. The sequence continues at coordinate 219,666 of CBDCRZ010000069.1, forward strand.
TAACTATTGGATAACTTTCGCAGTTGCCGGTTCCCAGTGAGCTAACAGGTTCGTAAGTAGTTATAGAGGGCTTAACTGATTTCAGTGTCCTGAGCCCGTTGAGGCCATGGGCGGCGTGCCGAAACAGTCTTCTTCCTGGCACCTTGGCAACATTAACCTTTGGATAAGTCCCCAGCCTTTTCTTCACTCTCGAACAGTCATCCCACGAACTCTCTCCTTAATGTAAAAACTGTCTTTTTTTACAAACAAGGTATAAACAAATCATCCACGTTTTTGTGGGGATAAAAATATTAACCACAAACTATCCAGATTGTGAGTAAAAGGCTGAAAGCCTCTGGCAACAGGACTTGCAGGCATTATACACAGCAAAATGTGGACAGTGTGGATAGGAACAACATGGGGATAAGTGAGCAAAAAAAGGGTGTGGGTAAGAGTGCTAATAACACTTGAACAAACCTTGAATCAGAGGGGGAGGAAAAATTATAAAAAAATCATCTTTAAATTTTCCCCACACGCTGACCAAAGGAAAACCCATGCTTTACAACGCCATTCACACAATGTTGTTATCCTCTGTAGCCCTTGGTGGTACTGGGCTAAAGGCAGTTTTCCACACAAAAAGGGCTGCTATATAAAAACAAACATAAGAAATACTATATAAATATCTCTATATATTTATTCTCTTCATTCTTGGGATAATTTTACAAGAAGGTTGGACAGGTGAATAAGTGGAACGGGGCTGGCCGGTTTCACAATAAGCAAGCCATAAGCCCCATCCACCAAAAAGATCGGTTTTTTTTTATCCCCCAGTCTTTATACTCCGCGCCAGTCATCATAGAGAAAAGAGAAGAGGATCAAGCCGAGTGGATTTTCCAGCACGTTTTGATGTCATTGTTGTCGGTGGTGGTCATGCCGGCACTGAAGCTGCCCTGGCATCGGCCCGAATGGGAGCCAGAACATTGCTGGTTACCCATAACATAGAAACTCTCGGCCAGATGTCCTGTAACCCGGCGATTGGCGGCATTGGCAAAAGCCATCTCGTAAAAGAGATTGATGCCCTTGGCGGCGCCATGGCCAAAGCGACCGATAAAGGTGGTATTCAGTTCCGGGTACTCAATTCACGCAAAGGCCCGGCGGTTCGAGCCACCCGTGCTCAGGCTGACCGTATTCTCTACAAAGCCGCTGTCCGTGAGATTCTCGAAAACCAGGACAACCTCTGGTTATTCCAACAATCTGTGGATGACCTGATTCTCCAGGGCGATGATGTCAAAGGTGTTATCACCCAGATGGGGCTTCGTTTTGAAGCCGAACAGGTGGTGTTAACAACCGGTACTTTCCTGGGTGGCTGTATCCATATCGGCATGCAAAACTTTGTGGGTGGTCGTGCGGGCGACCCGGCGTCCATAAGCCTGGCTCATCGCCTGCGTGAAATGCCTCTGCGTATCGAACGTCTGAAGACTGGTACACCTCCACGAATTGATGCCCGCTCTGTCGACTTCTCTGTGATGCAGGAACAACCGGGGGACACGCCCACGCCTGTAATGTCTTACACTGGTTCCCTGGCAGATCATCCTCAGCAGATCAGTTGCTATATCACCCACACCAATGAGCGCACCCACGAAATTATTCGTGGTGGTCTGGATCGCTCACCGATGTACACCGGTGTGATCGAAGGGGTAGGGCCGCGTTACTGCCCATCCGTTGAAGACAAGATCATGCGTTTCGCAGATAAAAACTCTCACCAGGTGTTTATCGAGCCGGAAGGTCTGACCACCCATGAGCTGTACCCCAACGGTATATCCACAAGCCTGCCGTTCGATGTACAGCTTGATTTGGTGCGCTCTATTCGCGGTATGGAGAATGCCCATATCTCCCGCCCGGGTTATGCCATTGAATATGATTTCTTTGACCCCCGGGACCTGAAGCCGTCTCTGGAAACCAAAGTTATCCACGGCCTGTTCTTTGCCGGGCAGATCAACGGCACCACCGGTTACGAAGAAGCCGGTGCCCAGGGTCTGCTGGCGGGTTTGAATGCGGCACTGCGTGCCCGTGGCGATGAAGCCTGGTGTCCACGTCGTGATGAAGCCTACATAGGCGTGATGGTCGACGACCTGATTACCAACGGTACTTCTGAGCCTTATCGCATGTTTACCAGCCGCGCCGAATACCGTCTGGTGCTGCGGGAAGACAATGCCGATCAGCGCCTGACACCGAAAGGTCGTGAGCTGGGTCTGGTTGATGATAAACGCTGGGCCGTGTTCTGTGCCAAGCAAGAGATGATCGTTGCGGAAACCGAACGTCTGAAAACCACTTTTATCCATCCCGGCAAGCCAGAAACGGAAGAGCTGAATGGCAAGCTGCAGAACCCGATCACCCGGGAATACAGCCTGATGGAACTGCTCAAGCGTCCGGAACTGGGTTATACCGATGTGGCAGAACTCAATGGTGAATCTGTGGATAACCCTGCGGTTGCGGAACAGGTTGAGATCCAAAGCAAATATCAGGGCTATATTGAACGCCAGTCGGAAGAGATTGCCCGTCTTCGTCGCCATGAACAGACACCTCTGCCGGTGAATATGGATTACAACACCATCACTGGCCTCTCCAATGAAATTCTGCAGAAGCTGAATGATGTTCGTCCTGCCACTCTTGGGCAGGCCTCACGCATTCAGGGTGTTACCCCTGCAGCTGTCTCATTGCTGCTGATTCACCTGAAAAAACGTTCACTTGCGGGAAACGCGACCGCCTAATGTCACCGGCCTCTGATAGAATGGTGAGCTGAAATGCCTTTGGCTTTATGAGTTAAGGCGGCAGTAGGAACGAATATGGCAGTAGGAACAAGGCGGCAGCTGTTTGTGAGTAATCTTGATGTGTTATTAAAGTCCGGTGCCCGTGAGATGGGGCTGGACCTGACCACAGGGCAGAGTGAGAAACTCTGCCGTTATGTAGAGCTGCTGGTAAAATGGAATCGGGTGTATAACCTGACAGCTGTGCGCGACCCTGAGGAGATGGTGTCCCGCCATATTCTGGACAGCCTCAGTATTGTTTCTCAGGTGGCCAGCCTTGTTGCACCGGGCGGACGATGTATTGATGTCGGCTCTGGCCCCGGCCTGCCTGGTATCCCTCTGGCGATTATGTTGCCAGACCGCCAGATCTCAACGCTGGACTGCATCGGAAAGAAAACCCGTTTTCAGGTACAGGTCTGTACTGAATTAGGGCTGGATAATGTTACAGTGTTGAACGAACGGGTTGAGAAGTGGCAACCTGAACAGAAATACGATGTGGTTATGTCCCGGGCTTTCAGTTCCCTGGTGGACATGATCACCGGCACAGATCATTTGTTAAGTGCGAAAGGGCAATGGCTGGCGATGAAAGGTATTCATCCTGAGCTGGAGCTGAATGAACTTAAGGGCGTGCGCCCTGACGTACTGATGAAAGAGTCCCAGTCTCTGACAGTCGCTGGTTGTGAAGGCCTTCGACATCTTGTCATACTGGAGCGTATGGATACGACACCGACTGCGTAAGGGGCCGACATGGCAAAGATACTGGCAATCACCAATCAGAAAGGTGGTGTCGGCAAGACAACAACATGTGTCAATCTGGCAGCGTCCCTAGCTGCTACCAAACGACGTGTGTTGCTTGTGGACCTGGACCCTCAGGGTAACGCGACCATGGGCTGTGGTGTTGATAAACACGAACTCCCCTTGTCGGTGTACGATGTGCTTGTGGGCAAAGCCACTGCTGCTGAAGTACTGGTGCCTTCGGAATCTGCAGGTATTGAGATTTTACCATCCAACGGTGACCTGACTGCGGCGGAAGTTGAACTGATCAACAACGTCGACAGTGAAACAAGCCTGAGACGGGCTCTGAATGCCCACAGAGACGATTACGACTACATCCTGATAGATTGCCCTCCGTCACTGAACATGTTGACAGTGAACGCTCTGGTGGCTTCTGACGGCGTTATGATTCCGATGCAGTGCGAATACTATGCGCTGGAAGGTTTAGCGGCGTTGATGGAAACCATTTCCGGTATTGCTGCAACAACCAACCCTCGTCTGCATATCGAAGGTTTGTTGCGCACCATGTACGATCCACGTAACAGTCTGACGGTGGAAGTGTCCCGACAGCTGATTGGTCACTTCGGCAACAAGGTCTATCGCACAGTGATTCCACGCAATGTGCGTTTGGCAGAAGCACCGAGTCACGGTATGCCAGTGATTCAATATGACAAGCATTCCCGGGGAGCTATTGCGTATCTCGCTCTTGCCGGGGAATTGATTCGTCGGCAGGACGCCGTCAATCGTAACGAAGGTGTGAAAGAAGGTGCTGTCCGACAGTCGTCGGATGAAGCCGAAACAGCTGCGAGGTAAACACCACAAGTGGCCAGAAAAAAACTGGGAAAAGGCTTGGGTTCGCTACTGCAGGGAGCACGAGTCGCAGAAGAAATCGAACAACTCCAGCGGCCAACGACGGCAGAACTGGAGGTAGCGCGGGATAAAATGCTGCGGGAGATTCCCGTCGAATTTATCCAGCGGGGTAAGTATCAACCTCGCCGGGATATGAGTTCGGAGGCGCTGGAAGAACTGGCCAGCTCTATTCGTCAGCAAGGGGTGATGCAGCCTATTGTTGTGCGCCCTGTTGGCGGCGCAGACGAAGACCGTTTTGAGATCATTGCCGGTGAACGACGCTGGCGTGCCAGTCAGTTAGCGGGTCAGGAAAAGATTCCTGCAGTGATCCGTGAAGTGGCTGATGATGCTGCTATTGCCATGGCTCTGATCGAAAACATTCAACGTGAAGACCTGAACGCCGTCGAAGAAGCCATGGCGCTGTCACGTCTGAAAGAAGAGTTTGAACTGACGCAGCAGGAAGTGGCTGAAGCTGTGGGTAAGTCCCGGGTTTCGGTCACCAATCTTCTGCGTCTGCTCACACTGCGCGATGAAGTGCGCAAGATGCTGGAGCATGGTGATATCGACGCCGGTCATGCCAAAGCGCTGCTTGGTTTGGATGTGTCTCAGCAACTGGAAGCCGCACGCACAGTTGTTGCGAAAAGCCTGTCAGTGCGTCAGACCGAATCTTTGGTACGTCGTCTTTTGCAGGAGCAGGCCACACCTGCCGAGAAGAAGAAAGTCGACCCGGATATTCGTTCTCTGGAAGATGACCTGTCTCAAAAAATTGGTGCCAAGGTGGCTATTCAGCACACCGCCAAGGGTAAGGGTAAACTGGTAATCAGTTACAGCACTCTTGACGAACTGGATGGTGTACTGGCGCACATTCAGTAGCAGTAGCAGTAGCCAGCCAATAGCCCTGCACAGTAAAGCCCTTTAGACAGTTGTAAAAAAACAGCCCTTTCTGTTATCCACAGGAAGGGCTGTTTATGTTTGTGCCTTCTACGAAATCTTGAATGATTTCGTTTTTGTCGGCACAACTTTGTCCGCGCAGCGCCGCAGCGAATGAATAATATTGTTTCGAAAGTGCTTGTAAGGTGCGGGAGCATCCTCCTTGTCCCCCTGACTGTCTGCCGATAAATCCAAATTTCCCTGTTGGTATTGATGAGCGGCCCAGATAACAGCCACACCACAGTCATCCCAGTTGCTTTGTCTGGGAATGACCAGTGCCTGTATAGGGTAGAGTTCGATTTTTCGCGACAGATCCGGCTGATTGTGATGAAAGAATCGCGTCATCCAGTTGCGTATACAGCGAGCACTGTCTGTAACAGGCAAGGTCGGCGCCAGGGAATCGATGGTGTAAATGACGCCTTGTTCATGGTTCACAATACACAGCGTCCAGTGGGAACCCTGAATATTTAAAGGAAAAAAGATGGAACCCTGCTGAAAGGGTTCAGGTTTTAAAGTTCGTACTATTTCACGCTTGACCACAACCGATTGATAAAAATGGGGAGAACACGTGTGGACGCTGGCATCGGGGTTATTAAGGTTCGCTCTGGCCTGGATCACCATTAGTGCACAAAGCACAGCCTGATCAGTGACCCACTCATTGGGCAGTAAAGACTCAATATCATTTTTAAACAGATCATATTTCCCCAAAACACGGTACTTCGCCAGATTCCGTATTTCCCTGACTTTGGAATTGTCTTTGAAAGCCTGCTGCACAGGTTGATGGAACCGGTAAGGGCAGACATGATCAGAGGCGGTTTTTTTACTGCTCGGTGCATCGTCCGAGGAGTACCCGGTTAAATCAATAATTGACGGACTACTGGAGGGCGGAGACTGTTCGTTACTTGTGGTTTCAGGGTCTGACGAATCAGTCGTAAAAACCGGGGGTGGTGCTATAGACGCTGTGGGTTGCACCTCTGGTTCCGGTGTTCGATCAGCCAGTGTACGTTTTCTTGGTGGCCTTCTATCATCCCTGTTCTGACTTTTGCCTATACCTGCAGAGGTTCTTTCGTAAGCAGATGGAAAATAAACTCCCCTAGCGGCAGTAGGGCGAGGGCGAGGGCGAAGCTGGCGGGTATTTGGCAACTGTTTTTGTTGAACCGGCTCTTGAAGACTGGAAAGAAGATAGCTTGTTATGTTTTGCACGGCTTACCCTCCTTAGTGGTAGTGGCCATTAAGCTGGCATTAAAGATATAAAGACTTACAAGGTACTAATAGATTCCCTGGGAAAACCTGACAAATCGGTCGTTATCACTGACAAAAAAGCCTGATTAAAACGGTTAAAAGGCCATAACGGACACATATAACCAGCGGTGGTAAACGCGGTTGATCGTAAGTAGTAATGCTCATATACTTGCCACGCCTAACGGTCGCTGGACAACAAGTTAAGAAAAACAAGGTAAGAACAAAGAGCAGCAGGTTAACGTTGGGGTCTATAAAAAAACCCAACAAGAAGTCGCAAAGGACATAGCAGTAGAGATTGTTAAGCCTTTGCAGAGAGAAGGGGTAGAAGGAGCATTAATAAGGTGCAGTTACCTCACTTACAGAAACCACCTGTGTTTAGAGTTATCGCAGTTCAGGGGATTGTAACAATCCTGTTATCCGCTGTTCTTATGATGCACGGAGCAACAACGGCGTACTCTGCTTTGCTGGGAGGGCTTATCTGCCTTATCCCTAATGCCTACCTTGTGTTCAGGGCGTTCTCCGTATCCGGAGCCCGTGCGGCGAAAAGTATTGTCAGAGAATTTTATAGAGGTGAAGCCGGCAAGTTTGTTTTGACCTGCTGTGGCTTCGCTCTGGTATTTGCACTGGTTAGACCACTCAATGTGGCGGTTTTATTCAGTGCGTTTATGTTGGTGCAGGCAGTTCATTGGTTTAGTCCACTACTGCTGAAAATCCGGGTGAGTTGACGAGAGATTTTGTATGGCGAACACAGCCTCAGGTTATATACAGCACCACCTGCAGAACCTGACCTATGGTCAGCTGCCAGTCGGGTACGAACGCACAGATGGCACGGTTCTCGGTGAAGCTACTTGGACCATCGCGAAAACTGCGCAGGAAGCCGCCGATATGGGCTTCTGGGCCATTCACGTCGACAGCATGCTGTGGTCGGTGCTGCTTGGTTTCGTGTTCCTGGGGATCTTCCGCTATGTAGCGAAGAACCTGACGACCGGTGTCCCCGGTGGTCTGCAAAACGCTATCGAATCCATTGTTGAATTTGTCGATAACAGCGTAAAAGAGAGTTTCCATGGCAAGAACCCGGTGATTGCACCGCTGGCCTTGACCATCTTTTGCTGGATTTTCTTCATGAACCTGATGGACCTTATTCCAGTTGACTGGATTCCAGGTCTCGCCACCCTTGCTGGTGTGCCATACATGAAGATCGTGCCTTCTACCGATCCGAATATCACCATGTCCATGTCCCTCAGTGTCTTCTTCCTGATGCTGTTCTACTGGGTCAAGGTAAAAGGTCTTGGTGGTCTATTCTCTGACCTGGCTATGCAGCCTTTCGCCGCCAAGAGCCCCATTGCCAAAATTTGTTTGATCCCGGTTAACCTGATACTCGAAACAGTTTCCCTGATCGCCAAGCCGATTTCTCTGGGTCTGCGACTGTTCGGAAACATGTATGCAGGTGAACTGATCTTTATCCTTATTGCCATGATCGGATGGGTACAGCTGCCACTGCACTTTGGCTGGGCGCTGCTGCACATTCTGGTTATTACCCTGCAGGCTTACATCTTCATGACCTTGACCATTGTGTACTTGAGCATGGCTCATGAAGATCACTAATTGATCGCGAAAGCGGTTTATAACTAGAGCGTTAACTAAAACTCACACCACCACGCGACAATATAAGTCCGGAGGATATATGGAACTGGTAGTTGGTCTGACTGTAATCAGTGTTGCAATCATGCTGGGCCTGGCCGCTCTGGCCACAGCCATCGGCTTTGGTATGCTCGGCGGCAAATTCCTGGAAGGCGTAGCCCGTCAGCCAGAAACTGCTCCAATGCTGCAAACCAAGATGTTTATCGTAGCCGGCCTGCTTGATGCGATCCCAATGATCGCTGTAGGTATCGCGCTGTTTTTCACTTTCGCTAACCCGTTCATCCAGCAAGCTGCTTCTGCCCTGCAGTAAGCATCGGGTTAATGGCTATGTGAGTTGTGGTCAGATCTTTGTTTTCGGTCACAGCTCTTGCCAATGCCACTAACTCCTTAAAGGAGCTGCCTTAACGGGCAGGCATGAACCAAGAGCTGAACCGAAGACGGTTTGAAAACAACTGAACATTAACTAAATGCGAGAGGTGTTGGTGTGAACATCAATGCGACCATAATAGGTCAGTCAATTGCGTTCGCATTCTTCGTGTGGTTCTGCATGAAGTATGTGTGGCCACCTTTGATCGGTGCGCTGAACGAACGTCAGAAGAAAATTGCCGACGGCCTTGCTGCCGCGGACAAAGCCTCCACAGATCTTGAACTGGCACAGGCCAAAGCTGCAGACGAACTGCGCGAAGCCCGTGAACAGGCTCAGGAAATTCTGGAGCAAGCCAATCGTCGTGCTTCTGCCATTGTAGAAGAATCGAAAGACGACGCCCGTAAAGAAGGCGAACGTCTGATTGTGGCTGCCCGTGCCGAGATCGAACAGGAAGTAAACCTGGCTCGTGAACAACTGCGCGCACAGGTTGCCAGCATAGCTGTTGCCGGTGCCAGCAAGGTACTGGGTAAGCAGATCGACGAAGCCGCCAACAGCGAACTGGTTGACCAGTTAGCCGCTGAACTCTGAGACGGGAGCAACTATGGAACTGACCACTTGCGCCCGTCCCTATGCCAAGGCTGCGTTTCAGCACGCCCTGGACCAGAAGGCTCTTGATAACTGGTCCGGTATGCTGAAAAACGGCGCAGCTGTGGTTCAGAACGAAGTTATCAGCGCTCTGCTAGGCGTACCGTCCCTTACCGCGAAACAGAAGGCTGATACCTTCATTGATGTTTGCGGTGACAGCCTGGACGACAACGGACGTAATTTTGTCCGTGTTCTGGCTGACAACAAAAGAATCACCCTGCTGCCCCAGATTGCCGAATTGTTTGAAGCATTCAAGGCGGAACAGGAACACAGCATCGATGCAGACGTGATCTCTGCGTACCCTCTTAGTGACCAACAGTTGGATACACTGGCTGAAAAGTTGAAGAGCAAGCTGAGTTCTGAGGTCAGGCTGAACAACACAATTGATCCTGAAGTGATCGGTGGTGTTGTGATCAGAGCCGGTGACCTGGTGATTGACAGTAGTGTTAAAACCAGGCTGGCGAAACTGGCCGATGCGATGCTTTCGTAAAAGAATGAATTCCTAATATTGGCAGGTTTGGTATGCAGCAACTGAATCCATCTGAAATCAGTGACATCATCAAGAGCCGCATAGACAGCCTTGATGTAACCGCTGAAGCCCGTAATGAGGGCACTATCGTCAGCGTTTCTGACGGTATCGTACGTATCCACGGTCTCGCTGATGTTATGTATGGCGAGATGATTGAATTTGTCGGCGGCGTGTTCGGCATGGCCCTTAACCTGGAACAGGACTCTGTTGGTGCTGTAATCCTGGGTGAGTACAAAGGTCTGGCCGAAGGCCAAAAGGCCAAGTGCACGGGTCGTATCCTGGAAGTGCCTGTTGGTCCGGAACTGCTCGGTCGCGTTGTAGACGCACTGGGTAACCCTATCGACGGCAAAGGTCCTATCGAAGCCAAGCAGACTTCTCCAGTAGAGAAGGTTGCTCCTGGTGTTATCGCCCGTCAATCTGTTGATCAGCCGATCCAGACTGGCTACAAGGCCATAGACGCCATGGTACCTGTTGGTCGTGGTCAGCGTGAGCTGATCATCGGTGACCGTCAGACCGGTAAGACCGCTGTCGCTATCGACGCCATCATCAACCAGAAAGGCACAGGCATTAAGTGTGTCTATGTTGCGGTTGGTCAGAAGCAGTCTTCCATCGCCAACGTTGTGCGCAAGCTTGAAGAGCACGGCGCTATGGAACACACCATTGTCGTTGCTGCAGGTGCCGCTGATCCGGCTGCCATGCAGTTCCTGGCTCCGTTTGGTGGTTGCTCCATGGGGGAATACTTCCGTGACATCGGTGAAGATGCCCTGATCGTTTATGACGATCTGACCAAGCAGGCATGGGCGTATCGTCAGATCTCCCTGCTGCTGAAGCGTCCTCCTGGTCGTGAAGCTTACCCTGGTGACGTTTTCTATCTTCACTCCCGTCTGCTGGAGCGTGCTTCCCGTATCAATGCGGATCACGTAGAGAAGATCACCAATGGTGCTGTTAAAGGCCAGACTGGCTCCCTGACTGCACTGCCTATCATCGAAACTCAGGCAGGTGACGTATCGGCTTTCGTACCGACTAACGTTATCTCCATTACCGATGGTCAGATCTTCCTGGAAACCGATCTGTTCAACGCGGGTATTCGTCCGCCAATGAACGCCGGTATCTCTGTATCCCGTGTTGGTGGTGCAGCCCAGACCAAGATCATCAAGAAGCTTGGCGGTGGTATTCGTCTCGCACTGGCTCAGTACCGTGAACTGCAGGCATTTGCCCAGTTTGCTTCTGACCTGGACGAAGCAACCCGTAAGCAGCTTGAGCATGGTCAGCGCGTAACTGAACTGATGAAGCAGAAGCAATATCAGCCTCAGTCTGTCGCTGAGATGGGTGTCGTTATCTTCGCTGCTGAAAAAGGCTTCCTGGACGACGTTGAGCAGAACAAGATCGGTTCTTTCGAAGCGTCTCTGCTCAGCTACATGAACAGCGAACACGCCCAGCTCATGGCCAAGATCAACGAGAAGGGTGACTTTAACGGCGACATCGAAAGCGGCATCAAAGACGCTCTCGATAAGTTCAAGGCAACCCAGACCTGGTAAGGGACGTACTGTGTCGGGGTTCGCTCTGGCACAGACGCAGGTTCAGCCTGTCGGTAACACTCTTACCCACAGGCCGAACCCTACAGGTCCCTTCTGAGGATTGACTATGGCAGTCGGTAAAGAGATTAAGACGCAGATAGCGTCGATAAATAACACGCAGAAAATCACCTCCGCTATGGAGATGGTGGCTGCGTCGAAAATGCGTAAGGCTCAGCAGCGCATGGAGCGTTCGCGCCCCTATGCTACCCGCATTCGCCAGGTCGTCGGTCACATGGCCCATGCCAACCCTGAATACCGCCACACCTTTATGGAAGAGCGTGAAGTCAAGCGGGTTGGTTTTATCGTTGTTTCCACTGACCGGGGCCTGTGTGGTGGCCTGAACACCAACCTGTTCAAGAAGACCGTGCAGCAGATGCAGGGCTTCCATGATCAGAATGTTGAGATTGATCTGTGCCTCGTAGGTAACAAGGCCGGTGCTTTCTTCAAGAACTTTGGCGGCAATGTTGTAGCAGCCATGAATCATCTGGGTGATGCCCCTGAAATCGCTGACCTGATTGGCGGCGTGAAGGTCATGCTGGATGCTTACGAAGAAGGCAAGATCGACCAACTGGTTGTCACCTACAACCGTTTTGTGAACACCATGGCGCAAACGCCAGTGTGTGAACAACTTCTGCCCCTCAAGGCAGATGATGATGAATCACTGAAACGCCCCTGGGATTACCTGTACGAGCCAGACGCCCAAGCCCTGCTTGATGAGCTGCTGGTGCGTTATATCGAGTCCCAGGTGTATCAATCTGTGGTTGAAAATAATGCCTGTGAACAGGCTGCCCGTATGGTTGCAATGAAGAGCGCAACCGACAACGCAGGCGACCTGATCAATGAGCTGAACCTTGTGTATAACAAGGCGCGTCAGGCTGCGATCACCCAGGAACTTTCTGAGATCGTAAGCGGCGCTGCGGCCGTTTAACTTTTTAGGTAGCAGCTTTGAGAGGGTTAATTCCCTGTGGATAACCCCTCGCGAAGTGCAAGCCTTTTTGAATATGAGGTGAGGATACACTTATGAGTAGCGGTCGTATCATACAGATCATCGGCGCCGTTATTGACGTCGAGTTCCCGCGCGACGCAGTCCCTCAGGTCTATGATGCCCTGAAGGTTGACGGTAAGGAACTGACTCTGGAAGTTCAGCAGCAGCTGGGTGACGGCATTGTCCGCGCCATCGCTCTGGGTTCCACTGAAGGCGTTAGCCGTGGTCTGGTTGCTAATAACACCAAGGCACCTATCCAGGTACCTGTAGGCACCAAGACCCTCGGTCGTATCATGGACGTTCTGGGTGACCCTATCGATGAGAAGGGCCCAATCGGTGAAGAAGAGCGCATGGCTATTCACCGTGCGCCTCCTTCTTATGCTGAGCAGTCTGCCAGTAACGAACTGCTGGAAACCGGCATCAAGGTTATCGACCTGGTGGCTCCTTTCGCAAAAGGCGGTAAGGTAGGTCTCTTCGGTGGTGCCGGTGTTGGTAAAACCGTAAACATGATGGAGCTGATCCGGAACATCGCGATCGAGCACTCCGGTTATTCTGTGTTTGCCGGTGTAGGTGAGCGTACTCGTGAGGGTAACGACTTCTATCACGAAATGACTGACTCCAATGTTATCGACAAGGTATCGCTGGTTTACGGTCAGATGAATGAGCCTCCCGGAAACCGTCTGCGTGTGGCTCTGACCGGTCTGACCATGGCCGAGAAGTTCCGTGACGAAGGTCGTGACGTACTGTTCTTTGTGGATAACATTTACCGTTACACACTGGCCGGTACTGAAGTATCTGCACTGCTGGGCCGTATGCCTTCAGCGGTAGGTTACCAGCCAACTCTGGCTGAAGAGATGGGTGCCCTGCAGGAGCGTATTACCTCCACCAAAACAGGTTCCATCACTTCCATCCAGGCGGTATACGTACCTGCGGATGACTTGACTGACCCATCTCCGGCGACCACCTTCTCGCACCTTGATGCGACTGTGGTACTGAGCCGTGATATCGCTTCCAAGGGTATTTACCCTGCGATCGATCCACTGGATTCCACCTCTCGTCAGCTGGATCCTCTGGTTATCGGTCAGGAGCACTATGACGTAGCTCGTGGCGTGCAGATCGTTCTGCAGCGTTACAAGGAACTGAAAGACATCATTGCGATTCTGGGTATGGACGAACTGTCTGAAGAAGACAAGCAGACTGTATCCCGTGCACGTAAGATCGAACGTTTCCTGTCTCAGCCATTCTTCGTAGCAGAAGTATTTACCGGTGCACCTGGTAAGTACGTGTCCCTGAAAGACACTATCCGCGCGTTCAAGGGCATTCTGGCTGGTGAGTACGATGCTCTGCCAGAGCAGGCGTTCTACATGGTGGGTTCCATCGACGAAGCTGTTGAAAAGGCCAAGACTCTTTAACTCTTTTTGAGTAAGAGTCCGGTCCAAATCAACAACATCAGGAGGGACAAACTATGGCTGCCAACGAAGCAATGAAAGTTCATTGTGACATCGTAAGTGCCGAAGACGATATCTTCTCCGGAGCGGTTGAGATGGTTGTAGCGGCGGGTTCTGAGGGTGACCTCGGTATCGGCCCTGGTCATACTCCTCTGATCACCAGCCTGCACCCCGGTCCAATCCGGGTGGTCAAGGCCGGTGGAGAAGAAGAAATCTACTATGTGTCCGGTGGTTTTCTAGAGGTTCAGCCAAACAGTATTACTGTTCTGGCAGATACCGCACTGCGTGCAGGCGACATGAACGAAGCCGCTGCAGAGAAAGCCAAGCAGCAAGCCGAAAAGGCTCTGGCTGACCAGAAGGGTGACTTTGATTACAGTCGCGCTGCTGTACAGCTGGCTGAGGCCGCAGCACAACTGCGTACTCTGCGCGCTATCAGCAAGAAGCTGGGCAGATAAATCGCAAACAATGAGTGAAAAGGCTGGAGTCCTGATTGGGGTTCCAGTTGCTCTAAACAAGCAGGGACTTGTCCACAGCTTGTTTACAGCGCAAAGTTGAAGACATTTCGTGTTTAGCTGCTTTAACTGATTGAAAAATAGACAAAATAAAACCCACAAAACCATATTTAGGTTCTGTGGGTTTTTTGTATTCACAGGTATTGGGTTGTTCGTGTTATGACGTCTTTTGAGTCGCTGGCTTGGTCGGAAGCCTGACACTCGTACCTTAAAAGCGTACCTAAAGAGCGTACCTTAAAAGCGTACCTTAAAAGCTTTGTATTCTTATCCTTGCGTTCCGCTCAACCCTTTCGCAAATAAAGTCTCTCTTACAAGCTCTTCTTAAAAATCTAGCTGCCTCACCACGGTTTGCCTAGCCGGTGAGCTTTTCTCTGCAGCTGCATCTTGTCCTGGCTTCTCTCCAGCACTCTCTGCTGTCTTAACGGCGGACGGGTTCATGTAGCTGTCCATATAGTTGTGGATAAATGAATCCAGCATCTGTTCCCCGGTTGCATGTTTCTCCTGTAGAACCCCACCCCCTGCCGCTAACAGACATATCCCATGTACACCGGCCCAAAGTACCCGTGATGCAATATGGATATCCTGGAGCTTCTTCCGGCTTCCGGTTCGACTGAGTTGTTCGGTAAAAAGGGCAAATAACCGGTCTATACGGCTCTTTTGCCACTCTGGCAGGACCTTCTGATCCGGTATCCGGTGTTCAAAGGCTAAATGCCAGCGATATGGGTACTTTCGTGCATATCCAAGATAAACACGGGAGAGTTTACGCAAAGCATACATAGGAGATGTTTCACCACGAATGGCCAGAGCTGACAGGGTGTGCAGTTCATCCAGAGTCTCTGAGTTCGCAGATATCAACAGGTCGCCGTAGCTGCCAAAGGCATTAATCAGAGTGGCGGGGGCATAACCAATCAGCTTGGCGATTTTACGCAGGCTCATCTCCTGGGGCGGATAGAGCGTCAGGAAGTTTTTAACCGCAGACAGCGCCAGGCGCTGAAGCTCATCTTTGCTGTGTTCATTTCTTCTGGCCATATCGCATCCCTGGAATGGCGTGGAAAAGTGTGAACAGTGTTTATCTTTACAGCTGGGAGAGAATTAAACGCTGTTTAATTCATATTGGAGGCTCTGGGGCAGGGGCGTCAAGAAATCAGCCGGAAAGAAACTAAACAGTGTTCAAAATAAGCGAAAATATCGAACAGTGTTAAAAACGGTGTTTAGATAAACACTGTTCATAAAGGCGATTTACGAAACACTGTTCAGCGGTTGAGTGTTACTTAATGAACACTGATCAAAACAGTGTTCATTTCATGTGATGCATTCAGCAGTTAATGAGAGGAAGAAAAGCGGGAAGATGTTCCCGCGATTTAGAGTTGGCAAAACAACATCAAAGTGAAGTCGCCTTCATCAGCGAATTCAGCAAGCTATCGTAGGATGTTCCGAGGGGTATAACGGTAATCTGAAGTTCGGCACCTAATCCGATGGAGGCTTTGCCACCATAGCCAACAGAAACACCGAAAGAATCAATATCTGAAAATTTATGACCTACGAACTGCATACCTAAAATCCCAGACGCGTTTAAGGAGTATCGAGACAGAATTTTCACAGGTGACCGGCTGTAGCTGTGATCTTTGTCCACTCCAAATAACATACCTACGGAGATATCCAGACCTCCACCCATTGTTATCTCGCTGAATGGGCGTGCTTCCAACCAGGTGTTCCCCATGCTGCTTTCACAGTACGCAAAGCCAATACCGGAGCTAAAGCCCATAAAGTACAAGGTTCCACCGATATTCGACGTCACACTTGAGCAGGTGTAGGTTGGTTTGGCAAACCCGGCAAAAAGGCGACGAATATAGGGGCTGCTCTGTAACTGACTGATACGTGCAAGGTAAAGCGTTCGTGCTTCGCTGGGGTTGTGACGGAGCGTTCTTTCGAGAATGTTGCACTGGGTTGAGTAGTTCTCAATCTCATGCTCGCTCACATTCATCTTTAAAGTGTTCTCAAACATGCTGGAGAGGGTTTGCAGCGTACTGAAACCTCCCTTTCGGGCATAGATGATCTTTGAAGAACACCGCAGAAGTTCTTCAATGCTCGCTGAAGCGGAAGGTATGCCCAGCACGCCTATCAGCAGGCTGACTATTAGCGAGGAGGTTATTCCGGCGCGGCGCATAGTTGTCTGCTCAAAGATGGAAAGGACTTATAAAGTAGACAAGGGCTGGTATTCTCACCTTGTTTTTTACGCAGCAAAAAAGAAACAGTATGTATCTGTAAAACCGCGTAAGAGGAGGTATGTATGCAACCACGTATGAGTATGCTCACCCTTGGGGTGGATGATTTACAGCGATCTATTCGCTTTTACCAGGAGGGACTGGGCTTCCCTCGTTATGGGGAAGAAGAGAAAGTC
Source organism: Sansalvadorimonas sp. (assembly GCA_965221135.1). Classification (GTDB taxonomy): domain Bacteria; phylum Pseudomonadota; class Gammaproteobacteria; order Pseudomonadales; family Endozoicomonadaceae; genus Sansalvadorimonas. Next base: position 236,349 of record CBDCRZ010000069.1, read on the forward strand.
GCCTTCTTCAATTTAAATGGCACCTGGCTTGGACTCTATGGCCGTGAAGCGCTGGCAGAAGATGCTTGTGTTAGTGCGGAAGGTTCAGGGTTTAACAGCTTTGCTATTGCTCATAATGTGCATTCGGAAGAAGAAGTCCTGAAGGTTTATCAACAGGCTTTGGATGCGGGTGCAGAAGGGGTGAAAACGCCGGAAAAGGTATTCTGGGGTGGCTTCAGTGGTTACTTCAAAGATCCGGATGGCCACCTGTGGGAGGTGGCGCATAATCCGTTTTCGTGGGTTGGCCCGGAAGATACTCCTCAGGACGCCTCTAAATAAGACGCTCCTAAAAAGGACAGGAACCCAGTTTAGGCCTTGTTGCCGGGTAACTCGCATAAGCCTTGAGAGGGTAAATCCAGGGCAGCATTAAAACGGGCTGACATATTCTGGAAAGCGACAAGAGCAGTGAGCTCCATTATCTGTTGTTCATTAAAGTGTTCTTTCAAGGCTGCCTGATGCTGGTCTGTAATCTGGCAGCCTGCACCAGACATGGCTTCGGTCCAGCCTAAAGCAGCCTTTTCGGCAGGAGTAAACAGGTCACTCTCTTTCCATTGGTCGATCTGTTCCAGCTTTTCTTCACCACCGGTTTCACCTGTCAGTGTCAGGCTGTTCAGGTCGACACAGAATTCACACCAGGTCAGTTTGGCAACATACACCTGCACCATTGCTCTTAATAAAGGTGGCAGGGGAGATGACTTGCGGCTGAGTGTGGCCCAAAAACTGGCAAAGAGTACAAACAGTGAAGGTTTGCGGGACCACATCAATGCCGGTTGGAGTATCTGCCCATAGCGTTTCTCCTGCCGACGGAAAAACCAACGCAGCCAGAAGGGAAGGGCGGCTGGGTCAGCAGCTTGAATACGCATAAAGCACTCCGTGACATTCAGGGTTAGGGCGCAGCCTCACTTTGATAACCAATTGGATCTGAAGTATCCGGCAGTTTACTGAGGCTGATGATGTGTTGATGGATTATCTGTCACAGACTGGTTCCCGTACATATCAGGGAACACACCATCTTTAGAAATGGAAAAATGCCATCTAAAGTTTAATAAATTAAAAAATGACAATGCCACTCCAAAAAGGCTAGAGAAATAGTGCGAGGAATGGAAGGTGCAGGGAGCTCTACAGGGGGGGCAGGAAGGTCTTATAACGCGGGGGCAGATTCGTCGCATAAGGCATCCGGTCAATCACTGAATATGTCCGTAAGCACAGTTGAGTCACCAATAATTAAACTCGTTCATCGCTGTCATCGGCAGGCACTGAATAAGAGTCTCTCAAAGCGCTGCGTTGCACTGGCAGCTGAGGACGGAGGGAAGGGAAGCCAGCGTTTTATCGTTGCCATACGAGGATTAGTCATTGATATTCTTGATGCCCTGCAACAACTTCCCAATCGTATTCGTCACAAAAGAACACTGAAGCAACTTCAGCTCGGCCTTAGCAGTATGAATCATGACCTGCAAAAGACTGGCAGGGTTAATAGCATGCGTATTGGTGAACTGAGAGATAGTCTGACTCAGATACCCCACCAGGTTCTTCGCCGACACCACATCAACAAGATGAAACTCGATGAACTCCTCCACCTTCTGTCTGAGGGCGCTAAAAAGAACAGTTGTAGCTACGCAATACAGGCAAAATATAATGATCCTCACAGCATAAGCGATCATGAAGAGAGTTTTGTCCTGCTGGAAGAAGAGTTAGAGAAAATTCATAGCCATCGATATTGTCAAACAGATACGTCGGTTGCAGTCGGTCTTGTAAAAGAAATGAAAAATTGTGGTGCTATCTCTTACGATGATCAACAAAGAGTACTGATGGAGCTGGAATACTGGAACGACCGCGTCCAGCCGGTAATAAATAATAAGAGACATGACACACCTGAGGCTCAAATTGCATTTTTTAAAAACCTGTTAGAGTCCATAAATCCGTCTGGCTTAGAGCTTGGTCTGGCACTTGGTTTGTCATTTGATGACATCGCTAATGCTCTGGATGAAAAGCCTTACTCCCGTCACTTAGAGATTATTCTCCAGGAGGCATCGAAAAAAGGGGGGCTGGTAGACACTAATGTTATCCATTATGCCAAATACTCATCTTCCCCTGGCTTACTTGAGAAGGTCGCTGAAGCCTGCAATCACCCCGTACCTCCTCGCAACACTCACAGTTATATTCCTGATCTGAAGGGTTTAACGGAGGATGATGTTATCTCCCCGCTTCTGGCTGTGAAGATTCTTGAAAGTAACAACCTGGTGCATCTTAGACAAGCGCTCGAAGTGCCAGTGGATGTAGCCGAGGCATTAGAGAATAAATTTATCGCTGGAGGACTTTCGGATGCATGTTTTGCATTGGTTGTTAACGCCTCTCCCATCACTGTAAAAAAATTACTCAGAGCACTGACTCACCCTTCTCTAAACAATCAGCGTCAGGCAGATCTGGTATGTTGCAGTCAGCAAGGGCTAAAAGTCAGGCCTCAAATTGGTCAAGATGAAATATATCAGCTTCTGACGAAGCTCTCTCTAAAAGAGCTTCGGCATTTATCTGAATTGCTGGGAGTCCAGGAGGAGTTTAACGTTAAACTTTCAGGTTATTGCGTATACCCAGAATCAGCCCTGAATTCCCTGCTGTACAAAGACAGACAGGCAACGCCTAACAATCTCAGGTATATCTTTCGGCAGGCAGGCTTTGATAACTGCGAAAAAAAATTGCTGGAATTCTACCCTGAGGCATCGCCTGTCCCAGAAAGTTTTCCCCGGCGAGCATGGCAGCCCCAGATGACCAACCTCGGTCAGTTAACATTGGAATCACCGCTTACAGAGGAGGTTATCAAGGCTCTTCCCCCTACAGGGGACTGGATAGTTACCGGTTTCTTACTGGGCCTGGAGATGCCTACCCTCGAAAGGATTAAAATAGAAGAGAGAGATAATACGGCCTGTTCAACCCTTATGTTTGAGGCGCTGGTGAACAAGGTTTCGCTGGGGCAGCTGGTCAAGGTCTGTCACCAGCAAGGTTGTGACCATATTTTACGCTTCCTTCCGGAACATATTCGTAAACAGGGAACCGCAGAAAACAGTAATGCCGTAAGTCATAGGGATGCATTTCGCGTCCATGCAGGCTCGTTAATACAAAACTATGCACCTCACTGGCGTGAAATAGCCTTCTTACTCAGTATCAGTCCCAGTGATTTGGAAAAAATTGAGCAGACTTGTAGCCATACAGACAAGGAAGCATTGCTGTCAGTGCTCAATACTGCCAGATCGGAGAGTAAGAAAATCCCATGGGCGAGAATTAACCAGGCTGTCGCTCAATGGTAAGCCGGGTTTCCTGTAGCGTATAGCATTGACTGTAACCTTTCTACCAACCACCTGAACGCCACCATTTCAGGCAATGATTTTTCCTGTCCGGTTATGCTTTTGGAGGATCATGGTCGGTATATGAGGCGGTTTGCTGATTGTGTATTCCCTTCTCTTTCTGGCCTGTGCCGTCTTGCCATATATCCCGCCATTGCCTTTACTGCACAACCTCAACGAATGGGCAAGAGGATGAGATTTACCGTGAATATTGGTGCTCACTTTTGCAGGAGAGAATTGTTTTTTATTTGGTTAATGCTACCGCTGTCAGGGGGCGTGATAGAGAAATGCGCAGCAGCAGATAAAGATACAAAGAAAAGCTGGGCGGCAATTGTAAAGCCTTTACCTGCTTCCCTGTATCCCGGTCGTACCTGTGTCCGCCCACATGCCTCTCCTGTTCCTGAATCATCAATGCTTCAGTGGCCGCCTGTATTGACCACATCAAAGACCCATGCCGAAGCCCCTTCACGACAACAGGAATCGTCTGAGGCTACAGTTCGAACACATCCAAAAAGAAGCCCAGACAGAAAGAGACAATATTACCGCAACCCTTCCGTCGAGCGTTTCGATCAACAGATAGAAGCACTGGCAAACGAAGTGAATCGACTCAAAAAGCAACTTCACGGGCCACATCGGGAGAGCCATAAAACCGCGCTTTTAGATCTTGCATTCCAGATAACAGAAAGAGATCCGCACCCGCTTCGAGCCAGTCCCAAAGCCCTTGCTCTTTTGGCAAATGCGTTTTCAAAATTAGCAAAATATCAAGAAGGCGCCACAGCGTTAGACTGGATAATGAAAGCCGTGATCCAACGCAGTCAAAAACAGCAGCTAACCAAACAGTGCGGATTTAAAGCCCAAACGCTGGCCATGGTGCTCAATAGCCTGAGTCAGGTGGCGGGGAACGACGCCGACACGACCCGGAAGGCGCTGGCCAAAGAGGTGGGGAGACGTGATTTGACTGACCCCGGGGAGTGGTCGGCCCAGCATCTGGCCATGGTGACCAATGGCCTGAGGCAGGTGGCGGGGGACGACGCCGACACGACCCGGAAGGCGCTGGCCAAAGAGGTAGGAAGCCGTGATTTGACCAACACCAAAGAGTGGTCGGCCCAGCCTCTGGCCATGGTGACCAATGGCCTGAGCCCGGTGACGGGGGACGACGCCGACACGACCCGGAAGGCGCTGGCCAAAGAAGTAGGGAGGCGTGCCCTTGCCGGAGATCTTAAGTGCTGGATAGCGCAACATCTGGCCATGGTGACCAATGGCCTGAGCCCGGTGACGGGGGACGACGCCGACACGACCCGGAAGGCGCTGGCCAAAGAAGTGGGGAGGCGTGCCCTTGCCGGAGACCTTAAGCGCTCGATAGCGCAAGATCTGGCCATGGTGACCAATGGCCTGAGTCAGGTGGCGGGTGAGGACGCCGACACGACCCGGAAGGCGCTGGCCAAAGAGGTGGGAAGCCGTGATTTGACCGACACCAAAGAGTGGTCGGCCCAGCCTCTGGCCATGGTAACCAATGGCCTGAGCCAGGTGACGGGGGACGACGCCGACACGACCCGGAAGGCGCTGGCCAAAGAGGTGGGAAGCCGTGATCTGACCGACACCAAAGAGTGGTCGGCCCAGCCTCTGGCCATGGTGACCAATGGCCTGAGGCAGGTGACGGGGGACGACGCCGACACGACCCGGAAGGCGCTGGCCAAAGAGGTGGGGAGGCGTGCCCTTGCCGGAGACCTTAAGTGCTGGATAGCGCAACATCTGGCCATGGTGACCAATGGCCTGAGTCAGGTGGCGGGGGACGACGCCGACACGACCCGGAAGGCGCTGGCCAAAGAGGTGGGGATGCGTGATTTGACTGCCCCCTGGGAGTGGTCGGCCCAGCATCTGGCCATGGTGACCAATAGCCTGAGCCCGGTGACGGGGGACGACGCCGACACGACCCGGAAGGCGCTGGCCAAAGAGGTGGGAAGCCGTGATTTGACCAACACCAAAGAGTGGTCGGCCCAGCATCTGGCCATGGTGACCAATGGCCTGAGCCAGGTGACGGGGGACGACGCCGACACGACCCGGAAGGCGCTGGCCAAAGAGGTGGGGAGGCGTGATTTGACTGACCCCGGGGAGTGGTCGGCCCAGCCTCTGGCCATGGTGACCAATGGCCTGAGCCAGGTGACGGGGGACGACGCCGACACGACCCGGAAGGCGCTGGCCAAAGAGGTGGGGAGGCGTGATTTGACTGACACCAAAGAGTGGTCGGCCCAGCCTCTGGCCATGGTGACCAATGGCCTGAGGCAGGTGGAAGGGGACGACGCCGACACGACCCGGAAGGCGCTGGTCAAAGAAATGGGGAGGCGTGCCCTTGCCGGAGACCTTAAGTGCTGGTTAGCGCAACATCTGGCCATGGTGACCAATGGCCTGAGGCAGGTGGCGGGGGACGCCGCCGACACGACCCGGAAGGCGCTGGCCAAAGAAGTGGGGAGGCGTGCCCTTGCCGGAGACCTTAAGTGCTGGATAGCGCTAGATCTGGCCATGGTGACCAATGGCCTGAGGCAGGTGGCGGGTGACGACGCCGACACGACCCGGAAGGCGCTGGCCAAAGAGGTGGGAAGCCGTGATTTGACCGACACCAAAGAGTGGTCGGCCCAGCCTCTGGCCATGGTGACCAATGGCCTGAGCCCGGTGGCGTGGGACGACGCTGACACGACCCGGAAGGCGCTGGCCAAAGAGGTGGGGAGGCGTGATTTGACCGACACCAAAGAGTGGTCGGCCCAGCATCTGGCCATGGTGGCCAGTGGGATGTCTCATTGCTCACACGTCATAGGGGAGGATGTTGTTCAAGCTTCGATTCAAGCCATTATGAACATATCGCCGACTGAACAGGATATTATTATGGCCCTTGACGCTTTGTGCCGTTTATCTCTGTCAGACGACCAGCTGAAGCTTGGCTATTTCCTGGTTAAACGTCTTTGTGATATGACTGGTTTTATTGACACAGGCGGCCCTCTACAGCATAGAGTCGGCGACTTCTTATGGAGCCTGGCCGTTCTGGATTTATGTGCAAAACAAAATCCGCTCGTCAAGGATGATCCTGATACACCCCGTTTCGATATCTTTGTTAAGCCGCTAATGGATAGGGAAAATATCAGGGACCTTCTTTCACATCACTGGCAAGACAGATTTGCATATATTTACTGGGCAGGCATTTCTAACCTGGAAATTGATGTGTCTCCTGCTCTTTCTGCTCCTGAAAAAAAGGTGAAGGTCTCAGCATCACAAAACAGAGTGTTCCAGGCTGTTAAACATGCTTTGCCAAACCAAAATATTGTTATGGAAGTGAATATTGAAGGGTTCCCAGTTGATATTCTGGTGGGTAAAACCCTGTGTATAGAGGTCGATGGCCCCCATCATTATATTCAGGATGACACAATGGAAAACGATGAGCTTCTTCTTGCAAAAGAGTCTGGAAAAAGAAGAGCGCGAGACCCTTTGATAGATCACATACTCAAAAGCCTGGGGTTTGAGGTGCTACGTATTTCCTATGTTGAGACTGACTCGGTCGCAGGCCTTGGAACCTTTGTTGATCGGGTGATAAATGCAATGGACGAACAGGAAATGAGTCGCCAGTATGAAGGCCTGAGAGTGAATGACTTGCCAGCCTGGTAACCTTTCTACCAACCACCTGAACGTCACCATTTCAGGCAATGATTTTTCCTACCCGGTTATGCTTTTGGAGGATCATGGTTACGCATTTCACAAAGCATCTCCTCACTCATTAACCAAGGCAAACAGGGGGAGAATCTTCAGGCGGTTTCCTGCCATTTGCTGCACATGCCTCAAGATAGGAATTCAGCCAGATTTTTGGGTTAATACCCCAAAGCTTAAGTGTCATGAAAATACTGAATAGAAATGCGGCTATATCAGCACTCCAGTCGCTGCCAGGGCCATAGTAATTCTTCCTGCCAGGCACTCCTGTGCGAATGGCTTGTTCTGCAGCGTTGTTATCCATAGGGATACCGGGATGAGTGACAAAACGGGTCAATCCTTCCCAATGATTCTGCAGGCTTTCGAGCACCTTTTTTGCTCTGACTGGCAGTTTTGGGCGTTTGAGTTCCTGATCCCTCTGGGTTGCCATCTGCTCTACCTGACGCTCGAGTTTCAGTTGTTGAGCTGAAAACTGCTCAGGGTCGTCCAGAACTTTAAGGCGCTGGTCGTTCAGTTGATATAAGTGACCAATCCTGCTCACCCAGGTGGCACTCCACTTTTCCAGTTCAGGGTCGCCACGCTGAGCATCAATAAAATCCCGTCTTACGTGAGCCCAACAGAAAGCTAAAACAATAGAAACCGCATCCACCGCGTTTCATCGGCATGCCATTGATTGCTCTTGGCAACGAACTCCCGAATAGCATCAGCAACAGGCTCGAAAAAAGACGTTATTGCGGCCTGCCCAAAGGAAATAGTTGCTGGTGAAAGGTGCAGACCCTGTGTTTTATAAGACTCCAGTTGTCTGTTTATGGGGATGCCGTATGCGTAATCCCGAGCTTCCCTTTATTGATGAGCCTTGACTTCAATTTCAATCACATCGCAACCAGAGCTATTGAAAAATGACCTGAAAGGTAAATGACAGGCTGCACAACGCTGCTCTTCCTCTGGCAGGTCCACTGGCTCATGAACCACAGGCAGATTGTTGTGAAGGTTGCGCCCGTTACCGGGAACCCCGGGCTGGCGGCCTCGTTTACGATTTGAAGGTGGGCGAGTTGTATTGCCGCTTTTCTTGGAAGAGGCACTGGTTTTCTCAGACTTGCGACCAAAAAGCAGGTGCTTCATGTGCGCCAGCTCTGATTTCAGTTCATCAATCTGGGCATTCAATGCTGCTGTAGCAGCCTTATGCTTTAACGTGAGCCCGGAATTTTTAGTCAGAGCTTTTTTGCTCTCGGTCACACGCCGCTTTCCACATAGCATGCCACTGGTTGGCCTGCTGTTTAAGCTGAATGTGCTCCTTGCCTGGTCAGGATGACCTGCACGGTGGTGAAGGGGGCAGGCGTTAATGCAGAGGCTGCGTTCGATACAGAAGAATGAACATTTTTCACACACTAAAAGTAGACGGTTTTAAGATGTTTTGTAGCGGTAGCGGTAGCGGTAGCGGTTTGTAGAATAGTTACCATTGACTTGACCCCATCCTCCAGGTCCTCAAGAGAACACACCATCTTTTGTAAAAAGAATAATGGTTCCTATAGTTTAGGTAAGAAAATAATATCCACGGCACATGAAAAAAGACAGGATAAGGAATGCACGGAATAGAGGGGACAGGAAGGCCAGGATGGGATAACAAAGCATCCCCTCACCCGGCAGAGAATCCAGCAGGGGGGTCTCAACATATGTCCGTAAGGGCAGTTGAGCCTCCAATGAACTCATACTTTCAGAAGAGCTATCGGCAGACACTGAATAAACGCCTCTCAGGTCGTTGTATAAGTCTTGCTGCAGCGAAAAGTATGATGGGAAGCAAGAGTTTTATCACCGCTATCCGGGTACTCGTCATTGATATTCTTGATGGCCTGCAACAACTGCCCAATCGTATTCGTCACAAGAGCACACTGAAACAGTTTCAGGATCGCCTTGTCAGCATGAATTATGAGCTGCAAAAGTCTGGAAAGGTTAATAATGAGCATATTAATGAGCTGAGAAACAATCTGGCCCAGATACCCGGACAAGTTCTTCGCCGTCACCATATCGACAGTAAGACACTCGATGCGGCCCTGAGTCTTATGTCAGCTAGCACTGGAATGGATAGACGCAGCTATGCAAAACAGATAGAGGAAATTGATCCTACCATTATAAAAAAACATGAAGATACCTTTGTCAGGCTCGAAGAAGAATTAAAAAAAATCTATAGCAGTCGATACCAGCAAACGAATACTTTGGTTGCTGTAAGCCTTGTTAACAAACTGGGAGAGACTGGTGCTATTCCTGCCGTCGATCAACGACGAGCACTTTCTGAACTGCAAGACTGGAATGAAGGCGTACAACGGAGAATAAATAATGTGAGGCATTACACGCCAGAGCTTCAAATTGCCTTCTTTGAAAACTTGTTAGCACCGGACAGACCGTCATGTTTAAGGCTGGGCATGGTACTCGGCTTATCCTATCAAGAAATAAAAGGCGCCCTGAGCGGACAGCCTGGAGACAACCACTTAAAAATCATCCTTCAAAAAGCATCAGACAAAGGGACACTGACAGACAGGAATGTTATGCGTTATGCAGAAAACTCACGGTCCCTTCAAGCAGAACGCAAGATCGCTGAAGCCTGCGGTCAACCGGTTCCTGCTCCCAAAAGTAGAAATTATATTCCTGAGCTGAAAGGTTTAGCGGACGATGCTGTCATGCCTCCCTTTGTTGTCGACAAGGTCATCAAAACATATAACACATTACACCTTGCTCAGGCTTTCGAGCTGCCTGTGCAGGTTGTGAGTCATATCACCGGGGATTTTCCGTTTAATGGGGGCGACCATGCTGACATCAGGCTTGCCCTGCTGGCTCATGCCGCCCCGATAACTGTAAGTAAACTGCTGCGTGCGCTTTCTCACCCAAACATGAATAACATTCGGCAGGTTGACCTTGTTTTATGTAGTCAGAAAGGTCAGCACGCCAGACAGCAGCTCGATTTATCGGAGATAGGCGATGTTCTCATGGGGCTTCGCTTGAAAGAGCTGCGGCAGCTATCCGAACATATGGGGCTGAAAGAAGACTTTGACGTTGCATTGTCCGGCTACTGCTCGGATCCGACAACCAAGCTAAGCATGCTGATTGAAAGCTTCGGTCAAGCCTCGCCTGACAACCTCCGCCATACCTTCCAGCAGGCTGGCCTTAAAAGCTGTGAAAAAAAACTGTTGGAACTCTACCCTGACGCATCACCCCACCCAGAGGCTTGTTCCCTGCCACTCTGGGAGCCCCGGATCTCAAACCCTGAGCAGCTAACATTGGAATCACCGCTAACAGAGGAGGTTATCAGGGCTATACCGCCTACAGGAGACTGGATGATTATCGGTTTCTATCTGGGGCTGGATATGAATCACCTTGAAACTATCAGACAGGAAGAGCTTGACAATAGTGCTTGTTCAACATCTATGTTTCAGAAGCTGATTAAAGGCCCCAGAGTGCCGCTGGGGAAGTTGGTCAAAGTCTGCCATCAACAGGGCTGTGAGCATATTTTGCAGTACTTACCTGAACATGTTCGTAAACAAGGCTCAGCTGAAAATAATAATACCCTAAGCCAACCCGATACATTTCGAGACCATGTCTGTGCACTGGTAGCGAACCATGCGTCTCATTGGCGTGAAATAGCCGATTTAATCGGCATCAGTCTTAATGACCGGGATGGTATTGGGTTGACTTATAGCTACTCAGATAAGAGTGCATTGTTGTTTGTGGTCAAGTTTGCTCAACGCAGTAGTATGGAAATTCCATGGGAGAGAATTAACCAGGCTGCCACCCAGTGGTAAGCCTGGTTTTCTGAAAGGCATCCAACAGCGTATGCCTCTGACTCGGTACCATACTTTAGGGGGCAGCCTGACTTTTTGTATTAACCGAAGTGGAAGTATCCAGCTGTTTACTGAGGCCGGTGATCTGTTGATGGATCATTTGGCGGGTTTGGGCAAAGTGCTCGGGGAAGCGCCAGTTATCGCTGTCTAATGATAACCATGAGCGCCAGGACACATCACTGACCTCCTTCCAGTCATACGCATTCAGATCAGGATTTTGGGTTACAGGCTCACATCCGTACACATGGAAGCCATTCTCAAAGACACCCAGAAGCTCATTGACCTTAACCTTCACGCCGGTCTCCTCAAGGGTTTCCCGGTAGGCAGTACATTGTGGCGATTCACCCATATCTGCTGTACCGCCTGGCAGAGACTGCTTTCCGGTGAGGCGCATGGTAATCACCATAACGTCATCCCCCCTGGTGATTAAACATCCGGCATTGGCTTTAGTGGGCAGTGTATCGCTCCCACTTTCAGCGGAGTAGGGGCAGTTGACAGGTGTTTTCTGGCAGGCTGACAGCAGTACTGTAAGCGCCAGGGTTGTGGCTGCAAGCCTAAGATGTTTAATGGCCGAAAGACTGGGCAGGTTATGTTTATTGTTCATGGGTACTTTGACTGGCAACAGGATTTGTTTCTTTGACAGTGCAGTATGGAGATGGTTCAGTCAAACCCCCTTTAGACAAACGCCTTTTAAATAAATAACGAGAAAACAAGGACTATTCCAACCCAGTACCAGGTACCAAAGGTAATAAGGGATATGGAGCGCTCAATATCAATAATCTCCGCCGTTTGGCCTCTTCCCAGAGTTTCTTCCCCTGGAAGCGAGAAGCCAAGAGCCCCAGCTCCAGCCGCTACAACCGTGCCATTATTACGCTTTCTGAAAGGAAGTGCCTGGGTTTGCCAGCAGTGAAGTGCTTCTCGCCAGTCCCCCTGTAGTGAGTAGATAAAAGCGGTGATCCGCGCGGGGATAATATTAAGAAAACAATAGAAATAGGCTGTGAACCGACCAAAGAAAAGATAATCCTCCTGTCTGTAGTCCCACAGAAGGTTTAGCCGGTACATCAGCCGATAGAGGAGGGCTGCCGGGGCACCGGCCACTGCAAACCAGAATAGAGCACCAAAAACAGCACTGTTACCGGTTTTGAGAACCCATTTGGTGGTTGAAGTGACCATCTGCTCTTTGGTCATATTGTCGGTACTCTCTATGGATATCTCTCTGGCAATCTCTTTACCCTGTTTACGAGCCTCGGGAAGGGAGCCTTGAAACAGTGCGCGGCAGATTATGCGGGCATCTTCAGCGAGCTGAGAGCCCCTGATAACAACATAAAGAATACCGACTTCGAACCACCATCCGAGAATGGGAGTAGTGGTCAGCAACCATGTCACAATCACCAGTGGAATGGCTGTAAAGAGAACCGCTATTACCCCATAGGGGAACTGCCTTTCAGGGTGGCCATCGTCATCTTTTAAATAGAACAGGCCTTCAATACGGCGGGCAAGCTCTTCGAACTTTTCCAGAGGACGCCAGCGCTGGATGCGAATAAAGAAAATATCCAGTACAACGGCAAGAAGAGTCTGGATACCAAAGCTAGTGATAAAGTCATACATGGATACACCAACAATATTCTTCAGGCTCAACAGGGAAATAAAAGCACAAACAAAAGTAGTGCGAAATCTCTGACTATGCGAGGGGAGATGCGAGCAGCGAACACTGCTCGTGGTAAAAGGACGCAGTAAAAGGATTAGTTATTCATTGCGATCTGATGAACTTTATCCATATCCAGGTACTCTTCAATAGTGTCAGCTATACGGTCAATGCCCTGTTCGCGAATCAGGTTGTAGTCGGGTATTTCAATATCAGTCAGGCCGGCCCATGCGAGAATCTGACGACAGGCATCCGGTTGTTCAAAGATGCCATGCAGATAACTGCCTAATAGCGAACCATCGTCTGACATCGCACCATCAACACGGCCATCATCGAGCTTGATAACAGGGTTATCCAGAGCGACACCTGTTGTAGAACCGGCATGTATTTCATAACCGGTGACAGCAACAGAATCATTTCCGGGAAGAGATATTAGCCCCTTCACCTGATGCAGCTGCTTCTGTGCTTCGATCACTGTTTCCAGTTCAAGTAACCCCAAACCTTCACTGCTGCCCGGGTGACCTTCAATACCTTTCGGGTCATGGAGCATCTGCCCAAGCATTTGGTAGCCACCGCAGATTCCCATTACCTTTCCGCCGAAACGCAGATGGCGGTAAATAGCTTTGTCCCAGCCGTTATCGCGAAGAAAGGCTAAATCGGAACGAGTGTTCTTACTGCCGGGAATAATAATCAGGTCGCAGGCGGGGAAGGCATCACCCTTCCAGACAAACTGAATATCAATATTGGGATGCAGGCGCAGCGGGTCAAAATCAGTATGATTACTCACCCGGCTCAGCACAGGTACAACAACTTTCAGAATATTGTGAGAGTCGGTGGTGAGTTGCTGATCGGCAACCGCATCTTCCGCTTCAAGGTGTAAGCCGTGCAGATAAGGTAGAACTCCCAACACAGGTTTGCCAGTTTTTTCTTCCAGCCAATCCAAACCTGAGGTCAGCAGTGAAACATCGCCACGGAAACGATTAATTACAAAACCCTTCACCCGGTTCTGTTCCGATTCAGACAACAGTGCCAGTGTGCCATAGAGGTGGGCGAATACACCGCCACGGTCAATATCCGCAACAATAATGACTGGGCAGTCCGCTTCTTCGGCAAAACCCATATTGGCAACATCCCTGTCCCGCAGGTTAATTTCTGCCGGGCTGCCTGCACCTTCAATAATGACCACATCACTGGAAGACTGAAGACGCCCGTAAGCCTCCATAATGGAACCCAGCACCTTGGGTTTGTACTCATGGTAACTGGTGGCATTCATTTCGCCGACAGCGTGACCGTTCACAATCACCTGAGCACCAATATCCGTATTAGGTTTTAGCAGAACAGGGTTCATATCGGTATGAGGTTCCAGACCACAAGCCTGAGCCTGTACCGCCTGAGCACGGCCGATTTCTCCTCCATCAGAGGTGACGGCACTGTTCAGCGCCATATTCTGGGATTTGAACGGACTGACATGATAGCCACGACGTTTAAAGACCCGGCACAGGCCAGCACAAAGCACACTTTTACCTGCATCGGAGGTGGTGCCCTGAACCATCAGGGCGCCCGTTATTTTAGAGTGGGGCATCAATTGTCTCGAATTCAGCAGCTGTTCAGAATCAATGTCATGGGTGAGGCGCAGGCATTATAAATGTTTTCTTGCTGCGCTGAGAGGGCATAGGGTAACTCGTTGTTCGCTGTAAGAAGTGGTTTGTATCGATCCTTATATCCTGTAGGCTCCAGCGCAGTATTTAAATCTACTCCTTCCTTTTCGTCTTACCGGATTCAATATATGGCACTTAAAGCCACTATTTTTAAAGCTGAGCTCCAGATAGCTGATATGGACCGCGGCTACTATGAAACCCATCAGGTGACTACCGCTCGTCATCCTTCTGAAAATGATGCTCGAATGATGGTGCGCCTGCTGGCTTTTGCTCTGCATGCGACAGAAGACATGCAGTTCACCCGTGGGCTGAGTGTGGACGATGAGCCAGAGTTGTGGGAAAAAGAGCTGACAGGTGATGTGAAAACCTGGATTGAAGTCGGTTTACCAGATGAACGTCGTATCCGTAAAGCCTGTAACCAGTCCCAAAAAGCGATCATTTACGCTTATGGTGATAATGCGGCACCTGTCTGGAAAGAGCAGAACAAAGCGATCATTAAACGCTTTTCTAATCTGGAAATTATTTTTATTCCAGAAGAGCAGGTCGAAGCTATGGCTGAACACACAGAGCGTACTATGAATCTGCAATATACGGTTCAGGACGAACACGTTATGTTCAGCAGTGAAAAAGGTGCGGTTGATGTGTTTCCGGAAAAGTGGAAATAAAAGATAGATACTTGTGCTAGAGAAGCTTGTGCTAGAGAGGCTTGTGCTAGAGAGGCTTGTGCCAGAGAGCTACTGGTGTGACAGGTACTGTGCTATAAAAGAAATCTTAGGGCTTGATATCCTTACCAGGCCCATCGATTCCAGATCATCCTTGATCTCAGTCAATCCGTTGACTGTGGAAGGAAGTCATCCTGACTAACCTTCGCTAATCCTTGTACTGACAAGTCAGTACTAAGCAGGGGCCTTCCTGGCCATCCCTTTGCCGCGTACCCTGCGGCTAACCTGCAGGGTCTATATTATGTTCCTCATCAGGATTGGAATAGTCGTTATAACCACACCCTTGTGTGGGATATTTCTTACACGACACTCCGTCGACTGTGTAACGGGGCATATACACAGTGAGAAGTGTGGGTTTTGAGCGATATTTATCAGTCACTGAACAGGTTGTTTGTGTTGTACTCTTCCAGAGGCCGCAAAGCGTTTACGTCGATATAAGGCACGAGCAACCGGTTTCGCTTTATCCAGTTACACAACAGAGGCAGTTTTTCCTGAATGCTCTCTGGGGTTTCGTGGTAAAACCTTGCGGCATTACCCAGATCATCAATATTGAGAGCTCTGCCGCGGACGCTTTTATGAAAGTTCTCTTCATTTCTCTGTGACTTGGCAATATTGAGCAGAGTCACCATACGGTCGAGAAGTGTTTTAGTCTGCCCTGACAGTACACTTTGGGTCATGAGGATAAGTTCGGAAGTATCCAGTTCCCAGCCTGGTCCATTGTCGTCCCCTTTATCATCGAAATCTTCATTCTCTAAAGCAGCATCTTCTTTGTCATCGTGTGCTTCTGTCTTTTTGGGTTCAGGCAGGAATCGAGTCGCGTATACTTCCAAGACCGCTTTGTTGAGATCTTCTAACTCAAATTGTGCTTTTTCATCACCCTTCACAGTTTGTGTTTTTAGCATCTCCAGTCTGGCTTCTACAATCAGAGCCAGAGATGCTGTCAGGTAGTCATCAATATTAATTCCGCTTGAACTCACCCCTGCTGTGCGCTCATCGGGGTAGATTTGATCATCAATATAATCAATGTCAGAAGAGGACTTTAGTACGATAATGTTATAGCCATTTTGTGCCATAAAAGATGTCAGAGCCTGGTCATCAGGTTGGCTATCGCCGTTAGAATCCAGCAAGTGAGCCATAGTGTCTTTAGTCAGGTGCAGGACATCTGCTTTGGTTCGATCGTTTATGAGTACGGGAATCCCAAAAACATCGCTGTCCTGTTTGAGAGATGCCTGAAGTGCATCCCGTTCTTTTTTAAAGATCTGAAAGGAGTAAACAGGTTCTTCTGCGCTGGCATCTTGAAAGGAGGCCGCTTGAGAAGCTGTTTGCTCAGATGATGAGCTGTCTTGAGATTGCTCGGCCCAGACTGGAAATAAAGGCATTCCCAATAGAGAAACAGTTATAACTGCAATAAAGGAGGAGGTGTTGAGCTTATACGATTTTGTTTCCATGGGTTGTCTCCACAAATAAAAGGCATAGGGGCAGATAACTAAAAAGTAGTTAGAAGAATTCTGAGTTGAGAAGTCTAGACCACCGCTTTGATAGGGACGTATCGTTCCTGGAGTGCTCTGTTTAATTTATGTATCGCTTTGTGTGGAAGTTTTTGACAAGGGTTCTAATCTGGTGGGGGTTTAATATATGTGCGGTGCAGGCTATGAAAAGTGATACGAGGTGGTTTTGCAGCAAGTGCAATATGTTAAAAACTGGCAGGTTAATTAATACAGTTTTTCTTGGTCTGTCGCTGTATGGTGCAAATGCATTTGCAGGGGGAAAGGATGGAGTCGGCGGAGTCGGTACCGTCCCTCAGGCTGCGGTGGACCAGTTGCAGCAGCGTTTACAAGAGATCAAGGTTGAAGATATACCTCAGGATGTGAAATCGACATTGATGGAGATGCCGCTGTCCGGGATGGATGATGAAGTTTTGTCTCTGTATAACTCAGCCGGAGAAGAGGGTGTTAAACCTTTGATGGATCACATGCAGCAACATGCTGAAAGTGACGTATGTCGAATGAATACAACATCTCGCTACTGTATGAAAAACTGGGTTGTTAACCCATGTAGTAGAGAGTCATGGTTATATCCATTATCCGCCTATAAAGCAACTTTCTGGATATGGAACCCGGAAATCGCTCGTATTCTTATGCAGAGCAGCTTTAGTACACACCTGACAAAACAGGATTGGTTTAGTACACACCTGACAAAACAGGATTTGTTTGGTGCGGATATGTACTTGGGTAAAAACGAGAAAAAATCAGATGTTAGTCAGGCTTTGGAAGCAGAGGCTTTGCCTTTGTTAATTGAAGAACTGGCTCCATTCTCACAGGAATTTATAGAGAAAATGGCATCGAGCCCAGGGTTCGAAGGGGTTGGTGATGATGGTGGTGAATACCTGATGAAATCTATTTTATATCTGGTGTTTAATGTTGATATGTCAGGCCACCGTAAAAAATTGAATGAAATACGGGAGCATTTTCGTGGAGCTATAGAGACAGCTGCCATCCTGCCGGCCGGCATGGCTTATCAGGGAGCGCCAAATTTTATAAAGAAACCTTATATTTGGCTAACCCATTCAAAAATGTATGAAAAAAATAAATTGTTACTGGCTGATGTGGATTGGTTAGTAAAAACGGTTGAAGAGCAAGGCTTTCTTGATGACGTAAATTATGACTCAAAGTATCCAGAGTGCAGTTTGTTAAGGGAGCTTTATAAAAAGAGTAACGGCGTGCTCACGGAAGAGGATAAATATGATCTTCTGAATACTATGCTTGCCGGGGCAGATACCAAGCTCTCTCTGTTGAACTCAGTATTTGCTGAATTGGCTAGTAAACAGGATGCACAACAGGAAATTAGAGCGGAGGTGGTTCGTGTTCTCCTTGAGGATGGGGTTCGCCCTGAAGGTTTTTACGAGCATAAATGGACGTACGAACAAATTAAGGGGACAAGAGAAACAAGGCTGCCTGTCTTGCATCATTTTCTCGACGAGGTCTTGCTGCATTACCCTCCAGCCCCACTTGAAACCCGGCGTGTTGAGACGAACATTACAGTTCATATGACTGACACCACTAAAGCGGAAGGTGATGAGGGCCGCTATGTCGCCATGAGCTTTAAGAAAGGAGAAACTGTCGTATTCCCCGTCTATTACCTGAACCCCTGGGAAGGTAACCCTAATCCTTTTATTCCTGATGCGATAAAAAATGCGCCAGTAGAAGACAGAATTAAATGGGTGCACTCTTTCGGTAATCCCGGTAAACATGAGAGCTCTGGGCAGGGTTTTGAGCGCGCTATGCTGAAGCTTGCAGTGGTAAATATGATGGCAAAAGGGATGAACCTGACAGCGGATAACATTCCTGCTGCGTACGATCTACAGTTCAGTGGCACATTATCAATACGGGATAAATTTCTGTTTTCGTTGAATAAGTTTGGTTTATCAGATCTGATAGCAGATTTACAAGGTGGGTACATCAGTAAGGGCGAGCCTGATGGCTCCTTTGTTGCAGCTCCACTTGAGGAATCTGTGATCACGCCTGATCGCCCTCCTGTTGTCGGCGAGGCTGGTGCTTCGGGGGCTTTCAGTATTTCTGATTTCACGGGAACTGCCCACCCCATTGAGCAGGGTGATGGTGGAGGCAGCAGTGGTGGTCCTGATCTTAAAGGAAGCCCCACAAAGCCTCGAAAACGAGCTGCTGTGACCGGGCAATATCAGACGACTCAATAACCGTAGCAACAGGGTAGTTTTCTGAGGCCATGGATATCATGGCCACCCTGGGTGGGTAAATGGCGATATAACTCGCATCGACAGGACCGTTGGTGCGCAGCCACTTCCGTTCGGAATATTCGGCATCCTCACCACCTTCACCCAGTGCTATTACCCTTACATTGATGCGCTTTTTAATGCGTTGAGTGGTGTAGTTCGGGAAGGGGCGATACAGGTGGTGTCGTATGCTTTTGGTTGAGAATACGCAGTATTGCCGTTCGTCCTGCTGACTTACAGTGGCAAGAATGTCCTTGAGTACGAACTCAATGCCTGCGTCTCCTTCATAGAAACGTACATTTCCGGCTGAGAAATCCGGCTTCAGGTGATGCAGGCCGGGAATAATATCGCTCTTCAGGGAACTGATTGTGTTTTCCAGAGCTGTTTTCTTTTCTTCTGCCAGCAGAAGCAACTTGTCCGGGTCTTCCGCTCGAAACACCCGGCGTTTGCCTTTAGGGGCATAACTGATAATCCCGCGTGCTGCCATCTGCTTCAGGGACTCATAGGTTGTTCCCCGGTTAATGCCGGTATGGGTGGCAATGTCACGAATGGATGACGGGCCCAATTGAAACAGCACCAGATAGAGATTGATATCCCTGTCCGACATGCCCAGCTGCTGCAGGGTTTTCAGGTTCATAGTGCTTTCCGGATGACTTTCTTAACAGTTTGTCAAAAAATTTATGACAAATATACTTGTCTAAGTTTCTGCAAGTATTACATTAGTCCCAATATCTCAGACTTGTCAGTAATGTGGTGACACCAGGCTCATTCTGAACACCATGCATTTTATTGCTCAGTACCGGATGTTTTCCTCTTTTCTTACGCAATGGACTATCTGTTAAGGCCACAAGCTGTGAAAGTTAAGTGTCAGGCCTGACACAGAACCCAGGGGTAAGACCCAAGAAAAGAGGAAAGCGTCCTGTACCGGGCTTTTTTATTTTTATATTACCCGGCAGGACCGGGATGCTCTGCAGTGATCTGTTTAGTTAGTACAAGTTTCTTAGTAACAGGCAGTCATCAGAGCCAATTGATTTGGAACTGTTTTATGAATATCCACGCTATTATTCTTGCTGCCGGTCAGGGCAGCCGTATGAAGTCTTCCCTGCCAAAAGTACTGCATCCTATTGCCGGGCGTTCCATGCTTGAGCATGTGATTCACGCCGCGGAAAACACTCAGGGCTGTGCCGACAATATTCATGTAGTGATTGGTCACGGGGCTGACCAGGTACGTGAGCGTATGACTCACACCAATGTCAGCTGGGTTGAGCAGACGGAACAGCTGGGTACAGGTCATGCGGTGAAGCAGGCGGCTCCAGCCTGTGAAGGGGCTGATGTTGTTCTGGTACTGTACGGCGATGTTCCTATGATTCGCTCCAACACTTTGCAGTCTCTGGTGAATGCCTGTGATGGCAAGAACCTCGCTTTGCTGACAGTCGATCTGGCAAACCCAAGTGGCTACGGACGCATCGTGCGTAACCCGGAAGGGGCTATTCAGGCGATTGTCGAAGACAAAGACGCTTCCCCTGAACAGAAAGCGATTACCGAAACCAATACCGGCATTATGGCTATCCCCGGCACACGTCTGAGCAGCTGGTTGAACAGTCTTAATAACAATAACGTCCAGGGTGAGTTTTATCTGACTGATATTGTTGCCATGGCTGTTGAAGAAGGCACACCGGTTGTCAGCGCCAAGCCTGACAGTGAGATGGAAGTGCAGGGCGTGAACAACCGTATGCAGCAGGCGCAACTGGAACGGCTGCTTCAGCGTCGTAATGCGGAACAGCTTATGAACGACGGTGTGACTATTCTTGACCCTGCACGACTGGATATTCGTGGTCAGCTCACTGCCGGACATGATGTTGTTATCGACATTAACTGTGTCTTCGAAGGTGAAGTGGTTCTGGGTGATGGTGTTGAGATTGGCCCTAACTGCCACCTGAAAAATGCCGTTATCGGTAAAGGCACCATTATTAAAGCCAACTCTGTTATTGAAGATGCAGCGGTAGGTGATGCCTGTGATGTTGGCCCGTTTGCACGTCTGCGTCCTGGTACCCGCCTGGAGAACAAAGCCAGGATCGGCAATTTTGTTGAAACCAAGAAAGCCCATATCGGCGAAGGCAGCAAAGTGAACCATCTTAGCTATGTTGGAGATGCGGAAGTTGGTGAAGGAGTGAACATCGGCGCAGGAACAATTACCTGCAACTATGATGGCGCCAACAAGTTTAAAACCACCATCGCAGACGGTGCCTTTATCGGCTCCAACTCTGCGCTTGTGGCTCCTGTTTCTATTGGTCGTGATGCAGTCATTGGTGCGGGCTCCACCGTTACCAACGAAGTACCCGATGGCCATCTGGGCGTCGCCCGCGGCAAGCAGCGCAATATTCCCGGCTGGAAAAAACCTGTTAAAACGCCGTCTGCGTAATTACCGTTAACTGCATAGCCAGGTTCAGGCGATGCCAGAGCCTGTGAAAGAATTGAGAAGGATTAAGATATGTGTGGAATCGTTGGTGCAGTAGCACAAAGGGATGTGGCACCCATTCTGGTAGAAGGGCTCAAGCGCCTGGAATACCGCGGTTATGATTCAGCCGGTCTGGCCGTGATTGATCGTCACGGAGAGATGGGACGACTGCGCCGTATCGGTAAGGTGCGTGAGCTGGATGAAGCGCTGGCCAAGGAGCCAGTGCAGGGCGGTACCGGCATTGCCCACACTCGCTGGGCCACTCACGGTGAGCCTTCGGAGCGCAATGCTCACCCCCATGTATCAGAAGATATTGCCGTGGTTCACAACGGCATCATTGAGAATCATGAAAAGCTGCGGAAGCTGCTGGTTGAGCTGGGTTATATCTTTACCTCTGATACCGACACAGAAGTCATTGCCCACCTGGTTCACCATGAGCGTAAGAGCGCCAAAAACCTGCTCGAAGCCTTGCAGAAAACCGTTACCCAGCTGGATGGTGCCTACGGCACAGTGATTGTTGACCGTCGCGAACCTGACCATGCTGTCGTTGCTCGCTCCGGTAGTCCGTTGGTGATTGGCCAGGGTATCGGTGAGAATTATGTTGCCTCTGACCAACTGGCCCTGCTGCCAGTAACCCAGCGTTTCCAGTATCTGGAAGAGGGCGATGTTGCCGAGATAACCCGTGAAAAGGTCTCTATTTACGATGCCGAAGGTGAGCCGGTTGAACGTGAACTGGTCGACAGCACCTTTGAACATGAAGCGACTGATAAAGGCCCTTACCGCCACTTCATGCTCAAGGAAATCTACGAGCAGCCAGACGCGATTATCAACACACTGGAAGGTCGCCTGGGTGAGAATAGTGTGTCAGTCGAGTCCTTTGGCCACAATGCCCGGGAACTGTTTAAGAAGGTTAAATCCATTCAGCTGATTGCCTGCGGCACCAGTTATAACGCCGGTATGGTTGCCCGTAACTGGTTTGAAGATATGGGCATCCCATGTCGTGTGGAAATCGCATCAGAGTTTCGTTACCGCAAAGCGTTTGTTCCCAAAAACTGTCTTCTGGTGACTATTTCCCAGTCCGGTGAAACCGCTGATACTCTGGCTGCTCTGCGTCTGGCTAAAGAGCAGGGGTTTATGTCTTCACTGACTATCTGCAACGTACCGGGTTCTTCCATGGTGCGTGAATCCGACCTGGCCTTTATGACACGTGCTGGCGCTGAGATTGGTGTGGCATCCACCAAAGCTTTTACGACCCAGCTGACTGCACTGCTGATGCTGGTAACAGCGATTGCCCGTATTCATGATCTGATAACTGCAGAGAAAGAAGAACATATCGTTAAAGACCTGCGTGCACTGCCCCACGCGATTCAGGAAGTGCTGAAGCAGAAAAACGCAATCACTGAGTTGTCTGAAGACTTTGCCGACAAGCACCACAGCCTGTTCCTTGGCCGTGGCACCATGTACCCCATTGCTATGGAAGGTGCATTGAAGCTGAAGGAAATTTCCTACATTCACGCCGAAGCCTATGCCGCTGGTGAACTGAAGCACGGCCCTCTGGCTCTGATCGATAACGACATGCCTGTTGTAGTGGTTGCACCGAACAATGACCTGTTGGAAAAGCTGAAATCCAATATGGAAGAAGTGCGCGCCCGTGGCGGTCAGCTCTATGTGTTCGCAGATCCTCATGCCCGTCTGGTAGCAGGCGACGGTGTTAAGGTGATCAATCTTGCTGAGGTGAGTGATCTTGTGGCACCAATCCTCTACACCCTGCCATTGCAGTTGCTCTCTTATGATGTTGCACTGATTAAAGGTACAGATGTGGACCAGCCACGAAACCTGGCCAAGTCTGTAACTGTTGAATAACTGTCTATTAGCGAAAATGAGCTTCGTTGCAGGATACTAAATTTTAAAAGCCTTCTGCTGGTGTGGTTAGCTAGCAGAAGGCTTTTAATGCCAGGTGCAGAAAAAATTATTTGAAATGGAAAGGTGTAAGTACTTTGAGGATGGTTAAGGTTGGACAAGTATAGAAACAGATACCTTTTAATTTAAATCGTTCAAGCGATGAGTCGCTGCCGATATGATTGAATTTTAAATTCTCAAATCACTATTGATAGCTGTTTTTACAGTGGCTTTGGTGAGCATCTGACGGAAGTCATTCAGGTTACTCTCAGTTTTAATAGATTTCAGTTTTAATAGATTTCAGTTTTAATAGATTTCAGCCTTAATAGATTTAGCCGCTTCGCGGACGAAGGCTTCAAACTGTCGCTTGTTAATGCTGCCTATCCTCAACCATTACAGGCTCATAGTCGTCCAAGACACTGTTCTTTATACAATTCCCTTAAGCTCTGTGGGTGGTCCATTCTGAAAAATAGCTTTCTAAGAGCTAGCTCTTCTGTGAGCTGTGCGTCTCTTTTTAGCCCTATAATTATCTTCGAGCATGTATCATCGGTTAATTTTTTAAAGAATGTGTTTCGTTGTTCTGAGCTCAAAGAGGGCTCCAGTTCTATAAGTTCTTTCTCGGCCTGCTCTGTTTCACCTGTGAAATACAAGGTTGCAATATGGTTCAATTTATCATCCGTTCTGGCGTTGGGTAAGCTTGCCAGTTTTTCAAACACAGGTTTAAAAACGCAGCAAGTATTTTTTATATCTTCTTTTTTCCGAGGGTATTGGATAGTTATACCTGTGGGGGGTGGGCAGTCACTCAATATGAGATTGGTTAAATCTGACCGATCCCAAAAACTATCGACTAAAAATGAATTTTTAATAACTACCCCATGCATACTTACCACTCTGAAGGTGGCTCCTGTCATATTTGTATTGGTTATAAATAATCTATTACATTTTTCAGTACCACCTTTGTCAGTACCACCTTTGAAAGTAACTCCCGCGAATACGGATTGTTGAGCATCAACTTGTTTGAATGAAGTGTTTTCTATGGTGCAGTTGCCGAAGTATACCTGTTTTAAATTAGATCTAATAAAAGTGCAATCATCAATCTCTGTGCGTGTGAACCTCAATTTTGAAAGATCAGAGTTAAAGAAACAGATACCTTTTAATTTAATCCGTTCGAGCGGTGACATTCTGCCGATATGATTGAAATGTATATTCTCAAATAGTAAATGGTCAGATCGAAATTCTTTATTACTCCTTATAAATTTCCTGACATCATCATGAGATGTGAGACACTTTATAAGTGCTTGAATGCCTCTGTTACAAGCCGGTTCTTCCTTGCCTGCAAGTAAAACGCTGTCATCACAAAGGTATGTCTGAGCATAACTTAACATATAATCTGGTACCAGATCTGGCGTTTCCCAAATGGCCCTTAATGGAATGGACTGGAGGAGCAGCTTTCTTTCTGAGTCCCACGGGGAAGTTTTAAGAAGCTTGTCCCACTGTGCTTCGTTCAGGGTTATAAAAGGAAAAAGCCCTGAACTTATAAGTTTTTCTATTTTTTTGGAAAATTGATCAGGATTACTGTCAAGCCATTTTTGGGCAGCGCTGACTATCGGCATGATTTTCACCCGTTCAGAAAATGGAGAGTAGCCACTAAAATAGGCGTTGCTGATATCGTCCCATCTTGGTGGGGTTGACCCGGTAAAGTCACAGGACTCAAACCAGGTTGTACCAAAGTGAATTGTTTTAAGATTGGTATGCGTAAAACTAACCTGCTTAAGATGCTGACCCGGGTTCTTTTTCAGAGATAGCTTGGTTACAACACCCCCAACATTAAATATTAAGTCAAAATGAGAGTCTTGAGAATATCCTCGGATAAGGTTCTTCTCGTTGATCACCTGTGTGATAACAGTCCCTTTTAGGCAGGTTGCTTTATCGGAGGCTTCCCTATGAAGGAAAAACAGGAGTACCTGTTTCTCATCAGGTCTCTCTATGAGAAGCATGCCAGTATCCTGGTGGTAATGGTGACTTTTCACGCGGGTTATAATACGTGGGTTTTCTGAACTCAGGATATGTAGCTTATCACCTGAAAGGAACAATAAGGTATTTCTACACGCTGATTGGTAATAGCAATCATCTTGTAACAAAAGTTTTTCTTGGTGTTTTTTTATTCTTCCGTTGTGTATGTAAAAAACATCAGCCTGTTTTTGGTCGTTCTGACATCGCCTAATTGCATAGGTATTACCAATATTTTGTTCCTGTTCCATATAGGCTTGAAAATTTCCATGATTATCAGAAAAAAAATCGGAAACCCCATTCAAATAGAAACAAGCCTTGGAAAGCTGATAGCGCTGTCTTGCTATTTTCAGAATGACTTCGGATGATTTTTCACAATTTATTTTCCACCATCCTGATTGCGTCAGGTATCGACAAAACAGAAGTGTGTCTCTTAAAGTATCTCTTCTAAGAGATAAGTAATTCTCAGGTAAATCATTAAATAAACTTTTTTTCACGTCTCCTTCTTCAAAAAATATTTTGAGAATATCATTAAATTGACGATTGGTATGATTAGCGCCTAATGGCTGGCTTACTTCGTGGCCTATAAGGAAGACAACCATATGAAGTGCCTGGGGGGGGAAATCTGTTTCATTATCTCTAAGCAGGCGAAAATTGACATCGGTTTCAATGTTTCCAGCGTGAAACTTAATCCTTGGTGTGCAACGGCCAACTACCTTACACGTTTCAAAAAAGGTGATAATTTCATTAAGCTTATCATGCTCCACGGGGGACCAGATGGCTGGCATTTTACTTCTTAAGGAATGATAAGGATCGTGTATCTGATAGGTTGCAACATCTTCCAATACATCATCGAATTCTAACACAGGTGTGTCGTAAAAAAATCCGACAGGGTGAATATTAAGAAACCAAGTCTTATTGATAAACTCAACATCAATAGCGTCGAGTTGAGGGTAAAAAAAGCTAGTACATTCAGATAGGTGTAAGTATGCATTATCGCTCAATAATGCCAGTTTCCTTAACTGGGCAAGATTATGACACCATTTTTGACTGTAGAAATGATTCCATGGAAGAGTATCTATCTTTGTCAGTGTTGTTGTTATAAAAAAAACATTATATCTTTTGCGGGACTTACCAGGGTAATCCGAACCTCTATAGTAGAAAGAAATGAATAATCCGCTTTTTATAAACAACATAAATGATTTGTTCCAGGGATAGTTTTCTTCTCCGAGAGAATGCAGTTCTGCCGACAGTTTTCTATACAGCGCTCTTTCCTCATCGCTGATCTGTTCATCGTTAATAACCCGGGTTTCCAGAAAGTTTGTGACTTCTGTGACGAAACGTGCCATTCCGGGCATGGGACAGGTGCGATCAGCGGGAAGTGTCTTGATATGTTCTTCAAGGTGAGCTCTGATCTCAAGCCCATGTTTTACCAGATCAGAAGCAAAATCAGGATTGTGTGCAGAAACCATATCAGCCACCCTCTTGGGGCTATCAGGTTTTTGTAGAGCTTCGGTGGTTTTCCTTGTTGTTATTGGAGAATCTGTTTTAGGAATATGTTGATTTTCTTCAGTAGCATTGGCAGATAAGGGAGACAGTTGTTTTCTTTGTGTTTCACGCTCCCCCTTTCGGCCAGGGGCCAAACGAATTCTTTTTTTAGCCTGCGTTTTATCCGTACCAGGTGTTTCATCTGTGAAAGAGGTTAATTGACGTTCTGTTCCCTGATACTGTTTGATTCTATCCATATTTTAGGTGCCTCTGTCTACTCAAATAAAACTATCAGGTCTTGCAGGCACGGGGCATAACAGCCTTGTTACATTGGCTGACAATAGTGGGAAAAGGGGGCGGAGTCATTTAAACGGTATTTTGAGTTTCTCGTGAAAAAAAACCAAACCTTAATGCTTTCCGACACCTCCCCTGTTTAATCTTTACTACCCTCCTCACACCAAATTTATGGCATGCAAATTTTGCAGTATCACCTGCAGGGTGAAGAGGGAATGAGTTATGAAGCTGAGCTTACAACTTTATTATAAATCGAGTGTCTTTCAGTACGCTTTTAACAGTGGCCTGCGGTTGGTTTCGAGTAATAAGTACCGCGCACCTGACTCCGGGAAGTTCTTCCAAAAAACCTTCATTGTGAGTTATATGGTTTTACAAGCCATAGTGCTGACTCCACAGGCCAACGCTGGCTTTGGGAATAGCACATCTCTCGCGAGGGGAAACCTTACTCTTGCTCATCTTGCATTTGTTGCCAAGGGGAACAACACAGGGGTGGCTTCTCGCCCATCACATCCTTCCATGGTTCATCCCCCTCCCTCCCGTGCTAACCAATTAACTCTGCGTTCTGCTGCTGGTAGAACAAGCGTCACCCATAAACATTTTGGGCAGCAGTCCCGAGCGCATCCTCGCCACTATACAAAAGGGGGGCTGTCTCAGGGGCACAGGAATGCCGGGAAGAATTCCAGCCAGGATTTGAGCCAAAGTCATCCACGCCTCACATATTCACCACGCAAAAGCTCCTCTGAGCAAACCTCTATCAAAAGTACCAGACAAAACAGTGGGACAGCCCCCCGTAAAGTGCTTATTACCCCCAGAGAGGCTGCAAGGCAGCAGCGTGCTCTTGCAAAGAGCGCTTCTAAAGCGGTTTCTTCAGGTAAGCCTTCTTTTTCTACGGAAAGTGGAGCTGAGAAAAGGGTGAGGGCAGGCCGCAAAGGGGCAAGAGCCGTGAACTTTGAGATAGAGCGCGGTATGGAGGCTGCCTCCATTCCCTCCCGGGGAGGTGGACGTGCAGAGCGTGCCGCTGTATACAAGAGGCAGGCGCAACAATCGGCCGAAATTCTGGTGCCGCCGATGAATATTTCAGCGTATTGCTGTAATCCGGTTGAGCCTAGTTGCACAGCTCTTGGGGATGGCATCAATTATGATATTGATGGAGAAGCACTTTCACGAGGTGGATTTTTACATCAATAGGGCATTTATCTTCTCCCTACTGAAAACCTCGGCCAAGGTGCACTAAGACTCAACCTGTCTGTAACAACCTACAACAAAAACAATGAAGGTAGAGCTTTTGTGTGCACAATCCAGGCAATTGACCCTGTAAGCTTCAGTAGAACCCTCCCTTCCTTTATAACAATCTTGCACCCAGTCATGAGTGCGGTCAGCAATCTGGTGTACAACGCCACGTCATCCAGGCTCAACTGGCTCGCACCCGGGCTCACTCCTGTGCCAGAAAACGCCAGCCCGGACTACACCTACGAGGTTGATATTCTGCCCGATGCTGACGGTGGATCAACGTCCCTGTATAACACGACAACCAATACCACCGCGATTGACCTGTCCTCTGCCCTGCAGGGGCTTGATCTCTGCGGTCCGCAACCTGCACAGGTGAGAGTGACACCCCGGGCCCTGCTACGCCCGACGGCACTGGATCAATTCGGATCAATCACTGTGATGCCCTCTGATGACACCCTGGTTGATCTCTACGGTCCCCAGGCCACCACGGCGCTGCCTTTCGACCACAACCCCAATGACTATGGTTATTACGCCATCAGCGAGATTAACGCCGACAGAACACCAGGCAGCCACAGAATTGTGGTGAATCTGAAGCTGAATACACCGAATATCGAAGGGTCTGGTTCATCTGCTTCTGCACAAAGCCAACAGCCGCGCTGTCAGCAGCAGGTAGTGATCGACTATAACGACATGGACATGACTGAAACCTTCAGTGCTCAGGGCATTACCGACACCACCACCGAGGTGTCTGTTTCCCTCGGCGATAAAGAGGGCCAGTTCAATGTGCATGTTCAGGTGCTGGATCAACGGGGTACCGTGGTCGCCAATTCGTCCACAACCCTGACCTTCTTCGGTAACGCTGCTATGCCAACAACCGCTGATGGAACCAGCACGAGCACAAGCACGAGCACGACTCCGGCCTCTACTCCGCCGCTCTCTGGTGGCGATAATACCGCCGCAATTGTCGGGGCTGTGGTCGGTACTGTTAGTGCTGCGGCTGCCGTTGCCGTCGGGTCAACAGTGCTTACCGCACTGGCGTGCAAATATGGCCTGTGCAGGGGTGTCAGTGCTTCAGGACAGAGCTATGAGATGAAAGAGCCATAATTAACGGGTACGGAGGTATAGAAAGGCGCTGGGGAGATTCCTGAGATAACGGTAACCTGTACAGTGCTTGTAGCAGGTTGGTTGATTGTGTGGTGCCGGAGTCCATTACAGTTTGATCAAACTTTAATGGGCACCGACAGCGTGATTAGTTAGCAGATGGTTTCTTCATGCCTGATGCGCAAATTATCATTCAAAATAGACGGATGTAGGTACTCTGAGAATGGTTGAGGTTGGGCAGAGTGTCTTAGCGCGCAGATTACTTTCGAGCATGTAGTATTTTTATTGACTGGTTTCTTAAAGAAATTGTTTCGCTGTTCGGGGCTCAAAGATGGTTCCAGTTTTTTAAACTCAGTATCGGCCAAGTCTGTTTCACCGGTAAAATACAAAATAGCTATGTGATTTAATGTATCGTCCCTTCTTGCATTGGGTAATGCTTATCAGTATTTCAAATGCAGGTTTAAAAGCCCTGAAAAGTTTTTCTCTCTCTTCTTTTTTTCGAGGCTATTTAAAAGTTATGCCTGTAAGGTCGCAATTTTTGCACACGTGGTTGGGCAAGTCTGATCGATCAAATAAGCTATCAGATAAAGATGAGTTTTGAATAATTAAACCGTGAATATTCGTTTCTGTGAAAGTGGCTCCTGTCATATCTGTATTCTTTATAAATGACTGGTCACCTTTAAAAATAACACCTGAGAATCTGGATTCCTTAGCATTATTGCTGTTGAATACAGTGTTTTCAAAGGTGCTGTTAGTGAACTTTATTTTTTGTAAATTTGAACTAACAAAGGTGCAATCTTCAATTTCTGAGTATGAAAAATATAAGCGTGAAAGATCAGAGTTGTAGAAACAGATACCTTTTAATTTAATCTGTGTGAGCGATAAACTGCTGTTGATATAATTGAATTTTATATCCTCAAATACTAAAGAATCACATCTAAACTTTTTATTACACATTATAAATTTTCTGAAGTCATCATGAGAGCCGAACTGACCTATAAGTGCTTTAATACCTCTGTTACAAGACGGTTCTTCCTTTCCCGAAAGTAGTACACTGTCATCACAAAGGTATCTATGTGCATGACTTAACATATAATCTGGCATCAGATCTGGCGCATCCCAAATTGCCTGTAATGGAATGGATTGGAGGGGCAGTTCTCTATCCGAATCCCAAGGGGAAGTATTAAGGAGCTTGTGCCACTGTACTTCATTCAGGGTTATAAAAGGCAAAAGCCCTGAACCCACAAGTTCGTGGATTTTTTCGATAAATTGACCAGGCTCACTGTCGAGCCAGTTTTGGGCAGCGCTGACTATCGGCATGATTTTCTCCTGTTCAGTAAGAGGGAAGTAACCACTAAAATAGGCATTGCTGAGATATTGCCACCGTGGTGGGGTTGCTCCGGTAAAATCACAGGATTCAAACCAGTTCTTACCAAATTGAAGACTTTTAAGGGAGGTATGCGTAAAATCTACCTGTTTCAGGTGATGATCCAGACCCCTTTTAAGGGAGGGGCTGATTACCCCCCTGTCATTAAATTGTAAATCAAGAATACAGCGGTCAGTATATGCTCGAATAAGGTTTTGTTCGTCAATAACATGTGCTGCTAAAAAACCTTGTAGACGGACGGCTTGTTTAGGATTGGGCCCGTTAAGAAAAAACAGAAATGCCTCTTTTTGTTCAGGTTTTCTTACGAGAAGCATGCCGGTATTCGGATGATAATGGTGACTCTTTACACCGGTTATAATACTTGGTTTGTCTGAGCTCAGAATGTGTAGCTCATCACCTGAACGGAACAGTAAAGTACTTTTACACCCTGATTGGAAATGGCAGTTATCCTGTAATAAAAGTTGTTTGTGGTGTTGTTTTATTCTTCCATTGTTTATGTAAAGAATATCAGCCTGACAGGTATTGTGTTGGCATGGGATAATTGCATAGTTGTTACCTATAAATTGTTTCTGCAGTGATGGCAGCGTTGATTCATCGTCATGCCAATAATCGTGAATCCCAGCCATAAAAAACCAGGCCCTGGAAAGCTGATAGCGTTGCCTTGCTGCTTTCAACCTGGCTTCAGATAATTCTGTACATTCGGCACTCCACCACTCTGATTGGTGCAGGTGTTGTAAAAAAAGAAGTGCGTCGCTTAAATTATCGCTACTAAGGGATAAATAATTTCCCGGTAAGTCACTAAACTCACCTCTTTTCACGTTGCCTTTTAAAAAAACTGAATTGCGAAAAACTTTTAAGGTTTCAGTATGGAGATCAGTGTCTAATTGTATGCCATATTCATGGTTTGTAATAAAGCAGGCCAGATGGAGTGCCTGAGGGGGGAAATCAGTTTCATTCTCTTTAAGCAGGCGAAAGCTGGCAGAGGATTCATGGCTTTTGGTGTGAACCTCTATTTTCGGTGTGCAACGACCTATTATCCTACACCTTTCAAAATAGGTGATAATTTCCTGAAGCTTATTATGTTCTCTGGGGCTCCAGGGAGTCGGCATTTTATATCTTAAGGAATGAAAAGGATCATGTATCTGATAGGTCGCAACATCTTCCTCTACACCATCGAATTCTAAAACAGGCGTGTCGTAAAAAAATCCAACAGGGTGAATATTAAGAAGCCATGTCTTATTGAAGAACTCAATATCAATAGGGTCTATTTGAGGGTAAAAAAAACTAATATTTTCAGATAGGCGCCAGTATAAATCATCACTCAATAAGTTAAGTCCTCTTAACTCTTTAAGTGCAGGAGCCCATTTATCACTGTAAAATTCATCCCACGGAAGTGCATCTATATTTTGCAGTGTTGTTGTTTTAAAAAAATTATTGTAACGAAACTTAACAGGGTGATTCCTATAATAGAAAGAAATGAAAATCCCGCTTTTCATAAACAGCTTAAATGATCTGTTCCATGGATAGTTTTCTTCTCCGAGAGAATGCAGTTCTGCCGACAGTTTTCTATACAGCACTCTTTCTTCATCGCTGATCTGTTCATCGTTAATAACCCGGGTTTCCAGAAAGTTTGTGACTTCTGTGACGAAACGTGCCATTCCAGGCATGGGACAGGTGCGTTCAGCGGGAAGTGTATTGATATGCTCTTCAAGGTGAGCTCTGATTTCAAGCCCATGTTTTGCCAGATCAGAAGCAAAATCAGGATTCTGTGCAGAAACCATATCAGCCACGCTTTTAGGGTTTAGTTGTGCTTTCGTGGTTGACCTTGTTGTTATTGTGGATCCGGTTCCGGTTCCAGGGAAGTCGGGTTTGTTTTCCGCAGTATCGGCAGATGAGTGCGGCAGTTGCTTTCTTTGTGCGGCACGCTTTGTTTTCTGGCCCAAGAAAACGGGACTCCTCGTTTTACGAGATTTTTTTATAAACGGTGTTTCATCCATGAGAGAGGGAGGTTGACGTTTATTTCCCTGAACTTGTTTGGCCATATCCATATCCCTGTTATCCCTAACTATTCAAATTAAACTATCAGGGTGGACAGACAGAGGGCATAACAACCGTGTTACATTGACTAACAACAGTGTTAAAGGTAAAAAAAATGCGTGTTTCCGACGAAAAGCCTTCTTTAATGCCCCTGGCAACAGTAACCATTAACGGTTTTTTCTTAGAAACAAATTCAGGGAACTAAAAAAGGTGCCGCCGGGCACCTTTTTTATTTCTGTATTTTTGAAGCTGTTCGAACAGTTCTGGAGTCGAAGTGGTTCAGGCGACCACAGGCTTTAACTCGTGGTTCTCTGGTGTTGCCGACATCTTGCGGAACAAGGTCACAACCACACCAAAAGCGACCGCAGAAACAGCAAAGCCAATCGCAACAGAACCTGTAAAGCCCATAGTGATGTAACCCGCCAGACAGATCAGAGCCACGGAAGCGGCATAAGGAACCTGTGTGGTGACATGGTCAATATGATTACAACCCGCACCAGTGGACGACAGAATTGTTGTATCAGAAATCGGGGAGCTATGGTCACCAAATACAGAACCTGCCAGTACAGCAGCCAGTGTTGGCAACAGTAGAGCCATATCTGTTGCCGCAGCCATATCACCAGCGATAGGCAGCATAATGCCGAAGGTGCCCCAGCTGGAGCCGGTGGCCACACCCATCACACAAGTGAGCAGGAACATTAGAGCAGGTAACCACTGACTGCCCATAGTGCTGCCAACCAGACCCGCGAGGAAACGTCCGGTTTCCAGATTGCCGATTACGTCTGTCAGAACCCAGGCCAGAATCAGAATTGCGATAGAACCGGTCATGGACTTCACACCTGCGATACAGGCAGTATTGATCTCACGGCCGGGTGTTTTTAAACGCAGCAGCATAGCGATACAGGTGATGATACCAACCGCGCCACCGAAGGCCAGAGAGGTAGCGACGTCGGTGTTCTTGAATGCACCGAGGATGCTGAAGGTTTCACCTTCCAGCGTAAGTTCCTGTCCACCGGTAACCATCATGGCGGCAACTGTCGCCATAACCAGAAGGCTGACAGGCAGCACCAGGTCGGCAACTGTTCCACGGCTTTCGCTTTGAGGCTCTGTGCTTTCCAGGGGGTTAATATTGCCAAGCTGACCACGACGGGCCCGTTCTGCGTGGGCTTTCATTGGGCCAATGTTCAGGTCCATGGATGCTACTGCAAGCACCATCAGCAGGGTAAATACAGCGTAGAGGTTCATGGGAACCATGGTGACAAATGCAGAGATGGCGCTGATGTCTGTCACACCATGGGCCAGCAGGATGCCACCAACCAGGGAAATAATATAAGCACCCCAGCTGGAAATCGGTGTAATCACACACACAGGCGATGCCGTGGAATCCAGCAGGTAAGCCAGTTTGGCGCGGGGAACATTGTTGCGGTCAGTCAGTGGACGACTGATATTGCCGACGGTCAGCGCATTGAAGTAATCATCAATAAAAATGATCAGACCCAAAACAACGGTCGTCAGCTGTGCACCTTTGCTGGTGCGCACACGACGTCGGGCCCACTCCCCAAATGCCTGGGTACCGCCAGCCAGAGATATACAGCTGGTCATTACACCAAGGAAAACAGGGAATAACAGAATATAAACTCTACCGGTGTTGATAGCGCCATCTTCCCAAAAAATACCGGCCAACACCTGCGCCAGATATTGCATAGCATTGGGAGGGTTGAAGCCGGTCAGAAGAAGCGCACCCACAAGAGCACCGGCGCTGAGTGAAAGAAGTGTTCTACGGGTAAGAACCGCCAGTCCAATAGCGACCGCCGGTGCTAAAACAGAAAGGGGAGATGTTGCGTAACTCATTAAATCCATACTACTGATCTCTGGAAAATAAGATGATCAGGAGCGCGAAACAAGAAGTGAAAACCAGACAAACGCCCGGAACGCTACAGACACAGAAGCCTGCCAGCATCAGCATGGTTTCATTTCATATTCGGTAGCACTCCACGGTTAGTCTGGCGTGAAGAGACTCCACATCCAGACAAGCCCTGATGGCGAATGTATTGCTGACAGCAGAGTCTGCGTCAGAAACACCGTGACAGTGTGCAGCCTGTTCGGCGACACCCCAGTCCTGCAGCTTTGACCTGCTGCAGGCTTCGGCAAAGTTCCCTTTCCCTGGCTCTCATTGATGTCACTCCAGAATCAGTTACTGATGAACTATGCGCCTCTACCATTCGAAACCTGGTCACAAGTATCCACAGGTAAACCGTATTCTCAATGTGGAAAACCGAAGGGTACGCACAATTCGCTTGCTAATAAGCCATTAACACAGAGGTGGTTGATGACGAAAAAAGAGAGGTAAGATCAAATTATCATCATTAACTGCCTGAACTTATGGAATCAGTTGTGCTTATATATTCAGCAGAATAAAAACCACGGGACATTAGCGAAGCGGGTGTTTCAATGAAACAAGGAGGAAATAAACAAAAGAAAAATATTACCTGTTTTCTTTTCAAACTATCTTTTCAAACTATATTCAACACACTTCAATGGGGGGCTTTGCTGTGATCCTGACATACCGTTCAATGATGAGAATCCACATAAGGCTGAAACTTGTTGCATTATTTTCAATGTAATCAATAGCAACAGAGGAAGAATCAGCAGGAGAATAAGCCGTTACTGTTGTTGGTTCTTATTTTTGCTGATTCCCTAAGCCTTTGATAGTTCCAAAACTAATTTTTCACAAAAAAACGTGAGACCCTGTATAAAAGTCACCATCGGCATAACTTTACTACGTAGCCCTAAATAATAAGATTCGCCCAAAACAATATCCTGAGCGTTTGGCACTGGATAGAGTGTGCTATCAAGCTTTTTATGGTTGTAAACACTGCCTGGATTGAGTTCGCCGGTTGATAGGGTTTTCTGAGTTGTCCAGAGAAGCAATTCTCTGGAGGACAGGTTCAGCCAACGACTGTATGTTTCAGTGTCGCTAAACGCTGACCTGAACGAAAAGGGCCGATTCAGAAAAGATCTGGCAAAGGTCTCAAGTACCTTTTCCAGAAACTGCTCAGTGCTGACGATGGCTTCAGGATTCTTGTAATGAAATGCATCTTCGCAGTGAGCAAAAGCATAAGTTAACAGCACGCCAAACAGATTATTGCCAATACAGTTCACAACACAGGCTTTTTGCTTAAACTTTTCTCCTTTATAGAAAAGAATACTCTCTTCTTCCTCGAATTCAGTTTCTAACCAACAATCTTGATAATCAAGAAGGTGTTCTTCATTTATGATGTAGCTACTGACATGCCCATAAGATTCGAAATCACCCAAATCTCTCAACCCGGATACCCCCAGGTCGGAACGTTTAACGGCTCTGTCTCCTGCAATGATTAGGCCTGGAAGGGTATTTTGAGACCAGGCTTTATAGCCAACAAAATTGGGGAAAATATGCCAGATATTTCTGGAAGGTTCTTTTACGTAAGAGTGATAGATCGGCAATATGCTGGTATGCAAAATGCCACTGCTGGCCCAGAACCCCAGGTCAGCTACCGCTTTCATCAAGCCGCTTTCAACATCTGTAATGTTTTGCGGCACGTATTGCGTGGGTTCAATATCATCGACACAATACTGCTGATAATCCTTAGAAGCCAGAAATTCATATCCGCACAACCAAGCATCCCCATCAATTTCATGTTCTTTCAAGGGCGCTTCAATGGTTTCCAAAAGCTCTGGGCTGATGTCCTTTTTTCTTATACGAAAAACTGCACAGGGAATGGGGATTTCACTTTTCAGGGGCAGTTCGTTTGATTGACAGAACTGATGCATTGTCTGTTCGCGCACCATGGTCTCCCAGGCCTCATCCTTCATTTGTAATTTGAAGTAGCGTTGCATTCCCGTGCTTTTATCCATAGTGGAGAAGGAGCGCCCGCCGTAGACCTTGCAATCTTCCGGGAAGCCCTGTTTAGTTTCAGTGACCTTTAGGGCATCAGCATGTATTCGGGCTTGCCTTTCTACATACTGTTTGAGCTCTCTGCCAATGGCTGCATTGGGCAGTTGTAAGTCGAGCCCAACAAGTAACGCCTTTTCCAGTCCTTCTAAGGCATGGTTCGGGATTTCAGAGGTAAAAGCGAAGTGCTGAGTGAGAATATCAGAGTCAATGGTGTAACGGTGGGTGTGAGCTAATGATGATGGATGGCAGGCTGTATTGGCCAGCCAGCCTGTTAAAGAAAAATCCTGCTGAGAACTCATTTTTTCAGGGATGTATATTTTGATCAGGTATTCGCAGATATTCTGCCGTCCGGCTTCGGACAGGCAACTGTCTTGCAAAAGTGACAAGATGAAGCCCGGCGTGCAGAAACCGGCAGGAAGAGTGTGCAGTTTAGTTATTCCCTGTTCAATAATATATCTCTGCAAAGTACCTGATGCGGATTCAGAAGGTTGACACTCACGGGCACAGAGAGGGAGAGACTCAGGTTGTCCCTCCCCTGGTGTTTGTTGCAGGCTAGCTGACACAGGTGCATATTCCGGCCCAGTGTCCCTCTGCGCAGTACAGCTGTAACCTGGGTTTGATGTTTGAGAACTTATTGGCCCCACGTGTTCGTCCTCCCTGAAATATGATTTCATTTTCAGGCCGGCAGTAATTAAAACCTATAACAACAGTGTTATTATTTTTAACAAGACTCCGGGATTACCTCTTGAATTCATCGCAACTGCCTGCCTGGTATAATAAAATCTGCTGTCTGATTTGTTGCCTAACCCGGATATTTCATAAACTTTCCTGAAGCGGCAAAGGGCAAGCGAGAACGGGAGCATGTTTATGAAATATCAGGGCTAAAGCATACAACGGTCGTTAACTGTGCACCTTTGCTGGTGCGCACCCGAGTCCACTCCCCAAATGCCTGGGTACCGCCAGCCAGAGATATACAGCTGGTCATTACACCAAGGAAAACAGGGAATAACAGAATATAAACTCTACCGGTGTTGATAGCGCCATCTTCCCAAAAAATACCGGCCAACACCTGCGCCAGATATTGCATAGCATTGAGAGGGTTGAAGCCGGTCAGAAGAAGCGCACCCACAAGAGCACCGGCGCTGAGTGAAAGAAGTGTTCTACGGGTATGAACCGCCAGTCCAATAGCGACCGCCGGTGCTAAAACAGAAAGGGGAGATGTTGCGTAACTCATTAAATCCATACTACTGATCTCTGGAAAACAAGATGATCAGAAGCGCGAAACAAGAAGTGAAAACCAGACAAACGCCCGGAAGGCTACAGACACAGAAGCCTGCCAGCATCAGCATAGTTTCATTTCTTATTCGGTAGCACTCCACGGTTAGTCTGGCGTGAAGAGACTCCACATCCAGAAAAGCCCTGATGGGGAAGACAGCAGAGCCTGCGTCAGAAACACCGTGACAGTGTGCAGCCTGTTCGGCGACACCCCATGCAGCTTTGACCTGCTGCAGGCTTCGGCAAAGTTCCCTTTCCCTGACTTTCATTAATGTCACTCCAGAATCAGTTACTGATGAACTATGCGCCTCTACCATTAGAAACCTGGTCACAAGAATCCACTGGTAAACCGTATTCTCAATGGGGAAAACCGAAGGTTGCGCACAATTCGCTTGCTAATAAGCCATTAACACAGAGGAGTTGATAACAGATAAATACAAGTAGGAACAAAATATCATCACCTACTAGCTGAACTCATAGAGGCAGCTGATATTTCAACAGCTAATAAGAACTGCATGGCGCCAGGCTTGTTTCTGTATCTTCCTGCTTTTGCCAGAAAAAAGGGAACTGTTTTTCAATACCTTTATAGATTTGACACAAATCCGCCTGATAGATGTTTTGAAACTGCTTCTCTCTAAGATGGGTCCCCACTTGCTCAACCCATGCTATGGCTCTTTGATGGTAAGTAGCGTCAAACTCTGAATTGGGAATTAAAAAATTAACTTGATCTCTCTGGATAGCCTTTTGACCATCCTCACTGGTAAGGAATGCCAGAGCCACCGGGCTGCAGCCTGTCTCAGGCTTTTCATGCATCAATTGGAAAAACATCCAGGAAAGATGATTGGTTAGTGCTGTTTTATCTGACAATGATAACCAGTCGGCGTATTTTACCGTTCGGTAAAGGGTGTCGATCACAAGGTCTCTGACTTCAAGTCCGTTAAAACACTTACCAGTTTCAGTGCATGTTGTTGGAAATTCCTGGCTGCAACTCAGATCAGGTTTATCATGTTTAAGAATCTGCTCAGTATGGCGTATATCGTGATTAAAAAATTGTGCGGTACTGAAATAAAGACTATCAGCATAGGCAACATAGCCCTGGGCCAGACCCAAAGGAAAAATTTTTAATGGGGCCGTTTCAAGAAAAAAGTCGATGGATAGTTGTTCAAATGTTGGTAGCAAAATGATGTCATCTCTGTCGATTAGTCTTAACAGTGCTTCTGGTGTCGGGTATTCATCACCGGCAAACATGAGGGGAAAGAATTCTTCGAAATCATTATTCCTTCTGTGTTGTTTCAGAAAATCCATGGAGTAGATGGTGTTTTCTGTATAATCCAAAGGGTAAGCCTGGGCATATGTAATGTAATAGATGTTTTTGCTTTCAACATTGGCAAGAGCGTGTAATTGAATACCACACTTTAAATGTGGATAGTTATTGTTGGTAAACATGGTATAAGAAATCTTGTGTTCTTTGCTATAGATAAAGTCCACTAACAAGTTGGCTTTAAAAATATCCATGATTGTTTTTCTATAGGGATAGCCAGATTCTCTATCTCTGCTCAGTTCATCGATCATTTTATTGACAACCTTCTTATCATGGCAGGCTTCCAATAATTTAATAGCCTTCAGGTTGCGCTGCATATTGTTCAGGACATCCCTAAGCTCTGGCATTGAGAAGTTGATACTCTTCTTTCGTCTGGCCTTGAGTTTATTAGCGATTCTTAACCCTTCCCGGCTATCAATTTCGTTAATCACTGTTTCATTTATAAATTCTACGTTTTCGTTATTTTCAACGATATCCGCATCCAGAAACAAAGAATATTTAGAGCCTTCGTATACGACGTTGTCATCATACTTCTCCGCATGCAGGGGGGGGATAATAATACTGGCCATTATCCCAAGGAGAAGGGGCCATATTTTGGCTGAACCAATTTTTGATGAAATACTCAAAGAAAGGGGCCATATTTTGGCTGAACCAATTTTTGATGAAATAGATGTAAACATCTGTTAATAATCCTTAATGTTGTAAGGTAGATGTGAATGAGATGAATTAATATGACCATTGTTCAAAATCCTCCTAACAAATGAGTCTGACAAATGCGTTTAAGAGTTTTGATTATTCTTCCCATTCTTGTGATAGGAACACTACTTACCCTGTCTGCCCGGTCCATGGATTCTGTTAGCTGGAATCCGCCAATGGCACCTGAACTGACCGGCGTACTGGCTCCCAATACATTGTTGTCTGGTATTGAAACACTGGACACAACAGACTGTATTGGTCCGGAAGATGTCGACCGCGATGCGCAGGGGAACATCTACGGCGGGTGTCACGATGGACGCATTATTCGTTTTCTGCCGAGTGGCGAAAGGGAGGTGTTTGCCGATACGGGAGGTCGTCCACTCGGTCTGCACTTTGATGCAGAGGGCAACTTGATAGTTGCAGACGCCTGGAAAGGTTTATTGTCGATTAATCCTGAAGGGGACATCACGGTTTTAACGACAGAAGCGGAAGGTGTTCCTTTTGCGTTTACTGATGATCTCGACATTGCCAGTGATAGCACCATCTATTTCACGGATGCCAGCAGTAAATATAACCAGCCAGACTATGCCCTCGACCTTCTGGAAACCCGCCCTTATGGGCGTTTCCTGTCTTATAACCCAACCACAGGTGAAACAAAGGTTCTGCTTAGAGACTTGTACTTTGCCAACGGTGTCGCCCTGTCTCAAAACGAAGACTTTGTTCTGATCAACGAAACCTATCGTTACCGTATTGCCCGCTACTGGCTGAAAGGTGACAAGGCAGGCACCAGCGATATCTTTATCGATAACCTTCCCGGTATGCCGGATGGTGTATCAGCCAATCGCAAAGGTGTGTTCTGGGTCGCTATGGCGACTCCTCGAAAGCCGCTTATCGACTGGGCGCACCCTCGACCCTGGTTTAAAAATATGCTGGCAGGCCTGCCACGGTTTCTATGGCCGAAACCAACAAAGTACGGGCTGGTTCTGGCTTTAAATGAACAGGGTGAAGTGATTCAGTCACTCCATGACCCGAAAGGGGAGACAGTTTCAGTGATTACATCAGTACAGCAGGATGGTGATGAATTGTTGCTGGGCACACTGACCAATCGCTGGATTGGCCGTATGCCCGTGCCATCACTGTAAATCAGCGACGTTTATAGAACAACTTTCACAGACTCGGCCACAGTTTTGGCGCGCGCTACCGCTTCGTCGGTAGTCGTGCCACTGGCCAGTGCCACACCCATGCGACGCTTGCCGTTAATCTCAGGCTTGGCAAACAGGCGCAGACTGGTACCCGGGGCGATAAGTGCAGCATCCAGCTCATCAAAGCGTGCGTCGACACTCTTACCTTCCGGCAGAATCACGGCAGAGGCTGTAGGGCCATACTGACGTATACCAGCAACAGGCAGGCCCAGCAGTGCACGGGCGTGCAGTGCGAACTCAGACAAATCCTGAGAAGACAAAGTCACCATACCGGTATCGTGTGGACGGGGGGAGACTTCCGAGAACCAGACATTGTCGCCTTTCACAAACAGCTCTACACCGTAGAGACCATTGCCTGCCAGGTTTTCTACAATGGCACGGCCAACATCCTGAGCGGCTTTCAGTGCAGCAGGTGTCATCGCCTGAGGCTGCCAGGACTCCTGATAATCTCCATCTTCCTGACGATGGCCGATAGGGTCGCAGAAGTGAATACCATCAACGGCTTTCACAGTCAGCAGGGTGATTTCATAATCAAAGTCGATAAAGCCTTCAACAATCACGCGACCTGGACCTGTGCGACCACCTTCCTGAGCATACTGCCAGGCGGTAGTGATATCGTCTTCAGTGCGAATCACGCTCTGGCCTTTACCAGAAGAGCTCATCACCGGCTTGACCACACAAGGCATGCCAACCTCGGCAACAGAGGCGCGGTAGTCTTCTTCGGTATCAGAGAAGCGATATGGGGAGGTGGGCAGCTGTAACTCTTCAGCGGCCAGGCGACGAATGCCCTCACGGTCCATGGTCAGCTGTGCAGCACGGGCGGTAGGTACTACGTGAAAGCCTTCCTGTTCCAGCTTCACCAGCTCGGCAGTCGCCAGAGCTTCGATCTCGGGAATAATATAATCAGGCTTTTCCTGCTCGATCACTGTGCGCAGCGCAGCACCATCAAGCATATCGACGACATGGGCACGATGGGCAATGTGCATAGCTGGAGCATTGGCATAGCGGTCAACAGCTATGACCTCTACTCCCAGTCGCTGCAGCTCGATAGCCACTTCCTTACCCAGTTCTCCCGAACCCAGCAACATGGCTCGTGTTGCGCTTTTCGCCAGAGCAGTACCCAGCATGGGATCTCCTGATTATTTTGGTTTTCGTAGTGCTATTTTACAGCGGCTGTTTTGCGGGGGCTATTTTACATGGGCTTATTTCATGTGGGGAGGGGCACCTGGTGAATAATTCTTTAAGTCCGTGTGCCCGGGTACTTATAATCTGTAATCTGCAATCTGCCCCGAACAGCACCAAGCTCTAACCGCTTGGCATAACCATTTTAAGAAAAGAGAAGAACAATGCTGCAGGAATTTCTGAATAAACTGACTCAACAGCCTGAGACTGTCGAATTCGCCGACACTATGGCCGTGATCGACAACAACTACACCTTTACCGAAACCCGTTTTCTGAACGGTGATCAGGTTAATGAAGCCGGCACTAATTCCGGATCTTGCAAGATACTGGCATTTGGCCAACTCAATGGTCTCTCCGTCGCAGCCACCCTGGCCTGCTTTGGCCACTACTACCGTGATGAAGTACTGAAAGACCCTGAGGGCTCCAGCCACCAGAATATCCGCCAGCTGATGGTAAAAGGGTGGGAAGGTGTGGTGTTTGAAGGTCAGGCATTGAAGGCTATCGATTGAGGCGCATTTTTCACAGTGTGAATTTATAAAATTGTCATCAATCCCCATTAATATATGTCGCCGATAAAAACTCCTTTCAGAGGAGTTTTTTTGAAATGGATTTTTATTTCAAAAGGCGACTGAAGTCATATGGATACTGAGAAAAATAAGTTTCAGATTTTTGAAAAAGCTCTTTGGCAGGTACGTTGGATAGTTATGCTGGGAGTTATAGCTAACCTCGTCGCTGGCATTGGTATGGTGATTATTGCCATGGGTGATTTCTACAGCACGCTGGAAACCATGTATCTGCATATAACATCTATGGGGAATGAAAAGTCATATAACTCAACAATCCTGCAACATCTTGTAGAGATGGTGGATAAGATTCTTCTGTCCGGAGTGCTCTTTATTTTTGCATTTGGACTTTATGAACTCTTTATCAGCAAGATGGACGTTGGCAAAGACGAGTGTGAAGGTAAAATTCTTAACATAAGGAATATTGATGAGCTGAAGTCGAAATTAACCAATCTTATTATTGTTATTTTGACCGTGAAGCTGTTTTCTTACCTTTCTGGCCTGTCAGTCAAAAGCTTTGAAGACGGATTGCTGTTTGCTGGTGCAATTGCTCTGGTTGCACTGTCATCACTCCTTATTCATTTGGGTGGTGCATTTAAGGAACATAAATAACTATGGGCGGCCTGTGCCGAAAAAGGACTAGCTCCAGAGGTGGATGCCGCGTTTTACTGGCGATTTCTACTTTAAGGAAGAAGAGTGCTTTGTTAGGTTTTTTTGTGAAAAACCTGACTATGTTAATCGTCATTCTTTTTCTGAACCCCTTTGGTCTCAAGGATTACACCGACAATTATACACAGGCAATGATTGCCCGCATGGCGGCTCCTTTTTATGGGGATAGCGGGCAGAAACAGGTTGTAGTCGTTGAAATTAATGACCAGGTTTTAAAGTCGACCAGTAAATCATGGCCAATTACCTATGGTCATCATGCACGTCTGCTTCGTCGCATTCTTTCTTATAAACCCAAAGCCGTATTTGTGGACTTTCTCTATTCACAAAACCGTGATCCACAAGGCCTGAAGGGGCTCGTTAGACTGTTAAAGAAACATAATAACCCGGCAGGAAAAAGCCCGGTTTATATAGCTGACTTTGTTACAGAAAATGGTAGTGTTCTTCTGCCGGAGTTACAGGAAGGTGTTTTAACTGCGAGGGTGAACTGGAGTCATTACGGTGACCAGTACCCTCTTGAAATAACCGAGAACGGTCAGTCCTGGGAAACACCTGCCACATCTCTTTATAAAATATTTTGCCGGAGTCATGAGTGTTTCTCTTCTAT
The DNA here is from genome assembly GCA_965221135.1 of Sansalvadorimonas sp. Classification (GTDB taxonomy): domain Bacteria; phylum Pseudomonadota; class Gammaproteobacteria; order Pseudomonadales; family Endozoicomonadaceae; genus Sansalvadorimonas. The sequence continues at coordinate 280,378 of CBDCRZ010000069.1, forward strand.
AGATCAGGAGTCAGAGCCAATGACACTGTACTGGGGGGTAAGAACAGATCCCCTCATGAAGTATGTTGTAGGCGATAATCATGGTTGCCGGGAGCATGATCCTGGCTTATTGGGCAGTATCAGAGAAGCCTCTCGCCTGGCCATGGCTAAAAGTCACCAGGGGTTGTACAGCTCTCGGGAGTTTGAACACGAGACCATGCAGAAATGCCCCTACTCCCGATATATTTTTGCAAATCAGTTGTCACCAAGAAGCGATACGGCAGAGGCGCTAATCACCGATAAAATTGTTGTGCTGGGAGGCATTTTTCGAGGTATTCCAGATTATATTTCGAGCCCGGTACATGGGCAGCTTCCTGGTATGTATATGCATGCCATGGCTGCAGATAACCTGATTACCCTCCAGGAAAACTATATGAAGGAGCCTGGAGAGATTCCCGGTTTTGCATCTCTTGACTGGGCTGATGTTATCGAGATAGTCATGGTTTTCGGGATTCTTGTGTTTTTTGTCATGGCCGCCAAAAAGGGATGGCTTGATACTTTCAAGAGAAAAATTTTCTTTGGGGTAGTAATAGTCTGTCTCGATATTTGTACTGCTCTCATCATGTCTTTGTATTTGAATTACTCGCCTGTAAACGTTCTTGCAATACTTTTTCTGTCACTCTATGCACTCACGTTAGCGGGTGATGATGATTTAAGGTTGAGTCTCAAAAAAACATAAATTAATAAACAGGGAGGTTGTTATGCCACTTCTAAAAAAATTCTTCATTCTGCTCACTGCGGGGCTGTTCTCCGCAGTGATTTATGCTCAAAAGCCCTTAGTTATTGAAGGCTATGGTGTCGATGAAGTTGGTGTTTTCGACCAACAGGGCAACTGGGTCAAAGATATTGCCAGTAAAAAGCTTCCTGCACCTCTCGTCCCGACGGCCTATAACTCTGATTTAGAAATGGTTGAGGTAGATGTTAATGGGGAGAGATTCTGGCTTGACACCATGGACCTTCAGTTGAACCAAAGGGCTTCTACTTCGAAGACCTGCAGTAGCCTTCATCCTTCTGCCCGGTCGGAATCATCAAGATCTGGCGTCAGTATGGGCGTAAGTAAACTGTGCACTGAGTAACTTAGATATAACCATAAAAAATAATGCTAAGGAGGGAGTGATGAAGCTTGGGCTATTTGGAGTATTGGCCGTCAGTCTGGTGGTGTCTGGCTGCAAGACAGTCTCAACTATTCAGGATGGTGTAACCAAGGCGGTTGATTTTCGTCCGGAGCACGAGAAGTTTACCGGTAAGTTTATTGATACCGACCGTACCGTGGTTACTGCTGAAGATCGGGAAATTGCCAAACAAGAGCTGGAAAGTACTGAGAACAATGTTTTCATAAAAATGACAACTTCCGATAAGGAAGATGATAAGGAGCGAGCCTGGGGTTTTTCAAAAAGCGATAGCAGCGACCAGGTAAAAGCTGCCAAATTTATTGAAGCACCTGAATTTGAAAAATACATGGATGGCATTGTGGCTCGACTTCTTAAGAGCTGGCCCCATGAACAACCAGAGAAGCCTTTACAGACACGCCTGTCCTTTCAGCCTATGTATGGTGCTGAAACCAAAGGCGATGGTGTTCTGGTAATTAATCTTGGTGCAGTGAATGATGTGGATAGTGAAGATGAGCTGGCTTTTCTTCTGGCCCATGAAATGGCTCACAACCTTCTGCATCATTCTGGAGGCCGGCTTTAATGTCGCGTCAACACTGGTTATGGCTAAGCATGCCGAGTTGAAGAAAGGGAGTAATGGTAATCATGTTCTGTCTTTGAGTGACCAGGAAGGTCTCAGCAAGGCTTTGGCAAAGAATTCAGTTAATGAGTCCTTGATCCAGGAGCTTTCTAGTACGGTTCTGGGGGGAAGCTGGAGCCGTTCCCTCGAAGAAGAAGCTGACCTGCTTGCTCTGGACTTGATCATCAGTGCCGGATACTCCAAGAATGTTGCCAGAGCTGCTATACAGCGTATTGGTGCCAGTCAGGCTGGGGCAAAGAGCCGTATGGACAAGTTTACAGAAAACCGCAAACAGGCTTTGACTTCAGCCTTCCAGACGAATGGATTGGATGGTGTTTTAAATCAGGGCTCTGAATTGATGGTTTCTGGGGTACTGGAAGCCAAAGATGCTCTTCTGGATAAATTTGGTTCACAACACGCTTCACCGGAAGACCGGGAAAATTATATTCAGGCTTATGCGAATCGAGAGTATCGTCGGGCCCGCAAGGTGGTGCCGAGTAAAGCACACCTGAAGGCCAGGTCTCACCCGTTCACAACACGCTTCACCGGAAGACCGGGAAAATTATATTCAGGCTTATGCGAATCGAGAGTATCGTCGGGCCCGCAAGGTGGTGCCGAGTAAAGCACACCTGAAGGCCAGGTCTCACCCGAAAACCAGACAAGTACTGGATGCCCATGAGAACATCACCAGGGCGTTGGAGGCACTTTCTGAAGATAATGTCGAAAAAGCCTACAAGCTGGGTAACCTTGCACTGAAGAGTCCGGCGAGGAACTCAAGCCGCGCCCGCTTGCTGATGTATCAGGTACGAAAGTACCAGGGCAAGGATGATCTGGCACTGCTTAACCTGGAACGTATTTCGAACTGGGAGTTAGCTCCGGTGAATGCTTATGATTCCATAATCGACGAATACCTGAGAAAAGGCCGTTATGATAAAGCTGAAACTTACCTGAATAAAGGGCAAAGCATTTACGAGAGAGAGCCTTTTTTCCCTCAGGAAATAGTACTTTCCAAAAGTAAAAATGACCCAGAGTCTGCCCTGGCTGTTTATAACGAGTGTCAGGCGACTAAAAACAAGACAATAAAACATGCCTGTAGTCAGGTCATAGGCAGTCTTGTGCAGCAAAATAAAAGTAATTCCCCTGTCCCGAATGAACTATTACCAGCAGCGTTAGAAAATCTGGATCCACTGAAAGGTTTTTTTCAGTAAAGCTTAATCAAAACCCGGTATAGCTCTATTGCTATACCGGTACCTTCCTTTTTCAGCTCAATAATAACCTTGATCTAATCAGTCTGTGGGCTACCTTTACCAGTCCTAATAATTGAGCTGGAAGTGATTTTTGTTTCGCCTGTATCGTTGGTTCTGTCTTTTGCAGGTGTGGGGAATGGTCGTATATTTCCTGTGCTTTACTGCTGTATTAGCAGCACCACCGAAAGGGTATGTCTGGCATGGCCCTTTGTATTCTTATGCCTATGAAGCGGATGTAAAAAGAGTTGCCTGCTCTGAATGTCAGCAGTTTCTGCCAGCATTTATATGCAAGGGCGGGAGGTTGAATCATCGACCCTGTGAAGGCTGCGTTCTGAAAGATTTAAAAGGCTATCACTTCCCTATAGAGCAAAAGGGCTGGCCAACACGGTGCTATCACAAAGATTGCTATCAGCCTCTCCCTGATGGCGAAGTCGATATGGTGCTTTTGGCTGAGACTCTTATGGAAGTTGAGGTTCCAACTATTCCCACTACTAAAGGTGTCGAGGCTCTTACAGAAAAAGAGGTCTGTATCCCCGTTATTACCAAACGCCCTCTCCGTATGAGTTTACTGGCCAGGTTTCGTCAACATAAAAAAGCAGCCAGGCTTGCTCCTGGTAAACTTATGAACGAGGCTGCTTTGGCCAAGGCTTTAAAAGATTATGCTGTTATTGATAGTCATAAGGTTGATAGTCATAAGGTTGATAGTCATAAGGTTGATAGTCATAAGGTTGATAGTCATAAGGAGGGGGATGAGGACGGTGACGTAAGCGCCGATAAGAGCAACGAGGGTGCTGCCAAGGTTCTTATAGACGACCTCTTAGCTATTCCCCCGGCTAATGAGTTGAGTAAAGCGGCTTATACTCCAATCCCACTTCCCAGGATAGATCCTCAAATAGCTCCCATGATTGTTCCCGGGGAAGACGTCCAACCTGAATTTGAGCGAATTATGCCCCAGCAGCACATGGATATGCTGGGTAAGGTGTCTATATGGTGTGAGAATTGCGACGAAACAATGCCCTATAACGAATGGCGTTATCATCGTCGGGTTCACAGTGGTAGCCTTATTCCTTATCAAATAAAACAGCAGTCTCGAGCTGATGCCGTTCAAGCCAAAATTAAGTCACCCTTCCTGCCAAGCCTGAAAGGGTATCTGAAAAAAGAAAAAGCCTATTTTATTGCTGATTACCTGACGCATTTGCGCTGTACATCTCGTCCGTTGATTGAGTTCATTCGCTCACCACACAAACATTCAGCCAAAAACCTGTGGGCAGAGCTTCACCGCCGGGACGTTAAGAAAAAAATTAAGGATGCCAAGGAGGCTTTAGAGTACCCCGATGATCTCGAAGGTTTTGAGGACATTGAAATCCCAGATAAGCCAAGATTGCGGTGTTTTAACTGTGAATACCCAATTCTGGACCGGAATGTCTACACACGTATCCCTAAATTTGTAGAACGTGATTTTACAAAGGATTTTGTTGTGACCAATTTGGGGGTAAAAAGGCCACTGTCCCGTTTGGTTTATGATGGCTCGATCGCTGTAAGAACGGGAGGAATTATGCCGTGCCCAACATGCCAGATAGCTCAAAGAGCAATTCCTCCCAGTACAAGTTTTATGATGGAAGACATTCAGGGCAGTAAGCACATGGAAAGTGTAATAACCGATATTGGTATGGCTGTAAAATCACTGAGACCTGTCCCTTCCTCAAAGGCTTACCCTCAAACTGGTGGCTACCTGTTAAAAGACTCACACACTTATACCTGGCTATCCCCTGGCAGTGCTACTCCTCCGGACGCAGTTCTGGGGAGTGCACATATTCAACTGGGTACCTATGAGCAGGACAATGAATTTTTTATGGAGTTAATCCGGCTTGATGAAGGTGAGGATGTCAGTTTTACGTTGTATGTGGAACAGGATGATCGGCACAAAATCATTCGCAAGTCATCTCCGGTGGTGTTGGGTGAAGGGAATAAGACGGAAGCTGTTCATTTTTGGGGGATAGATGCCAAATGCGCATACAGACTCATGCTGACCCGCAATGATATGCCTGCCAAACTTCTACGGGATATTACGGAAGATAAAAAAGAAGCGCGATGGACGCTTAATCACCCATTGGGGTTTCTTACATCCCTGCAAGGAAGTGGCGCTAGAAGCATCGTTACATTAAGTGAGATCGTGCACGGAAATGCTAAGGTGAGGCAGCAGTTTCAGGTATCGAATTCCGCCAATCAACAACCTGTTCTGATATGGAAAGCTGAAATCAAAGAGAGCAATGCGGTGATTCCGGCAAAAGGCTACCTAAACAGCTCAAACATGAGCTTTACTCTCTCTCTTGGTTCGCGCTCTATTCGTTTTGTGCCCAGAGAAGGGTTGAAAGTGGTAAAAAAGGCGCAAACCTGGACCTACTACCAGCAGCTTCCACTGGACTTTTTGATTGGTAGTATGGATTGCGACGACCGTTTTACATTAATGTACAGTCAAGATAAACAGAAGCGGGACATTGTCCCCTCTAATGTTTACAGGCAAGTGTTAGACCCTGTTACGGTGGGTACGGACTACCCATTGAATCCGGACGAAAAATTTCAAGGTTGGGTAAGTAAAGTTAACACTTTGGGAGGGTGTTCTTTCCGGGTCGGGTTACGTGTGAACGATGGAATGGTTCAAGGGCGCGTAATACCAGAAGCGACAGGATGTGCTGGCCCTGAAAGTCTTAAGACATTTCAGATATATATTGATAATAAGCTTCTGGACAACGCGCCTGTCAATGAGTGGGCAGACTTCATACGATTGCCCTGGACAACAATGGTTGAGAAATACGCCAGGGGTTTTCGGCTGAATGTTATGAGCCGCATTGAAGATCAGTACATCCCTCCAGAAACCCTGTACCAGTGGACGGATTCCTGAATCGGTGGATTCCTTTCTAATCTTGCCTATAACTGAAAGGGCTATTTCTACAGGCAGGAGATACCGTGTCAAAGGTTACCACTTATCTCTGTCCGGGTTGTGACCAGCTTTTAAAAACGGTTCCCTCTGAGCGAGGTTATTTAACCCGGTGCCCTCGTTGCTATCATCAGGTTCAGGGCGGCGGTGGCTCTCCCAATGTTATGGCCCACTGCCGAGCACTGACCCTTGCAGCTTTGATACTGTCTTTCCCGGCATACGCCTGCAGTATTCTGATGCTGGATATTGCCGGGACTCAAAGCGCAAATACTGTGGCTTCAGGAGTCTGGGCTCTGTGGCAACAGCAGCTCTATATGGTCTCCCTTCTGGTGTTTGTGTTCGCGGTTCTTGTCCCTTTGACGCGTCTTTCTTTACTTCTGCTTATTGTGTTGCCTTCCTACTCAGGGGCTGTGATTGTCTGGCGTGTACGGTTTATGCGGTTCCATCACATACTCCATGGCTGGGGTATGTTGGATATTTTCTTGCTGAGTGTGCTGGTAGCCATTATCAAACTGGAAGACATGGCTGAAATCAGCTTTGGAATGGGTATGTATTGTCTGGCCGTTATGATGTTGCTGGAGATAAAAGCGTCGCAGTTATTGCCTCGGCAGAAGTTGTGGCAGTCGACCGGAAAAGCCGGGCAGTTGTATGACGGACAATTGCATGAATAGCGACCGGTTGTGCCATACCTGCTTTTATACCAGCTTTGCTAACAGCTGTGCTGACAGTGCGAGTGAAGTAAACCACTGTGTACGCTGTGGCAGTCGCCTGCATCACCGAAAACCAAACAGCATAGCCCGAACCTGGGCACTATTGTTAAGCGCCACGATTCTTTATATCCCCGCCAACACTTTACCGATGATGACGATAGTCAAATTTGGTCAGGCCAGTGACAGCACCATTCTGCAGGGGATTCTGCAATTGATGGGGCACGGCATGGTGCCTGTCGCTATTGTGGTGTTTGTCGCCAGTATTCTGGTGCCGCTGTTCAAAATAGTGGGCATGACCATTCTGCTTCTAAACGCTCAGGGAATACTTTATGGCGACCCTTTGAAGCTATCTCGACTCTACCGGTTTATTGAGTGGATAGGGCGCTGGTCGATGCTGGATATTTTTATTATTTCCATTCTGGCTGCACTGGTGCAGCAAAAACTATTCACTATTTGTGGTGGTCATGGTGCTACGGCATTTGTGGCGGTGGTGATACTTACCATGCTGGCCAGCCAGACGTTTGACCCACGGTTAATTTGGGACCGATCTCAAGACCGTTCTTAAGGCAGGTACACACCATGACAGGTTCCGCCGTAGAACCTCAGACACAAAAGAAGCGACGGTTGTCTCCTATCTGGCTGATACCCTTTTTGGCTCTGTGTATTGCAGTGTGGGTGGGGTGGCAGGCATGGAATGATCGAGGTATTCACATCACTCTGTTGTTTGAAAATGGTTCAGGCATCAAGGCCGGTCACACACAGGTACTTTATAACGGTCTGCAGGTTGGCAGGGTGAGTAAAGTTTCTATGGAGGCCAGCCTGATAGGAGTAAGGGCGCAGATTGATATGAATCGGGAGTTTGCAGACTGGCTGGGGAAAAAGTCTCAGTTCTGGCTGGTGAAACCGGAAGTGTCACTGGCCGGGGTGTCCGGCATAGAAACACTTCTTTCGGGGAATTACATTACCCTGCGCCCAGATAAAGGCGAGTTGGTGAAAGAGTTTCGTGCATTGAGTGAAGCCCCTCCTTTGGCGGAAGGTAAAAGGGGCCTTCATATATCTCTCGATGCAGACGATGTTGGATCCCTGGTTCCGGGCAGCCCGGTTTATTCCCGACATATTCCTGTGGGGGAAGTGGAACGGGTAACCCTTAAAGATAATGGCAAAGCCGTGCAAATTGATATGTATATTGAGCCGGAATATGCCAGCCTGGTGCGTAAAAACAGCAGATTCTGGAATGTGAGCGGCATTAAGGTCAGTGCGCCCATGGCCCATTTCAAGGTAGAAACAGAGTCCTTTCTTGCCATATTGAAAGGCGGGGTTGCTTTCAGTACACCGGACTGGAAGGCCAGAGGTGAACCATCCAAGTCCGGTGATCATTTTAAATTGTTCAGTGATTACGATACTGCGAAAGGCGGTATTCCCATTGATATCGACTTTCCGCTGGTTGCACATATTGTGCAGACCGGTGCCCGTGTCGTATTCCACGGTATTGATGTCGGGTTAATTCAGGACTCTATGATAAATGACAGTCTGAGTGGGTTTACGGTGAGGGTATGTATGAATCCGCAGGCTGCACCGACTTTGGTTGAAGGTGCCCGGTTCTGGCTGGTAGAGCCTCGCTTGAGTGTTCATGGACTGCAAGGCATGGATGCCCTGTTTTCGGGGCGCTATATCGCCATGGATGTCACGGAAGATGCGATTAAACGCGCTCAATCAACCAGGAAGTTTCAAGGTGCGCTGGAACAACCTCCTGCGGGCAAAGACACGCCTGGGCTGCATCTGACCCTCAAAGCTGACAGTACTGGCGGTATTTCCCGGGGCAGCGGCATCTGGCTGCGGGGCACTCAGGTGGGCTCTGTGCAGAATGTGGTGCTGAATGAGGAGGGCGTGGATATTGATATATTGGTTGAGCCAAAGTACCACCACTTCTTTCGGCAGGGGATGCGATTCTGGCGAATGTCCGGAGTTGCTGTCACGGGAAACCTGTCAAAATTCACAGTTGAATCACGACCATTAAGTGCAATCATCGGTGGTGGGATTAACTGCGACAGCCCCGAAGCTGCAATGGCTTTCGATCAAGACGGTAAAAGAGTTACAAAAAATAAACCTGCCCGGCTATTAAAAAACAGTGAAATCTTCGCACTATACAACGACAGGGGCGAAGCTTTTCTGGAAGGGAAATATATTCGTCTGTTCAGTGGCCGCCTGTCCTCTGCGCAACCCGGTAGTCCGGTTCTGTATCACGGTGTACAGGTGGGTGCTGTCTCATCCACACGTTTGGCAGACCCTGCTGATCGTGTCGAGATTACCCTGCTTATTCAGTCCCGCTATGTACCTCTGGTTACTGAAGAGAGCCGGTTCTGGAATGTGGGCGGGCTGGACGTCAATATTAATGTGCTCAGCGGTATTAATGTGCGCACACCGTCTATGACTACCCTGTTTGAAGGGGGGATTGCCTTTGCCACTCCGGCAATCTCCCCTCCCTGCCCGGATACAGCCAGTTTTATGCTTCACGACAGGCCGAGTGACGAGTGGATTCACTGGAACCCTGCGATATCGTTAATGACGCAATGAGTTTCTCCGTCTTGAGCCTGGTGTGAGAAGTGATTCTCAGTCAGGCTCTTAGAGAAATGGCTGCATGACTTCGTGGCTGGTTATCTCTGTCCGGTTATGACACTTATATCCATTGTCGTTCAATACCCGGCAGACCATTTCAGCCACAATATGGTGGCCTTTGTTTGTCAGGTTCACATCATCGTAGAAGAGGTGTTTCTCCGGGTTGTTACACTGGGCAACAGGTTTGCCAATAAACCGATAAACCGCGTTTAAAGATGACCCATCGCTGGTGATTGCTTTTGTCAGGCTGGTGGCAGGGTTCAGAACCGGAACCTGAATCATTGTGTGATCGGGCATAGCCTGCCCTTCATGCTCAGGCAACTTCAGGCAGGGCTGCATACACAGATGTTCTTTCTTAGCCTGTTCGGCCAGATGATGTGTGTCGGTAAAGGCAGTGATTTTGACCTGGTCGAACTGCTTCTTAATTTCACTTAATAATGCTTGTAAGCGGGTATTGTGGTCGGCAATTAGTGTTTGCATATGCTGCTGTCGTGTACCGGGTAGTTGCATCATGGCTGGCATATTCATGGGGGACAGCTGTTTAATCAGAATATGTCGGGCCTGGTTTTGAGTGATCAGCGTCGTCAGGCTCTCTTTTAAAGATTCAATAACCTCAGCCGGTTCGGCACCGTCAATCAGGTAGTCGTCTGAACCATAGGCCAGCAGGTAGAGTGTGGATTCTGGTGATTTTTCCCCAGACTGATTTGCCTTGAGACCAAAGTCTTCAACCATGTGAGCGAAGCTGGGGGGCACACCAATTTTCAGCATGTTTTCAAAACGGCACCTTCCATCCTTACTCATATTTTTCGCTGTGCTTTCCAGAAAGTTCTTGTCGGTAGTCCGCAGGTTTTTATCCATGAGTGTACTGGCGACACCCTTGCCAATGTCTATGTAGGTGATCCAGTTATTCAGGGAGAGGGCTTCCTGCTCATTGGTGCGGCGGCGGATATGGCTGCCTGCATAGGCCAGACTCACAAACTGGGATGAGTCATCCGGGTCCAGTCCCATATTCTGCGCCAGCAATTCAGACCAGACACGAGTACCGTTTGTAAACCTGCCACCCACATCATAAAGCTGCCCTGGGGGAAGAACGGGAAGACCTATACCGGGGTACAGCCATAGAATTGCGTTCAACAGCAGTTGGCTGCGATCAACAAGGAGGTCAAAGGGTTGGGAAACCCAGTGCGCCAGACTGGAGTGGTAGAGCGCGTTGGAAAGGATGGACAGCCCTGCAAGGCGAGACAGTACACCGTAATTCTTAACAACCGGAAGCTTGTCGAGAAAGGTATCCCAGTGCATATAACGGGCTCCGCCCATGATCGCGGCGGACAGTAAAAGAGATGAACCTATATCAATGGCGTCCGGGCCGTAGAAACGAATATCTTCACGTAGTCGTGAAGGCTTTTTGCGACCAGACAACTCATCAAACAGTTCTCGTGTGTTACCTGTATCGCTGCTGGCATTACCAAACACCACCATATGTTTAATGATGACAGGTGAGGCAGGGTTTTCGGTGCTCTCATTGGCATGAAGGAATGGTGGAGCAAACAGTAAGGTGCACAGAATAAGCGACAACAGATGCTTGTAGGACTGCATTCTGGAATACCTGATGAAGATAGATAAACAGAAGCAGCTTAGTCGATCAAAGAACCACAAAAGATGGAATGCGTATATAGATAGCCTAATGCTATTAAATTTATAATTTAAATTAATTTCTTTAATTTAAAGGTGAGGCATAAGATGTAACTGCAGACACAAACCAAGTAGTTACTTTCAGAAGGAAAACATTATGTCTTTAGTAAACCAGGAAATTAAGCCTTTCTCCGCCACCGCTTTCCACAACGGTGACTTTATTCCAGTGACCGATGTAAACCTGAAGGGCAAGTGGTCCGTTGTATTCTTCTACCCTGCAGATTTCACCTTTGTTTGTCCTACGGAACTGGGTGATCTGGCGGATCATTACGAACAGCTGCAGGCCATGGGTGTTGAAATTTACTCCGTATCGACTGATACCCACTTCACCCACAAAGCCTGGCATGACAGCTCCGACACTATCGGAAAGATCAAGTTCCCGATGATTGGCGACCCAACTGGCGCTATCACCCGTAACTTTGAAGTGATGATCGAAGAAGACGGCCTGGCACTGCGCGGCACCTTTGTAATGAACCCTGAAGGCGTCATCAAAGTGGTGGAAACCAACGATCTGGGAATTGGTCGTTCCGCTAAAGAGCTGATCCGCAAAATTCAGGCAGCCCAGTATGTTGCTGAACACGACGGTGAAGTTTGCCCGGCAGCATGGCAGCCAGGTGAAGACACACTGGCACCGTCTCTGGATCTGGTTGGCAAGATATAACCAGTACCTTCTCTCAGTCCTTCTGCTGCTTCCCCCCTCATCGAGTGATGGATATGGGGAGGCAGAATTTCACAGAAATTCTATTAAGCGGTATATCGGAGATCATCATGCTGGACGCCAATCTTAAACAACAACTGTCTAGTTACTTTCAGAACATCACTCGCGCAGTTGAGATTGTTGCGTTTATTGATGATTCTGCGAAAGCTAAGGAATTATCCACTCTTGCGAATGAATTGGAGGAACTGAGCAACAGTGTTTCTGTTGTGGCCGGTACTGATGGTGAAGCAAGAATTCCTTCCATCACTATTCGTGAGCAAGGGAAGAAAGCGGGTATTTCCTTTGCTGGTGTTCCCATGGGGCATGAGTTCAATTCATTAATCCTGGCGCTGCTTCATACCGGTGGTCACGACCCGAAAATTGAAGCCGAATTGCTGGAACAGGTTCAGGGGCTGGAAGGTGAGCTGAACTTTGAAACCTATATCTCTCTTGCCTGCCAGAACTGCCCGGAAGTGGTTCAGGCGTTAAACCTGCTGGCAGCACTGAATCCGCAGGTTCGTCATACTATGATTGATGGTGCACTTTTTCAAAAGGAAGTTGATGAGCGCAAGGTGATGGCGGTGCCATCGGTGTTCCTGAATGGCGAGGTTTTTGCTCAAGGGCGTATCAGCCTGAAAGAGATAGTCAAAAAGATTGATAAGAATGCCGGTAAGCGTGAAGCGGAAACTATTAACAGCAAAGAGTCATTCGATACCCTGATTATTGGTGGTGGGCCCTCCGGCGCCGCGGCTGCGGTTTACTCCGCCCGTAAAGGTATTCGCACCGGGCTGGTGGCTGACCGGTTTGGTGGTCAGGTGATGGACACCATGGCGATTGAGAACTTTATCTCGGTGAAAGCCACAGAAGGTCCAAAACTTGTCGCCAATCTTGAACAACATGTAAAAGAGTACGATGTGGATATTATGTCCGGACAGATGGCGAGGGTACTGACGCCTGCTTCAGAGCCTGGTGGCATGATTGATATTGAGCTGGAGAATGGTGCGACACTGTCCAGTCGTTCTGTGATCATCTCTACAGGTGCTCGCTGGAGAGCAATGAATGTTCCCGGTGAGCAGGAATACCGTGGTAAAGGTGTCGCCTATTGTCCTCATTGTGATGGCCCACTGTTTAAAGGCAAACGTGTGGCTGTTATTGGCGGTGGTAACTCCGGTGTGGAAGCGGCGATTGATCTGGCGGGTATTGTTTCAGAAGTCACTCTGCTGGAGTTTGATACTAAACTCCGTGCCGATGAAGTGCTACAGAAGAAGCTTCGTTCTCTTGGCAATGTGAGCATTATTACCAATGCCCAGACGACAGAAGTGCTCGGTAATGGCGAGAAGGTAACCGGTCTGGTTTACAAGAACCGTGAAACTGATGAGCTGGTGAGTGTTGAACTGGAAGGCATCTTTGTGCAAATCGGTCTGGTGCCGAACACCGAGTGGTTAAAAGGTGTGGTGGAATTAACCCCCCGTGGTGAGGTTATCGTTGATGAGCGTGGCCAGACATCGGTACCCGGTGTGTTTGCTGCGGGGGATGTGACAACCGCACCTTACAAGCAGATCATTATTGCTATGGGTAATGGTGCCAATGCTTCTTTGGGAGCCTTTGATTACTTAATTCGCACACCTGAACCGGTAATGGCAAATGAAGCCGCATAAAATGTTCCTGCCTCAATAAAAAGCAGAAAATAGAACCGGTACACATGCCATGGATGGCTGAGTATCTGGTCTCAAGGGGTGTGCTGATAACAGGATGGCCCAAGATTAACGATACATTCAGGTGGTTTCTCTTTTCTTATATTTCTGGCGAAAAGAACGCTTGCATTCATCTGAAAACCACCACCACCGGCGAGGACAATGCAATCTGCATTGATGGATATCTCTTTCTGGAGAGATGCGGTAACCCCGGAAGCAACAGAACCTGTGACGGAGTCAAAAGTATCTTCCCAGGATCCAAAAGAGTAAGCATCTCCATAAGCCGCAGTTATGAAATCTTTCTCAATCATAGATCTGATGCGTTTTGCACTCTGGGTCTTCCGGGTGTTGGAAGGGTCATGAGAGCCATGACGCCCAATATCAAGCGAGACAAACACACGACTGATATTATTCTCAGCTTTGAATCTATTCAGGTATTTAATCGCGTTGTTTCTACAGCGGGCAACCCTGGACCTTCGTGTTACGTCATCAGGAGCCATGGAGGATAAATACTCCGTACGAAACATAACGGAGATGTAGCGCGGTTCAAGAAATTCATGAATATATTTCTGTGCATATTTTTTTATCAGCGGTGAGGATTTAGCGGTGTGGGTATTTATCTGTCTAGCGCTGTCACAGGGTACATCAATAGGTTCACCCGAGGGGTTGACTGAAAGACTATCGCTAACAACAGTGCCAAAATGATTAATAATTACTGAGACATCCTCTGGTTTGTCATCCTGATAAACCGTACGACTAAACTTATCCTTGCTGGTCAAGCCGATATTGAGAGGGTTCAGATATGCAACTCGTTTAATATAAAAACCGTGAGGGCCAAGAGCCTGATTAATCTTCGCCTCAAGAATGGTGTAGTCATAGTCCTCTGAACTATTCACGACCAGAACAATTTCACGAGGGGCCCGGGCCAAAAAATCCTTGAAGCTGACGATAGGTGCCAGCTCTGTTTCTTTAACAACATTATCGATCCAGTCATGGTCATAGATATCGTAGAGTGACATCAATTTTGTCCGTTTCTCTCCCGCAGTTTTTTTTACGAAGACGGGAGAAAACCCAAATACTGAATCATCAACAAACGGCTCAACATATTTGATATTTGGGGAGATCTTCCTGAACAGACAGTTTTGGGTAAACATATCCAAAAGCCCGGATGTCAGCTGTCTTTTACCTTTGTAAACCAACACATATCCATGACCTTTGCCTGGTTCTGAACCTGGTGCGTCCTGTCTCTCCAGCAGTGGTGAATCATTAACGGCAGAGACCCTGTTCTCACTACTAACGGCAGAGCCCTGATTCTCATTACCCATCAGCAGGCTCTTGGTATCACTCACGCCTTGTGCACTCATATCGTTTGAGTGCACATACCAAAGAATCGCTGCCGTTGTAGTCATAAGGGCAGACAGGGCAAGGTATTTGATGACAGGTGTCAGTTTCAAACTGTTCACACTTACTATTTAAAATTGGCTGTGGCGTTCCGTTCTCTATTCGATACCCCTCAAAGTTAATAATTCCCGGATCACCTAACAGGGCTGCTAGCCTCTATAAAAGGTAAAGATTGATACGAGACAGGTGCCATGAACGGTTTGAAACGATGCCCCTCATGCAGAGGTGACAGTGAAGTGATTACCTTCCCTGTGGGGGACGACAGACTCTGGCAGGTCAACTGCCGCAGTTGTGGGTT
Organism: Sansalvadorimonas sp.; assembly: GCA_965221135.1. Taxonomy (GTDB): domain Bacteria; phylum Pseudomonadota; class Gammaproteobacteria; order Pseudomonadales; family Endozoicomonadaceae; genus Sansalvadorimonas. Next base: position 295,438 of record CBDCRZ010000069.1, read on the forward strand.
GGGAACGGAATTAAATGATGACCGCATGCTGGCCATTCAGCATTGGAACCGGCGGGATCAGGAAGAGCGGTTGAGGAATCTGGTCACCATCCTTGGTGTCCTTCTTCCAACCGTATCTATTCTGATGATATTTCTTGGTGTACTACTGGGTGGTTCGATAACTTCCTGAAGGGTTTAAAGCGTTTACCCTATAAGCGTGCTTTCAAGAACAGCAATCATCCGTTCTGTCTGCTCTTTTGTTCCCAGAGTAATTCTTAAGCCCATCTCTCCTTCAGGGTTGGCCTTTGGGCGAACCAGAATGCCGTTCTCAACCAGTGCTTTGTTCAACTTTTCCGGACTGTCCGGAAACATCCAAATGAAGTTAGCGCTGCTGGGCCAGTAAACGATCTTGTTATTATCCAGCCATTTCTCCATCAACGGCTTGGACTCATTCATCACTTCCTGCACATAGTCCCGAGTGTAATCAGGGTTCTCAAGAGCGGCTTTGGCAGCCACCAGAGCGAGCTGATTAATATCGTAAGGGCCGCGGACATTCAGCAGTGTCAGAATGTTTTCTGGAGCAGAAAGCACGTAACCAAAACGAATAGAGGGCAACCCCCATGTTTTGGAGAAGGTGCGGGTAATCAGAATATTCGGGTATTCATCCAACACATCGGCAACTGTTGAACAGGTGTATTCAAAGTAGCATTCATCCACAAGAATGGCGCTGTTCGGTGCCGCTGCTGCGATCTTTAGAATATCGCCCCGTAACACCTCTGTACCGCTTGGGTTGTTGGGGTTGGAAATAATAATGACCCGGGTCTTATCGGTAATCGCCTGCAGCACTTCCTCTGTCGGGAAGCCGTTTTCACGAGTGAACAGGGGTTCGATAATCTTCAGGTTTTCAATACGGGCGCACTGGTGATACATGGCAAAGGTTGGGCCAGGAATAATTGCTTCATCACCAGGGTTGCAGGCTGAACGGATAATCAGGTCGATGCCCTGGTCTGAACCGTTGGTGATCATTACCTGCTCTTCCTTCACGCCGCAGTAGTTCGCCAGACGTTCTGTGATATCCCCATAAGACGGGTAGGTTTGCAGGCGGCCGCTGTGAATGTAATCAGTCAGGGCATTAGTGATGGCAGGGCTGACAGGCAACGTGCGCTCATTGAAGTCCAGCAGCAGATGATGCTCAGGGTTACGACCTTCCAATGGTGGTTTATAGGCGCCCATTTGACGGAGGTGTGCTTTGAAAATACCCATGCCTGACCTGCTTGTGTTGTATTTATTAAAATGCGTTGAGCATCGGCCTCAATAGTATGTCTCGATGGGGTTGAATGCCAATGCCAAAAGGCTCCCGCATGAGACCTTTTGGTAAAACGCAGTAACCTTTTGGCTAAGTCTTTCTTCAGGCAGGGTTGTTGATTGGTGGTGGAGGGTTACCCCCGTGTTGTTGCCTTTGGTGTTCAATCGCTCTTTGCTCAGTCGCATCAATCAGTTGGCTGTGGCGGTGAATATCTTCCGGAGAGGCATCAATACGAAACTCCATCTGTGGCTGTTTAAGGTGGGGTTTCTTTTTGGGTTTCTTTTTGGGTTTCTTTTGTTTTTTCAGCTCAGCCTCATCCTGGGCCTCATCCTGGGCCTCTTTCTGTTCCTGTATTTCCAGTTCATTAAGAGGGCTTTGATCAACAGCTTTGCTGGGGTCCGGCTCGCCTCGGGAAAAGGAGTAGTCTGTATTTTTTACCGAGAGCTGTTTGTCGAAAGATGAGTGAAGAAGCTGATTGTAAAGTGGTTGCCAGTCGAAGAGTTCTCCCTTTTGGCTGGCAATTTCACGCCCAAACTCAAAGACTTTTTTCCGATAATCCACATAACGATGGAATAGCGCTTCTTGCGGGGCTTCCTTATCCAGGTGGGTGTGCAGTTTCTGAGTAGCCTGCTGCAGGTACTCAGTATACCTCTGACGTTCAGCGGGGTTCATTTCCTTTGTATCCGGGAAGACCTGAACAGGATTTGTTTCACCGGGGTAGAGCACCTTGATTTTGATCTGTAGTGTACTGGTCATGGTTTCGACACTGTCTGCTTTATTCGGATCTTGAGAGCGTTGCAGCAGGTCTTGTGTGATAGATACCTGATCACGCAGCCAGAGTTCTGCCATGGTGTCTTTCAGGTTGTTCTGAACCTGATCGAAACTCTTTTGCAGGGCTGCTACTTGAGGATCTACCTGCGGAGGCGCTGGCTGTGTTGTGGGCTGAGGTGGATTGGGCGTGTCCGATGTGCGGCTCTGAATAGGGGTGGGGACAGGCTCATTGCCGGTTGGTGAATTCTGAACTGAGGGGCCGTCATTGGGGTTGGCAGCAGTCACCCGCCTCCTAAGAGCACTGTTGCCAGTACCGTTACCACTTGGTGCAGGAGGTGTTGTCGGCGGAGTGCCACCGGGAGGTGGCGGGATATTGCCGGGGCCAGGGGGTATTGGTCCGTTCGATGGTGTGCTCATGGGGCCTCCTGCCTGATAAAGTCACTGATAAGGTAGCTATCGACACTCTTCGCCAGATGTAGAACCACGGCTTTTTTAGCAACCTTGCCATTGTCGATGGTGCGTAGTTTCAGCACTGGTTTCCTTCCCTGCATGGCGATATAGCTCAATACATGAAAGTTATGCACCGGGGTGACCGACAGTACCGGGTCGGTCAGGTCGCGCCCGGCGACCAGTCGTATCTCTTCTAACTCAGGAGGCCTGTGGGCTGGGTCTGCATAGATGCCATCAGCCCGGTTGGTGAGTACAACCAGTTCCTGATTTGTTTGCTGCAGGTGAACTTTGGCGTCTTCTTCAAGAGACTCATCGGTAATAACCCGGGTCAGGCTTATCGTGGCAATGCGCCGTTTCTCTTCCAGAGTCCAGTAAATGAGAGTGGCCTGAAGTGGTTGAGCCTTATTAGCCTGGTAACGTTTCTGAGGTTCTTTTGTCTCAGGAGCTCTTATATCAGGAGCTTTCAGCTGACAACCCGCCAGCAGGACAAGCAGGGCGAAAGGCAGGATGTAGGATAAGTTGGGCATAGGGCGCTTCGAACCGATGAACTGTTGGGCTATTAACAGATCATCGGCTGGAGCAGGAGGTTTATAAGGCGCGAGGCTTTAAAGCCTATTTGGTAAGACAGGTGTTGATAGTTTTCGCCAGAGTCCTCAGGAACTCGGGGTAAGCATCAGGTGAAGGCTTAATGTCTGAACCCAGAGGGTCGATTTGGGCGACCTTGATGGGCAGCTTGTCGATCAAAGCATTTAAATAAGCGGGATTGAACTGAGGTTCCTTGAACACACAGGTGTTTCCGGCTTCCTTGAGTTCATCCCGTAAATCCAGCATATGGCGGGCACCGGGCTGCTGCTCTGGGTTCAGGGTAACAACATCAACCACTTTCAGACCATAATGGCGAGTGAAGTAGCCCCAGGCATCATGGAAAACAAAGAAGCCCTTATCATGCTTATCTTTCAGCTCTACCCTATTAAGGGCGTCTGCAGCGTTAACCGCTTTTACAAAAGCCAGATAGTTAGCCTGATAGGTATTGCTGTGGGCTTTGTCGATGCCTGACAATGCCTGCATCATAGCGAGTGCAATCACTTTGGCGTTATCAGGTTCCAGCCAGATATGAGGGTCATGGGTACCATGGTTGTGGTCGTGGTGGCCGTTTTTCTGTTCGTGATGATCATCTTTGGAATCATGAGAGTTGTGATCGTTATGAGCGCCATGGTCAGCATGTTCGCGATTATCGTGATCGATATCTGCCAGAACGTGCTCTACATCTTCCTTTTCATGCTCTGCGCTTAGGAAGGGGGAAATTTTGATGTTCGGTAAGTCCATCAAAGCAATAGACTGATTTTTATCGACATAACGGTTCAGCGGTGAGATCAGGAACCCTTCCAGATCTTCGCCAATCCAGAATACCAGATCAGCTGAAGCCAGCTTGCGGATATCGGATGGGCGCAAGGTGTAATCATGGGGGGATGTGCCGGGCAGCAATAAAAGTTCAGGTGTAGTAACGCCCTCGGTGATGGCCGAAGCAATCAGCTGTAGAGGTTTGATACTGACGATAACCTTTGGGGCAGCAGCATAAACCTGGCTGGCATTAATAAGCACTAACAATACCAGAAAAGAGCGAGCCAGAGCCTTGCTGAGAGACAAGGGGCTGGAGAAGAGCGTGCGTGAATACAGCATGACAGGACATCAGTGATTTTTAGTTTTGTTATGTTATTACATTTCTTTAATAAAGCAAGGAAAAGGCCGAATACTGAAGGCAGGGCAGGAGGCTCATAATGGCATTTTTCACTTCTCTAATTTTGATGACCCTGATAACTGTTGCGCTGTTGGTTGTCGGATATTACCTGAAAAATGGCATAGGCCCGGTGCCAACCAGTCCCAAGGTTAAAGCCACAGTGTCCCGACTATTACCTGAGCAGGTTCATGGAAACATTATTGAACTGGGAGCAGGCTGGGGTGGTATGGCGGTGATGCTGGCTCGAAGGTTTCCCAAAAATAATGTGCTTGCCGTGGAGAACTGTCCACCGGTCTGGCTGTTTTGCTGGTTAAGGGCAAAGCTGACAGGATTGAGTAATCTGCAGGTGTGTTTGGAGAATATTGATCAGCAAAACTTTGAAGGCGCTGGGCTTGTCTACTGTTATCTGTTTCCCGGAGCTATGACAAAGCTGGAAAGACAATTGAAGTTGAGCGGTGTAGATGTGGTGATGATCAGCAACACCTTTGCGTTGCCTGAAAGTGTTGCAGAGAGAGAAGAGGGGGCGGAAGACCTGTGGTGCAGCCGAATCTATCGATACCGGCTACAACCACTGGTTGAGAAGATTTAATCCAGGTTCTTTAATCTAAAGAGTCCCAGTAGGTGTCGGTTTCCAGTTCTTCCAGACGCTTCTTCTCGTTACGGTCTTCTATGGCTCTGCGAATGCAAAGCTGGCGTTGTGAAGCCTTCTCAGGGAGGTCTGCTACTGCGATCTGTTCGATCTTATAGGTTTCCTTTGTCTGTTCTGCTGCTATAACGCTCATAGTTGATCCCTTCCTTTTTTGTTATTTAGGCCAATGTCCTGGTCGGTTAACGACCTGGAACAACCGGCTTCCTTTCCTACATCTACTACCAGAGGTTCTAGCGCCATAACCGGCTCTATGCCCCTCAACTTTCCCTGGCTCTGATTTAGCTAACTCTCAGAGTACGCAGGTTTTGTTTCACATTTTCGAGTTGTACAGCAAGTTCCGGGCCGCGGGTGTTAGCAACACCCATGGCAAGTATATCGATCACCGTGAGTTGCACGATGCGCGAGGTTAATGGGGTATAGATATCAGTGTCTTCAGGCACATCCACAGCAATGGTCAGTTCAGCATGCTGGGCCAGTGGAGAATCGCCTGGGCAGAGGGAGACAACACGGGCGCCCTGTTTTCGGGCAAGGTTGACCATGTGAAGCAACTCTCTGGTGCGTCCGGTCTGGGAAATAGCGAGCACCGCATCTTCCGGCCCAAGGGTGGCAGCAGAAATGGATTGCATATGGGGGTCGGAATAAGCGGAGGCATTCACCTGAAGGCGAAAAAACTTGTGCTGGGCATCGTTGGCAACATTACCCGAAGCCCCAAAACCGTAAAATTCTATACGGCGTGCCTCACTGAAAATCTTGATGGTGGCATCAAGAGTGTCAGTGCAGATATTGTTTCGCACATCCAGCAGGCTAAACACAGTGGCATCAAACACCTTGCGGGTGATGGTGCTGGTGTCGTCATTGTCGCTGATAATAAAGCGTGAGAAATCATTGCGGGCAGCGAGGGTTTCGGCCAGCTGAAGTTTAAAGTCCTGGAAGCCTTTACAGTTCAGGGCACGACAAAAACGCACAACCGTTGGTTCACTGACATCACATTGCGCTGCCAGTTCTGCAATACTGGTACGCACAATATCAGCAGGGTGCTTTTGAATGTAATCGGCGACTTTCTGTTCAGATTTTCTTAGCAGGTCGCGCTTTCTTTCTATCTGCCGAAGCAGATTATTTATTGGCATACCCTGTTTCACAAATGTGAAGTTTTTATTTTAATGTATGTGTTATACAACAAATTGCGGCTTACCACTATATGGTGTTTCGGATTTAAAGCTGGTTTTGTTGTTGGTGTTCTCTAAAAATACCGACTTATACAAGTCTTTAATGCCTATCACAGAACAGGAATCAGTGTTTTTATGAAGAAGTATAAAAATGAAGCGCAGTTGGTAAAACTGGCCATTCAGGTGGGGTCACGCTACGCAGAAAACCGGGGCTATAAAGGGTTTGGTCAGGGGATTTCTCCCAAAGATAAGGTCGAAAGTATTTATCGTCTGCTGGTGAAGGATAATGTCATACAGCCCCTTCCGGAAGATAAAGAAGATGGGCCTGGCATGAAGCGTCGGCTGGTGGTCTGGCTGGTGTCCAAACTCCCTGAAGATCATCCACTGTTATAAAGCGATCAGCAGACTGATAATAACTCTTCTTCCTTAGGTATGCGGATTGCGAGGAAGTTATTAAAATCGGAAATTGGAAGAGGGCGACTGATGAAGTACCCCTGAACCTCATCGCATTTGTGGTTCTTCAGGAAGTTGATGTGATCACGTTCCTCTACACCTTCAGCAATCACTCGCAGGTCAAGGCTGTGAGCCATGACAATAATAGCGCGGGTGATTGCGGCATCGTTGTCATTATCTCCAAGATGAGAAATAAATGAGCGATCAATCTTGATGCTGTCTACAGGTAGTCGTTTCAAGTAACTCAGAGATGAATAACCGGTTCCAAAATCATCAATGCTGAGACTGACACCGAGGTCACGTATTCTAGTCAGTATTTCAATGGATTCTTCCATGTGATTCATCAACTGACTTTCTGTGATCTCAAGCTCAAGCAGTCGGGCAGGCAAGCCTGTCTGTTCAAGAATTGACTCCACCTCTTCTGCCAGATTCCCCTTACGCAACTGGTGAGCGGAGATATTGACCGAGACACGAATATTCCAGCCGGTTTTCATCCACACTTTGGCCTGCAGGCAGGACTGTTTCATTACAAAACGGCCAATATCGTGAATGAGACCGGTTTCTTCAGCCACTGCAATAAAGGAGCCCGGCATGATCAGCCCTTTCTCAGGGTCATTCCAGCGGATCAGGGCTTCGGCAGTAGTAATGGATCCCGATGGCAGGTTCATCTTGGGCTGGTAATAAACTTCCAGTTCATCCCCTTGAATAGCCCGGCGCAGGTCATTTTCGATCGACAGAGTTTCACGTGGAGTAGTACGCATCTGTTCATCAAAGAAGCTCACGGTATTACCGCCAAGATATTTGGACTGGTTCATGGCGATATCTGCCTGAGAGGCCAGCGTCTGAATCTCACGACCATTTTCAGGGAAACGGCTGATGCCAATACTGGCTCCTATCAACAGGGTGTGTTCGCCAATAATGTAAGACTTGCAGAGGGTAGAGATAATTTCTTTGGCCAGCTCTTCCAGAGTCTCTTTATCGGTCCATGTGTCTATCACAATGGCGAATTCATCACTGGCCAGACGAGCCGTAGTACAGGCGCGGGCAGTATGGCGCAGCAGTCGGCGAGAGACCTGTTGCAGGAGTTCATCACCGGTTTCATGACCGAGGGAATCATTGATGGACTTAAAGCGATCCAGATCAATCGTCAGCAGAGCCAGTTCTTGATTATGCTGCTCCGCTTTAGACAGAGCGTCATGGAAACGGGTCTGGAATTGTGCCCGGTTGGCGAGACCTGTGAGTGGGTCAAAATTAGCCAGGTAACGGAGGCGTTCTTCTGTCTCCTTGTGATGGGTCAGGTCACGGAACAGGCCGACATAGTGAATAATCTGCCCTTTGTTATCTTTTACGGCCGTCATCTGCATCCAGACAGGAAAGGGTTCACCGTTTTTCCGCTGTTCAACAACTTCGCCCTGAACATAGCCTTCAGAGGCGACCTCCCGGTACATACTACTGTAGTGATCTATGTTGCCTTTGACGTTTAGTTCGTCGGCTTTCTTATCAAAAATATCTTCATCGTTGTAGCCGGTCATTTCCCTGAATGCCCGGTTAACAGTCATAAATTTAAAGCTGGTATCCAGAACGAAGATTGCGTCACTGGTGCTTTCAAAAACCGTCATAGCCAGACTGGCTTCCTGTTCATACTGGCGTTCGAAGCTGATATCCCGTCGTGTGCCCAGCATGCGTGAGACACGATTGTTGTGATTCCACTCCATGGCTTGCCCGCGATCTTCAACCCATACCCAGTGCCCATCGGTATGACGGATACGGTACTTGGCCACATACTGATCAGTCTGACCCTGTATATGATTGATCAGAGCTTGTCTGACATCCGCCATATCCTGAGGGTGGATCATATGTTCCAGGTGGCCTTTGTAGCCGTCCAGTTGGGATAAGTCATAGCCGAACAGTTCCCGAAAACGGCTGTGAAAAATAACATCACCTTCCATGTCCCAGTCCCAGAATCCCAGACGGCTGGCATCCAGAGCCTGGCTAAGACGCCGTTCACTATCCTGTAGAGCCTGGCTGGCTTCTTCTCGCTGGCTTATCTCTTCACTGAGGCGGGAGTTACTGAGAGTGAGCTCCCGTGTGCGGGTGGATACTGTTCTCTCAAGACTGTTATGGGCGTGTTCCAGCTCTTTGTGTGCCTTTTCAGTTTTATTATTTTCTTCGGCGAGGCGTTTACTCAAAGCCTGATTTTGCAGTTGCCGGGTCAGGGCGCTGGACGACACTTTGTTCATATAAAGAACGGGGTAAATCATAAGCCCAAACAGTGTAGGCCCGGCAAGTGCCCACAGTCGTTGATCTCCTATATTAGAAGACCAGTACCACCAGGAGAGTCCCAAAGTCAGGGGCAGTGCAAAACACAGAAAGGCGGGGATATAAATTGAATAGAGCACAGCGCAGGCAAAAATAGCGGCAGTGGTGACAGTAAAGAGGACCACCATATCCGCAGCCGGAGCAAAGGGCATGACCATAATGGAGCCAACAGAGAGTAGAAAGCTGCCGCAAAGGTTGGCCAGATTAAAGAAGAGAAACCAGAGCTGCTGGCGTCTGGGGTGAGCGATTTCACTTTGTTCAAAGGCGCGGTGGGTTTGGAGCCGCAGAACAGCAAAGAGGATCAGGCTTACGAAAAATACAGTGGCCGCAGACAGATATTCTGGCTGCCAGAGAAAAATAATGGAGGTGGTATAGCAAAGTGCGAGAATAACAAACAGGCGCAACGAAGAGTGGTGCAGAAGTTTGAGTTGTTCTGAACGCAGTTGGGTATGCAGCCAGTTATGATCCTCAACCTGAGGATTTTTTTCTGTCTGTTTAAAAAGTTGTTGTGCTGTTTGATTCATATAGCCCGGACACTTGCTCTTTGGCTAATAACAGGAATCCATCCCTTATTTTTTATTTTTGTGTATCCGTTCACATATCTATTAAGCCCAAAGAGACATTGGATAGCAAGCTCTCAGGTAAGAATCATTTGCACCTGAGAACTGAGTCTGTGACATCTGCGGATTAGATCGATTGCATCACCGGATAAACAGAAGCATCGGTTTTCGTTACACTTGTGTTCTTTAAAATTTCTTCTGAGTAGACAACTAATATTTATGGACGTCACCGCAATACTCGACTCTCTAAATGATGCCCAGCGTGAGGCGGTGACACTGCCTCTGACTTCAGGACTGGTTCTGGCCGGTGCCGGCAGTGGTAAAACACGGGTTCTGGTACACCGGATTGCCTTTCTGGTGCAAACACAGGGACTTTCTCCCTGGTCCATTATGGCGGTGACCTTTACCAACAAAGCGGCCGCTGAGATGCGAGGTCGAATTGAAGAGATGCTCGACATGCCAGTGCGCGGCATGTGGGTCGGAACCTTCCACGGTCTGGCTCATCGTCTGTTACGTGCCCACTGGAAGGAAGCCGGTCTGCCGGAGAACTTCCAGATTCTCGACAGTGATGATCAGCTCAGAATTGTTAAGCGAATTATGAAAGCCCAGGGGCTGGACGACAGCAGGTGGCCGCCCCGTCAGGCTCAGTGGTTTATTAACGGTAAAAAAGATGAAGGTCTGCGCCCTCATCACTATGACCCCGGCCATGACCTCTACGAGAAAACCCTGCACGCGGTGTACACCGCCTATGAAGAACAGTGCAAGCAACTCGGAGTTGTGGATTTTGCGGAACTGCTGATGCGTTCCAATGAACTCTGGCTCTCCAACACTCAGCTGCGTGACCACTATCGTGACCGTTTCCGTTATGTGCTGGTAGACGAGTTTCAGGATACTAACTCTGTTCAGTACGCCTGGCTGCGCAATCTCGTAGGCGACAGCGACAATATGATGGTTGTAGGTGATGACGATCAGTCCATCTACGGCTGGCGTGGTGCGAAGATTGAAAACATTCATAACTTCACCCGCGATTTCAGTAATGCCAAAACCATTAAGCTGGAACAGAATTACCGTTCTACCGGCACCATCCTGAAAGCTGCAAATACTCTGATTGCCAATAACCCTGACCGTCTTGGCAAAGACTTGTGGACAGAAGGGGTAGATGGCGAGCCTATTCATGTTTACTCCGGCTTTAACGAAGTGGATGAAGCCCGCTTTATCAGTGACCGCATTCAGGACAGCATCAGTAAAGGTATGGCGCGCAGTGATATGGCCATTCTCTACCGTTCCAACGCCCAGTCCCGGGTGTTGGAAGAAGCTATGCTGCGCACCGGTATTCCTTACCGTATCTATGGTGGTCAGCGCTTCTTCGAGCGGGCAGAAATTAAAAATGCCATGGCTTACCTGCGTCTATCCAGTAACAGTGCCGATGACACTTCTCTGGAGCGTGTTATTAATGTTCCGCCCCGGGGCATTGGCGATAAAACTGTACAGGCTATTCGTGATGTGGCTCGTGGCGGCAATGTCTCCATGTGGCGTGCTGCACGGCAGATGGTGGAACAAAAACTGATGACGGCTCGTGCCAGCAATGCTGTTGCCAGTTTTATTGAGATGATTGAAGGGTTGTCTTCCTCTGGTGATTCTCTGCCATTGCATGAGTTTGCCGATCACACCATTCAGATGAGTGGCCTGATCGAGATGTACCAGAAAGAGAAAGGCGAGAAGGGCCGGGCCCGTATTGAAAACCTTGAGGAACTGGTGTCTGCGTGCAGAGAGTTTGATCCGGAAGAGGTGTTTGATGATGAAGAGCGTGATGCGCTTTCACCACTGGATGCATTTCTGGCTCACGCTGCACTGGAGGCCGGCGATACCCAGGCCGACCAGTTTACCGACAGTGTTCAGATGATGACGTTGCACTCTGCAAAAGGTCTGGAGTTCCCACTGGTATTCATGGCGGGCATGGAAGAAGGTCTGTTCCCTCACAAGATGTCTATGGAAGACCCGGACGGTTTGGAAGAGGAACGTCGTCTTTGTTATGTGGGCATCACCCGTGCCAAAGAACAGCTCTATATGACCTACGCAGAGAATCGCCGGCTGCACGGTCAGGACACCATGAATCGTCCATCACGCTTCCTGCGGGAAATCCCTCGTGAGCTGATGGACGAAGTGCGTCTGAACGCCAGCATCAGCCGTCCGGTCACTGCAACATCTCGCGCTATTCCCAGTGCTGATGTTCCCGGTACTAACTTGCGTTTAGGCCAGCGGGTTCACCATGCAATGTTTGGTGAAGGTGTGGTGCTGAACTTCGAGGGTCAGGGGGCACAGGCTCGTGTGCAGGTGAACTTCGATTCCGAAGGCAGCAAGTGGTTGATGGTGGCTTACGCCAGGTTGGAAACTAACTTCTGACGGCTTTAGTCGCTAGTTAAGACAGTGGTTAGCATGTTTGGGCTGGGAGTATTTCTGCTCCTGGCTCAGGCAATATATTGTTATTTGTTGTGCTCATTTATTTTTTATCTTTCAACATTTACTTCACCCTTCAATCAATATCATCATCATCAGTAATTTGCTCTTGCTGTATCCAGAGTTTGATTTTTTTGACAAGGTCATTTTGTTTAGCCGAAGTAAATCTGGCAAGTAACTGGGCATAGCTGCCTTCTTGCCTAACCCACTCCCTCAACACTCTCTCGGCTAATTTTTGTTCAGGGGCACTGTGATGGATCAAAGGGAGTGTCCACGACTTCACCCCAAGTATTTTATACAGGACATTGTGTAGACACTCTGAAGGCTCAAAATCCTCGAAAAGTTCAAAATACTCGACAAGTTCCACCAGGTGCTCCTCCCTGAGTGTGTATTGGAGGACTGGATTTATCTGCCATGATGTATCTTCAGGAACAGATGTATCGTCAAGAGCTGCTGTTTTTTCAAGAGTTCGTGGCTCTGTTGTTTTCCCTTCACCGGGCAGGTGTTGGGGAGATGCCGGGTGTACATCGGGGGTGGCCAGTGAAGCATCTTTAACCCCCTCCGGGCTATCAGCAAAGGGCATGGAATATAAATTCACAGGCTGACTGACTTCCGTACAGTTCAGAGTGCGGGAATACACGGACGTACAGGTGCATGGAGCAACATGCATGTTCAATCCCAATAAATCCGCAGTTTTGCGAAGGGCATTGGCCTCTCCGCAGCGGAGTAATCCAATCATGAGTGATCGATAGCTATGCTCTTGGCCGCCTCTCCAGGCTCGTATTATCTGATTCTTCAAGACATAAATACTTGAATTTTCATCACAAAGAGACTGATAAGCGGAATAAGTCAATCCCAGGAAATCCGCAAATAGGGAAGGATAAAGGATTTCCCAGGCGATCTGGGAGAAAGTGGGGCCAGTTTCTGGCACTGAGGATGAGAGTTTTTCCCTGTTCTCTTCTGACAGAATCACCCCCAACCATTGTTGGCGAGCCTGTTCCATCATTCTGTTTTCAGGTTGCGGGGTGAAGTCGGGTATCGAATATTTGAGGCTCCAGCTTTGTGAGATTGTAGAAGTATTCTCCGTTGAACTGGATTCAGGTTTTGGGATTCTTCTGTCAGATGGATTGAACTGCTGAACACCAGTAGCAGTATGATGATGATGGGAGAGATCCCCAAGGCTTCTTGAGCGTACCATGCGAGGCTGTGCACAGCTTTCTGATCTCATATACTCCATATGTAACACTCCCGCCACCTGGCTCCTATAAATACATGTAAATAAGACAGCGACAAGTGATTCGAAGTTGCAACTCAAGAACAGATAGTTAGTGATACTGACATTTATACACAGGTTACTGAGCAAATTTCAGACACTTTTCTTTGGATATGACGTTGCCATCTTTCAGATTTTGCCTGTGGTCGTAGGAATCTGAAGAAGTGGGCAGGAAGAATAGATGCGAATAAAAGCGGAGGAGCTTGGGGGGGCAATCTCCTCCACGGATGCCTTTTCGGCATCCATAATCAGGTATCTATAGTGCTGTTAGTGACCAAAGGCAGGCAACACTCCAAAGATATCAAGAGTCGCAAGAATCATAGATACGATACCGAAGGTCAGCACCAGTCCCAGTCGCAGGTTACCACCCGGTACACGGTACACATCAGCATTCTCATCGTTAGAGCGGCCCTTCATCGCCATAAGCACTGGAACAATAATAAAGGTGATGGTAATAATCAGGCCTGCATAGCCAATCGCTTTAATGAAGCCGTCTGGCGCCACAATGCCCAATACGGTTGGTGGTATAAAAGTGATGGCGGCTGTCTTGATGCGGCCAGTCGTATCATCCCCAAAACCAAACAGGTCGGCGATAAATTCAAACAGGCTCAGAGCTACGCCCAGGAAGGAACTCGCAATCGCCATATTGGAAAACAGGGTTACAAGGTTTGCAATATTGTCGCTTACGCTGGAGTGAGAGAGGGCTTCCAGCAGGGTGCCGATATTACCGCCAGCCGCCACAATAGCCGGGAACTGGTCACGGCTGAGGTTACCAAACATAGCTGTTTGCCATACCGCGTAAATCGCCATAGTGATAAGAGAGCCGGACAACAGTGCTTTCTTAACCTTGCGATGGTCTTTGTTGTAGTACTTGGTAAGGCTGGGAACCGTATTCTGCATAGCGAAGCTCAATGCAATCACACTCAATGCTGTTAAGGAGTAACGCAGAGACTCAGAGGTTTCCAGGTTGGGGAACAGGTAATCAACTCTGGCATTCCCCACAAGACCCTGGGCTGACATAGCGAAGCTGACGACCATGCCGCCAAGCAATGCCGTGGTGAAACGGTCGACCGCCTTGGTACCCACGAGAACAATAGAAGACAGTACAACGGAGAACAGCAGGCTGGCTGTGCCCTGACTTATCGAGATGCTGGTGAAAGACTGCATGGTGCTGAGAATGACAGAGCTTCCGCCAGAGATGTAAGCGTACAGAATGATGTAAAGCAGGAAGGCGATGCAGGCACTGTTAAATATGCGTCCACCGTTGCCCAGAGTACTTTGGGCAATGGTGTCGAAGCTGGCACCTTTGGGGAAGCGCAGGTTGGCTTCCAGCAGAAACAGACCGGCACTGTACATGCAGTACCAGGCGAATAGCATCATAAGAACTGAGTAGCCATACCACATGCCGCTGGTTGCAATGGGAATAGAAAACATTCCTGCACCAATAGCGGTTCCTGCGACAATCATTGTGCCACCAAAAGCGCTTCCGCTCTGCTCTTGCTGACCTGTATGTGCTGATGTGTCTAATACGGCTTCAGTCATAATCTCTGTCTATTAATTGTTTATCTGCTGGGCTTAATCTTTTCAGGGTGGTGGAACATCGGGTGATCTTGGCAATACTGACGTCTAAATCCGCCGCGATTGCACGCTGGGAGCTGTCTCCTTTCATCAAGGCGCGCATGATGGCCAGACGTGAAGCAATGGAGCTTTGCTCTTCAGGAGTGAGCAAAACCTCTAGTACATGATTCATGGCCTCAGCATCGGACTGGCTGTGAATCAGGTTAAGAACGTCAGGCCATAACTCTTTTGACATGTCTGCGCAGGCTTCCAGTTTGTACTGGTCTAACAGTACGCAGGTGAGCAGACAGGAAACATTCTGGAAGGCCGAAGGTTTTTAGGGTTAATACCTAGCAATAGTGTCTGCAGCAGGATGTTTTTCGATCAGCTGCAAAAAACCTTGCGACCATTTGTCACATCCTTGTTTTGCTTCTGTACCGTTACTATCGCGACTCAGGTGCAGGAACAAACAAAATAAAAAGTAATGAATAAAAAATTCTATCTTTCGATGTGGCGCTGGCACTTCTTTGCTGGCCTCTATGTGGTCCCTTTCTTTCTGATGCTGTCGATCACCGGCATGGTCATGCTGGCCTACCCATGGATCGATGCCTGGCAGTATGGTGATGAGCTGACCACGGTTGAGGTGAGCACCGGGAAAGTTCCTGTGTCTCTGGAACAGCAACTGCAAGCCGTGCAGAGCATTTACCCTGACTCTCAGGTTGCTCAATATATTCCTCCACTGACAGAGACTCACTCCAGCCTCTTTAAAGTGAATGGTGATGCGGGCACTGATCTTGTATTCGTAAACCCTTACACGTCAGAGGTTCTTGGAAGCTTTGCCAATGCCGACAGGATTTACACTATCAGTGATGACATTCACGGGACTTTTTTGCTGGGTGAAACCGGTGACGCTCTTATCGAACTCGCCGCAGGTCTTGGCTTTCTCTTGCTGATTACTGGCATTTATATGCACTGGCCCAAGGGTAAGGGTGGTTTCAGCGCGATGGTTGTACCCAGTTTCTTGAAGCTGTCTTTCTGGAGTGGTGGCAAACGTTCCGGTATGAAAGACGTGCACAGTTCACTGGGCTTTTATCTCAGCTTGTTTCTGTTGTTCTTCTTTCTCACAGGCATGGCCTGGACAGGCATCTGGGGTTCAAAGATTGTTCAGCCATGGAGTACTTTTCCGGCCGGGAAGAGAGCGTCTGCCTGGGAGTCTGACATCAGGACTCACGCAGATTTGAATACTGATGGCCTTAAAGAAGTACCCTGGAATCTTGAGAAAACACCTTTACCTGTTTCTCACCATCCTGCTCATCACAAGGAATCGAGAGAGTCTCTTCCTGAAAAACCAGCGTCTAACGTTGCACTGTCTGCTACTGCTCTGACGATGGATGAAGTCGTCGCCAAGACTAAACAACTGGGTTTCTATACCCGTTACCAGGGTGCATTCAGTAACTCTTTCCGTATAGGTCTGCCGGATAGTGATAGTGGTGTGTACAGCATTCTGTCGGTCACGATGAGTCGTGATGCCACCAATCCGTTTGGTGATCGCACAGTGCACCTTGATCAGTACAGCGGTGAAGTACTGGCCGATATTGGCTGGGATGATTACAGCGTGGCAGCAAAAGCTATGGCGGCCGGAATCGCCTTACATATGGGGTCAGCAGGCTGGTGGAATGTGCTCCTTGCAGCACTGGCCTGTACTGGTGTGATTCTGATGTGTGTAACGGGTGTTCTGTTGTGGTGGAAACGCCGCAGCCCAGCAGCTAAAACCTTGAATGCACCTGCCCAGCAGGTATTGGATAAGTTGACCGGCAAGGAAAAAGGGCTTGTTGTGTTGATGGTGATTTCCGGTGTTCTGTTCCCGGTGGCCGGTGTCGCTATGTTGGTATTCTTTGGTCTTGAGCGACTGTGGAGTGCCCGTAAAGCTGGTACTGAACAGGTGGCCTAAACCTTGCCGGTTTTATATAAGATGCAGAATTCAGGCTTTGACTGGGTTCTTGCTCAGCTTTCGCTGTAAGGTCCGCCGATGCATTCCCAGTTGGCGGGCTGTTTCACTGATGTTCCCTCCATTTTCCTGCAGCACCCGCTGGATATGTTCATATTCAAGGCGGTCTACGGATAAGGGCTTTTGAGAAACGGGTATGGATTCAGGCTCGGCTGGTTGTTCGTGCAGAGCTGCCAGAATCTGGTCTGCATCCGCAGGTTTGCACAGGTAGTTACTGGCTCCAAGCTTGATGGCATCAACTGCTGTCGCAATGCTTGCATAACCTGTCAGTATTAATACTCGCATATCCGCTTTGCAGTTGAGCAGTTGCGGAATTAACACAAGGCCGCTGTCGCCTTCCATCTTTAAATCCACAACCGCCAGATCAGGCTGAAACTCTGTCAGTACCTGTTGCGCCTGTTCTACAGAGTGCGCCACTCTCACATCGTAGTGTCGGCGTCGCATAGCTCTGGCCAGTACCTGGCAAAAGGTTTCGTCATCATCAACCAGCAGGATTTTCTGTTGATTACTGCTGTCGGAAAATTCCATAACTGCTTATCCCTGGCTGTTGTGCTGGATTAATACAATAAGTGCGATCGACTGTAATTCTGCAGCTGTATTTCTGTAATCGTTCCGACAGGTTCGGCTTTATAGAGGCGAACAATCCCGCCCTGGCTTTCTATTGTTGCCGCACTGAGTTGCAGGCCCAGCCCTAAACCGTCCCTTTTGCTGGATGATGTTATAAACCCCGGGCTTTGTGAAACACTCTCAGCCAGACTTTCGCCTTTATCCCGAATCTGCAGAATTACAGAGTCGGACGTCTGCCTGAGTGAAACCTCAACAAAGTTGGGGCTGGCATCGGCGGCATTGTTCAGCAAATTAATCAACGCCATCTCAAGAGCCTGATCTGCTTGAATCACTCCAGAGAAGTTATCTGCATACAGGGGTTCTACTTTTACGCTGGGGCGTAGCAGTTGCCATTCATCTAATACCCGTAGCACAAATGCTTTGGCTGACTGACGCGCTGCCTGCTGGGTCTGGCTGTTATTGACGATGGAGGTGAGGCGCTTCTTACAAAGCGCTATTTGGGAGCGTAACAGTGCAATGTCGTCTGAGAGCGGTGCGGAGTCTTTATGCTCTTCTGACATATCCTTCAGCAGAACGCTCATGGTTGAAAGCGGTGTGCCCAGTTCATGGGCAGCACCGGCAGCAGTTATGGCCACAGAAAGAATACGTTCGCTGCGCAGTTGTTGTTCCCTGTTCTCTGCGACCTTTGCGCGATGTGTCCGCAGGCTGTCGGCCATGGGGGCAACAATCCCGGTAACCAGGCAGGCACTGACGGTAAAGGTGATCCACATACCTGTAAGGTGGAACAGCACCATGGCAGACATACCATGGTCAGAATGCATACCGTGGCCCATTGGCATAAGAGGTTGATACCAGCTTTGCAGCAGGGTGTAGCAAAGAATACAGAGGGCGGTAATTGTCCACCGTTGTTTGGGTGCGAGCAGAAGTGCGCTGATGGAAACCGGCACAAGATATACAGAAATAAGCGGGTTAGTGTATCCACCGCAGTAATAAAGCAATGAGGTTTGCAGGGCGGTATCAGCCACAAGGTGGAAGAATAGTTCTGTGGAGGAAATACTCTTTTGAACCTGCGTGTTTCGCCAGTGGGTATAAACCACCAGACCTAATGAAAGACCGAATATCAATGATACAGGCTGCCAGTCTATTTCGATGCCGAAATAGAAATGGGTGCAAAGTAGCCCCACAAGTTCCAGTGTGAGAACAATGAGACGAATAATGTTCAGGTTGCGCAGGTTGGTGGAGTCGGTTTTATTAACGGCAATCATTCCTGCCTCAAAGGGTGCTTTTGGCTGATATTACCGGACGATAATGGGCGGGGTAAGAGGAAGTTGATCGATATTGAAAGTTTATTTTCCTGATGAAAATTTGTTCGTTTTTTAAAGGAATGTAAATATTGACCGCTCGTATAGTTATTTTCACCTACGTATTTCTTCTAAAAAAAGAATAGATAAATATAAACTTGCACTGACGACTGATACTTTTTGCAGCATTTTTTACTTCTGTATGATGTTTAAACAATAAAATCCTTCACTGGAGGTACGAGGGGGGAGGGTTGTTTCCGAAAAATTCTTAGATTAAATTCCCCCCCCCACCAATAAATAGATAACTAAAGCCCAAAGCAGGCTTGGAGTCCATAATTATGAATAACAACCTTGCCTCGCGCATAATGGTTGCGCTTGTGGTTGGCCTTTTGCTGGGGTCCGCTATTCAACTTTTTGCCAGCCCTGATGGATTTTTCCAGTCTTACCTTGTTCATGGTCTCTTTCATGCAGGCGGAAACATTTTCGTTGGCATGATCAAACTTTTGGTTGTTCCACTGATCTTCATCTCAATTGTTAACGCTGTTTGCAGTTTGGAAGATATTGGTCAATTTGGACGGTTGGGAGTGAAGACATTCAGTCTCTATTTAATGAACACTGTGATTGCTATTACTGCCGCAATAGCACTGGCCATGATTGTTCAGCCTGGTGTTGGCGCTAACCTTGGTCTGGCAGACGAATCTCTGACCCTGAGCCGTACTAACCTGCCAAGCCTGCTGGACATGGTTATCGGTATTGTTCCAACAAACCCGTTCCAGGCTTTTGCGGAAGGTAACATCCTGCAGATTCTCTTCATGGCAATCATTACTGGTGTTGCCGTTAAGAAGCTGGAAAACCATGAAACTCACAGTGTCAGCAATGCCTTTGCGCTGGCGAACAGTGTCATGATGAAGCTGATCACCATGGTAATGAGCCTTGCTCCCTGGGGTGTATTCTTCCTGACTGCCAAGCTGGGTGCGACTCTGGATGCCAACAGCATTATGAGTGTACTGGCTTATGTAGGTACTGCTCTGGCGGTTATGGCTATCTGGCTCTTCGTGTTCTACCCGCTGGTTATTGGTATTACCACAGGTATTAGCCCGCTGCAGTTTATTCGTAAAACCCGTGAACAGATGTTGTTCTCTCTGTCTACGGCCAGCTCTAACGCAACCATTCCAGTGACTTTCCGTACTCTGACTGAAAAGCTGGGTGTATCTGAGAAGGTTGCAGGTTTCTCGGTTCCTCTTGGTGCAACCATGAACATGTCTGGTGCAGCTATCTACATGGTTGTAGCGACAATCTTTGTTGCTAACGCTTACGGTGTGGATCTGAATGCAACTGCTCTGTTCACTCTAGGCTTTACAGCGTTCCTGCTGGCTATCGCAACCGGTGGTATTCCTGGTGGTGCTGTAGTGACGACAGGTGTACTTCTGCACACTCTGGGTTTGCCTATTGAAGCACTGGGTATCATCATTGCTACTGACCGTATTCTTGATGCAGCCTGCACTGTGACTAACGTAGTTGGCGATACAACGGTAAGCACTATTGTTGCCAAGACGGAAGGCCAGATAGATACAGAAGTTGCAGTGGGAAATGAGCAGGCACAGCCTGGTTAACCCTGCCCAAACCTTCATCTGAAGTGCCCAAAAAGCCTACGCAATGCGTAGGCTTTTTTTGATAGGCCTGAACGCTCAGTGATTTAACTCTGCCGAAAACAACTTCTGTTTTTCTATCTCTTTGTCGGTCTGCAGGTAGTTATTATTGACTGGCTGTCCCTTATCCGTCGTCGTATAGCGGCGTGACGTCAGGCTTGTTCATTGCGGAAGAACCACTACGCTTTCAGGCTCTTCTAACGTATGGGGTTTATGAGCCAAGGTGCGTATATTTCGTAGTCAACGCAGACTAAGAGTTTTGATCATGCCTGGCTGATGGCGTCTAGAATGGAAACGAACTCCTGCACCGGTGACTTCCATGCTGCCGCGCCTTTCAAAACAACCTGCTATCGGCGTAAGTATTACTCTGATAGTGCTTATGTTGCTGTGTCCTCTTCCACTCCTGGCTGCAAGAATGACTCTCCCGGAAAACATTATGGGTCTGGATGATTTTTTTGTCATTCTGGACGGGCTTCTGGGGCAGGGGTTGAAGGTTGGCATTCTGGTGCTGAACGTTCCTAGTGGGTCCGGAGTATTCGATCCCTATACACGATTCTACCTGGCTAATCAGGCTACATTGATCACCAATTATGGTGGGCGAGAAGGTGTCTATGTAATGAATTTAGAGATGACTGATTCCAGCCTGCAATCCATGTACGTCAACAGGGTTACAGAGCTGCTGGAGAGCGAATACCGCCTGGGAGTTCTGGAGCATGCTTATGAGGGGCATGTTTATGAGTATGAGCATTCCAGCCTTCCCGAAGTGATTGATAACACCTGGGGAGTCGTTCGCACTCAGGAGGAATATGAAACCTGGCTGAAAGACAATTTCACATCTTTCCTGCAGCAGACTGCAGATGGGCTGGATGTGATTGTGCCCACCGGCACCACTTCCCCGGAGAATATTTTGGAAATGGCTAAAACCATGATCCGTTTGCCCAGGCCTGCGGGTCGGTCAAAGCTGAGCATCGTTTCCGATTACCGACTGCACAACCTGACTGATAGTCCCGATATCCGCGATTATGAAGAAAATATCGAAGCCTGGGGTGAACTGCTATCCAGTATCGAGAGCGAAGCTGGTAGCGGCGCCATTGAAGTTACAGTGGAAAGACACCCTGGCAACATAATGAATGACTGCTTTAGCCCCACGCTGAAAGATGGATAGACCTTCCTTTTTTTAGGGGTGGATTTCCAGGCTGACGTGAAGGAGGTTGATCATGAAAGCTGCTGCGCTGAAAAAAGTCATTGGGCTGGTAACGATATTTATTGCAACCCACCTGTATGCCAACCTGGAACATACAATCAAGGAAATTGAATACAGACTTTCCGAAGGAAAGAAAGTCGCAGTCCTGCTCTCAGAAATAGGGCAGGATCCAAACTACCTAACCAAAGAAGGCGTATTGAATGGACTGTACGAGAACTACTTAAAAATATTTAATAAGTTTGAAAGTGATCCCAGAGTCTCCTTTGTACACCTCACCCAGGATCCCTCACTGGATCCAAACGTGCGTGGTAAACTGTTGGAACGAATATATCAAAACCTCAAAAAACGTAGCCTGTTGAGATATAGTGAAACGGTCTATGCAGAAGGGGGTGGTCAGGATCCGAGTCAGGACATCGTGGTTATCGACTTCGAGTATTATGAGGAATTCAAAAAATCAATTCATTACGATGGAACCCTTGACCGGCGCCTTAAGAAACAAGGGTTTGATGACGTTGTGGTTCTTGGGAGGGATAAGGATGTTCTTGACCAGACCAAAATCCTTATTGATCAAGGTTATAGCGTTGCATGTGATCGGGAACTCAATATCCACCCCGAGGATGAAGATATTATTGAGAAGTTCGGTGACACATACAAACGCTCTATCGCCAGGGACCAGAAAAAGCTGGATGAGCGCTGGCAAGAATTAAAGGATACACCAAAGGCAAAAAAGAATCTGGTTGAGGTCGAAGAGGGCACGTCCGAGGAATTTTGCCTCTGGTGATGTGACGTTCGGCCCATAAGAAAATTTACCCTTACCCTGGCCACAAGGAGGGTGAAAAACGCCTGATGTCGCTCTAACCACGTATGCAGAATAAAAATACCGAGGCAGTGTCTGGCATTGCTCTGGTATTTTTTTTGCCTTTTGGAGGGGATACTATATCTATGCCTTTAGAAAATAATAAATAACAAGAAGGACTGAGCAGAATAATGAAACGTCGTCATGTAATTACAGCGCTGGGTGTCGGTGCGGCAGGTGCTGCCCTTGCAGGCTGCAGTGGTTCCAAAGAAGAAGTCGTCTGTACTCCGGAGGTCGCTCCATCTGGGAGTAAACCTGTTGCAGAACAGAAGCCAGTCACCTGGAAGTTGATTACCTCCTGGCCCAAGAATTTCCCCGGTCTTGGTACTGGCCCTGAGCGGTTTGCCGAAATGGTGAATGCTATGAGTGGCGGCCGCCTGCAAATCAAGGTTTATGGTGCTGGTGAACTGGTTCCTGCACTGGAAGTATTTGATGGTGTGCAAAACGGCACTGCAGAAATGGGGCACAGTGGCTCTTATTACTGGAAAGGTAAACACCCGGCGACACAGTTTTACACTTCTGTTCCTTATGGTTTGAACGCTCAGGAGATGAGCAGCTGGCTGCATAACGGTGGTGGTCAGGAGCTTTGGGATGAACTCTACGCAGGCTTTGGCCTGAAGCCTTTTGCAGGTGGCAGCACCGGTGTACAGATGGCGGGTTGGTTTAATAAAAAGATTAACTCCCTCGAAGACCTGAAAGGTCTGAAGATGCGGATTCCCGGAATGGGCGGTGAAGTGCTGAAGCGTCTTGGTGGTTCACCAGTAAACGTACCTGGCGGTGAACTGTTTACGGCGCTGCAAACCGGCAGCATTGATGCCACTGAGTGGGTTGGTCCCTACAACGATATGGCCTTTGGTCTTTATAAAGCGGCAAAGTATTACTACTACCCAGGTTGGCATGAGCCAGGTTCCACTATGGAATACACAATCAACCTTGATGCCTGGAATGCACTGCCTGATGACTTGAAGGCGATTGTGAAGACGGCGACCCGCGCCGCTCACCAGTCCATGATTGATGAGTACACTGCTCGTAATAACACTGCGCTGGAGCAGTTGAAAAACGACCACGGTGTTGAAGTTCTGAAGCTTCCGGACGACGTTCTCAAGAATCTGCGTCTGGTTGCAGATCAGGTGGTGCTGGAGGTTGCGCAAAGCGACCCGATGGCGGGTCGTATCTATAAGTCCTTTAAGGCATTTAGAGATCAGGCGACGGAGTACCACAAAATCTCCGAGGTCGCGTACTATGAGGCACGTCTCCTTTAACGCCTTTTTCGCGCACTACACAAGTGGAGCTTCAGGGCCGGTAGTTCGGTTCTGATGTATCTCGTTGAAGCGGGTTCTTAAAAATACATCGCGTTCGATAACCCGAGGTTCCTTACTCGGGTTATGTTTCGTTTGGTGGAACGAGTAAGGCCGTTGATCTTGCGGTGATACCAGTCCACACCATCTTCCAGTTCTTCGGCAGTCATCTGGCGAGGAGAGAAAACGGCATGGGAACAGTCGTATTTTCTCCAGTCTTTGGTGAGCAGCCTGCCTTCGCGGTCCAGACGTGAGTAGAGGTCCGTACCTGGGAATGGGGTAAGAATGGTGGCAGCACTTGTATCCAGCTCTACCTCATCCACAAAATTCAGGGTCTCCTCAAAGATATTCGGCGTGTGTTCGTCAAAGCCGAAAATCATCGCTGAGTCTACAGCAACCTGATAATCATGCAGTTTGGCTATATTCTCTTTGACTCTATCGATTTTGATAAAGCCTTTGCCGCTGTTTTTCAGAGCGCTCTGGTTAGGCGTTTCTATACCAACCAGTAAGTAGTAAAGGCCACTTTCAGCTGCCGCTTTTAAAATATCATCATATTGAGCGATATTGAGCGTCGCTTCCCCCATCCACCTTATATTCAAGGGCTTTAGAGCCTGAAAGAGTTCCAGTGCATACTCTCTGTCAGATATAAGATTGTCTGCGTGAAGTTCCAGGTACGACAGACCAGAGGCTTTTATCTCATCAACAATTTCACCTACCGGACGTTTGCGGAAGGTTGGGAAGAACTTGTGTACGGTACAGAAATCGCATTTGAACTTACACCCCCGGGACACCATGACGGAACCCATTTCTTCATAAGGTCGCAGGTCGATGGTTTTATGAGGGTAAGATTTCATACTCTCCATGGGGATGTAACAGGTGTTCTGGTAACGCTGCCTAAGATTTCCATGTTTAAAGTCGTTAAGCAGAATAGGCCAGAGGTTTTCGGTTTCACCTTGAATCACTGCATCGCCATGCTGTAATGACTCTTCCGGGAGAAATGATGCGTGCAGACCACCAAATACGACAGTGACTCCCTTTCCTTTGAAAATGTCGCCCAGTTGGTAGCCACGGTAAGCGTCAGGGGTCGACATGAAAATGGCAACCAGATCGGCTTCCAGGTTTGGGTGCACAGGACCTTGTGAGGTTTCGTCGATAATAGTGAGTTCTATATCGTCAGGGGTGACAGCAGCCACAGAGTAAATGCTCTGTGGTGGTGTTGCCATAAACCCTTTGTACTCTTTAAACAGGGTGTTATTGGCTGACGCTTTGATTAATGCAACTTTCATAGCGGGTTCCCTCGTAAAGAGAGTTATATCGGACCCCGGTATACAACGTTAAATATTTCACCGGAGGCAGAGCAGGTTATACCTGCCAGTAAAAGCATGAAACAGCAACGAGCAGCCAAATAGCTATCAAGCTCCAGTAGGCAAAAGGCTCTTCAGAGCGAAAAAACTCCCTGTGTAACCAAACGCTGCCGGCATATAAATCCCAGCAAACCCAAACTAAAAGAGCGATACCAAAAATAAATGTCCAGCTCATGAGGTTTCCCCTGTGTTATGGAGCGATGCCACGAGGATATCGGCAGCCTGACGGGACGGCATGCGATAGCTTTCGATAAGGTCTATAGGCCCCTGGGAGTCCAGATTCAGATAAATAGAAACTATGCCAAATGCAACGGTTTCGCGTTGTTTCGAGTCTGATTTGGGGAAGCTATATTGCAGTATTTCACTCATGTCATTAATAAAACGTGTCATCCAGCCTTTCATCAGAGTTTTAAGGAAATCATCCTGTGATGAAGCAAAGATAAGCGACAGTACAACCATCGACAGCTCGTTGGGCGTATTCTCTTCATTGCTGAAAAGTATGTCCAGAAGAGTTGTCATGGTGTGTTTTTCAGGAAGGTAATAAATGACTTCCTGCCATTGTTTTTCTGATTCTTCGATGACTCGCAGGGCGAGAAGTTTTATAAGTTCATTGCGGTTGCCAACAAAGTGGCGAACCAGGCTTCTCTGCAGGCCAGACTCTTCGGCAACGCGTTCAAGAGAACTGCCTTCAAGGCCATATCGCGCTACGCAGCGTTGGAAAGCCTGAAGGATTTGTTCTGTTCTCTCTTCTTTTTTGCTGGGTCTTGGCATGGTAGAAGTTTATTAATTATCAGGTGTGACAATTTATAAACTGGGCAGGTTTTATTGTCAAATAAGGTGCTAATATTTTTTATGTTTTTTGTAGTTTTTGAAAAGAGGAAGCGACAAACTTGGAACCAGGGTTCCACTAAGCTCATTCTCTATGGGATTTCAGCCAAAAGAAACTCAATTTTCTGAAAATTGCGGACTTTTAGTGCGTTTTTGTAGAGTTCAGTCATGCTGTCTTCTGCCGTGAACAGTGCAATATGGGTGGGAGGCTGTGTATTGTCATAGTGGTTGTATTCAGGCTCTCCCTTCAAAAGAGCCTTAACCCTGCGGGCAATAGCGATACCAGAATCAACCCAGGTCACACTTGGAGCACAAAGGCTTAATTCATCTTTAAGAAGCGGGAAGTGTGTACAGCCCAGAACAATATGGTCGGGATTGTTTTTTTTAAGAGTGCTTTTGTTAAGGGTGCTGTTGTGAAAAGCGTTGTCCTCATGATTGTTTTTAAAGAAAGGCGATAGAATTTCCGTGAGTTCATCCAGCTTAACCGGCATTCCCCGAAGCTTCTCTTCCGCAATATGAACAAGGCGGGTCGAGCCAACCCGAATCATTGTGCAGTGTTGGGCAAAGTTCTCAACAAGGTCATCGGTATAAGGGCGCTTCACAGTGCCCGGTGTAGCCAGCAGACCGATACAATGGTTTTGTGAAAGTGATGCTGCGGTTTTGATAGCAGGCACAACTCCCACAACCGGAATGGATAGATCTTTACGAGCCTGAGCCAAAGCCACTGTACTGGCTGTATTGCAGGCAATCACTGCCAGGCGGGGGTTGTATTTTTTACAAAGTGCTTTGAGGCATAGACTGACTCTTTCCACCACCTCACTCTGAGGACGTGGTCCATAGGGAAAGGCTGCGTTATCAGCACAGTAAACTACCGGTAGCCAGGGCATGAGCTGTTTGATCTCTTCAAACACTGTCAGGCCACCGACACCGGAATCCATAATCAGTATCGGATTCACGAAGAAGCTGTTTCCTTTATATAGAGGGAGAACATCCCACAAGACTATTATTCTAACTCTTGGCCGTGGGTGTCCAGCAAAGCGTCAAGCGTTTGTTGATTTGGATACTATATTTAGTTCACTTTTTAAACGGTAGTTTATCTATTTGTTGAATTTTTCTACCTGTTTGTGTGATTCATAACTCCCTTAAATTGCGTGGGCTTTTTGTATGCCTTTGTTCTCTTTTGACCACAGTATTCTGGATGGTTTTTCTCCAGCCTCTCGGACTTTACTTGAAACCATGCTCTTCACTCAGGCTGGCGTTTTATCTGACCAGCAAGCCGATGAACTGGCGTCCCTTCTTTCTATCTCGGTTGACGATCTTCCCGACCACCTTTTACCTGTCGCTGCAGCCTGTGCGCAGGTGCCGGTCTCTAACTTCAATGTGGGTGTTGTTCTGCGTGGTGGAAGTGGTGCTTTGTATTTGGGCGCAAACCTTGAGTTTGAAGATACTTTTCTAGGACTCTCTCTACATGGCGAGCAGTCGGCTCTTAATAATGCCTGGTTGCACGGAGAGACCTCTGTTTCTGCTCTTGTTGTGAATGCCGCACCTTGCGGCCTCTGCCGGCAGTTCCTTCATGAGCTGGATTGCTCAGATAAGCTCAACGTGAAGGTGCTGACTCCAGCTGGTGAAACTACCAAAGCACCGCTTTCGCATTACTTGCCTGATGCTTTTGGTCCGGCTGATCTGGGTATTAAAGGTGGCATTCTTTCCGCTGGTGCTCAGACATTCAGCTGTAACGCTGGTGATGAGTTAACCGTATTGGCTCTTGAGGCTGCAAAGAATAGCTATGCACCTTATACAGGTGGTTATGCCGGTGTTGCGATTGAAACTGCCGATGGTGTGAAGGTTGCTGGGCGCTATGCCTGCAATGCTGCTCACAATCCAAGCCTGCAACCATTTACGTCTGCGTTTTCCCAACTGCGTTTTGCCAGCCTGGGTAAAGAGGTGGAGTTGAAGCGTATGGTGTTGGTTGAAGCCTCTTCGAAGTTGCAACATATCTCCCATGTGAAGGCGCTCCAGCATATCTTTCCAAATATGCAGATGGATATTGTTAAGGCTGCCTGATTTTCAGGAGAGTGGTAGTTGTCTGGCACGGGTTGCTGGGGCATTCTGTACGAACATTGTTATTGATTCTCGTGAAGCAGCAATATAAAGGAGTCTGTAGTGGAGCATGGTGTTAGCCAGAAAAAAGAAGTTGATGGTCATATGCTCGAGTACGATGTTCTTATATCTGGTGCCGGTATGGTTGGAGCTGCTCTGGGGTGTGCTCTGGGGCAGGCGGGAATGAAGGTGGCGCTGGTTGATCCGGCCGAACCTCAACCTTTTATTAAAGGTGCTGTTCCTGATATTCGTGTATCTGCCCTGAGCCCTGCCAGTGAACAGTTTCTGGATTCTCTCGGAGCCTGGGCACATATAAAGGAGATGCGTCTCTGCCCCTACCGCAAAATGGCGGTGTGGGAGAAACTCCAAAACCCCATTACCGGGAAACCACTCTCTTCACGCTTCAATCAAACGTTATTCGACTGCAACGATATTAATGAGCAGCAGCTTGGGCATATTGTTGAGAACAATATTACCCAGCTGGGTTTGCATCAGGTTATGGAATCACTGAATACAGTCGATGTAATTTCCCCCGCAAGACCCAACAGCCTTTCCTTTATAGGAGGGCAACCTCAGCTTACTCTGGATAATGGCTCAACGCTAACAGGCAAACTCCTGATAGGTGCTGATGGTGCCAACTCTTTTGTGCGTCAGTCATCGTCTATTGGTTTGTCAAGCAGTGACTATGAGCAGGGAGCCCTGGTGGCCACGGTTGAAATCCCGGAAGCGCTTGATATTACCTGGCAGGCATTTACGCCTACAGGCCCTTTAGCTCTGCTCCCTCTTCCTTGTTCCGGCGGAAAGTCCTATGCCTCACTGGTGTGGTACAACCTCCCTGAAAATATTCGCAGCCTTATATCTCTTTCCAGTGAGGCTTTTCTGGCACAGGTTCGTTCACACTTCCCCGAAGAGTTACCTGAGTTATTAGGTCTTGAAACCAAGGGAAGCTTTCCGCTGACCCGGCGTCACGCTTCAACCTACTATAAGGAAGGCGTGGTTTTAGTGGGTGATGCCGCACATACCATTAACCCTCTGGCTGGCCAGGGAGTGAATCTCGGTTTTCAGGATGCAGCCTGTCTTGCAGAAGTGCTGGTTAAGGAATGGAAAACGAATCGGCAGCTGGGTGCTGTTAATGTATTAAACAGCTATGAAGAGAAGCGTCGGCCAGACAATGCTCGTATGCAGATGGTGATGGATGTGTTCTACCATACCTTTAGTACAAGCCTGCTACCTTTAAAGGTGCTTCGTAATATTGGTTTGTCGGCGGCTGGGAAGTTCACTCCGGGTAAAAAGCAGGTTATGCAATATGCTATGGGAGTGAGTAAGCCTTCCTTATGGCCGCTCTCTATGACAAAGTGAAGGGGATGGTGAGTTTTAAAGTTCTTGATAAGCGGGTGTAGTTCAATGGTAGAACGTCAGCTTCCCAAGCTGAACACGCGAGTTCGATTCTCGTCACCCGCTCCAAATTGAAAGCATGCAACGACGTAAGACCCACTGCGTTAAATGCCTATCTTTTATTAGTTGAAGATATTCTCCGACTCCCTATAATGCCGCTCCGTTGTCACCGACATCTCCTCCGGGAATTTGAGAGGTTCTTCTTAAATGCCTTGAGTGAAATGAGTCGTTGACAGCGAGACGGAACGCTGTAGAATGCGCTCCTCGTTGTCACCGGTCAAGCTTAAAGCGAAGCGGACGACAGCATCGTTAAGT
>CBDCRZ010000069.1:327500-330000 GCA_965221135.1 Sansalvadorimonas sp.
AATCAACCGAGATTCCCCTAGTAGCGGCGAGCGAACGGGGATCAGCCGATCGATATGAGTTAGTGGAAGGCTCTGGAAAGTGCCGCCATAGTGGGTGATAGCCCCGTACACGAAGACGATTATCGACATATTAAGTAGGACGACACACGTGGTATGTTGTTTGAAGATGGGGGGACCATCCTCCAAGGCTAAATACTCCTGACTGACCGATAGTGAACCAGTACCGTGAGGGAAAGGCGAAAAGAACCCCGTTGAGGGGAGTGAAATAGACCCTGAAACCGTGTGCGTACAAGCAGTGGGAGCGGAAACTCTCTTTTAAGAGAATGTTCTGTGACTGCGTACCTTTTGTATAATGGGTCAGCGACTTATATTTTGTAGCAAGCTTAACCGAGTAGGGAAGGCGTAGGGAAACCGAGTCTTAATAGGGCGAACAGAGTTGCAAGGTATAGACCCGAAACCGGGCGATCTATCCATGAGCAGGTTGAAGGTTGGGTAACACCAACTGGAGGACCGAACCGACTGTCGTTGAAAAGCCAGCGGATGACTTGTGGATCGGAGTGAAAGGCTAATCAAGCCCGGAGATAGCTGGTTCTCCCCGAAAGCTATTTAGGTAGCGCCTTATGTATTACCCACGGGGGTAGAGCACTGTGTCGGCTAGGGGGTCATCCCGACTTACCAACCCGATGCAAACTCCGAATACCGTGGAGTACGAGCATAGGAGACAGACAGCGGGTGCTAACGTCCGTTGTCAAGAGGGAAACAACCCAGACCGCCAGCTAAGGTCCCTAAACATGATTAAGTGGGAAACGATGTGGGAAGGCTAAAACAGCTAGGAGGTTGGCTTAGAAGCAGCCACCCTTTAAAGAAAGCGTAATAGCTCACTAGTCGAGTCGGCCCGCGCGGAAGATGTAACGGGGCTCAAATCATGTACCGAAGCTGCGGATCAGTGCTTATGCACTGGTGGTAGGGGAGCGTTCTGTAAGCCGTTGAAGGTGAGTTGAGAAGCTTGCTGGAGGTATCAGAAGTGCGAATGCTGACATGAGTAACGATAAGGGGAGTGAGAGGCTCCCCCGCCGGAAGACCAAGGGTTTCTGCGCAACGCTAATCGGCGCAGAGTGAGTCGGCCCCTAAGGTGAGAGCGAAAGCTGTAATCGATGGGAAACAGGTTAATATTCCTGTACTTGTTGTGACTGCGATGGAGAGACGGAGAAGGCTAGGCCAGCGCGGCGATGGTTGTCCGCGTTTAAGGTAGTAGGCTGGGAGTTCAGGCAAATCCGGACTCCTAAGGCCGAGAGCTGATGACGATCCTTCTTTTGAAGGAGAAGTGGTCGATGCCATGCTTCCAGGAAAATCTTCTAAGCTTCAGGTCACAACGAACCGTACCCCAAACCGACACAGGTGGTCAGGTAGAGAATACCAAGGCGCTTGAGAGAACTCGGGTGAAGGAACTAGGCAAAATGGTACCGTAACTTCGGGAGAAGGTACGCCGGCTTTGGTGATGGGACTTGCTCCCTAAGCTGAGGCTGGTCGAAGTAACCAGGTGGCTGCGACTGTTTATTAAAAACATAGCACTGTGCCAACACGAAAGTGGACGTATACGGTGTGACGCCTGCCCGGTGCCGGAAGGTTAATTGATGGGGTTATCTTCGGAGAAGCTCTTGATCGAAGCCCCGGTAAACGGCGGCCGTAACTATAACGGTCCTAAGGTAGCGAAATTCCTTGTCGGGTAAGTTCCGACCTGCACGAATGGCGTAACGATGGCCACGCTGTCTCCACCCGAGACTCAGTGAAATTGAAATCGCAGTGAAGATGCTGTGTATCCGCGGCTAGACGGAAAGACCCCGTGAACCTTTACTACAGCTTCACACTGGACCTTGATATTACTTGTGTAGGATAGCTGGGAGGCTTTGAAACTTTGTCGCCAGATAGAGTGGAGCCAATCTTGAAATACCAGCCTGATTAATTGGGGTTCTAACTCCGCGCCATTATCTGGCGTGAGGACAGTGTGTGGTGGGTAGTTTGACTGGGGCGGTCTCCTCCCAAAGAGTAACGGAGGAGTACGAAGGTTGACTAAGCACGGTCGGACATCGTGCGGTTAGTATAATGGTACAAGTCAGCTTGACTGCGAGAGTCACAACTCGAGCAGGTACGAAAGTAGGTCATAGTGATCCGGTGGTTCTGTATGGAAGGGCCATCGCTCAACGGATAAAAGGTACTCCGGGGATAACAGGCTGATACCGCCCAAGAGTTCACATCGACGGCGGTGTTTGGCACCTCGATGTCGGCTCATCACATCCTGGGGCTGAAGCCGGTCCCAAGGGTATGGCTGTTCGCCATTTAAAGTGGTACGCGAGCTGGGTTTAGAACGTCGTGAGACAGTTCGGTCCCTATCTGCCGTGGACGTTGGAAGTTTGAGAAGAGCTGCTCCTAGTACGAGAGGACCGGAGTGGACGAACCACTGGTGTTCGGGTTGTGTCGCCAGACGCATTGCCCGGTAGCT
>CBDCRZ010000070.1:0-134560 GCA_965221135.1 Sansalvadorimonas sp.
GGAGCATATTCTGCAGCAATAACCAGCTGAAGGCAGGCGAGGATATTTGTGAAAGTGTGTGGCTAAAAATAACAGTGACTGCCTCTATACTGTAACTATCTTGCCTACAAAATGTGTAATCCCCAATGAATAAAATCATGATTTCTCAGCTACGCCAGAGCTTCGACCAGCTGGTGAACCACGTTGGCAATACAGCCATTGAGTTCTGGTACGGCAGAGAGTTAATGGTTGAGCTGGGTTATGACCGGTGGGAGAACTTTGTTAAAGTCATCGGCAAGGCTGGAATCGCCTGCAAGAATGCAGGTTTTGATTCTGATGACCATTTTCGTGAGGTCACGAAAATGGTCAGGATAGGTTCAGGTGCTGACCGTAAGATAGCCGATGTCATGCTGACACGTTATGCCTGTTACCTGATTGCCCAAAATGGTGACCCCCGCAAGGAGACCATAGCTTTTGCCCAGACCTACTTTGCCCTGCAGACCCGGAAGCAGGAAATTCTGGAAGAACGTCTTGAGCTACAGGACAGGCTCGACGCACGCCAAAAGCTAAAGGAATCTGAAACCGAGCTTTCAAAAAATATTTATGAGCGTGACGTGGATGAAAGAGGTTTTGGCAGGATTCGTTCAAAAGGTGATGCTGCACTGTTTGGCGGGCATAGCACCAGTGTCATGAAACAGAAGCTGGGTATGCCTGAGAGAAGGCCTCTGGCAGATTTTTTGCCAACAGTCACGATTGCCGCGAAAAACCTGGCAACGGAGATAACCAATCACAATGTGACGTCACATGATCTGCACGGTGAACATCCCATAACTTCTGAGCATATACAGAACAATCACAGTGTCAGAAGTATGCTGCAGGAGCGCGGCATAACGCCTGAGAATTTGCCGCCAGAAGTTGATATTAATAAATTGCAGCGTAAAGTTGAAAAAAACGAACAAAAAATGATTGGAGAATCTCGCCTGCCTAAAGATCATCTGGCTACTGATAAAAAATCATAATAACCGTTGCCCCTTTGTTTACGCTTTAAGGCATTCCAATAACCAACACTAAAAATGAAATGTAGAGAGTAGCCTTTGATTGAATTCAAAAAGGCTTTCTCTACTTTTATATACATATTCCTCCGTGATCCTGTGAGACCACCAAGGGTGGTGGAAGTGCCGGGATGAATGGAACATTCTCCAGCTCTCTATGGTTCAAGAAGCAACTTTCCTTTTCGGTTCACTAAACATGCAAGATATCCCATTCAAAACTGTCTCCGTCATCGGTCTTGGCTACATTGGCCTACCAACTGCGGCCATGTTCGCCAGTCGAAAGGTTAATGTAATAGGCGTAGATGTTAACCAGCATGCAGTAGACACAATAAATGAAGGCAAAATCCATATCGTAGAACCCGATCTGGATATGCTGGTCAGTGCGGCTGTAACTGCCGGTTATTTGAAAGCAAGCACAGTACCAGAACCAGCCGATGCCTTTCTGGTAGCAGTACCGACTCCGTTCAAAGGTGATCATGAGCCAGACCTCAGTTATATAGAAGCAGCAACCAAAGCTATTGCACCTGTACTAAAAAAGGGTGATTTGGTGGTGCTGGAATCAACATCACCTGTAGGCGCAACTGAGCAGATGGCTGAGTGGATTGCAGAAGCACGCCCTGATCTGGCTGTTCCGGTTAATGAAAATCAGAAAGGCGATCTCTATATAGCCCACTGCCCGGAGAGAGTACTTCCTGGGCAGGTTGTTAAAGAACTGGTTGCGAACGACAGGGTGATAGGCGGGATTAACCGTGAAAGTTCTGAAAAAGCCATAGAGCTTTATAAAATATTCGTGATGGGTGAATGCATTATTACCAATGCACGTACTGCTGAAATGGCAAAGCTGACTGAGAATGCCAGCCGTGATGTGAGTATCGCTTTTGCAAATGAGCTTTCTGTAATCTGTGATGAACTTAATATCAATGTTTGGGAACTGATCAAACTGGCTAACCGTCATCCACGGGTGAATATTCTTCAGCCGGGCCCCGGTGTCGGTGGTCACTGTATTGCCGTTGATCCATGGTTTATCGTCAGCAAAACACCGAAAAAAGCAAAACTGATTCGTCAGGCACGGGAAACAAACGACAGTAAGCCAGCGTGGGTGATTGATAAGGTTAATGAGAAGATTGAACAGTTTCTGGCTGATCATCCCCATAAAAAACGGGAAGAAGTTACCGT
The DNA here is from genome assembly GCA_965221135.1 of Sansalvadorimonas sp. Lineage (GTDB taxonomy): Bacteria > Pseudomonadota > Gammaproteobacteria > Pseudomonadales > Endozoicomonadaceae > Sansalvadorimonas. Next base: position 2,208 of record CBDCRZ010000070.1, read on the forward strand.
TGCCTGTTTTGGTTTGGCCTTTAAGCCTGATATTGATGATTTGAGGGAGAGTCCTGCACTGCATATTACCAGAGCGCTGGTTAATACCTTGGGTTGTGATGTTATTGCAGTGGAGCCTAATGTGAAAAGTTTGGAAGAAGATTTTGAACTTGTAAGTTTAGATACGGCATTTTCAAATGCTGATGTTTATGTGCTGCTAGTTGATCATTCTCAGTTTAAACGATTTGTACCATCAGCTAAATATAAAATAGATACCAAAGGAATTTGGTGAAAAGTGAATGATTAAGTTTGTTTGAGGGGAGGCAATGATAAAGAAGGTGTTTAGGAAGGTTCTTCAGTTGATATTAAAAAAACAAGTTTAAAGCTGCAGGAACTAATGTTGTTTTTGATCCGTTAAATTCTGAATTCAGCTACAGAACTATAGAAATGGGTGGTAATGTATCAATTTCACCAAGAGCTTGGTTTAGGTCGACTCATGGAAAAATATATATTGAATCAAATGTCATGTTTGGACCGAATGTATATATTTTGGGTGGGAACCATAGGTTTGATGTTGTAGGTGAATTTATGGTCGATCTGAAGAAAGAAAAAGATTGGAGTGATCCAGACATAGTCATAGAGAATGATGTTTGGATTGGTGCAAATGTCACAATACTGGCTGGTGTAAGAATTTCATGTGGCGCAATTGTTGGCGCAGGTTCTGTAGTAACAAAAGATGCGGCTGGTTATTCAATTTCAGGAGGTGTTCCCTGTCGTTACATTATGTCGAGATTTACAGAAGAAGAAATACTGGATCATGAAAAGCTTAATAAATAGGAAGAATTTAGGTGATGTTTTTTTTGTTTTATTGCCTACATTGGTACAAAAATCAATACCGCTTTTAGCCGGTTTTTTTGTTCTTTATAGGTATGGTGATAATAACTACTCAGACTTTTCTTTTTTGCTTATAAGTAGTATAACCTCTACTGTTATTGTTACTTCAGGAATAATTCCAACTTTAATAGTGGATGTGTTAGCTTCTCAGGATGAATCTGAAACGATAGGTAAATATTTTAGAGCAGTTATATTTTGGTCCATACTTGTAATGATTGGCTTGTTTTTGGCAAATAATTATAACGTGGTGAAGATTATTGATTTTACTGCCCTCGCTGTATTGTCAATTGGAATGATATTTTGTAATTTATTAACGTCAGTGTTACATGCTTTAGATAAATCTAGGGTTGTTAATAATTTATCGCTTATATCCCTGGTTTATTTCATATGTATGCTATTTTTAGGTTTGACTATTTCGTATGATTTGTTTGTTGATTTATATTGCTTAATGTACGTTGTTAATCTTTTTTTTGTTTTCCTCGTATGTATAAACTATAAATGGCTGAGGTTTAGTGCGAACCTTTTTCATATCACCCTCCCCGAACTTAAGTATGTCTATGGCAAAGTACTATGGATCTTTCTACCTAATGCACTATGGATGATATGTATTTATTTTTTCAATTCATCTGTAAAAACAAGTGAACTATATTCTCATGCGTATTCTTGGTTTGCTCTGGGTTATCAGTTCCTTTCAATTCTGGTTTTTATCCCAAATGCGCTAATGCCTTTAGTTCTTAGGAAGTTCTCAAATTTAAAGAGAGCCTCTTTGTTTTCTGCTATTAGATTATCATTTATATATATGTTTATATCTGCAGTTTTTTCTCTATTTGTATCTTTATCTATTTACTATGTTCCTGACTTTTGGCCAATATCCATATCTAAATCAGTGTTTGTATTTACTTTATCTGCAGGTGTTTTCTCTGCAGGTATAGCACCGTTAAGTCAGTGGCTGATTACGGTTAAAAAACCATATTTCTTGTTTCCAGCAGTTGGCATTTGGGGAGGGGGGTACTTGTTTTTGTTTGGGAAGTTCGATAATGCTGCCTCTCTGTTTTTTTTCTTGAATATGTTTTCATACATAATAATGCTGATTATTAGTGTTTTTGTTTATAGATCATATTTTGAACCAAGAAATAACAAGAGTGCGGTTAGTAAATAACAATGATGTAAAAGAGTGTATTTATGCTTCTAGTTTTTTTCTATTTGATCTCATTTTTAAACATAATAATAGCATTGTATTGTGCGAGAAAAGACTTAACCAATAATAACCCTTTCTTTTTCTTTTGGTTTTTTCACTTGTCGGTTTTTTTGATTCCAGCTTTACTGGATCCAATGAAAGAGCTTATTGATTCTCATCAATATGCAGCCATATATATACTAACTGATGATGTACTAGTTATCGCACAACTATATATTCTTGTTTTTAGTGTTGTGGCTTCATTTTTCTATAGGAGGGCTAGGTCTGTAAGTATTGATTTAGGGTTTTGTTCTCAAGGTTTTACACAAAAAAAAGCTGTTGAATTGATTTATTTATCGATTCTTGCAACTGTCGGCTATGCTTTTGTCGAGTTTTTTTCCAAGTTTGGTCTAGGAGGGCTTGTTAGCTTTTCATTCTTGGATAGAAGGGAGTTGCTTTCACCATTGTCGAAATTTATTTTGTCATATAATTTGATTGCGTGCTCAGGGCTTGTTTTTTATTTCTTTACTGAAAGAGAATATGTAAGGTTGTTTTGTTGTTTATTAGTTTATTTTTCTGTTTTTCTTGTTTTAGGAGGGAGTAGGCAACCAATAGCGATAATTATTTTACCTTTCGTGTTATGCCTTCTTTCGCGTTATAAGATAAGAGGATTGCATATTTTAATTGCTTCTATGCTTTTTTGGAATTATCCTTAAACTTTTGAGTTTCTTTTGTACCTTAGAAATCTAACAGGTCTTGATGAGCGAATATCCGCTCTTTCTGATATATTCACCTATGTTTTTAATTTTTCTGAAAGTCTGGCATCAAATGAAAGTGGCTTAAGATATGGTTTTTACTATTTTATACAGAATCACTCTAGTTTTGATCGTTTTGGTGATTTTGAATATTTAGGTCGTCTAGCTCTTTTCTGGTTACCTTCATCATTAGATTTTTTTAATGTAAAGCCAGAAGATTTTGAGTATACGATGTTTTCAGCCTATATGAAGGGTTATACAGGCTCCTTGCACCCGACTTTTTTTGGTTCTGTATTTGCCGATTCAGTATACTTTATATTTCCTTGGTTATTCGTCTTCATTTTATTCATTAGGCTAATTCCCACCATTCTGTCTTATAGGTTTGCAATTACCTATTATATTAAGCTTGGTGCTCTCTGTTTCTTTATTATGATGCTGTGTAGAGGAGCAATCTATGGGCCTTTTGTTGGTTTGATGTATACCTTAATGGTGTCAAGTTTAGTTGAGTGGTTAATTGTTGGTCATTCAAAGTGGTCTATAAAAAATAAGGTTTCTAATATTTAGTATGCCGTATAAGAATATATTTTTTGGCCGGTTCCCTGCTGTATCTGAAGTTGGAGGTGTGACGACTTTTACCTACAATTTCGCGAAGAAATTTTCAGATAAATCCATGTTGTTTTTGGATTTCTACCCAGCTGAAAAAAAAATACTCCCCGGCAATATAGAAGCAAAGTTCCTAACTGGTAGTGTTTGGTCGAGGTTGTTGAAATTATGGCTTCTGTTCTTTAAAGGAAACTATCACAGCATATTTAATTTTTCCTCAATATCCTCATTGTTAATTATATTCTTCTTGCCTAAATGTAATGGTCAGAAATGGGTGTTGCTTCTTCATAATGGCGACCAAGAGAAATGTTATAATAGATTAAATCCATTGGCGAAATTGATTGTTAAAATTGCTGTAAAGAAAATAGATCTACTATGTGCGATATCTAGTAAACAAGCTGAATTTTATAAATGTTTAGATGTGAAAAAAATTGTCAGAGTAACTCCATTTATTGGAGCTGCAGATTGTGTTATTGAGTTGCCCCAAAAGAAAATGGCTTTCTTGATATCTGGTTTTCCAACACTATTCATTCGTAGATAGACATTGCTTTTTAATAAAACCTCTTGAAACTCGGTTGCTGATAAATGACTATAGTAGTTTGTAAATGGAAGTTTATTGATATAACCCTCTAGATCAGACTTAATACCATCTGTATCAAACCCATAAAGACAAACATTAACTTCAAACTCAAACCCTTGTTCCCATACTCTCTCTAGAACGGCTAGTGTTTCGTATATACGATAGATACGTGTTGGAAAACCAGATATCAAGAAAGCCATTTTCTTTTGGGGCAACTCAATAACACAATCTGCAGCTCCAATAAATGGAGTTACTCTGACAATTTTTTTCACATCTAAACATTTATAAAATTCAGCTTGTTTACTAGATATCGCACATAGTAGATCTATTTTCTTTACAGCAATTTTAACAATCAATTTCGCCAATGGATTTAATCTATTATAACATTTCTCTTGGTCGCCATTATGAAGAAGCAACACCCATTTCTGACCATTACATTTAGGCAAGAAGAATATAATTAACAATGAGGATATTGAGGAAAAATTAAATATGCTGTGATAGTTTCCTTTAAAGAACAGAAGCCATAATTTCAACAACCTCGACCAAACACTACCAGTTAGGAACTTTGCTTCTATATTGCCGGGGAGTATTTTTTTTTCAGCTGGGTAGAAATCCAAAAACAACATGGATTTATCTGAAAATTTCTTCGCGAAATTGTAGGTAAAAGTCGTCACACCTCCAACTTCAGATACAGCAGGGAACCGGCCAAAAAATATATTCTTATACGGCATACTAAATATTAGAAACCTTATTTTTTATAGACCACTTTGAATGACCAACAATTAACCACTCAACTAAACTTGACACCATTAAGGTATACATCAAACCAACAAAAGGCCCATAGATTGCTCCTCTACACAGCATCATAATAAAGAAACAGAGAGCACCAAGCTTAATATAATAGGTAATTGCAAACCTATAAGACAGAATGGTGGGAATTAGCCTAATGAATAAAATGAAGACGAATAACCAAGGAAATATAAAGTATACTGAATCGGCAAATACAGAACCAAAAAAAGTCGGGTGCAAGGAGCCTGTATAACCCTTCATATAGGCTGAAAACATCGTATACTCAAAATCTTCTGGCTTTACATTAAAAAAATCTAATGATGAAGGTAACCAGAAAAGAGCTAGACGACCTAAATATTCAAAATCACCAAAACGATCAAAACTAGAGTGATTCTGTATAAAATAGTAAAAACCATATCTTAAGCCACTTTCATTTGATGCCAGACTTTCAGAAAAATTAAAAACATAGGTGAATATATCAGAAAGAGCGGATATTCGCTCATCAAGACCTGTTAGATTTCTAAGGTACAAAAGAAACTCAAAAAGTTTAAGGATAATTCCAAAAAGCATAGAAGCAATTAAAATATGCAATCCTCTTATCTTATAACGCGAAAGAAGGCATAACACGAAAGGTAAAATAATTATCGCTATTGGTTGCCTACTCCCTCCTAAAACAAGAAAAACAGAAAAATAAACTAATAAACAACAAAACAACCTTACATATTCTCTTTCAGTAAAGAAATAAAAAACAAGCCCTGAGCACGCAATCAAATTATATGACAAAATAAATTTCGACAATGGTGAAAGCAACTCCCTTCTATCCAAGAATGAAAAGCTAACAAGCCCTCCTAGACCAAACTTGGAAAAAAACTCGACAAAAGCATAGCCGACAGTTGCAAGAATCGATAAATAAATCAATTCAACAGCTTTTTTTTGTGTAAAACCTTGAGAACAAAACCCTAAATCAATACTTACAGACCTAGCCCTCCTATAGAAAAATGAAGCCACAACACTAAAAACAAGAATATATAGTTGTGCGATAACTAGTACATCATCAGTTAGTATATATATGGCTGCATATTGATGAGAATCAATAAGCTCTTTCATTGGATCCAGTAAAGCTGGAATCAAAAAAACCGACAAGTGAAAAAACCAAAAGAAAAAGAAAGGGTTATTATTGGTTAAGTCTTTTCTCGCACAATACAATGCTATTATTATGTTTAAAAATGAGATCAAATAGAAAAAAACTAGAAGCATAAATACACTCTTTTACATCATTGTTATTTACTAACCGCACTCTTGTTATTTCTTGGTTCAAAATATGATCTATAAACAAAAACACTAATAATCAGCATTATTATGTATGAAAACATATTCAAGAAAAAAAACAGAGAGGCAGCATTATCGAACTTCCCAAACAAAAACAAGTACCCCCCTCCCCAAATGCCAACTGCTGGAAACAAGAAATATGGTTTTTTAACCGTAATCAGCCACTGACTTAACGGTGCTATACCTGCAGAGAAAACACCTGCAGATAAAGTAAATACAAACACTGATTTAGATATGGATATTGGCCAAAAGTCAGGAACATAGTAAATAGATAAAGATACAAATAGAGAAAAAACTGCAGATATAAACATATATATAAATGATAATCTAATAGCAGAAAACAAAGAGGCTCTCTTTAAATTTGAGAACTTCCTAAGAACTAAAGGCATTAGCGCATTTGGGATAAAAACCAGAATTGAAAGGAACTGATAACCCAGAGCAAACCAAGAATACTCATGAGAATATAGTTCACTTGTTTTTACAGATGAATTGAAAAAATAAATACATATCATCCATAGTGCATTAGGTAGAAAGATCCATAGTACTTTGCCATAGACATACTTAAGTTCGGGGAGGGTGATATGAAAAAGGTTCGCACTAAACCTCAGCCATTTATAGTTTATACATACGAGGAAAACAAAAAAAAGATTAACAACGTACATTAAGCAATATAAATCAACAAACAAATCATACGAAATAGTCAAACCTAAAAATAGCATACATATGAAATAAACCAGGGATATAAGCGATAAATTATTAACAACCCTAGATTTATCTAAAGCATGTAACACTGACGTTAATAAATTACAAAATATCATTCCAATTGACAATACAGCGAGGGCAGTAAAATCAATAATCTTCACCACGTTATAATTATTTGCCAAAAACAAGCCAATCATTACAAGTATGGACCAAAATATAACTGCTCTAAAATATTTACCTATCGTTTCAGATTCATCCTGAGAAGCTAACACATCCACTATTAAAGTTGGAATTATTCCTGAAGTAACAATAACAGTAGAGGTTATACTACTTATAAGCAAAAAAGAAAAGTCTGAGTAGTTATTATCACCATACCTATAAAGAACAAAAAAACCGGCTAAAAGCGGTATTGATTTTTGTACCAATGTAGGCAATAAAACAAAAAAAACATCACCTAAATTCTTCCTATTTATTAAGCTTTTCATGATCCAGTATTTCTTCTTCTGTAAATCTCGACATAATGTAACGACAGGGAACACCTCCTGAAATTGAATAACCAGCCGCATCTTTTGTTACTACAGAACCTGCGCCAACAATTGCGCCACATGAAATTCTTACACCAGCCAGTATTGTGACATTTGCACCAATCCAAACATCATTCTCTATGACTATGTCTGGATCACTCCAATCTTTTTCTTTCTTCAGATCGACCATAAATTCACCTACAACATCAAACCTATGGTTCCCACCCAAAATATATACATTCGGTCCAAACATGACATTTGATCCAATATATATTTTTCCATGAGTCGACCTAAACCAAGCTCTTGGTGAAATTGATACATTACCACCCATTTCTATAGTTCTGTAGCTGAATTCAGAATTTAACGGATCAAAAACAACATTAGTTCCTGCAGCTTTAAACTTGTTTTTTTAATATCAACTGAAGAACCTTCCTAAACACCTTCTTTATCATTGCCTCCCCTCAAACAAACTTAATCATTCACTTTTCACCAAATTCCTTTGGTATCTATTTTATATTTAGCTGATGGTACAAATCGTTTAAACTGAGAATGATCAACTAGCAGCACATAAACATCAGCATTTGAAAATGCCGTATCTAAACTTACAAGTTCAAAATCTTCTTCCAAACTTTTCACATTAGGCTCCACTGCAATAACATCACAACCCAAGGTATTAACCAGCGCTCTGGTAATATGCAGTGCAGGACTCTCCCTCAAATCATCAATATCAGGCTTAAAGGCCAAACCAAAACAGGCAACGGTAACTTCTTCCCGTTTTTTATGGGGATGATCAGCCAGAAACTGTTCAATCTTCTCATTAACCTTATCAATCACCCACGCTGGCTTACTGTCGTTTGTTTCCCGTGCCTGACGAATCAGTTTTGCTTTTTTCGGTGTTTTGCTGACGATAAACCATGGATCAACGGCAATACAGTGACCACCGACACCGGGGCCCGGCTGAAGAATATTCACCCGTGGATGACGGTTAGCCAGTTTGATCAGTTCCCAAACATTGATATTAAGTTCATCACAGATTACAGAAAGCTCATTTGCAAAAGCGATACTCACATCACGGCTGGCATTCTCAGTCAGCTTTGCCATTTCAGCAGTACGTGCATTGGTAATAATGCATTCACCCATCACGAATATTTTATAAAGCTCTATGGCTTTTTCAGAACTTTCACGGTTAATCCCGCCTATCACCCTGTCGTTCTCAACCAGTTCTTTAACAACCTGTCCAGGAAGTACTCGCTCCGGGCAGTGGGCTATATAGAGATCGCCTTTCTGATTTTCATTAACCGGTACAGCCAGATCAGGGCGTGCTTCTGCAATCCACTCAGCCATCTGCTCAGTTGCGCCTACAGGTGATGTCGATTCCAGCACCACCAAATCACCCTTTTTTAGTACAGGTGCAATAGCTTTGGTTGCGGCTTCTATATAACTGAGATCTGGCTCATGATCACCTTTGAACGGAGTCGGTACTGCTACCAGAAAGGCATCGGCTGGTTCTGGTACTGTGCTTGCTTTCAAATAACCGGCAGTTACAGCCGCACTGACCAGCATATCCAGATCGGGTTCTACGATATGGATTTTGCCTTCATTTATTGTGTCTACTGCATGCTGGTTAACATCTACGCCTATTACATTAACCTTTCGACTGGCGAACATGGCCGCAGTTGGTAGGCCAATGTAGCCAAGACCGATGACGGAGACAGTTTTGAATGGGATATCTTGCATGTTTAGTGAACCGAAAAGGAAAGTTGCTTCTTGAACCATAGAGAGCTGGAGAATGTTCCATTCATCCCCGGCACTTCCACCACCCTTGGTGGTCTCACAGGATCACGGAGGAATATGTATATAAAAGTAGAGAAAGCCTTTTTGAATTCAATCAAAGGCTACTCTCTACATTTCATTTTTAGTGTTGGTTATTGGAATGCCTTAAAGCGCAAACAAAGGGGCAACGGTTATTATGATTTTTTATCAGTAGCCAGATGATCTTTAGGCAGGCGAGATTCTCCAATCATTTTTTGTTCGTTTTTTTCAACTTTACGCTGCAATTTATTAATATCAACTTCTGGCGGCAAATTCTCAGGCGTTATGCCGCGCTCCTGCAGCATACTTCTGACACTGTGATTGTTCTGTATATGCTCAGAAGTTATGGGATGTTCACCGTGCAGATCATGTGACGTCACATTGTGATTGGTTATCTCCGTTGCCAGGTTTTTCGCGGCAATCGTGACTGTTGGCAAAAAATCTGCCAGAGGCCTTCTCTCAGGCATACCCAGCTTCTGTTTCATGACACTGGTGCTATGCCCGCCAAACAGTGCAGCATCACCTTTTGAACGAATCCTGCCAAAACCTCTTTCATCCACGTCACGCTCATAAATATTTTTTGAAAGCTCGGTTTCAGATTCCTTTAGCTTTTGGCGTGCGTCGAGCCTGTCCTGTAGCTCAAGACGTTCTTCCAGAATTTCCTGCTTCCGGGTCTGCAGGGCAAAGTAGGTCTGGGCAAAAGCTATGGTCTCCTTGCGGGGGTCACCATTTTGGGCAATCAGGTAACAGGCATAACGTGTCAGCATGACATCGGCTATCTTACGGTCAGCACCTGAACCTATCCTGACCATTTTCGTGACCTCACGAAAATGGTCATCAGAATCAAAACCTGCATTCTTGCAGGCGATTCCAGCCTTGCCGATGACTTTAACAAAGTTCTCCCACCGGTCATAACCCAGCTCAACCATTAACTCTCTGCCGTACCAGAACTCAATGGCTGTATTGCCAACGTGGTTCACCAGCTGGTCGAAGCTCTGGCGTAGCTGAGAAATCATGATTTTATTCATTGGGGATTACACATTTTGTAGGCAAGATAGTTACAGTATAGAGGCAGTCACTGTTATTTTTAGCCACACACTTTCACAAATATCCTCGCCTGCCTTCAGCTGGTTATTGCTGCAGAATATGCTCCACTATGCGCTGGCTGGCCTTGCCATCTCCATACGGATTATGGGCTTTGCTCATAGTTTCATAGGCTTTGCCTTTATTCATCAACGTTGCAATAGCATCAACAATCATTGCCGTGTCTGTTCCAACCAGTTTGACTGTTCCGGCGTCTACCGCTTCTGGTCTTTCTGTTGTATCACGCATAACAAGAACTGGCTTGCCGAGAGATGGCGCTTCTTCCTGGATACCACCGGAGTCTGTAAGGATGATGTCAGATTGGTTCATCAACCAGACAAATGGCAAGTAGTCTAATGGCTCTATCAGGTGGATATTATCAATCCCCTTTAATATGCGGTTAACTGGCTCTCTGACATTTGGATTCAGGTGTACCGGGTAGACAACTTGTACCTCAGGGTACTGCCTGGCTGTTATCGCCAGTGCTTCGCAGATTCTCTCAAAGCCACCACCAAAGCTTTCTCTCCGATGGCCGGTTACCAGAATGATTTTTGAATCTGACTTCTGACCATTAAAACTACTACCTAGAAAACCAAACTGCTTTTGGAAACGAGCCTGCAGATGTTCATCCTGCTCTAGTTTTTCTTTTACTTCCAATAACGCATCAATAACGGTATTGCCGGTAATAAGTATATTCTCTTCGCCAATATTTTCAGACATAAGATTGGCTTTAGACTTTTGTGTTGGAGCGAAATGCCATTTAGCCATCGCACCAGTAATTTTTCGGTTCGCTTCTTCCGGCCAAGGGGAATAGATATTGCCAGTTCTTAAACCAGCCTCTACATGGCCCACTGGTATTTGCTGATAATATGCTGCCAGTGATGTTGCCAATGTGGTTGTAGTATCACCATGTACTAATACCGCATCTGGTTTGCATTCACGTAAAACGGCTTCCATGCCTTTCAGTATATTGCAGGTAACATCAGTTAATGTTTGCCCTGGCTTCATAATATTAAGATCATAATCTGGTTCTATTTCAAACAGTCCAAGAACTTGATCAAGCATTTCTCTGTGCTGGGCTGTTACGCAGACTTTAGCTACTATATCTTGATGTTGACCCAAAGCCTTTACCAGCGGGGCCATTTTAATAGCTTCTGGTCTTGTACCGAAAACGGTTAGAATTTTCATTTTTAGTTACTGAATTCTTATTCGTATGAAACGCCTTTAACCCTGCAGGTACAAAGACACTGAGTCTAAAAATTGATAATTTCGCATTAAGTCCAGTAGGGATACGTGCTAGGAGAACAGTACATAGTTAGGGCACGGAAAACGCATGAAAGCCCTTGCTATCACTAGCCTCAAGCCTGCTCCGCTTCAGAGGTCAGCAATGCAGCCCCATCAAGAATCTTTTCCATGTAGTCGGTATTCATTGCGGCACACTTCATTTTTCTCTGAATACCGGCCTTGAAGGATGTCTCATTCTTTAAAAGATTCTGAACAGTGTGCCTGAAGCCTGAAAGAATCTCAGCGCCATCCCCACGACGTATCTGGCAAGCATCTTCCTGCATCGCAACATCCAGCACATAGTGAAGACTATTCTCTATAGACCAGTGACTCCTGACACTTGTCGCCAGTTTTTCTGCTGTCAGATCTGCGGAGCTGATGTAATAACGGATGCTGACATCCTCTATCTTTTGAGGAGTAACACCCACCTGCCGAAAGGCAACAACTGCCCCCAGGGTTTTCATATCTTTCCAGTCAAAAGAGCGGTTGACGAACTCATCGAAAATATCACTGACAATATGAACCCGGTGCTCATGTCGACCACGATTTTTCTCAATCGTTTCAAAGGTATTCTCAAACCCACCCGTCAGTATTTTCTGCATGGGAAAATGCTTCTTAAAGGCTTCATGGAGCCTGGGCTGGTTACCTTTCACAGCCAGAAGATAGTCTGCTTCTTTCTCCCTGATTTTTGCGGCTATATCACGCTGACAGCCCATAGCATCAAGGCTGACGAGGCATCCCTTGATTGAAAGAAGATCCAGCAATTCTGGAATTGCGGTAATCTCATTGCTTTTCGCATCTGTTTTTACCTGAGCGAGAACCACCCCGTTGGCAGAGCAAAAAGCGCTCACCATGTGAATGGGATCGAGCCTGTTTTTTCTGTCGCCAGAACCACGAACAGCCTTGCCATCAATAGCAACCACAGCTCCATCCGTTGCCTTATAACAGCCCTGCATCCACTCAGAAAAAATCGTGTGAAAATGCTTGGCGTTAACAACGCTGACAACACGTTCAATAGTATCGTGGGACGGAATACCCTCAGAAAAATCGCCTATTTCTTTAAGCCAATCCTCACGCATCCGTCCAAAATCGGCAATCTCTGTCCAGCCCTTGGCTCCACCAATCATGGCACAGATAGTGAGCAGCAGAATATCACTCAGTTGATGGTCGACCTTCCAGGGTTGGCGAAGGTCTTGAAGTTCAGAAAGTTGGTTGATCAAACTGTATGCATTCACGTCGACTGTGCTCATTATTCGTCCATGGATGGATATAAGCACAAAATGACCTGGTCATATGAGCGTTAATCAAAAACTCGTTGCGAGGCCAGTGATAGCAAGGGCTTTCATGCGTTTTCCCTGCCGCACCCACCTGCCGCACCCACCTGGCGGGAAAGATCCGCCGAACGCAGCGATGATGAAAAATTCTGGTAAGAGCTTTTGAACCACGGAGGGCACGGAGGACACAGAGAAAAGCTATTTAATAAAAAGCAAAAGCTCTTACAAAAAGCTTTGCTCTTCCTCTGTGATCTTTGTGACCTCTGTGGTTCAAAGGCTTTTTCTGATAACTGTTCCTAAACTCCTCTGCAGCTCTAACGAGGAGATATTTGTGCCATCAGAACTTTATACTGAACTCAAATGCATCGGTATTTCCGACGAGCTGGCTCACAGTGTGGACAAATCTCTCGCACCAGGGCATGTCGCTACCAAGTCCGATCTGCTGGTTATGCAGGAAGCCATGCTGCAAACCCAGTTGCATTCTGAAAAACGCCACTACGAACTCAGCAGCAAGATTGACAGAATAGATAACAGCCTGAGCTCAAAAATTGATCGGATAGACAGTAGCCTTAACTCAAAGATTGACCGGGTCAGCAGCGATTTACGTGTGGAGATTGCTGCTATTTCCCGGCAGTTCTGGATTACCTTTGGTGGGTTGATTACCACTATTATGAGTGTGTTTCTGGTTAACTGGTATTTTCATTGACTTTGTTTTTGAACCACGGAGGGCACAAAGGAAGAGCAAAAGATTTTGGTAAGAGCTTTTTATTAAGAGCTTTTGCTTTTAATTAAAAGCCCTTAGCTTTTCTCTGTGTCCTTTGTGCCCTCCGTGGTTAAAAGGCTTTAAGCATCCTTAGACGAGTACCCTTCGTAGTCATAGTACCCATAGTTATACCCATAGTTGTCTTTCTTGTCCGGGTTAACCTTGTTCAGTACTACGCCGGTGATGTGGGCTTTGCTTTGCAGCAGGCGGCCTATGGCGCTGGTGATGGCTGGTACGTGTATTCGGCTGGCTTCTACTACGTAGACCAGGCCATCGCTGACTTTACCGGCCATTAAAGCATCACTCACGCTTTGTACGGGTGGGCAGTCGAGGATGATGGTGTCGTAGACTGTGCGCAGTTCTTCAATCAGCTGATTGAACTTGTTGCTGGCCAGCAGTTCCTGTGGGTTGGGAGGGATAACACCACTTGGCATAACATCAATTTCACCCACTGTGTGGATGCATTCGCTGATTTTGCTGCCACCGCTTAACAGGTTGGAGAGGCCTGGCAGGCCGCCTTTCATGCCCAGTCGTTTGCCCAGGGTTGGGCGGCGCATGTCACAACCAACGATCAGGGTTTTACTCAGCTGCCCCATGGCCAGGGTCAGGTTACAGCTAACGGTGGATTTACCCTCTCCCGGTGCGGAGGAGGTAATGGCGAATACCCGGTGATCTTTATCCAGAGCGGTCAAGGTCATGCTGGTACGAATGGTTCGTACCGCTTCACCAAAGCCGTGTTGTTTGCTATCAGTAAACAGCTGATGGATTTCCGCTTCGCTCTTCTTATGAATAGTGGGCAGCAGGCCCAGTACCGGCAGGTTGAGCTTGTCTTCCACATCCTTGGCGGAACGGATGGTGTTGTTCATCATCTCCAGCAGGAAGGCCATGCCAGAAGACACCATCAAACCCAGCAGTGCGGAAAGCACAACAATCAACCTCTTTTTGGGTTTAACCGGGCTGCGTGGGTTAAAGGCTTTATCAACGATTCGGGCATTGGCGGTTTGCAGGTCGGAAGTGGCGCTTGTTTCCTGAATCCGCTTAAAGAAGGCGTCGTACAAATCTTTATTGGTAGAAACATCCCGCTCCAGTGCCTGCAGGCGGAACTGTTTACGGTTTATCTCCTGCACCTTTTGGCGAGCTTCTGCCACCGCCTGTGCTAAAGAAGCTTCATTAGCACGGGCAGCTATGTGCTCATTTTCAATACCACTGAGAATCTGTCGCACTTCCAGGGCAATATTTCCACGAATACTGGCCAGCTCCGATTGAGCGGCAATCATATTCGGATGTTTAACTCCATAGCGACGGGAAAGCTCCTGGACCCTACGTTCAAACCGGGATTCTTCCTGCTTAAGCTCCTGAATCAGCGGATGAGAAAGTACCGCAGGCAAGGCGGTAAAATCTGTTTGGCCACTGGCTTTACCATCTTCAATCTGGCGAAAAATATTACCGGTCACCCTCAGGGTCTGGCGCAATTCCACCAGCGAGTTAGTTAACCCTCTCATCTCGTTATTGGCGAGGGTAAGCACCCCCTCCAACTCAACCAGGTTTTCCTGCTCCCGGTAGTCTTGCAGAGCTTCTTCGGTGGTGTTCAGTTTTCCGGCCAGCTCCTCCAGCCGTTGCTGCATCCAGCTTGTGGCACTGGTCGTCAGCGAAAGCTTGGCCTCTAGGTACGAGCCTATGTACGCATCGGAAATCGCATTGGCGATACGTGCCGCCAATGCAGGGCTGGAAGAAAGTACATGAACTTTTACAATCTGTGTTTTACGCACCGGCTCAACGCTAACACTGCCTGACAGCGCATCAATCGTACTATTGAGAATACGCTCAGCCTGCCCATCCTCATTTACAGGTGCCGTCAGACCAAACCAGCTGCGCCAGTTTATATACTCTGCATACCAGGGCTTAGGTTGCAGACTGGTGTTGAACTCGGGGTTGTCCAACAGGTTCAGCTGCTGCACGACCTTTTCCATCACACCACGGGACTTCAGCACTTCATACTGGGTATTGAGGTAACTGTCCCCTCCTCCCTCGATGCCGTAAATCTCCTCAATAGAAACGACCTTGGCCTGCTCCTGTTCTATTTGCAGAACAGCTGTCGCCTGGTAGATGGGTGTTAAGGAGAACACGATCAAAACGGCCAGCAGGGTTACCGCAAAGGTAAACCCGGCAATGGGCCACTTGTAGTTGTTCAGGGTATTGAATATCTCCGAGAGGGAGATAATGTCTTCTGAGGAAGACTTGGGTTGCACGGCTGGCTGAGTCATAGAGTCTGTTTGTATATGGAAATAGGTACGAACCACAAAAGCATGAACCACGGAGAACACTGAGATCACAGAAGAAAAGCAAAAGCTTTGGGTAAGAGCTTTTGCTTTTCATTAATTAGCTTTTCCTCTGTGACCTTTGTGCCCTCCGTGGTAAAAGTCTTTAGAAAAAGCTTTCCTGCACGTTCACGATGTCGCCCGGCAGCACTGGTTTGTTCAGCGGCATGTCTTCGGTCTTTTTCTTACCTTCGACTTCGCGCGTGACTTCCACCGTGCGCTTGGAGGCGCGGGCGGTGAAGCCTCCGGCCAGTGCTACGGCTTTTTCCAGTGACAAGCCCGGCTCAAAGGAGAAACCGCCTGGAGAATTCACTTCACCATAAACAAAGAACTTTCGGTATTCGGTAATGGTAACGCTGACTCTGGGGTTGACCAGATAATCCCCTCTCAGCCGGTCGGCAATCAGGCTTGATAACTGTCCAACCGTCACCCCCCGGACACGGATCTCCCCCAGGAACGGATAAGATATAGTGCCGGCATCCGTCAGGCGGGATTCAACACTCAAATCCTCTTCACCAAACACACTAATACTCACTATATCTCCTGCGTTCAGGCGATAGGAGGAAACGGTCACACCATCATCAGCGCGGGCTGCACCAGAAAGTGCAAAAGAAAACCAAAGTAATGCGGCCAGTATTTTGGGACATCTGGTCATAGGGGTCTCGTGGGGGTTTTGTTTTGAACCACGGAGGGCACTAAGAACACAGAGAAAAGCAAAAGCTTTTGGTAAGAGCTTTTGCTTTTTATTAAAAGCTCTTCCTCTGTGTTCTTTGTGCCCTCTGTGGTTAAAGGCTTTAAAAGCTTACAAGGAGAAGGTTGCGCTCAGCATGTAAACATTACGGCTGTAGTTGTCTTCGATACTCTTAGGCTGGCCAGACTTCGCGCTTTCGTCACGCTTGGTGTAGTTGTAGTCCAGAGAGATCATCACCCAGCGTGCCAGGTCGTAGTCCGCACCCAGGCCAAAGCCTTTGATGGTACGATCTTTAGTGGTCACACTGTCTCTACCTCGTTGAATTTCTTCATCACCGTAGCTGGCAGAAGCACGAGTGACAACACGCTGGGTCCAGTCATGCTTCCAGTCCAGACGGGTAGTGGTACCCTTGGTGAAATCAGCACTGGCTGGGTTTTCAGATTCCAGACCATAGTCACGACTGGTGCTCAGCTGTACAAGGGAATGAGGCATTGGCAGGCAGCTGACACCCAGCTCCCAACCGTTGTAACCTTCATCACTCACACCTGAGATTTTACTGCCCCGGTAACGACGACCGAACCTGGCATAACCAGTGGTTTTTGCCGTAGCATCCCAACGCAGACCCATCAGAGTTCGATCCGCACCACCACGAACCTTACTACCTCCTACGCTCTCTTTTTCGTAACTTCTGTTTGCATAGTTGGCAAACAGGTCAAGCCGCATGGTGGCTTCCTGAGCACCAAAGCCGTAAACACCGCCGATTTTCGGCAGGGTGTATCCGGTGGCATCTTTTTGCTGCTAGCGCTAACCGTCGAACATTCATCGCTGTACTGGCCGTATTGACCGTCGACAGAGACACGATGACGGGAGGTGAATTCGTGAGTGATGTCACCCAGAATACCGTAATCGGTGTAATCCGCATTGTGCTGGCTTGCGTAGGTTACGTCCTTGGCTGCCAGGGTGATGCCGTATTCGTTAAGGCCGCTGATCGCGCGGAAGTCCAGACTGGGCTCAATAACGAAAACACTGGAGCTTTTGTTTTTCAGGCCTTCTGTTTATCCGTCGCGGAACACGTTGTCGTCGTAACGGTATTCGGTGTTCAACATAGGGGTCATCTCAACAACCCCAACCCGGATGCTGCCAGGGTCTTCAATAGCAGCCATGGCAGACACGCCATAAGATACGGCGGCCACAGCGATAGCCAGTTTATTTAAACCTTTCATGAACAGGTTACTACCTTGTTTAATTCTGTGTCGGTGTATGATGTGTGCGGCGTATGCCTTCGATGTGCTGTACACGTTCCCTTAACGACATTCTATCCCAAAGAAAACGACACCGTATTATCATGAATCAATGAGACTTTAAACTCAGGCCGTTATATTGGCTTCGTGTGTTGAACATATGCCAGACACGGCTCCCGACGACTCCCTATTTCCTGCTTTTCTTGCTTTACAGGAAATAACATGAAATTCCCGAAAACCCTTACGGCTGCCGTTGTTTTGGCTGCGTCCGTAAATATTGCGCAGGCTGCCGAAACGCAAATGCCTGAAAGCGCAGTCGCAGCTGATCGCTGCTGACCCAGACAACGCTATCGCAATTGTAACAGTTGCCGTCAGCATGTTCCCAGCACAGGCCGATGCCATCGTTGCAGCCGCGACCACTGCAGCTCCTACCGCAGCCCGATGAAGCCCGAAGTTGCTGAAACTGTCAACCCTGGCAGCAGTACCGACACGCCAGCTCCTGAAGGTGAGGATTCAGCGCCCGAGGCTGACACTCCACCAGTAACACCTCCACCACCGGTAACAACCCCTCCAGGCAGTGATGATAAGCCACCCTCAGTCAGCCCGAATTAATAACTGAGATTGTTTAACGTTGCAGTTTCTGCTTTTTCAGAAACTGCCAACTTGCACGCTACCGCCCTTCAAGTTTGGCTCACCCTGAAAAACCACACACCAAAAGCAGAACGCGCTAATACGTAAGCTGCTGATAATTAATCTATTTGGAACGTTAACTTCTTTGCCGTTTGTCGCTTATGCGGTGAAACTAAACATACAAATGAGATGAGATCAGATACAAATCACACATAAAATGTACCTGACCCCATTTAAGATTTGTTTTACAGAGACATTTCTGCCATCAGGGTATAAACATTACGGCTATAACCGTTATCACTCTCACCACTACTTTTAATGCTTTCGTCTCGCGTGTCATACGTGTAGCCAGCGGAAACAGTTAACCAACGCTGTACTTTCCAGCCAAGCGCCAGAGATACAGTATCGGAGTCTCTGTCTTTCAGGGGGGTACCTGCAGAGTTTTGCACTTCTTCACTCACCACCGTCCAGCTCAGGTTGCTATCGATTCGATCAGTCCAATTATGGTTCCACGACAGAGTGGTATTGGTACCACTGGTGAAGTTACTGGCAGTAGGATCATCCGTTTCCAGACCGTAATCACGACTAGTGGAAAGCTGAATAGTTGAATAAGGCAGCGGCTGATAGCTAAGGCCAACTTCCCAACCATTGGAACTTTCAGTGCTTACACCGGATACTTCAGTATCACGATAACGACGACCAACCTTCACATAGCCGCTGGTTTTGGCTGTCGCATCCCAATTCAAACCCACCAGATAACTGGTTACGGCAAAACCGCTGTCGTCCGCTGTTGAATCGTCATACTTGAGCTTACGTTTTTTTAGCTCGACCAGGGCACGAGTCTTGGGCATTACCCGATAATAAACAGTCGTCCCGAGAGTTTTGGCAGACGAGTCTTTATCAATGGTTTCTTTGTAGTTTTTCTTATCAACACCACCAAACAGATCAAACCTGGCCATAGCTTCTTCACCACCGAAACCATAGATAAAGTCAGCAGCATGCTTGATGTATTCAGGAGGACGGCCATCAGAGGCTCTCTGGGCATTGGCATCATGCAGCTCTGCTGCGACAAGAGAAAGATCCAGTCGGTTACGACTGTTAAATTCATGATGACCATTAAAGGAGAGAGTTGCGTCGGTATAATCAGCATCCCGCTCACTGAAATAACGGTTGCCATTCACATCCGCCAGTACGCTGTACTCATTTACACCCTGCATCGCCTTCAATTCTAAAGAAGGGTTAATAGAGGCAAAATTCGAGGAGCGCTCAGCCTTATCCTTATATACATTATCATCATGACCAAAAGTCGTTTTCAGGCCAGGTGTTAATTCAAATACACCAACATCTATATGTCCCGGTTCTTCTACAGCGGCTACCGCTCCGGTAGATATCATTGACGCAGTAATCAGAGCTACCGCTCCGGCCAGTCCATTATTCCTAAAGCGCTGCATGCGTACTTTTCTCAATGTGTGATTTTTATTGCTTATTTATTTTCTGTACCGTCAGACCTGAATCAAAACATCAAGAAGGGCTAACTGAAATTACAGTAGGAGGAGGTGTAACGACAGGAGGTGGAGGCACAACAACCGGGGCCGGAGCATCCTGAGCAGGAGCCTGCTCTTGCTGCTGGGCATCTTCAGC
This sequence comes from Sansalvadorimonas sp., assembly GCA_965221135.1. Taxonomy (GTDB): domain Bacteria; phylum Pseudomonadota; class Gammaproteobacteria; order Pseudomonadales; family Endozoicomonadaceae; genus Sansalvadorimonas. The sequence goes on from CBDCRZ010000070.1 coordinate 22,277, forward strand.
TTGTGCGACTTCTACTTCAGTTTGCTCAGCTTCAACTTCGGTCTGCTCCGCTTCCACCTCAACGGCAGAGTTGCTTGTTGTTGCAGCAATCTGTTGTACTGCCTGATCGGCAACCTGGCTAATCGCGGCCCGAACAGCAGGATCACTGACTTCTGAGGAAGCCGCCTGAACAATCGCAGCTATCTGTGCCGGGGCAGCCTGAACAACTGTAAATACAATTTGTGTCACCAGTGTTGGATTGGCTTTCACTGCAGCGGCTACAACCTGCGCTAATGCTTCCGGTTGCGCCTGAAGAATCTCCGCGGCCTGAGCCATAACGTCCAGCACCGTCGCACCTTCCTGCTGAAGCGCCAACTCTATGGCCTCTTCTGGTGTAAGGTTCTGCAGGTCAGTTGCCAGGTCGGCACTCACAGTAAAAGGAAGGACCAAACATGATGCTAAAACCAGTGCCTTATATGACGTTCTTTTTTTCATATCAAATCCATTTATATTTTTATTTTTATTTTTATTTTTATTGGTATTTATACCTATTGAATATGGATGATGATATTAGCAAAGGCTTTTTATTTCAAAGCTTTTATTCACAGACCGTCTTGACCGACGACAACAGACTACTGACGAGCCTGTGTGCGTGTCGACTTCAAGGCCGGCACCAACAATACAACTCCTTGACCAAGCAGTAGCGGCAGTATAAATAGAAGACTCGACATCACTTCAAAAATCCGACTTAAAGACAAATCAAGCACCGGAGGCATCCAAAGGATGCTACTCATGGCAAGACCAACATACATGAAATAACCAACAACTATGGCTATAACAATTAACAGTACAGGTTCAAGACACGCGACCATTTGCAATTGCTTTTTATGCATACCTAACATGTGAAGTATCTGCATATCCTTCTCACGCAGACTCATACCTTTGGAAATAGCGAGAAACATCGCCAGCAAACCTATCGCAGAAGCAACAACAATCAATACAATGAAAACAATGCGAACACTTTCGCCATAAAATCTCAGCTTTTTTATTTCGACAGCGGGTATGACGGCTTCTGCAGAGGACATAAGCGCAGGAAGATTACGCTGAATAGAAAATAAAGATCCTTTGTCGCTCAACTTGACAGCAAAGAAACTGACTTCCCCCGGCAGCGGGTGCAATGCACGACCAATACTGTTCTGCTCTTGATTCAGCCTTCTGGCCTCATACAACGCTTCGAGTGAAGATAAGATCACACCATCAATGGGCGAGTGGTGTTTTTTAATAATTCCGGTTATTGGGAACTCCATAGAATACACATCGTCTGGCTGCAGATCGGAACCCGCACCGATAGTAATAAATTCCCCGACTTTATATCCAGACTCTTTCGCAACATCAGCCCCCAGCACAACACCGGACACATCACCAAACACTTCACCATCCTTCATGGCAACTGAACCAAATGCATAATTCTCCAACATGTGAGGTACAGTTCCAATAACCGGCCACACCCGATGGCTCTCCCCTGTCGCTACGGGCAGCACCAGGTCAACCTCAGGAATATCCCAGAGAATATCTTCGTAATGACCAGGAACCGGGGGCGATGCAGTTTGAACATCTAGCGTCAGGGACTGCCACACCAGCATCATCGGTGATGCATGACCACCAATAACCAGATCATACTGACGAGAAAGATTGTCGACCCGGACTTCAACCAATCGGGAAAAATGAACCAAACTCAGCACCAGCATATTACAAATGGCCAGGGCGCCAAGACTCAAGATCAACTTCCGGGATCGCCAGCGAAGATTCTTGATGGTTAACATCCATGTAAGACGATTTACCGTCACACCTTTTCCTCTCTACAAAGCACGTTCAAGTCTTCCATGATCAAATGCCGGTCAAACAACTGCTCATCAACAATATTGTGAGTAACCCAAATTAACGTTGTCTGTTTTTCCCGTACCAACTCTTCAATGATTTTAAACACCTGGCTTTGCATGGAACTATCGATACTGGCAGTCGCCTCATCGGCAATAATAATGGGGGGCGAGCCGATTAACGCGCGCGCAATCGCGACACGCTGCTGGATCCCACGGCTCAACTGACTGGCCGGCTTCTTGAGCAGCTCCATATCCTCAACACCCAGTGAAGCCAGCAACCTGTAAGCCTCATACTCAGGCGGAGTGTTCATTTGCACAACTTTGGCCCTGCGCTCAGCACTCAAACTTAAAGGCAGGAGTATGTTCTCCATAGCGGTGAGGTAGGGAATTAGATGTAAATTCTGAAAAATAAAACCAATTGCATCCCCTCTCAACGTGTCCCGGTCTTTTTCCGAAAGACCAGCCATGGCATGGCCAGCAAGATGCACCTCACCACAATCAGGTATCAATAACCCACTAATCACCTTAAGCAGTGTTGTTTTTCCCGAACCGTTACCACCCGTTAACAGTATCCGCTCCCCACGTGAGATGGAAAGACCAGGGGTATGCAATCGTGCATTCGCGCCGCTGCTAACCCTGACATCCTGAAGCTGTATGACCCTATCGCTTATATCTTTATCTATAGAACTACTATTTTGGGTTTGTGTCATATTGAGTAATTCACGGTTTAAGTTATTGATCGAGATAAATATCAGGTGTTTCAGGCGTTAATATCGTTTTGGTAAATACGGTATTTGTTGCAACCCAAACACTGATTTCTCTCATACCCTGAACATGTCTAAACAAATCAACAGATACAATCTCAGGCCGGTAATGATTGCAACGAATAATCCAGTACCCCCTCAAATTGTCTCCCCTTTTGAAGTTTGGAAAACTTGATTCAACCACCCGACAATTTTTCCCTACATTGACGGCAAGACTATTGTCTTTAGCAGCCTTGCGAAAATTACTGATCAGCCTCGTGGCATGACCGCTATCAACAAATGAATGAACAAGCACTGCCGGCAGCTCAAGGTAGAAAATATAACCATCATTTTTTTTGGAGAAGCTGATATCCAGCTCCCCTCTTTCCTCAATCACAGCGGAGTGAACAACGCTGCGACTACTCACACTTACGTTATTATCTTTCCCACTCGTCGGCGCACTGCAAATCAACGATAAAACAAACAGAGACAAGAGGCTCTTAATTGAAAGTCGCTGCCCTATCAACCATTCATTGACCGACAACACACTCACCTCTCTCCTCCCTGCAAATATTGATCACTGGTATCGATCAAAACACGGCCATTCAGAAAATTACGCCCAAGCAATAATGGCTGTGGAAATGCACTGCGATTAATAAGCGAAACTTCAGTTAGAACGGTCAGGGAGCCAACAGTAAGTGTCAGATTCACAACCGGTCTCACAGTGATACGATTATGGCTAAGAACCCTTGCTATGCGATTGATAGGAAGATTCAATTCAATGGCTTTTTTCTGATTATCCAGAAGTTGAAAGTAAACCCACCGGTTACCAGAACGACTCATATGCGTGCGAATTCGACGAGCATCAATCGCAGACGTTTCCGCTCCACTATCCACTAGTGAATTCATGACTATACTTGGCGCCTCGGTAATACGGACATACTCAAACCGTCCAAATACCGGCTTGGCCGCATAGCCAGTGGTCGCATGCGCCCCAATAAAACACATGAGTACAACCAGCATCAACCGCGCGCTTTCCTTGTTGAAGGGACAATATCGCACAGACCTTCCTCACAGATCACATGTAGGTTATATCGGTAGGCTGACCCATGACTTGACCATCCTTCCGTTATCAACAGACACCGGCAGAGAGATGATCTAAACCTGTACATCATAAGTTTGTAGGGCAGGCACTTCCCGAACCACCTCTCCCCCCGGAATCAATGCCAGCAGCCCAACTCCTACATTATGTCCCTTAGCCATCATCGTTGATTCGTCTCGAAGAGTGATAGTACTGGTGCCATTAGAGTTATGGCTGGCGACGGTTCCGGCCACCCGGCTCGCCTTCGGGAGCAAAGCTTGAAAATTTTTCCATGGGTTTGTTGTTGCCATCACTATCTCCTTTAAGAAAAGTGTCTCTCCACACTCAATGTTTGAACCACACGCCCGGCGCCACTGCCCGATGTACTGATCCCAGTGGATAAGCACAAACCGACCCACGGAGTGGGTGCCTCCATAACCTCCACTAGTTGACCAGGAAGAACCAAACCCGGTTCCTGCCCACTCACAGTCTGTGGCAAGTCGAGAGTCACCACAGCTTGAGATCCTCCCTCCGAAAGCACATTCCGCCCCCGCTCGGTATTAACATCCACCTCCGTCAGCCAGTCCTCAATAATATCCGGGGCTGGTCTGTCCCCAGCTGTGCCACTACGCTGTACATCTACTGCCACACCCACATAAATACCCGACACATACACAGCGTTATATTCCTGCTCTGGCCGCCACTCCACACTCATGCTGAACACCATGCTTTCGGGAATGGCGTGATCTATGGGGGTGTTGTCTTCCAGCCAGTTCCAGGGGCTGATTTGGTAACGAGGCTGAAGTGCGAGTGCATCCGTATCGGCTGAAGGAATCACTACTGCTCCGGCTGTATTGGCGATTTGTGCGATCACCTGCATGGGTGTTTGCTCCACATAGCTGAAGGTGCCGCCGGGGATGATCCAATCTGGTGTGGCCCAGGTTTCAGTGGAGTCCCAGCTGAGGGTAAAACCTGTGTTGATCAGTTCAGATTCGGCAGCTTGTACGGCTGAGATGTCGTTGGTTTCTGTTTTGGTGCGCGAGGGAGCATAGGGCGCAGCCAATAGGCGCGTGCGGCTTTCACCGCTGATGCGATACTCCTCATTGTTGAAGCTGCGCTCTGTATCGTACCCGGTGACCATAAACACCCAATCCCAACCATTGATAGTCACTTTGATATCTTTGGTGCCGCTTGCATCAGGCTCAATCAGAGCCAGTACGGCTTTGTTGGCGACGGAGGCTGAGAGCTGCCAGGTGAAGGAGTCGATATCCAGATCGATGGTGATATCGAGTAGTTCCAGTGGCTCATTGTCCGGCAGGCGTACAGCATTGACGGTATTCATCAGCAGATAACACTCCTTGTCATCAGGCTTGGGCGGCTTTAGTACGAGAGGCTTAACCTTGGCCCCGTACCTCAGGTTTCGCTGCCGGTCTTTGATGCGCTCAGAACGCCCTTCCCCCCAGAGAAAATTGGGTGATACATCACGCTTGGCGGCTTGCTGCCAGGGCACCTTAGGCGCTGCATCTTTGGGTTGAATAGCATGGGGAGGATTATGACCTTCAAACCGGAACCAGAGCTGAGGCACCATATCTGGCCGGTAGTGGTGTGATTCGAACTGAAAAGCCAGTTGGCCGGGAGGGTCAGACCAGAGCGGTGGTTGTCGGTGGTCGTTCAGCTTCCATGTCGATGATGTGGTATCTACCCGGAACCATGGCCCGCCGTGGATCTGGTCTTTTGCGGGAGGCTGCCCCCAAAGAAGAGCTGCGTGGGTTTGTTTGGGGCAGGCTGACTTATCCCAGAGGATGTTTGTGGGTTGTGGGTCAGTGGGGCGGGTGTTGGTCCAGGTACTGTTTGTTTTGGTCTCTTCAGGAGTTGGGGTTTCCCAGTTTATTGAAGTTGCGTCATCTTTGGTGGAGACGGCATCCCAACCCATTGTGCTGCCTGATGCTGGCATTGGCTCTGCTTGTTCGAACCAAAGACGACTGGTGCCATCACGAACCTGACCTTCTTTCCAGAGTGTTTGAATTGCTTGTTGGTTAACAACGCTCTGTTGCCAGCTGATTTGGGGTTGCACCCTTAAAGAAGGCGAAACCGGGTAATCAAGATCCAGCCCCACCAGAAAGAACATCTCCAGCTGGTCGGCTTGTTCCGGTGGCGTATAGGCTCTTCCGGTCAAGGTGATAGTTAGCGCGTCACCAGCGGGCGGTTTGTAGGCCATCAAATATCTGAGGGTTTGGGGACAGGTTGAACAGGCCCATGACAGATAGGCCGAAAGTACTGCCGTGCCCGAAAGGTGGCTGTGCCACTGGTGCCTGTGTTACTGGCCCCGTCATCAATCCACCATGTCGGCTCATCACCGCCTGAGATACCAGCCTGAATGCACTCGTACACAAACCCTTGGTACTGTGGGCCGGGTCTGCCGGATGAACAATCGCGCCCGCACTATAGGCAGTGTTGGGTGACCATGTGCTGCCGTAGTCGTCGAGCGCAATCACCAGCACCGGCTCGGAGAAATAACCCACATCCATAGCGAAGGCACCATCGGTGGGTTGGCTGTTACCGGATGCCAGCACCACGCGCTTCTGTCCTTCTCCAGGAATGTCCTGTTTCAGGTAAGACACCGCCAGCAGTTCTCGGCCCGCCGGGAAACCACTGACTTCCACTGTGCCTGCCACATAGCGAAGGATGTCATCCCCTGACGCAACATCCAGCACCACGTTTGTGCCAGCTGGCGGGGTGTAGGCTGACTCCGCTGGAAAAACCATCCCAACGGGATCTGGTGTGTACAAAGTCGCCATACTGTTCCTCTACTCCGCTGGTGGAACAGCGGGAGCCGGGGGCATTGGCCCATGAACTATGGGTTGACGAATCTTCTGCGCCTCAAAGATGGCTGTGCCACTGGTCAGCTGATCTGTAGGCAGAGGTGGTACAGGCAAGGCTGCGTCAGTTGTCCCTGCCTGAATACAGCGATACCGATAGCCATTCGCCGGATAGGGAAACACAAGGTTGTCAGGGCATAGGCGGTGTCGGCTTTGAGTGGCGTACCAACATCGTCGTAAGCCATCACCAGGACTGCATTTTTGAGTATCTCGAGCATGCACTGGGTATCGAACGCCAATAAACAGAAATCGATGGAGATGAGCTATGAAAACATCCAAAAAACCACTCTCAGCCAGCCAAACCAACACCCTGAAACTGGGTCATGACAAAGGCACCTTTACCGCACAGGATATGCCCATTAAGGGCGGCGCTGCGAAAAAGGTTCTCGACAGCCTGCTGAACAAGGAGCTGATTAAGTCCATCAACCGCAACGGCCGCTGGGTTGATTACGCCCTGACGCCAGCCGGGCGACAAGCTATTGGCATAGAACAATCCGAGCCGGTTCAAACTCCCCCCAAGGCAAAGCCCAAAACCAGACCTGGTAGCAAGCTGGATCAAGTGATCAACCTTCTGAACCGCAAAGAAGGGGCAACCATTCCGCAGATGATGGAGCAAACCGGCTGGCAGCAGCACACAGTGCGCGGCACCTTTGCCGGAGCACTGAAAAAACGGCTGGGGCTGACCATCGAGTCGGAAAAAGCAGACGGCCAAGACCGTGTGTATCGCATCACTGCTGGGCTGGAGACTGCCTGGTGCCTATCAACCCAAGTCAGAGAGCCGGTCCTTTCTGTTCAAAAGAGCATCCGGCTCTTCTTATTCTGCCCCTGACCAATGGCCATCTTATGGTGAGCCGAGTGAACCGGATTGATGTCCGAACTCTTGCCACGCTCAATCGTTGGTACCCCAACTTTATCGATGCGCTCGCGCTGGTGCAAAATGGCAATCTCGATGTGATGGCTGGCCATGGTGTTGTTGCCCTGCATCGTGATTGTGATGAGCCCTGGCATGAGCAACAGCCAAGGTTTTTTCGTGGTCCCGTGGATATGGGCCGCTGGGCCAAAGAGTTGAAAATTTCGCGTCTGTTCTGGCATTCTCTGGCGGTGGACGATGCCGAAAATGGTCAACCTGAGAGTCAACCAAAAAAGTCAACCAAGTTGACTATTTCCAAGGAATGGACAGAGCTTTGGTTGACCCGCTAACTATTTGCTGTTGCGGCCTTAAAAAGTCAACCCCGGTGTGAGTCTGTCACCAGCGCTTTTGCCATGCTCCGTACCCGCTGATTATTGAACCCTGCAGGCCCCCCGTAAAGACCGGGTTTCTATCGTGGGGATGTTCCTCGCCGTTATCACGTTTGAGTCTATCCTCTTCACCTTCTTTTTTGGGGGGGACTCTATGCTCTTTAAGTCATGCATTTGTATCTTGACGACCTCTATTGTCATCAGTCTGATTTCTCCCAATACCTTTTCCGGCAACAACAAGCTTATCCATATACCTGCGCTTAAATCTAATCAACCGGTTTACCCGGTGCAAATTCATATCGACTCGACGGGAAGGGTCGCCATTCCGGGTACAAAGGGCACGCAAATCCACCCCCATGGAACAACATCCTGTTCTGTGGTGAAGGCTGGCGATCAACACATTGTGCATTGCCAGGGAAAGGAACAAAACACACAACTCACACTCACACACGCAAAGCAGGCATTCCCTCTTGTGATTGAAGGGAATGCCTTGACCCGTATTGAGGATAAATCGGGAGTTTGCAATATATTTTCTGAAAAGGGCGGTGAAATGTATATCCCTGACATTCATTGCTCACTTCACTCCAGTACCGAACGGCTTTTTCCTGAACTAACACCTCAGAATAGCTGGACAAGTGACGACAGCCATGAGCTTCAGACAAGCCCTTCACACTCAGAGAATTCCGGAGACAGGACATTCTGGGAGGATAACTTCCCCTGGGACAGCATTGAGGTTCAATCTGACACTGAACTTCTTCCTGCAGACACTCCGGATACGCACACTCTCAGAGTCCGTCCAGGAAAAAAGCGCATTCACACAGGGGAGCGCCCTTTTGTCTGCCCCGTCGAAGGCTGTAAAAAAGGCTTTGCCCGATCCGGCACCCTCACCAGGCACAAGCGCATTCACACAGGGGAGCGCCCTTTTGTCTGCCCCGTCGAAGGCTGTAAACAGGACTTTGCCCGATCCTGTCACCTCACCAGGCACAAGCGCATTCACACAGGGGAGCGCCCTTTTGTCTGCCCCGTCGAAGACTGCAAACAGGGCTTTACCCAATCCAGTCATCTCACCACTCACAAGCGCATTCACACAGGGGAGCGCCCTTTTGTCTGCCCCGTCGAAGGCTGTAAAAAAGGCTTTGCCCGATCCAGTGACCTCACCACTCACAAGCGCATTCACACAGGGGAGCGCCCTTTTGTCTGCCCCGTCGAAGGCTGTAACCAGGGCTTTACCCAATCCAGTGACCTCACCAGGCACAAGCGCATTCACACAGGGGAGCGCCCTTTTGTCTGCCCCGTCGAAGGCTGCAAACAGGGCTTTACCCAATCCGGTGCCCTCACCACCCACAAGCGCACTCACACAGGGGAGCGCCCTTTTGTCTGCCCCGTCGAAGGCTGCAAACAGGGCTTTACCAAATCCGGTGCCCTCACCACCCACAAGCGCATTCACACAGGGGAGCGCCCTTTTGTCTGCCCCGTCGAAGGCTGCAAACAGGGCTTTGCCCGATCCAGTCACCTCACCACCCACAAGCGCATTCACACAGGGGAGCACCCTTTTGTCTGCCCCGCCGAAGGCTGCAAACAGGGCTTTACCCAATCCAGTAACCTCACCACCCACAAGCGCACTCACACAGGGGAGCGCCCTTTTGTCTGCCCCGTCGAAGGCTGCAAACAGGGCTTTACCCAATCCGGTACCCTCACCACCCACAAGCGCACTCACACAGGGGAGCGCCCTTTTGTCTGCCCCGTCGAAGGCTGCAAACAGGGCTTTACCCAATCCGGTGCCCTCACCACCCACAAGCGCACTCACACAGGGGAGCGCCCTTTTGTCTGCCCCGTCGAAGGCTGCAAACAGTGCTTTACCCAATCCAGTCACCTCACCACCCACAAGCGCACTCACACAGGGGAGCGCCCTTTTGTCTGCCCCGTCGAAGGCTGCAAACAGAGCTTTACCCAATCCAGTCACCTCACCCCCCACAAGCGCACTCACACAGGGGAGCGCCCTTTTGTCTGCCCCGTCGAAGGCTGCAAACAGGGCTTTACCCAATCCAGTGCCCTCACCACCCACAAGCGCATTCACACAGGGGACAACACAAAATCCCATCCTTCTCTTGAGTGACCATTCTCTGATAGCGCACGGACTGTATGGGGTGACAATAGGGTTATCAATATCTACATCTACAAATTTGTTTATATTGATAACCCATCTGGTGGGGAATGATTCAGCGATGAATGTTCTTCATCACCTTCTCCACCCCTCGGCTGGCAATGTAGCTACCCATCCCCAGCTGGACGATACCGAGCAACTTCAACGCCAGTGTTTCACTTAAGTCCGGGGAAGCCCAGCCCATCCATCGACACATAATCGGCACCGTAAACACCAGCATAACAATGGGTCGCCATATGAGCCGCTGGGCCAAAGAGCTGAAAGTCTCGCGTTTGTTCTGGCATTCACTGGCGGAGGACGATGCCGAAAATGGTCAACCTGAGAGTCAACCAAAAAAGTCAACCAAGTTGACTATTTCCAAGGAATGGACAGAGCTTTGGTTGACCCGCTAACTATTTGCTATTGCGGCCTTAAAAAGTTAACCCCGGTGTGAGTCTGTCGCCAGCGCTTTTGCGGTGCTCCGTACCCGCTGATTATTGAACCCTGCAGGCCCCCCGTAAAGACCGGGTTTCTATCGTGGGGATGTTCCTCGCCGTCATCACGTTTGAGTCTATCCTCTTCACCTTCTGGGGGGACTCTATGCTCTTTAAGTCATGCATTTGTATCTTGACGACCTCTATTGTCATCAGTCTGATTTCTCCCAATACCTTTTCCGGCAACAACAAGCTTATCCATATACCTGCGCTTAAATCTAATCAACCGGTTTACCCGGTGCAAATTCATATCGACTCGACGGGAAGGGTCGCCATTCCGGGTACAAAGGGCACGCAAATCCACCCCCATGGAACAACATCCTGTTCTGTGGTGAAGGCTGGCGATCAACACATTGTGCATTGCCAGGGAAAGGAACAAAACACACAACTCACACTCACACACGCAAAGCAGGCATTCCCTCTTGTGATTGAAGGGAATGCCTTGACCCGTATTGAGGATAAATCGGGAGTTTGCAATATATTTTCTGAAGAGGGCGGTGAAATGTATATCCCTGACATTCATTGCTCACTTCACTCCAGTACCGAACGGCTTTTTCCTGAACTAACACCTCTGAATAGCTGGACAAGTGACGACAGCCATGAGCTTCAGACAAGCCCTTCACACTCAGAGAATTCCGAAGACTGGACATTCTGGGAGGATAACTTCCCCTGGGACAGCATTGAGGTTCAATCTGACACTGAACTTCTTCCTGCAGACACTCCGGATACGCACACTCTCAGAGTCCGTCCAGGAAAAAAGCGCATTCACACAGGGGAGCGCCCTTTTGTCTGCCCCGTCGAAAGGCTGCAAACAGGGGCGGCTTTGCCCCCGAATCCAGGGTACCCAACCTCACCAGGCACAAGCGCACTCACACAGGGGCGCGCCCTTTTGTCTGCCCCGTCGAAGGCTGCAAACAGAGCTTTACACAATCCAGTCACCTCACCACCCACAAGCGCACTCACACAGGGGCGCGCCCTTTTGTCTGCCCCGTCGAAGGCTGCAAACAGGGCTTTACCCAATCCGGTCACCTCACCACCCACAAGCGCACTCACACAGGGGCGCGCCCTTTTGTCTGCCCCGTCGAAGGCTGCAAACAGGACTTTACCCGATCCAGTCACCTCACCACCCACAAGCGCATTCACACAGGGGAGCGCCCTTTTGTCTGCCCCGTCGAAGGCTGCAAACAGGGCTTTACCCAATCCAGTGCCCTCACCGCCCACAAGCGCACTCACACAGGGGAGCGCCCTTTTGTCTGCCCCGTTGAAGGCTGCAAACAGGGCTTTACCCAATCCAGTGCCCTCACTAGGCACAAGCGCATTCACACAGGGAACAACACAAAATCCCATCCTTCTCTTGAGTGACCATTCTCTGATAGCGCACGGACTGTATGGGGTGACAATAGGGTTATCAATATCTACATCTACAAATTTGTTTCTATTGATAACCCATCTGGTGGGGAATGATTCAGCGATGAATGTTCTTCATCACCTTCTCCACCCCTCGGCTGGCAATGTAGCCACCCATCCCCAGCTGGACGATACCGAGCAACTTCAACGCCAGTGTTTCACTTAAGTCCGGGGAAGCCCAGCCCATCCATCGACACATAATCAGCGCCGTAAACACCAGCATAACAATGGGTCGCCATATGGGGCGCTGGGCCAAAGAGCTGAAAGTTTCGCGTCTGTTCTGGCATTCACTGGCGGTGGACGATGCCGAAAATGGTCAACCTGAGAGTCAACCAAAAAAGTCAACCAGGTTGACTTTTTTCAAGGGCTGGAAGGAGCTGTGGTTGACCCGCTAAGTATTTGCTATTGCGGCCTTAAAAAGTCAACCCCGGTGTGAGTCTGTCGCCAGCGCTTTTGCGGTGCTCCGTACCCGCTGATTATTGAACCCTGCAGGCCCCCCGTAAAGACCGGGTTTCTATCGTGGGGATGTTCCTCGCCGTTATCACGTTTGAGTCTATCCTCTTCACCTTCTTTTTTGGGGGGGACTCTATGCTCTTTAAGTCATGCATTTGTATCTTGACGACCTCTATTGTCATCAGTCTGATTTCTCCCAATACCTTTTCCGGCAACAACAAGCTTATCCATATACCTGCGCTTAAATCTAATCAACCGGTTTACCCGGTGCAAATTCATATCGACTCGACGGGAAGGGTCGCCATTCCGGGTACAAAGGGCACGCAAATCCACCCCCATGGAACAACATCCTGTTCTGTGGTGAAGGCTGGCGATCAACACATTGTGCATTGCCAGGGAAAGGATCAAAACACACAACTCACACTCACACACGCAAAGCAGGCATTCCCTCTTGTGATTGAAGGGAATGCCTTGACCCGTATTGAGGATAAATCGGGAGTTTGCAATATATTTTCTGAAGAGGGCGGTGAAATGTATATCCCTGACATTCATTGCTCACTTCACTCCAGTACCGAACGGCTTTTTCCTGAACTAACACCTCAGAATAGCTGGACAAGTGACGACGGCCATGAGCTTCAGACAAGCCCTTCACACTCAGAGAATTCCGGAGACAGGACATTCTGGGAGGATAACTTCCCCTGGGACAGCATTGAGGTTCAATCTGACACTGAACTTCTTCCTGCAGACACTCCGGATACGCACACTCTCAGAGTCCGTCCAGGAAAAAAGCGCATTCACACAGGGGAGCGCCCTTTTTTCTGCCCCGTCGAAGGCTGCAAACAGGGCTTTACCTACTCCAGTCACCTCACCATCCACAAGCGCATTCACACAGGGGAGCGCCCTTTTGTCTGCCCCGTCGAAGGCTGTAAACAGAGCTTTACCCAATCCAGCCACCTCACAACCCACAAGCGCATTCACACAAGGGAGCGCCCTTTTGTCTGCCCCGTCGAAGGCTGCAAACAGGGCTTTGCCCGATCCAGTGACCTCACCAGGCACAAGCGCATTCACACAGGGGAGCGCCCTTTTGTCTGCCCCGTCGAAGGCTGCAAACAGGGCTTTACCCAATCCAGTGACCTCACCAGGCACAAGCGCATTCACACAGGGGAGCGCCCTTTTGTCTGCCCCGTCGAAGGCTGCAAACAGGGCTTTACCCAATCCGGTGCCCTCACCGCCCACAAGCGCACTCACGCAGGGGAGTGCCCTTTTGTCTGCCCCGTCGAAGGCTGCAAACAGGGCTTTACCCAATCCAGTCACCTCACCATCCACAAGCGCATTCACACAGGGGAGCGCCCTTTTGTCTGCCCCGTCGAAGGCTGCAAACAGGGATTTACCCAATCCGGTGCCCTCACCGCCCACAAGCGCACTCACGCAGGGGAGTGCCCTTTTGTCTGCCCCGTCGAAGGCTGCAAACAGGGCTTTACCCAATCCAGTCACCTCACCATCCACAAGCGCATTCACACAGGGGAGCGCCCTTTTGTCTGCCCCGTCGAAGGCTGCAAACAGGGATTTACCCAATCCAGTCATCTCACCACTCACAAACGCATTCACACAGGGGAGCGCCCTTTTGTCTGCCCCGTCGAAGGCTGTAAAAAAGGCTTTACCCACTCCAGTCACCTCACCAGGCACAAGCGCATTCACTCAGGGGAGCGCCCTTTTGTCTGCCCCGTCGAAGGCTGCAAACAGGGCTTTACCCAATCCAGTCACCTCACCGCCCACAAGCGCATTCACACAGGGAGGCGCCCTTTTGTCTGCCCCGTCGAAGGCTGTAAAAAAGGCTTTACCCAATCCAGTAACCTCACCAAGCACAAGCGCAATCACACAGGGGATCGCCCTTTTGTCTGCCCCGTCGAAGGCTGCAAACAGGGCTTTACCGAATCCGGTGCCCTCACCAAGCACAAGCGCACTCACACAGGGGAGCGCCCTTTTGTCTGCCCCGTCGAAGGCTGCAAACAGGGCTTTACCCAATCCGGTGCCCTCACCAGGCATCTGCGCGCTCACACAGGGGAGCACCCTTTTGTCTGCCCCGTCGAAGGCTGCAAACAGGGCTTTACCGAATCCGGTCACCTCACCACCCACAAGCGCACTCACACAGGGGCGCGCCCTTTTGTCTGCCCCGTCGAAGGCTGTAAAAAAGGCTTTACCCAATCCAGTAACCTCACCACCCACAAGCGCACTCACACAGGGGCGCGCCCTTTTGTCTGCCCCGTCGAAAGCTGTAAAAAAGGCTTTACCCAATCCAGTAACCTCACCACCCACAAGCGCACTCACACAGGGGCGCGCCCTTTTGTCTGCCCCGTCGAAGGCTGCAAACAGGGCTTTACCGAATCCGATCACCTCACCACCCACAAGCGCACTCACACAGGGGCGCGCCCTTTTGTCTGCCCCGTCGAAGGCTGCAAACAGGGCTTTACCCGATCCAGTCACCTCACCATCCACAAGCGCATTCACACAGGGGAGCGCCCTTTTGTCTGCCCCGTCGAAGGCTGTAACCAGGGCTTTACCCAATCCAGTCACCTCACCACTCACAAGCGCATTCACACAGGGGAGCGCCCTTTTGTCTGCCCCGTCGAAGGCTGCAAACAGGACTTTACCCAATCCGGTGCCCTCACCACCCACAAGCGCATTCACACAGGGGAGCGCCTTTTTGTCTGCCCCGTCGAAAGCTGCAAACAGGGCTTTACCCAATCCGGTGCCCTCACCACCCACAAGCGCATTCACACAGGGGAGCGCCTTTTTGTCTGCCCCGTCGAAAGCTGCAAACAGGGCTTTACCCAATCCGGTGCCCTCACCACCCACAAGCGCATTCACACAGGGGAGCGCCTTTTTGTCTGCCCCGTCGAAGGCTGTAAAAAAAGCTTTACCCACTCCAGTCACCTCACCACCCACAAGCGCACTCACACAGGGGAGCGCCCTTTTGTCTGCCCCGTCGAAGGCTGCAAACAGGGCTTTACCCAATCCAGTCACCTCACCAGGAATCTGTGCATCCATACAGGGAACAACACAAAATCCCATCTTTCTCTTGAGTGACCATTCTCTGATAGCGCACGGACTGTATGGGGTGACAATAGGGTTATCAATATCTACATCTACAAATTTGTTTCTATTGATAACCCATCTGGTGGGGAATGATTCAGCGATGAATGTTCTTCATCACCTTCTCCACCCCTCGGCTGGCAATGTAGCCACCCATCCCCAGCTGGACGATACCGAGCAACTTCAACGCCAGTGTTTCACTTAAGTCCGGGGAAGCCCAGCCCATCCATCGACACATAATCAGCGCCGTAAACACCAGCATAACAATGGGTCGCCATATGGGGCGCTGGGCCAAAGAGCTGAAAGTCTCGCGTTTGTTCTGCCATTCACTGGCGGTGGACGATGCCGAAAAAGGTCAACCTAAGGGTCAACCAAAAAAGTCAACCTGGTTGACTATTCATTCAGGTTGGAAGGAGCTTTGGTTGACCCGCTAACTGATTGTTACTAACGATTTTTCGCAGTGCTGCGTACCGGCTGTTTATTGAATCCTGCAGAGATCCCTAACGACCGAGCATCTGCCGTGAGAATATTCACTGCCATCATCACGTTTGAGTCTATCCTCTTCACCTTCTTTTTGGGGGCAGGTATATGTTTTTTAAGGCACGCATTGGTATCTTGACTACCTCTATTGCCATCAGCCTGATTTCTCCCAATACCTTTTCCGGCAAAAACAAACTTATCTCCATACCTTCTATTAAACCTGATCAACCCGTTGACTCGGTGCAAATTCATATCGACTCGACAGGCGGTGTCACTATTCCGAGCACCAAAGGTACGCAAATCCACCCCCATGGAACAACGTCCTGTTCAGTGGCGAGGGCTGGCGATCAACACAGTGTGCATTGCCAGGGAAAGGAACAAAATACACAACTCACACTTGCACACGCACCGCAGGTATTACCTCTTGACATTGAAGCGAATACCTTGACACGTATTGAAGATGAATCGGGAGTTTGCCATGTGTTTTCTGACGAATTCGGGGAAGACTCCCACCCTGACATTGACTGCTCGTCTCACCCTGGTGCTGATCTGTTTCCTCCTGAATATCCGCATTCAAATAGCTGGATAAGACAGCACGACCATAAACTACAGGTAATGCCTCCCCCCTCTGAGGATTTCGGAGACAGCTCTGTGGGAGAAGATACCGCCCCCTGTGACAGCATTGAGGTTCAATCTGACACAGAGCTTCTCCCTACAGGCACTCCTGATACGTACACACTCAGAGTCCGTCCTGGAAAAAAACGCACTCACACAGGGGAGCGCCCTTTTGTCTGCCCCGTCGAAGGCTGCAAACAGGGCTTTACCCAATCCAGTCACCTCACCACCCACAAGCGCACTCACACAGGGGAGCGCCCTTTTGTCTGCCCCGTCGAAGGCTGCAAACAGGGCTTTACCCAATCCAGTCACCTCACCACCCACAAGCGCACTCACACAGGGGAGCGCCCTTTTGTCTGCCCCGTCGAAGGCTGCAAACAGGGCTTTACCCAATCCAGTGACCTCACCAGGCACAAGCGCACTCACACAGGGGAGCGCCCTTTTGTCTGCCCCGTAGAAGGCTGCAAACAAGGCTTTACCCAATCCGGTGACCTCACAACCCACAAGCGCACTCACACAGGGGAGCGCCCTTTTGTCTGCCCCGTCGAAGGCTGCAAACAGGGCTTTGCCCGATCCGGTGACCTCACCGCCCACAAGCGCACTCACACAGGGGAACGCCCTTTTGTCTGCCCCGTCGAAGGCTGCAAACAGGGCTTTACCCAATCCGGTGCCCTCACCAGGCATCTGCGCGCTCACACAGGGGAGCGCCCTTTTGTCTGCCCCGTCGAAGGCTGCAAACAGGGCTTTACCCGATCCAGTGCCCTCACCGCCCACAAGAGAATCCACACAGGGGAGCGCCCTTTTGTCTGCCCCGTCGAAGGCTGCAAACAGGCCTTTACCGAATCCGGTGCCCTCACCAGGCACAAGCGCATTCACACAGGGGAGCGCCCTTTTGTCTGCCCTGTCGAAGGTTGCAAACAGGGCTTTACCCAATCCAGTGCCCTCACCACCCACAAGCGCACTCACACAGGGGAGCGCCCTTTTGTCTGCCCCGTCGAAGGCTGCAAACAGGGCTTTACACAATCCAGTCACCTCACCACCCACAAGCGCACTCACACAGGGGAGCGCCCTTTTGTCTGCGCCGTCGAAGGCTGCAAACAGGGCTTTACCCAATCCGGTGCCCTCACCACCCACAAGCGCACTCACACAGGGGAGCGCCCTTTTGTCTGCCCCGTCGAAGGCTGCAAACAGGGCTTTACCCGATCCAGTCACCTCACCAGGCATCTGCCCATCCACACAGGGGAGCGCCCTTTTGTCTGCCCCGTCGAAGGCTGCAAACAGAGCTTTACCCATTCCAGTAACCTCACCAGGCACAAGCGCACTCACACAGGGGAGCGCCCTTTTGTCTGCCCCGTCGAAGGCTGCAAACAGGGCTTTACCAGATCTGCTGACCTCACCAGGCATCTGCGCATCCACACAGGGGAGCGCCCTTTTGTCTGCCCCGTCGAAGGCTGCAAACAGAGCTTTACCAGATCTGGTGCCCTCACCATCCACAAGCGTACTCACACAGGGGAGCGCCCTTTTGTCTGCCCCGTCGAAGGCTGCAAACAGGGCTTTACCAGATCTGGTGCCCTCACCATCCACAAGCGCACTCACACAGGGGAGCGCCCTTTTGTCTGCCCCGTCGAAGGCTGTAAAAAAGGCTTTGCCCAATCCTGTCACCTCACCATTCACAAGCGCATTCACACAGGGGAGCGCCCTTTTGTCTGCCCCGTCGAAGGCTGCAAACAGGGCTTTACCCAATCCTGTCACCTCACCACCCACAAACGCACTCATACAGGGGAGCGCCCTTTTGTCTGCCCCGTTGAAGGCTGCAAACAGAGCTTTACCCAATCCAGTCACCTCACCACCCACAAGCGCACTCACACAGGGGAGCGCCCTTTTGTCTGCCCCGTCGAAGGCTGCAAACAGGGCTTTATCCAATCCAGTGCCCTCACCACCCACAAGCGCATTCACACAGGGGAGCGCCCTTTTGTCTGCCCCGTCGAAGGCTGCAAACAGGGCTTTACCCAATCCAGTACCCTCACCACCCACAAGCGCACTCACACAGGGGCGCGCCCTTTTGTCTGCCCCATTGAAGGCTGCAAACAGGGCTTTACCCGATCCAGTGTCCTCACCAGGCACCAGCGCATCCACACAGGGAACAACGCAAAATCCCATCCTTCTCTTGAGTGACCATACCCTGATAGCGCACGGACTGTATGGGGTGACAATAGGGTTATCAATATCTACATCTACAAATTTGTTTCTATTGATAACCCATCTGGTGGGGAATGATTCAGCGATGAATGTTCTTCATCACCTTCTCCACCCCTCGGCTGGCAATGTAGCCACCCATCCCCAGCTGGACGATACCGAGCAACTTCAACGCCAGTGTTTCACTTAAGTCCGGGGAAACCCAGCCCATCCATCGACACATAATCAGCGCCGTAAACACCAGCATAACAATGGGTCGCCATATGGGGCGCTGGGCCAAAGAGCTGAAAGTCTCGCGTTTGTTCTGGCATTCACTGGCGGTGGACGATGCCGAAAATGGTCAACCTAAGAGTCAACCAAAAAAGTCAACCAGGTTGACTTTTTTCAAGGGCTGGAAGGAGCTGTGGTTGACCCGCTAAGGAACCGTCTAAAAATAACTTCCCTGTTTATCCAGTCGTTTCGGGAATGGCAACATAGTTCCACTTTGGCAGCAGTTTATCGAACTGGAAGCTCATCTTCTCTTTAAAGTCTGCCGCATACTTGCGGCCGACTTTATAAATTTTCTCAATAACACTTACCTGCACACTGACCCCTGTTGTGGTTTCTGTTTTCTCCATGTAGTGCTTCGCAACTTCTACGCTTTCAAGCGGCACACCCTGACAAGCTCGGGTCACATGCGGAAAGGCACGGTGTTCTATCGGGTTGTACTTCGAGCAGTAGGCTGGAAGATGGGCAACTCTTACTTCCTTTTTCAACCTGTTGGCTAATGCCTGCAAATCTTCCTTAAAAAGATAGGAGCGGGCACTGTTACTGCCTCCACAATCACAAAGGAGTAACAATTCATTCTCTTCGGGGTAGTCCTGCTGTCCCTGCTCGCGCCACCATAGTTCAATGCTATCGCAGGCAAACTCCGATGTGTCACAAGTGGTATTCAAATGGAGTGATACTGCATTCTTGCGAACATCATAGATACCATGAGGAATCAGCTTACCGTTACCACAACTGGGGAAGTCATGGTCGTTGACATGGGTGGGTTCAGTCGCATCAGTCACACCATCCCGATAAAAATTGCCCAATACCTCTTTCTTTTTGGTATCTATGCTCAGCACCGGTTTCCCTGCATCCAGATATTCGTTCTTCAGTCTTGTGATATTCTCAAACTGGGCATTGCGGTCAGCATGTTGTCCCATTGTCAGTGACTTCTGGGGCTTGCGACGTCGGAAGCCTTCTTCGTAAAGCAACTTTGAAACCGTATCCTTGTTTGCCGGTGTCCCAAGTTCTCCAAGCTTCCTGGAAATTTGTCGGCGTGAAAGGTTTGTCCACTTCACATTTTCCCGCATGGGGTCGCCTGCTGTATGAGTTCGCAGTACCGTATGCAGGTTCTCTATAAGGTGTGGATAGGCCTCTGTCACCCGTTTACGTCCACCCCTTTTTTTCGCTGTGGTTCGGTGACCATCTCTTCTGAGTCCAGCTCAATCATACCTTTGCGAATCGTTTTTTGATCACAGCTCAGCACCTGCGATACATAACCTATACCACCATGACCAAGCTTTAGAGCTTCAAGGGCTGCATAAAGGCGACGCTCTTTCTCGTTAAGAGCTCGATAAAGGGCTCTCATCCGCTTTTTGACCAATGAAGGATATGTGAGCATGACGACCACCAAAGTAATGGCTATTGAGTATTGCTCATTACACTGGAGGAGTCAGTCGGGAAGTTATTTTTATACAGTTCCTAAGTATTTGCTATTGCGGCCTTAAAAAGTCAAACCCGGTGTGAGTCTGTCGCCAGCGCTTTTGCGGTGCTCCGTACCCGCTGATTATTGAACCCTGCAGGCCCCCCGTAAAGACCGGGTTTCTATCGTGGGGATGTTCCTCGCCGTTATCACGTTTGAGTCTATCCTCTTCACCTCCTTTTTTGGGGGTGACTCTATGCTCTTTAAGTCATGCATTTGTATCTTGACGACCTCTATTGTCATCAGTCTGATTTCTCCCAATACCTTTTCCGGCAACAACAAGCTTATCCATATACCTGCGCTTAAATCTAATCAACCGGTTTACCCGGTGCAAATTCATATCGACTCGACGGGAAGGGTCGCCATTCCGGGTACAAAGGGCACGCAAATCCACCCCCATGGAACAACATCCTGTTCTGTGGTGAAGGCTGGCGATCAACACATTGTGCATTGCCAGGGAAAGGAACAAAACACACAACTCACACTCACACACGCAAAGCAGGCATTCCCTCTTGTGATTGAAGGGAATGCCTTGACCCGTATTGAGGATAAATCGGGAGTTTGCAATATATTTTCTGAAGAGGGCGGTGAAATGCATATCCCTGACATTCATTGCTCACTTCACTCCAGTACCGAACGGCTTTTTCCTGAACTAACACCTCTGAATAGCTGGACAAGTGACGACAGCCATGAGCTTCAGACAAGCCCTTCACACTCAGAGAATTCCGGAGACTGGACATTCTGGGAGGATAACTTCCCCTGGGACAGCATTGTGGTTCAATCTGACACTGAACTTCTTCCTGCAGACACTCCGGATACGCACACTCTCAGAGTCCATCCAGGAAAAAAGCGCATTCACACAGGGGAGCGCCCTTTTGTCTGCCCCGTCGAAGGCTGCAAACAGAGCTTTACCCAATCCAGTCATCTCACCACCCACAAGCGCACTCACACAGGGGAGCGCCCTTTTGTCTGCCCCGTCGAAGGCTGTAAAAAAGGCTTTACCCAATCCAGTCACCTCACCACACACAAGCGTACTCACACAGGGGAGCGCCCTTTTGTCTGCCCCGTCGAAGGCTGTAAAAAAGGCTTTATCCACTCCAGTCACCTCACCAGGCACAAGCGCATTCACACAGGGGAGCGCCCTTTTGTCTGCCCCGTCGAAGGCTGTAAAAAAGGCTTTACCCAATCCAGTCACCTCACCACCCACAAGCGCACTCACACAGGGGAGCGCCCTTTTATCTGCCCCGTCGAAGGCTGCAAACAGGGCTTTACCCAATCCAGTGACCTCACCACCCACAAGCGCACTCACACAGGGGAGCGCCCTTTTGTCTGCCCCGTCGAAGGCTGTAAAAAAGGCTTTGCCCGATCCAGTGCCCTCACCAGGCACCTGCGCATTCACACAGGGAAGCTCCCTTTTGTCTGCCCCGTCGAAGGCTGTAAAAAAGGCTTTACCCAATCCAGTGACCTCACCAATCACAAGCGCATTCACACAGGGGAGCGCCCTTTTGTCTGCCCCGTCGAAGGCTGCAAACAGGGCTTTTCCCAATCCAGTCACCTCACCACTCACAAGCGCATTCACACAGGGGAGCGCCCTTTTGTCTGCCCCGTCGAAGGCTGCAAACAGGGCTTTTCCCAATCCAGTCACCTCACCACTCACAAGCGCATTCACACAGGGGAGCGCCCTTTTGTCTGCCCCGTCGAAGGCTGTAAAAAAGGCTTTACCCTCTCCAGTAACCTCACCACCCACAAGCGCATTCACACAGGGGAGCGCCCTTTTGTCTGCCCCGTCGAAGGCTGTAAAAAAGGCTTTACCCTCTCGAGTCACCTCACCAGGCACAAGCGCATTCACACAGGGGAGCGCCCTTTTGTCTGCCCCGTCGACGGCTGCAAACAGGGCTTTGCCCGATCCAGTGACCTCACCACTCACAAGCGCATTCACACAGGGGAGCGCCCTTTTGTCTGCCCCGTCGACGGCTGTAACAAAGGCTTTGCCCGATCCAGTGACCTCACCGCCCACAAGCGCATTCACACAGGGGAGCGCCCTTTTGTCTGCCCCGTCGAAGGCTGCAAACAGAGCTTTACCCAATCCGGTGCCCTCACCAGGCACCAGCGCATCCACTCAGGGGACAACACAAAATCCCATCTTTCTCTTGAGTGACCATACCCTGATAGCGCACGGACTGTATGGGGTGACAATAGGGTTATCAATATCTACATCTACAAATTTGTTTATATTGATAACCCATCTGGTGGGGAATGATTCAGCGATGAATGTTCTTCATCACCTTCTCCACCCCTCGGCTGGCAATGTAGCCACCCATCCCCAGCTGGACGATACCGAGCAACTTCAACGCCAGTGTTTCACTTAAGTCCGGGGAAGCCCAGCCCATCCATCGACACATAATCAGCGCCGTAAACACCAGCATAACAATGGGTCGCCATATGGGGCGCTGGGCCAAAGAGCTGAAAGTTTCGCGTCTGTTCTGGCATTCACTGGCGGTGGACGATGCCGAAAATGGTCAACCTGAGAGTCAACCAAAAAAGTCAACCAGGTTGACTTTTTGCAAGGGCTGGAAGGAGCTGTGGTTGACCCGCTAAGTATTTGTTATTGCGGCCTTAAAAAGTCAACCCCGGTGTGAGTCTGTCGCCAGCGCTTTTGCGGTGCTCCGTACCCGCTGATTATTGAACCCTGCAGGCCCCCCGTAAAGACCGGGTTTCTATCGTGGGGATGTTCCTCGCCGTTATCACGTTTGAGTCTATCCTCTTCACCTCCTTTTTTGGGGGTGACTCTATGCTCTTTAAGTCATGCATTTGTATCTTGACGACCTCTATTGTCATCAGTCTGATTTCTCCCAATACCTTTTCCGGCAACAACAAGCTTATCCATATACCTGCGCTTAAATCTAATCAACCGGTTTACCCGGTGCAAATTCATATCGACTCGACGGGAAGGGTCGCCATTCCGGGTACAAAGGGCACGCAAATCCACCCCCATGGAACAACATCCTGTTCTGTGGTGAAGGCTGGCGATCAACACATTGTGCATTGCCAGGGAAAGGAACAAAACACACAACTCACACTCACACACGCAAAGCAGGGATTCCCTCTTGTGATTGAAGGGAATGCCTTGACCCGTATTGAGGATAAATCGGGAGTTTGCAATATATTTTCTGAAGAGGGCGGTGAAATGTATATCCCTGACATTCATTGCTCACTTCACTCCAGTACCGAACGGCTTTTTCCTGAACTAACACCTCTGAATAGCTGGACAAGTGACGACAGCCATGAGCTTCAGACAAGCCCTTCACACTCAGAGAATTCCGGAGACTGGACATTCTGGAAGGATAACTTCCCCTGGGACAGCATTGAGGTTCAATCTGACACTGAACTTCTTCCTGCAGACACTCCGGATACGCACACTCTCAGAGTCCGTCCAGGAAAAAAGCGCATTCACACAGGGGAGCGCCCTTTTGTCTGCCCCGTCGAAGGCTGTAAAAAAGGCTTTACCCAATCCAGTCACCTCACCATTCACAAGCGCATTCACACAGGGGAGCGCCCTTTTGTCTGCCCCGTCGAAGGCTGTAAAAAAGGCTTTACCCAATCCAGTCACCTCACCATTCACAAGCGCATTCACACAGGGAAGCTCCCTTTTGTCTGCCCCGTCGAAGGCTGTAAAAAAGGCTTTATCCAATCCAATGCCCTCACCAGGCACCAGCGCATTCACACAGGGGAGCGCCCTTTTGTCTGCCCCGTCGAAGGCTGTAAAAAAGGCTTTACCCTCTCCAGTCACCTCACCACTCACAAGCGCATTCACACAGGGGAGCGCCCTTTTGTCTGCCCCGTCGAAGGCTGTAACCAGGGCTTTACCCAATCCAGTGCCCTCACCAGGCACAAGCGCATTCACACAAGGGAGCGCCCTTTTGTCTGCCCCGTCGAAGGCTGCAAACAGGGTTTTACCCAATCCAGTCACCTCACCACTCACAAGCGCATTCACACAGGGGAGCGCCCTTTTGTCTGCCCCGTCGAAGGATGCAAACAGGGCTTTACCGAATCCGGTGCCCTCACCAAGCACAAGCGCACTCACACAGGGGAGCGCCCTTTTGTCTGCCCCGTTGAAGGCTGCAAACAGGGCTTTACCCAATCCAGTGCCCTCACCAGGCACAAGCGCACTCACACAGGGGAGCGCCCTTTTGTCTGCCCCGTCGAAGGATGCAAACAGGGCTTTACCGAATCCGGTGCCCTCACCAAGCACAAGCGCACTCACACAGGGGAGCGCCCTTTTGTCTGCCCCGTTGAAGGCTGCAAACAGGGCTTTACCCAATCCAGTGCCCTCACCAGGCACAAGCGCACTCACACAGGGGAGCGCCCTTTTGTCTGCCCCGTTGAAGGCTGCAAACAGGGCTTTACCCAATCCAGTGGCCTCACCAGGCACAAGCGCACTCACACAGGGGAGCGCCCTTTTGTCTGCCCCGTCGAAGGCTGCAAACAGGGTTTTACCCAATCCAGTGCCCTCACCAGGCACAAGAGCATTCACACAGGGGAGCGCCATTTTGTCTGCCCAGTCGAAGGCTGCAAACAGGGCTTTACCCAATCCAGTCACCTCACCAGGCACAAGCGCATTCACACAGGGAAGCGCCCTTTTGTCTGCCCCGTCGAAGGCTGTAAAAAAGGCTTTATCCACTCCAGTCACCACACCACTCACAAGCGCACTCACACAGGGGAGCGCCCTTTTGTCTGCCCCGTCGAAGGCTGTAAAAAAGGTTTTGCTCGATCCGGCGCCCTCACCAGGCACAAGCGCATTCACACAGGGGAGCGCCCTTTTGTCTGCCCCGTCGAAGGCTGCAAACAGGGCTTTACCCAATCCTGTCACCTCGCCAGGCACAAGCGCATTCACAAAGGGGAGCGCCCTTTTGTCTGCCCCGTCGAAGGCTGTAAAAAAGGCTTTGCCCGATCCGGCGCCCTCACCAGGCACAAGCGCATTCACACAGGGGAGCGCCCTTTTGTCTGCCCCGTCGAAGGCTGTAACCAGGGCTTTACCCAATCCAGTGACCTCACCAAGCACAAGCGCATTCACACAGGGGAGCGCCCTTTTGTCTGCCCCGTCGAAGGATGCAAACAGGGCTTTACCGAATCCGGTGCCCTCACCAAGCACAAGCGCACTCACACAGGGGAGCGCCCTTTTGTCTGCCCCGTTGAAGGCTGCAAACAGGGCTTTACCCAATCCAGTGCCCTCACCAGGCACAAGCGCACTCACACAGGGGAGCGCCCTTTTGTCTGCTCCGTCGAAGGCTGCAAGCAGGGCTTTACCCAATCCGGTGCCCTCACCGCCCACAAGCGCATCCACACAGGGGAGCGCCCTTTTGTCTGCCCCGTCGAAGGCTGCAAACAGGGCTTTACCCACTCCAGTCACCTCACCGCCCACAAGCGCACTCACACAGGGGAGCGCCCTTTTGTCTGCCCCGTCGAAGACTGCAAACAGGGCTTTACCCACTCCAGTCACCTCACCGCCCACAAGCGCACTCACACAGGGGAGCACCCTTTTGTCTGCCCCGTTGAAGGCTGCAAACAGGGCTTTACCCAATCCAGTCACCTCACCACCCACAAACGCATTCACACAGGGGAGCGCCCTTTTGTCTGCCCCGTCGAAGGCTGTAAAAAAGGCTTTACCCTCTCCAGTCACCTCACCACTCACAAGCGCATTCACACAGGGGAGCGCCCTTTTGTCTGCCCCGTCGAAGGCTGTAAAAAAGGCTTTACCCTCTCCAGTCACCTCACCACTCACAAGCGCATTCACACAGGGGAGCGCCCTTTTGTCTGCCCCGTCGAAGGCTGTAAAAAAGGCTTTACCCACTCCAGTCACCTCACCGCCCACAAGCGCACTCACACAGGGGAGCACCCTTTTGTCTGCCCCGTTGAAGGCTGCAAACAGGGCTTTACCCAATCCAGTCACCTCACCACCCACAAACGCATTCACACAGGGGAGCGCCCTTTTGTCTGCCCCGTCGAAGGCTGTAAAAAAGGCTTTGCCCGATCCAGTGACCTCACCGCCCACAAGCGCATTCACACAGGGGAGCGCCCTTTTGTCTGCCCCGTCGAAGGCTGTAAAAAAGGCTTTACCCAATCCAGTCATCTCACCACTCACAAGCGCATTCACACAGGGGAGCGCCCTTTTGTCTGCCCCGTCGAAGGCTGTAAAAAAGGCTTTACCCTCTCCAGTCACCTCACCACTCACAAGCGCATTCACACAGGGGAGCGCCCTTTTGTCTGCCCCGTCGAAGGCTGTAAAAAAGGCTTTGCCCGATCCAGTGACCTCACCGCCCACAAGCGCATTCACACAGGGGAGCGCCCTTTTGTCTGCCCCGTCGAAGGCTGCAAACAGGGCTTTACCCAATCCAGTAACCTCACCACCCACAAGCGCACTCACACAGGGGATCGCCCTTTTGTCTGCCCCGTCGAAGGCTGCAAACAGGGCTTTACCCAATCCAGTCATCTCACCACCCACAAGCGCACTCACACAGGGGATCGCCCTTTTGTCTGCCCCGTCGAAGGCTGCAAACAGGGCTTTACCCAATCCAGTCATCTCACCACTCACAAGCGCATTCACACAGGGGAGCGCCCTTTTGTCTGCCCCGTCGAAGGCTGTAAAAAAGGCTTTGCCCGATCCAGTGACCTCACCATCCACAAGCGCACTCACACAGGGGAGCGCCCTTTTGTCTGCCCCGTCGAAGGCTGCAAACAGGGCTCTACCCAATCCAGTGACCTCACCAGGCACAAGCGCATTCACACAGGGAACAACACAAAATCCCATCCTTCTCTTGAGTGACCATTCTCTGATAGCGCACGGACTGTATGGGGTGACAATAGGGTTATCAATATTATCTACATCTACAAATTTGTTTATATTGATAACCCATCTGGTGGGGAATGATTCAGCGATGAATGTTCTTCATCACCTTCTCCACCCCTCGGCTGGCAATGTAGCCACCCATCCCCAGCTGGACGATACCGAGCAACTTCAACGCCAGTGTTTCACTTAAGTCCGGGGAAGCCCAGCCCATCCATCGACACATAATCAGCGCCGTAAACACCAGCATAACAATGGGTCGCCATATAGGGCGCTGGGCCAAAGAGCTGAAAGTTTCGCGTCTGTTCTGGCATTCACTGGCGGTGGACGATGCCGAAAATGGTCAACCTAAGAGTCAACCAAAAAAGTCAACCAGGTTGACTTTTTTCAAGGGCTGGAAGGAGCTGTGGTTGACCCGCTAAGTATTTGCTATTGCGGCCTTAAAAAGTCAACCCCGGTGTGAGTCTGTCGCCAGCGTTTTTGCGGTGCTCCGTACCCGCTGATTATTGAACCCTGCAGGCCCCCCGTAAAGACCGGGTTTCTATCGTGGGGATGTTCCTCGCCGTTATCACGTTTGAGTCTATCCTCATTCACCTTCTTTTTTGGGGGTGACTCTATGCTCTTTAAGTCATGCATTTGTATCTTGACGACCTCTATTGTCATCAGTCTGATTTCTCCCAATACCTTTTCCGGCAACAACAAGCTTATCCATATACCTGCGCTTAAATCTAATCAACCGGTTTACCCGGTGCAAATTCATATCGACTCGACGGGAAGGGTCGCCATTCCGGGTACAAAGGGCACGCAAATCCACCCCCATGGAACAACATCCTGTTCTGTGGTGAAGGCTGGCGATCAACACATTGTGCATTGCCAGGGAAAGGAACAAAACACACAACTCACACTCACACACGCAAAGCAGGCATTCCCTCTTGTGATTGAAGGGAATGCCTTGACCCGTATTGAGGATAAATCGGGAGTTTGCAATATATTTTCTGAAGAGGGCGGTGAAATGTATATCCCTGACATTCATTGCTCACTTCACTCCAGTACCGAACGGCTTTTTCCTGAACTAACACCTCTGAATAGTTGGACAAGTGACGACAGCCATGAGCTTCAGACAAGCCCTTCACACTCAGAGAATTCCGGAGACTGGACATTCTGGGAGGATAACTTCCCCTGGGACAGCATTGAGGTTCAATCTGACACTGAACTTCTTCCTGCAGACACTCCGGATACGCACACTCTCAGTGTCCGTCCAGGAAAAAAGCGCATTCACACAGGGGAGCGCCCTTTTGTCTGCCCCGTCGAAGGCTGCAAACAGGGCTTTGCCCAATCCGGTGCCCTCACCGCCCACAAGCGCATTCACACAGGGGAGCGCCCTTTTGTCTGCCCCGTCGAAGGCTGTAAAAAAGGCTTTGCCCGATCCAGTGACCTCACCAAGCACAAGCTCATTCACACAGGGGAGCGCCCTTTTGTCTGCCCCGTCGAAGGCTGTAAAAAAGGCTTTACCCTCTCCAGTAACCTCACCACCCACAAGCGCATTCACACAGAGGAGCGCCCTTTTGTCTGCCCCGTCGAAGGCTGTAAAAAAGGCTTTACCCTCTCCAGTAACCTCACCAGGCACAAGCGCATTCACACAGGGGAGCGCCCTTTTGTCTGCCCCGTCGAAGGCTGCAAACAGGGCTTTACCCAATCCAGTCACCTCACCACCCACAAGCGCATTCACACAGGGGAGCGCCCTTTTGTCTGCCCCGTCAAAGGCTGCAAACAGGGCTTTACCCAATCCGGTGCCCTCACCGCCCACAAGCGCACTCACACAGGGGAGCGCCCTTTTGTCTGCCCCGTCGAAGGCTGTAAAAAAGGCTTTGCCCAATCCAGTGACCTCACCAAGCACAAGCTCATTCACACAGGGGAGCGCCCTTTTGTCTGCCCCGTCGAAGGCTGCAAACAGAGCTTTACCCAATCCAGTAACCTCACCACCCACAAGCGCACTCACACAGGGGAGCGCCCTTTTGTCTGCCCCGTCGAAGGCTGCAAACAGGGCTTTACCCAATCCAGTACCCTCACCACCCACAAGCGCACTCACACAGGGGCGCGCCCTTTTGTCTGCCCCGTCGAAGGCTGCAAACAGGGCTTTACCCAATCCAGTGCCCTCACCAAGCACAAGCGCACTCATACAGGGGAGCGCCCTTTTGTCTGTCCCGTCGAAGGCTGCAAACAGGGCTTTACCGAATCCGGTCACCTCACCACCCACAAGCCCACTCACACAGGGGAGCGCCCTTTTGTCTGCCCCGTCGAAAGCTGCAAACAGGGCTTTACCCAATCCAGTGACCTCACCACCCACAAGCGCATTCACACAGGGGAGCGCCCTTTTGTCTGCCCCGTCGAAGGCTGCAAACAGGGCTTTACCAAATCCAGTAACCTCACCACCCACAAGCGCACTCACACAGGGGAGCGCCCTTTTGTCTGCCCCGTCGAAGGCTGCAAACAGGGCTTTACCAAATCCAGTAACCTCACCGCCCACAAGCGCATCCACACAGGGGAGCGCCCTTTTGTCTGCCCCGTCGAAGGCTGTAAAAAAGGCTTTACCCAATCCAGTAACCTCACCAATCACAAGCGCATTCACACAGGGGAGCGCCCTTTTGTCTGCCCCGTCGAAGGCTGCAAACAGGGCTTTACCCAATCCAGTACCCTCACCACCCACAAGCGCACTCACACAGGGGAGCGCCCTTTTGTCTGCCCCGTCGAAGGCTGTAACAAAGGCTTTGCCCGATCCAGTGACCTCACCGCCCACAAGCGCATTCACACAGGGGAGCGCCCTTTTGTCTGCCCCGTCGAAGGCTGCAAACAGAGCTTTATCCAATCCGGTGCCCTCACCAGGCACCAGCGCATCCACTCAGGGGACAACACAAAATCCCATCCTTCTCTTGAGTGACCATACCCTGATAGCGCACGGACTGTATGGGGTGACAATAGGGTTATCAATATCTACATCTACAAATTTGTTTCTATTGATAACCCATCTGGTGGGGAATGATTCAGCGATGAATGTTCTTCATCACCTTCTCCACCCCTCGGCTGGCAATGTAGCCACCCATCCCCAGCTGGACGATACCGAGCAACTTCAACGCCAGTGTTTCACTTAAGTCCGGGGAAGCCCAGCCCATCCATCGACACATAATCAGCGCCGTAAACACCAGCATAACAATGGGTCGCCATATGGGGCGCTGGGCCAAAGAGTTGAAAATTTCGCGTCTGTTCTGGCATTCACTGGCGGTGGACGATGCCGAAAATGGTCAACCTGAGAGTCAACCAAAAAAGTCAACCAGGTTGACTATTTCCAAGGAATGGACAGAGCTTTGGTTGACCCGCTAACTATTTGCTATTGCGGCCTTAAAAAGTTAACCCGGTGTGAGTCTGTCGCCAGCGCTTTTGCGGTGCTCCGTACCCGCTGATTATTGAACCCTGCAGGCCCCCCGTAAAGACCGGGTTTCTATCGTGGGGATGTTCCTCGCCGTTATCACGTTTGAGTCTATCCTCTTCACCTTCTGGGGGGACTCTATGCTCTTTAAGTCATGCATTTGTATTTTGACGACCTCTATAGTCATCAGTCTGATTTCTCCCAATACCTTTTCCGGCAACAACAAGCTTATCCATATACCTGCGCTTAAATCTAATCAACCGGTTTACCCGGGGCAAATTCATATCGACTCGACGGGAAGGGTCGCCATTCCGGGTACAAAGGGCACGCAAATCCACCCCCATGGAACAACATCCTGTTCTGTGGTGAAGGCTGGCGATCAACACATTGTGCATTGCCAGGGAAAGGAACAAAACACACAACTCACTCTCACACACGCAAAGCAGGCATTCCCTCTTGTGATTGAAGGGAATGCCTTGACCCGTATTGAGGATAAATCGGGAGTTTGCAATATATTTTCTGAAGAGGGCGGTGAAATGTATATCCCTGACATTCATTGCTCACTTCACTCCAGTACCGAACGGCTTTTTCCTGAACTAACACCTCTGAATAGCTGGACAAGTGACGACAGCCATGAGCTTCAGACAAGCCCTTCACACTCAGAGAATTCCGAAGACTGGACATTCTGGGAGGATAACTTCCCCTGGGACAGCATTGAGGTTCAATCTGACACTGAACTTCTTCCTGCAGACACTCCGGATACGCACACTCTCAGAGTCCGCCCAGGAAAAAAGCGTATTCACACAGGGGAGCGCCCTTTTGTCTGCCCCGTCGAAGGCTGCAAACAGAGCTTTACCCAATCCGGCCACCTCATCACCCACAAGCGCACTCACACAGGGGAGCGCCCTTTTGTCTGCCCCGTCGAAGGCTGCAAAAAAGGCTTTACCCAATCCAGTGTCCTCATCAGGCACAAGCGCATTCACACAGGGGCGCGCCCTTTTGTCTGCCCCGTCGAAGGCTGCAAACAGGGCTTTACCCAATCCGGTGCCCTCATCAGGCACAAGCGCATTCACACAGGGGCGCGCCCTTTTGTCTGCCCCGTCGAAGGCTGCAAACAGGGCTTTACCCAATCCGGTCACCTCACCATCCACAAGCGCACTCACACAGGGGAGCGCCCTTTTGCCTGCCCCGTCGAAGGCTGCAAACAAGGCTTTACCCACTCCAGTCACCTCACCACTCACAAGCGCATTCACACAGGGGAGCGCCCTTTTGTCTGCCCCGTCGAAGGCTGCAAACAGAGCTTTACACAATCCGGTAACCTCATCACCCACAAGCGCACTCACACAGGGGCGCGCCCTTTTGTCTGCCCCGTCGAAGGCTGCAAAAAAGGCTTTACCCAATCCAGTGTCCTCACCACCCACAAGCGCACTCACACAGGGGAGCGCCCTTTTGTCTGCCCCGTCGAAGGCTGCAAAAAAGGCTTTACCCAATCCAGTGACCTCACCACTCACAAGCGCATTCACACAGGGGAACGCCCTTTTGTCTGCCCCGTCGAAGGCTGCAAACAGAGCTTTACACAATCCGGTAACCTCATCACCCACAAGCGCACTCACACAGGGGAGCGCCCTTTTGTCTGCCCCGTTGAAGGCTGCAACAGGGGCTTTACCAAATTCAGTATCCTCACCAAGCACAAGCGCATTCACCCAGGGGAGCGCCCTTTTGTCTGCCCCGTCGAAGGCTGCAAACAGAGCTTTACCGTATCCGATGCCCTCACCAGGCACAAGCGCATTCACACAGCGGAGCGCCCTTTTGTCTGCCCCGTCGAAGGCTGTAAAAAAGGCTTTACCCACTCCAGTCACCTCACCAGGCACAAGCGCATTCACACAGGGGAGCGCCCTTTTGTCTGCCCCGTCGAAGGCTGCAAACAGGGCTTTACCCAATCCAGTAACCTCACCAGGCACAAGCGCATTCACACAGGGGAGCACCCTTTTGTCTGCCCCGTCGAAGACTGCAAACAGGGCTTTACCCAATCCGGTCACCTCACCTCTCACAAGCGCATTCACACAGGGAACAACACAAAATCCCATCCTTCTCTTGAGTGACCATTCCCTGATAGTGCACGGGCTGTATGGAGTGACAATAGGGTTATCAATATCTACATCTACAAATTTGTTTCTATTGATAACCCATCTGGTGGGGAATGATTCAGCGATGAATGTTCTTCATCACCTTCTCCACCCCTCGGCTGGCAATGTAGCCACCCATCCCCAGCTGGACGATACCGAGCAACTTCAACGCCAGTGTTTCACTTAAGTCCGGGGAAGCCCAGCCCATCCATCGACACATAATCAGCGCCGTAAACACCAGCATAACAATGGGTCGCCATATGGGGCGCTGGGCCAAAGAGCTGAAAGTCTCGCGTTTGTTCTGGCATTCACTGGCGGTGGACGATACCGAAAATGGTCAACCTGAGAGTCAACCAAAAAAGTCAACCAGGTTGACTATTTCCAAGGAATGGACAGAGCTTTGGTTGACCCGCTAACTATTTGCTATTGCGGCCTTAAAAAGTCAACCCCGGTGTGAGTCTGTCGCCAGCGCTTTTGTGGTGCTCCGTACCCGCTGATTATTGAACCCTGCAGGCCCCCCGTAAAGACCGGGTTTCTATCGTGGGGATGTTCCTCGCCGTTATCACGTTTGAGTCTATCCTCATTCACCTTCTTTTTTGGGGGGGACTCTATGCTCTTTAAGTCATGCATTTGTATCTTGACGACCTCTATTGTCATCAGTCTGATTTCTCCCAATACCTTTTCCGGCAACAACAAGCTTATCCATATACCTGCGCTTAAATCTAATCAACCGGTTTACCCGGTGCAAATTCATATCGACTCGACGGGAAGGGTCGCCATTCCGGGTACAAAGGGCACGCAAATCCACCCCCATGGAACAACATCCTGTTCTGTGGTGAAGGCTGGCGATCAACACATTGTGCATTGCCAGGGAAAGGAACAAAACACACAACTCACACTCACACACGCAAAGCAGGCATTCCCTCTTGTGATTGAAGGGAATGCCTTGACCCGTATTGAGGATAAATCGGGAGTTTGCAATATATTTTCTGAAGAGGGCGGTGAAATGTATACCCCTGACATTCACTGCTCACTTCACTCCAGTACCGAACGGCTTTTTCCTGAACTAACACCTCAGAATAGCTGGACAAGTGACGACAGCCATGAGCTTCAGACAAGCCCTTCACACTCAGAGAATTCCGGAGACTGGACATTCTGGGAGGATAACTTCCCCTGGGACAGCATTGAGGTTCAATCTGACACTGAACTTCTTCCTGCAGACACTCCGGATACGCACACTCTCAGAGTCCGTCCAGGAAAAAAGCACATTCACACAGGGGAGCGCCCTTTTGTCTGCCCCGTTGAAGGCTGCAACAGGGGCTTTACCCAATCCGGTCACCTCACCACCCACAAGCGCATTCACACAGGGGAGCGCCCTTTTGTCTGCCCCGTCGAAGGCTGTAAAAAAGGCTTTGCCCGATCCAGTGCCCTCACCGTCCACAAGCGCACTCACACAGGGGAGCGCCCTTTTGTCTGCCCCGTCGAAGGCTGCAAACAGAGCTTTACCCAATCCTGTCACCTCACCACCCACAAGCGCACTCACACAGGGGAGCGCCCTTTTTTCTGCCCCGTCGAAGGCTGCAAACAGAGCTTTACCCAATCCTGTCACCTCACCACCCACAAGCGCACTCACACAGGGGAGCGCCCTTTTGTCTGCCCCGTCGAAAGCTGTAAAAAAGGCTTTGCCCGATCCAGTGACCTCACCGCCCACAAGCGCACTCACACAGGGGAGCGCCCTTTTGTCTGCCCCGTCGAAGGCTGTAAAAAAGGCTTTGTCCAATCCAGTGACCTCACCGCCCACAAGCGCATTCACACAGGGGAGCGCCCTTTTGTCTGCCCCGTCGAAGGCTGCAAACAGGGCTTTACCCAATCCGGTGCCCTCACCGCCCACAAGCGCACTCACACAGGGGAGCGCCCTTTTGTCTGCCCCGTCGAAAGCTGTAAAAAAGGCTTTGCCCGATCCAGTGACCTCACCAAGCACAAGCTCATTCACACAGGGGAGCGCCCTTTTGTCTGCCCCGTCGAAGGCTGCAAACAGAGCTTTACCCAATCCAGTAACCTCACCACCCACAAGCGCACTCACACAGGGGAGCGCCCTTTTGTCTGCCCCGTCGAAAGCTGTAAAAAAGGCTTTGCCCGATCCAGTGACCTCACCGCCCACAAGCGCACTCACACAGGGGCGCGCCCTTTTGTCTGCCCCGTCGAAGGCTGTAACAAAGGCTTTGCCCGATCCAGTAACCTCACCGCCCACAAGCGCATTCACACAGGGGCGCGCCCTTTTGTCTGCCCCATTGAAGGCTGCAAACAGGGCTTTACCCGATCCAGTGTCCTCACCAGGCACCAGCGCATCCACACAGGGAACAACGCAAAATCCCATCCTTCTCTTGAGTGACCATACCCTGATAGCGCACGGACTGTATGGGGTGACAATAGGGTTATCAATATCTACATCTACAAATTTGTTTCTATTGATAACCCATCTGGTGGGGAATGATTCAGCGATGAATGTTCTTCATCACCTTCTCCACCCCTCGGCTGGCAATGTAGCCACCCATCCCCAGCTGGACAATACCGAGCAACTTCAACGCCAGTGTTTCACTTAAGTCCGGGGAAACCCAGCCCATCCATCGACACATAATCAGCGCCGTAAACACCAGCATAACAATGGGTCGCCATATGGGGCGTTGGGCCAAAGAGCTGAAAGTCTCGCGTCTGTTCTGGCATTCACTGGCGGTTGACGATGCCGAAAATGGTCAACCTGAGAGTCAACCAAAAAAGTCAACCAAGTTGACTATTTCCAAGGAATGGACAGAGCTTTGGTTGACCCGCTAACTATTTGCTATTGCGGCCTTAAAAAGTCAACCCCGGTGTGAGTCTGTCGCCAGCGCTTTTGCGGTGCTCCGTACCCGCTGATTATTGAACCCTGCAGGCCCCCCGTAAAGACCGGGTTTCTATCGTGGGGATGTTCCTCGCCGTTATCACGTTTGAGTCTATTCTCTTCACCTTCTGGGGGTGACTCTATGCTCTTTAAGTCATGCATTTGTATCTTGACGACCTCTATTGTCATCAGTCTGATTTCTCCCAATACCTTTTCCGGCAACAACAAGCTTATCCATATACCTGCGCTTAAATCTAATCAACCGGTTTACCCGGTGCAAATTCATATCGACTCGACGGGAAGGGTCGCCATTCCGGGTACAAAGGGCACGCAAATCCACCCCCATGGAACAACATCCTGTTCTGTGGTGAAGGCTGGCGATCAACACATTGTGCATTGCCAGGGAAAGGAACAAAACACACAACTCACACTCACACACGCAAAGCAGGGATTCCCTCTTGTGATTGAAGGGAATGCCTTGACCCGTATTGAGGATAAATCGGGAGTTTGCAATATATTTTCTGAAGAGGGCGGTGAAATGTATATCCCTGACATTCATTGCTCACTTCACTCCAGTAC
Organism: Sansalvadorimonas sp.; assembly: GCA_965221135.1. GTDB lineage: Bacteria > Pseudomonadota > Gammaproteobacteria > Pseudomonadales > Endozoicomonadaceae > Sansalvadorimonas. Next base: position 58,542 of record CBDCRZ010000070.1, read on the forward strand.
CGAACGGCTTTTTCCTGAACTAACACCTCTGAATAGCTGGACAAGTGACGACAGCCATGAGCTTCAGACAAGCCCTTCACACTCAGAGAATTCCGGAGACTGGACATTCTGGAAGGATAACTTCCCCTGGGACAGCATTGAGGTTCAATCTGACACTGAACTTCTTCCTGCAGACACTCCGGATACGCACACTCTCAGAGTCCGTCCAGGAAAAAAGCGCATTCACACAGGGGAGCGCCCTTTTTTCTGCCCCGTCGAAGGCTGCAAACAGAGCTTTGCCCGATCCGGAGCCCTCACCGCCCACAAGCGCATTCACACAGGGGAGCGCCCTTTTGTCTGCCCCGTCGAAGGCTGCAAACAGGGCTTTGCCCACTCCAGTCACCTCATCAGGCACAAGCACACTCACACAGGGGAGCGCCCTTTTGTCTGCCCCGTCGAAGGCTGCAAACAGGGCTTTACCCAATCCAGTGACCTCACCAGGCACAAGCGCACTCACACAGGGGAGCGCCCTTTTGTCTGCCCCGTCGAAGGCTGTAAAAAAGGCTTTGCCCGATCCAGTGCCCTCACCAGGCACCTGCGCATTCACACAGGGAATCTCCCTTTTGTCTGCCCCGTCGAAGGCTGCAAAAAAGGCTTTACCCAATCCAGTGACCTCACCAATCACAAGCGCATTCACACAGGGGAGCGCCCTTTTGTCTGCCCCGTCGAAGGCTGCAAACAGGGCTTTACCCAATCCAGTGACCTCACCAGGCACAAGCGCACTCACACAGGGGAGCGCCCTTTTGTCTGCCCCGTCGAAGGCTGTAAAAAAGGCTTTGCCCAATCCAGTGACCTCACCAAGCACAAGCTCATTCACACAGGGGAGCGCCCTTTTGTCTGCCCCGTCGAAGGCTGCAAACAGAGCTTTACCCAATCCAGTAACCTCACCAAGCACAAGCTCATTCACACAGGGGAGCGCCCTTTTGTCTGCCCCGTCGAAGGCTGCAAACAGGGCTTTACCCAATCCTGTCACCTCGCCATCCACAAGCGCATTCACACAGGGGAGCGCCCTTTTGTCTGCCCCGTCGAAGGCTGTAAACAGGGCTTTACCCAATCCGGTGACCTCACCACCCACAAGCGCATTCACACAGGGGAGCGCCCTTTTGTCTGCCCCGTCGAAGGCTGCAAACAGGGCTTTACCAAATCCAGTAACCTCACCACCCACAAGCGCACTCACACAGGGGAGCGCCCTTTTGTCTGCCCCGTCGAAGGCTGCAAACAGGGCTTTACCAAATCCAGTAACCTCACCACCCACAAACGCACTCACACAGGGGAGCGCCCTTTTGTCTGCCCCGTCGAAGGCTGTAAAAAAGGCTTTGCCCGATCCAGTGACCTCACCGCCCACAAGCGCATTCACACAGGGGAGCGCCCTTTTGTCTGCCCCGTCGAAGGCTGTAAAAAAGGCTTTGCCCGATCCAGTGACCTCACCGCCCACAAGCGCACTCACACAGGGGAGGGCCCTTTTGTCTGCCCCGTCGAAGGCTGTAAAAAAAGCTTTGCCCAATCCAGTGCCCTCACCAGGCACCAGCGCATCCACACAGGGAACAACACAAAATCCCATCCTTCTCTTGAGTGACCATTCCCTGATAGCGCACGGACTGTATGGGGTGACAATAGGGTTATCAATATCTACATCTGCAAATTTGTTTCTATTGATAACCCACCTGGTGGGGAATGATTCAGCGATGAATGTTCTTCATCACCTTCTCCACCCATCCAAACTGGACGATACCGAGCAACTTCAACGCCAGTGTTTCACTTAAGTCCGGGGAAGCCCAGCCCATCCATCGACACATAATCAGCGCCGTAAACACCAGCATAACAATGGGTCGCCATATGGGGCGCTGGGCCAAAGAGCTGAAAGTTTCGCGTCTGTTCTTGCATTCACTGGCGGTGGACGATGCCGAAAATGGTCAACCTGAGAGTCAACCAAAAAAGTCAACCAGGTTGACTTTTTGCAAGGGCTGGAAGGAGCTGTGGTTGACCCGCTAAGTATTTGTTATTGCAGGATTAAATGAAAAAAAGTCAACCAAAGTCAACCTGAAAGTCAACCCCGATTTTGAGTCTGTCGCTAGTTTTTTTTCGCGCTGCTGAGCACCCGCACTCACAGCTCTCCCCCAGGGTCCCCGGCAGTCACCGTGTAAGGGGCTGTGTGGCTTTAATTTTCCACTCACAAGGGGCACCTCGCGCTCAAAACAGAAGGCTTACACAGCCGCTGAGTGCTGATCATGACCTGCCTTTCTTCACCTCATTTACTCACAAAATCTGTGGGTAAGTCTGTGAACAGAGAGAAACGGTAAGCACTCCGGGCATGTCAATCCGTTATGATTCACACTTAACATTTGAAACTAACGGCGCAAATTGCTGGCAACCTTCTCCAACCCCCGACTGGCAATGTAACCTCCAATACCAAGCTGCACGATTCCGAGCAGTTTCAACTCCAAATCTTCACTCAGATCCGGGGAAGCCCAGCCCATCCAGCGGCACACAACCAGCGCCGTAAACACCAGCATCACAAGGGGTCGCCAACTCCGTTGCAGCCAGCCTTCACCTTGTGCTTCGGCTTTGATGACTCCGGCCTGTTGCGCCAGCTCATCCAGCTCACCGTTGATGGCCATCTCTGTCAGGATTTGTTTGGCTTGAGCGGCCTGGTTGGCATCGGGGAACAGCTTATCAATGATCTTGCCGACCACCGGTAGTGCCGCCAGCCAACTCATACTGCGTTCTCTCCGGTCATTCCTTCTTCACACAACCACTGGTCAATATTAAAGCAGGGACAGTCCTTGTCCCCATTCAAGTGGTAATGTCCTTTTACCACCACGTCCGGCCACAGTCCCTGACAGCCTGTGACAAGGAACTTCAACATGCGCTTCTGCAGTACGGAGAAGTTGTCGTCCGGTTGGCCATCATCGTTCAGGCCACCCACCAAACAGATCGCCACGCTCTCATGGTTATGACCTTTGGCATGTGCACCCCAGTCATCCAGTGCTCTGCCTTGCTTAACTGACCCGTCACGTTCAATCACCCAGTGGTAACCAATATCGATAAAGGCCCGTTCCATCAGATGCCAGCGTTTGATGGTGTCAAAGGTCACATCCTGACTGGGCTTGGTGGCGGAACAGTGTACGACGACGGTGTTGGTTTCCTTACGCTTTCCCATGCTTCTGCCTCAATCCTTGAGGGTGTAAGCCACGACGCCAATTACAGTGGTCAGAATCAGCCAGCCAAACCGCTCAACAGAAGCCAGCACTACACCTCGGGCGCTGGCCTGCCGTTCGAGTGAACGGATACGTTTGTCGGACTCTTCCAGTTTGCGATTCAAGCTATCGAGGGTGGTGGTCTGGTGAACCATCCGTTCTTCAATAGTGGCCAGACGAGTCACAGCATCGGAGAGTTTGTCGAGCTTGGTGTCGATCTGATCAAGCCGCTGTTGAATGACTTCGGTCATCGTCAATCCCTCTTTGTGCAGCGACTTGGATAAACGTCAGGTTGCTCTCTTCGAGAGTGGCTTCCTTGCCGGTGTACTCTTCCCAACGTCGTACAATGACATCGACGTATTTGGGGTCGAGCTCTGTCAGCCTTGCCTGCCGACCGGTTTTCTCACAGGCGATAAGGGTGCTGCCGGAGCCGCCAAACAGATCCAGCACAATATCTTTGCTCTTGGAGGAGTTCCGGACAGCTCGTTCGACCAGCTCAACCGGCTTCATGGTGGGGTGAAGATCATTCTTCACCGGCTTGTTAAAGAACCAGACATCGCCCTGGTCCCGGGCACCGCACCAGAAGTGATCGGTGCCTTCTTTCCAGCCGTAGAGAATGGGTTCGTATTGACGTTGGTAATCAGCCCGACCGAGAGTGAAGGTGTTCTTGGCCCAGATCAGAAAGGTGGACCACTTACCACCGGCTCCTCGAAAGGCGCTCTGTAAAGTGTCTAACTCAGAAGATGACATACAGACGTAGATTGCACCCTTGCAGACGGTGAGCATGTTGGTCATGGCCGCCAGCAGAAAGCCATAGAACTCATTACCCAGATTGTCGTTTTTAATGCGGCGGTCTTTTTTGGCTTTACCGTCTTTCTCCGGGTTGGCGTAATCGACGTTGTAGGGCGGATCGGTGAATACCATGTCCGCCAGCTGGCCATCCATAAGCTTCTCAACGTCAGCAGGCTCGGTGGCACTGCCACACAAAAGACGATGGCAGCCAAGTACCCAAACGTCACCGGGTTTACTGACCGGCTGTTCCTGAACCTCTGGTACCTGATCATCTTCGGTGTTGCCTTCGGGTTCTTCCAGCAACAGCCCATCCAGCTCTTCATCGGAGAAGCCGACGATATCCAGATCAAAGTCGAGATCATCCAGAGCCTGAAGCTCCAGTTTGAGAAGATCTTCATCCCATCCCGCATTCTCGGCCAGTTTGTTGTCTGCCAGCACCAGTGCCCGACACTGCACCTCGTCGAGATGCCCCAGCACTATCACCGGTACCCGATCCATGCCCAGCTGTTGAGCCGCCATCAAACGGCCATGACCGGCGACAATCACCTTGTCATCACCCACCAGCACCGGGTTCACAAAGCCGAAACTCTCGATGGAGCGGGCAATCTGGTTCACCTGTTCCGGTGAGTGGGTACGGGCATTTTTGGCGTAGGGAATCAGTTCAGCGACCGACCAGTGTTCCAGCTGTTCGACGAGAAGATGAGGCGTTTCAGACATGGGTTCCATCCCTGGGCTGTTCCAGAAACAACAACGCCCCGGATCAGGTGATCCGAGGCGTCAAAGGGTGTTGGGTACAGCGCTGCACAAGCGTACAGAAAATATAACCCTAAAACGGCGGTTTTGTCCCACCCCGAAAAGCAGTCCGCAGTACCAACGAGTAGTAGTCTGTACCAACTACAAGTAACTTGGCTTAACTTGGGTAGTCGATACGTCCCGATGAACCTGCACGGCCAGCAGTGCCCGATGCCAATGCCGGTGGAGTGACGTTCTGGGTACACCCGTGCGCAGAGCAATTTCCCTCCTGGTGATTCCCGAGGCTCGCAGCCAGATCAGCTTGCGATCAGTCACGCCCAACGGTGTCAGCCAGTTGATGCACTCCACCAGTCGGTCTTCCTGCTCGGCGGTAGGACGCACGTAGATCACTTCCCGCTCTGCCCGGCGCACCTGCTCACGGTGATCGAACTTCATCTCTGCCCAGCTGGAACCATGACCCAGCCGGATACCCGTAGGTAGTCGTCTAGCAGTATGCCAGGCTTCCCGGTAACGATCTGCCAGTTGCTCGATGGTACTGTCCATGTCTGAGCCTCCCTGATAAAACCTCTTCGATGAAGTTGCGGGCGGGGCCACCCCTGAGGGAGGCCCGCCCGCTCTCTCTTTAGAGAGGGGGTGGTTGGATTTTGGATTCTGGTTCGACGAATTTCACAACATTTCACGACACTTTCACTCGGCATGAATCACCCAGGCTTCCGGGTTTTCCACTGGTAAGAGAGCCCCTGTCGTCTGGCACTTATAGTCCGTTGGCAAGATGTCACAATGGGCGACACCTTTCGTCCCATAGACCATTCCCTCCACACACATATACCCAAACTTACTGCGCCCCGGCGACGGCAGGTTGTACTCATCATAATTGCGGAAGTATTTGATATGCCCCTGAGATGACAACACCTGAATACGCGTGACAATGGTATTCTTGACCCCTAACCCATTCTGGTTTTCAAAGGTTTCCGCAAATTGGGTCGGCGTGTACAGCCTGCCAGCCATCGCCTATTGAAGAGTATTTGCAGGATCACTTCCTTCTTCCGCTGACGCTCGGCATCATGCTTTCTGCCCATCTCTTCCCCAGCTATCCGAGTACTGTTAAAAGCCAGCTCTCTCCAAGCATTGTCACACTTCACCAGTCGTTTGGGTTTGATAGCCGAACCGTTGCGCAGCTCGTAATACAGGGCACGCTCGGGTTGCTCTTCGTCTGGGCGGAACAACAGCATGCCAGCGGTGTAATACCCTCTTAAAGCATGAGCACCGGAGAAGGCCTGAAACGGTTCCTCTTCAACAGCCATTTTGGAAATCTTCTTGGTGTGGTGCACCAGAATCATACCAGCATCAGGATTCACCCGATCCCGCATCTGCTCCACCCGCTGCTGAAGAAAGAACATCATGCCCGGGTTATCGTTTTCTCCGGTGTTCAGCGGCCCGCTATCAAAGACATTACGAATCGGGTCGACCACAATCACATCTGGCCCTTCCGGAAACGCGGCCTGGATGGCCTGCACCACCAGCGCCAGCCCTTTGTCGTCCAGGATTTGTTTCAGGCGGCCCGTCAGTACCAGATTCTTGCGCACATTCCTGAGCTGGTGCTCTTCCAGCGGTAGCTGTTTCACTCGCTCCCGTAGATAGTGGTGCTGCACCTCCGCCTGCAGATAAAAAATCTTTAGTGGTCTTGGCGGACGCATATCCAGAAAGGGCAATCCTGCAGCCATGTGAGTCAGCAGGTTGAGAATGAAATCACTCTTTCCAACCTTGGGTGCACCACCAACCAGCAACAGGCCGCCCGGCCCCAATATCCTTGGTTCCAACAAGTCTTCCGGCATCGGGGAATCGTCGTCCAGCATCTCCCCAAAGGTATACGTGGGGATCGATTCCTTGATCATCTTGCTCTCGGTAGTGGCCAGCCAAGCGTGAATATTAAAGCCTTCCTGCACCGCATCGGCCGCGTCCCATTTCTGGGGTTTGTTATCCGGAGGACGTACTACCTGCACACTCTGGGCACCGGCATCTGCGATGACATTGGCCGCGGCAAAAGCGTAATGCATACCGGCCATATCATTGTCCGGCCAGACGACAACCCGTTTGTTTTTGAGCGGTGACCAGTCGGTTTTATCAACGGGAGCATTGGCTCCGTTCATGGCCGTGGTGGCGCAGAACCCTTCCTTGATCAAAGCCTCGGCACACTTCTCCCCTTCCACCAGCAACACATCCTGACTCTTGCTGATGCCGACCTGGTTATAGAGTGGGCGGGGATTCGGTGCCTTGTGCTTACGGGTCTTCACATCCCAGGGGCGGAACTCTTTGCCGGTGGGAGGATCGTAGCGGGTCACGGTAGCGATCAACTGCCCGTTACTGTCCTCATAATTCCAGCGGCCTGTTTCTGCACCCAGCTCATCCAATACCACAGAAGACTTAGGTGCTTTAACCGACAGGGCTGGAATCTCACACAGCCAACGAGCGATAAAATCCAGAGCGTCCTGAAAGTTGAATCCCTGCACCTGCTCGGTCAGGGAGAAAATATCGCCACTGGTATCCGCAGCAAAGTCCTTCCACATCCCGGCTTTCTCGCCATCCAGTGTCACCTTCAGACTCTTACCCTTGTCGCCATTAACATTGCCCACCACAAACTCGTGGCCTGCAACTCTTCCATTAGGCAACAGCATCTGCAGGTACTCAGGCAGTCGCATTAAAACCTTCTGTCGTAAGTGTTCCACATCATGACCCAGAGCCTGATCATCCGGTACCGGAGCATCATTAAAATCCAGCCAGTTACTCATCTTGTTCATCCTTGTATTGAGCCCCTTTCTTACTGACAAGGGGCTTATATTCGAACGGAGGGTTAATCGCCGTTCCAGTACTGGTCAGGCTGGGGTTGGTTTTGGGGTTGTTGCTGTGCCGGTTGCTGGAAGTTGTAACTGGACTGCTGAGCCGTCGGCTGGTGGCCTGGGGGCAGTGCAGCCTGTGCCTGCGGGGCCTGACCCTGTTGCGGTTGAACGACAGCGTTCATTAATGCCTGATATTGCTTGTGCTCAGGTGTGATGGCTGACTTGATAGCATTTTTATCTTCACCATCACTGTCACGCTCTATGCCGATACGAGCAATAAACTCGATGCCGTTCAGCTCACCAATATGATTGAGTCGACGTGCCATGACCGCAGGCGGAGAAATATCGTCCTGACGAATGCCCCGGGCCGAAGCCAGAATGGCTCGCACAAAGCTGCGCCCCATTTCTTCCCAGGCAGGGCCTTTAGGACTGTGCAAACCAATAAGACTCCACACCTTGCGCTTGGCAAACGGGCCTTCCAGCACCACAAACTCGCCATTGAGGTAGGCGGCACCGGTTTCCGAGCGGGTAGCCCAGCCCTCGGTCCAGCCCATATGGGGTTCGTCGTAACCGCCCGGCTTGATAGTCAGGCGTACCTTGGCCAGTGTGCCTTTGGGGATCACATCGTAATCCTGCTGCACAGCTGCGCTGTTGAAGTCTGTCCAGGGAGTGCCAACCTGCTGCTGGCCTTGGTTAGGATGAGTCATATCACTGTCCTTGTGTTTGTTCGGATTGGGATTCGGGTTGGAGATTAACTGGTTGGCTGGTGGCATACTGCAGTGGCCGTTCAGCAAGAGGCTGATTGATCTTTTTCAGCAAATCACCAAGGTGAGCGGGTTCGGTCTGTGCAAGACGACCACTACGATCTTTGGCCGGAAAACCCCATGGGTTCAGGGTCTGGCAGACAAAATTGCGTTGCAGCTGACCTTGGACATCCGGCAGGCTGACCATGGTGATCACTTCATCAACAATGCCCGGCAACTCCAACCCGGTGCGTGAACCTTCGATCTGTGGCTGGAAGATGCGTCGGTTGAAGTCATCCACCCTCTCTTCCAGAATCCCAACAAAGATCACACTCTTGTTGCGCACATGCTGCAGGTGCATCAGGACGGCAATCATCTCCCGACCGTGAAGACCATAAGCACCCCGGGTATCCGGTTTACCGGTACGTTCACTGCGAGCCTCGGGTCTGGTCTTGCACCACTGAAAGCACAACCGAGCCAGGGCCGTGAGGGAGTCGATAAAATAGAGATCGTATTTATCGAGCACGGCCGTATCATCATACCGCTGGCACGCGGCCTGAAAGTGCGACTGGGAATACGGCTGGTCATTTTCCAGCGCCGGATTCGGCCCACCGATGAACGCCACCAGCATCCGGAATTCCGGCCAGGTGCGGGGACGCAGGACATCACCCGTCCAGCCCTGCACCGCCAGATCACCGGCCTCCAGATCCATAAACAGGGTTTTGTCTGCGGGCAACGTCCACAGCTGGGAGGTTTTGCCGACACCGCTTGGCCCCAACAGCACTGCCTTAACGCCTTTGTCTTCCTGCTGACGCTGTTCAGCGGGGATAATGGGCAGGCTCATACATCACCTCCCTCTTTTTCCCCATCCTGCTTCAGCGGCATCAATCGATAAACGACGGCACCATTATCAATACAGCGGGCTTCAGCAATTTGCCGCTGAAACTCTGTGGGCCACTGATCGAACTTGCCTTCGTCAATGCTGTAGGTGATTTGCATATACTCAGCAGGGTTGCCGCCACTGCGCTGCATCACTTCGGCGATAAAAGCCAGATGATCCTGATCCCAAGACGGGATCGCCGGGATCTCCTGCTCCACCAGCACACCATCATCCTCAAAGGTGATAGAGCCCGTTTTCTGCCACTCCAACTTGCGCAGGTTTTCAGCCCGGTTCATGTACTTTTGAGCCAAAGCACTTTGCAGCCACTTCACCTGATACTGAGCATCGTGCAGTGCTTTTTCAGCCTCAGACATCAAAGCCATCAGCTCTTGGGGAGACAGGGCTTTCAACTCATACATGGCCAGATTTTTCAGGGCTGAGAGGGTGACTGACATGGTGAGCCCTCCTTCTCATCAGCCTTTTCACCCACAGCCTTGAACTCGTGGTCACGTTCAAAGCGTTCGACCTCTTCAATGCTGTAGAGAATACGCTGACCGATCTTCAGGTATTTGGGGCCACCGCCACTGCGGCGCCAGTTGATAAGGGTGTGCGGGGCCATCCGCCAGCGCTCGGCCAGCTCGTTGGGTGTGAGATGCATGATCTCCATAGATATCTCCTGTTACTGATTGCCAATGGGCAGGAGAGATCATCTCGGAGAGGAACGTAGATATGCAGGAGATATGACGTAGATATCACCGTAGATTTGCCGCAAAAAATCTCACTCCCGTCAATATCAGGAATACGGACGGCCTGGAGTGTGCCATCACATTAGACAAGGTTATGAAGAACAGGGATGGGGCTTGAGGACTTTAAAGTGATGTCTTCAGGTATTGGAGGAACACTCGGGAGAGTCGTAGGGAACCAGAAACAGGCGTTTGCCGACCAGCTTAATCAGCTTCCGGTACTTACTGTTTTTCGTCCACATTTTATCCAGGCAATCCGTGTCTTCGGAATATCCCGCATGTTTACGGGCTTTGCCAAAATCGACCCCTAATTCGGGGGCTTTGCACAGCCCTGCCAGAGAGTAGTGGAAGAACGCTTTGGCTTTCTGGCTCAAACGGATTTCACGACCTGTCGCCTTTTCTACAAGAGACTCCTGGTCTGCACTCAGGCAGTACAATAATCCGTCGTCACTATCATCAAAACCAGCTGGCCCCAGATAAAGGGCTGACAAGATTTCCCAGTCCACGGTCGCTATCGGTTCCCGAAAGGAGAAACAGCACGAAGACGGCAGAACTGCCTGAATGCCTGGAAGTGCAATCTCACTACCCCCTCTGTTAACAGTAATCCTTTTGTTGCCCGGCTTCGCTCCCGACACACTTTCCTGACCTCATTTTCATGCTCCCGCAGTCGTCGACAGTACCAAAAGGGAACAAAGCCAACTCGGGAAATATGAACTTCACCCAAATACCACAGCACTTGCGGGATATGCTCTCTGGGCGCATTGTGTCCGGGCAAGGACAATACGGTGCGGAGCCAGACCACCAGTTGGTCAATATCCAGATGATAAAACAGCCTCTCCCGGCGATCCGTCTCTTCAATTTCGTCCCCGTGACGGTAGGAGAATTCACCGATCAAGGGATGCGGTACCAGATTTCTGAATGTTCCTCCGACCAACAGTCTTCTGCGTTCTTCGTATTCCGAAAGCACACCCGCCACCAGCCACTCAATATCGACTGAAGTGGCCTGAAGCGTCCGATAAAGCTCCACCCATGACAACGTGTAATTGTCACTGTCGGCAATTTCAAGAATCAGCTCTACAAACTGGCAGGGCCAGGTCATATCAGATGATCCTGCGCGGGCAGAGGGGGTAACAACCTTTCCAATCCCCAAAGCCGCAGGTAAACAAAGAAGAGCAACCTTTGCTCTGGCACCGTTAAGCTTTGACTCAGGCCCGAATTATTTTCGGTGATTCTGAAGGTGACCTTTTTGTCCCGAGCCCCTGGCCCTTCTTTGGAGAAACACACCCGAATTTTCGCTTCAAGAACCTGAACACGCCCCGCCAGAGGACTATGCTCGCTCTTCTTGGCCATTTGCGTATAGAGACAGTCATCATCCTCTGTGGGCTCGACCCAGTAAATCATTTTGTCCCCGAGGTTATTCACTTTAAGTGCCAGAATCTCAACGCTGTAGATACCATCGGTCATGGTAAACCTACGCAGCTTCAGCAAACTCTTGAGCTCATAACCGTAATGTTTCGCTTCCTTCGGTGCGCCATTGCGCATCAGGCAGTGGCTGATGGCTTCGGCAATGCTCTGCCTCTCATCCTTCTTGCCTACGACTTCATAACGACCTGTATCAGGGTGGTAAAAGACAACATAGTATGAACAGGCCAGCGAATCTCTGACCCCAGTTCTCCACCACGGTAGAGCAGTTCTGCAACAGGGAGAGTTTCTTTGTAGAGAATCAGCTGGATACAGTTATCTGCTCCAACATTGTCGTAGGCTCGCACATTCATATTTTGCCCGCCCGGTATCATCCTCCGGACAGAACACACAAACTCGCCCTCATTGGCCATCAACATTGCCTCAGCAATTCCCGCTGACTTAATGATTTCCTTTGATATCAGGGGCTGAGAAGAATTCCATAACGAGCACTTTCGCAAACTTTCAGCTACATTCTGTCCAATTTGGAGAAACTTTTCCGGCTGCCCATCATGCCCACTTCAAAACAGCACGCCTTGGCAGATGACTTACTCAGTATCGTTTCCGGGCATGTTGCAAAAATACCGGATGATCGCCCCAATCACTGCAGCAGCAAAATATCCCTGCACGATGCTGTCATGTCGGCACTGGCCGTCATGCATCTGAAGTATCCGTCACTGCTGGAGTTTGACGAAGCGAAGTTGAAACCTGAGATCGCTCATAACATTCGCTCCCTTTACAACGTCAAGCAGATCCCTTGCGATACGTATATGCGAGAACTTGTGGATCCTGTCAAACCAGCTGATCTACGTAAGATCTTTACAAAGCTGTTTTCCGTCGTACAACGGTCGAATCGACTGAAACACTTCAAGTATCTCGATGAAGGATACCTGGCAGCCATTGATGGCACAGGTCATTTTTCATCCGGAACGATTCACTGCAATGAATGCTGCTGCAAGCATCCCAAGGGGAAAGACCCACAGTACTATCATCAGTTACTGGCCATGTGCCTCGTCAAACCCGGGATGAAGGAAGTCTTGCCTCTCATGCCGGAACCCATCATCCAACAGGTCGATGTCAGCAAAAATGATTGTGAGAAAAATGCTCTGAAACGGTTGTTGGAACATGTCCGCTGCGAACATCCCCATTTGAAACTGGTACTCGGACTGGATGGCCTGTATTCCGATGGTCCGACCATCACACGCATTCGCTCCTACGGCCACAATTTTATTGCTGTGAAAATCCAACATAGCCAAGGAAGGGGATCATCAGGCCCTCATGAATACAGTCGATGAACTCGATACACAAGATCAGGTGAGTCGGCACCAGTTTACGGATGAAAAAGGGTTTAGCCACTGGTTCCGGTTTGTAAACGATGTTCCGATTAACAAATCCAATCCTGACGTGCTGGTCAACTATCTGGAATATGTGGAAACCTCCCCAAAGGGGAAAAAATTCAGTTGCACCTGGGTCACCAGCATTGAACTGACAATAACCAGCGTAACAAAGGTTATGCGAGGAGGACGCGCAAGGTGGAAAATCGAAAATGAGACGTTTAACACACTGAAAACACAGGGCTACAACCTCAAGCATAACTACGGTCATGGAAAGCAGCACCTGGCGACCAACCTCGCCATTCTGATGTTCCTGGCCTTCTTGATTGACCAGGTAGAGCAGTTGGCCTGCCCGATCTTCCGGGCTGCCTGGCACCACAAACGGTCGAAAATCTCGTTATGGTTAACAATAAAGAGTCTGTTTGACTGGTTTTTGATTGATTGCTGGCATTCTCTGTTACTTGCCATCACCCAGGGTGGCGGTCAGGGCCAAAGCATTAGGAGCCTGATCCCTGACACTTCCTGATGGAGACAGCTCTGTGTTTTCAGTGTGATACAAGGTGCGTGCAAAAACCGGTTCACTGCCGGGGGGGGAGTGCTGTCTCAATAAAGAGCATGAACTGTTGAGGTATTATGCGTCTCGAGGCGTATGTTTAGCGGGAATGGCTGAGGCTATATCGATGCTCAGGAAGCGTTCAAGCGGTGTGGTGTAACAGATGGTACAGATACCGATACCATTGAGCGTCTTTATGCTGAGCTGCGTAAACTGGATAAAGCCGGGCAGGTTGATATGAAACGCGTTGGTGATTTCGACCAGATTAAACTCAAGGATGCGAGCTGACTATGCGATTGGCATCACTCACCATCGGCTCGGATAAGCCGGGGGAAAAACAACAATTTAAGAATCTGAAAAATGTCACCATAGACTTTGATGAAGCTGAATGGATTACAGTTGTTATAGGCTGGAATGGCACCGGTAAATCTAATGTCCTGGAAGCTGTGGCAACCCTGTTTCGTGACCTGATTATGGGGAAGGATCAGTGGAATAATAAAGATAAACCCAGTTTCTCTTATGTGGTTCGCTACATCTGCCACGGTAAGGAAATCGAAATAAATGCTGATCCAGACAGAAGCAAGGAAGCTTACCAGGTTAGCTATAGAGAGTTGAATAAAGATTCTGTTTCCAACCCGCAGACTCAAACATCGTTGCTGGACGAACAGAACGAAAATACGCTGGATCCCATCCGTTTTACCCAGTTCAAAAAACAGCAGGATGATTTTCTGCCGCGCTATATTTTTGGTTATTACTCTGGCCAAAGCACCCGTTTACAGCAGGTCTTTCGCCCTTATTTACAGCAATATGATAGCAAACTGAGGAATGCCAAATCGGAAGATCCAGGGCTCCGTCGTCTGTTTTATGCCTTACCCGTTCATAGTCAGTTTGTGCTTCTGGCTTTTGTACTGCAACAGGACGATTTAGTTCGCAATTTTCTGGATGAGCAGCTTGGCCTGGATACCAACGAAAAGGCCGAGAGTATTGCAGCTTCTGTATTGTTTCTGTCCTGCTGGAATTGAACGAGCCTTCATGGAACAGAAATAAAGGTAAAACGCCCAATGGTGAATATGGAGCCTGCAAAGATAATCCGGATATTTTCTGGGGTGCAGAGGGAATTGTTCGCAACTTTCTGAACCGGGTTCATAAGGTAGCCACCGCTCCAATCAAGATTTCCCGCAAGGATGACTCCACTTTCTGGAATAAGAAAGGCCGGGAGTACCTGTATCTCTATATAAAAGACTTAAGCCGACTGGCAGACCTGGTGGGCGATCAGGAACCACGGATGTTCTTCCGTGATCTCGAAAGCACCTATGTTTCTGAACTGATCAAGGAAGTTCGCATTCGAGTCAAACTGAAGAAAAACGACGGCAGCGTCACTTTCCGGGAACTCAGTGAAGGTGAACAACAATTGCTGACCGTTCTTGGCTTGCTGCGTTTTACTGCGGAAGATGAAAGCCTGTTTCTACTGGATGAGCCAGATACTCACCTCAATCCAAAATGGAGCGTGGATTATATTGATTACCTCAATAAATTCGTCACATCTGGCAGTAAGCAGGAAAGCTCCAGTCATATTGTTCTGACAACCCATAACCCAATTGCTTTGGCTGAGTTGAATAAGGAACAGGTTCAGATTCTTCATCGGGACAATGATCAACATACCATTCAATCCAAGACACCAGATTTCGACCCTAGAGGAATGGGCTATGCGGGCATAATGACCAGCGATATGTTTGGTCTGGCTGCTGCACTGGATACCCATACCCATGGACTTTTGGAGCGCAAACGTGTAATCACCAACAAAGACGAGCATTTAACTGATAACGAGCGTGATGAACTCGAAAAAATAAATCTGGAACTTGATGGTTATGGCTTTCGTTATTCATCGCGAGACCCTGTCTTTG
This sequence comes from Sansalvadorimonas sp., assembly GCA_965221135.1. Classification (GTDB taxonomy): domain Bacteria; phylum Pseudomonadota; class Gammaproteobacteria; order Pseudomonadales; family Endozoicomonadaceae; genus Sansalvadorimonas. Next base: position 73,778 of record CBDCRZ010000070.1, read on the forward strand.
AGGAATATTTGCGGGCCCGCTATCAGTTTGATCGTGCTCAGAGAGGTGAAGAGAGAATTAACCAGCAGTCTGCTGAACAAAGACGGGCCATTAGCAAAGATCTGATAGCAAAAGTTATGAATAAAGTCAGGGATGAAGAGGCAGGGAATGCGGAGGATTGATCAAAACAAAATAAAGGCTGATGCGAATTGGGATCAAAATGCAAGAGCAGCTCAACAGCAAATTGATAGTGGTACGCTGGAAGCCAAAGACGCCAATAAAATCTGGGGCGAGACCAAGGCTCGACTAAAAGCTGTGTCCTCTGGGAAATGCTGGTACTGCGAAACCAGAGAAGACCGTTCTGATGATGCTGTTGATCACTTTCGCCCTAAAAGTCTTTATCCGCAGTTTGCCTGCGATATCAAGAATTTCCGTTATGCCTGTACTTTTTGTAACAGTGTCAGGAAAAACCCAGATACAGGAGAGAGTGAGGGGAAAGGCAACCATTTTCCTTTATTAAGTGGTATCCGTGCGGCGAATGACCGTGAGCGACGAAGAGAAGACTACCTGCTCATAGATCCTTGCGTTGCTGGCGACCCCGCCTTGCTTGACTTTAAAGATGATGGTTTTCCATGTGCTAAATACCCTAAACAGGAAAAGCGAAACTGTAGAGCCGTTGAGTCAATTAGGTTCTACCACTTAGATCATCCAGACCTAAATGAAGCAAGAAGACAGATTGCTCTTCAAATTCGAGACTGGGTTGATGGTGCGAAGTTAGCATATAACCAGCTTGATCAGGGAGATGCTAGCAGTCATCAGCAGTTTTCGATATATGCTGAAAGTATTTGCAGAGCTATTGCTACCGATGCTCCTTTTTCTGTATTTGCCAGAAAGATGGTTAAGGGTTATAGCGATAGACCTTTTATTGAAGAGCTTCTGGATTGCGCCTGATGACAGATCTTTCATCAAACCTGTTAAAAGAGCTACGGGAGCTCATCACCGACTCCCGCCAAAAAGCCTCAGCAGCGGTTAATGCCTCTCTGACCTTTATGTACTGGCAGATCGGCCACCGCATCAACCAGGAAGTGCTGGGCGGCGAGCGGGCCAAGTACGGCAAACAGGTGGTTGTTTCTCTCGCCAAACAGCTTACCCTGGAGTTTGGCCGGGGTTTCTCTGATAAGCAGCTGCGCCGGATGATGCAGTTTGCCGAGGTTTTCCCGGACCAAAAAATTGTCGCCACACTGTGGCGACAATTGAGCTGGAGCCATTTTCGCCCGCTAATCAGTATGAAAGACCCGCTGCAGCGGGAGTTCTATGCCCAGATGTGCCGTATTGAAGGCTGGAGCGTACGGGAACTGGGGGAGCGGATTGACTCTATGCTCTATCAGCGTACCGCGCTTTCCAAGAAGCCGGAAAAACTGATAGAAAAAGAGCTGCAAACCCTGACCGAGAAAAACCAGCTGGAACCCAGCCTGGTGCTGAAAGACCCCTATGTTCTGGACTTTCTGCAGCTGAATGATCATTACCTTGAAAAAGATCTTGAAGACGCTATTCTGCGCGACCTTGAGAGTTTTCTGCTGGAACTGGGAGCCGGTTTCTCCTTTATCGCCCGGCAGAAGCGTATTCAGATTGACGGTGACGACTTCTATATTGACTTGCTGTTCTATAACCGACAGCTTAAACAGCTGGTAGCTGTTGATCTGAAAATCGGTCGTTTCAAAGCCCATTATAAAGGGCAGATGGAGCTTTACCTGCGCTGGCTGGATCAACATGAACGCCAGCCCGGTGAAGAACCTCCACTGGGCATTATTCTCTGTGCCGAAAACCGTAAAGAGCAGATTGAACTGCTGCAGCTGGATGATGCCGGTATTCATGTAGCAGAATATTTAACCGTATTGCCCGAGCGCGAAGTGCTGCATACCCGTTTGCAACGCGCCATTGACGAAGCACAAAAGAAGTATGTGCTTAAGGACTCTGATTAATGAATGCATCCTCCCTGGTGCAAAAAGTCTGGAACTATTGCCACACGCTGCGTGACGATGGTGTGGGCTATGGTGATTACCTGGAACAGCTGACTTACCTGCTGTTTCTGAAAATGGCCCATGAATACTCTGAACCACCCCATAGCCGGGATACAATGGTTCCAGCCGTCTATAACTGGACCACACTCTGTGACAAAACCGGTGAAAAGCTGGAAGACCACTACCGCCATGTACTGAAAAAACTCGGTACTGAAGAGGGTATGCTGGGTGCTATTTTCCATAAGGCGGAAAATAAGATCCCTGACCCTGCCAAGCTGGCCCGTATCGTCAAAATGATTGATGGTGAGCAATGGCTTGGCATGAAGTCCGACACTAAGGGTGATCTGTACGAAGGGCTGCTGCAGAAGAATGCGGAAGATACCAAAAGTGGTGCTGGCCAGTACTTCACACCACGAGCCATTATCGAGGCGATGGTAGAATGTGTTCAGCCAAAGCCCATGAAAACCATTGCAGACCCGGCCTGTGGTACAGGTGGTTTTTTCCTGACTGCTTATAACTGGGTTGCCAAACAAAAGCTCAATAGCAAACAGAAAAAGTTTCTCCGGGATGAAACTTTTCACGGCAATGAAATAGTACCTTCAACCCGTCGCCTGTGCCTGATGAACCTGTTTCTGCACAACATCGGTGACATTGAAGGTGAGCCCAGCATCCAAAGAGCCGATGCGCTTCTGAAAGCTCCGTCTCATAAAGTCGATTATGTTCTTGCCAATCCTCCCTTTGGCAAAAAGAGCAGCATGACCATTACCAATGCGGAAGGCGAAGAAGATAAAGACGCACTGACCTATGAGCGTCAGGATTTCTGGGCAACGACCACCAATAAACAGCTAAACTTCCTCCAGCATATTGTCTCCATGCTGAACAATGCTGGCCAGGCTGCTGTGGTATTACCCGATAATGTTCTGTTTGAAGGTGGCGTCGGTGAGCGCATTCGCCGGAAATGGCTGCAGACCTGTGATGTGCATACCATTCTGCGCTTGCCTACCGGTATCTTCTACGCCAACGGTGTTAAAGCCAACGTGGTGTTTTTTGATAATGCTCCCCGTGATGGTAAAAACCATACCAAAGGCATCTGGTACTACGATCTGCGTACCAACAAGCACTTCACTCTGAAGCAGCGTCCTCTGACATTGAATGATCTTCAGGACTTTATTCAGTGCTATAACCCGGAAAACAGAGCAGAGAGAAAAGAAACAGAGCGTTTCAAGTTCTATGAATATGATGACTTGATCGCAAGGGATAAGGCCAGTCTGGATATTTTCTGGCTGAAAGACGATAGTCTGGATAATCTCGATAACCTGCCGCCGCCCGCGATTTTGCAGCAGGAGATTATTGATCACTTGGAGGCGGCGTTGGCTTCGTTCAGAGATGTTGCTGCAGGGTTACCAGAAGTAAGCCCTGAGGCGTAGCGGCTTCGGTTATTTACCTTTTGATCGTAATGGGTGATATTGCTTGGCAGTATCACCCATTTTTTATCTGCCCCACCATTATCAAGACCCAATTAAAATCTTGATACGAACATGGAGTTTTAAGTTCGTGACCGATCAGAATGAACTGCAGCAACAACAGCAGACCTTTGATACAAAAATTCAGAGTCTTACCGTACAGCTTCCCGAAGGTAGCTCCCTGCGTAGCCAGTTGAATAATCATAAAGAAATATTTGCAGACAGTACCGAATACCTTCTGAACCCCGAACACCGTTTGGCTTTTATCGGCAATATTGGAACGGGGAAAACGACAGCTATATGTCATCTTCTTGGATTGCTGGACGACGGTGAGCCTATTCTCAGCACCGGCAGTGGCCGGACAACTCTGTGCGAAGTTGAACTGCGTCAAGGTGAACAACTGCAAATTGAAGTTGTTCCTCATTCAGATGCAGAAGTTTCCAGTTATCTCAATGACTTTGCGCTGTACTTGATGTCTGATAACGACAATCCACCAGACCAGAGTGAAGGCAGTGAAGGTTTCAAACTTAGCGCAGAGATAGATCGAGCCCTGCGTAATATGCTGGATCTGAGAATCAAGAAGGTCAAAAATGAGCAGGGGAAAAGCAAACGAAACGACACTGCCAAAGACTTTGCAAAAGAGTTTAGTCACACAAGTTCATTAACTGATGCTTTGATTGAACGAATCGATCTTGCATCACGTATTCAAACCCTCTTTCAGCCCGATGATGATGCCGCTCAAAATCAGTGGTTACATGAAGTTTTTAAATCAATTAACAGCGGTACTTCTGACACTGTGGGATTAGCAAAACGAATCGTTATTTCTGTTCCGTATCCTCTATTCAACCAAACCACTGATTTCTCCCTTTCAGTCATTGATACCAAGGGCGTAGATGAAACGGTCAATAGACAGGACCTGGACAACTGTCTGACAGATAGAAGAACTGTTTCTGTGATTTGCAGTAAATTACCTGACGCTCCAGACAAAACGATGTCTACTTTATTACGCAGCGCAAAACAGGCTGGTTTAGGTCAGAGAATTATTCCTGAGACAGTACTGCTTGTTCTTGATCGTAAAGGAGAAGCTGCCGACATTACCGATATCGACGGGCCTGTGGGCGACAAAACAGAAGGACGGGAAATTCGTCAGGAACAAATGGAAGCAGACTTCAGCCAAAGCATTTATCTGAATGATCTTGAGATACAGTTTTTGGATGCTCAAGCTGATGACAAAACAATACTTTCAGACCGATTCATTCAAAAAGTACAAGACCTGCGAATGACGCACTCCAACCGGCTGACAGATATTGAAAAAGCGGTTGATGACATTGCAGCAAACCTACAGTCGAAGGCTACTGAAGAAGCTCAGAAACAAGTCAGGAACACGCTGAAACCTTGGCTCGAAAAAGCTCTTAATCGTTCTCCGGAGTTAAAAGAGTATTTTTTGCCATTAGTTCACGCAATAAGGGATAAGGGAACTTATGCCGCCAGTATCCGTGCCAGCGTGAACAGAAGTGGCGAATGGCATAACCTGGATTATTATCAGATCCTCGCTTCAGGCGCTCGAGAGCAGGTTGTAGGTCAGATTGGTCAACTCAATGATGAACTCCTGACTTTGCTGGGTAATATGCTTGAACAAGCTGAGTTAAAGCCCGCGCATTCTTTGATCAAACAAATTAAACACACTACTGAAAAACGGCTGGATATTCTTTACGAGCAGGTTTTTACAAAGGGTCGCTCTATTTACGAAAGCAGTTTGAAAGGTGATCGCGTGTTATGGCAGCAGTTATATGGTGAGTGGGGGCAAGGCTCAGGGTACAAAGGCCGAATAGCTGATAACACCCAGGAATGGTTCCACAGCGAGCATTATCCGACATTTGAAAGGCAGGTATCTGAGAAAGCAGCTGAAGCCTGGCAGCGTTATATTGAAGAATTTCAGAGCATTCTTGGTAGAGAATAATTCTTTATTGAGGTGTAGGTTCGTGAGAGCAGAGGTTCACCTCTGCTTCCATGCTTTATCATGATGCCATTGCATCAGCTTCCTTGATTTGCTGCGGCTATTCCCATTACAGCTCCTAAAGCGGCTAGCCCCAGTGCCCATCCCTTATGACCTTCAGAAAGTGCGTAACCTGCTGCTCCAAAAACTAATGATCCGGCGACACCTCCAACAACTTGTTTGCTTTCAACAGGCAGGCCGTGAGCCCAGCGAACAAAGTGTTCACAGTTATCAGAAAATAAATCATACCGTTTTTTACCAATCATACTCCGTGCTTTTCCCAGAATTTTATCAGCCGGTAGAAAGCCTTTGATATGTGATTTTCGAACTGTGGCTCCTTGTGTCCCTGCAGCCCACGATTCCTCACAAACGTTACCCTTACGCCGGGTAAGTGCTATCAAGTTAGGCAGGCCATCAACACGACGATCACTGACTATTGCATAGTGATTGTATGTATCGTAAATCACAGCAACTACATCACCAGGGCGAAACCCTCTTACAGAGCTTAAAACAATGTTATTATTCATTCTTACTCCTAAAGACAAACACTAAAAAAAGACAATTTATGCATGTAATGAATAATCACCACTACAGGCTTATTGTCAAAGTATCACTGCCGGTATTTTTATGTCAACAAATGAAATGCATCCTGGTACTACTTATCCTGCAGTAGTGGGAGCTATTCTCGCTGCAGAAAGAAAGAACTGTGGTTTCACTCAGGCTGATTTTGCAGAGGCTGTCGGTATCGTTCAGTCAACCTGGTCGCGTATTGAGAAAGGTACGTCTGCACTGAATATCGAGCAGCTCGTAGTTGCAGCAACAGCACTAAACCTGGAGCCTCATGTCATTATCCAAAAAGCAGACAAGACTGTACGAGAGATAGAAGCTCAAAAAATGCGGGTTGAATATCAACCCAAAAAGAGCGGGAATGGAGGATTACTTCTTCTGGGTGCTGCGGCTTTAACGGCACTGGTAGTTGCCGCCAACAAAAACAAGTGAAATACAAAGGTGGCAGAGCTTGAGCTGCTAGGATTGATATTCGTCCTTACAAATTCTTATCACAAAAAAAGGCAACGCCCGAAAGCATTGCCTTTTCTACTTCACAACTTTTTATAGAAAAGAGTGAAGTCAGTAAACTACATCGAAATGCAGCTTAGCTCTTACAAAGGACGGATGTCTTCTGCTTGAGGGCCTTTCTGGCCTTGAGTAATAGTGAACTCAACACGCTGGCCTTCAGCCAGGCTCTTGAAGCCTTCGCCAGTGATCTGACGGAAGTGAGCGAAGACGTCTGGTCCGCCATTCTCTTGCTGAATGAAACCAAAACCTTTCTCGTCGTTGAACCACTTAACAGTACCGGTAGTAGACATAATCGTATCCTTATTTCATAAAAAATGTTGCCTTGCCAACAAGCAAGACGGTTGAGCTAGAAGTTCTGTTATCACTTATGAAGAACGAAATGAGCTACTACACTCGGAACGTTTGAATCACTACATAAAGACTGGAACACACTTTTAACGTGCCGCTACTATATACCTCAGGGCTGAGGAAAGAATGGGTATTCTTATTTATTTATGACAGACCGCGCCAACTCTTGCGGATTCTTACCTAATATACGGTTCGCCTTCTACGCTTATGATCATTCTTTCTTTTTATTCCCATGGGTGGACGCTCAAGTATCACCATTTCCGACAACTGATTACGCACAACACTTACTCCAACCTTCCCTAGTCAATCTCTATAAATGCTAAACCTGCACATCATAGACTGGTAAATCTGGCACCTCCCGAACCACTTCACCGCCTTCCACCAATACGTTTGAGCCTACGGTCGCACCTTCGCCTTTAACGTTTATGGCCGAGCCATCTCGCAGAGCCAGAGTACTAGAGCCGTTGCCGTTATGACTGGTGACAGTACCAATGATTCGGCTCGTTTTCGGGAGCAGTCCCTGAAACTGTCTCCATGGATTTGTCGTAGCCATAATTAACCCTCGTGGTAATGTCGCTCCAGAGTAAGACTTTGCATGACTTTCCCCGCACCACTCCCCGCTGTTCTTATACCTGTCGATAGACATAACCCGACCCAGGGAACTGAACTTTCCATCACCTCCACCAGCTGGCCCGGTAGCACCAGTCCCGGCTCCTGACCGTTTACGGTCAAAGGAAAGTCCAGTGTGACCACAGCCTGATTCCCGCCTTCACTCAAAACATTCCTGCCTCGCTCGGTATTCACATCCACTGCTGTCAGCCAATCCTCAATAACGTCCGGCGCTGGCTTATAGCCTGCTGAACCCTGCCGCTGAACAGCAACCGCCACACCTTCATTAATCCCTGAAACATACACCGCGTTGTACTCAGGCTCTGGCCGCCACTCCACGCTCATACTCAGCACCATGCTTTCCGGGATGGCATGGTCGATGGGTGTGGTGTCTTCCAGCCAGTTCCAGGGACATACTCTGTACCGAGGTTGGATAGCCAGTTCATCCACTGATGCTCCAGGGATCACTACAGCTCCGGCCGTGGTCGTTATCTGGGCAATCACCTGCATGGGTGTCTGGTTTACATAACTAAATAAGCCACCTGGCAAAACCCAGTCCGGTGTCGCCCATGTTTCTGTCGAGTCCCAGGATAAAGTGAAGCCGGTATTGGTCAGCTCGGCTTCCGCTGCCTGTACCGCTGAAATGGCATTGGTTTCCGTTTTACTGCGCAGTGGCGCGTAAGGTGCCGAGAGCAGGCGAGTGCGGCTCTCTCCGGAAATGCGAAACCGTTCATTGTTAAAGCTGCGTCCGGCATCGTACCGAGTCACCATAAACACCCACTCCCAACCATTAATGGTGACTTTGATATCCTTGGTACCGTTCTGGTCAGGCTCAATCAGAGTTAATACAGCCCGGTTAGCGACGGTGGCTGAGAGTTGCCAGGAGAAGGAGTCGATATCCAGATCGATACTGATATCGAGCAGTTCCAATGGCTCATTATCCGGCAGGCGTACAGCATTGACGGTATTCATCAGCAGATAACACTCCTTGTCATCAGGCTTTGGGGGCTTCAGAGGGAGAGGCTTAACCTTGGCTCCGTAACGTAGGTTGCGCTGCCGGTCTTTGATGCGTTCAGTACGCCCTTCACCCCAGAGCACACTGGGTGATACATCACGCTTGGCGGCTTGCTGCCAGAGCACCTTAGGCGCGGCATCTTTGGGTTGAATGGCATGGGGAGGAATATGACCTTCGAACCGGAACCAGAGCTGAGGCACCTTGTCGGGTCGGTGGTGACTGTCTTCAAACTGAAAGGCCAGTTTATCAGGAGGGTCAGACCAGAGCGGTGGTTGCCGATGGTCGTTCAGCTTCCATGGCGGTGATGTGGTATCTACCCGGAACCATGGCCCTCCGTAAACCTGGTCTTTTGCGGGAGGCTGCCCCCAAAGAAGAGCGGTGTGGGTTTGCTTGGGGCGGGCTGACTTATCCCAAGGGATGTTTGTGGGTTGTGGGTCTGTGGGGCGGGTGTTAGTCCAGGGGTTGTTTGTTTTGGTCTCTTCAGGAGTTGGGGTTCCCCAGGCTGTTGAAGTTGCATCATCTTTGGTGGAGACGGTATCCCAACCCATTGCACTGCCTGATGCTGGCAGTGACTCTGCTTGTGTGTACCGGATGTGGCTGGTGCCATCACGAACCTGACCTTCTTTCCAGAGTGTTTGAGTTGCTTGTTGGTTAACAACACTCTGTTGCCAGCTGGTTCGGGATTGCACCCTTAAAGAAGGCGGCACCGGATAATCAATATCCAGCCCCACCAGAAAGAACATCTCCAGCTGATCGGCTTGCTCCGGTGGTGTGTAGGCGCGTCCGACAAAATCAAAAACGAGCGCATCACCGACAGGCAGGACATAAGCCATAGATTAAGTCCCGGCAGGTTTGGGCAGAGGCTGCACCGGCCCATGACAGATAGGCCGGAAGTACTGCCGCGCCCGAAAGGTGGCTGTGCCACTGGTGCCGGTATTACTGGCTCCGTCGTCAATCCACCATGTCGGCTCATCACCTCCTGAGATACCTGCCTGAATGCACTCGTACACAAAACCTTGGTACTGGGCCGGGTCAGCCGGGTGAATAATAGCGCCCGCACTATAGGCGGTGTTCGGTGTCCATGTGCTGCCGTAGTCGTCCAGCGCAATCACCAGCACCGGCTCAGAAAAATAACCTACATCCATGGCGAAGACTCCATCGGTGGGTTGGCTGTTACCGGATGCCAGCACCACGCGCTTTTGCCCTTCTCCAGGAATATCCTGTTTCAGGTAAGACACCGCCAGCAGTTCTCGGCCTGCCGGGAAACCACTGACTTCCACTGTGCCTGCCACATAGCGAAGGATGTCATCCCCTGACGCAACATCCAGCACCACGTTTGTGCCAGATGGCGGGGTGTACGCTGACTCCGCTGGAAAAACCATCCCCACGGGATCTGGTGTGTACAAAGTAGCCATACTGTTCCTCTATTCCGCTGGTGGAACAGCGGGAGCCGGGGCCATTGGCCCATGCACTATGGGTTGGCGTATCTTCTGCGCCTCAAAGATGGCTGTCCCGCTGGTCAGCTGATCTATAGGTAGAGGTGGTGCAGGCAGGGCGGGGTCAGTTGTCCCTGCTTGAATACAGAGATACCGATAGCCATTGGCCGGATAGGGAAACACAAGGTCGTCGAGGGCATAGGCAGTCTCGGCTTTGAGTTGCGTACCAACATCGTCGTAAGCCATCACCAATACAGCGTTTTGGTGAGGTGTGGTTTCCAGATCAAATGTCCCATCAGCCTCGGTCATGACATCCCCGATAAGACCATTGTTGGCGACATTCAACACACGCACCCTTCGGCTGTAGCCTGCACCGTCCAGCAGGGTTGTACCGGCAACACGGGTGTAATGGGAGTAATCTTTGACCGTAGGGATGAGCTGGGGAAAAATGCCATCGACTTTGCTCCAGTCACTCTCTGGCAGTCCAGCGTAAGACGCAGCGACAAACGGCTCTGTGACAATGTTGCATGCAAAAGTATTACCCGACGCCTCACTCGAGTAGAGATAACAGTTCTGGAAAGAACCATGATTATCTCGTTGATTAAAGACTGTGCTCAACTTACCACTCGGCACTGTGAGTAGAAGACCATTAACTAACCAAACCGATATCCACGCTTCCAATAACGGCACAGCCCCATTTCCCCAGTGTCATTAAAATCGATCCGAACATTAATAAATCTCATCTTGTGCAGGCGAAAAACAAATATTCACACTCATCAAAGCTCAGATGAATATTCTCTAAACCGATTGCACCTTCCATCCAGTTTTGCGAAGAAATAGCGTTAACCCGCATGCCATAAATGCTATAGCCGTTACCTCTGATCGTTGCCCCTGCATTGGGATAATGATTAGCGTACAACCCCGGCAGATTGGGCTCCTCCGTCATATCGATGGAGTTGATTAACTCATAGACATTGGTGTTCTTCAGGTCGCTGAATAGCTCCCGCACATCATCCGGAGTACTCACAAGAAAAGGGTTGTCACTGGTGCCGATACCGATAAGAGCCATCAGTCTGCATCTCCTCTCACCTGTAAGGTGAACTGGTCATCCTGCCGGGTGCCTTGCCCGGCCAGTGTTGTCCGTACCAGCCAGAGTGGGGCCAGTGCGCCTTCGGTATCAAAACGCAGTACATTGCCGCTGGCCCATCCGCTGCCCCAGCCGTCCGCTTCAATTGTCCAGTAGGGTGTGCCGGTTTCCGGATTGGCGGGTGCGCTGTTTGAGCTGGTCGAGCCTGCGCCAATAATGCCCAGCTTCTCTTCCACGATCTGGAATGCGGTGGAGCCGGTGAAGACCAGCGCCCACTTGCCTTCGATAGCGCCCTTGTTCTCAATCTGTATCGGGTTATTAATCAGGTTGTACTGGGAGGTGGTGTCGCTACCAATGCGCTCTTTTGTCCAGTTGGGGCTGGAGCTGTTCCATGTGCGCTGGGTAAAGATGTTCTTGGTTCGCGCCTGCAGATCTCCATAAACCACTGCCGAGCTCACGGTACTGCCTGCCGGGAAGTCCCACGCCAGTGGTGCGATGATCGACAGGTCACCGTTGATCTGCACATCAGACACCACGCTCATCTGCTCAATACGATCAACAACAGAGAGCGGAAAAGTCAAAGTGCCAGCCTCCGCATCCTGGAGCACAAGAGGGTCTGCAAATAGAAGACTTCCGGCTTCTTGATTGATGGTCACCTGAGCCGGGTCGAGTGCTGTGCCCGTTGCGTCCACCACGCTAATAGCCGCTTGGTGTGTACGGGACAGCGTGACAATCTGACCGGCAGTCGGTGTACCAATATCAGTGCTCTGCTCATGGGCCAACACCACCACATCACCTTCCCGGTAAATGGGCACACGACCATCGGCAGGCAAGCGCACCGGGTCGAGGCCGATCAACCGCGAGTCCAGAGGAATACTGGTAAGCACCACTGTGTTGTAGGTGACCGTTTGTGGGAGCACGTCAATGTCGTCAGTCCCATCGGTAAAGTGGAGTTTGCACCAGCCGGTCTGGCTATCCACAAAACCGTCCATCTCATCGCTCTGGATGTTGCCGTTAAAATCAGCGGAGGCTGTAATACGCTCGCCGGTATCAGCCCGGTTGGCCCACACCTGCAGACTGCCGGGTCGTAAGGGCGCACCGGGAGTCCGAAAAGCCAGGTGACTAGTTTGAAAGCCTGAACGCGAAGTCGCCATCGCCTCAACAGTAATGCTGCCATTCGCGCCATCAGGGTAACTCCCGAAGGTGGCTAATCCGCCGGTGTAATCAATAGTACCGACAGCTGTGCCCGCATTGGTCTGGCTGCTGACGTTTTTATACAGCACACCGCCACGGTCAAAGTAGGTGGCCCCTGCCCACTGGAACACGACACTGCCCGGCAAAATGGCATCTTCCACCAAGGGGAGCAGATCGACTGTCATGTCAGGCGCAGTCACCGTCTCGGTATAAGGCACATGACTGAGGCTGTTGCTTTGGGCGCGAGCAATGAGCTGGTCGCCCTTAAAGTTCTCTGTGGCAGGGTGAACAGTGGTCACCACATCACATCCGCCAAGTCCTCCGCTCCTTTCCATTTTGGAGGTGGTGTAGGTGTAGTCATCGGTCACCTTTAGGGTGAACGCGCCCGTTGCATAATCGACAGTGCCTGTCAGACCTGCCCAATTCCCATTCCCATCGTCATAGGCTTTACGGGTTCTGCTGGTGCTTTCTCCCACCGCATTACTTCGAGAGACAATCCACTCCAATGAAAGACTGCCCGGCAGCAGAGGTGCTCCGGTAATGGTGCCGGTGAACAGGCCTGAGCCATCCATCGGTCTGGGCTTTGAAGGCGATGATCATGGAGCTGTCCGGATCGGGCATGACATCCAGAGTGACCTGCGCGGCACCGGTGGCGTAATCCACCGTCCCTGTGCCAGCCCCTGTAAGCTGGCCATTACCGGGGTCGGTCACGTCATACCATTTCCCCAGCGCCAGATAGCTGATGATCAGCGTGCCCGGAGCCGGTGCCACACCATCAGCGGTTAAAGCGAAGGTATAGGAGAAACCACGATTCTGATTAGTGATCTCCAGGTCTTCCGAGTACATGACACCTGTCGCCACTGCTCCGGGGCGATAGCTGGCCGAGGCACCGGAGGTAAAGGAGCCGGAGGTCTTGAAGGCATCAATCTGCCCACTCTCGTAATCAATGATGATCTTCTCGAACGAGTGGGTGCCGCTGGAGTGTTGGAATGTCCCGTCACCAGCATCGGTATAATCGCCGCCCGCAATGCCCAGTGTCACCGAGCGGGGCACAGCGCCGGTTTGCAGATAGGCGCGGGACTGGTTGCCACTGATCAAACCGAACGACAAGGACACACTCCGGCTCCCGGGTGAGACCGGATGCACCACGCGAGCGGTATAGGTGCCGTCCTGATTGATCAGCGGGGTTTCCGAGCGGGCACTGGGGACCATCTCCCCATACACGCTGTTCACCTTAAAGGTCAGGTCATTCTGGGACGCATCGACCTTGAGCGATTGCAGGCCATAGTAGCGGGCTGCGTCAGCCACCTGTGTCGTTTGAATGCGGGAGGGGATGTCGCCGTTCTGGCCAATCGTCCCGCCGGGTGTCGCCACACCACCGGGAAAGGTGACCTTCAGGGGAGCGGAGAGTCCAAGCTGCAGCCTCCGCCGTTCAAAGTCCACATAGGAGTCAGACGACACGGCATAGGTGAAAGTTTCCATTCTGCCTTCCACGCTGATGATGCGCACATACTGCTCATCATCTGTCGCCTCATTCAGGAGCCGGTACACCTCACCAATTTCCGGCAGCCGGTGCTCCTCCCTCTGAATGGCCAGCAAGCTGCGTTGACCCACCAGCTGATTGCCCAGTAGATGCCAGTTGGTGTCAACCGCTGGCACCACATAGCTCTCAATGCGGTTGCGGGCATCGGCCCGTTCATCAACCTGGCTTTCGGTATTGAACAGCACCACGCCGACACGCTCATCTTCCGGAGCTACTGTGAGAATGGCATGAGCGCCAAGGTAAGGGTCTGCGTTGTCGGTGCCCACACCCACAAACACTTTGCGCATGGAGACATCACCAACCGTTCGGTCTATGCGGCTGATATCCCGGAACAGGTTATTGACCTGCCCATCGGTCACCACATTACCAGTGGCCCGGCCTCCGCCGTCGTCCTCGTCGGTGAGCCTTTGGGATGCGAATAACTTGATATTTTCCTTGTTGATTGCCATACCGTTAGTCCTTTTGGGTATGTGTAAGAGAGATTCGCTTTATGAAAAGAGTCGGTACACAAGAGCTGTTTTCCTATGCGGTATTTTTCCTCTGTTTGTTGGTGGCATTATTTGTACGGGCGAGATGGGAAGATGCGCCAGTTTGGGATGGTGATCCCCCGTTCGAGCAAAAATATCCCAACGAACACCAGTTCCTGGCGGCTTGTAGGCAAGGACGTGTTGACGTTATGGAGTATTGGCTGAACCTGGAGGGCTTTAGGCCAAACGATGAATTTATTAGCGGTCGCACTGGAGAGAAGGTTTCAGGCCTTTTTCTGGCCTCTCAGGAAGGTCATATCGATGGAGTGAAACTCCTCATTAAGGCCGGGGCTGATTTGAATCAAACCAGGAACTGCGTGACACCTCTCTATAGGGCCAGCCAAAATGGACATGCCAAGGTCGTGGAAATTCTGGTTAAGGCCGGGGCTGATTTGAATCAAAGCACTGAAGATGGAGCAGCACCTCTCTTTATGGCCAGCCAAAATGGCCATGACGAGGCCGTGGAGATTCTGGTTAAGGCTGGGGCTGATCCAACACGAAAGTGGCATATCGGTCTTTTTATCACCAAAAGTCCTCTGACCGCTGCCAGACAGGCTGGCCACGATCAGATAGTTAAAATTTTAAAGCCCGCAGTAAAAACCTGGAAAGAACAGAAAAAAATTCAGGCACAAATAGATGGTAATACGGGTTGTTTTGATGGGTTTGTCGATGCGTTGAAAAACGAAATAAAACACACAGTCGCTCCACTCATGACACGGGTTCCATTAAAAAGTAAAGGGTATTAGTTCTTATAGCCCTGGTGCCACAGTCAGTAGTCGAATAACCACAGCATAGAAGTCAGAGTCATCAGGGTTGGTCAGAGGCAACAGCGGCTGCGCCTCAATAGACGCACCTTCAGCCCGATCAAAAATTACCGTAAAAGTGCGCTTGTCCGGGAGGGTGAGCAGCATCCTGTTTCCCGGTATTTCCGACAAAGCAAAGAGCGTGTTCAGATCGGACAGCGTTAACCAGCTGTTCTCCCCATCCCCCAGCACAATGCTGCGACCGTAAGTCATCAGACTTTCCGACACAATAAGGGAGCCGGTCAGGCTCCTGTCGGTACTCTGGGCAACCGGTGTCCAGTCAAACTCATTCACCCACAAAAGGTTGTCCGGCAGTGTCATGGTATCCAGTTGCATCAGATGGCCCTCGCGCCGGATTCTTTGAGTGCGCGTAGTAGTTTCACATCATCCCCTTGGCGCACGCTCACGTTCACATTGCCGCCGGGATACTCAAGACGAATCACTTGACTGGGTGATTCATTCCTCTGGCCTGCGCCATTTCTCGGGGGAGGAGCACGATCAAAGCTCTTACGACGACGGGTTTCGCGCTCTTCATTTTCGCGCTTGTCACGGGTCTTATTAAAAACGCGCTGGTTCAGGGAGAGCGCCTGCTGCAGGTTGGCCGCAGATTCGCCGTCACCTTTGCTCCGGGCTTGTTTCAGTTTCTGTTCGAGATCACGATTCCGAGCTTCAAACCGTCGTCGTTCAATGGCTTCCGTGTTGCCGTCTAATCGGTCAAGCTCGTCTTGCAAACCTTCAAGGGTAGAGCGGGTGCTGTTCTGCAGGCTCTGCATCTGACGTTCGGCCTGCTCCAGTGCCCGGTTGAGCTTATCCATATCCTGCTGGTTGAGCAGTTCCATTTCATCGGATGCGGTGTGGGCTGCGCTGGCAAACTGCTCGGCTGACAGGCCACCATCCTCGTAAGAGCGCATCAGGTCTTCAAAGGCGATCTTCTGTTCAAGGTAAGACTCTTTCACCTGCAGGGAGGTTTTCCTGGTGTCGTACATCCACTCGCTCAGGCCTGTTGCATCAAAACCATGGAAAGCCTGCCCCATGGCGTCCAACTCTTCGTTGGTTTGTTCCAGTGAGTGACGCATGGATTCAATATCATCGGTCACCGTACGTGGGTCGGCCTGGCTAATATCATTCAGGTTTTCAAAAGCGGCCAGGGCTGCCCCCGACATTCCCGCCAGCTCATCCTTTAAACCACCCATATGATCCGCCATAGCCTGTGCGATGGTTGCACCACCGGCCATTTTCTTGTTGGCGGATTCGCTGGCCTCACCGGCTTCCTCAAAGGCAGGCTCGAGTTCACGAACCTCGTCTTTCACCTCTTTCTCGGCTTTAGTGATCTCTTCTGCGACCGTGGTGACCTTTTGTCCGAGCTTGGCTTGGCTCTTCTCAACCTTGGTATTGGCAGTGACGATGACCTCACTGCTGTCTTCTGCCTCCACTTTAACCTGCTTGAGTGTGTCAGCAATCTTGGGCGTTTCGGTGGTGATCGCCTTGCCAATGGCCTTGTAGCTGTCCCGTACTTTATGAGCATCCTTGGCCATGCTCTCTGCAAAGGCCTTGGAGACCGGCAACATGCCGTTGGAAAAGTGATTGACCTTGGCTTCAAGTTCTTCAAACCCCAGAAAACCCACCAGATCGGCTACTCCGTCGGCAATACCGCCAATCACCGTACTAATGACTGCACCCGCGCCTTTCACCACCAGGGTAAAGCTGTTGAGCATGGCCTGAATGCCATTGCCCACGGTGGAGAGGATGGTGATCACCGTACTTGCACTGTCGGATATTTTTTGGAAGCCGGTAGTCGTGCGTTGAACCAGGTCATCCAGGGTGAGGCTGTTAAAAAACGCCTTCAGGCTTTCTGCGATGGTGATAAAGGTGGCGGCTATATTTTCAGCCAGTTCCTGCAGTTGACCATTGCTGGCCATCTCATCGAGCCGTTGCCCGACAGCGGACAGCTGCGCCTTGATATAGTCAGCCCAACCACTGTCGCTAATGGCCTTGGCGAACAGCTCAAAGCGGTCTTTCATATTCGACCAGAGGCCCGAGAGCGTGGCCATATTCTTCTGGGCGGCCCCAGCGGAGCTACTGCCCATCTCGGCAATCAGCGCCTTGATCACATCTGCGCCCAGCTTGCCTTTTTCCGACAACTCCCGCAGTTGCTGAACATTCTCGCCCGTGGCTTGCTTCAGTAACTGCCAGGCCGGTACTCCGGCTTCGATTAATTGTCGGAGCTCTTCCCCCTGGAGCTTCTGTTTACCAAAGGCTTGACCCAGTGCCAGGGATATCCGTTGCAGCCGCTCAAACTCACCGCCTAACTTGGAGTTTTGGTCCACCAGAGACAGCAGGGTGCCATCCATGGGATCAAGGCCAAAGTTCTTCAGGGTCACAAAGGCTTGGGTCACCTGATCTAACTGCAGCGGTGTAGATTTGGTGAAGTCTTTAATCCAGGCCGTTGCCTGTTGACCACCTTCAAGACTTCCCATCAGAGCTTCCATCTGAATGCCCAGACGTTCGTACTTATCCCCCACCTGCAGTACAGACTGCATCGCCCGCTTCAGGGCATAGACACCCGCACTGGCCAGCACCAAATTGCGTAAAGACGCACCCAGTCGTCCGATACTGGACTCGGCGCGCCGGGCATCCCGGGCCGCTTCCCGAAACCCTGTGCGCTTCATCGCAGAGCGTGACTGCCGCGCCTTCTTTTGAACCCGCCCCAGAGATGCCGCTGTCTGCTTCAACTCCGCCTGCAAACGCTCTTGCTGCTGGGTCAGGTTGCGGTTGGACAGCCCGTTCTTCGCTAACGCTTCTCGTAATCCTGCCAGCCTTTGTTGCTGCTTCTGGTACTGAACTGACAACCCGGACACTGTTTTCCGGGCAGCCGACAGCTGTCGTTCCAGCTAGTTTGGAAGGGTTGACCGCCGAAGCCTGCTCCCGCGCCAGCTGCTCCACCTTATCCTTGGCAACACGATAGGCACGGCCCACTTGCTGCACCGTGCTGGCCTGGGATTTAAAGGAAGCGAGGAGGCGGGATTGTTGTTCGAGGGTTTTAAAGCGGGATTTTAAGCCCTTGGCCTGCTCCTCCAGCTGCTCCAGTGCATCACCGGATTTACGGACAATACGGGAGAGAAGGTCGCGGGCTTTGAGGGTGAGCTGGATGGCAGAGTTGCGAAGAGCCATAGATGCTCCGACTGATGATCAGGGGGGTATTTATTCAACAAGATCCAGCTGCATAAACGGGCTCAACCCTGAGCCTGTCACCAGCGGGTCTGCCAGAATATCCATCGCCAGTGCGATCTCGGCAAAGTCTTCCGAGATAAACCCAAGGTTCTGCACCGGCGAGAATTTCACCCGGTGTACGCGAATGGTGAAGGGCCGTCCTTCCTGAGCATCGTTCAACCCTTCCATATACAGAGAGAACTCTTTGCCAGAGCTCACCAGCGCCTGAACGGTATTGGCGATAGCGGGGGTGTAATCGACGGTTAACGACTCTTGGGAAATACTGCCACCACTTACGACGCGCACCCCGGTTTTGGTGAGGTTGTAATCCACACCTCTCACCAGAGTTTGGTCGGCACTGTCTTTGAGTGTGATGGGCTGAGTCAGATCCGGAATATGCATGAAAGGCAGAAGTTCTTCGGCCTGACCATAGGTACTGAGAACCTCTCCCGTAACAGGTGTAGCTCCGACGGAACTGAGTGACGCTCGCAGTGCCAGGGCAATATTTTCCGGGGTGAAATCGTGGGCTTTGATGGCGCCGGTAATGCCGGAGATCCGCGAGACCACATTGCGTAACCCTCCACCTCCCAGGAAGTTCTTCTGCTCCTTCTTCTCTTCATCAAAGCTGAATGCAAACTCGCTGATATTCCCCATGGGCAGCAATGGCGAGCCTTTGTCGTAAGGCTGGATATGCACACCACCGGCACCAATAAAGCTGTGATCAATCAGAGACATAATGAGTTCCTTCTCATTTATAGAATGACTTCGACGGTCAGGCTGCTGTCGGCAAACGACAACTGACCGTACGACGGGGCGATATCAAATCGGGTATCACTCAGGGCATGCTTGCGGGCTTCGAGGCAGAGACGTGCTGCCGGAGTTAAGGCTGTGCGTATCTGGTGAGTGAGCTGAATAAGTTCGGCTGTGGTCTGCTCTGATGTTTTGACGACGGCACTGAGATTAAACTGCAGTTCGTACTTGGCCCGGCGTCCCTGACGTTCGGTTTCTATCAGGTTTTCCAGCTGCACCAGAATGGCTGGCGTGGTGAGTGTGTCGTCCAAACCTGTCGCAGAATACCCAAGCTTTGTATTGGCAACCGTAGATAGTTTGTCCGTTATTGCCTCAATGATTCTTTGCTCATTCAATGCGGTAGGCATAGTTCAACTCCTGCTGCATCAAGGTGGTGAAGCGTTCATACAGTTGAGGCTGAAGCTGCTGAATGGCCTGACGAGCGGCATCCGCAATGGGCAATGAAACCCTTTCAATGGGAAGCCCCATCCAGAGTGTGCGGCCGCTTTTGAGGGAGACCTGTTTTTGGTGCTTCCAGCCCGGTGCTCTCTTAAACACCATTTCACTGCGAGCGCCCACCGGCTGAAACACAAACGCACCGTCCCAGTTATAACGCCCGGTACGCACACCGCTGGCTGTTACGACAGGTCGGCCAAGATAGTGGGCTGAGATCTCGGATAACCCTACCCAAATCACCAGTTCATAATGATCAGAACCTTTGCCCGGCGTGCGCAGCGAGACTCGTACACGCCCCAACTCTTTCATCTTTTTCTGGGTGACTTGTGTCGCACGGCTTAAGCCCCGCAAGACCTGTCGCTCGGCAAAACGTGAGAGCTTGGTCATGGCCCGGCGGATAGCTTTGTCGGTTTTGGCGGGAGCATTCTCAAAGTCCGCCACCAGTGCTCGAAGCTGTGAATCCAGATCCAGATCAATCTCCATGAAGACTCCACTGGGCCAGATAACCATCGTCTTTCAGCTTGCGATCCACCCGCCAGCTCTCAGCCGCTGTACTGATCTGATCATTGCGATAAAGAAGGGTTGAGCTGGGCACCGTGATTGTCGTTTGGGACTGCATCACCGCATCGTATTGACCAGTCGGCTTTGTGCCTCGGCTAAGAACTCCTTCAAGGGTGGTGGTACTGCCATCAGCCTGGGTCAGGGTGTAAGTCCGACCGAAGGTTTTCATCACCACCCGATCCAGATTGGTGAAATGCTCATCCATATCCATGAACGATCAGGACAGAGTGCACTTAATCACCGCCCGGGGCTTCAAGCAGAGCGGCAGCGGGTTGGACTGGGTATGTAGCTGCACACCTTTATCAAAGTCCAGGGGCCTCTGCTTTGCATAGAGAGGCAGGCCGATCTCGTTCACGGTTTCCACAAAATCCGCCGGGCCAAACCAGGTGCGGAAAATATTGGAACCCATGGGGAACACGTAGGCTTCATCAGGTGCGATAAACGGCACACCCTCCACCTGGCCCATGTACTCCTCCCAGATGGTGTTGCAGTAGGGGAAGCCTTCTTTGAAGTCGTTTCGAAGCATGGCTCCGGCCTGATAGCGCTGGTAGGAATCCTTCACCGAAGAGTGGCCAATCAGTGCATCGTAAAACTCTGCCCCGCAGAAACCGTGAAGATGGGAGCGCATGGTCACTCCCAAGGCTTCATCGACTTTGCGGCGCATTTTGACGCAGTTATCCCGTACATCCAGATCATCATCACTGAAGGCAAAGTCATGGGTCTGCTGCTGGACTTTGAACTCATCAAACAGGTTGTAAATTACACTGCCATCGGCGTCCAGAATCAGCCCTTTGATTGCTCCTAAACGCAGGTGCTCCAGGGTCACCTCATGGTTAGCACGGATATCGGTGAGACGCTGATTCACTACCGCCCGAACGCCTTCTAAAGCACTGGTGGAACCAAAGGCCCGTACATTCTGTACTTCATCCGCGAGAATGGTGCCATCATGGGGAATATGGGTAAGCCGAAAGTCACGCAGCGCCCGCTTACTACCTTTGGCCTGGGTGGCTGGCGCACCGCGCTCTTTGGTCGGCAATAGACGCAAGGTGCCGTTTTTAGATTCCACACTCACGGTGGTGGAATTTACACCTGCATCAATAAACAACCCCATATCGCCGATACGCCCAGGTTTGTAGGGCGCATCATTAATCGTGGCGGTGAGAGAGGTCATACTGAAGGCGTCATTGCCAAAAATATCGAGAATATTCATCCATAAATCCTCATGCTGATTAGGGGCTGTAAGCTGATTTAAAGCGGTCGCTACCGCAGAATCACGCCAAGCGTGGAGAGCTCTGCGATAGCCGTATCTTTCTCGGAGTCAGTAATAGCTTCGGGCCAGCCCAACAGACTTTGATCCACCTCGGCCATACGGGTAATGGCTACTGCTTCACCGCCAGTGGCATCGGTTGTGACATTGCTATAGAGCAACGCGGCGGCCATCTGTCGCCCATCATCGGCGGTTGTATCCAGGGGCTGTATACGTTAGTGGCGGTATTTCTTCCCAATACGGTTCCGGCTAGCAGCGTCAGATCCGGCCCCAGCTCGATCTGTTCCCGGCTGATACTGTTATTTCCTTCAGACACCAGAAACTCTCCGGTGTGCACGGATTCCATCCTTGTGGCCATGGTGATTCCTTTTGAATTAACGGGTAAGTGAGGTAAGAGTATTAAGCGGTTACTGGTAGCTGTTTTTGTTGCGTTTCTGGTAGAGCGCCTGCACATCCAGCTTGGGCTTGCTGCTCATATCCAATGGATTGTGCTGATGCTGCTGTTCGGGCGTGAGAGTGTTCTCAATAGTTGGCTGCTGCGTGAGCTGCTCGAACAATTCTGCACGAACCTGCTCGACCGATTTACCGGACTGAATATAGGTACCGGCCTGATCAGAGCGGGCCGCTGCGCAGAGTGTCTTAATGGTTTCACAGCTGGTGAGCCGGGTCTGGACATCCTGCTCAGTGGCATTGGTTCTCAGGAAGGATTCGGCCAACTCAGGGTAACCCGCCCGGTTGCAAAGCTGCACAACAGCCAGGGCCGAGGTGTTTTGATTCTGAGCCGAAACAGGTAACGGTGAGATCACAGGCTTGGGGTTCAGCCCTTCCGGTACACTTTCGAAAATTGACAGATCCAGGCTGGCAGCCAGCTGTACCGGTTGATCGACCTGATCAATAAAGCCCTTGTCCTGAGCCTCTTTCGCCGTCATCCAGGTTTCCTGGCTCATTAATGGCGTAATGTCGTTCACCGGTGTACCGGATTTTCCGGAGTACGCCAGCGCGATGGCCTCTGTCGCCTTGTCCAGCATATCTGCCGTGCGCCGCATATCTTCGGCTTCGCCACCGACCCAGCCGAGAGGGTTATGAATCATCATCAGAGAGTTTTCTGCCATGGTGATGGTGTCACCGGCCATGGCAATCACGCTGGCAATACTGGCCGCAAGCCCCTCGATGCGAACATGAATATTGGCCGGGTGATAGCGCAGGGCATTGTAAATGGCGATGCCATCAAAGACGGAACCGCCGGGGCTATTGATACGCACGGTAATATCATCCGCCGAGATGGCTTTCAGATCACTGACCAGCTCTTTGGCAGAGAGACCCTGCCAGTCACCAATCACATCATAAATTAACAACTCGGCAGGCTGGTTGGATTGGTTCTTGAGAGTGAACCAGGGCTTATTGGTTTTGCTCATGGGGGCGCATTCCTTGCTGGGATTCTTATTGTGACTTTTGTTGTGGTTGCAGCGGCGAAGGTCACTGTCGTACTTCAGGTTCAATTCATCAGCCCGGCGATTGTCCGAAGCAATCTCATCATCAATCTGTTCGCTGTCATAACCTTGCTCCGACACCACTTCCGACCGGGACTTAAAGCCATTTTTCACCGCCAGGCTTTGGGACTGCATATCCTGAACCGGGTGGATATAGGCCCAACCATGGGGGATCCACTTCACTCGTCGGTAACGGGCTTTGTTCTTGTCATACCCGGCCGCATTGATAGCTCCCGAGAGCACCGCCATATCCAGCCAACGATTCCACACCGGCCGACAGAACTGGAAGACAATTTGATTGTGCTGAACCTGCTGAATACGACGGCGGAACTCATTCAGCACCACCCGCAATGCCCGATCGCTGACGCCTTTCATATCGCCGGACAGCAGTTCAAAGGGCAACCCCATGCCCGCCGCCGTAGCCATCAACTGCTGGCGCATAAAGTCGGGATAACCGGTGCTCGAACCGGGCGGTGTATTGAATTCGACCTCTTCCCCGGGAGCCAGCTCCTGCATGGTGCCAGGTTCCATGGCCACCATTGGAATATTCTCAAACTGGGTCTGAAGGGTACGCCCGGTCAGATGGATCAACCTTCTCCAGATCAGGATGAGGCTTGGTGATAAAGCCGGTGAACAGGTTGGCGATCTCCTGGCGCAGCAGCGTGGCATCATCAAACTTATCCAGATGAAACATCCGCAACAGCACATTCGCCAGCAGCGGCTGCCCTCGGAGTTGGCCAGGTCGCAAGGGTTCAAAGAGATGCAGTACCTCGGAGGCAGACACCCGATGAAGGTCGGCGGTTTCAATAGAGAACTGCTCAACCGGATGGCTCTTGTGCATCCAGTAAGCCACCCGGGTGCCTATCTTGTTGAACTCAATACCGGCTCGAATGGTATGACCATTTGGCAACTGGTCGTTGTAGCCCCAGGGGACAAACTCGGCTTCCAGAATCTGCACTTGCAGAGGTACGGATAACCCGTCTTGCAGTCTGCGGGGCCGTAGTCGTATAAAGCATTCACCAGCTTCCAGCATGGCCCGGGCCGCTAATGACTGCTGCCCATAGAAATCCAGAACACCATCGGCATCGGATTCATCGGTCCAGTCAAGAAACAACTGCTGGAGATCCTTTCGAAACTGATCATCACTGGCGGTACTTTTGGGCTTAATTCCCACACCGACAATATTGGCCACCAACTTCTGAATACCAGCGGCGGCCCAGGGATCATTGCGCAAAGCTGCACGGCTGCGGTTGATCAGCGTTCCCAGGTCACCGGTCAGGCCGGAAGTGGGGCCTGTGCTCGGAGCCATCCAGCTCATCGCCCGACGACCACGCCCGGCAGCGGTATAGGCCAAATTGATGGCACGTTTCAGTAGGTAGCTGGCGGCTTTATGTTGTACCCGCTGGATCAGTCCCATCAAATCCCCCGGGAGCTATAAATCCCATACTGCCGTGGGCGTTTATTGGCTTTGGCCAGCTCCTGCTCAATGGCTGTGAGGCGTTTTTCCATCTCTGCAAAACTGCTGTACTCCACCTTGCGGCCTTCGAACTCAACAGTGCGAGTATCACGCAGCAGCACAGCTCGCTTGAGAGCGATGTATTCAGCGTCAGTAACATTCGTTATCCCAAGTAAGAGCTCACGAGAAGAGCGTCGAGGGCGAGGTTGCTGCTCTACCAATGCTGCCGTTTCTAACATCACATCCGGCTCGACTCTTTGTTCGGCCAGCTGCTCCAGGTTCAATCCGCGAGGCTGCAAAATCCTTACACTCGATGCTGCAGTTTTTAGCGTTTGACAGAGTACTTTGATGTAGATATCCAAATCAGACTACTACTGCTGCGTCTCCTGCATCAAGCCCAGCGAGATACGATCAACGACACAACAGCAGGCTGACAGGGTATGATGGCACTCCAATTTTATAACCGTCAAGTGTCGTTAGTGCTGATTCGTCCTCTTTCTGTTGTTACTGTATTTCTGGACTCTTTGAGCGATTCACTGAAAAGCATTACGCCTTCCGCTCAACTCACAACGATCCAAAAAACAGTCCTGACCGCTCTTATTATGGGGATTGTTGTCACTGAAACACTCAACTGGGCCGCCTTTGAACGTAGGAGTCTTGGGAAGTTCAAGTCAACCCGTCTATGTTGGATTTTCTATTCAGCAAAAATTGCATGGCATCAAATTCTACAGGCCAGTGTTCGCAATATCTTGTCTCATTACGGTATTGCTGAAGGGGTTCTGACTATTGATGATTCTGCCAAACGAAGATCAAAAAGAACGACCCAGATCGAAGGCGCTCATAAAATCAGAGATAAACCAACAGGTGGTTATATCAATGGTCAGGAACTGATTTTTATGGTCTTGGTCACTGATGTCGCCACCTTTCCTGTAGGGTTCCGGTTTTACGTTCCCGATCCTCAGCTATCAGCTTGGCGAAAACACGACAAAGCTCTCAAGAAAGAGGGTGTTGCAAAGAAACTGAGACCTAAACGCCCAGAACCCGACCACAACAGTTTCCCAACGCTTCAGGCGCTGGCACTGGAGATGATCCGGGAATTCGTCGACTATTTTCCTGAAGTGGTGATTAAAGGCGTTCTGGCTGACGCACTCTACGGTACAGGAAAATTTATGGATGAAGCTGCAGCCCTTGCAGGTCATGCACAAGTAGTGAGTCAGTTACGCTCCAATCAGAAAGTGGCCAGCAGAAATTCAGAAGCCACACTCAGCGATTATTTTGCACGACAAAAAGGCGTTGAAACGCAGTTAATTATACGTGGAGGAAAAGAAAAGCGGGTGACCATGCTCGCAGCTCGCCTCTATATCAAGGCACACAACAAACGTCGTTTCGTTGTTGCTCTGAAGTATGAAGATGAAGAAGAGTACCGTTATCTGGTTGCTTCCGATATGTCATGGCACCACGCCGATATAGCCAGGCTGTATTCGCTGAGGTGGTTGGTCGAGGTTTTTATTCAGGACTGGAAAGCGCATGGCGGCTGGAACCGACTGAGCAAACAGCAAGGCAAAGAAGGGTCTGAGCGTGGCTTGATCCTGAGCCTGCTGTGCGATCATTTGTTGTTACTGCATCCAGAGCAATCAGCCCGACTCAAAAACAAACAACCCGGGTTGCCCGCAGGTTGCCTGATCGAACGCCTCAGAGCTGAAGCATTGGTTGATACGGTCAAAGAAGTGGTCGCATCAGATGACCCTGAGGCTGCGCTGAAATCCTTAACGAAAGCATTGGACGATGTGTTGCCAGCAAGGGAGTCCAGTAAGCATATGGCTGGTCGCGATCTGGGCAAACAGGAACCCACTGCTTCGTTGAAGTATCACGCTCAGAAAGCTGCATGAAAAGAAGATAAGCTGTCAACAACTAAAAACTGCAGTATCGAGTTACAGCCGTTAAGGCATAAACCCGGCAATCCAGTGCTTCATTGCGTTTCTTTTTGGCATCCCACTCAAAGTAGGCAACACCTTTTCGGTACTTGCGGACTTTCTCTTCCGCTGTCGCCTGTTTGAAGTAGTCTTCATCAAAACAGTCCTTAACCGGCCAATGGCAGTAACCTGGGCCGGGCTCCAAACTTCTGTAGCGCTGGTAGATCAGCTCCTTGGCGGTGTCAGTCCCCACCAGGGTGAGGTAAACCCCTTTTTTGTTCCTGGTTTTCGGGAAGTTAGCGATGGGTTTACCCGCCTGGCTGGCTCCCTTGATGGGAATCAGCCAGTCAATCCCCACTTTGCGGCTAAAGGCATACACCTCATCGGTGTAGTGACCGCCAGAGTCCATGCAGACCTGGGCAATATTCATCATCACCCCATCCTGACGCTTATAAGACTGCCGGAGCTTTTCAGCGATCACCTTCCAGATTTCAGGATGGGAAAGATCGCCATATAAGCGGTAATACTCGATCGACCAGCTTTCTTCACAAGCTCCCCAGCCAATCACCTCGAACTCAATGCGGTCATCCTGAACATCCATACCACAGGTCAGTACTTCAACCGACCAGGGCACCTCCGCCGCATAATGTTCACGACGCTGGTGCAACAGTTCATGGTCCACTGTCTCACCCTTTTCCTGCCAGGTTTGGCCGAGTACCGTATTGGTCCAGTCCTTTAGCAACACCGGATCATTCCTGGCAGCCAGGAAATCCGCCACCGCATCGCGCCAGCTGTACCAGCCATTCGGGCTGTAGAGAGAACTCAGATGAAAGCCTGCGGTTTTGCCGTCAGCCTCTTCATTCAGAGAGATCCATTTTCCTGCTTCCAAAAGCTGTGGTTTATCGTGCTCCTGCATCCGATGCTGGCAGGCTACACATTCGAAAGTTGCGGTAGTCGCATCATCATTCTCAAACTTGATTTGATGCCATTCGATGGGTTGGAAATGGCCACACTCGGTGCAGGGCACCTGGTACTGTCGCTGATCGGAATGCTCGTAAGCGGTTTCGATCTTGCTGCTGCCCGCGATATTGGGCGTTGAGACCATCAGAATCTTACGGTTGCGGGAAAAGGTCGCCGTTCTTTTGATGGCCAAATTGATGGGGCTGCCCTCGCCATCCACATCATCGTCGTAAGCATCGACTTCATCCAGAAACAGGAACCGGGCAGGCATGGAGCGCAGACCGGTCGCTGAGTTGGCTCCGGCAATAATCAATACGCCATTGGGAAACTCTTTCACCAGCTGGGTATTACCGGAATCCCTTGAGCGAGCATCTTTAACCCGCGCCTTGAGGATGGACATCTCCTCAATCATGGGAGCAATACGCTGCTTGGATGTACGCTTAGCCATATCCAGCGTTGGCAGAACATACATCATCGGGCCAGGGGTATGATGAATCACATAGCCCAACCAGTTATTGCCACATTCCGTACCGCCGACCTGTGCGCCTTTCATAAAGACGACACGCTCAATGGGAGAGGAAGGCGACAGACAATCCATAATCGCTTTTAGATAAGGTGTCCGCGCCGTACGCCAGCGACCGGCTTCCTTGGCCGACTTCATCGGCAGGATGCGATGTTCATCAGCCCATTCCGACACTGGCATACGTGTGTCTGGCTGTAAGTTTTGGTCTGTGGCATGGGGATTGATTCTCAGTGTTACCTGCGACCAGTGTCGTGTCACCGAGGTAGCACTTTGATGGCGGCGGTAACGGGTTATAGATGTGTTTTCCAACCGCTTTTCGGCTCTAGCCCTTGGTAGGCAAGGGAGTGCGTTTTTTGGCACGCAGAATGCTATCTCTAGTGTGTAAACAGGCAAAAGGTTCCGGAAGAGAATCTTGCCAGACGGGTAACAATAAAAATAAATGCTCGTAAACAAGACCAACAATAAGAAAAACAAAAAAGAATAATAATAAGAATAAAAAACCTTAACTTCCGAGAATCTCAAACCCCGCCTTTGCGGGGTTTTGTTTATTTGGCCAATCCCTTTTATTTGACCAGCTGCTCAAGCGCCTCTTCAACTTCCTGAAACAGCCGCTTGCGCACACGGGCCGGGTCAGACTCTGCCGCCAAAATATCCGCTATACGGTCAGGTATCCCCAGCAAGGCATCACGCACCTGTCGCCCGGTTTGAAACCCTTCTTCATAGACTTTGCCCGCCTCAACCAGTTTGCCTTCACGCTCGTCGTAATCCAGCCGCGCCATCTTGGCCCGGTAGGCTTCGCGCATGGTACGGGCTGCGGCGTAATCCACTGCTTTGCGGTTATCGAGGGGAAGAGGGCCAGAAGTTTCCGGACGCGCCTGAACGGGGGACTCTCTTAATCCCGTCGAGGGTTCGGCCAATTGGTCGATAGCCGCCTTAGCCGCCACAGGATCAATTTTCCCGCCTTCCAGTTTGACGCGCCCCTGCTTGACCAGCTTGGCCACATACTGCTTCGACCAGCCGTGTCTGCGGGCAAATTCCGCCTGTGTGATACGTTCACCAGACATTAGCCTCCCCGCTTATAACCTGTTGATTATTAATCAAAAAGTAACTTGATAAAGCCACCATTGAGAGCGTAACTGTAAGAGCCAGCCCGAAAACTCAAGCAGGAGCCCAGGATGCCCAGGACTGATCAAAACGCCAGCCTTAAGGACGCCTTAATCAGAAAGCGGGGTCGTATTGATGACCTGCTGGAACAAGTGCAAAAGAAAGCCGACCGGCATTTTGATCTGGCTCCGGAAGAGTGCCACTGGGGACACGCCGGAGACCTGGATCACCTGATTGAGTATCTCGAGCATGCACTGGGTATCGAACGCCAATAAACAGAAATCGATGGAGACGAGCTATGAAAACATCCAAAAAACCACTCTCAGCCAGCCAAACCAACACCCTGAAACTGGGTCATGACAAAGGCACCTTTACCGCACAGGATCTGCCTATTAAGGGCGGCGCTGCGAAAAAGGTTCTCGACAGCCTGCTGAACAAGGAGCTGATTAAGTCCATCAACCGCAACGGCCGCTGGGTTGATTACGCCCTGACGCCAGCCGGGCGACAAGCTATTGGCATAGAACAATCCGAGCCGGTTCAAACTCCACCCAAGGCAAAGCCCAAAACCAGACCTGGTAGCAAGCTGGATCAAGTGATCAACCTTCTGAACCGCAAAGAAGGGGCAACCATTCCGCAGATGATGGAGCAAACCGGCTGGCAGCAGCACACAGTGCGCGGCACTCTGGCGGGAGCTCTGAAGAAACGACTGGGGTTGACCATTGAGTCGGAAAAAGCAGACGGCCAAGACCGTGTGTACCGCATCACTGCTGGGCTGGAGACTGCCTGATGCCAACCCCTCATAACCACAGAGCTGGCGAGCGTCCAGCTCTTCTTATTCTGCCCCTGACCAACGGCCACCTGATGGTGAGTCAAGTGAACCGGACTAATGTCCGAACTCTTGCCACGCTCAATCGTTGGTACCCCAACTTTATCGATGCGCTCGCGCTGGTGCAAAAAGGCAATCTCGATGTGATGGCTGGCCATGGTGTTGTTGCCCTGCATCGTGATTGTGATGAGCCCTGGCATGAGCAACAGCCAAGGTTTTTTCGTGATCCCGTGGATATGGGCCGCTGGGCCAAAGAGTTGAAAATTTCGCGTCTGTTCTGGCATTCACTGGCGGTGGACGATGCCGAAAATGGTCAACCTGAGAGCATAACACTGTTGCAGGTGAGAGTCAACCAAAAAAGTCAACCAAGTTGACTATTTCCAAGGAATGGACAGAGCTTTGGTTGACCCGCTAAGTATTTGCTATTGCGGCCTTAAAAAGTCAACCCCGGTGTGAGTCTGTCGCCAACGCTTTTGCGGTGCTCCGTACCCGCTGATTATTGAACCCTGCAGGCCCCCCGTAAAGACCGGGTTTCTATCGTGGGGATGTTCCTCGCCGTTATCACGTTTGAGTCTATCCTCTTCACCTCCTTTTTTGGGGGTGACTCTATGCTCTTTAAGTCATGCATTTGTATCTTGACGACCTCTATTGTCATCAGTCTGATTTCTCCCAATACCTTTTCCGGTAAAAACAAACTTATTCCTATACCTTCTATTAAACCTGATCAACCCGTTGACTCGGTGCAAATTCATATC
The DNA here is from genome assembly GCA_965221135.1 of Sansalvadorimonas sp. Lineage (GTDB taxonomy): Bacteria > Pseudomonadota > Gammaproteobacteria > Pseudomonadales > Endozoicomonadaceae > Sansalvadorimonas. The sequence goes on from CBDCRZ010000070.1 coordinate 104,186, forward strand.
GACTCGACAGGCGGTGTCACTATTCCGAGCACCAAAGGTACGCAAATCCACCCCCATGGAACAACGTCCTGTTCAGTGGCGAGGGCTGGCGATCAACACAGTGTGCATTGCCAGGGAAAGGAACAAAACACACAACTCACACTTGCACACGCACCGCAGGTATTACCTCTTGACATTGAAGCGAATACCTTGACACGTATTGAAGATGAATCGGGAGTTTGCCACGTGTTTTCTGACGAATCCGGGGAAGACTCCCACCCTGACATTGACTGCTCGTCTCACCCTGGTGCTGATCTGTTTCCTCCTGAATATCCGTATTTAAATAGCTGGATAAGACAGCACAACCATAAACTACAGGTAATGCCTTCCCCCTCTGAGGATTTCGGAAACAGCTCTGTGGGAGAAGATACCGCCCCCTGTGACAGCATTGAGGTTCAATCTGACACGGAGTTTCTCCCGACAGGCACTCCTGATACGTACACACTCAGAGTCCGGCCTGGAAAAAAACGCACTCACACAGGGGAGCGCCCTTTTGTCTGCCCCGTCGAAGGCTGCAAACAGAGCTTTACCCAATCCAGTAACCTCACCACCCACAAGCGCACTCACACAGGGGAGCGCCCTTTTGTCTGCCCCGTCGAAGGCTGCAAACAGGGCTTTACCGAATCCGGTCACCTCACCACCCACAAGCGCACTCACACAGGGGAGCGCCCTTTTGTCTGCCCCGTCGAAGGCTGCAAACAGGGCTTTACCCAATCCGGTGCCCTCACCACCCACAAGCGCATTCACACAGGGGAGCGCCCTTTTGTCTGCCCCGTCGAAGGCTGTAAAAAAGGCTTTACCCAATCCAGTGACCTCACCACCCACAAGCGTATTCACACAGGGGAGCGCCCTTTTGTCTGCCCCGTCGAAGGCTGCAAACAGGGCTTTACCCAATCCTGTCACCTCGCTAGGCACAAGCGCATTCACACAGGGGAGCGCCCTTTTGTCTGCCCCGTCGAAGGCTGTAAAAAAGGCTTTACCCAATCCAGTGACCTCACCACCCACAAGCGCACTCACACAGGGGAGCGCCCTTTTGTCTGCCCCGTCGAAGGCTGCAAACAGGGCTTTACCCAATCCGGTCACCTCGCCAGGCACAAGCGCATTCACACAGGGGAGCGCCCTTTTGTCTGCCCCGTCGAAGGCTGCAAACAGGGCTTTACCCGATCCGATCACCTCACCAGGCATCTGCGCATCCATACAGGGGACAACACAAAATCCCATCCTTCTCTTGAGTGACCATTCTCTGATAGCGCACGGACTGTATGGGGTGACAATAGGGTTATCAATATCTACATCTATAAATTTGTTTCTATTGATAACCCATCTGGTGGGGAATGATTCAGCGATGAATGTTCTTCATCACCTTCTCCACCCCTCGGCTGGCAATGTAGCTACCCATCCCCAGCTGGACGATACCGAGCAACTTCAACGCCAGTGTTTCACTTAAGTCCGGGGAAGCCCAGCCCATCCATCGACACATAATCAGCGCCGTAAACACCAGCATAACAATGGGTCGCCATATGGGGCGCTGGGCCAAAGAGCTGAAAGTCTCACGTTTGTTCTGGCATTCACTGGCGGTGGACGATGCCGAAAATGGTCAACTTGAGAGCCAACCAAAAAAGTCAACCAGGTTGACTATTTCCAAGGAATGGACAGAGCTTTGGTTGACCCGCTAACTATTTGCTGTTGCGGCCTTAAAAAGTTAACCCCGGTGTGAGTCTGTCGCCAGCGCTTTTGCGGTGCTCCGTACCCGCTGATTATTGAACCCTGCAGGCCCCCCGTAAAGACCGGGTTTCTATCGTGGGGATGTTCCTCGCCGTTATCACGTTTGAGTCTATCCTCTTCACCTCCTTTTTTGGGGGTGACTCTATGCTCTTTAAGTCATGCATTTGTATCTTGACGACCTCTATTGTCATCAGTCTGATTTCTCCCAATACCTTTTCCGGCAACAACAAGCTTATCCATATACCTGCGCTTAAATCTAATCAACCGGTTTACCCGGTGCAAATTCATATCGACTCGACGGGAAGGGTCGCCATTCCGGGTACAAAGGGCACGCAAATCCACCCCCATGGAACAACATCCTGTTCTGTGGTGAAGGCTGGCGATCAACACATTGTGCATTGCCAGGGAAAGGAACAAAACACACAACTCACACTCACACACGCAAAGCAGGCATTCCCTCTTGTGATTGAAGGGAATGCCTTGACCCGTATTGAGGATAAATCGGGAGTTTGCAATATATTTTCTGAAGAGGGCGGTGAAATGTATATCCCTGACATTCATTGCTCACTTCACTCCAGTACCGAACGGCTTTTTCCTGAACTAACACCTCAGAATAGCTGGACAAGTGACGACAGCCATGAGCTTCAGACAAGCCCTTCACACTCAGAGAATTCCGGAGACTGGACATTCTGGGAGGATAACTTCCCCTGGGACAGCATTGAGGTTCAATCTGACACTGAACTTCTTCCTGCAGACACTCCGGATACGCACACTCTCAGAGTCCGTCCAGGAAAAAAGCGCATTCACACAGGGGAGCGCCCTTTTGTCTGCCCCGTCGAAGGCTGTAAAAAAGGCTTTACCCAATCCGGTCACCTCACCATCCACAAGCGCACTCACACAGGGGCGCGCCCTTTTGTCTGCCCCGTCGAAGGCTGCAAACAGGGCTTTACCCAATCCGGTGCACCTCACCGCCCACAAGCGCACTCACACAGGGGAGCGCCCTTTTGTCTGCCCCGTCGAAGGCTGTAAAAAAGGCTTTACCCAATCCAGTCACCTCACCACCCACAAGCGCATTCACACAGGGGAGCGCCCTTTTGTCTGCCCCGTCGAAGGCTGTAAAAAAGGGCTTTACCCAATCCAGTGACCTCACCACCCACAAGCGCACTCACACAGGGGCGCGCCCTTTTGTCTGCCCCGTCGAAGGCTGCAAACAGGGCTTTACCCAATCCAGTGACCTCACCACCCACAAGCGCACTCACACAGGGGAGCGCCCTTTTGTCTGCCCCGTCGAAGGCTGCAAACAGGGCTTTACCCAATCCAGTACCTCACCACCCACAAGCGCACTCACACAGGGGAGCGCCCTTTTGTCTGCCCCGTCGAAGGCTGCAAACAGGGCTTTACCGAATCCGGTCACCTCACCACCCACAAGCGCACTCACACAGGGGAGCGCCCTTTTGTCTGCCCCGTCGAAGGCTGCAAACAGGGCTTTACCCAATCCAGTGACCTCACCACCCACAAGCGCATTCACACAGGGGAGCGCCCTTTTGTCTGCCCCGTCGAAGGCTGCAAACAGGGCTTTACCCAATCCAGTGCACCTCACCACCCACAAGCGCACTCACACAGGGGAGCGCCCTTTTGTCTGCCCCGTCGAAGGCTGTAAACAGGGCTTTACCCAATCCAGTGACCTCACCAGGCACAAGCGCATTCACACAGGGAAGCGCCCTTTTGTCTGCCCCGTCGAAGGCTGCAAACAGGGCTTTACCCAATCCGATCACCTCACCACCCACAAGCGCACTCACACAGGGGAGCGCCCTTTTGTCTGCCCCGTCGAAGGCTGTAAAAAAGGCTTTACCCAATCCAGGAACCTCACCACCCACAAGCGCACTCACACAGGGGAGCGCCCTTTTGTCTGCCCCGTCGAAGGCTGCAAACAGGGCTTTACCCGATCCGATCACCTCACCACCCACAAGCGCACTCACACAGGGGCGCGCCCTTTTGTCTGCCCCGTCGAAGGCTGTAAAAAAGGCTTTACCCAATCCAGTAACCTCACCACCCACAAGCGCACTCACACAGGGGCGCGCCCTTTTGTCTGCCCCGTCGAAGGCTAAAAAAGGCTTTACCCAATCCAGTCACCTCACCACCCACAAGCGCACTCACACAGGGGAGCGCCCTTTTGTCTGCCCCGTCGAAGGCTGCAAACAGGGCTTTACCCAATCCGGTGACCTCACCACCCACAAGCGCACTCACACAGGGGAGCGCCCTTTTGTCTGCCCCGTCGAAGGCTGCAAACAGGGCTTTACCCAATCCAGTACCCTCACCACCCACAAGCGCATTCACACAGGGGAGCGCCCTTTTGTCTGCCCCGTCGAAGGCTGCAAAAAGGGTTTTACCCAATCCAGTCACCTCACCACCCACAAGCGCATTCACACAGGGGAGCGCCCTTTTGTCTGCCCCGTCGAAGGCTGCAAACAGGGCTTTACACAATCCGGTGCCCTCACCACTCACAAGCGCATTCACACAGGGGAGCGCCCTTTTGTCTGCCCCGTCGAAGGCTGCAAACAGGGCTTTACCCAATCCAGTGCCCTCACCAGGCACAAGCGCATTCACACAGGGAACAACACAAAATCCCATCCTTCTCTTGAGTGACCATTCTCTGATAGCGCACGGACTGTATGGGGTGACAATAGGGTTATCAATATCTACATCTACAAATTTGTTTCTATTGATAACCCATCTGGTGGGGAATGATTCAGCAATGAATGTTCTTCATCACCTTCTCCACCCCTCGGCTGGCAATGTAGCCACCCATCCCCAGCTGGACAATACCGAGCAACTTCAACGCCAGTGTTTCACTTAAGTCCGGGGAAGCCCAGCCCATCCATCGACACATAATCAGCGCCGTAAACACCAGCATAACAATGGGTCGCCATATGGGGCGCTGGGCCAAAGAGCTGAAAGTCTCGCGTTTGTTCTGGCACTCACTGGCGGTGGACGATGCCGAAAATGGTCAACCTGAGAGTCAACCAAAAAAGTCAAAGTTGACTATTTCCAAGGAATGGACAGAGCTTTGGTTGACCCGCTAACTATTTGCTATTGCGGCCTTAAAAAGTCAACCCCGGTGTGAGTCTGTCAGCAGCGCTTTTGCCATGCTCCGTACCCGCTGATTATTGAACCCTGCAGGCCCCCCGTAAAGACCGGGTTTCTATCGTGGGGATGTTCCTCGCCGTTATCACGTTTGAGTCTATCCTCTTCACCTTCTTTTTTTGGGGGGGGTGACTCTATGCTCTTTAAGTCATGCATTTGTATCTTGACGACCTCTATTGTCATCAGTCTGATTTCTCCCAATACCTTTTCCGGCAACAACAAGCTTATCCATATACCTGCGCTTAAATCTAATCAACCGGTTTACCCGGTGCAAATTCATATCGACTCGACGGGAAGGGTCGCCATTCCGGGTACAAAGGGCACGCAAATCCACCCCCATGGAACAACATCCTGTTCTGTGGTGAAGGCTGGCGATCAACACATTGTGCATTGCCAGGGAAAGGAACAAAACACACAACTCACACTCACACACGCAAAGCAGGCATTCCCTCTTGTGATTGAAGGGAATGCCTTGACCCGTATTGAGGATAAATCGGGAGTTTGCAATATATTTTCTGAAGAGGGCGGTGAAATGTATATCCCTGACATTCATTGCTCACTTCACTCCAGTACCGAACGGCTTTTTCCTGAACTAACACCTCAGAATAGCTGGACAAGTGACGACAGCCATGAGCTTCAGACAAGCCCTTCACACTCAGAGAATTCCGAAGACTGGACATTCTGGGAGGATAACTTCCCCTGGGACAGCATTGAGGTTCAATCTGACACTGAACTTCTTCCTGCAGACACTCCGGATACGCACACTCTCAGAGTCCGTCCAGGAAAAAAACGCATTCACACAGGGGAGCGCCCTTTTGTCTGCCCCATCGAAGGCTGCAAACAGGGCTTTACCCAATCCTGTCACCTCGCCAGGCACAAGCGCATTCACACAGGGGAGCGCCCTTTTGTCTGCCCCGTCGAAGGCTGTAAAAAAGGCTTTACCCAATCCAGTGACCTCACCACCCACAAGCGCATTCACACAGGGAAGCGCCCTTTTGTCTGCCCCGTCGAAGGCTGTAAAAAAGGCTTTGCCCGATCCAGTGACCTCACCACTCACAAGCGCACTCACACAGGGGAGCGCCCTTTTGTCTGCCCCGTCGAAGGCTGCAAACAGGGCTTTACCCAATCCGGTCACCTCACCAGGCACAAGCGCACTCACACAGGGGAGCGCCCTTTTGTCTGCCCCGTCGAAGGCTGCAAACAGGGCTTTACCCAATCCAATGACCTCGCCAGGCACAAGCGCACTCACACAGGGGAGCGCCCTTTTGTCTGCCCCGTAGAAGGCTGCAAACAGGGCTTTACCCACTCCGGTCACCTCACCATCCACAAGCGCACTCACACAGGGGAGCGCCCTTTTGTCTGCCCCGTCGAAGGCTGCAAACAGGGCTTTGCCCGATCCGATCACCTCACCACCCACAAGCGCACTCACACAGGGGCGCGCCCTTTTGTCTGCCCCGTCGAAGGCTGTAAAAACAGGGCTTTACCCAATCCAGTAACCTCACCACCCACAAGCGCACTCACACAGGGGAAGCGCCCTTTTGTCTGCCCCGTCGAAGGCTGCAAACAGGGCTTTGCCCGATCCGATCACCTCACCACCCACAAGCGCACTCACACAGGGGCGCGCCCTTTTGTCTGCCCCGTCGAAGGCTGTAAAAAAGGCTTTACCCAATCCAGTAACCTCACCACCCACAAGCGCACTCACACAGGGGCGTGCCCTTTTGTCTGCCCCGTCGAAGGCTGCAAACAGGGCTTTACCCAATCCAGTGACCTCACCACCCACAAGCGCATTCACACAGGGGAGCGCCCTTTTGTCTGCCCCGTCGAAGGCTGCAAACAGGGCTTTACCCAATCCAGTAACCTCACCGCCCACAAGCGCACTCACACAGGGGAGCGCCCTTTTGTCTGCCCCGTCGAAGGCTGTAAACAGAGCTTTACCCAATCCAGTCACCTCACCATTCACAAGCGCATTCACACAAGGGAGCGCCCTTTTGTCTGCCCCGTCGAAGGCTGCAAACAGGGCTTTACCCAATCCAATGACCTCACCAGGCACGAGCGCATTCACACAGGGGAGCGCCCTTTTGTCTGCCCCGTCGAAGGCTGTAAAAAAGGCTTTACCCAATCCAGTCACCTCACCACCCACAAGCGCATTCACACAGGGGAGCGCCCTTTTGTCTGCCCCGTCGAAGGCTGTAACCAGGGCTTTACCGAATCCGGTCACCTCACCACCCACAAGCGCACTCACACAGGGGAGCGCCCTTTTGTCTGCCCCGTCGAAGGCTGTAAAAAAGGCTTTGCCCAATCCAGTGACCTCACCAAGCACAAGCTCATTCACACAGGGGAGCGCCCTTTTGTCTGCCCCGTCGAAGGCTGCAAACAGAGCTTTACCCAATCCAGTCACCTCACCACTCACAAGCGCACTCACACAGGGGAGCGCCCTTTTGTCTGCCCCGTCGAAGGCTGTAAAAAAGGGTTTATCCACTCCAGTCACCTCACCAGGCACAAGCGCATTCACACAGGGGAGCGCCCTTTTGTCTGCCCCGTCGAAGGCTGTAAAAAAGGCTTTGCCCGATCCAGTGACCTCATCACCCACAAGCGCACTCACACAGGGGAGCGCCCTTTTGTCTGCCCCGTCGAAGGCTGTAAAAAAGGCTTTATCCACTCCAGTCACCTCACCAGGCACAAGCGCACTCACACAGGGGAGCGCCCTTTTGTCTGCCCCGTCGAAGGCTGTAAAAAAGGGTTTATCCACTCCAGTCACCTCACCAGGCACAAGCGCACTCACACAGGGGAGCGCCCTTTTGTCTGCCCCGTCGAAGGCTGTAAAAAAGGGTTTATCCACTCCAGTCACCTCACCAGGCACAAGCGCATTCACACAGGGGAGCGCCCTTTTGTCTGCCCCGTCGAAGGCTGCAAACAGGGCTTTACCCAATCCAGTGACCTCACCAGGCATCTGCGCATTCATACAGGGAACAACACAAAATCCCATCCTTCTCTTGAGTGACCATTCTCTGATAGCGCACGGACTGTATGGGGTGACAATAGGGTTATCAATATCTACATCTACAAATTTGTTTCTATTGATAACCCATCTGGTGGGGAATGATTCAGCAATGAATGTTCTTCATCACCTTCACCACCCCTCGGCTGGCAATGTAGCCACCCATCCCCAGCTGGACAATACCGAGCAACTTCAACGCCAGTGTTTCACTTAAGTCCGGGGAAGCCCAGCCCATCCATCGACACATAATCAGCGCCGTAAACACCAGCATAACAATGGGTCGCCATATGGGGCGCTGGGCCAAAGAGCTGAAAGTCTCGCGTTTGTTCTGGCACTCACTGGCGGTGGACGATGCCGAAAATGGTCAAACTGAGAGTCAACCAAGTTGACTATTTCCAAGGAATGGACAGAGCTTTGGTTGACCCGCTAACTATTTGCTATTGCGGCCTTAAAAAGTCAACCCCGGTGTGAGTCTGTCAGCAGCGCTTTTGCCATGCTCCGTACCCGCTGATTATTGAACCCTGCAGGCCCCCCGTAAAGACCGGGTTTCTATCGTGGGGATGTTCCTCGCCGTTATCACGTTTGAGTCTATCCTCTTCACCTTCTTTTTTTGGGGGGGTGACTCTATGCTCTTTAAGTCATGCATTTGTATCTTGACGACCTCTATTGTCATCAGTCTGATTTCTCCCAATACCTTTTCCGGCAACAACAAGCTTATCCATATACCTGCGCTTAAATCTAATCACCCGGTTTACCCGGTGCAAATCCATATCGACTCGACGGGAAGGGTCGCCATTCCGGGTACAAAGGGCACGCAAATCCACCCCCATGGAACAACATCCTGTTCTGTGGTGAAGGCTGGCGATCAACACATTGTGCATTGCCAGGGAAAGGAACAAAACACACAACTCACACTCACACACGCAAAGCAGGCATTCCCTCTTGTGATTGAAGGGAATGCCTTGACCCGTATTGAGGATAAATCGGGAGTTTGCAATATATTTTCTGAAGAGAGCGGTGAAATGTATATCCCTGACATTCATTGCTCACTTCACTCCAGTACCGAACGGCTTTTTCCTGAACTAACACCTCAGAATAGCTGGACAAGTGACGACAGCCATGAGCTTCAGACAAGCCCTTCATACTCAGAGAATTCCGAAGACTGGACATTCTGGGAGGATAACTTCCCCTGGGACAGCATTGAGGTTCAATCTGACACTGAACTTCTTCCTGCAGACACTCCGGATACGCACACTCTCAGAGTCCGTCCAGGAAAAAAACGCATTCACACAGGGGAGCGCCCTTTTGTCTGCCCCGTCGAAGGCTGTAAAAAAGGCTTTACCCAATCCGGTCACCTCACCATCCACAAGCGCACTCACACAGGGGCGCGCCCTTTTGTCTGCCCCGTCGAAGGCTGCAAACAGGGCTTTACCCAATCCGGTGCCCTCACCGCCCACAAGCGCACTCACACAGGGGAGCGCCCTTTTGTCTGCCCCGTCGAAGGCTGTAAAAAAGGGTTTACCCAATCCAGTAACCTCACCACCCACAAGCGCATTCACACAGGGGAGCGCCCTTTTGTCTGCCCCGTCGAAGGCTGCAAACAGGGCTTTACCCGATCCGATCACCTCACCACCCACAAGCGCACTCACACAGGGGAGCGCCCTTTTGTCTGCCCCGTCGAAGGCTGCAAACAGGGCTTTACCCAATCCGGTGACCTCACCATCCACAAGCGCACTCACACAGGGGAGCGCCCTTTTGTCTGCCCCGTCGAAGGCTGCAAAAAGGGTTTTATCCAATCCAGTAACCTCACCACCCACAAGCGCACTCACACAGGGGAGCGCCCTTTTGTCTGCCCCGTCGAAGGCTGCAAACAGGGCTTTACCCGATCCGATCACCTCACCACCCACAAGCGCACTCACACAGGGGAGCGCCCTTTTGTCTGCCCCGTCGAAGGCTGCAAACAGGGCTTTACCCGATCCGATCACCTCACCACCCACAAGCGCACTCACACAGGGGCGCGCCCTTTTGTCTGCCCCGTCGAAGGCTGCAAACAGGGCTTTACCCAATCCAGTACCCTCACCACCCACAAGCGCACTCACACAGAGGCGCGCCCTTTTGTCTGCCCCGTCGAAGGCTGCAAACAGGGCTTTACCCAATCCAGTACCCTCACCACCCACAAGCGCACTCACACAGGGGCGCGCCCTTTTGTCTGCCCCGTCGAAGGCTGCAAACAGGGCTTTACCGAATCCGGTCACCTCACCACCCACAAGCGCACTCACACAGGGGCGCGCCCTTTTGTCTGCCCCGTCGAAGGCTGCAAACAGGGCTTTACCCGATCCGATCACCTCACCACCCACAAGCGCACTCACACAGGGGAGCGCCCTTTTGTCTGCCCCGTCGAAGGCTGTAAAAAAGGCTTTACCCAATACAGTGACCTCACCAGGCACAAGCGCACTCACACAGGGGAGCGCCCTTTTGTCTGCCCCGTCGAAGGCTGCAAACAGGGCTTTACCCAATCCAGTAACCTCACCACCCACAAGCGCACTCACACAGGGGCGTGCCCTTTTGTCTGCCCCGTCGAAGGCTGCAAACAGGGCTTTACCCAATACAGTGACCTCACCAGGCACAAGCGCACTCACACAGGGGTGCGCCCTTTTGTCTGCCCCGTCGAAGGCTGCAAACAGGGCTTTACCCAATCCAGTCACCTCACAACCCACAAGCGCACTCACACAGGGGAGCGCCCTTTTGTCTGCCCCGTCGAAGGCTGCAAACAGGGCTTTACCCGATCCAGTCACCTCACCATCCACAAGCGCATTCACACAGGGGTGCGCCCTTTTGTCTGCCCCGTCGAAGGCTGCAAAAAGGGTTTTACCCAATCCAGTAACCTCACCACCCACAAGCGCATTCACACAGGGGAGCGCCCTTTTGTCTGCCCCGTCGAAGGCTGCAAACAGGGCTTTACACAATCCGGTGCCCTCACCACTCACAAGCGCATTCACACAGGGGAGCGCCCTTTTGTCTGCCCCGTCGAAGGCTGTAAAAAAGGCTTTACCCACTCCAGTCACCTCACCACCCACAAGCGCACTCACACAGGGGAGCGCCCTTTTGTCTGCCCCGTCGAAGGCTGCAAACAGAGCTTTACCCAATCCAGTGCCTTCACCACCCACAAGCGCATTCACACAGGGGACAACGCAAAATCCCATCCTTCTCTTGAGTGACCATTCTCTGATAGCGCACGGACTGTATGGGGTGACAATAGGGTTATCAATATCTACATCTACAAATTTGTTTATATTGATAACCCATCTGGTGGGCAATGATTCAGCGATGAATGTTCTTCATCACCTTCTCCACCCCTCGGCTGGCAATGTAGCCACCCATCCCCAGCTGGACGATACCGAGCAACTTCAACGCCAGTGTTTCACTTAAGTCCGGGGAAGCCCAGCCCATCCATCGACACATAATCAGCGCCGTAAACACCAGCATAACAATGGGTCGCCATATGGGGCGCTGGGCCAAAGAGCTGAAAGTTTCGCGTCTGTTCTGGCATTCACTGGCGGTGGACGATGCCGAAAATGGTCAACCTGAGAGTCAACCAAAAAAGTCAACCAAGTTGACTATTTCCACGGAATGAACAGAGCTTTGGTTGACCCGCTAACTATTCGCTATTGCGGCCTTAAAAAGTCAACCCCGGTGTGAGTCTGTCGCCAGCGCTTTTGCGGTGCTCCGTACCCGCTGATTATTGAACCCTGCAGGCCCCCCGTAAAGACCGGGTTTCTATCGTGGGGATGTTCCTCGCCGTTATCACGTTTGAGTCTATCCTCTTCACCTTCTTTTTTTGGGGGGGTGGCTATATGCTCTTTAAGTCATGCATTTGTATCTTGACGACCTCTATTGTCATCAGTCTGATTTCTCCCAATACCTTTTCCGGCAACAACAAGCTTATCCATATACCTGCGCTTAAATCTAATCAACCGGTTTACCCGGTGCAAATTCATATCGACTCGACGGGAAGGGTCGCCATTCCGGGTACAAAGGGCACGCAAATCCACCCCCATGGAACAACATCCTGTTCTGTGGTGAAGGCTGGCGATCAACACATTGTGCATTGCCAGGGAAAGGAACAAAACACACAACTCACACTCACACACGCAAAGCAGGCATTCCCTCTTGTGATTGAAGGGAATGCCTTGACCCGTATTGAGGATAAATCGGGAGTTTGCAATATATTTTCTGAAGAGAGCGGTGAAATGTATATCCCTGACATTCATTGCTCACTTCACTCCAGTACCGAACGGCTTTTTCCTGAACTAACACCTCAGAATAGCTGGACAAGTGACGACGGCCATGAGCTTCAGACAAGCCCTTCATACTCAGAGAATTCCGGAGACTGGACATTCTGGGAGGATAACTTCCCCTGGGACAGCATTGAGGTTCAATCTGACACTGAACTTCTTCCTGCAGACACTCCGGATACGCACACTCTCAGAGTCCGTCCAGGAAAAAAGCGCATTCACACAGGGGAGCGCCCTTTTGTCTGCCCCGTTGAAGGCTGCAAAAAAGGCTTTACCCAATCCGGTTCCCTGACTAGGCATCTGCGCATCCACACAGGGGAGCGCCCTTTTGTCTGCCCCGTCGAAGGCTGCAAACAGGGTTTTACCCGATCCGCTCACCTCACCACCCACAAGCGCACTCACACAGGGGAGCGCCCTTTTGTCTGCCCCGTCGAAGGCTGTAAAAAAGGCTTTACCCAATCCAGTGCCCTCACCATCCACAAGCGCATTCACACAGGGGAGCGCCCTTTTGTCTGCCCCGTCGAAGGCTGCAAACAGGGCTTTACCCGATCCAGTCACCTCACCACTCACAAGCGCATTCACACAGGGGAGCACCTTTTTGTCTGCCCCGTCGAAGGCTGTAAAAAAGGCTTTACCCAATCCAGTGACCTCACCACCCACAAGCGCATTCACACAGGGGAGCGCCCTTTTGTCTGCCCCGTCGAAGGCTGTAAAAAAGGCTTTACCCAATCCAGTGACCTCGCCAGGCATAAGCGCATTCATACAGGGGAGCGCCCTTTTGTCTGCCCCGTCGAAGGCTGCAAAAAGGGTTTTACCCAATCCAGTGACCTCACCGACCACAAGCGCATTCACACAGGGGAGCGCCCTTTTGTCTGCCCCGTCGAAGGCTGCAAACAGGGCTTTACCCAATCCAGTACCCTCACCGCCCACAAGCGCACTCACACAGGGGAGCGCCCTTTTGTCTGCCCCGTCGTAGGCTGCAAACAGGGCTTTACCCAATCCGGTGCCCTCACCACCCACAAGCGCACTCACACAGGGGAGCGCCCTTTTGTCTGCCCCGTCGAAGGCTGTAAACAGGGCTTTACCCAATCCAGTAACCTCACCACCCACAAGCGCACTCACACAGGGGAGCGCCCTTTTGTCTGCCCCGTCGAAGGCTGTAAAAAAGGCTTTACCCACTCCAGTCACCTCACCACCCACAAGCGCACTCACACAGGGGAGCGCCCTTTTGTCTGCCCCGTCGAAGGCTGCAAACAGGGCTTTGCCCGATCCAGTGCCCTCACCAGGCACAAGCGCATTCACACAGGGAACAACACAAAATCCCATCTTTCTCTTGAGTGACCATTCTCTGATAGCGCACGGACTGTATGGGGTGACAATAGGGTTATCAATATCTACATCTGCAAATTTGTTTCTATTGATAACCCATCTGGTGGGGAATGATTCAGCGATGAATGTTCTTCATCACCTTCTCCACCCCTCGGCTGGCAGTGTAGCCACCCATCCCCAGCTGGACGATACCGAGCAACTTCAACGCCAGTGTTTCACTTAAGTCCGGGGAAGCCCAGCCCATCCATCGACACATAATCAGCACCGTAAACACCAGCATAACAATGGGTCGCCATATGGGTCGCTGGGCCAAAGAGCTGAAAATCTCACGTTTGTTCTGGCATTCACTGGCGGTGGACGATGCCGAAAATGGTCAACTTGAGAGCCAACCAAAAAAGTCAACCAGGTTGACTATTTCCAAGGAATGGACAGAGCTTTGGTTGACCCGCTAACTATTTGCTGTTGCGGCCTTAAAAAGTTAACCCCGGTGTGAGTCTGTCGCCAGCGCTTTTGCGGTGCTCCGTACCCGCTGATTATTGAACCCTGCAGGCCCCCCGTAAAGACCGGGTTTCTATCGTGGGGATGTTCCTCGCCGTTATCACGTTTGAGTCTATCCTCTTCACCTTCTTTTTTGGGGGGGACTCTATGCTCTTTAAGTCATGCATTTGTATCTTGACGACCTCTATTGTCATCAGTCTGATTTCTCCCAATACCTTTTCCGGCAACAACAAGCTTATCCATATACCTGCGCTTAAATCTAATCAACCGGTTTACCCGGTGCAAATTCATATCGACTCGACGGGAAGGGTCGCCATTCCTGGTACAAAGGGCACGCAAATCCACCCCCATGGAACAACATCCTGTTCTGTGGTGAAGGCTGGCGATCAACACATTGTGCATTGCCAGGGAAAGGAACAAAACACACAACTCACTCTCACACACGCAAAGCAGGCATTCCCTCTTGTGATTGAAGGGAATGCCTTGACCCGTATTGAGGATAAATCGGGAGTTTGCAATATATTTTCTGAAGAGGACGGTGAAATGTATATCCCTGACATTCATTGCTCACTTCACTCCAGTACCGAACGGCTTTTTCCTGAACTAACACCTCTGAATAGCTGGACAAGTGACGACAGCCATGAGCTTCAGACAAGCCCTTCACACTCAGAGAATTCCGGAGACTGGACACTCTGGGAGGATAACTTCCCCTGGGACAGCATTGAGGTTCAATCTGACACTGAACTTCTTCCTGCAGACACTCCGGATACGCACACTCTCAGAGTCCGTCCAGGAAAAAAGCGCATTCACACAAGGGAGCGCCCTTTTGTCTGCCCCGTTGAAGGCTGCAACAGGGGCTTTACCCAATCCGGTGACCTCAGCGCCCACAAGCGCACTCACACAGGGGAGCGCCCTTTTGTCTGCCCCGTCGAAGGCTGTAACAAGGGCTTTACCCGATCCAGTGACCTCACCAGGCACAAGCGCATCCATACAGGGGAGCGCCCTTTTGTCTGCCCCGTCAAAGGCTGCAAACAGGGCTTTGCCCGATCCTGTCACCTCACCAGGCACAAGCGTATTCACACAGGGGAGCACCCTTTTGTCTGCCCCGTCGAAGGCTGTAAAAAAGGCTTTATCAACTCCAGTCACCTCACCAGGCACAAGCGCATTCACACAGGGGAGCGCCCTTTTGTCTGCCCCGTCGAAGGCTGTAAAAAAGGCTTTGCCCGATCCAGTGACCTCACCACTCACAAGCGCATTCACACAGGGGAGCGCCCTTTTGTCTGCCCCGTCGAAGGCTGTAACAAAGGCTTTGCCCGATCCAGTAACCTCACCACCCACAAGCGCATTCACACAGGGGAGCGCCCTTTTGTCTGCCCCGTCGAAGGCTGTAACAAAGGCTTTGCCCGATCCAGTGACCTCTCCAGGCACAAGCGCATTCACACAGGGGAGCGCCCTTTTGTCTGCCCCGTCGAAGGCTGTAAAAAAGGCTTTGCCCGATCCAGTGACCTCACCGCCCACAAGCGCATCCACACAGGGAAGCGCCCTTTTGTCTGCCCCGTCGAAGGCTGCAAACAGGGCTTTACCCAATCCAGAGACCTCACCAGGCACAAGCGCATTCACACAGGGGAGCGCCCTTTTGTCTGCCCCGTCGAAGGCTGCAAACAGAGCTTTACCCAATCCAGTCACCTCACCACCCACAAGCGCACTCACACAGGGGAGAGCCCTTTTGTCTGCCCCGTCGAAGGCTGTAAAAAAGGCTTTACCCACTCCTGTGCCCTCACCACCCACAAGCGCACTCACACAGGGGAGCGCCCTTTTGTCTGCCCCGTCGAAGGCTGTAAAAAAGGCTTTGCCCAATCCAGTCACCTCACCACCCACAAGCGCACTCACACAGGGGAGCGCCCTTTTGTCTGCCCCGTCGAAGGCTGTAACAAAGGCTTTGCCCGATCCAGTGACCTCACCGCCCACAAGCGCATCCACACAGGGGAGCGCCCTTTTGTCTGCCCCGTCGAAGGCTGCAAACAGAGCTTTACCCAATCCGGTGCCCTCACCAGGCACCAGCGCATCCACTCAGGGGACAACACAAAATCCCATCCTTCTCTTGAGTGACCATACCCTGATAGCGCACGGACTGTATGGGGTGACAATAGGGTTATCAATATCTACATCTACAAATTTGTTTATATTGATAACCCATCTGGTGGGGAATGATTCAGCGATGAATGTTCTTCATCACCTTCTCCACCCCTCGGCTGGCAATGTAGCCACCCATCCCCAGCTGGACGATACCGAGCAACTTCAACGCCAGTGTTTCACTTAAGTCCGGGGAAACCCAGCCCATCCATCGACACATAATCAGCGCCGTAAACACCAGCATAACAATGGGTCGCCATATGGGGCGCTGGGCCAAAGAGCTGAAAGTTTCGCGTCTGTTCTGGCATTCACTGGCGGTGGACGATACCGAAAATGGTCAACCTGAGAGTCAACCAAAAAAGTCAACCAAGTTGACTATTTCCAAGGAATGGACAGAGCTTTGGTTGACCCGCTAACTATTTGCTGTTGCGGCCTTAAAAAGTCAACCCCGGTGTGAGTCTGTCGCCAGCGCTTTTGTGGTGCTCCGTACCCGCTGATTATTGAACCCTGCAGGCCCCCCCCCCCCCCGTAAAGACCGGGTTTCTATCGTGGGGATGTTCCTCGCCGTTATCACGTTTGAGTCTATCCTCTTCACCTTCTTTTTTTGGGGGGACTCTATGCTCTTTAAGTCATACATTTGTATCTTGACGACCTCTATTGTCATCAGTCTGATTTCTCCCAATACCTTTTCCGGCAACAACAAGCTTATCCATATACCTGCGCTTAAATCTAATCAACCGGTTTACCCGGTGCAAATTCATATCGACTCGACGGGAAGGGTCGCCATTCCGGGTACAAAGGGCACGCAAATCCACCCCCATGGAACAACATCCTGTTCTGTGGTGAAGGCTGGCGATCAACACATTGTGCATTGCCAGGGAAAGGACCAAAACACACAACTCACACTCACACACGCAAAGCAGGCATTCCCTCTTGTGATTGAAGGGAATGCCTTGACCCGTATTGAGGATAAATCGGGAGTTTGCAATATATTTTCTGAAGCGGGCGGTGAAATGTATATCCCTGACATTCATTGCTCACTTCACTCCAGTACCGAACGGCTTTTACCTGAACTAACACCTCTGAATAGCTGGACAAGTGACGACAGCCATGAGCTTCAGACAAGCCCTTCACACTCAGAGAATTCCGGAGACTGGACATTCTGGGAGGATAACTCCCCCTGGGACAGCACTGAGGTTCAATCTGACACTGAACTTCTTCCTGCAGACACTCCGGATACGCACACTCTCAGAGTCCGTCCAGGAAAAAAGCGCAATCACACAGGGGAGCGCCCTTTTGTCTACCCCGTTGAAGGCTGCAAACAGGGCTTTGCCCGATCCGGTGCCCTCACCGCCCACAAGCGCACTCACACAGGGGAGCGCCCTTTTGTCTGCCCCGTTGAAGGCTGCAAACAGGGCTTTGCCCGATCCGGTGCCCTCACCGCCCACAAGCGCACTCACACAGGGGAGCGCCCTTTTGTCTGCCCCGTCGAAGGCTGCAAACAGGGCTTTACCCAATCCGGTGACCTCACCAGGCACCAGCGCATTCACACAGGGGAGCGCCCTTTTGTCTGCCCCGTCGAAGGCTGCAAACAGGGCTTTACCCAATCCAGTGACCTCACCAGGCACAAGCGCACTCACACAGGGGAGCGCCCTTTTGCCTGCCCCGTCGAAGGCTGTAAAAAAGGCTTTGCCCGATCCAGTGCCCTCACCAGGCACCTGCGCATTCACACAGGGGAGCGCCCTTTTGTCTGCCCCGTCGAAGGCTGTAAAAAAGGCTTTACCCAATCCAGTGACCTCACCAATCACAAGCGTATTCACACAGGGGAGCGCCCTTTTGTCTGCCCCGTCGAAGGCTGCA
This sequence comes from Sansalvadorimonas sp., assembly GCA_965221135.1. Classification (GTDB taxonomy): domain Bacteria; phylum Pseudomonadota; class Gammaproteobacteria; order Pseudomonadales; family Endozoicomonadaceae; genus Sansalvadorimonas. Next base: position 122,207 of record CBDCRZ010000070.1, read on the forward strand.
AACAGGGCTTTACCCAATCCAGTCATCTCACCACTCACAAGCGCATTCACACAGGGGAGCGCCCTTTTGTCTGCCCCGTCGAAGGCTGTAAAAAAGGCTTTACCCAATCCGGTGCCCTCACCACCCACAAGCGCATTCACACAGGGAACAACACAAAATCCCATCCTTCTTTTGAGTGACCATTCTCTGATAGCGCACGGACTGTATGGGGTGACAATAGGGTTATCAATATCTACATCTACAAATTTGTTTCTATTGATAACCCATCTGGTGGGGAATGTTTCAGCGATGAATGTTCTTCATCACCTTCTCCACCCCTCGGCTGGCAATGTAGCCACCCATCCCCAGCTGGACGATACCGAGAAACTTCAACGCCAGTGTTTCACTTAAGTCCGGGGAAGCCCAGCCCATCCATCGACACATAATCAGCGCCGTAAACACCAGCATAACAATGGGTCCCCATATGGGGCGCTGGGCCAAAGAGCTGAAAGTTTCGCGTCTGTTCTGGCATTCACTGGCGGTGGACGATGCCGAAAATGGTCAACCTAAGAGTCAACCAAAAAAGTCAACCCGGTTGACTATTGCCAAGGGCTGGAAGGAGCCATGGTTGACCCGCTAAGGAACTGTATAAAAATAACTTCCCGACTGACTCCTCCAGTGTAATGAGCAATACTCAATAGCCATTACTTTGGAGGTCGTCATGCTCACATATCCTTCATTGATCAAAAAGCGGATGAGAGCCCTTTATCGAGCTCTTAACGAGAAAGATCGTCGCCTTTATGCAGCCGTTGAAGCTCTAAAGCTTGGTCATGGTGGTATAGGTTATGTATCGCAGGTGCTGAGCTGTGATCAAAAAACGATTCGCAAAGGTATGATTGAGCTGGACTCAGAAGAGATGGTCACCGAACCACAACGAAAAAAAGGGGTGGACGTAAACGGGTGACAGAGGTCTATCCACACCTTATAGAGAACCTGCATACGGTACTGCGAACTCATACCGCAGGCGACCCCATGCGGGAAAATGTGAAGTGGACAAACCTTTCACGCCGACAAATTTCCAGGCAGCTTGGAGAACTTGGGACACCGGCAAACAAGGATACGGTTTCAAAGTTGCTTTACGAAGAAAGCTTCCGACGTCGCAAGCCCCAGAAGTCACTGACAATGGGACAACATGCTGACCGCAATGCCCAGTTTGAGAATATCACAAGACTGAAGAACGAATATCTGGATGCAGGGAAACCGGTGCTGAGCATAGATACCAAAAAGAAAGAGGTATTGGGCAATTTTTATCGAGATGGTGTGACTGATGCGACTGAACCCACCCATGTCAACGACCATGACTTCCCCAGTTGTGGTAACGGTAAGCTGATTCCTCATGGTATCTATGATGTTCGCAAGAATGCAGTATCACTCCATTTGAATACCACTTGTGACACATCGGAGTTTGCCTGCGATAGCATTGAACTATGGTGGCGCGAGCAGGGACAGCAGGACTACCCCGAAGAGAATGAATTGTTACTCCTCTGTGATTGTGGAGGCAGTAACAGTGCCCGTTCCTATCTTTTTAAGGAAGATTTGCAGGCATTAGCCAACAGGTTGAAAAAGGAAGTAAGAGTTGCCCATCTTCCAGCCTACTGCTCGAAGTACAACCCGATAGAACACCGTGCCTTTCCGCATGTGACCCGAGCTTGTCAGGGTGTGCCGCTTGAAAGCGTAGAAGTTGCGAAGCACTACATGGAGAAAACAGAAACCACAACAGGGCTCAGTGTGCAGGTAAGTGTTATTGAGAAATTTATAAAGTCGGCCGCAAGTATGCGGCAGACTTTAAAGAGAAGATGAGCATCCAGTTCGATATACTGCTGCCAAAGTGGAACTATGTTGCCATTCCCGAAACGACTGGATAAACAGGGAAGTTATTTTTAGACGGTTCCTAACTGATTGTTACTAACGATTATTCGCAGTGCTGCGTACCGGCTGTTTATTGAACCCTGCTGGGGTCCCTAAAGACCGAGCATCTGCCATGAGAATATTCACTGCCATCATCACGTTTGAGTCTATCCTCTTCACCTTCTTTTTGGGGGCGGGTATATGTTCTTTAAGGCACACATTGGTATCTTGACTACCTCTATTGCCATCAGCCTGATTTCTCCCAATACCTTTTCGGGCAAAAACAAACTTATCCCTATACCTTCTATTAAACCTGATCAACCCGTTGACTCGGTGCAAATTCATATCGACTCGACAGGCGGTGTCACTATTCCGAGCACCAAAGGTACGCAAATCCACCCCCATGGAACAACGTCCTGTTCAGTGGTGAGGGCTGGCGATCAACACAGTGTGCATTGCCAGGGAAAGGAACAAAACACACAACTCACACTTGCACACGCACCGCAGGTATTACCTCTTGACATTGAAGCGAATACCTTGACACGTTTTGAAGATGAATCGGGAGTTTGTCATGTGTTTTCTGACGAATTCGGGGAAAACTCCCACCCTGACATTGACTGCTCGTCTCACCCTGGTGCTGATCTGTTTCCTCCTGAATATCCGCATTTAAATAGCTGGATAAGACAGCACGACCATAAACTACAGGTAATGCCTTCCCCCTCTGAGGGTTTCGGAGACAGCTCTGTGGGAGAAGATACCGCCCCCTGTGACAGCATTGAGGTTCAATCTGACACGGTGCTTCTCCCGACAGGCACTCCTGATACGTACACACTCAGAGTCCGTCCTGGAAAAAAACGCACTCACACAGGGGAGCGCCCTTTTGTCTGCCCCGTCGAAGGCTGCAAACAGGGCTTTACCCAATCCGGTCACCTCACCACCCACAAGCGCACTCACACAGGGGAGCGCCCTTTTGTCTGCCCCGTCGAAGGCTGCAAACAGGGCTTCACCCAATCCAGTGACCTCACCAGGCACAAGCGCACTCACACAGGGGAGCGCCCTTTTGTCTGCCCCGTCGAAGGCTGCAAACAAGGCTTTACCCAATCCGGTGACCTCACAACCCACAAGCGCACTCACACAGGGGAGCGCCCTTTTGTCTGCCCCGTCGAAAGCTGCAAACAGGGCTTTGCCCGATCCGGTGACCTCACCGCCCACAAACGCACTCACACAGGGGAGCGCCCTTTTGTCTGTCCCGTCGAAGGCTGCAAACAGGGCTTTACACAATCCGGTGACCTCACCACCCACAAGCGCACTCACACAGGGGAGCGCCCTTTTGTCTGCCCCGTCGAAGGCTGCAAACAGGGCTTTACCCGATCCAGTGCCCTCACCGCCCACAAGCGCATCCACACAGGGGAGCGCCCTTTTGTCTGCCCCGTCGAAGGCTGCAAACAGGGCTTTACACAATCCGGTGACCTCACCACCCACAAGCGCACTCACACAGGGGAGCGCCCTTTTGTCTGCCCCGTCGAAGGCTGCAATCAGAGCTTTACCCAATCCAGTAACCTCACCACCCACAAGCGCATTCACACAGGGGAGCGCCCTTTTGTCTGCCCCGTCGAAGGTTGCAAACAGGGCTTTACCCAATCCAGTGCCCTCACCACCCACAAGCGCACTCACACAGGGGAGCGCCCTTTTGTCTGCCCCGTCGAAGGCTGTAAAAAAGGCTTTGCCCGATCCAGTGACCTCTCCAGGCACAAGCGCATCCACACAGGGGAGCGCCCTTTTGTCTGCCACGTCGAAGGCTGCAAACAGAGCTTTACCCAATCCAGTGCCCTCACCACCCACAAGCGCACTCACACAGGGGAGCGCCCTTTTGTCTGCCCCGTCGAAGGCTGCAAACAGGGCTTTACCCGATCCAGTCACCTCACCGCCCACAAGCGCATCCACACAGGGGAGCGCCCTTTTGTCTGTCCCGTCGAAGGCTGCAAACAGGGCTTTGCCCAATCCGGTGACCTCACCACCCACAAGCGCATCCACACAGGGGAGCGCCCTTTTGTCTGCCCCGTCGAAGGCTGCAAACAGGGCTTTACCCAATCCAGTCACCTCACCAGGCATCTGCGCATCCATACAGGGGAGCGCCCTTTTGCCTGCCCCGTCGAAGGCTGCAAACAGGGCTTTACCCAATCCAGTGCCCTCACCACCCACAAGCGCACTCACACAGGGGAGCGCCCTTTTGTCTGCCCCGTCGAAGGCTGCAAACAGGGCTTTACCCATTCCAGTAACCTCACCACCCACAAGCGCATTCACACAGGGGAGCGCCCTTTTGTCTGCCCCGTCGAAGGCTGCAAAAAAGGCTTTACCCAATCCAGTGACCTCACCATCCACAAGCGCATTCACACAGGGGAGCGCCCTTTTGTCTGCCCCGTCGAAGACTGCAAACAGGGCTTTACCCGATCCAGTGCCCTCACCAGGCACCAGCGCATCCACACAGGGAACAACACAAAATCCCATCCTTCTCTTGAGTGACCATTCTCTGATAGCGCACGGACTGTATGGGGTGGCAATAGGGTTATCAATATCTACATCTGCAAATTTGTTTCTATTGATAACCCATCTGGTGGGGAATGATTCAGCGATGAATGTTCTTCATCACCTTCTCCACCCCTCGGCTGGCAATGTAGCCACCCATCCCCAGCTGGACGATACCGAACAACTTCAACTCCAGTGTTTCACTTAAGTCCGGGGAAGCCCAGCCCATCCATCGACACATAATCAGCGCCGTAAACACCAGCATAACAATGGGTCGCCATATGGGCCGCTGGGCCAAAGAGTTGAAAATTTCGCGTCTGTTCTGGCATTCACTGGCGGTGGACGATGCCGACAATGGTCGGCCTGAGAGTCAACCAAAAAAGTCAACCAAGTTGACTGTTTCCAAGGAATGGACAGAGCTTTGGTTGACCCACTAACTATTTGCTATTGCGGCCTTAAAAAGTCAACCCCGGTGTGAGTCTGTCAGCAGCGCTTTTGCCATGCTCCGTACCCGCTGATTATTGAACCCTGCAGGCCCCCCGTAAAGACCGGGTTTCTATCGTGGGGATGTTCCTCGCCGTTATCACGTTTGAGTCTATCCTCTTCACCTCCTTTTTTGGGGGTGACTCTATGCTCTTTAAGTCATGCATTTGTATCTTGACGACCTCTATTGTCATCAGTCTGATTTCTCCCAATACCTTTTCCGGCAACAACAAGCTTATCCATATACCTGCGCTTAAATCTAATCAACCGGTTTACCCGGTGCAAATTCATATCGACTCGACGGGAAGGGTCGCCATTCCGGGTACAAAGGGCACGCAAATCCACCCCCATGGAACAACATCCTGTTCTGTGGTGAAGGCTGGCGATCAACACATTGTGCATTGCCAGGGAAAGGAACAAAACACACAACTCACACTCACACACGCAAAGCAGGCATTCCCTCTTGTGATTGAAGGGAATGCCTTGACCCGTATTGAGGATAAATCGGGAGTTTGCAATATATTTTCTGAAGAGGGCGGTGAAATGTATATCCCTGACATTCATTGCTCACTTCACTCCAGTACCGAACGGCTTTTTCCTGAACTAACACCTCTGAATAGCTGGACAAGTGACGACAGCCATGAGCTTCAGACAAGCCCTTCACACTCAGAGAATTCCGAAGACTGGACATTCTGGGAGGATAACTTCCCCTGGGACAGCATTGAGGTTCAATCTGACACTGAACTTCTTCCTGCAGACACTCCGGATACGCACACTCTCAGAGTCCGTCCAGGAAAAAAGCGCATTCACACAGGGGAGCGCCCTTTTTTCTGCCCCGTCGAAGGCTGTAAAAAAGGCTTTGCCCAATCCAGTGACCTCACCAAGCACAAGCTCATTCACACAGGGGAGCGCCCTTTTGTCTGCCCCGTCGAAGGCTGCAAACAGAGCTTTACCCAATCCAGTGACCTCACCAGGCACAAGCGCATTCACACAGGGGAGCGCCCTTTTGTCTGCCCCGTCGAAGGCTGCAAACAGAGCTTTACCCAATCCAGTAACCTCATCAGGCACAAGCGCACTCACACAGGGGAGCGCCCTTTTGTCTGCCCCGTCGAAGGCTGCAAACAGGGCTTTGCCCACTCCAGTCACCTCATCAGGCACAAGCGCACTCACACAGGGGAGCGCCCTTTTGTCTGCCCCGTCGAAGGCTGCAAACAGGGCTTTACCCACTCCAGTCACCTCACCGCCCACAAGCGCACTCACACAGGGGAGCGCCCTTTTGTCTGCCCCGTCGAAGGCTGTAAAAAAGGCTTTGCCCGATCCAGTGACCTCACCAGGCACAAGCGCATTCACACAGGGAAGCGCCCTTTTGTCTGCCCCGTCGAAGGCTGTAAAAAAGGCTTTGCCCGATCCAGTGACCTCTCCAGGCACAAGCGCATCCACACAGGGGAGCGCCCTTTTGTCTGCCCCGTCGAAGGCTGCAAACAGGGCTTTACCCAATCCAGTGACCTCTCCAGGCACAAGCGCATCCACACAGGGGAGCGCCCTTTTGTCTGCCCCGTCGAAGGCTGCAAACAGGGCTTTACCCAATCCAGTGCCCTCACCACCCACAAGCGCACTCACACAGGGAACCGCCCTTTTTTCTGCCCCGTCGAAGGCTGCAAACAGGGCTTTACCCACTCCAGTCACCTCACCGCCCACAAGCGCACTCACACAGGGGAGCGCCCTTTTGTCTGCCCCGTCGAAGGCTGCAAACAGGGCTTTACCGAATCCGGTGCCCTCACCAAGCACAAGCGCATTCACACAGGGGAGCGCCCTTTTGTCTGCCCCGTCGAAGGCTGTAAAAAAGGCTTTGCCCGATCCAGTGACCTCACCACCCACAAGCGCACTCACACAGGGGAGCGCCCTTTTGTCTGCCCCGTCGAAGGCTGTAAAAAAGGCTTTATCCACTCCAGTCACCTCATCAGGCACAAGCGCATTCACACAGGGGAGCGCCCTTTTGTCTGCCCCGTCGAAGGCTGCAAACAGGGCTTTACCCAATCCAGTAACCTCACCTCCCACAAACGCATCCACACAGGGGAGCGCCCTTTTGTCTGCCCCGTTGAAGGCTGCAAACAGAGCTTTGCCCGATCCGGTGACCTCACCAGGCATCTGCGCATCCATACAAGGGACAACACAAAATCCCATCCTTCTCTTGAGTGACCATACCCTGATAGCGCACGGACTGTATGGGGTGGCAATAGGGTTATCAATATCTACATCTACAAATTTGTTTATATTAATAACCCATCTGGAGGGGAATGATTCAGCGATGAATGTTCTTCATCACCTTCTCCACCCCTCGGCTGGCAATGTAGCCACCCATCCCCAGCTGGACGATACCGAGCAACTTCAACGCCAGTGTTTCACTTAAGTCCGGGGAAGCCCAGCCCATCCATCGACACATAATCAGCGCCGTAAACACCAGCATAACAATGGGTCGCCATATGGGGCGCTGGGCCAAAGAGCTGAAAGTCTCGTGTTTGTTCTGGCATTCACTGGCGGTGGACGATGCCGAAAATGGTCAACCTAAGAGTCAACCAAAAAAGTCAACCAGGTTGACTTTTTTCAAGGGCTGGAAGGAGCTGTGGTTGACCCGCTAAGTATTTGCTATTGCGGCCTTAAAAAGTCAAACCCGGTGTGAGTCTGTCACCAGCGCTTTTGCGGTGCTCCGTACCCGCTGATTATTGAACCCTGCAGGCCCCCCGTAAAGACCGGGTTTCTATCGTGGGGATGTTCCTCGCCGTTATCACGTTTGAGTCTATCCTCTTCACCTTCTTTTTTTTGGGGGGGGTGACTCTATGCTCTTTAAGTCATGCATTTGTATCTTGACGACCTCTATTGTCATCAGTCTGATTTCTCCCAATACCTTTTCCGGCAACAACAAGCTTATCCATATACCTGCGCTTAAATCTAATCACCCGGTTTACCCGGTGCAAATTCATATCGACTCGACGGGAAGGGTCGCCATTCCGGGTACAAAGGGCACGCAAATCCACCCCCATGGAACAACATCCTGTTCTGTGGTGAAGGCTGGCGATCAACACATTGTGCATTGCCAGGGAAAGGAACAAAACACACAACTCACACTCACACACGCAAAGCAGGCATTCCCTCTTGTGATTGAAGGGAATGCCTTGACCCGTATTGAGGATAAATCGGGAGTTTGCAATATATTTTCTGAAGAGGACGGTGAAATGTATATCCCTGACATTCATTGCTCACTTCACTCCAGTACCGAACGGCTTTTTCCTGAACTAACACCTCTGAATAGCTGGACAAGTGACGACAGCCATGAGCTTCAGACAAGCCCTTCACACTCAGAGAATTCCGGAGACTGGACATTCTGGGAGGATAACTTCCCCTGGGACAGCATTGAGGTTCAATCTGACACTGAACTTCTTCCTGCAGACACTCCGGATACGCACACTCTCAGTGTCCGTCCAGGAAAAAAGCGCATTCACACAGGGGAGCGCCCTTTTGTCTGCCCCGTCGAAGGCTGCAAACAGGGCTTTACCCGATCCGATCACCTCACCACCCACAAGCGCATTCACACAGGGGAGCGCCCTTTTGTCTGCCCCGTCGAAGGCTGTAATCAGGGCTTTACCCAATCCAGTCACCTCACCACTCACAAGCGCATTCACACAGGGAAGCGCCCTTTTGTCTGCCCCGTCGAAGGCTGTAACAGGGCTTTACCCGAATCCGATCACCTCACCACCAGGCACAAGCGCATTCACACAGGGGAGCGCCCTTTTGTCTGCCACGTCGAAGGCTGCAAACAGGGCTTTACCCAATCCAGTGCCCTCACCACCCACAAGCGCACTCACACAGGGGGCGCCCTTTTGTCTGCCCCGTCGAAGGCTGTAAAAAAGGCTTTGCCAAATCCAGTGACCTCACCAGGCACAAGCGCATTCACACAGGGAACAACACAAAATCCCATCCTTCTCTTGAGTGACCATTCTCTGATAGCGCACGGACTGTATGGGGTGACAATAGGGTTATCAATATCTACATCTACAAATTTGTTTATATTGATAACCCATCTGGTGTGGAATGATTCAGCAATGAATGTTCTTCATCACCTTCTCCCCCCCTCGGCTGGCAATGTAGCCACCCATCCCCAGCTGGACGATACCGAGCAACTTCAACGCCAGTGTTTCACTTAAGTCCGGGGAAACCCAGCCCATCCATCGACACATAATCAGCGCCGTAAACACCAGCATAACAATGGGTCGCCATATGGGGCGCTGGGCCAAAGAGCTGAAAGTTTCGCGTCTGTTCTGGCATTCACTGGCGGTGGACGATGCCGAAAATGGTCAACCTGAGAGTCAACCAAGTTGACTATTTCCAAGGAATGGACAGAGCTTTGGTTGACCCGCTAACTATTTGCTATTGCGGCCTTAAAAAGTCAACCCCGGTGTGAGTCTGTCGCCAGCGCTTTTGCGGTGCTCCGTACCCGCTGATTATTGAACCCTGCAGGCCCCCCGTAAAGACCGGGTTTCTATCGTGGGGATGTTCCTCGCCGTTATCACGTTTGAGTCTATCCTCTTCACCTTCTTTTTTTGGGGGGGTGGCTATATGCTCTTTAAGTCATGCATTTGTATCTTGACGACCTCTATTGTCATCAGTCTGATTTCTCCCAATACCTTTTCCGGCAACAACAAGCTTATCCATATACCTGCGCTTAAATCTAATCACCCGGTTTACCCGGTGCAAATTCATATCGACTCGACGGGAAGGGTCGCCATTCCGGGTACAAAGGGCACGCAAATCCACCCCCATGGAACAACATCCTGTTCTGTGGTGAAGGCTGGCGATCAACACATTGTGCATTGCCAGGGAAAGGAACAAAACACACAACTCACACTCACACACGCAAAGCAGGCATTCCCTCTTGTGATTGAAGGGAATGCCTTGACCCGTATTGAGGATAAATCGGGAGTTTGCAATATATTTTCTGAAGAGAGCGGTGAAATGTATATCCCTGACATTCATTGCTCACTTCACTCCAGTACCGAACGGCTTTTTCCTGAACTAACACCTCTGAATAGCTGGACAAGTGACGACAGCCATGAGCTTCAGACAAGCCCTTCACACTCAGAGAATTCCGGAGACTGGACATTCTGGGAGGATAACTTCCCCTGGGACAGCATTGAGGTTCAATCTGACACTGAACTTCTTCCTGCAGACACTCCGGATACGCACACTCTCAGAGTCCGTCCAGGAAAAAAGCGCATTCACACAGGGGAGCGCCCTTTTGTCTGCCCCGTCCAAGGCTGCAAACAGGGCTTTACCCAATCCGGTGCCCTCACCACCCACAAGCGCATTCACACAGGGGAGCGCCCTTTTGTCTGCCCCGTCGAAGGCTGCAAACAGGGCTTTACCCAATCCGGTGACCTCACCAGGCACAAGCGCACTCACACAGGGGAGCGCCCTTTTGTCTGCCCCGTCGAAGGCTGTAAAAAAGGCTTTACCCAATCCAGTAACCTCACCACCCACAAGCGCATTCACACAGGGGAGCGCCCTTTTGTCTGCCCCGTCGAAGGCTGCAAACAGGGCTTTACCCGATCCGATCACCTCACCACCCACAAGCGCACTCACACAGGGGCGCGCCCTTTTGTCTGCCCCGTCGAAGGCTGCAAACAGGGCTTTACCCAATCCGGTGACCTCACCACCCACAAGCGCACTCACACAGGGGAGCGCCCTTTTATCTGCCCCGTCGAAGGCTGCAAAAAGGGTTTTACCCAATCCAGTAACCTCACCACCCACAAGCGCATTCACACAGGGGAGCGCCCTTTTGTCTGCCCTGTCGAAGGTTGCAAACAGGGCTTTACCCAATCCAGTGCCCTCACCACCCACAAGCGCACTCACACAGGGGAGCGCCCTTTTGTCTGCCCCGTCGAAGGCTGCAAACAGAGCTTTACCCAATCCAGTAACCTCACCACCCACAAGCGCACTCACACAGGGGAGCGCCCTTTTGTCTGCCCCGTCGAAGGCTGCAAACAGGGCTTTACCCAATTCAGTACCCTCACCACCCACAAGCGCACTCACACAGGGGAGCGCCCTTTTGTCTGCCCCGTCGAAGGCTGCAAACAGGGCTTTACCCAATCCAGTACCCTCACCACCCACAAGCGCACTCACACAGGGGCGCGCCCTTTTGTCTGCCCCGTCGAAGGCTGCAAACAGGGCTTTACCGAATCCGGTCACCTCACCACCCACAAGCGCACTCACACAGGGGCGCGCCCTTTTGTCTGCCCCGTCGAAGGCTGTAAAAAAGGCTGTACCCAATCCAGTCACCTCACCACCCACAAGCGCACTCACACAGGGGCGCGCCCTTTTGTCTGCCCCGTCGAAGGCTGTAACCAGGGCTTTACCCAATCCAGTCACCTCGCCACTCACAAGCGTATTCACACAGGGGAGCGCCCTTTTGTCTGCCCCGTCGAAGGCTGCAAACAGGGCTTTACCGAATCCGGTCACCTCACCACCCACAAGCGCACTCACACAGGGGAGCGCCCTTTTGTCTGCCCCGTCGAAGGCTGCAAACAGGGCTTTACCAAATCCAGTAACCTCACCGCCCACAAGCGCATCCACACAGGGGAGCGCCCTTTTGTCTGCCCCGTCGAAGGCTGTAAAAAAGGCTTTACCCAATCCAATCACCTCGCCACTCACAAGCGCATTCACACAGGGGAGCGCCCTTTTGTCTGCCCCGTCGAAGGCTGCAAACAGGGCTTTACCCAATCCGGTACCCTCACCACTCACAAGCGCATTCACACAGGGGAGCGCCCTTTTGTCTGCCCCGTCGAAGGCTGTAAAAAAGGCTTTACCCAATCCAGTAACCTCACCACCCACAAGCGCACTCACACAGGGGAGCGCCCTTTTGTCTGCCCCGTCGAAGGCTGCAAACAGGGCTTTACCCAATCCAGTGCCCTCACCACCCACAAGCGCATTCACACAGGGAACAACACAAAATCCCATCCTTCTCTTGAGTGACCATTCTCTGATAGCGCATGGACTATATGGGGTGACAATAGGGTTATCTACATCTGCAAATTTGTTTCTATTGATAACCCATCTGGTGGGGAATGATTCAGCAATGAATGTTCTTCATCACCTTCTCCACCCCTCGGCTGGCAATGTAGCCACCCATCCCCAGCTGGACGATACCGAGCAACTTCAACGCCAGTGTTTCACTTAAGTCCGGGGAAGCCCAGCCCATCCATCGACACATAATCAGCGCCGTAAACACCAGCATAACAATGAGTCGCCATATGGGGCGCTGGGCCAAAGAGCTGAAAGTTTCGCGTCTGTTCTGGCATTCACTGCCGGTGGACGATGCCGAAAATGGTCAACCTGAGAGTCAACCAAAAAAGTCAACCAGGTTGACTTTTTGCAAGGGCTGGAAGGAGCTGTGATTGACCCGCT
>CBDCRZ010000071.1:0-4137 GCA_965221135.1 Sansalvadorimonas sp.
TTTGCCGTTCCCTGGAGTGAACGGGTATACGATCAATGACTCTGCTGTGGAGTGTTGAGGTTTGTTCATGCTCTGGTTTATGAAAAAGCGAATAAGTAGACCCTTTGTTCTTCTTGCTTTTGTGGGATTGAATCCGGGCATGGGTCTGTACTTTGCTGACCTGGCCGCGGGCGAGCTCTTGTTTCAGGTGGCTCTCTTGAGAAACGGCTTGAGAAACGGCTTGTGGAAACGCTTGGTGGCGATGCCCCCTGTGGGTTTGAGCGGCCATCTTTCTAATATGGCTGTTTTTAGCACGGCTGCGTTGACACAGCGACCGACTGTTATTGCTGTAATGGCTGCTGTTAAAAGGTGCTACCACCGATCCCGCGGCGTATGCAGTGGTATTTCTTGAACAGGTTTTTCCGTTACCCGCTGCTAAAGCGGCATAGGCCATAAAAGCCGGCGCGGTGTTATTAACGGCCTTGGCGCCATTCCCACCACTGAGCCCGCCACCGGCCCGGGCCGTAGATATAAAGAGCCCCATATACAGAGCAATACAGCCAAGACGACTGATATTAAATAGTACAGCTGCTATGGGACAGGGTATGGTGTAGCTGCATTTCTGCTCCCTTAACATATAACACCCTGCCTAACTACGAATGTTCTGCACATGAAATGTGTTCCCGGGCAATCAAAGTAGCGCAAGTCAGAGGAACTGTTGTTTTTACATCGTAACCCCATTTTTCTCCATACGATCAACAAAGAGTGTTCCCCGCTGAGTGAGGCTATCATCATCAGCCAGGCTGCTCTTAACGCAGTTATGATAAGCACACAAACAACCGGGCAGGGGCTAAGTTACCTTTTACGGTTGGTTGCTGGATCTATCCAGGTTCGTCAAAAGGAAAGTCGGACGGTCATGGACAAGATGAGGGCGCGGCTGTTACGCATTGATGGACAGCCCATAAGAGTAGAGCGACAGCAGGCTATGTTCCCGTAGCTGGCTGGTAAGAAACATCCAAAAGCTACGAAACCAATCATACAATGCAGTGCTGTTATATCAGGGGGAACTGCCTGTTGGCGTTGCTTATACAACCCGGATCCTGGCTGGCAATATTCAAGAACCGCCTGTACCGGTTCTTATATCAAGCGGGTTAGCCCTGCTAAGCAAAAGAAACCCTCAATGAACTTTCTTTTTCAGTGGCGCTCTACAAATGGCACTTGTCATTTCCATTGTAGAGAGTAGAGAGAAAGAGCTATGCAAACGCAATCAACCAGTACAAGCCCCAAGTTGAGCCACAAACAGGTAGACACGCCACGGCAATCGTCTGCCCAGAATAACAGGCCCTCCACGAAATGGACCGTAATAGTGGATGACATGTACAGCACCCAGGGCCTGTCCGGGCAGCCTGGGCTGGACAATAAAGAATGTTACAAACGCCATAAAGACCTGCTGGAACGTATCTGCAAACAGTATGAAAAGGGCCATAACCAAGCTGAATTCCAAAAGAGAGTACGTAAGACAACAACCAGACATGTGAACGGCCTTGGGCATCTTTACACTGACACAACACCGGCCCAGAAGAAGAGCGTACTATCCCAGCTCGACCAGCTTGGGAAACTGGCCAGCCAGCAGGCGTCATTTCTGGAACAGCGAGGCTGTACAGAATTGGCAAATATTACAACACAGTTAGCCAGCCGCTACCGCGAGGCAGGACAGCAGCAACCGCCAGCATACATACGCCAGGCTCCAGGTGTGAAGGCCCAATCTGTACCACGTCAGGTTATAGAAAAGGCAAAGAAATTCAATGCATGCATCCTGGGGGCTCTTGCTTCCATAGGCTTAATACCCAGTGTCCGGGGGCAGAGCAACGCAACGCAAGGTACCGGGTCCGCTTCAGGGCTAACCCCGGCCTGCCCTGAGCCTCTCTCTGTGCAGCCACTGCCTGACCCTTACCCGGCTTGCGGCGAATTTACAATCGACATCGCCACACAGGACGTGCTTTTCATAGTCAATCTAAGAACTTCTTCGGGTGCCAGTTACGACCATGTGGTTACATATACTCTCGGCGAGCAGAATGATTTTCATGGTGTTGGCCCCGCTCCCTTTAGCGACCTGATTAAAGTCAAAAGAACATCCAGTGCAGATCAAACCGACTGTCTGATGGGAGAGATGTCCATCACCAGTCGACAGAGCCTGGATGGTTTAACGATCACCGTAAGAACGACAATAGATGGAATATTTTATTCCCGAGAGTTACGCCTTCCGACAATGTTCGATGACCATCAGGTCCAGGATCTGATGGCCCAGGCCCTCGAGTGCTTTGTTGTGAAGGTTGACTGGGAGGACAACCATGAGAACACAGACCGCTGGCTGGTAAAAAGTGACTGTGAGGAATTTGTTGTCTACCAGCGGCACGCCGTCGTTTTCGGTAACCCTTTCCAGAACCAGATCTTTCAGGTCACCCCAATCTCCTGCCACGGCAATAAAGGCCGCCCCAAAACAATCGAAGTCCCCGGTACAATTTTCCCGCCCTGTCCAGAGGGTCGAGTGGTGCCGTCCTTAAACTGCTCAAGAGACAGTTTAACGCCAACCCCGTCACCATCCGTTCCGGTCATGACGACAACAGTCACCGAGACTGAGACCGAAGCCTGCAAAGCGACACCCTGGCAATCACCAACGGTAATGTTACCTGCAGCAGCAGCGGCAGCAGCGACAGCAGCCCCTGTATTTTTCGCACTGGGTCTTGCTGCCTCAGCGGTTGCGCTAGTGTTTTGTGTCGGCCTGCTCGCAAGGGCATGGTATGTGCACCGGCAAAAATCTCAGAGAAGGCGGACCAGCAATGTTTTGCCAGGGGCTTCCTATAAAAATCGCGATAACTCAGTGACGCTGACCGGCCTATCCACCTCGTCGGCCCCTGCCTCCATACCTGTCAAACACACAGGCGCGTCAGACCAGGCACCGCTGGTCACCCACGATCAGCTCCAGGAAAGCAATGACGCTCTGGCAGAAGCACAGAGCCAGGAAACAAAGGAACAGGAAAAACAAAGCAAAGAAACACAGGAGACGCAAATATGAATACACCACCACAATCAGCAGCGTCTCTGCCCGTGCAGTCTCTGCCCGTGCAAAACCAGGTAGAAACACCATGCCCCCAGAGTAACGGCGTGCACAAAAACAGGTCTGCAATCGTGGCGCAGATGTACGAAACGCCAGGCCTGTCTGTGCGAAAGCAACCCGGGCAAAACCCGCCCTGCCAACATGGGGCGGTCTACGGGCAGAGTCATGCTTTGCATAAAAGCCTGCTGGAACGCATTACTCATATCTATGATAACCATCCCCGTCAACAGGCCGGTAAAAGAGTGCAGCGCTTATTAAATAAACATATATCTCAGGTCGCCGGCCTTTATAACGGCCAGACACCTGGCCGGCAGCTGACTACGCTAATACAGCTCACCAGACTGGGGAAACTGGCAAAGAATCAGGCCAGCTGGCTGAAAGAGAACGGACACGAACAGTTAGCCAATATTACAAGTCAGTTAGCCAGACGGTACAGCGCGCGCGGCATATCCTTATCAGCCCCACCGCCCCGTTCATTGCGATCACGCATAACCACCTGGGCCATGGCTGGCCTTTCTTTATTGGGCCTGGGCACAACAGCCCGCGCCAACCTGCTGGTACCAGATGCAGGCTCAGGTTCCGGGCAGGGTCTGGCCTGCCATGTTCCTGTTTACATACAACCATTACCCGAGCCTTACCCGACCTGCGGTGAATTCAACCTGACCCTTGCGGTTAAGGACACCGGCATAATCATTGTCAGACTGTACAGACCAAACGGCATAGCCCAGGATTCATGGATAGTGGATGACGTGTTCGGCCTCATCGAACCGCCACCGCCATCGCTTTCCTTCAGACCCTTCGCTGATATTATTTCTTTGAGAAAAGCTGCGTCGAAAGAGACATACACCCTTGGCAGTACCGGCCAGGCCGACCAGCCCTGCCTGGAGGCACAGCTGACAGTCAAAGTCTCCAGCAAATTAAATGGCCACACCATTACTGTTAATGACCTTAGTCACCAGAATGGTGAGTCCATCACTTTTCCAGAGCTGCGTGATGACAGCAAGGTCATGGACCTGATAGTCAAAGCCATCAACTGCCAG
>CBDCRZ010000072.1:0-3794 GCA_965221135.1 Sansalvadorimonas sp.
CTTTGGATATGCATGCGCGCATCCCCGACGCCCAAATTGATCATCCAAATCCTCGCTTATCCGAATCCTTGTTTATTTGAACCCACAAATTCAAATTGAGAATAGCTACCGCTAGTCTGGTCCCCAGCCCATTCCAAGGAAAGGTCTGGTTACTGGGCTTCACAACGCTAGGAACATTGGAATGTGGAGGGCGGGGCTAATGTTGCCACAATGCTTGGCTTACCACTTGGGAACACAGTGGGCCTCATCCACTACTAATGCAACCAAGTTTCTTTGCCAGGTTGAAGTTCGAAGAACCTCTCTCCAGTACAGATTGCACAAAAGCGCCTCGGGACTGATGCAGACTAGCTGGCATTGGCCGTTTGCTATCCGCTCTCTCTCTTCACCAGAACCCACGAAATCTACCGCTAGCCCTCTCTTGCTGTACTGCTCCTTTTGGTCCACCATAAGAGAAATCAACGGAGAAACGCACAACACAATCGAACTATTCGGTGGTCTACCACGTACAAAGTCAAACACTATTGGCAGCAGCGCATAACACAGAGACTTGCCATATCCGGTTGGCAGGGCCACGAACACGTCGTTCCCTGCCACTATCTCTTTAATCACACGGCTTTGCTCACTTTTCACCTCTCCATATCCCAACTTCCTCGCAGCCTGTACAATAGCACTGTCGACGTCCATCTTTACATCGATCTACCACAAAATAAATTTAATTATTGACGTCATAATTGAACATTCCAGTACGCCGGAATGCTGGCGTACTGTTCCGAATGAGCTAAAGCCCAGTCACCAGGCCCTACTACACACCATACCATTACACAGTCTGATACAGTCAGCTCATGTGTTTACTTAATTATACTGGTGACTGTGAGTGCTGACTGGCAGCGATAGCAAGGATAGTGATTGTCGAGATTGTTATCAGTAAGACTGTGAACACCAGCCCCCCGATTCCGATTCCAATGCCTATCATGTTGAACTTCTTTGCATCGCGAGCTGATGCATGTGCAAGAGCAAATTCACCATTCCGGTACTTACTCTGAGCCTGAAGAATGCATGAATCAAGTAAATAATACGGATTACTATGAAGGAATGTATGAGGTGAATGATTGCATGCACTCACGTCAATAGCTTTAATTAGCCCAACTAATCCGAGGGGCCAGAAGCAGCAGAGAAAGGTGAATATAGACAGCGCCAGATAGTCTGGCGGTGGAGAATGATCAACATGGCCCTAGCAGAGAGAGGAGAGAAATTTATGGCTCACATGCAGTGGTGACAACACAGTGCAAGATACAATAGTGCGCGGTGCTTTTCTCACTTGTCCCATCATGGCTGGCTGCGGTTGGTATCCCTGACTCGTGGGGGCGCCATAAGCCGGCGGTGGAGCTGAAGGATAAGGCGCTACGCACAAGAGAATTGATGATAACGCAAGGATTGTAGATTTTCTAGCCTATATAGCTAGCTGTCCAATAGGCAGTACAGTACCCTGATGCTGGCTTACTGCTTATCAAAGGCTGTTTGCAATTTTCTGAACTCATCTTCCGTCTATATGTTACTCTATAAAGTGGAGCCCGTACGCGGCAAGGGGTAGTCAAGTCCAATTGGTCCTGTACTCACAACTGCTACATCCTCTATTACCGCGGTGAAAACGGTATCCCACGATCCATTGGTGTTAGAACGCCGGGAACGACGATCCTTAGGGTTCAGTAGCCGGAACGCCGGGAACGACGATCCTTAGGGTTAGAACGCCGGGAACGACGATCCTTAGGGTTAGAACGCCGGGAACACGATCCTTAGTGTTAGAACGACGATCCTTAGTTAGTGTTAGAACGCCGGGACGACGATCCTTAGGGTTAAAACGCGATCCTTAGGTAAAAGGTTTTGGGTTTAGCTGCATAGTTTGATCTGCCTGTGCTTTGCTTTTGAGCATTTGCATCGTATCGCACACAGCGCAGAGCATGGGATACAAAATTCTCTGGGGGATACACAAATTCACTAGTAGAGGATGTAGCCGGGATACCATCAATCACGGGGAATATTGTAAGCGGGATACACTGACACCGGTACCGGCTACAACTAATCAATTGAAGCCAAAAAAGCGTGCGCATCCTCTCTGGCAGTCAAACGGTCAAGGCTCTTTTTGGACTGTCAACTGACAGTTTGACCGCGGTCGCAGTTGTGAGTACAGGACCAATTGGATTGACTACCCCTTGCCGCGTACGGGCTCCACTTTATAGAGTAACATATAGACGGAAGATGAGTTCAGAAAATTGCAAACAGCCTTTGATAAGCAGTAAGCCAGCATCAGGGTACTGTACTGCCTATTGGACAGCTAGCTATATAGGCTAGAAAATCTACAATCCTTGCGTTATCATCAATTCTCTTGTGCGTAGCGCCTTATCCTTCAGCTCCACCGCCGGCTTATGGCGCCCCCACGAGTCAGGGATACCAACCGCAGCCAGCCATGATGGGACAAGTGAGAAAAGCACCGCGCACTATTGTATCTTGCACTGTGTTGTCACCACTGCATGTGAGCCATAAATTTCTCTCCTCTCTCTGCTAGGGCCATGTTGATCATTCTCCACCGCCAGACTATCTGGCGCTGTCTATATTCACCTTTCTCTGCTGCTTCTGGCCCCTCGGATTAGTTGGGCTAATTAAAGCTATTGACGTGAGTGCATGCAATCATTCACCTCATACATTCCTTCATAGTAATCCGTATTATTTACTTGATTCATGCATTCTTCAGGCTCAGAGTAAGTACCGGAATGGTGAATTTGCTCTTGCACATGCATCAGCTCGCGATGCAAAGAAGTTCAACATGATAGGCATTGGAATCGGAATCGGGGGGCTGGTGTTCACAGTCTTACTGATAACAATCTCGACAATCACTATCCTTGCTATCGCTGCCAGTCAGCACTCACAGTCACCAGTATAATTAAGTAAACACATGAGCTGACTGTATCAGACTGTGTAATGGTATGGTGTGTAGTAGGGCCTGGTGACTGGGCTTTAGCTCATTCGGAACAGTACGCCAGCATTCCGGCGTACTGGAATGTTCAATTATGACGTCAATAATTAAATTTATTTTGTGGTAGATCGATGTAAAGATGGACGTCGACAGTGCTATTGTACAGGCTGCGAGGAAGTTGGGATATGGAGAGGTGAAAAGTGAGCAAAGCCGTGTGATTAAAGAGATAGTGGCAGGGAACGACGTGTTCGTGGCCCTGCCAACCGGATATGGCAAGTCTCTGTGTTATGCGCTGCTGCCAATAGTGTTTGACTTTGTACGTGGTAGACCACCGAATAGTTCGATTGTGTTGTGCGTTTCTCCGTTGATTTCTCTTATGGTGGACCAAAAGGAGCAGTACAGCAAGAGAGGGCTAGCGGTAGATTTCGTGGGTTCTGGTGAAGAGAGAGAGCGGATAGCAAACGGCCAATGCCAGCTAGTCTGCATCAGTCCCGAGGCGCTTTTGTGCAATCTGTACTGGAGAGAGGTTCTTCGAACTTCAACCTGGCAAAGAAACTTGGTTGCATTAGTAGTGGATGAGGCCCACTGTGTTCCCAAGTGGTAAGCCAAGCATTGTGGCAACATTAGCCCCGCCCTCCACATTCCAATGTTCCTAGCGTTGTGAAGCCCAGTAACCAGACCTTTCCTTGGAATGGGCTGGGGACCAGACTAGCGGTAGCTATTCTCAATTTGAATTTGTGGGTTCAAATAAACAAGGATTCGGATAAGCGAGGATTTGGATGATCAATTTGGGCGTCGGGGATGCGCGCATGCATATCCAAAG
>CBDCRZ010000073.1:0-6715 GCA_965221135.1 Sansalvadorimonas sp.
AGAACAGGCAATGGACTACAAATATACGGTACTTCCAATACTCGTTTTACACACCTGTTCTTAATAAGCTCTGACACACTCTGCTGAACAAAGTCAGCATTAACAATTGCAGATTGCTGATTACATTGTATGTTAGGGGTTGGCTCACTCTTCAATGGAAGCACATAACCTGATTCAATTGTATTCAAGACTGTGCTGGGAGCCTTCAACACCTCCCTCCAGAATTGGATTCTCTCTTTCAGTCTACCCTGAACAGACATATCACAACAGTCTGGGCTTACAGCCTCAGCCTCCCATGTTCGTCTATCTACATGAGGCTCATCAATATCATCTACTAGCTCATCAACAACACACTCAGAATCAGTGGAGCTACCCTCACCACTACTTGCATTGATAGAACTAGACACACACCTAACACTACGTGAAGGATACCACTTCTTGCCGCTCAGGGCTTGTCCTTCTCTTCTGGGACAAAAGCTGTGGAGATGTCCCATCTCGCCACACGTAAAACATGGGCCCAACGGGCGACTTTTGGCCACTGCCGGGATCAATCCAGGACGTCTGGGCACCTGGGTAGCACTGCTGACACTCGAACTGGGAGTGGCTACACTGCGGGGTTGCTTCGCAGGAGTTGGTCTGCCTGCAACCTTCCTTCGCTTAACCGACTTTTTATCTGCCGCTTTCTCGGCCTTTTCGATTCTTTTTTCGTCCTCCGAATTGTCGGCAAGCTCGTCCGCGGTGTACTCCGTGACGACCGACCAACCGAAGTCGGACCTGTCCGCTAACTTTATTAGCTTTTGCCTTTCAGCAATTTTCTTTGCACCTTTTTCTAGGGCAGCTTTAGCACGTTCCACCGACTGCGAAGGGCGACTCTCTCCCTCAAGCTCGTCCATGGCCTCCTGAACTGCATCCTCCACTTCAGAGTTAAACTTCGCCTGTGCTTCGTTTCCCTTCTTCTTGTACTGGTAGGGTGCCTCTGCAGACCGGGATTTCTTGACGGCTTTAGCCGCAGCTTCATCCTGACTGCGGCAGACCTGATATTGGAAATCCGCCAGCTTAGTATCCATCCTGGCCTGGGACGCCTGAATGGCGTCCATCAACTTAGCGAGCTGGTCGCCAGTGATAGGAGGTGGGCCAGGTAGCAGAATGCTCGCGCCTGCTCCAGTAACGGTTGTAGTGGTCGTACCACTGGAGGAAGGCGGATGACTACTGGCAGTAATAGTCGTCGTACCAGTAGTGCTAGCCGAAGACATGACTACTGATAGCGGTATACGGTAGAATAGTAGAATAGAAAAGTTCTAGTTGTACAAACTGAATGGCTGCACGTTGCCTAGGAATGATTAACTATCATACAAGTACACCTTATATACCAACACCCACGCATGTACCATGCAATTGTCCTACAATATTCGGGAGCATATTTCCTGTCTAATTCCTGTGTCAACCGACAGGAAAGTACATATATCATGAGCTTGTCCAGACAGAAAAATGTCAATGTCCGACAATTGACATGACAATCAAACGTTATGTTCAGCTCTGAGAGAGAGAAAGGGACAATGTCATTGCTTACAAAAGGTTAGATGCACAAAAATTATGCCTCCGAAATTTTGCACAGGGACAGGAATATGCTCCCGAATATTGTAGGACAATTGCATGGTACATGCGTGGGTGTTGGTATATAAGGTGTACTTGTATGATAGTTAATCATTCCTAGGCAACGTGCAGCCATTCAGTTTGTACAACTAGAACTTTTCTATTCTACTATTCTACCGTATACCGCTATCAGTAGTCATGTCTTCGGCTAGCACTACTGGTACGACGACTATTACTGCCAGTAGTCATCCGCCTTCCTCCAGTGGTACGACCACTACAACCGTTACTGGAGCAGGCGCGAGCATTCTGCTACCTGGCCCACCTCCTATCACTGGCGACCAGCTCGCTAAGTTGATGGACGCCATTCAGGCGTCCCAGGCCAGGATGGATACTAAGCTGGCGGATTTCCAATATCAGGTCTGCCGCAGTCAGGATGAAGCTGCGGCTAAAGCCGTCAAGAAATCCCGGTCTGCAGAGGCACCCTACCAGTACAAGAAGAAGGGAAACGAAGCACAGGCGAAGTTTAACTCTGAAGTGGAGGATGCAGTTCAGGAGGCCATGGACGAGCTTGAGGGAGAGAGTCGCCCTTCGCAGTCGGTGGAACGTGCTAAAGCTGCCCTAGAAAAAGGTGCAAAGAAAATTGCTGAAAGGCAAAAGCTAATAAAGTTAGCGGACAGGTCCGACTTCGGTTGGTCGGTCGTCACGGAGTACACCGCGGACGAGCTTGCCGACAATTCGGAGGACGAAAAAAGAATCGAAAAGGCCGAGAAAGCGGCAGATAAAAAGTCGGTTAAGCGAAGGAAGGTTGCAGGCAGACCAACTCCTGCGAAGCAACCCCGCAGTGTAGCCACTCCCAGTTCGAGTGTCAGCAGTGCTACCCAGGTGCCCAGACGTCCTGGATTGATCCCGGCAGTGGCCAAAAGTCGCCCGTTGGGCCCATGTTTTACGTGTGGCGAGATGGGACATCTCCACAGCTTTTGTCCCAGAAGAGAAGGACAAGCCCTGAGCGGCAAGAAGTGGTATCCTTCACGTAGTGTTAGGTGTGTGTCTAGTTCTATCAATGCAAGTAGTGGTGAGGGTAGCTCCACTGATTCTGAGTGTGTTGTTGATGAGCTAGTAGATGATATTGATGAGCCTCATGTAGATAGACGAACATGGGAGGCTGAGGCTGTAAGCCCAGACTGTTGTGATATGTCTGTTCAGGGTAGACTGAAAGAGAGAATCCAATTCTGGAGGGAGGTGTTGAAGGCTCCCAGCACAGTCTTGAATACAATTGAATCAGGTTATGTGCTTCCATTGAAGAGTGAGCCAACCCCTAACATACAATGTAATCAGCAATCTGCAATTGTTAATGCTGACTTTGTTCAGCAGAGTGTGTCAGAGCTTATTAAGAACAGGTGTGTAAAACGAGTATTGGAAGTACCGTATATTTGTAGTCCATTGTCTGTGGTCTGAAAGTAGCAGTGGGAAGAAGCGTTTAGTAATCAATCTTCGTCACCTGAATAGGTTTTTGTGGAAGCAAAGATTTAAGTATGAAGATTTAAGAGTTGCAATGTTGTTGTTTGAAAAGGGTGACTGTACCTTGGTTTTTCGAAATTTGTATTTAAAGCCTAGACCATCATCAAGTACACCACAAGACCTAATACCCTGATTTTTCCTGCTTGAAAGCCAGCCAGTAACTGACTATTTGCTTCACCTACGGCGGCACCTAGACCATCATCAAGATACACCACAATCCTAATACCCTGTCCTCGCCAGTAACTGACTAGAGGACGAAGGAGTTTAGTAAACATGTAACAAGCAGTAGACAAACCAAATGGTAAGACAGTAAATACATAATAAGCTCCCTGCCATGAAAAACCAAGGTACTTTTGGTGTATCGTGGCAATATCAACATGGTGGTAACCGGACTTTAAATCAAACGAAAACAGGAAATCACCCTTTTCAAACAACAACATTGCAACTCTTAAATCTTCATACTTAAATCTTTGCTTCCACAAAAACCTATTCAGGTGACGAAGATTGATTACTAAACGCTTCTTCCCACTGCTACTTTCAACCACAGACAATGGACTACAAATATACGGTACTTCCAATACTCGTTTTACACACCTGTTCTTAATAAGCTCTGACACACTCTGCTGAACAAAGTCAGCATTAACAATTGCAGATTGCTGATTACATTGTATGTTAGGGGTTGGCTCACTCTTCAATGGAAGCACATAACCTGATTCAATTGTATTCAAGACTGTGCTGGGAGCCTTCAACACCTCCCTCCAGAATTGGATTCTCTCTTTCAGTCTACCCTGAACAGACATATCACAACAGTCTGGGCTTACAGCCTCAGCCTCCCATGTTCGTCTATCTACATGAGGCTCATCAATATCATCTACTAGCTCATCAACAACACACTCAGAATCAGTGGAGCTACCCTCACCACTACTTGCATTGATAGAACTAGACACACACCTAACACTACGTGAAGGATACCACTTCTTGCCGCTCAGGGCTTGTCCTTCTCTTCTGGGACAAAAGCTGTGGAGATGTCCCATCTCGCCACACGTAAAACATGGGCCCAACGGGCGACTTTTGGCCACTGCCGGGATCAATCCAGGACGTCTGGGCACCTGGGTAGCACTGCTGACACTCGAACTGGGAGTGGCTACACTGCGGGGTTGCTTCGCAGGAGTTGGTCTGCCTGCAACCTTCCTTCGCTTAACCGACTTTTTATCTGCCGCTTTCTCGGCCTTTTCGATTCTTTTTTCGTCCTCCGAATTGTCGGCAAGCTCGTCCGCGGTGTACTCCGTGACGACCGACCAACCGAAGTCGGACCTGTCCGCTAACTTTATTAGCTTTTGCCTTTCAGCAATTTTCTTTGCACCTTTTTCTAGGGCAGCTTTAGCACGTTCCACCGACTGCGAAGGGCGACTCTCTCCCTCAAGCTCGTCCATGGCCTCCTGAACTGCATCCTCCACTTCAGAGTTAAACTTCGCCTGTGCTTCGTTTCCCTTCTTCTTGTACTGGTAGGGTGCCTCTGCAGACCGGGATTTCTTGACGGCTTTAGCCGCAGCTTCATCCTGACTGCGGCAGACCTGATATTGGAAATCCGCCAGCTTAGTATCCATCCTGGCCTGGGACGCCTGAATGGCGTCCATCAACTTAGCGAGCTGGTCGCCAGTGATAGGAGGTGGGCCAGGTAGCAGAATGCTCGCGCCTGCTCCAGTAACGGTTGTAGTGGTCGTACCACTGGAGGAAGGCGGATGACTACTGGCAGTAATAGTCGTCGTACCAGTAGTGCTAGCCGAAGACATGACTACTGATAGCGGTATACGGTAGAATAGTAGAATAGAAAAGTTCTAGTTGTACAAACTGAATGGCTGCACGTTGCCTAGGAATGATTAACTATCATACAAGTACACCTTATATACCAACACCCACGCATGTACCATGCAATTGTCCTACAATATTCGGGAGCATATTTCCTGTCTAATTCCTGTGCAAAATTTCGGAGGCTATAATTTTTGTGCATCTAATTATTTTGTAAGCAATGACATTGTCCCTTTCTCTCTCTCAGAGCTAAAATAACGTTTGTTTGTTGTCTGTCAATTGTCCTAGCATAACCAAATTTGTCCGGACATTGACATTTTCTGTCTGGACAAGCTCATGATATATGTACTTTCCTGTCGGTTGAC
Source organism: Sansalvadorimonas sp. (assembly GCA_965221135.1). Taxonomy (GTDB): domain Bacteria; phylum Pseudomonadota; class Gammaproteobacteria; order Pseudomonadales; family Endozoicomonadaceae; genus Sansalvadorimonas. Next base: position 5,286 of record CBDCRZ010000073.1, read on the forward strand.
ACAGGAATTAGACAGGAAATATGCTCCCGAATATTGTAGGACAATTGCATGGTACATGCGTGGGTGTTGGTATATAAGGTGTACTTGTATGATAGTTAATCATTCCTAGGCAACGTGCAGCCATTCAGTTTGTACAACTAGAACTTTTCTATTCTACTATTCTACCGTATACCGCTATCAGTAGTCATGTCTTCGGCTAGCACTACTGGTACGACGACTATTACTGCCAGTAGTCATCCGCCTTCCTCCAGTGGTACGACCACTACAACCGTTACTGGAGCAGGCGCGAGCATTCTGCTACCTGGCCCACCTCCTATCACTGGCGACCAGCTCGCTAAGTTGATGGACGCCATTCAGGCGTCCCAGGCCAGGATGGATACTAAGCTGGCGGATTTCCAATATCAGGTCTGCCGCAGTCAGGATGAAGCTGCGGCTAAAGCCGTCAAGAAATCCCGGTCTGCAGAGGCACCCTACCAGTACAAGAAGAAGGGAAACGAAGCACAGGCGAAGTTTAACTCTGAAGTGGAGGATGCAGTTCAGGAGGCCATGGACGAGCTTGAGGGAGAGAGTCGCCCTTCGCAGTCGGTGGAACGTGCTAAAGCTGCCCTAGAAAAAGGTGCAAAGAAAATTGCTGAAAGGCAAAAGCTAATAAAGTTAGCGGACAGGTCCGACTTCGGTTGGTCGGTCGTCACGGAGTACACCGCGGACGAGCTTGCCGACAATTCGGAGGACGAAAAAAGAATCGAAAAGGCCGAGAAAGCGGCAGATAAAAAGTCGGTTAAGCGAAGGAAGGTTGCAGGCAGACCAACTCCTGCGAAGCAACCCCGCAGTGTAGCCACTCCCAGTTCGAGTGTCAGCAGTGCTACCCAGGTGCCCAGACGTCCTGGATTGATCCCGGCAGTGGCCAAAAGTCGCCCGTTGGGCCCATGTTTTACGTGTGGCGAGATGGGACATCTCCACAGCTTTTGTCCCAGAAGAGAAGGACAAGCCCTGAGCGGCAAGAAGTGGTATCCTTCACGTAGTGTTAGGTGTGTGTCTAGTTCTATCAATGCAAGTAGTGGTGAGGGTAGCTCCACTGATTCTGAGTGTGTTGTTGATGAGCTAGTAGATGATATTGATGAGCCTCATGTAGATAGACGAACATGGGAGGCTGAGGCTGTAAGCCCAGACTGTTGTGATATGTCTGTTCAGGGTAGACTGAAAGAGAGAATCCAATTCTGGAGGGAGGTGTTGAAGGCTCCCAGCACAGTCTTGAATACAATTGAATCAGGTTATGTGCTTCCATTGAAGAGTGAGCCAACCCCTAACATACAATGTAATCAGCAATCTGCAATTGTTAATGCTGACTTTGTTCAGCAGAGTGTGTCAGAGCTTATTAAGAACAGGTGTGTAAAACGAGTATTGGAAGTACCGTATATTTGTAGTCCATT
>CBDCRZ010000074.1:2500-11705 GCA_965221135.1 Sansalvadorimonas sp.
TAATGAATGTCGCCATTCGATTTGCCTGCTGCGTGGTCAGTGCCAGTCAACGGATGCGCATTCTACAAACATTCATGAAACTGTCAACCACATAAATAGCCAAAGACGTATAAACCGCAATACACCAATTATGTGCTCACAGACTTTCTTAACCCACATAAAAAATCACCGGCACAAGGCCGGTGATTCAATAATGAATAAATGTCGGATTTTTTTACCTGCAAACCCGTGACATCAACTTATGGCTTATTAGCTGGCAAGAATAGATTCAATAGAGTTTGCCAAAGCACCATTCCGTGTAATCCTGAGTACTTCGAGCAATTCACGCCAGGTGCAAGGCCTCACCCCTTCTACTATGTGCTCCTCCTGGAACCACTTTGTCAGGATATCTCTACAAGCACTCTCTGCCTTACCAGCACTGTTCATCTCTACCGCATCGATGACATATTGATCAAAATGAAGCGCTATAGCTAAATTGCGCCAGTTTGCTGATAACTGCTCTGTAATGAATAAACGTTTCAGGCCCGTCTCACCCTGATACTTCAAACATAGAAGCTCTGCCGATTCAGGCTTAGCATCAAGGTAACTCCTGGCCTGATAAGCTCCATGTTTTTCACGTATTTTTGCAGCCAGTTGCGGTTCACCAATAGTATCCAAAGCCTGAGTCAGCCCCATCCAGGAGGGCATCCCTACTTTCGTTACGTTGTCATGCCAGCCGAGCCATTTACTAAGTATCTCGGTATGTTGGCGGTTTGTATGTCGCGGATACTCCATCTCAATTGTATCACAGGTGTTCGCGAGCAGCCCCAGCGTCAGAGCCAGGGTGTGCCATTGACCCGGAGGGAGTCGAGATAAATCAATGAGGACACCCACTAAATCGTCACTTGATAAAGTGCTCGTCATCTTAGCCGGATAAACCCACTTAAGTGCAACCGGAGCAGCTGCCACAGGCTGCAGACTGGCAGCAGCCGGCTGGTAATCCATAGGCTCAGCAGCATCCATCAGGTAAGTGGGCAAATCCAACTCAAAAAATTTAGCGACAAAGTGAGCAACACTTGCTGCTTGACTGTAGTTATTAGCATTACAGTTTTGCTTGTAAGTCCTCTTCAGGAACTGTTGAATAGCACCGGAAACCTCGTCATTCTCGGCGGCTGTCATTCCCAACATCACCTCTTTATGGGAGTATCCATTTTGGATACAAAAAGCCAGAAAAGTCTCAACACTGAATAAATGTGTGCCCGAGCTATCAACCCTTTCCCTCATAGAGATTTGTCGTTTGAGATAATGCTCACTGAAATTTCTATATAAACCCTGAACTTGTTTTTCTAAATTGTCTCCACTCTGAGGTCCAGCCTCTGAACTTGCGCTCCTCTCCTCTATTGAATAAAGAGTTTGGTAAGCGAGATCCTTTAAATCATCTGCAGTCAGCTGACAGTTCATTATTGTGCCGAGCACTCCCTTGTCTACCATCTGTTCGGCCACAAAATCCACTTCGGAATCAGCAAACTCCATGCTGGTTTTGTGAATACTCGCCGTGGGAGGGGCACACAGATCATCATAAACCTTGGTTGATTTTGCTTTATTGTACGATTCAAGCATGTAGTAGCCAACACGTTCAGAATTACTCATTTCGTTCACGTCCGTAGATGGATTCGAACACAAAGCACACAGGGCTTTCACGACATTCAAACGAATTTCTTCTACTCCCATATCTTTACTGCGCTTGTATTGTGGTCTACTCAAAAGATCTGTCAGTTTTTTGCAACCATCAAGCAGGCCCCCGCTAACACTGTTGGTATAATCCACCCTAAAGCGTTCCCTTTGATCGCCCGGCACATCCTCCAGAACCAAATGCAACACTGGATACCACTGAAATGCGTCTGATTCCTGCTTAAGTTCTTGATTGCGTTGAATTAGATTCTCCAAATCCGTCAAAAACACCTTTCGGCGCGCTGCCATCCGTTCAGCTTGTACTTCTGGAGTTTCAACAGCTCTCTCTGTGCGAACACTTGGAGCTCCACACTGATCACGTCTATTAAGACTCAGTTCCGGTGACGGCGGCCGTTGTCTAGCTCGTCTCCCCGCCGCTCTGCCCGCAAAGGCTTTCGAGCTCTTTGAGCTCCCTGATCCTTCTTGTTGTTCCGGCCTATACCTGGCTCTATCGCCACTCACTCGATGATCCATAATCACTCTCCTTATTTAGCTATTAATCAATCAAGAACGTTCAATGAAGAACTTGTTAACCTGATACTGTTATGACCTCCTATCAGGCGACACAGTTCCGCACCTATAGACAGTGGAGGCAACAAAGCTGATATTATTTTCTAGAATCAATGCATTGTTAAATAAACAAACGAAACTGTTAGGCAACCCATAAAGAAAATCACACCAATCTCTTTTTTATCTTTCTATTTCACAACCTCAGCTCTTGCTTTTTTTACCATCGAGCTTAAATCACAGAAATCTCTATCAAGGATTTTATTTAGATCGACTATTTTACCGGGATCCAATCTTATTACCTGTTTGATATTTCCCCATGCCTGCCTCAGCACTTTCGATTTATGGAGATACTCTGGATTTTTAGCTTTAATGCTATCCTCATTGGTAATAAAACCTTTAGAGAAAAAACCAGAGGCAAGAGTCATCAATGAGCCATCAAACGGCAGCATCCAACTATTCATATTTTTTTGAAAAGCCTCACTTGCATAAGAGTTTATATCTTCTGCGGCAATGTTCATCTCTTTAACCGTACTTTCAAAACAACCACCCAAGGTTTGTATCACCAGAGCATAACCTTTAAGGCGCTTGCGCGCCTCACCATAATCTCCCACTTCATCTAATGCTTTTAATGAATGATGAAGGGTACTGTACAAACACCGGGATCTCTCAGCTGTAGTAACCGTTACCCCTTCGTATAACTGATCCTCAACTTCATCACTCACGAGCTCTACAGACACACATTTAGAGCAGAAACTCGAGCATGAAACAGTCAGAGAAGCAGAAAGCTCCTGCTCATAACGCAGGCAAAGTTTATAGGCATCGGTTTCACAGCCGCTGGCTGTTTTTCCGGAAAAACTTGCCTCTTTTACCGAAGCAGCCGTATCAGAAACACCGGCGACAGAACCAGACACTATTTTAGAATTAACCTGCATATCAACCTCTATTAATTATTTATCAAAAAATTAAATTACAGAACCGATCAAAAGCGAAATGCTTTAACCGGAACACTATTAAACCTATCCAAAAATCAATTCATTAAAAAAAATACACTATTTAACGATTCAAACCTTCACGCATTTTTTTAACAACACATTGATATCGAACATCAGACACAGCTCCTAACACTTCAATCAAGTGGTTTAACCTCTCGGGATCACATTCAACAGATTGACGCAGCGCCAAAAATAATTCATTCGCTTTTTTATGCACAACTTCCTTCTCAGGAAAAATTAACGAATCACGCTCTTCTTCAGTTATAAGGTTTTCACTCCTGCATAAATCGGGTAAATAGCCAAGGCCTCCTTTAAATATACGCGTAAGAGAAGAAACATAAACTTTGAAAATTTCACCGGGTTCCTTACTGGAATTAGTTATATCGAGTGTCATTTTTTGATAAAGCCAGTTCCAGGCAACTTGTTTAGCAACAATACCCCGCACAACATTAAACATTGTACGCTGATCTTCCCGTGAACCTGAATGGGCTACACGCGTATACAGCATTTGAACCAACCTGGTCGCAGTCGTCTTGTTCGACTCATGTACCAGGGGAGTATCCATCTCTTCCTTTAAATCATCACTGATAATTCTTTCTCGCCAAAAGGTTCCCAGCACATTTCGAAAGACTAGCTCGGTACTGCATAGACTGATAAAACTTTCCCGGGAGGCTGCAAGTGCAGCAGATGCCGACGAAACTGGCAGGCAGCCAGACATATCCTGCTGTAGTTCTTTCGTCACATCAGCTGGTTTTTCATTATCCACAGCCTTAACTGTACACACGTCTCCTGTCGCTGCTGCAGGCGCACTGCCGCCAGCCCGATAATCTCCTGAATAAAAATCCATGACTTGCAGGGCAAGCTCTCTGCAAAACCTTCCCAGCGCCCCATCCAGTGAACTCAGCATCTCTGCAAACGCTTTTTTGGCCTGCTGTTCCGACGCTATCCCTTTAAAATATTTTGCGGCCTCTTTGAACTCATCAGAGGTAACGTCATAATTCATTCCTGCTAACAGTTTTTCCAACGCAACAGATTCCGCCGTCATCACAACCTTGATGAACTCATAAGCCAAATAGTGTTGAGGCAGGTGCTCTTGCAGCTCTTCAAGATGCATCAGCAACAATCCCAACGATGGCGCCACAGCCCTATCACGGCTCAGCGTTTGTTTTATCTGAAAAACTACCTGCTGAGGATTTTGTGTATTAGCGGCCACAGCTGTTGCAAAACGGTCAATAACCGCACCGGCATCATCCAGAAACACCTGGTTAAAATGAACCAGATTATCTTTAATCGCCTGATCCAGGTAGAAGATATTTGTACCTGCAGCGGGGCTTAATTTAATACCCAAAGAATCGAGTCGGGCTAAAATAATTTCTTGCACGATGAAATCCTTCACATCAACCCTGTGTCGTATTAAAACATCAGACAACACCTGGACAAGCTCAGCATTCGGGTTCTGCACCTGATGATTCCTGCACACAAGTTCCTGACCAACAAGAGCCAGCATAACCATCTCACCGGGAGTCGCCTCACTTCCCCGAAACATATCATTCAGCACTCCGGGAAGCTTCAACATGGTTTCAACGCGTTCCAGCAGGTCTTTCTTCGGCCTCAGACCAAGGCGCTGCTCCTGTTGGACCAGAAGCTCTCCCTTATTGTCTCTCAGTATCCCTACCAGATTACAGAGATTAGCCTTCAGCAAAGGTACCACTGCGTTTTTCATTTGCTTGTTCAGCAAAGACTCACCCACCAGATGAAGCCCCTTGCTTACCTGTTCTTTCTCAAGCGCTCTGCTCTCGTCAAAAACAACCTTATTGATACTTGCCTGTAGAGGATGCTGTCCATAAGCCTGATGCGCCGCCGAATGATAGCCTCCACACACAGGCGCGATGGGAGGTGCAATGGGAGTACCGGAATACATGTGCGGTTGCGCCCTCGGTGGACACCCTGGCACGACATACTGTTGTTGCGCTGCCGTCGGTCTTACTCCGTATTCAGATAAGGAAGTCGCAGGAATCTGATGCTCAACCCCTGTGCCATCAACATGCATGCCGGCAGGCTGCTGGCTTTGAAATTGCCCCCCCCCCAGAAGAGGATTTGCCCTGTAAGGGTCTACAGAATAAGCCCCGCCCTGAGCGCCATGGAATTGCCCTGTATGCATCTGGCTCTCTGCGAAAGCATTACCATCATGCTGATAGGGCGGCTGCGCCCCAGCAGCGGAAGCCCCGGCAGCGGAAATAGGATCATATAGATTCATACAGACAAACTCCTTGCGACAAATTTGCGACCTTGCGAAAAACCTTCAAGAGACATTCTTAAATACACCCCTGAAACCGAGGTGTTCGAATAGTCAGAGTCGACAGTGATAACAATAGTTCCGAACAACGACGTCAGTCTTTCAGACCGTTAGATAGATGAAACAGGGGTATACACACTGGACTAACAACCTGGATAGTCTGAGTCAGGATATTCCCACCCGGTGTTGCACCGGGCAGGCTTATCATCAACATGAATTTGTTATGAAATATGATCTTCCGGAAAGAAATTCATTTCCTGCATAACATACTCAACACATGCGTTCCGTGCCGGGTGTGTTCTCAATTAACCATCGAGCTCTGAATAATTCTTTGAATTTACGATTTTTTTGAATTTACGATGGTGAACAACCTTGTCAGCGCTTATGACGCGACTGTAGACGTCTATTTAAGAATGTGCGGAATTCATTCGTGAACGAAGAGTGTCAGTCTGACTGGCTGGATAGTCAGGTGATGAAGGGAATTTACAGCGGTTTCTCTGGTCATAACCTCTGAACTATTTCATTACCTTGCTCGTTGCAGACTGTTGCAGGCTACAGAAGGACGATCCTGTAAACAGACTTATCTGTCTGTCCTGAGCAGGAGCAATGGCAGGGCAGAAATTCAATTAAATCAGAGGAGTTATTAGGATGAATCCACACAGTAATAGGGTAGGAGCTTCCCCCCGGGCCAGTGCAAGTACAGGAATGCCGCCCCATGGCCAGACACCGAAAACAGGTACCACCAGCGATGGCAGGCGCGTCAATCGCACCGGGGCGCTGGGTTTATTACTTGCGAGTAGGAAACTGGATAGCAGGCCTACTCAGACCGACGCTGTTATGGCTCCTGCCCAGACTCATAAGACACGTGCCGCTACTAGCAATTTCGACCTGATGAGTGAGACTGAAACGACCGTTAACAATTTAAAACTTCAATGCCAGAGCATTGAAGGGTTTCATTGGGCCTATGCGTATCGTTATCTGGAAGACTTGGTACCTGTTGAGAATCGGGATGCTTTTACTAACAGTTTTGTTTGTAAAGTGAACAACACAAAGACTTTCTCCGAGGCCTTTGACAACCTTGCCGACTTGTATAGTCAGTGTTCAGAAAACTCGCTTTCCGAAGCTCAGTTAAAGGTGATTCAGGCACTGGCCAGCCTTGGAGATCACGTCAAGTCAGAGTCAGAATCTGCCTACAATGTGTATATGCACGCTCGGATGCTATATAACCGTGCCAGCAAAAAACTTCCCGACCAGATTCTTGGTCTCGAGCATCTTGGGCTAGTACAAGTGGCTCAATGCCCTGATGTCCTGAATATATCGTGTGAGAGTCTCGCTTCAGGCTTTTTATTGGAGCAGAAGGGCGCCATCTCCTCAAGCACTTGCGCAGATTTTGTTCTGGGGATTGTCAGAGGACTGCATAAACTGCAGATGCTGCGCCAGGTACCAGGGGAAAGCACGGAGGAGAAATTCGCCCATATCTGGATCAACTATCTGGAATCTACTTTCGATGGTCTTGAAGAGCAGACTGCCAATGTAGACACAGTGATCACCCTCCTTTCACAGCATCTGCAGGTCTTCTCAGGCGATCACATACGGTTGTTTAGCAAGGGAGACTTTGTACTGGCCCTGCTGCAGGATGAGTTTAAGAGCAATGACAGCGACGGCGAACCGGTGCTGATTAACGCCCTGCTGAAGTACCTGAAAACTACTTATGAGAAAGCCGACAGATTTTCCGGGAAAGGACACTTAAACCAGGAACATTTCAAGGCTGATATTGCCCGGCTCTGGCTGAAAAACCTATGGGTGGACAACCCCATTCATCACGCAGCCAGACCAGTGCCGAGTCAGCCTATGATGGCCACATCTTCAGCCGCTCAGGCACCTGCCAGGCTGGCTCTGCCAGAGGATCCTTTAACAAAAAGGCTGGATTCCAGCTACACCTCAACGATGGCGTCCTGTCTTAGGGAGGTGGCGGTAGACAGTCGTGTGATTGGATCGCAACTTGGCCTGCTCCCTGATGCCCTGGATAACATACACCTGAAAGCAAAGGTTAAGGCCAAAGATATGCTTCTTGAGGTGATTAATGACTGGTTAAAGGAAGCTACAGAAGAAAGGCCTGCAACCTGGAATCATGTCGTTCAAGCACTTCGTTCGCAGGAATATGGAGCGAGAGCGAATGATCTGAACAGCCAGCTCCTCAGGAACCCCCATAAGGGATTAAAGAGGCTGACGCCCAATGATGCACCAGAGGTCAATAGGGAACTTTCAAGTGCGGCCTCAAAGTGGCGCAGTATTGCCTCAGAACTCGGTTTTGGTCAGGAGTATATTGATAGCCTGGAAGATAGCGTCACGACATATGACCACCTCAGAAAGGTGCTGCATCATTGGCTCAATCAGGATAAAAAGTCATATCCGCCAACCTGGGAGTTTCTGCTTCAGGTTATAAGAAGCCCTATGGTCCGCCATAACCGGTTGGCAGGGGTGCTAGAGATGGCAATTCAAGAGGGGCGCCTGTGAGGAATACGCTTTGAAACCAGGCGCCAGCCAGCATAACCAGGGAACCTGACAGGCTGGTGCCAGAACAGGAAACTTAGGAGCACGGCCGAGTCTATGGAGCAGACATACAAAAACATCCCGATTAATACCACTAGAAAAACATATGGAGGTCATATTATGAACACAATACATTATTCCCCCGGCGCAGGAGCTAATGCCCTGCCAACGCCTCTCAGGAGTAGTAGTGAGAAGAAGCGTTTCACGCTGAAACAAAAACTTACACAAAACGATCTGCGTGAGGTTTGTAAGGACCTTCAAAAAGAGAGGGCCGATTGGTTCACCTTAGGTATTCAACTCGGGATTGATTTCTCAGTACTTGAAGGCATTCAGAAATCAGCCGGAGTGCCCAGTCCAGTGGCCAATCTGTCGGAAGGGCTGAGGCTATGGATGGAGGATGATAACGAACAGCACACCTGGGCCCTGGTTGCCTGTGCAGTCAGGGACCTGAGTAACGCCCGCCTGGCATCGCAGATCGAAACCGTACATCAGCATGATCTCACAAAAGAGCTGAACGAAGATGACCTGCCGGCACTGGAGAAAGTTTTGTATGAGATGGCACCTAAATGGCACGCCCTGTGTCAGGACCTTGGTGTTGATTATCATGCACTTCAGGAGGTTAAGGATGCTAAAAGCCCTGAAGATTTACTGCGTGAGACCCTCAACGTTCGCCTGAATAAGGGCGATTTCACATATGAGAACATTATTGACGCACTGAAAGCTAAGGGTCATAACAGTTTGGCAGCATCTATCCTCTCTGACCGCATCCGGTAAAGGCTGTTTTCCAAGAGCCTGACCGATAATAGGCGACGCTCGTCAACTGCCATCATGGCGTAGGGCTGACCCTGCGCCTCATCCCATTAAGGGCATTGTGTTCCTGATGTTCACTGACGCCCATACATGGTTTCAGGCAGGGCGTGCTAAAAGCGGCCACTGTTGCATACCTATGACTCCATCGGTGGCAATCAATACCGACAGGCTGGTTAGTAAGACGTGAAACCTAAAGAAATGGCCGGAGGTCTATTGAACAGGCGTGTAAAAACACGCCTTTACTATCACCAGAAAACACGTAAAGGATACGCATATGCACAGAATTCCACCAGTCGCCCAGCCAGCTTATACCGCAGCAACGTCTGGCCCTCGT
>CBDCRZ010000075.1:0-33338 GCA_965221135.1 Sansalvadorimonas sp.
GCTGTGGCGGTTTGAGTCATTGCCTGAATCTGCGCGTCGTTCTGGCTGGCCACCTCTGTTTGCTCTTGTAGCTGTACTCTTACCTGTTCAAGTTCGGCCTTCTGTTCCTCATGCTGTTGTTCTAGCTCGTTGACCAGACTGGCCTGCTGCTGTGTGGCTGTTTGAAGTTTTGTGCTGAGAGTAGTGGTTTGCTGTTCCAGGTTTTGGAGTTTGGCCTTTGTTGCGTTTAATTCTGTTTCTTGTTGAAAGTTGAGGGCTTGCTGACCCTGCAGTTGGGTTCCTGCGGTCTGTAGCTTTTTTTCCAGATCTTCTTGTTGAGTCCGATGATCTGATGAGAGCTGTTGCATCTGCGCTTTGGCTTGCTGAACTTCTGTGCTTTTTTTCTGGCAATCCAGAGTGATCTCAAGAAGTGATGCAGATAGCTGCTCAATTTCACCCTCTTTTTTGGCCAGCTCTTTAACTTGATTTTGGATGATCAGGTTGCGCTCTTTGCTTTCTATGCTGAGTGCTCGCAGGGAGGACTCAGCCAGCTGGCAGCTTTGCAGAGAGCTGTTGTACTGTTGCTGAAGGGTGGCTTTTTGTTGTTCAAGTGAGTGCTGTTGCTCCTGCTGGGTGGTGTGTTCGCTACTGATTTTCTGTTCAAGTTCATCCAGCCTGCTTTGTACTTCGCTCAGTGTTTCTCGCTGGATCAGCAGTTTTTCATTTAAGGTCGTTTCGTTGAGTTCCAAACCTTGTATTGTTTTCTGCCCTTCCTGAATGAGCTTTTGCGCAGCTCTTGTTTCTTGTACCTGTTGGTCCAGCTCTGTTTTCAGGCGAGTGCGAACCAGTTCGGATTCAGTCAGTTGCTCTATTAGCTCCTGGTTTTTGCTATCCAGGGCGACTTGCGCGGTGATCTGTTCTTTGAGGCGTTGAATATCTGTCTGTTGTTGCGTGCTTTTCTGGTGGATACTGTCCAGTTCATTTCTCAGTCTTAAGATTTCATGCGTTTTGGTCTTGATTTTTGTCGCCTGGCTTGTTTGTGATGCCTGAGCTTCATGTAGCTTTTTTGCCAGGTTTTCAAGTCCTTGTTCCAGTTCGGTTATCGCGCTGTCGTCAGTTGTATTTTTTTGTGTGCCTCTATCCAGGCGTTTTTGAAGGGCGGTAATGCGCGCCAGGTTGCTGGTGTTGTCGGCTTTTTCTTCTAGTAGCTGTTTGGCTAGATCCTGGTTTTGTTGAGAGCTTTTCTGTGACAGGGTTTGTAGATCAGAGGCGCTCTTTTTGAGTTCGGCTTTGAGTTGTTCGATTTCCTTTTGCTGGTCTTGTATCAGCTCTTCAGACTGGCTCAAGGTCGTTTGGGTAGATACGGCTTGTTTCTGATCAGTGTCTAACTGGGTGCGAATCTGCTCAAGTTCTCCAAATGAAGCTGCGAGTTTCTCACGCTCCAGGGTGAGGGTTTGATACTGTACGTCCAGTGTTTTCTGGCTTTGTTCCAGTGCAGCGCGGGTTTCCGCATGTTGTGTTTTTTCCCGTGTCAGCTGATTACTTTGCTCTACAAATTCGGTTAACAGTTGCCCTGCAATCTTTTCAAGGGGAGCATTTTCTCTCAACGACGATTGGGATTCATGTGACAAGGACGTACGGATGGCTGCTGCTATTTGTGTGTGCCTGACCTTCAGATCGTTCAGTTCCTTTTTTTGACTGTAGATTTGAGCCTGAACGTCCTCTTGAAATATCTTTGTTTCCTTGAGCTCAAGGATTTGTATTTCTAGTTCGTCAATACGGGCTTGCTGAGCGAGAGAGTTGGCCTCGTGGCTATCCAGTGTCTGCTCACGAATTTGAAGGCCTGCCTTTAGCCGATGATTCTCGTCATGAAGTTTTCCAAGAGTGTCTGCTACTTCCAGGTCTCTCTGTTGACGAGCTTCCAGAAGTTGAGTGTTGATATTGGCTTGATGCTCAAGCAGCTGGTTCTCTTCACTTAAACCCTCAATTATTGTCTGGTATCTGTTGATTTTTAGCTGGGCCTCATCAAGGCTGTTTTCTGTGGCGGATAATTTTCTCTGGGTTACGCTTAGCTGTTCTGTGCTCTCTGTGAGTTGCTGCTGGGTAAGATATAGTTGCTGGGAAACCGCAGCATGTTCTCGCTCCCGTTCTGCCTTTTGGCGAAGTTGGTCATTTATAAGTTGCTGGCATGCGTGATTCTCGGCTTTGGCCTCATCCAGAGTCTGTTCGATTTCAGAAACGAGTTGTTCTTCCTGTTCTTTAAGCTGGCCCAGCTCTTGAAGTTTGGCTGTGAGGCGCTGGCATTCACTGCCGAGCTGTTGAATCTCATTTCGTTGCTGTTTGTCCTGTTCTTTCAAGGTGTTGCAGTCATCAGTCAATATTTGCTGTTCGGCGTGAGAGGCATTGATCTCTTCAAGCAACGCTGTGGCTATCTGCTGGCTCTCTTCGACCTGACTCAGAAGGTAAGTGTTATGGCTGGCCAGGCTCTGATTTTCCTGATGTATCTGCTCGACAGTTTGCTCCAGTTCTTGCAGGCGCCCTTCGACATGGACTACGACGGACTGGGGCTGTTCGCTCAAAGGACTTTCTTTTCTCTGGAAGAGGTCGTCGAGTTGCTGGGTTTGTGATGATTTGACTGCCCCCTGAGTCGCAGCAGTATGACTTTGATTTCGCAGCTTGCGCACTTGCCTGGCCTGTTGGGTAGTCCTCTGATTTAGCTGGTCACCCCGGGTACGTAAGTGTTTGAGCGTCGACTGAATGGTAGCTCCGCGCTCCAGGTTACCGGTAGCGGTTTTGAGGGCTTGTTGGACACTGTTACCCAGCTCTCTGGATGCAAGGGTCTGGTGGCTGAGGTCTTGCTGCAGTGGCGAAAGAGGCGGCTGTTCATCTGGCTCCGGGGTGGATACTTGAGATGTGAGTTGTGATCCCAGCCAGGAGTTTTCTGGTATGGCCTGTTTGCCCCCTCCAAATCTTTGTATTAAGTCCTGTACTTGTACATTGCGACAGCTGTCGGCAATAGGTTCGTCCAGAGACAACATGCTGGAATGAACCTGAAACTCCTGATCTGTTTTATAAAACCCGGTATAAACCTTGCGGGCTAACACTCGACCTTTGTCAGTGGTACGAATCCAGTCCTGAGGAGTGTGCTGACGCAGTCTTGGTGTGCGGACACCTGCCTTGGTCAGCCTGGCCATGCCCTGTTCCAGAGATGTCTGGCGGGACAGTTGTTCCGGTGTGGTCGTTGTTGGTATCTGTGGTGGCATATCGAACAGCGTGACTGCTGAATCAGGTGAGCCAAGGTGTTTAAATTGTGGAGGCTGAGGGCTGGTAGAGCGCTGGCCAATTGGGGTTTCGGGTTGTGAGCCCGAAGGGGCTCTTGGTATTAGTGGAGGCGTCGTGTTGTTCGAGTCAGGCGTGTCAGGAGGAGAAGTCGGCGCGTTGGCGCCCAGGCCTCTTCCTGTATTGGCAGGTGGTCGATTGTATCCGTTGCTTCCTGCCCCACGATCCATGACCCGATATCCATGTCTTTAAAATATATGAATAAAGTAAAGCAGGTTTGGGCTTAAAGCCCACTAAGAGCCATGGGTGGGGCGGGTTCTGTTCAATCTGTTGACGCCTTCGGTGGTTGTGACTGGTTAAGTTGCTGCTCAATGCTGTGTAGCGTGCGGGTTACTAAGTCATCCCGGTTGGAGGGCGACTCCCTCAGGGTGCCTTCCGTCAGCCACTGAAGCAGTGTTTCATTATCGGTGAGGGCAGCCTTCTGACCGGCGCTGTCGACGAACAGATAGTGGCCGTGGTTCTGGCTGCGCCAGGTCAGTTTCCAGGGGACGGTCTGATTTTCAGAAAGTGTACGCAGATACTGGCGGCCTACCTGCAGCTGCTCCATAGGCTGGGCATGCCGGGTGCTGACATTTTCGGGGAGTTCACCCTGGGGATGATGATCCTGCGCAATTCGGCTAAGCCAGTCTTTGTCCCCTTGTTGTCCGTTAATTTCTTTGGATAGCCCTTTCAGCAACTGTTCAACAACAGTGTCAGTCTGGCTGCCAGCCTTTTGTAGTGTGTTTTTGATCTGCTGCCGCACGCTGTTCCAAGGGGGAGAGACCAGATCCTGAGGTGTTATCAGAATATTAATCAGTTTGTCTGTTAGCTCCAGAACCTGTGTTTTCTCATTCTCATTCTGGGCCCGGATGGCTGTGATCGTGAGTGTGTCTACCCAGATGGCGCTGAGGAATAAGTCCACGAATGGGGAGAGTGTGTGGCCTTCGGTACGTTCATTTAATGACTGTACTGCCCAGAGGCGGGCACTCATAAGGGTTTCCTGACCTTTTACCGAGGCCACGGCGCGCTGTTCAATAGTGCCGGCCCGTTTTTGCAGCCATACAATATAGTTTTCCAGTGCGTCCAGTTGCTCTTTGACCTGTTCACGGCTCAGGGCTTCTTCCTGGTTTAGCTGGTTAATCAGCTTGCGGCATTCGCTGAGCAGGTTGGCAGAGATATTCTGGCACCCCCGATAGTGTCCGGCAGCTCTGATCATGGTATTTAGCAGGATGCGAGCCGGATGCTGCCGGTCTTCCAGCAGGGAATCATCTGTCAGAGTTAACTGTACCCAGGGCAGTGCCATTTGAGAAAGCAGGGGGCGATAGTCTTCGGGAAGCTCCGGGTCTTTTTGAATGTGTTCGAACAGCTGCCCGGTGAGGGAGATGCTGCCTTCATCCCCTTCGCTGAAGTGATTTGGACTTTCCTGTTCTTCCTTATTACCGCCTTTGAGTTCATCCATAAGGTCACAACGGAATGCACTCGTGCCTTCGTGATTGGTGAAGGGGGTGTAATCGTTTTTTAGTGCTTTCTTTTGCAGGCGGGTCAGGGCTGAGAGCAGGTCTTCCCGTGACCAGGCTGATGTTTGCCGGGTTTCGTGGGTGCTTTGCTGTTGTCGGAACTGCCTTATCTTGATCTGCTTCAGGCTGGCCAGGTCGACAGGTTCTGGCATAACGAAGGCTGCAGGTTGTGATGCCTGTGCAGGCCCGCTTTGGTTGACGGTCGTAACCTGAGGGGCGGTTGCCTTAAGAGTGTTTTCCCTGACAGGATTCGGTTTCTCTGTCGATTTGGTTGTTTCGCTCTCAGGCATTTTTGCGCGGGGGACGTAACGCAGCTCTGGCAGTATATTGTTTTCAATCAGCAAAGCATTCACTGCTTTATAAACGGTGCCCAGAGGCTCAATGGTTGTTTCCTCGAACAGCCGGTAGATATCAGGCTTGATACGGGCGTGAAGTGAGGCAGGCTCTATAGCTCGGGCAAAGCTCTGGCTGATAGCCCGGGGGGCTAAGGGGTTGTGATCGTTGTCGACGGTGAGGTCCGGGTAAAGAGATAGAAAGCGCTGCTGCAGTGAGAACAGCTGCTCATGGTTCTCGGCTTCAGCCCGTGTGGTCAGGTTGGTAATCTGGACATCATCTTCATAGGCTTCGGTGTTGACCAGTGTCATCCGGTCTTCATCGGTATCTATTTCTCGCTCAGCAGTGGAAGCCGGAGTTTGCAGAAACTGCACAAAGGCGGCGGAGATATGGCTGTGGAGTCCACGGGTAATAGTGGAGCGATTACGGCGAATCTCTCGCATGGTGTCGAAATAGAGGGTTTGCTCAACGTTATTTCCGGCCTTTTCTGCCTGGGCAAACAATGTGTCATCCATCAGGTCGAGGGTCTGATCAAGGCCTTTATCCAAATGAGTCAGCAGGAGGCGGCGGCACTGATCGAAAATGCTGCCTGGAATAATTTGTGGGGACTTTTGTGTCTGGATTGTCTCACGCGACTGGTCATGGAAAAGAGGGCTTACCTTTCCCTGAGTGCTGCTCTTGCCGGAGGTGTTTTTATCCATTCTGCCTTTCTCAGCGTTTATCTGGTTATTCGACAGTACCCCTCTGGCAATACACCCGGAGACGACAGAGGTAATCGGCATAAAGCGGTGCAAATATATGACTTTCTTGAAAAAAGGGGTTGACGAAAATTTCTGAGTCATTAATATTCGCCGCCGTTGAGTCACGAAGTTCACGGCGTTCAGCGCGGTGCGAGATTCACACCATAACGACTAAAGCTTAGTGGATATGCCTTAGTGGTTATGACTTAGAGGTTATGAATAGTTCCCTGATAGCTCAGTTGGTAGAGCAAATGACTGTTAATCATTGGGTCGCAGGTTCGAGTCCTGCTCAGGGAGCCACTTTTTAAAAACGCTTTTAAAGGGGTTTATTTTTAAAGGCGTTAAATATAAAGTCTGCAAGGCTTTATGTTGTGGGTCGTTAGCTCAGTTGGTAGAGCAGTTGGCTTTTAACCAATTGGTCGTAGGTTCGAATCCTACACGACCCACCATTATTTTAAAGAACGCTTGTAAAAAGCGATCTTTACCAGGTCAATTCCCTGATAGCTCAGTTGGTAGAGCAAATGACTGTTAATCATTGGGTCGCAAGTTCGAGTCTTGCTCAGGGAGCCATTTAAAATAATAAGCTTGCGTGGCTTGTTATTTTGGGTCGTTAGCTCAGTTGGTAGAGCAGTTGGCTTTTAACCAATTGGTCGTAGGTTCGAATCCTACACGACCCACCACATATCAAAAGGCCGCATCAATGATGCGGCCTTTTTTGTGCGTGTAAAAGACGTATAAGAAATGCTGCCCGGTTTCCCGGGCAGCACTATTATTCAGTGCGACCTGTTTAATGCAGTTTTAAGCGGGGTGTGGTGGATCGCTCCAGCAGGTCTTTGGTCATTAACAGACCGGTGCGCCATACACCGTAAAGGGTGATTTGGTGCAGGCGGTAGAGTGACAGGTAAAACAGGCGCGCCAATCGACCTTCCAGCATGACACTGCCAGATTTGCCTGTAAGGTTCCCCATCAGGTTACCTACCGCTGAATGGCTGCTGAGTGAAATCAGGGAGCCGTGGTCCCGATACATAAAGTCTTTCATTTTCTCGGGCTTACCCGCGACGCGGTGTGCCAGGTTTTTAGCCAGCAAGGCGGCTTGCTGGTGGGCGCTTTGGGCGCGAGGCGGTACGGTGAGGGTGTTGCCCTGCTTGTCTGTCAGTGTGCAGCTGGCACAGTCGCCGAGAGAGAAGATGTTTTCGTCTTCGGTGGTTTGCAGGTTGGGTTTTACTTCCAGCTGGTTGATTCTGTTGCAGGCCAGTCCGTCCATCTTCTGAAGGAATGCCGGGCCTTTAATGCCTGCGGCCCAGATGGTCATATCACTTTTCAGTGTTGTGCCATCACGGGTTTCAATACCTTCTGCGGTTATCTTGCTGACCAGGGTGTTGGTCAGGGTTTTTATACCGATTTTATCCAGCTGTCGCTGTACGCCGTCACTGATTCTTTCAGGCAGGACCGGTAATACCCTGGGGCCACCTTCCACCAGAGTGATTTCCATAGCTTCAGGTTTTTTTTCCAGACCGTAACGGGCCAGCAGCTTTGAAGCATTATGAAGTTCGGCTGACAGTTCTACGCCTGTGGCACCTGCGCCAATGACGGTTATGCGGGTCTTTTGGGATTGCCCGGTGTTGGCCATATCCTGGAGTGACTGACTGATCAGGTGTTGATGCACCCGTTCTGCCTGTTCGCGGCTATCAAGAAACAGGCAGTGTTCCTGTGCGCCCGGTGTGCCGAAATCGTTTGTCTGGCTGCCGACGGCAATCACCAGGGAGTCATAACTCAGGGTGCGCTCGGGCAGCAGAGGCTTACCGGTATCATCCTGGGTGGCTTTTAAAGTGATCTCCTGACGCTCTCTGTTGATTCCGCAGAGGGTTCCGGGCTGGAATTGAAAATGATTCCATTTGGCCTGGGCCAGATAATTTAATTCGTCGCTGTAGGAGTTAAGAGAGCCTGCGGCGACTTCGTGGAACAGTGGTTTCCAAATATGGGTCATGCGGCTGTCGATCAGAATGATCTCAGCCTTGCGTTTGCGCCCAAGGGCGCGTCCCAGGCGGGTAGCCAGTCCCAGACCGCCAGCGCCTCCTCCAACAATAACAATCCGGTGCAGGGTGTGAGGTGACTGCATAATATTTATTTTTCCCGATTATTCATAGGCACTGCATAGGCAGGCAAGGGTTGTCGGCGCGAGGGTCAGTGGTGCTCTTCAGTAAGGATTGAGCAGTAATCCGATCATGCGCGCCGCTACACCCAGAACCACAATGCAAAGGGTAAGCCACATCATCATTACCCAGGGACGAAAGGGTTTGCGTTCCTTTCGATTCACGCCGCTGCCAATAAACTCATTGACCAGTTGTTGGTCTTGTTCGTTCAGGCGTGTGTGTGTTTCTGGTTGAACTGTTTCATTTGTCTGATTGCGCTTTTTGGACTCAAGCGTGTCAGGGTGAGGCAAGGGTGTGGTCATACATCACCTATCATTAATTTCGGTCGTTATTATTTTTATTGAACCATGATCGTTTTCCGGGGCGGAGAGTTCGCCAGCAATCAGGGTCCCGAAAAATTATTATGGTAGATGCTATGGTCGTCTTACAAGCAGGGAAACATAGATGAACTGGAAAAATGCCGGGGAAAACCGCTTTTATGGCTGGTTTCGCATGGTTGTGATGCAATGCCTGCTCTCCTTGCTGGGGTTGCGATACAGCTTCTCTCGACGTTTCCTTATGTTCGAAGTGCGTCGTCGCCTGATCTACCTGCTGTGCAGCCCCTGGGCTATTAGTCGGCACTTTTTAAAACAGATTGGTCAGGATGGTGCGCAGCAGGGGTATGGGGAAACACCGCTGGTCACTTTACAGGCTGTGGCAAGTCGTCTTGAACTCTCAAGCAGTGACAAGTTGCTGGAGCTGGGCAGTGGGACCGGGCGCAACTGCGTATGGTTGGCTGACCGTTATGGCTGCAAGGTGGTGGGTATTGAGCAGGTGCCCCGGTTTGTTGAAGTCGGGCAGCGGCTGGCTAACCGTTGTTTTGATCAGAACGAAAAGCCTGGTGAGCCTCTTTCGAAGCAGGTCTCTCTTTTCTGTGGTGATATGTTCACTCTGGATATGGTGCGCTGGCAGAAGGTGTATGTGGATTGCACTGCCATGAGCCCGTCCTGTATTCGACGGGTGGCAATGCTTTGTGCAGGTCTGCCGGACGGTGCCACAGTGATTACGGTGAATGCTTCATTGGCTCAGTTGATGCCCGAGCGTTTCCAGCTGGAAACTGCTTTTCCGGGGCTGTTCCTGTGGGGCTGGTCTGATATTCGTATTCAGAAGGTGGGTATGCCTGAGGAAGAGCACTCTGATGTTGATGGTGAAGATCAGCGGCAGAGTGCTTTTATTTAAAGTGCTGTTATTTAAAGTGCTGTTATTTAGAGTGCTGTTATTTAGAGTGCTGTTTAAAGAGGGACGGTTTGGACGTTAAATGAGCTCTACAGCCATCGCAGTCGCTTCCCCGCCACCAATACAGAGGCTGGCAATGCCTCTCTTGCCGCCTGTGCGCTTGAGTGCGTGAATCAGGGTCAGGATGATCCGTGAGCCTGTAGAGCCCACAGGGTGCCCTTGAGCGCAGGCTCCGCCATGAATATTGACCTTGCTATGATCCAGTCTGTGTTCTTTCATGGCTGCCATGGTCACCATGGCGAAAGCTTCGTTGATCTCAAAGAGGTCAACGTTGTCTTTGTCCCATCCAGTTTTTTCAAACAATTTCGTGATGGCTCCAACCGGTGCGGTTGTGAACTCTGATGCGTGTTGAGAGTGGGTGCTGTGACCCATGATGCGTGCCAGGGGCGCCAGTTTGCGCTTCACGGCTTCAGCTTCAGTCATCATCAGCAAAGCCGAGGCGCCGTCAGAGATGGAGCTGGCATTGGCTGCGGTTATAGTGCCGTTTGTACTAAAGGCAGGTCGCAGGCCGGGAATCTTCTCGATACGGGCATTGCCGGGCTGTTCGTCATCCGCAACAGCCGTAGAGCCTTTTCTGGTGTTGATAGTGACAGGCTCTATTTCATCTTTGAGGTAGCCTTTTTTAATGGCTGTGTTTGCGCGGGAGAGGGATTCAATGGCAAAGGCGTCCATCTGTTCCCGGGTGAAACCGTAAGCGTCTGCAGTGTCCTGAGCGAAAGACCCCATGATGCGGCCTGTTTCGGCATCTTCCAGTCCATCATAAAACATATGGTCATAAAGCTTACCGTGCCCCATTCTGTAGCCGTCGCGAGCCTTGTCGAGCAGATAGGGTGCATTGCTCATGCTTTCCATGCCGCCGGCCAGCATAATGTTGGCGCTGCCTGCGCGTATCAGGTCATGGGCCAGCATCGTCGCTTTCATGCCGGAACCGCACAGCTTATTGATGGTGGTGCTGCCGGCAGCGTCAGGGATGCCTGCGAGGCGGGCGGCCTGACGAGCGGGGCCTTGTTTCAAGCCAGCAGGCAGGACGCAGCCCATCATTATTTCATCAATATCTTCCGGTGCAATGCCGGCACGTTCAATTGTCGCGCGTAGCGCAATAGCACCTAGCTCTGGAGCGCTAAGAGGGGATAGTGCGCCCTGAAGACCTCCCATAGGAGTGCGGGCGCCACTGACAATCACGATGTTGTTGTTCATTGGGTACCTTTTCTGTTCTTTGTATGGAGCAGTATGCAGCACCACATGTGCTGCAAAAGGTTAGGCCCAACATTGTATGCCTTAAAGGGAATCCATCATATCCCAGGAGCTGTAATCTTCAACGGGCAGGAAGTCCACCAGAATTCGGGCGGGCTGGTTGTACCATTTAGAAAACTCAAGCCATCCTGCATAGGCGGGTCTGGCTTTCAGGTGGTATGTGCCTGCATTGCCATTTCGCTTGATTATACGGCTGTTCACTGTGCCCATGCCCATGCCATTGGTGACGCCGCGCTTGAAGGCGACAGTAATGCTTTCCTTGTCGTTATCGCTGGTATCCATACGGGTAAAGGTGACATTGACTTCCGTTGGGTAGTCAACAAGGCCCCACCAGTTCTCCTGGTCGAGCAGCAGGAAGCGACCTTCAGGGTTCTCCTGACGATCAAACATTTTGTATTCCCTGACCGACTCCAGAGCATCTTCATTGCCCTGGAATTCCCGTTCCCTGATGGCTGAGCCACTGATCATTTTGTAGCCGGTGATTTTCCACGGGGATGTGGCAGGTAGTTCTATGGCCGTGAGGGACGCGGCGCCAACATAAGGCCAGAGCAGTGTGGCAGCTTTATAAATGCTATAGAAAGCGGCGGCAGAAATGGCGAATACAGTACCCAGTACCGCAACATCGGTCAGGCCTTCACTGACGCGACCTGTGAAGGAGTCGTCGCTATGACTTCCACCCCGCGAGTGCCCCCAGTAACCACCGTAGCCGCTAGTGCCCCAGTGGTTGTGCTGGTGGGTATGCTCAACATGGATGGTGTCGTCATCTGCTTTTTGAGACGGGGATGGGTGGTAGTGGCGATGCTCTTTCAGTTTAAAGAGTGACATGGTGCGGTAATCCACCAGTGAATCACTAAAGAGCGGCTGCTGGGGTGAGCTAATGAAACCTGAGGCTTTGTCAGGGTGGGGCTCCAGCAGAGTAGCATTAAGTGCTGTTACCGGTTTTGTGACGTTCTGAGCCAGAGTCTGACTGCAGAGTGACGACATTGCCAGAAGGGTAAGTCCTGCGGCCACGGCTTTGGAGGGTATGGCTTTCTGTAACATGAGTCAGTTCCTCATCAATGTTCTTGTACCCTGATACTCAGGGGGGGGTGACAGAAGGCAGTGCCCGCCGTCATTGGAGGACTTGTGTGGTGTGAGGTGTTTTCTGGTTGTCTTTTCGTTTTTGATCTGCAGCTTTATTCAAATTTTTGTTTGGCAAGACTAGACCGGAATCAAGCATCGTCAATTTTTTACAAAGGGTTTTAATGAAGACTTTTGTGAAGGTTAGTAACGGTAAATACGTGGGTTTTACCCTCTTCCTTGCCAATAAGCTCATTTATGTGGAATTCCGAAACCTGTTTTGGCGTGTAAGGTGTTGACAGGTGAGGGGTTAATCATGAAAATGCGCATCACGTTTTCGGGGCTAGGTAGCTCAGTTGGTTAGAGCACATCACTCATAATGATGGGGTCGGCAGTTCGAATCTGCCCCTAGCTACCAAAGATGTTCTTGATTGGGGTGTCGCCAAGCGGTAAGGCAACGGGTTTTGATCCCGTCATGCGCAGGTTCGAATCCTGCCACCCCAGCCATCTTTCTTCCGAAAACATGAAAAGAAAAAACGTGGCTAGGTAGCTCAGTTGGTTAGAGCACAGCACTCATAATGCTGGGGTCGGCAGTTCGAATCTGCCCCTAGCTACCATCGTTTTTGAAGTTGGGGTGTCGCCAAGCGGTAAGGCAACGGGTTTTGATCCCGTCATGCGCAGGTTCGAATCCTGCCACCCCAGCCATTTCATTCTTATCACATTATATTCCTGGCAAGAATTTCCATTTTTATCTTTCTCCCATGACCTTGTCATATGGGGGATTTCGTGTGTCTGTCGTTTCAATTTTATCTTTGTCCCAAAAAGCACCGAACTGCGTGGTTTTTACCTATCCGGATAGGTGAAAGTCCCTCGTCTTCCTATATAATGCGCCGCATAAGTTTCAGGATGGCCAGAATAAAAGCAGGGATGGCAAGTTGAGCGGGTGAATAGTCCCTGTTCAAAGAAGTATGCCTATGCTACAGAAAGGGCCGTTGAGGTCAGCTAAGCAGAGAGCGTAAATAATGACAGCGAAGACCTATGACGTACTAATTGTGGGTGGGGGTGTATCCGGTACAGCACTGCTTTATGAGCTGGCCCGATACACGGATCTGAAGCAGATAGGTCTGATTGAAAAATATAATGACTTTGCGACTGTGAATTCCAAAAGCAGTAACAACAGTCAGACTATCCATTGCGGCGATATCGAAACCAACTACACACTTGAGAAGGCACTGAAAGTTAAGCGCACAGCAGGAATGCTGGTTAACTATGCCAATGCCCTGCCCGGTGATGAGCGCGATCAGATTATTTTCAAATACCCGAAAATGGTTCTCGGTGTAGGCGCTGAAGAGTGCACATTCCTGAAAGAGCGTTTCGAGGTATTTAAAGAACATTACCCCGGTATGACTCTTCTGAACAAAGAGCAGGTTGCCGAGGTTGAGCCCCAGGTCGTGAATACCGACAAGGGCCCTCGCCAGGAGGAGATTGTCGGTCTGGCAATCACTGATGATTACACGGCCGTTGACTACAAAGCGCTTTCAGAGTCTTTTGTAGAGCAGGCTAAGGCGACCGGTAAAGAGCTGGACCTTCTGCTGGAAAATGGCGTGCACTCCATCGAAAAGAACGATGATGGTTACCGTGTACTGACCGACAAGGGTGAATACTCCGCCCGTTTTGTTGTGGTCTGCGCGGGTGGTCACAGCCTGTTGCTGGCTCAGCAGATGGGTTACGGCCTGAACTTCTCTTGCCTGCCAGTGGCTGGTAGCTTCTACTTCACACCACAGGTTCTGAACGGAAAGGTTTACACCGTACAGAACGATGCGCTTCCGTTTGCCGCTATTCACGGTGACCCGGATGTACGTGTTCCTGGTAAGACCCGTTTCGGACCAACAGCCCTGCTGCTGCCGATGCTGGAGCGTTACAACAGCAGCACCATTCCTGAGTTCTTCAAAGTATTGAAGCTCGATGGTGCCGTGTTCAAGGTGTTCTGGGACCTGTTTAAAGTTGCTGATATCCGTAACTACATTTTCAAGAACTTCCTGTTTGAGATTCCATGGGTGCGTCGTCGTCTGTTTCTGAAAGATGCGCGCAAGATTGTTCCGGGTTTGAAGCTCAGTGATGTGTCTTTTGCCAAAGGATTTGGTGGTATTCGTCCACAGCTGATCGACAAAGACAATAAAACCCTGATGCTCGGTGAAGCGCGTATCAATCCTGGTAACGGTATTATTTTTAATATGACACCGTCGCCTGGTGGTACCAGCTGTCTGGGTAATGCTGAAAATGACCTGCGGGAAATTGTTAAGCATCTGGACTGTGCTTTTGATGAAGGCGCCTTTAATCAAGAGCTGGTTGGTAGCTAAAGACGGCTGTTTGGTTCTTAATAAAGCGACGACAGTCTTATGTTTTAAGCTTCCGTCGTAAATCAAAAAAGACGATCATGTTTTCATGATCGTTTTTTTTTGACTATAACTTTTACTCCGTTATCCGCATGCCTTCTGAAAATAGTCAGAGAGGGTGTGCACCACATCATGTGGGGTGAAAGAAATGAAGAGAGTGATAGCACCTGTCCTGGCGTGCTTTTTATGTCTGTTATTTGCGGAAGTGGTATCTGCTGGTGGTAAGAAGGCCGATACTGCTTTGGGCGGGGCTCAGGCACTCAGTGAGACAACCTCGGGCAATGACGCTATAAGTCCCGAACCTTCAGCTCCTAAAGGCAAGGCGGTACAAGCAGCATCGACAGTATCCAAACGCAAAGTTTTAGCGCGCAAGGCGCAACCGACTTCCGCTGTTCTCACAGAACCTGATTCTGAACCCGAGTCAGATGCAGAATCAGATGGTGATGACGAAGATACTTACTCTGATAATGCTTCACACGTATCGGAAGCTGAAGCTGAAGCTGAAGTTGAAGCTGCAGTTGAATCTGAAGTTGAATCTGAAGTTGAATCTGAAGTTGAATCTGAAGCAAACTACGTATCGTCGGTTGCTCTAGCTCCTCGTAAGGCTCCTCCTAAAAAGCATACCCCTTCCAAGAAACGTGAACAAAAGCCTGCAAAGGTCAGTACTGCGAAAACCAGTGCTCCAAAGGTTTGTGCTGCAAAAGCCGGTGCTGTAAAAGCCAGTACTGCACCAGAAGCAGATGAAGTGTCCAGGGATGAGGAAGATGAAGATCAAGCCACGACCGCTGTAAAGAGCAAGCGCCCTGCAGCAAAGCAAGATGCACAGTGCAAACGCACCCATTCTCGCAAGAAGCAGGATGATGACGCTCCCAAGACTGTAACCGATGATGCACCTGCCCGTCATGCCTCTCATCGTATACAGGCACAGAAGGATGACCAGCCTCTGTCTGTTGCTTCACCTGGGAGCCAGACAGCTCTGGCGAGTTCACCAGCCCCCAAGAAAAAAGCGAATTATATTGATGTAGAGACGGTGTCGGCTGGGTATCGCCCCTGGCTGTATCGTATGTTGAGAATGCCGTTGTTTGCATTCCGCTGGTGCCTTGATCCGCTGTTTACCTGGAAACCTGACTTTAATGTTTCCATTCGTGAAAAAACGGGAAACAAGCCGCTTGAACATTACAATATCGTGCCTGTCCCCAGTGATGGGGTTTTGCCTGAATTCGTCACTGAGCTCGATGCTTTCGCAGTTGATGATGAGTCGTACAGGGCTTTTCTTATCACCAAGCCTACGGAGGATAGGAAAACAGGTGTTCTGAAACAGATGAAGGTCACTATGGCAGCAGTTCCTGTCGGCTCAGAAACGACTATTGATTTGAGTCATCGACTGGCAGAACTGGTACTGGATATGAAACAGTTTTCCGATAGGAACGTGAGAGCCCCTGTTTTAGAGGCTTCAGTACAGCCATTGAGTGAAGCTCTCAAGCGAAAGGGACAGAAGTTTTTGGTGGGTATGAAACTGCCTGGAGAGTTAGCTGTCTCAATAAATGACCCAGAGAATAAGCCAAGAAAGACGCTTCCACAGTTTTTAGCACCTGTCGATAAACGGAAGCAGATAGAGCCGGCTTTCTACCCTATACCCAACCGGGAGGCTTTTCAGCAGCTGATTGAGGGTATGGTGGTTTCTGTTGGCTCCACTGGCAGTAAATGGTGGGGCGGTAGTCGTAAGAAGTTGACCGCTCACGTTAGCGATAGCGAAGGTGGAACTGATGAGCAGGAACTTTTTGATTGGCTGGTTGCATCAGCGAAGAATGATTTTGCTTTAGTTCACGTTGCAGGGGGGAATGTGGTTGAGAAGGAGGTTGTTTTGAAGTTTACACCTCAAAAATGACACTCTGCCTTTAAGTTGCAGGATTTGAAATTCGTGAGTGTTTTTTAAGCCAGGCTTTGTACTCAGGTATGAGATGCAAAGCCTGTTTTTTATGGGGGTAAGCTTTTGCTTTTCAGTATTAACCCCAGGCTTCCAGGTAGCCCTGGCTTTGTGGGTGCCGGGTGATTTCTTCTTTGAGAGTCAGGCCGTCAGGGCCTTTGGTGTCAGCGTTTTTACCGGCTGCCTTGAAGAATTCCATAAAGCGCAGAAAGTCATCACAGCGCAGAGCGCGGTAGGCACGCATAAGGACAGCATAATCAGCATCAACGCCCTGTTCTGCAGGGGTGTTCAGCATGCCTTTCAGGCGCTCATCGGATAACTCTTCACCGATAATCTTTTTCTTGTCTTTTTTCATGATGTGACAGCTCTTTGGGCTTTCATTCTCTTTATATAACCAGGTGCGCTCTATGACTCGCGCTTTGTGACAGGCATTGTATCCAGCCCGGCTGCTCAAGCATAGGGTTGTGGATTCCGTAAGGGATGGAAATATAAGCCATCAGGCCGATAACCGTTGAGAAGAAATCTGCAGGGAAGGCAGCCGTTTTATGGATTCATCTGGTCTTAATCGTACGGGGAGTATTAATGCTCCCCAGTTACGTGGTTCAGAGCAGGCCTCAGAAGAGCTCGCAACAGGAAAATTGGGCCACCGGGAAGTCTCTGTTGTTGATGCAGAACCTCTGGTGCAGGCCCAGCAGCCAGGGGCAGCTGATGAATTGTCTTCCGAGTTGTCGTCTGAGCTGCCTGAAACCCGCCTTGAAGAGCGTCAGACCGAGAAGCTGGACAGCAAAGAGCCAGGCCTGTTGAGGCGAGGTTTTTCCGGCGCCTGGAAGAAGGCCAAAAACCTGGCCAGTCAGGCCAGAGAGTCCGCAGGGCACAAGCTGACCTCAGCAAAAAACTTTGGTAAGAAAGCTGCCTCAGGAACCAGGCAGGCTGTATTGCACCCGATGGAATCGACGCGCAATGCCGGTTCTTCTGTAAAAACCTACGGTCAGGAGAAGCTGGACGCGGCTAAAGAGAAGAAGGCCCAGCTCAAAGAGTCTGCCGGAGAAGCCTGGAGTGCAATGAAGGCTGATCCGAAGGGAGCCACCAAATCTGGTCTTGCCAGTATTGGAAAGGGCATCAAAAGCCGAGGCTGCGCTGCTTTTGAAGCGGCTAAAACCCGGATTCCATCGCGGCCCAAGGGCGCCAGTCTGGCGAAGTTAAAATCTCTTTTAAAGCCTATTACTGACCGGAGTGCCCAGAAGGTTCCGCCGAACCCTTCTGCGTCGGTCAAACAGGCATTGCAGCAGGTTGCTGAGAAGACACAGTCGGAAAGCACCAAAGTGTCTGACTCACGGGAAAACCTGCAGTCCGCCCGTGGTGCAAAAGATAATATGGAGCAGCTTAATAAACTGCTGGATAACGACGACAGCTTTTATGAAGACAGCTATCAGCGTGAATTGACCTTTCCGGGTGGAGAAACCATCTTTATCGGTGGGGAAGGTGTGGAGAAAGCCAGAAGTGTCACCAAGGCGTTTGACCTGGCCTCACAACACCGGAGTGAAATTCGTGGCGGTGGCAATGACCTCAAAGGGTTGGTCAAAGATTTGAAGGCCGAAAAGAAATCCAACAAATCAGACCTGAAAGCAAAAAACAAAGAGCTGCGTGAAGGTATCAGTGCGGACGAGAAAACCTCTTACTCCGAAAAGCGCACAGTTTTGCAGGGCACCCGTAAAGACTTGAAACAGGAAGTGCGTCAGGCAGAAGCGGCCCTCAAAAAAGCGAAAGCTTCGGGGGAATCGGCTATTCAGGAACAGAGGCAGGCAGATAAAGCCAGTTTGCAGTCCCAAAAGAAACTGTTGAAAAGCATGAATACAGAGCTGAAGAAGATGGCCAAATCAGCAGATGAGGCGGTTGCCCGTTTGAATAAAGAGCTGAAAAAAGCACAGGCTTCTGTAGAAAAGTATGAAAGTAAGCTGGGGAAAGCACAGTCCAGTCCGGAGCAAGCTGCAGCTAACGCGGGCATCAAGGCAGCGAAGAAGGAAGAAGCCGACATTCATAAGGCGGTGACCCGTCAACGGGGATTGTCGGAAAATAAAGCCAGTTCTTTGAAGAAAGATCGTACAGAGTTAAAGAGAGAGTTAACTGAGGGTGTGAAGGCTTACAAGAATGGCAAAGCTTCTGGTACGTCTGGAGGAGATTTGAGTAAGCTGGAGAAGGCTCTGGAAGAAGCACGGAGCAAACTGAAAGAGAATACCGAAGAGATGAAACAACTGCAGGCGCAGCATAAAGCCGATAAGGCAGCCATCAAAACATTGAAATAAAGTAAGAGGCTTAAGTTAAGAGTCGTTATTGTCAGGCACCGGGAACAGTGCCTGACGAACACAGCAATAGAGTCTTACTGACCCTTCAGGGCATAGATGCCCGGCGCATTACGCCAGTAACCCTGATAATCCATACCGTAACCGAACACATAACGGTCTTCACATTCCAGACCGGTAAAGTCGCTCTTCTGCCCCGGGCGGGCTTTACGGTCGTGCTGCTTGTCGACCAGTACACAGGTGAGGACTTCAGCAGCACCCGCCTGTTCGCAGTGGTCAGCGATGGCGGCCAGTGTGTGACCTTCATCGAGAATATCATCAACAATCAGAACGCTGCGGCCTGTGAGCTCCTGCAGGGGTGGTACTTTCCAGTCCAGCTCGCCGCCGCTGGTGGTATTGCGATAGCGGGTAGCGTGCATGTAAGAGGATTCCAGCGGGAATGCCAGCTGAGTCAGCAGCTTTCCGCAGAAAACCAGGCCGCCATTCATTACCGCAAAAACCAGAGGGTTCTTATTCGCCAGCTTGTCGGTGATGTCTTGCGCCATAGAGGCGATAGCCGTTTCAACTTGCTCACTGGTGTAAAGGCAGTCAGCCTCGGAAAAAACCTGCTGGATATGGTCCAGGTCGATGGACATGGTGGAGAGCCTCTCCTCAAGAATTCTGTCAGACACTGTGAACATAATATAAATAGTTAGAATGAACACAGGATAAAAAAGTAAGGGCGAGAACATACCTTGCCAAGGCATTGGAATCAATGTTGATCACAGTGCTCTGGATGAGGTTTGGCCGTTATTCGGCGGTGGAGAATACGCAAACAGGCTCTCTTTACTTGGAGTAGCTGTCACCAGGACATAGAATACCCGCCCAGGTTATACCCTGGAGGCTTCCCCCATGACCGTTCGCGAAATTACTCATCCCCTGATCCAGCACAAGCTGGGTTTGATGCGTCAGAAAGATATCAGCACAAAAGGTTTCCGTACCCTGGCCAGTGAGGTTGGTACCCTGCTGACCTACGAAGCGACCAAAGACCTGGAGCTTGAAGAAGCCGCCATTCCTGGCTGGAATAATGAAGATATTACCGTTCGACGCCTGAAAGGTAAGAAAATTACTGTTGTTCCTATTCTCCGTGCTGGCCTCGGTATGCTGGATGGTGTTGTGGATCTGATCCCCAGTGCCCGTATCAGTGTGATTGGTCTTTATCGTGATGAAGAGACTCTTGAGCCTGTTCCTTATTTCGAAAAGCTGTGCTCACAGATCGATGAGCGTATGGCGCTGGTGGTTGACCCTATGCTGGCAACTGGCGGCACCATGGTGGCATCCATCGATATGCTGAAAAAAGCGGGCTGCACCAATATCCGTGTACTGATTCTGGTGGCTGCACCGGAAGGTATCAAGAAGGTTCAGGATGCTCACCCGGATGTGGAAATCTTCACCGCCTCTGTGGATAAGTGCCTGAATGATCAGGGCTACATCCTTCCGGGTCTCGGTGATGCTGGTGACAAGATTTTCGGTACAAAGTAAAAAGTAGAATGTAGAATACGTGCTCTTTAAACGTATTCATTGAGTAAGGGCTGTCTGGTTTTAGCCGAAACCGACAGCCTTTCCCCGGCTTCAGAAGGGCTTGGGTACCTGGCCAGATGGACACAGCACACAAAAAGAAGATGTGTTGCAGACAGACACTCATGTAAACGTCTGAGGGCGTTAAACTGATCTGTTAAGAGAGTGCTGTTAAGAGAATGCTGTTAAGAGAATAAAGTTTCTGACTTTTACCTCACAAGATATACGACAAAAATTAATATAAATATCAGGCTAAGTCACGACTTCTACATTCATGAGATAAGGCCATTATGATCAACTTCAACCCCGTGTCATTTTTCCAGAACATCTTCACTGACATTGCACCTGCTCTTATATCTGCGCTGGGGCTTGTTTTTTCTCTTTCTCTTTCTGCCACAGCAAATGCACACGAGCGTATGTTATGTTTTGCTGGTGATGAGAGTTCTTTGGAAAACCTGCAAGACGCTACTTTCACATGTTACAAAACCAGCGAAAAGAAGATTTACAAGAATATTTTTTCTATTACTAAAGAAGGATGGCTCCCACTCTCTGTAGGTACAGGGCTGGGGGGAGGCATAGACTGTGGCTATGCTGATTCGTGCTACGGCTGGCATCGTGAGTTCCATTCTCGTATTAGCCTGATTTTTGAGCAACCTGTAACTCTGACTCAGTGACAGGCCTGTATCGAATCTTTTGGGCATCTATAGTCATTGACGGCAAAAAAACATGACCTCTCGGAATTCTTCCAGTTCTTATCATAACCACTTCCCGCTGAGTGGTGCTTTCTGGATGCTGGTGAGTGGTCTGGCCTTTGCCATCGTCAACAGCGCTACCCAGTGGGTCGGTTTCAAGATGGGCTTCGCCTCCGCCAACGTAGCTGTGTACCAATACGGTGTGGCTTTGCTGGTGTTGCTGCCCTGGTTGTTGAAACAGGCCGGGCGGGAAAATCTGCGTACACAGTATCTTGGTTTGCATATTGTGCGGGTGTCCATGGCTGTTGTTGGTATTCAGTTCTGGCTCTGGTCAATGGCGTATCCTGTGCCTATCTGGCAGGCCATTGCGATGCTGATGACATCACCTTTGTTTGTGGTGATGGGTGCGGCGGTATTTCTGAAAGAGACTGTTGGGCCTTTGCGTTGGCTGGCAACTTTTACAGGGCTTGCCGGTGCCATGATTATTCTTGAGCCCTGGAGTGAGAGTTTTCAGCTGTCGGCTTTGTTGCCCGTCACAGCGGCTATCTTCTGGGCTATCTACTCCCTGATGACCAAAGCCCAGAGCCGTACGGAAACACCTATGGCGCTGGTCTTCTATCTATTAGTGCTGACACTGCCGTTTAACTTCTTTGTGGCGCTGCCGGTTCTGGCCTTACCGGATGCTGCGATGTGGCCGCTGTTGATACTGGCCGGTGTACTGACAGGTATAGCGCAGCTGGCGCTGGCCAAGGCGTATCAGAGTGCTGAAGCCGCCTATATTCAACCCTTTGATCTGGCCAAATTGCCCTTAAATGTTTTGATGGGTTATCTGGTGATGAACTCTGTTCCCCCAGGCCGACTCTGGCTGGGTGCGGTACTGATGATGTGTGCGATTCTGGTGCTGATGCTGAACGAAAAAAAGCGGGTTGATAATCGCCCGGAAGAGCCAGTACCAACCCGCTGAGGGGTGCTTCTTACATTTTACGTTCGGTTTAATATGCGGGCATTGCAAACCTGCGCCATAAATTGGTCATGCTGACCACTTCAGTCCAGTGGGACCTTTCTGGTAACAGAGGCCTGCCAAGGTGACCGTAATAGAGACCGAGGCCTCCACCCAGTACTGCTGCACCAGATACGACGCTGACTGCCAGCCATACCGGGAAGGTTGTTAGACCAATACCAAGTAATGGCAGTACTGCGGTAAAGGTGCCCAGGACACAGCTGGCCAGGACTGCGGTCGAACCTGCGTACAGGAACATACTGGCCAGGGTCTTGAGTATCTTCAGCGGGTTGTCGCGATACTCGCAGATACGGTCTGACAGAAACTTGCCCCAGTCATCAGGCATCTTGAAATCTGTATTTTTACCTTGTTCCATATAAGCCTGCCTGCCGCCGGACTTGCGGACTGTACGATCCTCTTGTGTGCGGTTTGTCGCAGAAACCGGCGCTTCCAGGTTTGGTGGTGGCGGTGTGTAACCGTTGGGCTCTCTTATCTGGGCTCTTTTGTTCTGGGCTCTTTTGTTCTGAGCTATTTTGTTCTGAGCTATTTGTTTCTGAGTCAGATTCTGTAGAGCCTGACCATAATCCATCTTCAGTTTACGGCTTCTGACAGACATCGGAAAATCTCGTGTAGACAGCGGCTGCATGCTTAAAAGCTGGCGGCTGCCTGGAGCAGCACGATGCCGCGAGCCTTTGCCTTTGTGGCGACGGCGGCTTCTCTCCTTTGTGCGGCTGTTACGGGTGCTTGCATAGCCAGAGCTCTTACTTGATCTCTCATCTGAGCTTGAACTGCAGGCAGACTGAGGTGCGTTATGCACTCCTTGAAAGTTCATTCGATAAGCCATTTCGCCCTCCTTGACTGTCTGTGGTTATTTAAAAAGTCTTGTCTGTATTCTCGATTTGAACGCTTTAATGTAAGACGCGTTCGATCGCTTCCACTCGTCCTTCCACTGTGTCTACAAACTGATTCAAACCGCTAAGGTGAATCAGTTCCTGTATTCGGGGGCTAACATGGCACAGTACGATTTTGCCGGGTTTGAGGCCTGTCTCGGAAGCGTGCTCGGCAAAGTAACGCACCAGGTCCGAAAGTACTGCCAGACCATCACTGTTCATAGCGACCAGACCACGACAGTCCAGAATGATGCGGCTGTGTCCGTCGTCGATCAGCGTGTCGACTGTGCTCTGCAGGTAGTCAGCATTGCTCGCCCTGATCGTGCCGTCCAGAGCAATAACCGCCAGTTCCTGGTATTCCTCAAGTTTAAGATCAAGAGCCATAATGCTGTCCCTCGTGTTTGTCAGACCATGTCTGAGTTCTTTGTAGAAGAGGAAAAAGGCCTTTTGGCTTTTCATCCTTCTCTGCGGCTTGAACACAAGGTACGGATTTAGTTCATTTCGGTCTGCTGGACGATGGTCTGTCAAACAAAAGTCGTAGACAAAAAAAAGGGGCCAAAGGGGCTAATGCCACTCGTTTAAGGTTCTAACCGGAAGCTGTTCATTTATGGCCCTTTCGCAGGTTGGCTGATCATTATTGAGCCTCCTGCCGAATTTCCAGATACAGATATTCAAGGTCATTGTAACTAGATGCTTTCACCACTCTTCTTTATCACCTTCAAGATATTCCGTACTGCTCTCAAACATGTCGCCTAATTGCAGATTATCGAGATTAACAGTCACGCAGTGGACAATACCTGCGTTGTATCCTTTCTCAAGAGCCTCCTTTGCAGTTTGGTGAATACAGGCACCATCAAAGCACCCGACCGGAAGAATGTGGGTGACACCAGCCTCTGACAGATGGGTACTCAGCATGACCCTGATAACATCATCACTGCCTCAACACTTGCAGCAGAGACAGTCTCACCACCAATCAGCGCCATATCAACAGGTATTTCCGGGAATTGAGACAGTGCTGGCAAGGCGTTGTCTGGTGACTGGTCACTTGGTATATACTTCCCTGCATCAAAACCCGCGTAGTAACGTCGATATGCCATGAGGCACGTATGACCTGGAGCCCAGGTTAAACCCTGCTTACAGTCCAGAATTGTTCTCTCAATTTCATAACAGTGTGATAGTCCCGACCGGATCATCACTCTTTTTTTAGGGGGGAGGAAATGCTTAACCTCGTGCTGCGCTGGCCACTTTGGATTAAAGTACTTGTACTGTCTCTGCTAACATCTGGCATAGCTCATAGCGCACTGCCTGCAAACAAAGCCATACGCCCCCTGGCTCGTGAAATCGGCCTCTTGTCAGATGCAGGCCGGAAAGTCACCATCTTTTTTCAGGACAACGCAATACTTGACCCGGTAACCGAAACTTCCGAGTCCTATGAATACGTACTAAGGAATCTTCTCGACCTTCTGGCTTACTTTAAAGACGATGCAAATATCTCATTTCATTGGCTTAAAGTTGTCGACAGTCTATTCCCGGCCAATATGACTTTCGTTGCCCAACTTGAGGCAAAGGTGTTAGATCACTATTACAGAAAAGTCTTCCAGGACCATATTATTACTCTGGAAATTGACTCGGCAACAGACATCAAAACAGATTGGGTTTTTGTTGAAAACCGAGAACACATCTTACGTGAACCTGGCATGCGCCCAACAGAAGTAACATCCACCGCCGCAGAAAACATAATGGAGGAAGAGGGCTCAAAGGCCGCCGTCTTTCTGGGGTATGAAGGCCCGGAAAGTGGTGCCACCATGACAGCAGATATGCTGGTTGCTATGGAAGAAGAAGGAGGAGAAAGGGTCTCAGTCATTCTGGCATCAGAGTTTAATATCTACCGCTCTGGTGGAGAATATAACGACCCGAACGCGATTGAAGAGACGGCAATGGCAAGACAAGATCGTATACGAGCAGAAGATTTGGCGCGTCAAATGCGTGACGCAGATCCAGATTACGTCACCCTCACCCCTGTTTCAGAGCAAGGACGAGCCAGGGCAATCGCAAGGGGGCAATCAGAGAGTTGCAATCCGTAATCGCGTAAAGGCTGCACTTCCCCGGAACCCTACGCCATCCGAAAGACAATCGGCGTGCAACGCGATCTACTTCTGACACGATTCCATCGGTGCACGAATAGTGGAAAGCTTATCAGGGTATTCTTTCTGTAAAAAATCCCACTCTTCCTTATCACTTTCAAGATACTCCTCAACGCTTTCAAACATGTCGCCTAACTCCAGATTACTGCATATCGATAAACAACACAGCCACTTTTAAGTCTCGTTCAATAAGTCCCTGTATGTAAGCGACAGTATCCTTCCACTGTGCATAGAGAGGTAAGGACAGTGCAAGAAGAAGGGTGAAAGCACCATTTTTCATATCAACCCTGAAAATGAAGATGCACAGAAAAACTGTCAATATATTGATGAGTCAAATATGCAGGCAGTACGGACAATCAAAAAAAACGTTGAAAAGGGACTTTAGCGGATTCGAACAGATAAACCATTGTAGTGTATTCCCTAAACCTCCAGCTTTTAAAAATGTCATAAGACATCGTAAATTTTGCCATTTTTTATGGTGCAAAAGCTGCGACGGTATCACCCAATAAGCTGCTATAGCGGGACATTATCTGGGCTGTAGACACTCGATAACAGGGAAAGCGACTCTCATATACGAAAAACACCTCAGGCAGTACACTTTGGCTGAGGATTAAAGTTACAGTCGGAAGATAACTTGAAAAGTGGGCTTAGTGGTCTGGACAATGGGGGCCACCTTACTTTGGCCGTCTCTACCACACAGCAGAAAACTGCGCAGGCTGGCGCTTTCCCGTTTCTGACTAGATTACTCCCGCGTTCTTATTCTTGAAATAGAGGGTTTTCTGGGGACAAGTCCTCAACAACAGCTAAAGATAATTTAGCCTCATGAACTAATAGTACTGGTTGTTGTCGAAGGGAAGGACTAAGGAAATCAGGTGCAGCAATAATGGATGACTCTCTCAGTATAACAACAGGGGCTGTTTCATTCCCCCCATCTCCGACAGTTTCTCAACTATCAAATAACAGGGTTGTAGTCTTTTCACGACATTGTTCTAGAACGACTGGGTATAGAATGATTATTGAAGTGGATGGAAAAGTGTTTAATGTCAGGCCGGATGTATTTTCAGGTGTTCGTATTTCAAATATTCCTCCTGGTTCGAGTGAGGATTGTTTAAGGTTTCGGGAATATCGCTCAAACCCTTTTTACCCTTATTTGTCTTACCCTTATTCATCGGAAAGAAATTTTAGAGCCCATGTTGGTATTTCACCCGATTCGGCAGCTGCTCTATTTCCAGAGCGATATGGTTGGTTGAAAAAATGCTACGATTTTTTAATAATGGAAAATGATTGTTCTTCAGATACACTGCACCATTCTGAAGTGTTTTTAAAGAAAATTAATAATTATTGTATAGAGTATGTTGGTGGATGCTCCTTTTGTATTTGTCGAAAACCTTGTGATCTTATTCCAAAAATAATATATGAATGTCTTGGTGAAGATGAGTTGGTCATCAAAGCCCCAATCATTGCGCAACGGTTGTATTTAATTCAACACAAAGAAGAAGTTGTATTTCAATTCATTGAATTTTTTAATAGTGCTCATAATAACAGTGTCATATTACTTAGGAGTAAAAATAAGGGGCAGTATGTACTCAAGCATATCTGGAATGATTATTGTGATGGAAAGCAAAGCTACGCTGAAACTTTCAAAACATTATCTGGTATCAGGCAGGCAGCACTCAACAAACATTTACTGAGTGCTATTGGTGAAGATATTGAAGTCACTCCTGTTGTAAGTACATATAAGTTCGCTAGTGTTGATGTGCATGGTCTTACTCACGATGAATTAGCATTTTTTAAAATGACTCCTTTTGTAGAAGGTTCAACACTGTGTCAGATGCAACAGGAAAAAATACTGAAAGACGATGAATATGATTCTATTGTACAGAGAATGGCTCTTTACCTGGCTCGTCTCCATACGAGTTCAAAACCGATTCAAGTATTCAGGGATTCGTCAGGGAGGCTCACAGGTGTTGGTGCTTCACACCTTCATAATCATCCGCACTTGAGAAACTGGTTATTTAACAAAAATAGTCATCATTTATATTTGATAGACTGGGATCTATATACTGATTATTCATCCCCGCGCTGTGAGCCTACCCTGCGTAATGAGCTTGATAATCTCATGTGGCAACTCCCTGTTAAGCAATGGAAATCCTTCGCGTTGACCTATATAGAAGAGTGGGGAAAAAAATGTCTGGGTCTTGATAACTCAGATAAAGCCGAGTGTATAAAGTTTCTCAATAGAGCGCTGGCAGCAAGATCGTAGACAAACCCCGCTGTTGGGATTCACAATTAGCAGGCTTCTAATCAGACTAAGTCATCCCCATTATTCTCCATAAAAGTCAACCACCAGTCGATGAGCCACCATATAGCGGCGTGGCGATTAAAATTGTTGTAGCTACGGATGTTAGAACGGCTGGTATTTGGGTCAGACAACAATTTTTCAATGTGTTTCTTTTCTTCCGGATAATGCTGAATGGTTTTGCTCCCATCCTCAGTGGGGAACTTAGTATTATTATTGCGAATGGCATAAAACAGAAGATACAGTACTGATATGGTTTTTGGTCCTAAGTCAGATAAACTTTTGCAAATCAATTGTTTTTTTTCAAACCAATAGTACTGATACCCTCTAACGAACTCTTGATCAATCAGAGGACGTGGTTGGTCAGCTATTTTCTGAAAGTCTATACCCCAGGGGAAACCCTTGGCCATTTCACATGAGTTGTTACGGTCGGCTATTTTGTCTTGAACTTGGCCAAACAATTCTTCGAGACCTTTCAAGAACAGCTTGTGTTCGGTGTTTGTAACCTCCAGGCCGTTTTTAGCCACATCCTTACAGAACTCTACGACCGGTGTATATAGGGCGCTATCATCCTCCAGATACCCGATTCTGGATCTGGGGTGAATCTGGTTTGTCCTGGAAATATGGTGGAAATCGTGCCAATGCGCCAATGCGCCAATCCAGTAGCCATCAGGACGAACGAGAGAGCTTTTCAGGTCAGGGTGCCAAAGCGCAACGGGGTGCCATTCAGGTCAGGGTGCCAAAGCGCAACGGGGTGACATCCCTTTTTTCTCATGCTCTTCAAGTCTTCCCAGTCTCCTGCACCGAACGTCAGTATTGGTTGGAGTGCTGTTTGGGGTATCTCTGCTTTGTTTTTTGCTTTGGCCAGGATTGTTTTGATGGGAGGAATGATAACGACACCCTCCTTATCCACAGCTATCAATCCGTCGCCATCCAAAACGCCCAACCAGAAAAATAGTGCTGCCAATCTGTTCTGTTCACCTTTACCATCAAGCTCACTACGGCTGTAAGTCTTCTGTATTTCTTTCATCGTGTTTGTGAAGGCTATTGTATGCTGCCATCCCTCGGGAGTATCGGTGATCGAAATGTCGGTCGCTACTACCGGTAGATTTTCAAAATCAGGAATAGACTGACAGTGGGATAAAAATGTCAGATTAAGAGTGAGTAATGAATAAAACTCAAGAAAGCGTTCCGGGGTGATTATTTTATGGTAAAGACCCCAGTAAAGAGTATTGCAGGTTTGCGGTTCACTCATCAGGGGGCTGTGCCATTCTTGTTCCAGCAGTTGCTGCAGCTTATCGCCATGATGCGGTTTGCGGGTTTCAGATTCAAGAATCTCTTGTTCTTCTTGTGACAGATATTGATTCAGTGTCCTGATGAGGAGATGTGCATCTGTGTTTAACCAATGCGGGGGTAAAGCTCTACTCGGTTTTGCACCAGGTATATCCAAATAGGGCTCTAACACTTCCGCCTGGCGTGTTCTGGAACATTCTGTTGTTACTGATGTTAATGGTGGATTTAATGGTGCAGCTACGGCTGTTGTAACTGTCGTAACTGTTGTTGACCATCCAGACATGTTGCCCGGGCCACCTTGTTCCCGATGTCTTTCTGGAGAGAGTGAATAGGGGTGAAACAATCTATGATTGCTTCTGGTTTTTAAGTATTCATTATTATCCATAATGATCATTCTCCCTGATAAGATCATAGTGTTCCTGTTGAAGGAATTAAGGGGGCGGATTCATTGATGAATCGTAGTGCCAATAAAAATGACTCCACCCGGTTTTTCGCTATTGATAACTCACCCAGTATTCCTGGGAAGTCAGCAGAACCTTTATGGCACAATCCAAAGCCAAATATTCATCCACTGAGAAAGAGTCTGCTTTAATGAACGTGCACAAATCCATAATACTTCCTTTGCTTTGGTTGTTTCTCCAGGCTTTCAGCGCATTGCCAAGACGAACCTCACAATTTCTACCGGATATATCAGGAGTCTGAGCACCTAGCAGAGAAGATATTGCAATACTTACTAACTGTTTTTCTGATTTATTACATCTAATGAGGTACTCACTGTCTCTCATACTTTTAAACGCTTGTATGGCAATAGCGTCACACAGCCCATCACTCATTGGTTTCTTAGAGGAGAGTAGTGTCTCATCTTCGTACGTTGTTTTGTATTGGGACAGAGGCCTAAGAGGGGGCCTTGTCAGTATCTCACACTCTACCTGCCCCCTGGGGGTCTCACACTCTACCAGCCCCTGTAGTGCCAGAGCCTGTGTCTTGGCATGTTTCCATACTTGGTGCGCACTCTCATTAGGGCTGGAGGTGTATGGACTGTGATTTCTGGTTCTATATTTTGGTTCGTTTCGAATCACACTTGATGTATGCATTTCTATATCCTCTTTAGGCCGTGAGCCATTCCTTGTATTGAGTCGCGTTTCTCACCATTTGTAGTGTTTAAAACTCCAGAGGCGTTTTTTATGAGTTGTTGAAACGATTGTTCAGTAAGTTAGATGAAATGTCGGAGTTAAAGTTTCATTTTCCTAACATGTTGGTTACCTTTATTGTTCATTTTGTTTCCTGGAGTTATTCTCTTTTGAATGTGGTTTTATATTTTTATTAATGAAAAATGTTTTTTTCAGATAACAAAATATAGTGATGGCTCTAATTGTCTAAATCATTCCATTATCACCGATAAGCGTCAGCCACCAATCGAGCAACCACTGTATTGTTTAGTCGTGGTAAGTACCCGGTCACATGAAAACAACTATTTCTGACTCAATCTCCACAGTGCTCAGCAGTGCCGCAGCTCCAGTCACATAGCGGGCTATGCTCCCTGCACTGCAACCCAGCTGCTCCCATCATATTCCTGGCGCAAAAGAAGCTGTTGCTGACTGGATTGTGTTCAGGAATGCCTGTGAAGGTTGTTTGTCAGCCTCTTGCTTTAAGATGTGTTGCAGCTGTCTATTGGTCTGCACTTTTTCCATATCCGGGGCACTCAGGTTTTCTGTTGGCCTTGCAAGCCCATGCAATGCAATGTATTGCCGTAACGGACTCCACGCATGACCCAGATTTATCGCACGGCAAGCGAGCTTATCCAACAAGGTCATGGCCCTGGGCATTTCAAAAGCCCTTAACTGTATGGTCTGCTGCACAGGGGTGCCGGTAGATGAGCAGAGCCAGCGTTTACAGTTCTCATTCAACTGTGCCTCCACTTTCTGCCAGCAGTTGCTGTTATAACGGAACACCGGCCTGCGCTTACTATCTTCAATCAAAAGATCATGTCTTTCGGCCATGGATTTACGCTCTCTTTGGTCTGCACCACTACTGGCTCCAGTCATTTGCAGCAGGTCAACAGAGCCATGTATGGCCTCAGTTAATACTCTTTTGAAAATGGGCAGATTCAGCAACTCCTGGGGCACCGACAGGGTTTTTAAACGATCAGGGTCATTCAGGTAAGCATCGGAAACACCTTTCCCGCTATTCCTGCAGAAACCATGCAGTCGAGTAGAGAATCGGAGAACATTCTGGAGTAAGGCAATACGGGGATTATCTGACGTTTCCGGCTGAACAAATGACACCAGAGCCTCTTTTACATAATCCAGAGCCTGCCGGTCAAAACTTGCGGCAAAATTCGTTTCCATAGCATCAGCGACTTCACGGGGGGATAACCTTGTATTGGCCATAAGAGTGCCATAAACCAACAGCAGGGTTTCCTGAGTACTGAATGCAATTTTCTGGGTTTTGAGCAGATCAATGTACCACTGGCAGGCCATAGCCGAGAATGTCGCCTGTTCTGGGGGAATCCTGTTCGACAACAGTTCTGGCTGCCGGGCCTCGGTCAGGCACTGCTGCAGCTCCCTGGAATTCACAGGAGCGTACACATATTGATCCAGCAAATCCTGTACCGTCTCGGCAATATTATCCGGATGCCGAATCACTCTTGGTGGCAGGAAAACAGTATTCCAAATAGCTGTGTAATAACCGTCAAGCGTTCCATCAACAGCAATAAGGGCATCGACATTACCAATAAGAGTCAGCTGGTTTTTTACCTGTGCCCTGGCAAGAAGTTCCTCTAATACTGTGGTTCCGGCAGGCTGTACGCCAGTCGCGCGACAACGGATCAATAAATTGTTGCGCCCTTCACTTAGTTTCTGCTCAAGATTCGGATCATTCTGCAGAAAGTCCGGCACCATATCTTCATAGAAACCCATTTCCTGTATACGTCCCATCTCCGGGTTATAGATGACAAATGGAAGTGCATTTTTGCCACCGTAACCCCTGACACGTGCCTCTCTCGCTTGATGATGCCCCAGCCGATTACCCAGTAATTGATACTGCCCCCCACCACTACCAAAGTCCTCACGCAATACATAATGCACATTGGCTGCAATCGCCTCGGTACCTATAGACTGACAAACGACCTCATTATGTCTAATGGTATGAAAGGATCGGTCTTTTACTGAAAAATGGCGGTGTAATTTCGTCACCTTTGGAATGGACCACTGCCCTTGCCCTGAGCCTTCAACAAGCATATGGGAGGTTGATCTCAGTTCCTTATCAGGGCAGCCGGCAATAGATGCGTACTCTTCCATTTTCATACCAAGAGCCTTGATCGAACGTAATTGCTTACAGCCTCGTGCCCCCCGGTTTGCGGCCATCACACTGACCTCCTCCGGTTTTTTACCTTTGAATACATTGGTCAAGGCGTTTCTCTTATAAATAAACTTGGGTACCAGCAGATCAGGATCATACCCAAGGATAAGAGATTTAGCGCCAAAGAGGTTCAGACGGACATCTTTGAAAAGATAAGTCACCGGCCGGCTCAATTTGTCAGCAGCTTCTGCTCCAATAACCTTCAAACTGGGGGTACCCTGAGTCATCTGTAGATGCGCCAAGTCAACATCATCGAGATATCCATCCAGCTCATCCGGTCTGATACACCGTACGGGAAACCCTTTTGCAGGGTCACCATGCTTACTTGCTATATCAACGCAATCTTTGCTTATTGGATGAGGTACCTTAATAGGTACACCCTGAGCAATGGACTGACTCTGCTGCATTTTCTCCCAAACCGTTAACTGGCGCGGTGGTGGTAATGACTGACGGGGGGCTGCAACAGGCACTGGCTGAGGACCTTGCACACCTGTTCTCAGGAATATCGTGCGCTTTTTGGGGATGGGAGCCTGTGGAATGCGACATAGTTCATCTACTTCCTTGTCTGCAGCTCTTGCCTCCGGGTTCCATACCGACAGAGCAATTAACAACTTGCTCTGATTACGAATCTCCTGAATTTGCTCCAATGAAAGAAGCTGGTCACTATGACGATAACTCTTCACTTCATTCTTGAGGGCTGTTAACTGTTGGGCATACCTTTGGCTAGACTCACAAACCTGCTCAGTAGTCGGAGACTGCACACCTGACAACACCTCTTTAGAGAGTCGTTTGTCATGCTCCTGTTTCACAAGGTTTTGCAATGTCGGTTTACGGTCAACCTGTTGCTGATCTACAAATGAGAGGTTTTCCGTTGGCCTCGGCAGTGAATGAGTTCTCACATGTTCAATAGCGTCCTTCAAGGCCTGTTTCACCGCCGGTGCATTACAACTGACCAGATCAAGCGCTGTTAGCTTTTCCGGCAATGGCAGTGCTTTCAGCTGCAGGGTTTGCTTAACTGGTCTTCCTGCCTCCTGACAGATCATCCTTTTACAGTTGTTCTGCAACTGCTGATCCAGTGTATTCCAGATATTATTCGAGTAACACATCCGCAATGAGCGGGTGGATTGAAACCCAGACTGTTCTGTATGCAGGTTATGTCTGTCAGCCATACGGCCTCTGGATCTGCGATCACGAGCTTCGGTAAAGCTTGTTACCTGCAACAGATCCACACTGCCATGGAGGGCTGCGCAGAGCTGATCAAAAAAACGCGACTTATCCAGCAGAGCCCCGGGAATAGACAGCTCTCTGGCCAAACAGGCCTTGTCACTCAAGCTGGCGTCACTCACCTCTCCGTAATGTTTTTCGCCAAGGCAATAACCGGAGAGACCCGTTGAAAAACGTAATATACGACGAAACAAATCCAACCGGGGGGCAGCGCATTCCTGATTTTTCTCCAGATTCCTGAGCGCTTCAATAACACCTGTCAGCAGAGGCTGATCAAAACTGTCATCAA
This sequence comes from Sansalvadorimonas sp., assembly GCA_965221135.1. Lineage (GTDB taxonomy): Bacteria > Pseudomonadota > Gammaproteobacteria > Pseudomonadales > Endozoicomonadaceae > Sansalvadorimonas. The sequence continues at coordinate 33,000 of CBDCRZ010000075.1, forward strand.
AGTTGCGCCTCAGTACCTTCTCCATATCCTCCATGGAAAGCCCTGCACTTGCGACCAGTGAGGCATACACCAGCAAAAGCTTTTCCTGCTGACTGAACCGTATGCCGTGGCTTTCCAGAAGCTGGCTGTACCATTCACAGCTTTTGGCTGCAAAGGTGGCTAGAACCGGGCTTTGGCGCCCGTGCAGTGCTTCAGGCAGAAGGTTCCGGTTCATGCATTGCTTAACTTCCTCAATATTACGGGGAATAAAGAACAGCTGTTCCAGCAGAGCCTGGGTTGTGGCTGCGGGGTTATTCTGATCTTTTAATGGCGTAACTTGCCTGAACACCAGATCCATCA
>CBDCRZ010000076.1:0-33455 GCA_965221135.1 Sansalvadorimonas sp.
GAAAATGCCCGGGCTTGAGAAGTAATGGGAAATCGCTTTTTTCTGAGTTTCATTGGTTGCAGCTACCAGCCACAACACCATAAACAGAGCCATCATGGCTATAGCGAAGTCTGCAAAGGCCACTTTCCAGGAGCCGCCATGAGCGTCATCTTCTTCATAGTGGACGTGACGAATAATAATTTTTTCTTTGGACATATTACGGGCCTTTTTTTAACCAGTCTTCCAGTTCAAAAAAAGAAGGACGTATTTCATCGAGTAATACCCGTCGGCCAATATCTACTGCCATCAGCGGGGGGCGTCCGCTTAAACTCGCAACAAGAATCGCTTTCACACACTCAAAGGCCTGCACTTCATTCTTTGTCGTATGTTCAATAGCTGAGGCCAGAGGCCCCAATACGCCATAGCAAAGAAGTATGCCGAACAGAGTACCTGTTAAAGCCGCTGCTACCTTCATACCTATCAGTTCAACAGGGCCGTCAATAGACTGCATTGTGATAATAATTCCCAGAACGGCCGCGATAATGCCAAACCCGGGGCATGCGTCAGCTGTCTGCTGTAAGGCGTGAGAAGATCGCTTAAGGTCATTGCGCAAGGTCAGTACTTCCCGCTCCATGATACTTTCAAGGTCATGGGATGAAACATTTCCCAGGGATGTCATCCTGAAATTGTCTGTCAGGTAGTGAAGAAGTTTCTTGTGTGAGACGACTCGCGAATATTCGCTGAAAATGGAGCTGTTTTCCGGTTCCTCAATGTGTTCTTCCAGGTTCGCACTTTGACGTGATACTTCAAGGAGTTGAAATACAAGTTTCAGTAGGTCCATGTAAAAACTACGATCAAACTCGTTTCGTTTTTTCAAACCAAACCGAAGGTGGCTTGTTACCTGTTGTTGAACTGATTTAGGGTTTGCCACCATAAAAGCACCCACCGCAGCGAAGAATATGACGGCTAACTCAGCAGGTTGCCAGAGAGCCGCAAGATTGCCGTTGGCAGCGACAAATCCCCCTGTGATCCCGCCAAACAGTATGAGGAAACCAATAAGCTTCAGCATAAAAAAGCATCCATCCCCGTTGTGCTGTCCTGAAGCAAAATGCTTTTCAGGCGCAGCAGTGCTTGTTTGTGTATCTGGCAGATGCGGGCTTCTGTGACCCCAAACACCAGAGCGATCTCGCACTGGTTTAATTCTTGTTGATAAAAGAAGCCCAACAACTGACGTTCATTAGGGGGAAGCCTCTGAATCGCACAACCCAGTTGCTTGCTTATCTCACATTTCTCCGGTTCGTTACCTGAGCTCTGTACAGGTTCTTCCACTAAGGCTTCCAGGCGGCCACACTCAATACACTCCAGCTGCTGTCGGTATTCTTCCACGCTGATATTCATGTCCGCTGCCATCTCCTTTTCTGAGGCCGGGCGTCCAAGCTTCTGCTCCAGTGTTGACATGATTCGAGCAATTCTCCCGGCATTCTAGCTTATCCTTCGTGGACGCCAATCCAGGCGCCGAAGCTCATCAATCATTGCTCCCTGAATACGTGGACGGGCAAAAGCCAGGAAATCCCATCCGGAAGAACAGTCGAATCGTCTGGCCGCGTCCACTAACCCGAAGAATCCGGCCTGTATCAGATCATCGAGCAGGTCCTTCCTCTGTGTTGATTCGGCTGTTCGGCGTGCAAGACGCCTGACAAGTGGCAGGTGCTCTTCTAGCCTCTCGCAGGTGCCAGCTTTAAGAACAGTAGAGGCCTGCAATTTATTGCCTGTACTGTCCCCCCGCCCTGGATATGAAGCCTTCTGCAACATGGCTATCACTGAATAACAAAGCTGGTGAACAGGACTTCTTCGATCTGCGGGTTTTTCATTCGCTCCTTAGCCACTTTCAATATTCTCGTACGGGCTTCGCTACGAAGAATTTGCCGCTGTTCAGGCTGCTGCATATCTTTGTAGGTCTGTCGGGACATCAGTTCCAGCAGTTCGCTTCTGAAAAGCGGAACGTAAAAGGCCATAGCTTTGGCGCAACGTTGACTACGGGTCATGAGCGAAACATCTACCTGCATATAGTGAGTTTCGTAATCTTCTTCATCGACAAGATTCGCCACAAGATGTCCTAGGCCCTGATAGAGTGGCACTGGGGATTGAGCAATGTTTTCGATTGAGTTTTTTTCGACACTCAGTAGATCCTGTTCGACCCACCAGGCAACCCCTGCCAGAACCAGGCTTCCCCCGATAACCATGGCTATTATCGTGTTCCGGTTCAAAGAGAGTTTCATAGCGTTTTCCTCAGGCAAAGGTATCTATGATCCGCGTCATCAGAGGCCACTTATCAGTTGTGGGCTCATTAGCAACCAACCGATCAACAGGGCTGTAATCAATCATGGCTGGTTGCTTGTGCCTGAACTGTTGTTGATGTTCGGAAACTGAGACATCAACCTGTTGGAAACTGGCAGCGTCGCTGCTAATGGCTTCCCGAAAACCTTCCTTGTTTTGCCTGAGTAAATCCAGACTCTCCTGTTCGCAGGCAAGAGCCAGATTAATACTTTGATCCTGGTGTACAATCCGGGCATCAATAACACCGATAGACTCAGTGTTCACAATAAGACGTGTGTTGCCATTGTCACTGAGCCGCAAGAGGTAACTGTAGTTCGCATCAAAAGACGTGGCTTCAGGTTGAGCCCCGGATGCAAGTGCTCCAGGTGTCAGAGTGCTTTGCCCGTGTGTACAGGAAGTGGGAGACATACCAGATTCACTACGGATGGTCAGGGTTGGATTGATGGCACGGTTGATGAGTGAAGTGGGGTCTGACATATTGAAATCTGGAGCTGGTTCCTGAGAGGATGGGGGCAGAGACTCTTGAGTTCCCACGTCAGGTTGCGCCAGTTTCTGAATATTTGGTTTTTCCTCTAAAGTCATGAAAGAGCCATCGGCCAGTATCACATTAGTATGCGTAATGCTCAGGTTTGCTCTGGTGTCACTCGTTAAAGAGCCATTCGCTAAAGAGTCGTTATCAAACAGACCCTTTGCATGCAGTGAGCCTGATGTTGATAAAAGGTTTTCATTAGTTAATGAACCCATGCTCAACAATTCCTGCGGTGTATCTCCGTGAAAATAATTCTTACCCTCCGGCAAAGACAGCTCAGGTATTGTGTCTACAGACTTTTGAGTTTGTTGCAGACTAATAGTTGGCATACTGTCATATACAGGGGTGACCGAGTCAGTGTCTGCTTCCTGAACGGCCTCATGCTCTGTAGAAAGTTGTGTACTATCAGTGAATGTTTCCCGTTCCTGGAAGGGCCTGATATTTCTCTCTTTCCCGATGTCTATTTCTTTATCCTGTATATTATCAGTCTCTGGAGCGGGTTGTTGTGTAGCAACAGCGTCCTGAAAGACTTCTTCATAAAGGAGATCTCTCGTCAAACCAGAAACTGACAAGCCATCTTCCTGTAAAATGTCAGTTTGGAAACAATATGTCTCAGGGGGAGCCTGTGATGGGCAGATTGTATCGGCACCAGCAGCTTGAATTATCACATTAAAGTTCACTCTTTAGTCTTGATACCGTCTGGCTACCATTTCCGAAGGTTGCAAGACTGTGTCAAGCTTTCTTGCAACACTTTCTTACAACACTTTCTTATAACAAGACGGACAGTTTTGAGTGTTTCCAGATTGTTCCCAAGCCTAGTACGAGACAGAAAAAATAGACAGTTATCGTATAATCGGTGGAGCTGCCCAGAACCCGAATCGTTTGACGAGGGTTAAATACCTGTTTTCACCAGGGCATTACGGCAGATCAGAGGGGCGTTCCACCAGCAGTCGTACGCCATATACCTCTGCCTCGAGTAGAGTGCTCACCAGAAGAATTTCCAGTGGTTACTTGTTCAAATGACCTGGCTAAAAGGAGCTCCCAAAAACTGAGGCTGTAGCAGAAAAGCACAAGTAACTTTTGCACAACCACTCCCGCCTCAGTTTATATAATCCGCCTCTTCTTTTTTAGAGCCCGGATTTCAGGACAGGTTTCCAATTGCTATTTGGGTGATCAGCCTCTGTACTTGGTATAACAACCAACCTCGCAGCAAGGCCGGAACCACTCATACTGAGCACATAACGTACATCCGGATCAGAGCCAACGTGCCGAGAATATATCTTATCCTCTTCCCAATACCATTGTTGACTCAATGAAGGACTTGTACGTCTAACTGCTACAGTTAAGTCCGGCTCAACTGTCATGCAAATATCTGGAGTCATCCTTGATATATAACGCCCTAAACTATCAAACCCCCATAGCTGGTTAGTCCCACCATGCTGAGGATAAGTTATCACTGGTGTGCCATCATCAGTTCTTGCAACAGCCACATCTACTACCCGATTATTATGACCCAAATTCTGCAGATAGACAGTTGGCTCTCTGGCAAAAACCGGATGATTTAAATCCACTCTTGCAACGTCATACATTCGAGTATGTGTTATTGCCCTCCCTGGTTTATTGCTCCTGACATGCACAGTTCCGGCGTATACATCCTGAGCATAAACGGCAGCAGTAGCAACGGTGGTGCGTATTGTAAATGCTATTTTTCCCCTTTCATCAGGGTCTATCTTGTATGTCACTTGGAAACCAGGCACAAAGTTTGAGTAACTGATTGGAGAGAATCTTTCCAGGTTAAAGAGGTGTGGCCAGGTTTGAAAAAGAGTGTGTGAGCCAATGCTGTGAATATAATAATCTCCTCTTTCGCGAGTTCGATGCTTCCAACTAAACCCCGCAGTATGTCCATGAGTTCGATTATCTATTCTGTATTCATTATTAACCACCTTGTGTGACCGGGAGGATGTTGTACTGAATTGAGCAGATGCAGACGCTGAAACCTTTAGTGGATTGTCTGCATTCGCTGAGGCTTCGGCTCCACCAGACACAGAAAAGCCGAGTGTTGTCGAAGTCGTTTCTGTTTTCTGGTACTCGGGATTCTGGTTGGCGGGAGCCTGGGAGAAAACTGATACCCCCCTTGTTTCTGAGGGCCATATAGCAAAATTGTACTCTTCAGCAAACCCTGAAACAGTTTCATTGTAGGTACCAGGGTTTCTCCCAGGTGATTGCGTTGGCTACTTGAATGCCTGCACCTCCCTTGTCATTACTGATGCTTATACGCACGAACTTTGCGTCCTCAGTCCTCCCAACTGAACGCATTAAATCAATGGTATAAGTTAAGCGCATGCTGCCATTACAATAGTTCTTCTTGTTCTTTCCATCCTGCCATGCTGGAAGATGGCAATTAACCCTCACTAGACGAGATTCAATTGTATAAGTTGTATTGGCACATACCGCCCATTTTGGCTTCCTCCAAACGTTAAAGTTTTATCTCTGGTCATCCTGATGAAAGAATTCATTTTCCTCTCGTTTTTATTTCAATTCCTCTGTCGTTAAATCAGAAACGTCATAATCACCGACTTCCGTGTCCTCACTCTCAATTTTAACATCCCCAATTTCAAAATCCGTGAAGGTGCTCGGAGAATCATCAGGATATGCCTCCTGAGCAGCTGATCTAACTTCATCCATAAAACTACTATTTGGGTTTTCTTTCATCATTTCATATCGACGTCCAGGCGACATGTTCCCCATATCCTCAGTTTGGTCTACTTCGTCAGCATCTATATCTATGACAGAAAAATGTGGTTCACCTTCACGTATACTGGCAATAACAACAGGTGCAGAAAGACCAACGCCAGTAATATCCTGAATAATGTCAAATGACTTTTCGGTATCGAACACTTGGGAAGCATCGAAAAGAACTGGCACTGCGTTCAAGAAAGCCTTTTTGGCCGACATTTTTTCACTCAAGGAAATATTTGATGAAAGATTGATATAAACAAAATCCTTTTTATTATATACATCCTTTTCCTCACCAATATCCTGGTCCGTGAATTTTGCAGGGGTTAAAACACCACCCAGGCTAGCCTCAATCTGTGTCGCAACATCTGTTTTCTCTCCAAATACATACAAGAACGCCTTATCAGATGAAAAGCCACCACCTGACACCAAAAGAAAGGCTACCAAAGAAAAACAACGCATCGCTTTCATGAATACACTACCTCTAACTATCCAAGGTCAAAGACCTTTGAGGAAGATAGTCAAGTATGAGTACATTGACTTATATTATTTTGATTAGATTGTGTTTTTATAAATTACAGATAGTCAGTATCTGTCCGAAAGCCTTAATCCCTTGCTATTAAAGGCCTGAGGAGAGGGTATAACCACGAAATTGTTTCTTGAGATTTGGTTATAAGCAATAAGAGCAAGGGTTGCAGAAGATCAAGAGAGAAAAGCACCTGTTTTTCTCTATATTCGATCAAGGAATATAGAGCCTAAAGTTTTGTGCAACAAAGATCCGGTTGCTAATCTGCAAGCTGGCGGCATCATCCTTGGCGAGACGGTGGACAGGCGGCGCATATAAAAGGCTTACCCTTCATCCTGCAAAAGTTTTGTTTGGCTGCCCATTTTCGAAGGTTGCCAGGCTGTCTCTAGCTCTCTGACAACATGCCGGACAGCCTTGAGTGTTTCCAGATTGTTCTCAAGCGTAGTACGAGACAGCAGGAGTAGGCAGTTGTCGTATAGTTGATGAAGCTGCCCGGTTATGGCCAGAACCTGGCGAGCCTGATGAGTGTCGTCTGCGGGAGCGGCCAGCCCCTGCTTGAGAGCAATAAAAATATCCATGCCCTGACCAATCAGTTCGCCCCTGAGAGAGGGTTGCCCGGTTCCCATACAGCCTTCGCAGCGGCACAGAATCTCATCAAGCCCTCGCAACAGAAGTAGCAGTCTTTTCTCAGGAGAAAGCTCCTCAGAGCGGGCGCTGTACTGGTTATGGCGGTAGCTGTTTCGCGCCGCCTGTTGTGAATGTATCAACGTTCACGCCCTCTTTGAGCAAAGCGATCTGTCATCAGCTCAATGGCACTGCCAACCTGTTTTAGCTTGCCAATACGCTGATCCATGTCGATATATTTTCGCAGAAGCCCGTCGGTGATCCGTTGTCGTTCAAGGTCCAGCTTCCGATGTTCGGCAATGAGTTGCCGGGCATCATTCTCCAGACGTCTGCCATGGCTCTGCAGGCCGCTGCTGGGCTTGTCCATATTCTGTATGACTCGGGAAATCTGCCTGACAGGCCCTTGCTCACCTGTGATCAGTTTATGAACATCGGCCGGATGCTTCTGTAATGCCTGGGTCAATTTTCGGGCATTTAAAGAGAGGGAGCCATTTCTCTCGCGAATAAGGCCGATATCTGCGAGGGAGCGGATGTGACTGGTATGAGAGGTTATTCCCCCCAGTAACTGATCAATCTGGCTGGTTAAATGCCTGACCAGAGAGCTACTCTGAATGCCCATTTTGTTATCACCCCGGGTTGTCAGATCTGTTTTGCGAAAAAATTGTGTGCACTTCTCCGTGAAAGCCTCTAACTCTGCCATTAACTCTTTGGCGTTATGCTGGACAGTGATCAATACATGGTGGCCAGCTCTGGCATCCTGCAGATCCAGCTCAAGCCCCAGAATTGCGCCGGTTATATGATTGCTGTGACTGGTCACGGCAACATCGTTTAAACGATAAGAGGCGTCTTTTCCTTCACCACTTTTGAGCTGATGCCCATGGGTTGCGAAAGAGTGAGCCAGTGCCTGCAGACCCTTTTCTCCTTTCACTTCGACTGTGGTGCCTGCCCCGGTAGCTATAAGGGACAGAAGCAGACGTTCGCCGCTGATATCTCTGATAACAGAAGCCCTTATCAAATCGCTTAATTTCGAATCAGAATGATTGATTTGGCGAGCCAGCTGGGGGAGCGTTGTTTCCTGAGTGGTTTCGACAATGAAATCCTGCTGGTGGCCATTACTGTTATGAACAGTTATGCCCAACCGGCCTTCGTTAAAGACTGCGCCACTGGTTTGAAACCCTGATAATGCGTGGCCATGAGTAGCCAGCTGACGAACTTCGATCTCACAGAAATCCCCAACCAATGGCTGACCTGTGATTCTGGCTATAACAGTGTGTGGATCAGAGGAGTGAGCTTTTAACCAGTGACCATGGGTCAGGCCGTCGCAGGCCTGTAACAGTTCGCTCCCTGCAGCAAATATTTGTCCCAGTACAGATAACTCGCTTTCTGTTCTTTGCTCGCTGCGTTTTAACGCGGACTCTTTTGGTGCCATTTCACTGTCGGCAATGGCTTTCACCATTGCTTTGATATCAAGGCCGGAGCCAACACCGGGAATCTGAAGACCTGTCATGGGTGTCACTTAGAGTCAAGATTCAGCAGGCAGCTCCTTTGCCAGCTGAATCGGGTTATGGGGTTATTGTTGTTGCTGAATTGTGGTTTTACTTCAGCAGGTGCAGTACATCCCGAGCCAGGTCGTTGGCCTGGGCAAGGTTGGCAATACTCGCCTGTTTCAGGATTTGCTGTTTGGTCATCTCCGCCATTTCTGCCGCGTAATCGGTATCCTTAACCCGCCCGCGGGAGGCGGTCATATTTTCACGGATACTCTGGAGGTTGAAGATGGTGTGCTGGAAGCGGTTCTGGATAGCACCCAGGTTACCGCGCTGGTCGTCAATATCGGCTATAGCGGCGCTGATAATGCCAATGGCTTTTTGCGCGCCGGCATAGCTGGATATGTTTACTGTGCTTACGGTTTCTTTGGTTTCTTTGGATGTATCGACGCTTCCTGCACCTGTACCCTTATTTCCAAGAACGGACGTTGGACCCGCTGCAACAGAAGTCGCAACTGAATAGGTTGCATCACCGTCTTCTGCAAGAAAGTTGATGAAGCCTTTGACACTGACGCTGGTATCCACAACGGTTGTTTCCGTTCCCGCATCAGTGCCATCTGCGTTATTCCCTTTCACCTTGATGTTGCTGGCAACTAATAGGTCGGTGCCGTCTTTAGTTCCACTCCCGCTTATAGTAAGGTTACTACCTGTTGTGTTAGTCACCGTTATAGCATTGGATGCATAAGCGGCCGTTAATCCCTCCTTAGCATTAATTTGATTGGCCAATGCCGTTAATGTGGTATTAAGATCGGTATTAAAAGACTCGCTGAAAGCGTCACCATTAATCGTCAGAGTTGCATCACCTCCAGACACGAGACCGCCTGTAGGCTCGAAAGCAATCGTTGCAGAATTTTCCGCTTTAGCACTGAGTTTTGGTACTGATGACGTCGCCTTTGCCGCAATATCTTTGGCAGAGTCAGTGGATTTCATATCAACGGTACGGGTATCACTACCCACTTTAAAACTTAAGGTTTGATCAGCAACAGGGTTGGCGCCGTTGAGTGAAAAACCTGCAAAAGCCAACTCATACCCATTAGTCCCTAGATGTTCGCTGGTTACGCTGCTAATACCCAGAGTGATGGTTTCGTCGGAATTGGCGCCAATCTGAAAATGTTTGTTGGTGAAGGCGCCATCAAGCAGCTTCTGACCACCAAAGGTGGTGGTGTCTGCAATCCTGTCCAGCTCTTTGGTTAATTGCGCCACCTCTTTCTGCAAAGCCGCGCGGTCCGCACTGTCATTACTGTCATTGGCGGATTGCACGGACAGATCCCGCATACGTTGCAGAATCGCTGTGGACTCGTTCATTGCCCCTTCCGCCGTCTGGGAGACGGATATACCGTCGTTGGCATTGCGCACGGCAACAGTAAGGCCGTTGATCTGTGACGATATCCGGTTGGTAATCTGCAAACCGGCGGCATCATCTTTGGCGCTGTTAATCCGAAAACCGGTGGACAGGCGTCGCATGGAGGTTTCCAGTGCTCCGGTTGCCCGTTCCAGCCCTTGCTGGGCGGTGAGTGATGGAACGTTGGTGTTGACACTCAGGGACATAACAGATTTCCCCTCGCCTGCTGCCAGCAGGCCTGTTGATTGACGAAGCCTTACTCGACCGGAAAGGAAAAGTGTTAAGGGTCAAATTTTAAATTTACTTCAACAGGTGCAGTACATCCCGGGCCAGATCATTGGCCTGGGCAAGGTTGGCGATACTCGCCTGTTTCAGGATTTGCTGTTTGGTCATCTCCGCCATTTCTGCCGCGTAATCGGTATCCTTAACCCGCCTGCGGGAGGCGGTCATATTTTCCCGGATACTCTGGAGATTGAAAATAGTGTGCTGGAAGCGGTTCTGGATGGCACCCAGGTTACCGCGCTGGTCATCAATATCGGCAATAGCGGCGTTGATAATGCCAATCGCTTTTTGCGCGCCGGTATAACTGGAGATGTTTACTGTGCTTACAGTGTCCCTGGTTTCTTTGGTTGTATCGACGCTTCCTGCCATTGTCTTCGCAGTTCCAAGAACGGACGTTGCTCCGGTAGTCGCATTTGTCGCTACGGAGTAGGTTGCTTCGCCATCTTCTGCCAGAAATTTTACCTGGCCTTTGACACTGACGACGGCAGCCACAGCGTCTTTTCCCGGAACTTTCCCTGCCACTGAACAGTCGGCGTTTTTTCCTGTTACATTGATACGGAGTGTGTTGGTACCGTTATCTCCACTCCCTTTAACAGCGATGGCATTGCCTGTTGTGTTAGTGATCGTTATGCCATGGGCAGCATAGGTGGCTCCTAAACCCCAATCATTTTGAAAGCTGGGATCTTTCTGCAAAGCCGCGCGATCCGCGCTGTTATTACTGTCATTGGCGGATTGTACGGCCAGATCCCGCATGCGTTGCAGGATCGCTGTGGACTCGTTCATTGCCCCTTCCAGCCCTTGCTGGGCGGTGAGTGATGGAACATTGGTGTTGACACTTAGAGACATAACAGATATCTCCTCAATTGCTGACAGCAGGCCTGTTGATTGCATTAATGGCTTGAATCCAGCTGAACGAAGCTTTACTCGACCAGAAAGGAAAAGGGTTAAAGGTATTAATTTTAAAATCAGAGATATTGGAAGAGCGAGACTTGGGAAACCACACTCAGACTTTTTCTGGCGGCTTCCATTGCCACCATGGACTGGTTGAGATGGGTAATTGTGGCGGCATAATCCAGGTCACCCAGATTGCCGGCCAGCTCCTGACAGAACATTTTATACTGGCCGTGGCTGTCTGATGTTCTCTCCAGCATGCTGAGTTTTGCACCCAGTTCTGTTTGTGCGCTATTGAAGTTATCTGCAGCAATGTCAATTTTCTTCAGAAGATCAGTAAAAGGGGCAGGAGGTTCTGTTGATGTGCCCATAAGCTGTTTTTTAAAGGCTGTAAGCATTTCCAGCAGGTTAAAGCTTTCTTTTCCGTTTTTGATATCAAAGCAGAGAGACTGGGCTGTGTTTGGCCCTATGACACGGGATGATTTTGTGACCATCACAGAGCGACGGTTAAGATCATCGTTTTCAACAACGAGCTCCCCTTTCTCGATAACGACGGGCTGTTCAGACGAATGGAATCCGCCAAACAGGTAATTGCCGTTAGCGTCTCTGGTGTTTATTAAAGACACCAGGGAGTCAATGATATGGGAGACTTCCTGCCCCAGAGCCTGCAGACCCAGGTCGTCCATGGCACCATTGTTGGCTTTGAGAATGATGTCTCTGGCCTGACCGATATTGTCAATACAGCTTCTCAGTACTATCTCTTCCTGCTTTAACAAGTCGTTAAGAGCGGCAATGTTTTGCTGATAAATCTCGGTAGAGCCAAGGCGACGGTTGACCTCCAGAAGCTGGACGGCAGAGAGCGGGTCATCCGATGGCTGATTGAATTTTTTACCACTGGCCAGCCGGTTCCAGTCCTGAAAAGCCTGACTGTTTGCCTGCTGCAGGCTGGATAGCATACCCGCCTGTTCCTGCATTGTGCTGATACGCATGATTGAACGCCCTAAACCATAGCGAGAAGCTCATCAATTAACTGTGTCCCTGTGGATATAACTCTGACATTGGCCTGGTAGTACTGCTGTAACCGAATCAGGTTGGCGGCTTCTTCATCCAGATTGACTCCAGAGAGGTTATTACGCTCCGCCAGGGCGCTGGCCTGCAGGGTCTTCTCAGCCTGTTCCCGGCTGGCCGCCTGACGGGCTTCGGTCGCGACCCGGGAGACTTCTCTGTCGTAATAGACCGCCAGACTGTTGGCAAGACCCTTGCCTTCCATATAGTCCAGCAGGTTCTGCAGGTTGCTGTTATCACCAGGCCCGTTGCTTTCTACGACAATTGGTTTGCCAGTTCCAACCTGCGATTGCGATCCGCCAGAGAATCCCAGAGCCTGAGGGTCTTGAAGAACTGTTTTGATATGCCCGGCTTCATGGCGCCAGGGAACCAGGGTAAAGGTATCGCCAGCTTTTGGCGCCCCGCTGACAGTGAGTTTCAATCCATCAAGCTGCAAGGGTGAGTTTTCTGAGAAAGAATATCGCTTGGTCACGCCATCATTCAGACGTGTTACTTCACAGTTTTCAACGTTCGGGGCTGTGGGGTCGAAAAATGTAATCCGATAGTCACTTAGAACATAATTTTCAGACGAATCCTCCTGAAATTTCAGTGTCAAATCTGCTTTTCCCGCATTTATTTCTGCCAGAACTCTGCCGCTCAGAATGCTGGAGTCGTTTATATCTTGAAACAGCATCTTTCCCTTATTCCCCGCGAGGTCGAAACCTTCACCAAGAATTCTGTTGGTGCCTGAGGCCAGCAGGATGGCCTGAAACCCTAAAGTGTTCTGTTCCCGTAATAGTGTCTGTTCCTGAAACCGGGTTATCCCCCCCAGCATGCCACCGAATTTTTCTGTTGTGAGCGGGTTTGGGTCATCGTTAATCCTGATCTGAGACAATAACGGGTCGGGTTCTCCTCTGTGAACACTGAGGATAGCGGGTTTATTACCTGACACCAGTCGTTCACCGCCGGCCAGAAATACATTGACCATACCCTTGTCTGCCTTCTGGACGGTGACACCGGCGAGTTCTGTTAAACGGTTGATGAGCCGGTTCCGGTTATCCAGAAGATCACCGGCATCAGTTTTTTCCACCGTCGCGTCACTGATGCTGTCATTGACTCTGGCAACATTACTGGCCAGCTGGTTGATTTCGGCAATGAGGCTTTTTGTCTGTTCATTGACCTGTTCATGGAATGCGATCAAACGTTCCTGAAGGGTATTCAGCTGCATGGCAGCCAGGTGTGCATCTCCTAATACCTGCTGACGAACGGCGATTGATTCTGGTGTGACTGTGGCCTGCTGTAATGAACGCTGAAGCTGGCTTAATGGTTGGGCGTAACTTGTGTGTTCGTCCCCCAGAATGGCATCCAGCTGGCGCATATAACTATTGGTAATGCGGGCTTGTTCGTACTGCCCGCTGGTGTACCAGACCCGGGTGTTGACAAAGTCATTGGTAATCCTGCGGACCTGCTCAACAGAAACACCCGCAGCCATGAGCAGCGACCCACCACTTTGGACTTGTCGTGGTTCGAGAACCGGCTCTCTTCGGCTGTACCACTCCGTCAGTGTATTCGACACATTCTGGGCGGTACTGTTGAGGCCGGTTTGCCCTGCCACAAGGCCACTGAGACCAATATTATGAAGAAGACTCATAATTGCTGTTTCCTGAGCGCGTGCCTGAGCGGCCTTCGGAGCTGTTTTCAGAGCTGTTTTCAGAGCTGTGAACAGCCACTGATGCCCAGTCGGCCTGGTCGGCGATAGTTTTCAGAACCTGGTTCCAGAAGGTTTCTGTCAGAGGATTGTTTCCTGATAATGTTATAGGTGAATCCCGGGAAATAAGGCTGTTTGTTTTCATGGTGCTTTTACAAATTTCGTTCAGTAGCAGTCCATAAAGCTCCTGCATAACGGCTTTGTTGGCCTGTTGTCGTGTGTCTGAATCAATACGACTTTGCTCATCTTTCAGAGAGGTAGTATGAAGAGGAAAAAGGTTGCTTATCTGAGTATCCATCAGAGAATCTCCAGCTCTGCATCCAGGGCTCCGGCTTTTTTCATTGCCTGAAGAATTGACATCATCTCACTCGGTGTTGCTCCGATACTGTTCAGTGCGCTGGTGACGTCGCCCAGAGAGGCAGAGGCCGGCAGAGCCTGCAGAGGGCCGGTAGGTTCACTAACACTGATATCACTACGAGGAACGACCTTGGTTTCCCCTTTGAGGGAGAAACGACCAGGCTGGCTAACCTGAGGTTCTTCCTTCACTGTAACGACCAGGCTGCCGTGACTGATTGCTACAGGACGTACGCGTACATTCTGGCTGATCACAATGGTTCCGGTTCGAGCATTGAAAATAATTTTGGCTGCTTCCCGGCTTGGTGGAATATCCAGTCCCTCCAGGACTGACATAAATGTGACTCGCTGATTCGGGGTCGATGGCGCAGACACAACGACCTGACGGCCATCAATGGCTGTTGCCGTTCCCTCACCAAGCATGGCGTTGATTCCTTTTACAACAGAGCGGGCCAGGCTGTAGCTTGTCTCGTGCAGGTTAAGAGTGATGGTTGAGGTGTTGGGGAAATAGGGAATAACAGGTCGTTCCACTGTTGCCCCAGATGGAATTCTTCCCGCTGTGGAGACATTCACACTGACTTTTGAACCACTGGAGCCTTCTGCTGAGACCCCCCCTATAAACAGTGAACCCTGGGCGACGGCGTAGACATGACCATCGACGCCTCTTAGTGGTGTGACCAGAAGACTTCCTCCGCGCAGGCTTTTGGCATCGCCAATGGAGAGCACGGTGACATCCAGGGTTTGTCCTGGACGGGCGTAGGTTGGCAAAGATGCATAAACACTCACCGCCGCAGTATTTTTCAACCGGGGTTCAGTGTCATCGGGCAACTGCACACCAAACTGACGGAGCATGTTGACGATGGATTGGGAGGTAAAGCGGGTTTGCCGGGTCTGGTCTCCTGTACCCTGTAGCCCGACAACAAGACCGTAACCTACCAGCTGGTTCGTCCTTACTCCCTCGACATCAGCTATATCCAGTAGCCTCAGCCCCATACTTTGGGAGGAGATCATCAGCAGAACACAGAGAATGGGCAGACGCAGCATCATCCAATACCCGCTCAAAACGGAAACCAGCGACTGTTCAGTATGCGGCTGAACCAGCCCTGGGTATTGGCTTCGGTAAGATCACCTTTTCCGGTATAGCTGATGCGCGCATCGGCCAGACGACGGGAAGATACTCGGTTATCGGGAGATATATCTTCAGGGCGAACAAAGCCACAGAGGAACAAAACTTCATCTCCCTGGGTCAGGCGGATTGTTTTCTTCCCCCGGACATAGAGTGAGCCATTGTCCAGAACGCTCTGAACCATAACCGTGACTGAACCCACGAGCATATTGCTTTGCCCTGTCGTGCCTTTACCGGTGAAAGCACGGTCAACATCAAAGATGTTGGCCAGGGAGTGGCCTTTACCCAGAATATGTGCCCCAGTACGACCGAAAATGGTTGGATCTGGCATATCAACTTTGTTTTTCTTGTTGATGTTGGTATTGGCCTGTTTGCTGGAGCGTGTCTGCTCATCCAGGGTCACAGTGAGAATATCGCCAACCCGATAAGCCTTATGGTCGTTGAACAGGCGGACAGCCGTCGCCTCCCGGTAAAGCGAACCGGCAATAAGAGGTTCGGAACTTATCAGGTTGACAGGGACTTCCTCGCTTATCTCATCCGCTGGACGTAGCTGGTCTGTCTGGCAAGCACAGAGCAGAGCAAGCGCTGGCAGCACGGCTATGACCTGGGTCTTAGGGTAAAGGCGCATTATTGAGGAGGGAATGTCAGGCATTGCGCACCAGATACTCCATCATGCGGTCAGATGTCTCAATGGCGCGAGCATTCATCTCATAGGCGCGCTGGATCATGATCAGGTTCACAAGTTCTTCAACAACCTCAACATTGGAAGCCTCGAGCGTAAACTGACGAATAATTCCCATGCCATTCTCTCCGGCTACGCCTTCTACCGGGTTACCACTGGCTTCAGTTTCCATATAAATATGTCCACCTTTCGGTTTCAGGCCCATCGGGTTAACGAAGTTAACCAGCGACAGCTGACCGGCAACCTGAGGCTGGACTTCTCCCTGCAGGGTGACACTGACAGTACCGTCTTCCGATATCGTGATAACTGTTCCTTCCGCCGGTATGGTGATGGCCGGCTCAAGAGGCAGACCGCTGGACATGACAATGACACCTTCAGAATTCAGCTGTAGCTGCCCGTTGCGGGTATAGGCGACGGAGCCATCAGGCATCTGCACCTGAAAAAAACCCTGGCCGACAATCGACAGGTCAAGAGGCTGGCTGGTGTTTTGGATATTGCCGTTGGTAAACACCTTCTGCATACCATCGACCCGGGCACCTGTGCCTATCTGCAGCCCGGAAGGAAGGTGGTTCTGTTGATTCACCTGTGCCCCAGCCTCACGGAATTCTCTGTAGAACTGATCTACGACAACGGTACGATCTTTTTTGAATGCGTAAGTACTGACATTGGCCAGGTTGTTCGCTGTCGCCATGAGCTGTCTGTCAAAGACTGTCAGCCCGCTCTGGTTGATCCACATTGCAGGATGCATGATGTTATTTCCAAGAGAATTATCGGGGTATTCAGCTGCGACTTTCCTGGATCAGCTTGTCACCGCTGGATGAAAGGTCACGGAATGCTGTCATCATTTTTACATTGAGCTCAAACTCACGGCTGAGGGTAAGGAAGCTGATCAGCTCTGAAACTCCGTCAGTATTGGATGCTTCCAGGGAAGCGGGCATCAGCTCGATGTCAGGATCTGGTACTGGAGATCCATCACCAGTAAACAGGAACATTCCCCCAGCGCGCCGCTTTATCTGGTTTTCCGGGGGATTAACAATACGAATACGATCAACTTCTACGACTTCAGAAGCCTGTGCACCTCGGGGGACAATGTTGATAGCACCGTTTTTGCCAATAGTCAGGCTGGAGTATTCCGGGACTGAAATAGTGCCTCCCTGACCCAAAACCGGAAACCCCTCTCCGGAAATAAGCAACCCATCGCCTCTGACTTTCAATTGCCCGTTTCGGGTCAGGGCTTCCGTTCCATCTTCCGGCTCAACAACCATCCAGCCTTTTCCGGATACGGCAACATCCAGATTCCAGCCTGTCGGTTGTATGGCTCCCGGTGTAAAGTCGGTATGGCTGCTGGCAGGTTTTGGTGTTTGACGGCTTTCAAACCTTGACGTGGGTTCACCCTCGCCAACTGCCCGCTTAACCTCAGCGTAAAAAGGTTTTTCGGCTTTAAATCCGGGAATGGTAGATGCTGCCATGTTGGCAGCGTGGATCATTTGGAATCGTGTGATGTCATCAGCGATTCGGGCCGGCATGTGTACACTGAAATCCATGGTTCAGTACCTTAGAACTGATTCAGGAGTGTTTGGCTCATAGTATCTTCTACCTTGATGGTGCGAGCGTTAAGCTGATAGTTGCGCTGTTCTACAACAAGGTTCAGAAGCTCCTCTGTCACATCAACATTGGATTGTTCCAGTGCCCCGCTACGGACTGTGCCTGCTCCGCCTTTCCCGGAAATATGGAATATTGGATCACCTGAAATACCGGATTTTGACCAGCAGTTTTTTCCGGCTACGGTCAACCCGACATCACTGGGGAATATTGCAAGCATAACCTGACCTGATGCCTTTCGGGCGCCGTTGCTGTAGATAGACTCCAGCAGGCCGTCGTCGCCTATTGTTACCTTCTTGAGCTGGCCGGATTCAGAGCCGTTGTTTTCTATATCGTTGATGGAGTAGGCGGTGGCATATTGGGTTAGGGACAGGTTAAGCGTGACCTCTTCAGGGGTATTGCCACCAAGGTCCAGTTTCGGTCGTAATTCAGCGGAACTCGTCGGATTATTAGTACTATCAAGTAGTTCTCCCTTGTTATTAAACTTTAGAGTGTCTTTGAGGGGGGGGAGGGAAGGTGCTTGATCATTAAATAGGTAAGACGCCTTCCATTCTGTGACTCCGTTGGTATGAGCTCCTCTATCAAATTTGACCGCCAGAGAATGCTGTTCTCCAAGGCTGTCATAGATGTTAAACGCTGTCGTCCAGTTGTCTGAGTCCCCGGCATTCAGGTTGATATCGGCTTTAATCTCGGATGTCTGTTTTCCCTTGATTAATGATGGCCCGCCTTTAAGGTCACCCTTGGCTCCCTTGGAAATCTCGCCGCTGTCCAGTGGCTGAAAGCCCTGGACACGGTAACCCGCCTGGTTAACGACAAAACCATCCTTATCAAGACGGAAATATCCGGAACGGGAATAAAGCTCCTGGCCATTATCTCTTAAGGTGAAAAATCCCTTACCCTCGACGGCCAGATCAAAACTGTTTCCCGTCAGCTTAAGTGAACCCTGAGTAAACAGTTGTTCCTTGGCATCTACACTCACACCCGACATTTCAACATTGTTCTGGCTGGTCTGGGCATAGCTGTCACTCAGAATATTGCGAAACTCTTTATAGCCGGTCGTTTCTGCATTGGCGATATTGTGGCCGGATGTTTCCAGGCCGCTTTTTGCCATCTGCAGACCGCTGAGACCAATATTCGACATGGTAATTTCCTTCTAACGAACCGTACGAACCTGAGAAAGAGCTACAGGGGTGCTGCTTTTCAGAACCAGCTGAGGTTCAGTGCCGAATTCAGGCAGAAGCATGCTGCTGACTTTTGCCTGAATCTGGGAATCAATGACCTCGCCATCCTGATTGGTTGCCAGCAGCCGGTAACTTCCATCCGGCAATGAACGACCAAACACCTTTGACAGTGGCAACGTCTCCAGCTCGCCGGCCTTACCTTTGCGTACAGACTCAGCCAGCTGTAGTCCTGCGGCATCATATAAAGTCAGTCGAACCGGGCTTCCGGTGTTGGGTATTCGGTAGTCCACAAGCAGGTCGTCCGCCGAACCCTGAAGAGAAAAAATGTTGCTATCCAGCCCGACATGACGTCCGATGAGGTTGCTGGCAAAGGTAGAATTAACCGTTTTCAGCCCTCCGCCCATTGAGTCGAGAATGGATCGAATGCTTTCAAGGTGTTCCACATTGCTGATGGTGGCCAGCTGACTGACCATCTCGGTATTTTCCATGGGGTTCATGGGGTCCTGATTACGCAGTTGAGCAACCAGTAACTTCATAAAGGTCTGCTTTGACGATAATCCGTCCTGCCGGGTATTGGATGCATCCTGTATCGACGCATCAAAGCCACGGTCAGGGCTAAGAGCAGAAATATTCATAACCAGGTTCTCGAAAGGGTTACAGGTTGACAAGTTCGATAACACGATCCTGCATATTTCGCCCCGTGGCAAACAACGAAACGGCTGTCTCAAAATGGCGGGAGGCTGACATCATGTCTGCCATCTGCTCAACTGTATCGATAGCGGGATAAAACACCCGATCCTGGTCGTCGGCCAGAGGGTGCCCTGGCTGAATACGGATATTCGGCGGTTTTGAGCTGCTTACTATATCAGTGACCATAACGCCAAACGTCCCTGCGGCTCCTGGGCCGGAAGTGGATGTTTCGAGCCGGCTGGGTGAGAGAAGAACGTCACGGGCCTTATACACATCCTGCTCAGAACCCGCAGCAACATTGGCATTGACCAGATTGCCAGCTACTACGTTCATCCGAATATCCTGCGTGAACATGGCCTGACTTGAGAGGCCGTATATCGCTTGAAAACTCATAGAGGAAACCTCAGGGCTCAGCGACCATTGACAGCTGCTGAGAGCATGGAAAGGTTATAGCGAACAAATGCCATATTTATCGAGTAATCAGAAAGAGCCTGCGCAATGGAAGTTTGCTCAACAGGAACATCTACGCTGTTGCCATTGAGCATGGTTTGCAGGGGAGGGCGCTCGGTAACTTTGGTTATGTCAGTTTCAGGGGAGAGATGCCGAGGGTCTGTTGAATTCAGTTCGAGCAACTCTCGCCGGAAATCAACTGTGAAATCAGAGGCCCGGTAATTTGGTGTCTCAGCATTTATGAGGTTACTGCCGTAAACAGACACTTTATCGACCTGGTAGCCGAGCAGTTTCGGGTGCTCACCAAGTGCCGCAGAAAACGAAACCGCCATAAATCAGGTTTCCTCTATATTGATATGACTTTATTCGTGTGGCTCTCTATTTCCGATGTTGCTTATTCTCAGTGCCACCTGTTGTCAATGCTTTTCATCTCATAACTGCAAAGATAGCTTCAAAATAGACGACAAGGTTTTTTTGTCTATTATCCTGATGGTTTTTGTATTTCTCTGTTTGCACGTTCATGCCCATCAATCTTCAGAAGCTCAGTCTTCAGAAGCTAAGTGTTCAGAAGATCAGTCGCCACTGGAGCTACAGGCATGTCAATGGCTGGATCGGCAGGTGAAGCAGTTTATAGACTCCCGTTTTCCGGAGGTTTCACCCGCTCGTTTGCAATACAGCATTGTGGTCGATCCCGTACCAGAAAAGAGATATCCACAGGCATGTGACCGAATGTTTACCTTTACCTCTTCGTCACAGCTGCTGACGGGAAGGGTTTCCCTGAAGGCCAGTTGCCAGTCCCCGGATCAAAACTGGAGGCAGATCATCAGAGCCTGGGTCAACCTGGAAGTGCCTGTACTGGTCAGTCGGGAAAGGCTTTCTCCTGGTTCACCACTGGATGATTCTGGAGTCACAGAGCTTGCGATGAAAGAGTGCAGCCAGTTAACACGAGGGTTCTACGTCAGCCGCCAGGATTTACAGGGTGCTGTTGCCGGGCGTTATATCTCCCCAGGTACTGTGATTAACCCGGCGCTAGTCAAGCAGGCAACCGTTATCAAACCAGGAGCGCCCGTTACTATTTTTCTGGAGAAAGGGATGGTTTCTGTCGTTGACCAGGGAGTTGCTCTTGAGGCGGGGAAAATCAATAGCGTTATAAAAGTGAGACGATCTTCTCGGGACAGGGTTATTCGTTGCCGGGTTATTAATGGGAAAACAGTAGAACCGGTTCAGGTATCACCTTAACTTTTGCAGTGATTGGACGAGATCACTAAAAAACGGGACACACTCTGACAGGGCCTCTTCAATGGCAATACAACCTTTACCCTCTTTGCTGATTCAGGCTATCAGTGCCAGTGCTTCTACCAGAAGCATCAACGGATCAGTGGATTCCCAACGATTACAGTCTTCCGGCTCCGATGGTTTGCCGATGGAAGCCACTGTTTTGACCAGACAGCTTCAGACTCTGAAGGCGTACAGCGATGTGGATATGCAAAGGGTGCAACAGGCAAGACAGTTAGTAGGTAATCAGGATTCTTTCTCTTCAGAGGCGATTGCGGCTTCCATTATGCGAGTACTGGAAAATAAAGTATGACGCTCTCTCTATCCTCTCCAGCTCGCACGTTAGAGCCACCAGAAGCAATGGCACCGGAAGCAATGGCACCGGAAGCAATAGATAGTTGCCTGCATCAACTGATTCAGATGTTACAGGGACTTTCTGGCGTACTCAGTCTTCAGCAACAAGCAATCATTACCAGGAATCCGAAGCAACTTCAGTTGCGCTCCGAAGAGTGTCTTGAGATGACTGGCAATGTTTCTGCTTTTTCCGAAAAAAACCACGAGCAATTATCATCTTGCTCACATCATTCCCTCTGGCCCGAAGTTGTTGCGCAGTTACATCAGTGCAAGGAGCAGTATGTTATCAATCAGAAGCATCTGCATGATCTGTCTTCTTATTGCAGCCAGCTTTCCAGTTTACTCATGCCTTCTGTGACCAGTCGCTATGACTACAAAACCCGCAAAACAGTGATTAGATCCTCCGTTTTGCTTGGACGTGCATAACCCACTGTTCATTGGCCAACCTTTGTTGACGCAAAAGCCTTTGCCGGCGAAGGGCTGCGGTAATGGCTTCCAGATGCCTGATTTTATGCTTGCTGAATAGAAGTGTTTCCGATGTTAAGCGACATTGGGTTTCCAGTATTCTGGTCTGTTCCTGCCTGTGTGCCAGGCTCGAATAGAGTAAAGATTTGAACCCGTCGTTATTGCAAAGAGATAGCCCGGACAGTTTTGTACCGCTGGCAGATGGCAGATCCGTATCACTCACCAGCCCGGTTAACAGCTCCGCAATGGATAACTCACGCTCAAGCTTTGCGCGCTGTTCTTTCAAGTCTCTGACCTGCTGTTCAAACAGTCTCTGTTTCAAGGCCAGATGCTGGGGCAGTCTGCGCTGGATCGACTGGTTGAGTTTCAGGAGTTTGTCCATTAAGAATACCTTTTAACTGCTGCTGACTCTCCAGTAGTGAAACATTTTCCTGCATACCCTGCTTTAAATAGTTATGAATATGCTCTTCAAACGCCATGGCCTGATCTATAAGAGGGTCGTTACCCTGTCTGTAAGCACCGAGCATACTTAACTCTCTCCCTGTTTGTGCCTTTTCGCAGAGGTAGCGAAATTGTGTCGCTTGCTGAAGTTGCTCCTGGCTGACACAGGAAGCCATGGTTCGACTTACCGAGGATA
Organism: Sansalvadorimonas sp.; assembly: GCA_965221135.1. Taxonomy (GTDB): domain Bacteria; phylum Pseudomonadota; class Gammaproteobacteria; order Pseudomonadales; family Endozoicomonadaceae; genus Sansalvadorimonas. The sequence continues at coordinate 22,359 of CBDCRZ010000076.1, forward strand.
AAACATCAATGGCAGGATAGAGGCCTCGCATGGCCTGCTCGTGGCTGAGCACAATATGGCCATCCAGAATGGCCCGGGCAGATTCAGCCACGGGGTCTTCACTGTGTTCCCCCTCTACCAGAACGGTATAAAAAGCGGAAAGGGAGCCAGATTTATGCCCACTGTTACCCGCTCGCTCTACCAGCCGCGACATCATGTTAAACGTTGAAGGTGGGTATCCTCTGGCAGATGGAGGTTCTCCCACAGACAAGGCTATTTCTCTTTGTGCCTGGGCATAACGTGTCAGGGAATCCATCAGCAGGAGAACATTCAGCCCCTGATCTCGAAAGTATTCAGCAAATCGATGGGCCAGAAGGGAGGCTCTGAGTCGCATCACAGGGGCATGATCTGCCGGTGCGGCAACAACGATTGATTTTGCCAACCCTTCCGGACCAAGGATTGTTTCTACAAACTCACGAACTTCCCGGCCACGTTCTCCAATCAGAGCGACAATAATCACATCCGCCGTGGTGTTGCGCGTCATCATCCCCAAAAGTGTGCTTTTGCCAACACCTGTAGGGGAAAACAGACCTAACCTCTGACCGCAGCCGACGGTAAATAAACCATTGATAGCACGAATACCGACATCCAGTGGCTCGCGCACGAAGTTTCGCTCCAGGGGGTTGATTGTTGCTGAGTGCAAACGGATATGGCGGGTACAGCCCAAAGGCCCTTTTCCATCAAGGGGGATGGCCAGGCCATTGACGACCCTTCCAAGCAGACTGTCACCAACAGGAACCGATGTATCTCTGCCCAGAGGCAGGACAGAATCTCCTGGACCTAACCCATCTGTATACTCTACAGGCATTAAAAACAGATGCTGATGATCAAAACCAACCACTTCAGCCTCAACCCGGCTGCCGTTGCGGCCTTTGATCAGACAGCGTTGACCGGTATCCAGCTGGCAGCCTTTCGCTTCCATTGTCATACCTGCCAGACGTACCAGCTCACCGGTGACACGTATGGGTATCGAACTTTCTGAAACGGCTTGGCGGGACAGGTCAATGCGCTGGTGAAGCCCTTGCCATTCATCAGCCATCTGCTTCTTTAACTGAATAACATCATCGGATTTCATTGTGATTGCGGATCACGCTGTTAACTTCATCCAGATAGTGGCTCAGGCGGGTCTCAACCTGGGCATCAGCTGTTCCAGAATCTGCTTTGACAATACAGCCTCCAGCGGTCACTGATGGATCGGTGACAATCTTCCACTCTTCAGGAAAGCGGCTTGAAAATTTCTCCATAACCGGGCGGTTGTCTGGATGTACCAGAATTTCAAGAGACTTCACTTTGGGGAGAAATTCGAGAGACTGCTGAACAAGTGCCATCAGTGACTCTTGAGACGTTTTAAGCTCTTCCATCACCACTTTGCGGCAGATATCTTCAATCAGGCCAGCCAATTGTTGCTGGAGTCTGTCCCAGTTCTCATCATGTTCTCTCTGGAGTTGCTCCCATAATAATGTCATTAATTGATATTGTTGTTCACGTTCTGCGGTGCCGTCTTTCAGACCCTGGTCAAAACCCTGTTGATACCCTTTGGCAGAGCCCTCTTTTTGCCCCTGTTCAAAGCCATAGCTCTGACCGTTCTGAATGCCATACTTCCTGCCACTGGCTTCTCCCTGAGCCCAACCGCTTCTATAGGCGCGCCTGAACACTTTTCTGTACATTCTCTGACGCGTAAGTCGGGGCACACTTTCCGGGAGGTCAGAGAGGCAAACAGAGTCAGAGCGGGGGAATTGATAGGGTTTGAGCAGGAGATAGCGCCGGTTCATTCTACTAACTCATCGTCTTTGCTGGTCATATCTATTTCCCCGGATTCCAACATGACTAACATCTTTTCTCTAATATCTTTGCGGGCCTGACTGACGGCACTGAAGGGTACACGCCCCAGAACATTATATTCATCCTTGAGATAGTCCGCTGCTCTGCGTGTCATGGCGGCATAGATTTTCTCTCGAAACCCGGTACTTAAACCCTTCACGGCCAGAGCCAGTGTTCTCTGATCGGTTTGGCCGACCACCATTTTTATAGATTCCGGTGTAAGGCGAAGAATATGTTCAAAGACGAACATTTTTGACTCTATACGCGCTGCAAGCTCTTCCTCACTGGAGTGCAGCTGAGTCAGCAGCTTGTCCACCTGCTTTTTTTCCATTTGATTCAGAAGCTCTGCAGCAAGGTTTTCACCAGGCATTGCAACATTAGACTCCTGACGTGATTCCTTGAGAAACTCACCCAGCATATCTGCGATGCGCTTAAGGGCCTGAGTGGGTAACCTCTCTATCTTGGCCATGCGCCGTATAATCTCGGATTGAAGGTGCTCTGGTATGAGGGCCAGCACCTCGGCTGCCTGCTCAGGGTTTAAGCAGGAGAGGGTAACAACCTGCATCTGCAGCTGTTCTTTGCCAATCATTTTTGCCAGATACTCTGGCTTAACGCTGTGCAGCCCTAACAGCCTGTCGTTTTCTGAATGATCCAGAGAGCTCAAAAGAGAGTCAGCATGGACTTTACCAAGTGCATTTTGCATGGCCTTTTGCATCTGATTACGGGCATCGGGGTTGATAAACTCCGTGTGATTAAACTCTTTCTCAAAGTCTGTCAGTACCTTGTTCAGCTCATCAGCTGACAGAGCTGGGAAATTGTTGATTTCTCTGCTTAAGGCTCGTATTTCATCGGGTGAGAGCATACGAATAATGCTGGTTGCCAGTGTATCTCCGAGAGTAATAATAACGGACGCGGCTTCTCTCAGACCTGACGGGTCATTGCTCGTTTCAGCCATTGATTTCTCTTCTAATCCAGTTTTTCAGCACCATGGCGACTCGCTCTGGGTCGTCACCTGCGTGTTTAATCAGTAAGCGTTTACGTTCGTCGAGGTGTTTATCCTGTATAGGAGCGGCTTCAAACGGGCTGTCATCTTCAGACTGTGCCACTTTTGAATCTTCGGCAAAATGGGGCTGGCGCTTTTTGGAGAGCCACTGTCGGTACACGAGGAAGAATATCAGTAATATCAGAATGGCTGCGGCTATGATGACCGTGTTCTCTGGTTTTTTAAGGTCTGGCCACAGGTCGCTAAAGGTAAGTGGTAATTCATCCGCAGCTGGTGGCTGGAAAAAACTCATGGAGTTAACTGTTACCTTGTCTGAGCGGCTTTCCTTATAGCCAACAGCCTGTTGAATCAGTGTCCGGAGCCCCGTTAACTCCTGCTCACTCCAGGGCGCAGACTTCCCGTTGTCTATAGACCGGTGATTCAACAGCACTGCTACAGATAAGCGTACCAACTGTCCCGGGGCGGCTTTAATCCGGCTAATGGTGCGGTTTACTTCATAGTTTTTTATAAATTGTTGCTGAGCTGCGCTATTTTTTTCCCCTGTGGTCTGTTGTGTATCATCCGCACTCTCGACGCCAGTCTGCCGGCTGGACTCGCTGCGTAATACGCCGTCGTCCGGACCATAATCTTCTTTCGCCTGCTCTTGATTGCTGAAGTCCATCTCAACGGCGACATCAACCCTGTAATTACCTGGACCTGTGAGCGCTTCTACCAGTTTGCTGACCTGCTGCTCAAGCCGGTGCTCAACCTGGCTTTGAATCTGAACCTGCTGGCTGATGGCTGAAACCTGCTTATCCAGCTCATTGACATCCATGCTGAGCAGGTTGCCTGACTGGTCGATGACAACAACATTCTGGCTATCCAGCCCCACCACACTGCCTGCTACCAGCTCAATAACGCCGCGAACACGTGCCCTTGATAAGGTTTCTCCCTGATACAACTCGAGTGAGACAGAGGCTCTGGCCGGTGGGGTATCTCTCAGGAACGTGCTTGACTCGGGGACAGCCAGGTGGACGCGGGCTCGCCTGACCGCGTCCAGTCCGTGAATAGTAATGGCCAGATCTTCCTCAATTCCCTGAAGATAGCGAGTACGCTCCTGAAAATGGCTGATACCCAGCGGGGAGTTTTTATCACTCTTACTCGCCGGGCTTCGAACGGGAAGAATTATGCCTGCTGTTGCGAGTTCCATTCTGGCCCGTGTTGTATCTGAAGATCGCACCAAAATCTGACCACTTTCCGGGTGCAGGCGGTAATGGATGCCTTGTTGTTCAAGAACTTCCATGACTGCACCTGAGTCATACAACTCATGTCGCCCATAAAGGGGCTGGTAATCCCTGTCCTGAACCCATAGCCAGCAGCTGATGAGTAGTGCGATGGTGAGCAGGCCACCACCACCAAACAGCAGGATTTTCCTGGTATCTAAAGAGGATTTCGCATCTTTTGTAGAAAAAACACGACCCAGGGTTTCTGTGAGTTTTTGCCAGGTGATGGAAAAACGTTCTTGCCAGGAAGAGGTTGCAGCTGTCATGTTCAAATCTGCTGATTAAACAGTTCGTGATAGCCTTCAACAACCCGATTTCTTACCTGCAAAAGAAACTGGAATGATAGACCTGCTTCCTGAATAGCCATTACTGCTCCGATAACATTGTCAGACTCTTTTCTGGCAACAGCGCTCATCTGCGCCTGTGCAATGTGCTGTTTGTTGGTGACGTTATCCAGGGCTTGCTGAAAAAGATGGTTAAAACCATCAGAAACCCTGTTCTCCGCACCAGGTAATTGTTGTTCAGTCAAGGGGGCAGCCACTTCAACAGTTACAGTATCGATTGTGGCTTTGGGCATAGATAAAAGAGTATTGATATCACTCATGACAGCTGCTGTTTCCAAAAAAATCGGTTGTTTCCAACAAAATCAGTTGCTCAAACTGAAACAGAACGTTTCAGTTTAATCACTGTACGGCGATTCAGCTTGCGGCCTTCTCTGGTGTGGTTGTCTGCTTCAGGATAGCGCTGGCCGTGATGGCGAGGGGTAGCTACTCGCGATGCACTCACCCCTTTCCCCAATATATACCTGTAAACGGCGTCTGCTCTTTTTTCTGAGAGTTGAAGGTTTTCAAGCCTGTAGCCAGAGTTGTCTGTGTGCGCATCAATAGATAACGAAACGACTGATGAATCCTTTTTAAGGTAGTTGGCTATGTCAGACAGTTTCAGCTTTTGTTGTTCAGAGAGTTTCCAATGACCCGTTTTATAATAGAGTTTCGTCGACTTTAGTTGTTCAAAATTATATGGGAGCAGTTTGGCCAGGCACGACGTTATTGAAGGCAGGTGCGTTGTCAGGCCAGTAGTAGGAAGTTCTAGAACCAGTCCAGACTCATGTGGCTGGTTACAGAGCTCAAGAAACAGCCACATGGGGCGGATCAGCATGTTCAGCCACTCCAGTGGTGATATGGAGAGATTAAGCTGAATGCCATGGCCTGTTTCTCTTGGGTCAACTTTGAGGTTAACCCCATTCAGCGCAGCCGTTCTCTGTTCAGAAGGTTCTTCCTGTCTGAGCCATGGAGGAGGAGACATCAATAGACGTGCTGACTTGCAGAAAGTTCTGAGCGGGGCGGTATGTATATAGACCGTCGAACATCGGCCAGCGCCAAGAATCAATGAGGCACGACCAAGGCCGGGAACATCATGGGAAAGGCTGCATTTGATGGCTTCAACTTCATCAAAAGCCCATGCAGAGTCATCAAAAGGGACACTGTAGCTGGCTGAGTTGGCCAGGCCGCAACCTAGAAAAACGCTCACAAACACAGCTACCTTGTTTGAAAACCAAAATTTACTGCATAGCCACCTGACCATCTGACGCTAGCCTGTAACTTTTTTATAGAACACCTGGAACCCCTGAATAGCACTGACATCCACACCGGTCGTGCAAAAATTGTACGAAGAGTGTAGTCCAATTCTATTTCGCAGCTATATTCCCCTTTGAAGTTTGTAATTCAGAGCAAGCCTGCGATGCAGAAAGCAGAAGATATTCAGCGTGTTTCTTTGATCCAGATCACCGTCAGTATGAGGGACTCACTGCGTAAGCTTGAAGAGATAGCCATAAACTTCAAGATCACGTCTGCTCTTCCTTTACTGGAACTATTGAAGTGCAGCTTCAAAGATTTCCATGTGTACAATGTCTCGTATTCCCGCGTTCCGTTAGCGGAACTCTCCCAGGGGAAAATCGTTTTCTTTTTCAGTCTCAATGAGAAGGAAACTGGCTATATTCTGCTGGATAAGTCTGCACCGGCAAATCTGATTGACCTTTACTACGGCGGTAGTGGTGATGTTGAGTTTGTTGCAGGTTCCATAACAAGCGCGGAGCGTCTTCTTGTTCGTGACGTTGTTGAAGATCTGCTTGCAAACTGGGCAAAAGCGTGGGAACCCTGGGTTGAAATTCATCCTGAATTACATTTGCTGCGAACCCCGGCACGGGAAGATAACTGCCCCCAGCTTATCTGCTACTTCAAATACCAGATTGAAAATTATAGTGGGGATCTTTACATTGCAATGCCGGCTTTTGCCGTGAGTGCAGCAATTTACGATAAGCAACAGCTCAACAATTCTGATTTTTGCAGTACTGCAAATGTTCGTTCTAACGTGCAGCAACGTTTGTCTAAAAGCATCATGAATATTCCGGTCTGTGTCCATGGAGAACTTGCACGTCAATGGTTGCCTGTTAAACGTATCGAAGGAATACAAGTGGGCGATTTTATCCCTGTTGAGTGGCCAGACAGAGCGTTGATCAAGGTTGATGGTTGTAGCCTCTTTGCTGCAAATCCAAGCGTGCAGCGGGGGCAGTTGGTTTTGGAAGTGACGGGTAAAATGCATCAGGTGCTCTAAGTGGCTACAGATACCTCAATCTCTGATGAAGAGAAATCATCCTTTGTTCTGGTTGGCCCTCCTGCGCCCGACTCCCATTCAGTTTCCGTGCAGAGCAGTGCTGATTACAGTGCCGTTGGTGATAGTGCCGTTGGTGATAGTGTCGCTGGTGATAGTGTCGCTGGTGATAGTGCCGTTGGTGATAGTGTCCCTGATAATGGTGTCGCTGAAGATAGCCATGGCAAGGGTGATCTTCCTTCTGAGCCCCCTTCGCAGCCTGCGGCGCCGGACTATACGATTATTGGTGATATTCCAGTGCTGCTCACACTGGAGGTTGGGAACAAGGAGATGACAATCTCAGAGCTCTCTCAGTTACAGCCCGGCTCAACTGTGTGTCTTATGCACAAAGAAAATGAGCCACTGGATGTCAAGGTTAATGGTGTTCTTATTGGTTGTGGAGAAGTGGTTCTTTCGGGAGACAACTACGGAGTACGGATTCTGAGCCTGGCACCAGGGGCCGGGGCAGAGTTCCTGAAGTCATGAGAGTCAGATCTCTTGGTGCTGCAGGGCTCCAGGCTCTGGTAGCTTTTACTCTGTCGGCTGACATTATGGCTGCCCCCCAGTTGCCGCTCTTGTCGGTGTCATCCGGAGATACAACCCAGGATTACAGCGTCAGCTTACAGATTTTACTGATCCTGACTGCTCTGACTTTTTTACCTACCGCGATCATGATTATGACCAGCTTTACGCGGGTATTGATTGTTTTAGCCATACTGCGCCAGGCTTTGGGATTACAGCAGACCCCTCCAACTCGTTTGTTGATCGGGCTTTCCTTCATATTGACTCTTTTCATCATGCGTCCGACTTTTGATGAAATCTATGAGAAGGCTGCAAAACCTTATATAGACGAGCAGATTAATATTCAACAGGCAGCCACTCAGGCTGTTATACCGTTGCATCGATTTATGCGACATCAGACCCGAAAGACTGACCTTGAGCAGTTCTTTGTACTGAGTGGTCAGCAACAGCCCCCTTCCCAGGCAGACATTCCTCTGACCACACTGATACCAGCTTTTTTGACAAGTGAGTTGAAAACAGCATTTCAAATTGGGTTCATGATCTTTCTCCCTTTTCTCGTTATTGATCTGATTATTGCCAGTATTTTGATGGCTTTGGGGATGATGATGCTTTCTCCATTGATTATTTCACTGCCTTTCAAACTGATGTTGTTTGTATTGGTGGATGGTTGGGCTATGACCGTTGGCAGCCTGGTTCGGAGCTTTCAATGAATCCTGATATTGCGGCAGACCTGTTAAGAGATGCCCTGTTTCTTTCAGCACGTGTTGTCGCTTTATTAATTGTGCCAGGACTGGTTGCAGGGCTTGTTATCAGTCTGTTTCAGGCTGCGACTCAGATTACTGAACAAACTCTGAGCTTCCTGCCTCGACTGCTGATTACCCTGTGCACAATAGCTCTTGCCGGGCATTGGTTAATACGGGAGCTGAGTGAATTTTTTGTGAATCTCTATCAACTTATTCCGGGCAGCCTGATATGACCATTACACTGCCTGCCGGCATGTTGGAGCACCTGGTTTGCAAATTTATCTGGGCTTTGAGCAGGTTATCCGGATTTCTGATGATGTTTCCTGTGACCGGAGCACTGCTGCCACCGGCAGCGCGCTATTTGCTTGCAGTGGTTCTGGCTGCGTTTGTTTTGCTGGTGCTCCCTCCACCTTCAGGGGAGTTTAATACAATATCAGCCTTGTCATTTCAGGGAGTATTGATAACGGTCTGTGAATTTTTTACGGGATTCTGTTTCGGGTTGGTTATGAGCCTCTGGTTCAGCCTGTTTTCTATGGCAGGCCATATTATCAGTATGCAAATGGGGTTGGGGATGGCACAGATGAATGACCCGGCTGGTGGCGTTAGTGTCACTGTCGTCAGCCAGATTTATCAGTTGGCAGCCGTCATAATGTTTTTCCTTATTGACGGACACATGGCGGTTATTGCCATCGTCCTGGAAAGCTTTAGCCATATCCCACCAGGAAGTGTTTTACACGCAGTGGATTCTGTTAATAGCCTGATTAACTATGCAGGGTGGATGTTTGCGGCCGCATTCATTGTCATTTTACCGGGTGTGATTTCTTTATTGATTATCAATATTGCGTTTGGATTCATGTCCAGAGCTGCACCTCAATTGAATCTTCTTAGTCTCGGTTTTCCCCTGTCCCTTCTTTCCGGGTTATTAATACTTTCAATTGGTTTTGAGGAATTCCCGGCTTCGTTTCGACGTTTGACTCAAGAGGCCATTCTGCTGTTGAGACAGTTGAGTCTGGGGGCATGAATGTCCAGAGAGCATGATTCTGCACAGGAACCTACTGAGCCACCCGGAGAGCGCAAACTCAGGCAGGCTCGTTCTGAAGGACAGGTTCCCAGGTCTCGTGAGTTGGTTATGGCCTTTCAGTTGTGCCTGTTCAGCGTGCTGGCTGTTATGAATGTACCGGATCTTCCCCGCTCATTACACCTGCTCTGTCAGATAAGCTTTGGTATGGGAGCAAGCGACGTTTCTGACAGCAGTTATATCCTGGGTAGCCTGTATATTGCCGGTACCACAGTGTTAACTTTTACTCTCCCCCTTTTTGTGGCATTGACGATTGCAGGTATTGCAGGATCCTTAGCAACGGGGGGGATGATTCTTAGTATGAAAGCGGCAAGACCCAAGTTGGAAAGAGTGAGCCCTGTAGCTGGCATAAAGCGACTCCTGTCTTTAAATACTCTTGTTGAATTGATAAAAGCCATTCTGAAAACATGTGTTTTTTCTATCATTCTTTACTTTTTATTAACAATGGAGTTTCCACTCATACTTTCCACCGGACAGCAGGATATTGAACCTGCTATTGCAACACTGCAGGTTATCCTTTCCAGAGCTTTTCTCGCTTTTTCAATAGGATTTTTGGTGATTGGCTTATTGGATACCCCCTGGCAGATCTACCGCTTGAAGCGCCAGTTGATGATGACCCGCCAGGAAGCAAAGGAAGGATTGAAGGAAGAAGAGGGCTCTCCGGACACTAAAGACCGTATTCGGCGTGTTCGCAAAGAATTATTGAATCGTCGTATGTTGCAGGATGTGCCCAAAGCTGATGTGGTTATTACCAATCCGGAGCATTTTGCAGTGGCCTTGCGCTATGACTACGAGTCACGCCAAAAGCACAATGTGCCAATTGTTATTGCCAGGGGAGCAGATTTATTAGCGGAGAAGATTATCGAGATAGCCAGAAAATCAGGCCGTCCGGTTGTTTGTCAGCCTCCTCTCGCCAGGGCTGTGTATTATCATGTTGATATTGATCAACCCATTCCTGCCGGGCTCTATACCGCAGTGGCCAGAGTCATGGCTTATATCTATCTGTTGAATCGTTACCGCGCTGGTCGACAGGCTGAACCACCGGAAATACAGGATATTCCTGTACCAGGCCAATATCAGCGCTGATTCCGCTTTGATGTAAAGCCCGATTTTCCAAAAGAAGTGTTTTTGTAACAGCAAAGCCATGAGCGAAAAAGTCCAGTCATGAACGAAAAAGTCCAGACACGTTCTCCAGCCAAAGCCGCTCTCTCCAATTATCTTGCCCCGCCACTCTTACTTCTGGTGGCACTGGCAATGATTATTCTGCGGATACCCCCTTTCTTTCTGGATGTTTTGTTTACCTTTAACATTGCTCTGGCACTGGTTCTGCTGCTGCAATCTGTCTATATCAACAAGCCTTTGGAGTTTACGGTTTTTCCAGGTCTTCTGCTCATATCCACACTGCTCAGGCTGGCTCTGAATATTGCCTCAACCCGCATTGTTCTTCTGCAGGGGCATAACGGGGCAGGCTCAGCCGGGAAGGTGATTGAATCTTTTGGCGAAGTTGTGATTGCAGGCAACTATGTTGTTGGGCTTGTTGTTTTTGTTATTCTGATTATCGTCAACTTCGTTGTGATCACCAAAGGCTGTACACGTATTTCAGAAGTGACGGCCCGGTTTACACTGGATGCGATGCCAGGCAAACAAATGGCGATTGATGCTGATTTGAATGCAGGTCTTATCAATCAGAATGAGGCCAGAGGCAGGCGGCAGGAAGTTTCCCAGGAAGCTGACTTCTATGGAGCAATGGATGGCGCCAGTAAATTGATGGTCAGAATCAAAAGACCTGCTACAGCATCACCTCGAACAAATTTACTGGCGCCATCCATTGCTCCATAGAAGTCAGCTTCCTGGGAAACTTCCTGCCGCCTGCCTCTGGCCTCATTCTGATTGATAAGACCTGCATTCAAATCAGCATCAATCGCCATTTGTTTGCCTGGCATCGCATCCAGTGTAAACCGGGCCGTCACTTCTGAAATA
>CBDCRZ010000077.1:0-29437 GCA_965221135.1 Sansalvadorimonas sp.
AAAAGAACCCTCAGATGGCGGCTAACCTAAAGCAAGAGTACGAGTTTCAGTTCCAGCTTGCTGCTGGTGAGGATGAAGAGACAGCATCAATTAAGTTCGTTCCATTCAACACATTTATGATGGGTGCGTGATGAGTTACGCTAGAGGCAAATATGCTTTTGGTTACTGCGATAGAACAGGGTTTAGATATCCTTTGGCAGATCTTGTTCCTGAGTTTAGCAATGGAGTAAAGACTGGATTTCTGGTTGGGCGTGATGTTGTTGATCCAGATCAACCACAAAACTTCTTGGGCAGAGTTAAAATAAATGATCCTCAGTCTTTGAGGAACCCAAGACCAGACACATCCTTAGAGGAGAGTCGTGGTCTGTTTGGGTTTAATCCTGTTTGGAATGATCTTCAGTTCATGCAGTCTGGGGTTGGCACGGTTACTATCAATATAACTTAGGAGATAAGGTTATGATGAAGAAAAAAGGCTACAAAAAAGGCGGGGCTATGAAGAAAAAGCCCGTTGCTATGAAGTCAGGTGGCAAGATGCCCATGGTCAAGAAGAATGGGAAGAGTGTCCCAGCATTTGCGGCTGATGGTGTGGGTAAAATGAAAAAGGGTGGGGTTGCCAAGAAGATGATGGGTGGCGCTATGAAGAAAAAGGGCTACGCAAAAGGCGGGGCTATGAAGAAAAAAGGTTATGCCAAGGGTGGTGTAACTAAAAAAATGTCTGGCGGCACAATGGCAAGAGGTAGTGGTGCAGCTAAGCCGCAGAGGTTCCGCAAAAACGGATAGATTTAATTTGGGGGGGAATTAATTGGCGTATTTGCAGAGCAACATACCGCACTTCAAGTGTTGGGTTCGCCGTGAGTATACTCACAATCATGAACAGTACCACGGCGAGTTCTTACATGCGATGGCGATAGCGGTAACGACAATGCCAAATAGATGCTTGAGCTTTCAAGTTATCTTTACGGGATGTGAGGCAGATGAAGAAGGGGATGAGAATGTACACGGTGGCGCAATGTGGGCGAGAATGCCTATAACCGCTCTTGTAGCCGATGAGCCGCTCAATGAGTGGCCTTCTGCTATGGCTGTGCATGATGCCCAGCCTTGGGACTGTTCGTCCTACAACCACGCTGTGTATGTCTTGGACAGAGCAACGCCATGTCCTTGGTTGGCAAAGATAGATGGGAACATGTATCCTGCAAAGTATATGTTCACTGTTGATTACTCTGAAGGTGAGATAGCGGATGACCCAGCGCAGCATAAGCAAAGTCATGTTATGCAGCTTCTAGATGCTGGAGAATGGACTGGGAATGTGGTGGCGCTGCCTAACAATCGAGTAAGGGTTACTCACCCTGCATGGTTCGAGACGGGCACGGGTGCCCCAGATTTCAAGCCATCTCAACATATACACTATTCAAAATCTGATTTAGACTATACTATGGATGTCAACAAAATATTCGATAACCTGTACCAAGAGGAATAAGTTCAAATGAACTATTCAGAACTGACGCAAGCGATCAAAGACTATACGGAGAACACAGAGAATACCTTTGTGACCAATATTCCTAACTTTGTGCGTCAGGCTGAAGAGCGGATCTTTAGGGATATCACCATTCCAGAGTTACGCAGGAACGTCACAGGTAATGTAAACGCTGGTAATAAATATGTTGCGAGGCCTGATGACTTTCTAGCCACGTTCTCCTTGGCTATTATCAATGGTACAACGTACACTTACCTTTTGGACAAAGAGGTAAACTTTGTGCGGGAGGCCTACCCTGATACCACGGTGCAGGGACTGCCACAGTATTATGCAATATTTGATGGGGATACCGCGACAGGTCATGGCAACTTCCTGCTAGGCCCTACGCCTGATGCGGCATACGACTTGGAGTTGCATTACTACTATGATCCACCTTCTATTGTCACCTCTGGCACATCATGGCTTGGAGATAATGCAGAAGCAACATTGCTTTACGGATCTCTTATAGAGGCGTATACGTTCATGAAGGGCGAGGGCGATATGGTTCAGTTGTATAACGAAAGATATTCATCAGCCCTTATCAATATGGCTTCTTTAGGGGCCAAGTTGAGAACTGACACATACAGGCGACCTGCCGCGTAGGAGATAAGGTATGGCAATAATTCAAGCAACATGTACGTCTTTTAAGCTTCAGCTTTTAAAGGCAGAGCATGATTTTGATGCACATACGTTCAGGATAGCTTTGTATTCTAGCACGGCATCTTTGGGTGCGGATACAACTGTTTATAGTACAGCAAACGAAATAACCAATACAACTGGAACGGCATACACTGCGGGGGGCAAGCCGTTGACAGTGACATCTACATTTCCAAAGACCTCTGGCACAACGGCTATTGTGGACTTTGATAATATTTCATGGACTGACGCAAGCTTTACAGCAAGGGGGGCGCTGATCTATAACGCGAGTGCTTCTAATAAAGCGGTTGCTGTGTTAGACTTTGGAAGCGACAGGGTTGCTAGTGATAGTACCTTTGAAATACAATTCCCCGTAGCGGATGCCACATCTGCTATAATTCGCATAGCATGATAGGAGTTATCTAAATGGCGAGCTTTAACAAAGTAAACGATTTTGTGGTAAACGCAGTCCACAACATGGATCTTGCAAGCGATCAGCTTGCAGTGGCCTTAACAAACACTGCACCGGGAAGTGAGTCAAGCAACCCAACCGCAGATGGTAATGGTATTGTTGGTAATCTCACACAGATTAGCTACAGCAATGTGTCTTCTCGCAACCTAACCACAAGCGCATCATCACAGTCTGGCGGTGTATATAAGCTGGTTGTAGCAGATCTTACGCTCACTGCCTCTGGTACTGTTGGTCCCATTCCGTTACATCTATATCTTTGATGATACGGTTTCTTCTCCAGCAGATCCAATCATTGGGTACTATGATTATGGCACCTCATTGACGTTGAACAACGGTGATACCTTCACCTTAGACTTCAGCCCAAGCAACGGTGTCATCCAACTAACATAAGGCAGTATCATGGCGAAGCTCTTCAACAGAGCCAAGATGACAACCAGCACTACGGGTACTGGTACAATTACTCTTGGCAGTGCATCTACGGGGTTTCAGAGTTTCGCGGATGCTGGGGTTAGTAACGGTGACGTAGTACAGTATGTCATCGAAGAGGCAACTAACTTTGAAATAGGAACTGGCACATATACCGCTTCTGGCACAACCCTTACAAGGACTGTGCAGGAGAGTTCAAACTCAGATAACGCCATCAGCCTCGCGGGGAATGCTGTTGTCTTTATCAGTGCGGTAGCCAGTGATCTGAACATCTTGCAGAACGCAGGGTCTACCAAGGTTGCAGCAACATCTTCTGGTGCCACGGTTACGGGTAACTTGGCAGTTACGGGCACGGTTGATGGACGTGATATCGCAACTGACGGTACAAAGTTAGATACCGTAGAAACAAATGCTGACGTAACTGACACTGCAAATGTGGGAACCTCTCTCACAGGTTTTGCTACGGGCACAGATGCGGTTTCTTCTGATCTTATTCCTGTTTATGATGTAAGTGCATCTGCTTGGGAAAAGCAGACGATTGCTAATGCCGCACTGCAAGGCCCGACTGGACCTACTGGCCCTACAGGGGGCGATGGTCCAACGGGTCCGACAGGCCAAAAAGGTCAGAAGGGCGAGGTGGGTAATACAGGCGGGACAGGGCCAACAGGGCCAACAGGTCCGACAGGCCCTCAAGGGCAAAAAGGGCAAAAAGGACAGACTGGCGCTACAGGTCCGACAGGTTCAACTGGTCCCACAGGCCCAACTGGTTCAACAGGTCCGACAGGCGGTACGGGTCCAACTGGTCAGAAAGGTCAAAAAGGAGAAGTAGGCGGCACGGGTCCAACAGGGCCTACTGGGCAGAAGGGTCAAAAGGGTCAGACTGGAAGCACGGGTGGAACAGGTCCAACGGGTCCAACTGGACCTACAGGCCCTGCAGGCCCAAATGACGTAACCGACATATATCTCGCAAATGCCATATACCATACGGGCGACACTGACACCTACATGCAGTTTCACGCTAGTAATCAGTGGCGCGTTGTTGCTGCGGGAACGGAACGCCTAGAGGTGAACAGTGGCACGATCACGGCTAACGGCACGTTTAATAATACGTCTGATGAACGGTTGAAAGAAAACATAAGGCCTATTAAGAACGCATTAGAAGATGTTTGTGCTTTGCAAGGCGTTACCTTTGATTGGAAAGATACCGGCGCATATGGGCAAGGATTTATAGCTCAACAAGTTGAGCCTATTATGCCAGAGATCATATCTACCAATAAAGATGATGGCATGAAAAGCGTGAATTATGTTGGCTTGATTGGGTATTTAGTAGAGGCAATCAAAGAAATTAAAATTAAGATAAGCTAATAGTGGAAGGACACGAAGATGGCTATTCAAATAAGCGGCACAACAGTTATAAACGACAGTAGGCAACTACAAAATGTTGCAAGTTTAGACGCTACAACAACGGCGACAATAGCAGAAAATGCTGGTGGCGGTGGCCCACGCTTTCAACAGACTATTACCTCATCTGGAACATTTACACCTTTGCTAGATGGTAATGCGTACCTTATTTTAGTAGGAGGTGGAGGATCTGGCGCTGTAGGTAGAGACCCTACGGGGGGTGGCAGTAGCTCATGGAATTTGGCTGGTGGCGGTGCGGGTGGCATGTGTATTCACAAAGCAAATCTTTCCACAAGCCAAAGCTACAGCCTCACATGTGGTGCGGGCCACAATAATTCATTATCGCTTGGGTCAAACGTAGCGGGCGCTCAAAGTGGTGGAACGGGGGGCACAAGCACACTTTCTGGTAATGGCATTTCTCTTACGGCTAACGGCGGTGGCGGTGGTACAGCGGCGGGCGCGGCAAAAACAGATACAGATGTAGCGGGCGGAACGGGCGGCACTGCATCTGGTTCAAACATATACAACGTAACAGGTGGCAGAGGTGCAAATGTTTTAAGGGCAAACACTGGTGCTACGCCAAATAACGGCGCTGGCGGTTCTTGCGGCGGTGACCAATCTGCGTGGTATAATACAACCTCCACCGATCCCCAAGCACGTACCCCGCTTCCAGATTTTTTGGAAAATAACTCTTATGAGTTAAAACCGTTTCCTAGTAGTGGGTTTGTCACTATTAATAGTTTTGAAGTCTTGAATGGTAGTGATAAAAATTGGATAGGTAATTCACCTTTTTTTACCTTTGGCAGCAGCCTTAATAAAGCTTCTCCCTTTGTTGGCGGCGGTAGTGGCTCAGGCTTTGGATACGCAAATAGTGGTGCAACTACCCTTTCTGTAACAGGTGGTGGTGGCGCTTTAACCATTCTTTATTTTGGATAAGATCATGGCAAAAATATTTGAAAAAGACGGAAATAAAATCATTGTAGATGATAACGCTGAAACATCAGGAATGTTTGAGGGTTATACAGATTTGGGCGCTGCACCCGTGGTTGATACAACGGAAGATAATGCTAGAGAAAAGCGTAACAATCTTCTCGCTGAAACAGATTGGTGGGCTGTTACAGACCGCACAATAACGGACGATCAAACCACTTATCGTCAGGCTTTGCGTGATATAACCACCCATGCGAATTGGCCTAATTTGGCCGATAGCGATTGGCCAACTAAGCCAGAATAAATTTTTCTTGGGGGGGGATTATGCGACAAAACTGGCAAATGTGGTCTGGGGGGTTATCCGACACAGATCTCTCAACAATATTTACAGAGGCTTCAAAGCTTAATACGCAATCAGCAACGACTTTTAACAATGCAGACACAAGCGTAAGGTCAAGCGATGTTGCTTGGTTAAGCGGCAATAAGGCCGTTCAAGATATTCTTTGGAAGTATGTTAAAACGGCAAACGATAACGCCTTTCGCTGCCAATTAGAAAATATATGCGACATTCAATTTACAGAGTATCATGCTAACAAGGGTGGTCATTACGATTGGCATATAGATGTAAACTGGAATGGTAACGAGGCGCGAGATAGAAAGTTAAGCGTTACAGTTCAACTTTCAGACACAAGCGAATATGAGGGCGGCGGCTTTGAGTTCGCGGAATGTCAAACACCAGACGCCTCATCCCGCCAAAAGGGAACCGTTCTAGTTTTCCCAAGCTATTTGCAGCACAGAGTTTTGCCTATTACAAGCGGCACAAGAAAAAGCCTTGTTGCGTGGTTTGAAGGCCCAAGGTGGCAATAATATATCAGATTTCTCTGCATGGATCTGCGTATGATGCACGAGGAAAAGATTGGAACACGGTAGAGAAGGAGACGGGCTGTGTTAGAGATACACAGTGGCGTGATCCAATACTTGACAGGCCCCTGCTAGTCACGGAGTTTGGCTGTGCCGTAAGCCATCTTAGGACTTGGAAGAAGATAGCCGCTTCTAACCGCAATGGCATAATCCTTGAAGAAGATGCAGTTTACGACAGCATTGACCCAAGTGCAGTAGACACTCTATTGAAAGAGCATGATAGCGTTTGGTTGGGATACCGCTTTAATACTCTTGGCTATTGGTATAATTGTCATGCTTACGCTCTTAGACCAGAAACCGCCAAGAGATTGATAGAGGGCTACAAGGATGCTATTATTCCTGTAGATGAGTGGGTGCCTGCCAATCTAAAGGTTCAATCGAACTTTTTCTACACACCAGAGGTTGTGACGCAGATACCTAGAGAAATCAGACCAAGCACGATTGAGGGGGAATCAATGCAGGTACATGTATTAACAGTTGGAACAGATCAAAGTAAAATGTGGGCTTTAGAGCAGTCGGCAAAAGCGCACGGGATAACGTACTTAAATCTAGGTCGCCAAGTAACTTGGATGGGCGGCACAATGGAAGCCCAAGGCGGGGGCCAGAAGATTAATCTTGTACGAAACCACCTTGAATCCCTGCATGATGGGGATGTGGTTCTATTTGTAGATGGGTATGATGTTATTATAAACGATACACTGCCTACTATCCTAGAGAGATATGAGGACATGGGTGCGGATATCATATTCGCAGCGGAAAAGAATTGTTGGCCTGATCCGACAATGGCTTCACAATTTCCTTTGTCAACAATCTATAGGTACTTAAACAGCGGCGCGTACATAGGTAAAGTGGGTACGCTCAAAGAGTTTCTTAATAAGGCAGTGCCCAATGACTCCGATGATCAACTATGGATGCAAAAAAGATTTTTATCATCTGACTGGCAATCCACGGCTTCTGCTAATTTAGATTACGAAGGCTACATCTTTCAATGTGATGACGACATTGAGATTATTAACGGTCAACTAACAAACGGCATGTGCTGCCCATGTATCTATCATGGGAATGGTGGAGATGACGCAAAGGTAAGATTTAAAAATCTTGCAGATAAATTTGGGTATATCGAAAAGGCGGAGGTATTATCTCCTGCATATCATAAGGGTCTTGAGTACGAAGAGGTTGCATCAGAAATATTGGTGACAGACTTTATGTCAGAGAGCCAGTGCCAAAGGTACATTCAAGCCTCTGATAGTCTTGGTCGGTGGGGTGAGCTTGATGGCGATAAGTTTCCAGCGCAAGAAATACGTCTAAAAGAATTAGGCTTGTGGGACGAGATATCAGAACAATGGGCAGATAAGCTTAGTAAGATATGCGAGAAGCATTGGCACCCAGAAGCGTACCTTGGCTTGCGAGATGCGTTTACTATGCGTTATTCAATGGACACACAGACAGAACTAGGGCTGCATACAGACGCATCTTTGTTTACGGGTAGCGTAAAGCTCAATGATAATTACGCTGGTGCGGAGCTTGTTTTTCCTAGACAAGAGTTTACAAACAAAGGTGTAAAAGTTGGGCAGTGCATTTTGTTTCCATCTATGGTAACACATGGACATAAGGTTCTGCCTTTGCGTGGGGGAAAGAAGTATAGCTTGACCATGTGGACCTGTCGATATGAGGGTGACTCAAACTAAAAACAATGTTAGTTTCTTGCTATGTTAGGTTACAGCCCCATAGCAGGCTCTGCACTCGCGTCTTCTGGACATGAGATTATTGTTGTTAGCTTAGACCACGGTTCTTTTGCGCTTTCTGGGCAGACAATTGATTTTGGTATTAGCGAAACATTAGACAACGGCAGCTTTTCTCTGGCAGGGCAGGAAATTTCTGTGATTGCGGGTAAAGGGTTGGCGGTTGATGCTGGGTCTTTTTCACTTACAGGGCAAGCGGTTGGGACCGTTATATCTGTAAATATGAGCGCGGCTCATGGTTCTTTCGCGCTTACAGGACAAGATGCAAGCGGTTTAGTTGGAGAGATATTTGAGGCGGGTGGGTTTAATCTTACAGGTCAAACCGCAGACTTTAACAAAGCTCTTAAAATAGACGCCGCTCATGGGTCTTTCACGCTTACAGGGCAAGACGCACCTCGCGCTGTCTCAGAGGCATTGGATCAGGGGTCTTTTGCGCTTACAGGGCAGGCAATAAACTTTAAGAAATCAGCTAACTTAGAACAAGGAAGCTTTGCGCTTACGGGACAAGACTCCTCTTTTGTTATCGCTTTACGTGAAACTTTAATAAATGGTACTTTTTCTTTAACAGGCCAGACTTTAAATCTTTCTTTGCAAAGAAGGGCTGTAGCAGATCAAGGATCTTTTGTTCTGACTGGACAAGATATTGATTTAAATCGTGGTTTTAAATTGCTTGCAGACCACGGGTCTTTTGCTCTGACTGGACAAGATGCAAACCGCAAGGTTACAGAGATTATGGACACTGGAGTGTTCGCACTTGCGGGTCAAGATGCAACACTGAAGCTGGGAGAAGCTGTAGAAGGGGTTTCAATAACCGTATTCATTGGGGGCGCGGCTGTTTACGGTTTAATACTGCCTGATCAAGATCCAAATTGGGCAACGGTATCACCAGCACAAGATCCACAATGGACCCTTGTTGCTTAAAACTGGAATAAAAAGTATATTAAGTGCAATTGAACTTTTTAGATAGGCGCTCAGATGGCTACATATACAGACGCGAACGGCGTTAAACTAATAACTACGGGTGACGAGGCTGGTACATGGGGTTCTAGTACAAACATCAACCTGCAAATCCTTGATCGTGCAGCTAACGGCTTTGAGTCTATCGCTCTCAGTTCAACGACATATACCCTGACCCTTTCTGCACAGCCTTCTTCTGCGGAAGATGGACACTATAAGGCCATAAAGTTTACGGGGTCGCCCGGTGGCACATGTACTGTAACTTTGTCACAGAATGATAAAGCCAGAGTGTATATGATCCTTAACTCTACAAATGCTGCCTTGATTATTACTCAAGGATCTGGCGCAAACGTAACGATTGAGGTTGGCAAAGGTTCTATTGTTCTTGCGGATGGTGCGGGTTCTGGTGCGGCAGTTACGGATTTTACCGCTGCGGTGCAGAACGTAACAGATTTATCCAGCCCATTTAATGTTGGTGCCACTAGCGTCACGACATCTGGCGTAGAGTTAAACTTGCTGGACGGATCAGCGGCGGGAACCGTTGTCAATAGCAAAGCTGTAATTTACGGATCATCTGGCGAGGTAAATGCCACAACGCTACAGATAGCAGGTACATCTATCACAGCTACGGCTGCGGAGTTAAATTTTGTAGATGGTGTTACCTCTGCAATACAAACCCAAATAGATAGTAAAATGCCTCTTGGAACTGTAGCTGTAACGGTGGCGGGTGGTAAGTTTGTAATAGACGGAACCTCTCAGCAAACTGTTGAAATAAAACCCTCTGTCACCTATCGCTTTGATCAATCAGATGCCTCCAATAGCAACCACCCGTTGCGGTTTTCAACCAATGATAACAACTCGCCCAATGCTCCATTTACGACAGGGGTTACAACAGCGGGAACACCGGGAAGTGCTGGGGCTTACACGCAGGTAAAGCTGGAGCAGGACGCTCCTTCAGTATTGTACTACTATTGCTCCAATCACTCAGGCATGGGTGGCAAGGCTGTGGTTCGTGGCGTGGGAGACCTTACAGCAAGCCGCGCTTTGACATCTGATTCCAATGGGGATGTTGCAGTATCAGGAGTCACCACAACAGAACTTAATATTTTAGACGGACTTACAGCAAGTACGGCAGAACTTAACATTATGGATGGGGTCACTGCCACCACGGCTGAGTTAAACATCATGGATGGTGTAACAGCTTCAACGGCTGAACTTAATATCATGGATGGTGTAACAGCAAGCACGGCTGAGCTAAACATTATGGATGGTGTTACAGCGACTACAGCGGAACTTAATTATGTTGATGGCGTAACCTCTGCAATTCAAACGCAGTTAAACGCAAAATCTCCAATTGCGTCTCCCACTTTTACAGGCACTGTAACTATTCCGGGGGTAACGGTTTCTGGGGGAACCCAGAACTGGACAGCCACTGCAAGCGGAACTAACCTTACTTTTGCTTACAACGGCGTTAATAAAATGAGAATTGATTCTAGTGGCAACTTGACTGTGACGGGTAACGTTACAGCATTTGGCAGCTTGTAGGGAGATATTGAATCATGGCCGTGCCAACAGGAACAGCAAGTCTAAGTGACATACAGACTGAGTTTGGTGGTTCAAACCCGATATCTTTGTCAGAATATTACGGTCTTGTGTCAAGCCCTTCTGGCATACCTACCAGTGGAAATCCTATATCTATCGACGACTTTCGTGGTAAAGATAATGTTAATACCCTTACCGCAGATTATTTTACTAGCTCAATAACTCTTACTGCCGATGATATAAACGGTAGCGGTGCCGCTTGGGTCGGAGTATCTGGCGGTGGCGGCGGCGGTGCTGGTGTACTATACGGCAGCACAGGGTCGGGATCTGGTGCCCCCGGAGGCGCTGGCGGCATTCATGGCTTATTTCTTAGTGATGTAACAGATTTAATAGGTGCTTCCTTTGTTGCAGGTAGTGGTGGCGGTGGTTCAACTACGGGCAGCACTCCGGGGTCAAGCGGCAGATCAAGTAGGGGCAGTACTGGTGGAACCAGCACTTTCAGTTATGGCAGCGTAACCGCTGGAGGTGGCGGCGGCGGTTTAGGTGGGCCTAGTGGCTCTGGTGCTAGAGATCCCGGCGCTCAGGGATCAGATACGGGTATAGATATTGGGGCTTCCATTCTTAGTTACTACTCTGGGAAAGTTATCGCAGGGCCTACAGGGGCTTTGCGAGGTTCTGCGGGTGGGGCTGGGCCAGTGGTTTATACGGGGGGAGCAAACACTCCGGGTCAATCTTTGGGTGGTGCTGGCGGCAGTGGTAATTTAACTATAATATACGAAGCCGTACCACAGGTGTAGAGAGTAGAAAATGGCTTATACAGACCTAAGATTTAAAGCTGGAATCAACAAAGAGATTACTCCGTATTCTGAGGAGAACGGGTGGGTTGATTGTGATAAGGTGCGTTTTAGGTTTGGATATCCAGAAAAGCTAAACGGGTGGGAGAAAAACTCAGGCAATGCCTTTCTTGGGTTGTGCCGTGGGTTGCATGAATGGGTTGCGCTTAACGGCGAAAGGTTTCTAGGTGTAGGAACAGAGCAAAAGTATTACATCAAACAGGGTACAGACTATAATGATGTCACGCCTATCAGATTAACAACATCTGCGGGAGATGTTACTTTTGCTGCCACAAACGGATCGCCTGTAATCGCGGTTACAGATGTAAACCACGGTTGTGTTGTTAATGACTTTGTAACTTTTTCTGGGGCAGCTTCTTTAGGTGGCAACATAACAGCCGCTATACTGAACCAAGAGTATCAGGTTACAGAGGTTGTAAACGGTAACGAGTACAAGATATCTGCGCGTACTGTTAGCACTATCTCTAGTATCACAGTTACAGGTGGTCTGAACGCTACGGCTGTAAATGCCAATAGCAGCGACACAGGTAATGGTGGCTCCAGTGTAGTCGGAACCTACCAGATAGGTACGGGGCTTAACTCCTCAGTTGATGGTGCGGGTTGGGGCGCTGGACTTTGGGGCGGTATAAACAACAGCGCCTTTCAGACCACCATAGCAGAGGATCTGGACGCTTCTGAGACAGGGGTAGATGTAGCGACAGGGCAAGGCTCAAGCTTTGCAACTAACGATGTTGTTTTGGTGGGCAGTGAACTGATGACGGTATCCTCTGTAGCAAGTGATACGTTGACTGTTGCTCGCGGTGCTAATGGAAGCAGCCCTGCCACTCATTCCAATGGGGCAAACATATTTCTTACCTTGGGTAATACCGACAGCGCAGACAATTATAACGGTTGGGGCGAAGCTCCTGCCACGGGTACGCAAACTGCGGAAACAAATTTGCGTATATGGTCTCACGATAACTTTGGTGAAGACCTTATCTTTAATGAGCGCAATGGTCAGGTGTTCTATTGGGATAAAACGAACGGTGTAACTACAAGAGGCATAGAGCTTTCTACGTTGACGGGAACGCCAACATCTGTGCCCCAGAAGGCTGCGCAAATACTCTTATCAGATCGTGATAGGCACGTTATTGCTTTTGGCGCTGACGGCTTGGGTGCAAGCTCATCGACAGCAAAGGGTGATGGATCTCAAGACCCCATGCTAATTAGGTTTTCAAGTCAAGAAAATCCTATTGATTGGTATCCTACTACTACAAACACAGCGGGTGATCTGCGAATTGATTCTGGTTCAAAGATCGTACAAGCCGTAGAAACAAGGCAGCAAATCCTAGTATTTACGGACGTTGCTATATACGCAATGCAGTTTATTGGTCCGCCGTTCACATTTGGTATCAACCTTATCTCTAGCAACATAAGTATTGCTGCACCAAAGGCGGCGGTCGCAGTAGATGATGCGGTATACTGGATGGGCGCAGCGGAGTTTTACACTTACAACGGTGCGGTGCAACGTCTGCCTTGTACGGTTCGTGACCATGTGTTTAATGACTTTAACTCTGCACAGTCTGATAAGGTTGTTGCTGGATCAAACATATCGTTCTCTGAGGTGTGGTGGTTCTATCCATCAGCGAGTTCTGATGAAAACGATAGCTATGTCGTTTACAATTACCAAGAGGGCATTTGGTTTATTGGGACATTAGACAGAACAGCGTGGTTGGATCGGGGTATATCTGCGCTTCCTGTGGGCACAGGCACAGACAACTATTTGTTCAACCATGAGGTGGGCGCAAAAGCAGATGGCGCTGCCATGACATCCTTTATTGAGTCAGGTGATCTTGGGGTTTCTGATGGCAACCAATTCTCTTTTGTTACCAGAGTGATTCCTGATCTTAACTTCAGAGATACCAATGTAGATAATACCACAGTAGATTTTATTTTGAGCGCCAAGAACGCGCCCGGTCAGGTGGTTCAAACAACTAATACTGATACTATTACAAAGACATCTAATGTGCCTGTTGATCAGTATACGAGTCAATATCAGACCAGACTGCGAGGCCGTAGCTTTACATTCAAGGTTCAGTCAACAGATGCAGATGTATTGTGGCGGTTGGGTATCCCCCGCGTTGATATAAGATCTGACGGGAGAAGATAATGTCTATAGCTCCAGTACCATTCTTTCCTGTACCACCGCCCCAGTATACACAACAGTATATGGCAGAGGTAGTTCGTGCGTTCTCTGTGTTTGCAACTCAGATTACAAACCCCGCTATAGCAAAGCCTATACTCATCGAGATCCCTGCGTCTGCACAGGCGCTAGACGAGGTTGGCACTGTATACGAAAGCAATACGGTACTTAGGCTCAAGTCTGCTACGGCAGCAAATAATACTGTGGGCATGCCACTGCCCACATATACAGTATCAACATTACCAACCGTTGAGACTGGCACATTGATATACGTTTCTGATGGGGCAGCAGGTAGCCCTGTTGTTGCGTTTGGTGATGGATCTAATTGGCTGCGTGTTGATACACGGGCAGCGGTATCGACGTAGGAGACTGACATGGCTAAGAATATTATAGATGACTGGAAGGTGTTTCCCCGCCTGATGATGTTTGTTGTCACGGTGCTGACCTATCAAGCAGTGCATTGGTTTATGAGCTTGCCACCAGAGGCACACACTACACAGTCAGCGGGTCTGGTATCTGTCTGCATGGGCGCACTCACAGGTTGCTTTGGCATCTGGATGAGCAAAGAAGCGGGGTCTAAGTAATGGGTCTTTTTGATGATATCTCATACGGCCTTGGTATTTCTGATAGCAAGCCTTCTGGCTATGATGAGAGAACCGCCAATAGCATAGAGAAAAACCAAGGCAGTGCAGCGGCTGATAGGTATAGAGAGGAAAAGGGAATTGGGGCGGCAGATGGGCCACCTCTCAGAACGGGATCAGGGAATGTAGTTCCGCGAGCAACAACAAGGCCACCAGTAAGAACCGGCACTGCAATCCCACGTTACCCCGGTTCAACGAGTCCATATTATGACGCCATGAGGGATCGCTCATATGGAACTCAAGGCTTCTTTAACATGTTTACGGGCAATGAGATGGGTATTGATCCAGAGCTTGACCCAAATTCTCCAGAAGGAAAAGCCGCGCAAGCAGAGTTAGATACCTATCTATATAGAACCCGTGAAGCAAAACGTAGGGCTGATAATAACTTTATGGGCACAGGCATGTCTCAGGCAGAGTATGCTAGGGGTCAGCAGTATGGATTTACAAGAGGCGCAGATGGTCAAATGTCTGTTAGCTCTGGCGATAGAGGCCCAGCGCCTACTATCACAGATCCCAATGCGCCTAACTTCTCAACGGATTTTAACCCAAACAATGCGTTCTTGCGCAATCGTATGCGTATGTATCAAGAGCAGGGTGGTGGCATCTTGCCGCCAGTGGGGGGCACACAACCCACCCCACCAGCACCACCACCTCCACAGATGCCGCCACAACTAGCAGGTATTATGGGCCTATCAGACAGGTCTAACATTAGCCCTGCGATGCGCTACGCTGCGGAAAACTACTACAGGTTAGGCGGCAGGCAGATGATAAACGATGAGTTCGAGCGTGGTCGTGCAATGGTACAGGGTCAGAGTGTATGAGTATCTTTACCGCTGCATTAGGTCCGATAGCCAATCTTGCTGGATCATGGCTACAGGGTAAGGCTGATAAGAACGCTGCCGCTGCGGAGCTAAAGCTTACTGAGGCGAAGGCGAAAGCCCAGATACTTTTGTCAAAAGAGACAAGCGTTGCCGACTGGGAGCGCATCATGGCAGAGGGTGCCAAGTCTAGCTGGAAGGACGAATGGTTCGTTATTGTCCTGTCGATACCTTTGATTTTGGCGTTCATTCCCGGTGCTGAAGGATGGGTAGATCGTGGGTTTGAACAACTCTCAAAAGCTCCCGACTGGTATTTTTACAGCCTTGGAATTGCGATTTCAGCCAGTTTTGGTGTACGCGGAGCGCAAGCCTTTTTTAAGAGGAAATGATATGAGCTTTAAACTTAGCAGACGCAGCCTTGATAGGCTTGAAGGAATTGATGATCGGCTACAGGCCGTAGTCAAGATGGCGATAACCATGACCAAGACAGACTTTGGTGTGGTGCAGGGCATGAGAACTATTGAACAGCAGAAAGAACTTGTTGACAAAGGTGCCAGTCAAACGATGAAGTCTAAGCACCTTGAAGGCAAGGCCTTCGATATCATGGCCTTTATAAATGGCAGGGCATCATGGGAACTCTCTGTCTATGATGATCTTGCTGACGCCATCAAAGAGTCGGCAACACAGCTTGGAGTTCCTATTTGCTGGGGCGCTGCTTGGGGCACACCTGACATGCCATACCCAATGGATATCCGCAAATGGGAAGGCACAATGGAAGAGGCAATGAATGCCTACATAGATTTAAGAAGGAGCCAAGGACGCAGGCCCTTCATTGATGGACCGCACTTTGAACTGATAGATTAGTTCAATTGAACTTTTACGATGTAGATGTTATCATCTACAAAACTTTGAGGTAAACAGATGGCTCTACCCTTACTCTTAGGATTTGGATTACCTGCTTTAGCTGGCTCTGGTATGCTTGCTGGAACTGCCGCCGCTGGGTTGGCTGCTTTTGGCGCACCCACACTAGCGGGTATAGGTGCAGGTCTGGGAACATTCCTTGAGACGGGTGATGTGGGTAAAGGTATTAAAACTGGATTGGTAGCTGGACTGAGTGGCAAAGCTATGGGTGCTTTAACGGGCGGCGGCAACGCGGCTTTGTCTGGAGCAATCGGAGACACTACAAGCGGGGCAACTAAAGCCGCCATTGATGCTGCCATGAAAGAGGGTGGCAAGAACGCTTTCTTAAAAGGAGTTACCAGTAAAGGATTGCAGGGTAGTTTGGCTGGCGCGACACTTCCCGGTGTGGGCACGGCTGCACTGGTTGGTAGTGTAATGAATCCACCTACTGTGGAAATGCCAGAGAAAAAAACTTACGACATTCCACCGCCTATGCCGCGCATTAGATCT
The DNA here is from genome assembly GCA_965221135.1 of Sansalvadorimonas sp. GTDB lineage: Bacteria > Pseudomonadota > Gammaproteobacteria > Pseudomonadales > Endozoicomonadaceae > Sansalvadorimonas. Next base: position 16,446 of record CBDCRZ010000077.1, read on the forward strand.
TATCAGCCCAAGACAGACATGAGCAGCACGGCTGAAGAAACTATGATTAGTTATGGCCCACCTATGGCAAAACCTGAAGTTGAGGCAGAGCTTCCCTTTTCTAATTATGTAAATAATTACAGGCCCCCCGCTGGTATGTATGGCAATATGTTTGCTGAAGGTGGAGAAGTGAAAAAGATGCGTGGCGGTGGGTTGATGTCTATCGGAAACTTTGGCCCACAGTATGGGCACCCAGCATTTAGTTCATTGGCTGAAGCCCTTAAACAGGGAATTAACTCAAGCACCAATAATAAAGTTAGACCATTTGTTCAGGAAGTTGAGACAATGGCTAAAGACAGGTTTGGGCAGGATATATTCCAACAGCAGCTTTTGGGCACATCTTTACAGCCTACTGGCCCAGCCCAACTGCCATTATATGACGCCTTCTTTGAATCACAGCCCATAGATCCTTTTGCTAGACCAATGCGGCCTGACTTCAACAACGGGTTTGATATGTTGCCTAACCTTAACCGCATTCCTGAAGATCTATTCGCGCGTGTAGACCTTCAGGGTGGTATGCCCGCAACCTTACAAGGGTTTGCAGAGGGTGGTGAGGTGGAAGCACCAGAAGACATGAATGAAAAGGATGTGATCGTTGAGGCGGTAAAGGCAATCAAGGGATTGTCTGATGCACCAGAGGTTGCACTTGGCATATTCCTTAGTGAGTATGGCGAGGAAGCACTAAGAGATCTGGTTGAGAAGGTACAGTCAGGTGCATTGGATGATACCATTGAACGCTTTGCTAATGGTGACAAGGGAATGGTTGAAGGCATGGGTGATGGCTCTGGTGAAGATGACATGATCCCTGCTACAATGGACGGTGAGCAAGATGTTCTTCTCACTGAGGGGGAGTTCGTCATGAGACAGCCTACAACTAAGGCTATTCAAGATGAATTTGGTAGTGAGTTCTTGGACATCATCAATCAGTCTGAGGACAAAGCTCCAGAGAAAATAAGGGAGATGGTGGGGGTTGAGAGTTAGCACAGTTCCTAAAGAAGCTGTAAAGCATGTTTGGAAGGATGTTGAAGAGTTACTAAGGAAGAGCGTTGAGGATACATCTAGGGGGAAGATAAACATCTTAGATGTTTTAGATGGAATCCTTAGAGACGTATATGTTCTTTGGGTAGTTCTTGATGAAGAGGATAATATGGTAGCTGCGATAACAACAAGAATAGCAACATACCCTAGAAGGAGGGCTATGGTTCTTGATTTTGTTGGCGGCAGTAAATTACACAAGTGGAAAGACACTGTTATTGAAACGATAGGTCGGTTCGCAAAAGAAAATGACTGTCAACATCTAGAAGGTTATGGCAGAAAAGGTTGGGAAAGAGCTTTACGGGGGAACGGCTTTTATTCAGAATATATAGCATACCGTATGGAGTTATAGGATGGGCAAGGGATCACAACAGCAAACAGTACCCGCTGGCGGCACTACAAGAACGGTGAGTTTGCCAGAATATGCAGACCCGTACTTCCGTAGACTTCTGAAGGGTGCAGAAGAGGCTACACAACCTTTTTACCCTGATGATCCTGATACATACGGGGATCTTGCGGGTGAGTCTACATATGTGCCGTATGGCGGTGAGCGTATAGCTGGGTCTGAGGATTACGGTGACATCGGAACATCCCGCGCTATGGTTCGTGGTATTGCTGAAAGTCCCATTGGTGGACTTGGAGAAGCAGCAGCCTTACAGCGCAGAGGTATAGCTGGCCTTGAGGGCTTAGCAAACTACAACACAGCAGCATTTGACCCATATTCAGGCTTCCAAGCTGGTCGTGCTGACCCGTATAGTGGATTCCAAGCTGGCAGAGCAGATCCTTTTGCTGGATTCAACGAGTCACAATTCCAAGCTCAAAGAGCTAGTGAGTTTGGATTTGATCCAGCCCGTCAATTTACAGGCGCAGAGGTCCAGCAATATATGGACCCATACATGCAGAATGTGGTGGATGTTCAGAAGCGTGAGGCCCGTGAGGATTTTGGCAGAAGTCAAGCTGCAAGGGACGCAGGAGCAGTAACCGCAGGGGCCTTTGGTGGATCGCGTCAGGCTGTGCAGCAAGGCATGGCAGAAGAAGGTTTGCGAGAGCAACTTGGTGATATCCAAGCGGCTGGAAGTCAGGCCGCATTCCAGCAAGCAATGAAGGCATTTGAGTCCGATAGGGCAGCACAGATGGATGTTGACGCTCGCCGCGCAGCAGAGGCTGCTAGAGTTCAAGGCATTGATATCGGAGAGGTCGCCCGTACAGAAGCGTCTAGTGCGGCAGAGGCAGCAAGAACACAGCAATCCAGAGCGGCAGAGCTTGCAAGGACGCAGGGTATTAGCCTTGATGAGGCAGCACGGGTACAATCAGCAGAGGCTGCGGAACTCGCTCGCACACAAGGCATTAGCTTGGATGAAGCAGCTAGAATACAGAACGCAGAAGCGGCTGAGAGGGCGCGTGTACAGTCTTCTAGAGAGGCATCAAGGCAGTTTGGTGCGGGTCAGGGTCTGGCTGCGTATCAAGCCGCTTTGGCGGCTGGCAGAGGGCTTGTGGATTACGGTGAGAGAGCAAGGGCAGCAGACATACAGGGTGCCCAGCTACTTGAAACCGTTGGTCGTGACATCAGGAGCGAGGATCAAGCAAGACTTGACCTTGCATATCAGGACTTCTTGCGCCAGCAAGACTATCCAATGCGTCAGTATGAAAGGTTTGCCGCTATGCTTAGTGGTGTTCCTATACAACCTGATATCAGCACGGCTACTTATCAAGCATATAACCCAATACAGCAAGCCTTGGGGACAGGTATATCTGCATTGGGCCTGTATAAAGGATTGGCAGGATGAATATACTAGAGCAAACTGAAGCCCTTAAAGACTTGCCAGATCAGGCTCTAGTAAGAGAAATGCAAATGCCCACAGGGATGGCACCCCCTGTGTTTATCACTGCGGAGTTAAAACGGCGTCAGCGTATGCGTAATGACTTCAAGCGCAGAGAGGCACAAGATATGCCCACTGTAGCTGAAGAGGTAGTGATGGCTGCGGGTATGCCACAAGGTGGTATTGCTGATGCTGCCAGAGCTATGGCTCCAAAAAGTTCTATTGCACAAAACACTGGTATGAATGAGATGATGCCAGCGGCAGCGACACGGGCACCACAGCGCATGGCTGAGGGTGGTATCGTGCGTATGGCTAAGGGTGGTCGCACTCCAGTAGAATACAATGGGTTGGGTTACTTTATATTAGCCAATGGTCAAGTACAGGATGCCATTGGTAGACCTGTGAGTGATGAGCTTGCTGAAGCAATTAAAGCTTCTCTGGAAAAATCTCCAGAAGTGCAGGACGAATCTGCTGCGCCTACAGGATCAGAGGTGTTGCGAGATGCCGCTCCAGAGCGTCCAACTCTTGATTCCACGTTGAGTTCAGATAGGCCGTTTAGCCCTACGTCAATGGAGGTTACAGACACCCGCCCAGCAGTACCGCCTAGTCTTGGCATGGGTGGGGAAAGACCTGCTACACTTACAGACTCAACTCAGACAGCAATTAATCAGCAGCAAGCGTTGATAGACGCAATGAGTCCTGAATTTGATACGTTTGGTGGGGATGCTTTGGCAAGAGCAGAGCAGAGATCTAATTTATCTGGGCCAAGTATTAGTGAAGTAAGCCCAACTGTTGATCTTGATTTAACAACAGACCAACGTATCTCCCAAGAAGACATGGCGATGGCAGTGCCTGTACCACAAGGTCAGCCCCGCAACTTTACACAACTTCTATCTGATATTGAAAATCCTGTAGAAAGAGGAAAGGCAATACTTGCACAGTCTCAGGGCGATCAGGCGCAACCATATGAAGGTGGGCAGTACACAAACGCAGACGCAATAAGAAACTATAACGAGCGAATGCTTGGAAAGGTAAGGACTCCACAGGATATGGCTGAAGAGCGGCTGCTCTTTAGCAATATGAATCTTCCACCGGAATCAGTATTTGCTGAATATGCTGGAGTAGATAATCCTGAAACTGAATTTAGAGGCTACCGTGGTGGCAAGAATTATATGGATGAAAGCGAAGATTTCTATGATGATATATCAGAGAACTTACTGGCACCCAAAACTCCAGATCAAATAGCAAGAGAAGATTTAGAAAGACAAAAAGGTCTGGAAGCATTCTTTAAAAGTCAAGAAATGAAGGGCGGTAGACCGGGTGGATCTCTGCCTGTAGATGTTTTATCTCAGCCTGTTACTGATGACACCTACAGAATGCCTGATGTTACTGGGCCAGAAACAACAGCAAGTGGTTTCTTCCCTGATTTAGAACAAGCTCAAGCGGCAGATGAAGCTGCCCGTCAAAGAGGCATATCAGAGCTAGGCCTTAGCCCAATCGTCAGTGGCGGCACAGAGTATTTGGTAAACGATGCTGGCAATATGTTTAAAGTTGCTGGTGGTAAGCTGGTTGGAGTTAGTGGCGGCGAAGCCATGCAAGCAATAGACGTTGCTCAGAAGCAAGGCGCAGACTTCGCACAGTCTCCTGTAGGCACGATGCCAATTGGCTATAGAACAGTGGATCCAAATACTAATCTTGTAGATCCAGACAGTCCTTTTGTTCCAGCTTCTATTAATATTGGTGGACTTGAGACTCCAGATTTTGTTGATCAAGCATTTAAGGACGGTAACCTTAGCCTTGACAGTATTTTAAATAGAGATGTAGTTTCGTCAGATAGCCCAAATCAACCCCCCAAATTAACTCCAACAGGTTTTTCTCCAGACCCAGAGGCATTGCAGCTTGATGATTCTGTAGTCGATATGGCAGCGGCAACAGGCACACCGACTTTAGGCGGTGGTGATCCTGCATTGGAGCAAGGTATTGCATCAGCATTAGCTCCAGTTGTAACTGGTAGTGTCGTGAACCACCGCAAAAGATGTCGATGGCGGTGGCGGCGGCGGCGGTGGTGGCATTGTTCCCACTGGTGGTGCAGCTACAGGGTTGGAAGCTCGCATAGCTCAGATGCTTTCAGACAGAGAAGCTGATAAGGATTCAGACAAGTGGATGGCACTTGCTCAAGCCGGTCTAGCATTGATGGCATCTAAGAACCCAACACTTGGCGGTGCCATAGGTGAAGCTGGTCTTGCTGGCGTAGGAGCATTGAAGAAGGCTAAGAGCCAATACGATGCGGATATCCTTGGCCTGATGGGCCTAGAAGAGAAGGCAAGAAGCTCACGCCTTTCTAGACAGGCAGCTTTAGCTAAAGCCAACAGACCAAAGGCAATGACAGGAACAGAGAAAGCTGGTTACTTTGACAGAGCTTCTGAACTTGAAGATCAAATAGCGGAAATAGAAGCGCAGTTAGCATCAGGAAAGCAAGCAAATCCTGTCACAGGATTAATGACAGATGATATGACAGACGAAGCAAAAGCTCTTTTGGAGCGTCGATTGATATCTAAAAAGAGTCAGATGAATAAGTTTTTAGGTATAGCCAACCCGCAGCTAGCTAACGTACAAACATTTAATCCGTCCTGATCAATGAGGAAATCCTATGTCTGTAATATTTGTCAAAGATCCTCAGACAGGAATTGACTACTCAGTAAATATCTCTGGAACAGAACCCACTGAGAATGAACAGCAACAGATAAACGACTTCCTTATATCGAAGCGTAATCAAGCACCTGTTGCAGTTCAACCACCTGAGCCAGAAGAGGAAAACAAAACTGCCTTCATGAGGGGTCTTGAGAGAGAGCCTTATGAAAACCAACTTGCTCAAGGTAAAACAAAAGAGGTTCTTGCAGATACATTTGTTGGCAAAATGTTTGGCTTGGATTCTGAGGCAGCACAAGAGCAGCAAAAAAATGCACTGGCAGAGTTAAGAAGACTTGAGGCTGAAGATCCATCTGTAAGATATGATGATGTAAATGATCTATCATCAGCAGCAAGTTTTGCTGGTGAGGTTTTTGGCAGCGAGGCTAAGGATACAGCCATACAAGTTGGAGCCACGGCAGTTGGTCTTCCATTTGGCCCAATCGGGGCAGGTATTACTAGGGCAGCGGGTGTTGGATACACAACAGTCAAGGCTCTGCCTCAGATGTTTGCTGAAGCAATTAATAAACAAGAGGAAGCTGGTATGGATACCAGCATTCTAAGAGCAACTGGAGCAACTGCTTTCAATGCAGCCTCTGAGTTCGCAATTGATTACTTTGTAGTTGGTAAGTTTATTAAGCCAAAGGATGCGGGCCGTGCCAAAAAACTCTTGATGGAAGGCGGGCAATCTAGTGGACTTGAGGGTCTTCAAGAAGTTTCTCAAAGCATAGTAAACAGGGCACAAGCTGGACAAGATTTGTTTAGTGAAGATGCCTTAAAGGAATACGAAGAAGCACTTGTTTCTGGAGCATTGGTGGGTGGAGCAATAGGTTCTGCTGCTGGCTTGGTATCTCCTACTGTTGATACCGATAAAGTATCCAAGGAACTAGATGAAGACATCAAAAATCTGGGAGAGGTAGCAAGAACAAGGCTTGCATATGGACTGGAGCAAACAGAGCAAGAGGTTAAAGAGGTTGATGAAATACTGTCAGCCCCTGAACCACAGGTTCAGTTAGCATTACCCGCACCTACAGCCACCCCAGAAGATCAAGTTGTTAATCGTGCGGCTGATATCTTGCTTTCATCTATGCGTGTTGAGGGCGAGCTAAAGTTCCCCAAGGCTAGGATTGCCCTGCAAAAAGCTGGTCTCTCAGGTGAAACTCAGAAACAGACAGATAGCCTAATCAAGCAAGCGAGAGACTCCCTTACAACACAGGGTGTGATATCCAAAAGCCAACGTGCAAAGACTGATAGATATACGGTCACTCCACCCACGAAGATGGCAGAGAAAGTTCTGGATAATGTAAGACGTGACAGCGCAAATGTTGTGGTTAAGGCGAACAAAATTGCCAAGGATATACCGCAACTTGAGTTGGATTTAAGATACGCAACCCAGACAGGCAAAGACACAAGAGGCAATGCAGTAAAGGCTGAAGAAGTTCAGGCTGCTCTTGATAATAAAAAAGTTCAATTGAACAAATTAAACGCAAGGCTCGAATCGAACCAACAGAAGTTAGTTACTTTGCCAGATGACTATAAAGTTCAAGCTTCTGAGAAAATCGAATCAGTACCCGGTAAAGTTACCCCTGAGCAATTAAAGGCAGAGATAGGCCCACAACTTCAGGCGGCTGAGAGGAGAGGTGAAGCCAGAACCATCTTCGATGGCCTTAGCAAAGAGCAAGTTGAGAAGAAGCCTGAGTATACACAGCGTGAAGAGGCTGTGATGAATAACCTTAGAGAACGTCTGGATAAGATGGGTCTCAAGCGTGTTGGCCTCAAGGGCCAGAAGGTTATTGGCAGTCAAGATAGCTTGGTCGAGGGTCAGTTCGATCCAATGAGCGAAGAGAAAGCAATCACCTTGGCTCTTGGTGTATACGATCCGTCACTGTCTGATGCTGACTACACCAATAGCGTTGCTGAAGTAATGAATCATGAGGCAGTACACGCACTTGTGGACATGAATGTCTTCACACCCAAGGAAATAAACCTTCTAAAGAAAGCTGCCAAGAAAACAAAGTTTGTAAATCCAGAAGGAAAGAAGAGATCTTACTCTTACTTGGACCGCGCTGGTAGGCTTAACGGTGATCTTGTCGGTCAGAAGGGAGACAAGGGTAGGCTGTCTGCCGTTGAAGAAGAAGCGATTGCAGAGATGTATCGTGACTACAGTGCTGGCAGACTAAAAAATGTTGGAACATCTAGACCTCTGTTCAAGCGGATAGGTGATTTCTTTAGGTCCATAGTAGGGGCACATGTTGACAATGGCTTTAATAATGTTGGTTCTATATTCAGTGGGATTGGTGCTGGCAGTGTTGCTGATCGCGCTCCTGTAACCACAGTCACACAGACCCCGACATCACGCACAGAAGTAACCACTGCAAAGCAGTCAGCAATACCTATTGATGCGGTTGTTGAAGAGGATAGTGTTGCGCCTGAGAATATCAGGATGCCTATCAACACCAATGCCCCCAATGACCAGATACGGGCAGAGATAGAAAAGCTAACGAAAGAGAATGTGCCTCTTGTTAAACGTCTTATCAAAAGGATTGATGAGAAGTTTGGCACCAAGTCAGGTGATAACATCAAAGACCTGTCAAAGGTAACTCAGAAGGCGAGCAGACCATCTATCTTAGCGAACAAGCCTTGGCATGACGCATCACACATCCGTGATTCTTACAGGTTCAAGACTGTTATTGATGACTTCAGAGATGTTCCAGCTATCTTTGATGAGCTTCTCAATGAAGGCATAAGCCTTGTTAAGATAGACACAAACAAATTGTTTGAGCCAAAGGAATGGGGATGGCGCATCATTGCGTTTGATATCCGTATGCCTAATGGTCAGTTAGTTGAATGGTATCTGCCCCTAAAAGAGCTTGAGGTGGAGAAAAAGGCACGGGGCCACCTGATCTTTGAGGAGTGGAGAAACAAAACTCAACAGGAACTACAGGATCAACAGGCAGAATACTTTGCGTCTATCGCAAAGAGCTATCGCAACTATGATGCTGCTTTCCAAGCTGCCCTAGATCGGACAGGTATCTCCCGTCAGGAAGCTGAGTCTTCTTGGAGAAGCGCAGAGAGTTCCATGCTGGAAGCTGCGCGGAATGCCCGTAGATCATCTGCGGTTGGTATCTCTTCTCCAACCAGAGTGCCCACTGGCTTGACAGATCCATCCAGTGTTCGCACTGATGATGTACCGTCTGGTTTAAATATTACTGCACGGGAAGTTCCGTCTTCCACTAGAGCAAAAGCTTCTTCTGCCATTGACATAACTCCTTCTACTGAGACATCTATCATATCAGATCAGATAGAGTCAACCTTTGGTGACATAGACACTGAGGCTCTTGGCATTAAGACATCAAAGGTTCCACTGACGCCAGCCCAACGTGATGCAAGTATACTTGATTACCTTAATCCAAAAACAGGACAGCCTCAATTTAAAAAGAAAGAAGGCTCAGAGACATTAGTTAGCTTTGCTGAGAAACTTCTTGGCCTGCGTAATGTAGCTCCTTTGGACATAATAAATTCAGAGCGTGACAAGCAAGACGCAGCAAGGATCATGGCGGCTGAGGCTGAGGCAGCATTGATCTCTGGCAGTGATGCTCTTGGTTGGTATGACTCTACACTCAAGCTGGCTAAGCGTGTGTTGTTCCCTGTGTATCCAGAGGTCTCACCGGAGAGGCCTGATGGTTCTCCAAACTCTGAGTATGATCCAGCGGCAGAACACGCCTTTGATTTTGCAACTGCCATCACGTCAAATGGCTTGTCAGTTATAGACAACTACAGGTTCGCATCTGAGCAGTATGACGCTTGGAAGGCTAGTGATGATGGCACCTTCCCAGTCAAAGGATCAGGCGCTCAAGGTGGATCTATGCTATCTGCCTTTGAGTTTTGGAATACACTGAGCCGTAAAGGCATGTCATCAAATGAGATTGAGGCTTTGCTAACCATGCAGATGCCAAAGAAAGATCTCAACAAAACAATGGTTGATGTTCTTGGGGTCGATAGAGTTAAGGACTTGCCCAAAGAGTTCCAAGCTAGTGGCGCTGAAGAAGCTAACACAATGGTGGCTGTGGCCTACATACTAGGCCCAAAGATTGGCAACGGTTTCTATCAAAACCTTAGAGGAAACTACGATCCTCTAACCATGGACAGATGGTGGATGCGCTTTGCCAACCGCATCACTGGCAACCCTACAGTAAAATATGCAGACGAGCTGGTAGAGCAGAACCTTGATAAAGTTTGGAACTTTATTACTGAGGCAGATCAACCACTGACAGACATGGATAGAAATATTCTGTTTGAAGCTCAAAGAAAACTTAACATATCCACAATGGACAAGACAGACATACCCTTGGTAGTTGATGAGATTGGTACAATATGGAACAGAGATTATTATACCAAAGGCTTACAAGATAAGGTTGAAGAGCTTTTAACATCTGGTCAGTATGAGTTCAGTCTAAACAAAAGCAAAACCCCAGTTGGTCGAGACGCGGCAACAGTAAAGTCTCTTGCAGCAGCATCACGTCCGTCAAAGACAGACTTCCTTAGAGCCAGCTGAAACATATCAAAAGAAACTAATACCAGCGCTACAGGAAGATCCTCGCAACGCACAGGACAGGACGGCAATGCGTGAGGTTGCCAATCGTGCAAGGCAGATCCTCAAGGATGAAGCTGGCGTTGATATAACTAATGCTGACTTCCAAGCCCTTATGTGGTATGCTGAGAAGCGTTTGTTTGAAGCTGGTGGTGTCCGTAAGGGCCGTGGTGATGACAACGATTACGCTGACGGTGCCCTGAACATCCTGAAAAACAAAGGTATAGGCGATGACAAAATCAAAAATTCACTCCCCGCAACAGAGCGAGGAAGACTCGCTGGTGTCATCTCTCAACGAGAAGGAGATGGATCGGGTAGCGGAAGCGTTGATGCAGTTAAGCCAACGATTGCAGAGGGAGACTTCTTCGCCCCTAGAGAACTAGCACTAGAGGCAGCGCCATTCATCACAGAGGCAGACGTAGACCTGTCAACGATGGAAGGTGTAGAAAGTTCAAATGAACTTCCACCACAGAAGTTTTCTCAAATACCTATTGATCCATACAAAGCAATCAGAACTCCAGTCAAAAGAACTGGCACTCTGACTGACATCATATATGGCGGCATACAGGAAACTGATGGTGAGGTTATTCCTGTACTTCTCACTGAGGGAAACAATGATCAGTTCGATAACGGTGGTGGGCTGTATCACATCCAGCAAAGACTGCACGACAAGGAGCTTGTAGAGAACTCAGGATACAAGCGAGTAGAGAAGGCCATCTATGACACACTGCACAGATGGAAGAGCCAAGGCTATCAGGACGGTGACAGCGTTGTAGCGTACCCGTCAGGAGGCAACTTGGTTTTGGAGTGGTTCGATAACCGTATGGCTAAAAGCCCACCCCTGCGCCTTGTCCTTGAGCGTGGCAAGCGTAACAGCGGCAACGGTCCGTACTACGTCAAGACATTCTTCCCAGTCATGGACAAGAAGGATCGCAAGAAGATCCGCAACAGCCAGATCAAACTGAGCGCACTGAACACTGTAAGCGGCACGGGTCTCGATGCAATGCAAGCGGATCGTGTGACACGCTACACTGATATCGCTGACTGGCTTGGTAAAGCTCTGCGCTTGATTCCCTTTACCGACAAGACAAAGGCACAGAAGAGAGCGGATCTATTTATTCAGAAGGCACAGGACAGCTTCATTCCTGTTGGCAGAATGATCAAAGAACTGAAGGAGATAAATCCTCAGTACAAAATTGCTGATAGCATGGACCCATATCTGAAGCAGCAACTGAGTGAAGGTATTGCTGGCAGTAAGATCACTGAGCGCAAGGAAACAATTTATAAAGCTGCCACTGATGCTGTCAAAAACATGAACATCACAGAGCAGCAGGTTGAACAGTTAAAGGCACTGTCAAATGCTAACTCTGGTGGTGGTAAAGGGCCTTGCTGAGTTCACGTTTGAGGGAACAAAGTCAAAAGCTTTATCCGCCGTAGATACTTATCTCTATGCAAAACACGCCAAGGAGAGAAACGCATACATCAGAACGGTAGATCCCACCAATGATGCTGGCTCAGGTATGACTGATGCAGAGGCTGATGCAATACTCAACTGGTTTGATAGCCTTGATCCACAAAACAAAATAGCTTTGCGTCAGGCTGAGGATGCTGTTCGTGCTATCGTTGATGACACTAACGCTGTTCGCGTTGCGGCTGGTCTCCAGTCAAGTGACATGAACATAGGCGACATGGAAGATAGTAACTTTGATTTCTATGTACCCCTCAAGGGCCACTTTGAAGTTGACCAAGAGGCGAATTTACGGTAGCGGCAAGCCATCCAGATATGGAGCTATGGGCAGAGAAGATCAAAGGGCCTTGGGTCGTAGGTCATACGGCAGAGATATTTTGGCAAGCACCATCTTGCAAAATACAAACTCTATTGTTCGTGGTGAGCGCAACAAGGTTGGTAAGTCTATGCTTGATCTGGTTAGATCAAACCCTCAAGGCATGTCTGGATATGCTGAGATCCTAGATCAACCACCATCAGCCCGTGTAATGCAGAACGGTGCGGTTGTTATCAAGCCGACAAGAACCTATCGTGATGACCCATCAATCGCCATCGTCAAGAAGAACGGGGAAGAGAAAGTCCTTCAGTTCTATGACAACAACTTGGCTGGTGCGTTCAACGGGGAAAACATTTGGGATGCTGGTAACGCTGCCACAATCACCAGAGGTTTGGCTAAAGTAAACAGATACCTGTCAAACATTAACACATCTTGGAACCCAGAGTTCTTTATCTCCAACTTCATTCGTGACGTTCAAGCCGCTGGCATACAGGTCAGTGAGTTTGAAATGGATGGCCTGAGAAAAGACACGATTAGAAATGTGTTGAAGGCAGCAAAAGGTTTGAAGAGATCCATCCTAAACAAGGATGATTCCTCTGAGTGGGCAAAGATATACAAAGACTTCAGAGCAAACGGCGGTGCGAGTGCCGCCAACCCAATGACCACATTACAGGATCAGATATCTGATCTTCAATCCACACTGTCAGACATCTCTGATGCAAGCGGTAAACTTGGGTTGATGAAGGCTAAGGGTAGAGAAACTCTTGGAGTTCATGGACAACTCAAACCTTGTGGTTGAAAACGCCATTCGTGTTAGCACCTATGATGCTCTGGTTAAGCGTGGCGTCATCCAAGGAGAGAGCGGCACAGGCCGCAAGAAGTGTGACCGTAGACTTTGGTAAGGGTGGTGACAACAAGGCATTCTTGAACTCACTTTACCTATTCTACAATGCGTCTTTGCAGGGCAGCTTCTTCCTGTTGAGATCACTGGCTCGCTCCAAGAAGGTTCGCAACATCATGGGTGGCGTTATAGCT
>CBDCRZ010000078.1:0-7993 GCA_965221135.1 Sansalvadorimonas sp.
ACTGGAGGGGTTGCGGTAGCCTTAAGGTCTTCAAGGGGGGCCGGAGCGCATTCCTCCCTGCTGTGGTCTGACAGCAGGCAATGCGGGCAGGAACGAGGCTGGAGCCCATTAGCATTGCCGAGCACAGTAGCAGCCATCAAAGAAGAGTTACTTTCTGTCCACGGCAGAGTGGCCCCAGCGGCTCTCTGCTGCCAAAATTGTCGGTCGTACAGCAGCCAACCAGTTCCACCATGCTTCCGGGCTAGCTGCAACACTATCATCCCATAGGCTGCCAGCTCACGAGACTCCTGGTCGGCCTTTGCTGCCAGAAAGGCGAGGAAGCATGACGCCCACGTGAGAGGATCCGGCACGTCTCTCAGCTTTGACCCAGCAGGGAGCGGGTGGGCTGCTGCACCAAACAAGCTGGACTGCCCTAGGTCTTGCAGCTTCTGTAGTAGCAGAATGTTATCCTGCAGCAGCTCTTTAAAGTCCACAAAGGAACCCTTTTGGATTTTCTCCATGACCTTTGCGGGTATAGGGGGTAGCGCAGGCGAGATGACCAGTGGGAGCGTAGAGCCAGCTGTGCTGGGCTGAGGGAGGCCCGTGATGGGGGTAGCTAGCAGTGATGCCAACGAGGGGATACTAGACATCGGGGAAGTGAATGTAACTGGAGTTGTTGCTCCCGCCCCTGGAGCAGATGTGATGAGAGGGATCGTCGCGATACAATAAATCAGCATTAACTAGCGGCTTGACATTGTGCAGATATATGTGAGGCATGCAGCATGCCTATCGACCTGCACTGACGGGGGTAACAGAGCTGAACAGAATGAAGAGACAAGAGGTGAGGGATGCAGGATGAGAAAGAGGATACAGAGAGAGAGAGAGAGAGGGAGGAAGGGCGGGGGAGGGAGGGAGTGAAAAGTGGACGTTTTTCGTTGGACTGCCACGTGGCGCCGGCCTCTGACAAGGGGGTGACAGCCTGACAGGACCCACGGCAGGATTAAATGGTAACCAGGTACATGCCGCCCTGCATAACAGCTTGCCCACTGGCGGGGGACAGTAAAGGAAGTTGGCTGCTGGGCATGTCCTCGATGAGGAAGAGCGGCCGACCCTCTTGTTGGGTGAGGGGGCTGGCTGATGAAGAGTGACAACCTCCTAGCGGGCGGTGAGAGGGGGGGCAGCGTCCCCGTCGTTGACACAGCCCGGCTATCATGGGGGCTGGGGGCTCTATTGGCAGGAACTGCGGTTCCCCTGTCAGGGAAGGGGGGGCAGCGGCCTCATTGTTGACACGCAGTAGCAAGGGGGGCCCCTTGACAGGAGCAGCGGCTCCCTTACCGAGGACAGCGGCCTCCCAACATGTGGTCTCACCGGCCTGAGAGGCGCCTGTGTTAGCCAGGAGCAGCAGCTCCGGGTCCCCAGAGTGACAAGGGAGATATCACATGATGCAATCAAACTTGGGTGAGTCTGGTGAACTCTGTCTTGTTCAATCTTGGAAGAAATGAATAAAGGCAAGTCTGGATCGTCCAGCGGTACTCCCCCTACCTCCTCCAGCGGCGTCATCCCGTCCACGTCAGTGCCGACTGCCATCACGCCGAGGCTGCGGTCCAAGCGGCAGTGAACGCAGCGCTGGCTCGGATTCCTCCACCTCCTACGCCTCCCCCACCAGCTTCGGTCCCAGGTAAGCAGTTGTTCGTACAGTACAGTGCTAATGGTGGGCAGGACAGCCCCGCCCCCGAGTTAGCTCTGTCTAAGTTAATGCCTAGTACGGGCCCCCGAGCCTCTATGGGTACCCTTGATCATGGTGATTAGGGTACCCCCAGGAGATCCTTGTTACATTGCTGTCGGAGCACCCGCTAGCTCGGTGGGTATCTGTCCGTTATGTGGAGGCCGCAATTCTCGGCCGCGAGGATCAGTGCACACTCCTCAGTACTATCACCCTCCTGCTATGCGATGCTAAGCATGTGGTATAGAATTACGCATGCGCGAGTCCTGGGCATGTGACTAGGCTGTGGGCTACCCAAGGAGCGTCTAAGTCCACAGAAAATCATCAGTTCAATTTTTGCACAAAATGCTATTAGCTATTTGTGCATATGACTTGGATTATCTGCTAGGGCTACACAACTAAAGAAACACAGACTAACGATATCAACACAAATAACTTTTTCACTTGCAATTTACACATTGTACACAATAGAACCTGTCTGGCACACTGTCTGTTGTAGAGAACTTATGGCAAGCAAAGCATACCCACTCGTTACACACATCACAACACACCCAGAATTGATCTTCATCTTCACTAAATGCCACTAAATGGTTAAATGGATATATTCCAGTTTTCTTAAAACCACTTAGAATATTTAGTGGTGTGTGTGATTGACCAAATGCTTGACCGACCAAAGAAGCAAGAATATCTTCAGTCACAACTCGGCCAGGATCGTATGCGTTTTTCCTCTGTCAGCTGATGTGAGCGATGGTACATTGTGTCGACCAATCTACTTTAGACGGTTTGTGTACAATTGTGACCCCGTCTCATCAGCATTGAATATTTGACTAGGTTTGGCAATCAAGTTTAGTCTTCCATAGATAGCTCCCAATTTAGCGAAGAAATCGTCTATTACCCCTTTTTGTTCCCACTAACTGCATGAGCATAAGACAAAGGCTGAGGTACACAAAGAGTAAGCCTCGCATGACGTGCCATGAAACCTTCGTACCAGCCTCGCCCTGCATGACCGCTCTTAAAGGGGTGGTCTCGTCCAGTCCTCTCAACAATAGAAAATGCCAAGGCATCACTCCTTGTGTGAGACCGAACCCCATATCAGCCATAGTAACACAATATTCAGCTAGACGAGCTTCCTCTTCCTTTGTCAGAACTGTAGGAGGACCTGATCTACAGTCTTGAGTAACAATACCAGCAACACGCCTTCTTAATGTTTCTACAGGAACATTATGTGCTCTAGCAGCTTCACGCAAGCCCATCGTGCCACTCTTAATAGACTCATAAGCAGCTTCTATGTTCTCTGGAAGCCATTGCTTAGTTTAGCGGCGCTTATTAGAATGACCTTTGAACTAAATAACGCAATAAAATTAATCATAAATTCGTTTAGAGAAACGGCTGTAGTTGTGGCTTTGCTTTTATGATCTGCAGGTGAGTGCTTAGTTATAGTTTTTTCAGTGCATGTTTAAAGAAGAGGCACCGCATGCAGGTGCATCGCCAGATTGTCTTTGCTTCTACCCGAGTTAGCAATCGCCACAACTGCTTGTATGCTAAGCTGATACCATCGGTTAATGCTCCACATCCCCATGAGCCTGATGCATCTGAGGTAATTGACACCGTGTGGGGTGACTGTATAGGGAAGTCAGCATACCCACCCCGTTCCAACTTGGAAGTATCCACGAATCCAGATCCGAGCGGAACTCTGTGTTGCGTCTCTGCTGTCGTTTGTCGTTTGCCCCTCCTCCTTTTGGCTACTGGAGCTGGGCAATAGCACAATCCGCACTGGTGTGATCTGGCTCCTGACACCATCTGCATACGCCCAATGATCTAGCTTGGCTCTTGTCTGTCGGTACAGGAGCTGCCCTTGCAGACGGAGCCCCAAATGCAGAGAGCTGTTCACTGTGTCCCACTTCAAATCCGTCACTGCTGCCTGTTGCTGAAACATCAGGTCATATTCCTGCCACCCATGACCTCCACACCTGCGAGCCTCTCGTACTATAAAGCTCACAAGCCCTTTGGTTAGCTGAGGGTACTTTCACTTAAGATGCTTGCATAAGTACTGAAACTTGTGACCCAGCTTAGCAGGTCCGGAACCTCGTGGCGCGGTGACTTTTCAGCCAAAATTGATGCCACTACTCCTCCTGCCACTGAGAGCCTCCTCCTCTCTGCCTCCATGTTATCTCTAAGCAGGTCCGCCATATCTACGAAGTCTCCTTTTTGTATCTTAGCGACTATTTTTCTTGGCATTACAGGTAGGTCCTGATCCCCTCCGCCGATGTCATTTTGTATCGTCGCTGACTCTCTGTTGAGCAATCTTTCAGAAACATTGAAGTTTGGTAGATGAGTTAAACGCGGAGCGCACATGCTCTCAACCAAAGAGCACGCAGTTGAGGAGTAGTGGCAGCTGCTCTGACCGCGAGATAACATGGAGGCAGAGAGGCAATGTGGCTGATGGATCAATTGCTGAAAAGCTTTCACCGCGCCACGAGGTTCAAAAAGGAGACTGCTAAGCTGGGTCACAAGATAACATCAGGACTCTAGTGCAAGCATCTTAAGTGAAAGTACCCTCAGCTAACCAAAGGGCTTGTGAGCTTTATAGTACGAGAGGCTCGCAGGTGTGGAGGTCATGGGTGGCAGGAATATGACCTGATGTTTCAGCAACAGGCAGCAGTGACGGATTTGAAGTGGGACACAGTGAACAGCTCTCTGCATTTGGGGCTCCGTCTGCAAGGGCAGCTCCTGTACCGACAGACAAGAGCCAAGCTAGATCATTGGGCGTATGCAGATGGTGTCAGGAGCCAGATCACACCAGTGCGGATTGTGCTATTGCC
Organism: Sansalvadorimonas sp.; assembly: GCA_965221135.1. GTDB lineage: Bacteria > Pseudomonadota > Gammaproteobacteria > Pseudomonadales > Endozoicomonadaceae > Sansalvadorimonas. The sequence continues at coordinate 4,525 of CBDCRZ010000078.1, forward strand.
CAGCTCCAGTAGCCAAAAGGAGGAGGGGCAAACGACAAACGACAGCAGAGACGCAACACAGAGTTCCGCTCGGATCTGGATTCGTGGATACTTCCAAGTTGGAACGGGGTGGGTATGCTGACTTCCCTATACAGTCACCCCACACGGTGTCAATTACCTCAGATGCATCAGGCTCATGGGGATGTGGAGCATTAACCGATGGTATCAGCTTAGCATACAAGCAGTTGTGGCGATTGCTAACTCGGGTAGAAGCAAAGACAATCTGGCGATGCACCTGCATGCGGTGCCTCTTCTTTAAACATGCACTGAAAAAACTATAACTAAGCACTCACCTGCAGATCATAAAAGCAAAGCCACAACTACAGCCGTTTCTCTAAACGAATTTATGATTAATTTTATTGCGTTATTTAGTTCAAAGGTCATTCTAATAAGCGCCGCTAAACTAAGCAATGGCTTCCAGAGAACATAGAAGCTGCTTATGAGTCTATTAAGAGTGGCACGATGGGCTTGCGTGAAGCTGCTAGAGCACATAATGTTCCTGTAGAAACATTAAGAAGGCGTGTTGCTGGTATTGTTACTCAAGACTGTAGATCAGGTCCTCCTACAGTTCTGACAAAGGAAGAGGAAGCTCGTCTAGCTGAATATTGTGTTACTATGGCTGATATGGGGTTCGGTCTCACACAAGGAGTGATGCCTTGGCATTTTCTATTGTTGAGAGGACTGGACGAGACCACCCCTTTAAGAGCGGTCATGCAGGGCGAGGCTGGTACGAAGGTTTCATGGCACGTCATGCGAGGCTTACTCTTTGTGTACCTCAGCCTTTGTCTTATGCTCATGCAGTTAGTGGGAACAAAAAGGGGTAATAGACGATTTCTTCGCTAAATTGGGAGCTATCTATGGAAGACTAAACTTGATTGCCAAACCTAGTCAAATATTCAATGCTGATGAGACGGGGTCACAATTGTACACAAACCGTCTAAAGTAGATTGGTCGACACAATGTACCATCGCTCACATCAGCTGACAGAGGAAAAACGCATACGATCCTGGCCGAGTTGTGACTGAAGATATTCTTGCTTCTTTGGTCGGTCAAGCATTTGGTCAATCACACACACCACTAAATATTCTAAGTGGTTTTAAGAAAACTGGAATATATCCATTTAACCATTTAGTGGCATTTAGTGAAGATGAAGATCAATTCTGGGTGTGTTGTGATGTGTGTAACGAGTGGGTATGCTTTGCTTGCCATAAGTTCTCTACAACAGACAGTGTGCCAGACAGGTTCTATTGTGTACAATGTGTAAATTGCAAGTGAAAAAGTTATTTGTGTTGATATCGTTAGTCTGTGTTTCTTTAGTTGTGTAGCCCTAGCAGATAATCCAAGTCATATGCACAAATAGCTAATAGCATTTTGTGCAAAAATTGAACTGATGATTTTCTGTGGACTTAGACGCTCCTTGGGTAGCCCACAGCCTAGTCACATGCCCAGGACTCGCGCATGCGTAATTCTATACCACATGCTTAGCATCGCATAGCAGGAGGGTGATAGTACTGAGGAGTGTGCACTGATCCTCGCGGCCGAGAATTGCGGCCTCCACATAACGGACAGATACCCACCGAGCTAGCGGGTGCTCCGACAGCAATGTAACAAGGATCTCCTGGGGGTACCCTAATCACCATGATCAAGGGTACCCATAGAGGCTCGGGGGCCCGTACTAGGCATTAACTTAGACAGAGCTAACTCGGGGGCGGGGCTGTCCTGCCCACCATTAGCACTGTACTGTACGAACAACTGCTTACCTGGGACCGAAGCTGGTGGGGGAGGCGTAGGAGGTGGAGGAATCCGAGCCAGCGCTGCGTTCACTGCCGCTTGGACCGCAGCCTCGGCGTGATGGCAGTCGGCACTGACGTGGACGGGATGACGCCGCTGGAGGAGGTAGGGGGAGTACCGCTGGACGATCCAGACTTGCCTTTATTCATTTCTTCCAAGATTGAACAAGACAGAGTTCACCAGACTCACCCAAGTTTGATTGCATCATGTGATATCTCCCTTGTCACTCTGGGGACCCGGAGCTGCTGCTCCTGGCTAACACAGGCGCCTCTCAGGCCGGTGAGACCACATGTTGGGAGGCCGCTGTCCTCGGTAAGGGAGCCGCTGCTCCTGTCAAGGGGCCCCCCTTGCTACTGCGTGTCAACAATGAGGCCGCTGCCCCCCCTTCCCTGACAGGGGAACCGCAGTTCCTGCCAATAGAGCCCCCAGCCCCCATGATAGCCGGGCTGTGTCAACGACGGGGACGCTGCCCCCCCTCTCACCGCCCGCTAGGAGGTTGTCACTCTTCATCAGCCAGCCCCCTCACCCAACAAGAGGGTCGGCCGCTCTTCCTCATCGAGGACATGCCCAGCAGCCAACTTCCTTTACTGTCCCCCGCCAGTGGGCAAGCTGTTATGCAGGGCGGCATGTACCTGGTTACCATTTAATCCTGCCGTGGGTCCTGTCAGGCTGTCACCCCCTTGTCAGAGGCCGGCGCCACGTGGCAGTCCAACGAAAAACGTCCACTTTTCACTCCCTCCCTCCCCCGCCCTTCCTCCCTCTCTCTCTCTCTCTCTGTATCCTCTTTCTCATCCTGCATCCCTCACCTCTTGTCTCTTCATTCTGTTCAGCTCTGTTACCCCCGTCAGTGCAGGTCGATAGGCATGCTGCATGCCTCACATATATCTGCACAATGTCAAGCCGCTAGTTAATGCTGATTTATTGTATCGCGACGATCCCTCTCATCACATCTGCTCCAGGGGCGGGAGCAACAACTCCAGTTACATTCACTTCCCCGATGTCTAGTATCCCCTCGTTGGCATCACTGCTAGCTACCCCCATCACGGGCCTCCCTCAGCCCAGCACAGCTGGCTCTACGCTCCCACTGGTCATCTCGCCTGCGCTACCCCCTATACCCGCAAAGGTCATGGAGAAAATCCAAAAGGGTTCCTTTGTGGACTTTAAAGAGCTGCTGCAGGATAACATTCTGCTACTACAGAAGCTGCAAGACCTAGGGCAGTCCAGCTTGTTTGGTGCAGCAGCCCACCCGCTCCCTGCTGGGTCAAAGCTGAGAGACGTGCCGGATCCTCTCACGTGGGCGTCATGCTTCCTCGCCTTTCTGGCAGCAAAGGCCGACCAGGAGTCTCGTGAGCTGGCAGCCTATGGGATGATAGTGTTGCAGCTAGCCCGGAAGCATGGTGGAACTGGTTGGCTGCTGTACGACCGACAATTTTGGCAGCAGAGAGCCGCTGGGGCCACTCTGCCGTGGACAGAAAGTAACTCTTCTTTGATGGCTGCTACTGTGCTCGGCAATGCTAATGGGCTCCAGCCTCGTTCCTGCCCGCATTGCCTGCTGTCAGACCACAGCAGGGAGGAATGCGCTCCGGCCCCCCTTGAAGACCTTAAGGCTACCGCAACCCCTCCAGTAGGTGGCTGCCCT
>CBDCRZ010000079.1:0-21075 GCA_965221135.1 Sansalvadorimonas sp.
GCGCCCGCTTCGCTCGGTGATTTGGGCGTTAACTCACTAAATCATTGTCAGTGTGTAAAATTACTATCTAACAATTTGAAAGATTTAAGTCTTACCCTTTTTCTTTTTACAAAAACCTTATCATATTCCATTGACATCTGTTTTTTAAATCTATCCCAATATGATTTTCCATAGCTAACAAAGAGTTCCTCTCCTTTTTTAATTTCACGTTTTGCTTTTATATAAACCATTTTTTCTTCAGGCTTTTCTACATAGATCACATTAGGTGAAACACCTATACTGACACCATCATTAATAAAACTACCGGCGCCGAGGCTACATTGAACCTTTCTAATACCCTGAATAAGCGTAAAACGGTCAATGCTTTTCAAATGACTCCATGACTCATATCTACATGCTAATTGACTGCGTTCTTTACTTGTCACATCCATCACAATTCCATCATACCAAGTGAGAAAATCATCTTGACTAAAGTTCGTTGTAGCAAAAACTCCAGCTCCAGCCATTGGTAAATTGCTTTGTTTAACTCTGAGGCCATCACCTATTGATTTTAACTGGGTAAGTCTTGGAAGATTTGTTTTTTTTATGCATTTCTTTCTAGAACTCAGTGAAAGACCATCAAAGTCTTGTTCTTCTATGCGCCTACGCTTACCTAAACGTCCAAAAGGACATAGAGGTGTGTGAGTATCTGTAACGTATTTTGCGGATGAATTAAGTACTCCCTGCACAAGCTTTACCTCATAAAAATCAATAAACCATATAGAGTTTCTACAAATAGAAAAGTTCCCAAACGATAAGCATTTGGTACTCATCGTCAGCTAACAAATGGGTTCAAGTGACGCCTACGGCGCACCTGACCCAGGCGTGTGTGCCGGGCATGGCACTTAACTCGAGAGGTGAAAGTCCTCTTACCAGGTATTCGCAGAGCCGAAGGTTAGCGAAAGGGCACCAAAAGTGGGCGCCTTAAGCGAGGGCGTTGTCGCGAGACAGGGCCTGAAGGAAGTCCAACGCAAAATCGCGGGACGACGAACAGGAACCCAATATGAGGTGTGACGCCTCTCCTAAATTAAAAGCGGGCCAGTGGGCACGTGACCATTAAGCCCTCCATCTGCAATCGGGATACCTTTTATAAATTGGGCGTTTACGCGAGGAAAGTTAAGTGTCTTACCCCGGGAGGTCTGCACTGTGTTGAGGGAACAACTGACAACGGAGCAATCCGCTGTGATCGCAATGCAGAAGTCAGCAGACGGCATAGTACTGAAATCTCAGGAAGGCCCGAACGGTTGAAACTGGGAACCGCTCTACTGGAGAGCTTGTACCGCATCTGTAGATCGAAAGATCGCAAAGGTGAAACAAGCTCTGGCTTTAGAGAAGAAATGAACAGTGTTAGCGGTTTCCATGGTGACACTCTCAACATAGACTTGTCTGAGGTGCATCTGAAAGATAGAGGGTCATAAGATTCCTATTCCCTGCTTGGTAGTAAAGTACACGCCACTTATGGCCTGTTGAATCTGAGAACGGATATCTTTCAATAGCTTGGGAGACTGCTGAATCAATCAACCGAACCGCCGTGGTACGTGATCCGTATGCCCTGTGGTGTGGGAGGAGCGGAGCCGTGAGGCTCCGCCCTATCCCGATTAGCCGCTACCCAGACATCAAATCCAGTGCATGACGAGATAAGGTCATACAGATATAATGTGAACTATTTCCACACAAATCTTGAGATACTAAAATGACAACGGCAAATGACACAGTTTGGGGGATGACCCCTAATCCGGCGATGGCCAAGCAGCTTGCCGTTCGTGATGTACCATCGCTTGTCTATGATGCTGTAAACCTTGAGGGTGTCGCAATGACCATGCCAGAGGTTCAGACACTTCTGGACGGGATAACTGTTGGTGGTCATAAGATCAGTGATCAGAACATGGCTCTTAATCAAGCTGATGCTTGGAAACATCTTTTTACTCTTGTCTCAGAAAATAGCTTCTCCTTCACTAAATATGTTGCTTTAGCAATTCATAAAATTGCAGGGAAAGAAGAAGCTCTTGAGTGGGGTGCTTTCCGCACAGGAAACGTAACTATTAGTGGTTCAGATCACGAACCGCCTTCTCCCAAAGAACTTGAGAAAGCATGGTCTGATATTCAACAAGAAGTGAGTTCTTGCAGCGACATCTACGATCAAGCAATAACAGCCTTCCTCAGAATGGCAAGAGCCCAGCTATTCTGGGATGTCAATAAACGTATGGGCAGGTTCATGATGAATGGTATTCTCCTCAAAGCCGGATTCCCAATCATTAATGTTCCAGCCAAGAAGCAGAAAGAATTTAACAAGCTCATGCTTGAATTCTATAGTTCTGGTGATATGTCACCCATGAATACATTTCTTCGCGCATGTATTAATCTCAAGATCATAGAAAACTTCAAATAATATGCGGCTAAATCGGGTAAGAGCTGGTCTCTCTCCAGCCCTCCCCACACCACCCGGCATGCGGGTCCGCACCGGGCGGTTCACCGGTGGTGGTGAAACCTGATCCATAAGTCTTTCAGTGAAACAAGCCCAAGATTACTAAGATAACTGTCGTTTAATGCCTGCTGAACCGCATACGTTTTGCTTAATCGATAATACCCTTTGCTGCTGGCTGCAATCATCGCGGCTTTGATTCGATCAACGCCTAACCTGATTAAATTTTTGAAACGGGTTTTCGGCTTGCGCCATTGTTTGATAAAACAACAACGAATTCGCCGACGTATCCATTGATCCAGCTTCGGAATGGGCCGGTAATACTCGGTTATCTTAAAATAACCCATCCAGCCCCGGATATATTCGATCAGCTTTTTCAGACGGTATTCCATTGAGACTCCCCAGCTACGACCGGTGAGTTTTAGAACCTTCTGTTTGAAGCGGTTTAAGCTTTTCTCTGACCAGCGTATTTTCTTCCCTGTGAAGGTAAAACTCAGAAATTCAGCTTTCGTGGCTTTAACCACTTTGCTTTTACCTGAATCCGTGACTTCGGATCAAAAACAATCCCCTGAAACCCGGACAGTGTAAGGCCTAACAGGTAAAATACACGTATCTCAGGATTTCACCTGCAGGGTGCGTTTTTGTGAAACTGAAAATCGAACAGTCTGACACCGAATTTTATACCCCGACCGCAGGCCTGCATTTCGTTGGCCATGCCATCAACCAGAAAACAACGCTCAATAAAACACTGCGTTCTATTACTAAGCGGCATGGCATTCCCAATATTGAACTGATTCGAACATACATCGGTCTTCTGGCGACAGGAAAGAGTGATTTCGACGCGATAGAGAATGTTCGCTGGGATGACTGGTTTAAATCCTGTATGGGCATCCGACAAATGCCATCAACCAGTCGTTTGCGTCAGCGATTTGATGAGGATGCCGCTTCCCTTATGCCCCTGATCAATGACAGTCTGGCCGAGGTTGTGGTCAATCTGGACGCACCCTTAACAGCTCTGCCAAGCCGTCTGGATAAGCACCAGCGTATTGCCCTGGATATCGATGTTTTCCCCATGGATAACAGTGGTACCAAAAAGGAAGGTGTTGCCTACACCTACAAAGGTCATGATGGTTATGCGCCCATCGCCGCTTACTTGGGGCAAGAAGGCTGGTGTCTTGGCTGTGACCTGCGCATCGGCTCCCAACATTCCCAGAAAGAGTTCATCCCTTTTTTGGAACAGGTTATTCAGCGAGCCAGGCGGATTACCAGGAAAGCATTATTGCTCAGACTCGACAGCGGCCATGATGCCGAAGAATCCCGCAAAGAAGTGGCCCGACACGACAGTGTGGATCACATCATCAAACTCAACCCCCGCAGCCACCATACGACAGAGCGCTGGTTGCCCCGCTTTGAGGAGGCCGATGTCTCCTGGCACCCCATCAGAGAGGGGAAGGACTACGCGACGTTGTCGGTCACGCATGACACCGACTATGGCCCGCAGCGTTTGGTTATCCGGATCATCCGCAGAACTTGTGATGCTGTAGGGCAGATGTTTCTAAATGGGCACTATGAGCTGGAAGGATGGTGGACGACACTGGAGGAAGAGCACACCAGTGATGACGAGGTTATTGCACTGTACAAAGATCACGCCACCAGTGAACAATTTCATAGCGAGTTCAAAACAGATCTTGATCTGGAACCTTTACCCTCCGGGAAATTTGCCACCAATGCGCTGGTCATGAGTCTGGGGGCACTGGCCTATAATATTTTGCGCTGTATGGGGCAAAAGGTTCTGCTGGGATCGAACTCTCCCGTCCGCCATACCGCCAAACGGCGTCGATTGAAAACCGTTATGCAGGAGCTGATTTATCAGGCAGGCCGCTTGGTCAAATCGGGTCGACAATATATCCTGCGCTTTGGTCGGCATAGTCCAGGGTTCTGCGCGTATAAACGGTTATTGTCAGAGTATGCGCTGTGTTAATGGCCATGTAGCCATAGCCGTCCGATAAAACCGCTCTCCAATGGAATGATAAAGGCTTTCGATAAAGGCCATGGTGTTCTATGGCTTGAGGCCCCCAGAAGATCATCAGAAACGGCGCTGAGGACATTGATACTGAAAATATTGAACAAAACCCGAAGACCTCGTACTGAAAAGTTGAATCCGAAAGCACTGAACCCGTTCAAACAAGCAGCATGAGCACGTGACAATCAAGAAGCCACTGATTCAGGTATAAGTTTCAGGCGATGTTCAAGATAACGACTGATACTGCGCAGTACTCGCTCTCTGCCCGCTGGCTTTTTTACTAATATGGTGAAGTCGTCCGCGTAACGGGCGAACGGATGACCGCGCTTTTCCTGTTTTTTATCCAGAGGGTCGAGCATGATGTTCGCCAGTAACGGTGACAACGGGCCACCTTGGGGAACGCCTTCCCGGCTTTCTATCAAACGCTGGTTCTCCATGATTCCGGCGCGTAAGTAGCTACGTACCCGTTGGAGTAGACGACGATCTTTGACCTTCCGGCCAAGGAGTGTCATCAGCAGGTCGTGACTCACTCTGTCAAAGAATTTGGAGAGGTCGATATCAACCGCTGTGCGGCACCCTTCTTTGATAATACGCTGCACCTGCTTGACGGCTTGCTGCCCGTTTCGTATTCGCTAAAGGCTGGCTGTTTATCGGTACGCTGAGTCACGTCATTTTCTTTCGTGCGGAGAGCGCATGAATGTCATTTCGCTCGGGGAAACAGCCTCAAAATCGACAGAGAGACGCCATTTTCTGATTATTTTTTAAACAAAAATAATAATAATCAACTCGAGATAGTTTTTCTACAGCTTCGTTAGGCGCTTAATAAACATTCGCATTATACAAATAAATGTCTACTTTATAGATTGGCTATATTTCCATCACAAGGTGTTGATTTGATGAAAATTGGACGTAATGAAAAGTGTCCATGCGGCAGTGGCAAGAAATATAAACAGTGTTGTTTAATAAATGACGAACTATTAAGATCAAAATACTATCAAGAACCTGAACAGCATTTTGGTTATATCGACAAAAAAGATATTAAAAATAACAAACATGCTTTAGATGAAAAAGGATTGGTTTGCATGATTTGTAATGTTACAAACGTAAATTGCGATATAATTCGTGAGGAAAGTGGAAAAGACTTTCAAATAGGAAATTGGTACTTTTCAACTGGCGCACATGAAAACACTATTATTCATGGTCCATTCAAAGATAAAGATTCAGCATTCAATCAAGCCAATCAAGTGACTGGTGCCAGCAGCTTCAGAAACCCATTTGGGCATTAACAAATCATCTTTAACAAAAAAAGCGTTAAAGCGTCCTTTTAGAAAGATAAATATATAACGAATAAGGATAGATCGCGGGCAGCCGCGATCTTATCCTGTTGTTGAACAAGCCCGGCTGGACTCCTCACTCTCCTGTTCTATTGCAGATTGCTTTTTTGAAGGCAGGCTGACAGCAGGACTTTGATGACCTGCCCTTTTTGCAGGGTGAACGCCCCCATGCCGCAGCCAATCGCTTCGCTACAGCTTGGGAGTGCCCTGTTATTCAAAAACGTTCTGGCTCCTCTGTCAGGTGAATGGTAATCCCGTTCTCGCTGTGGCGTTTAAGTCGATCGCAAGAACTGACGGCTGATAGTTTTCATTCCGTGGCCGCAATGTTTGCAGACAAAGGCAGGACGAACGACGGCTTCGATGAATGGCGTCAGTACATGGAGCACAAGCTGTACCAGTTTTAATCGCTTTTTCGCGTTGCTATGCAGAAATCCATAGTCCCGCACCCGCCGAAACCCTCGCGGTAAAACATGACGGAGAATCAGCCACAGAAAGTCTTCGCCGGGCAGCGTTCTGGTTTTAGTGGCTTTAGTCTTGCTGTCGGTATAGGAGAAGGTCACCTGACCTTTGTCGTTGGCGAGTATGTTGTTTTCGCTAATGACACCTTTATAGAGGTAGCGGGACAGGTATTTTAAAGCGGGTAATCCCTGGCCGGTGTGCTGGCAGTTGACGATCCATTCTCGGGGTAATGTCTGTTGCAACTGAGTCGTGAGCAGACCCGCTTCATTCAGCGCTTTCAGCATTTAAGTTTATGAACTTTATTAAGGATAGTTTTAATCAGCATCAGCGGTTCTTCTTGTTGTTTTTACCGTCGAACAAAAACATAACAGAAGTTAACCGCTGGTGCTCTTACCTCAAAATTTGTTCATTTTTATCCACAGTTATCCCTGAAGAGCCGATTTTTTAAACACTCAAAACATTCACTTTACACTCTTTCAACATAAAGCTGTTTATACCTGTGATGAGGCAGACGCGGAAAACATTGGGGCGCAAGGCATTGAAGTCAAAAAATTATTTCTAAAAGATAGAAAGTCCAGAAGATTCTATTAATCTGTTAAACCATCAGATTTTTCGTTCAATCTTAATGATTTAGGTTTCCTGGTTAACAACAAACGGAAGTTTGCTAACGAGGACGATTTGAAAATCATTCTCTGAGTATCCTCTGGATCTGTATCTTCTTTTGCCTTACTTAACGATCATGACAAAAGAGTAAAGTTAATATTGCATAATTCTGTTGGAGACAGTGAGTTCGTGTAATTTCATCCCAACCTCAACACGCAAACCATGGATTTCACCAAAAAGTGAGTTCAGAAGGTGTTTACAGCTACTTGATAATGACTTTGAGTTTCTGGATTTTTAATCTATCCAGAACCTTATCATAACATTTATGACTTCTTACGATTATTTCCAGTTATTACCGGACTCGCCAAGAGATTCATTTTCGATTCTACTGGATGTGGTAGCTTATCTACGGCCTTAGCTGAACCTGCAGCTGTACTTACAGAAACGCCTAGCTGCTGCTGAAACAGGTGAACCAACAGCGGCAGTTGATCATGCGTCAGTTCAGATTGCTCTGAAACTTTTCGATCTCGCCAATGCTTTGCCTTATGGCTTTTTTTAACAACACGTATCTCAAAACGAACAGTATTATTTTTATGTTTGTTTTGTGCGCTCAGTATGGATGCAAGCTTGACGCGACTTGAACCCTGCCTGTAGGTATCTGCATAAGTTGAGGCTCCACGGCTTTTATCGGAATTATATACCTGTTGTTCGCCACCATCAGGCTTTATCCAGTAAACAGACAACTCATGACTAACAAGTAATTGCATGAGGTCCTGATGAATCCGATCTTTAAGGGTTTTTTTAAAAGCATCAAGCTCAGTGAATGATGATGTATCTGACTTGATGCCATAGCCGCCGACGAGCGATCGAGCAACTTCAAACCCTTCAGGTACATTAATGCTGCATGTCAGGTATCCCGCCGGATTCATAAACACAACTTTGAGTAGGTGGGATTGAATTTCCATCATAGGGGTAGGGATCACTCCTATACTCTCCGCAATTTTGCGTCGCCGGCGCATCTGCTCGTCCAGTAATTCAATACTGCTCAAATGCATATCAAAATGAAAAACATCGCCTGATTCGGTTGCAGCCCTGGAAATTTTATGCATTACAGGTGTCGCTACTCTGAAGGTGGTACGACCGAATTTATCCTGAAACGAGTTCCATGTTTCTGATCGACCAAAACTGAAACTGATATGATCCGGCCCTCCACAATTGGATACATGGTTATGATTCGTGGGGTTGAGCAGTGAGATATAATGGCAGGACGCCATTGAATGCATGTTCTTGCTTTTCAGAACATGAACTTTATCCGTGTTTGGAAGTGGACAACTCTTACCTGTCGGGTTCGTCGAGGTTGTTGCGGTGTTGTACAGCATCCCAATTATTTGTCCGGGTTTATGATGTATGCCTCTCGGGAATAATAGGAACTCGGACTGATATTCATTCCACTTTCGGCCATCAACATCATAACGAGTAAAGGTGTACGGGGTTTTCACATACTCACCCACGGCATAATCAGCCGGATTCAAAGAGTAAACGATATCGACAAACTGCTCTCGAGGTGAAGTATTCATCTCGGTTATGGGCACCACTTCACGCTCAACAACCCACTCGTTCCTACCATCAACTGACTGTAGCCCACCTCCCCTGTATGCTGGCTCATAAGGCGGTGGCTGATCATCTTTTGCTTGCTCATAAGACGGTGGCTGATCATCTTTTGCTGGTTCTGGTTCGGGCGCCTGTGAAGCCTGATGGACAGATTCTTCTGAAGACTTCTTTCCGCCACCTTCAGCATGCCCTGTTGCCACAAAGGCTAACGACAGCGATAGAGCACAACCCATAACGAACATAGAGCCATAGCGACTGAAAGGGGTACGTAAGTTGTCGATATAATGGAAAAACTGCATGCTTAAGGTCATCTTTACTGCGAATCCCGCAGCATTTTAGTCGCTGATTGTACAAAGGTGAGAAAAATATGAAGATGATCGCTTTCTGGTATGAAAGCCCAACAAATGCTGAGCGTCAGGTATCAGGGAAAGGTCAATACCAATGACTCTTTCCCCCGTAGAATAATTTTTATATATGAGGCGTCATCTGCCCTTTCTGCCACTGCTGATTTTGTGCACCAAGGAAAACGGCCTGTTGGGCATTTTGAATATTTTCCTGCACCTTGCTCAGCCCCTCCTCATCCTTCTCCATCATCTGGGCCAACTGCAACAGGAACTTGTTAAAATCCCCATCACTGTCGCGCATAGCCTTAGCTTGCGCGATTTCTGATTCCAAACCCTGAATCTGACTATCAATATCCCCTTCCTCAAGCTCAAGGTTCTGAATATTCCCAGCCAGATTATCAACCTTATCCAGAGGGGGTAACTGCCCGTTTTCATAGGCAGTCACTGCATCATGGAGCAGTACACTTTGAATTGATTCTGGGCTTTCACCATTTGCCACCATCATCGACACATCACGGTGCAGCTCGCCATCAATCACACCCAGTGACTGCATCTCATTGAGGTTACTCAGATGCTTGTTACGGTCAATGGTGCGGCCACTCATTTTGCTGTCGACAGAGTCAGAGGCGTATTCTTTCTCAAACTCTTCGATCATTGGTAAACCATCACCATAATGGGCTGCCATCATCTGGTTACTGGCCTGAGATCTTTCTACTACTTCTTTCTTATCCAGAGCGCCCATAATCAACAGTGGTAAGCCGACAGGCCCAAGAATGGCACCCATGACAATTTTTGCTGTGGCGCATTTATCTTTAGAGTCCTGCCCGGCGGGGTCGAGCTGGCTCTGCAGTTCAGTGATATTTTTCTCACGGGCGGAGCGGGTTTTCTCCCTGTTCGCCAGAGTCACCTGTTCAGAGGTTTCCGAAACAGTGTCATCTCTCTCATTTTTCAGCCCCTGCAACAGAGCCTGAAGGTCAGCCATATTCATATTACCCAGCAAGGCTTCTGAACCCGGCACCGGTGAAGCAATCGGTACTACACGACCATCGGCTCCAGCTGGCAGAACACCGGCCTGATAATAACTTACACTCGGAGCCCCTCCGAGTAAGCCACTGGCAATTTTATCTTCCGCCTGAGTCTTCTCCAGCTCCTGCAAAGACTCCTGGCGTTGTACATGTTGGGAATGACCCGCTGCGCTAACACCCATAATTTACACTCCTGCCTGAGGGGCCAGACGCGTCATCATATCGTCTGCCAGATTTTTCAAAGACTCAAACTGCTTCTCTTTTGCTGCTCTTACGGAGACCATCAACAAAGCGTCACGGGCTTTCTGCTTTTCACCCAACGCTTCCCATGCATGGGCCAGATTCAAAGCCGGACCAGGGTCACGACTGTCAGCGTCGACTGCCAGCTTTAATACCTGCGCCGCCTGTTGTGGGTCACCGTCACGCAGACAGCTGGCTCCAAAGCCTGATAGAAAGCGTGGGTTGGTATGGTCATGAAAGCTCAGATAAAGAAACAGGCTGCGGGCTTCAGAGAATTTACCCGCCTGATACTGGCTGAAGGCCATGGCATAAATAGCTTCCAGCAAATCCGCGGGAATCGACTTGGCTTCCGCCATAGTCACCCCATCCTGCAGACCTCCGAGAAGGTGATGGTCCCCACCCAGGGCACCTAATACATTTTTGAGTGCGCTCACATGATCCTCCCTGACCACGTCCATTCTTTTAAAAAACCGTGAATAAAGCCTAATAGGAATGGAGGCTCCAAGTGCCACTGTTTAGGAATCGCGAATCACTTAAGTATTCACAGGGGATATATAAAACAGGGAGGACAGAAGAGAAGCCTATAAAAAGCCGTCGAATTGACGGCTTTACGAGTATGGCTGAATGACTGCGCCGGGAAGAGATATTCTCTGTCACTGCTTTTCTCCATCACCACTCGGATAGAAAATCCTCAACCTTATTCTGGGGCACAGGCTTTGGCTTTCCAGCAGGAGTACCCAGATATATAAAGCCATACAGCTTCTCATGGGGCTTTAAACCCAGTCCTTCCGCCAAAGACGGCTCATAACTCACCAGCCCGCTGCGCCACATGGCACCGACTCCCATGACTGAGGCCGCATTCAGGAGGTTGCCCACTGCCGCACCGAGTGACAGCAGCTGTTCCTGTTCCGGCACCTTGGGGTGTTCCTGAGGGCAAAGTATGGGTAACAGCAAGTCCGGTGCCCGCAATGGTGCTTTCTTTAATTTTTCCTGCTGTGCTTCTGGCAATTCGGGGTTTTGTTTTAAAGCAGCCGTCAACAATAACTGACCAAGCTTAAGGCGTTGATCACCAGTGACTTTTATAAAACGATAAGGGCGTAACTGCGCATGGTCCGGTGCCCGAAGGGCAGCCTTAATCAAATCATTATATTGTTCACTGGTCGGCCCGGGAGCGGTCAGAAGAGGTCGTGATACCCGTGTCTGCAGCTGCGTCAGTACATCCATTTTATCCTCTGACCCTCGTCGTTAGTGTTATTTCAATCTGTGTACCATCGACACTGCCAGTAGAAAACAGTAATCTTTGGAACTTAACTATTATACAGATAAAGGAGCAACGTTCAGCATGACGATCCCTTCCTCCACTGATGATCGTCGCTCTCTATTAACGCCAGCAGTTATACGGCTGGGTATACGTTTGTACCCATGGCTTCTGTCCTTTCTCCTGCTGACAACCTGTGCTCTGGTCAGTGATCTTAATCTGGTACAGGCCTGGTTATTCCCTGCACTGATAATCCTCCCCCTGCTCTCTCATAAATTGATAGAAAAACATCAATCTACATTTAGAGGGGAGTCTGCCGGCCTGCTTCTGGACAGTGCTCTGCTGGGTTGTGTAGCAATGATTCTGCACCCCGGACTTCCCGTCACCGGCTGTCTGTTACTGATTTTGCTGTCGTCTGGTATCAGTGTCCGGGGGTTAACCTTCGCACTCATACAGGCCATCCTTTTTACCACAGGCTTTCTGCTGACCTGGGCGATAAACCCTGGTGAACTGATGATTTCATCATCAACACTGATGACATCAGTCGCCTACTCAGGGCTCGTGATGTTCGCACTCTTCCAGGGTTGGCAGCTGAATAACCGTGAACAGCAGTACAAGGCTCAGGCAAAACAGGCGAAAGAGAAACTGCAGCAGCAGTCCTGGCTGACCAGTTCTATGTCCAAATACCTTTCTCCACAGGTGCGGGATCTGATCTACAAAGGCAGCCAGACCATGACCGGGGTGGAAACCCGCCGTCGCCGTTTAACAGTGTTCTTCTCTGATATTGAAGGGTTTACTCAACTGAGTGACGAACTGGAACCTGATGCCATCTCCTGCGTTCTGAACCACTACCTGGATGAAATGTCGAAAATTGCCCTGCGACATGGCGGCACTATCGATAAGTTTATTGGCGACAGTGTGATGGTGTTCTTTGGCGACCCTGTCTCGCAGGGAGACCGAAAGAATGCCAAGGCCGCTTTGGCTATGGCCATTGATATGCGCCGACAGTTGAAGGGGATTCGTAAGTTCTGGCGTAGCCAGGGTATTACCCAACCACTGAATATTCGTATGGGCATTTGCACCGGTTACTGCAATGTCGGTAACTTTGGTACCCGTGACCGTATGGATTACACCATTGTAGGCCGTGCGGTAAACCTTGCCAGCCGCCTGGAAAGCATGGCGGATTCCAATGAGATTCTCATCTCTGAAGAGACCCACTCACTGGTAGAAGAACAGATACTCTGCCGGCGTCGCCCGCCCATAGCCGTGAAGGGAATACATCAACCTGTACCAGTATACGAAGTTATCGACTTCCGACGGGACCTGGGAGCAAGAAGCACCTGGCTGGATGAAGAGCTGCAGGGGTTTTCTCTGTATCTGGATACTAACCAATTGCAACCAATCCAGCGGGTAAAAGCTTTGAAAGCCTTGAGCAAGGCGGCTAAGCAGCTGAAAGAACAGGTTCTCCATAACGAAGAAGCCTGACTAAAAGCCTTTAACCACAGAGGGCACAAAGGACACAGAGAGGAGCTATTTATTAAAAAGCAAAAGCTCTTATTTAAGAAGCTATTGCTTTTCCTCTGTGCCCCCTGTGGTTAAAAAATCACTGTCGCGCTAAACGCTGGTTAACACACTTACGCCCAGCATCGGTGCGGAACGGATTAATATCCAGACCACCACGGCGCACATAACGGGCATACACAGTCAGTTTTTTCGCACCGCAGATTCGCTTCATATCCATAAAGATACGTTCCACGCACTGTTCATGAAAATCCTGGTGCTGGCGGAATGAACAGATGTATTTCAACAGCCCTTCCCGAGCAATCTTAGGTCCTGTGTACTCAATCACCAGAGTGCCCCAGTCAGGCTGACCGGTGACCGGGCAGTTGGACTTTAACAGATGAGAATAAAGCGTTTCGCTGACCTCTTCCCCTGCGGTTTCCAGAAAGCTGGTTTCCAGCGTGTAGGTGTTAATCTCCACATCCTGCTCATCCAGACACTCACCTTCGGGCGTAGAAAGCCCTAACTGCTGGTACTCATCCATAGTCAGCAGTTTTACCTTCACAGGCGCACCAGCCGCGGCCGACAAGTCTTCCACCATGGTGGACTGCACAACCGCCGGAGAAGAGAAACGAGTCTGGTTGAAAGAGTTCAAATACAACTTGAAGGACTTGGACTCAATAATATTGGGTGAACTGCCCGGCAGGATAAAGACACCCATCATAACAACAGGCTTGCCTTTGCTGTTCAGCCAGGAGAGCTCAGGGCCGTTCCAGGTATCTGTCCCGGTGAACGGGAGATTATCACTTTCCAGACCCAGCGCCTCCCATTTAGGTGCCCGGGGAATGGGGAACAACAGTTCAGCACTGTATTCGCTGATATATTCACTGTGTTGCCCCAGAGGGGAATCAATAACGGTATTACTCATTCGTGTTTCAACTTCTCAAACCGTGGCCACGGTGCAATAGTCTCAGACAGATTGCCGTAAGAACCACCACAGCCAATATCATAATGGAAAATGCAAAGTACAGATTGACCACACCACTGTAGCCCAGCATGCCATAACGGAAAGCATTCACCTGGTACAGGATGGGATTAATCTGGGAAACCCCCTGCCAGAACTCCGGCAGGACTTTGACTGAATAAAATACACCACCCAGATACGTCAGGGGCGTCAGTACAAAAGTAGGGATAATAGAGACATCGTCAAAGCTCCTGGCAAACAAGGCATTAATGAAGCCACCCAGGGCAAACATCAGCGCCGTTAAGCTAACCGCCAGCACCGTAATGCCAATGCTGTAGACCTGAAAATCAACGAAGAACAGTGAAATTAATATAACAATGGTCGCGGTCATCAAACCCCGGCAAACACCACCGCACACATAACCCGCCAGAATAATCCAGTGAGGTACCGGCGACACCAGCAACTCTTCCACACTCCGCTGAAATTTGTTGCTATAAAATGAGCTGGAAACGTTACTGTACGAATTAGTAATCACAGACATCATGACCAACCCGGGCACCACAAAGGTCATATAATCAAAGCCACCCATAGTACCGATCCGCGAACCAATCACATGGCCGAAAATCACAAAATACAGGCTCATGGTAATGGCCGGTGGCAGCAGAGTCTGCGGCCAGATGCGGAGAAAACGCCGCACTTCCTTAATAAAGATCGTACAGAAGGCGATCCAGTTCTGTTGTAATCCCATACTTGTTTTAGAATCTCAATACGTGCAAAAAATGGTCTTCAATGCTGTTTTCAAAAGCGCTCTGTAAGACGGCTATAAAGAGCTGTTTTTTCAAGAGCTCTTGCGTGTCATATCCACAAACAACTCTTCGAGACGGTTGGACTTGTTGCGCATACTCACAACATCCACCTTGTAATCATTGAGCTGACGGAACAGGCCGTTCAAACCCTGCCCACGCTTCACTTCCACTTCCAGAGTACGGGCATCCACACGCTTCACGCCATAACCGGCAAAGGTGGCCTGAGCGGGCATCTCGTCGCTGACATCCAGGAAGAAACTCTCCTGATCCATCTTCAGCAGCAATTCTTTCATGCTGGTATTTTCGACAATAGAGCCATCATTGATAATGGCGATGTTACGGCACATCTGTTCTGCTTCTTCAAGATAATGCGTGGTGAGAATAACCGTTGTGCCCTCAGCATTAATTTCCTGAACAAACTCCCAAAGGCTGCGGCGCAGTTCGATATCAACACCTGCAGTCGGCTCATCAAGAATCAACAGACGTGGCTGGTGAATCAACGCCCGGGCAATCATCAGGCGACGCTTCATACCGCCAGAGAGCATTCGGGATTGAGTATCCCTTTTTTCCCAAAGGCCTAACTGCTTGAGATATGTTTCTGAACGCAGGCGAGCTTCTTTGCCAGCAATGCCGTAATACCCGGCCTGGGTAATCACCACATCCTGCACTTTCTCGAACTGGTTGAAATTAAATTCCTGAGGCACCACACCCAGATGGCATTTCGCCTTCACCAGGTCGGTATCAATATCGTGCCCGAAAATATCTACATGCCCGGATGTTTTATTTACCAGGGAAGAGATAATGCCAATGGTGGTCGATTTACCGGCGCCATTGGGGCCAAGGAGGGCAAAGAAATCCCCGGGGGCCACACTGAGATCGATACCTTTGAGGGCTTCATGCCCGTTTCCATAAGTCTTGCGAAGCTCACGGATGTTAAGTGCGTCCGTCATTTCCCCTCGTTATACATAAAAGTCAGATGCAAACGATGATTTTATAATAATTCGATGTAAAAAAAGATAACTAATCGTTCTCACTTCAATACAGAGCCAATAAAGACTGTTGACCCTCCTATATCCATTGTCTAACGTGTACCCAAACTTACGGAAACCTTACATGACTGAACAAAGTCCCCCCAGACCAGCTCCTTTGAATAATCGGGCCCCAAGTGTTGGTATAAGTTTCAGGTTGCACTTGCCCCGTCGCTATGAACTCATGATTACCAACTTTGGTTTGCTCAAATGCGTCCCGCTTATTCTTTACGGCTGAGCTCACTGCACAGCTTATCATGGGGGTATTACCTCCTCGTTATCACATTTCTGCTTGTCAGTTTCCATACCTCTGCCGACGATTCGAAAAAATTTTTTACGACTTTTACACCATCAACCGCTGCCCTGATAACCACTGTTCAGGCAACTGCACTGATCCAGATTTCCCCAACGAAATTATTGAGCAGTACGGCACTTCAGGGTGCGCTTCAGACTCTGCGGCTTGTATCATGATACTGCAACCTGAGGGTAACCAATGCCGGCAAAGTAGTGGTAGCGTTTGCTGTGCAAAACCTGCTAAAAAATTTACGGCATACCCTCTAACCCGTCATATTATTCTCATGCATCACGAAGACAATACACCTTGCTCATCACGTCACACCACGGATAGCAGCAGTCTCATCTACGGTCATTATGCTTACTGGGGGACTGAGAGCCAGCAGGGTTATGCCCAGGCTCTGGCTGACTGTATTTCAAGACACCAAAACGTCATAAAAGGCCAACCCAGATGTATAGCGGAGGGGGGCCGGACGTGCTGTACGCTGAATCCTAACAAGCGTTCCGATAGTGATGTTGTGGATGAGATTACTATCAATTCTTGCTTTTGAAATTGAACACAGGATTGCCAACTGCATGAGGTAAGTTATCTGGACCCTCACCTCATGCCACGTCAATCAGACAAATACGTCTTAGGCAGAAAGCCCCTGAACCACAAACTTGCCATGCACTACAGACTGAGCCGGCATAACAGGAACGGTTTGATATAAAAATCACTATAGGTCAGCCAATGGCTGTTGACCCACCCTTCACGGTTGTCTAACGTGTGCCCAAATTTATGGAAACCATTCATGACTGAACAAGCTTTACCTTCGAGCCCTGCCCCTTCGAGCAAGGCCCCATTCGCCGACAAATCCGGCTACTATGCCTTTCATCGCAAACTGCTGCAGGAGTTCTCTGACCACCTGCCCGTAGAACTGGACAAACTGGTTCAGGCGGAGCAGAAAGAAGAATTGATCACCACACTGGCCCAGGCCTGTGAATCCCTTGATTCCGACCCAGCCAATGGCTGGCATCTGGCGCAGAACTGGCTGTTCAGCTTTGTTGGCAACCACCCACAGCTTACGCCCATGATGCCAAGGGATCTGCTGTGGTTTTTAGGCGGGGATTGCCTGCATTTTCTGGACGACAGTGAGATCACCCGATTCCAGAAGGTAGAAGATCGTGTTGTGGAAGAAGAGGCACAGTGGGCAGATATTCATCGTCAGGTATTTAACCACTGATAAGCTCAAGCTGCTTTTATAGCTATACCTGCTACCTGTGCTCAAAGCGGTGAACGGTCAGTAATAGAGAATGCTCTGCCAACAAGCAGAGTATTCTTTATTGTCAGACCTCTTCGCCACGAGTGTCCAGGACGGCTTTCGAAAATAAAACAACATGGCAGGCACGATATTCATCACCCACCAGGCAATCTGCGCCTCAAAAAGAAACAGCACCGTAGAAATACCAGTGACCACAACACACTGCATAATCAATATATTCTGCTGCATACCATTGGCATTTTCAGCCTGACAGACTGGAGGCATCAAACCATTTTTAGCGGCAATCAACAGCCCGCGGGAGGGCGCTGGTATCCATGTATTAATCTCTCCCAAATAAACTGCAAAATGGCAGGAAACCAAATGACGCACTGCACCCACTGCAACCAGACAGCAACAAAGCCCCACTTCTCACCAAAAGCTTCCCGAACCCACACATAAACCCCACCATCCTCACACCAACCGGCCACGAGTTCAGCAGAGATTAATGCTGAAGGAAGAAGAAACAACAGTACTATGAGACAGTAAATCCCTATCAGCGAAAGACCATACTCCGCCATAGCCGCAGCACTGTTAAGACTGGTGATAAAGCTGACAGTCATCACCACCAGCGTGAACCGGGAGATCTCTTTTTTAAACCACCAAAACCCTAATCAGCAATAGAAAGACCAATCCCCTCAGACTCATCCCAATGAACAACAATCGAACCAATCCCCTGCTTATCACCCATCCTGCTAATACAACTACCCGCCAATTCAGGAAGAAGAACACGATTAATATTGTGTTCAATCGCCCGGGCACCGATATTCGGGTCATCACACAAATTCACCAGGTGATCCAACACACTGTCATCCCAGGAAAAGCTCGCCCCATAATGCGCATCCACCCGCCCAGCCAGCTTCTTCAGCGCCATGGCGCCAATGGCCTTAAGCTGCTCACGGGTCAAAGGATAAAAAGGAATGGTCTCAATACGCCCAAGGAAAGCCGGTTTAAAATACTCCTCTAGCGTCGGGCGTATCTGCTTGAGTAGATCATGGGTATTAGGCCACAGACTTTCATCATTCGAATCACAGGCACCGGCAATATCACTGGCCGCCGCATTAGAAGTCAGAATAATAAGAGTATTACGAAAATCGACCTCCTTCCCCTCACTATCACTCACCCGTCCCTTATCAAAAATACGATAGAAGATGTCGTGCACACCTGGGTGAGCCTTCTCAAACTCATCCAGCATCAGAATGCAGTAAGGGTTACGTCGCACAGCCTCAGTCAGCACACCACCTTCGCCATAACCAACATAGCCCGCCGGCGCACCAAGAAGCATGGAAACTTTATGCTCCTCCTTAAACTCCGACATATTAATAGTGACCATATCCTGCTCACCGGTGAACAGGGTATCAGCCAGCGCCAACCCGGTTTCTGTTTTCCCGGTACCGCTGGGCCCACAAAAGAACAGCACACCTATAGGCTTATTCGGATCTATCAAACCAGCCCGTGCCACCCGCAAACTTTCAGCCACCGCAGACAGAGCATGGGACTGCCCCATCACCCGCTCAGCAAGACAACCCTCCAGCGAGGCCAAACGCACCATCTCATCAGAAACGATATTACCCAGAGGAATACCGGTCCAGGATGCCAGCACATCAGCAATCACAGATTCATCCACCACCGCAGGCATTAGACCGCTCTCCCCCTGACAAGCATCCAGCTTTTCACGGCACTGTTTCCACTCAGTTCGCAGTGTCTTGAGAGACTCCCCCTTATCCCCTGCCGAGTAAAGATCATCCAGCTCCTTCTGCAAACGGGTTAACTCAGCAATTAAGGCTTGCTCCTCCTGCCACTGGCTCTGCAAACCGGTGAGTTGTTTCGCTATCGTTTTTAACTGACTTTGCAGTCCTGGCAAAGACTCGCCAGTTTCTTCTACCACTAAAGCTTCACGTTCACGGGAAGAAACTTCCAACTCCAGACGACGCTGTTCCTGCTCCAAAGATTCTATATGTTCCGGCCGCGCATGCTGTCCCAATGCCACACGGGAACAAGCGGTATCCAAAACACTGATAGCTTTATCCGGCAGGCGTCGGGCAGGAAGATAACGCACAGTCAATTGAACCGCGGCAGACATGGCCTCTTCCCGAACCCGCACACCATGATGCTCTTCAAGGGAGAGAGATATACCCCGGAGAATCTGCACACAGTCGTCTTCTGTAGGCTCCGCCACCCGCACTATCTGGAAACGACGGGCCAGGGCCTGATCTTTCTCCATATATTGGTGATACTCGGTCCAGGTAGTCGCAGCAACGGTACGAAACTCACCACGAGCCAGTGCCGGCTTTAACAGGTTGGCAGCATCCTGTTGACCTGTGGCACCACCAGCCCCAATCAGGGTGTGAGCTTCATCAATAAACACAACGACCGGCTCAACCGACTGCTGCACCTCTTTAATCACATCCTTCAGACGATTTTCAAACTCACCTTTAATGCTGGCACCAGCCTGCAACAAGGCTAAATCCAGAGTCTGCAGGCGTACTTCTTTTAACCGATCAGGAACTTCACCTGCCTCAATGGCTAACGCCAAACCTTCAACAATAGCGGTTTTACCCGTACCCGGATCTCCCAAAAGCAGAGGATTATTTTGTCGACGACGACAGAGTATATCGATCGCTTTGCGTATCTCACTATGACGGCCTATCACCGGGTCTAACCGGCCCTGTTTCGCCTGCTCAGTCAAGTTAATGGTGAAGCGTTCCAGCGCCCCGCCCTCTTCCGGACCACCCGCTCCCGGCGCAGAAACTCCAGCTGCCTCGCCTTTCTCAGACGAGGTTTCAGCCTTGGAAACTTCCGCCGCTTTCGCTTTCAGAGACTCCAGGGAGATACGGTTGAACTCATCGGAAAGACTGTCTCCGCCGAGCTTTTTGCTTTCTCTTTCCAGCTCTGCCAACAACAGGTGCAGACTGTTTACCTGATTCTGTCCATAGTTGACCGATGCGATCACCCAGGACTGTTCCGCCAGCTCCACCAGAGCAGCCGACAAACCCGGCTGACGATCATTCCCCGTACGGAAACGGTTAATACTACGCAGAAAATCTTCATCCAGCGTCGCCCGGTTCAACCCCATCGAGTCGATAACCGCGGTCAGTTCCGGGTTACGCTCAGACAGCAGTGACTTAAACCAGTGCTCGATCTCAACATCATGGTGCCCACGGGACATAGCATCCCCGGCCGCTGCTTCCAACGCCTGCCGGACACTGGCGTCCAGACGGGCAACAAGGCTGTTCAAATTAACCATTGCCATAGCGGGCTCCGCATTCTTTAGGTTGAAGAGTTAAGGCTGAAGAGAGTGAGTTGAGAACGCCCCCTGGAGATTCAGACGAATACGCACGCTGCCTCCGGAATTTCTCTCCGGCGCCAGACACAGGGTCTGCCCGAGCACGGATTCTGGCTTACGACTGCTTAATACCGGCGCTTTCAAAAAACGACGCCGCGCCATCACAAACAGAGCAACAGGGGTACAATCCGCAAGATAAAGTCGCGCCAACTGATGAACGCTCTGCCTTAACTCTGTTCGAGTCAGACTTTTCAGTAAGGCATCATGCCCTTGTGGAAACAGCAGGATGTCGATCCGCCAGTTATCCAGGTAGCCACCGCTGCCCAGAGGACAGAGTCCACCCAGTTGATGGTTTTGCCCCCTGGTTCCGAGCACCACTTTTGCGTCATCACAAATCTGATGTCGTCTAACAGGCGCTGTACGCACTACGGATCGCAGACCAAAATAATCAGTCAACAGACTCTGCAACCCTTCCAGATGCCGGTGACCCGGCCCCAGCAGACCAATAAAACGAATAAAGCGCTCAGGGGTGTTCACCCAG
>CBDCRZ010000080.1:0-17172 GCA_965221135.1 Sansalvadorimonas sp.
AGTAATCACGAAAACATAGTGCGGATAGAGACAGACGATAGGCGCTATCTATTCCTCAAAGTTTCCGACACCCACCAGCAAGACAAAGAATATTTTTCTGCCCGTTCATTTATGAGGCAAGGCAGCCCAGAGCATGAGGGTTTTGCCTCACAGCTATTGGATTACCTGCTTTCCCTGAGCTTGTCGGGCTTTGATCCTTACCACGCCCCAGTAACGGATGAACTAACAAACCAAAAAATTGATTGCCTACCACCGGAGCAGAAGTGGGTTTACAACATCTTGCTTGAGGGGTGTGTAGTGGGCGGTTCTTGTTGGCCGGCAAGGATGCCGACTTCTGACTGTTCCGATTCTTGTATGAATTGGATGGATGTAAGAAGGCTCAAGCCAACCTATGGCGACTCATCCAACCTTATAGGCAAGGCTTTAAACATGGCTGGCATAGTCTCCAAGCCTGCAAGGGTTAATGGCAAGACCACAAGGGTTCGAGTATTTCCCGGATTGGATGAGGCTAGGTCTGCTTTTTCTGAGTCTATAAGGGGTTCGATTAGCTGGGGAGGCTGAGAAAAACACCCAAGACACCCAAGGCACCCGTTACACCAAAGACGCCAAAAACAGGCTTTTATGGAGTAGGTGTTAAGGGGTGTACAAAGCCGCACTTTTTAAAAAGTGCGGCTTTTTTTTGTCTTGTAACGGGTACTACCCGTTACGTGTAACGGGTGGGGGTATCTCTGGAACCCTTGCTATCAGCGGGCTGTAACGTGGGTAACGGGTGTAACGCACAAAAACAGAATTCGCTCAGCAGAATACCCCCCCCTTTCCCTAAGTGCATATATACCCGTTACACTCGTTACACTCGTTACATCCTACTGATAGCAAGGGATGTAGATATATATATACCCGTTACTTACCCGTTACTTACTCGTTACTTCTTAACTAAATGAGTAAAAAGTCTTTCAAAGGGCTGTGCATCTGGCTCTAAACCACCCAGCTTGAGCTAAACCGTGTATCTGTGCGGGAGCGAAGCGACCACCCCCAAGCGAAGCGCGGAGTCTCTCGGCGTGCTCTGTCTTGGGTGTTTTTGGTGGTGTATATGTTGGTGTTAATCCTCTGCAAACCCTTGTGGCACTAAGGCTCTAGCGTTTTTTGATAGTTGCTTGTGGTGCTGGTTTGGTTGATAATATGTTTATCGCTGGCAGGGGTGCTGGTGGTGCACAGCTCTACAACGGTGACGCGAAAGCTGGAGCCGGATAAGCCGACTTTGTGGGGGTTTCAGGCTCAAAAATGAGAACCTCCAGTAAATCCTTGTGCCGTCTGGCTCCTCTGGGGTGCGGTGTGACTGATTACGACAGGATGCACAGAGCATCTACCAGCATGCAATTTGTTATGGTGGGTGCGGTTAAGTGTTTGGATGGTATGTTTTACGAGGGGTTCTCTAGGGATAACCCTGCAACCCTAGCGGCTTACTTGCAGGTTTATAGGGAGTTGCTCTTGCTTGGGGTGGCTCCGGCTCCTGAGCCGTTTATCGACCCGTACGATTCTGGTGGTAACTGTCGTTGATCTTGCGGGCAGTGTTCTCTCTTCTCTTTGCTCTGTATTGGTTTGTAAACTCCTGGTCAAGACGAAACCCTACCTCCTCGCCCTGTTCGTCCAGATAGCGAATATTCTCCTCGTGTTTTTTTAGGTAGTGCAGGGGTGACAGGGAATCGCTCTCACAGAACTCCGTCCAGCTTTGGGACGGCTTCTTGCTGTATATCGTCGCGTACTTGTCGGGTAGTGCTCCTTGCATTGTGTACATAATCCAAGAGACGCCCTTGTGTCTGCTTGCTCCTGTGGCCTTGCTAACCAGTGTCTTTAGCTCTCTGATTCTCCGCCTTATGCTCTCGCTCATGGTTGATGGCTCTATCTTGGTCAATATTCGTTATCCCATCCTCCACCTTTAAATGTGTAGTTCCCTCTGTTTTTTGGTATTCGTACCTGCGCTTTAAAATCTTCTGTTTCTGTTGATTTTTGGGGCATAGCGTCGTGCTCTGTTTTTCTTCTTATTCTGTATGTATGTCTTACAAGTTTCTTGTCGTTATCTGTGAGTGAGTAAAACTGCCAGTCTTTGTCTAAGTCTGTAATTATTAGAGCTGGCAGCATGCCTTGGTGGCCTAAATACATGAATGGCTCAATGGTTCCAATGTAGGGTTTATGACATACAAACCATGCTTTTTTTCTTAGTAGTTTGTGTTCGGTTTCAATGAGGTACATCTCTCTGACTTCTCCGTGCTCTTGGTTTAATTGCTCTCGTATTTTCTTGATTTCTTTCCTTATGCTCTCGCTCATGTGGTAGCTCTCTTTGTGAGTGTTCCGGCTCCTCCCTAACTCCTCCCTACATTCCTCCCTATGTTTTTCTCGTCTTCCCCTCTCCGTCTGTATAGGTGCAAGTTGATTTGCTTCTACTCAGGCTCACTCCCCTCTCTTGCCAGTACCTGCGCCTTTCCCTTTTGTGCTGTATGTATTCCTGTACAAACTCTGGAGTAAGGCGAAATTTTGTAAGGGTGTCGGCGTCCAGATAGTAAAGCCGGTGTTCTTCCCGCTTTAGGTAGCGGAGTGTGCTTTCGTTTTTTCCATTGTGCATTCCAAAAAGCTCTTCAAGTGGCTGGCCTTTTGGGGTTATTGGTCTTGTGTGTAGCGTGTCGTACTTTTCTGGGTACTCGTTGTATATGTTTCTACCCCCTCCCCAAGGGATATACCCGCACCCTGACACCTTGAGCGCATCTTTAGCGGCTCTACGAAGCTCTCTAACGGCTTTCAGGGTGGCTCCTGTCATTGTCTGCCTTGGTGCTTCCGGTTTGGTTATGAGGGTTGTTTTCTCTCCCTCTCTTGCTAACCCTTTAAACTATCAATAACCCCCTCTAAGTTACATTTAGCAAGGGTTTAGCAAGGGTTAGCGTGCAAGTGACTTTTAAAAAAGGAGAGTCTGGCAACCCTAATGGGAGAGAGAGAGGCAAGCCAGCGCAAAAGCTCTCAGCGCGTCGCCAGCTTATAGCTGCACGCGACGAAGAACTTGTAGACAAGGCGGTTAATATGGCGCTTGAGGGTGACACTGCCATGATAAAACTCTGCCTTGATAAAATACTCCCCAGCCTAAAGCCGGTACAGATTCCAATAGATTTGCCGGAGCTTGAGAGGGCAAGAGGCTTGGTAAGGAAGGGGACTATTGCGATAAATGCGGCCGCTACTGGAAGTATTGCGACAGGAGAAGCGGCTGATCTGTTAAGCGGGCTTGGTTCTCTGGTAAAGCTGGAGGAGCATATACAGATCAAAAAGGAGCTTGAGGAGCTAAAGGAGTACATACAAGAGAACCTACCCGACAAGGGGTAGGCTCTTCGTCAGTCTATGCGCTCCGGCTTGTTTTAAGGTATCTGTTAAGGCTCTCCCTCATCCAAGGCTTGCAGCCCTCCAGGGACATATACATTCGCAATAGTGGTACCATGCTTGCCGGTACAGGTTCTGATAGTCTCAGGCTTTGAATTTGTTTACATTGGTCTTGGCTCATGGGGCTTGCTCCCTTGGGTTAGTCCACCAGCAAGGCCGCAATCCTTGTTGGTGGGTGTCATATTTTTTTACCGCTTGATTCCTGGCACTTTTGGTAGTTGTTAATTACCCGATTGTCTCAGGGTAATTAGTCTCAAGAATCTCAATGTAATCTTTGATAGCTTTTCTATTCGCGCCAAGCCCTTTTGTAATAAAGGTTTGGGTGATGGTTGTTTCAGGTTCTGTTTTGATTGCTTCCAATACAAAGCTATTGATCTTGGCTAATGCCTTGCGCTTGGTGACTGCTTCCATTGTGCCGACAACCTCAAGAATCTTTACTCGCTCCCCCGCTTCCATCTGCTCAGGCTTCTCGTCTTCTGGCTCCTCTTTGATGGCGGTATTAACGAGCTTTATGTGCTTGTAGTGTGCTTGGGTGTCGTCTTCCTTGTGGCCTAGCATCTCTCTCCAGAAAATATCCTCATCTACCTTTTTCCACTTCTTATCGGTCTTGTAGTGGTTGTCGAATACGCTTCTCGCCCAGATGGCTCTGGTATCTTTAAACATGCGCTCCTCTCCTTTTAGGAGTCTTTTTGCAGCTGTGTTTAATGTCTTTGCCGTACGGCGGTTTATTTCTACATTGCGTTGAGCCTCTGGTAGCTCCTGATACTGCTCAAGGGCTTTTACTGGCTCCATTTTGCGGAACTCCTTAAGGGCTTTTAAAAACTCATTGGCTGGAATCAGGGTGTAAATCTGTGATTCGTTGGCATAATCAATTCCCCCTCTTTTTTTTGCATGTCCTGTGAACCTTAATTCAAATTCACCAGCCAGCTTAAATTGGCCTTGGCAGAGTATCTCTACAGGGCGTCGACCGCACGCCAGACCCAAGGCTACAGCCCTGTTACCGAATGTCTCTGCATAGATATTTCGGGAGATTACTCGCTGTATTTCGTGAGTATTAAAGGTAAGTGAGTTGGTCTTTTTCTTCTCCAGGGCTTCCTTGGCAGCGCTGGATATGTCGTCCTTGTCTAGCGAACTCATGGCGAGGTGTGATAGAACCTCATGGTCTAATTTAATGCCCTTGAAAAGTCCGTATGCTGTTCTGTATCTTGCCTCGTCTTTACCCTTGGATAAATTCCTCGTTGTGCTGAGTAGTTTAGTGTGCGATTTCCGTCTGGTTTCGCTGTCCTTCGTGTTCAAACTGGCTAATAAGTCTGCCAGCTCAGGGTAGGCTTTGCTGTATTTCTCAATGTTCGCTAAGAGTGTGTGGTGCTTCCATCCCTCTGCACGTAAGGCTTTGCGAACATCTGAAAGGTAGCGACCGTAGGAGGAAAGGGCGAGGCGGTTTCTCTGGGACTTTCGCCCATCCTCAAAAAGTTTTGAGCGTGCTGTTCTGGCGGCTCGTTCGTAGTTCTTGGTTCTGACTGTCTGGGAATCATTGCTAGCATCTATCTTTCTTATACGCTCAATAAGGTCTTTTTTAACCTTTGCTAAGTCTACCTTGCTGTGGTTGCTGGTGGCCATTTTTCCTATCCCCTTTGCTTGATGTCGATTTGGCAGGGTCGTTCTCCCTATCTCTACAATAGCATAGGTTTATACACTGTACAAACCTAAACCCAAACAATAAGCATACACCCACAAGCCCTACCCCAAACAACAAAACGTACACCCCTACACCCCTATCCCAAACTACAAACGTACACCCCCACCCCTACACCATACTATAAACGTACACCCCCAAACCTACCCCATACTATGACGTACACCCCCACCCCATTAAATACGTATTTAATGGGGTGGGGGTGTACGTCATAGTATGGGGTAGGTTTGGGGGTGTACGTTTATAGTATGGTGTAGGGGTGGGGGTGTACGTTTGTAGTTTGGGATAGGGGTGTAGGTGTACGTTTATAGTATGGGGTAGGGTTAGAGGGTGTACGGATTGTTGTCTGGGGTAGGGCTGGTGGGTGTATATATTTTGCTGTATAATGGGGTAGGTTTGCCAGGGTGTACTTCTTGCTTTTTTCTCTATTGTGTAAGTCTACTGCCTTACGTCTATTGTCGTTTGTATTTTTTTGAATTAACCAAGTCTATCGAAACGCCCTAGACAATAAGTTTTGAAAGTGAACGGGTAGATTTTGATTAAATGTTGTACGACAAGGTTCGCATTTAATAAGCGTTAACCTATTTTTGTGAGTCGATGGTAGGATAATCAGGTAATAAAAAAGCCCCTGTCCTAAACGGACAGGAGCTTTCAGAACTCCAGACAAAAAAGCTCAGCCTCGAAAACTCGGTTTTTATGTCTGGTCACTATAACGACTTGCAACCCTGCAACGGCGGGCTTTATACGTTTTAGTCATAAGTGCCCACCTGACCCGAACTGTACCACTTTTTTGTGTGACAAAAAAAGGCACTGCTTCGGATAGCAAGAGCGCAAGCCTTAGAAATCTATAAGGCGTGTATGGATTCTACTAAAGATAGACCAGCCAATACAGCACCCAAGAGCAGTAAAAGCAAGACTTCCAGCCAAGTACGGCAAGGGAATGTTGCAGGCTTCCCTTTATCACCAGCCAAGCAAATAGAGCTATGCGTCCAAGAGCTTAATGCTAGCTATCACCATGTGGTGATAGGCGGAAAAAACCGCATTATGAGAATGGTTTCTCGTGTAATAGGAACAGGTCTGGAGGCTGAATTCTTCGCCCTGGATGAGTTTCGTCAGTTATGGCTTCACCAAGAAAAGGTGTGTGTCGGCTTTAAGCTTGGTCAGGGTGGGGAGCCTGCTCCAAAGCTGGAGACGAAGGGTGTTGTCTGGCTCAAGAACGAGAACAAAAATTTCCTTGATGGTGGTCTTGAGTTCAACCCGGAACACCCCCCTTTGAGTGTCACCCCCAAGGGCAGGCTAAACATCTGGCAAGGGTTCGGGGTAAAACCTGAGAAGTGTCCTGTGGGGGATGCTCATGTGTCGATGTATTTAGACCATGTTCGGGAGGTGGTTTGCTCAGGTAATGAGGAGCATTACTGCTACCTGCTTGGATATCTTGCACATTGGGCGCAAAAGCCATGGGAGAAACCATCTGTAGCAGTTGTGCTCAAGGCAGGGCAAGGAACAGGCAAAGGAACCTTTATGGATGTTCTACTCACCATCGCTGGTGGTCATGGCTTAGCATCCACCAGCAAAAATGATGTAGTAGGCAGGTTCAACTCCGCTCTTGAGGCTCGCTCGCTGGTGTTTTTCGATGAGGCTTTTGCTGGCAGCAAGGAAGCGTCCGATATGCTCAAGGGCTTAATCTCTGAGAATTACACAAGGCTTGAGCGGAAAGGCATAGACGGGTGTTTTGTTCAAAACCGTATGCGCGTTTTTATGGCGAGTAATCACGAAAACATAGTGCGGATAGAGACAGACGATAGGCGCTATCTATTCCTCAAAGTTTCCGACACCCACCAGCAAGACAAAGAATATTTTTCTGCCCGTTCATTTATGAGGCAAGGCAGCCCAGAGCATGAGGGTTTTGCCTCACAGCTATTGGATTACCTGCTTTCCCTGAGCTTGTCGGGCTTTGATCCTTACCACGCCCCAGTAACGGATGAACTAACAAACCAAAAAATTGATTGCCTACCACCGGAGCAGAAGTGGGTTTACAACATCTTGCTTGAGGGGTGTGTAGTGGGCGGTTCTTGTTGGCCAGCAAGGATGCCGACTTCTGACTGTTCCGATTCTTGTATGAATTGGATGGATGTAAGAAGGCTCAAGCCAACCTATGGCGACTCATCCAACCTTATAGGCAAGGCTTTAAACATGGCTGGCATAGTCTCCAAGCCTGCAAGGGTTAATGGCAAGACCACAAGGGTTCGAGTATTTCCCGGATTGGATGAGGCTAGGTCTGCTTTTTCTGAGTCTATAAGGGGTTCGATTAGCTGGGGAGGCTGAGAAAAACACCCAAGACACCCAAGGCACCCGTTACACCAAAGACGCCAAAAACAGGCTTTTATGGAGTAGGTGTTAAGGGGTGTACAAAGCCGCACTTTTTAAAAAGTGCGGCTTTTTTTTGTCTTGTAACGGGTACTACCCGTTACGTGTAACGGGTGGGGGTATCTCTGGAACCCTTGCTATCAGCGGGCTGTAACGTGGGTAACGGGTGTAACGCACAAAAACAGAATTCGCTCAGCAGAATACCCCCCCCTTTCCCTAAGTGCATATATACCCGTTATACTCGTTACACTCGTTACATCCTACTGATAGCAAGGGATGTAGATATATATATACCCGTTACTTACCCGTTACTTACTCGTTACTTCTTAACTAAATGAGTAAAAAGTCTTTCAAAGGGCTGTGCATCTGGCTCTAAACCACCCAGCTTGAGCTAAACCGTGTATCTGTGCGGGAGCGAAGCGACCACCCCCAAGCGAAGCGCGGAGTCTCTCGGCGTGCTCTGTCTTGGGTGTTTTTGGTGGTGTATATGTTGGTGTTAATCCTCTGCAAACCCTTGTGGCACTAAGGCTCTAGCGTTTTTTGATAGTTGCTTGTGGTGCTGGTTTGGTTGATAATATGTTTATCGCTGGCAGGGGTGCTGGTGGTGCACAGCTCTACAACGGTGACGCGAAAGCTGGAGCCGGATAAGCCGACTTTGTGGGGGTTTCAGGCTCAAAAATGAGAACCTCCAGTAAATCCTTGTGCCGTCTGGCTCCTCTGGGGTGCGGTGTGACTGATTACGACAGGATGCACAGAGCATCTACCAGCATGCAATTTGTTATGGTGGGTGCGGTTAAGTGTTTGGATGGTATGTTTTACGAGGGGTTCTCTAGGGATAACCCTGCAACCCTAGCGGCTTACTTGCAGGTTTATAGGGAGTTGCTCTTGCTTGGGGTGGCTCCGGCTCCTGAGCCGTTTATCGACCCGTACGATTCTGGTGGTAACTGTCGTTGATCTTGCGGGCAGTGTTCTCTCTTCTCTTTGCTCTGTATTGGTTTGTAAACTCCTGGTCAAGACGAAACCCTACCTCCTCGCCCTGTTCGTCCAGATAGCGAATATTCTCCTCGTGTTTTTTTAGGTAGTGCAGGGGTGACAGGGAATCGCTCTCACAGAACTCCGCCCAGCTTTGGGACGGCTTCTTGCTGTATATCGTCGCGTACTTGTCGGGTAGTGCTCCTTGCATTGTGTACATAATCCAAGAGACGCCCTTGTGTCTGCTTGCTCCTGTGGCCTTGCTAACCAGTGTCTTTAGCTCTCTGATTCTCCGCCTTATGCTCTCGCTCATGGTTGATGGCTCTATCTTGGTCAATATTCGTTATCCCATCCTCCACCTTTAAATGTGTAGTTCCCTCTGTTTTTTGGTATTCGTACCTGCGCTTTAAAATCTTCTGTTTCTGTTGATTTTTGGGGCATAGCGTCGTGCTCTGTTTTTCTTCTTATTCTGTATGTATGTCTTACAAGTTTCTTGTCGTTATCTGTGAGTGAGTAAAACTGCCGGTCTTTGTCTAAGTCTGTAATTATTAGAGCTGGCAGCATGCCTTGGTGGCCTAAATACATGAATGGCTCAATGGTTCCAATGTAGGGTTTATGACATACAAACCATGCTTTTTTTCTTAGTAGTTTGTGTTCGGTTTCAATGAGGTACATCTCTCTGACTTCTCCGTGCTCTTGGTTTAATTGCTCTCGTATTTTCTTGATTTCTTTCCTTATGCTCTCGCTCATGTGGTAGCTCTCTTTGTGAGTGTTCCGGCTCCTCCCTAACTCCTCCCTACATTCCTCCCTATGTTTTTCTCGTCTTCCCCTCTCCGTCTGTATAGGTGCAAGTTGATTTGCTTCTACTCAGGCTCACTCCCCTCTCTTGCCAGTACCTGCGCCTTTCCCTTTTGTGCTGTATGTATTCCTGTACAAACTCTGGAGTAAGGCGAAATTTTGTAAGGGTGTCGGCGTCCAGATAGTAAAGCCGGTGTTCTTCCCGCTTTAGGTAGCGGAGTGTGCTTTCGTTTTTTCCATTGTGCATTCCAAAAAGCTCTTCAAGTGGCTGGCCTTTTGGGGTTATTGGTCTTGTGTGTAGCGTGTCGTACTTTTCTGGGTACTCGTTGTATATGTTTCTACCCCCTCCCCAAGGGATATACCCGCACCCTGACACCTTGAGCGCATCTTTAGCGGCTCTACGAAGCTCTCTAACGGCTTTCAGGGTGGCTCCTGTCATTGTCTGCCTTGGTGCTTCCGGTTTGGTTATGAGGGTTGTTTTCTCTCCCTCTCTTGCTAACCCTTTAAACTATCAATAACCCCCTCTAAGTTACATTTAGCAAGGGTTTAGCAAGGGTTAGCGTGCAAGTGACTTTTAAAAAAGGAGAGTCTGGCAACCCTAATGGGAGAGAGAGAGGCAAGCCAGCGCAAAAGCTCTCAGCGCGTCGCCAGCTTATAGCTGCACGCGACGAAGAACTTGTAGACAAGGCGGTTAATATGGCGCTTGAGGGTGACACTGCCATGATAAAACTCTGCCTTGATAAAATACTCCCCAGCCTAAAGCCGGTACAGATTCCAATAGATTTGCCGGAGCTTGAGAGGGCAAGAGGCTTGGTAAGGAAGGGGACTATTGCGATAAATGCGGCCGCTACTGGAAGTATTGCGACAGGAGAAGCGGCTGATCTGTTAAGCGGGCTTGGTTCTCTGGTAAAGCTGGAGGAGCATATACAGATCAAAAAGGAGCTTGAGGAGCTAAAGGAGTACATACAAGAGAACCTACCCGACAAGGGGTAGGCTCTTCGTCAGTCTATGCGCTCCGGCTTGTTTTAAGGTATCTGTTAAGGCTCTCCCTCATCCAAGGCTTGCAGCCCTCCAGGGACATATACATTCGCAATAGTGGTACCATGCTTGCCGGTACAGGTTCTGATAGTCTCAGGCTTTGAATTTGTTTACATTGGTCTTGGCTCATGGGGCTTGCTCCCTTGGGTTAGTCCACCAGCAAGGCCGCAATCCTTGTTGGTGGGTGTCATATTTTTTTACCGCTTGATTCCTGGCACTTTTGGTAGTTGTTAATTACCCGATTGTCTCAGGGTAATTAGTCTCAAGAATCTCAATGTAATCTTTGATAGCTTTTCTATTCGCGCCAAGCCCTTTTGTAATAAAGGTTTGGGTGATGGTTGTTTCAGGTTCTGTTTTGATTGCTTCCAATACAAAGCTATTGATCTTGGCTAATGCCTTGCGCTTGGTGACTGCTTCCATTGTGCCGACAACCTCAAGAATCTTTACTCGCTCCCCCGCTTCCATCTGCTCAGGCTTCTCGTCTTCTGGCTCCTCTTTGATGGCGGTATTAACGAGCTTTATGTGCTTGTAGTGTGCTTGGGTGTCGTCTTCCTTGTGGCCTAGCATCTCTCTCCAGAAAATATCCTCATCTACCTTTTTCCACTTCTTATCGGTCTTGTAGTGGTTGTCGAATACGCTTCTCGCCCAGATGGCTCTGGTATCTTTAAACATGCGCTCCTCTCCTTTTAGGAGTCTTTTTGCAGCTGTGTTTAATGTCTTTGCCGTACGGCGGTTTATTTCTACATTGCGTTGAGCCTCTGGTAGCTCCTGATACTGCTCAAGGGCTTTTACTGGCTCCATTTTGCGGAACTCCTTAAGGGCTTTTAAAAACTCATTGGCTGGAATCAGGGTGTAAATCTGTGATTCGTTGGCATAATCAATTCCCCCTCTTTTTTTTGCATGTCCTGTGAACCTTAATTCAAATTCACCAGCCAGCTTAAATTGGCCTTGGCAGAGTATCTCTACAGGGCGTCGACCGCACGCCAGACCCAAGGCTACAGCCCTGTTACCGAATGTCTCTGCATAGATATT
This sequence comes from Sansalvadorimonas sp., assembly GCA_965221135.1. GTDB lineage: Bacteria > Pseudomonadota > Gammaproteobacteria > Pseudomonadales > Endozoicomonadaceae > Sansalvadorimonas. The sequence goes on from CBDCRZ010000080.1 coordinate 11,324, forward strand.
TCGGGAGATTACTCGCTGTATTTCGTGAGTATTAAAGGTAAGTGAGTTGGTCTTTTTCTTCTCCAGGGCTTCCTTGGCAGCGCTGGATATGTCGTCCTTGTCTAGCGAACTCATGGCGAGGTGTGATAGAACCTCATGGTCTAATTTAATGCCCTTGAAAAGTCCGTATGCTGTTCTGTATCTTGCCTCGTCTTTACCCTTGGATAAATTCCTCGTTGTGCTGAGTAGTTTAGTGTGCGATTTCCGTCTGGTTTCGCTGTCCTTCGTGTTCAAACTGGCTAATAAGTCTGCCAGCTCAGGGTAGGCTTTGCTGTATTTCTCAATGTTCGCTAAGAGTGTGTGGTGCTTCCATCCCTCTGCACGTAAGGCTTTGCGAACATCTGAAAGGTAGCGACCGTAGGAGGAAAGGGCGAGGCGGTTTCTCTGGGACTTTCGCCCATCCTCAAAAAGTTTTGAGCGTGCTGTTCTGGCGGCTCGTTCGTAGTTCTTGGTTCTGACTGTCTGGGAATCATTGCTAGCATCTATCTTTCTTATACGCTCAATAAGGTCTTTTTTAACCTTTGCTAAGTCTACCTTGCTGTGGTTGCTGGTGGCCATTTTTCCTATCCCCTTTGCTTGATGTCGATTTGGCAGGGTCGTTCTCCCTATCTCTACAATAGCATAGGTTTATACACTGTACAAACCTAAACCCAAACAATAAGCATACACCCACAAGCCCTACCCCAAACAACAAAACGTACACCCCTACACCCCTATCCCAAACTACAAACGTACACCCCCACCCCTACACCATACTATAAACGTACACCCCCAAACCTACCCCATACTATGACGTACACCCCCACCCCATTAAATACGTATTTAATGGGGTGGGGGTGTACGTCATAGTATGGGGTAGGTTTGGGGGTGTACGTTTATAGTATGGTGTAGGGGTGGGGGTGTACGTTTGTAGTTTGGGATAGGGGTGTAGGTGTACGTTTATAGTATGGGGTAGGGTTAGAGGGTGTACGGATTGTTGTCTGGGGTAGGGCTGGTGGGTGTATATATTTTGCTGTATAATGGGGTAGGTTTGCCAGGGTGTACTTCTTGCTTTTTTCTCTATTGTGTAAGTCTACTGCCTTACGTCTATTGTCGTTTGTATTTTTTTGAATTAACCAAGTCTATCGAAACGCCCTAGACAATAAGTTTTGAAAGTGAACGGGTAGATTTTGATTAAATGTTGTACGACAAGGTTCGCATTTAATAAGCGTTAACCTATTTTTGTGAGTCGATGGTAGGATAATCAGGTAATAAAAAAGCCCCTGTCCTAAACGGACAGGAGCTTTCAGAACTCCAGACAAAAAAGCTCAGCCTCGAAAACTCGGTTTTTATGTCTGGTCACTATAACGACTTGCAACCCTGCAACGGCGGGCTTTATACGTTTTAGTCATAAGTGCCCACCTGACCCGAACTGTACCACTTTTTTGTGTGACAAAAAAAGGCACTGCTTCGGATAGCAAGAGCGCAAGCCTTAGAAATCTATAAGGCGTGTATGGATTCTACTAAAGATAGACCAGCCAATACAGCACCCAAGAGCAGTAAAAGCAAGACTTCCAGCCAAGTACGGCAAGGGAATGTTGCAGGCTTCCCTTTATCACCAGCCAAGCAAATAGAGCTATGCGTCCAAGAGCTTAATGCTAGCTATCACCATGTGGTGATAGGCGGAAAAAACCGCATTATGAGAATGGTTTCTCGTGTAATAGGAACAGGTCTGGAGGCTGAATTCTTCGCCCTGGATGAGTTTCGTCAGTTATGGCTTCACCAAGAAAAGGTGTGTGTCGGCTTTAAGCTTGGTCAGGGTGGGGAGCCTGCTCCAAAGCTGGAGACGAAGGGTGTTGTCTGGCTCAAGAACGAGAACAAAAATTTCCTTGATGGTGGTCTTGAGTTCAACCCGGAACACCCCCCTTTGAGTGTCACCCCCAAGGGCAGGCTAAACATCTGGCAAGGGTTCGGGGTAAAACCTGAGAAGTGTCCTGTGGGGGATGCTCATGTGTCGATGTATTTAGACCATGTTCGGGAGGTGGTTTGCTCAGGTAATGAGGAGCATTACTGCTACCTGCTTGGATATCTTGCACATTGGGCGCAAAAGCCATGGGAGAAACCATCTGTAGCAGTTGTGCTCAAGGCAGGGCAAGGAACAGGCAAAGGAACCTTTATGGATGTTCTACTCACCATCGCTGGTGGTCATGGCTTAGCATCCACCAGCAAAAATGATGTAGTAGGCAGGTTCAACTCCGCTCTTGAGGCTCGCTCGCTGGTGTTTTTCGATGAGGCTTTTGCTGGCAGCAAGGAAGCGTCCGATATGCTCAAGGGCTTAATCTCTGAGAATTACACAAGGCTTGAGCGGAAAGGCATAGACGGGTGTTTTGTTCAAAACCGTATGCGCGTTTTTATGGCGAGTAATCACGAAAACATAGTGCGGATAGAGACAGACGATAGGCGCTATCTATTCCTCAAAGTTTCCGACACCCACCAGCAAGACAAAGAATATTTTTCTGCCCGTTCATTTATGAGGCAAGGCAGCCCAGAGCATGAGGGTTTTGCCTCACAGCTATTGGATTACCTGCTTTCCCTGAGCTTGTCGGGCTTTGATCCTTACCACGCCCCAGTAACGGATGAACTAACAAACCAAAAAATTGATTGCCTACCACCGGAGCAGAAGTGGGTTTACAACATCTTGCTTGAGGGGTGTGTAGTGGGCGGTTCTTGTTGGCCAGCAAGGATGCCGACTTCTGACTGTTCCGATTCTTGTATGAATTGGATGGATGTAAGAAGGCTCAAGCCAACCTATGGCGACTCATCCAACCTTATAGGCAAGGCTTTAAACATGGCTGGCATAGTCTCCAAGCCTGCAAGGGTTAATGGCAAGACCACAAGGGTTCGAGTATTTCCCGGATTGGATGAGGCTAGGTCTGCTTTTTCTGAGTCTATAAGGGGTTCGATTAGCTGGGGAGGCTGAGAAAAACACCCAAGACACCCAAGGCACCCGTTACACCAAAGACGCCAAAAACAGGCTTTTATGGAGTAGGTGTTAAGGGGTGTACAAAGCCGCACTTTTTAAAAAGTGCGGCTTTTTTTTGTCTTGTAACGGGTACTACCCGTTACGTGTAACGGGTGGGGGTATCTCTGGAACCCTTGCTATCAGCGGGCTGTAACGTGGGTAACGGGTGTAACGCACAAAAACAGAATTCGCTCAGCAGAATACCCCCCCCTTTCCCTAAGTGCATATATACCCGTTATACTCGTTACACTCGTTACATCCTACTGATAGCAAGGGATGTAGATATATATATACCCGTTACTTACCCGTTACTTACTCGTTACTTCTTAACTAAATGAGTAAAAAGTCTTTCAAAGGGCTGTGCATCTGGCTCTAAACCACCCAGCTTGAGCTAAACCGTGTATCTGTGCGGGAGCGAAGCGACCACCCCCAAGCGAAGCGCGGAGTCTCTCGGCGTGCTCTGTCTTGGGTGTTTTTGGTGGTGTATATGTTGGTGTTAATCCTCTGCAAACCCTTGTGGCACTAAGGCTCTAGCGTTTTTTGATAGTTGCTTGTGGTGCTGGTTTGGTTGATAATATGTTTATCGCTGGCAGGGGTGCTGGTGGTGCACAGCTCTACAACGGTGACGCGAAAGCTGGAGCCGGATAAGCCGACTTTGTGGGGGTTTCAGGCTCAAAAATGAGAACCTCCAGTAAATCCTTGTGCCGTCTGGCTCCTCTGGGGTGCGGTGTGACTGATTACGACAGGATGCACAGAGCATCTACCAGCATGCAATTTGTTATGGTGGGTGCGGTTAAGTGTTTGGATGGTATGTTTTACGAGGGGTTCTCTAGGGATAACCCTGCAACCCTAGCGGCTTACTTGCAGGTTTATAGGGAGTTGCTCTTGCTTGGGGTGGCTCCGGCTCCTGAGCCGTTTATCGACCCGTACGATTCTGGTGGTAACTGTCGTTGATCTTGCGGGCAGTGTTCTCTCTTCTCTTTGCTCTGTATTGGTTTGTAAACTCCTGGTCAAGACGAAACCCTACCTCCTCGCCCTGTTCGTCCAGATAGCGAATATTCTCCTCGTGTTTTTTTAGGTAGTGCAGGGGTGACAGGGAATCGCTCTCACAGAACTCCGCCCAGCTTTGGGACGGCTTCTTGCTGTATATCGTCGCGTACTTGTCGGGTAGTGCTCCTTGCATTGTGTACATAATCCAAGAGACGCCCTTGTGTCTGCTTGCTCCTGTGGCCTTGCTAACCAGTGTCTTTAGCTCTCTGATTCTCCGCCTTATGCTCTCGCTCATGGTTGATGGCTCTATCTTGGTCAATATTCGTTATCCCATCCTCCACCTTTAAATGTGTAGTTCCCTCTGTTTTTTGGTATTCGTACCTGCGCTTTAAAATCTTCTGTTTCTGTTGATTTTTGGGGCATAGCGTCGTGCTCTGTTTTTCTTCTTATTCTGTATGTATGTCTTACAAGTTTCTTGTCGTTATCTGTGAGTGAGTAAAACTGCCGGTCTTTGTCTAAGTCTGTAATTATTAGAGCTGGCAGCATGCCTTGGTGGCCTAAATACATGAATGGCTCAATGGTTCCAATGTAGGGTTTATGACATACAAACCATGCTTTTTTTCTTAGTAGTTTGTGTTCGGTTTCAATGAGGTACATCTCTCTGACTTCTCCGTGCTCTTGGTTTAATTGCTCTCGTATTTTCTTGATTTCTTTCCTTATGCTCTCGCTCATGTGGTAGCTCTCTTTGTGAGTGTTCCGGCTCCTCCCTAACTCCTCCCTACATTCCTCCCTATGTTTTTCTCGTCTTCCCCTCTCCGTCTGTATAGGTGCAAGTTGATTTGCTTCTACTCAGGCTCACTCCCCTCTCTTGCCAGTACCTGCGCCTTTCCCTTTTGTGCTGTATGTATTCCTGTACAAACTCTGGAGTAAGGCGAAATTTTGTAAGGGTGTCGGCGTCCAGATAGTAAAGCCGGTGTTCTTCCCGCTTTAGGTAGCGGAGTGTGCTTTCGTTTTTTCCATTGTGCATTCCAAAAAGCTCTTCAAGTGGCTGGCCTTTTGGGGTTATTGGTCTTGTGTGTAGCGTGTCGTACTTTTCTGGGTACTCGTTGTATATGTTTCTACCCCCTCCCCAAGGGATATACCCGCACCCTGACACCTTGAGCGCATCTTTAGCGGCTCTACGAAGCTCTCTAACGGCTTTCAGGGTGGCTCCTGTCATTGTCTGCCTTGGTGCTTCCGGTTTGGTTATGAGGGTTGTTTTCTCTCCCTCTCTTGCTAACCCTTTAAACTATCAATAACCCCCTCTAAGTTACATTTAGCAAGGGTTTAGCAAGGGTTAGCGTGCAAGTGACTTTTAAAAAAGGAGAGTCTGGCAACCCTAATGGGAGAGAGAGGCAAGCCAGCGCAAAAGCTCTCAGCGCGTCGCCAGCTTATAGCTGCACGCGACGAAGAACTTGTAGACAAGGCGGTTAATATGGCGCTTGAGGGTGACACTGCCATGATAAAACTCTGCCTTGATAAAATACTCCCCAGCCTAAAGCCGGTACAGATTCCAATAGATTTGCCGGAGCTTGAGAGGGCAAGAGGCTTGGTAAGGAAGGGGACTATTGCGATAAATGCGGCCGCTACTGGAAGTATTGCGACAGGAGAAGCGGCTGATCTGTTAAGCGGGCTTGGTTCTCTGGTAAAGCTGGAGGAGCATATACAGATCAAAAAGGAGCTTGAGGAGCTAAAGGAGTACATACAAGAGAACCTACCCGACAAGGGGTAGGCTCTTCGTCAGTCTATGCGCTCCGGCTTGTTTTAAGGTATCTGTTAA
>CBDCRZ010000081.1:0-13234 GCA_965221135.1 Sansalvadorimonas sp.
CAACCTACACCAATGCCCGTATGGAGGGGCTGAACAGCCTGTTCCAAGCGGCAAGAAGCCGAGCAAGAGGCTATCGAAACACAGGGACTTTTATAATGATGATTTACATGATCGCCAGCCCTGTAGCCGATATCCTGAAATCCATATGAAACGGCAAAGAGCCCAAAGATAGAAGTGGTCGGTTGAACCAGAGCGAACCTGCCCACCTTGGCAACCTCCTGCAAAAAATCAATCAACCCATTGATCCTCAAATACACACTGGACGGCAATTGCAGTACGCCACCCGCGCACCCGCTCAACCTCAAAATAATATTCCCACACAAGGACAGTGACATGACTCATGCCAATCAAAACCCCGGACAGAACCAAAACCCACAACAGGCGGGTACACCCTGGACCGACTTCAATAATGCGGCCATTCAACAGGATTACGACTTAATCCCTAAAGGCACGTTGGCTAAGGAACGTATGACACTCAAGGCTGGTGGCTATGACGAGCCTCATATGGGCTGGACCGACGGTTGGGCCACTCGTTCGGAAACCGGGGCCGCCTACCTTAATACAGAATTTGTGGTGTTGGAGGGGCCGTTTGCTAAACGCAAGATTTGGAGCCTGATCGGATTACACAGTCCCAAAGGCCCGACCTGGGGTGATATGGGGCGGACACTGGTGCGAGCGTGATCATTGCCCACCATATGCGTAAACCACAAGGTGCGACACCGATTGATTCGTCCGAACAGGCACGAGATGCAATCCGGGGGACTACGGCGCTGGTGGATGGTGTGCGGATGGCGTATGCCTTATGGCCTGCTGCTGATGAAAAAGCCAACATGGTCTTTACCTGTATTAACCGACCCTATGAAGCGAGAGCTGTATATCAGGGGGCTGTGGTCAAAGCGAATGGTCCGGCCAATCGTAAGGTGCATACATTCCTGCGAGCGGAGACTGGGCTTCTTGAGGATATCACCCACCGTTTATCACGGCTGGAAGAACCGGAATACAAATTACTGGGTACGTTAACAACTGCGATTCGTGAAGCGGCTGAACGTGGCCATCCTTTTACTCACACCGGCGAAAATGGTGTGTACAAGCAACGTAATCGATTACCCAAAGCTTTCCATCCGTTCTCCAAAAAACGTCTGGAAGAGATGGTGCAATCACTCCTGAACGAACATCCACCCCGGCTGGTCAAAGGGATGGCGGCCCATTCAAAAGAGCACAAATGGCTGGATGTCAGAAGTGGTGCCTTTGCGCAGGGGAAGGGGGTGTTTGGTCAGGGAGCCGATCTGTTATGACGCTCATTGACAGAGAGGAATACAGGGTTGTTTCTGTCGTGTATCGCCATGATTTCAGGTGTGATTTCACCTTAAGAAATGCTTCCCAAATGCTTCCCAAAATCGATCGCGGAAAGCATTTGGGAAGGAGATTGAGTTGAGATGAAGTGTATATGCTGCTGAAAAATATCATGTTAACACTGTTTAATTCGCTTCCCGGGAAAAAAACGGGCGGGAAGCAGTTGGGAATGGTTAAGTGATTGAATTTATTGATAAATCGTCTTCCCGGGAATCCCTGCATACTACGTATGTTAGTAGGAGCCTACCTAAAATAGACCCCACCATACGACATGCGTATCGGGCAGGAAGATAAAACGAATGCTGTCGTCAGGGAGGGAAACCATGACACCAGAGATTGATGAACTTGCGAATCGCTATCGGGAAGCCTGGCTCACCGCAAGACGACTGCCGACAGGTATTCGGCTTGGTCATACCACCAGCTGGCCGGAGATGAGGCTCGACCAACGTGAGCAGGTGCGGCGAGCGGAACGGGAAGTGATCTTTGTACGACCTACGGCTTTGCAGGAAGACCGGCTGGTGGAGTGTATGAACTGGCTGACACCTCTGACCGTTGAAGAGCGCAATGTGATCTGGTTGCGGGCTTCTGGTCTGTCCTGGCGTCGGGTGGGAGAGCGACTGCAGGTGACATCAAAAACGGCCAGGGTGCATTGGTTGTCAGGCCTTGAACCGCTTGCAAATCTACCGTTTGTCGCAAATGTCACGGGTAATTTGCTCCTGATGGTTCCTAATAAGCGACGAGGTCGGGTTATTGTTCCCGGTTGTCCTCTTTTGTCTCATTTCCCACTTTTAGCGTTTTTGGTATAGATTTTCATTAAGCTCGTGCAGCGCTGTACCCAACACCCTTTGACGCCTCGGATCATCTGATTCGGGGCGTTGTTGTTTCTGGAACAGTCCAGGGATGGAACTCATGTCTGAAACGCCTCACCTTCTCGTCGAACAGCTGGAACACTGGTCGGTCGCTGAACTGATTCCCTACGCAAAAAATGCCCGCACTCACTCACCGGAGCAGGTGAATCAGATTGCCCGCTCCATCGAGAGTTTCGGCTTTGTGAACCCGGTGCTGGTGGGTGATGACAAGGTGATTGTGGCTGGGCATGGTCGTTTGCTGGCAGCTCAACAGCTGGGCATGGATCGGGTGCCGGTGATTGTGCTGGGGCACCTCGACGAGGTGCAGCGTCGGGCACTGGTGCTGGCAGACAACAAACTGGCCGAGAATGCGGGATGGGATGAAGACCTTCTCAAACTGGAGCTCCAGGCTCTGGATGATCTCGACTTTGATCTGGATATCGTCGGCTTTTCCGATGAAGAGCTGGATGGGCTGTTGCTGGAAGAACCCGAAGGCAACACCGAAGATGATCGGTCCAGGAGCAGCCGGTCAGTAAACCTGGTGACGTGTGGATACTTGGCTCCCATCGTCTGTTGTGCGCAGCGCTACGGAATCTGATGATGTGAATCGCCTGATGGATGGCCAGCTGGCCGATATGGTGTTTACCGATCCTCCCTACAACGTCGATTACGCCAACCCGGAGAAAGACGGTAAAGCCAAAAAAGACCGACGCATTAAAAACGACAATCTGGGAAATGAGTTTCACGGCTTTCTGCTGGCGGCCATGACCAACATGCTCACAGTCTGCAAGGGTGCAATCTACGTCTGCATGTCATCTTCGGAGCTGGACACCTTGCAGATCGCTTTTCGAGGAGCCGGTGGTAAGTGGTCCACTTTCCTGATCTGGGCCAAGAACACATTCACTCTCGGTCGGGCTGATTACCAGCGCCAGTACGAACCCATTCTCTACGGCTGGAAAGAAGGCACCGATCACTTCTGGTGCGGTGCCCGAGATCAGGGTGATGTCTGGTTCTTCAATAAGCCAGTTAAGAATGATTTGCACCCAACCATGAAGCCGGTAGAGCTGGTCGAACGGGCTGTTCGTAACTCCTCCAAGAGCAAAGATATTGTGCTGGATCTGTTTGGCGGCTCCGGCAGCACCCTTATCGCCTGTGAGAAAACCGGTCGGCAGGCAAGGCTGACAGAGCTCGATCCCAAATACGTCGATGTCATTGTACGACGTTGGGAAGAGTATACCGGCAAGGAAGCCACTCTCGAAGAGAGCAACCTGACGTTTATCCAGGTTGCTGCTGAACGAGGAATTAACGATGACCGAAGTGATTCAACAGCGGCTTGATCAGATCGATACCAAGCTCGATAAACTCTCCGATGCTGTGACCCGCCTGGCCACTATCGAAGAACGAATGGTTCACCAGACCACCACCCTCAACAGCTTGAACCGTAAGCTGGACGATTCCGAGAAACGTATCCGCTCTCTGGATCGACAAGCCATGTGCGCGAGGTGTTGTGTTGGCTTCGGTAGAACGTTTTGGCTGGTTGATTCTTACCACTCTGATTGGCGTAGCCGCTTACATTCTCAAGGACTGAGCATGACCACCAGAACTGAAACCAACATCGTCGTCGTGCACTGCTCGGCCACCAAGGCTGATCAGGATGTCACCTTCGAGACTATCAAGCGCTGGCACATGCTGGAACGGGCGTTTATCGACATAGGTTACCACTGGGTTATTGCGCGGGATGGTTCCGTGATACAGGGCCGATGTATTGATGATTGGGACGCTCATGTTCTGGAGCACAACCACGAGAGCGTGGGCATCTGCCTCGTTGGAGGCCTCGATAAAAATGGTGGAGCGGACGACAACTTCACACCAATACAGAAACACATGTTGAAGTTCCTGGTGGCAGGTTGCCAAAGCCTGTGGCCGGAAGCGGTGGTAAAAGGACATTACCACTTCAATGGGGACAAGGACTGTCCCTGCTTTGATGTTGAACAATGGCTGACTGATGAAGGTTTTGTTGAGGTGCAGCCAACATGAGTTGGATCACTGCGGTACCGGTGTTCGGTAAGATCATCGACAAGATATTCCCGGATGCCGATCAGGCCGATAAAGCTCGGGCCGCTCTCACCAAGATGGCTATCAGCGGTGAGTTAGATGAGTTGGTTCAACAGGCCGGTGTGATCAAAGCTGAAGTCCAAGGTGAAGGATGGTTGCAACGCAGCTGGCGACCACTGGTTATGCTGGTGCTTACAGCACTGATCGTGTGCCGCTGGATGGGTTGGGCTTCGCCTGACTTGAGTGAGGCTCTGGAGCTGAAGCTGTTGGGGATCGTGCAGCTGGGCATTGGTGGCTACATTGCCAGCCGAGGGGTTGAGAAGGTGGTGCATTCTATTAGAAAGTCGTCCTGACTTAACGACGTTTTCCTGATAATGAAGATATTCTGGGCTTTAGGATTTGCTGGTATCCAGATGATGTGATCTCTGCTGATTTTTTCTTATTGCTTGATAGGAGTGCTAACGACGTGCTGTATCGTTGTCAGAATTTTAGCTGCTGTTGGCCTTTTGACAGGATCAGCTAACGTTGCCGATGCTGCGCAGGTTTCCAGGGATGTTTTCACTATACTCTGTTCAGAAGCAAATTGAGTTGATGAAATCAAGCACCTGATCATCATCCCATAGCTGTAAACATCTACAGAGTGACTGAATACATAGTTGTCATTTACAAGAGACGAAAATTTTAATTCAGGAGGAAAAATAAACTGGGCAACTTCATTTCTTTCTTTTGCTGATAACTTATCACCAAGTTTACAAAGGCGAGCACTGCCAAAGTCACAGATTTTTAATTGCACATTGCCTGCTTCATGTTCAAATACCAGTATATTATCTTGATGAAAATCCATATGAATGACATTGTGCCTGTGCATGTATTCCATGCCTTCTGCAATCTGTTTAGCATAATCGAGAGCTTTAGGTTCACGGATTTCAGAATATGAAAATAGAGTCATTCCAGCAGGGCATAACTTGCTAAGGGTACACTTTGCCTGTTCCAGCAAAATAGATGTTAGTTCTCCTGGTATATTCAGTACGGCTTTTATCTGAACGAACCTTTGGTGCCCACTGAATGTTCTCAAGAAATCTTCTTCTTTTTTAATTGCAACTTCCCACTCCGCTGGAGTTTGTTTTTTTGCATGCCCAGAATATTTTTTTTCTACACATGGTTCTCCAGACAACCTTACTTTAGTAATAATGGAATAGCTGCCCATTTTCCAATCTCCTATGTTTTCAATTTTCTCTCTATTGAAAAGAGTTGGATAGCGCTGTTCCTGATCTGATTCGGTAAAAGATGACAGTTTGCCAACCTCTGGCTTGCAATCTGGCACCGAGACTCCATGTCGGGGGGACATGGATTCTGGAGAACAGGTACTCTTTCCATAAGAGCTTGTAGACTTCTCTATTGATGTGGGATTCATAACTTATATGCCTATTAACTTTGCTTTGAAAAAACTTTGAAAAGCTGTCTCTGGAGCCTTCATTGCTCATAGGGGTAAATATTCAATTTTTGGACAGTTTCACATTATTATTATTCAACGAAACGAGGCTGTTTGTTCATGGTGCTGGCAAGGTTGTTAATCAATAACGCTATGAAAGGGGTCATTTAGTGTGCATAAAGGATTATTGGTACCTCCCTTAGGTACTAACACCATCCAGCTGCCATCAATGACTGCGGGGTCCCTGTCAGTATCAACAAACTGCGGGTGCTCAGCCGCGCGAAAAAACGCTAGCGGCAGACTCAAAATCGGGGTTGACTTTGGTTGATTTATTTCCATTTAATCCTGCAATAACAAGTGCTTAGCGGGTCAACCATAGCTCCTTCAAGCCCTTGCAAAAAGTCAACCTGGTTGACTTTTTTGGTTGACTCTCAGGTTGACCATTTTCGGTATCGTCCACCGCCAGTGAATGCCAGAACAGACGCGAGACTTTCAGCTCTTTGGTCCAGCGCCCCCTATGGAGCCCCATTGTTATGCTGGTGTTTACGACACTGATTATGTGACGATGGATGGGCTGGGCTTCCCCAGACTTAAGCGAAGCACTGGCGTTGATGTTGCTCGGTATCGTCCAGTTTGGATGGGTGGAGAAGGTGATGAAGAACATTCATTGCTGAATCATTCCCCACCAGATGGGTTATCAATAGAAACAAATTTGTAGATGTAGATATTGATAACCCTATTGTCACCCCATACAGTCCGTGCACTATCAGGGAATGGTCACTCAAGAGAAGGATGGGATTTTGTGTTGTCCCCTGAGTGGATGCGCTGGTGCCTGGTGAGGGCACTGGATCGGGCACAAAGCCTTTTTACAGCCTCGACGGGGCAGACAAAAGGGCTCTGCCCGGTGTGAATGCGCTTGTGGGCGGTGAGGTGACCGGATTTGGTAAAGCCTTTTTTGCAGCCTTCGACGGGGCAGACAAAAGGGCGCTCCCCTGTGTGAATGCGCTTGTGGATGGTGAGGTCACTGGATCGGATAAAGCCTTTTTTGCAGCCTTCGACGGGGCAGACAAAAGGGCGCTCTCCTGTGTGAATGCGCTTGTGGGTGGTGAGGTGACTGGAATGGGCAAAGCCCTGTTTGCAACCTTCGACGGGGCAGACAAAAGGGCGCTCCCCTGTGTGAATGCGCTTGTGGGTGATGAGGTTACTGGAATGGGCAAAGCCCTGTTTGCAACCTTCGACGGGGCAGACAAAAGGGCGCTCCCCTGTGTGAATACGCTTGTGCCTGGTGAGGTGATTGGATTGGGCAAAGCCCTGTTTGCAGCCTTCGACGGGGCAGACAAAAGGGAGCTTCCCTGTGTGAATGCGCAGGTGCCTGGTGAGGGCACTGGATCGGGCAAAGCCTTTTTTACACCCTTCGACGGGGCAGACAAAAGGGCGCTCCCCTGTGTGAATGCGCTTGTGAGTGGTGAGGTTACTGGATTGGGCAAAGCCCTGTTTGCAACCTTCGACGGGGCAGACAAAAGGGCGCTCCCCTGTGTGAATGCGCTTGTGGGCGGTGAGGGCACTGGATCGGGCAAAGCCTTTTTTACAGCCTTCGACGGGGCAGACCAAAGGGCGCTCCCCTGTGTGAATGCGCTTTTTTCCTGGACGGACTCTGAGAGTGTGCGTATCCGGAGTGTCTGCAGGAAGAAGTTCAGTGTCAGATTGAACCTCAATGCTGTCCCAGGGGAAGTTATCCTCCCAGAATGTCCAGTCTTCGGAATTCTCTGAGTGTGAAGGGCTTGTCTGAAGCTCATGGCCGTCGTCACTTGTCCAGCTATTCTGAGGTGTTAGTTCAGGAAAAAGCCGTTCGGTACTGGAGTGAAGTGAGCAATGAATGTCAGGGATATACATTTCACCGCCCTCTTCAGAAAATATATTGCAAACTCCCGATTTATCCTCAATACGGGTCAAGGCATTCCCTTCAATCACAAGAGGGAATGCCTGCTTTGCGTGTGTGAGTGTGAGTTGTGTGTTTTGTACCTTTCCCTGGCAATGCACAATGTGTTGATCGCCAGCCTTCACCACAGAACAGGATGTTGTTCCATGGGGGTGGATTTGCGTGCCCTTTGTACCTGGAATGGCGACCCTTCCCGTCGAGTCGATATGAATTTGCACCGGGTAAACCGGTTGATTAGATTTAAGCGCAGGTATATGGATAAGCTTGTTGTTGCCGGAAAAGGTATTGGGAGAAATCAGACTGATGACAATAGAGGTCGTCAAGATACAAATGCATGACTTAAAGAGCATAGAGTCATCCCCCAAAAAGAAGGTGAAGAGGATAGACTCAAACGTGATAACGGCGAGGAACATCCCCACGATAGAAACCCAATCTTTACGGGGGGCCTGCAGGGTTCAATAATCAGCGGGTACGGAGCACCGCAAAAGCGCTGACCGGGTTGACTTTTTTGGTTGACTCTCAGGTTGACCATTTTCGGTATCGTCCACCGCCAGTGAATGCCAGAACAAACGCGAGACTTTCAGCTCTTTGGCCCAGCGCCCTATATGGCGACCCATTGTTATGCTGGTGTTTACGGCGCTGATTATGTGTCGATGGATGGGCTGGGTTTCCCCGGACTTAAGTGAAACACTGGCGTTGAAGTTGCTCGGTATCGTCCAGCTGGGGATGGGTGGCTACATTGCCAGCCGAGGGGTGGAGAAGGTGATGAAGAACATTCATCGCTGAATCTTTCCCCACCAGATGGGTTATCAATATAAACAAATTTGTAGATGTAGATGTAGATATAACCCTATTGTCACCCCATACAGTCCGTGCGCTATGAGGGAATGGTCACTCAAGAGAAGGATGGGATTTTGTGTTGTTCCCTGTGTGAATGCGCTTGTGGGTGGCGAGGGCACTGGATTGTGTAAAGCCCTGTTTGCAGCCTTCGACGGGGCAGACAAGAGGGCGCTCCCCTGTATGGATGCGTAGATGCCTGGTGAGGTGACCGGATTGGGTAAAGTCCTGTTTGCAGCCTTCAACGGGGCAGACAAAAGGGCGCTCCCCTGTGTGGATGCGCTTGTGGGTGGATTTGGTAAAGCCCTGTTTGCAGCCTTCGATGGGGCAGACAAAAGGGCGCTCCCCTGTGTGGATGCGCTTGTGGGTGGTGAGGTGACTGGATTTGGTAAAGCCCTGTTTGCAGCCTTCGATGGGGCAGACAAAAGGGCGCTCCCCTGTGTGGATGCGCTTGTGCCTGGTGAGGGCACTGGATTGGGTAAAGCCCTGTTTGCAGCCTTCGACGGGGCAGACAAAAGGGCGCTCCCCTGTGTGAGTGCGCTTGTGGGTGGTGAGGTGACTGGATTGGGTAAAGCCCTGTTTGCAGCCTTCGACGGGGCAGACAAAAGGGCGCTCCCCTGTGTGAATGCGCTTGTGGATGGTGAGGTGACTGGATTGGGTAAAGCCCTGTTTGCAGCCTTCGACGGGGCAGACAAAAGGGCGCTCCCCTGTATGAATGCGCTTGTGAGTGGTGAGGTCACTGGAGTGGGTAAAACCTTTTTTACAGCCTTCGACGGGGCAGACAAAAGGGCGCTTCCCTGTGTGAATGCGCTTGTGGGTGGTGAGGTGACTGGATTGGGCAAAGCCCTGTTTGCAGCCTTCGACGGGGCAGAAAAAAGGGCGCTCCCCTGTGTGAATGCGCTTGTGAGTGGTGAGGTGACTGGAGTGGGTAAAGCCCTGTTTGCAGCCTTCGAGGGGGCAGACAAAAGGGCGCTCCCCTGTGTGAGTGCGTTTTTTTCCAGGACGGACTCTGAATGTGTACGTATCAGGAGTGCCTGTCGGGAGAAGCACCGTGTCAGATTGAACCTCAATGCTGTCACAGGGGGCGGTATCTTCTCCCACAGAGCTGTCTCCGAAACCCTCAGAGGGGGAAGTCATTACCTGTAGTTTATGGCCGTGCTGTCTTATCCAGCTATTTAAATACGGATATTCAGGAGGAAACAGATCAGCACCAGGGTGAGACGAGCAGTCAATGTCAGGGTGGGAGTCTTCCCCGGAATCGTCAGAAAACACGTGGCAAACTCCCGATTCATCTTCAATACGTGTCAAGGTATTCGCTTCAATGTCAAGAGGTAATACCTGCGGCGCGTGTGCAAGTGTGAGTTGTGTGTTTTGTTCCTTTCCCTGGCAATGCACACTGTGTTGATCGCCAGCCCTCGCCACTGAACAGGACGTTGTTCCATGGGGGTGGATTTGCGTACCTTTGGTGCTCGGAATAGTGACACCGCCTGTCGAGTTGATATGAATTTGCACCGAGTCAACGGGTTGATCAGGTTTAATAGAAGGTATAGGGATAAGTTTGTTTTTGCCGGAAAAGGTATTGGGAGAAATCAGGCTGATGGCAATAGAGGTAGTCAAGATACCAATGTGTGCCTTAAAGAACATATACCCGCCCCCAAAAAGAAGGTGAAGAGGATAGACTCAAACGTGATGATGGCAGTGAATATTCTCACGGCAGATGCTCGGTCGTTAGGGACCCCTGCAGGGTTCAATAAACAGCCGGTACGCAGCACTGCGAATAATCGTTAGTAACAATCAGTTAGCGGGTCAACCAAAGCGCCTTCCAGCCCTTGGCAATAGTCAACCGGGTTGACTTTTTTGGTTGACTCTCAGGTTGACCATTTTCGGCATCGTCCACCGGCAGTGAATGGCAGAACAAACGCGAGACTTTCAGCTCTTTGGCCCAGCGCCCCATATGGCGACCCATTGTTATGCTGGTGTTTACGGCGCTGATTATGTGTCGATGGATGGGCTGGGCTTCCCCGGACTTAAGTGAAACACTGGCGTTGAAGTTGCTCGGTATCGTCCAGCTGGGGGTGGCTATATTGCCAGCCGGGGGTGGAGAAGGTGATGAAGAACATTCATCGCTGAATCATTTCCCACCAGATGGGTTATCAATAGAAACAAATTTGTAGATGTAGATATTGATAACCCTATTGTCACCCCATACAGTCCGTGCGCTATCAGAGAATGGTCACTCAAGAGAAGGATGGGATTTTGTGTTGTTCCCTGTATGGATGCGCAGATGCCTGGTGAGGGCACTGGATTGGGTAAAGCCCTGTTTGCAGCCTTCGACGGGGCAGACAAAAGGGCGCTCCCCTGTGTGAGTGCGCTTGTGGGTGGTGAGGTTACTGGATTTGGCAAAGCCCTGTTTGCAGCCTTCGACGGGGCAGACAAAAGGGCGCTCCCCTGTGTGAGTGCGCTTGTGGGTGGTGAGGTCACTGGATTGGGTAAAGCCCTGTTTGCAGCCTTCGACGGGGCAGACAAAAGGGCGCTTCCCTGTGTGAGTGCGCAGATGCCTGGTGAGGTCACTGGATTGGATAAAGCCCTGTTTACAGCCTTCGACGGGGCAGACAAAAGGGCGCTCCCCTGTGTGAGTGCGCTTGTGCCTGGTGAGGTGACCGGATTGGGTAAAGCCCTGTTTGCAGCCTTCGACAGGGCAGGCAAAAGGGCGCTCCCCTGTGTGAGTGCGCTTGTGGGTGGTGAGGTTACCGGATTGGGTAAAGCCCTGGTTGCAGCCTTCGACGGGGCAGATAAAAGGGCGCTCCCCTGTGTGAGTGCGCTTGTGGGTGGTGAGGGCACTGGATTGGAAAAAGCCCTGTTTGCAGCCTTCGACGGGGCAGACAAAAGGGCGCTCCCCTGTGTGAGTGCGCTTGTGGGTGATGAGGTTACTGGATTGGGTAAAGCCCTGTTTGCAGCCTTCGACGGGGCAGACAAAAGGGCGCTCCCCTGTGTGAGTGCGCTTGTGCCTGGTGAGGTGACCGGATTGGGTAAAGCCCTGTTTGCAGCCTTCGACGGGGCAGACAAAAGGGCGCTCCCCTGTGTGAGTGCGTTTTTTTCCAGTACGGACTCTGAATGTGTACGTATCAGGAGTGCCTGTCGGGAGAAGCTCCGTGTCAGATTGAACCTCAATGCTGTCACTGGGGGCGGTATTTTCTCCCACAGAGCTGTCTCCGAAATCCTCAGAGGGGGAAGGCATTACCTGTAGTTTATGGTCGTGCTGTCTTATCCAGCTATTTAAATGCGGATATTCAGGAGGAAACAGATCAGCACCAGGGTGAGACGAGCAGTCAATGTCAGGGTGGGAGTCTTCCCCGAATTCGTCAGAAAACACGTGGCAAACTCCCGATTCATCTTCAATACGTGTCAAGGTATTCGTTTCAATGTCAAGAGGTAATACCTGCGGTGCGTGTGCAAGTGTGAGTTGTGTGTTTTGTTCCTTTCCCTGGCAATGCACACGGTGTTGATCGCCAGCCCTCGCCACTGAACAGGACGTTGTTCCATGGGGGTGGATTTGCGTACCTTTGGTGCTCGGAATAGTGACACCGCCTGTCGAGTTGATATGAATTTGCACCGGGTCAACGGGTTGATCAGGTTTAATAGAAGGTATAGGGATAAGTTTGTTTTTGCCGGAAAAGGTATTGGGAGAAATCAGGCTGATGGCAATAGAGGTAGTCAAGATACCAATGTGTGCCTTAAAGAACATATACCCGCCCCCAAAAAGAAGGTGAAGAGGATAGACTCAAACGTGATGATGGCAGTGAATATTCTCACGGCAGATGCTCGGTCGTTAGGGATCTCTGCAGGATTCAATAAACAGCCGGTACGCAGCACTGCGAATAATCGTTAGTAACAATCAGTTAGCGGGTCAACCAAAGCGCCTTCCAGGCCTTGGCAATAGTCAACCGGGTTGACTTTTTTGGTTGACTCTCAGGTTGACCATTTTCGGCATCGTCCACCGGCAGTGAATGGCAGAACAAACGCGAGACTTTCAGCTCTTTGGCCCAGCGCCCCATGTGGCGACCCATTGTTATGCTGGTGTTTACGGCGCTGATTATGTGTCGATGGATGGGCTGGGCTTCCCCGGACTTAAGTGAAACACTGGCGTTGAAGTTGCTCGATATCGTCCAGCTGGGGTTGGGTGGCTACATTGCCAGCCGAGGGGTGGAGAAGGTGATGAAGAACATTCATCGCTGAATCATTCCCCACCAGATGGGTTATCAATAGAAACAAATTTGTAGATGTAGATATTGATAACCCTATTGTTACCCCATACAGTCCGTGCGCTATCAGAGAATGGTCACTCAAGAGAAGGATGGGATTTTGTGTTGTTCCCTGCGTGGATGCGCTGATGCCTGGAGAGGTGAGCGGATCGGGTAAAGCCCTGTTTGCAGCCTTCGACGGGGCAGACAAAAGGGCGCTCCCCTGTGTGGATGCGCTTGTGTCTGGTGAGGTCACCGGATTGGGCAAAGCCCTGTTTGCAGCCTTCGACGGGGCAGACAAAAGGGCGCTCCCCTGTGTGAGTGCGCTTGTGGGTGGTGAGGTGAGCGGATCGGGTAAAGCCCTGTTTGCAGCCTTCGACGGGGCAGACAAAAGGGCGCTCCCCTGTGTGAGTGCGCTTGTGGGTGATGAGGGTACTGGATTGGGTAAAGCCCTGTTTGCAGCCTTCGACGGGGCAGACAAAAGGGCGCTCCCCTGTGTGAGTGCGCTTGTGGGTGGTGATGTGACCGG
>CBDCRZ010000082.1:0-4529 GCA_965221135.1 Sansalvadorimonas sp.
TCGAATCACGTCAGGCTTCAGCTGATCAGCAAGGTTTTCCATTTCATCGGCAATGAAGCGAGCCTGATCGAGTGGTGTTGTCATGAACAGCCTGGGATTTTGCGTTGGTAAGCCTTCCTAATTATAAATTAGGTTTGAGATTGTGTTCATAGCAAGCATTTGTAAGTTTTTTAATTCATACTTTTTCGATAGTTTAGATCTGCGTCGGACTACTACCGAGTGACATTGCTTGCGATGTTGTGGAATGGATGTTGCATCTGCTTACGGCTTGGGGGCTTGAAACACTCTGGTTTGTAGCACCAAAAGCAGCAGTGATGCTGTGCGTTTGTTTATTAACCCTGCCATGATCGCTCAACGTGAGTAAGTTGAGCAAAGACCTGTTCGGAACCGCAGCACAGCACTATGGCGTCATATTCATTTGATGTGGTTTCTGATTTTGACCGCCAGGAGCTGGTCAATACTCTGGATCAAGTCCGCAGGGATGTTGGAAATCGTTATGACCTTAAGGACTCCGGCACAGAAATTGATCTAGCGGAAACGGAAGTGGTGATCACCACGGCGAGTGACATGACATTGCAGGCTGTCGAAGATATCTTGCGGACTAAAGCGACGAAGCGAGATCTTTCTTTAAAGATTTTTGACTTCCAAACTCCTGAGGCTGTGGGTGGGAATCGCGTGAAGCAGGTTATTCAATTGCGAAAGGGCCTTAGTCAAGAGCTTGCGAAAAAGCTGAGCAAAATGGTTCGTGATGAATTGAAAAAGGTCACGGTTGCTATCCAAGGGGAAAGTCTTCGTATTACTGGTAAAAGTAAGGATGACCTTCAGGTAGCGATTCAACTCGTGAAAAGCAAAGAGGAAGAGTTAGATGTTCCTCTTCAATTTGAAAACTATCGCTAAATCTTTAAGATTCTCTCTCCGGTGTTGATGTTTAAAGCTTGACGCCTAGTAGATTATGGATTCTGAGCTTCCTTCCCTTAGGACTTGCTCTGGTCGTATGCTCTTTGGAGGGTTACTCAATAGCTTGCTAAGCATAAAGTCTTTTACTTCAAAAGCTAAGACTATTGTTTTTACGATCGTATCATTTAATCAATTTTTTCTCTTCCTTCAAGCAAGCGTATCAATTACTTTCTTTGATTCTTTGTTGAGGGAAGTTGGACTGGGTTGTCTTCTTTTGCAAGAATCTGTCAGTCATGAATTGAGCCTCTCAGGATGATGTCAATATGGCTTAGGCTCTTTAGCTGAATCATAGTTGTATTTTTTGTATTGGTTATTATTGATACTGAATCAAGCTTGTGAAGCCTGTGTTTGATTCCTTCGTGACTCGCGAGCTTGCGACTTTTTTTGCTGTCAATCTATGTACAGGCATTTCTGTTCTCTTAGGCTCATCTTCGGTTTGTGCTGAACAAGTTCGTTTGGCCAGGCCGATCTCCGAAAATCTCCTGCAGGAGTCTGGTCAGCGGTTTCACCCCGTTCATTCCTCACTCGGAATTGTTAGTAGCCAGGAGCGACTGGCGAGTGAGGTCGGTGCCTTCATGCTTCGGAAGGGTGGGAATGCCATGGATGCTGCTGTCGCTACGGCCTTTGCCCTATCTGTAACGTTGCCCCAGGCTGGAAATCTTGGTGGAGGGGGATTTCTTGTGTTCTGGCATGCACCGGAGCGCAAGGCCTATGCGCTTAATTTTCGTGAAATGGCTCCTCACTTAGCGCATCGAGACCTTTTCCTTGATGCTGATGGAGAAGTGAGTAAGAACAAGGAATTTTTTAGTTTATTAAGTACTGGCGTCCCCGGAAGTGTGGCTGGTCTCCTCAAGGCTCAGGAGCGTTTTGGTCGTTTGAGTCGGGTAGAAGTGATGGCCCCATCGATACAACTTGCGGATGAAGGTTTTGTGATTTATCCGCAATTGGCCGACTCTCTTAAGAGAGCATTTCCACGTCTGAGCAAGGATCCCACAGCTCGATCACTTTTTTATCGACAAGTCGAGCTCCCTGATGGTGGACCTCAATGGATTCCTTATCAATCGGGTGAACAGCTGCGTCAGCCTGAGCTTGCTCAGTCCTTAAAACTCATTTCTTCTAAGGGAAGCGCGGGTTTTTATGAAGGAACGACTGCTCATCAGATTGTGGCTTTAATGAAGTCTCAGGGGGGTCTTATTGACTATCGTGATTTAACTGATTTCACTGCTCCTTGGGTGGAGCCTGTGAAGGGAATCTTTCGTGATCATACCGTGATTTCCATGCCACCGCCAAGTAGTGGTGGTATTACCCTCCTTCAAATTTTGAAGCTGATTGAGCCTTTTGATCTCGAATCATTAGGTACTAATAGTGCAGACTCGATTCATTTGCTTACAGAGAGCATGAACCTTGCTTATCGAGACCGTAATCAGTTCCTAGGAGATCCAGATCAGATTGATATTCCTGTTCGTAGGCTTCTCTCTCATTCATATATTGATAGCCTGCGCAATCAATTAAATCTTGGCTCGCATACTTCTGCAGTCGATTTGGCTGGTCAAGCGCCGCTGTCGTCTGGTGTCAATACAACTCACCTTTCTGTGGCTGATCGTGATGGTTCATTGGTGGCATTAACCACGACATTGAATTTTGCCTATGGCAATGGAATCGCCGTTCCAGGTGCTGGCTTTCTTTTGAACAATGAGTTGGCAGATTTTACGGCGAAGCCTGGTGTGCCCAATGCCTATGGTTTGGTGCAAGGAGAGCAAAATGCAGTTGCCCCAAGTCGAAGACCCCTCAGTTCAATGACGCCCACAATTGTTCTGAATCAAGAGGGTGATTCTTGGTTGGCCACGGGTAGTCCTGGTGGGAGTCGAATTATTACGACCGTTGTTCAAGTTCTTTTGAATAGGATTATTCACGGTCTCAATCTTGCAACAAGTGTCGCTACACCCAGGATTCATAGTCAGCTGTGGCCTGATTCTTTGCAGCTTGAGCAGGGTTTTAGTCCCGACACACTTGAGCTTTTGAAACAGCGAGGCCATGCGTTGCGATTCACGCGTTCGATGGGATCCGCTAATAGTGTTGAGCTCAAACCAAATGGCGGGAGTTTTGGAGTTGCTGATCCTCGTAGGCCTGAAGGTGCTGCAATCGCGGAATAATGTTAAAAAAGCTGTGTGCCGAGCTGCAACGAAAAGCTATTGTCGATTTGTGGAGATGTAAGTGAGTTATAGATGAGCTGGCCATTCAGAGACGTGAATAACTTTCTTGTCTCCCAAAGGGTAAATTTTGATTGTTCCTGAAAAATTATTGCTTGGAGATAAGCCGTCTATATAAGCCCCTGTGAATTGATTGCTTAGTGAAAGATTGAAGTAATTATTTGGGTCCCAGTCAAAGCTAATTCGTGCGCTACTTGCTGCAAATGTATTCCCACAGTACTTGTCGACCTTGCAAAAGTCCCCTCCCCATATGCTTTGTACTGAAGGCCCTGCGGATACATTAAGGGTCGTAGTATCTGTTTTGATAAAGTCATATCCAATTCCAATTGAATTGACAAGATTGCTAGATCCTACTTGGTTAAGGGTGTCATAGTCATAAATATTTGAAATATAAGCATTCGTTTTTCCTGAAAATGTGTATGAATAGCGTAGGTCTAGTTGTCCTTGGTTTGTGTCAGTAGCCCCTTCTGTTCACCTGCACTTTTTGAAAATCCGTATTCTGTATTGGCTTTAAAGGAAAACAGGTTGACTTCATCCTTGTATTGAGTGATGAGTTGAGATGTGCTGTCGAGATCTTGGTCTCGATCCGTATTTGATCCTGTAATTCCTGCTGAAAAGCTTCCTGTCCATCGCTTTTTTTTAGGTTTAGCTTTCAGGGCTGTCGATTGAATTTTAAGTTTTCCCAAGCTTGGATGGTCGATGACCGTAACCGTATCAGTGCTTTCACTCTTAACTAATGTCCCTTGAATCTTATCGCCATTGCTTAGAGTCAGTGTAATTGTTTCTGCGGAAGCGATGCGTATTCCACTTTCTAATAGCAGCAGCGCTGTTGCGTTTAGGGCGATTGAAAGGCATCCTGATTTTATCAAAGCGGAAGGGTTAACTCATGTTTTTTATTTTACATTATATTGACAGGTTTAATTGCGCACCTGTTGCCCAGATTGTTGGCCGAGGCCCTTCTCCAGAGGGATTGATGATCCATTGCATGAGCGGCTGTATTTGCAGTCGTTCAGAGATTTGTATCTTGTAGTTGAGTTCAACGACCCCTTCGTAGCTTTGGTTGGGGGCAATGTTTCGAATGAATCCGCTCCTGTTTAACCCCAGCGCTAGTACGTCTTGGGGCCTGCCAGGAATGACGCCTTGACTGAGCAGTCCAGCAGATGCATAGCTTGTTAGTGGATTGTTGTTTGTATTGAGGCTGAGGCTGCTGGATATCCAGATCCGGTTGTCTTTCCCGATGGGTAGTAAGGGCAATGGCCAAGTAACAGTCGCGTAAATGCCTCGATTGGTGCCATCACCCAGGTCCTTGTTTGGATTGATGTTTAGGCTTGTGCTTGCAATGTAGCTTCCTAGTTGAATGAG
>CBDCRZ010000083.1:0-47527 GCA_965221135.1 Sansalvadorimonas sp.
GTTATTTACCTGTATTAGTGTTTCATCTTTATATGGGGTAATAGACTTCTCGATGGTTTCTTTTTTATCTTCAAACATGATTAACCTTTTGTTCTTAAAATTTGTTTCAGGCTGCTGGTGAGTGAAAATCACAAAAGGAGTCTAGTATATGGCTCTACTTCCGATAAGGTAAACTTATTGGAAATAAGGTACAATGACAGGACATTCCTCAAACATCGGTTATTCATGTTACCCAGCACAATAAACAATACTCCTTCATTGACTTTGGAAAAAATCAGTGAAAGAACCATGTCCAATATTCAACACTCCGTCAGCGCCAATACTAAAAAATCTTATCAGTCTGATTTAAGACATTTTAAGACGTGGCTGGATGACAGTGATCGTGTTTTTTCTCTGCCGGTTCCGGCGGGGGTTATTGCGGATTACATCAGTGACCTGGATGAACAGGATTTTTCCATAGCCACTATCGAAAGACGACTGAACGCGATTAGCTGGATGCACCGTGTTAATGATGCCAATGAAGTTCATACCACCGACCGGCTGGTTTCTTTGACTATGCAGGGCATGAAACGAAAACGGGCTGAGCAGGGCAGGAAGACCACCAGCGAGAGCAAACAGCCCTTGATGCTGGAAGAGCTGAAAGCTGTGGTCAGCTTAATAGATACTACTGAGCTTTCGGGGCTGAGAGATAAGGCCATGCTGTTGGTGGGTTTTGCTTCGGCGCTTCGCCGTTCTGAGCTGGTCGCTCTGACCGTGGAAGATATCACCGTTACCGGTCAGGGTGCTGATATCAAAATCCGTAAATCCAAAACAGACCAGACGGGTCAGGGGCAATCTGTCAGCATTATGCGAGGCTCGCCCGACCTGTGCCCTGTTCGTGCCCTGGTTAACTGGTATGAAGCGGCAGGCATTACAGGTGGCCCTGTGTTTCTCCGGTTCACACCTAATGGCTGTCTTTACCATGAGGCAGTCTCTGGAAGAACCTATGCCGACACCATCAAGAAATATTGCAAGCTGGCGGGTCTGAATGCTGCACGATACAGCGGCCACTCTTCCCGATCGGGTATGTTGACCAGTGCCGCCGAAAGAGGATGCGACCTGATACCACTGGCGCAACATGCCAGACATAAGACAACTAACCAGACCATGCACTACATAAAGCAGGCTAACCGGTTCAAGAATAATCCGACTGAAGGGCTTTTATAAACTGATCTATGTAGTCCAGTAGTAATCCCTGAGATGACTACTGGTCTACCATTCAGGGTTTATCAATTTTCTAATAACGAGTTTACTTAGACTTTATTGTTGTTGATTTTTCCCTCATCAACCTGACGGCTTCCTGCAAGTTTGACGGATATTTTATTTTACCTCGATAATAAAGTTCGCCTAACTCTCCTGAATCTGGAAAATAATATCCTACTGAATATGTATTCCTTTGGTATTCAATATCCATTTCAAAAGCAATCCCGTCAGCAGTTATTGGTAAGGCATCATCTGGGGTTAATTCCATATGATCACCGTAAACCTTCCATCCAACAATTTTACATACCTCATAAAAAAAATCCCCATTATCATCAAAGTATGTATATATAACGTATGCCTTCTCTATTGCTGGCATACATAGGTATCTTCTTTCTTCTTCTTCGCTGATCATAAATTATTACTCAGTAAGATTTATGTAGTGTTTCCTTGCCTCCAGTCCTGTTTTTATCACCTGACTTCCTTGGTATAGAAGCTCTCCGCCTATCCTTCCACAGCCAGAGCATGACGAATAATGCAGCGTGAATTCACTGGATGCCTCTTTTCTTTTTCTGAATGAGTTACTACCGCAGGAACATTCCATACTCACCACTTTAAGATCTTCTATAAGATGATAAATAGTAGGCCATATTCCTGACGCCACGAAAATGCTGACTGATGATCAAACCGGGCGATACGGTAAAAACAGACTTCTACGGTAAACAGACAACCATGGTGGTTTTGTCGGTCATCCCTAATGACTACTCTCAGTCACGGGTTACAGTAAAGGCCAAGGATGGCAATGGTAGGGTGCTTGAAGCTGATTTAGCCTGGTTCTATAAACCTGATCATTACTGCCAGTGGTAAACCTTGAGTTGGATACTGGTCTACTCTTCAGGGTTTTTTGGAGCTTGTACGGATAATGAATACAGAAAACATGATTGATGTAACTGACATTGATTTAAAGAAGCTAGCAAAGGCTGCGTATTCTCTAAGTAAACCCCAGGGTTTTGGTTTTATTCATTATGAAGAAGGGACTCTTTCTGATAATAAGGCTGAAGAATTAATAACTGATTCCAAGACAGTAGTCCTTAGAATGGACTATGTGAAGGGAAGAGCCTGCAAATTAACTGTTTTTCAGAAAGAAGATAAACGGTATATCAATAAGCTTTGGTACGACCATACAGAAAAAGATTTAACTGACTTGCTGGAAATGGCTCGTCAGTAGTAGAAATGGGGCTCAGTTACTGCCGGTAGGAAGGTTTACCGGATATACCGACAAAAAAGCCCCATCTCTGGGGCTTTCTTCTTACTGTTGCTGATCAGAAACAGAGAGCTTTTTTAACACCCACTCACTGAGTTTTAAACCCTCCTTTTGTGCCTGTTTCACGTAGCCCGCCTTTACCCGACTATTGAGCCTGATGACCAACGTGCTATCAGCAGTCTGTTCTTTACGGGCGTTCTGGTTGCCAATGTTGCCGTGATAACCGGCGGGAGGTAGACCGGAAAAACCGTCCTGATATCCCTTACCCATTTTCTTTCTATTCCCGGACAGGTTCATCCATTCTTCATGTTCCGACTGTGTACCGAATTTCTCGCCGTGATAAAAACGCCTGAGACCTCGCTGATACCCTCGATCATAATAATTTTTCGCCGGTGTTACGTATTGCATAAAAATAGCGAATTGTTGTTCTTGCATATTAAATACCAAAAATATCAGAAGCGGTTTGAGTTGCGCCTACCCATTTCTCTTCGAGGCAATCGTAAAACATTTTACCGGCTGGAATCAGTTTGTTTGCTTTGCCGTTGCTGATCTTTTCCCCAGCATAGTAGGCACTAGAGATATTACCGGTTTTGTAAAATGAAACGCTCAGGGAAGGGAATGCCTTCATCATGTCGTCAAAATCACTAATGTAAATTCTCTTTTTACCGTAGTTTTCCCAAACATTCAGACCGGATTTAATCAGTTTTGCTTCCATATAAACTCTCTTTAGTGCGAAACGAAAAGCAATCACGTAATCGCCAACAATAGACACTGTTTTTCGAGCGATGGCGTGGGCTTTAGTGAAGATTTTTGATGTGTTCATGGTGGTTCTCTTTTCCGGGTCCCGCCCGGTCGGTGTTCAACGTGTTTGCTGAACATGGTGCTACTATAACGGATAGATTTTGTTTTGTATATACATAATATAATTTATTTTTGTTTTACTCCGATGTAACTACAAAAACCCGATTTCTATACATGTCCTGGGAACGTGTATAGGAAACGCTATTTTATATACACGTTATGAAAATGGTGTTTTTTATGAACGGCTCACTTTTTCCCGTCGTGCATGTTTCTGACCACACTGGCAAGATTTATATATGCAGTTATGAAGTGGCGGAATTTTTCGGTAAAAATCATCAGCATGTATTAAGAGACATACGTTCAATATTGTCTAAAAATGATAATTTTGCTGTCCACATTTGGACAGCAAAATATAAAGTATGGGGAAGAAAAGAACCCTGCTATAGAATGTCTGAAGAAGGGTTCATATTTCTATCTACTTACTACACAGGAAAAAAGTTTGATCAGGTAAAAATGTCCATTGCGGAATCATTTACCGCCATGCGTCATTCTCTGCCTGTCCGAAAACATTGCCGGATTGCCTCTCAGAAAATGTGTGCCGGTCTGCAGGATCATCGGGCCACCCTGGGCAAGGAAACTCAGGATTATCATTATATGAATGAGCACCGGCTGTGTGACCTGGTGCTGCTGGGTTGTTCAGTGAGTGACTATAAGAAACAGCATCAGATTCCCGATGATCTCGGGCTGGCCGACTTCATCACCCCGGAACAGGTCAGCCGCCTGGATGCTATACGCGGTGATAACCATGAACTGATAGGTTCCGGGGTGGACTATGAGGAACGTAAAAAAATACTGATGGGTAGATTCTGCCAGGATGATATAGAGGGCGAATGCCTTTTATTAGAGGGAGCAGCCAGCAGTCCGTAACTTCTCCTCGATCTCACCGATATAAATATCTCTGTATTTTTCAAGCTTCTTCTTGAACAGGTAGCCCGTGAATATCTCAGGCTCTGGCTGTCGTTTGAAGAGCTTTTTTTCTATGTGGTGACTGTAGCCGTGAAACTCACAAAATAACCGGACGGCTGAGCGGTAGCTGTGCTGATAGCCCATTTTTATTATACTGAATCTTTTTGGACTTCTTCTGTTCCCGACAGATACTGAAAACACCGGGGAATAGCTGGTGCTACTGGCGCCACTGTTAAGAATCCTTGCTCGCCTTTCTATGTCTGCAGTTAGTCCTATGCACACCTGGTTAGGTAGCCACATGTCATTAAGGCGGTGAATCAGGTTGTGTTCTTCCGCCAGGGCTCGCCATTTATCATTCAGCGCCTGTGCCCGTTTTTTTGCATCTCCATATTCGTATTCATTAATAGAAAAATATTCCTGCCAGCGTTCACCACCCACGGTGGTGTCGACTCTAAATCCTATAAATCCTGCTTTATGCGATCCTTCCTTGTATTCAATGACGGCCATGTTTTGCCTCATAAAAAAAGGCCGGTATCACTACCGGCGCTTGGGTTATTGGTTGTCGGACTCCGACGGATCGGGCGACCAGTGATCATTGTACTGTGTTATAAAATCCTGCAGGCCGGTGGCTTGTTCTACCGTGTCGCAGTCAAACCACATAGTGCTGTCGTCCGGGTTGCCGTGGGGGTGCAATGTTACCCGGTTCATAACCCCCGGCATGATTTGCAGCTCTACCGACACTCTCCCGTAGTGATTAATCATCACTGGAGCCATGTTCATGGTCAGAATGTGGTTGTACATGTTGATTGCCACACACTTAAAACCATTGCTCGTGAATTTGAATAAGGTTGTTCCGAGTTCGGCCATTTGTTCTACAATCTGTTTTTCTTCTTCTGGTGTCATTGTTTTACTGCCTGATATTGGTCAACGATTCGACCGGCTTTCTGTAATGCGTATTCCATAGATGAAAAAACGCCTTCCCCTTCTTCGCCTTCTAGCACGTCCACCAGCCGAACGACCTCATACGAGCCTATATAGTGGGGTTTTTCGTGCTCTACAATCTGCCATACCTGCGCCTGTTTGCTGTCAAACATCAGTTTGTCGGTGTTGCAGGATTGGCGCTGTATGTATTTTGTGATGGTCGCCATTAAAAATCAGCCTTTTTGTTCTCTTCAAAAGAAATCAATAATTCATCCATATGTTTTGAATGTCTCTTAATAAATTGCGTGGCTTTAAATATATTTTTAATTGTCTTGATGCAAAATAATATATTACAACTGGCTGTCAATAAATTCAGGTAGTCAATAAAATCATTCAGACCATTAATATAAATACTTAATGATGAAAATAATGCGAATACAACAAATAAAACAGCAAACACACCATCCTGTAACCGCTGGCGGTAAGCTTCAGTAACTGACATAACCATAAACATGTGCATGATAAAGGCTTTTTCACCAGTAGCAGGCTTTTCCTTATCTTTCTCCATGTAACCCACCATGCAGCGATCTATAAGGTTTAGATGGTCGTGTATAGACGGTTTTTTCATTATCTGGATTCTTTGTATGTATTACGCATGATTACAGATCCGACAGGGTCGCGGTGAGCTCTTGGGTCAGGTTGACCATGACGCCGCACAGGTACTGGTCGGTGCTGAGAAAACTGTAGTTTTGGAAATCAGTGAACATGAATGAATGTATCCTGGTATCCGCCTGCGTTAACAATGATTCAGCCCGGTCACTGTCGCCTACGTCCAGGCTCTTATCAGCACTGTCGATCAGTTCGCCCACGCTCAGCACCAGTTCGATGAATTGAGGGCGTTTTAAAAATTCTTCGCGGGTCATTACAGAACCTCCGTTACGTCGCTGGATGTCTGGCGGGTGTTGATGGGGCGGCGGCGGCTTAATAGCCAGCCATCCACTACCATATAGCCCTGTTTTTTCCAGCGGTTGACTGTTTGCCGGTCAACGCCCTGGTCTTTAGCAAAATCAGCAGGGTGGTCCCTGTAGTGAGTTTTTATGTATTCCGTCAGTGTCACTCTGGCTATCCTCCGATATCCCTGAAGTGTTTATTTATATAAGCCTGCTCCCTCCTCTGGTCTTCGATGTCCTCAGCTAGACCAGCCATTTCGCAGTCATTAATATAATCCATAGCCCATTGATGCTGATTTTTATACTCATCAAAAGCTGCTTTCGTGATACTGCATCTGTTCAGTGCATCCTGCGTTACTAGTTTTGGTGAAACGCCTCCCATGATTTCGACAGTGCAACGAATACCCCCTGATTCACCTGCCTTAGCACTAAACGCATAATCATATGTACTATTTATCCATTCGATAATATCTTCCTGAGTTTTGTTTTTTCCGCGCTTCTCAATCACCTGATTAATATGATCAATCCAGAGATCACGGGCAATCTCTATCTGTTGTCTCCATTTTTCCATTATTTGTCACCAGCTCAGTGCAATCGTGAATCTAACAAATTGAATGACTAATATTAACATAATGATTACAATTGTAATTATTTTTTTATATTGAGAGTAAAAAAAAGAGCCCGTCAGGCTCTATGCTCGTCTTTACCGATGGTGGCCAGGATCTGATTGATGTGGGCGTGGTTTCGTTCTCTGAAACTCTGGGTCAGCTCTATTTTGCTGATATAGAATTCTGTGCCGAATCTGCGGTTCTGGCTCCACTCCCCTTTAAGTGTGTACCAGCTCTCATTGATTTCAGGGGAATCCCAGCCCTGATAGATCGCCTTTATCGTCTGGCGGCCTCGGCTGGTGGTTCGCTCTGTCCTGAATTCGTAAATTGAATATCGGCGGTTTTTTGTCTGATGTATCAGTCTGATGAACTGGCCTGTGACGTAGCTCATTGTTGGCGTCTTCGTAGCCTGGGGTATGATTGTATATAGAGGATAGGCGTTACTTATACGAACCGAGTTCGTATAAGTAGGTGTTATATGCTTTCATCTGGGTAAAGAGGTGCGTCACTAATGCTGTATCCTGAGAGTTGTTTTGCGGCATCACTGAATTGACATTCTTTAGCGGCTTCAATAATAAAATGTGTGGTCGTATCTTCAGTAATAGTCCAGTTAAACACGTTCGCTCCGTGACTTAGGATTAACTGTTCTACCCTCTGTCTATCCTGTAGCGCATCCATCAAACCGGATACTGTTTTAAGTGCCGACTCCAATTCTTCCCGCTTTTCCTCTAACTGATCCAGCTCTAGTTTATCAATTAAATCTATCTGTGCTTGAATGGCAATATGTTTTCTTGCCAACTCATTGCTCCGTATAATGTTGAGCAGTTCATGTTCATTTATATTCATACATCACCTTTAGTCTTGAGTTTAACAGCACATAACAAGAGCTTCGTAGCGACGCCTTCGGCGCACCACAAGCAGGGGTTATATCGCTTCCATCTCTTCCATTTCATCGTCCTCCAAATAGAACTGAAGAACCTTTTTGAAACTATCCGCATATTCGTCATTGCGTTTTTTGCACGCTTTGTATTTTGCAATTAGATCAGCGACAACTATTTCAAGAGCCTGGTCATGTAAAATAGTGACTGTGACTGATCCGACTTTTTGCATTTCACTGTATTTTTCAATTAGTCCAAAATCATCTTTTATGCTCATTCTGTTCTCCGTGTCGCTCTTTCACCCCATTTTTCTTTTTTTTGTAGCTGAGGTATTTTTTTGAACAGGTGCGCTGATGTTCGCTGATTTCTCCCTGTTTCCCGTTCAGGTCATAACGTGGGCCGCCTTTTGATATTTTGGAAATGTATTTCTTGTTTTTGCACCACTGAGTGATAGCTGGTTTCAGCCATTCTGTTGGCTGGTGTCGGTCTTCCAGATCCTGAAGCAGCGTTTCATAAATACCGATAGCCAGGGGTTTGATTTCACTGAACAGAGTGGGCCAGTTTTCTGACAGCATAGTGAACAGACGTTGTCTGAGTATCCGGCTCTGTTTCTGTTCGGGGGTGAGTTCGTGATGGTGGGTCATAATTAACACGCCTCCAGTTCTTAGCCATTGAGAACAGTTTATTCGGTTGTTATCTGGTCTTAAAATCAACGTCAGGAATAATGGACGCTGGTTTAAAAATAACCTTATAGTGATAGGTGCTTACTTTTGCTCCGTCGATCTGCTCAGCAAAATAAGTGACGTTATCAGACAATCCTAAAAAATGTTTCTTGTAATCATCATGATCGGTCTTACAGGTGACTTCTAACTGATTATCCTGTGTATCAGACTTGATAGAACAAAGCCCCTCCACGGTTAACAGGTAGGTATCAGTGATTCCGTTATAAAATACTATTCTCCTGCGGATCTCGAACATGTCTGAAGATTTTGACAGGTTTTGAGAGGCTATATCGGCATCAGTGCAGCCCTGAATAAACAGAGTAATTAGTATCAAAAAAAAGTAATGATGTTTTTTATTTATCATTTCTATACGCCCAGATAATAAACCAGATAATAAAGCCAACTACCACCAGCGCAAAGCCTGCCCAGAAAGGCGCTGTTACCCACCACCACGACCAGTCTATGTATCCGGTTAGTTTTAGAGTGACGAATACGACGCCCAGTAATCCCAATACGCCTATGCCTGATCCTGAGCTTGTTGAAGCGCTGCTGCTCATGCCTAACCTTTTGTCATATTTAAAGGGGGTAAGCGTAGACCACGCATAACTGGCACTGCCGTTTATTTGCCGGAAGCCGATTTTACTATAACCCTCAGCGGTGAGCTAGTGAGTGTGTGTAGGTTGTTCAGGTTGAATGACAGCCGAATGGCTGATTAACCGTGCTTTTTCTTGAGAGCTGGTTGCCGATCTTTTTGATGGGTAATCAGTCGAGAAAATCACCAGTGACCGACCGACAGGCCAAGCGCCAGCGAGGCCGGTTAGTCTTGTTTTACTTGTTTTACTTGTTTTACTTGTTTTACCCTCCTCTACAGGTCAATGAATTCGGGAGGTGTAGCGGTTTAGGGGGGAAGGTTTGATACTTTAAGGGGGAGTGATTGATATTTTAAGGGGGAGTGATTGATATCTTAAAGGGGAGTGATTGATATCTTAAAGGGGAAACCTGTATTTACTTTTCCCATTTATTGTATTAGAGTAGTTTTTATACTATTTTGAGGCTCTATAAGATGCCGTCCATAACCACTGATGTAGATAAATTGAACGTGACCAAGGCCAATAAGTTGATACAAATTGCTTTGATTGAGAGAAAAACTAAGCTTCTTTTGCAGGATCAGAAAATAATTCTGGCAGTAACAGCCCAGATAAATCCTGAAGATGAAGATTTCAAAGATTATCAGATTAGTGTTCCTGAGCTGGTAAAAATAACAGGCATTAAAAGTAATAATATTTACAGGGATATACATAGCTCCTGTAAAAGATTAATGACCAGCCCTATAACCATAAAAGAACCTGATAATCCTGATGGATTTATTATGGTTAACTGGTTTGCTCATGCTAAATATTCAAAGGCTATGGGTTGTGTAGAATTTTCTGTTTCTCCAAAATTGAAACCTTATCTATTACAGCTTAAAGGTCAGTTCACCAGCTACCGATTAAAGCAGGTTATGAGCCTTCAGTCGTCTTACTCTATCCGTATGTATGAAATATTGCGTCAGTTCCTTCCGATGAATGCCGTGGATAAAGGAAAAACGGTGGCATTCAGGGAAATATCAATAGATGACCTTCGGGGCTATCTGGGTGTAGAAGAAAGTAAGTATGAAAGATTCAGAGATTTAAGACGGTTCATTCTTGAAAAATGCCAGAAAGAAATAACCGAAGAAACCGATCTTACCTTTGATTTCGAACCGATCAGAAAAGGCCGGAAGATCGGAGCCATTAAGTTTGTGATTAAACATAACCAGCAGTTTGAAGCCGTGCAGGAAGATCAGGAAAGCCCTGTTTCTGTCGGTACTCCAAAGGAGATGCCGGAAGGTATCAAGCTGATGCTGAAACTTAATATCCCAGAGCTGACTGATATTGAAATGCTGACCATGGCTAATCTCTATGAAGAAGAGATAATCAGGGATTCTACCCTAGATATCGTCAGTCAGATTATGGGTGGCTTTGAGTTTCCGGTATCTGTGAAGAAGTACTTATTTGGTATCCTGAAACAGAAAGCTAAAGACAAAGAGAAGGAAAAGGTCAGCCGGACTACTGAAGAACGTCTGACTGATCGGAGCTGGGATGATGTTCAGTTGAACGATGATGTTAATCAATCAGAAGTAGCCTGATAGGCTACAGTTTATTAGCTGCCGGTGGTTGGAGACTCCTCATGTTGACCACCAGCAGCAGATCGGGGCGGGTCTTTCCAGTTCGCTGCCGCCCCGATCTTATTGATACGGTCGCATGGTGCCCGTTCTAAGCACCTCCGCTATTCTCCGCGCCCTGTTTTTTGTCTGTGTTGCCCACACGCTGTCCATCGCCTCCAGGCTGGCTTTTTGGTAATCGCTCACTGCCAGTGCATCCCACATGTTTTTGAATTTAAACAATCCGCTGATGCCGAGCTGATAACTCATGTTGAGAATCGCGCACTGTCTCGCCGGGTTCAGATTCTTGAATACAGTGCCGAAATGGGTGGCAATCAATATCTGTTTATGCCGCTGGGTCAGAATCAGATTGCACCAGAAATCCGCCACTTCTCTCGGCATCGGCATTTTATCCAAGCAGAACCCCAGCCCAATGGTTTGATATCCCTCCGAGTCCATGTAGACAGTGTCTCTGTATCCCTCGTCCTGTTCGATCATGTCCAAAAGCCCTGCAGGCAGTTCTGTTGCATCAGCGCTGGAGGTCATACAGACGGCCCTCCATTACATTGATGCGGTTATTAATGGCGCTCTGGTCCGTCTGATAATCCCGGATTTTCATACATCGCTGTATATCATCCTCGTTGTCCGTTATTCGGTCTCTCAGGCCCGTGACTGAAAAACCGATCATGGCGACGATGAGCATAAACACCAGCGGCAGAACGACGGTGAGCCAGTTGTGATAGTCCTTCTTGGTAGCCATGGAAAAGCCCTATTTGCAGAAACCACGCTAAGACTAGCAATATAGAGGGGGTTTATTTGCTGGTAGCTGTGTGGCTTCTGTGGACTTCCCTGCGGGTCTGGGCTGGTTTCTTGATGGTTATTTGATGAATGCTTCAAGAAAGTTGCAGAAAGCGCGAGAACTTAGCACGCTTGTTGTGTGGTCTTGTCTTGCCGTTATTTATAATATAAAGTGCAGCTTCTACACTTTCACTACACGTTAAACGCATAAGGATTGCAATTATGAAACACGTTGTTCTTGATGACGGCAGTAATCAGACTAAAAACGCCTGGTTGTCTGAAGGCAAAATTAACAAGGCGGTCATCCCGTCCCGAGTGGTTCAGAAGTGTAAGTTCAATTCTGAGGGCTACCACTCTGGCGCGTACAAACTGGATGGGTTTTTGGAGTACACGGTGGATGGTGAGCTTGATGGCGCTATGACTACCGACATTCAGGATTTTCAGACTTCTGACCTTGATCTGGTTCTGGTCCATGAAGCGTTAAGACAAAGCGGGTTTGGTGGTGAGGATGTCACCATCTATGTCACTCTTCCGGTTGAGGACTATTACAAGACCGACGATGACGGCATCAAAAACAAAGCGCTGATTGATCGCAAAAAAGAAAACCTGATGCGGACCGACATTAAAAATATGGCAGGCCACCAGCTCGCCAATATTGTTAATGTGAAAGTCATGGCTGAAAGTATCCCGGCCTGGTTTGATAAGCTGCTGGATAATCAAGGGGAACCAAAACTTGATAATTATTCTGATTATAAAATCATGAGTGTGGATATTGGCGGCACCACTACCGACATTGTGGTTATTAATGGCAAAGGGGTGATTCAGGATTTCACCTCCGTTCGTTGCGGAATGTTCCAGGTGCAGGAAAATCTGTCAGAGATCCTGAAGAAAAAGTTTGATCGGCAAGTGATTGAAAAAAAGGATCTGGATACCGCTATAAGAAACAAGTCGTTTAATGGTGAAGATATTTCAGAGGAAATTATCAAAGCTAAAAAGCCGGTCGAAAATCAAATCTTTCCTGCAATGCTGAGAATGGTATCAGACTCCGGTAGTTTAAATGCCACTCTGTACGCTGGCGGCGGTTCTGAAATTATGGCGGAATCACTGGGGAAACAATACGGCGGCAAAACATTAAAAGGCAATGAATTCTCAGTTTGCTTTGGCATCCTTAAGTTCCTGATCGGTAAGGGGGTGATTGAATGAGTCTTAAGACTATCGACAAACGTCTTATTATCAAAGCCTCTGCCGGTGACGTCACTGAGCGTATGTTTGATTACCTGGAAGACGTGGACAGGAAAAGACGACAGAAGGTCATCGACCTGCTTCGCTCCTTTTCCATCTTCGGATTTATGGTGCAGGAGCTGGGCGGCGGTGTGGTGGATTCGATGTTATCCATGGAAGCCAATGGCGAACTGGATGGAATGACCGAACAACAGAAGGCCGCTGTGCTGATTTCCAAGCTGGAACTGATATCAGGCACCAGTCGTAAAAAGCCGGTCGGTGATCCCGTAAAGCCTGATGAGGTTGAACAGGAAGAACCCAGGCGAGTGAAGAAAAAAACACTGGATGATTTGGATTTGGATATGGACTAAATACAAGGCGGCCTACGGGCTGCTTTTTTTTGCCTGGTCTATAATTCTCAGGCATTTGGTATGGTTCTCTATGGTTCTCTGGTAGGTGTACTGATTGCGATTGTGTAAATTCATGCGAAGTTAAGTGAAAAAAACCCCGCCGGTTACAGTCCCGACGGGGGTTTTTTTGTGTCTGGCTGGTGGTCAGGCTGCGGCTACCAGTGACCTGATCCACTCGGATAAATTCTTATATCCCCCATTCTCTGCCATTTCCTTCCACTGTTCACGTTCATCAGATTTCAATCTGACTTTAATGCTTACATCAAGGTTCTTTTCCGGGCTTGGTTTTCTGCCCAACTTTGCTTTCTTCTGAGTAGTCATAGCTCACCTATATCCATATCTATGGTGATTAGTATAGAGAAAATGTAGGAACAAAAAAAGGTTTACTTTGTGGGAACATAAATATATTATTGTTCCCACAAGTTGAGGCGGGGATTACTGCTTCAGCTTGTAGAACCGCCTTCCTCCCCGAACTTGTCGAAGGGCGAGGAGAGGAAGGCAACCACATACAGCCCGATACTGGCACAAAACCGGATCAGGCTCAATATGGAAGTATTCCTAAATGGAACTGACAATCACCCCATCCACCACTATTTCAGACCTGCAAAGTTTCCGTGATGCTGGTTTCCTGCTGCAGATGAACGCCACCAAAGTGTCTGGTTTAACCGCCTGCACTGGTCTGATTAGCGCCCCTGCTGTTGATGCTCGCAAAGTGGAAATTGCCGCGCTTCGCTCTGAGCTTGAAGCACTGCTGGAGCTGCTGAAATGATCAAGATTGTATGCGTTTCTCAGTCCGCCTCTAATTCTGCTGATTACAATGAAGATAATTCTTTCATGCTCTGGTTCACCGGCCAGACCGAAGAGCTGCCGCCAGAGATGAAAAAGGCGGAAGAAGTCGCCAGCTCTGAGGAATACATGGGTAACGATCTCTCCATGTATTGCCAGTAACACACTCTAAGAAGCGGGCTTTATGCCCGCTTTGTCAGTACTACACTTTTCAATTTCAGGGTTTTAATCATGACTTCCACCACTACCGGCTTCGGCGTTTTCACCGCTATCAATCAGGTTCAGGCTGCACTGGCTAAAACCGGCATTCAGAAAAACCAGCAGAATCAGCAGCAGCGT
This sequence comes from Sansalvadorimonas sp., assembly GCA_965221135.1. GTDB lineage: Bacteria > Pseudomonadota > Gammaproteobacteria > Pseudomonadales > Endozoicomonadaceae > Sansalvadorimonas. The sequence goes on from CBDCRZ010000083.1 coordinate 14,086, forward strand.
TACAACTTCCGTGGCATTGATGATATTTACAATGCGCTGGGTCCCAAGCTGGCAGAATTTGGCGTGTGCATCATGCCAACTGTGTTGGATCGTCAAGTGGTGGAAGTTGCCACCCAGCGAGGCGGCAGAATGAATCACGTTACATTGAAAGTGAAACTTGATTTCATCAGCTCTGAAGATGGTTCCTGCAAATCGATAGAGGTTTACGGCGAATCCATGGACAGTGGCGATAAAGCGACTAACAAAGCGATGAGCGCCGCCTATAAAACCGCCTGCTTTCAGGTGTTCTGTATCCCTACTGAATCGCAGGACAATGACGCCGATTTTCAGACCCATGAAATTGTCCAGAACCAGACACAACAACAGAATCAAAATCAAAATCAGATCCAGGCCGCTGACTATAACCGTGAAGAATATCTGGCGAACCGCCGCAATCAGCAGGTGCAACAACAGCAGCAAAACGGGCATGTGACTGAGACGCCCGAAAATGCGTATCGTAAGCGGGAAAAACAACAGCAACAACAACAGCAACAACAACAACAGCAACAACCCCAGAATGCCAAGCAGCAGTATTTCAAGGGTGTGGCTGACGATGTGAAGGCCCGTAAAGAAGAAGAGCTGGCAGAGCAGCAACGTATGATGGTTGGAGCTCATGATTACTATGAATCAAAACGCAATGGACGATACGGTAATAAGCAATCGGGTCAGGTGGTCGTGAATCAGAGAGCCATAGAAACGCCTGACAGCTTCGAAGCACCACGCCAGCCTGTTATCACACCTCAGCAATTTAAGCGGCTTCAGGGGGCTTTACAAATGGCTCAGTTGGATGAAATTCAGTTCTGTACTATTGCAGGGAATATCCGAACACTGGGCGAATTAACACAGGACCGGTTTGACGGGGCCATGGCCAGGGTGCAGAAAGAAGCTCAGAGGATGGCGCATTAAGCGCCCCCTTTTCTCTACAGTGAGGATGAAACCATGACTGAACTGACTGCCAAGCAGAAAGAGAATCGGGCCTATCATGTCCGGCACGCTGAAGATATTCGACGTAAGAAACGGGAGCAGTATCATGCAGGCAAGTCCGATGGATCGGCTAAGCCAGCGAAGAAAAAAGCGGCCAAACCTAAGCCCTACAGCATTAAAAAAAACAATCGCGTTACAATAATCACAGTGAGTGAAGAAGACCGTCAGAAGACTGAAACCAGAAGAAACATTGAAGACATACTCTTAGCCAGGGAGATGGAGATAGACCGGTTTTAGCGCCTTCCGTGGCTCATCACGATCAACAACAGTGTAGTAAAAAAAAGCCCCGCACTCTCAGGCGGGGCATAGGCATTTTTTTCAAGTGCTTCTTTTATAGCTGTCTATTCTCTGTCTAACAACAAACCGTACGGTGTTTATTGTGTCTGACATAGATCCCAAATTTATCGGGGAGGTGTTTACTGCCATTCCCTACTCTGAAGTCATTGGTAGCCCACTGAGCGCAATGATTGAGGCACAGGAAAAAGCCTCTAATGCGATGGCTCGCTTTATCATGTCGGTCGGATTCTCAGAAAAGGACGGGGTCAAGCACGCTACCAGCGTGGACTTTCAGCACTCGGTCAAACGATCAGACGGCAGTGAAGAGATAGAAACTATCACTATGCCCCTGATTACGGTCATCCCTGTGCCTAACATGCAGATCATTGACGGTAAAATTTCTCTGGATGTTGAGATTTCCAGCTCTGCTGAATTCAAAGAAAACATTGAAGCCGGTGGAGAACTGGAAGGGCAAGTGGGCTGGGGGCCGTTCTCGGTATCGCTGAAAGCCAAGGCCAGTTACTCAAAAGAAAATACACGAAAGACGGATACACGGGCGAAACAGCATATTGAATTAAACGTGGGGCAGTGCCCACTGCCTGAAGGATTCAATCTAATCATGGAGCGATTCAGAAACAATGCCATGGATAAACCCGCCCCTGATGTGCCCTCTTTACCGCCTGCTGCTAAACCTGCTATTCCTGCTAATCCTGAGTCTGCCTGATGTTTGGCAAGAAAGGCGGCATTGATTTAGCCACGTTTGTCGGCGGCATCGTCCGGGCGTTGACCAAGGGCCAGCAGGCTCTGGCTAAATCCCGGATGGAAAATATTACCAAGCATTTTGAAAAGGATGCTGAAGGTATTTATCAGCCCAACCTGATGACGTTCCAGGTGGGTAAAGGGCAGGTTCTGAGCGTGCCTAAGTACGTGCTTTCACGGGTCAACAATATCGGGCTGGACAGTGCCATTGTGCGCTGCTCAGCCAAGCTGGTGGATATTGAGGCATCAGACATTGAGTGTGAACTGTCTGACCATGACAGCGAAGTGAAATATTTTGTTAAACCGGCGGGGCCATCAAACAAAACGTTTGAAATTGAAATGAAGTTTTCCAAGAAACAGGATTGTGAAGCGGACGAAAGGCTGACTGAAGGGCTGTTGGGGCTGGTGGAAGTCCAGCCCGTAGAGAAGCAATTAGAACCTACAGAGTAACCGCATCTATGGCCTGCTGTGTTGTGGCTGCGTTTACTGCTGCTGACGCTGTTCTGAATCGGGTAGCAATCGCTGCTCTTGAATCGAAAAACGACCGTAACACAGCCTGAACTTGCATAGCTGTATGAGTTCGGTCTGTTGGTGTCTCGCCTGTATAAGTGGTTAACATTGTGCCCTGATCGCTGACCGCTCCGGCTATGAGTAGCAGCAAGCTCGCCTGATCAGTGTCGTATGTGTAGCTGGTCGTGAGTGCGGTTGATGCAAAACGGGCATCTCTGAGCGCATTCACTGCCACGGTAAAGGCTTCTATTGCTTGTGTTCGATACGTCGCAAGGTCGAACACTATTTCAGCCACTCGGCCTATGTTGTTCCAGTTATGCGGATAACTCAGCACTGTTGATGGTAGTGCATCGAATTCGGGTTGAGTTAACCGGATTGTTTTTTCGTCCGTCGTTAAATCCTCTGGCGACGTGCCAGCGATCCGAGTTGTGCTGTCTGCTGCAATGATTAGAGTAGGCATAATAATTACCGTGCGTAAAACCACCTGACAACCTGACCAAAAGAACCACCGGAATAAAAGAGAGTTCTATCGGCAAGCGGGGTAAAAAGTACTGTTGGCTGTATGTTCAGAGAAAAATTACTCGAGCCTCCAGAACTATTATGTTGATACAAAATAATATCGTCCTGTGTAACGGATACAGCCGTAGCTCCTGAAACATACGTTAAACTCATTATGCAACCAACCGCACCCTGCGGAATAGTTATAGGTGAATTAGGGCTTAGTGTTAAAAGGACAGTTTGGTAACCGATGTTATTAATCGTCTCGGTTGACGTGGCTAGGCGTTCCCACGGACTCCACGCCCCATTAAATCCAGTTCGGACGAATATTTGGGGAGTTGTGGGTGGGCTTAAAGAAGTAGACCATATCTGTGTAAATGCGTCAGTTTCAGACGCGCGCCACACTGATAAAAAACCAAAGAGACCACTAGCGCCCGTGGGTCTAGTCCCAGTGGTTACACTTGTTACCCAATAATCACCAATATTATTAACGGAATCTAAATTTGATACCACTCTACCGGTTCTGTTTGCGCCTATGCCGAAATCACCCGCCAGTGTGATTTGTCGCCAATCTTCCCAAACAGAGTTCCTTCCATGCCTCATCCACGTTACGTTTTGTATTGAGGTGTAAGTCTGAATTAAGCTTCCGACTCCGCTTTGTCTTTGAACTCTTAAAAACGCTATTGTGTCAGGTGCGCCTGTAGGTCTACCTCCAACTGAACCACTTTGAACCAAATACTCACCCGACAAATCAAATGAGTCTATATTCGTAGTAATCCTTCCGTTTAAGCTCTCAGCCCCCTGAACATAATTAGCATTGAGCTGTAGGTTAGTTCTGGCGGTGGCTGCATTGGTCAGGTCTGAAAGATTGTTGGATTCCAGCAGATAACGGGCATCCCCTTCTGTGGTAGACGAAACACCAATATTTGTTCTGGCGGCGGCTGCGCTGGTAAGATCTGAAAGATTGTTGGATTCCAGAAGATAACGGGCATCCTGTTCAGTACGGGTAAAAGTCTCAGCCCGTGAATAAACCGATAAATTGTTTCTAGCGGTGTCGTCATTGGTCAGATCTGAAAGGTTATTGGATTCCAGCAGATAACGGGCATCCATGCCAACCACATCCACCAGCACCCACCCTGCCGCTGGGGGCGTGGTGGTGTTATTGGCGGTGGTGTTCTCATAGATCCGGTTGGACAGTATCACTCGTGCGCCCAATGGATAGCTGAACGGTGAACCGTTGTTCATGGCGCTGGTGATAAACGGCACGGTGCCGGTTTCGTACAGATTCTTCAGCGTGTCGGTGACGTCGAACAAAAGCTGATTGAAAAAGTTTCTCTCCATGCGTCTGGCCAGAGGGTCACTGGCTGGGTTGCGCTGGTAGTCCTGACTGTAGCCGGTGGCATAGCTGACAAGACTGTTAGCGGTCTCATCGGGTAGCGGGTCTTTGTCGCCTGAATCCGCAAAGGGGAGTCTGAAGTATCTGGCCATCAGTACAGGTCTCCATCGAAATGGTACGGCAACGCGACTCGTTTCTGCCCGACTATCACTGTTTCGCCGTTGGTGTCGGTGACGGTTGATTGATTGTCTACGATGTTGAATCGGTTATCGTCGCCGAATGACGTGCCGTTGTAATGAAGCTCCTTGTAAACCGTCACAAAATAAGAATTAGATAAATAACCCAAAACTTTAACCGACGGATTTGTTGTTACGTCTCCGTCAAATTCAGGATGTTCTATTTTTCTAGCTCCGGTTAACACCTCGGAAAATCGGTAACCGGTTGAACTAAAAGTCACCGAATTTAATAAACGCCTTGGAGCAAAAGCCTGACCTGACTCAACGGGAATTTTATTAAATAAATGAGAAGCTAATAAACAACCATCACTAAGAAACTGAGATCTTAGTTTGGGTATATCAACTGAGTATTCAATAATAGGTAAATTGTCTGTCAACTCAAACGGATTAGCGGCGGTTCGGTAGAACACCATCAACGAACGTGTTGCTGCAAACGTCTGACTGCCGAGCGTATTACCTGTACCTTCTAACGCAGTTTCATAAGTGCTGGTAACGTCTGACCATGTAACCCCTCTGTCGTCTGTCTGTAACACAAGATAGGCATCCAGCACCTTACGACTGGCTTTATATTCCTTGGCTGTCCCGTCCGGTATCAGTGAACCTCCGTCTTCATCCACTGCTAACCAGTTGCCGGGTATGCCGTTGTCTAACCACTCTTGCGGCATGGCGGTCAGTGCGCCGATGATGTCCACGTATAGGAATTGGGGGGAGGCTGAAGGTTGCGGTTCAGAAACAGATATAAATAGATTTTCTATAGTTGCCGAAGTTCCCTCAGTTCTGGATTCAAAATAAAGACTAACTAAGGTGTCATCGGGTATTAAGAATTCCCCAGTATAGATACCCGTAGAACTCAAATTGCCAGTAGGAAATACAAATGAGGCTCCCGATTGTCCCCCTATTAGAGCGACAGTACCCGATGTTATAGCGGATAGAGTAAATGAGTACTTAACCCTAGAACCCTTTGGGTAATTAATATTCAATAGATCAATGTTAGTTAATATGGGCGTGTTATTGAAAACAACGCTGTCGTTATTAACGGTTATTGTTGCCGAAGAGGGTTCAAAACTATTTGTGTAGTTCGCTTGGTCTACTAGCAAACGCTCTTGAGATGTCCCCTCCGCCCCCGAAAACGTCTCACCAGCAACAGCTCTGTTGAAATTATCAAACAACAGCGCCTTACGGTCGGTGACGGCTCTGGCTGAGAAATACAGGGGGGTGATGTCGTTGGTGGTTATGCCGTCGTAGAATAGGTCGTCGGGTCTGCCGGATGTCTGACCTATTGCACCTGTTGAAATGTCCGGATTATTAGCGCCGCCTGATCTATCAAAAGCGTCGGATTGTGATCGTATTGCCGTAGGGTTTTGATACCAGTTTTCGGTCTCAGTATTAGCGTTATTTCTAATGCCAGCATTGCCACTAGGATTCAGTTGTGACTCATACGCACCCTGATTCCTCCTCGTAATACGACCCAGCAACAGCGCATGATTACCAGAGCGACTGTATAACCCCTGACTAACTCTCGTATAACCGGCATCAGTGGCTATCTGATCGGCATTGAAACCTGTGGTCGTGCGTCGTGCATTGATCGACCGGACGTGTCGGTAAGTGCCGTCACTCTCAACAAATAAATCATCGAACGCTACGGCTCTGACGGCGGTTAATTCAGCAGCAGCGAGGGTGATACCGGTTTGAATGATGGGAACGAATTGACCGTTAATGTTGTACGTTCTGGCTCGGATCGTGAATTGATTGGCGACCGTGGCGGGAGTCGTGAACAGATCGGATTTTTCAATACTGCCTACCAGACCGCTGTTCGGGTAAATGAACTGGTTCACCTGCGCCTGTGCCGCTGTGCCCAGTTCGAGGTTAGTTCGGGCTGTGGCTGCGTTGGTCAGATCTGATAGGTTGTTGGATTCCAGCAGGTATCTTGCATCCGCCTGGCTGGTGGTCGGTAGCTGGCTGGCTCCGGTGCCGGTGTTGACCGTGGCGGCGGTGCCTAAACCTAAATTGGTTCTGGCTGTCGTGGCGCTGGGCAGGTCAGACAGGTTGCTGGCTTCGTTCAGATACTGAGCGTCTGACTCTGCGCGGGTGTAAGTCTCAGCCCGTGCGTAAACATCCAGATTGGTTCGGGCCGTGGCTGTGCTGGGCAGGTCAGACAGATTAGCGGATTCATTCAGGTATCGGCCATCAAAGCGGCTATCCGCCTCGCTGGTAGTAATCAGATCATTGGGGCCGGTGCCTACGTTAGACTGTGCCGCTGTGCCCAGTTGTAGATTGGTTCGGGCCGTGGCTGCGTTATCTAAATCACTTAGATTGTTGGATTCCTGCAGATAACGGGCATCATTGTCCGGTGTAGAAGAAATTGACAGGTTAGCTCTGGCCGCCGCCGGGTCTGTCAGGTCACTGAGGTTATTGGATTCCAGCAGATAACGGGCATCATTTCCGGCTATGTCAACCGGTTGCCAGTTGGTTGCATTGCTGGGCTCTGTGCCGTTGTTGCCCACCCTGCTCTCATACACTCTGGCGTTAAATAATACTCTGGCGCCCTGGTTGTATAAGAAGGGCTGATTATTATTGTCTGAGGGGGCTATAAAAGGCGGCACCCCATTTTCATAATACAGTCGTAACGTGTCGGTGACGTCGAACAGGATCTGATTGAAAAAGTTTCTCTCTGGGTTTCTGGCCAGAGGATCGGTGACAGGATCTCTTTGATAGTCCGCCGTATAACCGGTGTCGTAACTCACGGCAGTGTTAACGGTAGTGTCTGGCAGAATATCCTTATCGCCATTCACTGCAAAAGGTAGGCGAAAATAGCGAGCCATTTAGGGCACCTCTACTGTATAACGGGTGGCGCTGGGCCGTGGCAAAATATCCACTTCAGTGAAAAGAAATCGTAATCGGGCATCAATGGTGGTGAAATGGTAGGTCAGGGTCATGTCGTTGCCGTCTTCCAGGTACGCGCCCTGGTTGGGAAACAGAACGGATAACATGCGGTTAATGCTGGGCACCGTGGCGTCATTCATCAGATTGAATGCCCTGATTCTCAGCACTAAACGGCGGTGTTCTGTGCTCAGACCTTCCAGGGGGGAATCCGCTGGCGTGGCAAAGTTGCCGTTGGAAAAGTTTGATATGGAGTTATTAGTGGGGCTGATACCGACTTCGGTATTGAAGCCGATGGCCATGTAATCATTCGGGCTTCGGGTAGTCTCAATGTTGACCGGAAAATTAAGAATGATGGACCAGACTGTTAAGCCAAAGTCGTTGGCGGTTCTCAGGTCAAATACATCTCTATACCAGTTCTGCCAGAAGTCCCGCTGTTCCCGGTCGTAGAAAACCTGTTTCAGTTCCAGCAATCCCCGTAAGTTGCCCGCCTGGTTGTACTGCCAGAGCAAAGGCCGTAAGACATTGACCGAGTAATCAAGCTGCTGAATAGTCTGGCTCATGACGAAATAACCACGGTGATATCAGTATCAGGCACGGCTATAACCGCCCTCTGATTGATATTGATGGCCAGGGTGTTCTGGCTGAATGTGGGGTTCATTTGTTTAACGGCGACTTCACAGTTACTGACAAAGAGCTGTGGAATAGTGCGGTTGACGGCACCGGATAGCTCATAGGGGGATACGTCCTGACCGATCACAAACCCCGTCTCTCCGGCCTGCTCTCCGTTGGCGTAAGCGGTGATAATGTTTCTGATGGTGGGGATAGGGTTTTCTACGGTATCAAGACGATTAATCGTGATTCTGACCAATATCTCTACCGTAGTGGCTCTGTCGAACCGCACGGTGTAACTCTGGCCGCTTCTGGGTTCAGTGACCGCGACTGACTGGCTACCATTCCAGGCGGCTCCGGCTGTCTTGGACATAAGCAGCGCCATGGCTATGTCAGCATCAGAACCACCATGAACTGCGACCCAGATGCTATTTGCTACAAGATTGATGCCCTGTATGGTGATGGCGCTGCCGGTGATGTTTTCCAGAAAGGACAAGCTTCTAACGCCGGTGACGGCTGATACATTGCTGATAACGGCTACCGGTACCGAGCGACCGACCAGGGCCAGTTCATTGTTTCTTTCCAGCCTGCCCTGCTGATCGGATTGAACCGACTGGCCCAGTGCAGCGGCTGCGCCGTTGGTGATGGTTTCCCATCCCAGAACAGGATCAACTATCACCGTCAAGGTGTTTACGCCTGCCTCAATAGCGCCAATGGCTACGGATTCAAACGCACCGGCCAGCGATCCGCCCACCGGAATGGTGATAGGATTAACCGCTCTGAATTCATCCCCGTTTGTTGTACGTGCCCGACTGCCTGCAGGAATGATGGTGCCGGACACCCCCGCTACGGTCGCGGAAACCGTGGAACGTCTGCCGGTGTTCCGACCTCCGAAAGTGAGCGCCCAGATAGCATCAAGGAAAGGGCCACCAGAAAGATTGGGATTGATTTGATTGGCGACAGCGGCATTGTTTCGGGCGACGGATTGGCGGCTGGTGGTCTCTGCGTCGATCCATTGCCCTTGCGGGGTTTCAGGGTCAGTGATGAAGTCCTGACCGAAGATTTGTTTAAACTCGTTTTCAACGGCTGTTCTGGTCGTTGCTGTATCAGGGACGATGACGCCCGTGGATACTAAATAGTCATACACTGCCACCGCTAACTACCCGCACAGTTCCAAAAACTGTACTAAGGGTAGCTCTGTATTCAAGTTCGTTATTGATAAAATCGGTAGAAAAATCAACCACTTCCGTAATATCGGGTATGCGTGTCAGGGCTGCTCTGGCCGATGCTTCAAAGGCGGACACATTGGGATTTCCGTCAAACAGCTCTTGTTCGATATTGGTGCCCCGGTCAGTGGCGTAAATCATTTCACCAAGCTGAGCTTTGATGGCTTGCTCTGCAAAATCCTGTACGGCATTGATATCAATAGCGGTGGCCAGTACGCCACCAGCTCTAGCGAAAATATCGTTATTGTCGTTTACCTGCCAGGTGGCTGTCATAACTACATTTCCCTTCTTATCATTTCCAGACCAGTATCAATATTGCTTAGCCTGTCAGCGATAATATCAAGTTTTTCAAACAACATAATACTGGTGGCCAGATCATTAATTTCGCTTTGAGTTGGTGCTCGATTTAGATTGCTACAAAGGTATTGTGAAGACGCTCCAATGTAGATACTGAAATCATCAAGTGATTGATCAACGTTTTTTTCTAATTCTTTTCTATATTCTGGATTCATTTAGGAACCTGTGACGTTCTGGTGATCGGTGGTGAAGGATTGCCGTCTATGTAGTCGTGAACATGAGTGCTGCCTACATTCACTCCGTTGTTCATCAGCGTGCCGGTTATTTCTGTATTGCCGTTGATCTCCACGGCGGGGGCAGTGAGTTTTATTCTTGATTCATTCAGCGACAGTCTCACCGTGCCCGCTTCGTTCTGTATGACCATGGCCTGGTTGTCTTCAGCATCAATCGTGTAGTTGGTCAGAATCACGTCAGGAATGAAGATGGCATCCTCAAAACTGTGCATTCTGGTTGTGTTGGGTGGGGCGGTTGCGCTGGTGGCTTGTTGTAAAAAAAGGCTGGTATCACGGTCGTTAGCCTTGATCCAGCCTAATGAGTCAGGGGGCAGGTGAAAAGAGACCAAAAACCCACCCCCGCCCAGCAGCAAAACCGGTAAATTCGTATTCTGTGCTCTGTTGTGTCGTATCCCGTCCGTATCAATCAACTGAATCAGCGGCTGCACTGTAGCCCGGTTTAATGCCCTGTCATAGCTGATTACCCGTGCAGGCAACATATCATCAGTGACCTGAAGAAACTTTCTCAGCACGACGTTAAACGTACCTAAAAGACTGTCGTCGTTTGCAGGGTTGCGGGATTCGACTGGCATAATTAAAAATGTTCGGGCTTGGCAACAGAACGGGTCAACCACATGAAACCATTTTGCAGGTGGGTGATACCGATATTCATTGACCGTTCATCTATGAAAAATTCGTTTTCTTCATCCTGCATCAGGTCCGATATTCTGGAGACCAGAGAGGCCATCTGATTGCCGTGATTTTTTATCACATTAATCAGCTCTATCTCTGGTTCGGTCAGGTCTCTGTGTCCGATTATCGGGGTTGATTCTACAGAGTCATCAGTCATCAGGGGGTAAACCTCCGGCATTCAGCAATGAGATAAAAGGGCGTGTCTCTGTTGGTCACATGATAGCCCAGCTTATAAATCTGATATAAACCGTTGTAGGTGTCGTATCGGACGGAACGCAAATCTATAAGGCCGCCATTGATGGTCTGCTGGTCGTACATCATGGTGACTTTAACGCCCTGTTCAGTCGGTACAGGAATTCCCACCAGCCCGGTCATGGGCGTCAGCAGTCTTGCCTGTGCTGCGGCCTGTCTTGGCTCATCCATGACCAGCAGCGATTCATCATCAATAAAAGCAGATACACCGATAAACTGATCCAGTTTCTCCACCTGTTTGGTGGCAGATCCTGAAAATGAATAGTTGGCTATCATTCTGTCAGTAGCTCTGAATATCAGTTCGGCATCCAGATCGGCGGCCACTTTTTCGGCAATCCGTCGTAACTGGATATTGCCTGAAAACGAATTGGTGACTATCCGGGTTTTCTCGAATTGTTTGGTTTTGCATTGAACTGTAATGGTCTGGTCTGGTGGCTGGGTGACTGAGGTTCTGAAGATACCCCCCACGTATAACAGGCTAAGCCCTGTTGATACCCTGCCCACCTCCACCCTGATTTCTCTCTCATTGCGGTTTTGATTCATGTAGGGGCTCCCTTCGGTTAGCAGGAAGTCCCTGATTTCGCGGGTCAGGTTGGTGATCTGTACCGTGCATTCACCCTGAATGGGGTTAGAAAACTTGGTGCCCTGGATAGATAAAGCCAGCTCATCATTGCCGGTTTCGTCAGGGTTTCCGCCGTAGGATCTACGAAAACCATCTATTTCAAAACTAACCCTGATCAGTCGGGGATCTAATTCAGGCTCCACGGGCGGCCACCACTTCAGAGGGGGAGAAGTACAACAAAAAAGCTGTGATGCCGAACTGGTCGTAATAGGGTATGCAGTTATTCGGGGTTTCTATCAGAAAGTTTCCCCGCTCCTGATATCGGTAGGGAATGAACGGCACGCCAGCCACTATGCGTAAATTAGTGTATAGAATGACCTCGTTTCTGATCATGGTGAACGACATCACCCCATTCGTTTCTTTGATGGTTATGTCGTAGTTATCGCCATCCAGAGCGGCAGTGATACGCTGATTGGCTGTGGTGCTGAGGCTGATTAACTGGCTCATATTACTACCCAAACAGAGAACCGAAAAAACGACTTAAAGTAGAACCGCCCCTGTTGCCTTCGTTTTGCGATGTCTGAGCGCCTTTTTCCAGGGTAGAGCTGTCGGCTGGATCGGCGACCTGATCCATGGACAGGGCCTGAATCACCACGGTACTGAACTTGGCTTCAGAGAATTCCAGAATCATGGTGATGGTATCGAACTGATTAGGCGTTTCTTCGTGCGGGATGTTCTGTAGATACATATTTTCATAGGTTCGGGATTTGGTCTGAATCTCGAACTGAGTGCTGTTCCTGAAATCCTCTCTGATTTCGTTGTAAGTGCTTCTGTATGTTGATACACCAAACTCACCGGCCAGCGGTCTGAACGTGACCAGTCTGGGGTCGATGATAATAGACAGGGTTATGACGGTAGGAAATATAATCCGGTGGTCAGTAATCACAGAACCGTCTTCCAGCGGGTGGCTCATTAGCCTGCCGGTTTCTGACACGGTGGCCTGTATCGGTCTGGCTGCAGGAAAAGCGGATACAAATACGTTCGGGGCTGTCCGTCGTCTGATCTGTACCAGATCGGCGCTGAATAGAGCGCGGTCTATGTCCGGAAAGGCCATTAGATAGCTACCCCGTCATCATACTGGCTGTTAGTGTTTCTGTATTGGTTGTTCATTTCGTTGCTGACTTCTTTGGCCACCTCTTTGGGGTTGGCATTGGGAGAATTGACGGTCATGCCTCCCACGTTGTTGGTGTAGTGGTTGTTTACCGTTCTGTTGCTGGTGGTTAGGTTATTGGGTGCGGCACTGGTCAGGGGGTTATTAGCGGCCTGATTCATGGATGCAGCTATTTTTTCTTGTTTCTCATTTTCCAACGTAGATTGTGGTTGAAAGAATCTGGGTAAATCTGAGCGATCATCTCTTTCAGGGGGTATTTTTTCTTGTTGCTCATTTTCCAACGTAGATTGTGGTTGAAAGAATCTGGGTAAATCTGAGCGATCATCTCTTTCGGGTGGTATTGGCGGTAAGTCGCCCTGAGAGTGACCACCGCCCATACTCTGAATCTGTATTGGTTTTTCATCGTCAGCAAAGGGGTTGAGATCAGAGACCACTGATTTCAATGTGGCTTTCAAAGCTTCCAGCTCAGCAATCAGGGTGTTTTTGATGTAGTCAGGTAGTTTCTTAAGGTCGTCTATTGCCGTATCTATAAACTCAGACAGATCAACACCTAACAGATCGTTCAACTCCTTCTTGAACTTAATCAGTTCATCATCAACAAACTTGCCCAGGTTGCCACTGGCTATGGCATCAAACAGTTTGCCAAAGTTATCAAACAGGTCAGAAACAAAACCGGCCAGTGATTTGACGATATCGCCCACGATGGGGTATTTCTCGGATATCTGTCCTATCAGTGAATCGTTACCCGACAGGAAGGCTTTAACGTCATCGTATAGGAGAGCAAACAACGCGATTAAGGCAATGGCTGCGCCTGCCGGACTGAACACCGTGGATAGAAGCGCGGGGGCTAGTTTGGCGGTTAATACAACGGCCATACCGGAAAAAATGCCTTCCACCAGACCTTCATTGTCCTGCATGAACTGAACAAAACTCTGAACCCCCACCAGCATGTCAGACAATACAGGTAATACACTGACGCCTATCTCCCTAAATACGCTGCTGAATACCTGACTGGTATCCTGCCAGGCGGTATTGAATTCACGGGCGATCTTGGCATCTTCTTCAGTGGCCACGCCCAGTTCTTTCTGTCGGCGTACCATCTGATCGACTTCAAACCGGCCTTGCTGCAGGGTCAGAATGGTTCCCTGATCTAATCCCAGTTGCTGACCAAACTTTAAAGACTCGGCTTTGCTCAGCCCTTCAAAGCTGTCGGCGATTTCGGGTAGAAGGTCGAAGGCGGACTTTAAACCGCCCCCCGCATCTCTGGCACTGATACCAAATCGGGCGAGTACGTCGGCGGCTGGCCCTGCTCCGGTTAACTGCAATTCTGTCAGGCTGTCGGTAAGACCTTTTAATGTGCCTTGGAAGCCTTCAGCCGTGCCGCCATTTCTTGCGACGACTTGCCCCCATGCGTCTATCTCTTCAATGTTCTGGCCGATGGTATCAGCGAACTTGCCAAGCTGATCCACTCTCGCGGCTTCATTGAGTATGCCAGCAGTGACGGTGGAGAAACCCACGAGGCTGGCTATAGAGCCTTTCGCATCGCTGACCATTGAAAGAAAACTGTCGCCCATATCCTGAGCGGCTTTATCGGTTTCCAGTACGGATTTCTTTAGGTCGTCAGCGCCCTTTTTAGCTTCTTGTGTGCCCCGTTTCATTCCCGAGGCATCAGAGTCAAAGACCAGTTTTAATACGTCAATCGTCGCCATTATGTCCGCCCTGCCTTCTGTCGCTCTTTATCCTGCTGATACCACTGATTGATTCTTGGAATCATGATGGCTTCGTGCATCAACATGGCATCCTCTACTGAATAGAGGGTTCTGAGTTCGTGGAGGCTGGCGGCGTTGTTGGCGATGAGGAATCCCGCAATCGCATCAATGTTTCGGCATTCAACTGTGGCAACAGTTCCAGCAAGGCTTGCTGGAAGCCTTGTACTCTGCCAGTCACGGAAAAACCCGTGTTGTACTCGTATACCTCCTTTTCCAAATCAGTGGCAATAACAGGATCAGGGATGTGGTTGGAAACCAGCTCTTTGGTTTCCAGAATGATCTGACTTCCGTCTTCCAGAATGGCGGCTGTATGTTTATACATGATTTCCGCCAGCTTCTGGTTGGCCTCGTATTTCTCAGGCTCCACCCTGGTGGGTAGCACGTACTGTGCAGCCACTTCACGGCCACCAGCCAGAAGGGGGATTTTCCCGATCTGGTATTGGTGTTCATTGCCGTCTATGTCAGTCAAGGTTATGTCTTTCGGTCTCAGCAGAGGCATATCGTTACACCTCGACTTTATTTTCAAAGTGGAATATATAGGGCTTGGATTTGAACCGGCCTGCACTGGCAATGCTGTTGCCTGCCATGCCTTCTACCAGTTTTCCATTAGTCAGGGTGATGGATCGGCCATCCGGGTAAGTGCCGATCATGGTGATAATGTCCCTGCTGACGATCTTGCCAATGCCGACACGGTTGGCGCTGTAGAGAATGGACAGGTTTCTATCGTCGTCTGATCCGGCAATCACGTTAAGCGTGACCGGAATAGGCGTGGCACTGCTCCACGTCACCAAGTCGCCGTTCAGGGTCATGGCCGTTTCTGCAATCACTTGACTGGCAATATCAAACGGGTCGGCGTCATCGGCAAACTGAGTGACGGTAAAACCGGTAGGGAACGTAGGCAGGGCAATGATTCTGACCTGAATCCCAAAACCACTAATATCAAAAGACATACTGCAATCCTCATTAAATCAGGGTATGGGTGCCGTTGACCTTGCGGATAACGTCATCCTTGAGATAAATCAGGGTGTAATTTGCTTCGAATTCCACGCGGTTATCGCTGGTGGTCGTGGACCGTATTTGTGCATCTACCCAGTAGCCTGAGTTTTCCACCTGGAAGGGGGCTTCTTCGTTGCCGGATTGCTCCACCACAAAGATTCTCTGAATAGCGGTCAGTGGTCTGAATACGGTGATTGAGCCATTCATCAGGGCTTGATCAATGGTGCCTTGCAGTACGTTCAGGATCTGACCTCTGCCGTTCTGGTTGGCCGGTACTCTGGCCAGTGACAACAACAGCGACATAATCCGTGCGCCTGCGTCGTCTTTTAACCACTGCTCGTTGGCAAATACATTCATATCCACGGGGTTGATGGCCGGGTTGCCGGTCAGAACACCTCTTTGATAGAACCGTCTGAGCTGGCCAGCGGTCTGGGTTTCACCGTAATAGTTAATGCGTAGCCCGTCGTATAGATTGGCATCAGAGTTGCTCTGTACGGTGGGGGTCAGGTTGGCGGTCTGGAACATGTAGTTCTGAACCGATGCCCGGCGGGTGTAGTCCGTTGCTGCCAGTATGGCGGTGGGTAGCATTTCGGGGTATTCGTTGGCGGCGGTGGTACTCATCAAAGAGATACCGGTACCGGCCAGCCCGATCAGGTTTGTGGAATAGGTAGCAGCATCAGCAGGTAAAACAGGAACATGAAACTGAAACAAGACGTTGTTTGTGTTGTTCCAGGTGGCCGCTTCAGTGACTTCGGCTTCGGTCAGTGAGTCAACAAAAACAAATGAGCCGAAGTTGTTGGACATTTCAGCACTGGCGGCCAGCGTGTCAGTGATACTGGTGGCGGCTGCGCCTGCGCTGAGCTGTGCGTTAGTGGTAGACAGTAATCTAAGCACCGAGGCTGCGTTGGCAGTTCCGTCAGCAGTAGCGACAGCAGCGGCCCCTGTCTGGCCTGATGTTATTTCGAATCGGTTTCTTGAGACGTTATAGGTGGCGGTGGCACCGGTAAAGGCGGAACCCCCAGCGGTAGCGGCTCTGATTCGGGTTTGCAGGGCAGTGGCAACAGCGGCCAGGCTGGCGGCGCTGGAAAAATCCAGTGCACTGATGGTCTGGGTGGCGGTAGCGCCTGCACCAAACGTCAGGCTGAATGTTCCGGCAGTGACTGCCTGTATAGCGGTCAGGCTGGTGGCGGTAATAGGTCCACTGTAGACATGGGCCGCTACATCGGTTTTAGCCCAACGGGCAAAGCTGATCAACTTGGGTCGTGTCGTATTCTTTGAGACAAAACCAAAATAAAACTGTGCCCGTCTGTACTCGTTGGAATTCGTGGTGAATATGGCCGCTACTGAATCCAGATCCTGAAATTCCATGAAGGTGCTGGCGGGCAAATCGGTATTGCTGGTAAACAGCCTGCAAATTAAATCCCTTCTGGCTACCTCAGCCCCTGCACCGATCCCGCTGGTGATGTCTACGTATCGGGTTAAAGGAATAGTCATACTGCTGACACCTCTAAATATTTCGTAGTGTTTCGACTGCCCGAACAACAGACGGAACCACGGAGGAACGGTTAACCCTGTAGGTCAGGGTGAAATCGAACGATGGGTTTTGCTGATGGCGTTCACGGTCATTCAGGAAATAGATTTCCCGGACCTGGGTGATGTGCTCCATTCTGATTCTCTGATCAGAAAGAGCCTGTAGGGTGTTTTCTGACTGCAAAATATCAGCAGCGCATTCAACAAGATCGGAGGCGGTTAGATTGCTGGGCGGTCTCACGCTTTGAGTGACCAGCCCGTTGACCTGCCAAGTGGCTGCACGGTAGTAAACGTCGGTGTGATTGAACTGGTTAGTCTGGCTTTGATAGTTGTCTTTTCTGCCTACCCAGCCCCACCGATCCACCGTGATTTTGTGCAGATAGAGGGTCGGGTCTATTTCTGCGCCACTCTGTCGGGGTTGATAGCTCTGCTTCACCTTCACATTATTCAAACCAAAGCTTTCCAGTCCGCTTCTTAAAACGGCTATGACAGCCTGCACAATACGTTTGTCCGTATTAGCAAAAGTTTGAGTGGTTGAAGTTGGATCGCTCATTGCCAAATACCCAAGGCACAAAGTTGCTGCGCTGTCGGTCTCGCTGATAAAAATTAGAGTTGTTGAAGTTGGATCTGAAGGTCCCGAAAGCCCATGGGTTCACCTCTTGGCTTCTGGCCTCGGCCAGTGGCACTTCTACGGCGACCACGGATTGCCAACCATCGATGTGAAACCATTCCACTTCACTGGTGACTTCCCACAAGCGGCCATTCCAGACAATCTGATCCCCTGCCCGACTGCGGTAGATATCCGCTATGTCTGAGGATGCCCAGACCTGTATGTGTCGTTTGGTGAAGTCGAGGCCGAATTGCTCATAGAATTTACGATCCACCGCCTGAACGCTGCCTTCCATTCGGGTGGGCCGTTGATAGCGGCGAACATCAATACCGAAATCATTAGTGCTGATGCTGAGAAACTTTCTTAATAGAAACGGTTCAGGACAAACCAGCGTTAAAGCGTCGTTTAACAGGTTGGAGCTGGGGATATTGCTCATTGTTTGCCAGCTCCTTCAAAGGGGCTGACCACTTCGCCCTCATCGCCCACGGCATAGCTGACTGAGTTAAGAAGCACGGCTTCAAAGACCAGCGGCTTTTCCAGCTCGGCTGAGGCTTCTTCTTTGGTGACGTTCCTAATTTTGCGGCGTGCTGCCAGTGTTCTTTCTGACAGGGCGGGTTCGTGTATTTCGGTGATGGTCTTTCGGATATCACCGGCTACGCCTTGGCCGAGTGCTTCCATCATCTGATCAACGGTCAAATCACCGCTTATCACCTTTTTAGTGTTACGGGTAATGAAGCCCTTCCAGACTCTGGTTCGGGCTGCTACGGTTGGCCTGATGAAAGGTCGGGGGGGGATTTTCAGGGCGGCGTTGCCGAATTCGTTCTGAGCGGCCACGCCCGCTACTGAGGTGCCATCGTCGTATTTAGCGCCCTCAAACCAGCCTACTTCTAGTTTCAGTTTTCCTATTTGAGTAATGGCTTCATCGACTTTACTGAACAGATCAATCTGAAAATCTTCAGGCTGGATAGGCATTAAAAACGCCCTCCCGCTTTCCTGAATGCGGCCCGTTCACACCGGCCACCCAGATAAGCGCCCCCGTTGGTGCAGGATCTCAGCAGGGCTAACAGGGCTTGGCCGTAACCCGTAGTTGATAGCCAGTAAGCCCAGGTAGATTGACCAAAGGGAGTGGGTGTAGTGCCCACTGAAACAGATCCCACGCTGGCGCTGGTGGTCACACCGGACGTTTTGCCAGCGGTGGCGGTCTGATTCGATTTGCAGATATGGGCGGTCAGTTGATTGAGTGCCAGCGTTCGGCACTCACGGGTAAGACAGTCAGCGGGCCCGTTGGATACCTGATTGGTCAGGTAGCAGGTGGCCTGAGTGAAATAACTTTGCAGCACAGCATCCGTAAAACGGGCTGCATCAGAAAACTCTGAAAACAGCGCTCTGAAGGCCGTCACATTGAAAGTTATTTCACTCATCTGTGTTCACCTTGGGCTGTCGATCTTCGGCAAAATCTTCAGCAACAAGCTGGGCTGATGAATCTTTACTGGTCATGTTTTTGACCACTTTTTCCACCGGTGCCTCTTTACGCTCCACGGTGATATAACCGGCTTCTTTATGGCGTAGGAAAGCGGGGATTTTTTCTAAAACCACCAGCTCTTCTTCACCAATAGACGTACACATCCCCTTCGGAGTGAGGAAGGTTTTAGGATTAAGAACGTTGGCTTTGCCAGCAATGAAGATGCTGGCTTCAGCCTGAGCAATAGATTTAGGATCAAGCTCATTGGGATAAAGAGCGTATTCCTGATCGGCTGTGAGCGTGCTGTATACGTAGGGCATCAGATACCGCTCCTGCGTACTACGGCATAAGGCCGCTTGAGGAACAGGCCAGCAGTGGCGTTACTGTAAGCCTCTGTGTATGACTTGTGTTTCTGATCCACGCCCAGCGTCTGAAACTTGGTAGGCACCACCTGCACCCATGTCCGGTTGTCGTCTGATCCTGAATCCGCCACGGTTTCGGCGTACATGTAGAAAACATTCTGGCCGCCGTTCGCGTCATTTAATTCGGGGGCTGAGGTAACACGGGCTTTCGGGTAGCTCTCTGTCAGCCACTCTTTAACCGATACACCAAAATCACTGACTACAGACAGGTAATCTACTGCGTCAGTAGCAATAGCGATGGTGACCATATCGTTGATGGGGTCAACACGCTCAAGACTCTGGGTTCTCAGGCTCTGGAAGGCTCCCCGCAAATCAGCAATGATTTCAAGGAAGGTTTTCATGGGCCATAGCGAGCTGCCCGAAGCGCCATTAGGCACGTTCACATAAGCAGGAAGGTCGGTAGAGTTTAGGAAGCCAAAGGTGCGGTTGTTGCCTGAGTTGTAGCCATTGAATCCGACCCGGTTTCTTTCGATTTCAAGGCTGTTTGCAGCGGCTCCCCGTTTGTTCTCTGGGGAGTTGGTGCGGATGGCGGCGGCTCTGAGCTCTTCCAGTCTGCCAACGGTCATGCCCTCTTCAAAGCGCACGATTGTCCGGCGCTCATAGTTGACGTTCCAGTTAGTCAGTGGGGTAGACGTCTGGTCGCCGTACAGAGTGGCGTTGCCGACTTTTTCCAGTACGGCCTGAACCACTTCTTCATCTTCCCAGCTTCCCTGTGTAGTGATTCCTACCAAATCATCTATACGACGGGCGGCAGTTATGACTTCAGTGAAGCCAGGTAGCCACGCCTGCAAGAATTGAATGGGGGTAGTGATACTGGCAGTGGTCAGCGGGGTAATCAGATCCGCATCCATGCCATAGCCATGACTGAAATAATTCTCAGCCATAGACAACACGTCACGGGTATCTAGCCCGATGCCGTAATCAGCCAGTACCTGATAGTTTTCACAGATGACACGGCGCTTGTCTTCTGTATCAAATCTGACGCTACCCACTTCACGGGGGCCTATATGGGAGCGTTCATCTTGTTTAACTGCAAACATTTCAAAAGCTCCTAAGTCAGCTCGACAATGGCAAGGCCAGCGGCGCTGATGTTATTTCGCACCACTCGTGCGCCTTCGATCAGCGTATGGTTAGAAAGGGTGGTGCCTGCAGCAGCGGCCAGAATGCCGGTGGCGTCTGCATAAAAGACGTTTTCACCGATGGAGGCATCAGTGGAGAGGTCCACCAGCACGCCAGCGGTGGCGGTGACCAGTTCCACTTCCATGTTATTGGGCAGAATCAAGGTAGGGGCGAGCGTGCCGCCTGCGGTGGTGCCGGAAGTGGCGTAGTGTTTGGAGTTGACCAGGATGCCCGCAAAAGCACCGGCCCCATCGGCGGTCACTTCCAGATCCTGATTAGCCAGGTGTCGGAAAGCGCGACCGATGACGTTATTGGCGGCACTGGTACTGTTCAGGATGCCGGGTCCACCAATCAGGGGGCCATCCAGAACAATGTCACCGACTATTCCGCTGGTCTGGTTGATTCGGACAGTGGATTGAAAAGGCATGGTTAAGCCCTCTTTTTAAAGAGATCGTGAACAGAGGCGATGCCTTTGCTGTCCGTTGCCTGGTATCGGGTAGCTGATGGGGGGGTTCTGCCATGAAGCCAGGCTTCTACGGCCTGCACCTCAAAGCCTTTCTGGTGAGGAATACCCAGCTTCTCTACGCCGTAGGCGGCTACTTCGTCAGCGGTCATTTCTGAACTGTCAAAGGTGCCGGTGAATTGAGATAAGCGACTGGTGAGCTGGTCACGGTTTACGATGGATTTGAGAAGGGTTTTAGAATCCATACCCGAAGCTTGTTTCTTCAGGGCATTGATTTGTTGCTGCATGAATTTCATTTTCTTATCCATGCCGTTCTTTTTCTCCATGTCCATGTCCATGGATTCCTCCTCCATATCCATGTTTTCAACTTCGCAATTAGCGCCGCCATCCTCTTCAGCCATCATTTCGCCGTTCATTTCCTCTTCAGCCATCATGCCGCCTTCACCGTTCATCATGGCTTCGATCTTATGAATGGCGGGCATGACCTTTTCCATCATGGTCATGACATCATTGAGGGTGGGCTCCATGTCCTTGGATTCATGCTCCATGTCCATCCCTTCCTTCTCTTCCTCCATATCCTGACCGGTGGCTTTTACCACTGGATCAGCCTTTTTTTCAGGCTGCTGCTTTTTCTTTGTAGCCATTCGAAAATCTCTACTGTCGAAAGTAATGACGGCGTGATCCAGCACAGAGACTTCAGGCCCCATTCGGCCCTCCTCCACGCTTGCCAGATGGTTGCCACGGATATTGGTTTGGATAGTGTCGAAAGGTTCGCCGTTGTAAGTGCCTGACTGGTTAAAGTCGTAGTCACAGCGGTAGCCGAGGGATAATTCATTGATGCCGGTGTCGATCAGACGGGCGAGATGTTCTGAAAATACCTTTACGTTGCCTTTTAGCATCTGGGCTTCAGAGTCAAAGTAAACATCCTGACCGATGACGCCTTCTATGCCTTTACGCTCTGCTGGGGTTTCACCTTCACCGAGCATGGTGTGTTCAGTGACCCAGGGTAAAAGCTGGAATGATTCAATACAGGCAGGGTCTGATATTTCAGATTCAGGTCGATAAACCCGATAGATTTTATCGGGTTCGGGTGCGTTGATAGATGATCCAAGGTATTCAAAAACACCCACTTTTGATAATGGGTTGTCTTGAATCTCATACCAACCATTCAGGTCGTAATTTCTTGCACTAGCCATGCAAAGAAAATAGACCTAAGTGATTGATTTATCTAAGTTTCTTGCCGATCAATAATGCTTTCCTATATGGCTCTGTTCAAACTCATGCACCGTATCAATATGAAAACGGGCCAGATGCGGCCCGATCTTTTCAGGCTTAGGTAAATAACCGGCTTTGATCCAGTCATAGATAGTCGATCTTCCTACCTCCCAGCGTTCACCCAGTGATTTTATGGAATAATATTGTTTTGTATTCTCAATCATTGTTTGTCTCCGGATTGGTTCATGCCACACCGGATACTAGTTATTAGCACTGGGTTTTGCTGAACATTGGGAAACGGGAAAATACGTCAGATTCCGTCTATCTTCTTTCTCTCTATGAAAGCCTCAGTCATTGATTTATCTAAGTTTCTTCACCGTCTTCAAACTCAAGTACCGGGCGCATTGTGCATCGGCAATGAATTAGCTGTGAGGGGATACCCCTTTCCCCTGTGATTTCGTCAATAATCGGGGGGTCATTCAGATCAAATATCTGCCCGTTTAAAACATCTCTGTGGAACTCTCTAGGCTGCTGGCCAGCGCCTGAGTGTATCCATTCGTATTTATTCAGCCCTACTGCCTGCATTCTTCCGGCATTGAACCGGTTATACATTTTTCTTGTTTGGTCATAGGCCATATTTCTGGCTCTTCTTTCGGCTTTGGCTCCCCTGTCTCCGGTTATCTTCAGGATGTTTTTTTGTAGCTCTGCTATCCCCCCTTGGTTGGGCTGGGTAATGGTTCGCATAACAGCGCCACCTACATAAGACAGATACTCTTGAGGGATGGATTTAATCAGGCTGACATTCTCAGCCACGCCAGCGGCCAGCATGTCTTTCATTTTCTCACTGACAAAGCTGGTCTTTATGGACAGGCCCCCGGTTAATTTTTCCAGTGAGCTGTGCAGGTGGGTTTTACTGTTACGATCCACGGCGTTGATCATGCTCATGGCGTAGGGCTTGGCCAGATGGTTAAACAGCTTTATATATTTATGGGTGAGCTGATTAATCAAAATTCTCCCTTTGCTGCCTATGCTGGCATCCTCCCCGAAGTATTCTTTTGACTCTGGGGAGTTGAACAGCTTTTTTATCTGGCGGCTGACGTCGTCTGTCATTCTTCTGGTCAGGGATTCCAGTTTTTTTGCATAGCGGTCTTCGGCTGTGATGCTGTTTCTGAGTGGCTTTCCCCGCATGACGACAGAGCGCCCTTTAACCCACTTCTGGCGCTTTTTGGTGAGCCTGATTCTCTTAGCCATGGTTATGATTCCTTGGCGTGTTTGGCGGCTTGCATCTCCTTCAGTCGTTTATCAGCCATGTACTTTCGGCTGAATGGTCCATCAATCTTCTCCCCTTCCTTGCTGTAGATGAACCACTTGCGGCGCTCTTTCCTTATCAGGTCAAGGGTGTTGCCTATGGGTTCCGGTGCAGTGTCGGGTGGTCTTTTCAGGTCGGTGGGTTCGAGGCTGGCGGGTTGTACTTCATCGGCGGATTCCATGCCGAACGGTTTAAAGGATGGCTCTGGTGTGGGGTCGTCCAGTTCTACCAGTTCATCCGGTCTTTCAACCGCTTCAATGCCAGAGAAACCACTGTTTTCATCGGCTATCAGACCATCCCGGATATCGTATTCATCAATCGCGCCTGAATCCTGATAGGTTTTTGCAGTTCGGGATTTCAGTTCATTGGTCTCGGCCTGCTCTTTGTCAGACAGAACCGCCAGCGGCTTCCAGACGATAGACACGAACAGCGGTTTTCTGTCCGGTAGCTGGTGAGCGATATGAGAGCGCATTAGACAGACGTGGTGTTTATTAACGATGGGTTCTAAATCGTTCTCCTGTATTGATTCAAGCTCTTCATGATAGGTTTTAACTTCATGCTCTCCGGTGCTCTGGAATCCCTTGGGGCTGGTTCCCATCAGCTTGGTGGAGGGGATGCCAGCGATACCGGCGACTATCTGATACTGAGTCATTACTACGGTATCGAAATCAGCCAGGCTGGTGTCCTGCTGCTCTATCTTGTTTTCGTTGCTCTCTACGTACACCCCGTAGTTATCCCGCCACTCTGACAAAGCAGACAGGAACTGTTCAAAGCCTGCGGGGTTGTTGCTGATGCTCTCCAAGTCTTCCATATATCGAACCACCAGCCGCTTAGTTAAAGCCAGCATCGGGGCTTCATTGGCGGTTCTCTCTGCTCCGTACACTCTTTCAAGGATCAACTGAGTCAGCGGTAAACCGCCGTATAAATAAGAAGGCTTGAGAATGTCAGAGACTTCGGGACCGCGAAGAATAGCAAAGTGTGACTTGTGATATTTCTTGCCGGATATCACCCAGTAGGTTGGCTCGTAGAATTCCATTGAATCAGGGTTCTCTACGGCGTCAGAGGTCAGCAGTGGCGTTACCCAGTAAGGGTCAACGTGTTTCATGCCCTTGTAACTGCCTGCGGTGATACCGTCAGGGTTGAATGGCTTTTCGTAGTAATCAGGGTCCGGGCTATCGACGACAAAGAGCGTATGACTGATACCAAACACGTTTTTGAATTTATCCGCTTTGGTCAGTGCTTTTTTCAAGTTGAATCGTTTATCAAGCGTTTCAATCTTGGAATGAATGGCCGGGTCTACGTCCACACCCTCGTTGAAGCTGATATCAAATCCGTTGCGGGTCGCGTCCCTGCCTTTCAGGCTGCAGCATCGGTTAATCAGCCAGTGTTGAGCGATCAGGGCACAGGCTTGATAGCCAATAAACGACTGTGACACGTACCAGGCAAACAGCTTGTCGGGGATCTGCTGCTGATTGACGGTAAACAGGTTTTTAGCGGGCTGGGTGTTGTCTATAGCGCCATCCTGTCCCACCGTTGAAACCACTGGCGTCGTGTGAGGAATGACCGGAAAAGCGTTCCTTATGATCGCTTGCCGCTGCTTCTGGGTTAGGGCTGCGTGGGTGCTGAACCAGCCTGAAAAGTCGGTCTGGTTGGGTTTCTTATCGTCGTCGTCTTTGTGGTTCAGGATGGGAAAATTACGGGGGATGCCGGTTAAGTCATGAAGCCAGGAAAACATCAATCATACTCTTCTTGCCGGATTTGGGAGAGAAGGCCATCACGAAAGCGTCAGCCAGATCGGGGCTGTCTATCTCTCTATCTTCCAGATCTTTCTTGCTCTCTACCTTCACCTTTCCTGTTGCATCATAGTCTTTTTTTGGTGTGCTTAGCTCAGTGATTAGTTTCTCTAAGTCTTTGATTTTACTTGAAATACTGATCATTTCTTCCGGCTTGAACACCATGCCATTGTTGACGGCGTTCCAGGTATTCCTGAGCCTGTCAGCCACCAGCCACCAAGCCTGCGCCTTCAGGTTACTGAACATATCTTTGTTTTTGATTTTGTCGGCGTACTTCCTATCTGGATTGGCAACAGAGCCACCGGCTTGAAACTTATCGTAAGTGACACGGGTGCTGCTGGTTGGGTCGCTGTTGATCTCTTTGAACTTACTGCCTGCCATAGCGCCCACGCCGGTAGCGTCGTAGGTGACGTGGGCTTGCCACTGCACGGCGTTGTGATAGGTGTGCTTGGCTGACTTCATCAGCTCATCTTCGTTGGCTTTCCAGTGGTCCATTTCCAGCGCCACGGAACCATGCGCCAAAACATTACAACACCGGTCGCCACCATCGTCAGCAATATCAAAACCAATACGGCGCTGACCTGTGGGTTCAAAGCCTAGTTTTATGTGAGCGTCTGTTGCAGCGGTTAGCCAGGATCGTTTGATGATGACTGATTCATCATCGTCGTAGGGTTCACCCAGATAGATATGGGTGTATTCTTCCATATCTTCGGCTTTTTTTGCCTCTATAACATCTATAGCCGTGTTAGATAAATTAATATTTTCCGTATAATTTCTTTGTCTGGTAATTGTTTTTGGTGGAGGATTAACAACAAATCTTTGATACACAAAATCAGTACTTATGTTTGGATTAAAAACTATCCAGAATTCTGAATTTTCTTTTCTTACAGTTGGCTCTAATATTTCCCACTGTGAAGGTGTTAAAGCATGACCTTCCTCTATCCAGCAGTAATCAACACCTTCCGTCGATTTTATCTCATCTATATGCCTCCAAAGCCCATAAAATACAAACTCAGATCCGGTGAAGTTATGAATAATTTTATTGTTTAAAATGGTGAACTGTCCGACTAATCCTCTTTTATTAATAACCATTTTAAGAAGGGTATATACAGATTCTTCAATCTTGTTCTGAAATTGACGGACACATAAAAATTTTCTCTGAAAATTGTGAGCGATCATAACTGCTCTTATTGCTGCGTCCCAGCTTTTACCTGATGATCTTCCACCATGTAGAACTCTGTTCCTTATGCTCGGTTTTTCCCAGAATGACTGAAGGTTTTTACAGGGATATATCTCAGCAGGCTCATTCTTTATCATCGTAGTTATACAAATCAGAAAGCGGTTGCTCTATGTACCCACCTATTTCATGCTTACTGGTGTTCTTATCAAATCCACCGGTACAGTTAGATAGAACTTTAAGTGCTGAAACTCTGCCTGATTGATTATCGTCGTCAGGGGCTGTTTCATTGTGAAGTTTTGCTTCTCTTGCTAATGCCTTGGCTACGTTATAGGTATTGATTCCTAGCATATCCAAGGCTTTATCTAGGGTGTCTTTGTGTATTGAGTTTATGAATGACAAAACGTGACAATTTGTGACAATAGAGCTTATTGCTCTTCTAATAGATTCATCTGATTTAGCCTTACCACCAGACTCTACGTATGCCTCATCTTTTGACATTCCACGAAGGTAATTCATGGAGAACTTTTGTTGTAGCGGGGTGAGCTTGAAAAACAGAGCCTCCTGCTCCTCCGTCATATCCATGGTTATTTCTTGGCGTTATCTAACATGCCGGAAACAACAGGATCAGCAGACTGGAAAACAATCTTGTAACTGTCCTGATACTCTTTCAGATAATCTTTTGACAGGTCTTTCAATTTCTCAATATGTTTCACTCCGTCATTAAATTTTTGTTGGTCAATCAATTCATCTTCATTGCTGATCAATCTCATGAACCGATATGGGTGAGCTGCAAAGCCTGATTGCAACGTGAGGGCGGCAACTATGGGAGTGAGTGCACAGGATCGTCTGAACCATTCTGTGAACTGGTCATGATTGCTCTGATAGATGCCGGTATTTTTCCACTGGTGGCCAGCCTGCGTAATGACTTTATTGAGCAAGTACCGCTGAGCACAATAACCAATCAGGTTGGCGATGCGTTGCAGTATTCCGGTGACGGCTCCCACTATTGCGCCCACACCAGCAGCAGCGTCACCGGAAGCCTGCAAACCCACTTTAACCGATTCGATGGTCAGATCTTTCAACCCACCAGCCAAGCCTGCCGCGTTATGCTGCGCGATGGACTTGGCCATGATGCTGGGACCACCTTCTAACAACTCTATGCCCCACCCTGAATACACTTGGCCCAGCCATTTAATGGCACTGACTACAGAAGTTTTAACCGCTTCGTAAATATCTGCAGCGGCCTGAACATAGCCCCAGCCTGGTATCAAATCAGACAGGGAACCGGCGAACGCAGAAACCGCCCATGTGCCAAACTCAGCCACCCATTCCAGAACGCCAGAGGCTTCACCGTACAGGGCTAACAGTTTCTCTGAGAGTGCATCAAAGAAGCTTTGAATCAGCTTCTGTATCGGCTCCACAATCGCCCCCAGTCCATTCATAAACTTACGGCCTAAGTCGTGTTTATTCAGAATGCTGGTGGATGCGCTTTGCAGGTCGCTAATAATGGAGGTGCCTGATACAAAATTACTGATCAGACCGCAATCAAATCTTGGCTTTTTGACCACTTCCAGTTTACCCAGAAAGTACAAAGTGCCGCGTCGTGCGTCGTCCAGCTCTGTCTGCTGTAATTGATCCATGCTACACACCTCCGGTAATGGTTCCGCGACTGCTGGTCACTGTCCAGAGATTGTCGTTGGTCCGGTTGAATGTGACCGAAGCGCCGAACGCCAGCAGCATGGGTGATTGACCTCGATACCGGGTGCCGTTCATGGCTATTTCATCAACCGATCTGGGAGTGATTGAAAGAATGCCGCCGCCATTATTGGTGAATCCGTAGCCCATATTGACCGGTATTTCGGTTCTATTCTCGGCCGCGAGGGTCGGAATATCGACTCGATACGCTCCGGGAGCTTCTATCTGAACACGACGGTTTAGCATGTCAGCCGTAACGCCGTTGGCTTCCATATTGAGAATGTTTGCACCCGCCGAAAATGAGATACCGCCTCGGGTGATGTAGGTGTTGCCCGGTATCAGGGGGTTATGCTGCCAGTCCGCCAACGTGCTCGTTGTCAGGCTGTCTCGATTCGCACCTTCTACAAAGTTGGTTCCGTTCCATGAAATTTCGCAACCTTCCTGCTCCCGTAATACCAACTGATTAATGTCACCGTAAAAATTGCCCTGCAATGTCACTGTGGTGTTTGTTGTATCGTTAGCGAAAAAAGCATGCCAACCTGACGGTAGATTGGTCGTTGTAGGCATCTGTCGGGTAATGTTTGCCGTGCCGGTGTGTCTGTACCACACGTGCGTTCTTTGCGGTATTTGTCCAGACGGCAACTCGCTGTGACTCCAGTTAGTAACAGCCGCTGTAGCCGTGGGGGCGTTAACGTATTGCAGCGCTGTACCTGCGGCATTGACAGCGAGTATTTGCCCTGACGCGCCTCGATTTGAAGGCACATCATTCAGTAAACCGATATCCGACGATATCGAGAGAATGCCGTCAGTGCCTGACAATCCAAATTGTATTCCTCCTCTTGCGTCTATCCGAGTTATCGGAGTTGGGAAAAAGTTGCCGTTATCACCGACCAATATCCCAGAGATTCCGGCCGCTGGCGTGATGTATTCAAGCGCGGTTCCTGCGGCATTTACCGCTAACACCTGGCCTGATGTGCCTCGGGTTTGAGCCACGTCCAACAGATCGCCCACGTCAGCGGGAACGTCTCTCACGTCCGCCAGTGCTATGAATTGTGAATTCTGACCGACCAGGACAAACGCCGGGTTAGTGCCGCTGCCGCGAATAGTGCCGGTGCTTTTTTTCAGCTCCAGACCAATCACATCACCGACATTGAAAACATGATTAGCGTGACTGGGTAACGGTATAGGTAATTCACCGCCGGGGGTGAAATCTAAACCGCCGGTGCCGGTATCCCATGCCAGACGACTGGGCGCATAAATAATAGAGGGGTTGGGGGTTTGGTTTGGTCCTGTTACCGTCAGTTTCAGAGCCAGATTAGTAATCGCGTTGGCGCTGAACATCACCAGGCTGTTACCGCGTATAGCGTTGGTGCCGATGATGGTGTAACGGCCGGTTAGCTCGTTGTCTGTGAATTCGTCACCGACGTTGACCTGTAAATCAATTCGGCGCTCGGCCTGCTGAGTGACCAGTCTCTGAACCCGTCCCGATGCGGCATTAATGGGCACCGGGTACAGAACATCATCCAGGTCATTCAGAGACGATACCGCCTCTTGCTGTGTGACAATCGCCTGATCCTGCCACGGCCTGAGCGTCAAGGTTATGCGGGGGATGCCAGCGGCATTACCTCGAAGCTGCACGTCAGCCGTCGCTAGTGTTCTGACTCGGTAATCCGTAGACCCGAACAAATCAATGAATGAGTTATTGATGATGTTTTGAGGGGTAGGCGTGTTCAAATCGCTGGCCGTCAGATTGACCGGCTGACTGCGCCAGTAATCGACAAAATTACCCGCTGTATTGCGTTGCTCAAGTATGAAGACAACATTCTGCACGCTGCTAACCGGCTCTACATTGATTTCGTAGAGTCGTTGATTACCCGCCACGCTGGTGAAAGTGAAATTTGGATTCGTAACGGTCTGTGACCGGTCCGCTTGAAATACCTGATCCTCTACTAATGAACCCAGCGGGGTTCTTTGAACGCTGGCCCAATCGCCCAGCCGCTCGGTGGTTTGCCACGTAGGGTGGAAATTATCATTAGTGACCAGGTTGCTGAATACGACGTTTTCAGCCGTCGATAACACCGCATGAGCTGAACCCAGTCGGAACGCTGACACACCGGCCTGAACCGTGCCGGTGGTTTCTACGTTGGTCGTCCCCTCAAGCGCTGAGGTGGTTGTGTTGATTTGAAAACCGGAATTTTCAAAGCGTCGGGTGGTCGCGTTAAACCGGGGGATCTGGTTGGCCGATAGGTTGCCAATGACATCCGTACCGCCACCGCCACCGTTATTTCCGCCGCCCAACTGGACGCCGTATCCTGCTCTGACACCCATGGCTAAAACTCCGGTGAGATAATGGTTATCTCATAGGTATGCAGTGCATTCAGTCCGGTGATGGAAAACATGAAATTCTGAACACCGGATAACTCTGCTGTAAATGACCAGTTATCCGTTGAGAGGTCGAGCGTATTTTCCAGCGGTTGCGGTTTACCCTGACCGATCTTCTGCACCATGCCGGTGATGACGCCGGTGGCCGTAGTGACTGGCTGGCCAGCAGCATTAAAAACCGCCACCGTGATTTCTGACCAGGGCTTAATGGAGTCAGCACCACGATTGATGGTGAACATTCCTTCGGCCTGCGTTCTTCGGCCTGATGTGACAAAACCCATACCATCACCTGAACCAAACAATTGGGACTAATGATAGTTAAGCTATTGATTATTAATGATTTGTTTGTGTTTTAACTTTATACCCTTAAATACTATTAATACTGGTTTTTAGATACTGGTATTATTGGTATTATGGTTCTAATATACAATCATTCAACAGGGCTGTAGGGCTTGCACTAGAATGAGTGGTTTTGGTTGATCAGGGGGTGAGGCATGGAAGAAGAGACGGTTTTTGCCGGATATATCAAACTGGTGTCGGATCTGGAGCGTAACCACGACTTCAGGGACTACGGGAAAGAAGAGAGGATGTGCAGGGGGTGCCTTCAGGCTCTGAACTTTCTTATCTATTCCAGGCAAATTGATTGCATCAGCAAGCTGAAGAAAAAGAAAAGGCCGAAAATGGTTCGAGGCAGAAAGCCGGTGGTTGCCTCTGCGGATGATTTCAGTTTACAGCCACCAGCCTGATGCTATTATTTCCACGTTGTCGCAGGTTAATAACCTTTCCTGCCCAAGACAGCCCCGAGCCCCCGTTCTGTACGTGATCAGTTCGGGGGCTTTTGTTTTGTGGACTTGGTTTACTTTCACCAAAGTCTATCGAGTCTAGGCGTCTTCCCTGCTCAGGTCTTCACCCTTCCCTTTGCGCTTGATCCAGTTGCCTGGTGGATGACCTTGGTAGCCTGTTTTCTCCCAGTCATTAATAGCTGACTGAGCCTCTAAAAGCGTGTGGTAGCAGTACCGATACCCACGGCCTGTCCAGTCTATCTGGCAGACTATCCCGACGGTATAAGCGAACCGTTCCAGAGCTATTACACCATGCTCTGAACCGGTTTCACTGATATCGAAATATCCATTTTCTTCTAAAAACTTACTGAATTTTTCTTCAATCATAATTTATTCACTGCCTTCAAAGTTATCTATTACTGATTGACGCTCCTTTCGGGCTTCTTTTGCATCTTCTTCTATAAACAAAGAACTTCCATCTTCATCGTAATATTCGTCCCATATTTTGTCTTTTGGTATGTTAGGGTTTTTCATGGCCTTGTCAGACAACTCCATGGCTATATCTATAAACTCATCACAATTGTATCCAATGCTGAAATTACCTTCGTCGTCATAGTCCATAGAAAAATATACACTAAGCTCACTTTGCAGATGACCAATGTACGAATTATCAACTAGACCGGCCTCTATCATCCTGTCCTCAGCGATCTTACAAACCTCTACCTCTCTATTGTTTATATCAAAGATATTCATTCCGCTTCTGGTTCTGGTATCCCTGAGCGTGTCATCAAGGGCTTTCTTTAGGATGACAGAAAGCTCTTCCATATCGTCTAAAAGTTGTTGTCTCATAGCGTTATCCAGTTAGTTCTATTTTGTGTTTTACAGCCTTAACCACATAGCTCCAGCAGTCAGCTACTGACTCACTATCTGGAAAGCGTTCCTGGTATTCACGGATCTTTAGACCGGCATAGCGTTTTTCTTTAGCTGGCAGGTGGTCAGTCAGAAGCTCAGTCATCACTCTTTCAGAGAAATTTTGATCAAGCTGACTGTTGTTTACTGACTTACTTTCTATACGTTTATTATCGGCAGGCGTTTTTGCGCGACGGTCAGGCGTTTTTGCGGGGGCAGGCGTTTTTGCCTGCCCCCCCTTGGAAGC
Source organism: Sansalvadorimonas sp. (assembly GCA_965221135.1). GTDB lineage: Bacteria > Pseudomonadota > Gammaproteobacteria > Pseudomonadales > Endozoicomonadaceae > Sansalvadorimonas. The sequence continues at coordinate 46,572 of CBDCRZ010000083.1, forward strand.
CTTGGTATTACTGGCTTTTTTGGGTTTTTCCTTAATTTCTGGCTTTTTCTCTACGGGTGACGGCAAATTGTCATCAACGTCGAATCCATAGCATTTAGGCGTCGGTTTTATCAGGTTGGAACCACCCGTGGTGCTGTTCCTGTCATCTCTTACCAGGAAGCCCATCTTTTCCAGTCGGGCCACTCGTTTTCTAAGAGTGCTTTTGTCTGTGCCAAACAATTCAGAAAGATACGTCAGGGAAGTGTATTTGCTGCCGGATTTGTGAAATGAACAGATTGAACCGAGTAGCTCTCGATCTGAGCCTTTGAGTTCTTTGTGAAGATAAAGTTCTGCGGGAATCCAGATACCAGTGAACTGGTCAGGAATGGACTTACTGCCCATGACATATACCTCTACTGTGCGTAGATTCTGTGCTTGTGAAAGGTTTGAAACGGCGGGGGCTGCACAGTTGCCCTTTGTCCCGGTTGGTTTCCGGTAAGCCGTTTCGGTGTTCAGGTACCACCCCGAACAGTTGAGATCATACTATCAGATTACTGGGGTTGTTTCATTAGTCAGATTCAATGCCAATTATGTTATGTGTCCATTATCAAGCTCTATTGGTAGATGCTCAGGCGCATTACCTATCATATTCCATAGATTAACAGCCCTATGAAAACACAGCTCACCGTAATTGTGATAATCATGAAGTATTGATTTATCGTCAATAAGGTCAGCCCATGGTCCAAGAGAAAAACACCCTCTACAGCATATATTTCCTGATATGTAGACATTTCTACCAAATATATCCTTTGTGAAATCGTTTCCCCAAAACATGAAATCTAAACTTCTGCACCATGGGCATGGCTTCATTTCTATGACTTCCATTTTCAGATTCCTAAAAATTGCATATTTCGTAAAATCCCAATCTCTGTGAATGAGCTTATTATTTTTTGGATTCAAGTTATTTACCTGTATTA
>CBDCRZ010000084.1:0-45026 GCA_965221135.1 Sansalvadorimonas sp.
CAAAAATGAGATGCCGCCTCTAGTGATGTAGGTGTTGCCCGGTATCAGTGGGTTATGCTGCCAATCCGCCAGTGTGCTGGTGGTCAGACTGTCACGGGCAGGCCCTTCTACAAAGTTGGTTCCGTTCCATGAAATCTCGCAACCTTCCTGCTCCCGTAATACGAGCTGATTAATGTCACCGTAAAAATTGCCCTGCAATGTCACTGTGGTGTTTGTTGTATCGTTAGCGAAAAAAGCATGCCAACCTGATGGCAGATTGGTCGTTGTAGGCATCTGTCGGGTAATGTTTGCCGTGCCGGTGTGTCTGTACCACACGTGCGTTCTTTGCGGTATTTGTCCAGACGGCAACTCGCTGTGACTCCAGTTAGTAACAGCCGCTGTAGCCGTGGGGGCGTTAACGTATTGCAGCGCTGTACCTGCGGCATTGACAGCGAGTATTTGCCCTGACGCGCCTCGATTTGAAGGCACATCATTCAGTAAACCGATATCCGACGATATCGAGAGAATGCCGTCAGTGCCTGCTACTCCGAACTGTACGCCGCCTCGGGCATCTATCCGAGTTATCGGAGTAGGAAAAAAGTTGCCGTTGTCACCGACTATTATTCCCGAGCTTCCGGCCGCTGGCGTGACGTACTCAAGCGCTGTTCCTGCGGCATTTACCGCTAACACCTGGCCTGATGTGCCTCGGGTTTGAGCCACGTCCAACAGATCGCCCACGTCAGCGGGAACGTCTCTCACGTCCGCCAGTGCTATGAATTGTGAATTCTGACCGACCAGGACAAACGCCGGGTTAGTGCCGCTGCCGCGAATAGTGCCGGTGCTTTTTTTCAGCTCCAGACCAATCACATCACCGACATTGAAAACATGATTAGCGTGACTGGGTAACGGTATAGGTAATTCACCGCCGGGGGTGAAATCTAAACCGCCGGTGCCGGTATCCCATGCCAGACGACTGGGCGCATAAATAATAGAGGGGTTGGGGGTTTGGTTTGGTCCTGTTACCGTCAGTTTCAGTGCCAGATTAGTAATCGCGTTGGCGCTGAACATCACCAGGCTGTTACCGCGTATAGCGTTGGTGCCGCTGATGGTGTAACGGCCGGTTAGCTCGTTGTTTGTGAATTCGTCACCGACGTTGACCTGTAAATCAATTCGGCGCTCGGCCTGCTGAGTGACCAGTCTCTGAACCCGTCCCGATGCGGCATTAGTGGGCACCGGGTATAGAACATCATCCAGGTCATTCAGAGACGATACCGCCTCTTGCTGTGTGACAAGCGCCTGATCTTGCCACGGCCTGAGTGTCAACGTTATACGGGGGATGCCAGCGGCATTACCTCTGAGCTGAACGTCAGCCGTCGCTAGTGTTCTGACTCGGTAATCCGTAGACCCGAACAAATCAATGAATGAGTTATTGATGATGTTTTGCGGGGTAGGCGTGTTCAAATCGCTGGCCGTCAGATTGACCGGCTGGCTGCGCCAGTAGTCAACAAAATTACCCGCTGTATTGCGTTGCTCCAATATGAAAACAACGTTCTGCGCGCTGCTAACCGGCTCTACATTGATTTCATACAGTCGCTGATTACCCGCCACGCTGGTGAAAGTGAAATTTGGATTAGTCACCGTCTGTGACCGGTCCGCTTGAAATACCTGATCCTCTACTAATGAACCCAGCGGGGTTCTTTGAACGCTGGCCCAATCGCCCAGCCGCTCGGTGGTTTGCCACGTAGGGTGGAAATTATCATTAGTGACCAGGTTGCTGAATACGACGTTTTCAGCGGTCGATAACACCGCATGAGCTGAACCCAGTCGGAACGCTGACACACCGGCCTGAACCGTGCCGGTGGTTTCTACGTTGGTCGTCCCCTCAAGCGCTGAGGTGGTTGTGTTGATTTGAAAACCGGAATTTTCAAAGCGTCGGGTGGTCGCGTTAAACCGGGGGATCTGATTGGCTGAAAGGTTGCCAATAACATCCGTACCGCCACCGCCACCGTTATTTCCGCCGCCCAACTGGACGCCGTATCCTGCTCTGACACCCATGGCTAAAACTCCGGTGAGATAATGGTTATCTCGTAGGTATGCAGTGCATTCAGTCCGGTGATGGAAAACATGAAATTCTGAACACCGGATAACTCTGCTGTAAATGACCAGTTATCCGTTGAGAGGTCGAGCGTATTTTCCAGCGGTTGCGGTTTACCCTGACCGATCTTCTGCACCATGCCGGTGATGACGCCGGTGGCCGTAGTGACTGGCTGGCCAGCAGCATTAAAAACCGCCACCGTGATTTCTGACCAGGGCTTAATGGAGTCAGCACCACGATTGATGGTGAACATTCCTTCGGCCTGCGTTCTTCGGCCTGATGTGACAAAACCCATACCATCACCTGAACCAAACAATTGGGACTAATGATAGTTAAGCTATTGATTATTAATGATTTGTTTGTGTTTTAACTTTATACCCTTAAATACTATTAATACTGGTTTTTAGATACTGGTATTATTGGTATCATGGTTCTAATATACAATCATCTTATGGGGCTGTAGGTCTGTACTAAAATGGATGGTTTTGGTTGGTCAGGGGGTAAAGCATGGAAGAGCGAACAGAATTAGCCGAGTATCTGAAGCTGGTGGCGGATCTGGAGCGTAACCACGACTTCAGGGACTACGCAAAAGAAGAGAAACTGTGTAAGGGGTGCCTGCAAACTATGAATTTTCTGGTGTTCAGTCGCCAGTCAGAGTGTGTGAAGCAGAAACCGGTGGTGAAGAGTAATAGAAAGCGATTTAAAAAGAGAAAGCCGCTGGTGATGGCTTCACCGGAGGATTTCAGTTTACAGCCACCAGCCTGATGCTATTATTTCCACGTTGTCGCAGGTTAATAACCTTTCCTGCCCAAGACAGCCCCGAGCCCCCGTTCTGTACGTGATCAGTTCGGGGGCTTTTGTTTTGTGGACTTGGTTTACTTTCACCAAAGTCTATCGAGTCTAGGCGTCTTCCCTGCTCAGGTCTTCACCCTTCCCTTTGCGCTTGATCCAGTTGCCTGGTGGATGACCTTGGTAGCCTGTTTTCTCCCAGTCATTAATAGATGACTGAGCCTCTAAAAGCGTGTGGTAGCAGTACCGATACCCACGGCCTGTCCAGTCTATCTGGCAGACTATCCCGACGGTATAAGCGAACCGTTCCAGAGCTATTACACCATGCTCTGAACCGGTTTCAATGATATTGAAATATCCATTTTCTTCTAAAAACTTACTGAATTCTTCTTCAATCATAATTTATTCTCTGCCTTCAAAGTTATCTATTACTGATTGACGCTCCTTTCGGGCTTCTTTTGCATCTTCTTCTATAAACAAAGAACTTCCATCTTCATCGTAATATTCGTCCCATATTTTGTCTTTTGGTATGTTAGGGTTTTTCATGGCCTTGTCAGACAACTCCATGGCTATATCTATAAACTCATCACAATTGTATCCAATGCTGAAATTACCTCCGTCGTCATAGTCCATAGAAAAATATACACTAAGCTCACTTTGCAGATGACCAATGTACGAATTATCAACTAGACCGGCCTCTATCATCCTGTCCTCAGCGATCTTACAAACCTCTACCTCTCTATTGTTTATATCAAAGATATTCATTCCGCTTCTGGTTCTGGTATCCCTGAGCGTGTCATCAAGGGCTTTCTTTAGGATGACAGAAAGCTCTTCCATATCGTCTAAAAGTTGTTGTCTCATAGCGTTATCCAGTTAGTTCTATTTTGTGTTTTACAGCCTTAACCACATAGCTCCAGCAGTCAGCTACTGACTCACTATCTGGAAAGCGTTCCTGGTATTCACGGATCTTTAGACCGGCATAGCGTTTTTCTTTAGCTGGCAGGTGGTCAGTCAGAAGCTCAGTCATCACTCTGTCAGAGAAATTTTGATCAAGCTGACTGTTGTTTACTGACTTACTTTCTATACGTTTATTATCGGCAGGCGTTTTTGCGCGACGGTCAGGCGTTTTTGCCTGGGCAGGCGTTTTTGCCTGCCCCCCCTTGGAAGCCTTGGTATTACTGGCTTTTTTGGGTGTTTCCTTAATTTCTGGCTTTTTCTCTACGGGTGATGGCAAATTGTCATCAACATCGAATCCATAGCATTTAGGAGTGGGTTTTATCAGGTTGGAGCCACCCGTGGTGCTGTTCCTGTCATCCCTTATCAGAAAGCCCATCTTTTCCAGTCGGGCCACTCGTTTTCTAAGTGTGCTTTTGTCTGTGCCAAACAATTCAGAAAGATACGTCAGGGAAGTGTATTTGCTGCCGGATTTGTGAAATGAACAGATTGAACCGAGTAGCTCTCGATCTGAGCCTTTGAGTTCTTTGTGAAGATAAAGTTCTGCGGGAATCCAGATACCAGTGAACTGGTCAGGAATGGACTTACTGCCCATGACATATACCTCTTATTTGCATCAAGGTTGTTTGCTTGTGAAAGGTGAGAAACGGCTTGAAGGTGCAAACTTCCTTCGTTGTCCCGGTTGGATGCCGGTAGCCGTTTCGGTGTTCAGGTTCCACCCCGAACAGTTGAGATCATACTATCAGATTACTGGGGTTGTTTCATTAGTCAGATACTTATAAGTGCAACATACCGGCAGCGCCACACACACGGGTTACACGGACTCCAATATATTGTTTTTTTGTTTGTATTCGGCTAATCCCCACACACACGGGTTATACTTTATACACTCCACCTTAGCTGTCGTGAATCACGGCTAATCCCCACACACACGGGTCACACCTTGAAGAACTAGAGAGACTAAAAGAAACCTTACGGCTAATCCCCACACACACGGGTTACACAATGTTTCTACCGCCTCTTTGAGGCTGTCGTGAAGACGGCTAATCCCCACACACACGGGTTACACTGGATTGAACTTCAATCCTCAGATTATCACTGACGGCTAATCCCCACACACACGGGTTACACGATTAACTGGCTCGCTCACCTGGTGCAATTCCCGGCTAATCCCCACACACACGGTTACACTTGGTATGACAGTGTTTGTGACTTGGTTCTATCGGCTAATCCCCACACACACGGGTTACACAAGACGCGCGTAGGAATCCACTTCGAACCCATCGGCTAATCCCCACACACACGGGTTACACTACCATCCCTTCAAGCTCTAAACCACATCCCCGACGGCTAATCCCCACACACACGGGTTACACCAGGTGCTTGTACAGTGCATTCTTATGACAGGCGGCTAATCCCCACACACACGGGTTACACTCTAGTGTTAATCCCCTGTTTTTAGTAGGGAATATCACCCTGATTTATTCCACCAGCATTTTTCTCCTGATTGTCTCGCATTATATCTCTGGCCATCTCCTCCGCCATCCGCTTCAGATTAACGAGGCAGTTATCTGACCGGCTGTGTTCCGACTCGCATTGTTCGCACTGCCAATTCGTTGAGCTTCAGGGTGACGTGATCATTGATATGCAGGCAGTGACTGCATAATTTGTTAGGAGACGCCAGAGTGTCTATGAGATACAGAGGTTTGCCCAGGCGGCGGGTTTTGTAGCTGATAATGTTAATCAGTTCAGATATAGCCTGATCGTAAAACGCCCGGTTAATTCGTTTGCGTTTTATACCCGAATGCTCTTCGGTGTTTTTTTTGATCATGCCCGCAATATCCAAATCCTCCAGAGCAATGGCATCCGATGAATTGATCAGATCGTTGGCCAACAGGTGAAAAAAATAACGGCGGGTGTTCGATATCTTTTCATGCAGCCGGGCAACCTTTTTTTTCTGTTTAATCCATCGGGCGCTTCTGACTGTTTTTCTAGCCAGCCGCCGTTGCTCTCGTTTCAGCGTTTTCATCTGATCCCTGAAAAACAGGGGGGAATCTATATTCCATCGTTTTCCATGAGCATCATCGACCCTGAACAATCGTTTTAATCCTAAATCCAGTGCTGTAATGGTCTGGCTCTCGCTGTGATGTATTTCGGGCTCCTCCAGATCGTCAGCAAACAGTACGCTGATGTAAAAATTACCCGCCGCTGACCGGCTGATGGTGCAGCGCTTTATCATAGCGTCGGTGTCAGTCGGGGGGTTGAAATTGGTGTGGTCCAGCTTCACTGTGCCGATTTTTGGTAATGTGATGCTGTTTTCTGTGTGTCGTATCAACTGGCCCTGAGTCAGCGTAAAACTGGGTCGGCTTTTGTATTTTGATTTAAACCGGGGGAAACCGGGCGATTCTCCCCGTTTTACCCGTCTGAAAAAATTCTTGAACGCCACATCAACCTGAGACGCTGAAAATTTTAATGCCTGACTGTCCACCTCAGACAACCACGGGTGGGTTTTTTTCAGGGCTGGGAGTAGTCCGCTCAGATCGTAGGCACCTGGTCTTTTTTCTTGCTGATCCTTGGGGAGATCTTTGTTTCTGCTGTAATGATCAATACAGTATTGGAGGCAGTAATTGAACACGAATCGGCAACAACCAATATTTTTTTCAAAATAGAGGGTTTGTTTTTTATTCGGTCGCAACTTGCACTTAACCACATAGTACATATTATTAACTTACCTTCACGGGTCTACCGGTCGGTTACCGGAATGTTATGCTCACCGAGAACAGCTTAGCTGTTCGTTGAAATGAGAATCGCACACACACGGCCGGGCATTCATTGAGTGCCCGGTTTTATTTTGTCTGAGTTAAAGTGGTCAAATATAGATCATCAAAATCTTTGATTGATATAGCGCCTATATTGAATGCTTAATTATGCAGATTTATGAATAATTATATTCTTGTACTTTGGTTTCAATTACTACCGGTAAGTTCAGTTACCGGTAGTAATTGCACTATTGTCCCATTCTTGACTGTTTTTTGACCGATGGGAGTGAATAGATTATTCATATAGTTAAAAACTATTGAATAGGGTGATTATTGCTGATTTGGTAATATTAACTATTTTTATTGATATCCTTCAGGGTTTATCAGTTTCTGCAATGAAAATAAAAGACATCAACAAATTTTTAGTCCAATGCCATAGAATCGCACCGGCCCTGAATGCTATCCAGGTGGCCATGCTGTTTTTTCTATTTGAACAAGAAGAACCGGCCACACTGCAAGAAATGTCCAACGATCTTGGAGTTAAACCGGCAATGATCAACCGACACATTAGACCGCTGTTTGATAATTCAGGCCGTGAGATGGTGGTTATGAGAGGGTTTAACTGTCTTTACCTTACTGATCGTGGAGAGCGTTACTGTAGAAGCCTACTGACTAATGCCAGTCATTTTTTCAAATGATCAGTAGCATATCCCTGACGCCACGAAAATGGTTAGCCAGTAGTAAACCCTGCGTTGACTACTGGACTACCCTTCAGAGTTTATAAATTTTCTAAAGAATAAAAGGTTAATAATGAGTTTCTACAACATAATGCACGGTTTTAACCCGTCCTGCCTCTACGTTCTACCGATGCTGGACAAACACCCTGATGAATACCCAAGATTCCGTGACTGCTTTACAAGAAACAAAGATCATCCAGAGTATGACGGCTATATCCACGTCTACACCAGAACAGGGGGGGCAAACAGGCTTGAATGGACCATAGAAAACCACATGTTCGAAGAGATGGATGGTTACGTAACCAGTTTTGATGATTCGTTTGATAGTACTTTTGCTACCTGGGTATTCGAAGTGCCTCCACAGTGGAAGGACGATTTTAATCATCTAATGGCCGGTAATCACAAAGCTATCAGTCCAGCCCTAAGAGATCAGGTCAAGAATGTCTACCCTAACTTGGCTCACAAAGTGGATGAACTTTTCGATCAACAGATAGAAATGCAGGAAAATAAAGAAAGATGACTGATCTTCTTGGAGCTATTAGCCGTGATCCTATAGGAGAAGCATTAGGCAGTGAATACAAAAGGTTTGTGTCTAAAAACGGAATGAGCGGGCTGGTTAAGGTCGATGGTGACAGAGTTGATTTTCTGGCTATCTCTTCAGTTAAACAAGGTCATGGCCTGTTCAGAAAATTCATAGCCGATGCAAAGAGACAGTACCAGACTATTGCCGTCTGGGAAATCTGGAATCCGCTGGTAAAAAAGTCTCTTCAGCGATATGGGTTCCATTCTGTTTGTTACCTGGAAGACGGTAATACCGCGTATGGTATGCGGTGGGATTCTGAGTGATTTAATGATTGTCAATTACTGCCGGTAGGAAGGTTTACCGGATGAATCGACAAAAAAGCCCCATCTCTGGGGCTTTCTTCTTACTGTTGCTGATCAGAAACAGACAGCTTTTTTAACACCCACTCACTGAGTTTTAACCCCTCCTTTTGTGCCTGTTTCACGTAGCCTGCCTTTATCCGACTATTGAGCCTGATGACCAACGTGCTATCAGCAGTCTGTTCTTTACGGGCGTTCTGGTTGCCAATGTTGCCGTGATAACCGGCGGGAGGTAGACCGGAAAAACCGTCCTGATATCCCTTACCCATTTTCTTTCTATTCCCGGACAGGTTCATCCATTCTTCATGTTCGGATTGCGTACCGAATTTCTCGCCGTGATAAAAACGTCTGAGACCTCGTTGATACCCTCGATCATAATAATTTTTCGCCGGTGTTACGTATTGCATAAAAATAGCGAATTGTTGTTCTTGCATATTAAATACCAAAAATATCAGAAGCGGTTTGAGTTGCGCCTACCCACTTCTCTTCGAGGCAATCGTAAAACATTTTACCGGCTGGAATCAGTTTGTTTGCTTTGCCGTTGCTGATCTTTTCCCCAGCGTAGTAGGCACTAGAGATATTACCCGTTCCATAGAATGAAATGCTGAGAGCGGGAAAGGCCTTCATCATGTCGTTAAAATCACTAATGTAAATTCTCTTTTTACCGTAGTTTTCCCAAACATTAAGACCGGATTTAATCAGTTTTGCTTCCATATAAACTCTCTTTAGTGCGAAACGAAAAGCGATCACGTAATCGCCAACAATAGACACTGTCTTTCTAGCGATGGCGTGGGCCTTAGTGAAGATTTTTGATGTGTTCATGGTGGTTCTCTTTTCCGGGTCCCGCCCGGTCGGTGTTCAACGTGTTTGCTGAACATGGTGCTACTATAACGGATAGATTTTGTTTTGTATATACATAATATAATTTATTTTTGTTTTACTCCGATGTAACTACAAAAACCCGATTTCTATACATGTCCTGGGAACGTGTATAGGAAACGCTATTTTATATACACGTTATATAAATGGTGTTTTTATGAATGGCTCACTTTTCCCCGTGGTTCATGTTTCTGACCACACTGGCAAGATTTATACGTTCAGTTATGAAGTGGCTGAATTTTTCCATATTCGTCACGATAATGTAATTAAGAACATACGTTCTATTGTGTCCAAAAATAAGAATCTCGCTCCTAACTTCGTAGGAGCGAAATATAAAGATATACGGGGACAAAAACAGCCCTGCTATAGAATTTCTGAACAAGGGTTCGGTTTTATGATATCGAAACTTAGGGGCCCTCGTTTTGATTCTCTAAAAATGGCCTACGCAGAACAATTTGTTTCTATGCGTCATTCTCTGCCTGTCCGGAAACATTGCCGGATTGCCTCTCAGGAAATGTGTGCCGGTCTGCAGGATCATCGGGCCACCCTGGGTAAGGAAACACAGGATTATCATTACATGAATGAGCACCGGCTCTGTGACCTGGTGCTGCTGGGTTGTTCAGTGAGTGACTATAAGAAACAGAATCAGATACCCGATGATCTCGGGCTGGCTGACTTCATCACCCCGGAACAGGTCAGCCGCCTGGATGCTATACGCGGTGATAACCATGAACTGATAGGTTCCGGGGTGGACTATGAGGAACGTAAAAAAATACTGATGGGTAGATTCTGCCAGGATGATATAGAGGGCGAATGCCTTTTATTAGAGGGAGCAGCCAGCAGTCCGTAACTTCTCCTCGATCTCACCGATATAAATATCTCTGTATTTTTCAAGCTTCTTCTTGAACAGGTAGCCCGTGAATATCTCAGGCTCTGGCTGTCGTTTGAAGAGCTTTTTTTCTATGTGGTGACTGTAGCCGTGAAACTCACAAAATAACCGGACGGCTGAGCGGTAGCTGTGCTGATAGCCCATTTTTATTATACTGAATCTTTTTGGACTTCTTCTGTTCCCGACAGATACTGAAAACACCGGGGAATAGCTGGTGCTACGGGATCCACTTTTAAGAATCCTTGCTCGTCTTTCTATGCCTGCAGTTAGCCCTATACAAATCTGGTTAGTTAGCCACATGTCATTGAGGCGGTGAATCAGGTTGTGTTCTTCCGCCAGAGCTCGCCATTGATCATTCAGCGCCTGTGCCCGTTTTTTTGCATCTCCATATTCGTATTCATTAATAGAAAAATATTCCTGCCAGCGTTCACCACCCACAGTGGTGTCGACTCTAAAACCTATAAATCCTGATTTATGCTCGCCTTCTCTGTATTCAATGACGGCCATGGTTTTGCCTCATAAAAAAAGGCCGGTATCACTACCGGCGCTTGGGTTATTGGTTGTCGGACTCCGACGGATCGGGGGACCAGTGATCATTGTACTGTGTTATAAAATCCTGCAGGCCGTTGGCTTGTTCTACCGTGTCGCAGTCAAACCACATAGTGCTGTCGTCTGGGTTGCCGTGGGGGTGCAATGTTACCCGGTTGCAGGAACCTGGTATTATTTGCAGATTTACTGATACTTTCCCGTAATAGTTAATAGTGAACATTGCCATGTTCATAGTCATAGACTGGTTGTTCATATTGATGGCATGGCATCGTAAACCATTACAGTAAAACGTGGATTTGGTTAATCCAGATTTTTCTAAAATCCGTTTCTCTTCTTCGGGTGTCATTTTTTGACTTCCTTTTACATTATTTCAAACGTGTTGTGGCATTCAGTGCAAGAGACGATAAAAGTAATGTCGCCGTTCATTCGGTCGATGACTTCATTTTGTGACAGTTCATCATCATCGATGCTCTGATCCTGCCAGCGCTCTTCTTTCATTGTCTCAGTGTGTTCGGTTTCTTTTTTGCAGGTATCGCAATATTGTTTAGTTGTGTTTACATGGTTCATTTTTTTACTGCCTGGTATTTGTCAACGATTCGACCCGCTTTCTGTAATGCGTATTCCATTGAGCTGAACACGCCTTCCCCTTCTTCGCCTTCTAGCACGTCCACCAGCCTAACGACCTCATAGGAGCCTATATAGTGGGGTTTTTCGTGCTCTACAATCTGCCACACCTGCGCCTGTTTGCTGTCAAACATCAGTTTGTCGGTGTTGCAGGATTGGCGCTGTATGTATTTTGTGATGGTCGCCATTAAAAATCAGCCTTTTTGTTCTCTTCAAAAGAAATCAATAATTCATCCATATGTTTTGAATATCTCTTAATAAATTGCGTGGCTTTAAATATATTTTTAATTGTCTTGATGAAAAATAATATATTACAACTGGCTGTCAATAAATTCAGGTAGTCAATAAAATCATTCAGACCATTAATATAAATACTTAATGATGAAAATAATGCGAATACAACAAATAAAACAGCAAACACACCATCCTGTAACCGCTGGCGGTAAGCTTCAGTAACTGACATAACCATAAACATGTGCATGATAAAGGATTTTTCACCAGTAGCAGGCTTCTCCTTATCTTTCTCCATGTAACCCACCATGCAGCGATCTATAAGGTTTAGATGGTCGTGTATAGACGGTTTTTTCATTATCTGGATTCTTTGTATGTATTACGCATGATTACAGATCCGACAGGGTCGCGGTGAGCTCTTGGGTCAGGTTGACCATGACGCCGCACAGGTACTGGTCGGTGCTGAGAAAACTGTAGTTTTGGAAATCAGTGAACATGAATGAATGTATCCTGGTATCCGCTTGCGTTAACAATGATTCAGCCCGGTCACTGTCGCCTACGTCCAGGCTTTTATCAGCACTGTCTACCAGTTCGCCCACGCTCAGCACCAGTTCGATGAATTGAGGGCGTTTTAAAAATTCTTCGCGGGTCATTGCATCAGTCCTGCGGTGGTCTTGTGTATAGCAGCCCCTGTAATCAGGATCTTGAACGCCTGGGGGCGATCTTTGAACCATCTGAACAACATGGAGCTATGAAGGCCGGTGATAGCTTCCACTTCCTTCATGTCTTTAAAACCGGAGGCTTTCACGGTTTCAACGGCGGTTTTTCTGGTGGTTGTAGTGTTCATTGATTGCTTCCTGCAGGTTTCGGGTAAAATCTTTTGATTGCTGCTCTTCTACATGCTTCACGGCATCTGACAGGCTCATGGCCAGCCATTCTTTGCCATAGTCAGGATGATCAAACATCGCTCTGACGGGATCGTAAAGACCCTCTGACTGTTCGCCGTGCATGTAGAGATATTGTTTAGCCACTGATCCCAGCTTGGGGCGGCTTATCACTTGTTCGGTGTGGGTGTTAACCAAGAAGTACATCGCTTATACCTGCTCAAACCTCATTAAGCTGTTTAGGAGTCTTCTCCCCCAAACCGTGAATCTATTATATTTCTATAATAGGAATAGCGCAAGCTTTTATTTAATTGAATCAGGTCGGGGGCTTTCGCCCCCTTCCGGCATTAAATCGCCTGAACGTTAGTGATTAGGTAATCCGTATTGTTGTGTCGGTACTCTTGGATCTCTCCGTTTAAGTCCATGTCACGGGCGAACTTTTCAGCGTCAAAGTAGTTCAGGGCAAAGCCGCTTAATCCTGATTCCTCTGCCAGCTCGTAGGCGTAATCGGTGGCGCTGTCGGTGGTCAGGTTAACTTCTTCTATATTTTCCATAGCCTGCTGGATGGTTAAGCCCATGTGAGAATGTAAAAATCCCAATGCGGCCTGCTGGTGGTCGTTCATGGCTTCCAGTGCTGTTACCAGATCAAAATATTCCTCCATGCTGTTGGCGCTATCCACCATCTTCTGAGAGCCTTCTCCGTCAATGAACTGGATTTCGTGCTCATAGTCACCGCACCAGTTTTTGATTTGGTCGAGTTCCTTAGCGGCTTCCAGCTTCACTTCATATTCCTCTTCGCTGGAGAAGTAGAAGGCTGGCAGTGTGTAACCGTTGTAAGGTACGGCACACAGGATTTCAGTACCGGAAGTGCGGTTGGACAGGATGGTGTTGATGTTGTTGATAGTAGTCATTTTCTAAAGCCTTTCTTTCCGCTTGGAGCCAATCCCCAAACCGTGAAGCTATTTTACCAATCTACTCCTATTATGTAAAGCATCTATTTGAATTTAAAGGGCTGTAGAGATGTTTATTTATATAATAGGAGTAAATGGTTTACAGGGTATACGCATTTTGATAGTATGAGCATGTGGGAGTGGTTTGTTTGTTTGTTAAAAAAAAGCCTTTAGGCTCTATGCTCTTCTTTCCCGATGCTGGCCAGGATCTCATTGATGTGGGCGTGGTGGCGTTCTCTGAAACTCTGGGTCAGCTCTATTTTGCTGATATAGAATTCTGTGCCGAATCTGCGGTTCTGGCTCCACTGGCCCTTTAGTGTGTACCAGCTCTCATTGATTTCAGGGGAATCCCAGCCCTGATAGATCGCCTTTATCGTCTGGCGGCCTCGGGTGGTGGTTCGCTCTGTCCTGAATTCGTAAATTGAATATCGGCGGTTTTTTGTCTGATGTATCAGTCTGATGAACTGGCCTGTGACGTAGCTCATTTTGTTGGGCGTCTTTGTAGCCTGGGGTATGATTGTATATAGAGGATAGGCGTTACTTATACGAACCGAGTTCGTATAAGTAGGTGTTATCTGCCTAAATTAGCCTTTACGTATTCGACCATTTCATCGTGCATTGTTTCGGCTTCTTCCCACGTTGAACAGCGGTTCATTTCGTCGCCAGAGCCGTTGCGAAATACCATTGACTCAAATAGTAGAGGTTCGCCGCTCAGACCATGACCATGATCCAGCCCCAGAAAAACAGTGGAAACATACACGCTTTCGGTAATATCAGTCTGCTTTACTGAACGATCAGCATTGCGAAACCATTTCGCCCATTCGATCATGCTTTCATTTGTGTTTGCGACGAAAGGAATCACGGTTTTGTTTTCGAGAATGAATAAGTTATTGTGCGTCATATCTTTAATCTCTACATCGTGCTTAACGGCAGCTAACAATACCATCAATCCGACTGCCTACGGCAGCGGCTTATGTTTAGGGTTATGTCGCTGAATCTGACTTATTACGGAACGCCTTAGTTGTAACCGTTTCTCGCTGCTTATTGTCCAGATACTCAACCCTAGCCATTGTCCCTTGCACGTCCAGAATGGAGGCTGTTCTAGCCGGTCTTGATCGCCCATCAGCAAAATACCCGTCGGGTATTAGAACCGTATCTCCTGCTTCATAATCCATAGGTTTCTCCTGTAATTTCAAACAAAACGCAACATCTCTGTTCATCCATTCCTCTATTCCTCTGTATATCGCCGCATAACAACGCGCTCCACCGGACACCTCCGGCGCACGGTGAGCTATGGGTTATATCGCTTCCATCTCTTCCATTTCATCGTCCTCCAAATAGAACTGAAGAACCTTTTTGAAACTATCCGCATATTCGTCATTGCGTTTTTTGCACGCTTTGTATTTTGCAATTAGATCAGCGACAACTATTTCAAGAGCCTGGTCATGTAAAATAGTGACTGTGACTGATCCGACTTTTTGCATTTCACTGTATTTTTCAATTAGTCCAAAATCATCTTTTATGCTCATTCTGTTCTCCGTGTCGCCCTTTCACCCCATTTTTCTTTTTTTTGTAGCTGAAGTATTTTTTTGAACAGGTGCGCTGATGTTCGCTGATTTCTCCCTGTTCTCCGTTCAGATCATAGCGGGGGCCGCCTTTTGATATTTTGGAAATGTATTTCTTGTTTTTGCACCATTGTGCAATAGCTGGTTTCAGCCACTCTGTGGGCTGGTGCCGGTCTTCCAGATCCTGAAGCAGCGTTTCATAAATACCGATAGCCAGGGGTTTGATTTCACTGAACAGAGTGGGCCAGTTTTCTGCCAGCATAGTGAACAGACGTTGTCTGAGTATCCGGCTCTGTTTCTGTTCGGGGGTGAGTTTGTACTCTTTTTCAGCGTCGGTTTTCTTAGGCATCAAAAGTGTTTCCGTAGTAGTCAGGATTTCCGCCCGTAAATCCGTATTCATTATCATCAATGACCAGATCAACATTAGCATTCTTGGCCTCGGCTGTTTCTGCCTGAGCAAAGTCACCATCCCATGCTCGTGGGTCGTGCTGGCTTCTTATGACAGTAGCCTCATGGCGTATCTGTGCAACCAGGGCGTTAGATTTTTCATCTTTGGCTTGTACCAGCTTCATAGTGTTGCGCTGTTCGGTCATGTGGATTTGGTGAGCGCGTTCCATCCATTTATAGGCATCTTGCGGGCGTGGCTGGGCTGTCAGCGTGTCGTACCAGTCGTTGAATACCATCTCCAGATAATTGATATCACTGTTAGATAGCTGATGGCTCTGGCTCAGTCTCTCGATACATTCATCAAAGAGCCCCTTCGGATCGTCCAGCGCTTCTTGCTGGCCCATGAGTTTACGGGCTAGTTTTTTGGCTTTCTTGGCGGTTTTCTTCAGTTTTTCACGAATGGTGTTCATCCGTTCCGGCCGTAATTCAAACACCATATAGAAGCCATCATCCGCCTTCATGGTCATTTTTCTGCGGTGATACACCATCAAACCGGCTTCTTTGAGCTCATTAACCCAGCGCTGAATAGTACGAACAGACACGCCAAATACGTTGGCCATGTGGTCACGATAAATACGGAATTTATCAGCCTGGTTAACTAGAAAAATATGAAATCGGTGGGATTGATGGGACAGCTGGACGTTGCTCAGGGACTCAGGATGCAAAGTGATTGCATCGCCTGTGCTGTGCTGTTCCTGATTGACTCGGTATATGGTTTTACAGTTCATCTGATCTACCTGACCAGATGACTTTCGGGGCTTGTGTCACCCTGCTATATGGGTGATAATGTCCCCAGAAGTTCATCTGGTTCTTTAGTCAATCAGGGTCTTTTTTGCAGAAGACTGATTGACGATTTGATGGGGCATTCAATATGGTGTTGGCGCACCGAATGCCCTTGAAAACCCCTCCATAGTATCTCAATACTTTCCTCAATTCTACAGGGTCAAGAAACCAACGTTCTATCAGGGGCTGGTTTTCTTGCGTCTGTAGCAAAGACCAAGCGGTCATCCTACGCCCCCGTAACAAGCCTGTTAAATGCCTGAAACCCCTATAAAACCAACGTTTTAGAACTGCACGACACAAGTCTTTTATTCTCTACCTCTCAGCGAGTTTCTGTTGCGTGTGTGTAGATTGTTTAGAGTCGCACTGATAGCCGAATGGCTGATTAACCGAGCTTTTGCTTGAGAGCTGGTTGCCGATCTCAAGAAAAAGCACCGCTTCTGAACATTTTAAAAAAACAGCCAGGACAGTAGTGTTTGTCTGTATATAGTTCTGTGTGCCATATATGTCACTCATTGAGTTTAAAGGGCTGTAGCGGTGTTTTGTCATTACCTGCCTGATATCAGTGGCCTGTGGGGATCTGGGTTATTCAGTGGGTCTGGGTTTCATGGTGACATAAATGTCACTCATTGATTTTACTGGGCTGTAGGCCGATTTCGGGATTATGTCGGGCTATGGTCTAGAATTTATTGGCTGCCGGTGGTTGGAGACTCCTCATGTTGACCACCAGCAGCTAGGATCGGGGCGGGTCTTTCCAGTTCGCTGCCGCCCCGATCTTATTGATACGGTCGCATAGTGCCCGTTCTAATCACCTCCGCTATTCTCCGCGCCCTGTTTTTTGTCTGTGTAGCCCACACGCTGTCCATCGCCTCAAGGCTCGCTGTTTTGTAGTCGCCCACTGCCAGTGCATCCCACATTTTTTTAAATTTAAACAGTCCGCTGATGCCGAGCTGATAACTCATATTTAATATCGCGCACTGCCTGGGCTGGTTCAAATTCTTGAATACAGTGCCGAAATGGGTGGCAATCAATATCTGTTTATGGCGCTGAGTCAGAATCAGATTGCACCAGTAATCTGCTACTTCCCTGGGCATTGGCATTTTATCCAAGCAGAACCCCAGCCCAATGGTTTGATGGCCCTCCGAGTCTATGTAGACCGTGTCTCTGCGTCCCTCGTCCTGTTCGATCATGTCCAAAAGTCCGGCAGGCAGTTCTGTTGCATCAGCGCTGGAGGTCATAAAGACGGCCCTCCATTACATTGATGCGGTTGTTCATCGCCTGCTGGTCTGTCTGATAATCCCGGATCTTCATACATCGCTGTATATCATCCTCGTTGTCCGTTATTCGGTCTCTCAGGCCCGTGACTGAAAAACCGATCATGGCGACGATGACCATCACTATCAGCGGTAGCGCGATGGTGAGCCAGTTGGAATAGTCTTTTTTGGTAGCCATCAGTACTAATACCCTATTTCATCATTCAAGCCTGTTCACTCTAGCAATGTTGTCGGGGGTTTCTGTGTCGTTCTGGCGTTGTGTGTTGCGGAACTCTGCAAGAGTCAACGTTGTATAGGGGCTGAGTTTGTATTGTGTTGGTGTAATCTTGTATGTGTGGTTAATATGCTATAAAGTCACATTCAAGCACTAAACCAGTGTAATAACTGCATAAGGAATGCACGAATGAAACACGTCGTTATTGATGAAGGCTCCAGCCAGACCAAGATTTCCTGGTTTGATGGGGAGAAGATCGTCAGCCAGGTGATTCCCTCCCGTGTTGTCAGAGGGGCGAAATTGAACACCCAGTCGGGTAGTTATCATGATGCGGCGTATAAGGTGGGCGGTCTTGAATATACCGCTGCTCCGAATATGGATGGTTCAATGACCACCGACATTCCTGATTATCAAACGTCTGATATCAATCTGATTCTGGTGCATGAGGTGCTGAGACAGAATGGTTTTGGTGGTCAGGATGTGGAAATCAATGTCACTTTACCGATTAAAGATTTTTATCAAGTGGCGCCGTATAACGAACCGCTGATCAATCAGAAAAAAAAGAATCTGATGAATGCGGATGTTGAAAATATGGCAGGCCATCCGCTGGCCAATATTGTTTCTGTGAAAGTGTCACCCGAAGCGACACCCGCCTGGTTTGATTATCTGCTGAATGATAACGGTAGCAAATCACTGGATGTGGATGACAGTCATAAAATCATGGTTGTGGATGCGGGTGGCACGACCACTGACCTAGCCGTTGTGGATGGTTATGGCAACATGCAGAATTTTGATTCTCTGCGGTTCGGTGTTTTCCATATCGCTGAAAACCTGCGCCCTGTCATCATGAAACGATTCGATCGGAAAGCCCTGCAGAAACATCATCTCGATACGGCCATGCGCTCTAAAGAATTTGCCGGTGAAGATATCAGCCAGGAAGTTGAACAGGCTTGCAGGGATGTAGAGCAAGACATTATTACCGGTATGCGTAAGTTTGTTGCTGACTCTGAAAGCTTGGCGGCGGTCGTCTATGTGGGGGGTGGTTCTGCTCTGATGGGGCATCGCATTGCTGATATATACGGCGGTGAACGCATTATCGGGGATGAATTTTCTATTGCCCGTGGTCTGGTAAAAAGTCAAAGAGGTTAGTCATGAGCATGAAACCATCCATTGATAAACGTCTGGTTATTCGGGTCACTGATGGCACTGTCACCGAACGGATGTGGAGCCATCTTTCAGAAGCGGATAAAAAAGGCCGGTCAGAAGTGTTAGACCTGCTGCGCTCTTTTTCCATCTTCGGCTACATGGTTCAGGAATTGGGTGGTGGTGTTATTGATGCTTTCCAGTCCATGGAGCGTAATGGAGAGCTGGAAGGCATGGACACAAAAGAACGGGCTGAGGTGTTAATCAGTATGTTGGAAAGGATCTCAGGCAAGCCCGTGAATAATCCAGTCTCTGAAGTAAAAGACGACAGGCCGGTATCAAAAAAAGAACCTGAAGCAAAACAGGCAACCCCTTCAGGACCATTAAAAAGCCTGAGTGGTTTAACCAGTCAGTTTAAAGCCACCAGCGTTTAACCTGATACATATCATTCCAGCGGCCTACGGGCTGCTTTTTTTTTGCCTGGTCTATAATTCTCAGGCATTTGGTATGGTTCTCTATGGTTCTCTGGTAGGTGTACTGATTGCGATTGTGTAAATTCATGCGAAGTTAAGTGAAAAAAACCCCGTAGGTTACAGTCCCGACGGGGTTTTTTTTGTGTCTGGTGGTTGTCAGGCTTGAGCCATCAAGGATCTGACGCAATCAGAAAAGCTTTTATACCCCATCTTCTCGGCCTTATCGTACCACTCGCTTCTTTCTTCTTCTGTTGTTCTGATTCTTGCAAACAAGCTGGAAGCTTTACCGCTGGCCGCTCTTGGCTTTGGCCCTGTCTTTTTTCGTTCCATGGTCTGATCCCTGTTTCTATATAACAGCATTATCGTAGTTACAGTTTAAAAAATCAAATAATACGTAGCTACGAAAAAGCTTGCAGAAAAGTATGATGGTGATAATATGTAGCTACAGATTGAGACGGGGCATTAAGAACTGGCTTGATTTGATAACCGCCTTCCTCCCCTAGACCGTCGAAAGCTTAGGGAGGAAGACACATACAACAGCCCGATACTGGCACAAAACCGGATCAGGCTCAATATGGAAGTATTCCTAAATGGAACTGACAATCACCCCATCCACCACTATTTCAGACCTGCAAAGTTTCCGTGATGCTGGTTTCCTGCTGCAGATGAACGCCACCAAAGTGTCCGGTTTAACAGCCTGCACTGGTCTGATTAGCGCCCCTGCTGTTGATGCTCGCAAAGTGGAAATTGCCGCGCTTCGCTCTGAGCTTGAAGCACTGCTGGAGCTGCTGAAATGATCAAGATTGTATGCGTTTCTCAGTCCGCCTCTAATTCTGCTGATTACAATGAAGACAATTCTTTCATGCTCTGGTTTACCGGTCAGACCGAAGAGCTACCGCCAGAGATGAAAAAGGCGGAAGAAGTCGCCAGCTCTGAGGAATACATGGGTCACGATCTCTCCATGTATTGCCAGTAATACCATCACCAGTAAGGGGGCTATATGCCCCCTTTCGCAGTACTACACTTTTCAATTTCAGGTTTCCGCTATGTCTACCAAACTCGATATTTTCGCAGAATTATCCAAGCCATTTCCCTCTTCTGATATTGAATGGCGTGTTCAGCAATCTGGTATTGCCGGTTCCGGCAAGGTGTGGGCCATGGTGCTGGCCTACGTGACTAACCGGGCTATCCAGAATCGCCTGGATGAAGTGTGTGGGCCAATGGGCTGGAAGAACGAATACCAGCACACTGATAAAGGTGTGATGTGTGGCATTTCTATCTGGTGCAGTGAGCGTAAAGAGTGGGTGACAAAGTGGGATGGTGCAGAAAACACCGATATCGAAGCCATGAAAGGCGGCCTCAGTGGATCTATGAAGCGTTCGGCGGTTCAGTGGGGCATCGGTCGCTATCTGTATAAGCTGGAATCCGGTTTTGCTGACTGCTTTGATGGTAAACAGGGTAAGCACAGAGGACAGGCAAAACCTAAAGGCGGTGGTCGTCCGGTTTACTTCTCCTGGAATCCGCCACGCTTGCCAGAATGGGCTTTACCTGAAGAGGAAAAGAATCAAAACCAGAGCCAGGCTGGTGGCCATAACCGTGAAGAATATCTGGCGAACCGCCGCAATCAGCAGGTGCAACAACAGCAGCAAAACGGTCATGTGACTGAGACGCCTGAAAATGCGTATCGTAAGCGAGAAAAACAACAGCAACAGCAGTCTGATTACAATCAACAGAGTCACCAGGAAAGCCGACAGCCTCAAAACGCTCAGCAGCAATTCAATAAAGACATTGCCGAGAGCGTGCGTGATAGACGTCAGCAAGTGGTTAATCAGAGACCTGTACAAACGCCTGACAGCTTCGAACCACCACGCCAGCCTGTTATCACCCCTCAGCAATTTAAGCGGCTCCAAGGGGCTTTACAAATGGCTCAGTTGGATGAAATTCAGTTCTGTACTATTGCAGGGAATATCCGAACACTGGGCGAATTAACACAGGACCGGTTTGACGGGGCCATGGCCAGGGTGCAGAAAGAAGCTCAGAGGATGGCGCATTAAGCGCCCCCTTTTCTCTATAGTGAGGATGAAACCATGACTGAACTGACCGGCAAACAGAAAGACAATCGGGCCTATCATGCCCGGCACGCTGAAGCGATACGGGCTAAGAAGCGGGAACAGTATCATGCAGGCAAAGCTGATGGATCGGCTAAGCCGGTGAAGAAAAAAGCGGCCAAGCCTAAGCCCTACAGCATTAAAAAAAACAATCGCGTTACAATAATCACAGTGAGTGAGGCGGAACGGCAGGAAACACAAACCCGTAGAAACATTGAGGATATTTTGTTGGCCAGGGAGCTGGAGATAGATCGGTTTTAGCGCCTTCCTTGGCTCATCACGATCAACAACAGTGTAGTAAAAAAAAGCCCCGCACTCTCAGGCGGGGCATAGGCATTTTTTTCAAGTGCTTCTTTTATAGCTGTCTATTCTCTGTCTAACAACAAACCGTACGGTGTTTATTGTGTCTGACATAGATCCCAAATTTATCGGGCAGGTGTTTACTGCCATTCCCTACTCTGAGGTTATAGGAAGCCCTCTGAGCGCAATGATTGAGGCACAGGAAAAAGCCTCTAATGCGATGGCCCGTTTCGTTTTGTCGGTCGGATTCTCGGAGCAAGACGGGGTCAAGCACGCCACCAGCGTGGACTTTCGGCACTCGGTCAAACGATCAGACGGCAGTGAAGAGATAGAAACTATCACTATGCCCCTGATTACGGTCATCCCTGTGCCCAACATGCAGATTATTGACGGTAAAATTTCTCTGGATGTTGAGATTTCCAGTTCTGCTGAATTCAAAGAAAACATTGAAGCCGGTGGAGAACTGGAGGGGCAAGTGGGCTGGGGGCCGTTCTCGGTATCGCTGAAAGCAAAGGCCAGTTACTCAAAAGAAAATACCCGCAAAACGGATACACGGGCGAAACAGCATATTGAATTAAACGTGGGTCAGTGCCCACTACCTGAAGGGTTTAATTTAATCATGGAGCGTTTCCGAAACAATGCACTGGATAAACCCGCCCCTGACGTGCCTTCTTTACCGCCTGCTGCTAAACCTGCTATTCCTGCTAATCCTGAGTCTGCCTGATGTTTGGCAAGAAAGGCGGCATTGATTTAGCCACGTTTGTCGGCGGCATCGTCCGGGCGTTGACCAAGGGCCAGCAGGCTCTGGCTAAATCCCGGATGGAAAATATTACCAAGCATTTTGAAAAGGATGCTGAAGGTATTTATCAGCCCAACCTGATGACGTTCCAGGTGGGTAAAGGGCAGGTGCTGAACGTGCCTAAATACGTCCTGAGTCGTGTTAATAATATCGGGCTGGATTCGGCTATTGTGCGCTGCTCAGCCAAGCTGGTGGATATTGAGGCATCAGACATTGAGTGTGAACTGTCCGACCATGACAGCGAAGTGAAATATTTTGTTAAACCGGCGGGGCCTTCCAACAAAACGTTTGAAATTGAAATGAAGTTTTCCAAGAAACAGGATTGTGAAGCGGATGAAAGGCTGACAGAGGGGCTGTTGGGGCTGGTGGAAGTCCAGCCCGTAGAGAAGGAAAATTAAACGTATTGCACCTGACGCCATGCACGCCAAGTACCCGCACCCAAAACCCGAACGTACATGTTGCCACCGCTGGTGATAGCGGTTTGGGTTTTCTGCGGGTCCGATCCTGGTGACGTGGATCGTGTTATAGTGGTGACTGTTCCCGATTCCGTGGTTGGTGCGTTGGTCGTACTGCTTCCGTAACTGTGATATCTTGTTTGCACTTCGGTTGAAGAAAAATTTAAATCGTTAACGTCTTCGGCTAAATCCTGATCAGTACTTACTCTTTTCCAATCCCCCCAGGCTGTCCTTGAGTTAATCTCATTAACTCTAAAAAACATATCTCCGTTATTAGAAACCGCTATCTGTTTTCTCCAGAAATCAGTAGATCCCGCTTCATGCCTCATTTCAAGATATACGCCGAAATTTGCTGGCAGTGGGGCATTTAAACTAGCAGAACCGTATCCGTAAAAGCCTATTTCTCTTATGTCGTCAAAATCTACCAGTCTGAAATCTGTGTTACTTCCTAAACCTACATTTACACCATTAAACCTAAGTTCCCCGTTAATACTAAACCAATCCTGATTGAAATCCCCTTCAATTAAACTTTTAGAGTTTGTGTTCGCTATAAATAATCTATTACTTTCGTTATTATCACGTCCGGCCCTATATCCAATAGAAACACATCCATCAATATTTGATGAATTAAGTAATGATTCATAGCCAATTGATGTATTTTCAGAACCATTATTACTTTCTAGTGATTGATATCCAACAGCTGTATTTGAATTTCCAGTAGTATTATTTTCTAGCGAAAAAGTTCCAATGGCCGTGTTTGTTCCTCCTTCCGTATTTAAAGACATAGAAGAACGGCCAACAGCCGTGTTTGATTCTCCTGTTGTAGTAAAAGATAATGCAGACCTACCTACTGCCGTACTTGAATCAGTGGTGGTTATTGATGAAAGTGCTAATACGCCAACAGCCGTGTTTGATTCTCCTGTTGTAGCGGCTGCCATTGCCTGACGGCCAACAGCCGTGTTTGATAATCCTGTTGTAGATAAAGGTAAACTTGAACTACCTAATCTTGTATTAGAACTGGAATTACCGAAAACAAGATCAAGATTATTTATGGCACTATCAGTATTTGTAAGGTCTGAGAGATTGTTGGATTCTATAAGATAACGGGCATCAGATTCACTGTTAGACCTAACAGATAAATTAGTTCTGGCTGTTGATGTATTGGGTAGGTCACTAAGATTATTACTTTCATTCAGATAACGGGCATCCATGCCAACCACATCCACCAGCAACCAACCGGCAGCCGGTGGCGTTCCGGTGTTATTGGCGCTGGTGTTCTCATAGATCCGGTTGGATAGTATCACTCGTGCGCCGATCGGATAGCTGAACGGTGAACCGTTATTCATGGCACTGGTAATAAACGGCACGGTGCCGGTTTCGTACAAGTTTTTTAATGTGTCGGTGATATCGAATATCAACTGATTGAAAAAGTTTCTCTCAGGTCGTCTGGCCAGTGGATCGGTGGCGGGGTTTCTCTGATAGTCCTGAGAATAACCAGTGGCATAGCTGATGATACTGGTGGATGTTTCATCAGGCAGCGTGGTTTTATCACCAGAGTCGGCAAAGGGCACTCTAAAATAACGGGCCATGTTATGGAATCTCCACGGTATAGCTGGTGGCACTTGGCCTTGGCAATATGTCCAGCTCTTCAAAAATGAAACGAAGTCGGGCATCCAGGCTGGCGAAATGATAAGTGAGGGTCATATCATTGCCGTCTTCCACGTAGGCGCTCTGGCCGGGAAACAGCTCGGATAACATGCGGTTAATACTCACCACTGATACATCAGAGGTCAGGTTAAAAAATCGGATTCTCAGGATCAGACGTCGGTGTTCTGTCGTCAGGCTTTCCAGCGGGGAATCTGCAGGGGTGGCAAAGTTGCCGAAAGCAAAACCGGTGATCGGGTTATTGGTGGGGCTGATACCCACTTCTGTATTAAAACCAAAGGCAGGGTAATCATTGGGGCTTCTGGCGGTTTCCAGATTCAGCGGAAAATCCAGAATGACTGACCAGACCGTGATGCCGAAATCATTGGCCGTTCTCAGGTCGAATACGTCACGCTGCCAGTTCTGCCAGAAGTCCCGTTGCTCTCTATCGTAAAAATTCTGTTTTAGCTGCAGTAAGCCTCTCAGGTTGTCTGCCTGGTTGTATTGCCAAAGCAGCACCCTGAGCACATTCACCGAGTAATCAAACGTCTGAATCTGCTGGCTCATGTTGTAATCACCACGGTGATATCAGCATCAGAAATCTCTATGGCGGCTTTTTGATTCACGTTAATCGTGAGTGTGTCTTTTGAAAATGTAGGATTCTGCTGTTTTACCGCCACTTCACAGTTGCTGACAAAGAGCTGGGGTATCACTCGGTTTACTGCACCTGAGATTTCATAAGGGCTTACGTCCTGATCAATCACAAAACCCGTTTCACCGGCCTGCTCTCCGTTGGCGTAGCTGGTGATAATATTGCGTATGGAGGCCACTGGGTTTTCTACTGTGTCCAGCCGGTTAATGGTGATCCTGACCAGGATATTGACAGTGGTCGGTCGGTCAAACCGTACTGTGTAGGATTGTCCGCTGCTGGGTTCTATAACAGGAACAGACGTGGCGCCATTCCAGGCGGCTCCGGCGGTTTTGGATCTCAGCAGAGCCATTGCTATGGCATTATCTGCGCCGCCATCCACCACCGTCCATATGCTGTGCGCTACAAGGCTGATGCCGCCTATGGTGGTCGTGGAATTGGTGATATTTTCCAGAAAAGCCAGACTTCTTACGCCTGATACGGCGGATACATTACTGATAACGGCTGCCGGTACTGAACGACCAATCAGGGCCAGTTCATTGTTGCGCCTGAGTCTGGCCTGCTGATCGGATTCAACCGACTGGCCCAGTGCGGCTGGTGCGCCATTGGTGACGGTCTCCCAGCCCAGTACAGGATCTACTATCACCGTCAGAGTATTTACACCGGCTTCAATAGCGCCAATGGCTACGGATTCAAAATTTCCTGTCGTTGATCCACCAGCAGGAATGGTGATGGCATTCACCACCCTGAATTCATCGCCGCCGGTGGTACGTGCCCTGCTTCCGGCTGATAGGATTGTGCCACTCACGCCCGCTACGGTAGCGGAAACCGTGGAACGTCTGCCGGTGTTCCGACCTCCGAAGGTGAGCGCCCAGATAGAATCAAGGAAAGGGCCACCAGCAAGATTGGGATTAATTTGATTAGCGACAGCGGCATTGTTTCGGGCGACGGATTGGCGGCTGGTGGTCTCTGCGTCTATCCATTGCCCTTGGGGGGTTTCAGGGTCAGTGATGAAGTCCTGACCGAAGATTTGTTTAAACTCGTTTTCAACGGCTGTTCTGGTCGTTGCTGTATCAGGGACGATGACGCCCGTGGATACTAAATAGTCATACACTGCCACCGCTAACTACCCGCACAGTTCCAAAAACTGTACTAAGGGTAGCCCTGTATTCAAGTTCGTTATTGATAAAATCGGTAGAAAAATCAATGACTTCCGTAATATCGGGTATGCGTGTCAGGGCTGCTCTGGCCGATGCTTCAAACGCGGACACATTGGGATTTCCGTCAAACAGCTCCTGTTCGATATTGGTGCCCCGGTCAGTGGCGTAAATCATTTCACCAAGCTGAGCTTTGATGGCTTGCTCTGCAAAATCCTGTACGGCATTGATATCAATAGCGGTGGCCAGTACGCCACCAGCACGGGCGAAAATGTCGTTGTTGTCGTTTACCTGCCAGGTGGTGGTCATTTCAAATTATCTTCTATGCAGCTTAATTTCAGGCTTATATAATCCAGTTCAGACTGTATAGAATCAAGCTTGCTACCTATAAACATAGCTCTAACAAACTCAGAAACTATCTGTGGATTCTTTGCAATAAATTCTTCATTGCCAATTTTATGAAGCGCTGTTTGACCTTCTTTCCAAAATATCGACAGCTCTACAGCCTGACTTTTTGCATCTTCAGTACATTGTTCTGTGAATTTTTCTACTGGGTCTGTCATTTAGGAACCTGTGACGTTCTGGTTATAGGCGGTGAAGGGTTGCCGTCTATGTAGTCGTGAACATGGGTGCTACCCACATTGACTCCGTTGTTCATCAGCGTGCCAGTGGTTTCCACATCGCCCGTTATTTCTACGGGGCCAGCGATCTCCACGGCGGGGGCTGTGAGTTTTATTCTTGATTCATTCAGCGAAAGTCTCACCGTGCCCGTTTCGTTCTGTATGACCATAGCCTGGTTGTCTTCGGCATCAATCGTGTAGTTAGTCAGAATCACGTCAGGAATGAAGATGGCATCTTCAAAACTGTGCATTCTGGTTGTGTTGGGTGGCGCGGTTGCGCTGGTGGCTTGTTGTAAAAAAAGGCTGGTATCACGGTCGTTAGCTTTGATCCAGCCTAATGAGTCAGGGGGCAGGTGAAAAGAGACCAAAAACCCACCCCCGCCCAGCAGTAATACAGGAAGGTTCGTATTCTGTGCTCTGTTGTGTCGTATCCCGTCCGTATCAATCAACTGAATCAGCGGCTGCACAGTAGCCCGGTTTAATGCCCTGTCATAGCTGATTACCCGTGCAGGCAACATATCATCAGTGACCTGAAGAAACTTTCTCAGCACGACGTTAAACGTACCTAAAAGACTGTCGTCGTTTGCAGGGTTGCGGGATTCGACTGGCATAATTAAAAATGTTCGGGCTTGGCAACAGAACGGGTCAACCACATGAAGCCATTTTGCAGGTGGGTGATACCGATATTCATTGACCGTTCATCTATGAAAAATTCGTTTTCTTCATCCTGCATCAGGTCCGATATTCTGGAGACCAGAGAGGCCATCTGATTGCCGTGATTTTTTATCACATTAATCAGCTCTATCTCTGGTTCGGTCAGGTCTCTGTGTCCGATTATCGGGGTTGATTCTACAGAGTCATCAGTCATCAGGGGGTAAACCTCCGGCATTCAGCAATGAGATAAAAGGGCGTGTCTCTGTTGGTCACATGATAGCTCAGCTTATAAATCTGATATAAACCGTTGTAGGTGTCGTATCGGACGGAACGCAAATCTATAAGGCCGCCATTGATGGTCTGCTGGTCGTACATCATGGTGACTTTAACGCCCTGTTCAGTCGGTACAGGAATTCCCACCAGCCCGGTCATGGGCGTCAGCAGTCTTGCCTGTGCTGCGGCCTGTCTTGGCTCATCCATGACCAGCAGCGATTCATCATCAATAAAAGCAGATACACCGATAAACTGATCCAGTTTCTCCACCTGTTTGGTGGCAGATCCTGAAAAGGAATAGTTGGCTATC
This sequence comes from Sansalvadorimonas sp., assembly GCA_965221135.1. GTDB lineage: Bacteria > Pseudomonadota > Gammaproteobacteria > Pseudomonadales > Endozoicomonadaceae > Sansalvadorimonas. Next base: position 28,067 of record CBDCRZ010000084.1, read on the forward strand.
ATTCTGTCAGTAGCTCTGAATATCAGTTCGGCATCCAGATCGGCGGCCACTTTTTCGGCAATCCGTCGTAACTGGATATTGCCTGAAAACGAATTGGTGACTATCCGGGTTTTCTCGAATTGTTTGGTTTTGCATTGAACTGTAATGGTCTGGTCTGGTGGCTGGGTGACTGAGGTTCTGAAGATACCCCCCACGTATAACAGGCTAAGCCCTGTTGATACCCTGCCCACCTCCACCCTGATTTCTCTCTCATTGCGGTTTTGATTCATGTAGGGGCTCCCTTCGGTTAGCAGGAAGTCCCTGATTTCGCGGGTCAGGTTGGTGATCTGTACCGTGCATTCACCCTGAATGGGGTTAGAAAACTTGGTGCCCTGGATAGATAAAGCCAGCTCATCATTGCCGGTTTCTTCAGGGTTTCCGCCGTAGGATCTACGAAAACCATCTATTTCAAAACTGATTCTTATCAGTCTGGGGTCAAGTTCAGGCTCCACGGGCGGCCACCACTTCAGAGGGTGAGAAGTACAGCAGGAAAGCTGTGATGCCGAACTGGTCGTAATAGGGTATGCAGTTATTCGGGGTTTCTATCAGAAAGTTTCCCCGCTCCTGATATCGGTAGGGAATGAACGGCACGCCAGCCACTATGCGTAAATTAGTGTATAGAATGACCTCGTTTCTGATCATGGTGAACGACATCACCCCATTCGTTTCTTTGATGGTTATGTCGTAGTTATCGCTATCAAGCGCGGCCGTAATACGCTGGTTGGCTGTGGTGCTGAGGCTGATTAACTGGCTCATATTACTACCCAAACAGAGAACCGAAAAAACGACTTAAAGTAGAACCGCCCCTGTTGCCTTCGTTTTGCGATGTCTGAGCGCCTTTTTCCAGGGTAGAGCTGTCGGCTGGATCGGCGACCTGATCCATGGACAGGGCCTGAATCACCACGGTACTGAACTTGGCTTCAGAGAATTCCAGAATCATGGTGATGGTATCGAACTGATTAGGCGTTTCTTCGTGCGGGATGTTCTGAAGATACATATTTTCATAGGTTCGGGATTTGGTCTGAATCTCGAACTGAGTGCTGTTCCTGAAATCCTCTCTGATTTCGTTGTAAGTGCTTCTGTATGTTGATACACCAAATTCACCGGCCAGCGGTCTGAACGTGACCAGTCTGGGGTCGATGATAATAGACAGGGTGATGACGGTAGGAAATATAATCCGGTGGTCAGTAATCACAGAACCGTCTTCCAGCGGGTGGCTCATTAGCCTGCCGGTTTCTGACACGGTGGCCTGTATCGGTCTGGCTGCAGGAAAAGCGGATACAAATACGTTCGGGGCTGTCCGTCGTCTGATCTGTACCAGATCGGCGCTGAATAGAGCGCGGTCTATGTCCGGAAAGGCCATTAGATAGCTACCCCGTCATCATACTGGCTGTTAGTGTTTCTGTACTGGTTGTTCATTTCGTTGCTGACTTCTTTGGCCACCTCTTTGGGATTGGCATTGGGAGAATTGACGGTCATGCCTCCCACGTTGTTGGTGTAGTGGTTGTTTACCGTTCTGTTGCTGGTGGTTAGGTTATTGGGTGCGGCACTGGTCAGGGGGTTATTAGCGGCCTGATTCATGGATGCAGCTATTTTTTCTTGTTGCTCATTTTCCAACGTGGATTGTGGTTGAAAGAATCTGGGTAAATCTGAGCGATCATCTCTTTCGGGTGGTATTGGCGGTAAGTCGCCCCGAGAGTGACCACCGCCCATACTCTGAATCTGTATTGGTTTTTCATCGTCAGCAAAGGGGTTTAGATCAGAGACCACTGATTTCAATGTGGCTTTCAAAGCTTCCAGCTCAGCAATCAGGGTGTTTTTGATGTAGTCAGGTAACTTCTTCAGGTCGTCTATTGCCGTATCTATAAACTCAGACAGATCAAAACCTAACAGCTCGTTCAACTCCTGCTTGAACTTAATCAGTTCATCATCAACAAACTTGCCCAGGTTGCCACTGGCTATGGCATCAAACAGCTTGCCAAAGTTATCAAACAGGTCAGAAACAAAACCAGCCAGTGATTTGACGATATCGCCCACTATGGGGTATTTCTCTGATATCTGTCCTATCAGTGAATCGTTCCCCGCCAGAAAGGCTTTAACGTCATCGTATAGGAGAGCAAACAACGCGATTAAGGCAATGGCTGCGCCTGCCGGACTGAACACCGTGGATAGAAGCGCGGGAGCTAGTTTGGCGGTTAATACAACGGCCATACCGGAAAAAATACCTTCCACCAGCCCTTCATTGTCTTGCATGAACTGAACAAAACTCTGAACCCCCACCAGCATGTCAGACAATACAGGTAATACACTGACGCCTATCTCCCGAAATACGCTGCTGAATACCTGACTGGTGTCTTTCCAGGCGGTATTGAATTCACGGGCTATCTCTGCATCTTCTTCAGTGGCCACGCCCAGTTCTTTCTGACGTCTTACCATCTGATCGACTTCAAACCGGCCTTGCTGCAGGGTCAGGATAGTGCCCTGATCTAATCCCAGTTGCTGACCAAATTTTAAAGACTCGGCTTTGCTCAGCCCTTCAAAGCTGTCAGCGATTTCTGGCAGTAAATCAAAGGCAGACTTTAAACCGCCCCCCGCATCTCTGGCACTGATACCGAATCGGGCGAGTACGTCAGCGGCGGGGCCTGCTCCGGTTAACTGCAATTCTGTCAGGCTGTCAGTCAGACCTTTTAATGTGCCTTGGAAGCCTTCAGCCGTGCCGCCATTTCTTGCGACGACTTGCCCCCATGCGTCTATCTCTTCAATGTTCTGTCCGATGGTATCCGCGAACTTGCCCAGCTGATCCACTCTCGCCGCTTCATTGAGTATGCCAGCAGTGACGGTGGACAGACCGACCAGGCTGGAAATGGAGCCTTTGGCATCGCTGACCATTGAAAGAAAACTGTCGCCCATATCCTGAGCGGCTTTATCAGTTTCCAGTACGGATTTTTTAAGGTCGTCAGCGCCCTTTTTAGCTTCTTGTGTGCCCCGTTTCATTCCCGAGGCATCAGAGTCAAAGACCAGTTTTAATACGTCAATCGTCGCCATTATGTCCGCCCTGCCTTCTGTCGCTCTTTATCCTGCTGATACCACTGATTGATTCTTGGAATCATGATGGCTTCGTGCATCAACATGGCATCCTCTACTGAATAGAGGGTTCTGAGTTCGTGGAGGCTGGCGGCGTTGTTGGCGATGAGGAATCCCGCAATCGCATCAATGTTTCTGCATTCAACTGTGGCAGTAATTCCAGCAAGGCTTGCTGGAAGCCTTGTACTCTGCCAGTCACGGAAAAACCCGTGTTGTACTCGTATACCTCCTTTTCCAAATCAGTGGCAATAACAGGATCAGGGATGTGGTTGGAAACCAGCTCTTTGGTTTCCAGAATGATCTGACTGCCGTCTTCCAGAATGGCGGCTGTATGTTTATACATGATTTCCGCCAGCTTCTGGTTGGCCTCGTATTTCTCAGGCTCTACCCTGGTGGGTAGCACATACTGTGCAGCCACTTCACGACCACCAGCCAGAAGGGGAATTTTCCCGATCTGGTATTGGTGTTCATTGCCGTCTATGTCAGTCAGGGTGACGTCTTTCGGACGCAGTAGAGGCATATCGTTACACCTCTACTTTGTTTTCGAATTGGAAAATATACGGCTTGGATTTGAACCGGCCTGCACTGGCAATGCTGTTGCCTGCCATGCCTTCTACCAGTTTTCCATTAGTCAGGGTGATGGATCGGCCATCCGGGTAAGTGCCGATCATGGTGATAATGTCCCTGCTGACGATCTTGCCAATGCCGACACGGTTGGCGCTGTAGAGAATGGACAGGTTTCTATCGTCGTCAGAACCTGCAATCACGTTAAGCGTGACAGGAATAGGCGTGGCACTGCTCCAGGTGACTAAGTCACCGTTCAGGGTCATGGCCGTTTCTGCAATCACCTGACTGGCAATATCAAAGGGGTCTGCGTCATCAGCAAACTGGGTAATGGTAAAGCCGGTGGGGAATGTGGGTAAGGCAATGACCCTGACCTGAATCCCAAAACCACTAATATCAAAAGACATACTGCAATCCTCATTAAATCAGGGTATGGGTGCCGTTGACCTTGCGGATAACGGCATCTGTGAGATAAATCAGGGTGTAATTTGCTTCGAATTCCACACGGTTATCGCTGGTGGTCGTGGACCGTATTTGTGCATCTACCCAGTAGCCTGAGTTTTCCACCTGGAAGGGGGCTTCTTCGTTGCCGGATTGCTCCACCACAAAGATTCTCTGAATAGCGGTCAGTGGTCTGAATACGGTGATTGAGCCATTCAACAGGGCTTGGTCAATGGTGCCTTGCAGCACGTTCAGGATCTGACCTCTGCCGTTCTGGTTGGCTGGTACTCTGGCCAGTGACAACAACAGCGACATAATCCGTGCGCCTGCGTCGTCTTTTAACCACTGTTCGTTTGCGAATACATTCATATCCACGGGGTTGATGGCCGGGTTGCCGGTCAGAACACCTCTTTGATAGAACCGTCTGAGCTGGCCAGCGGTCTGGGTTTCACCGTAATAGTTAATGCGTAGCCCGTCGTATAGATTGGCATCAGCGTTGCCCTGTACGGTGGGGGTCAGGTTGGCGGTCTGGAAAATGTAGTTCTGAACCGATGCCCGGCGGGTGTAGTCCGTTGCTGCCAGTATGGCGGTGGGTAGCATTTCGGGGTATTCGTTGGCGGCGGTGGTACTCATCAAAGAGATGCCCGTTCCGGCCAGCTCGATCAGGTTTGTACTGTAGGCAGTAGCATCAGCAGGTAAAACAGGTACATGAAACTGAAACAAGACGTTATTGGTATTGTTCCAGGTGGCCGCTTCAGTGACTTCGGCTTCGGTCAGTGAGTCAACAAAGACAAATGAACCGAAGTTATTAGACATTTCAGCACTGGCTGCCAGCGTGTCAGTGATGCTGGTAGCGTCTGCGCCTGCGCTAATACTGGCACCTCTGTCAGTGAGAAGCCTTAGTACGTTAGCGGCGTTCTGTGCGCCATCCGCCAGGCTAACGGGTGCAGCTCCCATCATGCCGGATGTGATAACAAACCGCTGTCGGGTAGCGACATAAGTGACGGTTGCGCCGGTAAAGGCTGTACCTCCAGCAGTGGCGGCTCTGATTCTGGTCTGTAGCGTACTGGCGACCGTGGCAAGATCAGCGGCGCTGGACAGGTCTATTGTGCTGATGGCTTGGGTGGCCGTTGCACCGGTGCCAAAGGTCAGGCTAAACCCACCAGCAGAAATGGCTTGTAAGGCGCTCAGGCTGGTGGCGGTCACGGGTCCACTGGTCACAGTGGCGGCGACCTGATTTTTAGCCCATCGTGCAAAGCTGATTAACTTGGGTCGGGTCGTATTCTTTGAGACAAAACCGAAGTAAAACTGTGCCCGTCTGTATTCATTGGAATTGGTCGTGAATACGGCGGCGACAGAATCAAGATCCTGAAACTCCTGGAACGTGCCTACCGGCAAATCATCATTACTGGTAAACAACCGGCATATTAAATCTCTTCTGGCTACCTCAGCCCCTGCACCAATTCCGCTGGTGATGTCTACGTATCGAGTTAACGGGATAGTCATACTGCTGACCTCCTAAATTCTGTTCAGGGTGCAACCAATAGTTTCAACGGGCGGCACGATGGAAGTACGGGTAATCATGTAAGTCACGGTGAAATCAAAGGACGGGTTTTGTTCGTGTCGCTCCCTGTCATCAAGGAAATAGATTTCCCTAACGGCGGTGATATGCTCCATGCGTATTCTTGCGGCTATCAGTGCCCTGATTGTTGTTTCTGTCTGAAGTACATCAGCAGCACATTCAACAATATCGGAGGCGGTTAGAAGATCGGGTCTTAGGGGGTTTTGTGTCGATAAACCATCAATCTGAAAGGTCGCGGCACGGTAGTAAACATCGGTGTGACGAAACTGATCGTCGGGTGTGGCAAAGTTGCCGTTATCAAAGTTTCTTATTGGATTGCCAGGATCAATACCCACCGCATCAGAAAAACCAAATGCAGGATAATTCGGCGTGGTCAATACCGTAGAAAACTGATCCTTTCTTCCTATCCATCCCCACCGGTCAACCGCTATTTTATGCAGGTATAAAGTAGGGCCTACTTCCACCCCGGACTGTCTGGGCTGATAGCTCTGCTTTATCTTCACTTGCGATAAATTCAAGCCATCTAATCCAGCTCTCAGAGCGGCTATAACAGCCCGTATAACGTCGTTGTCGTTCATGATGGCTGATAGAAATTGGAGTTACTGAAATTGGAGCGGGTGTCTCCAAATGCCCATGACCTTAACGCTAAGAGATCCAGATTATCGGGAACCTGAACCGCGATGATGGTTTGCCAGCCATCTATCTCAAACCATTCGGTTTCTCCAACCACTTCCCATGTTCTAAGATTCCATCCTATTTGATCGCCTGATCTCCCCCTGTAGATGTCTTCTATGTCAGTTGATGACCATATCTGTATATGTCTCTTGTTAAAATCAAGGCCAAACTGTTCATAAAATTTTCGGTCAACAGGCTGGATGCTTCCTTGTGAAACAAAGGGGGTTTCATAAGTGCGTACATCAACACCTATGTCATTTGTGGTTGTTCCATTAAACCGGGACAGTAAAAAAGGCTCAGGACAAACCAGCGTTAAAGCGTCGTTTAACAGGTTGGAGCTGGGGATATTGCTCATTGTTTGCCAGCTCCTTCAAAGGGGCTGACCACATCGCCCTCATCGCCCACGGCATAGCTGACTGAGTTAAGAAGCACGGCTTCAAAGACCAGCGGCTTTTCCAGCTCGGCTGAGGCTTCTTCTTTAGTGACGTTCCTGATTTTTGCGGCGGGCTGCCAGGGTTCTTTCTGACAGGGCGGGTTCGTGTATCTGGGTAATGGTCTTTCGGATATCACCGGCTACGCCAAGTCCGAGTGCTTCCATCATCTGATCAACGGTCAAATCACCGCTGATTACTTTTTTAGTGTTACGGGTGATGAAGCCTTTCCAGACTCTGGTTCTTTCCACCACGGTTGGCCTGATGAATGGTCGGGGGGGAATGTTCAGGGCGGCGTTGCCGAATTCGTTCTGAGCGGCCACGCCCGCTACTGAGGTGCCATCGTCGTATTTAGCGCCCTCAAACCAGCCTACTTCTAGTTTCAGTTTTCCTATTTGAGTAATGGCTTCATCGACTTTACTGAACAGATCAATCTGAAAATCTTCAGGCTGGATAGGCATTAAAAACGCCCTCCCGCTTTCCTGAATGCGGCCCGTTCACACCGGCCACCCAGATAAGCGCCCCCGTTGGTGCAGGATCTCAGCAGGGCTAACAGGGCTTGGCCGTAACCCGTAGTTGATAGCCAGTAAGCCCAGGTAGATTGACCAAAGGGAGTGGGTGTAGTGCCCACTGAAACAGATCCCACGCTGGCGCTGGTGGTTACACCGGATGTTTTGCCAGCGGTGGCGGTCTGATTCGATTTGCAGATATGGGCGGTCAGTTGATTGAGTGCCAGCGTTCGGCACTCACGGGTAAGACAGTCAGCGGGCCCGTTGGATACCTGATTGGTCAGGTAGCAGGTGGCCTGAGTGAAATAACTTTGCAGCACAGCATCCGTAAAACGGGCTGCATCAGAAAACTCTGAAAACAGCGCTCTGAAGGCCGTCACATTGAAAGTTATTTCACTCATCTGTGTTCACCTTGGGCTGTCGATCTTCGGCAAAATCTTCAGCAACAAGCTGGGCTGATGAATCTTTACTGGTCATGTTTTTGACCACTTTTTCCACCGGTGCCTCTTTACGCTCCACGGTGATATAACCGGCTTCTTTATGGCGTAGGAAAGCGGGGATTTTTTCTAAAACCACCAGCTCTTCTTCACCAATAGACGTACACATCCCCTTCGGGGTGAGGAAGGTTTTCGGGTTTAACACATTGGCTTTGCCAGCAATGAAGATGCTGGCTTCAGCCTGAGCAATAGATTTAGGATCAAGCTCATTGGGATAAAGAGCGTATTCCTGATCGGCTGTGAGCGTGCTGTATACGTAGGGCATCAGATACCGCTCCTGCGTACTACGGCATAAGGCCGCTTGAGGAACAGACCAGCAGTGGCATTTGAATAAGCCTCTGTGTAGCTCTTGTGCTTCTGATCCACGCCCAGCGTCTGAAACTTGGTAGGTACCACCTGCACCCAGGTCCGGTTGTCGTCTGATCCTGAATCCGCCACGGTTTCGGCGTACATGTAGAAAACATTCTGGCCGCCGTTCGCGTCATTTAATTCAGGGGCTGAGGTAGTACGGGCTTTCGGGTAGCTCTCTGTCAGCCACTCTTTAACCGATACACCAAAATCACTGACTACAGACAGGTAATCCACGGCATCGGTAGCGATGGCAATGGTGACCATATCGTTGATGGGGTCTACACGCTCAAGGCTCTGGGTTCTCAAAGATTGGAAAGCGCCACGCAGATCCGCAATGATTTCCAGGAAAGTTTTCATAGACCATAGCGAGCTACCCGAAGCGCCATTAGGCACGTTCACATAAGCAGGAAGGTCGGTAGAGTTTAGGAAGCCAAAGGTGCGGTTGTTGCCTGAGTTGTAGCCATTGAATCCGACCCGGTTTCTTTCGATTTCAAGAGCTGTTTGCAGCGGCTCCCCGTTTGTTCTCTGGGGAGTTGGTACGGATGGCTGCTGCACGTAGTTCTTCCAGTCTGCCAACGGTCATGCCCTCTTCAAAGCGCACGATTGTCCGGCGCTCATAGTTGACGTTCCAGTTAGTCAATGGGGTAGACGTCTGGTCGCCGTACAGAGTGGCGTTGCCGACTTTTTCCAGTACGGCCTGAACCACTTCTTCATCTTCCCAGCTTCCCTGTGTAGTGATTCCTACCAAATCATCTATACGACGGGCGGCAGTTATGACTTCAGTGAAGCCAGGTAGCCACGCCTGCAAGAATTGAATGGGGGTAGTGATACTGGCAGTGGTCAGCGGGGTAATCAGATCCGCATCCATGCCATAGCCATGACTGAAATAATTCTCAGCCATAGACAACACGTCACGGGTATCTAGCCCGATGCCGTAATCAGCCAGTACCTGATAGTTTTCACAGATGACACGGCGCTTGTCTTCTGTATCAAATCTGACGCTACCCACTTCACGGGGGCCTATATGGGAGCGTTCATCTTGTTTAACTGCAAACATTTCAAAAGCTCCTAAGTCAGCTCGACAATGGCAAGGCCAGCGGCGCTGATGTTATTTCGCACCACTCGTGCGCCTTCGATCAGCGTATGGTTAGAAAGGGTGGTGCCTGCAGCAGCGGCCAGAATGCCGGTGGCGTCTGCATAAAAGACGTTTTCACCGATGGAGGCATCAGTGGAGAGGTCCACCAGCACGCCAGCGGTGGCGGTGACCAGTTCCACTTCCATGTTATTGGGCAGAATCAAGGTAGGGGCGAGCGTGCCGCCTGCGGTGGTGCCGGAAGTGGCGTAGTGTTTGGAGTTGACCAGGATGCCCGCAAAAGCACCGGCCCCATCGGCGGTCACTTCCAGATCCTGATTAGCCAGGTGTCGGAAAGCGCGACCGATGACGTTATTGGCGGCACTGGTACTGTTCAGGATGCCGGGTCCACCAATCAGGGGGCCATCCAGAACAATGTCACCGACTATTCCGCTGGTCTGGTTGATTCGGACAGTGGATTGAAAAGGCATGGTTAAGCCCTCTTTTTAAAGAGATCGTGAACAGAGGCGATGCCTTTGCTGTCCGTTGCCTGGTATCGGGTAGCTGATGGGGGGGTTCTGCCATGAAGCCAGGCTTCTACGGCCTGCACCTCAAAGCCTTTCTGGTGAGGAATACCCAGCTTCTCTACGCCGTAGGCGGCTACTTCGTCAGCGGTCATTTCTGAACTGTCAAAGGTGCCGGTGAATTGAGATAAGCGACTGGTGAGCTGGTCACGGTTTACGATGGATTTGAGAAGGGTTTTAGAATCCATACCCGAAGCTTGTTTCTTCAGGGCATTGATTTGTTGCTGCATGAATTTCATTTTCTTATCCATGCCGTTCTTTTTCTCCATGTCCATGTCCATGGATTCCTCCTCCATATCCATGTTTTCAACTTCGCAATTAGCGCCGCCATCCTCTTCAGCCATCATTTCGCCGTTCATTTCCTCTTCAGCCATCATGCCGCCTTCACCGTTCATCATGGCTTCGATCTTATGAATGGCGGGCATGACCTTTTCCATCATGGTCATGACATCATTGAGGGTGGGCTCCATGTCCTTGGATTCATGCTCCATGTCCATCCCTTCCTTCTCTTCCTCCATATCCTGACCGGTGGCTTTTACCACTGGATCAGCCTTTTTTTCAGGCTGCTGCTTTTTCTTTGTAGCCATTCGAAAATCTCTACTGTCGAAAGTAATGACGGCGTGATCCAGCACAGAGACTTCAGGCCCCATTCGGCCCTCCTCCACGCTTGCCAGATGGTTGCCACGGATATTGGTTTGGATAGTGTCGAAAGGTTCGCCGTTGTAAGTGCCTGACTGGTTAAAGTCGTAGTCACAGCGGTAGCCGAGGGATAATTCATTGATGCCGGTGTCGATCAGACGGGCGAGATGTTCTGAAAATACCTTTACGTTGCCTTTTAGCATCTGGGCTTCAGAGTCAAAGTAAACATCCTGACCGATGACGCCTTCTATGCCTTTACGCTCTGCTGGGGTTTCACCTTCACCAAGCATGGTGTGTTCAGTGACCCAGGGTAAAAGCTGGAATGACTCAATACAGGCAGGGTCTGAGATTTCAGATTCAGGTCGATAAACCCGATAGATTTTATCGGGTTCGGGTGCGTTGATAGATGATCCAAGATATTCAAAAACACCCACTTTTGATAATGGGTTGTCTTGGATCTCATACCAGCCATTCAGGTCGTAATTTCTTGCACTAGCCATGCAAAGAAAATAGACCTAAGTCATTGATTTATCTAAGTTTCTTCTCCGTCTTCAAACTCCAGTACCGGGCGCATTGTGCATCGGCAATGTATTAATTGTGAGGGAATACCCCGTTCCCCTGTGACTTCGTCAATAATCGGGGGGTCATCCAGATCAAATATCTGCCCGTTTAAAACATCTCGGTGGAACTCTCTGGGCTGCTGGCCAGCGCCTGAATGAATCCATTCGTATTTATTCAGTCCCACTGCCTGCATTCTTCCGGCATTGAACCGGTTATACATTTTTCTTGTTTGGTCATAGGCCATATTTCTGGCTCTTCTTTCGGCTTTGGCTCCCCTGTCTCCGGTTATCTTCAGGATGTTTTTTTGTAGCTCTGCTATTCCGCCCTGGTTGGGCTGGGTAATGGTTCGCATAACAGCGCCACCTACATAAGACAGATACTCTTGAGGGATGGATTTAATCAGGCTGACATTCTCAGCCACGCCAGCGGCCAGCATGTCTTTCATTTTCTCACTGACAAAGCTGGTCTTTATGGACAGGCCCCCGGTTAATTTTTCCAGTGAGCTGTGCAGGTGGGTTTTACTGTTACGATCCACGGCGTTGATCATGCTCATGGCGTAGGGCTTGGCCAGATGGTTAAACAGCTTTATATATTTATGGGTGAGCTGATTAATCAAAATTCTCCCTTTGCTGCCTATGCTGGCATCCTCCCCGAAGTATTCTTTTGACTCTGGGGAGTTGAACAGCTTTTTTATCTGGCGGCTGACGTCGTCTGTCATTCTTCTGGTCAGGGATTCCAGTTTTTTTGCATAGCGGTCTTCGGCTGTGATGCTGTTTCTGAGTGGCTTTCCCCGCATGACGACAGAGCGCCCTTTAACCCACTTCTGGCGTTTTTTGGTGAGCCTGATTCTCTTGGCCATGGCTATGATTCCTTGGCGTGTTTGGCGGCTTGCATCTCCTTAAGTCGTTTATCAGCCATGTACTTTCGGCTGAATGGTCCATCAATCTTCTCCCCTTCCTTGCTGTAGATGAACCACTTGCGGCGCTCTTTCCTTATCAGGTCAAGGGTGTTGCCTATGGGTTCCGGTGCAGTGTCGGGTGGTCTTTTCAGGTCGGTGGGTTCGAGGCTGGCGGGTTGTACTTCATCGGCGGATTCCATGCCGAACGGTTTAAAGGATGGCTCTGGTGTGGGGTCGTCCAGTTCTACCAGTTCATCCGGTCTTTCAACCGATTCAATGCCAGAGAAACCACTGTTTTCATCGGCTATCAGACCATCCCGGATATCGTATTCATCAATCGCGCCTGAATCCTGATAGGTTTTTGCAGTTCGGGATTTCAGTTCATTGGTCTCGGCCTGCTCTTTGTCGCTCAGTACGGCCAGAGGCTTCCAGACAATCGACACGGCCAGCGGTTTCTTGTCCGGTAGCTGGTGGGCTATGTGTGAACGCATAAGACATATGTGGTGTTTATTAACGATGGGTTCTAAATCGTTCTCCTGTATTGATTCAAGCTCTTCATGATAGGTTTTAACTTCATGCTCTCCGGTGCTCTGAAATCCCTTGGGGCTGGTTCCCATCAACTTGGTGGAGGGTATGCCAGCGATACCGGCGACGATCTGATACTGAGTCATTACTACGGTATCGAAATCAGCCAGGCTGGTGTCCTGCTGCTCTATCTTGTTTTCGTTGCTCTCTACGTACACCCCGTAGTTATCCCGCCACTCTGACAAAGCAGACAGGAACTGTTCAAAGCCTGCGGGGTTGTTGCTGATGCTCTCCAAGTCTTCCATATACCTGACCACCAGCCGCTTAGTTAAAGCCAGCATCGGGGCTTCATTGGCGGTTCTCTCTGCTCCGTACACTCTTTCAAGGATCAACTGAGTCAGCGGTAAACCGCCGTATAAATAAGAAGGCTTGAGAATGTCAGAGACTTCGGGGCCGCGAAGAATAGCAAAGTGTGACTTGTGATATTTCTTGCCGGATATCACCCAGTAGGTTGGCTCGTAGAATTCCATTGAATCAGGGTTCTCTACGGCGTCAGAGGTCAGCAGTGGCGTTACCCAGTAAGGGTCGACGTGTTTCATGCCCTTGTAACTGCCTGCGGTGATACCGTCAGGGTTAAAGGGTTTTTCGTAGTAGTCAGGGTCTGGGCTATCGACGACAAAGAGCGTATGACTGATACCAAACACGTTTTTGAATTTATCCGCTTTGGTCAGTGCTTTTTTCAAGTTGAATCGTTTATCAAGCGTTTCAATCTTGGAATGAATGGCCGGGTCTACGTCCACACCCTCGTTGAAGCTGATATCAAATCCGTTGCGGGTCGCGTCCCTGCCTTTCAGGCTGCAGCATCGGTTAATCAGCCAGTGTTGAGCGATCAGGGCACAGGCTTGATAGCCAATAAACGACTGTGACACGTACCAGGCAAACAGCTTGTCGGGATCTGCTGCTGATTGACGGTAAACAGGTTTTTAGCGGGCTGGGTGTTGTCTATAGCGCCATCCTGTCCCACCGTTGAAACCACTGGCGTCGTGTGGGGGATGACGGGAAAAGCGTTTCTTATGATCGCTTGCCGCTGCTTCTGGGTTAGGGCTGCGTGGGTGCTGAACCAGCCTGAAAAGTCGGTCGGGTTGGGTTTCTTATCGTCGTCGTCTTTGTGGTTCAGGGTGGGAAAATTACGGGGGATGCCGGTTAAGTCATGAAGCCAGGAAAACATCTATCATACTCTTCTTGCCGGATTTGGGAGAGAAGGCCATCACGAAAGCGTCAGCCAGATCGGGGCTGTCTATCTCCCTGTCTTCCAGATCCTTTCTTGCTCTCTACCTTCACCTTTCCTGTTGCATCATAGTCTTTTTTTGGTGTGCTTAGCTCAGTGATTAGCTTCTCTAAATCTTTGATTTTACTTGAAATACTGATCATTTCTTCCGGCTTGAACACCATGCCATTGTTGACGGCGTTCCAGGTATTTCTGAGCCTGTCAGCCACCAGCCACCAAGCCTGCGCCTTCAGGTTGCTGAACATATCCTTGTTTTTGATTTTGTCGGCGTACTTCCTATCTGGATTGGCAACAGAGCCACCGGCTTGAAACTTATCGTAAGTGACACGGGTGCTGCTGGTTGGGTCGCTGTTGATCTCTTTGAACTTACTGCCTGCCATAGCGCCCACGCCGGTAGCGTCGTAGGTGACGTGGGCTTGCCACTGCACGGCGTTGTGATAGGTGTGCTTGGCTGACTTCATCAGCTCATCTTCGTTGGCTTTCCAGTGGTCCATTTCCAGCGCCACTGAGCCATGCGCCAAAACATTACAACAACGGTCGCCACCATCGTCAGCAATATCAAAACCAATACGGCGCTGGCCAGTGGGTTCAAAGCCTAGTTTTATGTGAGCGTCTGTTGCAGCGGTTAGCCAGGATCGTTTAATGATGACTGATTCATCATCGTCTTTTGGAACACCTAAATAAATATGCTCGTATTCTTCGGGGTCTTCCTGCTTCTTTGCTTCAATTACTTTCAGGGCTGTTTTTGAAAGAAAAGGATTCTCAGGATAATTTATTTTTCTAATGATCGTGTCGGGTGGTGGGTTAACCACAAAACGCTGGTATACAAAATCGGTGCTGATATCCGGGTTAAAAACAATCCAGACCTCTGAGCCATCTTTCCTTATTGTTGGTTCTAATATTTCCCACTGAGAAGGTAACAAGGCGTGTCCTTCTTCGATCCATAACACGTCCACGCCTTCCGTTGACTTGATTTCTGTAATGTGTCGCCATAGGCCATAGAAGATGAATTCTGAACCGGTGTAATTATGGGTGATCTTGTTATTGGTTATGGTGAAGTTACCCAGCAAGCCCATGGATTCAATAACGGATTTAAGCAGGGTGTAAACAGACTCTTCTATCTTGTTTTGAAGCTGTCGAGTGCATAGAAACTTTCTCTTCAGATTGTGAGCCACCAGCACGGCTCTGATAGCCGCGTCCCAGCTCTTTGAGCTAGAACGGCCACCGTATAAAATGCGGTTCCTGCATCGGGTTCGCCAGAACTTTCTAAGGGCTGGGTTTGCTCTGATTTTGCATTCTGTGCTAATCGTCATAAAGATCGGATTCAGCTCTGTCTACGTATCCAGAGTGCTCGACCTTATTCTTATTTTTATCGAAATCACCGGTGTAATCAGTCAGTTTTGAAATGGCTGCAATTCTGGCTGACTGTTTTGAATCTTCTGGCGGTGGTATTAGATTACCTTTTATATCTCTAAGAATTCCGGCCTCTCTCATAAGGGCTTCAGCTACATCAGCAGAGGTTAAAAGCTGTATACCTGCCGCTACTGCTTTCATCTGTTTTATGTATTTTGATACGTTATGTTTACTCACAATCTGAGTAAATTGATAGCCTTTCTGCCCTATCTACGAGTTTTAGGCTTTCCACCAGCACTGTAAAATACGCCTGCTTCTTGGTCATTCCGTTAATTATATTTATTGAAAAATTTCTTTGTAGAAGGGTTAGGCTGTCATGCAGTTCCTGCTGTTCGTCCGTCATTTCAATACGGTCAAAAAGTTTCTCCTCCTCTTGAACAGGATTGTTTTCTTTTTTGGTATTCATTCATTTCTTAGCGTTATCAAGCATGCCAGACACAACAGGATCAGCAGACTGGAAAACAATCTTGTAACTGTCCTGATACTCTTTCAGATAATCTTTTGACAGGTCTTTCAATTTCTCAATATGTTTCACTCCGTCATTAAATTTTTGTTGGTCAATCAATTCATCTTCATTGCTGATCAATCTCATGAACCGATATGGGTGAGCTGCAAAGCCTGATTGCAACGTGAGGGCGGCAACTATGGGAGTGAGTGCACAGGATCGTCTGAACCATTCTGTGAACTGGTCATGATTGCTCTGATAGATGCCGGTATTTTTCCACTGGTGGCCAGCCTGCGTAATGACTTTATTGAGCAAGTACCGCTGAGCACAATAACCAATCAGGTTGGCGATGCGTTGCAGTATTCCGGTGACGGCTCCCACTATTGCGCCCACACCAGCAGCAGCGTCACCGGAAGCCTGCAAACCCACTTTAACCGATTCGATGGTCAGATCTTTCAACCCACCAGCCAAGCCTGCCGCGTTATGCTGCGCGATGGACTTGGCCATGATGCTGGGACCACCTTCTAACAACTCTATGCCCCACCCTGAATACACTTGGCCCAGCCATTTAATGGCACTGACTACAGAAGTTTTAACCGCTTCGTAAATATCTGCAGCGGCCTGAACATAGCCCCAGCCTGGTATCAAATCAGACAGGGAACCGGCGAACGCAGAAACCGCCCATGTGCCAAACTCAGCCACCCATTCCAGAACGCCAGAGGCTTCACCGTAGAGGGCTAACAGTTTCTCTGATAGTGCATCAAAGAAGCTTTGAATCAGCTTCTGTATCGGCTCCACAATCGCCCCCAGTCCATTCATAAACTTACGGCCTAAGTCGTGTTTATTCAGAATGCTGGTGGATGCGCTTTGCAGGTCGCTAATAATGGAGGTGCCTGATACAAAATTACTGATCAGACCGCAATCAAAGCTTGGCTTTTTGACCACTTCCAGTTTACCCAGAAAGTACAAAGTGCCGCGTCGTGCGTCGTCCAGCTCTGTCTGCTGTAATTGATCCATGCTACACACCTCCGGTAATGGTTCCGCGACTGCTGGTCACTGTCCAGAGATTGTCATTGGTTCGTGTGAATGTGACCGAAGCACCGAACGCCAGCAGCATGGGTGATTGACCTCGGTATCGGGTGCCGTTCATGGCTATTTCGTCCACGGATCGCGGAGTGATTGAAAGAATTCCGCCGCCATTATTGGTGAATCCATAGCCCATGTTGACCGGTATTTCAGTTCGGTTTTCTGCCGCGAGGGTGGGGATATCGACCCGATAGGTGCCGGGCGCTTCTATCTGAACACGCCGGTTTAGCATGTCAGCCGTAACGCCATTGGCCTCCATGTTGAGACTCGTTGCCC
>CBDCRZ010000085.1:0-9421 GCA_965221135.1 Sansalvadorimonas sp.
ATGCTCCCGACAGTGCAATACGTTGCATGACGTCATGGTTGTGGCGGCTATTTAAGGGAGAATAGTTAATGGTTTATTCACTCTAGGCTTGTGCACTGCCATTGAGTTCAGTTTACTAGTTCATTCTATCTATTTGCTATCTATTTGCTATCTTCAACGATGTCTGACGACGAGCGCATTAATGGATCGCAGTTCAGTCAAATCATGAGGGCCCTGGAGGCATCGCAGACGCGGCTAGAGGAGAAATTCGAGCAGTTTAAAGGCGAAGTACGAGATGGACAGGAGAAAGTTGCCGCGTCTGCGGTCCGAAAGGTGCGCCAGGACACACCGTTCGTCTTCAAGAAAAAGTCTCACCAAGAACAAGCGAAGGTTAACGACAGAATAGAGGAGTCCATCACTGAGGCCGAAACCCAACTCGCCGAGGTTGCAGCGGACGCCTATGAAGGATCGCAGCTGGCGTCCAAGGTCGAATCGATCCAGCAGTCACTCAAGAGAGGTAAGAAGATAGTAGCTGAGAGGCAGAAGCTTCTAAAGATTGCCGATCGTTCGGAATTTGGATGGGCGGTTGTAGCAGAGTATACTGCAGATGAACTTGCAGAAGATTCGGACGACGAGAAGAGGATAAACAAAGCGGAGAAGGCAGCAGAGAAGAAGGCTGCGCGGAAGAAGAAAGGTCCAGCGAGCAGGTTCCGGTCTGCAGTATACAAGCGCCCATACCAGCCATACCAGCAACCGACGCCAACAACCTCTCCTGTAGCGCCTTCTACACCACTGTCTGTGAGACGTCCTCCACCAATGATACCGACAGGGACACCCAGGCAATTACAGGGACCGTGCTTTGCCTGTGGACAACTGGGCCACATCCGAGCTTACTGCCCAAAAGCACAGGGTCCTTCAAGCAGTAAGACACTGTATCCTCCTATTTGTGCAATAAGGGGAACTATGGTAAAGAATTGTGTGGGTACATTAAGTTCTGTACAGATTGGTGAATCTAAGTTTGATTATCTAGCTAGTTCTGAAGTAGTGTGTACACATGTGGTGGACCCTGGTGTTTGCTTTAGCGAAGAGGTGAATAGTGCTGTTTTGGACAGCTCGGGGCAGGACAAGGAGGGGTTAGTTACAAGGGATGATGTACATGGGGAGTCACAGGCAGCCGACTTGTATACTGATGGTTGTACAGCTGGAGGTGATGTAGATATTTGGGCAGATAGTATGGTAAACATGTTTGCTCCCCTAGTGACCTCTGAGATAGGTATGGAAAAGTCAGGGTCACCAGTGTGTGTGAAGGGGAGGTTGAAACAGAATGTAGAGTTCTGGAAAAACGAGCTGAAGGCTCCGCCGACAGTGATATCTACCATTGAGGCAGGGTATGTGTTGCCCTTACTGTCTGAGCCCCCTCAATCATTTCAGAAAAATCAGTTTTCTGCTAGAGCAAAGTTCGATTTCGTGCAAGATAGCATCGATGAGCTGTTAGCAAGCCAGTGCATTAGAAGGGTGGAGCAGACACCCCACATATGTAGCCCCTTGTCAGTAGTTGAAAGCAGTAGCGGCAAATTGAGACTTGTAGTTAACTTACGTTTTTTGAACAGATACTTATGGAAACAAAAATTCAAATATGAAGACCTTCGAACAGCCATGTTTTTCTTTGAGCAAGGGGACCTTATGTTTTCGTTTGATCTCAAGTCTGGCTATCATCATGTAGACATAGCTGAAATACACCAGAAGTATCTAGGTTTTGAGTGGGGTGGGGTTTTTTACGTTTTCACTGTTCTACCTTTCGGTTTGTCAACTGCTTGCTATATTTTTACCAAACTTCTCAGGCCCCTAGTGCGCTATTGGCGAGCTAAGGGAATCAGAATTACAGTGTATTTGGATGATGGTCTTGCAGTTGTACAGAATAGACAGAAGGCAGAGGAGTTCAGTGCGATTGTTCGTTCAACACTGGATAGAGCAGGATTCCTGTGGCATCCAGCAAAGTCACACTGGACTCCGGTAGAGCGTTTAACTTGGTTAGGCTTTGTAATAGACTTGTCTGCTGGTCAGCTCGAGGTACCTAAAGAAAAAATTTTAGCATTGAAACAACAGATACACAAGGCACTAGAACTAACCAAGATTCCGGCTAGGTTGCTAGCTAGTATAGTTGGCAAAATAATATCGATGGGGCTAGCGATCGGTCCAATCGCTCGCTTTATGACTCGAAATTTGTACGCGTTATTGGAAACGAGATATGCATGGTGTGAACATCTGCATCTAAACGTCGAAGCAATAAAAGAGCTAGAGTTTTGGAAATCAAGCATCACAAAATACAATGCACAACCTTTTTGGCGAGTCCCCGCAGCTGTGAGAATAGTATACTCAGATGCTAGCGATACCGGTTTCGGTGGGTACGTGGTAGAGCATGGTCCATGTGAAGCCCACGGACAATGGTCACCTGATGAGGTTGT
This sequence comes from Sansalvadorimonas sp., assembly GCA_965221135.1. GTDB lineage: Bacteria > Pseudomonadota > Gammaproteobacteria > Pseudomonadales > Endozoicomonadaceae > Sansalvadorimonas. The sequence goes on from CBDCRZ010000085.1 coordinate 2,445, forward strand.
CCAAAGCTCAACTTGGCGTGAGCTAACGGCTGTACTGAGAGTGTTGCACTCTATGACAATTAAACTACGTAATTCTCAAGTCAGGTGGTTCACTGATAATCAGAACGTGGCACATATTTTGAGGGTTGGCAGCCGTCAACAGCACCTGCAAAAAATAGCTATGGAAGTTTTTTCTCTCGCGATCCAGAATCACATTCTCATTGAACCGGAATGGATCCCGAGAGAACTTAATAAAAAGGCGGATTGCCTGAGCCGCATAATTGATTATGACGATTGGATGTTGAATCCAGTCGTCTTTGAGCAGTTGGATTCCCTATGGGGACCGCATACGATTGATCGCTTTGCCACCAACAGCAATGCTCAGCTGCCTCGCTTTAACAGTAGGTACTGGTGTCCGGGCACAGAAGCAATCGATACGTTCACAACACAATGGGCCAGTGAAAACAACTGGTTATGCCCCCCGGTAGCACTAATTCCAAGGGCAATCCGGCATGCGGAACTTTGTGCAGCGACCTGTACATTGGTCGTACCTAGTTGGACTTCAGCCCCCTTTTGGCCTTTGTTGTGTCCAGAAGGCAATCAATTCGCCGGTTTTGTAACTAGTGTTTGTGAGCTTCCGCGTATTCAACATTTGTTCCTGCCTACAAGCTCCGGTGCTGCACTTTTCAGCGGAGAGATACCCAACACGCCAGTTTACGGTCTTCGTTGCAAATTCTAAATGTCTATAGGCACACAAGAGGTTTATTGGTTTGAATGTATAGCCATCTGATGGCAGAGTGGAAGATCACTTGGTGGTCGACAGCCTGTTAGCCACCTGGTGGCGAGAGTTATAATTATGTCACTCGGTGACTAGTCAACTGGACCCCTAGTGGCAAGGGAGTCCCACTTGGGACAAGTTGACCACACACCCAGTGGGGTGAGATATAAGTTGAGTAGCCACTCGGTGGCTAGAAAACAAAAGGGCTAGTGATAGGGTATAAGTCTCATAATAATTACATATTGTACTTACTTATAATGTATTGGTAGCTCTGTAGGGAGAATTACGATCCTTTCCCCAGGTGTCCTATCAAGCGGGATTTGGAAAGACATGCAACATCTAGAAGACCCGGAGCTCACGAGATTAGCAGAGTCTCTGCCTCGAACTGTCCTTGGTAGCAGAGCAGATAGTACGGTTAAAAAATATCTCAGAGCTTTCCAGCGTTGGAGACGGTGGGCGGACCACAGGAGTAGAGTATCATCGTACCCGATTAAAGAAGCCCACTTCGCGCTGTATATGCAGCATCTCTCCGAAACCAGCAAATCGAAAGCAACTGTCGAAGAGGCAGTGAACGCGATTTCATGGGTGCAGCAACTGTCCAATCACAAAGCTGTGTCTTCTTCTCCATTTATTCGTGCCACACTAGCAGGTCTGCAACGCAAGCTGGCTCGACCCAAGGTTCGTAAGGAGCCGGTGACAGTCGCTATGCTTGCCAGCATGGTGCAAAGCCTGGGTTCCTCGCCGTCCCTGTCCGATCTGAGACTAGTGGCCGGCTCACTGCTTGCTTTCGCAGCATTCCTGCGATTCGACGAACTGGCACGGCTGGAGTGTTGTGACATTGAGTTTTCTCCAACAGCCTTGACGCTCAGGATCACCTCCAGTAAGACCGACCAGTTCAGACAGGGTGATTCTGTCTTGGTCGCTAGGACCGGCTCCCCAACCTGCCCAGTAGCGATGATGGAGCGTTATGTAGCTGCAGGAAAAATTTCTCTGTCATCGAAACTCCGCCTCTTCAGAGGAGTGGTTCGTACAAGTGCAGGCGAAAAACTCCGCCCTAAAGGCTCCTTGAGCTATACCCGTATGAGAGAGCTATTCCTGGCGAAGATAAAAGGCCTTGGTTACGACGGCAACAAGTTCAGCTTGCATAGTCTGCGAGCAGGGGGAGCTACCGCTGCTGCGAGTACTGGTGTCCCGGATAGACTCTTTAAAAGACACGGCAGATGGAAGTCAGAGACCGCCAAGGATGGATATGTTAAAGACACTGTGTCTGCTAGACTGTCAGTCTCTCAGGGTAATCAACCTATAGAAGTCTAACAGCCCGCTCTTTGTAACCCTATTAAAGTGGCGTGTTCACTTGCAGGCCTTAAATCAACTGTACTTAAGGGAAACAGATCCGAAGGGAGACAACACTGTAGCTATACAGGGCGGGAGGGACATACAAGGGAACTGAACTCAATGGCAGTGCACAAGCCTAGAGTGAATAAACCATTAACTATTCTCCCTTAAATAGCCGCCACAACCATGACGTCATGCAACGTATTGCACTGTCGGGAGCATATTTTCCGTCTAATTCCTTCGGAAAACGACTAGAAAATACATCTCCCGACATGCAACCGTGCATACATGCACCCACCCCACCCACTGACAAACTTGTGTTTAAGGCCTGCTGTGCACGCCACTTTAATAGGGTTACAAAGAGCGGGCTGTTAGACTTCTATAGGTTGAGACCCTGAGAGACTGACAGTCTAGCAGACACAGTGTCTTTAACATATCCATCCTTGGCGGTCTCTGACTTCCATCTGCCGTGTCTTTTAAAGAGTCTATCCGGGACACCAGTACTCGCAGCAGCGGTAGCTCCCCCTGCTCGCAGACTATGCAAGCTGAACTTGTTGCCGTCGTAACCAAGGCCTTTTATCTTCGCCAGGAATAGCTCTCTCATACGGGTATAGCTCAAGGAGCCTTTAGGGCGGAGTTTTTCGCCTGCACTTGTACGAACCACTCCTCTGAAGAGGCGGAGTTTCGATGACAGAGAAATTTTTCCTGCAGCTACATAACGCTCCATCATCGCTACTGGGCAGGTTGGGGAGCCGGTCCTAGCGACCAAGACAGAATCACCCTGTCTGAACTGGTCGGTCTTACTGGAGGTGATCCTGAGCGTCAAGGCTGTTGGAGAAAACTCAATGTCACAACACTCCAGCCGTGCCAGTTCGTCGAATCGCAGGAATGCTGCGAAAGCAAGCAGTGAGCCGGCCACTAGTCTCAGATCGGACAGGGACGGCGAGGAACCCAGGCTTTGCACCATGCTGGCAAGCATAGCGACTGTCACCGGCTCCTTACGAACCTTGGGTCGAGCCAGCTTGCGTTGCAGACCTGCTAGTGTGGCACGAATAAATGGAGAAGAAGACACAGCTTTGTGATTGGACAGTTGCTGCACCCATGAAATCGCGTTCACTGCCTCTTCGACAGTTGCTTTCGATTTGCTGGTTTCGGAGAGATGCTGCATATACAGCGCGAAGTGGGCTTCTTTAATCGGGTACGATGATACTCTACTCCTGTGGTCCGCCCACCGTCTCCAACGCTGGAAAGCTCTGAGATATTTTTTAACCGTACTATCTGCTCTGCTACCAAGGACAGTTCGAGGCAGAGACTCTGCTAATCTCGTGAGCTCCGGGTCTTCTAGATGTTGCATGTCTTTCCAAATCCCGCTTGATAGGACACCTGGGGAAAGGATCGTAATTCTCCCTACAGAGCTACCAATACATTATAAGTAAGTACAATATGTAATTATTATGAGACTTATACCCTATCACTAGCCCTTTTGTTTTCTAGCCACCGAGTGGCTACTCAACTTATATCTCACCCCACTGGGTGTGTGGTCAACTTGTCCCAAGTGGGACTCCCTTGCCACTAGGGGTCCAGTTGACTAGTCACCGAGTGACATAATTATAACTCTCGCCACCAGGTGGCTAACAGGCTGTCGACCACCAAGTGATCTTCCACTCTGCCATCAGATGGCTATACATTCAAACCAATAAACCTCTTGTGTGCCTATAGACATTTAGAATTTGCAACGAAGACCGTAAACTGGCGTGTTGGGTATCTCTCCGCTGAAAAGTGCAGCACCGGAGCTTGTAGGCAGGAACAAATGTTGAATACGCGGAAGCTCACAAACACTAGTTACAAAACCGGCGAATTGATTGCCTTCTGGACACAACAAAGGCCAAAAGGGGGCTGAAGTCCAACTAGGTACGACCAATGTACAGGTCGCTGCACAAAGTTCCGCATGCCGGATTGCCCTTGGAATTAGTGCTACCGGGGGGCATAACCAGTTGTTTTCACTGGCCCATTGTGTTGTGAACGTATCGATTGCTTCTGTGCCCGGACACCAGTACCTACTGTTAAAGCGAGGCAGCTGAGCATTGCTGTTGGTGGCAAAGCGATCAATCGTATGCGGTCCCCATAGGGAATCCAACTGCTCAAAGACGACTGGATTCAACATCCAATCGTCATAATCAATTATGCGGCTCAGGCAATCCGCCTTTTTATTAAGTTCTCTCGGGATCCATTCCGGTTCAATGAGAATGTGATTCTGGATCGCGAGAGAAAAAACTTCCATAGCTATTTTTTGCAGGTGCTGTTGACGGCTGCCAACCCTCAAAATATGTGCCACGTTCTGATTATCAGTGAACCACCTGACTTGAGAATTACGTAGTTTAATTGTCATAGAGTGCAACACTCTCAGTACAGCCGTTAGCTCACGCCAAGTTGAGCTTTGGACAACCTCATCAGGTGACCATTGTCCGTGGGCTTCACATGGACCATGCTCTACCACGTACCCACCGAAACCGGTATCGCTAGCATCTGAGTATACTATTCTCACAGCTGCGGGGACTCGCCAAAAAGGTTGTGCATTGTATTTTGTGATGCTTGATTTCCAAAACTCTAGCTCTTTTATTGCTTCGACGTTTAGATGCAGATGTTCACACCATGCATATCTCGTTTCCAATAACGCGTACAAATTTCGAGTCATAAAGCGAGCGATTGGACCGATCGCTAGCCCCATCGATATTATTTTGCCAACTATACTAGCTAGCAACCTAGCCGGAATCTTGGTTAGTTCTAGTGCCTTGTGTATCTGTTGTTTCAATGCTAAAATTTTTTCTTTAGGTACCTCGAGCTGACCAGCAGACAAGTCTATTACAAAGCCTAACCAAGTTAAACGCTCTACCGGAGTCCAGTGTGACTTTGCTGGATGCCACAGGAATCCTGCTCTATCCAGTGTTGAACGAACAATCGCACTGAACTCCTCTGCCTTCTGTCTATTCTGTACAACTGCAAGACCATCATCCAAATACACTGTAATTCTGATTCCCTTAGCTCGCCAATAGCGCACTAGGGGCCTGAGAAGTTTGGTAAAAATATAGCAAGCAGTTGACAAACCGAAAGGTAGAACAGTGAAAACGTAAAAAACCCCACCCCACTCAAAACCTAGATACTTCTGGTGTATTTCAGCTATGTCTACATGATGATAGCCAGACTTGAGATCAAACGAAAACATAAGGTCCCCTTGCTCAAAGAAAAACATGGCTGTTCGAAGGTCTTCATATTTGAATTTTTGTTTCCATAAGTATCTGTTCAAAAAACGTAAGTTAACTACAAGTCTCAATTTGCCGCTACTGCTTTCAACTACTGACAAGGGGCTACATATGTGGGGTGTCTGCTCCACCCTTCTAATGCACTGGCTTGCTAACAGCTCATCGATGCTATCTTGCACGAAATCGAACTTTGCTCTAGCAGAAAACTGATTTTTCTGAAATGATTGAGGGGGCTCAGACAGTAAGGGCAACACATACCCTGCCTCAATGGTAGATATCACTGTCGGCGGAGCCTTCAGCTCGTTTTTCCAGAACTCTACATTCTGTTTCAACCTCCCCTTCACACACACTGGTGACCCTGACTTTTCCATACCTATCTCAGAGGTCACTAGGGGAGCAAACATGTTTACCATACTATCTGCCCAAATATCTACATCACCTCCAGCTGTACAACCATCAGTATACAAGTCGGCTGCCTGTGACTCCCCATGTACATCATCCCTTGTAACTAACCCCTCCTTGTCCTGCCCCGAGCTGTCCAAAACAGCACTATTCACCTCTTCGCTAAAGCAAACACCAGGGTCCACCACATGTGTACACACTACTTCAGAACTAGCTAGATAATCAAACTTAGATTCACCAATCTGTACAGAACTTAATGTACCCACACAATTCTTTACCATAGTTCCCCTTATTGCACAAATAGGAGGATACAGTGTCTTACTGCTTGAAGGACCCTGTGCTTTTGGGCAGTAAGCTCGGATGTGGCCCAGTTGTCCACAGGCAAAGCACGGTCCCTGTAATTGCCTGGGTGTCCCTGTCGGTATCATTGGTGGAGGACGTCTCACAGACAGTGGTGTAGAAGGCGCTACAGGAGAGGTTGTTGGCGTCGGTTGCTGGTATGGCTGGTATGGGCGCTTGTATACTGCAGACCGGAACCTGCTCGCTGGACCTTTCTTCTTCCGCGCAGCCTTCTTCTCTGCTGCCTTCTCCGCTTTGTTTATCCTCTTCTCGTCGTCCGAATCTTCTGCAAGTTCATCTGCAGTATACTCTGCTACAACCGCCCATCCAAATTCCGAACGATCGGCAATCTTTAGAAGCTTCTGCCTCTCAGCTACTATCTTCTTACCTCTCTTGAGTGACTGCTGGATCGATTCGACCTTGGACGCCAGCTGCGATCCTTCATAGGCGTCCGCTGCAACCTCGGCGAGTTGGGTTTCGGCCTCAGTGATGGACTCCTCTATTCTGTCGTTAACCTTCGCTTGTTCTTGGTGAGACTTTTTCTTGAAGACGAACGGTGTGTCCTGGCGCACCTTTCGGACCGCAGACGCGGCAACTTTCTCCTGTCCATCTCGTACTTCGCCTTTAAACTGCTCGAATTTCTCCTCTAGCCGCGTCTGCGATGCCTCCAGGGCCCTCATGATTTGACTGAACTGCGATCCATTAATGCGCTCGTCGTCAGACATCGTTGAAGATAGCAAATAGATAGCAAATAGATAGAATGAACTAGTAAACTGAACTCAATGGCAGTGCACAAGCCTAGAGTGAATAAACCATTAACTATTCTCCCTTAAATAGCCGCCACAACCATGACGTCATGCAACGTATTGCACTGTCGGGAGCAT
>CBDCRZ010000086.1:0-30352 GCA_965221135.1 Sansalvadorimonas sp.
TGGTGCATTTGCCTTTAAATGGTTTAAAAATGGAGGGTTTGGGTTGTGCTAATTTGGCAGAAAATAATATTAAAGATGCTAATAGCGTACTTGCAAAAGCTTTCTCTATGCCAGCTCGCTCTAGAAGAGGCATAGAAACAGATGATAAAACGTGTAAAGTTGCAAACGTATTTGCACGATACTGCACCAATATTCACTGGCCGGGTTGTAGTAATGGTAATTCTCTAGAAAATGGTATTCCTGCTAATGGAACATGCATTAATACTGTAACAGACGAGAGCTGTAAGGTTCTTGTTCAAAACTACATTGGTAATGCATATTGTTGGGAAGGTATGTGTGGAAGTATATGGTGTGGCAGCTGTAGAGCCTCTTGGGGATTGGACAATAGTGATGGCAACATATTACCAGTAATGCATCCTCCTGGGTGTTTATCAGGTTCATCCCCCACTGCATATTATATAGACCACATTGCCATAACTATTGGTGTTTCTGTGGGGACTGCTATAGTAACAACAGTCGTTACCATGGGAACGATGTGCTGCGTAGTTCGTTGTATTATGTGTAAAAGAAAGGAATGTATTGAGCAGGGGCTCGGCAGAACAGGTTATAAAGACGTTAATCCGGTAGCAACGGAAGGAGGCACTATGCGTTTAATCAGGGATGCAATAAATTCCGGCAAACCTGATACACCGCGAAATTATCAGTCAATAGCACAGTAGCACTATTTGTAGAACTGTAAATTGTAAACACAATTAATTGAACAAGTTTCAACTGCTTTCACATCTTGATAGACAGGCCTTTCTGTATTTTTTCGCAGCTCTGACTCTTTACTTTTGTTCTTCAAAAGATTCTGAGTTGTCTCGATTGAAGTTAGGAAAATACACTTTTAGTAGTATGATCAAAAAATAGTATTGATGGAATGGCGCATTTATCACCCAGCTCTGCAAGCAGCGAGTGAAAAGAAGAGTCTGTGGATATAGTAACCGGGACAGATTCAGAGTAGCGATATATTTCCTCTGTAGCGGTCTGGGATTCTATCCAAGTGGTGTAAATCGCTGAGATTCACCCACTCGATCAGGGGAAGAGCTAGTCAGGCTCTTCCTCAATTTGAGTGGGTGATTTAGCATATTAGCATAGAGTAAACCTCTCAAAGCAAGGATGCCGAGATGCGTGACAAACAACTGTACTCCCAGATACTGGGTATTCAAAGCCCATGGTCAGTGTCAGATGTGGAGCTTTCTGTTGCGGAATCACAGGTGACAGTCTACATCGAGCATAATGACAAAAAGCCCTGTAAATGCCGCAGTTGTGGCAAACCCTGTCCAGGTTATGATCACGTTGCTCAGAAGTGGCGTCACCTGGATACCTGCCAGTTTCAAACCATTCTTGTTGCCAGCGTCCCTCGTACCAATTGCCCTGAACACGGGGTGTTAGCCACACAGGTTCCATGGGCTGAACCGGGTTCCCGTTATACAGCGCTGTTTGAAGCCCTGGTTATTGACTGGCTGAAAGAGGCTACGACCATGGCTGTTGCACAACAGATGAAGCTTAGTTGGAACGCCATAGATGGCATTCAGCAACGTGCTGTCAAGCGAGGTCTGGAACGCAGGGAAGTTAAGCCTCCCAAGCGTATAGCGGTTGATGAAACGTCGTTCCAGAAGCGGCATGAGTACGTTACTGTCGTCACGAACCATATCGAAGGCGTTGTCGTACATGTGGCTGACGATCGTAAAAGTGACAGCCTCAACGAGTATTTTGATACCTTGCCTGAGGAGCAAAAGGCAGGAATTGAGTGCGTTTCAATGGACATGTCTAAAGCGTATATCAAGTCTGTCAGGGGGAACATTCCGGAAGCTGATCTGAAGATTGCATTCGACAAATTTCATGTTGCCCAGTCCCTTGGCAAGGCTGTTAACCAGGTTCGCATAGAAGAGAATAAAACTCTTCTGGCTGAGGGTGTAGAGCTTCTCAAGGGAACCCGTTTGTAAACATTCCGTGAACCCGTAGCCCAAAAATACCAATTATGTCCAAGGGGACTATATTTCCCCCATGCTTTCCTCCGAATCTTCTCCCCATACAAGGGTTGCGCCTGACCCGATGAAAGCCCCCTTTGCCTACGCCCAGGTCACACTCCCCAAAGCGGACTACATCGAACTGAAAGCTCAGGCCAAACAATGGCGCACCCAGTGGCAACGCACCCGGACACGGGAAGAAGAGGCGCTTGCCCGGATCAAACAGATAAAAGCTGAGCACGCCAATGAGATCGCCGTTTTACAAGAGCAGATCAGCACCCTCAATAATCAGCTGGCGGGGATGCAGCATAGGGTTTTTGGGCACTCGACGGAAAAGAAACACTCCTCCCTGAAGCAGTAAAAGAAAGCCCGGCCTTCCTCAAAACCCAGGGGGCAGCAGCGGGGTCATACAGGCCATGGTCGTACAACAATCACAACACTTCCTGTGGTTCCCGAACACCTGGATCTTGAAGAACACCCAAAGCATTGTCCTCACTGCCGTTTACCCTTCAAACCCTTTGGTACTGAAGACAGCGATGTCGTCGAGGTGGATGTGCAAGCCCACATCCGCCGCTACCACAGACATCGTTACCTCAAAACCTGCCAGTGCGAACAGTCACCGGCTATCACCATCGCTCCAGGGCCAGCCAAACTGATCCGCAAGGGTAAGCTGAGCATCTCTGTCTGGGTCGAGATTCTGTTACACAAATACGCCTTCGGTATCCCCGTTGCCCGGCAATTACAAGACTTTCGCCTGCGGGGCCTGACCTTGTCCCCGGGGACAGTGCCCGGTGGCTTGAAAATCATTCAACCTTTGTTTGAACCGATTGCCGAAACTATCCGGGAACGAGTCGCCAGTGATGAACAGTGGCATGCCGACGAAACTCGCTGGCTGGTCTGTGGCGATGAAAAAGGGGCAAAAAAACACTGGCTGTGGGTCTTTTTAAGCAGCACTGCGGCCTACTACAGCGTGGACGACAATCGTTCGGCAAGCGTTCCCAAAGGTTTGCTATGCGACAGTAACGGTGTTCTTATCTGCGACCGTTACAGCGCCTACAAATGTCTGGCTCGTGAAAATCAGGATGTGTTTCTTGCCTTTTGCTGGAGTCATGTTCGCAGAGACTTTATCAATGCAGAACGGGGAACTGACGGACTGAAAACATGGAGTGCGATCTGGGTCAAACGTATCGGCAGGCTTTACCATTAGAATCACCAAAGGTTGAACAACCTTAATACTTGTGAAGTGTTCCAGAAACACGACAGTGCACTGAAAAACCATCTAAGCAGCATGGAGAAGTGGCGCATTGAAGAACTCGCCCGGCTAGAACTGAAGGAACAGTGTCGGAAGGTGCTTACCAGCCTGCAGAACCATTGGGAGGGATTGTGCCTGTTTGCCGATTACCCCGAAGTGCCGATGGATAACAACGCGGCCGAGCGGTCACTTCGGTCACCGGTTGTGGGGCGAAAAAACTTCTATGGCGCGGGCAGTGACTGGAGCGGAAAGCTGACCGCCTGGCTGTTCTCCGTGTTCATGACCCTGAACCTTTGGGATATCAACCCCTGGTTTTGGCTGAGTGAATATCTGCAGGCGTGTGCAGAGAATGACCGGAACCCGCCGGAAGACTTGTCCGATTGGCTACCCTGGCTGATGAGGGATGAACGTCTTCAATCATTGAAAAATCACAGCCCTCCCGATGACGTTCAGTTACCTCCATCACCAAAATCATAGTATCCAATAAGACACGCTACCGGCCGGAAGCCGGTGGCAGAGTGACTATGGGTTCACGGAATACTTACACCCGTTTTGACTGGCTGACGAACCCTGAAAATATGACTGAGGAAAAGTGGGACAACTTTGAACCACTGAGAAACTCAACACTAAAAACGGCACGTGCCTGGGCTATCAGGGAGTTAGCCATGTCGTTATGGGATTACAAATCCAGAGCATGGGCCATCAAAGCCTGGGAGCGCTGGTTGAGCTGGGCTCAACGCTGTCGTCTTGAGCCAATCAAGAAAGTTGCCAGAACTGTCAAGGAGCACTTGTGGGGTATAGTGAATGCGATAGTTCTCGATGCTAACAATGGGCGGGCAGAAGGCATCAACAGCAAGATACAGAGTCTGAAAAATCGCGCTTGTGGATATAGAAGCCGGGAACGATACAAGACAGCGATCTACTTTCACCTCGGTGGATTAGATCTGTATTCGAGTAGTGTTAATCGCTGAAAAATGCCCACTGAAACAAGGGTGGAACCTGAAATCAAGATATAAAAACTGCGTTATCGAGTGTGTGCCGTAGGCACACAGAGAGAAAAGAAGGGAGTCTTTTCTTATCTGTGGCGAAGCTACAGAAAAGATGGCGGAGGGCCCGCCGGAGCCGGTCGTCGGAAACAGGCTTCAAACCACCTCAAGCGGCTTGTATTAAGAGTGCAGGTCGTGAGCGTTGAGGAAAAGTCGGACTTGATCCGGCAGGTACGGAACAGAGAGATGAGTAAACCCGAACCGCTGTTGAGGCGTCGTAACCAAGTTCTATAGACATCAAAACCGGGCTCCACTCGATAGCCCGGGATCAGTCTGCAAGTGAAATCCGAATGCTGTGCAGGTGGTGTCCGGCGTGAAGGCGGCATGAATCTGTTTCAGGCTTTTCTGTGGAACTGCGTGAACCAGTCTTGCAGATGCTAAGGGAGAACTCCAAGTGGCGATACCACAAGGGGCAGAGTACCAATGCTGCGCACTGGGGCGGAGCAGCCCGTATGTAGTGAAGAAGCACCTGTAATGGGTGTGGAGCGAGGGGGCTGCGTCAGGTGGTTCTCATGGGTATTCAACTGACAGGGTCGTATGACAAAAGTCAGAAGGAGGTATTGATGAGGACAAAACCATTTATCATTCCCAAGCAACAGGTGATGCAGGTGTACAGGCTCGTCAATCGCTGGAAGATTTTGAGAAAAATCTGAAAGACAATCTTTATAAAATCTGGAACCGGATGTCATCGGGGAGTTACTTTCCTCCTCCGGTGATGGCAGTCCCGATCAAAAAAAAGACAGGTGGCGTACGGATACTGGGAATCCCGACAGTGGGAGATCGAATCGCCCAAACGGTGGTAAAACTGCAATTTGAGCCAGAAGTTGAACCGTATTTTCTACCCGATTCTTACGGCTACAGGCCTAAGAAGTCGGCACTGGATGCGGTGGCTATTACCCGACAGAGATGTTGGAAATACGACTGGGTGCTTGAGTTCGACATCAAAGGATTATTCGACCACATACCTCACGACCTGCTGATGAAAGCGGTTCTTAAACACACGAATTGCCCGTGGGTCATCCTCTACATTAAACGCTGGATATCAGCGCCGATGCAGGGAAAGGACGGACAGCGGTGTGAAGGAAACTGCGGTACACCTCAGGGTGGGGTAATCAGTCCCGTATTAAGTAACCTGTTTCTGCATTATGTGTTCGATCAATGGATGCAACGCCACCATCCTGATGCCCCTTGGTGTCGCTATGCTGATGATGGGCTTGTTCACTGTCGTACAGAGCAACAGGCACAGCAGTTGCTGAGTGTGTTGCGAGAGCGTTTTGCAGAATGTGGTTTAGAGCTGCATCCGGAAAAGACCAAGATTGTGTATTACAAAGATGGAAACCGAAAGGGGCGTTATCATCCGACGTCCTTCGACTTTTTAAGCTACACCTTCAAGCCGAGAGTGAGTTGGAATAAGAAGCAAAATTGCCCTTTCATCAGCTTCTCACCGGCGGTAAGTAAGTCGGCGTTGAAATCAATGCGATCTAAGACGAGAAAGTTGGGTGTGCGAAACCGAACGGATTTGGAGCTGATTGATATTGCCCGGTGGTTCAACCCGATTATTCAGGGTTGGATGAATTACTACGGCAAATTCAGAAAGTCGGCCATGCATGGGATGTGTAGACACTTCAACATGACACTGGTGGCATGGGCGATGAAGAAATACAAACATCTTCGAGGCCGAAAGACGAAGACGGTGAAGCTCTTTGACAGGATTGTAGAGCGACACCCGAACTTGTTTGCACATTGGCGCATGGGGATGGTGGGTGCGTTTGCCTGATGGGAGCGGTATAAGCTGAGAGGTTTACGTACCGTTCTGCGAGGGGCCGATGGGGAAGTTCCGTCGGTCTACTCTCCTACAGGGAATGGTGACTAAGCGCGTCCCTCTGCAAATGGGTACGCTTTTGCCGTTTGAGGTGCCCCGGCTGATCGGTGGTGTAGCTGCACTGGTCACAGGAGAAGGACTTGGGCCGCGCGTCCCCGGGCAGATGGGTGCGCTGGTGCCGTTTGAGACTCCCCAGGTGATCGGTGGTGTAGCTGCACTGGTCACAGGAGAAGGGCTTGTGCCGCGCGTCCCCGGGCAGATGGGTGCGCTGGTGCTGTTTTATGTGCCCCGGCTGATCGGTGGCGTAGTTGCACTGGTCACAGGAGAAGGGCTTGGGCCGCGCGTCCCCGGGCAGATGGGTGCGCTGGTGTTGTTTGAGACTCCCCGGGCGATCGGTGGTGTAGCTGCACTGGTCACAGGAGAAGGGGGTGGGCCGCGCGTCCCCGGGCAGATGGGTGCGCTGGTGCTGTTTGAGGCTCCCCGGGTGATCGGTGCTGTAGCTGCACTGGTCACAGGAGAAGGGCTTGGGCCGCGCGTCCCCATGCAGATGGGTGTGCTGGTGCTGTTTGAGGCTCCCCGGGTGATCGGTGGTATAGCTGCACTGGTCACAGGAGAAGGGCTTGGGCCGCGCCTTCCCTGGCAAATGGGTGCGCTTGTGCTGTTTGAGGTTCCCCGGGTTATCGGTGGTGTAGCTGCACTGGTCACAGGAGAAGGGCTTGGGCCGCGCCTCCCCCTGCAGATGGGTGCGCTGGTGCAGTTTGAGGCTCCCCGGGTTATCGGTGGTGTAGCTGCACTGGTCACAGGAGAAGGGCTTGTGCCGCGCGTCCCCGGGCAGATGGGTGCGCTGGTGCTGTTTGAGGCTCCCCGAGCGATCGGTGATGTAGCTGCACTGGTCACAGGAGAAGGGCTTGGGCCGCGCGTCCCCGGGCAGATGGGTGCGCTGGTGCTGTTTGAGGTTCCCCGGCTGATCGGTGGTGTAGCTGCACTGGTCACAGGAGAAGGGCTTGGGCCTCGCCTCCCCCTGCAAATGGGTGCGCTGGTGCTGTTTGAGGTGCCCCGGCTGATCGGTGGTGTAGCTGCACTGGTCACAGGAGAAGGGCTTGGGCCGCGCGTCCCCGGGCAGATGGGTGCGCTGGTGCCGTTTGAGGTTCCCCAGGCAATCGGTGGTGTAGCTGCACTGGTCACAGGAGAAGGGCTTGGGCCGGGCGTCCCCGGGCAGATGGGTGCGCTGGTGCTGTTTGAGGCTCCCCAGGCGACCAGTGGTATAGTCGCACTTGTCACATCTGTATGATCGAGCGGCGCTCATTCGTAAGGTTTCAGGCTGGCACAGGCTGCGTATCTTCAGACATCCCTTCCCCCCTGAGACTCTCAATGTGCGTGTGTCCGGTGAATCCTGCTCCTCATCTTCTGTGATTTGAACCTGAAGTTTTTCGCAGATTTGAATGCTTTCATGGGATTCATCATCTGAATCGCGCATCAGCAGATCATTGATTTCATGATCCTGGTAATGCTCATGGATCCATTCATTTAAGTATGGGTACCCAGGGATGAGAGTTTGGTGCGAGGAACCACAACGAGTAGACGGGGCGCCCCCTTCTCCCGTTGAAATACGGCACGCCGTCGCCCCATTATCGATAGATGTTATGGCATCCGGTTTAATTTCAAGAGTGTGGGGAAGGGATCCTGCCAAGGTTAACTGTGTCGCTTTATCCTCTCCCCGGCAGTATATAAAAGGACGACCATCCCTCTCACCCCGGGAGCAGGTTGTTTCGCCTTTGGGGTAGATCCGTGTATTTTTAACGGTATGGACGGTAACTCCCGCCATCGAGGTCACGTTCAGTGAGGCGGGTGGGGCAAGCCGATGGGGGGTACCCTTGTCCCTCGCCGAAGACGCGGGTAGAGAAGCAAAACAGCCGACTAAGAAAAGACTAACACGAAAGAGTTGTAATCTTTTTTGAAGAAACATTCTTTCCCCCATTGAACCAAGGGAGGAAATATAGTCGTAAAGTGAAAAAAAGTGCCTGTTTTTAGTCAGTACTCTACGTGAGATTTGACGCACAGAGCTCCTGTAACACTCAACAAACTGCGGGTGCTCAGCCGCGCGAATACAGATGGGTGCGCTGGTGCTGTTTGAGGTTCCCCGGGTGATCGGTGGTGTAGCTGCACTGGTCACAGGAGAAGGGCTTGGGTCGCGCGTCCCCGGGCAGATGGGTGCGCTGGTGCCGTTTGAGGCTCCCCGGGCGATCGGTGGTGTAGCTGCACTGGTCACAGGAGAAGGGCTTGGGCCGCGCGTCCCCGGGCAGATGGGTGCGCTGGTGCTGTTTGAGGCTCCTCGGGTCATCGGTGGTGTAGCTGCACTGGTCACAGGAGAAGGGCTTGGGCCGCGCGTCCCCGGGCAGATGGGTGCGCTGGTGCTGTTTGAAGCTCCCCAGGTGATCGGTGGTGTAGCTGCACTGGTCACAGGAGAAGGGCTTGGGTCGCGCGTCCCCGGGCAGATGAGTGCGCTGGTGCTGTTTGAGGTGCCCCAGGTGATCGGTGGTGTAGCGGCACTGGTCACAGGAGAAGGGCTTGGGCCGCGCGTCCCCGAGCAGATGGGTGCGCTGGTGCCGTTTGAGGTGCCCCAGGTGATCGGTGGTGTAGCGGCACTGGTCACAGGAGAAGGGCTTGGGCCGCGTGTCTCCGGGCAGATGGGTGCGCTGGTGCCGTTTGAGGCTCTCCGGGCGATCGGTGGTGTAGCGGCACAGGTCACAGGAGAAGGGCTTGGGCCGCGCGTCCCCGGGCAGATGGGTGCGCTGGTGCTGTTTGAGGCTCTCCAGGCGACCGGTGGTATAGTCGCACTTGTCACATCTGTATGATCGAGCGGCGCTCATTCGTAAGGTTTCAGGCTGGCACAGGCTGCGTCTCTTCAGACATCTCTTCCCCCCTGAGACTCTCAATGTGCGTGTGTCCGGTGAATCCTGCTCCTCATCTTCTGTGATTTGAACCTGAAGTTCTTCGCAGATTTGAGTGCTTTCATGGGATTCATCATCTGAATCGCGCATCAGCAGATCATTGATTTCATGATCCTGGTAATGCTCATGGATCCATTCATTTAAGTATGGGTACCCAGGGATGAGAGTTTGGTGCGAGGAACCACAACGAGTAGACGGGGCGCTCCCTTCTCCCGCTGAAATACGGCACTCCGTCGCCCCATTATCGATAGATGTCATGGCATCCGGTTTAATTTCAAGAGTGTGGGGAAGGGATCCTGCCAGGGTGAACTGTGTCGCTTTATCCTCTCCCCGGCAGTATATAAAAGGACGACCATCCCTCTCACCCCGGGAGCAGGTTGTTTCGCCTTTGGGGTAGATACGTGTATTTTTAACGGTATGGACGGTAACTCCCGCCATCGAGGTCACGTTCAGTGAGGCGGGTGGGGCAAGCCGATGGGGGGTACCCTTGTCCCTCACCGAAGACGCGGGTAGAGAAGCAAAACAGCCAATTAAGAAAAGACTAACACGAAAGAGTTGTAATCTGTTTTGAAGAAACATTCTTTCTCCCATTGAGCCAGGGGAGGAAAGATAGTCGTACAGTGAAAAAAAGTGCCTGTTTTTAGTCAGTACTCTACGTGAGACTTGACGCAAGGGGCCCCTGTAACACTCAACAAACTGCGGGTGCTCAGCCGCGCGAAAAAACGCTAGCGACAGACTCAAAATCGGGGTTGACTTTTTTCTAGTAAGGTTAGTAATAACAATGAGTTAGCGGGTCAACCACAGCTCCTTCGTAAGTATTCCGTGAACCCATAGTCACTCTGCCACCGGCTTCCGGCCGGTAGCGTGCTTTATTGAATACTATGATTTTGGTGATGGGGGTAACTGAGCATCATCTGGAGGACTGTGATTCTTCAATGATTGAAGACGTCCATCTGTCATCAGCCAGGGTAGCCAGTCGGACAGGTCTTCCGGCGGATTCCTGTCATTCTCTGCACACGCCTGCAAATATTCACTCAGCCAAAACCAGGGATTGATATCCCAAAGGTTCAGGGTCATGAACACGGAGAACAGCCAGGCGGTCAGTTTTCCGCTCCAGTCACTGCCCGCGCCATAGAAGTTTTTTCGCCCCACAACCGGTGATCGAAGTGACCGCTCGGCCGCGTTGTTATCCATCGGCACTTCGGGGTAATCGGCAAACAGGCACAACCCTTTCCAATGGTTTTGAAGGCTGGTAAGTACTTTCCGACACTGTTCCTTCAGTTCTGGCCGGGCGAGTTCTTCAATGCGCCACTTCTCCATGCTGCTTAGATGGTTTTTCAGTGCACTGTCGTATTTCTGGAATACTTCAGAAGTCCCAAGGCTGTTCAACCTTTGATGATTCAAATGGTAAAGCCTGCCAATCCGTTTGACCCAGGTCGTACTCCATGTTCTCAGTCCGTCAGTTCCCCGTTCTGCATTGATAAAGTCTCTGCGAACATGACTCCAGCAAAGGCAAGAAACACATCCTGATTTTTACGAGCCAGGCATTTGTAGGCGCTGTAACGGTCGCAGATAAGCACACCGTTACTGTCGCATAGCACATTTGGGAACGCTTGCCGAACGGTTGTCGTCCACGCTGTAGCAGGCTGCGGTTCTGCTTAAAAAGACCCACAGCCAGTATTTTTTTGCCTCTTTTTCATCACCACAGACCAGCCAGCGAGTTTCGTCGGCATGCCACTGCTCGTCACTGGCGACGCGTTCCCGGATAGCTTCGGCAACCGGTTCAAACAAAGGTTGGGTGATTTTCAAACCATCGGCCACTGTCCCCGGAGACAAGGTCAGGCCCCGCAGGCGAATGCCGGGCAAAGGGGATACCGAAGGCGTATTTGTGTAACAGAATCTCGACCCAGACAGAGATGCCCAGCTTACCCTTGCGGATCAGTTTGGCTGGACCCGGAGCGATGGTCATGGCCGGTGACTGTTCGCACTGGCAGGTTTTGAGATAACGATGTCTGTGATAGCGGCGGATATGAGCTTATACATCTACCTCGACGACGTCGCTGTCTTCGGTACCAAAGGGTTTAAAGGGGAAATGACAGTGAGGGCACTGCTTTTGGTGATCTTCAAGATCAAGGTGTTCGGGAACCACAGGAAGTGTTGTGATTATTGTACGACCATGACCTTTGTGACCCCGCCGCTGGCCCCGGAATTTTGAAGAGGATCGGGTTTTCTTTTCCTGTTTTCGGGAGGAGTGTTTCTTTTCCGTCGAGTGCCCAAAAACCCTATGCTGCATCCCCGCCAACTGATTTTTGAGAGTGGCAATCTGCTCTTGGAATGAGGCTAGCTCATGGGCGTGCTCGGCCTTTATCTGTTTGATCCGCTCAAGCGCCTCTTTCTCCCGTGTTCGGGTGCGTTGCCACTGGGTGCGCCATTGTTTGGCCTGAGCCTTCAGTTCGATGTAGTCCACTTTGGGGAGTGTGACATGAGCGTAGGCAAAGGGGGCTTTCATCGGGTCAGGCGCAGCCCTGGTATGGGGAGAAGATTCGGAGGAAATCACGGGGGAAATATAGTCCCCCTGGAAAAAATGGGTATTTTGGGGTTATGGGTTCACGGAATGTTTACGCTCCTTTCAGCGCTTGCAAAAAGTCAACCTGGTTGACTTTTTTGGTTGACTCTCAGGTTGACCATTTTCGGTATCGTCCACCGCCAGTGAATGCCAGAACAAACGCGAGACTTTCAGCTCTTTGGCCCAGCGCCCCATATGGCGACCCATTGTTATGCTGGTGTTTACGGCGCTGATTATGTGTCGATGGATGGGCTGGGCTTCCCCGGACTTAAGTGAAACACTGGCGTTGAAGTTGCTCGGTATCGTCCAGCTGGGGATGGGTGGCTACATTGCCAGCCGAGGGGTGGAGAAGGTGATGAAGAACATTCATCGCTGAATCATTCCCCTCCAGATGGGTTATCAATATAAACAAATTTGTAGATGTAGATATTGATAACCCTATTGTCACCCCATACAGTCCGTGCGCTATCAGAGAATGGTCACTCAAGAGAAGGATGGGATTTTGTGTTGTTCCCTGTGTGGATGCGCTGGTGCCTGGTGAGGGCACTGGATCGGGTAAAGCCCTGTTTGCAGCCTTCGACGGGGCAGACAAAAGGGCGCTCCCCTGTGTGAGTGCGCTTGTGGGTGGTGAGGGCACCGGATTGGGTAAAGCCCTGTTTGCAGCCTTCGACGGGGCAGACAAAAGGGCGCTCCCCTGTATGGATGCGCAGATGCCTGGTGAGGGCACTGGATTGGGTAAAGCCCTGTTTGCAGCCTTCGAAGGGGCAGACAAAAGGGCGCTCCCCTGTGTGAGTGCGCTTGTGGGTGGTGAGGTTACTGGATTGGGTAAAGCTCTGTTTGCAGCCTTCGACGGGGCAGACAAAAGGGCGCTCCCCTGTGTGAGTGCGCTTGTGGGTGGTGAGGTCACCGGATTGGGTAAAGCCCTGTTTGCAGCCTTCGACGGGGCAGACAAAAGGGTGCTCCCCTGTGTGAGTGCGCTTGTGCCTGGTGAGGTCACCGGATTGGGTAAAGCCCTGTTTGCAGCCTTCGACGGGGCAGACAAAAGGGCGCTCCCCTGTGTGAGTGAGCTTGTGCCTGGTGAGGTCACTGGATTGGGTAAAGCCCTGTTTGCAGCCTTCGACGGGGCAGACAAAAGGGTGCTCCCCTGTGTGAGTGCGCTTGTGCCTGGTGAGGGCACCGGATTGGGTAAAGCCCTGTTTGCAGCCTTCGACGGGGCAGACAAAAGGGCGCTCCCCTGTGTGAGTGCGCTTGTGGGTGGTGAGGTTACTGGATTGGGTAAAGCCTTTTTTACAGCCTTCGACGGGGCAGACAAAAGGGCGCTCTCCTGTGTGAGTGCGCTTGTGGGTGGTGAGGTTACTGGATTGGGTAAAGCCTTTTTTACAGCCTTCGACGGGGCAGACAAAAGGGCGCTCCGCTGTGTAAGTGCGTTTTTTTCCAGGACGGACTCTGAGTATGTACGTATCAGGAGTGCCTGTCGGGAGAAGCACCGTGTCAGATTGAACCTCAATGCTGTCACAGGGGGCGGTATCTTCTCCCACAGAGCTGTCTCCGAAATCCTCAGAGGGGGAAGGCATTACCTGTAGTCTTATCCAGCTATTTGAATGCGGATATTCAGGAGGAAACAGATCAGCATAAGGGTGAGGCGAGCAGTCAATGTCAGGGTGGTAGTTTTCCCCGAATTCGTCAGAAAACACGTGGCAAACTCCCGATTCATCTTCAATACGTGTCAAGGTATTCGCTTCAATGTCAAGAGGTAATACCCGCGGTGCGTGTTCAAGTGTGAGTTGTGTGTTTTGTTCCTTTCCCTGGCAATGCACACTGTGTTGATCGCCAGCCCTCGCCACTGAACAGGACGTTGTTCCATGGGGGTGGATTTGTGTACCTTTGGTGCTCGGAATAGTGACACCGCCTGTCGAGTCGATATGAATTTGCACCGAGTCAACGGGTTGATCAGGTTTAATAGAAGGTATAGGGATAAGTTTGTTTTTGCCGGGAAAGGTATTGGGAGAAATCAGGCTGATGGCAATAGAGGTAGTCAAGATACCAATGCGTGCCTTAAAGAACATATACCCGCCTCCAAAAAGAAGGTGAAGAGGATAGACTGAAACGTGATGATGGCAGTGAATATTCTCACGGCAGATGCTCGGTCTTTAGGGATCCCTGCAGGGTTCAATAAACAGCCGGTACGCAGCACTGCGAAAAATTGTTAATAACAATTAGTTAGCGGGTCAACCAAAGCTCCTTCCAGCCCTTGGCAATAGTCAACCGGGTTGACTTTTTTGGTTGACCCTTAGGTTGACCATTTTCGGCATCGTCCACCGTCAGTGAATGCCAGAACAAACGCGAGACTTTCAGCTCTTTGGCCCAGCGGCCCATATGGCGACCCATTGTTATGCTGGTGTTTACGGCGCTGATTATGTGTCGCTGGATGGGCTGGGCTTCCCCGGACTTAAGTGAAACACTGGCGTTGAAATTGCTCGGTATCGTCCAGCTGGGCATGGGTGGCTATATTGCCAGCCGAGAGGGGGAGAAGGTGATGAAGAACATTCATCGCTGAATCATTCCCCACCAGATGGGTTATCAATAGAAACAAATTTGTAGATGTAGATATTGATAACCCTATTGTCACCCCATACAGTCCGTGCGCTATCAGAGAATGGTCACTCAAGAGAAAGATGGGATTTTGTGTTGTTCCCTGTGTGGATGCGCTTGTGGGTGGTGAGGGCACTGGATTGTGTAAAGCCCTGTTTGCAGCCTTCGACGGGCCAGACAAAAGGGCGCTCCCCTGTATGGATGCGCAGATGCCTGGTGAGGTCACCAGATTTGGCAAAGCCCTTTTTGCAGCCTTCGACCGGGCAGACAAAAGGGCGCTCCCCTGTATGGATGCGCTTGTGCCTGGTGAGGTCACCAGATCTGGCAAAGCCCTGCTTGCAGCCTTCGACGGGGCAGACAAAAGGGCGCTCCCCTGTGTGAGTGCGCTTGTGGATGGTGAGGTTACTGGATTGGGTAAAGCTCTGTTTGCAGCCTTCGACGGGGCAGACAAAAGGGCGCTCCCCTGTGTGAGTGCGCTTGTGCTTGGTGAGGTGACCGGATTGGGTAAATCTCTGTTTGCAGCCTTCGACGGGGCAGACAAAAGGGCGCTCCCCTGTGTGAGTGCGCTTGTGGGTGGTGAGGGCACCGGATTCGGTAAAGCCCTGTTTGCAGCCTTCGACGGGGCAGACAAAAGGGCGCTCCCCTGTGTGGATGCGCTTGTGCCTGGTGAGGTTACTGGATTGGGTAAATCTCTGTTTGCAGCCTTCGACGGGGCAGACAAAAGGGCGCTCCCCTGTGTGAATGCGCTTGTGGGTGGTGAGGTCACTGGATTGGGTAAAGCCCTGTTTGCAGCCTTTGACGGGGCAGACAAAAGGGCGCTCCCCTGTGTGAGCGCGCAGATGCCTGGTGAGGTTACTGGATTGGGTAAAGCTCTGTTTGCAGCCTTCGACGGGGCAGACAAAAGGGCGCTCCCCTGTGTGAATGCGCTTGTGGGTGGTGAGGTCACTGGATTGGGTAAAGCCCTGTTTGCAGCCTTCGACGGGGCAGACAAAAGGGCGCTCCCCTGTGTGAATGCGCTTGTGGATGGTGAGGTAACCGGATTGGGTAAAGCTCTGTTTACAGCCTTCGACGGGGCAGACAAAAGGGCGCTCCCCTGTGTGAGTGCGCGTGTGGGTGGTGAGGTGACCGGATCGGGTAAAGGCCTGTTTGCAGCCTTCGACGGGGCAGACAAAAGGGCGCTCCCCTGTGTGGATGCGCAGATGCCTAGTGAGGCCACCGGATTGGGTAAAGCCCTGTTTGCAGCCTTCGACGGGGCAGACAAAAGGGCGCTCCCCTGTGTGAGTGCGCTTGTGGGTGGTGAGGTGACCGGATTCGATAAAGCCCTGTTTGCAGCCTTCGACGGGGCAGACAAAAGGACGCTCCCCTGTGTGAATGCGCTTGTGGGTGGTGAGGTCACTGGATTGGGTAAAGCCCTGTTTGCAGCCTTCGACGGGGCAGACAAAAGGGCGCTCCCCTGTGTGAATGCGCTTGTGGATGGTGAGGTCACCGGATTGGGTAAAGCTCTGTTTACAGCCTTCGACGGGGCAGACAAAAGGGCGCTCCCCTGTGTGAGTGCGCGTGTGGGTGGTGAGGTGACCGGATCGGGTAAAGGCCTGTTTGCAGCCTTCGACGGGGCAGACAAAAGGGCGCTCCCCTGTGTGGATGCGCTTGTGGGTGGTGAGGGCACCGGATTGGGTAAAGCCCTGTTTGCAGCCTTCGACGGGGCAGACAAAACGGCGCTCCCCTGTGTGGATGCGCTTGTGGGTGGTGAGGTGACCGGATTGGGTAAAGCCCTGTTTGCAGCTTTCGACGGGGCAGATAAAAGGGCGCTCCCCTGTGTGGATGCGCTTGTGGGCGGTGAGGTGAGCGGATCGGGTAAAGCCCTGTTTGCAGCTTTCGACGGGGCAGACAAAAGGGCGCTCCCCTGTGTGGATGCGCAGATGCCTAGTGAGGCCACCGGATTGGGTAAAGCCCTGTTTGCAGCCTTCGACGGGGCAGACAAAAGGACGCTCCCCTGTGTGAGTGCGCTTGTGGGTGGTGAGGTGACCGGATCGGGTAAAGGCCTGTTTGCAGCCTTCGACGGGGCAGACAAAAGGGCGCTCCCCTGTGTGGATGCGCTTGTGGGTGGTGAGGTGACCGGATTGGGTAAAGCCCTGTTTGCAGCCTTCGACGGGGCAGACAAAAGGGCGCTCCCCTGTGTGAGTGCGCTTGTGGGTGGTGAGGTGGCCGGATTGGGTAAAGCCCTGTTTGCAGCCTTCGACGGGGCAGACAAAAGGGCGCTCCCCTGTGTGAGTGCGTTTTTTTCCAGGACGGACTCTGAGTGTGTACGTATCAGGAGTGCCTGTCGGGAGAAGCTCCGTGTCAGATTGAACCTCAATGCTGTCACAGGGGGCGGTATTTTCTCCCACAGAGCTGTCTCCGAAATCCTCAGAGGGGGGAGGCATTACCTGTAGTTTATGGTCGTGCTGTCTTATCCAGCTATTTGAATGCGGATATTCAGGAGGAAACAGATCAGCACCAGGGTGAGACGAGCAGTCAATGTCAGGGTGGGAGTTTTCCCCGAATTCGTCAGAAAACACATGGCAAACTCCCGATTCATCTTCAATACGTGTCAAGGTATTCGCTTCAATGTCAAGAGGTAATACCTGCGGTGCGTGTGTAAGTGTGAGTTGTGTGTTTTGTTCCTTTCCCTGGCAATGCACACTGTGTTGATCGCCAGCCCTCGCCACTGAACAGGACGTTGTTCCATAGGGGTGGATTTGCGTACCTTTGGTGCTCGGAATAGTGACACAGCCTGTCGAGTTGATATGAATTTGCACCGAGTCAACGGGTTGATCAGGTTTAATCGAAGGTATAGGGATAAGTTTGTTTTTGCCGGAAAAGGTATTGGGAGAAATCAGGCTGATGGCAATAGAAGTAGTCAAGATACCAATGCGTGCCTTAAAGAACATATACCCGCCCCCAAAAAGAAGGTGAAGAGGATAGACTCAAACGTGATGATGGCAGTGAATATTCTCACGGCAGATGCTCGGTCGTTAGGGATCCCTGCAGGGTTCAATAAACAGCCGGTACGCAGCACTGCGAAAAATCGTTAGTAACAATCAGTTAGCGGATCAACCAAAGCTCCTTCGTAAACATTCCGTGAACCCATAACCCCAAAATACCCATTTTTTCCAGGGGGACTATATTTCCCCCATGATTTTCTCCGAATTTTCTCCCCATACCAGGGCTGCGCCTGACCCGATGAAAGCCCCCTTTGCCTACGCACAGGTCACACTCCCCAAAGTGGACTACATCGAACTGAAGGCTCAGGCCAAACAATGGCGCACCCAGTGGCAACGCACCCGAACACGGGAGAAGGAGGCGCTTGACCGGATCAAAAAGATAAAAGCTGAGCACGCCCATGAGATAGCTATTTTTCAAGAGCAGATTGCCACTCTCAAAAATCAGCTGGCGGGGGTTCAGCATAGAGTTTTTGGGCATTCGACGGAAAAGAAACACTCCTCCCGGAAGCAGGAAAAGAATGCCCGGCCTTCCTCAAAATCCAGAGGCCAGCAGCGGGGTCACAAAGGTCATGGTCGTACAACAATCACAACACTTCCTGTGGTTCCCGAACACCTTGATCTTGAAGATCACCAAAAGCAGTGCCCTCACTGTCATTGACCCTTTAAACCCTTTGGTACCGAAGACAGCGACGTCGTCGAGGTAGATGTACAAGCTCATATCCGCCGCTATCACTCGATAACGCAGTTTTTATATCTTGACTTCATCGCTGAATACTAAACCGCTCCTCTACCGCTTGGGCATGATGCTTCAGTGACGGGGCGGGCTCCTGACACCCAATATCCCGCCCAGCCATGTGTTTGCTGGAGGAACGGGTTGGTAAAGTTTCTCGCAGGGATGACCCGAGCACCTTCAAAGCTTCTTCCGGGTCATCTGCTGTCACCACGTATTCAATCGCTTCCGTCAGCAACTCAACCTTGAGGCGTTCGGTCAGGCAGCGGGCAACCCGGGCTGTTTGTTTGTCAACAGGGCGATCTGTTCCGGATGCTGCAACAGGAGATGATCCCACAACAGGCTCACGATCAGGCAACGCTCCGATCCTTCAACGCCTTGCTGTTTGCTCAACCTGTTCCAGCCGCCGCACTTTTTCCAGTCCTGAATGCAAACCTCGACCAACCACCTCAGAGAGTACAGTCTGGCCATGTCTATATGACGCCATGACAGATTAGAAGCTACCAGGAAACGGTAGTCGTCTTCTCCCGCATACTTCAATGCCACAACAAAGCGACACTTGCCGTGGGCTTTAACATAAAGCCGGGCCGCCAGCATGATGACGGGCTTAGGCTCCCCGCCTCGGATGATAAGATCGGTGTCGACTCCAGACTGGCGAGAAAAGTAACTTTGTAACCTGGCTGTTGAGTTCCTGCTTGAGACGATTTGTGTCGAACGCAGTTGGCTGACAATCTGGGCCCCTCCCGTCAGCGCTGAGGCCGTATCGACAAACTCACTCGTTCCGTAAAGGGCATCGGCCAGCACAGCCCGTATTCGCAGTGCTGGAAACCCAGACACAAACGCCCTGATCATATCCAGCGACAGGGCTTGCAGGGTGGGAAAGTTCTCGTGATCAGGGGCCGGTTTTGCAGGCCGCTCGCGGGCTGGAATGCCTTGCACCTTGAGAACTTGGTTTTGCTTGCGCCAGGCTGACATCTCCGGATCAGGCGTTTAGAACCGAAAAACAACAGGAAGAGTCACCGTCTCAGTGACAAGGGTCATGAAGACCAGCTCCTGTCCGTTGTAGTAGCCCCCTGTCGCCTTATCCTTGACCTTATGTGTTCCTGGGATTTTGGACGTTCTTTTTGTCCGCTTCTTGCCGGTGTCATCAATAACCCGTGTTCCACTGGTGATCTGGTAAGTTGCTACTATCTTTTTGATGCTGGCCTGGAGCAGCAGGTGCCAGCTGATCTTGGCGTTATAGAAGATCCAGCGAAGCTGACTGGGTTTCACCTTCCCTGCGCTTCTGCGTTCAAAGGCAGCCCAATTTAAAGTCTCGGTGACAATGATGCCGACCAGAATCATCACCAGCCCTGTCTTTTGGCGTGCTGTAAGCCGGGCTGAAGATTTGATGGTAGCCAGGGATTGATCAAGGGCACCAATAAATTCGGTCACGAGAGAGAGGGGGCGAATGAGCACAGATACAACTTGCGAAACAGTGGGTTGAGCGTCAATCTTACCTGACCAGTCTGCTGTTGTGGTGCTGAAAGTATCCTGCAGGGCTCGATACCGAGCTGCGGCAGTAGTCTGGCTCTCCTTTCAAGAAATCCTTTTCGGGTCAACCACTAAAAACTGCGTTATCGAGTGTGTGCCGTAGGCACACAGAGAGAAAAGAAGGGAGTCTTTTCTTATCTGTGGCGAAGCTACAGAAAAGATGGCGGAGGGCCCGCCGGAGCCGGTCGTCGGAAACAGGCTTCAAACCACCTCAAGCGGCTTGTATTAAGAGTGCAGGTCGTGAGCGTTGAGGAAAAGTCGGACTTGATCCGGCAGGTACGGAACAGAGAGATGAGTAAACCCGAACCGCTGTTGAGGCGTCGTAACCAAGTTCTATAGACATCAAAACCGGGCTCCACTCGATAGCCCGGGATCAGTCTGCAAGTGAAATCCGAATGCTGTGCAGGCGGTGTCCGGCGTGAAGGCGGCATGAATCTGTTTCAGGCTTTTCTGTGGAACTGCGTGAACCAGTCTTGCAGATGCTAAGGGAGAACTCCAAGTGGCGATACCACAAGGGGCAGAGTACCAATGCTGCGCACTGGGGCGGAGCAGCCCGTATGTAGTGAAGAAGCACCTGTAATGGGTGTGGAGCGAGGGGGCTGCGTCAGGTGGTTCTCATGGGTATTCAACTGACAGGGTCGTATGACAAAAGTCAGAAGGAGGTATTGATGAGGACAAAACCATTTATCATTCCCAAGCAACAGGTGATGCAGGCGTACAGGCTCGTCAAAGCCAACGCAGGTGCCGCCGGTGTTGATCGTCAATCGCTGGAAGATTTTGAGAAAAATCTGAGCCAAAGACAGTCTTTATCTTACGGCTACAGGCCTAAGAAGTCGGCACTGGATGCGGTGGCTATTACCCGACAGAGATGTTGGAAATACGACTGGGTGCTTGAGTTCGACATCAAAGGATTATTCGACCACATACCTCACGACCTGCTGATGAAAGCGGTTCTTAAACACACGAATTGTCCGTGGGTCATCCTCTACATTAAACGCTGGATATCAGCGCCGATGCAGGGAAAGGACGGACAGCGGTGTGAAGGAAACTGCGGTACACCTCAGGGTGGGGTAATCAGTCCCGTATTAAGTAACCTGTTTCTGCATTATGTGTTCGATCAATGGATGCAACGCCACCATCCTGATGCCCCTTGGTGTCGCTATGCTGATGATGGGCTTGTTCACTGTCGTACAGAGCAACAGTCACAGCAGTTGCTGAGTGTGTTGCGAGAGCGTTTTGCAGAATGTGGTTTAGAGCTGCATCCGGAAAAGACCAAGATTGTGTATTACAAAGATGGAAACCGAAAGGGGCGTTATCATACGACGTCCTTCGACTTTTTAAGCTACACCTTCAAGCCGAGAGTGAGTTGGAATAAGAAGCAAAATTGCCCTTTCATCAGCTTCTCACCGGCGGTAAGTAAGTCGGCGTTGAAATCAATGCGATCTAAGACGAGAAAGTTGGGTGTGCGAAACCGAACGGATTTGGAGCTGATTGATATTGCCCGGTGGTTCAACCCGATTATTCAGGGTTGGATGAATGACTACGGCAAATTCAGAAAGTCGGCAATGCATGGGATGTGTAGACACTTCAACATGACACTGGTGGCATGGGCGATGAAGAAATACAAACATCTTCGAGGCCGAAAGACGAAGACGGTGAAGCTCTTTGACAGGATTGTAGAGCGACACCCGAACTTGTTTGCACATTGGCGCATGGGGATGGTGGGTGCGTTTGCCTGATGGGAGCGGTATAAGCTGAGAGGTTTACGTACCGTTCTGCGAGGGGCCGATGGGGAAGTTCCGTCGGTCTACTCTCCTAAAGGAGAGAGTGATGGCAACAACAAATCCATGGAAACAGTTTCAGCGGTTGCTCCCGAAAGCGGCGCGTGTGATCGCCACTGTAGTCACCCATAACAGTAACGGTACAAGTACCCTGACTTTCCGGGATGGCTCGTCCATGACTGCCAAAGATCAAGGTGTGTCCGTGGGCAAGAAGACGTTAGTCGATGGTGAGGACTTGATCAGGGAGGTACCTGACCTGCCTGTATACGATGCGCTGGTATAGGGAGGAATATCCCACTCTCTATATAAACTGAGACATATAGTGAAGATAACCTTGCCTTCCTCCAACCCTACCCCACCGATCAATGGATTTTATAACCCGTTTCAAACACTTCTGTAGTTCTTCAGGCGTCTTGTGAAACTCCGGGGAGGAGGTCGGTATTTCGGTTCGGCCTAATCGCCATTCGCACATCTGAATAACGCTATCTGAAAGTTGTTGCTCAATATTCGATAGGTGTTTGTTGCGGGGTGGTCGATCAGCATACTCCGCCCGATAATGTTCAATGACAGCCTCCAGAGCACGTCGTACTTCTGAATCGATTAATTGAGGATTGTCCCGGTAGGCACTGGCTATGGGGAATTCCAGATTTTGGAGGACATCCTCATACTCTTCGGTAATATCCATCGTCTGTTACTCAAACATAAACTGTTGCTTATTATAGCCAGTTCAGAAAAGCGGCAGATCTAACCAGCAGTGGCAGAAGTTGTTTTCTTTTGCTGTTTTTTCAGGAATGTGCCAACGGAGGCTTTTGCCGTACGAGACAATCTTTGCATGAGAGCAAAGGATATGTCCGAAAGCTGATAGAGGCCGGCAAGATCCTCCAGCATGTTCAGCCAGAGGTGAGCGGTCATTTCCGCATCGGCCAGCGCACGGTGAAAAACGTCATCCGTCGGCAGCTTCTTATATTTCACCAAAGTGCTAAGTTGATGGTTAGGTGCATTCTGGTAAAGCCTTCTGGCTATAAGCATGGAGCAGGCGAAATCTCCACCATAGTGTCTTCCGGCCTGTACCATTTCCGCATCCAGAAAGCGTTTATCGAAGGAGGCGTTGTGGGCCACAAGATTATGGCCACCGATAAAATCAGAAAAAACCTTCATGACCGGTTCGCAGGCGGAGGCTTTCTTCAGCATGGTATTGGTGATGCCGGTGTAGTCAGCAATATAAGAGCTGATCAGGAAACCAGGGTTCATCAACTCTTGGAACCGGTCGGTCATGCGTCCGTTTTCAATGAGTACAGCACCAATCTCAATGGCCCTGTCTCCTTCATCTGGAGACAGTCCAGTGGTTTCGAAGTCCAGCACAACTACGGTGTTTGCATATGGCTTCTTGCGGGAACCAGATTTCACGGCTCATGAACCTTCTATGTCTTTTAACGATCGGTTGTCTTTAGTGACCCAAGCTGCCAGACCGTTGGTGCTTCTTCCGGAGATAAAAGCGCCAGCGGCAGAAGGGCTGCTGAATTCGTGATCAACGGTAAAACCGTAGTGGTTATCTTCTGCAACAATAATCCCCTTTTTCAACAGCCTGTCCCGGTCTTTTAGTATACCAACGGGGCAGGATTTAACGGGGCTATTCACCACCTGAGAACCCTGAAACACAGTAAAGCCTTCTTCCGGGTTCTGTTGCAAAAAAAACTGATAAGCCAAAAGTCAATATCCTCCAGGCACAATTATGCTGCCAGAGAGTAAAAGTACTCCCACGGCTTGGTTAACTCAGAATCTGGCTATTGACCTTTTCTCAGCATGTGAGAAAGCTCAATACCAGAGAGGGTCGCCTTGGCAGAATAGAAAGCCTTGAACTGCATCATAGGAAGGGTAATCCGTTTCACAAATTGATGATCCTGCTCCACAATGTTGTTCAGGTATTTGCTCTGGTAAATGGTGATCTTTGGCTCTTTATCCTTGAGTGTTGTGTTGATAGAAGTGAGAGCAGATATATTGCTGCCGCTTTTTCGATACTCACTTTTTCTGGTTGTCCATGTTGGCGGATAGCCTTACGGAAAAAGGCCTTGGCAGCTTTTTTATCTCGCTTTTTAGTAAGAGGGAAATCAATGGTATTTCCTTCTTTATCGACAGCGCGATACAGGTAGTAGTCACGACCTTTGACCTTTATGTAGGTTTCATCCATACGCCATGAGGTTTTGACGGCTGGCTTCTGCTTTCGATGCAGGGCTTCCAGTTGAGGAGCATACGTGATCACCCAACGGTTGATCGTTGTGTGGTCGACTGTGATGCCCCGCTCCGCAAAAATATCCTTAATCATACGCAAACTGAGAGGATAGCTGATAGACCAGCGAACAGCCTGCAGGATGATATCTTAGGGGAAATGGCGGCCGGAAAACTTCATCAGTGAAAACTCAGAAATGAGGAAAGCCGCGGATTCTGGCTGTGGTGGTGTGATTTTGCAACAGAACCCTGTGTCGCCATCGGGACTCGGTGCGCCGCATTGACCGGTTGCTTTTGAAGACGGCTTCGGCCCTATCCCAGAGGTTTTTTTCCAGAATGGCTGTGTGCTGCCCTTGGTACCAGTCGCCCTTATGATGAATCAGGACAAGGTAAACCTTGTTCTGGAGCATTCGACGCAGAGTGCTTTTCGTAAAAGACTTTCCTCTCCAGGCTGAGCCATCTTTCTTGGGGTACCGTTTGGTTCGGAAGCCCATATCATTCACGCGATAACAGGTTTCCGTGAGTGATTGGGTTTCGATAAAGGTTTCAAAGATGATTTGTACCACCTTCTTCTCGCCCCGGTTTACAACCAGCTTGCGATCTTTGACTTCGTAACCCAGTGGCACCGCTCCACCCATCCACATGCCTTTCTTCTTGGATTCGGCAAACTTATCCCGAATGCGTTCGCTGGTAATTAATCATTAGGTAAACCTTCGGCTCTGACGGGGAGACTCACATAGGTTAAACCGAGGCTTCGGGCACTAGTCTCGATGGTTCCGCCAAGAACCAAGAGATTTAACCTGTGCCAGACCACAAGAGTCTGACCCACACACGGTGGGATTGTAAGTATCACATTGTGTTTATTCCCAAGAAGCGGCAAAAGGTCATCTACGGAAGCCTGAGGAAGTTTCTCGGTTCAATCTTTCACGACCTTGCATCGTAGAAGGTCACTTAATGCGAGATCATGTATATATCTGCATAAGTATTCCACCGAAGTACTCAGTTTCGAATGTTGTTGGTTATTTGAAGGGGAAATGCGCCATAGCTATTACGAGGAACTTCAAGGGCAGACAGCGAAATTTTAGTGGTGAGCATTTTAGGGCGCGAGGGTATTTTGTGAGCACGGTCGGTCTTGATGAGTACGTCGTGAGAGAATACATTCGTAATCAAGAGAAAAATGATGCGTCACGAGATCAACTGAAGCTTGGCTTAAACCCGCGCCCTTGGGCGCAATAATAGCCCTTTGAGGGCGTCCTCAAATAAGCCTCCGGCTATGCCGGAGGTCATTTAACTGCCGGGCAGCGGGGATACCGAAGGCGTATTTGTGTAACAGAATCTCGACCCAGACAGAGATGCCCAGCTTACCCTTGCGGATCAGTTTGGCTGGACCCGGAGCGAGGGTCATGGCCGGTGACTGTTCGCACTGGCAGGTTTTGAGATAACGATGTGTGATTGTTGTACGACCATGACCTTTGTGACCCCGCTGCTGGCCCCGGGATTTTGAAGAGGGACGGGTTTTCTTTTCCTGTTTTCGGGAGGAGTGTTTCTTTTCCGTCGAGTGCCCAAAAAACCTATGCTGCATCCCCGCCAGCTGATTTTTGAGAGTGGCAATCTGCTCTTGGAATGTGGCTAGCTCATGGGCGTGCTCGGCCTTTATCTGTTTGATCCGGTCAAGCGCCTCCTTCTCCCGTGTTCGGGTGCGTTGCCACTGGGTGCGCCATTGTTTGTCCTGAGCCATCAGTTCGATGTAGTCCGCTTTGGGGAGTGTGATCTGAGCGTAGGCAAAGGGGGCTTTCATCGGGTCAGGCGCAGCCCTGGTATGGGGAGAAGATTCGGAGGAAATCATGGGGGAAATATAGTCCCCCTGGAAAAAATGGGTATTTTGGGGTTATGGGTTCACGGAATGTTTACCTCCTTCCAGCCCTTGCAAAAAGTCAATTTGGTTGGCTTTTTTGGTTGACTCTCAGGTTGACCATTTTCGGTCTCGACAACCGCCAGTGAATGCCAGAAAAGACGCGAGACTTTCAGCTCTTTGGCCCAGCGACCCATATGGCGACCCATTGTTATGCTGGTGTTTACGGCGCTGATTATGTGTCGATGGATGGGCTGGGCTTCCCCGGACTTAAGCGAAGCACTGGCGTTGAAGTTGCTCGGTATCGTCCAGCTGGGAATGGGTGGCTACATTGCCAGCCGAGGGGTGGAGAAGGTGATGAAGAACATTCATCGCTGAATCATTCCCCACCAGATGGGTTAACAATATAAACAAATTTGTAGATGTAGATAACCCTATTGTCACCCCATGCAGTCCGTGCGCTATGAGGGAATGGTCACTCAAGAGAAGGATGGGATTTTGTGTTGTTCCCTGTGTGAATGCGCTTGTGGGTGGTGAGGTGACCGGATTGGGTAAAGCCCTGTTTGCAGCCTTCGACGGGGCAGACAAAAGGGCGCTCCCCTGTGTGAATGCGCTTGTGGGTGGTGAGGTGACCGGATTGGGTAAAGCCCTGTTTGCAGCCTTCGACGGGGCAGACAAAAGGGCGCTCCCCTGTGTGAGTGCGCTTGTGCCTGGTGAGGGCACTGGATTGGGTAAAGCCCTGTTTGCAGCCTTCGACGGGGCAGACAAAAGGGCGCTCCCCTGTGTGAGTGCGCTTGTGGGTGGTGAGGGTATTGGATTGGGTAAAGCCCTGTTTGCAGCCTTCGACGGGGCAGACAAAAGGGCGCTCCCCTGTGTGAGTGCGCAGATGCCTGGTGAACTGACCGGATTGGGTAAAGCCCTGTTTGCAGCCTTCGACGGGGCAGACAAAAGGGCGCTCCCTTGTGTGAGTGCGCTTGTGGGTGGTGAGGTTACTGGATTGGGTAAAGCCCTGTTTGCAGCCTTTGACGGGGCAGACAAAAGGGCGCTCCCCTGTGTGAGTGCGCTTGTGCCTGGTGAGGGCACTGGATTGGGTAAAGCCCTGTTTGCAGCCTTCGACGGGGCAGACAAAAGGGCGCTCCCCTGTGTGAGTGCGCAGGTGCCTGGTGAGGTCACTGGATTGGGTAAAACCGTGTTTGCAGCCTTCGACTGGGCAGACAAAAGGGCGCTCCCCTGTGTGAGTGCGCTTGTGCCTGGTGAGGTCACCGGATTGGGTAAAGCCCTGTTTGCAGCCTTCGACGGGGCAGACAAAAGGGCGCTCCCCTGTGTGGATGCGCTTGTGGGTGGTGAGGTTACTGGATTGGGTAAAGCCCTGTTTGCAGCCTTCGACGGGGCAGACAAAAGGGCGCTCCCCTGTGTGAGTGCGTTTTTTTCCAGGACGGACTCTGAGTGTGTACGTATCAGGAGTGCCTGTCGGGAGAAGCTCCGTGTCAGATTGAACCTTAATGCTGTCACAGGGGGCGGTATCTTCTCCCACAGAGCTGTCTCCGAAATCCTCAGAGGGGGAAGGCATTACCTGTAGTTTATGGTTGTGCTGTCTTATCCAGCGATTTAAATACGGATATTCAGGAGGAAACAGATCAGCACCAGGGTGAGACGAGCAGTCAATGTCAGGGTGGGAGTCTTCCCCGGATTCGTCAGAAAACACGTGGCAAACTCCCGATTCATCTTCAATACGTGTCAAGGTATTCGCTTCAATGTCAAGAGGTAATGCCTGCGGTGCGTGTGCAAGTGTGAGTTGTGTGTTTTGTTCCTTTCCCTGGCAATGCACACTGTGTTGATCGCCAGCCCTCGCCACTGAACAGGACGTTGTTCCATGGGGGTGGATTTGCGTACCTTTGGTGCTCGGAATAGTGACACCGCCTGTCGAGTCGATATGAATTTGCACCGAGTCAACGGGTTGATCAGGTTTAATAGAAGGTATAGGGATAAGTTTGTTTTTGCCGGAAAAGGTATTGGGAGAAATCAGGCTGATGGCAATAGAGGTAGTCAAGATACCAATGCGTGCCTTAAAGAACATATACCCGCCCCCAAAAAGAAGGTGAAGAGGATAGACTCAAACGTGATGATGGCAGTGAATATTCTCACGGCAGATGCTCGGTCTTTAGAGATCCCTGCAGGGTTCAATAAACAGCCGGTACGCAGCACTGCGAAAAATCGTTAGTAACAATCAGTTAGCGGGTCAACCAAAGCTCCTTCCAGCCCTTGGCAATAGTCAACCGGGTTGACTTTTTTGGTTGACTCTCAGGTTGACCATTTTCGGCATCGTCCACCGCCAGTGAATGCCAGAACAAACGTGAGATTTTCAGCTCTTTGGCCCAGCGACCCATATGGCGACCCATTGTTATGCTGGTGTTTACGGCGCTGATTATGTGTCGATGGATGGGCTGGGCTTCCCCGGACTTAAGTGAAACACTGGCGTTGAAGTTGCTCGGTATCGTCCAGCTGGGGATGGGTGGAGAAGGTGATGAAGAACATTCATCGCTGAATCATTTCCCACCAGATGGGTTATCAATAGAAACAAATTTGTAGATGTAGATATTGATAACCCTATTGTCACCCCATACAGTCCGTGCGCTATCAGAGAATGGTCACTCAAGAGAAGGATGGGATTTTGTGTTGTTCCCTGTATGGATGCGCAGATGCCTGGTGAGGGCACTGGATTGGGTAAAGTCCTGTTTGCAGCCTTCTACGGGGCAGACAAAAGGGCGCTCCCCTGTGTGAGTACGCTTGTGGGTGGTGAGGTGACCGGATCGGGCAAAGCCCTGTTTGCAGCCTTCGACGGGGCAGACAAAAGGGCGCTCCCCTGTGTGAGTGCGCTTGTGGGTGGTGAGGTGACTGGATTGGGTAAAGCCCTGTTTGCAGCCTTCGACGGGGCAGACAAAAGGGCGCTCCCCTGTGTGGATGCGTTTGTGCCTGGTGAGGGCACTGGATTGGGTAAAGTCCTGTTTGCAGCCTTCGA
Source organism: Sansalvadorimonas sp. (assembly GCA_965221135.1). Lineage (GTDB taxonomy): Bacteria > Pseudomonadota > Gammaproteobacteria > Pseudomonadales > Endozoicomonadaceae > Sansalvadorimonas. The sequence continues at coordinate 28,367 of CBDCRZ010000086.1, forward strand.
CGGGGCAGACAAAAGGGCGCTCTCCTGTGTGAGTACGCTTGTGGATGGTGAGGTCACCGGATTGGGTAAAGCTCTGTTTGCAGCCTTCGACGGGGCAGACAAAAGGGCGCTCCCCTGTGTGGATTCGCTTGTGCCTGGTGAGGTCACCGGATCGGGCAAAGCCCTGTTTGCAGCCTTCGACGGGGCAGACAAAAGGGCGCTCCCCTGTGTGAGTGCGCTTGTGCCTGGTGAGGTCACTGGATTGGGTAAAGCCCTGTTTGCAGCCTTCGACGGGGCAGACAAAAGGGCGCTCCCCTGTGTGGATGCGCTTGTGCCTGGTGAGGGCACTGGATCGGGCAAAGCCCTGTCTGCAGCCTTCGACGGGGCAGACAAAAGGGCGCTCCCCTGTGTGAATGCGCTTGTGGGCGGTGAGGGCACCGGATTGGGTAAAGCCCTGTTTGCAGCCTTCGACGGGGCAGACAAAAGGGCGCTCCCCTGTGTGAATGCGCTTGTGCCTGGTGAGGTGACTGGAGTGGGTAAAGCCTTTTTTACAGCCTTCGACGGGGCAGACAAAAGGGCGCTCCCCTGTGTGAGTGCGTTTTTTTCCAGGACGGACTCTGAATGTGTACGTATCAGGAGTGCCTGTCGGGAGAAGCTCCGTGTCAGATTGAACCTCAATGCTGTCACTGGGGGCGGTATTTTCTCCCGCACAGCTGTCTCCGAAATCCTCAGAGGGGGAAGGCATTACCTGTAGTTTATGGTCGTGCTGTCTTATCCAGCTATTTAAATGCGGATATTCAGGAGGAAACAGATCTGCACCAGGGTGAGACGAGCAGTCAATGTCAGGGTGGGAGTCTTCCCCGGATTCGTCAGAAAGCACGTGGCAAACTCCCGATTCATCTTCAATACGTGTCAAGGTATTCGCTTCAATGTCAAGAGGTAATACCAGCGGTGCGTGTGCAAGTGTGAGTTGTGTATTTTGTTCCTTTCCCTGGCAATGCACACTGTGTTGATCGCCAGCCCTCACCACTGAACAGGACGTTGTTCCATGGGGGAGGATTTGCGTACCTTTGGTGCTCGGAATAGTGACACCACCTGTCGAGTCGATATGAATTTGCACCGAGTCAACGGGTTGATCAGGTTTAATAGAAGGTATAGAGATAAGTTTGTTTTTGCCGGAAAAGGTATTGGGAGAAATCAGGCTGATGGCAATAGAGGTAGTCAAGATACCAATGCGTGCCTTAAAGAACATATACCCGCCCCCAAAAAGAAGGTGAAGAGGATAGACTCAAACGTGATGATGACAGTGAATATTCTCACGGCAGATGCTCGGTCTTTAGAGCCCCCGGCAGGGTTCAATAAACAGCCGGTACGCAGCACTGCGAAAAATCGTTAGTAACAATCAGTTAGCGGGTCAACCAAAGCTCCTTCCAACCTGAATGAATAGTCAACCGGGTTGACTTTTTTGGTTGACTCTCAGGTTGACCATTTTCGGTATCGTTCACCGCCAGTGAATGCCAGAACAAACGTGAGATTTTCAGCTCTTTGGCCCAGCGACCCATATGGCGTCCCGTTGTTATGCTGGTGTTTACGGCGCTGATTATGTGTCGATTTATGTGTCGATGGATGGGCTGGGCTTCCCTGGACTTAAGTGAAACACTGGCGTTGAAGTTGCTTGGTATCGTCCAGCTGGGGATGGGTGGCTACATTGCCAGCCGAGGGTGGAGAAGGTGATGAAGAACATTCATCGCTGAATCATTCCCCACCAGATGGGTTATCAATAGAAACAAATTTGTAGATGTAGATATTGATAACCCTATTGTCACCCCATACAGTCCGTGCGCTATCAGGGAATGGTCACTCAAGAGAAGGATGGGATTTTGTGTTGTTCCCTGTATGGATGCGCAGATGCCTGGTGAGGGCACTGGATTGGGTAAAGTCCTGTTTGCAGCCTTCTACGGGGCAGACAAAAGGGCGCTCCCCTGTGTGAGTACGCTTGTGGGTGGT
>CBDCRZ010000087.1:0-216659 GCA_965221135.1 Sansalvadorimonas sp.
GTTACGTAGAACTTTCCTGGTCAAGGGTGAGGGCTTCCTCCCCATGACTGTCTGACTTGAAGAAAGTGGCCAAAGCCTGTTCTTTATGTACGAAAAGATTAAAGGCCAAAGTGATCAACTTGTTCAAATCCATCAGCGGCAACATCCCGCTACCACTGCCCAGATTAGCCCCCTGACTTTGACTGGTTGTAAAGAAGCTTCCATTAACTATTTCCTTTGCAACAGAGGCATCAAAAAGCTCTTCATGCATTTTCGGGAAAACCTCCTTTGGCATTTTACCCTGCATGACCCATTGAACCCACTCTGGATGCACTGGCCCTTCACAAAAGAAACAGATCTGTAACGCCAGTCTTTTCGCTATGCCGTAAGTACCAAGAGCCTTGCCAATGAGCTCAGTGGGCAAGTTAAAGGCCTGGCCGAAATAGTCCTGGGAAAGGCGGGTGATGTCAGCTTCAAGCTTTTCTACGACTTCTGTTTTTCTGAAATCCAGGCCAGGCCGCCTGGTTCTGGCCAGCAGTAATATCAGGCTGAGAAATTCCCTGGCGATCTGCTCCATATGAACTTTTCTTCGATTCTCCGGTATATCCTTTACCTCCCTTTCCAGGGTGAGTGGTAGCTCTGAAAAAGCCTGAACTTCAGGATAATCGCGAAGACCAACCCCGGGAGAGATGTTGGGCCAGTTGGTGGCTGAAAAGTCCCATGACTCTATGACTCCTGGACACATCTTATCGTCGAGCTGTGCCAGTATCACATAGTGACGTTTTTCGTATCTATCGTGGTACATAGGCAGAACGGTAGCAGTGAGCCCCGCCCCTGCCAACAGACCCAGATCATGGGCGGCAACCTTGAGAGCTTCCACACCATCCTCCTCATTCACGTCATAGGGGTAAAGATGGTAATACTCAGAGAACTTGGTTTTATAGACGTAAACGCAGGCAGAAGCATCCGGTTCCACAAAGACCTGCTCCCTGAGGTCCTGCTGGTCTTGCAGACCCAGAGGGCTTCTCAGTAGCCAGCCTTGAAAATCCGGGATTCGATACATCCCTGCCGGTTCAGGGAAATGACTTTTCAGAGGGAGTTTACCGCTCTGCTGAAACGCCCTGAGACAGTTCAGTTTCACTGGCTCGCTGGCCAGTTCTTCCCAGGGTTCAGCTTCAGGCTGCCCTGTCTGTTTTTTTCTGAACTTGAGACGCAGGCTATCGCCCGTTTCCGGGTCAGTAAAAAAACAACTTCTACCGTAAATGCCATGATCGCCCTGGGGGATGGGTTGATCAAAATCAATCAATTGATCTTGTCTGCTAAGGCACTGAAGGGCTTCTGACCAGACTTTAAGGATTTCTGCATTCTGAGTCGGCTCAAAACAAAGAGATGCCTCTTTCAACCGGGAAGTCCAGGGAAGTGTTTTTTTTGTAGGAACATCAAAAATGTAATCTTCAGCAAAGGGGATGACTTCACTTTCCCACATTTTACGGTCCGACGCTGTGAACGGTGGTTCGATAAAGGCAACCCGGGCAGGAAGGGCAAAAGCCTGCAGGATGACACCAACGGATAATTCATCAAACCCCAGCGCTTTTGCTTTGGTTAAAAATACCCTTTGATCCTCAAAGCTTTTGAGTGGCTTACATTGAGTTAACAGCGCTTTAAATTCACACCGTAAACTGGCGTCAGTGCCTCTGGCTGCTTTGGGCAGAACCAAAGCCTCCGGATCCAGGCCTTTTTGAACTAACCGGATCAACAGCCAGGCCTGAAAACCCTGTTCTGGTGAGAGTGCATTCAGTAACTCACTGCCATATTCAGGAAGACCGGTTAGATGGAGTGTTTTGTCAAACACCTTCATAAACACGGTGTTTTCAAGTATCAGATTGAAACAGTCATTAGTTCTGACTTTTGAAAACATTGACTCCAGTGGCCTTTTACCCGAATGATCCCTGACTGTCAGGAGGCTGGAAAACTCAGGGTTATCCAGTAGACGATTCAAAGCAGTATCCTCAGTGGAATCTAAAAGATCATATTGGCTATTTTTATAGTGTAATAGTGTTCGGCCTTTCTGGTCTCGCCAGGTTGTCAGGGCGCTAATGTCTGACAGATTGTCCAGAAGCAGTGGTAAAAGCCTGGTTTTATCCATCCTGTAGAATGCCAGCAGGAGCCTATTGCTATCTTGATGACTCAGGCGGTGAAAATACGCCAAAATGGAGGGGGTAAAGTCTTCGCTTTTATTTGCCAGTAATGCCATGACAGGACCAGACATATCGGACCAAAATATGTGCTCCTTAAACGTGTCCATAAACTTTGGATAGTCATGGCAAATGGCCTTCTCAAACACTTTCAACAGTACACTGTTACTAATTTCTTTGACCAGACGGGGGCATATTGAGACACGGGTAGAACCATTTTCAAATGTTTTGGCTAACGCCTTTGAGTAGTAGTTTGCCGCTTCAATCGGGTTATATATCTCCCTGACCTGACTTTCCCAATATTCAAGAAAACGTGAGTCCGATCGCCCAATAACAAGCTCCGGGCAGTTATGAAAAAAAGCTGATCGGAATGGCTCATTTTTTAATAACGGCGTACAGATTTTTGTAAATAATTCGAAAGGTAACTTTTTTAAACCGAACAAAGTAGCAAGAATTTTATCTGCAGACAGCTTACCGTAGTCTTCTACTTCTCCTTTCACGATCCCCATATCGAACAATAAGTTAATCAGAGCCAATGCATCGTAGTTACCGTCTTTCAGAAGGTTTGGATAGAGCTCGTTGATGTTAATTAATCGTTGCTGGACTTGCCGGGTTTGCTCCCTGCCCGGCTGGCTGCTTTCTGAGCATAGTTTTTCTGAGCATAGCTTTTCGAGTTCATTGATAAGGTCCTGGAAAACTATAAATTCAAATTGATAGAGTTGTAGCTCCATACCGAGTGCAGCCTTCGCAAAGCAGTGAATGTTATTGCGAAGGTCATCCGGCAGGGGGGTATTGGTATCCCATTGGCGAACCTGATCTATGAGTGGCAGATCAAGGTGTCGAGCGCAAACAGGATTATGATGAAGAGTAAAAGCCTGAATATCAGAAGTAAGCAATGCACCATGTTCCATGGGCGCACACACTCTTTTGCTTGCCTGGTCAGATGAAAACATTGAACTATCTTGCCCCGTCAGTGCTGAACAAGATTGCTGCAGAGAGGGGTTATGAGCCACATATCTTCTGCCTGAAAATCTCGTTACACCTGCAGTATTTCTCCCTTTATCCCGTTTTGGTTTTTTTTCAGAGGCAGTGCGGATACAACCTGTTCTGGAGAAAGTATGTCTTTTCTGACCGAGAAAAACCATTTGTCTATCCATAACATAGGAATCCTTGAAGCTTGTTTCTCCATTAATACAATCTATGACCAGTCTCAATAAATTAAGTTTTCCTACTGTCAGACATTTAACAGACTCGTTATTGATACCAACAAAAACCATAACTGCCCAGCCCTGTGCAATCGAATAACAGACCGATGAAAACAGACTGGTCAGTTAGCCCGGCTGACTCTCGGCCTTTATTAATGAATTTCTAGCCGCTGTGCTGCTCTGTAGTTCCAGATTAACTTCTGGAATAGAGATATGAGACAGCCGATCACGACAGACCAAAGACCACAATATCCTCCTGCACAGGGATCATTCTCTCAGCATAAGCCTCAGACGCACCGGCATCCCAGCGGCTGCAGCTCGGTGCCCGCGTTGCCAACACTCCCCAGGGTTGACCATCACAGCCATAAGCGCAGGTGTTCTGACTCGGCTATTTTTAATCGCAGCCTGACACATCCGGCGACAACAACATCTGCCCCCCTGAAGCCTGCCAGAGTAAATAGGCAGCCAGCCCGAGACAGGGCCCAGGCCTTTATTGATCAGCGGGATAAAAATACTCAGGCTCTGTTTGAAGGTAACGGCCTGACAGCTGAACGCCTCACTCCCCTTTGCCACCACCTTGGTGACAAATGTACCGATGCCGCCATCTGGAGCTCTCTGGACAAAGTGCGTTTTGAAATCGTCAATGCACCGGATGAGGGTAATCTTCGCCACCATACTCCGCACCGTATTGCCCTTGGGGCTGTGGCTCTTTTCGGTAACGGGTCCAACCGTTTTTTTGGGGTGGGAGGCTTAAGCCGTTTTCTGCCCGGCCCTGCATCTGTCACCAACCCGCTCTCTCTGGCGATTACCATTCTGTCTTACTGCTCTGATGGCCTGCAGGGTGCTTTTGGTACCAACCGTATTGGTATGGATGGCCTGAGCCGTAATTGGAAAGACTGGTTCATCGGTATAACAGCCTTTACCTCCGCCGCCTCTATTGCCGGCATGGCCGCCTTTGGTATTTTGAACCTGGCACCACTCTCTCCAGGGCTTGCACTGGGCGCAGGCATTATAGCGGCCATGAAGCTGGTAGGCAGTATGCCGTTTTATTATCTGCTGGCGAAAAATTTTTACGACACTATGGCGGGCCGCGACGGTAAGAATGAACAACGGCTGGAAGACAGTGTCTGGTTAGCTGCCCGTACCCTCGAAAAGCTGGGTGATGATATTGATTTAAACGATACCGATGAGGCCATCGTTGAACGACTAAAGGCTTACAGTGACACTCTGTGCCTGGATACAGATCTGGAAAGCCGACGCTGTAAGGCTTTGCGTCTCGCGGTGATCCGCGCACCGGGCGACCGCGCAAAAAATATCATCAGCGACCTGCGTAAAAATACTGCTATTGAGAACCGCTCTATCAAGGCTCTGGCGGCTTCAGCCGTCACAGTTCATAGCCTGAGTAAGAAGGCTCTTCTGGCAAGCTCATTCCTCGGTATCGCTGTGTTTACAGGGCTGTCCGGCTGGGGTGAAGCCGCCAGTGTGATCAACCCTCTGGTAAAAGCGACTGCGCCTCACTTTGCCAGCGGCATTGCTGCCTCTGCTGCTGCACTGTGTCAGCTGGGGGGATCAACTTATGCCATCTGGCAGATGATTTTCGCAACCATGATGGCAGGCCGCAGCCTTGGGCAGGCGGCACTGGTTCAGAAAAATATTCGTGCTCTGAAGGATGCCAGACAGTATTTCCGTGAGTTGTGCCGATGTCGTGATCGCGAAGAGATGAAAGTCTTTGTTCGCAAACTGTTTACCCATGGCCTGGGCGTAGCCTCCAGCCTCGCTTACACCCTGAGTTTTATTGGTGCGATCTACACTAATGCCAACAATGACCTGTGTATTGGCAACAACCCGAACGCAGCTCTGGCACTGGCCTTTCTGGGGGCCGCACCCATGTTGATGGCTACCCTGTTTATGGGTCGTGAGCTGGATGCGATTTTCGTAGCCGCAGGTCAGGCGGCCATGCGCATGTATCGTCGCATTCAGGATCGCTGGACAGGTGTCGCACAACCAAGTGAACCCTGGTTCAAAATGGCACGTCATGCCCTGAACACTACTGATACTTTAACAGCAGCCCCTCAAGATGAGACTGAGTCACGACCTTTGCTGACAGACAATCCTCTGGACGACGCTATTCACCGAGTAAGACAGTGTCATATTGAAACGGATATACACAGTCGGGTGTCTAATGACTCTGCGGAATCCTGGACAAAATTCTAACCCCCACCTTTCAAGTTAAACCTGAAACCTTAAGAACACCTGCCCGGCACTCCTAAGGTTCAGGTGTCCAGGCAAGCTACAGGGTCAATTTGCGAAAACCCTTGTACAGTCAGCTAAGCTTCGGATTCCTTCAGAGAGGAGTGTTGTTATGTTGTCTCTGTTTATCCGTTCGTCTGTTGTGGCACTTTGTTTGTCACTGTGTCTGCACGCATCCCAGAGTTTTGCTATCCACTACTGCTCAAGTATCGAAAACTGGGGCTGTCATAAAGGGATTAAAGTCACACAGAAAAATGGCAGGTCTATGGAACTGCACCGCCGGGGCTCAGTGCCCATAATGACAGGTCATGGGGCTTACTGGACCTGCGTTTTGAATGACCAGTTCCCAATCACTATCGAGTCAGAGGGATATGAAACCATAACGGTTCATCACTCCTTTGATCGGAACATCCACTGTTATGATGGCAAATTACACAGCTGGTATGCGCCAGGCAGCGGCTATGACTCCAGCTGTATGTATGACCCTGACTTTAACAGTTGCCAGTGCAATATCTGGGGTGAAATCGATACCGGCCAGTGTGAGACAATGCCTCGCTGACTGGCCGCTTTCATAAGGCTTACTCTTCGCTGATTGCGCTGATTTTGTGGATGGAAAGATCAGCACCGGAAAATCCATCCTCTTCCGAGAGGCGGTAGCCGGCCAGTTTATCCACCAGTCTGCCGCCGGTCAGGCCACAGATAAAGCAAGTTTGTATTTTATTCAATATACCGACGAAATCTTCGTTAATGTCTTTTTCGTCATCATCAGCCTCTCTTAGAAAGCAATCCATTCCTGATCTCATATTGGCAACCAGTGGAGCCATTTCAGGAAAGGAAAAGGTATCGGCTTTATCAGGTGTTCCTCTGCTTAAAATGCGCTTCCTGAAGGCCGCAGGATCACTGGCTATTTCATCAATGATCGTTTCTTTTTGTACAGAGAAAGACCAGTGCTGGATGCGGTTTGGGTACTCTTGTATAGCTCTGCCTGAGAGTGAACCCTGAAATTGGGTCAGGTAAAAACCTTCGGTGTCCCCAGGGATAAATGCAGAGGGAAAGGGTTTAGCTGCCTTGCACTGATAGGTGCTAAAGGGGCCTGTGAATTTTCCCTCAGAGGCCTGAAAACTGGCGATCCCCTCCTGAGTATTCTGTGTGCTGGCTACTATATCCATTGAAATATGCACCTTACGGAAATTAAGTACATATATTTGAACCCTTCACGCAGCATTCGCTAGCAAATGTTAGTTTATCTGTTCGCGGAGTCTCAACTGCTTTTTGAAGAGAACTTGGGCTTGCCCTTTGTGTCTCAAGGGTTTCAGAAAGAGGCTTTTTTTTTTGAATTAAATTCTCCGGGAATAGCTGGTTAGTCGGACAGTGTGTGTCCTCGACTGATATTTTTTCCCTGGCTCCGCCCCCTTTTTGCTCTTTTGGGGCGTTATATTGAAGTCGTGTTATTGGGACAGGCTTTCTGGAGTAATAACATATCCTTCACCGAGTGATTCTATATGGGATATAAATGTTTTCATTGTTGTTTCACTATTCGCTGATGAGAATAATGACAACACTGTCAGAACTTTTTTTCTGTCGGACCAATCCTTTCGAAGCAGGAGTGTTTTCAAACTTGTTAAACACCTTTTCTCTCTTAGAAACTTTTCATATGAGGAGAAACTTTCTTTTGAAACCCAATAACTTCCATCATTTTCATAAAATTTCAAAAAACCGTGTCGGAGAACTCCATAAGGAATTGACATTACATCGGCGCTATCGTTGGTGAGCGGATACTCATAAGGAATTTTTTCTTGTGACTGATTCAGGGCTTGATCTTGAATCTGATCCTGGCTCTGATCCTGGCTCTGACCCTGGTCCTGGTCCTGGTCCTGGTCCTGGTCCTGATCCTGATCCTGATCCTGATCCTGATCTAGATCCTGGTCCAAATCCTGATCCAGATCCTGGTCCAGATCCTGGTCCAGATCCTGGTCCAGATCCTGGTCCAGATCCTGGTCCAGATCCTGATCCAGATCCAGATCCTGGTCCAGATCCTGGTCCAGATCCTGGTCCAGATCCAGGAGGTCCAGATCCAGATCCTGATCCTGATCCTGATTGCAATCCAGCCATTCCCGCCATTTTTTTATTACTCTTGCTACGGCCTGATATTCTCTGGTATTTATATAACGAGTGTACATGTCTCTATTGAAAGGCGCTATATCCAGCGAGCGAAAAATGGTGCCAACCTCATTCTCTGTTTTGAAAACATGTGGATCTTCCTGGACTACTTGCCTACGTCCAGAAGGGGTAAGAGATCCAATTCCTCCGATAGAATGGTTACAAATAACTAATATTGGTTCCTGATCGTTTTCATGGCTAATTCCTTCGTATTTGGGCTCAGATAGGTCGTCAGGGGGGCTTGTGTCCCAGTGATAAACCCAGTGTAAACTGGAATCGTTTGTATTTGATGATCCGTATTCGTCTTCACTATTTGATATCGAAGATGCCCTGCTGGAATCCTGCCGAGCTAAAGTTAGTATGTCTTCTGTCGCGCCGCTGAAAGATGAGGGCGGCCGAGCTATCATTTCTCTGCTACTGCTTTTTCTAGTGATTTCCGGTGATTTTACCGGTGTTTTCTCCAGAATGGTTACAACCTCAATGACAGTAGATGTTCTGGTTTCAACTTCAGAGAATTCAGGCTCGTCAGGTGCCGGAAACTCCATGGGTGCCCACTGACCTTCTGCGTAAGTTAAAACGGCTAATGGGTGAAGTGTGTCTTGCGTGCGCTTGTAGAAGACAATGCGAGAATAGTTTGAATCCAAAAGATAGATAAGAATAGCTTGGGTAGACGTGTGCCATTTCGGGATACCTGTCTTTGCATTCTGAGCTAGAACACTGTCAATACCCTGTAGTATTTGATCAATCTTTGTTGATAGGTCCCAATAACTCTCCTCTTTGGGGCAGAGAACTTCCGTCAGGCAGAATTTTTGACCCTTTGATACTTTACAGGTCATATTGAATATAGCCGTCTTGTGTCGCTCAATTGATATTTCTGTGTATCTCCTGCTGCTATTTTCATCAAATGCAAACCCGACATCATTTTCGAATGTGTCGGGGAGGAAGTGCTCAAAACCTCTCTCTCTGTGTGCTTTGGAACTGGTATCCGCTTTGCTCATGAAAGCTGAAAGGGAAGCGTTATTGACAAGCATGGGCGCTCGTCTCATCCAGCTGTTGGTTGGAAATTGATGATCATTTCCTGATGCTGTGCTGAAAACCGAAGTTCGATTTTGTGCAATGGGGGTATGGTTTTTCTGAGCCTGTTCCAGAGCAGATAACACCCAGGGGCTTGGTGGAGGGAGTGTATCTCCTCCTGCATAGATGACTGGTGAAACACTAGTCAAAAAAGCACTGACTAAGAAACAAAGAGGGCTCACCCAATAAACTCTGAACACAGCATTAGTCCCCGATCTGAAACTACAAAGTAGCAGTGATTGATAAGGGGGGGGGATCATGAGTAAAAATCCGTGTGAAAAACTTGTATTTGATAGGCCTCATCATTGGTAACGCTAAAAGAAAAGGGGCTGGAATCTTTTTTAGAACGAAAGCCCCACACCATGCGTGATGATGTAACGAGCCCGAATTCAAAGATGATGAAAAGCTCCCCCCCGTTCAGCCTTAACCTGGCATACCTTTGATCTGATAAATCAAAGGTAGTCAGGCAGTGTGTCCTCGACTGATGCTGTAACCAGAACGTTATGTTTTCTACTGGCCACGCTTGGGATAGGGCTTATATTTTCTGTTTTCTCTTGAGAGCTGTAGCTGACTTAATAAGTCAGCGTTCCGGATGGGCGAAATCTGCTAAGCGCACCTGCCCCGTACCCGGATCAACAAGGATATTGTCTGGCCTGATATCCCTGTGCATAACTTGTTTGTCCCGAAGATACCCCAAGGCATCCACAAGCTGGATGGCGCAGTCTTTAAACACCTTCCGGGGTAGCGGGCCACCGTGAACAAGGGCCGATTTCAGCCTATAGGACGTTTGTCCGCCCTTCTTATCCACAGACTCTCCATGGGTGGTCCGAAATGTTTTTTGATACCAAAAGTCCGCAACATGGTGGCTACTCAAAAGTGCACCTGCTCTGCTTCATCGTGGAGGCAGCCTTTGCTTTTCAGCGCATCAATCCATAAGGACAGACTTGCCATTTTCTGGCGGTATTGCTCAGAAAAATCTTCATCAAACTCCAACTGCAGCAAGGTAAACGATAAAACCACCGCCCAGCGCAATCATAACACCAGCTGTTGTACCGATCAGTTGTGAGAGGAAGCTGACACCGCCCAGTCCTCCCAGCATCTGCTTCCAAAAATCCGGCAGCCAGAGGGCCGTTAGAAATGATTCCTGAAACCTAACAAAGCTTGCACGGCGCTATGATGCTTATAATTATCGAGTCGATTTGAGCAGGAACGTTGAGATGGAGACATTTCTTCAATGGCTCAAAACACTCATATCCTAAGCGCCCTTTAGGGGGCATTAGAGGTTTAGCTCTGCCCTCCAGGTGGAGGGCTGTCAGCCTGCTCAGCCCCTGTAAAGCCATATGGGCAATGGTGGGCAGCACAAAACGACTCTGCAGATATAACATTCCGGCTGCAGGGTTCGTGATTGAAAACAGCATCAGTCCAGCAGTGCATGCTCCGGCCGTTAATGCCATACCGCTGGCAAGCCAATGACCAGACGATGCTTTATGAGGCGATGCTTTATTGGGCATAGGGTCAGACTGAAGGGTTTGCCCGTTTTTCAGAATCGCCTTCGCAGCACGACATGACCTGTAAGCGGAGTGAGCGCTGCAAACAACCGGGACGGCCAGTGCAACTGCCATAGCTCCCATAAGTGTGTATGGAGGGATTGGGATAAGAGCTAACTTCCTGCAGCCCACGCTAAATAAAGTGGAATAACCGCCTCCCATTATCGTGTAGTAGGCGCCAATAGCCCTATGACAGGCTCGGTCGCTGATCTTTCGATTGAAGCAGGGAGGGGTTGTCGAAGTTTTTCTACCCACCGGGGCGCAAAAGAGATAGTTCATGGTCTCTGCTGCTTTAACGCAGCGTCCTTTAGCGCTTGCTATAGCCTGACTGCACAGTTCTGTGAGTGTGGGTATTTTGGGTCCAAATCCGTGATATATTCCGTTATATCATCATTTTACTCCTGGTGTTTTCCATTCCTGGTGTTTCCTGTATAGCTGTTAGAATTGGACACAGGAGCCGTGGGTGGGTTCCTTCCGTTCCTCAAACCTCATTGAACCTTTGCAGCACAGCGTTTAACGACAACAGGGTTGTTACCTGTTCTAACCAAATGCCAGCTTATAAGTTGTCTCTGTCGGCCAGTTTCCGGCTGCCAGAACAGGTTTGAGCCTGGTATCGTTCGACCAGTATTAATCACTGGTATTACCTTTCTCGTTCATTTCGTCACCGCTAACCTGGCAATATTCGGATCTTTGCAATGTGCAGGTGGAACTCACCCTGCTCTCAGCTCGCTTCTGTTTGAGCACCTATACTGGTTAACGCTTTTTACTCCTACTCAGGAAAAGCGTTATGAACAGATTCCCCAAACGTCTTGGCTTACTGGCCATAGCTGTACTGAGTCCGGTCGCACTTGCTGACGAACCGGTACCCATCACTCCTTTGACACCCGCCGAATATATGACTTTCGATCATGTGATGACGGCACTGAAATCGGGTCGCAAGGTTGAGGGTTATGTGAATGCTTCCCAGTGCTCAACGATTTCATTAGAAGGTTCTTTCGGAGACCACGGCGATATTGTCCTGCCCTATATCAGCATCAATTTTAACCACGCCATTCAAATTAATGCCGAGCTGACGGCCCACCACAGTATTCCGGTTTCACTGGCCCAGGGGACAGGCTGGAAGACCTTTGGTTCCGTCAAACAAATACTGGTCACCAACAAGATTCAGGAGGGCGGAGGAGAACTGCTTCACAAAGCCCAGATGGCCAGTTCCACCGGTTCCATCCTCTGGAGCCATGAAGTCAGTTGCAAACTGGGGGTCGGCGCTCACCTCTGGTCACCGCTGTAACCGCATGACGAGAGCCCTGTCTTATCTTTCTCATCACCGATTAAAAACTCTACCAGACGGCGCTCTTTCACATAATTTACTGCCGGTCACCTTATACACACCGTGCCCGGCAGCGACCACTCACCGAAATTTGCGTATAACCTAATTGGTCGATCAGCGTACAGCCAGTATAATCACCGGTTTTGATCGTGAGCCAGCAGCTGTTCCAATGACCGAACCCAGCCTTTCCGTCGCAGACAAAACCGCCTTCAATAAGCTTCAGAAGAAGCTTCGCCGTATGACCGGCCGGGCTATTCAAGACTTCAACATGATCGAAGACGGCGACAAGATCATGGTCTGTTTATCAGGCGGTAAAGACAGCTATGCCATGCTGCACATCCTGCGCAGCCTGCAGAAGAGCGCCCCGATTCACTTTGACATTGTCGCAGTGAACCTCGACCAGAAGCAGCCGGGTTTCCCGGAACACATACTGCCGGAATACCTCGAAAGCATTGGTGTGCCTTACCATATCGTCAACCGGGACACCTACTCGGTGGTGAAGTCCAAGATTCCAGAAGGAAAAACTACCTGCGGCCTCTGCTCACGCCTGCGTCGCGGTACCCTTTATGCGTTCGCTGAAGAGATTGGTGCCACCAAAATCGCCCTGGGGCACCATAAGGATGACATTGTCGAAACCATGTTTCTCAATATGTTCTACGGCTCCCGCCTCTCCTCCATGCCGCCTAAACTGCGTTCCGACGATGGCCGTAACCTGGTGATTCGTCCTCTGGCCTATTGCAGAGAGAAGGATATCGAGAAGTTTGCCCGTGTCATGGAATTCCCGATTATCCCCTGCAACTTGTGTGGTTCTCAGGAAAACCTGCAGCGGCAGAACATCAAGGCGATGCTCAAAGAGTGGGAGTTGAAACACCCCAGCCGTATCGAGTCCATCTTTGCGTCTATGCAAAGCATTCAGCCTTCCCAGATGGCGGACTTCAACCTGTTTAACTTCACCGACCTGACTGTTGATCGTACCGGCGAGCGCAAGCCTTATGAGTACGAAAGCGACCAGAGTATTTTCTCAGGTAATATTCCTGAGCTGGAAAGCAGCACACAGGATCCAACCAGCAATGAAGAAAGCGCAGTCACTGTTGTGAGCTTTGATCCTAAAATGGCTTGATACGAAAAATGAAGAATGGGCGGGCAGCAGAGAATACGTTTTTTGCTGCTCGATTCAGGATGCTCTGAAACTTACTGGTCAGTAGACTCAGAATCCAGATACTCTTTCCACCATAAAAACAATTCATGTACATCTGTACTATGTAATACGCACGGGGAGGGACGTCGTTTATTATTACTTGTTAAATCAACCCACATTCTATTCATCCAATGCTTTTCGGGAGAGCATAGATACTGGAAAAAGAAGAAGTGTCGATTCAATAATATGCTCGAAGACTGCATGTCAGAGTCATATCTGTAGGCATTTAGCCCTGTAGATTCTTCAAACCAAATGAATAAATTACTGTATTCATGCTCCTGGTCAATAAAAAAGCGATACATTTCTTCTATCTCTTCCATTTTCCTCTTAAAATCATCAGGTGCTGGCTTTGAATCATGTATGCAACCTGCCCCTTTGTGAAGGGTCACAAGACTTTCCAGGGCTCTTTTAAAGATTAAATCACTGTTGAGCGGGTTACCATTAACCTGTCGACCACATAACTCCTTTAGAGATGTATACACCAGGCTATCCAGCCGCAAGAACATCTGCCTTTCTTCACCCGTTCGACCGTTGCACTTGATAACATGATAGAGATCATGAATGACGCTCAGAGTTCCGATCCAGTAACGGTCAGGTGTTAATATCCCTCCGGACAATACCGGATGCCAGAACGCCAGAGGATGTAACTCCTGCTCCCTCATTTTTTTAAGTTCTTCCCAACCACCACTACCAAAGGTTGGTTTCCCTGTCACGGTATCCGGGTAGGGCATTAATGTTTGGAGGGGAGGTTCTCTATATTTACCAGCGTTCTCTAATAACCTTGTAAACGGCTCAAAGGTAATTGTTGATTTATCTTTGGCGATGGTTATGCCGTGAAGATTTTCGGATAGAATTGCTAACCAGAAAGACAGATGTCTCTGTTTGGCTCTCGCAGTATCTAACTCCCTGGATCTATACCGACCTAGGGACATTAGCTCTGCAGCGATATAACCCTTGAAACCAGTGGTTAAGTGAAGGGTAGCCACAGGACCATCTTTTGTTTCCTGTACGGTTATGCGATCAGCAAGATCAGGAATCCCGTTAAAAGCTTCATCTGTTAGACTGCCTGAAAAGAAACACAGGTTCAGTGTGGCCAGAAAATAATGATTGGAAAACTGTTTATCACTTAATTGACCATTGATCAGCCCCCAATAGAGAACATCACAAACTTCTGGTTTCCGGTATAGCCTTGACTGGTAACCTTCCCCCATCAACTGCTCGAACTTGTCCCTGTAAGCTGGATTGGCGACTACAGATTCCAGATAGGCCCTATCAGCCTCTGTGGCAAAACGATGCAATTCACTCAGTGAACCTGCAAGGGCCGGGTTATTTTGTACATTGATACTTGGTACGGCACTGACCGCTTTGGCCGTATAAAGGTCGGGGGGGCATGAGGCGCCAGAAGTAATGGAGCCTTCGGTAAAATGGGAAAAAGGGGCTTTTATTACGCAAACAGCTGGCTCTTTGGAGCTGGGTAGTTCGTCCTTCGATACAGGGAAAGTAACAGGTACGAAGGATATTGGTTGAGCTGAAGGCTGTAATGAAAAGTCCATGAGTTCCTTCCCTCTAGTTTATTTTAAATGTTTTCCTGAGAATATGGACAGTTCGTCTGGGGTTAAAGTTCAATAGCGGGATAGCTGGCTTATGACTGTTGACTTGGCAAAGGGGGGGTCAGAGGTATAAAGGCGGCTGTTCGTTTAACGAAAGCCGCCTTTTTGTTCATGCCTTATCGACTGTCAGCCACGACCAAACCAAGATGGTCCTGGTCATAACGCGTCAGTTTGTTGCCGTTGATCATACTCACCAGCTCATCAATATAAGCATAACCTCGTTCAGAATACCGCCCTAAGCCCTGAGCCAGATAGGCGCCAGTGACTGTCTGATTATTGTAACGGGCGTTGGCCCGCAGCTCACGCAGAGCTTCATACTCATTATGGGTATTCAGATTACGGATATATGCCCGTACCGAAAGTCCCACGGACTTAAACACCTGCACCTCATGCGCAGAGCCCGTAGTACGAGCACTTGGTACCAGACCACACCCTTTACTGAAGCACCACTGGCCAAAGTAGTTATTACCAAGGCGTGAGAAACGAGAAGTACCCCAACCGGATTCATTCGCAGCCTGAGCTAATGCCAGGGAAGGTGGCAAAGTGTCAACCCGTAACAACATGCGGTCAAACCATTGAGATGTAGGATCGCCACTCAAGCGATAACTACGTCCCAAATCAGTCAGCCATGTTTTATCAGAATCAGAAAGCTGTGATTTTTCCGACAGTTCACGAAGGCGTTCACGTTGTTTAGCCACACGTTGATTTTCTTGTTGAACTAAGGGCAACATTAAATCAAAGAATTGTTTTTTCTTGGCACGTACATCGGTAATAGCAGTGAAATCAGGTACCCCTGCAATTTCCCAGGCTTCAGGCTCATGATTTTCATCCTGCACCTCTTCTACTTCTTCAACTCCCCCTGTAACAACTGAAACTTTTTCAACGTCAACACGAGGACCAGACAACAACAAACCAAGGCCAGCCAACCAAAATACACCGACCAAAACTAAACAAAGTCTTTTCAAACTTTCTCCTCATTGCATTCTTCTTGTTGCCAAGGGAATGACATACTGTTTAACTGAGAGAGGGTCGTTAAAGGACAAAACATAAGTCCTGATGACCTACAACCATTCAATAATAAAAAGACGCCAGCTCGCAATTGCAGTCTGTACTGACTGGCAGGGAGGAGCATGATGAGCTTTGCTCATGCATGGGGGCTATTTATGCACCCCGCACAGGAATGGCGCAGTATCCGCAACGAAAACCCTACAATTTTAAATTTTATTGTCACTTACCTGCTATTTATGGCGGCAATTCCCGTAGTCTGTGGCTACCTGGGAACGACAATAACAGGCTGGCAACTGCACGGGGGGAGCGATATCGTCCGCCTGACCCAGTCCAGCGCGGCCATTATGTCAGTTTTGGCTTATTTTGCCACTCTTGGAGGAATCCTCGCAGTGGCGGCCTTTACCCAGTGGATGGCCGGAACCTTTGGCAGTAAACCCAGCATGGCTCAGTGTCTGGCCTTTACCGGTTATGTTGCCACGCCCCTGTTTATTGGTGGCCTGTCCGGGCTCATGCCCTCACTCTGGTTCGCCATGCTGGTGGGCATGTTAACCATATCCTGGTCAGCATATTTGCTTTATACCGGTCTGCCCGTATTTATGGGGATTCCCTTTGAACAGGGGGTTATCTTCGCCAGCTCCATCCTTTGTGTTGCTCTGGTTACCCTGGTTTCGATTATTGCTGCGACAGTTACATTCTGGAACTTTGGCGCCGGGCCCATTTACATATAGCCTTAAGCGCCATTTAAAAGCCCTAAACGTTTGCTAAACAAGAGAAGCTCCCGCAGTTCAGGGAGCTTCAGCCTCTAATAGACCAGGCTTCCATAGCACTTCCCCCACCTCCACCTATAGAATAAAAAGCTGTAAAAACCCTCTTATTCCAGCAGAATTATCTACTGGCGACCCGTTCAGTCACGTCTAGTATTCCCCCCTACCACTCACAACGAGAACAAAGGTTCGGGGTCGGCGATGGGCTTTTCTGAGATTGATCTCCGCGTCAAACAGTTACTGAACAGCGCATCCAATTACTATGGCATGCCCTTCTCTCCTCCCAGGATTCTTGTGGACCTGGTGGGGGCTGATGCCGGTCAGGCAATACCTGAAGAGAATCTTCTTCGCTTTAACCAGGCCTTCTGCCAGCACAACCGTAACCACTTCCTGAAACATATTGTGGGCCACGAGATCGCTCATCTGATCGCCCCCAAGGTGTACGGCGAACATATTCAGGCCCACGGAAAAGAGTGGCAGCGAGTGATGAACCGGGTGTTCCACCTGCCAGCAGACCGCAACCATACCTATGATTTACGCCAGACTGGGTGCTATCGATTTATTTATGGCTGTCGGTGCAAGGGGAGGGAAACGCCTCTTTCTGCCATTCGCCATAATCGGCGGCAGAAAGGTGTAGTGTATTTCTGTGAGTGCTGCGGAGGGCGCTTTCACTTTCTCTATGAAGACGCCTCAACGCTTCTGAAGGGTGCCCCAACAATTAAGAACAGAAACGGGGACAGAGGAAACTTACAAAACGGGTCAGGTATGAGATCGAAGAGCCAACCCCAGAGCAGACCTGCCCGGTCAGCCCTGAGCGTAACTGGCATTAAGGGGGGCTAACCATTCAGGTAATTTGTTAAAGCCTGCTGAACATCTGCAAATTGTGACTGTGCCTGTTTCAGCAGCGTCTCACAACCGGCATCAAGATTCTCACCAATAGCCTTCTCTTCCATTTGCAGGCAAAGCTGCTGCAGGTTCAATGCGCCGATATTGGCACAGCTGGACTTAAAGCTGTGGGCGGCTCGCTGGAAGGTTTCGATATTACCCGTCGCCAGAGATGACACGAGGGTTTTAAGCTGTTCAGGGCCATCCACCAGATAGAGATTCACCAGGTCTTTCACCTCTTCGGCGCCCTCTTCACCCATCAGTTCTTTGAATTCGTTCAGAATTGTAAAATCCACTGCGTCCATGCTGGCACTCCCGCCTGTCTTTCTTACTGTAATTACCACTCTTGTAGAAAAAGACTAGTAAGCACCCAGTCACATGAAAACATATATTTTCACATGGCCGGGCACTTAGTAGAGAAAGACCGGCATGACAGGCAGATTCTTCAAGCAGTTAGATTTCAGGATAACAACGCAGAATCAAGCCCCTGCCATCGATTCAGAAGCACTGCCACTGTGTTTCGCCAGCACCTCCAGAAAAGCCTCACCATACTGCTCCAGCTTAAACTGACCGACACCTGATACCGCCAGCAGCTCTTCCGGATTAGAAGGTCGGCGGGCCATCATGCCGCGCAGGGTCGCGTCACTGAACACCATAAACGGTGGCACCTCTTTCGCACGAGCCAAAGTCATACGCAGGGCACGGAGTTCTTCCCAGAGTTCTGCATTATCACCATGAAGGTTCGCCTCCGGCAGAGTGGCCTTCAGCTCATGAACTTCGTAACGGTCACGGCGTAACTCCAGTGTCTCGTCCCCTTTCAGAAGCGCCCGGCACTTCTCGGTGAGCAACAGGCCGCCATGGCTTTCCGAAGTCACAGTGACATAACCGCGAGCCACCAGCTGACGGTACACAGAACGCCACAATGGCTGACTGAGCTCCTTGCCCAGACCAAAGGTTGAGAGCGACTGATGCCCCAGATCTTTGACCCGCTTATTGTTTTTACCCAGGAGTACATCCACAAGGTGAGTCACCCCGAAACGCTGACCGGTGCGGTAAACATTGGAGAGTGCCTTACGAGCCGCTTCGGTGGCATCCCAGGTGGAGACAGGCTCAACACACAGGTCACAGTGCCCACACTTTTCTTCCCGCTGTTCGCCAAAGTAGTTCAGCAAAGCCTGCCGGCGACAACCTGACATCTCACAGAAACCCAGCATGGCAGTGAGTCTCTGTCGCTCCAGCGCCCGCATCTCTTCATTCATGCCAGATTGCGCCAGCATCTGCCCGAGGATAATCACATCCTGCAGGCCGTACACCAGCCAGGCTGTGGCAGGCAGGCCATCACGGCCTGCACGCCCGGTTTCCTGATAGTAGGCTTCAATGCTGCGGGGCATGTCCATATGAGCTACAAAGCGCACATCAGGTTTATCCACACCCATACCAAAGGCAATAGTCGCGACCATCACCATATCGTCGGTGGTCTGGAATTTATGCTGGTTATGCTGACGAATCTGGGAATCCAGCCCCGCATGGTAAGGCAGCGCATTCACCCCATGTCTTTGTAACCAGGCGGCATGCTCTTCGACCTTACGACGAGATAAGCAGTAAACAATGCCGGACTGACCCGCATGATCCTTCAATATGAAGTCCAGCAACTGCTTACGGGCATTCCGCTTCTGTGCCAGACGATAAAATATATTGGGGCGGTCAAAGCTACTGACAAACTGCCGGGCCTGCTGAATGTTCAGACGTTCAACAATCTCTTCCCGGGTGCGCTGATCCGCTGTTGCTGTCAGGGCAATACGTGGCACATGGGGAAAGCGCTCATGGAGAATAGAAAGCTGCAGATATTCCGGGCGGAAGTCATGTCCCCACTGGGACACACAGTGAGCTTCATCAATAGCAAACAGGGAAAGCATTAAATCACCCAGCATACCCATCATATGCGGAGTCATCAGCCGTTCGGGGGAGACATACACCAGATCATATTCGCCCCGGAGCATGCCCTGCTTAATCTGTGACTGTTCTTCGAAGTCCAGACTGGAGTGCAGAGCGGTGGCTCTGACACCAAACAGCTTCATGGAGTCGACCTGATCCTGCATCAGGGCAATCAGCGGAGAGATGACGATAGCTGTCCCGGGGCGCATCATCGCGGGAATCTGGTAACAGAGACTTTTACCACCGCCTGTAGGCATTAATACCAGAGCATCCTGCCCTTCTGACACCTGATCAATGACCGCTTCCTGTTGACCACGAAATGCCGTGTAGCCAAAGACTTCAGAGAGAATATTTCTGGCTTTTTCCGACATAACGAGACTGTCACCCCCCAAGGGTATAAAAAAGAAGAGAAAATGATCAGGAAATGCCGCAGTATACACGGCTGCGCTTCCAAATTTCTTCAACACAGGTCAGACTTAACCAAATTTCACAGATTGCTCCAGCCTCGGCTGCATACGGGATGCCTAATATGACTGAATCAGAATTGGTACTTGATGGTACATTGTTCCAGGCCCTGGATCACATGGCTGACAAAGATGAAGAATGCTTTGATGCCATTATGGGCCACGGCTATCTGACAGCACAGGTTATCAGCCCTGCTCCCAAGTCTCCTGAAGAAATTTGCGAAGTCATGTTCCCTGACCCAGGCCAGACCGGTCTTTCTGCCGAAGAGCTGACCATGCAGATCAGCGGCGTGCTCTCTTTTATAGACAGTCAGCTGAATGCTGACAACGACACTTTTGTCGTGCCCGTCGCAGTTGATGAAGATGATGACCTGCTGGACTCTGAACTGGCTGACTGGTGCTCTGGCTTCCTTGAAGCTCATATCGAGCAGGAAGAAGACTGGCTAAGCCACAACGAACAATCTGTTGCTGAACTGCTACTGCCACTGGCTGCACTGTCAGGACTGTTTGCGGATGAAGACGAGTTTAAAGATCTGTCAGCCAACACTGAACTGCTTGAGAATATGGCTCTGCAGATTCCTGAAATCCTGGTTGAGCTCTATTTATTAATGCGTACCGATAGTTAACGCCTGAAGCCACTGCAGAAAAAAAACGCCGGCTGATTGCTGGCGTTTTTTTCATCTCATTTATCTTTCATCTCAGATTGTTATTTATCGCAGGCTTAGCTGGGTATTCACTTTGACAGACGCTTGCTGTTTTGTACCTGGCTCCTGCTTTTGTTGTTCACCTGCTTCAAACCAAACCTCCACACGACGGTTCTTCACCCGGGCCGACATATCATTGCCGTCCGACAGCTGCATAAACCGGCCATAACCGTGGGACTCCAGATATTTACGGGACACACCGGCACGAATCAGGGCACGACGAACAACCTTTGCCCGCAGCTTTGACAACAGATCAGAGAAACTACTATTGCTACCCTCGGCGAAACCTACCAGCAGGAGGTTCCCTTCATTCTCATTAATAAACTGCGCCAGACGCTTCACATCCTGGCGAGCCTTATTATCCAAACGGGCCTTGCCTTCATGGAAGCGGAAATTCACTGATAAACGCTGATTACCCTCAACCAGACTCTTGTATGTGTCCGGAGCCTGAGAGACATCGGCGAGCAGCGGCGCAACATTCTGGGAAATATAGCCAACATTATCGACAACCTTCTGCCCCTGTTTCTCAATCGCCCAGGACATAAAATCTGATGCAAAAGCATTGGGCTCAACACCGGGCAGATACAAGTACAAACGACGCGCCAGTGCATAATCTTCTGTAGCAACGGTGAGGCGTTCTGGCATCAATGCCTGAGCTTCACCTGCAGACACAGCAAGAGGCTTGGCACGGTCAATTGTGTTCAAACTTACAAAACCAATCGCAGAGGAATCACCAGTGACACGATTTGATAAAACTGTATTGGATTCAAAACGCTGAGCGGTATCAATCAGCTTATATTTTTTTCCGAGAACCAGTTTACGAAAGGTGTCCCAGGTACCGGATTGATTATCGCGGGCATACACCGTGATAGGACTGTCAGTTCCACCAACCTGATTCCAGTTAACAATCTCACCGGAGAAAATTTTAGCAATATCGCTTGTGCTCAGGGTACTCACAGGGTTGCCTGGATTCACAACCACCGCAATACCATCAATACCAATAACATGTTCTGAAGCAGCTGATTGCAGGTCACCAAAATCAATCATCTTCAGTCGTTCTTTCTTTTTTATACGCCGAGATGCTGCAGCAATATCAGCATTGCCAGCCATCATGGCTCTGAACCCGCTGGAAGATCCGTGAGCCTTAACTTCGACAGTCACCTGTTTATTGGTCGCAATATGAGTCGCCACAATACTTTGTTCATTTGCTACCGCTGTGTCGAGAATATCGACATTCTTGAACCCGCGCTCTTCAAGCCAGCCAGCCACCAGCTCAGGTCCAAGCCTGGCACCAATAGTATTGGAGCCCTGCATGGTAAATAGAGTACCGGAGGGTTTTTGAAACAGCGGAGGAATCAACTCGTCTGCCCGAGTTAAACCAGACAATAGGAATAGAAACATCAAAATATTACGTAATACTGACATGAGAGCCTCCCGCACAGGTGTATTCAAACACTTTAAATCAGGAATATGACAAAGCCATGAATACAGGCAGGCAAATCTGGTGATTCGTTTTTAAACTCAAACAAAGGGGCAAATAGACACAATCGAGGGACAGGCATCATGAATCCAACGGGACCAGGCAGTATCGGACCTCAGCACAACCAAACACCACTTGATGCTGATAACACTACAAATAAATCAGCTACCAGCGATAATGGCCGGGTTTCCATCCATGAGCCGAACGCCAGCATTCAACAGCCAAATAAAGAAAAACCACCCATCCCTCCCAAGCCCACTTTAGCTGAAAGAAGAACCAGAAAGCTTCCAACAGGCGCCGATCAATCTGTTCTACAGCTGAAAATGAAATATAATGGGGGCCCACCAGTCACTCCAGAAACAAAACAACCGCAATCCATCAAGGCCTCTCAGCCTGCAGATCAGGCAAAAACAAACGAGAAAACTCAAGCCCGCACGCCATTACCTACCCCCACTCGTTCGCCTGAGACACAACCGACATCGCGGGATGACACGGATAAGCAGTTTGATGATCTGGCTCAACGCAGAGCAGCAGCATCCTCTACCACACAAAGCAGCGCTGAGCCTGTCAGTCTCAGTCAGCAGAACAGCATTAATACAGAACAGGGCATAGATGAGGATGCAGAATTTGATAATTTTGTGCAAAGCAGAACGGAATCGAACGAAAAGGTTGAACCTCCAGCTCCACAACCAGTGAAAAAGTCTCCACCAAAGCCACCAACAAGAGCAGATAGTACCCGTCTGAGCACAACAGATGAACTGGCGACACTCAATGACTCGAAAACAGCACGCAGCACTCCAAAAAGGCGCGCTCTGTCTGAGAGTATGATACAGAAAATGGCCGCACTGCAAGGTAGCTCTCTGAGCTCAGGGCTTCCTGAGGCCGCCAGGAGTACACATACCAGTTCAGCGCCTGTTCCTGCGGCACCAAAAGATAATAGTCAGACAGAACAATCCGTACCTGCACCTGCACCTGCACCTGCACCTGCATCGACAACTGTGCGCTCCACACCTAAACCAGCAAGACCAGCACCACCTCCGCCACCGCGTAAAGCTCAGGTCCCTACACAATCAGCTAACCAGACAATTGGGTTAAATAAAAAATCGTCCACTGCGCAGGCACCTGTCATTAAGCAGACTCAAATGACAGCACCGAAACATTCTCAAGTGTCCACCCAACTGCAAAACGCAGTCATCACGGCTAGCACTTCAACAGCTCTTATCAGTCCCGCTATCAATGTGAAAAACAAAACTGTAAAAAAGATGGCACAAGAAACCGTCAAAAAGCTTGAGAAGAACGCTCAGGCTATGCAGAACACCCTGCGAAAACTCGACAAAGCCAGGAACGAAAGCCAACGTGTAAAGCTTGAGAAACTGGGCATCAAACAGATGCAGGAGATGAGCAAAATCAAGCAGCAGTTCACCGCGGCCTTCCCCCAGATTTTCACGCCAGCCGCGACTCTCCCTGCTGAAGATATTATTCTTGATGCTCAGGAAACTCTGACTAATTTGCAATCACAACTTGCGATCATGCAAACGAACCTGCTCATAAAAACCAAGTTAAGCCGCAAGGAACAAAAGCAGCTGAAAAGCCTTGAAGCCCTGTTGCAGAGTGACAAAATGAGACAGTTTGAAAACCGCCTGGATACGGCTCTCGATGATGCAGACGAAGGCGACTACGATGATTTCCCTACTGACCTCTCATCACTAAAGAAACTGGCGGCGCAGATAAATAACGATGTTAAAAAGGCTGGTATCTTCAACTCCGGCCAACTGAGGGGACAGTTTGCCCTTAGGTTCAGAGCCTGAGATTAACCCCACAACCATTACCCCTTACCACCCCAGTCGCTTATTCTTTCACAATAAGCGACTGGGGTTTTTCCTTCCCCGCTGAATCTGTGATAAAAAAGCAGTTAATAGAAAATCAAACTGCTCTGTCAGGCTAAGCCCTTATGTCTAAAAGCTTTGAACTTACATTTTCTGGAGAGACCATTCCCGGTGCAGATATCCAGAAAGTCCGTAACAATGCTGCCAAACTGTTTCGAGCTGGCCCTGCACAGCTGGAGAAACTGTTTTCCGGAGCAACGGTGGTTCTCAAGAACCAGCTCACTGAAGAAACAGCGGAGAGCTATCAGAAGAAGCTGAAAGCGGCAGGGATGATCTGCGCCTACCGTGAAATGAATCGGGAAGCAGCCGTGACAGCAACCCCGAAGGAAGCGGAAGTAAAAGAAGTCGCAGCAGAAGCACCGGACGACAGCTGGTCAATCGCACCCACAGGTTCTGATGTGAACCCCCACGAAAAACAACCAGAACCACCCATGCCGGATACCAGCCAGTTTTCACTGAAGGAACAGCAGGGGTATCTGTTTGAGCAGGATGATACACCACCGCCACCAGCACCCGACACCAGTCATCTTACGTTAGATTAACCCTGCACTGGGTGAATGGGAGGTAAGAATTAGTCGGCCATCGCCCGACGGCCGGCAAAGGCATGCATCAGTGTGCCGCCATCAATATATTCCAGTTCGCCGCCGAGAGGCACGCCATGGGCAATACGGGAGACTGTAACCCCCATGGTTCGCAGACTGGTTGCCAGATAGTGGGCCGTTGCTTCACCTTCCACCGTAGGGTTGGTGGCAAGAATGACCTCTTCCACACCATCACACTCGACCTGTGCGATCAGCTGGTCAACGCCGATGTCTTCCGGCCCTATGCCGTCGATGGGCGACAGATGCCCCATAAGAACAAAGTAACGACCTTTGAAACCACCCGTTTGCTCTATGGCCAGCACATCGGCCGGGGTTTCTACCACACACACCTGACCGGTTTTACGCTCCGGGTGCGTGCAGATCTCGCAAATATCATGCTCGGTCAGGGTACGGCAGCGCTGACAGTGGCCTACACCCTCAGCCGCTGCCTTCAGGGCATCAGCAAGCTTTGTTGCGCCTTCACGGTCCCGCTCAAGCAGGTGTAGCACCATACGCTGGGCAGACTTGGGGCCTACCCCCGGCAAACACTGCAGTGACTCCATAAGCTGAACAATTAAAGGGCTGAATGACATCGACTTGCTGACCTCCCTGTCTTGACCTTAAGCGTTGATCAGAACGGCATTTTGAAACCGGCAGGCATATTCAGGCCACCGGTGACGTCTGCCATACGATCTTTCTGGTTCTTCTCAACCTTACGTACTGCGTCGTTCATGGCCGCAGCAATCAGGTCTTCCAGAATCTCTTTCTCTTCTTCCAGCAGGGAAGGATCAATCGATACCATGCGCACATCATGACGACCAGTCATGGTGATTTTCACCAGACCAGCACCGGCTTCGCCTGTCACTTCAGCATTGGCCAGCTCTTCCTGCATTTTCTGCATCTGCTCCTGCATCTGCTGAGCCTGCTTCATCAGGTTTCCCATACCGCCTTTGAGCATAACGAACCTCTTCTCTTTAAGGGCTGAAAATAAAGTTGTTCAACATATATTACTTATTGAACAGGCCATTAGCCCACGGGCTCAATGGTCTGCTCCTTTATCTGCCCGGAAAACGCCTCAACCAGTGCCAGCACCCGGTCATCACTCATGAAACTCTGTCGTGCAGCTTCGAGGCGCTCCAGGCGACGACGTTCACGCCAGGCCGCCGGTGTTTCTGTCATCACATCACCAGCATCAATGGTGAGTGAGATGGCCGTTTCGAAATAGTCCGACAAGGCATCCTGAATACGCTGACAATGCGTGTCGTTATAAAGCGTATCGTGGGCTTTATCCAATGTCAGAGCAATCTTATTACCCTGCACATTGACCATTTCACAGTGAGACACAATGGCACCAGTTACTCCCCCCATTTTCAGGGCATGGCTCAGGGGAATCCAGTGATTGGTTTTTAAATCTGTCAGAGCCAGCTTCGGTGCATTCTCCACCACTTCAACATCCTGTCTGGCAACGTCTTTAACTGCCTGCTCAACAACAGGTTGAGACTGTGGAGCAGGTGAAGGCACAGATTGTGGTGCAACAGATGTCGTTTGCCGGGAAGGAGCGGGAACTGGCTCTGGTGCTGCGCTATTTACAGGTGCAGCGCCACGCACAACCGCCTGCCCGGATGATACAGAATGATCATCCCAGGGTGGAGGTTGCGGGCGCATATCACCGCCTGTTGAAGGAGGTTCTACCTCCGCAGGAGCGGGTGACGATGCAGGGCCAGGCTCGGGGTCTTCCTTTTCTGCCGGAGCTTCACTCTGGGAACTGTTAGATACAGAATCCTGAGGCTCTCTTGCTGGTGCACTGGCAGTAGTCTGAGTCTGCGGTGGCGGCGTTACAGGCTCTGGCAGTGGCGAAGCTTCCTGCACGGGAGCAGTGACAGGGGCCGCAGATTCAGGCGCTGAAGCCGGTGCAGGCGTTACCGGGGGCGGCGTTGGCTCAGGTGGTGTAACAGAAGGCGCTGTCGATGGCGGCACTGTTGAAGGAGCCACTGCCGCACTACCTGGTAATGGCTGTTCAGGTGCTGCAGGCACACCATCAGGACGGAAGGCCAGCATCCGCAGCATCACCATTTCAAACCCTGAACGCGGGTCTGGAGCCAGCGGCAGGTCACGGCGACCTATCAGGCCGGTCTGGTAATACAGTTGCAGATCTTCTGAAGTAACCTGTCCGGCAATTGCCAGAATACGTTCACGATCACCCTGACTGTTATCCACAACATCCGGCACAGCCTGTGCCAATGCGACACGGTGAAGCGCAGAGAGCATATCTGACAGTACAGCCACATAATCCGGGCTGTGTTCGGCAAGCTCCGAGATTGCACCCAGCAAGACACCAGCCTGACCGGCAATCAAAGCATCGAGTACTTTATAAACCTGGTCCTGGTCGATGGTGCCAAGCATGGCGGTGACAGACTGACTGGTCAGCTTGTCACCACAGTATGCAATGGCCTGGTCGGTCAGACTCAAAGCATCACGCATGCTGCCGTCGGCGGAGCGACCCAACTGCCACAATGCGGGCAGTTCATAAGCAACATTCTCTGAGTCCAGCACATGCTGAAGATGTTCAACCACCTTTTCAGGGGGCATATTCTTCAGACTGAACTGCAGGCAGCGGGACAGGATGGTAATCGGGAGCTTGTGGGGATCAGTGGTCGCCAGCAGAAATTTCACATGGGGAGGTGGCTCTTCCAGTGTTTTCAGCAAGGCATTAAAACTGTGTGTACTGAGCATATGCACCTCATCTATGAGGTACACCTTGAAGCGCCCTCTGGCAGGCGCATACTGGACGTTGTCCAATAACTCTTTGGTATCTTCCAGGCGAGTCCGGCTGGCAGCATCCACTTCGATCAGATCAACAAACCGGCCTTCATCTATCTCTCGGCAGGAGGAACACTCACCGCAGGGTTCTGAGGTTACACCGGTTTCACAATTCAGGCATTTGGCCAGAATCCGGGCAATACTGGTTTTACCTACACCCCGGGTGCCGGTAAACAGGTAGGCATGGTGTAATCGATTATTATCGAGGGCATTCACCAGTGCCTGCAGAACGTGAGCCTGCCCAACCAGTTCCTTAAAGGTACGGGATCGCCATTTGCGCGCAAGCACCTGATAACTCATGGATTATTTGCCACCATTCACGTTAGCTACTCGATAAAATCAGAGAAGATCTGGGAAAGAATTTCAGGATTATATGCTAACCGAGTTATCCGCAGGATGCACGGAAGAGGATGAAACAGAAAGTTAAGCACGAGGGGAAAAGCAGAAAAACTGGAGGCGGCCCCTACCAGCCACACCCCGGCACATGCACTCACTGCTACCGTTGCTCCCTTCCGGGCCTGGCGGAGTTCACAGCTACTCATTGCGGGGGGACCGGCAAGGTCCGCCATAACAATCGCCAAGAACTGAAGGAATCAGTCTTGAACGCGGTCGCATTCTCCATAAACAGACAGATGAATGCAAGGGGGAAGGTTAATTTTCTCGCTGCAAATGTCGGCATGGTGAAACCGTTAAGGGCCGGGCTCGATATTTTACCAACCCGAATGCTTTACAAGCATCCGGGCCAGCCAGAACCACTCCCGGCGAAACCTTCGTCTGTTGGAATCTATATACGCCTACGCTGTCAGGTTCTGCACTCACTCTTTATGCTGCTTTTGCTGAGGATGGGGCTGCAACCGCTGCCTTTCCTCTTCCTGCATTCGAGCCTCATAAGATGAATTAAGAACAGTCAACTTCAGGCGCTTGCTTTCCAGGCGATCCCAATAAGCATTCGCCATCTTTTTGATTCTTTTAAGAGTTACTCCACCTTTCGGTATACGCGAGGCTTTTACTGGAAAATTGATATCGTGATCCACAACCACAGAAAAATCACGTTCCAATGCGCCCCGGGCAGTTTCATATACACATGCCATATCAAAGCACCCTAACAACACAAGATCCTGAATACCCTCAACGCGCAGGGCATGCTCGATATCCCCATACAGCTCTCTGGTATCCAGCCCCCCCCCCCAAGGGGGGATGGAACGGGTTTGAAATGTATCATCAGTGTACTTTACAAAAGTTCTGACATTCATTCCCCCTGCTGCAGCATCCAGCAGATCATGGAGAACAGCCCCACAGCTCTCGTAGCAAATAAAAAAAACATGCAGCCCATCCTCCCCGGCAACAGATGCGAGAAAAGATGCCTGTTTATTGATAACGTGGCTTTTGATACTAGTCATAAAATCTCTCTCAAATCCGGTTTGCATATCAATCACCAACACACCCACTTTTTTACCCTGCTCTAACAGCGACCGAGTATGGAAAATCAGATTTTGAGGGGTTCTAATTTCAGCCACTCGCTGGTCGAGTTCTGTCTCTTTTACATCGGAATACCAGTTACAACGTGGCCCGGCAGGTAGAGTGTGCGGTGTGGTATCGGAAAGGAGAGTCCGGCAGCTACTACAGAAAAACTTTACTTGTGGCTGTGGCATTTTCACATCACAACCTGCCTCTCTTCCCGGCCGCCCTCCCAGGCCTGCTCCGCAATCGGGACAACCAGCGCCGCCCATTGCATTGTACATATACCCCCCCCTCTGACCGCATCGACTTCGTTCCTGATTAGCCAGATAGACAATGCAACAAGGGAATAGTTTTAACAAAGCAGACAGGGCTGTCCGACAAACTTATAGAAAGGACTCAGAGCGGAGGTGTAATAGCAGAATGCTTAGCCCAGATGTTTCATTACAGGGCCGTCAGGATAAATAACTTTACAGACTTTTCGTAACTACATTCAGTTTGAGCGATTCGAAACAAATCATGAAATGGCTTTCATCGTGGCACAACACTGCTGCGTCTAACACCAGTTAAAAACTAACGGGAAACCATCCACTAATGGCACCCGTTGCTGACTCCCATCGCTGATATGTTTCGGCCCTGTTCTATGAAAAAGGCCGAAACGTCACTCAATCGACTTTTCAGCCCACCTTATAAGCGGTTTTCAATTTTTGTACGTAACCGGCATCCAGGCACATGGTTTTGCCTGGCGCATCGGAAATCTTCGCCACCGGCTGGCCATTACAGGACACCAGCTTCAAAACAATATTCAAAGGACGACCACCCACATCATTGGTCAACCAGGTTCCTATACCAAAACTGGTTTTGATACGTCCCGCAAAATGTTCAGCAATAGCTGAAGCACGGGTAAAGTTCAGGCCATCACTGAACACCAGTGCTTTTGTACGTGGATCGACATCCAGGGAGGCGTAGTGCTCAATGGCTTTATCACCCCAGAGGAAGGCATCACCAGAGTCATGACGCATACCTGTGTAACGCATAGCCAGTGAGCGATCAAAATCCCGCAGGAATGCATCCATAGTGATGGTATCGGTCAGGGCGATACCCAGAAGCCCTTGATACTCCTCATGCCAGACTTCAAGAGCACGCTGCTGGCTGATTGCCAGATCTCCGTCCACCAGCGCCTGATGAGCCTGCAGCCATTCGTGCCCCATTGTGCCAACGACAGGCTGATCCAGCTCACGGGCCAGCATAATATTGCTGGTGCCCTTTAATTGCTCAGGCACTTCTTTGGCCAGGGTTTCCAGCATTTCCCGATGCCAGACACCACTGAAACGACGGCGGGTTCCAAAGTCTACGAAATTGACATTACTGCCGCAGTCGTCACTGCGCAGGCAGTCAATTTTGTTTTTCAGGTTGGTGCGGGCCAGTCCGAGACAGGCTCCTGTCTGATAGCGGCGACCATAGAGTTCGCTGACTATCGCCAGGATATAAATTTCAAACAGGGTGACTTCGAGCCATGTACCCTGAAGAGTGATTTTCAGGCCATTCTCATAGCAGCCACTAACCTGCACTTTTGAAGGGTCAAGGCGGTGATTGCTGAGCCAGTCCAGATAGTCAGCCTTGAAGACTCCACCTTCTGCCAGCCACTGTTTTTCGTCAGCTGTCAGCGCCAGGTCGGCCAGGGCGTCAATCTGTTCGCGAATGTCACCCGCCAAGGGAACAAGGTCAACATCTGTACGACAGTTAAAGTGTGCTTCTACCTCTACGCTCGGGTAGTGGTGAAACACAGCCTGCTGCATAGTCAACTTGTAGTAGTCGATATCCAGCAGCGAGGTAATGATAGGGTTAGACATAATAAAATCCAGACAGTGGCTATCAGGCCACCTGTAACTGACAACTGCTTTCGACCAGTTCTATACCAGCCGCTCGCATAATTGCCATGGCTTCCTGAGATGACTTCTCAGCCAGCCCCCGGGTCGCACTTTGATTAATCACAACACGGAAACCCGCCTCAACCAGCTGTAGAGCTGTCTCTTTTACGCAATAATCCAGCGCAAGACCACCCACTACAACCACTTCGATCTGACGGTCTCGAAGAAACTCAATCACACCGGTACTGAGACGCCCGTCAAGATCATGGAAACAGGCACCGTACGGGTGCATATCTGGTTCCACACCTTTCCAGACAAAATAATCGTATTCATTCACCGCAGGCAGGCCGGGTATCAATTCAAAACCCAGCGTACCGGGCACGCCATGACGCGGCCAGCGCACATCCACGTTCTCACCTTCAACCGGAGTTAATGGTGGATACTCCTCAGTGGCTTCCCACACGGCCTTCGCGGGATGGGCATCCTTGGAACCTAACCGCAGAGAAGCCAGCATGGCCTGCCGGTTCAATTCATCGGCAATGGTTTCGCCCCCCGCCACGGGTAACTCTTCAGGGCACAGCGGGGTAAAACAGCTCTGCGCATCAACATCAAAAGAAGCAACTTTCTCTTTGGCACCAAGCTGTAGTGCTGAAGAGGAGGCTTTAGCGTCCGGCCCTTCAACACAAGAAGCTAATGACTCAGTCATGGCTTATTCTACATAGTGAACTACATTCACTAACATAGTGAAACTGATTCCAAAAGCTGTCAAGATAAGTAGCGTATTTCTGTAGAAGAATGAGAGTCGTTAGTCTGTTATGTGTCCGGAGCCTACCCAAGAGCCTTCCTCCCTGTCCATGTCCCTGATCTCAGTGGATACCGTGGTACTCAGGCTCTACAAAGGCCGCCTTCAGGTATTAACAGGCCCGGCTCTGCACCCGAATGCCGGCCACAACCATGCCCTGCCCGCCGGACGTATTGCCCCTGACTCTGACCACACACTGGAACAGACGGCACGCCGCCATATTGGCCGGCTGACCAAGGCGCCTGTTTCGTGGCTGGAGCAGGTGGAAACTATCGGTAACGATCAACGGGACAGCCGTGGCTGGTCTCTCACAGTGGTGTACTTTGCCCTGGTGCGCTCTCCGGAAGATGGGAACAACTGCCGTGAAGAGATTGATGAAGCGCGCTGGTTTGATATTCCGGCAGACTGCAACGCCAAGCTGCCGGTTCTGGCTTATGACCATCAGAAACTACTACAAGCAGCCATCAGCCGTCTGCGTAACAAGTGCCAGTATACAACCATCCCACTCTATCTATTACCCGTAACCTTTACTCTGGCTGATATTCGCGAGGTCTTTGAAAGCCTTCTAGGCAAAGCACCACCCACGCGATCACTGCGCAATCGCTTCCTCAGTGGCACTATTCTGAAAGAGACAGGAGAGAAGCGTCACGGCAGCAATCGCCCCGCTACGCTCTATCGTATTGGTGAAGATAACGGCTGCCGGGTTTTTAACCGGCTCTATGAATCCACTCGTTAGAGCACATTCTCCAAAGCCATTGGCAGCTCTGGCCAGGTAAAACGAAAACCCTGCTGAACCAGCTTATTCGGTTGTGCATTTTGCCCGTTCAACAGTAAGTCTGCACCCTCCCCAAGAATCACCTTGAGTACACAGGCCGGCATTGGGAACAGTGCTGGACGATGCAGCGCCTGACCCAGAGATTTTACAAATACACGATTCGACACAAGTCCGGGAGCCACCATATTAAATGCACCGGATGCCTCATCAGCATTCAGCAAAAACAGAATGCCTTTCACCATATCTTCAATATGAATCCAGGGCATCATCTGATCACCAGAACCAATCACACCACCAAGACCGAGCTTAAACGGCGGCAACATTTGCTTTAAAGCGCCATGCTTTCCATGAAGGACAATGCCAGTACGCAACAAACAGAGTCGGGTTTCTGAAGATACAGTACGAGCGGCCTGCTCCCAGCCTGTACAGAGCTGCGCTGCAAAGTCTCGCCCTGCCCCTCTCTCCTCAGGGCAAACCTCAGCACCACTTTCCACGCCATAAAAACCGACAGCTGAACCACTAATCAATGTCCGGCAGGGCTCCGGAAAACCAGCTAACCATTCCACCAGCGACTTTGTCAGCTGAATACGGCTATCACGCAACACCTGCTTTCGAGCATAACCCCAGCGTTTATCCAGAATGCCCTCACCGGCCAGATTGATGCAGGCTTCCGGTGCATCTTTATAAGGCCACTGACTCAACGATTGAATGGATTGCAGCTCTTCACCCAAAAGCGTTTTAACGACCCGTGATGACTGACGGCTGAGCACAACAACATTCCACCCCTGTCGCACCAGTTCAGCCACCAGAAAGCAACCAATAAAACCTGTGCCGCCGGTTACCAGGATATTACCCTGCTCTTGCGTCATATTCTTTGCCCACCCTCTCTTAAATCACCAGCAAACCGATTAACATGGTGCTGCGGTTATTAATAACATACGTTTCTAACAACAATAGAGATCACATCCGTGTATCAGCGTAACACTCTTGCCTTAATTATTGCCGCTATCGGCTTATCATTCTCACTGACCAGCCCTGCCGTATCGGCTAATGAAGCCACCCCGGAAAGAGAGAAGCAATTCAAGCTGCTACAAAGTCGTGGCTGCTCCAGCTGTCACGGTACAAAAGGCCAGGGCCGGCCTGCCATGGGGGCCCCAAAACTGGCTGGTCAAACCCAGGAATCATTAAGCAAAAAACTCAAAGCCTACCGCTCTGGTGAACGCTCTAACCCCATAATGAAGAGCATGACCCAGTCTCTGAGCGATGAAGATATCAGCCTGCTGGCCACCTGGTTCAGCCAACTTAAATAGCTCCCTGTCAACGGGCTGCTTATTCCGACAACCTAACGACTAAAGGGCGTCTATTCTTCTCCGATCAAAAATCATAATGAGTCTGATCAATGAAGATATGGCGAAGCAGCCCCGCCCGGCACCTGACATTAAGTCTTGCTCTCAACTTTACACTTGGTGCCATCTGCTCTTTTTTCCTCAGCCAGCCTGTTCTGGCCGATAAAAAGCCTCCCATTAACGGGTTGCGTTATCGGGTTTTCACTGACGGCATCTATGATCTCACCCATTTCGGGCACTTTCGTGCCATCCAGAAGGCCCGACTAGCCGCAGCTGCCTTTCTTGAGACCTCCCCCGAGGACATTCACCTTGTTGTCGGCATTTCCGGCCTCAGCGAACAAGATCGCGCCAATTACAAGCGCCCGCCTGTACTCACCCGTCACGAAATAAGAAATACCCTGCAACTGACCCAGGGCGTTAACGAAGTGATTTTCAGCCCAATGACCACAACCGCAGAGGTGATGGAGAAGCAGCTATTTGATCTGGTTGTCGCAGGGGAGGATTACGCACCGCCATCATGCCATCATCGCCACGGGCTGCGCAGTGTTTCTCAAAATAAAGGCCTGAAGTACTACCCCGGCCCCATCGCGGCAGGACGCTTCACCACCTTCCCGCGAGAGCCCGATATCAGTACAACAGATTTAATGCGCAGAACAGCTCAGAGAGTCGCCGAAAAGATCAAAAGGGACATGGTAAAGCAGCAGGGACAATCCGATGTGTGCATCGATATTTTTTTAAGCCTTATGGATCAGTACTTCCCGGCACCACAAAACAAGTCGCCCGAGAGCACTCCAGAGCCTACAACTCTGTAGCACCCTGCCGGCGATGAATCGATCAGCGAATCAACCCTTTGGCTCAGTTGACTGATAACAATCTTCCCCTTTTTCATGGGGAAGAATAATGTTCAGCAGCACCGCAGTAATCGCACAGAGGCTGACACCCTTAAGAGTTAAACCAAAGGCATCAACAGACAGGTTACCGAGACCAAACACCAGCACTAAACCGACGATCACAAGGTTGCGGGGCACACTTAAATCCACCCGCGCCTTAATCAGGGTATTCAAGCCTACTACTGCGATAGAACCAAACAGCAGCATCATAATGCCACCCATAACCGGTGTAGGAATGGTCGCCAGGAAGCCACCGACCTTGCCGATAAAGGCCACACAGATCGCCGCCACAGCCGCCCAGGTCATAATCACCGGGTTAAACGCCCTGGTCAGCATGACTGCACCCGTGACTTCAGAATACGTCGTGTTAGGTGGACCACCAAGGAAGGCAGCAAAAGAGGTCGCCAGACCATCGCCCAGCAAAGTATTCTGCAGACCGGGTTTTTTCAGGTAGTCCTTACCGGTCACGGAGCTAATCGCCATCATATCGCCAATATGCTCAATCGCCGGGGCAATCGCCACCGGGATCATGTACAGCATGGCGTTCATATTCCACTCAGGCGTAGTGAAGTTCGGCAGAGAGAACCAGGCCGCGCCAGTCAGGGGTTCAAAGTTCACAACCCCCATAAACAGCGCCACTACATAACCCGTAATCACGCCACACATAATGGGAATCAGCTTAAGAATGCCCCGGGCAAACACAGCAGAGATCAACGTTGCCAACAATGCGGAGCCAGCCAGCAAAATAGAATCGTCAGGACTTATGGCAGGGTTAGCACCACCATCTGCCATATTCACCGCCACAGGTGCGAGCCCGAGACCAATCACCATGATCACCGGACCAACAACCACTGGCGGAAACATACGGTAGAGGAAACCACTGCCTCGTACGCGAACAATGGTACTCAGCACCACATAGAGCAAACCAGCAGCCACAAGACCACCCATAGTGGAGGCAAGACCCCACTCAGCGACACCAAAACTGATAGGCGCAATAAAGGCAAAAGATGAAGCGAGGAAAACAGGAACCTGACGGCGGGTAACCACCTGGAAAATCAGAGTACCAACACCAGCAGTAAAGAAAGCAACGTTGGGATCAAGACCGGTGAGAAGAGGAACAAGAACAAGAGCGCCAAAGGCGACAAACAACATCTGGCAGCCCATCAGTGCATGACGGCCGCCGGATTGCTGAGTATCCATACTCTTATCCGCGGCTTTATCAAAGCCAGGGAGTGATTGTTCTGAGGTATTGTCAGACATAAATCCGCATCCTTTTAATAAAGCAGTTTAGCGAGCTTTCATTTATTAAGGAAACGGAACAGGGAGCCTGAAGAAAGGGCTCCCCCTGCAGAGATTCTGCAGATGTGCTGTCGGGTGACAGCTTAGAAATATGGCGCGTCCTGGAGGATTCGAACCTCCGACCGCCTGGTTCGTAGCCAGGTACTCTATCCAGCTGAGCTAAGGACGCGGGGTAAAACGTTTAAATTGTCATGCACATAATGTTCTTATAGACACGCAATGTTCTAATAAACAAAAGTGTCACAAACAACTTTTAAAATAATGGCGCGTCCTGGAGGATTCGAACCTCCGACCGCCTGGTTCGTAGCCAGGTACTCTATCCAGCTGAGCTAAGGACGCACATCAACGGCGGCAGACTATAGAGATTTGGCCGACCTGAGTCAACCGGGAAAAGCGTTCTTTTCAAGGCTTCCCCACAAAAACCATCCTACAAAATGCCCTGCTTTCACTGACTCAAAACCACCTTCATCTTATGAGATACAAAAAAACCGATGCAGTCGCATCGGCGTTCTCACAAGAGGGGGGAGTTGAGACAATAAAAAGCAAAAATGGCGCGCTCTGGAGGATTCGAACCTCCGACCGCCTGGTTCGTAGCCAGGTACTCTATCCAGCTGAGCTAAGAGCGCGAAAAAAACACTTCAACTGCTTTTCTAAAAATGGCGCGTCCTGGAGGATTCGAACCTCCGACCGCCTGGTTCGTAGCCAGGTACTCTATCCAGCTGAGCTAAGGACGCGTTCCGCTGAGGCTGCGAACTATAAGGATGCGCCTATTCTGAGTCAACAGCGTAAAACCGAAATACGACAACACGTAGTTATCTTGTAACGCCTCCCCTGCAAAGGCTCCGACATAAACCTAACCTCGTTGTTAACGCATTACGTTCTTCGCTGCTGTCTATAGGAATCAGGAATAATTTAAAACGGCAGCTATCTTATGATGAAACAGATCACCACTCACACACTCAGGCTCTCCATACGGCTTTCTTTGCTGTTAACCCTGCTTACAATAAACAGCTGGGGTCAAAATATTGAGGTTGGCTATAGCTGCACAGGATATCCCTATGACTCACTCCACTCCGCCTACTGCGCAGTACTGAATGCTACTGTAGACAATTGGAAGTACTGTTTTGACACCCCATCCAAAGACATCCCGGGCATCTACGATGACGTCAAATCTGCAACCGGGGATGGGGAAATACAGGCCATCATCACGAATATAGTGAAACAGACCTGGAACAATAAATGCGATAAACAAGATAAAAAAGGCGTTGAGGCAACGTTTATGTATTTACTTCGCCTCAACCCGACTTATATTCGCGACCAGTTCACCGGTCTGGTCAAAAGTCTTTTTCCTGCGGGAAATGTACCAGATACGCCTATACTGCTGATCCCCGGGGCTGGAATTCTATTCGAGCTGCCGTCCATCGTTGATATGCTAAACCCTAAGGAAATGCTGGCTATTGATCCAAATCCAGAAGACATCAAAAAGACCGACAAGCTAATGCAATATCCCGCTTATCAACAGGCAAAAGATAGTATAAAAAGTTACTACTACAAACATGGTTATATCGGCAAACCATACTCTCTCTGCTCAGACATGGGCTCTAGAGTCAATGTCCTTTCTCAGGTTGATGCCGCGCTGTTTATAAACCCCGGCATACTCATTCAAAACAATAGCCTGTCGGATTCCTGGAAGAGCATCTTTGATGACGCCCTCAATAAACTGAAACCCGGAGGACATGGCATATTCATACTGCAGTCAAAATTGGAAAGAGACCATTTAAAGCGCTACCTTGCTAATAAGAAAGGCTATAAAGCGCCGGTCTCTACATGCACCGAAGGTGAGTTCTTTAGCATTTTCCATGACCCTTCTCTTCGTTTTTATACCTGCGGTGTCCGCGTACAAAAAATCATTAATGAACCGATAAAATCTGTAACCTCACACTCTGAGCTTTAATCCAGAGTGTGCGACCAACACCGAAAGCCATTCGCCGGGAAAAGTCGCTCCCTTCTCCAGGCTGCGTTGACAATGTACCCTGACTACATCTCATGATGCTCCCATGCAAACACTTCTCGAAGCCATTGAACCCTACCGACACATTATCTGGGACTGGAACGGCACACTGGTCAACGATGCGCCCCACGCCAGAGATATTGTTAACCTGATGCTGCAGGAACAGCAGCTGCCTGAACTCACTCTTGAACAATATAAAGACGCCTTCTGCCACCCGGTCATCGACTTCTATAAAGGTTTGGGGCTGGACTGTTCCGAGAAAGGCTTCGCCACTATCTGTGAAGTTTTTAACCTGGAATACAACCTGCGTCGTCCGTCTATCAGTGTGCACCAGAACGCTCTCACAATTGCACGACAGATATCCAGCAGCACCCGCACGCAATCTATCCTGTCAGCCTATGCAGAACATTTGCTGCTTGAGCACACTCGCATGCTGGGCATAACGGACTACTTCGATAATATTTGTGGACTGGGAGATCTGGGGGCTGCCTCAAAAATCGCACGAGGAAAAGCCCTGCTGGAACTGTCAGGCATTCCCGCACAGGACACCATTATTGTTGGCGACACAGATCACGACTGGGAAACCGCACAGGAGCTGGGAACAGGTATCGTCCTTATCGCACAAGGCCACCAATCTCAGGCTCGCCTGAATAAGCTGCATCCAAACACCCTCGCAAGCCTGACAGCGCTATAGGGGCTGTTTATAATAGCGGCCATTTTCTGATCGACACATACGAGAACGTCATATGCCGGCTGCGAACGAGCTCAAACGCGGAAACATCGTGGAAATCAATGGCCACTACTATCAGGTCAAAAACATTGATGCCAAAAGCCCTTCTTCCCGGGGCGCGCAAACCCTGTACAAGATCCGCTTCAACCAGGTTCCCGGTGGTCGCAAACTGGAAGGTTCCTACACCGGTGGTGACCAGTTCCCCCCTGTAGACATGATTCGCCGGGAATCCTCCTTCCTCTACAAAGATGGCGATTTCTACACATTTATGGATGCCGAAGACTACAGCCAGTACAGCCTGGGCGAAGGTGAACTGGATGGTCAGCTGGAGTACCTGCAGGACGGCATGGAAAACATCACTGTATTGATTGTGGACGAACGTCCTCTGGCTATCGAGCTGCCTCAATCTGTGGTGATGGAAGTTGTGGAAACCACGCCCGCCATCAAAGGTGCCACCGCTGCGGCACGTACCAAACCTGCCCGTATGGCCACCGGCCTTGAAGTGCAGGTACCGGAATATCTGGCACCAGGTGAGACTATCAAGATCAACACCGAAACCGGCAAGTTTATGTCCCGCGCCTGAAGACGCTCCGGACACGGACCCGATACGCACATACCAGAGGTAGTATTTTGAGCGACACACAGCTTCCCGAAGCACTGGAAAAAACCCTGAAAGACTTCAAGCCCTGGCAGTGGACGGCCTTCAGCACAGCCATTGCCCAGCGCAGCCTGCCAAACTATGGGCTTTTTTCTGAAGTCACCGGCTTTGGCGACGCCAGCGAGCTCAACCACGCCCTGAATATGCTCTGGGATCATATTGCCGGCCAGCAGTCCGCCAAGAACTTTGAACGACTACTGGAACGCCTGGAAGAACAAACGCCAGACCTCGACAACTTTGATATGTATGGTGTTTACCCGGCTCTGGACGCTATTGTCTCCCTGACCACTGCTGTACACTGTGCCATGAACCCGGACAGCGAAGACGCCGACAGCAATGCCCGTGTCTCCTTCTCCACCATCAGCCGGTTTACCTCTCAGGTTGAAGTGCCGGACCTGAGCGGCGTAGAGCTCAACCAATACCTGGAGAAAAGTCCGCTGATGCTCCAGCACCTGGACTTTATTGATGAGCTGGTAAACCTGCTAAAAAACGGCAAACCCAACCCGGAAACCAGAAAGGCACTGCGCACTCTGGCAACCAATGAAGGTATCAGCGAGCTGGGCATAAGCCTGGAAGGCTAGCTATTTGACCGAAGCTTCCCTGCTGCAGGCAGCAAAGGCCTATACAATACCAGTCCAGACTGCGGTACTGCTTTACAAGGTGCTTTATGGATATTGCTGAATTTGAAGACCTGATGTTAACGCTGCTGATTCCGGCGCTTATCCTGTTTATGGGATTTATCGTCTGGGATCTGTCGCGAAAAAGCAAAGCGGGAAAGTTTGGCTCTTTTATTCTTTTTGGCACTCTGGGATTAGGCGTACTGGGCTTTGCGATCAAGAAAGTGATTGCGATGAACCTGGGTATTGGTTAATACCGGAAGAATCCGGGCGCCCCTGACCAGGGTCGCCCGAAAGCGCCAGACTAGCGATTGCGCCGGTCCCGCAATGGCCTTCTGATGAGTTGCGAAGGAGCCTTTACAGGCATTTCACCCGCGTCATCGGCAGAGGTCATTTCACGCGCCCTCTTGCTGACAGGTGGTGCCAGCTCTTCACCTTGCTCTTCGCTATCGTCACCATCAGCTTTCAGAGCCTGAAACGTCTCAATAATACAACTTTTCGAAGTAGTCAGTTTACTCCATTCGTGTAACAGGGAATCCATGGACTCTTCCATCAGATCCAGCTCAACTTCGAGGGGCTCATCATCTCCTTTCTCCATTCGTTCCATCGCTACAGTACAATGGCCTCGATACATCTCTAAACGTGAAAGGTAACGCTTCGCGCTACCCAACACCTGCTGATACTCATCACGCTCATCAGGTGTAAGATAGCTCAGGCAGTCAGCTTTACTCATTCCGGCCTCACTGGCAATACCAGGAAACGACTCTATCAAAGAAACAACCATAGAAGCACAAGTACTCTCCGGGGGCTTATCGTCATATTCCTGACAAAGGCGATCCTGATAAATCCGCGCTGTCATATCTTCAAACAGCTTTATTTTTTCATTGACCTTTTCTGTGATGAGTTCACACTGGTTGATGTGTTTACGCAGCAGAATGTCTTTTAGCTTACGCACCAATTGTCGCACTTCAGGCGCAAGAGCACCCACCTCATCTCTCAGTTCACAGGCTCGCTTCTGCAGAACTTCAGCATCCGCTTCGGTCTCTGCCAGTTCAGATTGTATGGCTGGAATGGTTCCGTTAACTCGACCAGCATCCCGTACATCAACTAAACCCTCACCCCTGGCTCGCTTAATCATTGCAACCAGTTCACCAGTGTTTAGCTCATAGAGTTCTTCCTGGCTTAACAAGGCATCTCTGGTACCAAGAGGCTCCGCTGATGAACTATCTTTAATGAAACGAATCGGCGCACCAAAAACAGAGGGCACCCTCTTCTGAATCACCAGCATGTTGTTTTTGGAGCTCAGACGCTCCATTCCCCCGGATGATGTTTCTTCCAGGCAAGGAAAACATTGCATTGTCGCTACATTAGCACCTGCAAACAAGCCCTCCTCAAGAGCGTTTTTATTGCATTCTATTCGACCAGCATTACAGTCTCCGGCACACTCTCGCAGCGAATACATTTTATTTGACGACCTCATACGTAATCTCCTTTTTACTAATCTACAAACACACCCCTACCGGAGCATTCACATACATATTTAGAAAGGAGAGAGCAGGAAGGGTTCAAACAATAAGGTTGGTATAGCTAACAAGTCTCAACTGATGCAGGGAACGGGTCGCACAAATAAAAAAGCGAAGCGAGAAAGTTTGGCTCTTTTATTCTTTCTGGCTCCCTGATCTTTTGACACTCTGGGGTTAGGCGTACTGGGCTTTGTGATCAAGAAAATGATTGCATGACTGAGTATTGGCTGATTCCAGAAGAGTTCGGGCGGCCAGCTAAACAGCTCCAATTAAGGCCAGCTCCACTATCAAGAGCTCACTCAGGCCGCCCGGTTTCATTAACGCTGATTGCGATACATCTTCGCTCTAACCAAAGAGTTCATCTCAGGTATCCTCTCAACAGGTCTTCCGTCAGGTTTACCCTTATAATATTTTCTGAGAGGTTTTGCCTTTGGATTTGCTTGAGTTTGAGTTTGGGTCGCCGCATCTACCTTACGGGATTTCTTACTGGCTGGTGCTGCCAGAACTTCACTCTCACCTGTTTTACCTGAAGAACAATCATCTGCTTTGGCATCCAGAAGTGCCTGATAGGCCATATAAATAAGACCTCGCGGAGAAGACAGATGACTCCACTCATGAATCAGAGACTCCCTGGACTCTTCCGCCTGAATCAGTTCACTTCCCTTAATATCATTTTCAATCTTCAAGTGCTGCTGAACTTCTGCACACCACTCCTGAAACTGCTTCACACGTTCACAGTAATCCGTTGTGATTGCCAACACCCTCTCATACTCTCTACGCTCATCAGGTGTGAGATAGGCCAGCCTGTCAGCCTCACTCATTTCGACCTTTTTGCCAGCATCAATGGCACTTTTCACAATAGCTCCAAGTACAGAAGCACAGGTGAACTCCGGAGGCATCGCTTCACGTTCTTTACGTAGACGATCCTTGTAAATATCCTCTGTCATACTCTGAAACAGGGTTATCTTTGCATCCGCATTTTGTCTACATTTTTCACACTGAAAAATGTTCTTATCCAGCAGTACACTCTGTGCTTCGCGCTTACAATCAGGCTCTTTCTCAAGCAGTGCAGCAAATACAGACGCTACATCAACTGAACGCCTACTAGCACTAGAACCGGTAAAAAACTCTTCAGCCTGTTTCAGTTGTTGCCCTTTGGAACCATATTCATCGGCTTGCTCCTGCCTGGCAATCAGTTCAAGCTCATCTGCGTCAGTGAGCTCCCCTTCTCGTAATTCGAGAAGCTCGGCTTTTCTATCACTAATCCTGAGAGCAGGCGTATCCAACGCTGATAAGCCCTCCGAATGCTGCTCTCTTGCCAGTTCAAGGGATGATGTCCCGCCTTGACATAACCCCCCTGACGAATGAGGGAAGTATTGCAATACATTGCCCATGAAATGACAAGTAACAAAGCCCGTATTACTCGCAT
Source organism: Sansalvadorimonas sp. (assembly GCA_965221135.1). GTDB lineage: Bacteria > Pseudomonadota > Gammaproteobacteria > Pseudomonadales > Endozoicomonadaceae > Sansalvadorimonas. The sequence continues at coordinate 42,482 of CBDCRZ010000087.1, forward strand.
TACATAAACCGCCTTGACCACTGTAGCCACGAGCTTCATTAGGAGCTCTAAACATATTCGGACCAGAATTCAAGCGCCGAACAGGGGCATCCACGAGACTCGCAGGCTGCACACTCATTTGATTGACACGCTCCATAATAAAACTCCTTTTTGATTACTGATCGACCGACACACCACTACCGGCGCATTCACATACAGATACAGATTTGGAGAGGTACTAATCCGCAAGGGTTCAAACAAGAGAGTCAGTAACGCTAACAACCTGCAACTTACGCGGGAAACGAGCCCCACAGGCACAAAAAAAGGAAGGTCTGCGAACAGGCCTTCCTTTTCCATTTTTAGCCGTTACTACCAGCAAAATGAACTTTATGCTGGTTTAACCGCGACTCTCAGAAGTAGCCGATGTTCCCCAGTGCGGCAACAATAGCAAACAGCAGAAGCACACCAATGACACTGAGGAACTTACCGGTTTTGATAAAGTCCGAGGTAGCCACCAGACCCGTAGCGTGAGCAAGGGCATTCGGCGGTGTACTGATTGGCAGCGCCATCGCCATGGAAGCTGACAGAGCCACACTCACCACAATAATGCTCAGCCCTCCATGATCACTCAAACCAGTCAAGGCTGTAGCCATAGACACGGCTATGGGCATCAAAAGATTGGTGGTCGCGGTATTGGACATAAACGTCGACATCACCATAGAGAGCACACAGAGAACGAAGAGCACAGGGAATATACCCATATTCTCCAGAGGAATACTGCCCACGACGGTGCGCGCCAACCCACTCTTTTCAAGGGCATAACCCAGAGCGATACCACCCGCGATCAACCAGAGCACTTCCCAGTTGATCTTGCGAATATCTTTGGTGTTCACAATGCCCGTGAGGGAGAACACCACCACGGGCAGCAATGCCACGACATAGGAGTTAATACCGTGCACGCCGGATGTCATCCACAAAATGAAAGTCAGGATCGTGGTGCCGTATACGATATATGCCTTGGACGAACGCTCAAATGTGGAGTTAATCTCCAGATGAATATCTTTCACCTTGGTTGGGTAGATTTTCTGCAGCAGATACCAGCTGATCACAACCATCAGCAAACCAAGGGGAACAGCAAACAGCATCCAGCCACCAAAGCTGAGGGCGTATTCACCGGTCAGGTAACGAAAGGCGATCGCGTTAGGGGGAGTACCAATAGGGGTACCAATGCCGCCCATGTTAGCAGCGACTGGAATACTCATAACCAGCGCTTTAACACCCAGGTCGTCTTTATCCAGGTTTTTCAGCAGTGGCGTGAGGATGGTCAGCATCATCGCCGTAGTCGCCGTGTTACTCATAAACATGGAGAACACTGCGGTGATCATCATCAGCCCCAGCATCACCAGGGAGTAGTTGCTGCCAATCGGCAGCAGCAGTACCCGGGCCAGGTTAATATCCAGCTTATACTTGGTCGCCGCGGATGCTATGAAGAACCCGCCCATAAACAGAATAATCACGGGGGAAGCAAAGCTGCCCAGTATATGGCGATAGTCGAAGAACATCTCAGGGGGAATATCCCCCCGCAGAAGGAAGGGTGTGCTCGTCGACGCTGTAACCGCCAGCGCGCCAATAATCATAACGGAGGTGGCATAGGCCGGCACAAGCTCGGAGGCCCATAGCAGGGTTGCAAGTACGAACAGCGCCAGAACACGCTGACCCACAGGTGTAATGCCGTCAATAGGAATGGACCCAAGCGGCAGCGCCATCAGCAAGACGTAGAGCCCTGCAACAATGACAAGTTTGATATTTCGATGCATGAGGTTATCTCTTGGGATTTCCGGATACGCAATAAACTGGCATCAATACTAGAACCGATCTCCCAAACCACCCATTGCTCTGCATCAACAAATTATACTTTCGGTCAACTTTCTGTAGTTTTTAACAGGAATTTTGTACGTTAACTTGATACTCTTATCCGTTTAACTACCTACTTCTCAAGCCATATTTCCTCTCTTGTAATAATACTCACGCTCCGCCTCAAAGATTCGCCAACCATAAACACAACCGTACTTCCGACGGCTTACCTTTACCAATACAGCCATCTGAGAAATAGCCTGCCCCTATAAACAATTTTTTTGTTCCAGATTTCTATAAACTGGCACAATGGTACAAACAAAGAATCAGCAACAACTCACAATAATTCACAACAGCAACCAACTGGAGTAACAACAAAAAGGAATCGAAGGATATGGCTTCTAAGCGCTAGAGCCATAGCCTCTTAACCACCCTGCCAGCCTTTCTAACAAATACCCCTGACTAATGACCTGAATCCCTTATGCCTTGTCTGACATCAATATAGAGAAACATTGGAAGCGCATTAATCATGAAAGCCATCACAACAGTTATAGCGTGTATCTTTTTCATGCAGTTGGCATGGGGTAAGGGTAACGAATGTTTCATTCAGGGAACTTACACAGACTTACACCACAAACGAACCTGTGACAGTAGTTTTTCCCTCAAACAGAAAGCACAAAACATTCTAAAAAATATGAACATGAAGAAAGTTCCACTTATAAAAATAGCGGGCTCAATTCATCACGCCGAGTTCTCGACAAGATTAAGAACAAATGAGTTTGGCCAAAAGAAAGAACATTTAATCATCAAGGTTCAGGACGGTATAAGAATGACAAGTGCCGATATTACCGATACCCATATGGTGATGTTTGATGATGGCATTCTGGCCATCCCTGACGCTTATGTATTTAGCTCCATGATGCATAATCTCAAGTACCCTGAATGGTTAAAAGTCTTTGAGACTCATCGTCTGTATAGAAAAATGACCGGGCAGAGAATACTGTCTGATGAACAGATTCCCATCAAAGAATTCCTGGGAGAGCTTAATGACCATGGCTCGAAAGCCAGATTCATGAAAATCATCATTCACGAAGATCTTAAAATGGCTTCCGTATCAGGCCACCTGACTCTGCATATAAGAGAAGCCATACTCCTTATTCACGAACACTTCCCCCGGGTAAAGACAATACACCTTGATAAAACACCCGGTTCTTTCAGGGGATTCCATGTTGCTGATGCAGGCATACTCATAAGACACCTTGGGTTTGATACCTTTCTTTCCAGCAACAGCGAAGTCAAATCCGCAGGCACCCTTCTGTTTTTCTCAGGAAACAACTTATTATTTGACCTTGGTGCCGTAATTGCTGATCACTTTGGTGACTCTTTCAGTGGGGGTAAAGGAGTCACAAACCATCCTGAAATGAGTGATTATGTGAAGGATTACTACCGTATTCTTTCAATGACTGGTGTTATTCACAAAGCTAAAGAAAATTACTCACCATCCAAACTTTATAGTTACACCAGTGATGAGCTTATCAATCTGGGTGCCAAAATATCAGAAACTCCCTATCAACTCACGCTACGCCATTGTGAAGGTGAAACCCGAGACGCAGACAAGCTCGTAGCCGATTAACAGAAGAGAAAGAATAAACCGGGAATAACCAGATAACCGCCCTGTTCTTCAAAACACAGAAGGTTCCTTAATTCCTGACTAAGCTGAAAGTAATTTCGGACTATAGACCCTATTCAAGGACGATTTATGCAAAACATTGGTTCTCACCGCAGCGCACTCCCCCAAAATTACCCGTCGCATAAAGATCAAAAAGCTACCAAAGCCCTGTTGCGCAGTTTGGCTAAGGAGAACAACACCACTCTAGCGGTCAAGCCTATCTCAAACAGACAGATAAGGATACTGACGGACCTTCAAGGCATCGGCCTTCAGAACGCGCAGAACCAGAACGTCGTGGTCGAGATGGCTTCTCTTCTGAGGGAGGACGGTACAGAAATCACTGGCACAATGGACACTGTTTTCGACTATCTGAAAGACAGCATCGGGCGTGAACATATAGCCACAATCAATGACCTGATCGCTGCGAGACAGTTCTCGGAAGCAATGCAGATGATCGATGCATCCATTGCTCTGGATCTGGAAGGCCAGGCTGAGCTATTACAGATGAAGGAGCAAACACTTGAGCTTATGGCTTCACTGCTTGATCAACTCCTTCAACAAAAAATATCTGAATCCGACCTGCCCAAAACCACAGCCGCCAATTACCTGCAGTGGCTTTCCCATCATGATCATTCGGCAACCCAGGAGCTTTATGATGAAATCAAGCACTTGGTCGCCATAGAACTCCCGAATGAACTGCATCAAAAGCACCACATAGAACCCGTTGCTCAACCACCAGGGCTATCACGACAACACTCCCGAACGGCTCTACCCAGCCTGCAGAAAATCAGCGATCAGGGTAACGAGGCTATTCAACGATCCCTGACACCCCAGGCTGTCGCGCTGTCTATCAGTTCTCGCCCTCCCTCTATTATGCCCTCCATCACAGAAGGCCAGGCTATAGTGCGCCATGAAAATGTACAGACCATCTCTGAACTCACCCAGCTTGTCCCCCCCGAATCCGCCCCCCTGATCATCTTCGACCTTGATGAAACACTTGTCTCCCGGGATGTCATCAACGGCGAAGTCCAAAGAGCGCCGGTCAACCCGAGCACTAGAAGTATTATTCAGCTCCTTCGCAGAAAGCGTCCCAAAGGCAGAATCATTGTTATGACCAAGGGTGATTTCCAGAGCACCGCTGAGAAAATGACAGCAGCCCGAGTCGATGAAATAGGATTGTTTGATGACGTCGAGATACTGAAAGACAACGAAAACGATAAGGGTGCTCGACTGAAAACCTACCTGAGCCGTAATGACTTCAAGCCTGACGAAGTCTTTTTTGTTGATGACACCGATGGATTTCTGGAGCAGGTAGAAGACGCTTGCCGGGATTTACAACTACCCTGCCAATCTTTCCATTTCACCGGAGCCCTGCCAATGTCTCAACGCTGTAATGCCTTTGCCGTGAATGTATCTATCAGCGACCTTGTGAGCCAGCACAACCGGTTACACCGGCAAGGTAACGAACGGATTGGCAAACGGTTTTCCTGATAATACAGGCGACAACGATTGCCTGGATGAAACCAGACAGTTGGGCCTCTGGGTCTATCTCCGGCAGCGCTGCCTTAATTTCAGTTTCAGAAACAGACAGCAATACTTGTCTGGCGGACAGCTCTTGTAGAGATAATGGCTGCGTAAGCCTCTCTTCAACAACCTCCCGCACTGAATCGTTTTTCACATCTGCAATATCAATATCTGTGGGGGGCATCCCGAACCAGAGCAGACTCTCGGTTCCATCCTAACTTTCATTGAAGCACGCTGACATACTCAGGAATCGGTCTTTTTACTGAACAGCGCAGGGGCGACACTTTCCATCTAATCACTACTGTGAGTGACGTCTTGAGGGGGACTCTTGACCCCCACGTTTTCACGGCCTCCCAAGCCTGCTTACCCTTCTCAAGTGCGGCCTCTTTTATTGCTGCACTTTTGATTAACGGCCGTGCACCAAGCCCATGAATGGTTAGTTGCACGTCACCGTCATCACCGTCGAAATATCCCACATGATAGCGTTTACGAACAAGCTCCTCCCGAATACAGAAAACCTTCGCCAGCATCTTGAATTTATCACATGGAGCATGTATTCCAATTTCCCTTTAACATTTCTACAGCGCACCAGAAAGTTTCATAGCCTCTAACGCATATCAATACTGTTTGGCTGAACGCCCCTGCTATCAAGAAGACGGGTCTGCAACATGGACTCAATAGTACTGCCCTTGCAGTCCAGCTGGACCCTGCCAGCGTCTGGTTGATAAGGTTTAAAAAATTATCGCCATAGCTGGTCACAGCAGGCCCTGCCAGGCCATACATAATGAGAACGCCCATATCTGTCAGCTCTTCATGAGACATTAGTCTGACCGGGTAAGGCTCCATCTTCTGCCAGCTCTTAATATCCAGAACCTGGCGGTCTGCCATGATACTCCCGTAAGTTCCATTCAACCCTTCCTGCGCTTTGATCTGCTCTTTATGGCATATGAGGGCATAATCATATTGCGCCTTCAGGCTGGTGCCATCTTCCATATCAATGCCATCAAGCATATACAAAAGATCATCGACGTCCTCAGGGCTCTCGCAGTACCTGTGCCCAAAAACATCGATTCCCGATACTCGGTGGATATTATTCACTATTTTGTGTATTTCTTCCGCGGAATCTCTGTGTGTGACAAACACCCCATGCCTTGCCAGCTGTTTAACCCGCTGCCGTCTTTTATCTCCACCATTGAGAATCGCCTTATTGAGTGCGTTAAGAAAGTGCATATCAACAGGCTTATCGATATGGCCTTCCGCCAGTGCCAATAAGCGTTTCTGCATCTGGTGAAGGGCACGTTCACAGTCTCGAAGACTCTCAGAAGTTATAGTGTCTGCCTCTTCATAACTAAATCTGCAGAAAACATCGTAATAGTCCCGGGGCGAGAGCGCATTCAGAATATCCAGACCTTTTTGCGGGTTAAGGTAGGTTGTAAATGACTGGATAACATTCTCATGAGCATTCGAACTGGCCAGGGCTACTCCTGCAAAACAAACAAGACCAATGGCCAACCTTGATATTGAAGCAATCACTATTATCCACTCCCTGATAGTACAAAAAACAAAAGGTAGCCTTCTATTCAATAGAGACAGACATATGTATTTAAGAGTTCTTAATAAACAATCAAATCGTTAGCACTCCTGACAATGATGTTATCAACATCAAAAAGCTGAAAACGAATACCATCAAATCATTTGTTACCTACCTTGTCTGCTGAGTTAATGATTATCGAATCTTACTTTCTATCTAATCGCCCACAAAAACACCTCACAACTTTCGGGCTTTCTATGAAAACCATAAAAATCATTACTGCACTTTTCATTATTCTATCCAGCCATGTTGTAGCTGACTTGAACTTTGACAACCTTTTCATTAGCGAGCGGACCGCAAGAAGTTACTCAATCCGCACCAGTTATTCACTGAGGTTGCGGAGTGGAATAAATTTCAGTAATCCAATATCACTTTATAAGCAGACCCTCCTCCCTTTCAGCCGGTAAGAAATAATTGCCATGCGGGTATTCCCTTCCGTATTTTCGTCTAGACTCCCTCGACGAACGAAAAGGGGCCGCCAGTCGTATTGCGTTCTTCCCGGTAAAAATAAATGCTCCCGAGCTTGTCACCCGCAAGCCGATTCATGCGGAGGTGTGGAGTCAGGATGACAACCGTAAAGCCCTGAAAGATCTGTCCCAATATTTTTTCGCCAGCCGCACCATCTGCTGATGGCGCTATAAAAAAGGTCAAAAATTCGGTTCAGGCACTGGAGAATCAAAACGCTGAAGGAGAAAACCTCACTCACCTATAGCTGGGGATAGACGCTAACCGGCAGGGGTTATCTTTGGGGGCGTTAGCCCCCACAAGGTGCAGGGGCGAGACCTTATATTACTGTTTGCGCGTCACGCCTGACACGACACTCAAGGCTTGCTTCCTCTTATCGCGCGTGCTGCATCTATAACAGCAACAAGCCTTTCCCTCGCTGCCTCTTTTATAGCGTCCTTGCTTGCCTTTCCGCCAAACCCACGGAGGGTTAACTGCATTTCATTCTCGCCCTGACCCGCTGACACCCTGAAGCGTCTGTTAATCAGATCATTCGTCAACATCTGCACATCAATACCGTGGCCCCTAACACCCCTGTTTTCGAGAGGGCGGGTCTGTAACATGGCCTCAATAGTTTGCCCCTTGCAGACTTCCTCCCCCTGCTCAGCCCGAATACGGAAGACCGGCTCGCTTTCGCCCTCTTCCCTCTCTGCAACAATATCCAGAGCTACAAGCTGTTTCATTTTTAGGCTGACCACATGGAGTCTGTACTTCCAGAGACCTTCAACATTTTCACAATGTACCAGAAAGTCTCTACTTGTCTCAGGGCTCTTCAAGACAGCGTCTGTCATTTTTTCTAACTCACTCTTCAGCTCTTCATCAGTGCCAGTGAACACCCATTTCGGCAAGGCTTCTGTATTCGTGCCTTTCACATCAACAAGAAGCTGCTTATCAGTTGCCGGGGTTTTATGCAGAGTATCCTGAAAAGCATTTTCCTCAATAGTAGAGTCCGTTGCATCAATATCCTGTTGCAAAACATGGTAGGCTTTAGTGGCGGTTGCATCGGGAAAGGTCAATCCTTTGAGACTCAGCTCCGGCGCGCGATCATTCCAGAGGATTAATCCATACTGGAACAGAAAGCTACTCAGAATACAGCAGGACATAGTAGCAGCGGCTGTTAACCCGACTATAGGCGCAGCAGCCAGACAGAAAGCCTGTGGAATAATATGGGTCAACATCGTAGAACCATAAGCATGCTTGAATATCGAATCATGCTGTTTGTGCATCTCAGTAAGATTTTCCACTTCCTTATTGAACATCACCTTTTTATATATATCATCCGACTCATTCAATATCGCATGATCACCAAACAGATAACTTTTACGGACATTCAGCTCTGATGTTAATTTGTGCTTATCCGAGAATACAAGCTTGAGAATATAGCCATAGTTAATGAATGGCAGCACCACGCTGGCAGCCAGAGCAACCGGAGCCATAGTAAGCCACCGCTCTTTTTTCACGTCACAGCTATCATCATCACTGAGTAAAGCTGTGCTGCGCATATTCATAGCTGCCCAAAACAGATGACTCTGCACATTTTTAATAACGGCCACTGTACGGGCATTCCACTCCAATGTTGTAGTCAAGGCTGTCATCGCAACCTGCTGCCCTACTGCTGCAATACAGCCTAACCTGCTATTCACAATATTCATTGATTGACTCTCTCCCAGGCTTTTTCCATTACCACGTATAAATGTTTTGCTCCTTGGACACACAGGTGCAGCAATAAGTGCGGAAACCAGAACAATAAACACCTGACAAAACCGACAGTCAAAATGTACAAAGCCTGTAATGAGCAGACGTAATGAGTAAACATAGTGCAATAACGAAATGGCCAGTCATTCGAAAAACAAGATAAAATCCTCGGCTCACAACTCCCCCCTTACCTGCCGTTACATAACGATTATCATTAAAGTATTTGTTACTCATCCTGCCTGCTGAGTTAATGATTATCGATCTAACTTTCTATCTAATAACCCACAAAAACACCTCATAACTTTCGGGCTTTCTATGAAAATCATTACTGCACTTTTCATTGTTCTATCCAGCCATGTTGTAGCTGACTTGAACTTCGACAACCTTTTCATTGGCGAGTGGACCGCAAAAAGCTACTCAACCCGCACCAGTTATTCACTGAGGTTGCGGGGTGGAATAGGCTGCACAATGCCAGGCAACCCTGACATCACATATGGAGCGCCTGATAATCAAAATACCTTTTTAAAGTCTATAAACGGGATCTATGGTTTCTATGATTACAATGAGACTTATTCCTTTAGATCCGGGGCTATAGAAAGCATCTCAAACAAAATATTCATCATGCCTGAGGATTTAGACGGCCATAACAACTACATCATCCTCACAAGTGAAAGCTCATACCCTGTACTGCGCCAAAAGGTCAGAGATAACGGATTTCACTCCGTCACCAAAAAAGTCATCAGAATCAAAAAGCCCTATAAATTCAAAGCAAACCTCTCAATTAAAGACATTTCAGATAGCGAATATCAGAAATTAGAGTTTTACAACAGACCTGTCATGCAAAGCATTGACAGGGTGAGGGATCTATAATCGAGTCTGGAATCTGGTGTCCTCAACTCTTTTTTAACCAGTGAAGGCTCTTGTTTGTATAGTTAAGGGCTCGACTCTTCTTCCTGTATGACTTCAAAACTGTTTTTAATAGCTTCTATCTCTGCTGGATCAGTATGCTTTTCAAAGGCACTCATCGCCGCATAAAGTGTTATAGAAACCAGAACCCCAGTAAACATAATCCCAACCATTCCAACAATGGCAGACAGTGCCTTTGAAATCCTTGTTACCGGCCTGATATCACCATAACCAACTGTAAGTGCGGTAATAAAAGACCAGTAAATCGCATCAAATTTGGACCATGACTCTATTCGACCCACAACAAGCCCCGTGACAATAATGATTAGCCCCATCGTCATAAGAATTGGCGATATCAGGTACACCCCAATAAGAAATACATGAATAAAGGTAAATGTGAAGTCCATAAAACTGCCTAAAGATCAGCCAAAAATGAGTGGATAGGATTATTTCACTTGTGGGCAACATGATCAAAGGCGTCTGAAATCTGGGCCACCCGGCGGGTAATCTGGTAGTAATCCAGAGGTGGAGTATGGGACACCCATTGATTCATCCAGAAACAATGGGTGTCCTGGATTTCTCTATATTTTTCAGAACTTATGTCCAAACAGGTTGTCCAAACGCTCAGGTAAAAGGATTTTAACCTGAGAACTAACAGGATTGTTATGGTTTACACACATCGTGCGATGGGAGTCCATCGCTCTCACTCTGCGCCATATTCTGGTGAAGAGTTCGAGAAAAACAAGCTGCACAAGCAAAACTCATTGATTGTAGAAAAGCATCATACATCCCGGGAATACCTGCCTATTCCCCGCCAGGACAGCGGCTATAACTCAGGAACGTCATCCATTTTCTCATCCTGCACCAGTCTCGATGTATCCATTCAAGCTCCCATGTTTGAGTCATTACCAGAAACTTCAGCCACAGAGACAGCCAGCAATGACGGTCACGCTGAAGTCTTTCGTATGGGGATAGGTGATCTGCTTATTTTTGAATCCAGCAGTACCTGGGGACAGGCAATGATCAAAATATCGGCCGGGGATGAGCCGCATTGATGATCCCCACAAGTGCATGAGCAAAACCTTCCTTGCCAACAGCCGTTCAAAAGCGATGCAGGCCGCTTTGAATTTTCAGTTCAAGAAAACGCAGCACATGCTAGACAAGGGGATATTTGCTGGACAATATATAACCCTGATAAACGAGCTTGCCAAAATGGAACGAATCCATGGTAAAACGCAATATCGCGAAGGCTTTTCAGCAGTGTCAACCGAGGAGCTCAGGCGAATGCTTTCTGATGAGAAACACCTGGCAGACCAACCAGGCTCAGACTGGCTGGAAGGTAGCTCAGAGCTAGTCTGTGCAACCCCGGTTTAGGGAATAAGTCTGAGACACCCATTGATTCAATCAGAAACAATGGGATCCCAAATGGAGCGGAAAGCAGTGAGAAAACAATGGGAGAAATCAATGGGTGTCCCAGATTATCTCAACGCTGAAACGTCACCGTTTCAGCCTTTTCCAGTGTGATTTGAGTCTGTGCAGGGCGGGTTTCTGCGATAACCTTGCCGTTACGGATGGAGTAACGCACAGGCACCTGACGGCGCACCGCATCAAAATCATTTTCCGCAGGCAGTATCAGCAGGTTGGCGGGGTTGCCGACTTCGAGGTCGTACTCCTGAAGGTTCATGGTACGGGCAGACTTGGTGCTGATAAGATCCAGTGATTCGTTCAGCTGGTCGTAACCCATTATCTGGCACACATGCAGCCCCATATGCAGAACCTGCAGCATGTTGGCTGTTCCGAGCGGGTACCAGGGGTCAAAGACATCATCGTGACCGAAGCAAACATTAATATCTTCAGCCAGCATCTCCTTCACACGGGTGACGCCACGACGCTTGGGGTAATCATCAAAGCGACCCTGCAGATGAATATTCACCAGCGGGTTGGCCACAAAGTTGACGCCGGACATTTTCAGCAGGCGGAACAGTCGGGATGTATAAGCACCATTGTAAGAGTGCATGGCGGTGGTATGGCTGGCAGTCACCTTATGACCCATCTCATATTTATGAGCCAGTGCGGCGAGGGTTTCGACAAAGCGTGACTGCTCATCATCGATTTCATCGCAGTGCACATCAATCAACCGGTCATACTTACGGGCCAGCTCAAAGATATAATGCAGGGATTCCACCCCGTATTCCCGGGTGAATTCAAAATGAGGGATGGCACCAATAACATCTGCGCCCAGCTTCACCGCCTCTTCCAGCAACCCTTTGCCATTCGGGTAAGAGAGAATGCCTTCCTGTGGAAAAGCCACAATCTGCACATCAACCCACTCTTTCATCTCTTCCTTCACTTCCAGCATGGCTTTCAGTGCGATGAGCGTGGGATCAGACACATCAACGTGAGTCCGTACAAACTGGATGCCATTGCCAATCTGCCACTTCAGGGTTTGCTTTGCCCGGGTTTTCACATCCTCGATGGAGAGCATGGCCTTACGTTCCGACCAGCGCTCTATGCCCTCAAAGAGAGTACCGGATATATTCCAGCTGGGTTCACCGGCAGTCTGGGTGGTATCCAGATGAATATGTGGCTCGCAGAAAGGGGACAGTGCCATGCCACCTTCGGCATCCAGAACCTGAGCGTCAGAAGAGAGCAGTGTTGCAGCATTGTCTTCAATCGCAGCAATGCGGCCGTTCTGAACCAGAATCTGGAAGCTGCCGGCCTGCCCTCGAATGGTGACGTTTTGAATTAATAGCTCTGACATACTTATTTATCCTTTAGACACTGGTCCGCTGGCAGGTAGGTTTAACACTTTTAAGCATAGGGCTAATGACAGGGTTCAGAATCAAATAGCTTATCGCACCACCAAGAACCGCGTTCAGGGGAACGACACCCGGGATAAAGTGCCCGGCCGCAATACCAATGGCCACACCTGCAGGAGCTGCCATATTCACACTCTGAAACTGAGCTTCAGCAAAGTTCTGGTAACGCGCCCTGTTCTTGAAATAGTCCGCAATGATAATGCCTCCAATCGGTGGAATCGCAGCAGAAAGGAACGTCAGAAAGCCAACAAAATTGTTATACAGCCAGAGTGCACACAGGGTGCCAATGACACCATTCACCATGGCGATATACTTACTCGGCCAGCCGGTAATACTCGAGAACCCCAAGCCTGAAGCGTAGAGAGCATTGTCGTTGGTCGTCCAGATATTCAAGCCCAACACCAAAATGGCGGGAATCAACAGCCCCTGTGCCATCATCACTTCCGAAATGTCAGACTGCCCGGTCACAGCGCCGCCTGCGGCACCAAAAATAAACATCAGACTGTTGCCGATAAAGAATGCCACCAGCGTTACGATCACGGCTAAACGTGCACTGCGGGAGAAGCGCACAAAGTCAGCCGTCAATGTACCTGCGGAGACAAAAGAACCCACCACCAGGGCCAGTGCCATGGAGAAATCCAGAGGCTCTTTCGGCGTAATCGCCATCAGCCCCTCTATACCACCAGCACTGTCTACAGCCTGCAGCACCGAGTAACCACCCAGCAGAGCTATGGCAGGCACAGCAATTGACGAAAGAACCATTAGCGCGCCAATGCCGAAATACACAGTGGCTGTCATGGCCAGTCCAGAGATAACAATCAAAACAGACGCATCAATGCCCGTGGCTTTTTCCACCGGCAGGGCAAACATCGCCACACCCACACCAAACCAGCCAACCTGAGTACCGCCAAGAAGAAAAGAAGGAAGCCAGGAGCCTTTCAAACCAAACGAGTATCGTGCCAGAAGATGGGTAGAGAGCCCGGTGGAAGCACCGATGTAACCGAGAAGAGACGTGTAAATACCGAGAAGCAGGTTACCAATAAGAACGGCGAGGAAAAAATCATGAAAGGAGAGCCCCTTTCCCAATGTTCCACCCGTCCACATACTGGCGGAGAAGAAGGTTAACCCCAGCATCACCATAGTCAGGGACACCACATTTTTGCGCGCAACCATGGGCACAGGCCCAAGGCTGTAATTATCATCAGCCTCCACTTTCTATACCTAACCTTCTTTACAGGCTTTCTATTAAAGCCATTTAAAAAATCATAAAACGTTGAGTGGATTTACAGGCCAAACGGAGTGGGATTCTACATTCAATTATTTTGATAGCAATGTGAAAACAAATGAACATACCGAGGCACTTGTAAGTGTATACACCTAAGCAGAAATTGAAGGAAGTATAGGAAAAACACTCAACCAGCCCCTGTAAACAGGAAAACGCCATTACCGAGACGCTTACTCAATGACCCAACGAAATGATGTGTATAGTTTAAGGTCGTGTATGAAGAGCCCCTTTATAACGAAATAACGGCATGCCTGCGGTATTTAATCTGGCAAATAACTCGGCAGGAGACAGAGGTGCATAATCAACACCCAGTGCCACAGAATCTGTATCCTCTTCGTATTGAGCCTGACTCTGGATTTGGGCCTGAGCCTGAGCCATTTTTCCCTGCTCAAAGTGATGCTGACGGCTTCACCGTTGAAACTATGATTCTGAGCCCTGCTTACCTGAGCCGGGCCATATGATAAGCAGCAACATACTCCCCATTACGATAGGCGTACCTGGGAGACTCTCCTTCAATAACAAAACCATGTTTTTATAAAGCCCTATAGCCGCTTCATTATCGGTATATACAGTCAGTTCAATACGCTCAATATTCAACCAGTTTTCAGCCAGATCAATAATGGCTGCCAGAAGTTTTGACCCTACACCTTTGCCGCAGCACGAGTCTTTAACAGCCATTCCAAAGCTGGCCACATGCTTTCTTCTTGGGTTTTGACAAACTTCGAAATGAATATGACCAACAAGCTCCCCGTTAATCTCGGCAACAAGTCTATAGATCCCGGGAGGTGTAGTCTCATAACGCGACTCCCAAAAGGAGAGTAATGGATATGGCAATTGCAAAGTGCCTGAATAAGCATGCTTGCCAGAAAAAATATCTCTTATTGCATTAGCATCTTTAGATTCACTATGTCGTATTTTTATAGGATGCATTAATTACTCCAGACACTTTGGTTTCTGCATAAAAGACAACAGCGCAAGAATAAATATTGAATAGCAATAACGGGTGTTCTTACGCTGTTATGCACAAAGTCATACTTACATCCCGCCCAAATCTAAAGTATTCGTATTTACCAGCTGACACCTCAAGTAACAATTCTTGACTTACGTCAGAATCACCTGACATTTGTTCGGTTACTGTGCAGGCACGATACCCGACCCCCTCCGTACAAGCATACCAGCGCATCAAACGGCACCTTGTGCTTTGTCGTATGGGTAGGTTAGTGAAACCTGGTGGAATAACTAATGAAAAGCTGGCTGGAAAATACTCTCATATCCCCCATCAAGCGGCGAAGCTTCATGAAATGGAGCTCCGCTATTGGTGGAGCTGCCGCTGTTGCAGGTGCCTTACCTCTCAAGGCCGTTGCCCGTGTTAACGTTGAAAAAGCCAACGAGAAGGTCACCAAAACAACATGGTCTGCCTGTCTTGTAAACTGTGGCAGCCGTTGCGCACTGCGTCTTCATACAGAAGATGGCGTCATCACCCGTGTTGAGACTGATAACACCGGCGATGAGAACACCTATGGACAGCATCAAATTCGCGCCTGTCTGCGTGGTCGCTCCATCAAGCACCGTGTCTATAACCCGGACCGACTGAAGTACCCTATGAAGCGTGTGGGCAAACGTGGCGAAGGCCGCTTTGAACGCATCACCTGGGATGAAGCCATGGATTTAATGGCTGATCAATTGAAAGACAAAATCCAACGCTTCGGCAATGACTCTATCTTTTGCACCTATGGTTCCGGTACACAGGGCTACCGCACCGATGGCCGGAGTGCGATTCTCCGTCTGCTCAATATGATTGGCGGTAACCTGAACTACTACGGCAACTACAGCTGGGGCCAGATTCAGTTTGCCCTGCCTTACACCTACGGTTCTAAAAAGCCCTCTGCCTATGGCAGCTACACCTCCGAAATCGAAAACAGCAATCTGCTGGTTATGTTCGGCTACAACCCCGCTGAAACCCGTATGAGTGGCGGTGGTGAAATCTATGATCATATACAAGCCGTACAAAAGCGTGGTGTGCGCACTATTATTATCGAACCTCGCTACACCGACACCATGCTGGGCAAGGAAGACGAATGGATTCCTATTCGCCCGGGTACAGATGCGGCTCTGGTCGAAGGGCTTGCCCATGTCCTGATCACCGAAAACCTCGTTGATCAACCCTTCCTTGATAAGTTCTGTCAGGGCTACGATGAAAAATCCCTGCCAGACTCGGCGCCCAAGAACGGCCACTACAAGGCACACATCCTTGGTCAGGGCCCGGACGGTGTTGAGAAAACACCTGAATGGGCAGCCGACATTACCGGTATTCCAAAGCAGCGTATTATTCAGCTGGCTCGTGAAATCGGCACAGCCAAGCCTGCCTATATTGTTCAGGGTACGGGTATTCAGCGTCAGGCGAATGGTGAGCAAACATCACGCGCCATCGTTATGCTGCCCATCCTGACCGGCAATATTGGCCTGCCCGGTACGCACACCGGCGATATGCCCGGGAACTTCAGCTACCCGGCACCACGTCTGCCAACAGGGTCCAACCCGGTTAAGGCTGCTATCCCCTTCTTCAAGTGGACCGACGCTATCACCCGCGCCCAGGAGATGACCGACAAAACCGATGGTCTGCAAAACTGTGAAAGCCTGAATACTGCGATTAAATTTTTGATCTGCTACGCCGGCAATTTCGTTAACCAGCATTCGGACGCCAACCGTACTGCGGAAATTCTGCGGGATGAAAACCTTGTGGAATTTATCACTGTGATTGACAACCACATGACCGCAAGTGCCCGATATGCCGACCTGTTGCTGCCAGACGTCACCTACTTTGAGAACACCGAAGTGTCTTCAGACGGCTACTCCTCTGGCGCTCTGGGTGCTCTCTTCCCGATGGTTCCAGCCATTCAGCCTATGTACGAATGCCGCAGCGCTTACAACTTCTGCTCATCACTGGCGGAACGATTTGGCAAACGTGAAGAGTACACAGAAGGCCGTACTCACGAAGAGTGGGTGGAATACCTGTACGCAGGTGCCCGCATCAAAGACCCCAAACTGCCAAGCCTTGAAGACCTGCGCAAGAACGGCCCATACAAGATAGAGGCGCCTAAAGAAGGACGCATTGCTCTGGAAGGTTTCCGCAAAGACCCTGTTGGCAATGCTCTCGGTACACCTTCCGGCAAAATCGAAATCTACTCCACCAAACTGGAACAGATCGTCAAAGACTGGCCACTGCCAAAAGGTGATGTGATTACCCCACTGCCACAGTATGTCACCACCTGGGAAAGTCACCTCGACCCACTGGCCAAGACGTTCCCTCTGCAGCTGATCGGCTTCCATACCAAGGGACGTGTCCACTCCACCTATCACAATATTCCTGAACTGCGTGAGGCAGTGATGGATGGTGTCTGGATTAACCCTCGTGATGCTGAACAACGCGGCATCAAGAACGGTGACCCGGTGCGCATCTGGAACGACCGTGGCGAAACCCGCGTACTGGCCAAGGTCACTCCCCGGATTATTCCTGGCGTAATGGCACTGGGACAAGGTGCCTGGTACACCCCGGACCGCAAGGGTGTGGATCAGGGTGGCTGCATCAATACGCTGACCACTCACCGTAATACGCCGCTGTCCAAGGGTAACCCTCAACACACCAACCTGGTTGAGATCGCCAAGGCTTAAGTATCGGTTTAAGGAATAGTTTGAAATGACTCAATACGGCTTTTATGTCGATACCAGCAAGTGTACCGGCTGCAAAACCTGCCAGTTGTCGTGCAAAGACGATAACCAGCTACCTGTGGGCGTTAACTGGCGTCGTGTGTATGAATACGGCGGTGGTAACTGGATGGAAAACGAAGACGGCACCTTCGCCCAGGACGTGTTCACCTATTACATGTCCATGAGCTGCAACCACTGTGCACAGCCTGCCTGCACCAAGGCCTGTCCGACCGGCGCCATGCATAAACGTGAGAAGGATGGCCTGGTCCTGGTGGATGAAAACATCTGCGTGGGTTGCCGTTACTGTGAAATGGCGTGCCCTTACGGTGCCCCACAGTACGACGAAGAGAAGAAGCACATGACCAAGTGCGACGGTTGCTATGACCGTTTAGAGCAGGGCCTTGGCCCAGTCTGTGTGGAATCCTGCCCGTTACGTGCGTTGGAGTTCGGCCCTGTCGGCGAGCTGCGTGCCAAGTATGGTACCCGCGCCGACATCGCACCGCTGCCAGCCCCTTCACTCACTAACCCGTCTTTGATTATCGGCACCTGCCGAAACAGTCGCCCCAGTGGTGACACATCAGGCGCTATTTTAAATCCAACGGAGGTGTAAAAAGATGCACGAATTACCTCTCGTACTGTTAACCGTTCTGGTACAGGGTGCCGTAGGTATCTTCTTCTGTCTGGGCATGGTGAACATTCTGTGCGTCACAATCAGCCAGAAGGCTATGACCAAAGCCTTTATCGCCACAATGGTGATGTTTGGTATTGGTGCTGCGGCGTCTATTACCCACCTCGGCACACCCAGCCGGGCCTTCAATGTGATGTTCGGCCTTGCTCAGGGTTCACCATTGAGTCTTGAGATTGTGGCCATCAGCCTGTTTGGTGGTGCGGCCGCTCTCTACACGGCAATGGGCATGTTCAATATAGCTCCGGCTCTGCGCAAACTGCTGCTGCCTGTCACTATGGTGCTTGGCATTGTACTGGTTTACGCCATTGCAAAGGTCTATACACTGCCTACGGTTCCGACCTGGGACAGCGACTGGACTCTGTTCCAGTTCCTGATGACCGCTGGTGTCATTGGCCCTGTGGGCACCATCGCTCTGCTTCGCTGGCAGTCTGCTGAAGGCGGGCACTTCCAGAAAATGGCAGACCGTGGTCTGGCGACTTTCGCCTTGATTATGCTGGTATTGGCTGTGACCTGTTTTGTCGGCTTCCTGTTATTCCTCGGACAACTGAACCTGCAAATCAACCCGCTGGCGATGATGGATTACCACTCCACACTGCTGATGACTCGTGTTGCTCTTATGATGCTGGGTGTTATCTGCGCTGCTGTATCAGCAACCTGCGGAAACCATCAGGCAACAGGTGTTGCTGTTGTTAGCTTCCTGCTGGTTACAGGTGCTGAGCTACTGGGTCGTATCTTCTTCTACGACATTTATATCAGCGCGGGCGCAGGCCTGTAATTGCTTCATGCAGCCAGTCGGGACGCTTGACCAAGAGCAATCAGGCTGGCTGCAGTTGTTTTAAGGATGTATCACAATGTCAGAGCAGCAGCTCCAGCAACTGGCCGGCCTTCATATTGCCAGCCAGTTTTTTTATCGTTTCTTTCATCAGGCGCCCGACGCTCAGTTTGTGACTGCACTTAAGGGTAGTGATGAAGAGTCGCTTCTGGGTCACTGGCCAATTCCTCTTAATGAAGAAGGCCAACTGGCACTGAACAGTTTAAAGGCCGGGCTTTCAGAAGATGAAAGTGTAATCTCACGGGATTACGCCGACCTGTTTATTGGCCCTGATCGTCTGCTGGCTGCCCCATGGAGTTCTGTCTATCTCACAGAAGATCAGATCAACTGCGGCCAGCCGACTCTGCATGTAAAAGACTTCTACCGTGAATATGGCATTGAGATTGATACCGGAGAGAACGAACCTGAAGATCATATCGGCCTGATGTTCGCGTTTCTGGCTCACCTGACCGAACAGGCATTACAGGTTGCAGAGAATACAGAAGGAAAGAACGAAACTGAGCTGTGGATAACTGCCTGCAAAGCCTTCCTTGAAAATCACCTTCTCACCTGGGCTCCCCGCTTCTTGGCCATCATGGAAGAGAATGCCAGATCCGGGTTTTACAAGAGCGGCAGCAAGCTGTGTCAAACGACACTTAACAGCTTTGCAGAACTGACCGGTGCGCAATTCAAGATTGTAAAGCTGTATCGTTAAAGGCACAGGATAATGGCTGAGACTGTCTCTTCACCCTCGCGGCGCAACTTCTTCAAACGCTTCACTTTGGAACCCGAAGTGAAGCTGCCGGAAACCTGCCACCCTCGCCCACCCTGGAGCCGCGACAACAAACACTTTCTGAGTGTATGCGACCGGTGCAACCAGTGCGTGGACGCCTGCCCCCAAAAGGTACTGCGACAGTCGGAAGAAACAGACCCCATCCTCAACGCGCTGCCGGTATTAATACTGGATTCCGGCAGCTGTGACTTCTGCGGAAAATGTGCAGAAGCCTGCCCCAGTGGTGCGCTTTCATTAGAAGATGGCCGCAAACAGCAGGCAGTCGCTGTATTAAACAACAACTGCTCGGCAGGCTACGGCTACCCCTGCCAGATGTGCGCTGAAGCCTGTGAAGAGGGTGCGATTACACCGCCTCAGTCTTTAAATCATGCGAAGGGAGTGGCGAAAATTGATACCGACAAATGCACCGGCTGTGGAGAGTGTGCGTTGAGTTGTTATCGGTTTGCGATTTCTGTGTTGAGGGTGAGTTAAACGGGTTAAATGGGGACAGCCATTGATTAAACCGGCTCTTTAACTCCCAACCTTATGCTCATCACAATTCAAATCAGCCTATCTCCAGGGAATTCTAACTATATGGTGGCGAAATAGTCGCTCTACTCTCAGGCGTGCCCAGGGTTCTTTTAGGCATGGTTCTTTTGGGCATGATTCTTTTGAGCATTGTTATTTCAATCGGCCTGTGGATGCAGAAGGTTGGTGCGCCCTGCATTCTTGTGCCAGACGTAAAGCATCCTCTTTAAATCCAATATCATGAAGTGCTTTCATCAGACTATTATCATCCAGGTATCATCCAGGGCTTTATGATTAAAGGCAGACTCTAATGTGCTTTAAGAAATTCTTCGGTGTTATCTGGAAGCATGACACCAAGAGCTAGCCCAAGTTTACTTGACCGTTTCTAAATCAATATGCAGCACAGCATGGTAATGATTCGCCATCACTGCATAAGCACAGACTTCAATCGAGAAGATAGACGACAGTTCTTTCAGACGCTCAACCACCCAGGGCTTACAGTGTTCATAGCTGTTACCGGTGAAATGATCTACACCATAGAGAAATGCGTGACGAACACAGCGGGCCATACAATGGTAGTACGGTGTCGTATCAGGGTCGATCAGAGTACTGCGGGCACTGGTCATAATATTTACCTGCTAAGGTTTTACGAGGAAGGTGAAAAGTAGAGCAGTGCACGAAAGTGTCAAATCAATAGGTGTCCCAGACTCTCAAAATAGGAAATAAACTCAATATGATAAGGAAGCCGAGCTTTGGATAACTACCTGAAAAGCCTTTCTTGAAAACCAACCACCTTATTTTTCATTATCTCTTAAAACACACAGACCAGTTTCATCAAAGCGCTCGCCAATTGGTGAGCACTGATCTGGGTAGGAGAGTGAGGGAAGTTGATAAATATGAGAAAACGGATCTTTGGAGAAATTTTTAATAGCATTTTTCTTCAACCACGACCCTCTCAATAAATTAAGCGGTCTGGATGCTGACATATAAAATGTGACCAAGAGAGGTTGCAACCAGATGGTTTCTTCTAAAAATTCCTGATAAAACTCATTAAAATTCTTATCGCCATAAAACAACTTATAATAAGCATTAGCACCAAGGCAGCCCTCAAGAAGGGATCCTGATCCTGCTGTATTCTTTCCTTTTCTCATTTCATTAAGCTGCTGCACTGAAATACCATGTTCATTACATGCCTGAAGGTTTTCCTGGAAACTACTTTTCGGTATCCACTCTCGTATATTGTAAATCGTCTTAATATCCCCTTCGAATTCAATATTAATAAAATTTTCGAGTGCTTTCAGAGACTTCCCTCCCTCTTCCAGGGTTATGTGTTCCTCACTATCGCTAGCACCACTATTAATAGCCGTTATAAAAAATGATTCTGCTACCGGATTATCAGAAGCCCCGGCCAGCATCGAAGAATAGTAATTATTGGAAAGCAATTGATTGATAACAACAGGATTGTGACCAGAAGGCCATGACTCTGCCCTCCAGGCTCTTTCAAAAACAATACTTTCACGATCTTCGGTCTCACAACCGATAAGTAACTGAGCATCTTGGCTATCATATGACAGGGTATTGTTATCGACCAGTCTATTCCAGTACCCCTCATCGGCTACATCACCAAACCAGGTATTGGTTAAATCTGGATAGTGTTCAATCAGCATCGCCGCCATTAATATATGAGAGAACTTACCGTGACTGAGGTTTCCGGAAAACACGGGGTCATCCACATAGAGAGACTCTCTTACATGTTTGTTAGCCACAGCCTTTTCAATAAAACCAACAAAGACGACCGGATCAGTAAATCCTGACTTTCTCAGATAGAGAGAAGAGATAATATGAATAAGCTCACCAGCTAAACTCATAATTTCCTTATGATCAAAGGGATGCCTAACACGAGGAAAAGATCGAATAAATGGAAGGTAAGTGCTTTTCTCCTTTTCAATATAGCCTGGCAGCTGTGTAAGCTCGGCTAAATCAACTGCGTAATGTTCAAAAACCACCTTACGTAATGCATGACCAATTTTTATTAGTGACCGCAGATAGCTTACGGGAGAATTGATACGCTGGGATATATTCTCTTTCTTAAACTTATCTGGCATATTCCAGTCATAATAGTTATTTGCAACATATCCAAAAACATCCATATTAAGATACGGAACTATTTTCGTCATATATGACAAAAACTCCTGTTTCATCCCAAGATTAATTGGCTGCTCTGGCAAGCTTTCCATATACGCATAAAACTCCCGCGGATCCTTAGTGTTGAAACTAGCCCAGACCTCATTTGAATAACGCTTATTAAATGAAACATAACAGCCAGATCTTTTCTGTTCATTATCACTACTCCACCCATTAAGGGAAAGTGTATATAGCAACACAGTTAGCAGTAGATATTTAAACAATTGGGGTTGCATAGTAACCATGTCTCAAAGATGTAAGTAATAACGTGAGACACGTAAGAACCACTAAAATTCCTGATAATCAAACAATGTTGTTTTCCTTAATAATTAACAATACCTTTAAAGCCATGCCATCCAGCAAGGGGAAAGCAGCAAGGGGAAAGCAGCAAGGGGAAAGCAGCAAGGGGAAAGGACACCCATTACTTGTAGATTCTAATCAATGGGTGTCCTTTACACCTCTTCTCAAAAACTTCTTAACAGAGCTCTATTAGATGGTTGTTTCCTCCTCTGGCGGCCCCTTTATCGGCTCCTCATCTGACGACTCTTCTTGATTCTCCTTTTGCTCAACGGGGCAGGCTTCTTTTTGTTGATGACTCAAGCTGGTTTCGTCAGTGGCTGTTCCCCGCAATAAAGCGCCTGCTGGAATCTGGGCATCTGAAAGCTCCCTCTCCATAACACCCTCTTCCTGGGTGGTGTCACGGGCGACCAGTTCACTGGTAAAGTCTGCCACGGTTGTGCCTTTTAAGAGGGAGATACTTTTCGCTCCGCTCCAGGTTACATTTAAGCGAAGTCCATCGATGGACTCTCTGAAATTTCCCCCTTCCCAGAAATAGATTGTGCATAGAAGGTACAGGTACATTGATTGAGCCGTTTTAATCTCAGCAGTATGCTCATGGAATGTTAATTCTTTCTGCCTTTTACGAATCGAGAAAGATCGTTTCTGCGTTTCAACGGGGCTCAAGTTGACCTGCAGGTTGTCAAATTTAAGAGCCTTCTCTACATCATTGGTTTGATCATCCATATTCAGCAGGAACATAATTTTTCCTTGTACAAGATGAAAACGAGCTGTGATGTAGCATGACATATTATCAACTGTTATTAGATTTGAAGACCATTCAAAACTACTGTGTATGTTGTTATAAAAGGGAGCCTGTGGCAGAAATTTTTTCACATTATGAAGCGTAAACTGAAACCCTTTTCCTTTTGAAACAAGCTCCCCTTTTATCGGATTTAGCCTTACCGATAGCGTCTGCCCCGGGTGAACTCTCATGCTGTCTCTTAATGCCGGTGTATAGATCGACATATATTTCAAATATTCGGAGTTTTTATCTCCTTGATAACACAGAGAGCTGTACCACTTGTCGGTGGCATATATTATTTCCATCAGAAAAGTGTACCGCTCATAATCCTCATCACCTGACTCTATACTCAGGCTTAGCCAATCACTAGACTTAGCGCCCACACCGGATAGGAGCCCTATACGAATATCACCTCTGTCCTCTAAATGGAAAGCTTCACTATAGGCAACTACAGACTCTGGGGGTAGTTTCCATTCATCCATTAAATACTGCTGCGCATGATGTAATTGCCATAGATAACTTTGATGACCTTGTTTATCCCTTTCTATGGTTAATTCTCCAGCACCACTTGTTGGAAGAAACATTGAAAAAGGGCTGTACCTTTCTTCGATGTGCTCAAGAGTCGCTGTTGCATACGTTGGGGTCCTTATAATAGTGCGTACATGAGACGAGAACCTGTTCTCGATCTCCCCATTTTTCAGGAGGCGGCTCTCTCCCAACAGTGCATAATTGCAGTGCTGGCGCCATCGGGAACCCTTGATAGCCAAATCCAATGGGGGGTGGTACATAGCAAGCAATTCAACTGATTTACCGCTTCTATTATGACGACTGGGCGCAGTGATTTTGGAAGCGTACTGGACAGTAAGTGAGTAATTCTGAAAATGAAAGTGAGCAGAGGGTGGGTCTATTTTCACACCGCGATGACTGTAAAAATACAGGACATTTCGATCTCTGAGCACATGGGTTGCACCCTCTTTTCCAGCATCTGTTATTAAGTCATCTGGTTTCCGTATTCGTGCTTGAGCACCATGGAGGATTGCCATCACCTGACCGGAGTACTGAGCAAGATCATTGATAGATTCTGGAATGAAACGCCTGCCCTCCTTTTCGGAAAAACAGGGTGGGCATAGTAAGTGAGAAGCTTTCTGAAGAACCCTTGCGCTTTTGTGGGTTTTCGAATCACCCTTTATGGCTTCTGTCATTCCTTCTGGTTGGAACACGGGATCCTTACATGCTTTACAGAGAAGCAGAGGAGTCGTATCAACAGGCAGAATTGGTAAACAACCTTCCCTGCCATCATGACTTAATGAACTCTCTTTCAGCATATGCAGCAGATATTCCATAAAGGCCATGTCAGAAGGTACTTCACCACCGGGGGCCGCAGATAATCCTGTTCGGGCCTCGCAATCAAATACCAGATGTCGTTGCAGCTGTGCAGTGTCGGTTTTCCTATCGCAGAGAATACATTGCAGAGGCCTGGGATGCCCTTGATAGTGACGCTCTTCAAAACATTTTATAAAAAGTTCTTTACAGTCTACGCACTTCACAACAAGGTAACCGCAATCCTTCAAATGTTCAGGCAGCTGGCCGTAGGTTCCAGTCCAGTGACACCCATATAGACTTTGCTTACAGCGTACTTCCAACCTGCCAATACGGGACGAAAAACTTTCAGAAAAACAGGTCTTGTAGGAGGGCCGGTAGAAGGCCGCATCCCGCTGTTCATGGCTGACCCCTTTTTTTCTTTCACTGATTTCACAGCTTTCGCAGGGGAGGTCATAGTTGGTTTTCCCGTCACCCCGCTTGAAACCAGAGCGTGAACGGTAGTGCTCTATACAATCACGACACAGAAGATGTTTTTTGGGGCACTGTATTTCGAAAGGTTCCTTCGCTATGTGATAACATTCGATGCAAAGCATCGTAGCGCTACGAGGCTGTACAAAGCTGACCCTATGATTTCTATCGTGATAACCACCGATGACAATCAGGTTCTGCCCATCAACCGCACGAGCCCCTGGTTTCATTTCTGGCGGCTGTTGGCCAGAGCCTGGTTGTGCTGCTGCCTGAGTGGGGGCGCCGGGCGTTTGATGAGGTTTTAATATTCCGGCGGCTTGTGCTGTTGTTGGAACCATAAAACGGTTAGCTCTTAGAAGTGTTCGAGTGAGCGTCAGACCTCATAAAGGGAATTTAATTTCTATTGAACCCGTATTTAGAACCATTTTGTAAGAACCACTAACTATTTATCAGTTTTCAGGACACCCATTCTTTTGTTGGATAATCAATGGGTGTCCTATATTTCAGGTGTCCTATATTTCATTCTCAGATTGGCATTAAAAATCCCTCAAAATAATAAAACGCATATTTTTTCTGATTTCCAGAGAAGATAAATCATCTCTGGAATTGAGGTTCTGAAATATTTCCCTCATGCAAAGGAATTGAAGAAATCGCCCTCGCCGGGGATCGGAATACATTCCACAAATAACTTTTTTGACCGGAGTATTGCCAGAATTATGTTCGAGATCTGGTCTTTCACCACGGATAAAAAAAGGATAGAGCCCAGCAGAAATTAATTCACTAAACGCCACAACTGACACCTCCTTGTCTTTGACAGCATGCATCAGCAGAGAGTTTTTACCAACGCTAACAAAGTTTATATTCCCTTCTTTAGCTATGGCCTCAATAGCGTCTTTCCTTGCAAGAGAACCATCCCACTTCTCCCATAACAGCAAGCCCAAAGGTGAATGCCAGCTGGATTCATAATGAAGGCAC
This sequence comes from Sansalvadorimonas sp., assembly GCA_965221135.1. Classification (GTDB taxonomy): domain Bacteria; phylum Pseudomonadota; class Gammaproteobacteria; order Pseudomonadales; family Endozoicomonadaceae; genus Sansalvadorimonas. The sequence continues at coordinate 68,846 of CBDCRZ010000087.1, forward strand.
GCTCCATCCTTGATCAGCTTTCTGATCACCCTTTCAGCTTTCATCTGTTGACCGAAGGTCTTCACGGTTTCCAGCAATTTTAACAGGGGGGAAACCGGATTCTCAGAGGTCAGCGGAACACTATTACAGTAAGAAACGACATCACTGAGACCATCCTCCGTTACGCGTTTATCTGTGACCGCATGCATCAGCAGGGATTCTTCCTTTGTACAAATACCGTGTATATCCACCCCCTTCCTGCGCATGGCATCAAAAGCGTGTTCCCTTATCCATAAGCCATCCCACTTTCCCTGTAACAGTAGACCCACTGGTGAATACCAGCTGGATTCAGAATAAATGCATGCTCCATGATTGATCAGCGTATCAACTACCGGTTCAGCTCTATCCCTTTGAAAAATATTTCTCACAACTTCCAGAAGCTTGAGCAGGGGAGTCTTCTTACACTTGGCGCTCAACGGAACATCAACATCCATTCCCCTGTCGAGCAAAAGGGCTATAGCTTCCGCTGAGAAAGCATGTTCATTATCGGGCCGACTGACTAAATGATGTAAAAAAGGTTTTCCCTCCAAACTGATGGTATTGATATCAATATTTTGTTTCGCAAGATTGTCCAGAGCCGCTAACCGCACATCGTCCCTTCCATCCCACAACCTTGAGAACAAAACAGACAGTACATTCTCTTTGCTCATCTTGACCCACTGACAGGCATAAGTCAGGCAGTATCCACCCTTATCAAGCAAGGCGAGTACGATCTTTGCAGCGTCAGATGTGGGTTTTTGTCTTACCGCCAGCCCTAGCGGGCTTGAGCTGAAATAATAACCGTTGGGGTCTGCACCTTTATCAAGAAGAGCCACAGTCTTTGGATAGTCGTGTTGTTTTATGGCTTCGATTAGTTGTTTGTTCAGGGGACGATGACTGTCAATATGCACTCTCGGGGAGCTTTGCACCTGAACTTCTGGCTCCCCAACTTCTGGTTCAAGAGTTCCTGCCTGCTCACCTTGAGGCTCCAATGAAATGAACGGGTTAAGAGCACCTGTCCCCGGAACTCCCTTAGCCTCAGAAGACTCAACACGTCTGACACCAGAATGGCAGGCATCGTCGTTTATCGATGCAGGAGTCAGAACCATACCGGGTTGCGTACGTCCGGCTCTGGCGGAGGTCGTTAAGAACAACGGCAAAACCATAAGGCCGCACATTAGAAATCTTATAAATCCGGTCATGGAGAAACGCACACCCTGGGTTTAAAACAAGTGGCCGGCTAGCCTGGCGGGCAGGGAGTATAGCGTGCCATTTGACCAGACCAAGTCCTCTTCAAAATGAAATGGGCCGAAGGACTATCAAAACCCTGAAGGATGTTCGAGGACTGATCACACAGGCTATCGCTCTCTATATCCGTAGTTTCTAATCAATGGGTGTCCTTGATTACTTTATTACGGAGTCATTTTAGTATGCTCGTTCTAAAATGACTCCGGCCCCTATATCTCTTTATCTTTTTAATCCGATTTTTTTTGTTTACATGGCCTGAACATATTTACCCAGAGCTGCTCCCCCGCCTCATTAAAACCGCGCTTTCTCTTTTGGCTGATAACGTCATACCCTCTTCCACTAAGCACATGTTGTGCAGCAGGGGATTTAAGAGTCTCCTGGGTCAGTGTTCCCAGGCTCATGATGATTCCAGCTTGTTTTAAACGGGCAGCCTCTGACGCCAGGTTTTGGCGAAGGGTATCCTTCAGACATTGAACATCATGACTGCACTGCATCTTCTCCAGCAATGTCATGCCGTCGGGTAAGTGAACCTGAGCAAGGTCGTGCCAGCTATTATGAATGCCTTTGGTGATGCCGGTGCTGGTATCGGCACAGCATATAGAATGTTCCTCATCATCACAGGTTGCTATGCCGCCCATCTGTGCGAGTTTCCGGCGAACATTGTCATCCACAAATCTATCCATGCTGGAGACAGCATGGGGTGTCCGCTCAAAGGCTGTTTTGACTCTATTCGCCTCAGGCTGCAGCCTGTATTGCTGAACATAGGGAGCAGGTTTACGCTGGTCATCTATCGGGGTGGGGCCGGTGACAGTGGCCAGGTTGACAGCACCATGCATTGCTGCCTCCAAACGCTGCTGGCACACTGGTTTTAGCTCCGGTTCCTTCACAAAACTGCTGACTAATGACGACGGAAGGTCCAGTAAAGCGGGATTAAATTGACCACCTTTAGCAGCCGTAAACCATTCAGGGAATGAAGGGCCTGCCTGCACAAAGCGAACCGCATCCATACGATCCCCAAAGCGCAGCACCCTCAGGTATAAACGCACTCTTTCATCGGTTATCTTCGACTGCTTTCGTGAAATGTCATCCTCTTTCTGCTCAAGAGCCTGAGCGATAAGCCGCACCAGTTCGGGGCTGAAATGCTTACTCATATCCCGACAAAAGTATTCTGCAGAACGTTTTTCTTCCAGCGATTTATCAACATCTTCGGCCGCCGCATCCTGGTAAATGGCTGCCAGCCCCAGCAGTTCTTGTTCTTCATCAGTGAAGGTGGCCAGTTTTTCCAATTCAAGATATTCCATGTACCAGCGCACATTGTTCCGGACACGCAATACATGGCTACAGCTATGGATGGGTTTCCAGACAGGAAGACCAGGTTCGGTGTAAAGAGCTCTCTCCAGCCGTTCAGGCCCTGGGCGCCGGTAGTAGTGCCGAAGGATCTGTTGGACAGTCGCTTCATTGTCTCCGATAGAACCTGTTAGTACAGGTGGTTCACTCAATGCATTGCGCAGAACAGTCAGTACATTGTCTCTACTCTTATCAGCCACGATGTCGTATTTTTCACTGTCTGGATAAGGTTTCAGATTGTCTGCTAAACGTTTAAAGTGCTCTTGGGCTCGCTTGAACTTTTCGGGCCATGCAATGGTATAGGGGTGGGTCTCGCGTTCATGCCACAGTGTTTTTATACTGTCGACATACTCCTGTGGCGTATGTTCTCCACACATGCCTCTGTAATCAGAGGGATGTTTTTTTGCACACTTTGATACAGATTCCAACAACCTTTCCCAGTGGGAGGTAGGGTCGGCCCCATAGTAAAATAACATCAGTAGATATTGATGATAATTATCGGGGAAAGACACTGCTGATTTAAAAGGAATAAACAAAAGTCCATTGAGATAACTCTGAGCGAACGAATCAGCTACACTCTCAAAAAACATTCCATGAACAGCTGTTGTTATCGGATTGTTTGAGGGGAAATGATAAAAAGGAACATTTAGATGTTTTTTGTGCATAACATGATTAAGAAGATTTGCAGCAGCGAAGTTCTCAAAAAGGTGAGGGAGATAAGTTGCGAAATAAACATCATTGCATAACCGGATATTGTCCCTTGGGATGCAGCGGCAGATTTCATTAAATAAAAGCGCTGCTTTATTATTCATTTCCTCTTGGACAGGATCTTGAATGTGTTCCGGTGAATCAATGCGTTTTTCTTCTGTCTCCAAAAAAATAGTCAGGATATCTTTGTAAACATTTTCGTAGAGTAATGGTTTTCCCATTGGGAAGTTTTGTTTCCATAGCTCTTTGAATTTCTCAGCATCATAGTTTTCCGGTTTCGTTATTATATCCAGCAGTGTGGCCAGTTGGGTTTGTCTTTTCCCCTCATGCGCAGTGTGTTGCTGACTTAATTGAAAAAGTACATTCACACCCTGAGAAAAGGGGAAGAAAGTTCTTAAGCGATAAGACAAATCCTGAGGTGAGATATTGAGAAGATAAGCACATTCAAGAGCTTGATATTCAATGCTCCGAAATTGCTCTAGACAACCCTGACAGGCTGAACTCAGCAGCTCTTCTTCAAAGTAAATCTCCACAGTGCCTTCAGACTGTGAATAAATTAAAAATGGCAGCTCAGTCTTAATACGTTTTTCAAGTTTTCGTTTGTCAAAAATAATTTCCGACAGGGTGAACTCGCCACTTTCTTTGTTGACAACATAGCCTACAATCTGCGCTCTTTCGTACTCTTCCATAAGCACTTCTGAATTAGCGCGTGTGAACTTATAAAAATCTGTATAAGTACGTTTGAACTTTGGTACGGAATAGGAACCATCTTTTCTTAAATGACCGGATGTTGTGGGTCGATAAATCTCCCACCATAATCTTTCTTTCTGTTCTTGCATTTTCTCCAGTAGCGCATCAGTATGCGGAAAACATTTGTAAGACCTTTCAGCTGGATGAATGTCGAGCCTTGTCGCTAATAAGTAAGTACCAGCATTTATTTTATAAGCGCAAAGGAGAGAGGGGTCAACAATGGCTATAGTTCTTAATTTATCAGTAAAGAGTCTTGCGGGAATACTTTCAGCCGCTAAGCTCACTGGCCTGGGATTTCTGCTTACTCTGTTCAGGTAGGAGGACTCTAGCCAACCGGTAATATATCGAAACCCTAAACGCCCTTCCCGAAAACAGCTCATTAAATACTGTTTCTTCAAATTACGTGCGCATATTACTTCATTTGTTGGATCTGGAGTGCTTGACCTATAGGATCCTGAGTTTGACTGAATCTGTAATGGCTTCATAAACCCTGACTTCCTTGTTTAATTTTATTAAAGAGGGTGCGCTGTATTGAAATTGGACAACCAATATCAGATAGAATTTTCAATTTTGTTAGAAATACTAACAGGTAGGTATAGCTCGCATGTCGCATAAAGAAGAAGGGCGATATATTTTACGGAAAGGGGGCGGGGTCATTTTGGTATAGTCGTTCTAAAATGACTCCCCCCCTTTATCGCAACCGTTACAGGTTCCAAGATAGGCAAAGGCACAGTTCTATCTACACTCTCGAAGTATTGGATATCAGAACCTTAAATTAAGGGCCTCGGGCTCACAAGTCATACTTATCTCGTGTGTGTTCCCCTCGAAGCTAACGGTTGCATGGTAGGTATAATGGCCTCCAGGATTGACTGTGAAACCTCTGGTCAGAAGGCCGACATCTGTTTTTCCAGTGTGGGTTCTATGCGATACTCCTGCAGTGAAACCGAAATAAAATTTATCTTCCTCGCCGGGTATCTGCTCTCTCATGAAGTGACTGTCGGCGAGACTGATTGACATGCGCTGCAGTTGAGATGGTATGCCGGGCTCTATGAAGGGAGGCAGATTGTCAGGGTAACAGTGACTCAGGTTGATATAACCCCTGGGGGCGACCCCTTCCTCGAACATTTCATTCAGTTGCCAGTGATCAGCACTTTCAACGCCTGGCATAGCAGTCGTTACACTGCTGATGGCCATTGAGGTGATACCCAATAAAGTACAAATTTTTTTCATGTGAAAAACACCTGTCTGCAGAAAGAGAAAGGTCTTTTTCTGGGTCTGTTTATGCTCATTGAGCTGTCTGAAAAGCGTGAACCATTCAGTTAGACATTGAATGCAACCTTACTTATCCCGATTGGACAGACCCTTCCAGCCCTATCTATATAGACGTTTTTCACTGGTATAGTTACTTTAGGTCGTATAATCCTTTCCATCTTTTAGACTTTGTCTCATCAAAAAGGCAAAAAGGCAAAAAGGCAAAAAGGAGCCGGAGTCATTTTCCTTGAAAGTCACCGCTGGTGAAGCTCTCCTAAAATGACTCCGCCCCTTTATTATCAAGTGAGCACTAACTAAAGTAGACTTTTATCTGCCGCATCACTTCACTTTTGTAAATCAACCACATGCCGTAATAACAACTTACTATACTGAGCATCGTCAAATTCCAGATCTTCATCAGGTGAAATATTTCGCATAATTTCCACCGCCTGTTTCTTCAACCGCCCTCTTTGCAGTTTTCCCAGTCCAGTTTCAGGGAATCGTATTTTCTTATCGATAAATCGAGTCATTGACGCCAGTGGCAATTCATATTGCGAAAGGCCATCAGCGTTTTGTGCCTCATTAATGAGGCCTCGAACAGTTGTTGTGGTATTTCTAAACTTTTTCTTAAGCCTGATAAGCGCAACTACATGTTCTTCTCCATCTTGCAACTGCGGGCTTTTTGGCACACTGTACACAGCTATTCTCTTGACTTTACCTGTCCTGATAAATGCGTTTTGTACCCTTTCCAGACTGACGTTACGGCCACTCACAACCGCAATATCTTTTGCCCGTCCATAAATAAGCATCCTGTGTGCACTGCCCACTTCAGCAACATCCCCAGTATTTATCCACTTTCGTCCGGAAGTATCAGTGATGAATGTTTGCTCATTCTCCGCCTGGATGCGTTCTTTCTCTTCTATGGATGCTTCGGGAGGAATATAATATCCATCCACAACATTAGGAGCGGAAACCAAAAGAATACCCCTGGTAACACTTTCACCGCGACTGTCCTTATAGAATCTCGGTTCAGCCTGATAGGTTTCCAGGTCCAGCCCCTGAAGGGATGCCAAGCCTTTTATCCTGTCTTCATCAAGAATCAACTGATCCTGCCAGGGTAAAGGAATCATCCCCGCTCCATTAATACCTATCCCTGTCGCATGCCACACACTGGTTTCCGACATGCCATAACCTTCCGCTATACCAACGCCAAAAATATCTTTTACCAGACCCCGGGTTCCGTTATCTATGGAGGATGCACCGGAAAAAACCAGACGTGGTTTTTTCTCACCCATCATCTTTTTTATTCCGGAGTAGTTTTTTTCTATCAGACCACGCAGCATCTTGGGTGTTCCCAATATAATATCTGGTGCACCCATTGCAAAAGCATCCATCATGTCTGTTTTGTCAGAAGGCTTGGAAATCAGATTGGCCCGCCCTCCAAGTATTGGAAACAATCCCATAGTAAACATCAACCCCATGGCATGGGTCATTGGTGCCGGTTGAAACATAATGGGATTATCTATGCCTTTCATATGCTCTTTAACAATAGTTTCAACTTCCATAACCATGCTGACAAGATTTCTGTTGGTCAGCTCCATGGCCTTGGGCAACCCGGTTGTACCACTGGTAAATTGCATTAACCCAACGTCATCAAGCGCTGCTCGATGAATAATAACCTTCTTAGCGTCCTTCTCCAGAATTGAATCAAGAGTAACCGATTCAGCCGGCATACCCTGTGTTGCTTTCGACAAATACGCCAAACCTGCCGCAAACTTATGCGATGCAGTTGCATTCACCTCTGTATCAAACAATCCACTAAAAACCATGTGAATGTTGGCAGCATCTTCCTTACCAGATTTCCGAAGTTGTTCCAGGGCAACCTTTACAGCTGTGCTGTGTGTACTCATGCCAACCAGGCAACCAGGACGGGCAATATCCAGCTGATCAGCCAGCTTCTGCCCCAGAGCCTGGGGAGGTTCAGCTGACGCCAGCAGGCTAACCGGTATTAATCCAGCCCGTGCAATCCCAAGATACACAACAGCAGCCTGTGGAGATGTGGGCATTAATACGCCGACCCTCTTATTTTCTCCAATCTTTCCCTCAGCTTCGGCCAGATGAAGATAGCTGGCCAATTTCTGGCTCATTTGGTCTATCTGCCCCCAGGTTAAACCATGTCCTAAACCATACAGGGCAATGTCATCCGGTCTGTTATTTTGAAAGGCCTGCAGCCATACATCCATCAACCCTTTATAAGGCAGGGATTCTAAATAATGGGATGGGTCGGGATTACTAGCAACTATGTTTTGAACAACCTGAGGGTAATACGTAAACCAGGGTCTCTCTTTCCAGTTAACCGAACCTGCAGAACTCACTGAACACCACAGAGAAGCCCACACCAGAACAAACAAGAGGGCGCCCTGAACTACACGACCAATTACCTTTAATTGCATGACGTCAGTACATGCGATTTTCATGATTTTATTTAAGAATGCGATATGGCTCACTGCTCGTCCCTCTGATGCTTATTCAAAAACAGGGGTAGAGGAACAAAGTAGACCAGTCCAAAAAAAGCGGTAAAAAGGTATCGAATCATTTTGGAACGGAAGTCACATACCTTGTCTGGTAATGCAACGAGCCCGTTGCCCAAAGACCCTGAAAACCAGAAAATGGCACCTACCTCCAAAGGCCAGAAACCCGTTAAAAGGGAGCGGGGCGGAGTTATTAAACGGGTTTGTAATTAATCGTCGTTCACCTGATACAGCCCGTCACCAGAAACAGATTCCTTTTTCCGACGGCGGTCCGTCAATACATCCGGCGGATAGTATTCTTTCTCGCCGAGGGGATAGTGCAGGAAGCGAGCCCTATTATATTTGGCGGTCAGTTTTATCTTAAGATCCATCCATTTGAAAGGTTGCTTTTCCATTCGTGCAATCAAGCTTCTATAAGACAACCTGGCAGCATATAGAACCTTGAAGTAGACTTTTGGGGTAGATTTTTTAGAAAAGAAATTATGTTTGTTATAAACGACATCAATTAACTGATTGACACCTGCGGTGAAAACCTCGTCATCCTCTGAATGAATATTCTGCAACGCTTGCTCAAGCTGGCTTTGAATGCACTGAGTGTAATACAGCCGCATAATCGCCTGAGCACTACTATCGAATAACAGCAAATAGGGGTATACGGCCTCACAGGCCTGTCTGACGGCCGGGAGATTGGTACCGATATCGTTCGGAGAGATTTCAAAGACGGCTCGTTCCAAATGGCATAGAAAATTGCGGCGAACAATCCGCAGCAATCTTATATAGTTTACGACTTCATAAATATGATCATGCAAAGGATAGACACAGCCTGCCAGATATCCGGCAATTTGGCCACAGACTTTTCGGAGCAGCTTCTTGTCCTCTCCACAGCGCTCGATTTGGACATAGGCATTATCTACCAGCACTCCCACAACGGCAGATATAAGAAACCGAAATGCTGTTCTCTCATCGGTTCTGATTGGTGGTTTGGGATGCCTGCTGTAATAATCTTTCAACAGTTCCATCCAAGCCAGGGCCTGCCCCTGATTATCAAGATGATACTTCGTGATCCAGTTTGTATATTTCTGCACACGTTCGACTGATTCGAGCAGCTCTTTAAGCTGTGTTTCGTTAATTTCAGGGTATTGAGTCCTGTCTGGGGGAGTGCTGAAAAACGGCGGCGGTGTGTATCGACTGGCACTTTTTGCACCTGTTTCTCCCCGTAGTTGTGGCCCGCATTCTGTTTTGGCAAGAGGCTGTTCCAGCGCTTCTGCCGTTGTAGACGCTGTGTACCCGGTTGCCCGCTGTGAGGGTGATGATCCTGCAGCTGGCTGTGTAGATAGCTGTGCAGGTGCTTGTTCAGAAGATGCTTGCGTCGTGGCATTGCCGTGCTGTGACGACTTTAACCCCATGCACTGTTTACGATAGGCAAGAGGCAGCAGCTCGTCATAATCCTGGAACATACGTTCAAGCTGGTCTGCGGTCGTGCTGCCATCAGGGCCTTGGGCAATAGCCTCCCAACACGGTTTCAGTACCCTGATGGTGAACAGAAGACGCAAGGTATACAGCATGTTGCAATTGAGGCTGCCGATAATCCAGGGCTGATCCCATAATTGCTGATTGTCATGGGTATTGTGCGCATTACGTAGCAGGGCAAGCAGTGCGTTTAAGCGCTGACAATGTTTAAGAGTGAGTTCTTGCGCCTGCGCGGCGTCAAAACACAGACCCACCAACTCAGCTTTCAGGGCACATTTAAAAATATGGTTCAGAGCCCCCGCACTGCTGCCGTACCACACGGCAGGGGTTTTGTTGATGATTTCAACGCAACTCTCCAGAGTCTCCATACTGTTCCCCTGCGTCAACATTCTATTGAGAGAATCTGTGGTTATTTCCTGTGGGCTATCTGCGGATTGCGGGGTGCATGCGGCAAGTCTCCTATCAAGGTTCTTGGAATAATGCCTGGAAATATGATGATGGCGCCCGAGAAAGCGAAACAGAGACTGAAAATAAAAAATATCTGCGCCGTTCGGTTTATCGTGTTTATCAAGATAATCGGCCAATATCTGGTTGAGCTGGTCGCGACTATTCCAGGACTTTGGCTTTTCGAGATACACAAAATCAATATGGGGCATAAGGTGAATGCTCAGGTATGCCAGAGCCTGTTTTGAGTCTGGGAGTGTTCTGGCCTGGTCATACAAACGCAGTATAAGAGCCTGGACTGCGATTTCTATAGGCTTACGCTGCTCGTCATTCAGCATGAACCGAAAGTCCTGGGTGAGAGTTTTGAACTGTTTTGCCGCAGACAATGTATCTCCCTTTTCCAGATGTGTTTCCAGATCACTGATCAGCTGGTTGATGTCTTGTTCCACGTCAGTGGCACAGAGAGCTACGATAGTCTTTTTGCTTGTGTTCAACTGATCCGCAGTGGCGCAGTTGGCACAAGCCATTCTGGTTATCAGTGCCATTAATAGCCGACGATGCTCTGGTGGCTGGTCTGACTGGAATGATTTTTCCAGTACCCTGAAACTGTTTTGCAGCCTGCTCTTTTCCGAGCTGGATAGCGCCTGCCTGACACCGGGCAGTTTGAAACTGAGGCACGCAGCCAGCTTGAATGCAAGTGCGGACTGGTTGTTCTCCACAGCCCGCTCAAAGCCCTGCACGAGGGAGGCATAAGAATACAGGTCTGTTACCGCCGAAGCTGCACCAGCAAACTGTTCCGGGGTGCTGGCCACCCTCCTGAGCAGCGGGTTGTCGAGTTGAGGGGAAGCACCATCTGTTGAGGCTGTTCGGGATACATAGCCCCTGGCATCGCTCTCACGAACGAGGCCACTTTCACGACCATGAACTCTGCCTTGACCCCTTCCCTGAGCCCCTCCCTGACCTCTGCCAAATCCCCTTAATGCTAGTTTGGGTGTGGAGTCATCGGATGAATGTTCCCGCTGTCTGGTAAAACCCGGTGGTACTGGTGTGGCCATAGTGTTGTTTCTCTTAAGGGATAAAGAGCCCGCTTTTTTATAAAGACAACAGAACACCGTTGATATTCAAAGATTGTTGGATGAACTGTACCACCCTGTCAGTGCTGGAATATCAATCACCATGCCTGCAAGTCGCCCCACAATCTGCTCGTTTGATTGTCTGTTTTTCGCAGGCCTTTCCTTTTAATTCCGCCCTATTGCCGTGACAGTGAGAAAGTAGCCGTGAGGAATATCTCGTGGGGATGGCTAAGACTCCGCCCCCTTTATCAGTCCTTTAATTTTTAGACTGTGACTGCCCACAAGGTTCTCGGCTTTGGCATCCTGCGTCGCACTCACTTCACATCCTTGTTATCGTGCACGATGACAAGGATGTTTATGAAACCTCCTGGCAAGGCCTGTTCTCAAGGAACTTTCACTGCACCGCACACTCAAATTATCATTAAGATTGCAGTACTGGGGAAGTTCATCATGTTACAGCCAATCGGCATTGAGGGAGCACTTAGCAATCTCTCTCAGCATCAATTTCCAGAGGAAAAAGCCAATACCGGGGTGGTCTGCCAGCACTCTATCCAGCCAGACGGTATTCCGCTAAAACACGATAAAACTAAAACCGGCCTGAGAGAACGAACCGCAACGCCTACAACTACAACTACAACTACAACCAGAGAAGAATTACCCCGAAGAATTCTTATAGCTTTAAACAATGAAGAACAGCGTCCTGCTGGCTCGTATAACCGCTGGGGCTGGGAATCACCCAGGGTCGAAATGGATAGACTACCCGCTGATCAGGTCGAGCAACCGCTGCTACTACTCGCGGAAAAAGACCTGAGTTTTTTTGCAACAGAGGAAGGCTTCCATGCTTCTGAATGCCTGCAGAAGGCTTACATGGAGAATATCGCAATCGCCATGCCGGGGGCACATCAAGCTTTAAGCGATGCCCTGGAGGTAGTACAGAGAATGATTGACACTCCCTCTCTTTCATCCGAAGAACGCAGTCAGCTGTCTGATATAAAGAGCTGGATAGAAGATGCCCATAGTTGTGGGTGCCTGCACAATACAACAGAACAAGTCTGTTATTGTGTTGCACTGGTACAAGGCTGGTGTGCCCGGAACCACTCTTCGGAAACGCTTTATGGTCAAGAAGAAATATTCAAAGAGATCCCCTCCGTCAAACTAGAGGATATCCTGCACATACCCTGGAGTGACTTCCAGAGTAACTATCCGAGATTCCTGAAGGCTTATAAAGATCTTGGTTTCTGCACAAAATATGATGAAGACTCGGCGAGATTCGGGGGAATCGTTGAGTTGGCTCAGTGGCCAAGGCTTTGTACCTTCCAGCCCTTGCAAATTGATGATTTTCTCTGTTTTTTTGGAAAAAAAATAGCCATTCAGGGATTTTTAAAAGTCCCGGCGCAGTTGCACGACGGCCAAGTCTATACATGCAACAGCATGCCATGGCATGACCGACAACATATAGCAAAAAGTTTGGATCTATTTTTCCATTACACCCAAAAAATTACCGGTTTGTATTGCAACTGGAGCCGTTGTATCAAAGAGCACCAGTCTCCTTTTAAAGATGAGAAATATTTCAACCTAACCAATAAAATATTACGCAAAATAGACGACTCAATCATGCTTCTCATACAGCATTTGAAGCCTTTCCCCGAACAGCAAGTGATTTTGTTTCACCTTCTGCTATTTGAGTTTTTTCATGAAACGAATGTCAATTATTTTCTGCAAACCTGGCTAAATAGTTTTCATTCTACAAATGAACAATGTTATTTATCTCTATGCAACGAGATTATGGTAAAGATTACCGGTAACTGTCATCCAAACTCGAAAGAATTGCATCCCAAATATTACATTGATTCCGATGATCCTGAGAGCCTTCGTTTATCAGATGCTGTTCATTTTATAGAGTATGGCAAAGATGCCTTTGATCACATGTTGCGTGAGATGATGCTTGAACAGAACTGGGATGTAAAAGGTTTAGCAAAGCGTCAAGACTGGAGTATTCCCATTGGCAAAGCTGCTGCCAAAGAAGCGGCTCGCTTGATGATACCCCCTTTTCTAGCTGAAATACGGAACAGCTTTATAAGCAATCGCACTTTTGATGCAGAATGCCTGCCTTCGAAAGATGATATTGAAAAGGCACTGCAAGAGGTGTCTGACAAAATGAAACCAACAATAGAAAGAGAATTAAGGGTATCAAGAATAGCATCAAGAGCATCAAGAGCATCAAGAGCATCAAGAGCATCAAGAGCATCAAGAGCATCAAGAGCATCAAGAGCATCAAGAGCATCAAGAGCATCAAGAGCATCAAGAGCATCAAGGGCACCAAGGACATTAAGAAAATTGCAACAATTGTTACTATGAACTGGTATTTTCACTGAGTGCGATTGCCTTCGGTGTCTACAGTAATCTTATCCGCTTCAAGGTTGGCCCCAGCCACAAGGAAAGTCGGGGAAATCACTTTGTATAGTCGTTCTAAAATGATTCCGATCTCTTTATTACCTTTTTTAAAACTACCGATAGTCAAACGAAGCATGGATGATGCAATGACATTTTGATTTTTACAGGCTCGTTATCTTTTCATACTAAATTGAGAGCTTTATTTCTTTCAAAAAAAGTATTAAGTTGATTTGGGCTTGGATTAGCGAATATTGAAAACAATATACGTTCACATGAGCTCCCTGCAACCATTTTTATATCACTAACTTTGTGAAATGACCATAAATTCTCAAATATCAAACAACCATTTCCTGGATAGGCAAACTGTTTTTCTGTTTCAGAAACAACTGTTTTATGACGACCCGAATTATATAAATATGTTGTAAAGTCTTTCGTTCTCTCGGCAAAAAGGAGCTCACCACCAGACAACTCACCTGTATCCTGTTTGCAAGGCGAAATCACTGCTGTCATAGATAAGCTATTAATATCACTGTGCCAAGGTAAGTTTGTAATAGATGGGTTATTTTGTGCAAGCTTGTATCTTAGAAAAAATGCAGTGATCGGCACTTCCGCCTTAGACCAGTTTCCCATTAATGCCAATTTTTCTAAACTAGAAAACATTAGATCTACAACAGATTCTGGAGAGTCATTTCCACTCAGGCAATCTTTTATTTGCTCTCTATTTATTAACTTATAGTGGCTATCAAAATGAACAATTGGAGATACCAAACGAGGACTTACAAAATCTCCTATTAGATCCCCTATTAATGGCACACGAACTATATCGCAGCCCTCTACTGTAGGGTTTGGAACACTCGCCATTTGTTGTTGATTCTTGGCAGCCTCTTGCGCTACTCCTTCATCAAAAAAGTCGTCAACCTTACAAATAAAGCGTTGCCCTGCTACTGGCCAGTTTGCAATAACTCGATCACTACTAGGCTTTTTACCGAGTTGATCAGGGAAAAAGTAAAATGAATTTTCGATGGGTAAGATCAGTTTGCTTAGCATTTAACTATACTCGTATAGATAGAATAATGATATTAGTGCCCCATCAAATTTTATAGTTCACTTGTATCAAAATAACATGACAACATGGAAAGAACAGCTAACAAACTATTCTTGCGGAAAAAGGAAAAAAGGGGTCGGAGTCGAATGGCACTAACTTAAAGCTTCTTGCCACGGCTTTTACCCCTTTATTAAGAAGCGGAACACCCATCATTAATAGATTTCAATCAATGGATGTCCTGCATTTGTGATCAATGGGTGTTCTGTATTTGTTTGGTATTTGTATCTGTGCCCAAACTCGCTGATTCGTGCCCCCTGCTCACAACACTAATAATATTGTTAGCCCACCTGACATTTTTGGAGACTTCCCTCAGTTTCCTTGTCTAACACGACAGTGCCAATAGTGCCCCTTCAAGCACCAATTCAAAGTCAAAGAACAATCATCGAGGGACATAACTATGACAGGTTTAGCAACCGTTGCCTTCCTCACTGGTGTTTTAACAGCCATATTTCACAACCAGTATTTGGATCACACGCCCTACAGGGGGCAGGAATACAGTTATTACAAATCGTTTATAAAGGGCGAGCTACCAGCACAGGTCAACCTGGAAGAACGAGCCAGAGAGATTCATAAAATTGAAAAAGAACGAGTCGTTTTCTTTCAAAACGCCAACTTCTCCATCAAGGATACAATCCTGAGAACCAGGGACATTGTCATTAATAATCAGATACGGGAACACCTGTTTATTACAGATCAGTACAGTCCCGATAGATTGAATCTGACCGACACTGATGCAGTCATTTTCCCCGATGGGCTAATGATCTTTCCGACATACAGGGAGCTAGCAACACTGAACATTGTCGACAGACTAAAAAAATTGATAAGAAAGATCTCTCAACAACAACTCCTCGAAGAAGCATCCAACGACACTCACCTGAATACTGGTTCCATCAATAGCAGCACCGATCCCAAAAGGCGGAAAACCCTGCAGCGCTACCTGTCTGATCAGAAGATCGAATATGGTGAACTATTCTATGAGTACAAAGGTCTGGCACTAAACGCCTCTATCGCAGTCTTAATGATCGAGATCGATAATGAGAAAAAAACTGCCACCCTGTCAGGCCATCTAAATTCAAGAACCCCTTACGCTCTTTATCTGTTAACAGAAAAATTCCCCCACATAGACACCCTTATTCTGGATATTGTGCCCGGCTCAAGATACACCACCAGTGTTATGGATGCTGGTATACTGCTCCGAAATGCAGGCCTGAAAACCGAAGTTCTGCATAATAGCCACGTGTACTCCGCTGGTACCATTCTGTATTGGGCCGGGCATCCACGCAAGTTTGCACCAGGAGCGACATTTAAAGATCACGGATCAGTCTACATCAATGACAGCACCGGCGAGGAAAGTGATAGCAATGATATATTCCAGCCCTATCTGGATGATTACCTGTCTCTGCTATCCGTTCACCCTCTCGTGACCCAGAAACTTCTAGGGCAGACTTACAAAGACTGGGTTTACTTTACAGAAGAAGATATGGATATTATCAACGCTGAATAAATACCGCTCGATGCTGATATTCCTGGCGGGGTATAGAAAAGAGAAAAAGAGGGCGGAATCATTTTTAGAAAAGAGAAAAAGAGGGCGGAATCATTTTTGCGTCATCCCTCTAAAGTGACTCCGTTCTCATTATTTTATAGGAAGAGACATCCCTAAAGTAATTCCGTCCCTTTATTACTTGACCCTTTATTACTGAAGGAAATTCATGTCTATCAGGCTATTTGGTTTTCTGTGGTTATTTATGATCCTAAGCCACTGAGTCATGAAACAGTATGATTTTGAACTTTTTATAAATTCAGAAATCTATAGACCATCTAAATTATCTACAGAGCAGCCATTATGCAAAGCGTTTACTTGTTCAACCATGGGGGGAGATGCATTAAATATCAAAAGCTCATGAAATTCTCTTCTCATGTTTTTTTTGGAAGAAAGGTATTAAATACTATTTATTTAAAACAAAAAAACAGAGAAGATGATATATCAAAAACAAAAATCCCCTTACATCAGTATTTAACAACTTCACACACCCCAAAGGTTAATGAAAGAAAAAACCACAAAAGGAGGAATAACTCGAGCTGGTTGGGATTTAAATTAATAGCTACAAGCGTAATTGGGTGCTCACTGTTAAAGTATTATTTCACTGATGAAAAATCGAAAAAAAATATTCAACAAACACCTGTGGACCCTCTAAACCCTCTGAACATCACTGTCAGTATTATTCCACTAATTGCGTCGCCAGTCGCTGGAAGTGGTTTTTTCTATAATGAAAAAGGTCATGTAGTAACATGCGCACATGTTGCTTCAAAAGGGATTCTTTGGTATTGCGAAAGTTTGCATAACAGTGGAATCTATACTGTAGCTGGTAGAGACGACAGGACTGATGTTGCTGTTCTAAAACCTGTTTTCAGAACTAAACCGCCTGTGAGTTTGGAATCATACAACCGTAAAAAATATACTCCTACTTTTAGAATCTTCCAAACTATTAACATATCAGCGTATGATTATTTAAAAGATGAATTTGTTACCCTTAAACAATTATATGGGATCATATATTGTTCAGTTAATACTAGTCTTATCCAGGTATTCTCTAGTGATGTCAAACCTGGTTATTCTGGTGGAATTGTAACCACTCAAAATTGCTTTGAAGGAATGATTACAAAGAGTACAACTGACAGGGTTCCAGTGAAATTATTGGTTTATGCTAACGCCAAAACAATTGATTATTGTGCAAAAAGCCTTATTGAATATGGACGAGTCATTCATTTTAAAATTGGCATTGAGTTAATACAGGAAGAAAGGGAGCTAAAAGTAGTATCAAGTAAAAATAAAGTAATCATCCAGGATGATAGAATTCTAGAGGTTAATGGGGAGAAAGTAAACACAGTAAAAAAGCTTGCAAAAGTTTTATCAAAAACAGAACAACAGGACCTCCGGGATTACAAGAAAAATTTACACTTACTAATAAGAAGAGGAACTTCTGTAAAATCTGTTTCAATCCCTATATCGGATCGAGATCTCAATGAATCCTTTGTACATGGCTGCTTTTAGAAAAATGAAAAATGAGGAAAAATGGGTCAGAGTCATTTTAGTATCATCGCTCTAAAATAACCCGACCCCTTTATTGTTAGAGTGAACTGGTATTTTCACTGAGTGCGATTTCCTTCGGTGTCTACAGTGATCTTATCCGCTTCAAGGTTGGCCTCAGCTACATGGAAAAGGGGGCGGAATCATTTAGCATGGTCGTTCTAAAATAACTCTGCCCCCTTTATTCCAGACGATTTATTCGCAATTTTTTTGTTATGCGCACTTATGAGATTGTTAGTAACAACTGAAAATTCATATCGTATATTGAAATATAATTTCTAAAAGACCCCCTTCATGAGATTAAATAGTCATTTATTTTTCTACATATTTCTTCTTGTCATTATAGGGTCAACTAATGCTACCTATATAAACAAAAGTGATGAAACAAGATTTAAAGAAGCTGTGAAAAATTGTGCTTATAGTGCACTGAATTTATACGGATTTGAAAACCTTCATCTATCTCTTTTAAATATCGTTGGTATGCACACATCAGCAAATTACAAAATGGAGGTTTGGGGCAATGAATATTTTGTAAAAATATCAAACCACAACGGTAATTATGTTCAGCTTTTCTATGAACTTTATTCTCTTGAAGAAACAACAAATATCAGAAGTGAGTTAAATGCATCATCAATAGAGCTTGTATACCCTTTAAACAAACATTCATGTTTGATGATGAATAGTGAGTCTAGAGACATCCCATATGAAGAGGTGCTGATATTTCCATTTATTAATGCTCTAACGCTTGCGGATATACCAAATAAGTTCAACAAAGCGACGTCATTGCATTTAACTAAAAAAGCATTTTACATGTATGGTCAGGCCATGGCTTTATTTGCAACGACAAAAGTTAACTTAGATGACGAAGAATATCTTATTAACATAGCAGATAGGCATATGAAAAACGTGATGTTTGATGCCAATAATAACAGACTGTATCTAATTGATACGGTCATGCCAGAATACACTTCTTATTATCACTATTCTGCTTTTAATTTATTTAAGGAATATTTGAATTGCATCTATAACTATCTTAATGAACAAAACCGAGGATTTATTGATATCTACGGACATGTCATATACTCTGCTTTTTCAGACGGATTCCATTCAAAATTATCAGAAATACATCATTCTCTTGATATAAAGAAATTTAATTCCCTATTGAAATCTCACCTAAAAGATTTACCGCAGGAAGAGTAAGAAAAAGCAAAAAAGGGGGGCGGAGTCGAATGGCACTAACTTAAGCCCGCTCGACATCAATTTGTGAGGAATATATCACTCGGGAATGGGATAATTCCGTATGATAAAAACAATACTCTTTCTGCCAGGCTTTCATCTGCCGTCCCTGCGTCGTAAATCCCGGTCAGCCAGCCAGAAGCTCGCCGCTCAACGTGACCAGATCAAGAAGTCAAACCTGACCCAGATGGGTGAATACTTCGGGTCATTCATTCATCACAAAGCCACAGAACAATCTTCCTCTGGGGCATTCAGTCGAAGGCGCTTGTTTACGAAGGCCAATAGTTTCTGGGGGTTCTTTTCACAAGTTCTTGATGCAGATGGTGGTTGTCGGGAAGTCGTCCGCAAAATTCAGGCCTTTGCTGCCAAGAACCCTATCAAGACACCTTCCTCATCGACAGCAGCCTACTGTAAGGCCCGCAGGAAGCTTGAGCAAACAATGTTGGATGAGGTTCTCCAGCAAACATCTGATGAGCTTCTGAAAAACGACATTGATCGCTCCTGGCATAACCGTCGAGTACTTGTCGTTGATGGGACCGGACTCAGCATGCCTGATACAAAAGCTAATCATGAGATATGGCCCAATCCAGGAACCAAAAGCCTGGCTGTGGTTTTCCCTCGGCACGCTTGTGTGCCTGCTTTGATCTGCACACAGGCGGTCTGGTCAGTTACCGTATGGGCAACAAAAAAATCATGAGTTGCCATGACTGCGGCAACAGTGGGATACGTTCCAGGCCGGTGATATTTTCCTGGGAGATAAAGGGTTTTGTAGTTATTTTGATGTCGCCAAATTTCAGGGGCGGGGTGTTGATTCCGTCATTACCCTTGCACAGCGAACACCGGTATAGGACAGTGAAGCTCTAGAGGTTTTGGGGACGGATGACTTACTGATTACATGGCCAAAGCCTAAATGGTACAAAAATCTGAGCTATTCCTTTCAGGAGTGGGAGAGCCTCCCTGAACAGCTAAACCCCAACAATCTTGAAAACCGGAGTTTTAAGTTACCCTGACAGGTTTACCATTCGCATGCTTTCCTCTTCTTCATTCAGAGATGTCTTAACCCATAACCTGTCAGCTACTTGCTCCGGCTTCTGGTTGATGCGATCCACAAAATGCATTGTTGCTTCCATCAGCCATTCCCGCTAAACATACGCCTAGAGACGCATAATACCTCAACAGTTCATGCTCTTTATTGAGACAGCACTCCCCCCCCCGGCAGGGAACCGGTTTTTGCACGAACCTTGTATCACACTGAAAACACAGAGCAGTCTCCATCAGGAAGTGTCAGTGATCAGGCTCCTAATGCTTTGGCCCTGACCGCCACCCTGGGTGATGGCAAGTAACAGAGAATGCCAGCAATCAATCAAAAACCAGTCAAACAGACTCTTTATTGTTAACCATAACGAGATTTTCGACCGTTTGTGGTGCCAGGCAGCCCGGAAGATCGGGCAGGCCAACTGCTCTACCTGGTCAATCAAGAAGGTCAGGAACATCAGAATGGCGAGGTTGGTCGCCAGGTGCTGCTTTCCATGACCGTAGTTATGTTCGAGGTTGTAGCCCTGTGCCAGGTATCCTTCATCGAGATACTTGAAGTGTTTCAGTCGATTCGACCCTTGTACGACGGCAAACAGCTTTGTAAAGATCTTACGTAGATCATCTGGTTTGACAGGATCCACAAGTTCTCGCATATACGTATCGCAAGGGATCTGTTTGACGTTGTAAAGGGAGCGAATGTTATGAGCAATCTCAGGTTTCAACTTCGCTTCGTCAAACTCCAGTAGTGACGGATACTTCAGATGCATGACGGCCAGTGCCGACATGACAGCATCGTGCAGGGATATTTTGCTGCTGCAGTGATTGGGGCGATCATCAGGTATTTTTGCAACATGCCCGGAAACGATACTGAGTAAGTCATCTGCCAAGGCATGCTGTTTCAAGGCATGCTGTTTTGAAGTAGGGATGAGGGGCGCCGGAAAAGTGTCTTCAAACTGGACAGAATGTAGCTGAAAGTTTGCGAAAATGCTCGTTATGGAATTCTTCTCAACCCCTGATATAAAGGAAATCATTAAGTCAGCGGGAATTGCTGTGCTTCCATAAGGTCTTCTGCCGTTATATGGCAATGATGGTATGTCACATCTTCTCTAAACCAGCGCCATAAGGCTTCAACCGGCATAAAGTCGGGACTGTAGGCTGGCATTTGAATAATATTCAGATTAAGCCTGATGCCTGCATCTCTCACGAAATGAGCCGTATGCCAGGAGGCACCATCCCAAATAATATCAATCTCCCTGTCCGGATGTTCTTGCCTGATACGTTCAAGAACGTTAACGGTATGCTCTTTGCGGCCACACGGGTAAGGCCAGATTCTTACCTGTCCGAGGTTGTAGTAATAAACGCCATAGAAGGAGATCTTGTCTGCCAGTTTCGGAGAGTGGGAACTGACCCATAACCGCTCGCCTTTTCGCGACCAACCGTAGCCAATATCGGTATCCTGATGGATATGGGCTTCATCAATGTAAACCAGTAGCCGCTCTTGTCGAGTCGTCTTTGACATCAAGGGTTTCAGTACTTCCTAAAAGTCAGTTCGACGAGCAGGGTTCGCTTTGTTGAGAAGCTTTTTAGCCTTTTTCCAAGAGTACCCCAGCCGTTTCAAAACCTGTCGCAAGGTCTCTCGACAACATCGAACCTGAAAACACTCCCAACACCACTGAACTCAATATTTCAGTGTCCAGCGAGGTGTGTTTAATGGCCCCTCTTGAGCCGCTGCGTGTTCCAGTGTCTTGTCGATCAAGCAGGCAGCAGCGCTGCTTATAATCTGGCAAAAGGGGGGGCGGCCACCTGACCGTTTGTACGTCATGGCCTCAGAGCCGTTGCTATTGTAGAGATGAATCCAGGCAGTGACGGTTTCATGATGTCGCGACAGTTTCCGGGCAACAGTCATAGCCGTTGATCCCGTTGCTACTTGATAAAGTGCAGAGAAACGTTCTCGTGTACGAGGATGATCGGCCTGGATAGACTGTTGGAGCAGGCAGTCTGGCGTTTGGTTCCACTGGTTGTGGGAGACTTTCAGTACCATGGGAAACTTTGGAAAAATACGTCATAGTACTGATAGTCTCGACCTTGTCAGTTCGTATATCCCGAACGTTATCCAGCGAGAGATGTCGCGAAACTTTATTATCGTCGCTGGGATGTTGAACTCTTTTTCATGGATATAAAAACGACATTAGGCATGGACGTTTTACGCTGCAAATCTCCGGAAATGATATATAAAGAAATCACAATGCACTTGATTGTTTATAACAGTTTGCGAATGCTCATGTTGAAAGCCTCGCAGAAACACGCCTCACCTCTCAGTCAGATAAGCGTCAAAGCAAGCCTGCAGGCACTAAGACAGTGGGAACCTCTCATAGGTGTCCCTGAAGCTGACAAGACGGGAGAAAAACAACGGCTAATGAGTTTGGCGCAACTGTACCCGCCAGGCCAGGGCGCAGGGAACCACTGTGTGTTAAGCACAGGCCCAAGCCTTATCAGATGATGTCAGCACCAAGGGCATCGATGGTTGAGCTGGAACATCGGGGTAAAAGCCGTGGCAATAAGCTTTAAGTTAGTGCTATTCGACTCCGACCCGAATGGCACTAACTTAAGCCCGGTCGACATTAATTCGGCACCAAGGGCATCGATGGTTGAGCTGGAACACCGGGGTGAAAGCCGTGGCAATAAGCTTTAAGTTAGTGCTATTCGACTCCGCCCCCTTTATTACTTTATTAGGAGGTGGGACACCCATCACAAATAGATTTCAATCAATGGGTGTCCTTTATTCTTCTGGAGAGAGAGATGTGTTTTTGCTTCGGTTGTACTATATTTCCAGCTCCTTTGATAAGGCATATGTATGGCAGACTCCCTATTTTCCGAGCTTGTACGCATTGGCATAGATAAAGAAGTGGCTCACAAAATCAGTGCCTCCCTTGAACCTGACTATAACGCCAGTAAGAAGGATGTGCTTGTGATGCAGGAAGCTATTATGAAAGTACAGCTGCAAAGTGAGCACAGCTACAACAACCTTTGCTCTGAAATCCACGATGTACGCTCTGAAATCATCGATGTGCGCTCCGATCTCCACGCCATCAACCGCCAGTTTATTATTGCCTTTGGGGGAATGTTGGTGACCATTGCCACAGTTGTTACTGTGAACTGGTATTTTCACTGAGTGCTATTTCCTCCGGTATCTACAGTGATCTTATCCGCTTCAAGGTTGGCCTCAGCTACAAGGAAGAGGGGGCGAAATCATTTAGCATGGTCGTTCAAAAAAAATGACTCCGACCCCTTTATTAATTCGCTGCCTTTTTAAGAGCGCGTTAGGGATTCGAACATATTAACTGGAGTCATCATTATGTAATAGGCCCCTTTAAACATGCTAACAAAGCTCTTGAAATCTGGAATATATTGCAATGTAAAGTCATAGATATTCCCCTGATTTGTAAAATATGCCATTAAGTTCCCTTCTTCGAACTGCAACTCAGCAGGTGGTGCATGCTCTTGTTGCCCCAGAGGAAACAATACTTGCATTTGACTTTGTAACATTTTTTCTGGATTTAGCTGATTGATAGGCACGCTTAGATCAACATGAGGATAATCTTTAGAGTGCAAGCCCAGTAGATTCTTCGCCTGAGGGGGGCCCCCAGGGTAGCTACCATCTACATCAAAGCCAATACCTAACATACTGAGTATATTTTCTCTTTGAGACTTTAATGATGGTTCGCAGTCATTTGACCTAAACACTCGCGAATCATTTCCATGTTTTATATATTCCGTTAAAACAGGAGCATTTAATTGCATTCCATGCCGAAATAAAGGTCGATGAACACCACCACTTAATTCCAATATTACTGGAATTTTTACATCTGGCGTAATTTTCAAAGCATTGACTGAATGGTCGCCACTTTTATCAATAGGTCGAAATAATGCTGTCAATTTTTTGGTAACAGGTGACCTTTCCATTTGAACTATTGAAAAAACTCGAATAATTTCCTGCGTCCTTAAATATGCATACACAACATAGGACTGTGCCTGACTAGAGGTAGAAAATATCAAAGTGAAAATTAGAATAGGTTTGTTAAGTATAGAAAATATTTTCATATGTAAGGACACCTTCTATAAATCTGAATGACCTACTTTAGTTTAACTTTTCCTGATTACCATCCAACCTCTGCCAGCCTACAGCGGATTTAGAGCTATAATGACGACACGTGTCATATAGTGGGTGTCCGGTCATGGCTAGGAACATGATTCAGTTCCAAAAAAGCATAAGCCTGATTAGTTCTTTAAACTCTATGGTGACGAAAGCGCATGCCGCGATCAGTTCTTCCAGTGGCGCTGGCCAGAAGGCTTCCAGTGCCCTGCCTGTCACGGCAAAGAGCACTGCACTCTGAAAGTTCGCGAACTATACCAGTGCAATCGCTGCCACCATCAAACATCTCTGACCACTGGCACCATTCTGGAATCGACCAAACTCCCCTTACGAGCATGGTTTTTGGGTTTTTTCTTACTGACGCAGAACAAAAACGGCATATTTACCCTCGAACTCTCTCGACAGTTGGGTGTCTCCTGCAATGCCGCCTGGCGTCTAAAAGCACAAGATCATGCAGGTCATGAAAGAGCGGGATGACAGTAGGCCTCTGAAGAATCATGTACAAATTGATGACGCCTACCTACTGGGGCGGTGAGAAACATGGAGGAAAACGAGGCCGGGGCTCTGAAAACAAACACCCCTTTGTTGCCGCTGTTCAAACCAATGAAGATGGGCACCCTCTGTATATGCGATTCAGCATGGTCACCAGTTTCCGTAAAAAGAGATGGAGCTCTGGGCGTGCAAACATTTGAGCTGCGGAACATGCGTTGTAAGCGACGGATTAAAGGCTTTTACAGGTATTGCAGACGCAGGAAACCAGCATAGGGCAATCGTAACAGGTGGGGGTCATAAGTCAGTTGAAAAAGAAGAGTTTACGAGGGTAAACACCATGATAGGGAACGTGAAAAATTCTCTTAGAGGGAGCTATCACAGTATTAACCCCAAACACTTACCTCGTTACCTTGCCGAGTTCTGTTACCGATTTAATAGACGATTTGATATGAAAGCAATGATATCAAGGCTCGGTTACATGGCGGCACGGACGTGCCCTATGCCAGAAAGGCTTCTTAATCTGGCTGAGGAACAGTGGTAATCAGGTAATTTATATACATTCTTTTCTGTGTTGAAGTTCCATTATAAAAATATGTTTTAAGTAACTTTCATCCCTTAATTGTATCAACTGTAGAATGTGGTCAGTATCTAAATCTTTTAATAATCTTGTAATAGGTTTAGTTAACTTTACACCTTGTTTATCTAAAATACTTGTCCATTTAAAAGAACTTCTTACCCAATTTATTGCTGTACTAAGTGATTCTCTGAAAACAATTGTCCCATCAGCAGGATAACTACATCTTACATAAAGAGAATCTTGACCTCCATCTATCATATAGTATTTATCACCTTCTTCTATTGATTTATAATCATGTACATGCCAACTTACTAATCTCTCATTATTAGGAAGTAATAAATGAACTATTTCAAATTTACTTGCCTCATCTATTTGTTGTTTGTGCGCTACCGCGCCTGTTCCACGAAGCAATCTTTGGGTTACGTATCCAGGGTTGGCAATAGGCGTATCTGTTTTCTGTCTGATGGTGGTGTTTCTGGTACTCAATAATGTATCTGTAATCTTGCCACTTATTTTATTTTGAGGGCGTTTCACGAAGGTGTTCAAATATCGTTCATGTGGTTGCCTGATTGTTCGTAGCCGTTGAGGATGTATAACTGCATTTTTTGATGCCGCACTGATCTGTAATATTGAAAAAATCCTGGGAAGGGATGAGAGTTGTGTGTTGTTAAATCCGCAGGTTGCTTGTGGGGTATGCAGGGTGGTGACAAGCAATATGATAACCAGAAAGGAAGGTTGGCTGCGTAGTATTATCATCTCTGTATTCGTCTGTAGTTGATGGTGGGATAATATATAGACGAAGATAACTATTTTGGTATTTCTGTCAGGTATCTCCTTCCAAGACTGTCGTAGATGGTGAGCAGGGCGATGTACCTGTTTTTTTGATAGCTGTAGATCTATAGGGGGTATTGTGACCATCAATGGTCTTTGATTCTATCCTGTTGCGGCAGTGTACGTTGATGGCCGCCGTTTCCAATGGACTTGAATTCAGGGAATGGATTTTATTGTATGAAGGGAGAAAGGGGGCGGAGTCATTTAGTATGACCGTTCTAAAATGACTCCGACCCCTTTATTCTCTTTATTCTTTATTTGTAAAATGACTCCGACCCCTTTATTTAAATGACTCCGACCCCTTTATTGGGGAGGCTTATGATTTCGTATCAAGGGTCATGGTGGTAGAGCGTGGGTTTTATTGGCGCTTACGTTCTAAAATGACTCCGACCCCTTTATTCCGGGATGAAGACTTATAATTGACGTGCTTTGCACCTATCAGGAGCTACAAGTAATAAACGGAGGCACCCATTATGAATAGAGTTCAATCAATGGGTGTCCTTTATTTTTATTTTCCGGGTTCATCTCAATGTATCGATAACAGGCCATAAATCGCAAGGAATGAAGGATAGGGAGAGACTCCCCCCTTTATTGCCGCTGCAACTTTTGTCTATAAATTATTTGGATGAAAATTCATGTATTCATCAATCAGAAACCAAACGGTGGCGGTAACTGCAGAACAAAAGGTAGTGAGTAGCAAGTTGCCCATCCACTTCCAATCAGCAGATATAAACCCGTAGGCTGATAGCTCCACGAAAATCGTGGTTATTCCTATTACGGTTATAGAAACACCTATCAAGCCTGCAAGGATTCCATTCGTAATGTTTTTAATCTTTCGAGCCATAATCCCTGCACAGTCTTTTGTCGTCAGAGGGGATCGACATAGCGAGCACTGCATCAATCCATACGCAACGCTCTTATCCACACACCGCCCATGAAACTGGTGTCCGCAATGGAGTGTCCTTGTATCTGATTCTGACATTTTTTCATAACAGATAGGGCACTGATCTTCCCTCTGTATTTCAATTTTCATTTAATGTTTTCTCCATAGAAACCAAAAAGATCAAATCATGGTGGGTAGAAACACCTTCGTTTCTTACAGTAAGAATCTTTAAATGTACCATTACTTAAAGAAAGCTGGCTCCTGCTTGAATACACAGACTTACCAGATCACTTCTAGCCCTTTTCGACGAAGACGAAATAGTATCGTAAGAAAAAACTTGCACAATCTGCATAACAGGATGGTTACCCAGGAAAAAGAGGATAGGTTCATTTAATTAAGTGGGGCTGAACAGGAGAAAGGGGGCGGAGTCATTTAGTATGACCGTTCTAAAATGACTCCGACCCCTATATTGCTTAAGAAAAAACTTGCACAATCTGCATAACAGGATGGTTATCCAGGAAAAAGAGGGTAGGTTCATTTTATTGAGTGGGGCTGAACAGGTAGAACCCAAGGCCTCTTATGGCCGAGGGAAAAAGGGGTCGACAAGAAAGTGATGGAGGCACCTATTATGAATAGAGTTCAATCAACGGGTGTATTTTATATCTTTAACTTTATTTTCTTCTCACATATGGGTTTTTAATAACCTCATAACCAGAACCAGATGAACTCACTCTCATTTTTTGCCCATACCCTTTAAAATCATACTCTAATAACCATGAAAACCTGTCCGCACAAAATATGGAACCATTTGCCGCCTCAGCAATTAATTTATTAATACTGAATAGATCTGAGGTAGAACAGGCTGAATTCACGAGGTCATCCGGAGTTCTAACACCCTCCATTGTAATAGCAACTTTACTAGAAACCGGAAAGATTATCTTTGCCATAGGATGAGCAGGACCAACGCCTAAACTAGACCCTAAAGAAGATGTAAAAACAACGGGTGTATCTGACGTGATAAAATATTTATCGTCAGGCAATACATTTATTTTCCAATTTTTATTAAGAAATGAAAGTGATATGTCCCTTGCTGCTTCGACCATATACTGCAAGCTAACTGAAGAGAAAATCTTAGCGCTTATTGTTTCTTCCAACCCTTTACTGTCTATAGTTTTCTGGACAATCTTTGGCACTTCAGGAAGCTGACCAGACTGATACATATTTTTCAATGTATTCCATACTAATTCTCCATGAATATTATTAATGCAGTCTCTAAAAGCAGGACCTCTAGTTAACATAAGTGCAATATAAAAACTTAAATACCCACGCTCCTCTTCATTTATACATGAAAACGGCATGGAGTGAGAAGAAATTATTTTTATTAATACATCGTTACCTATTTTTTCAACCTCAGAAAGAGAATCTTCAAACTTAACATGGTCAAACCCTCCTTGTTCATCCTGCTGATAGTAATAGTAATTATCAGAGCAAATCTTATTTACTGATGACGCATATTTCTTAAAGGATTTCTTTTCTCTTTCATACTCCCACAGAAGTGACTTCTCGCCATTCATAGTGAAACGTCTTAAATATGACTGAGGCACATAATGCTGATTCTTTTTAACTTTTAGGTTTTTTTCCATATCTAAATACAATAATTATAAAGCTTTCGTTTACGAACCATTACGATACTCCGAACACCACTAGTTTAGCAGTGGCACTTATCATTACCCACCCCCAAAAAACCCGCCAAGCAACAACCTGGCGGGTTCCGGTCTCAAAGAGAACTAACAAACAACCGTCTTAAAAAACAGTCTGCACACTAATCTCAGTAGGCAGTGTATCAAGAGCCTTCTCAACCATCTGACGACGAACCATCTTCTCTTCAACCTTATCCATCTTAGGGTCACCCAGTGGGTGTGGGATGGCGATGGCAGGAACAATACGGTTCGCACCAACGGTCTGGGAGATAGGTACTACTGTTGCAATGTGAACAACAGGCATTACTTTTTCGATTTCTTTGACGAGCGTTGCACCGCAACGCGTACAGGTGCCTCAGGTGAATGTCAGAATAGCTGCGGTTACCCCGGCATCCAGAAGTTTCTGAGCAATCTCGGCGCCAAACTTCTTGGAGTTGGATACAGACGTACCGTTACCAACAGTCGTGTAGAAGGTGTCGTGCAGTTTGCCGATGTAGCCTTCTTTCTCCAGATCACGGAGAACGTCAACTGGCAGAACCACGTCAGAGTCTTCGTTGCACTTAACGGGGTCGTAGCCACCGTGTGCAGTTTCGTGAGTCTCTGCAGTCAGGTCGAACATGCCTTCGATGGACTACTCACCGTACTTCTGTGCGGAGGAAGATTCGATGTGGTCCGGGTTGCCTTTCGGTACAACACCACCGGAAGTCACCAGAGCGATGCGGGCATCTTTCAGGGAAGCCAGTGCTTTGAAAGGTTCTACACGGTCGAATACCGGCATTGGGAATAGGTGTCCTTTATTCTCCTGGGAATTTCAGGGCGGGGGGATGGGTTGGTGAGATATCGTTTGAGCAGAAAGAGCATTCACAGCGGAATACATCCACTGTGAATGCACACGATTACTCAGTTCTGGTCACAGTTATACGTGCCACTGGGTTATCGAAACGGTTGATATCTCTCAGGATTGAACTTGGCAGTCCATCATCCTGGGTAATAACACCGTTATGCATGGTAACTACACTGCCTTCGGAATCACCGCTGTTTTCACTGCCCACATCCACGACACCTCTCAACCCAGGGCCTGGAAAGGTTCCTGTCGCTTCACTGTTCACTTCTGTACCAGCATCATACGCAACACCATTATGAACCAGACGCTGCCCCGCCTCTAAAGACGACAAATCCAGTGCATTTACTCCGGTAAAGGCATCGTTAGTATTAATGAGCATGGTCAGGACTGTCAGCCGGATGTTATCCACATCATCAGCATCAACAACAAGTTCAAAACTACGACTTTCACCGCTCAATACGGGTCCAGTTTCACCACCTGGAACAGCTGTACCATGATTACTTATCTCATTAAACAAGCCCGCAATATCACCAGTTTCTGCCATATCTTCTACAGCACTGGATGCAGCCTCACCGATTGTGAATGCCTGATAATCCGCATCATGCGTAGCAGCAAATACAGGCGAGAAAGGCTGACCTGCAGTCAGATTAATAATATCAACCTGAAAAGTACGAGACTGATTCTGCGTGCCATCATCAGCCGGAGGGGGCGTGACTGCAGGAGTGGAACTGTCGCTTCCACTACCACCACAGCCAGCCATAATGGCACTGGCTAACAATAAACCCGTACGAGCCTTTTTCAGCTGGCGCAAAGATTGTGCAAACAATTGCATCTCATTCACTCCTGCTGTGATTATTGGTTGTCTGTTTCGCTGGCGTTATCACCAGATACAACTGTGATTTGGACACGGGCAACAGGGTTCAGCCAGCGGTGAACACGAGCATTCACATCACTGCGGCCGCCATTCGGGTCTGTATCACCCAGCACACCGCGGTGAATGTGTACAAAACCTTCATCATTCGCATCATCGTTCGGGGTAATATCATTTGTTCCCGGCAGGCTGTTACCCGTGACATAAGGGCTGCCAGCGCCAGTCAGAAATGGCGGCAGAGGGAAACCGGCATCATCAATCAGGTCACCGAGAATTGCACGAGGGCCCTGATCATCTGAACGCAGCTCATCATTATATTCTGAACCGGCATCATAACCATTCAGGTACCAGGTAACGCTCTCACCTACAGTTGTAGGAAGCGTTCTTGAATCAAGCCCCACAAAACCATCATTGGTAGGCAACAACATAGCCACAATAGACAACTGGGTATTGTCATCCGCTGTTGTTAACGTGAAGTTATCATAAGCCTGAAACAGTGGGCTTCCCTGAGGACCGACAACAGCCGGGGCACCAGCAGGCTGACGTCTTCCTGGTTCGATAAGAGCAATATCTGCCTGCGCGCTTTGCAGCTGAGTTGTTATTTCTGACAGCACACCGGTTTCCGCCATCAATTCAAGAGCAGCAGAAGGTTCTTCGCCGACAGTGAAAAGATCTGTGTCTGCATCATGAGCTGCAACCATCAGAGGTGTAAAATGAACGCCACTGGTCAGGTTTGTAACACGAATTTCATATTCAGCCGCCTGAGCTGAAAGAGATGTCGCCATGATGCCTGCAGTCACTAAAGGCAATACTAATTTTTTCATACGATCCCCTAATATGTGCATTGAAATAAAACGGCTTTTTTACACCGCTAACTCTCAATACGCCTATTAACTGGAATGGTTTCCATAATATCGATTAATTTTTTTATTATGTTCTCAATCGAGTGATTTGACTTACTAACACTTGAAGTTAGCTACCAGCTTCAAGTCATAATTCCACGTACAAATTAAGACTTCCAATAACACTTTTTATTTACAACCGCTATCTTTAACCACCCGTTTTTTGGGGAGAAAGGGGTCGGGGTCGGAGTCATTTTATTGAGTCATTTAGCATGGTCGTTCTAAAATGACTCCGACCCCTTTATTACCTTTATTTTTATTTAGAAGCTTTAAGTTAGTGCCATTCGACTCCGCCCCCTTTTTCACTCTGCCACCCAGTGAGCAACCTGTTTATTGGCCAGAAATATGCGTTTCCACATGACCGGGTACTTATCAGGGAGCCTAACGGCTTTGTTAGCCTGGCTGACAATAGATGAACGGTTGCTCGTATTGAAAGTCCATTTCTAGAGGGCTCAAAACCAAAGTGGTTGCAGCGTAGCAGGGAATTGCAGCGTCTGATGGTTGAAATGTCAAACCTGGAATCAAGTGCAGGGAAATCGCAGTCTGTGGATTGCCATACAGATAAATCAGTGCTCAGGGAGAGAAAATTATGTATAGACCATCACAAGCGCACCACGCTCATGCCGCCTGGCAGGCATTAAAAGATAATGCTGCATACCTTCATAATTCTATCGATAGCAGAGCACTCGGAGTTGCTTTAATGTCCAAAGACTGTCTCTCGGACAGACAGCGGACGAGTCTCGAGGTTGTATCAAACCCGTATACCCAATCAGAAAGGCTTATTGGGGAGCTGATGAAAAATATTGCTGAGGGGAATGACGCCAGTATTCTCGACCGTACAATTGTGGTTATGTGTAAAGCTAGTCACACAATTCAGGCCGATAAACTCAGGGACAGTTACACCGAGTATAAGAGTCATCCGTCATGGCTTAATAGCTCCTGGCCCCCAGGTGCGTCCGCTGCAGTGCCGTCCGCTGCAGTGCCGTCCGCTCAACCGCAACCGCAACCGATTGAAAATCTTACCGGGACGGCTCGAGCGGCTTGTAAGGCCTTACGCGAAAAGGCTTTCTACCTTCAAATGTCTCTTGACTCCCAATCATTTTTAGGTTTTTTACACACCCGTGACTGCATTTCGTTTTTGCAAAAGTCGACCCTGGAGGCTGAATCAAATATATATAAACAATCACAGATGCTTGTTAAGATGCTGATTGATAATATTACTGACCAGAACGACTCCAGTATTCTCGACCATACAATTGAGGTTATGAGAAACAGTGATCAAGGAGCTGCGGCAAATAACCTGATGCAGCATTATTCTGCATGTCAGCGTTCTTTACCGCAGCGTTCTTTACCGCAGGAAGCGGGGCGTGTTGATGATGGTCACCAGGTGGAAAGCTCAGCTGGCAATGCCCAGAACCGTGGCAGGTATTTTGATCAATCTTCACCCCTCTTAATGCACTTAAGGCGGGGTGGTTTTATTAATACGAATCAGTGGAGTCTCATCACTAGTGAAGGTGTAGGTGAACAGCAATTATCTATGCTCCGGCAGGCTCTTCTTAATAAAATCAGAGAGAATCCATCTCCCGGATTTCTCGGAAGTCTGACGGGGCTTTTGAGTGGGAAGGTTCCCGACGGGTTCTTGGTAAACCTGGTGAATATGAGTGCTAATCAACAGGTTCCTGTGCCCTTGCACCGGACTCCGGCTGTTGTACATCCTTACGCCCAGCCCCAGCCTCTACAGCGACATATTATCAACACTGGTTGTGGCCCTGAAACCGGGCAACGAGTCCCCGGCTCGTACGCTGCCCCTGCAGGCTTTTCATCCCCAGTGGTTCTTAATCCTCCTTTGCAGCAAGATTATGCGTCGGTTTCAAGGCCTGTTGTGGGTAGAGAAAGGTATATGATCACGGAGAGAGATATACCAGGAGAGGGTTGGGGCAGCCCTGTTTCCACAGTCTGGAGACAGCTTGGTAATTCCTTTGTCCTCGAACTGGAGAGAGCGGAGGGGAGCACCCCCGGTGCTTTTGAACGGCTTGTGATTTCCATGAACGTACGCGATCTTATGACGGACAGGCAAAGAGCTGACCTGTTAACGAGAAGTAATATTCGCTCGAAGGCAGAGGGGTTGCACTCTGTTTTGATGAGGCGTTTGAATGCATGCAACCGCAACCTTGTTGTAATTCAGGAGTTACTGCCAGACTCTTTACAGCGAGAGTTGGGTCGGTTGTTTTTTGATGCTTTGCATTAAAGGTAAACCTGTCGGGGCTCTTTAGTGGGTAATCTGTCGGACTTTTTAGGGTAGAAAGTCCGACAGATTGTCAAAGTACAGATCGTGGGAACAAAGGGGTCGGAGTTGAATGGTACTAAGGCTGCAAGCCCTGTATTCGAACCGGGCTTTCACCGACAGTGTAATTCTACAATGGCTACTGAACTCCCGACTTCTACATGCTGGAGAGGTGCATTAACTTAGTAAAAACAACACTCTTTCTGCTTTCATATGCCAGATAAACCCCGGGCCAGTGAAATCAACTAGACCGGGGCAACGTCTTCATTCATCACAAAGGAACAATCTTTCTGAAGGCCAATATTCACAAGTTCTTGATGCAGACTGGGCGGGAAGTCGTCCGCAAAAAGGCCGCAAGAGGTACTACTTAAGGCCCGCAGGAAGTTGAGTGGATGAGGTTCTCCAGCAAACATCTGATGAGCTTCTGAAAAACGACATTGGTCGCTCCTGCATAACCGTCGAGTCATGGAACCGGACTCAGCATGCCTGATACAGGCAGGAGGTATGGGAACCAAAAACCTGGCTGTGGTATTTTCAGCACGCTTGTGTGCCTGCTTTGATCTAATGATGCAACCATGAGTTGCCATTATCCTGCGGCAACTGGGATACGAAATCATGTCACCAAATTTCAGGAGCGGGGTGTTGATTCCGTCATTACCCTTGCACGGCGAACACCGGTAAAGGACAAAGCCGGATGACTTACTGATTACAAAGCCTAAAAGTCTGAGCTATTCCTTTCAGGAGTGGGAGAGCCTCTGAACAGTTAACGTCAGATTAGTCGACCAGCCCATACGGGTCGGGTCGACATGGAGCCCGGTCGACATTAATTCGGCACCAAGGGCATCGATGGTTGAGCTTGAAAGCTTTCATCAGTGCCATTCAAAGATTTAGCGTTCTAAAGTGCCATGACTCCGACCCCTTTATCTTCTATAAATGCCATCGTAAGAAAAAACTTGCACAATATAACAGGATGGTTACCCAGAGAAAATAGGAGTTTTAAAGGAAGGGGTCGCAGTCATTTATTATAACCATTCTAAAATGACTCCGACCCCTTTATTGTTGACGTGGCACGCCTGGCATTTAAATCCGGTGATTTTACGGAAGAACGGTCGATCCTTAGGTTAATCGGCCAATGCGTGGTGGGACAACGCTGCAAATCCCGGCCGTTTCGAGCCAAGCATTTGGCGTTGAAGCGAAAGGCAAAAAGCTCACCTCTCTATTGAGCCTCAGGCAAGAATCGTTGCTCAGATGGAGAAAAACAATTCATGTTCACTCTGGCCATCCAAAGAAGCTTACCCGTAAGTGCCATTGACTCCGACCCCTTTATTCAGCTGATGTGCACCGATTTTGAAGACACCTAGCCGTGGTAAGGCTTTAAGTTGTCCGTTTTTGAATGGACTAAGTTCTGCAATGTATACCGGGCTTTCCGAAGTGTATCGCTCTACAATCAGAATGAAGACTTCTACATGCTATTGAAAACTTAATGCAACCAGGTTCTGCATTCGCTGCAACTACGTACAGGCTTTTTTCAATTAAGTGCCATTCGTCTATTAATACACTATAAATGACTCTCACCCCTTTATTTCTGATAGAATTTAAGAAAAAACTTCTTTGATCAGGATGGACCCAAGCTATGGGTTCTTAAGATTTAAGTCGCAGTCATTTATTTAACCATTCTAAATGACTCATCTTTATTCTAATTATTCCATTTCCATGATGGCTACTCCGCCCCCTTATTCTGATATTTTCGATAAAACCGCAGCATACGCCGCGATAGTCATTAGGAGATCATGTGTTCAGTATGATGATTTTTAGTTCACATGATTAGAAAACTTCTTAAAATAGCTCATCTGCATTTCAGCCAAATCCCACTGTCCTTTGCGCAATCTTGAAGTACTTTTTTTGTAGATGTGAAAACTGCTTTCTTATACCATTCAATTTCAAGGATTATGCAGTACAAGATGCGTTTTCTGTTGTATTTTTATCAATAAGCCTTAATCCTTAAATCGCTTTCAAAATTCACTTTTTAAAATCTCAATACAACTGCATTATTTGGCTGTATCGATAACAACAACAATAGTCTAGCCATCCAAACCTTTTATTTTTTCTAAGTTTCATGCTTTAGAAGTTGATCAATTGCATTTTATTTACCATATGCTGACCAAGTATTTAACTTCAGAACCATGACAGCATTGTTCAGCTTGAAGTATCTGATTTTTAGGCTCATTTGGTAAGCGTTTACCTTGGGGCCACTTCATATGAAGACTTCAGATTTGGATACCCCGGAAATCAAATGATCGAATACTTCACCATAAACTCAAAATTTCATTTCGACATGGTTTCCTTCTTACCGAATTGCATAATATTTATTGGATAAGATAGATAAATATGGACGTCTCAACAACTTCCAAAAAGTTACTTCTTTGTAATATATTCCTTTGCATTAGTGTTGTGCAATAACTGAAAATTTGCTGAATTCTAATAAATTCTGACTTTTCAATTCCATAATTTCTGTTTGACATACCTTTACTCATATTTTTTCCTAATTGGTGATCTTCTTGCGAACACTTTCCATTAGACGCCACAACACATGGCTAATTGCCAGTAAATGGATACAATAGCATCTAATGAAAAGTGGCCACCACCAAACCCAAAAAAACCCGCCAAGCAAACGCCTGGCGGGTTCCAATCTCAAAGAGAACTAACAAACAACCATGTCTTAAAAAACAGTCTGCTCACTAATCTCAGTAGTCAGAGTATCAAGAGCCTTCTCAACCATCTGACGACGAACCATTTTCTCTTCAACCTTATCCATCTTAGGGTCACCCAGTGGGTGCGGGATGGCGATGGCAGGAACAATACGGTTCGCACCAACGGTCTGGGAGATAGGTACTACTGTTGCAATGTGAACAACAGGCATGACTTTTTCGATTTCTTTGACGAGCGTTGCACCGCAACGCGTACAGGTGCCTCAGGTGGATGTCAGAATAGCTGCGGATACCCCGGCATCCAGCAGTTTCTGAGCAATCTCGGCGCCAAACTTCTTGGAGTTGGATACAGACGTACCATTACCAACTGTCGTGTAGAAGGTGTCGTGCAGTTTGCCGATGTAGCCTTCTTTCTCCAGATCACGGAGAACGTCGACTGGCAGAACCACGTCAGAGTCTTCGTTGCACTTAACCGGGTCGTAGCCACCGTGTGCAGTTTCGTGAGTCTCTGCAGTCAGGTCGAACATGCCTTCGATGGAGTACTCACCGTACTTCTGTGCGGAGGAAGATTCGATGTGGTCCGGGTTGCCTTTCGGTACAACACCACCGGAAGTCACCAGAGCGATGCGGGCATCTTTCAG
The DNA here is from genome assembly GCA_965221135.1 of Sansalvadorimonas sp. GTDB lineage: Bacteria > Pseudomonadota > Gammaproteobacteria > Pseudomonadales > Endozoicomonadaceae > Sansalvadorimonas. The sequence goes on from CBDCRZ010000087.1 coordinate 105,430, forward strand.
GGAAGCCAGTGCTTTGAAAGGTTCTACACGGTCGAATACCGGCATTGGGTATTCAGTGGTGAAGTCTTCGCCAGCCAGCTTGCTGATCAGCATGTCTACGGCACGGGCCGCGCCACGCTTGTTGGCAAACATGTTCACACGCAGGTTACGAGGCATGTAGCCTTCTTCTGCAGGCATGCCCAGCTTGCCTTCCTTCTCGATGAAGGTAGAGATCAGTGCAGCCATGGCAGGCAGAGCCTTACGCATGTCGGCCGCGCTGTTCTTGGTTTCCACCATGTAAGCGGTTTGCTTGTACAGGTCGTAACCCGGGTTCTCAGGGTACATGCCGGAGATGCAGGTGATGCCCATTTCGGACGCCAGCTTGCCAACACGACCACAGGCCACACCGTAACGACCGGCGTTGAAGGCAGGACCAGCAACAATCAGGTCAGGTTTCACCTGGTTGATGATTTCCTGGATGCCCATAACGGCAACCGCTTCGTTTTCGTTGAAGTAGCTGTCACCACAAATGATGGTGTGAGTAATTTCAGCCTTCTCACCCAGCATGTTGTTCAGTGCGCCACCCGGGCCGACTGGTGCTTCCACCAGCTCGATGGGGTGGTTAGCCGCCTCTTCACCGCCCTTCTGTCCGAAGAACTGGTTGATGTAATGCAGAATACGCATCTTAATAATGTCCTTTCCTTAGCCCTGACGCGCAGTCAGGTTGTGGAAGCCCAGCTCGTTAGTAGCACCCGTGATAGCCTGGATCTCGATGCTGATGGAACCGTCGGCGCGCAGGGAGCCTTCAGTACCGCCGGCAATCATGTCGACATAGGTATCGTGACCGATCAGACGCTGCATAGCTGGCAGGTCGATGATCATGTTGGCGTTACCGTTGGAGATCACGGCGTCGCCCTTAGGCGTGGAGTCAGCCAGAGACTGGGACTCACCCTGGTTACCGGCGTATTCGTCGGTCAGCAGTACCGTCTTGATGCCTGCGCCTTCCAGCTTGTTGCAGTTCATCACCAGGTCAGCGTCCGGGTTACCGAAACCTTCTTCAGAAACAACCGCTGCATCCCAACCCTGCTGTACAGCCAGTTTGGCTACCCAGTTGGAGGAACGTTCCTTGTCGGCCAGGGTGACGTTTTCGTTGGTGACGATAACGCCCATGAAGTTGTACTTCTTGCCGTGCTGCTCGTACAGCTCGTGGATAACCGGGCTGTTCTGGTGAACCAGGGATGGGTTCTTGTCGCAGGCAGATACACAGTTACCGGAGAAGATTGCGCCGTCCATAACCTCAGTCGGGTACAGGAAGGTCGGAACAATGTTCTTCACGTCCACACCGTACAGGTAGGTGTCGTGCAGCAGGCCCTGGGACTGCAGCATGTACACGTAACCAACCTTTGGCAGATCAGGGTACTGTGCAGCCTGCTCCAGCAGAGGCTTGGTTTCGTAGGTGTTCACTTCGTCTGCAGTGGCAGTCTTGGCGATTTCGCCGATCTTGCGCGCAGTTTCGAGACCTACGGTACGCAGAATCTGTTCGTGCTCGTACTGGTTGCAGGTCTCTTCAACTTCGCAGGTAATCACCAGGTTCTGAGTTGAGGAGAAAGGTGTGTACTCAGCACCCGGGCCAGACATGTCGATGATGCCTTCCTGGAAACCAACAACCTTACCAGTAGTCATTACAGTCATGCCTTTCAGGACATGTGTACGACCTTCACCAACAATGTCGTTCTCGCCAGCGTTACGGCCTGGGAAAATATGACCTGCGCCTTCTACTTTTACGCGCGGCTCAATAACATCTTTAACCGGCATGATGCGGGTGGCTTCGCCTGGCAGGGCGATATCCAGCTTCACTTCGGTGATACGGTGATCGATTTCACGGATAAAGCCGGTAATGGCTTCCTTGTCGATCTCGACACGATGTCCACTCAGAACAGTAGCGTTGCCGAACGCCAGCTCCTTAACGTGGATGTTTCCAACTTCGAGTTTCACGGATCGTACTCCAGCTTAAAAACTCAGTCGTATAATTAGCCGCAGGTTTGTTTTGTCTCTGAGGGAGGCAAAGCCCGCGGCTATCCAAAAAAACTTCTGTTAGATAAAGCCCGCGCTCTTAAGAGCCGCCGCAGCTTTCTCTCTGCTCTCACCCGCCATCATCACGATAGGGCCAGTGCAGCCCATGCCGGTCTTGGCGAAAATACCTGCCTTCCAGCAGGCTTCTTTTGCGTCTTCGATATCCAGGATATCGATGCCGCCAATGTCCGCGTCGGTCACAGTCTCTGCCGGAGCAACAACAGCTTCTTTCGGTGCGTTGTCGCTGTTGGGAGACCTGACTTTGGAGCGAGAGAGGAGAGGATGTCATCCAGTCCGGCCTTTCTGGCCGCAGCCAGTTCTTCCTTGTACCGGGAGATCACATCACCGTTGGCGCAGTCGGCCATCAGTTCCATGGCACCGGCAACAACCGGCGCACCGGAGGCGCGGGAGATAATGCCCACCAGACGTTCCTGACCTTCACCCAGACCCGGGCCGTAACCCATGCCGGAGGCTTCGTAGCTGCCGCCGGTGGTGAAGGAGGAGAACACCTTCATCATCAGGTTGCCGGTCAGGGAGTCGGTGACCATCACATCGGGCACACCCTGCAGCAGGTCATTACCGCGCATCAGGGCTCCACCGTCTGCACGGGCAGATTCGGTGAAGCGAACGTCGTAGCCGCCTTCAATCAGCTGACGCAGGGAGCGTTCAACCTGAGCCGCGTTATCCACGTTCAGGATGCCGACAGTGGGCTGCTCGATACCGCTGGCCTTGGCCATGGCGATACCGGAGATGGCGTTCTTCACCATGGCCGCCGGGCGCAGGGTGTCTGCGGTGCCGGTAGTTGTGGCGATAATCATTTCGCGACCGGTCGCAGGTGTCACAACCTTGCCGACAGTGCTCACGCCCAGCGGGAAGCCGTAATGCATGGCTACGCAGCCATCCAGCTCACCGTTGTCGAGCATCTTTTCCATCAGCAGATGGCCGTCGTTCATGCTCTCAACAGTGTGCAGTTCAAACGGCGCCTGCTCTTTTGAAACAGAGGCATCACTAATCAGAACAGGTTCAACACGACCCGTACGGGCAGCCAGGGCAGCGGCACGAATCAGTTCATCGTTGCCATGCTCGGAGCCGATCAGGGTCAGGCCGATACGGGCCTTGGGTTTGAAGCTGCCACCGAGCAGGCCGCCGGCCATATCGGTGAAAGCTTCGCTTAATGCTTTATTCAAATCAGACATCGTCGTCCGCTCCCTGTCTTATTCAGACTCAGTCAGACGAGCAGCCACATCCATCATTGCCTTGGCAACCAGAGTGCGTGCTTCGTTCTTGTCAAAGCTTCCAGCTGCTGGCTGAATGCCAGGGTTCTTCTCAACAACCGTAGAGATACCGTCGAACAGGTTGGTCATACGGCCCAGGAACAGGGAGCCCTTACCGATCACCATAAAGCTGTTGATGTCGCCGCCCATGATCGCGTCACGACCGTGGCCCAGGTAAGGAACACCGGATGGGATATGACCCTGAGTCAGTGCAAAGCCCGGCATGCCGTGCTTCTTCACAAAGTTCATCAGCTCTTTGCGTTCCAGCTGACCTTCTTTGACTGCCAGAGCGCCGATCATCTTGAAGTTGGCTTCCGGAACATCACCGGCGCCAGCTGGCTTGGTGATTTCAGGATTCTGCATTTCGGCAGAGTAGCGGTCGATATCAGTGATCTTGCGACCTACAGCCTTCAGAGGTTCAGAAACCAGAGCGGAGGTCACAGCCTGTGGAGAAGAACCCGCACCGACATTCAGACGACCAATGATGTCTGTGTTTACGATTGGGCTAACACCGTCGTTTTCACCAATGATGAAAGCGAAACCAGCCAGACAGTCTTCCAGCGCTGGCATTTCCTTCGCCAGATGCTCACGGCTGTTCATACCGAGCTTGGCAACAGCGCCACCGGCCACAACCATAACCTTGCGGAATGCACCGCCCTTTACCAGGGCTGCGGCGTGAATCAGGGAGTGAGCAGGTGCTGCACAGAAGCCGCGCAGGTCGGAACCGGTAGCTGCGGAGCAACCCACCATCTCTGCAATCGCTTTGGCGAAGTTACCGCCGCCACGCTGGTTGATATCGCCACAGGCTTCTTCGGAACATTCGATCACGTAATCGATGTCGGTCAGGTCTTCGCCCTGGGCTTCCAGCATCAGTGCTGCGTGAACACCTGTGGCCTTAACGGTCAGGTTCTCCAGCATGATGTGGGCAGAGAGGTTTTCGTCTTCGTCGTGGGCCTGCTTAACGATGCCGACCAGGTCGCCATTCATTGTCAGGGGCTCAGCCTTGTGCTCTTCCAGCATGCCGTGCATTTCGGAAGCAGGCATAGCCTTGTCAGGGTCCAGCGTGTAACGCTTGAGCTGTGGATGAGCGGCCAGCTTAGGGTTGGCGGAGGCAATAAACTCTGGAGTCAGTGCTACCAGGTCAAAAGCATCGGACGCTTTCAGCAGTGCGAACAGCTCTTCCTGAGGCAGGATGTCACCGAAACGACCGGTACGCTCAGCTGCTGAGGCATTCTGGTACCAGGGTTGTGGCATCTCGCCCAGCTGCTGCGGGGTGATATTACCGATGTAGCACTGGTTGGGTGGGTAGTTCACAACTTCGTCGAAAGAACGCAGACCGCTCTTCAGGGATTCGAAGTAGTCCCGATCATTACGCGCTTTGGCGGTGGTCGGAGTGGAACCGAAAGGAATAAAATCCGGGGTATGTGCAAGTGTATAACTTGCCGCTTTAACAACTGCAAAACTCACGTTTCAGACTCCGTGATGCTCGTATTAAAGGCAGAGTCTTTTAAAGGAGAATCCTTTTAAAAGACCACTTAGGAACTGTTTTGGAACAATACCCTGTCGTACCTGTGAACAACGGTTAAACCGCTCAAGGTACTGTTTGAAAACAGCCCGGCCTGGTGAGTTAACCGGTGTTGAAGAGGGAGCCCATGAAGGACTCCCAAGGGTGGACAGCAGAGAGCTAATTTGGGCGAACCCGGGTTAGTCTCGGCTGGCTAACCCTCAAACGCGGAACTGAGTCATCTCAGACGCGATTTCTTCTACAGGAAGTACCATTTCCATCATGCCGACTTGATCTTCGTACACGTCGGAATTGACAACTTCTTTAACGGCTTCTTCGGTAATGTGGTAGACGGAGAGTCCCAACTGGACTCCGGCTAACGGACCGGCAAAAGTCGGATCACCTGCAGTTACGGTTTCAGCAGCGAGGCCGGAAGCTTCGGCTTCTGCGCCACCGAGAACAACCACTACGTTCTCTTTACCGTGAGTTTCTGCGAGGTCTTTAATCCGCTTTTGGTTTTCCAGATCCATTGCGCCTGCGGAAGTTCAAACGAAGCATTCTGTGGTGGAGAACACAACGTGTGCACCAGCAGTCTTTACGCATTCTTCAATGGCAGGACCAGGTACGCCGTCACGATCGCCCAGAATGACAACTTTCTTGTCTTTCAACATGGCTAATGCTCTTAGCGAGGATTAATTTTGATAGTTAATAATTTAACTATCCCCTTTAAAATCTATTCATGATGCAATTTAAAAAAGAATCATGAACGTGATTTATTCCGTTTTGATAATCTCCGATTCCTTCCGGAGATAATCTGATTCATTGATCAATGAATCTGAATTCATGTTCTTGAAAAGCTGTTAGCAGTATTCGTTAACAGTGTTTTCAATTTCAGTGATGCTCAGCTCTTCGCCAGACAGGTGTTGTTTTTTTTCACCCTTCTCGAAGAAGACGATGGAAGGCAGACCCATTACGCCCTGGCCCATTGCCAGACGGCGGTTGCCTTTGATGTTCAGTTTGGCGAACTTCATTTTGCCATCGTACTTTTCAGACAGGGCAACAACATCAGGCATCAGTTCCAGACAGCGGCCGCAGGTTTCACCCCAGAAATCGACCATCACTACGCCATCAAAATCTTTAACTTCTGCGTCAAAATTCTCTTTGGTAATCTCTAGCATGATTCAATCCTTCTTCATGATTTTGTAGCTAAACAGTTAAATCAGTTGATTCAATTCTTCCGCTGAAGGACGAACCACACGCTTGACTTCCTGGCCTTTACTGAAGCGTACAATCGCAGGAATCTCTTCTACGTTGTAGCGGCCGGAGATATTTTGGCTCTTGTAAGTATCAATGGTGACCAGTGGAATCTGCTGTTCCTTGCAGAACATTTCCAGGCTGGGCATCAGGGCGATTGCGTCCTTGTCCAGAGGGTTCCAGAACATAACGGCGACGTCGCCTTCTGCTTCCAGAACTCGCTCCTGCCAGTTCTCTTCTTCCTGCATGTAACGTTCTGCGGCTACGGCGGCAATAGCGCCATCTGCTGCAGCTGTGACTACCTGACGAAGGAACTTGTCGTTCACGTCACCGGCGCCAAATACACCCGGCATGCTGGTTGCCATCTGGTCGTCTACTTTCAGATAGCCGCCCCTGGCCAGCTCTACAGAGCCTTCCAGGAAGTTTGTGTTAGGTACGGTGCCGACGAACATAAATACGCCGTCGCAACCCAGTTCGCTGACTTCACCTGTCTTCAGGTTCTTGATGCGAACACCGTTAACCAGATCGTCTCCGCAGATCTCTTCGACGGTGGAGTTCCAGACGAATTCAATCTTGTCGTTAGCGAATGCTTGTTCCTGTGCGGTACGGTCAGCATCCAGAACACCTTCGTCGTGCAGCACAATCATTTTGATGCTGTTAACAAATTTAGTGAGGAATACAGACTCTTCTACAGCAGTGTTACCGGAACCGACAACAACAATGTCCAGCTCTTCAAAGAAGTCGGCATCGCAGGTTGCGCAGTAGGAAACACCTTTGGAAGTAAATTCCCGTTCGCCTTTGATTCCAAGAATGCGAGGCTGTGCGCCAGTGGCAACAATAACAGTGCGGGCTCTTAATGTTTCACCACTTTTGGTAGTGATCGATTTAATAAAGCCGTTGTCTTCAAGCTTGATGCCTTCAACCATTTCGCGCTTGAATTCGACGCCGAAACGTTCGCAATGGCCGCGGAAAGCTCCCATGATGTCAGGGCCAGTGGCCTGATCAATACCAGGGTAGTTTTCGAGTTCCTGGGTTTTCGCTGCCTGACCACCAGTTTGGGAACTGGCTTCAAGAATAACAGTGCTCATTTTACCGCGTGCGCAGTAGATACCAGCGGATAACCCGCCTGCTCCACCACCGACAATAACAACATCAAGAATATCTGACATGACTGCTCCGCCGATTAAATCTTCAGGCAACAACCAAAGGGTCAACACACACTGACTCGCTATCAAACTAAACCGTTATGAATTACCGGCTTAATTCGAGTTAATTAGGTCGCTGCCAAACGTTGAGGTAATCATGCGCCTATCTTGGTTAACAATTATTGATTTGAAGCAATTTACTTATCGCTTGCCAGTCCAAAGCGGACGGTATTTATACGCATAACATAAGTAACTGACCACTGTTGTAGTTTTTAGTACGAATACTCCTCGCAACAGCACTTGAATCCATCAAAAAAAGTACTACGCGACTCACAACCAGTTCGCACTCTGACGGGTTATCGTGGTATCCACCCGGGAGCCTGACCAAGAATAGCGGCCGTAGCGAGAACGAAGCCGGTTTGAGTCATTTGTGGAGTTGTTTTGAGGCGAATAGTGGTTCTATTTAACGAAAAACAGCTCCAAAAATGGGCAAATCCGATTCGCTCGTAGTAGGGCGTCTATTCTCGGTCAGCCTCCTGGTGATTCAGAGAAAAACTTAGAACTTATATCGCAAGCCGGAAGCCGCGACGAGAATGTCATCGAAGTTTGCGTTGCTGCGCTTCAGGGAATGTTTGTTGATACCTGCATACAGCTCAATATTTTTCCGGGCCTTATAGACATAACCCAAACGAACGCTGTTGGCTTCATCACCCTTTTTGACATAGTCATCACTCACTGAATAGGTAATGGCGACAGCATGCTGGCCCGATTTATAACCAGCTTTTATGGCTTTGAAGGTTGAATCGGGGTTCGATGGATTGTCGTCACTGACCCGGGAGTAGGCACCTGTCAGGTTGAAACCACTTGTATGGAGCCATGAAACTGAACCACCAACAGTATCTTCATTACCGGCGGTGCCATCACCCCAGCCTGCAGACAAGGTACCAAAAGGTGTTTTCATAAAACCATGGAGCTGGCGTTTACCATCGTTCAGATCCGGGAATTCATTGGGTTATCAAAGTGAATTTTGCTCGAAGGGTTATGGGTTATCTGATATTGAACAGCGGCACCAATCGAGTAGTTATCATTTAATTGACAAACCGGTTTTATACCCAGGCGTGTCGCACTGTTGGAGTTGTCGGTGAGGTATGTTCTGCTGTCTTGGCCGTTATCCACATGCATTACGGCCTGGTTGATTTGCCCGTAGAAATTCAGATCAATATCCAGAGCCATAGTAAAGCCCGAGCTTATCAGAGCAAGGGAGCCAATTGTTGTTTTTGGTATGAACTTCATCACAAGACCTTTTATTTCAGCTCTTTTGGGATGGCTGATTGTTTTTATTATTTTTGGGGTTTTGGGATAACCCTCTGGCAGTACAGGCGGGAAGTTGAACAGAAGCAGTGAATCAACTCACCGGCTGTTACCTGCAAGATAATCAACTCATAATTTCAAAGAAAATATGATTTACAATAACTCTCCATATTAAAAAGCTATGACTGAAAGTGGCGTTCTGATGGCATATTTATAGCCCCCAACGGATGTCGGGGGCGTTTGATTTCTTTCTGCCTGTTACTGCCAGCTTTCTTCTTGTGCCGCTTTTTTCAGGGAGTCTGCCGGTGTCCACCAACGGGAGCCAAAGGTCTCTGCCAGCTCATTCACTCTGTTCAGTGTCTGATTCAAACCGCAGGAAGCGGCCCAGTGCATTGGACCACCGAGATGTCGGGGAAATCCATAGCCATTGGTGTATACAACATCAATATCTGCGGCACTGGATGCTATACCTTCATCAAGAATCCGGGCACCTTCATTGACCAGTGCCAGCATGCAACGGTCGATAATTTCACTCGCGCTGATAGCCCTTCGCTCAATACCATACTCAGCGGCCACGTCCTCAATAAGTGAGATTACGCTTTCGTCTTGAACAGGCTTTTTTGAACCTTCTTCATACTTGTAAAAACCAGCCCCTGTCTTCTGACCCTTGCGTTCGGACTCCACCAGTCGGTTATGAACAGTGAAGGCTTTGGCCTCATAGAGTTCAGGTGATAGTGATTGTCTCATCATGTAGCCAATATCCAGTCCGGACATATCGCCAACGACAAATACTCCCATTGGCATGCCAAACTCATACAGTGCTTTATCGATCTGTGCAGGTGACGCGCCCTCCAGAAGCATCAGCCCCGCTTCTCTCTGGTAGCTCTGGTACATGCGATTACCGATAAAGCCATGGCATACACCGGATACCACGCCGGTCTTCCCCATGGGCTTCAGAAGTTTGAGTACCGAGGCCAGGGTTTTATCGCTGGTACGATCAGCTTTGACCACCTCTACCAGTTTCATAATGTTGGCAGGGCTAAAGAAGTGCATACCGATAACATTTTCCGGCTGCTTTACTACTTTGGCAATTTCATTGACGTCCAGGTATGAAGTGTTAGTGGCAAGAATGGCGTCTGGCTTGCAGATGTTATCCAGCCGGGTGAAAACCTTCTGTTTAACTTCAAGATTTTCAAAGACGGCTTCAACCACCATATCGACCCCGGACAGCTCTTCTATCTCTGTGGCAGGTTTGATGCGGGAAATGTTGCTGTACATTGTCGCTTGATTGAGCTTGCCGCGTGTTACACCCTCTGCATAAGTGGCCTGAATGCGGGTGATTCCCCGATCCAGAGCTTCATCAGATTTTTCCAATAATGTAACTGTCAGGCCGGAGCTGGCCAAAGCCATGGCAATACCTGTGCCCATAGTACCGGCACCTATGATCGCAACTGACTCTATGGATTTAATATTATCTATCTTTGATGCACGCCCCGAACGTCGTTCAGCAAAGAAGATATGCTGCAATGCTTTAGCCTGATAAGACTGGCGCAGAGACAGAAACAGCTCTCTTTCTTTTCTCATACCGGCATCGAAAGGAAGAATTGAAGCGGCAGCCACTGCGTCAATACACGCCTGGGGTGCTGTTACCCCTCGTTTGCGCCGGCTCATTGATGTACGCCACTGACTGTATAGCTCTGACTGATATTCGGATTTTACAGGCTGCCGGGATAAACGACGTTTTTCGATGTTTTCACCAGCGATAGATGCGGCAAAAGTAATTGATTCCTGTAACAGGTTGTTAGTAAAGACTTTATCCAGTAAACCCGTTTTCAAGGCTTTTTCTGCATGAATACGACCACCCGTGACAATCATCTCCAGAGCATCTTCTGCATGCAGTAGTCGTGGCAGTCTCTGGGTAGCGCCGGCGCCGGGGGTAAAACCGAGATTGACTTCAGGAAACCCAAACTGGCTGCTTGCAACACCTGTACGGTAGTGGCAACCCAGAGCGATTTCCAGACCTTAGCAGATGAACGGAAAATATCATTGTTCCCATCAGGCGGTTTTATAGACGTTGAATATTCCAGAGAAGCATGATGACAAAAAACGTATCGAGATATGAGAGGGGCCATGGCGCTGAGTGAGGCTCAACCGGGCAGCAGTGATATCAACTATTAACGCCTCCTTTTCTATTTGCTGCGCTTGCCCTTGCAGACGCTATCGCTGCTGCACCGGCGGTGGTAATAAAACAGGCTGGCCGTATCGAAGTGCTGGCCACAGCCACAGGTGGTGTTCCGCTTGCCCTTGCAGAGGCTGTCGCTGCTGCCCTTACGGTGGGAATGAAGCTGGCGGATCGTATCGAAGTGCTGGCCACAGTTACAAGTGGTGTTCCGCTTGCCCTTGCAGAGGCTGTCGCTGCTGCACCGGCGGTGGGAAATAAGCAGGTTGGCCGTATCGAAGTGCCGGCCACAGTCACAGGTGGTGTTCCGCTTGCCCTTGCAGAGGCTGTCGCTGCTGCCCAGGCGGTGGGATTCAAGCAATCTGCCCGTATCGAAGTGCTGGCCACAGTCACAGGCGGTGTTCCGCTCGCCCCTGCAGCGGATGTCGTTGCTGAACCGGCGGTGATATATAAACTGCCTGACCTTATCGAAGTCTGCCCACAGTCACAGGTGGTGTTCCGCTTGCCCTTGCAGAGGCTGTCGCTGCTGCCCCGGCGGTGGGATTCAAGCAATCTGCCCGTATCGAAGTGCTGGCCACAGTCACAGGTGGTGTTCCGCTTGCCCTTGCAGAGGCTGTCGCTGCTGCCCCGGCGGTGGGAACTAAGCCGACTGGCCGTATCGAAGTGCTGGCCACAGCCACAGGTGGTGTTCCGCTTGCCCTTGCAGAGGCTGTCGCTGCTGCACCGGCGGTGGGAATCAAGCAGGCTGGCCGTATCGAAGTGCTGGCCACAGTCACAGGTGGTGTTCCGCTTGCCCTTGCAGAGGCTGTCGCTGCTGCCCTGACGGTGAGATTGAAGCAGGCTGACCGTATCGAAGTGCCGGCCACAGCCACAGGTGGTGTTCCGCTTGCCCTTGCAGAGGCTGTCGTTGCTGCACTGATGGTGGGACTCAAGCAAGCTGGCCGTATCGAAGTGCAGGCCACAGCCGCAGGTGGTGTTTGGTTGCCCCCTGGGTGTTGATACAGATGCTATTTCAATGTCCCCTATCGGGCTATTGTAACCTTGGTCATCAGCCTCTGTTGACGGGGTGGCAGATTCAGATGGCTCTTTTTTAACAATGCTCCGACAGTGAATTTCCCAGGCTCTGATATCAGGGTTGTCAGGTAGTATCAGCTCCTCCAGGCCGAGAACTGAGTCGCCTGTGACTATCACATCATCGTCCCATGAAGGGGTAGCGGTTTTGTCGGACGTTGCGAAGCAGACAGAGCCTTTGGCGCTGACATTCAGAGCATCCCCGACCTGCCCTGGGATCCTGACTCTGGCAGGTTTGTCAACGCCCTGACAGACCAGAGCGTGTTCTGGACCGGCTACACAGAATGTATCGCCCATAGGCTGAACAGCGGGGGAGCTTGTATGGATACGACCTGTTGAGAGGATATCGGTCACCTCTCCGCTGACGGGTAGCACAAGAGTGCAGTGACCTTTTGTTTTCAAACCTGTACCAAAAACAAGAGACGGGGCAACAGCCAGGGCCAGCCAAAGAACTCTGAATGCTATTAACGGCTTTAGCACACCAATTTCTCTGATTCCATTCGGATTCCACAGGCTAGCAGATGATCGGAAAAGGGGTTGTTCCCATCAGCCGGTTTTATAGGCGTTGAAGATTCCAGAGAAGCATGATGACAAAAAGCGTATCGAGATATGAGAGGGGTCATGGCGCTAAGTGAGGCTCAACCGGGCAGCAGTGATATCAACTATTAGCGCCTCCTTTTCTATTTGCTGCGCTTACCCTTGCAGAGGCTGTTGCTGCTGACGCTGCGGTGGGATTTTAGCTGCCTGACCGTATTCAAGCTCTCACCACAGCTGCATGTGGTGTTCCGCTTGCCCTTGCAGACGCTATCGCTGCTGCCCTCGCGGTGGGAACTAAGCAGGCTGGGCGTGCCGAAGCTCTGGCCACAACCGCAGGTGGTGTTCCGCGTGCCTTTGCAGCGGCTGTCGCTGCTGCTCTGACGGTGAGAATTAAGCAGACTGACCGTATCGAAGTGCTGGCCACAGTCGCAGGTGGTGTTCCGCTTGCCCTTGCAGAGGCTGTCGCTGCTGCCCTGACGGTGAGATTGAAGCAGGCTGACCGTATCGAAGTGCCGGCCACAGCCACAGGTGGTGTTCCGCTTGCCCTTGCAGAGGCTGTCGCTGCTGCACTGATGGTGGGACTCAAGCAAGCTGGCCGTATCGAAGTGCTGGCCACAGTCACAGGTGGTGTTCCGCTTGCCCTTGCATAGGCTGTCGCTGCTGCCCCGGCGGTGGGAATTAAGCAGGCTCATCGTCGCGAAATTCTGACCACAGTCACAGGTGGTGTTCCGCTTGCCCTTGCAGAGGCTGTCGCTGCTGCCCTGACGGTGAGATTGAAGCAGGCTGACCGTATCGAAGTGCCGGCCACAGCCACAGGTGGTGTTCCGCTTGCCCTTGCAGAGGCTGTCGCTGCTGCCATGACGGTGAGATTGAAGCAGGCTGACCGTATCGAAGTGCCGGCCACAGCCACAGGTGGTGTTCCGCTTGCCCTTGCAGAGGCTGTCGCTGCTGCACTGATGGTGGGACTCAAGCAAGCTGGCCGTATCGAAGTGCTGGCCACAGTCACAGGCGGTGTTCCGCTTGCCCTTGCAGAGGCTGTCGCTGCTGCCCCGGCGGTGGGAATTAAGCAGGCTCATCGTCGCGAAATTCTGACCACGGCCGCAGGTGGTGTTCAATTTTCCCTTGCAGACGCTATCGCTGCTGCCCTCGCGGTGGGAACTAAGCAGGCTAGGCGTGTCGAAGCTCCGGCCACAGTCGCAGATGTTGTTCCGCTTGCCCCTGCAGCGGATGTCGCGGCTGTCCCGGCGGTGATATTTAAGCTGGCTGGACGTATCGAAGTGCTGGCCACAGTCACAGGTGGTGTTCCGCTTGCCCTTGCAGAGACTGTCGCTGCTGCCCTGGCGGTGGGATTCAAGCAATCTGGCCGTATCGAAGTGCTGACCACAGCCACAGGTGGTGTTCCGCTTGCCCTTGCAGAGGCTGTCGCTGCTGCCCTGACGGTGGGATTCAAGCAGGCTGGATGTATCGAAGTGCTGGCCACAGTCGCAGGTGGTGTTCCACTTGCCCTTACAGAGGCTGTCGCTGCTGCACCGGCGATGGTATTGAAGCCGACTGACCGTGTCGAAGTGCAGACCACAGTCGCAGGTGGTGTTCCACTTACCCTTGCAGAGGCTGTCGCTGCTGCACCGGCGGTGGTACTGAAGCCGACTGACCGTGTCGAAGTGCAGACCACAGTCGCAGGTGGTGTTCCACTTACCCTTGCAGAGGCTGTCGCTGCTGACCTGACGGTGAGATTGAAGCCGGCTGGATGTATCGAAGTGCTGGCCACAGTCGCAGGTGGTGTTCCACTTGCCCTTACAGAGGCTGTCGCTGCTGCTCTGACAGTGGGAACTAAGCAGGTTGGCCGTATCGAAGTGCTGGCCACAGCCGCAGGTGGTGTTCCGCTTGCCCTTGCAGACGCTGTCGCTGCTGCCCTGACGGTGAGATTGAAGCAGGCTGGCCGCGTCGAAGCGCTGGCCACAGTCGCAGATGGTCTTCTGCTTGCCCTTACAGTGTCTGTCGCTGCTGCACCATCGGTGAGATTTAAGCTTACTGGGCGTCTTGAAGTACCTGCCACAGCCGCAGGTGGTGTTTCGTTGCCCCCTGGGTGTTGATACAGATGCTATTTCAATGCCCCCTATCGGGCTATCGTAACCCTGGTCATCAGCCTCTGTTGACGGGGTGTCAGATTCAGATGGCTCTTTTTTAACAATGCTCCGACAGTGAATTTCCCAGGCCTTGATATCAGGGTTGTCAGGTAGCATCAGCTCCTCCAGGCCGATAATTGATTCGCCTGTGACCATCACATCATCGTCCCATGACGGGATAGAGGATTTGCCGGGCGTTACGGAGCAGACAGAGCCTTTGGCGCTAACATTGAGAGCATCCCCATTCTGTCTCAGGATCCTGACCCTGGCAGGTTTATCAACGCCCTGACAGACCAGATCGTTTGCTGGACCGGCTAAACAGAATGTATCGCCCATAGGTTGAACTGCGGGGGAGGTTGTATGGATACGACCTGTTGAGAGGATATCGACCTCCTCTTTACTGACGGGTAGCACAAGAGTGCAGTGACCTTTTGTTTTCAAACCTGTTCCAAAAACAAGAGCAGGGGCAATCGCCAAGGCTAGCCAAAGAGCCCTGAATGTTATCAACGGCTGTAACACACCACCTTCCCTGATTCCATTGGATCTCACAGGCTAGCAGATGAACGGAAAAGGGTATTGTTCCCATCAGGCGGTTTTATAGGCGTTAAACATTCCAGGGAAGCATGATGACAAAAAGCGTATCGAGATATGAGAGGAGCCATGACGCTGAGTGAGGCTCAACCGGGAAGCAGTGATATCAACTATTAGCGCCTGCTTTTCTATTTGCTGCGCTTACTCTTGCAGAGGGTGTTGCTGCTGAAGCGGCGGTGGTATTTAAGCTGCCTGACCGTATTAAAGCTCTCACCACAGCCGCATGTGGTGTTCAATTTCCCCATGCAGACGCTATCGCTGCTGCCCTCGCGGTGGAAACGAAGCAGGCTGGGCGTGTCGAAGCTCTGGCCACAACCGCAGGTGGTGTTCCGCGTGACTTTGCAGCGGCTGTCGCTGCTGCTCTGACGGTGGTAATTAAGCAGGCTGACCATATCGAAGTGCTGGCCACAGCGACAGGTGGTGTTCAGCCTGCCCTTGCAGAGGGGGGCGCTACTTCCCTCACGATGGGACTGAAGCCGACGAACCGTGCCGAAGTACTGGCCACAGTCGCAGGTGGTGTTCCGCCTGCCCTTGCAGAGGCTGTCGCTGCTGCTCCGGCGATGGGAATTAAGCAGGCTCATCGTCGCGAAATTCTGACCACAGTCACAGGTGGTGTTCCGCCTGCCCTTGCAGAGGCTGTCGCTGCTGCCCCGGCGGTGGGATTCAAGCAATCTGACCGTATCGAAGCACTGGCCACAGCCACAGGTGGTGTTCCGCTTGCCCTTGCAGAGGGGGGCGCTACTTCCCTCACGATGGGACCGAAGCCGATTGCTCGTATCGAAGTGCTGGCCACAGTCGCAGGTGGTGTTCCATTTGCCCCTGCAGCGGATGTCGCTGCTGAACCGGCGGTGATATATAAACTGCTTGACCGTATCGAAGTGCTGGCCACAGTCACAGGTGGTGTTCAGCTTGCCCTTGCAGAGGCTGTCGCTGCTGCCCCGGCGGTGGGATTCAAGCAATCTGACCGTATCGAAGTGCTGGCCACAGCCACAGGTGGTGTTCAGCTTGCCCTTGCAGAGGCTGTCGCTGCTGCCCCGGCGGTGGGATTCAAGCAATCTGACCGTATCGAAGTGCTGGCCACAGCCACAGGTGGTGTTCAGCTTGCCCTTGCAGAGGGGGGCGCTACTTCCCTCACGATGGGTCCGAAGCCGATTGACCGTGTCGAAGTGCTGGCCACAGTCGCAGGTGGTGTTCTGCTTGCCCTTGCACTGGCTGCTGCACCGGCGGTGAGATTGAATGTCGAAGTGCAGACCACAGCCGCAGGTGGTGTTTGGTTGCCCCCTGGCTGTTGATACCGATGCTATTTCAATGCCCCCTGTCGGGCTATCGTAACCCTGGTCATCAGCCTCTGTTGACGGGGTGTCAGATTCAGATGGCTCTTTTTTAACAATGCTCCGACAGTGAATTTCCCAGGCTCTGATATCAGGGTTGTCAGGTAGCATCAGCTCCTCCAGGCCGAGAACTGAGTCGCCTGTGACTATCACATCATCGTCCCATGACGGGATAGAGGATTTGCCGGTCGTTATGGAGCAGACAGAGCCTTTGGCGCTTACATTCAGTGCATCCCCGACCTGTCTCGGGATCCTGACTCTGGCAGGTTTGTCAACGCCCTGGCAGACCAGAGCGTGTTCTGGACCGGCTACACAGAATGTATCACCCATAGGTTGAACAGCGTGGGAGGTTATATGGATACGACCTGTTGATAGGATATCGGTCACCTCTTCGCTGACGGGTAACACAAGAGTGCAGTGACCTTTTGTTTTCAAACCTGTACCAAAAACAAGAGATGGGACTACAGCCAGAGCCAGCCAAAGAGCTCTGAATGTTATTAACGGCTTTAGCACACCAATTTCTCTGATTCCATTCGGATTCCACAGGCTAGCAGATGAACGGAAAAGGGTATTGTTCCCATCAGGCGGTCTTATAGGCGTTGAATATTCCAGAGAAGCATGATGACAAAAAGCGTATCGAGATATGAGAAGGGCAATGGCGCTGAGTGAGGCTCAACCGGGCAGCAGTAATATCAACTATTAACGCCTGCTTTTCTATTTGTTGCGCTTACTCTTGCAGAGGGTGTTGTTGCTGACGCGGCGGTGGGAATTAAGCTGTATGACCGTATTAAAGCTCTCACCACAGCCGCATGCGGTGTTTAATTTTCCCTTGCAGCGGATGTCGCTGCTGACCCTCCTGTGATATTTAAGCTGGCTGACCGTATCGAAGTGCTGGCCACAGTCACAGGTGGTGTTCCGCTTGCCCTTGCAGAGGCTGTCGCTCCTGCCCCGGCGGTGGGATTCAAGCAGGCTCATCGTCGCGAAATTCTGGCCACAACCACAGGTGGTGTTCCGCTTGCCCTTGCAGAGGCTGTCGCTGCTGACCTTACGGTGAGATTGAAACAGGCTGACCGTATCGAAGCGCTGACCACAGTCGCAGGTGGTGTTCTGCCTGCCCTTACAGAGGCTGTCGCTGCTGACCCGGCGGTGGGAATTAAGCAGGCTCATCGTCACGAAATTCTGACCACAGCCACAGGTGGTGTTCCGCCCGCCCTTGCAGAGGCTGTTGCTGCTGCACTGACGGTGGGAATTAAGCAGGCTGACCGTATCGAAGTGCTGACCACAGCCACAGGTGGTGTTCCGCCCGCCCTTGCAGAGGCTGTTGCTGCTGCTCTGACGGTGGGATTTAAGCAGGCTGACCGTATCGAAGTGCTGGCCACAGTCACAGGTTGTGTTCCGCCTGCCCTTGCAGAGGCTGTCGCTACTGCCCCGGCGATGGGAATTAAGCAGGCTCATCGTCGCGAAATTCTGACCACGGCCGCAGGTGGTGTTTCCTTGCCCCCTGGGTGTTGATACAGATGCTATTTCAATGTCTCCTATCGGGCTATCGTAACCCTGGCCATCAGCCTCTGTTGACGGGGCGCCAGATTCAGATGGCTCTTTTTTAACAATGCTCCGACAGTGAATTTCCCAGGCCTTGATATCAGGGTTGACAGGTAACAACAGCTCCTCCAGACCGGTCACGGATTCGCCTGTGACTATCACATCATCTTCCCATGACGGGGTAGAGGATTTGCCGGGCGTTACGGAGCAGACAAAGCCCTTAGCGCTGACATTGAGAGCATCCCCACTCTGTCTCGGAATCCTGACTCTGGCAGGCTTGTCAACACCCTGACAGACCAGAGCGTGTTCTGGACCGGCTACACAGAATGTATCATCCATAGGTTGAACAGCGTGGGAGGTTGTATGGATACGACCTGTTGAGAGGATATCGGTCACCTCTTCGCTGACGGGAAACACAAGAGTGCAGTGACCTTTTGTTTTCAAACCTGTACCAAAAACAAGAGATGGAGCTACAGCCAGGGCCAGCCAAAGAGCTCTGAATGTTATTAACGGCTCTAGCACACCAATTTCTCTGATTCCATTCGGATCCCACAGGCTAGTGCAGCCAAGAGTTAATATCCACACAAGCTTATGCCTGTAACGGCCGGGCCCTATAAGTTCACTTAAAAGGCTTGGCCATTTTCTCATTGAAGAAGTTAACAAAAGCGTGGAGCCTGGTTTTCAGGTCGTCCGTGGATGTGAAACTGTTTCGTTTCAGGAACCGTCTTGTCAGGATGGAAAACCAGATTTCAATCTGGTTCAACCAGGATGCATGCTTCGGTGTATAGTGGAAAACGATTTTGTGGGAAGGGCAGCTCAGGTACTCTGCACGGCTTTGCATGCTCTTCAGTATTCCCTTTAATACCAAGCTCCTCTGCCGTTGTGCCTTCAACCTTGGCGACGGCTCTGACTGCGCCTTCAGACATATGCGTGTTGAGCCTGTCCATGACAAGGTACCAGCCTGCTGCATAAGGGTCACTGGCCAGCGTGTTGTTTAACCAGTCCGCAAAGTCTTCCTCTGTTCTGGCATCTCTTACCAGCGGTATGATTTCTCCTGTAGTTACGTCCATGCCTGCCAGCAAGGCCTGTGTGCCATGGCGCTTGTATTCAAACTCGCGCTTTTCTATATAACCCGGTTTAACAGGCTTCCCTTCCGTCAAGGGTTCCAGAGCCTGCATACCTGTCTTTTCATCGAAAGAAACCGTCCGAATATTTTGCTGGGCACGCTCAAGTGCTTGCTGATAGGTATCGCAGATATCCGCACAGTGAATCTCAAACGCTTCATCTCTGGGTAAGTCAACCCAGCCTTTGACTTTATCGGGACGGATGTCAGCCTGATTTTAAAAAACGTCCAACCTGTCTCTGTGAGATTGATGGGACGATATTTTTATCCGCAGCGGCCATCGCCAGCGAACTCTCCGACCAGTGCCTCAGGGGGTAGCCATGCTCTTCCGGTTTATCGCAGGCCATGGCGACAATCTGACAAACCTGCACAGCGGTAAACTTGGTTGGTGCCCCAGGCCTTGGCGCTTCTTTCAGTCGATCCTGAATGGATAACTCATCAGAACGCTCGACCCAGTGTTTGCGCCAGCGGGTGACTGTTTCCCGGGTGCATTCGAGCTCTCGGGATGTTCCCGACAGACTTTTTCCTTCAGCGCCAGCCAGTATGATTTGGGCTCTGAGAACCAGTGACTGTGCACTTTTGCGCTTGCGAATTATGAGTTCAAGGTCTTCACGTTGTTGATCGGACAAGCTTATTTTCTGAGTATGTTTTGACGGCATCCGTGCTACTTCTGTCGAAGGGTATCGAGGCGTAAAGGGAGCGCGAATCAGAACATATCTCAAACTGTATGCATATTAGAGCTTTCTGCACCAGAGGCTGCAGAGCTTTTTGCCCAGGATTTAAGCGGTGGATATTCGCCGTCAGATATTCGGGGTATCTCTCAGGCCATGGAAGTTTTGAACTGCGATATTGAAAATCAGGATGAATCCACTACGCCGGAACAGGTCCGGTGGTTTCTTCATATTCTACGTTTTGCTTCCGGAAAAGACTGAACAGGTTATGAGTCCTGCTGAGCAGGAAAATCCACCAGCAGGCGCCGAATCACTACAGCTGTTACAGCCACAACAATCAGTAAAAACAGTTTTTAACTGTACTTCTCTGGATATTCCTGGGGCCTGCCTCAACAACACACTTGTTTTACAACAACTCACAGCAGCCATACATGGTGCAGCCGATCTGGCAACTATAACGGGTGATGGCAGTCTCCTCGCAAACATAACAAACCCAACTACCTGACTCATTACAGGGTTATGCCTGCCAGAGACAGGATCATGAAATCATTTGAAAAGACCCCCTGCCCGGTCGAAGCTATGGAAGCCTTTATTGATGATAACGTCAGGCGTTGTATTGCCCGTCAGGCTGGCATACAGACCTGCATTTACCCAGACCATACCCAGTGTCAGGCAGACACAACTTCAGGTATAAGCCATGGCATTCATAACAACTGGCACGATTTGAAACAGGTGAAGGTTCCGGCACAGATGTCTCTGCTGGAAAAAATGCAATGCGAATACGACATGTCTCTTATGCGTTCAACGACTCATGCAGCGATAGATGCTGAGGTTGAACGATTAATAAGGGAGGGGATTACCCTGAATACAGGGTGCCTGTCACAGGAAACCCTAAAGTCATTACCAGCCAGGAAAACTCTGCTCAAACTGGGTATCCATGTTCACGAAGAGACTCGCGATAGATATTGTAAGGATTTTCATGGAACAAGCGTGATGAGCAGTGTTCTGCAATGTCGTTTCGCCGATAGCGGTAGAGATTTACCTGAGCCTTATGAAAGAGTGTTATTTCCTGTGAAGCCTAAGTAAGAAAAGACTGGCGGGTATACCAAACGTCATACGCCTCAACGCCCCGCAGAAAGCCCCTATAACCTGCGGAGTGCGAGTCATTCATACAAATAGCAACAGAACGGTATGGGCTTTCACCCGTTCTCTATTTTTTTATTGTTTTACTGATTGTTCGGACGGTGCCTTGCTCTGTCCTCTTTCTCCCATATACACGGGATGGCGAGCCATTAGCTCATCTTTCAGGCACATGACATCATCATCATAATCATCAGAGAACTCAACTTTTCTGCCGATCATGCCTACGTCATCGATGCAATTCCATCTGGGTATTTCCAAAAAACTCTCTATCTTAAAGCGCTCAAAGAAGCGATTATCTGCCGTACAACCTGACGCCCCCTCTCCTATGTAAATAACCGGTTTTCCCATTTTCCACGCTTTGATGGCGATTTCCGCCGGCCTAGCATGTGGCCAGGAAATAATCAGTGCATCCACCTCGTTTTTGTACTTCCTTATCGCGTGCTTGGCTCCTATTTTTTCAACATCAAAAACAGGGTTGTCTGGGTATATATCCGTCGAAATCACTTCAATACCGTGCTCTGCAAGAGCTTTTGATAACCAGCCGCGACCAGCGCAGACTTCAAGGCAGCGGGTTATGCCAAGCCTGGAAAGCTCCTCCGACAGTTTCTTCGTCCATGTCTTATCCACCAGGGCAAACATACACATCTCATGATGAAGAAACTCTTTGTAGTCGCTATATTGTTTGCCCTTGTATTCAAAACTACAGGTTTCAGGCAGGGTTTCCCAAACGCCATCACCCCGGTATTGCGGGTTTTTACTATGCCTGAAAACGATCTCTTCTCTCTCCCTTCCAGATGAATATCTTTTGAGGGTGCTGACCTCTCTGGCTCCTATCCATTTTTCAGGTATCTGACCCTGGATTAATGTATCAATATTACTTCTGATCTGACCTTCTTCGGTATTGATGGCGACCAGACTTTTGTAATAAACCTGACGTGCAGAGCTACGTGAAGAGCTAGCTATCTGAAGAGCTATCTGAAGAGCTATCTGAAGAGCTATCTGCAGCCCCCTGTTCTTCAATGTCAACAGCATCCACTTGCAACTCCGGAATTAAACCCAGCATGTTCTGAATTCGTCTAAAGCAGTCCACTGTTTTCTCCTTCTGATCAATAGTGGTTATTAATATTCATGCCTTCCTTAGACTTGTCTGCCGACAGATTTGCTCGCAAAAGTACTGACAAAGGGGTAAGAGCTTCTTACTGTCGCTCCAGGAGCCTGACCGAGAGTAGCGGCCGTAGGCTTGAGTCATTTTTGGAGTTGTTTTGAGGCGAATGGTGGTTCAATTTAACGAAGAGACTCGCGAAAGCTATTGTGAAGCATTTCATGAATCAAGGGTGAAGTGGAGTTTGATTTATAGGAGTTACTTCGAAAGCGGTAGATCTTTTCCTGATACTTATACCGAACAACGCCCCGCAGGAAACACCTAAGTACCCGGTCACATGAAAACATGGCCGGGCACTTATAACCTGCGGAGGGCGAGTAAGTCTTACAATCGCGGAGCACTTAAGCTAAAGCGAAATGCTTTAAGCCATAGAGGAAGGCAGTACGCCAATGCCCTGAATGGAACTTAAACCTGACAGCAGCAGCTGACCATCAATCACCTGAAAGTCCTGAAGAATTCGGTCGTTGTATTTCCGCTTGTAGGTTTTAGCATTCACCATAATGGTGAAACGCTCAAGAGCGCTTTCAATAATCTCCAGAGACTGCATATCCAGCTGCTCACCACTAATATCGATAGCAACAGAGCGGTATGGGCTTTCTCCCGGCTTCACACTGCCCGCCAGAGGATGGGTAATAATCCGGGCACCGGCATGCACACGATTGCGCACAGCCTGCAGCACGCCTTCATAGCTTTCACAGATCTGCTGTTCAAAGCGGGAGAGTTTTTCCCCAACGAGAGGGTTGTTAGTGACAATTAATAACGACTTCATAATGACTCGTCCTTGTATTCAGGCAGTTTGATCACGATACGTTCAGCGTCATTGCGCTTTACAAGACCATCCCGCTCCATACGGTTCAGGAGAGGAATCAGGTATTTGCGGCTGAGCCCTGTGGTGTCTTTGGCGTGGGCCACCGGGAAGCTGTCACCGATGCCCAGACTGTTCAGGACTTCCTGAACCGCGCCCCGGTACACTTCAATGGCATAATAAAGCTGGTCTTCCATCGGGATGATATAGCCGAGGTGTACCAGGTTACGCAGCTCTTTCTGGCCGCCGGGCACCTGGGTTTTGGATGACTGGATGCCGTCTTTACCAGCGTCACGAATCATCTTCAGCAGTACACTGCCCTTCTCACCCAGATCATCTTCCGACAATCCGCCGCCCAGCAGCCAGGCACCGCCAGACATGTGCACGATGTTGTCTTTCTTGAGCTCCTGCATCAGCTGGTCGAGCACGGTCTGCTCTATACCCAGCTTACTGCCCAGCTCCGGGCCACTGAGTGCGATGCCTTCGTCTTCGAGGGTTTTCTGCACCTGAGCCAAAGCATCTTTAAAGAAGCTGTGGCTGACCATCCAGCCATTCATATCGACATAGCTTTCGCTGTTGAAGCCTTCCACACCGGCCAGATCATCACGATGGATATAACCATGGAAGTCCAGACTCAGCTGCAGACGGTACTGATCGCTTAACTCTTTTGGTAGAGCGTCAGGCAGAGCTTCCAGCAACTCATAGAGAGCTGCACGACGGTGTGACGGCACACCACCATTCCAGACCACACGACCACTGAACAGCAGATCACTGCCGCCGTGACGAATCACCACAAAAGGCTGGTTCCAGAAAGCAGTTACCTTGTCGGTAAGAACCAAACGTGCCAGACGGGTACCGCGAATATGGTGCAGGCGAGCCAGTGAGTGAGCACTACCCAACGCGACTTCCACTTCCCGGTTGTTGCGGCCTTCAGTAAAGCCTTCTGCCAGACGCACAATCATCTGTTCGCAGACCATGGCGTCGGCCGGGTTCTGTACCAGACAGTGACCGCGTTCCAGCTCTTTACGGGTGATACCTTTCAGGCCAATAGCGACACGGGATACCGCGCCGACTTCATCGACAGACTTATGGCCGGACTGCAGAGCCTTAACCTGAACAGGCTTGTTGGCAGGCATGACCGTCATCTTGCCACCCATGGCGACAGGGCCTTCGGTCAGACTGCCAGTCACAACTGTACCTATACCATTCACGGTAAACACACGGTCGAGATAGACCCGTGCGCCACCATCATTCTGACGTTCATCCATACGATGAAGCTTGTTCAGGATGGTCTTTTTCAGCTGGGGAATATTGTCCCCATTGAGTGCAGAGACACAGATGGAGTCGGGAATATCACCGGTAATCTCCATACAGCGTTCCAGTGTGTCTTCTTCCACCAGCGCCAGAGTGTCGGCATCCACAGCATCAGACTTGTTGATAACCACAAGGATGTTCTTGATGCCCATGGCATGAATCACCTTGAGGTGGTCATTGGTCATTGGCATCCAGCCTTCATCGGCGGCAACCACCAGCAGAACGAGGTCCAGACTCCAGACCCCGGACACCATATTGCGGATATAGCGTTCGTGACCGGGCACGTCGATCACACCGACATTTTCGCCGTTATCACCTTCGAAATGAGCAAAGCCCAGGTCGAGGGTCATACCCAGTTTTTGCTCTTTGGCGCGGGCGGTCATAATGCCGGTCAGCGCTTTGATCAGGGCTGTTTTACCATGGTCAACGTGACCCGCCGTTCCTATTACCGCTCTCATTGCGACGGCTCCATTACGTATGCAGTTAACTGTTGTGCAAAGACGTCGCGGTCTTCCGGAAGAATGGTTGCAAGGTTGATGCGTACCTTGTCGTTACGGATCACGCCGATCACGGGCACTGTCAGCTCACGCAGTTCATCCAGCACTTTGTTAGCGGGCTTGCTGCCGCTCAGCTCCAGTGACCAGGACGGGTAATATTCATCGGGCAGTGTGCCGCCGCCGATGACTAACTGATCTTCAAACAGCGTGACCTTGTCTTTCCATTGAGGAAGAAGCTGTTCAGCCCACTCTTTATTAGCCGCCAGAGTCCGTTGCGCACGCTCGGCAATACCGCGACCGCACTCTTCGCCATTGAGTTTGCGAATAAGGAGTTCTTCCAGCAGGGAATAAATAATCCGACTGGGGCGGAAGGCGCGCATCATGGGGTTCTTATCCAGACGTTTCACCAGCTCTTTCTTGCCGCAGATAATGCCAGCCTGCGGGCCGCCGAGAATCTTGTCGCCAGAGAAGCAGACAAGGTCAGCACCCTGACGCAGATAGCGGTCGGCAGGTACTTCATCTTTGGAGAAGGTTTCAGTCACCAGGCCTGAACCCTGGTCGACAGCCAGCAGTACATGCTCCGGCAAACGTCGTGCGACTTCTTTAATATCAGGGGATTCAGTAAAGCCACGAATAGCAAAGTTGGAACGGTGAACCATCAGCACCAGAGCAGTGTTTTCGGTGATGGCATCAATATAGTCATCCGCCGTAGTGATATTGCTGGTGCCGACTTCCACCATATTGGCGCCGGCCATGCGCATAATATCGGGAATACGAAAACCGCCGCCGATTTGAATCTGCTCGCCACGGGAAACAATCACTTCCTTGCCAGCGGCAAGCTCATTGAGCAGCAACCAGACAGATGACGCATTGTTGTTCACCACCAGCGCATCGTCAGAACCGGTCAGGGCATTGACCAGGTAGTTCACCAGCCCCTTACGCTCACCGCGCTTACCTTTGGACAGGCTGATTTCCAGATTGCTGTAACCGGTGTTCAGCTCAGTCACGGCAGACCACAGCTCGGGGCTGATGGGGGAACGGCCAAGGTTGGTGTGGATAACAGTACCGGTGCCATTGATTACACGGGTCTGGCGGGTGCGGATAAGGTTGTAACAGGCCGCGAGGATATCGGCTTCAAGCTGAGCCTGATCCTCTTCATTATTAATAAAACGACGCTGCTTGCGATAGCTGCCGAGAACACGACGCACGGTGTCTGTCACAAGGGGACGACTCAGTCTGCGAACAGACTCTTCAAGAAAAGGAGAGTCCAGTAGTTGGCCGACCTGGGGTAAACGACCTGCTTCCATAACATGCCTCAGGGGAGAAACAAAAAAGGCCGGTGCCTGTTATTAAATAAAATTAATAACCGGAACCAGCCTTAGTATGGATCACAAAGCCGAGCATTCTGTTCTGAAATTCAACAGCCCAGCTTTGCAATAAGAATGTGGCGGAAGAGGCAGGAATCGAACCTGCCAAAGCCTCTACGGCTTACGTCGGTTTTGAAGACCGGGAGGGCCACCAGACCCCATCTGCTTCCTAAGTGATGGGGTGATCATACTCCATTAAATGGCTCCGACCATTGCATCTTCTACAGATAATAAGAGGGAAAACCGAAATCCGCACGCTTTACGAACAGTCCATATGTCCTCTCTTTACAACAATATTCTATCGGTCATACTTGCACCGTATAAATTGTCAGCAAAGACAACAAGCAATAATCACAATCTAAAAAACACCCGTATGAATACACACAAACCCAGTTGTATTTCTCAACGCAAAATCACTGCCTTTGTTTTCAGTGCAGTATTATTACTCTCCGGATTTGGTTGCAATGGAAGTGTAGAGGATGGATCTTCGGCCTCTCTGGTACCTGATCCATCATTAACATAAACACCCGAGCCAACAACTCCATTTGATCATTCACAGCTATCGGTAGAAAACAGAACCATCGGTTTTGAGTCTGGCTCGGTGCGTCCTTTAGCTCTCTCCTCTGATAGCAGCACGCTTTATTCTGCTAACACACCAAACAACACTGGTGATGTATTTGCAGGTTCCGGTGAACAAATGGCACTGGACAGAAACCGGAACGGTGTACTCAATCGTGTTCAAAACCTTCTAACTTTCAAAACCAAAGGGGCCAGCAGGCCCCTTTTTTGTCTAATACTCCCTCATTTCCTACAGCGCTTCTTTACAACATCACTGCATAGGGCATACTCACATTCATAAATTATCAAATAAGACAACTTTAAAAATAAACAACAATAAGAGTACTTTCTACCTTTATGTCTATTCAAGAGCTCAGTCGCTTTAGACCGCGTAAACTCGCAGCCTGTATATTCAGTGCTGCACTTCTACTTTCTGGCTGCGGTGGCGGTGGTGGAGGCGGTGGTGAAGCTCCTGCTCCTGCTCCTGCTCCTGCTCCTGCTCCTGCTCCAACTCCAACGCCGCCTGTTACTGATCCAGATGATCTTACACTCGTTAACAGAACCCTCAGTTTTGAATCAGCATCAGTACGTCCTCTGGCACAGTCCGGCACACACTTATATGCCGTGAACACGCCTGATAATACTTTGATGACCTACAGTATTGGCGACAATGGTTCTCTTGAACTTGTGCAGACAACGCCTGTTGGTATGGAACCTGTCGCTGTCGCTGCGCGTCCGGAGCACAATGAAGTCTGGGTAGTTAACCACCTGTCTGACTCAATTAGTGTTATCGATACTTCCGGACCGGTGTCTTTTGTTGCCAAAACCCTGCTTGTTGGTGATGAGCCGAGAGATATTGTTTTTGCCAAGGACAAAGCCTTTATTACAACGGCACGCCGTGGCCAGCACAGATCAGAAGTTTCCACTGTTCTGGGCATTAAAGATGTCGAACTGCATACAGCAGGCCTTGGCCGTGCTGATGTCTGGGTGTTTGATGCCGCCGACACTGGTTCTGAGCTGGGTGGCATGCCCAAAGAAATTGTCACACTGTTTGGTGATACGCCAAGAGCCCTGGCTGTCAACAAAGATGCCTCAACCGTTTATGCCGCGGTTCTGAACTCCGGTAACCAGACCAGCATCATTCATGAAACGGTTTTATGCCGCAGCTTCCAGGATTACGCACAATCAAATGCCCTGCAACCCTGCACGACTCTTGATGGTAAAAGCCTGCCCGATGGGCGTACTGCACCGGCGACTAACAAGGATGGCGTATTTCAACCACTGACGTCCATGATCGTAAAGTACGACCCTGCAGACAAAAAGTGGAAAGACAGTGCAGGACTGGACTTTAGCAACGCTGTGAGACTCAGCCTGCCAGATAAAGATGTCTTCGCTATTGATACCGACACCCTGACAGAAACAGCTGCCTACTCAACAGTCGGAACCACGCTGTTTAATATGGCGGTGAACCCGGCCAATGGAAATATTTACGTCAGTAACACCGACTCTAATAACGCGACCCGTTTCGAAGGACCTGGTAAGTGGCTGGCGGAAGAGATCGAACGGCAAGATGGCTACGCGCCCTTTGACCGCATAAAGGACGTTCCTACTACAGTACAGGGCAATATTGCCAAAGCTCGTATTACAGTGATCAAACCAGGTGATTCAGTGATTCCTGTTCACCTGAATCCGCATATTGATTACAGCAAACTGAAAACCGGCAACGACAAGTCCCAAACTCTTGCGATACCCACACAGATGTCTGTCAGCGATGATGGCACCAAGCTCTATGTCGCTGCTCTTGGTTCCAACAAAATTGCTGTCTACAACACCAGCGAACTGGATTCAGGGAATGCCGTAACCGCCCAGTCGGGAGCGGAGCGCTTTAGTATTCCCGGAGGCCCTGCGGGATTACTTCTGGACGGTGATTATATTTATGCCGTCACCCGTTATAACAATCAGGTGGTTAGCTTTAACACCCAGACCAAGGCCATCGTAGATAGCGAAAGTATGCATAACCCTGAACCAGCTAACGTACAGGCTGGTCGATTTATGCTGTACGACGCTAACCGCTCGTCCTCTAACGGTGAAGCCTCCTGTGCCAGCTGTCATATATTTGGTGATACCGACCATTTGAGCTGGAACCTGGGTAACCCGGATGAATCCAACGGCTGGAATCCACTTAACTTCGAGTTGGAAAATGTAGCAAAACTGGGCTGTAGCGTGGCTAATGGAGGTATAAATACCGCTGATGATATTAGCTGTACGATCCTCGACTATGTTAATGGTACAGGTGCGTTGTCTGACGGCACAAAGAAGCCTGTTGTAAACTTCGATGGTGACAATGTCACTGATAACCTCTATCAGTTCGCTTCCCTTAAAGGACCAATGGCCACACAGACAATGCGTGGTATGGGTACCCATGGTGCTCTGCACTGGCGTGGCGACCGTTCCAACGGTTTCTTCACCGAGAAAGACAGTAATGACAGCATAGAAAGCGAACGTACATCATTCCGCAACTTCATTGTGGCTTTTGAGGGACTGCTGGGACTGGATGTACATCTTGAAAACCCGGACAACCTCGACACTGAAGCTCAGTCACTGGCCTCAGATATGGATAAATTTGCGGACTTTATGCTGGCTGTACAGCTTCCACCTAATCCTATTCGTCCCCTGGACAACAGTTTTAGTGAGTCTGGCCTGAAAGGTAGGGATTTCTTCTTTGGTGAAGGCAGCAAGGGACGTAATGCTGATGGACTGCAGCAAAACAGCCCATTCGAATCACGTAATGACACCACGTTTCCAGGTAAGCCCGACGGTATCAGCTGTGAAGGCTGCCATACCTACGAACCTGAAAATGGTTTCTATGGTGCTGACGGTAAGATTGGTCATGGAGGTGAGGTTCAAATTCTCAAGATTCCACACTTCCGTAATCTCTATACCCGCATAGGTATGTTTGGTCTGCCAGATAGAGAAGGCTTTCTACCTTCCCATACCAACGACCTTTCAGAAGATGACAAGTTCCCTGAGAAACTTGAACAGGTTCGAGGCTTCGGATTCCTGCACGATGGCGGCACGGATCTGCTGTTTAACTTCCTGAAAGGCGGTGTATTCGATGATGGTGGCACCGACTGTAGTACGGTTGGAGGCACACTCAACCCTGATCTCTCTATCAACCCAGTGACGAATGATCACGGCTGTATATTTAACTCCGGAAACGTCGGCATCCCGGATGACGAAATCCGTCAGGGTCTCGTTGACTTCCTGATGGAATCTGATTCTGACCTGGCTCCTATTGTTGGTCAGCAGATCACCATTAGCGCTGGCAGCTCCAACGAAGACAAAGAGAGACTGCAGCTCCTGGTTGACCGTTCGCAGGAACCCTTCAAATCGAAGGTTATGAACGACATTCTGAATAAAGGACGTACTGCATCACCTGTTCAGTTAACCGAATGTGAGCTGGTTGGACACGGGTTCATAGATGGTGAAGTCCGCGGTTATCTGTTTGATGGCTCTGACTTCAAAGCGGATAAAACGGATGAACCAAATCTGTCTCAAGCTGACATGATCACACTGGCAGAAACCGGCAGCAATGCTGTGACCTTTACCTGTACGCCTCCTGGTTCTGGCTACCAGATGGCTCTGGACAGAAACCGGAATGGCACACTCAACAGAGACGACAGTTAAGTTAGATTAACTCCCAAATAACAAAAGGGGCCAATCGGCCCCTTTTGTTTATCTTCAATCTTTAGCTTAAAGGCTTATACAGAAGCACTCTTCTGGTTCTTCTGCTGTTGGCGCTTACGCTCCTCAGCCTTTAACTGACGACGCTTTTCAATGGTCTCGGTCACACCACCACCCAGGTGATGCTCACCACGGGATTTGGCCAGTTGCATCTGCCGCTCACGCTCACTGAAGCGGTGCTTCTGTTCGGGCGTTAAACGGTCATAGCAGTGAGGGCAACTCACACCCTGCTGATACTTCTCGCTTAGCTGGTCTTCTTTAGTGATTGGCAGACGACATGCGTTGCATTGATCGTACTGACCTTTTTCCAGCTGGTGATTCACGGTAACCCTGTCGTCAAATACAAAGCACTCACCTTCCCAGAGGGACTCCCGCTCAGGTACGTCTTCCAGGTATTTCAGAATACCGCCCTTCAGGTGATACACCTCTTCAAAGCCCTGCTCTTTCATATAAGCCGTAGACTTTTCACAGCGAATACCGCCGGTGCAGAACATGGCGACTTTTTTATGGACGGACTTATCCATATTTTTCGCCACGTAATCAGGAAACTCCCGGAAGGTTTCTGTCTCCGGGTTTACTGCGCCTTTAAAAGTGCCGACCTGCACTTCGTAATCGTTACGAGTATCCACCAGCAGAACATCCGGATCACTGATCAGCTCATTCCATTCAGAAGGAGAAACGTAAGTACCCACTACTTCGCGAGGGTCGATACCTTGAACGCCCATGGTCACAATCTCTTTCTTGAGTTTGACCTTTGTGCGCTTGAATGGCAGTTCATTCACGTAAGATTCTTTGGTCTCGATATTGGTCAGGCGCTCATCGTTGGCAAGCCAGGCCAGGAGACCATCTATACCTTCACGGGAAGACGCGACTGTGCCGTTGATGCCTTCAACGGCCAGCAGCAGTGTGCCTCGCACTTCCAAATCAGTCATGGCTTGAAGGAGTGACTCACGGATGTCTTCAAAGTTTTCGAGGGATACAAATTTATAGAGGGCGCAGACAACAACGCTGCCCGGCTCACTCTGAGAGCCGGTTTGATGGGAGTACTTCACTGTTTTTATCCTTTCGGCGAAGCGGGTCGTAAACCCGCTGCCTTTGCATTTATTGGAGCCAGTAATGTTTACTAGAACTGTGTATTTATTTGAGCAATGATTTTAACACAGCTTTTCCGTTAAGTGCTTTCCTCATCCTCGTCACTCTCCTGATTGTCACTATCGCTGTGGTCAGGCTTTGGCGGCCACCCCTCCGGGCCTTGCCCTGGCTGTTGGGTTCTTACCAGTAGACGCGGTTGTCCACCAACAGGTTGAGGAGGAACTGGAGGTACTGGTGGCGTAGATGGTTCGGATTTTGAGATCTTAATCTGCATGCCGTCTATCACACAGCTGTAGTTCAATGGCTCTCTCGCCACTCGGTTCCAGAGGTTTTCCCAGTTGTACTGATAGCCTGCTTGTGAAGCAGCACTAATGATACTTTGTTTAAGCGTGTTGGTCTGTTGCTGATAATTCTTTTTGCTGGCGCGATCCTTGAGCTTGTTGAGCATCTCCGCGGCAGCCGCTTTATAGCGCTTCAGGTCTTCAGTACTGAGATTCGCTGCAGCCGGAACCACAGAAACAGGCTTTTCATCGCCCGGGAGCTGAACAGAGATATGCACACCATAATTCTCAGCAACATTTGAGCAATCAAGGGACTCCAGAGCCATATCCAGTTGACAACTGGCTTTTTGTTCCTGGAAAGTCTGGCGAAGCTGCTCTTCCAGCTGGGTGATATTCCGGTTTGAAAGCGGTTGAGTTCGTGGCTGTGTAGCGGGCTGGGTGTTAGACCTGGGAATATAACCCGGACAAGGCCGACGCCCGCCAGCACTCAGAGAAGGTGGCGGGACTCTTGGTGGATTGACCGGGTGTACTGTCTGCCCACCTGCTGGACTGTTTTGTGGTGCTAGCATGATTGTTAACCTCCCTGACAGCCTGAGAATGCCTCTAATAAGACAAAATCAGGCACGCTAAAATAGTATCTCTTCTGCTTAGGCACTATTTTTCCGAAAAGGTTCCCTCTACCTCGATTCCCCTAAAATCGCCTTATAAGCCGCTCGATTCCTGCGCCAGCGAAAGCGGCCCATATCCGGGCAGCTCAAAGCCTGGCTATTGGCCATCTGAGCGAGAATCCTATCCACAGCCTGGTCTTCATCGTCATAGAGATAGCCCGCATCAAACAGGCAGGGATAAGACTGCTCATTAGGCAGTATCGGCACAGCACCACAGGCGACCCCTTCCAGAACAGAGACACCCTGAAATTCATGGCGTGAGGTGGAAAGAAGTACATCAGACTGCTGCAGCCACTCCAGATACTCCTCTCGGGATTCGGCATAACCAAACTTGCGTAGCCGATGATGGAAGTCAGAACCAATGCGATCAAACTCTTCAGGGCGTTTGCGAAAAGATTGCCCCAGCAGACAGAGCTGGTAATCCATCCCCTCCTGCACGGAACGCTCTTCCAGTTTCTCCAGTATGTTGAGCAGACGATCTGGCCCTTTGTCGTATTCCCAGCGGGCTGCCCAGGTAATCAGTAAAGGTTTACCATCTTCGGGAGGAATGCCACCCTCGGGCACATCGTCTGCCAAAGGTACAGGAAGCGCACGACTACGCGCTTCTAACAGGGGAATCACATTATCCGGTACATGGTCTGGCAGTTTCTTGAGTAGCTGCCGTGCACCTTTCAGAAAACTACGGCGGTTGTATTCGGTATTGAAAATCAGATGGTCACTGTCACGGTACACCCCGCACAGAGCCGTATAAATGGTCTGCAGCTGCGGTTCTACCGGACTGAAATTTTGATGCCCGGAACCTGGGTAGGCGAACTGGTTTTCGTGGAAGTAAACGGTAGTAGGCACCTGCGCCAATGATGGCACCATGCCCCTTAGAGAAGACAAGTCCACCATAGAAGTGGCAATGACTCTGTCCCAGGATTGTTCAAGGGTTTCGCGCTCCCCGCAGGCCCAACTCAGGCTGTTGCCCCGTAAGCGCCAGCTAAAGTGACGGTCTGGCAGAGTCAGAACTGTCCAGTCATGCTCGGGAAATTGAGCCACCAGTCCCTGACGCCAGTAACGGTGGGAGACGGCATCATAGGCCGAAAGGAGAAGAATACGCATGGCTGCCTGCCGAAATAGTCAGACTATACGGCAGGCTGTTTAGACGTTACAAATTATGATGTCTGTTGCGAAACAAATCCTTCAATCAATAAATTCAAGAGCAGGTCACTTTCATCGGACCTTGGGGAATACGGTTTTGCATTCCTATCTTTGGCGAAAAGCATTTTGTTCTCTGGGTGTTCGAACAACCGTTCTTGCAACACGCCTACAATTTGATCAGTCGCAAGACTGCCAGTATCTTCACCCGATTTGACTGCACTGGCTCGTGCCTCATCCCAATCCTGATCGCGAGCTTCACCTGTGCTAATCAGCTTTGGTGAGTCGTTAGCAACAGGTCGTTATTTATCCAGTTGGTAAAACTCTTTGTAACTAAGTGATTTCAGGGGGGATGATGCCAAGTCATGGGTTAACAGCACCAGGAGTCGGCTCGTCAGTATATGCGGGGGGGAGAACAGTTTCTGGATCACCTATCTTGTATTGAAGAATAAGATTCTCCGGGAGATCTTTTGGTAGTTGTCCCCTGACATAAAAATCATCAAGACCTATTTCATATTCATGGACTGTATCACTTGAGCCAGGATGGGAGCCAGGCGTTCTCTTTACGATTGTAAGTGAGTCTTTAAAATGAACGGGATGGTCTGGAACAGAGGTTCTGACTTCGTCAGCGGCGAATGATAGAACATGCAGATCATTCACCCCCACTGCTTTTAGGCCTTCGACTACTTTAGGGATCACGGTTCCTCCGAAACAGACCACAAAATCAAGCCTTTTGACATTCAGGTTCTCTTCAAGAAAGTAGGAGCCGAGCTTACTACCGAGTTCAAAAGGTTCATATCGCAAATTGACTCCCGCATACTCAAACTCAAGAATACCGCGCCCGGGGTTTCCATGAAGATCAACGACAACCCTGCCATTATAATCAAACGACTGGCCGCTACGCTTGCCGAGTGCAGCGAGTCTTCTACCTCTAGCCATAGACATGGCCTCCACACCTCTCAATGGATCGTTCCTGAACACTGGTCTGATAAAGAATCGTGGTATATCCGCATTTCCGACATGAAGAAACCCGACCTCATTACCAGCCATTGACAGACCTGGAGAGTATCTAAACATGCCCCCGACCTGGTCAATTGTGCTCACAATAATTGGTCGGTTTTCATAAGGGACAGGGACCCCCCATATAGTGTAAACAGATATACCAGCATGGCAGTAATATGAACTAGTGAGACTTTGTACAATTGATATAACAGAGACGAAAACTACAAAAGATCTTTTTATGTTCATATCTCCTGCAAACAAAACATCCGTGTGTATATGAAGCTATAGCAATAGAAGTGCGGAATAAAAACCCGGCCAGTATAGCAGACGAAAACTCTTCTAGTATGAAAGGAACCTGTCACGTGGAAACGTGACATAGGTGGATAGTCATTAGTAGTTGCACAAGTGCGGGCATGCGGCTTTGTCATCGACTGCTTCATTGAGAACAACCCATTTGCCGTTCTCAAGAAGCGTTGGCTTGTAATGCTCTTTCATTTAATGATGACAGGAAAAAACATTCGGATGATGCGGTTTCTGGTGCATCATTCTCGAATTTGATTTGATGTCATTCTATTGCCTGATAGTGCCCACAAACAAGTAGTACAGGGAATCACTGGTACCACTGCTGTGCCAACCCACAACCAGCCTTAGCCATGTGTGCCATACAGTCATTAAGACTTGCCTCTTTCACATGACACCCTGTGTTTTTTACAGATACTGCAACATCTGAATCTCTTCCCTGGAAAGATCCATAACCGGGCATTGAGGGTCAGTCTTCTGAATCGCAGTGATCATAGCCTGCGGGAAAGGCAGTGGCGTGCAGCCATGGCCGGTTTCACACACCATATCCCACTTTGGCTGTGCCTGGGCATGGCAGCTGAGGCAGTCTTTCCCTTCAAAGTTCACAATGCCATCTATACCACGCTGGATGATTTTGGCGCCGCCCTTGGTGACATCCATTACAAAGAACTCCCAGTCATTGGACTTGGGAGAAAAGCCCTTCTCTCGCTTGACCATGGCTTCCTGAGGAATCAGTTGCAGGACGGTACCGACTGGATAGGCACCACCATTATTCTCTTCTGCAACTTTTAAAGAGGCTTCCAGGTTGCCTGCTACATTACCGACAAAGATATTGCGGATATGCTTCATATCCTGAATGCAGCTGAAAGTCTCAGCACTAACCTTTACAGCAGACTTCTCCGCTGGCTCTGCATTGGCAACTACAGCAGTCAGGCAAAGTGCGGAAAAAACACCCGATAGAAGACGTGTGTTCAAACGGCGGGTAAATGGGCGAAATAATGCAGGCATAGATACAGGCATAGTGTTACTTCCTTTTTATTATTCGGGCGTTTCGTTATTGGAGTTGGTTTTATTGAAGAGCTTTTATTAAAAGGCGAATATATTGCACACAACTAACTTGCCAGCAATCATTCTAGACACCGCAATTTCTGTCAAGTAGATTGCACACAATATTGTTGAGAAGAAAATATGACCGACACCGCCGACAACTCCTTTCTCCATCTTGATCAGCAGCTCTGCTTTTCTCTCTACAGTGCAAGCAATGCCATCACCCGCGCCTACCGCCCACTGCTCAAAGAGATTGACCTGACCTACCCTCAATATCTGGTCATGATGGTGATCTGGAACCAGACCGGTCTTCAGCTGAAAGAACTCAGCCAACAGCTGCATCTGGATTCAGGCACCCTCACCCCACTGGTGAAACGTCTTGAAGCCAAAGGCCTGCTGATTCGCAGGAGTCATGCCTCGGATGAGCGGGCCAAACAAATCTTCCTGACGAAAGCCGGTGAGCAGCTACGTCAAAACGCTGAACACATCCCCATGGCCATCTATGAGAAGTTTGGCTTTACCGAAGAGGCATGGTTCGCTTTCAAGAAAACCTGTGATCAGCTCAATACATTTCTGCTGGAGCAAGAGCAGCAATGAGTCTATGCCAGCAAGACGACTGGTAAACTACAAAAGTACTGTATTGACCACAACAAACCGCGCCTGATACGGTGCAGACTCAAACGGCTGTGCAGCGCTTGTATCTCGCAAACAGGGAAGCCTGCGGACATAAGGAGAACGATGAATGAGTCCTATCGTCAGGACATTCCTGAGGATTAACCTGAGACTGTTACAGCTTAACTGGCAGCTTCTAGCTACGCTTATCGCCGGTCATTTCCTGATTGCCTGGAGCCTGATGACTCTTGCTCAGGAGTCAACTTTAACGTCATACGACGTGTTTTATTATTTCTATCTGGTTACGGCTTCCACTGTCGGCTACGGCGATTTTTCACCTCAGACACACGCCGGCCAAATCGTCACAAGCCTCTTTATTATTCCCGGAGGCACTATTCTTTTCGCCGGTGTTATTGGGAAGATCACCACCACTTTAGTAAATGCCTGGAGAATGAATATGAAAGGACAACTGGATCTGAACAGCCAGTTGCATGATCATCTGGTGATTATGGGGTGGCACAGGGAAACCACCAGTCGCATGATCGACCTTATTTATGGTGATCAGCGTCGTCAAACACGGGATGTGGTACTGGTTTCCACCCGGGAGATGGATAACCCGGACCCGGACAGAGTTTCATTTATCAAGACCGACAATCTGGCCTCTGAAGATGCCTGGTGGCGTGCAGGGCTGGCCAAAGCCGCCCGCATTATTATTACTGGCCACAATGATGATAACACCCTGACCACCGCACTCAGCCTGGCGGCAGGTGATACCAAAGCTCATGTCGTCTGTTACTTTGATGACCCGGATATGGCTCGCCTGCTCAAGGCTCACGCGCCCGAGGTTGAGTGCCACATCAGTACCACTATCGAGATGCTGGTGCGCTCTGCCCAGGACCCTGGTTCATCCCGCGTACAGAGCCAACTGCTGAGCACCCTGACCGGCCCGACTCAATTCAGTATGCAGATACCCGAGAACTGTCCGCCATGCTCGTTTGCACAGCTCATCACTTTCTTCAAAACCCACCATGATGTTCTGGTGCTGGGCGTAGCCAACAGTATCCAGGGGGATGACCTTACCCTTAACCCTCCGGCTGACTATCACGTGAAGGCCGGGATGCTGGTTTATTATATGTCCCAGCACCGGTTAATGACCGGCGAAATCAACTGGCAAAAACTGCCAGAGATCCAGCAGGCGTCCTAGACCGAGAATAGACACCCTGATACGAGCGAATCGGATCTGGCCATTTGGGGAGCTGTTTTTCGTTAAATAGAACCACTATTCACTTCAAAAAAACCCACAAATGACTCAAACCAGCTTCTCTCTCGCTAAGGTCGCTATTCTCAGCCAGGCTCCTAGTCTTTCAACTATAAAGACGACACATATTTAAGCAGCGGGGCCAACATGCATATTTTCTATATTACCCCCACCAGCTACGGCGCTGGTTTGACCTCCGTAGCGCTCGGACTGGTAAGAGCCCTTGAGCGTGTTGGCCTGAAGGTAAGTTTCTGCAAGCCGGTTGCACAATATTATGCCAGCGGCAGCCACCTCAATCCCATCGACAGCAGCGACCATGAAGAGCGTTCCACCCTCTTTGCCCGAAAAACCCTTCATCAGGATCCGCCCGAACCGCTCTCGTTTACTCATGTGGAAGATATGCTGGGGCAGAACCGCCGCAATGATGTACTGGAAGAGATTGTCAGCCTGACCAACCGGGCAATGGGTGAAAACGCTGATGCTATGGTCGTGGAAGGCTTAACCCCAACCCGCAATACACCCTGGGTGACTCATTTTAATGGCGATGTCGCCCGCACCCTCAGCGCCGATATTATTATTGTCTCCCGGGCTGATGAGAACACGCCCCGGGAGTTGGCTGATCACTTGCGTATCAGCGCAGACAATCATGGCGGCGTACACAACTCTTCTGTGCTCGGTTACATCCTGAACAAGATGCCAGCAGAGCTGGCCGCCCAACTCGGTGATGAACCAGGCGCATTGAAAGCTCTGCCGAAAATGCCTCAACGGAGCTTCCCCCCGATTGGCCATATCCCGTGGAACCCGGAACTTTCCGCACCACGCACCAGGGATATCTGTCGAGAGCTGGATGCCCGTATCATCCATAGTGGCGATATTGACCATCGCCGGGTCACACGCCATTTACTCTGCGCCCGCTCTTCAGCAAAAATCACCCAGCATTTGATAGCCGGAACACTGATTATTGCTCCCGGTGACAGAGATGACATTGTCATGGCTGCCTGTATGGCCGCCAGTAACGGCGTTCCGCTGGCAGGGCTGCTGCTCACCAACGATGAGAAGCCCCCGGAAGGAGTGATGCAGCTCTGTCAGAATGCGATTCAATCCTCCGGCCTGCCGGTCATATCAACCGCTACTGACTCTTATGAAACAGCGACCCGGTTGGACCGTATGAACAGCGAAGTGCCCGCAGATGATGAGGAACGCATGGAGCGGGTAATGAACACCGTCGCCGGGCATATAGATATTGACCGCCTGAGCCAGCACTGTGGTGAACCCCATAAGCATGCCCTCACACCTCCGGCCTTCCGTCATAACCTGGTGGAACGTGCCCGTGTTGCTAACAAACGTATTGTGTTGCCTGAAGGCGAAGAGCCACGCACTATTCAGGCAGCTGTTATCTGCCAGAACAAAGGCATTGCCCAGTGCGTATTGCTAGGTAATACCGAACGTATTCAGGACCTGGCCCGAGGACTGGACCTTACTCTGCCGGATTCCCTCACCATTATTGAACCAGACAGTATTCGTTCGTCGTTTGTTGAACCCATGGTGGAACTGAGAAAGCACAAGGGTCTTAATGCTGCGATGGCAGAATCTCAACTGGAAGACACTGTAGTCCTGGGAACCATGATGCTGGCAGAAGGTATGGTCGATGGTCTGGTCTCTGGCGCCGTTCACACCACAGCCAATACGATTCGCCCTGCCTTTCAGATCATCAAAACCGATTCCTCAGCAGGTGGACTGGTTTCCTCTGTATTTTTTATGCTGCTGCCTGATCAAGTCGTTGTCTATGGTGATTGCGCTGTTAACCCAGACCCTGATGCCCGCGAACTGGCAACCATTGCCATACAAAGTGCCCGCTCTGCGGCAAGCTTTGGCATTGAGCCACGGGTCGCGATGATCAGTTACAGCACCGGACAGTCTGGCCAGGGTGTTGATGTAGAGAAGGTAAAGGAAGCGACACGACTGGCTAAAGAGATGGCGCCTGAACTGTTGATAGATGGCCCACTTCAATATGATGCTGCAGCAATTGCCTCAGTTGCTGCCAGCAAGGCTCCAGACAGCCCCGTCGCCGGACAGGCGACTGTGTTTGTCTTCCCCGACCTGAACACAGGCAATACCACCTATAAGGCTGTTCAACGCAGTGCTAATGTCGTGAGTGTGGGACCTTTACTTCAGGGTCTGAACAAGCCGGTGAATGATCTGTCCCGTGGTGCTCTTGTAGACGACATCGTCTACACCATTGCCCTGACAGGCATCCAGGCCGGGTAATCTCGACGCTTAACCCTTTTCGTTACTCCTCAAAACCGGGCCGGTCAGACAATAGCTGACCGGCCCTTTTTATTAGTTCATTTGAGCAGCAACTTTCTGAAAATTTTCTGGAACTTTCTTCCCTCCCCCCCCTCTAAAGCCCTCCATGACCGTTGAAGATACGCCCCAACAATAAATCAGAAACAACAAAATCAGAAACAACAAATCAGAAACA
The DNA here is from genome assembly GCA_965221135.1 of Sansalvadorimonas sp. GTDB lineage: Bacteria > Pseudomonadota > Gammaproteobacteria > Pseudomonadales > Endozoicomonadaceae > Sansalvadorimonas. The sequence continues at coordinate 145,613 of CBDCRZ010000087.1, forward strand.
ACAAATCAGAAACAACAAATCAGAAACAATAATACGACAACAGTAACAAACTGACCCCTGAGTGAGTTCCGATGAAAATACAAAAAAACAACATAAGCAGGTTCTGGCAGGCTCTGACTCTGTCCATGGCTATCACTGCAACAGCCCTGACTACAGCGGCTCTAACAACAAGAGCGATAGCCGCTCCCATCTCGCCGCTCTGGATAAAGAATAATATCCATGCACTGCTGATATATCAGCAACTCTACCTGGATTATCAAGATCAGGCTTTGGATTCGCCCATACAAACCACGGATAGGATAGAGGACTTTCGCAGGCTGATTTACGAATACGCTGACTTTGTCGCTGACATCCAGACCAATAAAAGCCTGTATGCCCCCTATCAACAGGGAGAATATCCTGTATTAGAGGAGCGGCTGGCGAATAACCCAATAGAGTTAAACGAATGGTTCACTGACAAAAAAAATTATCCTGACTGCCCAGTGATGACAGATGGCACCTGCGACATTTTTGCCTCAGTGGAGCAGATTTTACAAACAGGAGACAAGAACCAACAAGCACTTATGGAAAACTATCAGTACCTGTATAACGGCTACCTGCCGTCACTCACCTCTCGGGAAGGAAAAATAAACTTCATCACCCATAACTTAATGGACAGCCACCTCGAAACCTTGCAAAAGGAAGCGCTCGACCAAGGTTTCCTGGTCAACGGTCTGGTGATAGGTATGGGTAATATAGACGGGGAGTTTTCCGATAAATTCCAGCTTCTGGATACGCGTTACCAGCATCATCTGAATATATATATTTACCCCCTCGACGAAGACAATATCCGTAAAGACCCGAAACTATTTATGAAGCTGGATGGACTGATTCTTCCTGGAGCCGGAGATACCTATCACACCGCTGGGGCCGAAACGATGGAACCGTTCTTTTTGCATCAGATGGATAAGTCCAATATGTCTAAAGTGGAAAAGCTCTACCAGGAATTATATGACCTGGCCCAGGAATACAAACTGCCAGTCATCAGCACCTGCGCCGGCCACCAGCATCTTGCCCTCCATCAAAATGGCTCACTAATGAAGCTGCGAGATGATTTTGACGAGAAGCGTGATGTTCGCCTTTTGCCTGGCACACTGAACCACTTTATGGGCTTATCTCTCAGGGAGCAGACAGAGGCACTTAACCAGTGCCTTTTACCGGACGTTAACGTCCTGGCCACAGTTATGCACTCCTATGTGGTCAGCGACCCGGGAGACAATGTTATCACCGGTGGCCTCACCACCACGAAGCCGGAAGGCATTATCATGGCGGCCTCGTGGGGAGGTACCATTACCAGCTTCCAGTTCCATCCGGAATACCAGTTCAGTCTGGAGCATCCGAATAACCCCAACACCCGGATTATCGAAAGCTGGGTACGTTCTGTGAGCCAGTTCAAAGCCATTAAGGAAACAGGCAGAAGAGAGGACTTTTCCCATGCCATGACTCTGATGACAGAAAGGCTGAAGCAGTGCCATATTGCCCCGGAGGCGACACTGGCAGACAACCAGTTCTGGTTTACCGGATATCGGGATGAGACTCTAGCACTGCATCAGGGAGTAGATGCACTGGTGACTATCTGGCCACACTTAACACCAGAGGACGTAGACTTCACCTTCGGCCCTGACAGCACCTTCATGATAAAAGGTGGCAAGAAAGCCCATGGCAAAACCATGACACTGCACAAGGCGTCGGATGATCAATCCATCACTGTTATTTTTTCCTCGGGTGACAAAAAGATCTTCTAAGTTCTTCTCACCTATAAAGACCAATTGACCTTTAAAGCCCTGCTAACAGGGTTTTTTGTAACAAAAAACAGCGGTCTGATAAAAAAAAACATGAAACAATAGCGATCGAAATCATATCCTGAGGTTGACATGCTGAGTTTTCTGCCGCCCCTGTTAAGAGGTGTCATTGCAGGGCTTTTACTGGTTATCAATACCATTCTTTGTGCCACTGTACTGTTTCTCTTTGCCCTGCTGAAAGCGGTGCTTTTTGTGAAGCCTCTGCAGAAGCTCTGCAACCGTGTACTGGATTCCGTCGTCTCACTGTGGATAAGTGTCAACAGTGGCATATTCAGACTATGCACAGCGACCAAAATACGCACTCAGGGTTTTGCCGACTTACAGGCTAATACCTCTTACCTCATCACCAGTAATCATCAGAGCTGGGCTGATATTGTTATTGTTCAGATGCTGCTGAACCGTAAAGCCCCACAGCTGAAGTTCTTTCTGAAAAAAGAACTGATCTGGGTTCCAGTATTAGGTTTGTGCTGGTGGGCGCTGGATTATCCGTTTATGAAGCGTCATACCAAGGAGTACCTGCGTAAAAACCCGAATAAAAAAGGTGAAGATCTGGAAACCACCCGCAAAGCCTGCGAGAAGTTTCAGGATCAGCCCGTGTGTATTTATAACTTCCTGGAAGGTACACGTTTCACAGAGGCTAAACACAAGCGCCAGCACTCCCCATATAAAAATCTGTTAAAACCCAAATCCGGTGGTGTGGGTTTTGTGATGGGCGCTATGGGCAACCAGATTCAGCAGGTGGTGGATATTACCCTGCTCTATGAAGGCCAAGTGCCCAGCTTTTGGGATTTCCTCTGTGGTCGCTGCCCTGCTGTGGATGTTCGTCAGCAGACCCGTGCTATTCCTCAGGAGTTTCTGGGCAAGAACTATCTGGAAGACCGACAGTTCAGAGCTCATATTCAGCGCTGGGTAAATGGGCTTTGGGAAGAGAAAGACCAGCAACTGTCTGATGTTAGAGGCATCAATAGCTGAACCCTTCGTTGTTATAGACTGCGAGCGATAGCTGCACGGTGGCTTTGGTTACATGTGGGAATATCCTGTTGCTCGTGCCTGGGCGGATGCTCGTGAACTTCTCTGGCGGTTCTCTTTCTGTGTTGCGCAGAAAGAGAACTGACACTTAAAAAGCATCACTTGGTAAAGCAGACGCAGAGTATCCTGGATTTCACTCAACCCAGGCTCCGATTATGGCCCGTTGTCTCACTCATGCAGATTTTGATGCCCGGACAGACCAGAGATATCATTACCTGACAGCTCAGCGTGGTAACTGCTCCATGATTTTCCCCCATATGGCATCGAACCTTGGATCCAAAATATACCAGCTACCGGCAGGCTGCTTGAAAAATTCCTTCAAATCTTTGTCTTGGGCCAGTGAATGGCAAGCCCCAGAGCCATAATCGCATAGCTGCTTTCCACTACCATAGGGGGAGTTGTCACAGGGAAGCATGCGATAAAGAGGGGAGTCTTCGCTTATTGCACGACAAGCCTCCAATCTGCTGATCATCTTCCTCTGCGCCAGTTGAAACTGCTCATAAGGTCCGGTTCGTTCGGCGTGTCTTTCTGTCGGTTTCTGTTTCTGCAAAAAATAACTCAGAAAAACAGAGAGCCATAAAGCTCCGGTAGGCAAGTGTGAACTTTGGTAGATGGATGCATAGTCCCGGGGCATATCTGAAAATACATCACGATAGAACTGCTTGGAAACATTCTGAGCAATATCCAGAGTATCTTTAATATCGAGGAGATTGTTCAGATCTCCTCCTTGTTCATGAAGTTTTTGCAGCAGAATCAGTTCGCCGGCCCTGTGAATTTCGGGGGGTATGGCGGTGGCGTAGCGGTAATAAGAGACAATGGCCAAATAAGATAAGAATCGTTGATGCGACGTCTGTACCAAGCATGAATCTATATTGTACAGATCGTGGAGAAGATCATGAATTGTCAGGTAAGCAGGACACATCCAGATAGCATCATGCCGTTCACAGATACTATGGGTAAGATTAACAGGGATCACAGGAAGGAAATGAAAAGTATTCAGTATTTTCAGAGTAAAAGGAGAGAATGTGGGGATAATACGCCGCCCTCTTAACCTGTGCAGGCTTCTTATTGCATCGTTGTCATGATTGCCCATTTCGTTGGTAAGATTGCCGACGGCTTCATAAATTCTTATCAGTTTTTTATACTCTGGATCTTCGGCGGTTTTCTCATAAAGCCGACGCCAGGGTTGCTGAATAAGATTATGCAGGCTGCACGGACCAAGCTTCAGGGCTTGCCACCGTGCTGGTATCCGGTCGATTGTACAATCCTTGATTTTCTTTTTTTGTGTTACAGACATACGTGGGCAGGCAAAACAATAAAACAGGTTCTGAATCAATGGAAAGAGTAAGGCCACTTCAAGAGACTTTTTATAGGGGTAGTTTTCCTCTCTGAGAGCCAATACTTTTTGTTTGAAATTTTCGAGCGCCTGCTTGTCATCCGCTGACAGGCCGTGATAACTGAGGAACTTGTTTATATCCTCAAGAATATGGGCGGATGTTTCTGCCATGCAAGGCATGGAGCATAGCTCTGCAGGTTGGAGTGACCAGCCGTCGACTTTCTTGCCAAAGTCCATCCAGTCCCGTTGCTCCGGGCTGAAGAATTCATTGCCGGATAATTGCGGAGAAAAGTAACCAGTGTCAGGTTTGAGCAGAATCGGCGGTACCTGTGCCGGGCAGATGCTTCGAGGCTTGTGCTGGTTAGTAACGTGAGCAGGAGAGGCTTGTGGGGGTTGGCGTGGCATATGTGAACGCATCCCCAGCGTACGCAGAACCTTGGGTGCGGGAGGTTTTATCTCCTCACTTTTGTTGTACTTGAGCGGTGAATGTATGCTCCCTATTCTGTCCATAATCCTATACCTTTTAGCCTGATACCTATGCACAACGGACAACAGTAACAGGGTCGAGGTTCAAGAGGCTGAGGAATTCAGGTGCCGATTATCAGAGTTATGTCATAGACCATAACAGTCTGGTTAGAGAGTCTGTTTTCCTGCAGAGCCTGAAAAAATACGCTGTGTCACGAAAGGGAGGGAGCCAGAACAGCCCCCCTCTTTTTGCCAATGTATGGTCAAGACATAACAGCCTTATGACTTTCAGGAAGCCCGCGCCCTGATTCTGTTGCACAGAAAAACGCCCAGACCAAATACAGCTCCCACACTAACTGTCGTCGAGAGCGACACAAGAGCCTCATTTTGTACCTGCGCCAGAATATTCTCCCTGCAACAGGCTCGAGTGGACAGTTCACCTAAAACAACAAGACCCGATGCAGCGAGCAATCCCAGGCCAGTTGCAACGCACGAGACTACAACATCGCGATAAGTAATTTTAAAGCACACATCCTTGCGACGGGTCGCGGTCGTACCAGCTTTCACTGACACTTTCTCGTCTGCCCCAAACTGACCAGCGTTTGTCACAGCAACCTTACGGCCAAATACAAGGCCAAAAGTAGCGCGGAGCGCATTGCCCAGACAGTTCAATGTCGCCACACCGGCAGATGTCATGAGTTGACACGGATTTTTCATAAGCGACCTCCATTAAGCTTTCTTTGTCATAGATCCGCTTTTTAGACCCGCCTCACAATTTATTGTTGCAAAATTGTCACCGCTACTAACAATCTAGTTCTCACCTGAAGACCCGGTTCAGAGCGGGACAATAGCCACAGAAAAAGCAGCCACAGAAAAAGCAGCCACAGAAAAAAACAGCCACAAAAAAAGCGCTGCCCCTGGAGGAATAAGCGCCTTTTTCATGTGCAAAATAAGTATTCAGGAAAGTTTACTTGCCTCGAATGACCATATTACCGCGAACTTCTTCGCCAATCGTTGTATCAGGTCCGTGACCAGTGATGACCTTCACATCTTCATCCAGCTTATACAAACGACCACGAATAGACTTCTCGATAGCCTTGTAGTCACCACCAGCAAAGTCAGTACGACCGATGGAACGACGGAACAGGGTATCACCCGCCAGCAGCAGCTTTTCCTTACCAAACAGGAAGCTCATAGAGCCTGGAGTGTGACCTGGCGTGTGCATAGCCACACCATCACAGCACGGCAGTTGTTCATCATCCTGCAACCAGAAGTCTGGATCAGGGATTGGCTGATAACGCACCCCAAACATACGGCACTGATCTTCCACTGTATCCCACAGAAACTTGTCTTCCTTGTGCAGATGAATCGGTGCACCGGTCTTCTCTTTCAGCTCACCACTGGCCATAAAATGGTCCAGGTGGGCGTGGGTGTGAATCAGGGCAACAATAGTCAGACCATGGGCCTGGGTCTTTTGCAGAATCAGGTCAGCATCACCGCCCGGGTCAACAACGATGCACTTCTTGCTGACGGAGTCACCAATGATCGTACAGTTGCACTGCAAAGGACCAACGGGGAAAGTCTCTCGAATCATTTCCGTGGTTGTCGTTTTATTTGTTTCCATCTTTATACTCCGGGACGCCAGCCGCTTGTTATTGGATAACGGCGATCCTTGCCGAAACTACGGGATGTTATACGTGCACCAATAGGTGCCTGACGGCGTTTAAATTCATTGATGTCGACCAACCGCAGAATCCGGTAGACCACATCACGGTCGAAACCCTTTTCGATAATCTGCTCGGCACTGAAATCCTGCTCTACATAGAGTTCCAGAATGACATCCAGCACTTCATAGGGAGGCAGGCTGTCTTCATCGACCTGATCAGGTGCAAGCTCTGCAGACGGTGGACGGTCAATGACTCGTTGAGGAATCACTGGAGACAGGGTGTTCCGGTATTCAGACAGACGGAATACCAGAGTCTTGGGAACATCCTTCAGAGGGTTATAGCCGCCGACCATATCGCCATAGAGCGTGGCATAACCCACAGCCATTTCGCTCTTGTTACCCGTGGTGAGAACCAGGTAGCGCTTCTTGTTAGAGATCGCCATCAGCATCACTCCACGACAGCGGGACTGCAGGTTCTCTTCGGTGGTATCCCGGCCGGTACCCGCAAACTCTTCCGAGAGTGTGGACATAAAGGCGTCATACATCGGCTTGATGGGCAGTTCCTTGTAGGTCACTCCCAGCGCATTCGCCTCAGCGGCCGCATCCTCCTTACTCATATCGGAGGTGTATTCAAACGGCATCATCACCGCTTCTACACGGTCAGGGCCGAGGGCATCCGAGGCGATAGCCAGAGTCAGTGCAGAGTCGATACCACCGGACAAACCCAGTACCACACCTTGAAAACCGTTCTTCTCGATATAGTCACGTACACCCAGCACAAGACTGTCGTAGACACGAGATTCCAGACATTTGAGTGGCTCAATCTGTCCGGGCAAAAAGCGACCTGCATCAGCGTCGTAATCTGCAATCATCAGGCTTTCTTCATGGGTCGCACCAGCAATAGCCAGCTCACCATCAGCATTCATCACAAATGAGCCACCATCGAAGACCAGTTCATCCTGACCACCTACCTGATTCACATAAACCACAGGCAGGGATGTTTCCCGGCAACGGTCTTTGACCACACTCAGACGCTCATCGAGCTTATCCATATGGAAAGGCGATGCGTTCAGGTTGAGAATGAGTTCTGCACCCTGTGCTTTCAAAGCATTAACGGGGTCAACGAACCAGATATCTTCGCAGACTGTCATGCCGACAGACACGCCCTGGCATTCAAAGGTTTCAACATCGGTTCCAGAGATGAAATATCGCTTCTCATCAAAGACCCGATAGTTCGGCAGATGCCACTTGGTATGACGGGCGATGATCTCGCCGTCGCGTACTACGACGGCCTGATTTTCCAGCCCCTTTGGGCCACGAACAGGCACACCCACCACCAGGTCAATACCGGATGCCTGACCGAGAATCTTCAGGGCGGCATCAATACGGAGATCGAGACTGGGGCGCAGCAAAAGGTCTTCCGGAGGGTAACCACAGAGGGTCAGCTCAGGAAAAACAATCATATGGGCACTGTGCCGGGAGCGAGCCTGCACAGCCGCCTCTAGGACCCGACGGGCATTACCTTCAATATCTCCCACCAGCAAGTTCAGCTGTGCAAGGGCAACGCGCAATGTCGTGGCCATGAACACCTCAAATCATTCAAATCCAAATTGGCGGGTATTCTATAAGGAAATGGCGGTTATTTCAGTGCTTCTCTCAATAATCCCCTGCTACGGGGAATGGCGAGTATAGTCGGCCACCTCTGCCACCCTGCGCCAGATGCTGACTTTACCTGCGCTATATCAGTGACAACTTGCAAGCTACATAGCTGCTTGTTTTAATCCTTCATGGCTCTGTTAGCTCTCAGCAAACACACAGGGATCTATCTTCCGGTTTGAAGTTCCCATTACCTGTGCTGAGATAAATACGCTATTAAGTACATCTTATAGCCTGCGTTGACAGGTTTTTGATTCTGACTGTGTTCGAAAGAATGATGTAAAAATCCAAATGTCCCATGTGCGCTGTCTGGTAATTTGTTTTTTCTATGGGCTCTGTTTTTCCGGGCCGCTGACCGGGGATACTCTCTGGCTGCGGGACGGCGATACCCTTCATGGTCAAATTAATGGAATTGAGAAAGGCAAAATCAAGCTGAAGACGAGCTGGGCGGGAGAGATTGAGGTCGATCTTCGCTATGTCAAACTGATGGAAACGCAACAGATGATGTGGGTTCGGATGAAAGGGCAGGATACCTTTCGTCTGGTACGGTTCACACAGAAAGATAATAAAACCTGGCTGGAAGACGAAACCGGCAATGCTATAGAGCTTGGCAACCAGCAAGGTCTGGCGACACTGGTTCCGGAGAAACCTGCCAATGAAGAGCAATGGCTGTATTCGGGAGATATAGGCCTTTATCTGACACTGAAACGCGGTGACAAAATAGAAGATGAGTTCAAAGGCAGCGGAACATTTAATATCCGTGATCGCGTAAACCGTAACATCATCACCTGGGAAGGCGAATACTCCCGCAACAGAGACATCACCACAGATAAAGAGCTGAAGATCAACTACGACTATAACCGCTTCTGGAATGAACATTATTACATTCTGGGCAATGGTCTGTGGCAGTATGATGAGAGTGAAAGCCCCTATTCCCGAATATCAACGGGCACAGGTGTTGGCTATCAGTTCTGGGATACTCCAGACAGTAGCCTGAAGTCTGATGTTGGCCTCAGTTATCTCTGGGAAAATTACAAAACAGAAGAGAACAATAGAACCTGGGCAATGCGCTGGGGTTTAAACGGTAGCTACAGCTTTACCGGCAATCTCAGTGGTCATATTGATTCGGTCGTGTATTACAGGTTTGGGCACAAGCGCTCCCTCTGGGATATGTCAGCGACTTTACGTTATCAGCTGACAGACAACCTTTGGTTTAACACCCTGTATGAACTGGATTATGACTCAGTGCCTGCAGAGGGCAGCAAGAAAAGCAATTCCAGCCTGAAGTTCGGGTTAGGGTATGGGTGGTGAGGTTTGCGTGCGCACATTTACACGAGACTACTGTTTCCGACATTACCCGTGATGTGTAGAATCGAGCCACTTAAAAGAAAAACAATGAGTTAGCCAGTGTCCGCTTATTCCGTTACCGGGGAACAGGAGCAGGTTGCGCTCCATCGCTTGTATAACCTTTATAACAGCTACCGTTTTCTGCTGGGCGTAGTATTTACGGCTATTGCTACCATCCCTCAGGCACCGCTGATATTTGATGCTGTCAGTACAGGTCAGGCCCTGGCATTCAGTATTATTTATACGCTGAATGCCTTGGTTGTACTGCTGACTATCCGACATGTGCCCAGCACTACCTCCATCTTCGCCATAACCTTTCTCGATATCATTCTGCTATGTGCTCTTCTGTTAATGGGAGATAATACCCAGCTCAGACTTGGCAACCTTTTGTTTGTGCCTATAGCGATCGGCAATATCTTAATCCCAGGTCGTATTGGCGTGCTGCTGGCAGCCATGGCCTCTATTTTTCTGCTGCTGATTGAGTATGCAACCGGGGAGACTGGCATATCCCAACAGCTCCATGCCGGACTTTCCGGAATTTTATTTTTTATCACCACCTTCCTGATTCAAAGTTATAACCACCGGTTAAAAAGTACTGTGGATACCGCGCGTATTAGTCAGACACGCGCGATAAACCTGCAACAACTCAGCCTCAGTATTATGCAGCATATGCGTACAGGTATTCTGGTGTTGCGGGAACCCAACAAGGTGGTAATGATGAACGAAGCCGCCATTCAGATGCTCGACAGCCCCCAGACCGAAGGAAACCTGAACAGCATTTCTCCTCAACTGCTCAGCGCCTACTGGCAATGGCGCGAGAACCCAATGTTGCGCATTGACAGTTTTTCAACCAATGCTGACACCCCTGAGGTACAACCTGGCTTTACCCGTCTGGCCTACGAGGCGGACGTCTATGTGCTTATATTTCTCGATGACAAAGCGACCATGGCACAACAGGCACAGCAGCTTAAGCTGGCAGCTCTTGGTCAACTAACAGCCAGTATTGCTCATGAAATCCGTAATCCTCTGGGTGCCATCAGTCACTCTGCCCAATTAATCTCTGAGTCAGAAAACCTTGATAAACACGACACCAAACTGCTGAATATCATTCATAAGCACTGTCGTAGAATGAACAATATTATTGAGACCATTCTTCAGCTATCCCGTAAAGAGACATGGCAACCGGAGCTGTTGGATATCAATGACTGGGTTAACCATTTTGTCAGGGATGAACATTTCTCAGGCTTTGAGAACCCCGAAATTCATTACAACCCACAACCCAGAGAGTTAATGGTTCGCTTTGATGCCAAGCAACTGCATCAGGTATTAATGAACCTGTGTCTGAATGGTTTACGCTACAGCATGCAGAACACAGGCACAGCGTGGCTGGAACTGAGAAGTGGGGTAAACCCGTCAGGTCATCCATGGCTGGAAATTATTGACCGGGGCCCGGGCATACCCAAAGACGAACGCAATAATATATTTGCACCATTCTTCACCACCGATAAAAACGGAACAGGCCTTGGCCTCTATATCAGTCGGGAGTTATGTGAAGCCAATCACGCCAGCCTGGAGCTTCTGCCTGAAGAAACGGGCACTGGGTGTATATTCAGAATTTCATTTGCCCATCCAGGCAAACGTATTGAATAAACCAGTCAGGATTTTCGACTGGAATAATAAAAACAGGGGAAGAGTTCATGGGCACTCCACGTGTTCTGATTATTGATGATGAACCAGATATTCGCGAGCTTCTGGAGATTACTCTGGGCCGTATGAAACTGGACACTGTCGCTGTCGCCACAGTCGGCGAAGCAGAAGCGGTACTGGCAGAAGAGTTCTTTGATCTCTGTTTAACCGATATGAACCTGCCCGATGGTAATGGCATAGAGCTGGTACAGTACATTCAGCAAAACTGTCCAGAAACGCCTGTCGCAGTTATCACCGCCTATGGCAGTATGGATACAGCAATATCCTCACTGAAAGCTGGTGCTTTCGACTTTGTTTCCAAGCCTGTTGAACTGCCTCGACTCCGGGAGCTGGTCAACCACGCTATCAACCTCTCTCATACCAAAATTAAAAAATCTGGCACCCACATGCTTGGTGAGTCAGACCCGATTGAACGACTACGCAAGCAAATCATCCGCATTGCACGTAGTCAGGCGCCGGTCTATATCAATGGTGAATCCGGTACAGGTAAAGAAGTTGTAGCCCGCATGATTCATGAGCAGAGCTCTCGAAGTGACAAGCCATTTATTGCCGTAAACTGCGGTGCTATTCCGTCAGAGCTGATGGAGAGTGAGTTCTTTGGCCATAAAAAAGGCAGCTTTACCGGTGCCGTAAATGATAAAACCGGCCTGTTTCAGGCTGCTCACGGCGGCACCCTGTTTCTGGATGAAGTGGCAGACCTGCCTCTTCATATGCAGGTGAAACTGCTGCGAGCGATTCAGGAGAAAAAGATTCGCCCTGTAGGCAGCCACCAGGAAGAAGAAGTCGACATTCGAATTCTCAGCGCCACTCATCGTGACCTGATGAACGAAGTCGGTGAAGGTAAGTTCCGGCAGGATTTGTTCTATCGCATAAATGTTATCGAGCTAAAAGTGCCACCTCTGCGGGTAAGAGGCTCTGACATTCTTATCCTGGCTGATTTCTTCTTAAACAAACTGGCCGATGAAATCGGCTCCGAACTGCCCACACTCACCAAAGCCGCAGAAGACACACTTTTGAAGTATGGATTTCCGGGCAACGTTCGGGAACTGGAAAACATTCTGGAGCGTGCTTTCACTCTCTGTGAAAACGACACTATTAATCCTGAAGACCTCTATCTGAATGAACAGGACTTCGTCGAAGCCTCTGGTGATGAAAGCCTTGCTGCGCAACCTCCTGTCAGAGCAGACTTTAATAATCTTGAAGACTATCTTGTCGGCATTGAGAAGCAGACCATTCTGGAAGCTCTGGAAACCACTCGCTGGAACCGCACAGCAGCAGCCCGGCAGTTAGGGATTACCTTTCGTGCATTACGGTATAAGTTGAAGAAACTGGATCTGGATGGGCCTGGGCAGGAGCAGGAGTGAGCTTTTTTCTTTACCTACTCACTCCCCATCAGAACTGAAGTCGTAGTCCATATCCGGCTTCGGTTTCTGCAGGAAGTAACCTTGCACATAGTCTGACCCGGTTCGCCAGACCCGGGTCATAACGTTGGGGCTTTCAATCTGTGGGACGATAGTCTTTCGACCCAGGTTCTGCAGCTGTTCAATCATCTCATGGACAGGCTGTTCAAGGTCAGGGTTTCCAGCCATATCCTGAGTCCATTTACCAGCCAGCTTTATATAATCAGTGGCGAAATCACGGGCTATACGCATGGGGTTCATGGTGCTGCCGAAGTGACAGACACTGGTACGACAGCCAATCTTCTCCAGCCCTTTGAAGAGGCTTTCTGTCTTGTCCTGAAACCTGACAATATTCTCTTCCGCCACCTGGAATACCAGGTTGTCTGGTTTGATTGTGGCCTTCTTCAGCAAGAGGAACAGCCAGGGCAGGAACTTCTTGTCCTGCAGAGTGGCACCACTCAGGTGTAGGAAAAGATGTGCCGTTGCCTGCTTTTCACTTCGGGCCTGTAGCTTTTTGATACTTTGCAGAATCACCCACTTATCGAGCTTTTCCGCCAGAGGGGTTTTATCAATCTCCCCCATAAACTGACCTGCCGAGATTTCCTTGCCTTCCGGGTTCAAGATTCGCAGCAGCACATCATAATGTTCTTGCTCATCGCCCCTTAAACTGGCTATAGGCTGAAACATAAGCTTGAAGGCCTTATTGTCCAGCGCATGCTGGACCAGTGCATAGGCATCACCTTCTGTCGCTTGTTTCTCAAGCTCTGAATCGGGGCAGAACACCCTGAACTTATTCACCCCATCGCTTTGAGCCTCTTTTAAAAGCCCTGCACTGCGGGAAAATAACTCCTCAACGCTTGTTGCCTTATATTTAAGAGGCACCACCGCAAGGGCGATGCCGGTTTGCAGGCTCTGGCTATCCAGATCAATAAACAACTGATCAAAACAGCGGGTAACCGCCTTTGCCTGCTGAGCTGCATTCGATTCAGCGACATCTGCAACAACAGCCACCTGGTTATCAGACAACTGTTCATAAATAACTTCACCGGTGAACTCGGCTTGTACTGCCTTCTCTATAGCTTGATGAATAGCGCCTTTATCATCATCAGACAGTCCGCTCGAAAGAGTGATCCAGTCTTTCAACTCCATCATAAATAATGTTTTGTCTGTGCAGACCGTTGTTGATTTCACACACTCTTCCAGTGCTCTGTTGATAGCACCCGCATTGGCAGACGGCTTCTCATCCTGAATGGCCTCACGGCGACCAGTTTCACGCCCGACCACCATAGAAAGCAGCTCATAATTATTCTGCTCGACAACATCAGAAGCCCCACTGGTCATCCACTTCATACGTGTCGAAGAAGACGCTTCAGGAGCAAGAACGATACAGGGAATATTTTGATAACATGGGGATGACAGACGAAAAGCAAGCGCCTGTTCGCAGGAAACCAGAGGGTCAGCAATATCCATCACAATGATCAATTCAAAATCATCATTGATCAGATGTTTTTCAAACTGTTGTAAGTTACCGGGGTAGCAAACATCACCCTTATAACTATGGGACTCCAAAGCGGCGACCAGCTCCTGGCCCATATCCATACTGCCGTTGAGGATGATCCACTTCCCTGCTGTTGCATCAGACATCATTTATTACTGCATCACTGTTAGAGGAATGACTCCTCTTAGCTTAGAGAGGTCTATTGGCCTACATCAGGCGGGATCTCACCAGCTACTACCAGCAATCCTCAGGGTTGGTGCGGGTACCGGTCGAACCCTTGACGCCAAGGCTGTCCATATAAATGCAGGTGCATTTATCATCAGAGGCCTGTGATTTACCGGCAACAGGCAATGCAATAACGGTATAACGGCTTGTAGCATCTGTATCACTGGTAACGGCAGCGCAATCTGAAATGCCGCTACTGGGAGGTAAACCAGTGAAAGAAGTCACCATATACATGCCTTCAGGGGAAGATTGGGCACTTATGGGGCTGTATTGATTCTGAACGGCATAAAGGCGTTCCTCAGCCATAGTCTGGCGCTGAATCATAATATGGGCATCGGACCTGTTAGCCCTTATTACAGATTCCCGATAAGACGGGTAAGCCATTGCCATTAAAATACTGAGGATTGCTATAACAATCAGCAGCTCAGTTAAGGTAAACGCTTTCATCCCTGAGAAAGCTGCTTTCCCTTTATGGGACGAGCCCTTATGAGAGGTACATATTGCCATAATCCTTTCTTTCACCTCCCTGTATTGTGTTTTCTAAAGTTAAACCGACTAAATCCTGTCAGTTTCAATGCTGTTCCCTTTTCCTCAATAACGAGTATGGCCCATGAATCACTATGCGGGAGATATTGTCTCCATCTTCAGAGTACAAGGAGACATTCAGACCGGGATACACAGACAAACGCTCTTTCGTTGTATAGCTGCTTTGAATTTCTACACCTGGTGCGATGATATAGGTTCTTGTCTTGTTTTTAATCTGGAGCTCACCTGTACGACCATTCACGTGCTCAACAACACCTTTCACGAGTCTTGTTTCAGCTGCAAATACACCCGTAACGACCAAGGCTAAACAGACCCTAATAATCCACTTGGCTATTCCCTGAACTCTGTTTGAAACTCTATTAGAAATCATCTCAATTCCCCTTCTGTTCCATCCAGGACTGACGACCGAGGCTGCTTCCCCCGGGGTTCTCACCCACTCTGTTAATATCGCCGCTAGACAGGCTTTGATATTTACATTCCAGCTCCGTACCACAGTTAATAATTGTTGGCGCCTGAGCAACACCTTCACTCAAAATGCCAGAAGGAGCCGGGCAATTCCCGGAAGGACACAGCCCTGTGATAGTTGTCTCTGTCATTTCTGAGTAGTCCGTATCACCTTCATCAAATTGTCCATCGTTATTAAAATCGAAGGGCGGCTCGGTGAGTCGGCTACCATCCGCTGCAGACAATTCCATTAGCCAGCTGCGACCACCTTTATCGCAAACCGACGCTGACGGTTGAACAGTGGTAAATATGATTCTCCCATTACGCAGTATGGGCGCGTTACCTGCTTCTCTCCACGGTTTGAACCGCTATAGGTCAAATCAATTTTCCAGCCCTGATTTACAGTCACCCCGGAAGCACAGTTCGACCAGCATATGTCATTGTTTGAAGAGAATCTCAGGGTTGAAGCTTCATCCTGACTGTTGTTATTACCGTCATTATTCGTGTCATTCGGATACAGTACGATTTCATTGGTAATCGTCTGAACCAACAGAGAGGAATCAGGGATAGAGGCATTGAAAGCAGAGTCAGCAGGATCCTGATCCCAAATACCATAGAAGCTTTGAGTCGTCTGCCCGGTACTCTGGTTATCATTAATTTCGAAATATTTCCCGGTGCCGAAATACACTATATAGCCTGGCTCTGAAGGGTGGCGCCCTACCTCAGGAGCAACAGTGATCGGCTTAGCAGTTCCCGCTGCGAACAGCGGTATTTTAGTACTGCCGGAGCTGTAGGCAACGCCCCACTCTGAAGGTGTCCCGGAACTGATATCGAACTTCCACAAATTACCCTTCAGGTCACCGGCATAAACGTAATCAGCATCACCATCCCGATCTATATCAACGGCTGTTGGGCTGGAGAGGCCATTAGAACCATCTGCTCCTGTATCAATTTTCCCGCCTGCTGTGAGGGGCTCTCCCGTCACTGCATCCAATATATAAAGGACGGCTCTACCATTGTCGCTGTCGTAACCATTACCAATAATGACGCCCCAGTTTCCGGTTGCCAGCTTTACAATCAACGGCTTGCCAAAGGTATAACCAAGATCACCGTCATCAACTGAATTAAACTCCCACAGAAAGATATTATTCGCATCCGCCTCTGAAAAATCAGGATCTGTAACATTGAGAGCATAAATCCCCCTCCCTCCTGCTCTTAAGCCTCCAACCAGTAAGCTGTTCCAGTCACTTTCACTGTCACCAAAGCCATAAGCATCAGCAACGGTGATTTGCCCATCTACATAATACTGGTGACTGTAATCCGGGTCGGCTAAATGGTAGAGATTGTCAGCAACGGTATAAGGAATGAAGCCCAGCACCTCATCACCTGTAGCCGCATCGAACCCATGAAGCATGCCATCATTGCCGCCCACATAAATAATATCCGCGCGGCCGGCATTCGCCGTTTTAAAGGTTTGGTAGGATGTTTCTGTATGAGGCGCTGACGGGGGTTGAGAATAGACAGGGTCAGAATGAATCAGATCCCCCAACTTTGAAGCCCGTGTGCGGAAATTATAAGCCGATAAACTGCTGGACGATGTTCCTCGTAAATAACTGACTAATGCTGTCACAAACACGTCATCATCAGCGGTCACCCCAAGTGTGGTTTTACCGGCGATCAGCTTGTTGGTGAAATCCTCCGACAAGTTATCTGAGGTTGTCCGAAACGCCTTACCCTCCAACTCATCGTCTTCATTTTTGTCCGCCACAATTATCACCCTGTCATTCGAGGATGTGGCATCAACATCCGCTGCAGCCTGCCAGACAGTTGTACTTCCAACGACACCATTGGTGCCCAGGGGAAGCGCCCAAAGATCCCCTGTCCAGTTTGAGCTGTTAAATCGGGCCTGATAGAGACGACTGTTATTCTGCAGGCGGCCAGAATTACTGGCTACTGAAGAAGCAGAACCCACACGACGGTCCACTTCTGCCAGTGCCTCTGAAAGGCCGTCAGAGACTTCCGCCGGAGTACCTGCTGAACTGAAAATGGCCTTACTGTTAAACGCTGCATGCCACAGATCATTAATTTTATGAGAATTAACATCGGTACCGGATATAGGGTTTCCCCAGTCACTGGATTCTGTAAGGTTTGTACCACCGGAGTCTGGCCAGCCATCGTTATCACTGTCCGTCAGATCACCTTCCACACCAAAGGCTACGGTAAAGGTGCTCATATGCTGATGATTGGCAGGGTCGACATCTGAAACTGGTACGTTGTCGTCCAGGGTACTGAGATCCTGGTCATAATAATATTTAGCGACATCAGCCACAGTGACTGAGTAAGGGTCACTATCCGCATTGCCAATACCTGAAGGTGTACCTCCTCCCCAGAATCCATCGGTAAACAGCACGGAAAAGTTTTGCTGACAGCTTTCAGTTATTGGAGGCGAACTTGTTTTCTTAAGATGCAGACCCGCGTAGTTCAATCCCAAACGCAGAGGCGTACTTACGGCTAACTGATCTTTTGCATAGAGTGCAGTTAACAACCCACTGTTATGGGTATCCAGCGCACTGTTATCTGATGGTGAACCTGTCAGAAAGGAATTTTCATTGCTCTGGTTAATCATACCCAGTGCATAACGATAATTGGGGGAGGACTCCACCAGCTCACCTACAGCAGAGTTCACAACAAATGAACGACGACGGAAGTATTGATACCAGTTAGCAAAGTTCTGCTGAATGCTTGCTACCTGGTCGGCATCCGTAATATCTGCCAGAGCCGTTGCTGTCCGCACCACCGAGCCACCAGAAGTCGCGTAAGTCACTTGCCAGCGGGAAATTGTACCGCCGTTGATTTGATAAATAGTGTGGTTATCCCAACCATCTATCGTGCCACTGGCACCAACTGTGTAGTCACTTGCCACATTGTTCGGTCTGGTGCCGTCATAACCCGCACTATCAGTAGCGACAACATAAAAAGAGCCGGTTAAGTCTCTGGTAGTACCATAGCCCCCCTCTCCAGAAA
Source organism: Sansalvadorimonas sp. (assembly GCA_965221135.1). GTDB lineage: Bacteria > Pseudomonadota > Gammaproteobacteria > Pseudomonadales > Endozoicomonadaceae > Sansalvadorimonas. The sequence goes on from CBDCRZ010000087.1 coordinate 163,797, forward strand.
CCGGGTGTGATCTGGCTGCAGTAAAAGATGCATCACTGAAACTACCTGACCAGGGGGAATAGGTTTCATCAGGATTAAAATACATAACGTTCAAGTCACTGGAAAATAATCGCCAGTCACCATAGGTTTCTGAGAAATAGCTGATGTTATTAATGGTGTAGTCATCAGAAAGAGGATCTTGACTGTAGGCATTTACATTTGAGCCAGAATCTTGATGGCTAAACAAGTAATAGTAATAAGTAGAACCATTGGGCCATGACAAGCCTCCTGTTTCCGGGCCTCCGCAACGGGATGAAAGTACATAGCCACAATAATCAAAATGAGGCTTGGTCAATATCTCCCAATCCATAGAGCCGGAATCATCCAGCATCAAAACCACATTCGGAATTGAAGCATTCGCCAGAAACAGCGGTTTCTGAGCCAGGTTCAGGGCAGAAGCATTGCAGGAAGCAAACAATAAAATAAAAATCGCGAATCGTTTTAACTGGAACATATCCCTGCCCCCCTAGTTGGAATGACGCTTGGCATAAATACTTTGCAAAACCACCACTGAACGGACTTTTTTATAATCCTCAGTGTTCCCATCATCTATGTAGATGGCATAAGCACGATCTGTACCCCTTGCTACAACTCTGTAGTATTGGATACCCCCCGCCTGCTCTGACGCACCGACGGCCAGACTGTCTGGCACAAACTTCCAGGGCTGAACAACAATTTTGGTATCGTAACCATCCCCGACATCACTTTTTGATGACCAGTAATCGTCATCCTGATATTCACCACGTGTAGCTTCATACGCTATGTTCCCGGCACTTAGCTGGGTCGAAACATCAGCCGCACTGGTGGAATCCGCAATCAACTGTTCAGCCAGTCTCAGGCCAGTTTCAGCTGACTGGAAGGCATAGTTATAATCCCTGAAGCCTTTGCTGAGGTTCATATCCAGCATCGAGTTGCGCATACTGTCTGTGCCCAGCAGAGTGAGCAAAGTCAGCAGAATCATGGCTACGACCAGAGCTGCTCCCTGCTGCTGTTTTTTTTCTGGTTTTTTCATCCTTGAAAATTCCATTCGTCCCCCTCCTAATCACCACCTGAGAGAACAAGTCCAAGAGACCTGTTCCTCAGGGTGACTGTGGTGGAATATTGTCGTCTGATTCTGCGGTCAGCATCATTTTCAGGTGTATGTACCTGATCAAAGTAATAAAAGTCCTGCCCTTCCGGCACAACATTATTGTTCTCTGTTTCCACCAGGACGAAAATTCGAACGCTCACTACCTTCGTCCAGTCGCTTACATCCTGGGCTTCCACATAACGCTCTACGCCAATAGCATCGTTAGTGCTTTCACCGTAAAGAAACTGGAGGTTTAAAATGCCAGTAAGAATTTCTGTCTTATCTTTTAACGTCCCATCGGCCTTAATTTCTTTTCGATACAGACTTGGACGATCGCCATAACTGGGAATTGCCAGAAAATAAACAATCCCCTGAAGAATCACACCCTGAGACAAAGTCATACTGCTCAGCTGTTCTGCCTGAGTATTGGTTCTATCAACAGCATTATTATCAGTAGGAGCCAATGCTATTGCTCCGCTGGTTTCATTTATTGAATTAGCTTTAACCAACAGGTTTCGGGAACAATCACTAACCATTAACAAATTACCACTGGACTCTGTTACCCCTGAAACCCCGGTGATCGTGGCGGTATCTGCCGTCATCGTCATTGGGCTTGCTGCTGTATCTGTGGCCGTAATGTCCATCACATAGGGATAAGCTTTCCAAAGCTCTATAACATCGCTCTCTTCCACCATTTGTATGCTTGTTGGCTTGGCGGTTTCACCTCCGCCGCCAGCCCAGTCCGCACTCGAGAAAGCCGAAGCATCCATTGCCATAAAATCAAAGTCAGCCGTTGTATAATTCCAGCCGCGAATACCCAGTTCAGGCTTCATCCAGCTCTGTGAAAGATTGATTCCTTTGATTACTGGCTGAGAGCCTCCGGATACACAACCTCTATAGCCAGACATGCGAATATCATCAGACAGGATTTCCAGCGCCAGTCGCCCTCGCTCCTCAACCCGGGAAAGTCCATCCCGGGCCAGATAGGTTGTGCGGCTGGTTAACATAATGGAGAGAGCTCCATACAGCATCAACGTGCCTATCAGGCTGGAGACCAGCACCTCAATCATGATGGCGCCCAGCTGTTTATTCTTTTGAAAACCACAGTCCATTGTGCTCTCCATCCCTGCTAGGGCTCAAATCGCAAAATTAAGTGTCCGTCAGATGTTTGCGGTGAACTTGTCAGTTCCAGGCTCCCATCTCTATCCGGGTCCATATCCCAAACCAGGTGAATCATGTAGGTATCACCGGTATTGTCACAGTTATCCAGAGTCGTACTCCTGGGGTCACCGACATAAGCCACAGGGTCGAGACTTGGGGTTGAGTCCTGGCACACAAACCCTTTGCCCTCGGGCAATGTTCTGCCTACAGCTCTTTGCCACTCCCAAAGGTCATGCCCGGTCATTTCTATGGAGGAGCATCCTGTAGCATTCATACAGCTGGAGTTTTCATCAACGGTGACGGTCGGTGTCGACTGCCTCATGTTGTAATAACCCAGAGAGGCACCTTCCATATTGGCTCTGATACGACCTGCCATTTCCTGTGCCAGGGAGAGCGCTTTATCGTAATGATGACTCTGCTGATGGGTTTTCAGAGCCACGGCCTGCATACCAGCCACACCCAGCAGCCCAACCGACAAAATAAACAGAGTCACCAGGTTTTCGATCAAATTAAAACCCTGCTGACAACCTCGAACGTTATTTCTAAAAATACTCATGCTGCACAATCCCCTTCCGCAGTGGTCTTATCCACCATACGTACGCGCCCAGCATCAAAAGTGAGCTTGCCTCCGTAAATCACGTCACTGTTATCCATTAAACAGAACAGTGCCGAGAAGGTTGCTGAGCTACCGCGGTAATTGAAAAGAACCCTTTTTAAAGCCCCGACCTTCAAAGTCATCCTGTCATCAACAGCTTCATAAACCTTGAGGATGAGATCACCATTGCTCTCATCAATATCAGTATCTCCACCGCTACGATTCACAAATAAAATCCAGCCGGTTTTCCAGACATCTGATTGATTGCTGGTCGTGACTGAGCCTGAATAGCATGCCAAAGAAGAAGTAGTGGCTCTGGGGCATAACACCACCTCAGCCCTTCGAATAATGGCTTCGGCCCGGGCATAGGAGACAACATTACGAAAATTACGAAAGCTGGCATCCGCCTGATAGCGGCCAACCATGTTGTTCAAAGTGGGAAGGCCAGCAAGAAGCAGAACGCCAAACAGCGCAATCGTCCACAGGAGTTCAACAAGAGTGAAACCTTTTAGACGATGAAAATTGGGGGTAATCCTGGCAAGCATGAGCACCTCCGTGTACCTGTGCTGCTGGTTGCTACAGCTACAAGCCTAGGAGGCTGGAAAGGGCTTTGAGAGGTTCCAATAAAAAAGGCCGACTAGCGGCCTTTTATTCGGGATAAACGGTTGAGTTCGGGCTTAAGCGGCAGCTTCAACAGAGAGGATTTTCACTTCAAAAGTCAGCGGCTTACCCGCTAAAGGATGGTTGAAATCAACCGTCACAGTATTCTCATCCCATTCACTGATCACACCCGGCAGCTCCTGCCCGGATTTGTCTGAAAAAGACACAACCAGCCCTTCACTCAGCTCCATATCAGGAGCGAACTGACTGCGGCTGATCACCTGCAGGTTGCTCTCATTAAGCTGGCCGAAAGCGTCTTCCGGTGCAATGGCAAAACGCTCATGGGAACCTGCACTTAAACCCAGAAGGTGCTTTTCAAACCCTGCGGGCAAATTGCCATCTCCAACCACCAGCTGAACGGGCGACTTTTCAAAGGTGCTGTCGACGATATCGCCATTGTCCAGCTGCAAAGAAAAGTGCAGGGAAAGCTGACTCCCTGTGGCGACTACTACGGACATCTCTGCCTCCGAATTCATAATGGTTTCCAGCTCGTTATTGTTTCTTGTCGTGTAGCTATTTCTTTTCAGGTTCGGGATTAATAAACATATCCAGAATCATCAAACCTGCGCCCATGGTAATGCCAATGTCCGCGAGGTTAAAGGCCGGGAAAAACCAGGACTGCTGGTAGTGAACCAGGAAGAAGTCCACCACGTGCCCCATGGTAGCGCGGTCCCAAAGGTTACCCACGGCACCACCCAGAATCAGAGCCAATGCCGTCGCCTGAAGTTTTTGGCTAGGCTCCAGGCGAGCCAGCCAGACAGTCAGCACACAGCTGACCACCACAGCGATACCAATAAAGAACCAGCGCTGCCAGCCTCCGGCAGTACTCAGGAAACTAAATGCCGCCCCGGTGTTATAAGCCAGGGTGAAGCTGAAGAAGTCAGGGATAACCGGCTGTTGCTGATACAGCGTAAAGTTGTCAACAAACCAGTTCTTTAAAATCTGGTCGCCCAGCACAATCAAAAAACTGACAGCAAGGCAGGTGAAAAACAGCTGTTTATTGCGAATCATGACTTTCCATCGATCAATATTCTTTCGGCGCTATTCTAACCGCCCCTCTCCTGACCATCATCTTTTCTTGTCAGGCAAGCGCACCACCTTACACCATAATTAATAAATAATACGAATGAAGACCTGACAACTATGGATGGCTCCAAAAGACCAGTAACAGGCAGCATCGTCTCCAGCTCAACCACAGGGAGGCTGCTTCCCCTCTCCAGAACCCCAAAAGCCCAGAAAGTCGGGCGAACAGGGGCGCGTAAAGTCTCGGCTGTTACACCTGCGCTTTCATCATTCCAGCATCCGGTTATTCTCAAGCTTGAGCTGAACCAGAAGCTCGGTACCCGGCTGATTCACCAACTCAGAGACCTGAGCCGTACCCACCGGTTGATTCCCCGCCAGCGCCGGAACCCAAACATTACCGATAACGACATTTGCGTTAAGGCACACCAGCTCGCTGTTCAACTGGACTCGGAAGACGGATCAGAATCCCTTCTCGCCCATATAAAAAACATGCTGGAAGCGGAAGAGCATGGTGAGGCATCACAGGTTCTGAAAGAGCTATTACTCCAACTGGAAGAGATGGACCTCGACACCCCTGAAAGCAAGAGCCAGATGGCTCGTCTGGAAGCCCTCCACGAAAACTTCGGCCCCCGCACACTCTCTATTTTTCTCGGTACGGGGTTTGGGCAATATGTGTTGTCACACTTTCACAGCAGCACCCCTCTCAGTGAACAGGAGCAGGACAAACTACTCCTGGCACTTACCCAGATTCAGGCACGGGTAAAGTCTCGTCCCTCGCAGGTTTCCGATGCCCAGATTGCCCGCTATGCCACGCTCTATCTAGGCGATGACATTCATCTGAATACCCCTGATACCCTCTTCCCTGTTGCAATGGACACACTGGAAAAAGTCATCGAACACCGCAACGAGACCTTTATCAACAACAGGCGGCTACTAAACAATCTCTCGCAAGCCATAAAGGCACAACCCTTTTTGAGCCAGCTTCCCATCAGCATGGAAGATATCAAGAAAAGACGAAGCACAGACCCTCTTTCCCGGCTGACAACGCAAATGTCAAACCACCCACAGATTAATGAATGTCTCAGGGATGGGGAGTTATCCGTAGAGAATCTGTATACCGCGCTCACCGACCTTATGGATATTCAGGCCCAGGCTCGCAAAGACCTCGATATTCTTCATCATGAATTCAGGCTCTGCAAAGAAGCCCTTGATAACAGCGCATCAAAAACTGAAGAGGGTGAACAGCCTCATATCTCTGTTCAAGCTATACAGACCATGGACAGGGCTCTCAAACTTTCAGCACAGCACTGCGGCAATATTATTGAGCGACAAGCCCTCACCATTCTGAAAGACCACCTCAACTATCAGGCACTGGAGCAGGTCAAACAGGACTTTGAAGATGAACTCTACCGACAGCTGAGCTTCCTTGAAAAAGGCGGCAGCGAGAAAACCTTTACCGTTACCACCAATGTTGGCCTGGCTCTCTCAGCAGCATCCGTCTCTGGGCTGACCATGGGCGGTAAGGTAACGGCCACCTTCAAAGTGACAGGCAATGATGATGTGAGAATACGGGAATATCATATTGTCTCTCCCACCCTAACCCTCACAGCCGGGGATGAAAAAATTGCCTCCGCCACTATGGAAGCCGGTTTAGAGGGCACGAAAGGTCGCGTGTTCAGAAACCTTGATGAATTTGTCCACTTCCACAGTAATGACTTTGTTCCTGCACTGTTAGGCTCACTCTCCAACGTACCCAAAAATGCCATTGGTGCGATCAATGTTCGTCGCGCCCAAAACCTGCATAAAAGCATTACCGCTGACCGCCACTTACTGTCACAGCGGTTAACGGAACTTGGTGTCATTCACCCCGGCGACAAGGTCCGTGTTGAGCAGACTAAACTGGTTAACTATGCCGACTTCCAGCAACACGCACTGAAAACCTCCGTCACAGTGAATGCTCTGGCAGGCCTTGTTGAAGGACAGCTGGCCTATAAGAACTGTGCGACCACCTTTAATACCCGTACAAATCTTCTGTCGATGCTGCGTAATAACCCTGATAAATCGACGCCCCCCAAGAATAATTTCCTGTCTTTCTGGGTACCGGCATCCCGTCAGGAAAAAGCCTACTATCACAGCCTCCAGGAGAACCTGCTCGACGACACAACAGAAACAACAGCGAACGCTTTGGAAAACTTCAAAGAAGAAGATGTCCTGATCAGTGTTCGTAAAAGCAAACGGGATGCTATGGAGTGGATGGCAGGGTGCGAAAAACAACTCTCCGTAATAAAAGAACAGGAAGCCTCCCCAGAAACCGAAAAGGCTGAACTGGCCGATTTAAAAAGAGAACGCCTGGCTCTTCGTGAACAAGTGAAGAAAGCGATGATTGACCAGTATATTGAACGGGACATGTACTACTTCACGGTCAATGCCATGGAAGGTCATATCGGTGACGAAGCCCCACAGGCACATTTTCATAGTGCCAAACACAGTATGCAAAGTCTCTATAAAACTAATGACCGAGGGGAGTTCATAGCAGCGCATATTTACTCCTTCTATCACCTGCATACGCTGTATGAGAGTACGTTTCTGGAAGGGGAATCACCGGTCGTAAAAGACCCGATCTTTTATCAGGTTCTGCAACGTCACCTGGAACCATCGCTGGAGAACCCCCAGATTCATCTGGAAGATAAAAAACATGTTCGCAAAAGCCTGACAGCCACATCGACCGCCACCAGCCGGGCTTCCACAATACAAGGTGAACTCAAGGTTAACCTTCCCGGCACAGGTCTCTCGGTAAAGGCTGACTTCACCGACACTAATATTGGTAAACATGTAAACCCGGATAACGACGGTCACTATTTCAACATCGGCATGAATATACAGGCTGGCGGCAGTCTGGCACTTGCGATGAAAGGTCTGGATGCTGCCATCACCACCATGCGGGCGCAAAACAGTAACTTCCCAGAGATTGCCCTGGCCTCTGTGATTCCTGAAGTAGCAGGAATCTCAGTAGATGCAGGCATTCGTATTGAATTTAACTTTGTAAAACGGGACGGTGGTGGCTGGCACATGCAGTATACCCGCGTCACCGGCAACGACAGTATGGGAATAAAAACACCTGACATTGGCATTCCTACCGGGACCATTGGTGAGGTCAAACTGGGCTTAAGTGCCAAGGTGTCCAGTGTGCATAACTGGTGGGAAAAACCCGGCAACGACACGCTGACCTACATCTACGCCAAATATAATGGCTGGAAAGTCGCCAATATGATCAAGTCACCCGGCTGGTCGACGGAGGTCGAAGGTGAAAGCAGTATGGAGAAACTCGCCCAAATTAACCCGTTCAATTATTACGCTCACAAACACAGCAAGGCCATATCAGAGATGCTGGCCAATATGGGGTGCCCGAGTAAAAGTGTGTATAAAGAGCTGCACACTATGCTGGACCAGCTGGATACCTCAGACCCACTCTATTATCCCGGCTTTAAAGAGGAGTTTACCCAGCGCCTCAAAGAGCACGCTGACAACCCCAAGCGAGCAAAGAGTGATATCACACTACTGGTTCAGGACTTCGAACGCTTTCTCGCCCTGCAGCATACTGTGTACCTGAAAAAAGCCCGCAGCCGTTATCGTCCGCATCTCAAGAAAGGTCGGATTATTTAACGCCCCTTTTTCTTTGTTGCAGATCACTACTGTCCGGTTAAGCATATCCAAGCTCCCCTGATTGCTCACTGTCTTTCTAGCATTTGTTCACAGTCTGTACAAATATCCTTATCATCCGCAATAGCTGCCTCAACCCCACAAATAAAACATTGCATAGTCACTCCAGCACACGGGTTTTCTAATCCGTTCTGGGTGGCTGAAGGCTTTGCCACGCCATCTCTTATGGCGCATTCCATGCATCTACCATCATAGACCTGCTCTCCAAGCTCCTGAAGCATATGGGATTCACAGTCGCGGCAAAAATAGTGCCCACACCCCCATTTACTCAGCATGTTTTCTGATTGGCACCGTGCACATACAAAGCGAGCCAAATCCATATTTGCGGCGGGAATCTGCCTCTCCATACCGGCAACTACATAGGCATCTCTATTCGCATCATGGGCATGAGGGACATCCAGGGCATCATCATCCCACAAAGCACACCCTTCTCTCCCCGGTTCCATCTTAAAATGCCTGTAATCATCAGGAGTAGGTTGCCCACATATCCAACAAAATTTTTTCTGACAGCTGGAGCAATGTACACGGTTACAACCCCATTCTTTATAGATCTCGGCTTTACACAGAGTGCACTTTTTGTATTTGTGGGGCTCTCTTTTTTTGGATGCCTCAAACATTTCATCTGCCCCGCTGGAGGTCAGGGCTTTTTTATACATCCTGCAAGACCATTTATCATGGTAGGGAAAAACCTGGCAATCTTTGCAACTTGCTCCTTTACAAGCATCACAAACAACCTTGCTCCCACATATACCTCCACTGATATCCACTACGTTCTCACAGACCGGATTTAAACAAATGAAAAGATTTTGGTTGGTTCGAGCCGCCAACTTCAATAAATTAATATGCAGCCTGTGCAAAACATTCTTTCCAGTCAAAGCCTGACAAACAATATCCGGAATCACTATTGTGCAGCCTGTGCCCGGACAGGAGAGATAACCTAATGATAAAGAGTCCAGGTTTTTAATACTTTTCCGTACATAGGTTTTCATACATAACTGGCAAAATGCATGTGAACACTGGTCATGTGAAAATTGAAAACATTCTTCTTCAGAGCAACAAATTGGGCACTCAGCCCTTCCTATTGAAGCAACAACCCTTTCATAGTATTTCAAAGTCTCAATCTGTTCTTTTAATACTCCTATCAATCCACTTAGAAATTTCTCTCTTAGGTTCAGCAGGCTCAGAATCCCCCCCCCCTCAGCAGGCAACCATTTTCTTGGCAGACTTGCAGAGGGTTGAACGTTACGCTCGCGGTTAACTTCATCAAGAGATAATTCCAAAATCCCTGAAAGGTCAAGACTGCTGTTACAGAGAGGACAATTCCCTGTATCTTTCCTTACCCTTATGTAGCCGAAAATTGCTTTCTTGACCATTTTGAACACTGCCATATCACATATATAAACACCCTCATCTGCCCTTGAACAACATGGCAACCTTATCGCTCCATCAAAAAAACCTCGGTGAACTCTACACTCTGCTCGACCTTCCGAACATTGCTGCACTGCGGGATTATCGTAATCATTAGTTACCACTTCTAAATTCCCAAACAAATGATCAATCATGTCAATGTCGTCTTCACCAACATCACCGAGTAATCCTTCTTTTCTGTCTGGATACAGCTCATCAATTTCGTTTCTGGTAAGCTCCGTGCCATAAGTCGTTAAATATTCCAATGTAGGGGCATTACGCTTTTCTAAACGTATATACTCAGGGATTCTTTCTCTCTTTTCAATTTGGTTTAGAGGAATTTTTCGATACGAATATTTCTCTGGTGTCGCAATGATAACAGAGGGGGATTCCCACATTTTTTTTGCTGGATCAAATTGTTTTTTATCTATGTTATAAAGCGTATTACCCACTCGAATATCGAATAATGTTCTTGATGATTTGTTGTTAGCAGGAAGATCACTATTTCCCTGAGGAGGTGTGTGGCCACCTTGCCCCCCCCTATTGTTTCCGGCCATGCCAAGGTCTGTTACTGGTCGCGATTCAGGCTTTGATGTATGTTGCGGACCATCTGAAGAATCTGTTGCGGAGGAATTACCAGTCTGCTCTCTTCCTGTTGGTACTTGTCTTGCCCCTGCCCCTTGCTTTATTTCTGAGTTCTCCCCAAAACTCAAGCTGGTAATTGGTGTTTCCACCTTCCCCTCAAAACCTTTCAGCGCTCCACCCACTGTTTTGGCTTTTACAGTACGTAAATCATGACTTTTCAGTTCCTCAGCAATCATGATGTCTCGCATCATATGATCTGGGCTCAGCCGAAAATGGAGTACTTGTGAATCTGTCTTACCAGCATAAAGAGTAATTGTCTGGAGCGCCCAGAAAGAAAAAAACATCAACTTTAATAAGAGAGAGTTCTTCATATGAGCCACCAAAACTAACGGGGCTCACAGTGTAGATTGATTACAACGAATATACGCAATTATGGATTTATTCACCGTTGCCACTTGTATAAAAAACCCTCGTTAAAGCGCAATGCTGTTCTGCCTAAATGAACAGCATTGCGGCCTTTTACCAAAATCAAAGGTCGGCTTTTTTATTTAAACAGGCGAGAGTTAAGTGCTCGGCCATGTGGAAACCATGTAGAAACCATGTAGAAACATAGTATTCTGGCCAATAAACAGGTTGCTCAGCGGGGTTGCAGCGCAGGGAGCATGCCCGCTATGTGACTGCAGCTGCGGCACTGCTGAGTGTCCTGAGCCACAAAAATCCGGTTGCACATCCAGGTTCCAGGCTCCCCTGATTCTGGACTGAATCCACCCTCCTTCTCTCCGGTGAGTCGCTAAACAATTCCCGCAGATATCTGCGACTCGTCAGATCGAGGCTAGTGATTACAGATACAAAAATGCCGACCTATTCAGAGTCGGCATTTTTTATTGCGTTGTTTTATCAAACATCACAAACGGCTTTAAGCAAAGTGACGCACTTCGCCTTCACCTTCAACGTTAGTCACACAACGACCACAGAGGTCTGTGTACTTCTCGTTGGAGCCAACATCTTCACGATGGTGCCAGCAGCGCTCGCACTTCTCGTGTTCCGTCTTGGCTACAACCACCTTCAGACCAGTAACATCTGTTTCCACCGCTGTTTCTGGCGCATCAGCCAAAGAAGCCACATCCGCACGGGAAGTGATCAGCACAAAGCGCAGTTCATCTTCCAGCCTGGCAATCTGCGCCTTTAGCTCATCAGATGCATACAGAGTTACTTCAGCCTGCAGGCTGCCACCGATATCACCGGCTTTACGGGCATCTTCCATAGCTTTGTTGGCTGCTGTCTTCACCGCAAGAATCTGTTTCCAGTATTCGCGAGTGAAAGTCTGGTCATCCAGAGCCACCAGCCCGGTGTACCACTCAGCAGTGTGAACCGTTGCACCATGCTCACCCGGCAGTACCTGCCAGAGCTCTTCAGCGGTATAGCTCAGTACCGGAGCAATCCAGCGAACAAAGGCTTCCATGATATGGTACATGGCCGTCTGGCAGCTGCGACGTGGCAAGCTGTCTTCCTGAGTCGTGTACTGACGATCCTTGATAATATCCAGATAGAAGCCACCCAGGTCCAGAGAACAGAAGTGGTGAACCTTCTGGTACACGTTCAGGAAATTGAAATCGTCATAGCTCTGCAGAATCTCATCCTGCAGCTGCAGTGCACGATCAACCGCCCAGCGGTCCAGAGGCAGCATCATATCCCAGGCCACAACATCCGTTTCCGGGTTGAAACCATTAATATTGGACAGCAGGAAACGCGCGGTATTGCGGATACGACGATAGCTGTCAGCAGTACGCTTGAGGATATCGTCAGAAACCGTCATCTCGGTGGTGTAGTCAGTCGCAGACACCCACAGACGCAGAATATCTGCACCCAGGTTGTTCACAACTTTCTGGGGAGACATTACGTTACCCAGAGACTTGGACATCTTGCGGCCATTGGCATCCACGGTGAAACCGTGAGTCAGCAGCTGCTTGTAGGGCGGAATACCATTCATGGCGATACCGGTCTTCAGGGAAGACTGGAACCAGCCACGGTGTTGGTCAGAACCTTCAAGGTACAGGTCAGCAGGCGTCTGCAGCTCATCACGACGGGCACAGACAGACTGATGAGTCACACCGGAATCAAACCATACGTCCAGCGTATCAGTCGTCTTCACGTAGTTAGCGGCATCTTCTGCAGAGAGAATGTCTTCCGGGTTCAGGTCGAACCAGGCATCCATACCTTCTTTTTCCACCAGCAGAGCGACTTTCTCGATCAGCTCAGCGGTTTGCGGATGCAGCTCTTCGGTATCCTTGTGGATAAACAGGGTGATAGGTACACCCCAGGTGCGCTGACGGGAGACACACCAGTCAGGGCTCTGACTCAGCATGGATTCCATACGGTTACGGCCCCAGTCTGGCGTGAACTCCACACCTTCCAGAGAAGACACAGCCTTATCAAGCAGACCTTCTTTATTCATGCTGACAAACCACTGAGGTGTCGCACGGAAGATCAGCGGCGTTTTAGTACGCCAGCAGTGTGGATAACTGTGAGTCAGCTTGGCATGAGCCAGTACGCGGCCACGCTCCTGCAGAACTTCCAGCACCTTGCCGTCTACCTTGTACACATGGTCACCGGCAAACAGTTCCACCTGTGGACGGAAAATGCCGTTGTCATCCAGGTAGTTCAGGGTTTGGATGCCGTACTTGCGACCAACGTTAAAGTCATCCACACCATGGTCAGGGGCTGTGTGTACACAGCCGGTACCAGCGTCTGTGGTTACGTGGTCGCCGAGAATCATCAGCAGTTCACGTTCGTAGAACGGGTGATGCAGTTTCAGGTTTTCCAGCTTACTGCCCAGTGTACGGCCGAGGATTTTCCATTTCTTTTCTGGAGAATCGCCCTCACAGCCGTAACGCGCCATCGCCGTTTCCAGCAGGGCTTCGCCCAGCACCAGACGTGCAGGTTCACCATTGATTTCACACTGAACCAGGGCATAACCCAGCTCGGCACCAACAGTCACAGCCTGGGAAGATGGCAGTGTCCATGGCGTGGTGGTCCAGATAACCGCTGAGATCTCACCTTCACCATCTTCATCACGGTCGAAAGCATTCAGCACAGCGTCCTGATCGATAGCGGCATAACGCACATCAATCTGGGTAGAGGTTTTGTCCTGGTACTCAACTTCCGCTTCTGCCAGTGCAGAGGCACCTACCACACTCCAGTAAACCGGCTTGTAACCTTTTACCAGATGGCCGTTCTCGGCGATTTTGCCCAGTGAACGAATGATGTCAGCTTCAGTTTCGAAGTTCATGGTCAGGTAAGGGTTGAACCAGTCACCCTGAATGCCCAGACGAATAAAGTCTTTGCGCTGGCCGTCTACCTGTTTGGCAGCATAGTCGCGACACTTCTGGCGGAAGGTTTTGAAATCGACCTTGGTGCCAGCCTTGCCGACCCTGGTCTCTACCTTATGTTCGATAGGCAGACCGTGGCAGTCCCAACCGGGAATGTAAGGCGCATCAAAGCCACTCATTGTTTTGGACTTCACAATGATGTCTTTGAGAATTTTGTTTACGGCATGACCAATATGAATGTCGCCGTTGGCATAAGGAGGGCCATCGTGAAGAATGTACTTTTCACAACCGGCACGGGCTTCACGGATAGTTCCGTAGAGATCCATCTCCTGCCAGTGCCTGAGCATGTCAGGTTCACGTTTTGCCAGGTTACCGCGCATGGGAAATGCGGTATCCGGCAGGTTCAGCGTATGCTTGTAATCGCTCATCAGTCGTTTACCAGAATCAACTTCTTTTCAGGGGCAAGCCATCACCCACATATATAACTGCAATCATGACAAACCAGATTTACTGGTCTGTCAGAATAGCCCTCACTCCAGCAATATCGCGATGAATTGCTGCTTTCAGGGCATCAAGGTTCTCAAACTTCTGTTCGTCGCGAATCTTGCCAACAAATTCCACCTGAATCCGGCGACCATACAGATCACCATCAAAATCCAGCAGATGCACTTCCAGACGATCAAAGCCGCCTTCTACCGTTGGCCGGGAGCCAATATTAGCGACCCCCTGATAAACCTTGTCTAACTGCTCGCCCTTCACCTGAACAGCGTAAACACCCCGTACAGGACTGTGTCGACGACCCAGCCGCAGGTTGGCTGTGGGAACACCCAGAGTTCGACCCAGCTTTTGGCCATGAAGTACCCGACCACTGATCAGGAAAGGCCGCCCCAAAAAGTGTTCAGCCCGGGCAAACTCACCTTCTTTCAGGCAATTACGAATCAACGTGCTGCTGATCCGCTCATTATCCAGAATCACTGAATGCGTATTAGCGACAGTGAAACCATACTGTTGCCCGGCTTCTTCCAGCGTACTGTAGGTTCCGGAACGGCCCAGACCAAAGCGGAAATCATCACCAACAATCAGGTGACGAATATTCAAGCCTTCTACCAGCACCTGCTGGATAAACTCTTCCGCCGTAAGACCGCGCAGGTCCCGGTTGAAGTGCAGGCAGACCAGTTGGTCCAGACCTAGATCGTCCAGAGTCTCCAGCTTTTCGCGGAAGGTCTGCAACCGGGAAGGCAAGTCACTCTGCACACAGAAATATTCTCTGGGCAGAGGCTCAAAAACCATAGCTGCACTGGCGGTATCATGGGCAGCTGCCTGCCGCCGCACTTCGGCCAGAATATTCTGGTGACCTTTGTGCACCCCGTCAAAGTTGCCAATGGTCAGGACGCAGCCCTTGTGTCGCTTCTTGATGGCGCTCAGGCCTCGGATCAACTGCATCCCGTCTCGCTCGCAGTTAGCAGAATAAAAGCCCGATTATATAGACCTTCAAGGGGAAAAGTCAGTGACCAAATCCCTGTAAGCACCCAAGAAACACTTTTAATGGCGAAAATGTCGAGGGCGCAGGCCGGATATCACCAAAGTCACAACATAAGACGCTAATCCTGCGACGATTAACAGGGCCAGATGTTCTATGCGTTCCAACATTGACCAACGCAACCAGGCTTCAGTAGAAGAACCCAACCACACCAGCGCTGTGACCATAGCACCGTTAGCCAGGAACAGCTGAGCACCATACTTCCACCAGCCACCCTGCAGATGGAAGACCTTGGCACGCACCAGACCAAAGAACAGCAGACCAGCATTCAAGGCTGCAGACAAAGACGTCGCTAAAGCCAGGCCGGCATGATCCAGAGACCACACCAGCGCGAGGTTAAAGACCATATTGGCAACCATCGCAAACACAGCAATTTTCACCGGTGTTTTCGTATCCTGACGGGCAAAGTAACCGGGAGCCAGAACCTTAATAATCATAAAGAACAGCAAACCCGCCGCATAAGCCCGAAGACTCATAGCCGACATAATCACATCACGGTCTTCCATACGGCCATGATGGAACAGGGTTGCTATCAGAGGTTCTGCCAGCAGGAAGAGCGCAATCGCTGCTGGAATACCAATCAACAACACCAGACGTACAGCCCAGCCCAGGGTTTTGGAAAAGGCTCTTGGGTCGCCACCGGAGTGCTGACGTGAAAGACTCGGAAGAATCACCGTACCAATGGCGATACCAAATATCCCCAGAGGCAGCTCCATCAAACGGTCCGAATAATAGAGCCAGGAGATACTGCCGGTTTGCAGAAAAGACGCCAGAACTGTGTCCAGCAATAAATTGATCTGAGCGACAGAGACACCAAACATAGCTGGTGCCATCAGTTTAAGAATCCGGCGAACACCTTCATCTTTCCAGCCCCAGGCAGGCCTGGGCAGAAGGTGAATCTGCTTCAGGAAAGGGATCTGCACAAACAACTGAGCGATACCGGCAATCACCACACCCCAGGCCAGCGCCATGGCTGGCTCATCAAAATAAGGAGTAAGCAACACCGTTGCGCCAATCAAACTGACATTCAGCAATACCGGAGTAAAGGCAGGTACAGCAAATTTGCCATAGCTGTTCAGAATGGCTCCGGAAAAGGCCGTCAAGGAAATCAGCAATAAATAAGGAAAGGTGATGCGCAGCATATCGCCGGCCAGAGCCAGTTTTTCGGTTTCTCCACTAAAACCGGGAGCAAACACCAGTATTAATAAAGGTGCAGCAATCATCGCCAAAACTGTTACCACAGCGAGAGTCAGACCCAGCGTGCCCGCGACACGATTGACCAGCTCCTGAACCGCTTCTTTCGGACGTTTGGTGCGGTATTCCGACAAGACCGGAACAAAGGCCTGGGAAAAGGCACCTTCCGCAAACAGCCGACGAAGGAAATTGGGAATTTTAAAGGCAACAAAAAAGGCGTCAGCCTCGGCCTGTGAACCGAAATAAATGGCGATCACAACATCCCGTACCAGACCGAGTACGCGAGACATCATGGTCATAACCCCAACCACGAGGGAAGAACGTAAAAGGCCGCCTTCTGCTTTTTTTGCAGGTGCGGCCTGTGAATCTGTTGGCATTGAAGGGCAGTCCGATGAAATTTTCTTGTTTCAGTTTAACCGCTGCTGACATTCTATGACCAGAGAGGGTATATCCTGATCCGCACAAACGTACATGAAACTGCACTCTTTTTTATAGAAGGAAGGTTACAGATATTGCTGCAGAAGGCGGCCTCCAGGCTTGACCTGCCGGGGTTGCTCTGACAGAATCCGCGCACCCGTTTTTACTCCCGAAATGTGTCATCGGGATGCAGTGACCAATTTTGACCCTTTATTTCTTTTGCGCGGCTGCTGAAGAAATAGAGCTTTCAAACTGGTTTTTGCGTAATTGAAAACATATCCGAAATTTCAGGAGAACTCAGATGGCTAATACTCCATCCGCCAAGAAGCGTGCTCGTAACGCAGAAAAAAGTCGCCAGCACAACGCCAGCCAGCGTTCCATGGTTCGCACTACTATCAAAAAGGTTCTGGCTGCAGTTGAAGCTAAAGACTTCGAAGCTGCAACTGCTGCTTACGCTGCTGCCGTACCTGTTATCGACCGCATGGCTGACAAGGGTCTGTTCCACAAGAACAAGGCCGCTCGTCATAAGAGCCGTCTGAATGCACAGGTTAAAGCACTGGCCGCTTAATCGCCCAGAGCTGCTCTTATAGAGCACAGCCTTAATAAAGGAGCCTTCGGTTAATAAATAGCCTTAGTGCTCCTTAATAAATAGCCTTAGTGCTCCTTAATAAATAGCCTTAGTGCTCCTTTTTTTATGCCTGATTTTTCACCTGCCCCCTCTCTCAGCCTGCATCTTCCTTTCCCCGCCAAATTCAAAGCTATAGTCAAAGCATCGCTACCAACCGCCTGGAAAGGACACCATGCACCCACTCGCCCACCTGAAAGCATCCTTTGCAACGGCCTGCCTGCTGATACTGGCTATGTTACTCATCTCAACCCCAGCAAGCGCCGACCCCAATATTATTGCCCTGCCAGCAGGCGAATCGGTTCAAAATAAAAATCTTTTCACCGCTCCCTCACCACTGGCCAGCACTAATTCACAACAGAACATCAACCAGCGCCAGGCTCAGATCCTCTACCCTTACGCCCTCGCCAGCCTTATGGCCCATAGTTATAAGCTCAATCGTTCCGACAGAAGCCAGACCCAGATGAACTTCGAGCGGCTGAAATTCCTCAAACTCGAACCATTAACCATTGGTGACCTGGCAACCGAGGAATCAAAGAAACATTTTCACAATAACGAAAGCCAAAGATTTTCCCACAAGGGCTCCGGACTGCAGGCAAGGGCATTTATCCACAGGAAGAGTGGTACAGTGATAGTGGCCTTTGCTGGCACCGACTTCGAACGCAGTTACCGTAGCGCAGTCACCATTTCCGCAGCAGTGAAAATCAGCTGGGGTTATCGTCATCGTATTTTGACCGAGGCCCGCCATCTTTGCGCACGCCTGCAGAATCTACCCGACATCAAGCAGATCATACTGACAGGACTCTCTCTCGGTGGAGCAGTGGCACAATACGCGGGAATTGCCTGTGACCTTCCGGTAGTGGCATTCAACAGTCTGGCGCTGCCAAAAATCCTGAGACAGGACGCCTACAGACTCGGCAGCACACTGCGAAAGGAAAAAAACGAAAGCATCACACAGGCACTGGACCAACACCTGCAGCAAACCATTTTTGCCGAGGTAGAAGGGGAGTATTTAAATAATAAAGAGACCTGGGGCAACTGGCTGATACAGAACCCTCACCCGGAAGGAGCAATGATCTTCACCATCCCTCCGGCCCGGGAAGAGGAAAGCCACCGCAACAGGCATTGGGCACCTCAACTGGTGGATGCCCTTGAGAAAGCATCCAGATACCAGTTCAGCAAACACTTCGGGAAAGGCTTCAGCCTGCAAAACAGGCCAGGCAAGAGCAAACAAAAAACGCCTTAAGCTAGAACCCTTAAGTCAGAACCAGATTATCCCGGTGCACCAATTCCGCTTCACCGGTAAAGCCCAGTACATCAGCC
This sequence comes from Sansalvadorimonas sp., assembly GCA_965221135.1. Classification (GTDB taxonomy): domain Bacteria; phylum Pseudomonadota; class Gammaproteobacteria; order Pseudomonadales; family Endozoicomonadaceae; genus Sansalvadorimonas. Next base: position 182,484 of record CBDCRZ010000087.1, read on the forward strand.
ATCTGGTTACTGGGCAAACCCAGCACACGGGTAACATCTTCGGAGGAATAGTTCACCAGCCCACGGGCAATTTCCAGCCCATCAGCATCCACACAAGCCACCATTTCACCACGCTGGAATTCGCCCTCCACAGCACGAACACCTACAGGCAGAAGACTGGAACCGGACTGACGCAGGGCACGAACAGCACCAGCATCCATAATCAGGCGGCCTTTCATTTGCAGATGACCTGCCAGCCAGCGTTTACGGGCCAGCGTGCGTTCCTGATCAGGCAGCAACAATGTACCCAGCGATTCACCCTGATGGAGACGATCCACAACATTATCGATGCGCCCACCCACAATCACTGTTGAAGCGCCAGAGCGTGCAGCAAGACGTGCCGCCCGCAACTTGGTAAACATACCACCACGACCAAGAGAACCCTTGGTTTCACCGGCCATAGCATCCAAAGAGGGTTCAGCGGCACGGCACTCATCCACCAGTTTGGCATCTGGGTTATGGCGAGGGTCTGCGGTGTAGAGACCGGTTTGATCGGTCAACAGCACCAGCACATCTGCATCCACAAGATTGGCAACCAGGGCACCGAGGGTGTCGTTATCGCCAAAGCGGATCTCATCAGTGACCACCGAGTCATTCTCGTTAATCACCGGAATCACCCCCAGGTCGACCATAGTAGTCAGAGCACTGCGGGCATTCAGATAACGCTGGCGATTGGACAGGTCGGCGTGGGTCAACAGCACCTGGGCGGTTTCAATACCGAACTCAGCAAAAGCACTCTGCCAGGTTTGGGACAACCCCATCTGGCCAACAGCAGCCGCCACCTGCAATTCATGCATAGCAGTGGGACGGGACTTCCAGCCGAGACGGGTCATGCCTGCAGCAACAGCACCGGAAGAGACCAGAATCGGCTCGAGCCCGGCCTTTTTCAGGGCAGCAATCTGCGACACCCAGGTTCGAATGCCTTCACTGTTAAGGCTTTGACCATCATTGGTCAGCAGGGCGCTGCCAATTTTAATCACCCAGCGCCGCGAAGAAGAAACTTCGCTGCGCGCTGAGCCCGCTTTATTGTTCTGGTTATCTTGCCTGGTCGCCACGAGCGCCTCCACACCCGTTTTACCTACCTGATTCTGCGTTACAGCAAAGTTTAAGGTACGTAAAACACTTCGACATCATGGTCATCGTCATCATCGTCGTCTTCCGCGGTAGCTGCCATCTTCTCAGCCTGGCGGCGGGCACGACGCTCTGCTGCCAGTTCTTCGATACGCACACGGGCTTCTTCTTCCATGCGCTCACGCTGGGCTGCTTCCGCTTCAGCGTACTCTTCATCAGAGTTTTCCTGAAGATTACGCTCTTCAATGAAGGTCATCATGTTCTGGCACATCTGCATAGTGCCTTCACTGCTGATAGCGGAAATACAATAAACCGGGCCTTCCCAGCTCAGCTCTTTGACGATGTGTTCGCACAGTTCTTCGCGCTCATCTTCCGGTACAAGGTCGAGCTTGTTCAAGACCAGCCAGCGTTCACGATTGGCCAGCGCCTCACTGAACACTTCCAGCTCATTAATAATGGCTCGGGCCGCTTCAACAGGGTCAGAACCATCGATAGGAGCAACATCTACAAGATGCAGCAGAATCCGGCAGCGAGCCAAGTGTTTCAGGAAGCGAATACCCAGACCAGCACCTTCAGCTGCACCTTCGATCAGACCGGGAATATCGGCCACAACAAAACTACGGTGCTTCTGAATACTCACCACACCCAGGTTTGGTACCAGCGTGGTGAACGGATAGTCCGCCACTTTTGGACGAGCATGGGAAACAGAGCGAATAAAGGTAGACTTACCAGCATTCGGCATACCCAGCAGACCAACGTCTGCAATAACCTTCAGCTCAAGCTTGATATTACGGGCTTCGCCAGGGTGACCAGGTGTCGCCGTCTGGGGAGCCCTGTTGGTACTGGATTTAAAGCAGGTGTTACCAATGCCGTTATGACCACCGCGGGCCACCAGAAACTGCTGCCCAGCCTCGAGCAGGTCACCAATGACCTCCTGAGTATCTTCATCCACGATAGTGGTGCCGACAGGCACTCGCAGAAAGGTGTCTTCACCCTTGGCTCCAGTACACTGACCGCCACGACCCTGCTGCCCGTTCTGCGCTTTGTAACGGCGGGTGTAACGGTAATCGACCAGCGTGTTCAGGTCGTTGTCGGCCACCATAAAGATATTGCCGCCAACACCACCATTACCACCGTCCGGACCACCTTTAGGGATGTACTTTTCCCGCCGGAAACTCACACACCCATTACCGCCCTTACCTGCTTCTACGTAGATATGAGCTTCATCAACAAACTTCATTACTTCACCCCTGTGGCCTTAACGGGCCTTAAAGGTCTTTTAGGAGAAGAGTCAGTGTCCATCAACGCGGACTCTCTCTCCTTAAAAGACCTTATATAACAAAAAAGCCCCGCAAGCGGGGCTTTTTCTCGAGCGCTGAGACTTAAGCCGCTTCTACACGAATGTATTTGCGATTCTTGGGACCCTTCACTTCGAAAACAACCTTACCGTCAGCCTTAGCGAACAAGGTGTGATCCTTGCCCATGCCAACGTTCTCACCAGCGTGGAACTTGGTGCCACGCTGACGAACCAGGATGTTGCCAGCAATAACTGCCTGACCGCCGAAACGCTTCACGCCAAGGCGTTTACTTTCCGAGTCGCGGCCGTTACGAGTACTACCGCCTGCTTTTTTGTGTGCCATGAGTCAATACCCTCTTATCAGGCGCTGATGCCGGTGATTTTGATTTCAGTGAACCACTGACGGTGGCCCATTTGCTTACGGTGATGCTTCCGGCGACGGAACTTAACGATCGTCACTTTCTTGCCACGGCCGTGAGCAACGACTTCAGCGTTTACCTTGGCGCCTGCAACAACAGGGGCACCGATCTTGACTTCTTCACCGTTGGCAACGAGCAGAACTTCATCGAAGTTGATTGCTTCGCCAGTCGCGATTTCCAGCTTTTCGACCTTGAGGGTCTCGCCTTCAGTAACGCGGTACTGCTTGCCACCAGTTTTGATAACTGCGTACATGGAATTCTCCGAAAATCCTTGGCCTTTTTGTTAAAGGCATCCACTTCAAAACCAGATCGAAGCGGAATTTTTATGGAACCGACTGCATTTCAGGATAGTGCCCATGGCGGTAAAGACCGACCATAACAAAGTGGCAACTATCAAGACTTTCAGAACGGGTCGCATATTGTAGAGTCTGGCCCGATGCGAAACAAGCCGAAATCGAAGGAAAAGCGGACATCCCCCGCGGCATGCGTAGAGCATACAGGCAAAAGGGGGATTCCCTTGACACCCCCGTGAGCACCCCATACGATTCCGACATTCCGCCTGTCGCTACGTAAGATAAGCTCACCCATGCCCCAGAATGAAGATGTCCTCCGTATCTATGCAACCGTTACTGAGGAGTTTCAGGCCGTAAACGAATGCATTATGGCTCAGCTGCACTCGGACGTCTCTTTGGTCGAAAAGATTGGCCATTACATTATTGACGCCGGTGGCAAGCGCCTGCGCCCCCTTCTGGTACTGCTCAGCGCCGGTGCCTGTGGTCTTCCTTTCAACAAGAAAGATAGCCAGGGCAAGTACATCGAACAGCCACAAATCCCCCTGGCGACGATTATCGAATTCCTGCACACCGCGACACTGCTCCATGATGATGTGGTGGACTCCTCCGATCTGCGCCGTGGTCGCTCTACCGCCAACGCCAAGTGGGGCAATGCTCCCAGTGTTCTGGTTGGTGACTTCCTTTATTCCCGTGCTTTCCAGATGATGGTTGATATTGGCAATATGGATGTCATGACCTCCCTCGCCAATGCCACTAACGTGATTGCCGAAGGTGAAGTGATGCAGCTGGTGAATGTTCGTAACCCGAATATCACCGAAGAGCAGTACCGGGAAGTCATTCGCTGTAAAACAGCCATGCTGTTTGAAGCTTCAACCCATACCGCGGGCCTGCTGGCCAAAGCCTCCCCTGCAGAAATTGGAGCACTGAAGGCCTACGGCAACCATCTTGGTCTGGCGTTCCAGCTGGTCGACGACCTGCTCGACTACACCGGCGACAGCGAAACCATGGGCAAGAACGTGGGTGATGACCTGGCCGAAGGCAAACCAACCCTGCCTCTCATTCACGCTATAAAAGAAGGCAGTGAAGAACAGGCCACCCTGGTACGCAAAGCCATTCGAAGTGGTGGACTGGATGCACTGGACGACGTTATGACCGCCGTCAAAGACACCGGCGCCCTGACCTACACAGCCCAGTCAGCGAAAGATGAAGCCCAAAAAGCGATTGATGCCATCAGCATCCTGGCAGACACACCTTACCGTCAGGCAATGATCGAACTGGCAGAGTTTTCTGTGAGCCGTACTGCATAGCACTCCCTTAAATGCTAATAAGGAGTGCATCTGGCACTCCTGACCTCATACTACCCCATCTCCCCCCCCCCCCCGATAAACCCACTCTTTATTTCGCAAACAACACAAATAAAATACAGAACAGAACCATCTAACCAACCTTCTAAGATAGACGACCAACCCCTATTCAGGGGACAGAAAGGAATCTTCGACAAATACGGACAAAAAACCAGCTACCAACTCTCTCCAGTGTCGCTATAATGTCGCGCCTCTCGTTCATGTCATACACGGTTGCTGCCTCTTGATTATCTTCACCGTTACCAACACAGTTACCAGCCAGGTATACGTCGGATCCACCCGTAACGATCTCAACGATCAATGGGAAAAAATGGTATTCGCGGCCGAACAGAATCTCGACTTCCCTCTTTACCGCGACATCCGCATTCACGGCGTAGATGCTTTCTCTCGTGAAATTTACGATATGGCGGACAACCGTGCCGAACTGGCAGAGCTGGAACGGGACGCTGTCTCTAACCTGGGCGCTATCAGCCTGCGTGGTCATAAAACCAGCACCGTCGTTATCAAGAAGAAAACGCCGGCTCGCCGTAAGAAGTCAGAAGCTGAAAAAGAACTGCTGGACCTGCTCGACTCGTTTGCCACCGACGCCCCTGCTGATGATGTCATTGATGACACAGATGACAGCTCTCGTTCCAACGACAGTGGCGACAACAAAAACAAACCCGAAACCCAGCAAAACGCAGAACAACCGCAACGCCAGCGTTCTACGGCTGAAGTTGCGCGCTCTATCATGGATAAAGCGGCACAGAAAAAATCTGCACGCTCGTCGCCCAGCAAAAGTAAAAGCAAAAGCACAGCAAAAAAAGCTGCACAGGAAAAACCCAGCGCACCGAATAAGTTTGACGCACTGGCCGCAGCCAAAGCCATCATTGCCCAGGCAGCTAAAGAAGAAGACGAGAAAGCCGCCAGAGCCGCAAAAAAGGTTGCTATTGACCCTAAGCGTGCCTCGCGCACCACGGGCAATGTAAAACTGAACCTGAGCATTGATGACACCATCAACGCTCAACTGGCCGCCATTACCGCTGCAGTGGATGGCGTACTGGCCGGTGATGCCAGCGCTGCCAGCCAGCTTGAGACACAAGCTCGCACAGCAGTTCAGGAAGCAAGCCCTGCGCCTGCACAAGCCGTACAACCGGCACCCCAAGAAATTGAGCCAGAGCCGGAACCGGAACCGGAACCCGAGCCAGCCCCCGTTCTTTCCGAGAAACAAATACGCATTATGGAAGCTATCGAGCGTGAACGGGCAACGCGCAGCAAGCGCACCAGTGAAGTGATTGATGCAGAAAAAAATCGTATTAAATCACTACTGGCAGAGCTGAATGGTCGAGTATCCGCTCAACCCACCGCAAAAGGCCTGGGTCTTATCTAAACATCTTTCTAAGTAGAACAGGCATCCGCAATGGATGCCTGTTTGCTGGACAAGACTTTTTGACCGCTTTCGCTTTAACGTGCTCCGGTCTTTTGTTCCTATTGCAGATCTTCTTTCTGTGTTTCCACGGCCTGGCCCCTGCGCGCTACTGATCCCCCTGAAGCACGTAACAGGATGGTCAGAGAAATCAGACTCCTCTGGAGCTATTTTCTTCCCGGTTATCTGACACTTCGGTCACCCTCGCCCTAACTTTCCCGCACCAGTCACTGTCCAAGCCATATCATTAAACCCTTATTGAGAGTTTTACCCATGGACAGTCGGTCTCCCTCACCTGAACGTAAACCTGTAAAACAGGTTATACATCATGACGATAATCCGTTCGCTCTGCCTGAGTTACCCGGGCATCCAGAAAGCAGAGGCCGGCATCAGGGAAGGGACATATGGGCAGTATCAGGGCTGGGTCTATTGCCCAGACCTCCCCAGGATCCAGCAATAGACATCAGCATGCCAGAAGGTATACCCGTACGGCAGAGGGTAAGGCGGGCATCTCGCTCCAGAGTGCCCCAGCCTTCGTTGAAGCCCCGCAAAGATCGCCCTAAAACGGCTTCTGCCTGGGACGCACAAGGGGAGCAGAAAACCCGGCTCCCTGAAGCTGGTTATCAGCCCTTCGCTGATGACTGCATCATAAGCGACAAAGTATTAACTCAACCTCCCAGGATGAGGCGTAGACGCCAGGTATCAGGACAAGAGGAAGGCGCAGCGCCGCAAATCCCGTTGCAACAGTTGCTTGTGCAAAGGCCTTCAACAGCGCATCCAGATAAACCTTCGGTACGCCAGCGCCGGCTTCAGACAAAACCACTATCTCTTTCGGGACAGTCGGAACCTCCAGTGCCGCCAGGTACATCTCCTGAACCAATGAGTTTCGCCCCAATGCTATATGAACCCCATGAACCTGCGAATACCGGCTCTGACCGGGAGGAGATAGATCCCTGGATGCAGAAAGCAGCAGAAGCAGGTGACACCCCATTCGGAGAGGCTCCGGTTACTGTGACCTCGCTCTCTTCGGCCATGTCGGACATGGCCATTGCACCGACCTCAGTTCAACCGTCATGGTTCGACAACATCACAGACTTCCTGATCACTGGATACTATGTACCGTTGAATGAAGAACAGCGTAGCCAACTGCCACAACAGATTGAAAAATACAAAGTATTGATTGAAGAAGCAGAAGAGACCATGTACGAAGAGTTTGCCTGTTCACCCTATATGTCTTTGAGTTTTGGTGAGGCTGGCTTGATTATCAGATTGGAGGAGCCATCCGAACGACTGAGTGCCTGCCAGGCAACCAAAGCCTTGCTGGAAGCGTTTTATGAGGGTGTTGAGGACGATGCGAATACCTGGCGCTTAGTTGTCTCGCAATGGGCTGAGCATGCACACAAGGTGGTGGGGCCTAATGTCGCAGAGATACAGGTGCTCAACTCCATGCATGACCAGCTGGAGCCATATGTTGTTATTGCTCTGCAGGAAAATAGCGCAGATTTGCTCTGGAATCTTCCCGCCCGTACACAAACAGTCGCCTGGTGTTACAGTCAGTTGAAAAAATACCGGCAGCAGGTACCGAAAGAGCAGATTGGCTCACCCTACTGCCTGCTTAATTTGCGTATTAACGGACAGCAGCTGACGTTTACCAATCCCGGTCATAATAAAAATCATCGGGCACTGGACGCACTGCTGAGCGTACTTGAAAAACTCTTTAAAAATAAGGAATGCAGTGCTGAGATGACTTATTTCAGCAATAATTACAGCGTGTTTTTTGAACTGGATGATAGCTGGGCTGACTAGCCCGGTAAGAAATGACAGCCTGACAAGAAAGCCCGCCCCAAAAGGCTTGAGGCTATCACCAAAGGCATACCAATCATGATGCCGTGACTGCTTAATTGCCGATCCCTTTCCGGATCAGTATTTTCATATCGGTGGTGATGAAGCCCCGTATCAGGCATGGGAAAAAGACCCTGATACCCAGGCATTTATGAAGGCGGAGGGCATTCCCTCCTGCAAAAAACTGCAGGCCTACTTTACCCGCCGTTATGCAGACATTGTAAAGCCTTATGGAAAGCGGCCGGTTTGCTGGGAAAAAGCACTGAGCGATGACCTGCCTGAAGATATTGTGATCCAGCCCTGGGAGGCTGGTCACTACCCGTCAAATTTGAAAAAACATCAGATGATTAATAACTGGAGTGCCTATATGGACTTCAAATCACCGATGTGGAGCCATTACCGACATGCCCCCGGTCGCATCCTGATTGATGGGAAAGCAGAAATGTTGCCGGTCAGTGGCTCCGAAGTGTCTATCTGGACAGAGAATGTTCCGGAGCGGGTGTTAATGATGCATGCCTGGCCCTGCGCAATGGCGCTGGCAGAGCGCATATGGAGCAGTCGTAAACAGGTTGCTGCGACAGCTATTTCTGACTTGTACCGCCGGGTTGAAAAGCACAGCCAGGTGATGGAAGCGCCGGGATTCAATATCCAGTGAATTCGTCTGGAGTCAATGAAGAAACTGGCTGGTCCTGAAGGTGACCTACAGGCCCTCGATGAATTGGCCCGGGTTATTGAAACGGCCGGTTATCATCCTTTGCGTCAGCGACATTTTATTCCTCGTCTTGTGTTACCGGCTCTGTTTGGGCAGACAGGCTTCCATTCCGGGGACGCAGAATTGTTTCTGGAAAACCTGCCAGCTGAGAGTCTTGAGGCATACCACTTTAAGCTAATGTTGAACGTTTCCTGGCTGGAGAGCGAAGCTTGTCAGCGGGATTGAAAGAGAACCTGCAGCGGTGGAACAGCTTGAAAGAGCGGGTGAAGCAGACAATCGCTGATAATTCTGTGCTGGATCAGGATGGTGTTTATCTGGTGGCGCAAAAATTATCTGAGCTGGCAGGTATTGGCCTGCAGATGCTTGAGGTAAGAGAGCAGGGTAAAGCCTTGTCACGCTGTCAGGCCAGACGCTTCCAGAAGTTACTGGATTCCCTTGAATACGATGTGTTCTATCCTGGTCATGCGGGAACCACCAATACATTTGTTCCTGGTTTTCTTAAGCCGGATGCACTGAATCGTCATAATATTGCGATCCAGCCTGCTGTGCGTCTGTTGCTGGAGAGCGCAAATTAACCAGATCGCGTCAAAGATGGTGAAGTTGCTTTTGCAACTTATTTTCAGGAGTCCTTTGGGCTCCTTTGTTTTTGTTCTTGGCATAGAACGATTAATAGCACTTGATCGTCACACAGGCTCTTTCGTTTGTTACTGCTGCTGCCCGCCATGTTAGTGATGCTTTTAGACAAATTCTTTTTACTGACAGGTCATCTGAATCCAAAGAGAACCTGTTATGACTGCAAGATGCCTCCTACTTCCGTTCAGGTTTCTCCTGCTACTTTGTGCATCGTTCTTTGCGCCTTTGAGTCTGTTCAGCATGAATGTTTGCGCAGGGGAGAAGGTTGCAGTTGATTCTATCTGTCAGCAATTCCCTTCGGGTTCCATGCACAACACTTACTGTGTTTCTACAGCATATACCGTGTTAAAAAAACCTGAATGTTTTCACGGTTCATGGGATCAGGTCGCTGACTATTATCACGCAATTTCCCCCGTTAGACATGATCAGCATCCTGTGGAAGTCAGTGTTAGAAATGCTCTTAAGCAGTTTTGGAATGGTAAGTGTAAATATAAAGACATCTATGACGACTTTTTCGCGGTAGTGCGCGGAAACAATCTCTATATTCCGAATAAATTCAAGTCGCTGGTACAAAGCCTTTTTCCTGATGCAGAGGTACCGCATATAGATTCGCTTCTGGTGCCTGGTGCAGGTCCCTTCTATGAATTTCCAGCCACTATATCGCTGTTTAAGCCATCATCATTGCTGGCTATTGACCCGCTTGAAAACAGCAGGCTGCGAACCAGTGGGTTTATGAAGGACCCTGTATTTGCTATAGCGAAGAAAACTCTTGAAAAGTATGAATACCTGACCGGTTATATAGGCCCGAATTGTATCATTTGTAAAGACAGACCTACCTCGCGCATTTTTCTTGATGCCCTTTATGATGGTGTTTTATTCCTGCATCCTGGCCCCGTGATTGATGAATATGAGCAATTTCCAAAGGTCTGGGAATCGGTTTTTGAAGAATCGCTTGAGGCTTTGCAACCCGGAGGTTATGCCATTTTTATTACCTACGCGCACCGGGAAAATTGGATGATTCGAAATTATCTGAATAATAAACCTGGCTACGAAACGCCGTACGTCGTATGCGGTACAGGCGAGTTTTTCCTCGAGCGGGAAGATAATGAAGCGCGTATATACAGCTGTGGGCTTAGAGTGCAAAAGAGCCTTATACAGCCCAATCCTCAATCTAACCCCCGTCCCGACCTGTAAATACAATTGAGAAAAAAGATCGACATCACCGTTATTACTGGTGATATTTATGTACTGGTATCCCGTCTGATTGGGTACAGGGTATCACTGAGTTTTTGGGTTTATGAGGAAGAGGGAATGAGGGGGAGGTGAGGCTGGCTCACCAGAAGACAGGCTGGAGAGTGCTATCAAGAAGTCTTCAGGGATCCCCGATTACGAATCTGTTCACCCAGCCAGTGGCCAGATTGCTTGACTGTACGTTCGCCGCTGTCGAAATCGACATGAACCAGTCCAAATCGAGTGCTGTAACCTTTGGCCCATTCAAAGTTATCCAGCAGTGACCAGGCAAAGAAACCACGCACATCAGAGCCTTTCTTGCGCTCATTGAGAACAGTTTCAATATGGTTTTTCAGGTAACTGATTCGAGGCTGGTCTTCCACAACACCATTTTTTACCTCGTCGAAGTAAGCGACACCGTTTTCGATAATAAATACCGGTGGGTTGCCGTATTGATCGCGAACCATGGTCAGTAGTTCTGAGAAGCCTTCCGGATAGATTTCCCATTCCATAGCGGTGTGCTTGTATGGGTCATCAGTCGGGGTTCGGTTAACAAAGGTTCCGTGCAGGCCGGGAACAAAGCGATTGCCTTTTACAAACTCACGGCACATTCGTAGAAGTCGGCAGGCGATCACCCTGTTCGAAGGCATAAAACTTAAACCGTTTGCACAGCAGATCGGTAATGACCCTTGAATCAAAAACCGGTGGGTTGCCGTATTGATCGCGAACCATTGTCAGCAGTTTCTGAGAAGCCTTCCGGATAGATTTCCCATTCCATAGCAGTGTGCTTGTATGGGTCATCAGTCGGGGTTCGGTTAACAAAGGTATCCCAGTGAATCAGGGTGACGTAGGGGGCAATGCCTTTCTTGAGAAGACCACAATCAAGCGATCATAGAATGACCTTTATTATTGACCTTGTAGAGCCCTTCAGGCCAGGGAAACGACAGTCGATAGGCATCAAGGGACATATTGTCCTTTAGGTATACAAACTCACAGCAATTTTCATAAACCAAACCTGTACTCCCCTGAGTTGATCTACCCTGAAAGGTACCAGCACTTTTCAGTACCAACTCAGGAACAGAATTATGGGCAAGGCCACCAGCAACACTCCACAAAAACCAGACACACCAACTGAACGTCTTCAGCACGCCCTGAACGGTTTACGGGCATTTAACACCAGCATGATTTCCCTGGAAGAGAAAATGGCGCGCCAGCACGCCAGGTGCCAGAAAATCTCAGAAGAAATGAAGGAACTGGGGGCCTCTCTGGCTCATTCAAACAGGGCGAGACAGATCCAGAAAAATGACGCACCCTTCAGACACCAGGGACAAGCGCGGCCATCTTAACTATCGACGCAATAGAGAAGACGTCTTACTCTTCTTTATCTGATTCATACGAGGGCTCAGGTCCTCTTTTTAATGCCTCCCCCCCACCCAACCCCCAAATAACTTATTGTCCAAATATTCATCACAACAAAACCTCAAGTCCACCCCATCTTCAGCACAAAAAAGATGTACGTGCATTTACTTACCAAAATCTGATAACCTCCACGGTTACGATAAAGTGACCATTTGATGACCATTCGGTGACTTTATTGTGAACACACACAGCTCGAATAAAAACACACACAACATAAGCTAGACATAAAACAACATGAATCTGAAAATTTCCGCACTGGGCGCAGCTGTTGCTGCCGCCATCGCCAGCACCTCTGTACAGGCTGCTGAAGTTGTTACTTTTGATCCGTCCCTGAAAATCAGCTACAAAAATAACTACTGGAACGAAGACTACGATTACAAAAATGTTCCCGATGGAAAAGGCGGACTTAAACCTGACAACGTTCGTGACGAATGGGTACATGCTGTTATTGCTGACTTCGACACTGGTTATGTTAACAACGTGATCGGCGCAGTTATTACCGCCAGCATTGCAGATCCTATCAGCGTTAAGAAAGGCTCCAGCATTTCCAACGTTGCCAAGGGCGAGAATGGTTCAGCCAACGGAATCTCTGGTTTCCAGCAGGCTTATATTAAAGCGCAACACGCCTTTGCTGGTATCGACACAAAAGCTTCTCTGGGTGTGAAAAAGCGTGGAACTGAGCTGTACGGTAACTCTGGCTCACGTATTCTGAATGCAAGCTCTTACGGTTTCGATGTATCCGGTAGCTTTGCCAATCTGAATGTCTATGCCACTCAAATCACTGGCGCCAGCGACCGTAACGAGTCTTCTTTCAAGAATGACCTGGGTGTAGACAACATCCGTATTCTGGGTGGTAACTACTCCATCGCCGGAGTTGGCCTGACTGCCGAGCAGCTGCGCTCTAAAGACTACGTCAAGAAAAACTTCCTGAAAGCGGACTACACCTTTGATATGGGTGACGAAATGTCCGTTGATACCGACATCCGTTACGGTACCGCAAAGAGTGCTGGCAACCTGGGCGATGCAGATAAAGTTGCAGGTTCTGCTTACTACAACCTGAATGCCACGCTGAACATTGCTGATGCCTTTGTCGGCATGGGTTACAACAAAACCACCAAGGGTGACTGGACTGCAGACAACAACCCTGGCAACGTAGGTAATGCTGACACCTTCAACTCTTCATTGGATCTGTGGGAAACCTACGCCGATGAAGGTGAGAAAGCCTACGTACTGAAAGCGGGTTACGACTTCGCAGCCCTGGGTGTTCCAGGCTTGAATGTTGAAGTGCTGACTGCCAAAGGTAAAGATGCATCCAACACAGACAAATTCAACCGTCGCGAATACTCCAGCCACGTATCATACAAGTTTGATGGCCAGCTGGAAGGCCTGTCACTGGCCTGGTACCACTACGACTATAAGCTTGATAAGCGCGAAGAAGGCGAGAGCTTAACTAAGAAGGTAAGTGAAAGCGGCGACCGTCTGTACCTGTCCTACTCTGTAGCTGTATTCTAATTACCGAATACAACTTTTCTGAAAAGAAACAGAGCACAAAAGAAAAAGGAGAAGCCTCGGCTTCTCCTTTTTTATTGCTCGCTTGAACCTGCTAACCCATTCAGGAAGGCGTGCGCATAGTCACAAACTCTTCCGCTGCCGTTGGATGAATACCAATGGTGCTGTCAAAAATCTTCTTGGTTGCGCCAGCTTTCAGCGCTACCGCCAGACCCTGCAGAATTTCACCAGCCTCGGCACCGACCATATGGCAACCCAGAACCTTGTCAGTATCGCCATCGACCACCAGCTTCATAAAGGTCTTTTCCTGACGGCCACTCAGAGTGTGCTTCATATGACGGAAGCGGGACTTGAAGATCGTCACATTGCTGTACTCTGCACGAGCCTGCTCTTCTGAAAGACCGACTGTACCGATATTTGGCTGACTGAATACAGCTGTCGCAATATGGGTGTAATCCATCTCTACAGACTCTTTATCACCATACAGATGATTCACCAGCGCCATACCTTCAGACAGGGCTACTGGTGTAAGCTGCAGTCGGTCGATAACATCACCGAGCGCGTAGATGCTGGGCACTGCGGTCTGGAAGTTGTCATTCACAACTATCGCGCCACTGCCTTTCATCTCAACGCCCACTTCGGCCAGACCCAGACTGCCAGTGTTAGGTACTCGGCCTGTTGCGTACATCACGGTATCGCAGCTTTCGGTGGTGCCATCTGCCCAGAATACTGTCAGGCTGCCATCGGCTTCCTTTTCTACCTTTTCGATGGTGCTCTGGAACTTAACGTTCAGGCCTTTGGCTGCCATTTCATCACGCAGGGTTTCCCGTACGTCATTATCAAAACCACGGAGGAACAGTTCACCACGGTAGGACAGCGTGGTTTCAGCACCCAGACCATGGAAAATGCCGGCAAACTCAACGGCAATATAACCGCCGCCCACAACAATCACCTTCTTAGGGAAGGTTTCCAGATAGAAAGCTTCATCAGAAGTAATCGTATGCTCACGACCGGGGAACTCAGGTACAAACGGCTTGGCACCGGGTACCACCAGAATGCGCTCGGCGGTATAGGTTTTACCATTCACTTCGACCGCATTAGGGCCGGTGACTTTGGCATAGCCGTTAATCAGTTCTACACCCGCATTACTCAGCATGTTGTCGTAGATGCCATTGAGACGCTCGATCTCTTTGGTCTTGTTATCCCGCAGGGTTGGCCAGTCAAAACTGCTGCCTTCTACTGTCCAGCCATAACCACGTGCATCTTCAAAATCTTCAGCATAGTGAGCGCCGTAGACAAACAGCTTCTTGGGTACACAGCCAATGTTAACGCAGGTGCCCCCGAGGAAACGGCCTTCAGCCACAGCTACCTTTACACCTGTTGCGGCGGACATACGGCTGGCACGCACACCACCAGAACCGGCACCGATAACAAACAGATCGTAATCGAACTCACTCATGCTTCATTCTCCCTGGATCAACAGCCAATATCTGTTGGCGTTATCATCCAAGACGCCGGAGCAAATGAAAAGGTGCAAAGCGGGATATATTTCTGAAACAGTGCACCTGTGGCTTTTTGTAACCTTCTCAGACAGTCCCGACAGCAGGTTATATACTCACAGCCTCTTTGAAGCGGGCACTCCTTGTGAAGCGTTGCTGCCACACCTCACTCTTAGTCCTCCTGGTGCTGATTCTGGCTGCCCATGGTAAGGCTGCGCCCTCTTCACCTGCTTCAGCAACTTCAAGGGGAACAGAAAACGACACCCTGCTGTGTTCTGCAGCCAGTAGTGTTTTGGAAGCCCGCCGGTTACTGAACACGGTCCCTTCACAAACAAACCATCACGATTCGGTACAACCTGAGCTGGACGCTCAAGCTCCCTTCATCCGCTCATTACTCGTCATTCGTGATAGCGGGAGCAGCAACTACGGCCCTCCCGACAGCCCGGAGTGGGGAAATAAACTGAAAGAGTGCCGTACAATCGAGTGCCTGCGTCAGATCCTCGCCCTGCAACAAGGACTATTCATGCGCTGCACTCGTGCGCAACTCAGCGGCTACGACGAGCTTCATGCCTGGCTGCGGCACAATCAGCTTTATACGGGTGATCACAGCCTGGTTTATATTGATGACCGCCTGCGTTTTCTTCGATTCGATGCTTTCAATACCCTGGTATTCAGCCGATACGGCCGACGGGATGCCGCTCGAGCTGTACAGGATTTAGGACTCGACCACAGCAGCCGCAACCTCTGGCTGGGAGATATAGAAACCCCAGAAATTCTGGCCATTGTTCACCACAACGCCCTGGAGCAATTTGCCTTAACAGGGAAAGGGACAGCACCTTACTCACAGACGTTGCCCCCACTTTTTCCTGCTGAAGAAAAACCTGTTTCTCGCTCACAAACTGAGACGGCATCGCAAAAAACTTATTACGATTCAGAACCACGAAGAGAACAGCAAGGTCTGGCCCCTGGACAGAGCTTTAGTGTACCGGACTATCTGGCTCCTGTTGTCAGCCATACGCTCACAGGCCTTCTGGCTGGTGCCATCGGTCATATGTTGCTTACAACTAACAGCAAGTCCAGTTACCTAATGAAACTACTGGTCAACCGAGGGCTAGTCACCCATATGGCGGCAAGCGGTGCATTGTTTGGTACAACAGGGTATATCGCCTGGAAGGGTTTAAAAATACTGGACTATCAGGTGCCCGAGTGGGGAGCAGTGACGATGGCGGGCTGGCGGCTCAGCACTCAGACCCTGTTCAACCTGAGTACTGGTATGGGTAATATTTTTGCGGATCAGATGAAGAGTTATGGCCGGGAGTTGGGTGCCCGCTGGCAGACGTCAATCTCTCAATCAACATTGAAGAGCGCACCGCAATCGACACCTCAAACCGCACCTCAAATGAAGAACTGGAAAACCGGCAAGCTGAGTGCCGACTTTTAACGCTTTAGATACCAAAAAGCACAACAAAACACCTAATTAACAGCAGCCAAAAAAATAAGGCGCGAAGGTGTAATTAGAATACAAATCGACCGAAAAAGTAAGCGGTATAACACCAGATATTAATCGCTTGCAGAGTCCTATAAGCTCCGCGCTTCTTCTCGACATAAGTGCCCGGGCATCTGGAAACATTTATTTCTGGCAATAAACAGGCTGCTCAGCTGGGTGGCAGCGCAGGGAGCATAGCCCGCTATGTGACTGGAGCTGCGGCACGGCTGAGTGTCCTGGATATTGAATCAGAAATAGTTGTTTTCATGTGACCGGGTACTTACACCCGTGTCGTTCACCTGCCTCTTGAATGGATTCTCGCTCTATCCATGTTTGAAAAAATATTCTCTCTGACCGAAAACAATACGACGGTCAAACAGGAAGTTTTTGCTGGTATGACCACCTTCCTGACCATGGCTTATATTATTTTCGTGAATCCAAGCCTGCTTTCTGCTGCGGGTATGGATTCCGGTGCCGTATTTGTCGCCACCTGTCTGGCAGCAGCCATTGGTTGCTTCATTATGGGGTTCTACGCCAACTACCCTGTCGCACTGGCTCCCGGCATGGGTTTGAATGCTTTCTTCGCTTTCACTGTTGTTGGGCAGATGGGTTACAGCTGGCAGGTTGGTCTGGGTGCAGTGTTCCTGTCTGGTATCTGCTTCAGCATTATGAGTCTGTGCCGCGTTCGTGAATGGATTATCAACAGTATCCCTCTTTCCCTGCGCGGTGGTATCAGCGCCGGTATTGGTCTGTTCCTGGGTTTCCTCGGCCTGCATAACGCCGGCATTGTTGTGGATAACCCAGCCACACTGGTTGCCATGGGTGATATGACCAGCTGGGGACCGATGATGGCCAGCCTTGGTTTTGTATTGATTGCGGCGCTGTACTTCCGGGGGGTGACCGGCTCGGTGATGATCAGTATTCTGAGCATCACCATACTCAGCATTCTGACAGGTCATGTCGAGGTAAACGGTATAGTTGCCATGCCTCCCAGCCTTGCCCCAACCTTTATGCAGCTGGACCTGAAAGGCGCACTGGATGTTGGTCTGGTGACCATCGTGTTCTCCTTCCTGTTTGTCGATATGTTTGACACCTCCGGCACTCTTATTGCTGTGGCCCAGAAAGGTAAAATGCTCAACGATGACGGCACCCTGCCCCGCATCGGCAAAGCCCTGATGGCCGACAGCACTGCAACCGTCGCCGGCTCCCTGCTGGGTACTTCCACTACGACCAGTTATGTAGAAAGCGGTGCAGGTATCGCTGTTGGTGGCCGTACAGGTCTGACGGCCGTGACTGTGGGTGTCCTGTTCCTGCTGTCGTTGTTCTTTTCCCCTCTGGCTGGTGCTATTCCAGCCTATGCCACAGCTCCGGCCCTGATCTTTGTTGCTGTACTAATGACCCACAGTCTGACCACCATCAACTGGGACGATATTACTGACGTAGCCCCTGTAGGCATTGCAGCACTCTCTATGCCGCTCACCTACTCTGTCGCCTCCGGTATTTCCTTCGGCGTACTGTCCTGGACAGCCATCAAGCTGCTCTCCGGTCGTCATCGTGATATTACTCCAGGCATGATTGTGTTGAGCCTGCTGTTTATTGCCAAGTTCGCATTCGACGCTTAAGCCTTCAAGCTGAAGGCTTTTAGATAATCAAGCTGAAGGATTTGTAACTATTCTACAAACCGCTGCAAAACATCTTAAAACCGTCTACTTTTAGTGTGTGAAAAATGTTCATTCTTCAGTATCGAACACAGTCTCTGCATTAACGCCTGCCCCCTTCACCACCGTGCAGGTCATCCTGACTGAAGTTGAAGTCAAGGCTCACGTTCGTCGTTATCACCGAAGACATTATCAGAAAACTTGCCAGTGCCCGGAAACGCCCAATATCACTGTTGCACCACCTCCGCCAAGACTCATCAATAAAGGGAAGCTCGGGATTACGCATACGGCATCCCCATAAACAGACAACTGGAGTCTTATAAAACACAGGGTCTGCACCTTTCACCAGCAACTATTTCCTTTGGGCAGGCCGCAATAACGCCTTTTTTCGAGCCTGTTGCTGATGCTATTCGGGAGTTCATTGCCAAGAGTAATCAATGGCATGCCGATGAAACGCGGTGGATTGTCCGGGGACATGAAAAAACTGGATCCCACAAGCACTGGCTCTGGGTATTTCTTTGCGACCAGGCGGTTTATTTCAGTATTGCTGAGTCTCGCGCGGCTGTCGTACCCGAATCCGTCATAGGTGATGGGGCAGGTACGCTGATATGCGATCGGTACCCGGCCTACAAGAAGCTCGCCAGTGATGTGGTTTCTATTGTTTTAGCTTTCTGTTGGGCTCACGTAAGACGGGATTTTATTGATGCTCAGCGTGGCGACCCTGAGCAGTTTTCAGCTCGACAACTAAAACTTGAGTGTCAGGTAGAGCAGATGGCAACCCAGAGGGATCAGGAACTCAAACGCCCAAAACTGCCAGTCAGAGCAAAAAAGGTGCTCGAAAGCCTGCAGAATCATTGGGATGGATTGACCCGTTTTGTCTCTCATCCCGTTATCCCTATGGATAACAACGCCGCAGAACAAGCCATTCGCACAGGAGTGCCTGGCAGGAAGAATCACTATGGCTCTGGCAGCGACTGGAGTGCTGATATAGCCGCATTTCTATTCAGTATTTTCATGACACTTAAGCTTTGGGGTATTAACCCAAAAATCTGGCTGAATTCCTATCTTGAGGCATGTGCAGCAAATGGCAGGAAACCGCCTGAAGATATCTCCCCCTGTTTGCCTTGGTTAATGAGTGAGGAGATGCTTTGTAAAATGCGTAACCATGATCCTCCAAAGCATAACCGGATAGGAAAAATCATTGCCTGAAATGGTGGCGTTCAGGTGGTTGGTAGAAAGGTTACTATCAACGCATTCATGCCACGCCCCAAGCCTTGGTATTTCAGGGGTTGTGCCTTAAGTCAGTGCCATTGAATTATGCAGAGTGATAACCGCCCTGACAACACGCCCATTATCTTCAAAGCCCACATCATCTCCAGCCACTGTACGGGACAAAACAACTTATCAGGCACGTGAGTGATTTGGCACGCATTTTGTCACGCGATCAGGCCCTTGTGCGGATCGATGTGTTTATCCGGCTCCCAGATTTTCAGGGTTTCATCGTAGGAGCCGGAGACGAATCGGCCATCGGGGAGCAGGGTGACGCAGCGTATCTTGTCAGTGTGTCCCCGCAGGGTAGCGACACATTGTGTGTATTAACGCCTCCCTTTTGTTTGCTCCGCTTGCTCTTGCAGCGGGTGTCGCTGCTGGACTTGCGGTGGGCTACAAGCTGGTAGACCGTATCGAAGTTTTTACCACAGCCGCAGGTGGTGCTCTTACTGCCCTTACAGAGGCTGTCGCTGCTTGACTTGCGGTGGGCTATAAGCTGGTTGGCCGTATCGAAGTTTTTGCCACAGACGCAGGTGGTTTTCAAATCGCCCCTGCAGAAGCTTTCGCTGCTGGACCTGCGGTGGGCTAAAAGCTGGTAGACCGTTTCGAAGTTTTTGCCACAGCCGCAGGTGGTGTTCCAATCGCCCTTGCAGAGGCTTTCTCTGCTGGACTTGCGGTGGGACATAAGCTGGCTGGCCGTATCGAAGTTTTTGCCACAGCCACAGTTGGTGTTCTGCCTGCCCTTACAGAGGTTGTCGCTGCTGCTCTGGCGGTGGGCTAAAAGCTGGTAGACCGTATCGAAGTTTTTGCCACAGCCGCAGGTGGTGTTCCAAACGCCCTTGCAGGAGCTTTCGCTGCTGGACTTGCGGTGGGCTACAAGCTGGATGACCGCATTGAAGTTTTTGCCACAGCCGCAGGTGGTGTTCAAATCGCCCTTGCAGAGGCTTTCGCTGCTGGACTTGCGGTGGGCATGAAGCTGGTTGACCGTATCGAAGTTTTTCCCACAGCCGCAGGTGGTGTTCCAATCGCCCTTGCAGAGGCTTTCGCTGCTGGACTTGCGGTGGGCCTTAAACTGGTTGATCGTATTGAAGTTTTTGCCACAGCCGCAGGTGGTGTTCCAATCGCCCTTGCAGAGGCTTTCGCTGCTGGACCTGCGGTGGGACATAAGCTGGCTGGCCGTATTGAAGTTTTTTCCACAGCCGCAGGCTGCCTTAAAATCGACCTTGTACCCGGGGCAGGTTCTTCTACTTGATTTCTGTGATTTATATTCGATTGATGGGGGGGGAAGCGGTATTTCAAAAGGCTCCTGCTTAATGGCAATCATCGCTAAATCACAGAGATTGGCAGTGCATAATGATCTCTCGTTCACTTGTATGTCTTGATGGCTGAAAACACCCGTGATTTCTATTTCATTATCTGTGGCGCAGCCTTTTTTTTCGGTATTGTCCAGGCATCTAACAGCTCTGCTGTTTACTATCGTTATGGCATCAGGCTGCATTTCCAGGATGGCGTCCCGGTCTGGATGACACTGTATGTGGGTCGGCTTTTCGACACCGCTGCAAGTTAACCTTCTACCCGTGTCATCACAAACACAGAATGTATCGTCGAGAGGTTCAACGTTATGATGATTTGTGACAACAGAACGGGTCGATATTATCTCCAATGGCTGATGTAGCAGGGGCGGTAGATATGTGTTTTTTATCTGTCCTTTTTCTGTACTGGCGGTTACTTCATTCAACATAGCGATGCTAAGTAAGATCTGTCCTAAAAGAGCCAGCAAAATAGAGAACAGGCGAATCATAAACACTCCGGTCAGTTGGGTGAGTCACCCCATTCGATAACCCGAGTTGTATTAGCAGAAAAGAGAGCATTAACCAAAAAACTATCGAAAAGTCGCCACGGAGTGGTCTGCCTTGTCGGGACAAACGATCGAAATTAGATGCGTTGATAGCATGAGAGATTGAACGTAACTATTCTACAAACCGCTACAAAACATCTTAAAACCGTCTACTTTTAGGGTGTGAAAAATGTTCATTTTTCTGTATCAAACACAGCCTCTGCATTAACGCCTGCCCCCTTCACCACCGTGCAGGTCATCCTGACTGAAGTTGAAGTCAAGGCTCACGTTCGTCGTTATCACCGAAGACATTATCAGAAAACTTGCCAGTGCCCGGAAACGCCCAATATCACTGTTGCACCACCTCCGCCAAGACTCATCAATAAAGGGAAGCTCGGGATTTCAGTCTGGGTGGAGTTGTTACTGAATAAATACGCATACGGCATCCCATAAACAGACAACTGGAGTCTTATAAAGCACAGGGTCTGCACCTTTCACCAGCAACTATTTCCTTTGGGCAGACCGCAATAACGCCTTTTTTCGAGCCTGTTGCTGATGCTATTCGGGAGTTCGTTGCCAGGAGCAATCAATGGCATGCCGATGAAACGCGGTGGATTGTCCGGGGGCATGAAAAAACTGGATCCCACAAGCACTGGCTCTGGGTATTTCTTTGCGACCAGGCGGTTTATTTCAGTATTGCTGACTCTCGCGCGGCTGTCGTACCCGAATCCGTCATAGGTGATGGGGCAGGTACGCTGGTATGCGATCGGTACCCGGCCTACAAGAAGCTCGCCAGTGATGCGGTTTCTATTGTTTTAGCTTTCTGTTGGGCTCACGTAAGACGGGATTTTATTGATGCTCAGCGTGGCGACCCTGAGCAGTTTTCAGCTCGACAACTGAAACTTGAGCGTCAGGTAGAGCAGATGGCAACACAGAGGGATCAGGAACTCAAACGCCCAAAACTGCCAGTCAGAGCAAAATGGTGGCGTTCAGGTGGTTGGTAGAAAGGTTACCAGGCTGGCAAGTCATTCACTCTCAGGCCTTCATACTGGCGACTCATTTCTTGTTCGTCCATTGCATTTATCACCCGATCAACAAAGGTTCCAAGGCCTGCGACCGAGTCAGTCTCAACATAGGAAATACGTAGCACCTCAAACCCCAGGCCTTTGAGTATGTGATCTATCAAAGGGTCTCGCGCTCTTCTTTTTCCAGATTCTTTTGCAAGAAGAAGCTCATCGTTTTCCATTGTGTCATCCTGAATATAATGATGGGGGCCATCGACCTCTATACACAAGGTTTTACCCACCAGAATATCAACGGGGAACCCTTCAATATTCACTTCCATAACAATATTTTGGTTTGGCAAAGCATTTTTAACAGCCTGGAACACTCTGTTTTGTAATGCTGAGACCTTCACCTTTTTTTCAGGAGCAGAAAGAGCAGGAGACACATCAATTTCCAGGTTAGAAATGCCTGCCCAGTAAATATATGCAAATCTGTCTTGCCAGTGATGTGAAAGAAGGTCCGTGATATTTTCCCTATCCATTAGCGGCTTAACAAAGATATCGAAACGGAGTGTATCAGGATCATCCTTGACGAGCGGATTTTGTTTTGCACATAAATCCAGAACGGCCAGGTTCCATAAGAAGTCGCCGACGTTATGCTGTAGAGGGCCGCCTGTGTCAATAAAACCAGTCATATCACAAAGACGTTTAACCAGGAAATAGCCAAGCTTCAGCTGGTCGTCTGACAGAGATAAACGGCACAAAGCGTCAAGGGCCATAATGATATCCTGTTCAGTCGGCGATATGTTCATAATGGTTTGAATCGAAGCTTGAACAACATCCTCCCCTATGACGTGTGAGCAATGAGACATCCCACTGGCCACCATGGCCAGATGCTGGGCCGACCACTCTTTGGTGTCGGTCAAATCACGCCTCCCCACCTCTTTGGCCAGCGCCTTCCGGGTCGTGTCGGCGTCGTCCCCCGTTACCTGGCTCAGGCCATTGGTCACCATGGCCAGATCTTGCGCTATCCAGCACTTAAGGTCTCCGGCAAGGGCACGCCTCCCCACTTCTTTGGCCAGCGCCTTCCGGGTCGTGTCAGCGTTGTCCCCCGTCACTTGGCTCAGGCCATTGGTCACCATGGCCAGATGCTGGGCCGACCACTCTTTGGTGTCGGTCAAATCACGGCTTCCCACTTCTTTGGCCAGCGCCTTCCGGCTCGTGCTAGCGTCGTCCCCCGCCACCTGCCTCAGGCCATTGGTCACCATGGCCAGAGGCTGGGCCGACCACTCCCTGGGGTCAGTCAAATCACGCCTCCCCACCTCTTTGGCCAGCGCCTTCCGGGTCGTGTCGGCGTCGTCCCCCGCCACCTGACTCAGGCCATTGGTCACCATGGCCAGATGTTGCGCTATCCAGCACTTAAGGTCTCCGGCAAGGGCACGCCTCCCCACCTCTTTGGCCAGCGCCTTCCGGGTCGTGTCGGCGTCGTCCCCCGTTACCTGGCTCAGGCCATTGGTCACCATGGCCAGAGGCTGGGCCGACCACTCACTGGTGTCAGTCAAATCACGGCTTCCCACCTCTTTGGCCAGCGCCTTCCGGGTCTTGTCGGCGTCGTCCCCCGTTACCTGGCTCAGGCCATTGGTCACCATGGCCAGAGGCTGGGCCGACCACTCTTTGGTGTTGGTCAAATCACGGCTTCCCACCTCTTTGGCCAGCGCCTTCCGGGTCGTGTCGGCGTCGTCCCCCGCCACCTGACTCAGGCCATTGGTCACCATGGTCAGAGGCTGGGCCGACCACTCTTTGGTGTCGGTCAAATCACGGCTTCCCACCTCTTTGGCCAGCGCCTTCCGGGTCGTGTCGGCGTCGTCCCCCGTCACCTGGCTCAGGCCATTGGTCACCATGGCCAGATGTTGCGCTATCCAGCACTTAAGGTCTCCGGCAAGGGCACGCCTCCCCACTTCTTTGGCCAGCGCCTTCCGGGTCGTGTCGGCGTCGTCCCCCTCCACCTGCCTCAGGCCATTGGTCACAATGGCCAGAGGCTGGGTCGACCACTCTTTGGTGTCGGTCAAATCACGGCTTCCCACCTCTTTGGCCAACGCCTTCCGGGTCGTGTCGGCGTCGTCCCCCGCCACCTGACTCAGGCCATTGGTCACCATGGCCAGAGACTGGGCCGACCACTCCCTGTGGGCAGTCAAATCACGCCTCCCCACCTCTTTGGCCAGCGCCTTCCGGGTCGTGTCGGCGTCGTCACCCTCCACCTGGCTCAGGCCATTGGTCACCATGGCCAGATGCTGAGCTGACCACTCTTTGGTGTTGGTCAAATCACGCCTCCCCACCTCTTTGGCCAGCGCCCTCCGGGTCGTGTCTGCGTCGCCCCCCGCCACCTGGCTCAGGCCATTGGTCACCATGGCCAGATGCTGGGCCGACCAAGTCAAATCACGCCTCCCCACCTCTTTGGCCAGCGCCTTCCGGGTCGTGTCGGCGTCGTCCCCCGCCACCTGACTAAGGCCATTGGTCACCATGGCCAGATCTTGCGCTATCCAGCACTTAAGGTCTCCGGCAAGGGCACGCCTCCCCACTTCTTTGGCCAGCGCCTTCCGGGGCGTGTCGGCGCCGTCCCCCGTCACCTGCCTCAGGCCATTGGTCACCATGGCCAGATGCTGGGCCGACCACTCCCTGGGGTCAGTCAAATCACGCCTCCCCACCTCTTTGGCCAGCGCCTTCCGGGTCGTGTCGGCGTCGTCCCCCGTCACCTGGCTCAGGCCATTGGTCACCATGGCCAGATGTTGCGCTATCCAGCACTTAAGGTCTCCGGCAAGGGCACGCCTCCCCACTTCTTTGGACAGCGCCTTCCGGGTTGTGTCGGCGCCGTCCCCCGTCACCTGCCTCAGGCCATTGGTCACCATGGCCAGATGCTGGGCCGACCACTCCCTGGGGTCAGTCAAATCACGCCTCCCCACCTCTTTGGCCAGCGCCTTCCGGGTCGTGTCGGCGTCGTCCCCCGCCACCTGACTCAGGCTATTGAGCACCATGGCCAGGTTTTGGGCGTTAAATCCGCACTGTTTGGTTAGCTGCTGTTTTTGACTGCGGTGGATCACGGCTTTCATTATCCAGTCTAACGCTGTGGCGCCTTCTTGATATTTTGCTAATTTTGAAAACGCATTTGCCAAAAGAGCAAGGGCTTTGGGACTGGCTCGAAGCGGGTGCGGCTCTCTTTCTGTCATCTGGAATGCAAGATCTAAAAGCGCGGTTTTATGGCTCTCCCGATGTGGCCCGTGAAGTTGCTTTTTGAGTCGATTCACTTCGTTTGCCAGTGCTTCTATCTGTTGATCGAAACGCTCGGCGGAAGGGTTGCGGTAATATTGTCTCTTTCTGTCTGGTCTTCTTTTTGGATGTGTTCGAACTGTAGCCTCAGACGATTCCTGTTGTCGTGAAGGGGCTTCGGCATGGGTCTTTGATGTGGTCAATACAGGCGGCCACTGAAGCATTGATGATTCAGGAACAGGAGAGGCATGTGGCCGGACACAGGTACGACCGGGATACTGGGAAGCAGGTAAAGGCTTTACAATTGCCGCCCAGCTTTTCTTTGTATCTTTATCTGCTGCTGCGCATTTCTCTATCACGCCCCCTGACAGCGGTAGCATTAACCAAATAAAAAACAATTCTCTCACGCAAAAGTGAGCACCAATATTCACGGTAAATCTCATCCTGTTGCCCGTTCGTTGAGGCTGTGCAGTAAAGGCAATGGCGGGATATATGGCAAGATGGCACAGGCCAAAAAGAGAAGGGAATACACAATCAGCAACCCGCCTCATATACCGACCATGATCCTCCAAAAGCATAACCGGACAGGAAAAATCATTGCCTGAAATGGTGGCGTTCAGGTGGTTGGTAGAAAGGTTACCAGGCTGGCAAGTCATTCACTCTCAGGCCTTCATACTGGCTACTCATTTCCTATTCGTCCATTGCATTTATCACCCGATCAACAAAGGTTCCAAGGCCTGCGACCGAGCCAGTCTCAACATAGGAAATACGTAGCACCTCAAAACCCAGGCCTTTGAGTATGTGATCTATCAAAGGGTCTCGCGCTCTTCTTTTTCCAGATTCTTTTGCAAGAAGAAGCTCATCGTTTTCCATTGTTTCATCCTGAATATAATGATGGGGGCCATCGACCTCTATACACAAGGTTTTACCCACCAGAATATCAACTGGGAACCCTTCAATATTCACTTCCATAACAATATTTTGGTTTGGCAAAGCATTTTTAACAGCCTGGAACACTCTGTTTTGTAATACTGAGACTTTCACCTTTTTTTCAGGAGCAGAAAGAGCAGGAGACACATCAATTTCCAGGTTAGAAATGCCTGCCCAGTAAATATATGCAAATCTGTCTTGCCAGTGATGTGAAAGAAGATCCCTGATATTTTCCATATCCATTATCGGCTTAACAACGATATCGAAACGGGGTGTATCAGGATCATCCTTGACGAGCGGATTTTGTTTTGCACATAAATCCAGAACGGCCAGGTTCCATAAGAAGTCGCCGACGTTATGCTGTAGAGGGCCGCCTGTGTCAATAAAACCAGTCATATCACAAAGACGTTTAACCAGGAAATAGCCAAGCTTCAGCTGGTCGTCTGACAGAGATAAACGGCACAAAGCGTCAAGGGCCATAATGATATCCTGTTCAGTCGGCGATATGTTCATAATGGCTTGAATCGAAGCTTGAACAACATCCTCCCCTATGGCGTGTGAGCAATGAGACACCCCACTGGCCACCATGGCCAGATGCTGGGCCGACCACTCTTTGGTGTTGGTCAAATCACGGCTTCCCACCTCTTTGGCCAGCGCCTTCCGGGTCGTGTCGGCGTCGTCACCCGTCACCTGGCTCAGGCCATTGGTCACCATGGCCAGATGCTGGGCCGACCACTCTTTGGTGTTGGTCAAATCATGGCTTCCCACCTCTTTGGCCAGCGCCTTCCGGGTCGTGTCGGCGTCGTCCCCCGCCACCTGCCTCAGGCCATTGGTCACCATGGCCAGAGGCTGGGCCGACCACTCCCTGGGATCAGTCAAATCACGCCTCCCCACCTCTTTGGCCAGCGCCTTCCGGGTCGTGTCGGCGTCGTCCCCCGTCACCTGGCTCAGGCCATTGGTCACCATGGCCAGATGTTGCGCTATCCAGCACTTAAGGTCTCCGGCAAGGGCCCGCCTCCCCACTTCTTTGGCCAGCGCCTTCCGGGTCGTGTCGGCGTCGTCCCCCGTCACCTGGCTCAGGCCATTGGTCACCATGGCCAGATGCTGGGCCGACCACTCTTTGGTGTTGGTCAAATCACGGCTTCCCACCTCTTTGGCCAGCGCCTTCCGGGTCGTGTCGGCGGCGTCCCCCGCCACCTGACTCAGGCCATTGGTCACCATGGCCAGATCTTGCGCTATCCAGCACCTAAGGTCTCCGGCAAGGGCACGCCTCCCCACTTCTTTGGCCAGCGCCTTCCGGGTCGTGTCGGCGTCGTCACCCGTCACCTGACTCAGGCCATTGGTCACCATGGCCAGATGCTGGGCCGACCACTCTTTGGTGTTGGTCAAATCACGCCTCCCCACCTCTTTGGCCAGCGCCTTCCGGGTCGTGTCGGCGTCGTCCCCCGCCACCTGCCTCAGGCCATTGATCACCATGGCCAGATGTTGCGCTATCCAGCACTTAAGGTCTCCGGCAAGCGCACGCCTCCTCACTTCTTTGGCCAGCGCCTTCCGGGTCGTGTCGGCTTTGTCACCCGCCACCTGACTCAGGCTATTGAGCACCATGGCCAGCGTTTGGGCTTTAAATCCGCACTGTTTGGTTAGCTGCTGTTTTTGACTGCGGTGGATCACGGCTTTCATGATCCAGTCTAACGCTGTGGCGCCTTCTTGATATTTTGCTAATTTTGAAAACGCATTTGCCAAAAGAGCAAGGGCTTTGGGACTGGCTCGAAGCGGGTGCGGCTCTCTTTCTGTCATCTGGAATGCAAGATCTAAAAGCGCGGTTTTATGGTTCTCCCGATGTGGCCCGTGAAGTTGCTTTTTGAGTCGATTCACTTCGTTTGCCAGTGCTTCTATCTGTTGATCGAAACGCTCGGCGGAAGGGTTGCGGTAATATTGTCTCTTTCTGTCTGGTCTTCTTTGTGGATGGGTTCGAACTGTAGCCTCAGACGATTCCTGTTGTCGTGAAGGGACTTCGGCATAGGTCTTTGATGTGGTCAATGTCAATACAGGCGGCCACTGAAGCATTGATGATTCAGGAACAGGAGAGGCATGTGGCCGGACACAGGTACGACCGGAATACAGGGAAGCAGGTAAAGGCTTTACAATTGCCGCCCAGCTTTTCTTTGTATCTTTACCTGTTGCTGCGCATTTCTCTATCACGCCCCCTGACAGCGGTAGCATTAACCAAATAAAAAACAATTCTCTCCCGCAAAAGTGAGCACCAATATTCACGGTAAATCTCATCCTGTTGCCCGTTCGTTGAGGCTGTGCAGTAAAGGCAATGGCGGGATATATGGCAAGACGGCACAGGCCAAAAAGAGAAGGGAATACACAATCAGCAAACCGCCTCATATACCGACCATGAGCCTCCAAAAGCATAACCGGATAGGAAAAATCATTGCCTGAAATGGTGGCGCTTAGGTGGTTGGTAGAAAGGTTACAAGGATTTTTACATAATCAAACTGAAGGCTTTTTACATAATCAAGCTAAAGGCTCTTACGTCATCAAACTGAAGGGTCTTAACTAATAAGAGCGCCTCTCAGGACATCCGGTTCTGTCTATCTATACTGATAAAAAAACCAGAACCGGATGACTGCCCCTTGTCGAACTCCCTGCCAACACCTTCGAATCTGCAGCGTGTACTCCCTGCCATGTCGGCAATTTTTGTCGACTCCATGTCCTTTGCCTTGATTACGCCCATGATTGTGGCGGTCTTTTCCACTCCGGAGTTTGTCGCCAATATTCCCGCAGGGCGCGAAGAGTTACTGTTAGGTCTGACCTTTGCCCTCTTTCCTCTGGGAATGTTTTTCGGCTCCGCCATGCTGGGAGATATCAGTGATCACTGGGGACGTAAACGCACCCTGATGTTCTGTATGGCAGGATTACTGACAGCTTTTCTGCTGATGGCTGTCGCCGTCGCCAGTAATATGCCCCTCCTGTTGATCGCGGGGCGGCTGTTAGCTGGTTTTATGAGTGGAACAACGGGGATAGGTACGGCCTCGATACTTGATTTGAGCGAGGATGATGAAAAGGCAGGTAATATCGCCAAAATCACCTTTGCCAATGTTGGCGCCCACCTGCTCGGCCCGGCTTTGGGGGGCATGCTGGCGGATGTACATATTCAGTGGCCATTCGTGATGATCAGCCTGTTCGCTATTGCTTCCTTCATCTGGATGGCACGTGGATTAAAGGAAACATTTACGCCTTCTGAAGCTCCTATGGACTGGATGCGCCCTCTGCGCTGCTTTGGCGATGTATTCACCCATAAAGCCCTGCGCAGAGTCTCTCTGGTACAACTGCTGACACAGCTGGGGAACTGTATGTGTTATCAATTCTTCTTCCTCTATCTCGCTACAAAAATGGATTACACAGCAGGAGAACTGGGCTGGTTCGGCGCCTGTGCACTGGGTCTGCCTGCCGGACTTATGCTGTGTGGAGGCACCGAGAAACTGCAAAAGCACTTCACCGAAAAACAACTGCTGACCTGGAACCTGACCGCCACCGCACTCTGTGCCTGGGCGTTCTTTCTGGTGCCAGGCCACGCATTAAAGTGGCTGGTAGTTTTCTGCTGGACGACGGCATTTATCACTTGCTACGTCAGTCTGCTCAAAGTATTCAGTGATTCCGCTTCTGCAGAAAAACAGGGCTGGGCTTTGGGGTTAGCTTCCTCGATTTTTGCCCTTGGCTTTTTCTTCGGTGGACTGACTGCATCGCTGCAAAGCTGGCTGACACTTGAAGCTCTTCTGTTCCTTGGTGGACTGTCTATGGGACTGGGCGCAGTAGCCTCTAACGCCCTTTTACCCGGAAAAACACGTTCTGAGTAACACAAATCAAACAAAGCAGTCGGTTCTCAACACCCTCACTCCGCTCATGTTCCGGTATAATCTCCCTTTATTAAATCCTGATTGAGAATCGCATTGAATCCGGAGATTGATCGAAATATCCATTTCGAAGACAGAGACTACACAACCAGCTATCACTTTAAGCTGTCGTTTCTGCACCCAAAACACTGGCTCCTGTGGCTGCTTATCTTTCTACTGTTCGCTATTGGTCGGCTGCCTTTTCCATGGGTGCTGGCTCTGGGACGAATGATTGGTCGCCTGTTCCTGAAGCTTGGAGGCAGCCGTGTCAATGTCACCCGCCGCAACCTTGAACTCTGCTTCCCTGAAAAAAGCGAAGCGGAACGCGCTGTGCTGCTCAAGAAAAACTTTGAAGCTGTTGGCGTTGCTTTGCTGGAGCCAGGTGTTGCCTGGTTCTCTACCAGACGTCGTATAGAACGCATCAGTCGTTTCATCGGCTGGACCAATATCAATAAAACACTAGAAAGTGGTCAGGGGGTTCTGGTCTCTGCGCTCCATATGACGTCACTGGAGATGGCCTGCCGCATTGTCAGTGAAAAAATGCCTTTTAATATTCTTTACCGGGTACACGACAATCCTGTGTATGAATATGTCAGCGGTGTCTGCCGCAGTCGATACCGCTATAAGACGCGGTTTATTCCCCGGAAACAGGTTAAAGACTTGCTCTATTTCCTGAAGAAAGGGGAAACCGGCATTATTGTTCCTGACCAGGACCTGGGACGCAGGCGCAGCCACTTTCTACCATTTTTCAATATTCCTGCGGCCACCATACCCAGCACGTCTGACTTTGCACGACTCAGCAATGCAAAGGTTGTGACCGGTCACTTTTGTCTGGATAAAGACAACCGTTATATTGTGGATATCTCAGGAATTCTGAAAGACTTCCCCACCAGGGATAACGTCGCAGATACGGCCCGTATCAACCTCGAAACAGAGAACTTTGTACGTCAGTATCCAGAGCAGTACCTGTGGCAGCACCGACGCTTCAAGACTCGCCCAGAGGGTGAACCCTCCCTCTACGACGACAAAAGTAAGAAAAAGAAAAAAAAGAAGAAGGGTAAATAACCAGTATCTGTCCAGCCCTGGGGCATACATTACTGCAGCCCCGGTTACCTTATTATTATTATTATTCATAATGAAGCAGGCTGGTACCGCCTGAGTGCGACTCGAGAGCAATCCCACTGGGATCTAAAAGGTCTTCTGGCTGCTCAGGGTCGGTCACTTGTCCCATTCCCAGAATCGCCCCACCGGAACGTATAGCCATAAAATAAAAAGGCTTGTTGAAATTTATCTCCTGAGGAGGAGGAGCATCCAGTGACGAACCGCACATACCCACCCCATCGGCAAGCTCCATACCTTTTTCGTTCACATCCATGATGCTCTGATGTATTGCGCTCCAGTCCATATCAACAATATCAGTCCCTTCAAATGACAGTGTATCAGGGAGCCCAAAATCCTTTAAGGAGCCTTTGATATCAGGAAACTGAAAATTGACACGAAATAATGGCAAAGTGACATTCACATTAGATTCCTGCGACAGCTTTCCATAAATATTTCGAAACGTTTCAGCGGTAAGTGGTTTACCGATTTGATCTGGCATGACGAGGAGAAGTGATACGGTCGGATCTTTACAGGGTAAATTTACGGCCGTCCATCCTTCGTTGCCATCACGATGACACTCTATCGACGTATATTCCTGCCTCATCATGACTCTCAGCTGGGGACCAGAGAGAGTTTCAAAATATTGCTTTTCTTCCAGGCGGGTAAATTCTTTTGTCCACGACTCTCTAAAATAGAAAACTGAGAAAAAATTCACTGGTAACAGAGGTGTAAACACACTAACGAATCGGTTAAGTTTTCCATCGGTAAAATCAGAAATATCATGATTTAATCGGTTTAATTCGTAAATGGAATTATCAGATTGGAAGTACCGAACTTCAGTATCATACCTGCTGAGATTCGCGGCTAAAGCTATCTTCTTTCTACCGCCCTCCAATAAAGCCCAGGAACCGGCTCGCATTTTACCAAGATCTGTACCCTCAACGTCATCACGACTGCTGTAAATCATTTCCTCCAATCCGCTCACAACAGCAGGGCTATCCAGATCAGTGATTCCCAACCGGGAAAAGACCTGGGATCTTTGGTCAGGAGCCAGAGAGCCGCCAACAGTGATACTGAAATTAAACAGGTTAAAGGGACTGAACGATATATTGTTTTTTGCTGACAATGTGTTGAGCACGTGAAAACCAACATTGTTGATGGGTCGTATCAGAGGAAAATAGGGTACACGCCCTCCCATGCCAGCACAGGCAGTCCCCGAGTACACACTTAGCCACAAGCCTGAGAACAAAAATGGAACTGCCCCTATAAGCGCCCCAATAAACAGAGTTATCTGTTTATGCACCTTCTTCATATTCAACCTCAACATGCCCATAAAGCACCACATAAAATGATAAAAGAGTTCTGCAATATAGACTAATAAGTGTTTTAGTGGTGGAGGATTAAGACAGAGTGTGCAGGCTTGTAAAACTGATCAATTCGAGAAATCACCTTCAAGTCAACAACCTGGGCGCTTATGGTTTCCGAGCCCAAGTCAAATCTTACGGGCGACGGGGAGAACAGCTGGGTAACTCACGAGCAAATTAATATTGTCATCACCTGCGTGATTTGATAACGAGTTACATACAACATTTTTATAACCGGGCTCGACTGCACTCGAGCCTTAATTATCAATCTCCGGTAAAATACGAGGTAGCTGCACAGGGGTGTCTATTTTATCGGGGGAAGGGTTAAGTCATGAGTCTGAAGGCTGGTTACCCGGAGCAAAGTCTTCTGCGTAGACATGCCCCCCTGCCTCTTCGATTTCAGCCGGGGTGAAGGCATGATATTGATCAGGCTTCAGTTCTAACATCCGTTGCTCAACCAGACTGTGAGCACCAAGAGCCTTAAGATAATCGCTTATCTGATGCTTGAAGAATAACCACTCTTTCTTCTCACCTGTTCTCAGGTCTGTGATTGATGCACCATGGGCAACCAGAGTGGCACCACGCTGAAACCATTGCTCTATACCCGACCAGTACAACACGACTCCAGCCGAATACACCCGGCTGTCACTGGTCACTTTTGTTTTCATTCCATAAGAATGGAGCAATACCCCCGCATCCATAACCACTTCTACATGATCTGACCCGAGGATTTGATCCAGAATGATCATATTCACATCAGGAAATTCCTGTTTCAGCAGCGAGATAGCAAAAGCAATATTTGAAGAGAGCTTTCCTGAAAGACTGGCCGTATTA
Organism: Sansalvadorimonas sp.; assembly: GCA_965221135.1. Lineage (GTDB taxonomy): Bacteria > Pseudomonadota > Gammaproteobacteria > Pseudomonadales > Endozoicomonadaceae > Sansalvadorimonas. The sequence goes on from CBDCRZ010000087.1 coordinate 215,865, forward strand.
CGCGCTTTATTTATATAAAAAGTCATAACGTTATCAGTCAGGCGCCCGCTAAAAAAAGAACTGTGAACAAAAGCATATTTCATTGAAAGATCATGATCAGACATAAATGCCTGTAAGCTTTTCCTGGCTGTATGTGTACCTTTATAAGGATCTTTGAAAAAGCTTTTATTATAGTATTCATCAGACATAAAAGACCTGACTTCTTCTTCGTACCCAAATTCCCTTATCATTGAAATATCATTACTTGATGGGAAGATAATCATTCCATCCTCAAACAAAGCAATGTCAGTATCGGTAACATCATACCCATTGGTTTTGTCGCCTTTAAATTGACCGAGATACAGCTTTTCTTTCCCTGTTTCTTCTGAAGAGTGACCATTTGAGTGTTGCGTCAAAAAAATAAAATCGTCAACAGACTCCGGAATGCGAACAATCGACCTTGCAACCCTATGCTCTTCAGAAACAATTTCTTTAGCCCTTGCTTCCAACGGGAGAGGAAGAGGCAGCGTTTGATTAAATGAGGCTTTTGAATACGTCGTCTCTAAGACTGGTCTAATACCTGATCCAATAGATAATTCAGAAACGCAGAAAGTAAAAATACTGGCAACCCAAAAGGAAATACTGGCTATTTTCATCAGCGAATTACTCTCTTTAGAAATTGTTGTCTTCCATAAAATCAAACTTAGGAAAAGCGGCCCCTGTTCGGCTTTAACTTCACCTGTTCTTAAAAGCTCTCAACGCTACGCACTCTGATGGGCACTCTGATGGGCACTCTGATGGGCACTCTGATGGCAC
>CBDCRZ010000088.1:0-17976 GCA_965221135.1 Sansalvadorimonas sp.
TACCCCGAGTTTCCTGGCGTCAATGGATGGATTCGTGAGCATGACCAGGATCATGAAATCAATGATCTGCTGGCACGCCAATCTCAAACCTGCGAAGAACTTGAGGTGCAATTCGTAGAGAATGAGGGACAGGCTTCTCCAGATACACACACACTGAGAGCCTCATTTAGAAAGAAACGTCTGAAAGGAAGCGGCCTATACCCGCCTAATGCCTCGCGAATCCTTGCCTCTCAATTACGCCAATGTGATCAGTGCAGCTACATCACCAGTCACCCGAGGCACCTCAAACGGCACCAGCGCACCCATCTGCAGGGGGGCGCGCGGACCAGGCCGCTGTCCTGTGACCAGTGCACCTACACCACCGATCACCCGGGGAACCTCAACCGGCACAAGCGCACCCATCTGCAGGGGGTGGCGCGGCCCAAGCCGCTGTCCTGTGACCAGTGCCGCTACACCACCGACCGCGCGGGGAACCTCAAACAGCACCAGCGCATCCATCTGCAGGGGGACGCGCGGCTCTGGCCGCTGTCCTGTGACCAGTGCAGCTACACCACCGACCGCCCGGGGAGCCTCAAACAGCACCAGCGCACCCATTTGCAGGGGGAGGCGCGGCCCAGGCCGCTGTCCTGTGACCAGTGCACCTTCACCACCGACCGCCCGAGGAGCCTCAAACAGCACCAGCTCACCCATTTGCAGGGGGGACACGCGGCTCAGGCCGCTGTCCTGTGCCCTGTGCTCCTACACCACCGATCACCCGGGGAGCCTCAAACGGCACCAGCGCATCCATCTGCAGGGGGACGCGCGGCTCAGGCCGCTGTCCTGTGACCTGTGCAGCTACACCACCGATCACCCGGGGAGCCTCAAACGGCACCAGCGCATCCATCTGCAGGGAGACGCGCGGCCCTGTGACCAGTGCACCTTCACCACCGATCGCACGGGGAACCTCAAACAGCACCAGCGCACCCATATGCAGGGGGACGCGCGGCCCAGGCCGCTGTCCTGTGACCAGTGCACCTATATCACCGATCATCTGGGGAGCCTCAAACAGCACCAGCGCATCCATCTGCCGGGGGACGCGCGGCCCAGGCCGCTGTCCTGTGACCAGTGCCGCTACACCACCGACCGCACGGGGAACCTCAAACAGCACCAGCGCACCCATCTGCCGGGGGACGCGCGGCCCAGGCCGCTGTCCTGTGACCAGTGCAGCTACACCACCGACCGCACGGGGAACCTCAAACAGCACCAGCGCACCCATCTGCAGGGGGACGCCCGACCCAGGCTGCTGTCCTGTGACCAGTGCAGCTACACCACCGACCGCCCGGGGCACCTCAACCGGCACAAGCGCACCCATCTGCTGGGGGAGGTACGGCCCAGGCCCTTCTCATGTGACCAGTGCACCTACACCACCGATCGCCCGGGGAACATCAAACAGCACCAGCGCACCCATTTGCAGGGGGAGGCGCGGCCCAAGCCCTTCTCCTGTGACCAGTGCAACTACACCACCGATCACCCGGGGAGCCTCAAAAAGCACAAGCATATCCATTTGCAGAGGGAGGCGCGGCCCAAGCTATCCTTTAGTAACCATTCCCTGTAAGTACACAGACTGCATTGGGTGACAATACCGTTATCAGTGCCCTAACTCTCCACTGACTCTGCCGCGTATACTCTTTGTGACCTTCTCAAGCCCCTACCAGCCAACTCATGCGGTGTTCTCCCTGATCATTCTTTCGTCGCTTCCGACACTCGTACTCTGGCCACTCTCAACAAATGATATTTACAGTTCTTTGAAACACTGGCTCTACTGCGGTAAAACAATATGGATTATGTGGCTGGCAGAGGCGTTGTTGCTCTGCACCAGGACTGCGGTAAGCCATGACAGGATTGCCAGCCTCGTTTCTTTCGGTGTTCGGAAGATTTGGCTCGCAGCGCCAAAGAACAGAAAATCTCGCGGCGGTTCTGGCATTCACTGGCGGTTGACGATACCGAAAATGGTCAACCTGAGAGTCAACCAAAAAGTCATCCAGGTTGACTTTTTGCAAGGGTTGGAAGGAGCTGTGGCTAGCGTTTTTTCGCGCGGCTGAGCACCCGCAATAGAGCGCGGGAGCCAGGGGCACAGGCTGATAGTCCTCTGTACATCCACAAAATGAGTTACTCAACCGTAAGAAGTATTGCATTCAGGACAGCATTTCTTTTGACCGGCGTTTGTTTGTTTAATCTCCCACTGCTTGAGGCATTTTGCGTGATAATGATGGGCACAAGGCAAAAAAATAAGCGTGTCACTCTTGTTGTACTCCATCGGATCCAAACAAATAGCACACTCATTATCAGCAGGTATAACAGAAACGTTATCTACACAAGGTCTGCTTTCATTACTTGAAGCGGCACCTGAGGCTCCCCTGGAGAAGCCAATTGCTTTCAACAATCTCGTCATAATTAGCTCTTCTTATTCGTCACCTGTCAGCATAAATAGACACTCAGTAAAAATGCACAACATGAATGTTAGCTACAAAAGTTTTTTTACCACTTTCTCGACACCACGGCTGGCTATATACCCCCCAATCCCCAGCTGCACGATCCCAAGGGTTCTGTTGCAAACCCAGTCCATCCCAGCCAGAATCCGAAAACTTACCCCTTTCTGAGCTTTTACGGATGAAGTTCTGGCCGACACTTCCCCCAAGATATCATCCTGCAGGCTGTTCGCTGGTATATCAGCTATCCCCCCAGTTTGCTCATGATCAAGGAAATTATTGAACAACATTGCGGAGCAGGATCATCGATTAGTGAAACGGATTACCCGCCCTATGATGCAGTTCAAGATTTTCAATTCTGCCAAGGCTACTCTCTCTGGCATTGAACTTTTTCACATGCTGAGAAAAGGCCAATATCCAGATTCTGAGTCAACCAAACCGTGGGACTACTTCTACTCCCTGGCGGCATAATTGTGCCTGGAGAATATTGACGTTTGGTTTATCAGAAACTTTGCAACAGAACCCACTTGAGTTATGCAGTCACCTATAAGGAAAAGATCACTTACTTGATCTCCTGAAATTTTGGTGCCATACCTTAGCCCCTTCCACAAGCGGGCAAACCACCATGCGGCGAAGTTTTACAACAGAGTTCGCTTTATATGTCTGTTTCGTCCTTTTAAGTAGCGCCTGCCTCACTGCATTTGCAGCGGGTAATGGAGTTCCGCCCGTAGAGAATAAATATGCTGAAAATGAATTTTTAAAGGCATGTAGTACCGGTGACCTGCCGACTGTGGAAAGTTATCGTCCACAACCTGCTTCTGCTGCTGACAATTCCCCGTCTGCTGAGGTGCAAGGTAGTAACTTATACGCCAAAGGCATCCTTCTGGCCGCTCAGAATGGCCATGCAGGTGTGGTTAAAGCCTTGTTATCCTTCCCGCATATTGATGCCAACAAATCAGATGAGAACGGGATCTCAGCACTCTTTTATGCCAGTTCATCCGGTCATCTCGATGTTGTTTCGGCTTTATTGGCAAATCACACCCTTCGCAAAAATCAGGCCTGGAGACAAAAGACTCCTCTTTATATAGCCGCAGAGAATGGACATATTGAGGTAGTTAGGGCTTTAGCCAATGCAGGAGCGGCAACAGAAAGTCAATGTGATGAAAAGCGCCCTCTACATATAGCTGCAGAGAACGGTCATGACGAGGTGGTTGTGGAACTTCTGGAGAGAAAGTGTGATATAGATCCGAGGTGTCATGGAGAAACACCGCTCCATATGGCTATTAGAAAAGGCCATGCCAAAATTGTTCAAATCCTTGTGGACAGGCAGTGTAACATTAATAGCTCATTTAATGGGCAGCCCGCTATCCACATAGCAGTAGAGGGGAACCGTTCTGATATTGTGAATGTTTTAGCCAATGCCCCTGGGATTCAGCTTGATAATCCGTATTTGCAACAGACACCAGTCGTTCGCGCTGCCGGGCTGGGTTTTATCGATGTAATGAAACCGTTGATACTCGCTTCTCAGAACATCGATTCAAAATGGGATGAAAGTGTTCTACTGGTTGAAGCTACCCAAAAAGGACATGTCGAGGTCGTTAAATATCTATTGAAGACACTTCCAGTAACAGTGTTTGCGAGGAGATACGCTGCTGACTCTCTTCTAGCCTCTGCGGCTAAACACGAACATGCTGAGGTGGTTCGCACTTTTTTGCAAAGCAACAGTTTGAATTCTGAAGCTTCCCGTAATCAATGGCAGGCTGCCTGGGATAACGCGACTAACGGAGGATTTGTCGACGTAATAATGATTTTGCTAGAAGAAAGCGAAGGTCATATTGCAAAAAATCAGAGTCTTATAGCTGACGCACTATTGAAATTTGCCACTTCTGGCAATACCTCTGCAGTTCAGGCTTTGCTGACTTTTATATATAAGAAGGAGTACCTCCAACTGTATCCGGAAGACTATCCAGAGCCTTTGCTTCGCGCCTGTGAACATGGACACCCTGATGTGATTCATGCGTATATAAATATGTTTCCTTATTTTGATATAAACAAGAAAATAGGTGCAAGAGCCTTGTTTCCATGGAAAAACGCCTACCAATCTGAAAAAATGACTCCTCTTATTGTGGCATCCTGGTATGGAAAGCATGAGGTTGTAAAATATTTTCTTAACCAAACGTCCTGTGATGTATCTATATCATGGATGAAAATGAGCCCTCTATATGTTGCAGTTTTCAGAAAACACGTCGCGACTGCTCGGGTTATACTGCAACATCATCCAGAAATGGTAGACAATTCGAACGACCATGGGAAGACGCTCCTGCATGAGGCTGTCGACAATAATCAACCTGACATGATTGACCTTCTTATCGAGCACGGAGCCAACCCACGAAAAAGATGGAATAATCCTGGCTGGTGGTTTTCAAAAACCCCACTAGCAATGGCAAAGGCGCAATCCAGGGAGGATCCATGGTGTGATGCAGAATGGTGGAGGAATCATCCGAAGGAAACTCAAGATCGCACAGATTACAGAGCTGTCGTAACCAGTCTGACTACGTATGCTCGTCAATGCCAAAAAGCGGAAACTCTTAATCCCGGATTCCTGCCGGCTGTTTTTTACAGGCTTTCTCTGGGTGGAAAAAAATAGCTTTCTGTTTAGAGAAAACCTGCATAGTCTGGCGCTGGTGTTGTTTGATCTGGTCAGCCACAAGCCCCGTATTGATTCGCTGTTCCTTCAAGAAGGTTTGACACACTGGACCCGGAAACGCTGGAAACAGCCCTTGATGCGCTGGATAACCCTAATGCCAGCAGAAAAATGGTCGGTGTGATCTCCCATATGGAAGCTCTGAAAGAGCGGGTACCCATGTAGATTGAAGTTCATAAAGAACAGCGGCTGGGTATGGCCGACTGGATGCCTGTTATCACGCTGAAGTGGCAATCACATAGAGCTTCGTAGTCCCTGAAATATCATGACCCGGCGTTCGGCAGATGTCAGCAATGCTGACATCTTGCCTGAATGCTTTCCTGGCACCCATCATTAAAGCCATACTTCACTACACAACCCTCAAGATCATCTTCAAGAGCTTAGGCAGGCTCATGAAAACCCAATCTCTGATATCAGCGCTCAAATTGCATCGACTGCCGCAACAACCCAGCTTTATGTTTTACAAAGTCCTAAAAATAGGACTTTTCCTGACCAGCAGGCTTTACATCATTGGGTAAAATTTCATGCAAGAAAGAATAGCGACCTGATAACGAATAACGTCTAAATTGCAGCCAGGGAAACATGTTACGGCAATCAGGATTCTTGTATTTAAAATAAGCCGTCGCAAATCCAAGACATGTCCACAACAGAAAATCTTCCGCCCCCCCACACAAACTGACAAACTCAACACGTCCATTTCCTGTAGGCATAGGGACTATCAAGATTTGATGGCATAAAACATTCGTCAAAATAGCAGTACACACAGAGGCAGCGGGGCGCCCGGCTATTGGAACAATTGACCTGTATATGGGCCTGATAATGTACTTGTATTGCGGCGCCTTTTGGCACAAATAGAATGTAAATGCTGTCAACCTCCCAACATTTTCGAAAGCCAGATCACAAGTAGTCACCATATATTTACAGGTTGTTTTTATCACTCTCCATATAAGGCAGCTTTTCACCACTTGTCTTTTAGAAAGAGACTTGAAGAAACTATCACATGATGATTCGAGATCGTGCGAATGCACTCCTCGCATTCGAACCAGACACCCTCGCTTCCTTTTGCATTTCTCTTCTGGCAAAACAGCATAGATTTTCTTCTTTCTTCTTATCATGCGAGCCCTGCCACATTCTAATGGACTTGCATGATGTAACTGTAATACCCGAGCATGCTCCCTGTTAACGTCCACTCCCTGACTCCTTGTGCGCCATAACCATACAATGGCTTTGACACCAGCGAGAAAACAAAGATCAACCATGTCAGTGTTAATAACATCACTGTTATTATCACAAACTAAATATGAGCGATCAGGCTAACTTTCCAGAACCTCTCCCTACTTTTCCAATAGTATTTCCACTCTATCCGGCAAGGCGCGCCTTTTTGGTCAGTTTCTGTTGCAAACCCGGTTTATCCTAGCCAGAACCCGTAACCTTCCCCATTTCTGAGCTTTCACGGATGAAGTTTTCTGGCCGCCACTTCCCCCAGGATATCATCCTGCAGGCTGTTCGCTGGTCTCTCAGCTACTCTCAGTCTGCGTATGTTTAAGGCAGTTTTTGCGGAGCGGGGTATCACAGTCGATCACACAACGATCAACCGCTGGGTGATTGCATACGCTCCTCAACTGGAAGCTATGTATCGAAAGCAGAAACCTGCAGTGAAAAGCTCGTGGCATATGGATGAAACCACTATCAAGATCAAAGGTCGTGACTGCTACCTGTATCGCGCTGTCGATAAAGAAGGAAATAGTGTTGATTTTCTTCTTACTAAAAAGCGAGACAAGAAAGCCGCCAAGGCCTTTTTCCGTAAGGCTTTCCGCCAACATGGACAACCGGCAAAAGTGAGCATCGACAAAAGTGGCAGCAACATCAGTGCCCTCACTTTTTACAATGCCAAACTCAAAGGGCATGAGCCCAAAATCACCTTTTACCAGAGCAAATATTTGAACAACATCGTGGAGCAGGATCATCGGTTTGTGATACCGGTCACTCTCCCTATGATGCAGTTCAAGGCTTTCTTTTCTGCCATGGTGTCCCCCTCTGGCGGCATAATTGGGCCTGGAGAATATTGAGTTTTGATTTATCTGGAAATTTGCAACAGATCCTCTATCCCATGGGGCAAAATATTATGCCGGTAACATGGCACAAACACTGAGGCGAACTGTACCGGTAGTTCGTATTGCCGGCCCTGTTTTAGAGGGCTCCATATTAGCTGGATGCTTTTGCACCTGATGGCTTCACGATATGTAATAAAGCTTTCTTTACCCTGTAAGTCAGTGAACGCATTTTTATCGCTTCTTGAATGAGTTTATCAATCGATTCAACAAGACCCTCCGATGGAGGCAGTTCGTTACTTGCCTGCCGAACAAGCCGTTTCATATGGCGGGATAACGTATCCTTTTCAGCGTATTCTGAAAGCCATACAAGGAAGGCAATCACTATATCTGGTTCTGTTGTTTCCCCTTCGACCAAATCATAAAGATCATCTTCTATGCTGTAGATAAGGCCGATAGAAACAAAGCTATCTATAGAGCAAGTGTAGATTTTCCCATCGTTAAAGTTGTCAATCTGGTGATTTATGAATCCACCAATTTCACGGAGTTCATCTTTCAATGTTGGCATCTTGATTTTTTTCTTATAGAAGGGCTCTGCTCTATTTACCTGCCTGCAGAGAAAGGCAGGAGTATCAACATAATTTGTCGAGCCGCTTCTATTCTGGCTTGATGCCGGTACAGAGCTAACCATTCTTCTATAGACGGCTGGGCGATCAAGTTTTGAGTAGTCCAACGAACTTCCAACACTTCCGATGCCAGCATGGCCAGCCGCGAGTGTGTTTTTGATTTTTCTCAGTTCAGGGAGGTTGTCTGCCTTCTCATCTTCTGTTCTCTCAATAACCAATATGCAGCTAGTCTGCTCCGTGAGGAGTTGGTATCTGACAGCCAGATCTTCAGCGTCTTGTGTTTTAAGGGTTTTCAGGCGCTGGTGGGCAGCCAGTCGAACCAAATCTTCCTGAAACTGGACATTGGAATTGCTGTGCCCTGAGAGCGTGGCTTTTTGGGTAAAGGGGAATGCTTCGATAAACTCTGCAGTCATAAGTACAGCGGTATTCAGAGGCTCCTGTAGCCAGCCAAAGACATGGATAGTGTCACCTGCGAAGACTGAGGTGACCTGTTCTGGTGTTTGGTGCAGCGCCTTGCTGGGCCATTCAATATTGACGGATTCAACTCGGGCATGATCGATGCGCTTGAAGTGGCGCACAATTCGTTCGGCCATATTCTCCCTTGGAGAAACCAGCTCGCAGGCTCCTGAAGTTGCTGCGGCAATGCCTCTTACGAATGGCTCGGAGACGGCACTTCCCACACCGACAGAAAACACCCTGTGATGAGAGTGACGAGTATTCGCAATAACCTGCTCATGGGACCAGACTTCACCGTCAGTTATAAGGAGAACGTCGGAAGGAAGGTTGGCAGGAAATGATGACCCACAAGTGGCTGACAGGGCCGCACTCATCTCCGTGCCGCCCATATCGGCATCTATATTTTCTACATAGAGAGAGGCTTTTTTAATATTTTCTTCGTTGGCTGCAACAGGTCGCGCGAATAACAGCCTGTGGTCGCAGCCAAAGGTCGTCAGATTGAAGTAATCCTCAGACTTTAACAGCGACAGGATCTCATGAAGTGCCACCTTGGCTTGAGCTATAGAATCCCCTGCCATGGAGCTTGAACAGTCGACGACCAGCTTTATACAGCGGGGCTCGGGAGACAGTGCACAGTGCTTGGGCTGGAAAGAGGCGAGTACCACATGCTGGCCGTCCTGATCGACGGCCTGAAATGCTTCTGTCCCGGCATCACTATGAGCTTGTAGCTGAAGAATAAAATCCCGGTCCATCGGAGTTTTTGTGCCTGCGAGAGTGACTGTTCTGATGCCGTCAGTCTCTGCTTCAATCACTTGATGGGAAGGACACAGAATATTGGCCTGGGCGTGTTCTCCAAACAGGTTAACGGATAAAGTGAACGTCGTGTCTTGCTGCAAAGTGTATTCCGGAACCTGGTGGTGAGCCATGCCTGAAGAAAGAGGGTCACCGTAACGGGGGGCTATTGTGGTGGGCAGTTGCAGTCGCAGAGTCTCATCCTGCCAGTTAAGAAGCAGGCCATAGCGAAATACGACAGTGGCACGTTCACCGGCTAAAAGATTACCTGCATTCACCGTATAGAGGCCTGGTTCCACCTGCTCCAGAAGAATGGCGGAACCTCCCTCGTCGATAGCCTCTTCGTAACTGCTTTCAGCCTGTACTTTTGGCTGAACGGTTCCTTTGAGTGTTTGTCCGTTAAGTTCTACAGTCAGCTCAAGCAGAACAGCATCCAGGGGCAGGGGAAAGGTATAAACCGCTTCAATGTTTGTGGCTTCATTGTTTTCAAAGACCTGAGTTGTGGTGATATCAGTAAACAGCCCGCGAACGTTGGCCTGAATATCGACGGCAGCCAGTTCCATTTTCCCGGATGGGCGGTCGAGTGCAGTATTCGCTGGAATATCGGGTGAAAAGGTAAAAACGGACATTGTCTGATTACTTCTCTGATTTGATTTTTTCGTAAAGGTCCATCACACCGGCAGTCAGCTCTTTCACTTGCTCAGGTGTCAGGTTTGCCCGCTTTGGCTCAAGCGTAAGTTCAATGCCGTCATCAATGACTAAATGGCTCCAGACTTCTAGCGAACCCTTCTGGCGAGGCCGGGTAGGGGGAACAAAGGCAGAGCTGCCTTCGTTTTTGCCAAGTAATTCACGGATGCGGTCAAGAGAAAGGCCCGCCTGCTGCCACTTCCGGATTTCCAGAAGCTGCTCAAGATGCCCGGAGGTGTAATGTGACCCTCGACCTGCGCCTTCCGGGCGATCCACCAGGCCCACTTGAATGTAGTAGCGAACGGTACGTCGCTGTAACTCTACAAGAGCGCACAGTTCATCAAGGCTATATGTTTGGTTAGCTTCATTCATGACATCAAATATTAACACTTACAGTGTCAAGATCAAGTGGCACATTTACACTGCAAAAATTAACGCACCTAAAGATAAAATCACACGACTCTTGTAGTCTGCCATAGGTTAAATCTCTTGGTTCTTGATAGTGAACCAGGGCCTATTGGTTTTGCTCATGGGGGCGCATTCCTTGCTGGGATTCTTATTGTGACTTTTGTTGTGGTTGTAGCGGGCGAAGATCACTGTCGTACTTCAGGTTCAATTCATCAGCCCGGCGATTGTCCGAAGCGATCTCATCATCAATCTGTTCGCTGTCATCACCCTGTTCCGACACCACTTCCGATCGGGACTTAAAGCCATTTTTCACAACCAGACTTTGGGACTGCATATCCTGGACTGGACGGATATAAGCCCAACCATGGGGAATCCATTTCACCCGCCGGTAGCGGGCCTTATTCTTATCATAACCAGCGGCATTTTAGCCCCCGAGAGCACCGCCATATCCAGCCAGCGGTTCCACACGGGCCGACAGAGCTGGAAAACAATTTGATTGTGCTGAACCTGCTGAATACGACGGCGGAACTCTTTCAGCACCACCCGTAATGCCCGGTCGCTGACGCCTTTCATACCACCGGAGAGCAGTTCAAAAGCTAGCCCCATACCAGCAGCCGTAACCATCAACTGCTGGAGCATAAAATCGGGATAACCTGTGCTCGAACCGGGCGGTGTATTGAAGGCGACCTCTTCCCCGGGAGCCAGCTCCTGCATAGTGCCGGGCTCCATGGCCACCATTGGAATATTCTCAAACTGAGTCTGATGGGTACGGCCTGCTAATGGATCAACCTTCTCCAGATCAGGATGAGGTTTGGTGATAAAGCCGGTGAACAGGTTGGCGATTTCCTGGCGTAACAGCGTGGCATCATCGAACTTATCCAGATGAAACATCCGCAACAGTACATTGGCCAGCAGCGGCTGCCCTCGGAGCTGACCGGGGCGCTGTAAATCCCATACTACCGGGGGCGTTGATTGGCTTTGGCCAGCTCTTGCTCAATGGCTGTGAGGCGTTTTTCCATCTCTACAAAACTGCTGTACTCCACCTTGCGGCCTTCGAATTCAACAGTGCTAGTATCACGCAGCACAGCTCGCTTGAGAGCGATGTATTAATCATGCTGATGTCCGTTCAGGATGGCGTTAGAAGTGGATCTACTGAGGTACATCACATAGTCAAAGTAATAGTGCTTGTAGACTTAGAATATTTGCTTTAACCGCCTATTATTCGGGTGAAACAAGTAATTATCGGAGATACAGATGTTACAGCCCAAAGAAATTGTCGAGTTATGGGTTCAGGCTTTCAATAATGGTAATGCCGACCGGATCAGTTCTTTTTACTCAAGCAATGCTACTAACCATCAGGTAGCCAACGAGCCGGTGTATGGAAAGACTGACATTCATGCCATGTTTCAGCGTGAATTTTCTTCCGCAGATATGGTCTGTATTGTCGAAAATATATTTCAGGATGGTGAATGGGCCATCTTGGAATGGAAAGATCCTCTTGGGCTTAGAGGTTGCGGTTTCTTTCATGTCGTTGATGGATTAATCGTATTTCAACGAGGTTATTGGGATAAGTTAAGTTTTCTTAAGGCCCACAACTTACCAATACCTGATTAATAAAAGTTGACCGTTAAAGAAGGTTACCTACTGGTACCGGGCTGATCAAATGTCATAAGTGTTTCTTGGTTCTTTATACTATGCCGTTACGGAGATAACTGCTTGTAGATGTTCGTCTGGGGTGAGGTTTTTGTTCTATCAGTGCCGCTGTCTCTTCCATTATATCTAATCCGGGTCTCTGCTCGGTCAGCTGTTCCAGATTCAACCCGCGATGCTGCTGTAAATCCGCACAGCTGTTAGGGCATAGGCACGGCAATCCAAAGCCTCATTGCGTTTCTTTTTGTCATCCCACTCAAAGTAGGTAACGCCTTTTCGGTACTGCGCACCTTCTCTTCCGAGAATCTCAAACCCCGCCTTTGCGGGGTTTTGTTTATTTGGCCAATCCCTTTTATTTGACCAGCTGCTCCAGCGCCTCTTCAACCTCCTGAAACAACCGCTTGCGCACACGGGCCGGGTCAGACTCTGCTGCCAAAATATCCGCTATACGATCAGGGATACCCAATAAAGCATCCCGCACCTGTCGCCCGGTTTGAAACCCTTCTTCATAGACTTTGCCCGCCTACCAGCTTGCCTTCACGCTCTTCGTAATCCAGCCGCGCCATCTTGGCTCGGTAGGCTTCGTGCATAGTACGGGCAGCGGCGTAATCCACCGCTTTGCGGTTATCGAGGGGAAGAGGGCCAGAAGTTTCGGGCCGTGACTGAACGGGGGACTCTCTTAATACCGTCGAAGGTTCGTAAGCGTCAGGCAAAACCCACCTACCGCCAATAACAGCACTCCCGGATACTCAAGCCTCCCATCAATTCCGGAGGTTCCATGTCCAGCAAACGTGAATTCTGATTCCGACATATCGAAACATGGCGCAAGGGCTATCTGGCGCAGTCTGAATACGCCCGTAAACACAACCTGTCGATCAAATCCTTTGGCTATTATCGCCGTCGTTACTTCAAGGAGCTGGCGACTTCTCAAAACGTAACAACAAACCTGCTGCCCGTCACTGTTATTCCTGAGGCTGTGACAGCGGACAAATCAGCGGTGCCTGACGTGGCAAACCCCGGTTCATGACTTGATTATAAAAGCTCTGAAATATCATCAGATGCCCGGATGGGTGATTTTGTGCTGCACCCGCTGGCTGAGAGCTCCGATGGTCGAATCTGATTCAGAAAAGGAACATCAAGAGCGCACCCGGGGGACTCCGCAGGGCGGTGTTATTTCTCCCTTGCTGGCGAACCTTTTTCTGCATTATGCGTTTGATCAATGGGCGAGCCGAACACATCGTAACATTCAGTTTGAGCGTTATGCGGATGATCTGGTGTGCCACTGCTCGTACATGAAGGAAGCTGTTAATCTGAAAGAGTCAATCACTGAACGTATGACGGAAGTTGGGCTGAGTATCAACGAAAGCAAAACCAATATTGCTTACATCGATACCTTTCCACGATGGAATGTGAAGAAGTCTTTTACATTTCTGGGGTATGACTTCCAAGTGCGGACACTGAGAAGCTTTAAAGGTGAACTGTTTCGCAAATGTGCACCGGGCGCCTCAAAGAAGGCGATGAAGACGATCACCAGGACGATTAAGTCCTGGCGGGTTCATCGCTCGACAAGGGCATCGATCAAAGAGATTGCTGGCCGGTATAATGCCACTCTCAGAGGCTGGATTCATTACTACGGAAAGTTCTGGTACAGAACCTTTAGTTACCGGTTGTGGAGCGTATTTCAATCTCGACTGATCAAATGGGCGAGCAATAGGTATCGGATTTCAACCAGAGAAGCTGAATGGCGACTTGAACGGTTACGGAAAGCCAGCCCGAAATTCTTTGCTCACTGGGAATTACTTCGTGCATCAAATGTGTGATCAAGAGCCGTATGACGGGAGACTGTCACGTACGGTTCCGTGAGAAGCTTGGGGATGAAATTTCCCCTTGCTTACTCGACTTGCGCAATCCGTCAAAGGTGCCCGTGCCAGTGCGATTCTCTATAGCCTGGTGGAAACGGCAAAAGCCAACGGTCTTGAGCCGTACGCCTGGTTCCGTCATGTACTGACTCGGCTTCCTCAGATAGAGAAGGCACAGCTGGAAAAAGAGGACAGCGTAGAGCACCTGCTGCCAATGAACCTCAGTGCGGATGATTTGAAAATACCGGTCTCATACAGATAGGGGAAGATGGTGTTCCCCGTTCGCTTACTACTCAACACTCCTTTGTGCGGCAGCGCTACGGAATCCGATGATGTGAATCGGCTAATGGATGGGCAGCTGGCTGATATGGTGTTTACCGATCCACCTTACAACGTGGACTATGCCAACCCGGAGAAAGACGGCAAAGCAAAAAAAGATCGCCGGCTTAAAAACGACAATCTGGGAAATGAGTTCCACGGCTTTCTGTTGGCGGCTATGACCAACATGCTCACGGTCAGCAAAGGTGCGATCTATGTATGCATGTCGTCTGAGTTGGACACCCTCCAGCGAGCCTTTCGGGATGCGGGAGGCAAGTGGTCCACCTTCCTGATCTGGGCCAGAAATACCTTCACTCTCGGTCGCGCTGATTACCAGCGTCAGTACGAACCCATACTCTACGGCTGGAAAGAAGGCACCGATCATTTCTGGTGTGGTGCCCGAGACCAGGGCCATGTCTGGTTCTTCAACAAGCCTGTCAAAAATGATCTCCACCCCACCATGAAGCCGTTTGAGCTGGTTGAACGGGCTGTTCGTAACTCCTCCAAGAGCAAGAATATTGTGCTGGATCTGTTTGGCGGTTCCGGCAGGCAAGACTGACAGAACTCGACCCCAAATACGTCGATGTCATTGTACGACGCTGGGAAGAGTACACCGGCAAGGAAGCCACCCTCGAAGAGAGCAACCTGACGTTTATCCAGGTTGCTTCTGAACGAGGAATTAACGATGACCGAAGTGATTCAACAGCGGCTTGATCAGATCGACACCAAGCTCGATAAACTCTCCGATACCGTGACCCGCCTGGCCACCATTGAAGAACGGATGGTTCACCAGACCACCACCCACGATAGTTTGAATCGCAAATTGGAAGAGTCCGACAAGCGTATCCGTTCACTCGAACGGCAGGCCAGCGCCCGAGGTGTAGTGCTGGCTTCTGTTGAGCGGTTTGGCTGGCTGATTCTGACCACTGTTATTGGCGTCGTGGCTTACACACTCAAGGATTGAGGCATGAACATGGGAAAGCGTACGGAAACCAATACCATCGTCGTCCACTGTTCCGCCACCAAGTCCAGTCAGGATGTGACCTTTGAAACCATCAAACGCTGGAATTTGATGGAGCGGGCCTTTATCGATATTGGTTACCACGGGGTGATTGAGCGGGATGGCTCTGTGAAACAGGGCAGGGCGGTTGATGACTGGGGTGCACATGCCAAAGGCCACAATCATCAGAGTGTGGGCATTTGTCTGGTGGGCGGGCTGGATGACGAAGACAAACCAAACGATAACTTCACAACACTGCAGAAGCGGATGTTGAAGTTCCTTATCACAGGCTGCCTGGGGCTGTGGCCGAACGTGGTGGTAGAAGGACATTACCACTTGAATGGGGACAAGGACTGTCCCTGCTTTAATATCGACCAGTGGCTGTGTGAAGAAGGTATGGCCGGAGAGAATGCACCGTGAGTTGGCTGGCCGCACTGCCAGTAGTCGGCGACCCATTGTTATGTTGGTATTCACGGCTTTGATTGTCTGCCGCTGGATGGGCTGGGCCTCACCGGATATCAGTGAAACCCTTGAGCGGAAGCTGCTTGAGATCGCGCAGTTAGGGATTGGTGGATATATTGCCAGCCGGGGCTTGAGAAGGTAACAAAGAGCATACGCGTTAGTGTCAATGAAGAGTTAGGGCATTGATAAAGGTATTGTCGACCAATACAGTCTGTGTACTTACAGGGAATGGTTACTAAGGGTGGCTTGGGTCGCGCGTCCCCCCCTGCAGATGTTTGCGCTGGTGCCGTTTGAGGTTCCCCGGGCGATCGGTGGTGTAGGTGCACAGGTCACAGGAGAAGGGCTTGGGCCGCGCGTCCCCCTGCAGATGGGTGCGCTGGTGCTGTTTGAGATGCCCCGGGCGATCGGTGGTGTAGGGGCACAGGTCACAGGAGAAGGGCTTGGGCCGCGCGTTCCAAGGCAGATGGGTGCGCTGGTGCTGTTTGAGGCTCACCGGGTAATCGGTGGTATAGGTGCACAGGTCACAGGACAGCGGCTTGGGCCGCGCGTCCCCGGGCAGATGGGTGCGCTGGTGCTGTTTGAGGCTCCCCGGGCGGTCGGTGGTGTAGGTGCACTGGTCACAGGAGAAGGGCTTGGGCCGCGCGTCCCCGGGCAGATGGGTGCGCTGGTGCTGTTTGAGGCTCCCCGGGCGATCGGTGGTGTAGGGGCACTGGTCACAGGACAGCGGCTTGGGCCGCGCCTCCCCGGGCAGATGGGTGCGCTGGTGCTGTTTGAGGCTTCTCGGGTGATCGGTGGTGTAGCTGCACTGGTCACAGGAGAAGGGCTTGGGCCGCGCGTCCCCGGGCAGATGCGTGTGCTGGTGCTGTTTGAGGTGCCCCGGGTGATCGGTGGTATAGCTGCACTGGTCACAGGAGAAGGGCTTGAGCCGCGCGTCCCCGGGCAGATGGGTGCGCTGGTGCTGTTTGAGGCTCCTCGGGCAATCGGTGGTGTAGCTGCACTGGTCACAGGAGAAGGGCTTGGGCCGCGCGTCCCCGGGCAGATGGATGCGCTGGTGCCGTTTGAGGCTCCCCAGGTGATCGGTGGTGTAGCTGCACAGGTTACAGGAGAAGGGCTTGGGCCGCGCGTCCCCAGGCAGATGGCTGCGCTGGTGCTGTTTGAGGTTCCCCTGGGCATCGGTGGTGTAGGTGCACTGGTCACAGGAGAAGGGCTTGGGCCGCGCGTCCCCAGGCAGATGGCTGCGCTGGTGCTGTTTGAGGTTCCCCGGGTGATCGGTGGTGTAGCTGCACAGGTCACAGGAGAAGGGCTTGGGCCGCGCGTCCCCGGGCAGATGGGTGCGCTGGTGCTGTTTGAGGTGCCCCGGACGATCGGTGGTGTAGCTGCACTGGTCACAGGAGAAGGGCTTGGGCCGCGCGCCCCCGGGCAGATGGGTGCGCTGGTGCTGTTTGAGGCTCCCCGAGCAATCGGTGGTGTAGCTGCACTGGTCACAGGAGAAGGGCTTGGGCCGCGCGTCCCCGGGCAGATGGGTGCGCTGGTGCTGTTTGAGGCTCCCCGGGCAATCGGTGGTGTAGCTGCACTGGTCACAGGAGAAGGGCTTGGGCCGCGCGTCCCCGGGCAGATGGGTGCGCTGGTGCCGTTTGAGGTTCCCCAGCTGATCGGTGGTATAGTCGCACTTGTCACATCTGTATGATCGAGCAGCGCTCATTCGTAAGGTTTTAGACTGGCACAGGCTGCGTCTCTTCAGACATCCCTTCCCCCCTGAGACTCTCAATGTGCGTGTGTCCGGTGAATCCTGCTCCTCATCTTCTATGATTTGAACCTGAAGCTTTTCGCAGATTTGAATGCTTTCATGGGATTCATCATCTGAATCGCGCATCTGCAGATCATTGATTTCATGATCCTGGTAATGCTCATGGATCCATTCATTTAAGTATGGGTACCCAGGGATGAGAGTTTGGTGCGAGGAACCACAACGAGTAGACGGGGCGCCCCCTTCTCCCGTTGAAATACGGCACGCCGTCGCCCCATTATCGATAGATGTCATGGCATCCGGTTTAATTTCAAGAGTGTGGGGAAGGGGGCCTGTCAGTGTGAGCTGTGTAGCGTTCTCTTCTCCCTGGCAATAGAGTAGAGAACGATCATGCCTCTCGCCCCGGGAGCACGTTGTTTCGCCTTTGGGGTAAACCTGCGTGTTCTTAACGGTGTGGATAGCGACTCCAGCCGTTGAGGTCACGGTCAGTGGGAGGGCTTGGTCAGGAAGTAACCGACGGGGTGTATCCTTGACCCTGGTTGCAGACACGTGCAGAGAAACCAAACAGCCGACTAGGAAAATGCTCACACGAAAGAGGAGTGATTTTTTTTGAAAAAGCATTTTCCCCTCCCCTGAACAAGGGGAAGAAAGATAGTCGTAGAATGAGAAGACGCACCTGTTTTGGGGCGAGACTCTACTTGGCTTACGTAGACCATAACAGCCTTCACGGGGCCCCTGTAACATACAA
>CBDCRZ010000089.1:0-3226 GCA_965221135.1 Sansalvadorimonas sp.
CAACCACATCGTGACAAAAGAAACCCCTATAAACTAAGGGCTGCACGAACGATCACAACCTCGCCAGCCATAGAGAAAACAATTATACCCTGAAAAAAAAGCAATCTGGCAGTCTGTACCTGATTGCCTATCTACCTGCTCGGCAGGGCTATTGCAATGCCTTTCCACGATATGGTTGTACCGACACTGCGCTGAATGAGGCAGGGGAGATTGATGGCGCTGAGTAGCCGGTCGGTTTCGGTTTTTTTGACTACTTTATAAATAACCCCCAGCACTGAGGTGCTGTCACAGAAGAGAAAGGGGGGCACAATGTCACAACAAACATCAAAGTCATGGAGCCATAAACCACAGCGCTCTAAATTATGGAGCCATATTGGCGACACCTGTCTTTTAATAATCACTTCCGGGATCTATTCCAGCGTCAGTACCGCCGGTTTCGACACTGCGAAGAACGCAACAATGACCTCCATCGCAGCGATGGTGGCCCTCTCGAATGCCACCGGTAATGGAACCGCCGTGGGTGCAAAAGGTGGTTACAAGCCCATCAATGGCACACATGGCAATGGTACCCACTTAGCCTCAATACACGCCCCCGGTAAAAACACCTCCGGGATAGCAAGACAGCGCCACAAAAAAACTGGCCTGTTCAACCCCAATCACCCATCGGCTCCCGGTAACTGTTCCTCTGAGAGGAGCAGAAACAGCAGAGAATCTGCATCTGGCCAATCAGCTCCCCGCCGCAGGCGCCAGGCGGATCCGGGCACGTTTGTGAACTGCTCGCGGTCAGAGCCTTATCAACTAAATGCCACGCTCGATCTTTCCCAGATCCCCACAGCCTTTCCAGCCTGTAGCACAACTAATAATCCCTTCACCAGCCGATATGCCAGTGGCATCTACAGGCTGGAAAACCTGCATCTCAACACAAAGGGGCGAGCCAGCCTCTTTGGTTATATCAATGGCGCAGATATCCAGGTCAACCTGTTTAATGTCTCCATTCAGGGCAGACGCCCTAGTGGAGCAGTGGCCTCGGAGAGCACCGAGATGGCCGAGGCCAGCCATCTAACGATGAGTGGAGAACATATCTTCGTCGAAACTTCAGCTAACATAGCAGCACATGCAGGAGGAGGGATGTCCGATAGTTATCGGCCTGTCGCCCTGACCCAGTCGAAGGTAGGTATTACTGTCCATAGCGACTGTTCACAGTGTGTTGCTGGCGGTGGGTTTGCATTTGCTTCACCCGGTGCGACCCTGAACCAATCAGAGAGCGAGATTAACACCACATCTACAGGCTATCGTTCGGACATAGGGGCAGGAATAGGACGATCAACGATAGCTTCCCTGTCCCAGACCAGAGTCAATGCCACAGTAAGTACCTCTGGCATGCATGCCAATGCAGCCTTTGGGGTAGGACACACCTTTTATGAAACAAGCGTGACTCAGACAGGGATCAAGGGCTCGGTCCAAGCCAGCAAGATCTCTTTTCATGCCGGCGGCGGCTTTGGATTGGTCAAAGGAGAAGGTAATATCCTGCGGCAAACAGCGGTCAACCTGCAGGTGGGGGCCGCCAACCCCGCGGGCTTTGCTGGCTCCGCCTTTGGGCTGTTAAGAAATGGAATAATCAAACTATGGCTCTATTCCGGCGATGCCGGGGGGATCCCTGTCTGTGGTGCGATTCAAGAGAAGAGCCAGGTCAATGGCTTTGTGGATACGGCCGGTTATTACGCCAATGCCACGAACTGCCTGAAAACTGATGGTAATTTTACGATTCTGAACAGCACCCAAAGCCAGGACTGGCGCACCATCCATGAGACCCTGTGCACGCCGGAAGAGACGCGGAACGGCAGCTGCCACTCTCCCCATGAACAGCTGCTGACCCTGGCCTCTGGCAGTGGGGGCGTTGGGAGTACAAATCAGGGCGACGTGTACCTTGTCAGCGAGCAGCGCTACCCCTTCAGAAATAGCAGCGACAACCAGGGGCTGGTGCGCATTGTCCGCCTGCAACGTGAGGGGAATGGCGCAGGTAGCAACTCAGATAACAGCACGACCCTGACTCTGGATCAGACGTTTGGTGTAAATGGCTTTGTGCTGCTCAATGCGTCGACAACCCAGGAGAACCGCACACTGCTGCGGGGGCTGCCGGTTTCCCAGAAAATAAACGAAACCCACCTGACCAGCCTTTACGCACTGCCTCCTTTATTCACTAACACTTCATCGACTAGCGCCTCAGTCTCTAACAGCTCTTCAAACAGCAGCTCTTTAAATGGTACGGCAGCAACAGGTGTGGCCCTGGTGCGCTTCCCCCTGACAGAGGAGAACAACAGAGACGTTGATATAGAAACCTATCCCGATCTGCCCGGCCGCCCCTTCCTGCTGGAGCAGGATGGCACCGGAGAGAGCGTTTGGATGTGGGAGAAAACATCCGGCAACCTGACCCGCAACCAGCTCACTAACGGCAGCTTTACCAACGTGCAGACGTTTGATCTGGATATGACAGAATTTCCTGAATACAACATTATTGCGGTAAATAAAGACAAGGATTACGTGTACGTTGCACGACGGAACGACTCTGACCTCCGGCTGGAACGCTATGAACTGGCTACCGGTGATTGGGATGGCTGGGATGGGTCTGCGCAACTGCCTTCCGGTATAGCAAGCGGCCAGTATGCACTCTCCATCAGTACCCAACCTGTCAACAGTAGCTATTCACAGATACGGTTAGACTTACATCCCCTGGACACAGCCACCATAACAGGCAGTGGCC
This sequence comes from Sansalvadorimonas sp., assembly GCA_965221135.1. Taxonomy (GTDB): domain Bacteria; phylum Pseudomonadota; class Gammaproteobacteria; order Pseudomonadales; family Endozoicomonadaceae; genus Sansalvadorimonas. The sequence goes on from CBDCRZ010000089.1 coordinate 2,762, forward strand.
AGCCCACCGCGCTGCGGGTGCAGGTTCCGGAATTCGGCGGAGACGCCGAGCTGACCTTCTTTACCCCGGAGCGCATTGTGGCCGACAGGTTTATTATGCCCACGGCGTGCACAAGCACCTCAGGCACAAGCACCTCAGGCACAAGCACCTCAGGCACAAGCACCTCAGGCACAAGCACCTCAGGCACAAGCACCTCAGGCACAAGCACCTCAGGCACAAGCACCTCAGGCACAAGCGCGCCTGCTGCAACGCCTCAGCCAACCCCAACAACACACCCGAACTCTCACCTGGCCATTGCCGGAGGGTTCGCTGGCGGTGTGGCTGTTACGACCGCACTGGCTTGCGGCATAGGTATTGGGTGCGGGGTGAAACACAGAAAAGCGCTCAAAAAAAGATGGGATCGCCGTAAGGGCTCCCAAACCTGGAAACCAGAGCGGGACACTGCACAGAAAGTGAGGTTAGAGA
>CBDCRZ010000090.1:0-6519 GCA_965221135.1 Sansalvadorimonas sp.
AAAAACCTTTAAAATAGGACTCAGATCAAGCCTGTGGGCCTCCTACCCTCGCTCCAGTGAAAACGCTGGCGTGTAGAGATTGCCACATTCCATATAAAGCACCCGTTGAGCGTATAATTATATTCACAGCCAATGTTATGACGAATATCAATGAATATTAATGAGATATTGCGGGTGCTTACGCGCGCGCCTCCTCACTTTTCAATTTCTAGTTACGCCCCTGACTGAAGCCAACACCGTCTTTGAGCTAATGAGTAGGAAGATGTTGTGCGCTTAGCTAGACCCTGCACAAAATAGTCTCGGACAAGCCCTTCCAGCGCAGAGATGTCCAATTCAGTGAGCTGTCCGACATGCAGCAAATCCGTTAGGGACGACGGTAACAGGGTTTGTTGTAGCTGAGCCTGCGGGCAGAGAGAGAAGAATTGTAACTTATCGCGAGACAGCGCGCGCCCCGTTGTTGCGTCTCACTTTTCAATTTCTGCGCAAGACAGGGCTCGCGAGTTACGCCTCCCTGACGACTGTCCCCTGCCAGAGTTGGCTCAGGAAGTCAGACTTTTCTTCGCCAACTGATCACATCCAAGATCCCTCGCCTGCCCTCGCACAAGGTCCGTATGAACGCTAAATGCCGTAGCGACCTAGCTTGGTGGTCAGTTTTCGTTGAGGAGTGGAACGGTTTAGCACTCTTTCCCTCTATGCATGCCCGCGGGTACCACTGTCTTTTCGGTCGCCTCCGGATCTTGGGGCATATGACGAACGATCGGTTCAGTGGTTCTAGCTAAAGTGGCCCCCTTCTTGGTCCGCAGTTGGCATCGCAGTGAAGGAGCTCCTTCCCATTGTCATGTGTTCCGCGGTGTGGGGTAGGAGCTGGCAGGGGACAGTCGTCATCTTCCGCTCTGACAATGAGGCGGTTGTGTCCTGTCTCTCGTCAAAGACGGCTCGCGAGCCCTGTCTTGCGCACCTGCTGAGGTGTTTGTTTTTCTTTCAGGCTCGTTTTGAATTTGAATTCAAAGCCCAACATATAGCTGGCAGACGCAACAACGGGGCGGACGCGCTGTCTCGCGATAAGTTACTTGAATTCTTCTCTCTCTGCCCGCAGGCTCAGCTACAACAAACCCTGTTACCGTCGTCCCTAACGGATTTGCTGCATGTCGGACAGCTCACTGAATTGGACATCTCTGCGCTGGAAGGGCTTGTCCGAGACTATTTTGTGCAGGGTCTAGCTAAGCGCACAACATCTTCCTACTCATTAGCTCAAAGACGGTGTTGGCTTCAGTCAGGGGCGTAACTAGAAATTGAAAAGTGAGGAGGCGCGCGCGTAAGCACGCGCAATATCTCATTAATATTCATTGATATTCGTCATAACATTGGCTGTGAATATAATTATACGCTCAACGGGTGCTTTATATGGAATGTGGCAATCTCTACACGCCAGCGTTTTCACTGGAGCGAGGGTAGGAGGCCCACAGGCTTGATCTGAGTCCTATTTTAAAGGTTTTTTAACAATCACCTGGCAAAAAGCGAGGAGGCAAGCGCCTCCTCTGCCTCATGCTAGTTACGCCACTGACTTCTGTCTGGCCTACCACCTCCCGCTTTCGGAGTTGTCCACCTGTCTCTTTGCAGCCTTTCTAGCTCATCAGGGCTAAAATCCCAGTCGGTATCGGTCTGCCTCTCCGGTTTGCGACACCTTCAGATTTCCGCGGGCTGGCGGTCTCGCAAAGGTCTGACTGGCCTCGGCTACAGTAATAATAATATGTCCTGAAGGGGATTGCAAGAAGCCAGCCGGTTATGGGCAGCATGTTGCATAGTCTACTTTGGGTTCCTAAGGTCCAGGGAATTCACTGTCCCCGATGCAGCAGCGTCCCCAGCGATCTGCGTCACAGACGTCGCAACAGATTCGCACACCTCCCACTCCTTCGTGAAGATCAGACTGCGAAAAGCTAAGCTCGGGAAAGGGGTAGACATCTTTTTGGGTACGACTGGCACTCCTCTGTGCCCGGTTAAGGCCGTACCGCGCTACGTAGCAATTCGTCCTAAGACGGGCGGTGCTCTCCTAGTGCACGCTGACGGTTCCCCTCTGCTTAGAGACCAATTTGTTAGAATGGTGAAAAGTCGCTGCGCGCTGCGAACATCGACTATTCGGATTACTCTGGCCACAGTTTTTCGGATCGGTGCCGCCACTGCCGCCGCAGCCGCTGGAGTACCGGCTCACTTCATTAAAATGTTGGGAAGATGCATGGGAAAGCGAGGCTTACCAGCTCTACGTGAGGACCCCGCGTGAGTCACTGATCGCCGTCTCTCATCTTCTAGCCTCCTGACTTCGGCATTATACACTGGGTGACTCACTCGCATGGTGTGCATGGTTGTTGTGTTGTTGCTGTGTACTATGTACTCTTATGTCAGGGTCGTCTCTCCTTTGTTCATTTGTTGTGCCATTGTTTGTGGTTCTGATGGTGATTAATTTGGTCATCTAATCCCGGTATGTGTTGCACTATTAATTCTTGATAAGTCCGCCCCGGGCTCCAGACGACTGCTGGGGAGGGCTATACTTGTCCGGTCTACAGGGACACAGAGAGCGCAGTTCTCCGGGTACAAATAGTAGAATTATAATGGGTTCTAAGTACGATGGGTGACTCACCAATGTTACTACCCAACCCCACTCGCGATAGTTCAAATCGTCTGACCCGGAGAACCTCCCATGGGAACAGCTACAGTAAATTCGGCAGTGTAAGTCACGAGGTGGTTTATAGAATTTAGGATAGTCCGGTCAGTTAGAAAAGTATTGGGACCTTGGCACCTGGACGCTCCGCCCCCGGCCATTTCTCCCTTCATGGTTACTATGCCTGGGGCGTCGCTCTTGGGGCGGGGCAGAAGGTGTGTCGGCACGCCCATGCCATACCCCTCGTAGTAAGCGCGGGGTATGGGGCCTAGGATCTCACTCCGGGTCCCGAGTCGTACGAGGTAAGTTCTGATAAGAGGTAAGCGGTTAATTGTCACTTAGAGCGTAGCTTTAAGTAAGGTTAGCCGCACCTCATATGTGGGCGGGGGCTAAGCAGTGACGCATGCGCAGAAGAGGCCAACGAGCACACCGGCTGTGCTAGCAAGCTAGCTATATCGACCAAACTGCTTCTCCAGCGTTTCTCCGGTCGATTTTTTATTTTTATTATTTTATTTTATTAGTTTTCTATCATGCCACGAGGTGAAAACAAGCAGCTGTGTCTATGTCAGAGCTCCTAGACCTACTCAGAAGAAGACGGACCTGCTCGATGTGTCCCGCGTCACTGTTAGCTTCTTGGCACCGCCCCAAGGACGTCTGCTTCTGACACACGTACTCAGTTAGAGGAGTACGGGGGCGGAGCCTCTCGATTTTTCTACACTCATTCCAGCTTATCCACACCTAGCAACCTCCCCTCCTCCTCTGAACCATCAAGCGACACTGTTGTTAGAAGCGAAGGAGGCATCACTGTGAGTTTGACAAGTCCGATATGACTTTCTCTCGGAGCAGGGCGATTTCGGGGACGGCACTAGTACTCCAAGAAGTGCTCAGAGCGGGCGTTCAGGTCTGGAGACAGTGTGCATATCACATTGCTTTTGTACCTCGTGCCAAAGAAAACTAATACCGATAATAAAACTAAAAAATCGACCAAGAAACGCTGGAGAAGCAGTTTGGTCGATATTGCTAGCTTGACAGCCGGTGTGCTCGTTGGCCTCTTCTGCGCATGCGTCACTGCTTAGCCCCCGTTATGAGGTGCGGCTAACCTTACTTAAAGCTACGCTCTAAGTGACAATTAACCGCTTACCTCTTATCAGAACTTACCTCGTACGACTCGGGACCCGGAGTGAGATCCTAGGCCCCATACCCCGCGCTTACTACGAGGGGTATGGCATGGGCGTGCCGACACACCTTCTGCCCCGCCCCAAGAGCGACGCCCCAGGCATAGTAACCATGAAGGGAGAAATGGCCGGGGGCGGAGCGTCCAGGTGCCAAGGTCCCAATACTTTTCTAACTGACCGGACTATCCTAAATTCTATAAACCACCTCGTGACTTACACTGCCGAATTTACTGTAGCTGTTCCCATGGGAGGTTCTCCGGGTCAGACGATTTGAACTATCGCGAGTGGGGTTGGGTAGTAACATTGGTGAGTCACCCATCGTACTTAGAACCCATTATAATTCTACTATTTGTACCCGGAGAACTGCGCTCTCTGTGTCCCTGTAGACCGGACAAGTATAGCCCTCCCCAGCAGTCGTCTGGAGCCCGGGGCGGACTTATCAAGAATTAATAGTGCAACACATACCGGGATTAGATGACCAAATTAATCACCATCAGAACCACAAACAATGGCACAACAAATGAACAAAGGAGAGACGAACCTGACATAAGAGTACATAGTACACAGCAACAACACAACAACCATGCACACCATGCGAGTGAGTCACCCAGTGTATAATGCCGAAGTCAGGAGGCTAGAAGATGAGAGACGGCGATCAGTGACTCACGCGGGGTCCTCACGTAGAGCTGGTAAGCCTCGCTTTCCCATGCATCTTCCCAACATTTTAATGAAGTGAGCCGGTACTCCAGCGGCTGCGGCGGCAGTGGCGGCACCGATCCGAAAAACTGTGGCCAGAGTAATCCGAATCGTCGATGTTCGCAGCGCGCAGCGACTTTTCACCATTCTAACAAATTGGTCTCTAAGCAGAGGGGAACCGTCAGCGTGCACTAGGAGAGCACCGCCCGTCTTAGGACGAATTGCTACGTAGCGCGGTACGGCCTTAACCGGGCACAGAGGAGTGCCAGTCGTACCCAAAAAGATGTCTACCCCTTTCCAGAGCTTAGCTTTTCGCAGTCTGATCTTCACGAAGGAGTGGGAGGTGTGCGAATCTGTTGCGACGTCTGTGACGCAGATCGCTGGGGACGCTGCTGCATCGGGGACAGTGAATTCCCTGGACCTTAGGAACCCAAAGTAGACTATGCAACATGCTGCCCATAACCGGCTGGCTTCTTGCAATCCCCTTCAGGACATATTATTATTACTGTAGCCGAGGCCAGTCAGACCTTTGCGAGACCGCCAGCCCGCGGAAATCTGAAGGTGTCGCAAACCGGAGAGGCAGACCGATACCGACTGGGATTTTAGCCCTGATGAGCTAGAAAGGCTGCAAAGAGACAGGTGGACAACTCCGAAAGCGGGAGGTGGTAGGCCAGACAGAAGTCAGTGGCGTAACTAGCATGAGGCAGAGGAGGCGCTTGCCTCCTCGCTTTTTGCCAGGTGATTGTTAAAAAACCTTTAAAATAGGACTCAGATCAAGCCTGTGGGCCTCCTACCCTCGCTCCAGTGAAAACGCTGGCGTGTAGAGATTGCCACATTCCATATAAAGCACCCGTTGAGCGTATAATTATATTCACAGCCAATGTTATGACGAATATCAATGAATATTAATGAGATATTGCGCGTGCTTACGCGCGCGCCTCCTCACTTTTCAATTTCTAGTTACGCCCCTGACTGAAGCCAACACCGTCTTTGAGCTAATGAGTAGGAAGATGTTGTGCGCTTAGCTAGACCCTGCACAAAATAGTCTCGGACAAGCCCTTCCAGCGCAGAGATGTCCAATTCAGTGAGCTGTCCGACATGCAGCAAATCCGTTAGGGACGACGGTAACAGGGTTTGTTGTAGCTGAGCCTGCGGGCAGAGAGAGAAGAATTCAAGTAACTTATCGCGAGACAGCGCGTCCGCCCCGTTGTTGCGTCTGCCAGCTATATGTTGGGCTTTGAATTCAAATTCAAAACGAGCCTGAAAGAAAAACAAACACCTCAGCAGGTGCGCAAGACAGGGCTCGCGAGCCGTCTTTGACGAGAGACAGGACACAACCGCCTCATTGTCACAGCGGAAGATGACGACTGTCCCCTGCCAGCTCCTACCCCACACCGCGGAACACATGACAATGGGAAGGAGCTCCTTCACTGCGATGCCAACTGCGGACCAAGAAGGGGGCCACTTTAGCTAGAACCACTGAACCGATCGTTCGTCATATGCCCCAAGATCCGGAGGCGACCGAAAAGACAGTGGTACCCGCGGGCATGCATAGAGGGAAAGAGTGCTAAACCGTTCCACTCCTCAACGAAAACTGACCACCAAGCTAGGTCGCTACGGCATTTAGCGTTCATACGGACCTTGTGCGAGGGCAGGCGAGGGATCTTGGATGTGATCAGTTGGCGAAGAAAAAGACGGTGTTGGCTTCAGTCAGGGGCGTAACAAGAAATTGAAAAGTGAGGAGGCGCGCGCGTAAGCACCCGCAATATCTCATTAATATTCATTGATATTCGTCATAACATTGGCTGTGAATATAATTATACGCTCAACGGGTGCTTTATATGGAATGTGGCAATCTCTACACGCCAGCGTTTTCACTGGAGCGAGGGTAGGAGGCCCACAGGCTTGATCTGAGTCCTATTTTAAAGGTTTTTTAACAATCACCTAGCAAAAAGCGAGGAGGCAAGCGCCTCCTCTGCTTCATGCTAGTTA
>CBDCRZ010000091.1:0-3957 GCA_965221135.1 Sansalvadorimonas sp.
GTGGAGATGAGGGACCTCTTGGCCGATAACATTGCCCTCATAAACCAACTAACATCACTCCACGGCATCGTCTCGCTCCCATTGAGCACTGTTAATCGGACCAGGTTGAGAGAGGTTCCCTCACTAATCTCATGGCTGTATTGCTTCAATGCATACGTGGCTGTCCGAACACCTGACCGTCTCACACGCGACATGCTGGCCTACTCCCGAATTCTAATTCGTGAGGCGCTGCGCCATGGGGGCTCAGGGTGGTTGGAGTACGATCGTGTTTTTCGCCGCCAACTTGCAATCACCCCCTCTATGCCGTGGAACACACTGGAGCCTAGCTTACAAGCCGCAACAGTATTAGGGCAAAGAACCTCCTCTGGGACTTTTTGCACTATCTGCCAAGAATGTGACCACGCTGCGTATCAATGTGCACTTGCTCCACTCCAACAACAAGTACGTGGCAGTGGTGGATTTCCCGTGTCTACTCAAAACCGCCCTCCTAGACGTCCTGAGTCACTGGCTAGAATCTGTGTCAGCTGGAATAAAGGTCGCTGCACAGTATCGGGTTGCACCTACCGCCATATCTGCGCAGGCTGTCACCGCGACCATAAGGCCCGAGTCTGCCCAGATCTTCCACTCACTTCGGAGTACAAACAGGCGGCAGTTCCTCCCCAGACCCCGACTTCATCAGGAAATCCCGCTCCCCGCCAATGAGGGACCTGTACTTAATATGGACAATCAAGACTTATATATCTCACTTTCATTATGCCCCAGTACCCCTAGTGCCTCATGTAGAGTCATACTATATATTCATGCCACCATTGCGTAGTGCTGCCACTTACCTCACTTATCCTTTTTGTTCAGTTATTGATGTTCATATTTACCTGTCCACCTTGTAGTTGTACCTGGCTATTCGCCAATGCCGGTTGTCAGGCCCCTGCAGTCACTAGCTTTGAGTATACCCAATTTTTTCAGAGGTGTACCTTGATCACATAATATACTGCCAGTATTGTGCACCCTTTAGGTCATCCTGTCACACAAATACTTGCACTAATGGGTGTTGTCGACAGCCACTACCGCTATACACAGGACCTACTAGCTCTTGAATCTTGCACACCTCATATATCACCCAACTGGTGCATCCGCGGCCCTTCACCATTGAGACTCAATCTTCTCGCCCCTTACCTCTCCCGCCACCCGGACCCTCGTTTTGCCGAGTACGTGGCCCATGGATTATCCTATGGCTTCCACATCGGGTTCTCCAGAGCCCTCCCACTTAGACCTGCTACCCGCAACCACCCTTCCTCTACTGACAAGCCAATGGTCATTTCCAGTCACGTCCAGGATGAGCTACGCCTGGGCCGCTTGTCAGGGCCCATACCTCAATCACTGGTTAGTTCTGTGCATACCAGCCCCATTGGTCTTGTCCCCAAGCCCCATAGTGAAAAATATCGCCTAATAGTTGACCTTTCATTTCCTAGAAGCCACAGCGTAAACGATGGCATTTCGTCACTTAACTGCTCTCTACAATACGCTTCAGTTGATGAAGCTGTGTCTGTCATCACCCAGCTTGGACGAGGGACACACTTAATCAAGCTGGATATGTCCAATGCCTATCGTGTTGTCCCAATTCATCCGGACGATCAGCCGCTGCTAGGTATTCAATGGCAAGGATGCACATTTATTGATCGTGCACTTCCCTTTGGCCTACGCTCCTCACCTAAAATCTTCAATGCTATCGCCGATTTCTTAACTTGGGTTCTATACTGTGAGGGTGTCACGCTCGTATTACATTACCTTGATGACTTTCTCATCTTCGAGCCCCCAGACTGTGTTACTGCATCCAGAACCCGTGCTATGGTTGAGTCTATATTTAGCCACGTGGGAGCTCCTCTCGCACACCATAAATCCGAGGGGCCAGCAACTGTGTTATCCTTTTTGGGGATCCAAATAGACACGGTTCAATTCCAACTAAGCCTTCCAGCTGAAAAAATCTCTCGGCTGCAAACCCTGCTTCGGCATTGGGTAACACGCAAAGCATGTACACGTAAGGATCTGGAATCCCTCATAGGCCATCTGTCACATGCGGCAACAGTTATCAGGCCGGGACGGATTTTTCTCCATTCACTGTTCTCTCTGATGTAGTATCCAACCCGAGTACGCCCAACCCTCACAGTATAGAACCCAAGTTAAGAAATGCGTGACACCCTCACAGTATAGAACCCAAGTTAAGAAATCGGCGATAGCATTGAAGATTTTAGGTGAGGAGCGTAGGCCAAAGGGAAGTGCACGATCAATAAATGTGCATCCTTGCCATTGAATACCTAGCAGCGGCTGATCGTCCGGATGAATTGGGACAACACGATAGGCATTGGACATATCCAGCTTGATTAAGTGTGTCCCTCGTCCAAGCTGGGTGATGACAGACACAGCTTCATCAACTGAAGCGTATTGTAGAGAGCAGTTAAGTGACGAAATGCCATCGTTTACGCTGTGGCTTCTAGGAAATGAAAGGTCAACTATTAGGCGATATTTTTCACTATGGGGCTTGGGGACAAGACCAATGGGGCTGGTATGCACAGAACTAACCAGTGATTGAGGTATGGGCCCTGACAAGCGGCCCAGGCGTAGCTCATCCTGGACGTGACTGGAAATGACCATTGGCTTGTCAGTAGAGGAAGGGTGGTTGCGGGTAGCAGGTCTAAGTGGGAGGGCTCTGGAGAACCCGATGTGGAAGCCATAGGATAATCCATGGGCCACGTACTCGGCAAAACGAGGGTCCGGGTGGCGGGAGAGGTAAGGGGCGAGAAGATTGAGTCTCAATGGTGAAGGGCCGCGGATGCACCAGTTGGGTGATATATGAGGTGTGCAAGATTCAAGAGCTAGTAGGTCCTGTGTATAGCGGTAGTGGCTGTCGACAACACCCATTAGTGCAAGTATTTGTGTGACAGGATGACCTAAAGGGTGCACAATACTGGCAGTATATTATGTGATCAAGGTACACCTCTGAAAAAATTGGGTATACTCAAAGCTAGTGACTGCAGGGGCCTGACAACCGGCATTGGCGAATAGCCAGGTACAACTACAAGGTGGACAGGTAAATATGAACATCAATAACTGAACAAAAAGGATAAGTGAGGTAAGTGGCAGCACTACGCAATGGTGGCATGAATATATAGTATGACTCTACATGAGGCACTAGGGGTACTGGGGCATAATGAAAGTGAGATATATAAGTCTTGATTGTCCATATTAAGTACAGGTCCCTCATTGGCGGGGAGCGGGATTTCCTGATGAAGTCGGGGTCTGGGGAGGAACTGCCGCCTGTTTGTACTCCGAAGTGAGTGGAAGATCTGGGCAGACTCGGGCCTTATGGTCGCGGTGACAGCCTGCGCAGATATGGCGGTAGGTGCAACCCGATACTGTGCAGCGACCTTTATTCCAGCTGACACAGATTCTAGCCAGTGACTCAGGACGTCTAGGAGGGCGGTTTTGAGTAGACACGGGAAATCCACCACTGCCACGTACTTGTTGTTGGAGTGGAGCAAGTGCACATTGATACGCAGCGTGGTCACATTCTTGGCAGATAGTGCAAAAAGTCCCAGAGGAGGTTCTTTGCCCTAATACTGTTGCGGCTTGTAAGCTAGGCTCCAGTGTGTTCCACGGCATAGAGGGGGTGATTGCAAGTTGGCGGCGAAAAACACGATCGTACTCCAACCACCCTGAGCCCCCATGGCGCAGCGCCTCACGAATTAGAATTCGGGAGTAGGCCAGCATGTCGCGTGTGAGACGGTCAGGTGTTCGGACAGCCACGTATGCATTGAAGCAATACAGCCATGAGATTAGTGAGGGAACCTCTCTCAACCTGGTCCGATTAACAGTGCTCAATGGGAGCGAGACGATGCCGTGGAGTGATGTTAGTTGGTTTATGAGGGCAATGTTATCGGCCAAGAGGTCCCTCATCTCCAC
>CBDCRZ010000092.1:0-15444 GCA_965221135.1 Sansalvadorimonas sp.
TGGGATAAACCCCGTGTTCAAGATCGAACCAGGGGTTGAAAACCGGGCCGATGGTGGAGTGATCGGTGGCTGCAACTTTTCTCCTGTCATCTATACCGGTGGCCCTCCCGGTGGCGGCCAACCTCCGCAATACAGGCCATGGAACCCTGATTGGGACAACCCCGGCGGTGGTCTTAGCCCTTGGCAAGACTTCATTAATGACCTGGCTGGTTCCCTGATCTCCAACCTTTTATATGACGCTTTGTCAGATCTCTATGCCACTCCTTTGGGGGGAGCTAATTACAAACTGCTGGCCCCTTGTGAGGTGGATGGAGACGGAAACCGTTTAGAAGTTGAAGTCCAAATCCCAGAGTTGCCCACACCTATTGGCATTGCAACCAGAATTGAAGCATTAATCCCCATACTCCAAGGTCAGAAAGATTTCAAACAACCAACCTGTGATCCAATTCCTGTCAAGCTTGAAGGCGAATTTCGCACTATCGGGTTCATATCGGAGGAAAACTTCTCCTTACGGGAAGTCTCGTCTGCGCAAGCGCCTTCGTTATCGGTCACTCTCTGGCCTCGGACTCGATGCCCTTATCGACTACTGGAAGGGCTTCGAATTCAGTGCTGGCTCAGTCATCGTCAAACACCGCGGAGCTCGTTGGGGGACTATTACAGTCTGGGCTTCTTCAGCAGACGAGGGGAAGCGGGTCATACGCCACGCTGCTGGAGAGGCGCTTATTGATGCGGATAAAGTTGGTCGATGGGAAATTAGCGGCAGTTCTAGTACCCGACTCGGAGTGTCCGGCACGATGAAAGTAAACAAAGCGGGTGGTTATTACTGGATCACTGCTCGTGATGGTTCAGACAACAGACCTCGTGTTGGTACGACTTGATCCGACCTAATAGGTCGGGGTTTGACACAAGTAGGAAAAACACCCCAAAATTAAATGTACTTGCATCTTTTAATGGCTGACGATCCAAAAGCCAGAAGTTTGACGGTCAACTATGCGGGTGGATCTTTATCCATGAGCATTGGAACCCTTGAATCTTTATTTGGCGCAGACGCCGAAATCTTGAACCCAGTTCCTGACACTGTTCAAGTTGGCGTGAAAACTCACCCTCGTGTCCGAGTTATCGGTAAACCTTCTACTCAAGTTGAAAGTTACACGTACGAAAACATTCAATGGCCCACTAGTCAGGCAAGCAACGCTGCCGCTGGTGAAGCTGTTCTCTTTTCTTGGGAAGGCTCGGAAGGCAACTGGACAGGCCGAGTTACCGGCGCTTTGTCTGCTCTTGGCGTTTTCCTTGCTGCTAATTCAACCAAAACCGTCGTATTCCGTAGCGAACGCCGGCACCAAGTACGGTCCATTCCAAAAAAGGAACCTAATGACTATTCAGAAGCACGTTTACGACGCAAACGGAAACGGCATCTACGCCGAGACTGCCAACATCAATTACTTCCTCTCAACTCCTCTCGCTCCCGCTTCCGAGGGCGGCGTGGTGGAAAAAACTGCGGAGGTAAGGGCCTTTACACGTCGCCGGTATCCAGGTGATCCCACTCCTTCTAATGTCTCTTCTACCACCCGTGAGTTCCTTTACGACCCAGGCCGCCGTAATGGAAATGCCACACCCGGCTCTCCATTCATCCTTGATGACGGAGTGGAGAAGCGTTCCTTCACGTTCACTGGACCTTTCAACGATTTGCACGCCTTCATCCTGAGCGATGCAAAGATGACTCTTCGGCTTTTCAGCCCTAGCGCCAGTTATGACATCACGGTCGTAGAAGGCGGCTAATGAGTTTTTCCCTCGTTGGAACTCATGTTTTCACTCCTGATGACACGCAAGTGGTTATTGGGAGTGTTTCTTTGGAAGAGGAAGACGACACTATTTGGGTGCGTATCACGCAAAATCAAGCGACTGGCCCTTGGCCATGGAGTTATGGAATTCTGGGTTGGCGATCTGCTTTCGGTTATGAACTTGGAACAACAAAAGCATTCGCTGAACCCCAAGGTGCCGTTCAACGACTCGGAATTGGACTGCAACCAGGTTGCGGTCTGGGGTGCTCACCTTTCGAGCCACGATCATTCAATCTCTTCTTGGATTAAAAAGGAAATCCATGGTCTCTCAACTTTCGAAGCTCAGACGGAGTTCAGGTCACCTCCGGAGTCAGCGTCGTAAGCAATAGCTTTGTCAATGCCGTCGATGGCACCGTCCTTCCTTTGACCCGTATCACTTTCCCCATGGGCAGGAATCTCTCCCGGTAGAGGTCAATGAATTCCGGGCAATTATTGCACAGGGATTAACGGGTCAGCCAGGCTCCCCAGGTGCTGAAGGCCCTCGGGTCCACCGGGAGTTGGAGAACTTCCTCCTGATCCGTACGAAGGCGCGATTCTTGGTTGGGAGAACGGAGCCCTTGCTTGGGTTGGTATTCCTGTGCCTCTTCCTCCTGGAACATTCGGTCCGATCACTGCATATTTCAGATGGCGTCATCTCTGTCGATGATCTGCCCACTTTGGTGCAAGGTCAATCAGTCTTTTTGTCTGATACCAGCGGAAATCGGTACACCTACACACCGACTTCGCCCCCTGTTTTTCGCGTTGCTAAACCTTCTTACTTCTTTTCCTCGTCTGACGGACTTTCTGATTTCCAAGTTGGAGATATTGTTGGTCCTACCATTGTTAATGGCAACGTAAAGGCCTTATTGGTTGAAAGGTGGCGCCAACGATGTCGCTGAAGCTTTTAATCAAGCTATGGACGTTAGTCCTTTTCGTTCACCACGCCAGTTAGCGGTTCTCAGACATGGTCGTTCGAGACTTTGCAAGGCGCTTCAGTGGTAATGCAGTTGATCAATGAGGGCCCGCAAACAGTTTCGCTTTATGGGGAAGAGAAGAGGTCAGGAGTTTGGGAAAGATTTTCGCAAGTCGACTTGAGTCCTGGCCAGGATTCCAATCCATCTTTCACTCTCTCTCCCAGTAGCACTGAATTCAGGTTTATTTGGCAAGTTAGCGGTGGTCTGTCCGACGCTTCTGTTTACTTTGGAAGCTGTCGCATAAATGGTGGTGGTTGGGTCTTGCTGACGTCTGTTGCACCTGAAGTTATTGAAGTTTCTGTCGGGAATAAGTATCTGAGCATCGCTGGAGCTGATTTTACGGTGGGAGACGTTATCACGGCAGCTCCCAAGTCTGGAGATGGGATTGTTCAGTCGGTTACGGGTGGCGACATAACTCTTTCAAGCACTAACGACCAATGGAAACTCGGCCAATACGTGACCGCACCGGCTCAAAAAGTAGCTGCACGGTATTTATCGGATGGTGCTTTCCTACCTTTTGTGTAAAAAACGGCTGAGACTGACACAGATACGCGGTACCGTCTGGACACGCCCTGATTCCCGTCAGGACGCGTCCCTTCCAACCGAAGTTTATGCAATCTCTTGTATTCAAGGGAGTCTCACTTCCTTGCGTACCTGTGTCTACAGCAGAGACTCCTTGCGTCTCATGTGAGAACTGGACACGGGTTGACCGCGTTTATGAGGTCGCTGAAGCGATCAATTTGCTGATTGAAGCGGGTTACACCGTCGGGTGTGACGGAGAGCTCCTTCCTCCTTGCTGGATCCGTAAAGCTCAGGTGGAGGCAAATGATTGACCTCCCGCAAATCACGCCCAGGTGGAACTTTTACCGCCGCATCCAACAAAGGCGCCGCGACATCAAGGCCTATCGGAGATGGATTCGCGCCCAAAGACTGCAAGCGCGTATCAGGGCCGCATACGCCCCCTCCTGGCACCCCGATGCCCATCCATGGGATAAGGAACCTTGAGGAACGACTTGAGCGGCTGGCCTTCCCTACCGAAGAAGTCCTTGCCAACGGACGGGCCCCTTTGGAGACGTGCACAATTACGCCTGGAGAACATGGCGACGTATACCGCGCAACTGACGCCTATGTCGCTTGGCTTAGATCCCGTGTCCCAGGCTATGGAGGAGTCGATCGCGTCACAAGGGCGGCTTCTCGTCCTTCTACTGAAGAGGTGGGAGGAATCGAAGGAGGAAGATCTGCCTGGTTAAACGGTCGTATGAAAAAGGCCGCTTGACGTGGGGGTGTAGACTGCTTGGGTCGAGCACTCCCCCCAAAGGGATGCGAGGGGCGCCCAAGCAGCCCACGACTCCCATACTTACCGAGAGGCCTGTTCTTATCCCTTAGGGATAAGTTCAGGATCTCCCTATTGGAGCGCGCTGGGCACGCTCCCAGGTAGAGGCCTTTCAGGCCTCCTTTAATGGGCTATACGCCCATAGACAGCCATGACAGCCTTTGGACAGAAATTAGACAATGCTGCTGGTGCTGCTACATGCCAGGCATTGCAAACGGGAGGGGCTGCACTAATTGGATATGGTGCAGTGGGCCTAGCAGCCGGAGGAACAGGGATAGTCCCCCTTGCAGCTGGGTCATTGGCGCTGATGGCCTCAAACCTGGGATGCACCTGGGATCCCAATCAAGGAACACCACAACCCCCATGGCCTGGTGAACTTTGCTACGAAGGGGCTTCCACTTTTATCATCCAAGAGTTACAAGATGGTGTCTTCAAAGGTGGTTCGACGCCGGATATAAAAAGAATTACCGAGGTTAGGTTTGACGGGAATGAAATATGCGGCACTGGCGGGTCAAGAGACGGTTACACAATTTTTTGGGTAAAGGAAGGCGGAGAAACAGGAACTACGGGTCTATACGGAGGCGGGACTTGCGGAGGCGTTACTTATTCGCTCAAGCAAGTGTGGAATGGTGACCCCACCTGCGAAGTACCGGGCCCCGAACCTGAACGTCCTGACATCCCTCCCTACGAATACACAGATCCGGAAGACGGCTGCAAGCTGACCGTCAATCTCAAGGGTTTCCAGCAAGATCCCACCGGTGGGATAAACCCCGTGTTCAAGATCGAACCAGGGGTTGAAAACCGGGCCGATGGTGGAGTGATCGGTGGCTGCAACTTTTCTCCTGTCATCTATACCGGTGGCCCTCCCGGTGGCGGCCAACCTCCGCAATACAGGCCATGGAACCCTGATTGGGACAACCCCGGCGGTGGTCTTAGCCCTTGGCAAGACTTCATTAATGACCTGGCTGGTTCCCTGATCTCCAACCTTTTATATGACGCTTTGTCAGATCTCTATGCCACTCCTTTGGGGGGAGCTAATTACAAACTGCTGGCCCCTTGTGAGGTGGATGGAGACGGAAACCGTTTAGAAGTTGAAGTCCAAATCCCAGAGTTGCCCACACCTATTGGCATTGCAACCAGAATTGAAGCATTAATCCCCATACTCCAAGGTCAGAAAGATTTCAAACAACCAACCTGTGATCCAATTCCTGTCAAGCTTGAAGGCGAATTTCGCACTATCGGGTTCATATCGGAGAAAACTTCTCCTTACGGGAAGTCTCGTCTGCGCAAGCGCCTTCGTTATCGGTCACTCTCTGGCCTCGGACTCGATGCCCTTATCGACTACTGGAAGGGCTTCGAATTCAGTGCTGGCTCAGTCATCGTCAAACACCGCGGAGCTCGTTGGGGGACTATTACAGTCTGGGCTTCTTCAGCAGACGAGGGGAAGCGGGTCATACGCCACGCTGCTGGAGAGGCGCTTATTGATGCGGATAAAGTTGGTCGATGGGAAATTAGCGGCAGTTCTAGTACCCGACTCGGAGTGTCCGGCACGATGAAAGTAAACAAAGCGGGTGGTTATTACTGGATCACTGCTCGTGATGGTTCAGACAACAGACCTCGTGTTGGTACGACTTGATCCGACCTAATAGGTCGGGGTTTGACACAAGTAGGAAAAACACCCCAAAATTAAATGTACTTGCATCCTTTTAATGGCTGACGATCCAAAAGCCAGAAGTTTGACGGTCAACTATGCGGGTGGATCTTTATCCATGAGCATTGGAACCCTTGAATCTTTATTTGGCGCAGACGCCGAAATCTTGAACCCAGTTCCTGACACTGTTCAAGTTGGCGTGAAAACTCACCCTCGTGTCCGAGTTATCGGTAAACCTTCTACTCAAGTTGAAAGTTACACGTACGAAAACATTCAATGGCCCACTAGTCAGGCAAGCAACGCTGCCGCTGGTGAAGCTGTTCTCTTTTCTTGGGAAGGCTCGGAAGGCAACTGGACAGGCCGAGTTACCGGCGCTTTGTCTGCTCTTGGCGTTTTCCTTGCTGCTAATTCAACCAAAACCGTCGTATTCCGTAGCGAACGCGGCACCAAGTACGGTCCATTCAAAAAAGGAACCTAATGACTATTCAGAAGCACGTTTACGACGCAAACGGAAACGGCATCTACGCCGAGACTGCCAACATCAATTACTTCCTCTCAACTCCTCTCGCTCCCGCTTCCGAGGGCGGCGTGGTGGAAAAAACTGCGGAGGTAAGGGCCTTTACACGTCGCCGGTATCCAGGTGATCCCACTCCTTCTAATGTCTCTTCTACCACCCGTGAGTTCCTTTACGACCCAGGCCGCCGTAATGGAAATGCCACACCCGGCTCTCCATTCATCCTTGATGACGGAGTGGAGAAGCGTTCCTTCACGTTCACTGGACCTTTCAACGATTTGCACGCCTTCATCCTGAGCGATGCAAAGATGACTCTTCGGCTTTTCAGCCCTAGCGCCAGTTATGACATCACGGTCGTAGAAGGCGGCTAATGAGTTTTTCCCTCGTTGGAACTCATGTTTTCACTCCTGATGACACGCAAGTGGTTATTGGGAGTGTTTCTTTGGAAGAGGAAGACGACACTATTTGGGTGCGTATCACGCAAAATCAAGCGACTGGCCCTTGGCCATGGAGTTATGGAATTCTGGGTTGGCGATCTGCTTTCGGTTATGAACTTGGAACAACAAAAGCATTCGCTGAACCCCAAGGTGCCGTTCAACGACTCGGAATTGGACTGCAACCAGTGGAGCGGTCTGGGGTGCTCACTTTCGAGCCACGATCATTCAATCTCTCTTGGATTAAAAAAGGAAATCCATGGTCTCTCACTTTCGAAGCTCAGACGGGAGTTCAGGTCACCTCCGGAGTCAGCGTCGTAAGCAATAGCTTTGTCAATGCCGTCGATGGCACCGGCCTTCCTTTGACCCGTATCACTTTCCCCTGATTTAGATGGCAATCCTCTATGGAACGACAGCCGAAGGGGAATCTCTCCCGGTAGAGGTCAATGAATTCGGGCAATTAATTGCACAGGGATTAACGGGTCAGCCAGGCTCCCCAGGTGCTGAAGGCCCTCCGGGTCCACCGGGAGTTGGAGAACTTCCTCCTGATCCGTACGAAGGCGCGATTCTTGGTTGGGAGAACGGAGCCCTTGCTTGGGTTGGTATTCCTGTGCCTCTTCCTCCTGGAACATTCGGTCCGATCACTGCATATTCAGATGGCGTCATCTCTGTCGATGATCTGCCCACTTTGGTGCAAGGTCAATCAGTCTTTTTGTCTGATACCAGCGGAAATCGGTACACCTACACACCGACTTCGCCCCCTGTTTTTCGCGTTGCTAAACCTTCTTACTTCTTTTCCTCGTCTGACGGACTTTCTGATTTCCAAGTTGGAGATATTGTTGGTCCTACCATTGTTAATGGCAACGTAAAGGCCTTATTGGTTGAAAGTGGCGCCAACGATGTCGCTGAAGCTTTTAATCAAGCTATGGACGTTAGTCCTTTTCGTTTCACCACGCCAGTTAGCGGTTCTCAGACATGGTCGTTCGAGACTTTGCAAGGCGCTTCAGTGGTAATGCAGTTGATCAATGAGGGCCCGCAAACAGTTTCGCTTTATGGGGAAGAGAAGAGGTCAGGAGTTTGGGAAAGATTTTCGCAAGTCGACTTGAGTCCTGGCCAGGATTCCAATCCATCTTTCACTCTCTCTCCCAGTAGCACTGAATTCAGGTTTATTTGGCAAGTTAGCGGTGGTCTGTCCGACGCTTCTGTTTACTTTGGAAGCTGTCGCATAAATGGTGGTGGTTGGGTCTTGCTGACGTCTGTTGCACCTGAAGTTATTGAAGTTTCTGTCGGGAATAAGTATCTGAGCATCGCTGGAGCTGATTTTACGGTGGGAGACGTTATCACGGCAGCTCCCAAGTCTGGAGATGGGATTGTTCAGTCGGTTACGGGTGGCGACATAACTCTTTCAAGCACTAACGACCAATGGAAACTCGGCCAATACGTGACCGCACCGGCTCAAAAAGTAGCTGCACGGTATTTATCGGATGGTGCTTTCCTACCTTTTGTGTAAAAAACGGCTGAGACTGACACAGATACGCGGTACCGTCTGGACACGCCCTGATTCCCGTCAGGACGCGTCCCTTCCAACCGAAGTTTATGCAATCTCTTGTATTCAAGGGAGTCTCACTTCCTTGCGTACCTGTGTCTACAGCAGAGACTCCTTGCGTCTCATGTGAGAACTGGACACGGGTTGACCGCGTTTATGAGGTCGCTGAAGCGATCAATTTGCTGATTGAAGCGGGTTACACCGTCGGGTGTGACGGAGAGCTCCTTCCTCCTTGCTGGATCCGTAAAGCTCAGGTGGAGGCAAATGATTGACCTCCCGCAAATCACGCCCAGGTGGAACTTTTACCGCCGCATCCAACAAAGGCGCCGCGACATCAAGGCCTATCGGAGATGGATTCGCGCCCAAAGACTGCAAGCGCGTATCAGGGCCGCATACGCCCCCTCCTGGCACCCCGATGCCCATCCATGGGATAAGGAACCTTGAGGAACGACTTGAGCGGCTGGCCTTCCCTACCGAAGAAGTCCTTGCCAACGGACGGGCCCCTTTGGAGACGTGCACAATTACGCCTGGAGAACATGGCGACGTATACCGCGCAACTGACGCCTATGTCGCTTGGCTTAGATCCCGTGTCCCAGGCTATGGAGGAGTCGATCGCGTCACAAGGGCGGCTTCTCGTCCTTCTACTGAAGAGGTGGGAGGAATCGAAGGAGGAAGATCTGCCTGGTTAAACGGTCGTATGAAAAAGGCCGCTTGACGTGGGGGTGTAGACTGCTTGGGTCGAGCACTCCCCCCAAAGGGATGCGAGGGGCGCCCAAGCAGCCCACGACTCCCATACTTACCGAGAGGCCTGTTCTTATCCCTTAGGGATAAGTTCAGGATCTCCCTATTGGAGCGCGCTGGGCACGCTCCCAGGTAGAGGCCTTTCAGGCCTCCTTTAATGGGCTATACGCCCATAGACAGCCATGACAGCCTTTGGACAGAAATTAGACAATGCTGCTGGTGCTGCTACATGCCAGGCATTGCAAACGGGAGGGGCTGCACTAATTGGATATGGTGCAGTGGGCCTAGCAGCCGGAGGAACAGGGATAGTCCCCCTTGCAGCTGGGTCATTGGCGCTGATGGCCTCAAACCTGGGATGCACCTGGGATCCCAATCAAGGAACACCACAACCCCCATGGCCTGGTGAACTTTGCTACGAAGGGGCTTCCACTTTTATCATCCAAGAGTTACAAGATGGTGTCTTCAAAGGTGGTTCGACGCCGGATATAAAAAGAATTACCGAGGTTAGGTTTGACGGGAATGAAATATGCGGCACTGGCGGGTCAAGAGACGGTTACACAATTTTTTGGGTAAAGGAAGGCGGAGAAACAGGAACTACGGGTCTATACGGAGGCGGGACTTGCGGAGGCGTTACTTATTCGCTCAAGCAAGTGTGGAATGGTGACCCCACCTGCGAAGTACCGGGCCCCGAACCTGAACGTCCTGACATCCCTCCCTACGAATACACAGATCCGGAAGACGGCTGCAAGCTGACCGTCAATCTCAAGGGTTTCCAGCAAGATCCCACCGGTGGGATAAACCCCGTGTTCAAGATCGAACCAGGGGTTGAAAACCGGGCCGATGGTGGAGTGATCGGTGGCTGCAACTTTTCTCCTGTCATCTATACCGGTGGCCCTCCCGGTGGCGGCCAACCTCCGCAATACAGGCCATGGAACCCTGATTGGGACAACCCCGGCGGTGGTCTTAGCCCTTGGCAAGACTTCATTAATGACCTGGCTGGTTCCCTGATCTCCAACCTTTTATATGACGCTTTGTCAGATCTCTATGCCACTCCTTTGGGGGGAGCTAATTACAAACTGCTGGCCCCTTGTGAGGTGGATGGAGACGGAAACCGTTTAGAAGTTGAAGTCCAAATCCCAGAGTTGCCCACACCTATTGGCATTGCAACCAGAATTGAAGCATTAATCCCCATACTCCAAGGTCAGAAAGATTTCAAACAACCAACCTGTGATCCAATTCCTGTCAAGCTTGAAGGCGAATTTCGCACTATCGGGTTCATATCGGAGAAAACTTCTCCTTACGGGAAGTCTCGTCTGCGCAAGCGCCTTCGTTATCGGTCACTCTCTGGCCTCGGACTCGATGCCCTTATCGACTACTGGAAGGGCTTCGAATTCAGTGCTGGCTCAGTCATCGTCAAACACCGCGGAGCTCGTTGGGGGACTATTACAGTCTGGGCTTCTTCAGCAGACGAGGGGAAGCGGGTCATACGCCACGCTGCTGGAGAGGCGCTTATTGATGCGGATAAAGTTGGTCGATGGGAAATTAGCGGCAGTTCTAGTACCCGACTCGGAGTGTCCGGCACGATGAAAGTAAACAAAGCGGGTGGTTATTACTGGATCACTGCTCGTGATGGTTCAGACAACAGACCTCGTGTTGGTACGACTTGATCCGACCTAATAGGTCGGGGTTTGACACAAGTAGGAAAAACACCCCAAAATTAAATGTACTTGCATCCTTTTAATGGCTGACGATCCAAAAGCCAGAAGTTTGACGGTCAACTATGCGGGTGGATCTTTATCCATGAGCATTGGAACCCTTGAATCTTTATTTGGCGCAGACGCCGAAATCTTGAACCCAGTTCCTGACACTGTTCAAGTTGGCGTGAAAACTCACCCTCGTGTCCGAGTTATCGGTAAACCTTCTACTCAAGTTGAAAGTTACACGTACGAAAACATTCAATGGCCCACTAGTCAGGCAAGCAACGCTGCCGCTGGTGAAGCTGTTCTCTTTTCTTGGGAAGGCTCGGAAGGCAACTGGACAGGCCGAGTTACCGGCGCTTTGTCTGCTCTTGGCGTTTTCCTTGCTGCTAATTCAACCAAAACCGTCGTATTCCGTAGCGAACGCGGCACCAAGTACGGTCCATTCAAAAAAGGAACCTAATGACTATTCAGAAGCACGTTTACGACGCAAACGGAAACGGCATCTACGCCGAGACTGCCAACATCAATTACTTCCTCTCAACTCCTCTCGCTCCCGCTTCCGAGGGCGGCGTGGTGGAAAAAACTGCGGAGGTAAGGGCCTTTACACGTCGCCGGTATCCAGGTGATCCCACTCCTTCTAATGTCTCTTCTACCACCCGTGAGTTCCTTTACGACCCAGGCCGCCGTAATGGAAATGCCACACCCGGCTCTCCATTCATCCTTGATGACGGAGTGGAGAAGCGTTCCTTCACGTTCACTGGACCTTTCAACGATTTGCACGCCTTCATCCTGAGCGATGCAAAGATGACTCTTCGGCTTTTCAGCCCTAGCGCCAGTTATGACATCACGGTCGTAGAAGGCGGCTAATGAGTTTTTCCCTCGTTGGAACTCATGTTTTCACTCCTGATGACACGCAAGTGGTTATTGGGAGTGTTTCTTTGGAAGAGGAAGACGACACTATTTGGGTGCGTATCACGCAAAATCAAGCGACTGGCCCTTGGCCATGGAGTTATGGAATTCTGGGTTGGCGATCTGCTTTCGGTTATGAACTTGGAACAACAAAAGCATTCGCTGAACCCCAAGGTGCCGTTCAACGACTCGGAATTGGACTGCAACCAGTGGAGCGGTCTGGGGTGCTCACTTTCGAGCCACGATCATTCAATCTCTCTTGGATTAAAAAAGGAAATCCATGGTCTCTCACTTTCGAAGCTCAGACGGGAGTTCAGGTCACCTCCGGAGTCAGCGTCGTAAGCAATAGCTTTGTCAATGCCGTCGATGGCACCGGCCTTCCTTTGACCCGTATCACTTTCCCCTGATTTAGATGGCAATCCTCTATGGAACGACAGCCGAAGGGGAATCTCTCCCGGTAGAGGTCAATGAATTCGGGCAATTAATTGCACAGGGATTAACGGGTCAGCCAGGCTCCCCAGGTGCTGAAGGCCCTCCGGGTCCACCGGGAGTTGGAGAACTTCCTCCTGATCCGTACGA
The DNA here is from genome assembly GCA_965221135.1 of Sansalvadorimonas sp. Taxonomy (GTDB): domain Bacteria; phylum Pseudomonadota; class Gammaproteobacteria; order Pseudomonadales; family Endozoicomonadaceae; genus Sansalvadorimonas. The sequence continues at coordinate 12,202 of CBDCRZ010000092.1, forward strand.
AGGCGCGATTCTTGGTTGGGAGAACGGAGCCCTTGCTTGGGTTGGTATTCCTGTGCCTCTTCCTCCTGGAACATTCGGTCCGATCACTGCATATTCAGATGGCGTCATCTCTGTCGATGATCTGCCCACTTTGGTGCAAGGTCAATCAGTCTTTTTGTCTGATACCAGCGGAAATCGGTACACCTACACACCGACTTCGCCCCCTGTTTTTCGCGTTGCTAAACCTTCTTACTTCTTTTCCTCGTCTGACGGACTTTCTGATTTCCAAGTTGGAGATATTGTTGGTCCTACCATTGTTAATGGCAACGTAAAGGCCTTATTGGTTGAAAGTGGCGCCAACGATGTCGCTGAAGCTTTTAATCAAGCTATGGACGTTAGTCCTTTTCGTTTCACCACGCCAGTTAGCGGTTCTCAGACATGGTCGTTCGAGACTTTGCAAGGCGCTTCAGTGGTAATGCAGTTGATCAATGAGGGCCCGCAAACAGTTTCGCTTTATGGGGAAGAGAAGAGGTCAGGAGTTTGGGAAAGATTTTCGCAAGTCGACTTGAGTCCTGGCCAGGATTCCAATCCATCTTTCACTCTCTCTCCCAGTAGCACTGAATTCAGGTTTATTTGGCAAGTTAGCGGTGGTCTGTCCGACGCTTCTGTTTACTTTGGAAGCTGTCGCATAAATGGTGGTGGTTGGGTCTTGCTGACGTCTGTTGCACCTGAAGTTATTGAAGTTTCTGTCGGGAATAAGTATCTGAGCATCGCTGGAGCTGATTTTACGGTGGGAGACGTTATCACGGCAGCTCCCAAGTCTGGAGATGGGATTGTTCAGTCGGTTACGGGTGGCGACATAACTCTTTCAAGCACTAACGACCAATGGAAACTCGGCCAATACGTGACCGCACCGGCTCAAAAAGTAGCTGCACGGTATTTATCGGATGGTGCTTTCCTACCTTTTGTGTAAAAAACGGCTGAGACTGACACAGATACGCGGTACCGTCTGGACACGCCCTGATTCCCGTCAGGACGCGTCCCTTCCAACCGAAGTTTATGCAATCTCTTGTATTCAAGGGAGTCTCACTTCCTTGCGTACCTGTGTCTACAGCAGAGACTCCTTGCGTCTCATGTGAGAACTGGACACGGGTTGACCGCGTTTATGAGGTCGCTGAAGCGATCAATTTGCTGATTGAAGCGGGTTACACCGTCGGGTGTGACGGAGAGCTCCTTCCTCCTTGCTGGATCCGTAAAGCTCAGGTGGAGGCAAATGATTGACCTCCCGCAAATCACGCCCAGGTGGAACTTTTACCGCCGCATCCAACAAAGGCGCCGCGACATCAAGGCCTATCGGAGATGGATTCGCGCCCAAAGACTGCAAGCGCGTATCAGGGCCGCATACGCCCCCTCCTGGCACCCCGATGCCCATCCATGGGATAAGGAACCTTGAGGAACGACTTGAGCGGCTGGCCTTCCCTACCGAAGAAGTCCTTGCCAACGGACGGGCCCCTTTGGAGACGTGCACAATTACGCCTGGAGAACATGGCGACGTATACCGCGCAACTGACGCCTATGTCGCTTGGCTTAGATCCCGTGTCCCAGGCTATGGAGGAGTCGATCGCGTCACAAGGGCGGCTTCTCGTCCTTCTACTGAAGAGGTGGGAGGAATCGAAGGAGGAAGATCTGCCTGGTTAAACGGTCGTATGAAAAAGGCCGCTTGACGTGGGGGTGTAGACTGCTTGGGTCGAGCACTCCCCCCAAAGGGATGCGAGGGGCGCCCAAGCAGCCCACGACTCCCATACTTACCGAGAGGCCTGTTCTTATCCCTTAGGGATAAGTTCAGGATCTCCCTATTGGAGCGCGCTGGGCACGCTCCCAGGTAGAGGCCTTTCAGGCCTCCTTTAATGGGCTATACGCCCATAGACAGCCATGACAGCCTTTGGACAGAAATTAGACAATGCTGCTGGTGCTGCTACATGCCAGGCATTGCAAACGGGAGGGGCTGCACTAATTGGATATGGTGCAGTGGGCCTAGCAGCCGGAGGAACAGGGATAGTCCCCCTTGCAGCTGGGTCATTGGCGCTGATGGCCTCAAACCTGGGATGCACCTGGGATCCCAATCAAGGAACACCACAACCCCCATGGCCTGGTGAACTTTGCTACGAAGGGGCTTCCACTTTTATCATCCAAGAGTTACAAGATGGTGTCTTCAAAGGTGGTTCGACGCCGGATATAAAAAGAATTACCGAGGTTAGGTTTGACGGGAATGAAATATGCGGCACTGGCGGGTCAAGAGACGGTTACACAATTTTTTGGGTAAAGGAAGGCGGAGAAACAGGAACTACGGGTCTATACGGAGGCGGGACTTGCGGAGGCGTTACTTATTCGCTCAAGCAAGTGTGGAATGGTGACCCCACCTGCGAAGTACCGGGCCCCGAACCTGAACGTCCTGACATCCCTCCCTACGAATACACAGATCCGGAAGACGGCTGCAAGCTGACCGTCAATCTCAAGGGTTTCCAGCAAGATCCCACCGGTGGGATAAACCCCGTGTTCAAGATCGAACCAGGGGTTGAAAACCGGGCCGATGGTGGAGTGATCGGTGGCTGCAACTTTTCTCCTGTCATCTATACCGGTGGCCCTCCCGGTGGCGGCCAACCTCCGCAATACAGGCCATGGAACCCTGATTGGGACAACCCCGGCGGTGGTCTTAGCCCTTGGCAAGACTTCATTAATGACCTGGCTGGTTCCCTGATCTCCAACCTTTTATATGACGCTTTGTCAGATCTCTATGCCACTCCTTTGGGGGGAGCTAATTACAAACTGCTGGCCCCTTGTGAGGTGGATGGAGACGGAAACCGTTTAGAAGTTGAAGTCCAAATCCCAGAGTTGCCCACACCTATTGGCATTGCAACCAGAATTGAAGCATTAATCCCCATACTCCAAGGTCAGAAAGATTTCAAACAACCAACCTGTGATCCAATTCCTGTCAAGCTTGAAGGCGAATTTCGCACTATCGGGTTCATATCGGAGAAAACTTCTCCTTACGGGAAGTCTCGTCTGCGCAAGCGCCTTCGTTATCGGTCACTCTCTGGCCTCGGACTCGATGCCCTTATCGACTACTGGAAGGGCTTCGAATTCAGTGCTGGCTCAGTCATCGTCAAACACCGCGGAGCTCGTTGGGGGACTATTACAGTCTGGGCTTCTTCAGCAGACGAGGGGAAGCGGGTCATACGCCACGCTGCTGGAGAGGCGCTTATT
>CBDCRZ010000093.1:0-14850 GCA_965221135.1 Sansalvadorimonas sp.
ATGAAAGATCCTTCTTCAAAATCGGGAATTTTTCCTTCCAGGCTCCCTGGCTTATCGCATTCCAGAACAATTCAACGGCGGCCATCAACAACCTCCGCCGTATCGGCTCCCAAAGGCAGGAAGCCCGCAGTGAAACGGCCCGTATTGAGCAGGTACTGGCAGAGGCATTCAAAGCGCGTGGATTTCATGTGATGGTCGGTTTCCACCCAGAGAGGACAGAAACTTCCAATCCTGGCGAGATTGATCTGATCGCCCAGCTGGACAATCAGCTACTGGTCATAGAGGTGAAGTCATCCTATCTACGTAGCTCTGCTCGTGAGATATGGCAGTACAAAGTCCAAACGCTGCGTAAGGCTGGTGAACAGGCCAATCGAAAAACAGAATCCGTTCGAGCTCTTCTCACCACACAACCTGAAGCCTTCAAGGCGCTGGGCACTCAATCTTTCGACAAGCTCAATATCCACAGCTGGATTGTTGATACCACCATCGAGCACGATCACATGTATTTTTCCGGGGCTCTGAAAGTTTCCATACAGGAAGTTCTGATCGCTCTTCGGGACGATGCTCATCTTCTGACAGGGCTGCCCCTGCAACTGAAAGAGCATTTAGAACCTGAAGAATGCTCTGAGTATGACACGCCAAAGACTCTCTACCCTAAAGGCTTTTCTGCGAATGCATTTATAGAAACTATTCATGCTAACGCGATTTGGGAAATGACCAGACAGAGATAATTTCTGCCTGCCCAGTGGATCTTTTTGTATGTTAAGTACTCTATCCAAAGTCGTACGAAACACACCTGAAAAAAGATGCTATCTTTGCCTCCGTTCCCGGTACAAATAAGGGGATTGAGACACAAAAAAAGCCACTCTAAAGGTGGCCCTGTTCTGGCTTGCGATATCGTATAGCCGGACAGTTGGTGTGCGTGTAGCGTCACATACACTGCCATTTTCCTTCTGAAGACGTTCCTCCTCATACTCTCTATAGCCTGTAACGCCCCTGTCTACGGCGGGTTCTGGCGAACTTCCCTGTTTTTGATCTCCTCCATACAAAACCAGCATTTTTGGTGATTTTGCCCGTTCTGAGCACTTTGGCTCTGAATTTGGGAGGTAGGAGGAAAATCGCACCCCCGTTTTTTGGCTTGTAGATCAGGTGGTTATAAGCCCTGTAGACGACGGTGCTTATGGGTTGGTTTTGGGAGAGAGGCCAAGCATGGGGGAAATAAACGTCCTATTTTTCAGCTTCGCCAGAGAAATCCAATAAGAATTAAATGAACCTGACCCCTTTATTCCTTATTCCTTTATTCCATATTGATGGAATGAGCTTTCAGGAAGTTCAGGCGAAAGCGGGTTACCGTGGAGCTCACCGTTAATGACTGAACTTAAAGTGGCGGATTATGTCCAAATAAAAGTGAATCCGACTGATCAAGCAAGGAGTGCTTAAGGTGCTGCATACATATTCCGATACTTTGAAAAGATTATCTCCGTTCTCTCAGATAGGCGGTAATCCCCAGAAAGCAGGCAGCCCTCCAGCCGCAGACTCGCACATGACAAGACCAACCTCCTCATTTCAAAAGTGGGAGGTTGCCCCGATACAAGACTTGACCTTTTCACACTTTCCCCTGCCAGATACCTCTGTTCATAAAGAGGTTGTCAGAACCCTCGTGCAAGAGCAGAAGATGGAGGTAGACGATGATTCTCTCGACACTATGGCCAGCGCTCTTTGTGAAGCGGGCATTGATACCATTGAAGAAGCTCGCAAATTCAAACTGAAAGTTGTTTCACCAGGCCCGATTTTCCATACCTGGTATGCCATAAATAAAACAACACTCTTTAATGGGGAAAACAATCCCAAGGGCTTTGATTATGTGCAAACCATCAAGGATGAGTCCGAATATCTGCGCCAGTTTCACCTGCCCGTTCTGCTGGTTTATTCAACCCTGAATATGACAAGCCAGCAGGTTTCTGAGATGCAATCCCTTTTCACAGGCTGCGACAACATCGTTTCCATCTGCCTTGAGGCTGATTTCTCCGGGCACCGAATGACGACCTCACTCGCACAAATCGAGGGTGACCTAGCGTGTGGTATAGCTAGCTCAGACTATATACGTTACGCCGCTTTGATACACTGGAGCGAAATACTGGATAAAGCCCTTACAAAAGCCAGAGGCACTGGGAAGAAGGCGGCGGAAGCAAACCTGACTTGGAGAAAAGAACAGTCTCTTGTTTATTCCGATATTGATAACATACAGATACGGCCGAATCTTTTTATGCTTTCCGGACCAGGGTTTCTCAATTGCAGCCACCCTTCCAGAGCTGAAGCAAGAGACATACGAAGATGCCTGGAAAGGCAACATGCAGAGACACCAAATCTCCCATGGGAGCCAATCCACGACTATTTGAAATTAACGCGTCACTTGACCTGTTGTGGCGCTGAGAGCACTGACAACCGCGATCATGCCCGTGTGTATAACGACAATCTTCACGGGGCCATTGCAAGCGGTTATCTGAACCATACCCTCTCCAGCTGGAATCAGTATTCGAATTTTCGCCTTGAAACAACTATGGGCTATTTAGGGTTGAAGTCGGTTATTTTCGGGCAGGTGAAGCTATCCTTTCCGGAACCGATATCGAAAAACTCATGAATCCCGAAGTAACAACCCAAATCATTGATTAGAGCGTTTCTACAATAAATCTGCCAGCGTTTCTGGCTCCAGACACCCGTAAAATGACTGTACTTTTAGGGATGCAGCAAATGAAATCACACCTTGTTAACAACCATAACTCCTGTATTTGGGGTATTTGAGGGTGTTAACCTGGCAGCCTTCCCGAAAGGCTGTATCTCAGTGGCAGGAGTGTATACAGACAGGGTTAACCAATGGTGGGCTAACCCTGTCATAGAACCGGTGACTTTCAACAAAGATGTCGCCTCAATTAAGCCGCAGTATTTAGCTGCTGCGGCTGATGTTCCTGTCGCTCAGGGTTGAGCCAAACAACTTCCGGTAAATCCCAGCTTCGCGTCGGTCGTGTTCCCCAGCGTTCAGGGTGAGCATCTTTAGCGGTTTGGTAGACCGTCTTCCGTTTTCTGACTGTTTCTGCCGAGCGTCCCGTATGACGATCCTGTGGGGTCTGGAACTTCAGCCCACTATGCTTATGCTCATGGTTATACCAGTGTGTAAACTCATGTACCCAGCCCCGACAGGCGTCCAGGCTTTCAAAGGCCTGAGACGGGTAACCCGGTCGGTATTTCAGTGTTCTGAAGAGCGACTCGGAGAACGGATTGTCATTACTGACCCGGGGACGACTAAATGACGTTTCCACACCCAGGCGTTGTAACGTACTGAGCATCGTCGCACCCTTCATTGGACTGCCGTTGTCTGAGTGCAGCACCAATGGTGTGTCTTGCACACTGATGTTATGCCGTAAACAAGCTTTGTGGATCATCTCGGAGGCATGTTCCGCCGACTCCTGTTCGTGCACTTCCCAAGCCACAATCATACGACTGTATACATCCATGACGAGATAGAGGTAATAGTAGCGCCCTCTGATCGGCGAGTTCATATAGGTAATGTCCCAGGACCACACCTGGTTCGGCCCGGTTGCACAGTGTGATGCAGGCTTTCGCTTGACTGGTTTTTTACTTCGTCCCCGGTGATGTTGCTGGTTGTCTTCATTCAGAACACGATAGAACGTGGACTCAGAGGCCAGATAGCAGCCTTCATCTGCCAGCGCCGGGACAATCTGGCTGGGTGGCAGACTCTTGAAGCGATCACTGTTGCACGTGTCCAACACTGCCTGGCGCTCTTCGTCGCTGAGTCGGTTCCCCGGCGCTGGTCGATCGGCATTTTTTCGACCATCGGCCTGTACTTCCTGCTCACGCGTCCATCTCTGGTTGGTGCGCACAGAGATTCCAAGAACCGAGCAGGACTTGGCTTTACGCGCGCCAGCGGCGACGGCTTCGTTAATGAGTTCAACGGCTTCCTTGCGATCTGAGAGAGGAATCAGTCTTCCTCGCTTTCCCCCCAGATCGCGCGTGCTTTTTTTGAGAGAACCAGCAGGGCCGCTGTTTCAGCGAGCGCCGTCTCCATGCGTTTTCCATCACGCTCCAATGTCTTGATGCGTTTTTTATCCTGGCGCTGGGACACAGACTGGGATTTGCGCATATCCGCAGGTTGTGTACTTCCCGCGATAAAATCCTGCTTCCATTGGGCAAGCTGTTCAACGAACAGGCCATGCTTCCGGCAGTACTCTGCGAGCTCCGTTGCATTGAATGAAGCGGTTTCGGTTAACACGGAAAACTTGTCCTGTGGTGTCCATTGTTCTGCGTTCTTACCATCTCCGGGCACGGCTAAACCTTGAGCTTTTGCCTGTTTGCGCCAAGTGTACAGGGTCGCATCAGTGATGCCTGTTTCTTTCTTTAACTCAGACACAGAAATGTTATTAGGGGGCATCATTCTCGCAATAATGGATGCCTTCATTTCTTTGGAATAACGAGCCATAAATCCTCTCTCTTATAGATACCCTGTTATGGGAATCAGTGATCAGGAGAGGCGACATCTATGCTGACACAGCGGGGTATTTAACGAGTACAACGAACTCAGCACACTTCAGTACATTTGGCAGGATAGTGAGGGTCGCTTCTTAAAGCGCTTTAAGGCCCGAGGCCACAAAGCCGGTGGATTGTTCCGGATAGGTGAGCTGACACCAACCATCTATATCGCAGAAGGCTATGCGACAGCAGCCACCCACGAACTAACGGGTTGCTGTACCGTTGTCGCCTTTGATGCTGGCAATCTGGAAGGAGCGACTCGCAACTTGTGCCAGCAGTTGGCCAACAGAAATGACTACACGCTGGTGGTGGCGGCCGACAACGATGCCCGCACACAGGGCAATCCCGGCATCACAGCCGCAACCCATGTGGCGAAGACAATGGATGTTCGCCTGGTATATCCCAAGTTTCCGGCGGGCGCTTCCGGAACAGACTTTAATGATCTTCACGCTGTCGCCCCGGAGTTACTTCCGAAACAACTGAATTGTCTGCAAAGCCGAAAGACTCCGTTTTCGTTTATTTCCTCACTGGACATGCTCGAGCAGCCTCAACCCACCAACTGGCTCATCAAAGACTTTCTGGAAGCTGACAGCCTGGCCTTGGTTTTTGGTCCACCGGGATCGGCCAAATCGTTTATCACCATTGATATGGCCTGCTGTATAGCCAACGGGATTGATTGGCACGGCTGCCAAGTGAAATCTCCCCACCCTGTCTTCTATGTGGCCGGTGAAGGACAGAACGGTTTTCGGCGCAGAATCAAAGCCTGGGATGTTGCACACCCTGGAGCCATGACGAAACCCGTCTACTTTAGCCAGATGTCCGCCAGTCTCATTGAATCCGGAAGTGCACAGCAAGTCTGTGAAGGTATTGAGCAGATGCTGGTGGATGATCACCCTCCAGGACTGTTGGTGATCGATACCCTGGCCCGCAACTTTGGTCCCGGAGATGAAAACGCCACCAAAGATATGAGCCAGTTTATTCAGCACATTGACCAGCACTTTCGAGCACTCTGGCACTGCTGTGTGCTGGTGGTTCATCACACGGGTGTTTCTGACCAAGGCCGCGCCCGTGGCAACTCGGCCATGAAAGGGGCACTGGATGCCGAGTACAGCGTTGCCCAAACCGGCGACATTAGTCACCATCACCTCAAAGAAAATGAAAGACGCGGCCCAACCTGCTCCTATAACGTTTGAGCGTCAGGTTATCTCCCTCCCCTGGCGTAATGAAGACGGTGAACCAGAAACCAGCTGTGCCATCACGCGCATTAATGCACCGCCAGAACAAACTAAACGTCTGGGCAAAACCCAAAGAGCCTGCCTGGAGGTACTGCAAGATCTCTACAAAGCCCACCGCAACAAACTCAGTCAAAGCACCCATGGACCGGAAGGTGCCCGAGTACGAATTGAAGACTGGTGCCAGTCTTGTGTCGGTCCAAATAAGCCATTACCCAACCGTAAAAACTTTTCCCGCATCCAGACCAGCCTGACAGATGCTGGCTACATCCGTCTGCAACCGCCTTATGTCTATCTCGAAAACCGAAATGAGGAGAGTGAGCCATGACCTCCTCACAATTCCTCATTTGCACCTCATTAAGGACTCATTAGCGGCTCATTTCGGCTCACCGATCTCACTCCTCCCTCCTCACTCACCTCCTTTTCCTTAAGAAAGGAGGTGAGTGAGGAGAGGCGATACGGCAGTACTTATTAACCACCCCAGGGAGGGGAATATGAATCAGCACATTGCGCACGCACACTGTGAAGTCAAAGCCAGTCTGGAACGGGTGATGGAGGCCTACCCCACACTCACGGACACGGGGTTCTTAACATGGAGAAACTCTGACAGCCGCTGCCGGGAAGAATTCCATTCCAAACTCAAGGAAGGACGTGCAAGCCTGCTCAAAGCCATCAACAGCTATGAACAGTCCGTTTTCTGGCTGATTGGCATGAAGTCCATCCAGAAGATCAACACTAATGCACACAGCTACCGGCTAAAACACCTGGCAGAGAGCAAGGCTTGTTATGTCAGTAACGGGACGTTTATTGCGGCCGCAATACATTGTGGATACAGAATGAAGCGCTGCCCTGATAGCAGCCCCAATGCATGGTTTAATATGTCGTCTCGCTCTATCCAGGAACGTAACAAACATAACCAGTAATCCTCCACAAAACCTGCCCCATCACCACGAATCGGGGCAGGCATAACTTACATTCACTTATTGAATGCTCCTTCACTTTTGTTCAGGGTCTGGATCAATGAGCAATCCCTCTTTGAGATTCACTGTAGGGCTATCGATCAGCACATATCAAGGATAAAACCCTATTTTTGGCTCAACGCCAATTCATAGCATTTTTCCAATTGTGGACTTTATAAAATAGCCTGTGCCTGACGAAATTCACCTCATGAACAATAGCTGTCCCGCGTCCCAGGACGCGGGACAGCAGGGCGATGATGCCAGCGGTCTCCAGGACTAAACCGGCTGGGCCTCAATGCACAGATTGCTGTGATTACTCGTTTCATACCCGGAGCTAACTCCTTGCGCCGGAGAATGTTGCCCACACATTCAAGAGATTATTCTCAGTCCTTATAGTATCCGCCATTCATCCGTACATTTGCCAAGGGAACCTTTCTCACCTAATATCCTCTATACAGAAAGTATCCGTACAAATTAGAGGAAATGATTATGGCAACCGCAAGGCTGGATTTAAGACTGGATGAGGAAATTAAGGCCAAGGCCGAGAAAGCTTCTGCACTCCTGGGACTCAAGAGCCTGACAGAATACGTCGTTCGGTTAATGGAAGAGGATGCTGATCAGGTCATCGAGAAGTATGAAAATATCACAATTGAGGGTGATGCTTTCGACCGGTTTGTAGACGCCTGCAACAAAGCTAAGGCACCCAACCAGTCACTCAAAGACGCTTTGATATTCTCTGATAGCAAAGGCATCAGATGATGTGGGCCGCTGAATTTGTAGAGCTGAACAAGGCTGATCACCATCGCACCTCATTTGACTGTGGTGAGGAGGAACTGAATACGTTCTTTCAGACACAGGCGCTTCGACATATGCAGGCAGGCATCAGTCGGACAATGGTGCTCCCCGGAGCACATCCACTTCCTGACCAAAAGCTGCCTGTGTGTGCTTTTTACAGCATCGCCCCCAGTTCCATTAGCCGTGACACGCTACCTAAAAACTTGTCCAAGAGACTGCCGCATTACCCCATCCCGGTTTTCTTGCTTGCCCAACTGGCTGTTCATCGTGAGTTTCATGGCCAGGGGCTGGGGAAAGTCTGTTTGATTCACGCCCTTCGTTACTTATGGCAGGTGAATTCACATATGAGAGCCTATGCCATTGTCGTTGATTGTCTCACTGCAGCGGCTGAAGACTTTTATCGAAAGTATGGTTTTGACGTTCTCTGTGAACACAATGGTCGAACCCGCATGTTCCTGCCGATGAAAACAGTCGGGCAGCTTTTTGGGTAGAAGTCGCTGCCATCATAATCGCCGGGGACCCTGGGAACATTCCTACATTGCGGGTACGAAGCAGCGCGAAAAAACACTAGTGACAGAGCTGAAATCGGGGTTGACTCTGGTTGACCTTTTGGTTGACAAAAATCGACTCAAGCCAGCAACCACGGGGCCTGTAGCCTATCGGAAAAAGTCAACCAAAGCGTCAACCAGGTTGACACACTGAAGAAGAGTCAACCTGACTGGACATACTTCGAAAACACGTAAAAATGGTTAAATAGAACACACTCACAAGCCCACCGTCGCCTGTTGTCCTGCCCTATACAAGAGTGGCGCGATTAATGGAGAATTGCGCCACATGCTACTTTCATCCGACAGAGCCTCATCTCAGCAGGCATCCCGACCCACTATCCACCAGCTATTGGATATTTTCAGAGAGTGCTCAGAACCACTGGCCGTTGCTGCCCTTCAGAAACGCTATCCCGCCCTGCCCCGTCGAACGCTCCAGCGCTGGCTGCATCGGCTGGTGGCCAGCGACAACATAGAACGCCAGGGTTTAACCAAAGGCTGTCATTACCGGCTGGTGGAGAAGGCTCCAGAAAATTGCATTGTTTTGACACCTTGTGGCAACAGTTATGAAACGGTATTAAAGAAACTCATGCAGTATGTGGTGAGCCATCCGGAACAGAGTCTTCCGGACGCCATCAATGCTCGCTTGGCACCCCGGGTGAAATCTGTACAGAGAAACAATCTACAAAAATCCATCGAAGAAGATCTGCACAACCTTACGCTGGAAAAACTGCAACGCTATTATCAAATCAACGAAGTAGAGCTGGGACGCTGGCGGCATTACCACGAAAACACTCCGCAAACCCTTGCCAGCACTGGCACCCGATGAAATAGCGGTGTGCCTGAAGTGATGCCATAGCTTTATGCATCCACCCCTCTTTCACACCAGCCAGACTGGCGGGGATTTTCAAAGGCGTAAATCCGCACCACTTTCTGCTCGCGTGCATATCGCAAGAGCAGACAATCACTCCTGATGAATCGAGGTTGATGCTCAATCCAGGGCTCCTGCCAATCTCTGTGCAGAGCCACGACACCACGCCCTTCAATACAGTCCAGATTTCCTTTTTGCACAAGAGCCAATGCATCAAAAAAGCGGGGATACCAGATATTGAGCTTGCCGAGAGTTCCCTTGGTGGAACGATTAAGCCGGACAGTCATCCAATGTCCATTGGTTAACCTGAGTGCCAGCAAGACTGATTTACAAACCATGGGACTGGCCCGGTCGCAGGGTGTGCCACTGACCATCAGCGAAAACGTAAAGGAACTCCGCTCCACTTTTGTCGTAAGCCAACTCCTGCAACGCACCCAACGAGGGGCTGAGAGCGGCAGGAGTAACCTGAGCTTCCCGGTCGAGATAAATCTCTACCCCGTTAGGGCTGAGCCCCCGCAGTTCGTAAGCGTCAGGCAAAACCCACCTACCGCCGATAACAGCACCCCCCGGATACTCAAGCCTACCATCAGTTTCGGAGGCTCTATGTCCAACAAACGTGAATTCTGGTTCCGGCATATCGAAGCCTGGCGCAAGGGCCGTCTGGCACAGGCTGAATACGCCGCAAACACAACCTGACAATCAAATCCTTTGGCTATTATCGCCGTCGTTATTTCCAGAAACAGGAGCCGACGGCCTCTCAGGCCGTAAAAACAAACCTGCTGCTCGTCACCGTCATTCCTGAGGCTGTGACAGCGACCAAATCAGCGGTGCCTGAAGTGAAAACCCCGGTATTACCTTGACTAGCCCAGGGGGCTTTCGCATTGCACTGGCCTCAGGGTTTGATCCACAGACTCTGCAGCAAATACTCCAAATGCTGGAGGTCGCATGATTGCAACCTCCTCGGCCCTGCGCGTTTATCTGGCTCCGGGCGTCACAGATATGCGCAAATCTATTGACGGGCTGGCCCTGATTGTCAGTGAAGTACTGACGCTCGACCCGTTTTCAGAGAGCCTGTTTGTGTTCTGTAACCGGGGGCAGAACAAACTCAAGATTCTGCACTGGCAGACCAGTGGTTTCTGGCTCTATTACCGTCGACTGGAGAAAGGTCGCTTTCACTGGCCCTGGCAGGGTCACGCTGGGCAAGCCATAACCCTGACGCGTCGCGAGCTGGCCTGGCTGCTTGACGGTCTGCCGATCGAACAAAAGAAAGTGCATCAACCTTTGCAGTATCAGTCCATGGTTTGATAGATGTGATTGCCATGACTTGCTGCAAGGCAAATGACTGGCCGGGTGTCGGATAATCACCGGCATGAATACGACAACCACGCCCCCTCTCGATAGCACCGAAACTCTGCAGTTGGAAATTATCCAGCTGAAAGAGAAACTGGCGTGGTACGAAGAACAGTTTCGTCTCTACAAGCATCAACAGTTTCAGGCCAGCAGTGAGCGTTCGAATGACCAGGGGCAATTGTTGTTTAACGAGGCCGAAGAGCTGGCGGAAGAGCCCGCCACCGAAGAGCCGGAAACCCAGAAAACCCCGGCCCACAAGCGCAAAAAAACCGCAAGAAAACAGTTACCGAAAGACCTGCCACGGGAAGTGGTTGTGCTTGATATTGACGACACAGAGAAGACCTGCGCCTGCTGCAACAAGCCCCTGAAGGCTTTCGGTCATGAAAGCAGCTGTAAACTGGATATTGTACCGGCCCAAGTCAAAGTCATCGAGTTCCAGCGCTTGAAGTATGCCTGTGAAGACGAGTGCGGCGTCAAAACTGCACCCGCTCCGAAGATGCCCATCCCCAAGAGCTTCTCAACCCCCGGCCTTCTGGCCTGGGTCATCGTCAGCAAATACTGTGATGCTCTTCCGTTATACCGCCAGGAGTTTATCCTCAACCGCATGGGTGTGGAGATCCGTCGTACGACTATGGCGGAATGGATGATCCGGGTCTCACAGCTTCTGGAACCTGTTTATAAAGCGCTGCAAAAAAAGCTGGTGAAACAGCCCAGTCTTCAGGCGGACAAAACCCCGCTGCAAGTGTTAAATGAACCTGACCGAAGTGCACAAAACAAGTCGTATATGTGGCTGTACCGAACCACCGGACAACTGGGCTCCCCCGTTGTTCTGTACGACTATCAACCGGGGCGAGGTCATGAACACCCACTGGCGTTTCTGGATGGTTTTACCGGTCACCTGCAATGTGACGGGATGAAAGCCTGTGAAGCGCTGCGGAACAAGCAGCCCGGTATTGAACTGGTGGCCTGCATGGCCCACGTACGCCGAAAATTTTTAACGACGCCCTGACGGCAATCCCGACAAAGAAAGACCAAACCTCAAAGACCCTCAGCAAACCGGCCCAGGTACTCGGCCTGATGCGAACGCTGTACGCCATTGAGAAGCGGATCAGGGATAAGAGTGTTGAAGAGCGTTTCCAGATCCGGCAGTCAGAAAGCCGCCCGGTTATGGATAAACTGAAAAACTGGCTGGACAAGCAGCAATCGCTGGTGCCACCGAAAAGCTTGCCGGGCAGAGCCATCACTTATGCCCAGAACCAGTGGAAGAACCTGGCACGCTATCTGGACAGTGGTCTGTTGGATATCGACAACAATGCGGCAGAGCGGGCAATTAAACCGTTCGTGATCGGCCGAAAGAACTGGCTGTTTGCGCAATCCGTCAAAGGTGCCAGTGCGATTCTCTATAGCCTGGTGGAAACGGCAAAAGCCAACGGTCTTGAGCCGTACGCCTGGTTCCGGCATGTACTGACTCGGCTTCCTCAGATAGAGAAGGCACAGCTGGAAAAAGAGGACAGCGTAGAGCACCTGCTACCGATGAACCTCAGTGCGGATGATTTGAAAATGCCGGTCTCATACGGATAGGGGAAGATGGTGTTCCCCGTTCGCTTACTTTTTTCCAATAACAAGCCGCTCGCAGCTTGAGGCGCTTTTGACTAACCTGAGTTTACGGATCTGCGCTGATGGCTATAGCCAACCCCAGATTATCACTATTCATTATGATGAAGTTTTTGAAGGCGTTCTGACTGAATGTAAACACTTTATATCAGGATAATCATGGATCAGCTCCCGCCACCTTCCGACCGCTCTACAGCTTCACCGCAGAGCTCCCCCCTCCTCGAAGATACACAGAATAAACTCAACACTAGAAAAAGAAAAACCTCAGCAGTGCCGGCAGAAAACCACCTACCAGAAAAAAAGCACGCACACAAGGCAGGCTCCCAGTCGGCAGAAAACTCTGTCTTTGCCATTGAGAATGATGTCGACCGACAGCGGGTGCTCGCCCATTATCGAAACCAGTATCCCAATGCCCCGGTGATTACCCTGTCTTCCCCTCAAGCGCTGGATGAACATCCCCTGGTTCGCTCGGTCGTTTGCCCTGAAGAAGGACAAGTCACGGTTTCCAGGGGGCTTTTGTTTTCCGATAAGCCCATGACCCTGGTGCTGGATCTGACCACCATGACTCCGGGACAAATTGCCAGCCTTAATGATTTATTGGATGACCCAGCTGAATTTGAAGAGCACCCATTGAGTCCTGGCGTACACCGAATCGTATTAATCAACTCGAACATGTCTATGCCTGGCCTTGGGCGACCAGGCCCTGACTGCTGGCGTCGTCTGCAGGCGATTCCTTCCTGGCAATCCGTTACCGACATCACGGCCGACAGCCATAAAGACGCTCTGGGAGAGAGGCTGTCAGGTCAGGAAAAGCACAGTGAAAAGAACGGTGAGGTGCTGTCAAACCGTGCTCTTCTGGCAGCAAAGGTTGTTCCTTACTCTTCTTCAGATTCTCCCCTGAACCTGGATCGTTTAAGTCTGACCCATCAAACCGTGCACGCTGATTTTGCAACGGGCGATAACTGGCGAACCGTGTTGTTCGGTGCCTTAACCTTGAACGATCAGGGCAAGGTCTGTTTTTGTCCCGGAAAACTGGCCGTACTGTCCGATGATCAGGCCATTGTGTTACACGATGCCCCCTGGGATAAGCCTGAGTTTGTGGATACCCTCGCTACAGTTCTGCGAGAAGGTGGCTATCGAGCCAATGGACAGTGGGTTACGTTACCTGATTCCATGCGTTTGTTCCGCAAGGAAACCAGCGCGGACGAACTGGATGCGCTAAAACAACGACTGCTTACAGGTACAAAGCTACCCATCACGCCCTGTCAACCGGGCGCTGCAAAGCCTGCTTTTGTCTGTCTCAATGGTGATTCTCTTGAAACCGCCCTGTGCAATACCCAGATGGATGGTGGCATTCCCCGATCGGTGGATACTCTGTTTGAACTACTGGGCCATTGCCAGCAGCTTCGTATTACCGGAGGACTGACCGATCAGCAGTGGTTGCGCTTGCTCCGCCGGGTGGAACGGCTCGGTATGAAGCCGGAGATCGTTGTTGAAAGTGATGTTGAAGGTGATGTTGAGAGCGATGTTTTACCCAAGCGTTTATCCCACTGTCAGTGCAGGACATATACCCATGAATCAACGGCACTGGGTGAGTTTGATGACACACACAAGCTTTATAGATTAACAGCCCAGGATCAATGGGAGAGCCTGTGGTACCACACCCGTATGGCCAGTGAAAATGCCTTTCGGTTTGAGCAGCAAGAGACAGCACTGCTAAAAGCACTTAAAGAGGGTAGCCCGGTTGTACTGCACGGTATGGAGAACCATCCGGCACTGGCGGCACGGCTGGAAAGCCTGTTGGCGCCCCCCCCTTACCTGTTTGTTCACGGACATAAAATAGAACTGCCAAAAGCCCAGGTCACCCTCCTGTGGCCCGAACAACCGCAGGAAAAATACTCTTCATTACCTCTGTTATGGCAACGAAACCTGCAACAAGCAGAAAAATCAGCCGCCCCACCGCCAGAACAGGAACAGCTCATCACCCTGTTAAAGGCATTACCACCCAGTACCCGCAAGACCTATCCCGGCACTTTGCCCTGGCAGGCACTGGATTTTCAGACGGTGCTGAACCAACAGGTTGAGCAGGAAAGGCAGCAGGACGGCGCAAGTCAGATACTTCCGGTTCATCACAGAAAAGCCCTGCACACCCTGCTGGTCAAAAGCTATCGGGGCGATGATGACGTGTACGGGTATCTCAAAACCCAGATACGTCGTCTGTATCCGGATGAGCCAGCGGACGATAGAGCCGACCGCAGGGCATTACAACGATGGCTTCAGAATCACCCCGGGGTTGATTATGAGCTGTTACAAAAGCACTTCTGGTCATTGGCAAGGCATTGTCCTGTGAGCGAATTTGGTCGGCATCTGACGGATGCCTATGAACCGCCAACAGCCGAAAATATTCATGTTCTGGCCCGTTATCTGGTGGGCTGTGTGGCTGAAGACGAGCAGGCAGAACTGGGACAGAGGTTAACCATAGACCCGCTCAGCAGTGGAAGCTGCTGCTATTTTGACGACCAGGTGAGAACCCGGTTGCGAGACGCTTTGCTGGTGGCTGGCGATCAGCGAAAAGGTTCTGCGTCGATTAGCGATCAGGTTAAAAGCCTTGAAGCCAATATTACCCATTTCATTGACCAAAACCCGGCTGGAGGGGCTACCGACTTCATCAAAACCCTATTAGCATACGTGCTTCCAAATAACTTATTGGCAGGAGACTTCCACGACTTGCCAGCCGCTCTGATCGCCGGCCAGGCCGGCAGTCATCGACGCCAGCAACGGCGGGTCAAGCGGTTGGCAGCACGGGTTAGCCAGCATCCACTGGTCTTTCTACAAGGCGTAGCAGGTGCTGGTAAAAGTCATATGGCTCAGGCCGTGGTGGAGGAGCTGAGACAAAGAACAGACTGGCAAACCATGCCCGAGCCAACGGTTCTGAGTTT
>CBDCRZ010000094.1:0-24080 GCA_965221135.1 Sansalvadorimonas sp.
TACTGTCCGGTTCAGCATGTCCAGGTTCCCCCTGATTCTGGAAAAAAATCTACCCTCTTTCTCTCCGCAGTGGAGGGTCGTTAGGTAACTCCAATAACGCTCTCAGAGAGAAGTCTTTCTGGAGCGGTATCTTATTCCTGGGCATGGCGACACCATCACTTCAGCAGAAACCAGTGTCGTCAGTTTAGTCTGTAAGTCAGGCTGAGGTTGGGTGGTAATCTGGATCATTTTTATCGTTTTCAATCGAGAAGAGTTTAAAAAAGGGACGTGTTTGTCGGTCTCACACTCTTTATTAGAAGAAACAAAGAAACGCTACTACTTTAAGCGCCTACAACCATTTGTGTAGGAATTGTTATGAAGTGTCAGGCTCTTGCGACATTCCGCCGATTCTGTTTTTTATTATTGACAAGCTTGTTGGTTTCCTCGGTTCAGGCTAATGATAAGGATTTTGCAATAGCCTGTCTGGAGGGGAAGGTTGCTGAAGTTTTTCGTTACATCAATGAACGAACGGCAAACGTCAAGCTT
Organism: Sansalvadorimonas sp.; assembly: GCA_965221135.1. Taxonomy (GTDB): domain Bacteria; phylum Pseudomonadota; class Gammaproteobacteria; order Pseudomonadales; family Endozoicomonadaceae; genus Sansalvadorimonas. Next base: position 526 of record CBDCRZ010000094.1, read on the forward strand.
AATGCTTATAGGTGGTTCTTGCTGCCGGGGGTGGAGGGTAACAATGCATTAGAATTGTTGAATGCACAGAGAGCAGGTTTCAGAGTTCGTATACCCGCTCTTATTTTTGCAGTTTCCGGGGGGAATGAAAATGTTGTTGGTGCCTTTATGCGTGCGAGAGGAGAAATTGAGTCCTGCATAACCCTGCTAGGCGATACGAATGATTATGGTACCGTCTATAAAAAAGAGTTGGAGTTCTGGACACCTTTGTACGAAGCGGTACGTATGGGGCATAGAGACATGATCAACAGTTTTGTAGCGTACGGAGCCTCGCTGGGGAGCTTCGGTTTACCGGCTGATTCTCTATTTCATTTGGCCGCCAGAATTGGCGATACGGAGACAATAAAAGTATTGATCCGAAATCGAGCCCCTTTTCAGGAAAACTTTTCTGGTGAGAATGCCTTTCATGAGGCAGCCCGGTATGGACGGATAGAGATTATTAAGGCGCTACTGTCTGAGCTTCAAGCACTTAATGTGCGCCAGAAACAAATACCATTATTCTGGGATCAACCCAATGATAATATGGAAACCCCTTTCTTTCTTGCGGCAATGCATGGTCATGCAGATAGTGCTTCTTTACTTAAGGAGTACGGCGCATATGATAGTCGACCCAATAAACAAGGTGTGACACCGTTGCAGATGGCAGCCACTAAGGGACACTGCCAGACAGTCAGGCAGCTTGTCGAAAGCGGCACGCTTGATACTGATAATGGTGTGGCTGCTGCCTTACTCGCAGTCCGGAATGGTCATCCTGACATAGTTTCGTATTTATTGAATAAAAATCCCGATATTGACTATCAGTCGGCTGTCATTCATGCGGCCAAATCTGGTGATACAAAGATGCTTCAGGTGCTTACTGAACCCCGTCAGCACGTCGAACCTGTTTCTGGTGTTGTACTGGGTTCGGCGCTGTACTGGGCTGTCAAAAATCAGAAGAGTTTGAAAAGCATCCAGCACCTGGTTGAAATGGGTGCGCTTTTAAATATCCGCGATAGCGAAGGCAATACTTCCCTTCATCTGGCCGCCGGTCACCCTGATGTGATGGAGATACTTGCGAATCATAATGATTTTTCCCATGCTGCAAGGTTGGTCAACAGTGACGGTTTAACAGCATTACATCTGGCAGCCCGGCATGGTAATACACAGACGATTAAGCTCATGCTTTCCTTCGGTGATATCAATGTGAATGCAACAGGGGCACGGAATGAGACACCACTCTATGAAGCTGTGTCCAATGGTCATGAAAAGGCAATGAACCTATTGTTAACTCACGGCGCTGACTCGACTCTTAAGAAGAGACTGCCATTTTTAGTTGGAGAAAACCCCATTGAGTGTGCCATTCGCAAGAGACTGCCAGATTCGACGGTGAGTAGCCTGCTGCGAAATGCCGGCAGGGGTACTGCGTCTATAGGCCTCCCTGCAAAAGCCTTTGGGGTATTATCAGGACAGCTGCCGCTCTTCCCTTCACGGACAGCCTCCAGGGTTGTTGAAACGGGAGTGCCTTTAGGCCCCCTTCCTACTGCGTCATTCCCATCTGACGTTTATCCTGTTTATACTTCAGGCAGTAAAAAATAAATACAGGCGTCGGGCTATACATTTAAGAGCTAGAAGGTGTTGAGTCATTTTAGTGCGAAGGCTTTAAAATGACTCGACACCTTTCTCTTCTCATTGTTCTTGTTTTCTTACTTTTCCTTTTAAGTCAAAAGAATCGCCAGGCCAGAAGGTGACTGATCTTCTGGCCCTGGCTCATTTTGATCACTCGAATATCCACTGCCTTTTGTTGTTTTAACAATTTCTCCAATGCTGACAGGTTGTCTTTACGGGATACAAGACTGCTGAACCAGCGCACCTGTTCGGCAAACTGCAGACTTTCCCGAATCATATCTTTCAGAAACTTTAGTTCACCACCTTCACACCAAAGCTCGGCCTGCTGCCCTCCGAAATTTCTCTTTTGAGTTAAATCGCTCTTTGGCGAGGAAGGCGGTTTTGCCCCTTTTCTGGCATTCAGGTTTTTCCACTTACGAATACTGTTGTCCTGCGCCTCTTTTAAGGAGGTGTAGAACGGTGGGTTGCAGAGGGTGATATCGAAGCTTTGGCCGGGTTTGATAATGCCTTTAAAGAAACATCTGGCATCCTTTTGGTGAACAACTGTGATTTTGTTTTTTAAGACCGGGTTGGCTTCAACAATTAAGCGCGCTGTTTTCACTGAAATTGAATCAATGTCTGAGGCAGTAAACTGCCAGCCGTAACTCTGGCTGCCAATGATCGGGTAAATCAGGTTGGCTCCAGTGCCGATATCCAGCGCTCGTACCTTGTTGGTTTTGGCTGTTGAATCGGTGGTTTCTTTCAGCAGATCGGCCAGGTAGTGAATCATATCCGCCCGTCCGGGAATGGGGGGGCAGAGATAGCCTTCGGGAATCAGCCAGTTATGCACCTTGTAGTGATGAGCAAGCAGGGCTTTGTTAAGGGCGACTACGGCTTTGTTATCACTAAAGTCGACAGTGTCTTGTCCCCGAGGGTTCTTGCGCAGAAATCTGGTTAGTTCAGAGTGCGCCTTACATAAGGTTGGTAGATCATAACGCCCCTGGTGAGGGTTATGCGGGTGTAGCTGGAGAGCTGTTTTGTTGGATTTTACTGCGTGCTTGCTCATGTCCGTATTTCATTTCCAATCAGCAGGCTTTTCTGATCCAGCCCTTTGCCGGTTTCCTGAATAATAGCCAGTACCCGCTGCACCTGTGGGTCTTCACTCTGGTGCAGACGTTCAAGGTTGATCTGTTTGTACTGATCTTCGGTGCGCTGACTGCAGCCTTGTTGGGTGTTGCGCAGACGGGATTCCAGAGCATCCGGTACAAACAGCTGTATATCAGGAATCTTGTCTTTAATACGAAGGTAGTTGGTCAGACCGACATAATCATAATCCGGGAACAGCCACAGTTCTGGTGCACGTCGACGTGTTGTCAGCCAGTTGAGCAGGCTTTGGGAGAGGTTGCCCTGGTAGTAGAGAACACAGCCGAAATGCTCCCTGCCTGTCATGAGTTCCGGGTGGTGCAGTGGCTCGATATTTTCAATCAGAGCCAGGGGTTGGTCACAGGCCAGATCATCCTCCGGATGAAAGGTTAGGGATATGGGCCCGGAGAACTGGCAGGCCTGGTGCAGGTCAAAGGTCTGCTCCGGGTCTTCCAGATGAAACCATTCACAGGGCTTCCAGGCATTGAGCAGATAATATTTATGGTCAGAGCCTTCGGCCGAATGTGCGTTACCACTACGAGCCACGGCCCGGGCTTTGCCGGGCAGGTGCTGAGTGTCTTGCCAGTTCTTTAGCTGTTCTTCGAGCTGTTGCTTCTGCTGCAGAAGTGCTCTCTGGTTGAGAGGGCGGAACCGCCAGCGTTTTTTTAAGTCCAGCTCAATCAGCTTATGGGCACACAGCTCTTCGCAGAGTTCACGACCCGGGCCAGTTTTGCCCCAGGCACTGTCGACCAGATGGCCTTGTTCCAATAGCTGATCCAGCAGGCGAATTAACCGGCTGAGGGATTGCTCATTCATTACTACTTATACCTTCCCTTAAGCCGTTACTTCTACAGCACTTGTATCGGAATCAATCTCAACCTGAATGTTGGGCTCATTATCTTTGCGCTTCAGGGTAATCCAGTTCTCTTCATTCACCACCAGAGCCTGCATACGTTTGATACCTGTATGGGCTTTCACCACATCCACGCCATAGCGGGCGAGGTCAACCGCATACACCGAGGTCAGCAGTGGTGTGAAACCGAGCATTTCGGCACTTTCCAGCAGCTGGCGGGCATTGGAGGAGTCGACACTGGCGATTTCATCGATGGTGAACAGCAGACGCTGATTCATCGCCTGTTTGGAATCCATCATATGTCGAATCAGGTACATCAGGGTCATCAGCTTCAGGGTGCTGCGGGTACCTGTGGAACCGGCGTCGTCAATCTTCTCGTAGCGTTTCAGTTCACCGGTGGCGTCTTCAATCTCGAACGACACAGTGAAGATATCTGCAAGGCTCAGTGACTCGCTGATACGGCTGGCAATAATACGGGTAGAGTCCATTGCCTTTTCTTCGTCGATATCGGTGGTATTAAAGCCCAGCCCAGGCTGAGCTTCTTCCAGCAGTTGACCGGTGTCAACGATATAACGAATGGCATCGTACAGGTCCTGCACGGGCTGCAGAATAATCCGGAAGCGTTTGAGGTTGGAGACCTTACGGCGGGAAATGGTGCGGTTAAAGCCGTTCACCTCACGCTCCAGGCGCAGGAAGTCCTGCAGAAAGTCATTTAACACACTGGAGAGTTGGAGGATTGCGGTCTTGCGATAGTTAACCAGCATCTGCTCCACTTCCGGGCGGGCTTCCCAGTCTTCCAATACCTTGCGCCAGGCGCCCTCTTCGGTGGCTTCTGACTCGGCAGCCCGATAACCCTTCAAACGGATATTGGCATAGTGGTTTTGCATACGGCTGGTGGCTTCGTTAGCTTGCTGCCAGTGATCGCGATAGAGACTTATGCGTTGCTCCAGAGACATCTGGTTGATGTCGTCTGAAGGTTTCACGGTATTGGGCCAGTCTCTGGCCGGTGGTTGCAGTTGTGACCACTGTTCATCTACCTGCCGGAAGCTATTCTGCTTTTGCAGATACTCTTCCCGTTGGGTTTCATTGTCTCGGCTGAGCTGCTCCTGTTGCTCACGCAGTTCGTTGGCCTGGGAGTCCAGCTCATGCACTTCTTCCAGCAGAATGGCTCGCTGTTCGACCCAGCCTTCGTATTCGGGGATGCTTTCTTGCCAGAGATTCCAGTCCGACACCTCCCGTTCACGACGGGTAATGGTGCTGCGCAGCTGCTTGAGCTCATCACGAATGGTCTGGCTGTCCAGCAGGGCGCTGAGGCGCTGGTCCAGCTCATTGAAACGCAGTTCTTCCTCTTCAAGCTGTTGCTGAAGTTCCTGTTTGTTTTGGCCTAAACCCTTGGGGGCAGGAAGCTCTTTAAGATGAATACGGTAACCACTGCCGTTTAGTACTCCGTCTTGAATACGACCCAGCAGAGTCTGGGCTTCAGCCACCAGATGTTGTTCGTTATCCAGATCCAGCACCGGATGATCATCGGTTACCGGCAGCATCAGCAGGCCTTCATGCATCAGCTTGCCGAGGCTCATCACTTCGTCTTCCGAGAAGTGACGGGCGAGCAGGGCAGACAGGGTTTCATCGGCCGAAAGGGCCGCTTCGAGCTTTTCGATGCGTAGCTCCTGACCTTTCATCTCACGGCGTAAGGAATCTTCATTACCACCGAGGCTTGCCACACCCAGCTGACCACCGAGTTTCTCTTCACGCTGGCGCAGGTCGTCTATCTCAGCGCGCACGCTGTTGATGTCGTACATATCACCAAGTTCGGTAAATGTGCGGGCGCTCTTTTCATGGTTATTAATATTGACGACAAGCTGGGCTTCTTCGCGGTTCTTGGTGTCCCGCTGCTGGCGTACCATCTGTTCCTGATCTTTGAGGCCATTGGCGATCTGCTGAGCTGAGGCCAGTGCCTGACCCAGTTCCGCAACACGACTTTGAATCTTATCAGCCCACTGCTGGTAGTCACTTTCTACGCCTGCTTGCAGGGCGAAGACCATGCCGGCGGCTTTTTCCCGTTTAAGGTTGTACTGTCGCAAGGACTCCACATCAGCGGGTGAAGCACTGAGTGCATCAAACTCCCGCTTCAGGCGGTCATATTCGGCAAACACTTCCTCTTTTTTCTGGTGGAAGTTGATTGCCCCTTGAGTCATATCGTTGGCTGACAGCTGAGGCGAGAACACATCAAGTAGAGACTGCTTAATCATGCCGGCGTTGATTTCCGATTGGGTAATCAGGCTGACAAACAGGTTTTTAAATACCTGGTAACGACGAATACCACCAACAGGCACCAGATCGAGGGTAGCGCGGGTTTTACTGTTGATAGCACCCTGTCCACCACTGATCAGCACCTCAACATCCTGCGGGTTCAGCAGAGTGACCTTTTCACCAGTGAGGGCGATACGCTGGCGGGCATCAGAGAACTTTAACGGTGTGCGACCTTCAAAGAAGTGTTCCTGCACATAGCTGCCCCGGTAAATAAAGTGCTGGTAGCGATGACCGCTGGCGGAACCTTTGCCAACAATACCCAGCATCCAGGGACCGTGAGGGGTGTCGATACGGGCCAGAATGTAGCTGTTGTCGTAAGGGAAATAAAACTTCCGGGTGACATCCTTACTGTATTTCTCAAACCGGCTGCCCATCATATTAGGCAGGAAGATAAACTGCAGGGCGTTAATCGCTGTCGACTTACCCCGGTTGTTGGAACCGAAAAAGGAGACGGAACCATCCAGTGGCAGTTCACCAAAGCCGTAGGTGCCGGATTGAATCAGGTAGAGGCGGGACATGCCATAGCGACCGGTCATAGCGCTTGGGTTCATAGCGCTTGGGTTCATAGCTCACCCTCCTGTGCAGTTTCTTCTGGCTCCATGCTTTCCTGATCTACTGTTGTCGCATCATCTTCAGACGCTGCATCTTCTGTAACCTCATCAATAGTCACTTCTCCGGCCTCGGCGAGTTCTTCTGCGGCCTCAAGGAAGCGGGCAACAGGCTTGAGGAAACGTACCCGTTCATCGGAGACAAACTGGCAGAACCCTCGGCGAGCCATCCATTCCAGCAGATTGGTGACAGCATCCATGGTGGCGAGGTCGGCCTGGGTATAGAGGTCGGAGTAATGGTTTCTAGTGTCGTCTATAAGGCGGAGTTCTATGGATTCACTACTGATAGTGTTCGCAGGATCAAAATTATTATCCTGCAGGAAATCCACCAGAGTGTAGATCAGCAGAGCCACTTTCCGGCTGGTGGTAAGTGACTGGCCGGTAACACTGTCCGGGTAGATAAAGTAGAAGAAACCATCCGGGTGATAAACCAATTCGTAACCCAGCAGGGCGAACAGGTGGGTATAACTCTCCCGATGTTGCTCCAGCTCTTTATAGAGGGGGAACTGGTCAGGGCTGTCAGCGGAGAGGTGGGTACCTTCACGCAGCTTGGTATAGATCAGCCTGCCCTGGGGCAGATGGCTGGCCAGATTACTGTCAAGCATCAGCGGCCCCTGCACAATGGCAGGTTGAGGCTCAGGCGTAAAGGTTTCCTGGTCTGTGCTGTTTATAAGATCTTCAGCCGGAGCATCCATCATATTATTACTGTCGTTCATATCAGTTTTGCTCCGGATCAGGATTCTTCCATGGCTGCGGCTTTCGCTTTCTCCGCAGACTGCAGGGTGCGTCGTTCCATCGAGATAATATGGGTGCCGGTTTCATAGTCCTGCCTGTCGCCAGCGACGACTTCGCCCCGGAACTCTTCGGCTTCATTGGTCAGCCGCACCATAAACTCCAGCAGCTGGCGGGTGTCCAGCTCAGGGAAGGTGCTGGACAGCCAGTTCATACAGTCATCCAGAGGCAGGTCAGGTTTCACTGCATCGGCCACCATGGCAAAGGTGATTGGTGGTGTGCTGTCGTCCACCTTGGCATCCGGTACGTCATAGTTAAGGGATTCCAGTGCAGTAAGCTCGCTGAGATAAGCTACCAGAGAGGCGTTACTGTCGGTCAGGTTAGGGCGTGTTCTGCCTGTCAAAGGTACCTGTGCCGGTGTGGTGGCATAGCGGAATTTTTTACGACGCATTTCCGATATTGCCAGAGCAGCACCGCGAGTCAGTGAAGAGTTACGCTGGTAGCGACGGTAGATGGGTTCTAGCAAACGTGAGCAACGGTTAATGCTCATCCTCAGGCCGGAACGCAGATCGAGCAGACGCAGGTTCAGGCGCTCCAGACGACTACTGCCCTCAAAACCAATGCTACGCTGAGCCAGTTCGATAAAGTCTCGCAGACTGTGTTCGATGGTTTTCAGGGTTTGTTCATAATCACCCTGAACTTCCAGCATCTCGGCCGTGGGCTGCACATAATGATTCCAGGCATCCAGTGCCTGGGCATAGCGTGCTTTCAAAGGCAGATTGCGGGCTGAGTTTTTGGCTTCTTCCACAATGCGAAGAATGGCCTGCTCGTTGCGCTTGAGTTCCTGGTGAACATCCCGAAACCGTCGATCCAGCTGGCCGGTATAGCGGGACACCAGATAATTATCCCGTCCCTTCAGCGCCTGCCCCAATTGATGGGTCAGCCTGTGCAGGTCTTCAATCTTGGCTTTCAGACCAGCATTCAGCCCCAGCTGCTGCTGGTCGGTAATCAACTCGATAATATCGAGCACAGTTGGGTTTAAATCAAACTGGTTCTCCGCTCGTGCCACAGGAATTAAAACGTCCTGTTGACAGAGCCGGGTAAACAATTCGGTCAATTCTGACTGGGTGCTTTCTGCTTCCGATAAAACCCGTGTGCTGCGGACAATATCCATAAATTCCCGTGAGCTGAAACTCAGGGAACCGAAGTTGCGGTGCAAGGCATCAATAAGGTCAATATCTTTAAGCAGTGTGCGGAGGAATTTTCTGACGTACTCCACTGAGAATCCGCTGTCTTATAAAAGAGAATAAGCTAGCAGACTTGGTACTGCCTATAAAGAGAGTGTTTGCTCTATTACGTGTTGTTCAGGATGAATTCTTCACCACAGAGGACATAATGTCAGGTTACCGTTCAGGGCAGAGCGTCAGCTTGCGTTATTGAAGAACTGGAAAGCTTTTCCTGCTTTGATCTGCCAGCCTCATTACAATTTCCTTGAAAGTACTGGGGACTTGACTAGTTTTTGTTGGTCTCGATAAATAACCAACAGAGATTTTACGATGGTTAGTCAACGCAGTATATTTTCAGTCATTCTTGCCGGATTCCTCATGGCTGGACAGTTTACCGGCCACGTCTGGGCTGATGATGATCTCGAGTGTCGTGATGAGATTGATCAGTATAGTGAACAAAATGACCCCGACCTGATCTGTGGAGACAATCCCCACGATAAGCAGTACATCACTTATAACCACAAAACCACCATGTGCAGAGCTACATCCTGCAATAGAATTGCCTGGCAGGGGGAGTGCGTATGGGAACGTGGCAAGGTGGATTCAACACTATTGTGTGGTGACTATGATAGTGAGAAATAACAGGGACAAGGGCTCACGTGCCCGAAGCAGGATATGAAAATACATTACCAGTACGATTTTTCGGGGTGTTGTCATGGTCCTTGGCATAAGTCTGCAAAGACCATAGAAAATAGTTATTGAATGAAAATAAAAAGCTCTGCATTAAAAAGCTTTTGCTTTTCCACTGAGGCCTTTGTGTCCTCAGTGGTTAAGAGCTTTTTCCTAACTGAGAAACACAGGGCCGCCGCCATACTGCCAGAAGATCGCAGAAGCCACTTTAATACACACCAGCAACACCAGTCCGGCACATATCAGTGCAGAGGCAAAAAGGAATCCTCGCTCAAAGGGAATTCCCATCACATGGGGCATGCCAATGAATAGCAAATATACCGCATAGCTAATGCCCGCCAACAGGCCAAATATTGTTAAGGGGATGGAAGGGTAGAGTGCCAGCAGGCCGCAAAGGTAAAGCGGTGTCGCAACGTAGGCGGTAAAGATAATACAGCGTTGATAAGAAGCTGTGCAGCCAAAGGTACGGGTCATCCAGTGGGCAAACATGCCCATAATAATCACCGCAGCCACAATGGCGCTATAGGACAAGCCGCTCATTATAAATGCGCTGAGCGCAGTGAGTTTGACCGGGTCGAGCCCGGTGGCTGACCAGCCTATCTGGGTAGCGCCAATAAACGAGGCTATACCAGGAATTGCTGCCAGTACCAGAATGTGCCAGATGTAATCATAACCCTGATCGCGAATTTCACCGTTGATTCGGTCCCACTCTTCATGGGGGTGAGACAGTATTCCCCAGACATGATGCAGCATATGGCTCTCCCTTCTTGTTGGCGTATAACTGACTGCACAACCACACAATTGTAGTGCACAGCACCTCGGGAGGGGTGACTGGCAGGAAATTGAAACCCATATAGATAGACGGATTCTCGGTAATACAACCAGAAGGAATAAACAGATATTTTTTATCTATGAACGAGTCTTTCAAGCGGGCTTAAACCCCGGAAATCATGTCTAGGGTTTAATTACCCCCGGGTAAAAATCGTGTTTAGTGCAGAAAGGAGTCGCACTATGAAACAGCATCACTATCTGTTTGATTCATTGGATGATTTGCAGCGAGCCTGTAATGATTTGGAGTTTATTGGTGTGGAGCATCAATACCTTCATGTGGCTTACGCCAGTCATCTCTCCCTTGAGAAACGTCACTTAAATGATATGGGCTTCTGGCGTGAGAGCGATTTGCTGCACACGGCGCTGCGGGGTTTGATTGTCGGTATCATTGCATCGGTTGCCACTGGTGCTGCGTTGTTGCAATGGTTAGGTAATAGTGAGCTGGGTTTGGTTGTCAGCGGATTTGTTTCCTTGATTGTGCTCGGTTTCTGCACCTGGGTGGGTGGCATGATAGGAGTTAGCCATGACAACTGGCGGGTATCCCCTTACCATGATTTGATTCAACAGGGTAAGAGCTTGTTAATTGTCGATGTGAGTGAAAAAAATGAACCCGAGATTACCCGTTTGATGGCAGCCACACACCGCGAAGCTGAACATACTGGGGAATCATCCACCGTTGAAGCTCCCTGGGTAGGGGGGTGGCAGCTGCACCTGAAGGAAGAATCACAAACGAATGTCGAGAAAAGCCAACATGTGGCTTGATTCGCTACCGGGGCTCCCACCATAAAATGCTGCCGGTATTCGGGCGACATCATCTGATTTCCTCAATCTTATGATGCCGTCCGTTTTTTTTCTTCTTTTAATTTAAAAAATAGTCCTTTCCAACATGGCGAAAACCTGAAGTGTTGACCATTCTATTCTGCTCCTAAATATCAGTACAGGTTGAGGGAATAATGCAAAGCTCTTTTTCTTTGTTTGAAGGGGTATCTCGCTTGGCTCTTTTTGGGCGAAAGACTTTTCTGGGGGCAGCTTTAATTGGGCAGGTGCTCAGTGTTGGCCTGAGTCCAATAGTTATGGCCGGGGATGCAACCCGGGAATTTCTTGATGGCCACCAATATACCGGTAACGGCATTGAACGTTATGAGCAGATTTTTGGGCGGGACTTTGTCAGCACAGGAGGCTTGCACACCACTCAGGAGCTGGTGGCGCAGTTAGGCTTGAAACCGGATGAGAAGGTTCTGGATGTGGGGGCGGGGATTGGTGGTAGTGCCTTTCATATGGCCAAACACTATGGTGCGAAGGTTACAGGTATTGATCTCTCCCATAATATGATTAGCCGGGCCAAACATCGCGCCCGGGCGCAGGGGCTTAATATGGAGCTGATTGAGGGAGATATCATGGTCGCTGATTTTGCTCCCAACAGCTTCGATGTTATTTATAGCCGTGACACCCTGTTGCATATCTCCAGTAAACCCGAGTTGTTTGAAAAGTTTCGCAGCTGGCTGAAGCCAGGTGGTCGCGTAATGATTACGGATTATGCCATTGGTGATGCCCCACAAACGGATGAGTTCAAGTCTTACCTTAAAGATCGTCAGTATCAACTGGTGACTGTGGAAGAGTATGGCCGTTTACTGGAAGACGCTGGTTTTGAACAGGTTCGTGCCGAAAATAGAACCGATCTGTTTGTTGATGTTCTGACTCGTGAACTGGTTGAGTTTAAAGGTAAGAAAAAGGCATTTGTTTCCCGTTTTTCAGCGCATGACTATCAGGATCTTGTCGTAGGGTGGGAAGCCAAGTTAGTACGTTGTGCAGAAGGTTTACAGAATTGGGGCCTGTTTCAGGCTGTGAACCCAAAATAACCAGAGACATGTTAATAAAAGAAAAGTGGACGATATTTCTATCGTCCTCTTTTTATTGTTTGTCGTTTTGTATTTTTTAACGGCTCTGTGTCCAGCGTTGTAGTTTGTTTGAGCGTGAGGCCTTTAATGTCTCTTCGGGAAGAGTTTTCCAATGGGAGCCGTGCCATTTTTTATAAAGGCGATGCAGCCAGCCGTGAATAGTGAGCGGGTAGTTCAAAAGAAAACGACTGCGTCCCAATTCTGCCAGTTTGCCTTCTGGCATTTGGTGAGGGTCAATATTCAAGTCCTCCACGGCCAGTAACACATCTTCAATACGATCGCCTATCCATTGAGCAACATTCACAGGTTTACCGGTAACAAGGCCGGACTCAATGGCAGCAAAGCGCGAGGCTTTGGATGACTTGCCGCTATCGTTAAAGTCGGTGCGCATAAGCAGGTGCTGGCTGTCAGGCTGTACGATGCCTGCTAATTTCATACTGCGAAGAAGAGCGGCTTTCAGGTCATACCCTGTCGGTGAGCGTGGAGAACGGTTGGTCACAAAGAACACTTCACCGCCTGCCCGTTGCACCTTTTCGATAAATGCTTTTGCACCAGGCACCTGCTGGGCTGTGGCTTGTGGGTAACTGGCTACCCAGTACATAAACAGATCCAGCGGATTTTTGGTGTGGCTGTTCAGGAAAATATGAGCCGTGAGTGGGTCATTACTGAACACTGTACCGTCAATATCCATAATCACTGCGGCACCATTGTCCGGCAGGGGTTGTTCCCAGAACTTCCCCGCGCGGTTGTAGGTTTGGTGCATCATAAACGGGTAGTCCACCGAGTGGATAAACCACTGCAACAGCTGCCCTTGTTCTTCGCCTGTATGTTGCAGTTCGTTGAACTCCAGATAAGGCGCTGGTGCGGTAAAGCCGAGGGCCTGTTGTTCAGCATCAGCCCTGCGCTTCTGGTGTTCATGGCCGGATGAGTGAGGGCAGAGTCCATGGGACAGACACTCCCATGGGCCGTAAATAATGTTGGGGAGCATGATGGCCTGATGACCGGGGATATTGGTGTTGTCTTTCAACCATTGATGCTGGTGAGTCAAATCGACAGACTCTAAAAGGTCATGGTCAGTAAACTGGTCCCCGAGGGTGAGCAGCAATTTTCGAGGCTGTTCAGGGTCCTGTTGCCAGTTTTGAATAATGCCGTACTTGTTCGAGCGTCCGCTGCTCAGTTTGACGTGTTCGGCATCCACACCTGGCAGGTCCAGAGCCTTGAGCAGATTGATAGTGCTGGCATCAACTTCAGGCGTTTTTTCGCGTGCTGTCAGGTAGAGAATCTCAACCCCCTGTTCGTGTGCCTGCTTAATAAAGGCTGATGCACCGGGGCGAGGTGTTATGGGTTGGGTTTGCCACCAGCTCAGAACGCGTTGAGGAGAATAGGTGATCTTGCCGCCCAGCATTCCTGCACAGTAGGTGGTGGAATCAATCAGGGTCTCATCAATATCGGTAATCAGGGTGGGGCGGCCCTCTTCAGGCTTCAGGCGAGCCAGTTCCCAATTCAGAGTATCTGCCGCCATATTGTATGCCTGCCAGGACAGCGCTTTGCTCTCATCTCCCTGTTGTTGCCAGAGCAAAGCCAGACTCATCTGCTGGTAGATGTCTTTCCACTCTCTCTGTAAAGGGAGACTGGGTGAGGAGGAATCGTTCAACGCTACGTAGGTAGAAAGGCTGGTTTGTGAGGGGGCAGAAGGTGTGTGGTTGAGGCCTGCTAAAGCCGGTATCGAGAGAGCGGCAATGCCAATGCTCAGGGCTTTTAGGGGAAAACCCAGTCGGGGTTTGTTTGTAAGCTTCAGCTTCATAATCAACACGCTTCGCTCTTAAGTTACGGGAAGAGCGAAGCGTAGACCATGGTGCCCTGTTGCTCCTGACCAGACGTCTGACAATGGTGAAGAGCTGTAGCCTTTCTAAAGCTTACTGAGCTTTTAGTACCTGACCATTCACCTCACGGCTGTCGCTGCCCATCAGGTAGAGGTAGAGCGGCATAATATCCTCTGGCGTTTTCAGGCTATCCGGATCTTCCGCCGGGTAGGCGCTGGCACGCATGGCGGTGCGGGTCGCTCCGGGGTTGATAGCATTGGAGCGGACTTTGCTCAGACCGTCTTCTTCATCAGCCAGCACCTGCATCAGGCCTTCGGTGGCGAATTTGGAGACACTGTAAACACCCCAGTGGGCACGGCCTTTGCTGCCCACGCTGGAGCTGGTAAACACGACAGAGGCTTCCGGAGCTTCACGTAGCAGGGGAATCAGTTCACGGGTCAGCAGGAACTCGGCATTCACATTCACCTGCATAACGCGCAACCAGCTGTCCGGGTCAACCTGGAACAGTGGACCTAAACGACCCAGCAGGCCTGCATTGTGCAGCAGGCCATCCAGACGACCAAATTCCCGTTCGATGGTCTGGGCGATCTCCTGATAATCATGGGGAAGTGCGCTTTCAAGATTCAAAGGGATGATCGCGGGCTGTGGGTAGCCGGCCTGTTCAATCTCGTCGTAAACCTTTTCCAGTTTTTCTGTAGTGCGTCCCAGCAGGATGACTGTGGCACCGAAGCGGGCATAGGTGAGGGCGGCTACACGGCCAATGCCATCCCCTGCGCCGGTGACCATAATCACCTTGTCAGTCAAAAGCCCGGGAGGTGCCTGATACTCAAACATGGCCAGTTTCCTTTTATTACTGCCTTAATTATTGACGTGTGTGCGTGTTACAGATGCTGTCAACGCATCTGCCAATTATTGCCATCGAACCAGTCCAGAAGAGAATGGGGCGACTCGGCATTATAGTCAGCGCACCACTGTACGGGGTTCAGTTCTGGACTGATAAAACCATACAGAGCGGTGACCGTTTGTGTTCCGGCAGCCCGACCAGCCTCGATATCCCGAAGATGGTCGCCCACATAAACACAGCCCGCCGGATTGCAGGCCAGAGTTTCTGCAGCCAGCCAGATGGATTCCGGGTCGGGTTTGGCGTGGGTGACATCATCCGGGCACACCAGCACGCTGCAGCGTTCATTAATATTCAGTTGCGCCAGCAGGGGCAGGGTTAGCCCGCGAGGTTTATTGGTGACAATGCCCCAGGGAATATTCTGGGCTTCAATCGCAGCCAGCAAAGGTTCAATACCTACAAACAGCCGGGCTGTTGTGTCTCTGTCGGGGTTGGCTGTGTGCTCTGCGTACTCATCCAGAAAACGTTGTCGCAGGGAGTCAAAGCCCGGGTCTTCCCGCTGCAGTCCGTAACCCAGAGTCACCATGCACGGTGAACCGTTGGAAACATTGTCCCGAATCACTTTGGCTGGAACGGGCGGGCGTTCATCTATCGCCAGCATGGCATTGAGAACGTGAACAAAGTCTGCGGAGGTATCCAGCAGTGTCCCGTCAAGGTCAAACAGAATGGCCTGGATTCCATTGTCCAGAGGGTCGTCCATTATCACTGATCCTGTGATGAGAGTGTTGGAGGGACGTGAATGTCGCCACGTCCCTCTCACTATGTCAATGTGTGGCTGTGTCGTTTAGCTGTGATCAGCCGGCGTCGTGTGAATCATATAGTTCACACTCAGATCCCGCTCCTGTAACCAGTAACGCTTGGTTAACGGATTGTAGAGCAGGCCTGTGGAGTGATGCACCAGCAGGTCAGACTGACGACACCAGGCAGTCAGCTCGTGGGGGCGGATAAACTTCTTATAGTCATGGGTGCCCTTGGCCAGCATCTTCAACACATACTCCGCACCGACAATGGCAAACAGCCAGGACTTCGGGTTGCGGTTAATGGTGGAGAAGAATACATGCCCGCCTGGCTTCACCAGTTTGGCGCAGGCAGCGATCACCTTGGAAGGGTCAGGCACATGCTCCAGCATTTCCAGACAGGTCACCACATCGAAACTGTGGGGCTTGTCGTCCGCCAGCTGTTCGGCAGTGATCTGCTGATAGTTTACTTCTACACCGGCTTCCAAAGCGTGAAGACGTGCGACTGACAGAGGCGCTTTGCCCATATCAATACCAGTGACCTTTGCGCCACGCTGCGCCATGGATTCACTGAGAATCCCTCCGCCACAGCCGACGTCGAGCACGGTTTTTCCTGCCAGTGAGGCTTTCTCATTGATGTAATTCAATCGCAGCGGATTGATTTCATGGAGAGGCTTGAACTCACTGTTCGGATCCCACCAGCGGCTGGCCAGGGCTTCAAACTTGGCAATTTCGTCATGGTCGACATTGGCGCCCAGATGAGCGCCGTCTGACCCGAGTGATTCTGTACCGTTAGTCATTATTTTTGACGGCTCTGAATAATACGTTGTTGCCACTCTCTGGCGCGTTGCTTCACCCAGGTTTCGTCCAGGGTGGTGAGGTGGCGATTGTCCAGAAGCATCTTACCGCCGGACCAGACATGAGTGAACTGGTTACGGCTGGAGGTGTAGATCAACTGGGATACAGGGTTAAACATGGGCAGATTTTCCAGGTCGTCCATGGCAATAGCGGCAATATCCGCCTTTTTCCCTTTCTCCAGACTACCGGTCTGGGCTTCGATACCCATGGCACGGGCACCATTAATTGTGGAGGCTTCCAGTGCAGACCAGGCTCCCAGGGCAGTTGCATCCTGACCGACAGCCTTGGCCAGTAGTGATGCTGTGCGGGTTTCGCCGAGCATATCGAGATCATTGTTGCTGGCGCAGCCGTCGGTACCAATAGCGACATTAATGCCCGCTTCCTGCAGACGGGCTACAGGGGTAAAGCCACTGGCCAGCTTCAGGTTGGACTCAGGGCAGTGCAGAACACTACAGCCATTCTGGGCGATCAGTTGAATCTCTGCCTCATTCAGCTGAGTCATATGGGTGCACTGCAGGCGAGGAGACAGGAAGCCCAGTTCCGCCAGACGACGCAGAGGACGCATGCCGGTATCACGCATAGCATCGGACACTTCCTGTGGGCTCTCATGGATGTGCATTTGAACATTGACGTCCAGTTGCTCCGAGAGAGTAATAATCTCTTTCAGCGGACCATCACTCACGGTGTAAGGCGCGTGAGGTCCGAAACCAACAATAATATTGTCCTGGTTGCGGAAGCGGTCAATGGTGTCGATGATTTTCTGGATGTGTCCGTCGGCATCTTTCGCCCAGTTGGTGGGGAAGTCGATAACCGGTGGTACCAGCTGACAGCGCATACCGGATTCCAGAGCTGCCTGACCGGCCGCTTCTGCAAAGAAGTAGTTATCACTGAAAGTGGTGGTACCACCACGGATCATCTCGGCGATGGCCAGCTGGGTGCCGTCGTAAACAAACTCTTCATTCACAAACTGGCCTTCTGCGGGCCAGATATGATTGTTCAGCCACTCAATAACTGGCAGGTCGTCAGCCAGACCACGCAGCAGACTCATGGCCGCATGGCCGTGGGTATTAATAAAACCAGGGATCAGCGCATGTTCGGTGAGGTTGGAAACACTGTCCGCAGACCACTTCTGCTTGGCCTCTGCGGTGGGCAGAATATCGGCAATACGGCCATCAACAATGGCCAGAGAGTGGTCATTCAGCACTTCCCGTGAGCCATCGACGGCAATGATCCAGCGCGCGTGAATCAGGCTGTCAGCATGTTGGGGGCTGGCATTGGCTTGTTGATCTTTATTTGTGCTCATATTCGGAGTCCACCTAATCGTTCGGGCGATTATAAGGGATTTTCACCGGTTGATCGCCGTTTTCTGAGAACCCCGTGAGCGAGTACGTGGTGCGGGAAGGAAAAGAGCATTGTCAGTCCCGGTTTGCCTGGTGTGGAAAACGAGCAGCATTGTGTGCTGCGGGGGGAGAGTATTTTAGTTTTTCACGATAGATATTGAGGGTCTGAGCTTGTTCGTGTTCACCACAGTCTTCATACATTTTAGATAGAGGCCTGAGAAAAGCTTCTGTCTCTACCTGCAGTATTGCTTTATTCAGTTCAACAAAACGAGAGAACAGGGAGCGTTTAATACCTTCAATGCCAGAGGTAATGGAATCATTTTTATCGTTCTCGGTCTTATGAGTGGTTTCTGGCAAATGGTGGATGATTTCCAACACATAGATTCGAATACGGACGTCAGAAATATCTTGAAACCGGGCAGTTAGGAATGGGTTGGCAGGATAGGGCGTGTAGGTGACTCCTTTCACTCTCGTCGTGTAGCGCCCCCATGCATAATTAAAGATGCGAGAATCAGCTGGCTGCAAAGCCTTGCGGCGGTGGACAGGATGCCCGGTCGCTGGGTTCTTTATATACAAATAGGGGGTATCCATATCTGATCTCCTGAAATATGCATGCCTGGCTTTAACGAGATGGCTTTAATAATAAGACTCATCGGCCAGCCAGAAATTGCACATATGTAAGCACCTCTTACAAGAATGTCAGCCACACTAACAGGGTAACCTTTCTACCAACCACCTAAACGCCACCATTTCAGGCAATGATTTTTTCCTGTCCGGTTATGCTTTTGGAGGATCATGGTCGATATATGAGGCGGTTTGCTGATTGTGTATTCCCTTCTCTTTTTGGCCTGTGCCGTCTTGCCATATATCCCGCCATTGCCTTTACTGCACAGCCTCAAAGAACGGGCAATGGGATGAGATTTACCGTGAATATTGGTGCTCACTTTTGCGGGAGAGAATTGTTTTTTATTTGGTTAATGCTACCGCTGTCAGGGGGCGTGATAGAGAAATGCGCAGCAGCAGATAAAGATACAAAGAAAAGCTGGGCGGCAATTGTAAAGCTTTCACCTGCTTCCCTGTATCCCGGTCGTACCTGTGTCCGGCCACATGCCTCTCCTGTTCCTGAATCATCAATGCTTCAGTGGCCGCCTGTATTGACCACATCAAAGACCCATGCCGAAGTCCCTTCACGACAACAGGAATCGTCTGAGGCTACAGTTCGAACACATCCAAAAAGAAGACCAGACAGAAAGAGACAATATTACCGCAACCCTTCCGCCGAGCGTTTCGATCAACAGATAGAAGCACTGGCAAACGAAGTGAATCGACTCAAAAAGCAACTTCACGGGCCACATCGGGAGAGCCATAAAACCGCGCTTTTAGATCTTGCATTCCAGATGACAGAAAGAGATCCGCACCCGCTTCGAGCCAGTCCCAAAGCCCTTGCTCTTTTGGCAAATGCGTTTTCAAAATTAGCAAAATATCAAGAAGGCGCCACAGCGTTAGACTGGATAATGAAAGCCGTGATCCACCGCAGTCAAAAACAGCAGCTAACCAAACAGTGCGGATTTAAAGCCCAAACACTGGCCATGGTGCTCAATAGCCTGAGTCAGGTCGCCGGTGACAAAGCCGACACGACCCGGAAGGCGCTGGCCAAAGAGGTGGGGAGGCGTGATTTGACCGTCACCAAAGAGTGGTCGGCCCAGCCTCTGGCCATGGTGACCAATGGCCTGAGCCAGGTGACGGGGGACGACGCCGACACGACCCGGAAGGCGCTGGCCAAAGAGGTGGGGAGGCGTGATTTGACCAACACCAAAGAGTGGTCGGCCCAGCATCTGGCCATGGTGACCAATGGCCTGAGCCAGGTGACGGGGGACGACGCCGACACGACCCGGAAGGCGCTGGCCAAAGAAGTGGGGAGGCGTGCCCTTGCCGGAGACTTTAAGTGCTGGATAGCGCAAGATCTGGCCATGGTGACCAATGGCCTGAGCCAAGTGACGGGGGACGACGCCGACACGACCCGGAAGGCGCTGGCCAAAGAGGTGGGAAGCCGTGATTTGACCGACACCAAAGAGTGGTCGGCCCAGCATCTGGCCATGGTGACCAATGGCCTGATCCAGGTGACGGGGGACGACGCCGACACGACCCGGAAGGCGCTGGCCAAAGAAGTGGGAAGCCGTGATTTGGCCGACACCAAAGAGTGGTCGGCCCAGCATCTGGCCATGGTGACCAATGGCCTGAGTCAGGTGGCGGGGGACGACGCCGACACGACCCGGAAGGCGCTGGCCAAAGAAGTGGGGAGGCGTGCCCTTGCCGGAGACCTTAAGTGCTGGATAGCGCAAGATCTGGCTATGGTGACCAATGGCCTGAGTCAGGTGGCGGGGGACGACGCCGACACGACCCGGAAGGCGCTGGCCAAAGAGGTGGGGAGGCGTGATTTGACCGACACCAAAGAGTGGTCGGCCCAGCATCTGGCCATGGTGACCAATGGCCTGAGTCAGGTGCCGAGGGACGACGCCGACACGACCCGGAAGGCGCTGGCCAAAGAGGTGGGAAGCCGTGATTTGACCGACACCCAAGAGTGGTCGACCCAGCATCTGGCCATGGTGACCAATGGCCTGAGTCAGATGGCGGGGGACGACGCCGACACGACCCGGAAGGCGCTGGCCAAAGAGGTGGGGAGGCGTGATTTGACTGACCCCAGGGAGTGGTCGGCCCAGCATCTGGCCATGGTGACCAATGGCCTGAGCCAGGTGACGGAGGACGACGCCGACACGATCCGGAAGGCGCTGGCCAAAGAGGTGGGGAGGCGTGATTTGACTGACCCCAGGGAGTGGTCGGCCCAGCCTCTGGCCATGGTGACCAATGGCCTGAGCCAGGTGACGGGGGAGGACGCCGACACGACCCGGAAGGCGCTGGCCAAAGAGGTGGGAAGCCGTGATTTGACCGACACCAAAGAGTGGTCGGCCCAGCCTCTGGCCATGGTGACCAATGGCCTGAGCCAGGTGACGGGGGACGACGCCGACACGACCCTGAAGGCGCTGGCCAAAGAAGTGGGGAGGCGTGCCCTTGCCGGAGACCTTAAGTGCTGGATAGCGCAAGTTCTGGCCATGGTGACCAATGGCCTGAGGCAGGTGGCGGGGGACGACGCCGACACGACCCTGAAGGCGCTGGCCAAAGAGGTGGGGAGGCGTGATTTGACTGACCCCAGGGAGTGGTCGGCCCAGCCTCTGGCCATGGTGACCAATGGTCTGAGGCAGGTGGCGGGTGACGACGCCGACACAACCCGGAAGGCGCTGGCCAAAGAAGTGGGGAGGCGTGCCCTTGCCGGAGACCTTAAGTGCTGGATAGCGCAAGAGCTGGCCATGGTGACCAATGGCCTGAGTCAGGTGGCGGGTGACTACGCCGACACGACCCGGAAGGCGCTGGCCAAAGAGGTGGGGAGGCGTGATTTGACCGACACCAAAGAGTGGTCGGCCCAGCCTCTGGCCATGGTGACCAATGGCCTGAGCCCGGTGGCGGGGGACGACGCCGACACGACCCGGAAGGCGCTGGCCAAAGAGGTGGGAAGCCGTGATTTGACTGACACCAGGGAGTGGTCGGCCCAGCCTCTGGCCATGGTGGCCAGTGGGATGTCTCATTGCTCGCACGTCATAGGGGAGGATGTTGTTCAAGCTTCGATTCAAGCCATTATGAACATATCGCCGACTGACCAGGATATCATTATGGCCCTTGACGCTTTGTGCCGTTTATCTCTGTCAGACGACCAGCTGAAGCTTGGCTATTTCCTGGTTAAACGTCTTTGTGATATGACTGGTTTTATTGACACAGGCGGCCCTCTACAGCATAACGTCGGCGACTTCTTATGGAACCTGGCCGTTCTGGATTTATGTGCAAAACAAAATCCGCTCGTCAAGGATGATCCTGATACACCCCGTTTCGATATCTTTGTTAAGCCGCTAATGGATAGGGAAAATATCAGGGACCTTCTTTCACATCACTGGCAAGACAGATTTGCATATATTTACTGGGCAGGCATTTCTAACTTGGAAATTGATGTGTCTCCTGCTCTTTCTGCTCCTGAAAAAAAGGTGAAGGTCTCAGCATTACAAAACAGAGTGTTCCAGGCTGTTAAAAATGCTTTGCCAAACCAAAATATTGTTATGGAAGTGAATATTGAAGGGTTCCCAGTTGATATTCTGGTGGGTAAAACCCTGTGTATAGAGGTCGATGGCCCCCATCATTATATTCAGGATGACACAATGGAAAACGATGAGCTTCTTCTTGCAAAAGAATCTGGAAAAAGAAGAGCGCGAGACCCTTTGATAGATCACATACTCAAAAGCCTGGGGTTTGAGGTGCTACGTATTTCCTATGTTGAGACTGACTCGGTCGCAGGCCTTGGAACGTTTGTTGATCGGGTGATAAATGCAATGGACGAACAAGAAATGAGTAGCCAGTATGAAGGCCTGAGAGTGAATGACTTGCCAGCCTGGTAACCTTTCTACCAACCACCTGAACGCCACCATTTCAGGCAATGATTTTTCCTGTCCGGTTATGCTTTTGGAGGATCATGGTCGGTATATGAGGCGGTTTGCTGATTGTGTATTCCCTTCTCTTTTTGGCCTGTGCCGTCTTGCCATATATCCCGCCATTGCCTTTACTGCACAGCCTCAACGAACGGGCAATGGGATGAGATTTACCGTGAATATTGGTGCTCACTTTTGCAGGAGAGAATTGTTTTTTATTTGGTTAATGCTACCGCTGTCAGGGAGCGTGATAGAGCAATGCGCAGCAGCAGATAAAGATACCAAGAAAAGCTGGGCGGCAATTGTAAAGCCTTTACCTGCT
Organism: Sansalvadorimonas sp.; assembly: GCA_965221135.1. GTDB lineage: Bacteria > Pseudomonadota > Gammaproteobacteria > Pseudomonadales > Endozoicomonadaceae > Sansalvadorimonas. The sequence goes on from CBDCRZ010000094.1 coordinate 22,953, forward strand.
TCCCTGTATCCAGGTCGTACCTGTGTCCGGCCACATGCCTCTCCTGTTCCTGAATCATCAATGCTTCAGTGGCCGCCTGTATTGACCACATCAAAGACCCATGCCGAAGTCCCTTCACGACAACAGGAATCGTCTGAGGCTACAGTTCGAACACATCCAAAAAGAAGACCAGACAGAAAGAGACAATATTACCGCAACCCTTCCGCCGAGCGTTTCGATCAACAGATAGAAGCACTGGCAATCGAAGTGAATCGACTCAAAAAGCAACTTCACGGGCCACATCGGGAGAGCCATAAAACCGCGCTTTTAGATCTTGCATTCCAGATAACAGAAAGAGATCCGCACCCGCTGCGAGCCAGTCCCAAAGCCCTTGCTCTTTTGGCAAATGCGTTTTCAAAATTAGCAAAATATCAAGAAGGCGCCACAGCGTTAGACTGGATAATGAAAGCCGTGATCCACCGCAGTCAAAAACAGCAGCTAACCAAACAGTGCGGATTTAACGCCCAAAATCTGGCCATGGTGCTCAATAGCCTGAGTCAGGTCGCCGGTGACAAAGCCGACACGACCCGGAAGGCGCTGGCCAAAGAGGTGGGGAGGCGTGATTTGACCGTCACCAAAGAGTGGTCGGCCCAGCCTCTGGCCATGGTGACCAATGGCCTGAGCCAGGTGACGGGGGACGACGCCGACACGACCCGGAAGGCGCTGGCCAAAGAGGTGGGGAGGCGTGATTTGACCAACACCAAAGAGTGGTCGGCCCAGCATCTGGCCATGGTGACCAATGGCCTGAGCCAGGTGACGGGGGACGACGCCGACACGACCCGGAAGGCGCTGGCCAAAGAAGTGGGGAGGCGTGCCCTTGCCGGAGACTTTAAGTGCTGGATAGCGCAAGATCTGGCCATGGTGACCAATGGCCTGAGCCAAGTGACGGGGGACGACGCCGACACGACCCGGAAGGCGCTGGCCAAAGAGGTGGGAAGCCGTGATTTGACCGACACCAAAGAGTGGTCGGCCCAGCATCTGGCCATGGTGACCAATGGCCTGATCCAGGTGACGGGGGACGACGCCGACACGACCCGGAAGGCGCTGGCCAAAGAAGTGGGAAGCCGTGATTTGGCCGACACCAAAGAG
>CBDCRZ010000095.1:0-9959 GCA_965221135.1 Sansalvadorimonas sp.
TTGTTTTATTCCACTTGAGCTTGGTGTTGTCAGAATGCAGAAAGTATCTGCCGCCATAACAAGGAATACCGATAATAAAAATAATAATGGATTATAAAAATGTACTCTGTCAGACGTGCATCTTCGATACAAAAAGGCCTTACGCTCATTGAGCTAATTGTCGGCATAGCCATTCTTGGGATTATGGCCGCTATCGCAATTCCCTCTTTTACAGAAACCATTCAAAGCAACCGACAGGCCGCTAATGTTAACTCTTTTCTGGCCAGCTTGAAATTTGCCCGTAGTGAAGCCATTAAGCGCAGCGCAACAATCACCGTATGTAAAAGCAGCAATCAAAGCTCATGCAACATACAGGGAAACATTTGGGAAAATGGCTGGATAGTTTTTTTCGACCGAAATGGTGATGGTATCAGGACGGTGACTTCAACCCCCGACACTAACGAAACATTACTAAGAGCGAACGCATCTCTAAATTCAGGGCTGACCCTCCGCCCTACTGCAACTTTCAATAACAATATTACTTACACATCAAAAGGCATCAATCAGGATATTACGGCAGGCTTATTTAGCTTCTGTGATGGCCGGGGAGCATCAGAAGCTCGTGCTGTCAGCATTTCTGCGACAGGCAGCACCACCTCAACCAAAACCCAACTCGACGGTTCGGCTTTAACCTGCCCATAACCCTTTATCAACGGGAATGTAGAGGAGGCTCCCATGACCAGACAAAACATCTTACCGACAAATCATCGCGGCTTTACCATGATCGAAGTTCTGGTAGCTGTCGTTGTCTTTTCTATTGGCTTGATAGGCATAGCCAGCATGCAGGCCACAGCCTTGAGGCTCACTCACGACTCACAGGTCACGGTGAGAGCCAGCAGCCTTGCCGCTGACATACTGGAGCGCATTCGCCTTAACCCGGTAGCCCGTGAAGAGAGTCATTATGACGACATCAGTGGTACTCAAAGCTCCCCTGCCTGTGTCACTGGTAATTCGACGAACACAACAAGTTGCACGCCTGCAGAGATTGCGCAGCTGGATGCCTGGCTCTGGACACAAAAACTTGCCACCGACCTGCCCACTGGAACAGGAACCGTAGCATTCTCGAATAACATATTTACTGTGACCATCACCTGGAAAGAATTGATTAATGGAACCCCGACCAACCAAACCTACGTAGCGGGGACCTACCTGTGACCAGAAAAAACAAAGAAACCGGCATATCCATCATTGAACTGATGATTGCCATGACCCTTGGACTGGTGCTCACAGCCGGAGTTTCACAGCTCTTTGTCGGAAACAAACAAGCCTCTGCATTAACCCACAACCTTGGCTATATGCAGGAAAATATTCGTATTGCCAATCACTTCTTAGGCGACAGCATTCGCTTATCTGGACATTGGGGTGGCATTGAGGACATACGTGAAATCGACACGAACACCGGCGCCTTCACAGTAACAGCCCTGGGAAACTGTAACGAAACCTGGTCTACAAACGTGGCTGAAGGTTTGCGGGGCCTCAATGGTGCAACAACTTCACCGAGCAACTGTTTAAGCAACTACAAACCAGACAGCGATATTCTGCTTGTTCGCTATGCCGACTCCACAGCCATGATTCCAGATAGCGGCCTTACAAGTGCAGGTGACCAAGTATTTGTTCGTGCCAGCATTTCCGACCTCGGCCATAACGTCCGGTTTATCAAAGCGGCTGATGGCGTCCCTACCGATATGACGAAACAACTCAGCACCTTCAACATGCCCCTACGGGCCCACATGTTCTACATAAAGACCTGCAGCCAGCAAGCACCAGATGGAACCTGCAGAAACACAACACCCGCTTTGGCGCGCATCACACTGAACGGCCTTACGGTGACGGACCAGGTACTTGTGGAAGGCGTTGAACAACTACAGGTTGAGTACGGCATTGATTCTGATGGAGATGGCACCGCCAACACCTATAGCGCAGCAGGCACAAGTACAGACTGGAATCAGGTCATCAGTGCCCGTTACTCCTTTCTGGTACGTTCGCAGCAGCAGGATGCCGGTCACTCAGACACCAGAACTTACAATCTTAGCGCTGACACCAATTCCTTTGATCCGGCAGCGGCTGATGAGAAGTACTACAGAAAACTTATTACCCAGACTGTCCAATTAAAAAATAAATTCTAAGTGCTGGCAGGCTTTGGCAGAGAAAAAATAAGAACAGGGATCCTCATGAAACGACTGACTTACGAATCAGGATATGCACTATTAACAGCACTGGTATTTCTGTTAATTCTCACAACCCTTGGTGTCGTCAGTATGCAATCCAGCACACTGGAGTACCGTATGGGTACTAACACTGCTTTTTATGAAATAGCCCTTCAGGGTTCCGATGGCGGGCGCAGGGCAACAGCATTACTTATTGATGAACATATTTTTGAGCGCGGCTGGACAGGAGTATCACGACCAAACGGTATGACCGTTATAGACAAAGACAACGCTAATGGTGCCGACATGCTCTTCCTGCCGGGCACATCAGACGCGAACCAGAGTCAAGAAGCAGACAACGAAAACCTCCAGGTCAACACGACTCTTCTTCAGGATATTGATTACAACCAGGGTCAGCTGGCAGCCGATATTGCCGTTGTTCAAGTCGCTACTGTCACCAACCAAGGGGCAGGTACAGCGCAACTATCAGGCTATCAGGGGTTAGGAAAATCTGTCAGTACCGGAGGATTTTCAACCTATTACGAAGTCCGCAGCGAAGGTAACTCCCGCGGCGATGCCAAAGCCATTACTGCCAGTAACTACCGCTATGTCCCACGGTAACAACAAGACATTCATAAATGAAAAATAAAAATTCAATGTTCAAGTCCACTGTTGCCGGTATTTTCTCTTTGCTGGCAACAACAGCTGCCACTGAGCATGCCCTTGCTGCAGACTCTACCACCTACCTCGCCAAGCCCCCATTCCTGAGCCAGGGTGTTGATAAACCCAATGTTGTAATCTCTCTGGATGTTTCAGGCAGCATGACAGCGCTGGCCTATCCATCTGGCAATGGCGGAAATAGTCCAAACACTATTAACTTTGATCCTGCAACAAGGTACTTCGGTTATTTTACCGAAGAGGATGATACGGATTTACGCGCAGCCAAATATACCTACCAACCATTGACTTTTGGTAGTACAACAGACTCCTACTTTGTCCGTGATGATGCGAATGGTAACTGGGATGGTAATTTCCTGAACTGGCTTTCCATGCGCCGTATTGATGTAGTAAGAAAAGTACTGGTTGGTGGCAAGGTTCGAGACAGAGCTGGCGAAACAGACACTCAGGACACCAGGTACTACATTGTTCAGCCCCATAGTGAATTTTCTAATAGAGACCCATATACCCACAATAATTCAGGGCTATACATAAAGGCCTCTAACAACAGTAGTAGCTTCTCCCCTATCCCTGATGACACACCAATTTATATTGAGCGCTATGGGGCTATTGGCATTTCAGGTTCTAATTCAACGCCCATTACCAATAAGCTTGAAATTGGTTCTATCAATGTTCCAAATGGCACCCGCGAGAATTCAAGGGCGCAAATCACCTTTACCAACAGTTATAATGACCCGGTAATTATTGCCAGCATTATTTCTTCAGGCGGTGGGGCACCCGCTACTGCACGGGTTATCAGCTTCACTACTGATGGCCCCAATGGAAATACAATAGGTGCCACTCTTCAGGTTCAGGAATATCCATACCTTGACGGAACCCATGCCGCGGAAGCCGTTTCCTATATTGTTGCCGAGCGTGGCGCCTATGAAATCCCTTTACAGGGTGGTGGCCATCTCGACTTCGTTGCGGGCTACCAAAATGTAAGCTCTACTTCCAACACCGATCCAGGCACCACTATCAACTTTGCCAGCAGCCCGTTCTCAAACAGCAATCTCAACGTTTTCACGGGCGTGAGCAGCAATAATGACGCTGACTCCATGGTCACCCGAATCGACTCTATAAACAGCGCAAGCTTTCGAGTAGAGATTCAGCGCCAAAAAAACTTATCCCAAACCAGCCTGTCTGAAAGAATAGATTTCCTGGCTATAGAAAAGACGACAGAAGACAACACTTATACAGCATCAGGATTGTTATTAGAGTCCAAATCCGAAGGCGGGTTTACTCACATCAATAAAAATTTAAACTTTTCATCCGGTTTTTCATCAACACCCTTTGTTGTAGCAGGGATGATTTCAAAAAATGGCCCTGATACAGCGAACGTCCGTTATCGCAGCAACGCCTTTTCAGAAGACTCAATACAACTGTATATAGATGAAGATGAATCAAACCAAGAATCCAGCCATACAAATGAAACCATCGGCTACCTGGCAGTAAGTTCTCCCACCATAAAGCTTCAAATCGCCAAACTGGAAGAACCCCGGGGCATTATTCAGGAACGTCAAAGTGACTTTCGGTTTGGGGCTGCTGTATACAATTTCGACCACACCAGAAACGACATATATAACGGCAACACTTATGTACACGGGGGCACCTTATACCCATGCTATCCAGAGTATGAAGGGGAACCTAGAGCCGAGTGGGAATGCAAGCGCGCCGACGTTCGCGCCCCCATCAACAATATTATCGATATTATTGAAGACCACCCGCTCATCTGGGGCGCAACACCTATCGCTGAAACCATGTACGATATCTGGGGGTACTTCCGACAGCACAACTTTAGTGGGGACGGTCAACCTCAGTACTATGCCAATGGCAGTTCTGACGAAGCCTCCTACGTCATTAGCGATGCGTGGGATCCTTACAAAAACGATAATGGCGAAACTCTGAGCTGTACCGAGAGCTATGTTCTCAATTTCAATGATGGCGCTCCATTCAATGACTTTGATGGCAATGGGCACCCAAGCGGCTTGCCCATTACTAACTCGTCAAGTGGCCTGAACGAATCCCTGGATGAAGTAGCGCTGAAAATGCGGATAACAGATGCCCGCCCAGCTGGTGCCAATGCAGTGGATGGCTTTCAGGCAATCACATCCTATTACATTTATGGCGCTCTAGGCTCCAATGAACAGAACAACACCTCAACCCGTCGTATGAGAGAAGCGGCAGCCAGAGGAGGCTTTAAGGATCTGGTTATTGATGGCAATACCCCCAACGCTCTTAACGACACTGTTCCTGCAAACTTTATCAACTACTTCAATCCCGGGACAGGAACTGGCACCTGCGACCCTGAAAATAATACAGCTAAAGAATGGGATACAGATGGAGACTGCAACCCTGATGGCTTTTTCTTCGCGACCGATGGAGATGCATTAAAAACCAGCATCACCAATGCCCTTGATGCCTTTGCCCTGGCAAGCTCCTCTGGTGGTGCGGCCTCTCTGGTGAGTACCACAACAACGGGTGCGGCCACATTTGTACGAGGGCTATTCAGTGCAACAGGCTCTTCCGACACCCTCCCCTGGGCTGGAGATGTCAACGCCCTGATGGTCGACAAAAAAGGATTATTGCGTGTCGATGGTAACAATGACGGCGTCCTTGACGATTATGCAACAGATAAGATTCTGGACACCTGCTACTCCTCAGATGGAGTCCGCGAAGTGAAGGTTCAGCTATCCGACAGTATTGCTAACCGTCCGAGCGCAGCGGCTCTGTCTAACTGTACACTCTCAGGCAGTGAAAGTGATATTGAGTACCTGTGGAGCGCAAAAGAATGGCTATCAGACTCCTCTCTTGTAGCAGACGCTCAGCGAGTCTATGGCGCAACAGAGAAAAAGCGCCATATCTTTACATGGCTGGATAACAACACAAATGACAGCGTCGATAATAATGAAGTCGTCGCCTTCCTTCCTTCTTTGGCTTCCGATGATAATGCGGGGCTGTTTAATACAGATACCGAAACAAGTGCTGAAAACATTATTCGTTATACAAGAGGTGAAGAGCTGAATGGCTTTAGAAACCGCACAATAAATAACAGCGTTCTTCGTTTGGGGGATAATATTTATTCCACACCGACTCCTGTTGCCCGCCCGGCTGAGAATATAGACCTTCTCTATAAAGACGCCTCCTATCTGGAATTTGTCCAGGCCTACAGAGACAGACGCCAGGTAATTTATGCCGGTACAAACGATGGTATGCTCCACGCCTTTAATGGAGGCTATTACAACCGAGCCACTAATACCTACCAAAAGGCTCCAGGGTCTGCGACCGGTGCCAGCGCTCTCGCTCAATATGACCTGGGTGCAGAAATCTGGGCCTATATTCCCTACAACCTGCTGCCCCACCTGAAATACCTGTCCAACCCTACCTACGGGCAAGGCGACGGAGACCATCTCTACATGATGGATCAACAGCCTCGTATTTTTGATGCCAAAATTTTCTGTGAGAATTCAGAAAGCACAAATTGCCTGACAGGCCAGAGTAATACTGCTCACCCTAATGGTTGGGGGACTGTGCTTGTCGCTGGTATGCGCCTTGGTGGCGGAGCTATTACAGTTGACCCTGACAACGACACAGGTACAGACAATAGCCGAACCCTGAAGTCTGCTTATGTGATTATGGATATCACCAACCCGGAGGCTCCCCCAAAACTGCTAAAAGAGTTCACTCATGCAGATCTGGGATTCACAACCTCTGAACCAACACCGTTGGTTGTTCGTAATGACACAAGCGAAGAGTGGTACATGGCCATAGGTTCGGGTCCATCTTTCTCTCATTTTTCCGACTTGAGAAGTGACAGTACAGCAAAGCTGTTTCTTCTGAACCTTAAAACCATGGCTCTGGTAGATGACTTTGGTAATAACGGTGTATTAGAGCTTGCAGGTTCACCAAAAAGTTTTGTTGGCGATATTCTGGCCGTTGATTACAACCTGGACTTTACAACAGACTCTTTATACTTCGGTACTATTGAAAGCAATACCCGCGACAACGGTGGTAACACAACAGAGTGGGGAGGAGACTTGTACCGCCTGAACATCCAGAACTTTTCATCTACTGGTAGCCCAACCCGGCAAATTACCAACTGGGCTGCAACAAAGGTTCTTGGAGATACAGGCCCCATCGCTGTGAAGCCCGCTATCACATTTGATAACAACGGCAACCGCTGGCTCCTGGCAGGAACGGGACGCTTTTATAACCTTAGCGATGCTATCAACACAAGCCAGCAGTTTGCTTATGGCCTGAAAGAGCCCCGAAATAATAATGGCGGATTTACTCTTACAACAATCAATGCTGATTCCCTGCTAGATGTCACAAATGCGACGGTTAATGCGAATTCCGGTGAGGTGTCAGGACTGGATTCCTACCTTGGCTCTAATAAAAATGTCACCAGACTGGATAGTTTGTTGCAACGCCATAACACCAGCAAGAAACGTGCGGGCTGGAAGAGAAGTCTTGGTGCCAGAGAAAGAATCTTAGGTTCTTCAGCCTTGCTTGGAGGAACCCTCTCTTTTACCCCTTACGCCCCACCAGCTGCCAGCTGTACCTTTGAAGGTGACTCATTCCTGTATAGCTTGCGCTATACAACAGGAACTGCCTGGTTCAGACCGACCATTGGTGTCAGTGAGGGTACAAACCCGCAGGTTTTATTTAAGAGACGTATTGGTTCCACTCCTGTTGCTACTGTCAGCCCTCATGCTGGCAAACCTGGCAGCAAAAAAATAACTCAAAACACACAGTCAGGTTCAGGTGAGATTATTCAGATTGAAACAGACTCTGATGGCTCAGCAGTCAGCCGGGAAACAGACTGGAGACAGTTGTAATGAAGAACAATAACAATAAAGGCTTCTCACTAATTGAACTGATGATTGTTGTGGCAATCGTGGGGATTCTGGCAGCTATAGCCTACCCCTCGTATCAGGATCAAATGCGTTCGGGACGTCGCTCTGATGGGCAGGCGGAGCTATTACGCATTCAAACCCTGATGGAGCGACATTATTACGATAATGGAACTTACGCAGTGCTCTCTGGCCTGACCGCATTTAGTACCAACATCGTCGACTCACCTGAAGATTTTTATAAAATATCTGTTGTTACAGCAACAGCTACGTGTCCAATTGCCAGCTGCTATGTTTTACAGGCTGTTGCACAGGGCACACAGACTGCGGATGGAAATTTAACCCTCAGCAGCACAGGTATTCAAACAGGAAACTGGTAAAAGAGGGCTGCCTTCTTAAACCAACCCCCGCTCCGCAAGGGAGACGGTCACGCCGTCTCCCACCACCATATGATCCAGCACCCGCACATCCACCAGCGCCAGAGCATCGGCCAGGCGCCTGGTGATGCGCACATCTGAATCTGAAGGTTCCGCCACACCAGACGGGTGATTGTGAGCTATCACCAACGCAGCAGCATTATGAGCCAGTGCCCGCTTAACAACCTCCCTCGGGTAAACCGCAGCACCATCTATGGTTCCTTGAAATAATTCCTCAAAAGCTAATGGCCTATGGCGATTATCAAGGAACAGGCAGCAAAAACATTCGGCGGGTTTATCGCGCAAATGAGTTTGAAGATAGGCGCGGGTGTGTTCTGGAGAGGTAAGGGCATCGTTACGAAACAGCACTTCCTTCTGGTGTCTTCGGGCCATTTCCAACACGGCCTGCAGCTGAGCGAACTTGGCAGTACCCAACCCTCTTTTTGAACAGAAGTTCGTTTCTTCCGCATGAAGAAGTGAACGCAAACTGCCAAAGCTTTGCAGTAATTCCCGCGCGAGCTCTACCGCTGAACACCCCACCACGCCGGTGCGCAGAAAGATAGCTAGCAGCTCAGCATCACTCAAACTTTGAGCGCCTTTTAATAACAACTTTTCCCTTGGCCGTTCATCGGCTGGCCAGTCGGTGATTGCCATTTATTGTTTTTGCCTGATTCATCTTTTTAAGACTCAAGAGAGTAGCTGAATTATTAAGCCTGTTTCTCAAACCAGTGAGGGATATAATGTTGGGATTCTTTGTCTGGAATTTAAAGTCACATCTATGCACAGGCTCAATAACAAGCGCATTCTTCTTGGTATCACCGGTGGGATTGCCGCCTATAAATCAGCCGAGATGGTACGCCACCTGCGCAAAGCCGGTGCTGAAGTTCATGTGGTCATGACTCCTGCGGCCTGCGAGTTTATTACACCACTGACCCTGCAGGCGCTGTCAGGCAACGCTGTTCATACCTCAATGCTGAATCCGGAAGCCGAAGCCGGCATGGGTCATATTGAGCTGGCCAAATGGGCTGATGCAGTGGTGATTGCCCCGGCAACAGCGGACTTTATCGCTCGCATGGCTTCCGGTATGGGCAACGACCTGCTCTCTACTCTGTGCCTGGTAACTCAGGCGCCCGTCTACCTTGCCCCGGCTATGAACCAGGGTATGTGGCGAGATGTTGCTACCGAGGAAAACTGCGCCACCCTGCGCAAGCGTGGTGTCACCCTGTTTGGCCCGGATGAAGGTTATCAGGCCTGTGGCGATGTTGGCCCCGGCCGCATGCTGGACCCGGAAGTCATTCTGCAAATGCTGTCTGACACTTTTGAGACCGGTCTGCTGGCTGGTAAGAAAGTCGTCATTACAGCCGGTCCAACCCGAGAAGCCATTGACCCTGTGCGTTACATCTCTAACCACAGCTCCGGCAAGATGGGCTTCTCCCTCGCAGAAGCGGCTGCCGAAGCCGGTGCCTCTGTCACCCTGATTGCAGGCCCGGTGAACCTTCCAACACCCGAACGTGTACAGCGTATTGATGTGACCGACGCTCGCAGTATGCATGCAGCCGCCATGGAACAGACCGACGGCAGCGACATGTTTATCGGTTGCGCCGCAGTGGCTGACTATCGCCCTGAAGCGATCGCCGACAACAAAATCAAGAAAGACCCCAACAGCCCGGACCAGACTCTGACCATCAAGCTGATTCGCAACCCGGACATCATCGCCTCTGTTGCCGCCAAAGACGAACCACCCTTTATGGTGGGCTTCGCCGCGGAGACCAACGATGCACTGGCCT
>CBDCRZ010000096.1:0-10000 GCA_965221135.1 Sansalvadorimonas sp.
ACGGGTGGATTTTGCTAAATGCTTTCTTTCTCGAGTTATGGCTGGCTCACCGTGATAGCCTTCTTAGACTCATCTGAAGATAAAAACACCCATAGTTGGCTGCCCAGACACTTACAGGTTCGATCCGTACTGCAGGACAGCTTTGGGAGTGCAGAGAGATCTAGTGAAAAGCCTATCAACATTGTATCAAAGCCTACACCGCCATCTTGCAACGTGCTGGCATAAAGGAATTCACGGTCACGCCCAAGCCCAGCTGTTTATACAGCACTTGCTTGTTTTCTGGTTAATTAATAGTGTGAGGCAGCTATGCTATCAGCTAGCACATCTGTATGCATTTCTAGCTGTTTCATGCAACTTCGATTTTCTTAACATGACTGATCATCAAGAGTGGGTAGCCTGTGCATGATAATTGTAGAATAAAATTATGCTAATCAATTCAAGGAAGATGTGCCGAGTGCAATTGTGTACCTTGCTTACCAGTGTTGTTGCTGCTATTCCTCAAGGATTGTGAGCAATCTGATGAGGAAGATGAATTGTACGAGGAGGCGTAGGATGCATGGAGACAACATAGTCAGTTTACTACATGGTATTACCTTCATTTATCCTGCTCAGACAGCACGTTCAAAGTTAATATTCTCATAAATTTCACATGATCTTCAATATGCATGCGCACCCGTAGGAACCCGCCTTTAACCATGATCTGAAAAGAAGTTGGCATGACTACAATGCACTAAATCTGGTTCAACGTTCTGTAGTGAGTCTTAACAGGACAAGCTCACCTCCACCTGCATGAAACAATGAACAGATGTTCGAAACCCTCGGCTCTACTCAAAGTTGCATGAAACAGCTAGAAATGCATACAGATGTGCTAGCTGATAGCATAGCTGCCTCACACTATTAATTAACCAGAAAACAAGCAAGTGCTGTATAAACAGCTGGGCTTGGGCGTGACCGTGAATTCCTTTATGCCAGCACGTTGCAAGATGGCGGTGTAGGCTTTGATACAATGTTGATAGGCTTTTCACTAGATCTCTCTGCACTCCCAAAGCTGTCCTGCAGTACGGATCGAACCTGTAAGTGTCTGGGCAGCCAACTATGGGTGTTTTTATCTTCAGATGAGTCTAAGAAGGCTATCACGGTGAGCCAGCCATAACTCGAGAAAGAAAGCATTTTAGCAAAATCCACCCGTCAGATTGCAAGCCATCGACGTGCTTAGCCTGTTCATACCTTAACTGGAGCGAAGAAGTGAGCGCTGCTCTCTGTAGCGCGGTTGACAGAACGAACGAAAGAATGAACACATGTTCGAAACCCTCGGCATTGTGCAACTGGCTTGCAAGCATGCAAATTTTTGTGTTTTATTTTGCTGAAACGCACTAGCTATTGTTGTGCTGTGCAGTGCAAAGGTCTCAGAGTTTGGGTGTGTATAAACTGTTGGGCGTGACCGTGAATTCAATTAAGCCACCACGTTGCAAGATGGCGGTGTAGGCTTTGATACAATGTTGATAGGCTTTTCACTAGATCTCTCTGCACTCCCAAAGCTGTCCTGCAGTACGGATAAAAACCTATAAGTGTCTGGGCAGCCAACTATGGGCGTTTCTGTCTTCAGAAGAGCCCAAGAAGGCTATCACGGTGAGCCAGCCATAACTCGAGAACGAAAGCATTTTAGCAAAATCCACCCGTCAGATTGCAAGCCATCGACGCGCTTAGCCTGTTCGTACCTTAACTGGCACGAAGAAGTGAGCGCTGTTCTCTGTAGCGCTGTTGACAGATAGATAGAATGACAAAACGACTACCGTAACCCTCCGGCCGAGGGTTAATGAACGACAAAACGACTACCGTAACCCTCCGGCCGAGGGTTAATAATATGGCTCTGTTAACACAGATAGGGTGGGTTGGGAGCGAAACTGACCATGTTGTCTCCATGCATCCTACGCCTCCTCATACAATTCATCCTCCTCATTAGATTGCTCACAATCCTTGAGGAATCTGTAATTGTACTTCGGAGGCTTCGGATGCCTTCCGACAACATAATCAGTTTACTACATGGTATCGTTCAAAGCTCACCATCATTAGTGTTGCTGCCTAATCTGCAGCACCTGGTGTCCAAATGTGTCACCGTCGATAGGTCTGTTGTAGAATCTACCGAAGGTCGCCTCTGTAGACTAATTAGCTGCTTTGAGAATATCAGCAACCAATGTCCCCATGCGCTTGGCTTTCAAAGTGGCTGCACCTCTTGTTGAGTGCGAAGAGAAAATAGCGATGTCAATTCCTGCTGCTCCCATCACTTTTTTAGCCAATGGCCAATCGTGGCTGCTGAGATTGGGTTGTGTGGCTTCCGGACTGGGCTAAACAATGAGCTGCTTTCCTAAGGGTCTTGTCCTCTCTTCATAGCACCTTAGTGTTGTCACGGGTCACAGGTTCGCATCCTCTGGGAATGATGAGTAGAAAGCTTCTGTAGGTGGACTGGACCGTCTCGTTTTGTCAGCTTTGAGATCACAAACTTTACACCATTCTGGTGGTAGGTACGAAAGTCGAATCATCTATTTCCTCATGCATCATTGATATTGCTGACCTGATAGTGTTAATAGTGCGGTACTGCTTTATAGAGTTATACTGCATGTATAGGAATTCAAGTATCAGGTTTAAGGGGGCCGAGATGGGATCTAGATTCCATTGGATACACCAACTATCCCACTGTCTCCATATGCTGACTCTGTGGAATCCCTCCATGACTTCCTGAGTATACTGATAACTCCATCTGAAAGTCCCTCAGATCTGAACGATTGCCTCCTTGATCTTGTGGAGACAGTGTGGGATTAGTGTGAATGGAGGGAAGAGGTAGGGGGAATGACTCGTCCATGGGATTAAAAGGGCGTCCATTGCTGCGGCGAATCGGTCTGGTCTCCAACTGCAATATGATTCCAGTTGAGTGTTGGTTCTCGAAGCAAAGAGATCGATTGAGAATGGGCCGAGATGCTCTCCAATTCCAGGAAAATCTGTCGGTTCAACTTCCAGTCGCTGGAGTCATGCACATGGCGTGACTCCCAGTTTACTTCCACATTCTGCTTGCCTGGTAGGTGCTCGGCATAAATGAATATGTTCCGACGAATGCACCATTTCCATGTTTCCACCGCTAGGTCGGACAGGTCGACCTCAGGCCAAAGAAGGCAGCCTTGAGCTCCCGGTGGTTGATGTGGAGAGCAGACTCCGCTGGGGTCCATGGTCCTCCAGTGTTCCGGCCATTGCAAGATGCACCCCAACCCATCTTGGAGGCATCCAAGCATATTGTCAGGTCCCACTTCTCTATCTGAAGCGGACGACCATTGAACCGTTGTACCGAGGACATCCACCATGTCAGTTTTTCCACCATCCTGGGAGAGAGGTGTGGGATTTCCGTACAGTATGTTCCTTCCAGCTGGAGGGTCCTGATCTTGGCAGCTAGTCTCCAGGTGTCTGTAGTAAAGTGGGGCTGGCACCATTGTTCCCAATAGGTGAGCCAGCTCATGTGCTGTAGTCATCCCTCTGTCCAGGATGCGGTTGGCTTGCTTCCTGAGAGAATGCAGTTTGTCCTGCGGGAGAGCAATTGTGAATTCAGGGTGAACCCCAGGAAATCCAGTTGTTGAGTGGGTGAGAGCACACTCTTTTTGATATTGACCATGAATCCCAGGCCTATAGGGTCATCACTGTCGCCAGGTTGGTCGAGGCTTTGCTCCGAGTCCGGGACATGATGAGCATGTCGTCGAGGTACAAGATTAGACGTATCCCCAGTTTCCGTAGAGTCGAGGATATCGGTTTGGTCACCTTTGTGAACACCCATGGGAGAACCCTGAACTCGCACATCACTCCGTCCCAGAGGAATCTCAACAGAGGGTGCTGGATCTGGGCAATGGGGATGGTTAGGTAGGTGTCTTTCAAGTCTAGCTTTATCAGCCAGTCGTCCTTCTGCATCAGTCCTTTGATGGTACGAATTGATTCCATCTTGAAGTGGTGAGGGATCACATACCGGTTCAGGTTCTTGAGGTTTATGACAGATCTCCATGCGGCATCGGTCTTCGGGACAAGGAACATCTGGCTTACAAAGCCCTAGAGGCTGTTGTCTGCACGTGATATTGCCCCTTCCTTGCAGAGCTCTTGAATCTCTTGGGCCATTGCTTGGATCTGTACTCGGTCTAACACAACTGGCACTGGTATTTCCATCTGTCTTGGTTGTGCGTGTAACTCGATCCTGTACCCTCTTATTGCTTCCAGCACCCAAAGGGTCGCTGGTGATTTTTTTGCCAGTTTGTGATGAATTAAGCTAGATGGCCACCCACTGGAAGGTGAGAGGTCCGAGTCGAGATGTCCATCTGTAAATGAACAAGTAAATGAAAAAGATTTCTAACGAAATCAAAAAGATGTAGGAATGTCTGCTTAGTAATAAAGAAATCTACTACTGGTCCACAATGTACACAAACTAGGGGGTAACACAGAATGGTAACACGATTGACTATAACTGATAGACCATGCATCCCTACATCAGTGGTTGCAGTGCTGGCTAGTTCAGCAAGGATGGCTTGCAGGCTATAGACTCAAAGCCCATTTATTCACAATCACCTACACTACCACCAACATCCTGTGTGCAGCCACTGATGTAGGGATGCATGGTCTATTATGTAGTCAATTGTGTTACCATTCTGTGCTACCCCCTAGTTTGTGTACAGTAGGCCTCAAAATAAACTTCCCGTTTCGTCTGCGTTTTACAACCGTTTTATAAGTACGCGTTGTTAAAAAAACTACAAGAAACGTACAAACGAACTGTCGTGATCGTGCGCATATACATCGTGGGATCGTTTAAACGATCGTTTATACGCAAAATATGTTCGCGCTAGAGCCCAGAGCTCGAGCACGGCTCGCTTGCAGCTAGCTGGCTGCTGCTGCCGACAACGATCAAGAAAGAAGATGTGGGCGACGTCTGCGAGATACCAAGCAACCGTGAGCGGGCGATTGCGCTCGCTGAGCTGGCTCGAATGCAGTGTTGTTAACGTCACTGCATTCGAGCCAGCTCAGCGAGCGCAATCGCCCGCTCACGGTTGCTTGGTATCTCGCAGACGTCGCCCACATCTTCTTTCTTGATCGTTGTCGGCAGCAGCAGCCAGCTAGCTGCAAGCGAGCCGTGCTCGAGCTCTGGGCTCTAGCGCTAGCATCGTATCTCTGTACACGTACACGCGCTGATCACGTGCCACTAGATTAGCTTTCGTTAGTACGCAGAATTTTGGTTTGTACGCAGAATTACTCGTTATTACGAACGACAATCGTTTAAACTAGACTATTTTTAAAACGCACAAAAGTAATAGTTTTACTAATCGTAATAAAAAGACAAAACGGGAAGTTTATTTTGAGGCCTACTGTACACAAACTAGGGGGTAGCACAGAATGGTAACACAATTGACTACATAATAGACCATGCATCCCTACATCAGTGGCTGCACACAGGATGTTGGTGGTAGTGTAGGTGATTGTGAATAAATGGGCTTTGAGTCTATAGCCTGCAAGCCATCCTTGCTGAACTAGCCAGCACTGCAACCACTGATGTAGGGATGCATGGTCTATCAGTTATAGTCAATCGTGTTACCATTCTGTGTTACCCCCTAGTTTGTGTACATTGTGGACCAGTAGTAGATTTCTTTATTACTAAGCAGACATTCCTACATCTTTTTGATTTCGTTAGAAATCTTTTTCATTTACTTGTTCATTTACAGATGGACATCTCGACTCGGACCTCTCACCTTCCAGTGGGTGGCCATCTAGCTTAATTCATCACAAACTGGCAAAAAAATCACCAGCGACCCTTTGGGTGCTGGAAGCAATAAGAGGGTACAGGATCGAGTTACACGCACAACCAAGACAGATGGAAATACCAGTGCCAGTTGTGTTAGACCGAGTACAGATCCAAGCAATGGCCCAAGAGATTCAAGAGCTCTGCAAGGAAGGGGCAATATCACGTGCAGACAACAGCCTCTAGGGCTTTGTAAGCCAGATGTTCCTTGTCCCGAAGACCGATGCCGCATGGAGATCTGTCATAAACCTCAAGAACCTGAACCGGTATGTGATCCCTCACCACTTCAAGATGGAATCAATTCGTACCATCAAAGGACTGATGCAGAAGGACGACTGGCTGATAAAGCTAGACTTGAAAGACACCTACCTAACCATCCCCATTGCCCAGATCCAGCACCCTCTGTTGAGATTCCTCTGGGACGGAGTGATGTGCGAGTTCAGGGTTCTCCCATGGGTGTTCACAAAGGTGACCAAACCGATATCCTCGACTCTACGGAAACTGGGGATACGTCTAATCTTGTACCTCGACGACATGCTCATCATGTCCCGGACTCGGAGCAAAGCCTCGACCAACCTGGCGACAGTGATGACCCTATAGGCCTGGGATTCATGGTCAATATCAAAAAGAGTGTGCTCTCACCCACTCAACAACTGGATTTCCTGGGGTTCACCCTGAATTCACAATTGCTCTCCCGCAGGACAAACTGCATTCTCTCAGGAAGCAAGCCAACCGCATCCTGGACAGAGGGATGACTACAGCACATGAGCTGGCTCACCTATTGGGAACAATGGTGCCAGCCCCACTTTACTACAGACACCTGGAGACTAGCTGCCAAGATCAGGACCCTCCAGCTGGAAGGAACATACTGTACGGAAATCCCACACCTCTCTCCCAGGATGGTGGAAAAACTGACATGGTGGATGTCCTCGGTACAACGGTTCAATGGTCGTCCGCTTCAGATAGAGAAGTGGGACCTGACAATATGCTTGGATGCCTCCAAGATGGGTTGGGGTGCATCTTGCAATGGCCGGAACACTGGAGGACCATGGACCCCAGCGGAGTCTGCTCTCCACATCAACCACCGGGAGCTCAAGGCTGCCTTCTTTGGCCTGAGGTCGACCTGTCCGACCTAGCGGTGGAAACATGGAAATGGTGCATTCGTCGGAACATATTCATTTATGCCGAGCACCTACCAGGCAAGCAGAATGTGGAAGTAAACTGGGAGTCACGCCATGTGCATGACTCCAGCGACTGGAAGTTGAACCGACAGATTTTCCTGGAATTGGAGAGCATCTCGGCCCATTCTCAATCGATCTCTTTGCTTCGAGAACCAACACTCAACTGGAATCATATTGCAGTTGGAGACCAGACCGATTCGCCGCAGCAATGGACGCCCTTTTAATCCCATGGACGAGTCATTCCCCCTACCTCTTCCCTCCATTCACACTAATCCCACACTGTCTCCACAAGATCAAGGAGGCAATCGTTCAGATCTGAGGGACTTTCAGATGGAGTTATCAGTATACTCAGGAAGTCATGGAGGGATTCCACAGAGTCAGCATATGGAGACAGTGGGATAGTTGGTGTATCCAATGGAATCTAGATCCCATCTCGGCCCCCTTAAACCTGATACTTGAATTCCTATACATGCAGTATAACTCTATAAAGCAGTACCCGCACTATTAACACTATCAGGTCAGCAATATCAATGATGCATGAGGAAATAGATGATTCGACTTTCGTACCTACCACCAGAATGGTGTAAAGTTTGTGATCTCAAAGCTGACAAAACGAGACGGTCCAGTCCACCTACAGAAGCTTTCTACTCATCATTCCCAGAGGATGCGAACCTGTGACCCGTGACAACACTAAGGTGCTATGAAGAGAGGACAAGACCCTTAGGAAAGCAGCTCATTGTTTAGCCCAGTCCGGAAGCCACACAACCCAATCTCAGCAGCCACGATTGGCCATTGGCTAAAAAAGTGATGGGAGCAGCAGGAATTGACATCGCTATTTTCTCTTCGCACTCAACAAGAGGTGCAGCCACTTTGAAAGCCAAGCGCATGGGGACATTGGTTGCTGATATTCTCAAAGCAGCTAATTAGTCTACAGAGGCGACCTTCGGTAGATTCTACAACAGACCTATCGACGGTGACACATTTGGACACCAGGTGCTGCAGATTAGGCAGCAACACTAATGATGGTGAGCTTTGAACGATACCATGTAGTAAACTGATTATGTTGTCGGAAGGCATCCGAAGCCTCCGAAGTACAATTACAGATTCCTCAAGGATTGTGAGCAATCTAATGAGGAGGATGAATTGTATGAGGAGGCGTAGGATGCATGGAGACAACATGGTCAGTTTCGCTCCCAACCCACCCTATCTGTGTTAACAGAGCCATATTATTAACCCTCGGCCGGAGGGTTACGGTAGTCGTTTTGTCGTTCATTAACCCTCGGCCGGAGGGTTACGGTAGTCGTTTTGTCATTCTATCTATCTGTCAACAGCGCTACAGAGAACAGCGCTCACTTCTTCGTGCCAGTTAAGGTACGAACAGGCTAAGCGCGTCGATGGCTTGCAATCTGACGGGTGGATTTTGCTAAAATGCTTTCGTTCTCGAGTTATGGCTGGCTCACCGTGATAGCCTTCTTGGGCTCTTCTGAAGACAGAAACGCCCATAGTTGGCTGCCCAGACACTTATAGGTTTTATCCGTACTGCAGGACAGCTTTGGGAGTGCAGAGAGATCTAGTGAAAAGCCTATCAACATTGTATCAAAGCCTACACCGCCATCTTGCAACGTGGTGGCTTAATTGAATTCACGGTCACGCCCAACAGTTTACTACACACCCAAACTCTGAGACCTTTGCACTGCACAGCACAACAATAGCTAGTGCGTTTCAGCAAAATAAAACACAAAAATTTGCATGCTTGCAAGCCAGTTGCACAATGCCGAGGGTTTCGAACATGTGTTCATTCTTTCGTTCGTTCTGTCAACCGCGCTACAGAGAGCAGCGCTCACTTCTTCGGCTCCAGTTAAGGTATGAACAGGCTAAGCACGTCGATGGCTTGCAATCTGACGGGTGGATTTTGCTAAAATGCTTTCTTTCTCGAGTTATGGCTGGCTCACCGTGATAGCCTTCTTAGACTCATCTGAAGATAAAAACACCCATAGTTGGCTGCCCAGACACTTACAGGTTCGATCCGTACTGCAGGACAGCTTTGGAGTGCAGAGAGATCTAGTGAAAAGCCTATCAACATTGTATCAAAGCCTACACCGCCATCTTGCAACGTGCTGGCATAAAGGAATTCACGGTCACGCCCAAGCCCAGCTGTTTATACAGCACTTGCTTGTTTTCTGTTAATTAATAGTGTGAGGCAGCTATGCTATCAGCTAGCACATCTGTATGCATTTCTAAGCTGTTTCATGCAACTTTGAGTAGAGCCGAGGGTTTCGAACATCTGTTCATTGTTTCATGCAGGTGGAGGTGAGCTTGTCCTGTTAAGACTCACTACAGAACGTTGAACCAGATTTAGTGCATTGTAGTCATGCCAACTTCTTTTCAGATCAGGTTAAAGGCGGGTTCCTACGGGTGCGCATGCATATTGAAGATCATGTGAAAATTTATGAGAATATTAACTTTGAACGTGCTGTCTGAGCAGGATAAATGAAGGTAATACCATGTAGTAAACTGACTATGTTGTCTCCATGCATCCTACGCCTCCTCGTACAATTCATCTTCCTCATCAGATTGCTCACAATCCTTGAGGAATAGCAGCAACAACACTGGTAAGCAAGGTACACAATTGCACTCGGCACTGTGCAACTGGCTTGCAAGCATGCAAATTTTTGTGTTTTATTTTTGGCTGAAACGCACTAGCTATTGTTGTGCTTGTGCAGTGCAAAGGTCTCAGAGTTTGGGTGTGTATAAACTGTTGGGCGTGACCGTGAATTCAATTAAGCCACCACGTTGCAAGATGGCGGTGTAGGCTTTGATACAATGTTGATAGGCTTTTCACTAGATCTCTCTGCACTCCCAAAGCTGTCCTGCAGTACGGATAAACCTATAAGTGTCTGGGCAGCCAACTATGGGCGTTTCTGTCTTCAGAAGAGCCCAAAAAGGCTATCACGGTGAGCAGCCATAA
This sequence comes from Sansalvadorimonas sp., assembly GCA_965221135.1. Taxonomy (GTDB): domain Bacteria; phylum Pseudomonadota; class Gammaproteobacteria; order Pseudomonadales; family Endozoicomonadaceae; genus Sansalvadorimonas. The sequence continues at coordinate 9,965 of CBDCRZ010000096.1, forward strand.
CTCGAGAACGAAAGCATTTTAGCAAAATCCACCCGT
>CBDCRZ010000097.1:0-25983 GCA_965221135.1 Sansalvadorimonas sp.
GTTTGTACCCGCATGGGGACAGATTAGTTTTCAAGTGTTGATTGAGGCCATGGGGCATGCATTCTTCACCCTGGCTGTCGGCGCTCTCTGCCTGATGGCTTATGGTGCTTATATGCCAAAAAAACAGTCTATTGGTCAGGCTGTATCTATTGTTGTGATTCTTGACCTGCTGGTGTCTTTGCTGGCAGGTATTGCCACATTTACAGTGGTGTTCAGTGATGGACTTGATCCAGCCAGCGGCCCAGGTCTGGTATTTGTCACGCTGCCAAGCGCCTTGAATGCCATGCCTTTTGGTGAGTGGATTCTGCCACTGTTTTTTGTATTGTTTGTTATTGCCACCTGGACCTCATCGATTAATCTGGCTGAGCCGCTTGTGGCCTCGGCATCCCGCTATCTCAATATCAGTCGTGGGCAGGCATCCCTTTATGCTGGGTTGTTGGTCTGGTGTATGGGCCTGGTACCACTGCTCTCCTTTAATGTTTGGAAGGCTGTGAATTACAAGGGGGCAGGGCTGTTTGAGATTTGGACAGGGCTGGCAACGAATATACTCCTGCCCCTGACTTCACTACTGGTATTGATTTTTGTTGGCTGGGTTGTACCACGACCACTGGTGGCCGAGCAGATGAATCTGGGCAGCCCTTTCCAGGAGCAATGCTGGATGGTATTGATTCGCTATATCGCACCAGGGTTATTACTGCTGGTGTTCGGATTTGGGCTCCTTGGGCTGATTTTATAGAAATTCGCAATATCTCATCAGCTATTGTCGGAGAAGCCATTAGCAGTAGAAAGCCATTAGCAGTAGAAAGCCTCTAGCTATGAATGCCCTCAGGCAATGGCTTTTTGCCAGTGGCGGGACTGCCATATGCTCGCAAAGGCCACTGATAGAATCAGGCGTTGCAGCAGCTGTATACCCCAGACCACAGTCAATCCGAACCCTAAGTGAATACCGAAGTACCATGTCAGGGGCAGGGTGATTACCCAAAGACTTGCGAAGCGAATCTGCAAGACCTGGCGATTGCTGCCGGTACCCAGCAAGGCCTGAGTAAAGACCAGGGCAATGCTTTCAATAATCACACCTAAACCCAGCAGCTGCAGCGGCACAACACCCTGCTCAATCAATGCATCGTTCGTAGTGATAAACAGCCCAAGAACCTGCTCAGGGAAAAACAGCAGCGGCAGACTCAGGAGGGTCAGAAGACCAAAAGCCGTCAGTGCCACATCCCAGCCCCAGCGCCAGGCGGTTTCGACTTCTCTTGCCCCCAGAGCCTGATTGATAAGGGTGGTCGCTGCCATTCCCAGCCCCAGGCCTGGCAGTATTAGCAGCAAAGAAATATTGACCAGGATATGGCTGATCGCCATAGCGTCTTTTCCCAGTCCGGCAATCAACCAAAACAGCACAGCGGTGCCCATAGCGAAAAGGGTTTGTTGTGCTGAATCAGGCCAGGCCTGCTGAAACAGACTGTGAAGATGGCTATGAGTGGCACGATGGTTGGGAATACCCTGCTTTCGTGCATGACGCATCAGCAGGATATTATTCATCAGGGCACCACCATACATTGCCAGCAAAGTACCGGCAGCTGCGCCTGAAAGTCCCATTTCCGGTAAACCCAGTGCACCGAAGATGAGCGCATAACTGGCGCAAATATTCACCAGATGAGTAAACACTAATACTTTGAGATAGATAAGCGGTGACTGGCAGCCATTCCAGAAGCCACGGAAGCAGAGCATTAACATGGCTGAAGGAAGGCTGAGAATACGAATTTTAAAGTAGTTTTCTGCCAGAACTGCAACAGATGGCTCTGTACGAAACAGACCAATAATCATCGGGGCTAACAGATAGAGGATAAAGGTCAGGGGCAGGCCGATAAACAATGTGGCCCGCACACCTGTACTGACAGGTTCCAGTAACTGGTCATGATTATTTGAACCAAATCGCCGCGCAACGCGCGATTGCACGGCTACGGAAAGACCACTGATCAGGGCAAAGCTAACAAAGATGGCATAGTTGGCCACACCAATAGCAGCCAGCGCATCTTCACCCAACCGGCCCACCATGGCCGTGTCCACCAGATTCAACAAACTCTGGGACAGCATCCCCCCGGTAATAGGAATTCCGAGGTAGATAATGGTTTTCAGTCTTTTCAGGTACAAATCAAACCCTTACCGGTACTAGATTCTATTCATTATCACCTTTGGCAGTGTATCACTGCCTTTGACGAAAAAGCACGATGGCTTCTTTATCAAAGGCAATCTATCAAGAACGTGCCTCAAGATGCAGGCTCAGGGTCATAATCAAGTACCGGCATCAACCAGCGTTCTGCTTCATCCAGTGACCAGCCTTTACGCCCGGCATAGCTGGCAACCTGGTCTTTCTGGATTTTTCCTACATTGAAGTACTTAGACTCAGGGTGGGAGAAGTACCAGCCGCTCACGGCTGCAGTCGGCCACATGGCATAGTGCTCGGTGAGTGTTACACCAATGGCCTTTTCCGCATCCAGTAGCTGGAACAGTTGGGTCTTTTCGGTATGGTCAGGGCAGGCCGGGTAGCCGGGAGCAGGGCGAATACCGCTGTACTGCTCTTTGATCAGTTCCTCATTAGAGAGGCTTTCGTCAGATGCATAAGCCCAGATCTCGGTTCGCACCTTGTGATGCATATATTCCGCAAGAGCTTCTGCCAGACGGTCCGCCAGAGCTTTTACCATAATGCTCAGGTAATCGTCATGGTTAGCTTCAAACTGTTTGGCCAGCTCGTCCGCGCCAATACCAGCAGTGACGACAAATCCTCCAACATAATCATCCAGTCCGGTGCTCTGTGGAGCAACAAAGTCAGACAGACAGGCATTTGGCTTATCGCCGACCATTTTGGTCTGCTGACGCAGGTGATGAAGTTGAACCTGCTCACCCTCTTCAGGGCTGAGGAGAATATCATCACGATTGACCTGGTTGGCAGGCCAGAAGCCGAGTACGGCTTTCGCTTTGATTTCGCCTTTCTCTTCAAAGCGGTCCAGCATCGCCTGGGCGTCTTTAAAGAGTTTGCTGGCTTCTTCACCGACAATTTTGTCATCCAGAATTTTGGGGTATTTGCCGTGCAGGTCCCAGGAGATAAAGAACGGCGTCCAGTCGATAAACTCGCGCAGGTCATTCAGATTAATCTCATCGAAAACCTTTGTGCCGGTGAAGGCAGGCTTTGGAGGTTGATAACCTTCCCAGTTAATAGGAGTGACCTTACTGTCCAGTGCAGCGAAAGGCACACGTTGGGCATTGGGGCGGCGCTTGCCATGACGAATGCGCACCTTTTCATATTCGGCTTTCACGCCCTCGACAAAAGGTGGCTTCAGCTCATTACTGATCAGGCTGGTTGCGACACTTACGCTGCGAGAAGCATCGGCTACATAAACAACCTGGTCATTCTGGTACTGCTGTTCAATCTTAACGGCAGTATGCGCCTTCGATGTGGTAGCACCACCAATCATCAGGGGAATATGGAAATCCTGGCGCTGCATCTCACGAGCCAGATGCACCATCTCATCCAGAGACGGTGTAATCAGGCCGGAAAGGCCAATAATATCAACGTTCTTTTCACGGGCCGTTCTGAGAATTGTTTCTGCAGGCACCATAACGCCAAGGTCAATTACCTCGTAGTTATTACACTGCAGCACCACACCCACGATATTTTTACCGATATCGTGAACATCGCCTTTTACGGTGGCCATCAGAATTTTACCCTTGGCCTGCACCTGACCACCTTTTTCGGCTTCAATGAAGGGTACAAGATGCGCAACAGCCTGCTTCATAACCCGGGCACTTTTCACCACCTGGGGCAGGAACATTTTACCGTCACCGAACAAGTCACCGACGACGTTCATGCCCGACATCAACGGGCCTTCAATTACCTCGATAGGGCGTGAAGCTTCCAGTCGGGCGGCTTCGGTATCTTCGACGATATAGGTGTTATTGCCCTTAACCAGCGCATGTTCGATACGCTTGATAACAGGCCATTCCCGCCAGGCCAGATCTTCCTTCTGTTCCTGAACCTGACCATCACCACGGTATTTCTCGGCAATAGCCAGCAGGTTTTCGGTACCTTCCGGCGTGCGGTTAAGAATCACATCCTCAACAGCATTACGCAGCTCTGTGGGAATATCTTCATAAATAGCCAGCTGCCCGGCATTCACTATGCCCATGGAGAGGCCAGCTTTAATGGCGTGATACAGGAATACGGCGTGAATCGCTTCCCTTACCGGATTATTACCCCGGAAGGAAAAGGAGACATTACTGACACCACCGGAAATCATCGCGTGAGGCAGGTTTTCGCGAATCCACTCACAGGCTTCTATGAAATCAACGGCGTAGTTGTTGTGTTCGTCGATACCTGTAGCAACGGCAAAGATATTCGGGTCGAAGATAATATCCTGAGGATTGAAGCCAATCTCATCGACAAGTACATCGTAGGAACGCTTACAGATTTCGATCTTGCGCTCAAAGGTGTCAGCCTGGCCGGTTTCATCAAAGGCCATGACCACAACCGCAGCGCCATAACGTTTGCACAGGGTGGCCTGGTGACGGAAGATCTCTTCGCCTTCCTTCAGGCTGATCGAGTTCACAATGCCTTTACCCTGAATGCACTTCAGGCCAGCTTCGATAACATCCCACTTGGAAGAGTCAATCATAATCGGTACACGGGAAATGTCCGGTTCCGAAGCAATCAGGTTCAGGAAGCGAGGCATGGCGGACATAGCGTCCAGCATGCCTTCATCCATATTGATATCAATAACCTGCGCACCGTTTTCAACCTGCTCTCGAGCAACAGAGAGGGCGGTATCGTAATCGTCTTCTTTTATCAGGCGCTTAAAGCGAGCAGAACCCGTCACGTTGCAGCGCTCACCCACGTTCACAAACAGGGAATCACTGCCAATGGTAAAGGGTTCCAGACCACTCAGGCGACAGGCGACTTCCGGTGTCGAAGGCTTACGGGGCTTGAGGTCTTTGACAGTTTCGGCAATAGCACGAATATGGTCTGGGGAAGTACCACAGCAACCACCAATAATATTGACCAGTCCGGAACTGGCAAATTCACCGACAACCTCGGCCATCTCTTCCGGTGTTTCATCATATTCACCAAACGCATTAGGCAGGCCGGCGTTAGGGTGGGCGCTGACAAAACCGGTGGAGATACGGGACAGTTCTTCCACATAGGCACGCAGTTCTTTGGCACCCAGTGCGCAGTTCAGGCCAATGCTGATGGGATTGGCATGATTCAGTGCGTTGTAAAAAGCTTCTGTCGTCTGGCCAGACAGGGTACGGCCGGAGGCATCGGTAATGGTGCCCGAAATCATCATGGGCAGCTCTTCACCGGCTTCATCAAAAGCGGCCTGTACGGCAAATACCGCAGCTTTGGCATTAAGAGTATCGAAAATGGTTTCGATAAGAATCAGGTCAACACCGCCTTCAATCAGGGCATGGGTGGACTCTTTGTAGTTCTCAACCAGCTCATCAAAGGTGACGTTACGAAAACCAGGGTCATTAACATCTGGAGAAATAGACGCAGTACGGCTGGTCGGGCCAATAACACCGGCGACATAACGGGGTATGCCAGTTGCTGCAGCAACTTCATTGGCGGCTTTCACCGCCAGACGGGCAGATTCCGTGTTGATCTCGGCAGCCAGCTCTTCCATGCCATAGTCAGCCATGGATACCCGGGTAGCGTTGAAAGTGTTGGTTTCAACAATATCCGCGCCGGCTTCAAAATAGGCTTTATGGATATCGGTAATAATTTTCGGCTGGGTCAGAGAGAGAAGGTCATTGTTGCCTTTCAGGTCTGATGGCCAGTCTGCAAAGCGCTCGCCGCGGTAGTCGCCTTCTTCCAGTGAATGGGACTGGATCATGGTACCCATTGCCCCATCAAGAATAAGAATGCGTTGTTCCAGGGCGGTTTTTAAATCGTTTAGACGCTGGGAGCGATTCATGAAGAGGCAGGTCCTGCTTATTCTGCAATATCGTTGTCAGACAGGTGTTGTGAACAACCTGTACTTATTTATAAGGCGTAGTGTAACAGAAGGCGACTTTGGAATGCAGCGTTGGCGCAAGTGTGAAAACTCACAGTTTCTGTGAAAAGAATGCTGAAAAGGACACATCTGTGTGCAGGCAGGGACAGTGAAAGAAGAGACGACGTGAAGGGGGGCGATTGCCTAAGGGGAATGAGGCCCCGGGCAAAGTCCAAAGCCTCATAAATATCTGAATTACGTCGAAGCGGGAAGCCCCCGGCGTAATGGTCGACCAATCCCGGAAAGGGTCAGTGCCAGCAACAGCATCGCCAGAGTGATAGCGGATAAAGGCAGGGTGTTATCCAGAACCATATGGCCAGCCAGATAACTCACACCACTGGCAATAATCATTTCCAGGAAGAAGATAAGGCCTGAACCGGTTCCGGCGTGATGATCCAGATGGCTGAGTGCCTGTGCCTGACAGCTGGGCAGGAAAAGCCCCAGGCCTGCTTCATAAACAGTGACTCCCAATGCCAGCCCAACCCAGGATTGACCATCAGTCGTCAGGGCAGAGCCAAAAGCAATCGCGGCACCAGCACTCATAATGACCCAGGCCATAGTCATAGCTTTCTGGCGACCAAACTTATCGTTAATACGACCAGCCAGCATGCTGCTGCCAATGTAGGCCCCCATAACAACGGCAAAGATCAAACCATAGGTTTGGGGTTCTATATGAAAAGAGCCAATTAATACATAGGGCGCACCGACTACAAATACAAAGGCACCAGCAAACGCCAGAGAGGCGGTAATGCCCGGAATCATGAAGCGATGATCGCGGAAAAGAACTTTGAAGCCGCTGAGGGTATCGCCAAGGCCGGCCTCAGGGTTGCCCTTGTTATCGTTCGGCAGCAGGGTGACAGCCGCCATGGTGACAAGGCCAATAATCATCATAACGATAAAGCTGGCCTGCCAGCCCCAGTTTTGTTGAAGAATGCCACCAACAACCGGAGCCGCCATTGGGGCGACTACCAGTGAAGCGCCAATCATGCCGAGTACCTGAACATCGTTCTTGCCTTTATAGAGATCCCGGGCAATGGCTCGTGACAGGGCTGTCCCGAAACATCCCGCAACAGCCTGTAGCAGTCGGGCTGCGATGATGATTTCAATACTGCTGCTCAGCAGGATGGTGAGAGTTGCCAGCAGGTAGATGGTGTAACCACCCAGCAGGGTGCGGCAATTTCCGTATCGCTCTGAAATCGGACCTACCAGCAGCATGGAGATGGCAAAGCCCAGCATAAAGATGCTGACCGTCCATTGTGCCGTGGAGGGTGTTGTGTGAAAGGCTTCCGTCATCGCCGGCAGCGAAGGTGTGAACAGGTCAATGGACAGTGGACCAATGACAGCGCAGAGCACCAAAACAAAAAATACAGGGCGTGAATGCCTGACGGGATCGAGACGAAACAAGTGACCTTCCTGAGCAGAGCTTAAATGAGCGGGGAGGTTAGGGGAAAAGCCGAGGAGAAAGTATTGTTGATACTACGAATAAATCAAATTTCAATATTGCCAGCTCACTGAAGGCGGTTTGAGCTATTTACAAGAATCATTATTTTTAAGGAGAGCAGGTGGCATCTAATTGTCAACAACCCAGGGTTGCAGTCGCATTGACTTAACGCTCCTCATTCAAGCCCAACTGGCTGCTGTTTCATTGCCAGTTTTCGTGAGCTGCTTCACATTCTTATGGTTCATTGGCTGATTCCCGAATCCATCAGCAGTCAATATTGAATATGTACAGTAGGTGCAGCATTATACGGTTGCCCTACATGTGTCGATTGCTAAAAAAAAAACGAAAATAATTATAAAGTAGGAAGGAAGTTATGTTGTCCCGTCATACCCTTAAAAAATCAGTCGGAAGAGCCTTGTCTCTGACGGCACTGGGCCTGAGCCTGTCGGCCGGAGCCCAGGCGGCTTATGAATTTGTTATTGTCGGTTCTGGTGCCGGTGGTGGCCCTCTCGCTGCCCGCCTGGCAAAAGCCGGTCATGAAGTACTGTTGCTGGAAGCTGGGCAGGATAATGCCAATATGCTCAGCTACCAGGTGCCCATTTTTAATGCGGCAGCGTCAGAAGATCCCAAGCTGGCCTGGAATTTCAAGGTCAACCATTATCGCTCTGATGCGGATGCTCTGCGTGACAGCAAGCTTATGTGTACAGATGGCGAATCAAGCCAGGTGCGCGTTGAGCCACAGGGTGATGGCACCTTTGCCTGCCCTGAGGAACATCCGTTCCGTTTTGGTAGCTTCTTCCCCCGCGGGAACGCTCTGGGCGGATCAACCGCTGTTAACGCCATGATCTATGTACTGCCTCAAAACAGTGACTGGAACAATATTGCCAACCTGACTGGCGACAGAAGCTGGCGTGCCGGCAACATGATGCGCTATGCCAACCGCATTGAGAATAACCTCAACATTGAAACGCCGAATGCTGATACGGTTCTTCAGGCTCAAGGGCCAGAGTTTCGTCAGATCGTCCGCTCATCTATTGATGTCGTTCAGCCCAAGAACCTCTCTTACAATACACCAAGGGAAGCGCTGTCTTACAGCCTGAACAGTGCTGTTCGTAATGATCAGGCCGAAGGTATCTGGCCTATTGAGACCAGTACTCAGCTGGGGCACCGTGTTGGTTCACGGGAAATGATTCTGGAAGCAGCCTGCATGGCAGACCCTGCCGCACCCAGCCCGAAAACCCAGCGTCAGGTCAATCAGGAATGTGTTAATAAGGGCCTGGTCAATCCAAAAACCGGGCGTCCTTTCCTGACTGTCAAGACTGGCGCATTTGTGACTAAAGTGCTCTGGGGTGCAGAGCCTCGCTTGAATGCTGATGGTCGTATGGTTTGTCAGGGTGCCTGTAAAACAGCGGTAGGTGTTGAATATATCGACCGTGCCAATGTTTACGGTGCTGACGATGAGCAAAACCTCAACCGTCAGCTGCCACGCAGAAAAGCCTTTGCAGGCAAGGAAGTTATTCTTTCTGCGGGTACCATTAACACTCCGCAGATCCTGATGCTGTCCGGCGTTGGCCCTAAGGCACATCTGGAAGGCCACGATATCAAGGTTCGTAAACACCTTCCTGGCGTAGGCCGTAATCTGCAGGATCGTTACGAAGTGACCGTTGTTAATGAAACTGACACGGTTTTCAAGAGCGTAGCGGACTGTGTAGGTGATACTGCCGAGCAGGACAAGTGCCTCGACGAGTGGCAGAGCAGCAAGTACTTCTATGGTGAAGCAACCGGTAACTATGCATCTGCCGGTATTCCGCTGTCCATCGTAGCCAAGTCAAGCCCCGATAAGGCAGAGCCAGACCTGCACGTTTTTGCCGGCCCTCTGGATTACCGTGGTTACTACAATGGCTACAGTGTCGCTGAGCAGACAGGTAACCGTTGGACCTGGACTATTCTGAAGGCTCACACTGAAAACCGTGGTGGTCGCATTACTCTGCTGTCAGATAACCCGCTGGATCAGCCGTTTATCAACTTCAACTACTTTGAAGATGGTAACCGTGACACAGCTATTCTGCAGGGCGGCCTGCCGAATGCCAGCTTCCATGACTCACAGGCGCTGCTGAGCGGTATCCGCATGATTCGTAAGATTGCGGACAATGTTCAGGGTTCTGGTATGGCTTTCAAGGAGCTGCAGCCAGGTCGTGACCTCCAGACTGATAAAGAGCTGGGTGACTGGGTTCGTGCTGAAGCCTTTGCTCACCACGGCGCCGGTACTGCAAAAATCGGTGCTGCCAGTGACCCGATGGCCGTACTGAACAGCCGTTTTGAGGTTCGCGGTACTTTCGGTCTGCGTGTGGTTGATGCGTCTATCTTCCCTCGTATTCCAGGCACCTTCCTGGTGTCTTCTGTCTACATTGCCAGTGAAAAAGCGGCTGACGTAATCATCAACGATTACCGTTAATCCGTTCCGGGGAGGTCACCTGTCAGGTGGCCTCTCTGGTTTATTCCCTCCTTTCTCTTTTCTCCTTCCTTTTATAAATGACTGGGCAGATTCCGCCCGGCCATTGGCATAGCACTCAAATATCCCAGTACCTTGCTAGGGCTTTATCCGCCTCTCTAAACGGCGTAGAATCACCCCAAACTTACACAGGAATATCGATCTTGAGTACTAGCGAACAACCTGTTATCGACTTTACCGAAGGCGCACAGACTTACCTGGGTGAATTGCTGGCCAAGCAAAATGTTGAGGGCATTGGTGTCCGCATGTTTGTTTCCAGTCCAGGTACTCCCCACGCAGAAACCTGCCTGGCTTACTGCAAGCCTGGCGATGAAAAGGAAGGGGATGTTTGCATGCCTCTTGAAGGCTTTAAGGCCTGGATTGAGAGTGATAGCGTTCCCTACCTGAAAGATGGAACCGTTGACTACTCGGCGGATAAAATGGGTGGCCAGCTGACTATCAAGGCCCCTAACGCCAAGATGCCCCAGGTCAGGGATGACAGTTCTGTTGACCAGAAAATCAATTATTACCTGCAGACGGAAATTAATCCTGGCCTGGCCTCCCATGGTGGCACAGTGAGCCTGGTTGAGATGACTGAAGACGGTATGGCCGTGCTGCAGTTTGGTGGCGGCTGCCAGGGTTGTGCCAGTGTCGACCTGACCCTGAAAGATGGTGTTGAACGCACACTGATGGAGCGTATTCCTGAGCTGAAGGGTGTTCGTGATGTGACCGACCACTCCGTGAAGGAGAACGCTTACTATAAGTAAGCTACTTTGCCTCTCCAAGAAACCGGCCCTGTGCCGGTTTTTTTGTGCTTGAAATTAGGTTCTGCTGGCTGACAAAGGGCATACAAGAAAGAGGGGATGCTTCCTGGTGGCTGCAGGGTGACTCCCTGGGCTCTTCTGAAGATGTATTCTCAGTCTCGCCCAGTGGTTTTGAGCTTGATCATATTGGTCACGCTGCTGTAAGACATAATTTCATCTTACCCTATTACTTATACCCTGGGCTTAAGGCAACCATTGTTTAAGTGTTCTAACAGAACATAAGCCATGGCAGAAATAAGTTAATGAAACTGCTTTCACCATTGTTATGACTTCTGGTGCGGTCAGAGTTCGGGAGCACAATCTGTAGCTTGCGTTTTGGTCGCTATTAACAGTGTAAGAAAATGAACTATAACAAAGAATCATCTTGCCCTTCTTTTTTTCATGCAATAAGCAGGCTAAGAACCAGTAACATTCCGGTTAGCAGAGCTGCTCTGTATTAAAGTGACGGGGAACAAAATTCATTTGGTTGACTCTCAATGCCTATAACCGTATCAGAGAAAAGCAATTGTGGCGTACAACAACATAACCGGAAGTGGGCATGGGGCCAGATTTCAGAGCCCCAATGAAGAACAGGGCAGATCGCAGGCGGCAGCGAGACGTTACACGTCTGGTACATTGCAATTGTTAACCGGGGGCAGCAGCCCGGAGGGAGGAAACCGCAGCCTGGGTGATTATGCCATTTCCCCGCTGGATCCTGTCAGCTTTGTCAGGCATGTTTTACAGAGTTACCAGCAATCAGGAGAATCTCTGGATATTGCCGGTCTCAATAGTTTTGTGGAAGCACTCGATCAACTCCGCAAGTGCGGTCATCCCGATGCTTCAGATATTGGCAGGCAAGCCTGCAGGCTTGGTATTTTTCCCATTCCTGTTCAGTGTTTTACCCCTTGTTTTGAGGGTTCGAATGCCTGCATGCCGGTGATTGATTGTCTTAGGGGGCTGGTAAACAGTCGTATTAACAGTTTTTCAGTGAATTTTCCGGTTGAGAATATGCCTGCACTTTTGTGCCTGCTGGCCAGGCTTGGAGAAGAGAGCTGTATTACTGCAGCGTATGGGGCGCACAGTGAATTGTACACGTTCAGAAAAATGCACCCTGAAATTGAAGTCTTTGTTGGTGAATTGCGCGATATCATGGCCGAGGGTGCAGTTAAACAATCTCCGGCTCCGTTTGCAGTGCCGATAATGCCTTCAGATCCGCAGGAAAGAGAGAGCCTCAACAGCTACCTGAGTTATTTTCAATACCGGCCAGCCGGTTTGAGCAAGAAAACCCCCAAGCAGCCCTTGATGCCGGCAAGCCTCGATACGGCGGAAAAAATTGACAGGGAACTCCAGTATCTGTTTCAAGCCCGTCAGCAGTCAGGTGAACCACTGTACTTTAGGCAGGCTTCGATAATCAGGTCGGCGGTTGAGCTTGCCTTGACCCATACCGCAGAAAAAATTTTTTCACATACATCCCCTGACGAGAATCTGAGGCTGAAAGCGGCGGCAGAGAATTTTCTGCAACAGGCCCTCAGGTTTCTTGAGTATTACGAAGAGCAGGCGAAGCCCGGCTTGCAGGTGACTGATGAGCTGGAAATGACACACTCTCTGAATGATTACAAAGCACTCATTGAGGATCAGAGGGGCAAGAATCAGGAGGCCGTTTTTTATTACTGCCAACAGATTAGCCGGTTCTGGCCTGATTCTGAGGATTGTACCAATGCCAGATTGGAAATGGTGCGTATATGTCTGTGCAATGAATATCCAGAGGGGCGCAATGCGCTGCCACCAGAAACGATGATCAACTGGCTAATGCACCAGGCGCTGGAAGGAAATGAGCTGGCTTTGCTTTATCTGGAAAATGCCGAACAGCATGAGCATTACCAGCCCTTCATTCAGGCTATGGGTGTTCAGGATGTGTACCATCAGATCAGAAAACATCGCAATGAGGTTCTCGAGCAACAGCAGCAACAGCAGCAACAGCAAGATTTTCAGCAAGTTCCTGTTGCTCACTATGGTGCAGAAGCTGGCCTTGAACGGCTGGATATCCTGCAGTCCCAGATGCCGACGGAAGTACTGCTGGCAAAGAATCAAGCTGAGGACCAAATACTTCCTCTAGTTGAACGAGTCAAGGTGTGGGAGATGACGAAAGCCCATGCTGTTCAGGCTGCACGGTGTGCTCCCGAACCAACGATGTTAGTTGTGAAAAGCCTGGAGGGCGATACCTGGACCTTAGATGCTTTCGACTGTAGTGGCCCGATTGCAGATCTTTGCATGACATTCGTTGAGAAGGGGTATCCACTGGCAACACTGAATTTTGTTCTGGCCGGCAAAATCGTTAATAACAGAGGCACGCTGGCAGGTGAAATGCGGGCTCTGGCAATGGAAGTGAGACTGTACACAACCATGCATCTTGTCTGCCGAAATAACACTGGCCATTTAAACCGTTTTCTTGGTAGCAAGGTTGATGGGCAGTGTGTTATGCCACACAAACACAACTCTGTGGATAAGGTCGAATCGATACTCAAAGACTTGTTCGCTCAGGCAAAAGGGAAATATTTTAAGGCATCGGGAATAACTTTTCTGGAGTTACAGGGTGCAGTTCAACAGGCTCGCTCTCTGTTGGAGAGTGCGGATATCCGGAGCAGGTTATCCGGTTCTTTTGACGCAGCAGAGCTTGAAGCAGTCGCAAACTATCTAGAGCTGGTAATGGCCTGCCTTGAGATCTACAAATTACCGTTTATTGAATACCAGCATGGCCATATAGCTTCCCTGATTTTGCAGATTACCCGCAGGTACACGGATGAAAATAACAGGCTAAGGAGTTCGAGACTTGTCGAAAATGGGCCGTTGGTCACTTTGATAGCGGATAAGCAAAACTCAATACCCGTTGATAAACAGTTGCTGCATGCCCGCTGCCCATATTTTCAGGCCAAGGAGCGCTTTAGTGGGGTTGATATAGCTGATTTGACCAATGAGACGAATGGCAATGCGAAATCAGCACTTATGATTTACCTGGCGCATGGACAGATTCAATTGGATAGCCTGTCGGCTCAGGAGACCATCGAGCTTTACCGTATGGCGAATCATTATCAGGCAAATGCGCTGGAGCTGGCGTGCCTGATAAATATACTCAATGGTATCAAGTACAACCTGCTTACCGTTGAGCAACTGAGAATTCTTGTTGGGTTAGCTCCAGCCGAGCCGGTTTTGAGCCAGGCACTGGAACCACTGGTAGAGGTTTAGCTTCCAGAAAACTATTTTTTATAAGCAAATTTTTTAGCTTATCCCTTTGTTTGTAGAAGGTGCATCAGAGGGAAATACCTCTACAGCCCCTGTCCCGGCTATATAAGTCCAAGATGTTCTGCTGCAGATGCAGGAGCCTTAGCGAGCACATCCGTCCCGTCTTGCCGAACCCACCCTTAATGAATTGATGTGTGCACACGGCATATAAAGCACAGAATAATGCCAATTTGACGACTACCCAGCCTGAGCGGCGAGCCCCTGAATCAAAGGGGAATGCTGTGATGCCAGGCCGCTTGTTCTCCTGGCGACTCAACAATCTGCAATATCATTCATCTCGCTGAATATCTATATATATCCACAATCCTCCCAAGTCTTGTGTCTTCCCTCTTATTTCAGTCCGCTATGCCCAATTTGGGACTCATGACTTCGTGGTTTGGGGTGCTTTCTAAATATTTTCGTTTTAGTACCGGTAATTAATATTACCGGTACTAAAATACGTTATTTGTGGTTTTTACTAGACCTATAATACTGGTATTATAAGACCAGTATTTATAGTTTTTATTTAAGTCAAAAGCTAAGGTTCAAAGGGTGTTATGCAGGATACTCAACGTCGTTCGTTAATATTTAGTGTTCTTGATGATCTAAAGAGCCGCGGCGAGAAGGTCACCGCACAAAAGCTCGCCACACAGGCCAAGATGGGGAAACAAACAGTGCTGCCTTACTACCGGGAATGGCAGGAGCTTGAAATTCTCGGTGAAGATGAAGAGATTGAGCTGTCTGGTGATCTGGTAAGAGTCCTGCGTCGTGAGATTGGCAAGGAGAAATTTCGACAGGGGGAGAGCGCCCGCATTCTTCAGGACACCATCGATGAAGAGCGCGAGAGGACAGAGGAGCAGTCAGCCCTTTGGCGAAAAGAGCTGGATGAACTGAAAATCCAGCTTCAAAACCAGGAGGTTAAGAGCAACGAGCTAACAGAAGAACGTGATGAGCTTTTGCAGACGACCCGAGACAACAGCCAGAAAATGAAAAGCCTTGAAGAAAAGGCCACCAGCGAAGCAAAGCAGGTGGCTCGCCTTGAAGAGCGCTTCATGCAGGAAGCCAGACGTAATGAAGAAGCCCTTGCGGAGCAGGAGCGCCGTCTGGATGAGTCGCACCGCAACATCATTGATCACTGGATGAAGGTGCTGGACGAAGAGCGTCGTGAAAAAGGCCGTCTGGCGAAACAGTTTGAAAAGCTGGAATCTGAAAAGCAGTTATTGGAGAGAGAAAGATCCCAGCAGAAAACAGCGCTCGAGATTGAAAGAAATAGCCTGAAGCGGGCTAGCACTGAGCTTACTGAGGCTCAGGAAACGCTGAAAACCCTGACAACAAAAAAAGAGCTTCTGTCCAGTGTTGCCCAGATGTTGGATGCTGATGATGAAAAGCTTGGAAAAGAGGTTAAGGGTTTAATGGCTCAAGCCAGAAAAGTTGAGCCGCTGGAGCAAGAAGTGCGAGCACTGCAGCAGGCGGCACAGGCCATTAAGAGCGTGGAAGAGCAGCTTAAACAGGCCCATGGACAAAACCGGGAACTTGCAGAACAGGTGATACGACTGGAGGCTAAACTGGAGGGCATACAGATGGCCGGCAATCTGCGCACACGGGAGCAATAAAGCCATACATGCCAGGCACACTATCTGTGATCTGTGACTTCGCAGATAGCCCTGCCTGCAAGCCAACCATAACAGTCTGCTTTTTGCGCCTGGTTTTGTTGCTGTCTACTTTCCTGTAAAGCTTTTGATGAAGCGTTAACAACCCAAAACCGTGAGAAGTCAGAGGCTTTTTCAAGAGTGAGCCTCCCAGCGCCCAGCATAGTCAGCTGATAGTGATCAAAAGCACTTAACATTCAGCTGCGACCAATACTGAGGGTCTTGCTCAATGATTTCCCGCAAAAGTCAAAGATGGAGGGGGATAAGAGGGGGGGGAATAATCTGAAAAGGGAGCTGACTGACCTTGAGGTAGAAACCATTGTCCCGACGGGGTGCTTCCTGAGCTCCTGTGTCTATTTGACAGGTCAGAGCGCTCTTGAGAAAAAGTTCAATGTTGGTATTGATCTGGAAACAAATCTGGCATTAGGAACCGACATAGATGTGGGCGCCGCAGCAAAAAAACAGGTCTTTGAAATTACGAAAAGACTTTTTGAGTCGTCGAAGGCCATGAACCCGGATGCTCTCACCATGATAACCAGGGAGTCGGAGACAATGCGAACGTGTCTGACTCAGCCATAGAGTGGTTGGCTGCCTGATGCTAAAAAAGGCGACCCTAAAAAAGGTCGCCTTTTCTCGTCACAACAAGTATCAGAACTTACAGCTCTTTCTCTGCAAGATAGAACCAGGTTTCCAGTACGCTGTCCGGGTTCAGGGAGACAGTATCAATCCCTTCGTCCATCAGCCACTTGGCAAAATCAGGGTGATCGGAAGGGCCCTGACCACAGATGCCAATGTATTTGCCAGCCTTACGGCAAGCCTGAATAGCCATGGACAGTAGGGACTTAACGGCCTCATTGCGCTCATCAAACAGATGGGCAATAACGCCAGAATCACGATCCAGACCCAGGGTTAACTGAGTCATATCGTTGGAGCCGATGGAGAAACCATCAAAGTATTCCAGGAAAGATTCAGCCAGCAAGGCGTTTGACGGCAGTTCGCACATCATGATCAGGCGCAGGCCATTCTCACCTCGACGCAGTCCGTTTTCAGCCAACAGGTCAGACACCTGGTGAGCTTCACCCACTGTGCGCACGAAAGGCACCATCAGCTCAACATTGGTGAGACCCATTTCATCGCGAACCTTACGCATGGCCCGGCATTCCAGCTCGAAGCAGTCACGGAAGTTGTCGGACACATAACGGGATGCACCACGGAAGCCCAGCATTGGGTTCTCTTCTTCCGGTTCATAGAGGCGGCCGCCGATCAGGTTGGCGTATTCGTTGGACTTAAAGTCCGACAGGCGAACAATCACCTTCGCAGGATAGAAAGCAGCAGCGATAGTCGCAACACCTTCAACCAGTTTGTCGACATAGAAATCTACCGGGCTACTGTAGCCTGCCATTCGCTTATCAACACTGGCACGGATGTCAGCAGGCAGGGTGTCGTAGTTCAGCAGTGCCTTTGGATGCACACCGATCATACGGTTGATAATGAACTCAAGACGGGCCAGGCCAACGCCATTGTTGGGAATGGACGCGAAATCAAAGGCGCGGTCCGGGTTGCCCACGTTCATCATCAGCTTGAAGGGCAGGTCGGGCATGGTATCGACAGAGTTACTGTGGATATCGAAGTCCAGAAGACCTTCGTAAATCATGCCGGTATCACCTTCAGCACAGGATACAGTTACCTGCATGCCATCCTGAAGCTGCTCGGTTGCATCGCCGCAACCTACAACGGCAGGAATGCCGAGCTCACGAGCGATAATCGCTGCATGACAGGTACGACCGCCGCGATTGGTAACAATCGCAGAGGCGCGCTTCATAACCGGCTCCCAGTCTGGGTCGGTCATGTCAGTAACCAGAATATCGCCCACTTCAACGCGATCCATCTCGGCAATGTCGTGAATGATTTTCACGGCACCGCTGCCGATCTTCTGGCCGATGCTGCGGCCTTCAATAAGGATCTTGCCTTTTTCGTTGAGCAGGTAACGCTCCATGGTGCCGGTGCTACGACTCTTAACGGTTTCAGGACGAGCCTGAACGATGTAGATCTGACCGTCATCGCCGTCTTTCGCCCATTCAATATCCATGGGGCGCTTGTAGTGCTTTTCAATAATCAAAGCCTGCCGGGCCAGCTCTTCCACTTCAGCATCGCTGATGGAGAACTGACGACGCTGGGCTTCGTCTACATCCAGGGTCTGCACGGAGCGACCGGCAGAAGACTCGCTGGTGTAGGTCATCTTAATGGCCTTACTGCCCAGATTACGACGTAGTACCGCGGGGCGGCCCGCTTCCAGAGTGGGCTTGTGAACATAGAATTCGTCAGGGTTTACTGCGCCCTGCACAACGGTTTCACCGAGCCCATAGGACGATGTGATAAAGACGGCTTCGCGGAACCCGGACTCAGTATCGAGGGTAAACATAACACCGGAAGAGGCGGTTTCACTGCGGATCATTTTCTGGATGCCCGCAGAGAGTGCGACGTTACGGTGGTCAAAGCCCTGGTGCACGCGATAAGCGATGGCACGATCGTTAAAGAGGGAAGCGAACACCTCTTTGATAGCAATCAGGATATTTTCATAACCGCGGATATTAAGGAAAGTTTCCTGCTGGCCGGCAAAGGATGCATCCGGAAGATCTTCTGCGGTGGCAGAGGAGCGTACCGCAACAGCAATGTTGGGGTTGCTGGCCTGCATAGACTGCCAGGCTTCCTTGATGGCTTCTTCCAGCTCCTGCTGGAAAGGCTGATCGACAACCCACTTGCGGATTTTGCTGCCTGCTTCTGTCAGGGCACGCACATCATCTACATCAAGGGTGTCGAGCAGAGAGTGAATCCTCTCATTCAGACCGCTTTTTTCCAGAAAGTCCCTATAGGCTTGTGCCGTAGTGGCAAAGCCGCCAGGTACTGAAACTCCAGCACCCGCGAGGTTGCTGATCATTTCACCCAGGGAGGCGTTCTTACCTCCAACGACCTCGACGTCACCGGCGCCAAGCTTTTCCAGACCAATTACATAAGCTTCCAAAAGACACCCCTTCTAGATAGCAACTTCTGATCAGACGTCAGACAGTTGCAGGTATTACAGTCATACAGAAAAGGCTATTGCCTCACTGAGACTCACTTTCACAACCATGTGATTTCATAAAGATAACGTGTTCTACGGATTCAGAACAAGGGAAAGCAGTATATATCGAACAGGCCGTGAGCATGACTCTTTTGTCAGGCCTCGATATGGCGCGTACTATAAGGCCTGTATATGTTTGATTAAATAACAAGTAGGCCAAATTAGGTGTTATTGCGTAGGCAGGAGCAACAAAAACGACCATGAACGCAAAAAATCCAACGCGCGTAGTGTTTTTTGTGTCTGACGGAACAGGCATAACCGCAGAATCTTTTGGGCAGAGCCTGCTGGCTCAGTTCGAGCATATAACCTTTGAGCATGTCACTCTTCCTTATATAGACACCATTGAGAAAGCTGAACAGCTTGTCAGGGAAGTTGGTCGAGTGACGGAAGAGGGCGGACTGGAGCCATTGCTTTTCAGTACCATTATTGATGAAAAAATCGCAATGGTGATTCGTCAGGCCAAAGCTTGTCGCCACGACCTGTTTGATACCTATATGCCGGGCCTGGAAGAAAACCTCAAGGCTCACGCCATTCATCAGGTTGGTAAAAAGCGGGCCATCGCAGCTTCTTCCAGTGGCAAATATAACCAGCGCATTGATGCGGTGCATTTCGCTATAGATAACGATGATGGTGCCAAATTACGCTTTTACGATCAGGCCGATATTATTATCGTTGGCGTGTCACGGTGCGGTAAAACACCGACCTGTCTTTACATGGGGTTGCAGTTTGGTATTCGAGCGGCCAACTACCCGATTACCGAAGATGACCTGGATATGATGCGTTTGCCCAAAGCGCTTCAGCCATACAGGAGCAAGCTCTTTGGTTTGACCATCAGCCCAGAACGTCTGGCAGCGATTCGTCATGAGCGTCGCCCCAACAGTCGTTACTCTTCCCCACGCCAGTGTGCCCTGGAGTTGCAGGAAGTGGAGCAGATGTTTGTCAGTAATAGTATCCCGTTTCTGGATTCCAGCAGCTATTCCGTGGAAGAAATTTCCACAAGGATTATTGCCCAGACCGGCATAGAACGACGGGTGAAGTAACGGGTGACCGACACGGGGAAAGAGGGTAGCCATAGGATTATTCCGATTATTCTGGCAGGCGGGATTGGTTCCCGCCTGGCACCCCTCTCCCTGCCTGACAGGCCCAAGCAGTTTCTCGACCTGACTAACGAGGGTTATACGCTCTTTCAGCAAACCCTTTTGCGATTAAAAAGTTTCCCGGCGGGGGTACTTGGACGACCATTGATTGTGACTGGTGATACCTATAAAGAGCTGGTGAACAAGCAGTTGCGTGAGATGGGTATTGAGGCGGATGTTGTTCTGGAGCCCTGCCGCAGAAATACCGCCCCAGCCATTATTACTGCAGCGCTGGTCTTGAGCGGCAGCATCGGGCACTCAACAGATCTGATGCTGGTGATGCCCACCGATCACTTTATCGAGTCACCAGACATGTTTGTCAGCTGTGTACTGGAAGCTGCTCAATACTCACAGTCTTATCATTCTGGTGCCGGGCAGTTAATGACATTTGGTGTTCAGCCAACTTATCCGGCGACAGATTACGGTTATCTTGAGCCTGAAGGCTCCTTGAGCCCCGGGCAGGTTTGCCCTGTGCGCAAGTTTATTGAAAAACCAAATCAAACGCAGGCCGAAGCCTTGCTGTTTCAGGGCGGTACTGCCTGGAATGCTGGTGTGTTTTTATTCTCCCTTCCTGTTCTGCTGAGTGAAGCTAAAAACCATTGCCCAGACGTGCTGGAAACCTGTGAGCGTGCTTTGAAGTATGCAAGAAGCGCGACCGGATATTGCATGCTTCCTTATGCGGAGTACAGTCTATGTCCAGATATCTCTATTGATTATGGCGTGATGGAAAAAAGCAGCCAGGTCTCCATGATACTGCTGGATACAGGCTGGACAGATCTCGGCAATCACCAAAGACTGCAGGAACATCTTGATCGCTAGAATGGGGTATGTTTGAGCTTGTGTAAGATTTTAATATTGCCTGCGCAACCTGTTGATTTTACATCACTCCTTGTATAGTATTCGTTCCGCTCTGGCGAGTTAGCAAAGCGGTTATGCAGTGGACTGCAACTCCATTTAGACCGGTTCGACTCCGGTACTCGCCTCCAAATATTAAAGGCCAGCTATTTTATAGCTGGCCTTTTTTTATGCTTTGATCTCGACAGATACCCCTCATTGCCGGGCCATTGCTTGGCGCTATTTTTGCCATGCCTGACCAGATACAACTGCTAGACTCACCCTCACAATCAGTTGACTGGGGTGCCTCATCTTTGTCTGATTCAGTTGCGCCTTTCAAGAAGGCAAGTGTTCGTCTGTATTTACGCTGTATCCTGCCTTCAATGCTGGGTGTATTCCTGTTCTTGATTCCTTTTCAATCATCAAAAGGCCCAACGGTTATGATTGGCCTTATTGGGTATGCTGTGTTGGATTCTATTACTAACTGGCTACCGCTGATTATTGTTTGTGTCATCAGCCTTTCTGCCTGTGGTGCTCTTATTGCCAGACTGCTTGAGCCCAGATTTATCCGCAACAGCAAACTACTGCGCACACTGCTTGATACATCACTTTTCTGGATTGGTATCAGGCTGCTGGGTACTGTTCTTAGTATTTGTATTTATTTAAAACTGGGGCCCGAATGGCTTTGGAGTGAAGATACCGGTGGGCTGGTGCTGTTCAACCTGGCTACAGTGCTATTTGTTTTCTTTTTCCTGGCTGGTCTACTTCTGCCTTTACTGCTGGAGTATGGACTGGTTGAGTTTATTGGCTCCCAATTACACCGTGTTTTGAAGCCTCTTTATCGCATCCCCGGGAGCAGTGGTGTTGATATTATTGCCTCACTGCTTGGAGATGGCACGATTGGTACGCTTATTACCAGCCGACAATACGAGAAGGGCTATTATACCGCCAGAGAGGCTGCGATTGTGGCCTCAACCTTTTCTATCGTCTCTATTTCTTTCTGTGTTGTGGTGGTCAATTTTATAAATTTATCTCACATTTTCCCTTACTTCTATCTGACGGTTATCAGTACCTGCCTGTTGATTGCGCTGATACTTCCACGCATTTGGCCACTAAGCCGCATTTCTGATTCATTTCATAAGCAGGCCGATCCTCACATTGTTAAGCAACACGATAATAATCGACAGGGGAGGGCCGTGGAATCAGGCCTTCAACTGGCTTTAAAAAAAGCGGAGAACTCCCCTGGCATCAATCAGTTATTGCAGAAAGGTATGATAAATGCCCTGGATATCTGGTTTGTTTTTATGCCGATTATTGTGACCATTTCGACTATTGGGCTTGTACTCAGCCATACCACGCCAATTTTCCAGTGGCTTGGAAGCCCCCTGGTGCCTGTGCTGGAGCTTATGGGGGTTCCGGAAGCTGCAAAAGCAGCATCGGCAATGTTTCTTGGCTTTGCCGATATGTTCCTGCCTATTGCACTGTCCGTTGATATTCAAAGTGAAATGACACGATTTATTATTGCCGCTTTATCTGTAGCCCAATTGATTTATATGTCGGAAGTGGGCGTGCTTATAATGCGATCGTCTATACCTCTGTCCTTTATCAATCTACTGTCTATTTTTCTGATAAGAACAGTTTTAGCGCTACCTATAATCGTCCTTTTTGCCCACTGTTATTTTTGATAAATCTTCCACATTAATCTGTACAGAAAAGATCATTTATCCTTTGTTCATGTTTTTGTCATTTATAACCTTCATAACTATATGTAAGGCCGTGTTGATTCTGGGCTTGCAGCGCCTGTGAGACTTTAACAATGACTTGATATACCACCTGGAGTTTACTGCAACACTGACAATTTACTTTTCCTGCCAATATTGGCAGGATAGACAACATATAAATAATACACATAACGTAATCATAAAGAGCTTCGCAGGATCTGAGGCTCGCATCACAATAAATACAAGGAAGTATTTTATGAATGCTTTTTTCCGTGATAAGGAACGCCCTCTTGTGCTCGGCCACCGAGGGGTTGCCCGTGAGTTTCAGGAGAATACCCTTCCTGGCTTTCAAAGGGCAGTTGATTTAGGCCTGGATGGTGTTGAACTGGATGTTTTTGCCACCCGTGATGGTCGTTTGGCTGTATTCCATGATGAGGATGCTGAACGCTTGACTGGCACCAAAGGCTCAATTTCCGATATGACCTGGGATGAAGTCTCCCGTCTTCGAATCAATAAGCGTATTGCTCTCGATAAGACCGGCCATGTTTGGCATAACTATCAGGAAAGCCAGCGTATTCCTCTTTTGGAAGAGGTGCTGGAGCTACTGCCAGACTCTATGCTGGTCAATATCGAAATGAAAGCCAATAAACCCATGTGGAGCCGAAGGCATACGGGGCGCTTTGTTGCTGATGTGATTCAGAGGTCTCACAGTGAAGACCGTGTTATTACCACCTCATTTGACCCTTTTATGCTACGAGACATGGAGAAGTTTAACTCCCGGCTCCACTCTGGTTTTGCCTATGACGACTCCATGGCTGAAGGTTTAAAAACATGGTTCAGTGCTTTCCCTGAATGGCCAGGTGAAATTTCCGATGCGACTGAAAATAATATTCACCTGAGTTTTCTGAATAAGGTTCTGGAATGGAATCTTGTGGGTTTTCTGGCCGGCTCAACGGTTGTTGGAGTTGAGCACAACCTGATAGATGCGGATACGGCACAGCGTTTTCGTGAGCGTAATATGCTGCTTGGTGCCTACACCTTATTCCCCATAGCCTCCGATCTGTTAGACCCCAGGATTTGTCGGGAACAGGAAGCAGAAGCTCTCAGGCTTTACCAGATGCAGGTCGACTGGATCGAAACTGATGATCCGGAACGGCTGCTAAACCTTCTTCATAGCTAGCCCGGCTAACCCGCCTCGAAACCGTTTATTTACAAATCCACACATGCCCTTCGGGGCGTATGTGGAACTTTCCTCCTCCAGACAGGCTCTTAGCTGGTACTTTTCCTGCCAGTCGGGTGCATTTATGGCTTTTTGCCGTTCTCTTGTCTTTTTGATTCTGCCGTTGCTCATTAATGCCACAGCTCAGGCACGGGTAATAATGGACAGCAGTTGTGAGTTGGTTGATGAAGATATCTATGTCCTGACCAGCTCCAATGACAACCTCCATTTCGAACAGAACTTCCATGTCCAGCGCCTGTCGGAAATTTTCGAAGAGAGCGGACTGGAGCCTAGCTTTCTTGGCTTCAACCCCTGGGAGCAAACCAAAAGTTATCTGGACTATGCCGATAATCTACGGCTGTCGAGTCGCTATGCCATTATGATCGATCCCCATACCAATAATATTACCCTGATAGTTATCAGTGATCATGAGGAAGACATACCGGATAAAAAAGCGCGCCGAAAAGGATTGGAAGACGATGACGATGCGATCTGGGTCACCGACAACATGAGCTATATTGATGGCAAAACCAACCCCAATGCCGATTTTCGCTGCAGTGGCCGCTTCCTTAAAATGCAGTGGAGCGGGCGTAATCTCTCAATGAATAATGATGCTTTTGATTCTGCAGAAGGGGAACTGTTGGCGGTGCTTGAAGATTTCGATGATAACGGGCAACCAAACAAACATCTGAGGGTGATGCGCCTTAAGAACGATTATCCCCTATGGGGTATCGCAGGCCAGGTGAAAAGCAGCTACCAGAAATTTATTAACAAGAGGACACCCAGCCCTCACAGAAAATCCTATAAAGCGGCGGGTGATTCCATGGCGCTATTTATGAGCGGCAAATACCGCCCCGGCTCCTATAAAGATGATGAGTTTTACCTCGCGCATGATATTCAAACCCTGCGAATGATGCAGGATGAGTCCTCCATGCAAAATATTCTATCGTCACGACACCCGGTGACTCCGCGAACCCTGCGATCCCATCTGCAGAATATGAAAACCTTGATCGCTGAAGAGGCCACACTGTTCAGTCATACGGTCTATACAGCTCCCCACTTGAATGATTTGCTCAATCAAGCCGACCAGCGTATTGATGAGGCAACAGCAGGTTCTGATATTGATGCAGACACACAGCTTAAGGGTGCAATCAAGCAGGTGTCTGAACTGTCTGTTCGCATGCGGGAGAACCTTCGTATGGTCAGCAACTCAAAAGAGGGTGTTGGCAGCTTTGTCAGTCAATTGCCGAGATTACAGCGAGTGACGAATAAGGTTGAACGGATTCTCTATAAACTACAGGCCGAGCTGGAGAAAGAGGGGATGCGTCGGGCACTGCTGAGAGAGTCCCGCCAGAAAAACAATCAGTCTGATAACAACCTGATCTCAGAAGAGGATATGCGTATCCTTGCCCCGGAGCTGTTTGCAGATGATACCGGTCATCCTGGAGTGACAACCTCGTCTTACAGTCCAGAGATTCGAGGTGCAAAGCCAGAGAGAATAGACCTCAGGAAAAAATACGGCGCTATTAAAAACTACGACGCTGTCAGCCACTATGATACCAGCAAGATTGAAGATCGTGACAGCTTCATGCAGGAGTGCAAACTGACCTCTTCACGCATAGAGGGCGTTTTTACGGCTATGGATGACAATCACCATGGGTTTACAGCCGGCCTGCAAATCAGTCTGATGAATGGCACCTGGCTGGCAACCCTTAAGGCGACACAAACGCCGTGGAGTCTGCCGAAAATCCAGACCTATGGTTCTGAACATACTATTAATGCAGGCGACCTCTGGTGTCGCGGCCCTTTGTTTGGTGCAAACCACACACATGGACCAATTCGTTTGATGATGACCGGCATCTACGATCCGACCCGTAACGAGATGTACACTATCACCCAATGGAGTTACTGGAATGGTTACCGGGTCATCTCAGCAGCCCAAAACCTGATTAATGCCTTCCTTCCAGTGACACCTTTGCTTGTGGCAGGTGCTGTGCCTTACGTGGGTGGCCCTATTGCAGCGCTCGGGGCATTCTTCTATATCAGCGGTATGCTGGTCACTATGCCGTATTCACCGCCGCAGGCCCGGTACCCACATATTGATGCCGTTGCGGCAAATATTTCGGGCTGGGGGCTTGGCGATGGTTATTACAACGGCGGTATGAATATGTATTACTACAGCTCATTCTCGACCTTAAGGCCGACGACCGGTATTCACTAAAACTATGGCCAGACTGTTTGTCCA
>CBDCRZ010000098.1:0-35716 GCA_965221135.1 Sansalvadorimonas sp.
GGTTATTGGATTGTGTAAAGCCCTGTTTGCAGCCTTCGACGGGGCAGACAAAAGGGCGCTCCCCTGTGTGAATGCGCTTGTGGGTGGTGAGTTTACTGGATTGGGTAAAGCCCTGTTTGCAGCCTTCGACGGGGCAGACAAAAGAGCGCTTCCCTGTGTGAATGCGCTTGTGGGTGGTGAGGTCACTGGATTGGGTAAAGCCCTGTTTGCAGCCTTCGACGGGGCAGACAAAAGGGCGCTCCCCTGTGTGAGTGCGTTTTTTTCCAGGACGGACTCTGAGTGTGTACGTATCAGGAGTGCCTGTCGGGAGAAGCTCCGTGTCAGATTGAACCTCAATGCTGTCACAGGGGGCGGTATCTTCTCCCGCAGAGCTGTCTCCGAAACCCTCAGAGGGGGAAGGCATTACCTGTAGTTTATGGTCGTGCTGTCTTATCCAGCTATTTAAATGCGGATATTCAGGAGGAAACAGATCAGCACCAGGGTGAGACGAACAGTCAATGTCAGGGTGGGAGTCTTCCCCGAATTCGTCAGAAAACACATGGCAAACTCCCGATTTATCTTCAATACGTGTCAAGGTATTCGCTTCAATGTCAAGAGGTAATACCAGCGGTGCGTGTGCAAGTGTGAGTTGTGTGTTTTGTTCCTTTCCCTGGCAATGCACACTGTGTTGATCGCCAGCTCTCGCCACTGAACAGGACGTTGTTCCATGGGGGTGGATTTGCGTACCTTTGGTGCTCGGAATAGTGACACCGCCTGTCGAGTCGATATGAATTTGCACCGAGTCAACGGGTTGATCAGGTTTAATAGAAGGTATGGGGATAAGTTTGTTTTTGCCGGAAAAGGTATTGGGAGAAATCAGGCTGATGGCAATAGAGGTAGTCAAGATACCAATGCGTGCCTTAAAG
This sequence comes from Sansalvadorimonas sp., assembly GCA_965221135.1. GTDB lineage: Bacteria > Pseudomonadota > Gammaproteobacteria > Pseudomonadales > Endozoicomonadaceae > Sansalvadorimonas. The sequence goes on from CBDCRZ010000098.1 coordinate 906, forward strand.
AACATATACCCGCCCCCAAAAAGAAGGTGAAGAGGATAGACTCAAACGTGATGATGGCAGTGAATATTCTCATGGCAGATGCTCGGTCTTTAGAGACCCCTGTAGGGTTCAATAAACAGCCGGTACGCTGCACTGCGAAAAATCGTTGGTAACAATCAGTTAGCGGGTCAACCAAAGCTCCTTCCAGCCCTTGGCAATAGTCAACCGGGTTGACTTTTTTGGTTGACTCTCAGGTTGACCATTTTCGGCATCGTCCACCGACAGTGAATGGCAGAACAAACGCGAGACTTTCAGCTCTTTGGCCCAGCGCCCCATATGGCGACCCATTGTTATGCTGGTGTTTACGGCGCTGATTATGTGTCGATGGATGGGCTGGGCTTCCCCGGACTTAAGTGAAACACTGGCGTTGAAGTTGCTTGGTATCGCCTAGCTGGGGATGGGTGGCTACATTGCCAGCCGAGAGGTGGAGAAGGTGATGAAGAACATTCATCGCTGAATCATTCCCCACCAGATGGGTTATCAATAGAAACAAATTTGTAGATGTAGATATTGATAACCCTATTGTCACCCCATACAGTCCGTGCGCTATCAGAGAATGGTCACTCAAGAGAAAGATGGGATTTTGTGTTGTTCCCTGTGTGAATGCGCTTGTGGGTGGTGAGGGCACTGGATTGTGTAAAGCCCTGTTTGCAGCCTTCGACGGGGCAGACAAAAGGGCGCTCCCCTGTGTGAGTGCGCTTGTGGGTGGTGAGGGCACCGGATTGGGTAAAGCCCTGTTTGCAGCCTTCGACGGGGCAGACAAAAGGGCGCTCCCCTGTGTGAGTGCGCTTGTGGGTGGTGAGGTCACTGGAGTGGGTAAAGCCCTGTTTGCAGCCTTCGACGGGGCAGACAAAAGGGCGCTCCCCTGTGTGAGTGCGCAGATGCCTGGTGAGGTCACTGGATTGGATAAAGCCCTGTTTGCAGCCTTCGACGGGGCAGACAAAAGGGCGCTCCCCTGTGTGAGTGCGCTTGTGCCTGGTGAGGTGACCGGATTGGGTAAAGCCCTGTTTGCAGCCTTCGACGGGGCAGACAAAAGGGCGCTCCCCTGTGTGAGTGCGCTTGTGGACGGTGAGGTCACCGGATTGGATAAAGCCCTTTTTGCAGCTTTCGACAGGGCAGACAAAAGGGCGCTCCCCTGTGTGGGTGCGCTTGTGGGTGGTGAGGTCACCGGATTGGATAAAGCCCTGTTTGCAGCTTTCGACGGGGCAGACAAAAGGGCGCTCCCCTGTGTGAGTGCGCAGATGCCTGGTGAGGTGACCGGATTGGGTAAAGCCCTGTTTGCAGCCTTCGACAGGGCAGACAAAAGGGCGCTCCCCTGTGTGGGTGCGCTTGTGGGTGGTAAGGTCACCGGATTGGATAAAGCCCTGTTTGCAGCCTTCGACGGGGCAGACTAAAGGGCGCTCCCCTGTGTGAGTGCGCTTGTGGGTGGTGAGGCGACCGGATTGGGCAAAGCCCTGTTTGCAGCCTTCGACGGGGCAGACAAAAGGGCGCTCCCCTGTGTGAGTGCGCAGATGCCTGGTGAGGTGACCGGATTGGGTAAAGCCCTGTTTGCAGCCTTCGACAGGGCAGACAAAAGGGCGCTCCCCTGTGTGAGTGCGTTTTCTTCCAGGACGGACTCTGAGTGTGTACGTGTCAGGAGTGCCTGTCGGGAGAAACTCCGTGTCAGATTGAACCTCAATGCTGTCACAGGGGGCGGTATCTTCTCCCACAGAGCTGTCTCCGAAACCCTCAGGGGGGGAAGGCATTACCTGTAGTTTATGGCCGAGCTGTCTTATCCAGCTATTTAAATGCGGATATCCAGGAGGAAACAGATCAGCATAAGGGTGAGACGAGCAGTCAATGTCAGGGTGGGAGTCTTCCCCGAATTCGTCAGGAAACACATGGCAAACTCCCGATTCATCTTCAATGCGTGTCAAGGTATTCGCTTCAATGTCAAGAGGTAATACCTGCGGTGCGTGTGCAAGTGTGAGTTGTGTGTTTTGTTCCTTTCCCTGGCAATGCACACTGTGTTGATCGCCAGCCCTCGCCACTGAACAGGACGTTGTTCCATGGGGGTGGATTTGCGTACCTTTGGTGCTCGGAATAGTGACACCGCCTGTCGAGTCGATATGAATTTGCACCGAGTCAACGGGTTGATCAGGTTTAATAGAAGGTATGGGGATAAGTTTGTTTTTGCCGGAAAAGGTATTGGGAGAAATCAGGCTGATGGCAATAGAGGTAGTCAAGATACCAATGTGTGCCTTAAAGAACATATACCTGCCCCCAAAAAGAAGGTGAAGAGGATAGACTCATACGTGATGATGGCAGTGAATATTCTCATGGCAGATGCTCGGTCTTTAGAGACCCCTGCAGGGTTCAATAAACAGCCGGTACGCAGCACTACGAAAAATTGTTAATAACAATCAGTTAGCGGGTCAACCAAAGCTCCTTCCAACCTGAATGAATAGTCAACCGGGTTGACTTTTTTGGTTGACTCTCAGGTTGACCATTTTCGGTATCGTCCACCGCCAGTGAATGCCAGACTAGACGCGAAATTTTCAACTCTTTGGCTCAGCGGCCCATATCCACGGGACCACGAAAAAACCTTGGCTGTTGCTCGTGCCAGGGCTCATCACAATCACGATGCAGGGCAACAACACCATGGCCAGCCATCACATCGAGATTGCCTTTTTGCACCAGCGCGAGCGCATCGATAAAGTTGGGATACCAACGATTGAGCGTGGCAAAGTGGAGTGATGTACTAACCCCCAACCATTTTGAAAGCCGGGATTATTGAGAATGAATTTACCAATTTCGACATATACGAACTGACAAGGTCGAGACTATCAGTACTATGACGTATTTTTCCAAAGGTCCCCATGGTACTGAAAGTCTCCTACAACCAGTGGAACCAAACGCCAGACTGCCTGCTCCAACAATCTATCCAGGCCGATCACCCTCGCACACGAGAACGCTTCTCGGCACTTTATCAAGTAGCAACGGGATCAACGGCTATTACTGTTGCCCGGAAACTGTCGCGACATCACGAAACAGTCACTGGCTGGATTCATCTCTACAATAGCAACGGACCTGAGGCCATGACGTACCGACGGTCAGGTGGTCACCCCCCTTTTGCCAAATTATAAGCAGCGCTGTTGCCTGCTTGATCGACAAGACGCTGGAACACGCAGCGGCTCAAGAGGGGCCATTAAACACACCTCGCTGGACACTGAAATATTGAGTTCAGTGGTGTTGGGAGTCCTTTCAGGTTCGATGTTGTCGAGAGACCCTGCGACAGGCTTTGAAACGGCTGGGGTACTCTTGGAAAAAGGCTAAAAAGCTTCTCAACAAAGCGAACCCTGCTCGTTGAGCTGACTTTTTGGAAGTACTGAAACCCTTGCTGTCAAAGGCGACTCATCAGGAGCGGCTACTGGTTTACATTGATGAAGCCCCTATCCATCAGGATACCGATATTGGCTACGGCTGGTCGCGAAAAGGCGAGCGATTATGGGTCAGCTCCCACTCTCCGAAACTGGCAGACAAGATCTCCTTCTATGGCGTTTATTACTACAACCTCGGACAGGTAAGAATCTGGGCTTACCCGTGTGGCCGCAAAGAGCATACCGTTAACGTTCTTGAACGTATCAGGCAAGAACATCCGGACAGGGAGATTGATATTATCTGGGATGGTGCCTCCTGGCATACGGCTCATTTCGTGAGAGATGCGGGTATCAGGCTTAATCTGAATATCATTCAAATGCCAGCTTATAGTCCCGATTTCATGCCTGTGGAAGCCTTATGGCGCTGGTTCAGGGAAGATGTGACATACCACCGTTGCCATAAAACGGCAGAAGACCTTATGGAAGCAGCAATGCATTTTGTGGATCGCATCAACCAGAACCCGGAGCAAGTAGCTGACAGGTTATGGGTTAAGACATCTCTGAATGAAGAAGAGGAAAACATGCGAATGGTAAACCTGTCAGGGTAACTTAAAACTCCGGTTTTCAAGATTGTTGGGGTTTAGAAGACTTGAGAGAGAAAAATACCGATGATGAAACAGTGATTTCTATTGCTGCCTGGAAACGTCGGAAGTTCAACCAGCACTTTATGTGCCGAGTTTTTGAGAGGTTATAGGGTTACCCCTGAGTAATGAAAAAGTTATGGATACCTATCAGCAGCTCAGTGGCTATGGCGCTATCGCTGCATGAAAGTGTTCAAAGTATTGTAAAAGCGCAACCTGCACTAAACTCATCTGTCGGGTGTCTCTGAATTTGGGGCTGACCACTAATGCACGCGTTTACATATATTAACTCTTCATCATTATTATTCCGAAGAGTAGCCTCCTGTATCGCGGGTATTCTGTGTCTTTGTCTGGTCATTATATCCTTTGAAACAGGAGCGATGGAAAAAGCACCACCACCGCCTTCTGCCCACATAGTGGAAGCTCAATCAAACTATCCACATTTAATCAGTTGGAGGAGAACCAAGGCAGCTATTTCAGCAATTGGTTTAACGCATCTTTTAAGCCATCAACAGCAAACAACCCCATACAGCCTCGAAGAAGTCATAGATCAGAGGCCTTATCCGCCAGATAGCCATTACAGGCGCGGCAGAAGCAATGCATTAAGTCCGAATACAAAGCATCAGGATATTCTGCAAGTTATCAGACAGCTCCCACGAGCCCAGGAAAAAGCACTGTTTGCCGTATTAAGTGACCCAGAAAAAGGAGCGCTCATCTTACTTCTTTCCCAAAACCCCAGGTTCACTGTAGCTTTAAAAAGTTTTAAGAATATTCCTGAGGAGTTGGGCAAAGGTTATGCCAAACACCATCATCGGGCATTTAGTGCACTGCCATCTTCCTACAGAGTGACTAGCCCCAGCGATGTCGACAGGTTAGCTTTATCAGCCTCTTTGACAGAATCGATGAAGAAGGTGATTTATGAGCGTAACCCCCTTTGGATTACTCACCTGTTGATTAATATTGGGTTGATTGGAGTCACCGCTGTCGCTTCCACTTCACAGGGTGTTCTCGTCAACCCAGTATTATTTGAAGGCGCAGTTGCATCAGTGATAGAAGACAATATGCGTGCCGTTTGTGCGAATGTGGCTCAGGGGAACCGTTTCAGTATTCAAGGGCCTCTGACAGGCCCGTTTACCCAACGCACCACCCTACGTCCAGGTCATGACGTTGCAGCTACGGCTATTGGCACAAGTATTGCCCTTATACCACCCATTGGGCAGAAGCTGGTAATGCCTCTTATAGTCGCAGGCACAAACGTAGTACTAAAAATCACAATGCGCTACAAACAAAGGCTTGAACATAGCGGCCATGAACAGGAAGCCATTTCCCAACTCAGCAAAACCATTGAACACCTTGAACGGGTACAAGATATTAACCCTGTTGTCCTGTTGGGGTCACAGGGAGTGAATGAAATGCTCACCGCTATTGCCAGAAATCCCTCACAGACCCTGTACATAGCCTCCGCCCTGGCAGAGTTACCGGTGGAGGAACGTGAGCAGATGATGAGCATCCTTATTGAGGTAGCGGCTTCCTTTGATAAACCGGATGACAATAGCGGAAGCTGCAGCCGTTTACTGCACAGAATATTGCAGATAGATCCGGAACCAGATAACAGACCGTCTGCAACCGGTCTCGCTAATGCCATTTACCACCTGCTCTACAACCGCAAGATGGCCTACGTTTATGTTCCTCTGCTGATCGGGATTACAGGAAGCCTTATGATCCACATATCAGCGGTTATGGCGGTTGGTACTCTTTCCCCGCATATTGGCCTGATTGGCTCATCCGTTGCCGTTATCGCACAGCCCGGTAGTCTTAATGCCACCTGTGCCGCCTTTAACTTTACAGGCAACCAAACAGCCACGGCGGTTCTGACGGGGTCTGTCGAGAGCATTAGTGGCTCCAGCTTCGGAACATTTCTGAATATATTAGCGATTCAGGGCGTTAACCTGGCGATGTCTGGTATTTATTGGCCCTGTCAGAGGTTATGCAGCAGCATTGCCGGATGTTTTCGATCCTGCCTTCAATACTGTCACGGAAAACAAAAGAATACTGTATCTGCAGAGGGTCAAGCCCGCTTTGAGGAGCGGCTACAAGAGTTACAGGATTCATTCCAATTCCAAGCCAGTCCACGCCCGGCAGCACCACTTCCTTGAGGGCTTTGTTATGGCAATTCTTCCGACAGAAATCATTACCTTTCGATAGCACTGTGGATCTTTACCCCTGGAATGTTTGCAGCAACCTTCTACTTTTTTGCAGGGAACAAACTCCAGGGTTTGACAGGGTTACCCTCAATTATTGGGAGGTCTGCACAGCTTGAGTCTAGAGCGAGCAGATTTCAATAATTTCTAGAAATAGGCACAAGATGGCGGCCCAACCCGTTAAAGTTGAAGCCGCCATGTTCACACAAGAACAGAAAACCGTCCTCGGCAAGCTAGGGGACGTTCTCAATTACGCCAACCAGATCAAAGAATCAGTATGTTCAACGTCTATAAAACCGCCTAATGAGAACGCCCCCTTTTTCGTTCATCTGCTAGCTTGTGAAATCCGAAGGGAATCAGGGAAAGTGGTGTGTTACAGGTGTTAATAGCATTCAGATCTCTTTGGCTGGCCCTGTCTATTGCCCCTGTTCTTGTGTTTGCAGGTTCCAAAACAAACGGTCAATGCACTCTTGTGCTACCCGTCAGCAAAACGGTGGCAGATGTCCTCTCAACAGGCCGTATCCGCACAACCTCCACGGCTGTTCAACCTTTGGATGATACATTCTGCATAGCCGGACCAGAGCACGCTCTGGTCTGTCAGGGCGTTGACAAACCTGCCGTGAAAAGATCGTGGCGCATGGATGAAACCACTATCAAGATCAAAGGTCGTGACTGCTACCTGTATCGTGCTGTAGATAAAGAAGGAAATACAGTTGATTTCCTGCTTACCGAAAAGCGAGATAAAAAAGCCGCCACGGCCTTTTTCGCTAAGGCTTTTCGTCAACATGGACAACCGGAAAAAGTGAGTATCGACAAAAGTGGCAGCAATATCAGTGCTCTCACTTCTTGCAAAGCCAAGCTCAAAGACCATGAGCCTAAAATCACCATTTACCAGAGCAAATATTTGAACAACATCGTGGAACAGGATCATCGATTTGTAAAACGGATCACCCGCCCTATGATGCAGTTCAAGGCTTTCTATTCTGCTAAGGCTACCCTCTCTGGCATTGAACTTTATCACATGCTGAGAAAAGGCCAATATCCAGATTCTGAGTTAACCAAGCCGTGGGAGTACATCTACTCTCTGGCAGCATAATTGTGCCTGGAGGATATTGACTTTTGGCTTATCGGGAATTTTGCAACAGAACCATTCCGCGTGCCAAAAAACACTTTCCCTTGCCTCCAAGGGCTAGCGCCGAATAAAGAATGGAAAGTACACCTATAACCCGTTACTGCCCCTAACAAAGTGCTACCTCGGTGACACGACACAGGTCGTAGGTAACACCTTTGTTAAAAATAACCGCAGACTCCACTCCTATGCCATCAACAAACAATAGTGGAGCAATCTCCGTGCGGGAGTGTAAAAACTGCTCCTATTCCGACGTTTTCTGGTTTATGTTTGCGGCCTCACTCATGGATTTAAAAACGTCTTCCGACACTGTCTGAGTCAGGCTTTTGATTTTTTGCCGCTGCTTTTGAATAACCCGATTACTTTTTGCCGATAGAATCAATATATCTACCCGCCGATTCAAAGGGTTGTCTTCTTGATACCCGGGCAATGTGACAAGACTGGAGACCGAACTGGTGCCTATCACCTGCTTGTAAGGTACTCCTCCAAAAACCAGCGTTTGCCTGACTGTCTCTGCACGTTCGGCCGCAAGCATCCAGTTGTAATCTCGATATTCAGGGATGTTTTGGCCGGATGAATCTGAGTGGCCCACAATCAGCAGGCTATGGGATAGTTTTTTCAACCAGGGTGCCAGTAATAACAGCAAGTCTTCATAAAACGGTTGAAGAGCGCTGCTCCCTGACTCGAAGGCTGGTCCATGTGCAGCTTCCACTAGAGAAACCATAAATCCACTGGGTATAGATTGGATTTTGAGATGACGACGCATTCCTCCTTTGCCGCGAGCCTCGGTTATCTTTGTCAACTGAGCACTCAGTGCCTGGAGTTCATCAATGCCTGGGGACTCTTCCCCCGCAGTTTCAAAGCCACTTTTTCCTGTGGGAGTCATTTTGATCAAATTTTGTGTGCCTTCCATGATCGAAGTGGCTCCCTGCATGGAAATAGGGTTGCGGCTGGAAGGTTTTTTGAAAATGCCCGGGCTTGAGAAATAATGGGAAATCGCTTTTTTCTGAGTTTCATTGGTTGCAGCTACCAGCCACAACACCATAAACAGAGCCATCATGGCTATAGCGAAGTCTGCAAAGGCCACTTTCCAGGAGCCGCCATGAGTGTCATCTTCTTCATAGTGGACGTGACGAATAATAATTTTTTCTTTGGACATATTACGGGCCTTTTTTTAACCAGTCTTCCAGTTCAAAAAAAGAAGGACGTATTTCATCGAGTAATACCCGTCGGCCAATATCTACTGCCATCAGCGGGGGGCGTCCGCTTAAGCTCGCAACAAGAATCGCTTTCACACACTCAAAGGCCTGCACTTCATTCTTTGTCGTATGTTCAATAGCTGAGGCCAGAGGCCCCAATACGCCATAGCAAAGAAGTATGCCGAACAGAGTACCTGTTAAAGCCGCTGCTACCTTCATACCTATCAGTTCAACAGGGCCGTCAATAGACTGCATTGTGATAATAATTCCCAGAACGGCCGCGATAATACCAAACCCGGGGCATGCGTCAGCTGTCTGCTGTAAGGCGTGAGAAGATCGCTTAAGGTCATTGCGCAAGGTCAGTACTTCCCGCTCCATGATACTTTCAAGGTCATGGGATGAAACATTTCCCAGGGATGTCATCCTGAAATTGTCTGTCAGGTAGTGAAGAAGTTTCTTGTGTGAGACGACTCGCGAATATTCGCTGAAAATGGAGCTGTTTTCCGGTTCCTCAATGTGTTCTTCCAGGTTCGCACTTTGACGTGATACTTCAAGGAGTTGAAATACAAGTTTCAGTAGGTCCATGTAAAAACTACGATCAAACTCGTTTCGTTTTTTCAAACCAAACCGAAGGTGGCTTGTTACCTGTTGTTGAACTGATTTAGGGTTTGCCACCATAAAAGCACCCACCGCAGCGAAGAATATGACGGCTAACTCAGCAGGTTGCCAGAGAGCCGCAAGATTGCCGTTGGCAGCGACAAATCCCCCTGTGATCCCGCCAAACAGTATGAGGAAACCAATAAGCTTCAGCATAAAAAAGCATCCATCCCCGTTGTGCTGTCCTGAAGCAAAATGCTTTTCAGGCGCAGCAGTGCTTGTTTGTGTATCTGGCAGATGCGGGCTTCTGTGACCCCAAACACCAGAGCGATCTCGCACTGGTTTAATTCTTGTTGATAAAAGAAGCCCAACAACTGACGTTCATTAGGGGGAAGACTCTGAATCGCACAACCCAGTTGCTTGCTTATCTCACATTTCTCCGGTTCGTTACCTGAGCTCTGTACAGGTTCTTCCACTAAGGCTTCCAGGCGGCCACACTCAATACACTCCAGCTGCTGTCGGTATTCTTCCACGCTGATATTCATGTCCGCTGCCATCTCCTTTTCTGAGGCCGGGCGTCCAAGCTTCTGCTCCAGTGTTGACATGATTCGAGCAATTCTCCCGGCATTCTGGCTTATCCTTCGTGGACGCCAATCCAGGCGCCGAAGTTCATCAATCATTGCTCCCTGAATACGTGGACGGGCAAAAGCCAGGAAATCCCATCCGGAAGAACAGTCGAATCGTCTGGCCGCGTCCACTAACCCGAAGAATCCGGCCTGTATCAGATCATCGAGCAGGTCCTTTCTCTGTGTTGATTCGGCTGTTCGGCGTGCAAGACGCCTGACAAGTGGCAGGTGCTCTTCTAGCCTCTCGCAGGTGCCAGCTTTAAGAACAGTAGAGGCCTGCAATTTATTGCCTGTACTGTCCCCCCGCCCTGGATATGAAGCCTTCTGCAACATGGCTATCACTGAATAACAAAGCTGGTGAACAGGACTTCTTCGATCTGCGGGTTTTTCATTCGCTCCTTAGCCACTTTCAATATTCTCGTACGGGCTTCGCTACGAAGAATTTGCCGCTGGTCAGGCTGCTGCATATCTTTGTAGGTCTGTCGGGACATCAGTTCCAGCAGTTCGCTTCTGAAAAGCGGAACGTAAAAGGCCATAGCTTTGGCACAACGTTGACTACGGGTCATAAGCGAAACATCGACCTGCATATAGTGAGTTTCGTAATCTTCTTCATCGACAAGATTCGCCACAAGATGTCCTAGGCCCTGATAGAGTGGCACTGGGGATTGAGCAATGTTTTCGATTGAGTTTTTTTCGACACTCAGTAGATCCTGTTCGACCCACCAGGCAACCCCTGCCAGAACCAGGCTTCCCCCGATAACCATGGCTATTATCGTGTTCCGGTTCAAAGAGAGTTTCATAGCGGTTTCCTCAGGCAAAGGTATCTATGATCCGCGTCATCAGAGGCCACTTATCAGTTGTGGGCTCATTAGCAACCAACCGATCAACAGGGCTGTAATCAATCATGGCTGGGTGCTTGTGCCTGAACTGTTGTTGATGTTCGGAAACTGAGACATCAACCTGTTGGAAACTGGCAGCGTCGCTGCTAATGGCTTCCCGAAAACCTTCCTTGTTTTGCCTGAGTAAATCCAGACTCTCCTGTTCGCAGGCAAGAGCCAGATTAATACTTTGATCCTGGTGTACAATCCGGGCATCAATAACACCGATAGACTCAGTGTTCACAATAAGACGTGTGTTGCCATTGTCACTGAGTCGCAAGAGGTAACTGTAGTTCGCATCAAAAGACGTGGCTTCAGGTTGAGCCCCGGATGCAAGTGCTCCAGGTGTCAGAGTGCTTTGCCCGTGTGTACAGGAAGTGGGAGACATACCAGATTCACTACGGATGGTCAGGGTTGGATTGATGGCACGGTTGATGAGTGAAGTGGGGTCTGACATATTGAAATCTGGAGCTGGTTCCTGAGAGGATGGGGGCAGAGACTCTTGAGTTCCCACGTCAGGTTGCGCCAGTTTCTGAATATTTGGTTTTTCCTCTAAAGTCATGAAAGAGCCATCGGCCAGTATCACATTAGTATGCGTAATGCTCAGGTTTGCTCTGGTGTCACTCGTTAAAGAGCCATTCGCTAAAGAGTCGTTATCAAACAGACCCTTTGCATGCAGTGAGCCTGATGTTGATAAAAGGTTTTCATTAGTTAATGAACCCATGCTCAACAATTCCTGCGGTGTATCTCCGTGAAAATAATTCTTACCCTCCGGCAAAGACAGCTCAGGTATTGTGTCTACAGACTTTTGAGTTTGTTGCAGACTAATAGTTGGCATACTGTCATATACAGGGGTGACCGAGTCAGTGTCTGCTTCCTGAACGGCCTCATGCTCTGTAGAAAGTTGTGTACTATCAGTGAATGTTTCCCGTTCCTGGAAGGGCCTGATATTTCTCTCTTTCCCGATGTCTATTTCTTTATCCTGTATATTATCAGTCTCTGGAGCGGGTTGTTGTGTAGCAACAGCGTCCTGAAAGACTTCTTCATAAAGGAGATCTCTCGTCAAACCAGAAACTGACAAGCCATCTTCCTGTAAAATGTCAGTTTGGAAACAATATGTCTCAGGGGGAGCCTGTGATGGGCAGATTGTATCGGCACCAGCAGCTTGAATTATCACATTAAAGTTCACTCTTTAGTCTTGATACCGTCTGGCTACCATTTCCGAAGGTTGCAAGACTGTGTCAAGCTTTCTTGCAACACTTTCTTACAACACTTTCTTATAACAAGACGGACAGTTTTGAGTGTTTCCAGATTGTTCCCAAGCCTAGTACGAGACAGAAAAAATAGACAGTTATCGTATAATCGGTGGAGCTGCCCAGAACCCGAATCGTTTGACGAGGGTTAAATACCTGTTTTCACCAGGGCATTACGGCAGATCAGAGGGGCGTTCCACCAGCAGTCGTACGCCATATACCTCTGCCTCGAGTAGAGTGCTCACCAGAAGAATTTCCAGTGGTTACTTGTTCAAATGACCTGGCTAAAAGGAGCTCCCAAAAACTGAGGCTGTAGCAGAAAAGCACAAGTAACTTTTGCACAACCACTCCCGCCTCAGTTTATATAATCCGCCTCTTCTTTTTTAGAGCCCGGATTTCAGGACAGGTTTCCAATTGCTATTTGGGTGATCAGCCTCTGTACTTGGTATAACAACCAACCTCGCAGCAAGGCCGGAACCACTCATACTGAGCACATAACGTACATCCGGATCAGAGCCAACGTGCCGAGAATATATCTTATCCTCTTCCCAATACCATTGTTGACTCAATGAAGGACTTGTACGTCTAACTGCTACAGTTAAGTCCGGCTCAACTGTCATGCAAATATCTGGAGTCATCCTTGATATATAACGCCCTAAACTATCAAACCCCCATAGCTGGTTAGTCCCACCATGCTGAGGATAAGTTATCACTGGTGTGCCATCATCAGTTCTTGCAACAGCCACATCCACTACCCGATTATTATGACCCAAATTCTGCAGATAGACAGTTGGCTCTCTGGCAAAAACCGGATGATTTAAATCCACTCTTGCAACGTCATACATTCGAGTATGTGTTATTGCCCTCCCTGGTTTATTGCTCCTGACATGCACAGTTCCGGCGTATACATCCTGAGCATAAACGGCAGCAGTAGCAACGGTGGTGCGTATTGTAAATGCTATTTTTCCCCTTTCATCAGGGTCTATCTTGTATGTCACTTGGAAACCAGGCACAAAGTTTGAGTAACTGATTGGAGAGAATCTTTCCAGGTTAAAGAGGTGTGGCCAGGTTTGAAAAAGAGTGTGTGAGCCAATGCTGTGAATATAATAATCTCCTCTTTCGCGAGTTCGATGCTTCCAACTAAACCCCGCAGTATGTCCATGAGTTCGATTATCTATTCTGTATTCATTATTAACCACCTTGTGTGACCGGGAGGATGTTGTACTGAATTGAGCAGATGCAGACGCTGAAACCTTTAGTGGATTGTCTGCATTCGCTGAGGCTTCGGCTCCACCAGACACAGAAAAGCCGAGTGTTGTCGAAGTCGTTTCTGTTTTCTGGTACTCGGGATTCTGGTTGGCGGGAGCCTGGGAGAAAACTGATACCCCCCTTGTTTCTGAGGGCCATATAGCAAAATTGTACTCTTCAGCAAACCCTGAAACAGTTTCATTGTAGGTACCAGGGTTTCTCCCAGGTGATTGCGTTGGCTACTTGAATGCCTGCACCTCCCTTGTCATTACTGATGCTTATACGCACGAACTTTGCGTCCTCAGTCCTCCCAACTGAACGCATTAAATCAATGGTATAAGTTAAGCGCATGCTGCCATTACAATAGTTCTTCTTGTTCTTTCCATCCTGCCATGCTGGAAGATGGCAATTAACCCTCACTAGACGAGATTCAATTGTATAAGTTGTATTGGCACATACCGCCCATTTTGGCTTCCTCCAAACGTTAAAGTTTTATCTCTGGTCATCCTGATGAAAGAATTCATTTTCCTCTCGTTTTTATTTCAATTCCTCTGTCGTTAAATCAGAAACGTCATAATCACCGACTTCCGTGTCCTCACTCTCAATTTTAACATCCCCAATTTCAAAATCCGTGAAGGTGCTCGGAGAATCATCAGGATATGCCTCCTGAGCAGCTGATCTAACTTCATCCATAAAACTACTATTTGGGTTTTCTTTCATCATTTCATATCGACGTCCAGGCGACATGTTCCCCATATCCTCAGTTTGGTCTACTTCGTCAGCATCTATATCTATGACAGAAAAATGTGGTTCACCTTCACGTATACTGGCAATAACAACAGGTGCAGAAAGACCAACGCCAGTAATATCCTGAATAATGTCAAATGACTTTTCGGTATCGAACACTTGGGAAGCATCGAAAAGAACTGGCACTGCGTTCAAGAAAGCCTTTTTGGCCGACATTTTTTCACTCAAGGAAATATTTGATGAAAGATTGATATAAACAAAATCCTTTTTATTATATACATCCTTTTCCTCACCAATATCCTGGTCCGTGAATTTTGCAGGGGTTAAAACACCACCCAGGCTAGCCTCAATCTGTGTCGCAACATCTGTTTTCTCTCCAAATACATACAAGAACGCCTTATCAGATGAAAAGCCACCACCTGACACCAAAAGAAAGGCTACCAAAGAAAAACAACGCATCGCTTTCATGAATACACTACCTCTAACTATCCAAGGTCAAAGACCTTTGAGGAAGATAGTCAAGTATGAGTACATTGACTTATATTATTTTGATTAGATTGTGTTTTTATAAATTACAGATAGTCAGTATCTGTCCGAAAGCCTTAATCCCTTGCTATTAAAGGCCTGAGGAGAGGGTATAACCACGAAATTGTTTCTTGAGATTTGGTTATAAGCAATAAGAGCAAGGGTTGCAGAAGATCAAGAGAGAAAAGCACCTGTTTTTCTCTATATTCGATCAAGGAATATAGAGCCTAAAGTTTTGTGCAACAAAGATCCGGTTGCTAATCTGCAAGCTGGCGGCATCATCCTTGGCGAGACGGTGGACAGGCGGCGCATATAAAAGGCTTACCCTTCATCCTGCAAAAGTTTTGTTTGGCTGCCCATTTTCGAAGGTTGCCAGGCTGTCTCTAGCTCTCTGACAACATGCCGGACAGCCTTGAGTGTTTCCAGATTGTTCTCAAGCGTAGTACGAGACAGCAGGAGTAGGCAGTTGTCGTATAGTTGATGAAGCTGCCCGGTTATGGCCAGAACCTGGCGAGCCTGATGAGTGTCGTCTGCGGGAGCGGCCAGCCCCTGCTTGAGAGCAATAAAAATATCCATGCCCTGACCAATCAGTTCGCCCCTGAGAGAGGGTTGCCCGGTTCCCATACAGCCTTCGCAGCGGCACAGAATCTCATCAAGCCCTCGCAACAGAAGTAGCAGTCTTTTCTCAGGAGAAAGCTCCTCAGAGCGGGCGCTGTACTGGTTATGGCGGTAGCTGTTTCGCGCCGCCTGTTGTGAATGTATCAACGTTCACGCCCTCTTTGAGCAAAGCGATCTGTCATCAGCTCAATGGCACTGCCAACCTGTTTTAGCTTGCCAATACGCTGATCCATGTCGATATATTTTCGCAGAAGCCCGTCGGTGATCCGTTGTCGTTCAAGGTCCAGCTTCCGATGTTCGGCAATGAGTTGCCGGGCATCATTCTCCAGACGTCTGCCATGGCTCTGCAGGCCGCTGCTGGGCTTGTCCATATTCTGTATGACTCGGGAAATCTGCCTGACAGGCCCTTGCTCACCTGTGATCAGTTTATGAACATCGGCCGGATGCTTCTGTAATGCCTGGGTCAATTTTCGGGCATTTAAAGAGAGGGAGCCATTTCTCTCGCGAATAAGGCCGATATCTGCGAGGGAGCGGATGTGACTGGTATGAGAGGTTATTCCCCCCAGTAACTGATCAATCTGGCTGGTTAAATGCCTGACCAGAGAGCTACTCTGAATGCCCATTTTGTTATCACCCCGGGTTGTCAGATCTGTTTTGCGAAAAAATTGTGTGCACTTCTCCGTGAAAGCCTCTAACTCTGCCATTAACTCTTTGGCGTTATGCTGGACAGTGATCAATACATGGTGGCCAGCTCTGGCATCCTGCAGATCAAGCTCAAGCCCCAGAATTGCGCCGGTTATATGATTGCTGTGACTGGTCACGGCAACATCGTTTAAACGATAAGAGGCGTCTTTTCCTTCACCACTTTTGAGCTGATGGCCATGGGTTGCGAAAGAGTGAGCCAGTGCCTGCAGACCCTTTTCTCCTTTCACTTCGACTGTGGTGCCTGCCCCGGTAGCTATAAGGGACAGAAGCAGACGTTCGCCGCTGATATCTCTGATAACAGAAGCCCTTATCAAATCGCTTAATTTCGAATCAGAATGATTGATTTGGCGAGCCAGCTGGGGGAGCGTTGTTTCCTGAGTGGTTTCGACAATGAAATCCTGCTGGTGGCCATTACTGTTATGAACCGTTATGCCCAACCGGCCTTCGTTAAAGACTGCGCCACTGGTTTGGAACCCTGATAATGCGTGGCCATGGGTTGCCAGCTGACGAACTTCGATCTCACAGAAATCCCCAACCAATGGCTGACCAGTGATTCTGGCTATAACAGTGTGTGGATCAGAGGAGTGAGCTTTTAACCAGTGACCATGGGTCAGGCCGTCGCAGGCCTGTAACAGTTCGCTCCCTGCAGCAAATATTTGTCCCAGTACAGATAACTCGCTTTCTGTTCTTTGCTCGCTGCGTTTTAACGCGGACTCTTTTGGTGCCATTTCACTGTCGGCAATGGCTTTCACCATTGCTTTGATATCAAGGCCGGAGCCAACACCGGGAATCTGAAGACCTGTCATGGGTGTCACTTAGAGTCAAGATTCAGCAGGCAGCTCCTTTGCCAGCTGAATCGGGTTATGGGGTTATTGTTGTTGCTGAATTGTGGTTTTACTTCAGCAGGTGCAGTACATCCCGAGCCAGGTCGTTGGCCTGGGCAAGGTTGGCAATACTCGCCTGTTTCAGGATTTGCTGTTTGGTCATCTCCGCCATTTCTGCCGCGTAATCGGTATCCTTAACCCGCCCGCGGGAGGCGGTCATATTTTCACGGATACTCTGGAGGTTGAAGATGGTGTGCTGGAAGCGGTTCTGGATAGCACCCAGGTTACCGCGCTGGTCGTCAATATCGGCTATAGCGGCGCTGATAATGCCAATGGCTTTTTGCGCGCCGGCATAGCTGGATATGTTTACTGTGCTTACGGTTTCTTTGGTTTCTTTGGATTTATCGACGTTTCCTGCACCTGTACCCGTAGCTCCAAGAACCGACGTGGCTGTTGTGTCAGATGACTTCACTGAATAGTTCGCAGCTCCATCTTCTGCCAGAAAGTTGATGAAGCCTTTGACACTGACCTCGCTACTAGTAATGTTTTTTGCCGTCGAGGGAGTCTTTCCTGCCACCGTTATGTCCCCAAGTACAACGGGTGATGCAACGGAGTTGTCTTTAAATCCACTCCCTTTTACAGTAAGGGTATTACCTGTTGTGTTAGCTAGCGTTATGACGCCGGGCTTACCAGAAACAGGGGTATAGTCGGCTACCAGACCTTCTGTAGCATTAATTTTTTTAGCCAATGCAGTTACTGCGGCAATACCATTGGTATCAGCGTCAGAAGCAGTCTCACTGAAAGTGTCACCGTTAATCGTCAGTGTCACCTCACCTTTAGCAACGAGGCCTGATGTAGCGAAATCAATTGTTGCAGAATTTTCCGCTTTTGCACTCAGTTTTGTTACTGATGATGTCACCTTTGCCGCAATATCTTTGGCAGAGTCAGTGGATTTAATGTCAACGTTATGAGTATCATTACCCACTTTAAAACTCAAGGTTTGGTCGCCAAAAGCGGTAGCTCCGTTCAGTGAAAAACCATTGAAATCTAATTGGTAACCGATAGTACCAAGATTTCCGCTGGTTACGCTGCTAATACCCAGGGTGATGGTTTCGTTAGAATTGGCACCAATCTGAAAATGCTTGTCTTTGTAGTTGCCATCAAGCAGCTTCTGACCACCAAAGGTGGTGGTGTCTGCAATCCTGTCCAGCTCTTTGGTTAATTGCGCCACCTCTTTCTGCAAAGCCGCGCGGTCCGCACTGTCATTACTGTCATTGGCGGATTGAACGGACAGGTCCCGCATGCGTTGCAGAATCGCTGTGGACTCGTTCATCGCCCCTTCTGCTGTTTGGGATACGGAAATACCATCATTGGCATTGCGCACGGCAACAGTAAGGCCGTTGATCTGTGACGATATCCGGTTGGTAATCTGCAAACCGGCGGCATCATCTTTGGCGCTGTTAATCCGAAAACCGGTGGACAGGCGTCGCATGGAGGTTTCCAGTGCTCCGGTTGCCCGTTCCAGCCCTTGCTGGGCGGTGAGTGATGGAACGTTGGTGTTGACACTCAGGGACATAACAGATTTCCCCTCGCCTGCTGCCAGCAGGCCTGTTGATTGCAATTATTGCTTGAATCAAGCTCAAGATTGAACGAAGCCTTACTCGACCAGAAAGGAAAAGGGTTAAGGGTATAAATTTAAAAATCAGAGATATTGGAAGAGCGAGACTTGGGAAACCACACTCAGACTTTTTCTGGCGGCTTCCATTGCCACCATGGACTGGTTGAGATGGGTAATTGTGGCGGCATAATCCAGGTCACCAAGATTGCCGGCCAGCTCCTGACAGAACATTTTATACTGGCTGTGGCTGTCTGATGTTCTCTCCAGCATGCTGAGTTTTGCACCCAGTTCTGTTTGTGCGCTATTGAAGTTATCTGCAGCAATGTCAATTTTCTTCAGAAGATCAGTAAAAGGGGCAGGAGGTTCTGTTGATGTGCCCATAAGCTGTTTTTTAAAGGCTGTAAGCATTTCCAGCAGGTTAAAGCTTTCTTTTCCGTTTTTGATATCAAAGCAGAGAGACTGGGCTGTGTTTGGCCCTATGACACGGGATGATTTTGTGACCATCACAGAGCGACGGTTAAGATCATCGTTTTCAACAACGAGCTCCCCTTTCTCGATAACGACGGGCTGTTCAGACGAATGGAATCCGCCAAACAGGTAATTGCCGTTAGCGTCTCTGGTGTTTATTAAAGACACCAGGGAGTCAATGATATGGGAGACTTCCTGCCCCAGAGCCTGCAGACCCAGGTCGTCCATGGCACCATTGTTGGCTTTGAGAATGATGTCTCTGGCCTGACCGATATTGTCAATACAGCTTCTCAGTACTATCTCTTCCTGCTTTAACAAGTCGTTAAGAGCGGCAATGTTTTGCTGATAAATCTCGGTAGAGCCAAGGCGACGGTTGACCTCCAGAAGCTGGACGGCAGAGAGCGGGTCATCCGATGGCTGATTGAATTTTTTACCACTGGCCAGCCGGTTCCAGTCCTGAAAAGCCTGACTGTTTGCCTGCTGCAGGCTGGATAGCATACCCGCCTGTTCCTGCATTGTGCTGATACGCATGATTGAACGCCCTAAACCATAGCGAGAAGCTCATCAATTAACTGTGTCCCTGTGGATATAACTCTGACATTGGCCTGGTAGTACTGCTGTAACCGAATCAGGTTGGCGGCTTCTTCATCCAGATTGACTCCAGAGAGGTTATTACGCTCCGCCAGGGCGCTGGCCTGCAGGGTCTTCTCAGCCTGTTCCCGGCTGGCCGCCTGACGGGCTTCGGTCGCGACCCGGGAGACTTCTCTGTCGTAATAGACCGCCAGACTGTTGGCAAGACCCTTGCCTTCCATATAGTCCAGCAGGTTCTGCAGGTTGCTGTTATCACCAGGCCCGTTGCTTTCTACGACAATTGGTTTGCCAGTTCCAACCTGCGATTGCGATCCGCCAGAGAATCCCAGAGCCTGAGGGTCTTGAAGAACTGTTTTGATATGCCCGGCTTCATGGCGCCAGGGAACCAAGGTAAAGGTATCGCCAGCTTTTGGCGCCCCGCTGACAGTGAGTTTCAATCCATCAAGCTGTAAGGGTGAGTTTTCTGAGAAAGAATATCGCTTGGTCACGCCATCATTCAGACGTGTTACTTCACAGTTTTCAACGTTCGGGGCTGTGGGGTCGAAAAATGTAATCCGATAGTCACTTAGAACATAATTTTCAGACGAATCCTCCTGAAATTTCAGTGTCAAATCTGCTTTTCCCGCATTTATTTCTGCCAGAACTCTGCCGCTCAGAATGCTGGAGTCGTTTATATCTTGAAACAGCATCTTTCCCTTATTCCCCGCGAGGTCGAAACCTTCACCAAGAATTCTGTTGGTGCCTGAGGCCAGCAGGATGGCCTGAAACCCTAAAGTGTTCTGTTCCCGTAATAGTGTCTGTTCCTGAAACCGGGTTATCCCCCCCAGCATGCCACCGAATTTTTCTGTTGTGAGCGGGTTTGGGTCATCGTTAATCCTGATCTGAGACAATAACGGGTCGGGTTCTCCTCTGTGAACACTGAGGATAGCGGGTTTATTACCTGACACCAGTCGTTCACCGCCGGCCAGAAATACATTGACCATACCCTTGTCTGCCTTCTGGACGGTGACACCGGCGAGTTCTGTTAAACGGTTGATGAGCCGGTTCCGGTTATCCAGAAGATCACCGGCATCAGTTTTTTCCACCGTCGCGTCACTGATGCTGTCATTGACTCTGGCAACATTACTGGCCAGCTGGTTGATTTCGGCAATGAGGCTTTTTGTCTGTTCATTGACCTGTTCATGGAATGCGATCAAACGTTCCTGAAGGGTATTCAGCTGCATGGCAGCCAGGTGTGCATCTCCTAATACCTGCTGACGAACGGCGATTGATTCTGGTGTGACTGTGGCCTGCTGTAATGAACGCTGAAGCTGGCTTAATGGTTGGGCGTAACTTGTGTGTTCGTCCCCCAGAATGGCATCCAGCTGGCGCATATAACTATTGGTAATGCGGGCTTGTTCGTACTGCCCGCTGGTGTACCAGACCCGGGTGTTGACAAAGTCATTGGTAATCCTGCGGACCTGCTCAACAGAAACACCCGCAGCCATGAGCAGCGACCCACCACTTTGGACTTGTCGTGGTTCGAGAACCGGCTCTCTTCGGCTGTACCACTCCGTCAGTGTATTCGACACATTCTGGGCGGTACTGTTGAGGCCGGTTTGCCCTGCCACAAGGCCACTGAGACCAATATTATGAAGAAGACTCATAATTGCTGTTTCCTGAGCGCGTGCCTGAGCGGCCTTCGGAGCTGTTTTCAGAGCTGTTTTCAGAGCTGTGAACAGCCACTGATGCCCAGTCGGCCTGGTCGGCGATAGTTTTCAGAACCTGGTTCCAGAAGGTTTCTGTCAGAGGATTGTTTCCTGATAATGTTATAGGTGAATCCCGGGAAATAAGGCTGTTTGTTTTCATGGCGCTTTTACAAATTTCGTTCAGTAACAGTCCATAAAGCTCCTGCATAACGGCTTTGTTGGCCTGTTGTCGTGTGTCTGAATCAATACGACTTTGCTCATCTTTCAGAGAGGTAGTATGAAGAGGAAAAAGGTTGCTTATCTGAGTATCCATCAGAGAATCTCCAGCTCTGCATCCAGGGCTCCGGCTTTTTTCATTGCCTGAAGAATTGACATCATCTCACTCGGTGTTGCTCCGATACTGTTCAGTGCGCTGGTGACGTCGCCCAGAGAGGCAGAGGCCGGCAGAGCCTGCAGAGGGCCGGTAGGTTCACTAACACTGATATCACTACGAGGAACGACCTTGGTTTCCCCTTTGAGGGAGAAACGACCAGGCTGGCTAACCTGAGGTTCTTCCTTCACTGTAACGACCAGGCTGCCGTGACTGATTGCTACAGGACGTACGCGTACATTCTGGCTGATCACAATGGTTCCGGTTCGAGCATTGAAAATAATTTTGGCTGCTTCCCGGCTTGGTGGAATATCCAGTCCCTCCAGGACTGACATAAATGTGACTCGCTGATTCGGGGTCGATGGCGCAGACACAACGACCTGACGGCCATCAATGGCTGTTGCCGTTCCCTCACCAAGCATGGCGTTGATTCCTTTTACAACAGAGCGGGCCAGGCTGTAGCTTGTCTCGTGCAGGTTAAGAGTGATGGTTGAGGTGTTGGGGAAATAGGGAATAACAGGTCGTTCCACTGTTGCCCCAGATGGAATTCTTCCCGCTGTGGAGACATTCACACTGACTTTTGAACCACTGGAGCCTTCTGCTGAGACCCCCCCTATAAACAGTGAACCCTGGGCGACGGCGTAGACATGACCATCGACGCCTCTTAGTGGTGTGACCAGAAGACTTCCTCCGCGCAGGCTTTTGGCATCGCCAATGGAGAGCACGGTGACATCCAGGGTTTGTCCTGGACGGGCGTAGGTTGGCAAAGATGCATAAACACTCACCGCCGCAGTATTTTTCAACCGGGGTTCAGTATCATCGGGCAACTGCACACCAAACTGACGGAGCATGTTGACGATGGATTGGGAGGTAAAGCGGGTTTGCCGGGTCTGGTCTCCTGTACCCTGTAGCCCGACAACAAGACCGTAACCTACCAGCTGGTTCGTCCTTACTCCCTCGACATCAGCTATATCCAGTAGCCTCAGCCCCATACTTTGGGAGGAGATCATCAGCAGAACACAGAGAATGGGCAGACGCAGCATCATCCAATACCCGCTCAAAACGGAAACCAGCGACTGTTCAGTATGCGGCTGAACCAGCCCTGGGTATTGGCTTCGGTAAGATCACCTTTTCCGGTATAGCTGATGCGCGCATCGGCCAGACGACGGGAAGACACTCGGTTATCGGGAGATATATCTTCAGGGCGAACAAAACCACAGAGGAACAAAACTTCATCTCCCTGGGTCAGGCGGATTGTTTTCTTCCCCCGGACATAGAGTGAGCCATTGTCCAGAACGCTCTGAACCATAACCGTGACTGAACCCACGAGCATATTGCTTTGCCCTGTCGTGCCTTTACCGGTGAAAGCACGGTCAACATCAAAGATGTTGGCCAGGGAGTGGCCTTTACCCAGAATATGTGCCCCAGTACGACCGAAAATGGTTGGATCTGGCATATCAACTTTGTTTTTCTTGTTGATGTTGGTATTGGCCTGTTTGCTGGAGCGTGTCTGCTCATCCAGGGTCACAGTGAGAATATCGCCAACCCGATAAGCCTTATGGTCGTTGAACAGGCGGACAGCCGTCGCCTCCCGGTAAAGCGAACCGGCAATAAGAGGTTCGGAACTTATCAGGTTGACAGGGACTTCCTCGCTTATCTCATCCGCTGGACGTAGCTGGTCTGTCTGGCAAGCACAGAGCAGAGCAAGCGCTGGCAGCACGGCTATGACCTGGGTCTTAGGGTAAAGGCGCATTATTGAGGAGGGAATGTCAGGCATTGCGCACCAGATACTCCATCATGCGGTCAGATGTCTCAATGGCGCGAGCATTCATCTCATAGGCGCGCTGGATCATGATCAGGTTCACAAGTTCTTCAACAACCTCAACATTGGAAGCCTCGAGCGTAAACTGACGAATAATTCCCATGCCATTCTCTCCGGCTACGCCTTCTACCGGGTTACCACTGGCTTCAGTTTCCATATAAATATGTCCACCTTTCGGTTTCAGGCCCATCGGGTTAACGAAGTTAACCAGCGACAGCTGACCGGCAACCTGAGGCTGGACTTCTCCCTGCAGGGTGACACTGACAGTACCGTCTTCCGATATCGTGATAACTGTTCCTTCCGCCGGTATGGTGATGGCCGGCTCAAGAGGCAGACCGCTGGACATGACAATGACACCTTCAGAATTCAGCTGTAGCTGCCCGTTGCGGGTATAGGCGACGGAGCCATCAGGCATCTGCACCTGAAAAAAACCCTGGCCGACAATCGACAGGTCAAGAGGCTGGCTGGTGTTTTGGATATTGCCGTTGGTAAACACCTTCTGCATACCATCGACCCGGGCACCTGTGCCTATCTGCAGCCCGGAAGGAAGGTGGTTCTGTTGATTCACCTGTGCCCCAGCCTCACGGAATTCTCTGTAGAACTGATCTACGACAACGGTACGATCTTTTTTGAATGCGTAAGTACTGACATTGGCCAGGTTGTTCGCTGTCGCCATGAGCTGTCTGTCAAAGACTGTCAGCCCGCTCTGGTTGATCCACATTGCAGGATGCATGATGTTATTTCCAAGAGAATTATCGGGGTATTCAGCTGCGACTTTCCTGGATCAGCTTGTCACCGCTGGATGAAAGGTCACGGAATGCTGTCATCATTTTTACATTGAGCTCAAACTCACGGCTGAGGGTAAGGAAGCTGATCAGCTCTGAAACTCCGTCAGTATTGGATGCTTCCAGGGAAGCGGGCATCAGCTCGATGTCAGGATCTGGTACTGGAGATCCATCACCAGTAAACAGGAACATTCCCCCAGCGCGCCGCTTTATCTGGTTTTCCGGGGGATTAACAATACGAATACGATCAACTTCTACGACTTCAGAAGCCTGTGCACCTCGGGGGACAATGTTGATAGCACCGTTTTTGCCAATAGTCAGGCTGGAGTATTCCGGGACTGAAATAGTGCCTCCCTGACCCAAAACCGGAAACCCCTCTCCGGAAATAAGCAACCCATCGCCTCTGACTTTCAATTGCCCGTTTCGGGTCAGGGCTTCCGTTCCATCTTCCGGCTCAACAACCATCCAGCCTTTTCCGGATACGGCAACATCCAGATTCCAGCCTGTCGGTTGTATGGCTCCCGGTGTAAAGTCGGTATGGCTGCTGGCAGGTTTTGGTGTTTGACGGCTTTCAAACCTTGACGTGGGTTCACCCTCGCCAACTGCCCGCTTAACCTCAGCGTAAAAAGGTTTTTCGGCTTTAAATCCGGGAATGGTAGATGCTGCCATGTTGGCAGCGTGGATCATTTGGAATCGTGTGATGTCATCAGCGATTCGGGCCGGCATGTGTACACTGAAATCCATGGTTCAGTACCTTAGAACTGATTCAGGAGTGTTTGGCTCATAGTATCTTCTACCTTGATGGTGCGAGCGTTAAGCTGATAGTTGCGCTGTTCTACAACAAGGTTCAGAAGCTCCTCTGTCACATCAACATTGGATTGTTCCAGTGCCCCGCTACGGACTGTGCCTGCTCCGCCTTTCCCGGAAATATGGAATATTGGATCACCTGAAATACCGGATTTTGACCAGCAGTTTTTTCCGGCTACGGTCAACCCGACATCACTGGGGAATATTGCAAGCATGACCTGACCTGATGCCTTTCGGGCGCCGTTGCTGTAGATAGACTCCAGCAGGCCGTCGTCGCCTATTGTTACCTTCTTGAGCTGGCCGGATTCAGAGCCGTTGTTTTCTATATCGTTGATGGAGTAGGCGGTGGCATATTGGGTTAGGGACAGGTTAAGCGTGACCTCTTCAGGGGTATTGCCACCAAGGTCCAGTTTCGGTCGTAATTCAGCGGAACTCGTCGGATTATTAGTACTATCAAGTAGTTCTCCCTTGTTATTAAACTTTAGAGTGTCTTTGAGGGGGGGGAGGGAAGGTGCTTGATCATTAAATAGGTAAGACGCCTTCCATTCTGTGACTCCGTTGGTATGAGCTCCTCTATCAAATTTGACCGCCAGAGAATGCTGTTCTCCAAGGCTGTCATAGATGTTAAACGCTGTCGTCCAGTTGTCTGAGTCCCCGGCATTCAGGTTGATATCGGCTTTAATCTCGGATGTCTGTTTTCCCTTGATTAATGATGGCCCGCCTTTAAGGTCACCCTTGGCTCCCTTGGAAATCTCGCCGCTGTCCAGTGGCTGAAAGCCCTGGACACGGTAACCCGCCTGGTTAACGACAAAACCATCCTTATCAAGACGGAAATATCCGGAACGGGAATAAAGCTCCTGGCCATTATCTCTTAAGGTGAAAAATCCCTTACCCTCGACGGCCAGATCAAAACTGTTTCCCGTCAGCTTAAGTGAACCCTGAGTAAACAGTTGTTCCTTGGCATCTACACTCACACCCGACATTTCAACATTGTTCTGGCTGGTCTGGGCATAGCTGTCACTCAGAATATTGCGAAACTCTTTATAGCCGGTCGTTTCTGCATTGGCGATATTGTGGCCGGATGTTTCCAGGCCGCTTTTTGCCATCTGCAGACCGCTGAGACCAATATTCGACATGGTAATTTCCTTCTAACGAACCGTACGAACCTGAGAAAGAGCTACAGGGGTGCTGCTTTTCAGAACCAGCTGAGGTTCAGTGCCGAATTCAGGCAGAAGCATGCTGCTGACTTTTGCCTGAATCTGGGAATCAATGACCTCGCCATCCTGATTGGTTGCCAGCAGCCGGTAACTTCCATCCGGCAATGAACGACCAAACACCTTTGACAGTGGCAACGTCTCCAGCTCGCCGGCCTTACCTTTGCGTACAGACTCAGCCAGCTGTAGTCCTGCGGCATCATATAAAGTCAGTCGAACCGGGCTTCCGGTGTTGGGTATTCGGTAGTCCACAAGCAGGTCGTCCGCCGAACCCTGAAGAGAAAAAATGTTGCTATCCAGCCCGACATGACGTCCGATGAGGTTGCTGGCAAAGGTAGAATTAACCGTTTTCAGCCCTCCGCCCATTGAGTCGAGAATGGATCGAATGCTTTCAAGGTGTTCCACATTGCTGATGGTGGCCAGCTGACTGACCATCTCGGTATTTTCCATGGGGTTCATGGGGTCCTGATTACGCAGTTGAGCAACCAGTAACTTCATAAAGGTCTGCTTTGACGATAATCCGTCCTGCCGGGTATTGGATGCATCCTGTATCGACGCATCAAAGCCACGGTCAGGGCTAAGAGCAGAAATATTCATAACCAGGTTCTCGAAAGGGTTACAGGTTGACAAGTTCGATAACACGATCCTGCATATTTCGCCCCGTGGCAAACAACGAAACGGCTGTCTCAAAATGGCGGGAGGCTGACATCATGTCTGCCATCTGCTCAACTGTATCGATAGCGGGATAAAACACCCGATCCTGGTCGTCGGCCAGAGGGTGCCCTGGCTGAATACGGATATTCGGCGGTTTTGAGCTGCTTACTATATCAGTGACCATAACGCCAAACGTCCCTGCGGCTCCTGGGCCGGAAGTGGATGTTTCGAGCCGGCTGGGTGAGAGAAGAACGTCACGGGCCTTATACACATCCTGCTCAGAACCCGCAGCAACATTGGCATTGACCAGATTGCCAGCTACTACGTTCATCCGAATATCCTGCGTGAACATGGCCTGACTTGAGAGGCCGTATATCGCTTGAAAACTCATAGAGGAAACCTCAGGGCTCAGCGACCATTGACAGCTGCTGAGAGCATGGAAAGGTTATAGCGAACAAATGCCATATTTATCGAGTAATCAGAAAGAGCCTGCGCAATGGAAGTTTGCTCAACAGGAACATCTACGCTGTTGCCATTGAGCATGGTTTGCAGGGGAGGGCGCTCGGTAACTTTGGTTATGTCAGTTTCAGGGGAGAGATGCCGAGGGTCTGTTGAATTCAGTTCGAGCAACTCTCGCCGGAAATCAACTGTGAAATCAGAGGCCCGGTAATTTGGTGTCTCAGCATTTATGAGGTTACTGCCGTAAACAGACACTTTATCGACCTGGTAGCCGAGCAGTTTCGGGTGCTCACCAAGTGCCGCAGAAAACGAAACCGCCATAAATCAGGTTTCCTCTATATTGATATGACTTTATTCGTGTGGCTCTCTATTTCCGATGTTGCTTATTCTCAGTGCCACCTGTTGTCAATGCTTTTCATCTCATAACTGCAAAGATAGCTTCAAAATAGACGACAAGGTTTTTTTGTCTATTATCCTGATGGTTTTTGTATTTCTCTGTTTGCACGTTCATGCCCATCAATCTTCAGAAGCTCAGTCTTCAGAAGCTAAGTGTTCAGAAGATCAGTCGCCACTGGAGCTACAGGCATGTCAATGGCTGGATCGGCAGGTGAAGCAGTTTATAGACTCCCGTTTTCCGGAGGTTTCACCTGCTCGTTTACAATACAGTATTGTGGTCGATCCCGTACCAGAAAAGAGATATCCACAGGCATGTGACCGAATGTTTACCTTTACCTCTTCGTCACAGCTGCTGACGGGAAGGGTTTCCCTGAAGGCCAGTTGCCAGTCCCCGGATCAAAACTGGAGGCAGATCATCAGAGCCTGGGTCAACCTGGAAGTGCCTGTACTGGTCAGTCGGGAAAGGCTTTCTCCTGGTTCACCACTGGATGATTCTGGAGTCACAGAGCTTGCGATGAAAGAGTGCAGCCAGTTAACACGAGGGTTCTACGTCAGCCGCCAGGATTTACAGGGTGCTGTTGCCGGGCGTTATATCTCCCCAGGTACTGTGATTAACCCGGCGCTAGTCAAGCAGGCAACCGTTATCAAACCAGGAGCGCCCGTTACTATTTTTCTGGAGAAAGGGATGGTTTCTGTCGTTGACCAGGGAGTTGCTCTTGAGGCGGGGAAAATCAATAGCGTTATAAAAGTGAGACGATCTTCTCGGGACAGGGTTATTCGTTGCCGGGTTATTAATGGGAAAACAGTAGAACCGGTTCAGGTATCACCTTAACTTTTGCAGTGATTGGACGAGATCACTAAAAAACGGGACACACTCTGACAGGGCCTCTTCAATGGCAATACAACCTTTACCCTCTTTGCTGATTCAGGCTATCAGTGCCAGTGCTTCTACCAGAAGTATCAACGGATCAGTGGATTCCCAACGATTACAGTCTTCCGGCTCCGATGGTTTGCCGATGGAAGCCACTGTTTTGACCAGACAGCTTCAGACTCTGAAGGCATACAGCGATGTGGATATGCAAAGGGTGCAACAGGCAAGACAGTTAGTAGGTAATCAGGATTCTTTCTCTTCAGAGGCGATTGCGGCTTCCATTATGCGAGTACTGGAAAATAAAGTATGACGCTCTCTCTATCCTCTCCAGCTCGCACGTTAGAGCCACCAGAAGCAATGGCACCGGAAGCAATGGCACCGGAAGCAATAGATAGTTGCCTGCATCAACTGATTCAGATGTTACAGGGACTTTCTGGCGTACTCAGTCTTCAGCAACAAGCAATCATTACCAGGAATCCGAAGCAACTTCAGTTGCGCTCCGAAGAGTGTCTTGAGATGACTGGCAATGTTTCTGCTTTTTCCGAAAAAAACCACGAGCAATTATCATCTTGCTCACATCATTCCCTCTGGCCCGAAGTTGTTGCGCAGTTACATCAGTGCAAGGAGCAGTATGTTATCAATCAGAAGCATCTGCATGATCTGTCTTCTTATTGCAGCCAGCTTTCCAGTTTACTCATGCCTTCTGTGATCAGTCGTTATGACTACAAAACCCGCAAAACAGTGGTTAGATCCTCCGTTTTGCTTGGACGTGCATAACCCACTGTTCATTGGCCAACCTTTGTTGACGCAAAAGCCTTTGCCGGCGAAGGGCTGCGGTAATGGCTTCCAGATGCCTGATTTTATGCTTGCTGAATAGAAGTGTTTCCGATGTTAAGCGACACTGGGTTTCCAGTATTCTGGTCTGTTCCTGCCTGTGTGCCAGGCTCGAATAGAGTAAAGATTTGAACCCGTCGTTATTGCAAAGAGATAGCCCGGACAGTTTTGTACCGCTGGCAGATGGCAGATCCGTATCACTCACCAGCCCGGTTAACAGCTCCGCAATGGATAACTCACGCTCAAGCTTTGCGCGCTGTTCTTTCAAGTCTCTGACCTGCTGTTCAAACAGTCTCTGTTTCAAGGCCAGATGCTGGGGCAGTCTGCGCTGGATCGACTGGTTGAGTTTCAGGAGTTTGTCCATTAAGAATACCTTTTAACTGCTGCTGACTCTCCAGTAGTGAAACATTTTCCTGCATACCCTGCTTTAAATAGTTATGAATATGCTCTTCAAACACCATGGCCTGATCTATAAGAGGGTCGTTACCCTGTCTGTAAGCACCGAGCATACTTAACTCTCTCCCTGTTTGTGCCTTTTCGCAGAGGTAGCGAAATTGTGTCGCTTGCTGAAGTTGCTCCTGGCTGACACAGGAAGCCATGGTTCGACTTACCGAGGATAAAACATCAATGGCAGGATAGAGGCCTCGCATGGCCTGCTCGTGGCTGAGCACAATATGGCCATCCAGAATGGCCCGGGCAGATTCAGCCACGGGGTCTTCACTGTGTTCCCCCTCTACCAGAACGGTATAAAAAGCGGAAAGGGAGCCAGATTTATGCCCACTGTTACCCGCTCGCTCTACCAGCCGCGACATCATGTTAAACGTTGAAGGTGGGTATCCTCTGGCAGATGGAGGTTCTCCCACAGACAAGGCTATTTCTCTTTGTGCCTGGGCATAACGTGTCAGGGAATCCATCAGCAGGAGAACATTCAGCCCCTGATCTCGAAAGTATTCAGCAAATCGATGGGCCAGAAGGGAGGCTCTGAGTCGCATCACAGGGGCATGATCTGCCGGTGCGGCAACAACGATTGATTTTGCCAACCCTTCCGGACCAAGGATTGTTTCTACAAACTCACGAACTTCCCGGCCTCGTTCTCCAATCAGAGCGACAATAATCACATCCGCCGTGGTGTTGCGCGTCATCATCCCCAAAAGTGTGCTTTTGCCAACACCTGTAGGGGAAAACAGACCTAACCTCTGACCGCAGCCGACGGTAAATAAACCATTGATAGCACGAATACCGACATCCAGTGGCTCGCGCACGAAGTTTCGCTCCAGGGGGTTGATTGTTGCTGAGTGCAAACGGATATGGCGGGTACAGCCCAAAGGCCCTTTTCCATCAAGGGGGATGGCCAGGCCATTGACGACCCTTCCAAGCAGACTGTCACCAACAGGAACCGA
Organism: Sansalvadorimonas sp.; assembly: GCA_965221135.1. Lineage (GTDB taxonomy): Bacteria > Pseudomonadota > Gammaproteobacteria > Pseudomonadales > Endozoicomonadaceae > Sansalvadorimonas. The sequence continues at coordinate 31,472 of CBDCRZ010000098.1, forward strand.
TGTATCTCTGCCCAGAGGCAGGACAGAATCTCCTGGACCTAACCCATCTGTATACTCTACAGGCATTAAAAACAGATGCTGATGATCAAAACCAACCACTTCAGCCTCAACCCGGCTGCCGTTGCGGCCTTTGATCAGGCAGCGTTGACCGGTATCCAGCTGGCAGCCTTTCGCTTCCATTGTCATACCTGCCAGACGTACCAGCTCACCGGTGACACGTATGGGTATCGAACTTTCTGAAACGGCCTGGCGGGATGTATTAATGCGCCCGTGAAGTTTTTGCCATTGATCAGCAATCTGCTGTTTTAGCTTAAGAACACTATCGGATTTCATTGTGATTGCGGATCACGCTGTTAACTTCATCCAGATAGTGGCTCAGGCGGGTCTCAACCTGGGCATCAGCTGTTCCGGAATCTGCTTTGACAATACAGCCTCCAGCGGTCACTGATGGATCGGTGACAATCTTCCACTCTTCAGGAAAGCGGCTTGAAAATTTCTCCATAACCGGGCGGTTGTCTGGATGTACCAGAATTTCAAGAGACTTCACTTTGGGGAGAAATTCGAGAGACTGCTGAACAAGTGCCATCAGTGACTCTTGAGACGTTTTAAGCTCTTCCATCACCACTTTGCGGCAGATATCTTCAATCAGGCCAGCCAATTGTTGCTGGAGTCTGTCCCAGTTCTCATCATGTTCTCTCTGGAGTTGCTCCCATAATAATGTCATTAATTGATATTGTTGTTCACGTTCTGCGGTGCCGTCTTTCAGACCCTGGTCAAAACCCTGTTGATACCCTTTGGCAGAGCCCTCTTTTTGCCCCTGTTCAAAGCCATAGCTCTGACCGTTCTGAATGCCATACTTCCTGCCACTGGCTTCTCCCTGAGCCCAACCGCTTCTATAGGCGCGCCTGAACACTTTTCTGTACATTCTCTGACGCGTAAGTCGGGGCACACTTTCCGGGAGGTCAGAGAGGCAAACAGAGTCAGAGCGGGGGAATTGATAGGGTTTGAGCAGGAGATAGCGCCGGTTCATTCTACTAACTCATCGTCTTTGCTGGTCATATCTATTTCCCCGGATTCCAACATGACTAACATCTTTTCTCTAATATCTTTGCGGGCCTGACTGACGGCACTGAAGGGTACACGCCCCAGAACATTATATTCATCCTTGAGATAGTCCGCTGCTCTGCGTGTCATGGCGGCATAGATTTTCTCTCGAAACCCGGTACTTAAACCCTTCACGGCCAGAGCCAGTGTTCTCTGATCGGTTTGGCCGACCACCATTTTTATAGATTCCGGTGTAAGGCGAAGAATATGTTCAAAGACGAACATTTTTGACTCTATACGCGCTGCAAGCTCTTCCTCACTGGAGTGCAGCTGAGTCAGCAGCTTGTCCACCTGCTTTTTTTCCATTTGATTCAGAAGCTCTGCAGCAAGGTTTTCACCAGGCATTGCAACATTAGACTCCTGACGTGATTCCTTGAGAAACTCACCCAGCATATCTGCGATGCGCTTAAGGGCCTGAGTGGGTAACCTCTCTATCTTGGCCATGCGCCGTATAATCTCGGATTGAAGGTGCTCTGGTATGAGGGCCAGCACCTCGGCTGCCTGCTCAGGGTTTAAGCAGGAGAGGGTAGCAACCTGCATCTGCAGCTGTTCTTTGCCAATCATTTTTGCCAGATACTCTGGCTTAACGCTGTGCAGCCCTAACAGCCTGTCGTTTTCTGAATGATCCAGAGAGCTCAAAAGAGAGTCAGCATGGACTTTCCCAAGTGCATTTTGCATGGCCTTTTGCATCTGATTACGGGCATCGGGGTTGATAAACTCCGTGTGATTAAACTCTTTCTCAAAGTCTGTCAGTACCTTGTTCAGCTCATCAGCTGACAGAGCTGGGAAATTGTTGATTTCTCTGCTTAAGGCTCGTATTTCATCGGGTGAGAGCATACGAATAATGCTGGTTGCCAGTGTATCTCCGAGAGTAATAATAACGGACGCGGCTTCTCTCAGACCTGACGGGTCATTGCTCGTTTCAGCCATTGATTTCTCTTCTAATCCAGTTTTTCAGCACCATGGCGACTCGCTCTGGGTCGTCACCTGCGTGTTTAATCAGTAAGCGTTTACGTTCGTCGAGGTGTTTATCCTGTATAGGTGCGGCTTCAAACGGGCTGTCATCTTCAGACTGTGCCACTTTTGAATCTTCGGCAAAATGGGGCTGGCGCTTTTTGGAGAGCCACTGTCGGTACACGAGGAAGAATATCAGTAATATCAGAATGGCTGCGGCTATGATGACCGTGTTCTCTGGTTTTTTAAGGTCTGGCCACAGGTCGCTAAAGGTAAGTGGTAATTCATCCGCAGCTGGTGGCTGGAAAAAAACTCATGGAGTTAACTGTTACCTTGTCTGAGCGGCTTTCCTTATAGCCAACAGCCTGTTGAATCAGTGTCCGGAGCCCCGTTAACTCCTGCTCACTCCAGGGCGCAGACTTCCCGTTGTCTATAGACCGGTGATTCAACAGCACTGCTACAGATAAGCGTACCAACTGTCCCGGGGCGGCTTTAATCCGGCTAATGGTGCGGTTTACTTCATAGTTTTTTATAAATTGTTGCTGAGCTGCGCTATTTTTTTCCCCTGTGGTCTGTTGTGTATCATCCGCACTCTCGACGCCAGTCTGCCGGCTGGACTCGCTGCGTAATACGCCGTCGTCCGGACCATAATCTTCTTTCGCCTGCTCTTGATTGCTGAAGTCCATCTCAACGGCGACATCAACCCTGTAATTACCTGGACCTGTGAGCGCTTCTACCAGTTTGCTGACCTGCTGCTCAAGCCGGTGCTCAACCTGGCTTTGAATCTGAACCTGCTGGCTGATGGCTGAAACCTGCTTATCCAGCTCATTGACATCCATGCTGAGCAGGTTGCCTGACTGGTCGATGACAACAACATTCTGGCTATCCAGCCCCACCACACTGCCTGCTACCAGCTCAATAACGCCGCGAACACGTGCCCTTGATAAGGTTTCTCCCTGATACAACTCGAGTGAGACAGAGGCTCTGGCCGGTGGGGTATCTCTCAGGAACGTGCTTGACTCGGGGACAGCCAGGTGGACGCGGGCTCGCCTGACCGCGTCCAGTCCGTGAATAGTAATGGCCAGATCTTCCTCAATTCCCTGAAGATAGCGAGTACGCTCCTGAAAATGGCTGATACCCAGCGGGGAGTTTTTATCACTCTTACTCGCCGGGCTTCGAACGGGAAGAATTATGCCTGCTGTTGCGAGTTCCATTCTGGCCCGTGTTGTATCTGAAGATCGCACCAAAATCTGACCACTTTCCGGGTGCAGGCGGTAATGGATGCCTTGTTGTTCAAGAACTTCCATGACTGCACCTGAGTCATACAACTCATGTCGCCCATAAAGGGGCTGGTAATCCCTGTCCTGAACCCATAGCCAGCAGCTGATGAGTAGTGCGATGGTGAGCAGGCCACCACCACCAAACAGCAGGATTTTCCTGGTATCTAAGGAGGGTTTCGCATCTTTTGTAGAAAAAACACGACCCAGGGTTTCTGTGAGTTTTTGCCAGGTGATGGAAAAACGTTCTTGCCAGGAAGAGGTTGCAGCTGTCATGTTCAAATCTGCTGATTAAACAGTTCGTGATAGCCTTCAACAACCCGATTTCTTACCTGCAAAAGAAACTGGAATGATAGACCTGCTTCCTGAATAGCCATTACTGCTCCGATAACATTGTCAGACTCTTTTCTGGCAACAGCGCTCATCTGCGCCTGTGCAATGTGCTGTTTGTTGGTGACGTTATCCAGGGCTTGCTGAAAAAGATGGTTAAAACCATCAGAAACCCTGTTCTCCGCACCAGGTAATTGTTGTTCAGTCAAGGGGGCGGCCACTTCAACAGTTACAGTATCGATTGTGGCTTTTGGCATAGATAAAAGAGTATTGATATCACTCATGACAGCTGCTTTTTCCAAAAAAATCGGTTGTTTCCAACAAAATCAGTTGCTCAAACTGAAACAGAACGTTTCAGTTTAATCACTGTACGGCGATTCAGCTTGCGGCCTTCTCTGGTGTGGTTGTCTGCTTCAGGATAGCGCTGGCCGTGATGGCGAGGGGTAGCTACTCGCGATGCACTCACCCCTTTCCCCAATATATACCTGTAAACGGCGTCTGCTCTTTTTTCTGAGAGTTGAAGGTTTTCAAGCCTGTAGCCAGAGTTGTCTGTGTGCGCATCAATAGATAACGAAACGAC
>CBDCRZ010000099.1:0-16834 GCA_965221135.1 Sansalvadorimonas sp.
CGGATATCTTCCACATATTTACGCTGACCTGTGAGATTATCGCCCAATTCAACTGCGGCCAGTCCACCTGCGCTCTGCACAAATGCGGCATCAAGTGCGGCCTTATAAAGTGGGGTGACTGTGGGGTCATTAGCAGCAAGAGCACCCTGCAGTTGTGCAATACTGAGTCCGGCAGCGGCTGCGACCTGCTGTTCAACATTTGGCGTCACCGCTGTGATCACTGCACTTTGCATAGCAGCGAGTTGTGCCGGTGTTAAACCATTGTAACCACTATCAATTGAGGCGGTGATCACTGGAGATTTATCGTGGTAATTCACAAAGTAAAAGCCAAACTCTGTGTCATTCCACTCTTCCATCACATAACGGAAAGATACACCAAACTGACCATCATCACTGGGATCACTATCTGCTCCTATAGATGCGACTTTAAAAGCATCACTGTTATAGTAACCCGAACTCAGGCCAAGCCCATCAAATACGGGCTTTAAACCAGCAAGGCCAGCAGACGTGCGATTATAAGCGGTATTACCACCATCGGAAAAAATGTCTGTTTCTGAGAAAAACGTACCGACCGGGTCTATTTGCGAACGCCGGAAATTCCATTGATAAAAGATATCGGACGATAAATTATCGGTCAGGCCGACACTCAGCAAAAAAGTCTCAACGGGAATCAACGCTTCTTTCAGTTCAGAGCCTGGCAAACGAAAACTGGCAGCATTGAGAGGGTTTGTCGTGTTCACACCATTGCGGTAGAAAATGCCTTCGCCCCAACTAAGCACCTGTTTCCCAACACGTACATCAACGGGGTAATCACCCAGATCAAAGCTGCTATAAACATAGGCATCGAGAATTTCAGCATGCTTTCCAGATACCTTAAGAGCATCAGATAGAAAACGGTTACCAGGCTGACTGCCAAGCTGACTGGCCTGGCTGGGCTCACTGGCATTGAAATCAGTGTTCCCTCTCATTTCCGTATCGTAGAATGCCGTGCCTCGGGTAAAGAGGCCAAAGTTTTCCCAATTAAGCTCGAGGTCAGAGGTTACTTTAAACACCTGGGACACAAGGCCTGTATTGTAATTGCGATTACCGTCATTACTGTTAATGCCATCGTTATCCTTATCCTGTCCCTGCACCCTCCAGAGGGCACCGTATGAAACAGTCGTATCAAGAAAACCTGAGACCTCACCATCCATCAATTCAAATTCAATGGCCTGCACAGGTATAGCTGCCAACACGCCTGCCAGTATAAATCCACTCTGGGCAGGTACTAACGACAAAGGTCCGGAGAAAACAGTCTTGCGTTCCTTCATTCTTATCACTCTTTGTCGATTTAAAATCGATTTATTATTGTTATCTGACAAGAATCTTTTGGTTGTTTTTAATCACCACTCTGTACGGATATGAGAGTTTTATCCGTGTAAACATTCTGCCAAACATGTTTCAACTTAACGTGTATTTTTTGTTATGTATAGCCTTGATCGATACGTCAGAATAATAAAAAAATCTGCCAACATAAAGTCGTACAAAAAATAAGCCGACTCAAGGAGCCGGCTTATGGTTTGATTAAATTTTCAACATCCCGGTGCGAACACCCTGAGCGTACACGTGTCTCGTTAAGCCAGGGATTTACTCACCACTTCAAAAATATCACTGGATAGTTCCTGCCCCTGAATGCGCTTCAACTCCTTTTGCATCAACCCACGACGGGTTTCATCGTAACGCTTCCAGCGGGTCAGCGGTGTAATTAACCGCGCTGCCAGCTGTGGGTTCAATGCATCCATACGAATGACTTCATCAGCCAGGAACTGGTAACCACTACCGGAAATATCGTGGAAGTTCACCAGATTACGCATGCAGAACACAGAAACCACAGAACGCATCTTGTTAGGGTTCTTGTTATCGAAGGACTTGTGAGTCATCAAGGCCTTCACCTGCTCCAGTGCTGAATGACTGGAACCGGCCTGGGTGGAGAACCACATATCAATAACATTGTTATCGTCAGCCCACTTGTCAGAAAACGCTCTCAGCGCCTTCTCAGCCGCAGGCTTAGCACTGCTATGAGCAGCATTCACCAGCACGCTTAGCGCAGCACTGCTGTCAGTCATATTAGTGGCAGCATTGTACTGGGTTTCAGCGAGGGTCACGCCCAGGGCTTCATCCAACTGCACCAGATAACCGAGACAGGTATTCTTCAGCTGACGCTCAGCGATATCTTCCGCAACCGGGGAATAGGCTTTGTCACTGTGCAGTGCCTTATAGGTTGCCAGCAGCTGATCTTTCAGGGCAGCAGCCAGTTCATGGCGAACAAACTCACGGGCTTTATGGATGGCGTCGATATCGATCACTTCCATCTGTTCAGCCAGATAAGTCTCAGAAGGCAGGCCCAGCAGTTCAGCGACCATGGCCTTATCCAAGGCCTTGTCAGACAACACCTGAGCAAAGGCTTCCGCCAGACGAGGGTCAACTGTCAGCTCTTTGCCAGACTGAATATCGGACACTAGCTCCAGCAGGATATCAACCGCCAGACGTTGGCTGCTGTCCCAGCGATTAAAACCATCCGGATCACTACTCATCAGGAAGATCAGATCGTCACGGCTGTAGTTATAGTTCAAACGCACAGGAGCCGAGAAACCACGCAGTAGAGAAGGCAGTGGACGTTCATCCATACCGCCAAACACAAAAGTCTGCTCGGGCTCTTTCAGGTCCAGAACTTTGGATCTCAGACCGCTGGCATCCAGAGGCATAGCCTCCCCTTCACCATCCAGCAGACCAATTTCTACAGGGATATGGAAAGGCAACTTCGTGTCCTGACCCGGAGTTGCAGGGCAGCTCTGCTTGATCGTCAGGCTGTATTCCTGCTTGTCTTCATCGTAGGCATCGGTCACATCCAGTACCGGTGTGCCCGCCTGACCATACCAGCGTTTGAACTGGGTCAGGTCGACGCCATTGGCATCCTCCATCGCTTTAACAAAGTCTTCGGTAGTCACCGCCTGACCATCGTGGCGTTCAAAGTAAAGGTCGGAACCTTTCCGGAAACCAGCTTTGCCGACGATGTTATGGATCATCCGTACCACTTCCGCACCCTTTTCGTAAACAGTCAGGGTGTAAAAGTTATTAATTTCAATAAACGACTCAGGGCGAATCGGATGTGCCATAGGGCCAGCGTCTTCTACGAACTGAGCACTGCGCAGAAGGTTCACATCTTCAATACGCTTCACTGTCCGAGAGTTCATATCGGAAGAGAACTCGGCATCACGGAATACAGTGAAACCTTCCTTCAGGCTGAGCTGGAACCAGTCACGACAGGTAACACGGTTGCCGGACCAGTTATGGAAGTATTCGTGGGCCACAATGGCTTCAATACGCTGGAAGGTCGCATCAGTGGCTGTATCCGGGCGTGCCAGAACAGCGGCAGAGTTGAATATATTCAACCCCTTGTTCTCCATGGCGCCCATATTGAAATCATCGACCGCCACAATCATAAAGATGTCGAGGTCATACTCACGGCCGTAGGTCTCTTCATCCCACTTCATGGACTTCTTCAGAGACACCATGGCGTGGTCACACTTGGTGATATTGTGGTGTTCAGTGAAAATCTGCAGCTTCACTTCACGACCACTCATCGTGGTAAAAGTGTCTTCGATAAAGCCCAGGTCACCCGCCACCATAGCGAACAGGTAGGAAGGCTTCTTGAAGGGGTCATTCCAGGTCACAGAGTGACGACCACCGTCCAGTTCCTTACGATCCATGGCATTACCATTGGACAGCAGAACCGGGAACTGTGCCTTGTCGGCGATAATGGTGGTGGTGAACACCGCCATCACATCCGGGCGATCCAGATAGTAGGTGATCTTGCGGAAACCTTCGGCTTCACACTGGGTGCAGTACATGGTGCTGGACTTATACAGACCTTCCAGGGAGGTATTTTCAGCAGGTTTGATACGAGTCACGATGGTCGCTTTAAAATCATCGGACTCAGGCTGCAAGGTCAGTTCAGCGTCATCTACCGTGAACTCACTCTTTTCCAGTGCACGACCATCAATAGCTACACTCACCAGCTCCATATCAGACCCCACCAGCACCAGCCTGGGCAGTTTATCATGGGTTTTGCTGGCGTTATTCTGGAAGTGAATCTCTGAAGTTACCAGAGTGAACTCATCCATAAGTTCAAAAGTCAGCGCGGTGGACTCTATCCAGTAATCAGGCTGCTGGTAATCCTTCAAATAGATAGCCCGTGGTTGTGCGTCTTTCATAATTTCTCCTTAACTCAAAACCATAACAGTAGGAATGTTGAATACTCCAATGAAGAAACAGCCGGCAGAGTACTCGATATTCGGTGCGTCAGATCTGGCTTCCTGCTTTCAAAAACCATGGACCAGATGCCCCTGGGTTAAGCCTGAGAACGTCTCTCGGCAGGACAACCCAGGTGTACAGAAAACAGGATGCCAAAACCGGCATGTATGAGGTGTTCCAGCGAGTGTTTTTTTCAGCTCTTGGTTACCTGCCGGGGCTCTTCTGAAACGGCTTCCGGACCGGCTTTTTGAAAACCATCAGAACCCCAACTTTGGTAAGACTCAGTTTAATCTCTAGTAGGAATTACAGAATATCAACTTTCAACTGATAAGCCGTGTACTTGCGGATATTGATCACGCCAGTATCAAAAATCAGATACTGACCCTTGATGCCCATCAGAACCCCTTCCGCCACCGGGTTCTTATCAAGGTTAAACGAAACGACTTTAGTCGGATATTCGGTGACCGGATAATGAATATCAATGGGTGCCACATCAGAAACAGGCTGTACGGCTTGAATGCCATGTTCCATCTGCAGGCTGTCGATACCCTCACCATGCATAAACAGCAGCCTTTCCCTCTCCTGTTCCAGATTAATCTCAGGGTTCTGACCTTTGAGCATGGCACGCCAGTTGGTTCTGTCGTTCACATCCTGACGCAGCATATCTTCAACAAAACCAGATAGCTGCCGGGTCGATACCCGCAGAATTGGCAGGGCCTGCACAGCGCCCTGATCCATCCAGCGAGTTGGCACCTGAGTACCGCGGGTGATACCAACTTTTAAACCCGACGAGTTGGCAAGATAGACCACATGATCGGTCATGCAGAACTTTTCACCCCACTCCGGCTCACGACAGGTGCCATTATGGTAGTGACATTTCTCCGGGCTCATAATGCAGCTGTCGCACATAGCCAGAGATTGAAAGCAAGGGTAGCAAAAGCCCTGACTAAAACTCTTCTTGGTCTTGCGACCACAGTGAGTACAGTTAATCTGCCCGGTATTTTCCAGACGAATTGTGCGTCCCAGATGCTGGTTCAGGGGTACAACCTGTTCTCCTATCACCAGCGAATATTCAACGGGTGCACCATCCTGGCCCAGCTCTGTGCGCATCTTTTCGACGGCACCAGTCAGTTGTAGCGAATCATTCACAGCAGAAGACATCATGCGTCCTGAAAACGAAGTATGGTTTCATCCGAGCTTTCCTCCAGCGAGGCTTTTGGCTTCCCCCCCTGACAGCTTTGGGCCATATAGCCCGTACGCTGGTCTTCGGGAACATTAATCGCCTCCCAGGCCATCACCGCCTGCAGGCTCTGTTCACGCTGCGCTGCTGTCAGGGCACGACCATCGGGCCATTTACCCAGTTCAACAGCGCGCTTCATGCTGGCCACAATCTCAGGTGTCAGCGAGGACAATAACTGCTCAAAGTTCATATATCTCCCCCAATACCCTGCGTAAAAATCACACAGGGACTTTCTAGTATTTTTGTGATGCTGCTTTTCTTGAAAAGCTATTTTAATAACTACTGTTTTAGTAACTACTGCGAATCATCAGCAAAACGATTGATCACCATTCCGGCACAAACACCGGCGAACAAGCCACCGGCATGGGCGGCATTCGCCACAGTACCAAAACCAAAGGCTCCCAGCACACCGGTGAAACCAATCACCAGCCAGGCCAGCATAAACATATAAATACCCGGTGGAACCTGATACATGCCGGGATGTTTCTTCTCCCGTATCCAGCAGAAGCCCAGCAGGCCATAGATGACACCAGACATACCACCAAACAGTGGATAGCCATCCGCAGTTATATATTGCACCACATTAGAAACCAGACCGGTCAATACAACCAGTCCTAACAAAAAATAGGCTTTATGGCGCATCTCCAACCGACGACCAAAGTCCAGTAGCCAGAGCATATTAAAGATCAGGTGCAACCAGCCAAAGTGCAGGAAAATCGGGGTCAGTACGCGCCAGTATTCCCCGGAATCAAAGACATGCTCCATTTTCGGAAAACGGATCATCTCTCCGGTAATAGCAAAATTACTAAAGGTCAGATGACTGATAAAACTGAAGTCGGCGCCCAGACGGCTGAATGCTGCCACAACCAGACACACCGCAATCAACAGCAGAGTAACGGGAATACGTTTCCAGTCCGCAAGCGGCCCGGCAAACAGTGCGCCTGATGACCAGGCCACCTTAACTTTTCCCAGCTTAAGCAGCCCCGCCCGCCAATCTGTGTAATAGCCTTTAACGGCTTCAAAGTCTTCAGCCTTTTGCAGCCAGAACACCTGCCGACCGCCCTCCTCGGTTATCCGGTGAGGAATCTGGTTATCCCAGAGGAAAGCAGAAAACGGCAGTAAATCATCATCCGCTGGAAGGTCAAAAACCCGGATCATTCAATTCGTCCTGGAGCATAAAAAAGAGGTCAGGTATCGAGGCGGTTGCCCCAACCCAGTTTGGATCGGCAGACCTCATAGTAATTGTGATTCAGGGGATGAATCAAACGTAATTTGAACGGTTTCTTATGAATAGAAAGCGTATCCCCCGGCGCCGCAGTGATATGCACCTGGCCATCACAGGAGAGTTGAGGATAGGTCGGATTATTACGTCCGATCACAATCTTGATCTCACTGTTGCCATCCACCACCAGCGGTCTGCTGGTCAAAGCATGGGGAAACATTGGTACCAGTACCAGAGCATCCAGGCGAGGATGCATGATGGGACCACCACCCGACAGAGCATAGGCTGTAGAACCGGTTGGTGTCGAGATAATCAAGCCATCAGAACGCTGGCTATAAACGAACTGGCCTTCAATAAACAGTTCAAACTCAATCATCCGGGTGGCTTTACCCGGGTGCAGCACAACTTCGTTCAAGGCATCGGCATGCCCAATGGGCTCACCATTGCGCTTTACAGTCACATCTAACAGGAAGCGGCTTTCTACAATATACTTGCCGTCCAGAACCTCACCGATCTGCTCTTCGAGATGGTCTGGCTGAATATCCGTAAGGAAACCCAGACTGCCCCGGTTAACACCCAGAACAGGTACATTATGGCGGGATAAAGCCCGGGCGGCGCCCAGCAGACTGCCATCACCTCCGATAACAATCACCAGGTCGCAGATCTCACCCATCATCTTACGACTGGACACCTGCAGACCGTGACCCGGCATCAACTGAGCCATGGGTTCCTCGAGGATCACGTGAAGATCTCGGGACAACAGATAGGTTTTCAAACGCTTCAAGGTGTCGACGACCTGAACACTTCCCAGTCGTCCGATCACGCCTATGTGCTTAAACTGTTCCATAAATGCCGCGGGTTATGAGATAAATTTATAAAGACATTATAAACCGAAGTGCCTGTAGTCTTAACCAGATATGATTAAAAACACTGAAAAACCGACACCTGAGCAACCAGGTACTCCCAAATCGGGAGCAGATCACAGATTCTTTGCTGCAGAACTGGCCTGGTTACTGACCTGCCCTACCCTGCTGAGCCCAAAGGCTCACCCGGTTATTCTGACACAGCCTCTGGCCAATCTGCCAGAACCTGTACGAACAGAAAACCTGGACCAGCTTGCCAAGAAACCGGAAGAGATAGAAGCCTCATTCCATAACCTGCTGGCCGACCGCCGCTCCAGCCGACTGGGTATTCGCTACGAAGCCCTGTGGCAAAGCCTTTACCTGCATGTTCCCCACTACCAGCCACTGGCCGCCAACCTCCCGGTCCGGGACAGCCAGCGCACCCTTGGGGAGTATGATCTGCTCTACCGGGTCAACAGCCCATCTCAAGAACCTCAGTTCTACCACCAGGAACTGGCCATTAAATTCTATTTGGGAAAAAAGCACAGTGCAGGCGACTGGTACGACTGGATAGGCCCGGACAAAAAAGACCAGCTGGGCCGCAAGATGGAGTTAATGCTCAATCGACAAATGACACTGGCAGATACGCCAGAAGGCCACCAGGTCGCACAGGAGCTTTGCCCGGATAACACAGCAGGCATCTGGCAAAAAGAACTCCTGCTTCAAGGCTACCTGTTCTATCCATGGCAACAGTCATGCCTGCCGCCCAAACAATCCAACCCAAACCACCTGCGAGGTGACTGGCTCCACTTTAGTCAATTAGGCGACTATCTCGACACATTGGAAGAGCAGGATTTTATCATCCCCTGTCGTCAGCACTGGTTAGGTTTAGAACAACCACAAACCATTCCTCTGGGCGACGAACAAGACGACAGCCATCCACCACCATCAATAAAAATATCTAAAGAGCGCCTGCAAAAAAAATTGTCGGCATCCCTGAACTCGAACGAGCCTAAAAACACAGACAATATTTCAACTCACCGCTATAGAAAAAACAGTCCAGTACTGGTGTGCGGAACAACCGCTTCCATACGACCATTCTTTGTAGTACCAGATCACTGGTAATCCACAATCAAACCGCAAGTTCACCCTATAAGAAGTCAGGTCATGGTTTGCGGTTTCCAATGGCCGTGAGCCAAGCGCCCTATGGATATGACAGACTGGCGCAGAGAATAACAACCTGGCAACCAATACTGAGAAAAAAATGCAGACGCCAATAAATCAGTTGTCAATGATCATTCCTACAGACAACCAAAGCGCTCAATACTATGAACATTTCCTACTCAGAACCCAGCCCAAAACAAAGCCAGCAGACTTACCCTCCAGCCAGCATGGCTCAAGGAGGCAAATTATTAACTGGAAATCCAGAATTTAACGGCCATAAACTCGAACTTGCCCCGGCATCGCGACGAGTACAAGAGGCAGTGAGTAACGAATGCGTTATTTGTCTGGATTCATTATCCCAAAATAACTCAAGGGACCTCTCCTTACTGCCGTGCTTCCATGTGTATCACAAGTCTTGTATGACCAAGACACTGGAAGTACAGAACACTTGCCCCCAATGTAAGGACGCGGTGAGTGAACACCAGATTAAAACATACAGAAGTATCGAAAAGCTTAAAGCAGAATTGCCAGTGAAATGCTCTGAAGGTCTGTGTACTGCCACAGGTTCCCCTGAAACAGTACAGAGTGGTGTTATGGCGCAATGCCCTTATCCCTTAAGTAGCTTTCCCTATCAGGAAACTGATCGCTTTTTAGAGAGTAACAGCGATCAGATCATTGAATGGTTAAAAGAAGCCTTTGAGCAGAAGGGATATAGCTCTTATGATGTGAAGTACACTCCAAACTATTATTCAGGCACAGGCCGCACCAGTGGTAAGCCTGCCATCTCACTAAAGGCTCAATTTAACCAGAGTTTTGGGACAAGTGTTCTCTATTATTCATCCCACGATATCAATAATGCAATAACAGCTGAGGAAGCGTTTAAACATTTGCTGGAAGATCTGCGAACTGACTTGTTGTTTCTTAGCCTGAGAAAAACTCATCCCGCCATGTTTGATGGAAATACTGATCTCTATATCAGGCATTACGATTTATGGGATGATGCCATCTATTTAAACGATTTTGACCACAGTATCCCACTTCGCAGCGTCTTTGACCCATCAACGAAAATATTTAGCTGGAACAAGCTTAAAGAAGAGTTATCAAACAACGGCTTTGAGTATAGGGAACTTTTTGAGAGTGGTTCTTCCGCTCGTTATTGTGTCGCGACTGATGGTGGTTCTGATTCTGAGACTTTAGAAAGGGCAGTCTTCACTCTACATTCGAGAACAGCAGTGGCCAAGGGAGGTGCTCTCAACCCTGCAGCTGAGAGAAGAGTCGTAGCCAGGGAAGCAACGGAACTCCCAACCGGTGAATATAACACTGATGAGTTCATGTTTTAATCTGCCTGCAGAGGGTTAAAGAAACACCCGGCCACCAGAATAAAACTGGTGACCGGGGCAGCCCCATCTCATCTCAAGAGACTGCGATCAAGTTCCTTCCTGTGAGATACTATCTCTGCTTACCAGTGGAAGTATGCTGACCAGGAGCCATCCAAACAGAAAGCTGGCACCACCGGCAAAACCACACAAAAAAAGGTTTAGATCTCTGCCGCCAAACGAGAACCCTGATCAATAGCCCTCTTGGCATCCAATTCACGCGCCTCATCGGCACCGCCAATCAAAGACACCTTGATACCAGCAGCCTCCAGACCATCATACAGCTCACGCAAAGGCTCCTGACCGGCGCAGATAATTACATTATCAACGTCCAGCAAAGATTCCTCCCCTTCACGGGTAATATGCAGGCCATCGTCGTCAATCTTGCGATACTCCACCAGATTCAGCATCGTCACGCCCTTATTCTTAAGGGATGTACGATGAATCCAGCCAGTCGTCTTACCAAGATGCTGACCCACTTTGCTCTTCTTACGCTGCAGCAGGAAAATTTCACGGGGTGAAGACGCATGCTCAGGCTTAACACCTTCAACACCACCACGGGCTTCCAGGTCAGGGTCAATACCCCACTCCTTAAAGAATGCACCGGCCTTCAGGCTTGTAGATTCACCTTCATGCGCGAGATATTCCGATACATCAAAGCCAATACCACCCGCACCAATCACCGCCACCTTTTTGCCCACAGGCTTTTTATGCAGCAGCACATCCAGGTAGGTCATCACCTTATCGTGTTCGACACCAGGAATATCCGGAGTACGTGGGGCAATACCTGTCGCCAGTACGACATGATCAAAACCAGCGCCGCTCAGGCTTTCGACGTTTACCCGCACATTCAGATTCACATCAACGCCCGTCTGCTCAAGACGTTTGGAAAAGTAACGCAGAGTTTCGTAGAACTCTTCCTTGCCAGGAATCTGCTTGGCGACATTAAACTGTCCACCAATCTTGTCAGCCTTATCAAATAAGCTGACCTTATGACCACGCTCAGCGGCAACTGTCGCGAAAGCCAAACCTGCCGGTCCAGCACCCACAACCGCAATGCGCTTACCTGGCTCATTATGATGCAGAGGAATGTAGTTCAGCTCAGTTTCATGGCAGGCACGAGGGTTTACCAGACAGCTGGTCAGCTTGCCGGAAAAGGTATGATCCAGACACGCCTGATTACAGCCAATACAGGTGTTGATGGAGTCGGCTTCATTCGCTGCAGCCTTGTTCATAAATTCCGGGTCAGCCAGCAGCGGGCGGGCCATAGAGACCATATCCGCCTGACCATTGGCGATAATCTCTTCCGCTACTTCTGGCGTATTAATACGGTTGGTGGTCACCAGAGGAATGGAAACTTCACCTTTCAGCTTCTGGGTCACGCTGGCAAATGCACCACGAGGTACCATAGTAGCGATGGTGGGAATACGCGCTTCATGCCAGCCGATGCCGGTATTAATAATGGTCGCACCAGCCGTTTCGACCTGTTTAGCGAGGTCAATAATCTCTTCCCAGTTACTTCCACCTTCTACAAGGTCGAGCATTGAGAGACGGTAAATAATAATAAACTTCTCACCGACTGATGCGCGAACACGGCGAAGTATTTCCAGAGGCAGGCGAATACGGTTTTCGTAGCTGCCACCCCACTTGTCAGTACGTTTATTGGTGCGGACAGAGATAAACTGGTTAATGAAGTAACCTTCGGAGCCCATAATCTCCACACCGTCATAACCGGCATGCTGGGCCAGAGCAGCACAGCTTACAAAATCATCAATCTGCTTTTCGATTTCTTCGTCAGACAGCTCTTTGGGAGGGAAAGGGTTGATCGGCGCCTGCACAGCGGAAGGGCCAACACTCTTGGGACTGTAGGCATAACGACCAGCGTGAAGGATCTGCATACAGATGCGACCACCTTCCTGATGCACCGCACTGGTCACCTTACGATGCTGAAAAGCCTCTTCCTCGGTGGTCAGTTTAGCAGCCCCCATAGCCACACAACCTTCTTCATTGGGCCCAATACCACCGGTTACAATCAGGCCAACACCACCACGGGCACGCTCAGCGTAATAAGCGGCCATACGCTCAAAACCATTGGGACGCTCTTCCAGGCCTGTGTGCATAGAGCCCATCAGGCTGCGGTTGCGCAGCGTCACAAAACCAAGATCCAGTGGTTCCATCAGGTGTGAGTAAGGTGCGGTCATTGAGCCTCTCTCATTATTTTTGCAATATTATTCAGCTTTCGGACTGTGCAGTGTTGCTGGCATCACGCCGTTCTGCCACTTTCACTGCCGGTCATTTACAATGCATCGACGGGTACCAAAATAACACCTGCGAAGTAAACGACAATGATAAATCCTCACAAAAATATGACTGTGCTGTGCCTTGAAGCATTCGACAAAGTGAGCACTCAACTTTTATGAACCTGGGTGAACTTTCCGTTGATTATCTTATCCCACTGGTGAAAGCCACCCGGGCTCTTGACCGCAACCCGGAAAAGGTTTTAGCCAAATTTGGCTTTACCGGGCAACAGTTAACAGAACCGGACCAATGGCTAAGCATTCCCCGGTTTATGCGTCTGGGTGAAGCTTTAATTGACCTGACAGACACTCCTGCGCTGGGAGTTATCGCAGGCAAGCTGGCTGGCTTGCAGGGCTTGGGGCTGCCTGGCATGGCGGCCTTAACCGCCAGTACTCTCGGCGAGGCTTTCCTCACCCTCACCCGTTACGAATCACTGTATGTGCGCAATATTCGTGGCAATATGTGTTATGCGCCTTCAGGCAGCAGGCGTGCTCAGGTCAACTTTTACTCCATCGCCCCCTATAACGAATTTAATCGCTTTGTGGTCGACACTGTGCTGATGAGCTGGGTGAGCTTGTGCCAGAGACTGACCGGCAAAGAGAATCTTGTTGAGCAGGTACAAATCGAGTTCCCTGCTCCCCATTACATTGAGGAGTATGCCCGCAATTTCCCTTGCGAAGTGCTCTTTGGACAGCCGCAGAACTGTATAACCCTAAGCTCTGAAGCTGATACAACACCGTTATTGCTGGCTTCAGTGCCCGATCATTCCCGGCTCACCCAACTGTGTGAGAAAACCCTGCAAAGTCTTGAACATCCGCTGAGTATGAGCCATCAAACGGCTCGCACTATTGCCAGACATCTACCAAAAAGCTGCACTTTGGAAATCATTGCTGAGCAACTGCGGCTGCCCTCCTGGAGCCTTCGCCGCAAGCTTCAGGAAGAAGGGGCCAGCTTTAAAGATATTCTTGATAAAACGCGAAAAGACCTGGCCTGCCTTTCTCTGCAGCACTCCCCTCAGAGCCTGGCGGAAATCGCTTGCCTATGCGGTTTTTCGTCAACAGAAGCCTTCCAGAGAGCGTTTAAGAGGTGGATCGGGAAGACGCCCGGAGAATTCCGTAAGGAGTGCACATTTTAGAGCGCCTTAGCTGGCGACCACTCACCGCCGGGCAGCCAATTTTCCGCCGCACGATCAAAAAGGACTGACTCTATGATGTGTTGTATCAGACTACGGAAGAAGAGTTCAGTGAGAAAAGCGACTACCTGACAGAGCCATCTGAACGTTTTAATATTTGGCTGAAGTTTTGACAGGGCGATATATTTGCAACTCGGGATGCATACTTTGATGAGCGGTTCTTACTGGGGACGTGGATGACGCTTGTGCTCTCATAAGAACAGGTTGCTCCCGTACTGTTTCTGATATGTTTTGTTGATTTCCACCCATTGTCACATCTAAAGCCTCATACTCAGTTTCTGCAGCGCTTAGCTTTAATTCTTGTTCTTCGCTCATGCTTTCTCTATCAATAGCAGACATTAGATATAGGGGGATTTTTTTATAAACGAAATCAGGGTTCTCTTCTTGTTTTATGGATGTCCAATATCTCAAGGGGAGGATGATATCGCCAGGCGTCAGCATGACAAGATCCTTAAAATCGTTATTCTGGAACTTAAATACTCTGCAGATATTTTCCTCGGGCTTTCTATTTTGTGCAGCGGACATTGACAGTAGGGTTTCTTTATCCGATAAGTTGTGGACAACATCTTGCAGATCCTGGGTGACATGCCTGCCTACCCAGCATCCATAGAAATGCTTTCTCTATCATGATCCTAGCAGACATTAGATATAGGGGGATTTTTTTATAAACGAAATCAGGGTTCTCTTGTCTTTAGTGCCCGGCTGATGGCTTGTTTTATGGATGTCCAATATCTCAAGGGGAGGATGATATCGCCAGGCGTCAGCATGACAAGATCCCTAAAATCGTTATTCTGGAACATGTTAAATACTCTGCAGATATTTGTCTGGACTGCAGCCACAAATGGCGCTTTATTCTCTGAGCCTCTGCCCCGGCGCCCCCCGTTGTGCAGCGGACATTGACAGTAGGGTTTCTTTATCCGATAAGTTGTGGACAACATCTTGCAGATCCTGGGTGACATGCCTGCCTACCCAGCATCCATACTGCTCTTCTCTGCCGAGGCCTTTTTGATACTGAATGGTGTTTTTACACATCAGTCTGCCTCCAAATCATATGACAGGCGACGCTTATTATAGCAGTTCGTTATAGCGCCCAAAAACAATTGCGCCCAACCACCCTGCCACTCTACCAACCGGCCAGCACATCATCAACGCCTTGTCAGCGAGGATATAGGTCATACCTACGGCGCATAATACCCTACTACATCCACCCACGAGCGTGGGGGTTTTCATGGCGAGCCAGGGGATTTTTTTCTTTGATACGACGGTATAACGAATACCACTAATGTCCACACTTTTTGCTTCGGGATTAATAGCGCCTTTGCCAACCCTGTAAACATCATCTCCCCCTGCATAAGCCTGATTGAAATCCGCATTAAATAGAAGTGAGAGAAGAAGAACAGGGAGAGACAGAGCCAACCTCATAACAAAAATCCATATAATAAATTCAATCTCCGCAGGCTAGTAAAGATTGTTTACAGGTCAAGAGCGCCTCCCTCTGCATCATCAACCTGCCAATGCGAATCTGGCGGATCTCAACCCATTCTCTGTCCTTTGTTCCCGGTTAACGATTCAACTCATAAGCACACATATTTACGGCAGTGGCCAGATTCAGGGATTCCAGTACACCGCGGCCCTGAATGGAAAACGACTCCAGGTTTAACGACGACAGTTGTTCATGGGGAACACCACGAGCCTCATTGCCGAATATAAAGCACTGATGATCACCAAACGCTGGTTCAGAGAGTGGCGCGCCACTGATGTCCAGGCAGGCAAAACGATCAAAGCGGGCTTGCAACTCACCCAGCGGAACATCCACCTCAACCGGCACATGGAAGATCGCACCCATGCTGGCACGCACCACTTTTGGGTTGAAAGGGTCAACACTGTTCGGGCTAAGCACACAGCGGAAGCCTCCAAACCAGGCCAGAGTCCGCAAAATGGTTCCCAGATTGCCCGGGTCCTGTACCTCATGGAGGTACACTGTGCGTTCCTGGTCATTCTGCGCTGCTGGTTGTGTTTGAGAAACAGCACTGAGCGGAACAACAGCAAGAATACCCTGAGGCGATTTGGTATCCGAGAGTTTCTGCATCTGTTTGTCAGACACTGTGATTGACTCAAAAGCTGTTTCAACCGTTTCACTATTGCGGGTATAGCTCTCGCTAACGTGGACCTTCGCAGCCTTCAGTAAAGGGTTGCTTTTCACGGCTTTGGCCAGTTCGAGAATCAGGTGTTCGCCCTCCACCAGAAAGCACCCCAGTTCACTGCGATACTTTTTCTGGTGAAGCTTTTTGATGTCATCCAGTTTCATCAGGCTTCCCCTATCTCTCAATTGGCGGCTTCATTAGACAAGTCAGTCAGCATGCTTGTCGCCAGCAGCTCCGCAATTTTAACACCGTCAACACCGGCTGACAGGATACCACCCGCATAGCCAGCACCTTCACCAGCAGGGTAAAGCCCCTGGGTATTCACACTTTGCAGGGTCTCCCTGTCACGCTTGATACGCACAGGAGAAGAAGTACGGGTTTCAATACCGGTGAGAATGGCATCATCACGATCAAAGCCACGAATCTTCTTGCCAAAAGCAGGCAGCGCCTCACGAATCGCTTCAATAGCAAAGCCCGGCAGGGTTGTGGAGAGATCACCCAGTTTTACACCCGGCTTATAGGACGCTTCAACTTCACCAAATTCCGTGGAAGGTTTTGCTTTAATAAAGTCACCAACCAGCTGACCAGGTGCGCAGTAGTCTTTGCCTCCGGCAACAAAAGCATGGGATTCCAGTTTTTCCTGCAGTTCAATACCCGCCAATGGATGGCCTGGGAAGTCATCTTCCGGGTTGATATTTACCACAATACCGGAGTTGGCATTACGCTCATTGCGTGAATACTGACTCATACCATTGGTAACCACGCGACCTTCTTCGGACGTTGCTGCCACAACTGTTCCGCCCGGACACATACAGAAGCTGTACACCGCACGACCATTTTTGGCATGGTGCACCAGCTTGTAATCCGCTGCTCCCAGCTCAGGGTGACCGGCATATTTACCCAGCCGGGCCTTATCAATCAGTGACTGTGGATGCTCAATACGAAAGCCGACAGCAAAGGGCTTGGCTTCCACATAGACACCCTTGTCGTGCAGCATGCGGAAGGTATCCCGTGCGCTGTGACCAACACCCAGCACTAGGTAACGACTCTTGATCTGATCACC
>CBDCRZ010000100.1:0-347500 GCA_965221135.1 Sansalvadorimonas sp.
CCGGTACAGGTATCGGCTTATTGCGTAACAGATAGTCGCCCACAGTGATTTCCTCAGATTGAAATCCTGCGGGTTTATCCACCACGAGCATATAGGAGTGAGGGGGGATATCTTCAGCGCGAGTCACATAGACAGTTCCTCTGTATGCCCGTACCTCCACATTCGTCACACCTTTCATCTCTGCCCCAAAAAGAAAGCGCTGACCAATTTTTCCATCACACCCCACCAAGTCAAAAGTAGAAGCGACTATCCCTCTATCTTTCAAAAAAGAAAAAATCTTACCCGCAACCTCATTCGCCTTGCCAATATTAATTTTCTCATCACCATACTCAACCATCATACTGCCGTCAGATAAACCATGTGTATCAAGTATGACCCTGCCATTAAACTGAATGGGCTCATCCGCGGAAGCACTTACCTGAGCCCAGCGTCGGGACTTCTCTATAGTCCGTACTTCTGCCTTACTCATATTGGCAGGAAGCATAAATGGCTGTATAGCTCTGTCTCCATACTCGACCGCCCCTCCCCAGAAGTCGATCATCCTGTGGGGGGCATAGACATTGACGGCCAGAAACGAAAACAACAACAATGTCGCACATCTGACAGATCTGCTCACGGTCTGAAGCTCTGGAGGAAAGCTTTTATTGTAGAGCGTGCAGGAAAATGTAATAGCCAGGCGAATAGCATCCAGCTAACCAGAGTTGTCATTGCGCAGCTGATCACCTTTAGACGTCGTAGCTTGAACGCTTACGTTTGGAATATTATGCCTTACGAGAAGCGGCTGCGGAGTTTAGAGCTCATGGCGCCTACGCGGGCCAAAAGTGGGTTTCTTTCGCGTTAATTTGTAGAGAAATAAATTGGAGTCGGAGAGGTGGTACATTGTATTAAATGATCGAGGTAGTTTTTCAGAGTGAAAATCTACGAGGGGGAATTTCTTTTTTATAATCCTATCCGCATTTTCAACTAAAGGCATTTCATTCAGGATAATAAAGGCATATTTTTCTGACATCCCTGCTCTGCGTATAAGGTTGTCAATTAACAGGCTGCCAACACCCGTAGGGCTGCCTAAAAGAAATATAATATCGGTTTCGGGCGTTGAGTATCTTTGGAATACATCGTCTGCACTCTCTAATTTAACGTCATAAAAGAGATGATCTGTTGGCGCTTTTTCTATATCGGTGACTTCGATATCGACACCTCTTTGGGCAAGAAGGCTGGCAAGTCGACCGTTTCCTGCACCTATTTCAACAACCTTTTTATAAAGTAATTCAGGGTGGTTTTGTACTAGCCAATCAACGTTTTCATCTGTGTAGTTTATAAATGTAAAAGAGTTGGCTCGTATGAAAAAAAGTACTGTGGTAATGAAAAGAGCATCAAGATTTTCCTCGTAGCCATCAGATATAGACAAAGATATTCGTGAATGATACCTGTATCCAGTATTCTTCTTTTCCATTGTAAACCCTTGCCCTTTATTAAATGGTGTAAAGTCAGGTGCGTTATCAAGGTGGAAGCCGTGCACTATAGCAAACATTGCATGAACAAATTTCAGTAAATGTTTTTGTGATACACGCGGATAAATTTTACGGTGGAAGTTTTTTATTTTAATTAAAGCAATTAGTAATCTCTTTTTTAAGAATTTTGTTGTTTTTATGTTGTCTTTACCTGAGGTGTAAATATCGGCTAAATCCTCCATGCTTTTTATTTGCTTTATTTCTGCGCTTTTGTTTCCTAACTCAATAGCATTTTTAATGGCTTTTTTTGAGAGCCCTATTTTTAATGGCTCGATATAATCATCTATTTTGTTGTAATCGTAAAACGGGAGTTTGTATTGCAGGCAATCACCGTGATCAGATTCTTTAATACATACTTTTTGATCAAGAATTTTGGGATAAGATAGTGTGGATAAAGATAAAAAACTAAGGACGAGTAGCCGTTGCCAGAACATAATGAACCCTGTCAGGAATGTATAAGTCAGCCTATAGACAAACCAGGCTGAGGATGGTTCTGACAGGAGAGTCAGGAGTGTTATTATTCGAAGCTTCATACCATGAGTACTACAACGGGGCGCTACACAGTGTTCGTAGCGGGGGGGCAGCTGGTCACAATGATTTCTATTTGAGTGATAGTTTGTAATGGAGTGACCGCTATAACTCCTGATGGGGCGCTTTGTCTAAAGTTATTTTTTTGAGGGTGAATCTGTAAATAGCAGGTTTACTAATAGAAACATCATAAACTGCATTAAATGAACTGGGTAGATCTTCAAATGAGAACTCTAAATTTGAATAATGATTTTGAAAGACATTGATGTTCGGGTGAGAATTATCATTCAGAATAATAAACGTATACTTATCATTGTTTTCAGCTTTCAGTAACAGGCTTTCCATAAGTATGTCTTTAGATCCTCCAGGGGTGGCGATAAGGAATACGATATCTTCCTTGGGGGCGGAGTAGCGTCGGAACACTTTTTGAGCACTCAGTATCTTCAGGTTATGAAATTGATGCTCTATAAGAGGTTGTTTTATATCTGTTGCTTCGATATCAACACCTTCTTTCTCAAGAAGGCTGGCAAGCTTGCCGTTTCCGGCACCTAGTTCGATAACTTTTTTGTAACGCAATTCCGGGTAGTTTGTTAATAACCATGCGGTATTTTCTTCTGTGTAAAACATGTATGTAAAAGTGCTTTCCCTTATATAGTGAAATAATGCTGCAATATAAATATTGTCGTGATTGCCATCAATCGATGTCACAACCAGTTCTATTTGTGAGCCCTCGGAAACTCGCGTGCGACGTGTATGGTAACCGTGCCCTTTGTAAAAGAGAGAGAAGTCAGGCGTTGATTCTAAGTGCATGCCGTTCAGCATGGCATATATTGTATGAATGCAGGGGATTATTTGACTGTCTGAGGCTTCTGGGTAAATGGTATGCCGTGATTTCTTTATTCTGAGTAATGTGATTAGAAATTTTTCTTTAAGTAAAGCTGTTCTCTTTTGAATTGGCCTGATTCTTCGTGCTTCATTAGAGTTTCTCTCAGGGTATTGAGCTCCATGAGGTTGGTGGCTTGTTCGCTTAACCTCATAGCCTTTGAAACAGCTTTTTTAGAGAGTTCACGTTTCAACGCTATGATGTAATCGTTGATTGTGTTGTTCTCATGAAAGGGAAGCTTATACTGCTGACAGGAACCGCTATCGGATTCCTTTAAACATACCTTGTGGTCTGATATGTCTGCATTCGATAAAGTGGATACAGATAACACGCTAATGACCAGCAGACGCTGCCAGAACATAATAAAACCCTGTAGAAATGTATTAAATCAGTCCTTTGACATGCTTGATTGCTAAACGTTCTAACCGGGATGTTACACAGGCTGTCATTCTGGGGGCTCGATAACATTGAAGCTTACGCTCACTGGACTGATTTGTTATACGAGTTGCTACATGAGTTATTTTGCTGGTTATGGAAGTTCATGACAGTCGTGAGGTAGTGTATTCTTGCGGCCATACAGCAAAGAACATGAGGCAGACTCAGTGGCATATCAGCATCAATGGTTAAATGGCAGCAAGGTGAATCTGCCAGTGGGTAAGGTGGTCTGTGTCGGTCGGAACTATGCAGAGCATGCCAAAGAATTAAACAACCCTGTGCCGACTGAACCTCTGTTGTTTATGAAGCCTGCGTCGTCAATCACTTCGCTTTCTCAACCGATTGTTTTGAAGGACGGTCTGGGCAGCGTTCACTATGAAGCCGAGATCGCTGTTTTGATTGGCGAACGAGCCACTGCCGTTTCAGAACAGGATGCAGAGAAAGCCATTGTCGGTGTGGGTGTGGCGCTTGATCTGACCTTGCGTGAACTGCAAAGTAAGCTGAAAGAGAAAGGTCATCCCTGGGAGAAGGCCAAAGGTTTTGATGGCAGCTGCCCGCAGTCAGTTTTTGTACCGGCTGAAAAGGTTGAAGACTGGCAGAACCTGCCATTGCAGCTGCATATCAATGGCGAGTTGAAACAGGATGGCAACAGCGCCGATATGCTGAACGGTATCCTGCCTTTGATCAGTTATATCAGCCAGTACTTCACACTGGAACCGGGTGATATTGTGCTGACAGGCACGCCGGCTGGTGTGGGTGAACTGGCGTCGGGGATGTCACTTGTGGCCGCGCTGCCCGGCTTGCTCGAACAACAGACCAGCGTTGCCTGATTTTTACCACAGAGACACAAAGACACAGAGGAACAGCAAAAGCCTTTAAATTAAGAGCTTTTGCTTATGCTTTTAACTAAATAGCTCTTCCTCTGTGTCTTTGTGTCTCTGTGGTTAAAGGCCCTTAGCGAATGCGCCGGGTGCGGCGATTCTCATCAATAGCCACAAACACAAACACACCTTCAGTAACCTTCTGAGGCTCTGGTTCACCAGATGTTTTAACCCATACTTCCACTTCGATATGAATAGAGCTACCGCCTATATTGGTAACATTGGTGTAGCAGCTCACTAAATCGCCAACTTCAATTGGACGCATAAACGTCAGTTGATGAATAGATACGGTAGCAACCCGGCCTTTGGCAACCTGTCGCGCAGTGATCTCTGCGGCGAGATCCATCTGGGAAACCACCCAGCCACCGAAGATGTCATTGTCCGGGTTGGTGTCCTTTGGCATCGCGGGTATCTGAAGGGACAGGTCGCCACGGGGGGACGGGTGAAGGTCTAAATCCGGGTCAGGGGCCGTACCGACTGAGGCCTGCAGGTCTGCTGTGTTCATTGTTATTGCTCATTCTTATATTTATTAATTTGTATAAATCTGGTCTGGCAGCCATGTTGCCAGTTCTGGCCAAAGAGCCAGCATGCCCAGCAGTAACAGCTGGATCACGATAAACGGTGCAACGCCCCGGTAAATATCGGTTGTTCTGACTGAGTCAGGAGCAACGCCACGCAGGTAAAACAGGGCAAAGCCAAAGGGCGGGGTCAGGAATGATGTTTGCAGGTTTACAGCAATCATTATGCCCAGCCAAACAGGGTCCAGCCCCATTGACAGTAGTACCGGTCCTACAATCGGAACTACGACAAAGGTAATTTCAATAAAATCGAGAATAAAGCCAAGGGCAAAGATGACAAACATTACCAGCAGTGTCGCGCCTAGTACGCCACCGGGCAGGTTCTCGAACAGGGTATGAATCAGGTCATCCCCACCGAAGCCTCGAAAGACAAGTGAGAAAATTGAGGCACCGATAAGAATCATAAACACCATGCAGGTGATGCGTGTCGTGCTTGTGACAACTTCATGGAGTTTTGATGATGTCATCTTGCCTTTGAGCAGGGCCAGCAGTGATGCGCCCAGTGCGCCAACACCTGCCGCTTCAGTCGGCGTGGCAATACCGGTAAGAATGGAGCCGAGTACTGAGATAATCAGTGCCATTGGTGGCAGCAGACTTCTCAATAATGCGATGAAGCTGATTCGCTCTTCAGACTCTTCAGCTGCTGGAGACATCTCCGGTTTAACGCGTGCAATGAACAACAGATAGAGAATATAAAGGGTCACCAGAATCAAACCGGGAATAATCGCACCAACAAACAGATCGCCAACAGAGACAGTATCCGGAGAGAAAATACCCCGCTGCAGTTGTGACTGTTGATAAGCCGTCGACAGCACGTCACCCAGCAAAACCAGTGCAATAGACGGTGGAATAATTTGCCCAAGGGTTCCGGTGGCGCAGATCACACCTGTTGCAAGCTTGGGGTCATAACCTTTGCGAAGCATGGTGGGGAGGGAGAGCAAGCCCATTGTGACAACGGTTGCCCCGACAATGCCGGTGCTGGCAGCCAGCAAAACCCCTACCAGAGTGACAGAGATGCCAAGGCCTCCGCGCATGGTGCCGAACAGTCTGGCCATAGCGTCTAGAAGGTCTTCTGCTACACGGGACTTCTCCAGCATGACCCCCATCATGACAAAGAGCGGAACAGCCAGCAGCGTCTGGTTGGTCATAATGCCAAACAGGCGGCTGGGAAGAGCCTGCAGGAAGGATGGGTCGAAATACCCGGTCATTATGCCGAACCCGGCAAAAGCCAAAGCCGTGCCTGCCAGAGAGAAAGCAACGGGATAACCCAGTAGCAGTACCAGACAAACAGCAGCAAACATAAACAGCGGCAGATATTCCATTATTTAGCCTCCTTCTTATAAGGAAGGTTCTGGGTATGATTTTGGGTAAAGCAGAGAATGCCCCGCAGAAACTCGGCAACACCTTGAATAAGCAGTGTTGCGACAAGAACCAGAATCAGACTTTTTAACAGGAATACGGCAGGCAGCCCGCCGGGGTCATGGGAGGTTTCCTGCAGCTTCCATGAGGTTTCAATGTATTCCCAGCTGATAAAGCCAATAAACAAACAGACAGGAATTAAAAGAAACAGGGTGCCGAAAGCGTCGACCAGCCCTTTTATACGGGGGCTGAACTGACGATAAAAAATATCAACACGCACATGGTCGTCATGACGCAGGGTGTAGGCACTGGCGCCAAGAAACAGGGTGGCGTGCAGGTATAGAGCCAGTTCCTGTAGCGCGATAGACCCTTCATTGAGAACATACCGCAGGAAAACGACACTGCAAATACTGAGAACAAGGGCAATATTTAGCCAGGAAATAACCCGCCCGAAGGTTTCAGTGAAACCATCAATGTGTTTAATGGCTTTATGTAAAACAGTATGAATAGTCGAATCATAAGAGCTGCCACAAGAGGAGCGGGATGATGATGGCATGATATGACCTTAAACATATTGTTATTTTTATTGTTTGCAGTATACATCGGGCGCCTTATCTGAGTAAGAGTGCTTAGACCTTCCCTTCTGTAGCAATTCTGTCACACAAGTCTCATATATTTGTCATCCATGGGTTGGATACTGTGTGCAGTACTATTCGACAGCACAATTACTACCGAATAAAAAAGGCAGGCGGAGCCTGCTGGCATATTATAAATACTGGGAGCATCAAATGACTCTGAAAGGTTTCACTAAGGGCGTAGCAAGCGCTTTGACTCTGGCAGCAGCCAGCGTCGCCTTCAACGCTCAGGCAAGCAAAGTTGACGCTGACATCCCTGCTTACAGCAAGGCCAGCGGTGTATCCGGTAACCTGTCCAGTGTCGGTTCCGACACTCTGGCTAACCTGATGACTCTGTGGGCTGAAGACTTCAAGCGCACCTACCCTAACGTAAACATTCAGATTCAGGCTGCCGGTTCTTCTACTGCGCCTCCAGCTCTGACTGAAAACACTTCTAACCTCGGCCCTATGAGCCGTAAGATGAAGGACAAGGAACTGGCTGCATTCGAAAAGAAGTTTGGCTACAAGCCGACTGCCGTTCCTGTTGCTATCGATGCCCTGGCCGTATTCGTAAACAAGGACAACCCCATCAAGGGTCTGACCATGGCTCAGGTTGACGCTATCTTCTCTTCTACTCTGAAGTGCGGTAACGACAAGAAAATCAACTCCTGGGGCGGCGCTGGTCTGACTGGCCCATGGGCTGGTCGTGATGTGCAGCTGTACGGTCGTAACTCTGTATCCGGCACCTACGGTTACTTCAAGAAGAAAGCTCTGTGTAAGGGTGACTACAAGAACAACGTAAACGAGCAGCCTGGTTCTGCTTCTGTTGTTCAGTCTGTATCTGCTTCCCTGAACGGCATCGGTTACTCCGGTATCGGTTACAAAACTTCCAGCGTTCGTACTGTACCTCTGACCAAGAAAGCTGGTACTCCTTTCGTTGAAGCCAACCCAGACAACGCTGTAAACGGTACCTACCCACTGGCTCGTTTCCTGTACGTTTACGTGAACAAGCAGCCTAACAAGCCTCTTGCTCCTATCGAGCGTGAGTTCCTGAAAATGGTTCTCTCCCAGCAGGGCCAGGAAGTTGTAGTTAAGGATGGTTACATCCCACTGCCTTCCAAGGTTGTTGAAAAGCAGCTGAGCGCTCTGGGTCTGTAAGACCAAAGCCTCTGGCGCAGGACGCGCCGCTTTGATTCAAAAACGGCTTCATAAAAAACGCCCGCATCAATGATGCGGGCGTTTTTTTGTAGCGGGTACGGCAATGCAGATTGTTGTCTGTGTCTTATAAGGGGCAGGGTTTATAAATATTCAACTGTAGCTGCTCGGCAATATAACGAATCATTAACTGTCCTCGCACGCTGTTGCCAGATTCATCCAGTGGTGGAGAAAATGGAGCTTAAGCCATACTCTGCTTCTGACGGCTGACCGCGCACTCTGGTGGCGGATCACTGATTGTGTATGACGGAAATTATTATGTGTGGCAGAAGCTGGGCCGTTGCGCGTTGTCGGCTGTAACCGGGTGAGCCTGCAGGTGCTGAATAGAACGTTTCATGTCTTTGATTAGCATGGCGGCCAGGTCTCGGCTGACGCCGTGTCGAATCATAATGCGTTGAATGACGGTGCCTTCCCTGTGCGCAGGAAGTGGGTAGGATGCAATCTGCCAGCCGCGCATGCGTACACGGTCAGACAGGTCATAAAGACTGAACCCCCAGTCTCCTGGTTTCAGGGTGTAGCTCACGCCGGGCAAACCACCGTGGCCATCGTAAATCATCCTAAAGGGTTCCATCTTCGCAATTTCTCGTGCGACCCACTGGGCGGTATTTATGCAGGCCTGTTGAACGCCTTTGTAGCCTTCAAAGCCAAGACGCATCAGGTTGTAATACTGGGCGACAATCTGGCCGCCGGGGCGAGAGAAGTTGAGGGCAAAGGTGGGCATGTTGCCACCGAGGTAGTCAACATTAAAAATCAGCTCTTTCGGAAGGTCTGATTCATCCTGCCAGATCACCCAGCCTACCCCGAGAGGGGTTAGCCCATATTTGTGGCCCGAGGTATTAATGGATTTGACGCGCTTTATCTGAAAGTCCCATTTTATCTTCGGTTGAATGAATGGTGCGATAAAACCACCGGATGCTGCATCAACGTGTATAGGAATATCCCATCCTTTTTCGGCTTCGATACGATCCAGTTCTTTGGCAATAGCTTCAACAGGTTCATAGGCGCAGGTATATGTGATGCCCAGGGTTGGTATAACGCCAATGGTGTTTTCATCCACGTAATTAATGAGCTTATCGGGTGTCATGCCCTGTTCGTCACCATCGAGGGGAATCTGCCGAAGCTCTACATCAAAGTAGCGTGCAAACTTGTGCCAGCAAATTTGAACAGGGCCACAGATCATATTGGGCTTTGAAGTGTCTTTTCCTTCGCTCTCTCGTTTTTTTCTCCAGCGCCATTTTAACGCCAGGCCACCCAGCATGGCAGCTTCCGATGACCCTGTGGTGGAACAGCCCAGGGTCGTTTTGGATGCAGGGCTGTTCCAGAGCTTTGCCAGTATGTGCACACAGCGGGATTCCAGTTCTGCAGTTTGTGGATACTCATCCTTGTCGATCATGTTTTTATCGACACTGATATCCATCAATTCATGAACCTGAGGTTCCAGCCAGGTAGAGCAGAAAGTAGCAAGGTTTTGTCGTGCATTACCATCCATCAGCAGCTCATCTTTGATTAGCTGCACTATGGCATTGGGGGAGTGGCTCTTCCGGGGTAAGGTGTATTTTGGTAAAGCAAGTTCGGAAATGGGCTGTTCAAAAATATCTGCATCTGCAGTATCGGAGTGTAATTGCTTATGAAGCGCCATCGTACGTTACCCGATGATATTACTGAGCTATTGATGATAGAAGACATTAGTAGAAGGCAATCAAAATACAATATAGTGTGGTAGGTAATGGTCGTTTATATTCACGCATGGTCATTCTACTATCGCTATAGCACTCGTCCGAAGGTTTTTTATAGCGGGTACAAAGGATCATCGTCAGGATCTTTTCTGTCCTGAAGAATAAAGGGCTTATCTGGTTGAGGGCATTCCTTATTCATGACTAATTCGGAGTCTGTTTTGTTTCGGACAACGACCCTGTTACCTGCCCGAAAATGGATTATTGGCGCATCTTCAGGTTTTTGTAATATAGCCAAAGTGCAATAAATCATTATGTCTTTGTCTGTGAAAACTGGTTCTCTACACTTTGTTCCTTCCTCTGCTTCTGTTTCCAGCAATATATTGAACTGAAACTTTGTTTTTAATAAAAGGTACTGTGGGCGACGTTTCAGATCTGTCTCTTTTCTAGCGTCTTCGCCTTCTTGTGCAATGATTTCAACAGTTGAGATTAAAGGGGCTAATAAACACTGTGAGTCATGTTCTATAGATGTAACAACATTATTTACAATCCAGTCGAGAAGATGGTGAGTGGTTAACAAGGCGTAGTCGTGGGCAATGCAGTTGTAGGTTGTGTCCCTTATTGATGGTTTTATGTGGCGTAGTTCATGTCCTAGAGCGAGTTGGATGATCTCCGCTTCCTCATAGTTAAAAATACCGAAGCTCTCTGTAATGTTGATGGTTAGTGTTTCGATGATGATCCTGTTACTAAGGCTTCTCAGTGTGTCCAGTTCTTGATTGGATAATGAGTTGGGGGCATATGTCTGGCAGTCCCTTGCTGCCTGATGCATGCAATAGTGAACAGCGCCACTAAATGTTCCCAGTTGTATGTGTGCCAGCAGCGCAGCGGAAAGGTCAACGGCTTTCACTGTTCTGGGTGGTGTGGTTCTTGTAACAGTAAGAACCTCAGGCGCATCCTCTTCGTCCGGAGGCAGGAATGCCTTCCCTATATATGGTATTCTCGATAAAAAGTTTTGGAGCATAAGCTATTCAACTTTAACATTTAGTGTCGGCCATTATTTCTTTCCCAAACGAGAAAACCCATGACCGGGCAGTTAGTTTGGCCAGCGTTTTTGATTCAAGTCTTTATGTGTAAGCGGCTGTTAGTGTCTGGGTTGCTTTAGTTCTTTGCCCAGCGAGCCGTCAGTTCACCGCCATCACCGCTACCGTCGATTTCTATCTGACTGTCGTCAACAGCACTGAGGCCTGTTTGGCCTTCGAGTTTTTGTGAAGGTGCGGCTTTTAAGGCACTGGCTATTTCCAGATACCCTTTTTGCCGGGCCAGTTGTTCTGCGGTGAGGGCAGCAGTATCTCGGAAAGCGGGAATGTTTTCTCTCTCATCCTGTACTGCTACATACTTTGGGGATGCACTGTAGCGGAGTAACAGGTTTACCATATCTAAATTATTTTTTTGGGTTGCCAGAAACAGAGGGGTGGCGCCGGTGCTAAGTCGAGCGTCCGGGTTTGCACCGTTATTGAGAAGAAAGTCTGCTACTTGCTGGTGTCCACGGATTGTAGCCAAGTGTAAAGGTGTCACATTCAGTGCATCTTGCAGAGCAATATTTACATTCGCTTCTCTTGCAATAAGAGATTGAACTATCCCAAGATGGCCATTTTGGGCAGCGATGTGCAGGGCTGTCGTATCGAGGCCCGTTATGCTGCGTCCAAAAGCTGAAGGGTTAATCATTTTGCTGGCCAATAGCTGGTCTACCAGATCGTTTTCGCCCCTGCGACAGGCTCTAAAAAGATCTGATTCAACTCTTGGTGTATAAGTCGCTTCATTCATGGATTGATGCCTTTCAGGTTAATGTTCTAATAGGACTCATATCTTTTGAAATGTATCCCTCCTCTGCTGACAAATGAGACAGTGGTGATGACAAACCCCGCTAGCCCGCCTTTCTACGGTGCGGGTGATGCTTGCAATATAAAGAATTAAAAGAGAGGGGAAGGCTATGAAGATCTATGGAGACTCAAAATCGGGTAACTGCTACAAGATCAAGCTGTTGGCTGCCCTGCTGAACACTAAGCATCAATGGGTAGAAATGGACATCATGAAGGGGGAAACCCGGACCCCTGATTTTCTGAGTAAAAACCCTGTGGGCAAGATACCTGTTCTTGAACTTGATGATGGCCGCTGTCTGTCAGAATCCAATGCCATTTTGAATTACCTGGCAGCGGGTTCTGAATATTTGCCTGAAGATCCGTTTAGTCGAGCCAAGAGTGAACAATGGCTGTTCTTCGAGCAGTACAGTCATGAGCCTTATATTGCAGTGGCGCGCTATATCAATGTTTACCTTGGTATGCCGGAAGACAGGAAGGCTGAGTATGAACAGCATCAGGAAGGTGGTAACAATGCCCTGAGGCTTATGGAGCGACAGCTGGAAATCACTCCTTATATGGCAGGTGACAATCCAACTACGGCAGATGTCGCTCTCTATGGTTATACCCACGTTGCCCACGAAGGTGGTTTTGACCTGAATGGTTATCCATCCATTCAAGCCTGGCTCAAGCGAGTTGAAGAGTTATCTGGCTACGTGTCTATGACGTAAAAAACGACAGTAATATGTCTGTTGCAGAGATAACATCAGAGTGTGACAGGTTTGTAATATAATCGTCACATAAGACAGTTATTGTGCCGGGATACTAAGGGAAAAACCGGTCAAATAAAAAGTCATGAGCCAGCAAAATGTGCAATCGGCCCCGGAGTTGGATTTCAACACACCGGCCCTTTTGCGATATCGCAATATTCGCAAGCTGAAAGATCGTACAGCCCGTTATGGTATTGCTACCGGCGGGCTGGGTGTTATTGCTGCGATACTCCTTATCTTCTTCTATCTGCTTTATGAAGTTGTGCCTCTGTTTCAATCCGCTGAGGTGGATGCAGAGCACACTTATGCACTTCCAGCGTCGGGCACTGTTCCCGCACTCTATGTAGGGATGGAAGAGCAGGCAGAGATTGGCCTGCGAGTCAGCACGACAGGTCAGGCGCTGTTCTTTGATGCTGTGAATGGCAGCACGCGTCTGGCGGCTCAACTGCCTGTTCCAGCGGGTGTAACAGTGACAGCTGTTTCCCCAATGGCACCTGGTGAAGACTTGCTGGTAGCTGGCTTGTCTGATGGTTCTGCCATCATCTTCAAACATGAATACAAGACTTCCTGGCCTAACGACAAGCGTGTCATTACCCCTTCTCTGGTTTATCCCTATGGTAAAGAAGCCATCGTTCTTGCTGATGGTGTCGCACTGGATCAAATCGCTGTTCGTGATGCTGAAGAGAAGCTGATTGTTGCCGGTTCCCATGGCAAGCAGCTGTTTATGGCGCGCTTCACCAAGGAAGAAGACTTCCTGACGGAAGAGCTGACCCTTGAACGTGAAGACGTCACTATGCCTATGGCAAAGTCTGACGTACGTCGGGTTTTGATTGAACCAGATATGCACTGGCTCTACGCCCTGTCTGGCAAAGATACGCTGGAGCAGGTGGATGTTCGTGCCGGGCAGCCAGTTACCCACGACATCATTCAATTGACTGACGGTGCAGCTGAGGTCACTGATCTTGAACTGCTGCTCGGTGGCATCTCCCTTCTGGCCGGTGATAGCACCGGACAGGTCAGCCAATGGTTTATGGCTCGCAACGATGCTGGTGTGCCTGTGCTGTCCAGGGTGAGAAGCTTCCAGCAGGGTACGGCTGCAATTACCCGGATCATTCCTGAACATCGTCGTAAGGGCTTCCTGGCTCTGGATGCTGACGGTGTGCTTGGTCTCTACAACACGACAGCCAGCCGTAAAGTTTTCTCAATTGATGTTTCTGATCGTGCTGTTGATTTCGCAGGGCTCGCCCCTCGTGCCGATGCTCTGCTGCTGGGCACTGGCAATAACGTCACTTACTGGTCTGTTGAAAACGAACATCCGGAAGTATCCTGGAGCGCTCTGTGGGAAGAGGTCTGGTATGAGTCTTACGATGAGCCTGAATATATCTGGCAGTCGTCTGCTTCCAATAATGACTTTGAACCCAAGCTGAGCCTGATGCCTCTGGCCTTTGGTACGCTGAAAGCTGCGTTCTACGCGATGCTGCTGGCGGCACCTCTGGCAATTTGTGGTGCTATCTACACCGCTTATTTTATGTCAGCGGGTATGCGTCGTAAGGTGAAGCCGATCATCGAACTGATGGAAGCTCTGCCAACGGTAATCCTGGGTTTCCTGGCTGGTCTCTGGCTGGCGCCGTTTATAGAGAACAACTTACCGGCGATATTCAGCCTTCTTGTGCTGTTGCCTGTTGGTGTTCTGGTATTTGCCTTCTTCTGGGATCGTCTGCCGCTTGAAATACGTAGTCGTGTTCCTGATGGTTACCATGCAGCCCTTCTGGTTCCTGTTGTTCTGGCTATTGGCTGGTTGTGCCTGGCTATGAGTGGCTCGCTGGAAACTCTGTTCTTCGGCGGTGATATGCGCACCTGGATTACTCAGGACGTGGGCGTCAGTTACGACCAGCGTAATGCTCTGGTAGTTGGTCTGGCCATGGGCTTCGCAGTTATCCCCACCATTTTCTCTATTGCTGAAGATGCCATCTTCAGTGTGCCCAAGCATTTGAGCTACGGCTCACTGGCTCTGGGCGCAACCCCTTGGCAGACACTGACCAAAGTGGTTCTGCTGACTGCCAGCCCCGGTATCTTCTCCGCCGTGATGATCGGTATGGGTCGGGCTGTGGGTGAAACCATGATCGTGCTGATGGCCACCGGTAATACACCGATTATGGATGCCAATATATTTGAAGGTATGCGTACCCTCGCAGCAAACATCGCCGTAGAAATGCCTGAATCGGAAGTTGGTAGCTCTCACTACCGTATTCTGTTCCTGGCTGCACTGGTGCTGTTTATCTTCACCTTTGTGGTGAACACCATGGCCGAACTGGTAAGACACCGTCTGCGCCAGAAGTACAGCTCCCTTTAACCTACGGAAAGAATGAACGACGGTAGAATGATATGAAAATAACTGTCAAAAGCTGGTTCAAAAGCGGTTCTCCGTGGGTATGGATGAACGCTGGTGCTGTAGCCATTAGCCTGGTTATGGTCATTGGACTGCTCTCGCTGATTGCGGCACGTGGCCTTGGTCACTTCTGGCCTTCCTCCATTATGGTGGCGGACTATGCAGTACCGGGTCAGACCCAGTACCAGGTGATGGGTCAGCTTGCTGACTCTGAAGAAATACCAACCCAGCGTCTTCTGGATGCAGGCATGACTGGCCTGAACGAAGAAGAGGAACTGGTGACTCGTGATCTGCTGAAAGTTGGTAACCGCGATGTGTCTGGCAGCGACTTCGCCTGGGTGGTTAAACCATGGCTAAAGAATGTCGACTACCCGGAAGATGCGATTGCTCTGGAGCGTCGTGAGTGGGGTAACTTCTACGGCTTCCTGAAGGAGGTTCGTGAGCAGGGTAAGGTTACCGCTACTGGTACTGAGTCCTGGGAAGCACTGAACGCAAGTATGGATCGTGCCCTGGCCATTCATGATGATATTTATCAGATTGAAAAAGGCGACATAGGTACGATCAACAACAAGATGGAACGCCTGCGTCTGAAGCAGCGTGGTCTGGAACTGCGTGATAAAGCTACACCTCAGGCTCTGGCTGATATCGCCAGTGACCGTGCTCAACTGGAAGCTGAATACAAGGTTCTTGAGCAGCAACTGGGTGAACTCTACGTTGCCTTTACCCGTGATTCTGTTCTTGCAGAAACCGTTGATGGTAAGCAGGTAGAAATTAATGTTTCCAAGATCGTTCGTGCTTATCAGCCTAACGCCATGGGTACTCTGGGCAAGGTTGGTTTCTACGGCAGTAAAATCTGGGAATTTGTTGCTGATGACCCTCGTGAAGCCAACACCGAAGGCGGTATCTTTCCGGCTATTTTCGGTACGGTGATGATGGTTCTGATCATGTCTGTGATCGTAACGCCCTTTGGTGTTATCGCAGCCGTGTATCTGCGTGAATACGCCAGCCAGGGTACTGTGACCCGGATTATTCGTATCGCTGTGAACAACCTCGCGGGTGTTCCTTCCATCGTATATGGCGTGTTCGGTCTGGGCTTCTTTGTTTACTTCCTGGGTAGCCATATGGATGCGGCCCTGTTCCCGGAAGCTCTGCCTTCTCCGACCTTTGGTACGCCTGGTCTGCTGTGGGCCTCTATCACTCTGGCTCTGCTGACCCTGCCGGTTGTAATTGTTGCAACGGAAGAAGGTC
Source organism: Sansalvadorimonas sp. (assembly GCA_965221135.1). GTDB lineage: Bacteria > Pseudomonadota > Gammaproteobacteria > Pseudomonadales > Endozoicomonadaceae > Sansalvadorimonas. The sequence goes on from CBDCRZ010000100.1 coordinate 15,941, forward strand.
TGTCACGTATCCCAAGTTCTGTGCGTGAAGGTAGCCTGGCACTTGGTGCGACCAAGGCTGAGACTCTCTGGCGTGTGGTACTGCCAATGGCCAGCCCGGCAATGATGACCGGCCTGATTCTGGCCGTAGCCCGTGCCGCAGGTGAAGTAGCACCGCTGATGCTGGTTGGTGTTGTGAAGCTGGCTCCAAGCCTTCCGCTGGACGGTAACTATCCGTTCCTGCACCTGGATCAGAAATTTATGCACCTGGGCTTCCACATTTATGATGTGGGCTTCCAGAGTCCGAACGTTGAGGCTGCACGTCCTCTGGTATACGCCACAGCCCTGCTGCTGGTTGTGGTGATTGCGGTGCTGAACCTTTCAGCAGTCGCCATCCGTAACCATCTGCGTGAAAAGTATAAGTCTCTGGAAGTTTAATCCGAGACGCTGAAAAAATTATACCGAGGGATGGACAACAGATGTCCATCCCCACAGAATCAATTAAAGGAAGGCGAACCATGAGTGAAGCAGTGGCCGCAGCCCCAAAAGAAGCAACATTGTCCCCAGTGCAGGACCAGGAAACCAGGCAGGCCGATATGACCACAAGCGAAAGCGAAACAGAGTCACGCGCCCACAGCATCAGCATGGACCAGCTAGGTCGTGGCCGAGCCAAGCTCTCTCTGGAGCAGGAAGAAACCTGCTTTGATATTCAGAACCTGAATCTCTACTACGGAGAAAAGCAGGCACTGTTTGGTATTGATCTGAAGATTCCTGAGAAGCGCGTAACTGCGTTTATCGGCCCATCGGGTTGCGGTAAGTCAACTCTGCTGCGCAGCCTGAACCGTATGAATGACCTGGTTGAATCCTGCCGCATTGAAGGTGTGGTACGTCAGGACGATCAGGACATCTACCACAAGGGTGTTGAGGTGTCTGACCTGCGTCGTCGTATCGGCATGGTGTTCCAGAAGCCAAACCCCTTCCCGAAAAGCATTTATGAAAACGTAGCCTACGGCCTGCGTATTCAGGGCATCAATAAGAAGCGTGTTCTCGATGAGACTGTCGAGTGGGCTCTTAAAGGTGCAGCACTCTGGGACGAAGTGAAAGATCGTCTGCACGACAGCGCACTCGGGTTGTCCGGTGGCCAGCAGCAGCGTCTGGTTATTGCCCGTACTATCGCGGTTAAGCCTGAAGTTCTGCTGCTTGATGAACCAGCCTCCGCCCTTGACCCGATTTCCACGCTCAAGATTGAAGAACTGATTAATGAACTGAAGGATCGGTTCACTATCGTCATCGTAACTCACAACATGCAACAGGCGGCCCGTGTTTCTGACTACACCGCCTTCATGTATATGGGGCAGTTGATTGAGTTTGGCGATACCGACACCATTTTCACTAATCCCAGCCAGAAGAAGACTGAGGATTACATTACTGGCCGTTATGGCTAAGAAGGAATCCAACATGCCAGTTGATATGAATTCTGACCTTAATCAGCACATTTCCCAACAGTTCAATACAGAACTGGAAGAGTTGCGTAGCCAGTTGCTGGCTATGGGTGGTGCGGTTGAGAAGCAGGTTACCGACGCCATTGAGTCTCTGATTGAAGCAGACAGCGATTTGGCTCTGAGCGTGCGAGCCAAGGACGACGATGTGAACTTCATGGAAGTCTCCATTGACGAAGAAGCAGCCCGGATACTGGCACGTCGTCAGCCAGCAGCTTCCGACCTGCGTCTGGTGATTGCCTGCACCAAAGCCTCCACTGACCTGGAGCGCATTGGTGATGAAGCCGCCAAAATTGCCCGTTTCTCCATGGAGCTGGCCGAGCACGGTGAAGCGCCTCACGGCTATATCGAAGTTCGCCATATTGGCTCTCACGTGCGCCGGATGGTTCAGGAGTCTCTGAATGCTTTTGCTCGCTTTGATGCTGATATGGCGCTTGCGGTGGCTCAGGAAGACAAGGTAGTTGACCGTGAATACCGTTCCGCTATGCGTGAGCTGGTGACTTATATGATGGAAGACCCACGCTCTATCACGCGGGTTCTGAATATTATGTGGGTTCTGCGTTCTTTGGAACGTATTGGTGATCATGCCCGCAATATCGCCGAATATGTTATCTACCTCGTGAAGGGGACCGATGTGCGTCACATCGGCCTGAAACGTATGAAGGCGGAAGTTTTCGAGAACAAGTCTGTAGAAAACTAAACTTTTTGTACAAAGACAGCGACAAGGCGGTTTCTCCGCCTTTGTCGCAATGGCTTATAGCGTAGAGCTGGCCAAGGCTTTATGACATGTCAGGACAATCCGCCCTGCGTCTCCAGCACAGGGCGGTCATAAGACCTTGTTTAGAGACCCCGGTAATCAGGGCTTATCATCACTGGGTTGGATTTCTGTTTCGACACGACGATTTTCCTTTCGCCCTTCACGGGTAGCATTAGTATCCACTGGATTCTTTTTACCCTCGCCGTGGACGATTATTTTCGATGGATTTACACCCTGATCAATAAGGAATGCCTTGGCTGCCGACGCCCTGCGCTCCGACAATTTGAGGTTATATTCATCAGGGCCGGTGCTATCGGTATACCCTGTAAGGTGAATCGAAGCTGTTGGGTAACGTTTCAGGTAGACAGCTTCTTCTATTAAGGTGGCTTCGGCTTTTTGAGTTAATGTATCGGAGTTGAACTCAAAGTGAACCGGTTTTAGCTGAACTTTGCGTACGACAGGGCAACCGTCGGAGCCGACAAGTGTGCCAGGAGGCGTGTTGGGGCATTTATCAAATACATCGGGCACTCCGTCACCATCAGAATCTTTCGGACAGCCCATTTTTTTTACATCCCAGCCCTTCACCTTGATGGGACATTCAATATCAGTATCTGGCTTGTTGTCCATGATGGCACAGATAAGCCCACCTAATATTGCACCTCCCAAAGCTCCCGTGGCCGCCGTTTCACTGTTTTTGATCGAGCCCCCCGCACCACCTAACACAGCACCGGCGACGGGACACTTCCACCAATTGTTGGCTGTCCGCTGCTGATGTGTACAGCCGCTGACAAACACTGTCGTAAACATAATGGCGACCATGCCAGACACTTTTAGCATACTCATAACCCCATCCTGCTACAGCGATCACAAAAGGTAGAGTGTAGGAAGAAACGGGCATTTTTCCTTGATTCCTTCCAGTTTAATAAGCGCCGATAACCCGCCAATCCTTCATACGTTGACCGGAACTTGTGACAGGCCTACCTGTTTCATGTCGCTCATTCTTCCCTTTCTGCTCCCGTTTCAACCCTGATCTAAATTTATTCACTGGAGTCGGAAACTTTCAGGGATGTGTGATCTATGAGTGCAATAGCTGCCATAAGGTCAGGGCTTGCAAAGGTTATTAGCCAGTTAGATTCGAGCAAACGAGCAGGAACTTTTACCCATCGGTTGGTACAGATCATCAGCCCTGAGAAGGTTTTAAAGAGCTCTCATCACAGTACTCCCAGAGCCATTCCCCTCAAAGAAAGAGCAGCCGCACACCTGCGGGCTACAGATGCTGTTCATAATCTCGAACATAAGCTCAGGGGGGAGCAGGCGGCGAAAGCTGCACTGAGCTCTGAACCCTCTGTGGAGGTTTCAAAGCAAAAGATTCCCATGGGTAAGGTTATTCAACATGCCTTCAAAATGGTTGAACGAGGGGAATCCTACGAAGCGCGACTGTTTCTGACCGATGCACTGAAAGAGAGCGATACCACCGACAGTCTCAGTGGGAGTATTGAAAAGTATCTGGAAGAGCGTGCCAATAGAAATCACGGTACCAAAGCAATTAACCGCTTTAAAGATGAGCTGCAGGCGGCCAAAGTGCTGGCTAAAGATCATAACCTGGAACCCACTGAAGTGGGTTCCCTTCAAAATGTTGCCTACATGCAGAGCCGACTAAAAAAGGCCGGGGACTGGGCAGATAACTACTACCAGCCTACGAAGTCTACGTCGTCCATAGTGCATGAGCTGTTGTCACAAATACAGAATGACCACCCTTACCGCGCCAGAAAGGTAATAGAAAAATCCCTTGAGGCAATAGATAAGGATCAGCGTGCCGCTTTCAAGAGCGATCTTGAAAGCAATGTCGATCTCGAATACATGCCTACTATCTATGGCGCTGCATGTGTAAGCCTGTTTAAAACGCAAATGGAGGCTGCATACAATAAGGTTGTGCTTGGTACGGATTATGTAGAACTCAGTAATGACTGGTATGAAAAAAATCGTGAAGTGGATGTGAAGGAGAGCAAGTTATACGGCCAGGAGCTTGACCGTCTATTGGCCAAAGAAAAGGCGATGCCGAGTGGCAAGTAACATGGATTGGGATATTCCCAGAGATGGTTCGACTCATCTCGACCCGCTGCTGGACTCACTGGTTACAATAACCCGCATACATGGCCGTCCATGCAGCGCTGATGCCTTGCGACATGGGTTGCCTCTCAAAGATGGCAAGCTGACTGCAGAGCTGTTTGTGCGGGCTGCTTCCCGTGGTGGTTTCTCTGCCAGGCTGGTAAAAACCCCCCTTAAGAAAATATCGGCGTTAGTCACACCGGTTGTTCTGCTCACTAAAGGACGCAGAGCCTGTACGCTGGTGAGTATTGATAAGAAGAAAGCCATTGCCCGCATTATTATGCCCGAAGCTGGTGAAGGTACACGGGAAGTCAGTCTTCAGCAGTTAGCCAGAGAATACACAGGCTACGCCTTCTTTATTCGTGAGAAGTACCAATACGATGACCGGGCGCCAGAAGCCCTGAAAGTGCGCTCACGGCACTGGTTCTGGGGCACTATTACCCAGTCCTGGCGTATTTATCGTGATGTTCTGCTGGCTTCCTTCCTGATTAATATTTTTGCTGTGGTCAGCCCGCTGTTTGTGATGAATGTTTATGACCGGGTTGTACCAAACAATGCCATTGAGACACTTTGGGTTTTGGCGATAGGTGCTTTCGCACTGTTCACCTTTGATACTGTGCTTAAACTGATGCGCAGTTATTTCATTGATATTGCAGGTAAGAAGTCTGATATTCTTTTATCTTCGCGTATTTTTGAAAAGATAATGGGGTTGTCCATGGCATCCCGTCCCCAGTCGGTGGGCTCCTTCTCCCGGAATGTTCAGGAGTTTGAGAGCATTCGTGACTTTATCACCTCTTCAACAATTACCGCACTTGTTGACCTGCCATTCACTATTTTGATTGTTCTTGTCATTGGCTTTATAGGTGGCCCTCTGGCCGTTGTACCTGCCATTGGTGCGCTATTGATTGCGGTTTACGGGTTTGCTCTTCAAGGCCCTCTGCGCCGTTATGTGGATAAAACTGTGCGCTCTTCTGCACAAAAGAACGCAACGCTTATTGAAGTGATGACCAATATTGAAAGTCTGAAGGTCGCCAGAGCTGAGAGTGATTTGCAGTCACGGTGGGAAAAAAATGTTGGTCATATTGCCAAGTGGGGCATTCGCAGTAAGTTACTTTCTACCTCAGCCGGAACTATTGCCGCCTATATTCAGCAGGTCGTCACCATTGCGATGATTATTGGTGGTGTTTATATGATTGCAGAAGGCGAGTTAAGCATGGGGGGCCTGATTGCCACGGTCATGCTGGCAGGGCGTGCGCTCGCGCCTATGGGGCAGGTGGCTGGTTTATCCACACGTTATAACCAGAGCAAGGTCGCTCTTGGTGCGCTGAACGATATTATGAAGCTGCCGTCAGACCGTCCTGAGGGCAAAGCCTATGCTCATCGCCCGGTACTGAAAGGTGATATTGAGTTTGATCAGGTGGAGTTCTCTTATCCTGGTCAGGAGTTGAAAGCGCTCAGTCATATCAATTTGAAGATTAAGGCCGGCGAGAAGGTCGGCTTTATCGGGCGAATTGGTTCCGGTAAAACCACCATTGAGAAAATGATACTTGGGCTCTATCAACCTGAGAGTGGCGCTGTGCGGATTGATGGTGTTGATATTCGCCAGATCAATCCTTCTGACCTGCGCCATAACATAGGTTGCGCGTTGCAGGACTCTACTCTGATGTATGGAACCCTGAAAGAGAACGTAGCCCTGGGTGTTAGCTATATGGACGACAGTGCAATTTTAAGGGCGGCAGAAGTGTCCGGGGTGAAAGAGTTCGCTGACCGACACCCGTCGGGTATGGATATGCAGGTGGGTGAGCGAGGCAGTAATCTTTCCGGCGGCCAGCGCCAGAGTGTTGCTCTGGCACGAGCGATGTTGACTGATGCTCCGATAATTGTTCTCGATGAACCCTGCAGTTCTATGGATAACACCACAGAAACCCGTCTGCGTGACAATCTTCGCCAATACTGCGCAAGCAAAACCCTGCTTCTGGTCACACATAAAGCTTCGATGCTGGATCTGGTAGATCGACTTGTGGTGATGGACCAGGGACGCATTGTGGCGGACGGCCCCAAAGATCAGGTGTTTGCAGCCCTGCGCGAAGGCAAGTTGAGGATTTCCTGATGACGGATAAAAAGAACGATAAGAAAACCGTTCCCCTCGATCCGAAACGTGGTCGCAAGAAACCCCGTCCACCGACCCCTCAAGGCCATAAAGCTCCTGTATCGAAATTCCCGGCAGGTGGTCGTAAGAACTACAAAGCCTCTAACGTCGAAATGGAATACATGTCAGATGCCTCAGCGGCAATGTTGCTGAAGTCGCCTAAAGGCGGGCGGATGTTAATTTTATTAAGTTTTATTGCTATCGCCATGGCTGTTGTCTGGGCGTCCTGGGCCGAGATTGATGAGATTACCCGGGGCGATGGCAAGGTTGTTCCCACATCGCGGCTGCAAGTCGTGCAGAACCTTGAAGGCGGTATTCTGGACAAGCTGCTCGTTCGTGAAGGTGATCGGGTTGACCAGGGCCAGCCATTAATGATGCTGGATGACACAAGTTTCAATTCGACACTTAAAGAATCTGAAATCGAATACCTGAGCGCTGTTGCATCTATTGCTCGACTGCAGGCTCAATCTGAAGACCGGGAGTTGGTGTTCCCGGAAGCTGTTGAGGATTATCCGGACGTTCAACGACGTGAACGGAAGCTATACAACAGCAGCCTTTCAGCCATGGAATCTGAGACGAATATCCTCAAGGAAAAGGTGCGTCAGAGCGAACAGGAGCTGCGCGCTATGGAAAGCCAGAGGGGTCACTTGCGTCGTAGTTACGAGCTTGGCATGAAAGAGTTGTCCATGACCCGGCCGCTGGCGTTGAAAGGTGTTGTCTCTGAAGTTGAGATGATTCAACTGGAACAGCGGGTGAATGATCTGCTGGCTGAACTGAATGAAGCCGAGCTGACCTTGCCACGTCTGCAGTCAACCCTGCAGGAGCAGAAAGGGCGCTTGCAGGAAGCCTCGGTCAGGTTCCGTAATGAGGCGCAGGAAGAGTTGCGGAATCAGGAAGTAGAACTGGCTCAGTTGAATGAGTCCCGTAAATCCCTTAAAGATCAGGTTGCCCGAAGGGAAGTTCGAGCCCCTCTTTCCGGTATTGTTAAGAAGATCTATGTGACGACTGTTGGCGGAGTGGTTCAGCCTGGCATGGACCTGATTGAGATCGTACCGGTTGAAGAGGCGCTGCTGGTCGAGGCGAGAATCCATCCAAAGGATGTTGCCTTCCTGAGTGTGGGTGACCAAGCCATTGTAAAACTGACGGCTTATGACTTTTCAATTTATGGAGGTTTGGAAGGAGATGTCATCCATATCAGTGCTGATACAATCACAGATGAGAAAGGTGAGAGCTTCTACCAGGTGCGTATTCGCACCAAAAATCATTATTTGGGTACGGAAGAAAAGCCTCTGGAAGTCATTCCCGGTATGCATGCTCAGGTGGATATTGTCACTGGCAGGAAAACCATACTCTCCTACTTCCTGAAACCGCTGCTGAAAGCCCGCGACAACGCCCTGACAGAGCGCTGATAGCTAAGCGCTCTTTGTGATTGTTGATAACTTAAACGAATATATACCTTCTTCTTGATCTCCTTTCTCTAATAAAAACAGTCTGGTTTGTACCTAATCTGAAAAGACCCCATAGATTTTTACTGGCCGTTCTGAGGGGAAAGGAGTAGCTGTATGATCACTGTTGGTGAGATTTCTGGTCACGCATTTGCGGTGTCAGTTGATGGTACGACACGTCAACTCTCTGAGGGAGAGCGTCTGAATCCCGGTGAGATGCTTCACACGACGGGTGCCGGTAGCGTGGTGTTGTTGTTGCCCAACGGCGAAGAAATTACGGTTCCTCCCAATACGCAACTAAGAATCCCCCCTGAAGAAGCCATCATTTCCAGCGAGCTGTTTCAGCTTCAACCATCTGATTCAAATCTTGCGAGTTTATTGGCTGCATCATCTGAAGCGTCTTCTAAAGAGTCCTCAAAAGAGAAGCAGGCTGAAACTGTTGCGGCCAGGCAGCAGGAAGAAGAAGTGAACCTTTCCACGGAAACACAGAAAGAAAATACTGACAATAGTGAAGGGTTAACTGAACCCGGTGGGGATTCTGAGTTTCTGGCTTCCACCTTTGGCAGCACTCCCAGGGTGATTGATAATACGCCTGCTTCTGGTTCTTCTCTGGATTCAATGAGCAGCCAGCCGGGCATATTGGTAGCTGGCTCGCTATTTTCTTCGGCAGCACCTGTGATTGCCGCTGCGTTTTATCAGGGGCAGGTTCAGGCTGATAGTCAATCTGATGTGCTGACAAGCAGCTCTTTCAGCCTTCTGCCAGCATCTGCTATTACCAGCAGTACAGCTTATGCAGCAACCGGAGCAGTTGTTTCAGGTACACAGACAACGACTCAAACGATCTCCCAGTCAAATTCAGGGGTATCGATAACACCTGACAATGGTCAGGCCGCGGCACCAACGCAGTCTGCGCCAACGGCTGAAAATGATTCACTCACTGTGATGTCCAACCAACTGGTTGCAACGAACAGTGTGGCTCCGTTGGGAGTGCTTGCGAATGACAGTACACCAAACAGTGGCACACTGACGGTCACTCAGGTGGGGAGTACGGCAGTAGCGGCTACGGGGGCTACAACGATAACCGGAACCTATGGTTCATTGATCATTGCTGCCAATGGTACCTACTCCTATACACCTAATAATGGTCTTACTGATAGCGGGGTGGATACCTTCACCTACACAGTGAGTGATGGTACAGCCAGTTCAACTGCAAACCTGACAGTGAACATTCTTGAGGATGGCTTTGCTGCAGCAGACTCTATTACGGTTAATGAGTCTCCTTTGTCTGCTACTGCCGTGTATATGATTGACAGGGAAGGTGATAGCTACCACCTCTCTGTTGTTGATACAGCCAGTGGTGCTACCTATCGATTAGGAGAAATATCAGGAACAACAGGTTCTCCAAAGACCATAGGTATGGCACCTGATGGCACAATCTACGTCACGGATGACACAACCCTTTATACCGTTAATCCAACAACACTGATGGCGTCGGATGTTGCTGAGCACTATATAGATGATCTGCGAGGTTTAACGGTATCGCCAGACGGTGTTATTTATGGGGTAGATGTGGAAGGCCATATACATACCATCGATCCTGAAAATGGCGGAGAGACGACAGATCTTGGCCAGATCCCCAATTTCACAGACAACCTGGGTGATATTGTCTGGCATGACGGAGCTTTATATACCCAGTCGTATATTTATACCAACAACACCAATACTTATCAGATCGTAAGAATAGAACCGACAGAAACAAGCTTTACGGCCACGGCTCTACCCAATACTTTTGACGGGTTTAACGGAGGCTCGCTACACGCAATGACTTCGGTGGGTGGAGAATTGGTTGGTGTTATCTGGGGAGGACCTCAGAACATAGTGACGATTGATACTACTACAGGGTTGATCAGTGAGCGGAAAGATATCGCCGGTATGGTCGAAGCCGAGGATGCCGCTGGTCAGGGTAGTGTTATGGCAGGCAATGTGATGACCAATGATACTGGTGCGATCGCAGTGACTGCGATAGCCCTTCCAGACGGTACCTCAACAGCCGTAGGTCAAAGTGGTGCAACAGTGCAGGGAATGTTTGGCTCTGTCACTATTCAAACAGATGGTTCCTACCTTTACACACTCGATAACACCCTTGCTGCAACGAATAACCTGGCTTCGGGTGAGACTGCCAATGAACGATTTGTGTACACAGTCAATGATGCTTCTAACAACACTGCACAAAGTATTCTGACGGTGTTTATTAATGGAGCCGATGAAGTCAGTACGGCTGACCATGCTTTGTTTTCTGATGTGCTGGTTATGGATAGTGTGGACGCGACCAGTACTCAAATTCCTGTGGACTTTACCGTAACTACCCAGAATGATTCTGAGCGGATTACCTCACTTCGTTTTGACGGTATGTCAGAGTCGTCACTTAATATTCCGGATGTACTGAGAAACAGTGGCACAATTTCCGGCAACACCTATCAGGACACCACAATGACCTGGACTGCCACACCCGGAACCAATGCAGGACTGACAAGCTTTGATGCTGTTGAACTGGGTTTAACTCTCGCTTCCATCAATACCACTCAGGCTAATGGGCAGATGATCTCCATCAGCGCCACTGTTACCGAATACGACAGCAATGGTTCTGCAACCACCAGTTGGGAGTCGACATCAGCGGTGTCATTATCTCTGGCTGCAATAGATAACACCGAAACAGGAACCAGCGGTAACGATGCCATTACAGGTTCATCAACAAGTGGAAGTGAAATCGACGAGATCATCGGTGGTGCCGGTAATGACACTATGACAGGTGGTGCTGGCAGTGACTTCTTTGTCTGGCAGGCCGCAGATGCTGGAACGGGAGGCACACCTGCAACAGATACCATCACAGATTTTGCTGCCAGTCAGTTTGGTGATGTGCTGGACCTGAGGGATCTTCTCCCTGATAACGCCTCAGACTCTCTGGATGAGTTCCTCTCGTTCAGCTTTGACAACGGTGACACTACCATCGGTGTAAGCACATCAGCTGGTGGACCGGTTGTGCAGAACATCGTGCTCGATAATGTGGACTTATCCACAGCGTTCGGCACCACAGATGTCGCCCAGTTAACCAATCAGCTGACTGATAACGGCAACCTGCTCTCTTAATCGCCCCATAAGCCAATTACACCGATCAAGTATCAGCGCTTCTTTCAGGAAGTAGTAGGAATCAATGTCCTCTCTGCGGCTCTCTTCAATGGCCGGACGAGAATAGTATCGACGCAGTTCCCCAGATGCGGGGTGCCCGTGGGTTTAATGCCTGTAATTCGGGATAAGGGCTGCAGCCGCCCGCAAAGGTTCAGGATTATAAGGAACCCAGCCAGCACAGCAGCAAGCCTGACAGTATGACTGACATTCCCTGAGTCAAACCACCTTCCCTGCAGTCGGAGATATTGGCTAAAGGCAATTTCACTTATTTTAAGGCGGCGGGCAGATCATGCAGGGAACATCAAAATCAGTCTTATGCACTTATTGCGTGAACTCTGCTTTACCCATCCTTCTAACAGGCTGGCTAATGATGATCTGCGGGCAGGCTTTAAGTGCTCCCACTAACATTAAAACCACCATTCTGGACTGCCCCAGCCCAACCAGCATTGCCTACAGCCTGTTACTAAATCAAACATATCACCGAGAAGAGGATCTGATCTTTTCCATACAGCTTCCTGACCGTCTTAAGACGCATATAAAAAACCTGGAAAATAAGTCCGACCCCCAGTTCTACGAAGAGGCAGTGATCTCTTTGTTTAATCACGTCAGCTTCTTCTCTGCCGTCGTTAACCATTGGTCAAACAAAATAAAACACATTGGCTGCTACTATACGTTCGACCAAACTCTTATAACCCTCGATACATCCATAAAAGCAAACTCGCCAAAAACTATTATCAGGATTGTCCCGGATGCCTCCCGCTTCTGGATTGAGAGCGAGGACACTAACCACATTTACTGCGGAGTCCGGATTAATTCAAAAACAAAAACGCAGCTACAGAATTGCAGGTTAAGGGTAACCATCAAGCATGACAAGCATGAGGAACATACCGAATTATAAAGCTTTGCAGGATGGCCCCACTTAATACACGGCCCCTGACTGCTGAGTATTGTTGATGTATCGCTCGCCTGTTGAAACCAATAAAATCCCGATGCCAGAACCTCCAGATGTTGCAAGCTATCACGGGATGAGAACTACACAACTCCAACCAGGTGGGGAATATACTCATCCCCTCTGCACAATAAAGGGCTTATGCACTTATTGCTTGAATCCAGCAGAACTCAGATAAAACCGAGTAATCTGCGGTTTTGTCATACGGATTTCCGTTAAAAACTACTCATGTTTTGCCGTGGGCCATTTGCATATATTGGGGTGGAAATAAGCATCTACACTATGCCCTTGATGTTTAGCGAACTGAGCCAGGTATTTATGAAGTATGCTATGCACAGATACCATAATCCATGCCGCTGGCTTCTCATTACACTTACGGTTTTCAACCTGTTTTCTGTGAACGTAGTGAAAGCCAATGCCTATGATGAATTGAAACAATCCGGCATTTACTCTCTGGGAGGTATGGCCAGGACATTGATGGATGATGAGTCCGTTAAGAAAACACGACCACCTTATTATTTACAAATCGAGGATTGTGTTACATCTGGAAAATCTGCATCTCTGAAAGTCCATTGTTGCTGGCACCCTGATCGTGTTTACCCCAAGGGATATAAAAGCAGGAGTTATAATGCGTCAATACATCTTTACGACCTCCATGCAAAAATGTGGCAGCTTACTCAAACCCTGACGAAGATCACCTCTGCATCTACCGACCCTATCACTGTCACATTTCCGGAATGGCGTAACCCCACTGGCAGGTTTGATCTCATCCCCTTACGCGTAAATGTTATGGATACAGAGAATCCCGACACCCCCTCGACGTCAGATGCACTGATCCTTCAGGCCAGCCGTACACATAAGCCAAAAGCTGTCATCTTCGATATAGATAGCACCTTATTGTTAGAAGACGATGACGATAAGAGACAGGTTCCGGAAATTGCGGCCAGGATTTCCGAGCTAAAAAATCAAAATATGGCCATTATTTATACCACTGAATATTCAGCACTCGAAACCAGCCGCCTTCGAGAATTGCTGATTAAATATGACCTTCCCCCGGGGCCTGTAATACCCATCAGGACTTTTCCCGAATATCAACAAACATGCCTTAATAATATCAAGAGGCACTTCAATATTGACGGAGCCTACAGCAATAACCACCAGGCTCTCAAAGCTTTCCGTGAGGCTGAGTTACCCTACATCTATCACGTCCGTAAATATGGCACTCCACTCTTGCCCCCTACCGTGCTAGTTCAGCAGTATGAACACACAGGTATGACACCTGCTCGTATTGTGGAATTCAGGGCTTATATGCTGAAGGGATACATACCGCCTAAGGATGTTCGTACTGGTGCAGTTGATGAGGCAGGTTTCTGCCGCTTGCTGTAATCAAACACCCCTTGGCATTTCCTGTATTGAGAAAACTTACTGGTGGTAGAAAGTGGTGTGGTCAGTATCCAGCCTCGGAGCCTACCAGTTTGCAGCAACCAGACAGGAGCCCGGACACCAATGATAGAGTGGTAGTCGGACAGGAGTATTGAACGCTTGAAATCCTGAGGCGCTTGTTAAGAGTCCTGAGTTTTTTGATGTTTTTAGGGGAATGGATGTATTCTTGAGCGGAAAGGAGCCGCTATGATAAAACTGCCTGACTCTCCCAAGATGCACTTCATTGGTGACCCTTTACTGTTTGAGGTACACCCCGATGTGCCTGAAGACGAGCTGGATTTCGAGGTGCTGCAACATAATATTGATATCCTTCTGGCCAGCCAGGTGCATTTCACCGGCGTTGGTATTGCCGCACCTCAGATTGGCTGGCGCCAGCGAGTGTTCACTTTTGGTCTGGATAAGGCCAACCCCCGTTACCCTGATGCGGCTGCTTGCCCTATAGAGTGCTGGGTGAACCCGAAGATTACCTGGTTCAGTGAAGAGACCTGCTGGGCATGGGAAGGTTGTCTGTCTGCACCGGGTTTTCGGGGCTGGATCGAGCGCCCAACAGCCGTGACCCTGAAAGGCTTGAACCGCCATGGTGAGCCAATGGAGAAAGAGCTGACTGGCTTTATGGCGCGTGTCGTTCAACATGAAATGGATCACTTGGATGGCATTCTCTTTCCCCAGCGGGTGACTGATCCCGGCTTATATGTGCCACTTCCCAGCTTTGAACAGCAGTCTGAGTGGGCCGAGGGCTGGCCAAGCCCTGGGAGCTACAGCACGCGCCCGGGAGGTATTTCTCCTCTTCGCTGACTCTTTATAGTCAGTGCATCCTAAACTCTCTTATAGAAACCGTCGATAGAACTAAGAGGGGCTTTGTCCCTGATGATTTGGTTCTTGTACAGTTTTACCGAGAGGGTTCAGGGATGAACTTTGCCCCAGCCAGTGCTTTACCCGGACGTGCGTTGCTGAGTTTCATGCTGTCGATGCCTCTGTCTCTGGCCTTTTGCGGGGGTGCTCTTTATGGGGACACTCCTTATGGGGACACTCTGCATGAAACCATCGCCCATACCATTGAGACTAATCCGGAAATACTCATAAGCCTGAGCCGACTTCGTGCTGGAGAAGAGAGCGTAGCTATTGAGCAATCCAGCTATCTGCCTCGTCTGGGTGTCAGTGGTCGAGCTGGCTGGCAGCGTAAAAACAGCCGGGTGCGGAGCGGCAATGGCAAGACGACCGACCGTCTGGGTGAAGCGACAGTCTCTATTCAGCAGATGCTGTTTGATGGTTTCCGCACCAGCAATCGTGTTGAAGGCGCCCGTCAGGATGTGCGCTCCCGTGCATTGATGATGGAAGCCCGGGCCGGAGCCGTGGCATTGAAGGTGGCTGAGGTCTACCTGAAGGTCATTCGTTCTGGTCAGCAGGTTGAGCTTGCCCGAGAGAATCTGGCTGTACACGATGAAATCTTTGATCAAATTCATCAGCGTGCAGACAGCGGCTTAGCCAGAGCCTCAGACCTCGAACAGATTCGCAGCCGTCGGGCACGGGCCAGTGCCAATCTTGTGACCGCGATTAATGTGCTCTCCAACAGTCGCAGTGAGTACTACAGCATTGTGAACCGAAAGCCTGGTAATCTGGTGATGCCAGATGTCAATAAATCCCTGCTGCCCGCAACTTTGGATGAAGCTATGGCCATGGCCGGAAAAGAGAATCCTTCTATTCTTGCGGCCAGCTACGACATCAAAACCTATGCCGCTCAGGCCGATGCCACCAAAAGCAACTTCTTGCCCAGGCTGGATTTGGAAATTGGCCAGACCTGGAGTCACCTGCATTCCGATATCCCTTCATCAGATGGCCGCACAGACACCCTGAGTGCAATGATTAACTTCTCATACAACCTGTATAACGGTGGCGCTGATAAGGCTCGTAAGCGGGAAGCGAACTGGAAGGTTGAAGAGGCCAAGGCCAGCCGTGAGCTGAATTATCGCAATATAACTCGAGACCTGCGTTTGGCCTGGGATGCTTACATCTACCTTGATGGGCAGGTTCAGTATCTGACCGAACACATCACTGCCAGCCGTGAAGTGGCCCGGGCCTATCAGCAACAGTTCCGACTTGGGAAGCGTTCATTGCTGGACTTGCTGGATACCGAGAATGAAATGTTTCAGTCCCAGCGGGACTTTATTAACACAGTGCATGAAGAGATCTTTTCACGGTACCGTATTCTTCACAGTACCGGGCAGTTGCTGGATAGCATGAATGTCGAGTTGCCTGCCTCTGTGCAGGCGGAAGCCGGGCTTGGGTCTTATTTGCCCTGGGGCGCTTTAGATTAGCCCTTCCTGAGGGTCAATAAGGTGGGTGGTATCGTCATCCCCCCGTAGTTGCTGTCTGTGCCAGCGGCGCTTTAACAGTTTGTCCTGAGCTGGCTGGGGCAGCTCTGTAAACTGAATCAGCTGTTTCTCGATCATCAGCTCAATGACATCATCCAATACCCTAATAAACTGCAGATCCGAGTTCTCCAATTCAGAGAGTTGGAGACCTTTTTGTTTCTGTAAAAAGAGCTGAGTTTCTTTCCTGATTGATTCTGAACTTTCATCCAGATGCTGCCAGTCAGGGGAGAGCTGCTGCTCCCCGATAGCGACCAATTGTCCGGCATCGTCCCTGAGACCGTAGAGCATGATTTTCGACCATGATGGCAAACCTAATGTTCAGGTTAGCTGCTCTGGCAGAAGTTTAGGAAAAACCGGGCATTCAGTTAAAACAGCTACGTTGTTGAACCGTCGGTTGTTTGAAGAGGAAGGCTGGATAACAGGGTTGAAACCAGCCTGCGAGTGACATCGAGATGGTCATCGCCTGGTCTGCCTTCACCTTGCCCGGAAGTAGTCCAGAGAACTTCACCGGATTTGATATCAACAAGGTTGAGGGTCAGGGCAACCAGAAAACGATTGTCGTCCAAGGTTTCGTAGTTATACACCGTGCCGCTTAAACCCAGACGATAACCATGCTGAGAAGCCCATTCCGTAGCATTTTGCAGACGATGAGCACTTTCTAAAACAGGATTATTACTGCTGGCTTCAGTCTGTGGCGGCAGCTCAACATGAGCGATGCCTTTGGAGGCCAGAAGCACAGTCATCATTCTTTCAATCTGAATGCCCAGCTCTTCAGATTGCAGAGACTGTATGGGAAGAACTGCCCAGCGTTCCTGAGGTGGAAAACCATTTTTATAAGGTGTTGAGTTGCAACCTGCCAGCACAATCAAAAGAAGTGCTGCCAGCGTCAGGCGGTAGGGTCTCAAGGGGGCCATAGCATTCATTATCAGCGTTCCAGTAGCCCCGTGTTGAGGTTTGAGCGCAACCATTGCAGGGCGATAATTGTTGTAGCGTTATTAATTTGACCTGTATCAAGCATGTTCAAAGCGTCATCCAGATCAATGACATGCACAAGAATATCTTCATTCTCGCAGTCCAGTCCATGTATACCGCCCACACCTTTGCTGTCGGTCAAACCACAGAACAGATGGATAACCTCATTACAGGCACCGGGGGATGGATAATAGCTGAATAAAGGAATCAACTTTGTGACAATGCAGCCTGACTCCTCAACGGCTTCCCGGAGTACAACCTCCTCAGGTTTTTCATCGGGCTCAGCAATACCGGCAACAACCTCCAGCATCCAGGGGTTATCATCCGCCAGCATGGCGCCTACACGTAATTGTTCTACAAGAATGACTTTCTGTTGTTCCGGGTCGAATAACAAAACGGCTGCAGCTGGGGTGCGAAGAAAAGCTTCCCGGGCTACAACTGGTGAGGTTCCACCGTTGAAGAGTGAGTGGCGAAAATAGAACCGGGCCGCTTCAAAAAAACCTTTATAAAGAGGTTCCTTTTTCTCAATGATGCAGGTCATCTTCTCTGGGCGGCTCATGGAGATTCCTGATAAAGATTGTGTTCCAGAATATAGGTCAGAACTTTTGGTGTCAGCAGAGGCATAAGTTCCTGCACCAGCTTCTCTTTTTGCTCCCGGGACATATTGGGAACAGCATAGGTTTCGAGAGTCTCCCGAACCAGAGAGCTGCGAGCCTGACTGTTTTCTTTTACTGTAAACAAGAGCCAGCGTGCTTCTATATCAGCGTGGCGATAGAAACGGCTCCAGGTTTGTGGAGTGGCATTGTCTGGTCCGCGAATAAAGGTAAATTCGGTGTCTGGTTCGTTAAGACTCAGAGTGTCGAGCAGTGTCCATGTGTACACAGGCTGTTCCGGGTTCTGTTCCAGAAGATCTCTTTCGATCATGGAAACAGCCACTTCACAGTTCAAGTCAAGAGCCTGCGCATCACGGCAGAAAGCTTCCAGCAGTTGTTCACGAATATCGAGAGACAGGCTCTGCTTGCTGAAAGCGTGAGCTGCACTGGGGACCAGTAACACCCGGTCAAACTGTTCGGCTGCCTGTCTGAGCACATCAAGGTGCCCAAGAGTCGGGGGATTAAAGGCTGAGCCGAATACGCCTGTTCGCAGCATGTTGAAAAGAGCCTGTGGTTGAATCGCAGAATTGGATTGTATTTTATCCGAACAAAGACTTACGTTAAACGCAAGTGCAAGAGGCTTTCATTAAGGCTTTATTATGTTTGGTTGTGATTGTTACGGATTTCACACACATGCTCTGTGTTTGTCTTTATTTGGTTTAGGTAATTGGTGTTTCTTGTCGGGGGTATGTACGAATTCCGAGAATCTCAAAGAGGGTTATGATGGCCAGGCTTTTTCATTATTCCCTGATTTATGGTTGTAATAATAGCCTGGTGCCACTCTTCCCCCCTCTGTTTTGGTGCCAGGCATTTTTTTCTGCGCATCCTGATTGCCTTCTTTCAAATTTCCTCCTTTCTGATTTCCGTACTGTTTCAGTAGCGTTTTTATGTGCTTGGAAAACTACACTTGAAACCTGTGCCTCAAAAACAGAAATACCCGGCGAGCCGGGTATTTAAAAACAATAATATTTAACTTTATACTGTTAGAGCTTTTTAAACAGCATATCCCAGACGCCGTGACCGAGACGTTCGCCACGCTTCTCAAATTTGGTGATTGGGCGATAGTCTGGACGAGGTGCATACTCTTCACAGCATTTTCCTGTATCGCTGTCGTAACCCATCGTGTTACGCCAGCCATCTGCAGCCGTCATCACTTCCATCATTTGTTCAGCGTAGTTTTCCCAGTCTGTGGCCAGATGCAGAATACCGCCCTGCTTCATTTTGGGCAGCAGTGACGCAACAAACTCAGGTTGAACCAGACGACGCTTGTTGTGACGCTTCTTGTGCCAGGGGTCAGGGAAGTAGATTTGAAGGCGGTCAATGCTGTTATCAGGAATACAGCGGCTCAGCACTTCGATGGCATCGTCACAGTAAGCGCGAAGGTTGGTCAGACCAGCTTTGTCAGCTTCGTTCATCAAACTGCCAACGCCCGGGCGATGCACTTCAATGCCGATAAAGTTTTTATCTGGCTCATTGCCTGCCATCTCCACCAGGGAGAGGCCCATGCCAAAGCCGATTTCAACAACCAGAGGCGCTTTGCGGCCAAAGGATGCATTAAGCTCCAGGCGGCCATCTTCCAGTTTCAGCCCCTGACGGGGGAAGATCACATCCCAACCTTTTTGCTGACCTGTGGTCATTCGGCCTGCACGCAGAACAAAACTTTTGATCTTGCGATGTTGTGGGTTGTCGCTGGATTTAACTGTTTCGGTATCGGTCATGGTGTCTGAAAGTTGCATCGCGGTTGTGGGTCTGCCTGTCGAAGCAGGGCGCGCATTATACGAGCCCACAAAGATGCAGGCTACCGGGGAATGTGTTTAAGAGGTTTGCTTTCAGAGGCTTGCTTTAAAAGGCTTGGCCTTTAGAGCCAGTCGAAGAAGTGTAAGCCATCCAATGAGAAAAGCTATTCCGCCAACAGGCGTCACCATACCCAGCTTACCCACACCTGTCAGAGCCAGCAGATAAAGGCTTCCAGAGAAGAGCACAATACCTGCAGTAAACATACGGGCGGTATTTCTCAGCAGGCGCTGGGCTGCTTCATCAGAGAGTTGCAGGCCGAGAATAACAGTGCCGAACAAAGCAACCGAATGAAACATCTGATAAAGCACAGCTTTGTTCCAGATGCTGTGCTGATATTCACTGAACAGGTCTTTCAGAGCGTGTGCTCCGAACGCGCCCATGGCGACAACAAGAAACCCTGACAGGGCTGCCAGTGCGAGATAAAACCGTGTATTCATCATTAATTTCTTAAATTGTTATTGCGTTGTTTATTTCGGTCAGGCTTCTGGGCGCTATACATGTCAGGAACGTTCTGCCGCCATAGCCAGACCCTTCTGGAAGTAACCGGTACTGAGTTTGTGTTCCCCAAGATGAGCAAGTAGCTGGCCCAGTTCAGTATATCCCTCGACACTATGATTAAGCTTCAGGCTGGTTTCCAGATACTCTCTGGATTTCCCCCACAGCTGATTGCGGGCGCAGATGCGGCCCAGTGCCAGCATGAGTTCCGGGTCATTGGGGCGGGAGGTCAGCAGGTTTTCCGCAGTCAGCAGTTGATGATTTTTATCATCTCCAACCAGTCGGCCGTAGATATTGATCAGTCGGGGGCTGTAGTGGGCGGGGAGCTGACGACGAATAAAGGTTTCGGTCTCTTTTTCTGCGTGTAAACGGAACAGGCAGCGGGCATAGCTGACAATCAGGTCTTCATTGCGATGCTGTGCTTTGCTCAGGGACTGCCAAATGTTATCTGCAGGCTCTGTTCGCTTATTGCCAGAAAGGTTCCGTCCTTTGTTCCATGCCTGCTCAAACAGTTCGTTGTAAACAGTTTTTTCCAATGCTTTGAGCGAATCACTGGGGAACACCTTTCGTTTGTACAGGTCAGGCAGAAGAGCTGCCAGAGCCTGCCAGTCGGCTAACTGTTCGTAAGTCTGTTTCAGAAGCTTAAGCACATAGGCGTGCTTGGGAGACTTTTTTCTTAACGACTTTAAGGTGGCCAGCGCCTGCTCATACTGCTTGTGGGACATCTGGATGTCTGCCTGAGTAATGCCTATCGCCATATAGGCGGCAGGAGCAGTCTGATCAGCTTTGCGCAGGTAGTCTTTGTAAGCATCCATATCGTTATTGGCGCTGGCAGCACGAGCGGCGACAAGGTAATTCAGCAGAGGTAGAGAGCCTGCATCACCAGAGCGAGACAAAAGCTTTTGGGCATTCTTCCAGTTGCCGTTAGCAAACTGAATCAACCCCAGGTTAGACAGGTGCTGCGCCCGTCGACGTCTGGCCTTGTAGGTCATGGGCAGAACAATATTTGCGCTGCCGGTTAGAACTTTCAGCAGAAACAGTACGCATTTGATCACGCCTGCCAGCAGTATCAGCCCGACGACAGCTGCCCACAGACTACTTTCCATGGTGTAACCGTTGTAGGCCACCAGGACATAGCCGCTGTCCATAAACATAAAGTGAACAAGGAAATAACAGGCGACTATTAACAGCAGGAAGAACAGTGATTTAAGAATCAGGCGCATTAGAGTTGCACCTCACCATTCGTCTTGTTGGGGTTCTTTGTCTTATTTCCTTTTGCTTCTTTTTTCACAGGCTGAACAGGAAGATGTTGTTCAACCTTGTTTTCGATATAAGCCTTCAAAGACGTTAATGAACGATTAATTTCAGGTATTGGCTGTTCAGCAGGGGCAACCGCAAGTTTGGCTAGAGATGCCTGTATCGCTTTCATTTCCGCGCTGTCATTAATGAACCAGGTTTTTAGCCACTTCTGTGTTTTTACAACACTGTCATGGAAGACCTGAGTGCGACCCTGCAGCAGTGCCACCTGGGCCTGTTCCAGCATCAGGCGAAGGTTCTGGCGCAGATACACTTCCTGTTTTGCAGGCAGTAGTGCCGGAACCTGATCATGGCCGATTTTACGAATGCGGAACTGGCGGGCAAAAGTTTCCTGAATGGTTTCAGCACCATCGACAATCTCGTCAGTCAGCATTGCCAGCGACGACTTCAGGTTTTCGTCCCATGTCGCACTGTCTGATTCTGCTTGCTCATTAGCTACTTCATTAATAGTGTCAGGCTCTTCTGTGGTTACAGCAGAATCCTTTGGAGTGTTTTTTAATGAGGTTGTCGGTGCCAGAACAGGCAGGCGATCCACGCGGTTAGCCAGAGCATTAAGGGTTATCCAGGCACCATTAATATCAATTTGAGGAGTTGCACGCAGTGCGGCCAGATCTTCAGCAAGCGCCTGACGCACATTGAACAGACCATATTCATCCACTGCTACCAGCAGCATATCGGCTTGAGTGAGCAGGGTTTTGGCGCTCTTCAGGTCGTGCATGGTAAGCAGGCGCTGGTTGGCGAGGCGCATCAGGTACTCGGCTTCAGCCAGTTTCCAGTCGTTACGGTCTGCTCCCTGCAGGCGAATCAGGCGGCGATCGAGATTATCAATCCGGGACACCAGTCGATCTGATTGTTCCGTCACTTCATTGGTTCGCGTTTCAACAGTCGAGATGGTTTTATTGAGGGTGGATTCAACGGCCTGGTTATTCAGATTGATTTGGTTGGTCACCCAGTTGTGGCCGGCAACAGTGTCTGCGGATTCAATTGTCTGGCTGGCGGCTGGAACCAAAGTGTTCCAGGTATACAGCCCGGTTACGGCAAGCGCTCCAAGAGTGAGCAGAGATATAAACAGCGCCAGAACAGCTAATTTGCTGACAGGCCGACGGGATGCCGGGCGTTTTTTCACCTTTGGGGCAGGAGTTTCTTTCTTCTCAGCGCCTTTCTTGTTGGCAGTATTATCGGCAGCCTCATTGGTTGTCACTGGGCTATCCGGCTTTTGGACTGCTGGTGCAGGAGAAGTCTGTTCTGGTGTCTTATCGCTCACCCGGGCTCACTCATGTTCCTGTTCGTTATCATCATAAAAGCTGTAGCAGGCTGTCGGCAATATCCTGATCACCGGCGCTTTGGCTCACTACAACTCGGCTCAAACCCCTGTCTCTGGCTTCATTCGCTATACGTTCGCTGGGCACTATGCAGGGTATCGTCCTGACAGTATCACTCAACTGTAACAAATGGCTCACGATTTGGCTGCTGGTGGCTACTACTGCATTAATCTGCCGATTGTTTAGCTGCAGATCCAGTGTTCCGGCGGGATACTCCGGGCATGCCCGGCGGTATAGCTCAAGGCTGGACACCTGAGCACCGCGGCTGGTTAATGTATCTGCCAGCATGGTGCGGCCACCTTCACCTTTCAGTAACAGAATCTGCTCATTGTCGACAGACTGCAACTGAGGCAGGGCAAGCATAGCTTCGCTGGTAAATTCTGAGTCGGGAAAGTGAGCCTGTATCCCTTGAGCAGAAAGGGCTTTCGCAGTGCCATTGCCAGGGGTAAACCACTCGCCGCCAAAGAGTGAAGGCGGAAGCTGCTTGAGTGCCAGTTCAGCGGCAGGAATGCTGATCGCAACAATTTTGTTGAAAGATCCCTCTTCCTTAAGAATCGGAAGGTGGCTGATATCCAATGGTTGAATCTCAACCATAGGCAGGCAAAAGGATTCAGCGCCCAATGCCTGAAGGTTGGCAGAGAGTCGTTCTCCCTGAGGCTGGGGGCGAGTGACCAGCACCCGCAGCCCTTTGAGGTTTATCGCATCAGACACGATTATTCTGGTGTGTCAGCATTAGCGGCAACAGAATGCGGCAGTGCGGCCAGAATCTCATCGGCACCCTGCTCCTGCAGATGAGTTGCTGCATCCAGACCCGCTTTTTCAAAATCAGACGCAGAAACAATCTGCTCTGTAGTAATAATCTGGCTGGCATCTGGCTGACCCACAAGACCGCGCAGAGTCAGTTGTTCACCATCCTGCCCTTCATGCAATTCTGCAAAGCTGGCAATAGGTACCTGACAACCACCATTAAGAGCGCGGTTCATAGCCCGTTCTGCCAGAACACATATGGCAGTGACTTCATGGTGCAGAGGCTTGATCAGATCAATGATCGCCTGATCATCCACACGACACTCAATACCCACAGCACCCTGACCACCGGCTGGCAGGCAGACTTCCGTTTCAAGGTAGTGACGAATACGGTCCCTGAATTCCAGACGAATCAGGCCAGCAGCCGCAAGAATAATGGCGTCATATTCACCGGCATCCAGCTTGGCCAGGCGAGTATTCACATTGCCGCGCAGAAAGTTAATGGTCAGATCTGGACGACGCGCCAGAATCTGGCATTGGCGACGCAGGCTGGAAGTACCCACAACAGCACCCTGTGGAAGGTCATCCAAAGAGTCATAGGTGTTGGAGACAAATGCGTCACGAGGGTCTTCACGTTCACAGATAACCGACAGCCCCAGACCTGCAGGGAAGTGCATGGGCACATCTTTCATGGAGTGCACGGCAATATCTGCGCGATCTTCCAACAGTGCATGTTCCAGTTCTTTCACGAACAGGCCTTTGCCGCCGATTTTTGCCAGAGGTGAGTCCAGCAGCTTGTCGCCACGACTGACCATGGTGACCAGCTCTACAGTCAGACCGGGATGAAGTTCTTCCAGGCGGGTTTTGACATGCTCTGCCTGCCACAGTGCCAGGGCACTTTTACGAGTCGCAATTCTTAGAGTGTTTGGAACCTGTACAGTCATTATTCAGGGCGCTCTATCTGACGTATATGGTGGGCTCTTAAAGGGGCCGGCTTTAAAAGCCCTTCAAAAACCGATGGCTTTGTGGTCAATAATACGTGTTTTTGTCTTTCTGTGGGATGTGGTTTTTTGAGACAGGGGTATCGCCTTGAACACCGGCAGGGATGAGGCGCATCTTCAACCGGATGCATGGCGTGTTGAATAGAGTCAGTGTCATTGATCAGAGCTAAATGACGTTGCCCCTTTTCATTTGTCTAGAAAGGCGTTGAAGCTTGCTTTGGGGCCAGTTCTTTTTCGAGTTTGCTCATGGGGTTCAAGAACCCGCCAGAAGTGCTTACGTGGATCTTTTTTGGTTTTTCCAAACTTTTTGTTTTTGCATAAAACACCCACGACTCGTTTACGCAGAAGTTGCTGCGGCGTTTCACTAATGTCCTGTGAGCTGTACTTTCCCATGAGTTGAGGTTTGTGAATTCTTACGTGATTGTATATATCCCGGACCTTCGCTCTTTCCTGCCTCTGATTTTTAATGGCAGCCTCAACGGCCTCTGCAAGTTCGTGTGACTTTCCTCTTGTATGGGGCGTCTCACAGGTTGCTTCTGTTTCGCGGAGGGGTTCTTCATCAGTTATCTCTAAAGCAGAGAGCGGCTCAGCAGGGTAATTCTCGCTTTGTGTTGGTGTGCACAAAACAGACGGACTGAAACCCGCAGGCCTCCAGACTTGCAGGACAGGTATCGGATGAAATATCCGTATCACTCTGGCTCCAATCGGCACAGACTCATTGGGTACAATAGGGGGGTAAAGCATTAATGGGGCAACGAGGGGCTTAGGCGTGACGAGAGGTTCTGCACTGCAGCTCTGACCGTTCCTCTGAGAAGGGTGCATGGCCGCTGTGGCTCGGTCTATTGGCGTCAGGGCTATCGGGACTGTCTGTGTGGCCTGGGGGCTTCCTTTGTTACTGGTTATGTTCGATAGCATTAATTTTCCCGCCTTGTACGTCAGTGAACAGACACTTGACTCTGGTTACAGTGAAATGTTTCTGAACAAGGCGAGATTGTTAGAGCTGCTTATGGTGTTGACTGTTATTCAGACAAAACAATAAATACAAGAGGACAGAAACTGATGGTAATTATTGGTTCCAACAATTACACAGAGGTTTCGGTGCTGGTTTTGTTGTGTGTTTCTGATAGAGGCTCAGTTTGTGAAACTTTCGTTTCGTCCGAACCAGAAGCTAAAGCCTGTTTCTGAGCATGGATCTCCAGAGCTTCTTGATAAAATTCTTCTAACTCATGTATTTGTTGAGCAACATCAGGAGCCCTGCCAGAGGAGTCAACATTCAGATCACGAGACAAAATCTTTTCCTGAATACCCTTGATCAACTTCTTTTCCCGCGGGGACACACTGGCTATTGGTTCTACATCAAAGTGACCCATCTGGAAAATATTCTTAGCCCAACGATTAGACCCCGGAATGTTTTGCGCACCTGAGGCCGCACCTGAGAGAGGGTTATCTGAATATTCCCAAATATGCGCAATATAGTTCATAGGAAAACCATTTACGCTGACTTGCAAAACAAGCTCTGCCAAAATGACTGCACCTCCGAAAACATCAACTTTTACAATATCATCCTGGGCAATATTAAAAAGGGTACGCTCAATAGCAATAAGTCCATTTGCTGCTACTCCAACAAAAAATAAACCTTGAGGATCGCTCTTAAACAATGCCGCTCCAAAATCTGCGAGTTTGGGCCATAGTTGTCCGTCGCGATCCTGAATAAGAATATTCTGCGTATTCAGGTCTCCGTGAATCACTCCATAAGTGTTATGCAGCCATTTGATGGTTTCCGTGACCTGTAGAGCCACCTTTAGTCTTTCTGGCAGTAAAAAACTTTCCGGTTCCGTCTTCATCAGAACATCGTAGAGATCACAATCAATCCACGGCATAACCATGTAGGCTCGTAACGAAGAGGTCAGATCATTAACTATTCCTGAGGCCATCCATCTTACGATATGTGGATGATCGAGCTTACTAAGAATATGTATTTCTTTGGCAAGAGCAATGGTGTGAAAACCCCTTCTAGATTGCTCATCTTCGCCTTTGGCAACTTTAATGGCGTAGTGGCTCAAAGGATTCTTCTGACTCCTTGATGGTACAGCCATCTGCCAGATGCTTCCGTAGCTTCCCGCTGCAACAGGATCTGTTGTAAAAACCTGGGGAATATTTATCCCCCAGAATTCAGCACTCAAACTGTCTGGTCTTGGAGGCAGGGAGTCACTCAAAGCCTTAAACTGCTCTATCGCATTTCTATAGTTTTGGGGCACAGGCCCTGCCAGAGGCTTCATATGTGTCGATCCTGTATCGCCTGCTAAATTAGCAGCTCTGAATCATACAAATAGCCGCTAAATAGATCCCTGACAGGGGGGATATATTTACTAACACTCCGGCACTTTTAAAATCCTTAGCTGTTATCCAACTCCACCGCATCATAAAGCCGTTCCAGAAAGTCAGGAATGGCCGACACGACCCGGTTCCAGCTGGGTATAAACGGCTTCTCCATGGGGCGTTCCAGAAACTGTGACCCTGCCTCAATAATATTGCGGGCGAAGAGTTCGACGGCCTGCTCTTCAGCATGCCGGTCTACCCGCAGGCCATTTATGATGCCGTCGTTGTAATAGGATTCGATAAAATCCAGTGCCTGTCGGTAGTAGGTGGCTTTGATTGTGCGGAAGGTTTCCTGGTTAAACTGTACGCCGGTTGTCGCCAGCTTGCGGAAGATAGCTTTAATAATATCGTTGCTCATCTTCGATAACCCGGTAGCGGGGTCTTCTTCGGAGAGCGGTTGGTGTTTGTGGTCGTAGGTGTCGGCTATGTCGACCTGACACAGCCTGCGAGTGGAGTAGTTACGCATAACTTCCGTTAGTACGCCAATCTCCAGGCCCCAGTCACTGGGAATGCGGATGTCGTTAAACACATGGGCGCGCATGGAGAACTCTCCCGCCAGTGGATAACGGAAGCTGTCGAGGTATTCCAGGTAATCATGTTTACCGAATATCGTTTTCAGTGCACGCAGCAGAGGTGTGACTAACAGTCGACTGACCCGTCCATTCAGGTTCTGCCCTGCCACACGGGCGTAATAGCCTTTGCAGAAGGTGTAATTAAATGCAGGGTTGGCAACGGGGTAGAACAGTCGCGCCAGCATCTCACGACTGTAGGTGACTATGTCGCAGTCATGGAGTGCTACCGCTTCAGCGCGTGCTGAAGCCAGAACATAACCGTAGCAGTACCAGACATTACGCCCCTTCCCTGCTTCCATGGGGGCGAGGCCTTCTTTTTGTAACTGTTTATCAAGTTCGCAAAGGTTGGGGCCATCATTCCAGAGTATGCGGTGGTTTTGTGGAAGGCGCCCAAAGAACTCACGTGCGTGTCTGAACTCTTTTTCATCGGCCCTGTCGAGACCAATCACAATTTCTGTCAGGTAAGGAACTTCACGGAGCTCCAGAATAATATGGTCGAGGGCGGAGCCCAGGAGTTCCGAGTAAAGTGAGGGCAGTACCAGTGACATGGGCCGTAGGCGGGAAAAACTCAGCAGATCCTGCTCTAACTCCGCCAGGGTTCTGGTACGCAGATTATGAAGATTAGTGATGACTCCGTTCTGATAGAAATCGCCCATACTGATCGTTTTCGCCCCTATAGCTAAGGTGCTAAGCGAAATCAGAATAGACGTTATGCTGAGTGTTGCAGAAGTTTAGATCACTGCTGTTTAGATAAGATGCTGTTTAGATAAGATGCTGTTTAGATAAGATGCTCAATCAGTTTGATCACTTCCTGGTTCCATCCGGCCGGACCCGGTACCTCAGAGGTAACCAGGTTTTTGATGTGCTGACAGTCAGGCCCGTGTCCATGTTCGGGGCGAATAAGAATGGGGTAGTCGACGCTTTCAAGCATAGGAAGATCATTCTTGCCATCGCCCAGTCCTACAGTAATAAACCGGGTGTCAGGGCACTCCGCCTGAAAGTAATCCGTTAACCACTGCACTGCGTGTCCTTTATTTCCTGCCCGGGCGATATGGTAGAAGCGCCCACCACGAGTGATGGTCAGTTGTCGTGTTTCAAGCAGGCGTGTGAACAGCTCCAGGTTTTCATCGGAATCCTCCCAGACCAAAGGTTCACTGCAGTCCCGGTGTTTTGCGCGAGCCGCATCTGGTGATGCTAACCCGGTGCATTCCGCAATCTGCTCCGGTGTCATGTCTCCAAAACCAGTAAAAGAGAACCCGAATTCAGCACGAATCTGACACAGTGCCTGACGGATATTTTCGTAGCGATCACCAAAAACGGTGGTGTGCACATCGCCACTCGGTCCTGGCGGTGCGCTTTGATTTCTTTTCTCAAAATAACCGTCAGGCACAGACAGGCAACTGCCGTTCTCTGTGGCAAAAGGGTCACTGTTATGGAGGGTCTGGCGCAGGTGAATAGTCTCTACCCGGGTTTTGCTGGTGTTAAAAATGACAGGGATGTGGTGCTTGTTTAACAGTGTTAAAGCCTCTCTGGCTGGCTCCAGCGAGTAGTGGTCATGGTCAAGCAGCGTGCCGTCGAGGTCCGTAAATACCAATAGCTGGTTGCTTTGCTGGGGGCTGTTCGTCGTCAAGAGGTGTCACTCTTTTTAGCGCAGGGTCCCTTCAATATTGCACAGAATAACCAACGGAAACAGTCATTTAATTTATACGTATTAATTCTTATCAGGCATCGGCAAAGCGAAAATATCTAACAGGGTGCCATGTTAAAAAAAAGGGAGAGAGAGAAGATGTCAGTGCACAAGAGTTGATCTGGACGATGACTAATTTTGAAGTGAAGCAAAACTGACAGGGAATTCACATGTACACAAGGGAAGAGTCCGGAGCCGTCTGAAATAATAACCGAAGCAGCGGGTGGTTTATGTCCTTGTTCAAGCATTATCAGAGCCGTTACGACTCCACTCAGCAGGAAGAAATGAGCCTGCAGGAGTACCTCGATCTATGTAAGCAGGATCCAGGTGCCTACGTCAGCGCAGCCGAGCGCATGCTGATGGCCATTGGTGAGCCGGAGATGGTCGACACCTCCAGAGATCCTCGCCTGAGCCGTATTTTCTCAAACAAAATTATCAAGCGTTACCCCACTTTTAACGAATTCTACGGTATGGAAGAAGCGATCGAGCAGATTGTCTCCTACTTCCGTCATGCCGCACAGGGTCTGGAAGAGAAGAAACAGATTCTTTATCTCCTGGGTCCTGTAGGTGGTGGTAAGTCCTCTTTGGCAGAACGTCTGAAAGCACTGATTCAACAGGTGCCTTTCTATGCCATCAAGGGCTCCCCCATTTTTGAATCACCTCTGGGTCTCTTTGACGACGCAGAAGATGGTGTGATTCTTACCGAAGAGTACGGGATTCCCCGTCGTTACCTGAAGCACATCATGTCACCCTGGGCAGTGAAGCGACTGCACGAGTTTGGTGGTGATATCTCCAAATTCCGTGTGGTTAAGCTTTATCCCAGCATCCTTAACCAGGTCGCAGTAGCGAAAACGGAACCAGGCGATGAAAACAACCAGGATATCTCCAGTCTCGTGGGTAAGGTCGATATACGACAGCTGGAAGAGTTCTCTCAGGACGATCCAGATGCCTACAGCTTCTCAGGAGCTCTGTGTCGTGCCAATCAGGGCCTCATGGAATTCGTCGAAATGTTCAAGGCGCCGGTCAAGGTACTACACCCGCTACTGACCGCCACCCAGGAAGGTAATTACAACAGTACTGAAGGCCTTGGCGCGATTCCTTTCGAAGGTGTCCTGCTGGCTCACTCCAACGAATCTGAGTGGCAGACCTTCCGTAACAACAAGACCAACGAAGCCTTCATCGACCGTGTGAACATCGTCAAGGTGCCTTACTGCACACGTGTCAGCGAAGAAGTGCACATCTATGAGAAGTTGCTGGAGCACAGCTCCCTGAAGAAAGCACCCTGTGCGCCGGATACTCTCAAGATGCTGGCACAGTTCACCACGCTGTCCCGTGTTAAGGAACCAGAGAACTCCAACTCTTACTCCAAGATGCGTATCTACGACGGTGAGAACCTGAAGGATACTGATCCACACGCCAAGTCTCTGCAGGAGTACAAAGATGCAGCGGGCGTGGATGAAGGTATGGAGGGTATCTCTACCCGTTTTGCCTTCAAGACTCTGTCCAAGGTGTTTAACTTCGATCCATCGGAAGTGGCAGCTAACCCTGTGCACCTGTTGTATGTGCTGGAGCGTGAGCTTGAGCAGCAGCAGTTCCCGCAGGAAACCCATGACCGCTACATCCGTTACATCAAGGAGTACCTGGCACCGAAGTATGTGGAGTTCCTGGGCAAAGAGATTCAGACCGCTTACCTGGAGTCCTACTCCGAGTACGGCCAGAACATCTTTGACCGTTACATCACCTACGCCGACTTCTGGATTCAGGATCAGGAATTCCGCGATCCGGATACCGGTCACATCCTCGATCGTTCAACCCTGAACGATGAGCTGGAGAAGATCGAGAAGCCTGCCGGTATTGCGAATCCGAAGGACTTCCGTAACGAAGTGGTGAACTTTGTGCTGCGGGCCCGTGCCAACTACGAAGGCCGCAACCCCAGTTGGTTGAGCTACGAGAAGATGCGCGCGGTGATCGAGAAGAAGATGTTCTCCAACACGGAAGACCTGCTGCCGGTTATCAGCTTCAACACCAAGTCCAGCAAGGACGAGAAGAAGAAGCACCACGATTTTGTGGAGCGGATGATGAAGCATGGCTACACCGAGAAACAGGTGCGTTTGTTGTGCGAATGGTATATCCGCGTACGTAAGTCCCAGTAAGCGTCGTTCCTGTGTAACCCGTCCGGCCTCTGCTTTCACTTTTGCATTAAAGCAGAGGCCGTCATGACCAGAACACAGTCTGGAGGCGTTTATGAGCAGTATCATCATAGATCGCCGTCGTAACAGTAAGGGGAAGAGTACGGTTAACCGCGAACGCTTTATGCGTCGCTACCGTCATCAGATCCGTAAGGCTGTGAACGACGCGGTCAACAGTCGAAGTATCACCGACACGAACAGCGGTGAGGAGATCAAGATCTCCAGGAAAAGTCTTTCAGAGCCGTTCTTTCACCATGGAGAAGGCGGGCGTCGGGATCAGACTCATCCTGGTAATAAGGAGTTTATTACTGGCGACCGTTTCCCTAAGCCGAAAGGCGGGAAGAACGGTGGCGGTGGCGGCAGTGGCGAAGCTGCTGACAGTGGTGAAGGAGTTGATGATTTTGTTTTTCAGATCAATCGGGATGAGTTCCTGGAGTATCTGTTCGACGACCTTGAGTTGCCCAATATGGTGCGCAAGGAACTCAAGGAAACCAATGAATTTTCCTTCCGTCGCGGTGGCTTCACCAGCGCGGGTGCACCCGATCGTTTGAATGTTATCCGCTCCCTGCGGGGTGCCCATGCTCGACGGATTGCACTGTCTGGCAAAGATCGAAAAGAAATTCGTGCCCTGAAGCGTGAGCTGAGGGAGATGGAAGTCAGTCCGGACGAAACCTGTCGTATGAAGGCAGAAGAAATCCGCGAGC
The DNA here is from genome assembly GCA_965221135.1 of Sansalvadorimonas sp. GTDB lineage: Bacteria > Pseudomonadota > Gammaproteobacteria > Pseudomonadales > Endozoicomonadaceae > Sansalvadorimonas. The sequence continues at coordinate 47,663 of CBDCRZ010000100.1, forward strand.
GTATCAAAGAGCTGAACGACAAGATTAAACGTCTGCCGTTTATTGATGACTTTGACCTCAAATTCAACAACCTGATCAAAGTACCACTGCCTTCAAGCAGTGCCGTGATGTTCTGTGTAATGGATGTCTCCGGTTCCATGACCAGTGACATCAAGGATATGGGCAAGCGCTTCTTCTTCCTGCTGTATATGTTCCTGCAGCGTAATTACGAGAAGGTGGAAGTGGTCTTTATCCGTCACCACTCTGAAGCCAAAGAGTGTAATGAACACGACTTTTTCTATGCTCGGGAAACCGGTGGCACTGTCGTGTCGTCTGCCCTGCAGCTGACCAAAGAGGTGATTGAAGAACGCTATGATCCCAAGGATTACAACATCTATGTAGCCCAGGCTTCGGATGGTGATAACTGGGAAGCCGATACGGCCAAGTGTTCAAAGCTAATCTCTGAAGACCTGATCCCTTCATTGGCTTATTACGCTTATGTGGAGATCACCGAGCGCCATCACCAAAATCTCTGGTATGAGTACAAGAAGCTGCAGGAGACCTATAAGGGGAGCTTCAATATGGCTCATATCAAAACGCCTCAGGATATTTATCCGGTGTTCAGGGAGCTGTTTGAGAAGAAGGAGGCCAACGCATGAGCCAGAAGCAAGCTTCCAAAAAATCAGCGCTGATCTATGAAGGTTCCGAGTGGAGCTTTAACTTGATCGAAACCGTCGATCAGGAAATTTCTGTCATTGCTGAAGAGTTTGGTCTGGATACTTATCCGAACCAGATTGAAGTCATCAGCTCTGAACAGATGCTGGATGCCTACGCCTCTGTCGGTATGCCGCTGATGTACAACCACTGGACGTTCGGCAAGCATTTCCTGTCGAACCAGAACAGCTACAAACGTGGCCAGATGGGGCTGGCCTACGAGATTGTGATTAACTCAAACCCTTGTATCTCTTACCTGATGGAAGAGAACTCCATGACTATGCAGACGCTGGTTATTGCCCACGCCTGCTATGGCCATAACTCGTTCTTCAAGGGTAACTATCTGTTCAAGGCCTGGACCGATGCTGACTCCATCATTGATTACCTGCTGTTCGCGAAAAATTATATTGCCGACTGCGAGCAGCGTTACGGTATTGATGCGGTGGAAGAGGTGCTGGATGCTGCCCATGCCCTGCAAAGCCAGGGTGTTAACCGTTATGCTCGCCCTGTGCCGCTTTCGGCTGATGAAGAGAAGCATCGCCAGAAAGACCGGGAAGAATATATCCAGCGTACCCTGAACGATATCTGGACCACCATTCCGCTCAAGTTCCGAAAAGAAGAGCAGGAAGAAGCTCGCTTCCCGGCTGATCCAGAAGAGAATGTTCTCTATTTTATTGAGAAGAATGCGCCTCTGCTGGCCATCTGGCAGCGTGAGTTGATCCGCATCGTGCGGAAGATGGCTCAGTATTTTTATCCACAGAAACAAACCAAAGTGATGAACGAAGGCTGGGCGACTTTCTGGCACTACACCCTGATGACCCAGCTCCATGAACGGGGCAATATCACCGACGGTGCGATGCTGGAGTTTCTGCAGTCCCATACCAATGTCGTGTTCCAGCCAGAGTTTGATGACCAGCGTTACAGCGGCCTGAACCCCTATACCCTCGGGTATAACATGTTCACAGATATTAAACGTATCTGCATGGCGCCAACGGATGAAGACAAACGCTGGTTCCCGGATTTTGCCGGTTCCGATAACTGGGTGGAAGTGCTGGATTACGCGATGCGTAATTTCAAGGATGAGAGTTTCATCCTGCAGTATCTGTCACCGAAAGTGATGCGGGATATGCGCCTGTTCACCATCACCAATGAAGAAGAGTCCACCTACCTGGAAGTGGGCGCGATTCATAACGATGAAGGCTACAGGGAGCTGCGTCAGAACCTGGCGGCCCAGTACAACCTTGGTAACCTGGAACCCAATATTCAGGTTTACAGCGTAGACAACAAAGGTGACAGGTCAATGACCATGCGTCACTTCCGTCATAATAACTGCCCGCTTGATGAAGGTAGTACCAACCAGATTCTTGAGCACATTAAAAACCTGTGGGGCTTTGATGTGAGATTGGAGTCTGTCGATGTTGAAGGCAACATCGTAGAGACCTATCCACCCGTTGAGAAGGTGGAAAAGAAAAAAGCTGTGTGAAAAACCGCTGCGTACTCTTGTGCTTAAGCCGGGCTTTTTAGCCCGGTTTTTTTTGTTTTCTTTGTTCCCGCACACTTCTGTAAAGGCTTCTGCAAAGGCTTCTGCAAAGGCTTATGAAAACAGGTGCTGAAAAAAGCCTGCAAAGTTTAAAAAACTTCCTAAACTCCCTCTCAAGTTATCATTCTCACACACTCGCTCACTCACAAATACATCATACTTGAGGCGGAAAATGCCGAGTCTATTTTCTCCAAGCCATCGTCTGTCCGGCATGTTAAATGCTGAAGCTTTCCGGGTAATTTTTTTGTTAGCTGCCTGTGTTTCGGTGATGTTGTCCCCCCTTCTTCCAGCGAGTTGGGAGGATTCTCCATGGTTCCATCTTTACTCTGATGAAGCCCAAACCGCCCTTAAGAGCCACCCAGAAGTGGAATCCTATTTGGCGTCTGTGGGGCTGACAACACTGGAGGCTCTTTGGGATAAGGCCATCAATAATAATCCGAGCCGGATCGTGAGCACAGGCTATGGGGGGAACGATTTAACCTATGGCGCACTGAATGCCATGAGTAATGCGCTGGCTGTACGCCTTGACGAGTACAGACAGCAAGTTGGAGAGAAAGAGGGGCAGGGAAGAGTGCTGATAATGTTGCCATCTTCCCCGGAATTCCTGATCTCATTGTTGGCTGCCCGAAAAGCGAACCTGATACCTGTGATTGCCACAGCATCGTCTGATAATGCTGAAGTGGCTGATCGATTAAAGGGGTATCTGGATGAGGTAAAGCCCTTTGCAGTCATTGGTACAAAGATGAATGCTGATATCTTGGGAGAACTTACCTCGAATGCTGAGTTGCCGGGTCAGATGAAAGATCTGAATATATCAGCGACTCCCTTTGATCAACCTGTGGAAGAGGTGCAAGAAGCTCCCAAACCTTTGCTTATAGTCTCAGGGCTCTTTGGTGCTGTTGAGAACCTTGGTGCTAAGCAAAAGGTAATTAACACACTCTCAAAAGCGCCTGGTATTGGCGTTATGAAAAAGCGGCCTGATGACTCTGAGTCATTCCGGGATATTGTTCATTCAGGACGAAGTAGTTGGGCCCTTAAGGGCAGTGATAACCCGAATAGTATAGCGCTGATGGTGTTTACCAGTGGTACAACAGGTACCGGAAAGGCTGTTGCGATTTCCCACAAAAATATAATGGCGGCTCTGGTTCAGGTGCATCTACAGTTTGAGGGTGTCATGCCAGAGCATGCCGTTTCTTTTCTTCCCCTGCCGGTTGGCCATATCTTTGGGGCTTTGGTGTCGGTTGTGCTGACGCCTCACCTTGGTGGAACGGTGAATTTTGTGATCAATCCCAAAGAAGAGAGGTATTTAAAGGAGGCTTTGGAGAAAGGGCGCCCGGATATGGTTTTTGGTGTGAGCCGACTTTATGAAAAACTTCTTTCAGGTCCCTATGACTTACTCCTCAAAAAATATTACGAGGAAAGAGGAGCAGCGTTTGTTGTTTCAGGTGCAGCCCCGACATCGGCAGATGTACGAACAGATGTCAAAAACAAGTTTGGGACTGAACTCACTGAAGGTTACGGGATGAGTGAGTCAACAGGGGTACTGGGCATTTGGGACGCCGGAAAAAGCAAGGTGGGATACATACCAACGCCTTGGACGCAGATTCGACTGGTGCAAACAGGCTTACCTGAAGAACTTTTCAATAGTTATAACACCGAATATATGAAGCAGCTTGCAAATGGTGAGTACGATGAAGCACAAGAAGGGGAACTGCTGGCTGCTGGCCCCAGTGTTGCACTCGCCTATTACCAAAGGGAAAAGGCGACCAGTGGTACATTTTTAAAAGATTCTAACGGGAAAATCTGGTTGAAAACCGGGGATATTGCCGCAAGGAATGACGATGGTTCCTTCAGTATTACCGGGCGGGCTAAAGAGACGATTATCAAGGGTGGCAAAAATATAAGCCCGGATGCCGTGCAGCAACGGATCGAAAAAATTGAGGGCGTTGAGTCAGCCTTTGTTTTCAGAGTGCCACAGAACCTCGAAAGTCTGGGCGAGGATCACATTGTTGCACTAGTTAAACTGCAGAAAAAGAGGAGAGGGCAAGTAGCACTCACCAGTGCAGATATTGTTCGCCAAATGGGGCGGGCGGGTGACCAGGCTGAGGTGCCTTACGAAGAACTGGTGGGCATTGTGGAACCAGATACAATATTCCCTATGACCCATATCCTTAAACCCAAGCGCGTACAAACGACAAATGCGATTGTTCAAGTCTTGAAGTCTCAGGAGGGTGTTAATCTCTTGCCTGACAAGGGCCTAATTATGCGGGCAGCGCTGACGCATATTTATAGTGCGAAGAAAGTCAGGTAGAGGCTTTCTAAGGCTGCTCAGAGGTTTTGCAAAAGGCGGCGAACTGAAGAGACATGACGACGGCTGACTGTCATGGGTTCGTCTTTGCCTTTTATATGAATCTCATAGAAACCCTGCTCGTTACGCGCCATACCTTCAATGGCATTGTGGGCCACCAGTGCGTTCCGATGAATACGCACAAAGCTGTCCCCCAGGCGGTCCTGCAGGCTTTTCAGGGGTTCATCGATCAGCACTTCACCTTTGGTATAGCGTACGGTGACGTACTTTTGGTCAGCATAAAACAGGCTGATGTCATCGACGGGAATCAGCTCAACCCCTTTACGGGTGCGGGCTGATATATGGGAATCTTTGGATGAGTTCTCGTCTTGCTGATTGAGAGCTGTTAGCTGTGTGCGGGTGAGCTTTTGAGCTCGCTGCAGCGCTTCATCCAGTTGCGCGAGGCGCACAGGTTTCAGCAGGTAGTCCACAGCCTGAGCCTTGAAAGCATCGAGAGCGTGATCGTTATAGGCAGTACAGAAGATAACGGCAGGTGGCGTTTCCATATCGGATAGCTGGTGGGCACAGCTCAAACCATCCATACCCGGCATGCGGATATCCAGCAGAACAATATCGGGTTGATGTTCCTGAACAAGAGCGAGAGCCTGCTCGCCATCTCTGGCTTCGGCGTTCAGGGCTGTGAAACCTTCAATACGTTCAAGCATTCCCCGCATACGCTCACGGGCCAGAGGCTCGTCATCGCATATCAGAACTCTGAAGTTGTTCTGTGCACTCATAGGTTTGTTACCATGGGCGCGCTTGCCGTCACTTTCAGGGAGTTCCGGTTCCCTGTGACATCGCGCCTTCTTGCTTATTTATTATTGTCTTACTGTCAGAGAGCGGCCTTTTACTGCTTTTACTGAGAGCGCCCTGCATTAAGCGGGCAAGTCAGTCGAGTTTGAAACCACTCTCTCTGGCTTTGATTGTCGCTCTTAAAGGTGTCTGTTTGCAAACTGGCTGTTTCACCGTACAAAGCCTGTAGTCGGTCTGCAATATTTTTCAGGGCCAGATGATTGCCTTTTGTGGCCAGGTTCCTGTCTTCCTGATACGGCGTAACGGCCGGTACTGTGTTATCCACAGTCAGAATCAGGGACTTGTTATTGCAGGTCAACTTAATAATTAACTCGCCCTGGGCCGGGTCTGGCTGAATGCCGTGAACAATGGCATTTTCGAGAATGGGTTGCAGGCAGAGCCGTGGCAGTGAGACATCTTCCGGTAGCGGGTCAATCTGCCAGGTGATATTCAAACGGTCACCAAAGCGCAGGGACTCAATATTCAGATACTGTCTGGCCAGAGCAATCTCGTCTTCAACGGGAATAAGAATAGTGGCTTTGTCGAGGCTGGCACGGAACAGGTCAGCCAGATCTTCAACCACCTGTTCAGCCACTTCCGGGCGCGTAGCAATAAGGCTGGCAATGGTATTCATGCTGTTAAACAGGAAGTGCGGCTGTATGCGTGAATGCAGTGACTGAATACGGGATGTCAGCTCCGCCTGCTGTTGCCTGAGCAGCTCTTTCTGCAGGAAAAAATAACGCAACACAATGGTGCTGATAATCAGGGCAATAACATTGTTTCGCAGAAGCTGCCCGCTCTGGGACTGCCAGAACAGAGCCTGTTCAGCAGGAACCTGTGAAGATGGTGCAAGGCCTTCCATGACCCACATGGAAAGCAGAGTGAACAGTGATGTGACGGTAAGACAGATACTCAGGCAGACTGTGGCAATAATGGGGGCGGTGAATCGATGCAGTAAAGGACGGCTAAGGCAGATAGTTCCTGCTGTCACCAGTACAATCCATTGCACGAACAACGAAGTCAGTGCCAGACGGTTCCAGTCAAAAACGCCGGAGCCGCTCCAGGCCAGCACCAAAACCAGTACAAACAGCTCAGCGACCACCACCAGAAGAAAGACTGCTCGCGACGAGCAGAAGTTCGGCAGAAAGTAATCATCGTCCTTATCGTGAGTCAGATGCATAGAGACCGGCATATTGGCATGGCTTAAACAGTAAAACTCATGCCTTATTAAAATTTATCATTCAGTTATACCGGTAATCAGGGGGCGAAGGAATGCTGCTGGCGGTATAATCCCCCAATCATCAAGAAATAAAAGAAACTGAATAAGTCATGAGTGATAAAGATAAGGCGACTAACAGCACCCAGCCTCAACCTCAGGCCGAGCAGTCCAACCAGCAATGGGGCGGCCGTTTCAGTGAGCCTGTGGATGAATTTGTAGCGCGTTTTACCGCCTCTATTGATTTCGACAAGCGTCTTTATCACCACGATATTATGGGCTCCCTGGCCCACGCCAAGATGCTCAACAAAGCCGGCATTCTGAATGAAGAAGAGCTGAGCAGCATCCTGACCGGACTTCAGGAAATTAAGGAAGAGATTGAACGCGGTGAGTTCAAGTGGTCCATCGCCCTTGAAGATATCCACATGAATATCGAAGCTCGCCTGACCGACAAAATCGGCATTGCAGGTAAGAAGCTGCACACCGGCCGTTCCCGGAACGACCAGGTGGCCACCGATATTCGTCTGTGGCTGCGTGATGAGATCGACAATATCCTTGGTGAGCTGGACCGTCTGCACAATGGTCTGACAGCGTTGGCCGACAAAGAACATAACACCATCATGCCGGGCTTCACCCACCTGCAGGTGGCTCAGCCAATTACCTTTGGCCATCACCTGCGCGCCTGGCGTGAAATGCTGGTGCGTGATGCGGGCCGGATGAAAGACTGCCGTGAACGTATGAATCAGTGTCCGCTGGGTTCTGCTGCTCTTGCCGGTACGACCTTCCCGATTGATCGTCACTTTACCGCACAGGAACTGGGTTTTAATGGGCCGACTGCGAACTCTCTGGACTCTGTGAGTGACCGTGACTTTGCCATTGAGTTTTGCTCTGCCAGTGCCCTGATTCTGACCCACCTCTCCCGTATGTCAGAAGAGCTGGTGCTGTGGACATCCCAGCAGTTCGACTTTATCGAAATGCCGGATCGTTTCTGCACCGGTTCTTCGATCATGCCCCAGAAGAAAAACCCGGATGTGCCAGAGCTGGTGCGTGGTAAAACCGGTCGTGTGAATGGTCATCTGATCAGTCTGCTGACGTTGATGAAAGGCCAGCCTCTGGCTTACAACAAAGATAATCAGGAAGATAAAGAACCACTGTTCGACACTGTAGACACAGTGAAAGACAGCCTGCGTGCTTTTGCCGATATGATTCCTCATATCAAATCCAGGTCAGAGAACATGCGAGCGGCCACCAGGAAAGGTTTTGCCACAGCAACAGACCTGGCTGACTACCTTGTGAAGAAAGGCGTACCTTTCCGTGAAGCTCACGAGATTGTTGGTAAGGCGGTTGCCTACGGTCTGAACACTGGCAAAGACTTGTCTGAGATGACACTGGATGAACTGAAGCAGTTCTCCAGCGTTATAGAAGACGGTGTGCAGGATGCCCTGTCACTGGAAGGCTGCATCTCGGCCCGTAGCCATATTGGTGGTACCGGTTACAAAGGTTAAGAAGTCCGTTTATGTCTTCCGTTTATAGGCAATAACACCATAGACACTAGGGCCGCCGCAGATTTCTTGCCTTGAACGGAAGAAGCTCTTTTTGGAGTTACTTTCAGCAAGGTCATAGAGATTAGGTTGTGTTTCAGGAAAAATACTTAAAGCGGGCATAAAAACGATTCCTTCTGCTCGCCTTCTCTTTTTCATGTAGTGGAGCGTCCGTAATTTGACTTGTGTTGGGCAGCTACTGCCCACAGGATAGTGTGAGGCTTCTTTGGTGTTTAATTGAAGGCTTTTTTTGCCCGCTTTTTTCTGGCCTTTAATGAGCGAGTCAAGCATACAGGCCTCAAGAAGACAAAGGCTTCTGTGCAGTTTTTGCAGGCTTTGTGTTGGGTTTGAAGTGGGCATGCCGAAAGCTGAGAGAAACATTATTTTCCGGTCAATGTTTTCACAGGCAATAATATTCTCTACTGCCTGAGACAACATCTTCCCAAGGAACAGGCGTTGCAGGCTGGCCGGTGAATGCATCGTCAGGCAATCCTGAACCCCATGCATGACAAGTGAATGGCCATCTTTTCCGGTCATTCGACTTTGGCCGCCATAAGTGGGAGATGATATTTCAAAATACTCGGTAAAATTCTCTTTTTTTCCTAAGTGTGCAAGGCATTCAGGGGTGATTTTTCCTTGCTGCGCCAGAGCCAGTATTTGAATCAGATAGGTGAATTTACCGCGCATTATCGGTGAAGTGCAGGCATCTGTGGTAAAGAGCCTGGTTGTTGCAACCGGATTGGCGATTTTTCTATGGACGGGGCCAATACATACTGCAGGCTCGGCATTCGAAAATCCTGCATGGCGAAGAGCATCGACGAGGGTTTTTCGAATAATTCCGCCTTTATGGGGCACTGGGTTTTTCATCCAGGATTCCATAAGCGGTGCAGACAGGGTCTGTTGGCGATTGATGGCTTCATTCAGCCCGGAAGAGAGATAGTACGCGCAGTCATTCCTGGGGCAGTAGCGGGAATCATGGTAAACCTCCGTAGGACAATCCCGGTGTTTGGCAAGCAGGGCCTGACAGGTATCGGGCTTCAGGTTTTGTTCCAGACTCACTCCCAGTTGCATCAGGGTTGGCAGAGCCGTGCGAATATCCCGACATCCATTTCGTAAACCACACATCTCAGGGTCATAATCCCATTCGTTCTGGTGTATTGGCATATTCTCCCTGGCAAGATCCAGCTCTTCAAGTGTAAAAGGTGAGTCACTTTTAGGAGCAATAATCTCGTCAAATGGCAGGCTGGCAAGGTCAGCGACCATTGTGTTGCTATGGGGTTCGATAATAACCGGCGCGGTTAGACGCTTTCCTGGAAGAAGGTCGTGGTGATCTGTACGACACAAGGCATGCTGTTCTGCCACAGCAGGTACCTGTTGTTCCGGAAATGGCATATAGCCAAGAGGGTGGATTTCGGCAGCACATTTTCTTCTAGAGTCTTGTCGGTATCTCCCCTGATTTTGCTTACGTTCCCTGGATCTTTGCGATTTCTCATTCTGTTCCATTATACGAATGCTGAATTTACGGGGCATTGTTCTCTTTTTGATAGTCTGTTTTTTGATAGTCTGTTTTGTTTCTATGCTCTCTGCAGCAGGCTGTCTTACTCGCCTGTCAGCAAGCGTCTGGGCCATCCTGGGTTTTTTTGTGTGTTGATGTGTAGCTGTCTGACTTTCACCATGAATAGGCTGGGGAGAGGTAATCGTCACCGAATGTTTCCATAAGAGGATATTTACTAATTTTGAGGCAGAATAACGGACGCAACTGGGTATATTTCTGGATAGAAATGAGTAAGCATTCTGAAGTCTATTCATGACGTTTTACCTTTTGGAACACATAGTCTCAATCCGGTTAGATGATTCCTTAAAGATAAAGTTGCGCTGGTATCTGTGGTAGTTACCTCTGCTGTACAGCCTTGTCAGGCAGATTGAAAGTTTGGATGTTATTCATGTGGAGGATTAATAAAGAAAAATTCCTGTTCGCTCATAGACTGGGGAATGCGGCTGTTAATGCTCTGCGCGACAGGGGCAACCGGTTAACAAGTCTGTTAATTCAATAAAACTTTTTTTAGCTGAGGGGTCTAAACACTTCCAGCTCGACGATGTTAACAGGAATACAAACGACTATGAGTAAACTGACGACCAACGGCTTCTCTCAAACTCGACACCCGCGCTTGAGCAGGCATCGCAGTACAGCAAGAAAAAGCCCTAAGCAGAAATTAACACCGCAAAACAGGTATGTAGATAAGGCAGCCAGTCACACTGCTTCAGTATATAAACCCAGTTCTTTTTTTCAGGCATTGCTGGGCGGTGGAAAATCTTTGCTGGTTTTTACCATAGCTGTGCTGAAACAGCCTTTTGCCAGTGCGTTCAACCTCGGGGGGGGGAATGGGACCAATTGCACCAGCCTTTCAGCCAATGTGACAGGGGGCAGTGTGAATCAGGTCTTCCCCCCGACTGGTTGTGTGCCCTCCAGCTGCAACATAGCAATAGATATAGAGGTGGACAGCCCTGTGTTGGTGGTTCAGTCCGAGTCTTATGAGCTGGACTTCACAGTAAGATCACCGATTGGCGACACTGAAACCGATGGTCCCTTTTCAATGACCCTGCTGAACCAAACCGCCGATAACCATATTACTGCCCGGCTGGGCATGAGCTTCTGTATATCGAACTGCCCGCTTGTGAAGCTCCAACCACAGCTCCAGAAAACCTGAGAGTTGTTCCTGAACAAGGCCAGGGGTCTCTAAAATTCCGATGGAAACAGGTATGCCCGCAGGAAGAAAATTATAATTCCTATAGAGTTTGCGTGGGCGATGACTGCAGGGTTGTATCTCAGGATTACACGCCATCCAATCTCGATCAGTGCCAGCGCTTCAGCTACGCCAATCAGCAAACCACTAACGCTACGGTTACACCAATCTGCTCTGGTCAGCCCGTCAATGAGGCAAAGGCTACAATACAGGTACCACCTTGTATTCAGTCAACCTGTGCTACTCCGCCAGCCAACGACGTAAGTTCTGACTGTATGCCTGTGCCTTTTTGTTCGGTGTCGCGGCACTGGTCACCGTCATTGGCATTGGAGCTGGATTAGCGATCTGGTGTTGCCGGATCCACCGTCGTGGCAACCAGCAGTCGAATTTACGGGCAACAGGGAGGCAGACAGAATCAGGGGATACCATCAAATTAGTAGAGGTAAAACAGGTTTCTACTTCTGTTGACCCCGCTGACAATGAAAGCGCCATAACATCATTCGACACTTGACCACTGAGTTGAGGATTGATTGAAAGCACCATTACGCTATTTGTTGCTCCGAGCTATGGTAAATAGCTCCTGCTGCATAATGGCTTTATCAAAATAGGCATCGTCTCCGTAAAGGAAACGGTGCCTTTTTATTATGATGCGCTGCAACCAGTTTCTGACTCTCTTCTTGAAGGAGACACGGCTTTTCAGGTCGTGCATCATCTCCAGCGCATAGATTTTCGACAGCTGCAGTTCTTTATTCAGAGGGAATGAATAGAGGCTGTAGGGTTTCGTCATTTCAAAGTTGGGTACCAGGCCGGGTACCGAGTGTGGTGGCCCAAAAGGGAATATATCCGTAGTGCGATAGTGATTGGCGTAGAGCAGTTCAAACTCCGGCTTTACAGACGACAGGCAGACGGCTTCACGAATGGCTTTGGTGGCATAGATATGGTCGGAGTGAGGGTCCAGCTCCATATTCGGTGTAATGATGACTTCAGGCTGTATCTCATCAAGCAGTTCCACCAGATCCTGAACCAGATGATTCCATGTGGGTTTGCCATGGGCGTCTGAGGCCAGCTTGCGGGAATTAAACTCACGGAATAGCCGGGTGTCACTGGTTCCGGCAGTGTGCGATGCAAACTCTTTATCCGGCTCCTTCTCCATGGCTTCGAGGCGTTTGCAAAAGTAACCCAGTTGGATGCAGTTTTCCTGATGCACACCACCCCAAAGCGGTACTGAGATGCTGTCCATAGAACGCAGCCGGCCTTTCAGGTGAGAGGCATTTTCTGGTTGTTTATAAATATGAAGGAAGTCCTCCATCTCTATCTCGCCTGCCGTGAGAGTGGTGATATGTACATCTGAAGCGCTGCTGTAATAACCAAAAGCCGCGATCTCGGCATCGTCCGCATGGGGAGCAATAATCAGGGTTTTCTTTTGGGAGTAATCAGGGTTGCTGAAGCCAAGCAGTTTCCCTTGATGGCTGATGAGCTTGCAGAAGGTAGGTTTCAGCGTAATTGTTCGGCCACTGCGGAGTTCGTCAGAGAAAGCTGAGAGATTGATATACCGAAGTCCTTTCATGCCTCGTTCAAAATACTGTTTCTGCTGTTTGTTACCACAGGTGATAACAACATAAGGGTCGTATATTTTTCCGGGTATGGAGCAGGCATTAAGAGGAATGGCCAGCATCCATGTATTGAGTTTCGGGTCTTTAGGGCGCTGCTGAATATGTATCTGGACACTTCTCAGACGGGCATCTTTCAGCTCGGCTTCTGTTTCAAAGTCACTGTCCAGATCGTAGGTATAGTCGGATTTCGGGCAATAAAAAATATGATCCGAGTAGAGCACTTCGTGAATGGCCCAAACAATGAGCAGGAAAAGTCCGGCCTGCCACCACCACCCCATAGCGAGTTGGACGATAAACAGGATCAGAATAACGCTGACCACTATCAGTTTGTTCCGTTTCTTCTTTTTAAGTGCAGCATTTTCACTGGTTTTCATATGATCCCTATATGAAGTGCAAAGTCCCCGGTGATATGCTGAAAACGGGGGTGCGGTAGCACCATAAATCCTTGTATTCCCTGTCGGATTTTCCAAACGAAAAGCGCAGCTGTTTGTCCTTGTTTTCAGCGTCCTGATATAAAGCCTGAGTGTTTATATAACTCAATATACTACCTGGGCTGTATTTGTTGTACTCCGGGTCAACGCCACCGTTAATGTATTCAGCTGATATCCATTCCGGTGACTCAGTCATCAGTATTAATTGAATGGCTATGGTTTGATTGTTTATCATGGCCGTATGGCCAAACAGGTGTGGGCGAATACGCTCAAGAAACGCCTGAAGGTTCTCCTGCCCTTTTATCTCAAATCCCCAGCGTGCTTTAAACAACCGGATATAGGTTTCTACGAACTCGGCTGTATCCATTTCGGTGACAGAGCGGATTTCGCCTCCGGCTTCTTCAAAAAGCCTGAGTTCACGACGCCTGTTGTATTTAAACTTCTTGGAGAGAGCGTGTTCCTGCCCCGGTGTATAAGGCCGGGCCAGGCTGATACTTTGCGCCTTGCTGTTTTTTAGATTGGTGAAAGCACGTGTTCCAGCGTTCTGGTTGTGAAGGTTTGAAAGGAAATCAACTTTAAACGGTAAGTGAAACATCGATCCTGGTTTCACCGGAAGAATGACCTCCGGGTTACCAGTATCGAGGGCTCGTCGCTTGCCAGCTTTCTTGAGAGCTGTTTTGTGTCCTGCAATATATTTGCCCCAAAGCGGCACGATGGCGACAAGGTCACCATGTTGGCGAAGAGACATATACCGCAGGGGCATGGAGGTGATCTCTGACACAGCCTGAATAATCTCCGGGTGAGTGAACACGCTGCCCCCGTAGAGGTTATAAGCGTTCAGATATTCCTCACTCGTGGCTTCCTGCCAATGACGCTCTTTCCAAGCTTGCAGAATCTTCACCGTTTAGAGTTCTATCAGACGAGTGGTTGTCGAAAGCCCACTATACATAGTCAGGAAACTCCCCTTTCACAACCATGATGTCTTCCATAATCAAATATTCCAGATCGGAACCGAAGAACATATTCAGTGCATCTTTGGGGGTACAGACGACGGGTTCTCCACGGCGATTGAGGGAAGTGTTGAGTACCACGCCATTGCCGGTGAGTGTTTCCATCTCTTCCATCAGTGCGTAGTAACGGTCATTCAAGCCGGGCTTAAGTGCCTGTGCGCGGGATGTACCGTCTTCATGAACCACTTCCGGTACCCGTGTTTTCCATTCATCATTGACCTCAAAGGTGAAGGTCATAAAGGGCGCCGGGTGGTCGACTTTGAACATCTCTTTTGCTGTGCGGGCGAGCATGCTGGGGCAGAAGGGGCGCCAGCGTTCACGGAATTTAATCTGCTCGTTAATACGGTCGGCAATGCCCGGTGAGCTGGGGCAGCCAACAATACTGCGCCCGCCTAAAGCGCGAGGGCCAAACTCCATTCGACCCTGAAACCAGGCGACAGGATTGCCTTCGTGAAGGACTTTGGCGATATTCTGGGGGACATCGGTAATCTGTTTGAATTTGGGTTTGTCAGGGTGTTGTTCACAGGCTTCGATTACCTGCTCATTGGTAAACGATGGGCCGAGATAAACATGCTCCATTGACTCGACTTTCTGGCTGCGCTGTTCTGATACATAAGAGGCCGCACCAATGGCAGTGCCTGAATCACCGGATGCGGGTTGTACAAACAACTCATTCACTTCCGGGCGAGCGATAATTTTCTGGTTAAGCTTCACATTCAAAGCACCGCCACCGGCAAAGGCGATACGCCCTGTTTCTATAATAATATCCCCAAGGTAATGGTCCATCAGCTCAAGGGTTATTTTCTCAAAAAGCGCCTGAATAGAAGCTGCGTAGTGAATATAAGGGTCATCAGCCATATCACCCGAACGGCGTGGGCCAAGCCATTTCACCAGTTCAGGAGTGAAGTAAAAACCTTTGCCTTTTTCTTTATAGCGGCGCAGACCAACAACATTGGCCAGTTTGGTATTAACTCGAAACTCTTTGCCATCGAAATCAATTAAACGACTGAGGTCGTATTTGTCAGGGTTACCATAGGGCGCCATACCCATAACTTTGTATTCACCATCGAGCATATCAAAGCCAAGGTATTCGGTAATGGCACCATAAAGCCCGCCAAGTGAATCCGGGTCGTAGAACTCTTTAATTTTATGGATCTTGCCGTTTTCGCCATAACCGAAGAAGGTCGTGGCATATTCACCTTTGCCATCGACTCCCATGATGGCAGTTTTTCCGGTGAAACCACTGAGGTGATAAGCACTGGAAGCGTGAGCCAGATGGTGTTCAACAGGCTCGAATTCAAAGTCATTCCAGTTAAAACCCAGCCCTTCCAGCATGGAGCGAATCTTGCCCACATAGCGTCGGTAGCGTCGGTTGCCATTGAACAGGGCGTCAAGCGCTCTGTCTGGTGCATACCAGTAGCGCCTGGCATAGTGCCAGCGGGCGCCGGAGGACAGGCTGATGGGGGCCATAGGTACGGCGACAATATCAACATCGGAAGGTTTGATGCCGGCCTGCTGCAGAACAAATTTCGTGGATTCTACCGGCATCTTGCCTTTGGCGTGCTTGTCTCTGATCAGGCGTTCTTCTTCAACGGCCGCAACAAGCTTACCGTCTATATAAAGTGCAGCGGAAGGGTCATGGCCAATAGCGCCGGATAAACCGAGAATAATCATAGTGTTCCCTAGCAAACCCCCGATAGATTGAGGGTGTTCATTCTAAGATGCAGCAAGTTACTACGTGAAAAAATGCTGCTGGAAAACAATGTATGTTTCGAAAAGACGCTGCGAGCTTCAGTTAATAGCCCGCAGTGTTTAATTTATTATTCAAGACATCTCGCCGTTTTTTAAACGTCACAGTTAGTTTATTCCAAACCTGCGTTGAGGTCTTTAATAACAGGAGCAAAAAGTATTTTTGCATCAGGGTGATTATCCCAGTTCTTTTCGAATCTGCGGATATCCTCCTTGTTAGCCTGAGCAAAACGAGCTGGGTTTTTATAAGACACCATTGAATCAAGGTCAATCAGCATCGGATGACCATCCTTCAATAAAATATTGGTGGCTTTCAAATCACTATGGAAAATCAAGGAACGCTGCAAGGCTTTGAGCATAAGTTCAATGCGCCTGGCGACGTCTTTGTGATTGTCTGGCATTGGTGATTGAGAGAACCAATCAAGAGCATGAAGTGCTGGTTCATAGGCATTAATGATGTAGCTACAGGTAGTGAGAGTGCCAAAGCGTTTCTCCAGCATTGCGTAGGGCTGTGGCGTAGCAATGCCCAGCATTTCCAGCAGGAAGCCGTTAATCCAGCTGACTCGCGCACGGGACTCTCTAAGGCAGCGCAGGTATTTATGCAGGATACCTTTGGTGCTTTTATAACGCTTCACCATAACCTGAACACCATCATCCAGTGTTACAACGGCCAGCGTATTGGTGCGGCCCTGTTTAACAGGTTTGCCGTTACCCATAGCCGTGTCCGGGTCTTCAAGAAATGCTCTTAAAGCTGGAGTGTCATAACTGCGGTCAACAGACAGGAAGTGCCTGAAGCTTTCTTTTACACGGAAGCGGGTGCAGTTTCTGAGAGCTTTCTGAACAAACTTCTCTCGCCATTTCCTCTGTTCCTGAACCAGCAAGGAAAGTTCGGTGAGGCTTGTTCCCTTGCAAAGTTTTGGTGCTACAGTGTGATAGGCATTCCAGACGGTTTCCAGAAATCGGTCGTATTCAGGAAAGAGTACGGCCTGGAACAGTGCAAGGTTTTCTATAGCTGATTTGGCAGACAGTGCATCTTCCAGTTTGGCACCGCCACCATCAATCAGATACAGCGTGTCATTATGGATAAGCAGGTTGTCGAGGTGGATATCATCCTGGCGCACATTGGCTTTATGCAGTTGAGCCATAATGCCGGCAATATGGGTGAGCCACTCTTTCCGCTGATCGTCTGTCTGCTCTTTGGCCCAAACCTGCTCAAAGCTTTCAACAGGCTCCAGACAACGTGTAAATACATAAGACACATGAGATGTGTCGTGATGGCTGATTAGCTCAGGGGTTTGTACACCCGAGCGAACAAAGCCTGCAATACCATCGATCTCTCGCTGCCGGTCTCGACTGGCTGCCGGGCCAAAGAAGCACTTGGCAATGACCAGCTGTCCCTGGAACAGAGCTCTTACAACCAGCCGTTTGCCTGGCAGGAAACGTAATACAGCCTGACACTGAAGGTTCTCAGTAAAAGAGGCTCCAGTTTCCGAGATGAGCTTCAAAGGCAGGGAAAAAGGAACGGAAGGAGCGTCCTTTCTTCCTGAGAGTGAAGAAGGGCTGAGACTGGGCGCGGTGGCTTGGTGAGTCATTCCCGTCCCTCAAAAAATGCGGTGATCTTGCGAATCATTATCTTGTCGTACGGACTCAGGCGGTCAACCTGCCGGTAGAGTTTAAAGAAGCGCAGTCGTTGTGTTCGACTGAGATTGTATTTGCCGAGTTTATCCAGGCAGGCAAGGTCTTTAATAATCCGATATTTCAGAAAAGGACCAAACCAGCGCTGCCCACTGGGACAGTCAATCAAAAAGGCTTTGGGTATGCTGGGTTTATTGCTGACCAGGATATTGCGCCATTTAAAATCGTTATGAGCAAAGCGGTAGGCATGCATACGTCGTGCATATGTGGCCACTTGCTCGATAATGGCATTCATCCACTGGGTATTTTTCAGCCGCTCATCTTTTTGGTGAGCCAGATGTGCAAGGTCGGTGGTGTTTTCCAGAGCCTCAGTGATCAGGGCCCCGCGACCAGCGTGTAGCAAGAGTGTGCGTTCTTCACCGTAGGCGACAAGCTGAGCCGCAGGAATACCGAGCCGCTGAAACAGCTTCAGGTTTCTCCATTCACCCCGCAGGCGACTTCTACCCAGCCAGCTGCGCAGGCCCTTTGAGGAGTGAAATCGTTTCACATAGAAGTTCTGGCCGTCCTGGTGATGCAGAAAAACCACGCTCTCAGAGTCCTGGCTGGCCAACTTTTCCGGTAGAGGCAAAGCCATAACCCGTGCAAGGCTGGAAAAGGTTTCCCCGGCCGGTGTTTTCTTAAAGCCGGTTACAACGGTCCAGCGGATACGGTGAAGAAACCCCAGGATCACGCGTCATTACCTCCGGATTTTTGCTGGCGGGCCTGGTCTCGATCATAAAGCTTGTTGGCTTTAGTCTTCAGGCCATCCCAGAGCCAACTGAACTCTTTCAGAGCCTTATGCAGAGGCAGTTTGGTGTACACCTTGATAAAGCGGAACAGGTCACGCTGGGTCAGGCCAATATCCATGGCTGAAAAATAGAGCCCGGAAATATCTTTACGCACCCAGCGCTGAGGAGTCTTCTCACGAATCTGTGAGCGGTGCAGGTCGATCAGTGACACAGTGAAATTGTCAGGGTCTAGGTTATCCACACCATCAGCAACATTCAGCAGAAAGTGGCAAATATAATAATCGCGGTGGTTTACGCCATTAAAGTGCAGGCGATGACTGACATCTGCCAGTTTCTCAATCAGGTTCTTTTTCAGGCGGAATGCTGGAGGGTTTTGTGGCCAGTCCCGACAGAAGTCCTCAAGACTGATGGTGTTGACCAAGTCTTCAGTGACAATAAATGAGTGTTGTGTCGCCGGGTTGCAGCCTTTGGTTCCATAGGCGACAGCTGTCATTGTTTCAACGCCGAGGCTTTCCAGCTTACGAATTGCGAGATATTCATTCTCTGCACCCAGAACCGGTTTGCGCAGACGTACGAGGTTCTCAATGATTTCGTACCAGCCTACACCTCTGTGAATTTTCACAAAGAAACTTTGGCCGCCCTGATCGAAACGCAGGGTTTTGCGGGCCTCCAGCTGCCGGAAGACTTCTCCGTCCAACTGCTCGACCTTGGTAAATGGGTCTACATCCTTCCAGGCTTTCTGGAAGTCTTCTCGAAGAAATAACACGCTAGGGAGTCGTCCTGTTCTCGGCAGTCTGTTCAATCAAAGCAGCTGCTCGTTCCGGCATGCTGTAAATATCAGCGCTATCAGCAAAGGCCAGTGCATTGTTTTGCCAGAGTTGTTTCTGATCGGAGGTCAGCATGTGTTGCAGCTTAGTATCGAGATCATTCTGCACAAAAGGCGATGTTACAACATCGCCAGCCTGAGCCTCGGTAATGTAATGGGCATAGCCGCAAACGGATGTACACAATACCGGCAGGCCAGCAACAAGAGCTTCCAGAAGCACCGTTCCGGTGTTTTCGTTGTAGGCTGGGTGAATCAACATATCAGCCCCAACCAGAAAACGGGGAATATCGTCCCGCCCCTGGAAAAAGGTGATTTGGTCACTGACCCCTGCCGCTTTTGCCTGAGCCTGAAAGAGTCGCGGGTCATCCTGTCCGATAATAAATAATCTTGTTTTGCGACGAATGTCGTCACTTAAGCCTTTGATTGCAAGAATCGCACGGTCAACGCCTTTGGTCTTAAAGCCAGAACCGACCATCAGCACCAGGTTGTCATCATTCCCTAAACCAAACTCTTTGCGGAATTCAGCACGAATGTCATTGGCATTGTCCGGGCGACGACGGTCGCGGGAGATACCCGGTGGCAGCAAATGCAAACGATTCTCCGGGGTACCGTAGTGTTTCTGGAACAGCAGCTTTTCACTGGCTGATATCAGCAGTGAGACTGTTCGGCTTTTTGTGCCAAACACTGCTTGTTCATTCGCTGAAAAATGCCGATAGCGACGCGTAATGGTATACCAGCGTTTCCGCAGATGCTGAGCCTTGTGCTCAAAGCAGGTGTCGGCGGCATAGTACACATCAAGCCCCGGCATTTTGTTAAAACCAATCACCAGGTCAGCCGGGTAAGCATCAAGTTGTTGTTCAACCCAGTGATGAAAGCGGTTGTTGCGGGTGGGAGCGGTTATGCCAGACATCTTCCATGTACGCACATCGAAGCCTTCTGGTTTCTCACCATCCCAATCCATGGTGTAAACAATGATTTGATGTTCACTGTTCAGCGCCTGACAGGCCTGGGCTATACGGATGAAATCCCGCTGCAGGCCACCAAATGGGAAGTATTTGTAGAGAATAAAGGCCAGTTTCATAGGGCTTTCTTCTCCAGTTGGTTGACTGCGCTCCAGACAATATCCGGTGTCATGGGAGAAAAAATAGCAGGCTCTATATTATCTGGATGTGAGGAGTTGGCAGAGCAATCATCGAGCGTAAGGTGAATTTGACCAGCACCGTAAGCACCAACAAGCGCCGGGCTGGTAGGGCCATAAAGTGAGACTGCCGGAACTTCCAGAGCCGCTGTCAAGTGACCAAGCCCGGTATCCACAGCAACAATTTTCTCAGCACCCGCGAGTACGGAAGCCACACCGCGAAGGTTCAGGCGAGGAAGCACATGGAAGTTTTTTCCAGATGCTGCAATCAGCTCAGCGCGTTGTTTCTCTGCTTCGTTGCCCCAGGGCAGGCAGACGTGATAACCAGCCTCTGTCGCTTTCTTGCCCAGTTCACACCAGTAAGTATCAGGCCAGTGTTTATTAACCCATGTCGTGCCATGCACAAACACCATATAGGGTGACTGCGGTCGGATGTTCTGGGTGTCGGCAAAGGTGCTGGCTTTTAAGTGAAACAGCCCTTTGCTGTCTGGCATGGGGTAGCCCAGAGCCTGAGAAAATAACTGGCGCACACGCTCAACGGCATGCTGACCTTTGGCGACTGGCAGTGGATGATCATAAAAACGTGCGGCAAGAGGTTCACGGGCTGAATCTTTATCCAGGCCATAAACCGGAGCCTTCAAGCCCCGAGTGAGGAACGCACTCTTGAACAAGCCCTGTGCGTCGATCACCAAGTCATAGTGACGATCTTTGAGCAGATATCGAAAATCACGCCACTCACCATTCTTCCAGGTTTGCAGAATATTCTTGCGCCAGCGACGGATGGCTACGGGGATGATTTTATCCACAGCCGGGTGCCAGGAAGGAATCTCGGAGAAACTCTCTTCCACAACCCAGTCAAAACGAATACCGGGAATTGCAGCGACAGCATCGGTCAGTGCCGGCAATGTATGAATCACATCGCCCAGCGAGCTGGTTTTAACAATCAGAACACGTTTGCCTGGCTGACTCGTCATGGCTGCTCGGCCTCGGATGAGTCTTGCAGGGAGACTGTTGTTCCCGTCAGTTCATTCAAAGCGTCCAGCGCCAACTGGGGCTCCAGCTGGTTCAGGCAGTTGAGGTGTTCCAGCGGGCATTCCCGCTTAAAGCAGGGGCTGCAATCCAGCCCCAGTCGCAAAATACGGTTGTTGCTATTCAGCGGTGGAGTAAAGCCCGGAGAGGTTGATCCATAAACAACCACAAGGTTACGTCCCAGTGCTGCCGCAATATGCATCAGGCCGGAATCATTACTGACCACAGCTTCCGCACAGGAGAGCAGATCAATGGCTTCTGCCAGAGAGGTTTGTCCTGCCAGATTATGAACAGACTCTTTGTGCTCATCTGGTAGCAGTGAAGAAATCTGTTCATTGCCCGGATGATCTTTCTGGGAACCGAACAGCCATACCTGCCAGCCTTCAGCCAGCTTCTGTTTGGCGACAGCTGCGTAGTGTTGTTCTGGCCAGCGTTTGGCAGGGCCAAACTCTGCACCTGGGCAGAGAGCCAAAACCGGCTGTTTGCTGGTCAGTTTGAATTTGTTAAGGGCGACGTCGCGGTTGGCTGTATCGGCAATTAGTGCAGGGCTGGGCAGAGGGCTAGGTAGAGCAGCATTGGGTTCGCCCGCCAGCGCAATAAAACGCTCAATCATTAGCGGGTATTTGTCTTTGTCCAGCTTGCGAATATCGTTCAGCAGGCCGTAACGCATCTCCCCTTTCCAGCCAGTACGCTTGGGGATATTGGCCCAGAAGGGAATAAGAGCAGACTTAAGGGAATTAGGCAGAACAATCGTCTGATCATAATATTCAGAGATCAGAGACTTACCAAGTTTGCGGCGCACGCCCAGCTCAAGTTTGCCGTGACCCAACGGCATATCGAGGCCCTTGCGAACTTCCGGCATACGTTCAAGCAGGGGGGCACTCCAGGCGGGAGCCAGTACATCAATAATGGCGTCAGCATCCTGGTTTTTAAGGGTCGTGAACAGGGTTTGGGCCATTACCATATCCCCAATCCAGGACGGGCCAACTATCAGATACTTCACAAAACTCCCTGGATTTTTCTAATAAAGCCTCTCGAATCAACTGCAGCAGAGCTTACTACAAAGCAATCAGCTACAAAAAAGCGTCCGAATGGAAACCATAGGGCTTAAACGTAAAAAAGAGGCGATAATTATACGCCTCTTTTTTCTGAAGGGTTGATTCAGCTTCCCCTGGTGCGCTGATATTTGCCGACGCGCACCAGGGGTAAGCCGTAGCCCGTTTCGATCAGCTGACCGGTGACTGCCATTCTGGCCATTGATCACGCTTACCGGTGACCTGGTCAAAGTACATAGTCTGCAGCTTCTCTGTGAGAGGGCCACGCTTGCCAGAACCAATTTTCCGACCATCGTGTTCACGAATTGGCAGAACTTCTGCGGCTGTGCCGGTGAAGAAAGCTTCTTCGGCGACGTAGACTTCATCACGGGTAATACGCTTTTCGCGTACTTCGATACCCAGATCTTTGGCGAATCGGATAATTGTATCCCGAGTAATGCCTTCCAGGCAGGAAGTCAGCTCTGGCGTGTAAAGAATGCCGTCATCCTTAAGGATAAAGATATTCTCGCCACTGCCTTCGGCCACATAACCTTCGTTGTCCAGCAGCAGAGCTTCTTCGCAGCCGCTGTCCAGAGCTTCTTTCAAAGCCAGCATGGAGTTGATGTAGTTACCGTTCGCCTTGGCCTTACACATGGTGATATTCACATGGTGGCGGGTATAAGAGGAGGTGCGAATCTTGATGCCCTCTTCTTTGGCTTCCGGACTCATGTAGGAAGGCCATTCCCAGGCTGCAACCATAACGTGGGTTTGCAGATTGTCGGCGCGCAGGCCCATGCCTTCTGAACCATAGAAACACATAGGGCGCAGGTAAGCTTCGGAAAGGTTGTTCTCACGTACGACTGTGCGCTGTGCTTCGCTGATAATTTCTTTGGAGAACGGCATGTCCATGCCAAGAATATGAGCACTGCGGAACAGGCGGTCGGTATGTTCCTTAAGACGGAAAATGCTCGCACCCTGACTGGTCTCGTAAGCTCGGACACCCTCAAAGACACCCAGACCATAATGAAGAGTGTGGGTCAGGACGTGGGTTTTGGCTTCGCGCCATGGAATCAGTTCGCCATCCAACCAGATAACGCCATCACGATCGGCGAAAGACATAGGTGCTCCTGTCAGTCTGTTCGTTCTTGCCTTTTACAGACGGTTGCCCGTCGGCATCATTGTTTTTGCTCTTTTTACGCTTTGTTTTTTGTAGGCTTGCCACTGGTGATGTGCACAGTGTCAGATCTACCACATAAACTGGCTCAGCATAGTCGTGATAGATTGAATGGCCTGCTAGAAGCAGAACTGGCCTCAAGTGAATCTGCCGGATGTCTGCGCCGTGGATTGGGCAGACATGGTACTGCCTGGTAAGGAGAACAATCCGACAGAGAAACACAGTTTTTGGCCGTGAAGCGCCTACATTTCAACATAAAAAAGAAGGACTTAACACCTGTCTTGCACCTCTTTGGCCTTGGCAGGTGTGAATAAGTCCCTTCGGTGTTCAGTTGCTCATCTTTGAGTCAAATATCCTGGGAAGGTATTTCATCTCCCAGCAGTTGATTCCAGATGCGAATCACACCTTTGCGATGATCGTGTAGCTGCTCTCCCGTTACCTTGCTTCCCTGATTTTGCAGTGAGCGACGATGCAGGGTTTTCCGATATGCCTGATAGGCATGAATCAACAGCTGCACATCTTCTGAAGGTATCAGTTGTGCCTGTTCCAGTTCACCGAGAATGCGAATGTTGTCGGTCCAGCGGGTGAGAGCAATATGTGAGTAAGACCAGGCCAATACCGAGAACTGCACAATAAATTCGATATCAACAATACCACCGTGGTCGTGCTTTAGATGGAAAGAACTTTCCGCTGTCCAGCTCGCAGGCAGAGTTCCACCTCTGGTCTCTTTGGTGCCGAGGTTGCTGACCATCTTATTGCGCATCTCCCGAACATCTTTTTGCAGAGTTGGAATATCTCGTTTCTGCGAGAGGATTTCTGCACGAACAGCCTCAAATTGTTTAGCCAGTTGTGGGTTTCCGGTAATGCTTCGTGCTCTGACCAGTGCCTGATGTTCCCAGGTCCAGGCCTCTTTGTTTTGATATTTTTCAAAGGCTTTTAAGGAAGAGACCAGGAGACCAGAGTTACCGGATGGGCGCAGACGCATATCAGCTTCATACAGTTGCCCCGACAAAGTGCTGGTGGAGAGCATATGAACAATGCGCTGCCCCATTCGAGTGAAGAACATGGAGTTTTCCAGTGAGCGTTCACCATCGGTCATGATGTTGGCTTCACTGTTATGGATAAACACCAGATCAAGGTCGGAGCTGGGCCCGAGTTCAATGCCACCCAGCTTGCCGTAGCCGACAATCAGGAAGCCTGTGTCCTGACCATCTTTCAGTGGGCCGGGTTCGCCGTGACGGGAGGCCAGTTGTTTGTGAGCAATATCCAGCACAGAGGAGAGAATGGTTTCGGCGGTCCAGGTCAGATAGTCGCTCTCTTTCATGAGAGGCATCTTCCCTGTGACCTGTGCGGCGGCCACTCTGAGCATATGGGACATTCGGAAGTGGCGCAGGGACTCCATCTGTACTTCCAGGTCTTCTTCAGGAATATGAGCCAGTTGCTGGCGCAGTTCATCTTGAAGCTGGTCTTTTTCCGGCGGTGTATAAAGGTTGCCAAGATTAAGAAACTCATCCAGTAGTGACGGGTAACGTGCTACCTGTTCCGCAATATGAGTACTGGCGGAACAGAGAGAGACGAGGTGCTGCAGAGCTCTCGGGTTTTCTATCAGCAGAACCAGATAGGCGGTTCGCCGGGTCACGGATTCAATAATGGGTAACAGGCGCACCAGAGCCTGGTCAGGGTTCTCTGCCTGCTGAATAGCATTCATCAATCGGGGCATAAACTGAGCAATGCGTTCGGCGCTTTGGCGACGGGCCATTTTTAAAGCTTTGCCATCACGAAGGCTAACAAGGTGACGGTGAGCGGTTTTGGTGTCGCTGAAACCTATTTTTTCGAGGGTGTTCAGTTCTTCCTCTGATTCCATACCCCGGTTCCAGAAGGCTTCCCATTCAAGGTTGCACAAGTCGTCGTTTTGGGGCTCTTCGGTTTCACTGACAATGGCGCCGAAATGAAGGGCAACGCGTTCCCGATGATGGTCCAGCTCTTCCATAAACGAAGGCCAGTCATTAAAGCCCATAGCCCAGGCGATTATTAATTGTTCGTTGTCGCTTTCTGGAAGGGTTTGAGTCTGCTGGTCATTACGGGCCTGAAGGGCGTGTTCTACGTTCCTCAGGAATTCATTGGCCTTGCGTAAATCATCACAAGCTTCGGGAGGAAGGTATTCGCCGGATTCTAAATGTTCGAGAACTTGCAGCAGAGGTCGAGGTTGAAGGCTGCGGTCCCGGCCACCGTGAATCAGCTGGAAGCTCTGCACGATAAATTCGATTTCACGAATACCACCGTGACCAAGCTTAATATTGTTGTGCAGGCTTCGTCGTGCAACTTCCCGCTGGATCATGCGTTTCATATCCCGCAGGGCGGTAATAGCGCTGAAGTCTATATAACGTCGGAATACAAAAGGTTGCAGCATATCCATGAGTTGCTGACTGGCTTGTTCATCACCGGTCACGCTGCGTGCCTTGATCATGGCGTAGCGTTCCCAATCACGACCCTGATCCTGATAGTACTGCTCCATGGCGGAGTAGCTTAGAGCCAGTGCGCCACTTTGCCCGTAGGGGCGCAAACGCATATCAACACGGAACACGAAACCTTCAGCATTGTGAACATCAATCACTTTAATGAGGCGCTGGCCTAAGCGAATAAAGAACTCCTGGTTAGTCAGCACGCGACGGCTGCCACTTTTTTCTGAGGGGACTGTTTCGCCTTTTTTCGGGTAGCAGAAAATCAAATCGATATCAGACGACAGGTTTAATTCTCCGGCCCCCAGCTTGCCCATACCGAGAACTGTCATACGCTGTGGAGATAGATTGTTGTCTGCATCAACGCCCATGGGGGTGCCAAGCTGTTTGCAGCAGTCATCGTAAAGCCAGTCGCAGGCCTGTTCGATACAGGCATCAGCCATGGCGGAGACATCGGCGGTGGTTTCCGTCATATGAGCAAGACGGTTGAGGTCTCGAAAGACGATGCGCAGCTGATTGCGTTGACGGAAGTGCCGTAGAGTCGACATAAGCTGTTCTTCGGAAGTGCACTCCACCAGAGCCTCTGAAAGCTCAGTGGCGAGTTCTCCGGGCTCAAGGTTTCTATGAAGCCTGCCGTTGTGAATAAGAGCGAGCAGAATATCTGGTGATCTTTGGCAGAGGTCCCAGGAAAACTGGCTGATAGCCCATAGGTGTTGTAACTGACGCAGTGTTGACTCGGGGATGGAGCTTAAATATGGCTGTATGGCGTCCAGATTCTGAAATGTTTCAAGGTGCTGTTTTTGAATATCCAGGATCGCGGCTGGTGCGGTGACAGTCATCATACCCTCAGCTGGTCAGTTGTTTTTCAGTCCAGTCTACCGAAAACCAAGTGAATACGGTGAAAAATAATGTCTATAGAAGATGCTGTGCCGAGGTCTGAACTACAGATATTTATACTGTATCGGTGGTCTTGGGGGCGTAGTGTTTTTTAAATTTTTGTAAATGAATTACAAAAGTGTTGAATATTAAGTTGATCGGTCAGGTTTTTGTGTAGTAAAACTACATACATGATTAAGGGGTGGTGTCGACGCAGGAGTTAATTGGTCCTGACACCGCTGAATGTATCCTCAACCTATACTGAATGCGTTCAGTGTCGGGGACAGAAAATGCAGCGTGATATAGATCCTGTTGAAACCCAAGAGTGGTTGGATGCTCTTGAAGCGGTACTGGAAAACGAAGGTGAGGAGCGTGTTAACTACCTCCTGACCCGTTTGGCACGTCGAGCCAGCCGTAAAGGTACCCAGTTGCCTTATGCCATAACAACGCCTTATCGCAACACCATCCCATCAGCCAAAGAAGCCCGTATGCCGGGTGACTTGTTTATGGAGCGTCGTATCCGTTCTCTGGTGCGCTGGAATGCTTTGGTTATGGTAATGCGTGCCAGCAAGCGTGGTGGTGACCTCGGTGGCCATATATCCTCGTTTGCCTCCAGTGCCACCCTTTATGATATTGGCTACAACTACTTCTTCCATGGCCCTGACAGCGACCGTGATGGTGACCTTGTTTATTATCAGGGGCACGTAGCTCCTGGCATCTATGCCCGCGCCTTCCTTGAAGGGCGTCTGGATGAAAACCTGCTGGACAATTTCCGTTCAGAGGTTGATGGCAAAGGTCTGTCTTCTTATCCACACCCTTGGCTGATGCCTGATTTCTGGCAGTTCCCGACAGTTTCTATGGGCCTTGGCCCACTGCAGGCAATCTATCAGGCTCACTTTATGAAGTACCTGATTAACCGTGACATGATGAAAGAGCAGAATCGCAAGGTCTGGGCTTTCCTTGGTGATGGCGAGATGGACGAGCCAGAATCTCTGGGTGCTATTTCTCTGGCCGGTCGTGAACATCTCGATAACCTGATTTTTGTGGTGAACTGCAACCTGCAGCGTCTGGATGGCCCTGTGCGTGGTAACGGCAAGATTATGCAGGAGCTGGAAGGTGTGTTCCGTGGCGCAGGCTGGAACGTGCTCAAGGTTACCTGGGGGCGTCACTGGGACCCTCTGTTTGCACAAGATAAAGACGGCATTCTGCAGCAGCTGATGGATGAAGCCGTGGATGGCGACTACCAGAACTGCAAGAACAAGGGCGGCGCCTGGACCCGTAAGAATTTCTTCGGTCGTTACCCTGAAACCCTGAAGATGGTTGAGAATATGTCTGATGACGACATCTGGCGTCTCAACCGTGGTGGCCACGACCCTTATAAGATGTATGCAGCCTATCACGCTGCTGTGAACCACAAGGGCGCACCGACTGTTATTCTGGCGAAAACTGTTAAAGGTTACGGTACAGGTTCTACCGCTGAGGCGTCTAACGTCAGCCACAGTGTGAAGAAACTGCCTATTGAAGACCTGAAGACTTTCCGTGACCGTTTCGATCTCCCCATCAAAGATGATGAGATTGAAGATATTCCTTACTTCAAGCCCGATGCTGACAGCCCGGAAATGAAGTACATGCGCAAGCGTCGTGAGAAGCTGGGTGGTTTTATTCCTCAGCGTCGTCCGAAGACGGACGTTGTACTGCCTATTCCTGAACTGTCTGCCTTTGATGCTGTACTTAAAGGCAGTGGTGATCGTGCAATATCCACCACCATGGCGTTCAACCGTATTCTCGGTGTTCTGGTGAAGGATAAGGCGCTGGCTAAGCACATTGTGCCGATAATTCCTGACGAAGCGCGTACTTTTGGTATGGAAGGTATGTTCCGTCAGCTGGGCATTTACTCGGCTCACGGTCAGAAGTACGAGCCTCAGGATTCTGATCAGCTGATGTTCTACAAAGAGTCCAGGACTGGCCAGATTCTGGAAGAAGGGATTAACGAAGCAGGCGCACATGCTGCCTGGATTGCTGCTGCAACCTCATACAGCAACAACAATATCCCGATGATTCCGTTCTACGCTTTCTACTCCATGTTTGGTTTCCAGCGTACCGGAGACCTGGCCTGGGCGGCCGGTGATATTCAGGCACGTGGTTTCATGATTGGTGCAACATCCGGTCGTACCACCTTGAACGGTGAAGGCCTGCAGCACCAGGATGGACACAGCCATATTCTGGCCAGCACCATTCCTAACTGCATCAGCTACGACCCCACTTACGGTTACGAGCTGGCAGTGATTATTCAGGACGGTCTGCGTCGTATGTACGGTGAACAGGAAAATGTTTACTACTACATCACCACAATGAACGAAAACTACGTGCAGCCTGCTATGCCGGAAGGTGACGGGGTTGCTGAAGGTATCCTGAAAGGTCTGTACCCATTCGCGAAGGGAGCTGAAAAAGCAGGTTTGCGTGTTCAGTTGATGGGTTGTGGCACTATTCTTGAGGAAGTACGCGCAGCTTCAGTCATTCTGCGTGATGAGTTTGATGTTGAGTCCGACATCTGGAGCGCAACCAGCTTTAACGAGCTGCGCCGTGATGGCCTGGACGCTGCTCGCTGGAATATGCTGAACCCTGAGAAGGATGCGAAGAAGTCCTGGGTTGAGCAGCAGCTGGAAGGCACTCAAGGCCCTGTTGTTGTAGCCACTGACTACATGAAGATTTATGCCGACCAGATTCGTGAATTTGTTCCTAACGAGTTTGTGGTGCTGGGCACCGATGGCTTTGGCCGTTCTGATACCCGTGAGAAACTACGTCAGTTCTTTGAAGTGGATCGTAACTATGTGGCTTTCGCAGCTCTGCACGGTCTGGTGAAGACCGGAGATCTGGAAGCCAGCGTACTGAAACAGGCGATTGAGAAGCTGGGTATCGATCCCGAAAAAGCCTCTCCTTTTTACAGCTGATTCCTTGCCATCAGGCAATGATTGAGCGCTGAAACATTTTATCTGAAGCCGGGCAGAACTCTGTCCGGTCAGACTGAAAGGCTATGAGAATGGCAGAAGAATTAGTCAAGGTTCCCGATATCGGCGGTGAAGGTGCTGAGGTTATCGAGATCAACGTTGCTCCTGGAGACAGCGTTGATACAGAGGATACCGTAATCACTCTTGAGTCAGACAAAGCGACCATGGAAATCCCAGCCTCTGCAGCCGGTAAGGTTGTTGAGATGCTGGTTAAGGTTGGTGACACCTTGAAGGAAGGTGACGACGTGCTGCAACTGGCAACGGTCTCTGAAGCTGTGTCAGAAACAGCAGAGTCTGAACCTGTTGTTGGTACTCCCGTTTCAGAAGCTCCCGTTTCAGAAGCTCCCGTTTCAGAAGCTCCCGTTGAGGCGGCACCTGCGCCTGTGGCCAGTATGCAGAATCTGGAAATTCGCGTTCCTGATATTGGTGGTGACAAAGCACCGGTTGTGGAAATTTCCGTTGCTGTTGGTGATGAGATTCAGATGGACGATGCTATCGCCACATTGGAATCCGACAAAGCCACCATGGAGATTCCTGCTTCTGAAGCAGGCAAGGTCACAGCGATTCATGTGAAGATTGGTGATGAGCTTGGCGAAGGTGATCTGCTGGTAACAGTGGAGGGCGTAAGCGGCTCTATAAACACAAGTGTTGCTCCTGTCTCTGCTCCTGCACCGGCAGGTGCTCCAGTGCCAGTGAAGCCTCCTGAGCCAGCTCAGAAGCCTCCTGTTCCTCCCGTTGCTGCTTCTAATGCTAATACCCCTGTATCGTCTCTGGTGCACGCAGGGCCTGCTGTGCGCCGTATTGCACGTGAATTTGGTGTCGAGCTGGGTAAAGTTCGTGGTACCGGACCCAAGGGTCGTATCCTGAAAGAAGACGTACAGTTGTTCGTGAAGGAGCAGTTGTCCAAACCTGCTGCTTCTGAAGCGGTTGCAGGCTCTGGCTTGCCGCAGGTACCTGAAGTCGATTTCAGCCAGTTTGGTGAGGTTGAGCATCAGCCTGTGAACCGACTGCGTCAGGTGGCTGCACAGAACTTTCAGCGCAGCTGGTTGAATATTCCTCATGTCACTCAGAATGATGAAGCAGATATTACCGAGCTGGAAGCTTTCAGAAAGGCTCAGAAGGCTGTTGCTGAGGCGCGGGGTACCAGGCTGACTCCCCTGCCCTTTATGCTGAAGGCTGTGGCCTACGCACTGCAGGAGATGCCGAACTTCTGTTCTTCACTATCTCCTGACGGCAAAACCCGTATTCTGAAGAAGTACGTCAACATCGGTATTGCAGTAGATACACCGGATGGCCTGCTGGTACCTGTTATTAAGGATGTTGATAAGAAAGGTTTGTGGGAGCTGGCGGCAGAGTGTGCTGAGATGGCCGAGAAGGCCCGCACCAAGAAGTTGAAGCCTGCAGAGATGAAAGGTGGCTGTTTCACGATCTCAAGCCTGGGTTCTATTGGTGGCACTAGCTTTACGCCAATCGTGAACTCTCCTGAGGTGGGAATTCTGGGCATCTCCAAAGCGTCCATAAAGCCGGTGTGGAATGGTAAGGACTTTGAGCCGCGTCTGATGTTACCTCTGTCTTTGTCTTATGATCACAGAGCTATCAATGGTGCAGAAGCTGCGCGCTTTGCTGTGATGATCTCAACACTGCTGGCGGACATCAGAAAGCTGTTGTTGTGAAAAGCCGTAAAAGAGTGTGAAAGTACCGGCATTGAAAGCGGGTAATAATGAAGCGGAGCCATAGTGCTCCGTTTTTTTATATTATTTGTTAGCTATTTTTCTTTCTATTGTTAAAGTGTACGGTAACTGTTGTTTAATCAAGTGAGTTCTTTTCGCGCTTATAGTTTGCTTTTCGTTGTTTATCAAATATCAAAAATTCATTCACTTCTTATTCTTTATTTCTAAAGATTATTGATTTCTCTTGTTTTTGTGGGGTTACCTCCCTTCTCAAAAAATAAGTCTTATTTTTTAACTATTAACTCTTGCTGTTTGCATATTGGCTGCCGTACTCTAGACAAAATCGTTCGGAAAGAATCAGTCCGCGAACGGTCTTTCCTGATCTGACTGTAAAAAACTGGATGCTAACAGTAAAGGGGAAAGAAGATGCTGGAGGGTTGCAAGTCAGCCAAAGAAAGGTGGGGGGGAGTATCAGGGCTTATTGATGCCTGGTTAAATGAACGGCAGCGCATGATTGTTCTGTATTGTTCCATGACCGGGGTTGAACAGCAGAAAACCGATGAACGGCCATTGCTGGATAAGCTGAGAAACTTCTGCCAGTTACTTGTTGATTATGTATCAGCAGGTCATTTTGAAATCTATGAACAGCTTGAGCAGGAAGCTCTTGAGTTTGGTGACGAGGAAGCATTAGGCCAATCTAAACAGCTGTTCACGACTATTCAGAAGAACACTGGTGCCTGCCTCGACTTTAACGATAATTGCGAAAAGTCAGGAAGTGTCGTCGACTTACAGAATCTGCTGTCGAAAATCGGTGAGACTCTTGAAGAGCGTTTCGAGCTGGAAGATAAGCTTATTGAGCTGCTTCATAATGCTCATAGAGATGAAGCTGGAAGGGTTGCAGCAAGCTAATAGAAAACAGCCGCTGTGTGCAAAAGCACGTTCAGCGGCTGTTGTCTGTTGGGGCTGTTAAGTGCTAAGTCAAGCTTGATAGTTGCTGAGCACCAGCAGCCTGTACAGCCTGTAATGAGCTTATTTCTTAGCTTTTTCTTCGGCTTTCTTTTCAGGGTTGTTCACTTTAATCAGGTCAACCTTGAAAATCAGAGTTTCGTTAGGGCCGATGCTGCCCTGCGGTGCACCACCAGGACCGTATGCAAGGTCAGATGGGATGTACAGCTCATAGCTTGAACCTTCAGGCATCATTTGCAGAGCTTCGACCCAGCCAGGAATAACCTGTCCAACACGGAAAGAAGCCGGTTGCTTACGAGCAAAAGAGCTGTCAAATACAGTGCCGTCCAGAAGCTTGCCTTCGTAATTCACTGTCACTTCAGCATCCGCCATTGGCTTGACGCCTTTACCTTCTTTAATCACTTTGTATTGAAGGCCGGACTCTGTCGTTTTGACGCCAGATTTTTGACTATTTTCTTTCAGGAATGCTTTACCGGCTTCACTGTTCTTTTGCGCCATTTCTTTCATTTTTGCGTGAGCTTTTTCAGCAGCTGCTTTCTGAGCCGTCTGAATAGCGGCCTGCATTTGGTTTTGATCCAGAGCCAGATCTTTTCCGGAGATAGCATCACGCATACCTGAAATGACCATATTGACATCAATGTCACTAAAGTCAGCTTTGATTCGCTTGCCGAGCATAGCGCCCAGGCTGTAGCCAAGCTTTTCATTGTCGGTGCTTGGAGCCTTGTCTGCAGCTACTGCCGGAAGGGCGGTAACAGTGGATAATGCGAGGGCCGCGGCAATATTTTTAAGCTTCATTGCATTCTCTTCTTTAGTGACAGTTATACGGTTAGGGCCGTAGGGAGACATAGTTGTTCAATTTCGTGGCAAAGGCAAGCGGCAGCGGAAGGTGTCAAGAAGGCAAGGTTCTGTTTTTTGACGCAGTTCAATAATCTTTTTATAGGGTAAAGAACATATATATGTAGTGAGTTTGAGAAAATGGTATCAGTTGCTCTAATCACATGGTATTAAATTTATGAAGTTGTTTTTTGGGTTTTGTTGGTTAGAAAAAAGAAACTTATTAAGTAATCTGTTAAAAAAATTTTGCATTTATGCTAATGCTTAGTCTAATGTCTATGTAAAAATTGGATATAAGATTTATTTGGTTGATGCGCGAAAAATATAAATGAAATATGCTGGTGATCAAGATGAGTTTTGGGTGGTTATCTTGTTGGTGATGCTTTCAGTAAATTGAAGATTTGTTTAAGAGGTCATGAGGTGGGTGTTTTGAAGTTGTTCGCCTTAATGGTTATCTTAAAATGAATATTTTGAAGGGTGGTGCTTTAAGGGTTATAGCTTTGATGAATTGTTGGTTGAATGCTTACAGATGTATCTTGTAAGGCTCATGGTCAGCGATATCAGAGTAAGATCTATAGAGATATAGCTGAACCACTCAGTTATAAAATTCAAGAAATGGAAGAAATGCCAGAAATAAATAGATAGGTGTTTAATGTCCGAGCAGGATGCTCAGATAGATAGAAAAAAGAAACAACTAGAGAAGTAATACAAATGGTTATCCGGGTACTCATCGACCCAGCCATAGCAAGCAGACCGATAAAGAAATATCAGACCTCATTCCATTAATGGTGTGAGTTGAAAGATAAAGGACATATGACGTTGTTGAACCTTGTTCAGCAACTGATCCGGCCAGAATCGCTGTCGCTGGGTTCAATCAGAAACTCTGCGGTACTGAGTGAGCGCGATAGCATCTGGATACTTGAGGGCAAAGGCACTGCCCGAAGGTATCGCGCTTGCAAGTGCTAAATGGAGATAGCCATGAGTGAAGTCGAAATGGACTTTGACAAGTCTGAGGCAGCGACCCGCGAAGCGGGTGCCGCAGCCAAAAAGCGGGCACCTGCCCGTAAAACGGCCCGAAAATCAACGACTCGTAAGAGTACTGCGAAAAAGACGGCCGCTCGTAAAACTACCCGCAAGTCTACTGCTAAGAAGACTGCTGTGAAGCGTAAGACTACTGCTCGCAAGTCTACTGCCCGTAAAACTACGGCCAAAAAGGCTGCTGCGAAACGTAAGACTACCGCACGTAAGTCAACTGCTAAGAAGACTACCGCCCGCAAGACTGCAGCCAAGCGTAAGACCACGGCTCGCAAGTCCACTGCTAAGAAGACTACCGCCCGTAAGACTGCAGCTAAGCGTAAGACCACGGCTCGAAAGTCCACTGCTAAGAAGACTACCGCCCGTAAGACTGCAGCTAAGCGTAAGACCACGGCTCGCAAGTCCACTGCTAAGAAGACCACCGCCCGCAAGACTGCAGCTAAGCGTAAGACTACAGCTAGCAAGTCCACAGCGCGGAAAACTACCGCTCGCAAGACCGCAGCTAAGCGTAAGCCAGCAGCCAAGCGTAAGACCACGGCTAGCAAGACCGCCGCGAAGCGCAAGACAGCAGCCAAGCGTAAGCCAGCAGCCAAGCGTAAGACCACGGCTCGTAAGTCTACTGCTCGCAAGACTGCCGTTAAGCGCAAGACTGTAGCCAAGCGTAAGCCAGCAGCTCGTAAGACTGCCGCTAAAAAGACTGTTGCCAAGCGTAAGACGACTACTCGCAAGTCTGCAGCCAAGAAGACTGTAGCTAAGCGTAAGCCTGCTCGTAAGACCACTGCTAAGAAGGCAACTGCCAAGCGTAAGCCAGCTGTACGCAAAAGCGCTGCCAAAAAGAGCACGGTTAAGCGTAAGCCAGTTGCTCGCAAGGCTGTAAGAAAGACTGTGAAAAAGCGTAGATAATCAGGCCGAACGGACTGATTCCTAACGGGGCCTTGTGCCCCGTTATTTTATTCTGCCAAGCGTTTTTAGTGTCGCCCCTCCCTTCAGCATATTCCTTTTATAATGACCGGCAGCAGCAACTGAATAGTTGTTGATGTTAGTTGTTGATAAGCAACCAAATCCTGCTGTGTTGCCATTATCAAATTACTTTTGAAAATGAAGACATTAATTCGCGGTTTTTCCAGAAAGGCAGAGTTGAATACAATGTCTGGGACTATAGAGCAATGACAGACCTAAAAACTGCGGTGCAATGTCAGCACAGAAAGCCGCAGTGGTTTGTCATTCAACACCTCTTTTGTAAGGAATGAAGATGAAAGCTATCGGCTATCAGGAATCACTGTCTATCGAGCAGGCTGAATCACTGCAGGATATTACCCTCCCAGAGCCTTCCGTTAAGGGACGTGACCTTCTTGTTGAAGTGAAAGCTGTTTCTGTGAATCCGGTAGATACCAAAGTTCGTCAGCGGGCAGCGCCAGAGGCGGGTGAGTGGAAGGTGCTCGGTTGGGATGCCACTGGTGTGGTTAAGGCCGTCGGCCCAGATGTCACTTTATTCAAACCGGGCGATAAGGTCTGGTATGCCGGAGATATTTCCCGCACAGGTACAAACGCTGAATACCAGCTTGTGGACGAACGTATTGTAGGAAAAATGCCTGAGTCTCTTGGGTTTGCTGATGCAGCAGCTTTACCGCTTACCACTATTACTGCGTGGGAGCTTCTGTTCGAACGTTTTAAAGTTGCACCAGGAAAAAGTGCGAATGGTGATGTGTTGCTGGTGATCGGTGCTGCTGGTGGTGTGGGGTCGATACTTGTACAGCTGGCCCGTCGTTTAACGGGTATGACGGTGATTGGCACAGCCTCACGCGAAGAAACCCGAAACTGGTTACAACAGCTGGGAGTGCATCATGTGATTGATCATACCAGGCCACTGAGCGAAGAGTTAAAAAACATCGGTGTAAATCATGTGACTCATGTCGCCAGTTTGACCAACACTGATGATCATTTGGCTGAGATTGTCGCCTCCCTGAAGCCTCAAGGTAAGTTAGGGCTGATTGATGACCCGGAGCAATTGGATATCCGTGCCCTCAAGCAGAAGAGCATCTCCCTGCACTGGGAATTTATGTACACCCGGTCATTGTTTGAGACTGACGATATGGTTGCTCAGCACCACCTTCTCAACGAGGTTTCAGCCTTGATTGATGAAGGCATTCTGACAACAACCGTGGGTAATCACTTTGGAACCATTAACGCGGAAAACCTGAGAAAGGCCCATGCCTTGCTGGAATCTCAGAAATCTCGCGGAAAAATTGTTCTAGAGGGCTTCTGAACCATAGGAATCGTGCGGGACAACGCCTAAAATCCCCGGCCATGATCAAGTTAAATGATGTCAGTCTTCTCAGAGGTGGCAAGCGCCTGCTGTCAGACAGCAACCTTGTTATCCATCCAGGCCAGAAAGTCGGCCTGACCGGGGTTAATGGTTCCGGAAAATCATCCCTCTTTGCCCTGATTCAGGGCAAAGTACCTGCGGACAATGGTGACGTGTATGTGCCCTCCGGATGGAGGGTGTCACATATGGCGCAGGAGGTGGAGGCTCTTGAAGAGCCTGCGGTCGAGTATGTGCTTGATGGCGACCACGAACTGCGCCGTATAGAGCGTGATCTGGCAGCAGCAGAAGCGAGTGGGGACGATAACGCCCTCGCCCGCCTGCATGCTGACTTTGACGGTCACCATGGTTACACGGCTCGTTCACGTGCTGAGCAGTTAATGCATGGCCTTGGCTTCCGTCAGGACCAGATTGAAACCAGCGTGCGTTCCTTCTCCGGTGGCTGGCGTATGCGCCTGAACCTGGCTCGTACCCTGATGTGCCCTTCCGACCTGATGCTGTTGGACGAACCCACTAACCACCTGGATATGGATGCAATCCTCTGGCTGGAAGAGTGGCTCAAGCGTTATCCAGGCACTCTGGTGTTGATCTCTCACGACCGGGACTTTCTCGACAATGTTGTGGATAACATTGCTCATATCGAACGTCAGGATATCACCCTCTACAAAGGCAACTATTCCGCCTTTGAACGTATTCGATCTGAGCGATTAGCCCAACAACAGGCAATTCACGAGAAGCAGGTGCGTGAGCAGGAGCGTTTAACCAAATTTATTGAGCGCTTCCGTGCGAAGGCCACGAAAGCAAAGCAGGCGCAGAGCCGTATCAAGGCTCTGTCACGAATGGATATGGTGGCGCCAGTGCATCTGGACTCGCCTTTTACCTTCCGCTTCCCTGTCTCCAACAAAATGTCTTCACCGCTGATTGCCCTGCGTAAGGCGTCTCTGGGTTATGGGGATACAGCACTTCTGGCTAACGTCACCCTGAACCTTCAGCCTGGTGACACCATCGGTTTGCTAGGCCCCAACGGTGCCGGTAAATCCACGCTGGTGAAGTCTCTTGCTGGCGTGCTGGAAAAGATTGCCGGTCAGGAAGCCCGCGGAGAACATCTGCGTATTGGTTACTTTGCCCAGCATCAGCTCGAATCTCTGGATCTGAAAGCCTCTCCGCTGCTTCATATTCAGAGAATGTCTCCGGATGCCAGAGAGCAGAGTATCCGTGATTTTCTCGGGTCTTTTGGTTTCCGTGGTGAAAAGGTCGATGAGCTTGTGGGCTCCTTCTCCGGTGGTGAGCAGGCGCGTCTGGCTCTGGCGATTATTGCCTGGGAAAAGCCAAACCTTTTGTTGTTGGACGAACCGACCAACCATCTCGATCTGGAAATGCGTCATGCTCTGACCATGGCTTTGCAGGAGTTCGAAGGCGCAATGGTGCTGGTGTCTCATGACAGACACCTCCTGCGTTACACCGTGAATGATCTGTACCTTGTTCATGGGGGAGCTGTAGAGCCCTATGAGGGCGACTTGGACGAATATGCCTCTTGGTTGGCTCAACAGAAGCGCGATGAAGTCACAAAGGCTTCTGAGGACTCTGACGAGGCGCCTAAAGAGAAAGTGACGGCGCAGGATCGTAAAGCCCAAAAACGTCTGGAGGCGGAGCTGCGCCAAAAGCTACGCCCCTTCCGTAAAGCTGTGGATAAGCTCGAGCAGGAAGTGGAAAAGCTTCAGAACGAGTCACAGGTCGTAGAAGAAAAGCTTATGGAACCGGCTCTGTATGAGGAGTCCGCAAAGAAAGAGCTGCGTGAATTGTTGGATAAACAGGCCACTCTGCGAAAGAAATCCTCTGAAATTGAAGATCAATGGATGGAGGCGTCTGAAGAGCTGGAAGAAGCGGAAGACGAGTTAAGGCGTCTTAGCGCCAAACAGTAATCTTTATGCGTTGTGATAAATAAATGGTTACTGATAATCAGGTAACCATCAGCCAGACGGGAATCCTCTCGTCTGGTTTCCCTTCCCACTTTTTATTTTTCCACATTGCTTCCGTGTAGAAATTGCCGGATCTGCATGCCTGTGCCATATATTGCACCATACTAATAAGACCTGTGATCGTATTTCCTTTGGCCAGGAAAGTTGATTTTGAAGAAATTATTCTGGCGGAAATTGATTTGGACTAATTGAGGGAGCGGTGCTTGATTTCGTCGATTAAAAAAACAGATGTTCTGGCCGTTGGCCTGATGACATTTGCCCTGTTTCTTGGCGCGGGCAATATGATATTTCCCCCCTACCTCGGACAGATTGCCGGTTCGGATCTTGTGGTTGCTACAATTGGCTTTTTGATTACAGGTGTTGGGCTTCCCTTATTAGGGGTGATTGCTGCTGCCCGCCTGGGCGGTGGTTTAAGTTCGTTCACTCAGGATCTGCCTCCCTGGGTGTCTATGATCACAGGTTTAATTCTCTATCTGGCAATAGGACCTCTGTTTGCAGCGCCGCGTACAGGCATAGTCGCCTGGGAGATGAGTTTTGCGGATACTTTTGGAAGAAGCGCATATGGCCAGATGTTCTACAGTGCTGCATTCTTTGGTGTCACACTTTGGCTCTGCCTCTTTCCCGGTCGACTGATCGACAGTATTGGTAAAATTATTACGCCTCTTCTAGTGCTTGTACTGGCAGCTATTGCGGCTGGAGTGATTTTCTTTCCTCTTGGGTCTGCGGGCAATGTTGTCAGTTCTATCGACGACAGTGCTTTTGCATGGGGGTTCCAGCAGGGTTACCAGACCATGGATACTCTGGCTGCGCTGGCCTTCGGTATAGTGATAATTACCGCTCTGCGGGAGCGAGGCGTGTCGGAGAAAGATGAGCTCACTCGTCATACCATTACTGCAGGTGTGATTGCAGCTGTCGGCTTAGCCAGTGTCTATATCACGCTGGCCTATCTGGGAGCGACCAGTCATACCATTATTCCAAGTGCAGAAAATGGTGCAGATATTCTAACGGCCTACATCTATGAGCTTTATGGCGAGTGGGGAACGGTATTGCTGGGCGCCTGCATTACACTGGCCTGTATCACTACATCGGTAGGCTTAATGACGGCTTGTGGTGAGTATTTCAGCGAAACATTGCCCATGTTGGGGTATCGGGGCTATGTCATTTTGTGCACGCTGGTTAGTGCCCTGATTTCTAATATTGGTTTGAGTGAGCTGCTGGCTTTGACCATTCCTGCACTGTTAATTATTTATCCTTTTGCGATTGGCCTGATCTTTTTGGCGTTGGTGCGCAGTTATTTGAAATCGCCTCAGAGAAGTTATGCCATGACCCTGTTTCCGGTTTTTGTTGTCGGATTGATAGATGGTTTAACGGCAAGTGGTGTGGAGTGGACAAAAGCAATTACGGATGGAGTGCTGTCTTACATTCCGCTGCATGATGTCAGTCTTGGCTGGGTAGTGCCGGGTTTAGCTGGCTTTATGTTGTCGTTGGCAGGGGCGCGGGCAGAAGAGGCATAAAGAATAAACGCTGGCCACAGGCTGTCAAAAAACCTTGTGGCCTTAGTCGTTTATTCTGATCCTAGGCTGTCTCAGCCTCTTCCTCAACAGTGTCCAGACGACCCAGAATAGAAGTCACTTTATCAGACCAGGATTGCAGCTCACCACGCAGCTCCGAATTTTCCTGCTCCAGTTTTGCTTTGGATTCACGCAGCTCTTCCAGTTCCATACGATAGATGCCGATGGTCTCGATGGCGCTTTGAATTTTGGTTTCCAACTGGCTCAGGGATTCAATGGACATAATCAATATCTCTTGGGACATGTAATAATTGCTTAATAGTAGGAGCTTTTATAGGTGCGAGTAAATATGGTAGAGCCGTGAGGTTGTATTAAATGTGTATTATTTTTTTGGTTTGGCCAAATGTACTGGGTATCTGTCGTTGAAATAAAGCACGTCAGTCGGCTGGGGGCCTCTATACTCTTTGCCTGAAGGCCAGTCCCAAAGGCCTGCCCGTTCCTGTAGTGCTGTTGGTATTGGAGCAGGTTTGATCTTGGCAAAGCATTGATCTTAGAAAGCAATTGACCTTAGAAAGTAACCTGGCAGGAGGCCGGACTCTGCCCCTCATGGGAGAGGCTCATGCTCGGGAGAATGACTATGAAAACTGTCCCTGACATCGCGGCCCGAATAGTTTCCTACAGCAATGTCGAAGATGAGGCTGTAAGAGCCTTCTGCCAGTCATTA
The DNA here is from genome assembly GCA_965221135.1 of Sansalvadorimonas sp. Classification (GTDB taxonomy): domain Bacteria; phylum Pseudomonadota; class Gammaproteobacteria; order Pseudomonadales; family Endozoicomonadaceae; genus Sansalvadorimonas. The sequence continues at coordinate 88,348 of CBDCRZ010000100.1, forward strand.
CTGGTGGATGAGTCGGTTGATGAATACCTCAAAACGCGGCATATTCGATTTGTCTCGACTCAGGTAGAGAGCACCTTCCTTAGTCATCTCCTTGCGCTCTCTGAGTATACCCTCGCACGAGGTCACTCCTGACTTCACAAGCTGAACTCGTTTAGATAAAGCGAGTGACTAAATGCCAAACGACAGGTGCCGCCAAGGCGGTAAGGGCACCGGTTAAGGCAAGCCCAAGGCTGGCGAAAGACCCTGACACAGGGTCTTCCTCAAACGCACGCGCAGTGCCAACAGCGTGAGCTGTCAGGCCAAGAGTAAAACCCCGCACAATAGCATTGTGAATGCCCATATTGTTGAGTAGAACCGGACCAATCATGGCTCCGACTATGCCTACAGCGATCACTGTACCTGCCGCAACGGTTGTTATGCCGCCAAGACTCTCGGCTACGGCAATGGCAATGGGGGTCGTGACAGATTTAGAAACCAGTGAGAGAAGAATCTCCGGTGTCGCCCCCAGAGACCAGGCAAGTCCAACAGCAATTAACGGTGCAAAGACAGCTCCGGCAAAAAGGGTAATCAGGATTGGCCGGGCATGGGATTTGATAAGGTGCCACTGCTGGTAAAGCGGTACAGCTAAAGCCACCGTTGCGGTACCAAGCATCAGGTTAAGGATTTTTGTGCTGTCCCGGTACTGCGTATAGCTCGTGCCGGTGATCAGGAGTATGCCCGTCACGGTTGCAGCGGCTATAACGATAGGGTGAAACAGAGGGAAGTTTTTGGAGTGTCGATAAACCCAGCTTCCAAACAGGTAGCTACCCAGAGTGAGAGTGATGGCTAGAAGAGGGTCAGAGAAAACATCAGTCATGGGTATTCACCTCGGATGCTTTCTCCTCTGCAAGCAACCTGCTCATTACAAAGGCCGTAAAAATGATCGCCAGTGTTGTACCTATCACAATGGCTGCAGCCAATGGGAGTATTTGATCTTTAATGTGCACAAGGTAGTAACCGAAGCCAGTAGCTGCAGGAATCAGCAGCATGCCCAGACTGGCAATCAGATTTTTGCTGGTGGTTTCGAGGCTGTCAGGCGTGTGTCGGGCAATACAAAGGCCGAAAAACAGCAGAAGCATACCGAGTACTGCGCCGGGCAGTGGAATATGAAGCCAGCGGTTGCCTGCTTCCCCAAGAGCCTGAAAAAGAAACAGAATAAACAAACCGCGCATGATATTTCACTAATAAAGAGGAGCGTGTGAGGTTTGAGGAGTTTACCAGATAACGGAAGGGCGTCACGAGAGAGGAATACCCGGCCGCTGAGTTGAAAGGCGACCGGGTTGCTTTGCTATTTGATTGCTTGGCTATTTGCTCGGTTGAGCGCTTCTTGGTGAAGAGCTACTTGCTAAAGAGCTACTTGCTAAAGAGCTACTTTCCGTAAAGCTCCTGCTTGCGGAGTATTTCAAAAATACCCAGTAGGCCGTAACCAATAAAGCAAACCAGTGTCCAGCCGGGAATACTTAGTCCAAGGAAAACCCATTGTACGTCTGCACAGTCACCGGTTCCGCTCAGCATGACGGATAACAGATCAAGAATCGGTAGAACATCAACGAGGTAATCCAGTCCTGGCATGCAGGCGGGTACGTCACCGGGAGGCAGGCCTTGCAGGTAGAGTTGGCGAATAGCCAGACCCGCACCAGCTAGCGCCAGTACCAGAAGTAAGCCGCCATAACGACGTTTACCCTGTACGCCCGGGTTATGAATGGCGGCAATTAATCCAGCCAGTCCTAAGGCAAGCACAACAATACGCTGAGACATGCACAGTGGGCAGGGTTCTAGTTCCATAATATGTTCAAAGAACATAGCGCCCGCTATCAGGCCGACAGCTGACAGGAATATTAGAAAATGAAGCGTCCGTGAGTTTGGAAGAGCCATTTTGCGTAAATCCTTCAAATATGCTGATGGCCATGGGGTGCCCCTGACCGCACAAGCGTTTGTTGTTGTAGCGTACTTTATAACAGATAAACGAATTTGGGATTAGGGGGTGTCCGCAATTAAACACTCCCTGGCCCAATTCTTGTGCATGGCTCACAAAATTATGCAGTTTAAGCTGACTCCAGCTGCTCAGAAAAGATTTCCTGAGAAGAAAAATAGTCGTTCAGGAAAGTCTCAAAATCGACAGTGTCGCTCGCTTCCTTTTCCTGCTGGTCCACAAGAGACTGCGCTGCCAGTTTCTGAAAGTAGGCTTTTCGTTCCGGGTGAACAGCTTGAGCGCGGAAAGCATCGGCATGTTTCAGTGACAGCTTGTAGGAGTATTCACGGAAGCTGATGCCCTTCTTCAAATCCGCCAGGATAATGGCTGATGGCGTGAGGGATACATCGTCGAGTTTCTTGCGTTCGGTTGCGAGACTGTCGGAATAGGCAGAGGTGCCATTGGCTTTGTCGAGCAGCTCTGCAACAGGAATCATCTGTTCAAACAGCTCAGCAGCCCACTCAATCATATCGCGTTTATTGTTTTTGTCTTCCAGCATCAAGCCGGGTTTGCGGCCTTCACGAACACTTAGAGTAAAGTTGCGTGCAACGGCATTACACTCATCATCATCAATTTCCGGGCTGTCCTGCAGAGCGCAGAACAGTAGGAAGGTGTCCATAAAGCGCGCCTGTGCTGCATCAAGGCCGAGAGGCATCAGAGGATTGATGTCCAGGTTGCGGATTTCAATATATTCCACACCGCGCTCTTTCAGGGCGACGACAGGTTTCTCACCGCTGAGGGCTATACGTTTCGGACGAATGGTACTGTAGTACTCATTTTCGATCTGCAGCAGGTTGGTGTTCAGCTGGCGGTATTCCTTGCCCCGGGAGCCATTGCTTGAGCTGCTCACATGAACCGGGCCGAGCTGCTTCTGCTCAATGGCTTCGTAGTTCGCGTGGGGAATATGAATGCCATCCCACAAACTCTTGATGTAGAAGTCCAGGGAGTTGTAGCAAATCATCAGGGATGACTGGGCATTGCTACTGTAGCCGAGATCACTCATGCGTAGTGACGTTGCCCATGGCAGGTACCAGGTCTTGTCATCGAGCTTGTCCAGACCGTGCTCGGGAATATCATCAAGGAAGCTTGCATCCACGGCTGGCGAGGCACCAAACAAATAGGACAACAGCCATGCATAACGGCGAAAGTTGCGAATCTGGGCAAAATAACCCGCTGACTGGTAATCCTGTGCAGACAGTTCGGTCTCTCCATCCACCTGACGTATCAATGGCCAGAAATCTTCACTCAGGGAGAAGTTGTAATGGATGCCGGCGATTGTCTGCATGGCTTTGCCGTAGCGATGAGCCAGACCAAGGCGGTACACATACTTCATCTGCCCTGTATTAGATGTGCCGTAATAGGCAACGGGAATGTTGTCATCCCCCTGCAGGTGAGGAGGCATGCTGGTGGACCAGACGGTTTCACCCGGAGCCATGCCACTTAAGGCTTCGGTGTGAAGCTCGGCCAGAAAGTCCAGTGCATCCTGTGGGTCACGATAAACCGGGGTAATAAATTCCAGCAGGGCTTCTGAATAGTCAGTGGTGATATAAGGGTGAGTCAGTGCAGAGCCAAGCGCCTTGGGATGTTCTGTCTGGGAAAGCTGGCACTGAGGGGTGACCCGCAGGCCTTCTTTCTCAATGCCGTGCTGAATCTGAGTGAGGCAGCTGCTGTTATCACCTTCCGATAAAACCTGAAGACGGTGCGCGAATGTGGCTGACAAGACGGAACCTTTCTGAGTACTTTTCAGGATAAACCTGTTCAGGGGAAACCAGCATTTGGTGGCGCCTGAAAACCTGAATGAATGGGCGTTACAAAACAGCACTCACTATACAACGGCAAAATCTGAGTGCAAATACGGAAAGGGCAGAGTAAAGAGCTGTAAGCCCTTTCCCGTGGAATGTGTGTGGTGCCGGTATGCAGATATGAAAACGGAACCGGTTATTAGATAACAACCGGCTCCGTTGATTCATTGAACGTAATCAGTCATTTCATTAGATAGCATCTATTGAAAAGTTATTTACGCATTTTCTTGGCATTGGCAAACAGGTCCGCAAAAGTCGCACCACCAGAGTTTTGCTTCTGGTTACTGCCGCTGGAGCGATTGTTACCACTGGAACGGTTGCTGCTGCCTTTACCGCCACGAGGTGCAGCGGGCCGACGGTTTTCGCCGCCCTTGTTGGCAGGGTTGCGGTTGTCGTTACGGCCCCCACCGCTACGACGAGCAGGCTTCTGATCGCCAGGCTGTGCATTGGCATCGTCAGACATGCGCATGGTCAGAGCAATACGACGACGCTCAACATCGACTTCCAGAACTTTAACCCGCACCACATCGCCGGCTTTCACAACTTCCCGAGGGTCTTTTACAAACTTCTCGGACAGCGCGGAGATGTGTACCAGACCATCCTGGTGAACACCGATATCAACAAAGGCACCAAAGTTGGTGACGTTGCTGACAACACCTTCCAGCTCCATGTTCAGCTTCAGGTCTTTAAGGTCTTCGACACCTTCCTGGAACTTGGCCGTTTTGAACTCGGGGCGAGGGTCGTGGCCTGGCTTGTCCAGTTCCTTGATGATGTCGGTTACGGTCGGCAGACCAAACTTGTCATCAGTGAACTCTGTAGCGTTAATGCCACGCAGGAAGACGGAATCACCAATGAGCCCGCGCACATCACGCTCAAAGCGAGCAGCAATGCTCTGAACAACAGGGTAGGCCTCAGGGTGAACAGTGGAACGATCCAGAGGGTTGTCACTATTCATGACTCGCAGGAAGCCTGCGCACTGCTCAAATGTTTTCGCGCCAAGTCGAGAGACGTTCATCAGGTCAGCACGATTACCAAAGGCACCATTGGCGTCGCGGTAATCAACAATGTTCTGGGCGATGGTGGTGTTCAGGCCAGAAACACGGGTCAGCAGTGCGCTGGAGGCCATGTTTACGTCAACGCCAACGGCGTTCACACAGTCTTCGACCACAGATTCCAGGCTGCGAGCCAGGTTAGTCTGGCTGACATCGTGTTGGTACTGACCAACACCAATGGCTTTCGGATCAATCTTAACCAGTTCTGCCAGAGGGTCCTGCAGACGGCGAGCGATAGATGCCGCGCCACGGAAGGAAACATCCAGATCCGGGAACTCTTTGGCAGCCAGCTCAGAAGCGGAGTACACGGATGCACCTGCTTCGCTGACCACAATCTTGGAAAGGTTGAGCTTGGGGAACTGCTTCATCAGTTCAGCGGCAAAGCGATCAGTCTCGCGAGACGCAGTACCGTTACCGATGGCGATCAGTTCTACACCATGCTTCAGCACCAGCTTGGCGATGGAGCCCAGAGACTCAGTCCACTTGTTGTGTGGGGCATGAGGGAAAATGGCGGTGTAATCAACCAGTTTACCTGTGCCATCGCAGACAGCGACTTTCACGCCAGTACGCAGACCGGGGTCGAGACCGAGGGTTGCGCGCGGGCCAGCAGGAGCCGCCAGCAGCAGGTCACTCAGGTTCTTGGAGAAAACCTTGATAGCTTCTTCTTCCGCTGCATCACGGATGCGGCCCATCAGCTCTGTTTCCAGATGAGGCAGCAGCTTCACGCGCCAGGTCCAGCGAACAGTGTCACGGAGCCATTTGTCAGCGGCTCGCTCCTGATCTTCCAGTTTCCAGTGCTCGGCGACCATCAGCTCACAAGGGTGAGTCACTGTACGGTCTTCGGCACCTTCAATAATGACAGATGCCTGCAGCAGGCCGGAGTTACGACCACGGAAAATAGCCAGTGCCCGATGAGAAGGTACAGACTTCAGGGGTTCGTCGTGTTCGAAGTAGTCACGGAACTTGGCAGCTTCAGTTTCTTTTCCTGCCACCACGCGGCTGGACATCTGCCCTTCCTGCCACAGGAAGTCACGCAGGCGACCGAGAAGGTCGGCATCTTCACTGAAGCGTTCCATCAGGATGTACTTGGCGCCATCCAGTGCAGCTTTGGTATCCGCTACACCTTTTTCAGCATCAATGTACTTTGCAGCTTCGGCTTCAGGTTCCAAAGTTGGGTCTGTAACCAGCGCTTCAGCCAGAGGCTCAAGACCGGCTTCAATAGCAATCTGGCCTTTCGTGCGACGCTTGGGCTTGTAGGGCAGGTAGAGATCTTCGAGGCGGGTTTTGGTATCGGCCTCGTTAATAGCCTTTTCAAGTTCGGGAGTGAGCTTCTCTTGCTCAGTAATGCTTTTGAGAATGGCGCCACGGCGTTCTTCCATTTCCCGGAGATAGCGCAGGCGTTCTTCCAGGTTGCGTAGCTGGGTGTCATCCAGGCCATTAGTGACCTCTTTACGGTAACGGGCAATAAAAGGAACGGTGGAGCCTTCGTCGAGCAGTTGAACTGTCGCGGCAACCTGTTGTTCTCTGACGTTTAGCTCGGAAGCAATACGCTGAAAGATGCTCTCCATCAAGTGTTCTCTATAGCTCTTAAAAAAGGAAACGGATGGGATTATACCGATGCAGGGCTGAGTTCCCACCCTGTAGAAAGAATGAGCAAAGGATACAAGACCATGTCCTGAGAATAAGTCACGGTAGAGTAAAGTGTTTCGAATTGTAGTTTTCTGTATGGTTTTTCACAATCGTAATATTTTTGTAAATATAAAGCGTACAATAGAAGGATAAGAATTCTAATGACGAATGCATAAGACATTGCAAGGGCCGTTAAGCCCTGAATCTAAAAGAATCAAATCACTCGTAGTGATGAGAAGGATTAAGCGCCCAGATAGGAAATTGGGTGAAATAAGGAATTTGATAAACAGGCAAACAATATTTGTCGTTTACCAAAAGATAGCTGTGAGTTTTAAGGAGTGAAAAGTGAGTCAGCAGAACGCCGAATCAAACCCGGTTACTCGGACTATCGAAGAATATAAAATTATGTCTGAGGGGACTGAGCTGGATGTTTCTCAGTGGTATACCCTCACTCAGTCTCATATTGACCAGTTTGCAGAGACCACCGGAGACAACCAGTGGATCCATGTTGATGTTGAGCGTGCCAGGAAAGAAAGTCCTTTTGGCGGCACTATAGCTCATGGCTATTTAACGCTGTCTATGTTGTCAGTAATGTCGTTTGGAATGAATATTCTTCCTGCTGGTATTCGTCAGGTTTATAACTACGGAATGGATAAGGTGCGCTTTTTGTCTCCAGTTAAAGCTGGTGGACGAATCCGCAACAGATGTCGCTTTTTGGACATGGAAGTGCGTAGTGATAAACAGGTTTTGTTAAAGACCGAACACACAATTGAAATTGAAGGGGAGTCTAAACCGGCTCTGATTTCCGTCAGTTTGGTGATGATAAGCCTGTAATCCAGGTGTTCCTTTTGAATACCTGGTCACAAGTCAGGTTTCCTAAACGATAAAATTGAGCAGCAAGCTATGAACAGCCCAGTCGTTGAACCAAAGATCTCCCCAGAAGGGAGTGAGGCCGAAACTTCTTCAGCGAAAGAAGAAATCAAGCATAGAGACATGATGGGAAGCATCCAGCAGTTGAATGACTCAGTGATGCAGAAGCCAGATGTTTTCTATAAGCATATGCAAAACTTCAACGAAGAATATATGAAGATTTTGCAGGGTACTTCTGAAATAAAACCAGAGCGAAGAGATCGTCGGTTTAAGGATCCGGTATGGATGGAAAATCCATACTATAAAATGGTCGTTCAGACTTATCTCTCGGCGGTAAAAGGTGTGGAAGAATGGGTTGATGAAACCCAGGAAGATAAAACGGATGCCAAGCGTGCACACTTCCTGACCTCTCTTGTCACGGAAGCCGCTTCACCGTCCAATAGTGCTCTGAACCCACAGGTTCTGAAGCGTATCTATGAAACTCAGGGCAGCAGCCTGACCACCGGTTTTATGCAGATGGCTGAAGATGCCATGTATGGCGGTGGTATGCCTGCTCAGGTTGATAAAACCGCATTTGAAGTCGGTAAAAACCTGGCAACAACAGAGGGTTCTGTTGTGTATCGCAGTGAGCGTTTTGAGCTGATTCAGTACAAGCCACAAACTGAAGACGTTCATGCTATCCCGGTGCTGACCATTCCTCCCCAGATCAACAAGTACTACGGTCTGGACCTGAAACCTGAAAACAGCCTTATGCACTACATGGCGAATAATCAGGTGCAGATGTTTACCATCAGCTGGAAGAACCCGTCAGCCGAAAATCGTGACTGGGGTTTTGCCGAGTATATACTCTCTGCTGTTGAAGCCATTGATGTTGTCCGCGAAATCTGCGGAAGTGACAGCGTAAACCTGTTCGCTTCCTGTGCCGGCGCCATGACAACAGCTGCCGCTGTTGCCTATCTCAATGATATTGGTGAAGGTGACAAGGTAAACACCCTGACCATGGCTGCTTTCGTACTGGATGCTTCCAAGTCTGACTCTCTGCTGGGCTTGTTCGCAACGCCTGAAAGCGTCAAGGCCAGTAAGGCCGGTTCAGAAATGCGCGGTTTCCTGGACGGACAGGAAATGGGCAAGATCTTTGCCTGGATGCGTCCTAATGATCTGGTGTGGTCGTTCTTTGTGAATAACTACCTGTGTGGACAGAAACCACCGGCCTTTGACCTGCTCTACTGGAGTTCTGACAGCACTCGTCTGCCTGCGAAGTTTCATGCTGATATCATGGATATCTTTATGGATAACGTGCTGGCTGACGGCAAAATGCTTGTGAATGGCCGCACTATCGACCTGAGTAAGGTGGTGCAGGATGCCTACATCGTTGCAGGCACCACTGATCACATCACTCCCTGGGAAGCTGTATACGGCTCAACCAAGCTTTTGAGCAGTGATGTGCGCTTTGTATTGGCGAATAGTGGTCACATTCAGAGCATTATCAATCCTCCGGGCAATCCAAAAGCTCTGTACTTTAAGAACAAGAATAAAGAACTGCCTGAAGATTCAGCTAAGTGGCAGGAAACTTCCACTGAGCATAATGAATCCTGGTGGGGCGATTGGATGGAATGGTTCGGCAAGCGCAACACCGATATGAAAAAGACGCCAGTTAAAGCCGGCAGCAAAGCACATGAGGTGATCGAAGCGGCACCTGGTAGCTATGTGCTGGAAAAATAAATCGGTGTGCTGGAAAAATAAATCGGTGTTGGATGAGTAAAGCCATGCCGGAAATATAAGGCGATGTAGGATAATGCTCACGCATTGACTCGCTTTTGCTCAAAAGGGTGATGAGTTTATATATAACTTATCACCCTTTTTTTTGTTTGTTTCCAAAGTGTTGCAACACTTTGTGTGTTTTTTTAGAGAGGTTGTTTTTGATTTTTGACCACTTATCAGAATCCCGGAAAACAGCAAGCATGTTCATGAAAATTTCATAAAGTTGTCATCATATTGATGTTTGCGAAATGGGTGTGATGATTGTTAGTATGGCGGGGAGAGTTATTTTCTATCTTTGTGAATTTGCCATGTGTGAATGCTAAACAATGTTTTGAAATAATGGGATGTTTGATAGGCAGGGATGGGTGATAGATATATAGCTTGTATAAAAATTATAAGAATGGCTATCAGGTTGTAAAAAACAACCTGTGCAGTGAAATCCGCGTCTAGACTTATTTGGATTGGGTCTTGGTTTAGATCGGTTCTGGGCTTGAACGGGTTTCACTTGACGGGAGAGTATTATGGATTTTCATTACAAGAATATTAAAGGTTTAAATATTCGTGTTGGTGTTTCTGAACCAACTGGCAGAAATGTACAGGAATTACCATTGCTGCTCTGCAATGGTATTGGTGCCAGCATGGAGTTGCTTAAGCCTTTTGTTCAGGCAATGACTAATACCCGCATTGTTGCTTTTGATCCTCCTGGGATCGGAAAATCAGAATTATCGGATAAGGCGCATCGTTTTGGTGACCTCGCTGAAATGGCTGTTGAAATTATGGAACAGCTGGGTTTTTCGCAATTCAACACTATGGGTGTGTCCTGGGGCGGTGGTCTAGCTCAGGTTATTGCCCGTAACCACAGGGATTCTTGCCGTAATTTGATTCTGGCAGCCACGGGCCCTGGTCTGTTCATGATTCCAGGCAAGCTGTCTGTTCTGAAGCAGTTGTCTTCACCAAGACGGTACACCGACCCTGATTATGCGAAGTCTATCACTGCAGATATTTATGGTGGTGTGTTCCGAAAGAACCCTGAGCTTTATCAGGAGCTGACCAGGCATGGTATTCCTCCTACAGATCAGGGATATCAGAATCAGCTGAATGCCGGTGTGGGTTGGAGTAGCATTTGGTGGTTGCACTCATTGAAGCAGCCAACTCTGATCCTTATGGGTAAGGATGATCCGATTGTTCCTTCTGCGAACGGTCTGATCTTCAAAAACTTCATTCGCAAGGCGGATCTTCAGTTGGTCGATTGCGGGCACCTGTTTATGGTAACTCGCCCGAACGAGGTCTCTTCGCGAGTTGAGACATTTCTTGATGTTGAAGAAGGATTCGAAGGGTATGAATTAGGGCGTACTGCCGCTCTGTAGTTTTAAGCCCAGCTCTACCCCGATTGCAGATTAAGTGAAGCCCAAAAAAAAAACAGCCCATAAGGGCTGTTTTTTTTGCAGCTAAAGTATGAAGATTACTTTTTAGCAGCAGTCTTGCGAGCAGCAGTCTTCTGGGCAGGCTTGGCTTTCAGGCTTTCAACAGAAACCTCGGTAGCAGCCTTGTCAGCTTTTGCTGGAGGGATAGTCAGTTGTGCATTAGCCTTGGCTGCAGTTTTCTTGGCAGCAGGCTGGGCCTTCTCGATAGCAGGCGTGGTCTTCTCGATAGCAGGCGTGGTCTTCTCGGACGCAGGCTTCGCAGCGCTTTCAGTCGCAGGGTTCACCAGAGAGTACCAATAGTTACCCTGAGTGTTCATGGCGCCCAGGTACTCTTTGTAAGCATCGCCGTTCAGGTGACGTTGATCTTTCAGGATGCTGGTGTTTTCGCTGGCGAATCTTTTGTACTCAGATGCGATCTGGTCCAGGCTGGACGTGATCAGCTCCTGACGACGGAAATGGAAATCTTTAGCCTGTTCCAGCTGATGCTTGTAGTACTCTGCATAGCCAGAAGTTTCAACGTTCATCAGGCTCTGCGCCAGGTTTTGACGCTGTTCGGAGGCTTTCTTGTAAAACTCACCAACGCTTTTCGCGGAACCCAGAAAGGTTTCTTTGGTGGCATTCAGATATTCAGTGTAAGGCTGATACATTTTATCTCTCCATGAAGTCGATCGCCTGACTACAGCGAGACACGTCAAACGCAGGCTCTGTTGTTCTGTAAAGGTTTCTTTAAGTGTGAAAATCAGAAAAGGCAGTTAAAGCGAACAACAACTGCCCTTCTGAAAACAATTAAACGGCGGCGTACAGAGGCTCGTAAACCTTAACGATGTTCTTCTGGAACACGTTGTAGGCTTCAGCATTTTCTTTGTTCAGGGAAGTCATCTTTTCTACCAGCTTCTTACCCATGTCAGTAGAATTCTCTACAACGTTGCTGTAAGAAGTAGCTTCACCCATCTTCTTCAGGTTTTCAGTAGTCACTTCAACCAGCTCAGCCATGTAAGCAGCTTGACGCTGATTGAAAGACTCAGCGTACTGAGTGTTTACTTCCCACAGCTTGGTGTTAGCTTCAACTTGCTTTTCGAAGAAGGCGCTTACTTGCTCTTGATAATCGTTCATGATGAATTCCCTGATTTGAAGTTATTGTTAACGGTTCAAAATTTTTTGTTCGAGAGCTTTTTTGTGCGCTGCATAAGCTCAGGTAAAATATACTGAGGTTAGTAAAGAGGGTCAACGTTTTTTTGCATTGCACAAAAGCTATAAGTGCTTGATTTAAAGGGGTTGGGTTGATTTGTCACAAAAAGTTAATGCGCCGCACAATAAATTAAGTTGGTTTTTATTGTTTTTCGCACTTGTGAGCGGCGCAAATTAGGGGGAGAGAGGCTTTGCGGGCGTTTAATTTTTCTCTTTGTCTTTTTCTGCACCATAACCGGGCACTTTCCAGGCCTGAGAGTATTGTTTGTACATGTCATTGTACAAATCTCCCATCATTCCCTGATCGAACTGCTTACGCATGGCCTCTTCCTGGCTCATAAAAGCTTTAATGCTTTTTTCAATATACGACGCCAGCATTGCACCCATAGGGTTATCGTAAAAACGAATTAATTCCTCCAGCACTTTATTGGTCAGCAACCCCTGTTCTTCCTGATTCAAGTCATTCACTAGCTGCATCAGGGTCATGCGGGTCAGGTCGTCACCGGTTTTAGAGTCCACAACCTGGAAAGGTGTGTACTGTTGAATCATGGTGCGGATATCACCCAGGGTAATAAATTTACTTTCCTGTGTGTCGTAAATACGTCGGTTCGGATACTTCTTTAAAATCTTCATAGCCCCTGCTCCCTGTAGATCACAGATCCTGTAATTGTGAGGTTGAGTTTCACAGCCCGAAGCAGGCTAAGGCAAGGAAAAACTGACGTTAGGTATAAGGAAGGCAAGAATAAGATTCTCCGGTCATGGTAATGACCGGAGAAAAGAGAAAAATAAGGCTAAGCGAAAGCCTTAATGCCAGGTTTTAGTGGCGAGTCTCGTTTGAACCGAGCAGTTGGCCAATGTCTTCTTCGGTAAAGGTGTAGCGGGTGTTACAGAACTGGCAGTCCATATCCACCTGGCCCTGCTCTTCAAGAATTTCCTGAATATCGGCAGGGTCAACAGTGGTCAGTGCGCTACCTGTTCTTTCCCGGGAGCAGTTGCAGTGGAACTCAACCTTGTTGGCATCAAACAAACGCACATCTTCTTCGTGGTAAAGACGATGGAGAAGTTCCTCTGTTGGCAGTGCCAGCATCTCCTCTGCTTTCATGGTCTCAGCCATAATGGTCAGGTGTTCCCAGCGGTTGTCACGCTCTTTCGGGTCAAGAGTTTCCTGTCCGGGAAGTGCCTGCAGCAGAAAGCCTGCGGCTTTGTCGCCATCAGAGGTCAGCCAGAGACGAGTCGGCAGTTGCTCGGACTGCTGGAAGTAGTGGCTCAGACCACTGGCAAGGGAGTCACCTTCAAGAGGAACAACACCTTGATAGCGCTTGCCCTTTGTCGGATCGATGGTGATAACCATTTGTCCGTTTTCCAGCAGGTCGTGGAGGCCTGAGGCTGTTGGGGAAAGCTCTTCGTCTTTCCAGCGGGCAATGCCACGGAAGGTTGACTCATGGGTGCACTCAACCATCAGCAGAGTAACAGGGCCAGTGGAACGAATCTGCAGGGTCATGGTGCCTTCAAACTTCAGGGTTGTGCTGAGCAGTACGGCCGCTGCTGCCATCTCACCGAGCAGAACACGAATCTTCTCCGGGTAGGCGTGGGAAGAAAAAGTGTCCTGCAGGCTTTTGTCCAGCTGTACGCGCTCACCGCGAATGTCGGTGCTGTCGAAAAGAAAACGCTGGGCGGAATCTGTCTGCATCATAAAAATGGAATTGCCTTGATCAATAAAATCCGAATTCCGTTATTATACCGCCTTGGTCAGAATTTCCAGCAGCTATTCCTGTTGTAGAGCTCAGGATTGACCGCAGAAAAATAAAGTCACTAAAAGTATTCTGTGGGAGGACGCCATGTTTGGGGTCGCAGGCCTGATTGCAGGCATAAGTATCAGTGCATGTAAAAAGAACTTTCGTGTTGCTCGTTTGGCAGGGCTGGGAGTGCTTTTTATCTGGCTGGCCGGTTGTCAAAGTATTGAGGACAGCCTCTATGAAACCGCGATCAACTACGAACGCTCAGGTGCTGATCTTGAGGCGAGTGAGGTTGTAGCCGGAGATATCCAGTTCTCACTGCTTCAGGGTGGTAATCCACAGGGTGAGGTCGTGCTGATGGTACACGGCTTTGGTGGTGACAAAGACAATTGGCTGAGCTTGTCGGAAAGGCTCAGTGATGATTATCGCATTATTGCTGTTGATCTTGCAGGGCATGGCGACACGACCTTTCTCCCTGGTACCACTCCAGATAAAAGAAATTATAAGCTGGATAACCAAACCCAGAGACTTAAGACGCTTCTCGATGTGATGAAGGTCGATCAAGTCCACATTATGGGTAACTCCATGGGAGGAGCTATCTCTCTGATGTTTGCCAGCTATTATCCTGAGAAAGTGAAATCCATGACGCTGCTGGCTAATGCCGGTGTTGAGAGCCCCGAGAAGAGTGACTATTTTAAAGAGCTGGAACAGGGCACCAACCGTTTGATCATCACTAAGCCCGGCGATTATGACGCCTTTATGGACTATGTGATGGTAGATGGCCCTTCTCTCCCATGGCCTGTTGATGCCGTACTGGAGCGTCGTGCTATCGCTCGTCAGAAAATCAACCAGGTGGTATTTAACGACCTGATGATTTCCATGATGGAAAGCGGCAGCGCTGATGATGTTAATGCCTGGCTGGAAACCATTTACACCCCGACTCTTGTGGTCTGGGGTGAGAAAGACCGTATCCTGCATGTTTCAACGGTCGGTGTTATAGAGCAGCATATGCCAAATGTTGAAGCGGTTGTTCTGCCGAACACAGGGCACCTGCCCATGCTGGAGAAACCTGAGACTGTATCGGTTGCTTTCAAAAAGTTTGCGAAAGCACTTTAAAAAGAAGCTGACGACGTGCACTAAAAAAGCCCCTCAGAGCCTGGCTCCGGGGGGCTTTTTTTGCATTCGTATGTTGTTTACGGCATCAGGTACTGAAACAGCCAGAGAGAAAGCATACCCAGAATGAAAGTAAGGGTTACGCCACGGGTTCTCCATGCCACAAGAGTAGCGACCAGTGCCGCAAGCACCCTTGGATTCCAGACAGGGTAACCCGCCTCAATACCCGGAATCACTATACCGGGAACAATAAGTGCCGCCAGAACTGCAGGTGGTACGTAGCGAAGTATAGAGACCCATTTTTCAGGAAGATCCTTTTTACCAGAGAGCCAGAAAAATGAGTAACGGCATAGAAAGGTTCCCAGTCCCCCGGCAATCATAACAAACCATACATTGGCAGGATTCATGAGGCAGCTCCCTGAGGAGTGTGTGATTTCTGGTAGCGTTCTGTGCCATAACCTGCGGCAATACCTGCCGCTGATGCAACGATAAGTCCGAGGTTAAACGGCAGTCTATAAAACACCATCGCCAGTGTGCCGCCAACAACAGCAGCAATGACAGCGGGAAAGTCCCTGAGGGCAGGGATCATAATGGCGATAAAACAGAGCGACACGCCGAACTCCAAAGACCATGACTCAGGAATTACAGAACCAAAAACAATGCCCAGCCCCGTTGCCAGCTGCCAGACAATCCAGGGCACTATTGCGCTGCCAAGGTAGAACATGGCGCGGTCTTTCATCTCGACCTGACCGTTATTAAACATGCTGATGGAGATGGCATAGGACTGATCCGTCAGAAAATATCCTTCAAGCAGTCTTAGTGATGTACGCGGCGGCAGCAGGGTATTGATTGATGCGCTGTACATCATAAAGCGCAGATTAATAATCCAGATAGTGAGGATGATGATTAACGGTTGGGCCTGGTCGCTTATTAACTGTGCGGCCGCGATTTGTGACGCGCCGGCAAAAACAATCATGGAATAAAGCTGCGCAGTCAGCGGAGGGAAGCCGGCATTGATGGCGGCGATTCCCGTGATCATGCCGAAAGGGATCATGCCGGGAATAACGGGCAGCATTGCCACCATGCCAGAGCGAAAGGACCCAGAAGCGTTCAAACGTGGAGTAGTCACGAATATCCAAAAGGCAGAAGCGAAAGACAGGGTGTGAGTCTATACGTGCTCCTGAAATCTGGACACTGTGTCTTCCCTCTATCCCTCAGAGTTTACTCTTCAAGACTTTTTCTTTACAGCTCGCCTTCAAAGCTCTCACTCAAAATCCTGTCTACGCAGGCGGCCGATGTCCCGGCGCTGTTTTTTATCGGGGCGATGCTCTGAGACAGGGTAAGAGCCGCGCAGAGCTTTGCGGTCGGCGGCTGCGTTTTCCCGGGTCTTGATGCTGTCCGGTGTTTCTTCGTAAAGGCGTTGAGCTTCCGGGGCACCTCTGCGGTCACCGGAAATGTTTTTTACGACAATGGTTTTCTCATCAAACCCCTGACGGAGAATAATAACATCCCCAATACAAGCATCCTTGCTGGGTTTGGCACGCTGGCCATTCACATGCACTTTGCCGCCTTCAATCGCTGTACGGGAGACGGAGCGGGTTTTGTAAAAGCGGGCCGCCCACAGCCATTTGTCGAGACGAATTTTATCTTGCGAACCGTCGGCCTGTGAACCGTGGTTAGTGTGGTTCTGGCTCTGCTTTTGGTTCAGGTTATTTGAGGAATTTTTACTGCTGTGTCTTTTGCTCACGAAGTTTTTGTCCCACTAAAGCTTTTATGTATCTAAAGAGCTGGGCCTCACTGAAGAGGTAATAACACACCAAAACCATCAATGGCGGCAAATTCGGCGGTATCGTTCACTGGCAGAGTCATATCAGGACGGGAAACAGCCAGCAGGTGTTCTATTCCATAGGTGCGGGCAGAACGCAGGATTTCAAGGTTGTCGTCCACAAACAGGGTGCGAGCCGGGTCGAAGCCTTCGCGTTTCTGCAGGCAGGACCAGAACGCCTGATCTTCCTTGGGGTGCCCAAAGTCATGGGAGGAGTGAAGGGCGTCAAAGTAGTTCACAAAGCCGAGAAACTCATCTTTCAGGTTTAAACCATCCCGGTTGCAGTTGGTGGCCATGATGACTCGTTTGTCAGACTTATGCAGCGCCTGCAGCAGGGCTTCAGCCTGGGGGCGATAACTGATTTTATGGGTAATGTTCCGCTTCATGGCCATAATATCCAGGTTCAACTCACGGCTCCAAAAGTCGAAGCAGTACCACTCCAGCGTGCCTGCTACCTTGTTAAGCTTGGGCTCCATATGCCCCCAGGCCTCGTCAAAGCTGATGTTGTTTTGTTTGGCGTAGCAATCGGGGACAAGCTGTTTCCAGAAGTAGCTGTCAAAATGAAGATCCAGCAGAGTACCATCCATATCGAACAGTACGGTATCGATATTTTGCCAAAATTGTGGAGCCGAATCGGAAGTGACGCTGGAGTTCATAAAGTGTGGCTGCCTGGCATCTGTATGATTAAATAAATTATACCCTCTAATGATAACGGCAGAGTTATCCCGCGTATAATGCGAGGGAGGCTATTAAGAGGCACGCAATGACGAAAAAAGTTCCCGAAATTCTCTCTGTCAAAGAAGTGGCTCGCAGTGCACTATTTCGTGTTGAGCGGCTGGAGATGCGTTTTTCCAATGGTATTGAGCGTACCTATGAGCGTCTGGCTGGCTTCGGTCAGGGGCATCAGGCGGTAATGGTGGTGCCTATGCTGGACGATCACCGTTTTGTGATGATCGAGGAATATGCCGCAGGCACAGAAGATTATCAGCTGTCACTGCCCAAGGGGCTGGTGGAATCTGGTGAAGATGTACTGGATGGAGCCAACCGTGAGCTCAAAGAGGAAGCGGGTTATGGCGCCAGGCAGCTTGAACACCTTACAGAGTTCACCCTTTCACCTAACTATATGACCCACCGTATGCAGGTGGTGTTGGCTCGTGACCTGTATGAAGAGCGTCTGGAGGGAGATGAGCCGGAGGAACTGGGCGTTCATATTTTTTCTTTTGATGATTTGCCTACACTGATAGCTCGCCCGGACTTCTCTGAAGCACGGGCCCTGGCGGCCCTCTATGTGGCAAAAGACGTTATGACAAAAGAAGCTATGACTAAGTTGGTGTAAATAGTCGGTGTAATAAAGTGGTGCAAATGCAGGGGACTGTGAATGAGTACTGAAGATTCCGTTTTAAAGATTAATGATGCGTTACTGGGAAGTCTGAAAGAGCTTTGCCGGAAGGCCGGAGATGTTATTCTGGAAGTCTATTCCAGAGACGAAATTCCGGTGCTGACAAAATCAGATGACACCCCTGTCACCGAAGCGGATCGTCAGGCTCATCGGGTGATTACCGACGGACTTGAACAGATAAAAGGTATTCCAGTGCTCTCTGAAGAGGGTACTGCTCCTCCCCTATCTGAACGTGAAAAGTGGAAACACTACTGGCTTGTTGACCCTCTGGATGGCACCAAAGAATTTATTGGCCGCACTGATGAGTTCACCGTTAATATCGCTCTGATGGATACAGACAGGCCGATTTTCGGCATTATTTACGCACCTGTTGCCCAGGCCTTTTACTATGGCGGACCGGTTCTGCATGGTTCCTGGCGTCAGCGCATGGGGCATGAACCTGAGGTTATCCAGACGCGCGCCTGTGCCCCGGAAGGTTTATTGAATGTAGCGACAAGCCGCCGTCATGGGCGCGATGCACTGGCAGATTTGATCGAACGATTTGAGCAGCGTTTCTCTGAAGTACACCTGACGGTGGCGGGCAGCTCCCTGAAAGCCTGTCTGGTAGCGGAAGGTATGTTGGATATCTACCCTCGCCGTGGCCCAACCAGCGAGTGGGATACTGCCGCAGCACAGGCCATTGTTGAAGGTGCGGGAGGTGTTGTGCTGAATGGTGAACTCAAGCCTCTGCGTTACAACCAGAAAGAGTCTCTGATTAACCCTGACTTTTATGTCCTGGGTGACCCGAGTACGGAATGGGAAAGCCTGCTGATGTAATTTGTTCTAACACTTTCTGGTTCTGGCGCTAGAACACCCAAAACAGCTGGCAGGCCTGAACCTCGTGGACATCATCTTCGTTGTGGGTGATTTCCCCCCGAATACGGATCCTGGTATTGGGCTTAAAGCCGCCTTTGGGAATCTGGTCGGGTGGAAGCTCCACTTCAACAGCGGCGGTTCCATCATGGATCAGTACACTGGATGGGCCTATCTGCCTCAGCACAGTGCCAGATATATCGGCAACATTGCCGTGGTGCTCTTCCTGCAGTACCTGATCCACCGAGATTCTCCCTGAAAACCTGTCATCTCCCTGATAGCAGGCCTGGGGCTCTTGAGCCCATATCCTGTGGGTTGCCAGTAGAGCCAGCAAGGCCACCAACGCAAGGATTCTAAATACGAGCAGGCTTGAAGCCTGAGTATTGATTCTATTTTTTGTGAATGCCGCAGCCATGCCTGATTCTGTCCTGCTCTTATCAAGAGTTATTTTTCAAGCTTAGAAAAGTTTTCAGAAAGAACAGGCTCCGAGGAGCATGACCGAGGCGTCAATGCTGACGTCAATAAAGATACGCTGGTCTATCTTTAGCCTCCCTTCATGTTTCCGGGAGTACAACTGATGATCTATCAGCGTTTAGCAAAGGTGATATTTTTACCCATTCTTACGGTGCTGGCATTGCTGCAGGGCTGTGCGCAGAGTCCATCTTCGAAAACATCTGAGTATCGGTTTACTGGTAACGGAAGGCCGATGCTGCTGCCCGCAGCGCCTGCTCAAGACGTGAACATGCACTATTTAAAAGTTGGCGAACGACACACTATGGGCGTCGTTTCTATCGTTGAAACACCGGAAGGTCTGGTGTTTATCCCGCGTCTGAATGGATTAACTCCAGGGCGGCACGGATTTCATATTCACGAAGTTGCCAGCTGCGCTATGTATGGCACTTCAGGTAAGGCAGGCCCGGCAGTGGCCGCCGGTGGTCACTTTGATCCTGAGCATACTGGCAAGCATCTTGGCCCTTATCAGGGCGGGCATCTCGGTGATTTACCCTACTTGCTGGCAGGAAATAATGGCAGGGCCTGGCATGAGGTGCTGGCACCTCGCCTTAAATCCCTGAATGAAATTAAAGGGCGTTCGCTGGTGATTTATCGCAATGGTGACAATTACTCAGGTGCCTCCAAGTCAGACACCCCCAAATCAGATACTCCAAAACTCATGGGCGGTGGCGGAGCCCGCATCGCCTGCGGCGTGATTGAATAGGTCTGCTTGCTGTATATATTCCCAAGAGGTGATAATGAAGCCTGAATAAAAAGAATAACGAGCGCCGTTGCGGCTACGAAAGCCGTAAGCGCGATTTAAAGTTATAAAGGCTGTAGGCATGATGAAGAATAATAGAAATGGAGAACACGCTGGTTTTGAGTCTATAGAGACGGCCAGTATTGATGAAATACGTGCCCTGCAGCTGGAACGGTTGAAAGCAACACTTGCGCATGTTTATACAAATTCCGCCGTTTATAAAAAGAAGTTTGATGACGCAGGTGTGCACCCGGACGATCTGAAAAGTCTGGACGACCTCAGCCGTTTCCCCTACACAACCAAAGCGGACTTACGCGACAACTATCCCTTCGGCATGTTCTGTGTACCCCAAAAGGAGGTTGTACGTGTGCATGCCTCCAGCGGAACGACCGGAAAGCCAACGGTTGTGGGTTACACCCATAACGATATTGAGACCTGGACCAAACTGATGGCTCGTTCCATTTATGCTGCGGGTGGTCGCCCTGGGGATAAAGTGCATGTGGCCTACGGCTACGGACTGTTCACTGGAGGCCTTGGTGCACACTATGGCGCAGAGCGACTGGGTTGTACTGTTATTCCCATAGGTACCGGGCAGACTGAAAAACAGATACAGCTGATTCAGGACTTTGAACCCGACATTATTATGGTGACGCCCTCTTACATGCTGAACCTTGCGGATGCGATGGAGAAGCAGGGCATTAATCCAGTAGACACCTCTCTGCGTATTGGCATCTTTGGAGCTGAACCCTGGACCAATGCCATGCGTCAGGATATGGAGCAACGCCTTGGCATTGATGCCATTGATATTTATGGCCTCTCCGAAGTGATTGGGCCTGGGGTGGCACAAGAGTGTATCGAAACCAAAGACGGTCTTACGTTGTGGGAAGATCATTTCTACCCGGAAATCATCAACCCCGAAACCGGTGAAGTCTTGCCTGATGGCGAGATTGGAGAACTGGTGTTCACCAGTCTGACCAAAGAAGCCATGCCGGTGATTCGTTACCGCACCCGTGACCTGACCCGTTTGTTGCCCGGCACCGCTCGCAGCATGCGTCGTATAGACAAAATCACCGCCCGCACTGATGACATGCTGATTATTCGAGGAGTGAATGTTTACCCCACGCAAATCGAAGAGCAGATCGTGAAGACGGAAGAGTTGACTTCTCACTATATGATTGAGGTCGCCAAAAACGGCAGCCTGGATACTATGAAGGTGTCAGTTGAAGAAAGCGGCGGTAATTCTCCTGAGAAAAACCAAAAGCTGGCGTCTACCCTGCAGCACAGAATTAAAGCGTATATCGGGGTGTCGGTGGCAGTCGATATTGTTGAGCCAGGCAAACTCCCCCGCTCAGAAGGCAAAGCCAAGCGTGTAGTGGATACGCGAAACTCTTAAGGGATAGCACTTGTACACCGGCAGAGTGGAGGGCAGTTGCTTTCCACTCATAAGCATCTACTCATAAGCCGGACGACACCGCTGGCCGTGTGGCTTCAGTCAGGGTATGAACTGACTGTGAGATCTGTCTGGGAACCTGATGGTGAAACTGATGCGCCTATTTTTTGCGGGAAAAAATGGTAATCGAGCGCATTATTAATCCAACCTTTTATCATGGTTTTTGTTTGAAGTTCCCCATGCCTATGGTTGTCTATTATTGCGTATAAATTACGTATCTTATGATTTATTTTTTTTAATTCGTCAGCTTTTACTAATACCAGCATTGTTTGGATTTTTCTCAAATCGAGTTCTGATGGTTTGAAGAGTGCAGACTCTATAACCCGCAGTAGACGCTCGAACCACGCGGTAATTGGTGGTCTGAATGCATCTATATTCCTTATTCTTTCCTGATTTTCAAGCGCTGCAAAAAAATCACATCTCGACCAAAAAATACTGCGACAAGCTCTATCCCCGCGAAATATAGAAAAGCGGCATAATGCATTATCCTTCACAGGAAGCGCTTTGACCCATTTGTATGGCAATGGGGGGCCACCTTCAAAGTCAAAGTCCTCAACAGGGTAAAAGTTATACTCATATTCCATTGCGTTACTCAGATTCATAACGCTTACAACACCACCATTATCCTTAAGAATATTTGACAAACTGAGCATGGCTGCTTTGGAAAAAAGATTGCAAAAAACAGGGATTACTGTCACCTGATCCAGGGATTCTTTTACTTGAGCCAAGCGCTCTTCTGATGAAAAGGGATAGTAATGCCTAAGAGATGTTTTCTGACTCTCAATAGAAAATAACAGACTCTGTAAAGAAGGGGCTTTGTCCTGTGTGGGCTTTGAAAGCTTAGATATAAGCTCACAAACTTCCAGATTAAACTGCGTTTCATCTGAGGTTTGACAACATTTCTTAAACAACTCTATTCTTCTGATCAGGCTATGAAGCAGAATAGGATCATAATCGGCTAATAAAATGATGTCACAGTGTCTGGCGAGCTCAGGTAAACTGGATAATAAAGAGCTTTCTCCAACCAGAATTCCTATGCGAGGATTGTGTGAAAACTCTGCTGTGTTGACTGAAAGTTCATCCAGGAGGCTTCTATAATAAATACCTTCTCCTTCCTCAATATCGTCATCTTCGTTATTTTCATTTGTGTACCAAAAGTGAGGAATGATTTCTTTATCTGTTCCTGCTCTTTGATCCGGATGAAGTATTTCCAGGTTGGGCAAAGGAAAGGCCATTTCTATTTCACTTGCACACTTTATAGTTATCTCTTTTTTACCTTTCCATATTTCAGAAATTTTTACTGAGAAAACACTTGCATCTGTATACGTACTTGAAGTGAATAAAGGGTCCTGAACGGCACTTTCTACGCTCTCAGATATCGTTACTGTTCGGTTGCCGCATTTCTGATGAGTGCCCTTACTATTTGATAGCGGGTTGCTTGATGTAGACAAAGAAGGTGGCTGATGTGCCGCTATACTGGCTGCTGAATGATATTCCATCTAATAGACCATAAACTCTGTTTCTTTTATTATCTGGCAGACGGAGTGACTAAAAGTTCCAACTAACATGGTAGGTTATTGATAACAATTTATGTTATGCCAGATCTTACCTGCGGTTTAGCTGATAGTTGGGCTTATATACTGGCTTCACGAAATGTGAGATCGGGGCCGATTTAAGTCATCCACATACCAGGCAGAGGATGCATCAGTGAATGAGATACTAACGTTTAGTTTGATCGCCCTTTTGCTGGTGGTTTCCCCCGGGCCGAACGGGGTTTTGATCATCAAAACCGCTTCATCACAGGGACGTATGCCTTCGTTCCTGAATATTCTCGGCCTTACCAGCGCCACCTTTGTACATGGAGCGTTTTCCATCTTTGGTCTGTCGGCTCTGTTGCTACAGTCTGCGGAGATCTTCCTGGTTATTAAAATACTGGGTGCCGCCTACCTGTTTTATATAGGTGCCAGGGCAATAGTTCAGTCTTTTAAAAAAGTACGAACTGAGAAGGCAGTGGATGCTGAAGTTGCAGTCTCCCCCAGAACGACGAGAGGATTTCTGGCGGAAGGGTTTATCACCCAGATTCTTAACCCGAAAGTCTCAATGTTCTACCTCGCAGCTTTCCCTCAGTTTATCTCTCCCGGCAGCTTCTCTTACCTGGATGCCTTTGTGCTGGTGGCGATTCATGCAGTGATCATATTTACATGGTTTGTAGGTGTAACCTACACCATCGACAGAATCCGCACCTCTGCTAAAAACTCTGCTGTGGGTCAGTGGGTACAAAGGCTCTCGGGCTCAGCCATGATCTATTTCAGTGCTCTGGTGTTGAGTCAAAAGGCCTGACTTCCCTGTTATAGCTCCTTAGAACCTGTCTTGATATATGGCGTCTTATCTAGTTGTTATATCAACCAGATTAGAGAGCAGATATGAATATCAAAACAGAACCGGGTTTATCACAGCGGTCAGCAGGCTCTGGCATGCAAGATGCGGCTGTTCAGACAGAAACACCTCCAGCACCTCCACCTCCTCGAGATTCATTTTTGCCAAGAATCTCAAGCTTTGAACCACTTCCCTATATTTCCCCGAGGCAAGAGTCGCATCCGCATTCTATGTCTTTACGGGAAACAACCATAAGTCAGAGAAGAGTTTTGGCGCCTGATGACTTGCTGTCCATTGCGTCTATCAAGGAAAACTACTCTACTGCAGCGCCCAAAGCCCACATAACGGTGAGACAGGAGGTGGTTGAACTGAATACTTCAAACTGGTCTGTGACTTCTAAAAGTAAGATTCTTAAGCGATTGAGCTTCAGTAAAACGGATAAGCCTCAGCCCCATGGAGAGTTTGCCAATACTGCAGATGGCTACCCCTTTTCCATTGGTTATCACGACTTCATGACCGTTGAACATTATTTTCAGTGTGTAGCCCATGGTGGGCCAAAGGGGCTGTTAGGAAAGGACTTTGTGGGTAGAAAACCAGTGTGTGGTCCACAAGGTATGAGTGCGGAGTCTCATGCTCAGAAATCCTGGGTCAAACGCAACAAATCATCAGACTGGTGGACGTCGGGAGAAAATAATGCAGTGATGCGTGCAGCTCTGGAAATAAAGTATCACCCTCAGCACCACCCCGCCCTTTTTATGCGTCTGTTGAAAACTCTTGATAACGGATATCCGTTATTGGTTCAAACCAGCACCAATGATAGATACTGGGGCACGATTCCACCTGTCGCGGATCCCTGCGACATGGATGAAGGCGGGCAGCGAGATAACGGTGAGAACAAAATGGGGCTGATGCTCATGGAATTGCGGTCTAAATTACAGGCCTACTGGAAGAGTATTACAGCTCCGGATGATAGTGTCAGCGCAGAGCAGGCCAGAATTCTCGAAGCTTATGAACAGGCGTTTCCTGAGGGTGCTGTGATGGCTGGGGGTGGCGCAGGCTCACCATTACCTGACGACTCTGAGTCCTTTGAACCTCCTCAGACCAAGAGGCGAAAGAGTTAAGCAGACGGCGCTGAAACAGCCATAGACTTACGTCTTAGTACCGGAACCATTGAGCCAGGGGCTACTCCAATGCCATGGAAGTAATTGGATTGGGTTACAACAAGGAGGTTTTACCCATGGCTATTCAAATGATCTCAAGAGTAGGTGCCGGTATAGCGGCAGCGAGCTCGGCTGCTTTAAGTCCTGTCGGTGCAGGTGTAGCTGTTGTCTGCACAGTCGGGGCATATTTGTTCAGAAACCAGCTGTCTGCAGCTGTTGCACGGGTAATGCGATTGCTGGACCGTAACGTTGCAACTGTTCCGGCGGGGCAAGCGGCCAGTCTATGCGGACAACATTCTGGTATGCATTCAGCCGTTTGTACTAAAGAGGTACGTGAAGTTGACTGGTTCAACACGGACGAGGCTCAAGGCTATCGTTCAGCGCTTTGCCAATCTAATAATCTACCTGCAAACCTGGTTGAGGATCACCCTGTCATTGGGAAGGGATTCCAAAGCGCTATCTGTAACGCATATGAAGCGATTTATACAAAGGAGTATGCAGAGCTCCGACGACATCTCATCAAAGCCTACTCATGGATGAAATCTTTAGAGTGTTCCGGTTTTGATACAGACAACACATATTACATAGGTATGTGCAAAAAACTCAACGAGTACTGGGCTGGCTGTGTATCTGATAATGAACAGAAGAGTATCACAGCGAATCTATCGGATGTGTTTCTAACGGAATCACTGTCAGTCATTTACGACAGGATTACAAACAAGCCCGAAGCCGCTAGTGAGCATTGGGATCGATGTCCGCACGAATTCTTAATGGAATACGGCCGTGCTGCGGCTGACTATGCGCGTGCGAAACAGAGCTGGGAGCAGGAGGTTGAGCCGAAGAAGAAACCTAAGTTCGAAACCCATTCTGAACGGAAAGAGTTTGTGGCCAGAATGGAAGAGCTTGTTGTTGACCAGCAGTTCATGGAGCTTATAAAGCTGCAGGGAGGCGACGGTCATAAGCTGGGAACCAAACTTTCTGAAGCGCTGTATATTACGATTTACAAGTATTTTGGTGAGACAGGCGCGGATGCCAAGCTGGTTGAAAGACTCAAGGCCGTAACCAAAAAACTTGTTTGATCACCCAGACTTAATGCTTGTTCATCAAACGCTCTGTCATCGCTGACTGTCAGCCTCCCTTGAGGCTGGCAATCAGCAAAATTAGCTTTAAGCGACGGTGGGTGTTTTTTTGTGCGGCCAGCTGTCGTATCAAGCTGGATTATATGCAACTTTATGAAGGTATTATCTCTGAATAAGCGGCTTTTAATATCTGGTGAGTTTTGCAATAGACGCTAAAGTGACTCTGTGTATTCATCATGGTCAGTCATTAAGGCGGGCGCTTTCAATGATAGAAACAATCAAACATGTTCTGACGTCATCATTTACACTTTATTTATTGCTTGTGCTGGCACCTTTTTCAAACGCAGTGGAAACCAGAGAGCAGTGTCATACATGCCCTGCAACAGAGCAAGATAAGGATAGGCAGGCAGCTGGTGCATCGGAGCCAGTGGCGACTGAGTGTCAGAAATTTGCACTATCACCATTCCGCCCTAATTATATTCTTCCGTTGTCTTATAATTCCTCGCCAAACTTTCCACCTTTTCGGAATTACGCCAGGAAGATGGACAAAGCTGAGGTGAAATTTCAGGTGAGTCTTAAAGGCCCGGTATATAAGGGGGTGTTTAATGGTTATGGTGATCTCTATGCAGCCTATACCAACATCTCCTGGTGGCAGGCTTACAATAAGGAGCTGTCTTCCCCGTTTCGTGAGACGAACCATGAGCCCGAGTTGTTTATGGTATTTCCCATGCAAACGGCTGTGTTAGGCATGACTTTTAGCCTTGCCATGGTGGGCATAAGCCATCAGTCCAATGGCCGTAGCGGAGACCTTTCCAGAAGCTGGAACAGGCTCTATGCCAACGTTCTGTTGGAAAGAGGTGATTTTGTTTTCTCCATTAAACCCTGGTACCGCCTGAAGGAAGATAAAAAAGATCCAAATGAGCCGGGCTACCCTAATGTCAAAGGCGACGATAACCCAGACATTGCAAAGTATATGGGTCATGGCGAGTTACGTTTCGGCTATAAAATAGGCACTCACCAGTTTGGGATGATGGTGAGGAATAATCTGCGCTCCAGTAACAATAAAGGTGCTGTACAGCTGGATTGGACACTTCCCCTTGGCGATATGTTCCGCGGATACATCCAGTACTTCAATGGTTATGGTGAAAGCCTGGTTGATTACAACGCGAGCAGTAACCGTATCAGCATCGGTTTGGCGTTGAGTGAGTGGCGGTAGTGGCTAACGATTCCGATTAACGTGCAGGAGCCGGGGGCATATAGCCTGAGCTGTTTATCCCCATTGGGGTATGGTTTTTAAATGGAAATCCATAAAGTTTTTCAAAGACCGATTCAGATAGTTTTTTAGAAGGCTGTCTGGCTCATCAAAATCACTCTCTTCGAGAGGAAATGCGGAATAACCAAAACTCTCCTTCTCATTCACTGCCCGGTATTGCAAAGGCAGAAGCTTGTATTGATGAATGTGTGCTGGCTGAAACAGGTCAAAGGTATTGTTCCGATTTTTGTTAAGTCCGACAGGCTCCTTGGGGCTGATCAACTGCCTATCCGGCAGACCACGAAAACTACGAGAAACATGTCGGCACAATCATATCGTGACAAGTATACTCAAATACAACCGTGTTCTGGCAATTGCTCTGAGGACTTTTTTGGGAGGAACTACTTGCATTTCATTCCCCCCCCCTTTCAATAATTTTTCCTTTAACGCTGCCCTTCTGTCATTGCATGTCCTCAATAGGCGGGTCGTTTTGCGGGTTAGGCAGGAAGGGAACGAAATCTGTATCTTTCATGCTCGCACGGCATGCCGGGCATCTGGGGTTTGTTGCCAATACTATAGACACACATCGATCACATATCGGCATTCCCGGGTGGCCATTCACAGGAGGCATATGCGCTGGCGCTGTATTATGGTTACGAAGTTGGGTTTGCTCCTTGGCATCAAAACAAATAGAGCAATCATATTTCATGACCCCACGGATGTCCTGAAGTGCATGGTTACGGTGCTGTTGCCTGGCGATACAGTCCGGTAATGAGAAAAATTCGACAGGACGGACTGCCGATTCCGCAACGGAAATCTCCATCGGCTCGGTCACTGGTGAGAACAGTGTGTGGACAATCCGGGGAATAAAGCTTGAAAACCTACGTGGGTGGCTGCCCACCTTCCTACGTGGGTGGCTGCCCACCTTCCTACGTGGGTGGCTGGCCACCTTCAAAGCCTGATCAGAAATAGACAAGGCGTGCATAGTGCGCAGGCGGTCAAATACAGCCTGCACTGTTTCCCTGCTGATCTGGTGGTTATCAAGTTGCTTCTGCAACAGTTGACCCACAAGTCTGCAGGCATTTCTTGCACCAATCAGTCTATGACCGACGGGGGGGCTGCATGAACTCCAGTCTGCCTCTTCGACATCGGCACTTACTCCATGGCTGCTTCCTAACTCAATACAGGATAATCCGGCCGACAAAGCGTCCAGGGGTTGACTCGTGATGCCATCTGTCTCCCTGTCCTTAAGCTCTTCAATGAGCTGAACCAGTTCATCCCATCGTTCGCTTATTGTTAAACCCGCGATATGATCATACAGTGCTTTTATCAACGAGTTATTACCGCTGCTGTGCACCTCGCCCAAAGCCCTCAATTTGCCTGGTCGCGGGGTCTCTAAATCGGCATCCCATTGCTGATGCCGGGGGCTACTGTTGGTTGATTCGTGCGAATCCAGAAATAATTCAAGAGCTGACCGATCACTGGCAGGGCACCAGCCTTCTGCCCTTTGAGGTGACATTATCGCTTCTTTACGCTTTCTCAGTTCGTCGATGTTCTTTGTTACCAGCGCCCGAAGCCTGACAGGGGCTAAGGAACGCTGAAAACATTCAAGGGGGAAAATTAATTTTTTCTTGTCCTGCTGCTCCATGGTTCCCAGCAAAACTTCTGCCAATGACTGGTTTAAATCTGGAATAGCAGCCATTTCCGGTAATAATGCAATCATCAGCGAAGTGATACCCTGTGTGCCTCGTGCAATCTCACACAAACGGCGCAGAAGCAGCTCTATGGAAGTCTGCGAAATCGCAGGCTGGGACAGAATTTCATCGTGGACAAGTTTCTGAAAATAAATCTGCCTCAGCTTGCTTTCCACCTTGCTGCCAGTCTGACGGTGGATCACTTCCACAGCATCTTCCATGGTCACGACACTACTTAAATCAATTTTTGGTATCTGCTTCAGAGCTTCCTGAACTTTTCGCTTAACCCAATAGGTCGTCAGCTCCCCGGAATCATTGTTGCCCTCTAGCAGCAGGCTGGCATAGACCAGATCACCATCAAAAAAGACCGAATGGTGGAACAGTGAGGATGAAGGAATGGATTGACCATCGTGGTCCTGTAAATTCACCTTATCGGTGGCAATCAGGCGGAGGGCCTGGAAAAGAGCTTTTGGTGGCAGACTGTTAATATAACGGACATACTCTTTTGCCACATCCAGGTTCCCATCCCGGTCACGCAACAAAAGAGCCAGCTTCTCTGCTACCGCACCAATGGTTTGCCCTTCAGGCAATTGTTGGTCAACAAATTCCGGACTACTAATTAAATTCCTGAATGAGTCCATCACCTGATAGAGGGTTTTTGCGATCTTTCTCTGTTCTAGTGGATTGCGGTATGTATGAAACTGCTCATGAATCAAATCATCCATTATGGTTAGATACTGGGCAGCCTGATAATGCCTTGGCGTATCGGGCGCTGTACTGCTACCGTCCCCACCCAGCTGATATTTGCTGTCCACTTGTTTGGGGTGCATTACACGTTCGTGCAGCCAATCAATATAACCAGGTGTGTACAATAAGCTGGCCATCCATGAGTCTTCAGCCATGAGAGATTCCTGGGCTGATGGAAACGGTGTTGTCATAACTTGAGCAACATCTTTGCTGTTTACTACGGTAGCCGTACGCCATCCACGGGCACTGAATGTCATGGCACCCGCATTGGCAATCAGTTTCAGGCCAGATAAATCATTAGTGGCAAATACCTTGTGAGAATTCCAGTCATAGGTCTTTAAACCATTGGCAATGCCAGAGTCTCGGGTTGCAAGCTCGTTTAGCTTATCAACGTGCGCAGTAGTAGGAATAGTTCTTAATGTCATGCGCCTGGCTGTAGTGTAATAATCCTGAAACCCAATTCTACGTGTGTTACCAATAGTAGGATCCATCGTTAAATCTCCGCTTGCTGTTGTGTATAAGTTGATTTCGGTTGCTTATCCCCCTAAATATTGATTATTTCTACCTGCCTCATTAGTTAAAGGCCTGCAAAAGATAAATATTCGACTTTAAATATTCAGGTTTCCTGTAAGACAACAAGGCTTTCTTTTTTACTGTAACAAGCCTGTTTGGATATCAAAAAGTCACTACTGTCCGGTTAAGCATATCCAGGCTCCAGACTCCCCTGATTCTGGAGCAAATCGGCGCTCCTCCTTTCCGGTGGGTCGTAAAACAACTCCAACAAATGCCTACGACTCGTCAGGTTGAAGCTGATCTTTCTGGCTATTTGCTGTAACGAGAGTTTGGAATGAGTCGTGATCTGAGCGAGTCGTAATAACAGATAGGCAATCATGGCCACCAATACCTGAACTTTGACGGCATTCTCACTGCGCCCAGGAAAGCGTTTGATTTTCAGGTTCTGTTTAATCCATTTAGAAAAGAGTTCTATCTGCCATCTGGATTTATAAAGGTCGGCGATTTCCTGAGCTGTACGTTAGAGCTCGTTAGTAATAAACGAGAGAATTTTTTCATCTTCTTCCCTGCGGATTGTTGACGAAGATAACTACCTGCTGGCCTGTTACCGATATATAGAAATGAACCCTGTGCGAGCCGCCATAGTGCGTCGGCCAGAGGACTATCGATGGAGTGGTTAATGTGCCAATGCAGGGCTAAGCCACCACCCACTCATCAAACCTCACCCATTATATCTGGTGCCTGGTGATGACAGGTTTAGAGAAAGCGTAGAAACGGCTTTGGGAAGACGACTCAACACAGGCAAACGAGGCAGGCCGCCAAAGGAGCCAATAAATAAAAAGGGGCTCGCTTTAAATGACTCCGACTCCTTTATTGGAACTGGGTATTGCGGTAGCCGCCAACAGCACTGAACGATACGTCCTGAGAGCAGTAAAAGGTATATCGCTCGTAGTGGCTCTTCCGAACAGGGGCTGGGAAGATAATAAGGCTTACAGTCATCAGGGAAGGTCCCCCAACAGCGTCCCAGCTGTCGCAATGTAGCCGTATAAATCCCATATTCTCAGATATTCATCAAATTCGTTTTCAGAGTCATGAAAACCGGCGACTATCTCTCCACTGTCAAGCTGGATGAGGCTGCTTATCTCACCAAGGCTCCCTCGGTAGGTGTCGACATTGAGCAGCATTCTTCCCTCAACACTGGTCAGATTCCAGACTTTTATCTTCCTGTCATCGGAGCCGGAGATTATTCGGCCATCGCTGATTTGGACGAGGCACTGTACATTACCTTTGTGCCCGAATAGCGTCTTAATACACTCATTTCCACTGGCTCTGGTCAGATCCCAGACTTTCAGTTTTTTGTCCTCGGAACTGGAGATTATGTATCCATTGGGGAGTACGAGGACACTTCTTACTGTGCGTGTGTGTCCTCGCAAAGTGAGGGCGTGCTCTAACCCCAGGCCACGAGTCAGGTCCAGGACTTTCAAGGTATTATCGTAAAAACCAGCGATGATCCTCCCGTCATGAAGTGTAGCGAGGCAGGATACATCAGCGGCTCCCCGCAGGGTTGCAAGGCACTCTTGTCGCTCCAGATCCCAGACTTTTATGGTCTTGTCATTAGAGCCGGAGACCAGCAGCCCGTCCTTGAGCAGGGCAAGGCACATTACACAGCCAAAGTGTCCCGACAGGGTCACGATATTCCGTTGTATCTCAGGTTTTGTCAGATCCCAGAT
Source organism: Sansalvadorimonas sp. (assembly GCA_965221135.1). Taxonomy (GTDB): domain Bacteria; phylum Pseudomonadota; class Gammaproteobacteria; order Pseudomonadales; family Endozoicomonadaceae; genus Sansalvadorimonas. The sequence continues at coordinate 120,263 of CBDCRZ010000100.1, forward strand.
TTTTATGAGGTCATCGTCGGAACCAGTGACTATCTGTTCATTCGGGAGTGTGATGATGCATTTTATCGCAAAACGGTGGCCCCTCAGGTTGGCGATAGACTGCCGCATGTTTTTTTCTGCCTGCTTAATTCGCACGACCCTGAGTGTTTTATCCACGAAACCGATGATCAACCGTCTGCCTGGGAGTGTGGATAGAGCCGTTACTGCTGAGTCCCTGTGTCCCGAAAAGAGATCATTAACTGTGACTGTCTTTATCCTGTTGCTTAGATAGCGACTCAGGGCGGCCTGCTTTAAACTGTCTTGCTCAATCTGGCTCTTGTCATCTTCCGTGAGGTTCTTTTGCATCCATTCTTGTAAAGGGGCCAAACCTCGAAAAAACCCCGGGGGGGATTGCCTGCGATAAATGGATTGCACGCTCGGGTTCTTGCTGTAATAACGCTCTACAAGAACATTGACCAATAATAAGTTCTTACTTCTGTTAATTAGATGAGGAATAAGGTGTCTCATAATGACAATATCTCTTGCAGAGAGATATTCCTCAATGACCGTCCAGCAAGATGCAGGCAAATTATCGAAAAAAGAACAATCGTTTTCAACTTGTTGCCTGATAGTTTTCCCTGCACATTTTTCAAACATCGGATGGGGGACATCCCCTGAATGTTCTTTTATATCCTTAAAAGCATCTCTATCGGATACTTGCACCCTCGAAGAAGCCCCCTGAGCTGCATACATTTTTTCATACTCCGCCCTTGCTTGCTTGCCTTTTGACTGATATTCGGGTCAAAGGTTCCCTATAAGTGCCCGGCCATGTGGAAACAACTTCACCGAGGATGAGGGTGCATTTGGCGGCTTGTCGAGGATCAGGGAGGTGACTCGTGCGCTCAAGGTAAGCGGTAATTTCCCCCAGCCTTCCGTGCCATAAACTCTGCGCAAATACTTCTGCCACTACGGCTATGAACTGCAAGTCTGATTTCGCGTGAAGGGCTCAACCCCCGCTCCGTTTACCGCCGCTTTACCGCTGACAGCCTGGATAGTACATCGGAATGTGACTTGTTGATGGGCACGAAGTTGGTGTACCGGAACCAGTGTCTGTAACCCTTTTCATCTGTGTACTCGTAGCGCTTCACCAATCGTCGAGTGAGTCAGCATTGAAACAGTTCGTGCTCACTGGATGGAGAATTTATAGTTGTGTTTGCTGCTATTAAAGAACCCTTTACCGCCATCGGCTGATGGGGATATAGGAGATGGTAGCGGACTGCGCTGACTGGTAGTGAATACGCTATCTCTGGAGGCAGAATACTGCTCACTTTGAGAGCCTCGGAGGCTGTGTGCCTGGCTTCCAGGCGGGGATGTTATAAAGCTGTCTTGTCTGCTGCTCGTTCGACTGCTTCGTTGGCTACCCGAGCGGCTGTCTGATGTACGGCTTGGGCTATGGGAGCGCTGCCTTAAGTACAGAGGGTAAACTTCTCCAGCTGCTGCTGTACCAAGATTACGTTCACTTCTGTACGCTGGCAGCACTCCAGACAGGTGGCCATAGTCACTTCTGCCATAACCACTTCTTCTGTCATACCCATCACTTTGTGAAGGGCCTGGGGCTGATTCCGCGGGGTGCCCAAATCGACTTGGTTCAGCGGGAAGGTAAGGCATAGATTTGTGAATGTTATACGGCAGTGTTTCCGTTGGCCGATTATCATCAGGATCGGTAAACCACGTCATACGCCGGCCAACGGTAGAGAAAGAGCTACTGTGGCGCATGTGGAGCGGTTCATGGTGCTGAGGAGAAGCAGATAGCCTGTGTACTTCTGATCGAGTTTCAGATTTTCTCAACAAATCCTCACGAGAACCCATTACATGGTAGCTTCGATGCCGCTGTTTTGCCCTATCTCCACTTGAGCGCCTTCTACGTCTGTCATGCGACCTGCTAATACTAGATGGTGGCATATCAACGGCCGGGTTATATCTACGTGCGTGTGGTGGAGAGATAGGGGAGTGAGAAGAAAACATCGGCACGGAAAGTGTTACCTCATGGATAACGGGATAATGTGAGGGATGATGGTACTGTGTCTCATTGTTGTTACCATAAAGTGATTTTGGAGCGATGGAAATCTCTTCCGGGGCAACCTGGCTGCTATTACTATCTGGCGATGGTGTTTCTGCTCCCGGTAGTTCTATGACGGGTGGCGGTAGAATCATTCCTGCTGTTGTCATAGTTTTACTATGTAGATTCTGCTTAACTGCTTCAATAAGCAGCTGGCGGTCAATACCATATTGAGGGGTTAGCGTATTCAGGCCGTACTGGGAAGATGGTATGTACGGCCCCTCCGCCGAGTGAAGCAAAGCTGTTTCTGCAGAGAAATCAGTATCAGTAAAATTGTATTCATGTATCTGGGGAGCTGGAGCATTTGCGGGTGAGATAAGCGTGCTACTACGCGGCCTTTGTGGGGAAGTGTTAGGCAAAGATCCTTGTGAGTATGCAGGGCTGCTGTCTACCTCTACCACTTTGTCGCTGGTATTCTCTTGCGTTAAATCCCCGACAATGTTGGATTGCTCATTAATCAATCGTACATCACATGTTTTACTAAACTCCACAGTTCTCTGTGGCGCTTGCGGTGAATTGGGTGAGGCAGGCTCAGACTGTGCTGTCATTGGTGGCGAGTTGGGTGAGTCTGCATTATTATCGCGTCTCTCGAAGTCAGTCACTGTTTTCTTGAGGCTGCTGCGTTTGGGTTTCTGATCCTCTTCGTTCGCTCGGCTTTTCTCGTAGGGTATTACTCCACGTAATTTATCCTTCCATGATCTGCGACACGCTACATAATCTGTGTCCAGCGGGGGTTGACTGTCCGTGGTCAGATAGATTCTATGAGGTTTCTGTTGCGTTGCCCCTCTACCTGTAGGAAGAGAAGCACTTGACCTGGCTCCCTCGTGCGGGGCGGCAGAAGCCCCATGAGACTGATTGTGAGGTCTACGAGCTACCCAACTTTTTAATTTCTGCATCTCACATGAACCTCTACCAAAAGTCTGTATTACCGAAAACAGTTTTGAATAGAGCTGTGACAGCTAACAGGGAATCTGGTTCAAACCGACTCCGTATTGGACAGCATCACTGACAGGCTTGTTGAAAACTCTTTAAGGCTTGATTCGTGAATGGATGCAGCAAAGTGCTTTCGCCAGCGTGTTTGCAGCATTAATTACATTTTCCCTTCTCGACACTGGCACCGTTGGCGTGAGCTCTTGAGGTTGCAGGAAGACCATTGTGGGAGGCATTGGTTTGTTGAGCCCAAGAGCATAAAACTGTTGCTGCAAATCTTCAGAAACAGTGGGCAGTGGTGGACTATCAGGCAGTTTCAGTGGAAGAGCCATGCCCGCCCAGAGCAGCTGAGGGGCGCTATCACTGTTTTCTTGAGAGTAGGGTGTGACAACGATCATCACACCTTTTTTAATTGCCGCTGTCTGAAATGCTGAGTGCTTGATAGAGCCAATAGGCACTGGATTTATGAAATAGCCATTTAAGGCGACAATAGAGCCGGTGGGAAAGAATGACCGGGGGTTGGGGTGTCCTAATGCCGAAAAATTTTTGCCAACCAGATAGCCGCTGAACACTTCATCAGGGTCGGCATCATAATGTTGGGTGCTTATAGGGGGAGCAAGGTCCATGCCGTAGTTGCTGACTGTTCCGGGCAGGTAGTCACTGTTATTGATTGCTCCGAAGAAAGTATTTATATCAGCAGTGTTCACTATCATCAGGTGAGAACCTCTAATCACCAAAGCCTGAGTGCCCTTTCCGTTAATGCTGATTAACTGCGATGTGCCGGTATCAGGCAGGCGTGAGAACACTCTTGTACCGTTTTTCACCCGGATGGTACCGGCAATACTGTATGCGTCACCTGATGTGTATATACGATTGACGCCTATCACACTTAAGTCATCAGAGGCGGCGACAGGATATATGGCAACTTTCCCCTGGTTGAGCAGGGTGCCGGTTTCCGGAGCGGATGCCTGAAAATCCACAGCTTCTGCATTGTAGGAACCATCGTCCTGTTTGGTCCAGAAAACGTAATTGAGCTGAACAGATGATTGATGCTGAGCAGTATCGTTGATGGGCAACTCTTCTTCGAGAAGGGGAGAGGAGGAATAGTCTTTGGTTTGATCTGCTAATTCTTTCGGGTTGGCTTTAAGGCCCGTCCACTCAGCACCAAACACAGTTTTTCCATCTTCAGATACCCTTACGGCAACGGCCGTATTGTTTCCTGTAGAGCCGTCCAGTGATGGTAAATAGTTGTATTTGATTTTTTGGTCGACGACGTTCGGAGAGGGCAGTCGTGACACAAACCCTGCGGTATAGGTAATACTGCTGGGGGTGCTGTCCATCAGGGAGATCGTGCCGGCAACTTGATTGTTATGAGGATTAATAGAACTGATATAAGCAGCGGTTGAAAAAACCTGATGGACTATTGCTGAGTCGGCCTGGTCTGGGAAATCTGTGTTGCCGTCCAGCCATTTAAGATCAAGACCGGGTAGTAGCAAAGCATATTTGTTAGTCACCGGGTTCAGTATTGCCGGTGTTCTTGCCCAACCTGAGTCACTATTGCTATATGTGGGTCTAAGATTTACTAAAATCTCCTCTTCGTAGAAACCGACAATCTTTCGATCTACATTTAGCCCTTTCTCGACAGGTGTTGTTGCCCAGTCCCACCCTTTTGGCAGTGTGGGGTAACCAGCATTTAGAGAGGTGATATACAAACTGATGAATGCACATGCGGTGACCACGGCAGTGCGGAGATATTGCAGTGATTTCATGACAGCCCCCTGATTATCAGCAAGGGGCGCAGTATAGTTTTGGATGTAGGTGAAGGTGCAAATGTATAAAAGGCGCATGCACTTTTCTTTCAATAGCAGAGAGCACCGTAATAGTAGAAAACATTGCAATCAGGGGAGAGTTAAACCGTTTGTATTCAGAGCAAAGGCGGCGAGTTTCCCAAGAGTTCTTATGAGAACGCATCACTTTCAAAAAAGCCTTTTGTAATTATCACAAAGAAGTTAGCCCACTGTGTCAGGATCCTTGTCCCATTGGCTGATTGATGAACTCTAAATCAGACAGTGAGTGGAAGGACGATTCAGAGCACCCAAGAGGAAAGATCGGGTCATTTTTGCAGGTTATTAGAGATGCTGGCCAGTCTCAAATAGCTGAACGTATTGAAAATTTGTATAGATATACAAGTTGCCCAGAGAATAACAAAGGTAATGAGTACAGGGCATGCGATGCATGTTCTTTTTTAGGTAGACGACTTTGGCACACGGAAGCTTATCCATTCGTCAGTTGATACTCACCGTCGTTAATGGGCGTTGACGAGGGCAAAGCTGATGGCCGTTAAACCCCGGGGGTAGGGAATGGTTTAGGGGCTCGATGGAAACGGGAGCCTGGAAGGGGGACTAAAACCGAGAGTAAATCGCAGGCACAAAAAAGCCCGAAGTAATTACTATCGCTTCGGGCCTTTTAAAATATGGTGCCGGCATCAGGAGTCGAACTCGGGACTTACTGATTAGTAAGCGTACAAGTTAAAGGGGGACTACCCCTACTTGTCCAAAGGTGCTTTTAACGGATTATGCCCATACCTGTCCTTGCAATTTCGGGGTATCAGGTCGCTGACTTGTTTGGCGGGATGCAGGCTAACTCTTTGTAGAACATCAACCAGATATTTGTAGGGATCAACACCTTGTAAGCGGCAGGTAACCAGAAGACTCTGGATGAGGCCAACGTGCTCTGCCCCCACCTCTGTCCAGCAGAACATATAGTTCTTTCTGCCCATAGGAATGCAACGCAGAGAACGTTCGAGATGGTTGGTATCGGGCGATACCTTCGGTTCCGTCAGGAATACTCGCATCTGCGATTCATGCTTCGTCGCATAAACAAGAGCTTTGCAAAGGCTGTCACTGGCGACTATGTCCATGCGCTGGCGTTGCTGTTGACACCAGTCAAAGAACTTATCAACAGCAGGCGCTGACTGTTTTTGACGTAACGCCTGCTTTTGTTCTCCGGCAAGATTCTTGTCCTTGATGACTCTTTCTGTGTCATAAATCTCACCGATATATTCCAGAGCCCTGGCAACGGCCGCCGGTTCCTCATTCTGCGCCCTGACAAAATAGCGCCGAGCGTGTACCCAGCACTGAGCCAGCGTGACATCCGGACGTTTTTTGCAATAACTGTCGTACACCGGATTGCAGTCGGTCAGCATTATGCCCTGCCAGTCCTTGAGAAGAGGTTGCAGGTGTTTGGCGGATTTACTCGTGGAAAAGGTAAAAACCACTTCGTCCTGCTCGCCATAGAGGGGCCAGAACCAGGCGTTCTTCATTTTCCCTTTTTCTTTGCGACCCGCCTTGATCGGTGTTTCATCGATAGCCAGCACGGTACTTTTCAGTACACTCTTCTGCTGGGCTTCAACGAGTGGCCGTAGCAATTCGATACCGTTCTGTACCAGTTGTGTCAGCGTGCTGCGGCTGAGGGTGACACCGGCCATGGCCATGCGTTGGTGCTGACGATGCAGTGGCAGGTGGTACAGGAATTTATCGATCAGCAGACCGGCTATCAGGCTGACGTCAGCAAAACTGCGGTCGAACAGTCCGGCAGGGGCTGCCATGGTATTCAAGGTTTGTGTGCTTTTATGGCGTAAAACCGGACGACGGTATTCCAGCCAGTTGGCCACCTTTGCCAACTGGAAACGGGAGCTGCTTAGCCAGACTCGGGAGCATCTGAAAGATAGAGGGTCATAAGATTCCTATTCCCTGCTTGGTAGTAAAGTACACGCCACTTATGGCCTGTTGAATCTGAGAACGGATATCTTTCAATAGCTTGGGAGACTGCTGAATCAATCAACCGAACCGCCGTGGTACGTGATCCGTATGGCCGGTGTTGTGGGAGGAGCGGAGTCGTGAGGCTTCGCCCTATCCCGATTATGTGTCATCCAGAGGATGAAGATTGCCCTTTAAATGGTCGTATAGAAAAACAGGACTGGAAACAAGTGTCTGTTTTTTTAATTCTGCCTGTAATATCAAACTATCTGATTTCAATCTACTTTCGCAGACGAGTTTTCTATCTGACATTGCATGTATGTATTTTGTGCAAACTATGCCAACTATACAATCTTTATTCCAATCAACAACTACTTCGTTCATATCCAACAAACTGCTTTCGGAATACATGTCCTTTAGGTTAGATTGGGAAGCTTTTAAAAGCTCTTCAATATTGTCTAGTCTTGCTCCAAGAGCAGTAAATTTCCCACAAAAATTTACAACCTCGCGCTCTTGCGACCAGAACTTGGTATATTTTTTTATCGAGCTATCCCACTTAACCCTTTCACCAATGTCAGTTATTCGAGCTGTTAATGCATCACAAGTACTAACATATCTAATTTGACATTTTTCTGAGTCTAATAATAAACCAATATGTTGATAGAGGTCACATGGTTTACCCGCTACAAGTAATGAGGTAGATGATGCTCTTATAACGCCCTGATGTATTAACTCATCAAGTTCTTCGTCAAACCTTTTTTTGTGCAATTCGCCATCAACATATGTTACAAGCATCTTTCCTAATATTTTTCCTTGATGAAACTTTTCAACAATAAGTTTTTTATCAACCTTGTTTTCTGGAATAATTGCTACATTATCTCTTTTTTTATTACCTTCATCACTATAAGTTAAACTTTCTTGGTAAGGATTATTACCAACCGCTCCTCTATTTATTGTTAGTGGATCCATTTAATACTCCACAATTTGAAATTTAACATATTTAAATACCCGGACGATTGTTTTGCGATATTTTGGGGCGTTGATTTTTTTGACCTTCAAGGAACAACGCAGGGCGCACAGCAGGCTATGCAACCGAAGTTGTGACGCAGCAAGGGCAGAAAAAGCAACCTTCACAATATGCGAAAGCAATTTATCGGGTACTTATTTTGACTATTTAGCTTCCTGATTGTTCCTAACTTAATGGTTAGAGCACATAACAAAAATTTCCAGGGGACTGCGCCTGCGGCGCAGCCCCTGAAATTGGCGTGTGTGCCGGGCATGGCACTTAACTCGAGAGGTGAAAGTCCTCTTACCAGGTATTCGCAGAGCCGAAGGTTAGCGAAAGGGCACCAAAAGTAGGCGCCTTAAGCGAGGGCGTTGTCGCGAGGCAGGGTCTGAAGGAAGTCCAACGCAAAATCGCGGGACGACGAACAGGAACCCAATATGAGGTGTGACGCCTCTCCTAAATTAAAAACGGGTCAGTGGGCACGTGACCATTAAGCCCTCCATCTGCAATCGGGATACCTTTTATAAATTGGGCGTTTACGCGAGGAAAGTTAAGTGTCTTACCCCGGGAGGTCTGCACTGTGTTGAGGGAACAACTGACAACGGAGCAATCCGCTGTGATCGCAATGCAGAAGTTAGCAGACGGCATAGTACTGAAATCTCAGGAAGGCCCGAACGGTTGAAACTGGGAAGCGCTCTACTGGAGAGCTTGTACCGCATCTGTAGATCGAAAGATCGCCAAGGTGAAACAAGCTCTGGCTTTAGAGAAGAAATGAACAGTGTTAGCGGTTTCCATGGTGACACTCTCAACATAGACTTGTCTGAGGTGCATCTGTAAGATAAAGGGTCATAAGATTCCTATTCACTGCTTGGTAGTAAAGTACACGCCACTTATGGCCTGTTGAATCTGAGAGCGGATATCTTTCAATAGCTTGGGAGACTGCTGAATCAATCAACCGAACCGCCGTGGTACGTGATCCGTATGCCCGGTGGTGTGGGAGGAGCGGAGCCGTGAGGCTCCGCCCTATCCCGATTATGTGCAACCCTATTCTTACATTTGGTACAGACTATGGATCCGATAAATCCTCATAGTAAATATATGCCCCAAGAGCAGGTAGACAGTACTAGTGGCAAAAAAACAAAATCACCTGAACTAAAAACAGATGGAGAAGAATGCTTTACTAGCTTAAGTCATAGAGGCGTACAAACAACACAAAGAGCTACTTTTCCTTTTGAGAAAAAACTGCCCACAGATACAAGATACACATACAATAAATCAGGGGAAATTCTTAAAATTTGCAAACCTAGAGTTAATGGTTCTATTGATAAATCTATAAGTTTTAAAGAACATATATTTAAACTAGATAGGCTCGATCAAGATGATATTGATCAGCTTTCAATAATTCAAGATGAGCTTTCAAAATGGATTGCCAATATAGAAGAAAAGACTCCTATAGGAGAGATGTCAAAATCCACTACAAGCTTTCTAAATAAAATATTTGAATATAATAATTATGCAGTTACAAGAAACCGGGCGTTTAGTGATGCATGGAAGTCAAAATATTTATTCTGCCTTACCCTTGAAGACGAAGACAATACCACAGGGCTAAACGCAAGACCTGTAGGTGTTTGCTATTGTGTAGCTTACAAGAATGGAAGATTAGATATCGATATGTCTTTAACAAACCCTTCTTTTCAGAAAGAAGCCAGAAATAAAATTGATATTAGAGGCACTGGTAGGGCTCTAAAGCAAAGCGTTATTAATTTTGTAGAATCATCAGATGGCTTTCAAACGGCTTCATCTTATCCAATAAATCAAGTATCTGCTTATTTGAATTTTGAGTTAGGCTTTATCCCGGCTTAAAGCACATAACAAATAAGGATAGATCGCGCGAAGCCGCGATCTTATCCCCCAGAAAAGGGGTCGGAGTCATTAAACAGAAGGAGAGTCTAATCCGAGTCCCAAAATGGGACCTTTAAGTCCTTAGTTGAGACCTTGATAAGTCCCATTTTGAGACCTATAGTACCCATAATAGGACCTGTTAAGGATACTGCTCTTGTCGACTATTGCCTCCGTACTGTTTACCAAAACCCAGCAGCGCCTGCTGGCGTTGTTCTATGGCAAGCCCGACAGTTCTTTCTATCTGAACGAAGTGGCTCGCCGGGCGGGTGTGGGGAAAGGGGCTGTGGTGCGTGAGCTGAAAAAAATGACTGAAGCCGGTTTGCTTACGACTTGTCAGCAGGGCAACCAGCAGCATTACCAGGCCAATCCCGATAACCCCATCTTTGAAGAGCTAAAAGCCATTACCCGCAAAACCTTTGGGGTGCGGGAGGTTGTGCGCGAGTCCTTGGCCCCGGTGCTGGGCCAGTGTGATATGGCGTTTATTTATGGCTCGGTCGCCAAGGGTGAAGAGCATGCCGCCAGTGACATCGATGTATTACTGGTGGGCCACAACCTGAGCTATGGCGATATTATGGACATGCTGGAACCGGCCGAACAGCAACTGGGTCGCACGATTAACCCAACGCTGTTTTCACACGATGAATTCCAACAGCGTAAAGACCAGCAACAAAGCTATATTAGCCGAATTATGACGCAACCTAAACTATGGCTCACACCAGAACCATTAACGACGGGTGACGACTGATGAAAGAGCTGGCTAACCTGGTCAAAATTCACAAGCTCAAACCGGAGCCGCCCGACGCACAAGAGTTTGCGGGTATGGTGCGAGCCGCTGAAACAAACTGAAGGATGCCGTTATCAGTGGTTTATCTGTCGACAGCCAGTTTTCCCTGGCGTACAGCGCGGCCCACGCCTTGTCGCTGGCAGCGCTGCGCTGGCACGGTTATCGTTCGGAAAGTCGCTATCTGGTCTTTCAGTGTTTGCAGCATACATTGGGATTAAGCCGGGCAAAGTGGCGGGTGCTTGATCAGTGCCATCATCAGCGAAATCTGGCAGAGTATGAGGGGCATCTGGATATTAACCCCCAGTTGTTAAAAGAGCTGGTTGCGCTGGCTCAAGAGCTGTTGGGCCTTGTTAAGGACATGCCAGAGATTACTTAACTCCCATCAGAAGTTGTCATCATGGCCGTTGTTATGGATAGCACCTCCGAAGCCACTTTCCAGAATGAGATAATCGCCCAAATGCAGGCCAATGGCTGGCAGTTGGGTTCGGGCGATCAGTACCACCGTGAAACCGCTCTGTATCAACGTGATGTGCTGGATTTTGTGCAGCAGACTCAGCCAAAAGAGTGGGCCAAGTTCTGCAAGGTGTTTCCCAATGATTCCGAGCAGCACTTTATTAATCATCTGGTCACCCAGCTTAAAAAGGCTGACCCCAACGCCATTGATAAAGACTTGCGCAGTTACGGCACACTGGGTGTGTTGCGCCACGGTTTGAAGATCCTCAATGCCCGTTTCTCGCTGTGTCAGTTTATGCCGGAGCATGCGCTGAATCCGGAGACACTGGCTCGCTACAAACAGAACATTTGTCGTATTGTGCCGGAGCTGGTTTATTCGCCCTATGCCTCCGACGCCCACTTGGCTGAGACAGGCAAGAAGGCTAAAGCATGGTGTATTGATCTGGTGCTGTTTGTGAACGGTTTGCCAGTGTCGACGCTGGAGCTGAAGTCGGAGTTTAAACAGTCCGTCGATAACGCTATTCGCCAGTACAAAACCACCCGTTTACCTAAAGACCCGGAAACCAAAAAGCCGGAACCCTTGCTCACCTTTAAACGGGGCGCACTGGTGCATTTCGCCGTGAGTCAGTTTGAAGTGCACATGGCCACCAAACTGGCAGGCGGCAATACCTGGTTTCTGCCGTTTAACAAAGGCACTGCAGAAGGCGGTGCTGGTAATGATGTGCCGGGCGATCAGAATAAATACGCCACCGACTACCTGTGGAACGAGGTGCTGACGCCCGACAACCTGCTGAATATTATCGGTCGGTTTGTGCATCTGGAAATTAAAGAGGCGGAAGACTGGGAAGGCCGCAAGTCGAAAAAAGAAACCCTGATCTTCCCCCGTTACCATCAGTGGGATGTGGTGAATCGCTTGGTCGGTGCCGCCAAAATCGAAGGTACTGGTAATAAGTATCTGGTGCAGCACAGCGCCGGTTCCGGTAAATCCAACTCCATCGCCTGGACCGCACACCAGCTTTCTACCCTGTACGATGACGAGGGTAATAAGAAGTTTCATTCCATTATCGTGGTCACCGACCGCACGGTGCTGGACGACCAGTTGCAGGTCACCATCTACCAGTTTGAACACGCCGATGGTGTGGTGGGCAAGATCAACAGCAAGGAAGGCGACGGTTCCAAATCCGAGAAGCTGGCAACGGCACTGGAGAACGCCCAGCCGATTATTATCGTGACCATTCAAACCTTCCCCCATGTGCTGTCGGCCATTGAGAACAGCACCAGCCTGAAAGAACGCTGTTACGGCGTGATTGCCGATGAGGCGCATTCGTCGCAGGCGGGAAGTACCGCTAAAAAGCTCAAAGAAACATTAATGGTGGATGGTGAAGCCAAAGATGCTGAACTTGCAGCCATTAACCCAGACCTGTCTGCTGAAGATCGGTTGAATGCTTCTCTTGAGGCTCGCAAGCACAATGGCAACCTCAATTACTATGCCTTCACCGCTACGCCCAAATCGAAAACGCTGGAACTGTTTGGTCGTGTTCCTAACCGTGATGAGCCGCCATCGAAAAAGAATCTACCGCGCGCTTTTCATGTGTACTCCATGCGTCAGGCCATTGAGGAAGGCTTCATCCTCGATGTGCTGAAGAACTACACCAATTACAAAGTCGCCTATCAGCTGGCTCAGAAGATCGAAACCAGCGATGAAGAGGTCGACAGTAAAAAGGCCAAGGTGAAACTGGGCCAGTGGGTGCGGCTCCATGAGTACAATATCTCCCAGAAAGTGAAGGTGATTGTCGAGCACTTCAAAGACAATGTGATGGGGCTGCTGGGCGGACAGGCGAAGGCGATGGTGGTCACCAGTTCCCGTAAGGAAGCGGTGCGTTACAAGTTGGCGTTTGATAAGTATCTGGCTGAGAATTCTCATAACAAGAGCCACAGCTCTATTGCGGTGATGATTGCCTTCTCTGGCGAAGTGGAATTCAACCCGAACGACCCAGACAGCGCGGCATTGCTGGATGAGAAGTTTAATGAGAAAGGCATGAACCCGGGTCTGAAAGGTCGGGACATGCGCAAAGCCTTCGACACCGATGATTACCAGATCATGCTGGTCGCCAATAAGTTCCAGACTGGCTTTGACCAACCCAAACTCTGTGCCATGTATGCTGACACAGCGGGGTACTTCGCACATGAGTTGGTATAAAAAGCTGAGAGACACAGGTTAGGCATTCACCTGTGATTCCTGTTTGTTCAGGCCGTGGATTAAACCTTCAAACGAAAAAAGAGAAAGGCATGGAAGTTCAAAAACAAGCGCGATATGGCAGTGAACCTCATGTCTAAAGCAGCCCTTAAAAGTCTTTATAAGACCGCAGCCCTTCACGATCATGCTGTTATGTGCTGGCTCTACGATAACCGGGGCAAGAGAGTTGATGATGTTCTGTATTCACCACCAGACATACCGACTTCGGAACATGTCGTGCTGACTTATGAGTATATTCGACGACGGTATTTCCGTAAGCCTATGGGAGACACAAACCTGGAACGGAGGGTATCCAAACAGCGTGGCCAGGCCAACGGGTTTAATCATTTCGTCTGCCTGGGCGGAGAGATACACGTCAACGATATAAAGAAAGACGAGCTGGAATGGATTGTCGATAAAAGGGCGTAGGGATATCGCTGTGAGCAATGAAAAGCAAAGCAAAGCAAAAGCACCATGGTCGAGCTGGTTGAAAAAAAGTTTAGCAATATTACAACCATCATGGAACCGTTAGAACAATACGTCTGCGATCTCGAATCTGATAACCAGAAACTAAGGCTTTTACTCAGCGAAGCTCACAGGCGATTCAAACAGTATGAAATGGACGTTGATGATAACCAGCCTCAAGACCACTTTAATTTTATAAGACAGATAGAAGCTGCTATAGGTGTATAACCCTTTAAATCAGTGGTTGCCGACAGGCAATCCACTGGATTTATTGTTAGGTGGCGTGTTAATGATTTGAGTGCGTTTGACGGATAAGCAATCCAAGCTGTTGGAAATTATCCCTGCTTTCCTTTCTGAACTCAATCATTTCTTTACGAATTTCAAGCTGCTCTTTGAGGATGAGCGTAACCACTTCATGGGTTCCACCAATGATTTTCATCATGTCGTGAAACGCTGCATCCAGTGTTTTATGATTTAATTTTAATTCTTGTACTTCAGTCTCAAGGCTCATACTGCATACCTATCGTTTGTTGTAGAGGTCTGGAGCATAGCAGACAATGAAGACGGCACAGAGACACCTAACAATGTGGTTTAACGACCTAAAACCAGAAGAACAAAGAGCAGTCCAGGACTTGCGTATAACGCTCGATCTTCCCAAGATCAATGAATACACAGAAATGTGTCACTTTCTTACCGACGTTCATGGTCGTGTGGTTGAGTCTGCCGCACTGGCAGAACAGCTGGCAGGGGCACTGAATTCAGCACACAGAAGGCGCTGACAGTTCCCCCCTATCTGATGTATGACGCCATTGTAAACGGCAGAATCCGTCCGTCTCATCTGCAATGGAACGGCAAAGTCATCCAGGTAGACGTGCATTCTGGAAACAATACTTCCCACCCAACGTCAGGAGTTGCCGATGTGGCGTAGTGCAAATGAATTCGGGTGAGGTGAAACACCATGGACTGCTTATTGATGAGCCAGAGTTCATAACCAGGGAATGGCAAACCCCCCCGCACCGGTGCGGTGCATGATGTTGCGGAATCGGTGGATAATGGTTGGAATTTTAACCCCGGCACGCACCGAAAAAGCGCAATACTACAGATACTGTTAGAGAGGGAAAATAAATTATTACGACTGTCTTACATGCTTCATATAAGGCAGGCATAATCCCTTGTTCAGAATAGGGACTTTCGGATATAACCGGGCATTTGTGTGTTGTTTGCCAACCGAGGGGCGGTAGCGTAACCAAGGCAGGGAAAAAGCATGGAAGTTCCTTGGTATCCGCGAAAACTGATCAAAATACACTCATACTGACCAATTCATTATTTTGATTGGCATAGGCTACTGGAGTCCAGTGATAGCCTGAACTTCCATGCTTTGTCCTTGTTTTTAGCTCGGCGGATTGATGATTAAAATGTTGCTCTGTAAGCGCATAAAAGCACCCTCGAACTGTATATACAAACAGGTAAAGTAAACCGTATATCCACTTTCCCCCAAAACAACTGAAAGCCCTGTGGCACAAGGGCTAGCGAAAGATTTCTGTTCAACTGTTTGGTTCAGCGACATTTACACAAATCAGCAAATACGACATGTCAGTGAAACAGGGTACTGTTGCATTTCAGCGATAAGGCTTTGAAAAGACGCAGATAAATTAGAAGACGTGATAGCCATAGACAGTTGGTTATGCGGCATTGCACCGTATAACCAAGCTGTTAGGCGCTAAAAATAACATCGAGAAAAATTCATGAGTAGTGAAGAAAACGTAGTCTCCATGTCTGGAGCTCCAATATTTAGATATACCGATGGAGAAAAGGAATGGGAAGCTCCATACGGTGAAGAATGTCTTGAGGAAATTTCAGATCATATTGAAAAGTACATCGGTATAGTTGATGTTGTTTTTCATGAGTTACTTTCGGATACGGTTCACATTGATGTTCATCATGTAAAGCCAACAGATGAAAGGCCTTTTCATACACTTATTACTTCAGGTATGAGTGATTTACCAATGAAAGTGCCTGAAGGCTATGACGTGAATCCACATATGGAACTAATGATAACACTGCCCTCTGAGTGGGAAATATCTGACGAAGCATTTCAAAATGAGTACTGGTATTGGCCTATTCGTCAACTAAAGTTTCTTGCTCGATTCCCACATAAGTTTGATTCTTGGTTCGGTTGGGGACATACGATACCAAACGGAGACCCTGCAGAACCATTTGCAGAAAATACCAAATTTACAGGTATTATGCTGGCTCCGTCACCAAATGTACCTGAGGAGTTTATCGAGCTTAAAATTGATGCCAAAAAAGAGATTCATTTTTTCAGTCTAATTCCACTATACGAGGAAGAAATGAACCTCAAACTTCGCAAAGGTTCCGATGAGCTTTTAGAGAAGTTCGATAAGTACAATATCAATGATATCGTTGAGCTGAACAGAAAGAATGTAGGTAAAAAACTGTTCGGCTTGTTCTAATTCGCGCCTAACAAGTGCGTCAAATGGGACGCCTACGGCGCCCCTTACGCAGGCGTTATGTGCTATGAGTCTGCGCAAAACTCTCTAATTTTCTTAACATGATTAAAGCAGTTGGTCTTTGGTCTTCAGGTAATTGTGTAAATGCAATAAATTCTTCAAGCAGTTTCTCAGAAGAAGCTTCCATCCTAAAAGATCTCATAGATCTGAGACAGAGCCCAGAGTTATAAATATCATAGCCACAAGACGATATTTCTTTGCTTTCTCTCGATTCATTAAAGTCAATGATTTTAAGTTCTCCATCTTGACCAATCATTAAATTATCAGATTTAATATCATTGTGAGAAATTCCTCTTTCATGAAGGAATTGCAAGGCTTCATAAAGAGAACGTGCAAATGGTATTAGTGAAGGTATTGTCAATATTGGATTATTAGCTAAATGCCTCATTAAAGACGAACACCTCTCTAAATACAAAGCTAATAACCTGCCTTCGTCGCTTTTTATTTGGCGAATAACTCTTATAATGTTTTTATGGCAACCTATCTTCTCTAAACAGCTAGCTTCATTTTCGAACTTCGGAAGGCAAAAAGCCAATTGATGGCGAAAGCTAATTTTATCACTGCGCAATATTTTAATGGCTACTTTTCTTCCATTAAATTTTCCCCCATAAACTTCACAATAGTTCCCAAACCCAAGAAGGTCATCAGAATTACAGCAGTCATGTTTAAATTTTTCATGCTGTGTAGGATAAGGAGTTAAGGTATCTATCATTGTCTATATTCCTTGTCATACTATCACATTTATATTCTATCAAGATAATATACATAGACTCCTAACAAGTGGGTCCAGGTGACGCCGACGGCGCACCTGACCCAAGCGTTAGCCGCTCCCTCAACCTCAACACTTCACAACATAAAGAAAAAAATGACATCAACAAGAATAATATTTGAATCAGCTTATTACATAAACAAAAACAAGATAATCATATTTAATTCATTAGGATTTCTATTCCTAATATCGATCGCCCTAGATTTCATTTCAGGAATTGACTTTATTGAGAATAATATACAACAATCACAAATTGCCATAGCAATCATAATTATTACTGGCATTGGAACCGCAGTTGTGAGCTGCGTAATGTCTCTGAAATTACACAAAATAGTACTAGGACTTGAGAAAGAACAACTTTCAATTAGTCCCAAACAAACTCTAAGCTATTTCTATTGCTCACTCATACTTGGATTAATCATTCTTCCTACTTTAGCTTTTTTAAAAATACCAAGTGCTGGAATGATACTAACAGCTTTTTCCATCATGTTTATCATCTCTCGATTCTCCATTGTATTCCCAAGCATTGCTGCAGGTGAAAAGCTAACATTCTCTGAATCTTGGAATATTACAAAACCATATCAAAAAGAATTATTTCTAACCTGTGGCGTATTTGCGATTGTCTCTTATGCAATCTCACATATTCTTGAAACTTATATAAGCATACAACTACTAACAAGTATCATTGATCTGATTCTATTTATTTTTAACATATCAATAATGACCGTTGCTTATAAAGCAATCATTAACAACCGTATGAAAAGCGGCTAACAAGTGAATGGTGTTCGTCGCTACGCTCCTGGGACGCCTGCGGCGCCCCACACGCAGGCGTTATCTGGCCAGAGTTTAACTGAAGCATTCAAAGTAATGATGGCGAATTAATAGTATAAAAACATGAATATCAATAAATGCTAGTTATGGATATTTTATTAAATGAATAATGATAATTTTATTTTCAAAAGAAAATGGTTTTGGATAATTTGCTTTCTTTCATTTATTATTGGTGCAGTTTCAGTAAGTACATTAGTTGCAGTTTGGTTTACGCCTCAAATGTGGCTTGATCATTTAGATAAATCAGGTTCATTTCTTGGCGGTCTTGGAACACTAATAGCGGTATTCTTTGCACTTATAACCTACAACGATTGGAAAAAAATTAAAGTTCATGAAATGGCTATCGAACGAGCGGATGAATTACTTAAAGCTCTAGAAGTTATAACAATAAAACTACACAAAGTAGAAAGCAAACAAAACAAAAACATATGGAAAATGAAAGTTAATCGGCCATTCATCTTAAATGAGTTAGCTGGTGTTTATTTTGATGGTTGTTATGATCGTATGGTCTCTGAATGGGATAGTGCAATATACCAACTGGAATGCGTAAAAGATATTTCACTACTCAAAAATGATCATGAAAAATTCATGCACTCTCTTTCAGCTCTATCTTCAGCGATGATTGATTATCTTTTTGAATCCGAAAAAAAAGAATATAATAAAAAGAACAGCAATGAAAATTTTAATGATGAAACTATGGATAACTTTGAAGCTCTCTTCCAGAGAAAAGGGGATGCTGAATTTTGTGAGCTTCATGGAAAATATGCAAACCAACCCGATTACTATGACTCTATAGAGAATAATCTTGTAGAAGTCATTAATAGCTATAATTCGTTTCGTAATTCAATAAAGCTTTCCATAAAAGTATAATCGCAGTGGCAAAGAGCCAGATAACAAGGCGTTGGTGTTCGGCAGCAAGCTGCCTGGGACGCCTACGGCGCCCCACATTCAGGCGTTATGTTCAATCATTCAAACCTGATCCAATATTTTTCTCACTTTATATTGAAGAAGAAGTTTGCTCAACCTCGTGAACTGGTGTGGACAATGTGCGGAAGTAGTTATTCCATCATAAGAAAAATCAGAATAATCTTCAAAGCCTTCATTCCTAATAAATTCACTCAGTTTTAAATCTGAGTGTTCAGGATCAATATCTCTCAAGTGCTCTTTTGTTTCTCTATGATAAAACGGATTCAGCGGATAACAAAATTTTACTGTCCCAATATGACATGCTCTAAAATTTAACTGAGGTTCATCACCTGAATACATATTAAAAAGCTGTTCTAAGCAGTTCAAGGAAATTTGTGTGGATACTTTTTTCCTACGCCAATCAGGATTAACACCTCTCAATAAAACTATTTCCCTTAATTTTTGTTTTTGTTCAAACCATAAGTCAAATTTAATACCAAAAAATTCGGTACCTTCCGGTCTTGACGAAAATAACTCGTTGACAATATTTAATGCTTGTGACTTGTTGTTTAAGCCTTGATTGGTGAGCAGGGTAAAAGTAAAAGATACTTCTAAGTCTATTAGGCGACACTCTGTTTTGTCCCATTTACGTCGATAGATTATAAATGCAAGTTCATTGGGTTTCAGTTGATTCGTCACAGATAAGATATCAGACAAGCTTTCACATTGATATGTTTCAATTCTGTCTTTTTTTAAGCCATCGATTGTATGTATAGGAAGTGTAAGAGCTGTACAGCCTTGCAAACACTTTTCACAATTAAACAAAGAAGTTAATTCACCGTTGAAAGGGTCAAAAGGAACATCCTGAAGTTCTTTCTTATCTAACTGAATAGTCTTTATTGATAGGTCTTTAAGCTCGCTTTTTTCTGGCAAAACCGAAGAAACAATTCTGACTTTTTTGCTAGCGCTGGGCTGAAGCACATAAGGCGCTGCTGATGCCAATTTTTTTTTTAGGATTAGCAGATTTTATAACTACATTTTTAGAGTTTTCGGTGAAAGACTGTTTATCTAAAGGATCTAGTTTTTCATTACAGCTTGTGGTTCCTATGCCTGATAAATTCATTATCTATACTCCACATTAGAGAATTACATGCACAATAGTACAACTTGCTTGTGCTCGTTTTAGGCTTTGCAGCACAAGGGATTCGGCAGCTTCTTTTGGCGACCTGCAGTATTGAGCGCCATCTGTTTTGACTTGAAATAACATATTTCTGTCGGCTCATATGCCTCAGCAGCTCTGTATTTCCAGATAAATGGCAATATTACAGAATCTTGTGGTAGTGCGATCTCATAAATCCCCAATTTTAGCGGGCTACAATAAGCACCTTCGTACACGTAATTCTCTAAACTGGAGTTATCTATAACCTAACTTGCGCAAACGGGATGTACCGGTTTTATTTATGGCTGAGTATTTAAGCTTTATTTTTTAGATGTTAACAGCTAATAAAAATTCTAGATCATAACCAACTTGTTAGTGAACATAACAAAAATTTCCAGGGGACGCCTGCGGCGCCCCTGAATTTGGCGTTACATGCCAATTACGCAGTAAACTGAAGCAACAATAATGAATTTATGCAGAGTTGTTCAGTGCCAGCAAGATCGTTAATTTTCCAACAAACTTACAGAGCTGTTCAAACCAACAAGCGCCTTATTCTGCACGACTGTTGGCAAACGAGCTTTACCATTAATAAAATACCAACAAACGAAGCATTGGTCGTCAAGAATGTGCTGCAGGATGAAGCGCATGGTCTTTTCCTGGTCAAACATCACGTCCTTGAAGTGCGGAGTTTCACGCCAGAAGGCTTCGCACAGGTACAGAATGCTGACAGCATCCTGATCGGTTGCTTCCCTGACTTTCATAAAATGTCCTTATTCCCCGATGGCTATCCAGTTGACTGAGACAGCGCCAGCCGGATTGATGATGGTGGCACCACGATCAATCTCTGCAGATGCAATGCTGTAAAAGTTGGTTGGTGTTGTGCTTGAAGGTTTTATGCGGCGGTAGGTGTGTGTGCTGTATATGGTGAACCCGCTCATATATGCACGGCGACCACCTGAATCAGCATGAATAACCAAAGCGCCATTGTGACTGTCGTTAATAGATAGAGAGCCATTTGCATGGTTTGAACCATTCCATCCAGAAGCCACATAAAACAGATTCTTCCAGGATTGATCTCGCATCCTGATAGAGGCTGGGCCGTTATTATCACTGGCTGACATGAGTTCATACGAGCCAACATTAAACTGCGACACACTGCTGTAATAGCTCCACCCACTTACAGAACCAGGATGATAAGTGCGGGTGATTTTGATGCTGTTTCCATTCTGGTCTTTGTTTGCGGCTAGAACATCAGGAACGACATACACCTGTGGTCTGGTGGTGTACTCGTAAACCGTGCCTGTGTTGTATGTACCCCCGGAATCTTCCGCAACAAACCTTACGCGAACATCCTGGTAGCCATCTGGAACATCGGCATAAAGCACAAGCTCTTTCTGACTACTGCCAGTCATGGTTACAGTCGCACTGCTTCGTTGTATCCAGGCTCCGCCAGTCAATCGTGTTTCAAGATGGGCTGTGACTTTCCGGTTGTACCATGTCCCTGTATTACTTGTTTCCCGAGCAGAGCTGACTAAACACCGTATCCGAATAGTATTGAGGTTGACCTGACCAGGAATAGTCAAAACCTCACTGTCACTGGAACCGCCGTAACTCATCCCGCTGTAATACTCAACGACACTTGCAGCAGCCAGTTCGAGCTGGGCGATGGGTACAAAATCCCAGGCTCCGTCGATGTTGGCATTAGGCACAGGGTTACTGTGAGTCAGTCGCCACTGCTGGCCCTGATCTTTGTAAGCCGGGTTATAGGTCGGAACAATCGCCGGAGTTAAATACAGTTCCGGGGTCGTTTTGAAGTAAGCCGGTATGACGACGGTTTGACCAGACTGCGCCACGCCTCGCTCAACACGTTTGACGTTTTTATAAGGCACATGGGTTGTGCCGTTCCAGACATAGGAATCAATCGTGCCCTGATTCAATATCAGATAGTCATTGCCAGTCGGGCCACCATTTCCCGTGATAACAATCTCACCAGAACCGTCTGTGCGGGTGTCCATGATGATCGAGCTGTTACCGATGGTGAAGTCCACATAATCCGGCAGCTCGCCACTTTGAAGTTGTGAGATAGCCAAAGCGCCCTCTATGGCTACGTCGGCCAGTAACGCTACCTTCCAGTCCGGGTTATCGGTGGTGCCCAGGTTCCGGTAAGTGAAGGGGTTTACTTCTCCGTTCGGGGTCTTGATGTAAAAGTCTTCACTGACAATATCCAGTATTTCTGCAGCAGACGACTTGGGCGAACCATTGGTTCCTGCACCGTTATCGAAGGCGCTATAGACAATGGTATTGCCTACAGACTTCGCCACACGTACCCAGTAGGTGTAAGAGCCGTTATCGTCCACATTGACATCGGTGTAGTTCAGGGCGCTTGTCGTGCCCACCAGGACACGATCTGCAGCATCGCCGGTATCAGTTCTCCATATCTCATAATGATGCGGAAACGTCATAGGTTCCGGTGTCCATGCCACACGGATAGTTCCGACCAGTTGTGACAGCAAAACATCGGTGACTGCAGGAGGGGGAGTTAAGTCAAAGACAACATCATCGGTACTTACGTTACTGTCCAAATAATCCAGTGAATAATTGTTATTACTAACTGGCGCCAGAAAGCCTTTATTCACCAAATCCTGACGAGTAATGAAAGCAGTAGAGCCATCCCCTGTTTGCCCCATCCCGATACGAATAGCCTCTGTCACCTGCTGCATCCAGGTTGTCAGAATGAACTCATCCCTGGGCGACCGTGGCGGGTCAATCAGACCGGGGAGCTGTTGATTGTTGCTCATGGCTGCCCCTGCCTATCTGGTCTAGTCTGTTGGCTCATTATCAGGAGTCCTTGATGCCTAAATCCTTGTTTACCCAGCTCAAAAAACTGGGCGTTGATGAAGAGACCGCTTGTCAGGTCAGTGCATCTCTTGACCCTGACTACAATGCTTCCAAAAAAGACGTTCTGGTTATGCAGGAGGCTATTCTTCAGGTGCAGGCCAAAAACGAAGAGAGCTATTACGCTCTTCGTCAGGAAATATCCGATACCCGCCATGAGCTCCGCCACGAAATCCATATATCCATCAATCGCCAGTACATCATTACTTTTGGCAGTCTTTTGATAACCATTGCTACGGTGCTCGCCGTCAACTGGTACTTTCGTTAAGCCTGGAGTCCTTGATGCCTAAATCCTTGTTTGCCCAGCTCAAAAAATTGGGCGTTGATGAAGAGACCGCTTGTCAGGTCAGTGCATCTCTTGACCCTGACTACAATGCTTCCAAAAAAGACGTTCTGGTTATGCAGGAGGCTATTCTTCAGGTGCAGGCCACCTGCTTTCAGCAGCAGTCCAAAAACGAAGAGAGCTATCACGCTCTCCGTAAGGAAATATCCGATACCCGCCATGAACTCGGTCAGGAAATATCCGATACCCGCCATGGACTCGGTCAGGAAATATCCGTTACCTGCCATGAGCTCCGCCACGAAATCCATATATCCATCAATCGCCAGTACATCATTACTTTTGGCAGTCTTTTGATAACCATTGCTACGGTGCTCGCCGTCAACTGGTACTTTCGTTAAGCCTGGAGTCCTTGATGCCTAAATCCTTGTTTACTCAGCTCAAAAAACTGGGCGTTGATGAAGAGACCGCTTGTCAGGTCAGTGCATCTCTTGACCCTGACTACAATGCTTCCAAAAAAGACGTTCTGGTTATGCAGGAGGCTATTCTTCAGGTGCAGGCCAAAAACGAAGAGAACTATCACGCTCTCCGTCTGGAAATATCAGATACCCGCAAGGAAATATCCGATACCCGCCATGAAATATCCGATACCCGTCATGAGCTTCGCCACGAAATCCATACATCCATCAATCGCCAGTACATCATTACTTTTGGCAGTCTTTTGATAACCATTGCTACGGTGCTTGCCGTCAACTGGTACTTTCGTTAAGCCTGGAGTCCTTGATGCCTAAATCCTTGTTTGCCCAGCTCAAAAAACTGGGCGTTGATGAAGAGACCGCTTGTCAGGTCAGTGCATCTCTTGACCCTGACTACAATGCTTCCAAAAAAGACGTTCTGGTTATGCAGGAGGCTATTCTTCAGGTGCAGTCCAAAAACGAAGAGAACTATCACGCTCTCCGTCTGGAAATATCAGATACCCGCAAGGAAATATCCGATACCCGCCATGAGCTCCGCCACGAAATCCATACATCCATCAATCGCCAGTACATCATTACTTTTGGCAGTCTTTTGATAACCATTGCTACCGTGCTCGCCGTCAACTGGTACTTTCGTTAAGCCAGCTCGCTGACTGAGGGTGCTGCTTCCAGCGCCTGAATAACGCTGGTTCCCTCAACCTCAATTTGCACAGACCGGCCTGCGTATCCAGATGGCATCCGAAACGGTCTGTTGTTCGTGACTGTCTGCTCATGGCGTTGCACACCATCCACAATCAACCGGTAAGTGATGTCGTTGTAGTCTTCGGCCAGCACACGGCCTGCGGTCATGGTCATCGACTGGTTAAAGACAAAAGGCTTGGAGCGCCAGCGATAGGTCAGGGCAGCACCTGAATCCCATAGACGAACCTTGTCGCCCTGAATAACAAACAGTGAGTCGGCCAAAGGGTCGTGGTATGCGGCGGTGGCATGTTGATCGGTGAAGGTAAACCCTTTTTGCTTGTCTTCCGGGTCGAGAATGAATGCCTGCGGAGTGCCGTTATCAAAGAACCCTATGTACTCGCCTTCAAACATGGCACCCAGGAGAGTTACGGGAGCGGTTTTCGCCTGCGGTGGGGACTACGCGGGAGGCGTCGAAGTCGAATCCAGAAACACCACCAACAATAACTGTCTCACCCGGAGTGGGATAATGATTGGACATAGCATAATCACGATGCTCATCCATAGCTCCGGCTGTCGCTAGTCCTTCCAAGTTTCCGCCGTAATGTACGCCACTCTTATGACCAAAATGACCTATATGACCCGTGATATTCCTTATCGCATCACCCTGATAAGAACCCAAGGCACGGCCAGCGTCGGTGCCCTTGCCATTGTCCCAGCCTCGCAGGAACTCACCACGGGCATCAGGGAGGAAGGCTTTGGTTGCGTCGTGTAGGCGGTCGTATAAATCATATTCTTCTGCGGCACGGAAATTAACACCTACGTTTGTAAGGGAACCTTCAATTACCGTGTAGGTTCTAACGTGTAGCTCCGGGAAAATGGCAGCATTTATTAGTCCCCTAAAAGGTTAAACCACCGGCTTTAGCCGGTCAGCTTTAGCTACGATACTTCCTGCCGTATGTTCGGTGTGAGATGTAGGGCAGTGGACTATAGATATGGGTGTCATGCGGTTTTTAAAATTCAGTACCATTTTGTGTTTGTCACAAAATATCGCTAACAAGTGTTACGTGGAGATATAGGTCTAAGGGCGAGAGAGCTGATTAGAGAAACATGCCAAGCTTTTGAGATAGAAATTCTAAAAGGTGTTGTGAGTAAAGATTACGTTCATCTTTTGCTCTCATCGCCGCCCAGTATGGCTCCCAGTGAGATTATGCGCGGGATAAAAGGACGATCTTCGACAAAGCTTTTTGAGAGTTTTCCAGACTTAAAAAAGCGCTACTGTGGTAGGCACTTTTGGGCTCGAGGCTATTTTTGCGTTACATCAGGAGAGCTCACAGAAGATATGATTAAAGAGTACTTGGAGCATCATTTTGAGCCCCGAGTCGATGATAATTTCAGGGCTGAAGGTTAACATCAACGCGTCTTTGACACGTATCCGGACTTTCAGTCCGTAAAACTAACCCACCGGCTTTAGCCGGTGGTTGTTGAGTTTTTGGTGCCACTATCGGGAGTGCCTTGATTTACGCAGGGTACAGATTTTACGCAACCGTCGAGGAGCAGCTATGAACCCCGGTGACTATTACCTGCTTTTAACAGCCGTCTTCGGCTTTCCACTGTTGGGAGTGATTGTCTGGCTGCATTTCCATGACAAAAACAAAACCCAAGGCAAAAAGTAATCACGCCAGTGGTACCATGTCACTGGCAACCGGTGGCACCTCTCTCTGGCACCACCGGCTGATATAATGATCGGACTGCTGTTATCGGTTAATTATCATTGTCTCTTGTCTCCATCTCGAACCTCACTTTCTGTGCAGTGTCCCGCTCTGGTTTCCAGGTTTGGGAGCCCTTACGGCGATCCCATCTTTTTTTGAGCGCTTTTCTGTGTTTCACCCCGCACCCAATACCGATGCCGCACCCCACTGCTGTTCCAGCAACAGCCACACCGCCAACGAACCCTCCGGCAATGTCAGCAGCCCGGTGAGAGTTCGGGTGTGTTGTTGGGGTTGGCTGAGGCGTTGCAGCAGGCGCGCTTGAGCATAAGGTGCTTGAGCCTAAGGTGCTTGTGCCTAAGGTGCTTGAGCCTAAGGTGCTTGTGCCTAAGGTGCTTGAGCCTAAGGTGCTTGTGCCTAAGGTGCTTGTGCCTAAGGTGCTTGTGCTAAGGTGCTGCTAAGGTGCTTGTGCCTGAGGTGCTTGTGCTCGCCGTGGGCATAATAAACCTGTCGGCCACAATGCGCTCCGGGGTAAAGAAGGTCAGCTCGGCGTCTCCGCCGAATTCCGGAACCTGCACCCGCAGCGCGGTGGGCTGGCCACTGCCTGTTATGGTGGCTGTGTCCAGGGGATGTAAGTCTAACCGTATCTGTGAATAGCTACTGTTGACAGGTTGGGTACTGATGGAGAGTGCATACTGGCCGCTTGCTATACCGGAAGGCAGTTGCGCAGACCCCACCCAGCCATCCAGATAACCGGTGGTCAGGTCGTAGCGTTCAAGCTGGAGGTGAGTGATGTTCCTTCGTGCAACGTACACGTAATCCTTGTCTTTATTTACCGCAATAATGTTGTGTTCAGGAAAGCATGTCATATCCAGATCAAACGTCTGCTCTTCAGTAAAGCTGCCGTCAGTGAGCTGGTTCCGAACCAGCCTGTTCACAGAGTCCTGGCCGGATGTTTTCTCCCACATCCAGACGCTCTCTCCGGTGCCATCCTGCTCCAGCAGGAAGGGGCGGCCGGGCAGATCGGGATAGGTTTCTATATCAACGTCTATGTTGTCCTCTGACAGGGGGAAGCGCACCAGGGCCACACCTGTTGCTGCCGTACCATTTAAAGAGCTGCTGTTTGAAGAGCTGTTAGAGACTGAGGCGCTAGTCGATGAAGTGTTAGTGAATAAAGGAGGCAGTGCGTAAAGGCTGGTCAGGTGGGTTTCGTTTATTTTCTGGGAAACCGGCAGCCCCCGCAGCAGTGTGCGGTTCTCCTGGGTTGTCGACGCATTGAGCAGCACAAAGCCATTTACACCAAACGTCTGATCCAGAGTCAGGGTCGTGCTGTTATCTGAGTTGCTACCTGCGCCATTCCCCTCACGCTGCAGGCGGACAATGCGCACCAGCCCCTGGTTGTCACTGCTATTTCTGAAGGGGTAGCGCTGTTCGCTGACAAGGTACACGGCGCCCTGATGTGTACTCCCGTTTGCGCTCCCACTGCCAGAGGCCAGGGTCAGCAGCTGTTCATGGGGAGAGTGGCAGCTGCCGTTCCGCGTCTCTTCCGGCGTGCACAGGGTCTCATGAATGGTGCGCCAGTCCTCGCTTTGGGTGCTGTTCAAAATCTTAAAATCACCCTCAGTGATAGTGCAGTTAATGGCATCGGCGTGATAACCGGCCGTATCCACAAAGCCATTAACCTGGCCGCCGTTATGAACCATCCCACAGACAGGCATCCCCCCGGCATCGCCGGAATAGAGCCATAGTTTGATTTTTGCATTGGAAGTTAAAGACCCAAAGGCGGAGCCGGAGGCAGAATCGTTGTGGGAGGCCTCCACCTGCAGGTTGACCGCTGTTTGCCGTAGGGTCGTAACCTCTGCTCCTCTTATATATCCAAAGCCGCCGCCGGCATGAGCTGACGCACCAATGGTTTTTACTGTGGCATTGACTCTGGTCTGGGTCACGTTTGCCTCGCCGCGACTCTCTCCTATGCCAACGGCTGCACTAGCAAAACGGCCATCGGTTTTTACTGTGGCATCGACTCTGGTCTGGGTCACGTTTGCCTTGCTGCATCAGAATCAACACCTGAGGTTTCTACTGTGGCGAAAGCCATGCACTCTGTCCTATACCAACGGCGGCATCAGAATCAAACCTGAGGTTTCTACTGTGGCATTGACTCTGGTCTGGGTCACGTTTGCCTCGCCGCCATTCTGTCCTATACCAACGGCTGCATAAGCCGAGTCACCACCGGTTTTTACTGTGGCATTGACTCTGGTCTGGGTCATGGTAACTGGACTTATTACAATCTGTCCTATTCCCGCCCCCGTGTGTGAAGAAAGGCCTATAGAGCTGACGTTAATCTCGCTCTCTGATTGGATCAGGGTCACAGCGTTTACAGCAAGCCCAAGCCCAAGCCCTCCTCCAACCTTACTATGAATCGCCGGAGCTATGGACGGTGATACCAGCTTTCGATTGGTTCAGTACGTCAGGTCGTTCACTAACGCTCATCCCTCCTCCGGCATGTGCAGGCATATTTGAAGAAGTTTCGACGAAGATCTGCTCTCCACTCATCGATACATGGCTGGCCTCCCCGGTGCTATCCGAGACCAAAGCACTACTACGGCCTGTGCCCTGAATAGAGACATTAAACAGGTTGACCTGGATATCTGCGCCATTGATATAACCAAAGAGGCTGGCTCGCCCCGATGTGTTGAGATGCAGGTTTTCCAGCCTGTAGATGCCACTGGCATATCGGTCGGTGAAGGGTTGTGAACTGCTGCCACAGGCTGGAAAGGGTGGGGGGGCCTCCTGGGAAAAGTCGATCGTGCGCTGTTGTTGATAAAGCGCTCGCAATCCGCGGAGAGCAGCCCACAAACGTGCCCAGACCCGCCTGGCGCCTGCGGCGGGGAGCTGATTGGCCAAATGCAGATTCTCTGCTGTTTCTGCTCCTCTCAGAGGAACTGTTACCGGGAGCCGATGGGTGATTGGGGTTGAACAGGCCAGTTTTTTTGTGGCGCTGTCTTGCTATCCCGGAGGTGTTTTTACCGGGGGCGTGTATTGAGGCTAAGTGGGTACCATTGCCATGTGTGCCATTGATGGGCTTGTAACCACCTTTTGCACCCACGGCGGTTCCATTACCGGTGGCATTCGAGAGTGCCACCATCGCTGCGATGGAGGTCATTGTTGCGTTCTTCGCAGTGTCGAAACCGGCGGTACTGGCGCTGGAATAGATCCCGGAAGTGATTATTAAAAGACAGGTGTCGCCAATATGGCTCCATAATTTAGAGCGCTGTGGTTTATGGCTCCATGGCTTTGATGTTTGTTGTGACATTGTGCCCCCCTTTCTCTTCTGTGACAGCACCTCAGTGCTGGGGGTTATTTATAAAGTAGTCAAAAAAACCGAAACCGACCGGCCACTCAGCGCCATCAATCTCCCCTGCCTCATTCAGCGCAGTGTCGGTACAACCATATCGTGGAAAGGCATTGCAATAGCCCTGCCGAGCAGGTAGATAGGCAATCAGGTACAGAGTGCCAGATTGCTTTTTTGTCAGGGTATAATTGTTTTCTCTATGGCTGGCGAGGTTGTGATCGTTCGTGCAGCCCTTAGTTTATAAGGGCTTCTTTTTTCACGATATGGTTGTACCGACAAGTGAAATAGGATTCAGGGTTGGCTGAGTCGTGTAATCGCGCATCGCTTCGAGCTTGGCGAGGCTTAACCCGTCTTCGTACAGGGATTGATTGATCTCGGCGGATTCCCTATCCGACCATTATTTATTAGCCATCTTCTGCAACCGGGTGAGAGCACCGGCAGCCAGAGCATCGGTATAGTTCAAAAGATCATCACCGAAGCTGTTGGCGGCCAGTGTCGGCATCACCACCACACGACCTGTAATAGCGGCGGCCTGAACCTGATCGGACGCAGGCACAAAGCGAACATTTTTAGGGCCGGTCATCACGTACATACGTGGATTCTCACCACCCTGTTGCCGCCATCCATATACGCAGCTATCCATGGCACCCATGGAACCCGAGGCCAGTAATACGCCTTTATACATCAGGTGATCTACACCCACGACATCAGCCGGTGTCGGTAATACTTCGGTCAGGTCGTAGACATAGGTTTCAATGGCTCCCTCGGTAAACGGCAGCAGAGAGAGTGGTTCCAGGTTCTCTTTCCAGTACCAGCTTTCCCTGCAAAAGTGCCGCAGGGTGTCACGCAGATGACGCTGCACAATGGCAGTCGGGCAGCCGGGAGCCTCTGGCATCACATCGGGATACAGGTCTTCGTAAGTAGCCATTAATTATTCCGGGGCATTTGGTTTTGGAACGAGGGACTGAACGCACGGTCGGATTGGGTTTTCACACCCAGCAGATCAAAGAATGTCTTTTGGTGGCCTTGTGCCCGTATGTGGTTCGGGCTGCGCTCCGAGTCACGGGAGAACATCAGGTACAGCAACCATTCCAGAACCGGAGGTGCGTACTTGTCGCTGACAGGGAGGGGAGAGGTTGAATCCGTGACCGTCGCAGGGGCGGTGCTGAATAACAGCTCAACTTCGCCATTGCCATCATTGGGCGGTGATACCCAGAAGAAGCCGGGGGCACGTTCATCGCCGCTTACCTGCAGGCGCTCATACTTGTAACCGCCGTTGAAACCCTTGCGGATAACACGGGCAGTGGTAGACAGCAGGAATCCCGGTTCTCCGTCTATCAACTGATTCAGGAAGTGGCGCACGGCACCAAGACGACGCACGGGGGCGTTACTGGGTGATGCCTGCGTAGATATGCCCTTGTCGCAAAGTATCTGCATACAGGAGCGTTCATCGGTGTCGGAGGAACTGTTACCGGCAGGGTCTCCGTAGCTGATTCCGACACGGAACGCCTTGTACCGCACAGCCAGAAATGGCTTAACCACCAGATCAGTAAACTGTTCCAGACCCATTCGTTCAGCAACCAGCTCATCGAGCACCACAAACCTTCCCCGAGGGGTTATCTGACAGATGACGCAGGCCGGTGTTAAACCAAAGTCCCAGCCCAGTATCAGAGGCCATGCCGGATTGCCCCGGATAACCTTGCCTGGATAGTGAGTTTCATCTTTGTATTCGGGATAGACCGGCTTGCCATCCTGCACGGTGCCGTACTGACCCATGACATAGACTTTTATCCATTCCTTCGTCTTGCCGCCGACCTGATTCAGGTAGTAGGTATGGCCTTTGTGCAGGTTTTTTATGTTCTCGGCTTTGTCGTTGGGAACGTACTTGCCGTTTTTCTGAAACAGTGCGGGAGGCTGCTGGTAGAAACGCCAGTTTTCAGGGGTTTCCTCTTCGGCCAGCTTGTACCACCAGTGGTCATCATCCGGTGGGTTGGTATCCATGATGATACCTGTCCACGTTGGGCCGCCGTCTTTCTTGGCAGGGAAACGACCCACACGACCTGTCGCCGCATCGACAATGCTTTTGGGCACTTCTCGGGCTTCGTTAATCCATACCCCGGTCAGTTCCAGTGACAGCAACTTCTTAACGTCAGCGGGCTTATCCAGTGCCAGGAACAACACTTCCATATCCGCTTTGGTGCCATCCGGCAGAGCGGTCTTCACTCTGGCCGTAATAGGCACATCCATCTTGAAGGTGCAGACCGGCTCCGGGAACCAGTCAGCAAAGGTGCGAATGGTCGTGCTTTTCAGTTCCGGGTAGGTGTTTCGTATGACCGCCCAGCGTGTACGGCGTGTGCCGTTTTTGTCCGGCTCCTGCACATGAAAAGAGATACGTTTGATCTCTTCGGTACAGGCCACCGACTTGCCGGAACCAATCGGCCCCATTAATCCACGCACAAAAGATTCGTCCCGGTGAAACTTACTTGGCGTAGGTTCCGCCCGGTAACGAATGCTTTTGTTCATATTGTTGAGCGTTTCTTATCCGTCGCCATCATCAGCGCCAAAATGCTGAATAAACGTCACAGCGGTATCAACATCCAGCTTCTTGGCAGCATAGTGACCGCCCATCCTGGCAATAATGTCTGCCGCACCCAGCGCGTTCTTGGCATCAAAGCGGAACTCTCCCTTAGGCTCACCGTCAGGGCCAAGACAGGGAACAGCCTGCATACACCTCTGCATTATTGTTTTCAGGCTTCTCAGCAGGTCTTTATGGTCAATACCAGCTTCCAGCTCGTTACGCTCACGCAGAGTATTGACGGCCTTGCGAACGTGATGCTTCTTAATGAGTTGGTGTCCCAGGGTGCGAGCACTCTTCACACTGTAACCGGCCTCTTTCGCCGCATTTTCCGGGTGAGGAACCAGTGCATACTGGATCGCAAACGCACGTTCCTTATCCGTCAGCGGCTTCAGTGCAGCCTCTACGTCCCTGTCGATCTCACTCATTAACGCTTCAGCCTGTTCCAATACTCACGGGCACTGTGGTTGTCCCGAGGGTTAAATACGAAGCCATCCAAATGAATGCCAATGCTTGCAAAAAAGCCCGGATTCCATTCGGCATGACCGTCTTTTGGCAGCATCAGCACAGCGTCTTCATGGTGGCCGTAACCAAACCCGAACGGCATAAACGTCAGCCAGTCACCGCCATTGACGACGCGGGTGTAATGGTTGCAGCGCAAAGACTCTTCCAGCAGCTTCGGTGTGCCCAGGCGAGGCTGAGCAAACGTGGTCAATGTTTCCAGCGGAACCTGTGTGCCCAGCAGTACCGCCTCTTGCACTCTTAGTGCAGGTGGTGCAGCTGGTGCAGGCTCGAGTTTATGACCGTAAAATGCTGTATGCCCAGTGAATACTTTGCCACCTGTGGCTATGCTGGCTGGGTAAGTATTCTGACCGGGTGTTGAATTGGATATATTCATAGTATTGAGCGATTTGGTTGTCTGTAGGAATGATTATTGACAACTGATTTAGTGGCGCCTGGATTTTTTTCTCACTATAGGTAATGGTATTGATATTCTTCTGCGTATAGTCGGCTATGCCCGAAGGGCGCGTAGTTCAAACCGCAAGCCATAACCTGACTCTTCTGTTAGTGAATCTGCTTTTTTGATTGTGGGTTACCAGTGGTCTGGAACAACAAAAAATGGCCGGATAGTATTGGTTGTTCCACACACCAGCACTGGGCTGTTTTTTCTGTAACGGTTACTTAAAAGATTGTCTGTGTTTTTGGGCTCTTCGGGGTTTTGAGATGAAGAGCCCAGTGATGCAGATAATTTTTTTTGCAGGCGCTCTTTAGATATTTTTATTGATGGTGGTGGATGGCTGTCGTCTTGTTCATCGCCTAACTGTATGGTTTGTGGTTGTTCCAGCCCTAACCAATGTTGGCGACAGGGGATGATAAAATCCTGTTCGTCCAGTGAGTTGAGATAGTCGCTTAACTGACTAAAATGCAGCCAGTCGCCCCGCAGATTGTGCAGCTCGACTGGTGTCCACCTGAAACTGATCGGCAGGAAATCAACGCTTCAGGTAATGTGATGCAATATGCGGATTGGCTCTTAATCCGCTGCATCAAACATGCGGATTGGCACTTAATCCGCTGCATCAAACTCCTTAACATACCAATCAGTAGCTAATTTACGAAAACCAAGTTTTGGAAGCGAGCATCTCGAAGATTCTGATAATGAAATACCCGATAGACCTTTGCACATAGCATCTGGTGATTTTCTTGGCTCATAGAACATATTTCTCAAAATTGTTTGTATGATTTCTTCATATTCCTTTGGAAGATTTTCTATAGATTCAACAACTGTAAACATCTTTAAACATTCTTCAGCTTTTGAAAGTTTTGTTTCCAACTCAAGTAATTCTTCCTTACTGATAAAATCTTTAATGAATGACAAAACAAGATGTAGTGTATCAGTTCTAATTTCCCCAAATTCTTTGTGTACAAAGTCATGCTTTCTCATCTCTTTATAGAATAAAAATGCTGCATTTAATGAATGATTTCCAAGACCTTGCCTCCAATGGGGTGAGAGCAGCTGTCTTTCAAAGTAAGAGTACCCCGCCTTATTAGGACTGTCAGTAGAAAGTACGCCAACAAGTGACTTTGTACTAAGGTCGCGAATAAACCATATTCTTGAATAAAAACTACCCGGTAATTTTTTTAATTCCAGCTTCATCCTAATAAATTCATCAGGGGCCTCCTTGGGAAATTTTACAACTGCATGTCTAGATATCCCACTTAAATTCTCCTCATTTAATTTCCGCAAAAATGAAATTTCCTCATCGGAATAGGAGGGTGAGGTCATTTGCACCTTGTCTGTTTTAATTGTATTGAAATAGTCAGAATGCTCCCAATCCTTCACCTTCAAAGGCTCACATGAAGGCGCCTGAGATTTACCTGCAAGCCGATCCAATAAACGAGTATGAATACCACAGCCATTATGTGATTCCACCGATGGAAGTTTTTTTAATAACACATCCGGAGACTCATGGATGATTTTACCCTCGACATTAGGTTGATATCTTTTATTTCCTTGGATCAGCTGCATAACAACACCTAATAAAATATGAAATGATGAACATTATGCTAATAGTTTCTTGATATTTTAAACTAACATTTTTGTTATTATGCCTAACACAAGATTTGAACTGCGCGTTTTATACTTCCGCATCATACTAGGTAATGCCTGTACGTAAACTCTCCAAACTGCCAAGCCAGTAATACGAGGCCGGTAAAGATGGAGACAGTTTTGGGCATGTTTTACCTGGGTTGAGCTAGAATTTTTATGGCTTGTCAGAGGACTTTTGAAAAAGAACGATTTAGGTAATCGTTCTTTTTCGGGCAAGTTTTATCTAACAAAGGATGCGGACTTAAGTCAGTGCCACTGGATCAATACCTACTCTTTTTAGGCTCCTCGCCGTTTCATGTGGATTTCAGGATATCCGCTACAGGGCTGGCGATCATGTAAATCATCATGATAAAAGTCCCTGTATTTCGGTAGCCTCTCGCTCGGCTTCTCGCCGCCTGGAACAGGCTGTTCAGACCCTCCATACGGGCATTGGTGTAGGTCGATTTCCAACGCAGCAATATCCGGTCAACATGATTCTCTACTGTTAACACAGCTTTACGTACAGGCTCCAGAATAGAGCAGTCACCCAGTTCAGATCTGGCATATCTGAGGAAGTGTGTCAGCCGCCAACGTGCGGCCCGTGGTGTTTCAGTCTGCCTGATCCATCGCAACTTTTCTTTAATCCGCCAAGCGACGCCTGTCTTTAAGTCACTGGCTTCAAGCTCGACAAGGGCTTCTATCTGTTTTTCAGTGAGAGGGCCGTCCGCTTTTTTCAGCACAGCGCAGGCTTTTCGGATGATTCTTCACCTTGCGCTCCGTCTTGCGCACCTCATCAACCGCCCTGGTAAATAGCTGAACAACATGAAACCAGTCGACAGTCACATTGGCTTTCGGAAACTCCTCCCTGGTGGCTGCCAGAAAGGCTTGTGACATGTCACAGACGACTTCCAGAACATTTTCTGCCTGCCCTCCGTGCGCTTCCAGAAACGTTCTGAAATCCTTTACAGTTTGTTTGCCTTTGCCCGGTGTCGCAAACACCACAGGCTTATCATTCCTGTCCATATCGATGAAAACGGTGACGTAATTGTGGCCTCGTTTTGAGGCCGTGTCGTCCAGACCAATCGCTTTCAGGGCACCCAGATCCATAGCCAGAAGTGCCTGACTGACATAATGCTTGATGACACGCCAGATGCGCTTGTCATTCACTCCAACATATCTGGCGCAGGCTTTCACCGGCATTTCCCTGACCAATGTCAGCAGTACCTGCTCAAACAGCAGTGTGAACTTGCTTCCTGCTCTTGCCCAGGGAACATTGACACGATGAAGCCCGTGCTCCTCACAGCGTGTTCTGGGTACCTTGGCAGTGATGAGACAGTGGTGCTGGTAGAAGTTCAAATGCTGCCAGGTGAGTTCCTTGTAGTCGTGTACCTGACAGGCTTTATTGCACTTCGGGCAAGGGTAAAGGCTACCACGCTCAGTCCCGACACGGAGTCTCAGTTCGTTGGGAGTGTTCGTTGTATCAAGGTGTTGATCGATTATTTTCCAAGGTGCCTGCAAGCCGAGGCCAAGCATAAAAATCTGGTTACCATCCATGGATGAGCACTCAATCTGAGAGTTTTCTGGGAAGTAGATTATCGGTCAAATATCAGGCTCTAATCCACAGCTAACAGCGAGGAGCCAAAAAAAACGCCCCAACCTAGGGACGTTAAATACAGGATGACAAATCCAAAGACAGGAGAACGTAGAAACGCCCTCCATAGCTAATTAGTACCATAGATGTTTCATAACCTAACTACCGTTTTCAGCCCCCCTAATTTCTCCAGTGACATACGATCCACACTCAATGGCTTCCACTGCCGCAGGTCACAATCCGGCAACCTCTCTATCCGTATATCCACACGATTCAGATGCCCCGGCATACCACTCCTGAACGGCATCAATAAAGGCGTAACCAGCGTCCAGGCTCCATCATACCACTGGCACACATACTCCCCGCTCATAAACCGACCTTTAACCAGTTGCCCATCCCTCGGAGCAGACGACCTCTTCTGCCACAACTCATACACAGGCATAACATCACCCTCCAACAGCGAGCACCAAGGGTAGACCCAAAAGTACGAAGCAAAAATTTTTTTCAACCTCCTGGCTTTACCCGTCAAAAACGCCCCACCCACCAAATCAACGCCCCCCCCAACCATTAATTAACAATAATCAAAACCACACCATCCCGCTTTTTCATATTGATTCTGTGACGATAAATATTTTTTTAAGTTGATGATTTTTATTTTTATTGAATTGCATACTGTGTGTGTCAGACCCCCACACATCACATAGCGCGGGCAGGGGTGTCATGTCCATGCGTGGGCACCCATCCCCCCCCTTCGATTGATTAACCAGGACGATCATCACCGGCATTCACCATTCGCCTGGACAACATCATCACCAGCTCCGGCCTCCGATAATCACACTCCGGTATCGGTCAGTGTGCGTCCATCGTCTTGATAAACGTGACGAGTTGCACGACATAATCAAAAGAGTGTGGCAAGAGTGATAAACATGACTACTTTTCAATCAGATTCTGTGTGCGTCTGACAGCGAGCGGCACCCGACAATCTCAACGAAGAGAAGACAAGGATGTAAGACAAGTGCTGCATGAACAAAGACGTTCGTTCTTAGTGACGGGATAAGTCAGAGCCAGTAACGCACACGAATCTATTACTACCTATCTACTACTACGAGTAGACAACAATAACGAGGAATCGAAGCATGAAGACAAAGACAGGAGATCTTATATATGACTACTAACAGCATTAACAGCAGAGCAGGCTGTTCTACGTCTGCTTTGATCGCAGACTCTACAGCGTGCAATACCAGCGATAGTAATGAACTGCCATGTGCTGCTTGCTACAGCATTGTGTGATAGCTGCGGCTCAATCACTCAATGTTTGCAAACAACATCTACCAGCCTAACCGGCTTCCATTCTCGATATGTTCGCTCGAAGAAATGTGATCGATGTCTATCTGATGCTGATTTCTCAGTAATGACGGAATTACGCCAGCGGGAGAAACAGTAATGCAGGATCTAATCGAATACCTATTAGAGACAGATAACGGACTGTCACAGCCACCATCCGGGGATGGTTCGTTCAGTACCGGTGACGGTGACGTTGATTTTAGCTGGGGCTTGTCAGGCGTAGATTTTGAGGAGCTGAAACGTATTTTACAGGCTGACCCAGACAGAATAATGACCGTCATTGATCCGGACGACGATATAAATCTACCGAATGATGCGGTTTGGTGGGTGACACCCGGATTTCACTACGTGAACAGAATGTTTTATCTCGTCGCAGACAAACCAGTGCCTTCCGATCATGAGGATTGGACGCTGTGACGCATTATTCCCCGACATTGTGGATTCATAAGGCCAATCGGTTTTGTTTAGAGCATTACGGTATCAGTGCAGTCGAGCTGATCGGCGGCGGTGATATTGATGATGCACGTATTACTGACGCTATTGAAGCTGGAGAGAAACCGGAGTCAGTAGTCACAGAGTATGCAGAGAAATATGACCTGATACTCATACAGTGAGATCAAAGGGGCTGAGTACGCCCCTTTTCTTTTTGTGCAATTCATTAACGAGGTAGTAACAATGTCAGCAAGATAACAGACTTTATCAGCAGCAATATCGAATCTGTCACCAGCCATATTTAAACGTCTAATTGATAGCGCAATTATTGTTATGAGACAGATGTCACCGGAAATATCAGGATATATTGATGAACGCGGCCAGCCCGTTATTGTGGACCCGCAGGAGCAAGTCAGAGTGAAAAATACTATTCCGGTCGATTTGCGAGGCATATTAAACGATATGGCGCCGCTTGGCGTTACTGCTGAGGAATGTGTTTTATTATTCGCGTTTCTTTCAGTAGTTGATCTTTTCAAGAGCGAACAGCAAGAAGCGCAGCAACAACCAACAATTAACTAATCAATCATTGCCAGGGACGGCTTTCTTAATCAGGCTTTCTTAATCAAGAGGCAAATAGCAATGACACATCAAATCGAAGTAGCTGAAGGCGAAAAGAAAGAAATTTTCGAGGTGAAAGTTAATTTCTACGGCATCATCGGAAAACAGAGAAAAATACAGCATCAAGCATTAACAGGTGATGAGCTTGCAGAACAGCCGGACAGAACAGCATCATCTAGAATTGCTCACGGATTATTGAGCGAGAATAATGCTCGGAAAATATCAGCAAGTGAGGTACGAGTCAGAGTGACAGTATCAGAGCTGGAAAACAGAAACGGCGTTGTTTCAAAGTCGACGATGGTTTTCAGTAACGAGCGTGACGTATTCGAGATGCCCGTCAGTCAGTAATCAACAACAGCCAGGGACGGCTTCATTTAATAATTTCGAGGCTTTTATCATGGGTTATACGTGTGTTCATGAGACTACACATAAAAATATTGTTGATTATCTGATTTCTGATTTAACTCACTACACAACTAAAAACGGCAATGTCTGCGACGCATTAGAAACTCATATTCGACACAATGCTATTTATTTCTTGATGCAGCAGACAACAACAAAAAATGAGATCACTCGCTTTGTCGTTATTGCAGTGATTGCGCCGGGGCCGAATCACGGATGGTGTTATAACGTGATGGACGAAACATGCGGCCCGTATTATCACGACTGCCCTATCGAGTGGCTAGACAGATTGACCAAGAGCGCAAACAACATGGTCTCAGAACATTGGCGGCAGAGAGTCAGAGATCGGTCACCAGCTCCACTTAGTCGTCAGAGTGGTTTGCCAGTCTTAGGAACGGTCACTGGGAGGACTGGCTGATGGCTTGCGAGGGTATGTATGTTCTATCGACGGGACATCTAACAGAAACAGCGTACAAGGTGGTCGATGCAATGGCGGATATGAGGCGAGATGAAGGCTGTCTTATTTTCTGTGGAAACCGTGAGGCCGTTGCTGCACTGGTGGCCGTCCATGAAGATTTGAGGCGACTATGTGGCATCGCTGAGGAAGCGGGGTGCAGCTGGCTGATGTTTGATCAGGGATGAACCACTACTGGCGAACACAAACGCTTATGACTGGTAAGGCATGTGCTGCCTGAGATCGGCAGATAAGAGAGAGTGCAACACAGGGGACTTCGGCTCCCTTTTTTTGTGCTCTCAATAACTGCCCTTCAGATATTAAGGGCAGTTATTACCGGCCTCGAAACTCTACCCAGAAAGTGTACCCAGCACGAAAAAAGTCTACCCAGCACCAGTACCCACGTTTCTTATTAAGGGTCTTATTAAGTGCTGCAGAGTTGGGAAAATAGGGCAATATCGGCAAAAACAGGTAGTTATTCGTAGCAAAGTCTACCCAGTAAAAGTCTACCTGACCTCTACCCGAGGACACAAAAAAAGCCGGCACCAAGAGTCGAACTCGGGACCTACTGATTACAAGTCAGTTGCTCTACCAACTGAGCTATGCCGGCAACGGGGTGGAATATTATGGATGAGGCCCTCTTTTGTCAATACTCATCTGAACACAGATTGCCTGTTCTTTTGTTTTAGAGGTCTCTATGGGGAGATTTTGGTGCCAGGACCACTCAATCCATGATCCGTCGTAGTTTTTGATGTTGTCATAGCCCAGCAGTTCAGCCATGACGAAACGGGTATGGGCAGACCGGACTCCAGACTGACAGTAAGCAATCACCTGTGTGTTTTTATCAATTCCTGCATTATCAAATACAACCTTGAGTTCATCGGCAGTTTTAAAGGTCATATCCTGATTCAGTGACTGTGTGTGCTCAAGAAGTTGTGCACCGGGAATATGCCCCGCTCTGAAGGCTCCTTTTGAACGTTTGTCTCCACGAAATTCTACAAGTGAACGGGTATCCAGAATGCGCACGTTTGGGTTGTTGAGAGCCTGCTGTGTGTCTTCCAGTAAGGCAAGGCTGTTGAGGTTCTCTTTCACTGTAAAGCTATAGTGGGTGGTTTCTGGTGTGTTTGGGAGGTCGTGTGTTATGGGGAGGTCTGCGCGCATCCAGGATTGTAAGCCTCCGTCCATCAGGGCAACGTTTGGGTGCCCGTAGAGGGTGAGTAACCACCAGAAACGTGAGGCATCACTGTTGCCTCGTGCATCGTAGGGGATGATGAGGGTTCTATCGTTTATACCGAGCCTGCCCAGAAGTTGTGCTATTTTTTCCCGGCTGGCACGCATGCCGCCGTAAGGGTTGGCGTCTGAGCCTGCTTCTATTATATCAGGCCGCCAAATCTGTAGTGCATTCTCGATATGGCCTCGAGAAAGAAAGTC
The DNA here is from genome assembly GCA_965221135.1 of Sansalvadorimonas sp. Taxonomy (GTDB): domain Bacteria; phylum Pseudomonadota; class Gammaproteobacteria; order Pseudomonadales; family Endozoicomonadaceae; genus Sansalvadorimonas. The sequence continues at coordinate 160,915 of CBDCRZ010000100.1, forward strand.
AGTCATTGGGCGGACATCGATCAATGCAATATCATGCCCTTTAGCCAGCAGTGAATGAACCTGTGCGGGAGACATTAAGGCTGAAGGGTTGTGGTAAGCCCTGTATTTATCGTCCGGTGGAGAAGGTTGCAGTGAGGGGTGATGCCAGTGGTACAGGTATACAGTGCCAGACACTACCACCAGTGCAAGAATGGCCAGAAGAGAGCGGTAGAAAATTATAAATGCACGTTGCAACACGTTGGTTTCGCCTGTGCTGGTTGAGCTTTGAGTATTCTTAATCCGCCGATAGAGTGCAGTCTAGACTTACTTTCGGGCTCAGACTTGTATTTGCAAAGGTGCGGCTGAAATAATGTCCGTGCTAGACAGTTATCTTAATCATATGAGTAATACAGATGCTTTTTAAAAGAATAGCCGGGTTGCTGGTGTCAGGGCTACTTGTAGTGCTTGCCGGGTGTGCTTCAGGGCAAAAAACACCTGATGTGAGTGCGCATTGGACAGCAAAGAATGGCCCTGAGGAGATGAAACAGGTAATGGGGCTTGCTGAGCAGGGTGTGATACATGATTTGCGTATCACACGTTCCCTTCCACCACAAATCTCAGCCAGTGGGCCAACTCATGTACTGGGTTGCTTAAAAGAAGGAGGCAAGTGGCTGGAGGGTTATCAGGAGTGTGAAAATATCGCGCCAGAGGTGTGCAAGAATCTGGGAGGTGAGTTTAATTCCTGTGCTTCACCCTGCCGTCACGACAAAGATCAGATGGTGTGTTTCACGATGTGTGTGCCTGTTTGCGAGCTGAGTAAAGATTGAGCGAAACATCCTCTGTAGTATTTGTTTCCATCAAGGCGTCGTGTGTATCGTGCATGTTTCGGTAGTGATAACGTGCAAACTGCGACGCTATTAACGACCTGGTTAGGCCCTGCCTAAAACCTGATCAGGTTTGCTGATAAAGTTGTCGCAGCACTGTGGGGGGTAACTTAAAAAAGCGTTGGCTTATAACACAAAAGCACTGACTGGATAGTTATGCTGGCAGCACTCATCTTACAAAAGCAGGTCATACTTTTATGGAAGCATAAAAATTGGCAACAAATAGATGGGGTGTAACAGATGCGGGCAGCCAAAAAGGGCACTTACTCGTGCTACCCTGCGGTTTCTTTAGCAGGTTCAGAATCGCCAAAGAGTCGCGTAGAAAGTTCATTATCCAAGAAGCCAGCTGTTGTTGCGCCTGAGTCAGGTCTTTCTCTACGTCCCAGTGGTGTTACGTCAAATTCACCCGTCTTTCTGGAGGGGCTTGGTGCTGTCGTGGAGTTGGCATGGAAGGAGCTTAAAGATAGTGAGTCTGAAGTTAGAGGTGAGTCAGTGCGCGGTGGGGTGTCTTCTAATTCTGGCAGCGACGATGACGAAGCAGATATGGACGCTCTTTCTCAAGTGGTGACCTGTCAGCAGTTACTCGCCAATCCCCCTGCTATGATCGAGCTGATCCCATCTGATTCTGCGATAGTGAAATCTAAACCAAAAGAAGAGTCATTATTTTCGAGAAAAAGGAGGAGGCTCACTAAATCTTCACGAACTGATGAAACGTCTCCAGCGAGTCAAATTCCTAAGCTGGCGCTGGATCAGCCATCATTGCCCACACTCCCTCTCTCGGTTGAGGAGTTAAGCGGTATGAGCTCAGATCAAAGTTCACGGCTGGTGCTTGTCCCGACGAAGGAGTTTTTGCGGAAGAGTGGCATTTCAATATCTGACGTAGAACCAAAATTTAATGGTCATTACTGGGTATGTCCTTTGGATAGCTGTGCGCAGATAATCTCCTTACAAAATGAAGATAAAAAGTGGGAAGAAATCTCATTCATACGTCACCTTAAATATCATCAGGGGCGCGTTGGTTTATTAAGCCAACTGATTCAGCAAAAACTGAAAGCAACATCTTTGTCTTTTTCTCCCTTAACAGTTGGAGAAAAACCTTCTGAGTCAGAAAAACCAGCATCAAGTGTAAGTGAACCCCTCACCTGTGGCGCAGGGGCTGACAAGCCTGTGTCATTAAGTGGCGAAAGTACCGGAGCGGTGAGCTTGTTGCAAAAACACGGGCGTCTCCCTTTAGTGGTGCCTAAACGCGTTGGTGAATCCTGGGTGTGCCCACTGGATAGTTGTTTGGCGCCAATCTCTACCATTATTGGAAGCAGCAGGTGGAATAGGTGTGCATTCAGTGGGCATCTGAGAAAGCATCAGGGAGGCCCTCACTTATTCATTCTGCTGGTTCAGCAGGAATTCGAAAAATTGCTCTTGGTTTCTAATACCTGAATCAGTGACTTCTTGATTATCATGTGCTCATGCTGCTTGTTTGAACGGGTTCAGTGCTTTCGGATTCAACTTTTCAGTACGAGGTCTTCGGGTTTTGTTCAACATTTTCAGTATCAATGTCCTCAGCGCCGTTTCTGATGATCTTTTGGGGGCCTCAAGCCATAGAACACCATGGCCTTCATCGAAAGCCTTTATCATTCCATTGGAGAGCGGTTTTATCGGACGGCTATGACTACATGGCCATTAACACAGCGCATACTCTGACAATAACCGTTTATACGCGCAGAACCCTGGACTATGCCGACCAAAGCGCAGGATATATTGTCGACCCGATTTGACCAAGCGGCCCGCCTGATAAATCAGCTCCTGCATAACGGTTTTCAATCGACGCCGTTTGGCGGTATGGCGGACGGGAGAGTCCGATCCCAGCAGAACCTTTTGCCCCATACAGCGCAAAATATTATAGGCCAGTGCCCCCAGACTCATGACCAGCGCATTGGTGGCAAATTTCCCGGAGGGTAAAGGTTCCAGATCAAGATCTGTTCTGAACTCGCTATGAAATTGTTCACTGGTGGCGTGATCTTTGTACAGTGCAATAACCTCGTCATCACTGGTGTGCTCTTCCTCCAGTGTCGTCCACCATCCTTCCAGCTCATAATGCCCATTCAGAAACATCTGCCCTACAGCATCACAAGTTCTGCGGATGACCCGGATAACCAAACGCTGCGGGCCATAGTCGGTGTCATGCATGACCGACAACGTCGCGTAGTCCTTCCCCTCTCTGATGGGGTGCCAGGAGACATCGGCCTCCTCAAAGCGGGGCAACCAGCGCTCTGTCGTATGGTGGCTGCTGCAGGTGAAATCCTGAGATACGTGTATTTTACCTGTTAGGCCTTACACTGTCCGGGTTTCAGGGGATTGTTTTTGATCCGAAGTCACGGATTCAGGAGATTGGATTGAAGTACGTAGAGGGTCTAAATTTCTAACCGATCGGGATTTCATTGTTTTGGGTGATTTCAATATTCCGAGCCGTCGGAGTAGCGCTTTCAAAGCTATAACCAGTGGTAGTCTGCAAATGCCACCCGCCATGCTCAAGGTGCAGGGTACTAATCTGACAGAGAAATCGACGTATGATCAAATTTTACACAGCCCAACGCGAAAAGAGCGATTTACAGGGAAAGGGGGTGTCATTCGATTTTTCAGGGAATCCCATGAAGAACTGTTCTCGGATTTAACGCTCGGTAAGTTTAAAAACCAGTTGAGTGATCATCTGCCACTCTGGTTAGAAGTGGATACTTGGATTGATGATGAGTTGCTGGATGGTTTTCTGGATGAGTAGTAGAGAGAAGCGTCATGTTCTGTTGCCCAACCTTAGCATTGCTCAAAATCGAAACAAAAAACACTGTCGTAAACATTCCGTGAACCCATAGTCACTCCGCTACCGGCTTCTGGCCGGTAGCGTGCTTTATTGGATACTATGATTTTGGTGATGGGGGGTAGCTGAGCATCATCTCGAGGACTGTGATTCTTCAATGACTGAAGACGTCCATCTGTCATCAGCCAGGCGGTCAGCTTTCCGCTCCACTCACTGCCCGCGCCATAGAAGTTTTTTCGTCCCACAACCGGTGATCGAAGTGACCGCGCGGCCGCGTTGTTATCCATCGGCACTTCGGGGTAATCGGCAAACAGGCACAACCCTTTCCAATGGTTTTGAAGGCTGGTAAGCACTTTCCGACACTGTTCCTTCAGTTCTGGCCGGGCGAGTTCTTCAATGCGCCACTTCTCCATGCTGCTTAGATGGTTTTTCAGTGCACTGTCGTATTTCTGGAATACTTCAGAAGTCCCATGGCTGTTCAACCTTTGATGATTCAAATGGTAAAGCCTGCCAATCCGTTTGACCCAGGTCGCACTCCATGTTTTCAGTCCGTCAGTTCCCCGTTCCGCATTGATAAAGTCTCTGCGAACATGACTCCAGCAAAAGGCAAGAAACACATCCTGATTTTCACGAGCCAGGCATTTGTAGGCGCTGTAACGGTCGCAGATAAGCACACCGTAACTGTCGCATAGCACACCTTTGGGAACGCTTGCCGAACGGTTGTCGTCCACGCTGTAGTAGGCTGCGGTTCTGCTTAAAAAGACCCACAGCCAGTGTTTTTTGGCCTCTTTTTCATCACCACAGACCAGCCAGCGAGTTTCGTCGGCATGCCACTGCTCGTCACTGGCGACGCGTTCCCGGATAGCTTCGGCAACCGGTTCAAACAAAGGTAGGATGATTTTCAAACCACCGGCCACTGTCCCCGGAGACAAGGTCAGGCCCCGCAGGCGAAAGTCCTGTAATTGCCGGGCAGCGGGGATGCCGAAGGCGTATTTGTGTAACAGAATTTCGACCCAGACAGAGATGCCCAGCTTACCCTTGCGGATCAGTTTGGCTGGACCCGGAGCGATGGTAATGGCCGGTGACTGTTCGCACTGGCAGGGTTTGAGATAACGATGTCTGTGATAGCGGCGGATATGAGCTTGTACATCTACCTCGATGACGTCGCTGTCTTCGGTACCAAAGGGTAAATGACAGTGAGGGCACTGCTTTTGGTGATCTTCAAGATCAAGGTGTTCGGGCACCACAGGAAGTGTTGTGATTGTTGTACGACCATGACCTTTGTGACCCCGCTGCTGGCCCCGGGATTTTGAAGAGGGTCGGGTTTTCTTTTCCTGTTTTCGGGAGGAGTGTTTCTTTTCCGTCGAGTGCCCAAAAAACCTATGCTGCATCCCCGCCAGCTGATTTTTGAGAGTGGCAATCTGCTCTTGGAATGTGGCTAGCTCATGGGCGTGCTAGGCCTTTATCTGTTTGATCCGGTCAAGCGCCTCCTTCTCCCGTGTTCGGGTGCGTTGCCACTGACTCAAAAGCTATAAACGACGGAGGGTTGGCAAGGGGATGTATTAAGAGCAGATACGTGGCCCTGCCAGGCACAACGTTCTGAGTTTTCTGACTAATTTCACAGGTAAGCCTTTTTATTATTTAGATATGGCTAATTCCTGGTCATGACCAACTCAACACTTGCCACTTCAGGTCAAAGACCTCCTTAGCGGATATAGGCAGTGTGGCTGCATATCATTACTGGTGCCGGGAGGCGCTGGAATCACGAATAAGCGGACATTCCCTGTCCGGCACAAAGATATAATATTGAACACGATCTCAAGTTCTTAATCGCTATCCATGGATAAGGTTGTCGGAGCGTATACTGAATTTGCACCCTATTTTATTATCAGGCATTACTGTTAGCGGTGTCCGGTAAACACAGCTTTTCTGATACTGGTCACCACTAAAGCTGGAAGTGACGCCATTGCATACGGCTGTCAGTGTGTCTATCCCATTCCAGTTATTATCAAAGGTACAATGGCTATGCATTTCAGGAGTGAAGTTTGGCAATTCACAGGCTAATTTTCCATTAAGATTACTGACAGAGGGAATGCCGGAAGGGAATGGAATCTTATAGTTGGCAGTACAGGCTACACCCACATTGATTTTGGTATTGCGATAGTTTGCGCCGTCCGCATCCATGCAGGATGCTGATAACGTCGCGCCATCATATCCAGGATTTTTACAGTTGCTAACCCAGGATCCGCCGGGGATGGGATTCTTTGCTACACAGGTCAGCTGACCCTTGGTATTTGATAGCCCTGGCGGTGGCAGAAGACCATAGTCACTTCCTCCTTGCCAGCAAGCATTGAAATAGTCAATTGCGCTTGTGATCCACTGTTTCTTTTCATTAGTGCACTGGGCTTGAAGTGTTGCAGAATTATCATCCCATTTTATGCTTTTACAGCTATTACGGTAGGATCCATTGGGAAGTCCGTCATTCTCTGCACTAATGCTAATTCTCTGACTTCCAAATGCGTAATGAGCACTACCCTTGACTACATTAACCTGCGTGTCCAAATAATCAGTGCTATCGGTAAATTTCACCGTCATTGTTACAACATCAGGCACCAGGTCGGCGATTTTTACATGAGGTAATAAAGTGCAGGAAACCAATGCGGAATGAGCCTGGGTACAGGTCAGGTAATGTTCATTATGTTTGATATCAGAGATGGAAGTACCTTTGCCAGAAACTGAGAGCTGAAACGTAGTGTTGGCCGAGTTGGCACTGGCTGATATTGGTATCAAATCATAACTGATATCACGGTTGTAGGATGGGCTGCCCATGATGACATAAGCCGTTAAGCTGGTATCTGTTGGGTCAAAACTGGCAGACTGTAGATTGTCCTGCTGGTGATTTGCTGATCTTCCATTATTTGAAGAACGGCTATTTGACGAGCGACCATTTGAAGAGTGACTGGCTTCAACCGCACCAATCACAATTCCTGCTGCAACAACAGCACCCGATGGAATATTCGTGGTATTCACTAAATAGAACTTAAACTTTTCTGGCTGTGGGAGAGAATAACTATGGATTTGCCCGGTAAAGGGGTAAACGAAGGGGATCTGTTTATGAATGCCATCGGGTTGGACATTTATGGTAAATATTTTCTGTCCGCCTGGGCGGAGATAACCTGCCGGGTTATTTCTGCTATCAAACTTAAGTGTAACAAACTGGTCATTATAATAAGTAACCCCAGGTGGCTGGTTATGGGGAAACATAATGCTGTCGGTACCAAAGAAAAAGAACTCAAAACGATCTGATGATGAGGGGCCCTGGTTACTGACGGTTATTTTTCTGGGGACTGGTCTGGATGTGTTATACAGAAAATAGCGTTCCTTTACGTTCGGTGATGTTTTTGCCCTGGGTGGCATAGCGAATGCACCTATATGGGTACCGTTTTCATCAATAACGCTCGAGTCTTGCCGTACATGTTTATTCACACCATCGGGGCTGGTGCCGAATGTGACGGCTAAATTAGGATAGGTAAAACCGGGTGTTGAAAATGGGCAGGCAACCTCAAATCTATTCAGTGGTAGTTTTGTCGGTACACAAGGGCCTATTCCCGGATCCGCTTCCAGTATTGGCGGAGTGTTTAAATTCAAATTACCCATATACCACATAGATAGTCGACCAGCGCAGGGCTCATCTGTCTCGCAATCAACTGTCATCCCCAGTGTAATTGGGCGACCTGGGATGTAATAATCGTCCTCTGCTGATGCGCAGAGAGGTATGAATAAGAAAAGTAAGCTTGTAACTGATGATGAGAAATTTTTCATACTGACACCTGACTATGTAAGTACAACTCGACGTTTACACGGTGCACCTGTCAAAACACGACCTGCACAGTCTTTATGAGCGACTAGCCTGGCTCTAACTGCAAGGAGTATCCACCGGTGAATTTTAAACAATCCTGCAAATCAGTAAGTAGCAAGATAACAGATTTCATATATTAGCCCGCCCTATATCGTACGATGGTGCCACTTACCGGGTGCTATATTCACCGTGTTTCTATTGTCTCGAGCCTACCATTATAAGGAGGCTCCTCGTTGTTTGCTGTGGATTTGAGCGTGATATCTGATCGATAATCCACAGTCCCAAAAACTCTCAGATTAAGTTGTCACCCATGGATGGAAATCAGATCTTTATGCTTGGCCTCGGTTTGCAGGCACCTTGGAAAATAATCGATCAACACCTTGATACAACGAGCAGTCCCAACGAGCTTCGGCTCAGTGTTGGAGCTGAGCGCGGTAGCCTTTACCCCTGCCCCAAATGCAGTAAAACCTGCAAGACCCATGACTACAAAGAACTTACCTGGCAGCATTTGAACTTTTTCCAGCACCATTGCCTCATCACTGCCAAAGTGCCCAGAACACTCTGCAAAGAACATGGCATTCACCGTGTCAATGTTCCCTGGGCAAGAGAAGGAAGCAAGTTCACGCTGCTGTTTGAACAGGCGTTGCTGATACTGGTCAGGGAGATGCCGGTTAAAGCCTGCGCCAGGTATGTTGGTGTGAATGACAAGCGCATTTGGCGCGTTATCAAGCACTATGCAGCCAGTCACTTCTGTCCATGGATCTGAGTGCCCTGAAAGCGATTGGTCTGGACGAAACCGCCTCAAAACGTGGTCATAACTACGTCACAGTTTTCATCGATATGAACAGGAATGACAAGCCCGTTGTGTTCGCGACGCCAGGCAAAGGCAAGCAAACCGTTAAAGATTTCAGGACGTTTTTGGAGACGCATGGAGGGCAGGCAGACAATGTGCTGGAAGTTGTCTGTGACATGTCACCAGCCTTCCTGGCAGCGACGAAGGAGGAGTTCCCAAAAGCCAATGTGACAGTCGATTGGTTTCATGTTGTCCAACTGTTTACCAGGGCGGTTGATGAGGTACGCAAGACCGAACGCAATGTGAAAAAGCACCCGAAAAGCTTTCGTTGGCCGGTGCTAAAAAAAGCGGATGGTCCTCTCACTGAAAAACAGGTCGAAGCCCTTGTAGAGCTCGAAGCCAGTGATTTAAAGACCGGTGTCGCCTGGCGTATTAAAGAAAAGCTTCGCTGGATCAGACGGGCTGAAAGCCCAAGGGCCGCGCGCTGGCGGCTGACGCACTTCCTCAAGTATGCCAAAGCTGAACTGGGAGACTGTTCTGTTCTGGAGCCTGTACGTAAAGCGGTGTCGACCGGATATTACAACGCTGGAAGTCAACCTACACCAATGCCCGTATGGAGGGGCTGAACAGCCTGTTCCAAGCGGCAAGAAGCCGAGCAAGAGGCTATCGAAACACAGGGACTTTTATAATGATGATTTACATGATCGCCAGCTCCTTGAAATAACGACGGCGATAATAGCCAAAGGATTTGATCGACAGGTTGTGTTTACGGGCGTATTCAGACTGCGCCAGATGGCCCTTGCGCCATGTTTCGATATGTCGGAACCAGAATTCACGTTTGCTGGACATGGAACCTCCGGAATTGATGGGAGGCTTGAGTATCCGGGAGTGCTGTTTTTGGCGGTAGGTGGGTTTTGCCTGACGCTTACGATTATATCGAGACTCTGGCGATGGTCGAGAGCTAAAAGTAGCTAAAAGGGGTCAGCTAAAAGGGGGCGGAGTCGAATGGCACTTACTTAAGGCTCTAAGGCCTGTAAATATGCGGCTTTGCTTCGACACCTGAGTTTTTCTAAGAGCCTCCTGCATACTGTGATTAATGCACATAACAGCTATGAGGCGGGAGTTTGGTAAGGTTTTTTCAAGGTTACTATAACTCTGAAAAGCTTGGCATCACTGAGTTTGTGGTCTTAAGTAAGTGCCATTCGACTCCGACCCGAATGGCACTAACTTAAAGCTTCTTACCACGGCTTTTACCCCGGTGTTCCAGCTCAACCATCGATGCCCTTGGTGCCGACATCAGCTGATAAGGCTTGGGCCTGCGCTTAACACACCGTGGTTCCCTGCGCCCTGGCCTGGCGGGTACAGTTGCGCCGGCGATTGCTTTGTAGAGTAAACTCATTAGCCGTTGTTTTTCTCCCGTCTTGTCAGCTTCAGGGGCACCTATGAGAGGTTCCCACTGTCTTAGTGCCTGCAGGCTTGCTTTGACGCTTATCTGACTAAGAGGTGAGGCGTTTTTCTGCGAGGCTTTCAACATGAGCATTCGCAAACTGTTATAAACAATCAAATGCATTGTGATTTCTTTATATATCATTTCCGGAGATTTGCAGCGTAAAATGTCCATGCCTAATGTCGTTTTTATATCCCGGAAAAAGAGTTCAACATCCCAGCGACGATAATAAAGTTCAGCGATATCTCTCACAGAATAACGTTCAGCATCCGTCAATGTCGTCACAATGTAGAACTGTTTCACCCTATAACCAGGCTGGTCGACGGTGACTTTGATCTGACGTAACACTAACTGTTCAGGGAGGCTCTCCCACTCCTGAAAGGAATAGCTCAGACTTTTGCGCCATTTAGGCTTTGGCCATGTAATCAGTAAGTCATCCGTCCCCAAAACCTCTAGAGCTTCACTGTCCTTTACCGGTGTTCGCCGTGCAAGGGTAATGACGGAATCAACACCCCGCTCCTGAAATTTGGCGACATCAAAATAACTACAAAACCCGGTAATTTTCAACAAAGATGTCGCCTCAATTAAGCCGCAGTATTTAGCTGCTGCGGCTGATGTTCCTGTCGCTCAGGGTTGAGCCAAACAACTTCCGGTAAATCCCAGCTTCGCGTCGGTCGTGTTCCCCAGCGTTCAGGGTGAGCATCTTTAGCGGTTTGGTAGACCGTCTTCCGTTTTCTGACTGTTTCTGCCGAGCGTCCCGTATGACGATCCTGTGGGGTCTGGAACTTCAGCCCACTATGCTTATGCTCATGGTTATACCAGTGTGTAAACTCATGTACCCAGCCCCGACAGGCGTCCAGGCTTTCAAAGGCCTGAGACGGGTAACCCGGTCGGTATTTCAGTGTTCTGAAGAGCGACTCGGAGAACGGATTGTCATTACTGACCCGGGGACGACTAAATGACGTTTCCACACCCAGGCGTTGTAACGTACTGAGCATCGTCGCACCCTTCATTGGACTGCCGTTGTCTGAGTGCAGCACCAATGGTGTGTCTTGCACACTGATGTTATGCCGTAAACAAGCTTTGTGGATCATCTCGGAGGCATGTTCCGCCGACTCCTGTTCGTGCACTTCCCAAGCCACAATCATACGACTGTATACATCCATGACGAGATAGAGGTAATAGTAGCGCCCTCTGATCGGCGAGTTCATATAGGTAATGTCCCAGGACCACACCTGGTTCGGCCCGGTTGCACAGTGTGATGCAGGCTTTCGCTTGACTGGTTTTTTACTTCGTCCCCGATGATGTTGCTGGTTGTCTTCATTCAGAACACGATAGAACGTGGACTCAGAGGCCAGATAGCAGCCTTCATCTGCCAGCGCCGGGACAATCTGGCTGGGTGGCAGACTCTTGAAGCGATCACTGTTGCACGTGTCCAACACTGCCTGGCGCTCTTTGTCGCTGAGTCGGTTCCCCGGCGCTGGTCGATCGGCATTTTTTCGACCATCGGCCTGTACTTCCTGCTCACGCGTCCATCTCTGGTTGGTGCGCACAGAGATTCCAAGAACCGAGCAGGACTGGGCTTTACGCGCGCAAGCGGCGACGGCTTCGTTAATGAGTTCAACGGCTTCCTGCGATCTGAGAGAGGAATCAGTCTTCCTCGCTTTCCCCCCAGATCGCGCGTGCTTTTTTTGAGAGAACCAGCAGGGCCGCTGTTTCAGCGAGCGCCTTCTCCATGCGTTTTACATCACGCTCCAATGTCTTGATGCGTTTTTTATCCTGACGCTGGGACACAGACTGGGATTTGCGCATATCCGCAGGTTGTGTACTTCCCGCGATAAAATCCTGCTTCCATTGGGCAAGCTGTTCAACGAACAGGCCATGCTTCCGGCAGTACTCTGCGAGCTCCGTTGCATTGAATGAAGCGGTTTCGGTTAACACGGAAAACTTGTCCTGTGGTGTCCATTGTTCTGCGTTCTTACCATCTCCGGGCACGGCTAAACCTTGAGCTTTTGCCTGTTTGCGCCAAGTGTACAGGGTTGCATCAGTGATGCCTGTTTCTTTCTTTAACTCAGACACAGAAATGTTATTAGGGGGCATCATTCTCGCAATAATGGATGCCTTCATTTCTTTGGAATAACGAGCCATAAATCCTCTCTCTTATAGATACCCTGTTATGGGAATCAGTGATCAGGAGAGGCGACATCTATGCTGACACAGCGATGGAACGTTTTGATGAAACACAAACCTGGCAACGAAACCGGGAACGACGGAACCCAAATATAGTTCCTGTTACTCTAGAGGATAAGAAAGCTTCATATTGGCAAAGTAACTGAATGTTACGAAAAGGCTAGTTTACTGCTGATCGTTGATTACAAAAATTATTAATAAGAATATTTACCGCCGTCCACATTATGAAGGGGGCCGATTTGAGAGTCTTTATTGGGAACTAGATGAGCTTATCTATGAAGGGGAGAGGAAATCAAGTTCAGCAAGTTACATTCCTCATGGAGCCCAAGTCCCAATGTATCCAATAGGAAGTATGGGTTTTTTATTCGATCTTGAAAAATGTCATTTGGAAGGACTCTGTATTATAAATTTGATTCTGGTGTCTCAAGAGTGGATATTGCCGATAGAATGGTTGTATGGAGTAAAACTTTAAATTAAAGCACGTACTATCAGGCAGCTTGCTGAACGACGCACTTGTTATGTGCTTCTTTTTGATGTTGATTTTACATCACTGATGAATACCGGATCTAAGGCATTTCCTTTTGTATCCACCAAAATTTGAGTTGCCGAGCATCGGCAGCCCTCTTTAAGGCTGTTTATCGGGAATTCTTTTATTTTATAAAGTCAAATAGCTCACCGTGAGTATGATATGTACACATTACGGATAAACACAGGTATTTAACCTTTATAGTCTGTTCGTATCACAAGGTTTTTCAATCGCTGTTTGTTCATAGTTAATCAATTTAAAATGTGTAGAGTTGCTGATTAGTAGGGATCTGAGTCAAGAAGGCTAAGTTCAAGATCCTCGCAACCGAAGTAAGTAGTTTCATTCTATTTTAATGACAGATTCCCGAAATACCATTTAATTGGAGTCGTAGCTGTTATCAATAAATCATTCTTCTCTTTTCAAACGGATGATGTTGCCATCCAGATTTTTTCTTAATGGTGAAGCTCGTTAGTAAGATGTACAGACCATATTCTTCTCTTTCATCACCGGATGAAAATAGATACTTTTTTGAATCCTTCATTTTTTAACTCGTTAGCTATTTTTCAAAAGTACAAAAGCAGCTTACAGCCTTTATTTATTTCAGTGCGTAGCGATCAAATTCCAGCCATTTTAGCTATATTAGCTGACGATGCTTCCATGATTTATTTCTTTGCAGTATTTGATGCCAAATAGATTCATTGCGACTGCTTAAATTGGAATTAAAATACATATCTTTCAATATCTTTGCTAACTCTGATTGCATGATGTTCCGAGCACATAACAGCTTGGTTATACGGTGTAATGTCGTATAACCAACTGTCTATGGCTATCACGTCTTCTAATTTATCTGCGTCTTTTCAAAGCCTTATCGCTGAAATGCAACAGTACCCTGTTTCACTGACATGTCGTATTTGCTGATTTGTATAAATGTCGCTGAACCAAACAGTTGAACAGAAATCTTTCGCTAGCCCTTGTGCCACAGGGCTTTCAGTTGTTTTGGGAAAAATGGATATACGGTTTACTTTACCTGTTTGTATATACAGTTCGAGGGTGCTTTTATGCGCTTACAGAGCAACATTTTAATCATTAATCCGCCGAGCTAAAAACAAGGACAAAGCATGAAAGTTCAGGCTATCACTGGACTCCAGTAGCCTATGCCAATCAAAATAATGAGTTGGTCAGTATGAGTGTATTTTGATCAGTTTTCGCGGATACCAAGAGCCTCCATGCTTTTTCCCTGCCTTGGTTACGCTACCGCCCCTCGGTTGGCAAAAAACACACAAATGCCCGGTTATATCCGAAAGTCCCTATTCTGAGCAAGGGATTATGCCTGCCTTATATGAAACATGTAAGACAGTCGTAATAATTTATTTTCCCTCTCTAACACTATCTGTAGTATTGCGCTTTTTCGGTGCGTGCCGGGGTTAAAACTCCAACCATTATCCACCGATTCCGCAACATCATGCACCGCACCGGTGCGGAGGTTTTGCCATTCCCTGGTTACGAACTCTGGCTCATAAATAAGCAGTCCATGGTGTTTCACCTGATCCGAATTCATTTGCACTACGCCACATTGGGTGGGAAGTATTGTTTCCAGAATGCACGTCGACCGGGATGACTTTGCTGTTCCATTGTATATGAGACGGACGAACTCTGCCGTTTACAATGGCGTCATACATCAGGTAGGAGGGAACTGTCAGCACCTTCTGTGTGCTGAATTCAGTGCCCCTGCTAACTGTTCTGCTAGTGCGGCATCGCCAAGCATTAGGCACTTCTTGATCCATAAGTTGCCCTGAATGGCGGACCAGGCTGGATATAACAGATCCAAGTAAACGCCCTCTAGCCTGGCAGTAACCACTCGTAGAAGTACTGATGAGTTTGGAATGTTGAACGGCTTTTCGCACCGACAGATTGTTCACAGCATACTGGCAGGAACGATCAGCCCCCAAAGCTTGCGCCATGAACATCGAGAGAGTCTCTAGAGGAGGGTATGTACGTTCTCTATGTGCGGGTAGAGCTGTCTTCATTGCAGGGTCTTGTAGCAAACGATAAAAATTGTCGGCATGGGCATTTGTCGCATACCCCGGTAATCGTTGTTGTTGTCGGCGGGCTTGTTTACTATTGCTGTGCATGAAAACCAGTTCTGTTGTAGGTTGGACGGCTTGGTAGCAATCCAGTTTATCAACAGACTGGTTTTCATCAATACTTTCAATGGGTTACGGCTTAACTTAGTGCCATTCGGGTCGGAGTCATTTTCTCGGGGTGCCCGCCCGGGGGCGCGGCGGAGCGACTGGCGTTTATTCTTAATGCCTCGGACGCTCTGGCGTTCAGTCGCGGGCTGAGCTCCGAAGAGGAGCCTGCTTTATGGTCTCATCGACTGGAAGGAGATGTTGACCTCTGGATAGAAGTTGGCCTACCCGATGAAAAAAGAATCCGTAAAGCGTGTCATCAGTCGGGCCAGGTGAAAATCTATGCCTATGGAGAGAGTAACGCAACGGTCTGGCGCGCTCAGAATGAGAAAGCTTTCAGAAGGTTTGATAACCTGGAAGTTTATTTCGTCGACACTGATGCTGTGGAATCGCTGTCGTCTCTGGTGCAAAGAACCATGCAGTTGCAGGCTACGATCCAGGATGGCCAGATCTGGATTGCTGATGACGAGAGAAATATAGAGGTTCCTCTGGAGTACTGGTTTTAAAAGCCTGCATAAGACAAAGCTACAGTACAGTGGATTCCGGGGGCTGATCAGCTGAATTCTCGTCTGGCAGCATTGCAGTAATGGGGATTACCAAGACCGAAATATTATCCTTTGAACCGGAATCATAAGCATGGGCGAGAATCTGGGAGGCGATTTTCTCACAGGATATTCCAGGATTTTTCTTTTTCAGGTTTTTTATCAGCGCATGTGTCTGCTGAGTCGTACTGTATTCGTAGGCACCATCGCAGGAGACGACAAGAAGATCCATATCCAGTGCAAGTGGGTGGCAGGTAATCTCCGGGCGTGGGATTGTAATGTCCAGCTGATGGTCACCGAGTGAATGTGTCATGGAGACAGGATCGTTGGCTGTATCATCGCTATCTGGATGGAGTTTTCTTTCACGATAAATTTTGACGAACAACCGTGGTTGTTTTCCTTTTACTTTTCCTTTTCCTTTAAGTTTATAAATAGTAAATCGTGCGCCCCTTTCCAGCATTGGCTGTGCATCGGGGGTATGTGCGTCTTTTTTCCTGATTGGAAAAAATGTATTATGGGCAACTTTTGGGTTTCTGGCTTCTGGTTTCAGACAGTATGAACAGTCATGATCTCTGGAAAGTTGCAGGCATAGTGCGTCTGGTTCTTTGTAGGTCAGAAATGCCCGGCTGTCTCCGATATTGACTGTCCAGAGATTGCCATTGATGATCAGGCTGGCACACAGGGTTGTTCCGCCATAGGTGTCGATTTGTCTGTCCAGATCGACACAGGCTGTTTGTAAACCCAGTAGTATGCCTTCTTGTGATAATTCATCGCTGTTGAATTGCTCCAGTCTTTTTTTCAAGACGTTTTCCAGGTTCGTTGCGACAAAAGCAGAAGCTATATCGGAACCGTGCCCATCCATCACACCTGCGAGAGAAACAGGGACGGTATGTTTTTTTGTCTTGAAGGAAAAGCGGCAGGTCAGGTGATTGTCTTCCATGTTGGGTCGAGCTCCCTGAGCATAGGCACACCCACCTCCCTCGAAGGCTTCAGTTTCTTCGGAAGAGAATCCAGTGATGTTGTCTGTATAGCCGGGTAGTAGATCTTTATCAGCCTTGTAGGATTGATACCAGGGGAGGGTTGGTTGTTCCAACGAGGTGCACTTACTGGCGGTTTGATTAGCTTTCTTGATGAGAGTGTTGGCCTGACCAGGCAAGACTTCATAGTCGAGATCCTGTCTCAGTTGGGGTCGAATGAGGGGGAGAGCACGATTGGGACTATATAAAGTCATCGTAAAAGGTTTCTGCTCTTCTTTTGACAAGGTCTGTCGTTTTTTATTATTTCTGTCTTCAAATGTGCTGAAAAGATGAGAATAAGTGGACGGAGATTCCTGGGATTCAGGATACTGGGGCCCGAAGAGTTTCAGAGTGGTTTGGGCGCAGATATTACCAAGATTAATGTCGGCACTTGTCAGGCTGATGTCTCGTTTCTTCAGGTATTCTTCCATTCTGTCTTGTGCTTCCTGGAATGGATGCTCTTTATTTGGCCTCCTGGTTTTGCTCACCTCTTCTCTCGTAATCAGTCGTCCTTCAGGAGAAAGGCCAACAGGCTCATTAGGCTTTACTGTCGTCATCGTCAGTAAACTATCAGCAGCATTAAGAAGTTGAATCAGGCTCGGTGTTTGTGTCAGCGGCATGTTCAAGGAGGCCTTTTTAAGAATCTGACTAGATATTCGGCTGCATTCAGGAAAGCTTGTGCTATCTGAGTTCTCTGGCTTTCAATCACGGGCTTCGTTCAGAAGAAGAACCTGATTGATGGACTCATTGACTGCGGAAAAGGGGGAAAAGAGGGGAAAAGGGGTCGGAGTCGAATGGCACTAACTTAAAGCTTCTTGCCACGGCTTTTACCCCGGTGTTCCAGCTCAACCATCGATGCCCTTGGTGCCGACATCAGCTGATAAGGCTTGGGCCTGCGCTTAACACACCGTGGTTCCCTGCGCCCTGGCCTGGCGGGTACAGTTGCGCCGGCGATTGCTTTGTAGAGTAAACTCATTAGCCGTTGTTTTTCTCCCGTCTTGTCAGCTTCAGGGACACCTATGAGAGGTTCCCACTGTCTTAGTGCCTGCAGGCTTGCTTTGACGCTTATCTGACTAAGAGGTGAGGCGTGTTTCTGCGAGGCTTTCAACATGAGCATTCGCAAACTGTTATAAACAATCAAATGCATTGTGATTTCTTTATATATCATTTCCGGAGATTTGCAGCGTAAAATGTCCATGCCTAATGTCGTTTTTATATCCCGGAAAAAGAGTTCAACATCCCAGCGACGATAATAAAGTTCAGCGATATCTCTCACAGAATAACGTTCAGCATCCGTCAATGTCGTCACAATGTAGAACTGTTTCACCCTATAACCAGGCTGGTCGACGGTGACTTTGATCTGACGTAACACTAGCTGTTCAGGGAGGCTCTCCCACTCCTGAAAGGAATAGCTCAGACTTTTGCGCCATTTAGGCTTTGGCCATGTAATCAGTAAGTCATCCGTCCCCAAAACCTCTAGAGCTTCACTGTCCTTTACCGGTGTTCGCCGTGCAAGGGTAATGACGGAATCAACACCCCGCTCCTGAAATTTGGCGACATCAAAATAACTACAAAACCCTTTATCTCCCAAGAAAATATCACCGGCCTGGAACGTATCCCACTGTTGCCGCAGTAATGGCAACTCATGATTTTTTTTGTTGCCCATACGGTAACTGACCAGTCCGCCTGTGTGCAGATCAAAGCAGGCACACAAGCGTGCTGAGGGAAAACCACAGCCAGGTTTTTGGTTCTTGGATTGGGGCCATACCTCCTGATTAGCCTCTGTATCAGGCATGCTGAGTCCGGTTCCATCAACGACAAGTACTCGACGGTTATGCCAGGAGCGACCAATGTCGTTTTTCAGAAGCTCATCAGATGTTTGCTGGAGAACCTCATCCAACATTGTTTGCTCAAGCTTCCTGCGGGCCTTACAGTAGGCTGCTGTCGATGAGGAAGGTGTCTTGATATGGTTCTTGGCAGCAAAGGCCTGAATTTTGCGGACGACTTCCCGACAACCACCGTCTGCATCAAGAACTTGTGAAAAGAACCCCCAGAAACTATTGGCCTTCGTAAACAAGCGCCTTCGACTGAATGCCCCAGAGGAAGATTGTTCTGTGGCTTTGTGATGAATGAATGACCCGAAGTATTCACCCATCTGGGTCAGGTTTGACTTCTTGATCTGGTCACGTTGAGCGGCGAGTTTCTGACTGGCTGACCGGGGTTTACGACGCAGGGTCGGCAGATGAAAGCCCGGCAGAAAGAGTGTTGTTTTTATCATAAGGAATTATCCCATTCCCGAGGGATATATTCCTCACAAATTCATGTCGACCGGGCTTAAGTTAGTGCCATTCGACTCCGACCCCTTTTTCGCTCAAGCCTGCGACCCTGACGACTGGTGCTGTGGTTAAAGTACCTCTGTTTATTACTGAAGGTGAAACCCTCAAAATAGACACCCGTACCGGTGACTATGTAGGCCGCCAGAAGTAAGGCTGGGACATGTGTAAATAAAGCTCAGCCATGCTGAGCTTTTTTAGGGAGCCTCTGTTCTGCAGCCTTGTTTCATGGTTTCTCAGCCAGTCATTAAAGACTTTCTGAAACCCAGCGGTAAATTTTTCCTCCTTCTTTTCGAATATCTTCCCAGTCAGCTTCGGAAAAATAGATTTTCCAGGGGTGGTTATCAAAAGCGTTTCTCAGGGCTTGCAGATAAGATTCTTCGTTAGGCCATTTATCAAATAGTTCTTTCTGTGGAATAAATGAGCCACTGATAAAGAGAAGGTCTCCCGGATGGCCGATCTTTTCATTTATTAATGCCCACCCTGTGTAGGTGCCAAGAGGTTCTGCCACAGCAGGCATGCGCACACCGACACGAGCATTTCCTGTTTCATCAACAGCAAGATAGCGAGGAGGGTTAGCTTGTCCCAGGCGTACTCCTTTTAACTCGGGAAATGGTCTTGTGGCTTCTTGAAGTTCAACCCACCCTCCATTCTCTTGTGTGGGGTAAATGCTGTCAGGTGGCGGCTCTAATTGAGCCAGCATTTTCATAAGTGTCCGTATAAGAACCACGCTTGTGGAAGGTAACGTCCAGTGATCCTGTAGAGGTGGGTACGGAGTGTCACTTTGAGGATTTTTAGTACTGGAGGGGGGCCAGGAAGCTATTGGATAATGAGGGGAACCAGCAAGATGGAAAACGCGAGCATTGTCAGGTGGTGGTGTTTGATGTAGCAAATGGGCATCCCCGCGAGCATATTCAATACTGCTGTTTGCCCAGATGATGCGTTCAGAATGCTTGGCTAGATCATGGGTGTTGAGTGCCTTGTCTTCAAGGGGAGCGTATAACGGGTTGCTTCCTGGTGTTGCACCGAGATTATGGAAGTTGGAAGTCTGACTTCCTCCCATAAGGATGAGAGCCTTGGGTAGCTGTACTCCTTTAGCCAGCATCGCGTTCATAAGACGCCCTGTTTGAGAGGCGCCAACAATTAATGCTTCTGGTATTGATTTTGAGATAGAGGATATAGCCAGAAAAGACAACCCGCCTGTAATGGGTTGTTTTTCTTTATACTTAAGTCGGTAATAGCTGTCTGACTGGACGGTTTTGTCATCATGGAGGATAACCTCGTCACCTGTACAAGAGAAACTCCATGCAGATCTTGGCAACTCCTCTTCCTGACCATGGAACCCTTTTCTTACCCACAATATTGCATTTTCATCCACATCTGCAGTTCTGCATTCATTAGAAGGACTTGGTGACAGAGGAAGGGATTTCTTATGTTGGAAGAGGTGAGCCGCTGTGCCAGCCCAGATAATTTCCTGAGGATGCGAGTGCGGTAATTTCAGCGAAGGAGCATCCATACCCAAAGCAACGCGCTTCCCATCTTTTCTCAGGATATCGGTTTGCCAGCCTATAGATAAAACTGCCCAGTCTTGTTCTTTTAAGAAAGTATCGCCTACAAGCTTTCGAAGTAAGGGAGTTCCTCGATTGGTGGGTTCTATCCAGGTTCTTCGTGCCCCTTCAGGCTTGTAATAAACATAGTCAACTTCAAGCTGGATGTGCTCACCTTCCTGCGCCAGAAGCTCGTCAACACCCTCCAGGTTGAATTCATTTGAACTGATGTGAATTTTGAAAATACCTTTTTCTGTATCCCCCTCAGTACTATGAATAGCTTTTTCGAGCGGCATGGAAGAGTGGCTGTTGGCACTAGAGGGAGGAGTGGTTGATATGTCTTTTGGGTGGGCAAGGGTAAGACCCAAGAGACTCTGATTAAGTGGATTAATCTTAGGGGGTGGTTGTTTGGTGGTGTTTTTTACAAAAGTGACATGGTAAGGGGGCATGTATGTTTTTGTAGATTTATCCATGCCTAAAGCAAAAGGAGCAGCTAACAAACACCAGAAAACCGCGAGCCGCAGGAAATATTTATGAATTAAATTCATGTGCAATATCAAGGTTTGAGAGTGCCAAAGTATAGGGAGTCATACTTCTTGCTTTAGGCTTTTTTATGGGGAAGATAAGATCTTTTTATGAATAAACGATATGACTGATACTAACTGGAATCCTTCTGTCTCTTTGAAGAACCTACACAGGCGAGGTGATATTCTTCGTGAGTCAAAAGGGGTCGCAGTTGAATGGCACTTACTTACGACCACAAACTCAGTGATACCAGGCTTTTCAGAGTTATAGTAACCTTCAAAAACCTTACTAAACTCCCGCCTCATAGCTGTTATGTGCATTAATCACAGTATTCAGGAGGCTCTTAGAAAAACTCAGGTGTCGCGGCAAAGCCACATATTTACAGGCCTTAGAGCCTTAAGTAAGTGCCATTCGGGTCGGAGCTATTTATGCCTTTATGCCCTTTTCCCCATCCAGGAACTTTCTCTATTTTTGTCTGTCTGTCTGTCTGTCTGTATTTTATAAACTACAACCAGGCAATGATAAAGCTGACCCAGACATCCACTTTTCGTAAATGGGAAGAGAAGTTGAAAGATCAACGGGCAAAAGCAGCTATTGCTGCCCGTATTTTTCGGCTGTCACAAGGGCTGCCGGGTGATGTACAGCCTGTGGGGCAGGGTGTGAGTGAATTCGTATCCATTATGGCCCTGGATACAGGGTTTACTTCAGACAGCGTGGAGAGGAAATCATCATCCTGCTTTGCGGTGGAAATAAAAAACTCCCAAGCGCGGGATATAGAGATGGCCAGGAAGCTGGCGGCCGAACTGGCTCAGGATAAAGGAGAATGAATCATGAAAGAACAATTGCATGACTATGATCCGGCAGATGCTCTCGACAGTCCCGAAGCCATACAGGTGTTTATGGCAGATGCCTTTGAAACGGGGAGTGTCGCCTATATTGCACAGGCTCTGGGTGTGGTCGCCCGTGCAAAGGGTATGAGCGAGATAGCACGAGAAACCGGTCTGTCCCGAGAGCAGCTTTATCGATCATTCAGTGAGCAGGGTAATCCAACACTGAAAACAATTCTTTCTGTGATGGATGCGTTGGGACTGGATATCACGACAAGGCTAAAAAGTGCCTGAGGTGAAAAGGGGGCGGGGTTATTTAAGTCATTTAAGTCATTTATAGAGTGGTATTTCTCAAAGCGTATCTTCTACCGGAGCATGCTGATGGGGTACATCCTAAAATGATTCCGCTCCGTTTAGGGTTAGCTATCCAGTGCCTCTTCTGAATCAATGCCAACCTTCTCGGCGATACCCTTGAGGTCTTCGACTGCGGAGGCCATGGTGCCAACATGCGACCAGTTCAGCTCTGTGGCGTCATATCCCATGTGATCTTCGGTAGGCTCAGGATTTGTTTCAGAAGGTTCTCAGCATTGCCTTTATGGGTTATGAAATGTTCAATGGCTTGCATGTTGTCGTCGCTCATCTTCGTTACCTTCTGCGTTTCCCTTTGCGTGTTTTAACCATAGGATTAGTGTGTCGTTAATCCAGTTATTGACGACTCATTAAACGATTCAATAAACGGCTTGATTTTTCAGGTGCGAATAAAGAAGACAGGTTCAGCCCCTGTCTCTGGCCCTTCACCTTCTGCGTTTCCCTTTGCGTGTTTTAACCATAGGATTAGTGTGTCGTTAATCCAGTTATTGACGCATTAAACGACGGCTTGATTTTGTTCAGGTGCGAATAAAGAAGACAGGATAGTCGGGAAAAAGAAAGGGGCCAATCAGCCCCTGTCTCTGCGCGTGTGCCCTTCATTTACAATCGAGGGCTGACCTTGCGCATGGTGTAGAAGGCGACCTTGCGGCCTTTGCCTTCCTTGTCGTTGAGCTGGTAGTCTCCCTTGTCATAGCTGATGTCGGCCAGCGCTTTTTCATCAAACTCTACTGTCGTCTGTTTTGTTTTCAGCGATGCCTTCCAGCCGCCAATACAATTCAGGCCGCCTTCGGTCACCGGCTGGTCGTCGATGCGCATCTCGTAGGTCTTGTTCAGCATGTTCTTGAAGTTTTTGGCGATCACCTCATTAGAGGCTTCGGTTGTTGCTTTGTTGGCAGGCTTGGTCTTTGGGGTTGTGGTTTCCTTGGTCATGGTTTTTCTCCTCTGGTTTTTCTCCTTTGGTTTTTCTCCTTTGGTTTTTTTCCTGGCACTGTTCACATTAGGATGGGTGCCGGGTTAATCCAGTTCTATCTACTTATGTATGACCTCTGCAGATTTGCTTATCTCTGGGGTGCCAACAACAATAGCTCGGCACAGATAAGGCCTGCGGGTTATCGCTGTATTTTGATCTCAAAAGGGGTGCTGTTTGCTGAGCGCGAAGTGACTGGTTGTGGGTTTTGATTTCGGAGTTTTCTGACAGAGGAGAATGAACCGCTGACAAAGATCCCCGCCCGGCTGCTGTGGCGTTATCGAGGCCGCCAGGGTGCACTCGCCTTTAAAAAAGGACTTGTATTCAAAGTCCGATATCCAACCCCATCGCAAAAAAACATTCTGCAATAGCTCCGTAGGCAGGCGTGTCAAATCCGGGCTTGTTCGACAATGGGATAAGATCGCGGCTTCGCGCAATCTATCCTTATTCGTTATGCGCACTGTCCATTTGGTTATCAACTTTTCATGATTATGGCAATAAAATATCAGTGGAGCTCGATATACTAAGATAGGATTTTAATCATGGATGGAACTCAGCCTGGTGGTAAGTTTTCGATATACTTTCCACTTTATAATGATAAACAGCAAAATAGAGCAGACGTCACCTCTTCAGAAGGTGTGGTTAAGCATTTAGTACCCAAAGGTGCAGAAGGTGCTGACAAAAAAATAGATCAGTTTGAAGTTAAACAAGCTACAACCTCGAATTCAGAGTTTGATATGCTGTATCAAAAAACTTCAATGGTAGAGTCGAGTAGGCTAATAATGACCAATTTTAGAAACTCTATGGAAGAACTGAGTTTAGTAAGAGCTTTGAATTTAGAGCTTTCCAATAAAGAATCAAAATGGACTCCTGTTAAAGTGCCTGTTGATTTTTCTGACGAAACGATAAAACACCTAATTGGACTATATAAATTAAATGGGAGTTTTTTTTCAAGAATCTGGGTGATTATGGATAAAGAAACACAAGTATTAATTGGTATCATGGATACATCACAGTTAAACTCAGAAGGTTATTCTGTAATCACTAGACACCTTCTTAAAAAATATACAGGAAAAGGACTTGGGTCAGAAGCCCTGCTTTCTTTATTTGAACATTACAGTAGATTTAACACGATGAAAATACCTGAAAATGATAGGCAGGTTATTAAAATAAGAACCCAAGAATCTCTTTTTAAAATGGCTGAAGTTTTATTGCCGCCTTCCAAGGTTGTTGAATTTCAAGAATTATTTTTTAAAGAAAACTTCAGTGATCATAGTGAAGTTCATAGAATCACAGATTTTTTTCCTGGTGATATAGGACCCAAGGTAAGAGTTGAACTCAACTCTTTAAAAGGCACTGTTAAAAAAGAGATTTTTTCAGGCTTTATATCTTCCCCTATTTCTGAAGCGGCGGCTCGCTCTCTAGAAAAATGTGGTTTTGTGAAAGCTGGCCATAATTATAAAAAGACTTGTGAAAGTTGAGTTTAAATATTGTGTGCATAACGAATCTGTAGAAAAACTATTTTGAGTTGATTATTTTTGGTAAAAAAATAATCAGAAGGTGGCGTTTCTCTGTCGATTTTGAGTCTGTTTTCCCTGGCGAAATGACATTCATGCGTTCTCCGCACGAAAGAAAAGTTTCTCTGATGTTTTTCTACAGCCTCAACGCTTGGGTCAGCGGGCCGAAGGCGTCACCTGGATGCATTTGTTAGGCATCCTTGCACCACTGTTAGTAACTGTATTGAACTCAATACACTTCTACAGGACTAAGGACTAAGGACTAAGGACTAAGGACTAAGGACTAAGGTATGAATATAGCAACTACAAAATCTGGCATGCTTGCCCCCCCCCCTGCTACTCATGGTGAAGGTCAAAGTAAAATCACCAAAACTGAGGCTGGCACTGTTTCCGCGCACATTAAAAGTAAAGAACCAACTATGGCTATACGCTCTAGCTTTTTTCAGGAACCCTGTGAGAAAAAAGATCCAGAAACTTTTTCTTGTAGTTCGCAAGTTGGCCTTGACATTCGCCAGCGTAGTATCAACGAATGTAATTTAAAGAATGAAACAGACATAGAGCTGGTTTCCTCTGTTTCAGTTGGTGAAGAGCTTGTAGAAAATGTAAAGCAGAGATTGAAGGAAAAGGGAGCTAATATACTAAGTGTCTCTGATAAAGAGCTTACATTTGAATTTGGCATTGAACACCTACTTAATCTTCGTATTGAAAAAGGTGAATACAGTAGATTATTCATTAAGCTTAATCTGGCTTTTCCAATAAGCGATACTTTTCCCATTATAAGAGTGACAGGGGAAACTCTTGAAAAAGTATCGTTTATCCTTAGATGGGGTCGTTCGAATGTAGTAAATCATCATTGGCTAACTGGTAGTAATGAGCTCATAAAAAAACATGTATGCAATATTGAATGTACACCAGAAGCTCCAAACAATAGATTTGCTGTTATTGCAGATCAGGGTAGCGGATCAATAGGATTTAAACCTGATGTTGATTTTTTAACTACAATGGGAGTTGGAACATGCTATGTAATTATATTCTGGGATAGTGTGAAGAAATCAGCATCTATGACCCATCACGAATGCTCAATTATTACAGAAGATGGGATAGAGAAACAGTTAGATATGTTAATAAGTAGAGGCAGTGAACGATCAAACATTGAAGCTAAAGTCATTGGTGGATTGGCAGAAACGATTGGTGATGTAAATGGTTTTTTCACCTTGATTTTACCTACACTTAAGAATCTTAAAATATCTATTACAGAAACAATGGTTGGAGAGTGGGTTATCTCACCAGAAGGTTCAAGGCCGACAGAAAGATTTAGCCACATACTATTTGATATTGAGACAGGCCTCATATACAGCATTAAGGATTCAAAGTATCGTCTTCAATATAGTAAATGTATTTGTCGTCAAAATTCAAGCTCTTGGAGTGCAAAGTTGTCAAATGAAATGTGCCCTGTTTATGATCATAGCTGGCGGTTCCCTGTAAAGTTTGATGAGATTGATCATAGGGTCTAACGCCTAAATAAGGGGCACCGTAGGCGTCCCTTTGATTTTCTTGTTAGCCGCTTTTTAGCGATGATGCCAGATCATTTACTGCGGCCTGAACTACTAGCCAAGAAATATTACAGGTATCAGCATCTGGTTTTGTACGAGTTATCATTTGCTCATATGGGTGAATGAGATTTCTGAACTCTCTCAGTGCATGAGAGAACTTTTTAACATCCATTCCGAGCCAACCAATCTGGTGTGCAATATCAATCATTTCTGCAAGCTTCCAGTCAGCAAAGTTTTTGACTTTCCCCGTTTTGCTGTTTTTGGGGGCGCTTGGGCATCTGTTTGCTTCAGCAGGGTTTCTCTGACAAATACCTAAAAGCAACCCTTCGAGCATACTACCCATAATGATAATTGCTGATAGATGAGCCTCTGCATCAACACACCGTTGCGCTTCTTCCCATCTATTTTCAAGTATTTCTCCCACTCCAGGCTCTAGTCCCAAAGCAAGAAAGTTAGGTGGTGGTGAAGGTTGTAGCTGTTCTTCAATTTTCTCTTCATCAGAGAAATCGATAGAGATTTTTTCAAACTTTGGTTCTAAACCTTCGAGTCTTATTTTGAAACCTTCTACGTAAAGAATTTCATTCAGCTGACTCAGCGCTGTTTTTATCAGTTCTCTGTTTCCAGAGTATTCTTTAGGTGATGCAAGTCTTCGTAAAACACCTGCCATTTGTTGCCTGTCACATTCCTTCAACCGTTCAAGAACCCACCATTTACGGGTAGAGCCATCATGGACAAATTGAGGTAGCCCAGCTCGTTCAAAGAATGAAGTGATTTTCGAACTAGACCTGTATTCTGGATGTTCTTCGTCATTACCACATATAAATTCTGCAACTTTCTCTAAAGAACTCTCGTCCATATAAATCCTTACTGCGGTAATACAAGAAACGACAATGAAATAATACCAAACATTCTCTCAAGCAAATAGAAATTTGAAGGTGGAGAACGGCTAACAGCTTGGTTAAACGGTGCAATGTCGCATAACCAATTATCTATGGCTATAACGTCTTCTAATTTATCTGCGTTTTTTCAAAGCCTTATCGCTGAAATGCAACAGTACCCTGTTTCACTGACATGTCGTACCGGAGTCCTTGCCTCGGTGAAACAGCATGCCAAAGCCTTAAAGGTGTTCTCGGAAGGTGTGTCCGAGCGCTCCATTTTCTGGGTAGACCCTGCGACCGGACAGCCTTGCCGGGTACGTCCGGATTATTACCGCGAAGACATAGGTGTGGTGTTCGCTCTTAAATCCACTGCTGATGCCGGGTTCGAGGCGTTTCGCCGGGACATCTTCCGCTATGGCTACCACATCAGTGCCGCCATGTACCTCGACGGCTGTGGTCACAGGGGTTCAAGGCGACAGCGTTCGCATGGCTTGCGATTGAGAAGGAGCCGCCCTATGCCATCGGTCTCTATCTGGCCAGCCCGGAGTTGCTGGAGGCGGGGGAGGTTGAGTACCGGGAGTGTCTGCAGACATACGCGACCTGCCGTAAGCAAGGGTACTGGCCTGCCTACTCTGATGACTTTGTAACCATCGACCTGCCCGACTGGGTCAAAGCCAGGGAGGTCGCATAATGGCTTGCCCACAAAGAAACCCAGAAAAACAGCGCCCAAAAAGGAGGCTGGGAAAGACACGGTGCGTCCACCAGCCTCGTCGATCAAGACGCTGTTCCGAGCGAAGAAGAACACCATCACGCAGGCACTGCTCAATACACCGCTCTCACCGGAGCGGTTGCTGTCAGTGGCCATGACGGAAATGCGCCGGACGCCGAAACTTCTGGAGTGCAGCCACGGCAGCATTATCGGGGCGGTGGTGCAGGCGGCTCAGCTGGGGCTGGAGCCGGGCAATATGCTCGGCTACTGCTACCTGATCCCCTTCTGGAATTCCAGGGCCCGGCAACTGGAGTGTCAGTTCATGCTGGGCTACCGGGGCATGCTGGCCCTGGCCAGACGCTCCGGAGATATTACCAACATCGAGGCCCGGACAGTGTTTGAGCGGGATGAGTTCCTGATGAAGTACGGCACAGAGGCCTCTATTCGCCACTTTCCGGCCTTGAGTGCCGACCGGGGCGCTATCACATCGAATGGCTGCCCATCGACCGGATAGAGGCGATCCGCAAGCGCTCCAGGGCCGGGGAGTCTGGCCCCTGGCAGACCGACTATGAAGAGATGGGCCGTAAGACCGTGATTCGCCGGATGTTCAAGTACCTGCCTGTGTCTATTGATGCCCAGCGAACCGCGCAACTGGATGAACAAGTGGATAGGGGCGAGTCGCAGAATAACGAGGTGGTGATTCAGGACGGCGACACAGCGGTGACTGTGGATGTGGCCTCCGGAGAGGTTCTTGGGGATGTGCATAGTGCCACCGACCTGAACAAGGTTCTCTAAGACGGGCATGATTATGAACAGGACGTCACTGGTTTATGAGAAGGAACTCATGAAGTGGTCGGGGTGTCAACGGAAGAAGGAGTTGTTCACATTCCTTATCAACAATGGCATTTCTTTTTTCTATGGCAAGGATGGCAGTGTTGTCACCACGCAGGCCGCTATTGATACACGTTTGGTGGGCGAAGCATCCGCCCAAACAACAACCATTAATTTGAATAAAGACTGAGCAGTAAGAGGTCTGACTATGGGCAAACCAAGAAAAGGACAAAATAAATTCTTACCGGAGCATGTGTACTGCCTCAAAGGTAAATACATCTATAAGCGTTATCGAGGGACGAGGAATGGAAAATCTCTTTTTGATAAAGAAATTGTTATCGGCCCTGACACCATGCCGTTGTCTCAGATGCATCTGGCGGTGGAGGCTTTTACTGATAAGGCTATATATACAGTGGCATGGATGGTTGACCAGTATGTTGCGTCTGAGGAATTCAGTGATTTGTCGGAGGGCTGGAAGCAAAGTCTACGATATATGGCTCCGAAGGTTAAACAGATGCGAACAACGGCAGGAGGGAATTTTGGTGATGTGAATATCACCCTGCTGACACCGGCTGTTATCAAACGATTTTTGTCCAGGTTTCCCACTCATGGAACGAGGGCAAATGTTCGGAAGCTGTTATCAGGAGCATGGACTTGGGCGAGACAATATTACGATGTGGTGCCGGTCAATATCTGCCGGGAGGTACGTGACAAAAAACCTAAGCCCAGAGATCGCTATGTCACACCGGAGGAGTACTTGAATGTGTTCACGGCTTGCGCCGGATTACTGGAAAGCTCTGATGGAGTTCTGTTACATCTGTCGAGCACGACGGTGTGAGATTATCCGCATGAAGACCATACAGGTACTGGAAAAGGGCATCCATCTGAAACGCACCAAAGGCTCTCTGGATGAGATCACCTTATTGATCCCCTCGTCTACGGGCAGCTTATGAGCTGATCCGTAAGCTGCGGGACGGGGTGGAGAGTGAATATCTGTTCTGCTCGAAGGACGGTCTGTTAATGAAGAAAAACACCCTCGACAGCCAATGGAACAAGATCATTACCGCTGCGGTTGATAAGGAGTTGGTGTCTGACCGTTTTCATTTTCACGACTTTAAAGCCAAGGGGGTATCTGAGCATGAAGACCAAATATCCGGTCATAAGACAGAAGCTATGCATCTGGTGTATATCCGCAACACACAGGAGGTGAAAGGAACAGCATGAGAATCTCAACATACGACCCGGTAGATAGAGATGCCATGGTCAATGTCGGTGACGATGGCGACTATGTGGCCGTTGAGCATTTTGTCCGGCTGGTGAAAGCCATGGCGGATATAGATGAGGCTTGGTATAGCCATACCATGAGCAATGAAGAGAGAGAAAATGAAGTGACGAGGGTGATGTGTGAGCACAGGGATTTTGTGCAGGCCAACATGATTCACCCGGTATTGCAGAAAAAGGAATCCAGTCATGATGACAAGGAGAGTCAAAATGCTGGTGAAGGTCAGCGATGAGAATGTCGCTCATCTTAAATGTGATGAGTGTGGTCGGTGGCTGACATCGATGACAAGGACTGACATTTCGTGGGTAGCTTACAAGGCTTTAAGGACGGCGTAGGGCATCACTGTTGTTGTCAAAGCTGTTTGACCATGCAGTTTCCACATCTGACGGCATCCCAGAGCAAAGAGGTGCCTCTATGAATGATCCCGTTTACTGTCTATTCCCTGATTAGGAACAGAATAAGACGACTGCCTGAAAGATTATGGTCGGTAAGTATGGTCTCAGAGGGTGCTGGGTGTATCAGCATCTGGAAAAGCTACATCCTCTTGACCGTCGGCAGGTTGATGCCTTGTTGAGACAGGGGGGGAAACAAATCAAGGATGGTGAGCCGCAGAGTTTTCAGTTATGTGTGCCGGGGGAAGATTGACATCTGAGATACAAAAAAACCGACAGAATATGTCGGTTTTTTATCGCAATTTGGTGCCTTGGGGGAGACTCGAACTCCCACGCCCATTGGGCACTGCCACCTGAAGACAGCGTGTCTACCAATTCCACCACCAAGGCTGGTCGTGATTTTTCGGTTTTTGCTGCGAATGGTGCCCAGAAGAAGACTCGAACTTCCACGCCCTTTCGGACATCAGCACCTGAAGCTGACGCGTCTACCAATTCCGCCACCTGGGCATTCGGCATCAAAAACCATAGACTTTGTACGACACTGTCATTTCTTAGGATGGGCGTCATTGTACGCCTATTCCGTGCAATAAGAATTCTAGTGTTTTCAAAGACTTAGGGAAAGTGCTGGGAGCCAGAAAATCCTAAACACGCAATCACCTGAAGCTAGCGCGTCTACCAATTCCGCCACCTGGGCATCTTTCAACAATCACTCTCTGGAAGTTCGGCTGAAGCAGCGTCTGCGTGCCAGAGAGCGAGGCGAATATTAGAGATAATGGTTTTTGGTGTCAACAACTTACCTTAGCCTGAGGGTAAGGAGTTGCCACAAAAAGCTTATTTGTAACGATCAAACCAATCACGAACAATTTTTGGCGATTTTGCCGTCCACTCATGACCCTTTTCCGGGAAGACATGCTTTTTGGTTTCAATACTGTTGTTCTTCAGAATGCTGTAGTAACGCTCCATGGTGCTGACGGGTACGATTGGGTCTTTTCGGCCGTGCAGGAACACTGTGGGTGGGTGATCTTTTGGCATTGTAGAAGGAATGTTGCAGAGAGAGCCGTTACAGGATGCGTAAGAAGCAGAGTGGATAGCGAGTGCCGTAAACTCACCGGGGAAGGAAACGGCCATACGGCTGGAGTTATAGCCCCCGCTGGAAATACCGGTCGCAAATTTTTTGTTTGGATTCAGCTTACCATGTCGGTCAAAGGTGCCTTTCTTGATTTCCTTGAAGAGGTTTTTAAGGAAAGGGTAATCCTGCTGAGTGGTGTAAATAGAATAGCCATAAGGGTTAGGCACGTTGGTTTGCCAGGCAACGTTGCTAAAGGCGCGGGGAGCCATAACTGCGTAACCGTTATCCAATAGTTCTTTTATGGTTCTTAGCTCATAAAAAGCGCCGAAATAAGAGTCCATATCATCAGTCGTATGATTGTCGGCAAACTGCACAGGAAAGAAACTGCCTTGGTAAACGACGGCGATTGGCCAGCCTTCAGCGGGTGCTTCACCTAAAGGCACGGAATACAACACGTCACGTATATCAGGAAAGCCATTATAACCATGCAGTGTGCCCTTGATGCTGAGTGTCCACAGGTCACAGTCAATTTTTTCAGGTGCTGTGTCGGTTGCGGGAGTGAGATGGCATCGAGAGTTGTCATTGGCCTGCGCGGTGAAAGAGAGGGCGAAAAGGGCGCTGAACAAGATATGCCGAAACGATTTTATACAGAGAGTCATCATGAACCTTATATTTCTTTTATGGTTGTGCGTTGTAGTTTTTGTTGGGTTTTAGTGTTGTTATTTGTAGTGTGCAACCATAAAAGAGAATGGCGGAAGAGTCATTACAGCCGTATGACTTTCTTTTGATGTTTTGGGGTGAAAGCCTCGTTTGTAAAAATCACCTTTTCACTGAGCAGGTTTAGCATATTGTAGATTTTTTCCGTTACATTAATTCATAACGGCTGCATGAGGTTTGTCGTTTGCTGGAAGAGAAAGGCTGAGTGTGATTTCCGTTTCGGGGTAGAGGTTAACAATAATAATGCGTTCCTTTACAGATGAAACTGTCGCCAGAGAAGTAAGATTTGGGTAACACAGGAATATTGCCTTCAGCCATTACGCTATAAGATGAACTTTTGTGGTCTATGGCGTATCTAAAATCTTAAGACTAATTGTCATATCCATTGCTTGCTCTGAGCTAGTCGACCAATCCGGGTTATGGATGCACTCTACTGTGTACCCTTCAGGGTCAGGCTCAAGGTGGTTTTCCATCATATAGGCGTAGAGACGCTTCCAGGCAGAAAGGTAAAAGTTACCATTGTTGACCAAAATGCGGCAGGACAGATAGTTTCCAGCTTTTACGTGATAGCTCTCACCCCGACCATTGGATGGATTATCAAATAAAAGCCCGACAATGGATGTCTGTTTGCTAAACGGGTTCGACTCTTCTTTTGCTGGAGTAATTATATAGTAGGGGGCGCGGTCGCTAGTACAGAGCCGTTCATAGGCTTTGAGGACACGTGTTTCGTCGGGAGGGGTGACAGACTCAGACAGGAATGATCTTTCGGAATGCCTTTCAATAGAACATTCCAATTGGTCGATCATGATTTTTTCAAGAGAATAGTTGGGCTGCTCTGGGGGGGTCAGAGGCTTGTATAGACGCTTTATTTCTTCGTAATCCTCATCATCGCGCAGAGCCTTAATGTCTTTGGCGGAAAAACCTGTTTCCCGGCGCAAAGCTTTGGCTAAGGACTGAGAGGATGAAAAACCACACTGCATAGCAACATCGGTCACACTGATATCTGTCTTATTCAGCAATAGCCAAACAGCCAAGTTGAGCCTGGCGCGACGTACGTACTGCCCGGGAGTTTCCTGAAAAATACTGCTGAACATGCGGTGAAAATGAAAAGCAGAAACCGCACTGGCTTCAGCAACCTTGTCCCAGGAAGGGAATGGAGACTGATCCAGGTGGTTGTGGATATACGTCAGAGCGCGGTCAAACCGGGCTTGCCAGTGGGCAGGCAATGGATCCAGAAGGTAGTCTTCAGGGATGAGGCTGACAGGTAACTTCTCTAGTGTGGCTTCAATATCTGTCATGACATCTTACGGCTCTGTTTTGGAGGTGTAATAGTTGTGTTTGACCTCAGTCGTTATCATAACAAACATAACTCAGAGACTTACAGGGGGAATCATTTTGAGAGTAGCCAGGCTGGCAGCATAGGAGAGAGCGGTAGGCAGTAATGCGTTGGTAAGTTGTTAGGCCGGAGTAGTACCATCAATATGGCTTATGGGCAGTTAAGCTATTGCTAAAGAGAAGGGACTTTCTATATTTGGATACGCTTAATCGTATTCTCAGGTTTAATATTTTTAACTTCCTCGATGAAGTGCTCTTTATCACTATATGTTAGATTGGCTAGTTCCGAGCGGGAGGCTTCCCACCACTGACTGTTCAGAAGCACGGCGACTTCATCTTTTGGGAAGCGATAACCGATGATTTTTGCGGGTATCCCAGCAGCTATTGCATAGGGCGGGACAGGGCTAGTTACGATTGAACCTGTAGCAATAATTGCTCCAATACCAATATCGCAACCATTGTAGATAATAACTCTGTTTCCTATCCAAACATCATGACCAATAGAGGTTGTTTTTAAATTTGGAGAGTAAGAAAAAAAATTTGAACTTAATTTGGTTATGGAATTGCTGCTAAATTGAAATGGAGATGTACTGGGCCTGATACAGCCTGAGTAGGTAGCCCTGTGTCGGTAGTGTGATCATCAGATTGGTTTACATATGCTGCTTTGAAGCGGGGGGGGATTTGCATTCAGAAAACAAACTCAACTTCTTCTGTTGTTATACGGCTTGAGACGCATATCCTGCGGGGATAGCTGGAACTGAGCTTTACGGCTTCATTGGCTTTTAAACCATAGGTAGCTCTTTAGGTATAGGATTAATTCAACGGAATGATGGATATATTATAGGTATTTTCTTTTTAGTACTTCGTAGAGAGAATCTTTGGGGAAGCTCCCATTTTTATTAACGTTGTATTTTCTGGTCATTTCATTCCACATGTGAATGGTATAAGTGGAACTAAATAGTTCAATATCATCACCAAGGGTTCCGTCAAATACAGCATCCCAGTTGTTACAGTGAACAGGGAAGAAATGGGTGAAAGGCTTTGCCTTATTCAATAAGTCAAAATATTCTAGGGCCTTTGTGAAACCCTTGGGTCCACCAGTTTCACCCCAGCCGATATTATGCCTGCCGGGCTTAAACATTGAACGCTTTATTTTATTTAACTTTTTTTTCTTACTGTCGTAGGGCGTGAAAGTATTAGGGTTTCTACACTGATTTTCCAAAAAATTCACTAAAGGGTGACCTGATGGAAACTTAAGAATGGCTGGGCAAACAGCTGTGCTGGATTCTTTACCGAACAAAATTTCATCATCCAAATCAATATACTTTAGACAAATCATATCAGTGTCGACCCATATTCCTCCTTTCTTCTTTAAGAGTGCCCATCGAAACCAATCTGCGAAGCCTGCATAACTATTTCTGTGGTATGTGAATATCAGATCTTGGGAGAGGATATTGTTGGCATCTTGGATAATTGTTCCATCAGGTACTCCGTCGATAACTCCATAGGTATATAGGTGAAAATCATGGCCATTTTTAATGAATGAGGAAATGCAAAGCTTCTCCATTACGGATAAACTGTCGCCTATCCATAATGATTGAATTTTCTTGTTGATCATTTATGGGTTCGTCTATTACTTAATGGATAGTAAATTATATGGGGCTAATGGTTTTTTAATTGATTGTAGATGTATCTAATACACTATCCTATAAATAGGGTGTGAAAGATGCTGCAGATAAATAATTCTACAAATAATATTTTTTGAGAGATGGTTTGAATCTTTAATCCTCCCCACTTCCGTATTTAATGTGTTAATATTCATGTCTTAATACTTGTGTTCATAGATAATGATACCTTTGCTTTTGTTGCTTTTAAAAGATTTTATTTGAACCCAGCCGTATTCTCTCATCTCTTTAATGAGATTGGCATCCGACACATTTTGTTCCATCAAAAAGTAATCAGCCTTTACCTCTTTACCATTATTATGAGTAAGTGCATTTTTATATGTACCATTTAGAAAGTAGATAATGCGTTTATCGTTTGCTGTAATAATACTTCGGGCGGGGGTATTTTCCTTAACCCATTTTGTGGATTCAGCGAAATAACTTTTATCCGTATGGTTAAAGCTTACAGTCCCATCAATGAATGAAATGATTATAAGTAAAGCAATGGCTGATTTTTTCCATGTATTTTTAGATGTCCAAATCTCTTTTGCAACATATGTGATAGGGAAAATTAAAGCTATTGAAAAATTTATAAGATATCTTGTTGAAAGAAAATATTGGGTAAAACAAAATATGAAAAGAGGTAGAGCCAAAATGGCTATATATAATAAGTGTAAAGGGTTGTTCTTAAGGAATTTTTTTATTCCCCTTAATGATGATAATCCCAATATCGTATAGGCTGGCCCAAGGCATAATGCAGTTTTAACAATAAAAATGGAAGAAATGCCTGCTATCAGGAATAAAAGCGTGTAATCATGGCTGTAAGAGGGGAGAATGCTGGTAATAGTCGACTGATTTGATTCTATTTTATTAAGGATATCGCTTGCGTTTAAATAGTAATTGATTTCAGCTGATAGCTTTGTATCAGTAGGTAGTAGGAAATAAAAAATAATTAGAGATATAGCACTAAGCATTATAAATGCTACAGTATATCTTTTATCAAAAAAGAATTTTCCTGTTCTGAAATATGGATATGTTAGGGGTAATAGCAGATTTATTATACCTTCTGTCCTAAAGAAAATGCTTAGAGTGATGCTTGCAAGGCAGGCTAAAAGGTATAAAGGCTTTTTCAGATCTATTGCTAGAAGAAAATAATAGAATGATGCTAGAGTTAAAGCCCAGAACCAAGGGTCTCTGGTAGCTGTATCCCGATAGTCGTTCATCGTGGCAGAGCAAAGAAATAGAACGCAGGAGATAAAAATAGTTTTGTTATCTTTAAATATTATCCTGGACGTTTTGAAGAAAAATAGCGTCAGAGTGATATGTGCAAGTATAGTTGTCAATTCAATTGATTTTTGAATAGATAGACTTGTTATCTGTGAAAATATGCCAACTAATATAGAAAAAAATGGCCAATTATAATTTGTTAAAGCAGCTTTGAATCCTTGGTCAAGGTATATTTGAGCTGTTTCCATATACAGGAAAGTGTCTCGCCCCATCACATCTTTTGACAGGATACTATAAATGGACAGAAGCGATGATACGGTAATAAACAGTAAAATGGGTAGTTTACTGGTGTTATCCCATATTTTTTGGGGATTACTATTGTCTAGTTTCATATTGCCCTTAGGTGTCTTTGAAATTGACTTTAAAAAATGAATATATTACTTTTTTCGTATAGGAGAATTTAAGCAATGCCGTTAAATCAGCGCTTATAGCTCTTTTATAGTGGTTAAGAGCTTTTTCATGGTTTCCTGATAGATACCATGTTCTAAATAATGAAAGAGAACGCTGTGCTGAAAATGCTCTTTTATATTTTTGGAGTGAATCTGGTATAAGTGTGGTGTTGAAAACTGAGTCAACAATCTGTGTACCAACTGTGTCAGAATATTCTAGGTTATGTCGGAGGCTGTCACTATGCTTATGTACTCGGTTGATTGGTTTGTCTACAGAGATACAGTTGAATTTTGCCAGCGCATAGGCAAAGACCGGAATATCCTCGCTATTTCGAAAGTTTTCGGGGTATCGACATGTCTCAAAAATCTTTCGATGCATAGCAGTTGCACCATTAGATGGCGTGATGGTTTTATCGAGGAGGTAGCCTTTAAACCGTTTTTCACCTGTATTTCCAATATCAGCAGCCCCCTCCGAAAAGGGCTTAACTTTTCGATATCGCTCTTCTCCATCAGGCTCTACTGAAAGATGCCCGCCGATAATCATCCTAGTAACGCTATTATTCTTGATTTTTTCTCGGAAGTGATGGAGAGCATCTGGCATAAAGTCATCATCGGCGTCCAGAAATATTAACCAATCACCACTGGTACTATCTATGCCATAATTCCGTGTTGCTGCAGGTCCCCTGTTTTCACGTGTTACCCATGTGAATTCCTCTGGGTGTTTTAGTTCCATTTCCTTTAAAACGTTTTCAGTATTGTCAGTTGAGCCGTCGTTTATTACGAGAACCTCATAATCATCACCACTTTGCTCAATGACAGACAACAGTGCTCGGGGAAGTGTGGCTGCGTAGTTATAGGCAGGTATAACGACACTAAACAGTGGTTTTTTATTCATGATGATAAAAGAAAGGCCCTTATAGACACGCTACCGCCCTCCAACTCACACACTTGCTGGAAAGCATTGTTCAAATTTTAATGACGAGACGTGATGAAACTAATTCTACAGACCATAACTCAAGACAACTAGCTGTAAGCTTTCACTACGTAGCAAGATTTTCAGCTTTATAGTGATGGCTTAATTAAGTAACACCACCCGCACAATACCCAGAAGCCCAGGCCCACTGAAAATTAAAACCGCCCAAGTGCCCGGTCACATCCACAACCTCACCAATAAAATAGAGGTTGTCCTGTAAGCGGCTGGCCATGGTTTTGGATGACAATTGGTCTGTGCTGACCCCACCAATAGTAACCTCGGCTTTCTTATAGCCCTCGGTACCACTGGGCTTGAGGGTACAGGCAGTAAGGACCTGTACCATTTTGTCCATGCTTTCGCGCTTCCACTGACTGGCAATGTCCTCTTCCCCAACCAGGTTGGCGAGGCTGTTTGCCAGTCTTTTGGGAAAGTGTTCGCTGAGAATGCTGGGCAGTGACGCCTTTGGGCGTGACTGACGTTGCTCTTCCAGCCAGGTTTCTACATCAATATCTGGCAACCAGTTGATGCTTACCTCATCGCCAGGGTTCCAAAAGCTGGAGACCTGCAGAATGGCCGGTCCGCTAAGGCCTCTGTGGGTAAACAGCAGCGCTTCTCTGAAGCTGTTGCCGTTACATTCTGCCACCACCTCTTTGCTTATACCTGACAGCCCGTCGAAAGTTTTCAGGTCTTTTGGGTCTAATGTGAAGGGCACAAGGGCGGGGCGCTGGGGCACAAGGGAATGGCCAAACTGTTTAGCGATGCGGTAACCGAAATCTGTGGAGCCCATAGTCGGAAATGACAGTCCACCTGTCGCTATGACCAAAGACTCGGAGAGTATAGCCCCCTCGCGAGTCGAGGTGATAAAGCGGCCGTGCTCATCTGTAGTCACGTTTGTGATATTGATATTGTTGGCAATGGTAACCTTTGGCAGATCACACTCCGCGAACAGCATTGCGAGAATGTCTTTTGCGCTGTGGTTGCAAAATAGCTGCCCAAGAGTTTTCTCATGCCACTCTATCCCGTGTTTATCCACCAGTGCCTGAAAATCCCACTGGGTGAAGCGGCTCAGGGCTGATTTACAGAAGTGTTCATTGTCTGATAGATAATTGCCCGGCTCGGTATACATATTGGTGTAGTTACACCGACCTCCTCCTGAGAGCAGGATTTTTCGCCCTGGCTTTTTACCATGATCCAGCACTACAACACTGCGACCACGTTGTCCGGCGGTCAGTGCACACATTAACCCCGCTGCACCCGCGCCAATAATGACAACATCGCACTGTTCTGGCAGAGACATAAAACCCAGGCTCCAAAGCTGTCCAGAAAAAGCTGTCCAGAAAAAGCTGTTCAGGGAAAGCTGTTTGAGAAATTAAAAACAGTGGCGAACTATAAGGGGCAACGCAGGTATAAACCAGTGTGCTATCACGTAATTCAACGTCTGAGAACCGCAATCCAGCGGCCGAAATTTAACAAGCTGGCAAGAGCTGCGGCTACATAGGTGAGTGCAGCGGCTTTCAGCACCTGACGTGCAGCGGGAATATCGCCATATTTCAGGTACCCCTCTTCAAGAATCGGCATGGCTTTATTGAAACTGGCATCGTTTTCTACAGGCAGATTCATAAACTGAACCCAGACAACCGCCAGCATACCTATGGCACCAATCAGCACTGTAATAAAGGTGCTCTGCGGAACACGGGTCAGCAGAAATAATATCGGTGTGATCATCAAAGCGATGGCGCTGAAACGTTCTATCACCATCGCTGTTTTGATCCGTCGCTGCCGGCGGATAAAGCCTGCATGTTGCTCCTTATGCTGCAGAGCATGGCCGACTTCATGGGTGGCAACAGCCACAGCAGAGACAGACTGACCTTCAAAGTGTTCAGGAGAGAGGGAAACCACCTTCTCTTCCGGGTCATAATAATCTTCACCCGGCCCGCCTTTACGTACAGATACATCCAGGTCATAGCGTTGAATCAGGTGTGCAGCCAACTCACCGCCTGTGCCTTGCAGATCATCCCTGTGAACATTGTGTTTGCGCATCACTCGTTTGACCCAAAACTGTGGTCCAAAAACAAGCAGAAGGATAATCACAACAGGTATGGCCAGAATCATGATAGGTGCCCGAAACTGTTATTATTCAGGAGGGGATTATACAGTTCAAAGTAGCTGTAGGGTGATATATCAACGGAACAATTTAAGTGATGAGGTGATTACATGGCACGGGTAAAATATTTTCTGGCTGGCTCATTTATCGCTATGACTATTTTCTCCAGCTCGTTATGGGCCGCAGAGCGAGACCTGGTAGTCATCCCCTTAAAGTACTCTGTTCCGGAACAGATCCTTCCTGCCGTCAAAGCCATCCTTCCCAATGCTGCAACCGTCACCAGCTACGACAATCAGTTGATTCTTCAGGTCACCCCACAAGAAAAACAAAGTGTTGAAGATTTGCTCAATCAAATCGACAGTGCCCCAAGGCAGCTTTTAATCAGCGTTAGAACTCCGGGTAATAATCGGTCGAATCAACAAGAGATTAGTGCCCAGGGCAGCTTTGCTAATGGACGCGTACAAATTGGGAGCTCTCAGGAGAAAGGTCGTGTTGTGATTCGCAATAACTCTTCTTCATCTACAGGTAAAGGCAATCAGGGTGTTCGGGCCACTGAAGGCATGCCCGCTTATATTGCAGTTGGTCAGTCCCAGCCAGTCACAACTGTCATCAGAGATTCTTCAGGCAACCGACAGGTAACAACAGAGTATCAATCTGCTGACCAGGGCTTTTATGTCACAGCCCGAGTGGTCGGTGACCAGGTTCAGTTGAGCATTCGCCAGACGAATGATCGCTTCAAAAATGATGCGAACAGTCACTCGAGTGTAAAAACCCAGCGTATCTCAACCAGTGTTGTGGGGCGTTTGGGGGAGTGGATTACTCTTGGAGGAGTGACCAAAAACGCAAGTGAACAGGGTCAGGGCATTGTTCGTTATGAGGTCCATAGTCAGCATCAGACCAGTGGTGTTGAACTCAGGGTTGAGTTGCTATCCAACCCCTGATTAAAGCCTTATTTTTTAGTGTGCTTCTTGTGGATAAGCTCCTTATAAGTTGTGCTGCATTTCGTATAACTTCATCCACAGGTTTTATCACCTGTTAATGCCTCATTCTGAGGCATTTTTTGTGCACCGCAACACTGTGAATAGTGAGTTTTGCCAGTGTTGATAAGGTTCTGGAGAGGTTGCACGCCAGTAGCTAGAGCCTTTAATCCAAGGTGGAAAACCTGTTCTTATAAATGAATCACTTTTCAATAACAGCCTCTGCGAGTGCCTTTTCATGCTGCTCGTTAAGGGGCATATTGTGCTGTTTAAAAATTAGACATCTGTGGAAAAACCTTGTTCTAGAGGGCTTATCACAGGCTTTCGACAGGATATAACGGGTAAAGCACAACCTATACACGGGGTATTCCACTGGAACAGTGCATAAAGTCGCCAAATGGAGTTATCCACAGAGAACTGTGTGTGAGCCGTGTATGAAGGGTTAATAACAGGTCGATAGCTCT
The DNA here is from genome assembly GCA_965221135.1 of Sansalvadorimonas sp. Taxonomy (GTDB): domain Bacteria; phylum Pseudomonadota; class Gammaproteobacteria; order Pseudomonadales; family Endozoicomonadaceae; genus Sansalvadorimonas. Next base: position 201,858 of record CBDCRZ010000100.1, read on the forward strand.
GTACAGTTTAAAAGTCGTTTCCTGTGAATAAAAAAAGACCCCGAAGTGGGGTCTCTGGTGTTTATGTGGATAACTTGATTAACAGCTAGTGCGGAAACGTTAGATTTTTATACACATCTGACGTTCTGAATTGGTCTTCACAAAATACACCAGTCAGAATATTCCTCAGGCATCCCGGGTACTGATACCGGGCCTGACAGTCGCTCCGGGTTACCTGTCTGATAATGAAATACATGGCGGTCGGGTACATCAGGTAAAAAACCATGTGTCATGAATGAATCCAGTGGAACAGAATACAGGTCTTCACCAACCTGTATTTTGTAGGCTGGCTCTGCATTCATGGGGTTAAACCCCGCTTCTGAATGCATTCGTCCGTACTTCGGGCTTCCCTCAAACCCGACAACATCAACACCGGAACGCAGGCCTGAATTTTCCAGCCCCTGGCGAAAGCCTGCGGTAATCCTTTCTCCCCCACCAATGTCAAGGTCGATTCGTTTTACGTTTATATTGTAACGAGAGAGGCCTGCCCCAATTCTTTCACCAAGGGCTTCAGGGGAAATGCTTTCACTTATGTAGCCAGTTTTCGCACCATGAACGTGGACAAACTCTCCACCACCAGGGCCTGGTATCATCGTTATTTCGTCGTGGTATGGGAAAAAAAGCTCACCGTTGTTTTCAGTTGCTGAAACAACAATACGGCCATTAAAATCCAGAGTTCCTGATGTCTCTGATCCAGGCAGGTCAAAGTTGAGAATGTTTCTGGTCTGACTGTGTAAAATGCATTCATCCATCGTCATCCTGTTGGCGTCGAACAGGCCTGGTGTTAGTACAGAAACATCAAGCAGGCCTATTTCCCCATTCGTGCGGTTCAGTATAAAACCGCCGAATTGTAAATCGTCACTGGCTGCCATGAGGGTACGGGCCTGACGGTAGGATGTGATCAGCAGGGGTTTTTTTGCAGAACGCACAACAGAAATGTAGCGGATGCCATTCGCAGACATTGTGACTTTGATAGACCACATGGGTATGCCTGCATGACAGGGAAGGCACAGCAACACAGACAAGAATATAAAAGCCATTCTTCTCATAGCTTTCTCTCTGTTACGCCGGTTCAGTAAAATAGGCTCGTACGTTATGCCTTTCTATGTACTTGTACGAGAACAAACGTAGTGTTGAGACTGCAGGAACACAAATCAGAAAGAAGGCCCGAGCAGACTTCTGATCGGCCTCTTAGGGAGCCAGACGCTCAATGTTCCAGCTATTAGTGTCTTGTCGTGTGTAGCAGAAGCGATCGTGCAGACGACTTGGGCGGCCCTGCCAGAATTCAATCTCCTCTGGCACCACGCGGTACCCCCCCCAGAAAGAAGGTACAGGCACTTCGCCCTTTTTAAACTTGCGTTTCATCTCATCGAGTTTCAGTTCCAGCATTTTACGGCCGGTTATCACACTGCTCTGGTGGGAACACCAGGCACCCAGCTGACTGCCATGGGGGCGACTGAGAAAATACTTCATGGTTTCTGTCTTACTGATTTTCTCCGCTTTTCCGCGAATGATCACCTGCCGCTCCAAACCCAGCCATAAAAATAGTAAGGCGACTTTTGGGTTGCCCTCAATATCCTTTGCCTTGTTACTGGTGTAGTTGGTGAAGAAAGAGAAGCCGTTGTTGTCGAAATACTTCAGCAGCACGGTACGCATATTCGGCTGACCTTCAGGTGACACAGTCGCAACGCTCATGGCGTTGGGTTCGGCTATCTGCATCTTCTGCGCTTGATCAAACCAGAGCGAAAACTGGGCAAAGGGATCAGGGTTCAGGCCTTCCCGGGTCAATCCGTCCTGTGTGTATTCTTCGCGAAGGGCGCTCAGATCCATGGTTTCGATTCCCTGTCAGATATCTATAAGAAGGAAGAGGTTTCCCAGCATGATGGCACTGACAACATCCTTTATAAAGGTGCAGAGAGGCAGGCCGGGTAAAAAGTGGGGGAAACTGTTACCCGGTGTTACCTCAAAGGGGGGAGGTGTTACCCCACACAGTGAAAAAGTGTTCCCTGCACGGGGATACTTGAGGTGTGCCAGTTGCCTGTTCTGTGTAAGCCTCTGATATATAAGGATTATCTAAAGTTGGCCTGTTGCCTGCTATTACAAGTGCATAATAAAAAGAAAAACAAACGTAATAATAAAAATAATAAAACAGCGCTCTGCCGAAAAATAAAAATAATAAAAGGCGACGAACGTATTGTTTTGCAGGATGCTTTTTTGTGGGAAGCCTGGGTGGCCCCCCAAATCTGAATGAGAAACCGTTCTAACGGTTCGGCAGATAAGGGATAGGGAGACCTGAAACGATTGACCACACATTCTATAAAGCAATCCGCTTGGAAGAGCATTTAAAACGGAGCCAGCTGGCTCCGTTTTTTTTCGCCTGAAATTCAGGTCTTGTTGCTGTTAATCCTTTTGCTTCGCCCAGTCAGCGGCAGGGCAAGGCTTTTGTCTCTCTAAAGTTGTTGGCCAGCAACCGTTCTCTCATCTCGGGCTGGCTGGTATCACTGGACAGCCATATGCCAAGGAATGCTGGTGCAAAGCCTGTATCTTCAATGGTTCCCGCCAGTTTTCCGTTGAAATAGAAGCGGCTGACCTGAGAGCAATCCGCAGAGAGTTCAAGGGAGTCACCCTCTCGAATGTCTGGCCAGATATCCCGCAACACAGACAGCCACTGTTCGGTTTCAGGTTGTGTCACCCCAAGGGCTTCCCACTCTTCCCGTGTTCGATCGATCAGGTCTTTTGCGGTGAAGTCTCTCAGGTAAGTGAGTTTCAGCCGTACAGGTAACTGTTGGGGTGCATACAAACCATTCAATGTTAGAAGCTCGATATCGTAAATCGACCAGAACATAATATTGAGCCTGGTTTTGCCAACGGACTGAAAGGTTGACCGTGATGTTGTCCCTGCTTTACTGGTCGAGCTTATGTTCACGAATAGAACGAAAATCAGTATAGATAAACACCATTGAGCTGAAGGAAGTATGCGTGCGTTCATGGGAATCTCTTTGTCAGCCAATGGTTGATCGAAAAGAACAGTGGCAGTAACAGAGCCCAAATTGCTGCAATAACAGCCAGTGACACAGCATTGCTATAACCGAAGCTCACAGCATCGAAATGCGTTCCGGCAAAATAGCTGGACACTCCACCAATAGCGCCTAATCCGGCAGCTATAAATGGTGACGATGAAAGGAAACTCAGGCTGTGTCTGAGTGTGGCGGCAAAAGCGCACCAGAGCAGTAACAACCATGCCGGTAACCATAAAGAATGCTTGAAAACAAAAAAGCCGTTCACGCTCAATAACTGATCAACACTAATACCAATCGCAGCAACAATGAGAATCAGAAGGTGTTCGGCAGTCTGTTTGCGATGGCAGAGCAGGTGAGCCAGCAACAAAATGATGATCACAGGCAGAAAATCCATCTGTCCCCACACGGCTAAAAGCCAAATGGCATAAAACCAGATGGCGTTGATGATCATATCTGTCCGTGAAGGCTCAGCCATTTGTTCCTTCCTATAGGCCAAAGAATGGTTGCAGCAGTCGGGGAACCAGTCCATCAAACCTCAGTGGTGCATCGGTACTGATCAGACAAATGCAACCTTCATGAGTGTCAGCAACCGGTTGGTGATTGGTATCCGGGTCAAGGTCTGCCAGGTCACCGGCCTGAAATCGTCCGCATTCGTCGGTGTAAGAACCCTTCAATACCAATGTCAGTTCAGTGCCTGAGTGACCATGGGAAGGCATGCAGGTTCCCGGTGCGATTTTTAAAAGACGCAACTTTCCATCAGTCGCAGAGAGCTGCACTTGCTTTAGCCCGGGCGCCAGAGGTCGCCAGGCTATGTCGCTGAACTGTGTATGTCCCGTTAAAGCAGAAAGGGCTCTTGGTAGTTGGTTGTCACTATTGTTCGACGACGGTTGGATAACCGTGGTTTTCAGTCTTGGAAGAGTGGGTATATCGGCATCCAGAAGAGCCAGCATATCCGCACTGGCATTGCTGGACATCTCAACAGGAACAGACTCTTCCAGCAAGGCGCTGCCTAACATTTCAGCCGATACCAGTTCAGACTGACAATGTGTGCAGTGCTCAAGATGGCAGGCCACAACCAGGGACATAGCGTCGCCCAGACTACCCGCAGCATGGCTCATCAAGGTGCTGATATCGGGATGATGACGAACTGTCATTTCAGGCCTCCCAGTTGTTTACGTAATTTCTCAAAGGCCAGACGCAGGCCAGACTTCACACTCCCTAATGGAATGGATTGTTCTTCTGCTATTTCGCGGTGGGTTTTGCCCTCGAAATAAACGTGGTGAATCAACTGCGCCTGCTGGTGCGGGAGTGCTTGTATGGCCTGTTTCAATTTGTCTTTGTCGGAAAAGTAGGTGTTGATCGGTTCATCAGCCGCGTCATCAATGTCGTCATAGCAATCCAGAGAAGAAAGGCGGTCAGGTTTGAATTTACGCAGGTAGTCAATCCATTGGTTCCGGGCAATACGGAAAATCCAGGTGCTTGCAGACGCCTTGTCAGGGTCAAAGGTGCCACATCGATGCCAGATAGACAGCATGGTTTCCTGTACCAGCTCTTCAGCCTGCCCCTGATCAGCACCTCTTTGCATGAGATAGCTTTTTAGCCGGGGAGCAAAATAGTCATATATATGTAGAAACTTTGCCCGGTTTTTATAGCGCGCTAAATCCACAAGGTTATGAACCATGGCCTTGGAAGATGACGCCATAGAGACATTTTTCTCCATCGTGGCCTGATGCTGTGGGTGTCTCTCAGACATGGTATCCGTCGAAAGGGTGCATTTAAATTTGTAAGTTGGCTCTTTCTATGACTTCTTTTACGAAGGTACCGCAGATACGGATCATCGGGTACGAAAATAAATCGGTAAATTTTTTTGTGATCTAAAAATAATAATTAACCGTAAGAAAATCACAGACGGATGTGAGCACATAAACAGTGATGAATAATAAAATTCAAAACCCTAAACGCTTACGGGTTGCAGTTATTGGTTCCGGGATTGCTGGCCTTTCTTCTGCCTGGCTGTTGTCTGACAAACATGATGTCACCCTTTATGAAAAGAATGACCGTCTGGGTGGCCACAGCAATACAGCCCGCCTGAACCTTGAAGGTCGACAGGTCGATGTCGATACGGGCTTTATTGTTTTCAACGAAAATACCTACCCCAACCTCAAGGCATTTTTTAAGCATCTCAGTGTGAAGGAAGCCAAGACTGATATGTCTTTTGGGGTGTCACTGTGGGATGGACAACTGGAGTATTCCGGGTCAAGCCTCAGCAGCCTGTTTGCTCAGAGAAAGAATTTCTTCAAGCCGTCTTACTGGCGAATGCTTATCGATATTTTACGGTTCTATAAGCACAGTGATCTGTGGATTAAGGAGCTTTCACCGGATGTGACTCTTGGTGAATTGCTGATGCGTGAAAACTTCAGCCAGACCTTTATAAGAGATCATCTATTGCCAATGGGCGCCGCTATCTGGTCAACACCAGAAGACCAGATGCTCAACTACCCGGCTCTGGCGTATCTGCGCTTTTGTCAGAACCACGGCCTGCTGCAGGTGAGTGACCGGCCCCAGTGGTTGACGGTTGATGGCGGAAGCCGGGTTTATGTCGATAAGGTCGCAGAGGAACTGGGCGACAATGTGCTGCTGAATCGCTGTGTAAAAAAGGTCAAACGCTACAACGATTATGTGACTGTGGAAGATATGCAGGGCGATGTTGCCCAATATGACCATGTTGTGATGGCCAGCCACGCCGATACCAGCCTTTCCTTGTTGGCGGAACCCGATGAATTGGAACAGCACCTTCTGGGCGCTTTCTCATTCCAGCGAAACCGTGCGGTTCTTCACAGTGATACCTCTTTAATGCCAAAGAACAACAAGGCTTGGGCCAGTTGGAACTACTTAGGCTCTCAAAAACAGGGCTCTCAAAAACTGGGTTCTCAAAAACAGTGCTCTCAACAACAGGGCTCTCAACAACAGGGCTCTCAGGAAGAGCTGGGGCCGTCGGTGACTTACTGGATGAACCATCTTCAGCATATTCCCGGTCAACCACTGTTTGTCACCCTGAACCCCGGTAAAGAACCTGCGGCCGATAAAATCCATGGATGTTATCTCTATGACCATCCTGTTTTTGATCGTGCAGCAATCACCGCGCAACAAAGGTTGTGGGAGCTGCAGGGGCGTAATCGCACATGGTTTTGTGGTGCATGGATGGGTTTTGGCTTCCATGAAGATGGTATTCAGTCTGGTCTTGCTGTTGCAGAGCAGCTTGGGGGAGTCAGAAGGCCATGGAATGTCGAAGGGGAAAGTGACCGTTTGGTTTTCCCTCAGGAAGGCGGTGCTCAATGATGATTGCTGAGATGAATTCAGCCATCTACACAGGTGATCTGATGCATCACCGGCTGGAGCATAGTTCCCACCGCTTTACCTATCGGGTTGCTACCTGGCTGTTTGATCTTGATGAACTGGACCAGCTGGACTCACGTTTAAAGTTTTTCTCACGAAACCGCTTCAACCTGTTTTCGTTTTATGACCGTGATTATGGCGACGGGTCCGATACTCCGTTGAAAGAGCAGGTGAACCTGCTTCTGGCTGAACATCAGCTTGGTTCAGCTGACCGTATCGAACTGCTCTGCTGCCCTAGAGTTACAGGATACGTCTTCAATCCTTTGTCTGTGTACTACTGCTACCAGAATGAGCAGCTGGCGGCAGTCGTATACGAGGTTTCCAACACATTTGGTGAGCGTCACAGCTATGTGATTGAAGCGGTGATTGAAGCGGTGATTGAAGCCGGAACAGACAAGGATAACGAAGGAAAAAAGGTCGCCTATCAATTCGCTGACAAGAAAATGCACGTCTCTCCCTTTATGAAGAGAGACTGTTACTACCGTTTTCAGGCTCCTGCACCCAAGCAGTCACTGCACCTGAATATTGAACTCTACAGAGGCGATCAGCGTCTGTTTGTTGCACTGCTTAAGGGAGAAAAGGAGAGCTTGTCGAGTACAGCTGTGTTGTCAGCTTTCCTTCGCGTGCCTTTCCAGACGGTGAAAGTCATCGCAATGATTCACTGGCATGCACTCAGGCTTTGGCTCAAGAAAGTGCCTTTTATAACCCATGTTCCTATGGAAAAGAGTGATGATTCCAGTGCCAGTTCTAGTAAGGGAACTCTTACCTCTGAAGTACTACTTAAAACAATAAAAGCCTCCATGGAGAACAAATCATGACCATCGGAAGTACCCAGGAAATGACACGGACTGATGCAAGTTCTGCACCCTCTTATGGTGTGAGCTGGCTGATGCGAAAATTTGCAAATGTTGGCCAGATAAGATTAATCACGCCCGGTCGGGGTGCTTTCCTGGTGGGGGTTCCTAAATACAATCAAAGCACGCCAACGATTGAAGTGTTGAGTCTGCCAAAGATTATTCGGCAGGGTGGCAACGGCATTATCGGTTGGGCGGAAGCTTATATAGATGGTCACTGGCAAACCCCAGACTTAAGAGAGCTGGTGGTCTGGGCCATGAAAAACGAAAAGGCGCTGGAAAAGGCTTTTCAAGCGAGTTGGGTTAGTCGTCAGGTGAATCGACTGGTTCACCTTCTTAACCACAACAGCAAGCGTGGCAGCCGAAGGAATATTGCTGCTCACTATGATCTGGGCAATGAGTTTTATCAGCACTGGCTGGATGACTCTATGACCTACTCCAGCGCACTGTTTAACAGCGAAGATGAGACGCTTGAACAGGCTCAGGTGAATAAAAACCAGGTCTTGCTGGATATGCTTGACCTCGAACCGGGGCACTCTGTTCTGGAAATTGGTTGTGGCTGGGGCGGGTTTGCAAGAGCTCTGTCGGAGCGTGGTGCTCATGCCTACAAGGGCATCACCCTGTCACATGCGCAGCTGAAGTATGCGCAGGAGCAATCGAACAAAGACCAAGCCTTCCAGTTACAGGATTACCGGGACCTTGGTGAACGTCACGACCGTATCGTTTCCATAGAAATGTTTGAAGCCGTTGGTGAAGCTCTCTGGGACACCTATTTCAGCAAACTTTACGAGACGCTAAAGCCGGGTGGTGTGGCAGTTATTCAGGTCATAACCATTGCTGATGATCGTTTCGCCAGTTACCGCAAGAACGTCGACTTTATCCAGAAGTATATTTTCCCGGGGGGAATGCTTCCCAGTGACGGTGTACTCAAGGAAAAAATCTTTGAAGCTGGCTTACAGCTTGAAGAGCAAAAAGCCTTTGGCAAGGACTATGCCCGCACTCTGGCAGATTGGTATCAGCGTTTTAATCAGGCCTGGCCGCACATTAACGAAGGACGTTTTGATAACAGCTTCCGAAATATGTGGAACTTTTATCTGGCTTACTGTGAATCCGGTTTCCACAGCGGCAGTACCGACGTAAGACTCTACAAGATGCGTAAGCCTCTATGAAAAGATTCCTGACAACCATTATGGGGCTGCTTTTCGTAGTGGCTCTAACAGGGTGCGGCACAATGACTCCTGACCTTTATAAAAATGAACAACCAGAACTCAAAGTCGAAGAGTATTTTTTAGGGAAAACACTGGCCTGGGGGATGTTTCAGGATCGCTTTGGCAAAGTCAGAAACCGCTTCAAGGTAGAAATGACTGGTCGGGTTGAGGATGAGACCCTGATTCTGGACGAACAGTTTGTCTACAGTGATGGAACAACTTCCGACAGATTATGGAAACTGAAGATCCTGCCGAATGGCCGCTACGAAGGAACAGCCGGAGATGTTATCGGCAAAGCCATCGGGCAACGAGCAGGCAACAGCTTTAACTGGAAGTATGAGCTGGACCTGCCCATTGGCGGAAGAACCTGGCAGGTGGCTTTTGATGACTGGCTGTTCCTGCAGGACAACGGCGTAGTTATTAATGTCGCTACCGTCAGCAAGTGGGGCATCAAACTCGGCACACTCACTTTTGTTTTTACTAAAGAGAAGGATATGCAAGAAGCCTTTTCTCAGGTGGCACCATGACTCAAACGCTAAAAATAGCTTGGGTGACAGGAGCCAGTCAGGGCATCGGGAGAGCGGTCACATTACTTCTGGCCAAACAGGGCATGCATGTTATTGCCAGCGCCCGCAGTGCTGACAAACTGGAGCAACTCAGGCAGGAGTCTAAACATCTCTTAGGAGATATTGAGCCTCTGCGTTTAGATGTGACAGACAGCTCGGCCGTTCAGGAAGCAGTAAAATACATTTTGTACCGCTATGAGCATATTGATCTTGTGGTGCTGAATGCCGGAACTTTCATCCCGATGAAAGCTAGCGAGTTTCGGGCCGAAGTGGTGCAACAACAGCTGACACTCAATGTCATGGGTGTAAGTCATTGTCTTGAACCTCTGATTCAACAGATGCAGCGGCAAGGCTATGGTCAGATTGCCATTAATGCCTCGCTGTCCGGGTATCGTGGTTTGCCCAAGGCCTCAGCTTACGGTGCCAGCAAGGCGGCACTCATCAATATGGCGGAGTGTCTGCATGGTGAGCTGAAGGACAAGGGTGTTGATGTACGTTTGATCAACCCCGGTTTTGTGAAAACACCTCTGACGGATAAAAACACTTTTCCCATGCCTTTCCTCGTTTCATCTGAGCAGGCGGCGGAACGTATTGTAAAAGGCCTGAAGGGAAAGGGGTTTGAGATACGGTTCCCCGGCATCTTTGGCTTTCTTATGGGTGTGCTGAGAGCTTTGCCCTATAGAGCCTACTTTGCCCTGACAAAAAGAATAACGGCAGTAGCAGGTGCAGACATAAAAAACGGAGCCAACTGGCTCCGTTTTTGTTTATTCATCAAGCTCTTTAAAAAATCATTCAATGCCTAACAGCTCAACCTCAAAGATCAGCGTCGAGTTACCGGGAATCTTACCCGCAGACTGGCTGCCATAGGCGAGGTTGGCAGGAATAAACAGGCGGCCCTTGCCACCCACAGACATCAGCTGCAAACCTTCCGTCCAGCCAGGAATCACCTGATTCAAACCGAAGGATATAGGCTGACCACGGTCGACAGAGCTGTCGAAAACAACACCATTAATAAGAGTGCCGTGATAATGCACTCGCACCTTATCGGAGGCTTTCGGGAAAGTGCTACCGTCACCTTCCTTTATAACTTCATACTGCAGACCCGAGTCAGTGCAGCTCACGCCTTCCTTATCTTTGTTTTCATCCAGAAACTTTTCACCAGCTGCCAGTGCTGCTTTCGCCTGTTCGCTGTTGGCTCCGTTGCGGCGCATATACCAGAACAGAAACAGGCCAACAAAAATTAAGGTTAAAATATACGACACAAGAATCCCCTGGCAGTTACTATGTGAGTAAATGGTTATGTGAGTAAAAGGTTATGTGGGTAAAAAGCGGCATAGCAGATCTGACTGAGCCTTTTTAAAATAGCTGTCAGCATAACACTGAGCGGGTAAGGGCTTATAGAGAGATTTGAGGGAAAGGGAAGTGGCGCACCCGGCAGGATTTGAACCTGCGACCCCACGCTTCGGAGGCGTGTACTCTATCCAACTGAGCTACGGGTGCGAAATATCAGTACTGCAATTCATACAGCTTATTACATTGAAACGTTTAAAACGAACGGAAACGTTTAAAACAAATGTATACAGCCTTATGCAGAAAGTGCCCGATTGGGCGGCGCTCATAATACTCATGAGAATTATGCAAGTCTACGGCTTTTTTGGGGTTTCTCAAGGTGCTGGCGGGTTTGGTAAGGCAATACAGAGGGAGGAAACGGCATGCCGATATGCTTTTGCGGTCTTTCCTGCTAGACGGCTTTCGTGTGCCGTTGTTGGCAGGGGTGCGATTGTCTATAATCGCTCTCGGCTATAAAAAACGGGTCGCACTTCTATTTTCCTGCACATACAGATCTGGCTCATACAATAAAGCAGACACAGTTATGGTGCGTACTCTTCTGGAGAATAGTAGCAAGGCCGACGAATAAGTCCGCTAGATGAGGAAAGACGAGTGGCAAACATCAACAGGATGCGTGCTATAAAAGCAGCGGTTTTGCTTGGGGGGATGGTAAGCGGTCTGGTGATGGCAGCTCCTGCCGAAGTCGACAAGATTACCCGTGGAGAAATTGCTGAGCGTATTGCGCCTGCCGGTGAACTTTGCCTGGAAGGTCAGCCTTGTGCGACAGCAGCGCCCGTTGCGGCGGCTGGTGGTCCCCGTTCCGGTTCCGATGTTTTCGGAACTTACTGCACCGCGTGTCACACTGCCGGTATTCTTGGTGCGCCTAAGAAAGGTGATACTGACACCTGGAATCAAAAGATGGCAGCAGCCGGTTCCTTTAAAAACCTGGTTACCAATGCGATCAAAGGTGTAGGTTCAATGCCTCCCAAGGGAACTTGCAGCAACTGTTCCGACGAAGAGGTTAGTGGCGCCATCGAATTTATGAGTGGACTGAAGCCCTGATTCTTCTAAAGGGCTGATACTTTCAGCTCTGTTTAAATACCCAAAAGCCCGGTTTGTACAATACTTGTGCAGACTGGGTTTTTATTTGCCTGTCTTTTTTTAAAATCTTGATCGACCGTACAAAACTGATATTCTCCGCCGTCGCTATATAGCGCCCTCGTTCAAATATTAACGACCTCTAATCTTCAGGAGACCGGCCATGGTTTCTTCTTTCCAGTTTGTGCGCACGGCCTGTCTGGCTGCGGCCGTTACCTTCACCATGTCTGGATCTGCTCAGGCTGCTGATTCTGCATCCACCTCATCTAAAGCCGATGCGGGAAATCTGTATGTGTATAACTGGTACGATTATATAGCTCCTGACACTGTGCCTGATTTTGAGAAGCAAACGGGTGTAAAGGTGACCTACGACGTATACGACAGCAATGAAGTTTTGATGGCTAAGCTTCTTTCCGGTCGCAGTGGTTACGATATTGTTGTTCCTTCCCATGATTTTCTTGCCAACCAGATCAAGGCTGGTGTGTATGCGCCTCTGGATAAGAGCAAATTGAAGAATTACAAAAACCTCTCTCCCGACGCTATGAAGCTGATGGAAACGGTAGACCCGGGCAACAAGTACGGCATTCCTTATCTGTGGCAGACCACTGGCCTGGCTATTAACCCGGAGAAGGTAAAGGAGTTTGCCGGTGAAGATGCTCCTCTGGATAGTTGGGCTCTGGTGTTTGAACCCAAATATATGAAGAAGCTGCAGGGCTGCGGTGTGGCATTTCTTGATGCGCCGACTGAGGTGTTCCCTGCGGCTCTGCGTTATATGGGTAAAAACCCTAACTCCCGTCGCAGCGGTGACTTCCGTCAGGCCGCTAAGATGTTATCGAATGTTGTGCCTTATGTGTCTTACTTCAACTCTTCCAAGCCACTGTCTGACCTGGCCAATGGCGATATCTGCGTGGCAATGGTCTGGTCTGGTGATGCCCTGATTGCCGATGAGCGAGCTAAACAGGCGAATAACGGCGTGCATATTCAGTATGTGCTGCCAAAAGAAGGTGCCGCTGTCTCTTATGATGTGATGGCTATTCCCAGGGATGCGAGAAACAAAGACAACGCTTACGAGTTTATCGATTACCTGCTGGGGCCAAAGGTGATGGCTGATATCACCAACAGCGTGAACTATGCCAATGCCAACAAGGCTGCGACACCTCTCGTGAAGAAAGATCTGCGTCAGAACCCCGGTATCTACCCAACTTCAGATGTTGAGAAGACTCTGTACTTCTTCAAGCCGATGGATGCAAAAATGAGCCGTTTTGTGACCCGGGAGTGGACCAAGCTGACTACCGGGCGCTGATCGTTCCCTAAAGGGGACGTTGCCGTGAGGCAGCCCCTGCAGCCTGACCCTCAACGGTCGATAACTGTTCTGCCAGAAGGATTTATTTGCCGGGAGCAGACATGACCGAAGAGGGAAAGGGGCTCACCCTTCTCGTAGTGGAAGACAACAGCTTCCAGCGCGCCATCGCAGTGAAGGTTCTCGAAGACCTTGGCTGCGATGCTGTTCTCTCAGCCGAAGATGGCGATGCCGCCCTGCGCGCCATAGTGGCTCACCCTTCCCCCATTCATGTTGTTCTCAGTGACCTGGATATGCCTGGTATGGATGGCGTGGAGTTTCTGCGTCATATCGCTGAGCGCCAGCTGGCGGAAACCGTGGTTATTGCCAGTGCCCTCGACAGTGCCCTGATCCATACCGTGGAAGATATGGTGCTGGAGCACGGCCTTCAGGTGCTGACTAATGTCGAAAAGCCCGTGACCCGGGAAAAAATGCGTAACGTCATTGCTCAGTATCGGGAAAAGCAGCGTGAAAAGAATCCTGGATCATGGGCCAGCACGCTGACTCTGGCAGAAATTCAGGAAGGTCTTGATAAAGAGCAGTTTGAAGTCTGGCTTCAGCCCAAAGTAAGGATTTCAGATGGTGCCTGGGTATCATCAGAAGCTTTGGCCCGCTGGGCTCACCCAAAGCTTGGCACCGTAATGCCGGCTCAGTTTGTACCCCAGATGGAAAAAAGCGGCATTATTGATCGGCTGACCTGGGGGCAGATTCACAAAATTGTTGAGCAACTGCGTGACTGGCAGCGTGAGGGGCGGGATCTCTCTATAGCAGTGAACTTCTCACCGGTGCTGCTGGAAGATCTGGAAATGCCCAGAAAACTGGAGGAGATACTCTCTCACTACGGCGTATCTCCCTGCCGCCTGACTCTGGAGCTCACTGAAAATGTGGTGATGAAGAATCTGGCCCGCAGTCTGGAAACGCTGGCCCGACTGCGTATTAAAGGCTTTATGCTGTCGATTGATGACTTCGGTACTGGCTTTTCCAACCTTCAGCAGCTCAATCGTATTCCTTTCTCAGAACTGAAAATTGACCAGACCTTTGTACGGAGCCTTCATGGAAGGGCCAGCAGCCGGGCGATAGTGGAGTCCAATATTACTCTGGCAAACCGTTTGCAGCTGAAAACTGTGGCGGAAGGTATCGAAACTCCGGAAGAATGGTTTGCTCTCCATGGAATGAAATGTGATCTGGCACAGGGCTTTCTGATTGGCCGCCCTATGCCGGTCGAAAAGCTGGCTTCCTGGGAGCTGGACTGGTTGAGCCGGTATCAGAGCGATCTCAAGCCTTAGCCTCCCTTCTTACGCTTTATCAAACATCTCCTACAGAGACAGGAGAGACCGGAAAAGTCCGGTTTCTCCTTTTTTTGTGTGGCTGTGGCTAAGGCTGCCGAAGCATTGATGGCCTCATCGAGGTGTTTTTCCTCGGATGTCACGGTATTTCGGGGCAAATCAAAGCACCAGCAGTGGTCATTACCTGCGGCTACACCGCAGCCGACGGGCTCACCGCACTCAGGACAGGTATCCTCCGACTGGTTTGAATCCTTCACTGGGTAGACTCCTCGGGTCTTCTTCACTTGCAGAGGTCGGACACCTTCTCTAGAATGCCCGGTTCCTGATGGTTTGCTCATATGATTCGCTGTATAGCGTTTCTTATTGTGCACATTCAGGTTAATCAATTCACTCCTTGCCTTACCCCGCCCGGAACAGTTCTAAGAAGAGTTCGACTCCTGAGAATAATGGTTCCAGATCAGCGAGGGAGGCTATTAACCCGTAAGGAGCAGTTATGCGTCATTACGAAATTGTGTTTCTTGTACACCCTGACCAGAGCGAGCAGGTTCCCGCAATGGTTGAGCGTTACAAGAAGCTCATCGCAGAAGACAACGGTGCTGTTCACCGTCTGGAAGACTGGGGCCGTCGTCAGCTGGCTTTCCCAATCCAGAAAATCCACAAAGCTCACTATGTTCTGATGAACATTGAATGTGGCGACGAAGTACTGGGCGAACTGACCAGCAACTTCCGTTTCAACGACGCTGTTATCCGTAACATGGTTATTCGTCGTAACGAAGCTATCACTGAACCTTCCATCATGATGCAGGCTGAAGAGCGTCGTGAAGAGCGCCGTGACGATCGTCGTGAAGACCGTCGTGATGATCGCCGTGAAGAGCGTAGTGAAGCTCCGGCTGCAGAAGCTTCTTCCGAAGAATCTGCTGAATAACCCACTTTCAGACTAACCGTCGGTTTTGAGCCAGGCCTCTAGCCCCGCTCAGAACCCAGAAAGGAGACGTTGCAAATGGCTCGTTTTTTCCGTCGTCGCAAGTTCTGCCGTTTCACCGCTGAAGGCGTTCAGGAGATCGATTACAAAGATCTGAACACCCTGAAAGCTTACGTTACCGAAACTGGCAAGATCGTACCTAGCCGTATCACTGGCACCAAGGCTCGTTACCAGCGTCAGCTGGCTACTGCCATCAAGCGTGCCCGTTACGTAGCTCTGCTGCCGTACACTGATCGCCACTGATCTGTACGTGCTTTCCGGAGCGCTTAAAACAAGCAGCATCCGGGGAATAGACTAATGCGCGTACTGGCTGGTTTCATAATGCGCGGACGCCTTCAGGCGGCATCTTTTGCCTTCCTGATGGCTCTGCTGCCAATGATGTTCTGGTTAAGTGCAGCCGCAGTCGCGCTGGTAACACTCCGGCGCGGCATTACCGACGGTCTGGCCGTTGCCCTCTGGGCATTGTTGCCGGCCGTGGGCTGGGCTTGGGCGGGACAGCCTTTAGGGTTGTTCTGCCTGGTTTTGGTAATGGCGATGGCGGGGATTCTCCGCCAGACCCGTTCCTGGCCTGGTTCGCTGATGGTCATGGTACCGATTGGCCTGCTTATCGCCTGGGGAATAGCGGCATTTTATGCCCCCCTGATGAGTGAGGTGATTCGGGTCTTCCAGCAGCTATACGGTCCGAAGCTTGGCAAACTTGTCGCCCATGGGGTGAACCTGAGTGATGACAAGGTTCGACTGCTGATTGAAATCAGCTTTTTGAAGAGTGTGAGTTTTGTGGTGGCAGTTACAGCAGTACTGTCATTGTTGCTGGGTCGCTGGTGGCAGGCTGTTCTCTATAACCCTGGTGGTTTAAGAGAGGAGCTGAATACTTTGCGATTTACCCCAGTCACTGCTGCAATTCTTGTGACTTTCAGTCTGCTGCTCTCTTTCAACACTGGCGTAATGACATCGGCAATACAGCCTTTTGTTCTTATGCCATTGCTGTTTGCCGGCACTGTACTTGTACATGCGCTGGTGTGGAAGCGTGGCCTGGGTCGCATCTGGCTGGTGCTGTTTTATTCAGTACTGCTGATGGTCTATCCCGTGGTTGTGTTGCTCGCCTGTCTTGACAGCTCGCTTGATTTTCGAGGTCGACTCGAACGCAAGATGTCGGACTAATCCAATATCTGGTGAAAGGTAGATAGAAATGGAAGTTATTCTTCTTGAAAAAGTCGCCAACCTCGGCGCACTGGGTGACAAGGTTAAAGTTAAAGCTGGTTACGGCCGTAACTTCCTCGTTCCTTTTAGCAAAGCGGTACCTGCTACTGCTGCTAACGTAGAACAGTTTGAAGCTCGTCGCGCTGAACTGGAAAAAGCTGCTGGCGAAAAGCTTGCTGCTGCCCAACAGCGTGC
This sequence comes from Sansalvadorimonas sp., assembly GCA_965221135.1. Classification (GTDB taxonomy): domain Bacteria; phylum Pseudomonadota; class Gammaproteobacteria; order Pseudomonadales; family Endozoicomonadaceae; genus Sansalvadorimonas. The sequence goes on from CBDCRZ010000100.1 coordinate 218,370, forward strand.
AGAGCAACTGGACGAAATCGAACTGACCATCACTGCCAAAGCTGGCGATGAAGGTAAGCTGTTCGGTTCTATCGGTACTCGCGACCTGGCTGAGTCTATCTCTGCTGTAGGCGTTGAAGTTGCCAAGAGCGAAATCCGTCTGCCTTCCGGTCCTATCCGTACCGTTGGCGAATTCGACATCGCTCTGCAGCTGCACACTGATGTTGCTGCGACCGTTAAGGTATTCGTTGAAGCTGAAGAATAAGTTTCTCTGAGTGTCTACGAGCCATCGGTGCCTGCGGGTGTCGGTGGCTTTTTTGTGGGCGCTGATTTTTATTTGCCGCGCGGGTAAGATAACGTAATAACTCGCTTTCCCATTCGAGACAGGTTTCCCCCACACCTATGCTGGACACAGAAATCACCCGGGAACTTCCCATCGATGAGGCCGTAGCCTCACTGAAAACTCCTCCCCACTCCGTTGAGGCTGAGCAGTCTGTGCTGGGCGGCCTGATGCTGGATAACGAAGCCTGGGACAAGGTCGGTGATAAGATCACGGCGGATGACTTTTATAATCCGGCCCATCGTCATGTGTTCGCTGTGGTGCAGGCCCTGGCTCAGGAGTCTTTGCCTTTTGACCCAGTGACGGTATCGGAAGAGATGGACCGTCAGGGTGTGCTCGAAGAAGCGGGTGGCATTCTTTATTTGACCGAGCTGGTAGAAAGCATTCCCAGCGTGGCTAACCTTGCAGCTTACGGAGACATTGTTTACGAGCGCTCTGTGCTTCGCCGCTTGATCAGTGCCTCCCAGCGTATTGCAGAATCCGCTTATGTGCCGGAAGGGCGCAAGGTCGACGACATTGTCGAAATGGCTGAGCGGGAAGTGTTTAATATTGCCGAATCCCGTGCCAAAGAAGGCGGCCCTGTCGGTGCACGGGAACTGCTGAAAAAAGCCGTCGAGAAAATCGACGAGCTCTACAAAACCACTGGTTCTATCACGGGTGTGACATCCGGCTTTAAAGACCTCGATGAGATGACCTCCGGCTTCCAGTCGGCGGATATGATTGTTGTTGCGGCACGTCCGTCCATGGGTAAGTGTATTGTTGCCGGCAGTCGTGTACTGGATCCTGAGACAGGTCAGCGCACACTGATTGATGACATCATTGCTCGCAAGCAAGGCGCACTTCTCTCTCTGGGAGATGATTTCCGTATTACACCGGCTACGCCTTCTGCGTTTGTTGATGATGGGGTCAAGCCTGTTTTCAAAGTAACGACAGCCCTTGGACGCACAATTGAAACCACTCTGACTCACCCTTTCCTTACCGATAAGGGCTGGTTGCCTCTGGGAAAAATTAAAGAAGGTGACGTGGTTGCCGTACCCCGGCAGTTGCCTGTGTTCGGTAAGAACAGCCTTCCTGACCATGAAGTACGGGCTCTGGCTTACTTTATTGGCGATGGTGGCACGACTCAGTCTTCCGTACGTTTTACCAATGCTGATAAGCGGGTATTGGATGATTTTACTGAAGCCATGCAAGGCTTCGGCAATGTGAAGTGTATTCTGGTCGAATCTTCGAAGCGCACACCTTCTCTGCGGGTAAGCAGTGATGGTGAACTGGTCACGGAAGCACGTCAGCAATTTGCAGGCACATTAAATCAGCTGCTTGTTGAGAAGAGTCTTACGGGTAAAGCGCTGGCTGACCAACTCGGTTTAGCCGAATCTACGGTCAGCTACTGGCGCAGCGGCAGTGCTGTTCCAGAGCAGAACACCGTTGATAACCTTTGCGGGGCTTTAAACGTTTCAGCGGAAGACTTGTTCCCGGAAGGTTATGAAGAGTTTTCCAGCAGTAGCCTTAGCCCGGTTGCTGTCTGGCTTGAAAAACATGGTCTGCTGAACTGTCTTGCGACAGATAAAGTGTTGCCGGATGCTGTGTTTGAATTACCAAAATCGCAGATAGCTCTCTTCCTGAGACACCTGTTTGCCTGCGATGGCAGTGCCTTTGTTCAGGGTAACGGTCAGTGTCGAATTTCCTATGCTTCTTCCAGCGAAGAGTTGATTCGGGGCGTTCAGCACCTTCTGATTCGTTTCGGTATTAACGCCAGGGTTCGCAGCAAGAAAAATAATTATGAAGGGGCAGCAACGTCATGGGAGCTCGCAGTTCTCAGTCAGTCTGGGCTGCAAACCTTTATTGATGAGATTGGAATCTTCTCTCAAGACGAGGCCGTGGAGTCGGTGCGCCAGACGCTGTCTGGTAAACAGCCGCATGACAACAGCGATACTCTGCCTGCGTCCCTGTGCGACTACATTCTTAAAATTAAAGGCAACCGCAGCTGGCCTGAGATATTTTCCGCTGCAGGAAAGGAGTGTCCGGCTAACTATAACCCCCATCTGAGTGGTGTTAGCCGACGAGGTTTAAGTCGTGCGCGCACAGCAATGTTTGCTGAGCTGTTTCGGGATGATTACCTTCGTAACCTGTCTCAGTCCGATGTGTACTGGGACACTGTCGTTTCTATCGAATCTCAGGGCGATAAGCAGGTCTACGACCTGACAGTCGACCAGACTCACAACTTTATTGCTGAAGATATCTTTGTTCACAATACTACCTTCGCGATGAACCTTATCGAGAATGCTCTGATGTCTTCCGATGAGTGTGTGGTGGTGTTCAGTCTGGAAATGCCCGGCGAAGCACTGATGATGCGTAGTTTGTCTTCCCTTGGACGTATAGATCAGAGCAAGGTGAGAACCGGTAAGCTGGAAGATGAAGACTGGCCGAAACTGTCTAATGCAGTAAAAAGCCTGAAAGAGAAAAAGCTGTTTATCGATGATACCGCCGGTATCAGCCCTCAGGAAATGAGGACTCGCCTGCGGCGTATTAACCGTGAGCATGGCAAGATCGCCATGGTGATGATCGATTACCTTCAGTTGATGCAGATTCCCGGTTTCAGTGAAGGTCGTACCAACGAAATTTCTGAAATTTCCCGCTCCATCAAGGCGATGGCGAAAGAGTTTGAGTGCCCTGTGATTGCCCTGTCACAGCTCAACCGATCTCTGGAGCAACGACCTAACAAGCGTCCGGTTAACTCTGACCTTCGTGAATCCGGAGCGATCGAGCAGGATGCTGACGTGATTATGTTTATCTATCGGGATGAAGTGTATAACCCCGATACCGAACACAAAGGCGTGGCAGAAATTATTATCGGTAAGCAGCGTAACGGTCCTATCGGCTCCATACGTCTGGCCTTCCTCGGGCGCTTTACCCGTTTTGAGAATCTGGCGCCGGAGGCTTATGGCAACTTTGTGGATGATTAATCTGCGTCGCTTTCTTTAAAGTGCTTTCTTTAAGCCATTTTCTTCAGGATGTTTTGTTGATAATGCGGGTATTGAGCCAGTAGGAGCTCAGCCCGCAGATCCCCGCCAGTACCAGCAACAATGTAGATGCCATGTCGGCTTTGATCTGGGTAATCAACCAGGTTGCCAGCAAGGGTGTCAGCCCGCCTCCAAGTGCAAAGCCAATGTTGTAAGACAGTCCGCAACCCGAATAGCGCACTTCGGCAGGGAACTGCTGACAGAAGGTCCAGAACACACCTCCACAGACTGTTCCCACCATTAGAGAGCCCAGTATCAGACTGGTGAAAGCCAATGTGGTATGTGGCGCAAGAATGCCAGCCGCTAAAACAGGCCCAAGAACAATCAGCAACACAAACTGTGTAACAACAAATTTTTTTCCCCAACGGTCTGCCAGATGCCCGCAGGCAATACAGGCTACGGCTGCAAATACACTGGCTATAGCGCTGTGCAGCGCGACAGAAACTGTACGCTCCGGATGCAGGGTGCTGGCCCAGGTGGGTAAGAAAATAAGAAACATAATGGAGTTGATGCCGTGGGACATAATGCAGAGAGTGGCAGTCAACAGTTGGGGGCGGTAAGACTTCACAAGCGTTGCGAGTGGAAGCCGAATAATCTCTGAATTTTGCTGCAGCTTAAGAAAGCCTGCAGTTTCATGAAAATGACGGCGGATAAAATATCCGACCACACCCAGGCCGCCACCAATCCAGAAGGCAATACGCCAGCCGGTGTCCATCATACCTTTATGGCTCAGAAGTATTTCCAAAATGGCGTGAATGGTATGCCCAAGAGCCAGACCAAAGATCATACCGCAGAGAACAGCGCCTGTTGCCATGACCTTATTTTTAGGGAGTATCTCCTGCACATAGGTGAGAGCACCGCCGACTTCCCCTCCCATAGACAACCCCTGTGCCAGCCGCAGACCCAGCAGCAAAGCAGGAGCCAGAATGATACCGGCGGTTTCTGCATCAGGCAGGCAGCCGATCAATGCGGTGGACAGTGCCATTAACAGAACTGTGGCCGTAAAGGGTTTTTTCCTCCCTTTACGGTCGCCAATATGCCCGAAAATGACACCACCCAAAGGGCGGGTAATATAACCAAGGCTGAAGGTGATAAAGGTAAAAAGAAGGCTCTCGGTGACACTGGTATCCGGGAAAAACACATGACTAATATAAGGCGCCATCAGCGCATAAATCATAAAATCATAGGTTTCCAGTGCACACCCAAGAGTGCATATCGTCAGCATTTTATAAGTGCCAGCGGGTAGAGTACTGGTAAGAGTTTGACTGAGTGGTTTGCCGGACTGAGCTGTCATTCATCCATCCATCGCCCAGTCGCTGCTGCCATCTTCCGTTGTTACTTTATGAAGGTGCACAGGCCCTGCGGCAAACATAGGGGCTGGCGTTGGGAAGGCGCGTCCGAGAATCATGTCATTCAGTCGTGCACTCACCAGGCTGTCTGTGCCTACGAAGCGGATCTCATAATCTTTCACATACTCACCTATATAGCTTTGGCTGATCTTTTTAATCTTTTCTATGTATTTGACTCCTGTATTGAAAGCGGAGGAGGTGTCGTGTGTGAATCCGCAGTCCAGTAGTTTCAGGAAGCGATAAGGGTGTGCCAAAAATCCGGAGTTAAGTGATATTGCAGCGAGAATCGGGCAAGGAATTACAGCTTTCTGGAACCAGAGTGAGAACTCTTCAGGGTTATACATAATGCAACGAGAGGATTCACGAATACCCCATTGTTCGTGAGCTTCCTTTAGCGATTTCTTAACAAAGTACTTCTGAATCATTCCTTCGAGAAAGCTGACGACAGCCAGCAGGCCGGTTTTGAGCAGGCTGACCACGGTCCCTACAGCTCCTGCCATATAACCTGCGGCTGTCAGCCCGGTCATGGTGACTTCTATGGCCGCATCTTTGGCGCCGCCCGCAGACCGTGCGAGTGAGTGTCGTGCCAGAGCATTAGCAATAATAGAGGGGTGTCCACCCAGCAGGTCTACGTCGTAACCGCTCCAGACCTGAGAGAATAATGAATAGGCACCTGCAACGGCATTATGCAGCCCTTTATAGATAGTGCCCGCCGCTTTCACATGTTCCCAGCCGGGAATGCAGCCAACAATTTTGCCTACCAGAGCGCCTAACACTGAGGGGGAGAGCGAGCGCAGTTTTGTGCGGATGAATTCACTAAAGCGCCCAAAAATAGAGGCGAGTTTATCCAGCACTCTTACAAAGAAATCAGAGATTACCCGATCCAGTTTATGGGCGGCATCACTGGCAAGTGAGCCAGCTCTGGCGAGCACCTGACCAAAGCTGGTACCGATGATGGGGGCTTTGGTGACAATAGCGGACGAAAGGGTAGAGATATCCTCCAGAAACACGGAACTGCCGAATATGCCTTTGAGAACAGAGGATGCAGCGGAGAAAGCTTTGGGGTAGGGAATAAAGTCAGTGTTACCCAGAAAATAGAGGGCACCCTGACGGGCGTCAGCCATCTCTGCGAGCTGAACCTGCATGGCATCGGTAGTTGTTCGACCGAACAGCGTTTCCCGAAAATGCTTAAAGAGCCTCGGCATAATACATAACCCTTGTGCTCATGGTGGCGAGTAAGTCTAGTTAAGCTCTTAATCCCGTCGAGGCAGCTAGGCTGAATTAGATAAATAAATAGACATTCAGGCAGGGATTGCTCTATGAAACCCGATAACAGCGCAAATCCTGGCGCCAGGGTTCCACTTACTGGTGGCGTCGCGCCTGTTGGCTATGAGCCGCCCGCAGAAAAGAGTGGAGCAACGCTGGGGGGGAAGTCTGTCGAGGTCGTGCCTTCGGCAGAAGTGAAAAACGTTCTTCGAGCGGAAGGCAGGAGCTACGCAGGTGTCAGTCTGGTCAGGCGCTCCATTGCTGAACACCTTCCACGGACCGGATTGTTAAACCGCATCATTACCTACTTCCGAGATCGCCCAACAGCCAGTGAACGTACCGCTCTCAGGGCTATGTATAACAATCTGGAGAAGGCTTTGGGAGCACAGGCGGGAAGTGTTACTGAATCCGCTCTTGAGTCCCGTGAGAATACTTTTACCGTCAATAAAGGTTCTGATGGCCACCGAATATGCGCATTAATGGTTAAAGCGGGGTTGGCCCGCTTTGAAGAAAGAAGTGAGGAAGGAGACAGGGTCACCATCCGTTTTGTTCGCACATCTGGCTTTGAGCAAAAGGTGCGAGGCATCGACCTGCTGGTACAGACCTGTCCGGTGGTGCTGGGTAAGGATGGTGAGCTGGACTGGGGTGAAATGTTGGAGCAGGAATCTAATGCACTGCAGCCAGGCTTTAAAACTGATGAATATATTGGCAGCGGTGAAGGGATCACACCTTCCTGGTTTGTTGAGACTAAAGGTATTGCTGCAATGGAGCGGATATTGTCACGCCGCCAAGAATTGTCTGAGCGCCTGGATCAGCTGGCTCAGGAGCCTCGCAAGGATGACAACTGGCTTACAGTTTCTGTACGTGCAAAGCGGCTTAAGAGCCTCGCCAAAGAGTTTGGAATAAAAGGTGTCGATAATGTTCTCTCAAAAAGCTTTATACAAAATATCGAAAATCAAACACAAGAAGAGTGGCGGGCATCTGTAAGGGAAATCGGTTATCAGCACCCAAGCTTCGTACCACTCTGGGAGGCAATGGAACCTTATTATCAGGCGCTGTCAGCTAATTATCAGGAGCGAACAGATAAGTTTCTGGTGGATAATGAGCGGTTAATGACTCTAAAAAAGAATATGAATGAATTTGCTGAAGATCATGAGCTGACAGGGCGTAAATTGTTTCCTGAAGATATTGAGCGAATCGACATTGATAAGGAGACACTTGAGGTTGTAGGTCCTGTCTTTATGTGTGTGGTGGAAGCCAAAATACGCAGTGAAGCAGAGTTGGCTTTTGGGAGGTTGAAGTTGCCGAAACAAAGTCGAATCACACAGGGAAGGCTTCAACAAGGGCTCGGGGTGTTAAAACGGGAAATGACTGCGGGTACCTATGAAAAGTGCGTTGATGATAACAAGAGAAAAGCATTTATCACTTCTTTGGAAGCAAAAGTAGATCAAGATCTTGACGAGAGAATTGAGCTTCTGCGAACAGCAAAAGAAGAAAAGATAGAACTCCGTGGTGAGATTCAAACTCTGCTTTCAACCTATGAGAGTGAATATCCTAAGCAGGGCGAAGACGGGGTGCGGGTTGTTGATGTTGAACTCTCGGCACGTAATGCACTTCGAATAGTCAAAATGTATGACGAGCTGCTGAACGAGTTAAATGAATCAGGGCAGCCCTTCACTCTGGATGAGCTGGTGAAGCGCCGGGTTCAGAACGCTTTGGATAATGGCATTAGCTTGTCGAAAACAGATTGGGGAAAGGGAGTGGAAGCCTATATACTTTCCACATCTTAGCGGCTTTTAGTGATTATTCGCGATTCATAGAAATGGCACAGCTCCCTCTATTCAGATATAGAGCAGTGCCCATGTTTCCACATGGCCGGGCACTTATCACTCCTTCCTAACAAGAGAACCAGTAATACTGTCTTCATAGGAACTCTCAGAAAGAGTTGAACCCTAACAACTCCGGTATTATGTTTTCTGATAGAGCGCTGTATGGACAAATCCCTCTTCAATCCTACCCTTGATGGGCCCTCTAGCCCCCTTCCTTCCGGGGATGGCGACATATTGGCTGCAGCATGCCCTGCGTTATTTCCTGAAGGCAGTGGGGTTTATCAGCACTATGATGTGGCTGCGTACGAGTCGCTCCCCTATTCTCCCGCAGCCTCTGATTTAGAGTCGGCTGTCTCCGCCAAACCTCTTCAGGAATACATGTGTACTCACACACATGAAGTAGAAATGGCTGTAGATGAAAGATCCTCCACCCCGGCATGTCAGCATGTTATTACGGTGAAATTTAGTCAGGATAGAGAACGGATTAGTATAAGCCTCCTGAACCCGGACGGGAGTGTTGATGTAAGCTGTTCCAGGGCAACTTTTAATGCGGCCTCAAAAAAGCCGCGTCTCATTTGTGCGGGTTTGATAATTTGCGCCATTAGCAGCATGGGGAAAAAATGTGCCAGGCTTCAGGAAATAAACTCCTGGATAGTTGATAATTTTAATTATTTTCAAAAACCAAAAAATCAAAAAAAAATAGTCAGGGATGTACAGTTTAAACTCAACGTACTTAAGGTTTTTCAACGAATAGGTCATTTTGGTTGCGATTGGCATGATGCTTGGACACTCATTATTAATAGAGAATCTTTCAAACACATATTCCTGAATAGTCGTTCTGCACATCTTTCTAAATCCGCCGATTTACTTCAGGCACTTTTTTCAGAGGCTGCGGTCCCTCCCCAGCCGTGTCAGGAATATTTGTGCAGCTCACCTCCTCGAGATGAAGTCAGGGTGAGATTTAGCTCGGACAGGAGTTTCATTCATATGAACCTGATTGCTGCGAATAGAGAGGTTCTTAAAACCTTTCAGGCGGACACTAACAATTTAATATTAGAGAAACCAGATTTGACCGTTCCTGGACTGATAATCTGTGCCATCTGCAGCATGGTAAACAGGCGTGCCTCATTAAGAGAAATACGTTCCTGGGTAGTTGATAATTTTAACTACTTTAAAGAACCTGAGAATAACAAGAGAGTGTACAGTCGCTTACGCTACCATGTATCAAGAAACAAGCTTTTTGAAAGCCAAAGAGATACTCAATTTGGCGAGGTCTACTGGACACTCACCAATGATGAAGATGCTTTCGAAGAATTCACTAGAGATAGAAGTTTTGCGATTAAATACAAAAATAGAACAGCACCGTCCAATACTAAAAATCCCTGTGACGATGACCCTCAGAGAACAAGCAGTTCTCCTCCCATTTCTGGTTATATTGTTTCAATCAAAAGGTGTAAATTATTTCCAGTTCATCATCCACGGCCTGTCTGTGGGTTCCCAACAAGATAAACAGCAATACTGTCTTCATGGGGGGGCATGGGAACTCTCAGGCATAAATGAACCCTATGTACTCAGGTATTTTATAGAGCCACAGGGGGCAAAATGTACAATCCCACTTCCAGCTTAAACTCTCCCGTGACGGGGGACTATAGCCCCCCTGCCTGGAATGATGACATATTAGCTGAAACTTGCCCTGAGCTATTTCCTGAGCTGTCCCTTGTGTCACCCCTGTCAGGCACTGGGGCATACCAACAGTATGATGTGGTGGCTGAGGATTCATTACAGCATCCTTCTACCGCATCTACTCTAGAGGCAGGAGATTCGGTTGCCTCCTCAAGACCGCTTTCGGAATACTCGTGTACTCCACACCCGCACGACTCAGGAAGTTCTGCGGCACCCTCCTCTCAGGCACCCTCCTCTCAGGCACCCTCCTCTCAGGCACCCTCCTCTCAGGCACCCTCCTCTCAGACATCAGTGCTGCACAATCAGCCAGACACACTCACTCTTCCCCCAGCACTAGAAGCCGCTGCAGTTGAATCCGCCTTTAATCCAGCGTCTCAAAATATTATCACGGTGAAATTTAGTGATGATAAGGAAAGAGTCAATATCAATCTTGTTACTCAGGACGGGCAGATCGCTGTAAGTTGTACGAGGATTACCAATAATTCCACATCAAAAAAGCCGAGTTTCATATATACTGGCCTGATAGTTTGCGCTATTAACAGCATGGAAAACAAACGTGCTAATTCCCAAGAAATACAATCATGGATAATTGAAAATTTTAATTTTTATAAAAAACAAAAAGATTTAAAAAGAATCAACACAATCATACTTGATAAACTCTTTACCCATAAAATTTTTCACCGAATAGAAGATGGTGCTTCTAAGTTGGCTGTCTGGACAACTAGCATGGATAAAGATGATTTCAGAATAGTATTCATGAGGAGAAGTGTTGTTGGGATTTATAAACCAAAATGTATACTTCAATCAGATATTTCAGAAGCTGTTACCTCCCCTGAGCCTGTTCAGGGATCTTTATGTAGCGCTACTCCACAAGGTGAAATCAAGGTGGAGTTTAGCCCGAGCGGGGATTTTATTAATATTAATCTTGTTGCTCCGAACAAGGAAGTTCTTGAAACCTTTAAGGCAGTCACTAATAATTCAAACTCAGAAAGGCCGCAGCTGACAATTTCGGGGCTGATAACCTGTGCCATCTGCAGCATGAGAGACAGGCGTGCCAAGTTTGCAGATATACGTTACTGGATAGTTAATAACTTTAATTACTTTAAAGAGACTAAACATGAAATGACCATGGTCAGTAGAGTACGTTCTAATCTCACAGCATCTGAGTCATTTGAAAAGCCAAAAGGTTATCATTCTGGCGGCGCCTACTGGAATATCACCAACGATTCAGAGGCTTTTAAAAAATTCATCATGTGTAAAGTCCCCACGAATGAATACAGAAAACCCAAGAGCATTGATAAAAAAAGTGTGTGACTTTCAATGCTGGAAACTCTATTACCGATGACTGGAAGGGCGATGTTCCCTCAACCTGCACAGCTCATTGTTTCAATCAGGACGAACAACTGATTTCCAGTTCGCCCGCCCAGCTGGGTGGCAGTGCCGCATAGCTTTCATGTTCTGGCTGTTCATCGAACGGTTTGCGCATCACTTCCAGAAGACGGTTCACTTCACTGTAATCCCCAGCCTCGGCTTTATCTATCGCAATCTGCAGAAGATGGTTGCGCAGTATGTATTTGGGATTCGCTTTATTAATGTCAGCCTTTACCTCAGCCTCCGGTCGCCCTTCCCGTGACAGTCTCTGCTGGTACTTTGTTTGCCAGATTTGGAATGACTCCCTGTCGATAAAATGATCCTGTGGGTTTTCTTCAAGCAGTGAACGGAAGAACCGGGTGTAGTCGGTCTGTTCTCTGGCCATCAGGGTGAAGAGTTCATCAATCAGTTCGCTGTCGCCTTCTTCTTTGGTGACAAAGCCAAACCTGGCGCGCAGCAGATCAGAGTAGTGACTGGCAAAGGCATCAGGGTATTGTCCAATAATCGCTTCAGCCTGCTCCTTTCCGCCATTGAGTAACGGTAATAAAGCCTGAGCAAGAGCTGCGCAGTTCCAGTGACCAATGCTGGGTTGTTTGTTGAAAGCGTAACGGCCCTGCCAGTCGGAATGGTTACAGATATGCGCTGGGTTAAAAGCATCCAGAAAACCAAAGGGTCCATAGTCGATGGTCTGGCCGAGAATAGACATATTGTCGGTGTTCATGACTCCATGACACCATCCCACAGCCTGCCAGTGAGCCACCATTTGCGCGGTGCGCTTTACAGTTTCAGACAGCAGTCGTTCAATACGGTCCTTCTCGTTGACCCATTCAGGAAAGTGACGGCTGATCACATAATCCGCAAGGGTTTGCAGAGCTTCCGTCTGGCCTGAATAACTAAAGTATTCAAACGTACCAAAGCGTACATGGCTTTCTGCCACACGAATCATTGCAGCACCGGTTTCTGTTTTTTCACGATAGACAGGTGTCGTGCTGTGAATCATCGACAAGGAACGGCTGGTGGGAATGCCAAGGTGATGAAGGGCCTCACTGCAGAGGTATTCGCGAATGGTGGAACGCAGCACTGCACGGCCATCGCCATTGCGTGAGTAGGGCGTTAAACCCGCACCTTTCAGTTGCAGGTCGTAGAGTTTGCCGTCGGTTCCCTGAATCTCTCCCAGAAGCAACGCACGGCCATCACCCAAACGAGGCACCCAACTGCCGAACTGATGGCCGGCGTACACCATCGCAACAGGTGTGTTGTCCCCCGGCAGTGTCTGGCCATTGGTCAGCTCTGTGAGGTCTTTCTGTGAAAGCTTATCCAGAGAGAGCAGCTTGAGAACATCCTGGTTGCTGCTGACCAGCTCAGGGTTCTCCAGTGGCTGAGGCTGGACTGGGGATGAAAACCCTGTGCCCAGATCGGCATAGCTATTCGTTATTGCTGGGAAGACTGGCTGCATGGTGCTTTCCTCGTTAGGAAAGACAATAGTACTGACTCTGTTAACAATAATCTGTCCTAGGACGCCTTATAAACCTGCCACAAGGCATCTTCATAGGCGCCGCCGAACTCTATGCGGGTGATGTTCTCTACATCGTACTCATCCTGAAATGACTCAAGCTGAGCTTCTGGCGTCATTGATTGCAGAGTCAGTAGATCATCATTAATACGATGGATGCGGCCAATCCAGCATACGGAAGGGTCGGTGATTTCCTGGTGAATGGTCACCAGGGGAGAGAGCCTGGTGGAGGATTTCAAGGCTTTCGACATGCTTTCAAGGTTCAGGGCGCCAGGGTGTCTGGGTGTTTGTCCGCGCAGTTTGAGTGCTTTGTTAATAAACTCATGCTGGGGGGCCGGTCGCTCAATATGGCTGATGTCCCGGCGGCGGATAATCTGGTAACCATTAAGGTGGATCTGGTTACTGACGGTTTGCAGAAGAAGCAGGTCTCGGCTGGCATCCATCAAAATGCCGCAGATCCAGGCATCATCACCTTCGACGCGCTGGCGGAATATACGAATGCAGGAGTGAAGGGGCAGCAACTGATCGCCACCCTGGGAGCAAGGTTTAGTGGGTGTTCGGGCTGTTGTTGGAGCCGCTGTTGTCGTCTCTTTGGCCATGGTCATTTCCAGGTCGATGCAAGAAAAGATCTTGCTTGGGGTACGCGATAGTGACCCCGTGTTCCCGGAATAGTTCCTGAGCCCGATGATTTAATTCCCCCTGAACAGGCAGGCGATCGTAAACATGGGTAACGTGCGTACGCAGCTCGAACATGAGTGCGCTGTTGCCATACTCCAAAAATAACACCAGTGTTTCCGGCTGATCGACGACCTTCTCATGCTCCTGGGCCACTTGATGTAGCAGCTTGTGAACCAGTTTGGGGTCGGTATCGTGAGCGACCTGAAAAGGAAGGATAATTCTGACCACAGAGTTACTGAGCGACCAGTTAATCAGTTTTTCACCCATCAATAATTTGTTGGGGATAATGATTTCCTTGTTATCCCAGTCGAGCACTGTGGTGGAACGTATGCGGATACGGGAAATTTCCCCGTTCACCTCGCCAATGGTGATGGTGTCGCCAATACGTATGGGGCGTTCGAACAGAATAATCAGTCCCGCCACAAAGTTAGCCACTATCTCCTGCAGACCAATACCGATACCTATACCCAGAGCAGCAACCAGCCATTGAAGCTTTGCCCAGCTGGCACCGAGCAGGCCCAGAGCCATTACCGTACCGACACAGGTAATGGTGTAACTGAGCAGGGTTGTCATGGCATAACTGCTGCCCGCCCGCAGTTTCAGTCGGGAGAGCAGTGTGACTTCCAGCAAACCGGGCAGGTTACGGGCGAGAATGAAGCTGGTGATGAGAGTCACAACGCTGAGCATAAGGTCGCTAAGGCGAACAATAAACGGTGAGCCTCCCTCTATGTCAGAAGCGAATTCCCAGAGAGTTACATTATCCAGCACATTCAGCAGACCAAAGATTTCGCGCCAGAACCAGTAGAGGCCAATAAACAGCCCGACAATCATAAGAGCGTTTAGTAATCGCAGAGACTGCTGGTTCACCGTGGCAAGGTCGAGGTTTGGCTCTTCGATGCTTTCACCATCAATGCTTGCCGCTCTCTTTTTCATTGCCCGGGTAAAGGCCAGTCTACGCTCGGCAACATTGAGGCTTCGTATCACCAGAGCCTGCAGCAGTACGGCTGCTCCAACCATATAAAGTGTTCCTGCCAGCTGGAATTGCAGCTGCAGAGTGCTGTAGTAGTAACCTGCCGCAGTGAGGAATAGTTGGGCAATGGCAATACTCACCAGTGTCAGAGTCAGCAGCACATGCAGGAAGCTGGAATTAAACAGGCTGCTGGCAGTTCGCATCAGTTTGTAGAGAATCCACCCCTGCAACAGAGAGCCCACCATCAGCAGGATCATACCGAGAATATCCTGATTCAAATCTGTGGGCTGATCCTTGGCAAGACTCACAGTCAACAGTAACGGAACCATAATCGAACGCAGACGAATCAGCAGGCGTTGTATCTCCCGACACTGCATCGGTGGCCAGCGAAAATGAGTGACGGCAATATTGTGGGGGCGGTGAATCTGTATGGCCAACGAGAGCAGAGTCCAGGCAAAGGCCGTAACAATAAAAGCTCCACCGAGATTTGTAACACCGGCCGGGTGGCCCTGGGCGTTGCTGAGCGCCAGGCCTACAGAGCCCATCAGCACAGGTAGCGGCATCACCTGAAGCAGACTAAGGAAGATAGCCAGAGGCGTAAGGGATAGTGTGTCGTGGCGCACATTACCCATCTTGCGGGTCAGGGTGCGTTGATAGGCCATAAACGTTCGGCGGCGCGCATGAAGGAAAAGAGACAGGGCAAGAATCACAAGCGCTGAAGGCCAGTTGTTCTCCAGCGCATCAACCAGTGCAAACAGCATGCCGTTCCAGGGGATAATTGTGATCTGATGCCATATGCCTTCTGGCAGATGAATAAACCAGTCCAACCCCAGGGGCTGGTTACTGGCGGTCCAGAACAGCCGTTCTTCCAGAGTCTTGGAGAGCTCGTGGCTCTGGGTGTTGAGGCTCTGCTGATCCAGGTTCAGGCTGGTGGCGGCGCTCAACAGTGCACCTACCTCTTCGGACAGGTCTTCCAGCAGCTTCTGGCGGTTGCGCATCAACCTTAATAGCTCGGTAGAGTCCTTGGCACTAATGGCCTTTTTGCCCTGATACCCGGTGATCAGTTCCTGCACCCGGGTTTCCGGGCTGGTGAGGTGCTGGCGCTTCTGGTCGTACTGGAATTTCTGCAGGCGAGCTTGCGTGATGACGTCGCCAATGCTCTGGTCGATGGTGATGTTAGGCAGGCTCATCAGGTTTTCACGCAACATGCCTGCCAGTACCCGGTTCTCACCTAACAGTGCTGACTGCTGACGTACTGTCTGAGAGATATTGCTCAGGCTACTGAGCTGGTTACGTGTTTGGGTGCTTTTGGCACTGATCATGCTCATGCGGTCAGAGATCGCCAGCAGTTGCTGACTGAGCTCCATATTGATCGCAGCCTGAGCCTGAAGAACAGCTTTACCTTCGGTTGAACGGTTCAGACGGGAAGCGGTCGCTACAGCCTGTTCACTGGCTGCACGGCGTTTGAAATTAATAATGGTTTGCAGGGACAGAACTTCCTGCTCAAGCAATAGCAGCCGTTGGGTGACCAGTCGCTGTTTCATTGACTCCAGATCCAGCAAAACATTACTGCTGCGAATCTCAAGGCTTAGACGAGAGTCCTGTTGCTGCAATGCGCTGGCCTCGGCCTGCAGCAGGGCTCTGCTCTGCTCACGAATGTCTGTAGATGTTGTTTCGGCTTCCAGACGATTCTGTTCGACGGTGATGTCTTTAAGACGTTCCTGGTTCTTGCTGATGGTGGACTGGTTTTTTTCAGGAAGAGCACGACCCAGAGTAATCAGGTTGGTGGTCAGGGTCAGTTGGTTGTTGAGTTCGGTGATCTTTTCCAGTCGGGCATCGAGGCGTTTTCTCAATTCATCGACAGGCTGATGACGATACCTTTCGAGCAGCTCGGTGTCAGAAGGCAGCTGCAGGGATTCCAGCTCACGCTGCTGTTCTGCCAGCACCTCGGGGGCGTTGTTAATCTGCTTCTGTAGAGACTTCACCTGATCCTGCTCGGAATTGGCCAGTTTTATATAGGTCAGGGTTTTCTGGTAGATCTCGGCGAGACGGGTTTCTTTGTCATTTTCGGTGGTCTTGTTTTCTGCAGGCTTGATCTGCTTCAATGCCTTGGAAATAGATTCCTGGGTTGGCAGACGCACAGGTGCAGAGCTCGACAGGGGGTCGGCAGCCAGACTGATATTGGGGAGAAGGGTAAATACCAAAGCGGCCAGCAGGCCATGAAGAAAGAGACGCATGAAAACGGACATCCTTGTCGCGTGATTATTTGGAGTAACAGCCGATCATCTAAGTGTAGTGGGACTCACGTTGATGAACGTCTAAACCAGCATTTTTTCCACATATGGAACCAGCGTCATCTGCAAAGGGCTATTGGCCATGGACACATTTTAAGGGCTATGCCGAGCGTTAACGGGCCGCAGAGTGTTCAAAATACGGGGCTTAACCGTCCTGTTCAAAGTACTCCCCTGCAAAATGAAGGGGAGTTAGCCGGTCGTCGTGTTGCGAAAACCAATGTCGATTCCCCGTCACTCACAACGGGGGATGCCAGTCTTTCCGGCCCATCTGGCAAAACCCTGTCAGAGAGAAAGGTTTCGGTGCAGTCGGCTGTCACCAAACTGATTGCCAGCAGCTCTGCCAGTGAACAGCAAAAAGCCGGTTTATCGGAACGAATAAACAGCCATCTTGAGAGTAGTGACGGTCGTGCTCTGGGTGCTCTTCTGGATACTCCCTGGATACGTGAAAAGCTGGCTTCTGGTGAGCCACTTTCTCAGGGAAGTATTGAGCAGCTCTGTGATGCCGCTTATGTACTGGAGCAGCAGGTCACTAAAGGAGTGCCCGATCACACGCTGGCCTGGCGGGCAGATTCCCTGCTGGGTGATCGTATAGATACCCAATCGTCTGAACAGCTGACGTCACTGGTGAGCAAAACCATAAACACGTTATCCAAACAAAGTGAGGCTCTGGGGGATAAGGTCGGTGCTGGCTTTTATGGCGATGCAGTCGCAAGCCTGAAAGCAGCAGGCGAGAAAGAAACTTCTGCAGAACAGCTGGTGGCCGTTAGCCAGTCACTGAATACTCTCCTGAAAGATTACCCTTCCCTGCCCGACAAGGAGTTGCTGGAAGGTTTGCAGCTACAGGTGAAAGATCAGTTGCAGACTCAGGCGCGGGAAGAGTTCAAACAGGCGTTAAGCAAACAGCTTTCAGGTTTGGAAAAAGGCGGCAGTAAAACGGACATTGTGCTCGGTTTTGAACTGGGTGTGGCAGCAGCTCATCTGATTGGAGTCAATGTCGGTGTGCGTTACACCTTTGATGTTTCTGCACGCGACGATGGTCGTTTGATTGACCGAAGTTCAGTGACCGGCAGCATTGATCTGGTGTTGGGTGAAGGTCATATAGTGCGGGCTGATATCGGCGGAGCATTAACGGCGAGCAAAGGCCGATTGTTTGAGAATCTTGATGATTTTGTCGATTACCACGCCAACGATATTCTCCCGATGTTGCTGGGCAAAGCCATTAAGTCACCCAGGAATGCCAAGGGTATTTTTAAAGCGCGCCAGTCCGATGCCACTCATGCTCAGACCGTTGCCAACCGTGACCAGCTCCAACAAAAGCTGATTGCCAAAGGCATACTGGAACCCGGCGCAAGACTTGTGACAGAAGACCGCAGGCGTTCCGACTATATGGCGATTAGTGAAAAGAGCGCAGAAGGCTGGGTTCAGCTCTCTGCTCTGGACGATATGCTGGCTGGTCGCTTCACTCTTTCCAATACGAAAACAGAATTTCGCCGTCACGTGGCTTTGCAGGATGCCTTCCATACCAACCCTGAGTTGTTAGCTCAGGAACCGGACAAATACTTCGCCGTTCATGTACAGGGTAAAGACCTGGCCGCTGGTGAAGGGCGACAGTGGCTGCAATCAACAGCACGGCTTATTAATAATTTGAAAACCGAGCATCAGGCCTGTCTGACAGATAACCCGGAAAGAGCCAAAACCCTTGAAGGCATGATTGAACATGTTCGGGGCGGTTTGCGTGAAGGTATCGCTGCTCTGTATGCGGAATATGATCATTACGGCGCGGTAGTGAATCGTTACGACAGCAAAACCGACAGTGCCCAGGAGTTTCATAGTGATTTGGGGGAGCTGAAACATCGTATGGAGAAAGCCCGTGGCAGTAACGGTCGGGGCGAGTTCCTACGAGCGGTAAGTGCCACTCATGCTGAGTTGTCCCGGGTATATAGCAGCAGCTTCTCCAGTGGGCTTCCTCCGTCGGTGCAGGATAAAGAAGCCGGAAGAATGTTCAGTCGTATGGAAGCTGATTACCGGATGCCACAGCTGCACCTGACCGACAAACAGGTGAAAAGTCGTTTATCGGTCCAGACATCCAATACCGCCACCCAGTCAAACAAGGTCGGCGAGCTGAAACTTAAAGTACCTTATACACCATTAATGCTTTCTGCCGCTGTGCGAACCGAACACCTTGAAGGGCACTTCAATGAAGACATGGATGGTGACTACCTGAACCTGACTGTACGGCTGGATGCCGGTGCCAATATGCAGAGTGTGCTGGGGTCGATTCAATCCGGATTGCCCAATGCTATAGGCGGTGTCAGTAAGACCTTTGCAAGCTCACTGCCCACAGACCTGGCCTTTGGTCTGGATACGGCCGGGCAGTTGGAGTGTCACTTTATAAAAGGTGAGAAAGGTTACTGCCTGCAGTACCTGCGCTTTAGTGGTGAAAAAGGTATTGGTGGTTCAACTCCGGAAATTCCCGTGGTTGCAGCACCCTGGGGTGATGTAAAGGTGAAAGCAGAAGGTGCGATGCATGAGCGCACAAACCTGAAGGAGTATGTGGGCAACAATACCCTGACGTATTTCTTCACCCGTTATAACGGCTGGGTTGATGGCGGGAAAGCCAGTGGCGATGAGCAGTCGATACGCAGTGCAGGGCAAAGTGATAAGGCCGGAGGCGACTACTGGGACCAGTTTGTCCATAACAACCAGCCCCAGATAAAAATGGCACTGAAGAATATGGTCAACCCGGATAAAAACATCGCCATGGAACTCGATACAAAACTGGAGCGAATTGGTGATGAAGACTTCACAACCAACTTTAAGGCGTCACTGGATAACTATAAGAAAGACCCTTCCGACCAAAACTATAAAGCCGCTCTGGCAGATTTCTGTGAGTTTATGGCGTTGAACCATAAGCATCAGAATCAGCAGGCGCGGGATTCTTTCGCTTTTAAGGCATCAAAGAAGTAATCGCTCTCACCTTTAAAAAAGCCTCAAAGGCGCTTCCTTGATGGGCAGGACTATTATCCACATTAACACCATGAACCTACTGGGTAGTCGCAATTTCCTTATTACTAAAGCCATGCATGAAGCCTATTGTTTGTAAGTTAATCTTCCACTTATTTCATTTAAACATGGCTTCACAAATCTCACTCTAACAAAGTTGTTAACATCTATATTAATTCCCTGCCTCTTTAGATTTTTCAGAATACCAGGTCATTATCAGAGCAACAGGTGGTTCTTCTGTTACTGCTAAGGTTCAAGAGGATTTAAAAAAGTGATTCCGATCAGAAACCTGCTGTGATTTTAATATTGCCACTAACCGAAGAAACCCTGAGAGTTCCCCGGGGGGTGGGAACAGATGACAAAGCATTTCTATTGGAACCCATGTTGGAACTGTTGGTAGTCACCCGTATGTTTTTATCGGTCATTACGATTTGTATTCTGCCAGAAGTGGAAAGGATTCGCCCAGGAATCGAAACAGTTCCTGAAATGGAACCGGAAATTGATTGTAAATTCAGTTGCCCCCCCCTACCCCGAGGAAGAGAGAGTGTTATAGCACTGCTTATTGTTTCACCCGAAATCGTCCTTCTTTCTAACCGGGGGTTACAATCTGCTGAGGAGGAAATCTTTATAAGGCTACTGTCGTCGTGTTCAAGAATTTTTATTTTTCCGGATGTGGTTGATAATCTAATACTACATACGTTTTCAGCATCAAAGGTTTTCTCTACCAGCGCAACATCCGCTTGAACCACACCATGATGAATAACATGACTTCCGGTAGAAATGATAGATCCTGAAACGGCAGCAATGATAGATCCTGAACCTCCGGCAGCAATGATAGATCCTGAACCTCCGGCAACAATGATAGATCCTGAGCCTCCGGCAATACTGATAGATCCAGGGCCTCCGGTAATACGGACAGATCGTGAGTCTCTGGTAACAACAGTTGATTCCTGACCTCCGGTAACCCTAGTGAATCCTCTGCCCGTGGAAATAGTGCCAGATTGTGGAGGAGCGTAATAGGAAGCTCCTCGATCGGTTTGGATTGTTTCTGTACGAGGCCGGTCAGGAAAATCATCTATTGAAATATGCCTCTCCCGACCAGATTCTGCAGTTCTGTCTCTTTGAGTAGCAACGAAGGGTCTTGCAGCCTGAATATCAGGTGGAGGATCGCCCGCCCGTTCAGGGTGTTGAGCTCCTATGTGCCCATCCATATTTTCAAATCTATCCTTATGATTACAGTCTGGGCACTGTGCGTTGGTATTACTGACAATACATTTGATGGTCCTCGTCACAGGTTCGACAGTACGGAATTCTTTAGAACATACTGGACAGCTTAATTCAGAATTATGGTTACGGACGCTTATAAAGCACTTTGTGCATAAGGGGTGGTCATTGCCGCAATCAGTTTTATGACTAGACAGATAAACCTGAAAACAGATAGAGCACATTGCATTATCGAGCAGATTGGCTTCAGTCGGGTTGTCAGGCAGAAGTTTAACAGCATATCCTTTATGCGTTATTCCATCGTAAGTATTTTGTGTTGATGGTGACGGCTCTCCAGGAGTGTTAGCCTGAGCGCCCTGAGACGAAGAAGGGTGGAGGGTTTGCTTAGAGAAGTTGTTCATGCATGAGACCTTTATTAAATGTAAGTTTTTTAAATATCCATTATCAAAAAGCAAAAGATTATGGGAAGCAGAGGCTATCTGGCCAACCTATACATAATATCGGGAAGTTCGACATACCCTTTGCTATTTATTTCCCCATCCAGAATAACATTCAGGTTATGTTGCTATTTTTAACAGCTCCCCTGCTGTGAAATATACAGATCAATAAATCTGTTGGGACACCTTTTAAAAAGCTTCAAAGGCTCTTCCTCGATTGACAGGACTATTATCCACATTAACACCCTGAACCTACTGGGTATTCGCAATTTCCTTATTACTAAAGCCACGTATGAAGCCTATTGTTTGAAAGTTACTCTTCCACTTATTTCATTTAAACATGGTTTCACAAATCTCTCTCTAACAAAGTTGTTAACATCTATATTAATTCCCTGCCTCTTTAGATTTTTCAGAATACCAGGTCATTATCAGAGCAACAGGTGGTTCTTCTGTTACTGCTAAGGTTCAAGAGGATTCAAAACCTGACTCAGAACCTGTTTTAATTCTAATATCATAATCATCAACATCAACCCTGAGGTTGAAACGGCACGATGAAACCGTGAGAGTTCGGGGGGTGGGAACAGATCGCCAAGGCCAACGCCAAGGCTTTCTAATGGGACCCGTGATGGAACCATCGACAGAAACCCGTATATTTTTATCGTACATTATGATTCTCATTTTCCCAGAGCAGGAATGGATGCTCCCAGGAGTCGAAACAGTTCCAAAAATGGAACCGGAATGTGATTTTAAATGCAGTTCCCCCCCCCTACCCTGAGGAAGATTGAGTGTTATAGAACTGCTATCTGTTCGACACGAAATTTTCCCGCCTTCTAACTCGAGATTACAATCTGCTGAGGAGCGAATCCTTATATAATTTCTGCTGATCCCGTGAAGAACCCTTATGTGTCCGGATATGGTTGACAATGAAATTTCACATACATTTGCAGCCTCAAAGGTTTTATCTACCCGCGCAACAGCCGCTTGAACCACATCAGAATGAATAACATGACTTTCGGTAGGAATGATAGATCCTGAACCTCTGGCAGCAATGGTAGATCCTGAACCTCCGGCAGCAATGATAGATCCTGAGCCTCCGGTAACACGGACAGATCGTGAGTCTCTGGTAGCTCGGACAGATCGTGAGTCTCTGGTAACAACAGTTGATTCCTGACCTCCGGTAACCCTAGTGAATCCTCTGCCCGTGGAAATAGTGCCAGATTGTGGAGGAGCGTAATAGGAAGCTCCTCGATCGGTTTGGATTGTTTCTGTACGAGGCCGGTCAGGAAAATCATCTATTGAAATATGCCTCTCCCGACCAGATTCTGCAGTTCTGTCTCTTTGAGTAGCAACTAAGGGTCTTGCAGCCTGAATATCAGGTGGAGGATCGCCCGCCCGTTCAGGGTGTTGAGCTCCTATGTGCCCATCCATATTTTCAAATCTATCCTTATGATTACAGTCTGGGCACTGTGCGCTGGTCTTACTGACAATATTTTTGAAGACCCTCGTCACTGGTTCGACAGTACGGAATTCTTGAGAACATAATGGGCAGCTTAATTCAGAATTATGGTTACGGACGCCTATAAAGCACTTTGTGCATAAGGGGTGGTCATCGCCGCAATCACTTTTATAACTTGAAAGATAAACCTTATAACAGACAGAGCACATTGTATTATCGAGCAGTTCGGCTTCAGTCGGGTTGTCAGGCAGCAGTTTAACAGCGTGTCCTTTATGCGTTATTCCATCGTAAGTCATTTGTGTTAATGGTGACTGCTCTCCAGGAGTGTTAGCATGAGCGCCCTGAGACAAAGAAGGGCGGTGGGTTTGCTCATAGAGGTTATTCATGCATGTGACCTTTACTAAATGTAAACTTTTTTGAAATATCCGTTATCAAAGAGCAAAAGGTTATGGGAATCAGGGACTATCTGGCCAACCCATACATAATATCGGGAAGTTCGACATACCCTTTGCTATTTATTTCCCAATCCAGAATAACATTCAGGTTATGTTGCTATTTTTTTAACAGCTCCCCTGCTGTGAAATATACAGATCAATAAATCTGTTGGGACACCTTTAAAAAAGCTTCAAAGGCTCTTCCTCGATTGACAAGACTATTATCCACATTAACACCCTGAACCTACTGGGTATTCGCAATTTCCTTATTACTAAAGCCACGCATGAAGCCTATTATTTGAAAGTTACTCTTCCACTTATTTCATTTAAACACGGACTCACAAATCTCTATCTAACAAAGTTGGTAACATCTATATTAATTCCCTGCCTCTTTAGATTTTTCAGAATACCAGGTCATTATCAGAGCAACAGGTGGTTCTTCTGTTACTGCTAAGGTTCAAGAGGATTCAAAACCTGACTCAGAACCTGTTATAATTCTAATTTTATAATCATCAACATCAACCCTGAGGTTGAGACGGCACGATGAAACCGTGAGAGTTCGGGGGGTGGGAACAGATCGCCAAGGCCAACGCCAAGGCTTTCTAATGGGACCCGTGATGGAACCATCGACAGAAACCCGTATATTTTTATCGTTCATTATGATTATCATTTTCCCAGAGCAGGAATGGATGCTCCCAGGAATCGAAACACGTCCAATAATGGAACCGGAATGTGATTTTAAATGCAGTTCCCCCCCCCTACCCTGAGGAAAATTGAGTTTTATAGAACTGCTATCTGTTCGACACGAAATTTTCCCGTCTTCTAACTCGAGATTACAATCTGCTGAGGAGCGAATCCTTATATAATTTCTGCTGTTCCCGTGAAGAACCCTTATGTGTCCGGATATGGTTGACAATGAAATTTCACATACATTTGCAGCCTCAAAGGTTTTATCTACCCGCGCAACAGCCGCTTGAACCACATCAGAATGAATAACATGACTTTCGGTAGGAATGATAGATCCTGAACCTCTGGCAGCAATGGTAGATCCTGAACCTCCGGCAGCAATGATAGATCCTGAGCCTCCGGTAACACGGACAGATCGTGAGTCTCTGGTAGCACGGACAGATCGTGAGTCTCTGGTAACAACAGTTGATTCCTGACCTCCGGTAACCCTAGTGAATCCTCTGCCCGTGGAAATAGTGCCAGATTGTGGAGGAGCGTAATAGGAAGCTCCTCGATCGGTTTGGATTGTTTCTGTACGAGGCCGGTCAGGAAAATCATCTATTGAAATATGCCTCTCCCGACCAGATTCTGCAGTTCTGTCTCTTTGAGTAGCAACTAAGGGTCTTGCAGCCTGAATATCAGGTGGAGGATCGCCCGCCCGTTCAGGGTGTTGAGCTCCTATGTGCCCATCCATATTTTCAAATCTATCCTTATGATTACAGTCTGGGCACTGTGCGCTGGTCTTACTGACAATATTTTTGAAGACCCTCGTCACTGGTTCGACAGTACGGAATTCTTGAGAACATAATGGGCAGCTTAATTCAGAATTATGGTTACGGACGCCTATAAAGCACTTTGTGCATAAGGGGTGGTCATCGCCGCAATCACTTTTATAACTTGAAAGATAAACCTTATAACAGACAGAGCACATTGTATTATCGAGCAGTTCGGCTTCAGTCGGGTTGTCAGGCAGCAGTTTAACAGCGTGTCCTTTATGCGTTATTCCATCGTAAGTCATTTGTGTTAATGGTGACTGCTCTCCAGGAGTGTTAGCATGAGCGCCCTGAGACGAAGAAGGGCGGTGGGTTTGCTCATAGAGGTTATTCATGCATGTGACCTTTACTAAATGTAAACTTTTTTGAAATATCCGTTATCAAAGAGCAAAAGGTTATGGGAATCAGGGGCTATCTGGCCAACCTATACATAATATCGGGAAGTTCGACATACCCTTTGCTATTTATTTCCCCATCCAGAATAACATTCAGGTTATGTTGCTATTTTTAACAGCGCCCTTGCTGTGAAATATAAAGATCAATAAATCTGTTGGGGCAACTACTCTAAAATTCTTTTAAGTATTTATCTCTATCATCATATAGAAGGAAGACGCCATCCTTGTTGAAGCAATAACGGGCGGAAGAGCTTTTCTCCTGAAAAAGTTTTGATAAGACATAGCAGGTACCGTTTTTAATTCTCCTTTGGTCTCTACCGCCTAACATCCTGTATCGTAGCCATGTACATCTTGTTGATAAACTTCCACGTTCCCGGTGTGAATACCGACAGTCTGAAAAAATTATTTAATTAAAACGTCAGGAGGAACTACCTTTAGGCAGTTAACTATGTTCTTACATTGCTCGATAATTTTATATAGAGACTCTGACATATAACCCATGCCTTTCTAACCTGTATGTTTCATAAACCGCCCAAATTTTTCTTTGGGTGGCAAAGGACAAGCGAGAGCGGAAGCATGTTTATGAAACATCCGGGCTAATAACTCCAGCATTAATTCCATCTTCTTTTCACCATAAAAGGAAGACCCTTCTGATCATAGCTATAAAGCTGCTATGGCAGATTTCTGTGAATTTATGGCACCCAATCATAAATATCAGAACCCGCAGTCGCGGGATTCTTCAACTTTTAAGGCCTCAAAGATGTAATCCCCCTTACTTTTAAAACAGCTTCAAAGGCTCTTCCTCAAGAGCAGACATCTGCTCCCGCAGCTCCAGAATATGATCCGCCCAGTAACGCTCACTGCTAAACCAGGGGAAGGCGATAGGAAAGGCAGGGTCTCCCCAGCGACGGGCCAGCCAGGCACTGTAATGCATCAGTCGCAGTGTGCGCAGGTATTCCACCAGATTGAGTTCTGCAGGATTGAATTCATGGAACTCGTTGTAGCCGTCTATCAGTTCTGACAGTTGTGCCATCCGGGACTGACGGTCTCCGTTGAGGAACATCCATAAATCCTGAATAGCCGGGCCGTTGATGCAGTCGTCAAAGTCGACAAAGTGAAAGCTGTCATCCCTCCAGAGAATATTGCCTACATGACAGTCGCCGTGTAGTCGGATCTTCTTCGGGTTGTTGGCCTGGTCGATGACTTCAAGACGGTCAATCAAATCACGGGCCAGGGTTTCATAAGCCGGGCGCAGGCTCTGGGGAATAATATCGTTGTCCAGGATAAAGGCTGCACTGTCTTTGGCGTAACGCTGAAGAGAGATTTCGGTACGGTGGTTAAAGGGACGGGTAGACCCCGCGTTATGAATGCGCCCCATCAGCTGACCAAGGCTGAACAGGTGATCCATATTGTCCAACTCCGGAGCATGGCCGCCTTTGCGTTCGTACAGGCTGAACATAAAACCTTTGAACTCATGGAGTGTGGTGCCGTTAGCGTCCATCGTTGGAGGAATGACAGATATTTCCAGATCTGCCAGTTCCTGGGCAAAGGCATGCTCTTCCAGAATTTGTTCACGGCTCCAGCGGTCGGGGCGGTAGAACTTCACAATGACCGGAACACCCTCCTCAATACCCACCTGATACACACGGTTTTCGTAACTGTTCAGCGCCAGGATACGGGCGTCACTCAGGTTGCCGAGTGACTCAACAGCGTCGATGACTGTGTCCGGAATGAGGGTTTCATAAGGATGTGGGGTGGTCATGGCAGGCTCCGGATAACAGATGTGCTCTATTGTAGGGAGCCAGCCACGGGTGTTCACGAAGTTTCTGGGCTATTTAGTCTTCTGTTTTTACTTTGATGCTTTGCATGTGCTTGAAACACTTCAACCGCAAGAGCGGTTTTTTATGATTTTAGGGATGTACGGAAGACCGTTTGAAGCATTACTTAAAGACTGAGCTTCATACCGATGTAGCCACCATTATGAATTGTATTCCGGCCATCGTCCCTGGTGCGGAAATCGATACGGCGGTATCCAAAGAATATGTCAGCATTTGCCATCGGTGATAATACAAATCGTGAGTCAAACTGGTTTACGTTTTCGGCACGGTTAAAAGTCAGAATGCTTGGAGCATAAAAGTATTCAGCTTCTACACGCATGCTTCGGGTGAGATCCAGGCCAACAGAAGCACCCGGTGCAAACCCCCAGCTGACGTAATCCAGATCTTTATGATCCAAAGCAAAGGCCTTAACGCCAAAGGCAGTATGGAAACCACCAGCTATACCTGTTGCAAACACGCCCCAGTTTGCCATGCGCCCATTCTTTTCGTGGTACAGGAAGGAGCCGCCCATTTTAGAATTGCTGCTTAACTCGATAGATGTACCTATGTCCAGGCTGTGCTCACTGATTCCCAGATCAAGATCAAAAGCAGATGCGGTGCTGGCTACCATCAAGCCACAGAATGCCAGTATGAATTTCCTCATTGTATCCCTATATGTGTGTGGTATAGCTGGCAGAGTATATGGTTGTGGTTTTGACGTTATTATTCGGTGATGCCGAAGTGGTGCGGGTCTTTACAGGCTCTATAGATAACTGTGTCTGGGGAGAGGGTTCCATAAGGATGAGGGTGGCCATGGCAGGCTCCGCTAACAGATGCGTTCTATTGTCGGAAGCTGGCCATGGGTATTCACAAAGTTTCAGGGCTACTTGGCGGGCGTTCTCAAACCACCGTCTTGTTGATGGGAACAGGCACTTTCTTCAAAGCGTCGGTTTCTTCCCAGGGTGTTGTGTCCGGGCGGTTGCGCAGGTCACGCATCAGCAGTACGCCAACAATGGCAGCCAGGAATATATTGGATAGCGGCATGGATAACCAGACACCATCTGTGCCAAGCCAGTCAGGCAACAGGAACAGTAAAGGCAGCTGTACCAGCATATTTCCCAAAGAGATCAGTGTTGCCAGTCGTGCAAGTGCCAACGCCTGGAAATATGCCGCGGCAATAACGATCATGCCATCGAGGAACATAGTAAACAGATGCAGACGGAAGCCATTTATTGTTGATGCCATCAGCTGCGGGTCACTATTGATAAACACACCGGCAATGGAGTCAGCAAACAGGTTTACAACCAGCAGAGAGATAATTCCCAGCCCAAGAGCGGTTTTCATCCCCAGCCCAAGAGCCTGACGAATATTACGGTTATTGCCAGCGCCCTTGTTGTAGCTCACCAGCGGCTGCACACCATGGGCAATGCCTTCCGAAAACATGTAATAGAACGCCTGAACATAACCGACAATGGCAAAAGCTGCGACGGCTACGACACCGCCATGCTCCAGAAACAACCGGTTATGGATAATGAACACAAAGCTGAAGTAGAGGAACATGATCAGGCCCGGGAAACCTGTTTGTAAGGTTTTCAGTGAAGCTGTCCATCTGAGCTTTAAACTCTGCAGGTTGAGTGGGTACTGCGCCCTGCCTGAGAAGAAATATCCCACACCAATCACCATGACGACGGTTTGGGCAATAATGGTGGCAAATGCAGCACCAGCAACCTTTTGATCAAGGTGCACGACAAAAAGCCAGTCCAGAATAATATTCAACACAGCACCTAATGCCATAAGAATGGTGGCCAGTTGAGGGCTGTCATCATTACGGATCAGCATTGGCAGGGCGGCACCGGCGATGGTAGGCAGAGCACCCCAGCTCATAATGCGAAGATACTCGTTGCCCATATGCTGGACAGAATCTGTAGCTCCCTGAAGGCTCATCGACTGAGCATGGAACAGGTAAAGCAAAACGCCCACTGAGAGACTAAGCAGTGGAAGCAGAATAAAGGTATTGCCAAGAATCTGTCGTGCACCGCCATGATCGCCTGAGCCACGGCTGATGGAGTAGAGGGATGAAGCGCCGGTTCCGACCATCATGCCGATACCGAATAGAACACCGATTATGGGCCAGGCCATGTTGATGGCTGCAAGGCCATTAGCACCGACAACCTGCCCGATGAAAATGCCGTCAATGGTTGTATACAGGCCATTAACCACCATCCCCATTACCGCAGGAATAGTGTACTTCCAAAACAGTTTGCCGATGGGCTGACTGTGGATACTTTTTGAAAGGCTGTTGTCGTGCACTTTCTCCAGGGCCTTTTTTGTGACGTCTGACTGTGTAGACATAATTAATGCGGATTTGATACCTGTTAGTCTGGCTAACTATTTAAAAGATAAAAAATAAAGACAAAATAAAAAACTTATCGCGCAAGGCGTTCTAACAGATGACTTAGCGTGTCGCACTCTTCGGCTGAAAGTTGCTTCCGGGCACTGTTGGCAAGGCTGGCGTAAAGCTGTTCTTCATAGGCCAGTATGCTGTGTCCTTTATTTGTTAGAAGGATACAGACTGCTCTGCCATCTTCCGGGCAGGGGCTGCGTTTAACCAACTCTCTGCCTTCCAGTCTGCGAACCATATTTGTCGCTGAAGGTTTCTGTACCAGCATAGCCTCTGCAATAGATGACAGACGTGGTCTATCAAGTTCCTGAATTGTTTTCAGGTAATCGTATTCACTAAAGCTGAGAGCTTTGTCGGGGCTGTCATTTTCCATCGAGCGATAGAACTTGTGTATCTGTCGGTCTAGGGCAGCAAAAACATGTTCGAGTTTCATGGTGAGGGATTCTATTAGTTAATTAGACTAACTAATAGAGGATTTCTAGAAAATAATGTTTTGTCTTTTATTTGTCGCCATTGTGGGCCAAAAAGCCATGAACTTGCGAGATTTTGTCGCTAACTTTTATTTTTCTCAGTGGGCGCGTTGTTGTCATTGAACGTTTTAATCACTGTATAAAATTGACACATTACGTGTTTGTACATAGACATGACGGGTGTTTTTTGTACGGTTGTAAGCCTTTCCCTGTTACTGAGCAATCAGATGGCTTTCTTCTTTCCTTTCATATTTTCATGAAACATTCTGGGTAGTTCTATGTTCCGTAAACTGAAGTACTGGTGGCTATTGCCTGCAGCATTATTAATGCACCAGCTGAGTTATGGTGGAGGTTCTGAGGGAAAGGGGATAAATCCAGGTATTATTCCCGGGTTTAGCCTTGAT
This sequence comes from Sansalvadorimonas sp., assembly GCA_965221135.1. GTDB lineage: Bacteria > Pseudomonadota > Gammaproteobacteria > Pseudomonadales > Endozoicomonadaceae > Sansalvadorimonas. Next base: position 248,202 of record CBDCRZ010000100.1, read on the forward strand.
GCTGTGGACGGGGGTTCCAGCTCAGGGTCTGGCTCAGGAATAAGAGGGCCAGCACTTGCTGCACCTGGTATGAATGACTTAATCCACAAAACAGCCGGAGAGCATGTAAACCCTCAGCAGAGCCCTGAGATACAGCAGTTAGATGTAGATTCGATGGTTGATACTCTATCCGCTCATCCTGGGGAGCTGTTTTATCTTTCGCAGGGTACATCAGCTTTTCAAAAACAAATTACGTTTGTGAATGACCGCACATCTTTGATGCGTCTGGCGAACAGGTTGAAAAAAGTCGAAAGTGGTGAGGTATACACCATCATCGGCTCGGACGATCAGGGCACAGTGCTGGAGCTTCCCACTACGCTGACAGTACCTGAAAATGTAAAATTTGTTCTGTTCGGGGCCACCAAAGATCAGGGCGTAAAGCCTCGTATTGGCATTAGCAGTGAGCAGCTCAATGGAGATTCAGGTATTCACTGTGAAGCTGGTGCTTCCTGCATTCTCAGTTCAGTCATTCTGGTCGTGAGTGGGCAAGACTCTTCCGGTAACTCTGCACCCGCCGTGGTGAATCAGGCAGGTAATCCATGGTTGTATATGGATAATGTGGAGATTGAATACCTTGATGGTAATGCTTCAAATACCGCAGCAGGATCAGTTATCTGTGATCAAAGCGTATCCAGTGGGGGTACGATGCGATGTGCACGCACCTATTCCCGTTCTGGTGATACGAGTTATCTGAAAGCTGGTATTGCAGCTGCTCTGCCTCTTCTTGCTTTGGCTAATGATGCAGAGGTTGTTTCTGAGGCGTCTTCAGTTGTTCAGGCCGCAAGCCCTGTAGCAGCGGCTGAAGGAGTGGCAGCTGCGACAGGCACTCCGAGTGTAACGGCTTGCGGAGTAGCTGCTTTTGAGGCGACTAAAGATACGTTGTTAGCTATAACCGGGAGCATTATGGGCTGGGGTAATACAGTTTATATGACAACATCCGCTTTTGTTGTGGCGAACCCAATCCCATTTGTCGTAGGGGGAACCGCTGTAGGTGCCCTCTATATTATGAACGAGGGACGTTTATTACAAAAGAAACAACCCTCTGTGACCGGGCGCGTACTGCGTGCTGGAGGCCGGACTGCTGTTCGTGGAGCCAGCTCTGTACTGACATTACCGAAGTATTTTTATAAGGGCTCTATGGCTGTGCTGGGAGCCCCCAAAGCTCTGTACACCAAGTTGAGGGGTAATAAGACAGTTAAGGCGGTTAGACGCCATAAAACTGACACAGATAAAGTTGCAGCCGAGCCATTGACTTCAGGCCAGGCTATGGCTGGCTCAGTAAGCTCAAAGGGAACCCCACCAGCAAGCTTACATTCCAGCCCGGAGAATAGCCCGCCTGCAAGCCCAGGTCATAGCCCGCACGCAAGCCCAAAATCTAGCCCTAACGCCAGCCCAAAATCTAGCCCACGGTTAGCACGGGCAGGATCATCGACATCACTTGCCCATCAGGATGGACAGAGTCATCCCAGCCAGGAGGATAGAGAGGGAAGCGGTAAGTTCTATACGAATGATTTTTCGTCTAGCCCATCAAATGCAAGGGTAAGGTTTGTGCCAGGAAGTGAATCATCTCCGGAACATAGGGGTGAACATCGTTCGCCAGATTCAGAAGACGATCTGTAAGACTGATTAAGTTGTATGCTCTTGGCAAAGCATCTGTGTAACAGGTGCTTTGCCTGTTCTGAGGTTTTTATTGCTGGCTGGAAGGTGTTCTGGCCAGACACCAGATATCAACCTGTCTGATCGGTGAGTCTCGAAGTAGTACTCTGCATATCTCTTCCACAGTCGCTCCCGTCGTCATAACATCATCAATGATGGCAATATGTTTGCAGTCAAAGCTGCGCTTTATCACAAAGGCTCCCCGAAGGTGTGTGCGTCTCTCTCTGGCTGGCAGGTCATGCTGGTCTTTACCTGTAGCAGATCGGCTGAGAGCGTGATGGAGAACTGGTATACCTGTTTTTTTTCCAATAATATCTGCAATCACCCCCGCCTGATTAAACCCTCTTTTTCGTAGTTTCCACCAGTGCAGAGGTACAGGAATTAAAGCTTCTGGCCACTGATCCTCATAGTGTGTCTCCAGTGCGCGCAACAGGTGCTGTGCCAATGGTCGAAGGTAGATGGTGCGGCCGCTGTATTTAATGCGCTGAAGCATATTCGAAACGGGAGGTTGGTAGAGAAGTGGAGCAATACAGTGCTGATAAGGGCGTGTAGTCTTTTGGCAGCGGCTACAGAGCAGGGCGCTGTTGTCAGATTGCTGTAAACAGGCAGGGTTGAGAGGTTCCCGGCATTTGTCACAGCTTTGCGCCGATACGGGCAGGTGAATGAGGCAGTTGTCGCATAAGGCTTGTGCTGGGGTTGCGGGTTCGTGGCAGAGAAGGCAGGATGCAATCCTTAACTGTCTAAATAATGACCAGCTGTAAACTTTATGGCTTCTATTTGGTTGACTGTGGTTTGCCATCGGGTACTATGTGCCGCATGTTACTAGTGAATTCAGCCTAAAGAGCTGAAAGACGAGCCCTATAATTTCATGCCTACTATGACCGCTCAGACCATGCCGACAAGCAAGCGCCACGACTGGACCGTTGACGAAATTGAAGCTTTGTTCAACCTTCCTTTTAATGACCTGATGTTTCAGGCGCAGACGATTCACCGTCAGCACTTTGATCCAAACGAGGTGCAGGTTAGTACACTGCTCTCTATCAAGACTGGTGCCTGCCCGGAAGACTGCAAATACTGCCCACAAAGTGGTCGGTACAATACCGGTCTGGCCAAAGAGAAGCTGATGGAAGTTCAGCGGGTTCTGGAAAAAGCCAAACAGGCCCGTGATACAGGCGCGACCCGTTTCTGCATGGGCGCAGCCTGGAAGAACCCGCCGGTTAAAGACTTCCCTTACGTGCTGGAAATGGTGAAAGGCGTTAAGGAGTTAGGTCTGGAAACCTGCATGACTCTTGGCAAGCTGACTGCAGAGCAAACCGCAGAGCTGGCTGAGGCGGGTCTGGATTACTACAACCATAACCTCGACACTTCTAAAGAATTTTACGACAGCATTATCACCACGCGTACCTACTCTGACCGTCTGGAAACCCTGTCTTACGTGCGCGACTCCGGCATGAAGATTTGTAGTGGCGGTATTCTGGGTATGGGCGAAAGTGTCCGTGACCGCGCTGGGCTGCTGGCGAATCTGGCGAATCTGCCTGTTCACCCGGAAAGTGTGCCTATTAATATGCTGGTAAAGGTAGATGGCACGCCGCTGGATAATGTTGATGACCTTGAACCGTTCGAGTTCATCCGCTGCATTGCTGTTGCACGCATCATGATGCCCGAATCTCACGTTCGCCTGTCTGCGGGGCGTGAAGATATGAACGAACAGATGCAGTCCCTTGCCTTTATGGCGGGCGCTAACTCTATCTTCTACGGTGAATGTCTGCTGACCACACCAAACCCCGCAGCGAACAAAGACCGTCTGCTGTTCGACAAGCTGGGCATTCGTCCTGAACGCGGCGTTGTGAAAGAAGATGATGCCGAACAGGAAGCCGCTTTGTTGGATAAAGTGCAGAAGAAGCAGGATGAAAGCCTGTTTGTTGATGCCGCTGTATGAGTTCAGCCTTCGACCTGAAAGAGGATTTGCAGCAGCGCCGTAACGATAACCTTTACCGCAGCCGTCGCACTCTGGAATCACCCCAGGGTGCAGAGGTGGTGGTGGACGGTAAACCGGTACTGGCCTTTTGTAACAATGATTACCTTGGGCTGGCTAATCATCCCGAAGTTATCAAAAGCTTTCAGGAGGCTGCCAATACCTATGGTGTTGGTGCTGGTGCTTCGCATCTGGTGATTGGTCACAGTCGTGCCCATCATCAACTGGAAGAAGAACTGGCAGCTTTTACCGGGCGGCCAAGAGTGTTGCTCTTCTCCACCGGCTATATGGCCAACCTTGGTGTAATCAGTGCTTTGCTGGGTAAGAAAGACGGTGTGTTTCAGGATCGTCTGAATCACGCCTCCCTGCTTGATGCGGGGCAGCTGTCCGGTGCACGCTTTCAGCGTTACCTCCATAACGACTGTGCCAGCCTGGAGCAGAAGCTTCAGCGCAGTGAGGCTTATCGTAAACTGGTGGTGACCGATGGCGTGTTCAGCATGGATGGCAATATCGCCCCCATGAAAGAACTGGCAGCAACAGCACGTAAACACGATGCCTGGCTGATGGTGGATGATGCCCACGGTTTCGGCACAGTGGGTCAGGGTGGTCGAGGGGTGGCAGACCTGTTTGATTTAGACCTGCAGGAACTGCCAGTGCTTATGGGCACACTCGGTAAAGCCTTTGGCACTTCCGGCGCTTTTGTCGCTGGCAGTGACGATCTTATTGAAACTCTGATTCAGTTTGCCCGCACCTATATCTACACCACATCCATTCCACCGGCGGTTGCTGCAGCAACACTCACGAGTCTTCGCCTTTTACAGGAAGAAGAGTGGCGTCGTGAGCATCTGCAGGCGCTGATTCAGCGCTTCCGTAAAGGTGCAGAAGAGCTTGGGCTGGAGTTGATGAATTCCCAGACACCGATTCAGCCGATAGTAGTCGGTGATGCTGGTAAGGCCATGGCTTTAAGTGCAGGTTTGGCAGAACGTAATATTCTGGTGACGGCGATTCGCCCCCCTACAGTACCTCAGGGAACAGCACGTTTGAGAGTGACTCTCAGTGCTATTCATACAGAGCAACAGGTTGATCAACTGTTGTTGGCCCTTTCCGAGCTGACGGCAGGTTAAATCCCTCCACAGTGGCAGGGCAGGAAAAAAATATGAAAGATGGAGTGTCAGAGGATTCTGTAGTTAAGGGCTCGGTAGTTCTGGTTTCAGGCTGGGCTATGTCTGCCAATATTCTCGGCGGTTTAGCCGATGCGCTTAAGCAGCAGGGCTGTTCCATAAAGGTTATGTCCCTGGCCGATGCGGATGGTGAATCCTGGGATGAATTGCTGGAAGCCTTAAAGGTTTTGGTTGGTGATCAACCAGCCGTACTGGCGGGCTGGTCCCTCGGTGGGAACCTCTGTGCCCGCTTTGCGGCTCGTTATCCTGAACTGGCTTCAGGCGTATTAACGATGGGCAGCACGCCGTGCTTTGTAGCGGGTGAAAACTGGCAGGCAGGGAAGCACCCGGATGCCTATCAGGAGTTTGCTGATGCTGTGGCGGAAGACTTTCCGGCCACAATTAAAGGCTTTGCTCCTCTCTGCGCCCATGGCAGCGACAACCGTAAAACACAGGTTCGTGCCCTGCGTAGCGCTGCTATGTGGGCGGTTGAACAGCAGGAGACAACCAACTGGCGTGCACTGCTGGATCGTCTGGCGGAAGATGCACGCAGCGAGTGGCAGAAAGTGAGCTGTTCTGGTGTGCATCTGTTGGCAGAGGGAGACACTCTCGCCAAGCCGGGTATCGCCCAAGACTTACAAAGCCTGCTGCCTCAGCACACTGTGACCTTACTGCCCGGTAGTCACTGCATTTTTATGGATCATCAGGATACTGTCACCCAAACCCTTATCACTATGCTGAAACATGATAGCGAGGGGCGCTGATATGATTGCTGATGTCGTACTCCCAGCATCAATAGATATTCCGGTCCCCATAAAAAACGATAAACGTCGTATTGCTGAAACCTTTGGCCGTGCAGCTCCAACTTACGATGCTGCCGCGACACTACAGAAGCGTGTGGCAGCCCGTGCCCGTTTAGGTTTGCCTGAACAGGCTGGCGAGATTCTGGATATGGGCTGTGGAACAGGTCAGGAAACAGTAGCGCTCCGGCAACGTTATCCCCTGGCGGCTCTAACAGGGCTGGACCTCTCTGAAGGCATGCTGAGTTTTGCCAGTGGGCGTTCTGAACTGGCGAACTGCCGATGGATTAACGGTGATATTGAAGAGCTGCCGTTTACTGTTGGAGAATTTGATCTGGTGTTCTCCAGTCTTGCTGTGCAGTGGTGTGAAAACTTGTCGGAAGTGTTGGCTCAGGTGCACAGCATTCTGAAGCCCGGTGGGAGCTTCGTATTCTCAACTTTGGCAGCAGGTAGTTTGAAAGAATTGAAAACTGCCTGGACGTCAGTGGACGACCAAAGTCATGTGAACAGATACGAAGGCTTTCCGTACCAGAAGCGGCGGGTTGAGAATTCCGGTTTTGAAGTTATCTCCCTGCGCCAGCAGGCCGAAGTGCTGTATTACCCGTCGGTCATTCATCTGCTGCGGGAGATGAAAGCTCTGGGGGCGAATACTGTTGTCGAGAACGAACGCAAGGGTTTGGCTGGTCGTAAAACCCTGAAAGCGCTGCAGCAGGGTTATCAGCCTTTTCAGCAGGAACAAGGGCTGCCTGCCACCTACCAGGTTGTTTATGGCGTACTGCGTAAACCTGTTTAAGTCATCTTAATATTCAGCAATTCAATGGCAGGCGCTCTTTTCGGCACCTGTCGCTTCCTTTATAGTTTGCATGTTCCTGATCTCTCAATAAATTCTAATAACAGCCCATCAGGCAGGCATGGAATGCAATGCTGATTATTCCCGTTGAGCAAAAACCGAACTGGCGTCGTCCACCTGTTGTCACTTTGCTTTTGATTCTGGCGAACTGCCTGATCTTCTTCCTCTATCAACTGTCTGACTATGATCGTATAGATCAAACCGTCGAAGCTTATAAAGAGAGTGGTCTTTATCAGCAGGAACGGGATCTCTATATGCGTCATATTCGCTTCGAGCCTTATCTCAAAGCGGATTTGATGGAGAGCTTAAGAGAGGGAGATGATGAATCAGTCATGGTTAACCTGCTCCACGACCTCTCCTTTGAACAGGCCCTGAGGGAGCGCCCCGGTTTTGAGGGCAGCGAATGGGAAAGCAAGCGGCAGGCTGTGGAAGAGCAGCGCAATACCATCAGCTATGTGGGTTACGGCTATAAACCCAGCGACCCTTCGTTTATAGATGCTTTTGTGTCGATGTTCCTGCACGGCGGTTTTGGGCACCTGTTCGGTAATATGCTGTTCCTGTTTATCTTCGGCTTTGGTCTCGAAGCCTCTCTCGGCTGGCGAAACTATCTGGGTATTTATCTGGTCAGTGGCTTTGGTGCGACGGGGCTTTATCAGCTGATTGACTGGGACAGCTTCAGCTTTGGAGTGGGCGCCTCAGGGGCGATTTCGGGGCTGATGGGGGCTTATCTGGCGGTCTATGGCATGAAGCGCATTCGCTTCTTTATGACCCTTGGATTCTATTTTAATAACTTCACTGCGCCCGCTATTATGATCCTGCCATTCTGGCTGGGTAAGGAGATTCTGAATGGCCTGTTTGGTGGTGACAATGTTAACCAGTGGGCTCACGCCGGTGGTTTGATCAGTGGTTTTGCACTGGTTTATGCCATGAAACTCAAAGGCTGGAAGATTGAAGAAACCGCCCTCACTGATGAAGCTCCGGAAGAGCAGGAAACACCTTATCAGCGTGACACTAAACAGCTCGAGTCGTATATGAACAGTATGCAGCTGTTCAAGGCGATAGATTTATGTCAGAAGCTGCTGAAGAAATATCCGGGTGATAAAGCCATTCTACAGTCTGCCTGGAGCTTGTTCGAAGGCCTGCCGGACCATGCCGCTTATCAGTCTGTTGTGAAGAGTATTCTGCAACTGCCTGCCGATGAAGGCGATAGGGTGATGGTAGAGCGGGTGTATAGCAGTTATCGCAAGACCACCGGCAAGATGCCCGAGAGTGAAGAGGTTTGTCTGGTACTGTTAGAACGTTTCATCAACACGTCATGGCGTGACCACTGTGTTGAGTTAACTGACAAGCTCACCGCTGCACGCTGCAAAAACCCGCGACTGGCACTTCTGGTGAAAACTCTTGGGCACCAGTTGCGTAATACAGACATTGAGAAGAGTCGGTTCCTGAAAGCTTACGCCCAGAAGTTCTTTCCGACAGAGACAGTTGTTCTAAAGAAAGAGCCGGAAGCGGAAGCTGTTTAAAGGCGGCAGGGTGTTTGTACTCTTCTGCCCTGGCCCAAACTGAAAAGACGTTCATCGTTATGGAGTAATATGAGCTTACTGAAAATACTGTTATTGCTGTTTGTGACTCTGGCTATTCTTGTGGTGGCATTGGAGCGATTTGGAAAACCCATGAGCCAGAGTAAGCAGGCAAAGCTCTCTCGATGGGTTATTTTTCTGATGTTTGGTTTGATGGTTTCCATGATTATTAAGGAGTTTATCTAAAGACCTGGGTTTCTATAAATAGCAGGTCCAACAAGTCAATCCGCGCTGCAGCGTACCCTTATTCATTCCAGCCCTGGTTTTTGGAGGGCAGAGCTACCATCAGTTTTCCGGGAGCATAGGGTCACTGTGTGATTTCTGGGAAGTCCGATAAGTGGCTAAATACTCTGGTGGCTTTAGTTTATGTGCCATTAATGCGAAGTTTTCATTACAGGTATCACGTGATTTAGTCGTATTCGCTCTATTCCACTTAGTCATTTCTCCGGATGGTGTATAAAGAACATCGTCCATTCGAAATGTGTGGGTTGTACTGCATAAATAAGGTTTCTCTTCTGCTATTTGAGTCAAAGCAACACAAGTCGCTGATCGCAAATACTTATTTGTAAGAATGGGCGTTTTTTCATTTGAGGCAGCAAACATACTGCAAGCAATTAAATAAGGCCCTCTTACTCTTTTCACTCCCTGTTCGTAGTGAATAATATCAAATGAACCGTCACGACATAGTGGTTTATAAGGGTGTTGATATGTTTCAAACATAATTGGAATATAATCTATATCAAAGTATGCTCCACGCCTTGGTATTTCTTCCTGCTTTAAATTGATTGCGCTTCTAACTGAAGCAGAAGTAATTGCAGAAGATCCTTGACTCAAAAGTGAAAGCCTAAGGTTGTCTAAAATGTGGTTAAAACTTGGCCAAAGTTGGATCCTGCCCGGTAGAAGGCAATCCTGAAACGTGAACGATGGATCAAAAGGAATGAGCGGTTCAATACAGGACGACCACTGGATATTATCTACGTCAAGCACCAGAAGATTATTTAAGCCAAGTTCATATATAGATTGTCTATAGTCTTTTATTCTCTGAATATCACACCCGTCACCGAATTTTAACGGAGTGGAGCTATACCAGAGCACAACAAGTTTGTTGTGGTTGCATCTTGCCCAGTCAATAGCTCTTTGTTGTACTGGTCGATCAGGCGTGTTTGGTAAACTGTCGGCATCGGGGAACTTCGGGTTTTTTATCCAGGTAAGGAATATATAAGACTCCCATCTTTCTGCACTCGATGCATAATACCCAGCTGAAAGAGGGTCTGATTGGATGCTATTAGCCTCAATAAGCAAATCCGGCAGTAGGAATGCCGTCGCACCAAAAAACCTTTTCCTTTCGATAACATTTTTTATGGCTCGGATAATTGAATCAAAAGAATGACCACTCGCTTTAGCAAGCTCAACCAGATTCTCTGTTAAGTTTACATAACCTGGCTCAGTATCTCTTAATTCAAGATGTTTGCTTTCATCGCATCCAATAAACCTGTCTTGAATTGATTGTATTTGACCTGGGGTGAAATCAAGAGCAACTGCAACTTTGACCCAGTCTTTAGATAGATGGTTTTTCAATACATCTAAAGCTTCCCGGCTAATGAAGCTTTCTGGAATGGCTTGCTCACAGCTTCGATATGAAAAGCTGGCCGAAGCCCCTTTTCTTGAGTTACTCCCCGGAATCTCATCATCTACGTGATGTGTAATGGTGGCGTTGTTGCCAGGGTAAGATTTTGAGGGTGAATTGGAAGCATCCATTTATATAATCCCATTTGAGCTAAAACTCCAAAAACTATTGGACAACAAAAATCTGGAAGAGTTTCGCTCAGCATGAATAGGGGGAGTTTATGCTTTAGAAAGTGAAGAGCAGCTCATTTCCGCCTTTGAGCGGCAGCATGCCGCTCGCACAGTTGAGGTCTTATTCCGGGCTTTATCAAGGGTAGCTGCAGGTTTAGACAACCCCCCCCTTCTCAGCTTCATGCTGCGTTCGTTTTCTATGCTGTTTGATGACTTAACACTGAAGCCAGCCTGTCGATTTCCCCTGAAACTGCATTGTTAGGATATTTCTTCTGGATATAGTCCAGAAGCTTCAGAGCATCATTATCCCGCTGCAGTCCATCACTCAGTGCCTGTGCCATCACCAGATAGGCTTCAGGCAGACGCCTGTACTCTGGTGCTCTTACATGCAGGCCTTTCAGAAGCAGGATTGTTTCTTTGTAGCGCCCTCGGGCGATAAAGCCTTTGGCTGTTACATAACAGCTTTCCGGGCTCTCTGGCTTCCAGTCTTTCAGACGATTACGTACAGCGGTTAAGGCATCGGCTGCAGCGCTGTATTGTTGTTTGTCGGCAAGAGACTGGAGATACAGCTCTGCCTCTCTGGTCATTAACTCGGTGTCGGAGCCAATGGAGCGCAGCTCAAATAGCCGACGGTTAAGCTCCTGATCTTTCGGGCGGTGCTTCAAGCCTTCTTTTAATGCATCAGCACAGTCATGGATACGGCCTTCCTGAAAGTTGATGGCACTGTCTGCCAGTGCTTTTTCATAGAGCCAGTTGCTCTCATTTGAGTTGCTTTCTTCATCTTCCTCATTCCCTGCTGTATAGCCCAGTAGGTCCTGATACTGGAACAGGCAGTATCCCATCAGGGCAGATGTCACACAGGTAAAGTAACTGCCGGCAAAGAGAGAAATGGGCAGAAGAATATTGGCGCTGAGTTTGGTACTTAACAGTGCAAGAAGGGCTCCGGGGGCGCTGTAAAGGGTAAGAACAAAGAAGAACAACAGAAAGTAAGGCCAGCCAATGGCTCGCATTACACCAAACAGACGACCAGGGTGTATGGCATCAGGCAGTGAATTCTCCCGAGCCAGCACCATAACTGAGGCTGGCAGGGCGAGCACAATAAATAACAGTGAAGGGATTAAGAACCAGACGCTGCCAAACCAGCCAATCACACCCAGGGCAATACCGATAACAATAAACACAGCCATCTGTTTAAAGAACAGATCAAACCCTTCGCCGCTAAATGCTTCTGCAACACTGGGGGGAGTCCGTCGTCCATTACTCATGTATTCAATAATTTTATAGGTGTACTTGGTAATGCAGACCGTTAATAACAGACTCATCAGACCCGAGAAAATACCACCGGAAGAGAGCGTGACACCCAAAAGAGAGGTGATAAACAAGAACGCCATGGTCTGGGAATGAAAAGGGTAAATAAAGAAGGCATTCAAGCGCTGCCAGAAAGGCGGTGCTGCATGGGCTGCTCCCAGAAACTTTAAGTCTCTGTGGCAAAGAGTACAGCGATGCTCTCCCTGAGAAGGTGGAGGCTGGGGCGAGCAACTTTTGCAATAGAGTTTATGGCATTGGGTGCAATTCCATTGAGCTGGGGTGCCGGAATGCCAGCTGCACTCTGCGCCATGTCCATGTGCCATGAGTGGGTCTCTGAATGTTGTTATAAGAAGCGTGTGAGGGATTGTATGGGTTTTGGGTGCCTGACAAAAGAATCAATATTACTAACAAAATGAGGAACATCTATTAAAAGGCCGGACTCTGTGTTGGGGAGTAACTCTTAATTTCCCAGCCGGAGAATACAGACGTGGATGCACAACCTATTGGACTGGTCCCAATTACACCCCAAATGGATCGTCGCTCATCATTTGTTCCTCAGTCTAAAAAAGCCGGTGTGCAGTCACCGGCTGTGTTCGTAGAGGTAACGACTCAGTTACCTGCCGCCGATTCATCCGTATCAGCCGTGCCTAAAGTCCGTAAAGCCACTCGACATGTGGCTGTCGATGATGTCTGTGTTCTCTATTGCAACAGAAAAGAGCATTTCCTTGTAGAGCGAATGGGGCCGACTATGACAACGGTTCTTGGTGTCTGCCTTAACTATTCTGTTCAGGAAATGAAAGATAGGCATGGAGTGGAGGTGGCTGATCCAGAGTCCAATAAATCCAATGATGTAATCAGGATAAAGCGGTTGAGTGTGGAGAGTACCAGAAGTGATATATATGGTGTGTTCTGGGTGAAAAAGGTTTGTGTAAAGGGCTCTGCAAAAGGTCATGTCACTAAAACAGAGAAAAACGTAGTCAGGCAGCAGGCCGTTTTAAAACTGCAAAAGAGCAAAGCTACACACCCACAATTAACAGACAAAGAGGTGGTCAGGTTTGCGCATGAGTGTGCAGCTGAAAGCCATACCCTGCAGGTTATGGCCGATAAACCGGGCATTATCACTCCTTATATTGCGGGTATCTTAAATAATGACCAGGTGTGGATGCTTATGGAAAGAGCGCAGGGAGACCTTGTATCACTGTTACAAAAAGGAAATAAGATCTCTCTAGAGGATGCTTTTCATATTACTTCTGATGTCCTGAAAGCCGTGCTGACGCTTCATAGTGATGACTGTGTGCATGGTGATATCAAGTGTGAAAACCTGCTCTGTGTGAAGGATGGTAAGCATCATTCCAAAATAAAACTGGCCGATTTTGGTTCTGCGACCGATGCACGTGCAGTAAAAGCTACTGATGATGAAAGTGTGCCTGGTTATTATTACGGCACCACAGAATTCATGGCTCCTGAATCCCAGTTCAGTCATAAGAAGCATCAGGTTCTAACCAAGGCATCGGATATTTGGTCAACCGGATGTGTGCTCGGGCAGATCTCCGGCCTTATGCATACGGACGAGCACAGCTGGAGGTGGACAGAAGGCGAAACCAGGTTCGTTACAGGCCACCCTGACAAGGCCGCCTTCTATAAAGTCTGGAAAGAAACAACCGCAGGCGATAAAAACCTGGCAACGTGGTGTCAGGAAGTGACCGGCCACTCTTTTGATGAGTATGTTGCAGGAAAGGTACCACTGGTTAATTATGACGCCGGCAAGCCATGGGAGATTCAGTTGGTGTTGGTGACGCTGGCCTGTATGCGTTTTGATCCCAGGCACCGTCCCACCATCGAAGAGCTGAATCAGTGGATACGCACCGGGGAAGAAGCAACACAGATTCAACAGTCTCAAAACACGGGATGTTGCACCCTGCTCTGACAGCTCTCTGTTACAACGCTCTGTTACAGTTCCGTTCGGGAATCAGGTTGTGTAGAACTCTTTTTTACCCTGATTCTACAGGTGTAAAAGAGCAACTCATTGCTGTCTTCCAGGGCGGCACAGGATTCTCAGTGACCACATGCAACGTATGGTGCGTCGTACCCAGGCTTATTATTGAAATATTTTTAATAAGCTCTTTTTCCTCTGTGGATATGAACAATAAAAATGGCATATCCACCGAGTTTGAGAGCCTCAAGGGATTCATTAACAATATCATCTTCCGAGGTTTTGGTCAGTTGATCCTTTGTATTGATCAGAGTTCCCAGGTGCAGGAACAACACGCAGTCATAGTGACTTGTCAGTGTAATGCACTCGGAGGGGTTGCCTGCACATTCGTTACAGTCAGTGCCTATAAGTACCCGGTCACAAAAACAACTATTGCTGACTCAATCTCCAGGACACTCAGCCGTGCCGCAGCTCCAGTCACATAGCGGGCTATGCCCCTGCGCTGCCACCCAGCTGAGCAGCCTGTTTATTGGTCAGAAATAAATGTTTCCACATGGCCGGGCACTTATGTCATGTCAGATAGGCATAGATGAGTTCATGTGTTTCAAGGTCATTATTTTGGAGATGAATGTTTTGAGGCATTCTAATGTTCTGATTCTGTAGATGATTGTTGGTCATCATTTGGTTTCTGCAATCTGGATCGATAGCTGTAATAGAATCGGTTGATAAAGTTTCATTCTAGACTGTATGACACCATTTTTAACAAATGAAACTACTCTGAACACTAATTATGCTCAGCCATTCCAGAATGAAAAAATCACTTGGTGGATTTAATAAGCCAGACTGGATTGTTTACAGGAAGGATCCTCAACTATCAGTTTTATTATTCTTGCTGATAGTTGAGCGGCCTCAAAATTAAATTACTCGTCTGAATCTAAAGTAGGAGCGGGAATCAACAAATAAGCTGGTGTAAAAAAACGTGAACTTAGCCAATGAACTTTCCAGGTTGTATCATCCTGTTCAGGTCGCTGTAAATGATATGGAACTTCGTTACCGCTAATTTGAGTGATTTCTACTTCGCCAACCTTATACCCATTACAAACACTTTTCTTAACACTGTAATTTACTTCATTAATACCTGCATCCTGAGTAATGGTCAGTACGAAGTCTATTGCATGATTCTTCAGGTAAACACGGGAAATATTGGTATAACCAGTTGATTGACGCACATGCAACAAGTTATCACCGAGCCCGTTGGGCTTATAGAATTTATTTTCATCATCCGTTTTCCGAAACTGGAATTGATTTTGAATAGTTCCTTGCTTCATCTCTATCTGAGTGATTTTCCAACCATCAGCTATCAGAACAACCAGCGACCCGCACAAATAATCATTCGCTTTGGTAGCATTAACAGCCGCGTTCGTAGCATCAGCAGCAGCATTAACTGCTAGTTCGGTGGGCTCAGTAGAGGCATGTACACCTACAAAAGAAACCGACAATAGTAGAGCAAAGGGGAGTAACTTTTTTAAAACCATGGCATCCATACCTTGATAGTTGTCCGTAGCTATTAATATAGACGGGCTTTGCTATTCCCCCCTTCGTTCCCAGTAAATGCCCGCCAGAATCGATTTAACGTCTGATAGCAGGAATACGAAGCAGCATTAACGCCAAAACAATGACACTGTATGTAAGAGGTTCGGTGTTATCGCTTTTCACTAACCAAGAGAAATGCAGTGTCACCAGCCCCCCTGCTAGATATACATCGCGGTATAGTGTTGCCCAGCGTTTCCTCAGCTTACGCGTCATTCCTTTTCTGGAGGTATTTAACAGCGAGGGGAGGGCTGTTAACTCATAAAATATGCCCGCCCCGGATACCAGTATTGAATCTATCTCTGGTGCTTCTGTTTCAGTAAGCAGGCTTTGCACTAATGCTGTAAATTTGGGAGAGATATAGAAAGTTTTTGAACGCAAAACGTTGTAGAAGCCAGCAGTAATTTTTCTTTTTACACTCGCCATTCCAGATGCGCTGCTGAGTATGTTTGACCGTGGGTCGTGCAGGATACTCATTCTGATTTACTGGCGTAACTATGTGGTAGTAATCAGCCACCTGATCTTTTTTTATGTAAAACATGCAGGGAAGGCTGCAACGACCTGAACAACGAAGAACAGTAAGCGTTGTGCATGGACTCTGGGGGGATTATGGGCAGGCATGATGCATGTTTGCATGAGTATTCAGACTCAATAGCGAAAACAGGCATGAGAAAATTAACAGGAGCAACCCGTGAGCGGGAAAAAGGTTTCGTTGAGCCATAACGGGTTCCTTCAGCGTTCAAATGCCCCTCAGTGAAAAGAAATGACATGCATGAAGCACTGACAAACAAGTTAGAAGCAGTAACCAGGTTTTCAGTGACGATTTACACCCCAGACAATGCTCGACTATAGAAGATCTGAACCAGTGGATAAGCACGAGGGAAGAGGCAATAAAGAAACAGCAATCTCAAAATACAGGATGCTGTACCCTGCTCTGACACAAGAATTATCAGCACTAACGAAATGCAGAACATCTATTGAAAGCTGTGCTCTGTGTTGGGGAATAAGAATTAATTTCATTGCCGGAGAATACAGGAACGGTATTTTCCCAGAGTAGGCATCAAATCATTTATTATTATTTATAACTTCTTGGATATTATAAAAAGGAGTCGGAATTAAAAATAGTTGTCTAAGTGATATATGTATTTATGGTGAATGTTGTGAAAAAAATAATTAGATTTTTATTGTTATCCAGCCTGATGATTTTTTTTAACCCTGTATATGCAAATTTCGATATAAACAAGATTGTTGGGGCCTGGTATCGTTCAAGTGAAAGTTCTATTGAGTTTCTTGTTTTTGAAAAGCCATTTGATTTCCCTGAAGGCTTAGAAATTGAAGTTACAGTTGAGAATAAATACAATTTTTTTCTGGATCATAATTATAAGTATGGAAAGTATTTAATTATATCAGGAAAAAATGCCAATATTGCCGAAAATCCAGTCATTCAGTGTGGCCTTTGGTTTTACGCACCTGGAAAAAATGATGGTAAAATGTTAAAGGCTTTCATTAAGTACAGGTCTATGTGTAGAAATGCGCATGTTAAAACTTTGTTGAGAGCATTTAAAGTATTGTCAAGAGGTTCCCGTTATCCCACATGGGTTTACAAAGATATTTCCATTACAGAACATAGTTTGCAGTTCAAATTTTATTATCCTGTCAGAAGTAAATACCTTGATATTGAATGGGGGAAATATCCGCCAGATACTACAAGCTTTATATTTCCTGGGACGTATAGATACAGCAGTGAATAATTTTCCTGCGCATAACGCCAAAGAAAAAGGGGTAGTGTCATTTATGTTGAGTTCGATCAGCCTCCCCTCTGACAGGGGGAGTCTGAGTTGAGGAAAAGAACGTTTTGTAATGGTTCAACGATGGCTGAGGTGTTTGACGCCTGTTTTAACCAAGGCATCTCATTTTTGGTCGAACGGGTTTGCGCTCGGGCATGTATCCGGCATTCTGCGTACCCATACGCAGTTATGGAAATGGGAAGATGCAACACAGAAACAACAGCCTCAAAACACAGGATGCTGTACCCTGCTCTGACAATTCTCAGTTGTTGATCAGTTGTTGAAAGGGTGTCATGAAAAAAGCGTTGTTTGTGACCGGCACAGATACAGATGCCGGAAAAACAGTTGTTTCCTGTGGGCTGCTGGCTCGGGCTCGTCTTGATGGTTTAACGACGGCTGCCGTTAAGCCGATAGCGTCAGGATGTGAACAGACCGATGAGGGTCTGCGTAACAGTGACGCTTTGGCTTTGCAGGCTGTTATGACACTTGAACTTCCTTATGAACAGGTCAACCCGGTCGCGCTGGAACCTGCTATTGCTCCCCATATTGCGATGCAGGAAGCCGGACGACGGGTGACGGCTGACAGGTTGGCGGGGTTCTGCCGTGGTGTGATGATGCGCGGTGCCGATTTTACTCTTATCGAAGGTGCCGGTGGCTGGCGTGTTCCTCTCTCCTCCCGTGAAATGTACTCCAGTGTTCCCAAGCTGCTGAATACCCCTGTTGTGCTGGTTGTGGGTATGAAACTGGGGTGTATTAATCATGCAATACTGACAGTGGAATCCATCTTGCGAGACGGCATGAAGCTGGTGGGCTGGGTTGCCAACCGGGCTGAGGCTGAGATGAGTTGTTATGATGAGAATCTGGCTACTCTGAAAGACCTGCTGCCCGCGCCCTGTCTGGGTGAGGTGCCTCACCTTGAAAACCCTTCCCCTGAGCAGGTTGCAGAGTATTTGACCCTGCCCTGAGACGTGACCTTGCCGCAGTTTCAGTCTGTAAGTTCATAGTGGCCCCAGGGATATGGCCATTTATTCTTATGGCCGTCAATTTTGGTTCATTTTCCCTTTGGGCTCTTGACAGGATGCGTATCTCTACGTAGTTTTCAAACAACTGTTTTAATTTCCTGTTTGAGTGCATTACTACAGATAATATTCAGTAAGAAATCGGCCTCAGCCGACCATTCAAATCAGAATCATAAAAATTATTGAGGTTAAAGCCATGCCAGAATATAAAGCGCCCCTCCGTGATATTCGCTTCGTCCGTGACGAAATGCTGGGTTACCCAGAGCACTACGCCAACTTGCCAGGTGCTGATGATGCGACTCCGGATATGGTTGACGCGATCATGGAAGAAGGTGCCAAGTTCTGTGAGCAGGTACTTTCTCCTCTGAACCGTATTGGTGACGAAGAAGGCTGCACCTGGTCTGAAGATGGCGTTAAAACTCCTACCGGTTTTAAAGAAGCTTACCAGCAGTTCATCGAAGGCGGCTGGGCCTCTCTGGCACACGACGTAAACGTCGGTGGCCAGGGTCTGCCAGAGTCTCTGAACCTGGTTATGAGCGAAATGATCGGTGCTGCTAACTGGTCCTGGGGTATGTACCCTGGCCTGAGCCACGGTGCCATGAACACTCTGCACGCTCACGGTACTGACGAGCAGAAAGAAACTTACCTGACCAAGCTGGTATCTGGCGAATGGACAGGCACCATGTGTCTGACCGAACCTCACTGTGGTACAGACCTGGGTCTGCTGCGCACCAAGGCTGAACCAAATGCCGATGGCAGCTACAAGGTAAGCGGTACCAAGATATTTATCTCCGCCGGTGAGCACGATATGGCTGAGAACATTGTCCATATCGTTCTGGCTCGTCTGCCTGGCGCACCTGCCGGCACCAAGGGTATCTCCCTGTTTATCGTTCCAAAGAACATGCCTGCCGCTGACGGTTCTGCCAGTGAGCGTAACACTGTGACTTGTGGTTCTATTGAGCACAAGATGGGCATCCACGGTAACTCCACCTGCGTTATGAACTTTGACGAAGCGACGGGTTACCTGATCGGCCCAGAGCACAAGGGTCTGTACTGCATGTTCACCTTTATGAACACGGCACGTCTGGGTACTGGTATGCAGGGTCTGGCTCACGCTGAAGTTGCTAACCAGGGTGCACTGGCGTATGCCCGTGACCGTCTGCAGATGCGTTCCCTGACTGGCCCTAAGAATCCTGAAGGTCCTGCTGACCCGATTATCGTTCACCCGGACGTGCGTCGTATGCTGCTGACCATCAAGGCCTTCTCTGAAGGTAACCGTGCTCTGTCGTACTATGCTGGTAAGCTGGTTGATCTGGTTGAGCACGCTAAGGATGAAGAAGAGCGCAAGCAGGCTGATGCTCTGCTCGGGTTCCTGACGCCAATCATTAAAGCCTTCATGACCGAGACTGGTTATGAAGCTGCCAACCACGGTGTACAGTGCTACGGTGGACACGGCTTTATCAGTGAGTGGGGCATGGAGCAGAACGTACGTGACTGCCGTATTGCTCTGCTGTACGAAGGAACAACTGGTATTCAGGCACTCGACCTGCTGGGCCGTAAGGTTCTGCAGACTCAGGGCGAGTCTCTGAAAGGCTTCACCAAGATCGTTCACAAGTTCTGCAAAGAGAACGCAGATAACCAAGATCTGGCACCATACACCTCCAGGCTGAACGAGCTGAACAAAGAGTGGGGCGAGATCACCATGAAGGTCGGCATGAAGGCTATGCAGGACCGTGAAGAAGTGGGTGCTGCTTCCGTAGATTACCTGATGTACTCCGGCTACGTGGTTCTGGGTTACCTCTGGGCTGATATGGCTCGTGTTGCCAAAGAGAAGCTGGCTGCCGGTACTACTGAAGAAGGTTTCTACACCGCGAAGGTTCAGACTGCAGACTTCTACTTCCAGAAAATTCTGCCTCGTACCCTGATGCACAAAGCCTGCATCGAAGCTGGTGCTGAGACTGTTATGGCAATGGAAGAAGCTAACTTCGGTTAATTATTCCCTGCTTTAGACATTCAACCTTCATCCAAACGGGCTCCTCGGAGCCCGTTTTTTATTGTGTTATTTTCTGCGGCTTTTTTTCAAAATGACTGGCTGTGATGGTGGGTTCAATGAATGTTGAGGATCACTGATGCTTCGGTTGACATGCTTGTGGTTAGAAACAGGGAAGCCTAAAGCCTGAGCAACCATTGAGTAACCATTGGTTTCATCGACATGTTTGTCGATCAGGAAGCCTGAAAACTCGAACAGCTGGTTATGTTGTTTGTCGAATTTTGCATGGTTTAACCTGTGTACGCTGCAGCCCGGAAATGATGCAGCAGTCACGCCTTCTTTCGTACCCAGGCGCTGATTAAAGTGCACAAGATTACTATCGTCTTTGTTGGAACGTAATCCGTAAACTGTAATGCCAGCAGCAATGCACTGTTTTACACGCATATGCATGGCTTTTTTGGCAGTATCACTTTCTGTTCGCTTATCAGAGGTGTGTTGTTCGCTGAACCATTCTACGGAATCCACATCAGGCTGAGATGAGTTGTGCAAAAGGTGAGTGCGTACTTTGAAAGCACCCTTCATTGCACTATCTAACACCTCTTTTTCAACACGCATGATATAGCCGGCTGCGGTCTGCAGAGTTGATTTCGCGTCATTCTTGATTTGCAGGTCCATCCTCTTACAGGCCATTTGTTTTTCGTAATCTGTACGCCGTGTCGAATTGGCCAGATCAGACAAAGCTATGGAAAAATGCCCATTCATAAGCAGTCTGTGTAGTGTCTCCCTGCAATTGCATAGCATTGTCTCTGGATAGCGGTGGATCATTACATCGATATGTCGGTTGTCGTGTGATGTGGCTCTCATGAACTGGGGAGGAAGTGCCGTGTAGTTACTTTCGGCAAACAAGCGTTTATTGAGGCCGTACTTGTTCAGGGTCGTAATGGATTTGGCATTGAGTAGTCCTTCTCTTTCGAGCTTGGCCATCATGAGTACGCTCATGTGTCTGCCCTGCTCAAAGTTGGTATCCCAATGGCTGTTAATGATGCCCGTATGGGTAGTGATCTTTGCAAGTATGCTGGAAGGGATATAACCGAGCAGTATGGGTGAGTAAGCCAACGATCTCATGTCTGTAGCGCCTAAACCGTCACGTGGTTGAGCCTCACTGACTATTTTCTCAATTGCCATAAGCATGACTTTTCCGCGGGTTTTATAGATGCGTTGGGCAGAAATAAGATCCGGGCCTGAGCAAAGCTCTGCTGATGCGAACAGACCTATTTGTTCAAGTGCCGTACTCTGATGCCAGGTTATGGAGTTAGGCAGTAAATAATGACTACTTAGCTTTTTTTTCTCGGCCTTTACTCTTGGTAATGCTGGCGGAAAAACTCTTCCATAACTAAACGCGGAGAGGGAGTTCGTAAGAGGCCCCCTGATGAGGTCAGGATCAGGCCAATCCTGTTGTAACTGCATGCCCAGCCGCATCAGGAATTCAGGCCAGCGGTGAGGGCTGGTAACAGATTTCACGAGCTCATCCATATAGTGACAGTCATCGGGCGATTCCGGTGAGCGGTGACATATACCTCTGCCCCATTGGGCGATGTAATTTTGTTGTTGTTGGTGCAGTGCTGCTCGAAGGGGTTCGGGCAGGTAGATGTCTGGCATTAAAAGGTGATGAAAAGGAATTGTGTTCAGTGCCAGCGCTGGAGGTACACCCCTGACATAAGACGGAATGATGGTGCCTACTCTTAAACCTTGAATCTTTATGTTCGTTTCGCTTTCAGGGTTGGAAAAAATGTCATCGAAAGTCTTCTTTCCTCCATCGAAATGCCCGCCATCATTAGGGGAGTCCGGTGTGGGGATAGGTGCGCGCCTCCTCATTGATGCTGCACCAGTTGGTACTGCGATAGGCTGGCTTCTTTGTACACTTTTGGAGGAGGAATCGAGTACAGAGCTCGAATGGTGTGTTCTTATGTCACGCCTGTTCAGACTGGAGGAAGACGGGGAGGGTAATTCGGCAAAAGCATCGACAGAGCTGTTGGTGGAATCATTGAAAGAACCGCCTGCGCTGGACGTATAAGAAAACCTGCTGGTGTGAGGATAAGGGGTTGTTATGTGTTGCACTGACCCGGAACCGGACTCTGAACCGGAAGGCCAGGATGTCCTGCTGTCACCTCCATAAAGAGGGTTATCCGCACTGCTAAGGGTTTGGGGGGGAGGCGAAGAACCCGGGAGTGAGCGGCCATAACTGTCTGGCGACATTGATAATGCTGGAGATGCCATGCAAGTAGTCCTTCCCTTAACGGGAGTCGATCGGTGTTATTGCCTTTAGGTTTTTCTGAATTGGTTTTGTTCCATATTGACCACCCTTATCAGTAACAAGCCGGACAGCAGGGCGCGCGTACAGGTCAGCAGGTGCCCGTTACTGTATTTGTGTTAGGGTTTGCCTACCAATTCGCCGAAGAGTGACAAGCTAATGAACAGCCATGAAGTGGACTATCGAATCGTTGGTCATGATATGCAGATGGTCGAGGTTGAACTCGACCCTGAAGAGGTGGTGATCGCCGAAGCCGGTGCCATGACCTGGATGGATCAGGATATTCATTATGAAGCAAAAATGGGTGATGGCTCTGATGCTGACCAGGGGCTGTTCGGTAAACTCTGGAGCGCTGGTAAGCGTGCTGTGACAGGTGAATCCCTGTTTATGACGCATTTCAGTAATCAGGGTTCAGGCAAGCAGAAGGTGGCGTTCTCGGCTCCTTACCCGGGAGCCATTGTTCCTGTTGATCTGGCGGAGTGTGGTGGTCGTATTACCTGCCAGAAAGATGCGTTCCTCTGCGCGGCTTTGGGTACAAAGCTGGATATTGCTTTTAGCAAGCGTATTGGTGCCGGTTTCTTTGGTGGTGAGGGTTTTATTCTGCAAAGCCTGGAGGGCGATGGCAAAGCGTTTGTTCATGCTGGCGGAACTGTTCAGCGTCGTGAGCTGAATGGCGAAACCATACGTCTGGATACCGGTTGCCTGGTGGCGTTCTCGGATGGCATTGAATACGACATTGAAATGGCACGTGGCTTGAAGAGCATGGTCTTCGGCGGAGAAGGCCTGGTGCTGGCGACCCTGAAAGGTCATGGCTCAGTGTGGATTCAGAGCCTGCCTTTTGCCCGTTTGGCGGATCGTATTGCCGGTGTTATCAGCAAGAATCAGAGAACAGGTGAAGGCGACGCCTGATAGCGGGAAGTAGCACTGCCTTAATGGCAGTGCTGATTACTCAGTGATTTCCGTATGGCCATTGCAATGAGGGAGTCGTAGAGCGGCTGATCTGGCTCCTGTGTTGAAAGCTGACGGTCTATCTCATTAGTGACTGTGCGATAGCAGAGGTTGTCTGCAATCTGATTCAGGGCTTCGAGAAGTGGCTGTGTCATTGATGACAGTGTCTCTCTGGAGGTTTTGAGCAGCTGCTCTGCTTTCTGGCGGGGCAGTGGTTCACTGGCTTTGGCTGCTTTCCTTTGTCCTATCTTCTGGTCTTGCTTCTGGACAAGCTTGGCGGCTTCTATCTGCCCTTTCATAAAATGTACCGCCAGTGATTCAGGCAGGCCTATTTGCTTGGCTGCGAGAACAGTGGCCTTCAGGACTGCGCTTTCTCGGGTCGGGTCAAAGACCGGCATGCCGAGACTGCTTTTGGCCTGGGCAATGGCGGGCATCACCGCCAGACGCTGGTTAATTATACCCAGAAGCTCTGATACCTGTTTTCTGACGGCTGTGTCAGAGAGCTCCAGCTTCTCTTTTTCGGTCGAGAGTGCCGCCAGAGAATAGCCCTGGGTAAAAGTGGGCAGCTCTGCCAGGGCTGTATCCGCACAGCCTGAGCTGGCCAGCAGATGAATGCCTGAGGCCGAGAAACTGTTTATGTGGCTATTCATTGAATTCTGGATGTGACTGCTCATAACTACTTCACCTGCATTGGGCCGATGCAGATGGTTTCGGCTTTTGTCGCTATAACTGAAGCATTCCCTGTTTCCCCCGGCCATAGACTCCTGAACAGACAGAGCGATTAATAAGACTGTAAACAGCAGTCCGGTCATTTTGTTTATAAAGTCCCACATACTCGCCCCTGTCCTCGCCCCAGTCTTGCTTGGTGCACTTTTGCGCTGCCGTAGAAGTATGGCAGACTCCGCGCTACACAAAGGTTCATCATTAGAAGGCCGGAGATAAGAATGACAGAGATGGATGAAGTCCTGAGTACCGCAGAGAAGCTTAATCTGGAAACTGCCCGTATCCCCTGGAGTGAGCTTCAACGGCTCTATGCTCAGGGTGTAGTGGTGCTGGTCAGCAATGATCTTGATCTTGTGACAACCGCGGCCGCTTTTGTGGATGATGAAGCAGAAAAGGTAAAAGGCTGGATGGAGCAGGGGCAACTGCGAAAGGCGACGGACGAAGATGCCCGTCGCTGGAATGAAGCCGATGCCTCGGTCTGGGCTGTGGCAGCGGCTCCCTGGGTGCTGGTGCAGGACAAATAGAGACTCTTTAGATTCAGAGTGTTAAAACGACCAGCCAAAGGCGATTTCATGAAGATTGAAACCGTCGTTGTCTTTGTTCAGATTGGCATTGGAATAGTGAAAGGCTCGCAGTATCACCTGATACTGCTGGCGGTCACCAAACTGGAAACCAATGCCGATCCTGTCTTCAAACTGCAGGCGAATCCCCAGGTCAACAGGGTCATCGTTTTTGGCTCTCAGGGTGCTGCCTGACAGGTAGGAAAGACCTATGCCAGCCTCCGCAAAAGGGGTCACACTGCTGAACCATGGTGACTTGCGAGTCACTCGAAATACCGGTGAAAAGGCAATGGCGCTGATATGGCTGCTGCCTTTAACGCTGGTGTCTTTACCCGGCTTCAGGTGGTTTTTCCAGTGATTGATGGAAAGGTCATAATAACCACCGATGTACCAGTCCCCTTCGTTAAACCAACGTGAGTTCCAGTTTTTGAATAGAGAGACCCGGTAGCTTGTCAGGTCAGCATTGCTGCCGAAATCTTCACCTCCCGAAACAATAACCCCATCAACCCATTGGTTGGCATGAACCGTTTTGGGCAGCATGACCATGGAAGTCAGTAAGAGATAAGCAAGCAGGCTGGTCGTCCGGTTTAACATAGCCGTATTTCCATTTCAGAAGTTCTGGGTATCTGAAAATTTATCGGCGGCTATGGTGGATGACTTCAGTGTTGAGGCTGAGAAAAATCAGGGAGTCTCGTCAAGAATGACGAAACTCAGCAGTGTGACCGGAAGTGCGATAGCGAGAGCTATCTGGAGTGTTGGGAATGCCAGAATCAGCGCACCAGCTGCAATCCAGAGGATCTTAACCAGGCTCCGTTTACGGGAATGTTTGCGGGTAAACAGGCGCCGGTAAGGATGTTTACTATCAGGGCGACGATCAGCCATCCATGGGGGCAGAATGTGTTGCTCCAGCCACGTTCTGACCATAAGCCAGACAATAGACATGCTTCACTCCTTTGCGCGGTTTTCAGGCTGCGAATCCTTCGCGGCCTATTTATAACCAGGCTTCATAAACAGAACCCAAAGGTTAGACTGAAGCAGTCAGCGTTTCCCGTCAATTGACGTCAGTTCTCGACGTTCCTGAAAATTAACGTTTTCAATGCTGTAATTTCAAGATTTTAAGAACTTTTTATATGATTTAAACGATCGTTTAACTTTTTGCTGACGATGGGAATGATGCCTGCATCTTGTAAACACATCCTGGATGAGCTGGTGTCAGCACTGAAAACAGTTGAGACAATGATAGCCACGCTCTCCCGGGACGATCTGTTTCAGCCTTTTCACGAACAAATTGTGCGTGCCAGAAACCTGGTACATGAAAATATGGCGCTGATGTATAACGGGGATGTTGTCGATAACGAAACAGTCGCCGAACTCAATACCATCATCAACAGAGCCAGGCAAAATCCTGTCGTCAGCCGGGTTGTCTATGAACCCCACGAACTGGACTACAAACCTTTTGATCACCTTCAGGAGGATTTGGTTATGTACGCACAACTCCTGGCGGACGATCATGGGACTCTCAACTATGCCGCTCCCGGCTACTGGATCATCAAGCTGAAAGGCCAGTACTACCTGAAGCTGAAAGAGCATGGTGATGACTCTTCATTTGCGGTTCAACTGCACTCTTCGGTCAATATCCATGACTACACCGGGCGACTGGCCAGGTTGCACGATTGTTCATATATTGATCTCTCAACCTTCCAGCTGCAGGAAACCGATTAAACCCGCGAACCGGTGCTTAATTGCTGTTAAGCACCCAGTGTGAAGGGTTGTATGTCATGATGATGTAAGGAAATTCAGCCCTTCATTAGTGTTTTTGTAACCTCCCCTGCAAGCGCCTTGTATTCCCCTAAAGCCTGTCTACCTTCCCGTATGCCGCCTTTTCTCCAGAAGAGGAAGAAATAAAGCCCGGGAGAAAAGCTCGTAAGAAAAAGGCGCGCCAAGAATATTAATCAGAAGTGATCATAACCATGACCCGTTCGCGCTATACCTTATCTGCGGCTCTGGCTGCCCCCATATTCACTGCCATCATACTCAGCCCCAATCTTGGAGCGGCTCCCGAACATTCGTTCGTTACAAAGAAGAAGGAGACACTGAGCCAGGAGTTCGACAACGTGCTCAAGCTGAGAAGAACCGACATCAATGACATCCGCTTTCTAAATCGATAGATGAATCAATATCACCCTAAAGTTTATAATCCATCGGACATTCTGACAGATGAATGTCATGGGCGTTATAAAAACAACGCTGATGAGATACGCACAATAAGCACAAGGCTTGATGATGCCGGCCTGTTAAATTCAGGGAGTGTTTTTTCCCCGTTCTACGACAAGGAGCATGATCTTAGATATCTCGAACCACCCGAGTATTTGAGCAGTGATGATAAGCATGACTACTTGAATGCAACAGCTCTTAGTCTTGCTATGGGATTTGCAGGTACATCACTTTATACCGTCCCCGGACACTTGCTCAACTATGGCTCTGTGCTGGAAAAATTTCTGTTCAGAAGTTCAGGGGCAGCACTGCTTGGAGGTATGGCTTTGGGGCTGTCTGCCCAGGTCTATGCCCTGGCAAAAAATCATCGGCGCTATAGCAGGGAAAACGCCAGCTTCGATAAAACGTACAAAACACTCACTGATCAGCAGGCATCAGCACTGGGAACAGCTGAAACAGTGTTAGCCACGTTCTCCCGGGACAATCTGTTCCAGCCTTTTCGCGAACAAATAGTGCGCGCCAGGAACCTGGCACATGAAAATATGGCACTGATGTATAACGGGGATGTTGTCGATAAAGAAACAGTTGCCGAACTCAACACCGTCATCAACAGAGCCATGCAAAATCCTGTCGTCAGCCGGGTTGTCTATGAACCCCACAGACTGGACTACAAACCTTTTGATTACCTTCAGGAGGGTTTGGTTATGTTCGTACAACTCGTGAATGAGGGTTCTAACTCTTTCGACTATACGACTCCAGGCTACTGGGTCATCAAGCTGAATGACCAGTATTACCTGAAGCTGAAAGAACATGGTAATGACCCTTTATTTGCGGTTCAACTGCATACTTCGATCAACATCTATGACTACACTAGCCGACTGGCCAAGCTGTACAGATGTTCAGATATTGATCTCTCAACCTTCCAGCTGCAGGAAACCGATTAAGCCCGCTAATCTCTCGCTTCATCGTGCACTTGTCTGTTGACTTAAAAACAGATTAGGGCATCGTATGGAGTACGAGAGGATGCAATAATGCCAAATGCCACCGCCGCTGTTATGGACATCACCAAGCTCTCTGTCTGTGCCCGCTATCAGCAAAACCAGCGGATCCTGAAAAGCGTCTCATTCAAGCTCCACCCCGGTAAGGTGTATGCCCTTGTGGGAGAGTCCGGCAGTGGTAAATCGGTCACCTCCCTGGACATTATGCACCTGCTGCCCGATGCCCTGAAAATCACCAGCGGCTCGGTTCACTTTGATGGCCATGACCTGTTTACGGCAACAGAACAGGAGATGACCACCTATATTCAACAAATAAAAATCACAAACCGATAACAGGCACAGAGGCTGATTATGGCTGACTACAAAGCACCATTGCGGGATATGCAGTTTGTACTCAATGAAGTGTTTAAGGCGGGCGAACTCTGGGCATCTCTGCCGGGGCTGTCTGATGTTGTTGATCGCGAAACCGCTGACGCCATTCTGGAAGAAGGTGCCAAGCTGACCAGCCGTGAGCTGGCTCCTTTGAATCGCAGTGGTGATGAAGAAGGAGCTCAGTGGCAGGACGGTGAAGTGACCACTCCTAAAGGCTTCAAGGAAGCCTTTTCGACCTATGGCGAAGGTGGCTGGGTTGGATTGGGTGGCAACCCTGAGTTTGGCGGTATGGGCATGCCCAAGATGCTCTCCGTGCAGTTTGAAGAGATGCTCTACAGTGCTAACAACTCTTTTACCCTCTACCCCATTCTGACTGCGGGTGCCTGTCTGGCGATTAACGCCCACGGCAGTGAAGAATTGAAGAGTGCTTACCTTCCTAATATGTATGCCGGTGTCTGGGCGGGTTCCATGTGTTTGACAGAGCCTCACTCCGGCACAGACCTTGGCATTATTCGCACCAGGGCTGAACCTCAAAATGATGGCAGCTATGCCATTACCGGCACCAAGATTTTTATTACCGGCGGTGAGCACGACTTAACCGACAATATTATTCATCTGGTGCTGGCGAAACTGCCGGATGCGCCTGCAGGGCCTCGTGGAATTTCTTTGTTCCTGGTACCCAAAGTTAATGTGAACGACGATGGTTCTCTGGGGGAGCGCAACGCTGTCAGCTGTGGATCTATTGAACACAAGATGGGTATTAAAGCTTCCGCTACCTGCGTGATGAATTTTGATGGCGCGAAAGGCTATCTGGTCGGTGAACTGAACAAAGGTCTGGCAGCGATGTTCACCATGATGAACTACGAACGCCTGTCCATCGGTATTCAGGGGTTGGGCTGCTCGGAGATGAGTTACCAGAACGCTGTCGAATATGCCAAAGACCGTTTACAAAGTCGTGCGGCAACAGGCCCGGCAGAACCAGAGAAGGTCGCCGACCCGATTATTGTTCATGCCGACGTGCGTCGTATGCTTTTAAATATTAAAGCGACTACTGAAGCGAGCCGCGCCTTCTCAACCTATACCGGCATGCAACTCGACCTGGCCAAACACAGTGATGATGCCGAGCAGAAAGCCAAAGCCGAAGGGCTGGTCGCTCTGCTGACACCTGTCGCCAAAGCCTTCTTTACCGACCTCGGTTTGGAAAACTGTGTAGCAGGCCAGCAGGTATTTGGTGGCCACGGTTATATTCGTGAATGGGGTCAGGAGCAGCTGGTGCGGGATGTGCGCATCGCCCAGATTTACGAAGGCACCAACGGTATTCAGGCGCTGGACTTAATGGGTCGTAAAACAGTGGCGAATGGCGGCAAGCTGTTCAACCTGTTTGTTGATGAGATCGAAGCCTTCCTGAAAGATAATCATCATGAGGAAATGGAAGAGTTTGCAGTACCTCTGGAAATGGCTCTGAAAGAGCTGGAAGGTCTGACGGCAGCCATTATTGCTGATGCCCGGAAGGACCCCAACACTGTGGGAGCGGCGTCTGTCGAGTACCTGCATGCGTTTGGTTATGTGGCTTATGGCTATATGTGGGCGCTGATGTGCAAGGCGGCACTTGCAGAAGGCGTGGCGTCAGACGAGAGGTTCTATCAGGGCAAGCTGAGTACGGCCCGGTACTACTTCAAGCGTCTGTTGCCCCGGATGTACAGTCTGAGTCAGTCTGCACATTCCGGAGCTGATGCACTTTATGAGCTGGATGTGGATCAGTTCTAACGCTCTGTATCTAAAGGCCTGTATCTAAAGGCCTGTATCTAAAGGCGTTTGAAGCCTTACGGCAAAATTGTTTTAAATAACTTTCTGAACGATGGATCATTGCAGGCAACCGGAGCATCTTCTGGTTGTCTGTTGTTTCCATAACCAAATATCTGCATCCAGTGTTCTTTGGCCAACAGTTTTCTGTAAGCCTGTTGAATATCTTCCAGTGATACTTTTTTAAGAGCAGAGATCTGCTGCTGCTTCTGGTCAAAGTTTAGAAAACCATCATCAACATCACTCCAGAACTGCTCACTTTCTTCAAACATCTGAGTATTGATCGGATTAAACTGGGTTATGAGGCTGGATCGGTGATTTTCGAGGTCTTCTTTCGTTAAACCATCAATATGCGTTTTGAAATTGCTCAGGAAGTTATCAACCCTTTCACTCAAATATGAAGGAGCGTGTTCAGGTGACTGGATTACAAAGATAAGGCCGGGATAACGCCTGTGTTCAATAGAAGAGGCGAAGACAACATAGCCGAGTTGTTCATCATTGCGCAGGTGGGTAAAGAATGGCGCTTTTAATATTCTGCCCAGAATGCGATAGACCATCTGGTCATGGACTGACTTTGAGGGCTGGATGGTCACGCTCAGCAGAGCTGAATCTTCATGCTTATAGTAAACGGCGCAGCTCTGGGGTGTCATCGTTTTTGGGATGCTTTTCAATTGAACGTGAGATGAGTTGTGTGTGTTATTGGTGGCCAGTGGGCTTAGGTACTGGTTAATGCTGCCAGCATCCTCTCTGGACAGGTTGCCGTGTATGAAAGTGGTCAGGGCAAGGTCTGAGAATAGTTTCTCCTGCAAGTCTACAAGAGCTTCCAGGGTGATTTTATTCAGAGCTGCGATTCTGTCCGCCACTGATGATTCGTTGGTGTAAATGATGTTGGAAAGGACGCGGTAGACTTGATCGGTAGCATCCATTTCGTCAATGTTGTTCAACTCTTCCCGAATGAATTCTTTCTGCTGCAGAAAGGTTTCCCTGTCGATGGAGAAGTTCTGCAGGTTGGTTACCAAATCTTTGTAAAACAGGGGGAGGGGCTCGTTGTATCCGGAGGTCACGAGCAATAAACCGAGGTCATCTACTAACAGCCCGTAGTCAAGCCCAGCCTGAGACGCGGGGTAGAGCGATTCGTTGAACTGGGTGTTGAACAGACGGACATAGAACATAAGCATCATCAGGTTTTCGGTGGTGAGGGGGATGGTTGGCGTTGCAAAGTGTGTATAGATCGAACCTTTGGGAACCTTGAAGCTATTGTTGTGGTGGAACCAGCTACGCATATTCTCCGGTGCTGGCAGAACGTCCGGTGTCTCTGTCTGTTTCTCTTCAATAACGTCCAGTGTTTTTGGTAGATAGGGGTTCAGCTCTGGCAGGGTGACCGCCTTGTTTAGTGGTGTTTTTATATAGTGGGTGATCTGCTCAGGGGTGAACCTGTTGACGGTATACAGGGCATTTGTCCAGGGTTCTTTCAGGGCATCTGCTTCGGGCACAGGCAAGATGTCGCTGGTGAGTATCATACGCATATTGTCGGGTGTTAATCGGCGTATCATCTGGCGAATTTTCTCTGGGTTAAAGCGCGGAATTGTAAAGCGTGAAGACATTAGCTGTGCTGGAGCAACATTGGGCATTTTAGTAACCAGCATGCTGGCAGTTTTATCGGGTTCTGCACGCTCCATAAATCGAAACCAGAGATTCTGCTGGGTTTGTATGTCCGTAAAAATATCCTTATGGATACCGTGATCATAAACCTGCTTCAGGGTGGCAAAGATCTGAGCAAGGATGTCATCAATATGTTCATAACCCTTTTCTGTGAGCGCCGCTTGAATATCGAAAGACGCTATACGTGTATTGTCACTGCCCCAGGCGGATAGATCCTTAATCCAGCCTTTTCTCTTCAGATAACTGATAAGAGAGCCTTTGCTTTCACTCCCAATAATATGGGCTACGTACAGCATAGGTTTGTCTTGCAGGTAATCTGGGTCAACCGGCAGCGGAAATGAGAGACTCAGAGTGCGCAACTGCTGTTTGGATTGGATGTCGATGCGAAGTCCCAACTCTTTGCTGGTGTATTCTGGTAGATCCATTGATCTGACAGGAGCGCGCCTGCTGGTAATACCAATGAATAGTTCCCGAGCCATTGTTTCCAGCGTATCCAGCGACTCGTCGGCGACCAGTGCCACAGATATATTGGGGCCGGTATACCAGGTCTTATGGAAATCGATCAGGGCATCACGCACCTTCAGGCCGTCATGGTCTGAAAGAGTGTCCAGGGTACCGATGCTGAAGCGGGAGGATGGATGCTGAGGGTTACTGGTAGCAGCAACCACATGGTTGAAACGGCCATAATCTTCCTGCCGATGTATTTGGTATTCAGAGTCCACCGCATGACGCTCGCGGTTCAAATAATCCGATGCAAACAAGGGCTCTTTAAAGAATGAGGCAACACGTTCAAGAGCGGGCTGGAAGTTCTCTCTCACCACCTTGAAGAAGTAGACTGTGTCATAGTCCGAGGTCCAGGCGTTGTTATAGCCGCCATGCTCGTTGAGGTAATTGTCGTATTCGTCCGGGTCAGGATAAAGACGGCTGCCCATGGAGATGGTGTGTTCCAGAAAGTGCGCCAGCCCCGGCCATTGGGCAGGTTCATCCAGAGAGCCGGCATGAACCCCGACTGCTGCCGCAGCATTATTAGCGCCGGGGTTGCTGACCAGAATAAGCTTTAAGCCATTCTCTAAAGTGAGGTAACGATAGTCGCGCAGGTCGTTGGGGCTTTTGATAACTTCGATGGGGAAGTCAGAAACATGAGAAGG
The DNA here is from genome assembly GCA_965221135.1 of Sansalvadorimonas sp. Lineage (GTDB taxonomy): Bacteria > Pseudomonadota > Gammaproteobacteria > Pseudomonadales > Endozoicomonadaceae > Sansalvadorimonas. Next base: position 280,425 of record CBDCRZ010000100.1, read on the forward strand.
TGCGGCATTGCAGGCAGCGATGAAGAAAACCAGCATGACAAAGGATAAACCGGACAAAAAGCGTTTCATGGTACTGGCTCCGAATAGCAGAGTAAGGTAGCAACAGAGTGAAAAGTCTGCTTGTTTATCGGCCATTTGGTGCAAAAAATCAGCTTTGAGAAGCTCCCCTGGACTGCAACCATCCTTCCAGAGTTTCCGCCAGTGACTGACTTTTTATTGGCTTGCTGATGTAATCGTCCATGCCGGAGTCCAGGCACTTCTCTTTGTCCCCTTCCATAGCATTGGCTGTCATGGCGATGATGGGCAGGTGGGTCTCGCTGTTTTCCTCTCTGAGGCGTATGGCTTCGGTCGCTTCATATCCGCTCATTTCGGGCATCTGGCAGTCCATAAGCGCCATGTGGTAGTTGGTGACAGCCGTCATCTCAACGGCTTCACGGCCATTCTGGGCAAGGTCGACCTTGGTCAGCCCCAGTTTCTTCAGCATGGCCAGCGCTACCTTCTGGTTCACCGGGTTGTCTTCTACCAGAAGAATAGGGGCTTCCAGTGAAAAGCGGGCAGGTTCTGCGCTGACAGGGCGAGCGGCTGGTGCCGCTGACTTCTGTTGATAGCGCATAACCGTCATGGTCATATCCAGCAGCTGGGACTGGCGGAAAGGCTTGGCCAGACTCCCGTGGAGTGACGCTTCTTTTTGTTCCTGCTCGCTCAACTGACCGGCGCTGGTGAGCATGATGCGATGGGCACTCTTCAGCTGTGGGTCTGCGGCAATGGTTTTGGAAAGGGTGATGCCGTCCATTTCAGGCATCTGCATATCCAGATACACCAGATCGAAGGGTCGGCCTGCGGTCATGGCATCACGCATCTTCTCCAGTGCCAGAGCACCGCTTTCTGCTGAAGCATGGTCGATTTTCCAGGACTCCAGATACTTGTGCATGATTTCACGGTTGGTGGGGTTATCATCCACCACCAGAGCGTAGATTTTGTCGAGCTGTGGGGCTGGGCCTTCGTCACTGCGGGCTTTATCGGGAAGGCCTTCACTGGTGCCCATATCAATTTCAAAGAAGAAGCAGGAGCCTTTGCCCTCTTCACTGGCAACCTTTAGTTCGCCGCCCATCAGTTCTACCAGCTGTCGGGAGATAGTAAGCCCTAACCCTGTGCCGCCAAACTTACGGGTCGTGGAGCCATCAGCCTGGCTGAAGGCTTCAAACAGGCGGGGGATCACATCTTTTGGAATACCAATGCCCGTGTCCTCCACTTCAAAGCGCACCCGGTGCTGGCCGTTGTTCATGCCTTTATAGAGTGCACGCATAACCACTTCGCCGGAGTCGGTAAACTTCACGGCATTGCCCAGCAGGTTGGTGAGTACCTGACGCAGACGGACCGGGTCACCTTTCACGGCAGTGGGCATTTTTACATCGGTATAGCAGCCCAGTTCGATGCCTTTCTCCCGTGAACGGCTGGCCAGAAGTGCTGACACATCATCTGCCAGTGTGCCGGGTTTCATATCAATGTTTTCAAGTTCAAGCTTGCCGGCTTCGATCTTGGAGAAATCGAGAATGTCATTGATGATCTGCAGCAGGGCATCGGCAGAGCCGTAGGCTGTGTCGAGATAATCCTGCTGGCCTCGGTCGAGAGGAGTGTCTTTCAACAGTTCAAGCATGCCCAGCACACCGTTCATGGGGGTGCGGATTTCATGGCTCATGTTGGCGAGGAAGGAGCTTTTGGCTTTGGCTGCGTCTAATGCGGCTTCCTTGGCACTGTTGGCGTCGGTAATAGCGTCTTGCAGGTTTTCGTTGGCAGTATTCAGGGCTTCGGTGCGGAGTTTGACTGTATTCTCCAGCTCGACTTTGTTCTTGTTGAGCTCTACGTCACGGGTGTGAATCTGCTCCATCATCTCGTTGAACTGGCCGTAGAGCTGGCCTATTTCATCATCGCTGGTGGCTTCCAGTGTGGTGCCATACACCTGATATGCGGAGACCTGGCGCATGGCATCTGCGAGAGCGGTGATGGGGTTGGAGATCTGCCGCTGCATACGAAAAGCAACGATATAAGCAATGATAATGGCGAGCACAGTAATCATCAGTGCTGCCATAATATTCAGGGTGATCTGCCGGTGAAGAGGGTCCAGGCTGGCACGGATGACAATAGTGCCGATGGTTTTGCCTTCAAACACCACGGCTTTTGAGACATCTAACCAATCATCTGAGAAAGTAACCGTGGTGTGCTGGGGCGCAGAGGGGTAAGTCAGAAAGGTGGAGCGCTGATCCGGGGGATAGCTTGCCAGCAGTGCACCATTGGTAAGAATAAGGTGGGCTTCATTCACCTGAGAGACGACTCCAATACCCTCAAGCACTTCATTGGCAGCCTCTTTGTTCTTAAAGAAGAGAGCCGCCTGGGAGCTGGTGGAGAATATATCTGCCAGATTACGGATACGCTCGGTCATGGCATCTTTGGACTTACTGTAATCACTGATGGAATACACCAGCAGGCTAACCAGAAGCGCCACCTCGGCGGTGGTCATCATGGCGTAGCGCAGTTTGCGCTCGATTGAGAGTTTGGAGAACCTGAGCATCACATCCCTGTGAATGTCTTGTGCAATTCAATGCGGTTGAAAACGAATACTAAAGGAAGTCTAGTCGTTAACCGTATTTTGCGAGTTTGCAGTTTATTGTTGGGTGCCTTTATGGAGGGCTGCTTTGTGAAAGGCTATATGGATCTGGGCAGTTTGCTGGGTTGGAGCGGGGCGGGTGGTAATAAAGTTAGCGGCGATAATGCATGCCGCTAGAAACAACATTTTAAAACCCTGTTGGCGATCCGTGCTCATAGGGGCGTCCTTTCCATTTCTTATTATTCTTAATCTTAATATTAAATCTAGTATCTATTCCTGAATGTGCAAACGGGGCAGATTGCATACAATACGCTGCATTTTCCCACCCCGTTTTTTTGGATGATTCAATGTCTGAGAGTTTGTCTTTCACATCACCGACTTCTTCACAGGTAGAGAAGCTTGCGGAACGTCTGGCAGGCACAGCTCTGGATTCAGATGTTTGCCGTATGTTTCATGGTCGGGGCGGCACACTGCCGGGCTTTGAGCAGATCACTCTGGACTGGTTTCCCCCTGTGCTTCTGCTAAGCGCCTTCAAGCCCATCGAAGAGAGTTTCCTTATAGCGCTGGAAGCCATGCTGGCAGATTGCTGGAAAAACACCTGGAAGCAGGCCGGAGATACGAATCTGGTGTTCCAGCAGCGAGGGCAGGGCATCGCCCGTGTCGAGCTGCGTTCCGGTGAAGTACCTCAGCGGCATGTTGTGGAGGAAGACGGGCGACGGAGTGTGGTGCACCTGCTGCGTGGCCAGAACCATGGACTCTTTCTTGATATTCGCAACGGCCGCCAGTGGGTTCAACAGCATTCCAGGGGGCGTAAGGTTTTGAACCTTTTCTCCTACACCTGTGCTTTCTCTGTGGCTGCCATGAAAGGTGGTGCAGAAGAGGTGGTGAATATGGATATGAGCAAAGGTGCATTGTCTATTGGCCGGGAAAATCATCAGCTCAATGATATTCACAGCGGTGTGCGGATGTTGGGCCATGATATTTTCAAATCCTGGGGCAAGCTGAGAAAACTTGGACCTTATGATCTGATTATCGCTGACCCACCCAGCAACCAGCGTGGCAGCTTTGTCGCAACAAAAGACTATGCGCGTTTATTGCGTAAGCTCCCGGAGCTGTTAGGCGACGGTGGTGATTTGCTGTTGTGTTTGAATGCTCCGGAATTGCCTCGAAGCTTTTTGAAGGAACAGGTAGCGGCAGAGTGTCCTGACGTCACTTTCGTTGAACAGATTGAAAACCCAACCGTGTTTGAAGACAGGGACCCTGACCGCGCCTTGAAAGTCTTGCTCTATCGAAAAGGCTGACACTGCAATCAGTAGTTTCTTTTGCGGGAATGCAGCAATTCAATGAAGTGCATCTATAACTATTCACTTGGATAGTTTGCAGCCGCTGTTTGAGGCACGATGGTTCATGATCATTGCGATTCCCGCTGAACATAGAACATAGTTCTGAACATAGTTCTAAACATAGTTCTAAACATAGTTCTAAACATAGCTCTCAGGCAGACCCCTCTGCCGGTAGCCAACCAGATAAAGACTTTGAAACACGGGTCGCCGCCAGTCCAGACAGTGTTCGTCGTTTAATTGCATTGGGTTACGAAGTTAAGGTGCAGGCGGGAGCTGGTGCCTATGCAAGTTTTACTGATCAGCATTACAGTGAGGCTGGAGCTTCGATCGCCCCTGATCTCACAAGCCTCTACACAGGCATAGATATTGTCTTCAAAGTGAGCGGCCCGGCAGAAGCCGAGCTGGAGCACCTTAAAGCGGGTACCGTTCTTATCAGTTTTCTCTGGCCTGCCCAAAACCCCGAGCTTCTTAAACAGTTAGCAGCTAAACGCCTCAATGTTCTGGCGATGGACTCTGTGCCTCGTATATCCCGTGCACAAAAGATGGATGCCCTGAGCACAATGGCCAACATTGGTGGCTATCGCGCAGTAGTGGAAGCTGCCCATCATTTTGGACGCTTTCTTACCGGGCAGGTGACTGCTGCCGGTAAGATTCCCCCAGCGCGAGTGTTGGTTGTCGGTGCCGGAGTGGCGGGATTATCAGCCATAGGCACAGCAAAGAGTATGGGGGCGATTGTTCGCGCGTTTGATACTCGCCCTGATGTGAAGGAGCAGGTTGAGTCCATGGGCGGGGAGTTTCTGACTGTTGATATTGAAGAAGATGGCTCCGGTTCAGGCGGCTATGCCAGGGAGATGTCTCAGGCTTTCATTGATGCAGAAATGGCACTCTTTAAGGATCAGGCCAAAGACACAGACATCGTAATCACCACAGCACTGATTCCCGGCAAACCTGCCCCCAAACTCTGGTTGACTGAAGCCTTAAAGGATATGAAAGAAGGTTCAGTCGTAATCGATATGGCCGCTGAGCAGGGCGGTAACTGTGAATTGACCTCTCCTGGTGAAGTAGTGGTGAAAGAAGGCGTCACCATTGTTGGCTACACCAACCTGCCACGAAGATTGGCGGGGCAGGCATCGGCGCTCTATGCCCAGAACCTTGTTCATCTATTGGCGGAAATGACCCCAGAAAAGAATGGGGTGCCAGTCATTGATATGAACAATGAAGCTATTCGTGGTGCAACGGTGGTAAAAGACGGAGAGATCACCTGGCCACCTCCGGCTCCCAGAAAATCTGCAACATCTGCCTCTTCCCCGAAACCTAAGGTGACTGTGGCAACCACTGTTAAAGAGGATGAGAAGAAACCAATTGGTTTATTGCCGATCACTGGTTTTTGGCTGGTTACGGGTTGTCTGCTCTACATGGTTGGCTGTTACGCCCCGCTATCGTTCCTTTCGCACTTTATGGTGTTTGTCCTCGCTGTTTTTATTGGCTGGCAGGTGGTTTGGAATGTATCTCACTCCCTGCATACACCACTCATGAGTGTCACCAATGCTATTTCCAGCATCATTGTTGTAGGGGCATTAATGCAAATCAGCAGCCCGTCCTGGATGGCATCACTAATGGCTTTTGTCGCGATACTGCTGGCCAGCATCAATATTGTCGGAGGCTTTATGGTCACCCGTCGCATGTTGGCGATGTTTAGGAAATAAGCGTCTCAGGCAGATAGAAAACGGGAGTCAGAAGTATGCATGGTGTTGTTTATATGGCCTACCTGCTGTCGGCCGTCTTCTTTATTCTCAGCCTCAAAGGTTTAAGTGCCCACGAAACAGCTCGTCGAGGAAATGGTTATGGCATGGTTGGTATGGTTATTGCGGTGCTGGCGACTGTCTTCAGTGCGGCGGTAACAGATTATATTTTGCTGGTTCTGGCTATTGCTGCCGGTGGCTCCCTCGGCATTCAAAAGGCCCGTGAAGTTGAAATGACAGCAATGCCCCAGCTGGTGGCACTGCTGCATAGTTTTGTTGGGATGGCCGCTATTTTGATTAGCTGGTCCGGATATGTTGCACCTCCTCCTGACACCCTCACTGGTGCTGAAGTCACGATTCACCTGGTTGAGCTCTATTTGGGGATATTTATTGGTGCGGTGACGTTTACGGGCTCTTTGGTAGCCTGGGCCAAGCTGAATGGACAAATGTCAGGCAAGCCCATTCTGCTGCCTTTTCGTCATGGCCTTAATGCGCTTGCGATTCTGGTGAGTGCCTGGATGCTGGTGTATTTCGCTGACAATCCTCACACTGGGCTTTCGACCTTCATGTTGATGGTGATGACGGTTATCGCATTGGCATTGGGGCTTCATCTGGTAGTGGCTATTGGTGGAGCCGATATGCCAGTGGTTGTTTCCATGTTGAATAGTTACTCTGGCTGGGCGGCTGCCGCAACCGGCTTTATGTTGGGAAATGATCTTTTAATTGTTGTGGGTGCATTGGTGGGCTCATCGGGTGCGATTCTTAGTTACATTATGTGTAAGGGCATGAATCGCTCATTTGTCTCCGTAATTATGGGCGGTTTTGGTACAGGCAGCGGACCTGCTGTGGGTGATATTGAAGAGCAGGGTGAGGCTGTTGAAATCTCAGCAGAAGGGGTCGCTGATGATCTTAATTTGGCGGAGAGTGTGATTATTGTGCCAGGGTTTGGCATGGCGGTGGCTCATGCTCAGCAGTCTGTTAAGAATCTGACCGACCAGTTAAAAGGCAGGGGTTGTTCAGTGAGATTTGGTATTCATCCTGTTGCAGGGCGTTTGCCGGGGCATATGAATGTACTGTTGGCTGAGGCTGATGTTTCTTACGATATCGTACTTGAAATGGATGAGATCAACGAGGATTTCTCCAATACCGATATGGTTCTGGTCATTGGAGCCAATGATACGGTGAACCCTGATGCTCTGGAGAGACCAGACTCTCCGATTGCAGGCATGCCTGTACTAAGAGTGTGGGAAGCCAGACAGGTAGTTGTGTTAAAACGGTCACTGGCGTCAGGTTATGCTGGCGTAGAGAACCCACTATTCTTTAAAGACAATACGCGCATGCTGTTTGGGGATGCGAAGGAAAGCGTTCAGAGTATCGTCCATGCCCTTTAGACTTTTGGTGAGTTTCGGTGTGCCTGTGTTACCTGATGGATGATGTGTGAAGTTGATTCAAAATATACCTGCTCAATTAATAAACTAAATAGCAATATTTTGTCGTATTTTAGATGTTGCTGACTTTTGATTTAAGTTATTTTTTTGGTGTTGCGGGGGTATAAATCAGAGAGTTGCTGGTTGAGATGAAATAAAAAAACAAAAAAGGCTGGAGAGCTTATTCTAGAGGGTTTTTTAGTTATGTTTAGGGTGAGGTTTTTTGGTTCTAATCTGTAAGTAAGTTATACCAGCCCTGTATTTTTGAAAGATAACTCTGATTTTTAATGTCCGGAGTGCATGATCAGGATTGCAGTAGGCGTCGTCTGTTGTAGAATTGCCTTAGAATAGGGATATAAGAAGAATTGATGTATGTTTGGTTTTTTTAGAAAGAAGAAAAAAACAGAGCCTAAAAAGTCTGTTGGACCAGTCAATGGTGGTATCACTTACGACGAAAAACTGATCTCCCAGTTCACAGGTGAACATCAGGAACTACTCTCCCTCTTTGGAGATATGGTTGAAGCTGCTGAAGCTGAAAACTGGGCTAAAGTCCAAAAAACCCTGAAAGTCTTTACCACTATTCTGAGAGGACATCTGCTGACGGAAAACCTGAAGCTGTATGTTTATCTGACAAATAACCTGAAAAGTGACCCTGAAAGCCTTTCTATTATTCGTGAGTTCCGCCAGGAAATGATGCAGATTGGCCGTGCTGTCAATCAGTTCGTTACCCACTATGGTGCTTTGAAGTGGACCGAAGGTATGAAGACAGAGTTTCTGCCAGAACTTCATGGGATCGGTGAGGTTTTGGTAAAGCGTATTCAGCATGAAGAGCAGGTACTTTATCCTCTCTACCTTCCTGAGCAGTCCTACGCTGCTTAGTTCTACAAATTGGAGAAGTAAGGCCATGTCGTTAACAGAGACTGATATCACTCTAGTAAAAGAGTCCTGGTCAAAAGTTGTTCCGATTGCTGAAACCGCTGCGGATCTATTCTATAACCGACTGTTTGAACTTGATCCCTCACTGCGTTCTCTGTTTTCAGGCGATATGACTGAGCAGGGAAAAAAGTTGATGAGCGTGATCGCTGTGGCAGTGAATGCTCTGGATAACCTGGAAGCAATTATTCCCGTGATTCAGGATATGGGGCGCAGGCACGAAGATTATGGTGTGAAGCCAGAGCAGTATCAGACAGTTGGCAGTGCACTCCTTTGGACTCTTGAACAGGGTTTGGGCGAAGCCTTCACTGCATCAGTTAAAGAGGCATGGACTAAAGTTTATGGCCTGCTGGCTGAGACAATGCTTTCCTACGAAAGAGCCGAAGCCTAAATACAAGCCGGATAGGTTCTTTCTGCCCGGCTTGACTGTTTTCTTACCCTGAACATTTCTCACCGCGCTGACAGTACATTGCGCTCTCTGAGATACGCTGAAAGATGGGGCATTGGAATAATTTCGAGAGAAAGTAAACTTCTTCGAATATCACTCAGGGGGAAACCTTTATAAAAACCATACCTGGTCTATGATTGCGAAACACCCGAAGGTCGGGAGTTCTTCTTCTTCTTCTTCTTCTTGTTGTTGCCAGATCTCCGTCGTTTCAGCACTTTCTGCCTTGCCATCAGTCTTTCACTGTCAGTCCTGCAGGCCAGAGCCGGGCTGACAGAGTCTATCGCCCAAATTGAGTGTCTGTTGGCGGAAGGAAAAAAAGTTGCCATTCTTCTTGTCGATATGCAGATGGCATATGGTACAGAGTTGTACTTTTCTCCGCTGAAAAAGACCAATTTGCGTATAACCAGAGTTCTGAAAAATTTGCTTATGCATTTTTCATCCTCAGATAGCATCGAGTTTGTGAACATCCGCATTCATTTTGCAGGGCATAAAATCAAAACCATCACCTCTCTGGAAGAAGCCCTGAAACTGAAAAAAACATGGCAGTTTTTCAAACGTGGTAATGGTGCATTTGAAGAAGAATCTATCAATGATGGCTTTCAGGGTTTGGAAAACCTTGTACACGGCACACTGGGAGACCACCTGCAGTCACAGGGTGTTTCCGATGTAATGATTACCGGTTGCTTTGATGGACGCTGCGTCTACGGCAGTGCCAAAGGCGCACTACGGGAGCAGTTTGAAGTTCATATTGACCGCAGTATGGATATCAGTGTCAGTGCAGATAAAGCGCGCGGATTGTCACGGGGCGAACTGCAGGACATGAGTGACAAAAGCTGGAAAAAGCTGGAGAGTGAGTTTCAGGGGCTGCACATGATTGAGCCTGCGCCTTCCCTTTCCGATCAGGCTTGCGCAATGTCCCCATCAGATTTTTCATTCAGGATGCCATACTATGATGCCACTGGCTTTTTGCATGACGATTCTAATCATACTATTACAGAGTTGCTTTACAGGTCTGGCAGAAACAATCTCCTATATAAAATATCTATGTACGGGACAAAACCTGCAACATAGCCATAAAGTTAGTTTGATCGTTTTTTGAACACAGATTCTTCAAAGCTCGTCGGAGCAAGTCCAGACCAAGTCGGAACAAGCTTTTCGCAGGTCGACCATGTTTGTTTAACGGAAGCTCATTGGTTTCTCCATATTGCCAATGTCCCATAACCAAACACCAAGTGAATGCCAAGGCCAGAATACCCATTAGCTTATCCATACGATCAGGGTCAGACATATGGGTGGACTCCAGATCAAAACCTCGACTTTTCAAGCACCCAAACAGTGTCTCGATAGCCCAGCGTTTATAATAATCTTCGATCATCGTTTCTGGTTTTTTCGTAGCGACGACTATCAGGAGTCCTTTTAAAGAACGTCTGGCTGCAATGTACAAATACACGCCAGATACTCTGCGTTTCGTGTACCAGGTTACGTTCTGATTGAGTTTGATATTTCGGAACAAGTGGCTGGCCGGTATATCTTTGCCGCACTTACCCAGTACTGGAATATTGCCGCGTATTCTCAGCCTGCACAGGATGCCTTGTTGCTCTAGCCACTCAAACCACTCGCGCCCAATGAATTCACGGTCAGCCAGCAGACCATCTATGTTCTCAGCAGGTATCAGCTTTAAAAGCTTCTTCATGATTTCTATGCGTTCTTTGGCATTGGAGTTGCAACCTTTTTTTGTCAGACAAATCCAGACAATAGGGATGGACGCTCCCTGCCAGGCAATAGACACCACCAGATAGTTGATGTGTTTACTGCCAAATTGCCAGTTAGTCCTATCCATGCATAGGGTGTAGCTCTCCAGATTGAGCCAATGCAGAATGAGCTTTCCAAGCTGTTCATAGCAGTAAGTATACCCAGCAAAAAAACGCTTGATGCGCCGGTAACTGGATTCTGTCTGGGAGCGGGTCTGGAACTCTTCTGCCACACGATAAAGGTTGGTAGATCGGCCCCTGAGCAAAGAGAGTATAAACTGTGCGAGAAATGTAATTCGGGCTTGATGCCAAGGCAGATGAGCCAAGCTCCTTGGCCAATGAGCTGACTTCTTCCATGTACGACTACGGTAGACTGTATGGAGGTTAGAGACCATGCAGGTTACGCTACATAGGAGTCAGCTCATACCCTCCATCCCCTGCTATATCTAGCGCTCAGCCGTTTTGTCCCGTACATAGATAAAATATCTTCTTTCTCAAGACAAAAAGGTCGCTGCACTTATCGTCGATATATAGAAAAGAGCATGGACTAAAGTATATGGCTTGCTTGCTGAGACGATGCTTTCCTACGAAACAGCCGAAACCTAATAAATACAAAGCCGGATAGGTTCTTTCTGCCCTGAAAATCTCTCACACCCTGACAGTGCACTGGGCTGCTCCTCCATAGGCAGAAATTTTTAACGTTAATAATTGAACGAAATAATTTCTGTTATGATGCCTCTGCAAAATTCAATAGAAAAAGTATTTTAAATAAACCACCTCCAGATGGTCATATAAATTACAATCATTGTTTGGGGATTTGTATTGGATGGATAGGCGTTCTTAAGTGATGAAAAAGTTGAAACCAAATTCAATAATCCCGTTGGCATTTACATCAAGTTTTATTTTTGGTTTTTCGCCCACGGCATCAGGGGCAGAGACTATAGAGCAGTGTTTACTCCGGTTCGTTACGCAAGGGGATGAGTCACTAACTCTTGGTGAAATCAGAGAGCAATGTGCTGCTATCAATGCAGCAAATTCTGACATGGGAACAGCTCTTTCCTCAGAGTCTGATATGAAGACTGCTCCTTCCTCAGATCCGACCAGGGAATATGCTACATCAGATGAACCCGAGCCTATACCTTTTGAAGGACGGGTTATAGATGAGGGCGCCATTGTTGACAGACCATTTCTTTTATCACCATTCCGCCCAAATTATATACTACCTTTGTCCTACAATCGGACTCCCAATAATGAACCATATCAGCCGCACCTTGATGAATTAGACTCAGCAGAAATCAAGTTTCAGTTGAGTTTGAAGGTTCCTGTATATGGAGGGCTGATTAATGGCCATGGTGACCTCTATGCGGCTTATACCAATACATCCTGGTGGCAGGCTTTCAATAAAGATATATCTGCTCCGTTTCGCGAGACTAATCATGAGCCTGAGCTTTTCCTGGATTTCGATACGAATTTTTATATATATGGCATGAAGTTACGGTCTGTTTTGGTGGGCATTAGCCATCAATCTAATGGACGGAGTGGTACTTTTTCCAGAAGCTGGAACCGTATTTACGCTGACTTCCTTTTAGAGAAAGGTAATTTCTCTATGTCGTTTAAACCATGGTACCGCTTCAAGGAAGATGGGAAGGATAAATCGGATCCGAATTACCCGAATGTTAAAGGTGATGATAATCCCGATTTGGAAAAATACATGGGTAATGGAGAATTATACTTTGGGTATCAATTAGGCTCTCATAATCTGGGAATGATGGTCAGAAATAACCTTCGTTCCAGCGATAACAAAGGAGCGGTGCAGCTGGATTGGACTTTCCCAGTCAGCGAGGAATTTCGTGGGTATATTCAATATTTCAATGGTTATGGTGAGAGCCTGATTGATTACAATGCAAACACTAACCGATTGAGTGTGGGTATCATACTGAGTGAGTGGTTGTAGCTGTAAGGGTGGGCTGCATTGTTTATGCAGTCCACCACCTCATTGGGCTGGCAGCTTGTAGGACTTAGCCGACCGTAGCGAGAACATGTCCGGTTTGAGGTAGTTTTTTTTATGATGATTTGAGGCGAATAGTGGTTATATTTAACGAGAATCATCATAAAAAATGGCCAACCCCGGCTTTTTCATACGACTGCATGGATGCAGGAGCTAGAGCAACGCAGGAGCCGTTACCGGCAGGTCAGCGGTGAGTCCGACAGGCTGCTAGTGCAGCCAAGCGTTAATATCCGCACAAGCTTATGCCTGTAACGGCCGGGCCCTATAAGTCCACTTAAAAGGCTTGGCCATTTTCTCATTGAAGAAGTTAACAAAAGCGTGGAGCCTGGTTTTCAGGTCGTCCGTGGATGTGAAACTGTTTCGTTTCAGGAACCGTCTTGTCAGGATGGAAAACCAAATCTCAATCTGGTTCAGCCAGGATGCATGCTTCGGTGTATAGTGGAAAACTATCTTGTGGGAAGGGCAGCTCAGGTACTCTGCACGGCTTTGCATGTTCTTCAGTATTCCCGGTTTCCTTTTAATACCAAGCTCTTCTTCCGTTGTGCCTTCAACCTTGGCGACGGCTCTGACTGCGCCTTCAGACATATGCGTGTTGAGCCTGTCCATGACAAAGTGCCAGCCTGCTGCATAAGGGGCACTGGCCAGCGTGTTGTTTAACCAGTCGGCAAAGTCTTCCTCTGTTCTGGTATCTCTTACCAGAGGTATGATTTCTCCTGTGGCAACGTCCATGCCTGCCAGCAATGCCTGAGTGCCATGGCGCTTGTATTCAAACTCGCGCTTTTCTATATAACCCGGCTTGACAGGTTTCCCTTCTGTCAGGGGTTCCAGAGCCTGCATACCGGTCTTTTCATCGAAAGAGATTGTTCGGATGTTTTGTTCGGCACCTTCAAGGGCTTGCTGATAGGTGTTGCAGACATCCGCACAGTGAATCTCAAACGCTTCATCTCTGGGAGAGTCTACCCATCCTTTGACTTTATCGGGACGAATATCAGCCTGATTTTAAAAAACGCCCCACTTGTCTCTGCGAGATGGATGGAACGATACCTTTATCCGCAGCGGCCATTGCCAGCGAATTCTCCGACCAGTGGCTCAGGGGGTAGCCATGCTCTTCTGGTTTATCGCAAGACATAGCAACAATCTGACAAATCTGCTCAGCGGTAAACTTGGGGGGGGCTCCAGGTCTTGGCGCTTCTTTCAGTCGATCCTGAGTGGATAGCTCATCAGAACGCTCGACCCAGTGCTTGCGCCAGCGGGTGACCGTTTCCCGGGTGCATTGGAGCTCTCGAGATGCTCCCGAGAGACTTTTTCCTTCAGCACCAGTCAGTATGATTTGGGCTCTGAGAACCAGTGATTGCGCACTTTTGCGTTTGCGAATTATGAGTTCAAGGTCGTCACGTTGTTGATCGGACAATCTTATTTTCTGAGTATGTTTTGACAGCATCCGTACTACTTGTTGAAAGGTATTAGGGAGTAAAGGGAGCGCGGATCAGAACACATCTCAAACTGTATGCATATTAGAGCTTTCCTGCACTAGTGCCTTACCTCAGTTTTAGATTCAGTTTATAGCTCGGGTACTACCCCAAATAGAGCCATGCCGCAGTTATTGGGCGTTGCTCGATTCAAGCGTAAATAACCTTTCTCTCCCCACTTGTGACTCCAGCTGTTTTTTATCAACCAGTAAGGTTGTCCGTCATCTGATACACCATATCCAACTAATAAAACTTCATGGTCCAGATCATGCGGGTTTGTGGGCTGTGGACACTCCTTGCCTGTATAGACACCTTTTTTATAGTGCTGGAGGTCTTTACCGCTGGCGTAAATAGCAATGGATACTGGCTGTTTCTGCAGAGCCTCAGCTATATCTTGATCACTGCCAGAGGGGAGGCGGTTATAACCGCGAACAGTGACGTCAGGCTGGCATTTTTTAACAACAGTTTTATTGCACTTCCCTTTTTTGCCCTTGTAAGGGTAACTTTTCAAAGGGCAAAGGCCTTCTCCTATGTCAATAAGCTCTTCAAAAGCGAGGAACGTATTGCCGCCTTTGCATCCATCGTTATAGATTCCGCAGTCGATCATTTGTTGTGGGCTGAAGGCGATCAGCTTTCCTGTTTTTAAATAATAGGCACCTTCCAGAGCGCCAGACGCGGCAAAGCTCCAGCAGGCGCTACACTTTTTCTGGTCGAGGACGGGTGTTACTGCGCCGTAGTCACGCCAGTCCAGATGCCCAAAGTGGAGGCCTGTGTCTCCTGTGTGGTGATCAACCTTGATCTTTGCAGAGGGTTTCTTCGTAAAGCGCTGTTTAAACTCGTGGTTCGATAAGTGGGCGTGGTGGGTTACACCCAGCCTGTAGCTGGCACCTTGCTCTTCTAACTCTCTGTTACGTTTATGTATGTAGTGCAGATTGTCGTGGAAATAGGCTTTAGCTTTGTGGTGGTGTTGGCCTTGTGGGTGATCTTCAACATCAACAAGGTGCCTCAGGTAGTGCTGAAAGGCTTCATCATGATCCATAGATGCATAGGTGTGAGGGTCATGATGGGTTTCCTCAAGGTTAGCTTTTGCGCCGAGACTTAATAGAAAGAACAGGCAGGAGAGAGGGATAGAATTCTTGAGTAACATGCTGCGAATCCTGAAAAAGCATTCGCAGATAATAGACAACTACAAAAAAGCCGGAGTGATAAAATATCACTCCGGCTTTTTGAGTATGGTGGGCCCAGACAGACTCGAACTGTCGACCTGCCGATTATGAGTCGGATGCTCTAACCAACTGAGCTATGGGCCCTAAACGGCGTCAGATTATACTCATAGAGGCTCTGGTATGCCAGTTCTGAAACCTGCTATCGCGCGGATTTGCCGCGATATTTTCTAAGTATACGGGTATCACTTACCAGTCGATACCTTTCTGGGCTTTCACTCCGGCATTGTATGCGTGACGCTCATCTTTAACTTCGCTGATAGTGTCTGCAATTGCAAGAAACTCTTTGGGGCAACCTCTACCGGTGATGATGACGCTCTGCATTTTCGGGCGGTTCTTTAAAGCCTCAATGATTTCCTGAACATCAACATAGCCATAGCGCGCGATGTAGGTGATTTCGTCTAGCAGAACCAGGGTTAATTCGGGGTCGGCCAGCATCTTTTTGGATTCTTTCCAGACTGCCTGGGCCGCTTGAGTATCAAGGGTTTTATCCTGTGTGTCCCAGGTGAAGCCTGTCGCCATCACATGGAAGGGGACTCCCAGTTTTTCCAGAACATTGCGCTCGCCGCAGTCCCATTGGCCCTTAATGTATTGGGCAACACCGGCCTGCATGCCGTGGCCTACACAACGCAACACTGTTCCAAAGCCTGACGTGGTTTTGCCCTTACCATTCCCGGTAATAACAATCAGAATGCCGCGCTCTTCGGTCGCAGCTGCAATATGGCTGTCGATATGTTCTTTTTTGCGCTGCATGCGCTTTTTGTACTTTTCGTCTTTGTCGCTTTGAGTGTCAGAGCTGGACATGGAAACTCCGGTTCGGGAATAGGGAAGTGCGGGGCAGTGTGGCTGCCCCGCTATTTCATCAGATGGATGGAGACCAGGCTAGTGTTGCGAAGATACCACGTGGTTCGTCGATGTAGCCTTGCTTGGTTGAGTAGGTTTTATCCAGAAGGTTAACAACCTTTAAGCCCGTTTTTAGCTCTTTTGTCATTTGCCATTCTCCCCGGATATCTATGGTTGCAAAACCTGGTAAGGAATCTTTGTTGGTTTCATTGGTATAGGCATCACTTTGAGCGCGAATCGTGCCACCAAAACCGAGTTGACCTATACGTTTAAAAGCATCAATTGAGGCCGTTTGTTTCGCTCTATAAACAAGATATTTACCAGTCTTCTTATCTTTTGCGTCCAGTAGGGACAACGCAGCAGTAATGTCCCAATCGTTCATGTGTACTTGTGTTTGTGCATCAATACCACGAAGGCGGGCAGAATCAACCTGGAAAGGTTTCCAGGAGCTACCTGAACTCTCGGGCTTCCAGATGATCATATCGTCAATGTCATTTTGGTAAGCGGAGACTGACCAGGTTCCGAGAGAGTGTTTGCCTCGTAGCTCCAGCTCTTTGTTCTCTGACTCTTCTGGCTTCAGGTCAGGGTTCCCGTTAGGAGTAGAGTAAAGGTCATTGAAGGTTGGAGCTCTGAACCCTGTACCGTAACTGGTAATTAACCGCATATCGGAAGGCAGGTTGAAACCCCAGGCAATATTGCCTGTATTATTTCTACCGTATTGCTCATTGTCGTCACTGCGTAGAGCCAGCTGGAGGTCGCTATTGGAAAAGCTCGTTTGTGTCTGGATAAATACAGCTTTGTTGTCCCTGCTGTCCTCAGCAAGTTTACTTGTGCCTTTATATTTATCTTTGTAATAGTCTGCCCCGACCGTTAACAGGGTGCTGTCACTGACAGTAATATCATTTTGCCAGTTTATTAGGTCGCGAGAGGTCTTGTTAGTACTGAGCCAGGATGACCGGGTAACTTCATCATCATTTATCGTATGAGATAGTGTCAGACCTGTTTGCCAGTTGCTGGTGACTTTATATTTGGTATGTCCAGAGAACGCCTGTTCTTTAAAGTTATTCCGGGGGGCGTGATTCGCGCCGTTGTCGTACTCGCTTACACCTTCACTTTGATACAGATTAAACCCAGCCGTTAAGCGGTTATTGAATTTGTGGTCAATTTTCATACTGGCAGTAGTGTTATAGTAGGAATCCTTATCTGCTTCCTGACCATTCTTATTTGTTGTTCGATCGTATCCATCAGTAATGAAGCGACTCATACCGATATGGTAGCGGGTATTATTTGAGCTTCCTGATAGATTGGCGCTGGCTGTACGGGTATTGCGGCTTCCGTAGCCAGCTTTAAATGTGGCTTTTGGTGCGCCTGAACCTGTTCTTGTAATTATATTTATAACGCCACCAACAGCATCCGCTCCGTATAAGCTGGCCCTGGGCCCACGAACAATTTCAATTTGCTCTATTTGGTCAGGGTCGAAGTATTGAATAGGAGCTGTTCCAAGGGTCGCACTTCCTACTCGTTGTCCATCAACTAAAACCAGTAGCTGTGAAGAAGATGCTCCACGAATCTGAAGGCTGGCTGTCGCCCCAGGCCCACCATTCGTATTGATCTGAACCCCCGGCAAAGTATTTAACAACTCAGGCACACTCGTCGCCTGGCGCTCTTCAATATCTTTACGGGTAATAACAGAAACAGGTGCCAGCGCCTGATCGACCGTTTGCGCTGTGCGGGAAGCGGTGACCACTACATCATCTAATTGATAAACATTTTCGGTGTCGGTATTCGCGAGTGTTGTTGTGCTGAGAGTCAGTGCGGCAATAGAGAGCGCCAGAGGCTGCAAGCGCCCTGGTTTGGTGTTGTTGTACATATGCATCCGTATGTGTTGTGTCTAATTGTCGATAAGGCAGGTCTCCTGGCTCCAGGGTCATCATCGCTCTCCACCTTCCCGGAAATCCTGTTTCCAGTGGTTTGACTCTGCTCTTTCAAGCAGTCGGAGAGAGACTCTTCTGTCACAGTTGCGGGCACAGCTCAGGCTTTATCCTGATTCCCTTTTAATCCTGCTCGTTAGTCGCTTACGCGCTCTAGCTCAACGGGCAGTCACCTTTTCGGCCGCCAATAGTAATGAGGGGCAGACCATCTGTATACCGCCCAAATGGCCAGATAAGTCGGAATCCGGTCAAGAGGGGTCGCCTATAGTGTACTGAGGATCTCGTGATTGAGTTGTACACAGGGAGTGTGATCCGTGAAAACATTGATAACAAAGCCAGTAAAAGGCTTGCTTGTTATCAGTGCCCTTGCCGTTACCCTTCCTTTGTTGACAGGGATAACAAGAGTGAGAGGTGCTGATAACCCAGCGATGTCCTCCTCACAGACCAACGCATCAGTCGGAATGACCCAGAGAATTGACGACTGGGAGCAGCTGGTCAAAAGGCTGCAGAATGCACCTATGTCTGAGCGTCTTGCTGAGGTGAATCGATTCTTCAATAATCTGCGCTTTCTCAGTGATCAGACTGTCTGGGGTGCTGAAGATTATTGGGCTTCCCCCCGAGAGTTTCTTCGCCGTGGTACCGGTGACTGTGAAGATTACGCCATTGCGAAATACATCACCCTGCGTCGACTCGGGATAGATGACTCTCAGTTACGTCTGGCCTATGTCCGTTCTTTGACATTACGGCAGGCGCATATGGTATTGATCGTTGAGCAGGATAATGGGAAGCAGGTCGTGCTGGATAATCTCACCGGCAATCTGCAGAGCCCTGATAATCGTAACGATCTTGAGCCTGTCTACTCCTTCAATAGTACAGGCCTTTGGCTGCTGGATAGTGATTATAAAGAGCGGCGGATAGGCCAGGCTACGCGGCTGAATCACTGGGTTCAGGTGCAACAGAAATCAGAAAATCCGGATCTTTGGTGAAGACATATAAGAAGCCCCTATGACAACTGGTTTGTATTGCCCATAATAGCGGCCATGTGCTGTTAATATGTTTGCTCTCCATTCGTTCTGTCTGGAGAAGGCAGAGACGCTTAAGTTGAAAAGGGTATGTCATGGATCAGGAGAGTTGGAAAACTCGGGTGACGGGTGTGCTGGCTGGTTTTGGTCAGCGAAACTGGGGAAAGTTTCTCGGTATTGCCGTTGGTTTCTATCTGGTAGTTATTACTGTTCTGGGTTTTTACTGGAGTAGTGAACCGGCACCTTTCGATGTGAAAGAAAATGCTCATGCCATGGCGACCAAGCTGAATCGCCCTGTTGTAACCGGTTTTACCTCGACAGCCGCAGCTATCCGCATTGGTGAAACCCTGTTGGATAAGCCAGGCGGCTATCTACGCAATGATGTTTTTCCTCCCGGTGTGTTTCTGGACAACATGCCCAGCTGGGAGTTCGGTGCACTGGTGCAGCTGCGTGACTTTGCCCGGGCTATGCGCAAAGACCTGAGCCGTTCACAGTCCCAGTCCAAGGAAGATCATGATCTTGCGATTGCTGAACCTCAGTTTAACTTCGATTCAAAAAGCTGGGCGCTGCCCTCCAGTGAAGGTGAATACCGACGCGGTATTGAAAAGCTGGACAGTTACCTTCTGCGCCTCTCTGACTCTAATAACCCAGCCCAGTTCTATACCCGTGCGGATAACCTGACCACATGGCTGCAGGATGTCGAAACCCGTCTGGGATCTCTTTCTCAGCGCCTGAGTGCCAGTGTGGGTAAAACTCGCTTGAACACAGACCTGGCCGGTGATGCGGAAGCTGGCCAGTCCACACCTTCAGCCAATGAGCTGCAGGTAAAAACTCCCTGGACCCAGATTGATGATGTGTTCTACGAAGCACGCGGCACCTCCTGGGCTCTGATCGAACTTTTGCAGGCAGTGGAAGTCGATTTTCAGGATGTTCTTGAGAAGAAGAACGCATTGGTGAGCATGCGCCAGATTATCCGTGAGCTGGAAGCGACACAGGAGCCTGTGTGGAGCCCAATGATTTTGAATGGCAGTGGCTTTGGTTTATTAGCTAACCACTCGCTGGTGATGGCGAATTACATCTCCCGTGCGAATGCAGCCATCATCGATCTGCGCAGACTTCTGACTCAAGGTTAAGCGTAAAAAATATGTTGATAGAAAGAACTTAATTAGCGTTATGTCGAAATACAGCACAAAAGGCGAAAGTCGTCTGGTTTACAGCACTGATGTTGGCCGTATTAAGGAAGAGAAGTCTTCTAAAGATACGGTGGCAGAGACAGACGGCGTAGTTCGTGTACGCCCAGAGAAGAAAGGCCGTGG
This sequence comes from Sansalvadorimonas sp., assembly GCA_965221135.1. Taxonomy (GTDB): domain Bacteria; phylum Pseudomonadota; class Gammaproteobacteria; order Pseudomonadales; family Endozoicomonadaceae; genus Sansalvadorimonas. The sequence goes on from CBDCRZ010000100.1 coordinate 300,486, forward strand.
TGGTAAAACCGTCACAGTGATTACTGGTCTGCCTATGTCAGGCAATGAACTGAAGGGCTTTGCCAAGCAGCTTAAAAAGCGGTGTGGTGGTGGAGGTGCCGTGAAAGACGGTGCTATCGAACTGCAGGGGGATCATGTGGATACTATGGTCGCCGAGCTGATTAAGCTGGGTCACAATGCAAAAAGAGCCGGGGGTTAACCGGCTCTCTTTGGCTTTCAATCAATTATATTAAGACTGAGCTTTCCGGAAGCGTTCAATAATCTGCCGGGTAGAGCTGTCTACCTGACTGAGATCTCCTTCCTTCATCATAGGGTAAAGCTGTTTCCCCAGAGCTTTGCCCAGTTCCACTCCCCATTGATCGAATGAGTTAATCTTCCAGATGATTCCCTGTACAAAGATCTTCTGCTCATAGAGCGCCAGCATGGCACCCAGGGTGTAAGGCGTAAGGGATTCACACATCAGTACACTGCAGGGCCGATTGCCTGGAATTACTTTGTGCGGCGCAAGTCGCTCAATTTCATCAGCAGCTAAACCTTGCCCGGTGAGTTCTTCTTTCACCTCTTCAATGCTGCGACCATAAGCCAGTGCATTCGCTTGAGCCAGGCCGTTGGTAAACAGCCATGCATGCTGGTCTCTGATAGGAGAGTGGCTGGTTGCCGGCATAATAAAATCAACAGGAATAGTGCAGGTGCCCTGATGAACCAGCTGCATATAGGCGTGTTGGTCATTAGTACCGGCACCGCCCCAGATAATTGCACCAGTCTGGCTGGAAACCGGTTCACCGTTACTCTGTACACACTTGCCATTGCTCTCCATATCCACCTGCTGGAGATGGTCTGGCAGGTTGCGCAGGCCATGGTCATAGCTGAGGGTTGCCTGACTCTGGGCACCATGCCAGTGGCGATACCAGATACCGAGCATGGCCATAATCACAGGCATATTTTTCTCAAAAGACGCGGTGCGAAAATGCTCATCCATTTCACCAGCACCTTTGAGCAACTGCTCGAAGTTTTCGTAGCCGACGGTAAGGGCGATTATCAGCCCGATAGCTGCCCAGAGAGAGTAGCGTCCACCGACCCAGTCCCACATAGGCAGAATGTTTTCTTCAGCTACGCCAAACTCTGTGGCTGCTTTTACATTGCAGGATACGGCAATCATATGTTTCTTCAGGTCGCTATCACTGACGCCATTTTCCTGCAGCCAGGCTTTGGCTGTTTTGGCATTAGCCAGAGTTTCAAGGGACGTAAATGACTTGGAGGCGATAATAAATAACGATGTTTCCGGGTCTATACGAGAAAATATTTCTCGAATGGTTGCAGGGTCAATATTGGATATATAGTGAGGCGTAATGTTACCACAGTGAAATGTTGTGAGCGCCTCGGTCACCACTTTCAAGCTGAGAAAAGAGCCGCCAATACCAATATTAATAACATGCCGGATTGGTTTGCCTGTATGTCCTGGCCATTGGCCAGAATGCACTTTTTCACAGATGGATTTCATCTGCTGCTGCATGGCTTTAATAACAGGACGAATATCCTTACCTTCCACCAAAATCTCGGTGTTGTCTGCGCGTCGCAAGGCCGTGTGGAGAACAGCTCGGTGCTCTGTATTGTTGAGTAAACCACCACTCATTTGGGCGGTAATAGCATCGCTAAGACCTGCTTCTTTAGAAATATTAAGCAGGTTGGCAAGAATGTCGTCGTTTATAAGATGGCGGGAGTAGTCCAGAAACAGGTCGCAGGCTTCCAGTGAGTAGCGTTGCGCACGGGCAGGGTCTTCTATCTTGGCTGTACGCAGGAAATTATCAGGAAGCTGTTTATAAAGGTTGTCCAGAGTTGATGAAGAGCTATAGCCCGGTAGAGAAAAGTCAGGAAGAGGAGCGTAAGACGCAGACATGTAAAAATGTCCTTAGAGACTAAGTAAAAAAGGTAAACGATTAAGGCTAAAGCAAAGAGTGTACCCCGTATAGAGGGGAGCTAATAAAAAGCCACTATCTTGAACATTCTGCGAACAAGATAGTGGCTTTTTTTAGTGCGGTAAAATAATTTCCGTGCTTAGGCAACCTGCACCGGAATAGCATTAGCACTGTGGCTAACGGTGTTATCCGGATTCATATAAAGCAGTGCTGGTTTGTGTTTGGCACACTCGGCTTCCGCATAGTTGGAGTAAGCGCAGATGATTACACGATCACCAGGAGACACCAGACGTGCAGCTGCACCATTCATGGAGATCATGCCTGAGCCGTCTTCACCACGAATAATATAAGTCGTGAAACGCTCGCCATTGTCTTTGTTGTAAATCTGAATCTGTTCGAATTCACGAAGGCCAGCCATATCCAGCAGTTTGCCATCGATGGCGCAGGAGCCTTCGTAATTCAGTACGGCGTGGGTAACGCTGGCCATATGCAGCTTGGCCTTCAGCATGATGTTCTGCATCAGCTAGTCCTCTTTATGGTCTGCGTTTTTATAATCTGCACACTTATGAAGTTGCTCATAAAGTTGGTGTGCAGTTATACGCAATGTCCGATTCGGGGCGAAAAGTACGTGTTCCGAAAGTGTTTTACAAGTCGATCTGGATATTGTCGATCAGTCTGGCTTTGCCAAGACCGGCCGCAGCCAGAATCACAAGCTCCTTGTCCTCAGGCCCGGCAGGCTGGAGGTCAGAGCGACGAATAATATTGAAGTAGTCAGGCTGGAAACCCGCGTCGGCCAGATGCACGATGGCATCCCGCTGAACAATATCAAAATTGGCATTGCCAGCTTCGATAGTTGTTTTGGCTTGTTCCAGCTCTTTATAAAGCCGGGTGGCCTGTTCGCGTTCTTCTTGTGAGAGGTAACCATTACGGGAGCTAAGGGCCAGTCCGCTCTCAGCGCGCGCAATCGGTGCACCAGCAATGGTGACTGGCAGGCATAGGTCAGTCACCATCTTGCGAATAATGCTGAGCTGCTGGAAATCTTTCTCACCGAATACGGCGACATCAGGCTGAACGATATTGAACAGCTTGGTAACAACCGTAGCGATACCGGTAAAGAAGCTGGGGCGACTCTTGCCACAGTGTATACCGTCCAGAGCATCTACTTTGACGACTGTGTGATGATCCAGACCTTCCGGATAAATAATGTGGGAAGTCGGTGCGAACACCATATCCACATTATGTTCAGCCAGCAGACCTTCATCCTGAGCCATGGTGCGTGGGTAGCTGTGGTAGTCCTCATTAGGACCGAACTGCAGCTGGTTCACATAGATGCTTACGATAACGACATCAGCCTGTTCCTGGGCACGGGTGACCAGAGACAGGTGGCCGTCGTGGAGGTTGCCCATGGTCGGAACCAGGGCAACGGTTTTCCCTTCCGCTTTGACTCGCTGAACGTAGTCACGGATTTCTTTAATGCTGTAGACAGTGTTCATGCGTTAAAACCGTGTTCTGGAGCAGGAAAAGCTTTGGCCTGTACATCGGCAACAAAGCGGGCAACAGCATCGGCAGGTGTTGCAGACTCAGCCATGAAATCTTTAACAAAGCGAGGCTTGCGACCGTGAGTCATGCCCAGCAGGTCGTAAAGCACGAGTACCTGACCGTCGGTGTCGACGCCTGCACCAATACCAATTACAGGAACAGAAACCGCACGGCTGATCTCTCGAGCCAGAGAGCTGGGTACACATTCCAGAAGAATAAGGTTGGCACCGGCTTCTGCAAGAAGGCGGGCATCTTCAATCATGCGGTTGGCAGACTCTTCGTCACGACCCTGAACCTTGTAACCACCCAGCATGCTGACAGACTGTGGTGTCAGGCCAAGGTGCAGACAGGTTGGAATGCCGCGCTCAGACAAACCACGTACGGTATCGGATAACCAGCGACCGCCTTCGAGTTTGATAACTTCTGCACCGGCCTGCATTAGTCGGGCAGAGTTCTCATAGGTCTGTTCCGGGGTGGAGCAGGCCATAAAGGGGATATCAGCCATAATCATGGCATCGGTGTTACCACGACTGACACATTTGGTGTGGTATACCATGTCTTCCATGGTGACAGGGACAGTGGAATCACGACCCTGAACAACCATGCCCAGTGAATCGCCTACAAGGATGATGTCTGTTCCCTGGGTGCTGACCATATGCGCGTGAGTCGCGTCATAGGAGGTCAGGCAGGTGAACTTCTCACCGGCCTGTTTCTTTTCCGTAAGGGAATGAAGAGTTGTTTTGGCCATAGAACCCTGGGCTAGTATTCTGTTGTCTCAGGCAGCAGCCTTGATGCTGGCGGGCTTCCCGGACTTATCCTGATATAAAACGCGCTATATTGGTGGAAACTCGGGCGTATTTCCAGTGCCGAATTTACTTGTTTTGCGCGGCTTTATCAGCAGTCTTTACTGGCGAGTGGCCATTTCTCACCTGTAAAGGCTTATTCTCCTACAAGATTAGGCTTGAATGCATTGGCATAGAGTCGGGAAATGCGCTGGTAGGCAGGGGAGAACGAATTTTTAAACCCTTCTCGAAATTCAGAATTCTTCGGATTGAAATAAGAACGCCCCTTGTGGTTTTGAATGATCTCGTCGACCAGTTGCTGGTAATCGCTTTCGCTATTCACCAGATCAATGTCAGAGGCATTCACAATCAGCAGTGGTGAGTCGTTGTAGTAATGAAAGAAACGGGCATAGGCTTCGTTCAAGCGTTTCAGGTACCCATTACCAATTAACCGCTCTGCCTCAATACCTCTCTCACGAATCCTCTCTTTAAGAACATCCACCGGAGCCTGTAAGTAGATCACCAGGTCAGGCTGGGGCAGGTCACGTGTTTGCATCTCCCAGGCCCGGTTGTAGAGTTTCAGTTCATGGCTGTCTAAATACATCTCTGCAAACAGGCGGTCTTTGTCCATGCAAAAGTCTGAGACCTTCATTGGTTCGAACATGTCGTTCTGGCGAAGGGTTTGTAGCTGCGTGGCGCGTTGAAACAGAAAATGTAATTGCGTAGCCAGGGCAACCTGTCGCGGGTGACGATAGAAACGCTCAAGGAATGGATTTTCACGCGGCGGCTCTTCCAGCAGAATGTCGTATTTCAGCGTTTTGGCAAGACGTTTGGCCAGGGTGGTTTTACCGACACCGACAGGGCCTTCAATGGCAATGAAGCGAGGCAGCTTGTGATCAACCTGTTCGAATAGGTTGTTGGTGCTTGCCTTGGGAGGGGTGGCAGTCGGCTTGTCGGACATAGGCAAAATCCTTTCTTCTGGATTTACTTAAGCCGACTGCTGCAAAAGGCGTCATGCCCGTCACTGGCTAATAATGTTGTTGTTATTTCAGGTGCAATATTTTAGAGGCTGCACCATCAAGCTTAGGCTGGTTCGGGCAGAGGGATATTCCCGATCGCGAGAAGTCCTTCGCTCCCTACTGTTTGTAAAAGGTTTTGCAGTTTTTGTCCAGTGGGTAGCACCAGTTCAGGAGTAATATCTCCCAGAGGCTGTAGAACGAAATTGCGCCAGTGCATTTCTCTGTGGGGAATGATTAATCGCTCTGACTGAATGACCTCTTGACCATACAGCAGAATATCCAGATCCAGCGTGCGTGCTCCCCAGCGTATATGGCGTACTCGCCCATGGTGCTGTTCAATCGCCTGCAGTGCATCCAGCAGAGCCAGTGGCGCAAGGTGGGTCTCCAGAGCAACGACCGCATTGATGTAATCGGGCTGTCCTTCAGGGCCAACAGGAGCAGAGCGATATAGTCGTGATGCGCCCACTAAAGTGGACTCAGGTATTTCAGAAATTTGCTCAACGGCTTGAAGAACCTGATGTTCAGGCTCCTCAAGGTTGCTGCCCAGACTGATGTAAGCCGTCTGGGCAGAAGAATGGAAAGAGGTCATAGAACGACTCTTTAAATTAACAATTAATCAGAAGAACGCTGATTACTGGTTGGCTTGCGACGACGTGGCCGGCGGCGACGCTTGCGCTTATCGTCTTGATAGTCGCCCCGATTGTCGTCACGGTTCTCATCGCTGCCTCTATGGCTTTCTCTATGACCATCACCACCGTCGAAGCTGCTGCTGTTTTGATCCCGCTCGTCTCTTTGCTCGGACCGGTTGCCGTCACGATTACCGTCACCTCGACGGGAACGCCCGCCACGGTTGTAAGGGCGAGGCGCTGGAATTTTTTCAGGATGTGCTTCCTGGTAATCCGTCCACCATTGTCCTGCTCCGTTGAGGTCTTCACCGGCAGCTTCCCTGAGTAGCAGGAAGTCATAGGCTGCACGGAATCGTGGGTGAGCCATCAGCTCATCAATACGGCGAGGCTGACGACGTTCCAGACGTTGCTGCATATCCCAGATTTCTCTCATGGGAATGCTGAATCGTTTTGGAATAGCAGTATGAGTGCACTGGTTGGAAATTACCTGCATGGCAGCTTGCTGATTGGCAGGCACCGGTGGCATACCCTGGCTTTCGAAATCTTGCGCCATCGCCTTCATAGGTGGCCAGAGAGCAGCGGCATAGAAGAAGGCCGGAGTTACCGGCTTGTCTTCGGCAATACGGCTGTCGGTATTCTTCAGTGCCAGATCCAGCAAGCGTTCGCCCAGTGAGTTGTTATGCAGTGCAGATTCTGTGGCCGGGAACAGTGGCTCAAACAGGTCGTACTCCCGCATCAGGCGGAATACATCACGGCCATAGCCGGAGAGGAACAGCTTCAGGCTCTCATCAAACAGTCGTGCAGAAGGAATATCTTTCAGCAGATGGCCCAGCTCACGAATCGGTTGTGCCGTGGCATCTTCAATATTGAAGTTGAGCTTGGCGGCAAAACGCACAGCCCGCAGCATACGTACAGGGTCTTCATGGTAACGGCGAACCGGGTCACCAATCAGGCGAATCTGCTTGTTCTTAATATCATCCATGCCACCACAGAAATCATGAATCGAGAAATCTTCCGTGGTGTAGTACAAGGCATTAATAGTGAAGTCGCGACGAATCGCGTCATCTTCAATAGTGCCGTAGACATTGTCCCGCAGAATACGGCCGGAATCCGAGTGATGGGACTCATCCTTATGCTGGGAAGGGTCATTCTGCTCATGGCTGGCACGGAAGGTCGCAACTTCAATCACATCACGGCCAAACACCACGTGAATCAGCTTGAAACGACGGCCAATAATCCGTGAGTTACGGAACAGGGAACGCACCACTTCTGGTGAAGCACTGGTGGCTACATCAAAGTCTTTAGGGGAAAGCCCGAGGAGAATATCCCGAATGCAACCGCCAACCAGCCAGGCTTCATGGCCCTGGCTGCGCAGGCGATAAAGCACCTTCTGGGCATTGTCGCTGATATATTTTCGGGAAACGGTGTGTTCATCCCGCGTTACAATCTGCCGCAGAGGCATAGGGCCTTGTTTAGCTGGTTCAGGGGAAAACAATCCTTTAACCCTATCCCAAGGGCGTCTCAGCCACTGTAGGGGTCCTTGACCACCGCCGCTCATAATATGCCGTATTCTCTGCTGACTGCCATGGGCAGATCATCTGCCCTATGCATGGAAAAACAAACATATTACCACCTGCCCCTGAATAGAGACAGTTTAGGGACAGTAGAAGATCAGGTAGAGAGGTAGAGCCACCAAATCATATCGCCAGGGCACTGAGGGCCAAGGGCTTCAGCAATAACCTGGCTGGCCATGGTTTTCTGCATATTCATCAGCCAGTCATTGTCATCAAGGCGGTTTTCGAGGTACCAGGACGGGTAAGAGTGGAGCTTGCGGTCATAGTAAGCCAGTGGGAATTGAATCTGTCGGGGTAGCTGGGGCAGGTTCTGATAGAAGGCGGTCACACATCGCTGCAGCAGATCTTCCCCAAGACGGTTGCGATCGTTGATGTACTTTGTGGATTCGGTGCGATATTCGTCGTTATAGGGCTGCATCATCTCGTTGTAGCGGGCCTCCAGACATTCTTCCATAGAAAGTGTGAGAGGAGTGGAACCATAGCCCATCACCTCACAGGCCAGCTTGGCTTTGTTCTTGTTCTCCTCACCAATGGTGTTGTACCAGGGGGAGTTGGGGCCAAGCTTCTTCTGGGCGGCTACCAGGCCGACAAAATAGAGGTTCTCGGCCGGGCTGAAGCAGTTGGCATCGCTGCTTTTACGCAGAGGGACCAGCAGCTTAAGTGCAGGGTTGCGGTTGATCTCATGTTGACGATGCACGCGCATCTCGCCACAGAGGTTGTCAGGCTGAGCCGAGGATTGTGGAGCCGCTTGTGCAGGGTTCTGTATAGGTTGGCTGTTCGGGGGGATTGCTGCCGAACGGACGCTTATAGAGTAAAGCGCCGTGCAGATAAGCAGTAGAGCGGCCAGAAATAAAAATGCATGTTTCACTGACGATGGAGAGGCAGCAGGGCGTGCGTGCACACGCTTGTTGTGTGGCTGGTTCTTCCCTTTGTCCGTGCTTTTGTCCGTAACGTGCAACACAGTTCAATCCCCGGTCTCGCTCCCTCAATTTATTTATTGTAGAAGAGCTGACCGGAATCGTTACGTTGGTATTGAAATCAGGCCATGGCTTCCTTGCGGGGGATGCCAAGTCGCTTGCGACGTTCCCACAAACACTTTCTGCTGATACCCAGTTTGCGGGCAAGTTGGGTTTCGTTCATTTGTTCCTGGTGCTCCAGTACAAAGCGCAGGAAGTAATCTTCCATAGACAGCTCTTCACCGTTGCTGTCGATCATGGGCTGTTGTTCCTGACTGATGTTGCTTCGAACACCTGTGATGGCACTGTCCAGACCCAGCAGGTCGGGAGTGATCATATCGTCATCACTCAGGATGCAGGCGCGCTCGATGGCATTTTCCAGCTCCCGAACATTCCCTGGCCAGCTGTGCCGGCTGATAGCTACAAGGGCTTCCGGCGACAGCAGCATATCGCCGATACCCATGCGCGCCACGGCTTTTTCAAGCAACGCTTCTGCCAGCAGGGTGATGTCCTGACCACGTTCCCGTAGGGGAGGCAGGTTCAGCTCAACCACGTTCAGACGGTAATAAAGGTCTTCCCGGAAGTTGCCTTCGCTGGCCATCTTCTTAAGATTTCTGTGTGTTGCTGCGATCAGGCGAACATTCACTTTACGAGATTCAACAGAGCCGACCCGGCGGATCTCACCTTCCTGAAGCACACGCAACAGGCGTGCCTGAGCTTCCAGAGGCAGCTCGCCAATCTCATCCAGAAACAATGAGCCGCCATCGGCTGACTCCACCAGACCATTGCGGGTAGTGGTGGCCCCGGTAAAGGCTCCCTTCTCATGACCGAAAAGTTCGGACTCGATCAGTGTTTCAGGAATCGCGGCACAGTTAACAGAGACGAGCGGCTTATCAGCTCGGCGGCTGGTTTCATGGAGAGCGCGGGCAACCAGCTCTTTACCTGTGCCGGATTCACCCAGAACGAGCACCGTAGCTTCGGTAGGAGCGACCCGATTGATTCGATTGAACAGTGTCATCATTGGAGGACACTGCCCGATGATGCCTGCAGGATTACCTGATGACTGAAGTGTATTTTCACTGTCAGACGCGTTTGATGACGGGCTGGCAGCTGGCTCGAGTGAAGGCTCTTGTGTCTGACGTCCAATCGTCTCAGCCACAGCTTTGAGCATATCGTCATGGTCAAAGGGCTTGGCGATATAATCAACAGCCCCCATTTTCATGGAGTCGACAGCCGATCTCAGGCTGGCATAGCTGGTCATAATCAGCACCGGTGTGTCTTTTGCCTTTTCAATCATGACTGTGCCAGGTTCACCGGGCAGGCGCAGATCAGTAATGACCAGATCAAATGAATTCAGATCATTCTGGCAGGCTTCATCCACAGACTCAGCTTCAGTCACTGTGTAGTCGTTGCGCGACAGCAGTCGGCGCAGGGAGGAGCGAATAACAGGCTCGTCTTCAACGACCAGAATCTTTCCCAAGCTCATGCTGTTCCCTCTCTAAAATTTCGTATCTGTGTCGTTTGGCAAGCCATCAAGCCATCTCAATAGCGGGAGATGGTTCAACGGCATCCAGTTCTGCCGAATGACGCGGCAGGCTGATACTGATACAGGTGCCCGTACCCTTCTCAAGATCTACAGGAGAGCGGACAGTGATTGTACCAAAATGTTCTTCTACAATGCTGTACACCAGCGCCATGCCCAAACCTGTACCCTTACCTGCATCCTTGGTGGTAAAGAAAGGTTCGAACAAGCGTTTTTGGTTCTCTTCAGAGATACCCGAGCCCTGATCGGTCACCTGCAGAATAACAGTATGTTCCTGGGCTGTGGTGTTCACGCTGACAATGGATTCGGCCGGTGAGGCATCCCGGGCATTGCTAAACAGGTTGATCAGCACCTGGGTAATCTTCTGGCTGTCACCAGTGATCATATGATCCGGATTACAGTTGTTGATGAAACGGGTGTTGCGGCCATCCTTGTTCAGAGCGAGGAGTCCGGCGGCTTCATTAGTGCAACGCTTCAGGCTGACAGCCTCAACAATAATCTCGTCCGGGTTCTGGCTGTTGGTCTGGCCGTTGTGAGCAAAGTTAATCAGCGAGTGCAGGATGCGGGCGATACGCTGGGTCTGCTCAAGAATCTGTTCGGAAATCTCTTTGGTGTCAGGGTCATCAGTAAAACCACGCAGCTCCTGAGCAAGGCAGTCTACACCAGTGACAGGGTTACCAATCTCATGGGCAACACCTGCAGCCAGCTGACCGATAGAAGCCAGACGTTCACTGTGCATCAGCTTCTGTTCCAGCAGCTGGGACTCGGTCTGGTCTTCCACCATTAACACTTTGCCATCTTCAATAAACGCACGATGAAGATTGAACGAGCGCAGTTGTCCATTAACGTCAATATTTCTGCGGGTTCGGGTGACAGACTCATCCCGGGAGAAATCTACAAGCATATTCCGCCATGGTTCCGGCAGACTGATCAGTCGTGAGCCAAGAGTTGTTTGTGCAGGTATACCTGTGATGGTCACCATGGCCTGGTTCCACATCAAAATTTCATCATCTTCCCCAAGGGAGCAGATTGCCATGGGCAGATATTGCAGAGTCTGACGATGGTAGCGGCGCAGTTTATCCAGCTCGGCAGCCAGACCTGTGAGTCGATGCTCGTACTCTTCAACCTGGCTTTCTACAAAATTGATGTCTGCTACACCCGCGCTCTCGTGGGCGTAGGGAAGGTAGCGATTAATAATATCTCGGGAAACACTGGGCCCCATCAAGCCGGAAAGATTCGCTTCAATTCGGTCCCGCAACCTCCGCAGGGCATAAGGCCGCTTTTCATCCAGAGGCATATTCAGGTCACGCAGTGCCTGAAACACTTCACGCTGAGCAGTGTAAGAGCCAAGAGGGCGAGTCAGTCGTTCCTGGAATTCTTTAGGGGACGACGCTTTCATTGAGCGTCGTGATGGTCGACCAAGTGCCTGTATTGAGCAGATCTCAGCGGCATGACGTTCTTCAGGTGAACGCTTGGTAAACAGGCTGGTCAGAACCAGTGCAAGAATATTGGCAGAGAGGGATATAAGGGCAGAAGAGTGCCAGTTGATGCGCTCGGCATCAAAGCTGAATCCCAGAAAGGTGTAGGTGTCTGCGGAGATGAGCAAGGGCACTAATGTGGTAAAGAACCAGACGGTAGCACCACAAACAAGGCCGGCACAGAAACCACGACGGTTAGCCTGGGGCCAGTAGATAGTCGACAGCACGCCTGGCAGGAATTGCAGGCAGGCGACAAATGCCACAATGGCGAGAGAGGCGAGGTCCTGTTTCGCTTCAAGAAGTCGGTAGAACACATAGCTGGCCAGAATAATGGCAGCAATCAACCCACGCTTGGTCCAGCTCAACCAGCGATAAATATTTACGCTGCTGGGTGGCTGGTATACCGGAAGGATGAGATGGTTCACCACCATTGCCGATACCGCGAGTGTAGAAACAATAATCAAACCACTGGCTGCTGACATGGCGCCGATATAGAACAGCAGAGTGAGCAGGGGCATGTCCATATCCAGACCAATCCCCAGAGCAAAATACTCTGGTGGTGTGCCAGAAGAGAGATGCAAACCACCCCAGAGAATCAGGGGAATAGGGAGGCTCATCAGCAATAAATAAAAAGGCAGGCCCCAACTGGCAGTGTTCAGGTTTTTGGAGCTCTGACTTTCGGTAAATGTCATATGGAACATGTCAGGCATGACCACGGCTGCGGCAAAGAAGATCAGCAGCATGGTGCGCCAGGGACCATCGTCCACAGCTATGCGCAGAGAGTTTAAGGCTTCCTTATTGGTGGACAGCCAGTTTTGTAGATCAGCAGGGCCGTCGAACACTCTAAAGAGAATCATGCCGCCGATGGTTAGCATGGCGACCAGCTTGATCACTGACTCCACAGCAATGGCGAATACCAGGCCATGATGTTTCTCCCTGCTGGATATGCGGCGAGTGCCAAACGCCATGGTGAAAATGATAATGACAATACAGAAGCTGAAGGCAAGCTCTTCCTGCGAGCCTTCACGGGTGATGATGTGCACAGAGTCAGCCACAGCCTGTATCTGCATGGCGATTAAAGGCAGCATGGCCAGCAGCATCAATACAGTAGTAAGTGCACCGGCCGCAGAGCTACGAAAGCGAAACGCAAAAAGGTCGGCAAGGGAGCACAGCTGGTAATCCCGAGTGACACGTAACAGTGGCGCCAGTAGAACTGGTGCCAGCAGGAAGGCACCGCAGATGCCCAGATAATAAGCGAGGAAAACAAAACCAAAATTGTGAGCAATCCCTACAGCGCCGTAGAACGCCCAGGCACTTGTATAGACACCCAAAGAGAGCGTGTAGACCAGCGGATGTGAAGTGACGCTGCGAGGAATCCAGCCCTGATCAGTCAGCCAGGCGGCACCAAACAACAACAGCAGGTAGCCAATGGTAAAGCTTGCCAGCTGGCCTAGCTCAAGGATCATGACGGCTGCCTCCGGGCTGCAGCAAATAACCAGCCACGATAAGAATGAGCCAAAGCAGCCAGGGACGATACCAGCTCTCTGGAGAGTCTATCCACCACTCAAGAATGGCCGGTGAAAAAAGGTAAATACCGATAACAAGTAGAAGTACCAAACGGTGAAGGTACATGAAGAGTCTCCACGACATGCTCATTGGTAATAATGAGCAAAGGGGATATTACCGGTAGATAGGTGTTGGGCGCAATTTTTGGGTGCGGGTACGTGCGTTTAAAGTGCTATTGAAGACTGGCTTCGGGAATGGCTGTGCAGGTTTGCAGGCGGTGGATGTCCCAGACTGTTACCGCCCATGTGAGCATATCGGGCAGTGTGGCATTTTTTACATGAGCATCGATGGGTAAACCAAGAGCAGCCATAGCCTGTAACAGCAAGGGTTGCGGGTTAGTCAGAGGCAGTGCATCTGCTTTATTTTGCTTGCTGAGTTTGTCTCCAGACTCATTGGTGATTACCGGGATGTGGGCGTAGCGCGGTGTAGGGAAATCCAGAGCCTGTTGCAGAGCAATTTGTCTGGGCGTTGAGTCAATAAGATCAATGCCTCGTACGATATCTGTAATACCTTGAAAATGGTCATCCACAGTCACTGCAAGCTGGTAGGCAAAGAGACCATCCTTTCGAAAAACAATAAAATCTCCCAGCTCTTTCAAACAGAAGGTCTGGTTATTTTGTATACGATCTTCGAAGGTTAAAGTTTGATCTTCACCGTTAAAACGAATGGCATGAGGAACCGATGGCGTGCCTGTTTTTTCGCGACAAAAGCCAGGGTAGGTGGGTAACCACTGAGCCAGTTTTTTACGGGTGCAGGTGCAAGGGTAGGCGTGTTGTTTTTGCAGCAACAGGTCGAGAGCTTCCTGATAGGCAGGAAGGCGATTATGCTGGTAGAGGATGTCACCATCCCAATGCAGACCATAGGCTTCAAGAGCCTGAAGGATCAGGGAGGTGGCACCGGGTTGTTCCCGAGGAGGATCAATGTCTTCAATGCGTACCAACCACTCCCCAGACGCAGAACGGGCATCGAGATAACTCGCCAGCGCTGCGGTCAGGGAACCAAAGTGCAAAGGGCCGGTTGGGGATGGGGCAAACCGGCCTCTATACATACTTTGATGGTACGAAGACTGATAGGTCAGCATGGCTGAGGCTTAGTGCCCCAGCTGCTTTTCCTTGATCTCGGCAAGTGTCTTGCAGTCGATGCACAGTGTTGCGGTTGGACGGGCTTCGAGGCGGCGGATACCGATCTCTACACCACAGCCATCGCAATAGCCGTAATCACCTTCTTCCAGACGACCCAACGTCTTTTCGATCTTCTTGATCAGTTTGCGTTCGCGATCGCGGGTACGCAGTTCCAGGCTGAACTCTTCTTCCTGACTCGCTCGGTCCGCAGGGTCCGGGAAGTTCGCTGCTTCGTCCTGCATATGGTTTACAGTACGGTCAACTTCTTCCATTAACTCCGTTTTCCAGCTATTCAGGATATCGGAGAAGTGATCGACCTGACGATCGCTCATATACTCCTCGCCCTTCTTTTCCTTATAAGGTTCGAAGGTTCTGAGGAGGGTGCCGTTCTCTGGCTTGTGTTGTGCTGACATGCTTACAGCCCCGTTTCTATCCAAGTCATCGTCCTGCGGGATACATCCAAAATTACGGGTTCCCGGGATTTGGCCGTGGGGCGAATACTAGTGAGTTCTATACGCCCCGGTTAACATCTGCCAAGGAGCCGAGAAGCTACCAGAACCGAACCAAGTATTCCACCTCAATTTCAGCCGGTTCAAAAAGCCACCACATTTATTAGAATCTAGCCTTATCATCTCCTGTGTCGTTCGTATGTTTAGTGTAAATTAGAATTAAACTATCTTTTTTTATTACTTTGTGCCACTTATGAAATTTATACCCCCCTTGGAAATGGCCCGTTTGACCCGAAGGTACAAGCGTTTTTTAACTGATGTGGTTTTGCAGACTGGTCAAGAAACAACCATCCATTGTCCGAACACCGGATCAATGAAAAACTGCCAGCCAGAGGGCGCGAGGGTCTGGTTTTCTGATTCAAAAAACCCTAAGCGCAAGCTTCCCTGCACTTGGGAACTGGTCGAAATTCCTGTACATTTTTCAGGCAAAGAAAAGTTTACTTTAGCGTGTGTAAACACTGGCAGGGCGAATGCTTTGGTGCAGGAAGCGATTGATGAAAAAAGAGTTCCTGAGCTCACCGGTTACAGCACTTTAAAGCGTGAAGTAAAATATGGCGCAGAGAACAGCCGCATTGATATTCTTCTGAGCAGTGATGAGCGGCCTGACTGTTACATCGAAGTGAAAAGTGTGACCCTGGCCACAGAAGACGGTTTTGGTGAGTTCCCTGATGCTGTCACGACCAGAGGTCAGAAACATCTTCGTGAGTTGGAACAGATGGTTGCCGAAGGGAAACGAGCTGTACTGTTTTTCTGCGTTCAGCATACCGGTATAAACATTGTGAGCCCGGCAGACAGTATTGACCCTGCTTACGGCAAAGCACTGCGCCAGGCTATGGCTGCAGGTGTTGAGGTTATGGTCTGGGGGGCATCCATCACCCCGGAAGAAATGATCCTCGACCGACCCTTAACTTTGAAGATTGATAATGTTTGAAAAAAAAGATCTGCTCAGTCTGGCGCGTATGCCCATGCCTTTTGGAAAATACAAAGGTCGGGTGCTTATCGACCTGCCTGAAGAATACCTGCTCTGGTTTGCCCGCAAAGGTGTGCCAGAAGGTCAGCTGGGCCGACTGTTACAGCTGGCCCTTGAGCTCCATGTGAATGGTATTGCTTCGCTGGTGGACCCACTGAAAACGTCAGCTGGCATAGAAGGCAGTGCAGCTAATGTAGAAAGCTCAGTCCGTACGGAGAAATAGCTCATCGCCCTCGACCAGGTGAGGAAGGGTTGTCAGAGACTCACCAACACAAGGGCCGCTGAGACAGGCACCATCTTCAATGCGAAACAGTGCTCCATGCATGCAGCATTGGATCATGCGCTGTTCTGAATCCAGAAACTGATCTTCCTGCCATTCAAGGTTCACGCCCAGATGAGGGCAGGTGTTGCCATAAACAAACACCTGGCCATCAAACCGAACTGCGAACACCGGGCCTTTCGGAGTGCTGCTGAACCCTTTACTGCCCGGTTCGGGAATATCGCTGATCGCACACAGCCTGTGCATGGGAAGCTCCTCAGTTCTTATAAAGAATTTTGATGTTCTTGTATAAAGCGATCAGGAGTATACCCATGCAAGGCAGTGCAAAGCTAAATCAAATTTCCCACTTCGCGCTGACAGAAAAATTGCGACCGGGTTGGGTGTAACGGTCTAATTTCACATCATTGGATTCAATAGCATTCACATCAGCCCAGTGGTGGTATTTTTTATCAGTGATATTGAACAGACCTGCTCGCAGGGTCAGGCTGTCAGCTGGTTTATACCAGGCCGTCAGGTCAACCAGTCCATACCCGGAAGTCGCTGCCTGCGTTGAGATACGGGCTGCTTCCGCTTCGGTTGAATCAATATCTTTTCGTTCCTTGGCACTCACAAGTGTCAGAGTCGCAGCACTGCCCCAGTTGTTAACGGGTGCGGCATACTTCAGTGAGAACACGCCTTTCAGTGGAGCAATGCTGTTAAGTGGTTCAGTGCCTGTTTTCGGGTTGTCATATTTCCCTTTGGCCCAGGCAGCGCTGCTGAACAGTGAAAAGTTTTCAAAGGACGAAGTAAGCAGTCCGAGTTCCACTTCTGACTTAGCTTCGAGACCGTATATTTTCACACCATCCAGATTGTTAGCCTGTTGTGTAAAAGGGATACCATTGTTCGTTGGGTTGGCGACAGCGGTGTCTTCAATAAACTGGTCGTATCGGCTGGAGAAACCTACGACTTCGTAGTGAGCTTTCTGGAACTTTCCCCTTACGCCCAACTCCACAGAGGTACTGGTTTCCGGCTTTAAGTCCGGATTGGCAATACGCTGATAGCGGTGGGCAAAGTTCTGGAATTCTCCAAACATTTGTTCAGCAGTTGGTGCTTTGAACCCTTCGGCAATTTGAGAGAACAAAGTGGTTTCATTGCTTATTTCCCATGTTGCCCCCAGCTTCATGGAAAGCTTGCTGTCCTTGGACGACTTTGGTGATGTGTTGGCAGGATTACTAGCCAGGTAAAGGGCATCAGCCTCAGGTGTCAGCTTAAAGCTGTCATAGCGAGCACCCGGTATGAGTGTGAAGCCAGAATCTCCGAAAGTGATCTCATCCTGTATAAACACGCCGGCCTGTAAAGACTTTGACTGAGGAAAGTCTCTAACATCTGTCGTGTTATTGACCTGTCGGCGGTTAGATAGCTCACTTTCATGAATATCCAGACCATAGATGAAGTGGTGATCCACAGCATCGCCTGTTACAAACTCCTTGTCAGCCTGAGCAGAGAACTGAAAACCTTCTTCTTCATAGCGACTTTTACGAGTATTGCTTTCCTCTCGGACAACCGGAGCGGTATAGCTGCGCTGGTTTCGGGTGATTTCAATGGTCTCCGTGTTTTGCCAGCTTAAAGCCCATTTCATGGAATCAAAAAGAGCTGTGTCTGCATCCCAGTCATGGCTGAAAGTGACTCGCTGTCGTTCACGTGTGTCATCGGTGGTAAAGGCTGTTTGATCATAAGACGCAAAGCGCCCGGTCACAGTTTTGATTTCTGACTTTTGATTCGATTCTGTATTGCTGTCCATCACCTCAATAGTAAGCCCTAAACGATGGTCGTCTAAATTCAAGAAAGTTTTGGCCAGCAGGTTGTTGCCGGTAGTATCTTCCGGGTTGGCCTGACCGCGGGCATCACCGTTGATATTGCTTCCGCCGTGAGTTTCTCTTTCGTGCATGTTTCGTCGAGTATAAATCACCATTCCTTCCAGAGAACCATTGCTGCCTGCTGCTGTCAGTGTGTTGGTGAAGCCATTGTTTGCGCTGCTGTACTGGCTTTTGATTGAGGTATAAGCATCTTTGCCATTTACGAGCAGGTCGCTCGGATCTTTGGTGGTATAGGCGACAACGCCGCCAATAGCATCGCTGCCATACAGTGCCGACCCTGGGCTCTTAATAATCTCTACAGCCTTGAGCGATTCGATATCAACATAATTACGCTGCGCTTTCAGGTAAGGACCGAAGCTGTAGTCAGCAGCCTGCGATACGCCATCCACAAGGATTTTGACCCGGTCGCCATCAATACCACGAATATTAAAACTACTGCTGCCAAAGCGGCTGCCTGCTGTTTCCCCATAGGAGACACCCGGTTCATAGCGAATCATATCAGCTGCGGACGAGGCCAGTTCATCATCGATAGTGCTCTCGGTAATGACAGAAACAGAACTGGCAAGATCGCCAGTGCTCTGTGTGGTGCGTGTTGCGCTGACCGTAACCTGATCAAGCAGTGTTGCAGATGACTCAAGCTTTATTTAGAAGCGCTGATGGCTCTTTATTTAGAAGCGCTGATGGCTCTTTATTTGATGGCTCTTTATTTAGTGCAGCTGATGGCTCTTTACTCACAGTTGTTGCTGGCTTTTCAATAACTGCGGATGCAATAGCTGGTGATCCTGCAGCCAGCATCGTGATGGATAAGGTGATTCCCCGGAATGACATTTTTATGTACCACGTGTGTTGGTGTCGTTTGTGTGTGGTGAATGCAGGTCCGGAATCCTTTCCTCACCAATCGTCCCGATTGGAGTACCTGACGGAGCGCACTATAAAATTGACACAAAGCAAATGCAAATCATTCTCATTAGTGTTAAGTTTGGCGAATCATAGGAAGAGATGAATAAAACCGTCGGTTGGAATGAGACGGCTGAAAAGAAAATGACTGAGTCAGCAGTTGTCCTGAAGTTATAGATTTGAAGGTTTGGGGGAAGAAGAGTTGTGCTCAATAGACTGGGGTGAGGCCTGGGGGAAAAGCCGTATTAAGGCTGTGCTGGTGATTATCGGCTCCATCATGATTCATGGGTTGATCTTTGTTGCTCTGGTGTCGCCCCCCGCTCCGGCAGTTGTCAGCAGTGGTGCATTCTCAGCTCCGGTCAGCCTGAAGTTTGCAATAGCCAGTCCATCCCTGCCATCGATGCAGTCTGAGGCTTCTCAGGTTGAAGAGACAGAGACACCGGATGTCGTTGAGGTGGAGCCACCTCCTATTGAGATACCTGAGGTAAAAACTAAGCCTGCAGAGAAGACAATCGCTGTTAGAAAACCGGTTAAAAAACCAGTTCAGAAAAAGCCTTCTCAACCAAAAGTTGTCGAGAGAAAGTCTGTTGAGAAAAAGCTTGTCGAGAAAAAGCCAGTCACTACAGCGAAGAAAGAACCGGCCCCGGCTATTCCGAACGCGGCGGCTTCCACACCGAAGCCCGTCGAACAGCCAGGGCTCAGTGAAATTCCAGTAGTTACCAACCCTGCGTTTCGCAGGCCTCCTTCGCCACCGGATTACCCGCGCAAATCACGCCGTCGTAACCAGCAGGGCGTTGTGCTGGTAGAGGCTCTGGTGAGTGAGGATGGGACAACACTGGAAGTGGATGTACTCCAGTCATCAGGTTATCCACTGTTAGACAGAGCGGCGATCAAAGCCGTATCAGGTTGGGATTTTATGCCTCGCATGGTGGGCAGTAAGGCCGTGATTTCCAAGGTGCAGGTGCCGGTGCAGTTTTCACTGCGCAACAGCTGATTCAAATACATCTTCAAAAGATATGCAGTATGGGAGAGAACAGGTGATTTCACAGGTAATAACGCAACTGGGGGATATGAGCATTCCCATGTTGGGACTGTCTATTGTTGCATTGGCCTTAATTATCGAGCGGCTGGTGACGTACATACTGCAACCCAGTATGAGTCACGGCCGTGTTCGCCGGCTGTTAAACGAGCTGCAGGTTGATGGTTGCAGTCGTTGTCAGGCTCCGGCGCAGGCCGAACACTTCTGTCAGCAGGAACACTGCCTCCATCAGGGCGTTGGTGTGCTGTTCAGTCATGCCAGCAGCAGTAAAGATGTACGGGAAGAAGTAGCCGGGCTCTGGCTGCTTAAACATCGTCAGCGTATGCACTCGGGCCTGCGTTTTTTGATGTTGATCGGCACACTCAGCCCCATGGTTGGTCTGTTCGGAACCGTATTGGGAATGATTGAAATGTTCCAGGCAATGGCGGCGACCGGTGGCCCGGTGACACCTTCGGTACTGGCGGATGGTCTCTGGACTGCCATGTACACCACGGCCTTTGGTCTGGGAATAGCCATTCCCGCGCTGGCAGCAAGTCATGGTTTTACCATCTGGGCTAATCATTATCTCGCCCGCCTCGAATTTGTTCTAAACCATGTGAACCTGCTGATTGATGGCGTGGATGCCAGCAAGACAGAGCGATCCGCTGTATCGAAACCCTGTCAATCCGGTGCACATAATCTGGCGGTGGCTGCGCCATGATTCGGGTGACAGATGATGACTTGGGGCAGGCCTCACTTTTACCGGATCTTACGCCGCTTCTGGATGTCATATTTATTGTCATGGTGTTTCTGATGCTGAGCGTCAATGCCATACCTGTGGCTCTGCCGGTTGACCTTCCTTCACTGGGTGTTGAGCAGGCCAGGGCTATGGATGCCCCCAAAGTGGTGAGTGTGAATCTGCTGCCTGACACACCGGGTTGGGCGATTGATGGCAAGGAGTATAGTGACTGGCAAGAGTTTTCCGCAGAACTTGCCAGCCTTCATAAAAGTGAACCGGACAGACCAGTGATGATTGCCGGGGATAAAAGTGTCCCTATGGAAAGACTGGTACAGATTTTAAGTTTCCTGCAGGAACATCAGTGGCCAGCAGCCAGTATTCAGATGGAGAGTGATCATTGAAAATCGCAATGAAAATAAAAACCGGGATGGCAGCAATGCTGGCAAAAATATTGTTGATGTCTGCTATGGTGCAGGCTGCCCCTGAACAGGCCGAACGCATAGTGACGATTGGGCCGGGCATCACAGAAATGGTGTACGACCTTGGTTATGGCCAAAGTGTGATTGCGACTGATGTGTCCAGTCAAACACCTAGTGACGTAAGAAAATTGCCCAAAGTCGGCTACTACCGTCAGCTTTCAGCTGAAGGTTTGTTATCTCTGAAGCTGGATAGAATTATCGGTACAGAAGAGATGGGGCCACCGATTGTTCTGGAACAATTAATGAAAGCCGGAGTGAAGGTTTCCATTCTTCCTGGTGGTACAAATGTTGAGTCTTTGCAGCGTCGTATAAATAAAATGGGAGAAGTGCTCGGCAAACCGGAGCAAAGTCAGCAGCTCTGGCAATCAGTCGACAAACACATCGCCAGGGCCAACAGCGCTTCGAAAAATAAAAAGCCCCTCAAGGTTATTTTTGTGATGGCTCATACCGGCACAACTGTTCTGGCGGGAGCGAATACCACTGCAGGCACTCTTATCTCCCTGGCGGGTGGCGTTAACCCCGCTGAACCTTCCTTTTCCGGTTACAAGCCTGTCTCTGCGGAATCACTGCTGCTCATGGCGCCGGATGTTATTCTTGTCGGCCAAAGCACCTTGGATAAAGAAGGATCTGTGCAGGGCGTCATGAAATTATTGCCCGGCATTAAAGCCACACCTGCTGGCAGCAACGGCCGGGTTCTGGCTGTTGATGATGCGGTATTGATGGGAGGCCTGGGGCCCCGCATTGGACAGGTCGCTTATAATCTCGCCGAAAAAATCTACACGCCCACGCATTGATCCGCAGGAATAAAAGCACTTATGGAAAGAGAAAACAGGGCAAGGTTGTGTGTTGCCGGGCTGGCAGCACTCTTGCCGTGCATTATGGCCCTTTCGATTGTGACGGGTGCAGTACCGGTCTCACTGGATAACTTTATTGGTCTGGCGCAAAACTGGCTGGGTATGATTGTTCCCAACGCCGCCGAACAGGCACAGCCCTGGCTGGTGGTGGAATTGATCCGTCTTCCCAGAACCTTACTGGGAGCTATTGTTGGCAGCACGCTGGCTTTGTGTGGTGCGGCCATGCAGGGCTTGTTTCGTAATCCGTTGGCGGACCCAAGCATTATTGGTGTTTCCAGCGGTGCGGCCTTAGGTGCTGGTGTTGGTATTGTGCTGGTGGGGCTTTTACCTGTAGCGCTGGTGGGCGCACTGCAAATGTACACTGTGCCCTTTCTGGCTTTTGTGGGTGGTTTTGGCGCGACCTTGCTGGTGTATAAAATTGGCACGACTTCACAGGGCTCTTCAGTAGCCACCATGCTGCTGGCGGGCATCGCTATTGGTGCCTTGAGTGGTGCAGGTATGGGTATTCTGAATTATGTCGCTGATGACACCATGCTCAGAAACCTGACCTTCTGGCAGATGGGGAGTCTGGGTGGTGCTACCTGGGAGCAGTTGAGTTTTATTATTCCCCTGTTGTTAGTCGTTCAGCTGCTGTTAATGAGACAGGCCAAAGGTTTGAATGCCCTGCTGTTGGGTGAGTCTGAAGCACGACACCTTGGGCACAATATTCAAAGGCTGAAAATTCAGCTGATTATTCTCACCGCTCTTGGTGTTGGCGTAGCTGTGTCTGTGTCAGGAATGATTGGTTTTGTTGGCCTGGTGGTTCCTCATCTTATTCGTATGGTGATTGGTCCGGACCATCGTTATCTGATGCCTGCCTCCGCTTTGTTAGGTGGTTCTCTTCTGCTGTTTGCCGACGTTCTGGCTCGCATTGTGATCACACCTGCTGAGCTACCGATTGGTATTGTCACCGCGCTTCTTGGTGCGCCTTTCTTTATGTCGTTGCTGTGGCAGCAGAGAAACAGGATCGGATGATGTCCAGGAACGATATATCTCTGAGTGTTAAGGGCGTTACTGTTAACCGGGGTGGGCGACGACTTCTGGACAGTGTTTCCTTTACTGCAAAGGCTGGTGAGGTTGTTGCACTGCTGGGCCCGAACGGCGCAGGAAAATCGACATTGTTTAATGTGGTGACGGATGAGATGTCATCCGATAGCGGCCAGGTTGTTCTCAATGGAACCCCAGTAGACCAGTGGGACCTGGGCGAGCGAGCACTGACTCTTGGTATTCTTCCTCAGTCGTCTTCCCTGAACTTCCCATTCTCTGTAGAAGAGGTCGTCCTTTTAGGGCGTTCTCCCTGCAGCACCAGTCGGGAAGAGAATAAAACCATTGTTATGCATGCTCTGGAGCGGGTTGATGCTCTGCATCTGCGGGAGCGCATCTACACAACACTGTCTGGCGGTGAGAAGCAAAGGGTGCATTTGGCTCGAGTGCTGACCCAGATCTGGGATCAGCCAGCCAAAGGCCCTCGCGTATTACTGTTGGACGAACCCACCTCTGCGCTGGACCCGGCCCATCAGCATCAAACGCTGCGTGTAGCCCGGGAGTTTGCCAAACAGAATGTCGCAGTCGTGGTGATTCTCCATGATCTGAACCTGGCCAGTCAGTATGCCGACCGGCTGGTGATGCTCTGCAATGGACAGGTCCGGGCAGAGGGGACACCTGATGAAGTTTTGACAGCTCCCTTACTCAAGAGCTTGCTGGATATTGATGTTTGCATAATTCCTCACCCTGCTCATAACTACCCTTTAGTGGTGGCTGGATAAGCAGAATTGTATTGTATGGGGGAATGATGGCTGTGAATAAAAGCATGGATATAAGAATGAACAGGGCCTGGCTGTATGGAGTTTTTCTAAGCCTGAGCTTAATACTCAGTGGCTGTGTCACAGCCAGGAACTACCCGGGGCAGGTTCAGGAAAACAATCAAAGGCTGGCGACAACCAGCGAGCTGGCAGATGAGCTCTCTAAAGCTGATGTGGTGATTCTTGGAGAGTTTCACGACAACCTTGCTCACCATGAAACCCAGCTGGCGGTGCTACAAGAGCTTCACGAGAAAGGCTGGCTCAAGCAGTTGGCATTGGAGATGCTCACACCCTCACAGCAGATGGGCGCAGATAAAGCGGTTAAAGAGCGCATCAGCAACCCTGAGCAACTCCGCGTGATGCTGAACTGGGAGAGAGGCTGGGACTGGCAGTTGTATGGCCCCATCGTTTCCTGGGCCACATCTGAGGGGATACCTCTGGTAGCTGCCAATCTGGATGAAGGCGAAAAGCAAACTGTCCGTGACCAGCCAGAGCGTCTGGGAAAGGTGGTTTTGGGTGAGCATGGACTCACTACCCATAAGAAACAGTTCCGCTCATCTCATTGCGGCCATACCAATCCAGCCCGTGAAGAAACTATGTTAAGGGTTCAGGTTGCCCGGGATGCCAGAATGGCCGCCAGCCTGCTTTCACGGGTTCCTGGAACGGCTTTGCTGGCCGGTAACTGGCATGTCCGAAATGATATTGGCGTACCCCGCTATGTGCTGGCCCAGCGCCCTGACATTAAGATTCTTACCGTCGGAATGGCAGAAACGCCTCAACCTGTAGATGCAGACTTTGCCAGCCGTTACGACATCACCTGGGGCTCAGAAGGCGTTGAACGGCCTGATTTCTGTGAGATGTTTCGAAAAGGGCATCTGAAAAAGCCCTGAACTCTTTCTGCTTTTTCTAGTCAAACTCCCAAGGGGGCTGCCTTTCAGGTCGCCCCTTTATTGTGATGGTCTAATCTTCCACACAAATCTACGAAAACAAGTTCAGGGAAGTTTGCATTTGGGGAGGTGCAGGTAATTATGGATTTAATGACCCTTTTTAGTGAGCTCAGTCCGTTGCAGTGGCTGGCTATTGCTGCGGCTATTGTCTTCTGGTTATGGGCCACATGGTGGCTGGGGGACCTTTCAGAGCGTCGTGGAGGAGACCGGGAGTCCGGGGCTCTTGTGGGCTTCTTTGTACCAGGTCTGGTGGCTTTGGCAATCTGGTGGATGGTGACTCAGTAGCCAGGCAGTCAGTAAAAAGTCTCTTTCCCGGGATAAAAAATCCCCAGTCCTGTAAAGGACTGGGGCTAATGCCGTGAATTGCCTGATGAGGCGATAGTTACCTTGGGAGAGACCGAAAAGTAAATATCTAACTGATGCCGATCAGCTGTTGTAAATAATAATTGTTCTCATTTGCATTCGCAAGAAAAACATTCGGTAAATACCAGGAAAGTTCGCAATAAAAAACTTGCAGGCGTTTCTATATCGGTGGTTGTGGAGGTTTTTCAGCCTCACTCAACAGGCGTGTTTTATGTTCCTGAGTCAGCTCGCTCCAGTGGGTATCCATTAAGGCCCCCTCAAGTGCATACAGCAAAACTTTGGACACTTTAAAACCTCGATCCTTGACCTTGCGGTAGGCCATGGCAGCACCGATTGCACGGAGTTGCTCAGGGCTGTGGATACCGACGGCGTTAAGCCACTGGACAGAGGTTTTGCCCAGATTTTTCATTTCAATCAGCCCCATCAAGGCAAATCCTTTGCATTTAGATAGAACAGTTAGTCATTATTAACACTGTAATGATAGACGAAGAATATAAAGAGCCAGCGTAAAGACGCGAGTGAATGATCTGGGTAATATCCGATCACCAATGGCAGACATATAATCCCGCCCATGAGCAAACCACCTACTCGAAAGAAAAACGTCCGAAAAGGACGCCCTGCAAGGAAGACGTCTACGGCCTCAGGCCTGCGTCGCTGGCTGCCCGGTAAAGGCTTAATTATAAAAATTATGGTCTGCGGCATTACACTGGTGGCCGCCTGGATGGTGTATCTGGATGGGGTGATCACCACCAAATTTGATGGAAAAAAGTGGGCGATTCCCGCGAAAGTCTATGCCCGCCCGATTGAGCTTTATGAAGGGCTCACGCTATCACCGGGTATGCTCCAGTCCCAATTGCGTCGACAGGGCTATCAGCCGGTGAAGACTATCAGCCGTCCGGGCACATTCTCTCGCACCGGTCAATCTATGGAAGTTTTCGTTAGAGGCTTTCAGTTTCCTGATGGTCACCGAGACTCTCTGCCAATTAAAATCCGTTTTACCAATAATGAGATTGCTGACCTGAGGGGCGCAGATTATCAGGATATACCGGTTGTGCGTCTGGACCCTCAGATCATGGGCGGCATTTACCCCGCCAGTTATGAAGACCGAATACTGGTGAAGCTGGATCAACTGCCAGACACGCTCACTCAAGGGCTGGTCGCGGTGGAAGATCGGGATTTCTATGACCACTGGGGCATTTCATTAAAAGGCATTGCCCGGGCGATGGTTGCCAATATTCAGGCCGGTGGTGTGGTTCAGGGGGGCAGTACGCTGACCCAGCAGCTAGTGAAGAACTTCTATCTCAGCAATGAACGTTCTCTAAGCCGAAAAATTGAAGAAGCTTTGATGTCAATACTGCTGGAGCTTCATTACAGCAAAGATGAGATTCTCGAAACCTATATCAACGAAGTTTACATGGGGCAGCAGGGCCAGCGCTCTGTGCATGGATTTGCTCTGGCCAGCCAGTTCTACTTTGCCCGCCCGGTAGGAGAGCTTGACCTCTCCCGGCAGGCATTGCTGGTCGCTCTTGTTAAAGGACCTTCCTGGTACAACCCACGTCGATATCCAGAACGGGCACTGGACCGCCGAAACCTGGTTCTGGATATGTTTGAAGAACAGGGGCTGGCCTCGGCCGGTGCTGTTAATCGTGCCAAGTCACTGCCTTTAGGTGTGGTGTCCCGTGAACGACTGCAGGCGAATCATTTCCCCGCGTATATTGATCTGGTGAAACGTCAGCTGCGACGAGACTATCGGGACACCGACCTGAACAGTGAAGGTCTGCGCATCTTCACTAATATGGATCCTATTGCTCAGCAGCAGGCTCAGGATAGTGTTGAGAGTATTGGCAATAATCTTGACCGTGGCAACAAAGCCGGAGACGGTCTGGAAGCAGCCATGGTTGTTACTTCTGCACGGACTGGTGAAGTGCAGGCTCTGGTCGGTGGGCGTGATTCCGGCTATGCCGGTTTTAACCGAGCCTTAGACGCTCGTCGTCCGATTGGTTCTCTGGTCAAGCCTGCAGTGTATATGACTGCACTTGCCAATCCTTCAAAGTACACACTGATTACTCCGATTAGCGACCGCCCGATAACCATCACAGAGCGTAATGGTCGGGAATGGACTGCAAGCAACTATGACAAGCGTTCCCATGGTGATGTGCCACTCTATATAGCGTTGGCGAAATCCTACAATCAGGCCACTGTACGTCTGGGTATGGATATTGGCCTGACCTCTGTTGTTGATACATTGCACACCATGGGCATGACTCGTTCAGTACAGCCTTACCCTTCCTTATTACTTGGGTCTTTAGAATTGAGTCCTGTGGAAGTGGCGGCGATGTATCAGACCCTGGCTTCCGGTGGCTATCGATTACCCCTGCGAGCTATTGATGCAGTGCTGGATACCGATGGCCGACCACTAAGCCAATACAGTTTGTCTGTTGATCCGGCGTTTCCGGCGGAGCAGGTGGAACTGGTTGATTACGCTATGCAGCGTACTATGCGTGAAGGCACAGGCCGAGGCGCTTACCAGGTTCTGCCATCGACCCTTCGTCTGGCCGGAAAAACCGGCACAACAGGTGACCGCCGTGACAGTTGGTTCGCCGGATACTCTAGAGATACTCTGACTGTGACCTGGCTGGGTAAAGACGACAACAGCCCGACACGTTATACCGGCAGCAGTGGTGCCCTGAGGATATGGGCTGACTTTATGAAGAAACGGCCGCTGCAATCATTGTCTCCTCCCCGATCTGAAGCAGTGAAACTGGTCACTATCGAGAAAGCATCTGGCCTGCTTGGTGGTGAAGGGTGCGATGACAATATAACCCTGCCGTTTATTGATGGTTCACAGCCGGAAAAGAGCGCCAGTTGTGCCAAAAACTCTCCGGTTAAAGGAGCAGTGGACTGGTTTAAAGCTTTGTGGAATTAGCGGGGCATTACATAGATGATGTATGCAGGAAAATGAAGGCACAGACGCTGGAATAATTAATTTAAAAATCCAGCGTCTAAACTAACTCCACTCTGGGTACTATCAGGTTGGGTTATGGCTGTCCTCAATGTCTGTCTGGATAAGATTGCACATAATTTCCAGATTGCTTCGAAACTGTGCAGTCAGTTAAGCATTGAGTTGGCAGTCGTGGTCAAGAGTTGCAGTGGCAACGCCATGATTCTGGAAACCCTCAGACAGGCCGGGATGACGCTGGCCGCCGACACCCATGCAGAAAATCTGGCAGACCTTGAAGGTGTGCGTACGATTAGTCTTTTGAATCCCCCTTCGTCTATTAAACAGGTTACTCAAAAGCAGCCGATTCAAAACAGAATGGCTTCAGAGATGTATATCTCCTGTCTTGATTCACTGAAACTGGCCAGCAAGACAGGAGCTTACGAGCAAAGCCGTATAATGATCCCTGTGGATATGGGCGACCACCGTGATGGTATCCCGGCCAGTGATTTAATCTGTTATCTCAAACGTGCACTTCAACTCCCTCACCTGAATCTCGCAGGGCTTTCGGCTAACTGGGGGTGCATGTTGATGGGGCACCCGGAGCAGAAACAGTTACAGGATTTCGCCGAGCTGGTGGGCAGAGTCTCTGAAGAGTGCCAGTGGCAACCGGAAATTGTTTCTGTCGGGGGCTCTTCGATACTTCATCATATAACCCGGCAGCAGTTACCGGAGTGTGTGACCCGCCTGCGTCTGGGAGAGGCAATCTTTGCCGGGTTTAATCCATCCCTGCAGCAGCCAGTACCCGAAATGTACAGTGAAACCTTTAGGCTGGACGCTGAGGTTGTAGAGGTATTGGAAAGTGGGCATCCATTAGGGATTGGCCGGGCTGATATTCATATTCCCGTTGAAGATGGCGTGTCCCGCCGGGCGGTACTGGATGTTGGCTACTCCTCTATTGAACCTGCTGGCCTGAATTGTATTGATGGAGATGTGAAAATCATGCGTTGCAGTCAGGACCATCTGGTTGTTGGATCAGACACCTATCACTTTGTACCGGGTGAAACCCTGCGGTTCCATTTGGACTACCACGCATTGAGCCGGTCACTGGCCTCTCCCTGGGTCAGGAAGGTGTACAGCGGCCAGAGCGCGACGGCTGTGGCCTGATTCTTGTGAAAAACACCACCAAACTTCTTGGGTTCTACCCAACGGTTGCACTGGGTGCCTATGTGATCGGTATAGGTCAGCTGGGTTACACCATGCTGTTGCCGGGTTTGCTCGAGATTGAAAAAGCCTTCCATATCACTGACCATCAGGGTTCCTATGTGGTCAGTGTTTATGTGCTGGGTATGGCGATTTCGACATTGTTTACGGGGGTACTGGGGAGCCTGTTTCGAGAGTGTTCCATTCTTATTGTAGGGCTGCTGTTGTTTGCTTTGGCCAGTTTTATTACTCCTTTGACTGACAGCTTTACTGTTCTCCTTTTTTGTCGCTTTTTGGCTGGTTGTGGTACTGGCACACTAGCGTGTCTGGTACGGGCAATTTTCCGGTCTCGTTATCAAGGCGATGAGTTGTCCCGAGCTTTAAGTGCCTACGCGATTTTCTTCTCTGTCTTTCCTTTGTTAGCGCCTTTGCTGGGTAGCTTTATTATTCACCGCTGGGGCTGGTACTGTATCTGTCAGGTGTCTGGTGTCATTGCGGTGTTTGGGGCTTTGCTGGTTTTCGCCTTTAGCAACCGGTTTGCACAACCTCTGGTGACGACTACCAGTGCCACACAGATTTGGAGTGTTTGGAAACGCTGTCTGGATAGCCGTACCTTTGTCTGTTATCTACTGATATATGCGCTGGGCTTTAGCATCTATCAGCTGATGCTTGTGGCAAGCCCATACATACTCATGCGCGGTTATTCCGTGGATTTTCATCTGTATGGCTTATTAATGTTGTTTATTTCTCTGGGGGATATTACCGGCAGTCTGGTGTCTATTGCATGGGTAAAAAAGATTTCGCCCCAACAGTGTTTGTTGAGAGCTATGGTTCTTAGTGCCATGATATTTATTTTTATGGCTGTTGTGAGTTTCATGCTGAAAAGTTCGCTGCCTTTAGCGGTGCTAATGGTTGCCTGGTTTGTACTGATGGGAGCGAACAGTATTCTGTTAGCGAATAGTCTTTCCATCGCCCTGAGCAAAGCGCCTGTGTCTACTGCCGCGAGTTCACTGGCAGGTTCCGCCCAGTTTGCGACGGCGTCTCTGTTTGTAAAAGGTGTGTCGTCTATTGCGGGTTTGGGGTTGTTTCCTATGAGCCTCGCCGGTGCAGTTATATCTATTGGGGTTCTTCTTGTTCCCCGGCAACTGGTGAGCGAGTCAGAGAGTCAGCCTGCCAGTAAATAATAGCCCTCCCTCTGGGCTGCTAGACTTCCACCTCTGGATTCTCCTGTCATTGCTCCTGAACCTGAGAGGGTTTGTCATGCACATCATCGGTCACCATGCGGAATCCTACAAAGCTGTGGTGTTTTGTGAAGGGATGTTGGGCGACATCGATGGTAAAACGGCCAATGGTCTGGTTCGTTCTTCGGATTTTTTTGATATATGTGCGGTGATCGACAGTCGCTGGCGAGGTTCAACAGCCGACAAGGTTGTGCCCGGCGCCCAGCCAGTTCCTGTGGTGGGCTCACTCTCTGAAGCTATGCAGATTGACCACAGTATTTGCTGGTTTGTTTATGGTAAGGCGCCTTTAGGTGGAGTCTTGCCCAGCGCTGAGCGGGTTTATATCCATGATGCCCTGGCTCGGCGCATGCATGTAGTCTCTGGCCTGCTGGATTTCCTGAGTGATGATAAAGATTTTTGCACGCAAGAAACTAAAGACCGCATTCATGATATTCGAAAGCCGCCACCCTTGAGTGAGCAAAGGCTATTTTCTGGAGTGATTACCGCTGTTGAGGCAAAGCGGATACTTGTGACCGGTACCGACTGTGCACAGGGAAAGCGTACGACTGCAACAATTCTCTATCAGGGGCTGCAGGAACAAGGTGTGAGCAGTGCGTTTGTAGCCACAGGACAAACGGGTGTTATGCAGGGGGCAAGATATGGAGTGTGTCTTGATGCCTTGCCTATTATGTCTGCCATGGGGGCGATAGAAAATGTGATTTGTAAGTGCTGGAACGAGCAGCGACCCGATGTGATTATTATTGAAGGGCAATCTTCCGCCAGTCATCCCGCACTTGTGGGTGGAACCGCTATACTCAAGGCCTCCCGTCCCCACGCCATTGTGATGCAGGACACGCCGGGGCGTATCTCCCGGGTAGATTACCCGGATTTCGCCAAGCCAGATGTGCGCTATGAAATCGCCCTGGCTAAAAAGCTCTGCAATGTGGACCCCATTGCCATCACCCTCAACCCTGAAAACCTTGACGAGCAGGCTTTTGAACAGATTCGGGCTGAACTCAGCGACGAGTACGAGCTACCCTGTGTCGACCCTATACGGGGTGGGGTAGAAGAGCTGGTGGACGCCGTTAAAAATATGCTGCAATAGCCTCGGCTGTTTCTTAAAAAAGCACTATTCGGTCGGCCATTCAGGGACTGTTATGGTTGGGGGAGATAGAAAGTTGTTACAAATGTTGTTGCCTGTGAAGTTGGTCAGTACGGGCCTTTGGGTCAATCTAAGAAAAAATGCCCGGCTGTTTTGTGTTGCCGGTTTGCTTGCATTACTGGCAGGCTGCCAGTCTTTTTCTCCTTCTACCCCTGAAAGTCATGCTGTGGTGACGGACTACAAGTATCTCGAAATTATCACTTCTGATACTCGCCCGGCAGCAACGGCTCAACTGCTGAAAGATGCCCGAGAGAAGTTTACGGCCAGCCAGTATGATGAAAGTCTGCAGGATCTGGGGAGGGCGCTGCGCATCTCACCGGACGATGGCCTGGTGTACTTCTATATGGCACTGGTGCGTTACCGAACCGGGGATTATCGAGAAGCTGTTTCATTGACCCGGCGAGGGTTGTTCTTTGCCAGTCAGCCAATGTTAAGGAAAGAATTGAGTGCGTTGCTTAAGGATGCAGAAGCATTTCATGGGCAACCATAGATCGAGTGCATGCTCATGAAAAATCCGGGTTAATATCTCTGTAAAAGAGGATATCTCAGTGAGTGCCGAAATTCTGGATCTTCTAATTGACCTCGAACAGATTATGCGTGCCGAGGGCCATTGGGCAGGAATGCCTCCTTCTATTGAAGCACTGTCCAGCGTTGAACCGTTTTGTGTTGATACTTTGTCGTTTACTGAGTGGTTGCAGTGGATATATATCCCACGACTCAGAGCAATGATTGATGGCGAGGTACCTTTAGCGTCCGGCTCCCAGATACAGCCTTATGCGGAAGAAGCGTTTGGGGCAATGCGCGTTTCCGGTGTGCATATTCTGAAGGTTGTTGGCCATCTTGATACTGCAATGACTTAATCCATCTTCCATAAACAACGCCTTTAAAAGCAGGCAAAGCCTTTCGCTCGCTGCATTTACCTTCCGGTAATTTAATCCGGCGCAGGCTGTCAGCCTGACTAAAATGTTCAGACTGCGTTTTAACGGGTTGCCCGGAGGTTGTAATGCAGTCTTTTGTTCGTGTACGGCTTTTCTGTCTGCTGGTCTTTGTCGTTTTTGTTTCGTCCTGTCACAACATGCCAGGTGGCAGCGCTGGCGGTAAGAACGTATGCGATAGCCAGGAACATCGCTTTACCATTGTAAATACCAACGATAACCACGGTCACTTCTGGCGCAATTTTCGCGGTGAAGGGGGCATGGCCGCCCGTAAAACACTGATCGACAGTATACGGCGTGATGTAGAAAACAAAGGTGGTTCAGTGCTGGTGTTATCGGGTGGTGACATTAATACAGGAGTACCGTCGTCCGATATGCTGGATGCCATGCCTGATATCAAAGGCATGAATATGATTGGTTATGATGCTTCCGCCGTGGGTAACCATGAATTCGACAACCCACTGCCAGTCTTGATGAAGCAGGCTCGCTGGGCCAGCTTCCCTTTTCTTGCCGCTAATATCTATGACAAAGCGACCGGAAAACGCCTGTTTCAGCCTTATGTCGTGGTTGATGCGGGTGGTCTGAAAGTGGCTATTCTCGGTCTCTCCACTCTGGACACCGTGCAAACATCAAACCCTGATGTCACCAAAAAACTGAAGTTTACTGATCCGATAAAAGAAGCCAAAGCCTTGATGCCTGAGATGCGCAGTAAAGCCGATGTCGTGGTGGCTGCCACTCACCTTGGCTGGTACTTCCGTGGAAACTATGGCGTTAATGCTCCTGGTGATGTGAATTTAGCCAGAAAGGTGGATGGCATAGATATTATTGCTGGTGGGCACTCGCAGGACCCGCTGTTTCGTCCGGACATTATTAATTCGACTTATATCATGCAGGCGTTTGAGTGGGGCAAATATGTTGGGCGGGCTGATTTCGTCTACCGGGACGGCCTGCTGAAAATGACCGATTACCAATTGATTCCGGTGAACCTCAAGAAGAAAGTCACTCGCGATGGTAAGACCGCTTACATAAATATCGGGCAGACAATTGCTGAAGACAAAGCGATGCTGGAGCTTTTGAAACCTTATAAGGAAAAAGGTGATGATCTGCTTAATGTTGTGGTGGGTCAGGTTGATAAGCGCCTGATGGGTGAACGGGCAGAGGTGCGCTTCCATGAAACAGCTCTGGGGCGTTTGATCGCAGAAGCCCAGCGTCAACGTACCAATGCGGATCTTGCTGTACTGAACAGCGGAGGTATTCGTGCCAGTATCCAGCCGGGGCAAATCACCTATAGGGATGTGTTGTCGGTACAGCCCTTTGGTAACCAGGTCAGCTTTATAGATATAACAGGTAAGAAGCTAAAGAATTACCTGCAGGTTGTTGGCAGCATGCCGCCAGACAGTGGCGCCTTTGCCCACTTTGCCAATGTTGCCATGGTTGTTGAGGACGGTGTGTTGAAGCAGGTCACGATCGGTGGCAGGCGTGTTATTGATGATAAGAAGTATCGTCTGGCAGTGAACAGCTTCTCAGCTTCAGGCGGCGATGGTTATCCACTGTTGAGTGATAAGTCAGGGTTTGTGAATACGGGGTATGTGGATGCAGAAGTGTTGAAGGATTTCATTCAAAAGCATTCGCCTATCAAGGTTAACGACTATCAGCCTACAAATGAGGTAAGAAGGGATTAACCAGGTAGTTGTGAGAGACAGGACGTTTAAGCAAAATGCAGACAAAGGCTGTCAGGGCATGACCGACAGCCTTGGCGCAGGAGTGGAAACGACGTGGGACGTTAATCGACGCAGTATTCCTGAATACCTTCATCCGCTTTTTGAATCTCTTTGAGCTTTTGTTCATGGCTCAGGGTGTAAACAGTTCCGTTTTTGTCTGTCATCTGTATACGGTGATTGTTCAGTAGGGTTTCCTTGTTTTTACGAGCCTGGGCACAGGATTCTGTCTGTTCTTCCTTTAGACGGTTCAGCTGTTTAGTGTATTTGTCTGTCTTTGCGGCTTTGTTTCTTTCTTCCGCTGTTTCATCAGGGGAGTTATCCGATGAGCGTCCGTTATCCACGGTATTCACACTCGATCTTACGACTTTTTCATACATCACCCCTTCCGGTGGGGTAGTGCTGTAGTAGGGAGTGCCATTGCTGTCGTACCAGCGGTAGATGATTTCTTTTGAAGAGGCCTGCACAGAGGCTGCTGCAAAGAGGGTGGCTGCCAGAAAGGCTGTCGCCAAAAAAGGAGGACGCGTCATCTTCATTCTGCACCGAAAGAGTCATTATTTTCGTTAGTACCGCTACTTTACTCCTATATTGTATGGGCTTTAAAGAGGTGCAGGGGATTGAGTCAGGTTTCGTTGGGTTTTGAGAAGGGTTCGACTTGATCGTGAGAAGAACCTGGCTTGGTTTTGAAAAGAATGTCCAGAACCCTGAGTGATAACAGGATATAACCGCCATTGCTTGCCTGCAGGTGCTTTGAGCTATTGACTCCCTTATACAGAGAGTCAACAATGGCGCGTATCTTGCGGTGGGTACGTATGCGTACCAGCCGTTCAGGTCTCGCTTCGGGGTACGACACCCGCACCACCCGGAGCCATTCCGCACGGCACAAACTGCTTTGGGATGCTGAGCCTCTACCAAAAGGCTGACAAGATTGACGCAGATAGGGTTAAGGTGAAGCTTGGTGCAGCAGCAAGCACCGGCAAATCGCTGGATTGGTAATAACAATTCAACTCATATCCGGCGGAAGTTGTTCTGTCGGGTCGGGTTGTAGAATAAACAACGGTGATTCCGTGACTGAAGGCAAGCAGGTTGAACTTCTGTCCGG
The DNA here is from genome assembly GCA_965221135.1 of Sansalvadorimonas sp. Classification (GTDB taxonomy): domain Bacteria; phylum Pseudomonadota; class Gammaproteobacteria; order Pseudomonadales; family Endozoicomonadaceae; genus Sansalvadorimonas. Next base: position 335,637 of record CBDCRZ010000100.1, read on the forward strand.
GGCGGACATGGTCGTAAGAGCCCTTGCAGATGAGGGTGTTGAGTATATTTACGGCTATCCCGGCGGTGCTCTTTTGCACGTTTATGATGCCATTTTCCGCCAGGACAAAATTACACACGTATTGGTACGCCATGAACAGGCGGCCGCACACATGGCTGATGGCTATGCCCGCTCCAGCGGCAAGGCAGGAGTCTGTCTGGTAACTTCTGGGCCAGGTGCAACCAATACCATTACCGGTATCGCAACCGCCTATATGGACTCCATTCCTATGGTGGTGCTGTCCGGGCAGGTTCCCTCCGAATTTATCGGTACCGATATGTTCCAGGAAACCGATATGGTGGGTATCTCCCGTCCTATCGTTAAGCACAGCTTCCTGGTCAAGCGGGCTCAAGATATACCCGAAATTATCAAGAAAGCGTTCTACCTCGCACAAAGTGGTCGACCCGGCCCTGTGGTAGTAGACCTTCCTAAAGATATTACTGACCTGACCAAAAAGTATCCTTACGAGTACCCTGGAAAGGTTAAGATTCGTTCTTACAGTCCTCCTCAGAAAGGCCACAGTGGTCAGATCCGCAAAGCGATTGATCTGCTATTGAAAGCTCGTCGCCCCATTATCTACGCCGGTGGTGGTGTAGTTCTGGGCAAAGGTTCTGAGGCGCTGGTGGAACTGGCTCGTCGTACAGGTGTTCCTGTTACCAACACCCTGATGGGTTTGGGTAGCTTCCCGGGTACCGACAAGCAGTTTGTCGGAATGCTGGGTATGCATGGCAGCTATGCCGCCAACCTGGCGATGCACCACAGTGACCTGGTTCTGGCTATTGGTGTTCGGTTTGATGACCGGGTAACCAACAGCACCAGCAAGTTCTGCCCAACGGCAAAAATTGTTCACGTCGATATCGACCCGGCCAGTATCGCCAAGAACGTTCCGGTTGATGTGCCCATTGTTGGCCCTGTCGACACCGTTCTGAAAGAGATGAACGACGCTGTTGCCGCCGCTGGCGATATTCAGGATGCCGATGCCCTGGAAAGCTGGTGGAAGCAGGTTGAAGAGTGGCGCAGCGGTCAGGGTGCCCTGTACCCCTACGAAAAGGCTGAAGGCATTATCAAGCCTCAGGAAGTCGTGGAGGCACTCTATCAAGTGACCAGGAACGATGACACTTACATCTCTACAGACGTAGGTCAGCATCAGATGTTCGCGGCTCAGTACTATCCGTTTGATAAGCCAAACCGCTGGATAACTTCTGGTGGTCTCGGAACCATGGGCTTTGGTCTGCCTGCGGCTATGGGCGTTAAGCTTCATAACCCGGACTCCACCGTTGCCTGTGTAACCGGTGAAGGCAGTATTCAGATGAACATTCAGGAGCTGTCGACCTGTCTGCAGTATGACCTGGGCGTGAAGATTATTAATCTGAATAACCAGGCGCTGGGTATGGTTCGCCAGTGGCAGACCATGCAGTACAGCAGTCGTTACTCCCACTCCTATATGGAATCTCTCCCAGACTTCAAGAAGCTGGTTGAGTCCTACGGTCACGTTGGTATCAAAGTGACTGAGGCCAGGGATCTTATGCCCGCAATGCAGGAAGCCTTCTCTCTGAAGGATCGTCTGGTATTCCTTGATGTATCGGTAGATGCCAATGAGCATGTTTACCCAATGCAGATCAAGGATGGTTCCATGCGGGACATGTGGCTGAGCAAAACGGAGCGGACCTGATGCGGCGTATTATTTCTGTGCTGGTTGAGAACGAGCCTGGTGCTCTTTCCCGGATTGTCGGTCTGTTTGCCCAGCGTAACTACAATATCGAAAGCCTGACCGTAGCCCCAACGGAAGACGAGACTCTGTCTCGTCTGACAGTGGTTACCGACGGTAAGCCTGAAACCATTGAGCAGATCACCAAGCAGCTAAACAAGCTGATTGACGTGGTCAAGCTGGTGGACCTGACCGAAGGGTCACACATTGAGCGTGAACTGATGCTGGTTAAGGTGAAGGCTCACGGTGCCATGCGTGCCGAGATCAAACGTACTGCGGATATCTTCCGTGGTCAGATCGTTGATGTGACCAGTGGCGTTTATACAGTTCAGCTCACCGGTACGGGTGAAAAGCTGGATGCGTTTATCGACGCAGTCGGTGAAGCCTCTGTGCTGGAAGTTGTGCGCAGTGGTGTAACGGGTATTGCCCGTGGTGAAAAGGTGCTGAGCCTGTAAGCTTTCAGTTGTTCAGTGCTCGATAAAAAACCGCTCCCTGTGAGCGGTTTTTTAAAACCTTTCGCTGATTGGCTGATCATTTTTGAGTGCAGGCCAGGAGCCTACCTACCTTCCTTCATGCCAGGCAATCCCTTTGGCTGCGTTCTCTCTTCGGTGTGGAATTGTCCCTTTATGAGGGGCCTGTTGTCGGCCTCAGCCTGCCGCCATTCCCGGTGTCGCATCGTATGATGAGAGGTGGGAATGAACTCATCAGGTGTAACAAGCTTTGCGAACTGCCCTCTCGTGCTCAGTCTGGCTCGGGGTAAAGAAAGTCATGTCTTCAAGTAGTTCTGAATCCCAGGTATGGTCTTCCTGATTCAGGCATAAGTTCACCTTTTGCTGGAACAGAGCGATACTGTCGCACTTGCCTGCTAAATCTCGAATAATGGTTTTACGCAGGGACTCATCAGTAACCTGATAGCTACACCTCAGGATTTTATCCATATCGTCCTGAGTGCAATCTGCCTCAAGGTTTACATGGCAAGCTGCTCCCTGCCAGGGTAGATCCTTTCTTTGCACCTCTTCCTTGTCAAGTTGAGTTGTAATTAAAAGAAGGCACGATTTGTAATGCTGATCCGCTACCTGTCGCCAGATTTCGGTAACATCTTTCCATGATGCATTTAAGGGGTCGTTCTCGTACTTCAATAATTTTTCCAGTCCATCAATGCAAACCAAACTCATTTTATGCTTAGTTGATTGAGTTAACAGTTCGAGGGCTGAATTTGCCATGTTGACGTTTTTTTTGTAGGTTACCGCACCATAAAAGTCTATATCACTCATGGTATCTATCAGCTCACGGCTTATCAGGCTTTTCCCGGTTCCAGGCTTGCCATGAAGATAAAGAACAAGAGATGTATCGCGGCTCTTCAAAATTCTGGTTCTTTGGGCAATTTGAGCCAATGCCAGCTGCTGGGCCTTTGTGAGGTGGTATGAGAGTCTCGATGCAGGCATAGCATCATAAGCCTGTCTACGGAGTTGGGCAGATATTTGATGATCTTTTAAGGCCATAACTAAGTGCTTCTGTTCGATTTTTTTTGTATTTTCGTCAAAGAGGTCATCTGCCGCAGCATATGTTAATGCTTTGCTCATTGTTAAAGTGATTTCGGCTCCGGTTTTATTGGCCAGTTGTGGAGCTATTGCTTCAGGCCTTATGTTATCAATATCCCATCCTGTTGATTTTAGTTTTTCCAATCTTTTATGCAGTACTTCAAGTGCTTCAGTGGCATTAAGCAGAGGCATTGGGATTAATACGCTGAGTCGACCTGCCCTGTAAACGGAAGGCTCCATAATATCTAAATAATTTGTAGTACACAGGAAGAGCAGGTTGGGAATGCGGTTATTACCATCCAGATTTGTAAGGAAACTGTTAACCATAGAATTTGTTTCTGTGGTAGCGCTGCTGTTCAACTTAGCCTTTAAAACAAGTTCTGCTTCATCCAGAATAATGACATGGAGGTCAGCGTTAGGGCCGTTTTTTCTGTGATCTTCAGCAGCTGGATTAAATAGTTCTTCAACCTTTAAGTGAAGACGGTCTTTTTCTGACTTCATCAACTGACTGCTTTCGATTTTTTGTAAGTTTTCTCTTTTAAGAATACCGGCCAGCTCCCATTGAGCCACCAAAAGTTCAGATAACTGAGTTTTTCCTGTGCCAGGTTTACCATAAAGGATTGCACCACGGGGCAAGCTTGGCAGCAGCGGAAGCTTTCCGTGCTTAAAGTTCAGCCAAGGGGCGATAAGGCAGTCACGAATTTGCTCAACAGCTCCTTTCACGGCTCCCATCTGGCTACAGACACCATCGAACCATGCATCTGGATTTTGGTATAAGGGTACAGTTATTATGGTTTTATCATTAATCTGTAAATTCAGTTTAGTGTGAGTGTTGAAACGAAATGGTAGTACTTTGCCCTCGTCATTTTTGGCACTGTCACCTGAGATAGATAGAATTTTCCCTTGCATACCGCTGAAGCAGTCCGCCGATTGATTGGTAATTACGAATTTACGACCTTCTACCAGAGGGACAGTTTTCAGGCATTCGGATGCCATTTTCTTGATATCACTCAAGACCCAGCTCTTGGTGTTACGTTCACTAACCCTTTGAACAAGGATTGTAATTGATGTTGCTTCAGGCAACGACCGGTAATTAACCGGGGTAATGCTCGTTATACTGCTGACTCCTTGGTATGGGTATGTAACTGATGCAGTGAGGAGGTTCTCTTCATAACTAATTTCTTCATCGTTCGCTTCATTTCCTTTTTTTGGCTTCTTTATATTAACAGCGTTCTCCTGGTAGCCACTGGCAAAATAGTAAATGCCATCATCAAGCTCAACCAATAACGGCTCGGAGTCTTTTCTGGCTATCGGGCAAAAGAAGATGTCTGGTATCAGCAAAATATTATTCATGCCAGAGTCGCGAGCATTAATTTTTACTCGATTTAATGAGTAAAAAGGAGTGGATATTATTTTAATTTTTTTATTCTGATTTTTTTTGATGGAAATGAACCTGCTGGAACACGGGGAGATGATAAAGGGCTTTTCGGATTCAGTGTCAGAGTTATCACCCGGGTTGCATCGAAACGTAAAAACTAACGAGCGGGTTGTTGTACAGGCCTCTGTACTATAACTTCTTTGTGGGGCGAGTGCCTCCCAACTTACCGTTAGATTGGCAACGTAGGGTGTATTAGGACTGATGGGAGTCCTGGGGATTGCAAACATATGCTGAATGCCATCCTGAAGAGCTCTTTCTTCAATGACGACTGGAGGAGCACCTTCTGGGAGGGAGATTTCAACGTGTACACAACCTACTTTGTTCAGGCTCTCCTGAGCTGGCTTAACTTCAATGGTTTGAGAGGGTGGGAACATGTTTTTGTGCAGTGGGCAAAGAACGATCTCATCCACCCCTACATTATTTAATGTGGGGGCAACCAAACATGGCTTGCCGTTGATATTAACCATTATTGTATCTAAGGAATGGTTCCTTACGATGGAAGGGCAGGGTAAAATATTGAGCTCATCATTTCTTTTTTTAACTATCTTTGCGCGTGCTTTTGAGTCGAGTTGATCACTAAGGAAACACATCCTGCTGTAGACTGACACGTTCACATAGGAAACATGTTCGAAATACATGCCGTTTTGCAAGGTTTCGCTATCCGGCAGTGATTTAACCGTCAGCGTATAAGCATCTTTTTTATCATCTTCGGCCTGGCTGGGGGTAATCAGGTCACAATCAGTTTTGGATACAGGTGTTTTTGTTGACTTATATAATTCAGGTTTTGCATCAAGGGGGGTGTCGCCTGAACCTGAAAGAGAAGAGCTACGATATAATATTTTTTTTGGATCCGTAGAGTTTCGCTGTGCGTCATTTTTCCGTGGTTGCGTTGGATAGTTTATAAGGGGTGTTACACTACATAGGAGTGAAGGTATCGGTTTAGGTGGACGGCGTCCTCCGAGCGACTGAGTATGGATGGTGATACCTGGTCGTTTAGCGTTTAGGTCGAGTCTTCCAGTAGTATTGAGCATTGGGTCATCCTCCATGAGATTTTATTTTGGTAATACTTGTTGGACTACAAATTGTTGTTAATTATCCCTGGTAACAGTGTTGTCAGGAGAAATGTTAGGTTTTCTAACTGACTAACTTGTTCAGGGGAAAGAAGAAATTGATGTTTCGTTGCTTTACCTGGTTGAGACGGGCAAAGCCGGAACAATGACGTGCCTTTTTGTGTCTGAATCCGTGACTTTATGAGAGATGAATTTGTCGTCATGAGACTCTCTCCTGAAAAAGAACTCTGACAGCTGAAGCAATCAATCGATTGCACTTATTGTATTAATCCAGCAATCAAGAACGCACGGATTCAAGTATTAGCGAGCGTGAGCATTCAAAGGTGGCTGTTCAGGAGGTGGCCACCGGCATAACAGATGAAGCTATGTACGGTTTTGAGCTGTTTTGTTGAAAAATTATTCAGGAAGGTTTGGAGGAGAGCGCCTGATGTTGCACAGGCGTTGCAAGGGCAGAGGGCTATAGTCAATCTGAGAAAATCCCTTCTTTATGCCTTCTTGTTGCTGTCTTCAGATGGTTTGAGTTGTGACCAGAAGGCTTCAACCAGCGGGCTCTTCATCTTTTTCTCCAGCGCACACAGGCCCACATGGTAAGGCGCAAGTTCCGGTGTCGTTGAGAGTATCTGAACTCTGTCGGCTAATGGACTGTTCTCCAAAACAATACGCGGCACTACGCCCACACCAAAGCCAAGGCTGACCATGCTGACAATAGCTTCATTTCCCGCAACCTGTGTATAGATTTTTGGTTTGATCTGTTTGTGGTTAAACCAGTCGCTCACCCTTTGTCGTGCAACCCCGGATTCCGGAAGAATAATGGGAACACCGGCCCAGTCACTGTCAGACTCGGGTTTAGTAAAGTCAGTACGCGGAGCAATAAATAACAAAGGTGATATAGCAATATTTTGAAACACCAGATTACCGGGCAGAACATCGGGACGTGCCGAGATGGCGATATCTTCTTTGCCCGACAATATATGAGAGATAGCCAGTTCCGGATCACCAGTATGAAGTTTTATCTCAATGCGAGGGTGCTGCTGGCGAAAGGCATAAAGAATGTCATAGAGAAAACTGTAGCTCGCGGTCACTGAGCAATAGACGCTGAGCTCGCCTTTGAGTTCTTTGGCGTCTGATTGCAGATCGCAGCTGAGGGTTTCCCATTGGGTGAGGGTGTCCCGGGCGTAGTTCTGGAAGCGTTTGCCTTCTTCGGTCAGCACCACGCTGCGGTTGTCTCGCTCAAACAGTGCGGTGCCCAGAGTGTCTTCCAGAGATTTTATATTTCGGCTCAGGGTTGGTGTGCTGACATGGCAGAGCTCGCTGGCACGGCCAAAGTGCAAGGTTTCTGCGAGAGCCAGAAAATGTTTGAGTGGACGGAAGTCCATAAGGCGCTGGTCTCTGGATTTATTGTTTGGTGCCTATTATCGAGCACCTGCTCCCACAGTGAAAGAGTGCAATGGGTGAGAATTCAGCCCGCGGTGCGCTGGCCGATAGAGACAGTAACCCCGGCCTTTAGTGGACTCCCTCCCCATGTTGAATAGCAAAGCCTTCTTTTCCCTGATTCTGCTGATCTGGCTTGGTGCCGGTGCCCCGGCCTATGCCGTTGATGATATGCAGCTCTCAGAAGAGCAGAAAAAAGAGTTTCTGGAAAGCAGGGTCGATCTGATCCTGCACAATATGGATAACAAAGTGCAGGCAGTTCAGCTGAAGGATTATCGCAAAGTTCTGGTGCAGGCGTTAAATATTCATTGTGCCGCTCAGAGCTGTAAGCCGGAAGAACTTTCTTTGGAGCAGACTCTAAAGGTAATTTTGATCTGGAGAAACAAGCATCTGGATGGCATCGCCTTGCAGGAGTCAGGCTCTTTTCTTAGTGGAGATTCAGAGGGCTTTAACCGGGGAGCGTTATTGCCCGAACCCCGGGATGAGTGTGTTGCACTGGTGAATGGTGAAATCTCCATGGAGTACGGGTTTTATAAAGAACGGAAGGTGAGGGTGTTTATTCGTCCGGATATTGCTCGCCAGAAGAAAGGGCCTGTCGTGTTTTACTGGCATGGCTCTAATGAAAGTTGGAATCAGGTGTACAGAGTGCTGGGCGATAGTGTGATTTCTCAGATTACCAATGAGGGTGGGATAGTGTTTGCCCCTCATGCCGGATCACCAGATGCGTTGCCATGGCATGTATTGAACCCGTTCTTTGTCTTTAAACGCAGTGACTTCAAGCTGGCTGACCAGTTACTGGCCTGCGCAGAGAAGGAGTTTGATATTGATGACGGCAGAGTTTACAGCATGGGCTTCAGTGCGGGTGGCTTGCATAGTGCTGCCATGGGGCGGGCGCGCAGTCATTATATAGCTGCTATTGCCAGCTACTCTGGCGGTCAGCTGCCCTGGTTCCGGCTGTTATCCAATAGCTCTCCTAATAATTTCTATCCGGCATTTATTACCTACGGCACCGAAGGGCAGGATAAAGTGCCATTTATTGAATTCGCCAATACCAGTGCCGACCTGATCAAATACCTGCGCAAGCGCAAGTTTCATGAGGTCGTAGATTGCCAGCAAACCCGAGGTCACAGTATGCCCTATCGGAGCCGCCAGGCGGGCTGGGATTTTGTGAAAAGCAAACGTTATTACCGCCTGACAGATGACGAGAAAAAGGCACGTGAGCGGGTTGAGGTAACCCGTAGGTATGGGGATGAGTGCCAATGATTTTATTCTTGTGATCGTTTCTTAAAAGGAAATGTAGTTTTTCAAATATATCATTTTACGAAATAGAAAAAGCTCGCTAATGTAGCCTCCGAGAGCACGCTTCACCAAGATTAATAGAAATATACAAGCAACAGTTCTGCTGTTCGGAGAGTTGGCACCATGCAGGTTTTTTACGATAAAGATTGTGACCTTTCTATCATCCAGGGTAAGAAAGTTGCCATCATCGGTTACGGTTCGCAGGGGCACGCCCATGCTAACAACCTGAAAGATTCCGGCGTTGATGTGACCGTTGGTCTGCGCACCGGTTCTGCTTCTGTTGCCAAGGCTGAAGCTTCTGGCCTGAAAGTGAAAGATGTAGCTGACGCTGTATCCGAAGCTGACGTGGTTATGATTCTGACTCCTGACGAATTCCAGTCTCAGCTGTACAAGTCTGAGATCGAGCCAAACCTGAAGCAGGGTGCAACCCTGGCTTTTGCTCACGGTTTCGCTATCCACTACAACCAGGTTGTTCCTCGCGCTGACCTGGACGTAATCATGGTGGCTCCTAAGGCTCCTGGTCACACTGTACGTTCCGAATTTGTTCGTGGCGGCGGCATCCCTGACCTGATCGCTATCTTCCAGGACGTTTCCGGCAAAGCTAAAGATTTAGCTATGTCATACGCCTCCGGCGTTGGTGGTGGTCGTTCCGGTATCATCGAAACCACTTTCAAAGATGAAACTGAAACTGATCTGTTCGGTGAACAGGCTGTTCTGTGTGGTGGTGCTGTTGAACTGGTTAAGGCAGGATTCGAGACTCTGACCGAAGCCGGTTATGCTCCGGAAATGGCTTACTTCGAATGTCTGCACGAGCTGAAGCTGATCGTAGACCTGATGTACGAAGGCGGCATTGCCAACATGAACTACTCCATCTCCAATAATGCCGAGTATGGTGAGTACGTGACTGGCCCTGAGGTTATCAACGACGAATCTCGTCAGGCTATGCGTAACGCTCTGAAGCGCATTCAGAATGGTGAATACGCCAAGATGTTCATTACTGAAGGTGCTATGAACTACCCATCCATGACGGCTAACCGTCGCAACAATGCTGCTCACCCAATCGAGCAGGTTGGTGGTCGTCTGCGTGAGATGATGCCATGGATTGCTGCCAACAAGATTGTTGATAAGTCCAAGAACTAATTGGCGCTCAAGCTGGATGGTTTATAAAGGCAGCGCTTCGGCGCTGCTTTTTTTTGGGGCGCTTTCTTTGTTTTGGGGTATGCCTGAGGCTGCAATAGGAATAAATATAGCTTTCAAAAGTTCAATGATGTCTTCTGGAATACCCTGATCGATTCTCCAGGCGGGGCGCTTTCGGGTGGGCTCGCCTGGTACGTTCCGCTGCCAGTGTTTAAGTCGCTCGGTGAGTTCGTGTTTGATCTTTTTGTGGTTTACATCCTTTGCCCACTTCTGGGTGACTTTTAAGGGGAATTGGGAGATTGTTTTCGTAAGAATGTGGGCACCCCTTAGATAGCACTCCAGAATAATCTGGCTTGCAGCCCACTTATCATCATTGGGGTGGCAAATATATTTTTCACCTCTGGCAAGAAGCCCAAGTAGTGCCGGCGTTAAGTATATTCGGCTTGTATTGCAAAAATCACACACTGCCCCTATTTTCTGAGTGCCATCAAGGTCTGTAATCTTAATCACGCCTCTGTCTGTGACCAGAAGATTCTGTGGCGTCAGATTACGATGTACATAGCTTTTTTCATGCATAAATATCACACCATCAAATAATCCCGATATAAAACCTCTCAGGGTTTTTTCACTAAGTACATTGGGTGGCAGGCTGCCTTCATTCTCTTCATAGAGTTCCCAGTTTTCCGGGAGTTGTACGGTTCTCAAAATAAGAGGATTGTTAGGCTCTCCGGGTATGGTAAGGCTACCCATGGGGCATATAGCTTGCGGCTCGTAATCTGGGTGTTGGTCGTAATGTACAGGGCTGTTGTAGAGCAACTCCTGTAAGCTAAAAGGGCAGTATTCCAGGGGGAGGTGTTGAGGTGGATGTGGAATATTGATCATCTGGCAAATATTAGGGTGTGAGAGTTCATGAAGAATGCTGATGGTTCTCTGAATGAGTTCTTTGCTTTGTTTATCTTCAAAATAATAGTATTTCAATGCGTAGGGGGTGATTTTGCCTTCGTGAAGGTATTTCCTCAGATGAACATGTGAGGAGCCGCCTATCCCAATTCTGGCGGTTTTTTGGGGAGATGTGTGTTCAGCTCTTGCGGGGAGGGATGAGTGCGGTTGCAGTTGCGCAGGCTTCATAGCTTTATCCTCCTCCTGTTCATATAGTGGCTTTTAGTGGCTTTGATCTGTCAGGTGGGGTTTGGACACTGTGTAAGAGAAAAGCTTCACAAAACGTTAGTTATGAGAACGGAGTTGTTAGTTGCGCTAACAGGAAAAATCAGTAGTTCCTGGCTGGAAATTCTATAAACGCGGGGCTGTGTCGAAATGTAGTGGTCTGGTCTCTGCCTTAAGGATGGGGTGAGATAATGGGTGATGAGAACAATGGATGAAGAGAGTAAGCGTAAATCGTTGGTGGTCGATGGTCTACTCCCCGTCGATGAGCATGTAGAGGAAGTGGCGGAGGGTGGAAAGAAGATTCAGCGCAAAGGTGTGTATCTACTCCCTAATCTGCTAACGACCGCAGCACTGTTTTGTGGCTTCTATGCCATTGTGAGCGCCACAGCTGTAGAACCTCAATATGACCATGCTGCAATCGCAGTTTTTTGCGCGATGATTTTCGATGGTCTTGATGGTCGCGTCGCACGCCTTATTAATGCCCAAAGCAAGTTTGGTGCAGAGTACGACAGTCTTTCCGATATGGTTTCCTTTGGTATTGCACCGGCACTGGTTGTTTTCAGTTGGGGGTTAGGTGAATTTGGAAGGGTCGGCTGGATGGTCGCCTTTATTTATACCGCTTGTGCGGCCTTGCGGCTGGCTCGATTTAATTCCACTACTGATGCCTCAGATAAGCGCTATTTCACCGGTTTGAATAGTCCCAGTGCGGCAGGTCTGGTTGCCGGACTTGTATGGGCGCTTAACGACTTTGGTGTAGATGGTGACAGTTTTGTTGTGGCGCTACTGGCGCTGATGGTAACCGGGCTGGCTGGCGTTATGATGGTGAGTAACTTTCGGTATCACAGCTTCAAGGATTTTGATCTGCACGGGCGCGTGCCTTTTCTTGTGATCATTGTTTTGGTGCTGGTCTTTGCGGTGGTGTTCAGTGACCCTCCTCGTGTGTTGTTTGTTGTCTTCCTTATATATGCTATTTCAGGGCCTGTGATCTCAATAATTGGCAAAGGTGAAAAAGCATCTGCAAGTGAAGAACAATAAAG
>CBDCRZ010000100.1:350000-1276065 GCA_965221135.1 Sansalvadorimonas sp.
AGACGTACTGCTTTAGTCGGCAGCGTCTAAAAAACGCGTTATTTGACTGATCTGAGAATTTCGTTTTCGAGATTTCTTTGGGTTATATGGTCAAGTGACTAAGCGCACACGGTGGATGCCTTGGCAGTCAGAGGCGATGAAGGACGTGGTAATCTGCGAAAAGCGTTGGTGAGCTGATAAACAAGCTTTGACCCAACGATGTCCGAATGGGGAAACCCACCCGTCATAAGACGGGTATCTCTTGAGTGAATACATAGCTCTTGAGAGGCGAACCCGGGGAACTGAAACATCTAAGTACCCGGAGGAAAAGAAATCAACCGAGATTCCCCTAGTAGCGGCGAGCGAACGGGGATCAGCCGATCGATATGAGTTAGTGGAAGGCTCTGGAAAGTGCCGCCATAGTGGGTGATAGCCCCGTACACGAAGACGATTATCGACATATTAAGTAGGACGACACACGTGGTATGTTGTTTGAAGATGGGGGGACCATCCTCCAAGGCTAAATACTCCTGACTGACCGATAGTGAACCAGTACCGTGAGGGAAAGGCGAAAAGAACCCCGTTGAGGGGAGTGAAATAGACCCTGAAACCGTGTGCGTACAAGCAGTGGGAGCCTGATTGTTCTTAGGAGCAACGGGTGACTGCGTACCTTTTGTATAATGGGTCAGCGACTTATATTTTGTAGCAAGCTTAACCGAGTAGGGAAGGCGTAGGGAAACCGAGTCTTAATAGGGCGAACAGAGTTGCAAGGTATAGACCCGAAACCGGGCGATCTATCCATGAGCAGGTTGAAGGTTGGGTAACACCAACTGGAGGACCGAACCGACTGTCGTTGAAAAGCCAGCGGATGACTTGTGGATCGGAGTGAAAGGCTAATCAAGCCCGGAGATAGCTGGTTCTCCCCGAAAGCTATTTAGGTAGCGCCTTATGTATTACCCACGGGGGTAGAGCACTGTGTCGGCTAGGGGGTCATCCCGACTTACCAACCCGATGCAAACTCCGAATACCGTGGAGTACGAGCATAGGAGACAGACAGCGGGTGCTAACGTCCGTTGTCAAGAGGGAAACAACCCAGACCGCCAGCTAAGGTCCCTAAACATGATTAAGTGGGAAACGATGTGGGAAGGCTAAAACAGCTAGGAGGTTGGCTTAGAAGCAGCCACCCTTTAAAGAAAGCGTAATAGCTCACTAGTCGAGTCGGCCCGCGCGGAAGATGTAACGGGGCTCAAATCATGTACCGAAGCTGCGGATCAGTGCTTATGCACTGGTGGTAGGGGAGCGTTCTGTAAGCCGTTGAAGGTGAGTTGAGAAGCTTGCTGGAGGTATCAGAAGTGCGAATGCTGACATGAGTAACGATAAGGGGAGTGAGAGGCTCCCCCGCCGGAAGACCAAGGGTTTCTGCGCAACGCTAATCGGCGCAGAGTGAGTCGGCCCCTAAGGTGAGAGCGAAAGCTGTAATCGATGGGAAACAGGTTAATATTCCTGTACTTGTTGTGACTGCGATGGAGAGACGGAGAAGGCTAGGCCAGCGCGGCGATGGTTGTCCGCGTTTAAGGTAGTAGGCTGGGAGTTCAGGCAAATCCGGACTCCTAAGGCCGAGAGCTGATGACGATCCTTCTTTTGAAGGAGAAGTGGTCGATGCCATGCTTCCAGGAAAATCTTCTAAGCTTCAGGTCACAACGAACCGTACCCCAAACCGACACAGGTGGTCAGGTAGAGAATACCAAGGCGCTTGAGAGAACTCGGGTGAAGGAACTAGGCAAAATGGTACCGTAACTTCGGGAGAAGGTACGCCGGCTTTGGTGATGGGACTTGCTCCCTAAGCTGAGGCTGGTCGAAGTAACCAGGTGGCTGCGACTGTTTATTAAAAACATAGCACTGTGCCAACACGAAAGTGGACGTATACGGTGTGACGCCTGCCCGGTGCCGGAAGGTTAATTGATGGGGTTATCTTCGGAGAAGCTCTTGATCGAAGCCCCGGTAAACGGCGGCCGTAACTATAACGGTCCTAAGGTAGCGAAATTCCTTGTCGGGTAAGTTCCGACCTGCACGAATGGCGTAACGATGGCCACGCTGTCTCCACCCGAGACTCAGTGAAATTGAAATCGCAGTGAAGATGCTGTGTATCCGCGGCTAGACGGAAAGACCCCGTGAACCTTTACTACAGCTTCACACTGGACCTTGATGTAATTTGTGTAGGATAGCTGGGAGGCTTTGAAACTTTGTCGCCAGATAGAGTGGAGCCAATCTTGAAATACCAGCCTGATTACATTGGGGTTCTAACTCCGCGCCATTATCTGGCGTGAGGACAGTGTGTGGTGGGTAGTTTGACTGGGGCGGTCTCCTCCCAAAGAGTAACGGAGGAGTACGAAGGTTGACTAAGCACGGTCGGACATCGTGCGGTTAGTATAATGGTACAAGTCAGCTTGACTGCGAGAGTCACAACTCGAGCAGGTACGAAAGTAGGTCATAGTGATCCGGTGGTTCTGTATGGAAGGGCCATCGCTCAACGGATAAAAGGTACTCCGGGGATAACAGGCTGATACCGCCCAAGAGTTCACATCGACGGCGGTGTTTGGCACCTCGATGTCGGCTCATCACATCCTGGGGCTGAAGCCGGTCCCAAGGGTATGGCTGTTCGCCATTTAAAGTGGTACGCGAGCTGGGTTTAGAACGTCGTGAGACAGTTCGGTCCCTATCTGCCGTGGACGTTGGAAGTTTGAGAAGAGCTGCTCCTAGTACGAGAGGACCGGAGTGGACGAACCACTGGTGTTCGGGTTGTGTCGCCAGACGCATTGCCCGGTAGCTAAGTTCGGACGGGATAACCGCTGAAAGCATCTAAGCGGGAAGCCCCCTTCAAGATGAGACTTCCCTGGGCCTTGAGCCCCTGTAGAGCCGTCCAAGACCAGGACGTTGATAGGCTGGGTGTGTAAGCGTTGTGAGGCGTTGAGCTAACCAGTACTAATGACTCGTGCGGCTTGACCATATAACGCCAAAGCGATCTTAAGAAGACGCAGACAGCGAATAACGCGAAACGATTGTCCACATACGACAATGTGTGCAGTGACTAAAACGACAGATTCCCAGGTTGGAGATTGAGATGAAACACACTCAAGACTTCAATCACAGTTTTGCCTGGCGACGAAAGAGCTTTGGAACCACCTGACCCCATCCCGAACTCAGTAGTGAAACGAAGCATCGCCGATGGTAGTGTGGGGCTTCCCCATGTGAGAGTAGGTCATCGCCAGGCGCCAATTTCGAAGAGCAGACCGATTGTCTGTTGTTCAACCAGTTTTGCTTGACGGCAAAAGAACTTTGGAACCACCTGACCCCATCCCGAACTCAGTAGTGAAACGAAGTATCGCCGATGGTAGTGTGGGGCTTCCCCATGTGAGAGTAGGTCACTGTCAAGCTTCTAATTCAAAGCCTGGTCGGGTTTCCTGATCAGGTTTTTTGTTAAAGTTAAACGCTTTAACGGGGTATAGCGCAGTCTGGTAGCGCGCCTGCTTTGGGAGCAGGATGTCGGGAGTTCGAATCTCTCTACCCCGACCAATTCTCTAGAGATAGAGAGCCTAAAAGGGTCAATCTTCGGATTGACCCTTTTTTATGCCTGATTTTTAGTGATTGAGAGTGAAGGTTTGCTTTCGAGAGGGGCTTTGCTCTCTGGAAGGGGCTGCTAAATACTACTCCATTAACTTTTGTTCACCTTTCTTGTTTGTTCGCTGTTCAGTCCTCTATTGCCCAAACGTTTTGCCGCCATCTTTAAGGTGGGCCGTTTCTTTTTCTGTGTTTTCTCTGGCAAGAGTTATATTTCTATGTGGAAACCTTCCAAAGCGCTGGATGAGTTTCAGGTGATCTATGGCGTGTGGAATAGAGCTTTTTAAGTAATTCTTGTCGTTTATATTGTCGGTTCCTTCTGCAGCCTCGGTGAACACGTCTATGCAGAGTTGTTGGTCTGAAAGTTTTTCAGAATGCATAAGAGGCATATAAAGGAAGGTCTGATGCTCTGGTAGCAAGTCTGTGTGCCATCCTTTCTGGATGGCTTTGTGTGTGAGCGCAAGAGCTTGCGGGTCACCAGAAAAGGCTTGTGGCGTTCTTCTGTGCAGATTGCGAGTAAACTGGTCGAGAATGATAATCAAGGCCAGTGTGCCTTCTGGTGATTCTTGCCACTTGCCGAATGCTCCAGACAGCGCCGTTGAAACTGCATCTGGGAAGTGTGTGCGAATTAAATCATCAAAAGTTTCGCCTCCCATAAACCAATTTTTTTTATGTTGTTCCGGTGTTCTGCCGTTGGTGTCAGGTGCAAACCAAAAGGTAAGTATGTCTGTGGGTGTGATCTTCTTCATTAACATTGCCTCTTTGAGTGCTGCATGAAAACAATGAGTAGCTGTCATCGTTACTGTTGTCACTATATTATCTCCCTATAACGTTGTAACGATGCGGCTGTATGGAACATTTAATTCAATTACTGGGTGATGGGCAGTTTCATTCTGGTGAGGAGCTTGGTGCTTCTTTAGGGGTGAGCCGGGCAGCAGTATGGAAGAAGCTCAAGGGTCTTGAGTTACTTGGGCTCGAGTTGGATAGCGTCCGTGGAAGAGGGTATCGGCTTTCTTCGCGAATTGAGTTGTTCGATGAGAAGGCTGTTCGTGAGGAGCTGTCTCCGGCAGTAAGTGAGCAGACTTCTATCAATCTGAAGATGATCACCGGTTCGACTAATGATGATGTACGCCAGATGCCAGAAGATCTCAACTGGCGTGTCTGTATGGCAGAGTATCAGGGGCAGGGGCGCGGTCGCCGTGGTAGAACCTGGGAAAGCCCTTTTGGCTCGTCTTTGTATTTCTCTATGTTGTGGAGGCTCGATGGCGGTCTTGCAGCATTGGAAGGCTTGAGTCTTGCTGTAGGTCTTGCTGTCCTGCAAACTCTGGAATCACTGGGCGTGCAGGGCCTTTCGCTAAAATGGCCTAATGATATTCTTGCGAATGGCTGTAAACTTTCTGGCGTGCTCTTGGAGATTAATGGAGACCCAACCGGTGACTGTGAAGTTGTTATCGGCATTGGGGTAAACCTGTTGCTGGGTAAAGAGCAGAGAGAGAAAGTCGATCAGCCGGTGACAGATGTCTATCAGTTACTGAATAAAAGCATCAGTAAAAATAAGTTGGCTGGATGTTTAATTGAGCAGTTGGCCACTATGCTCGAAGTGTTTCGTGAGCACGGTTTCTCAGCTTTCAGGGATGAGTGGCTCAGGCATGATGCTTTTGCCGGGCAGCAGGTCATCTTAAGTGCTGGGCGGGAAGTTATTACTGGGACGGCTTCTGGCGTAAGCACTTCAGGTGCCGTGCTAATTAAAAATGAATTGGGTTTGACGCCTTATGCGGGCGGGGAAATATCCCTTCGCAAATTATGAATATTCTCGATATAGATGCCGGTAATACAAGGCTTAAATGGCGCCTGCTCCAGAATGGTGAAACATTAGGGCAGGGGGCTATTGCTAATGCGCCAGCTGAGCAACTAGTGTCTGAGTTGGCTAAGGCTCTCGAGGGAGTTGTCGCGACCAGGGACAGTATTTCATTTCTCGGTTGTCGTTTGTCATCGGTGCGAAGCCCTGAGGCGATAGAGGCGCTTCAGCGCTGTATTTCGAAAAAGTTCGGTGTCGAGCCGGTGCAGCCTGTACCTGAAGAGACTGTTAAGGGGCTGGTTGTTAAAACTGTAGATCCAAAACGTTTGGGGGATGATCGCTGGCTGGCAATGTTAGGGGCCGTAACTTTGTATCCTGGTCGCCCAATAATTGTTGTTGATAGTGGTACGGCTTTGACGCTCGATTGTATTAATGCACAAGGTGAGTTTTCAGGCGGTTTGATATGTCCTGGTCTGAAAACGATGTTAAAGGGTATGGCGTCTTCTGCAGATCGTTTGGTGCTCCCTGAGCGGCCTGACTATCAGCGGGGCGTCGCAGCAAAAAGTTTACAGGCGGTTCAGAATGGCACTTTAACCATGGCACTTTCATTAATAGAGAGTGAATTTCGGCGTATTCCCGGTCATGATGTGAAGTTAATTTTATGTGGTGGTGATGCATCGCTTCTGGCGAAGAATCTGGAAGTTCCGGCGACAATTGCGTCGGATTTGGTATTTGATGGCTTGGCTGCAGCGTTACCGTTACAGGATAAGGACGGCATAAGCGAATGATGATGCGCTGGTTACTGGCTGTATTGATTACAGGGAATCTTGGCTACTTCTCGTACCATGCGTGGGTGGAAACAAGCCTTGATGCAGATGAATCTGGAGCGGCAGTGTCGCAGATTCAGCAAAACCCAAATGTACGACCTGAAGGGGTAAAAAATATTACACTACTGTCGGAGGCTGTGTCTCGGGGAGAGGTGTTGAAAATACCGGATGCGGATCGCGAGGCCAGTGCGCCGGTGGCAACCGAGAAGCTGTTATGCACTCAGCTTGGGTCATTTCGGGCCAGGGGGGCTGCCGAGCAGGTGCAGCAAAGGCTGATGGCTGCATCGATTGGTAGTGATATTCGTCAGGTTCGTGTGCCGAGTGCACCGGATTATTGGGTTTATATTCCGCCGCTGCCAAATCGCGATATGGCTATCCGTAAACTCAGAGAATTGCAGGCTAACAAGATCGACAGCTTTATTATTACCGAGGGCGATCTCACAAATGGGATCTCCCTGGGGCTCTTCACAAAAAGAAAACTGGCTGAACAGTTGCAGGGTCGTCGTAAGGGAAATGGCTATGATGCTCAGTTACAGGAGCTTGAGCGTTACCGATTTGAATACTGGGTAGAGATTCGAAGGGCTGATCGAGACCTTTTCAGTAAAGAATTATGGGAAAGTATCCATGATCGTTATGGATTTGCCGAAAAGCACGACAATTTGTGTGATAGCACTGTTGCAAGCCCGGGGTAGTTTTAATAAGATGCGCCTCGCGCTGGTGAGGCCGGTGTCACAAATGTCGTTAGTCACTCCCAATCGGAGAATTAAAGCTAAGCATTTGAAAGAGAAGAAAAACTTCTCTTGACATCAAACGGCTTCAAGATAAAATAGCGGCGAAAATCAGGTGGGGTTCCCGAGTGGCCAAAGGGATCAGACTGTAAATCTGACGCGAAAGCTTCGCTGGTTCGAATCCAGCCCCCACCACCATCTTCCAAGGCTTCAAGCACTAGTCTTGAGGGTCCCAAAAGGCGATATGAGTTGCTATTGTGCTACTCGCCGAGGGTCCGGCTTCGCGGGTATAGTTCAATGGTAGAACCTCAGCCTTCCAAGCTGATGATGCGGGTTCGATCCCCGCTACCCGCTCCAATTGCTTGAAAGATGCTCTTATAGCTCAGTTGGTAGAGCGCATCCTTGGTAAGGATGAGGTCACCGGTTCAAATCCGGTTAAGAGCTCCATATTTTGAGGGTGGACACATTGTGTCCACCCTATTTGCGTTTATTGTTATTGCCTTTTGTTTGTAAGGCAATATAAGGTTTATAAAAGGTGTGGGTTGAAAGCCGGATTCTGGCATAGACCTGCTTTTAATATAAAAGGGTAAGATGTCGGAAAGGTGGCAGGCTTGTTATCTGCAGAAGTTGAATTTGGTTGAGAATCGTGTATATTACGCGACCCGGAGCCAAGTGAAGTCTGAAGGTTGTTAAGCTGTTAGGCTTCGAAGTAGTAGGCCATTAGCTCAATTGGTAGAGCACCGGTCTCCAAAACCGGGGGTTGGGAGTTCGATTCTCTCATGGCCTGCCAGATTTCCTTCCCGGACAATTTCCTGATCTGCTGAGATATTCTGGATGAGTGGTAAAACGGACGTTGAAAACGTCAGTCGCCTTGACGGTCTTAAGTGGCTGGTAGTTGCTGTTCTCGTCGCCTGTGGGGTGGTTGGGAATTCCTTTTTTGCGGCTGAGTCGATTCTCTTTCGTGTCATCGGACTGGTCGTAATTGCCGCGATGGCGGTGGCCGTAGCTCTACAGACAGATAAGGGTCAGGCCTTTTGGGGCTTGCTTCGCGATGCCAAGGTTGAAGTGCGAAAGGTCGTATGGCCAACGCGCCAGGAAACTGTACAAACTACGATTATTGTCGTGCTGGTTGTGCTGTTTATGAGTTTGGTTTTGTGGGGTTTGGATACTCTGCTAGGCTGGGCAGTTAGCAGCCTGATTAGATAAGGACAGAAGATGGCTAAACGTTGGTACGTCGTCCACGCCTATTCCGGGTATGAGAAACAGGTGATGCGCAATCTTAAAGAGCGCGTCAAGCTGTATGGCATGGAAGAGTTGTTTGGCGAGATTCTTGTTCCTACAGAAGAAATTGTAGAAATCAAGAACGGACAAAAACGCCGCAGTGAGCGGAAGTTTTTCCCGGGTTATGTGTTGGTTCAGATGGAAATGGGTGAAGACTCCTGGCATCTGATTAAAGACACTCCCCGTGTTCTTGGTTTCATTGGTGGAACGGCTGACAAGCCGATGCCGATCACCCAGAAAGAAGCTGATATTATTCTGCAGCGTGTTCAGGAGGGTGGTGATAAGCCTCGTCCTAAGACGTTGTTCGAGCCAGGTGAAATGGTTCGTGTTATTGATGGGCCGTTTGCTGATTTTAACGGAACAGTTGAAGAAGTGAATTACGAAAAGAGTCGCCTGCAGGTTGCGGTGATGATTTTCGGTCGCTCTACTCCTGTTGAGCTTGAGTTCAGTCAGGTAGAAAAGGGCTAGTCAAAAACTTTCATAAGAGCTTTCGGGTTCTTATGAGGGCGGGCGACGAGAAGGAATTTCGAGCCTCGCAAATTGTAGAAATACAAAGTGCGGGGCTTTTGTTATCCGGGGTTCAGTCCCGGTACTGGGGAGCGGAGCTGTTAGGTTGATCTGTTCGGGTCGATTAAGCAGCAAAGCGTTTGAACCCTCTATGAGGTAAATCATGGCTAAAAAAGTACAAGCTTATATCAAGCTGCAAGTTGCTGCTGGTAAAGCGAACCCTTCACCACCTGTTGGTCCTGCACTGGGTCAGCACGGTGTTAATATCATGGAATTCTGCAAAGCTTTCAATGCTCAAACCCAGAGTATGGAAGCAGGTATGCCAATTCCTGTCATCATCACTGTATACAGTGATCGTAGCTTCACTTTTGAGACCAAGACTCCGCCAGCATCTGTGCTGCTGCTGAAGGCTCTGAAGCTGAAGAAAGGTTCCGGTCGTCCAAACACTGAAAAGGTTGGTACTGTAACTCGCGAGCAGTTGCTTGAGATCGCCAAGGTTAAAGAGCCTGATCTGACTGCTGCTGATGAAGATGCTGCTATCCGCACCATCGCCGGATCTGCCCGGTCCATGGGCCTGAACGTGGAGGGCATCTAAGATGGCGAAACTGACTAAGCGTGCCAAGCTGATCGCTGAAAAAGTAGAACCAACCAAGGTTTACGCTTTCGACGAAGCTGCAAAAATTCTGTCCGAGCTGTCCACCGTTAAATTCAAGGAATCTGTAGATGTTTCCGTGAACCTGGGTGTTGATCCTCGTAAATCTGACCAGGTGGTTCGTGGTTCTGCCATCATGCCTTCCGGTACAGGTAAAGACGTTCGCGTTGCTGTGTTTACGCAGGGCGCAAACGCTGAAGCTGCTAAAGCTGCTGGTGCTGACATCGTAGGTATGGATGACCTGGCTGCTCAGGTTAAAGCCGGCGAAATGAACTTCGACGTTGTTATTGCTTCTCCTGATGCAATGCGTGTTGTTGGTCAGCTGGGTCAGATCCTCGGTCCTCGTGGTCTGATGCCTAACCCTAAGGTTGGTACTGTAACTCCTAACGTTGCAGATGCTGTTAAGAACGCCAAGTCTGGTCAGGTACGTTTCCGTACTGACAAGAACGGTATCATCCATGCCAGTATTGGTAAGGTTGATTTCGAAGCGGCTGCTCTGAAAGCAAACGTTGAAGCTCTGATTGCAGAGTTGAAGAAGCTGAAGCCAGCTTCTGCTAAAGGTGTATTCCTTAAGAAGATTTCCCTGTCTTCTACTATGGGTCCTGGCCTGACTGTCGATCAATCTACTCTGGAACTGTAATCCAGTAGGTTGCGACTAGAATTCGCTATTGCATCGTCGTCTTGTGTGTTCGTGCATTTTGTATGCTTCAAGCAAGTGCGGCGATGTAAAAGCAACCATCTTTGGGGTCCTCTCATTCGAGGGCTGTCAAAGATCGCAGGTGTTGAGTTGTTCTTTCAGTCTAAAAGCTGAAGTTGTAGGCAATGATGCTTAATTTCCTGCGTAGACGGTGAATCGATTGTCTCACAATTGGCCCTTCACCGTATTAAGTGTCACTGAGTTTTGCTCTATATTGCATCGCTCTATAGAGAGCTCTCTGTGAACGAAAGCACTTTACTAAATTGGAGTAAAGCCCCATGGCGTTAGGTCTCGAAGACAAAAAGGCGATTGTCGCTGGTGTCAGTGAGGCTGCCCAAAGCGCTCTGTCGGCTGTAATCGCGGACTACCGCGGCCTGACTGTTGACCAGATGACTGCCCTGCGCAGTGAAGCCCGTAAAAACGGTGTTTATCTGAAGGTCGTACGTAACACTCTGGCCAAGCGTGCAGTTCAAGGTACTGAGTTTGAGTGCCTGAACGACGCACTGGTAGGTCCTACTATCCTGGCGTTCTCTCAGGAAGATCCGGGCTCTGCTGCCCGTGTCCTGAAGGATTTTGCTAAGGAAAATGACGCACTGGAAGTGAAGGCTCTTTCCATTGGCGGCAAACTGCTCGGAGCCGAGCAGATTGACGTCCTGGCCAAGATGCCAACCATGGACCAGGCGCGTGCGATGCTGATGAGCGTAATGATTGCACCTGTAACCAAACTGGCACGTACTCTGAAAGAAGTGCCAGCAAAAGTTACCCGTGTAGTGGCAGCTGTTGCTGACGAGAAGAAAAACGCCGCTTAATTTTAACCTTTTGGTTTTTTGCGGCTTTCTGATCGTTTTTTAACTAATTTTGCTTTCTAACGAAAGCACAGGTTTTACCCTGAAGAATTCTGGAGAGTAGAGAAATGGCTCTGTCTAAAGAAGATATCCTGAACGCTATCGCTGAAATGAGCGTTATGGACGTTGTTGAACTGGTTGAAGCAATGGAAGAGAAGTTCGGCGTATCTGCCGCTGCTGCTGTTGCCGCTGCTCCTGCTGCTGGTGGCGAAGCTGCCGCTGCTGTTGAACAGACTGAGTTCGACGTAATCCTGACTGGCGCTGGCGACAAGAAAGTCAACGTAATCAAGGTTGTACGTGCTGCTACTGGCCTGGGTCTGAAAGAAGCCAAGGCTGTTGTAGACGGCGCACCTTCTCCAGTTAAGGAAGGCGCTTCTAAGGAAGAAGCCGAAGAACTGAAGAAGCAGCTGGAAGAAGCTGGCGCATCTGTAGAAGTTAAGTAATTTCTGCTTGCGTTCTTCGGGCTTATTGAAAAATAAGCCCAATGGCTGGTGCCTTTTGGTACCGGCCTTTTTCCGTTATACGGGACTGTTTTGTTTTTATTTTGGGGTTTTGAGAAAAAATTCATAAAAACAAGTGCAGTTTTCAAAGGTCTTGTTAGAATGTTGGGTTATCCCTGTTAATAAGCTTTATAACGGGAACAGAATCTTCTACGGACTGAATAGAAAGTGGAAGTAGCCTGTTAATTGTTCAGTGTTTAAACGAGGTTTTCTTGTTTTGCATATGCGCATGACAGGTTTGAAAGTTTTTGTGCTCTGGTTAACTTGGTTTGACGGTTCCAGGCCTGCCTTGGCAGGGTTGTGGGGGTAGCATTCGACTTGCACACGTTTATGCGAGTGGATTCATGACAGAATAATTGACTTCATGTTCAACGGGGAATCCGTGGGGCAGGGGTCTTTTTCTGCGTGGAAAAGTCGAAGAAAACCGTCATGTAACTGTTTGTATGGGCTTATATAAGCATCGCCTTTTAGATGTCGCTTATATAGGTCTCGTTTATATAAGCATCGTATCTATTGCGTTATTTGTATAGGCGGAGTGACCGGTATAGCCGGGCAAACCAAGTTTACTGGAGCACCGCTCTTGAACAATGAGACCTATCAGGGTTTTGTTGGTTCAGGAAAATTACATGAGAGGCTACCCGCCCTCGAGACAAAGTCGTGGCCTATGCAGGCTTGCACGACAGATCCGCAGGTGACCTAGCTGGGGAACGCTGATGGCTTACTCGTATACTGAGAAAAAACGTATCCGCAAGGATTTCGGCAAACTGCCGCAAGTCATGGATGTGCCCTATTTGCTGGCAATTCAACTGGACTCCTATCGCAAGCTTCTGCAAACCGATACGGGGCCGGATGGACGTAACGATATCGGATTGCACGCGGCTTTCAAGTCCGTCTTTCCTATTGTCAGCTATTCAGGCAATGCCGCACTGGAATATGTTGGCTACCGTCTTGGTACGCCGGCTTTTGACGTAAAGGAATGTCAGCTGCGTGGGGTTACCTATGCTGTGCCTCTGCGCGTCAAAGTGCGTCTGATTATCTATGACAAAGAAAGTGCCAATAAGGCAATAAAAGACATCAAGGAACAAGAAGTCTACATGGGCGAAATTCCGCTTATGACAGACAACGGTACCTTTGTTGTTAACGGTACTGAGCGGGTTATTGTATCCCAGCTTCACCGTTCTCCGGGCGTGTTCTTCGATCACGACCGTGGTAAAACTCACTCTTCCGGAAAGCTCCTGTATTCCGCTCGGGTTATTCCTTACCGTGGCTCATGGCTGGACTTCGAGTTTGATCCAAAGGATCTGCTGTTCGTTCGTATTGACCGCCGTCGTAAGCTTCCGGCTACTATCCTGCTGCGTGCCCTGGGCTACAGCAGTGAACAAATCCTGGATCTGTTCTTTGATAGCAACGAATACAAGATTGGCAGCGAAGGCGTAAGCTTTGAGCTTGTACCTGAGCGTCTGCGTGGCGAAGCTTCCAGCTTCGACATTAAAGACCCTGAAGGTAACGTTATCGTTGAGATGGGGCGTCGTGTTACTGCACGTCACATCCGTCAGCTGCAAAAAGCTAATATCAGCACTCTGGACGCTCCAGCCGAATACATACTCGGCAAAGTTCTGGCCAAACCGGTTATCCACTCTGCTACAGGCGAAATCCTGGTTGAGTGCAACACCGAGCTGACCATGGAAATCTACGAGAAGCTGCTGGCTGCCGGTGTGAAGTCTGTTGATGTTATCTACACCAACGAACTGGACTGTGGTTCCTACGTGTCCGATACCCTGCGTACCGACACCACCACTAACGCCATGGAAGCACTGGTAGAAATCTACCGCATGATGCGTCCTGGTGAGCCACCTACAAAAGAAGCGGCAGAACAGCTTTTCCAGAACCTGTTCTTCACTGCTGAACGTTACGACCTGTCTGCTGTTGGTCGTATGAAGTTCAACCGTCGTCTGGGTCGTGAACTCGACACAGGTTCCGGCATCATGGACAACGACGATATCACCGAAGTTATGAAGACTCTGGTTGATATCCGTAACGGTAAGGGTGTGTGCGATGATATCGACCACCTGGGTAACCGTCGTGTTCGTTCCGTAGGTGAAATGGCTGAAAACCAGTTCCGTGTTGGTCTCGTTCGTGTAGAACGTGCCGTCAAGGAACGTCTGTCGATGGCAGAATCCGAAGGCCTGATGCCTCAGGATCTGATCAACGCCAAACCTGTTGCAGCGGCCATCAAGGAATTCTTCGGTTCCAGCCAGCTGTCCCAGTTTATGGACCAGAACAACCCGCTGTCTGAGGTTACTCACAAGCGTCGTGTCTCTGCACTCGGCCCTGGTGGTCTGACCCGTGAGCGTGCTGGCTTTGAGGTTCGAGACGTACACCCGACTCACTATGGTCGTGTATGTCCTATCGAAACCCCTGAAGGTCCAAACATCGGTTTGATCAACTCCCTGGCCACCTATGCCCGTACTAACGCATATGGTTTCCTGGAGTCTCCTTACCGCAAGGTTAAGGATGGTCTGGTCAGCGATGATATTGATTACCTGTCTGCCATCGAGGAAGGCGAGTACGTTATCGCTCAGGCTTCCGCAACGATGAACGACAAGAAGCAACTGACTGAAGATCTGGTTAACGTTCGTCACCGTAACGAAGTAACCCTGACTCCTCCGGAAAATGTTCAGTACATGGACGTTTCTCCACGGCAGGTTGTTTCTGTAGCGGCATCCCTGATTCCATTCCTGGAACACGATGACGCGAACCGGGCTTTGATGGGTTCCAACATGCAGCGTCAGGCTGTACCTACCCTGCGGGCTGACAAGCCTCTGGTTGGTACCGGCATGGAGCGCAACGTTGCCCGTGACTCCGGTGTATGTGTGGTTGCCAAGCGTGGCGGTACTATCGAATCCGTAGACGCCAGCCGAATCGTTATTCGTGTACACGATGACGAAGTTCAGCCAGGCGAAGCCGGTGTCGACCTGTACGGTATGACCAAGTACACCCGTTCTAACCAGAACACCTGCATCAACCAGCGTCCGCTGGTGAAAGCTGGTGAAAAGGTAGCTCGCGGCGACATTCTGGCCGACGGTCCATCCATCGATATGGGTGAACTGGCACTGGGTCAGAACATGCGCATCGCGTTCATGCCCTGGAATGGTTACAACTTTGAGGATTCCATGCTCGTTTCCGAGCGTGTTGTTCAGGAAGACCGTTTCACCACGATCCACATTCAGGAGCTTACCTGTGTGGCCCGTGACACCAAGCTGGGTTCAGAAGAAATCACTTCTGATATTCCTAACGTTGGTGAATCTGCACTGAACAAGCTGGATGAAGCCGGTATTGTTTACGTTGGCGCAGAAGTCGAAGCTGGTGACATTCTGGTCGGTAAGGTGACGCCTAAGGGTGAAACCCAGCTGACTCCAGAGGAAAAGCTGCTGCGTGCGATCTTCGGTGAAAAAGCCTCTGACGTTAAGGACACCTCTCTGCGTGTTCCTACCAGCGTTAAGGGTACCGTTATCGACGTGCAGGTTTTCACCCGCGACGGCGTTGAAAAAGATACACGTGCACAATCCATTGAGAAGTCTCAGCTGGATGAGGTTCGCAAGGATCTGAACGAAGAGTTCCGTATCGTTGAAGGCGACAGCTTTGGACGTCTGGCGGTTTCTCTGGAAGGTCAGAATGTGGATCGCGGTCCTGGCCTGCAGAAGGGCGACGTAATCACTCGTGATTACCTCAATGGTCTGGAACACGAACAATGGTTCCGTCTGGTTATGGCCGACGAAACCCTGAACGAGCTTCTTGAAGCTGCTCAGAAGCAACTGGCTGAGCTGCGCGCACAGCTGGACGAGCGCTTCGAAGACAAGAAGAAGAAGCTGCAAACTGGCGACGATATGGCGCCGGGCGTTCTGAAGATTGTTAAAGTTTACCTCGCTATCAAGCGTCGTATTCAGCCTGGTGACAAGATGGCTGGTCGTCACGGTAACAAGGGTGTTATCTCCATCATCATGCCTGTCGAAGACATGCCTCATGATGAATTCGGTAACCCTGTCGACATCGTGCTCAACCCGCTGGGTGTGCCGTCCCGTATGAACGTAGGGCAGGTACTCGAAATTCACCTGGGTGCTGCGGCTCGTGGTCTTGGTCACAAGATCAATGAAATGGTTCGCTCCCGGCAGGCTGTTGTCAGGATTCGCGCCTTCCTTGAGGAAATCTACAACGTTGTAGGTGCCGGTCAGAATAAAGAAGACATTGCGAATTTCTCTGATCAGGAAGTGATGGATCTGGCGCGCAATCTGTGTGGTGGCGTACCAATGGCGACTGCCGTATTTGATGGTGCGAAGGAAGCTGAAATCAAGGCGCTGCTGAGACTGGCAGACCTGGATGACAGTGGTCAGGTCAGCCTGTTTGACGGCCGTTCCGGTGATCGCTTCGAGCGTCCCGTATCGGTTGGCTACATGTACATGCTGAAGCTGAACCACCTGGTAGACGACAAGATGCACGCGCGTTCTACCGGTTCTTATTCTCTGGTAACCCAACAGCCTCTGGGTGGTAAAGCCCAGTTCGGTGGCCAGCGATTTGGTGAGATGGAAGTGTGGGCACTGGAAGCATACGGTGCTGCTTACACACTGCAGGAAATGCTCACGGTTAAATCCGATGATGTTGCCGGTCGTACCAAGATGTATAAAAACATCGTGGATGGTGATCATCGTATGGAACCTGGGATGCCTGAATCCTTTAACGTTCTCGTTAAAGAAATCCGCTCTCTGGGTATCGATATCGAGCTGGAATCTGACCGATAGTCGGATTTACGGGTTAATGATTCGGCGGGCATTTTTGCCCGCCGGCTTCTGCGAGGAGAAGCGATGAAAGACTTACTCAATCTGCTGAAATCCCAGGGACAGACGGAAGAATTCGATTCCATTCGCATCTCCCTGGCCAGCCCTGAGATGGTGCGGTCCTGGTCTTACGGTGAAGTGAAAAAGCCTGAGACAATTAACTACCGAACGTTCAAGCCTGAGCGTGAAGGTCTGTTTTGTGCCAAGATTTTCGGTCCAGTAAAGGACTATGAGTGCCTGTGCGGTAAGTACAAGCGCCTGAAGCACCGTGGTGTGATCTGTGAAAAGTGTGGCGTTGAAGTTGCACTGGCAAAAGTTCGTCGTGAGCGTATGGGCCACATCGAACTGGCAGCACCTGTTGCCCACATCTGGTTCCTGAAGTCCCTGCCGTCCCGTATCGGTCTGCTGCTGGACATGACTCTGCGTGACATCGAACGGGTTCTGTACTTTGAATCCTACGTTGTTATTGATCCGGGCATGACCACCCTTGAAAAAGGGCAGCTGCTGAACGACGAAGAATACTACGAGTCTCTTGAAGAATTCGGTGATGACTTTGACGCCCGTATGGGTGCCGAAGCCGTACAGCACCTGCTGGCTGACATCGAACTGAAAGAAGAGATCGATCAGCTGCGTGAAGAGATTCCGCAGACCAACAGTGAAACCAAGATCAAGAAGCTGACCAAGCGCCTGAAGTTGCTTGAAGCCTTCTTCCATTCCGGCAACAAGCCTGAGTGGATGATCATGACCGTTCTGCCGGTTCTGCCGCCAGATCTGCGTCCTCTGGTACCTCTGGATGGTGGCCGCTTCGCGACCTCCGACCTGAACGATCTGTACCGTCGAGTTATCAACCGTAACAACCGTCTGAAGCGTCTGCTTGAGCTGAACGCACCAGACATCATCGTCCGTAACGAAAAGCGTATGCTGCAGGAGTCTGTTGACGCCCTGCTGGATAACGGTCGTCGCGGTCGTGCCATTACCGGTTCCAACAAGCGTCCTCTGAAATCCCTGGCCGATATGATCAAGGGTAAGCAGGGTCGTTTCCGTCAGAACCTTCTTGGTAAGCGTGTTGACTACTCCGGTCGTTCCGTAATTACCGTAGGCCCAACTCTGCGCCTGCATCAGTGTGGTCTTCCCAAGAAGATGGCACTGGAACTGTTTAAGCCATTCATCTTCGGCAAGCTGGAAACCCGTGGTCAGGCGACCACTATTAAAGCTGCCAAGAAGATGGTTGAGCGGGAAGAGCCAATCGTATGGGATATCCTGGACGAAGTGATTCGCCAGCATCCTGTTATGCTGAACCGTGCTCCTACCCTTCACCGTCTGGGTATCCAGGCATTCGAACCTGTCCTGATCGAAGGTAAAGCGATTCAGCTGCACCCACTGGTGTGTGCGGCCTACAACGCTGACTTTGACGGTGACCAGATGGCGGTACACGTACCCCTGACTCTGGAAGCGCAGATCGAAGCCCGTGCCCTGATGATGTCTACCAACAACATTCTGGCACCAGCGAACGGCGAGCCTATCATCGTTCCTTCCCAGGACGTTGTACTGGGTCTGTACTACACCACCCGTGACCGTATTAACGCCAAAGGCGAAGGTCTGGCATTCAAGGACACCGACGAAGCGCTGCGTGCTTACCGCACAGGTGCTGCCGATCTTCACGCCCGCGTTAAGGTTCGTCTCGACGAAACTGTGAACGATGAAGATGGCAACTCGACTTCTCGCCAGTTCCTGGCTGAGACAACTGTCGGTCGTGTTCTGTTGTGGGAAATCGTGCCGAAAGGCCTGCCTTTCGATCTGGTGAACCAGCCCATGAAGAAGAAGGCTATCTCCCGCCTTCTGAACGCCTGTTATCGTAACGTTGGTCTGAAAGAAACTGTTATCTTTGCTGACCAGATGATGTACATGGGCTTTAGCTACGCGACTATTTCTGGCGCGTCTATCGGTGTTAACGATTTCGTTATTCCACCGGAAAAAGACCAGATCATCGATGAGGCTTACAACGAAGTCCGCGAAATCGAAAAGCAGTTTGCTTCCGGTCTGGTAACCCAGGGTGAGAAGTACAACAAGGTTATCGATATCTGGTCCCGTGCTAACGAAGTACTGGCCAAGCGCATGATGGACAACCTCAAGACCGATCTTGTTATTAACAAGAAAGGTGAAGAGGAAGAGCAGGAGTCCTTCAACAGTGTTTACATGATGGCCGACTCCGGTGCGCGGGGTTCCGCAGCACAGATTCGTCAGCTGGCTGGTATGCGTGGTCTTATGGCCAAGCCAGATGGCTCCATCATCGAAACGCCAATCACCGCGAACTTCCGTGAAGGTCTGAGCGTACTTCAGTACTTTAACTCCACTCACGGTGCTCGTAAGGGTCTGGCGGATACCGCACTGAAGACGGCTAACTCCGGTTACCTGACGCGTCGTCTGGTAGACGTGGCTCAGGATCTGGTTGTTACAGAATTTGACTGTGGTACCACTCGTGGTCTGCCTATGGCTCCGCACATTGAAGGCGGTGACGTAGTTGAACCTCTGGGTGAGCGTATTCTGGGTCGTGTGGTTGCAGAAGACGTTTACGTACCAGGTTCCGATGAGATCGCTATCAAGGCCGGTACGCTGGTTGACGAGAAGTGGGTCAAGAAACTTGAAGTGCTGAACGTTGACGAGATGATGGTTCGTTCCTCCATCTCCTGTGAAACCCGTCACGGTGTCTGCTCCAAGTGTTACGGTCGTGACCTCGGTCGTGGTCATCTGGTTAACGCTGGTGAAGCGGTTGGTGTTATCGCGGCACAGTCTATCGGTGAACCCGGTACACAGCT
The DNA here is from genome assembly GCA_965221135.1 of Sansalvadorimonas sp. Lineage (GTDB taxonomy): Bacteria > Pseudomonadota > Gammaproteobacteria > Pseudomonadales > Endozoicomonadaceae > Sansalvadorimonas. The sequence goes on from CBDCRZ010000100.1 coordinate 369,081, forward strand.
GACCATGCGTACCTTCCACATCGGTGGTGCTGCATCCAGAAACGCTGCACAAGACAACATTGCCATTAAGAGTAAGGGTACTGTTCGTCTGACCAACATCAAGACTGTTCAGCGTAAGGATGGCAACCTGGTTGCTGTATCCCGTTCTGGTCAGCTGGCACTTGCCGATGAGTTTGGTCGTGAGCGTGAGCGTTACAAGCTGCCATACGGTACTGTTCTGTCTGTTAAGGATGGTGAAGAGATTGCTGCTGGTGCCATCGTGGCCAAGTGGGATCCACACACTCACCCAATCGTGACAGAAATTGCCGGTCAGGTTCGCTTCATTGGTATGGAAGAAGGTATTACCGTTAAGTCCCAGACTGACGATATTACTGGTCTGTCCAGTATCGAAGTGATCGATCCTAAGGATCGTCCTGCTGCTGGTAAAGACATCCGTCCTGCGATCGAACTGCTGGATGAGAACGGTAACGAACTGACTCTGCCGAACACCAACAACCCTGCACAGTACTTCCTGCCTGCCAACGCACTGGTAAGCGTGAAAGACAGTGAAAAGGTTGAGATCGGTAGCGTCATCGCCCGTATGCCTCAGCAGTCTTCAGGTAACAAAGATATCACCGGTGGTCTGCCACGAGTGGCCGACCTGTTTGAAGCCCGTAAGCCGAAAGAGCCTGCCATCCTGGCCGAAACTTCCGGTGTTGTTTCCTTCGGTAAGGAAACCAAGGGTAAGAAGCGTCTGGTTATCACGCCTACAGACGGAGCAGATCCTTATGAGGAACTGATTCCCAAGTGGCGTCAGCTGAACGTGTTCGAAGGTGAGAACGTTGTTAAGGGTGAAGTTATCTCTGACGGTCCGTTCAACCCGCACGATATCCTGCGTCTGCTGGGTGTTGGTAAGCTGGCTGAATACATCGTTAACGAAATCCAGGAAGTTTATCGACTCCAGGGCGTTAAGATCAACGATAAGCACATCGAGACCATCCTGCGTCAGATGCTGCGTAAAGTTGAAGTGTCCGACGTCGGTGATTCCGATCTGATCCGTGGTGAGCAGATCGAATACGTTAAGGCACTGGAAGTTAACGATGAGATGAACTCCAGTGATCGTTTCCCTGCGAAATACGAGCGTATTCTGCTGGGTATCACCAAGGCATCTCTGGCAACAGAATCCTTTATCTCTGCGGCTTCCTTCCAGGAAACCACTCGAGTGCTGACCGAAGCAGCTGTGACCGGCAAGTCCGACCACCTGCGCGGCCTGAAGGAGAACGTTGTTGTAGGTCGACTGATCCCGGCGGGTACTGGTCTGTCCTACCACGAAGAGCGTCGTAAGCGTGATCAGGAAGGTGCAGCTGTCACCATTTCTGCTTCTGATGTAGAAGCAGCCCTGTCCGAAGCTCTGAGCCAGGGCGACATTTAAACACTGTCGCTCGCTTGGTCACGAGCGTTAAGCTCTCAAAAACCGGTCAGTTTTTAACTGACCGGTTTTTTTGTGCCTGGAGAAAGCTGGGTGAGGGGTTGAAACAAGAAACACTCAAACATTGAATATGCCCATACAAAAAACGGTAGTGGGTCAGATGTGTGTTTATGCATAAATATCCATCCCGAATTCCACCTTGTTGATCAGTAACCTGATAACAGTGTCGTGCATGTCTTCTCGCTTAGAAAAACAGATGGTTTTCCTGGCTAGACGCTTGATCCAGGTCCTGATATTCAGGTTTTACGCTCGATTTTCTGTGTGTTTCTTTTGCCAGAAACGTAGGCAAGAACAGTGTTGGTCGCATGGTCTGCTGCATACCAGAGCCAGCGTTGATTCGACATCCTGTCGACAAATGACCATAAGCTCCGCTGCCTTGCAGACAGGCTCCAGACGAACCTCATTGTCCACGCTAAGTTCCAGTGTCCGGATGTTGGGGTTAACCTCTATGAGGTTAGCTTCTTTGCGCCGGATAATATTGATGGTTGTCGTTTTACTGGTCTGAAGTACCCTGCTGGTATCACGATTACCACTGCCGTGGATAGCCATATCCCCGACCTGTTTTTGAACGCAGGGAATACAGGCTTTATAGCGATATTTCAGCATAAAGCTTTTGATGGTGCCGCAGGGATTCAGGCAGAGGCAACTCTGGTCCCCATGACGGTTGATACCGCATTTCCGAATATTTGTGCTGTTGCAGCTTATGCAGCTGACTTCTGTAAGGCATACCACGCTGTACATGATTGGGATGAGCTTTCAACTTTCTATCCGGATTAACCCTGAAACACACCTCTGACCCACTACAAGAAATGCAAATAGCTAAGAGATAAATCATCACCTACTGTTACATTGTCTTGTAAATAAGGGTGGGGATTTTGGTATGTACTCACGATGGTTAAGGTCGTTGCTTCTGGCGTCTCTCTTTGTCGTGCCACTGGGAGCTGGCTATATGAGACTTGTTTGGGCTTCTGAAAAAATAGTTGTTCAACCAGTCAGCGATCAATTAGGTCATAGTAATTCTGTTACCGGTAATCTTGAGAAAGATCAGGGTAATTCCATGCCACGCATAGTTCTTTCTCAAGAAAAAAGCGGTGCTGTTCAGTTTTATGATGGCAAGCAATGGCAGCAGCTTCAGGACTTTGGTAATGATGTCATTATCTCCAGCAAAATGATGAATGATACTCCTCAGGTAGTGGTAGGGCAGTTCAGTGGTGCGGTCAGTTATTACAACGGTAAAAGCTGGGAACTTCTACAGGGAGCCGGTTGGGCCAATCCTGTCGTAGTTATGGATGTGGATTGGTCGCAAGCACGACCAAAGATCATGGTGGGTCTTGCGAACGCTGCGGTTGAGTATTATGACGGTGAGAAATGGACTGAAATCACCAATGGAAAACAATGGATAGAAGATGATGCTGAAGGTTATCCCAGATTAAGTGAACCCAGCGATATTTCTGTGAACTGGGAAGGAAAACAAGAGATTGTCCTGATCCTGAATATGATCCATGGGCCGGGAGTGATTCAGTATTTCAATGGCACTGACTGGAAAGCACTGTCTGATGGTGGTTTTGCCTCCGTATGCACGTATCTTCAGGTGGACTGGTCCAGAGCTAATCCTGAACCTCCTATTCTTCAGGGGTTAGCGAATGGTGCTATTGAATACTATACCGGTTCCGGTTGGAAACAGCTGGCTGACGGTGGCTGGACATCTGACATTCGACAGCTACCCGTACAATGGCAAGGGGATAATGATCCCAGAATGGTCGCAGGGCTGGGTAATTACGATGAGGATACTCGTGGCGGCGCTATCGAATATTACAATGGGTCAACCTGGGAGGAACTTCATAATACCGGTTGGGCTGCTCCGGCTAATCAGGTGTTAGTCAGCTGGGGGGAAAGGCCGGAAATTGTTGTAGGTCTGGGACAGTTTAAAGGTCGCCATCATACAGAGAAGGGTGGGGCAGTTGAATACTATGATGGTACCCAGTGGCGAGAGCTGCACGACACTGGGTACGCTGCGGCAATCAATCAATTGTCTGCTAAATGGGGTGTAGAAGGAGACCCCAGAGTGGTTATTGGTCTGGGACGTTTTCAGAGAGATAAAACAGAACCTGGAGGTGGTGTTGAATACTATGATGGGCATCAATGGAGTGAACTTCATGGAACATCCTGGACTAACGCTATTGGTCAGATGGATGTGTTCTGGTAATTATACGCGACACATTAGAGGTTCTTTAAATTCTCTTCTCACTGACCCTGATGGTGGTAACCATGCGAGCAGTCAGACTTCTTAGCGTTCTATTTTTCACTATTATTTTGATTTCAGCAGCTTTTTCACAGGGTGAATCAGATCCTCGTGATGTTGAGTTGATTTCCGTGAATGATAACCCTGAATTTTCTGTTGCAACAAAAGCCATGAAAGGACCCAGAATGGTTGCAGGAATGGATACTGGCTCAGTAATGCTTTTTGATGGCAATCAGTGGCAGGCACTGCACCTGACAGGGTTGGGGTCTCCTGTTAAAACGCTGTCAGTGCAGTGGCGGGGTGAACGTATGCAGCCACGGGTGGTTGTTGGATTGTCTAACTCAAACATAGAGTATTTTGACGGTGAAAAGTGGCATGAGTTGTTGGCAAACAAGAAATGTTATGACCCAAGCTTTCCAAGACACTATCCAGGCCATATTGTCTCAATGAGTGTTCAGTGGGGGGATTGGCCAAAAATTATTGCAGGCTTACAGTGCGGACTGATCACCTACTACGACCGCTATAAATGGAAGGATCTTCACAATTCTGGTTGGACAGCTCCGGCCTATGGCCTGTCGGTAAACTGGAAGGGGGAAGGTGTTCCCAAAATGGCCGTGGGGTTAGGGCAATACGATTCGAAAACGCCAGGGGGAGCAGTGGAGTATTTTGATGGTAAAGACTGGAGCGAGCTACAGGGCACCGGTTGGGCCGCAGGTGTTAATCAGCTGAATACATTATGGCCAGAAAGTGGCAAGCCCTGGCTTGTTGTTGGACTGGGGCAGTTTAATGAAGGGACTACAGCGGGAGCGGTTGAATATTATAATGGCAGCGGTTGGAGAGAGTTACACGGCACAGGCTGGACCGCTCCGGTCAATCAGATGTCTACCCGTTGGAAGGACTCAGCCCCCCCCCAGGTCGTTGTTGGGCTGGGGCAGTACGACCTGCACACTGCGGGCGGTGCTGTAGAGTACTATGATGGTGACAAATGGCAGGAGCTGATGGGGACGGGGTGGTTAGCGCCTGTTACTCATATGTCCGTTGGCTGGCAGGGTGATTCAAACCCCAGAGTGCTGGTGGGTCTTGGACAGTATCAGCCAAACAGTGGTGGTGCTGTTGAATATTATAATGGCAACACCTGGACTGAACTGCATGATGCCAACTGGCTTGATGGCCATGTGACCACAGGTGTAACACAGGTGTCAGCAGACTGGATAAAGGGTGGAAATCCCAGGGCGATCATAGCGCTCGGTAAAGTCTATCCGATCATTATTGACACAAACCCTCCCAGAGCTGGCGAGGTTCAGTTCTATACGGGTCAGGACTGGGTACAATTGCACGACAGTAACTGGAATAGCGTGATCAATGCACTGGACGTCCACTGGGCGTCTTACTCGCCTTCTGAGAAATAGCGCGAAGACTCAATGAACAGCAGCTTCCTGATTGGAAGCCGCTGGCGGTTTGGGTTTGTATTCGATCGTGACATACACAGTGCCCAGCAGCCCGTCGCAATACTCTTCACTGCCGCCATTGATTGTAATCCGTGTCAGTGAAGGGTTGCTGGTCGACACGCCTGCTCCCACGTGAAATTTACAGTTATGGGCAACAATTTTATAGAGGCCGGTAAGAACGGCTTCGGTATTGCTATGGGCATGATCATCCTGATAAAACTCAACATGAACGCCGTTCATATCGATGCCCTGTATACCGGACTTGTTGAAGTCGGTGGCTTTTTCTTCGGTATAAAAGGTTCTCTGGGTCATGGGGTTAAGCTTCTGGTTAACGCAAAAATCGTTGCAGTACCAGTTGTCATTGCCTGCGAAATTGATGGAAAGTACTTCCCGATCATTGTTGATAATAGTGACATACCAGCCTGTTCCGGCTTGGGCAAGGGGGCTTGTAGTCATAGATAAGACTGCTGCGGTACCAAGGCAAACAGCTTTACATGGGAATTTCATTATTGAGTTCTCCGGAGCCAGGGTTCCCAGCCGTGCTGGATTCATACAATAAGAGCAATTGACTGGAAGAAAGTGTTGCGAGTCTTACCGCCCTATATAAATAATTTCAGCGCGAACGGTGCCATAGTTTCCACTGTGCAGGCAGGCGTCAGAGCGACCAGCGTCCAGAGACTTTACTGTGATCGTATTCAGGTTGTCGGTAGAAATTCCAGCATCTGATCTATGGGTGCATGTAAGAAAGTAGGACGTATAAATGGGAGTGGTGGCGAGCTGTGTTCCGGAATAGGTATGGCCACTTTGATACAGCTCCACATGGGTTCCATTTAAATCAATACCTTGAATCGCTGCATTAGTGACATAAGACTCCTTTTCTTCTGTGTAAAAGGTGCGTTGGGACATTGGATTAATCTTCTGGTTAACGCAAAAATCGTTGCAGTACCAGTTATCATTACCTGCGAAATTGATGGAAAGCACTTCCCGGTCACTGTTAATAATGGTGACATACCAACCTGTTCCAGCCAGAGCCCGACTGCTGGCCATTATTGGGGTAAGGCCTAGTACAATGGGTAAGCTGATGGCTTTGAACCGCGAATAAGATTTGCAGGTGTTCATCATGGATTACCCTGGTTGTTTTTTTGGAAGGACACCCTGCTCCAGACGGTTCCTCCATCGCCTTTACAAGATTCAGGGCTTCCGGTGTTAATAGTAATATCAGCGGCACTGGTATCACTGATGGATATACCCGCGTATTTATAGGGCTTGCATCCGGAATCATTTTTATAAATATGCGTCAGAGTGACTTCTGTACCTGTGTGAGGTGGACTTCCAATATAAAATTGCAGCGAGTCACCATTCAAACTCAAACTCAGTTGACCAGGGCTGTCATTCTCTCCTGGTTGATAAGTACTCTTAAAAATATGGATTTGTCCTGGCGGAAGCGTTGTGGTGTTGCAAAGCTCTTCGCACTGCCAGGAAAGGTGGCTGGTAGGAGAAAGGGCTATTAGCTGATTAGAGCTATTAACCAGTTCAAGATACCAGACAGTGTCAGCCACAACGTTTATTGAGATACACAATGGCAGGAGAGAAAGATAACAGAAGCAGCCTTTCATCTTTCTGGTACCGGTTTTTTGAAAAAGAGCCATGGCGTTAAAGTTCCTTCTCGGTTACTGCAGCTGGCTGTTGATCTGTTGGAACGGAAGGTTTTCTAAACGATAATGTAGTAGTGATTGTGAAGGGGGCTTTTCTACACACCTCCTGGGTACCCGTATTGATTTCGACTGCGATAGCATTACTTTCACTGGAAGAAATTAACATCTCTTCAATTTCTTCACAGGCTACACCATTGCCCGGAGCGTAAACCGTACCTGTCACCAGAGATTTTCCCTGAGATTCAAATCCAGAATTATGAAAGTCAACCTGTACGCCGTTGACTTCGATACTGAGTCGGCTGGTCAGGCTGGTATTGACTCTGCTGGAAGAAGAATAAAACTCCCGGCTATGTTTTCCTTTAATGGTTTGTTCACTGCACAGGTCATGGCAGTTCCAGTTGTCCTGTCCAAGAAATTTTACATTCAGTGTATCCGGGGTTTCGTTAACCAGTACCAGATGCCAGCCTATAGCGTCGTCAGGCTCAGCAGAGGAAACCAATGGCAGGATCAATAACAGGATACTAGCCATAAAAGAGAGTTCTTTTTTAAAATACATTGTCGTGTACCTGTCAGGCTAATGAGTGTTGTTGGAATTTCATTCAGGGGCGGTAATGAACCGTTGCTCTCACCGTTCCAAAAGAGCCACTGCAGGCGATGCTTGACCCTGCATCTATAGACGCAGAAACAGCAGAGGTGTTGGTGGTGGAGATAGCAGTGGATTCACCGCTACGACAGTAGCAGCCTTGATCAACAACACATAAACTCTTGAAGAGAGGCTTGTTAACAATTTCAACCCCTGAGTGGGAATGTCCATCCACATAAAATTCCACATGCGTGTCATTCATATTGATACCCTGAATGGCCTGGCTATGTCCCAGGCGTGCTTTTACTTCGGTGTAATAAAATTTTGATTGATGGGCAGAAATGACAGAGGGGCCACAGAAATCATTGCACCACCAATGGTCATTCCCAGCAAAACGGATGTGAAGGTCCGTATCGGAATCATTGTGAATGGTCACATACCAACCGGTTCCAGCCATGGCAGATTGAGAGAGAAACAGTGTCGATATCAGAAGAAATACATAGAGTAGACGTAATTTATATCGAGATATCAGGAGTGTGTGGAGCATCAGGGATTCTCCTGAACAAAAGTGAACAGACTCTAATATCGTTGTGAGTATAGTCTGTCATCAGCATACGTCTTTGGCATTACGCGGATGAATTGTCTTTATCTCAAGGCGGTGTGAAATACAGGGTGACATTGACCGTTCCGTAGAAACCATCGCATAGAATCTTGCTGCCACCCGAAAATGAGCCAACTTTGATAAGCATGGAATCAGTTGCAGTGATGTTAGCGCCATCCAGTGACATACAAGCGTTAGGATTCGTCGCATGACCGTAGACATAAGTAGTGGCAATACTGGAACCTGATCGATCATGTCCACCCATTACAAATTCCACATGGGTTCTGTTGTTGTTTTCATCTTGCAGATTAATCCCTTGTATAGCAGAGCCAGTGATAGTGCCTCTGGACTCTGTGTAATATTGTCTGGTTTGACCCGCTTCAATTCGGGATGTTCCACAAAAGTCATTGCAGTACCAGCTATCGTTGCCTGCAAATGAGACGGTTAGTGTGGTACTGGAGTTATTGTTGAGGTCAACGTACCAGCCTGTACCTGCTAAAGCGTTCACGATAGAACACAGAGAGAGTATGGCAGCCAGTAGTATCTTTCTTGCAATAGTCATTTTCCTGCACCGTTTACTTGAGAAGGGGTGTGAATTCACAGCAAAGATTGCGAACCGATATCAATCAGAGTGGCATAGGTGGCACCACAGAAATTCTGTGATGAGTTAGAGTGAAGAAAGAAGCACGACAGTTATCGGGAGCTGTTCCTGGGTGGAAAATAGAGGATAACAGAGACAGTTCCATAGAAGCCGTCGCAGAAATTTATATCACCCGCGCTGAAGGTCGTCACTGAAATCATGGAGGGGTCACTGGCATAGATATGGGCGTCTGCAAGATCCTGACACTCAACAGCGGAAGCACCATGGCCGTAGACAGTAGTCGTGTCAACATGACTGCCAGAATAAGGGTGGTTCCCCATAACAAACTCCAGATGGACCTTTTGGTTATTGCTGCCTACCAGGTCAATACCCTGAATGCCGTAGTTTAAATGGTTACCGCCTTTGTCTTCTGTGTAATAACGGTGACTTTGACCAGCTTCCAGAGTAGAGGAACCACAGAAATCGTTACAGTACCAACTATCGTTTCCAGCAGGCTGGATAGTCAGATCTGCATTGGATTGATTCACAATGGTGACATACCAGCCGGTTCCCGCAATCGCATGATTCACAACAAAAACTGGCAAGATAAGTGAAAACAAAAGGAGGGAGGGTCGTACCCGGCGAGGTCGTTCGACTTTTTTTTTCAGCCAGTAAACTCGGTACTGAAATTTCATGGATACCTCACAAAATGTCAAACAGTGGAATCCGTACGTATTCTGGCCAACTTGAACACCTCCGCTTTTCTACGCATTGGCGAACCTGATTTGTAGATCAGGTGTTCAATTACGTCCAGTTTTCCCATTTTCTTCCGCAGGGACTCAAGACCCCAGCCATCCAGTATCAGCAGCTCTGTTTCAGAGAGTCGGCTTAGCAGCATGCTGTAACTGTCGTCACCATGCTCAATGCTCAACTCTTCAGGCTGCCATGAATAAGAGACCGTGAAAATTTCGCTGCTATCTCCCTGACGCAATTTCAGTGCCTTTTAGTTTACGGGCTGTTAGCAGAACTGTTTATTTTGGTATTGGATACTCTATGAACATTTCAGAGGATAAGCAGACCTTCCTGCGTGAATCGCTCAATCCCCCGTGAATCTGTAAGACCCAGACAGCCTACAAATAGTCCAGATAGAAGTGATTTCCTGCAATCTGTGCGATATAAAATAATTCCAGCGTTGGTAAGCCATCGGGAAGTTGCATTTGCTCTAAATCTTATGGTGCCAATGGCTGCGCATTGGCTAAACCCTGGAAGAAAGAACGATATCAAGGTCTGGGTTTTTGCTGCTACGGAAATGGTGGCACGTAAGCTCGCGCCATCTGCGCATGCAGCGATAATATCGGCTTTAACAACCGGCATGGAGAACTCTGGTGAAAAACAACAAATGAATGCCTGATGCACTGTGCAATGGTTAAGTGATCGTGGTGTCAACAATGGCGACTATTTTAATCACACAGCAAGATTTGAGGGGCGAGCATCAATGGTAACTCTGTCTTCGTTTCAGCAATAATTGAATCATTGTCTGGGGCATGTTGTTTTGTATGCTTTGCGTTGTTACTACAAAATTATTGTGTTTTAAGTGTTCGAAACATGGATGTGGATCAAAAAAAGATCGGCGCATAAGAGGAAAATACCCCCATATTTTTTGATTCACTCTCGGGGGTCTTATGTCTAACGACGTACAGGAACGCAAACTCACTTTGGGCAGCATGATTGCTCTGGGTTTTGCGATTGTCTTCTTTTCCGGTGCTATGCAATCAAATGAGTGGTGGGGCATCTTTGACTTTACCACTTTGAACGGCGCATTCGGTCGTATTGGTGATTTAGGTAGCTTCCGTGGTGCAGGCGGCGGCGGTGCCCGTGATGGCTTTATCTTTGCCTTCACTTTGGTGCCAACAGTTATGTTCGCTATGGCGATGATTGAGGTACTGGAGCACTACGGTGCTCTGGATGCTGCTCGCCAACTGCTGTCTTACATCCTGCGTCCTTTACTGGGTGTGCCTGGTGAGAGTGGTCTGGCTCTAATCGCTTCCCTGCAGTCTACTGATGCTGGTTCTTCCATCACCCGTGGTCTTCTTGATGAAGGCAAGCTGACTAAAGATGAAGGCGACGTTTTCACTATGTTCCAGTTCTCCGGCGGTGCGATGCTGGTGAACTTCTTCTCCTCTGGTGCAGTTCTGTTCACATTGACAAATGCTGATGGCTCTCTTGCTGTCACAGCGTCTATCGGTCTGTGTATTGCGGTCATGTTCATCATGAAGATTGTTGGTGCCAACCTGATGCGCTTCGGTCTGCGCGTCTCTGCCAGGAAAAAAGATGACGCTGTTGAAACCAGCGATGTTGAAACTCAAGCTGTTGCCGTACAGGGATAAGGTTAATGTCTGAAGTTGCTAAGAAGCCAATGGTCACCGACGTATTTGTTGCAGGTGCCCGCAAAGGTTGGAACATCGCAGTATCCAGCACTCTTCCTAATGTAATGATGGCTTTCGTCATCATCAAGGCTCTCTCCATCACTGGTGCTCTGGGTGTGATCGGTAAGGTCTTTGCTCCTGTTATGGCTCTTGTTGGCCTGCCGGGCGAGGCTGCTGCGGTACTGATGGGCGCAATGATGTCCATGGGCGGTGCGGTTGGTGTGGCTGTTGGCCTGTTCGATTCCGGCGCACTGGTGGGTAACCACCTCGCGATTCTGGCACCTGCCATTTACCTGATGGGTTCTCTGGTTCAGTACGCTGGCCGTATCCTGGGTGTTGTTGGCACTGAGGGTGGCAAGATTCCGGTAATGTTCGGTATCTGTATCCTCAACGCTTTTGTCGCCATGTTCATTATGAACATTCTGGTGTGAGGCTGACGCCTTAAGTAATGGGGGCTGCGGTCCCCTGTTTATAGATCTCTTTTCTCGTATTCATTCCTGTTTTTACATTCATAGAGTCTTCATGATGAATTTTTGCGTCGACACTTACCTGAACGAACTGCGTCCCCTTGTAAATGTGGATTGCGGTACCTTTACCGTCGAAGGTATTGAAGTTGTTGCGTCTGTTATGGCTGAAAAGTACAACGACCTCGGCTGGTCTGTAAAACGTCTTGATATGGGAAAGGCGGGTTGTGGGATTGAAGCGCGCAACAAGCCAGAAGCTGAACATATTGATGTCATGCTGGTGGGGCATATGGATACAGTATTCCCTGAAGGAACGGTTGCTGAACGTCCGCTGTCTTCTGATGGTGTGCGCGCTTATGGTCCGGGTGTATCGGATATGAAGTCGGGCCTTTTGAATATTGTTTATGCGCTGCGCGGTATGGATGCTGAGGTTCTCAACAAGCTCTCCATTGCTGTATGTATGAACCCGGATGAAGAAGTGGGTTCCGGTGACTCAGCTCAATGGTTAGCCGAAACCGCAAAAAAAGCGGGTGTTGTACTGGTTGCAGAGTCGGCCCGTGCCGATGGCTCCCTGGTAAAGGCTCGTAAGGGTATGGCCTGCTACGAGCTGCAATTCAAAGGTGTGGCTGCTCACGCTGGTAATGAGCCTGAGAAAGGCCGCAGTGCTATTTCTGAAATGGCTCACTGGATTACCGCTATTAACGAAATGACCAGCTTTGAAAGTGGCACCACCTTTAATGTTGGTGTTGTAAGCGGTGGCGCAGGCAGTAACGTGGTTGCCGAATCGGCTTCTGCCATTATCGATGTGCGTTTCTGGGATAATGATGAATACGCTGCAGCCGATGAAAAGCTGCGCATGATGCTAGAAAACACTTTTGATGCAGATGTGTCTGTAACGATGGATCGCAAAGCATACAAGCCATCCATGGTACCTTCCGAGAAAACTGAAGAGCTGATGGTGCTGGTGGAAGAGGCTGGTAGAAACGTAAATATCGACATCACCTGGCAGGCGGTCGGTGGTGGTTCTGATGCTAACCTGACAGCGGTGCTGGGTGTGCCTTCTCTTGATGGCCTCGGACCTATCGGTGGCGGCTTCCACAGTGATAAAGAGTTCCTTGAACTGAACTCTATTGAACCACGTATCAACTTGCTGAAAGAAGTATTGAAAAAGCTGGCTGAGTAATTATTTAAGGTGGCATTGTACGCCTGCTTTAAATCTGAAAAGCCCCTTTCGAGGGGCTTTTTGCCGGGTTCATTCTTACCCAGGAAACTGCAAAATCAACTCGGGCAATTCTCGAATGCTGTTGAGTGTATGGAAGCTGTTCTGAGTTTCCGCATCAAGCTCAACCGATTCATGAATCCAGGTGGTTTCGGCGGGGACGTGTACGCCAGTGCCGCCAATATTAACAACAGGCAGTACATCAGACTTTACTGAGTTCCCCACCATCCAGAAGTTTTTGGCCTGGATGTTGTGTTTGTTCAGCAGTTGTTGGTAGGTTTTGTCGTTTTTCTCGGAAACGATTTCAATGACTTCAAATCTGTCTGCCAGTCCTGAACGGGCAATCTTGCTTTCCTGATCGAACAGGTCGCCCTTGGTAATCAGCATAAGGCGTATGTCTTTTTCCTGTCCCAGCTTATCCAGTACTTCAGTAACCCCCGGTATCAGCTCCACATGGTAAGTCATGATGGACTTACCAATATTGATAATCTTCTGGATGTCTGTGCCCGGCATGCGGCCGTTGGACAACTCTATAGCACTCTCAATCATCGACAGGGTAAAGCCCTTGGCACCATAGCCAAAGATATGCAGGTTCTTCACCTCCTGCTGGTAGAGGCTTTCAAGCAGCTCGTCGCCCTGGTTCTCAGTAGTGGTATTGCTTGAAGAGTAATAGGGCTGAATGAGCTTGATCATCTCCAGTTCAGCATTGCGGAAGTAGCCTTCGTTGGGCCAGAGGGTGTCGTCGGCATCAAAGGCAATCACGGTGTGGGCATTGGCTGTCATGGGGATAAGTACAGACATTCGGGGAAACTCCCAGTATACCATCGTATTAGAATTCCCTGATCATGTAGTGTTAGCTCCATGGGGCTACTGGAACAGGATGAAGGCAAAGAGGCAGAATCTGTCACAGAGGGTTCTCAGTGCCTGCTTTTCGGGAGTTTTTCATACTGTTTGAAAGCTGTTGCACATTTTAGTTTTTCATCTGGGGTGTAGTGGAATGCTTGCATTGTAATGTACAGATGTAACAAAACATCGATCGGGATATCATTGCCCTGGCGTTGAAGGGCATTCGATAATTCTGCATGCAATGTCGGTGTTCTGTTAATAATGCTATCAACAAAATATTGGCCGTCTGGCTCTGTAAATTCACAACCATATTTATTTGTCAGATCCTCAAAAAAATCTTCAAGGTTTTTTCTATTTTCCTCTTTAGATAAGCCTTCAGCTGCTATGTCACAGAGAAGAGTACGATATTGTTTATTGTCTCTTATAAATAAAGTAGAAAGATGCATAGTGACAATGGATATAAAAATCTTTATATCTTCTATATCAGGATTAGATGATTTGGTATTTGAAAAGCTCCAGTAGCAACGGAAAAAAGTAGTGTGATCCTGAAGGTATGCCAACAGGAAATCAGTTTTAGTGCGTTCGCTCATGCTGCTATAAAGTAAATCAAGACATGCATGAACGCCTTGCATTTTTGCATTATCAATGCCCAGAGATTGACACCACTCCAAAGTGCCGAGTTGTAAATCATTGCATGAAACCATGAGTTTAAGTATATCGCCGCTTTGGCATGCGTGCAGCATTCTGTCGAGGGCAAGGCTGGTATCACTTAATCGTGGAAGCCCCATGAGTCGAATAGCTAAAGTGTAATCAGGGCTATAAATATCACTAATACCCATGGAATGAAGGAATTTATTTATCTCTTTCAGGTCGCTTTTAATAGAGGGGTTTTCCTTGTCTTGCATCCACAGAGCCATCGAGACAACACCCTTGATCATAGGGATAACCTGCTCCTGATTTTCCTTTTGTATAAATGCTATCAGATCTTTTACAGTAACTGGTTTGCTGACGTCAGCTATTTTATTGACGCCCGAATACTGTGAAAGCAATGCGCCAGATGTGCTCAGAAATCCCTGCAAAGCGTCGCCATCAATAACGGGTACAGGCAGGCTGCCCAGGTCACAAAAAGATTCACACAGAAAGCTTGTTACTTCGCGCACTGTGCAACTGGCAACAGCTGGAACTTCCTTGATAAGTCTGATTTTATCTTCTTGAGGAATAAGTTTGAGCCTTATGGCCTGCTCACAACGTAGAGCAACATAATCTTTAAATCTTTTTTGAAACCGTACAGTCTCATCATGGTGTTTCCAACTCGTAAATAAATGCTTGTCACCATTGTACTTTTTGCATGTAAGGTCATTCCAGTCGACATGCTGTTGGAGCTGCGCCCCTGTTTTCTTTAAAGGCTGATTATCAGGCAGGCAGATATATGCATCTTCAGAGTTCGTGTCACTCTGTAATCGACTGGCCAGCCATTGCCATTTGGGCATCGAAGGGTTATCTAACATACTTGTTCGTCTCACGCGGGTAATAAGTGAAAATCGTGTTCTTTTCACATTAGGTGAGCAAAACAGGAAAAGTTCCCAAATGTTAATATGCCTGTCAGTTCTGTCAGCTGTCAGGCGCTACGCATCTTGCGATGCCTGTCGAATAGTAAGGCTGGGTAAGCTTGATCATCTTCTTTTGGCAGTACGGAAATAGCCATCATTGGGGAGTGAACCAGGGGTTGAGGGTGTTGTCGGCATCAAAGGCAATGGTAATAAGGCGTTTAATGGTGCCCAATGCGCTTTATCGTGTTGTCATGGGTTAATTAATAGTTCGAGCCATGTTTTTGAGTATTATATGATTGCCGTCACCTGGTTTGTATGATACAGCACGGATCCGGAAAGATTTTCGTGTTGCAGAAGGGAGGGAGGTAGATTGTTCTGGGTCTATATGGTCTTGCGGTGGAAATGGAAGGGTATTGGATGATTCTTCTGGTGCCGAGGTGGCAGCGGAAGGGTTGCTTTCTAGTTCGTAGGTATTAGTGTGTCTGTTGTCGCTGTCAGGTTGAATACCGTGCACGGCTCGTCTTACAAGAGAGGCCTCACGAAGAGCCCAGCCAGGATGCGAGACCTTGGTTTCACCCCGTCCACGATAATAACGGTACAGTTTAGTGGCTTGCATAATAGCTCGAGCCGGATAATTGAGCAGGCCGGGTCTCTTGTTTTTGATCGCGGAATACACGCCATCAGCTGCAGATCCAACTGCATATGCAGCGCTTGCTAACAGACTCAGGCTGCCGGCTACACTCCCTGCGATCAGGCCTGGATCTGACGTTAGGTGTGTTTCATTAACGAAGGGAATCCCCTCGGGTGATTCGGTTGATTCGGTTTCCGGTTGATCCGGTTGATCCGGTTGATCCGGTTGATCCGGTTGATCCGGTTGATTCGGTTGGTTGGGTTAAATCGGATGGCTGTGTGGTAATAGACATACGATGCTGCTTGAGTCTGTTAATGCTGTCGATGATGTCTTCTTCAGTGACTCCTTTAAATGCGGTGAGTTCTTCCTGTTCTGAGCCTGTCAGGTTGCACTGTTTATCGCTGGAAATAAATGGGGTTAGCCCTTCCCAGGTGTATTGTTCACCGTTATATGTCACAGGTTGCTCATCTTGCAGATGCAGGCCTGCATTGCTGTAGCTGGCGGCCATTTCAGCATACAGCGCACTCACGTTATGTACACCCAGAGGAGCCTCTATCAAGGGGAGGCTGACTACAGACGTGCTGCAATCCTCGGGGCCAACTTCGTTGCTGTGTGGTGAGGCGTTATCGAAAGTCTGAATAAATGTGGGTTGGTCAATTTCGCGGTATGTTGAGTTGTCGTTAGTGCAGCCATGTTGATAATAGAATTCCAGTGTTTCGGGGAATTCCTCAATCAATCTGGTCAGTGAGGCATAGTGAGTACCGTTGTAGACCAATGATCCCGGCGCTAATTCAACGGGCTTGCCTGACGCAAAAGCTTCGTTGAGATCCTCCAGAGTGATGACTGTGCCCTGTTGCTTGGGAGTAATCGGGCTGGCGCAGGACTGGGGTGCAGGGTATTGCTCATGGGTCTCATTAAAAGTCAGTTGCAGGTCATCAATAGTCAGGAATTCGCTATTGGGGTGGCCGGCTTCCTGACCCTGACAAAGAGTTGTATTGGTGAACCTGTCCAGGAGTGCCTGTCTGTAGTACTCCCAGTTGACGAACCTGTCCTGACCGTCGGTAATCACAACGTTATCATCGGCCTTTAAAGCTTGGTTTTTAACATTCCGGGTTACGTCTTCCAACTGAACGGGCTGCTGGGGAGCATCCGTCAGGTTACGAGCATTGGCGGTGGTACAGTTGAGGCCAGGATAAGCCGTGGCCGCAGCATTATAGGCTGCTGTCATTTCATCCCGGCTTACATATTCGCAATTGAAATAGTCATTCAGGTCGCCACTACGACAGCGGGCCTCGGGAAAACGTGTTTTGAGTTCATTAACAAAATCTCCCCAGCGGCAGTACTTGCCACTAGCATCCGTGATTACGATGTTGACGTTGTGATTGTCATCGACCACAAAGGCTTTCTGTTGTTGTTGTGCAGGGATGTTTGCTAGATGCATGGGGGTATACGGGTTGTTTTGGGTCGGGTTGAAGCTGTTGCCTGAAGGGCAGTCGTCACTCACGAGGCCTGCATTCAGCAGTACTAGGTTACGCGTGGAGCTTGATAAAAATTCCAAATTGACCTTGCCAGATTCTTCTCCATAGCAGGGGGCTGATAAGGATTCCTTCATGTACTCCACCATGGTGTCGAAGCGAACATAAAAGGTTTGTTCATCATCATCATCGTTGTAGTAAATAAGTGGATTAGGGATAGGGTCATCGCTGCGCATGGCCATGTTTGCTTTTGCATCGCTATTGAATGTGGGGATTAATGCACCATTAAACGGGCCGTTGTTGGTAATGGAAACATTGAAGGCTCCGGATGTTTTGCAGTTGAACGCATCTTTAGGGGGAGGTTCGCATTTGAACTGGGCGGTGTTATTGGACGGGGTGATGCCGATGTAATCCCCGGGGCTATCCTCTGGAATCTGCTTTCCAATACCGCCTCCCTGGCAGTTAACAGTGCGGGGATCATATTCACGCCAGTACTCGAATCGATTTATGGTGGGGTGTGGTATTAATCGATGTCGGTAAATATTAACAGTAGGGTCGCAATGCAGGCTGGCAGTTGTCACCCTGACCGGCAGGGTGCTAAATTTTGCGGTTCCTCCATAGAGCAGAACATTATGGGTGTGGAGAGGCTCAACGTAGGGCACAAAGAACACCCTGTCGTCGGATATGCCCATGGGGCCACATTCTACCTCTGCCCGTTTACTTCGTGATAGTACCGGCCGGGATGTTGGGAAAAGTGGAGCCTGGTTTGGAGGCTGCCACCCACTGCGGCTTAATATAGTGGACGGGTCAAATGACACATTAGCCACTTGTTCACCTTCTCCGGAATCTCCAGCGGTAAAGGATACGTAGTGTTGTCCTGTGTGTTGTGGGGTGATGGTGTATTTAATCTGGGTCTGACCGCTGGGGTTGATGGTTTTTAGAGCATGCATAGCACAGCCTGGGCTCGCTACTTCGCAGATCGAATCATGGCAGTCTGTGGTGTCAATTTGGCATAGTGGAACTGGGGTATGGTCAGCTTCAGGGTGTGCGGTACTTAATGTTATCAGTCCTGAACAGTGTCCTTGAGGGCAGTTGGTGAGAGTGATGTCACCCCCTACACTGTTGCCCGAAACTTGTCGGGGTGAGCTCATGTGAGGCAAGGCAGGGGTGGTAACGGCGTCAGCAACCTTGATCCCTGCGCTTACGAGCAATGTTCCCAAAGCGAGTTTCGCCAGTGCCGGGCCATAGGATGATGATGTTTTTAAATTCTTTATTTCCCGCCGATCAAGGCGATCCTGGCGGAGTTCATGAAGGGTGGCGTGACTAAGGTCCGTTAGCGTGAGCTGGGTGTTTTTGAGTTCAGGGGTAAACCCCTCAGGCGAGGTGCTCAACAGTTCGTTTAGAGCGAGTTGTTCGTTGGTTTTTATGCCAAACCCTCTCGCCATTGCACTTAGTATTGGGAGGGAGTGAAGGTGTTCGAGGGTGGATTGTGCCCGTTTTGATTGATCAGAAGTGTAAGTTGAGGCTGGGGCTCCTAACCCCTTAAGAAGCTGGCGGGCTTTCTTGTTCCCTTTTTGTGCATGGGTTTCCAAATGGGTAAATGCCTGCCCAATGGTTATACCTGAATCTCTATGCAGTTTGTCTGCATTGAGGAAGTGTTCAAGGAAGTTGGCAATAGCCTCGCGGTGTTCTTCCTGGGTATAAGCACGATTGTTCAGTTGCCTGCGGGTCACCGTGCGCTCGGTGTCGTAAGTCGATGTGGTCTGGTGTTTCAGGGTGGCCATGGGTGTGGCCTTATCCAGGATGAGCTGTTCGTAAAGTTGAGTCGGAGGCAGTACTGCTTGCCCTGAACCTGCATTTATTGTTTCAGCGATAAGCAGGCAGAAGAGAGCAAAAATCAGGCGGCCTGATTTTAGAAAGAGGGTGAATACCTGACCGATGGGCTTGTTTATTCTTGTCTTTCGATTGTTTGATGCAATATAAAACACAATTCAATACCCCCTTAATATCGTCGTATGTCCCACTTACATGGTTACGCGTCCCGGCTCCTCTCCTCTTCCTCTCCTCTTCCTCTCCTCTTCCTCTCCTCTGGGGGCGAAAGTCTAGTTGCTCGCCAGGGTGTTGATATATTCGTTCACTATTTGTTTACGGTTATTTATAGCTCTCATACAGAAGGCAGTTGCAGAATAATTTATGTTATCACTGCCTTATATGTCGTAGGGTGCTACAGGTGGTTTTGGTGTTTTATGAGATATGCAGGCTGCGAAACAGATATTTCTTCAGTATTTTTTTTGAAAAACACTTGGCACCCAGAAATTACTGGGTAATCTGTATACATCGGAGCAGGAGGCTCCGGTGTGCGCATAGATGCATTAAGCGACAACAACATACTAATAACGAGAAGTCATAATGGAAAAGCAACTGCTGATTTATGGTCAGGCTCACCCTGTATCCAGCGAACGTCATCGCAACTGGTCAGTCAAAAGTGGCGATAACTACAGCTTTGCCAGTGGTGTGAACTCAGTTCCCCTGATGGCGGTTGAATTCTTTAATGCGTCACGGGAGTTCCCTGTTGTGTTTGCCGGGCAGGGCGACAATATTATGCCTGTGGCCGTAATGGGTATTCGTGAACAGGAAAACCTGTTCCTGACAGAAGATGGCCAGCTCGATGCCAGTTATGTTCCTGCCTTCCTGCGTCGTTACCCTTTTGTTTTTGCCAACACTGAAGACAGCAGCACTTTTAACCTGTGCATCGATGAGTCTTACACCGGCTGTAATCAGAACGGTGTGGGCGAACGCCTGTTTGATGCAGAAGGTAAGCAGACTCAATACCTGGATGGTGTTCTGGAATTCCTGCAGGACTATCAGGGGCACTTTGTGCGCACCCAGCTGTTCTGCAAAAAGCTGAAAGAGCTGGATCTGCTGGAGCCTGTAGGTGCCAAGTTAAGCAGCGCCAGCGGTGCAGAGTTTAACCTGACCGGGTTTATGGCGGTTAACCGTGAGAAAATCAAAGGTCTGACCGGTGAGCAACTGGCTGAACTGGCGAAGATGGATGCTCTGGAATTGCTGTATGTGCATATCCACTCCATGAATAACTTCAACACCATGGTCAACCGGGTGAAGCTGGATGAGCCCGCGGCTGAAACAGCAGAAGCCTGATTCCTGTTTTGATCAGATGGAGCGGCTCTCCCTGTCTGGAAAAGAGCCGCTTTGTTGTTCTCGTGACAGTGTGGAGCCGGTTGATTGTATTGTTTTAGCGGCCGGCCTCTCATCCAGGATGGGTTCCTCACCTGATTGCTGGAAAATGTTGCTGCCGCTTCCTGCTCCATCCAGCAACTCTTTAGCTAATGCCTCTTCACTCAATAGTATTCTGGATCACACCATTGCTAATGCTTTGTCCTTCTGTCAGCGAGTCTTGCTGGTGGTTGGTCATCGGCATCAGGAGTTGGTAGCGCGTTATCAACACTGTGAACGCATCAAACTTATCCACAACCCGGATTTTCAGTCAGGGCAGCGGAGTTCTGTTGTTCTGGGGCTCAGGAGTGTAACGACGGACTATGCCTTTATAACTTTGGGGGATTTGCCCTTTGTAACGAGAGAAGCTTTCTCGGAAGTATGGGCTTTGAGGGGAGAGAGGACGGTCTTTCCGGCTTTTGAAGGGCAGACTGGCCATCCGGTGCTGATACCGGCTTCACTGATTCCTGGTTTGTTGGTGGAAAAGTCTTCTGATGCGGAGAGGGGGCTGAAAAAGCGCTTACTGAAGAATTGCCAGCTGGTGGATGTGAGTTGTGATGGGGTTGTTCGGGATATAGATACTCCGGAAGCCTATTTTGCCGAAACCGGGCTTAAAAGCTTTTCACCACAGAGACACGGAGGCACAGAGAGGAGCTATTTGATAAAAAGCAAAAGCTCTTAGTTAAAAACTTTTGCTTTTCCTCTGTGTCTCGGTGTCTCTGTGGTGAAAAAAATCAGGGTCCGAGTGGCCAGAGCTCGATTGGGAGCTGATACTTTGCAATAACCTTTCGGGCTGCATGCAGGTGGTGGGTGTCTCCAGGGGATTTGAGAACCAGCACAATGCCAGCTTTGAGGCCTGTCAGCAGGGCATAGTGCAAAGACTGGCCAATGGCTTCTGGCCATTTTCTGGCAAAATCTACCTCTATAGCGTGGGTCGGTGTGAGGCAGTCAACCCGTGGGCCTTCCGGCAGCTCCACCTCCATTTTTCCACCCATGCCGTCGCACCAGACCGATTGGTACCACTGTTCCCTCTTTCCTGAGGCTGGGCTGGTAAATAGGGTGAAAACTAGAAAAAAAGGTAGAAACAGTGCGCCCTTCTGTGGGGCGTTGGCTTTTCCCATAAACGTATATACTCTGCTCTCCAGGACTTTATTAGAATTTTTTTATCCCTTTGTACCTACAAGTTATTACAAAGACTATGCCAGTAAAAGGGGCAATAAAAGGGTGGGAGTGGCCGTGATAGGTGAAATCCGGTGCAGTTTGATGGGAGCTTTCCTTGACGCAGAATTCCACACTATTTAAAATCCGGTGCCTTTTAGTTTGCTCTGTACTCGCGTATTGCCAAAAACGTGGCAGAAAAGCTAATCGGAAAGACCGGATGTTTTCCATGCGGTCGCAGTGATTCTGGCACTTATTCCTCTGAGTGGCAGGGTCATTTTGTTGTTTAGAAACTGTATGTGTGCCGTTCCTGTAACGGTTTTTCAATAGAATTGGAGAGAGTGCCTAATGGCAACTATCAACCAGCTCGTACGCAAGCCGCGTAAGCGTAAGGTCAAAAAGACCGACGTTCCCGCGCTGCAAAGCTGCCCGCAGAAGCGTGGCGTTTGTACCCGTGTTTACACGACTACCCCTAAGAAGCCGAACTCCGCACTGCGTAAAGTATGTCGTGTTCGCCTGACTAACGGGTTTGAAGTGACTTCCTACATCGGTGGTGAAGGTCACAACCTGCAGGAACACTCCGTGGTTCTGATCCGTGGCGGTCGAGTAAAAGATTTGCCAGGTGTTCGTTACCACACAGTCCGCGGTACTCTGGATACACAGGGTGTTAACGACCGTCGTCAAGGCCGTTCCAAGTACGGTACCAAGAAGCCTAAGTCCTAATCCGGCCTTAGCTTTTTTATTGTCACAGAAGCCTGCCATACTGACCGTTTAACAGTTTGGTATGTAACACGCAGGATCTGTGAGAAAAAATCAGATTATTAATGCATCTGGTTGAAGAGTAAGGCCGAGTCAAAGCCTGATCTCGGACTAACCTGAAAATCGAGGACATATTGTCATGCCAAGAAGAAGAGTTGTCGCCAAACGCGAAGTATTGCCAGATCCTAAGTTTCACAACAAGGTACTGGCCAAGTTCATCAACCACGTAATGGTTCACGGTAAGAAATCCGTAGCCGAGCGTATCGTTTATGGTGCGATGGATAAGATCGCAGAGCGTTCCGGTAAGGATCCTCTGGAGATTTTCGAGTTGGCTCTCGAAACCATCTCCCCAGTGGTTGAGGTTAAGAGTCGTCGTGTTGGTGGTGCCACTTACCAGGTGCCTGTAGAAGTTCGTCCATCCCGTCGTACGGCTCTGTCCATGCGCTGGCTGGTAGAGGCTGCACGTAAGCGTGGCGAGAAGTCCATGGACCTCCGTCTTGCTGGTGAAATGCTTGATGCTGCCGAGAAGAAAGGCGCAGCAGTTAAGAAGCGTGAAGACGTGCATCGTATGGCTGAAGCTAACAAGGCATTCTCTCACTACCGTTTCTAAAAAGTTATACTTTCAGAGGATTGAGTCGTGGCCCGTAAAACTCCGATACGCCGGTACCGAAATATCGGTATCTGTGCCCACGTCGACGCGGGTAAGACCACTACCACGGAACGCGTGCTGTTTTACACCGGTCTATCCCACAAGATCGGTGAAGTACATGACGGCGCTGCGACCATGGACTGGATGGAGCAGGAGCAGGAGCGTGGTATTACTATCACCTCCGCTGCTACCACCTGTTTCTGGCGTGGTATGGATGCTCAGTTTGACGAGCATCGTGTAAACATCATCGATACTCCGGGGCACGTTGACTTCACTATCGAAGTAGAGCGTTCCCTGCGAGTACTCGATGGCGCGGTTGTTGTTCTGTGTGGTTCTTCTGGTGTACAGCCCCAGACTGAAACCGTATGGCGTCAGGCTGACAAGTACGAAGTACCTCGCATGGTGTTCGTAAACAAGATGGATCGTGCAGGTGCTGACTTTGAAATGGTTGTCAGCCAGCTGCGTGATCGTCTGGGTGCTACTGCAGTACCTATGCAGATGACCATCGGTGCTGAAGACGAATTCAAGGGTGTTGTTGACCTGGTAAAAATGAAGGCCATTCTGTGGAATGAAGCCGATCAGGGCATGTCCTTTGAGTACGCTGATATTCCTGCTGACATGGTCGATATTTGTGCAGAAATGCACGAATATCTGGTTGAGTCTGCAGCGGAAGCAACCGAAGAGATGATGGAGAAGTACCTGGAAGACGGTGAGCTCACCGAGGAAGAAATCAAAGCCGGTATCCGTAAGCGGGCTCTGGCTAATGAAATCATTCCTGTTTTCGGTGGTTCTGCTTTCAAGAACAAAGGTGTTCAGGCCGTTCTTGATGCCGTTATCGAGTACATGCCTTCCCCTCTCGAGGTTAAGGCAATTGAAGGTATCGTTGGCGAAGACGCTGACGGTGAGAACATTCTCGAAGCTCGTGAAGCTGACGATGATGCTCCCTTCTCTGCTCTGGCATTCAAAATTGCTACGGACCCGTTTGTTGGTACTTTGACTTTCGCCCGTGTTTATTCCGGTGTTGCCTCTTCCGGTAGCGCTGTAATCAACTCTGTGAAATCCAAGAAAGAGCGTATCGGACGTATGGTTCAGATGCACTCCAACAACCGTGAAGAGATCAAAGAAGCTCTGGCTGGTGACATCGTTGCCCTGATTGGCATGAAAGATGTCACCACTGGTGAGACTCTGTGTGACCCGGCGCATCCAATCATCCTGGAGCGTATGGAGTTCCCGGAGCCGGTAATCTCTGTTGCTGTTGAGCCCAGATCCAAAGCTGATCAGGAAAAGATGGGTATCGCACTGGGCAAACTGGCTCAGGAAGATCCTTCTTTCCGTGTTAAGACTGACGAGGAAACTGGTCAGACTATCATCTCTGGTATGGGTGAACTTCACCTCGACGTGCTTGTTGACCGTATGCGTCGCGAGTTTAACGTTGAAGCCAACATTGGTAAGCCCCAGGTTGCTTACCGTGAGAAGATCAAGCAAAGCGTTGAAGCTAACCACAAGTTTGCCAAGCAGTCTGGTGGTCGTGGTCAGTATGGTCACGTTGTTATTGAATTTTCTCCGGCTGATCCAGGTGAAGAAGGTCTGGTATTCGTCAACGAAATCGTTGGTGGTACTATTCCGAAGGAATACATTCCTGCCGTGCAGAAGGGTATTGAAGAGCAGATGCAAAACGGTGTTGTCGCCGGTTATCCTCTGCTTGGCTTGAAGGCACGTCTGTTCGATGGTTCCTTCCACGAGGTTGACTCCAACGAGATGGCGTTTAAAATCGCCGCATCTCAGGCACTGAAAAAGTACGCGCCGCAGGCTAACCCCGTACTGATGGAACCCATGATGCAGGTTGAGGTGGTAACACCTGAAGACTACATGGGTGACGTTATGGGGGATCTGAATCGTCGTCGTGGTCTTGTTCAGGGCATGGAAGATACCCCGAGCGGTAAAACGATCAATGCTCAGGTTCCTCTGGGTGAAATGTTCGGTTATGCCACTGATTTGCGTTCTGCTACTCAGGGGCGTGCTACATACTCTATGGAATTTGCAGAGTATGCAGAGGCTCCAAACAGCGTCGCGGAAGCGGTGATCAAGGCAAACTACGGTTAAATTAGTTCCTGGAACTAAATCCTAGAATCTAAATCCTAGAATCGTTAGAAGGTAAGTGAAAAATGGCTAAGGAAAAGTTTGAGCGTACGAAGCCGCACGTAAACGTCGGCACCATCGGTCACGTTGACCACGGTAAAACCACTCTGACTGCAGCTCTGACTCGCGTATGTGCCGAAGTATTCGGTGGCGAGATGAAGGCTTTCGATCAGATCGATAACGCCCCTGAAGAGCGTGAGCGTGGTATCACCATCTCTACTGCGCACGTAGAGTATGATTCCAAAGAGCGTCACTACGCACACGTAGACTGCCCAGGACACGCTGATTACGTTAAAAACATGATCACCGGTGCTGCTCAGATGGACGGCGCTATCCTGGTTTGTGGCGCAACTGACGGCCCTATGCCTCAGACTCGCGAGCACATCCTGCTGTCCCGTCAGGTTGGTGTACCTAAGATCGTTGTCTTCCTGAACAAGGCAGACCTGCTGGCTGAAGATTGCGGCGGCGTTGACTCCGAAGAGTACGCTGAGATGCTGGAGCTGGTTGAAATGGAACTGCGTGAGCTGCTGGACACTTACGAGTTCCCTGGCGACGACACTCCAATCATCGCTGGTTCCGCTCTGATGGCCCTGAACGGCGAAGATGCCAACGAGCTGGGTACTTCTGCTGTTAAGAAGCTGGTTGAGACTCTGGATACTTACATTCCTGAGCCTGAGCGTGCTATCGATCAGCCATTCCTGATGCCTATCGAAGACGTATTCTCCATCGCTGGCCGTGGTACTGTTGTAACGGGTCGTGTTGAGCGTGGTATCGTTAAAGTCGGTGAAGAGATCGAAATCATCGGCATCAAGGAAACCACCAAGACTACCGTTACTGGTGTTGAAATGTTCCGTAAGCTGCTCGACGAAGGTCGTGCCGGTGAGAACGTTGGTGCCCTGCTGCGTGGTGTTAAGCGTGAAGATGTAGAGCGTGGTCAGTGCCTGGTTAAGCCTGGTTCTGTAACTCCTCACACGACTTTCGAGTCTGAGATCTACGTTCTGTCCAAGGATGAGGGTGGTCGTCACACTCCATTCTTCAAGGGCTACCGTCCTCAGTTCTACTTCCGTACTACCGACGTAACCGGTAACGTAGAGCTGCCAGAAGGCGTTGAAATGGTAATGCCTGGTGATAACGTTCAGATGAAGGTGACTCTGATCGCTCCTATCGCTATGGAAGAAGGCCTGCGTTTTGCTATCCGTGAGGGTGGTCGTACTGTAGGTGCTGGTGTTGTAGCTAAAATCTTCGCATAATTTAACTGCTGCTGAAGGCAGCATCTGAATTATTCGTGATTAGCTGGCGCCGCTTTCTGTAGGTGGTGTTGGCTTAAAAAAACGGAGCGCTCTGCGCTCCGTTTTTTTGTTTAATGGCTTTGTTTAATGGCATTTTTTATTCCGTCTCTCACGGTGCTTAAACCAGTGGTTATAGCTGTATCTAAAAGTGTACCCCAGGTGAGGGGGAGTTCTTCTAGGCGCTCCGTGAGGCGTAATTCTATCCATGATCTCATTCTATCCAGATTGTGGCCATATGGTTGCTCATAGTGTGCATCTGGCATGAGAACGCAAAAGAAATCCGCGATTTCATGTCCTTTCAAAAAGGCGAGCAGGTCTATAAGTGTATGTAGAACAGACTGCTGGCTGTGATCAGGTTGAAGCATGACGCTTTTGAGTTGCTCAAGGTTAGTAATGACTTCGTTTGCTTGCAGTGGTTTGGGTGGTGGTGGTTGATAAGCTGCCTGGTTGGGGGTTGTATCGGTTTGATCGTGCAGTGCTTTAAGTGTGGTTCCGGGTAAAGATGCGTGGTTTGCTGCCTCATGGATGGATGCCCATGATTTAGGTGTCGGTCCCTCTAGCCAGGTAGTGAAGCATTTGGATATCGTGTTCTTTGTTACAGAGTCTCCCGAATTATGCTGATTAATCCAGTAGTTAATCTGAACGGCATCCTTGGTCAGGTGAGTGAAGAAATCAACAGTTTCGTAATCTGTTGCGGATAAAAGTAAGTTTGGCAGGGTGTCGGGCGGTGAGTCTTGTACTGATATTTTTGTCTCGTAAAGTGTTTGTTTTGTTACAGTGCATGGTGCTTTCGGTTGTTCTGGGCTGGCGGGCTTTTGTGGTTTTGCGGGCGCAGGGGAGGGCACAACCGATTCTGAATTAAAATTTTCCCTCCCTGTGGTTATTGCTAGTTCCGCAATGGCGTTTTGAAGTTCTGTCGGTTGTTCTGGGTTCAGTGGCAGAGTTCTGTTCCAGATGTCTCTTAGATTATTTATGGCGGCCTGTTTGAAAGCAATGGATGCGCGGTCGTTGCCCGGAGTAGAGCACACTTCCAGCAATGTCCCCCAGGCAGTTGTTTTAGCCGAATGAGCATTGAAAGTCTCAAGGATTTCTCCAAGGTTGGGGTTTTCCCTTAGCAGCTGTCTGCGATCTAGTGAGAGGTAAATCTGATCGAGTGTGTTTTTCCACTGTGCCTGGTTGTCAGCCCACTGAGAACCGATTGTATCCATGAGGTTTAGGATTGAGTGCCAGTTTACACTGCAGCGCGTTGCTCTGGCTTGCTGTGGGAGTGTAAATGCCTCATCGGGGAGGCTGGCCATTTGCCTGCGTAAATATTGTCTGTTTACAGGGTTGGGATTACGGTGGTGCTCTGCAGTTTGATAAGTAACCTGTGTGTATGAAGTGAGGGAGGTTTCAAGCGGGTTGGTGCTTTCTTGGTGGTTGGCATGTGCACTTGTTATAGCGTCTAGCAGTGCTTTCCGGGGTCGTATGTTGGGAGTGTCGGAGTGTTTCTCTATGCAGCGGATAACCCGTTCCCGTATGTTTGTTTCATGGTGGCTATTAGGTGAAATAGCCCATGAATATGTTGCTGCGGGGATGGGGTGATGCTGGCGAAGGTGAGGGTAAAGTCTGACCCATAGCCGTTGTGGAAAATTGTCTATTTCCTGAATTTGGGGTTGGCTCAGTCTATCTTGGAACGGGGTTGCTATTGGTTGCCTTAGGTTGGATGTCGTTAGGTGCATGTTATAGCTCCTGTGTGTATTTTGGGTGTTTGTGTTGTGTGCGGCCCGCCTCATGTTGTTGGGTTGAGGGCGGGCGCCCAGTGTTATGGTGTTTAGTGGCGTCGGTGTTTTTTCAGGTATGATTCTACATTGTTTGCAAGGCCGTCAAGCATGTGTGCTCTATCTTCTTCATCTGATACTGAGTTTTGTATTGCGTAATACAAATACTGGAATGGGTAATCTTCATTGCAAAAGATGGAGCTGTGAAGCACGTCGAAATATTTGCGAACCAGGGTTGGATTTGTTTTGTGCTCGCCATCATTTTCAATCTTCCTGAATTGATGATCAGATAAGTTTTTTTGACCAAACTCTTTGATGGAGTCTCGCTTGCAGTTGGCCATGTTTGCGCGTAGGAAATGCGGACCAATGAGCTCGTAGGATTCGATGCCGGTTCGTATTGATGCACAACGTTCTCTCAGCTCACGGTATCGGTCTCTGGGGGAGGCGGTGGGGGTTGCTTCAGGTGGGGAGGGTGAAACGCTTTGGCTTGGGGTGTCCAAAATGCATGTTTGAGCAATCTCAAGGGAAAGGCAGGCGACCATTTCTTTAATTGGTTTTGCCGTTTCTGCTGACATTGCATTGGCACCATCCCAGATCGCTTTCAATTGCTGGTGCAAGGTCTGGATCAGTTCAGGGCCGTCACCCATGAGCGGTGCCGTCGGGGTTAATTTCAGGAGTAGCAAGAGTAGTGTTGAAGTATTGAAGTTATGATGGGTTAGTGTTCGCAGTTCCTTAATGCTGAAGGTTTGGTGGAGTTGGTTGCTGGAGCCGCATGGGGTCTGTCTTAGTGAGCTATTAAGGCTTCTGAGAGCATCCATTACAGTCAGGTCGCTTTCCTGTGCGCGTTGTCCTGGGAGTTGTTCTATGGCCGTTACAAGAGGGGACATAAGGCCGTTCCATGTGAGTTGTTTTGTGCGCCATTCGCTGTCAAAAAATCCGCATGATATGGCGGATTTGGCGTAGTTTGTATAGGTTTCAGTAGGTATGTCTGCCTTGGTGGTTGTTGCTTCAGTGATTATGTCCTCAAGGCTGCATGTTTGTATCGCAGTGGCTAATGCGGTGTTTCCGGTTGTGTTGTAGATGGCTGCAAGTTGAATAATGGCTTGTTCTCTGGATAAATTCAGATGATTGGCGATGAGTTCAATTAGATTGTCGCTGATCTGCGTCGCAGGTGTGGTTTTGATAGCATTCAGGTAATCGGCTGAATTAATTCCGAGGTTTTTAAAAAAAAGAGATAATTTAGAAAGCTGCTGTTTTGAGGTGCTGTTGATTAGTGGGCCCAGTGTGTTCATGAGCCTACTGGTTTTCGCTTTAAGCTCAAATACATTGGTGGCTGTGGACAGTTGCAGTACTTGATCTCGCGTCTGTGCGACTGTTCGCGAACTAACGGACTGCACTGGTGGTAGTTCAAAAGGGTTTGGTGCGCAAAGGTATGGCGGGACCGCAGGGGCTGGTTGGTTGCCAGTCGATGGTTGTTGGCCTGCTTGTGGTTGGCTGGGTGTATATGTTCTGTCGGCGTAATTGAACATGTTGTTCTCCTGTTACTTTGTGTTGTGGTTTTTTTAATTAATGATTTTTGGCAGTATGCGGTGTGGTGCTTGACCGGGGTGCATATGCCGAATGCATACCTTATATAGATGTGTGGCGGGAGAGATGGTTCTGATTGGAGTGTTTTTTGTCATGGATCTTGACAGCTTGGTTACTGGGTAATAGTATGCTCGCTCTTTTTGCCCGCCGTATGAGTGGGCAAATTTTCGTTCTTTATTTCTATATTGGGTTATCAAGATGAGTCAGCAGCCTAAAGCTCAACAAATCCGTATCCGACTCAAGGCTTTTGATCATCGCCTGATCGATCAGTCCACGCAGGAAATCGTTGATACTGCTAAGCGTACTGGTGCGCAGGTTCGTGGTCCTATCCCTCTGCCGACTCGCAAGGAAAAATTCACCGTACTGACTTCTCCACACGTCAACAAAGACGCTCGTGACCAGTACGAGATCCGCACACATAAGCGCCTGCTCGATATCGTCGAGCCCACCGAAAAGACAGTTGATGCTCTGATGAAGCTCGACCTGGCTGCGGGTGTGGAAGTTCAGATTAGCCTTGGTTAAAGAATTCAGGCTTGAGCTGCCATCCTCATTATTGGGGGTGGCAGCTCTTGCTTGTGTAACGCTCTGGAATGGGCGGCCATAGCGGGTAAAAGCCCCGTACACGTAAAGAGGTAGACTATGTCTAGTCAAGAAAATGGCAAGCGGGCTTTGGGCCTGATCGGTAAGAAGTGTGGCATGACCCGCATCTTTACCGAAGATGGCGCTTCCCTGCCTGTTACTGTTGTAGAAGTAGAGCCAAACGTCGTTACTCAGATCCGCTCTGAAGAAACTGACGGTTACTCTGCTGTTCAGGTTACTACTGGCTCCAAGAAGGCTTCCCGGGTTACTAAGCCCGCAGCTGGTCATTTCGCTAAGGCGGAAGTTGAAGCTGGTCGTGGACTCTGGGAGTTCCGCCTGGACGCTGCCGCCGAGCTGAAAGCTGGCGACAAACTGACTGTAGAGTTGTTCTCTGCTGGTCAGAAGATCGATGTTACCGGTCGTTCCAAGGGTAAAGGTTTCCAGGGTGGCGTAAAGCGCTGGAACTTTAGCATGCAGGACGCGACTCATGGTAACTCCCTGTCTCACCGTGCTCCTGGTTCAATTGGCCAGTGTCAGACCCCGGGTCGTGTCTTCAAAGGCAAGAAAATGGCGGGTCACATGGGCGACGCACAGGTGACTGTACAGTCCCTGGAAGTTGTACGTGTTGATGCTGAGCGTAATCTGCTCCTCATCAAGGGTGCGGTACCGGGTGCTACTGGCGCTGATGTTGTTATCAAACCTGCCGTTAAGGCGGGTGCCGCAGCCTGATAGGGGGTTTGAACATGGATCTGAACGTAATTGGTGCAGACGCCCTTAAGGTTTCCGATGTAACCTTCGGCGTTGAATTCAACGAAGCCCTGGTTCACCAGGCAGTTGTTGCGTTTCTGGCAGGTGCCCGTCAGGGAACTAAAGCCCAGAAGACTCGCAGCGATGTACGTGGCGGTGGTCGTAAGCCATTCCGTCAAAAAGGTACTGGCCGTGCACGTGCCGGTACTATTCGTAGCCCAATCTGGCGCGGGGGCGGTACTACTTTTGCCGCTCGTCCTCAGAATCACAGCCAGAAGCTGAACAAGAAAATGTACCGCGGTGCTCTGCGTGTCATCTTGTCCGAGCTGGTTCGTCAGGAACGTCTCGTTATCGTTTCTGAGTTCAAGGCTGAGACCCCTAAGACCAAGGCTATGGTTGCCAAGCTGACAGAAATGGAAGCGACTAACGCTTTGATCGTTTCTGACACAGTTGAGCAAAACGTTTACCTGTCTGCCCGTAATATTCCTCACGTTGACGTGCGCGATGTTCAGGGTGTTGATCCGGTAAGCCTGGTTGCTCACGACAAAGTCATCATGACTGTTGACGCAATCAAGAAGTTCGAGGAGATGCTGGGATGAATCAAGAACGACTGTTAAAAGTCCTCATTGGTCCACACATTTCCGAGAAATCTTCGGTCGTGGCTGAGGCTCACAACCAGTACGTGTTCAAAATCGCTACCGATGCGAACAAGCTGGAAGTAAAAAAGGCTGTCGAGCAGCTGTTCGAAGTCAAGGTTAAGGCAGTAACTACTGTCAACGTGAAGGGCAAGACCAAGCGTACCATGCGTGGTATGGGCAAGCGTAGTGACTGGAAAAAGGCCTACGTTACCCTGGATGCTGGTCAGGAAATTGACTTCGCGGACGCTGAATAAGGAGACAGACAATGGCTGTTGTTAAGTGTAAACCCACTTCTCCGGGGCGCCGTTTTGTAGTCAAGGTCGTTAACCCTGATCTGCACAAGGGCAAGCCCTATGCTCCTCTTCTCGAAAAGAAGAGCAAGAGTGGTGGTCGTAACAATGCTGGTCGTATCACTACCCGTCACGTTGGTGGTGGTCACAAGCAGCATTACCGTATCGTTGACTTCCGTCGCAACAAAGATGGCATCCCGGCTATCGTTGAGCGTCTGGAATACGATCCGAACCGTACCGCGCACATCGCCCTGCTGAAGTACATGGATGGTGAGCGTCGTTACATTATCGCACCTAAGGGTGTGAAGGCTGGAGACGAGCTGAACTCTGGTGCACACGCACCGATCAAAGCCGGTAACTCCATGCCGCTGCGTAACATTCCTCAGGGTTCTGTCGTGCATTGCATCGAACTGAAGCCTGGCAAGGGTGCGCAAATGATCCGCTCTGCTGGTACTTCCGCACAGCTGGTTGCTCGTGAAGGTGCTTATGTAACTCTGCGTCTGCGCTCCGGCGAAATGCGTAAAGTTCTGTCCGAATGTCGCGCAACTCTGGGTGAAGTATCCAACGGTGAGCACGGTCTGCGTTCTCTGGGTAAAGCTGGTGCCAAGCGCTGGCGTGGTGTTCGTCCTACCGTTCGCGGTGTGGCTATGAACCCGGTTGATCACCCGCATGGTGGTGGTGAAGGCCGGACGTCCGGTGGTCGTCATCCTGTTTCTCCGTGGGGCGTACCTACGAAGGGCAAGAAGACTCGCTCCAACAAGCGCACCGACAAGTTCATTGTCCGTCGCCGCACCAAGTAAGTTTGAGAGGATAACACAGTGCCACGTTCACTTAAGAAAGGTCCTTTTATCGACCTGCACCTGTTAAAGAAGGTGGAGGACGCGGTAGGGGCTGGTAACAAGCGCCCGATCAAGACCTGGTCTCGCCGTTCCATGATTATTCCGCAGATGGTTGGTCTGACCATCGCGGTTCACAATGGTCGTCAGCATGTGCCTGTATACGTCTCTGAAGAGATGGTTGGTCACAAGCTGGGCGAGTTTGCAGCCACCCGCACCTATCGCGGCCACGCTGCAGACAAGAAGGCCAAGAAGCGCTAAGGGGTATTGAGATGAAAGAAGTAGCTGCTACACACAATGGCGCTCGCATTTCTGCCCAGAAGGCTCGCTTGGTTGTCGACCTGATTCGCGGAAAGAATGTTGCAGAAGCTCTGGAAACTTTAACCTTCAGCACCAAAAAAGCTGCTGTTCTGGTTAAAAAAGCCCTCGAGTCTGCTGTAGCAAATGCTGAGCACAACGAAGGTATGGATATTGATGAGCTGAAGGTGTCTTCTGCTTTCGTAAACGAAGGCATGACATTAAAGCGTATCAAGCCACGTGCCAAAGGCCGTGCTGATCGCATCCTGAAGCGGTCTTGCCACATTACCGTTAAGGTTGCAGAGGTTTAAGGAGCGATCAGATGGGTCAAAAAGTAAATCCAACAGGCATACGCCTGGGCATCGTTAAAGAGCATACCTCCGTTTGGTATGCCGAAGGTGCTGAATACGCTGACAAACTGAATGCTGATCTGAAGGTTCGTTCCTACCTGGAACAGAAGCTGAAGAACGCATCCGTTAGCCGTATCGACATTCAGCGCCCTGCACAGAGCGCTCGAGTGACTATCCACACTGCTCGCCCCGGTATCGTTATCGGTAAGAAGGGTGAGGATGTGGAAAAGCTGCGTCAGCAGCTGAACACGATGATGGGCGTGCCTGTTCACGTCAACATCGAAGAAGTACGCAAGCCTGAAACTGACGCCAAGCTGGTTGCTCAGAGCATTGCTGGCCAGCTGGAGCGTCGCGTGATGTTCCGTCGTGCCATGAAGCGCTCTGTACAGAATGCTATGCGTCTGGGTGCCAAGGGTATCAAGATTCAGCTGTCCGGCCGTTTGGGCGGAGCTGAGATCGCACGTACTGAATGGTATCGCGAAGGCCGCGTGCCTCTGCACACTCTGCGTGCGGATATCGATTACGCCACCTACGAAGCTCATACCACCTATGGTGTTATTGGCGTCAAGGTGTGGATCTTCAAGGGCGAAGTTATCGGCGGTGTTCGCGAGGAAGAGAAGGAGCAGAAGAAACCTGCTCGTCGTCCTCGTAAGAAGCCGGCCGCTAAGAAGTAAGGAGTTATACCGATGCTCCAACCTAAGCGTACTAAATTCCGCAAGCAGATGAAGGGCCGCAACCGCGGTCTGGCTCAACGCGGTTCCAAGGTCAGCTTCGGCGAATACGCCTTGAAAGCTGTTGGTCGTGGACGTATAACTGCACGCCAAATCGAAGCTGCTCGTCGGGCAATGACACGTCACGTTAAGCGTGGCGGTAAGATCTGGATTCGGATCTTTCCTGATAAGCCTATTACCAAGAAGCCTCTCGAGGTTCGTCAGGGTAAAGGTAAGGGTAGCGTTGAGTACTGGGTAGCACAGATCCAGCCGGGTCGCGTCCTGTACGAAATGGAAGGCGTTTCTGAAGAGCTGGCGCGTGAAGCGTTTGCTCTGGCCGCCGCCAAGCTACCTCTTAAGACAGTATTTGTTAAAAGGGGTGTGATGTAATGAATGGCGCAGAGCTGCGTGAGAAGTCTGTTGAGGAGCTGAACACTCAGCTTCTCGACCTGCTGCGGGATCAGTTCAATTTCCGCATGCAAAAGACGACTGGTCAGCTGAAGCAGACTCATCTGCTGAAGCAGACCCGACGGGAAATTGCCCGTGTAAAGTCGGTGCTGACTGAGAAGGCAGGTAAATAAGATGGCTGAGACCAAAAAAGTTCGTACACTGACCGGCAAGGTCGTGAGCGACAAGATGGACAAAACCATCACTGTCCTCGTTGAGCGCCGTGTAACACATCCGCTGTACGGCAAGATCGTAAAGCGGTCAACGAAGCTGCACGCTCATGACGAGAAAAACGAGTGCCGGATGGGCGACACTGTCGTAATCCGGGAAACCCGTCCTCTGTCAAAGAACAAGTCTTTTGAACTTGTTTCTGTTGAAGAGCGCGCTACTCAAATATAAGGCCCGTCCGGCCCACGGGGCCGGACTGAGTCTGCAGTTTGAGGAGAAACTGAAATGATTCAGACCGAGACACAACTCGAAGTAGCAGATAACAGCGGAGCGCGTCGCGTTCAGTGCATCAAAGTGCTGGGTGGCTCTCACCGTCGTTATGCTGGTATCGGTGACATCATCAAAGTCACCGTAAAGGAAGCAATTCCACGCGGTAAAGTGAAGAAGGGCCAGGTTATGAATGCCGTGGTCGTTCGCACTCGTAAGGGTGTTCGTCGTCCTGATG
This sequence comes from Sansalvadorimonas sp., assembly GCA_965221135.1. Lineage (GTDB taxonomy): Bacteria > Pseudomonadota > Gammaproteobacteria > Pseudomonadales > Endozoicomonadaceae > Sansalvadorimonas. Next base: position 404,411 of record CBDCRZ010000100.1, read on the forward strand.
GATCTCTGATCCGTTTCGATGGCAACGCAGCTGTTCTGCTGAATGCGCAGAACCAGCCTATCGGCACCCGTATCTTTGGCCCGGTGACTCGTGAACTGCGCGGTGAGCAGTTCATGAAGATCATCTCTTTAGCACCTGAAGTGCTGTAAGGAGTTACCGTGAAAAAGATTCGTCGTGACGATGAAATCGTAGTCATTGCTGGCAAAGACAAAGGCAAGCGTGGAAAGGTTCTGTCTGTAAATTCAGATGGTCGTGTCCTGGTACAGGGCGTGAACATGATGAAGAAGCACCAGAAGCCTAACCCGATGCTGGGCCAGCCTGGCGGTATCGTTGAGAAAGAAGCCCCTATTCAGGCTTCCAACGTTGCCATCTGGAACGCGGAAGCTGGTAAGGCTGATCGTGTTGGTTTTTCCTTCTCTGAAGAAGGTAAAAAGCAGCGCGTATTCAAGTCTTCCGGCAACCCTGTTGACGCGTAAGGGGCTGGTAAATGGCTGAGTTTAAAAGAAAGTTCCGTGAAGAAGTTGTACCTGCTCTTCAAAAAGAGCTGGATTGCAACGTCCACGAAGTACCCCGCATCACCAAGATCACTCTTAACATGGGTGTTGGTGAAGCAATTGGCGACAAAAAGGTTATCGAACACGCTCTGAGCGATCTGCAAAAGATTGCTGGTCAGAAGCCTGTCGTAACCAAAGCTCGCAAATCCGTAGCTGGCTTTAAAGTCCGCGAAGGATGGCCGATCGGCGTTAAAGTAACTCTGCGCGATGAGCGTATGTATGAGTTCCTGGAGCGTCTGGTTGATATCGCACTGCCACGAGTTCGTGACTTTCGCGGTGTGAGTGCCAAGTCTTTCGACGGTCGTGGCAACTACAGCATGGGTGTGAAAGAACAGATTATGTTCCCAGAGATCGAGTACGATAAGATTGATACTCTGCGTGGTCTGGACATCACCTTTACTACGACCGCCAAGTCTGATGACGAAGGTCGTGCGCTTCTGAAAGCGTTTAACTTCCCTTTCCGTAACTGAGGTAACGAAGTATATGGCTAAGGAATCCATGAAGCAGCGCGAACTGAAGCGACAGAAAACTGTTGCTAAGTACGCCCAGAAGCGCGCTGAACTGAAAGATATTATCAACAGCCCTGCCAGCTCTGAAGAAGAGCGTTGGGACGCAACCGTTGCCCTGCAAAAGCAACCACGCGACGCTTCTAAAGCGCGTCTGCGTAACCGCTGCCGCATCACCGGTCGCCCACATGCATACCTGCGCAAGTTCGGCCTGAGCCGTATCAAGCTGCGTGAAGCTGCAATGCGTGGTGATGTTCCTGGCCTGACTAAGGCTAGCTGGTAAGGTCGTTGACTAGGAGAGTGCAACTATGAGTATGCAGGACCCGTTAGCAGATATGCTAACTCGCATCCGTAATGCCCAGATGGCAGAACATGCTTCTGTCGTTATGCCTGCTTCAAAAATTAAGGCTGCAGTTGCCGAAGTTCTGAAGGGTGAAGGCTACATCGTTGACTATAAGGTTGACGGTGAAGTGAAAGCTCAGATGACTGTCGAGCTGAAGTATTTTGAAGGCAAGCCTGTAATTGAAGAGATCAAGCGCGTAAGTCGTCCTGGTCTTCGTAACTACTCTGCTGCTGCTGACCTGCCAAAGGTGAACGGTGGTCTGGGTGTTGCTATTGTCTCTACCAACAAAGGCGTGATGACTGATCGTGCCGCCCGTGCTCAGGGTGTTGGTGGCGAAGTAATCTGCACCGTATTTTAAGGGAGGATCGGAATGTCTCGTATCGCGAAGACCCCGGTTGAACTGCCTTCCGGTGTAGAAGTTAAACTGACTGCCAGCACTATCGCCATCAAAGGCGCTAAGGGCCAGCTGCAGATGGATCTCCATCAGTCAGTAGAAGTGAAGCAGAGCGAAAACGTTCTGACTTTCGAAGCCCGTGATGGTAGCAAGCTGTCTCGTGCCATGTCTGGTACGACCCGCGCTCTCATCGGCAACATGGTAACTGGCGTTCACGCAGGTTTCGAAAAGAAACTGCAGCTGATCGGTGTTGGTTATCGTGCTCAGGCTAAGGGTAAGTCCCTGAACCTGACTCTCGGTTTCTCTCATCCGGTAGTGTACGCACTGCCAGAAGGTGTGACTGCGGAAACGCCAAGTCAGACCGAGATCGTAATCAAGGGAATCGACAAGCAGCTCGTCGGCCAGGTTGCCGCTGAAATCCGCGAATACCGCCGCCCTGAGCCTTATAAGGGCAAGGGTATCCGTTATGCTGATGAAGTGGTTCGCCGTAAGGAAGCCAAGAAGAAGTAACGGTTAGGTATACAAGGGTAAAGTTATGAGCGAAAAGAAAGTAGCCCGTCTGCGTCGCGCAAAGCGCACGCGGATGAAAATGCGTGAACTTCGCGTTGCCCGCCTGACCGTGCACCGCACTCCACGTCACATCTATGCACAGGTGATTGACGCGGAAGGCGGTAAGGTTTTGGCAGCGGCTTCTACTGTTGAGAAAGATCTGCGTGGCGACGCCACCGGTAATGTTGATGCAGCCAAGAAAGTTGGCGCCCTGGTAGCTGAACGCGCCAAGGCAGCAGGCATTGCCAAGGTAGCCTTTGACCGTTCCGGATTTAAGTATCACGGACGTGTTAAGGCTCTCGCTGACGCAGCCCGCGAGAGCGGACTGGAATTCTAAAGGGTGGGAGCTATGGCAAGAGAAGATCGCAATAACAACAAAGCCAACGATGATGGCTTTGTTGAAAAACTGGTTCAAGTGAACCGTGTTGCCAAGGTAGTTAAGGGTGGTCGTATTTTCGGCTTCACCGCACTGACTGTCGTTGGTGATGGCAAGGGTAAGGTAGGTTTCGGCCGTGGTAAGGCACGTGAAGTGCCAGTTGCCATTCAAAAGGCTATGGAATCCGCACGTCGCAACATGATCCAGGTTGACCTGAACGGCACGACCATTCAGTATCCTGTTAAAGCTGCACACGGCGCATCCAAAATCTACATGCAGCCTGCATCCGAAGGTACCGGTGTAATCGCCGGTGGCGCAATGCGTGCCGTACTCGAAGTTGCTGGTGTACAGAACGTACTGGCCAAGTGCTACGGTTCTACAAACCCGGTAAACGTTGTTCGCGCTACCTTCAACGGTCTGAAGAGCGTTCGCGCTCCATCAGAAGTTGCAGCCAAGCGTGGCAAGTCCGTCGAAGAGATCCTGTGAGGTTCACATGGCAGACAAGAAGATCCAGGTAACACTCGTCAAGAGTGCTAACGGTCGACTGAAAAGCCACAGAGCCTGCGTACAGGGTCTAGGTCTACGTCGAATCGGTCACACCGTTGAAGTGGAAGATACTCCTTCCGTTCGCGGTATGGTGAACAAGGTTAACTACCTCGTTCGCGTCGAAGGAGAGTAATATGAAACTCAATACTCTGTCTCCGGCCGAAGGTAGCCACAGAAGTGGTAAGCGTGTCGGTCGTGGCATCGGTAGCGGTCTTGGTAAGACTGGTGGCCGTGGCCACAAAGGTCAAAAGTCCCGTTCCGGCGGTAGTGTAAAGCCAGGTTTTGAAGGCGGTCAGCAGCCACTGCAGCGTCGTCTTCCTAAGTATGGTTTCACTTCGCGTCTGGCTCGTGTAACTGCAGAAATCCGCCTGGCTGAACTGGCCAAGGTTGATGCTGAAGTTATCGATCTGGAAGCTCTGCGCACTGCAGACCTGATCCACAACGGCATCAAGCGTGCCAAAGTGGTTCTGTCTGGCGAGCTGAGCAAAGCGGTAACCATAAAGGGGCTGGCGGTCACTAAAGGCGCCCGTGCTGCTATTGAAGCTGCTGGTGGCAAAATCGAGGACTAAATGGCTAAGACATTACCTGTGGGAAATCAGAACGGACTGAGCGAGCTCTGGTCTCGCGTACGGTTTGTCTTTCTTGCCATCCTGGTGTACCGGATCGGGGCACATATCCCCGTTCCTGGTATCAACCCGGAAAGGTTGGCAGCATTGTTCAGTCAGAACGAAGGAACCATCCTGGGTCTCTTCAACATGTTCTCCGGTGGTGCATTGGAGCGTATGTCTGTACTGGCGTTGGGAATCATGCCCTACATCTCTGCATCCATTATTATGCAGCTGATGACAGTGGTTAGCCCACAGCTGGAACAACTGAAAAAGGAAGGCGAGAGCGGCCGTCGCAAGATCAGCCAATACACCCGCTATGGTACTGTTATCCTGGCCCTGGTACAGGGCACCGGTATGACTGTTGGCCTGGCGAATCAAGGTGTAGCTTTCAGTGTTGACCTGAGCTTTTACTTTGTGGCTATTGCTACGTTTGTAACGGGTGCCGTCTTTATGATGTGGCTCGGCGAACAGGTCACGGAGCGTGGTATCGGTAACGGTATCTCGATCTTGATTTTCTCGGGTATTGTTGCAGGATTGCCCGGTGCTATCGTGGCATCCTTCGAGTCAGCCCGTCAGGGTGACGTGAATATCTTAGCTCTGCTGGTGGTTGCCGTACTGGCTATCGCCGTCATCGCTGGTGTAGTCTTTATGGAACGCGGCCAACGTCGCATTACAGTGAACTATGCCAAGCGTCAGCAGGGCCGTAAGGTGTTCGCTGCTCAAAGCAGTCACCTGCCCCTGAAGGTGAATATGGCTGGTGTTATTCCAGCGATATTTGCCTCCAGTATCCTGCTGTTTCCAGCGTCTATTGCCCAATGGTTCGGCCAGGGCGAAGGCATGGAATGGTTGCAGGATGTAGCTCTGGCCCTTGGGCCTGGCCAACCGCTAAACATTGTATTGTTTACGGCTGGTATAGTATTTTTCTGCTTCTTTTATACTGCGCTCGTCTTTAATCCTAAGGACGTTGCAGATAACTTAAAGAAGTCAGGAGCCTTTATTCCCGGTATCCGTCCGGGTGAGCATACGGCACGTTATATTGATAGCGTACTGACAAGGCTCACCATGGTTGGCGCAGTCTACATGACGGCAGTCTGCCTTCTGCCCCAGTTTTTGGTGGTATGGGCAAACGTACCCTTCTATTTGGGTGGTACGTCCCTGCTGATCGTTGTGGTTGTTGTTATGGATACCATGGCGCAGATTCAGTCTCATCTGATGTCTAATCAGTATGAGTCACTGATGAAGAAAGCTAATCTTAAGGGTTATGGTTCTGGTGGCCTGATCCGATAATCCGACAGGCTGTCAGAGTATTAACTCTGCCGATAGTGGAGAAGAAACATGAAAGTTCGTGCTTCTGTAAAGAAGATCTGCCGCGATTGCAAGATCATCAAGCGTAAGGGTGCTGTTCGCGTAATCTGCAGCAAAGAGCCCCGACATAAGCAGCGTCAGGGTTAATTCGCCTGGGGTCATATCCCCGAGTCGATAAGCCGCCTGGCTTTATTAAGTCAGGCGGTTGCTTTGTGGGGATTAAGGATGTACTATCCGCCCCCTTTCGATTTGGGTTTACCCTTCGCGTTGCAATTAGGCGAAACTCACGGAGACGATTGAATGGCCCGTATTGCTGGCGTCAATATCCCGGATAACAAACATACTGTTATCTCTCTGACTTACATCTATGGTGTTGGTCAGAACACAGCTCAGAAAATTTGTGCAGCTACTGGCGTAAGCCCAACTGTAAAGATCTCTGATCTGAATGATGATGATATCGAGAAGCTGCGTACCGCGGTTGGTGAATTCACCACCGAAGGTGACCTGCGTCGCGAAATCAGCATGAACATTAAGCGTCTGATGGACCTTGGCTGCTACCGCGGTCTTCGTCATCGTCGCAGTCTACCGGTTCGTGGACAGCGCACTAAAACTAACGCGCGTACCCGTAAGGGCCCACGTAAACCGATTCGTAAGTAACAACTGGTTCTTCCAGTCGTCTTGATACAGGAACAATTCTGATATGGCAAAGCCAGGTATTCGTTCACGTAAAAAGGTGAAGAAGACAGTTGTGGACGGTGTTGCACACATCCACGCTTCCTTCAATAACACCATCGTGACAATTACCGATCGCCAGGGCAACACGCTTTCCTGGGCCACCGCTGGTGGTTCTGGTTTCCGTGGCTCTCGCAAATCGACTCCTTTCGCTGCCCAGGTAGCTGCGGAGCGTGCGGGGAATGCAGCCGCTGAGTACGGTCTGAAGAATCTTGACGTTTGTGTAAAAGGCCCCGGCCCCGGCCGTGAGTCTGCTGTACGCGCACTGAACGCCTGCGGATACAAGATCACTAACATCACTGATGTTACGCCGATCCCGCACAATGGCTGTCGTCCGCCTAAAAAGCGTCGCGTGTAAACAGGAGATACGGTCAAAATGGCAAGATATATAGGTCCCAAGTGCAAACTGTCTCGTCGCGAAGGCACCGATCTCTTCTTGAAGAGTGGTGTACGTCCGCACGAGTCTAAGTGTCGCTCTGAGGTAATCCCCGGACAACACGGTCAACGTCGCGGACGCCTGTCCGACTACGGTGTCCAGCTCCGTGAAAAACAGAAAGTACGTCGTCTCTACGGCGTGCTGGAAAAGCAATTCCGTAACTACTATGCAGAAGCGGATCGTCTGAAGGGTGCAACTGGTATAAACCTGCTGCAACTGTTGGAAGGACGCCTGGATAATGTAGTATACCGTATGGGCTTTGGTTCCACTCGTGCAGAAGCACGTCAGTTGTGCAGCCACAAGGCCATTCTGGTAAATGGTAAGACAGTCAACATCCCGTCCTACCAGGTTAAGCCTGGTGATGTTGTCGCTGTTCGCGAGAAGGCCAAGACCCAGATGCGTATCAACGCAGCTCTGGAACTGGCCGCCCAGCGTGGTTTTTCCATCTGGGTAGAGGTTGATGCCAAAAAGAAAGAAGGTACTTTCAAGGCACAGCCTGAGCGGAGTGATCTGTCAGCCGACATCAACGAAAATCTGATTGTCGAGCTGTACTCCAAGTAAGGGATAGATAACTAGGTGGGGTGTTCATCCATGCAGAACTCGGCTACAGAATTTTTGACTCCGCGTCACATCGACGTTGAGGAGCACAGCGCAACACGTGCAAAGATCACTCTCGAACCTCTCGAGCGTGGCTTTGGCCATACGCTGGGTAATGCACTGCGGCGTATTTTGCTGTCCTCAATGCCAGGGTGTGCTGTTGTCGAAGCCGAGATCGACGGGGTGCAGCATGAGTACAGTACTGTAGAAGGCGTTCAGGAAGATGTCATCGACATTCTCCTGAACCTCAAAGGTCTGGCAATTCGCATGACCGGTCGTGACGAAGCAACTCTGACTCTTTCCCATAAGGGAGCGGGTATTGTGACTGCTGGAGATATCCAGCTTGATCACGATGTTGAGTTAATCAACCCGGATCACGTGATTGCTCACGTAAGTGAAAAGGGCGACCTGAACATGAAGCTGGTAGTGCGTCGTGGCCGTGGCTACGAAACTGCTGACCAGCGTCGTTCAGATGAGGACGAAAATCGTTCCATCGGTCGTTTGCAGCTAGACGCAACCTACAGCCCTGTGCACAGAGTTTCGTACGTTGTTGAGCGTGCTCGTGTAGAGCAGCGTACAGACCTCGACAAACTGGTCCTGGATCTTGAGACCAATGGTACTCTGGATCCTGACGAAGCCATCCGTCGTGCTGCAACTATTTTGCAGCAGCAACTGGCTGTATTCGTTGACCTTGAAGGTGATGCTGAGCCTGAGCCGGAGCAGAAGGAAGACGAAGTCGACCCAATCCTGCTGCGTCCAGTAGATGATCTGGAACTGACTGTACGTAGTGCTAACTGCCTCAAGGCAGAGAACATTTACTACATTGGTGACTTGATTCAGCGTACCGAGGTTGAGCTGCTGAAAACCCCGAACCTGGGCAAAAAGTCCCTTACCGAGATCAAAGACGTTCTCGCTTCCCGAGGTCTGAGTCTGGGCATGCGCCTCGACAACTGGCCGCCGGCTAGCCTGAAGTCCGACGACAAGGTTTCAGCTTAAACCACCAGTCTAATCTGGTAAGGATGAAGAATCATGCGTCATCGTAAGAGTGGACGTAAGCTTAACCGGAACAGTTCTCATCGCATCGCGATGTTCAAGAACATGACTGCTTCCCTGGTTGAGCACGAAGTGATTAAGACGACTCTGCCCAAGGCCAAAGAACTGCGCCGTGTTGCAGAGCCTCTGATCACTCTGGCTAAGGAAGATTCCGTAGCCAATCGCCGTCTGGCATTTGACCGTCTGCGTAATAAAGCTACCGTTGGTAAGCTGTTTACAGATCTGGGCCCTCGCTACAAAGAGCGTCCTGGCGGTTACATCCGTATTCTGAAGTGTGGCTATCGTCAAGGCGATGCAGCTCCTATGGCATACGTTGAGCTGGTTGATCGTCCTGTTGCAGTGGAAGCTGCTGACGAGGAATAAGATCAATTAGATCTCTGAAAAAACCGGGCTTAGGCCCGGTTTTTTTATGGCTGAAGTTTGAGTTGCTATAAAGGCACAGGCTGACCTTAATGTGTGTACTTGCCAGTTTACCCAATGTGCATTCAGCGTTTGTATAACCACCTCCTGGCAATTACCTTCTAACAACCACTTTTTATTTGCCTCAATAATTCTTGTGCCATTCAAACACTGCATTTAAAAATGCTAATACCGATTGCACCTTTAAACCCGCTGCAAGTCCCAGTTGAATATGATGTGAGATGCTTTGTGAGTTGCTAAAAGAAACTACCGTTTGGACGCGCATATTTTCATGGCTGGTTTATGCGCTTTGTTGTTGATGGTTTAAATAACCCGTTGTTCGTACAGGTAGGCATTGGTTAATGCGATTGACACTGTAATTAACAGTGTTGTTAGTGATATAAACCCTCTTATTCAGGATGCTACTCCTATACTCACAAGACGATTTTGTCTGAAGGAGGGGTCTTGAATAATAACATTGATACTAACGGTTCTGATCAAAAGAGCTCTGCTAATGCCTCTACAGCAGTCACGGCAAAACCAAACCATAGTGGACCCGTAGGCCATTATGAGCTGGGCTGGATCTTCGCACTTGTCGGTACAGGTTTAGGAGCCGGTGTACTTTATCTTCCCTTTGCTATTGGTACTGGCGGTTTTCTCCCCCTTGTTGTTCTGGCTCTTCTTTGTGGTCCCCTTGTCTTTCATAGTCATCGTAATTTATCCCGCGCATGTATGAGTGAAGAGTTGTCGGGCTCAGATATGCACTCTCTTGTGCAGTATCTGTTTCCACCACGTTTTGCTTTTATTTTTACCATTATCTGTTTGATTGCCGTTTTTCCCACAGTGCTTGTGTATTCCATCGGTATTACTAATCTCAGTAGTAGTTTTATTACTCACCAGTTGAAGCTTACAGGTGTGGATTACAGTGTGGTTGCCATCGCAATCATTACTCTTCTTGTCGCTGTGATCGTTGGTGGTGAGAAATGGTTGTTAAGTGTCTCCAGTGCCATGGTTGCACCGCTTACTGTGATTATGTTTTGTCTGGGTATTTATTTGATTCCCTATTGGAATCATGACCTGTTGACCTATGTGCCCAATGCCAGCGACTTCTTTAAGGTCATGCTGCTAGGGCTGCCTGTCATGGTGTTCTCGTTTTATCATGCGCCTATGTGTGCGGTGATGGTTAAGGGTTATAAAAAAAGGCGGGGCACTGTAGAGCAGAAGGTACGTTCTATTGAGGCTATTCACAGGGTCGCCTTTATTCTTCTGTTCGTTGTTATTTTGTTCTTTGTCAGCTCTTGCCTGCTTTGTCTTTCCCGTGAGGAGCTACTCGCGGCCAGCCGCGAAAACCTGCCCATACTTTCTGTGCTGGCCAATGCATCTGGTACACCATGGTTTTTCTTTATGGCCCCCCTTATTGCATTCCTGGCTATAGGCTCATCGTTCTTTGGGTTCTTTCTGGGTACGGTGGAAATATTTAATGGTGTGTTTATTCGTCTCGTTAACTCTATACGTGGTGCTAACATTGCAACAGCTACGAGCGTCCATCGCATCAGTATTCTTGTCACCACGCTCGGTTGTTATATAGCTGCTATCAGCAACTGGAATATCCTTGAAACCATTGCGAGTCTGGTGGCACCTGCCATGGCCGTGGTTGTGTTTTTTATTCCCCTGTATGCCAAGTATCGTATTCCCAGCCAGAAACAATTCCGGTCTATTGCCTTTGATACCTATGTGCTTCTTGGGGGAGCATTTGTGGTCAGTGGATTCCTTCTTTCACTCTTTCGATAGGTAGTGCGTTTAATGCCACTGAGTTGCTCTGCTGCTTGCGTTGATAGTCTCGTGGAACGCTTTATCAGAGAGTGCGTAGAGTCACACTCTCTGTCCGGTTTACGCACTGTTGATTCACTTGCCTGTGGTATTATCTCTTCGGATTTATTGTTTGCTGACAATTAAATATATAGGCACAGGCATTTATGAGTATTTCCTCTTTCCATCCTCCCAAGCGTACTCTTATGGGCCCAGGACCTTCCGATGTTTACCCTCGTGTAACAGAAGCCCTGTCCCGTCCTACCATCGGCCATCTTGACCCTGAATTTGTACGCATGATGGATGAGGTGAAACAGCTTCTCCAGTATGCTTTCCGTACTAAAAATGAACTGACTCTGCCTGTTTCTGCACCTGGTTCCGCGGGCATGGAAACCTGCTTTGCTAATCTGGTTGAGCCGGGCGATAAAGTTATCGTCTGCATCAATGGCGTATTCGGCATGCGCATGAAAGAGAACGTTGAACGCTGTGGTGGTGAAGCCATTGTTGTTCAGGGTGATTGGGGCCGTGCTGTTGATCCGGCTTCTGTTGAAGAAACTTTAAAAGCCAACCCTGACGCTGTCATTCTGGCGTTTGTTCATGCTGAGACCTCTACTGGTGCCAGCAGCGATGCAAAGACTCTTTGTGCTCTGGCCCGTGAAAACAACTGCCTGACAATTGTTGATGCTGTAACCTCCCTTGGAGGAAGTGAGCTGGAAGTTGATGGCTGGGGTATCGATGCGATCTATTCCGGCACCCAGAAGTGTCTGTCCTGCGTACCCGGTCTTTCCCCTGTCAGCTTTAATCAAAAGGCTGTGGATAAGATTCAAAGCCGTAAGACAAAAGTGCAAAGCTGGTTTCTGGATCTGAATCTGGTCATGGGTTACTGGGGTAAAGGTGCCAAACGTGCCTACCACCACACTGCACCAGTTAATGCTCTGTACGCACTCCATGAATCCCTGGTGTTGCTGCAGGAAGAAGGTATTGAGAACTCCTGGGCGCGTCATAAACTGCATCATAATGCGTTGGTTGCAGGCCTTGAAGCTCTGGGTATGAGCATGGTTGTTCCTGCCGATGAGCGTTTGGCGCAGCTGAATCTGGTTAAGGTTCCTGAGGGTGTTGATGAAGCCGCTGTCCGTGGGCAGCTGCTGTCTGATTATAACCTTGAGATCGGTGCCGGTCTGGGCGACTTTGCCGGTAAGGTATGGCGTATTGGTCTGATGGGTTGTTCTGCGAGCAAAACTAACGTCTTGTTCTGTCTTGGAGCATTGGATGCTGTTCTTTCTAAGACTGGTTCAGCTGCAGCTCCTGCAGCTCTGAATGTGTATAAGTAAATCTGTTCGCTGGATTGGTTTTCGGCTGAGGGGGCATTGTGCTTGTGGGATTCTGTGCTTGATTAATCAAGAGGCGCAGTTCTCTTTGGCGCTTTGTGCCCAATTGCTTATAAAACCCGTTGTTAGGCACACAACTAGTGTAATCCTCGGTGGCAGGTTCATACGTTTTGTACAGCGTGTACAGTTTCGAAAAGGCATAGCTAGGTGCCAGCACTGTTGCTGTTAGGCCTATACCCGCTTGAAGTATAATGTCGAGAGAACTGAAAGCCTGCCAGGCAACACTAAACAGTGCCCCCGTAACGGTCATGCCAGTCTGCGCAGCAGTCTGCACAGCATAGCCGCCCAGCAGTACACTACCTACTGTCAGGGCGGCATAGACTGTATATTCGGCAATATCGAGCCTCGACCAGGGTTTACCCATGAATGTGAAAACGGGCTTGTTCATCTTTTTTGAAAGATCACGTTCAAAAGCTGAGGGTTCAGGAACTCGTCTAATTGGCAGATTTCTACCTTTGCCAGACATATGCGGCATACCGCCCTTGAGTTCGGGTTGAACGAACGGGGTATGGAGGGGACGAATGACCTTGCTCATTGGTGGAGAGTAAAGGTAAGCCATTTTCAAAATTCTTTTGTAAAGAGTCCAGGTGCCTTTATCTATCAGATTGCAGGGCAGAGCAATGACAAGGATGTTAGGTGCAGGTTTCGGGATAATTATTTAGTAATTGTTCACTGGGCTTTTCTGTATCAGGAGCCTGTATCAGGAGCCTGTATCAGTGATCTGCATCACTGTCGTAGGGGTAAACTCTACGGTATTTATTCTTTGTCAGATTATCAAATTTATCTTTTCTATCTGAAATTTTATTACTGGGGATAGAGACTTGAGTCTCTGGTTTTTTACAAAGAGAAGCCGTTTAGTAAAGGTGCCAGCAAAGCTGATGGCACCTTGTTAAACAATTTAATCAAGCAGCGTCAGTGTCCGCAGCTTTAAACATGGCGCGGTACTCTTCTTCATAGAAGAACTCTATCTCTCCAAAAGCTGGTTCCAGCTGATCCAGCCATGTGGCTTTTTCATCATACCTTGCAAAGAACGGACGGTAGCACCATTCCGGGTTTCGGCCCTGCAGAAAACGCAGGCAGAACACCTTCTCGCCATTGATCTCCGCTACACCGGTGATCTCAATCTTGCCTGGGCCAGCACTCATGGAAGGTCCACGGACGGTGCGACCAAGTCCTGACATCTGGTTAATGGCTTCACGGTAGATCTCGTAGGCTTCAGCCAGAGGGATCTCGAAGTAGTGTTTGGCACCAGTATCACGAGCCACAAAGAAGTAGTAAGGCACGATGCCCAGGGACAGCTGGGTTTGCCAGTTCTTCACCCATACATCGGCATCATTGTTGATGTGACGTGTCAGGGGAGCCTGTGCGCGAATCATGGTGCCGGTGGCACGAATGCGCTTGATGGCTTCCCTGCAGATATCCGTTTTCAGTTCCTGATAGTGGTCAAAGTGCGCCATAAACGCCAGCTGTTTACCAGCGGCTGTGATCTTGCTGAACAGGGCCAGCAGTTCGGCTGCATCATCGTCGGTGACAAAACGATAAGGCCAGAAAGTCAGGGTTTTGGAGCCAATACGGATGTTTCGGATATGGTCAAACTCTGGCTCCAGCAGTGGCTCCAGGTATTCCTTCAGCAGGCGAGTCTTCATGACCAGCGGGTCACCACCGGTAAAGAGAATGTCGGTGACTTCTTTGTGCTGCTTCAAATAGGCGTGCATGGTGGATGCTTCAGTGGCAGCAATTTTCAGATCATCATCACCAATGAACTGTGCCCAGCGGAAGCAGAAGGTGCAGTAGCTGTGACAGGTCTGGCCCTGGCTCGGGAAGTAGAGGGCAGTTTCACGATATTTGTGTTGCATGCCTGTGACAATCTGGCCATTAACCATAGGGCGGTTCAAAGCCATTTGACCAGCAGGATGCGGATTCATTGAGTGCTGGATTTTTCGTGCCGCAGTCTTGATTTGTTCTGCTGTCGCGCCATTGCGATGCAGTTCTGCCATGGTTTCAAGCTGCTCCGGCTGAAGCATGCCTTTCTGTGGGAACATCAGGCGGAAGACAGGGTCGTTCGGTACACAGTTCCAGTCAATCAGTTCGTTGATTACATACTCATTAACACGGAAGGGCAGCACGCTGGCTACAACACGAATATCGAACTGCATATCTTCTGGCAGTGCCAGAAACTGTTCAATATTGTTCAGGCTACGCTCGGTATAGACCTTATACGGGCGACGTTCTTCTGTAGTTGAGATCAAATGAACTGGATCGTTGCTCTGCATCGACGGCCCTTTTTTGTTGAGGTTATATGTGGCGCCTGCACACGACACAAGTCGCCGAGGGCTTTAAGAATGAACTGTAATTTTCGCGCTAGTTTAGGGGCATCACTGTCATCCCGCAATGCGTTACATCCGCAGCTGAGGCTGTTAGAGCTCACAATTTTCAGAAGGTTTTGACATAAGGCATATTCCTGGCAGTTGACCTATAGGTGATGTTCGCATTTTTTAAGGGGCGGGTTTCTGGAAAGTTGTTTTTCATTGTAATGACAAAGAAAAGTCAAAGAATATTGAGCGTGCGCCGGCCTCATCAAAGAGCAAGTGAGCAGCAAGAGCGCACGTCTGCCCGCTGGCTTGATGTCCCGTCGAGACCAGTTCCGCCACTGGCAAACATCCCATCCTGATGCTTTGGAAACTTGCGGCTGGTTTGGTGTCTCAGAGTCAGATCTTCCGGTACTTTTCCTGAATATAAAAGACCGTGGTTAGGCAAGTCACGCCGGGCATCTATACAGCCCGGCTTTATTGTCATAAAGTTGTAAGTGCAATGAATAATAATAAAAACGTTATGAGAGCAGTTATGAAGTATTTGTCTAACTGGAAAATCAGTCTCCTGTTTCCTCTGATGTTATATGTCGCTGGCCTGGCTCATGCCGAGGATACTAACGCGCGGAAACTGGTCAGTGATTTCTATCGTTATATGGGCGAAGGGAATGTGCCCGAGCTTCAGCGCCTGTTTAATACCGATGGCAACATCAAGATTACCATGCGATATGGCTATGGCATGCCTGATGACACCTTTGAAATGACACCTGATGATTTGAATGAGTATCTTTATCCTGCAGATCAGGAGTCAGATGCAATGACTGGCTACGAAGAACTCACTTCCAGCAGTGCTATTACTTCTGTTGAAGACCGTGGTGAGCGGGTGTTTGCCGAGGAAAAAGTGAAGTACGAATATAGCTACCAGGGTGCCAAAATTCCTGGTGTTATGACCAGTTATGATATTTTCAAACTGGTAAAAACGCCGGTTGGTATGAAAATCTCTGAAGTTGTTTCTATCAAAGAGTATTAATTTAGCTCTTTGTTTCTCTCGCGCGGTGTTTTTGCCGCGCTGATTTTCAGTTTTATCCTCTCTCGTCAACTCGCCCTTGTTTGTCCAAGAGGGAGTAAGGGTCTATATACAGTCGCCTGTTAGGTTTCATGATGGTGACTTCTGATGATCAGCTCAAGGCTTGTCAGGCGGATGCTCCGCCTCCGATGGCTTGAACTGTTTTTGGTTCTGGCTCTTGGTACGTTATTGCCAGTCTATAGCTTTGCAACTCATGAGCGTTTACAGCTTCTTATTCAATCGGCGGATTATCCTGATCGTACTTTGGTGATTACGGCTAATCTCCGCGGGGTCATGGCGCAGGATATTATTGATTTACTCAGTAAGCAGGGGGCCGACATCTCTTTCCTGGCCAGAAACCATGAAGCATTTTTACCCGGTCAGCGAGATTCTGGCCATTATCTTGTTTTTCGAAAAGGCGTAAACGGATTCAAAGCGTTACTGCCGAACCAGTTTCCTCGTCCCGAGCTGTGGACAGTCATCAATTCAAAACCATCAATGCTTCCCTCCTGTCAGCATGCTTACGGAACCGATTGGCAATCCTATGACTTTGAGCCTGGATCAGACAATGCGCTGCTGATTTATTCAAAAGATGCTTTTGTTTCCAGTAGTCCGGTC
Source organism: Sansalvadorimonas sp. (assembly GCA_965221135.1). Lineage (GTDB taxonomy): Bacteria > Pseudomonadota > Gammaproteobacteria > Pseudomonadales > Endozoicomonadaceae > Sansalvadorimonas. The sequence goes on from CBDCRZ010000100.1 coordinate 419,999, forward strand.
TTACCTGTTTTATGGGGGGTGACTCTCGAAGAGAAGGCCAGCCTCGGATGGGTAATGTTTGTTGGTGTCGTGGAAGAACTGCTTCCTGCGAAGCAAGCGAATGCCGCTCCAGAGGTAAACGTTCAACTTAATGTGAATGGTATGAACTCCCATACTCAATCGTATGGCGAACAGTACTTTTGGCCGAGTCTGAAAAGTTACTGGAGTGGTATTTCCTCATCTACACAGACTGATATACCGATAGATATCGTCAGTATGCTGGGCGAATTTTACCGGCAGTTATCTGAACCAGTACAAGATATTCAGGAGGGTGTTGCCCAAAGAAGAGGGCAGAGGGTTATTGCGCCGTTGTTAGAGTATCGCTCGCATTTATTTAACAATCTCTTTCCCAATCTGACTAAAAGGGAACTCTATACGACAGCTTACCTGGCGGGTATTCCCTGGAGCACGATTTGCGAGAATGTTGGTCACAATACAGAGGAGATACAGAGCCTGCTCCTTAAACTACGTCTCCGTCTTTTTCGGAGAGCGCTATGGGAGGCCGGGAGAGTCGACCTTTCCAGGACTATTCCTGTTCAGGAAGAATTGGACAGGAATACCTACATAACGGAACTGGATGCTAGAACAGCTCACGATCTTCTAGACGAAAAAAACGATTTTATAGGGCGTTTCAGGATTTATTCCATGGCGAGACAGCTTTCCAGTCATGATCTGAATACCTTGAAATATATGTATCAAGACGAGATTGGTATCAGACGGACGGAAGAGTTAACTAAAAACCAATTATTATCCTTCGGTCTTTTTGAAGAGCTGCGTCGGGTGAAAATGCTCCGTGTTAAGGAGTTAAAACACTATAATTCCAGCCTGTCTCACATCATTCCAACCCCCGTCGAACTGATTGATGACTATCAGCGCCTGCAGGCGTGGCTGCATCGTGACAGGTCTAAGGTTGAGGGTTCTGAATCCTCAGCTCAATCGGGTCACAGTCTCGCTCCCCTGTCCCCCTCAGCTCCTTTTCCACCAGCAAAATCATTGCCTGTGCCTCCTTCAGCACCACCACCTTCGCTGAGTAGCAGTCTGCAGAATCTGGTGCTTGTTGACGCTGGTCCGGTTATCGATGTTCAGCTGTTTCCTTGGTGTGGCACGATGGAACAGGTGCGTGGGACAAAGATTCTTATGGATTTTTCGTCGGAAAACTCTGCGTATTATGCCATTGAGTTTATGGGGAGAGACCAACTATTAAGGATAAGAACACAGGGGGGGGCTCAGGCAAACCCTCAGGTAGAGAAGCTTTTTCAGGACTGGCTGAAAGAGCAGCGAATTGGTGCGCCAGGTTTTATTCCTCTCGTGGAGGGGGAGGCACAAGTCACGGAGAAGGAGGTGGGGTTTTATATATGTGGACAGTATGAGCCGCTTCTGGAGTACCTGAAAGGAAAAAAAATATCAGATCAGTTGGATGTTTTGATCGAAGCTGCTGATGGGTTGGCCTGGCTGGACAAGCGTAACCGGGGGGTGGAGTGTCTTGATATTCGGGATATTTGGGTGAACCACGCTGGTCATCCTAGAAATCTCGGGTGGATGCACGTCATAGATGCCGATGAAAACAGACATATACGGTTGCACAGTGATCAATCAATCAACGCGCCAGGGGCTACGGCTACTGTGCAGGCTTTTGGTGTCTTGATCTCAGAGGTATTGCATCAGTTACCGGCAACATCTCTCGATAAAGCACGGCAATGGTTGGGGAGTTTCCAGGGTGTATCTGATGGTCACCCTGATCATCAGCTTAATAATCTGGCCATAAACCTGATGGATAACCCCGCTTCACTAGATATTGAGGCAGTGGCTTATCAACTACGTCAGATGAAAGATTCCCATATGAAATCAGGTATTCAGGGGGTTCCCTATGGTAGCCACGATGCAGGTGGCTATGGTGGAGGGTATATGCCGCCCGCTAACCCCGGCGATTTAACCTGGCAACTGCCGAGCTCTGAATACAGTTCAGGAAAAAGTGAGGTGCTGCCATCGGCACCGCTGATGAGCCCTTCTGTTGATTCTTCTTCCTTGGCCTCCTTGTTTGTGTGTGCTGTTTGTACAGACATCTTACCTCGAGGGTCGGTAGAGTTCCGTCTGAGAGATAACGAGGATACGTCAGGGCATAGATACTGCCCTGGCTGCGCCGAGAGCCATTTGAAAAATGGGTTCCGCCAGAAAGATGGTACTTTGCTTGAGCCCTTAACCAGAAAAGTGATCAAGCACAATCCTGGTCAGCCTGCGGTGGTAGCTCTAAAGCCATCAGATCATCTGTTTGAGGAATTGCTGCAATCAGTCAAGCTGGTTTCTCAGTCAGGCTCAAAGAAGTAAACCCAAAATATGTGTTAAAAAAACTGACCCGGCAGCCAGAATTAAGGTTGCCGGGTAATATTTGCTGTATGAGCAGGCTTTCTTAATGCGCCAGAACAGGTTTAAGGAAGTGGCCGGTATGAGAGCCTTCTATCGCGGCAACTTCTTCCGGTGTACCTGTGGCAATAATCTGTCCGCCGCCATTACCACCTTCTGGCCCCAGATCGACAATCCAGTCAGCGGTTTTGATTACGTCGAGGTTGTGCTCAATCACCAATACGGTATTGCCGTGGTCGCGCAGACGATGAAGAACTTTCAGCAGTAACTGAATGTCTTCAAAGTGCAGGCCGGTGGTGGGTTCATCCAGAATGTAGAAGGTCTGGCCGGTATCCCGCTTGGAGAGTTCTTTGGCCAGCTTCACCCGTTGTGCTTCACCGCCAGAAAGGGTTGTGGCGTTCTGTCCCAGATGAATATACGACAGGCCTACATCCATCAGGGTTTCCAGCTTACGCCTCAGGGCAGGAATAGCCTCGAAGAAAGGCAGTGCCTCTTCAACGGTCATATCCAGCACTTCATCAATGCCTTTGCCCTTGTACTTCACTTCCAGGGTTTCCCGGTTATAACGCTTGCCCTTACAGACGTCGCAGGGCACGTAGATATCCGGCAGGAAGTGCATCTCAACCTTTATCACACCATCGCCCTGACAGGCTTCGCAGCGTCCCCCTTTCACGTTAAAGCTGAAACGCCCGGGTTTATAACCACGGGAGCGGGCTTCCTGTGTGCCGGCAAAGAGTTCACGTATAGGAGTGAAAATGCCGGTATAGGTAGCCGGGTTGGAGCGAGGTGTACGGCCGATAGGACTCTGGTCAATATCAATGACTTTATCGACCTGCTCAATACCTTTCAGGTCTTTCCATGGGGCAGAGGTGAGGGTTGTTGCACCGTTCAGCTTCTCCCCAAGAATCGGGTAAAGCGTACCGTTTACCAGGGTGGACTTACCTGAGCCGGATACACCGGTTACACAGGTCAGCAGACCAAGAGGTACTGTCAGGGTGACATTTTTCAGGTTGTTGCCAGTACAGCCAGACAGCGTCAGTAGATGCTCATTGTTTACAGGGATGCGTTTCTCGGGAATATCTATACGACGTTTGCCTGATAGATACTGGCCAGTAATGGAGTTTTCGTCCGCCATGATTTCGGCAGGTGTTCCGCTGGCAATAATTTGTCCACCGTGAACGCCGGCGCCCGGGCCGATATCAACCACATGGTCGGCCATGCGAATAGCGTCTTCATCGTGTTCTACGACAATGACTGTGTTTCCAAGATCTCGAAGGCGGGTGAGGGTTTGCAGCAGGCGGTCGTTATCCCGCTGGTGCAGGCCAATCGATGGTTCGTCGAGGATGTACATGACACCCACAAGTCCCGCACCAATCTGGCTGGCCAGGCGAATACGCTGGGCTTCACCACCGGAGAGGGTATCAGCACTGCGGTCGAGGGTGAGATAGTTCAGGCCGACGTTGTTCAGGAAGGTCAGACGGTCCTGAATCTCTTTAAGAATCTTCTCGGCAATTTCACCTTTCTGGCCAGTGAGCTGCAAGGCGCTGAAGTGATTCAGCGCCCCCTCTACAGGGAGACTGGTGATGGCAGGCAGGGCTGTGTCTTCAATAAAGACATTACGAGACTCTTCCCGCAGACGTGTGCCTTTGCATTTGGGGCAGTTCTGGGTTGCCAGATATTTGCTCAGCTCTTCCCGTACAGACTGGGATTCTGTGTCTTTAAAGCGGCGCTCAAAGTTGGGGATAATGCCTTCGAAGCGGTGGCGCTTTTTATAGATGTCACCACGGTCGTTGATGTAGCTGAAGTCGATCATCTCATCACCGGAGCCATGAAGGATGATCTGTTGATGTTCCGCAGAAAGATCATCAAAAGGTGTATCAATGGAAAACCCACAGTGGGCCGCCAGTGACTTCAACATATGGAAGTAATACACACTGCGTCTGTCCCAGCCGCGAATAGCACCCTCTGCCAGAGTGAACTCCGGGTTGTGGATAATGCGGTCCGGGTCAAAGAACTGTTTTACACCCAGTCCATCACAGCCCGGACAGGCGCCAGCGGGGTTGTTGAAGGAGAACAGGCGAGGTTCCAGCTCATTAATGCTGTAACCACACTCCGGGCAGGCGAAACGGGCGGAAAACACTATGTCTTCCTGGTCGGTGTCGTCCATAAAGCAGACAGACGCGAGGCCATCGGCAAGGTTCAGGGCTGTCTCAAAAGACTCGGCCAGTCGTAGTTGCAGGTCGTCCCGTACTTTCAAACGGTCTACGACGACTTCAATGGTGTGCTTTTTGTTCTTCTCCAGAGCAGGAGCCGTATCAAGGTCGGTGACAATACCGTTGATGCGGGCGCGGATAAAACCCTGACTCTTGAGTTCGCTGAACACATGCAGGTGCTCTCCTTTACGGGCTCGAACGACGGGTGCCAGCACCATGATTTTGGCACCTTCCGGTAATTCGACTACCTTATCTACCATCTGGCTGACAGTTTGTGCTTCCAGCGGGTGATGGTGCCTGGGGCACTGGGGCGTTCCCACTCGTGCATATAACAGACGAAGGTAGTCGTAAATTTCGGTAATGGTACCGACTGTCGAGCGGGGGTTATGGCTGGTGGACTTCTGCTCGATGGAGATAGCCGGAGAGAGACCTTCAATATGGTCTACATCGGGCTTTTCCATCATGGAAAGGAACTGGCGGGCATAGGCCGACAGGGACTCCACATAACGGCGTTGGCCTTCGGCATAGAGCGTATCAAAAGCCAGTGATGATTTACCCGAACCGGAAAGACCGGTAATCACAATCAACTTGTCTCGGGGGAGATCAATGTCGATATTCTTGAGATTATGGGTGCGTGCGCCGCGTACGGTGATGGAATCCACAAAATAACTCCCACTGAGAACCGGTCGATTGTAAAACAGTTCTCATCGGGAAGCATCCGCTGCCTTTGTGATTTAAGGTGGATTTGAGATTTGTGGTGAAAAGCTCAAAAAGGAACAAAATAATTCTCAGTTCCATTTGATAGGTGTTGCTTTTCCTTGGCACTGTTATGATTGCGGCTATTGGAGTGGCCAGAATTAAAATGACGTTATAATGAATTCATTAGAACTCAGGGCAGCGTCTTCGCTGTCTCTTGTCTTTGCCCTGCGCATGTTGGGGCTGTTTATGTTACTGCCGGTTCTGTCTGTCTATTCAGATCAGATTCAGGGTAGTACCCCTGCACTGATTGGTCTGGCGATTGGCGCTTATGGTTTAAGCCAGTCTCTGTTACAGATTCCCGCAGGTTTGCTCTCCGACCGTATTGGTCGAAAGCCCGTGATTATTGGTGGTTTGATTGTGTTTGCAGCGGGCAGCATGCTGGCGGCGAACAGTGAAACTATCGAAGGCATTATTGCTGGTCGCTTCCTGCAGGGTGCAGGAGCCATTGCTGCGGCTATCACTGCACTTCTGGCTGATTTAACCCGGGAAGAAAACCGCACCCGATCTATGGCTATGGTGGGCATGTCTATAGGCATCTCTTTCTGTGTTGCCATGGTGCTTGGACCTCTGCTGGTGGAAGGCTGGGGTCTCTCCGGACTCTTCACTATTTCTGCGGTTATGGCGGTTTTCGCTATAGCACTGATTATCTGGGGTGTGCCGACACCTGTGCGGCAGAAAGCGAATCGGGAAACCGTGACGGCCGTTTCACAAATCAAAACCGTGATTCAGCATAAGCAGTTACTGCGCCTGAACTTTGGTGTGTTTGTTCTGCATTTTGTATTGATGGCACTGTTTATTCATTTGCCGATAGCCCTGCAAAACCTGGCGGGCCTGCCCCGTGAAGATCATTGGTGGGTGTACCTGGTATCTATGGTGGTTTCGTTTATCGCCATGGTGCCTTTCATCATTATTGGTGAGAAGAAAAAGCTCATTAAACAAGTGATGGCAGGTGCTATTGTTTTGCTGCTGGCAGCTCAGGCTTTGGCCTGGCAAAGTCAGGGTAGTCTGACCTGGCTTGTTGTCAGTGTGTTGTTGTTCTTTATGGCCTTTAATTATCTGGAAGCTACAATGCCTTCACTGGTGAGTCGTATTGCACCGGCAGGTAATCGGGGAACGGCTATGGGCGCTTTCTCTACATTCCAGTTCCTGGGTGCAGGTCTGGGTGGTGCAGTGTCCGGTTATGTGTATCAACAGGCCGGTGAGACGGGTATCTTTGTTCTGGTGGGAATTGCGACTGCCCTCTGGTGGTTATTGTCTGTTACCATGAAGAATCCCCCTTATGTCCGCAGTATTGTACTGGACCTTTTTCCGGTGGTGCCTGCAGAGGTCGACCGGGTAAGAGATCGTCTTGCTACAGTGGCAGGCGTCAAGGAAGTTTCCTTGATCGCCGAAGAACAGACAGCTTATCTGAAAGTCGATAGTAAGCAGCTTGATGAACAGCATTTACGCCAGTATGGGGACTGGTAAGGGTCAGTCATGTACAGACTGATTCCGGGCTCTTCCTACAGGGAGAAGAGCTTTTTAAACGAGTTAACTGAATATGGGAGAAAGCAATGGCTCGCAGTGGTATCAATAAGGTCATACTGGTGGGTAATCTTGGTGGGGACCCGGAGGTTCGCTACACCCCGAATGGCAGTGCTGTTGCCAATCTGAGCATTGCGACCGGTGAGTCCTGGATCGACAAGAACACCAATCAGAAGCAGGAACGTACCGAATGGCACCGTGTTGCTATTTTCGGCAAGCTGGCAGACATTGCTGGTCAGTACCTGCGTAAAGGTTCCAAGGTGTACATTGAAGGCAAGTTGCAGACCCGCAAATGGCAGGATCAGTCGGGTAACGACCGTTACACTACTGAAGTTGTTGTAGATGGTTTTGATGGTCAGATGCAGATGCTGGACTCCCGTCAGCAAGACGGTGGTGCAGGCATGGGTGGCGGCAACGCTGGTGGTGGCTATGGCCAACAGCAGTCACGTCAGTCTGCACCTCAGCAGCAGGCTTCAGCCCCTCAACAGGGTTATGGTAACGCACCTCAACAGCGTGCTACTCAGGCACCTGCTCCTCAACAGAGTCAGGCTCCTCAGCAGAGTCAGGCTCCTCAACAGAGTCAGGCTCCTCAGCAGAATCAGGCTCCTCAGCAGAATCAGGCTCCTCAACAGAGTCAGGCTCCTCAGCAGAATCAGGGTTACGGTCAGAGCCAGAACCAGAACTTTAACCAGAACCAAAACCAGGCCGCTCCACAAGGGCAGCAGGGTGGTGGCTATGGTCAGCGTCAGGCACCTGCTCAGCAGCAACAGGCACAGCAGCCTGCACCTGCAGCAGCCGGTTTTGATGACTTCGATGATGACATCCCGTTCTAGGGCAGGACTTTAAAAGAGCATTGATGAAACCGTATAACCGGTTGAATGAATACTGATGTCAGCTACACAAAAGGCTCGCTTATGCGGGCCTTTTGTTTGAATGAATTTAATAGCGCCTCCACGATATCAAAAGTGCATCCCTATCTCTTTGCGGGTTGCAAACCTCTCGACTAATCTCTCTGGCAGCACATTAAGGATGTTGATAGAGCACGTACAGCAGCGTGCCACAGAAAGCGAAACAGGGCAGGGAAGACAGCGTGCAATAGATTGGTTTGCGTTCTTGCAGGTGGGGCTTCATGTGGTCATCGATCCGCAACAAAATCGTTCTATTTGCCATAGTTCCAATTACCCTTATCTACAGCACAATCTTTGCTCTTCATATTCTCGAGAATCTGCGCGTTTCGCGAACGGGAGTGGAGGAGTTTATGGAGCAGCAGGCCGGACACTTTGCCGGGTTGCTGAATAATCACCTCCGTTTCCTGGAAGCGATTGGCGAAACCCTCTCCCAGAATATTGAACAGTTAACTCCTTTTGATCTTCCTGGTCGAGGCATTGCGGCAGATCTCTCCGGTGTTCAGGTTGATAGCGAAACACGGGAATTAATTGGCAGTACCCTGAGTCACGATAAAGCTATTCACTCGGTGCTTGTTGGAACACCCGGGGCGGGTACAGTTTTCTCCTATAACGATAAAGGGCTGGACGAAAATAATTGGCCCGGTACCGCTTTGCCGCCGACGAAAGGAAATTCCTGGGGGTGGAGTCGTCCGTTTCGATGTCCGTTGAGCGGTGAAAGCATTGTCACCTATCAAGTGCCGAGAATGCAGAACCTGTATTTCTCGGTGAAGGTGCAGAGTTTTCTAGAGCTTTTGCAAAAAGATAACCCCCGTCAACTTCGCTTCGTTATTGTTGATCGCAGTAGTTATTTTATTCACTCGGATATGCGCTCCACCCGGCCTGATATGTCACTGGCTGCCACAGCGAGCCGTTTGAATTCGGATTCTTTACGCCACCTGGTAAATGGTCCAATTAAAGAAGGCCGGCGGGGGCTTGAAACGGTGTTCTTCAGGGATTGGCCTACCTGGTATTTTGCCAGCCCGGTGCCGCAAGCCGGGTGGATGCTTCTGACTCATATTCGAGAAACCTATGCCCTCGGAGAGGCCCGCCAGTCGGCACTGTACAGTGCGGGGTTGCTGTTGCTGGCACTGTTGCTGATAAGTGCAGGGGTATTGAAGGTATCAGGTTTTATCACTCGTCCTCTAGTCCGATTGGCCCTGGCTGTTGATGGTTTGGGGGACGGTCATTGGGAGTTACCTGTCCAGCATGATTCAAAAGATGAAACCGGACGACTCGCTCGTAGTATTTCAGCCATGGCACAACGGTTGTCCGAACGTGATGATGCACTGAAGGATTTGCGAGCCAGTAATATCAGCCATATGGCTTCCCGACTGCGGGGGCGTTACTTCTATTACATGCTTGATGATCAAGGGCGGATTAATTATATCAGCCCCTCCGTGAGTCATATTCTTGGGTTCACGCCGGAAGATCTCTTGTCACAGCTTTTTACATTCTTTACTGGCTCCCAAAGTCACCGACTTATCAGGCCTGTTATTCGGGATATTTTAAAAGGCGGACAGCAGGAAGATGCCATACAGGTAGAGCTGCCCCATAAAGGAGGTGGCTTTCGTACAATTGAAATTATTAATGTGCCGGTGGTCGAACCGGGTGGGCGTGTCAGCGGTGTTGAGGGCATGGGGCACGATGTCACCCAATTGGTGAGTGATAATAAAAAATTCCGGGGACTGCTGGAGGCTGCACCGGATGCCATCGTGATTACAGATCCTGATGAAAATATTATTCTGGTGAATGCCCGGGCCGAAGACATGTTTGGATACCGGCGGCAGGATCTGGTTGGCAGCCCGCTTTCCATGTTGAATAAAAAACACACTGGCATGCTGTTATCCAGACCTTCAGGTATAGGAGGGGAGGGTTTACAGCAAGGTTCGTTACAGCAGGGCTTTGAGACAATTTGTCGGCGACAGGACGCGAGCATTTTTCCTGCGGAATTAACGTCTAATCCTCTCGAAACTGATGATGGCACCCTGATTATGATTGCGATTCGGGATATAACCGACCGCAAACATATTGAGCGGGACTTACGACAAGCTCGGGACAAAGCCCGTGCTGCTGATATGGCCAAGAGTCAGTTTCTCTCCAATATGAGCCATGAGCTGCGCACACCACTCAACGGTATTCTTGGTCATGTGCAGTTGTTACTGCGTCTGGAGAAGCTGCAACCTGGCCAGCGAGAGAGCCTGGAAACTGTTGAGGACTGCGGTAAGCATTTGCTGGTGCTGATTAACGATGTGTTGGATCTCACCAAGATTGAAAGTACAGGGGCCCAGGTGCAGTTTCAGCCTGTGCGGTTAAGACCGGTACTTGATAAGGCCTGCCATATTCTTCGGCCGCGGTCAGACCGTAAAGGCCTGAAGTTTGAGCTGAGTGTGGATGAGAACCTGCCTTCTGTTATTTTGATGGATGCCACCAAACTGCGTCAGATTCTGATAAACCTTTTGGGGAATGCCATCAAGTTTACCGATAACGGGCAGGTGCAACTGAAGGTTATGCAAGACGGTGAACGCATAGTTTATATCGTCAGCGATACCGGTGTTGGTATCGAGGTTGATGACCAGGATAAAATTTTTTCACCCTTTCATCAGGTGGATTTTCAGGGTCACCCTGGAGGAACCGGACTTGGACTGGCCATTTGCCAGCGGCTGGTATCGGCACTCGGGGGGGCGCTGAAAGTCTCCAGTGCTCCGGGCTGTGGCAGCCGGTTCTATTTTTCACTTCCTTTACGTCGGGCTGTTTTAAATGAAGACCTGGAAGCCAGTGCCAACAGTCTGGATGCCTGTGCTCTGCAGATACCACAGGGGCATAATATTAGTGTTTTGATTGTGGATGATAGTCGTATAAATAGAGAGCTTCTGGTTCGTCTTCTGGCCAGTGCTGGTTTTGAAACCAAGGAAGCTGTGAACGGTCGGGATGCCCTCAACAGCATTCAGACGCGACAACCTGACCTGATATTGATGGATATTCGAATGCCTGTCATGAATGGTACAGATGCCGTGCGCCAGCTGAGACGCAATAATAACCATGTCCCTGTCATTGCTGTGACAGCCAGTGTTGAGCCCATGCAGCAGGAGCGCTTTAAGAAAGCAGGCTTCGATGATTATGTCGGTAAGCCCTTTCGGGTTGATGAACTGTTCCTGAAAATCGAAAAAATCCTGCACGTGCATTTTCAACGGCTTGCGGGTAGCGGTGTTGGCAGCACGACTGATGGACGATCCTCTGAATCGACAAATCTGGAAGAGCTGCCCGTATCTGCATTAGAAATTGATCCCATGATCGAGGCTTTGCGCGAAGCCGCAGACGTTGGTGATATTGATCGGGTTAAAGCCATTACCCGGGAGCTGCAAAATCATCCGGCTTGTCAGGGATTTGTCCATAGGTTGGAAGAACTATGCAGTACTTTCTCTTTCGATACGCTGGAGACCATTTGTCAGGAGGCAGACAATAAACGCCAACAGGATAAAGAGATAATATCTGCAGAGTTTGTTTCTACAAGGTCTGGAGAAGGCGGCGATAAACGAAAAAAACCAGAATCATAAGAATGGCTCCAATCGGTGCCAGTATTCCCAGTTGCACAAAGGGAGTCCGTCCAGTCATTGGCTGAAGAGTACCAGTGACGAGCTCCTGCTCTGGTAGAAATCGTGTTTCAACCTCTCCCATGTAGTTGATCTCTGCTGAGGTTCCCATGTTGCTGTAGCGCAAAACAGGGCGACCTGTTTCCCGTGCCCGGGCTCTGTCTGCATTTAATAATCTATCCCGAATGACCTGACCTTCTGCGTTGGTGTCGTAGGCAACTATCAGCTCGGAACCAGTGATAGATTCTGCCACTAAAAAGGGCAGGGCATCAGCAAGTTTGCTGAGTACCAGAACCCGATAGGTATCTACAGCAGGAGAACGCATAGAGGTGTTTATCTTCATCATAGGCAGGTCGCTTTTGCAGGCGGGAAGTGAGCCTGCCGCTTGAAATCTTTTGACCCCTTTAAAGTTGTAAGTAAAGGGGCGGCGTTCTTCTATGCAGCCTTCACCTTCCCCAAAACTGCAGAAGATATCCGGGCAGTTCTCTCCCATTTGAGGAAAAAGAGAGAGATAGGCGATGTTTTTGTGGGTGTTCATGTATTGAAGGCGGTTGTACAGGTTAGGCCGTTCAATCTGGCTTTCAATGCCTCCCAGAATGACAACCCGTGGCTGAGGATCCAGCAGATCGGCATGAAAGTTATCAGGCGAGTCGGCATTGAGCTGAATCTGCATCACATAATGGAAAGGGCGGGTGTCATGGGGCCATGTCCACTGGAAACGCGCCAGAAAGACAGGCAGCCCTAAAACCAGAAGCAAGGCAGGAAGTACCCACCTCAAAGGCAGGTACTGTCGTTGCTTAAGGTGGAATGCAATACAGCCAAGCAGAGCCATAAACAGCGCTAAAAACAATCCGGAACCAAAAATACCCAGCAGTGGGAGCAGCGTCGTCAGTGGCAGTTTGAGAGCGGTATACCCGCTTAATAACAGGGGGAGGCTGTCAGGGTTCAAGGCGTAAAGAACTTCAAACAGCATCCAGGCGCAGCCGAAGAGTAAGCTGCTATAAGTTGAAAAGGTGTGAAGGTTCAGTATTCGTAGGGTTTTCGGGTAGATGCTGAAAATCAGTGTCAGGAGTGTAATTGGGTAAACAAACATCATAAGTGCTGCCAGTAGCTTGTCTTGAAGGGATATATCCATAAGGATGTACTGGCTGCAGTAAATCCAGATCTGCCCGGAGACAAGGTATCCACAGGCCAACCCCAGAGAAGTGATGAAGGCCCGGTATCCATTCACCAGCTGTAAACGATAAAAGGTCAGCAGTAGCCCCATACAGGTGAAAATCCACACCCCTAAAGGGGGCTGTCCAAGAGGAATCAGAACACCTGCGGTGAGTCCCATTGCGAGATCAACAACCAGTGAGCTGCTCGTATTGGACATTGTTATTTACCTTGTTGAGTAAGTGCAGGCCTGAACACTTTGGACATGGGAAAGAAGGGGGCTGGAAATATAGATCCTCTCGAAGCGCATTGACAATTAATCGTCTGTACAAAGCAGGAATATCCCCTACTCTGGTTCCAGCTAAAAGCCGGGGTTGATCAACAGGCTTGAGTCGCTGACGGCTTGGTAACAGGGATGCGTATTCATTGATGCGTGTAAACAGGTGTGGGTTGAGGGTTAAGGTAACGTTTCGACATCATGTGGTATCACTTCTGGGAATTGTTCTGGGAGTGGCGGCCTGCATGCTGTGGACTGATGGGGCTTTGGCTCGTGAAATTGGTGTCACCCAATGTGTAAACGCCATGGTGAAAGATCACCAGCAGCTTATTACACTCACCAAAGAGTATCAGCGAGCCCATGGCAAAGTTTCCGACTGGTTGCGCTTAAAAGCCAGACGTTATTCCCCTCATTCTGATGCGGTTCCTGTTTCCTTAAGCGGCACTTTAGGCAGAAGTGGCAGCATTTCTGATGATGGGCTTGAGTTTCGGTACATCGTTGATCCGGATCCTAACGACAGACCCGCACCGACCCCGGTGACACTGTTTTCAGGACTCTCAGGGCTGTCAAAAAATACCAGGTCTTCAGCCTTATTCGGGGAAACGTCGCCAATCTCTCCTGCTCTTATCTCACCTGTGCCTCTTTCTCCAAGTTTAGATGGCAGCCAAAGTCCCAAACCAGTTTTTTTTTCTTCAGCACCGAATAACCCTCCATCAATAAAAATTGCCAGAGTAGATATTCCCGGTTTTTCACTAAATGACTCATTAGAAACTGATGCTCCCAGCCCCTGGCCCGGTGAAGATATTGCCGAGGGCTTTTTTTGGTTAAAGCGCGTTAAGCGCGGAGCTGATATCACGCAATCTCCACCGTTTAAGAGTGGCGTGAAAGTGGCGGGGGAGCAGCGGGCGATGATGTGCAAGGTATTCACCTACACAGTAGAGATCCATACTCCTGAGCATTACCTGTTGTGCTGTGGCTATGACCGTGTTGATGATGTTCCGGATTTTACTCGTATGGTTCTCGGTTATGAGGAGGGCGAGCCGGTAGAGGGTGCGCCATCAGCCAATCTTGAGGTCCTTGAATTTCTGAAACATATAGAGGATTCCCACCAATACAAAGCTGATATGTACCAGACCCATGACATCATGCATTTCAATTACATGGGGCATGAAGTTGATGCAGAGGTTGTTGGTGTAGGAACCAGTACTGTGGTGATTAACTTTAAACACTTTAAAACCGGAGGTGATAACCCCTCCATTCAAAAATTGAACCAGGTGTTACCCAATCTGGCTTTTCGCCGGATCTTTTTTAGCGATACCAGTACAGCAATGCTGTTCCACTTCCACCAGTTAGCCCAGGTACGTTTTTTTGATGAGAATAATGTTCAGATACTGGATGTTAATTTCTGGAGGTCTGACCACAATACCGTCTTGATTGCCCAGCCATTCCTGAAAAAAGAGTACCTGCTGGAAACTTATTTTGAACGGATAATCAGCGCTGAAAAACAGAGGCAAGAGCTAAAAAACTTAGGAAATGCTCGTCTGCCATCACCAGAATATCCTGATGATGAGCGCTCTTCCAGTCCGGGTGCTACTGGGGGCGATGACGATACCATTGAAGTGCTTGGTAAGAGGATGAATGTTGATGTATTCCTCTCTGATGTGACTCTCAGGATTATTGAGAGTGTTAAAGCACTGGATGATATCAATCAGAAGAACCAGGGCGAAAACATTGATGGCACTGGTTTCCAGAAAAACATGGAAGGGTTCCTTGATGCTAAATATCCCAATTACAGCATCGAAAGGGATCCTGTTTCGGGTGATTTGGTACTCAGGTATTTTGACCTCTTTCCTGCACACCTTCTACTGTTCAATAAGTCTCCTACAGACAGTAACGGCCATACCCACTTTGAAACCTATGACAAGCATTATCAATCTGATGATGGTGTCGATGAACTCGTCGTAGATGGAATGGTTGGTAGCTATAAGAAGAAATATGCGGACTACTCCAAACCAGTAAACATGCTGAAGAAACTGGCGGCCAGTGCTATTGATCTGATTTTTCAGGATGACAGCTACTTTACGACACGCGACATACTGGTCGCTAAGAAGGATGGGTATAAATACAAACTGATAGAAAAGGTCGTCGCTAATATTAAAATTTCGGCCGCAGTTCGCTTCTTGCCCGGCGCTGATGATATTAATCTGGAACAGGCCATTAACTACTGGCTGGCAAGAACAGAGAAGAACATGATCCTCCGCCTTGGTCTGGACTTTATAGACTTTATAGGTCAGATGACGGAATTGGAGCGCAGTGAAAACAGTCAGGCTCTGTCGGCCTCTGCAGATGAGAAAGCGATAATGGCCTGGGGGCGGAAACTCTTCTCCGGACCTCTTGCTCATTATGCTGACAGTGCCAGAAGCAAAACTTTAACCGCTGATGGTGCCGTGGGTATTTTCCGGGGCATAGTGCATACATACACGCGCAGTCAGGGGCACTATAAAAATGAGGTTCCCCAAGCTTTCCTGAAACCAAAAACCGATGCACAAAGGGTGCAGCCTGTGAAGGTAGAGCGTGAAGAAAGCGAAGCAAGTGACGGGAGTGAAGCAGGCAATGAACTCCTATCGGGCCGTAACTCTTCTAAAAGGTCCCCTGTCATATTCACTCATCCTCCCGCAGTGCTACTCACTCCAGACATGCACCAGTACTACCATTCTGGGTTTATAGCAGGCCAGCTTGCATCTCCTTCCGGAATTCCTTTAAGGCAGAGCACACCCCGGGGGACTCTAAAAAGACCTGTTGAAGTATCCGGAGTGAATGGCCAACGCAGTCAAGCGGGTAGCTTTGGCAGTCGTTCCAAAATGCAACGCCCCTGGCCTGAGAACCTTAGAGGGTCAACCTTGGTCCCTCCTCACTGGCCCTTGATAAAATTAGCTAAGGAACTCAACAATTATGCGTCACCCGGGATTATTACAAGAGGGCAGGGCGTACTTCTGACCAAAGGCCTGTTTGCTGTTAAAGATCTGAACCCTTCTAATTTGCAGGTTATCTGGCAGAGGGGCTCCTATAGGCAGAGTTCTGCGAAAGTTGTCAGTTTTATCCAAAAGACGCCGAAGGCGGGTATAGGGGGAGATTCAACGGGCAGAATTAGTAGGACTGCTTCTCAAATCGTTCGGCGTTCAGAGACTGTTCAGGGTAAACCACTTAACGATGCACTGGGGGGAGTCTGGCCTGAGCTTTCGAAACGAGGAGAAGTTCCAACTTCAGAAGATGCACCATCAATTAATGGAATCAGCCCAAAAGATTCGGCTGATATTATGAGGTTGGTTGATCCGTTATATCTTCAGAAAACCGTAGTAAGTACTGCAAAATCACCCCAAACAGATGCTTTGCGCAATGTCCTTGTTGAAGAAGCGCTGCTGCAAAGCCTGGTGCTGACATACGATCTGGATATTTATATTGAGGATGTTTCTACACCGTTCACCTTGTACCTGTTGCAGGGGTATCGGTTATGGGCTGGGCTGTGGGCCGCCCTGTATAAGCCTGTACCAAGAAGCGAAGTAGTGTCGAAAATCAAAAAAAAGAGCAACAAAATATCGTGGATTTGGCTTCAGCGTCAGGGACAGGGGGATAATACTCTTTGGCATGTGGATAGTTTTATTATCCAGAAACATTCTTCCAGAGCGGTTAAGCATCAATCAGCAGAGCCGCCCCCCTTTATCTATCCAGCAGCATTAACAGAAGCACTTGCAGCACCTGTTCCTGCAAGAGCCCCCACCATCACAAAGCCACTGACTAATGTTCGGGTGCCTGTATCTGTAGCGAATCAGGTGCCAGCATTGAGGCATACCCCTGAGCCTGTTCAGCTGGGTTTCAACGGGACGACTTCATCTGCCATCAGTGATAGGATTGCAGGTTCGAGTATGAGCACGCCTTATGGAACTAGTCCATGGCTGTATAACCCCAGGGATGCATCGTCGCTGCGTTTATCTCCGGTTCCTGTCGTATCATCAGCAGTGGAGCTTTTTCCACCCTCTCTGTACTCTCTGGGGCACGAACAGGGCCGAGGAATGCAGTCACCATTCCAGCCTATACCGGGAGCAATGCTTCACCATCCTAAACAGTAGTAACTCGACTATGCTGCTTCCTAGACCAGCGACCGATAAGACTGCTTTCCATCATGTACCCTCTGATCAACAACAAGAATTATTTTCTATCGAAACAATCTGTGTATATCCCGGGGCAATACGATGACCGACGTGTATGTCGGCAGCGTTCATCCCGCTTTGTTATTGGTGTCGGAAGTATTCGTGGTACACCGTTAGAGGTGATTGGGCAGGGTGTTATGCAACGGTTGGATGAACTTTCTATTAAAATGGCAGAGGTCGACCTGGTCACAAGTATACATATTAAGTCCTTTGACCCTGCCTATAACGACTTTGCACGTATTCATGATGTGCCATTTGTTACCTGTGATGCGGTATCCTTGCTCAGCGTGAATGGAGAAATCATTATCGGTGAGAGGGCTGCCTGGTCTGACCCTCGGGGTATTAGCGAAAGGTCTGCTCTTTATTTCAGCAAAGCGAGACAACTTTATGCACCATCGGTCATATTTCGGCTCTCCCATGGCGCTCATTGTGTTGCTGTTTCCATTTGTCAAAAACAGTGACATCGGGGCACAAAGGGGGCATGGTGTCTGGATTTTTTCGGCCTTATAAGGTAAAAACGCACCGGAGTGAACAGGTCAATACAGAGCAAGCTTTCAGCACCTGTTCTTTATTTCCTCGAAAGGGATTATCCATGGCAAGGTGCTATACGTGCCGTGCGTGTGGCCTGTTTATGGATCAGGAGAACAATAAGTGAGTGCACAGAAGACCATGTTGGACCTGTCAACCTGCGGGATAAACAGTGCGGCGGACGTAGTAAGAAATCCGTCGTATGATGTACTGTTTGAAGAAGAGACCCGGGCCGGGCTGGAAGGCTATGAACAGGGCCGCGTTACGGATCTGGGCGCTGTAGCTGTGAATACCGGCATATTTACCGGCCGTTCTCCAAAAGACAAATACATCGTAAAAGACGACACCACGGCAGATACTGTCTGGTGGTCTGATCAGGGCAAGAACGATAACAAGCCTCTGTCCAAAGACAACTGGGACAAGCTCAAAGGCCTGGTAACAACTCAGCTGACCGGTAAAAAACTGTTTGTGGTAGATGCCTTCTGTGGCGCTAACCCAGACACCCGTCTGTCTGTCCGTTTTATTACCGAAGTTGCCTGGCAGGCGCACTTCGTGACCAATATGTTTATTCGCCCAACGGCTGAAGAACTCGAAGTTTTTGAAGCTGATTTCGTGGTGATGAACGGTGCCAGGTGCACTAACCCTAACTGGGAAGAGATGGGTCTCAACTCCGAAAACTTTGTTGCCTTCAACCTGACTGAACGTGTTCAGCTGATTGGTGGTACCTGGTACGGCGGTGAGATGAAGAAAGGTCTGTTCTCCATCATGAACTACCTGCTGCCCCTGAAAGGCATTGCTTCCATGCACTGCTCTGCCAACGTAGGTACGGACGAAGATGTTGCTATCTTCTTCGGTCTGTCCGGCACAGGTAAGACCACTCTCTCCACCGACCCTAAGCGTGAACTGATCGGTGATGACGAGCACGGCTGGGATGACGACGGTATCTTCAACTTTGAAGGTGGCTGCTACGCCAAGACCATCAACCTGAGCAAAGAAGCCGAGCCAGACATCTACAACGCGATCCGTCGTGATGCTCTGCTGGAAAACGTGGTTGTTCGTGACGATAACAGCGTTGCTTTTGATGATAACAGCCTGACCGAGAACACTCGTGTCTCCTACCCGATTCATCATATCGACAACATCGTTAAGCCTGTATCCAAGGCTGGCCATGCGACCAAGGTTATCTTCCTGGCTGCAGATGCTTTCGGTGTTCTGCCTCCTGTGTCCAAGTTGACCCCTGAGCAGACTCAGTACCACTTCCTGTCTGGCTACACCTCCAAGCTGGCGGGTACCGAGCGTGGTATTACTGAGCCGACACCAACCTTCTCTGCTGCGTTTGGTGCTGCTTTCCTGAGCCTGCATCCAACCAGGTACGCTGAGATTCTGGTGAAGCGCATGCAGGATTCCGGTGCGACTGCTTACCTGGTTAACACTGGTTGGAACGGTACTGGCAAACGGATTTCCATCAAGGCTACCCGTGCCATTATTGATGGCATTCTCAATGGTTCTATTGATGAAGCCGAAACCATTACCCTGCCTTACTTCAACCTGGAAATGCCTGTGGCCGTTCCTGGTGTGGAAGATGCCAGCATTCTGGATCCACGCAACACCTGGGGTTCTGCAGACGAGTGGAATACTCGTGCCAGGAACCTGGCTGAGCTGTTCGTAGGCAACTTTGCACAGTACACCGACAACGATGCCGGTAAGGCATTGCTGGCGGCGGGTCCTCAGCTCTAAGACGGGTATCACCAGTCTTTCAGAGACTGTTTGAATGCCTGATAAACGCCTCCATTCGGGGGCGTTTTGCTTTATCCTCTATTTCTATTCACAGGTGCCGTCACAGGTACAGTCACAGGCGTAATGGTCTGTCACTAACTCGCTGGTCATGCACCTGAACCGCAAAAATCCGTAGAGTTTCCTTCCGACACTTAGCCCCAAGCCTATGGTTTAGCCCGGAATTGAAACGCTTATGATCTCCAGTAAAACGATTATGTCCAAATTGACCTGTCCGCTTTGCGGTGAACACCATATCGAGCCCTGGTGGCAGGATAAGTACCGGGAGTACCTGCGCTGCCAGAACTGTCAGTTAGTGTTTGTGCCCAAGGCATGGCACTTGTCGCAGGAAGAAGAAAAAGCCTGTTACGACCTCCATGAAAACACAGGTGATGACCCCGGTTACCGACGCTTCCTGAGCCGCATCTATGAGCCTGTGGTCGCTTGTGTGCCACCACCGGCTGAAGGTCTGGACTTCGGCTGTGGGCCGGGGCCTGTTCTGGCGGAGATGTTTGCTGAGTCGGGTTATTCCATGAAGGTGTTTGATATCTACTACGCCAACAACCCGGATGTGCTCGGCCAGAGCTATGACTTTATCACCAGCAGTGAAGTTGTTGAGCATTTGGGCAACCCTAAAGGTGTTCTGGATCAGTTACTGGCTATGGTGCGTCCTGGTGGCTTTCTGGCACTGATGACCAAGCTGGTGAAAGACCGTGAGGCGTTTAAAACCTGGCACTACATTCGCGACCGCACCCACATCAGTTTTTTCAGTCGTGAAACCTTTGCCTGGTTTGCTGAGCGAAATGGCTGCGAAATGGAAGTGATTGGCAATGATGTGGTTCTGCTGAGAAAACCACCGGATGCCTTGGAGTCTGACCGGGAATAGCGCTCGTAGCAGGGCGTATATTCTCCGGCCAGGCTTCTGGGGGGCGTAAACAGCACAAAGGGTATTGAAGGGGGGTGCGTTTAACCAGCCAGAAAATGTTGAAGGAATATCATGCAGTTTTCAGTGTGGTGCTGAGTCTGGCGCTATATATGTACAGAGGTTTTCTGGAGATCCCGCCATGACCGATGTTAACTGGGTAGAAATGCTGGGCTACCTGGCCACAGTACTTACCGGTGTAAGTTTGAGCTTGAGCTCAATTGTGCGCCTGCGAATCTTTAATATGATGGGGTGTATCTGCTTTGCCAGCTATGGCCTGTTTATTGGCTCCTACCCGGTTACTCTGCTGAATTCCTACCTCACCATCGTTAATATTGTTTATCTCTGCAAGATGACCAGTGGAAGCTCTCATTTCCGTATGCTGACGGCTTCTGTGAAAGATCAGTATGTCCATGAGTTTTTGGAGATGAACCGGCAGGATATCCAGCTCTATTTCCCGAACTTCAAGCTCTTCGATGACAAAGACTACACCACGGTTATGGTTCACCAGGACATGGCGCTGGCAGGCATTGTGATCTGTCATCGTATTGACGACAGCACTGTGGAAATAGATCTGGACTTTGTGATGCCGTCCTACCGGGACCTGAAGCCTGGTCAGTTTGTTTTCAAGGATCAAAGCGGCTTCTTCAAGAGGATGGGCGTGAAACGTCTGGTGAGCACGGCAGGTAGTGAAGTCCATGCCAAGTATCTGAGTAAAATCGGGTTTTCACGTAAAGATGGCTTTCTGGAGCTTAAGCTGGGAGCCTGATCTTTGCCCATCTGAGAGGGTTCTGGTTGGGTTGACCCAATATTATTTGGGGGCTCAACCACCTTCTGCATCGGCCGATAGTTGTTTCAGCTATCGGAGTCTGATGTATGAAGAAGTTAAGCCTGCTACTACCCTGCTTTCTTGCCATTATCTTTGGCTACCAGATCCACAACATTGATGATGTGGATCGTATATTGTCTCTTCCTTCCCCCAAGGCTGGTCGGAATGTACCTGCCTTTAAAGAGCCTTTCCGTGATGTTCTGGCCAGCACAGAGCTGGATAAGGCCGCTGTTGAAGTACTGGAATCCCTGAGTAACAGCACTCTGGACCACGAACATGTGGGTTACCTGACCGAGAACAGTAAAACCGGTGCGATTGAAGTCTCGGAGCCTCAATTGGTTAAAACGGTGTCTCGCAGGCGTACGGCTTATGCTCGTATCACTCTGCCGAAAGACAAGGCCGTGCTTGGTGTCTACCACGATCATTTTCGGGACACGCTGCCAGGACCGGGCACAGGTGATGCTGCGCCGCTGTACCATGGCATAGTGAGCTACATAAAGGATGAGAAGGGAAATATCTTCAAAATTGAGTTTTCCGAGAGATGGAAAACCCCGGAAAACGAGTTCAATGGCTGGCGTCTCACAACTCTTAAAGGACGAAGGCTCTCAGGGCAGAGCCAGTGGCGGCCGGGAATCATCTTTACCCGCTATGTCAGCAGAAGAGCCTCAAGCTACTTTCGTTGAAAAGATTCGTTGCAAAGATTCGTTGCAAAGATTCGTTAGAAAGCTTCGTTAAGCAGGATAGATAAATAAGCCTGTAAAAAATAATGCTCTTTCATATTCCAGTGCCAGAATACGTCATGAAAGAGCATGCCTTGCCAAGGTTGCTTACTAACTATAGAACGCCTTTTGAAACTATTTATTACAAACGTGCTGACAAGCGCCTTTTAATAAAAGCATTGTGACCAAAGATTCATTCCCGTATCTTTTTTGGATGCTCTTTACCTGCGGGATAACGAGAAGATTTATGCCTCCTAAGCCAACTCAGAATACGCCTTTAAATAAAGGCAGTAATGTTTCCAGTATGGATGCTGAACGTCTGCGGCGCAGTGAACAGGCCGGTGCGGCTGCTGCATCTTTCGACAGTGATGAATCGGCTCTTCTGACAGAAGCCCTTCAAATCATTGATAAAGCTTCTGATATAGATGAAGCGCGAGTCGAAGCTATCCGTCAGCAAATTGCCAAAGGTGAATTCAAGATTGATTATGAGCAATTAGCGAAGAAGATGATTGCGTTCGAATCCTCTCTGGATTAAAAGCAGGGGAGTGAATACCTTCCTGAGGATACGTGACCATGGATATCAACTTATCTGCTGTTGAAGCCCGAATTATTGGCTGCCTGCTGGAAAAAGAGAGCACCACTCCTGATCAATACCCCCTCACCCTCAATGCCCTGGTCAACGCCTGCAACCAGAAAAGCAGCCGAGACCCGGTTATGTCCCTCTCCAATGCCGAAGTGATGACGGCCCTGAACAGCCTTCAGGATCAACGGCTGATCAGTGAAGATACAGGCTCCCGGGCCAGTCGTTACAAGCACCGTTTCTGTAACACTACTTTTAGCACACTGCAGTTGTCTGAGAAGGAACGTGCTGTCATCTGCCTGATGCTGCTGCGCGGAGCACAAACACCGGGTGAACTGCGCAGTCGCTCCGGTCGTATGGCTACTTTTGATGATGTCTCTGTCATGGAGTCCGTACTGGAGGAGATGGCGGAAAAAGAGCAGGTTGTGCCGCTTCCGAAAGAGCCAGGCCGCCGTGATTGCCGTTATGCACACCTGTTCTCAGGAGAGGTTGATGTGTCTGCCATGCCGGTATCGGCAGCAGTCAGTGACAAAGCCCGCATTCGTGAACTGGAGCAGGAAGTTGCTGACCTTAAAGCCGAGATTACCCGTCTAAAACAGCCATAACCAGTTTGTTAGAAATCATGCGCGCCTTTGCTGTCTAACGTCTCACAGACGAAGTGATAGTTATCGGAGGCAAAGGGCGTTATGCATATTACGACTGGGGCAGAAAGTGCAGGTCAGAAGTATCCCCCCCCTTGTTTGAACACAGAGGATGCAAACATGTGCTGGTTAACCTATCAGGTTGCCCTTCCCGACGGTGTTAGTCTTCCCGAAATGTCCCAGGACGATCAGGTTACACAGCTAAATGTGCTGCAGGGACGGATTTCCAGTTTATTTAACACAGCTAACGGAGTTTCGACTGGTCCGACCTTTTCGACCAGGGTAACTGTGCATACTTATCCTGTAGCGGAACAGGAAGATTCTGATCAGCAGCCAGAAATGATACAGGTGGATGGAAAATCAACAAGCACCCAGTGGATCAAGACAGCACCGGGTAAACGGCAGCAGGAAAAGTCGGAATGGCTGGCTGGCAAACTGGCCTGTATTCTCGAAGATATTCAGCGGTTACAGGGGTCAGGGGATGAATTTAAGCGACAGCTAACAACTCTGATCATTACTCGATTAACATCTCTAAAGCTGTTGAAGATGGCTCAACATGATCTTGCTAAATGTTTTACTGATAAACCAGAAAAGCAGGCCATGCTGAATGTCATGGTTGACCAGCAGCTCAAACAGTTTATTGAAGCGCAGGAACAGGCACAAAAGCGCCGAGGAATGGCACTGGAGGAACGTCTTGAAGCCCTTTTCACCCAGCACATGGAAACCCAGCTTTCCAGTCAGGCCTCATCGTCAGAGAGTTATAGCTGGCCCTGTACTCCGACGTCACCTCGTAGTCTTTCTCTGAGCTCATCACTGAATCATTCAGAAGGCTGGCTGGCAGCTCTTAACGACGAATCATCAGATAACGGGCATCGTAATGATGTCCCGGTAACACCTTAAGGGTGTTAAGTACCCGGTCACAGGAAAACAACTATTTCTGACTCAATCTCCAGGTTGCTCAGCAGTGCCGCAGCTCCAGTCGCATAGCGGGCTATGCTCCCTGCACTGCAACCCAGCAGAGCACCCTGTTTATTGGCCAGAAATAGGCGATTCCACACGGCCGGATACATATTGAAACGGAGTTCAGAATAGTTCTTTCCGTTTCTATTATTGTTGCGGCAGTATAGTGCTCGTCTGTTGATTGAAACGAGCCTCAAGAGCATCCTGAATGGGAATATCCCTGCACCCCTGCAAAGTCACCATGCCTCCGGAACGCACAGATTGTGACACCGTTCTGGATTTCCTGATTGCCCAATTCCCTCGAATTGCCTCAGATGTCTGGCTCGCACGCATGCAGGAAGGCAAAGTGCACTGGGAAGACCGTTCACCAGTGAATGCGACTGATGTTTATGTTCCTCACAAGCGTATTTTTTACTACAGGGAGGTGGAGCAGGAGCCGGTGATCCCTTTTACCGAAGAGATCATTTACCAGGATGAGCATATCCTGGTGGCCTGTAAGCCGCACTTTCTGCCGGTCACTCCCGGGGGGATTTATGTTGAAGAGTGCTTGCTGAACCGGCTGCGTAAAAGTACAGGTATTGAAACCCTGGCCCCCATGCACCGGATTGACCGGGAAACGGCCGGACTGGTGTTGTTCTCTATAAACCCGGTCAACCACGGCTTGTACCATGGTCTGTTTCTTGAAGATGGCCTGATTCGTAAAACCTACCGGGCTGTAGGACGTCTTACCTGTGTGGAAGGCGCACCAGGACCAGAGCCTGGCCAGCAGTGGCGGGTAGAAAACCGTATCGAAACAGGCACGCCATGGTTCCGTATGGCGATAACAACAGGTGTAGCCAACGCACGTTCAGTGATTCGTTGTCTGTCGGTAGGTGAACAGCATGCACTGTTTGAATTACAGCCCCTGAGCGGAAAGACCCATCAGCTCCGGTTGCACCTGACCAGCCTCGGCTGGCCGATAGCCAATGATCGGCTTTACCCGGAGCTGCAACCCAAGTCACCGGACAACTTTACCAGCCCTCTGCAGCTTCAGGCCTGGAAGCTCTCCTTTACCGACCCGGTCACAGGTTTGGAACACAATTTTACCAGCCCCCGAACCCTCTCACTTTCTGAATAAGAGCCGATAAACCCTCCATCATTCTTTATTTATGGAGATAGATGCGTGGGGCCAGTGGAACCGGGGCGTCGGAATATACCGCCGCAGTCTCAGAGTCTTTCTCGACCGAACTCCTCAACGGGGAAGCCTCAACCTGCCCGGAGCTATCTCTCCCCATCGAAAGATCAACCCGACGGCCAGCCGGTTTTTAAGCAGAAGGCTCTGGAAAAGCGTCAAATTTCCCTTGAGAATGATGATGCCTCACCATCCTCACCATCATCGCAGGGATACAGCAGCCAGAGCTCTCTGGACAGCTCTTCGAACGTGAGTCTAAGGGCTAGCCTGTCGGAGTCATGGACGGATGATGACAGTGGTGTCGATGTATTTAGCGAGGGCGGAGAAAGTGTCTACAGCACACCTGCAAACTCCCCGTCATCTATCTCGACAGTCGTAGACGGTTCGTCACCCCAAAGTGTACGGGTTATACCGGTGGTTGTGAGTGACAAGTTGAAAGAGCTTGGCAACAATATGCTGCCTTCCAGTCTGACCGTTACGGAAGATGAATGGGAAACCGGCGATGTCTGGGGCGATTACCTGTCTCAGCAGAAGGACTGGGACTGGTTGAATATTGAAGTTGAGCAGGATGGCATGCTCACGTCCTGGGTATCTGGCTTACCGGTGGGTGTCGACTTCTCAAAAGATCTGGTGATTCATATTAACCCTTCAAGGCGTTATCTGAACGCTGAAGAACCTCCCCCTCGCTTTAAGAAAAAGCCATCCTATCGTGAGATAGAGCCAATCGAACTGGAAAACAACAGAGACAAGTATGCCTCTGTCAGTGAAGGCTCTCGTCCGGCTGGTGTGCTGGTGTTTGAATCAGAATTTGACCCTCAGCTGCACAAGATGATGAAGTCGGGCGATGTGGATTTACAGGCCTATTCCAGTCCTGAACTTCCCTTCATTACGGCGGTTGTTTCACGAAAAGACAGTGAAGGGCAAGCGCGTGGGAATAAGCTCAAAGAAATTGTGAAAAGAGAGCTCAGACAGAATCTGGACGCACTTTCCCAGGGCGTTCCCCGGGATATTGCTGTGATGCGTACACGCGCACGCAATGTCAGAAAGCAGCTTGAACTGGAAAGTATCAGCCCTGAGATTATCCAATATATAGAACAGGAAGCCCGCCTGGAGTTAGCCAAAGCCAATATTGACAAAACCCGGGAGGTTTTCACCAATACTCAGAAGCGGGTTAGAGAGCAGGCGGTCACAGAAAGAGTTTTAGAACGTTTTAACAGGCCGGATTCCGTTCAGAATTTTCTGGCGCAGGTAGAGGGCTACTTCAAGGCGAAGTCCCCCCATGAGCTTTCAGCAGAAGAGTTAAGGGCAAAACAGAGTGAACGCGCCCTTCAAAAGTACGAAGCGTTACTGGAAAAGCCTATTCCGGAATCTCAGGAGCAGGCAGAACATGCAGTTTATGAAATCCTTCAGGCTCTTGAGGTTCTGGAAGCACAACTGCGGAGCCTTCTCTACAAAGGTGACATTAAAAACCCTGATGCTATGGGCTTTATCAAAGCCAATTTAGTGTGTCTGGGCAAAGATAAACTGTTGCTGTTTCAGGCACTGGATGCTCCGGCTCGTCGAAATATGGCCGGTCAGCTGACCTGGCAGAGTGCGATGGAAATCCGTCGTGTGGGGTATCGGCTGGACGATGGTATTGCTTTTCCGGAACAGTTCAGAGATGAATATCTTGACCCGACGCACCCGCCCAGGGAGCTCGGGCAAGGAAAAGAGAATATTGTTTATAAGCTGACTTATAATACCCCGGCAGGTACCAAAGTCCGGGTCTTCAAACCGGAACCGGCTTTGGATGGTAGTGGTTTTCGTAGAATTGTCTCAGAGCGCATTTACCATGATGCTTTGCACCCCAACCTGACAGCCAGAAATCTGGCCACCGGAAACATTGCCCAGATGATGGGTATGAACGTAATCCCCGACATGTCCTTCTGTGAGCACAATCACAAGATAGGCCTGGCGATGGATATGGCTCCTGGTTATATGGCCAGCTCAGTACTTGTCGATCCGAGCAAAGGCAATGAAGAAACGCCTTATGGCAGATGCATGCTGGTGGATAAAAAGACCCGGGTGTCGCCTGCTATACGGCAAAAAGTGATGGCTGGATTAGCCGACCTTGAACTGCTGGATGCCATTTGCGCCCAACCAGACCGCCACCATTCTAATTTTTTTATTGATTATAAAACCGGACAGGTGACGGGTATCGACAATGATATCTGTCTCTATGCTTTTCCAGATATTGTCGGTTCATCCCAGGATCTAAGGCAAAGAGAGTGGTCCAGAGGCTGCCGGGTCGGCTATCCACGGCTTATCAACAGGAGCACTTACCAACGTTTGATGTCGCTGGACAGTGATGAAGTGTGTAAATCCCTGCCGCCCTGTTTTGATAAGAGCGTGGGAGATGCCCTGAAGTCCCGTATTGAAAAGCTTAAGGCTCATGCCTGGTTCCTCGAAGGAGCCGGTCGCATTGTGGATAACTGGGCAGACTGGCGTCTTCCGGGCATCGGTTTGACGGCTGAAGAGTACCTTTTGGTTTCCTCACAAGCTATTGCCGAAGAAGGGCGGGCGCGGTTGAGGGGTGTTAAGCCTCATGTTGACCCCGCGCTCGTTCGTTTCCGTAGAAACATGCCTCTGAGCCAAAAAGAGAAGGCGATGGTGCATGACTACCTGGATTTAGAGCAGCTGAATGAAAATGATACCGCCAATGCCAGATACGCCATCAGTCGTAGCTATTACTCACAAGTCGTTTGAGAACAGGATAAGAGGCAACGTGTTATGACACAGACAGTACCATCACTCAGTCATATTGTTGAAAACCTGCAAAGCCTTGGTGTACCTCTGCCTTTGGTGCCTGAAGCTTTGATGGAAGAGTTGCACCCGTTTGATGACCTGACCTTCGGGTCGATGGAGCCTGGTACGTCTCTTTATCAGCTGGAAGCATTCGTTGCCCAGTTTAAAGGACACTGGCCGGATAACTATATGCTGTATGGTGTGAGTGGCCATGGCATGAACTCCCGAGCCGTTCACTTCTATCTGGTGACAGAAAAATCGGCTGTTTTTCTGCAACGTTCCATGCCACTGTTTAACCCACAGCTATTCAGCCCGGAGCAGTTTAGTCGGGACATGATGAAAGCCGCAGAGATCTGCTGTCACCCTGTACTGGAAAGCTTTAAGCATAAGCTGGTGGTTGTAGACTCCGACATGCTGTTCAGTCGCGTTGGCCGCTGGGAGAATGAAGAATTGAACTGGCTGGATGATGTCCCCAATGCTATTGCTTACGCTCGCAATCTATTGTGAGCGGTTCACTTTCTCTATAATCCACAGCTTTCACCTTTTATGTTGTCACAGTCGTACTGTGAAAAGGATTATGTTGTGGAGTTCGAGTTCCGCCGGGATATGACCGGCACCCTGCAAGCCAGCTTTTCCATGGGGCATGAAGCCATAGCCGCATGGCTTCTTGAAGAGGTGGGTTCGCGTCTGTCCGTTATCTCCGAACTGGAACCTGTTATCACCCAGCTTCAGGCTAAAGATTGTTGGGAGTATCTGCGGGACGGTGTGGAGTATCACCTGAAACTGACCCGTACAGAAGCTGAAGTCACCAGTGCCAGCGTCGACTTTGACTGTGAGTCGGACCTGGAGTCCCACTTTGACAATGACCTTGATTACTATGACGAGGAATCACGTTCCACCTGTGGGCTGGATGACTTCAGCGCGATGCTACAGGAGTGGAAAGTGTTTGTGTCTCGTGCCTGAATTAATGCTTCAAAGAATAAAGAAAGCCAGGTGTCTGACTGATCCACCTGGCGGGCCGTGCTGGAAAATATAAAATGAAAATCTTTTTATTCTTGTTTGAATAGTTTATTCAATGTTTTGTTTTGGTTTTGTTTCTCAAATATGAACTTTCAAAGACGTTCTTAATATTGTGTATTGATAGGAAGGGATAACCTCACCTTAATAGCCACTCATCCAAAAGATTAAAGGGTTATCACGGATAACGACGCAGTCTGTTTTCACGCATTATGCCCTTTTTTAACATATTGATGAGCTTAACCGGGGGCTGGTTATTCCATGACTGCATTGCATGCGTCCGTTTCACCTGTACGTAACCGCTCCTTGAAGGACGCTTTGGCTAATGTACCCGCTCAACTGGCAGGGCTTGCTCTGGCCATCGCAAGTCTGGGTGGTGCATGGTCTATTTTCATGCCTCAGCTGACACAGGTTTTTCTGGGGGTGACCACACCCGTTGCTGCTGCTCTGGTTTTAATGGTGGTGTTGAAATATCTGCTCAACCCAGGTCATGTGCTGAAAGATCTTCAGCACACGGTGGTCAGCAGTGTGATGCCGACTCTTGCTATGGCGATGATGGTGGTTGCGTTCAATACGGCTCAACTCTCATCCAGCGAGCTGTATAAAACACTGGCTCAATCTCTGTGGCTGACAGCAGTCGTACTGCATATTGCCTTGTTTATGGGGTTTATTGCCCACAGGGTTTGTGACTTCAGGATGGATGATATGGTTCCCAGTTGGTTTGTTCCTCCTGTGGGTATTATTGTTGCCTGTGTAACCAGTCCACCTATGGGTTATCCACAGCTGACATGTGTGCTGTTTCTGCTTGGTGCCGGTGCTTATGCCGTTAAGCTGCCGATCATGCTTTACCGGTTGGTGTTCCATAGTCGTATTACAGAAGCCGCCAGCCCAACCTTTGCCATTATGGCAGCGCCAGCGAGCCTGACTCTGGCTGGTTACCTGACTATTAGTGGTATTAATGCAGATATGACAGTGGTCATGGTGCTGACTCCCATTGCCATACTTATGACCCTGCTGGTGTGGTTATCCTTCTTTAAGTTGATGCGTTTGCCGTTCTCGCCAGGCTATGCGGCTTTTACCTTCCCTATGGTGATTGGCGCAACTGCACTGTTGAAATTGGATGCCTTGCTGACGGCGCGTCATATTCGTTATCCACAAAGTTTGCTTTCAAATCTTGCCCAATTGGAACTGGCAGTAGCAACCGTTGTTGTTTTGTATGTAGCCCTGCGTTATTTCAAACATTACGCCTGGCGACAGGTATAACAGTGATTAATTCCTGTTTTAGACGAAAGTCGTATTACTGAAGAAAGCCCTGAAATAGAGGGCTTTTTTTATGGACGCCTACTTTTGTCTAATGGTGAAGAGGGAACCTTTAAAGCTAATGTTTGTCGTGAGGATAAATTAAACACATACAAGGACGGTGCACAATGATACACAATCAAAAATCAAACTACGTAACGACTTCAGGGTTTACGACTACAGAATCAAGCTACGTAACTGCGAATAGTAAATTTACGAAAACCTCTCATGAACCAGCTGATCAGTTGAATGTGATTGGTGACAAAGGCCGGTGTGTGAAAAAGGGGGCTGGAAAGTCTTTATCAAAGATCTGGTCTCATGGTGCAGCCCTTTCAACTGCGTTTCATCTTGCTGTCAGACTGACACATCCTTCCCGTAAATTCGTTGCAGATATGGTTGTAACTACTATTGACCGTATTGCTGCCAACACGACAGCAGGTGTGAAAGTGAGTTATAGGGTTAGTTCTGAAATTATGAATGCGACAGGTCATAAGTCACTTACCAAGGGCTCCATGGCCATGAGAGGTTTGAATGGGCTTTTCTTTACCGCGGCCAGTAATTTGCTATTGGGTGTTACGGTCTTACCTATTGCTCTGGGTAAGTCTTTGTACAATATTCCCGGCAGTTTGAAAACTGCAGTGACTGGCAGTGTAGAAATGGCTCGTAACGTAGGATGGAATCGCGTTGGTGAATGTATGGACGATCGTGCTGAAGCTCTCTGGTTGAGCTACGCAAAGAGCGATGTCGCTATCGAACTGCGTAATACAAAGCATGAACTGGCCAAGCAAGAGAAAGTCGTGAATCAGGCTGCGCAGAAGGCTGAGCAAGAGCGCTTGACACAAGTACGGGACACCCTTGCCAAAAAGGAAGAAGTGCTGAAAGAGCTGGAGACCCCAACTCCTGGAGAGCTGACGATGAAAAGCACTGTAGGGCCTTTAGTGAACCACTTCCCGCTTAACCCGGTCGCTTTTTGTTCTCTACATTGATGTGTGGCTAGAAAAGAAAAACAAGGGCTACCTGAATTCAGGTAGTCCTTGTTATTAAGATGAAGTGTTTTTAAGAGAAAGCTTTATTAAATCATCATGAATACGGGGAGGATGTATCATGGGTGGAGAATCAGTATTTGTAACAGCAGGGATGACCTCGACAGCCAGTTTTCGCACCACTGACGATGGCAAGGCCACAGGCCCTATAAGCTCAGCCAAAACCTGGTCACGCACAGCTTGTCTGGCAGCAGCAACCACGACGCTGCAGAAATTGTGCAACTTTGGCATTCGCCTAACCTACCCCGGCCGTAAGTTTATGGCAAATTTGGTAGTCTATATGGCCGACACCTCACTCAACAACTCTGTGAAGGGTCTGGTGGCAGGCTATAAGGTGGCTTCGAAAATCAGCACTGTTTTCAAATGCCGGTCTGAGTTTTCAAAGCCAGAGGAGCACTTCAAGGACATTACAAGCCATATCATTGGCGATTCCTATAGCGTTATCAGTGGTCTTGCGACTCTGCCTATTGCACTGGCTAAGTCTCTGGGTTCTCTGGTGCAGGCAGACACTGTGAACACTCCTTTAAAAGGCACTCTACAGCAGGCACGTTTTGTTGGCTGGGGGCGCTTAGAGGCAATTTTTACAGATCATTTCACTAATCTGGAAGATAAAAAAAGTCGCATTGATTCAGAGACGGCCCGGAAAAGAAGTGCCCGTGAATACGAAAATTTTGCCGGGGTTCTCAGTGAAAACAACTTGAACATTAATCTAATGGACGATTATCTGCGTATTACCAACCAGTCCAGGAGAGAAGCAGGTAAGGCTTGAACGGGCAGTCTTTTTTTTGCCTGTTTCAGAACGCTTATGTTTTCTCCCAGGTCATAATTAACCGATCGGTTAGTGATGGTAACGAATCTTAGAACAGTTCCATCAGTCATGGTGTCTAACACAGTGGACATACAAAAATCTCATACCGTCATATATGAAGCCTCTAAGAGGCGAGTTATGAGCTTACTAACCTGTAGAAAGAATTATGATAAATCAGACACCCTCAAATCTGGCTGCCTGCAAGGCAGCACTCGCTGAAAATTTCGATCATCTTTCCGACGTTATTGATCCCTCTTCGCTGCGCTGTAGCTTATGTTCTGATGACGTTATTACAAATAATCAGAGGGAACTCGTAAAAGCAGTACAAGATACCTGCACTATAGGTGATGCGTCTAAAGAACTGCTTAAAGCCATTCAGAGTAATTTGAAAATGCCCGCGGATACTCAAATATTTGTACGTACAGTGGCGGCAATAAAACTTCAAGTACCGGAACCGGGACGTAAGTTATGGAAAAGTTATCAGAAGCATGCAGGACGGCACTCATATGCCAGAGGCCAGAGGGAGCATTCTCCTGGCATAGTGTTGGGCAGTTCAGGTTCTGACAACTCCCAACGGTTGCGTCCACCAGAGCAGCAGGCAGTAGGTGCCAGCTTAAGAGTATCGGTAAACCGACAGCAACAATTTTCCACACCTCCAGTACAGCATCCAGTACAGCAAACAATACAAAGCGATGATGATTTTGACCCTGTGGCCGGACATGGATCGCGGATTCATCGAACTGTTGATCCTGCTCCTATTCCAGCTCCTCCTGTACCTGTTGAAAGGATGAGATCGAGAGAACGACAGAACTACCTGATTCAGAAACGGGATGTAGAGTCAAGTTGTAATTATCTCATCAATCCTGTAGGTAAGATGTTTCACAAAGTAATGAGGGAATTTGCTGATACGCTGGCATCTCTTGGTACCACAGAGATTGATTCAATTACTCAGTCATTAGTGTCGATCGGTGTCATGACTGCTCGTCAAAAAAGTGATATTTGTACGAAAGCGGATCCCCATAAGCAGGCTGATTGTTTGCATCAAACGCTTTCGCGACATGCAAATGGAGACCCCTCTAGCGTTACCGATATTCAGACTGTTATGCCGCACTCTCTACAAAAAGCAATGGGGAAGGCTTTTTATGAGGCTCTGGATAGCCAGGACAGCAACTAACTCCCTGAGAGCTCAAGGAGAGGGTGAACAGTACTTCGTTCCTGATAGAAAGATACAGGCTGCCATTGAACAGGCAGCTTTTTTTATTTCTGTCTTTTAGTTAAGTACCCGGTCACATGAAAACATATATTTCCACATGGCCGGGCACTTACTGAACAATCCTGACACAGTGGGCTCCTCCCTTGCTCTGCATACGCACATATACGCTGGAATCGTCGGGAAGAGCAGAGGTTTTGAAAACTGTTGGGTTTTTGGTCGAGGATGAAGTCCTTTCTGATACAGAAAGGAGCCATATACATTCGAAGAAAGACCTTCACATTCAAGTACAGCTTTTACAGGACAAACTTTCGCGTAAGACCACGGAAGAACCCTTATGCCTTCGTACTATTCAGGCAAATATGCCGCACTCTTTGCAAGAAGCATTAGGGTATGCTTTTTATACCGCTCTTAATGAAAGGCACAGAAATTTACGCCCCAGGAGCTCAATTATAAAAAATCGGATGAGCAGTATTTCGTTCCCGACAGGAAGATAAGAGCGGCCCTTAAACGGGTAGTTTTTATCTCACTTCCGCTAAAAGCTCCAACAGACACTGCCGTGTTTTTACCTGGTCACCCACACGGGTATTCAGCACAGCGACAGTACCTGTGACCTGCGCTTTCAGACTGTGTTCCATCTTCATGGCTTCCATCACAATAACTGTCTGACCAGCTTTGACCTTGTCGCCGGGTTTCACCAGCACATCAATAATGGCGCCATCCATAGACGACAGCACGCGGTTATCTTCACCGCAGGCAGCGCTGCTGGCAGGAGCATGGGTTATGTTGTTCCAGGTGCTGTTGCCTTGAGCTGTAGCGAGATAAAGCGTGTTGTTTTTGAATACATAAGAGGCTGTGTACTTTACGCCCTTTTCTTCGTAGCGCAGGGTGGAGCCTGTCAGCTCTGAAAGAGTCAGCTCATGAGCTTTATCTTTATTAATAATTCGGCTTTTGTTAATAACTTGATAACTCTGGCTGCTTTCATCAAGCACAGTAAGGTCAGCCGCAAACTCTTCACCATCGAATTCTTCACCCTCGACGGTTAGCTTATAGCGCCAGGGAGCAAAGCGCAGAGCTTGCCAGTGTTGTGTGCTGTCGTATTGAGGGCTCTGAAGCCGGTAGAACAAGAGAGTTGCAAGAGCTAAATCCTCCTCAGCGATTAAAGTGTCTGGCTGATTGAAGTGTTGATCAAGAAAGGCCGTAGTGGCATCACCATTAATAAACGCCGGCTGACGCAGAATATTCGCCAGAAAATGCTGGTTATGGCGAACACCTAATAACGTCATATTTGCCAGAGC
Source organism: Sansalvadorimonas sp. (assembly GCA_965221135.1). GTDB lineage: Bacteria > Pseudomonadota > Gammaproteobacteria > Pseudomonadales > Endozoicomonadaceae > Sansalvadorimonas. The sequence continues at coordinate 454,654 of CBDCRZ010000100.1, forward strand.
ATTAATCAAACGACGTCGGGCTGCTTCCCTGTCCGGCCCGCAGGCAATTACCTTGGCCAGCATGGAATCGTAGAAAGGTGACACTGAGTGACCTTCCCGAACACCATGGTCAACTCTTACCCCTGAACCTTCTGGAAGCTGCCAGCGGAGCACATCGCCAGTCTGGGGCATGAATTTGTTGGCCGGGTCTTCAGCGTACAGACGAACCTCTATAGCGTGCCCTTGCAGTAATACCTGCTCCTGCGCGAGTGGTAAAGGCTCACCGGCGGCAATACGCAGCTGCCACTCCACAAGGTCTGTGCCGGTCACCAGCTCTGTAACCGGGTGTTCCACCTGCAGACGGGTGTTCATTTCCAGGAAGTAGAAGTTGCGGTCTCTATCCACCAGAAACTCAACGGTTCCTGCACCGACATAGTCACAACTCAGGGCAGCACGTACGGCGGCTTCACCCATCTGCTTACGCAGCTGCGGTGTCATAAAAGGTGAGGGGGATTCTTCAACGACCTTTTGGAAGCGGCGCTGAATTGAGCAGTCCCGCTCCCCCAGGTAAATGCAGTGGCCGTGACGGTCTGCAAACACCTGAATCTCAATATGCCGGGGCTCAACAATGGCCTTTTCCAGAATTAACTCGCCACTGCCGAAAGCATTGGTAGCTTCAGAGCGGGCTGACTTCAGGCTCTCTGCCAGCCCGTCTTTACTGTCCACCTGCCGCATACCCCGGCCACCGCCGCCAGCAGCTGCTTTCACCATAACCGGAAAGCCGATGCCAAGGGCTTCTTTGGAGAGGATAGAGTCTGACTGACCGGCACCTTCATAACCGGGAATGCAGGGTACTTTGGCGGCCTGCATGGCAATTTTTGCCTGCCGCTTGTTGCCCATCAGTTCGATGGCCGGGGCATCCGGGCCGATAAAGGTAATTCCTTGCCGGGCGCAGGCGGCAGAGAAGTCAGTGTTCTCAGAAAGAAAGCCGTAGCCGGGGTGAATGGCATCGGCTCCTGTGGCTTTGGCAGCGGCCAATACTTTTCCAGCATCCAGATAAGAGGCAGATACTTCCGAAGCTCCGAGGCAGACAGCTTCATCCGCCATCTGTACATGGAGTGCAGGGGCATCGGCGTCACTGTATACGGCGACGGTTTTGTAACCCATGGATTTGGCGGTGCGCATGACCCGCACGGCAATCTCACCACGATTGGCAACCAATACCTTGCTGATTTTGGTTTTGGGCTTGGCTTTAATGCTGCTTTTAGTCATTGCCAGCCTCACTATTCTTTGGGATGGCCCAGGAGGGGGCGCGTTTTTCTGTGAAGGCGCGAAGTCCTTCTTTACCTTCGCCTGAGGTCACCGCGTCAGTAAACATCTGCGCGGCATAGTCCAGTGACTCACCAGATACCTGCCCGGCAATGGAGAGCATTAACGCCTTGGTGCTGGCATTGGCTTCTGGCGCACAGTGTTTGACCCTGGAGAGGGCCTGATCAACAGCCGCATCCAGGGCTGCTGCATTCGGCACACATTGATGGACAATACCGAGAGTGAGTGCCTGCTCACCGGAAACCCGAGCTCCCATCAGCGCCAGGCTTCTCGCCTGAGTGATACCTATGCGGGTAACAACAAAGGGTGCGATTTGCGCCGGAGGAATGCCCAGACCGGTTTCCGGCATGGCGAATCGTGCATCCTGAGTGGATATCGCCATGTCAGAGGCGCAGGCCATGCCAAAACCACCCCCGAGTACACTGCCTTCAATCGCTGCAATCACCACCTGTTCGAGTGTATTCACCGTGCTGATCAGGTCACCAAACCGACGATTGCTTTTATACACAGTCTGCTTGTCGGCACTGTAAATACCTTTGAGGTCTGCTCCCGCACAGAAGTGACCTTCGGCTCCTCGCAGAACAACAGCACGAATCCTGCGGTCACCTTTTAAGCGACTTAAGACGTCCATTAGTTCATTGACCATCTGGTCATTAAGGGCATTTCTGGCCTTGGGGCGATTCAGAAGAATGCGCAGTACGCCATCATCACACTCAAGCTTCAGGGTTTCGCACTGAGGAAGGTTCATGGGCATACGTCCTCTTTATGTTCTGGTCCGTGTTCTTACTTCTGCTGTTACTTATGCGCTGTAAGGTTATGTTATTGGGGCTTAGAACCGCGCCGCACCAAAACTAATAGTATTAACCTGTCGCTTTCTTCCTTCGGCACAGACATCCAGCAGGAAGCCGAGTAACTGACGGCTGTCCCGAGGGTCTATCAAACCGTCATCCCACAAGCGTGACGTACCAAAGAGTGCAGTGGCGCATTGATTCAGGGCGTCGGAGGTGTTCTTCTGCATGGTTGAGAGCTTTTTATTGTCCGGCTCGACACCCATCTTTTTTGCCTTCTCTTCGGCCACAATGCGCAGCACTGTACCGGCCTGTTCACCGCCCATAATGGCGGTTTTGGCCGATGGCCAGGCGAAGATAAAGTTGGGGCTCAGGCCGCGACCACACATCGCATAGTTACCTGCACCGTAAGAGCCGCCGACCACCAGACTGATTTTGGGCACGCTGGCATTAGCTACAGCCTGAACCAGTTTTGAGCCATGCTTCACAATGCCGTTCTGTTCAGGCTCGGTACCCACCAGAAAACCGGTGGTGTTGTGGATAAAGATTAGTGGTGTCTGGCTCTGTTCGCAGAGTTGAATAAACTGGGCGGCCTTGTTCGCCCCTTTGGGGGTGATAGGGCCGTTGTTGCCGATAACACCAACCTGCTGACCTTGTATGCGGCAGTGTCCACATACGGTGCCATGATCAAACTCAGCTTTGAAATCCAGAAACTCAGAACCGTCGGCAACACGGGCCACAATCTCTCGCATATCGTAGGGGGTTTTGGGGGACGAAGGCACAATGCCAATCAGCTCGTCAGGTGAGTAAGCGGGTTCCTGATAAGCTGATGTGCTGTTATTGATTGGCTGCCAGTTCAGGTTGGCTGTGACATCGCGGGCAATGCGAATACCGTCAGCATCATTCTCCGCCAGATACTCTGCTGTACCTGCCACTTCGGCATGCATGCTGGCACCGCCAAGCTCTTCGTAGTCGGCGACTTCACCGGTAGCGGCTTTCAATAGAGGAGGCCCGGCCAGAAAGATATTGCTCTGGTTGCGTACCACAATCACATAGTCTGACAGTGCGGCCTGATAAGCCCCGCCTGCGGTGGCATTACCATGTATCACCGAGACTTGGGGAATACCTGCGGCAGAAAGCCTGGCCTGATTGGCAAAGCCGCTGCCGCCACGAATAAAGGACTCTGTGGCATAGTTCAGGTTGGCGCCGCCGCTTTCTATCAGGCTGACGACGGGCAGTTTGTTTTCCAGTGCGATTTGCTGGGCGCGAATCATTTTCTCCATACCAATCGGGGAGAAGGTGCCGCCTTTGATTGCATAGTTGCTGACAATCACCAGGCAGCGCACACCAGCCACATAACCAATACCGGCAATATAACCACCACCGGCTGCACTGCCGTCGGTGTCGTCATACATCAGGTGGCCAACCAGTGAGGAGAGCTCGATAAAAGGAGCGCCCGGGTCGAGCAGGCAGTGAAGACGCTCCCGTGGCAGCAGCTTGTGTTGTTTGGCCAGTTGCTTCCGCTTCTCACTGGCTTTATCAACAACCTTCTGTTCGATCGCCTGAAACTCTTTAACCTTGTTCGTCATCCATGCGGCGTTACTGCGGAAACTGTCCGAGGTGGGGCTGATTGTGGATTCAATAACCGGCATAACGTGCCTTTTTTCATCAGAGTATTGGTTTTATTTTTCTTATTGGGTGTGAGTGCTTCATCATTTTAACCACTCAGGAGGCTTAGACCTGTGAAAGCCGTTGTAGGGTTCATTATTTCTGGCACCCGCCAGAGACCAGACAGGGTTCCCCAGAGATGAGCCCGCATCGACCCGTAAAGTCGCACCACTGATATAAGTTGCCGCTTCACTGAGTAGAAAACAAATAGATGCACTGACTTCCGACTCGGTTCCCATACGTTTCTGTGGCACATGTTCAGTCAATGATTTCAGTGTCGCTCTGGTGGTTTCGTCGTAGGTGTTCATGCCGCTGGAGGCAATCCAGCCCGGCGCGATGGCATTCACTCGTACACCGTTGCAGCCCCACTCATAGGCCGCTGTTTTGGTCAGGTTTTCCATAGCGGCACGGGCAGCACCAGAGTGCCCCATAACCGGCATGCCTCCCCAGTTGTCGGCAATAATATTGACGATGCTGCCGCCATGTTTCTGCATGGACTGCTTGTACACTTCCCGGCACATCAGGAAGCCACCTGTAAGGTTGGTGCGCACCACGGCTTCAAAGCCATTCATGGAAATATTTTCCAGCGGGGAAGGGAACTGACCCCCGGCATTGTTCACTAAACCGTGAATGATAGAATACTTATCCACAAGCTGGTGGATAAGTGTGGTGACTTTATCTTCGTCCCTAATGTCACAGCTGAATGCTGAGGCGGAGCCTCCGTCTTCAGTGATTTCCTGAAGGACAGCATCAACCTTTTCCTGCCTGCGCCCCACCAGAATGACATGGGCTCCCAGACTGCTCAGTTCATGAGCTGTGCAGCGACCGATACCACTGCCACCGCCTGTGATAATAATATTGTGTCCGGTGAACAGGTCATCTTTAAAGACGGAACGAAAATTCATTACTGTTACCATTCATTCATTCTTCCTGGCCATTAATGCTCTCCATTCAGCTCTCCATTCAGCGCTCCATTAAAGAGTGCAAAGAGTTCAGGCGGAACAGGAACTGGCGCAGAGAGTAATTGTTGGGCATAGGCTTTGCCTTGCGGGTCCGGGTTTATGCTCGCTATGCCACCCCCGCCAAGGCTGTTTTCAAGCAGGAAGTTCAAAGCATTCAGGCCTGGCAGAACCCAGCGCGTCACCTTGCCGGTACGAGATTCGAGCCTATGAGGCTCAAGTAAATGTGAGAAGTGCTCAGCGACAGCCTGTTCACTAAAGGCCGCAGCAATAATAGGCAGGTATTCCGGTTTGCGGGCGATCAGTCCGATATTGGCGTGATTGCCTTTGTCGCCGCTGCGTCCCCAGGCCAGTTTGACCAGCGGCAAAGTGGGCCAGTTTTCTTCAGGTTGGATGTCTTCAACAGTCCACGCCGGTGGCAAGGTAAGAGGTTGGCTGTTGTTAGAGGTGGATACAGGAAGCGTCTTTGTATCCAGCACAACCGAAACATTAATGTCTGCTTTTGGTACCAGATGTGAGAACAAACGAATCCTTGAAGACACTGATGGACGACCACCTTCAACACTGCCGGTCACTCCAGGTGTCATGCCGGTAGCAGCCTGGGCAATTTCACGGGTGAAGAGTGTGAGAGCCTGTTTGTCAGAGTGAGTCACACCCAGGCGAATCACCACTTCACTGGTTGTACTGGAAGAGGGCGCATTACCGTAAGTGGCTCCAGAGCCGAGTACATCAACACGAGTTTGGGTAAAGTCTTCCAGACCATTACGCTGAAACAGTCGGCGACACTTGTTCAGAATGGCACCGCCCACCACTTCGGCTTTAGCAGCAGCATCAATGCCCGCTAAAAACAGTGTGGCGATGCAGCGATAGCCATCAGCCCAGGTGCCGGACACTTTGTAGCTGTCGGTCGGTGGCAAGCCGAGTGCGCCACTCACAGCCACACGATCATTGCCCAAATCATCAAGGGTGACCTGAGAGAAGTCACAGACAACATCTGGCAATAGATAAGCCCGCGGGTTGCCAATCTCATAGAGAATCTGCTCCGAGACTGTTCCCCGGTTTACCAGACCGCCTGTTCCCAGGGGTTTAGTCACAATAAAGGAGCCGTCTGATGAACACTCAATCACCGGAAAGCCCATATCGTCATAACCGGGCACCGTTTGCCAGTCGGTAAAGTTACCGCCGGTACACTGGGCGCCACACTCAATCACATGACCGGCGAGACTGGCCTGTGCAAGTTTATTGTGCGAATCATTACTCCAGCCAAACTCATAAACCAGGGCACCGGTGACGACTGCACTGTCGACAATACGGCCGGTAATCACAATATCTGCTCCGGCTTTCAGGGCTTCAGTAATAGCTTCATAGCCGAGGTACGCATTAAGGCTGAGAAACTGTTCAGGCATAGTCTCATCGGTGAACATTTCCCTCGTGTCGTCATCGCGTAATGCTTGTTGCGAATGACTGATATCGTCACCCAGCACAACAGCGACTTTTAAGGAAAGGTCGGCAGCCTTTATGGCGGCACACAGTGCAGCACGGCAGGCGAGAGGGTTCACACCACCGGCATTACTGATGACCTTGATGCCATCGCACGCAATAGCTGGCAGCAGGGGAGTGAGTACATGAACAAAGTCGGGGGCATAGCCTTTGTCAGGGCTCTTTAACCGGGCTCCGGCCATAATCGACATGGTGACTTCGGCCAGATAATCAAACACAAGGTAGTGCAGCGAGCCTTGGGTCACAAGCTGCTCGGCAGCGGTGCTGGTGTCACCCCAGAAGGCAGAGGCGCAGCCGATACGAATGATTTTGTTGTCAGTCATTGGATGCTTCAGGCCTTTTGCTTATTTGTATTCAGTCGCTGATTGTAGTTTGTACATTGTTTGTAAATACCGTCGTTGTTCTCAGCCGGTGTTTTACTGCTGTATGAATGTAGACGCTCGTGACTTATTTACTGAAGGTGCTCTTAAGTTAAAGCTACAAGCTACCAAGCCCGTGGGTGCTTGGCAAAAGCAGGGTCGGTGCGAATATTTCACTTCTGGTTATTTCGACACATTTTCTCTGGGGGTGACTTGCATCTGATCGTAGGTGGCCGGAAGCTGTTATGCGGTATCACAGTACCTGGTTTCTGAAATAGAATCTGACTATTACGATGCAATGCTATCTTTGCCTGGCCACAGGCACAAGACTTCACTTTTATAATCGATTTTGTATAAATCAACGTTTTTACAGGATTAAAAATCAGTAACACCAGAAAGTATTAAAAAGATAACACCTGTCAGGAATCATCTTCTCATCAGCTTCTGATTCTAACCACCCGTGGTGTTCCGCTTCAATTACATTGAATTCATGTGTCAGAATATCTCTGCACTCATTCATATCAGTGGAGAGTGTTCTTGCATCTTCTTTCTGTTTGTAGTCGACTTTATCCGGGTGAAAATATTTAAACCACTCTGTAATATCAGATTTTCTAAAAACACCTTGTTCGCACATGAATTTTCTGCAACCGCGCCAACGGCGTTCTTCATCGTCATTAGTTATGCGCGCTATGTATAGAGATAAATAAGCAGAGAAGTTACTACAGTCAATGCGATGCAGGTGATAGCTATTACTTGAAACCCTCATTACCCCTGACCTGTTACCACCAAGGTTATGAAGAATAAGCTCATTTTCTGTGCTCTGTAGATAAAATAAATTACTTCTCATGTCACTGGTTTTATTGTGTTCATTCACTAATGTTTTAAGAGCATCAAAAACAGATTTAATATTGTCGGGAATAACTCCAGGGGCAGTGATTCTGGAAATAGCATAGGCAAAGCCCAAATCGATTTCTGAATTTAATAGATTTAATGCCTTTTTCAATGACGATTTGTACTGCTTATTCATACAGAGCTGAACAGGGTCAACAAGTTCGTAAACTGTATTCTCTGAAATGTCTTTCAGTTGCAATAAATTCTCAAACTTTGTCGTGTATAAAAAAATTTGATGAGCGTCTGCGCGATGTTTTTGGGATCTATCGATAGAGTCTGAGCTGAAGCAATGGGATTTCTTACCCTCGCTACTGGTATAATGGATATTTAACTCTTTTTGGGTTTCCTGTATTTCAATTAGAAATGAAGGGGTTGAATTGTTTTTTGGAGAAACTTTTAAAATTATTTTACATGAGCTTTCATTGTTACATTCGACTGTTCTTTCGAAATTTGTTACTTCGCTATTTCCTTTTTGTATTACAGAGAAATGCAGGGGATATTCGAATTCAAACCATGCGTGAGAGTTATGGTTGAATAAAATTATGGGCAACAATAATGCGGTTTTTAGAATATATTTTAAGTATGTTGTTATTTTCATAAATCAATAAGCCCATAGTAAGAGTGTGGTAACGCTAACTTATTAGGCAATGGGATTATGTTTTAGTTGCAATAAGCGTCAGTGAATAAAAATATAGTCACCGGTGATGACTGTATTGATAGCCCCTCCCATAAGTTCAGTGTTCCTGAGAAAAGATCCGATTCGCTTGTAGTAGGGAGTCTATTCTCGGTCAGGCAGTCCTGGACTGCTGAGCACACGCATAAACGCTCATAGATATTGACAGGGGATTTCTCAATAATCCCTCCATTTACCTGTGGAAAACTATGATACGCAAGCTTCCTGGTTGGTTGATGTTTGGTGGAGTTCTGCTGACTTTCTCAGCGGGGCTGGTGAATGCTGTCGCTTTGCTGAGTTTTGCGAACCAGGCGGTGACCCATGTGACAGGCTCAGTCACCATTGCATCCACGGCACTGGCGCGAGGACACTGGGGCATACTGGTGAATCTCGCACTTGTCGTGCTGTTTTTCTTTCTTGGGGCCGTGCTCAGCGGTCTGATTACTCGTGGGCGAAAGTTTAAACTGGGGCGACGCTATGGTTTTGCCCTGGCCCTGGAAAGCCTGCTCCTGTTGATCACCATGATGCTGTTCCGTCACAGCTCACTGTGGGGGCAATTGTCAGCCTCCATGGCCTGCGGCCTGCAAAACGCCATGGTCAGTACCTTTAGCTGTGCAGTGATTCGCACAACGCATATGACCGGTATGGTGACCGATATGGGGGCTGAAATCGGACACTGGATTCGCGGTAACACCATGGATACCCGCCGCTTTGTACTCTACCTGATGCTCTTCACCAGCTTTTTTACGGGTGGTGTTGTGGGTACGCTGTCGTTTGATTGGCTGGGGTTTGAAACATTGATTATTCCGGCACTCATTACATGCGTGTCATCCGTGATCTACACCTACCATGTTGTACAGCGCCGAAAAGTGAGCGGTGATCTTTCCCTCAACTAAGCGCCCTGTAAAATAGATAACCTTACTGTAGGATGTCCGGCAATAGAACATAGTCAATCCAATCAACGGGAGTAGCACCATGCTGTACGCGATTATGACTCAGGATGTGGATAACTCATTGCCCATGCGCAAAGTGTCCCGCACCGAACATCTGGCACGGCTTGAAGAGTTGAAGAGTGAAGGCCGATTAATCATCGCTGGCCCATTCCCGTCTATCGACAATAAAGACCCCGGTGAAGCCGGCTTCACCGGCAGCCTTATCGTTGCAGAGTTTGAAAGTCTGGAAGCGGCTAAAACCTGGGCCGATGCCGACCCTTATGTGGCGGCTGGTGTGATTGATAGCGCTGTGGTTAAGCCTTTCAAAAAAGTACTGCCGTAATGCCTGCGCCACTTTCCCGCATTGAATTGGTGCGGGGAGGTGGTGTTGTAAGTACCCGGCCCTTCCCTGCTGTCTCATTTAGAATTTATCAATCAGTGAGCGGGAAACTATCCTGACACAGCGGGAACTACTCACGAGAATGTTTTTTTCGGAAGCGTCAGAGATGTCATTTTCTATTTTCTTGAAACCTGCATGCTGTTGTAGAGTCTCTCTTTGTTTTGCCTCTGATGGGCTAAATGATGCTCTATTCATTTCACATATCTATATTTTTGATATTAAGGTAATCCATCTTTAGAAATATTTTAAAGTATGCTTTATTTGTGCTTTTTATATTCACTAACTAATTTTAAAGCTGAAGTGGTAGCTCCTGCATTATGTAAACACTCAATGAAATCTTTGAATGCTCCATAGTTAAACTGTATCAGTAAATACGAATTATCCAATAATTTGTCAGCGATGTCTGAGGGGGATGCGTTCCTACTCTCATGTTGTCTGTAGCTATTACTAATTATTTCTTTTTCAATGAAAAGGTCAGTAAGGAGAGATGTTTTTTCTGGGCTTCCCGCAAGTTCTTTTCCTATGTCAGACCTGCAGACCCTCAATACGCTCTCCTCTGGAGTCATTGCCCATTTCGTCGTGGTCATGTCACTCGCTTTGTAGTTGGCTAAAAAATCACTAATTGTTAAGTTATGTTCAACGACTTTGAACTCTGTCAGTGGTTTTATTTCATAGCTTTTTCCACACACTTCGCATGTTAGATATAGCGGAGTTTCACGCTTAATATTTGGGTTGACGCGTAATACACATTCATTATGTTGAGGTGCGCAGCTTGTGGTAGTATCTATCATATTTAACTCTCTTATTTATTAAGTTGTATCCATAGTGTTAGTTATTGTGCTTTAAATTTAATTGATAAACTATGACAATAAAGTTTGTGTTGGTAACAATTCAGGCTGGTAAGTAGTTGGCTTTATTTGAGCTTTATGCTTGTTAGTAAATAAATATTTAGGATTTTGTTTTTATTCAACAGTGAATATCTGGAGGGTTGTTTCTCTAGGCAGCCCCAGCAGATTACGCATTCTAATAGTCAGGTTGAATTGCACGCAGCGAAGGTACCAGTGTTCATCCATTCGAACCTGATGTAGAAGAGTACTACGGAGAGTATCGAAAGGCTTGTTAATAATTTCACATAGATTATTAAGATGACGAGCATCAATGGTCAGTAATTGCATGATTTTCGAGAAGTTTATATCGCTTGACAACTGATCGGCCGCTTGATCGAGAAGCAGACCTAAATCCATAAGGAGTGAAGAAATAACAGTGCATTTATGTTGATACCCCACTCTTTTCATTGCAGTGAGCGTGTTGCAAATATCATCTACTGTTTTCATAACAACAGGATTAATGATCGACATCGGATCCCTTGTCATTCCCTGCGGGAACGATGGTGAGTTATAGTCATCTAACTGCGGGCTGCAGGGCGCCTGATACTCCATCGGGTACATGATTTCCGGCCTCATTGTCATTGGGTTCTGGGCGCCAGGGATAGGTATTAGTGTTTGTTGTGTATACGGTATAGGTTGCGGGTTTTGATGATGTAAATGTGGCATTGCATGCTGCATATGTAGACCAGGTGGTATGGGTTGGTGCTGCATATGTAGGCCAGATGGCACGGGGTGCTGCATATGTAGACCAGGTGGCATGGGTTGGTGCTGCATATGTAGGCCAGATGGCACGGGGTGGTGCATATATAGTCCTGGAGTCATGACTGAGTGCTTCTTGAGCATCGCTGGAGGAATCACTACGTCACGCATGGTCGGCCCTTGCACAACCTGCTTTTGTAGAACTGGATTTTTCGTGAGGCGTTCAAGAACCGGCTGGAAACTTTCCTGGTTAGTGAGCGTTTTGCGCTTTTGATTTTTTTTGTGTTGGATGTGAGGTTCATAGGTCGTGACAAATACCTGATCGAAGGTTACTGCAGGTCTGGCCTTAAAGCCCGGAGGGGGGGCGATTGGATTGGGTAGAGGCTTTCCAGCTACATAGGGTTCGCTTATCAGTGATGGCATAGCCTCTGCCACTGAAGACGTTTTCGGTTTTACAGGAAGTCTTGATGCAGCAATATCTGGCCATTCATCTTCTGCCAGTGTCTGTTGTTCAGATGCCTCCACGAATTGATGCTCCTTTTGTAATGGGGCTTCTTTCCAGGGCAGTGCTTTGTTCAATGGTTTTGAAGTGATCGCTTCAGAACTCTTATCTTCAGAACTCTTATCTTCAGAGCATGTCTCTTCAACACTCATTTCTTTTACTTTTATGTTTTCAGAACGATTTCGTTCTTGCTGATTGGTTGTGGCGGGCTCCGGTTCCAGTGCCTTTTCAGGCTTGTGGCCAGTCGTTTGCTGTACATCAGTTGTTAGCATTGGCACGTTTACCGGCTCTTGTTCACTTACAGAGCAGGCCGGTGAATCTGTATTTGTGAATTTCATGCTTCCTGCACTGTTTTTTGTGTCGCTTTCAGTTTCGTTGCTTTGTTGTACTGGGTCAGGCGTTGCTGGGCGCGAATGTACAGGTGATGCAGCTGAATGCTCCGGCGTTGTTACGAGCGAAAACACGCCAGTTTGGTGGCTTCTTGATGAATGGGAAGAATCAGTAGAATGTGATGAGCCCTGTGGCAGCACATCATCTAAAGCCCACTCGGGGTAGCCTTGGCTTTCTGTTGCAGAAAGTTCGTTTTCATAATCATCGTGATAATACTGCGCTGAAGCAGCTTGTTGTGACGTTTGTTTTTTGTACGTGTTGGCAAAATCAAAAAGCCATCGGGCAACGAGACGGTTCTGGTACAGAAAATTAACGGCTTCATAAAAATCTGGCGATAATATTATGTCATTTTGTTCTGCTTTTTCCACAGCCGAGGCTATGGTTTTGGTGAACAGTCTGTGCATCTGATCATGGAGTTCATAATTTTTCTGGAGAACGCTCTTGAATGCAATGAAGGTATCAATCAAGGTGCCGCACAACTGCAACAATGGATTCAACTCTATAGCTCTGAGCTGTTTACTATCACTGCTGAGGGACTCTATTGTGGTTTCAATAGCACCGTTCAGAATAACTGTGACCAGATGCCAGGCTCGCCAGTCTTGAGACGCATCTTTATTTAACTCGTCCACAACCCGCTTGTAGTTTTTACTAGCAATTGCTTTAGCAAATGCTCCTTTCATTACTGGCTGAGTTTCGTGCTGTTGTTTTAGGCGAGTGAGCCTTTCTGCGAACTTTTTATGGACCGAGGTCGTAATGAAGTGCTCTTGTCTGAATGGGTGGCTTTTCTGCAGTATGGCTTCCAGCTCTTCAATGGCCTTGGTACGAATGTCATGGCAAGGCAGGGTTACAAGATACTCTGCATATTCAAACTGCTTTCTTGCCGCGTTTAAAACGCAATATGATACTAACTTATGAAACTCGTCGCTTACTTTTCCCCTGAAAATACCATCGCCAGACTTGGTGGCAGACGCACTGGAGGGGTGTGTGAACCACTTTTCGTCAGGATCCTGTAGCACAGCGAAAGAGTTGAGTAATCGCTTGAGTCTGTCGAGTATTTTTAACGGGTAATGATTATTGTCCAGCTTCCAGCAGATGGCATTCAGGTATTGCCGCAGGTGCAGGCGGTAAGCCTTGGCAAGACAGCGATGTACGTATAGTTGCTTATTTAATTTCTCCAGCTGAGGGTCTGTAGCTGGTATTTCTGCACACAGTGACTTGAAGGCTTCTACATATGCCAGACAGTTTGTGTACAATGCTGTTGTTATTGGCTCCCCCCGACACAACTCCAGCTTATACAGTTTTTTAGCGGTCTTTCCGGCGCGATCATAAAAGTCACCAGATTTGACGACTCTCTTGTCTTGTACTGGCGGTATACCCCTCGTGACAATTTTGAGAGACTCAAGATTTCGGCTATAAAACTTTACGGCAAGGTTTACATCATAAACTTTCGCATCCGGGTTAACTGTTGTAACTGGCCTGTCAATGGCTCTGGGGCCCTGTGGTTCCATACGATGTTTAACAACTTGCCATTCACCAGACTCCGGCTCTGATGAGGGAGGCTGGTAATCAGGGGTCACGCTTCGGTGACCGAAACGGTGGGGAATCTGTGCTGAGGCTTCGTGTGATGAATTGCGTTCTAAAGAGGCTTTTTTCTTTTTGGCCTCTTTCGCTTTGGCTCTTTTTGCTCTGGCCTTTCTCGATTTGGCGTTATTAGAAGCGCTGTTGTCTGAAACCTCCGCTGTTGCAGCGCTGGGGTCATGACATTGTTTTTCGCCTGTGCCGTCTGATGGAATCATGATGCCCTGCCTATTCGTCTTACCAATGGAGTGGTTCACTATTGAGCAGGAATAGGAGCTGGTGTTCCCGAAGGTTGCTGTTTTGTTGGTATTGCTGTCTATGGTTTACAGGGTATCTGGGTAGCAAACATGACAGTATGTCTGACATTCTCGGAGTGAAATTGTTATTCCGGTCGGGTTGAGACAAGATTTCACTGAGCGGATGAGGCAGGCTGAGCTTTAATAAGAGCCACACTTTTATAAAAATCATATTGAACATGCATTGAAGTCTTGTAGGGTCAGAGTGTATCCGGTAAGTCACACCACCATGAATGAGTCATTTATTCAGTATCTCCACTGTATTCTGGGTCAGATTCTGAATCAGAGATTGTACTTGAATCTCTGTTGTAAGAGTCTTTCGCCTCACCCGTTGCCACTCTCTCAACAATAGCCACCTTCCCCTGATCTAGCCGTTTAGGCTGAGGCATTCCATCAGCATAAGAGGCAGACCTTTTAGGTGCACAGCTTGGCTCCCAGAGTTGTTTTACATTCCCTCCTGCTCGTTCTGGCACATCCGGTGTTTCATCGAGTTCCCAGAAATTATCAGGTAAACAATCATGGCGCGGGTCATACAATTCCAGCCAGGTACGCCAGCCACAAGGCTTACCCAGGATTGTTAAGGTCACATTTTTCATGACGATTACGGTATCCAAAAGCAGTGCCAGATAATTCTTCTGCTTTTCATTTACTCCATTTGCATGATCGAATAAAAAACTTAGATAAAGAGAATAATGAGGCGCATTAAGCATATCATCCTCTCCAATATTGAATTCCGATGCCAGGTCACACTCATGATCATTCTCCCATATATTTAAGAAACTACGGGCGACACGCCAGACGGTAATATCTATATCACTCATAATTGGAGGGGTATCATCTAATTCCCAATTCAAGCTGTGTAGAAAGTGATTTTGTATTGTTTTTCCATTGCTCCCACATCTTTCTAAGAGCGCTTGTTTCAACGAATCTTTATCAATGAGTCGTTTAGGAATATCGCTCAGACTTACAACGGGTAAATGAGCATTAAGCACTTTGATAAATTCAAACAGACTGGTTTTTAAATAACGTCCCTTCATTTGAGACAGAAGAAAAATAATAAGAAACTTTTTCTGTAAAGTAGGCAGGGGTGAGCGTGCTGACATGGCAATGCGACATAGGTGAAGCATCACCATAACATCAATTTTTGTTACCTCATGATCCTGATTCACCACCGGCCAATGGGCAATTACATCGTTCATATCCGACCTTGAAAACAGAGGTCTGCCCTTTTCCTCTTCCAGAGTATCAACCGTCTTTAACAGCTGGTTCACAGCAGGCCAGAGTTTGGGTGACATTATGGTAGGACCCGGTGGATCTGGCAGCTTATCCTCTGGAGTATTCTCAGGATAAATTTTTAGCAAAATGTTCCAGCTTTTCGGGAAGGAGGCTTTGTTATTCGCCCCTGGCGTAACAGCCTCAAGCCATTCTCGAGCGAGAGGGATTTTTTTATAACAATAGGACACAGTGAGAATTGGGGGACTGACTATCCTGGGGCTTTCTACCCTATGGGTATACGGCACGAAGCGCTCATGAAAAAAACGTTTAGCACCCCATTTGTCCTGACTGGCTACACTTCTGCTACTCTCTCTCTCTTCATCCACCCTGCGATGATGAAACATGGCCATAGCTTGCATGGGTTTCCCTCCCCACGACGGTTTCCCTCCCCGCGACAAACCGGCCTTATAGCAAGACACCGGGATACGAGGGATTGTTGAAGACGGAGAAATACCTGAAGCCATGATGTGCCACTTTCATACTTGTTAGAGGAATTGTTTAGACTGGCAGGCGTCGTTATGGTTCCCTGATACAACACTGGGCAAGCGTGATGCTTCATGATTTCAGTGCTCTACGGGTGATCGGCTCAATGGCGCTCACTTGCCTTTGCAAGTCCGTTGGTTCTGCCCTCTGATAGCTGATGAAGAATGTTCCGGGAGCGGGCTTGCTGAGTATTGAGTCGAATCACTGTTTGCTGATCTAATCAAGACAATCCTGGTTTGGTGGCAAGAGAGATGGGCTTTACTATCCATAGTCTTAAGAACGGTTGTACATACACCAGGAATGATCGAATCCATCATGGATCATTCTTAAATGCTGCATTCCTGTCAGTATTTTCATTTTTTGTCGATCTGAGCGTTTAGGTATTTCGTGTACTTGGCAGGCTGCTGCGGGACTGGGGTGTTCCTTAAGTGTCTGTAAGTCGGCTCCCTGGGTTACAGTCCTGCCAAATCTGAGGTAACTAAGGCCAGCAACCCAGGTCAATCCTTTCTGGTCTCTTGTTATGGCCTGGTACTCACCGATAATGCGGCCATCAAGCAGAGCCGTGTGAAGCTTGTCATTTTGTATCCGGATCTCTGATCTGTCTATCTTAAGTTGTTTGTCTTTATTCAGAATATGGTGAACATAACTCTCGATAATTCTTGCCTTGGGCTGAACTTCATCTGGTAATGCTGGAATAAGACTGCGGTCAACGTCATAAAAAAAATTGGGCGTATCACTGAAAACAAATCCTGGTTGAGGTACCAGCTCATACAGTGATGGCCTTATGGCAGTAGTATCAAAGTCCAGGTAAGTCAGAGACTGACTGCCCAGAGCCTTAAGCTTATCGGCCAACGCGAGTTTCTGATCCTGCTCTGCCTTTTTTAGTGCAACTGTCAGTACGTGATCTGAATCCAATAGCGAACAGAAACGCAGGGAGTCCATGCGCCGAACTCCATATGCAATCGTTCCTGGTTTCAGGTCGAGATATTCCCCTTTGAAATCGCTTTCTATATGGAGGTTCAGAATATTTCTCTGTTCATGGAACAGGGCTTTCATATGGGCAGTCTGACTCGAATCCAGGCCGTGAGTTGAATGTATAAATAGCAGAGGAAGGTTATACTCCTCAAGAAAATGAGCCTCTTCTATGGCCAAAGAAACGTAGTCAAATTTTTCGGGGTTATTTCTCCCATCAAACAAGGTTGTACCATGGAGGGGATACCAGGTGTGAAACAATGGACCTGGTGGAATAAAACCCAGATTCATCGCCAGTGCCTGTTCGCTTGAATCAATACCAGCCATGTATAGGGCTGATGCGATGCTTTCGACAGACTCGCTATCAAGGGAGGTGCCCGGAATCTTCTTCTGTGCCAGATCCTGCACTATGGCTCGATACTTGCTCAGGTCAGGAATGACAGGGTTTGAAAAAGGGTCATCGGAACAGGCAGATACTGTAGCGGTTTTATGTGAAACATTGGTTGCTGAAACCTTGAGACCAAAACTGGTTGTTTTGGAAGGAGCCATCCTGTGGCAAGGTTCGCCACCAGTGCCTGATGACCATACATCTTGACAGTGTTCTTGAATCATTTCTCTACCATGAACCTTAATACTAAGAGAATCTCTTAGACGTAATTCGCGTGAAAGAAGTTTCATGCAGTGAGCGTTTATAACCGGGTTGTTAGGAAAACTACGTCAACCTCAACACACCGAAAACTTCCCGCCCCGAACGTTGTCCAAAAACAATCACTACAAGGGTTGAGTCATACAACCAGGTTATTGTTATGGATTTATCACACCCCTCCACTGCCATTGACAGAAACTTCACCTATACAGGTAACCGCCCTGTTCCCCGGGCATTAACGCGTCAGGCCCATTCGAATGCGGCTTTTGATCAAAAAAAACATGCCCTGCACAAAGTGAAAAACCGGTCTGTAGGTCAGAGGCCTTCAGCTGTTGATAAAGAACCATCATATGCAGGGCAATTACGGTTACTTCATACATATCAGGTGGAAAGTCTGCCTGACGATTCAGACACTGATTCAAACAGCAGTTCCGGCAGTGAGAGCATAGTTTTATCAGACACGTCTTCAAAAACAGACTCAGATTTAACTACCAGCGCTTTCCCGGAAGGAAAGTCAATGACGGTAAGCACTGCTTTGAAAAAGCATGCAACAGAATTACCCGCCAAATTATTCAATAGCCCGCCATTGTACCCGGCCGTTAACTGGCAGAGTTTAGGGGCAGAATATCCGCCAGCTCCTCACTCTGAACCGGCTTTTCTTTTGGGTACAGATAACACGGACTTCGATCAGGAGCTGCTGAGTATTCTCAATGCCACCAGTCGTTATAACTTGATTGAACTTGGTTACCGCACAGAATCAGCAAAGAAGACGACTGGTGCCCGTTACAATCAAGAGATCCAGATTGCGCTTAAAGATGTTATGGAAACATACCATCCTGCGAAAAACACGCGTCAACAGATGCGTAATATTTATGCCAAAGCTGAAAGCGCACGACTTATGCGCTATACCCGTTGTGATGACAGGTGTTATGTCTTTCTGACACTCTGGATGAATAAAGAAGAACACTTAAGTCGGCAGGCTCACCTTGTAGAGTTAACAATACAACCCCCTGATCAAGGCGCGCGTACACACGAAGGAGCCGTGCCTAATCATTACCTGTTGCTGATCTCAAGTGATGATACAAACCTCCCTCTGGAGGCGAACAAAAAAAAGCATCTGCAGACTGGGTTTAAAATCAACGACCAGTTGTCAAAAGCTCTGGCTGATGGTCGCTTCCGGATTGTCGACCCGGCCCTGCACCGTATAATGCCAGCCAATGCCGCTAACCTGAAAAGTCATATCACGACAATCTGTCGCGATTACGACTATACCGAAACAGGCAGTACCACAATATCTCTGACTGAAAGCCTCACTCAAGAGCACCCGTTAACAAACGAAGAGGTAATAGACGCAAGTCTTCTCGCTCACCGCCTGATTCCTGTAGCAGGACTCAAGTGGCGCGAATCCAGCCATGTACACTTGAGGTTTCTGATAGAGAAACTGCACCATCTGAATATTCCGCCCTGCCAGCTTTTTCCGGGTACTTTGAGGGGCTCTCGTTGGACAAGTGCAGCTCTAAAGTGTCTGCACACTGTTTTACCCGAGTGTTTCCGTGTGTCAGAGCGTGACCACATCACAATCCCGGGACAGGCTGAAATCAACGATTTTGATAGAATTGCCGCTTATTGCACAGACAGCCCAGAATATCTGAAGGCTTTAAAAAACCAGATAACACGTTACCTGCAGAAGGGGCATTCCGTAGATGCATGTCTGGAGAGGCTTAGTACTTATGGCTTTTCAGGGAACACGATAGAGGAACGGGATCAACACCTTAAGCCTTATCCCATACCAGCCATTAAGGCGATACCCGTTGATCTACACAACAAAACCGAGTGGAGGGCACAGGGATACCTGCTGTTGGAAAGATTAGGCATAGACGTTTCAGGGAATCTGAAAAATGCAATCGAGGGACTGTGCCATCCCCGTACCCACATTGATACTTTGTGCCACTTTATCTGCTTGGGTCAGCGTCATTTATGGACTCAACGGCCTGAGTTAAAAAAACACCTGTGTGAAAAGAAAGCCTCAAATCGTTATCTGCTCAGGCACCTTGTTCACGCCACAAATGCATCGCTGCCAGCTCCTCTGCAAGATTCAAATCTGCTCAGATGGTCGCCGGTCGATACCCTGAGAGTGTGTCATTCAGGCTCAGAAGACCATAAAACAGCACTGGTACAGTTTATTAAAAACGGTTTATCAGAGGGCCTCTCCCTTCAGGAGCTTGTAGAAGGGCTGGAGAATAAAGCCTTTTTTTCATTAACGTATCGCTCTGATCATTCCACCTTACGGATTGAAAAGCCCGATTACTTACCCAGCTCCCTCAAATGGCAGGAAGAGGATATACGCAAAGTTATATGTAAAGAGGGACTCCAGGAGTTGTTGTCCGAGCAGCTGTTAGTACAGGAACCATTACAGGAACCATTACAGGAGCTATCGCCAGAAAAGCCCCTTACTGATCACCTCCGGAAACTGACAGAGAATTCAGATCGACTCACGGCTTGCTTGCTTTACCAAAGGGCTCAAACAAGCCTGAGCTTACCAGGGATGATCCAACAACTTCACCCCGACATTGATATGCAAAAGGCGCGTAAACACTCATGCCCTGCCTTTCGTTGTGCTCTGGCTGCAGTATCAATGACTCCCAAAGGGCATGACACAAGTTTCCAGAAGCAGCAATACGATGAACTGAAGATACTGCGCACAGGCACTCAGCGGTGGTCAGTTCATGTACAGCAACTGGTAGAAGAGTTTTTACATGGTGGCCATACGCTGACGTATATAGCACACACACTTAATAAGGGAGACAATAAACACCCATCAGGCTTCTTTCTCCCTATAGAATGCCCGACGGGTTCACCGTGGAGCTATGAATATCTTCTTACCTGGCTAATAAATCAAATCAAGGCAGGTAGCGTGGAAGAACTCTGTCACAGATATAAAAATTCCGCCCTATGCCTTCGAATGGAGCAACAGCTCAGACACCAGCTGGGGAAAAAGTTTACCTGGAAGGACGGCCTGATTGTTGATGGTATTCTGGGTCATCAGAATGGCGAACCGGAAAGTGATATCCGTTTTTCCAACACAGCATGTCGCCTTTATCGTGGACAGAAAAACATTCGCAGAAAAGTGAAAGATCGTTACTATCAGCTAAAAGAACTCTATCGGCCCTTTAAACCTGTGATCAATGAGGAGGCTGGGTTGAATTATCCTTGTGCTGAAGCGTCTTATGAAGGCTCCTGTAAAGAGCACCTCAATGAGCCTTTACCCAAAAAACCCAGACTTGAGCGTAAATAGCTGACTGTCTTACACAAACAATCCCTGACCGTTATTACGCCAGACATAGCTACCCCAGAGATAGCTACCCCAGAGATAGCTACCCCAGAGATAGCTACCCCAGAGATAGCTACCCCAGACATTGCTACGCCAGATAAACTGGTGAGCAGAAGCAGAAAATAAGGAACAGGCCATGCCTCAGCCGCCAATGTCCAAGCCAGCCAAAGCGACAGTAACCACACGGACTTCCCAAAAGAAAACATCCAATGGTGAGTTTGCTCCCAGTACGCCTTTCTGGCCAGAAACCCATGAGGTAGAAAATCAGCCTCACGGTTTGGTGAATTACAACATCTACGGAGAAGACAAAGCCCTGCAGGAGGCTGTTGCCGCGCACAATGGCAGTTGGGGCGAAGCTGAGCTGATGGCGCTTGGTGCCAGGCTGGGAACGGAAGAAGTTGTTGAGTGGGGCTTTCAGGCCAATGCATTCCTGAACAAACCGGTGCTGCACACTCATAACCGATACGGTGCCCGCATTGATGAAGTGAGCTTTCATCCGTCCTATCACAATCTTCATAAACTCTCGGTTGAGAATGGCCTGCACAGCACACCCTGGCGTGAGCCTAAGCCCGGTGCTCATGTGGTGCGGGCTGCGAAGAACTTTTTAATGTCCCAGGTGGATACTGGTCATCTCTGCCCGGTCACTATGACCATGGCGGCGATTCCCAGCCTCAAGCATCAGCCAGACCTTTATGAAAAGTGGGCGCCGAAGATCATGGCTTATCACTATGACCCTCGCAATGTGCACCACGACGAGAAGAAGGGCGTCACCATAGGTATGGCGATGACCGAGAAGCAGGGCGGTTCTGATGTGCGCGCCAACAGCACCCGTGCGCTGCCCAAAGCGGACGGAGGCCCCGGTCAGGAGTACCTGATTAGCGGTCATAAGTATTTTGTTTCTGCGCCTATGTGCGATGCTTTTTTGATGCTGGCTCAGGCCCCCGGTGGCCTGTCCTGTTTTCTTGTACCACGCTGGCGTGATGATGGCACAAAGAACCCGCTGCAGATTCAACAGCTGAAGAACAAGATGGGCAATGTCTCCAATGCTTCCAGTGAGACAGAGATTCGTGGTGCCACTGGTTGGCTGATTGGGCCGGAAGGTCGAGGTGTCGCAGCGATTATTGATATGGTCGCCATGACCCGCTTTGATTGCATGACGGGTTCTGCCGCGATGATGCGTCAGGCGACACACCAGGCGGTGAACCACTGCTCACAGCGCTCTGCCTTTGGTGCCCTCCTGACTGAACAGCCCCTCATGCAGAATGTACTGGCCGATATGATTCTGGAAAGCGAAGCCTCTATCGCCATGTGTATGCGTATGGGTCGTGCTCTGGATGAGTGTGAACAGAGTGATCATGAAAAACTGCTGGCACGTATGGGTACCGCAGTGGGTAAATACTGGGTCTGCAAACGTGCCACCCTTCTCACCACGGAAGCTATGGAGTGTATCGGCGGTATGGGGGTGATGGAAGACACCATTATGCCGCGTCTGGTGAAAGAGGCACCGGTGAACTCCATCTGGGAAGGCAGCGGTAATGTACAGTGTCTGGATATGCTCCGTGCCATGACCCGCAACAAGGGCTCACTGGAAGCCTTTATGGGAGAGATGCTCAAGGCCAGTGGCAGCCATGCGCTCTACGACAAGGCGCTGGCTGATCTGCAGGAAGAGTTCAGTAACCTGGACGATATCGAGTACCGTGCCCGTACTATCGTCGGCAAGATGGCGCTGGCCTTTCAGGCTTCCTGCCTGTTCCTGCATGGTGACCTGCGAGTTGCGGAAGCCTTTTGTCTGGCACGCTTGAGTGGTGATCACAGCGGTTGGGTGTTTGGGCAGCTGCCTGGGGGAGTGGATTGCAAATTCCTGATCGAGCGTGTTGCCAAATAGCCAGCGCGTGTCGTATATAGGCGGCCTGTTGTACAGTCCGCATCAGCTTTTACCCTGTTACGGGCTGTTTTGTATTTACGGAAGGTTGACCTTTCTGTTCTGATTGACAATTATCGTTAAAAAATAAAAAGAAACTTCCCATGCGAAAAGCTTTTAGCAGCGGTGCGCTGCTGATTTTGGTCATTCTGGTGTTGCTGGTGCTGTGGCTGCTGCCTCCGACAGTAGAGCGACGCTATAACGTGACCAGAGATCATGAACCTTATCCGGTATCAGAAGCCGCACAACAGCTCCATGACGAATTGTTGATTGGCGATCTTCATAGCGATAGCTTGCTATGGAGCCGGGATCTGCGTCACCGCTCTACATTTGGTCATGTGGATATTCCCCGTCTGGCGGAAGGTAACGTGGGTATACAGGTGTTTGCGGCGGTGACCAAGTCCCCCAGAGACCTGAGGCTTGAAGGTAATCAGGCAGACTCTTCCGACAATATTACTCTGCTGGCCATGGGGCAGCTCTGGCCCACCCGTACCTGGGACAGCCTGCTGGAGCGTGCGCTCTATCAAAGCGAACGTTTGCAGCGTCTGGAAACTATGGCGCCGGAAAAAATTAAAATTGTTCGTACATCAGCAGAGCTTGAGACTGTTTTAAAAGCTCGGAAGCAGGGCGAGCAGAAGCTTGCTGCGCTGCTGGCGACTGAAGGCTCTCATGCACTGGATGGCCAGCTGGCGAATATCCCCACACTTCATAAAGCCGGTTTCCGGATTATGGGATTGCACCACTTCTTTGATAACAAGCTGGGTGGCTCCCTGCATGGACAGTCCGACGAGGGTTTAACGACCTTTGGCCGTGCCGCAGTCAACCTGATGGAAGAGATGGAAATTATTATTGATGTCGCCCACTCCTCTCCGCAGTCTGTGCTGGACACTCTGGCGATTACTTCCCGCCCGATCATTGTTTCTCACACTGGTATGCGTGGTCGTTGTGACAGCAAGAGAAATATACCGGACGCTTTGATCCGGCAGATTGCCCGCCGTGGTGGATTGATCGGTATTGGTTACTGGGCTGATGCGACCTGTGATGACTCTCCTGCCGGGATTGCCCACATGATCGCCTACGCCACCCGTATTGCCGGTGTCGACCATGTTGCACTGGGTTCAGACTTTGACGGTGCTGTGACCACTGCTCTGGACACTTCAGAGCTGGCAGCTATCACTCAGGCACTGCTGGAAGAAGGTATGACCGAGCCGGAGATTCGCAAGGTTATGGGCGAGAATATGAAAAACTTCCTGCTGAAGTGGTTGCCGCGCTCGTAAACTTTATTAATGAGCCGCGCTTTAATAAACAGAGAGTTGCATCCGGCAGGCTTTGTGTGTCATACATGACTAAATAATAAAAATAGTGTTTCCAAACACATGGCGCATATTGTTCTGGCCTGGGAGCTGGGTGGCGGGTTAGGCCACCTCAAGCGACTTCAGGCACTGGCAAAGGAATTGCTGGCCGCCGGACATCAGCTCACGCTGGTCTCTCGCGATATAGAAAATACACGTCGTATATTTGCTGAATGGCCTGTGGCGCTGATTCCGTCGCCGCTTCATCCGGACACTTTTCCCGAAGCGCTGGAACAGACCCCTGCCTACGCACACATCCTGTTTAATATTGGTTACGGTCGCCCTGATATTTTGAATGAAATGGTGGTGCGCTGGCATCGCCTGCTGGAAAGTCTGGCACCTGATATGCTGATTGCCGACCATGCCCCGACGGCCCTGATGGTGTCTCGGGATATGGCCATTCCCCGCATTAACTATGGTGATGGGTTTACCTGCCCACCGCCGTCTGACCCTTTGCCGTTGTTATACCCCACAGGTGCAGAGGCTGGCTTTGACCGGGAAGATATCTGCCTGGATGATGCCCGCACCAGTGAACAGCAGATGCTGGAGCACTGCAATCAGGCCCTGGCGCTCTGCAACTGCTCGGCGATGGAAAAGCTCGGTGATATTTACCGGGTTGATGAAACCTTTCTGATGACAGTTCCGGCACTGGATCATCTGGGCAGCCGTACCCAGGTTAGTTATTCCGGACTTCTGCCCGCCGACGATACCGGCCTGGTGCCACACTGGCCCCGTGGTAGTGACCACCGCAATCATTCAAGGCTCCGCATCTTTGTCTATTTGAAAATGCAGGACTACACCGAAACCCTGCTGGATACGCTGAGTAGCAGTGGTTTATCGGTATTGGTGTACATAGGTGGTTTGCCTGTGAGTCTGGAACATAAATACCAGCAGAGTGAAACTCTGGCCTTTGCCGAAGGGGCATTGAGTATTCCCCGAGTCTTGTCACAAAGCGATTTGGTGGTCAGTCATGGCGGGCACCAACTCTCTTCACAGTGTCTTATGAATGGCGTGCCTCAGATGCACCTCCCTATTAACCTGGAACAACAACTGCTGGCAGCCCGTTGCGAACAGACCGGAGCGAGTCTTACGGGCACGCCTGATGCGTTTCAGAAACTCCTGACAAAAGCCCGTGAACGCCTGCCGCATTTGCAGTACCAGGCCTGGGAACAGTCGGCCCTGCTTGCCTCGTTTTTGAATCCGCTGGGTCGCTGTATGGCATTGATTGAATACCATCTTTCACGCAGGGTGCAGCTACATCCGCAAGCCGTAGAGTCTGCTGATACTGCTGAAGGTAGCGCGAAAGCGTCTGGGTTTATGCTGATTCGCACTCCGGCAGAGTTAGGGTAATCTGTATCTGTTGATTTTCCTTAAGCATGAGAACGCGATGATTCACGTTGTAGGTCATACCAATCCTGATTCCGACAGCATCTGCTCTGCCTTGGTAGCAGCTAAGTGGCTGGAAACCTCCCGTGGTGTTGAGGCTGTGGCTCTGGCTCAGGGAGAGGTGACAGGGGAAACGGCATATATTCTTGAACAGGCCGGTGTTACTGCACCAGAGATCTGCACCTCAGTAGCAGGCAAGAAAGTCTGGCTGGTGGATTTCAGCGACAAGGCTCAGGGGCCTGATGATCTTGATGACGCTGAGATTATTGGCATTGTGGATCATCACCGTCTGGGTGACATTACCACAGTGAATCCTCTGGAAGCCTGGATCTGGCCGGTAGGCTGCTCCTGTACCATCCTGTTCAACCTTCATAAGCTGGACGATATCGAGATTGATCGTGCACAGGCGGTTCTGATGCTGGGTGCGATTGTTAGCGACACTGTTGCATTCCGTTCGCCGACCTGTACTGGCAAAGACCGTGCAGCAGCTAATGAGCTGGCTCAGATTGCAGACATCAACCTGGACGACTTCTGTGACCAGATGATGCGCGTGAAAACCAACCTGAATGGTCTGAGCATTACCAGCCTCGTTGACCGTGACCTGAAAAAATACCCGTTTGAAGAAGCGTTTTTGGTGATAGGCCAGATCGAAATCGCCAGCTTTGAACAGGTAGAAGACAAGATCGCCGCCCTGCAGGCTGAGCTGAAAGCCCGTTGCGAGAATGACGGCCTGGTATTGGCAGCATTGATGGTGACCAACATCACCACTTCCACTACACGCCTGCTGTTTCAGGGTGAGTGGAGTGAGTGTTTGGCGGAGTATGCCACTGAAGCAAACATGCTGGTGATGGAAGACACCCTGAGCCGCAAGAAGCAGGCATGGCCCTGGATGCAGACTGTTCTGGCTGGTTAACGATCTATTGAGCCCTTGGTTAAGGGCTCAATAGTGTAGCGGCTTCTGTGCTGATTCTGTGCTGAATAGTGCCGCGAATTCAACTGAACTGTTTTATTACCGGTAAAGCAGTTCAGCGTTGTGTTGCCAGTTCTCAATTGTGAACTTGTCCCCTTCCTTACTTTCACCATCAATCGTAATTACATTCTCTCCCGTCGCTGATTCGTTTTTGATTGTTAGCCTGCCGCTGGTTTTTACTCTTTTTACTTCTGGCCGGCTGATATAACTGCCATCACCTGCACTCCACATGGCCTTAATCCGCCCGGGGCGTGTCGAGCCAAACTTGGGAATATGAATAATATGCATTCCCGGGTCTGATGATACTTTGCCTGGAGCCAGCAGGAAGTTTTCTGAGGCATGTGAGGTGTTCATCACCACCATAAAGCTGAAATCTCGTATGCCTCTATCGATTCTGTCATCAAAATCGTAGGTGATGTCTTCATCTTCGTTGGCTTGCGCTACGCGGGGAGGGAGCTGAAGATCATCGATGTCCTCATATCCGTCCGCAAGTTTTGCACTTGATGGTTCTCCGGAAAAAACCTCGTCATCGTTATAGGCAGGTACTGGGATTTGTTGCTGCAACTCAGGCTCTGGCGGCAATGGCCGTTCTTTCTGTGACTGTTCTGGATTTAGCTGAGCAATGTCTGTTGATATTAACTCTATCATCGGAATATCTCGCTGGGTTGGTTCTCTCTGCAGCTCTTGTTTTGTCAAAATCGAAGTATCTGGCTGGATTGGTTCTCTCTGCAGCTCTTGTTTTGTCAAAATCGGAGTATCTGGCTGGGTTGGTTCTTTCTGCAGCTCTTGTTCTGTCAAAGCAGTATCTTCCGATATTGATGCTAACTGGCTTAGTGCCGGCATAGGTTGGTCTTCCATCGCCTGAAGTGTTTGTTCTTGTATTGATTGGGGCGGCTCAGACTCTTCAAACTTTGGCTGGTTTAATGGTGATGTGTTTTCCAGCTGTAGTCCTGCAAGTGACAGCTCTTCAAGTAGCGATGCGGATGACGTGTTTTTTCTCGGTGCCTTTAGAGGTGGAGGCGGTTGTGAACCTGTACTGGTGACTGGTTCGAGTTCTCCGAGAGGTATGGGTGTTGCGGCAGGTTTAGGTGTTGCAACAGCTACGGAGGAGGGGAAGTCTGCGACAGGGTTGCCCAATTCCAAAGCGAGAAGATGGTTGCGATCTCTGCTCCTGTCCATCCCTATCATGGCTTTCAGCCTGTCTCTATAGGGTTGAAAAACAGCGGGTTGCCCTTTGGTGATAGAGAGTTCTGTGGAAAGAGCTGTCTGGAGACCCAGAAAACTAATACCAGACTCTCGTCGTGCATATTCAGCACCTGTTCTTTTATCCACTTTTTTTGTGTAGATGACATACTTGAGCAGGTTGAGTTTAATCAGTGGCGGCTGAGTCGTTTCGGGTTCATCAGTAAGAGCTTGTCGGCTCTGGTGTGGTGTGAGTGCGCGAATAATACCAAGAGCTGCACGCAGTGGGTTGCGAATGCCCAGAGAGGCGGCTAAACCATTGGCGTTACCAGCAGGAATCACCATAACCGGTTTCGAAGGTGGCTGCCTGCCATTGATAGTCATACCGTTGAGCACTTCATGCAGCGTGCCGTCGCCTCCTACAGCAATGACTCCGGAGTATTCACTAAGGGTATTCTCTTGTCCCTGCCCTGGTACAAGTTCTTGAACAATCGTCAACGCCTCTTCTTTTTTTGTTGTGAGCCGTACATCAAGCGTAAGGCTCGAGCTTTCCAGAAGAGGGCGAACAGTATCCCAGATTTTTTGTCCCCTTCCGCCCCCGCTGACAGGGTTCACAATCACCAGTACTTTTTGGGTAGCCAGACCAGTGGCTTGCCCAAACACATGCTCGTTAAGCGCATGGAAAAGTTTATCCTTAGACTCAAGATCCTCAAACACGATAGTGGAGTGACGAACCGCGAGGTGGGAATCATTAGTGGAGTGACGAACCGGGAGGTGGGAATCATTGTTTCTCATATATGCAGGGCCGTGCAAAATGCTCAGCTGTGGAGGGGTGACTTGATCCTTGATGCCGAAGATATGGCGCTTGGGAATAATTTTTCTTCGGCCTGCAGAATTAATCTCAATAGCATCGTCAGTGGCTGACACTTCATAGGGTCTGTCGGCTGGAATACAGGGCAATAATGCAGGCCTCAATGTACCTGAGAATAAACTGCTCCTTCCGGCGTAGCTGTTAGTGCTGGATGCATTAAACAGAATAAGAGTGCACAGCACCGCCACCCGGCCAAATGACAGGTGTCGTAAGGACTGATGGGCTGCTGTTAAGATGTCTTTCTTGGCTATTTTCATGGTGGGCTCCCCAAAACAGGCCAATAGGTTAGACCACCTTTAGGTTTTCGGCTGTGTATCTGTATACGTTGTGACCGGCAACAGCACGGAAATCATACTGGCCAGTGCCAGAAATCCTGCGGAAACCCAGAGACACAGCACTAACCCAGACATTTCAAATAACCAGCCAGACAATACTGTACCGATAAGACGTCCCATCGCATTGGCCATGTAGTAGAAGCCGACATCCATAGAAACGCCATCTTCCCGTGCATAGGCTACGATCAGGTAAGAGTGCAGGGAGGAGTTAATGGCAAATACTGCACCAAACGACATAAGACCAATAATAATGACGGCCTCAGGGTGCCAGCCAGCCTGTACGGCATAAGCTACAATAGCCGTAATACCTGCCAGTAATGCCGCCCAGCCCATAGCATGACGACCATTGGCACCAGAACCGGTAATGCGGGGGGTCAACCCCTGCACCAGACCATAACCCATGACCCAAAGGGCGAGGAAACCACCGACTTCACTGTGGCTCCAGCCAAAAGTCACACCGAGATAAATAGGCAGGGCAATAACAAACCACACATCTCTGGCACCAAACAGGAACATCCTTGCAGCAGAAAGAATATTCACCGGCCCACTCTTGGAAAACAGCTCAGTAAACCTGGCTTTGGTTTTCGCTTTACCCAGATTTTTATCCAGAGTCAGCAGGCTCAAAATCAAAACAGCAGCCAGTATCGCAGCCATAATCATCATGGCAACCTGAAAACCCACAAGGCTGAGCAACAGACCACCAATAAAGAACCCCAGGCCTTTCAGAGCGTTCTTGGAGCCTGTGAGAATGGCAATCCACTTATACAATTTGCCCTGACCACCATCGGTCACCAGCATTTTGATAGAGCTTTTGGCGCTCATTTTGTTCAGGTCTTTGGCAATGCCAGACAATGCCTGTGCTGCCATCACCCAGGGCACAGTTAACATGCCAGCCGGAACCGTTAACGCTCCCAAAGCCACAATCTGCAAGGCCAGGCCAATGTTCATCGTCCGGTTTAAACCAAGACGCGCACCCAGCCAGCCACCGGTAAGGTTGGTCACTACCCCAAAGAACTCATAAAACAGAAACAGTGCTGCCACTTCCAGAGGGCTGTAACCCAGCTGGTGGAAGTAGAGCACCACCAACATCCGCAGCGCACCGTCGGTGATGGTGAAGTTCCAGTAATTGAAAGTGATCAGCAGGTACTGGCGAACCGACCTTTCCATTCCCGGAAAATTGGGTTGAGTTGTTTTGTGTTCACTCATAAATATCTATCGATTCAGGCAGAACGTGGAGAACTTCAGGAGCCCGGTGGTCGGGGTTGTCTTTCAAGGGTAGGAGTGGAACTATAACCCCGACCGCAGGGCGATGGCGCATTAACTAGCCGCGAGCCACTTTCAAAGCCAACTCAGCTGTACGACAGGCATAGCCCATCTCGTTATCGTACCAGGCGTAAATCTTCACCATCCGGTTATCCACAACCATGGTGGAGAGCGCATCAACAACAGTAGAGTGGGTGTCGCCTCTGTAATCGATGGAAACCAGCGGCTTCTCTTCAAAGCCCAGAATACCCTTCAGCTCATTCTCAGCAGCATCTTTCAGCAGAGTATTCACTTCTTCAGGGGTCGTATCCCGCGCCACATCAAATACCATATCGGTGAGAGAGGCATTGGCCAAGGGTACACGAATCGCATGACCGTTCAGCTTGCCGGTCAGTTCCGGGAAGATTTGGGTAATCGCCTTGGCAGAACCGGTGGTTGTTGGAATCAGGCTCATACCGCAGGCACGGGCACGACGCAGGTCTTTATGGGGCGCATCAAGGATTGTCTGGGTGTTGGTAATATCGTGAACAGTCGTCATGGAGCCGCGCTCAATGCCCAGTTTCTCGTGAATCACCTTGATGATGGGAGCCAGACAGTTCGTGGTGCAGGAGGCGGCAGTAACAATGTGATGCTGTTCCGGGTTAAAAAGATGATCGTTTACGCCGACCACAATGTTTTGCACGGTATCGTCTTTAACCGGTGCAGACACCACAACCCGCTTAACGCCCTGTGCCAGATACTTGTCGAGATGATCACGGGTTTTGTGAACGCCTGTGCATTCCAAAACGAGGTCACAGCCGGACCAGTCGACAGCATCAAGATCACGCTCCTGAGAGCAGGCAATCGTATGACCATCAACAGTCATGGTGCTTTCAGTGGACGTAATCTGGTTGTGCTTCCAGGTGCCCTGAACGGAATCAAATTCCAACAAGTGAGCAAGTGTCGGTGCATCACCGGCGACATCGTTGATATGAACGAACTCAAACTCCGGCCAGTCGAACGAAGCGCGCAAGGCCAGACGACCAATACGACCAAAACCGTTTATACCGACCTTGATAGGGGATGATGCTGTCATGATTCTTCTCCTTCACAAATACAGGGCAATTCTTTGAAACGTTTGGTGTCAGCATTGTAGGTTTCCTGCAGGCAGTTTGACGCTGCCAGCCCTTCAATCACCTTGCGACACCAGCCGGGTAGTTCGGTGGCGATGCTGTAGTACACCGACTGTCCCTGCCGGGTATCTTTAAACACTCCAAGGGTGCGCAATTGCGCCAGATGACGGGATACCTTGGGTTGAGATTCCTCCAGTGCCGAGGTGAGGTCACACACACGCAGCGCACCCTCTCTGGCAATCAATAGCAGGCAGCGCAGGCGAGTCTCATCAGACAATAATTTAAAAAACTGGTGGGGAATCATGACCATTAAAACTGCAATATGTGTGTATATGGATATGCATATATTATAAGTGGTAAACGCGAAGAGCAAGAGGGCTTACTGGTTGTTTACCGGGAATTAATGCACTTGGGGTAAGAGGTAGAGAACGATGGAGAGTGAACAGCCTGAATGGGTTGGGATAATAGGCTCTCAGGACTTTGATTTCAGTTATCACTTTTTCAAAGTGGCCCCAAATGTTAGCACAGCTAACGTTTCGCTAAGAAAGCCTGACCAAAGGCGTTAATAGAAGAAACAAATAGCGTCCAAGGTATCTAACTATGTAGGTTTTCTTGTTTTTTTGTTAATAATTTATAAGGTGACAGTACATGGAACTGCGAAGTCAATCACCCTGTCAGCGGTATGGACACCAAGGTTTTCAACCAACAAGAAGGGGCATGAAAAGCTCCTTTCCCACAAAGCCGAAGACATTCCGCAGTCCGATTTCTGTTTCCAGGCAAGCAGCATGCCCCGAGACACCACCGCGCCCTAAGAGGAAAACGGAGCCTGTGCAGCCAACATCAGGCTCTTCAGCTTTAGCCTCTCTAGCCCCAAGAGCGCAATTGGTTAAGAATAACACTCTCGAACTTATTACACTCCTGCCACTGATGCATGATATGAGCATCTCCGTCTTAAAACGAGTGTGTCTGAGAGAAGGTATCTATAGTGATTTAAGCTACTCCTCCGAAAGCCGTATCGTCATGATTCAGGCTCTTAAAAATAGCCGGGTTACTCTCGAAAAATTAGCTGATACTCTGGATAAAGAGTATGCCTTCCAGTCTGCCGACGCAATACGTCACCATTTCAGCATCACTGAACGATTCCCCTTAAAACCAGACGAACTCAGTTATAAAGACATTGACCGGCTGACAAAAGCTTGTTGCGATGCAGGCTCTCGTGGTTCTATCTGGTATTTAGCTATTGCCCTGGATATTTCTGAACAAATCGAAAATAGGGCTAGCCTGAAAAGTCGCCCCGAGGATCAATTTAGACAACTGTTTAAAGCTGTATTTTCCCCCTCTAATCGTGAGGACAGATTACGGAAGGGAATCATCCTGACCCCTTCCCAGCTTGCTGAAATATTTGGGGTAAGAGCAGGCGATCTGAAAATAGCAAAAGCGATTCAAAACGCCTACGGCTGTATTCCCGATACACCTATTCCTAATCGTTTTAGCAGAGTTATCCCTGATGATGCAAGAGCGCTGACTTTCCGCCAGGCATTCCTTGCTCTTACCCATATACCAGGGTTATTTGATTGCAGAGTCGACTGCGATAAGCCTAACTGGTACTGGTTGCTAAAAACGGTCGGCGTGCCCTCCTTTCAATTAAGATCATTACTTGAAATATATGGAAGCGCTGAGAGAATAAAGTACCTGGATAGAAAAAATGTGATTCTGGAGTTACTGATCACACTTGAAAAAAACGATTGCCCCTTTATAAGCTGGAAAACTTTGAAACAATGGGCACTGGAATACAACATTAAGTTGCCAGATAAAAGTATTCTTATTGATCATTTTAGTGGCCCAGCTCTGAATCCCCCCGATGAAGCCCTGTTAAGATCTATTTTGAGATTTTGCCCGCCAGGAGTGGCCGGGGCATATCTTGATATGCCACGTTATAAAATCGAATGTTTGTTACAACAAGGTAGACCCCCGTGGGAATCGACTGAGCTCTTTGACTGGTATACGAACCAGGAAGCCATCTCCTGGGAAGAAATTATCTGGGTTATCGATAAACTGGAGATGAGAAGTATCCTGAATGAGCGCAGATTTCAATCTGTCAAGAGTCTGGTTGAGTCTGGCTGTAAGATATGCCCAATTGCACAGCCTGTTCATCTGGCCTCCCAGTTTCAGGAGGATAATTTACTGCAACTGGCAAGACTACTACCTATTGAATGCACTGATGATTTTATTTTCAAAGTGATGAAGCACGAAGATCATGACGATGTACGCCAGAATCTTGGCTATATAGAGCACAACAATGCAGGGAGCAATCAGGAGATACATTATCAAAAACTAAGATATCTACATACATCGTTGGGAACAGGGCTGACGAACGTTTTGGTCAACCAGACGTTAAACGACATCGGTCTTCCAGCCGTCGCAACACAGCTGTTTCACCCTGACACCTATGGTGATCAAATTTCACTCCAAAACTATATTGCCGAATTGGATCGAGATTTAACACCACGGCAGAAAAACAGCCTGATAACCAGACTATCACCTTTTTCATCTGCAGAAGGTTCTTTTTACATGCGCATGCTGCTGGTGGCCAAAGCCCGATCGACGGTAAATCAACAGAAATCCTGGATCAAGGAACATGTGCAAGAGATAAGGAAAGGATGGCAATCTTCCCTTGAAACGAAGCACACTCCAGTCATGGTGAATTCTCAGTTCACTCTTCTTTCCCTGGTGCCCCGGATGATAGATCTGGGGTATGACAAAGCAGACATACTCTGTGCTTGTTATGGTGTTGAGCCTGTAGGCGACAGAACCATAAATCGGGAGGAATACATCCTTAAGACCCTTCTATCCCTGTCGGCCAGTATAACTGACCATGAAGTTCTGGTGGAGCGCCTAAACTATGTTGGTGCAATCCACTCAGCACTTGCTGTAACAGAGACTTTTATGGTGATGGAAGTCGATCAGGCAGAGCCTGACGAGCTGACTTTAACCGATGCCTCCACCCTGATCAGACTCACAAATGCATCGAATGACTTATCATCTTTGGCGAGGATGCTGAAGGTATCTCAAGAAGAGCTCAACGCACTTGAAACGTCTTCAGGGTCTCCTGGTTCGATCTTATGGCGCAAGGAACTTTTTGAACTTATCCTAAGCCCTGCATTACGACAACGACGCAAACAGTCCTCATTCCTGCTGACCTGGCAAAGTCTGATAACTATTATCGACACAGATACAGGAGAGGAGCGTCTGGCTGACTCAATACGCATTGAAAAAGGAATCCCTCTCCCCTGCAAATTGGAAAGCCTGACTTGTCCTGGCCCGCAAGAACTAAGGAGAGTACTACCAAAGTTTTGGAACGAGTGGCGAGCTGTCGCGGACTTTATGAAGTTACACACGAGCGATATTTTGACTATTAATAGGTTCATTGACAGGGGGCAGGATACTCAAGCCATGACCCTGTTCATTCAGAGTTATCTGAAAAAACGGAATTCATCCTGGCAGCACCTTTGCGAATGTCTGGGGCTGGTGAATAGCTGGGAACTGGTAAGGGAACTAAAAGAGAAATACAACTGCTAAAGAAGATGCGATCAATTCTCCCTTGAATAACAGATGAATGGATAGAAGGGTAGAGGGAAATCCAAACAACGTTGACTCTCGCAGGAAACAATGAAGATACCCGGTTAATTCATCATCGGCTTTCTGCCGGGCAAAAACTATTCACGATCAGATACGAAAAACTGCCCGGAACTTCCTGTGAAATGCCTCCGCAGTACAAAAACAGCCTCTTCAAAACACATCGAAACATGTCCGATGAATCAACCTCTCCAGGCTGGGGGCTTGTTACTGCAACCCCAGTGCGATTTCTATGAACTTGTTTTCAGAGTTACTGCTGTAAATAGTGAGGGCCGATTTTATATTGTCTTACTCCGGCAGAGCCATTCGTACCTGACTGTCGAAGCCGGTATTTGGGAAAGCTGAGATATCATGCCATCTATTTGTGCTCTTTTTTATGAAGTACTTCACTGGTGTAAGTGAGAAGTCTCTGCTGCAGGCTCCTGGTCGAGCTTCCGGGCTATATAGACGCCATAGCTGTAGTAACTCTTGTATTGGTGATAAAAGACAATCTCCTCACGTTCCCCTTCGACGAGAACGCGAGCAGGCTCGCTGTTATCGTTGCGGCTGAGGAAGTCTTCAAAGGTGGCAGCAGCCGGATTGTAGTAGTGATCCAGCCAGCAGTGTTCCGGTAGAGGGAAGTATCCGATTGGGGAGTAACCGTTCTGTTCCAGAAGCTTCATCTTGGCAGAGGCGGTATCGATTTCCGGGTAGAGACCCTTCCAGTAATCCTGCAGTTCTACAGGGCGATTTCCCGTCAACCAGGTAATCTCGGAAACGATGAGCAGCCCGCCGGGTTTCAGGTAGCGTCGCCAGTCGGTGATGCCTCTTTCGAAGCCCATATTGTAGATAGCACCTTCCGACCAGATAACATCAAACTGCTGTTCTTCAAACGGCAGCTTTTCCATAGATGCGCTCAGGGTGGTGATCTTGTCGGCCAGCCCCTGTTGTTGCGCCCGGGTGTTCAGCTTCTCCAGAAACTCCGGAAGGAGATCGACTGCCGTAATCTCTGTGTTGAGCAGGCGTGCGAGCGTGAGGGTTGACGCCCCGGTGCCGCAGCCAATATCGGCGATCTTCAGTGGAGCCTTGCGGTCTATGCCTGCGAGGTTGAGGGCTTTTTCAGTCTCATCGTCGCCACCAGGGCCCTGGCGGTATCTGTCTTTGTGAAGGTCCAGAAGTAATTGAAGCTCGTTCAATGGCATCAGCCTGTTTTCTATGAATGCTTTCGTTAAATAAGACGATTGTCAGTTTACTGCGCTCAAGGTGTATTGAAATAGGGCAGGGTGCGGTTGAACAAGTCTCGCCGGTTTTTGCCGATAGCTTTCGTAAGATTCCCTTACGACGAGCTTCTGTATATGAAACCTTCACGCCTGCTGCTAACGCTTCTGCTTTCATTATCATCTGGCCTCTCAGCAGAGCTGCTGACCCTGGAAAGAGATGGCACAGCCGAGATTATAGCCAAGATCCGGGCGACCATGAATGCGGAAACAGCCAGTTCCGGAGGCCTGATTCCCTGGGAGTTCAGCTACCGCAGTGAGGGAGCCGACAGGATTGTTCAGTTGGAAAGCCCTGTGGCTCTTGGTATACGGGAGAATGGTGAGGACAGTAATCTGAGCCTTTATAAGGTGAAGGTGAACAGTCGTCCGGCCATTATGGTGCTTGGGGATGAGCAGATGCGGCTTAGCTTTTTTTCACGGGACAGCTATTCACGTGAGACGCAGAGGGAAGAAAGGCGTCGGCAGGTAGTGTTTCAGGGAAGCAGGGCGTCAGAGTCGATGATTGAACCAGAAGAGTCTGGTGAAGGCGGGCCTGCGACTATGGATACGATTGAGGTCGCCCCTGACTTATCAGTGAACAGCCTCAATCCACCATTAGCTACAGTGGCATCAGCCACGTCTACAGCCCTGACCCTCTATGTGTTTAAACATAATGATGTGCGGGAAAACATCACAGAACTTCTGGATGAGCACTTCACCTGGTGGGCGGATGAACTGAATACTTTGAGTCGCACCTATCAGGAGAGATCCGGGCAACCCTTGTTCAGCGAGCTGATTATTGATTTTCGCACCGATGAAGTGATTCAGAATTTTGAATATAAAGGTGATGCCAGCGCAAAACTCGCATCAGTCACTAAAGAGTTCTGGCGCTACAGGCAAGCCCATCAACTTTATGGTCCGGGTACTCATAACAAGTACCTGCTGCTGACCGAGAGCAAGATCAACTGGCGCTATTATGGAATGGCTTATCTGGCAGGGCAGTATGGAATTGCTTCTGATAATACTCCCCGTGCACCAGCCCATGAGATAGGCCATATGCTCGATGCTCACCACGATACCGGTGGCACCATTTATTATGGCTGGTGGTGTGAAACCAACATGTATGGTTCTGTTGAATTTATTTTCCCGTCCTGTCGCTCCTATACGCCGGAGAGTTTGCAGAAGATTGAAAATCATTTGTCTCAATAAATAACCGATTGGTTCAATCAATTAAGAATTGAGGCAGTTGGATATTTAGATCGTGTGGCAATATCCGGGAAAGATTAATTCTTCGCCGGGTTTTTAATGACGCTTCAAGTTATTAGGGTTTTTATTCCGACCTTTATTTTTGTCTCCCTTACCTCGGTATGTGTATGACGATTGGTGTGCGCCGCGCTCTGTGGATGATGGCTGGTGCCCAGGTTGAGCCGGGCCTGTTGTTTCACCCGAAATTCAAGTTTCAGAGCCATGGATCTGTCCATCACCGAAACGATTAATCACGGAATGCACACCTGTCATAACACCAACCGATCAGATGTTTTCCTTTCAAACCCCGGACAAACGTCTATTTTTATCTCCTTGCTGAACACAGGGCTAGCGCCATGGCGATAATCAGGATGAATACTCTGGTCAATAACCAGAGTCGCCTCTCGCTTTTCCGGTTTAATTTCAAAAATCTATTTAAGGCCAGTCGTTTTCTAGGTTTCCATCTTGTTATTCTACTGACGCCCCCGTTCAGTCTGGCGATGGAAAAGGAAAACAACCATCGTTATCCCGTCCCCCTTCCCAGTGACGCTTTTCCTCAAACCCTGGAAGCTATGCTACAAAACAGGTTAGACCTGGGCTCAGCACCAGCGAACAGATTTGTAAGCCCGGCCACAGTAAAACCTCCTAAACAGAAGCCTCCTCATACCACGGTAGTGAAGGGCCCACCCCCTAAAAGACCTCCACCCAGGCGACCACTATTAACGGGGACGACAACAGGAGCTTCCCTTGCAACCACCTCCCCAAAAAGCGCTTCATACGAGCAGCGCCGCGCTCCATCTCGACCTGCACCTCCACCTCCACCTCAAGCCTCAGCAGTGGTTCATAATCATGGGAAAGAGCTGCCCCAAAATCAGGCTCAAACAACAGTTGCACGCATCTCAGGTTCGCGAAAAAAACCTCCTATAGCGGATAAGCCTTTGTATGTAATGGAAGCCAAAAACATTCTGCAAAAACCTGTTCCGCTTCCCACGGGATTTATGGCGGATTTCATAGGGAAAGCCGATCATTTTCTTCTAAGTCGCTTGTTATTTCCCAGTCTCTACTTCCGCCCGGCTACAGCCGCAAGAATCCCGCAAAGCGCGCCCCCTCCAACATATATAACTAAAGGTCAGTCTCTGCAACTTGAAAAAAGTGCTTTGCTATGGCAAATGATTCGCAGATTTGGAGACGAGCTGGAAACTTATAGCGTCGGGAGCTCTGTTACCATCGATATCCTGGCTGGCGCACTCAGTGAATTCAGTTTGCACGTAGCCCGCGTTGCAAACTGCAGCAATAAAGATCAGCTGTTATCACTGGCTGATGAATTCTCTCAGCCTGACAGCAGACTGATATCTACACCCGGGGAGATGCTTCCCTTAGCTAAGTGGGCGGAACACTTCCGTAACGACCGAAGACTGATCGTTATGAAACAGCCTGCAAACTGGGCTAACCTCCCCCTGTTTAAGGCAGAGATAAAACGTTTCGATCGTTGCTTCAAGGCTATATCGAAAAGATATTCAGATCTGGATGTCGCTGTTCAAACCAGCAGGAAAGAATCGGTGATATTTTCATGTATCACCGTTAATCACATGAAAGACTTCTTCCCTATAGAATATGAACGTAATGCCAGTGAAGAGATGAGCTGGAAGTGGCTCTCCAGCATGAAACTCACCCAAAAAAACCAACGAATTTATCTCGGTACCAAACCCGCTCCTATTTTATTGCTTCCAGCCGGACTGAGAAACAGCTTTGCAGATGCCATTTACCGCACTCTGTTCGAGAAAAACCCTTCCCGTGCACTTGCCCATTTCCGTATTGATTACCAGTTGCTATTGGCACCATTTACCACCGATGATCTGAACCGGCATGTGCTTGATATTATGACAACTGTCCTTGCCCTGGTTACAACCCAGTCACCATCACTGTTAAGGGACTGTCCGTACGCAGACCTCAACCCAGCATATCTGCTAAGCCCGGAAAAACTGACTAAGCGCCTGGCAATTGGCCGGGACATCACCGAAAACCATAAACAACCCCAAATCACTGCTGAGACTTCTTATTCCATTGGCAGGGACCAGATCACAGTCAAGCCATCGAGCCATGATTTGGCAGAACAGGTCAAAAGGATTCACCAACAGGCTATGATGGAATTCAGCCAGCAGTTAAACGCCAACGACCATTAACACCGTAGAGATTCAGGGATGAGGCCATGCTGAAAGAGACCAGACTCAAAATTTCCGGCAATGTCACCATACCCGGCGATGAGATAGAGATAACGACTATCCGTGCCCAGGGCGCCAGAACGTCAACAAAGTCTCTAATGCTGATGTACGCGAGTGGCGGCCGCACCCTGCGTCGATTTTTGGAGAAAGGCAGTAATGTGAAAATTATGAACCGTATTGCCGGGGCCTTGATAATGGGCGTAGGTGTCTGGCTGGCGGCGACCTGAAGACAGTTCTCAGTGTGAGTTAATCTGAGTCAGGGAAAGTTGTGAGTGTGGCTGGGAGAATAACTTCTCCCTCTCACTCATGCTTTCCCTCGTTATGAAGAAGATTGTTGTTACTACCCAGAACCGTCGCACTATTACCGGCTATGCGGCCCGCTGTCGCAATCATCAGGTCTTTGTCGTGCAACCGGAGCGCCGGCGCATTATCAGCTGCGAAGTCTATGAGCTGTTCAAAAACGAAACCTGGTTTGTGACTGAAACCGGGGAATCGCACCCCTTTGATAATATGGATGTGTATATCACCGCAGGTATGGGCAGCGGCCTTCAGGCAGAGCTGGCACTGCGTGGTATTGAAGGGCTGGTCACTACAGAGAAAGACCCTAAACAGGCAGTGAAAATGTACCTTCGTAACACTCTTCCTGTTGCAGATATTGAGGAGTTTCACGATACCGAAGCCTATATTGAAGACCTGAGTCGTTTGCCAGATGAAGTGCGTAAAAAATGCTGCGGCAATACCGATCGGAATGGAGGCTGTTGTGGTCGCGGTTTGAAAGGGCTGGTATGAATAAGCAGTGACAGCTTCGATTTTTGTGTCTGAACAGACATAATGATCTGA
The DNA here is from genome assembly GCA_965221135.1 of Sansalvadorimonas sp. Classification (GTDB taxonomy): domain Bacteria; phylum Pseudomonadota; class Gammaproteobacteria; order Pseudomonadales; family Endozoicomonadaceae; genus Sansalvadorimonas. The sequence goes on from CBDCRZ010000100.1 coordinate 494,761, forward strand.
TAATAACAATAATTAGAGAATTCGGGAGGGAAGGCAGATGAAAGCTATTGGTAACTTTTTATGGTTCATCCTCGGCGGTGTCATTATGGGGCTGGCCTGGTGGTTGTTCGGGCTGCTGGCCTTTGTCACAGTGATCGGCATTCCCTGGGGGAGAGCCTGTTTTGTTATTGGTAATTTTTCATTTTTTCCCTTTGGTAATGAGGCCATTAATCGTCAGGATCTAAAGCAGGAAGGCGATATTGGCACCAGCCCTTTGGGGATGATCGGTAATATTATCTGGTTTGTTTTTGCCGGTATCTGGCTGGCTCTGGGGCATTTAACCTCGGCCATTTTCTGTGTGATAACCATCATTGGTATCCCCTTCGCAATTCAACACTTAAAGCTGGCGGGAATTGCCCTTGCTCCTATTGGAAAAACCATTGTTCCCAAAGAAGTGGCTGCTGCTGCCAGAGCAAGCAATGCTGAGTCCATGGTTAATGACATTCGTTCAGACAAATAATTATTATCAGGAGCACTCGCTATGAATGCAGCCCGAAGTACTTTCATTTTGCTTACTGCCCTGGTTCTGGGTGGTTGTCAGAGCACCTACTATGCCGCCATGGAAAAAGTGGGTGTGCATAAAAGAGATATCATGGTCGACCGGATCGAAAGCGCCCAGGAGTCTCAGGAAGACGCTCAGGAACAGTTTAAATCTGCACTGGAGCAATTCCGAAGTGTAGTGAACTTTGATGGCGGTAATCTTGAGGCTGTGTATGACCAGCTGAACAGCGAGTATGAAGACAGCACTGCAGCGGCTGAAGAAGTCAGGGCCAGAATTGATGGTGTAAAGGATGTCTCTGATGCACTGTTCGATGAGTGGGAAGATGAACTTTCACTGTACTCCAATGACAAACTCCGCCGTGCCAGTGCTTCCAAATTGAAAGAAACCCGTCGTCAGTATGCGCGCATGCTGGCCAGTATGGAGGCATCTGAAAAGCGTATGCAGCCAGTACTGGATGCTTTTCAGGATCAGGTTCTCTATCTGAAACACAACCTTAATGCACAGGCTATTGCTGCTCTGAAAGGCGAATTTGGTTCTATCAAGGCAGACATTGAACGCTTGATTCGAGAGATGCAGAGTTCTATTAATGAATCTCGCAAGTTTGTAGCAACGCTGAAGAGTTAAGTCGTTCTTCACAAAGAGCATTATGAATAAGGAAAATAACCGCCCGGCCATTGGTGTAGGCGCAATCATTCAGCGCAATGGCAAAGTTCTGCTGGGCTTACGCAAGGGCGCTCACGGAGATGGCTGCTGGCAGTTTCCCGGTGGTCATCTGGAGTATGGCGAGTCTGTTGAGGGTTGTGCCTGCCGTGAGGTTCTGGAAGAGACAGGTTTAATACTCACTCATACTCGAACAGGGCCTTTCACCAATGATGTGTTTGAGGATGAAGGCAAACACTATGTGACGCTCTTCGTGCAGGGCAAGGCTGAAGGTGAGCCTCGGTTGATGGAGCCTGATAAGTGTCTGGAGTGGGGATGGTTTGATTGGAGCCAGCTGCCGAAGCCTTTGTTTCTGCCGGTGAAAAACCTTCTGAAAAATGGCTTTACTCCTTAGGAAAGAAAGCCCCCTTGATCGGGAGTGATAGTGATCAAGGGGCTTTCAAGAAGGCTTCTCAAGAAGGCTCTCAAGAAGGCTCTCAAGAAGGCTCTCAATAAGAGATTCAGGAGCGGTTATGATTTTTTTTCGGCCGTTTGCTGGCGCATAATCGCAGCATACTCGCCGGTGATCTCAGTCATCTTTTTCAGGATGGACTCACTGGTCACAGAGATTACCGTTGGCACAAAACGTCCCTGTTTCTCCAGATTAAAACCTGTGCGGGAGAAGTGCCACTGACCTTCCACTTTATAAAGCAGCTTCTTTAGTTTTGGCGTATTCAGTTCACTGGATGAGAGTGTTTTCAGACCGTCTTCAAATTCCTGGGAAGCCAGTTTCATCTTTTTACGAATGTCGGAATTGTTCAGGCCCCAGGCTTCAGCCATATAGAGTTTGGCCATACGCTGGCTAAGCATTTTCTGTCGGGCTGCAATATTCACGATTTTTGATTCATGGATATTTGTGTAGTTCTCAATAGCCTGTGCCAGTGCCTCACTGGCAACCAGCAGCCTTTCACTTTCACTGATAATCGTAGGAGCCTGTTTGATTGATGGCTCTTCCAGTGCGTGAATCCGAAACTCTGACCATATTTTTTCTACATTTTTCAGAGCCGAGCCAACTTCCTTATTAGGAGCGTAATCCTGAAGTTCAAGAAAATGCTTTTCAAATCGGGCCATGCTGACGTCCAGCTCCCGAGTAGCTTCAGGAGGGTCGATCTGCAGGCCCAGCATCAGCCAGGCTTTGGCAATACGCTGACTCAGCATACGCTGCTGACCGGCCTCGGTAAGAGCCTCCGAGTCAGACAATGCGTGAGCGGACGATGTGAACAGGAAGGTACAGAACAGCAGACTGGTTAACCAGGCTGAACGGGCTTGGGTGTGACCCATTAATAACTCCATGACTAATTCTATATTTTTTAATTTAAAGTTGGTCTTACAGAGAGCTAACTCTCGTAACTGGATTTTTCTTGTCGATCTGGCTTCCAGGTTGCCTAATATCTAAGCACGACTTTATGACAGCTATTAGAAACTGCATAAAGTCGAGGTCGGATAATTTCTTGGATATTGTTGTCAAAAAGCAATAATTGGGTGTTAAAGCCGCTAAAACACACATTTTGCGTGTGGGTATTGGGGCGGGGTAGCTACCGGAAAGGTTAGCTTTTTGAATGCTGGCTTTTGGGGTGGCTAGCTTTTGGGGTGGCTAGCTTTTGGGGTGGTTAGTTTTTGGAATAGCTAGCTGCGGACACCGGCTTTGCGTTTCTTACGACGTTCATCCTTTTCTTTCTGTTTAGCTTCCTGCTCAGCATGTATTGCTGCCAGTACAACCTTCTGTTTTTCAATCATCTCTGGAGTTTCCAGGGTAATAGGACCCATGGCACCACTGCGGTAATCATTCAAAAGAATCTCTGCGACTTTATGAGTGTCGGCAAAGCCACCTTTACGCATGCAGCCACGACGACGGCCAATTTCATCGAAAATATCAATAGATGACTCTGGCAGCTTCTGCAGGTTGTAGCGTTTCATCAGAAGGCCGGGGTGGGCTTCCATCAGATATTCCACCAGGAACATGCCCACATCTTCAAACTCCAGAACGGTGTTCTTGATGGCGCCGGTTACAGCCAGACGGTAGCCACACTCTTCCGGCTCCAGCTTGGGCCATAGGAATCCCGGGGTATCGTGTAGCACAATATTGTTTTCCAGCTTAATGCGCTGCTGACTTTTGGTAACGGCAGGTTCATTACCGGTGCGGGCAATAATCCGGTTGGCCAGATTATTAATGGTTGTGGACTTACCCACATTGGGAATGCCAAGAATCAGGGCGCGCAGCGGAGTGCCTTCAAAATTTCTGTGGGGCAGCATGGCTGGGCATATTTGCAGTAACTCCCGTACCTTGCCGGGTTCATGCTGGCTCATGGGAATAGCCTTGATGCCCTGCTCCTGCTCCAGACGTTCTTTCCATCGCTGGGTGAGTTCAGGGTCTGCCAGATCGGCCTTGTTCAGAATTTTTATGCAGGGGGTGTCGTTGCGCAGGGAGGGCACCAATGGGTTCTCGCTGCTGAAGGGGATACGGGCATCCAGAACTTCAATAATCAGATCAACCTGGGGCATAGCCTCACGGATCTCTTTCCGGGCTTTATGCATATGCCCGGGGTACCAGTTAATCGCCATGGCGACAGCCCCTGAAATGTCTTTCTGAAAAGCCTGTATTGTAACGATACCGGCTCGGACTGTCTGTTGTGATTGTTGCCTGGCTTCCTGATTTCTTAAAAATGGCTTTCTTACAGGTGGCCTTATTTATAACAGTTGTCCTTTGAGCTGTTTCCATAACCAATATGACTGTTACATAACTTTCAGCCTTACTGGTCGGTGCTCTCAGGTTCTGTGACAGCGTCAGGTGCTCTTTCAGCGGCAGTATCAGATACCGCTTCAGGCTCCATATTTTGTACCTGAAGCTTTTCAGCCGCTTTCTTTTGTTGCTCCTCTTTGGCCAGACGGGCTTTTTCCCCCAGGCTGATCTGTCCGCTGACGCCCGATGGAATCTGGTCGATCTCTCCGCCGGATTTAAGAAAGTCATTCACCTGTTCGGCAATAGAGCTGCTTGTTTCCTTCGCCGGAGGACCTTCCTGTTTCAGGCTGATTGTATATTCGTTTTTTTTAGGCATGACTGCTCCCCTGCCACTTAATTAGGGGAAGAAGTATAGGTCAGCCTGTTCGAAGTGCAGGTTCGCTTTGTAACTAATTAGAGAATTTTGATAAGGAATAATACCTTTTTTTATTTTCGTTCTTCTTTTGTTGCCTTTGATCAGAAAATTGCGCGGGAATTGGCTTTAGGATGGCAGGCGTGTCTGCACTAAATCAGCCTGACTCTTTGGGAATTAATCTGGTCTTTGTTTCTGGAGCTGAAGCCGGGCTATGAAATCAATCTGGAGTATTGAGCAATGACGATCAAAATGAATATGGAAGTCATGGAGTTGATGTATTACTTCTGGCAGGCAACTAGTGACCGGGAAAAGGTTGGCGAAGCCTTTCTCACCACAATTGCTGATCACCCTCTGATGCAGCCTGTATACACCAAAGAGTTTCACGGTGAATCTGTACGCCGTGCTCTGAGTGCTATCAGCAACCGTGAGATTTTCAGCGCCGAGTATAAATGTGAGTCCCGGTTCTGGAATAACAATATGTGGGCCATGGAAGATATGGGCCTTATGGAATTGATGATGTCACCGTTGAAAGTTATGGGCTTTGAAGGTGTTGAGGCAGCAGCTGATCTGGAAGTGATTGTATTGCCTCTGCATATGGATGAGTTCTACCGTCAGGGCAATAAGCTCTATGTGAATTTCTTTCGGGTACAGGCCGATATGATGGGCGATGGCCCTCTCACAATGAATGGTATTGAGTTCAAAAAATGGGCTGTTGAAACCCTGCGGGCTATCTGATTGCTTCTGTTCGCCGACAGATTATTCGGCCTGTAAAGCCAGCAGGTCGAATAATCTGTTTTTATAGCACCCGTGATATGTGTCTCACAATTTTCTGTTCTGTGGATACTACTTATGAACACGGTTAGAGGAAATAAATGCACAGCGAAATAGAAATTAATAAGATCTGGGGTTTTCTCTTTCTACGTCTGTAATTCATCAGGGAGCTGTCATCTACGGGGCGTTATATCGGGCACTTTGTTAAGGCCGTGATAGTGAATGTCTGTTGGAAACCAGTTCCTTAGCCAGTCCTTGTCGCCTTACTTTCACACAACTGTTAAACAGGTGCTGACGTTCAACAAGGGGCATCTTTGGCTGGTGCTCAATAAGCAGACAGATGATGCTGCAGTGACAGCTCTGAATGGTGATTTAAAGCGTATGCATGAGTCAGGTGATATTGGTCGTATTATTTCTGCATATCGTTAACTGTTTCTGTCATTCTTGGCATCTGTGTGTTTATCCATTAGCAGCTACTCTGTTCTTCATTAAATTGATTTGTATTGAGGAAGGATGCCGATGCCTTTGTCACGACTTGTTCGGATATTATTTATATTATTCTTTGGCGCTTTCTATTGTGTGGTCTTTAGCATGAAGGTTGTCGCCCATCCTGGATTGAGAACTCTGTGCAAGTGTGGGGGGGGGCAGATTTTTAAGGTGTCTGAAGAGGGCATTGCCTGTGAGAAGTGTCAGACTTTTGTTGAGGAACCCCGTTCTTACCTGGTTGTAAGAAAAACTGAATTGACTCAATATTTACCAGAGCCATTCTCCGAAAATACGCCAGAAAGCCTTCCTGTAATACAAACCTCCCCCATGTTTACACACTCTCCTTTGCAGTCTGCGAGAAGGCCTTCTTCCCGTGAGGCAAGGATTGAGATGAAGTACACAGCCAGTGTAGAGGTGGGCCGTCAGGAAGATGAACGACTGCTCACCTTATTGTTGCCATACAACAAGCCCCTTGGGTTGGACCGAGCTAATCCTCAGGGGGCTGACGTTTACTGTGCCTACCTGCACTGGCTGACGAGTCATAATGGACATGTTGATCTGGAAAGAGCGACGGAGATTATTCTTGAGAACTGGCAGTCTGGTATGCCGTTGACGATTACTCGCCGTATGCACATCTCTGAACTTGACTGGCGGGACTGGATGGAGCCTTCCGCCCTGGTTTCACCACTTTTAACAGCGATGGTGATTCAGGACCGGTTGGCTGAGTATCATGATTTTGCAGAACAGGTGAAAGATCGTAAGCAGTCCCTGACTCATATTGCGATCATGCTATTAAATCTTGAGAGACACATTCAGGCTATGGTGAGCCAAACCAGTGAGGCAGGACGCCTTGATATATCTGATAGTGAAATCTCTCAACCTTCCAAACAACCTTCTTTACCATCGGCAGAGCCGATGTTTCAGAACATTAGCTCCAGCTTTGCAGGCCTTGCGATTGATGGCCGGGTTGTTAAGTCATCTCAAGGTTCCGGTGAGTGGGATGCGCTTGTTGAGGGGCTAGGGCAGAGTATGGCTGTGCCAGAGAAAGACATGCCCTCGTTTAAATCATTAATTTTTGAAGAGCTTCAGGGTAGTTACCATAATTTCCGGGGCGGCAGTTGTGTTCGCCTTCCGGGAGACTTCACTCCTTTGACTGAACTGTCTGAGAAAGCTGGCAGTTTCTACGACAATATAAAAACTTTGATGGAGAAGCATGACGTTCCGCTATCTGATAAATCTTTGAATAATATGCTGGAGAAGATGCCAGTGAAAGCAACACTGGCATTGAAGTTCGGTCAGGTGGCATGGCTTGTTAGACGAATGGAGTCTGGTTATACGATTTATCTGCCTCCCTTCTGGACGGTACATGTTGAGAACGCAGAACAGGCAACAGATATTTTACCTGATTTATACCGCTCCATGGTCGCAGGGCTTGTGAAGCCAGCAAGGAACCAGGTGCGGCGAGAGCAGGATTACAGTCAGTACAGTAATATTTTTAACCCGTCGGAAGAGATGGCTCCTGTGACTTTCGCTGGCCGTGTTGGAGATGTTGTGCAGAAAGCATGGGGGGATCCGGTTGTAGTGGGTGGTCTGTTTTTGGCTGGCACCCTTGGGAGCGTCGTGCTGTTGACGAAAGCCATGACCAGGAAATAGTCCTTAACAGCTTTAGAAAAAACAATGCCGGCAAAAACCGGCATTGTTGGTTTAGAAGAAATGTTTACGCTAGTCGGTAAACCTGATCAGCAACATTAGTTGGCAACAATATTCACCAGCTTGCCAGGCACCACGATAACTTTGCGAATGGTCTTGCCGCCAGTGAACTTCAGTACCTTCTCATCGGCTCTGGCTAGTTCTTCCAGTTGATCCCTGGTGGCATCAGCAGGTACTTCCAGCTTGGCGCGCAGCTTACCGTTCACCTGAACGATCAGGGTGATGGTATCTTTCTTCAGCGCGGCTGGGTCAACTTTTGGCCAGTCAGCGTTAACAACAACTTCCTTATGACCCAGCTGCTGCCAGATGGTATGAGCAACGTGAGGAACAATCGGTGCCAGCAGCAGGGTGGTCGCTTCCAGAGACTCACGGACAACCGCTTTACCCTGTTCACTTTCATCCCTGAACTTACCGATAGCGTTGGTGAGTTCCATTATGGCGGCAATTGCGGTGTTGAAGGTCAGACGCTTATCGCAGTCTTCAGACACCTTGGCGATGGTCTCGTGGGTCTTGCGACGCAGAGCCTTCTGGCCATCGTTCAGTGCATTCACGTCAAGAGGTGCAACATCACCACTTTCAGCGTGAGCAGCGACCATCTTCCAGAAACGACGCAGGAAGCGGTTCGCACCTTCCACACCAGACTCAGACCATTCCAGAGTCTGTGTAGGTGGAGAAGCAAACATGGTGTACAGACGAACTGTGTCAGCACCGTACTGATTGATCAGTTCCTGAGGATCGATACCGTTGTTCTTGGATTTGGACATTTTGCCCATGCCCTGATGAACAACAGGGGTGTCAGTTCCATTCAGGAAATATTGCTCTTTTCCAGAAGCATCGCCACGCTTTTCAACATCACCCGGCGCAACATAGTTCTTCACGCCTTTCTCATCGAGGGTGTAGTTGATGTCAGCCAGTACCATGCCCTGACACAGTAGTTTCTTGAAGGGCTCGTCGCTGTCTACCAGGCCTGCGTCACGCAGCAGTTTGTGGAAGAAGCGGGAGTAGAGCAGGTGCATTACGGCGTGTTCGATACCACCGATATACTGATCAACCGGTAGCCAGTAGTTGGCGGCTTTCGGGTCCAGCATCTGGTCGTCGGACTGCGGTGAGCAGTAACGGGCGTAGTACCAGCTGGATTCCATAAAGGTGTCGAAAGTGTCGGTTTCCTGAGTGGCAGGCTGACCATTGTGAGTCACCTTGCACCACTCTTTGTCGGCCTTGATAGGAGACTGAATGCCGTCCAGTTCCACATCTTCCGGCAGACGTACAGGCAGGTCTTCAAGAGGAACAGTGACTTCGGTGCCGTCTTCGAGGTAACGAATAGGAATCGGTGCACCCCAGTAACGCTGACGGGAAACACCCCAGTCACGCAGGCGGTAGTTCACCTGTTTCTCGCCTTTACCTTCTGCAATCAGCCTGGACGCAATCGCATCAAAGGAGGCTTTGAAAGCCAGACCGTTAAACTCGCCGGAGTTGATCAGGGTGCCTTTTTCGGTAATAGCGGCTTCGTTCAGATCACCTTCCGCCTGTATCACCTGTTTGATGGGCAGGCCGTAAACCTTGGCGAACTCGTAGTCACGCTGGTCGTGGGCGGGTACAGACATCACAGCGCCAGTACCAAAGTCCATGAGCACAAAGTTGGCAGCGAACACAGGGATTTCTTCACCTGTGAGGGGGTTAATGGCTTTGAGGCCGGTATCCGCACCTTTCTTTTCCATGGTTGCCATATCGGCTTCCGTGGTGGTGTTGCTTTTGCACTCTTCAATGAAGGAGGCGAGAGCCGGGTTGTTGGCTGCGGCAGTTTTACTCAGAGGGTGTTCTGCGGCAACGGCCAGGTAGGTAACGCCCATAAGAGTGTCAGGACGGGTTGTGTAAACACGCACCTCTTCACAGGAGTCATCTGAACCGACAACCTTGAAGCCCATCTCCACACCTTCGGAGCGGCCAATCCAGTTGCGCTGCATGGCCTTAACCTGCTCAGGCCATTCGTCCAGCTGGTCGAGGTCGGCCAGAAGTTCGTCGGCGTAGGCGGTGATTTTGATAAACCACTGGGCCAGCTGCTTGCGCTCTACGATGGTATCGCAACGCCAGCATTTTCCGTCTTCAACCTGTTCGTTGGCCAGTACTGTCTGGTCATGCGGGCACCAGTTCACGGCGCTCATCTTTTTGTAGACCAGACCCTTCTCGTACAGCTGGGTGAAGAACCACTGTTCCCACTTGTAATATTCAGGGGTACAGGTGGCCAGTTCACGGTTCCAGTCGTAACCAAAGCCCAGCTTTTTCAGCTGGCCTTTCATGTAATCGATATTCTCGTAGGTCCAGGGGGCAGGGGCGGTCTTGTTTTTGATCGCGGCGTTTTCAGCCGGCAGACCGAAGGCATCCCAGCCCATGGGCTGCATAACATTTTTGCCCTGCATGCGCTGGTAGCGGGAGACGACATCACCAATGGTGTAGTTGCGCACATGGCCCATGTGCAGCTTGCCGCTGGGGTAGGGGAACATGGACAGGCAGTAGTACTTCTCTTTACCTTCCTGCTCGGTGACAGCAAAGCTGTCATTCTCAGCCCAGAATGTCTGGGCGTCTTCCTCAATTTTATGAGGGTGGTAATGCTCTTCCATCATCGATCAAGACGCCTTGAGGCCCGAACTGTGCAGGGGCCTGATGTATTGCCAGTAAAACACGGTAGCATACAACAGGCAGATGAAAGGGAGTAGGTCAAAGGGGCAGGAATGCCCCTCTGTTTGGAAGAAAATCAGGAGAGGGTGAAAAACCGTTCAGGTGATGTACAGGTATTAGTCCGGTAAAGCGGGCGACGATGGAAACTGTTTAACCAGCTTCAATGCATCTTCATGGCTGATGCGGTCTTCAGGATTGAAGGCCAGCAGGCCGGTGAGCAGCTGGGTGAGAGCACTGATGTACTTCGTTTCTTCCGCTGAATCCATGCCAGTACGCCCTGCCAGTTTGTTCATGATTTCCCGGTTCAAAAAATCTTTAGGATTGACGCTTTCCAGTTGCTGAAGGCGTGCTCGGGAGAAGTGTAGCTCTGGAGGGTCAGGGAAATTATTACTTTGGGTGGTTAGCTCGAGCAGTACCAACCCTAAGGAATACAGATCTGAAGCCGGCGTAATCTCTGTTCCTCCATGAGGGTTACAGCGGTGCTGGAGCACTTCTGGAGCCATGAACGGAATAGTACCGCTTACGTTGTGCATGGGCAGTACTGCGTCTACTTTTTCGGCAAGGCCGAAATCAATCAGCGTTAACACACCGTTGCTTGGGTTCATCAAGACATTGCTGCTTTTCAGGTCACGGTGAATGACCTGTTGCTCCTTCAGGTAGCTCAGTGCACTGAGAGCCTGATGGGCAATGCTGCGCATATGCACGGGAGGTAAAGGCTTATTGTCTATTGAGTTCAGGACACCATTGACGGGGCGTCCGGCATCCTCCATATAAAAAGAAAAAGGCCTGTCCGAAAGTTCATCAGTGTCTGGATAGAGTTCGTCGGAAACCTTGACAATATTGGGGTGATTCATACTTTTGAGCAGGCTGTGTTCATGTTTGATCATGGCGTGGTGCTTACCCTGTTGCTGTTTACTGGCAAACAGCTTGCCTGCTTTTTTGGGGTAGATGGCGTCTACTGCACCGAATCCGCCACTTCCTAAGGGTTTAAAAGTGGAGTGACTGCTCAACAGCTTGTCGAGAGGGTGATGAGATAAAGCGTCTTTTCTGGGCATGGGTATATTCCAGGAAGATGCGTCAAAATTATGTCTTAGACGAATGTTGTCGGCGCTTTCAACCTTTCTTTCACTAATAGCTACTTGGCGCAGGGTGCGTTTATGCCACCTTAATTCCAGTTGAGTGTGATTAAAGAGGCGTGTTTGCCATTTTGGGCTCAGATGTACGCCCCAGTGTTTCCAAAGCCAGACCCGGATTTTAAAAAAACTTGAAGGGCTGAACGAGGGCTTGAGAGCCTTGATATCGCCCTGTGAAGTGACGAAATCACCGTCATCAGTATGCTCACCGGCACCTGTATCAGCGCTTTTGCCTTGCGAGACCGTTGTTTCTGAAGAGGGGATATGTGGCGGTATTGGCTTACCACCGCTGATGGAAGTGTTGCCCATTTTTAATCATCTCTGCGTCCATGCGTATGATTAATATAGTCGGCTACTTCCCTTGCTGCTGACAGTCTTATTGGAGTGTTCTGCGGTTGTCAGAAATCAAGCGTTTTTGGGCGGAACCGTTAACGGCGGATATTGTCTTTGAAGGTACCCAGGGCCTGTTTGATTCGCCCCAGAAAAGTGAATTTTGTGAAATCTTTAAATTCACCGGCATCAAAAAATACGCTGTCGCAGTAACTGCAGGCTTCGAAGTTTATGTGGTACTGGGTACGATCGACCATTTTGGTCATTTTCTGATGGCAGTTGGGGCAGTCGATATTTCTGACAGCATTATATTCTGACGTTGTATTGGCATCTGCATCATCAATGGATGCAATTCCCTTGATCGAACGGGCATCTTCATGGCTGCCATTGAGAAAGAATATGCCGCTGCAGCCAGAACATTTCACGGCGTTCAGGGAAGGTTCATCAACCTTATGCATGGCACTGCTGCATTTTGGGCAATCCATTTGATTCATTCCCTTTTCGATCCTGAAGTGGTGTAAGACGGGGGCAGTATATCTAGGGCCGGGAGAGGGGGGCAACTGTTGGGGAAAGGTATAAGTAGAGTTGTTTACCAGCTCTTGAAGAATGAGCCCTCGGTTATTGAGGCTGAGGGCTCTATTTGTCAGTGGAGCACCGGGGCATCAGTTTCCGTTATCAAAGTCTGGCGCTCCCAAAACAGGGATGGGAGCCTGACCGAGAATGGGCATGCAGAAGACCCTGGTCATTAATAACTACTGAAGGAATTTTTCTTCATCAGGGATGTAGCAATACGGATCCGAGCTATTTCTAACTTCATAATCGCCATTGCCATATATAGCTAATACAGAATCATATTTATGGTTATCCCCATTTGCGAATGGGTTATCACCACGACAGTGCCTGTTCAAGGTATTTCTGCAAAAATGCTGTGCATCACCACCACCTATCCAAAAACACTTTATATCTTCTGAATCTTCTTGTGTGCATTTATCCGATTCCCCTAACAGACCCGGCACTTGTTCAGGACATAGCCCGGAAACGTGGCTCTGCACATTAAAGGTTTGAGAATGATCCCATTCATTCTTTAACTTCCCGCAGTAAGTGGCTCCCAGGACAACATTTACAGCTGTATTCCTCCGGGCGGCAATGGTGACCTTCACCTCTTTAGTAAAAGCAGGACAGTTCCCTCTCCTGAATGTTATGAAGGTGATGTCTCGGTTCTTAACATTTGATAGGGCAGGTAAAGGCCAAGGTAAGCCAGTCCGGCCTTCAAGCCTTCCTGAGCCATAAGGTCAGAAATATTTCCCTGTTCCTGATGGGAGATGGAGTACACCTTGTCTGCGACCTGCAGGGCAATAGCAAAAACATTGTAATCCTTTGGCAGAGGGGGGAGCTGGTAGAAGGATTTATAGTGTTCAAGCATTGTATTGCCCAGACGGTTGTCGTGCTCATAGTCAGCGTGTCGAATTGAACTGATGACATGCTGCCCGAGAATCAGGTCCCGGACATATTTATTCTTCCGATAAAAGGCGACATAGCGAGCCTGCATCTGTGTGTAGATGTCATACCAGTGTTTAATGGTGTCAGGTTCAAGAGGCTGGTCTGCAATCGCATCAAACTCGATGAAGATACTTTCTACCAGGGCTCCAAACAAAGCGTCGATTTTAGGGAAGAAGTGATAGACCGAAGAAGGTGGAATCCCTGCTCTCTCCGCAACCTGATATAAAGAGAGCTCACTTGTTGCAACATCTTCCAGCAGTGAACGGGCCGTTTCCATAATGATACGGCGACGTTCCACTCCTCTCACCTGCTTTTTACGGGTGGTTCCGGACGATGGCTTTGTAATGATTTCTGTGGTCATTCGACAGATCTGATGAGTAATTGGCTGGCCCCGTTATCAGAAGTGGCATTAATGATAATCAGTTTTGTGTGGAAGATTATCAGGAATGTACAAGCTTAGGTAAGCCCGTGCCGCCAGCCACCCTTCCCGAGCCATTTCCGGCGTGATGTTACCAAATTTCTGATGAGACATGGCATACACTTTGTCGGCTATCTGAAGGGCGATTGCAAAAATGCTGTAGCTCGCAGGCAGTTTCGGCATTTCAAAGAACTGGCTGTAAATTACAGCAATTCTCTCACCCATCTGAAAGTCGTGCTGGTGATCTGCAACCAGAATGTCGCTATGGAGATGCTGGCCAAGAATCAGAGCCCTTGCCATCGGGTTTTCCCGGTAATAGGTCTGCATGCGGTCTTCAAGAATGAAGGAGATGTCTGACCAGTGGTTCACTCGCGATGCAGGTATTGGGTCAGCCACACAGAGATCGAATGCTTCAAAAACCTCAGTTGCCAGAGCTTGAAGGAGATGCTCCATCTTTGGGAAAAAGTGGTACAGAGAGGAAGGGGGAATCTCTGCTTTGCGCGCAATGTCATAGAGAGAAAGACTTGAGATTGACTCTGAGGTGAGCATTTCCCGCGCAACTTGAAGAATTGTGAGCCGACGCTTCAGGCTTCGAGTCTGATGGCGGCGGCTTTTGGTTGCTGGTGCGGCAGTCAAAAGCCCTGTCTGTTCAGCGGACGGGACACTCACTGAGCTTCTCCCTGGAAGTCGTGGGAGTGGTAATCCACTCGCCGATACCCGCTACAACGAATAACCCAAATAGCGTTATAAGTGTGTGTTTCAGGTCGAAAGAACCTGGCGGAATGATGAAAAAGACAACCGCCTGAGCGGTAAACAGCAAAGGTAGAATGGCGAGCAGCTTTTTGCTCCACTTTCCACCAGGGACCTGCCACCCAGGTTTTTCACCCTGAAACTTTTTCTGAAGCACAAGGTAGGCCGGAAACATAAGCAGATATGGCAGGAGGAAAATCAGGTTAGCAAAGGAGAACAGTGACCAGTAAAGCCCATCAGCGGAATTCGCCATAAAGCCGTATAAAAGAATCGCGCAGGAGGATACCAGGCCGCTGAGAATACTGGCACCAACAGGTGTGTTGTTGCGGGAGTGAAGAATACCGAAAGCCTTTGGCAGTTCATTGTCACGAGCGGCATCCAGAGCCGCACGATTGGCTCCCATGCTCCAGGTCACCAGATTGGTGACAAGGGTAAACATAATCAGGCAGGCGACGATGATCAGCAATATGTTGCTGCCGGGTAAAGGCTCCAACAAGCGGTCAAAGGTGTCGATCAGACCATCCACAAGGCCAATTTCATTAGCCGGAACGGCAACGAGCATACCGAACACTGCAAAGAAATAGAGGATCGTAATGACCGCGCATGCAATCATCAGGGCGATCGGGAGATTTTTTTCAGGCTCATCAATCTCATCACCAGCACAGCACACCAGATCAAAGCCCACCATGGAAAAGATAATGACGGGGAAGAACCTTAATCCGGAATCCCATGTGGGCATGAGTGTTTCAAAATTGATGACGTTAGCCATGCCGTTGTTGTAAGCGGTGACCACACCGCCTAATCCAAGGCTCAGCACAATAAATATTTTGCAGCAGGCGCCGATGTTGGGAATCCACTTGCCTGTTTCAATAGATAAGCAGTTGATGGCGACAACAACCCAGGTTGCAGCCAGAGCGAAAACAATCTGCATGTAAATAGACATGTCTGGCCAGAACATGCGGGAGAAAATACCGGCCATCATTATGAATGCTGCTGGCATCCAGAGTGCAACGTTGATCCAGTAAAACCAGCTTGTACGAGCAGACCAGCGTGACCCGAAAGCGAGTCTTACCCAAGAGGTAATACCGCCCTGTGAAGGCCAGCGAGTACCAAGTTCGATGCTGATAAGTGCGTAGGGAATGGCAAAACAGAGGAAGCAGAGAAGCCACCAGGTAAGAGACTGAACACCGATAGCAGCTGCTGCTGCCAGTCCATCAATAGTGAGAATCGCACTGATTGTGAACAGGGTTATATCACGGCGATTAAGGCGGCGTGTGGTGCTCATAAGGTCTCCGGTGGCTTTTTGGAGCTAACTCACAACCAGCCGGCGAACCGGCTGGTTTGATCGGTCTTAAACAGCGGGAACCTGTTGAGTAATACAGTGGACGTTGCCACCGCCCAGCAGGATTTCACGCGCATCTACACCAACCACTTCGTACCCCTGATAGATATCTTCCAGAAGGCCTTTGGCTTCATTGTCATACTTCTCATCCAGCAGAGGCAGAATGATGCGGTTGTTGGTGATCAGGTAGTTAGCGTAGGAGCCGGCCAGACGCTCCCCCGGGGTTCTTTCCATACCAACACAGGCATCAACACCATCGGCTTCGTCTTCACGGATGAACAGTGGGCCAGGGATGTGCATCTTATGGATCTTCAGCTGACGACCACGGGCATCAGTTGTTTCACTCAGAGCTTTGTAAGCGGCCTGAGAGATTGCGTACTGAGGGTCGTTCTGATCTTCAGTCCAGGACAGTACAACTTCGCCAGGCTTAACAACGTGCATCAGGTTGTCTACGTGACCATTGGTTTCATCGTTGAAAAGACCTTGAGGGATCCAGACGACTTTCTCGATGGCCAGGTAGTCTTTCAGTACGTTCTCGATCTCTTCTTTGGACATGTCCGGGTTGCGGCTTGGGTGCAGCAGGCACTCTTCTGTGGTGTACAGGGTACCGTCGCCATCAACGTGGATGGAGCCACCTTCGAGGATGATTGGTGCACGATGATGACCGTCATGCATTGTTTCGCAGATCTTACGAGCGACCTGGTCATCGCGATCCCATGGGAAGAACAAGCCATCGACCAGACCTCCCCAGGCGTTGAATTCCCAGTCAATACCGCGGCGCTCGCCTTTGTCGTTGATAACGTAGCTTGGGCCGGTGTCACGCATCCAGGAGTCGTTGGTTGTCATTTCTACAACACGAATGTTGTCTGGCAGCATGGTGCGTGCGTTGTCGTACTGAGCTGCAGATACAGCCATTGTTACGGGTGTCACATCAGCGATGGCTTTTGCCACATTTACAAAAGATTGCTGGGCAGGTTTGCCACCGAAACGCCAGTTGTCCGGGCGTTCTGGCCATGCCATCCATATTTCAGCGTGAGCTTCGTGCTCGCCAGGCATACGGAAGCCGTCGTTTTTTGGCAGGGTTGAATAAGAAGCACTCATGGTCTTGTATTCCTTAATATGTGCTTTTGTAAAGCACGTTACTTGCCGGGGATAAGTCGCCGGGAGAGTGCCCACACTTATTGGTGTTGTGTGGGCGTGCCCGGTCAGGCTTTTTATGCGGTGGCGATTTTGCCTTGCATGCGCTTGGTTGCTCTGGCCAGAAGCGCTTCGCCGATGGCGATGGTTGCGATAACACCAATCAGAACGGGTGCGCTGTAGGCCCAGTCAATGGTTGCGTTAGCAATGTCCGGGAAGATGAACAGAACAACGGCCTGGACAATGAACAGGAAGCAGATAACAGTCAGGGCAATCTGGGTTTTCAGGCCGCCTGGAACTTTGTAGGGGCGCTCAGCTTTTGAATCAGTGAGGCGCAACTTCAGGTACGCAGGGAACATGAACAGATATGGCAGCAGGAAGATGCAGGAAGAGAATGCGAACACCGACCAGAACAGCTCATCGCTTTCACCGGAGCTCAGGCCGTAGAGCAGGATAACAACGGTGGAGACAATACCGGTGATCACGTTAGCGCCAACAGGGGTGCGGTGCGTGGGGTGTTCTTTGGCAACGATTTCAGGCAGTTCGCCAGACTGTGCTGCTTCCATGGCTGCGCGGCTTGCGCCCATAGTCCAGGTGGCCATGTTGGCGATAAAAGTGAGCAGTGCCAGGGAACCGATGCCGTAGACCATGAACTGGCCGAAGGCGCTGTCACCGAACAGGGTACGCAGGGTGGAGATGATGCCGGAAACCAGGCCGATGTTTTCCACTGGTACAGCCATGAGGATGCCGACAGTGCCGAATACATAGAGACCGGTCACGATCGCAGCGGAAATCAGAATGGATTTTGGAATGTCTTTTTGTGGATTTCTGATCTCGTCGCCCATGCAGGCAATCAGTTCAAAACCCATCAGGTTAAAGATGATTACGGGCAGGAAGCCAAGGCCGGAATCAATAGAAGGTGTCATGCTGGCCAGAGTGAACTCGTTAGCCACGCCGTTCTGGCTGGCATACCAGAAACCACCAACGCCCAGAACAGTAATAACAATAACCTTAAAGAGGGCGCCCAGATTAGTTACCCATACACCGGCGTCTACTGAGGTGTTGCAGATCCAGATAGTCAGCCATGTCAGGCCAACACACATGGCGATTTGCAAAGGCATTGCCATGTCAGGGAAGAACATTTCTGCAAACATGCCTGCAAACATGATGTAAACAGCAGGCATCCACAGACCAACGTTAATCCAGTAGAACCAGGTAGTACGAACGGCCCACTTGAAGCCGAAGGCGCGCTTCACCCAGTCGTATATACCGCCTTCACCCGGGTAAGTTGTACCCAGTTCAGAAGAGATCAAGCCGTAAGGAATAACAAAGAGAACAAGGGTGATGAGCCACCAGGTAATAGAGGAAGGACCGATTGAGGCACTGGCTGTTAATCCGTCAACAACAAGTACCGCGCAAACGCTGAACAAAGTAAGGCTGGATAGCCCCATTTTGCTCTTTGATTCAGTAGTCATTATGACCCCCGGGCAGATTGATTGTGTGTTCGTTGTGAGAAATGGTGTCGTTTGGTTTCGTGAATGGTGAAGAATGATAAATGTCGATTAATTTCGGGTTTTGATCTGCGTCAGTGTTTGAGAGTGTTCGAGTTCTGAATTCTTTTTATCGTTTTTTTTCGATGGATTTGTCTGTTTACGGTAATTTTTAGAGATTTTGTCTGGTTTATAGCGAGTGGACGATTGTTTTATTCGATAAGTATCGATATTTGATTTAGATCAATGTCGAAATTAATCGAAAAATTATTATGGCTTCCAACTGCTGAGCACAGCCAGAGACTGAAGCGGAATGCTTGGGTAACTGTGCAGCACAGATATAACCATTCGGAGTCGTACAATGAAAATGCCATCTGCAAGTGCTACTGACCTGAACAAGCCAGAACTCAAGCACTTCCTGAAAACTCAGGATTACACTCGCAAAGAACTGGAAGACATTTTTGAGCTGATGAGCATGCTCAAGGAAGCCCGCAAGGCGAACGCTGTTCCTCAGCTGTTCAAGGGCAAGTCTGTTGGTATGATTTTCGAGCAGCCTTCAACCCGTACACGTATCTCCTTTGAGACTGCTGCAACTATTCTGGGTGGCCACGGTCTGTTCCTGTCTCCAAAAGACATCCACCTGGGTGCTAAAGAGAGCCTGGCCGACACTGGTCGTGTAATCTCCCGCATGTGTGATGTGATCATGGCTCGTGTAGACGACCACAAGACTGTTGCTGGTCTGGCTGAGCACTCCAGTGTTCCTGTTATCAATGGTCTGTGCGACTGGCTGCACCCAACCCAGATGATGGCTGACGTGTTCACCATGATGGAACACCTGCCAGAAGGTAAGAAGCTGGACGACCTGACTGTTGCCTTCGTTGGTGATGCGACTAACGTTTGCTCCTCCCTGATGTTCATCTGCACCAAGTTCGGTATGCACTTCAAGCACATTGGCCCTGAGAAGTACCAGGCTCCTCAAATGTGGCAGGACATCGCTGCTGAGAACTGCGAAACCTACGGTGGCCGTTTGACCGTAACCGACAACATCGATGAAGTAGAAGGCTGCGACATTCTGGTTGCTGACAGCTTCTACTGGTTCGGTCAGGAAGCAGAGAAAGAAGAGCGTCTGGCAGCATTTATGCCTAAGTTCGTGATCACTGAAGAAATGATGGCCAAGGCTGGTGAAGATGCTGTCTTCATGCACTGCCTGCCAGCTAACGATCAGCGCGAATGCACCCGTGAAGTGATGGACGGCCCACGTTCCGTTATCTTCGACGAAGCTGAAAACCGTCTGACTGCCCAAATGGCACTGCTGGTTTACCTGTCTCACAAGCACATCAAGCAGCCAACTGAAGAAACTGTGGCGTACCACCAGGATCGTATCGAGACCCTGCTCCAGCGCATCTAATTACCTTGCCAAATCAGCCCGGTTTACCGGGCTGTTTTTTCCTGCTATTTATCGGGTGAGATCATGAAAGTTGTTATTGCTCTGGGTGGTAACGCGATTCTTCAACGTGGCGAACCACTGGAATGTTCTGTTCAAAGAAAAAACATCAAAGTAGCCGCTGAAGCAATAGCCAAAATTGCCAAAACCCATCAGGTTATTCTGACTCATGGCAACGGTCCTCAGGTTGGTTTGCTTGCACTGATGGGCGAGTCGTACAAGGGTGTGGCTCCTTATCCTCTGGATGCACTGGGTGCACAGACTCAGGGGATGATAGGTTTTATGTTTGAACAGGAACTGCGTAACTTCATGCCTGGTCGTAAGGTGTGCACAGTTTCCACGCAAACTGTTGTTGATACTGCTGACCCGGCCTTTGCCGAACCAGATAAGTTTGTTGGCCCTGTCTACAGCGCAGAAGAAGCTGAAAAGATGATGAAGGCGAATCCGGAATGGACGATGAAGGCTGACGGCGAATACGTTCGTCGTGTTGTACCTTCCCCCATGCCCCATGAGATTCTCGAGCTGCCATCACTGAAGCATCTGATTTCTTCTGGCGATATTACTGTTATCTGTGGCGGTGGCGGCGGTGTGCCGGTTAAGCGTCTGGAAAATGGTCAGCTGGAAGGTGTTGAAGCTGTTGTTGATAAAGATCGGGCTTCACGTCTGCTGGCAGAAGGTATAGAAGCCGATGCATTCCTGATTCTCAGTGATGTGGAAGCTGTTGCGACGAACTTCGGTCACCCTGATTCCAAAAACATCCATACAGTTACGCCTGAGACTATGGACTCCTTCGACTTTGCAGCTGGCTCCATGGGCCCCAAAGTTGAAGCGGCTGTACAGTTTGTAAGAAATGGCGGCAAGCTGGCCGGTATTGGTTCTCTGGAAAAGGCGGCTGAAATTCTGACTGGTGATTCCGGTACTGTCATCAGAACGGATGTTTCAGTAGGTATTACTTATTACTAAGAGCAGCTTTTATTAAGAGCTGCCCTGGTATTGTAAGATCCCTTGAAGCAAAGGCTTCTGTTCACTCGAACAGAAGCCTTTTTTATGGCAGAGCCAAGCGTTAAGAATATTGGATGGGTATTAAATTGTTCCAATCTTACAAACGTCCAGGAATGCGCTGTAAAAGAAAATTAAATTATCAGATGAATAAACGGAGCCCCACTGACTGCAGGGGCTCAACAGTTCATCACCTCTTATATAGCGCTTCAATCGTTGCAGTACCCAAAGCGTGAGCCTTAACCATATACCCGGTTAAAGCCCCGGAAGCATTCTCTGGCAACTCCAGCTTATTGGATAAGGCATACACGGTGAACTGATAGCGGTGTACGCCGTGACCTTTCGGTGGGCAGGCTCCTCCAAAGGCTTTTACGCCAAAGTCGTTACTGATTTGAACACTGCCTTCAGGAAGATGCTTGCTATCAGCAGTGCCCGCCCCTGCCGGAAGTGACGTTGTGTTTTTGGGGATATTCACAAGCTGCCAGTGCCACCACCCACTGCCGGTGGGAGCATCCGGGTCATAGGCCATCACTGCAAATGCTTTTGTGCCTTTTGGAACTCCAGACCAGGACAGCTGTGGAGACTTGTTGCCACCGGAGCAGCCAAAACCCTGAAACTCCTGCGCCTTGCCCATAAACTCCCCGTGGGCAATGTCAGTGCTGGAGAGTGTCAGCGGCTCGGCCAAGGCAGCAGTGCCTGCCAGAGTGAGTGAGCTGCATAGCGCCATACTGGTTAGGCTTTTTTTCATAAACTTTTTCACAGCGATGTCCTTTCGAGGGTTCTGTTTGTTATTTGGAACGTATTTTCATAGCTATGGTAATGATAATTCGTTGAGTGGGTTACCTTCAAACCAGTCAATCATTCGCCCTAAACGCTCACCTGAACGTCTGAGTTCTTTTGATATTAAAACTGTGGTGTTGGCTTTGTTGTTAAGGCTTTTCGGTTAAGGACCTGGTATTAAGGCAAACAACGTTTTTACAAGAACGAGCTGGCAGGCACTATAAGCCGCACTTGCCGAGCACTCATCTATACTGCCCTCCACTAAATTTACGATTTCGTCTCGCACAGAAAAGCACTGATAACCCGTACCCCTATTTAAGCTCAAGCGTGGAACTTTCTTCGAGAGATAGCTCCAAGAGATAGAAAGCATAAACAACGGGGAGGGTGCTATCAAAAAGGCAGAATTCATGCTCCAAGCCCACACATTGGAACTGGCTATTCCATTACGTGTTATCCGCTCATGGAAGTGTATTTTTTTCGTCCTGTGCAGTATTACCTTTCTGAGGGCAGGCTATGTGGAAGCAAATAAAGAGGGAACATTAGTGAGTGTGCACTGGACAAAGCCGGGTCAGTTTGAGATTCAAACCAATACCCCCCTTTCTGAGAAGGTCGTGCTTGCGTATACGCCAGAAAGCACCTCCCCTGAGACGGTGAGCCTGTCTTATAGCAGGGAGCAGGAAAATATTCACCTCACATTGACTACATGGGTTCAGTCAGGCGAAATTCATATTTTTTTCGATCAAATAGCGGATATCGGGATAGGGTACATAGAGCATCAACCGGAGGCTGTGGTTATGATTCACAGTTCGGGAGACGGAAGGTCGAACTCTGGCTACCAATCATTTTTTCAGCTCAAAGGCAGGGAAATCGCTTTCAAGCCTGGCTCGCAGGAGTTACTGCAAGAACTGGCAGGGAGTGAGTATTTTGAATCGCGACATAGAAATGTTTTCGAGCTTTACCTGAAAAATCAGCAGACAACCCCGCTTTCACGGGCTCTGGTCATTCACCCTCCTGTTGCAGACGTAATAGATAGATCTCATACCGATATCATCTCCTCGCAGTCATTCCACCGTTCAGTTAACCAGTTGGATCTAATCCCTGAGGAGGCGGCAAGTCTGGATATGAACGAATCTGACAGCATTTATGACATTGTGGATAGCTATGTTCAGCGAGCGCCGGAAAGAACATCCGAACGAGCAACCTCCGACAACACTGATAGCACCAAAGACTTTGCGATGGCGTCATTGAGAACCGCAGGTTTTAACTTCACGTCGTGGTCTGAGATTCCGCCTTTATCAGCAGTTGTAAGCCCGCAAGAGTTTCTGGTTAATGTCACGTTTAATGACCAGTCTACTCAGAGATGGCTTATTAGAATTTCAAATCCAGAATCACCAGAACTCGTAGAAAGTCTGATGAGTGCCGGTGAAATAACCGCCAGAGACACAAGCCTTCCAACCCACCCCGTCCACTACCAATGGAGCAGTGATTCCCTTTATATATCTGCCCAAAAACCTGTGGGGGAGGATGTCGACTCTATTGAAACGGCGCTGGAACAGATGCGCCCCCAAATGCAATTAAAGGATCAACTAGTCATCTTCTGTACTGCCTTGAAAAGCCTGAAGGACATGTATTATGGGGAGGTTGCACCGCTATGGATGAGCCCTGGAAGTCTTTACCTGGAATATTCCGATCAGCAGAAAACTTCCTTTAAGCAGGTTCTCATACCTTCACTGACAGTGCTTCTGAGCGATACTGTTACCCAGCAAAACTTCAAGCAGATGATTGAGCTTTATTTCTATATCCGCACTGGCAAATTATTACCCAGCGTCATCAATGAGCATCCAGATGTTGGGGAATTACTGACACTGGAACATTTTTTTAAAAACCCTCTGGATGTCTGGAATCATTGGATGATGCTTACGAACACGGAGTGCGATAATGCTGAAAATAATATAATTATTTCATTCTCCCAATATACCCGCTCACAGATATTTCCTGTTTTTTTGGCGGAAACAGTGCGTAAATCTATCAATTTCCTTGAGAAAATCGAACAAGACAAGCTCACTCTCTCCCAGGAAGCTGCAGTAATAAGTAGTCCGGACGAAATATCAGAACCAGATCAGCAGGGGACAATAAACTTACCGGGGGAAATAACGTCAGCTCAAGATGCCTCAGCACTCACAGGTGCTTTCGACGGCACCCGTAATGATTCAGGTTCTCTGCAGAGAAGGGGAGAGGGGGATAACGAGGGTTCTCTAGATCAGCTCTATTTCACGGACGATGAAAGCGATGAAAGCGACGGGGAGTCCTATACGGCATTCAAACCTTACATATGTAACTTATGCTATATGGGGCCAGTTGCACATGCCAGTCAAGGGAGTTCTACAAGCGAGGGCAACAACAGGCTTGCCCAGAAGATGGTAGTCGGTGGAGATGTCAGGAGGGGGTTACGTCAACAACAAAGCCGGGTACAAAAACCAGGGATGATCTGCCAGCAATGCAAGTCACCAGGCAACACCAATTTCATGTGCAAGAGTTGTGTAGAAACACAAATCAACCTGGCGAGGGTTAGAGGGCTTGGGTTAAAACAATAATGCCAGGTTCCTGGGAACACTCCGTGTGGAAGACGTGTGCCTACTCATACTAAACGCTCATCTGGGTTTTGCGGAGTTCTGTTGGTGTTAGACCAAATAGCTGTTTGAACCTGTCAGTAAAGCGTGACTGAGACTGGTACCCACACTGTTCGGCGATCAGGCCAATAGGCTCAGCGCTGGTTTGCACAAGGTGCAGGCCATAGCCAAGGCGGGCATTGTCTTTAATGGCTTGCAGACCTGAGCTCTCGGCGCTGAGCTTTCTGCGCAGGGTAGACTCACTCATGACCAGCTTGGCCGCGAGCTGTTCAGCATTTATGTCGACAGTAATCTGGTCACTGATAAGGTTATGGACTCTGTGGCTAAGGCTGGGTGGTTCAACTACACCGCTGACATCCTCAAAACCGAGATGATAGAGCAGCTGTAGAATTTCCTGCCGGCGCACAGTCCACATATCCATGGGAGCAAAAGCCGACCAGAGCAGGAACTGCTCCAGTGTCTTTTCCAGTGTGCTGCTGATTTTGCCATTAATAAACTTGTCTGCATTCACTGGACGAGACTTAAAACCGTGAAAGTCCTGATAGTCGAACGGAATAATAAGCGCGATATATCCAGTGCCATTGGGAATGTTTCTTAACGCAGAGTTCGGGCTGTTGGACAGAAATAGAAACTGGCCTTCCGGGCATTGTATCGCACCATCACTACCCAGTTGTTTGCAGCCCCGTAAAACACAGACCAGAGTGGGTTTGATAAGAGGAACATTGCTCAATACCTGCTCGCCCACCGATGTATAGAGAGAAAACGGAAGCTGGTGAGTTGTCTCCAAAACTTGTTTGGCTGTGTCGATAAGCTTTTGCATCGTATTTTTGAGTTCTAATTATGTTGACGCATGTTCGACGGTTATAAACCATTTAGGCTGCATAGTGTCGAAGTCGGTTCTGTTGTTATTGTCCAGGTAAGCAGCTGAGTCTAATACGACAGGGTTGTCATTGATATTTTTGTATACAACCCAGTGCCAGAAAGGAGTGCCATCTTTTTCGTGATGCTTAATCGCCAGTAAGGCGATGTCTGGAAGGGTGGCCCACTCTGAGAACGGGATTTCATTGACTGATGTTTGAAAACCATAGTGTTTCAGTAGTGTACGAACGTATTGGGTGTCGGAATACAGAGCTGTGTCTTCGGCATAAATGCCCAGTGCATTGGCTCTGGCTTTAGTCTCGGCATAAGAGGTTTGAACAATATTGGCGACTGAGGCGATACCGCAGCCGGTTTGTTCTTCCTGAATCACAGTCTTCATTGTTATTAATTGTTTTCCTTAAGCAGCGTGCCACTGCTGCCAAGTGCCAGGCCATGTGGAAACATAGTTTTCTGGCCAATAAACAGGTTGCTCAGCTGGGTTGCAGCGCAGGGTGCATGCCCGCTATGTGACGGGAGCTGCGGCACTGCTGATTGTCCTGGAGATTGAGTCAGAAAACTATGTTTTCATGTGACCGGGTACTTAAGGATATGGCCAATTTCCGGTAGTGAAAAGCCCTGCTGCCTGAGCAATCTGAAGAGTCAGGGGGCAGGGGAAGAGAGAGCACAGTGGATTTTATTTTACAGTGGCTGTTTCATCAGACAGGTTTGATAGCTCCAGAGCACTCAAGACCTCATCCAGTGTATCGACAATAAACTCCGCTTCATTGTAAGTCAGCGTGAGTGGAGGGCAGATACAGAGAGTATTGTTCAGGGTGGGAAAAGAGCGGTTGGTGCGACCAATAATCAGTCCCTTGTCCAGACATAACTGTACAACCCTGATGGTAATAGACTCTTCGACTGGCTGTCTGCTTTTTGAATCACTGATGAGCTCTACCCCGAGCAGTAACCCTTTTCCTCGTACATCTCCGATGATGGAGTATTTTCCCTGAAGCTCTGTGAGCATCGCTTTCAGATAGTTGCCAACAGATGCACAGTTGGTCAACAGCCCCTCTTCTTCAATAATGTTCATGTTTTCGAGAGCTGCTGCAGGGCCGGCGGTACAGCCTGCATAGGTGCTGATGTCCCGAAAGTAGATTTCGGTATCGCTACTGTCTGCCAGAAACTCGCGGTAAACCTCTTCAGTCGTAACAACGCATGAGATAGCGGCATAACCAGAGGCGATGCCTTTGGCTAGGGTTACAATATCTGGCTTTATGTCGTAGTGCTGGTAGCCAAACCATTTTCCTGTTCGCCCTAAGCCACAAACAACCTCATCAATGTGCAGCAGGACATCATATTTTCGACAAATCTCCTGGATCGTTTTCCAGTAACCTTCTGGTGGTGTTATGACACCACCACCGGCAGTGACAGGTTCCAGGGTGACAGCGCCGACGGTATCCGGGCCTTCCCTGAGGATTACTTTTTCCAATTCCAGCGCGGCCTTGATGCCATAGTTCAGGCTTTTGCAGCTCTGTTTCTCGAGGCTTTGATTTTCTAAGCGCTGACTTTCGCCATGAGGAGGATCAAACTGATTTCGGTATTCACAGCAGTGAGGAAACTGAACAAAGCCGGGAAGGAAAGGGCCGTATTGATTGCGTCTCTGTTCCTGACCCGTGGCGCTCAGGGTAGCGATAGTAGAGCCGTGGTAATCTCTTTCACGGTAGAGAATCTTGTACTTTTTGCCACCATGTTTTCGATGGGCGATCTGGCGAACCATCTTGAAAGCTTTTTCATTAGCCTCGGAGCCGGAGCTGGCGTAATACACATGCTTCATCCCCGGCATCTTCTCGAGCAGCCTGTCGGCAAACTGTGTAGCAGGAAGGTTACCTGCGGTACTGCTAAAAAAATGCAGTTGAGTCAGTTGCTGTGCAACAGCCTGGGCAATAGACTTACGGCCATAACCAACATTGACACACCAGACACCACCAGAGCTCGCATCAAGATAACTGTTGCCCTGGGTATCCCAGATACGGGTTCCTTCGCCGCGCTCGATTGTGAATGGTAACTGTTTTTGAAAAACACTCTGTTGGCCTAGATGATGCCAGACGCTCTGGCTCAATTCCGGGACCTGCCGTGTATTTCCAGTCATGGTTATTCCAGTTGCTGGCTGAATACGAAGCAGAGAGCATAGGAGGCTTGCTGATGATTTCAATTCTCAGATGAATGAATTTAAAAGAGGCCACTTCAGGCACCAGTTATAAATAAACTGATTATGCGACCGGTGGCCATTAATTTATAATATGGGAAGCTCCACCAAAGGCTTGTCAGAGTTACATTTAGTCTATAAATCGTGCCATACAAATCAGATTGATCAGGTTATATCGAGGAGTGAGCTATGAGTAAATGCGCGCTTATTACAGGGGCAACATCCGGTTTTGGCCTCGCAAGTGCCCGTAAACTGGCCAGTGAAGGCTGGGAGCTGATTATTACAGGTCGGCGTGAAGAGCGCCTGCAGCAACTGGCTGACGAACTGAAAGATCAGGTGCGTGTGTTTGTCTGCGTGCTGGATGTGCGTGATGGCGAAGCTGTTAAGAAAATGGCTGAAAAGGTGGATGGCTTCACTTCTCATATCAATCTGCTGGTTAACAACGCAGGGCTTGCTCTGGGTGCTGACCCAGCCTATAACTCCAACCTTGAAGACTGGCAAACCATGATTGATACTAACGTTACTGGTCTGGTCAGTGTGACCCATGCAATTCTGCCAAAGCTGATGCAGAGCACTCCGGCCACAATTGTGAACCTCTCTTCAATCGCCGGTACCTGGCCTTACCCCGGCAGCCATGTTTATGGTGCCAGCAAGGCATTTGTCTCCCAGTTTTCCAAAAACCTGCGCTGTGATCTGGCTGGCAAGGGTGTAAGAGTGACAAGCCTTGAGCCAGGTTTGAGTGAGAGTGAGTTCAGCCTGGTGCGTTTTGGGGGTGATCAGAACAAAGCGGATAAGGTGTATCAGGGTACAAGCCCAATTCGACCTGAAGATATTGCTGACATTATTTCCTGGATCGTAAATCAGCCACCACACCTCAATATTAATACGATTGAAGTGATGGCTGAACAGCAGGCATGGAATAACTTCAATATTGTGCGGGATTAATCAACTGGGTAGCTGTTGTAGCCACTCGGTTCATTCTGGCTAACGTTGAAGTGATTAACCGGTCACCCTCCTCGCTAAAAACCTCCTGAAACGCCTCGTGCCGGATCAACCGGCATGAAGCAGAGTAACTGAAAGGTTCGTGAATATGGCTTGAACACGGGAACGCATGATAAGGCTGGTAAACGGTGGTCAGTGTCATGACGGTTGTGGCAGGATTGTCATCAAAATAAAAACGACAATGGGCTATCTTAACTGCGCCTGCTTGCAAGTGCTCTGGAGAGTTACCGTGCGGTAGTGTGGATGTCGTAATTTGGCGACGGCATGACAACTTCATGTTTTACCGGCCTTTTGGGCGGTTTCGTGAAAGCGTCCAGCTTAAGCGACAAATATGTAATTCTGCATTTGCGACAATACGGATATGGGAAAAAGGCTCCATGGCCGACTGTAGTCGGTTGATATCACTCTATAAAATAGATAGCGTTATCTTGATATCACCCTATAAAATAGATAGCGTTTTATATGTTGTTTGACGTATAAGGCTCTGTTATGTATCCAGTGACAGTTCAGCATTACTGCAATCATAAAACAATACTGGCAAATCTATACCAAGTGATTTAAATATAATCGATTTGAAACGCTTACTATCATCAATAATTTTATCATTAGTTATTCTGGCAGGACTTTGTTCGTTATTTAGAATAGTAGCAATTCCAACTATAGATTCTTTGTTGTAACCAACAACTACTTCATTATGAAGCAATGGTTTATGTTTATTCATCAAACTATCTTTTTTCATACGAGACTTTAAATTCTCAATACTCTCCACCTTTGAGTACGACCATAATGCTTTGTGCCTTATATTGGGCCTAATAAGTGAAGTGCTATTATCACTAGCCAATACATGTGTCTTTAATGGTTTACTCCATGAAATATGTCTATCAGCAATATCGATTCTCATCACTGCAGCGTCGGAGTAGTAAACCCCTTCTAAATCACACTTTTCAATTTCTAAAATAATACCCAACTGTCCTAAAGGGTATACAGGGATTTTATAAGGAATAAAACTTGCTGAACTTGATCTCCTTTCCATCTTATGAATAAGTTCATCTAGCTCCCACTCAAGTGGTTCAAAGAATGTTTTCCAAAAACCTGGATAGAGTGTTCTTATTAGCAGCTGGTTATTTTTGTAGCATTCAATTATTTTTTCCCCAGCAGTTCTTGTATCATTAAATAAAGAATATCTATAAACCGGTGATAGTTTTCTCAGGATAAGGCTTGCTTGGCCACTACTAAGCTTAAAAGTGGATGAATGTCGCATTAATTGATGCGAAAGAGATTCTTTTCCTACCGTTTCTGTGCAACTTCTGAACGGAAGTGGTCCCGTTTTAAAATTAATTAACGTCCTTGCTCGGCTTATGTTGGCCTTTAAAGCTTGTGGAACATGCCTTGAAATTACTCCTAAAGCTTGCGAGGTATGCATTTTACTTCCCTTAAAGTTTGGAATATATATTTTTGACAATTACCTGGTGTTGTTAGTCACTAATTATCTAATAATGAGGTAAGAACACATAACAAAAAAATCCAGGTGAGCCCTACGGCACACCTGATTTCGCGTTATACATCTACATTGCGATCTCGACTAAACTTATCATGTATACATATTTTTTGATTGGTTGATGATGATATGAAAAATAAAACCTATACATATATTTTTCCCTGCACCCTTTTGGTTCTGATAAACTCTAGTAATCTTTTTGCTTCTTTTGAATACATTTCTGGTTGTTCATTTAAGTATATTGATGATCAAACTAATGCTACTCACGTCGTGAGTTTTGATGGCCAGATTGATGCTCCAATCAGTTATATTTATGTGTATAACCACATGGTTGATGGAGATATCAAAGGGAAGTCATATTCGGTGAGGACTGAATCAGGTGCTGAGTATTTGCTTTTCAAAAGCCAAATACCAATGATGTCTCAGATTCATCCTAATAGGGTAGCGTTAGATTTACTTTCTGATGCTGCTTCAGTACTTCCTATGTACGATCAAACTCAACCCGAACTTTTTACATCATTGAATTACGTAAAGTTAGAGAAAATCTGTTACTGCGGAAATCATACTTATAAAATGCTAATTCAGTATAACCATCTACATGTGAACGGAGATTTTAGGATGTTAGAAATCGGCTCAGTCCAAAGCGATCATCAGATAACAATGATGCTTAAACATACCGATGCATAACAAGTGACTGTGGTTCCCCGTCAAGCAATTAAGCAAGATTTTCACCCCACACGTACCATTTTTGAACATGGTATTCAGGGTCACGATCATCTTGCGCATGCACGCGATGAGAGCCACTTTTGGTAGCTTTCCAGCGGCTTTGAGCTTTTCGTAATACTTCTTAAAAACAGGATTACACTGGATACTCGAGAGCATCGCCATATACAGTACGGTTCGTATTCTGGAACGCCCGCCACGAATGCGTCGCTTACCCGAATAGCTCCCGCTCTCTTTGTTCATAGGCGCTAAACCCACGAGAGCAGCGATCTCTTTTCTGTTGAGCTTACCCAGTTCTGGCAGCTCGCTGATGAGCGTATAGGCAAGCACATGTCCGACACCCGGGCGTGCTGGACAGAATCTCCAGCGGAACCCGCCAGCGTTGTTCCTGCTGCACTTGAATATTGAGTTGTTCGGTGATCTTATTGATCAGTTTATCCAGCACTTTGAGCATCGCATTAATCGAGCTGTGAAGGGCTTTAGGCATGATCTGCAGACGGTTCTTCTCCATGGTTCTCATATCGAGAAGCTGCTTGCGGCGAATCAGTAAGTCTTTAATAAGTCGATACTTTTCATCCGATATAGGTCGTATATCCGGCTTCATCTTAGCCGCATAGAGCGCGATGGCACGAGCATCCACTTTGTCTGTTTTGCCAAGACTCCAAGAGCTTTGGCAAAGAAAGTGTCTGACCTTGACAGGATCAGCCACAACAATGGGCAGAGAAGCTTTATCACTGGCAAACACAAAACGGCTCCCATGACGGCCTGTGGCTTCGACAACAATACGCTCGGGCTTCAAATCAACCAGAGCTTCAGTGAGTTTCTGAACAGCTGTGTCTGTGTTTTTAATACGCTGATGAAGACCCTGCGGGTGAAAGTAGACATCGAGATAGGACTTGCCGACATCAATACCAATCGTCGTTGGTTCTTTGCTTTCCTGGTGTTTCATAATAAGCTGACTCAGCCTTGCTATACGGGCTTGGGGCCCCAATGACTGTTCGAGTTATTGCTTAAGAGTTATACAGCGCTCACACTTGTTATAGGTCTCTCGTAAGAGGAGCCATAAATCCATCGAGCTGCTGTATAAGGCCTTCAGTTGCTGCTGAAGGTGGGCCTCAAACCTTTAAGAAGAACCATACAATCGCATCCAGACACCTTCGGCGCACCTGGTTCAGGCGTTGAGGCTGTAGAAAAACGTCAGAGAATTTTTTCTTTCGTGTGGAGAGCGCATGAATATCACTTCGCTCGGGGAAACAGCCTCAAAATCGACAGAGAGACGCTATTTTTTTATCAAAAATAAAAGTAATCAACTCAAAATAGTTTTCTACAGCTTCATTATGCCCTTACTCAGATTCATGAATATACTCATGATATACACGATTTGCCAGTTCTTCTGATATTTCATCTATTAATATACTTGCTAATTCTATCGAAAGGGATGAAATATATGATGCACTGAAAGATGCAACTTTTCTCCTCAATATATCAATTTTTCTTTTATTGATACTTGTAAGGCTTGGATACTGTGAAGCCAACTGATCATGTTCATTCTTTATTACGACACCAAAGAGAATTTCTTTAAATTGCACTCTATAAAATTCATAAGAATGGATTTTAAAAATCTTTATAAAAGTAAATTTAATGTTCTCTTTAATGTCACTTTTATTCATCTTATGTAGGTTTTTTTTAATTTTATCAATACTACTTTCAAGTATTTGGTATGCCGTATTGGAGATGTGTTCAACATTGGGTGCTATCATTTCAAAAGCAAGATATTCAACAATCTTTTCTCCTTGTTTTACACATACATCAGCAATATTTCCATTGTCATCCCTAATTTCATAACAAGTGTCCTCAGCATAAATAGCTGGAGCCAAAAACATCATAAATAATGCTATATTTTTTTTGTTACCAAACATCATAATACACCTTCTGTGTGAAAATTTAATTTTGGTTATTTAATCACAGCAGTCAATCACAACAGTGCAAGTAGGCATAACAATCGCATCCAGGTGACGCCTTCGACGTACCTGATTCAGGCGTGTGTGCCGGGCATGGCACTTAACTCGAGAGGTGAAAATCCTCTTACCAGGTATTAGCAGAGCCGAAGGTTAGCGAATGGGCACCAAAAGTAGGCGCCTTAAGCGAGGGCGTTGTCGCGAGGCAGGGTCTGAAGGAAGTCCAAGGCAAAATCGTGGGACAACGAACAGACAAAGTGGCAGGAGCCATTTTGAACAGCTTTAGCTGGCCTGAAGGGCGAACAACAAGGATGTGGTGAATAAACCCAATATGAGGTGTGACGCCTCTTTTAATTGTAAGCGGGGGCAGTGGACACGTGACCATTAAGCCCTCCATCTGAAATCGGGATACGTTTTCGGCATACGACTGCATGGGTGCAGGAGGTAGAGCAACGCAGGAGCAGTTGTGGTATTTGTCGGCAGCCAAACGGCGGGTGAACGCATGATGAAAGGATTGAAACGCTTTGTTGGCCTACTACCTTGACAGACTCCGGCTTCATTACACGGCAAATCAAGAAATGTTCATCCATCATATTAAATTGAAATAGACAGAGCGTCGTATTTAGAGGAATCGAGAATTTGTTGAGGCTATACAATTCCAGAAGAGCAACCAGTTTCATCCTTGAATATGAAAAATGAATAAAGGTATCCCTGCTGTCCCTATAGTTATCGCAAAAGAAATAAAGCCATCCTGGCGATATGTTTTTGAGCCTGCTGATTCAGTTGTTTGAACTGGTGAATGACCATTAAGTGAATTTGATGGTTCTGGTGAAAACGTAGCTATCGGATTAGCTTTCTGGCAATGATCTGGCTTGATATTTATGTCAGACACTTCAGTGTTGTAAACCGTTGAGTCAAGAGAATATACACGAACATAATCAACTAGCATTGAATCTGGAAGTACGGCCTGAGCTATATCGCCTGCCCAGTTGCCAACTTCCAAGCTAAGTATCAGGTATTGATCTCTTTGAGAAACTGGTCCATCAACATTCCATATTTCTACACCATCGACATAGAAAATATAATTATCCGGGGACCATCTCAAGGCAAACGTATGCCAGTTTTTTTCAGCATTTAAACGAGAATGGTTTCCAATAACTTTATGATCTTCTCCATAACCGTCCCAATGAACGGCTTGAAAGACTTTAGGCGCTTCACGAACAAGATACTCAAATACATCGATTTCTGCACCATTACGAGATACATTACCAACACTGGAGATGGTGGGTGATTGAAGCCAAAATGCAGACCAGTGACCTATGGATGTTTGTAGTTTAACTCTTGTTTCAATATACCCATAAGTAATATGAAACTTGTCTTGTGATCCAATCATGGCAGTATGGTACTGGCCATCTTCAGCTTTTCTGGTTGTCATTACCAGGTGTCCATGATCGTCTATACATACTGTGTCTTTGACATTGATCCCATTTCGACGTGGACCAAGAGCTCTAAAGTCCCATTTGTTAAAGTCTAGAACAGTAGAATTAAATTCATCGCTCCATATAAGATCGTACTGCAGTTCAGCATCACTATCTGATCCTGAAATGCAGCTTTGTGATAAATCACTGGAAATTGCGACATTAGTAGAAAGAACCGAACAAAATAGAGCAACCCACCAAATTATTAAGATATTACGAGTTTTAATATGGTTTTCTTTATTCATGCTATCTTTTTCACCTGTACCAACTAATATTATTTTTGAGCATCCAGCAGCAACGAACTGATTAAATCAAAATACTAAAAAGTTTTTCATAACAAATGAGTTAGGGCTTTTCGATAAACGTAATATCCGTCGTGTACAAGAAAACCCCGGTGAAGCCTACGGCTCACTCGACTTATGCGTTGAGATTGTAGAAAAACGTTAGAGGGATTTTTGTTTCGTGCGGAGAGCGAATGAATGTCATTTCGCTAAGGGGGAAACAGCCTCAAAATTGACAGAGAGATGCCATTTTCTGATTATGAAAATAATCAACTAAAAATAGTATTTCTACAGTTTTGTTATGCCAGAAACAACTCACATCTCATTTAATGCATCATTTAGTGAATTAAGAATATCTTTTTCAAAATCCCCCATGTGTTCATCTTTTAATCTTCTTGTGGCTTCATTAACAAAATCATCAGTTTGCTGATTTCTTGAATGAATCGGAAAGTTATCATAAGGTGGGTATTTGTTGTATGAAGAAATTAGATTATCCATATATGAGTTTACATATCTGTGAATACACTCACTTAATATATCCCTAATCGTTTGACTGCCACTTTCAAGTATAGAAATAGCAGCCCTTGGGCATTGTAACTTCATTAGCTGTGCCAATATATTACTACGTAACTTTGGCAATGCATGAGTCTCGAAAGAATAAGCAAAAACTCCATACACATCATGAGATATAGCCTCAAATACATCATTGTAGTCATTTAAATTCAAGGATATAGAGTGATGCATTTCAGGACATACATCAGGTATTTTAACAATATCAGGTGTAAGGCAATATTTACGGTTTAAATTTGTAATAGTTTCATCTGAATATGCTTTTAATGAAATTATCATCATAAAAAAAACAAAAGCTAATTTTTCGGCGTACTTATTCATAACGACCTCACACAACAACAGGATTACTGGAAATGAAACTATCCATATGACTTTTGAGTACCATGAAAATTCATGACAAATGAGATAGAAGGGATAACAAGTGACTGTGGTGGTTCCCCGTCAAACAATTAGGCAAGATTTTCACCCCAGCATGTACCATTTTTGATCGTTGTAATCAGGAAGGATTTTGTCATCCATGTTTGCCTACCTCAACCTTAATAGGTTTCAAGATAAACAGAAACACGGTTATATCTACACTCTCAATCCGGCGCTTACATGATAGATAGAACACCATGGGACATCAGTTTGATGACTAATGCATGTAGTGCCATAAGGGGGTTTATGCCATTATCAGCACCCAAATGAACGCTGTCATAGTTACCTTTAAACCCTTCATCACTGAGGAATTCTTTTGATTGCCGGTTCAGGATATGACAACTTCGACAACCTTTAAAATCGGGAAACACTGTTTCGGGGATAATACCATCACGTAAATCCTTAACGTAACGATTTGTCATCCAATAACAGATCTGAACAGACGTCTGACTCAACAGATCATCTTCCTCCATGAACTGAATAAGCTCATCCGTTTTCATGTTAAATGCTTTACTAAAAAGGGTTGTCAGTATTAATCCAACATCGTTTTTAACCTTGAGTACTTTTTCACGGTTATCCGAATCAAAGTCTTCACGAAAACAGCGCCCATACAGTAAAATAGCCCCCAAAGCTGCCTTGGCCAGAGTTTCAAGACTCATTATTTTGTCTTCATCGCGCACTATATGATAGGGGGGGAAAGGAAGTTCATCTGATGGTTTTGAGTCTCCCCGGTCTCTCATACCTTCGGGGCCAATGTTTGGGTAATCAGTTGAAACAGAAGCCCACTGGTCTACGCTGCCAGAAGTTTCATAGTTAAAAAAACCTGCCAGAAATAAGTAAGATCGCCCTCCCACTTTGTCATGGAACGAAGAGCAAGCATCTGGCCCGATAACACCCTGCTCCCATAGGCAGCCAAACTCTTCAACATAATTTAAAAGGCCTGTAAGAACTTTATCAGAATCCTTTTCATCATATATATACTTTTCATAGTGATAACCAGGCTGGGACTTCAACAACATCATGTTGCAGGCTTTATCCTTTCTCAACAAATACCGAATTAATTCTCTTTTTGGCCGGGCTGGAAGCATAGAGTCTTCGTCAAGTAACCTGTGCCAATGGCTGAGGCCGGCATGATCCAAAACTTTTTTTACAGTGCTGGATTTGTGATCAGAAAAGGCATTTCGACAGGTATATTTAATTGAAGTATCCGATCCACATCTCCAAAATAACTTTGCTTTATCACTAATAGACAATCTTGTAAATGGGGGCGCTGAAAGCGCATCCATTAAACTTTGGGATTGATACATCCCAACTAATTCCAATGCAGGGCTTTTTAATGAGAGTTTTTCTCTTTGTTCAAAAAAATATTTAAGACGCAAGCCTTCCTGAAAAAAAACCTCATCACTTTCGTCATTATTTTTAAATTTAAAATAATAGTTAGGCTGTTTTTTACTGTGATCAACAAAAGCAACTGTACGTCCAAAAATAAAAGGAGGGGCATGCGCATCTGAAACTGGAGTCACTTTTGGAAAATCCTGTTGCTCTACCTGCACTCCTTTTAGCAGGTCCAAATCCTGGCATAGCCTTGACTCGACCCTGGGCAAGCATCGCTGCAAAAACGGGAGCATCAGGTTCCAAGGTAGACGTTCATATCGACAGGTGCCGATTGGATGGTAACTCTGCCTGAACAGTTTTTTGCGAATATCCGCTGTTTTATCTGGCTTTAGCCAGCCTTTGATCGCAGATTTAACAAAACTCAAAGGTGCTATATAAAGGATGACAGTAATCATATCATACTGTGCCCAATAGGTTTTCTTCAGGTATTGCCTCAGATAATCAGTATCACCCCATTTGTCATCAAGCCCATTGTATGGTGACCTGAAAGGTATATGCATTGTCTCGGAAAGGTCAGAACGTTGCGCCCTGTAGCCAAGTGGTATGCCTTCCAATATTTCTGTATAGGCATTAAGCTCAACAATATCCCAGCGAATAAGCCATTCGAGAAAACTTTGAAAAGACTCGGGTGATTCAATACCGTTAAAGGTTGATAACTTCTTAAGAACGTGAAAGTAAGCATTCATCGGAGGAGAAGATGAATCACTGCGTTCCTCCTCAATCTCCAGTATTGCAAGTAACTCATTCAGGATATCATTCCGACGTATTTTGAAGGCTGCATAAACAACCAGTTCAAACCACTCTCCGCCTTTATATTCAAACGGCCATCGTGAAAAAAAATCAATTAATTCACAATATTTTCCAGACTCTATAAAATTATCGATTTTTTCTATAAAGTATTTTCGCGATTCAAATGGCGGGACACAGTTTTGATTAAAGAACTTCCAGATTTTCTTTTTTACGGCTGTCAGTAGATCATCAACAGATAGGGACACTTCGCCAGGCTCTCTTGAATTACCTGAATGGTTTTCAAAGATGTCTTTCTTTAAATAACCAGCCACCTCTGATGATTCTTCAGTTTGAATGGCTTTACCTTTGAATTTTTTAGGTGCTGGTTTAGAGTCGCAAGGACTGGAACACTCAGTGGAGTTTGCGCATTCCCATTGAAAACTGTTTTTATAGTCAGAATTTGATTTCATTATATTATAACCGCGACCGAACGTAGCTCTAACCTTAACGGATCAGATCACTTAACAGACTGACAAGCCTGTTAGAGAGTATTCATACAGAGAACATTAAGGGTTTCACAGTCTGGAACGTTTGACCTGGAGCTACGGCGCCACCCCGATCGGGAAAACCTGTAAATGTTAACGAATCCTGGGGAGTCCAATATCAGATCATGGTCGGGCATATAGCCTTGAAGTCTTTGATAAAGATCCGAAAGGAGTTTTCAGTAACGCTGCGATAGAAACATTAACGCTTTGGAGGTTTTAATATAGGAGATTCAACTCTTAACTCAAATGTTGTAATTTTGAACAGTAATCGACCCGCGCAGATGATAAAAATCACATATTACAACAACTATTGTTTTGGTAACTTATCTATTGACCATTTCATTCGCTCTTTATGATAATTAATAAAATGAACTATCGAATTCATTGCCGCTGATGGGTTTTTATATAATTCAGGATTCCTTTGTATTTTAAGTTTATGATCGCTCCATAATGCCATCTGTTGTTCATGCCAGTGTATATTCCTTTGGATGTCTTTATTAATATACCCTGGTAGATGAATTGATCTCTCACATTTAGGGCAGGATGGATTACTTTTCAGCCAGGAGTCAATACAGTGAAAATGGAATGAATGACCACAATCAAGGGTCTTAGGAATGTAACTGATGATATCTCCACAGATTACGCATTTATCATCAGCAAGAGAATAAGTTGAATAACACAATAAAAACAAAATGATTCGTGGTAAAACCTTAAATGCATAGAACATATTAACTGTCCAATATACTGAATGTTCGAGCTAGCAATATAAGCATTTCATATACATGAAAAATGCCTTTATCAGTTTAACTATATAAAATTCAAACACACTATAGATCAAAACATCATGATAATAGAATAAAATAATAAAAATCTACTCTTTTTGTTCGCCCGAAAGTAAATGCCTGGTGGCAGTGGATGTGCACTCTTCACAATATTAAGAAAATTCATGGATGCGGTTGCGACATGCTGCTGTAGTAAATAGAATTTTTTTTAGAAAACGCTGATAGTACGAAATGCTACGGCTCAGAGTTTTCGGGTAGCCATCAAACACAATTTATCGCTCTAGATGACTTGTTAGACGTGCAGAGCACACAAATAATTTAAATACGGACTCTGTAGATCGCATAGTAAATACGAGTATGCATGATGCTATGGTGCTTTGATTTTTAGTTTTTCTACAGGATCGTTACCGGCAAGTGTATCTGCCAAGGCGGATGAGTTCTTAATATTAATCGCGTTATAAGGAACTATATCTAGAAATCAGGTGTCTGATATTGATAATGGCTCATGAATCGTAGGAAAATGAGCGTTATTCTGCAAGCAATACCCCTGCTATCACCGGGCTGGAGCCAATTAATCAAAAAACTCGGCTACGAATTCTGAGCTGTTACTGATATTGATTAAACCCAGAAAGGAAATGCTCGCAGAGATAATCCTTGATCGGATGGAGCTATAAAGATGGAACCTGCAGAATTGAATGGAATCACCCCTGAAGAACTAAACAATATAATCAAAAGGTCTTCTTCTGGCTTCTCCGTGGAAGATGGCTGCGTACAATACCTGGGAAGAGAAATACAGTTAAAGGAAGGTCGAACAATAGTTTCTGATCAAAATAATCATCAGGTTGAAAGCAAAAATCTGTTTGAACGACTTTTAACACTGCAACCTGAAATTATAGAAGAATTGTCAGGAGATCAATGTGATGTATTAGGACAAGCCCTTTTCACAATGGGTGGATGTTTATCTGAGGGGGCAGTGCCTTGTCCCTCAAAAAAATTGCGGTATACCACAACCCTAAAATATATCGGTCGTAATCATTGCCGTTTGTTTAAAGCTCTTAAAAGATTGAAATATTTCACACAGGAAGAAAAGTATCAGCTTTTAAGTGATGCTCAGTACGCTGGGCTAAGAATTAGTGAGTTCCATTGTGAACTTACAGCCTTATCTTCCATTCAAGAATTCCAGTTGATTAAGGGTTATTTCCAGACTGCAGAAGATTATGATGGCAGTCGTATTAATATTCAATCATATAATTATATGTTTCGTAAAAATAGCATTGCAGGCAGTCTGTTGAGTATGCAGGAGATCATCAGTAATGAAAGTGTTGAGGTCGCCACAGCTCTGAGCCCGGAAATGCGAAAGATAATTGAAAAATTTTCCCACATAGTTAACCCGAGTGATGATGACCTTAAGGCATTTAAGTTGGCCGCAAACAATTTTCTTATTTTAGCAGCAGCCTGCGCAGATGTTTCTGAACAGGCTGATATTGGAGAACTGATGTCATACATGACATCGATTTTGGAGAGTGACCGTGACCTCAATCGCACAGATCACATAGCCAGACAACTTTATTTTTTGTCGAAGCGGCCCGGTTCAATTGATTATTCCCGCTACACAAGTGCCATTGCCGCCCATATCACACACCCAGAATTTACAGTTGAGAAACATGGAGGCCTTGAACAACTATCTGATATCAGAGGTTTCAACTTATTAGAAGGGTGCAAACCATTAGAGCCTTATCTTAAGGCACTCAAACAACTGATACAAACAGAAGCCCCAGCCTATTCAAGTTCTTTCCTTAAGGAAGTTGACATCATAGAAAGGCGTTTTAATGATAAAAAACTGGCTGATGGTACTCTTTCACCAAAAGATACAAAAGCAGCCAGAAAAGACACTCATCGTCTGTTATTGCTTATCGCCGCTTGTACCGCCCCATCATTGGATTCAATGCCTTGTATAGATCCTGTCGGCTTTATAAGGGCTATCATGAAACACTCCGACTACCGAGATATTCTCTACCTGGTCACCGGGTTGAGTTTCTTTGTTAAAAGTCCTTCAAGTGTACAAATGTACATCAGTCAATCTCACTCGAAAGGATATATGTTACTGGCGCAGCTCGGATTTGTCCGCCTTGTTTACGATAATGTGATCTCTGAAAATGAGATGCAGCAGGCTTGTAATAATCTGCGTACACGCCCCCAGGCAAGACACAAAATAAAGGATGGAAAAATTTTTCACCAGTGGTTGTCCACTTTAGACAAAATGCAAATCTTCTCTACTGTTGAAAAGCCTTACCACATTGGGGAAATGCTATATCATCTTACTTATAATATGCCGACAATTTATGAAAAATTGGGTTTGATTGAAACAATTATTACGAATGGCGATTGTGCTGACGATGCCTGGGAAATTCTGGTGTTGGGTAAACAACCCAAAGAGCTAGAGAATCCGGAAGAATCCAGAAAAAATATTCTAA
Source organism: Sansalvadorimonas sp. (assembly GCA_965221135.1). GTDB lineage: Bacteria > Pseudomonadota > Gammaproteobacteria > Pseudomonadales > Endozoicomonadaceae > Sansalvadorimonas. The sequence continues at coordinate 535,608 of CBDCRZ010000100.1, forward strand.
TGTTGATTGCGGAAAAAGGCTTGGGAGCCTTTTCTGATAAACAACCAAGGGCGGAGTGGCTTTTAAAACAGCGTTACCCGCACCTCTTACCCATATACTTAATGATAATTAAAAATGGAAGCCCAGATATTATTTCCGCTGAGGAAAAATCTGAATTGATAAGTCTTATTGATCAGTTTGTGGAGGCCAGTGTAAAGGGAGAATTTATAAAGGCGAGACAGTCACCTTTAGCTAATCCACACCTAAAAGCTGTTTATCTGGATTTCCCTAAATTTCAAGCAGGTTGGGAAGCAAACTTCACTGGCTTTAGTGAACAAATAACTAAAAGACTAGATAGAGGAAGGTGTCTTGAGTTAACAGAGGATCCCTGGGATCTGTTCATTAGTGGACTGGAAGTCAATAGCTGCCAATCCCCCAAATCCCTTGTTGATTATAACTGCTCTTTGATGGGGTATGTTATGGATGGTCGTAATGCCATGCTTGTCCAAAAAAACAAGAATGGAAATATTCTCAGTAGAGCTGTAATACGGGTCGTGTTGAATGACCGTGACAAACCCTCATTATTCATGGAAGACATATACCCGAGCGAAATTTCAGTGGGAGCTTTGTTTAGAGATGCCGCGCTTGAGATTGCTGAACAGATGCAGCTTACTCTTTACATGGCTGCAACTCCAGTAGACCAGTCAGTAAACCTGACGGTGATCGAAGGTAGAGCCCCTTACGACTATTTTGACTCAAGTTTAAAAGGGATAATTAAAAGGGGCAAGTATACCATTGAAGGCGTTTTAATTTCGAAGCATATGCCCCCCGAACAAGCGGAATAAAGGGGGCGGTGTTATTTAAAGAAAAAGACTGACCGGCTATTAACTGCTTTTTAGTGAGATCTTTGTTGAAATTCACCGGTTAGGCGAACCATGCATGATTCCCTCCCCCGCCCCCTTACCAACAGTTATTCCTCTGGCAGAAGTCGTTATACATTTGAGTAAATAAAATAAACTCATGCCAATGGTATGAAAAGCAACCCCTGCAGGCTGAGTCACCTTCAGGGGCAGGGAGTTACGTACTTTTGGGTAATGGAGCAAATTCTCTTTTGCAGAGCGTACGCATGAAAGCTCTACAGATCGGTTTCGGCTTCAGGTTCGTCTTTGGTTGTTGCCTCTTCTCCTGCCGAAGGAGAACCCAGACTATGAGAGGACGAAAGCTTAATTAACTTAATTTTATCCTCCTCAGTTCTTCCAGGCCATGTGATGGTCGGCGGTTGTAGCGGGCTTGTATTTGGACGGGGTGTATTCTGCAGGGATTCACTAAAGCAACGGGTCGTCACTGCCAGCTCCTCATGAGGTCGCTGGCGTCGTGAACGCATGTTCTGTATTGCACTTCTTGCCCCATGTGAGACAAACAATACAGCTGTCAGTATGCATAGTATGGGCACTGCTATAGCCAGGGTGATCAGAAATGGCGCACCTATTGCTGTTGCAGCGATAAGTGATGGCGTTGGCTGCATAGAAGTCAGTGCCTGAGAGGTGCTGGAGGATGTCGGTACCACTGTCGTTGGTGATGTTGCTGCTGGTTTGACTGTAGTGGTTGGCTCCGGCGAACATGCGCTCAGGGCTTTATCCAGGTTTGGCACGCTGCACTGGTCGAATGTATTGGTTCCCGTCCATTTTAATGTGCGAGTTTGTCCTTCTCCGCCATCACAACCTCTGCGTGGCTGGACGGTGATGGTCTGGTTATTCAGAAGGTTAATGTTTTCGATAAGAGCCTGTTTTCCTGCACTCATTTCCACCTGACATTCCGTCTGAATCTGATATTGATCTGTGCCTGTATGGTCGTCAGGTGCATTCCATGTGATAAGAAGATGCGTGCATGTGAGCGCTTTGCCCTGCAGGTTAGTGACACTGGCATCATAAGGTGCGACGGGAGGGATAGAGGAGGTGATCTTGTCGCCTGTAATACCATTACTGAATTCCAGGTTATAGCCATTAAGCGCTGTTGTAGACGGGTAAGTCACTAAGGCTCTTATGCAGCTTGTGCTGTCACCTTCCTGGTTTGGTAGTTTTGTGATGGAGGCACGGGTACCGCCCTGGGTTGTTCCAGACTCAATGAACCCGGGTTCGTCGAAATGCGATACATCAAGCTCAAGTTCTGCTCCTTCCGGAGAGATCAGGAGAGCCTTAATAGGTGGATTACTGGCTGCGATATGGATAGCAGCAGTGCCACATGGTTCAGGCATAGGGGGTTGTTCTGCCTGAATGAATGCGTTACATGAATTGCTGTAGGGCGGCGTTGTGGTGGGCGCAGTAGTAGCGTTTGTCCCGTTATCACCTGAACCGGAACCTGAACTCTCATAATCAAAGGGGGACAGGTCGTTTTCCTTTTGCCCAGACGGTAGACACTAAGGCAGATAAAAGAGCAATGGAACGGGTTATTATGCCGGAACCGGTTCTCTTGCTGCCCAGTGTGCTGAATGACATGACTGGTGGATTGTTCCCAGTTCTGTCTGCACAGTTTCCTTCTTCTGCTATTTGTACGGCAAGCATTCTGGCCAGCCTGGCATGATCGGAGTCCCCCGCTTTTTCATGTTTATGAGCCTGCATCATTGCCTGTTTAACCTGCAACTGCGTACTTTTATCCTGCCGGGCTTTTCTGGCCTGAGCTGTTCTTTGAACTTGCGAACCAGGCATATTACCCGGGCTCCGGAGCCCTGGTGTTGTGGCGATATTAAGAGACGCGGTGCTTTTTCCTCTCGGTCCCCGGAGTGGCGCTGGAACGCATTTGGGCATTGGCGAGGTAATAATCTGTCGAACATTTTGAAATATTTGCATACATAGGTGCCATAGGGTTATTGATCTTTGCATAAGACGATGACGCACCAGAAATGTTCCTGTAGGAGGGTGACAGAGTTGTCAGCGCTGCCTAACTGCTATGTCAGCATTACAGGTGAACCTGTCTGCGGAAGACGGTGTCTTGTTGTGATGACATATATCAACTATCAACAGCAGCAGGTAACCACTATGCAATTACTCAATACGGTCAGTCTTAATAGTTCCTATTTTCCACTGAAATTCATCTCCATGCTGGGGGTGGGTGGGGCATTTCTGGGGCGTATAGTGACAGCGCTGCCATCGGTTATTTCTACATCCAGTCTCCCGTTGCCTACCTCAACCCCTGGTTGCGTTTTCGACAATGTTCCTGAGGGGAATACAGTCAAGTTTGTTCCGGACGACAGATGCCAGCCAGCAAAAAATTGCAGGACGGTGATTCGGGTCGTGCAGGAAGATTCGCCGGTTCTTGTTTTTCATCTGGAAAATTCGCAACATGACGAGGTTGATTTAGATATCGGCGATAAAGCCGGGTTTACAGAGAGGAGTCAGTCTTTCACCGCGACCCGTGTAAGCGCGGAGCGTGGAAACTATGTATCGACACTCGAATATTGTGCCAGTGAAACAGTCAGCGGAGAAAATGTAACAATCCATGATGTTTTCAAGACGCTTGCCCGGTTCCGGGTTCCATCCTTTGAGGCGCCGACATCTTTTGTTAAAAATCTGGCTGTGATCCGGGCTGAAGATGGCACTTACAAACTGTACTTTCGGCCAGCAGTTGGCGAGGACAATTTCGAAGCCTATCGTGTGTGCAATGAGAACCGCTGTCGCACGGTGCTAACAGCCAGAAATGAAACGGAAGCTTGCGTCCCTCTGCCTTACGTAACCGAAACTGACACTTGTGTGCCCGTTGATATTACACCTTTGTGCTGCGATAAGCCTGTTGAGGTGTTGAGCACCAGCGCCTGCGCGGTTCCCTGCACCTTGGCTGACAGTCCATGTCTGTCTTCTTCAGGTTCAGGCTCAGGTTCTGGTTTAATGGGCGCGAATGTGACCAATATAACAGGTGATGGGTGTGGTGATTTCTGCCAGAACGGTTTCCAGAGCAATCTTCTCTGTAAGCCTTCGCAACCTTGGAGCATAGAGCCCACTGCAACAAAAGTGGCGGCCAGTACAGGCGCGGGGCTTACGTTGACCTCTGTTCTGGCGACTATTTTTGGTACGTCAACGCCTACTGCTACGCTGGTGCCTGCTTCTACTTATGCTATTCCTACTGTTGCTGTTTCTTTTGTTGGGGCTTTTTTCGCGATGGCCGGGTTTGCTATCGCCTGTGGTTGCTGTGTTTATTTTTGTCGTAAGTACGGTTCAGACCTTCGGGAAATAAGTAGGTCAAGGTTTGAACCTAAACTGTGGGAAGCTGGTGAGGATGATAAGGTTGACGGGGGTTTTGAGTCTGAAGAGAATACTTCGGTTGCCCCGGCTGGCGATGATGACCAGTTTGAAATGGAAGACAATGTGGTGCTGGTAAAGCATGACCAGCTTGATTCGAAGGAAAGCCAGGAAAGCAAACTTTAAAGGACTATAGTCTTCGTGACCAACGCATCCATCGTCATTCCGGTCACTACTGTGCCCTTTGCTGCGTTTCCGGAACGCCGCAGAAGAGTATCTTTATATCGGGTGATGACCATAGGCTTCAGGTGGAAAAATGATGCGCTATAAGACTGAATCACATATGGGTAATCTTGTAGCTCTTTTAGAGCAAGATGATGACAGGATGAAGATTCTCTCCATAGTCAGAGAGCTGGAACTTCCCGACTGCTACGTTGCGGCTGGTTTTGTTAGAAACCTGGTTTGGGATTCACTTCATTCGACAAGCACAGAACTTAACGACATTGATGTTGTTTTCTATGACAGGTCAGACTCTAAAAATAGGCTTGGAGCTGAGGTTTCTCAGCGACTAAACCGTGAGTACCCTGAGTTCTTATGGGAAGCTAAAAACCAGGCATATATGCACATTCGCAACGGAGACACAGCGTATAAAGACACGCTCGACGCTATGAAATATTGGCCAGAGAAAGAAACAGGTGTTGGCGCATCTCTGAACAGCGATAACTCGATTTCCATCATAAGTGCATATGGTCTTGAAACCCTGTTCGATGGAAAAGTCACACACAACAAAAAACGTTCTATGGATATCTTCAAAACCAGAGTCCACAAAAAGCGATGGCTGGAAACATGGCCTGAATTGCAAATCGTCTTATAACAAGCGATACACGCCCACAGCCGTTGGATGATAAAGCGCAGCCTAATCAAACCAGGCATTGGTAATTAATGTTGAGGTAAAGGGAAAAGAAAACCCTGAAGGCGGGTCACCTTGCAGGGTCTGGGAGGGAACACTTTGAACTTACTGAGAAGATTGCGCAGTCATGACTGGATGGTCAGTCAACCTTAATAACGCTTCTCATAAATTCACAGTAATCACCATGAATCCCTTTTTTGTCTCCACCTGCAATTTCCGACAGGGTGTAAGAGACAGGGAGCAAAGCAATGGCTACAGTGAGTCGACCACAGTATTGAACTGTACAGGCAACCTCATTGGTTGCATTGGCTGCATAAGACCTCAGGTTCGTTGTGAGGTCTGACACTGAACTAAACATAAGCAACTCCTTTTGCAGTGTTAAAAGTTTTGTTAGCCCTTGAAGCCTACCCGAAACCCGAAGTCGCACCTATTCGACCTTGGTCGCAGCATTACCTGTTAGCTCTTGGTGGTATCCGTTTTGATGCCTCGGGCAGAGAGGATGGCAGACTTAAAGTCAGAGACAACATCCTTGGCAATGCCTGGGATCATGGCGTCTTTGGACTCGTTCTTCATTTTCAGGTGGTAGATAAGGGTATCGTCGGTGACCTTCTCAAGGCCACCCTGAACACCGGCTTCTTCAGCCAGCCTGGCGATGATTTCGACAAGGTTAAGGTGGGCTTCGCGATTCCAGACAGGTTGCAGAAGCTCGATCAGTTCGTTGATGCGGTGACAGCTCATAGGGGTTCCAGACAGACAGTTGCACCTGAAAATCAGGTCAGCAAGCAAGACAGGAAGACAAGATGACAAACATGTGGATTCTATCATAGGCGAGCGCTATCTTGATTTGCAGTATTCGCATAGAATCCGGCTGCAAATGCAATGGTTAATAATGAGAAGAGCCTTTAAATGGATAAGCCTCCACTTCTTCCTGTCACCACACTACTATTTTCGCTGACGTTTGCTGCGGCCGCCGTTCTGGTGCCCTGGTACGGTTTCGTCCATGGCTATGAATGGCAGGAATGGTTAATGGCGGCGGTTGTCTTCATGTGCAATGGCACAGCCATAACCGCAGGCTATCACCGCCTTTGGGCTCATAAAACCTATAAAGCGCACTGGAGTTTACGGCTCTGGTTTGCCCTCTGGGGTGCCATGACCGTGCAGAACAGTGTGTTGCACTGGACATCCGGTCATAGACGTCACCACCGTCATGTGGACGATTACGAGCTGGACCCATACTCCGCCAGCCGTGGTTTCTGGTTCTCGCATATTGGTTGGATGCTGCGTCCTTATGATCCCAGGTCCAGCGATTTCTCAGGCGTTGAAGACCTTCAGCAAGACAAAATCGTGGTCTGGCAGCATCGTTATTACGTGCCTCTGGTCTTGCTGATGAACCTCGGCCTGCCTGCTTTTCTGGGTTACCTGTACGGTGATGTTGTAGCGGCTCTGCTGCTCAGCGGTGTGCTGCGACTGGTGGTCTCCCATCATTGCACCTTCTTTATCAACTCACTGGCTCATATCTGGGGTCGTCGTCCTTATACCGACAGAAACTCTGCCCGTGACAATGACTTTCTGGCCTTGCTGACCTGGGGGGAGGGCTACCATAACTTCCACCACATCTTTCAGAGTGATTACCGAAATGGTATCCGCTGGTGGCAGTATGACCCGACTAAATGGATCATCTTTACGGCTGCCAAATTGAAACTGGCTTCAGGGCTCAAGAGAGTGAGCGAGTTCCGCATTCAAAAAGCACTGGTTGATATGCAGTACAAGCAGGCTGATGAAAAGCTGACCTGTGAAAAGGCAAAAGCCAGACTGGAAGAACAGTACCAGACCATGGTGGCGCTGTTGCGTGAATGGTCGGCACTGCATCATCACAAGCTGGAGTCCAGGGCCAATGAACTGAAAGAACAGTGGCTGCACTCCGAGGCTCATACCCGCTACCTGGAAATGAGAAGAATTTTCCAGGAACAAAAACAGGTATGGCAGCTTGTGCGTTCAGGGCAGGCGGCTTAAGCCTGTTTTATAAACACAGCGCTTTAAAGGGGGCTTTAAGAGAGCGCTTTAAGAGAGCCTGAAGAACTTGAGAGCAGTGGCCGTGGTTTGTCCGGCTACCTGCTCCGGTGTTCTATTGGTCTGCTGAGCAATCATATTCACTACCTCACCCAGAAATGCCGGCTCATTCCGACGACTCCTGGGCTTTGGCTTAAGAGTACGAGGCAGCAGATACGGGCAGTCAGTTTCAATCATTAAGCGGTTGCCGGGAATATCATTCAACAGCGGATGAAGGTGTGTTCCACGGCGCTCATCACATACCCAGCCGGTGATGCCAATATGTAGGTCCAGGTCGAGGTAGCGGTACAAACTCTCTTTATCTGCAGTAAAACAGTGCACCACCAGATCAGACATATCATCCCGGTACGCCTTCACAATATCCGCAAAGCGTTTTGATGCATCCCGTTCATGGCAGAACAGCGGCAGACCTGTCTCCAGTGCCAGCTCAATCTGTTTCTCAAACACTTGTTCCTGAATAGGGCGAGGAGAAAAGTCCCGGTTAAAGTCGAGCCCGGCTTCACCTACGGCCACAACCTTTTCGTGAGCATACATATCCCGCAGTTCATTGAAATGCTGCTCAGTGGCGTCTTTGGCGTAGTGAGGGTGAATACCGACGGTTGTGTAGCAATAGTCGCTGTAAGTCTCGGACAGCTTTAGCGTCTGCTGAGATTCCGCCAGTGTCGTGCCCGTTAGAATCATCGTGGTGATACCGGCTTCCAGTGCCCGTTCTACAACATCATCCCGATCTTTATCGAATGCCTTGTCGCCGAGATTAACGCCAATATCCACAAGTTCCTGAGTCATAAACTTCCCACACATAAACATTCAATTAATGGCGAAAGAATAAGGCGTTAGCAGGTAAATGAAAATCAGAAAAGGCCGAGTGTGTGGATAGAGTACGAAGCTATTGAATATCTGGATCGATCTGCCCCATGTCCAGACTTGTGACGCTGATTTTTAACAGACATCCCAAAAGTCTGTTGACCGGCGAGCGGCCAACAGTCATGCACCCAATCACGTTAGTATGTCAGTGATAGCTACCTTATATTAGGTAGCTATATGTAGTTAGCTATATGTAGTTAGCTATGTGGATTTGCTATGACAGTTTACTTCTGCCTGATAAAGAGCCTTTTAATGTCAATGGCAACTTATTCTCATAAAGATAGCTCGCAGGGATATACTGGTGATGTTTAAGATTTTTTATTACATGTTCGGTTTGTCCGTTACTCCCTCTTCCTTTTGCAGCGATGCTGTTCACTTGATGACAAAATGGGCACAAAAAAACATAGCTCTCAGAATCTTGCAGGGCATCGGCATGATGCTGCTGAACATGCTTTATATACGCCTCATGGCTGCTAACGTAAGTGTTGCATTGCAACCAGGGCTTTTTCCGGTCACCAATTTTGTGCAACTCGCAGACAGATGCTTTGACATCTGAACCCCTGGGTTTGAAAGTGGAGAAGTCTATATCTTCACAAGGCACTTTAAGGTGTGGCACCCCTTTGATTTGTATGCGCTCATATTGTGTGTGTTGATCTAGCACTTTGGGCCACACTGGCCAGCCAACGACCAGTGGATGATTATAAAGCTGCCCATTCAGGTCTCCCAAAACCTCTGTAACCCCTATGCTGACAAGGTTTAATTTATTACACCTGGGGCAGGGAATGTCATATTTTTCAGGTGAGAGTAGAACATCCGGATGGTCGCTTTTAATGTGCGTTTGATAAGCTTGCAGACTGTGTATAGGCACTTGGCAGGTTCCACTTTTACCTCTTTGTCTTATACCGCACGCAGAACCCAGGTACCCGTATCCGAGCATTGCGCATGAGGTGAGTGCATGCCTTTGAGAGCAATAAAAATGTATACCCTCTTTGATAGGAGCCAAGGTTGCTGGGGGGATAGCCAGTTCCTTTACTTTGAGAGACAGCTTTTGGGTTGAATCAATCAGTTCATTTACACCTTCAGTGCTTCTTGGCAAGAAAGATAGGGTCAAATGCATGCTGAATTCTGGCTCTGCGCCCTGTATGTTGGTTTGATCCGGTGTGGACGGGTTGTCGTCTGGCTGTTCAGGAAAAGGCTGGTAGATATAGCGAATTAGTTTTGAATCCGAATCAAAGGGGGGCGTTTCTGGCTCTGAAGAGGTGTCTTTGTCCGCAATAACATAGCTCCAGTTGCCAGTACCTTTGTCCTGATTAATAAGGATGTTTTCGAGTAACGGAATGCTGTGTTCTACCTCCCCGCTGGCTGAATCGCTGTGAACATATGAGCTGTCGGACATCTGTAGAGCCAGTTGGTGGCTGTTGAACTGTTCTGGTGTTAGTTCTGTGTTAATCACAAGGGTGTAAACATTGCTGTGTTCGCTACCATCACTGGTGGTTTGTTCGGGGCTCTGACCTGTGCCTTTGGGAAGAGTATCTTCTGTCACCTCCAGAATGACAAAGGATTCGTCGTCATCGTAATAGGGGTCAGTGAGCCGGTCACCTGGTTCTTTATCCTGAATCTGGTTCTGATGTTGCAGTTTTGATCGAAGAACTTTCCTGTTCTCCAGACTCGAGGAGGTCTGGCTTTCTGAGCTTTCAGGAGGAAAGAGTAATGAAACCTCTGCTAACGGCAGGGCTGAAGGTGTATTGCTTTCCATGCCGTTTCTTTTCATCTCAAGGGTAACACTCCTTGCACCTAAAACGACCGGGGGTGAAGAGGCGTCACCTGGTGGAGAGGCATCACCTGATGAAAGAGAGTCTTCCTGCCCCAGAAAAATAAGTACAAGAGTGCTGTTGGCATGTGTTCTTGCAGTGAACATGCTTGCCAGAAGTGTGGTGAGCAAACAACATATCATCAACACCAAATGCGGTTTCCTGACATTAGGTGACTTATTAACAGTGGCAGACAAGGCACAACCCCTAAACAGATACAAACTGTTGCAAGTTATTAGGGTGAACAAGGCTAGTTCAAAGATTCGACTCCTTCATATTTTGTTTTATGGTGCGATACACTGCCATTTATCACCACTCCTTAATACAAAGCAGAACATTCCATTAATTGATATGTTGTCGCGCCTTGAAATGACTGTCCCGGGGGGGGGGCACAATCTGATGGAATTCATCAGTCACGGCCTGGATGCATTCATTAACAATGTACGTAGCAATCCAGAGGCTCTGGACGTGTTATGATTTTTGTCGGGGTAATGGAAGATAGTATCGTCTGCTTCACCTGCCACATTTAAATAATGGCGAAAAATGTAGAATGCGAAGATATAAAAGGTCTGGACAGAGCTACCCCATGTCCAGACTTTTATCGGTGATTTTCAAAATAGAATCAGGGTTAGAAGCTTCGAACTATTTGGTTTTAAACAAAGCCACAAACTCCCCATAGCCTTCCTCTTTTAACTTATCCACAGGCACAAACCGCATAGCCGCAGAGTTCATGCAGTAGCGCAGGCCAGTTGGCAGAGGACCATCCTTAAATACATGCCCCAGGTGAGAGTCCGCATTCTTTGAGCGCACCTCTGTCCGGGTCATAAACAGCGTATTATCCTCATGCTCAACAATATTTGCAGAGACTAAAGGACGACTAAAGCTTGGCCAGCCAGTACCGGATTTATATTTGTCCAGAGAGCTGAACAGAGGCTCACCGGAGACAATATCCACATAAATACCGGCCTCTTTATTATCCCAGTACTCATTTTTGAAAGAGCGCTCGGTGCCGTCTTCCTGAGTGACCTTGTACTGGATAGGGGTCAACTTCTTGCGAAGTTCTTCCTGAGAGTAAGGTTTTGAATAGGGTTTGGACTCAGTTTCAGTTTTACCAGCAAACGCCCCAACAGCAAGAAGGGACACCAGGGTAACACCCGAGAGGGCAGCCAACAGGGATTTCTTCATAACAACCTCCGGAATACTGTTCTTATTCTTCTATACGCCGGGTAAAGACTGATGGATGCAGGCAACCCCGGTATAATCCTGCCCATTCTATTTTTATTGAGTTCGAGGTAAGTCGTCCATGATAGGCATTAACCTGTCGATTCTGAATCAGAGCTATGCCCGGCGCATGGACTGGTTCCCACCAATTCGAAACCCTAAGCTCGACCCGGTTTCGATTAGTGGCATCAGTGAAATCCTCGACCAGTTTGATCTTATCATGCTGGATTCCTACGGCGTACTGTGCCGGGGAACCGTGGCCATTGAAGGAGCAGTTGAGGCCATCGCCATGATGCGGGCCAGAGGCAAAGCCTTCTCAGTAGTATCAAACGATACTATGACCAATGAGACCGTGGCCGCCGAAAAGTACGCTGCCCGGGGCTTCGACTTTAGTAACAGTGAAGTGGTCACAAGCCTGGATGTTACAGAAACCTGGCTGCGTACACTGTCTGCAGAAGAAAAAGCCCGCTGGGGTGTGATTGCCCCCAGCCCACACCCTACCGACGAACTGCTCGAAGGTATGGTAAGCCTGAATAAGCTTGATGGTGTGATCCCCCCCGAGCAGGTCGACAGCCTGTTGTTTATGGTGGGTACAGGCTGGACTCAGGATATGCAGAGCAACCTGGTCGCCTCTGCTCTGGGACGCCAGTTCACCATGGCAGCCGGTAACCCGGATATGGGTGCGCCTTACGTTATTGATGGCAAAATCCATATTAATGCCACCCCTGGCTACTTTATGGATGACCTGACAGAACGAACCCGTCAGCAATCCATCCCGACTCTGTTTGGTAAGCCTGACTCCTGCATTTTCCAGAAAGTCGCAGAACGCTATGGCGTAACCGACCCGTCAAAGGTGTTGATGGTGGGTGACACCCTGTACACAGATATTCTTGGAGGGAACGCCATGGGCTTTAAAACGCTGTTGCTTGAGTGCGGTGTGTATCAGGGAGGAGATATCCACAGCTTTATTGAAGAGGCTGGCATTTCTCCGGATTATATTGCTCCCCACCTTTGACAGGTATCAACCCAACTAACAAACTGCCAGCCACTCGGTTTGTTAGGGTTTGCATTGTGACTTAACAGGAGGTTCTCCGGCTGACAGCATGTCGAGGATTTTTGGGGTGTCTCCTAAAGCGGCTGGCTGTGCAGAGCCCAGAGCAACCGCAAACGCTATAACTGCTGGTTTGAATATGCGCTGGTGCATGAGGGGGGAACTCTCTTCATTATAAGGCGCATCGTCATAGAGTGTCTTTCGAATTGAATAAATAGACGATAAAGAAAGTGTTTGCGAGTTATTGCGGTGCTTGCCTGTTCGGTTTTCAGATATCCGTGGTCATAAAAAGGGGCTGTTTTTGGCAGCCCCTTTTGAGGGGGGCAGTTCGGTGTTGCAGCTCTCTTTATTTCAACCTCTGTGTCAACTTGGCGTGTTCGGGAGGAATGGGGCGAACAAGGCAGGGGTAACTCTTTTTATGTAAAGGCGTGCCCAATGGCTTGACGGGAAGGGTCGAAAATCACAGGATGTACGTGCAAGTACGTATAGGTCTACAGGGTTGCGACCCTCGACGTAGCGAGAAAAACAATGAACAAGCCGTACGTGGATAATGTCCTTCTGGGTGATGATTTTCAGCCAGCAGGAGATAGCATAAATATAGTTACACCGGTGCCGCGCCTTGAGAAGATCATTGTGGACGCAATGGCCTCGGGTAAAGATGTGAATACTTGTCTGGCCGCACAGTTGCGTTCAGGAGAGTTAACAAAAATAGAAGCGGTTGAAGCGCTCATGTATGCAGTTGCCTTGGGGGAGTCTTCAAGCAATGCAACCCATCACTAGGTCATTTTGTGGGGGCAAAATGATCTTGTGACATCTGGCTTGCCCAGATGTGTGAAGCCGGGCAGGCAACTGCCCGGCTTTTTATTGCCTGGATATTGTCTGGGGTGTGGGGCGCCGCGTGCTGAATCTTGCTGCTAAACTGTCTTGCTGCGTTTTCTTCTGTACACGACTGTGTCGCTGTTTGTCAGGTAGAGGTTGGTGTGAAAGCTTTGATGTTTCTGATTTTAATACCCTGTGTATGCTGTTCTGAAGGAACTTGTCCGATTTGTTTTGAAGAAATGCTAAGTCATAACACGACAATGTTATACTGTGGTCATAAGTTTCATAAAGACTGCATAACAGAAGTGTTATTAAGAACAGGCCTCTGTCCATACTGTAGAAAAATAGCGCTCAGGCACACTGGAATAAATGATACAGATCATAGCCAGTGTAAAATTAACATTTTGCAAGCCCTGGTAATACCATCACATCTGATCTACGTACATGAACAGTTTAATGCTCCTACGATAACTCCGTGGTGTCTTGGTTATCTAAGTATGACTGTTTATGCAACAAGGTATTGCCCTGCAACAACAGATGAAAATGAACAATTTTATAATGAAATAAGAAGGTTATATGATGAGAAATTTAATCTGTTAACTGACGCCGAATATTCGGAATTCGAGCTTGGGTTAGCACAATTTTGGGAAGACACTGGGCTAGTACGTCGGGATCAGCTACGTCGGGATCAACTATGTCGGGATCAACTATGTCGGGATCAACTACGTCGGGATCAACTACGTAGTGAGCAACGTGTGCCACAAGAAATGCCGCCAGAGCCACCACAAACCATCATCCAGGATATTTGCAATATCTGTCTAGTCGGAATACTTGTCTTTCTCTTCGTAATAGTCGCTTTGTGAAATCATAATTTATGGTAACGGCCTTCATGGGTTCTCCATAAAGGCATCTCACCTGGAAAGTAGGTCAGCCCTGGTTGACGTATCTATTTCTTACAGGGTTTATTAAACGGCAGGGGCACCAAAACTTTCCAGTTTATCCCAGGGAACAGTAAGCCCCAGGCTTTGGGCTTTGTTCATAACCGCAATCAGCGCCTCCCGGTCAGTACTTCTTTCCATAGCAATGACCTCTATGGCGTGATCAGGGAGCTTGATAATTGTTCCTACGCTTTTCCAGTGTGAGGCACCATTAACAAGTATGGGGCTTACGCGCCTGAGAGTGTCGGTTTGACGCTCTCTCAACGCGTTTACATCGACTGTCGTCAGCAGTTGTTTTGGTAGAAAACGCAGTATCTCCATACAGCCTAATTGATGGCAGGCGGCAACCAGCATCTCTATGGTGACTTCCGGGGATAACGACAGAAGCCGTTGTAAGGCGACAGTCGCGCAATCTGGACTTCCGCGATAGTCTGCTTCAATTACATTGATTTGATGTATGGGCAAACCGGTAAGGTATGCAAGCGACATCCATTCCTGTGTTGGAGGAATAGCCTGGGTTAGCTCAAGTGATAAAGGAGATTCAGGTGTGTATGTATCAGGATGGTCCAGGTTGGGTTCCCAGGCGGGCGCGGCTGCGAGTGTTTGGTCAGGTTCGCATTCTGGATAGTGCTCTTTCAATGCATCAATAGCACTCTGATTACCTGTTTTTAATAACCCATAAAGAAGGTTTCCAGACTTTAATCGCCCGGTGTTCTGCAGTTTGTTAAAGAGCTCTATTTCTAGTGAGATTTTTCTTTGCTTTAAACGCCTGGAGTGTAAGACCACACCGGAATGCCTGGCCAGTTGATCCAGTTCATCGTGAGAAAGGCAGCGAAAGATGCTCATGGCCTGTGCCGAGTCGACCTGCTGGTATGCTGGAATACCTGCTCGACTGCATCTGAGTTTCTCAAGGTTGTAGATAAGGTTGATCGATGGATGAGCCATAATCCTTGCCAGCTTTGCGACCGTCAGAGGGGCCGATTTGTGAAGTAAATGATAGAAACACCCTCTGATGTTGCGGGCATACTCGGTGTCTATAGTGTTTACATCATTAGGGCTGAGCCCCAGAACCTGACCAAGATGAACGACAGAAACGGTTCCTGGTGTAATGAAGTCGGTGGCCGTTATGAGAGGAACCGTATCTTCATCACGCAGCCCTGCTACGAATGGGTTGAACTGTTGGTTCTCAGTTATATCTATTGTGACTCCGCACTCTTTGGCAACCTGTTGGGCCAGACGTGTATACCCGACCCTTGCAATAGCTGAGGTAAAGCTACTTTCACTCAGCAAACCTCTTTGGCCGGCTGTTCGTAGTATAAAATCTGCTGTGATGGTTTTGTCTTGGGATAAAATCTCACCCTCCGGTAATCCTATTACCAGTGCAAGGGTTGTGAGCTCGGAGCGGGTAAAAATTTTTAATTGTTCTGCGAAAAACAATCTCTGGTGCTCTGGGCTGTTGTTGCGTGCTGACAGCAGGCGCTGGTAACGACAGGCAGACCATTCGTCCAGTTGAGCGCGCAGCTGATTACATTCAACGTGGGTGAGTACGCCTGAACGGGTTAGCTGCTGAAGAAGTTGCTTGGTCGAATCTGTCTTACTATCACTGTATGGATTTTGATAAATATCACTTAATAGAACACTGAGTTGATCCAGATTCGTTATTTTTTGAGTGAGATCTGTGTCAGTTGTCAGGTTAACTTTGCTAACAGGCTCGTTGCCTTCCTTACTGGCGAAACTGACAGCTATTAATTCCAGAACCTGATCAAGCTGCTTTCGATTGATACTGCGTCGAGCCAGTACATTATCTGGCAAAACCCTGAGAACTTTCCGAAGGTCCTCAATGGACTCGCTGGTTACAACGCCATCCTGATTTACCTGAGAAGTGACCTCCAGCAGGTGTTTGTGAAAGTATTGAAAGTTTTTTGCTCCGCGAAGGCGGTTAGGTAATTCCTGTATGGTGTCCAGTATGGAGTTCAGGTAGCCAATCAGTGTGGAAAAAGTTCTTTTTTTGCCTTGGGTCTCTTGTAGCTTGATTGTGCGTTCATGAAGTGCTGTTCTCAGGCATTCATGCCGAAGCCCTGTGACCAGCTGATTCACTTGTCCGGTAACGGGCGTCACAGAATACTTCCATGACCTGGCTTCAGGAAGCTGCATTTTGAAGTGATGGTGAGGCTCTGGAGGAAGGGGCCCCTTACCTGAACTTGTTATACCCTGCATTGAGGCGTTTTTTCCTTATCTTTATGAAAAGGAGGGAAGCCAAGAGGTGTTTAGATCTGACCTGGTACTAACCGACTTTTCATCGCCTGGACTGCCAGGTCAGATATAAACAGATCCCTTTTAGTTGAGGGACATCTTGCGGGCGTAATCCGCACTGGCCTGCTTATCGTCTTCTCGTTGCTGCTGTAAATCGTCCTGCTTTTGCTTACGGACATACAGTTTTACCAGCACCTTCTCCATAGTTTTGATTTTATGCTGCTCTTTCAGGGCTTCTTCCTGACGGCTGTGGAAGGTTTTCTCTTCTCTCTTCACCTGCTCCATCTGAAGGTCTTTTACGTCCAGTAGCAGGCGGCGGAAATTAAACTGGTTGGTTTCTGACATCGGTTTACTGGCAACCGGTCTCTGTTTATAGTCTTCCAGAGCGTAACTCAGGTTTTCCAGCTGCATGGTCTGGGTACGCAGGTGCATGGCCGCCTGGTGGGCACGCATACGGGCCTGATCAAAACGGTGACGCTGGTGATCAAGACATTTGTTCAGCAGGTGAATGCTCTTGTCGGTGATCTGGCTATTGGAGACTGGGGAGTGAGTGGCAGTCATAGAACGTCCTTGTTCTCTTGTTAGATTTACACCCTTGAAAACTTCTCTTCTTTTTTTTATGTACCGCGTTTTTTGCGTATAGCTACGTCTTAATGTCGCGATGTTCTTCTTGAGTGTTTCTGTTTTTTCTTGCGACATTTTTACAACCGATTATGAAAGACTAGCAGGTTGTTTGAATCGTCAAGGAAAGCAATTGAATCGATCAAAAAACATACAGCTGGTGTTGAGTTATGAATGTGCATATAAGTGTTGGTGGATAATACGTATAAGTGGCTGCGAAGAATGGGTATACCCTTGCCTTACAAAAGATCTAATGGGGTGGCATCAGTTGGTTGAACCCGGTTCTACTCCGGCGTGAGTCATTGCCAGCCTCATATGCGTATTCCTAAGGAAGTCGAATGAACCCCCAAACTGCTCAGCGTGTTAATACGATCCGAAAGTATCTGGAAGACAATAATCTGGACGCTTTCCTGCTCCCGACCGCCGATGAACACCTCAGTGAATATCTGCCGGACCGTGATCAGCGCCTGCAATGGCTCAGCGGCTTCCACGGTGAGAATGCCATTGCCGTTGTGACCCGCGAAAAAGCCAGCATCTTTGTGGATGGTCGTTTTACAGTGCAGGTAAAACAAATGGTACCTGCCGAAATTTTCGAATACCTCCATAAGAACAATGACTGCCATCTGGCCTGGACCCTGAACAATGTTTCTGCCGGCGCCCGCATTGCCGTAGATGCCACCCTGCACCCCAGCACCTGGTTCCAGAATGCTGAAGCAACCATCGCCAAAGGTGGCTGCACACTGGTCAGCCTGACTGAAAACCCGGTAGACCTGCACTGGGGCGAGCAGCCAGAGCATATGACTCAGCCTGTCGAACTGTTCCATAACAGTGGTCAGGACAGTCTGGAGAAACGTCAGCAACTGGCCGCACAGTTGAAAGACAAAGAGCTGGATGCTTCACTGCTGACTCAGCCAGAAGACACCAACTGGCTGTTGAACATTCGCGGTGCCGACATTCCTTTCGTACGCACAACCCTGAGCTACGGTCTGCTGCATAACGATGGCACTGTCGATTTCTTTGTGAACACCAGTCGTCTCTCCGACAACTTCCCTCTGCATGTTGGCGAAGGTGTACGAGTGCACGAGAAAAGTGAAATTGCCAACATGCTGAAGCAGCAGTCAGGCAAGCGTATTCAACTGGCCGGTGCACAAACCAACGCAGCACTCTACAACCTGCTGGCTGAAGCGGGTGCAGAAATTGTAGAGATGAACAGCCTCTGTGCTTTGGCTCGTGTGTGCAAAAACGAGAATGAAATTGAAGGCATGAAGCAGGCGCATATTCAGGACGGCATTGCAGTCTGTCGTTTCCTTGCATGGGTTGATGAACAGGTAGAAACCGGTGCCGATCAGAACGAATGTACTCTGGCAGACAAGCTGCAAAGCTTCCGTGAAGGTGTGCAGGACTTCATCGCCCCATCCTTTGCTTCCATCTCTGCGCTCGGCCCCAATGCTGCCATGTGCCACTACCATCACCCTGAAGAAGGCTCCCGCAAGCTGGGTCAGGATGGTATCTATCTGATCGACAGCGGCGGCCACTACAAGGGTAAGAACGGTATCTGCGGTACCACCGACATTACCCGTACCCTGAAGGTCGGCAAGGTGACCGAAGAGATGCAGCGTATGACCACGCTGGTGCTGAAGTCTCACATTGCTCTGGATGTTGCCCGCTTTATGCAAGGCACAACAGGAGCGCAGCTGGACACCGTAACCCGTCAGCCAATGTGGCAGCAGGGGGTGAACTTCGACCATGGTACAGGCCATGGCATCAGCCATATGCTGTCTGTGCACGAGTTCCCACCACGTATTAACGCCAAGTCAAAAGACGTCATCCTGCCAGGCATGTGCCTGACTGATGAACCCGGTTACTACCGTGAAGACGGTTTTGGTATCCGCCTGGAAAACGTACTGGTCGTACGTGAAGCCAGGGGCACAGAAACGCCTGTGATGGAGTTTGAGAACATCACCTTCGTACCAATGGACAAGCGTCTGTTTATTCTGGAAATGCTGACCCTGGAAGAAAAAATCTGGCTGGACACTTACCACGCCAAGGTTTTCGAGAAGATTGCTCCGCACCTGAGCGGCTCTGATCTGGAATGGCTGAAGCAGGCTACCAGCCCGATGGTGGACTGATTCGCTCATCTTTAGTGTTTGCCTGGAGTTCGAAGCGACTCCAGGCAAATCCGCTTTGTGTATAAGTCTAAGAACAAAACTCACCATGCATAAACTCAATAAGTCGCGCCACCTGCTGGCTGGCTAACGAGTAATGGATGGTTTGGGATTCCCGCCGGGTTTGAACCAGCTGATCTTTGCGTAACACTGCTAAATGCTGTGACAGTGCCGACTGGCTAAGGTCAAAACGTTCATTCAGTTCCGACACCGACATCTCCCCCTGCCCAAGATGACATAAGATCAGCAGACGGTTTTCATTACTCATCACTTTAAGCAGGGCTGCCGCTTTACGCGCCTGCTGACGCATAGTTTTTATATCGATAGACAGCTCTTCAGACATGATGGTCGTTTCACTCGGTAAGTGTTGGAAAAATATAATATTAGCGATTGCTAATAAATAACAGTATCGCATATTATATTAGAGGTCTCTAATGTTGTGCGTGTGTAACATAATGACCGTAACGAATAGAACGACCGCAACAAAAAGGTGATCGGATGCTCTGGGTAGAAATCAATAATTTTACGCCTCTTCAAGGCCTGGCCGGGGGAGCCTTGCTTGGGCTCGGTGCTGCAGGCTTGATGCTGTTTAATGGTCGTGTTGCCGGGTTCTCCGGTGTGATCAATCAGGCAATGACTGGCAAAGCCAGCTGGGCGATAGCCTTTCTGGTGGGTGTAGCAGCCAGTGCAACTCTTGTGCATAAAGTATTGGGTCTGGAAGCCCCTGACCTTCCTGTATCGCCGGCATTAATCATTGCGGGTCTGCTGGTGGGTTTTGGCTCACGGCTTGGGAATGGCTGCACCAGTGGTCATGGTGTGTGCGGGTTGTCGCGTTTCTCGGTGCGCTCTCTTGTCGCTGTCATCACGTTTATGGCTACAGCCATGATCACAGTATTCCTGATGGCTACTTTCATAACGAACCAGGTGTGAGGCGAATAATGAAAACACGAATAACAGCACTCATCGCCGGAGCCTTAATGGGAGCTGGGCTGGTTGTTGCGGGGATGACAGACCCCAACAAAGTCCGCGCTTTTCTGGATATAACCGGGCAACTCAACGGCTACTGGGACCCAACATTAATGTTGGTTATGGGCGGCGCCATTGCCGTGAATATGCCCATCACCTGGATGCTTCTAAAGCGCACAAAGCCTGTGTTGGCTGAGAAGTTCTCTCTCCCACTCAGTCAGGCTATCGACAAGCCACTGCTTGCCGGAGCTGCAATATTTGGCATTGGCTGGGGTATCTCAGGTATCTGCCCCGGGCCAGCCATTGCCGGAGCACTGACCGGTGGTGTGGGGTGGTTGTCGTTTATTGCGGCGATGCTGATTGGATTTTTGTTGCAGAAGGCTGTGGCACGGGTGACACCCTGATGGTGCTGGTTACCCGTTATTTATTGAATCCTTCAGCAAGCTGCAGCACTCGGCGGGCCGGGTATCTGGCACTTCCAAGGTCTGTTTCATGGACACTGCCTTCCAGACTGTGAGCTGTCACGCCGAGTTGGCAGCCCAGACGATTAACGGCTTTTTGTTCGTCACTAAAGGGCGCATCCAAACCTGCCCGTGTAAGTGGGAGAGCCGAAGATAATACCGTCTCAGGTTTTCAGTTTTTCCATCAGTGATGGATTCTTAAATCGCCCCTCAATAATCTCTTTGCCCTGTATCTGGTGGACAGTGCATTCGACCCCATGACCCTGTATTTCAGAATGAGCTGCCGCCATAAGCTGCCCGGTGACATTGGTCTGGGTGAAATAGATAAAACCGATTTTGGTCACATGGCCACCTGTGAAAATTTGTGATTACTATTCTTGTCCTGAGCCTGTCTTATCCTGAGCCTGGCTCTGAACATGATACGGGATTGAATTTGAAAGCCTATCCCACATAAAACGTTTGAATCTTTGTATTTATGTCATAACGCTCTACTTTTGATGTGCTTTTCAGAGGAAACACAGGGCAGAGCAGTATGCAGGGCTTACCGACAGGCATCATGATGGATCGTCCGCTGTTGATCCGGGATATTATGCAACATGCAGAACGCACCTGGCCGAAGCAGGAAATTGTTTCGGTTATGGGAGACAGGTCTGTTAGCAGAAAGACTTACACGGAGGTCTTTCAACGCACCCGAAAGCTGGCAAATGCACTGAATCATCTGGGTATAAAGCCCGGCGATACAATCGCCACTATGGCCTGGAATGATCACCGCCATGTGGAAATCTATTATGCGGTCGCCTGCTCAGGTTCCATCTGTCATACCATCAACCCTCGCCTATCTAATGAACAGCTGGCTTATATTATTAATGATGCCCAAGACAGCTGGCTGTTTCTGGACCCTGACTTTATTCCTCTTCTGGAAAAGCTGCAGAAAGATATCCCTGCGGTCAAAGGCTTTATTGTGCTGAGCAGTGGGAATGACTGCCCTGAAACCACCCTGAAAAATATCAAACTCTATGACCCGCTTCTGGAAACTGGAGATGAGACTCTACACTGGCCGGAATTCCCGGAAACAACCGCCAGTTCTCTCTGTTATACCTCGGGTACAACCGGTCACCCGAAAGGTGTTCTCTACAGTCATCGCAGTACCGTGCTGCATACCTTGATGAGCAACCTGAATGGAGTGGTAGGCCTCAGTGAAATCGATGTCGTGATGCCGGTGGTGCCCATGTTTCATGTGAATGCCTGGGGCATTCCCTACTCTGCCGCTATGGCTGGTGCAAAGCTGGTACTTCCCGGGCCGTTTATGGGTAATGGGGATCTGTTGCAGACGCTGGTGGAGGCAGAGCAGGTCACCGTTGGCTTTGGTGTACCAACCATCTGGCTGGCACTGCTGCAATACCTTGAAGAGAGCGGCAAACAGGTTCAAAGCCTGAAACGCATCTTCACCGGTGGTACCGCCTGCCCACGCCATGTTATTGCCACCTTACTGGAAAAATATGGCGTTGATTCCGTACACCTCTGGGGTATGACGGAAATGAGCCCTCTGGGAACACTGAATCAGGCCGAGCATAGAACCGAGTTGTCTAATCAGGAAAGACTGGATTTGCGTGCCAAGCAGGGAAGGGCAGCTTTCGGTATTGATATGAAGCTGAAAGATAATGACGACCAGCCAGTCTCCCATGACGGCGAGACCCCAGGACGACTGTTTGTTCGCGGTTATTCCGTCTGCAGTGGTTATATCAACACAGATTCCTCTTACATAACCCATGATGAGGATGGCTGGCTGGATACCGGAGATATCGCCACCATCGACACCGAGGGTTACCTGCATATCACTGACCGTGCAAAAGATGTCATTAAGTCAGGAGGAGAGTGGATCAGCTCCATAGCTCTGGAGAACCTGGCCATGGGGCACCCACACATCAGCGAAGCTGCAGCCATCGCCATACCCCATGACAAATGGGGGGAAAGACCGATGATCATAGCTGTGCGTAAAGACGCAGCCAGCCAGATCGATGAAAATAACTTGTTGGACTGGTACAACGACAAGGTTCCCGACTGGTGGAAACCCGACAAAGTCGTTTTTGTGGATGAACTTCCTCATACCGCAACAGGTAAGGTGATGAAGTCGAGTCTCAGGAAGCAGTGGGTGGAGTGACTGCAAGTGAAGTGTGGAGACAGTTGATCCATACCAGGCCTGAATTTATAGTTTGCTGACCGGGTTACTGCGATTCATAAACCGGGAAAAATTTCCCGGCAACGGCAGTCTTTACTGTGGGCAGAACGCGTCTTGAAGAAGCCTTAGCGCCATACCGCTATCAATAGTTCTATCTCCAATTTCTTTATTAAACCTTTGACTCCACTGCTTAAACAACAGGGTATCAGGAGACATCACAGCAGATGTTTCACTGCTACCTGAGGTTGCACATGGCCTACTCTGCATCAGCGAATAGAGCCACAGAACAGCTGTTGCAAGGGTGTGCCCTCCTTCTTTTAGAACGTGCATATAATCATCCGGCAGGTCGGCATAAATAGCAGAGCCGCGCCAGGCATCTCGTGCTGCATATATAAAAGCGTTTAAGCTTAGATTACCTATGTTTTTTTCTCCCATCTCATGAAGGCGATGGAACAAAGTGAGCTCTGCTGCACATTGTATTGCTTTTTCAGAATGGGGGTGAGAATAGAAAGCGCAGACAAGATCATGTCCATGCTCTGCTGTGATCTTTTCTTGTTCCAGGTTCTGCAATTCTGTTTGAGTAGGAATACGCCCATAAAAACTATAACCATAATGGTCAATAGCATGAAGCAGGTCGTGATAGGGTAAATAAACACAGCTCATATTTTTGTTATCATGGCGGGCCGTAATCACCTCGCTCAGTTGAATGTAAACCACGGGCAAATGATGGCATTTATTCAATACTTCCAGATTTGCATCTGAAAAAGTAACGATACAAAGTTTCTTGTTTTCGGCCAGAATTCTTAACCCATCAAGTATATTTGTTGATTGGGAATTTGTCACATAAGCAATGTTGGCACAAAAATGAAGTAGCTTCAGTCTATCTTCCTCGGCATCACCGGACAAATTATTCCGATACAGCAGATGCCAGGGCTTTTCAATCAGCGTTTTTAGACCGAATCTGCCATAGCCTTTTTCTTCCCATTTTGTTTTGATCTTCAGAAGGTTGCACTTTTTTATATCACTAGACCATCCAGGCTCATGCTCATAAGAAAGAACGTAAAACATGGCCTGAACAAGTGGGAACAACATGCCCACTTCAAGGGATTCGATATAAGGATAGTTTCGGTTTGTTAAATCATTCACTTTATCCAGATAGTCCTGAAGAGCAGCCTTGTCTTCTGCACTGAGCCAGTCTTTTTCTATAAAGCTCTGCAGTTGATCCCGGATTACCTGTTGGGTCTCCTGCATACAGGGCATCACCCTTTGCTGAATGGTAGTGCATTGCATCCAGTCATTTAACTCCAGATACAGCTGTTTCCAGTCCTGCTTGAGATTAAAGAAATCTGTAGCCTTCTTGTGTGAATAAGCAACTGGTACCTGCCCCGGCGCTTCAGGTGGTTTATTGATAGCAGGCGAACATTCAACAACAGTGGTTTCTCTATTTGATGCGCTATTTACGAGGATTATTTTTTCTGCGTATGGATGATATCTTCCTGTTTGTGAGGGATTTCGTTTTAAAAATGTGCCGGGTGTTTTTTTCGCCTCTGGGGGCGATTGTGGTGACATAGAGCAGAGAAACCCGCTTGTTAGTTTATTTAATGACGATAACATATTCCCTTCCCTCCCCTGTTATTTACTTCAGCCTTCCCTCTTTTCCGGACAACCTTTACTGTCACTGCAGTCATGTCACTGCAGTCATGTTAATGCATCAATGGAACGGCCCAGATAAGTCCGCAACATTAGAGTGAAATGCTGATGAAAAGTTTCCTGATCAGTGCTACCTCTGGCCTTGTAATCACCGGAGTTTTTTTTTGAATCATCTGTTTTAGTCGGTCAAGAAGAAGAAAACTCTGGGTTATTGAGTCATCGTCAGCGTAATCTGTTGTACTTCTGATTGTTTTGTGGATGTGCCGCCCCTTCCGGAATGTTTGCTTTTCTAACAACCTTGTTAGTAAGGTGATCGACAAACCCTTATTGGCCGGAGCTGAGTTGTTTCTGGATACGATGCGGGTTTGATTGTTGACCCCGCGTATCCCTCCAATATCCAGCTAAACTTGCGAACCCTGAGCTAGCGTATGGCAGTGTAGCGCGCATGACCTTTAGCACATTGATCACTACTCCGTCCTGGATGAAACTCTTCACCGGATTGTTCTGGCTGGGGTTGATTCTGAGTCCGGTAGTCCATGCGGGCCGGAGTGTTGATGATGTTCAAAACGACCCAGAGTGGCAGCCTTATCTTCGATGGCTGGAGCAGGAGCCTCGCTGCCAGGGTCTGGTTAAAGAGATAAACGCTGCGGGTATGCCGCTCCTCCAGATAGTCTTCCCTACGGAAGGCTCCCCCGATTTTTTCCGGTCTGACCGGTTGCAAGAGCTGTTGAACGAGTTTCTCAACTATCTGGGTATATGGTTGGATAAACACAATTTTAATGAAGCCCCGGACATTGGCGGTTACGACAAGGGCGTCCTGCCAGAACAGGCTTACGACAGCCTGATGAATGATATCACCCTCGAAGATGCCATTTTAATTCCGTCGCTGGCCCATCTTATACATATTGCTCGCAGCGATGACTCTCCAGTTACCGAAGATGAAAAAACCTTTTTTAATTTTCGTCTGCGCTGGTTAGAAGAAGTACTTCTTCCAGAGGGCCTGAGTATTGACTGGGGCAAGGAATACCGGGACGTACTGGAGGATTACCAAAAGGAATGGCGCCATGAGTCGGTGGAGCTACCAACAGCATCTACCCTGTTGGAGCTCGGTGACCAGGCCATGAGGGAAAGCAGAGGCAGTTATCTGACCAGAAACCTGCGCAATAAAGTCTACAAAGACAATCTACAGATGAAAACTGTATGGAACAGCTACGTGACCCTTGAAGAGGGCTGTATGGATTTTTTACGAGTAGTTGACGAATATCCAGACCCTTTGCTGGTCCAGCACCTGAAGTTCTCTTTGGCGGCCGGTTTGCTGGGTACCTACGAAGATGAGAGAAACCAGAAGCTGACTCGTTTCTGGCTGAGGTTGGGGGAACTGGAAAACAAAACACCCGAAAACAGTGACTGGTTGCAGCAGGTCGTCAGCTATACCCCGCCAAAAGATATTGCCCATAAAAAAACAAAGCAGAGGCTCAGCCTTTCCCTCAAAAAACGGAAGATGTTCCGGGCACCCAAACAACAGCCAGCGCCTATACAACGTCCAGAACCCGATTCTCAAACTATTCGCATTCAACCCACCCCGTTGCGTATCTATGCCCCTAACACAACTCGGCCAGAACAGATTCCTGACGCGTGCTTGAAAGCACGAAAAACAAAGGTTCCCAAGCTACGGTCTGCTCCTGTGGATGCATCAGCCTCGGAGGTGCCAGTAACCTCAGTCATGTCCGCAGCAACTACAGCAGCAACTACAGCAGCAACACAGCAGCAACTACAGCAGCCATTGAAACAGTCCTGTCAGCAAAAGGCATTAAAGCCACTTCCTCAAAAAAACAGGTATTAAAGAGTTGGGGTCGGAGTCAAAAGGCGTTTGATCTGGGAGGCGTGCTCGAAACTATGGAACGCCCCCAATATATGCCCGTGGAGAGTAGTCTGGTGTTGCCGCCAACAGATCGATATATTGCGGAGGTGTGTATGCCACAGTCACCCAATACTCCTCAAACAATCTATCGTCACTCGGCACAACCCAAACAACCGACTCGGTTGGCACCCAAAAGCTATTCCGTACTCTCGCACAGCCCCACCAACATGGGCCCAAGGTTAGAAGTACGGCCTGTTGCATCCCGGCCAGCACCTGCTCCGGCACCTGCTCCGGCACCTGATCTGATACCAGCATCCGTCAGCAGTCTCGCCATACCTATATGTTTCTATGGTTCCTCAAAGTGATGGGGCACCCTTTCTTCCTGCTGTTGGTCATTCTGTAAAGTATTGCTAACCAGGGTGTTATAAATTTAGTCACCCGTTTGTCTTATGATCATTGGAGTCACTGTCTGACAGGTTCAGGGGCAACTATTCATTGGCCGTTGAATGTGTGCACAGAGACAGCACCTCTCCCTTTAATTCATCAGGTAGAGATGGGCTCAGGCTTGAGTCTGGAAGGGGGGTATAGGGATATTTCAATCATGAAGAAAGGGACTTGATTATGCAGACGTCTTTAGTAGACCACAATTCGATATCTTACACACTTGGGAGCGCCGCTTCAGAGGAGCACTCTAAGGTTGCTAGCTCCAGGAAAACCAGTAACGGGGCGATTGTTCGGGCTCTTCAAAAAACAGATCAAGAGCTCCTTAAATCTGCTCAAACCCTTCATTTATTGTCATCCAGTGCGATTTCAAAAGATGCTGAAATGGTGAGACGGGCTCTGCGGGATCGTGGACTTGTGCCAGCTGAGACAGCACTGTCTCTACCCCGGGAAGAGAAACTGGCTTTATTGGAACACCTTTATTCTTTAGAAATGAGCATAATGGGCATGTCCCTTGAAGAGAATTCCCTGAGAGAGACTCCCAAGCGTCGTGCCAAAAAAATACTGAATGATGAGTGCTGGGGAATGGACTGGAAGAATTTTCCCAGTATCACGACCTTTGAGAACAGCTGCAATTACAAAAATGAGGCAATAACAATTTCAGGTATACAGGTGAACAGCCTGTGCGAACACCACTTTTCTCCCGTAACAGGCACTGCGACAGTTGCTTATATTCCGACGGAGCGCTATCCCGGGCTTTCCAAGCCCTCAAGACTGGTGGCTTTTTTTGCCAGCAGGCCCCAGGTGCAGGAGCGGCTGACGCTACAGGTGCAGGTGGCTATGCAGACGTTGCTGAAAACAGATGATGTTGCGGTGATTATAGAGGCCGGTCACAGCTGTATGACATGTCGTGGCATCAAGGACCGTGCTGCCAGCACCACTACTCAGGCAATGGGCGGTGTTTTCGAGGCGGGTCATTCTGGTATCCGGCGCCAGGAAGTGATACAGGTTCATCAACGGAGCCGGGGCATACGTGGGGACTAGCCCAAACGGTATCGGGGCGCTTTTAAAGCCGTTCTCATGAAAGAGAAACGGCTTCAGCATGATCTATCACTAACTTGCAGGAAACACCATAAGCTGGTGAGGAAACTCGCATAATCCATTGGTTGTTTTTCTGTATTATCCCCATAAATTGGTAAGCAATTTTCCCATATGTTGGTAAAATCACACCTTTTAATGCCATAAGCTGGTTTTTTGCCATTCCCCGTTTTAAAGTATGCAAAATTTTTGGACTATAACCTCACCGTTGCCTGCCAGTGGTGGGTGTAAAGCGAAACTTTCCCCTGAAACATCGAGCATCTAATGTCAGATCTCTCTAAATATAGAAATATTGGTATCTTCGCACACGTTGATGCCGGTAAGACAACGACTACAGAACGTATCCTGAAACTGACCGGTAAGATCCACAAGACCGGTGAAGTGCATGATGGCGAATCCACCACAGACTTCATGGAGCAGGAAGCCGAGCGCGGTATTACTATCCAGTCTGCTGCGATCACCACCTTCTGGGATGGTCATCGCATGAACATCATCGATACTCCTGGACACGTTGACTTCACCGTTGAAGTTTATCGTTCCCTGAAAGTACTGGATGGCGGTATCGGTGTATTCTGTGGTTCCGGTGGTGTTGAGCCTCAGTCCGAAACCAACTGGCGTTATGCTGATGAATCCGGTGTATCCCGTATCATCTTTGTAAACAAGCTGGACCGTATGGGTGCTGACTTCTACCGGGTTACTGACCAGGTTAAAAACGTACTGGGCGCTAACCCTCTGATCATGACCCTGCCAATCGGCACAGAAGATGATTTCGTAGGTGTTGTCGACATTCTGACCCAGAAAGCTTACGTTTGGGATGACTCCGGCCAGCCAGAAAACTACACCGTTCAGGACATTCCTGCGGATATGGTTGACGACGCGCAGATGTACCGCGAGCAACTGATCGAAACAGCCGTTGAAGTTGATGACGACATCATGATGGCTTACATGGAAGGTGAAGAACCTACCATTGATCAGATCAAGTCCTGCATCCGCAAGGGTACACGCGAACTGACCTTCTTCCCGACTTACTGTGGTTCTGCATTCAAGAACAAGGGCATCCAGCTGGTTCTGGATGCGGTTGTTGACTACCTGCCGTCCCCGACAGAAGTTATTCCTCAGGACCTGACCGACGAACTGGGTGAGCCTACCGGTGAAGTTGCGAAAGTAGCTGTTGATGAGCCTTTCCGTGCTCTGGCATTCAAGATCATGGACGACCGTTTCGGCGCCCTGACCTTTATCCGTGTCTACTCAGGTGTCCTGAACAAGGGCGACACAATCCTGAACTCCTTCACAGGTAAGACCGAGCGTATCGGCCGTATGTGTGAAATGGAAGCGGATGACCGTAAAGAACTGAGCACTGCACAGGCCGGTGACATCCTCGCTATCGTAGGCATGAAGAACGTTCAGACTGGTCACACCCTGTGTGATCCCAAGCACGAATGTACTCTTGAAGCCATGGTGTTCCCGGAGCCAGTAATCTCTATTGCTGTTACTCCTAAGGACAAAGGCGGTTCAGAGAAGATGGGTATCGCTATCGGTAAGATGGTTGCTGAAGACCCTACCTTCCTGGTTCACACAGACGAAGAGACTGGTCAGACCATCCTCCGTGGTATGGGTGAACTGCATCTGGACATCAAGGTCGACATCCTGAAGCGTACTTACGGCGTTGATCTGGAAGTAGGTGAACCTCAGGTTGCATACCGTGAGACCATCACTGCTGAAATTGAAGATTCTTACACTCACAAGAAGCAGTCCGGTGGTTCCGGTCAGTTCGGTAGAATCGACTATCGCATCAAGCCAGGTGAGCAGAACACTGGCCTGGTCTTCAACTCAATCGTTGTGGGCGGTAACGTTCCTAAGGAATTCTTGCCAGCGATTGAGAAAGGTTTCAAGGGCATGATGGGTAGCGGCGTTCTCGCTGGCTTCCCTGTTCTGGACGTTGAAATCGAGCTGTTCGATGGTGCATTCCACGCCGTTGACTCCTCTGCCGTAGCGTTCGAACTGGCAGCACGCGGTGCGTTCCGTCGCTCAATCCCTAAGGCTGAGCCTAAGCTGCTTGAGCCTATCATGAAGGTTGACGTGTTCACTCCAGACGATCACGTTGGTGACGTTATCGGTGACCTGAACCGTCGTCGTGGCATGATCGAAGGCCAGGAAGCAGGCGCCAGTGGCGTACGCATCAAGGCTAACGTACCTCTGTCCGAAATGTTCGGTTACATTGGATCTCTGCGTACCATGACTTCCGGTCGTGGCCAGTTCTCCATGGAATTTTCTCACTACGCTCAGTGCCCACAGAACGTAGCTGAGAAGGTAATCGAAGAAGAGAAAGCACGTCAGGCTGCGAAGAAGAAGTAATTCTTTCTGACCTGTTGCTTTCTCTTATAGATAGCTTTTAAGACACCAAAAACCGCTGATTAACGTCAGCGGTTTTTTTTGTGCCTGATGAAAATGACCTTTAAAGCCGCTCCTCTTAAGAGTGGAGCGACTTCTCTATGTCGATCTATCTCTCTATCTGAATACAACTCGCCCACCTTCAAATCGTAAACGAGGCCGCCAGCCCGGAGTTCCCGGTAACGGGCGCAACCTTCACAACAATCTGCCTGTGGTTCATGAGCCAGTGGACCTGCCAGAGGAAGAGCAGCCTTGTGCAGCCTGTCATTTACCTTTCAGGCTATTTTTTCAATAGCTCTGGTTACGATGTGATTGAAGTTGAAGTCAAGGCTCACGTTCGTCGTTATCACCGAAGACACTATCAGAAAACCTGCCAGTGCCCGGAAACGCCCAATATCACCGTTGCACCACCTCCGCCAAGACTCATCAATAAAGGGAAGCTCGGGATTTCAGTCTGGGGGGAGTTGTTACTGAATAAATACGCATACGGCATCCCCATAAACAGACAACTGGAGTCTTATAAAACACAGGGTCTGCACCTTTCACCAGCAACTATTTCCTATGGGCAGGCCGCAATAACGCCTTTTTTCGAGCCTGTTGCTGATGCTATTCGGGAGTTCGTTGCCAAGAGCAATCAATGGCATGCCGATGAAACGCGGTGGATTGTCCGGGGGCATGAGAAAACTGGATCCCACAAGCACGGGCTCTGGGTATTTCTTTGCGACCAGGCGGTTTATTTCAGTATTGCTGACTCTCGCGCGGCTGTCGTACCCGAATCCGTCATAGGTGATGGGGCAGGTACGCTGGTATGCGATCGGTACTCGGCCTACAAGAAGCTCGCCAGCGATGCGGTTTCTATTGTTTTAGCTTTCTGTTGGGCTCACGTAAGACGGGATTTTATTGATGCTCAGCGTGGCGACCCTGAACTGGAAAAGTGGAGTGCCACCTGGGTGAGCAGGATTGGTCACTTATACCACCTGAACGACCAGCGCCTTAAAGTTCTGGACGACCCTGAGCAGTTTTCAGCTCGACAACTGAAACTTGAGCGTCAGGTAAAGCAGATGGCAACCCAGAGGGATCAGGAACTCAAACGCCCAAAACTGCCAGTCAGAGCAAAAAAGGTGCTCGAAAGCCTGCAGAATCATTGGGAAGGATTGACCCGTTTTGTCACTAATCCGGGTATCCCTATGGATAACAACGCTGCAGAACAAGCCATTCGCACAGGAGTGCCTGGCAGGACTATGGCTCTGGCAGCGACTGGAGTGCTGATATAGCCGCATTTCTATTCAGTATTTTCATGACACTTAAGCTTTGGGGTATTAACCCAAAAACCTGGCTGAATTCCTATTTTGAGGCATGTGCAGCAAATGGCAGGAAACCGCCTGAAGATATCTCCCCCTGTTTGCCTTGGTTAATGAGTGAGGAGATGCTTTGTGAAATGCGTAACCATGATCCTCCAAAAGCATAACCGGACAGGAAAAATCATTGCCTGAAATGGTGGCGTTCAGGTGGTTGGTAGAAAGGTTACCAGGCTGGCAAGTCATTCACTCTCAGGCCTTCATACTGGCGACTCATTTCTTGTTCGTCCATTGCATTTATCACCCGATCAACAAAGGTTCCAAGGCCTGCGACCGAGTCAGTCTCAACATAGGAAATACGTAGCACCTCAAACCCCAGGTTTTTGAGTATGTGATCTATCAAAGGGTCTCGCGCTCTTCTTTTTCCAGACTCTTTTGCAAGAAGAAGCTCATCGTTTTCCATTGTGTCATCCTGAATATAATGATGGGGGCCATCGACCTCTATGCACAAGGTTTTACCCACCAGAATATCAACTGGGAACCCTTCAATATTTACTTCCATAACAATATTTTGGTTTGGCAAAGCATTTTTAACAGCCTGGAACACTCTGTTTTGTAATGCTGAGACCTTCACCTTTTTTTCAGGAGCAGAAAGAGCAGGAGACACATCAATTTCCACGGTTAGAAATGCCTGCCCAGTAAATATATGCAAATCTGTCTTGCCAGTGATGTGAAAGAAGGTCCCTGATATTTTCCCTATCCATTAGCGGCTTAACAAAGATATCGAAACGGGGTGTATCAGGATCATCCTTGATGAGCGGATTTTGTTTTGCACATAAATCCAGAACGGCCAGGTTCCATAAGAAGTCGCCGACGTTATGCTGTAGAGGGCCGCCTGTGCCAATAAAACCAGTCATATCACAAAGACGTTTAACCAGGAAATAGCCAAGCTTCAGCTGGTCGTCTGACAGAGATAAACGGCACAAAGCGTCAAGGGTCATAATGATATCCTGTTCAGTCGGCGATATGTTCATAATGGCTTGAATCGAAGCTTGAACAACATCCTCCCCTATGACGTGTGAGCAATGAGACATCCCACTGGCCACCAGGGCCAGATGCTGGGCCGACCACTCCCTGGGGTCAGTCAAATCACGCCTCCCCACCTCTTTGGCCAGCGCCTTCCGGGTCGTGTCGGCGTCGTCCCCCGCCACCTGACTCAGGCTATTGAGCACCATGGCCAGGTTTTGGGCGTTAAATCCGCACTGTTTGGTTAGCTGCTGTTTTTGACTGCGGTGGATCACGGCTTTCATTATCCAGTCTAACGCTGTGGCGCCTTCTTGATATTTTGCTAATTTTGAAAACGCATTTGCCAAAAGAGCAAGGGCTTTGGGACTGGCTCGAAGCGGGTGCGGTTCTCTTTCTGTCATCTGGAATGCAAGATCTAAAAGCGCGGTTTTATGGCTCTCCCGATGTGGCCCGTGAAGTTGCTTTTTGAGTCGATTCACTTCGTTTGCCAGTGCTTCTATCTGTTGATCGAAACGCTCGGCGGAAGGGTTGCGGTAATATTGTCTCTTTCTGTCTGGTCTTCTTTTTGGATGTGTTCGAACTGTAGCCTCAGACGATTCCTGTTGTCGTGAAGGGACTTCGGCATGGGTCTTTGATGTGGTCAATACAGGCGGCCACTGAAGCATTGATGATTCAGGAACAGGAGAGGCATGTGGCCGGACACTGGTACGACCGGGATACAGGGAAGCAGGTGAAGGATTTACAATTGCCGCCCAGCTTTTCTTTGTATCTTTATCTGCTGCTGCGCATTTCTCTATCACGCCCCCTGACAGCGGTAGCATTAACCAAATAAAAAACAATTCTCTCCTGCAAAAGTGAGCACCAATATTCACGGTAAATCTCATCCTCTTGCCCGTTCGTTGAGGCTGTGCAGTAAAGGCAATGGCGGGATATATGGCAAGACGGCACAGGCCAAAAAGAGAAGGGAATACACAATCAGCAAACCGCCTCATATACCGACCATGATCCTCCAAAAGCATAACCGGACAGGAAAAATCATTGCCTGAAATGGTGGCGTTCAGGTGGTTGGTAGAAAGGTTACCAGGCTGGCAAGTCATTCACTCTCAGGCCTTCATACTGCCTACTCATTTCTTGTTCGTCCATTGCATTTATCACCCGATCAACAAACGTTCCAAGGCCTGCGACCGAGTCAGTCTCAACATAGGAAATACGTAGCACCTCAAACCCCAGGCTTTTGAGTATGTGATCTATCAAAGGGTCTCGCGCTCTTCTTTTTCCAGATTCTTTTGCAAGAAGAAGCTCATCGTTTTCCATTGTGTCATCCTGAATATAATGATGGGGGCCATCGACCTCTATACACAGGGTTTTACCCACCAGAATATCAACTGGGAACCCTTCAATATTCACTTCCATAACAATATTTTGGTTTGGCAAAGCATTTTTAACAGCCTGGAACACTCTGTTTTGTGATGCTGAGACCTTCACCTTTTTTTCAGGAGCAGAAAGAGCAGGAGACACATCAATTTCCAAGTTAGAAATGCCTGCCCAGTAAATATATGCAAATCTGTCTTGCCAGTGATGTGAAAGAAGGTCCCTGATATTTTCCCTATCCATTAGCGGCTTAACAAAGATATCGAAACGGGGTGTATCAGGATCATCCTTGACGAGCGGATTTTGTTTTGCACATAAATCCAGAACGGCCAGGTTCCATAAGAAGTCGCCGACGCTCTGCTGTAGAGGGCCGCCTGTGTCAATAAAACCAGTCATATCACAAAGACGTATAACCAGGAAATAGCCAAGCTTCAGCTGGTCGTCTGACAGAGATAAACGGCACAAAGCGTAAAGAGCCATAATGATATCCTGTTCAGTCGGCGATATGTTCATAATGGCTTGAATCGAAGCTTGAACAACATCCTCCCCTATGACGTGTGAGCAATGAGATATCCCACTGGCCACCATGGCCAGAGACTGGGCCGACCACTCACTGGTGTCAGTCAAATCACGGCTTTCCACCTCTTTGGCCAGCGCCTTCCGGGACGTGTCGGCGTCGTCCCCCGTCACCTGGCTCAGGCCATTGGTCACCATGGCCAGATCTTGCGCTATCCAGCACTTAAGGTCTCCGGCAAGGGCACGCCTCCCCACTTCTTTGGCCAGCGCCTTCGGGGTCGTGTCGGCGTCGTCCCCCGTCACCTGGCTCAGGCCATTGGTCACCATGGCCAGATCTTGCGCTATCCAGCACTTAAGGTCTCCGGCAAGGGCACGCCTCCCCACTTCTTTGGCCAGCGCCTTCCGGGTCGTGTCGGCGTCGTTCCCCGCCACCTGCCTCAGGCCATTGGTCACCATGGACAGAGGCTGGGCCGACCACTCTTTGGTGTCGGTCAAATCACGCCTCCCCACTTCTTTGGCCAGCGCCTTCCGGGTCGTGTCGGCGTCGTCCCCCGCCACCTGACTCAGGCCATTGGTCACCATGGCCAGATGCTGGGCCGACCACTCTTTGGTGTCGGTCAAATCACGGCTTCCCACCTCTTTGGCCAGCGCCTTCGGGGTCGTGTCGGCGTCGTCCCCCGTCACCTGGCTCAGGCCATTGGTCACCATGGCCAGATCTTGCGCTATCCAGCACTTAAGGTCTCCGGCAAGGGCACGCCTCCCCACTTCTTTGGCCAGCGCCTTCCGGGTCGTGTCGGCGTCGTCCCCCGTCACCTGACTCAGGCCATTGGTAACCATGGCCAGATGCTGGGCCGACCACTCTTTGGTGTTGGTCAAATCACGGCTTCCCACCTCTTTGGCCAGTGCCTTCCGGGTCGTGTCGGCGTCGTCCCCCGCCACCTGACTTAGGCCATTGGTTACCATGGCCAGAGGCTGGGCCGACCACTCCCAGGGGTCAGTCAAATCACGCCTCCCCACCTCTTTGGCCAGCGCCTTCCGGGTCGTGTCGGCGTCGTCCCCCGCCACCTGACTCAGGCCACTGGTCACCATGGCCAGATGCTGGGCCGACCACTCTTTGGTGTCGGTCAAATCACGGCTTCCCACCTCTTTGGCCAGCGCCTTCCGGGTCGTGTCGGCGTCGTCCCCCGCCACCTGACTCAGGCCATTGGTCACCATGGCCAGATGCTGGGCCGACCAAGTCAAATCACGCCTCCCCACCTCTTTGGCCAGCGCCTTCCGGGTCGTGTCGGCGTCGTCACCCGCCACCTGACTCAGGCCATTGGTCACCATGGCCAGATCTTGCGCTATCCAGCACTTAAGGTCTCCGGCAAGGGCACGGCTTCCCACCTCTTTGGAAAGCGCCTTCCGGGTCGTGTCGGCTTTGTCACCGGCGACCTGACTCAGGCTATTGAGCACCATGGCCAGCGTTTGGGCTTTAAATCCGCACTGTTTGGTTAGCTGCTGTTTTTGACTGCGGTGGATCACGGCTTTCATTATCCAGTCTAACGCTGTGGCGCCTTCTTGATATTTTGCTAATTTTGAAAACGCATTTGCCAAAAGAGCAAGGGCTTTGGGACTGGCTCGAAGCGGGTGCGGCTCTCTTTCTGTCATCTGGAATGCAAGATCTAAAAGCGCGGTTTTATGGCTCTCCCGATGTGGCCCGTGAAGTTGCTTTTTGAGTCGATTCACTTCGTTTGCCAGTGCTTCTATCTGTTGATCGAAACGCTCGGCGGAAGGGTTGCGGTAATATTGTCTCTTTCTGTCTGGTCTTCTTTGTGGATGTGTTCGAACTGTAGC
Source organism: Sansalvadorimonas sp. (assembly GCA_965221135.1). GTDB lineage: Bacteria > Pseudomonadota > Gammaproteobacteria > Pseudomonadales > Endozoicomonadaceae > Sansalvadorimonas. The sequence goes on from CBDCRZ010000100.1 coordinate 571,636, forward strand.
CTCAGACGATTCCTGTTGTCGTGAAGGGACTTCGGCATGGGTCTTTGATGTGGTCAATACAGGCGGCCACTGAAGCATTGATGATTCAGGAACAGGAGAGGCATGTGGCCGGACACAGGTACGACCGGGATACAGGGAAGCAGGTAAAGGCTTTACAATTGCCGCCCAGCTTTTCTTTGTATCTTTATCTGCTGCTGCGCATTTCTCTATCACGCCCCCTGACAGCGGTAGCATTAACCAAATAAAAAACAATTCTCTCCCGCAAAAGTGAGCACCAATATTCACGGTAAATCTCATCCTGTTGCCCGTTCGTTGAGGCTGTGCAGTAAAGGCAATGGCGGGATATATGGCAAGACGGCACAGGCCAAAAAGAGAAGGGAATACACAATCAGCAAACCGCCTCATATACCGACCATGATCCTCCAAAAGCATAACCGGACAGGAAAAATCATTGCCTGAAATGGTGGCGTTCAGGTGGTTGGTAGAAAGGTTACCAGGCTGGCAAGTCATTCACTCTCAGGCCTTCATACTGGCTACTCATTTCTTGTTCGTCCATTGCATTTATCACCCGATCAACAAACGTTCCAAGGCCTGCGACCGAGTCAGTCTCAACATAGGAAATACGTAGCACCTCAAACCCCAGGCTTTTGAGTATGTGATCTATCAAAGGGTCTCGCGCTCTTCTTTTTCCAGATTCTTTTGCAAGAAGAAGCTCATCGTTTTCCATTGTCTCATCCTGAATATAATGATGGGGGCCATCGACCTCTATACACAAGGTTTTACCCACCAGAATATCAACTGGGAACCCTTCAATATTCACTTCCATAACAATATTTTGGTTTGGCAAAGCATTTTTAACAGCCTGGAACACTCTGTTTTGTAATGCTGAGACCTTCACCTTTTTTTCAGGAGCAGAAAGAGCAGGAGACACATCAATTTCCAGGTTAGAAATGCCTGCCCAGTAAATATATGCAAATCTGTCTTGCCAGTGATGTGAAAGAAGGTCCCTGATATTTTCCCTATCCATTAGCGGCTTAACAAAGATATCGAAACGGGGTGTATCAGGATCATCCTTGACGAGCGGATTTTGTTTTGCACATAAATCCAGAACGGCCAGGTTCCATAAGAAGTCGCCGACGCTATGCTGTAGAGGGCCGCCTGTGTCAATAAAACCAGTCATATCACAAAGACGTTTAACCAGGAAATAGCCAAGCTTCAGCTGGTCGTCTGACAGAGATAAACGGCACAAAGCGTCAAGGGCCATAATGATATCCTGTTCAGTCGGCGATATGTTCATAATGGCTTGAATCGAAGCTTGAACAACATCCTCCCCTATGACGTGTGAGCAATGAGACATCCCACTGGCCACCATGGCCAGATGCTGGGCCGACCACTCTTTGGTGTCGGTCAAATCACGGCTTCCCACCTCTTTGGCCAGCGCCTTCCGGGTCGTGTCGGCGTCGTCCCCCGTTACCTGGCTCAGGCCTTTGGTCACCATGGCCAGAGGCTGGGCCGACCACTCTTTGGTGTCAGTCAAATCACGACTCCCCACCTCTTTGGCCAGCGCCTTCCGGGTCGTGTCGGCGTCGTCCCCCGCCACCAGGCTCAGGCCATTGGTCACCATGGCCAGAGGCTGGGCCGACCACTCTTTGGTGTCGGTCAGATCACGGCTTCCCACCTCTTTGGCCAGCGCCTTCCGGGTCGTGTCGGCGTCGTCCCCCGCCACCTGCCTCAGGCCATTGGTCACCATGGCCAGAGGCTGGGCCGACCACTCCCTGGTGTCAGTCAAATCACGCCTACCCACCTCTTTGGCCAGCTCCTTCCGGGTCGTGTCGGCGTCGTCCCCCGTCACCTGGATCAGGCCATTGGTCACCATGGCCAGATGTTGCGCTATCCAGCACTTAAGGTCTCCGGCAAGGGCACGCCTCCCCACTTCTTTGGCCAGCGCCTTCCGGGTCGTGTCGGCGTCGTCCCCCGTCACCTGGCTCAGGCCATTGGTCACCATGGCCAGAGGCTGGGCCGACCACTCCCTGGGGTCAGTCAAATCACGCCTACCCACCTCTTTGGCCAGCTCCTTCCGGGTGGTGTCGGCGTCGTCCCCCGTCACCTGGCTCAGGCCATTGGTCACCATGGCCAGATGTTGCGCTATCCAGCACTTAAGGTCTCCGGCAAGGGCACGCCTCCCCACTTCTTTGGCCAGCGCCTTCCGGGTCGTGTCGGCGTCGTCCCCCGCCACCGGCCTCAGGCCATTGGTCACCATGGCCAGATGCTGGGCCGACCACTCTTTGGTGTCGGTCAAATCACGCCTACCCACCTCTTTGGCCAGCGACTTCCGGGTCGTGTCGGCGTCGTCTCCCGTCACCTGGCTCAGGCCATTGGCCACCATGGCCAACTCTTGCACTATCCAGCACTTAAGGTCTCCGGCAAGGGCACGCCTCCCCACCTCTTTGGCCAGCGCCTTCCGGGTCGTGTCGGCGTCGTCCCCCGTCACCTGACTCAGGCCATTGGTCACCATGGCCAGATCTTGCGCTATCCAGCACTTAAGGTCTCCGGCAAGGGCACGCCTCCCCACTTCTTTGGCCAGCGCCTTCCGGGTCGTGTCGGCGTCGTCCCCCGCCACCTGACTCAGGCTATTGGTCACTATGGCCAGATGTTGCACTATCCAGTACTTAAGGTCTCCGGCAAGGGCACGCCTCCCCACTTCTTTGGCCAGCGCCTTCCGGGTCGTGTCGGCGTCGTCCCCCGTCACCGGGCTCAGGCCATTGGTCACCATGGCCAGAGGCTGGGCCGACCACTCTTTGGTGTCAGTCAAATCACGACTCCCCACCTCTTTGGCCAGCGCCTTCCGGGTCGTGTCGGCGTCGTCCCCCGCCACCTGCCTCAGGCCATTGGTCACCATGGCCAGATGCTGGGCCGACCATTCCCTGGGGTCAGTCAAATCACGCCTCCCCACCTCTTTGACCAGCGCCTTCCGGGCCGTGTCGGCGTCGTCCCCCGCCACCTGGCTCAGGCCATTGGTTACCATGGCCAGAGGCTGGGCCGACCACTCTTTGGTGTCGGTCAAATCACGCCTCCCAACCTCTTTGGCCAGCGCCTTCCGGGTCGTGTCGGCGGTGTCCCCCGCCACCTGACTCAGGCCATTGGTCACCATGGCCAGAGGCTGGGCCGACCACTCTTTGGTGTCGGTCAAATCACGGCTTCCCACCTCTTTGGCCAGCGCCTTCCGGGTCGTGCCGGCGTCGTCACCCGCCACCTGACTCAGGCTATTGAGCACCATGGCCAAGTCTTTGGCGTTAAATCCGCACTGTTTGGTTAGCTGCTGTTTTTGACTGCGGTGGATCACGGCTTTCATTATCCAGTCTAACGCTGTGGCGCCTTCTTGATATTTTGCTAATTTTGAAAACGCATTTGCCAAAAGAGCAAGGGCTTTGGGACTGGCTCGAAGCGGGTGCGGCTCTCTTTCTGTCATCTGGAATGCAAGATCTAAAAGCGCGGTTTTATGGCTCTCCCGATGTGGCCCGTGAAGTTGCTTTTTGAGTCGATTCACTTCGTTTGCCAGTGCTTCTATCTGTTGATCGAAACGCTCGGCGGAAGGGTTGCGGTAATATTGTCTCTTTCTGTCTGGTCTTCTTTTTGGATGTGTTCGAGCTGTAGCCTCAGACGATTCCTGTTGTCGTGAAGGGACTTCGGCATGGGTCTTTGATGTGGTCAATACAGGCGGCCACTGAAGCATTGATGATTCAGGAACAGGAGAGGCATGTGGCCGGACACCGGTACGACCGGGATACAGGGAAGCAGGTGAAGGCTTTACAATTGCCGCCCAGCTTTTCTTTGTATCTTTATCTGCTGCTGCGCATTTCTCTATCACGCCCCCTGACAGCGGTAGCATTAACCAAATAAAAAACAATTCTCTCCCGCAAAAGTGAGCACCAATATTCACGGTAAATCTCATCCCATTGCCCGTTCGTTGAGGCTGTGCAGTAAAGGCAATGGCGGGATATATGGCAAGACGGCACAGGCCAAAAAGAGAAGGGAATACACAATCAGCAAACCGCCTCATATACCGACCATGATCCTCCAAAAGCATAACCGGACAGGAAAAATCATTGCCTGAAATGGTGGCGTTCAGGTGGCTGGTAGAAAGGTTACCAGGCTGGCAAGTCATTCACTCTCAGGCCTTCATACTGGCTACTCATTTCTTGTTCGTCCATTGCATTTATCACCCGATCAACAAACGTTCCAAGGCCTGCGACCGAGTCAGTCTCAACATAGGAAATACGTAGCACCTCAAACCCCAGGCCTTTGAGTATGTGATCTATCAAAGGGTCTCGCGCTCTTCTTTTTCCAGATTCTTTTGCAAGAAGAAGCTCATCGTTTTCCATTGTGTCATCCTGAATATAATGATGGGGGCCATCGATCTCTATACACAGGGTTTTACCCACCAGAATATCAATTGGGAACCCTTCAATATTCACTTCCATAACAATATTTTGGTTTGGCAAAGCATTTTTAACAGCCTGGAACACTCTGTTTTGTAATGCTGAGACCTTCACCTTTTTTTCAGGAGCCCAAAAAGCAGGAGACACATCAATTTCCACGTTAGAAATGCCTGCCCAGTAAATATATGCAAATCTGTCTTGCCAGTGATGTGAAAGAAGGTCCCTGATATTTTCCATATCCATTAGCGGCTTAACAAAGATATCGAAACGGGGTGTATCAGGATCATCCTTGACGAGCGGATTTTGTTTTGCACATAAATCCAGAACGGCCAGGTTCCATAAGAAGTCGCCGACGCTATGCTGTAGAGGGCCGCCTGTGTCAATAAAACCAGACATATCACAAAGACGTTTAACCAGGAAATAGCCAAGCTTCAGCTGGTCGTCTGACAGAGATAAACGGCACAAAGCGTCAAGGGCCATAATGATATCCTGTTCAGTCGGCGATATGTTCATAATGGCTTGAATCGAAGCTTGAACAACATCCTCCCCTATGACGTGTGAGCAATGAGACATCCCACTGGCCACCATGGCCAGATGCTGGGCCGACCACTCTTTGGTGTCAGTCAAATCACGGCTTCCCACCTCTTTGGCCAGCGCCTTCCGGGTCGTGTCGGCGTAGTCACCCGCCACCTGACTCAGGCCATTGGTCACCATGGCCAGATGCTGGGCCGACCACTCTTTGGTGTCGGTCAAATCACGGCTTCCCACCTCTTTGACCAGCGCCTTCCGGGTCGTGTCGGCGTAGTCACCCGCCACCTGACTCAGGCCATTGGTCACCATGGCCAGCTCTTGCGCTATCCAGCACTTAAGGTCTCCGGCAAGGGCACGCCTCCCCACTTCTTTGGCCAGCGCCTTCCGGGTCGTGTCGGCGTCGTCACCCGCCACCTGCCTCAGACCATTGGTCACCATGGCCAGAGGCTGGGACGACCACTCCCTGGGGTCAGTCAAATCACGCCTCCCCACCTCTTTGGCCAGCGCCTTCGGGGTCGTGTCGGCGTCGTCCCCCGCCACCTGCCTCAGGCCATTGGTCACCATGGCCAGATCTTGCGCTATCCAGCACTTAAGGTCTCCGGCAAGGGCACGCCTCCCCACCTCTTTGGCCAGCGCCTTCCGGGTCGTGTCGGCGTCGTCCCCCGTCACCTGGCTCAGGCCATTGGTCACCATGGCCAGAGGCTGGGCCGACCACTCTTTGGTGACGGTCAAATCACGCCTCCCCACCTCTTTGGCCAGCGCCTTCCGGGTCGTGTCGGCGTCGTCCCCCGTCACCTGGCTCAGGCCATTGGTCACCATGGCCAGAGGCTGGGCCGACCACTCCCTGGGGTCAGTCAAATCACGCCTCCCCACCTCTTTGGCCAGCGCGTTCCGGGTCGTGTCGGCGTCGTCCTCCGTCACTTGGCTCAGGCCATTGGTCACCATGGCCAGATGCTGGGCCGACCACTCCCTGGTGTCAGTCAAATCACGCCTCCCCACCTCTTTGGCCAGCGCCTTCCGGGTCGTGTCGGCGTCGTCCCCCGCCACCTGCCTCAGGCCATTGGTCACCATGGCCAGATGTTGCGCTATCCAGCACTTAAGGCCTCCGGCAAGGGCTCGCCTCCCCACCTCTTTGGCCAGCGCCTTCCGGGTCGTGTCGGCGTCGTCCCCCGCCACCTGACTCAGGCCATTGGTCACCATGGCCAGCTCTTGCGCTATCCAGCACTTAAGGTCTCCGGCAAGGGCACGCCTCCCCACTTCTTTGGCCAGCGCCTTCCGGGTCGTGTCGGCGTCGCCCCCCGCCACCTGGCTCAGGCCATTGGTCACCATGGCCAGATGCTGGGCCGACCACTCTTTGGTGTCGGTCAAATCACGGCTTCCCACCTCTTTGGCCAGCGCCTTCCGGGTCGTGTCGGCGTCGTCCCCCGTCACCTGGCTCAGGCCATTGGTCACCATGGCCAGATCTTGCGCTATCCAGCACTTAAGGTCTCCGGCAAGGGCACGCCTCCCCACCTCTTTGGCCAGCGCCTTCCGGGTCGTGTCGGCGTCGTCCCCCGCCACCTGACTCAGGCCATCTTGGTCACCATGGCCAGACCTCTTTGGCCAGCGCCTTCCGGCTCGTGTGTCCCCCGCCACCTGCTCAGGCCACTGGTCACTGGCCAGAGGCTGGGCCGGTCAGTCAAATCACGCCTCCCCACCTCTTTGGCCAGCGCCTTCCGGGTCGTGTCGGCGTTGTGACCCGCCACCTGACTCAGGCTATTGAGCACCATGGCCAGCGTTTGGGCTTTAAATCCGCACTGTTTGGTTAGCTGCTGTTCTTGACTGCGGTGGATCACGGCTTTCATTATCCAGTCTAACGCTGTGTCGCCTTCTTGATATTTTGCTAATTTTGAAAACGCATTTGCCAAAAGAGCAAGGGCTTTGGGACTGGCTCGAAGCGGGTGCGGATCTCTTTCTGTTATCTGGAATGCAAGATCTAAAAGCGCGGTTTTATGGCTCTCCCGATGTGGCCCGTGAAGTTGCTTTTTGAGTCGATTCACTTCGTTTGCCAGTGCTTCTATCTGTTGATCGAAACGCTCGGCGGAAGGGTTGCGGTAATATTGTCTCTTTCTGTCTGGTCTTCTTTTTGGATGTGTTCGAGCTGTAGCCTCAGACGATTCCTGTTGTCGTGAAGGGACTTCGGCATGGGTCTTTGATGTGGTCAATACAGGCGGCCACTGAAGTATTGATGATTCAGGAACAGGAGAGGCATGTGGCCGGACACAGGTACGACCGGGATACAGGGAAGCAGGTAAAGGCTTTACTATTGCCGCCCAGCTTTTCTTTGTATCTTTATCTGCTGCTGCGCATTTCTCTATCACGCCCCCTGACAGCGGAAGCATTATCCAAATAAAAAACAATTCTCTCCCGCAAAAGTGAGTACCAATATTCACGGTAAATCTCATCCCATTGCCCGTTCGTTGAGGCTGTGCAGTAAAGGCAATGGCGGGATATATGGCAATACGGCACAGGCCAAAAAGAGAAGGGAATACACAATCAGCAAACCGCCTCATATACCGACCATGATCCTCCAAAAGCATAACCGGACAGGAAAAATCATTGCCTGAAATGGTGGCGTTCAGGTGGCTGGTAGAAAGGTTACCAGGCTGGCAGGTCATTCACTCTCAGGCCTTCATACTGCCTACTCATTTCTTGTTCGTCCATTGCATTTATCACCCGATCAACAAACGTTCCAAGGCCTGCGACCGAGTCAGTCTCAACATAGGAAATACGTAGCACCTCAAACCCCAGGCTTTTGAGTATGTGATCTATCAAAGGGTCTCGCGCTCTTCTTTTTCCAAATTCTTTTGCAAGAAGAAGCTCATCGTTTTCCATTGTGTCATCCTGAATATAATGATGGGGGCCATCGACCTCTATACACAAGGTTTTACCCACCAGAATATCAACTGGGAACCCTTCAATATTCACTTCCATAACAATATTTTGGTTTGGCAAAGCATTTTTAACAGCCTGGAACACTCTGTTTTGTAATGCTGAGACCTTCACCTTTTTTTCAGGAGCAGAAAGAGCAGGAGACACATCAATTTCCAGGTTAGAAATGCCTGCCCAGTAAATATATGCAAATCTGTCTTGCCAGTGATATGAAAGAAGGTCCCTGATATTTTCCCTATCCATTAGCGGCTTAACAAAGATATCGAAACGGGGTGTATCAGGATCATCCTTGACGAGCGGATTTTGTTTTGCACATAAATCCAGAACGGCCAGGTTCCATAAGAAGTCGCCGACGTTATGCCGTAGAGGGCCGCCTGTGTCAATAAAACCAGTCATATCACAAAGACGTTTAACCAGGAAATAGCCAAGCTTCAGCTGGTCGTCTGACAGAGATAAACGGCACAAAGCGTCAAGGGCCATAATGATCTCCTGTTCAGTCGGCGATATGTTCATAATGGCTTGAATCGAAGCTTGAACAACATCCTCCCCTATGACGTGTGAGCAATGAGACATCCCACTGGCCACCATGGCCAGAGACTGGGCCGACCACTCACTGGTGTCGGTCAAATCACGGCTTCCCACCTCTTTGGCCAGCGCCTTCCGGGTCGTGTCGGCGTCGACCCCCGCCACCTGGCTCAGGCCATTGGTCACCATGGCCAGATCTTGCGCTATCCAGCACTTAAGGTCTCCGGCAAGGGCACGCCTCCCCACTTCTTTGGCCAGAGCCTTCCGGGTCGTGTCGGCGTCGTCCCCCGTAACCTGCCTCAGGCCATTGGTCACCATGGCCAGAGGCTGGGCCGACCACTCACTGGTGTCGGTCAAATCACGCCTCCCCACCTCTTTGGCCAGCGCCTTCCGGGTCGTGTCGGCGTCGTCCCCCGCCACCTGACTCAGGCCATTGGTCACCATGGCCAGATGTTGCGCTATCCAGCACTTAAGGTCTCCGGCAAGGGCACGCCTCCCCACTTCTTTGGCCAGTGCCTTCCGGGGCGTGTCGGCGTCGTCCCCCGTCACTTGGCTCAGGCCATTGGTCACCATGGCCAGAGGCTGGGACGACCACTCCCTGGGGTCAGTCAAATCACGCTTCCCCACCTCTTTGGCCAGCGCCTTCCGGGTCGTGTCGGCGTCGTCCCCCGCCACCTGGCTCAGGCCATTGGTCACCATGGCCAGATCTTGCGCTATCCAGCACTTAAGGTCTCCGGCAAGGGCACGCCTCCCCACTTCTTTGGCCAGCGCCTTCCGGGTCGTGTCGGCGTCGTCCCCCGTCACCTGGCTCAGGCCATTGGTCACCATGGCCAGATCTTGCGCTATCCAGCACTTAAGGTCTCCGGCAAGGGCACGCCTCCCCACCTCTTTGGCCAGCGCCTTCCGGGTCGTGTCGGCGTCGTCCCCCGTCACCTGGCTCAGGCCATTGGTCACCATGGCCAGATCTTGCGCTATCCAGCACTTAAGGTCTCCGGCAAGGGCACGCCTCCCCACCTCTTTGGCCAGCGGCTTCCGGGTCGTGTCGGCGTCGTCCCCCTCCACCTGACTCAGGCCACTGGTCACCATGGCCAGATGCTGGGCCGACCACTCTTTGGTGTCGGTCAAATCACGGCTTCCCACCTCTTTGGCCAGCGCCTTCCGGGTCGTGTCGGCGTCGTCACCCGCCACCTGACTCAGGCCATTGGTCACCATGGCCAGAGGCTGGGCCGACCACTCTTTGGTGTCGGTCAAATCACGGCTTCCCACCTCTTTGGCCAGCGCCTTCCGGGTCGTGTCGGCGTCGTCCCCCGTCACCTGGCTCAGGCCATTGGTCACCATGGCCAGCTCTTGCGCTATCCAGCACTTAAGGTCTCCGGCAAGGGCACGCCTCCCCACTTCTTTGGCCAGCGCCTTCCGGGTCGTGTCGGCTTTGTCACCGGCGACCTGACTCAGGCTATTGAGCACCATGGCCAGCGTTTGGGCTTTAAATCCGCACTGTTTGGTTAGCTGCTGTTTTTGACTGCGGTGGATCACGGCTTTCATTATCCAGTCTAACGCTGTGGCGCCTTCTTGATATTTTGCTAATTTTGAAAACGCATTTGCCAAAAGAGCAAGGGCTTTGGGACTGGCTCGAAGCGGGTGCAGATCTCTTTCTGTCATCTGGAATGCAAGATCTAAAAGCGCGGTTTTATGGCTCTCCCGATGTGGCCCGTGAAGTTGCTTTTTGAGTCGATTCACTTCGTTTGCCAGTGCTTCTATCTGTTGATCGAAACGCTCGGCGGAAGGGTTGCGGTAATATTGTCTCTTTCTGTCTGGTCTTCTTTTTGGATGTGTTCGAACTGTAGCCTCAGACGATTCCTGTTGTCGTGAAGGGACTTCGGCATGGGTCTTTGATGTGGTCAATACAGGCGGCCACTGAAGCATTGATGATTCAGGAACAGGAGAGGCATGTGGCCGGACACAGGTACGACCGGGATACAGGGAAGCAGGTAAAGGCTTTACAATTGCCGCCCAGCTTTTCTTTGTATCTTTATCTGCTGCTGCGCATTTCTCTATCACGCCCCCTGACAGCGGTAGCATTAACCAAATAAAAAACAATTCTCTCCCGCAAAAGTGAGCACCAATATTCACGGTAAATCTCATCCTGTTGCCCGTTCGTTGAGGCTGTGCAGTAAAGGCAATGGTGGGATATATGGCAAGACGGCACAGGCCAAGAGAAGGGAATACACAATCAGCAAACCGCCTCATATACCGACCATGATCCAGCCGCTGTACACCATTGAACGTTGGATTAATACTAAATGCTTGGAGAATAGTCGTAATACGAGTAATGCTTCAGACGCATTGATAGTACATTCCTTGTTTATGCCGCAACACCAACAATGCCCATTGTGCGCATCAGGCGCTGTACAGGTTTCCTGTTAACTTCATGGCCTTGTGTCTCCAGCCATGGCGTAATCTTTCGGCTTCCGTAAAAAGGTGTTCGAGTATACTGCTTATCAATCAACTGCATGAAGTTCAGGTTCTCAGCACTTTCCTGTGCAGGGTGAGCCTGGCAATACCAACTGGATAGATTCAGCCCTAACAGCTCGCACTGACGACTGACACTCAGAGCTACATGGGTAACCTCGATACATGCACGTTTTTGATCAACGGAGAGCACCAGATTTTTTTCAACCAGTCCAACTCCATTTTGAACTGACCGATCTCCTGATAAAGCGGAACGGTTAATGCGTCCGGATCAATGTCTGGCGATGCTCGTCCAAAGAGTTCTGAAACCTGCTTCAGTAGAATTCTTTTCCACTGGCTAATCTGGACAGCTGCAATGCCGTGCTCAGTGGCGAGCTGGTTAATTGTTTTGTCGCCTCTGTAGGCTTCCAATGCCACTTGAGCCTTAAACTCAGGTGCATGGCGTTTCCTTTTTCTGACTGTCATTTATCCCTCCTTGAAAGGGCATCATACAGTCGGAAAACTTAACTTAGCGAGCTGTCCAGTTTAAGGGGTTCATATATGGTTCGCCCCGGTTTGCAAGAGTCTGTATATGATGGAAAAGCACAAGTAACTGCTCTCATATATTCGACCTGTTCACGGAGTGGTACTCCTGACCCTGATGGATATCCGCGCAACTTGTCCTGATCACTATAACGGCTTCGCAAGCCTTGGACGCACATGAGGTTTCAGGTTGCCGGTTTTTACCTGCTGACCATCAAATACATTCTCTTTGCAATCGTGAGAACTTTTGCTCTTCAGTGAAATACTTTACTGCTTATGTTGTACCTTTATAAACGGTCTGTTTTGACATAATCGCCCAGACAGTCCGTGCCAGTTTGTTTGCCAGCGCAACAGCCGCAACGTTCCCATGCTTACGCTGCTGAAGTTGCGTTACCCATTTTTTACAGCGATCACTTTCACTTTTAAAGGTATAGAGAACGGATCTGGCTCCATGTATCAGAAGAGTACGCAGATAGGTGTTCCCTCTTGTACTGATGCCCAGGAGGCGTGGTTTTCCTCCTGTTGAAGATTACCTGGGTACTAAGTCCAGCCAGGCAGCGACATGTCTTCCTGAAACGAAATTGTTAGGATCACCCATAGCTTTTTGCATAGCTGTCGCGGTCAAAGGACCTATTTCCGGAATGGTCATGATACGTTTACAGTCTTCATTCGATGAGGCCATCTCTCGAACCTGTTCATCATATCCACGAATATGTTCATTCAGCTCTTTCAGATGTTCTGATAGATCATTAATCAGTGCACGACTGGCGTGATTCAGACCATTCCCTGCATCTTCTAGAATACCAGGCAACTGGCTTCTCAGCCTCCCAATGCCCTGGGCAATCGTTATTCCTTCTTCCAGAAAAGGAATCCGTCATAGGTGATGGGGCAGGTACGCTGGTATGCGATCGGTACCCGGCCTACAAGAAGCTCGCCAGTGATGCGGTTTCTATTGTTTTAGCTTTCTGTTGGGCTCACGTAAGACGGGATTTTATTGATGCTCAGCGTGGCGCCCCTGAACTGGAAAAGTGGAGTGCCACCTGGGTGAGCAGGATTGGTCACTTATACCACCTGAACGACCAGCGCCTTAAAGTTCTGGACGACCCTGAGCAGTTTTCAGCTCGACAACTGAAACTTGAGCGTCAGGTAGAGCAGATGGCAACCCAGAGGGATCAGGAACCAAACGCCCAAAACTGCCAGTCAGAGCAAAAAAGGTGCTCGAAAGCCTGCAGAATCATTGGGAAGGATTGACCCGTTTTGTCACTAATCCCGGTATCCCTATGGATAACAACGCTGCAGAACAAACCATTCGCACAGGATTGCCTGGCAGGAAAAATCACTATGACTCTGGCAGCGACTGGAGTGCTGATATAGCCGCATTTCTATTCAGTATTTTCATGACACTTAAGCTTTGGGGTATTAACCCAAAAATCTGGCTCAATTCCTATCTTGAGGCATGTGCAGCAAATGGCAGGAAACCGCCTGAAGATATCTCCCCCTGTTTGCCTTGGTTAATGAGTGAGGAGATGCTTTGTAAAATGCGTAACCATGATCTTCCAAAAGCATAACCGGATAGGAAAAATCATTGCCTGAAATGGTGTCGTTCAGGTGGTTGGTAGAAAGGTTACGATTGTCATAGTTTGTCATATCTACCCCCTTGTATATCAAGTGTTCGAAGGGAATTTAGCACAACTCTCACTGCTTAAGTTTGTTATGAAATTAAAGCAATGTTTGTCATTTTCCTGGTCTTGTATTTGATGCTGCTTAGAGCGGTTGCCTGGGACTCCGTCACCCCACATGCAGTCCAAGAGATAAGCTGGCTGAGCGCTCACGATGATAAGCAGAGCCAGGATACAAAAGTCAAAACCAGCGAGATGTCGTGTAGATTCCCTGTCAATTACGTCACTTGCCAAAATCTGCCCACGCCGGTTCGGTGAACTGCTAATATCGGTGCCTGTTCTTTTCTGGTGGTGTATTGAAAATGCCGTTACCGTCTCCTCCCCGCAAGCGCAACAACCTGCATTGGTTTTTCCTCCCCCTGATTATTCTGGGGCTGGGGCTGGGGCTTGGAGCACAGGCAGGCCATAACCTTCACAGGGGCAACACTACAAACACGACAATTCCCGCAGTTCTCGTAAAGGCAGCGGTTCTCCTGAGTAATACGTCTGCTGCAGGAACAGCTGCCGTCCCCCACATGGTGGCCAAACCTATACGATATAAGGGGAGCACTAGCGGGCAAACACCAGTACGGTTTGTTCCTCAGCCTCTTCACGCAAAAAAGTTCCCGAAGACACCGGAATCACGCCGCCAGCCCCACCAGCCCCACAACAAAAAGAACAACCCTAAACACACATTTGCCACTCCCGGTGCAGCAGCCGTACATCCAGCCGGTGCCAGAACTGGCCGTCGACTGCTTTCTGTACAGAACCAGGAGCTTATCAGCGACAGCTCAGGTCGCCGTATGCAGAATACACGGGGCAGGCATGTCAAGTGGGAGACCCGCCGCCAGTATCGACGACGGGTATCCCAGGAGCCCATAGAGTTAGAGCAGGACATCGCCCCCCTGCGCAATAAACGTCAATTGCAGCAAGTCTCCCTAAACACAACCATCTGGCAAGATGTCGGCGAGCTCCTGGTGCGGGACAATGGCGAGAGCGAGCAACGCACCGTTCATAATACGGTCTGCGTAAAGGCCGACTCTTCCGCTGGCGCAAATATCACAGCCACCCTGCAAACCTCTGACACCCCTGACAGCCAGTGGAGTGTCGGCCTTAACCAGGCCATCAGCCTCCAACCGGACGAATGCACTGATATACCGGTAACACTTGCACCAACTTCCGCCGGCAGTAAATCGGCAAGCTTGACCCTTGACTGCGGAAATTCCCCGGGTTGTGACCAGACCTTTCCGATAACAGGCCTTGCTCTGCCAGAGGCTGACAATCCCCTGATCAAAGGACAAACCGCCAGTGAGGGGACCCTGGTTGGGTCGGAGCCAATCTCACAAATGGTGGTGAATTCAGCAGGCAATCTGGCGATAGGTGATCGTGATAGTGTTGAGGTATATGAGGGTTCCAACTCTGCCCAACCGGGTAAACGCCTTGGCTATATCCCCTTAAATCCCCCACTCAAACCTGCAGAGCGCCTGTGTCCAGATACAGGTGAAGGCTACACCACTGTGCTGCAGGAGGTAAATGGGAGAGGTACTCGTACCCGGCTGGTCACAGATGCCTGCTCCCAGCAACAAAATTTAGCCCGAGGTCGGCTGGAGGTTCAGGATACTGACGGTGTATGGGGGACAGTCTGTGATGATGACTTTGACAATACGGACGCTTCCGTCGCCTGTCGCAGTATAGGGCTGCCGTCAGCCAATAGTTCTTTTTTAGGAGGTGACGGTCACGGATGCACAGACGGCGACCCCCAACAACCGATTTTCCTTGATGATGTTGCCTGCACCGGCACTGAAGCATCCCTGCTTGACTGCCCTTCCGCTACACTTGGGGGCGGATTCGGAAATCATAATTGTTATCACACAGAAAACGTACATATTGCCTGCAAAGGAACACAGCCACGACTGGTATCCGAAGAAAACTGCCCCGTGATTAAGGATAGCGTTTCAGGCTATCTGGAATTAACACAAAACCTTGTAAGCTGGACCCCGATCTGCAATGAACGGCTCCAGCAAAATGAACTCAATGCAATCTGTCGCAATTTAGGATCTACCGCAGGTGTGCCCTCCTTGCTTGAAACCTGCCAGAACAGACATTCAGAGAGCACCCTGAGCTTAAGCTGCCCTGGTGCTGAAGCCTTGGCAAACTGCTCCATCAGTAGTAATGAAGGATGCACCAGGGGGGATGCAACTCTCAGCTGCCCAACAATAGCGGGGTGCTCTGCCCCTGGCGTCAGATTATCCTTACTGCCAGATGGGCTTTATGACGCAAATAGCCGACTTCAGCCCCCCTTGGTTCCTCCAGAGCAATTGACAGGGGGTTGGTGCGCCCCCTCTTCAACTCTACTATTTACATCCAGTGATACGGAAACTCGCCTGTGGAGCCGGAACACTGAGAAGGACACCTTTACACTTGCAGGGGCAGCCTTCTCCTGGAAGGGACAGTTACTGACAAACCTTAATCTTGTTTCACAACCAGGAAGCACCCGGGCCTTTGGTGTGACCCGTCAGGGAAAAAGTCGACTTTTTGTTCTGGATAGACATTCAGGGGCAAACATTGCACAGGAAATAATTGTTCCGGATTTCGAGACAATTTCCCATTTGGCAGCCGGAGTGAACGGCTTGCTCTACGTAAGTGACGGCACCAGAGTGCATACTCTGGATACCCGCACAACGGGCCTGTTCGATGCCCTGCCCCCATCACTCCCTCCTCTGAATATTACGGCATGGACAGATATGGGCAATATCCTGATTCGGGACGATGGTAAAAATGAGCAGCGCACCATGTATAACACCATCTGTTTGAATCCAGGGGCAGATAGCGTAAATCTCATGGCCAAACTGCATACATCTGATACCCCTGCCGACCAGTGGCGTGGAGGCCTTGACCAGCCAACTCTCCTGAATCCGAACGAATGCGTGGATGTACCGGTAACTCTGGTACCAGCTTCCTCTGGCAGCAAGTCAGCCACCCTGGCCCTTGTCTGTGAAAATAATCAGGATTGCCGCAGAACATTGCAGATAACCGGTCTGGGGTTGCCAGAGGCCGACGATCCCCTGGCGCGGGGTAAGGCGGCCAGTGTGGGAACACTGACTCGACTGGAGCCATTTTCACAAATGGTCATCGACTCTGATGACAACCTGGCAATCGGAGATGGTCATAGCGCGGAAATTTATAAAATCTCCGAAGGAGATGAACTTGGCAGGCGCCTTGATTACAAAGCGATCATCCCACCACTAAAACCAGCCGAACGACTATGCCCCAGCCTGAATGAAGATTACCTTGCCGTTACCGTTATAGACGGGAAAACAAAGGCAACAGAAAATCGTATCCGGCTTGTGACAGATGCCTGCAATCAGCAGAGGGAATCAGGGTTTGTCCGTGGCCGGGTGGAAATTCTGGATAATAGCAATGAGTGGGCAACTGTCTGCGATGACAGCTTTGACAACAGGGATGCCGTCGTTGCCTGTCGCAGTTTAGGATTTCAAGCTACCGGTAGTTATTTTCTGGGGGGTTATTATCACGGCTGCACTGGCGGTTTCAGCCCGCAACCTATTGGACTTGATGATCTTGGGTGTTCAGGCAATGAACCCTCTCTTTTTGATTGCCCCAATGCCGGAATCGGGAGTCATAATTGCGGCCACGGTGAGGATGTAATGGTTGCCTGTAACAATGAGATACAGGCACGGCTGGTTTCAGCAGAATGCCCTGAGTCAAATAGTCACATTACCGGACTTGCAGAGATCACCCGAGATACCAGAAGTTGGGAGCCTCTCTGCAAAGATACATTGCAACAGGGTGAGGTTAACGAAGTCTGCAGTAATTTAGGCTCAAACGCAGGGTCGTCGAGGCTACTGGATGCAGGCTGCCAGATGCAACCCTTGCAGGATGATATGCAGGCATTATCCCTGAACTGCACCGGTGCCTCCGCATTGGCGAACTGCGCAACCAGCAGCGGAAGCTGCAGCAGTGGCCCCGCCACAATCAGCTGTTCAACAGTAGCCGGGTGTGCGGCTCCTGGTGTCGGGTTATTATTACTGCCAGCCGGACTTTATAGCGGAAATACATTTCTGCAGGAGCCACTGGTTCCTCCAGAACAGCTGACCGGGGGCTGGTGTGCCCCCACCTCGACAGTACTGTTTACCTCCAGTAATTCGGAAACCCGGTTGTGGGCTCGTACCAGTGAGCAGGATTCCTTTACCAGTACTGAACCTGCCATTACCTGGGAAGGACAGCCCCTGACAAATTTGAACCTTGTTCCCCAATCAGGCAGCCGCCGGGCCTTTGGCATAACCCGACAGGGTAAGAGCCGGCTCTTTCTTCTGGATGCCCATTCCGGGCCAACCGTGGTTGAAGAGATTTCCATACCGAACATGGAGAATATTACCCTGCTCGCAGCCGCAAATAATGGCTGGGTGTATGCCAGTGACGGCACAAGGGTTCATGTCCTTGATGCCCGTGCGGTTGGATTGTTTGAGGCAGGGGCAGGAGCAACGCCTTCAAGCACAGTAGAGAGTAGTGAAATAACAACGGTTTACGTAGATAGCATCGCAATGGGGGAAACGGAAACCCCCACTATCGGCGTAAACATCACTGAAATAGAAGAAACTGCAACACCAACCCCCACTATCGGCGTAAACATCACTGAAATAGAAGAAACTGCAACACCAACCCCCACTATCGACGTAGACATCACTGAAATAGAAGAAACTGCAACACCAACCCCCACTATCGACGTAGACATCACTGAAATAGAAGAAACTGCAACACCAACCCCCACTATCGGCGTAAACATCACTGAAATAGAAGAAACTGCAACACCAACCCCCACTATCGACGTAGACATCACTGAAATAGAAGAAACTGCAACACCAACCCCAACTATCGACGTAGACATCACTGAAATAGAAGAAACGGCAATACCGACCATCGACGTAGACATCACTGAAATAGAAGAAACTGCAATACCAACCATTGATGTGGACATCACTGAAGCAGAGGCAGGGGAAACGGAAACAACTGCAATAGTCTCAATCACCATATCATCAGCAGTTAGCAGGCAGAGCCCAATACTGACAACCACAGTACCAACAAATGCACCATCATCAGCAATGCCCTTTCTAACAAAGTCATTACCAATAACACCATCAGCAAGTCCGACATCAATCTGCTTTACCACTCCCATACCGGCAGGTAGTAGTGACCGGGAAATTCTTATCGGTGCTCTAGGTAGCGTCTTCGGTGCCATTATTGGAGGGGCGACAGGTGTAATAGGAACCACTGTCGTTTTCATGTGCAAGTTCTGGAAATCAAAAGATGGGAAAACAATGAGTGGTACCTTTGAATTGCAACAAAGACAGCCAATGGAGGGGAGGTACGAAACTCAAAAAGTAAATGTTCTCGACTGAGTGCTAAACCAAAAACCCTCTCTTCCAGAAGGGAGGGTGGAGATGTCAGCCAGAGTCGAGCTGCTCCAGATGCACCACCATCAACTGCACACTGCGTCGGCCCCGGAACTCATTCACATCCAGACGATACATCAATCGCACTTTGCCAACGGCAGGATTTGGTCAGATTTTGCTGTCCACGTTAAAGCAAATGCCGTCAATCCAGTCCTGACCATCCTCCGGTACCAGCACCATTTTCAGGTGCCGTGCGCCGACAAGCCGCTGGGTCTTCAGTAAACGGTAATTTCCCCCACCTTCCTTTCCATAAACTCAGCGCAAATACTTCTGTCACTAACTCAAGAAATATCCACAAGGTTACCCTTGGTCTCCAACCACTGCTTCCTGTCTGGGGCTCGCTTCTTCGCCAGCATCATATCCATCGTTTGTCGTGTGGTGAAGGCATCTTCAATAGTGAGCTGGACAAGACGACGAGTATCAGTCGCCATGGTTGTTTCACGTAGCTGAAGCGGGTTCATCTCACCCAGCCCCTTAAAGCGCTGTACGCCGACCTTGCCGCGTTTCTTTTCCGCCTGTAAGCGGTCGAGAATGGCGTCTTTTTCGGCTTCATCCAATGCGTAGTGCACTTCTTTGCCGATATCGATGCGGTACAGCGGTGGCATGGCGACGTAGATGTGTCCGCCTTCCACCAGTGGGCGGAAGTGCTGGATAAACAGCGCGCAGAGCAGGGTAGCGATGTGCAGTCCGTCGGAGTCAGCATCGGCGAGGATGCAGACTTTGCCGTAACGCAGTTCGCTGACCTTGTCGGAGCCTGGGTCGACACCCAGTGCTACGGAGATGTCGTGTATTTCCTGAGAGGCCAGTACCTCTGAGGAGTCCACTTCCCAGGTGTTCAGTATCTTGCCGCGCAGGGGCATGATGGCCTGATACTCACGGTCTCGTGCCTGTTTGGCGGAACCACCGGCCGAGTCACCCTCTACGAAAAAGATTTCAGTGAGGTTGATGTCCTGACTGGCACAGTCGGCCAGTTTGCCGGGCAGGGCAGGGCCCGAGGAGACCTTTTTACGCACAACCTTTTTGGCTTTGCGCATACGCCGCTGTGCGGTGCTGATGCACAGTTCCGCCAGTAGTTCGGCAAGGTCGGTGTGATGGTTGAGCCAGAGGCTGAACGCATCTTTCACTACGCCGGAAACAAACGCTGCACACTCACGGGAAGAGAGGCGTTCTTTGGTCTGGCCGGAGAACTGTGGGTCGGCCAGTTTGGCTGAGAGCACGTAAGAGCAGCGTTCCCAAATATCATCGGGTGCCAGCTTTACGCCTCGGGGCAGCAGGTTGCGGAACTCACAGAACTCCCGCATGGCTTCCAGCAAACCAGTCCGCAGACCGTTGACATGGGTACCGCCCTGGACGGTTGGAATCAGGTTAACGTAGGATTCAGTAATCAGCTCGCCACCTTCGGGCTGCCAGATGACGGCCCAATCAACAGCTTCTTTCTCGCCCTGCAGGCTGCCGGTGAAGGGTTCTTTCGGCAGCAGCTCATAACCTTCTACGGCAGAGATGAGGTAGTCACGCAGGCCATCCTGGTAATGCCATGTTTCGGTCTCTTTGGTGGCAACGTTCAGGAACACAACCTTCAGTCCGGGACAGAGAACCGCCTTGGCGCGCAGGGTGTGTTTGAGACGGGCTTCGGCAAACTTGTGGGCATCAAAATATTTCGCGTCTGGCCAGAAGCGCACTGTTGTACCAGTGTTGCGCTTACCGCAGGTACCGGTTTCGGCCAGCTCGGTCTTCTTGTAGCCGTCGGCAAAGCTGATGTTGTACACCTTGCCGTTGCGACGGATATCAATTTCCAGAAGGGTGGACAGGGCGTTTACCACCGACACACCCACACCGTGAAGGCCGCCGGAGAACTGGTAATTTTTGTTGGAGAACTTACCGCCCGCATGAAGACGGGTGAGAATCAGTTCTACACCAGAGACTTTGTGAACCGGGTGAATATCCACCGGCATACCACGACCGTTGTCCGACACCTCCAGAGAGTTGTCCGGGTGCAGTGTGACTTTCAGTTCTGTGGCATGACCCGCCAGTGCTTCATCCACACTGTTATCGATAACCTCACGGGCCAGATGGTTCGGGCGTGTGGTATCCGTGTACATACCCGGGCGCTTGCGCACGGGGTCGAGGCCTGAGAGGACCTCGATAGCTTCCGCAGTATATTCGTTCTGCATGCTTCTCCTGGAGAGCTCCCTTCTGAAGCGGGCAATTAATCGTCTAAACGCAACAGTTTAATACCAAAAGGCTTCAATCTGGAAATCTGTCTAAGCAGGCCTGCCCTTTATAGCGGTTTACTGGGAGCCAGCAGTGGGCTGAAGAAACTGAGGATGACCGGAATGCTGTCGTCAAAGTCATCAAAACTGTGGCTGCCGCCTTCATCTATGCGCTGTGGGCATTCGCTGTAATGTTCCATCGCCTGACGGTAATCAAGGGTTTCATCACCGGTCTGGGCTAACAGCAGAATGTTGTCGGGTCGGGGAAGAGTGATCACATCCAGGAGCTTGAGCTGATCTATATGTTTGTGGGTCAATTCATAGGTTTCTTCGGAGTAATAGTTTTTCTGGGGGCCAAGGTATTCCAGAAACCGTTCATAGGGTTTTACCGCAGGGTTCACCAGTACCAGTTTGACCGGGAATGCAGGGTCGGATTCGAGCAGACGGTTCATCAGCCAGGTGCCGTAATAGCCCCCCAGTGAGCTGCCAACTATATACACAGGGCGTGTTTGCAGGGCCTCACTTGCCAGTGCCAGAAGTGCGCGGGCATTTTCTCCCGGCCATTCTCCAAGGGCAGGTACCTCATAGTCACAATTCACCCCACCTTTATGGATGTAGTGGCCAAGCACCGTTGCTTTGTGTGACTGGGGTGCACTATTGAACCCGTGGATATAGAGTAGGAGAGGACGAGGGTCAGTCATAAGGTATTTTCCCGCCATAACATGGATGCTGACAAAAGAAGTCTTAATAAAAAGCCTGTTTATAAAAGGCATGGTATCAGCTGGCAGCGATAGACAAAATGACACACCAGCGCGATTTTTATCTTATTTTGTAGTTGTTTGTCCTCTGTACTCCTTGCCTGCGGGAATAAGAGTTTTTCTGTCGTTCCGAAACCAAAAGGAAAAGATGTCCGTAAGTAGTAAACAAGAATGAAGTCAGGCTGGTGGTTACGACAGCCCACACAGAACAAAGGCAGAAACATTATGAAGAAAACAATCATCGCCGCCTTCAGCTGGCTGGTTACGTTATGGACGGCTAAGGTCTTTCTTGGCTCATTACCTTACAAATTTTCCGATCACCCGGACACCCAGCATATCTTCGGCACTATTGGTCAGTGGATGGAAGGTGTTCTGGGGCAGTCTATCGGACAGTGGTTCGCTACCAACGGTGCTGTGGTAGTAGGTTCTGCTGAACTGCTGGTGTCTATCCTGCTACTGGCTCCTGCGGTTCTGTTTGTGGTTGGCAAACTGGTGAACCTGCCGGGTTGGCTGAGTCGTGCACCTCTGCACATGCTGGGAGGTCTGGCCGCTGCGGGTGTGATGGCCGGTGCGGTGTTCTTCCATCTGTTTACCCCGCTGGGTATTGAAGTACTTCATGAAGGGAAAAGCGACCATGGATCATTATTTAAAGCTGCTGCCTCTATTCTGGTACTGGGGCTGATTATGGCCGCTGCGAACTTTATACTGGTGCGAGAGTGTATGGGTTGTTCTCGCAATGCTGATGAAAGCGATTCCCAAAATAATTAAATAAACAGGGTGTTGTTAGATGTTGTTAAGATCCCTGCAGGTGTTGTTTTACATCTTGCATTGTGTGCGGTTACGAGTGAAACCCTGGTTGTTTTTTCAGCTGAATGCTGGCTATTTCAACGACCGTAAAGGGCTGTTCTCCAAGCTGGATATTGACGAGCTTATTCCTGCCAAATGGAAGCTCAGTCAGTACCGGGATACGGGTATTGAGAAGCCGAACAGTTTTCCGGTATTTGTAAAACCCGAGTGGGGGCAAAACTCTGTCGGTATAAAGCGGGCAGGGAGTCTGGTGCAGCTGGATCAAATCCGTGCAGGCCGCTCCGACGATGCCATGCCTTACCTGATTCAGGAGGCGGCTCAAGGGGCGCTGGAGTTTGAGGTGTACATGGTGCCTTCATCCAGCAACCCAGACGAGTACCGGGAGCTGTCGGTGACGGAATCCCGGAATCTGACAGGCGATAAACTGCCGATTAACAGCGTTCATAATGGCGACACTCGTTACTACGACCTGACAGAGCAGTTGAACGCTACCCAGAAGCAGCAGCTCTGGAAGCACATCAAAACTGTAGGTTCCTTTCGTATGGCACGGTTTGGTATACGTGCCGACACCCTGCAGGATATGGTCGAGGGCCGGTTTCAGATCTTTGAGATCAACCTCTACCTGCCTATGCCTTTAGTGGTGTTGTGTGAAAATGTTCCACCCCTTGGCCGCGTCCAGAACCTGTTCCGTATTACACGTTCTCTTGCAGAAGTGACAGGCAGTCTGCCGGCTACGGCGCCCCGCAAGTCGATCTTTTTCAGGAAGTGGCAGGTGCACAGGCAGAACCGTGCCGCTGTTCATAAAACTGTCGCTGCACCAATAGGTACAGAAGTTGTTGGTACTGTTGGTACTAAAGCCGCCCTGCAGAAAAGCGCCTGATAAAAGAAGCCTGATATGACGAACTTAATTGCCAAAACCCTGAACCTGCAGGGTATGAAAAAAGCGCTCTACAGCTGGATCAGCAAAACCTTTATGGATGGCTGTACCAGCTATAACTCCCTGGATGTACGCAAGAGCTGCCGTTCCAAGCGCCAGGCTCGTGAAGCTTTTGATGCCCACAATGTTCCCTATGCCAAAGGCGAGATATTTATAAACCCGTTTCGGGCTATCCGCTTTGCTGAGAAACACGGCTTTCCCCTGGTGGTAAAGCCCAACGTCGGAGGCTTTTCCCGGGGCAGTTACTTCCCGATTAATAATTACAAAGAGCTTTGGAAGGCGGTCATTCTGGCAAAAATCTGGTGGCCGGCCAGTGTTGTTGAACAGTATCTCGAAGGTCGTAACTATCGGGTGCTGGTGGCAAACGGCAAGGTGATTTCGGTGATTCGCCGCTACTCGCCTTATGTGACCGGCAATGGTCAGGATTCCATCAAGGCTTTGATTGAGAAAGAAAACAGTACCCGTGAAGAGATGGGTCTTTATCCGGTTATCTACCCTCTGCAAACCGGTGATGTCACCCAGAACTATCTTGCCAAACAGAATATGACTCTCGACTCAGTGCCAGCCGAAGGGCAGGAAGTGAAACTCTTCCACCGTATTGCCCTCGCTCCGGGCGGCGTAGTGGAAACCATCAGCAAAGAGACAGTCGCGCCTGAAAATATTCAGCTGATGGAAAAAGTTCTGAATATATTTAATGCCAATATCCTCGGTATTGATGTGATTATGGAAAAAGGTATTGAACACAGCTTTGACGACCAGAAGTGTATTCTGCTGGAAGTGAACTCCCGTCCGTATGTGAAGATGCACGACTATCCACGTTACGGTGAACGGGAAGATCTCTCCCTGCACTTTGCTGAGCTGGATAAGCTGGATATCTCCCAGGCGGATATTTTCTGATGTCGTTGAAAGGTCGCTTAAACAGCATGTCCTGGCCTGGATACTTCTATCAGTTCACCGGGCTGCACAGTTTCCTGACCGGTCTGCTGCCCTTCTTTCTGCCGGTGATACTCTGGAGTGAGACGCAGTCTCTGACAGTGGTCGCCGGGTTCATCGCGCTGTCTGGCTTTAGTTTTCTGATAAGCCTTTTAGTGTGGGAAGCCTTGCGCAGCAGTCGTTACCGACGAATGGTTATTGCCTGTTCGTTTCTGGCAGAGGCTGTGTTGATCTCGACATTGGTGATTGAAGAAGGCATTCATGGTCTCGCCCATAGCAGTGTGGTATGGATGGGGCTGCTCAATGGTATTTATGGCTGCTTCTACTGGCTGTCTCTGCGTATGCTGTTTATTCAGGATGGTAAACAGCAGATAGAGGATGCCAGCTCCCGGTCCGGTAACCGTTTTGGTAACTTCCAGTTGCTGGTGGGTGTGCTGTTGAAATTCGGCATTCTTGGAGGTGCTTTCCTGCTGGAAGGTGGTTATACCGGGGTTCTGCTGCTGGTCTCTTTGCTGGTCTCGGGCTTTGGCTTTGTGGGTGTTTTTATTCTTTCAGGTGCCCGCAGCAGTGAAGCTGGTTTGATGGGGCCAAAGGTTTCCCTGAGAGCGATTGTCGGGTTTCAGAACCCGGGCTTCCCGCGCACAGTATTTTTTATTGATGGCTTGTTTCTGTTCCTTGAAAGTTATTTCTGGGTGCTGTCGCTGTACATCATCAGCCATGAGAGTTTTGCTCGTCTGGGTGTTCTGGTGGTTGGGCTGGCCGTGATTCTTGCGGTGATGTTTTTAGTGATTAAAACCCGCATCGATGCCGCCGACAGCCATAAAGTGTTTGTACTGGCTACACTACTTTATGGATGTTCCTGGTGGTTGCGGGGCAGTGTTGATAATCAGCTTTCACCGGTGTTGCTATCGATAGGGGTTATCGGCATCGCCTTTATGACCAGCTTCTTCCGAATGTCTTTCAACAAACTGTTTTTCGATCGTATTCCCGGTGATCAGGTGGCGCTGTTTGTGCTGGCCAAGAGCGGGTATACACAGGCGGGTGTTGCGGTGCTGTTTGGTGTGCTGGCTCTGGTGTTTAACCGCACAGACTTTCAGGGGCAGGATTTACAGGTGTTGTACTGGATGAGTGCACCGCTGTCGTTAATTTATCTGGCGTATATCTGGCAAGCGTCCAACGCTGCACAGTCAAATGTTTTACAGAAAGAATGTCATGCGAGGAACACGCATGCACAGGGATAACAATCAGGAGAGTGGCAAGAGAATGAATGGCGTTATCAAGGGAAACCTGGAAGTCCTGGATCAGGCGATCACCTTTATCAGTGGGATGCCGAATGATGCCTATGTGTTTACCTGTGAGACACTGTTCACCAGTACCATTGGCCAGCACCTGCGCCATGTTCTGGATTTGTATAAGGCGGTGATGAAAGCGTCTGGCAGCAACCCGCTCGGCACGATTGATTATGACCAGCGTGGTCGAGGTCTGCCTCTGGAATATGATCGCGCCGCAGGTCTGGCAGAGCTCAAAGTCGTAAGAGACTGGAGTGCAACGCTGACTAACGCTCAGTTAGTGCGCTCCTGCCGCATCAGTACCGAGGTATGCCTTTCCACGACGCAGCCGGAACAGATGGACTCCAATATTGGTCGGGAAATCTGCTTTGTCTCCAGCCACCTCACTCATCACCTGGCTTTGATGGGTGTACTGGCCAAGCTGGCCGGGTGTCAGGTCAATAATAATCTGGGAATAGCTCCTGCTACACAAACTTTTTTAAGGGCGCAGTCCTAACCACCTGTGCGTGAATTCTCAATTTGACACGATCCACTCAGCACGGACTCAGCCTGACTGAGTGGAATCGCCATAAATATATGTTTCCATGTGACCGGGTACTTGGGTGTTGTTGTGGTGTTATGCGAAGACTAATAAAAAATACAAAGTGACCAATTTAGCAAGGAGAGCGAACGTGTTCTTACTGAAGGACACAACATTTTTTCTGGGAGGTTCACCTACACCTACACCTACACCTTTCCTGCTATGTAGAAAATTCGTCTTCAGCATCTTTCTTAAAAACACTGAGATTAAAAGCAAGGGTAATAAGTTTGTGCAGCTCCATGATGGGCAGAGGTCCATTACGATACCCCAGTTGGCGCCCTTTGCTGTGGGTTGTTACGTAGGCACCCCGATCCGTTACATCCTCTGAAAGAGATTTAGCAAAGGTATTTTTGTGCTTCTGGGGGTAAACACGTGCCGACATGGCGCCCTGCTTTAAATTTTTAGCCCAGTCTGGATATTCTGAATGATCACACCAGTAAGAGATTTCCAGAGACAACCTGTGGGGTATACCGTAGGTTGTCATGGCATTGGCGATCAGCTCTTCAGGTAAATCGAAGGCCTTGCTGAAAAAATTAGTGGTTATCTGAAGAATGTTGTCGGCGAGTGTATCAACAGCATCGTTATCATTATGATTCAAACGATGCCCCCAGGTTCGGGCAAGGAGCAGAATCAGGCTGAAAAACTCCCTGGAAATTTGCTCCATATGCATTTTCTTGCGGTTATCCGGAGTGTCGGGGAGAGGGTACTCGAGAACCAGAGGCAGCTCACTTAAAGGCTCGATATCCGCATAATCACGAATCCCTACACCTGGTGATATGTTTGGGTGGTCTGTTGCTTCAGCATCCCATGACTCGAGAGCTCCAGGGCATACTTTGTCACAAAGCTGAGCAAGAATGACGTAATGCCTATCCTGGGTCATGCTGTGATACATGGGCAGAACAGTGGCCGCCAGGCCTGCACGAGCCAGCACGCCAAGGTCGTGGGCAGCTATGTTCAGGGATTCCAGCGCTGATTCAAAGCCAACTGACTCAGTATCATAAGGGTAAAGATGGTAGTGTTCTGATGGATTTGTGGTGTAGGCATAAACGCACACAGAGCCATCCGATTCTATGAAAACGCAGTCTTCCAGTGCCTTCTGCTCCTGGTTTGATAAAGGGCTCTCTGATAGCCACGTCTGGAAATCAGGGATGCGGAACATGCCTATCGGTTCAGGCAGGTTGCTTTTCAGGGGGAGGTCACCTGACTGTTGTAGTTTTCTCAGACAATCCAGCTTAACGGGCTCACTGGCGAAGGTTTCCCAGGGTTCTGCCTGTGTTTGTTCTGCAGGGCATTTTTTTTTGAACTTGAGGCGTAACGTTTTACCTCCCTCTGTGTCTTTGAAAAAACAACTTCTGCCGTAGAGCCCATGTTCTCCCAGTGGAAGCGGTTTAAGAAACGTTACAAGGTCTGGCTGTTTTTCCTGATGTTTCTGAGCTTGTGTCCAAAGATCAAGAATCTGGCTTCGTTCCGCAGGAATATAGCAATGAAAGGCTGTTTCAAAATCATCATACCAATCCAAACCTGTAACTAACGCCTGGCCAGATATATAAGTCGATGGTAACGGGTAGCTTTCGGATGTCCATGTTTCATCATTATTAAACGGTGCAGTGTGGATGGCAGGGCGGGCTTCCGGTTGAAATGACTGGCTTAATATTCGGTGGCACGCAAGATAACAACGGGGGTCTCTGCTGGCCATTGTCAGAAAACCTGCCTGTCGTTCCTGAGTGTCAAGAGGCTTATATTCACAGAGCAGTTTCATGAAATTAGTAGCAAACGGAGTGAGCGGTATGTCTTGATGGTAAGAACCCATTAATGGGTTCGGGTTAAAACCATTCTGTACAAAGCGGATCAAAAGCCAGCTTGCCATATTAAAATCTGTCAAAGAACGAAGTGTTTCATAAAAGGTTTCAGGCTGGCAGGGATCATTTTGAATGCTTTTATCAATGAGCTGGATAAAAGGGTTGTCCTCAATTTTTTTATAAATAAAGATGGGGGAGTGGCCGTTTGTAAAATGAGATGCCAGTGCTGTTATTCCCCGGTGATCGTGCGCTGTTAAAAGGAGAACCAATTCTTGTGAGTGGTTAATCATCAATGGAGATAAAACGTTATCGGCGGGTTCTGCTTCATAGAGATTTCTAAAATATTCATGGTGAAGGATTGTTCTTCCTTCTAAGTCCCGCCAGTTGATCAGAAAGCTGATGTTTGGCGAAACTTCTAAAAGCAATTTCAGCACTGATGTGTAGCCGATCATATAGAACCCTATTAAAAGTTGATTGTGTTGCACCGGTGTTAATCTTTTAAACAGGGTTTTTAAATGCCGTGATACTGTTTCAGTGTTCACCATCAATAACCGCAATAGAGGGAATGCTTTATCATCACGAGTGTTGCGCTCATCGGCAGTCAAGGGGACTGTATAATCATATTCAAGGATGGAGTTGATTTCTTCAGTGTAGAGTTTATTGTTAAATATCGCCTCGATAAGATCTTCATTCCATTTCCGTTTCTTCATGCGTTCTTCAGGTATATTGTACGCCCTTTGTAACGCATTTAAATACAAGGAAGATGTTTGATGAAAGTCGGTGGTATGGGCGTTTAACTGTTCTAGCCAATATTCGAAGACGCCGGGCGTATTAATTTTGAGTATGCATTCTGGCTGGTCTAATAAAAAAGCTTTAATGAATTCGTTGTTTTGGAAAAGAGTGTCGCAGACTCTTTTCAGTAATGGCAGAGGTGAATCCTTGAAAATAGAAAGGCTTTTTAAAATGTCTTTCTCTATACCTTCAAAATCCTTAACAATGTTGTCCAGAGCACCAATGTCCAGAAGTAATTCAACCAGCGGGGCTGAGTAGAGAGATTCTGTAGCAAGCAGTCCCGGAAACAGTTTTCGAATATGAGTGAAAATTTCTTTTATTCGTCTTGGGGGTGAATGAACAGAGGATGGGCCGTCCTCATGACAGAGCTGTATCAATTCATCAATACATTTTTGAAGCTGTATGTATGCACACAGATAGAGAGGCAGCTCCAACTCTCGAACAGAGCGGGAAAATTCTAATATCTCTCTTTTAATGACTTCAGTTAATGGACTGTCGTCATTCAGGAGCATGACAGAACAGGTTAAGGTTGGATCGCTGGAGTTATAGTGGGGGCGCAGGGCGCGTCGTGTCAGTGGTTTGCTGTCTTCTCTGGTTGTGCCCGGTGAGATTTGTTTTGATACAGGAGCAGGGCTGGGGGATTGATTACCCCTTTTTGAAAACATTGCACTGGCTATACCTGCCTCAACAGCTGATAGGAGACCTGTTCTGTCCATAGAAACTTCGTCCTGTTAATTCTATTGCTCGAAGAAGTTAGACACTATTCCAGGTTTTTATTAGCAAGTAAGAGCGGGATTGTTAGAGCAATTAACCGCTTTGTTAGCCCAGGAGGCAGCGGCTGAAAAAAAAGGCCACTTCTCAGGAAGCGGCCTCTTACATATTGCACAAGGGCAATCACATGGTGAAAGCTCTTAATGGTTCCAGTTACATAGACTTGGTAAAGGTGCGGGTGATGACGTCACGCTGCTGCTCTGGAGTCAGAGAGTTAAAGCGGACGGCATAACCGGAAACACGGATGGTCAGGGAAGGGTAGTTCTCAGGGTGAGCGATGGCATCTTCCAGCATGTCCTGGGACATCACGTTTACGTTCAGGTGTTGGCCACCTTCGCGGGATGGCGTGTTCTGCAGGTTCACTTCCTGGTAATCAAACTGGCCCAGCTTATCCAGAGCGATAACTTCGTCCTGGGCAAACAGCTGGTCTTTTACACAGAGGCAGCGCGCTTCATTTTGTTCTTCATCCATTAGCCAGAAAGAGTGCTCCAGGCCGGAGTTTGCTGCGGAAGTGATTTGAATGCCTTTAACGCTCATGGTGTCCCCTGATTACCCGTTCGGTAACGTTCAGTATGTTCAACTTGAGTTGAAATTTACTATTCCGGGTTGGGGTGTGTAATTGATGCAGGTCAATTTTTGGCGCCTGTATCGATAGTATTTTCCTGTCATGGTGATAGGAAAAAACTATGTGTCAGTTTTCGTGCAATATTTGTTGAGTATTCCAGGGGGCGTTCTCAATTAACCACTGAGTCGATGGTTAATTGAGAGCGCCCCCTGGAGTTGGCACTGGTGAAAACGTTAGTTGTAAAAGAAGGCTGCAATCGCAGAAGGGAAACGCCCCTTATCAAGGCTGTAACGCACCAGTGACGACAAAGATAAATGCTTTAAGGCTTTGCGCGCGGCTCGAAAGCCCTTGCCGTAAATCGGGTCTGGAGAGCTTTCAATCAGCTTGATACGGAATTTGGCATCTTCAGTGTTCAGCTTCTTCAGCCATAAATATTCCAGCAGCACGCAGAGACCTTCTTCCACAAACAGCGGCAGCTTCTTGCCGAGTGGATTGTTGTAGAAGAACCACGCATGCCCGAGTTCATGAATGGCGATGGTGCGAAAGTGATCTTCCGGCAGGTTGGTCTGAATAATTATCTCTTCAAACTGTCGCCCGACTATACGTTTGCCCACATAGCTCGTACTCCACTTGGCCAGCCCCAGCAGCGGGTGTTCATCGTGATTGTTGTGGCGGCTATTGGCGTGGAGCTCATCCCTGTCGGCTAAACGAATCGGTGTGTCGGCCTGGAACAGGTTCAGACCCAAACCCTTCAAAGCTTCTTTCATCTCATTCATCAGGATTTCGGCTTTGGCCTGAGTCGTGACACCAGTGCGGGTGCACAGGTGACAGATAGTCAGGCCGTCGGGGAAGCGCATGCCGCCATCGGTAATTGGGCCGCAGACGACGCGATGGCAGCTGGTACAGGTGGCGTAGTTCTTATGGGTGGCACAATACTTGTTGCCCCAGTAATCCTGAAGGTAGCGGTCGGTCAGTGGTTTGCTGCACACATCACAGTTGGGGATAAAGGCTTTCTGGAAACAGTGAGGATGCCAGGGCTGGCCGGCTTTCTTCAGGAATTGACCGCGAATGGGCTTCTTACACCCGGCACACAGAAAGCAGTCATTGTGCCAGACCTTGTCAAACGCCCTGACATACTGGCCGCTAATCGGCTTATTGCACTTATGACAGCGCACATTGTGCGCCCCGGTAAAGGACATCCCTGGCAATCCCTGCTGGAGAGTGATTCTTACAGCATAGATTGTCAGAGCTGGCTTGGGTTTACAGAGCAGGCGTTATGTACAAATCAAAGCTACTCATCTGAAAACATCTTATCGAGCAGGGCAGCTGGTGTGCTGGCCACCTTTAATAAGGAGCGGTTATAGGGAGCCAGCAGGCCCATCTCACAGGCATTATCCAGAAACGCCAGCAAATGGTTATAGTAGCCATTCACATTGAGCAGGCCGACAGGCTTGGTGTGCAGGTTAATCTGGGCAGAGGTCAGGGTTTCAAAGAGCTCATCCATGGTGCCAAAGCCGCCGGGAAGGGCGATAAAACCATCGGAGAGTTCCTGCATCTTGTTCTTGCGGGTGCTCATACTGTCGACGAGATGCATTTCACTCAATGAGGGGTGAACCAGTTCCAGGCCAATCTGTTTGTCGGGCATGACCCCAATCACATGACCGCCGAGTGAGAGAGCCTGGTCAGCCAGCTGACCCATCAGGCCGCTGCTGCTGCCACCGTACAACAGGTTTATGTCACGGCTGACGATCTCCGTCGCCAGTTGCAGGGTGTGTTCGAGAATAGCCGGGTCATTGCCAGGGCGGGCACCGCAGTAGATACAAACTGTTTTCATTACACCTGATTCCTGGTGCCTGAGCGGAGCAATAGAAAAGGCATAATAAATGACGGCCGCTCAGGGTGTTGTTCATCGCCCTAACATATCAGGAAATGCGAAACATAAAACCAAAACTGCCTTAATCGCTGGTGTCGGCGAACATTAAAAGCCCTGAGGAATATTCAGCTCATCCAGTTTTGTCGCCAGTTTCTGGCAATGATCTGCAGGGTAGGGCAGATTGCGGTTCACCACCGCCGGGATTTCTGGATTCCACACCACCTGCTTCTGGCCATTCTGGTAGGAAACAAGTCTAAAGCGCAGTCGTTTGTCAGCAGCGATTCCCAACCGATGAGCCAGTCGCTGACCTTCATCCGTGTTTGGCAGGTATTCGCTGAAACGTCCCTGCCCATACAGTGGTGGCAGGCCTGGGGTGCTGTGAATGGTGTAAGTACAGACCAGCTGCCCAAGGTCGCAGGCTGTATTCACCAGTGGTTGCCAGTGGGGAGTGCAGTCGTGTTTAACGGTGTAGCTGGGCTGGAAAAAACGCAGGGGCTCTGGTTTTAAAGGCTGGGGCATTGCCGGTGTTGGCCGTACGGGTGCAGGTTTAACCGGTGTGGGTGTGGCCTGTGTGTTTGTCTTTGAGGAGACTGTAGCGCTATTAACTACACCATTGTCAGATGCATTTTTAGAAGAGCTTTCTTTAGAAGAGCTTTCTTTAGAAGAGCTTTCTTTAGAAGAACTTTCTTTAGAAAAACTGGCTGATATCGATTCATTATCGCCCCTTCTCTCTTGCCCGGCCGAGCCTGCTCTGGGCAACAGTGCCGGTGCTGCAGTAACAGCCAGAACCGGAAGCATTCCTGGCGCTGCTCTCGGAGCTGCTTCCGGTGCTTTTTTCAATGCAGTGCTGGCTCTAATGCTGGAGCGGGTATTTTGACGGCTGAGGTTTGCAGCCACAGTTGAGGCTGCGGTTAAAGGCTCAGGGCGTGTAGTTACCGCTGCAGTGGTGATTGTCGTTGTTCTCCCTGCTGCCGTAGAGCGGGTAGAGGCAGGTAAGGATAAGCGCGCCTGTCTCGGCGCTTCTAACTGAGATGATGGCGCAGGCTTTTGAAAGAGGTGGGATTGTACGCTCTTGTCATGCATATAGCGTCGCGTTAACTGGCTGAATTTTGTCTTTTTGGATGAAGGCAGAGAATCGTCTGATGCTGTTGATAATTGATCACTTATGTCACTCACTGCTCTTTTGGGGGCTGCTGGTCTGGGGTTATTCAATGCAGGGCTATTCAATGCAGGGCTATTCAAAGCCGATGATGTCGTAGTGGTATTCACTCGGGCAGGAGTCTGGGCATTAACCTGCACAGTAGGCCTCTGGGCAAACAGTGCCTTTTGACGACGGCGCGCCGCCAGAGAGTTAAAGGTAAACCCTGGTGATGCCGTTCGCGGGTCGCTTCGCCCTGCTGCGGTTAATGTAAAGAATGATGACATGTCCCTCGTTCCTCGGACTTTCCTGAAGACGGGGCAGGGTAAAGGGTATTAAGACATGGTGTTATAACAGCAAGGACAGTCTGGCTGACTGTCCTTGCTGAAGGCTGCTTACTTACTCAGCCTGGAGATATGCAGGCTCTTGAGGATATTCAGAGCCTGGTTGAGCTGGTAATCCCGTGTATCAAGCGGGCGGGTATCTTTTTTAGCGTCTTTCTGAGTTTTCTTCTTTGGCTGACTATCTTTCTTTTTGGTATCGCTCTTGTTTTCGTTGCCCGTATCGAGATGACCGCGCAGGTCCGCTTCACGGTAACCATGATTTTCCTTGATGCGGGTAACATTGGCGTTATCCACGGTAATGTCCGGCACGATACCTTCAGCCTGAATAGAACGTCCTTTTGGTGTGTAGTACAGCGCCGTCGTCAGTTTCAGTGCCCGTTCGTTATCAGCATTGAGCTGCTCAACGGTTTGCACGGAGCCCTTACCAAAACTCTTGGTGCCAACAATAATACCACGGTGATGGTCTTGCAGAGCACCGGCGACAATCTCAGAAGCTGACGCTGAACCACCATTGATCAGTACCACCAGAGGAAGACCTTTTGATGGGTCTTTGTCGTTGGCACTGTAAGTGACTTCAGATTGAGGGTTACGGCCTTTGGTGTACACAATCAAACCTTCTTTCAGGAAAGCATCGGACACGTCAACGGCTGCCTGCAGTACACCACCAGGGTTGTTGCGCAGGTCCAGTACCAGACCATTTAAAGGAGTGTCCTTATCTTTCTTGCGCAGTTTTTGCAGCGCATCACGGACTTCCTTACCAGTGTCTACCTGGAACTGGCTGATGCGCACATAACCAAAGCCGGGTTCCAGCAGGCGCTGGCGAACACTGTCGACGCGAATAATATCCCGCACCACAGTGATATCCATCGGACCACTGGCGCCTTCACGCATAATGGTCAGCTTGATGGCTTCACCCGGCTGGCCCCGCATCATTTCGACAGACTTTTTCAGGCCCAGTCCGCGAATAGGTGTGTCGTCCAGTTTCAGGATCAGGTCACCGGCCTGAATGCCTGCGCGCTGGGCAGGAGTGTCATCAATGGGAGTAATAATTTTAATCAGGCCGTCTTCGCTGCCGACCTCAATGCCCAGACCGCCAAACTCGCCGGTTGTGCTTTCTTCAAGGCTCTGGAAATCTTCAGGCTGAAGGTAGGCCGAGTGGGGGTCGAGGTTGTCGAGCATGCCGCGAATGGCGTTATCCAGCAGGGTTTTATCATCAACGGGTTCAACATAGGCGCTTTTAATACGCTGCATCACTTCCGTAAATACCCGTAACTCTTCTAAAGGCAACGTCCCTTTCTTGGCGTGAACACCGGCATGGGGGTCGGCATCTTTATGGGGGTTAGCCTTTTGATGGGAAGAAGCACCCGACTGGTCCGCCGCAGGCTCTGCTGCTGTAGCAGGAGCTGTCAGTGGCAGCAATACAAAGCTGGCCGCCATAAACAGTGGTAACAGCGGTGAACGGATGGGCATGCAGTGCTCCTTGTCGCATCCCCAGGGATGCTTTTATTCGTCAGAGAATTCAGTATATCCCGAGGTTTAAGCGGGTTGCTAGCGCGCCAGCCATCTCCGTGGATTGGACGGTCGACCCTTGTGGCGTATCTCAAAGTACAGACCGGTCTGGGACTGACCGCCACTGTCGCCGACATAGGAGATAACATCTCCGGGTGACACCCAGTCCCCTTCTGTTTTTAACAGAGATTCATTGTGGGCATAGAGAGTCATGTAGCTATGACCGTGATCAAGTATTAACAGCTGACCGAAGCTCTTCATCCAGTCTGCAAATACCACACGACCATGGTGAGGAGCTTTAACAGGGGCTCCTGCTTTGGCCTGAATAAAAATACCGTTCCAGTCCATGGTGGTGTTCTGGCGCTTCTGACCAAAGCTGTGGATAATCTTGCCTCTGACCGGCCAGATCATTTTGCCGAGTTCTTTGCTGAACGGTTGGGAGACGTCCTGAATATCAGAGATAGAGATAATAGAGTCCAACAACAGCTGCAGTTCTTTACGCTCTTTCTCCAGGCGGGTAAGTCGTGAATTATGGGTGGACTCTTTATTTTGCAGGCTGACCAGTAATTGCTGACGTTCCAAGCTGCCCTTTTTTAACCGGCTCACCTGTTGGGTCAGGCTCTGTCTCCTTTGGACAATGTATTCCCGGGAGCGCACCAACTGTTTTTCGTTAGCGGCGAGCTTACGGTCAGACTCTTCAAGAGCCTTCAGGGCCTGTGCCTGTACATTGGCAAAGTGATCGTAGTAAGCCATCATCCGGCTGATCTGGTCCGGATTTTCCTGGTTCAGCATCATTTTGAGTTGAGGGGAGTGCCCAGCGATATAAGCGGCTTCGATAGCCTGTGCCACAACGGCCTGTTCACGGGCCTGTTGCTGCCTCAGTTGCTGTCGCTGGGCTTGCTGCTTTTTTTCTTCGGCGAGAGCCTCGTCCAGTTGTTTCTGGTTTTTCTTAAGGTTGGACTGAATAAAGACAATATCTTTTTCAGACATTTCCAGACGACTTTCCAGCTGACTGCGTTCCTTTTTTATTGTGTCGAGCAGAGACTTCAGCTGAGTAATATCTTTTGAGACTTTGCTCAGGCGCTCAGAGCTGTCTTCCGCTGCACTGACTGGTTGTGAAATCGCAAGAAGAGGAATGGCGGCGAATGCTGTGATCAAACAGAGAGCTCTGGCAAGAGAGGCTGTGTGCAGTCTTGTTCGTGCACTCTTTATTATTGAGAGCCTTGTCCATACAAAGAGTTTGAGATCTTCCATCGTGCTTATGAATACTCGGGTGAATGCGCTGACGGGATAAACAATACAAAGATGATGATACCCGAACGGGTAGAGGGGGATGTATCGGTTTTTATTGTGTGGGAAAAAAACATTAAAAAAATGCTGAAGAGTGAGAGCCCTTCAGCATTTTTGTTAGCAGCAGGTAGCCTCCTAAGACAGACTTACTTCAAAAGAGAGTGACCCGTCATTTCTTCAGGCTGTGGCATCTCCATAAGGGCCAGCAGCGTCGGTGCTATATCAGACAGCTTGCCATCTTTCAGCGTTATGTTGTTGTTGCCGGAGTAGATCAGCGGTACCTGCTCACAGGTGTGGGCAGTGTGGGGCTGGCCAGTGGAGTGGTCTGCCATCTGCTCAGCATTACCGTGGTCGGCAGTGATCAGGCATTGGCCGTTGTGCTTCTCCAGCGCTTCTACAATACGACCCACGCAGGTGTCGACATGTTGCGCAGCTTCTACGGCAGCATCAAATACACCAGTGTGACCAACCATATCGCCGTTGGCATAGTTGCAGATCACCAGGTCATATTCACCGCTTTCAATGGCCATCACCAGCTTGTCGGTCACTTCCGGTGCGCTCATTTCTGGCTGCAGGTCGTAGGTGGCTACCTTTGGAGAGTTCACCAGAATACGGGCTTCACCAGGGTAAGGTTCTTCACGGCCACCACTGAAGAAGAAGGTCACGTGTGCGTACTTCTCGGTTTCCGCGATACGCAGTTGTGTCTTGCCTGCTTTAGCCATGTACTCACCCAGAGTGTTAACCAGAGTGGCAGGCGGGAAGGCGCAGACCGCAGGAATGCTTTCGGCGTAGCGGGTCAGCATGACAAAGGCAGACAGCCTGGGTAGCTGTTGACGTTTGAAACCGTCGAACGCCTTGTCGGCAAATACGCGGGACAGCTGACGTGCACGGTCGGCGCGGAAGTTCATAAAGATCACCGCATCGCCGTCGTTCATAACTGCAGGCTGGCCACCGGCAGGAACAATAGTGGTGGCTTTAACGAACTCATCGTTTTCGTCACGGGCATAGGCGGCTTCGAGGCCTTCAACCGCAGTCGTCGCGGTGAAATCAGACTTGCCGGCCGTCATCATGTTCCAGGCGTCTTCGATACGTTCCCAGCGGGAGTCACGATCCATAGCGAAGTAGCGGCCGATCAAACTGGCTATACGGCCTGCGCCCAGCCTGGTCAGTACGGCATCGGTACGTTCCAGAGAAGTTTTGGCGCTGCGAGGCGGAGTGTCGCGGCCATCAAGGAAGGCATGAACATAAATTTCCTTGGCACCACGGGCAGCAGCCATTTCAGCCATAGCGATAATATGATCTTCGTGGGAGTGCACACCACCGGGTGACATCAGGCCCATCAGGTGAAGGGCTTTACCAGCGGATACAGCGGCATCGACTGCTTTAACCAACTCAGCGTTTTTCTGGAAGTCACCATCGGCAATAGCCTTGGTAATGCGGGTCAGGTCCTGGTACACAATGCGACCGGCACCGAGGTTCATATGGCCGACTTCACTGTTACCCATCTGGCCGTCTGGCAGGCCAACATCACCACCGGAACCGGAGATCAGGGCATGAGGGTTATTGGCCCAGAGGCGGTCCATAACCGGTGTCTTGGCGGCAAGAATAGCGTTGGAATCGGCGTCCTCACGGTGGCCCCAGCCATCCAGAATAAGCAGTGCTGTCGTACGTTTGGTCATTTTTAACTCAAACTGAGGGAAAGTTGTTGGGATTTTAGCGGCTTGCAGAAGGTAAAACCATTCTGCAGTTGACATTATCCGTGACATTAGTAGTGCGTATACTTACTCTGCGAAAAATGAGACTTTCCTTAGGGGCAATATGATTGCTCTGTGGTGATGAAATTGTGTGTTCAGTCTGTATACTTGCTGCCTTGTCGATATTTTTGGTTGGCCGATTGCCGTAATGGAACAATTTGTAGAATTCATCGTTAATAACCCCGCGTTGACCGGCGCTTTTGCCGTTATGCTGGGCCTTCTTATTTTTACAGAAATGCGCAAGGGTGGTCAGACGATTGTCACTCACGAGCTGACCCGTCTGGTAAACCAGGAAAACGCAGTTGTTGTTGATCTGCGTGATAAAAAAGAATTTGCCAAGGGTTCTATCACGGGCTCTGTGAACATTCCCCTTACCAATCTGAAAAGCCGTCTGGGTGAGCTGGAAAAGCACAAGGCTGTGCCTGTGATTCTGGTGGATGCCATGGGTCAGAATACCGGCTCTGCTGGTAAACAGCTGAAAGAAGCGGGTTTTGAAAATGTTGTGCGCCTGAGTGGCGGCATCAGCACCTGGCAGGGAGAAAGCCTGCCACTGATTAAGGCTTAAGTTCAGGCCAGGGATAAGATCAGTATGCAAAAAGTCGTTGTTTATAGTTCGGCCTGGTGTCCTTTCTGTCAGCGGGCACTGGCTCTGCTGGGTCAGAAGCAGGCTGATGTGAAGGTGATCTCTGTCGACGGTGAGCCTGAGGTGCGCCGTGAGATGACAGAAAAGGCCGGAAAAACTTCCGTGCCGCAGATCTGGATTGGCGACACCCATGTGGGCGGTTGCGATGACCTGTTCGCTCTGGAAGCCCAGGGAAAACTGGATTCGATGCTCGCAGCCTGAGGTTGCAGCATCTCTTAAAGATAAATATAAGCAGTCGGTGGCCGGTCTGACGGTGTGCCAAAGTGCTGTGTCATAGTGGTTAAAGGAAAACACGATGTCTGAAGCTCAGAACAAACCAGCCCAGCAGGCTGACGATCAGCAGCCACAGTTCGCGCTGCAGAGAATCTACATTAAAGATCTCTCCTTCGAATCTCCAAAAGCTCCAGGAATCTTCAAGGGTCAGTGGCAGCCAGAAGTGAACCTGGACTTGAACACCAGCAACACTCAGCTGCAGGAAGATGGCATGTTTGAAGTGGTTCTGTCCCTGACCGCCACTGTTAAGCACGGCGAAGAAGTCGCCTTTGTTGCTGAAGTTCAGCAGGCTGGTATCTTCCTGATCTCAGGTATGAATGAAGCAGATCTGCACCGCACTCTGGGTGCTTTCTGCCCGAACCTGCTGTTCCCTTATGCTCGTGAGACTATCGACAGCCTGGTAACCCGCGGCAGCTTCCCTGCCCTGATGCTGGCTCCGGTAAACTTCGATGCTCTGTACGCTCAGGCGATGCAGCAGGCAGCGGAGCAGGCTGCCGACCAGACTCAGCAGTAAGATTCGTAACCGAGTCTCTCAAAAGCCGCCTTTTGGCGGCTTTTGTGTATCTGACTGTTTTATTCTGTATCAGGTCGTGGGTGAGAAAAGGTTTCAATAATTCCACCCAGCGCCCCACAGGATTGATTTCTATTGGCAGCCCATCTGCTTACGAACCTGTTAGTCATCGTGAACTTAATAGCCGCTATTGTCGTCCAAGCCATGCTTTCCTCAACTCGGGCAATGGTTGACACATGGCTATACAATACTTTGACGACCCACTCAGTTCTGCACAAAGTGCAGGCCATAAGGTTCAAACCCGGCAATCACCTGAAGCAGAACAAGCCCAGGGTCGGATGTCTGATCGCACAGTAACGGCTGAAGGCCGCACAGGCACACCACCGACTGACATCAACCCGTCCCCGAAAGCGATAAAAAGACATATAAAAACAAGGTATATAGAGACTGTTGGCAGTCAAACACAAGCACTGGAAGACCAATACCGGCAAATGAAAGCACATGCTGCGGAAATATCCCGGGCCTATCTTTATCTTGGCACTCAAACAGTCACAAGCTTAAAGCGCTATAAACATGATGTGACCGAGCTGCTTCAACCCATGCTTAAGAGAGATAGAGATGTTGGCAGCTATTACCACATGGACACAGTGGCGATGTCGGAACGGGATGGTCTGAGCTATCTCCAGGCAATAAAAACATTCCTGGACAGCCCAAAGGCCAGAGAATACATCGAGACAATGAATACATCTGTTGTCACCATGATGAAGATGTATAAACACTTCTGGCTGATATCCAGCAACCCAATAATTCTTGATAGAAGTTTGTGCTTAAGCCAGGCATCCTGCTCATTTATGGAGCAAGGCAGTCTTTACCAAAAATTCAGAGAGAACGGCATCCCCGAGGTGTTATTTAACCCCTCTGTCGTCTCAGCTTCCAGCACAGCATCAATACCAGAACTGTATCCAGATGATTCCGCAACGTTCAGATCTTCTCTTTATGCCCAGGAAGAGCGTTTCAAAGAAGTGACTAAAGAGTATTGCAGCAAGCTAAAAAAAACATCATCCAGTATTGAGGACACGCTAAAAAGGCCAGACTCTTTAAAGGATGACCAGGAAACACAACCGCTGGAAGAAGCCGCTCTGGATGCTCACCGCACCTGGGAGTGGACATGTAACTTTAGTGCATATGAAGCCCCCTACTCCAGGCCCCTCCTGATACTGTCGTCTATGCAGAAAGACATGCACGACAGCCTGAAGGCGCTTGCAGGCGTAGACCAGTGTCAAAACAACGCTTTTTACAACCTGTTGTTATCAGGTGCAGCCACGGCTTTAGGCTCATACTCACCCTGCACACCGACGAACGATGATAGAAAGGCCTTTTATCAACTCACGAGTAGCCTGTACCTGATTGATCAACACATACGCAGTCTGCAACATAACCTTGGATTAAAGGAACAATCCACACCTGAGGCCACGGCAGCCCATACCAAAGCCAGGTACGAAGCCGCCTGCAAAGAGAAAAATAATTTTTCTGATCAGTTATGGTTTTTGTTCCACGGGGAAAGCAAACCGACTCCGTCACGATTTCCGGTGAAGCTGGAAACCCTCAGAAAACAGTTTAATAAGCACATTCCTGACCGACAAGCTGAGCCAGCTCATCCACAATCAGATACGTGAACGCACAATCAACAACGTCCGCTATCGCACACTTCTATAGGCTTGATCGCGGTCTTTATTGAAAACACATTGAATCAGCTGCAGATATCTGGCTCGAAAAGAGCCCGCACACTGCTTCAGGTAATGGCGCCAGATACGATAAAAGCGTTCATCATACTTGTCAGCCAATGAAGGTTACCCCTCCACAAAACGAACATATCTGGTCGGGTGATGCAATTGGTGGCGATAAACCCGTCTACACTAACCAGCCTGTTAGGCGGAAGCCTGCCCTTGTTGGGAACCTTAAACGATAAATAGCCTCCAATAAAGCTGTGGATCTACTCGTTTGTAAGTAAACGTGTTGATGTGTTGAGTTTCGTTGGCTGTGCCAGGGTTGGATTATGTTGTCGAAAACTTCCTCAAATTGTTATTTTCAGGCTCTTTTGCAGGGCCTTCAGAGAGCGTTGCGCTGGATTGGTGTAGCTCTTCTCTCCGCTGTATTAACGATGGTTTTAACTGCCGCAGGTACTGCATTGGCGGCGATAAGCTCGTTTAAGCCCAGTGATGAATCCGCTGCGGATATCAGCAGTGATATTAATATCACTATCAGCTTTGAACGGCAGATTGCCATTAAAGACAGAAGCCCAGGTCCGGTTGAACTGGTGCCTGACAATGCCACGGGCAAGGTTACGGCGATTAAAGAGTACTGCGTACGTTCTAACTACACCGA
This sequence comes from Sansalvadorimonas sp., assembly GCA_965221135.1. Classification (GTDB taxonomy): domain Bacteria; phylum Pseudomonadota; class Gammaproteobacteria; order Pseudomonadales; family Endozoicomonadaceae; genus Sansalvadorimonas. The sequence goes on from CBDCRZ010000100.1 coordinate 613,343, forward strand.
TGCAAAAGGTGGCCTGAAGATTACGGGCACCAATATCGACAGCAACCAGTTCAATCTGGTTTCCAATAGTGGCGCCAAGCTGCCTTTGGAGGTACAGATGGAAGATGTTAAAGGTGGGAAGAATCCCATCAAGGTGATTCCCGGTAAGGCTATGGATATTGATGTTGACGCGTACGACTCCAATTGTGAAAGCTCAACAACCCTGATCCACATTGGTGGTGATTTTAATAATATTCCCAGCAAAAGTGGTCTCTACAAAACGACTCTGAAGTTAACCTTCTACGCGAAGTGACGCACTGCAGAGAGCAGCACTACACTGAGTTCTGACCCAATAAAAAGAACGCGACGGAATGCGCTGCTGGCTCGGACTTTTCATAGTCACTTTTTCCCTGCTCTCTGCTGCCCCTGCTGATGAACTCAGTTCAGGGCAAGCGGCTGTGCGCATAGAAGGCAGTGAGCAGCTTACCCTTTCCGCTCCTGGTGCAGCTCCTGGTGCTGCTCCTGAAGAGAGCACCACCAGTCAGTACTGCCTGTGGCTGCAACAGGCTCAGGAACAGAAACTTTCCTGGTCTGTCGAACATCTGCCATCAGCGGATGGGCAGGTACTCAGGTCTCTCGCTCATACCGGTCTCACCATACCTTTTGATATCAAAGTGCAGGCTCAGCCGAGTGAAACACCACGGCTGGTGCGCAGTGGTTCAGTCATTGCCCGGGGCGAGAGTGTCGGCAGTCACTGTGGCGCTGAAGGCTCACTGTTTCTTTTGCAAATCACGCCACTCTTTAACCCTGACCTTATTCCCGGCGGCCTGTATCAACAGACTTTATCGCTACGCCTGACCACTGGAGAAGGAGAGACTGCTCAGGTGAGCCGTTTCGATATTCGTCTTCGGTTGCAGGTGTCGGAACGGGTGGGCGTAACCGTGTTTAACCATATCGAACTGCCGACCTTCACGGGTGAAAACGCGCCGGAAGGACAGGCGATGCTCTGCCTGTTCCGTAATGGCAGCGGTGCTTACAGCGTACGGTTGCGGGGTGACAGTGGCCCGCTGCGCTTAAGTCGTAAGGACGGTGGTGTTTCCAGGGAACTGGATTATGTGGCCTTCTGGCAGGGCAATGGATTGCCAGAAGAAGCCTTGCAGGCTGGGGCCAGCAGCCAGATATACACAGGTTCATCTTTTGAAGACTGTCGTGGTGGCTTCAATGCCCGGCTGCGGGTTGCAGTGCCGGTGGATGTGGCTTCACGTGCATTGAGCGGGCGCTATCAGGGGCGGTTGAGGATAGTGATTCAGGCTCGCTAGCTTTAAGAGCCTTGAACCACAGAGACACAAAGACACAGAGGAAAAGCTGTTTAATAAAAAGCAAAAGCTCTTAATTAAAAGCTTTTCCTCTGTGTCTTTGTGTCTCTGTGGTGAAAAAAGTCGGCAGGGAGGCTGACAGAGTAATGTACATTGCACACCATCAATTGCTAAAAGCGCTCCTAATGTGGGTGGCGCTGGCTGGTGCCTGTCTTGCAGCAACTGGTGTTGAAGATGAAGAAGTCCCTCCGGGTTTTGAAAACCTGGATGCCCCCAGAGAAACCGCCATTGAAGTCTGGTACGCAGGCCGCAAAAGAGGTACAGCCTTCGGCCAGTTTACTGAGCAGTGGATTCGTTTCTATCACCCTGAGCAGGTGTTGAATCTGCTGCCTGATATTGCTGACAAGCAGGCCGTTGAGATGGGGTTACAGGGAAGGCTTATTTCCAGAGATTCAAACACATCTACAGGCAAAGGCAGCGATAATGTTGAGGTGGAGTTTGATGCCCGCCGGTTCCGCGCTCATTTGTTTATCAAACCTTCACTCCTGACAGTGAAATCTCTAAATGAAAATCGTTATCTGGATGATGCCAGCAGCGGTTTCTCTGCTGTACAGGGTTTAAGCCTGAGTCTCTCCGGTGCCCGGAGTAAAGATTCGACAGATCATTTCTCCTGGTATGGTCGCTCGGTGATGGCGCTGGATGAAAGCCATATGTTCAGTGACTGGGGTTATGACAAGGCTGCGCACTTTAATATTTCTTCGATGTATATAGAGCGGGACTGGCAGGGGCAGGAGCTGGTGGGCGGTTTGTTTACGGCCAACAGCTTTGGGTTGGGCTTTTCGGCAGACCCGCAACTACTGGGTGTGCGTCTGGCACACTCTACGGAAACCCTGAACCGCAGTCTTGCGATTAATACGACGCCAATTGTCGTGTACTTGCCGGTGCGGGGGCGGGTAGAAATCTACCGCAATGGTCGATTGCTGGATGCCCGTCTGCTGGAAGCCGGTCGACAGCAGTTGGACACCAGAGGCTTCCCTCAAGGCGCTTATAATCTCACTATTCGAGTGTACGACGGCACGCGTCTTGTGGATGAGCGTCAGCAGCTTTATGTGAAGAGTAACAGCCTGCCGGGAGCCAGTGACCCACTGTATTTTATAGAGTTCGGTCGACCTATGGAGAACACCGCAGACAGCTGGTGGCCGCGAACAGGTGAAGGCTGGGTGTTAAGGGGCGGCTACAGTCGTCTGGTTGCCAGAAGTACCTCGCTCACTGTCTCTTCCACGGTGGAAAACAGTGATGCACTGGCAGAGGTGGGGGCATTGCATCTGGCCGAAGATTTTGAAGCATCTGCTGGTGTGATGGCTGGCCGTCATGACCGCACAGGGTTTTATGGCAATCTGGTGGTGTTCCTAAGCTTCGACGAGGTGAATAGCCAGATTCAGGCGCGGTACCGTGAGCTTTCCAAACAGGGCAGTGGCTCTAATTCTAATAGCGGCAATACCAACAACAATTCACTTTTGGGTAGCGGCTCCCGCACCGGGCAGTTAACAGGCACTGCGAGTATTGGAAAGCTGACAGTGGAAGCCGGACGGGACTGGCAGCGTGGTGAAACAGACACCAATACCCGAGTGACCGACCACCTGCGTTTTGAATGGCCGCTGATGCGTGGGCCTGCTCTGGAATTACGGGCGTCTTTGGAAGCGACCAGAGGGCAAAACAATAATGAGCAAAGCACCAGAGTATTGATGGGGCTTACATTGAGTCATCGTCAGGATGGGCGTGATCTAACCCTGCAACACACTAGACAGGAGAATCGCCAGAAGCAAAGCCAGAATGGTCAGTCAGAGAAAACCAGAACACTCTCCATGGTGAGTCGTGCCAGTGCCCGCTGGCAAAACCTGCACATTGGTAAGCAGACAGTGCGGGCCGGAGGTTTTCTCGAAAAGCAACGTGAGCAGCGCTCCATTGGCGCTGATGCGAACTTCAGTAACCGCTGGTTTGGCGGTCAGGTCGCTTTAAACAGGCTGGAGCCCGATAAAGGTGAGGATGTGACCAGTTATATCGGCAATTTCAGCACCAGTGTGCTGGCACGTTTCGATAACCTTGCGGTCGGTGGCGGGCTGCTAAGTGACAGTGCTGTGATTGTAGAACTGGAAGGTGACACTCCCGGCCAGCAGGCAGGGCGCTTTGATATTCTGGTGAATGGTCGAGTCGCCGGGAAAGGGCGAACCGGTGACAGCGTGCCCATCATTCTTGCTCCCTTCTATAGCTATGGGGTATCCATACGTCCATCGGCAGATAATTTCTCGGACTATGATGAAACAGCACAGGAAGTCACGCTTTACCCGGGCAATGTCGCACGGGTGAACTTTGAAATAGTCTCTATAGAACCAGTGATTGGTCGTTTATATGACCGCGATGGAAAGTTAATAGATGGTGCTCTGCTGGAGAATAGCCAGGACCAGGCCGTGACTGATATCTACGGCATGTTCCAAAGCCGTCTGCGTCCGGGGCTGAAAGAGTTACAGGTGCGATTGCAGGATGGAAGTCTGTGTTCGGCAGCACTGCCGGATGAAAGGCGCCGTCGGAGAGGTGTGGTGTTGCTGGGGCGTTTGGTTTGCCAGTAGCCCGGGCAGTCGTTCTGTAGTGCGAGGTGTTAAGTCCGGCAGGCTGCTAGAAGGTTTGAGTGGTTGTGTTCTCTTTGCCTGTGTTCAGGGTGAAGGTGACGGGGGTTTTCCAGTCGGTCTTTAGCTCCCAGCTGGCACCTGTGTAGAGCCGGGTACCTTTATAGGTTTTGCACTCTTTGGGTTTGTCTGGGTGGCACTGCTGGCCACTTTCCAGAAACACACTGGTATTGCCGGCATTGGTGAAAGTCAGGGTGTCACCTTTGCGAGTGGACGTGACTTTAACAACAGGTTTTTCAGGTCGAACAATGACAAGCAGTTCGTAAGACACCAGAACCTGCACATCATGTTTATCACTCTTCTGACGAGTTTCCACTGGCTCTACCATCACCCTGTAGACTCGCTCCTGCTTTTGGTCTTCGTCCAGATTCAGCAGGCGGATAGGACGTGACTGCTTGCCTTCGAGAATGGTACGGGCGGGCGTGGCGATGAGCAGAGCCTTGTCCGGGTCGGTCAGCGGCTTGCGCGCTTCATTTTTAAGGCCGGGGTTCTCAATCTCGAAGATATTGGCGCCCACATAGGCTTTGGCGGTTTCATTGTTGGTAACGGTGATGTCGGTGTAGTACTCGCCGCCGGCGTCGAATTCTATGATGGCTTTGTCCACAGTAATGCCTGCTGAAGCGGAATGACTGACTAGCAGCATAAATAGCAGGTGATATTTTCTGATCAATATGTTTTTTGTCATTGAGAGATGTTTTTATTTTTTAGATCCGAGTATTGAAAGCATAGTTAAAAATTCTATAAAAAGCGTTGTGTCTGGTTGTTCGGTTTTCTGATTGGAGGGGGTATTTGGAGGTTCTTATCTATTGATCTTTTAAACGGAGTGAAAGTCTCATATTTCTCAATACTGTTTGATGATGATAACTGTCTTGCAGCTTTTGAGTGTATGTGTTCTGCAGGGGTGTGTATGCAGTGTAAGGGGGGTGATAGTGTTAATGATCAGATATGTGTTTCTTCCCTTTTTTATAAATATATTCCGGGTGATCTGAGTAAGCAGTCCACAGACTGGAATGATCAAGGGTATATTTTGTTTTTTTATTCATTATGTTTCTTGAAGCTCACCTTAGATGACTCTTGCTAACAAATGTTTGTTGTTTTTGAACGGTTGTTAATTTTAATACTTTGTGATCCTAAGAAAATTCCTTTGGGTGTAGTCAGATTTTTAAAGAAATTTTCTATCTTTAAGATGTTTTTTATTAAATAGCTCTACATATAACCATATATAAAATGTGGTTAAAGAAAACTCACAAGGTTGTCAGGCGCACCCTGTCGTATACTGACTGACCATGTTGGGCATTATGTGACGTGGCTCTCTTTTCGTTAGACTATTACTAATCAATTTATATGATGTAATATGCTCGTATTACAGGGTATTTGTAGTCGTTCTGTAAGCTAGGCATGGTAATTGCTCATCGTTTTATAGTGGTTGAAGTGATGGTTTGATGCCCGATAATAAAAAGTCACAGGGTGTGGATTATGAAGTGGCAGCCTTCAATGTTGGTTTTACTAGTACTTGCTGCATTGGTACATGTGTCCGCGGCCTGGGCTGAGTGTGGCCGGTTTCAGCGCTGGGACTATTGCTACGACGTAGAGAACCTCGACGATATCGTTATCATTCCAACGGAAGCCGACCTTTTCGGCAGTACGACTGGCAACATAGAAATAGAAGAAGAGTTTTGTGCCCGAAGCTTCTGGCGTGATTTCCGTACAGGCGAACAAAGCCTGGCTTACGAGACGGCTGTAAGGGGTGTTGAACAAACACCTGCGGTTGGTTTTTTGGGGCCTGGCTGGTATCGGGTACGAAACCGGTCTGGCAACAATAACAGCTTTTTTATCCAGCTCTTATGGGACAGAGCGATTGGTAGCAATAACTTTAGTCCTGTTGTAAATAGAAATACGGAAACAGGGCAGGGTGTGGAAGATTGTGCATCCAGTACTGATAACTCTGCGTTTAAGGTAATAGTGCCTCGTTCTGAAATAAGAAGGGTGCTTCCTGGTCGGTATGAAGGCCGGTTCCGAATCGATATTGGGGCAGAAGATATTGGGGGGGTGGATTACGGATTCAGTGAGCAGGTGAGGTTTAATATCACCCTGCCCACGCTGGTGAAAATCAGCGCTCTGGATAACATGACACTCGCTCAAAGAAACAGTGCTGATACAGGTTACGAGCAGGAAGAGCCTTTTTGTGTATTTGTATGGGGCGGGGGTGATTACCAGATAAGTGCCAGCGGTGGGCCGGGAGTTAACGACCCATTTCAGCTAAGTCTGGCGGGTAACCCAGCTACAACCGTGCCCTATGGGGTTAGGTTTTCCGAGACAGGAAATACCAATTTTCGCCCCCTGCCCGCGACGGCAGGTGGCAACAATCAACTGGACTGCGGCGGGGTAGACAATGCCCGTGTTCAGGTTCAGTTACAGGATTCGGATGTGGCAAATAAGCCTGCCGGAGTATATCGGGGAACACTCTATTTGACGGTAGAAGCGGCCTGAAGCTGCCACCTCGCTTGAGTGATAGTAAGAAAGGAAAATGGAGATGAAAATAATGAAAAAGATGATTCGTAATGTGTTGGCTGCAGCTGTTATGGCTGGGGTTTCTGGTGGGGCTTTTGCTGCTGATGGCAGAGGTGGTTTAGGTGATGACTGTTGATGTCCACATCCTCAAGGGACTTTTAATATTACCTTCTCTAAGGTATGCTCTTAAGCGCGTATTTGGGCTTTAGAGAGATTTTACTTTACCAAGGCAGTCGATCTCTACAAAAACGGTAACTGCATGTGTATTTGTATTTATACAACCGCAGGGCTCCTATTCACTGTCTGCTGCGATCTGTGCTAGTACAACTGGGAATTTGATACTGCAGGATCAAGTACTCAAACTCTGTTTTCTGGTACATATGATGTCCCTTACACATTGGTGACTTTTATGCACTATTCAAGGCGGTACTGGGACCGTAACTTAAGGAAAAATAGGGAGCTACTGCAGGGCGCTATAATACTGGCTGATCAGCCTTGATGAAGGAACGATGCTAAGTACCACACTCCAGCTGTTTAGGCACTTGATCAAATGCAAATCTTTCCTTTAAAGTAACAGGACAGACCTCAACCAACTTGCCGCAGGGTTCTTATACGGATACGTGACTGTCACAGTAACTGGTTCACCATCCTAAGATCTGTAATTTAATAGCAGATGCGAATGCGTGAACACCATTGCTAATGGGGCTTAGCGTAAATATTGCTGGTGTTTTAGTTACTTCTGTCTGTTTAGCAGTGCACTAAAGCTAGACTGGACAAATCTTTATCGCCACCAGCAAAGTCCCCTCCGGCTTTGAGTCCCTAAGCCAACCCCAGCGCTCGCTGGTGGATATCTACTATGGCGGCCGGTATCTGCAGTCCCAGGTCGCCACCTTTACCTCTGAAGCTATTACCCTGCCGAACCCGGCAGCGGTAGTGGCTCGTATTTCTGATATTACTGATCCTGCACTATTTACACGTCTACTGTCTGGAGAGATACAGGCAAATAGTGGAGAGGTGTGTGCGCCTCGTCAGACACGAGGTTGTGGTCGTATAAACCCTGAAGTTGTAGGCGTTATCTTTGATGAGAACCGTTTTCGGCTGGATCTTTTTATAAATCGTCGTTACCTGCAAACCCGTCAGGCCGATGTGCAAAACTTTTTACCTCCTTCCGATGGAGAGTTAGCTTTTCTACAAAATCTCTCGGTCACTGCCAGCGGTAACCACAGCAAATCGGAAGGGCAGTCAGACAATAACAGTAATGATTACACCCTGAATGGTGACAGCCTGCTCTCCTGGCGGGAAAACAGTCTTGTTGCAGGCTGGGATTACACCAAAGAACAGCATCTTACCGTTGACCGTATTTATGGGCAGCGGGAGTTTGAAGGTCTGGCCTGGCAGGGTGGAATGATCTCAACTCAGGGCTTTGGGTTTAACTTCTCAATAAGTCGCAGCCTGTTGGGTGCCCGGGTAGGCACGTCCAGCAATACGCGCCAGGACGGAGACTTTACTGGCGGCATACCTCTGGATGTGTTCCTTCCCACCCGCGGGCGGGTGGAGCTTCGGCGAGAGGGCCGGTTGTTATCATCGGCCTTTTTTGAGGCGGGTAACCATGAATTTGATACATCTTCTCTGCCGGATGGCTCCTACGATATTGAGATTCGAGTGGTTGATGACCTGGGCAGAGAGCTAAGTCGGGAAACACGCTTCTTCGCAAAACAGGGGCGTTTGCCTGCTCGTGGTGAGTGGGAGTGGTTTGCTGAAGGTGGCAAGCTGCTGGAACGTCAGGTGAATACAAAACTTCCGCGTACAACCAATCAGTTCTTGTCACGCACCGGTGTCGGGCGACGTTTGTCTGATACCTGGTCGGGTACACTGTCTCTGGCCGCTGATAATGACGAAGCTCTGGCTGAGGCTGAATTCTTCCATGTTGGCCGGGGCTGGGATATGTCGCCCTATATTATGTTGGATAAAGACAACAACCGCGGGGCCGGGCTGGATTTACAGACACGAGTAGCGGATGTGTCTTTAAGTGGTAATTACAGGCGGTTATGGAAGAGTGAAGAGACTACACAGACAGATAACATTCCGTCGGCCAGTAATGATGAAAACAGTTTGTTGGGTTCCGGCTTTGAACAGTTCAGCGGTTCAATGGGAGCCAGTTTCTGGAGTGGCAGTTTGAATTATCGCTACAGTATGAATCGCCGGCAGGATGACCGAACCGAAAGTCACAGTGTCAGCTGGCGTAAGCAGTTGTGGCGTACCAATGATTATGATCTGGACTTTGATATCAGTGTGAGCGAGTCCGATGACAATAGAGTGGCTATTGCTTCCTTCACCCTGAATAAACGCCAGAATCAATGGAACTTTCGTGCTGCTCCCACCGCTCAGTGGAACCGGTCTGATGGTCAGACCCGCACGGACAAGGATCTCAGGCTCAATGCTGACTGGGATGATGGTGACTGGCTCGATGGTGATTTGCGTTTTAACTCAGGTCTTTCACTGCGCTCTGAAGAAAAACGCATTAACGGCCAGGTGCGTTACGCCAACCATAGGGGTTCTGCTGATATTGCTCTGGCTCACTTGCAGACCAGAAGCAGTCAGGCAACCAGTTATAGTCTGAATATGAGTACCAGTCTGTTAACTGATGGTGAATATCTTGCTGTGGGTGGTGAAAATCGCGCCCAAAGTGCGGCCGTCGTTTATGTTGAAGGGCGCAAAGGCGACCGGTTTGATGTGATGGTTGATGGCCGTCGGGAAGCCTATGCTGTTGTCGGGCAGCCGTCGTTGGTAGCTTTGTCACCCTATCGACAGTATGAAATTAGCGTGCGACCATCGGGTACTGCTATTTACCGCTTTGATGAAAAGGTTGAACGCATCACTCTTTACCCTGGCAATGTCGTACGCATGGATGTAGAAGCTGTGCCGTTGCAACTGGCATTTGGCCGTATTCTATTTTCTGAAAAAACCATTGTCCCTGCACGTATAACTGGTGGCCTGGTGCCGGTCACAGTTGATGAATATGGCCTCTTTCAGATAGAGGTTCCGGCCAATATCCCCTTTATAAGGGTTGAACTGGATAATGGCTGGTACTGCAGGGTTGCACTTCCTGACCAACCGGAAGAAGATATTCTGAGGTTGGGGACAGTCAAGCTCTCGGAAGCGGACTGTCAGCCTCAGCTGGAAGGTGAGCTGGCTGTTGGGCAGGCTGACGAGAAGTGAAAAGTCAGGTCGCTGATTGAATGAGGTCAGTAAGTTCAGAATATCAATGTAAGTAAAAGCTTGCTCCAGAAGTCGTGAGCGTACCCGTGATGCAAAAAAGTAGTATTTGCAGAAAAATAGTCGTGTTTATTTGTTTTTGGGTGCCAACTGCGTGGGGAATGGATGCAAGTTGCAATAATCCCGATGCTGCCTGTATTGAAGACAGCCGCTATGAACTCAAATTAAAGCGATTCTTTAATATAGATTTGGATACTTTTAGCGGAGTCAATATTGTTAATGGGGGGATGCTTCCCACCGTTGATGGTAAAATATTTTGCATAGTGAACTACCGTCCAAGGTCAAATTTTCAGCTACGAGAGATGTACCCCTACTCCCTAAGGCTGAATGGATTAAATAAAGCTAGTCCGGCGGTATTGAAAAAAGCACAGAGAGAGGACTTACCTGTCCGGCTGAAGCTTAAAGGGCAATCACTTGCCACGTTAGATCAAGATGAAAATTTGTCTGATGGTAATTTTGTAACGCAAAAATCTTATAACTTGGCACAAAACTGTAAAGATTACTCTTTTGTTATAGAGGCTTATGTGGACAGGGAGGATGTTCTAACTAAAGGGGCTGTTGGTGTTTATGAAAATACGTTCAACTTATTGATTGACGGGGACATTAATAACGAGCTGGATCTTGATGGTGATTTTGTTATTTCGAAGCCATTTACCGTCAAAGTAGAAATTACACCCGCTCTTCAGGTCAGTCAGCTCAGAGATGTAGGACTGGATAACAAGAAGTTATCCGATGTGATGAAATTCTGTGTATTTTCTCTGGAAGGGGGTAACTACAAGCTATCTCTCTCGTCTCAATATCGACCCAATCAATTATTTACTCTGCAAGATAATGGTGGAGCATCAAGAATCCCTTATACGGTGAGTGTCGGTGGAGTGAATTACTCTGCTGCCACTGGAGATATTTTAAGAAGCGGGGCCAGCAAGGTTCTGGAGTGTGGCGGTATTGGTAACACCAATGAGGAAATTACTATTCAGGTGACCATGGGAAATGCATCCCTGGTTCCGGCAGGAACTTACACTGATGTTATGGAAGTGACCGTAGGGCCGGAATAATCCGGCCCTTTGCCATCAAAGCGGAAACTGCTTCGCCGCTTCATTCACCCCATCAAACTGTCCATATTCCACGAACCCGCCTTTACTCTTCTGCAACTCTGGCAGAGAAAACGTCCAGCTTTGGCCTGCATAGATACGGCTGCCTTCTTTGAGCTCCGTGCACTTTTCTTTTTTGGTTTCCCAGGAGGCGGATTGTGAAACGTTTTTCGGGCAGACGCGACCGTTACGCAGAACAACATTCATATTTCCGCTGTTGTTGAAGATTATGTCATGGCCCTTAATTTTGGCGGTGACTTCATAAAAAGGCTTGTCTGGGCGGATAAAGGCCAGTACCTGATAAGCCACAAGAATCTTCACTGCGGTCTGGGTAGCTTCCAGTTCTCCGACGACCGGGCGGAAGGTAATACGGTAAACCTCTTCCGTTTTTGGAGCCGGGTTCAGGCTGACAAGGCGTACGGTTCTGCGGCTGCTTGGGGCAACAATGCTTTTGCCTGGGGTGGCCAGCAGTTGCATCTTGTCCGGGTCAGTAATGCGTACCCGCTCTTCGTTCTCGGCACCAGGGTTCATTACTTTGAAGATCTCTGTTTCGAGATACAGAGGTTCTTTGTCGGGGTTGGTAACCAGAATATCCTGACGAGGAAGCTTGTCTGCATCAAAATAGACAATCATACGGTCAAGCTGTACTCCAGCAACGGCACTGTTAATGGAGGCTAGAGATAAAAGGCAGGCAGTGACTATTCGGGATAGGTGATATTTCATGGTCATCAAACACTAAAACATATGACGGGTTTATATCCTCTTTTTAAAAGGATCTCCAGTGATGCCGGGACATATTATTCGGGAGCAAGAAGAATTGTAATAGGTCTTTGGTTGTTTTTTGTTGGTGAAGCTGTTGCCTGGTTATTCAATTGTTCAACCACAGGGGTTGAAGAAGGCAGGGAAAGGAACTCTCTTGGGCAGTCTGAAGGGTTATGTGACGTGTAAGATTTAGGAGCTTCGTTTAAAGAGATTATTTGCCCGTCGGCGCGGTTTAATAAGGGGACTGTTGCCGGTCTTTCGCTGGGAATACGGGGGGGGAGTACTGATGTTGAGTATTGGTTAATGCCTGTTCCGGTAACACAGAGATGAGTTGCTGACTCCTTAGACGTGGGCGCTAACTGGAGGGACTCTGGTATTTCCCGGGGGGTAATACGGGGCGGAATCACTAAGGTAATCGAGAAAGAACCCGAGGAGGTTTTTCCAAGAGAGCCCTGTGTACTGGCGATTAGAGGGAAACAAAGAAGTAACAGAGAAAAAGCAAGCAGCTCACGCATCGGTGCACCGTGGTATTCATCCTTGAATAATGTGCACCTCTTAAGAGTTTCTCTGTGAAGTGCAGCCCACGATTAAGTGTAGAGTATGTTTTAAAGCCCGCCTTTGAAGCCTGTCTGCCGCCAGGCTTCGTAACTGACAATAGCGACCGCATTAGAGAGATTCAGGCTGCGGCTGGTTTCCAGCATGGGAATACGAAGCCGGTGTTCTTCGGGAAAACTGTTGCGAAGATCATCAGGCAGGCCGCTGGTTTCGGAACCAAAAAGCAGCACATCACCTTCTTGATAGGCCAGTTGATCATGGGGTCGGCTGCCTTTGGTGGTGCAGGCCAGGATTCGGCTGCCATCAACAGCCTTAGCGAACTCTTCATAGTTTTTATGAACGGTTACCCGGGCCAGATCGTGGTAGTCCAGCCCTGCTCGGCGCAGCTTTTTCTCTTCAAGATCAAACCCCAGAGGTTCAATCAAATGCAGCTGGCAGCCGTTGTTGGCAACCAGACGGATAAGGTTGCCGGTGTTGGCAGCAATGCGGGGTTCATAGAGGGCTATATGGAACATGCAGGCCTGTCGAAAAGTCAGAGTCGAAAATAAAGAGCTGAAAGAGAGCGTAGTGTGAATTGGTTCACCGGTCAGGTCAAAAAAACACGGCATCATTCCAAAATTGTTTAAGTCTTAAAAAATAGGGAGAAAGAGTGATTTTCTTTATTATAAATAGAGTTTGACGGAAACCCATATCCTGTAGATGATATGTACAGCGCGCGTAAGTGTGCAAAATAATACAAATAAGAATAAAAATAAGAATAAAGGGGAAAGCATGTCTCACCCTCACACACATCCCTCCAAGCGCATGGGGTTTCGCCCTTTGCTGTTGGCCGGAGCAGTATCGCTCGCTGTTGCCCAACAGGCTGGAGCCATCGACTTCAGTCATGGTGAAATTGAAGGTACTTTTAACTCTCAACTCTCTATTGGTTCCAGCTGGAGTCTGGAAGATCCAAGCCAAAAGACAATTGCACTATCCAATGGCGGCTCTGGCTACAGTAGTGCCAGTGATGATGGTAAGCAGAACTTTAAAAAAGGCGATGCCTTCTCTCAGATTTTCAAAGGGATTCATGAGCTGAATCTTAATTACCGGAATTACGGCGCTTTCGTTCGCGGTAAGTACTGGTATGACTATCGCCTGAAAAAAGGTGATGTTGATCACGGTCATGGCCCAACAAACTATGGCTCATCGCGTACTTCCAAGAGACTGGATGATTCTGATTTTGATGATCAGGCAAAGTTCTCTGGTGTTGAACTTTTGGATGCGTATGTTTATGGCGCCTTTGAGATTGGCGACAAGTTTCTTGATCTTCGTTTAGGCCGTCAGGTTGTTAGTTGGGGTGAAAGTACCTTTATTCGTAACGGCATTAACGTCGTAAATCCTGTTGATGTTAATGCGTTCCGTCGCCCGGGTGCCGAAGTTAAAGAAGGTTTGCTACCGGTTAATATGGTGTACGGAAACCTTGCTGTTACTGATAACTTAAGTCTGGAAGCTTTCTACCAGCTGGAGTGGGAAAAGACCGTACTTGATGGTTGCGGTACCTTTTTTTGCTGGTGGTGACCTTGTTGGTGGTGGCTGTAACTATGCGACCATTGGAGGAAATAACCCTGCATTACTCAGATGAGGCTGCATCAAAGCAACCAGGTTCATCTCCCGTTGGCAGATTGTTACGACTGAAAGATGAAGAGGCTAAAGACAGTGGTCAATTTGGTTTTTCTGCCCGTTACTATGCTCGTCAGTTGAATAACACTGAGTTTGGTGCCTACTTTATGAATTATCACAGTAGAACACCTATCTTGAGTGGTATAGCTGCCGGAGGGGCTATAAACCTGCAGGTTTTGCGGGCTCTTACTTTCTAGAGTACCCCGAGGATATTCGCCTTTATGGTTTGAGTTTTGCGACGCAAGTTAGTGATTATTCTGTGTCTGGTGAAATTAGTTATCGTCCTAATCAACCTGTACAGGTTAACTCCGTTGAGAACTTGATTGGCTCTTTTCAGGAGGTAAGCAGGCATGAAAAGAAAGATCGTGCTGCAGCTGCAGGGCTTGGTGGAAAGGTTCATGGCTATGATCGTCTGGAGGTAGCTCAAGCTCAGGTGACAGTTGTTCGATTTATTGAACAGGTTATGGGCGCCAGCCGTTTAACCTTGTTGGGTGAAGTCGGTTATTCACACGTTGGCAATCTGCCTTCTCTGGATGAGCATCGATATGGGCGAGCATTTACCTATGGTGTTGGTGAGAGAACTGGTTGTTCAGCAAGCCCTACTAGTGTTTGTACTAAAGATGGTTTCGTAACGTCGAATTCCTGGGGCTATAGAATCCTCGGAAAACTGAATTACCCTAATGCTTTTGCTGGTGTAAACCTTTCACCACAAGCTGTGTACTCTCATGATGTTGATGGTAATTCTGCAACAGGCACCTTCCTGGAAGACCGTCAGGCGCTGAACCTGGCTCTGAATGCCGAATACCTGAACAAGTACACCGCCAGCGTGTCTGCCACCAAGTTCTGGGGCGGAAAATACAACACTGCCAAAGACCGGGATTTTGCTTCTGTCAGCCTCGGTATGAGTTTCTAAGGGAGTCGTGATAATGAAAATAAGAACACAACTGGCTGCCGCCATTGCTTTAACTGTCAGCAGCACCTTTGCTCTGGCAGGCGTTTCCCCTGAGAAGGCTGCGAAGCTGGGTAAAAGCCTGACGCCTGTAGGCGCAGAGAAGGCTGGTAACGCAGCAGGCACAATTCCTGCCTGGAATGGCAAAGGCGTTGTTACTCAGGATGCGGAAGGTTTCCTGATCAATCCCTTTAAGAATGACAAGCCGCTGTACACAATTACTGCCCAGAATATGGGCAAGTATGCTGAACAGTTGAGCGAAGGTCAGAAGCGTCTGCTGAAGGACTTCCCTGACACTTATAAACTGCCTGTGTATAAAAGTCGTCGTGCATCGGCTTATCCACAGTTTATTTATGATCGTGCGAAGAAAGATGCCACCGGCGCGACTCTGGAAAATGATGGTAACGGTGTGTCCGGCATGGTCGGCAGTGTGCCTTTCCCCATTCCACAGAGTGGCGTTGAGGTCTACTGGAACCATATGAACCGCTACAAGGGTGGTTCTCTGCAGTCTGTAACGGCGGCGGCGCCTGTGCAGGCCAACGGTAATTTCACTCTGGTACGCTTCCAGGATCAGCTGGTGTTTGCCGACTACATGGTTGACTCCGACAAGGCTGATACCGACAACATCCTGTTCTACTTTACCCGTAAAGTACTGGCACCTGCCCGTATGACAGGTAACGTTCTGCTGGTTCACGAACCACTGGATCAGGTGAAAGAGCCTCGTCGTGCATGGAGCTACAACGCAGGCCAGCGTCGCGTACGTCGTGCGCCGACTATCGCCTATGACGGACCAGCGTTCGCAGCTGAAGGTATGCGTACCTCTGACAACGTTGATATCTTCAACGGTGCTCCTGACCGCTACGACTGGAAACTTGTCGGCAAGAAGGAAATGCTGGTGCCTTACAACAGCTACCAGATTGCCTCCCGTGACCTGAAATACAAGGACTTCCTCAATAAGAACCATATCGATCAGGACCAGACCCGCTACGAGCTGCACCGTGTGTGGGTTGTGGAAGCGACTGTGAAAGAGGGTTCCCGTCATGTGTACGGTAAGCGTACCCTGTATGTGGATGAAGACTCCTGGCAGATCGTTCTGGCGGATCACTACGACAACCGTGGCGACCTCTGGCGTGTTGGCGAAGGCCATACGGTTTACTACAGCAACCCTCAGATGACTTACTACTCTGTGACCACGCTGTATGACCTGACGTCTCGCCGTTACCTGGTCGATGGTCTGATCAACGAAGAGTCCAGGCCTCTGGACTTCACTGTCAGTGCCCGTAGCCGTGACTTTACTCCAGGTGCTCTGCGCAGATCTGGTCGTTAAGTTGTAGCTGGACATAAGAGCTGGCGGTTTTTTTAACCGTTGCCCTTAAAAGAAACCCCGCTGACAGCCACTGTCAGCGGGGTTTCTTTTTGCATACTTAAACCAGGGCTGAAGAACTCTTGTGCAATGAGTGCATCCGTCGAAGAGTATGCCCGTACAGGATGTCGTACCTTAGAGCTGATCAGTATTCTGTCGTGTGCAGGCTTGAAAGAGTCTTAGAAAGCGTTTTAGCAAGAGTTCGAGGATGTGATGATGCAGGCCAAAGGTGACATTACTGAGGTGCGGTCATATCGGCAGGCTTTAATAAAAAAGCCCCGAAGAGCTCTACAAGCACTTCGGGGCTTAGTAGTATCCTGGGTGAGGTTTACCGCCAGGAACTGGAACTCTGCTCCTGAATCAGAGCAAAACGGAACGGAATAGAGATTTCAAAAGTTTCACTATCCATAGCTTCCGGCATTTGAGGGAAAGGCTGAGCCTTCTTGACAGCTTTCAGGGCAGCTTTATTGAGTTCGCTATAACGAGCTTCTTCTATCAGGAATGAATCTACCACTTCGCCCTTACTATTGAGCTGGATTTTAACAAGCACTTCGCCCTGGCGATTACGCTTAATCGCGCGTTTTGGGTACACGGTGTACAGGTTGGCATGCGCAACAAGGCGACGCATATACTTGCTGGTTTCCACCTGAATGCCTCTGAGGCGTTCCCGTTCTTTAATGAGTTGCTGTAATGCGACCCGACGTGCTGCATGGGCTTCCTCTTTAGCTTTTGCGGCCTCTGCAGCTTGTTGGGCTAATTGCTCCTGCGTCTGTTTGTCTTCAGTCGCTGTATTCGTATTTTCTTGAGAGGTTTCGGTTTGATTGAGGGCGCTGGCAGATACCGAAGCCTCTGCGCCCTCTGTCGTTGCCAGTGCCGCAGCTTCTGTTGTTTCTGTCAGTTCTGCTTCTATTGGAGCGTACCAGTCTTGAATCAGAGCAATACGGTCTTCCTGGGGTTTGAGAGCGTCGAATTCAGCCAGATGAGTAAAGGTCTGATCTGCAGATTGACCAAGAACATCTCTCTTGAATGACTGCAGTGGTGGGTGAGGGCCAATCCAGCCATTGAGCAGTACATTGATAAAACCGGGCTGGTCATGTCGCAGGGCTTCAACGCCATTAATTGTTACCAGAAAATCGTTATCGGTGGTCTCAATAATGATTTCGTCACCTCGCTTTAGGCGACCACGGGTGACTGTGGCGAAAGCGACCATCTCGCTGTCATACTTTTGTATGTCTTCGATGGAGTTGTTAATTGCAAGCGCCTGACTCCAGAGCTTATAAAAGCGGCGGGGAGTAATGTGCGACGCGGCAATGCGAAGCACCAGTTTTTTTTCAGTGACGCTGGATAGAAGAGTGTCGGCATCAGCACCATCAAAATCGGAATAGACTGCACCGTAGTAGTATTCTTCAGAGAGTTCCTTGTAGACACCAACGCCACTCAGGAAAGTGGCTTCACCATAGGCTGTGCTGGTGAGTCCTGTAGAAATGACAAAGAGTGTGATCAGTCCAATCAGGATTTTTCGAAGGGAGTAAACCATAGCCCACGTCCTTTATACTTATTATTTTTATGGGTATACGTCCAGATCCAGGCAGCTGAGGTTTGATTATGGTTGTTTAAAATAACCAAACCTTAATGGCCTGTACGTCTGCCGTAGTCTTTTATTATATTTCTTTGCTTGTCCAGATTATGTGATTCAGGCCTCATCGGCAAGCACCATCAATTATTGAATGATGCTGCGTTAATTGGTATTTGAGTGGTTTGCATTGAAAAATGCTGCTGCAGTCTCCCGAACCAGATTGCAGTTTCTTATGCCTTTCTCTTTGCGGGACCGCTTCTGCATGAAAGGGTTTTCTTTGGGCAGGTACCAGACAGCTTATCAGGCAGTTCAGGATTAAGTGGCTAGGATTATAGGCATATTTGTTAGCATGCGGCTCAAAAGAAGGTATTGCGCTGATGATCACAAGGCGGGCTATCCTTTCGCGGCTATTTTTAGTGGCTTCTGCTTTCTTGTTTGAATGTGCTGTTGCGGCCTGTTTGCCGGGAGAGTGCCTTCAAGACACGTCTTCTTCAGGCCGTATCAATATCACTGTGGCACCCAAAGAGAGAGTACGTATCTGGGGGCTTCAGAATATTGAACTCACTGCCAGTCAGTCGCCGCAAAAAAAAGAAATGACATCCTGTGCCTACAGTTCATCGGGCCGCGCCAGACTGTCCATGTCCAGTTCTCATGGTATGAGCTTGCAGGATCAGCACGGCCATAAGATACCTTTTGAACTGGCGGTAAAAGTCACTGACCCTGATTCCAGCTGGCAGATTCTAAGCCCTGGTCATCCACTGAACCTTGCGCATCTTGGCGGGAATCCTGCAAATGCCTGTGATGGTCAGAGTAATGTCCGGTTTCAGGTTCGTTTAACGAAGGGCTCAGCCAATTATCCACCAGGGTATTACTCCGATGTTATTACGCTGACACTTGCTCCTTTTTAGCTGGGCTTACCAGTGGTTCATATGAGTCCAGCGTCGCTTTATCCGTCCGTTAAACTATGCTTGGTTTATCCTGCCCTGCCTATCCATAGTATCTAACCAGGCACAGCTTTTTTATAAAAAATGCGGCTGATTTTCTTATTGTTAACTACCCTTTTTAGCCGTACTGGTCGTCTCCTGAGTGGGTACATCCAGGGGCGTATAAAACAGGAGCGGGCAGGGGCGTATAAAACAGGAGCGGGATCATTAAGATGAGCAGAACTATTGCCTACTCACACTCAGGTTTGGCGTTTGGTAATCGGCCTTCCGGCAGAACTTTAGGGGGGTGGATCAGGGGCGGTGCTGTTGTTTGTGCATTAACTCTTCCCTCTGCAGTATGGTCGGTTTGTGATTTAGCAAACTGTGCAAGTGCCTCGCATAATTGCACTCTGGGAGCACAGTCCTCAGGCATTTTTCAAATTTGTATGAATATTGTTCCGACCATTAGGGTTTGGGGTTTCAGTAATATTGATTTTGGCGATAATATCTCAGCAGGCACAACGATTCTGGTAAAAGAGATGGACTTTTGCATTTATACAAATCGCGCTGATCCTATCGTTCGTTTACAGCTTGATGCCGCGACTTCAAGTCCCGCAACAGGTTCTCTAAAGCTAAAAAAAGAGTCGAAAACAATCGGGTATGAAGTGAAAATTGGTTTAGTAGGAGACAAAAGTTCCAAGATATTCTCGAACTATGGGGATTCTAAAGAGCTAACACTTTCTGGCAGTGGGCCAGTTGTTACTCAATCCTGTACCGATAAAAATGTGAAAGCCGTTGTGACAATAAATAAAGACGAATTCAAAGCTGCTGAACAAGGGTTCTACTTCGATACCCTTCTGTTGACAGTTTCTAACACTACGCAATAAACTCATTTTGGTTTTGTTGGGGAAAGGTGACAGGGAACTATGCCTCCTGCTCGCTATGCTCGTCTTATGTTCCCTGACCCTTGGGAGTGACCCCTTTTATGTGGCCACAGATCCTCCTCGAGGGTTTGAAGTTTTAACGCAACCAATGCGAACCATGGTGGATGTGTACTACGGGCATCGCCATTTCATGTCGACCATGGCGGTTATTTCTCCTGACACTATTCGTTTCTCTGACCCGGAACAACTGGTAGAGCAGCTACCACTGATTAAAGACAGGGTGCTGGTAACAGCGGCTTTAACGGGACGTTTGTCGACCAACAGCCATTTACTTTGCATGCCTGGTGAAACAGATCTTTGTGGTGTACTGCAGCCAGATATTGCCGGGGTTATTTTTGACTCTCGCCGCTTTCAGGCAACGGTTTTTGTTGCTCCGGACTATCTGGAAAACCGTGGTGATCGATCAAAAAAGAACCTTCCTCCAGCAACAACATTCAATACCGGCGTATTGCAAACCTTAAACTTTGTCTCTTCTGGCCAGTTTGGAGGCAACAATTCTGAAAACCGTAACAGGGACGTGTTGTACGCTAATACACTGATTGGCCGTAAAGAGTTGTCACTGGAATCAGACTGGAATATTGCCAGGGGAAAGGGCAGCCGAATCTCTTCTCTGTTTGCAGAACGTGACTTTCAGGGTACCGATGTGCGTGCGGGTTATATATCCACATCAGGTTTTGGTTTCTCATTTTCACCTGACCGCCCCATTCTGGGTGTGCATGCCGGTATTTCAGAAAATACGCGCCTCGATTTGGATATAGGGCGAACAACGCCGCTTGATGTCTTTCTTCCTGTCAGGGGGAAAGTGGAAGTGTTTCGTGATGGTGTGCTTCTTAACTCCTGGCTTCTTGATGCAGGGAGTCATTTACTCCCCCCTGGAAGTTTTCCGCAGGGGAGTTACAACCTGCTGATTCGTGTGCTGGGTGAAGGGGGGCAGCTCATCAGTGTAGAGACTCGTTTTTTTGTCAGTCAGCCGGGGCTTCCCCCTCTTGGAACCCCACTCTGGTTTGCTGAAGCCGGGAGAGTGCTGGATTATCAAAGACTGCATACCTTGCCGAAGGTTCAGGATAACTGGCTGGTGCGTGGTGGCGTAAGCTGCCGGCTTGCTGATGTGCTGGGTGGTGGAATATCTCTCGCTGCAACCCGGAAAGCCGCCATTGCAGAAGCAAGATTGCAATATGCAGGTCATCTTTTGGATTTTACCCCTTCACTGTTTGTCAGTGACCATAAGGATCTGGGTATCAGCATTGATGTTCAATCTCGATGGCAGGGGTGGTTGTTCTCTATGGGTTATCGTCGATTGCATTTAAAGAAGGCCGTTTCTGCAGATCCGGTTTTGTATGGTCAGAACAACAGTAGCGAGTATGCGTCAGTCTCACGAAGTCTCTTTCAGGGCAATTTCCAGTACCGCTATCACAAATACACTACCGAGAGAGTTATAGAGCCGCTTGCTTCCAGTCAAGCAAGAAGTGTAACGCTCAAAAACCCGGCTATTCATACGTTGAGTTATCAACGTATTTTTTTTCAGGACAACGTCTATGAACTTGAAGGGCATTTTGAGGCGGGAAAGTACGGTCGTGATCGACAGATTCTGGCGGGAGTGTCCCTGCGTCACAATATGCGCGGATTGAATCACTCCGTTGGGGCACGCTATCGAGGCAGGCGTGATGATGCCAGATCCTGGGACACAGAGGGAGCACTTCGTTACAGCTTTTCCTATCAGAATGATGGACTTGATTCAGGGCATGTATTTGAGCGCGATCTGGAGAATCATCCGGAAAGCTATCGTGCAATGTTCTGGGCAGAGGCATCGAAAGATGAGCAGCAACTGGGGGGAGAGCTGAATTATTACTCCCGTATGGCGGAGCTTTATCTGGGCATTGACCATGGACGCTATCAGTCATCAGATCAGGGTTTTAGTCTTCTATCGAATGATCAGCTTCGTTTAAAGAGTCACTCAACAGCCTGGTCTGCCAGTGCCTCAACCAGTCTTACATGGTCGTCCGGTCGTTTTGCTATGGGAGGTGAACAATTTGGACGCAGTGCATTAGTTGTTCAGATGGATGGTGTCAGAAAGGACAGTGTCTTTAATGTGCTGGTGGACGGTCAGCGCCGGGGGTATACGCGAGGTTCCAGGGCAACGGTGATCCCTTTGGCTCCCTTCTCAACATACAGGGTTACAGTGCGCCCGGCGGATGCAGATTTATACGACAGTTCTGCTGCGAATGTTGAGCGTGAAATTACTCTGTACCCGGGCAACATCAGCCTGCAGAGTTTTACAGTTAAGCGGATACGGCTTGTTTACGGACGCCTTCTGGATAGTACTGGCAAACCCTTGAAGGGCATTGCAGTGACTGCGGGTAATGCCAGAACGGTGACAGATGATCTGGGGCTTTATCAGTTGGATGTCAGTGTGGATAGCCAGACTCTTAAGCTGAAGGGCACCACGGATGAGGTTATTGTTCCTATTGGTAAATCAGCCCTTTCCCCGGAAAAATCTAAAGGGGAAATCGACAATATGGGTACTACAGTTGTAGCACTGATTCCTCCCGTTGCTGCGCCTGAAAATGCTGTGCAAAAAAACATCCCCATTAAGAAAACACCCCTTAAACAAATGCCTCCTGAGCCTGTGTCTTCGTTGGTTAAATACCAGTGTAAAACGCTGACACTCATGCAACTGTTGATTTGCAGGAAGCTCAGGTCGCTTAAAGGTGTGTCTTTTCCTGCCTGTGTCAATTTCTCATGTTCGAGTGCTCTGGCGTCCGGTGATAAAAAACAATGACTATGCTCAGGTCGGTTTATGTTTTTATCCTGCTCACGGCAGGAGGGCTGTACACTTGCCCGGCAAATGCCTATTTTAAATTTCAGTCAGCCGATCCTCCAAAACTGAACTGGACGCCGGGAACGGGAAATATCCTGTTAAAGATCCCTGTTCGTTTCAGTACTGGTAATCGTGGCAATGGTACGCAATATGTCATTGCGCTGTCAGACGGGCGACCTACGGCACCCACAGATATTGATACCCCCACTGTCAGCTATATTGCCACTCGTTTGAAAGAAATGCTGGCCAGTGTGCAATGGCGGCAGGGGGGGAAGACGATAACCTTTAATCCCGGTCTCTGGACTGCTCCTCCGATTACTAAAAGCGATGGTCCTGCTGTTGGTGAACTGCGACTTGAGTTCCGTCGGGAGGCTTTATTAAAGCTGTCTTCCGGGCAGCATCTTTTTGATTTCTGGATCTCAGGGAGAGCCCTGTCAGGCACGCAACGGTTTGATAGTATTTATGTTCAGGTGAATATAATTATTCCCCATACGGTAAGGATTAGTCGGCTTAAGGATGTGACTATTCCTTACAGTGATGCTCAGGTGCGCTGGTTATGGAAAAATTCAAATTTTTGCGTGTTTGCCAGCAGCGGTTCTTACTTTAATATTTCATTTGATTCCCAGCATGCTGACCCTGACAATGGCTGGTTAATGCTTCGTAGTGAGTCAGGCCATAATTTGCATTACTGGATAAGCCTTCGACAACAAACCACAAGATGGCAAAGAACGAAAAAGGTTGGGCGGTTGAGAGGTCATTATCATGGGGACCCGGCCATAGACTGCAGAGGTCTGGACAATATGATTATGAGAGTGGAGATCTCAAACAGGGAACTCCACTCTGTTCCTGCTGATACCTATACCGATGTATTAACCATTACCGTTCGGGCCAGTTGAGGGGTGGTTTTTTTTCCCTGCCACGGGTTGAGTGTGCCAGGCGGGGATATCTATTTGGGTTGGTGTTTCTATCGATCCATCAAAGCAGCCATAATGCAGAGTACCACCGGACTTGATAGCGCGTAGGGGAAGGGTGAGCTCCTTGCTTTGTCCCGGGTAAATCCTTCCTGACAATGTGGTCTCGGTGCAGTCCTGTTTGCCCTTGGCTGAAGGTGTACAGAAACGACTGTTACGTAGCTGGGTGTGTATATTGCCGGTGTTGGTCAGGGTCAGTTTTGCGCCGGTTTGTCTGGGCTCAAGATGAAATGCAGGTTTTTCAGGGCGAACAAAAACCAGTGCCTGATAAGCAATAAGAATTTTTATTGCAGTACTGCTGGCTTTCACCTCACCGACCACAGGACGAAAGGTCACCCGATAGACTTGCTCGACGTCTTTTGGGGGCTCAAGATTAATTAACCGCAAGACTTGAAAGGTATTGCTGGGCAGCACAGCTTTCTGTGGTGTAACCAGTAGCTTCATCTGGTCAGGGTTGTCTATTTTTACATCTTTCTCATCAGGTGTGCCGGGGTTTTCAACTTTAAGGATTTCTGTTTCAAGGTAGAGGATTTCATCATCGGGGTTGGTGATGGTGACATCCTGCCGGGGCAGTTCACCGGGGTTAAAATACAGCACCATTTTATCGACAGTCATACTGGCCTTTATTGATGGAGCTGTCATCAGGCAGAGCAGGGTTGAAAGAATGGTTTTGCCAAGGGCTGGCCTGGGAATAAAAGCCTTTAACCACAGAGGGCACAGAGGCCACAGAGAAGAGCTATTTAATAAAAAACAAAAGCTATTAGTTAAAAGGCTTTTGCACTTTCTCTGTGTTCTTTGTGACCTCTGTGGTGAAAAAAAATCTGAGCGCTCCATTACGATGCCCTGCATTGCTTTGAACAGACGCGGGCAGTTTAGTCTCTGGAGTAATGTTTGTTTGGGGGAATAGGCAGAGCCAAAAATGACCCTGCCGACGAGAGATGTTTAAACGGCGGTGTCAGTGGAAAAGGTTTCACTGTGAACAACTGTACGTTCGGATTGTTCCTGAACCGGCGCTTCCTGCTGTTCCGCGTCCATATTCAGCTCCTTGATCTTGCGGGTCAGGGTATTGCGTCCCCAGCCCAGCAGGTCGGCTGCATCACGACGACGACCACAGGTATGTTTGAGGGCGACCTCAATCATAATCCGCTCGAAGGCTGGTACGACCTGATCAAGCAGTGATGTTGTACCTTGAGTGAGTTGCTGGTCGGCCCAGTTCTTCAGTGCGGTTTCCCAGTTGTTACCGATATTGGGTTCTGCCTGTTGATCCAGCAGTTCCGGTGGCATATCGGCAATTAACACTTCACGGCCAGAGGCCATAACCGTTAACCAACGACAGGTGTTCTCCATTTGGCGAACATTGCCGGGCCAGTCGAGGTTGCTCATATACTCAATGGTGTCCGGGTGCAGTGCCTTGGGTTCAACATCCAGTTCCTGGGCGGCACGGTCGAGGAAGTGGCGGGCCAGCAGGGGAATATCTTCCTGGCGGTCGGCCAGTCGTGGCAGGTGTACACGAATAACATTCAGGCGGTGGAACAGGTCTTCCCGGAACTTGCCTTCCTGTACAAGGGTTTCCAGGTCCTGGTGTGTGGCCGCAATAATACGCACATCAACAGATACCGGTATGTGACCACCGACTCGATAAAACTCACCATCAGCCAAAACCCTTAACAGGCGGGTCTGGGTATCTGCAGGCATATCGCCAATTTCATCAAGGAACAGCGTACCGCCATTGGCCTGTTCAAAGCGGCCGCGTCGCTGTTGATTGGCTCCGGTGAAGGCACCTTTCTCATGCCCGAAGAGTTCGGACTCAATCAGGTCTTTGGGAATAGCTGCCATATTCAGTGGAATAAACGGGCTGGAAGCACGCGGGCTGTGTCGGTGCAGAGCATGGGCAACCAGCTCTTTACCTGTGCCCGATTCGCCATTAATTAATACGGTGATATTAGAGTGAGACAGTCGACCAATTGCCCGGAAGACTTCCTGCATGGCCGGAGCTTCACCAATAATTTCGGGTGTTGGTGAAGGTTCGGGTTCCGGTTCAGTTTGAGAAGACTGCTGCTGCTCTTTTGCGTGGGTCAGTGCGCGCTGCACCAGTGCAACCGCTTCATCCATATCAAAAGGCTTGGGCAGGTATTCAAAGGCACCGCCCTGGTAGGAGGCTACTGCACTGTCCAGGTCGGAGTGAGCAGTCATAATAATGACCGGAATCTCCGGGTATTCCTCATTGAGGGATTTCAGCAGAGTCAGGCCATCGGTACCGGGCATGCGCACATCGCTGATAATAGCGTCGGGCTGCTGGCTGCCAATCTGTGCCAGCACGGCATCGGCACTTTCAAAACTGGTGGTCTGAATCTCAGCCTGGCTCAATGCCCGCTCAAGCACCCAGCGGATGGAGCGGTCATCATCAATAATCCAGACATGGCCATGGGTCGGGCCGTTTCCTGCCATTGGGTCTTTGCTCATGGGGTCATGCTCCTGGAATTATTGTTCTTCATATCCTGAGAATCAAATGCCCCGTGAATGTCGAGGGGACTGTTTGTTCCAAATGTCTTGTCGCTGTCTTGTTCAAACGGAATGAAGAGTGAAAAACGGGTCTGACCGGGGCTGGACTCGCAGGCAACAATTCCGTTGTGCTGACTGAGAATAGATTGGGCAATTGAAAGCCCCAGGCCGGAACCATCTGCACGGCCGCTGACCATAGGGTAAAAAATATTCTCCTGCATATCTTTGGGTATGCCCGGCCCGTTATCTTCAATATCGACCCGGCAGATAATCTTGTGGCGAGTGCTGCCAATGGTGAACTGTCGAAGGATTCGAGTGCGCAGGGCAAGATGTCCTTCACTGAGAGGCATTGCCTGACCAATTGCCTGCATGGCATTACGAACAATATTTAATGTGGCCTGAATCAGTTGTTCGGCATCGACATTCATCAGGGGGATGCTGGGGTCGTAATCCCGCTCGATAGTCAGCTCACTATTGGTCTCGGCGGTAATCAGGTTACAGATCCGCTCCAGAATTTCATGGATATTGATTGGTTCCATCGCTGGTGGGCGAATAGGCCCCAGCATACGATCTACGAGATTACGAAGGCGATCGGCCTCTTCAATAATGACATTGGTGTAGTCCAGCAGGTCAGGACTTGGCAATTCACGGGATAAAAGCTGTGCAGCACCTCGAATGCCCCCCAGGGGATTCTTTATCTCATGGGCCAGTCCGCGCACCAGAACCCGTGCGGTTTCCTGCTTGGCTTTAATACGCTCTTCATTACGAATACGCAGCAGTCTGTCTCGGGACTGCAGCTCTAGCAGAAGGCAGGTCTCAGGTCCGGAGGTCAGTGGGGTGACGGCATAATCTGCCGTCAGGGTATGGCCGTTGGGCAGGAACAGCTGCGCTTCCCGTTTGTTATAACCATTTCCGGTTGCCATAGACTGCTTGAAGTCATTCACAGAGGATGGGCTCTCGTAGAAAAGGTCTTCAACATGGAGACCGTGCACTCGCCGGTCACTGATGGCCAGAGCCGCTTCGGCCGCCGGATTGATGGACTGCACCTTCAGGTTGCTGTCGAAAACCAGTACAGCCGTGGTCAGGTTTTCGAGAATTTGTTCCTGCATATTTATCCCGTTGGCAGACATTCCACACTGTCCTGTGATTATTCAGTGTTCCCCTCGTGTATTTACTCAATGCAAAAAGCAAACCAGTGTTGTGAGAGGGCTGTTAGCCTGCGGCCACCACGGATTCTGACGGGTAGCGGCGATGACTTTAAAAAACGAGTGTGACACAGGGTATATCTATGCACCAATATGGTGCGATAGGTTTTTGGGGGGGCTTTTAAGGAGCAGACCCTCTCAAACCTGTGGCTGGCCAGTTAGCCGCAGGTTTGAGTGTGATGGGAGTATGAGATTTAATTCTGGGGGAGGGGCGCAGGTCTGGGTTGGATTGCGCGGTGAACATGGATCGTGATTGGTGAGCCGGACTTCAGAACCTTGTCATTGGCATCCAGTAAATCAACTTTTAAGGTATGGCTGCCCCGCACCACATTCGTTACGGTGAATCTTGGGGTTGGGCTGGTTTCCCTGATCTGTCCGTCGAATATTAGCTGGAACTTGTGCCCTGCCTTTGGTGCAGGGACGCTCCTGGCGACGACTTCGATGCTTTCCACGTTATGAAAGGTATCGTCATTACCAGGGGAGGTAATCTCAACAGACTTATACGTGTTATGAGAGTTTTTGCTCTCGTTGGTAGTTTTAGGGGCGGGCGGTCGTACAGGCGTTGCCGGTATTGTGACAGTCGGGCTGATCTCGACTTCTGTACCGCTGCCATCTTTCGGCTTGTTATCTGTGAAGGTGACATTGCCGTCAGCGTCGGTGGTGCGATACACCTGAGCCTGAAGTGGCAGTGCAATGATGAGCCCCAGAGTACAGGCCGCTATAGCCAGAGCCAGAGCCAGAGCCAGTTTTTGAATTGTTTTGTGAATAGTGATCATGATTTCTCATTCTTTTTCTATCCTGTATTCCCATGGTAATGGGATAGAGAGAGGTTGGCTAATGTTACCGGTAGCGCGAATGAATAATAGGGGCATGCTAAAGCATCGGGGGAGTGCAGGTGCTGTGCTTCTGGTGTTTTGGCTGCTGTGGGCCGGGTGTGTTTCTGTATGGGCTGAAGGGGAGGCTCCTGCTGAGGGGAACCCTCATCCTGCGCAGGAAGATGTTTCGGAAGGTATTCGTTTAAAGGGCGTTGTCCTTTTTGGGGACAGTCTGTCGGACACCGAGAACACACGGCAGTTAATCCATTACCTGAGTGGTGATCCGGGCAAACCCTGGTTCTATGACGACTTGTTTAGTCGCCTTTGGAAGCGGGTACCTGTCGGAATGTTTATTAACAGGCTTCCACCGCTGGGCTATGCCGGAGGGCGCTTCAGTAACGGGCTGCTGGCGGGAGAGATGGCTGTGCCTATGCTGGGAATCGACTCAGGTGATATGACCAACCTCGCTTTTGCTGGCAGCTGGACGGTCTCATCCGGTCGTTTCATATCCTCCCTGGTGCGAAATGGCAGCAGCCTTGAATCGTTTAGTCACATCTCCAGAGGTAATGGCAAGTGGTTACTGCCGAGCATGGAAGAGATGGTGGACTGGTACATCCGTGAGCAGAAACGGAAAGGGCAGGGGCAGCTGGATGAAGACACCCTCTATGTTATTGCCTCCGGATCTAATGATTATCAGAACAGGTTCTGGGATGTAGACATGATTGTGGATACCCAGATAGAGGCTATCGATAATCTGGTGGCAGCGGGTGCCCGCCATATTGGCTGGGGAACGCTGCCCGATCTGACACTGACCCCCTGTTTTGCCGATGATGATGAGAAAGATGTGATTCGTAATCTGGTGGACAAACACAACCAGAAAATTGTGAAAGCTAAAGACATGCTGGGGAAGGCTTACCCCCATGTAAAAATCACGTTTGTACATAGCCATGATGGAATGAAGTTGTGTCACAAGCATGCTGAAGAGTTTGGGTTCCGTTATACAGACCGGGCCTGCACCAATGTGACTATTGATGGTTGTTCCTGTGATGGTGTTTCCATTATGGATGGGAAAGGTATTGAGATTTGCGATAACCCGGATGAGTATTTCTTCTGGGATGCTGTTCACCCAACGACACGTGCCTATCAATTTACGGCGACCTATTTATGCGTCACTGCAGGATTGGCGGGGTACTGGACCAACTGTCGTTTGCCGAGTGGCATAGATGGTGAGAAGGCTGGGAGGCTTGCTGAGCTTATTGCTGAGAGCCTGCCTGAAGAGTTACAGAGTGAACGGCATCGGGTGTATGAATTGTTACACCTCAAGCCGGAAATATAAAACGCCAACATAAAAGAAGGCTGCCCGTGGGCAGCCTTCTGGTGTTGTATAACATGCTTTTAGCCATTTGCTTTAGAGCGACGCTTTTAGCAAGACGCTTTTAGCAAGACGCTTTTAGCAAGACGCTTTTAGCAAGACGCTTTTAGCAAGAGTAGTACAGATCAAACTCAACAGGGTGAGTAGTCTGGCTAACTCGTACGCACTCATCGCGCTTCAGCTCGATGTAACCGTCGATCATGTCGTCGGTGAATACACCGCCGGCAGTCAGGAATTCACGGTCTGCGTCCAAAGCGTCCAGAGCTTCTTCGAAGCTGGATGCAACAGTTGGGATTTCAGCAGCTTCTTCAGGAGGCAGGTCATACAGATCCTTATCGGCAGCATCGCCAGGGTGGATCTTGTTCTTGATGCCGTCCAGGCCAGCCATCATCAGGGCAGAGAATGCCAGGTAAGGGTTAGCAGTAGGATCAGGGAAGCGAACTTCAACGCGACGCGCCTTAGGCGTGTTCACGTAAGGGATACGGATAGAAGCGGAACGGTTACGGGCAGAATAAGCCAGCATAACAGGAGCTTCGAAACCTGGAACCAGACGCTTGTAGGCGTTGGTGGAAGCGTTAGCGAAAGCGTTGATAGCTTTAGCGTGCTTGATAACACCACCGATGTAGTACAGAGCAGTTTCGCTCAGGCCAGCATAGCCGTCGCCAGCGAACAGGTTTTCACCGTTCTTGGAGATGGACATGTGAACGTGCATGCCGCTGCCGTTGTCGCCTACCAGAGGCTTGGGCATAAAGGTCGCAGTCTTGCCGTATGCGTGAGCAACGTTGTGCACGCAGTACTTCAGGATCTGAGTTTCGTCAGCCTTGCGAACCAGAGTGTTGAAACGGGTACCGATTTCACACTGACCAGCAGTACCAACTTCGTGGTGATGAACTTCTACCGGTACGCCCATGGCTTCGGTAGCGCCACACATGGCAGCACGCAGGTCGTGCAGGGAGTCAACAGGAGGAACTGGGAAATAACCGCCTTTCAGACCTGGGCGGTGACCAGTGTTGCCACCTTCAAACTTTTCGCTGGAAGCCCAGGCGGCTTCTTCAGAGTTGATTTCGTAAGACGCGCCGGAAATGTCGACCTTCCACTTCACATCGTCAAATACGAAGAATTCTGGCTCTGGACCAAAGAAAGCAGTGTCACCGATACCAGTGGACTTCAGGTACTCTTCAGCGCGCTTGGCAACGGAACGTGGGTCACGCTCGTAACCCTGCATGGTGGCAGGCTCAATAATGTCGCAACGCAGGTTGAGGGTGTTTTCATCGGTGAATGGGTCAACAACGGCAGATTCGTCGTCCGGCATCATGATCATGTCGGATTCGTTGATGCCTTTCCAGCCGGAGATGGAAGAGCCGTCGAACATCTTGCCAATTTCAAAGAATTCGGTGTCGATTTCACTGATAGGCAGGGATACGTGCTGCTCTTTACCGTGAGTATCGGTAAAACGCAGGTCGATCCACTTGATGTCGTGTTCTTTGATCAGGGAAAGAGTCTTGTTGGACATTATTGTCTATTCCTCGGGTTTGTCTCGACCGCTGAGCTCCGAATCTCACCTGGTTCCGGATGTGCGGTGTCGTCAGTTCGTTCCGGTCAACGCGGGCAGAAGCCGGGAGACCATCCTGTTACATGCTTTGTCTAAAAGCTGTTTAGCAAAGCCTGTGCCAGATCGGCTACAGCACTCTGTCCTATGTTGTTTCTCAATGCACGGCCTGTGCACCACTTGTTTTTTTCACTTTTTAAGACTGTCTTTTCAGACTCTTGCACCATCCCTGTGCCAAAAAGCTTGCGTATTGCACCGCAATGGTGCGATATCAAGATTCTTGATTTACCTGCTATCGAATGCCTGAACAGCTGATGTATTTATCTTGCCCCGCGACGACAAGATAACGACGGCAGCCGTCCAGTGGTAAACCGAAACAAGTCTACACCCTTTGCTATTCAGATGCTGCCTTAAGATTAAAGCTGTGACCTTTCCAGATATTTATGATGGCTTGCCGGGTCCGCTATGGGTTCTTTAAGGGAAGTCAGGTAGCCCTGGGCTTTAGCCAGCTGGCCAGTTACGGGTATCCTGAAGTCTCAGAACGACTCTATATGGATAGTCAAAACAGCTACTGCAGTAGTCTGTCTGTTGAGGCGCGGGATGTCACCAGTCCTGGAGAATGGCCTGAAACCACACCTGGCCATAAATCGAGGGGAAACTGATCTAAACACATGCCCTGTTAGCCAATCTAACAAGACTGTTAGTCAATCTAACAAGACTGTTAGCTTAACTAACATTCAGCTGGAAACGCTCGCCCTGCTCTTTTGTCTATATCTACTCATACAGAAATCGGCACAAGGATGTTACCAATGGATATAAGCTCTTATGACTCATTCATGGACACAACGCCAGCCCCCGGTGCTAATGATCAAACAGGTGCCTCGGCTCAACTGGGCATTAGATCCCTGAGTGTCTCCTTCCAAAGTGCCAATTTGAATCCAGAGCCCTCTTACAACCCCGCAGGTATTCTCACTCAGCCCCAGCTGACTCGGTTGGCTGATCGACTGTTATGTATACAGCGGGATGATGTCGCCTATATGGTATGGGGAAGTATCGTCGAAGCTGACCGGATGAATTTAAATAATTTTTCCACAAGGCTGGAGGGTATAAATAATGCTACTCAAGTCAGCCCGCGACAAAAAAATATTGAAACATTTGAGCTGCTCAGGGAAACCAGTAATAACCAACTAACTCAGGAGTCCGTCGCTGAAGCCTTGGATAAGAACGGGCTGGGAAATTTGCGAACTCAGGTCTTTGAGCCAGAAGAGGACACAGGAAGCACGGTTGTTGCTGAGCAGCAACAGCTTATAGATGGTAAAAGCCGACTTGCTTGCCTGCAACAGGTTGAACAACAGGCTCTTACAACAGCGAATAATACAGACTTACAGATACATCCAAATGACATACCGCTGCTGGCACGGTTTCTCGCTCCCATGGGTAATAGTGCCAAGTATCTGTCTTACTCAATGCTGGCCCGGCACCACTTTTTAGAACATAGGAGCATGCGCCAAGATATAAGCTGCGTAACTGCAGAAGATAAAATCCGGAAGAGCCTGTATCTGTTATTAGTTGATGGCTCCGGCGTTCTTCACGACCCGAGCGATAGAGGCACCCCATTTACTGTTCAGGGGCTGGCCAGACTCATTGAAAAAGAAGGCTATGAGGTTCTGGCCGATCAGCTACTGGTGAAATACAATCTCCCTGTTCAGCCTAAGCCAGCAGTAGAGTTCATGGAGCGGAGGGTACTCAGCAAGACAGAGCTGGCAAACGCTATTCATACTGTTTACCAG
This sequence comes from Sansalvadorimonas sp., assembly GCA_965221135.1. Lineage (GTDB taxonomy): Bacteria > Pseudomonadota > Gammaproteobacteria > Pseudomonadales > Endozoicomonadaceae > Sansalvadorimonas. The sequence goes on from CBDCRZ010000100.1 coordinate 645,953, forward strand.
CATATCCCCGGCGACTATGAGAAAAAATGGCAAACACTGGCTGACGCTTTCAGGGTTCCCTGGTCTCTTGCTTACACTTGCTATAAACACTTGAATTGTTCTTCCTACGAGAGTGCTCATAAGTTTGCCGTAATAATGGATCAGAGCATCGAGGGGGGACTTGTCTGGGATTCGTTTACTGGATATCTGAAGAAGTCAGGCCTGCCCATCCCACCCCGTCCCGCTTGCCCCAAAAGCTACCCCCTCTACACCAACAGGCCGATAGAAGAGCAGCTTCAACAGGCGCTTCAAATCGTTGCATACGATTGGAAAATATTGGGATTCCGACTGGGAATCAAGTCGATTGTTCTCGATGAAATACAACAGCAGTACTTGTGCCAGGGCGACACCTTAGCGCTTAACCAACTGGTGACTATTTATATGCGACGACGCACCGCTTGCTGGGATGAGATCCTGGATGTTTTGCAGCAGATTCCCCATATGGCTTTAGCCTCCGAACTGAGAGGGACATTGACCGGTTTCCAATGTTGACAGTGAAACCAGTATAACCCTCAGAGAAGGAATTCTCTGAGGGTTATACTGAACGTGGCTTTGGCTGACATTATTGCATGCCAGGAGGCAGCGACTATTTTGAAGCATTGAGGTTGAAGTACTGAGACGGTTTCAGGGTTTTCTCCGCTCGGGGGGCCACCTTCTGTATAATGGGGGAATTCAGTATTTTATCGTATCGTTATTCATGAAATTTATTATCAAGCTGTTCCCGGAGATCACTATCAAGAGTGCTCCGGTTCGTAAGCAACTGGTGCGACAGTTGCGCCGGAATATTCGTACGGTCTGCCGCTCGGTTGATGAAACGCTTGAAGTGGTAGGCAAGTGGGACATGGTTGAGGTGGAAACCAGTGTCACAGACCCGGCTGATATCGCTTCTATTGCCGACAAACTCACCTGTATACCCGGTATTCACCAGGCTTTGGAGGTAGTTGAGTACCCTCTGGAATCTCTGGATGAGATGCTTGCTATTGTGAAGCCGCAATATGTGGAGCGTCTGGCTGGCAAGACTTTCTGTGTACGGGTGAAGCGTAATGGCAGCCATCCGTTTAACTCTGGTGACGTTGAGCGCTTTATTGGTGGTGAGCTGAACATGGCCTCCGAGGCGGCTGGAGTTAAGCTGAAGAACCCGGATATAAAGGTAGAGATTGAGATCAAACATGACCGCTGGTTCCTGGTCACTGATCGCCATATAGGTCTGGGTGGTTATCCTCTGGGTACTCAGGACCCTGTGCTGTCGCTGATCTCTGGCGGTTTTGATTCCACGGTATCCAGCTTTCTGACTATGAAGCGTGGTCTGAACACTCACTTCTGCTTTTTTAACCTTGGTGGCCATGCTCACGAGCTGGCGGTTAAGGAAGTGGCTTATTACCTGTGGAGCCGTTACGGCACTTCTCACCGGGTTCGCTTTGTCACCGTACCTTTTGAAGGGGTTGTGGAAGAGATTCTGACCAAGATCGATAACAGCCAGATGGGCGTTATCCTCAAGCGTATGATGCTGCGCTCGGCCAGCAAAATCGCTGAGCAGATGAAGATTCAGGCTATTGTGACCGGAGAAGCGGTGGCACAGGTGTCCAGCCAGACTCTGACCAACCTGTCGGTGATTGATTCCGTTACAGATACTCTGACTCTGCGTCCGCTGATCACCATGGATAAGCTGGATATTATTAAGATCGCAGCAGAGATTGGCACCGAAGAATTTGCCAAGAGCATTCCCGAATACTGCGCGGTTATCTCCAAAAAGCCCACCACCAAGGCCAAGCCGGAGAAGATTGAGAAGGAAGAGTCCTTCTTTGACTTCAGCGTGCTGGATTCAGCCATTGAAAATCGTCGTTCTGTCTCCATCGCCGATATTATTGCCGACGACCTGAGCCGTGAAGAGGTTGAGGTGGTGAATGAACTGGAGAGGGATGATGTGGTTGTTGATATCCGCCATCCAACAGAAGAAGAGCTGAAGCCTCTGAAGATGGAAGGACGCGAAATCGTGGTGATGCCTTTCTATCAGTTGATGAGCAAGTTTGCTGAGCTGGATCGCAGCCGTAACTACCGTCTCTACTGCGACAAGGGTGTGATGAGCCAGCTTCACGCCATGCACCTGCGGGATGAAGGCTTTAAGAACGTCAGTGTATTCCAGCCAGAAAAGGACAAATAAGAATAATGAAAATCGCAATGATTGCGGCTGTGGCTGAGAATAATGCCATCGGCATTAATAATAAGCTGCCCTGGTACCTGCCCGGTGACCTGCGCTACTTCAAGGCTACGACTATGGGCAAGCCCATTGTTATGGGGCGCAAAACCTTTGAATCACTGGGTCGCCCCCTGCCGGGCCGCCCTAATATCGTGCTGACCCGTGACCCGGAGTGGAACCATGAAGGTGTCCGTGTAGTACGTGATCTGGATGAAGCCATTCGGCTGGGTGAAAGCCTTGCCCTGATTGATGGTGTCACCGAGCTGATGATCATCGGTGGTGAACAGATCTACCTTCAGGCGCTGCCCCGTGCAGACCGTCTGTACCTGACCCGCGTGGCTCACTCCTTTGAAGGTGATGCGTTTTTCCCTGAGCTGACTGATGGTGAATGGCTGGAAGAAGCCCGGGAAGATCACGAAACGGATGATGGTATGAAATACAGTTATTTGATGTTGAATCGCAGGTAACGATTTCCTTTCTTATACTGAAAGACGTGCGTCTAAAAGGGGTCGGAGTCATTTTTCTTTTTCTCTTAAATAAAAATGACTCCGACCCCTTTTAGACACGTTTAGACCAGATATAAGAAAGAGAGCAAAACGTGCCTCGAACAGGGTCGCCAGCGGATGGCAACTGGGTTGAATTTGCGCAGATCTTCAGTGTTGATGAACGCAACAGACTGACTGAACGCTCAGCCCGCATAACAGGGATTTCCGGCAATAAAAAAGGCTGGAAAGTGGATATTGCCAGCTCTTCCTGGCAGGGCCACCGTATTGGTTTGATCAGCAAGATCGCCAGTAAAATCTCTGCGTTCGTCCGTGGTAAGCACAACCTTGGTCAGACTCTTCTAACCGCCTATGTCGACGGCTTTCATAAGCTGACCGTTCAGACATCCACTCCCCGAGTCTATTTTCCTCCCGACCCTGCGACCGGAAAACCCCGTGACCCCGGTACTGTGGATGAGTTATCCACACCCTTGGGGTTTCGTATTGCTGCGGCGATGGATCTGGCCGGAGTCTGTGCCCTTGATCATGGTTCCCGCGGACGCATCCGCCTGAAGACTGTGCGTGGTTCTTTAGACAACGACACTATTAACAGGGTGGATTACCTGGTTAACCTTTCACCTCAGCGTCTGGCTCTGGAGTTTGTGGCAGCGGGCCATGAGCTGCCCAATGGGTATCTGGATCGGGTACTTGTGCCTCACTATCTGGATCGGTTGATGGATGAAGCCGGTATGGATGAGGACGAAGCATGGAAGGTTGTCCATGAACTGCAGGAAAAAGCCTTCCTTGAACTGAACGAGTGTATCGGTCTCGAAAGCCTCATGGAAATGCGCAACGGCATCGACCGGCATGTCGCGCAGGGGCAGCGCAAGGTCAGTAAAGTGGAAGGCGGCCCGGCGCGTTTTACGAGTGTACCAAAGAAGAGTGAATCATCAGCTAAATCTCTGCCAGAGAGTGTGAAAGAAGTCAGTGTTGGCAAGGTGCTGGAGCAGGGGCGTGCATCCCGACAGGGCGTGCGGGATTACTTAATTCAGGAGCTGCGCAAGCAGGGTGAAAGCCGGGAGAAGGCACGTGAACGTGTGGTTGCCGCACTGGAAAGCATGGGTGTGGATGTCGGGAAGAGTATTCCCGTCAGCAAGTTTCAGCTGCTGGCGCGTCACCTGCGGCTATTTGATGATCACAGTCATGGTGAGATTATTCGTGCTTACTTAGGGCTGGTGAACTATCTCGACCAGACAGCTGGCAGTATTCCTCAGGCTCGTAGTATGCAGCTGCTCAAAGAGACAGGCCTGACAGCAGAAGAACGCTTTGTCGGCGCCCTGCAAGACCCGGCTGCTGAATCGAGCACCAAAATTACTGTCATTGAACGTCCTGCACTATTGCCACCCAGCGAAGATATTCATTACAACTGCAATGATGATGAGCTGTGGACTATCAAGCAGATGGTGGACAATCGCTATATTGTTCGTCTGACCAAAGATATGATGCACAAGTTTGTTGCATGGGCGGCTCGCAGCAAAGGTCATATCGCCTCAGAAAGTATCTCAAAAATTGCTGCTGCCATCGTGACCGGCACTATGACCGGAGGGTTGGCTGGTGGCATGTACCTGCTGGCAGCTGTATTCACCATTCCAGCCATTATGGGGGTGGAGTCGGCCTGGAGCGTGGCGCAAAACATATGGCATCGGCGCAAGGTGGATATGTTTGACGCCGCTGAGCCTGCAGGTTCACCAAAAGACCCGGAAGACAGAGGCAGCCAGCTGGCCGAGCCCGATGAGCAGAAACGTCGAAAAACGTTGTATTCCAGTCTGGGACATGTGGCTTCAGAGAAGTCATTGCTGGATGCTTTTAATTCGTTTTCAAACCTGAAACGGGATATGAAAGGTATTGATGCCCTGCGAGACCGCTCTGACCTGAGCGCCAAAGAACAAATCAAGTTTCGTCGCCATCAGGTGGTTCAACAGCTGCGGTCTCATCAACTAGGTGAGAGTCTGAAAGATGTGGACCGGCTTATGGTGGAGTTGGTTTCTGATATCTCTGTTTATGAGGACGCTTTTGAACCTTTGTTCGGCGTGCTTTGGCAACCCTTTAATGAGAAGCGTCCTGATGGTGAACTGGTCATCTCTGAAAAAGAGCGGGCGGAAATATTTAGTATTGCTGCTAACAAGGTCCGTTCGGAAGGAGCCCTGCGTATAGCAAAAGGTGATCAGCGTCGCTGGTTGAGGGGGCTGGTGGGTAAAGATGAGCGTGGTCGTCTGGTTTCGGACGGTATTCTGCGTGATGCTTTCAAGGTACTGGAAGAAGTTACCGGTAAGGATCTGGAGAAAATGACCCAGAAGGAGAGTCGGGAAGCGGCGGCTCTGGGTAAGTTGAACTGGGCATTATCCAAAACTATTCCGGCTGCCAAACATACGGTAAAAACTGTCGCACACTTTATCTATACCAATGTGATCTGGAATGCTGCCAAGCTCTTTAAAATGGGAACCATGTGGGTGCTCAGAGGCTTGTTGCCAAGGGAAGCCGACCTGATGCCAGTTCCTACTGCTGCGATGTGTGTGTACTGGGTGATTTCATTTATTGGTGGTCGTACTGCCGAGATGATCAATAACCGCCTCAACCGTTTACGGGTTAAGAAGATTGCCAGCACCCGTTATCAAAGCAATGGTAATGACAAGGCCTTTGATGCTGAAGTAAAGCCATTAAGCTCTGAGGACTGGCGTGCCCTGCGCCGAGAAGGGCGGGCGGGTGTGCAGGAGTTTGTGAAGATTCTTGGCAAGCTGCGCAAAGAGCATCGTCGTATAGCTGAAGACGCTGAGAAGATGGCACCCAATGCATATAATATCATCGAAGGTAAAAGCAACCTTGTAGAAAGGGCGGTGATTATTGTGCGTCGGAAGTATCTTGAACAACAGCTGCAGGAGCTGTTAAGTGGCGCTGTCGGTATGTTTTACCAGGAAACTATTCGTGGAGAATGGTTGCAAAGACAGCTTCTGGATGATGTTGAGCAGGGGGTACCACCAAAAACAGCTACTCCTCCTCCTTCTTCTTCTTCTTCTTCTTCTTAGTTATAAATGGAAATGTATTGTTTATTTAAAGCGGAATTTATATTCCAGGCGCAGATCATTCATGAATTTTAGTTCGTCAGGATACAGCGCATCACGGCGGTTATCTTCTTCTGCGTTCTCTGTGGCCTGCTTTTCATTTCGTTGTTGCTGAATATCAATAGCTGTATCGGGACGACCATCATCATGGAATCTCAGTTGAAACCAGCGATTATCATCTATATGGAAAATAGGCGTGCCAATCTCGTCCTTTGCAGCATGGGCTGTCATTGGAAGCATCAAAGGCATAGCTGTCAAGATCAGAAATAACAGAGTTTTCAAGGTTATACCCCCTCTGAGATAAGTCTGATATCGATTAAGAACTCTCAACGATCACTACGTTCTTTAAATACGGATACAGACTAAAAAAGTGGCTATTATTTGTAGGTAATCATGGACGTTTATTCAAAGCGTCAGCGTAGAGCCACTCTCCAGTCATTATATGCTTACATGTTCTTAATAAAAACCTTGGAATTTCTGGGACGGCTATAAGCAGCCTGCCTTTCTTCAGGGAGATCCTTTATTTTGCAGGGGACAAAGCCTCGCTCAATAAACCAGTGGGCGGTACGTGTCGTCAGCACAAACAATGACTGGTGTCCCTGTTGTCGTGCCTGGTTCTCAATAGCTTCCAGCAGGGAGTCGCCCCGGTTGCCACGACGGTAGTCTGGATGAATCACCAGACAGGCCAGTTCTGCAGATTCGTTTTCCGGGAAGGCGTAGAGAGATGCACAACCAATGATCATGCCGTCCCGCACGATAACAGTGAACCGGTTTATATCCCGCTCAAGCTGTTTGCGGGAACGACGCACCAGCACGCCCTGGTCTTCAAGTGGTTTTATCAGATTGAGAACACCACCTACATCTTCCACAGAAGCCTGACGCATTTGTTCATAAGCATCAATGTCGCGAGTGATCAGCGTTCCCAGGCCATCGCGGGTGAACATTTCCTGAAGCAGTGAGCCATCATTGTGGTGGCCGATAATATGGCTGCGCAGAACACCACCATCACAGGCGTCCAGTGCAGCAGTCAGAAGACGCTTGTCTTCCAGAGACATATCATCGGTTAGATGCACGCGAGCCTCGAAGGGGCGCAGTGTATGGAGCAGTTCACCGGTCAGGTCTTTCAGGCCTTCAGCAGAGCTGAACAGAATCAGCTTTTCCGCCTTCAGGGCGACGGCAGTTTTGGTTGCCACTTCCTCCACAGGAATGTTAAAGACTTCACCAGTCGGCGAGTAACCCATACTGGGTAATAGTACCAGGTAGTTGTCGTCCAGCTGCTGGTTAATGCCTGTACGGTCAACACGACGCACTTCGCCTGTATGCTGGAAGTCCACGCCATTCACAACACCAATAGGACGGGCAGTCACAAAATTACCGCTAATGACCCGAATCCGGGAACCGTACATGGGAGAATTCACAAGTCCCATAGAGAGCTGGGCTTCTATCCGTACCCGCAGGCTGCCAATAGCATCGACAACAACAGACAACCCCTTTCTGTCAGTCACCCGCAGACCATTTTCAAAGGTGTAGGTAATCTTGCGATCGTTCAGGCGCTGGGTGATTTGGGACCGTGCCCCGAATACCAGAACCAGGCGCACGCCCAGGCTGTTCAGCAGGGCAATATCGCTGACGATATTGGAGAAGTTGTCTCCATCGAGAGCTTCACCGGGCAGCATAATGACAAAGGTGCGGCCACGGTGAGCATGGATGTAAGGGGAGGACTGTCGAAAAAACTTCACATAGTCCTTATTAATAATTTCCATATTATGCCTCCTCTTCTGTATCTGTTGCCGGTGCTTCCTGCAGGCAGAACTCTTCGATCAACCCCCGAAGCATTGTGATGGTGGGGTTAATATGATCGTGACTTAAATATTCATCCGGCTGGTGCGCCTGGGCGATATCGCCGGGACCAAGCACAACAGTGTCGATGCCCATCAGCCGAAGGAAAGGAGCTTCCGTGGCGAAGGCTGCACTGGTGCTGGTATGGCCCGTCAATCGTTCGCAGGCACTGACAAGCGAGCTGTTTTTCTGGCTGGAGAAAGACTCAACACTCTGGGTGACGGGTGTCAGGTCAAAGGCTATGCCCAGTTGTTCGGCCAGAGGCCGGGTGCGTTGACGAATAGCTTCCCGAATCACTTCTGAGTCCATACCCGGCAACATTCGAACATCAAATTCCAGCGCACAGGTTTCGCAGATACGGTTCGGGTTGTCGCCTCCGTGAATACAGCCGAGGTTCAGCGTCGGCGTTGGCACGGTAAAGCCGGGGTTGCGATATTGGTTTTTCCACTCTTCGCGAAGGGTCATCAGCTCGGTCATGATCCGGTGCATGCCATCCATAGCATTACGGCCCAGTGCCGGGTTGCTGGAGTGACCAGACTTTCCGGTAAGGGTAATGCGCTCCATCATAATGCCTTTGTGCATATTGAGGGGGGTCAGGCTGGTGGGTTCACCGATCACTGCGCGCCGTGCTTTGGGTTTGCCCTGGGCAACCAGTTCCCGGGCGCCGGCCATGGTGGTTTCTTCATCGGCGGTGGCGAGAATTATAAGCGGTTGTTTCATCTGTTCCGGTTTCAGCCCACGGGCAGCTTCCATGGCCAGAGCCAGAAAGCTTTTCATATCGCAGGTGCCGAGGCCGTAAAAGCGGTTGTCTCTTTCCGTCAGGGTGAAAGGGTCCTGACTCCACAGGCTTTCATCGCAGGGAACTGTGTCGGTATGGCCTGACAGAATCAGCCCGCCAGAACCCTGGCCCAGCGTAGCGATCAGGTTGGCTTTATGGGGCGCATTGGGAAGCGGCAGAATCTCACAGGCAAAGCCCATATCTTCCAGCCAGTTGGCTAACAGGTCGATCACACGGCGGTTGCCCTGGTCCAGTTCCGGACGGGTGCTGCTGACGGAAACTGTACCGATCAGCTGTTGCAGTGCGGGAAGCAAAAGTTGGGACATGACCGCTTACCTGAAATTCGTATATTTGTATTCAGGTCTATTAAATCACAATTGTTTGGAATATGGGGGGTTGCCAGTCTCAAGAGAGTGCTGTTGTTCAGCATTGTTGACAGTTCTGTTATGAATTATCCCGTTCTTCTTCGGCTCTATTTCTTATGAGTCCATAAGTAGCGGGGGCAAAGCATTCGATATTGGTTTCGGGTACCACCGGAAGGATGAATCCAGCCAAAGGTGTACTCAATGATGAGGAGATTCTTCATTTTGTTCATGTTTTCAATCCCTGAGAATCCTATTCCTGCCTGTTTAGAGCCGGATCCAGTTAACAGCAGACCTTAAGGCATCTCATCTTTTTGAGTAATATTCCTATGCAGCAACATATTGAAAGCCATATCAAGTGGCGACTGATTCGCGTAATACTCTATTCGCTGACAGCTTCAGTAACTTCAGACTCGTTTTCAAGTGTCTTCATATGATGAAAAAACGAGGAATTACTCTCGATCAGGTAGTCAATCATGGTAACCAATATTTTATTTGCCACTTTGTTACCCATTATGTTGTCTGACCACCTGGTCACTTCATGGCTGGCAGACACTATGGCAAAAGCTTTTTCTTTAGGGAGAAAGCGGTTGTCAAAAATACTATGGAGACGTTTACTTGAGTCGAAGCGTCTGAGACTTTTGTTGACCCCATGCTGAAAGGGGTGAGTGATGTCGTATATCGGAATTTTTTTCAGAGCAATGGCATTAAAAAGACTATGGTTGCCTGTTACTCCGACGGGCTGTTGAGCGTGAGCGAAAAGCGAATGATACATAAAATCGTCCTCTATAAACGGAGGCCGGACAAGCGTTATTGTTCTTCCATTTCTATTACTGATTTCATGCCTGCTGATTTTATTTGTATTGGTTTCGTTGTCCGTCAGGTCAATATAATCAATGCTGGAAATACCCTGATTGGCCATCAGCATCCTGAAGGATTCATCCTGAATTTGGCCCTCATCGAAATTTGATAGAATAACCGGAGGCTTAGCGCTACTCAGCTCTGAGGCAATGCTAAAAAACTCGGCAAACCCCAGATTGGTGTGCATATAGGCCATGAAAAATTCGGGCGTGCCCTCTTCATTGAGGATAAGTTCCTCCAGTTCCGGCCGCTCTGAAAGCAGTTGTTGAAACTGGCTTCCCAGTGGTGTACCTGTTATTAATTCCGATGAGTTCGATAGATTCTCTAAAAGGAGGGGGTTTAAGACAATCCCGAGCTGGTTGGGCTCAAGGCCAAAAGCATGATTGCTCTCCGGGAAGGTTTTAGTACTGTCAGGGGGATTGTTTTGATTCGACTCTTTATTTGTTCTTACTTTATTTGTTCTTAAATGGGGGCAAGGTGATGTTTTCTCGTAGTCTTCGAACAATTGCTTTGTAATATCAAGGAGTGAAACATTAGGTGCCAGCCTTGCATCAATAAGATTTGACATCAGATCAAAAGCCAGTGTGAAAGAGTATTTTTTCCAGTAGTTGTATGCGAAATCGTTCCAATCTACCGAATGTCGAGAGAATGGCTGAAGCTGCCGGTAATTGTCGAATACCCCTTTAAAAGCTTCAAAATTCATTTCATAGCCTTCCTCAACGCAGGCAAGCTCACCGAGTTTTAGTGTCTGTCCCTGATACCGTCCATTCTTAAGAAGCATAATTTCTGTACTGGCCACTATGACCAGTGAAGCCTCTTTCAGACTCTCTATGACTTCTTGCTGGGGAAAGTCATGATACATAGCATAAAGAACCTCAACACTCGGTGGGAATTTAAATTTATCCTGTACCTTTTTTAACCGATCGTGGTCAAGCTCAATGATCACCCTGATTTTTTGTTCCGGGTATGCTGATGCCAGGATTTCCGATAGCACCTGGGCATATATAACATCACCCAGTTCAGAAATTGCATTTGTAGTTATTGTCAATATGCCATAAGGGTTGGCGACAGGCCTTTGGTGAACGGAGTAATCGGAAAGAACAGAAACCGGAACCTCTTTAAAAGGGAAAAATTCTGCTATTGATGCCGGATCATATACATTTTCGGCAAAAGCATTAAAAACACTTGTTAAAAAAACAATGAAAAAAAATATTTTTTTATGCATAACTCTCGCCTCCATAGAAATACAGACAAGAGAGAGTCATAGAGGTTCCACATGGCCGGGCACTTATTAAATCATAACTGTTCGGAATATTGGGGGTTGCCAGTCTCAAGGGAGTGCTGTTGTTAGCACTACTGACAGTTCTGTTATGAATTATCCCGTTCTTTATCCGCTCTATTTCTGATGAGCTAATAAAAGGAGCGCATTATGGATTCACTCAGTATCCGCCCAGAACAGCTATTACAGACTGCTGGAGAGCATATAGGCCCTGATGAGGCATCTGTGTGTGTGGGAATAACCCGGGAAGGACAGCTCTTCTGCTGGCATGTGAATCGGGGCGACAGCCTGCCCGAGGCATCCAAACAATTACCTTCACTGCTTTTGTCCCGGTGCCAGAGTCATCGACAGGTTCTTTCCGGGCTGTTTGGCCGTAAATGTTCTTCTATTGAGATCACCCCGAATACAGACCTCACCGTTCCCTGTGCCATTTCAGCAGCGAGTGAGATGGCCTCAGCACCTGTGCATCGAGTGCAGCAGGCGGAAGCCGCGTTGTTTCAGAGAGTCCGTGAGTCAGAGGGTAAGGTTGATGCTCAAGGGTTAAAGGCGGAACTCAATGAAATGAATGATGCCGTTAAGGCTCTGGTCAGCCAGCCTTCAACAACTCCCCGTGAGCAGCTATTCCAGTGTCTGCACTATCAGGAAAATCTGTTGCAGCAGATGTCGGAATACCCAAACGGTAAAAATATTGTGCCTCTCCTGACCGACAGTAGTGCTGCAACCGTTAAGGGTTTCACAGCTAATGCGGGTTGTCCGGCGTTTCATTTTGAAGAGCTGGTGCAACAGAGCGGCTACGGTGACAGAAACACATGCCTTGCGCTGTGCGAGCAGCTTTCGAATGCGCAGCTGAATGACCCGATGTTGATCAATAAGATCAAACTTTATCAGGCCATGATTGAAAGGCGCAGAGGCGGTAAGTGGCCGGAGAAAGGAATGATGGCGGTGCTGTTAAAGAAAGATGTTCTGGCAGCGGGTCAGGTATCAGCCTACGAAACCAAAAAGGTTGAGCTTCATAGGTTTTTTACAGAACTGGATTTTAAAATCACGCCAGCCGATTACGACCATTTAATAGATCAGTCAGCCAGCTCCAAAGTAGAGCCCGGAGCTGTCTCTATGATCACTTCTATACCAGAAAAAACACTGACTCAAGAATTTGCACAATGCAGAGATTTACCAGATTTTGAAACCAAATACCTGCATCTGCCAAAACCGCCGAATAAGAAACAACGTAAAAAACAGCGAAAACAGGAGCAGCGGCAACAAGCGTCAGTAGAGAGTGCCAGCCTTCCTGATATGAGTGAACTCAAGCTGAGCCGTGCACCAGCGCCTGAACCAAAGCTGGCATCAACAGTTGAACGAAGAGGCGCAGTCAGTCTCTGTCTTGATGAAAACAGTTCGGAAGACCCAAGGGGGACATTAACCCGTGAGGCAGAAGAACTTATTGTCAGAACATGTCTGGCCCCCTCAAGGGAGAAGGTATTGCGTCACTCGGAGGTATTGATTGAACTGGTGAATGATTACAGTCGGGAGAAAAAAGCCGTTGCAAGACACTTTGGCGATCAGTTGCTGGTGGCTCAAGGGTTAAGTGAACACTCAGGCTGGAAGGTGCCGCGCCTTGTGGGGTTGTTCAATGCGGATCGTCTTGATGCGGATACCTGCACCTTGCTGATCGGCATTCTCAATGCAGAGGGCTTTCAGCTGGAAACATGGAAGATGGTGGTGGGTAGTCTGAGTGACATATTGAAGCAGGAAGCTATAGAGTTGCGTCAAGCTGCTCAGACGGAGAAGAAGCCTGCATCACAGAAGAAGCGAAAAGGGAAAAAGCGGCGCTAGAGATTTAAAAGCCTTCACCACAGAGACACAAAGGCACAGAGGAAAAGCAAAAGCTGTTTAATTAAGAGCTTTTGTTTTTTTTATTAAGCGGTTTCTCTTTGTGTCTTTGTGTCTTTGTGGTTGAAAAAGTGGCTCCTACTCACACTGGTTTCTTGCCGCTGTAAGCTGGGCCACGATGGAAATTGCAATCTCCCACGGAGTCTTGCTACCTGTAGGCACACCCGCTGGCGCATACAGTCGCTCCAGCTGTTCTTCAGTAACACCCAGTTCCAATAGCCTTTCTCGACGGCTTTCAGATGTACGCTGTGAGCCCATGGCTGCAATGTAAAAGGCATCGCCATGAAAGGCTTCCATGAGTGCCATGTCGTCTATGCGAGGGTCGTGTGCGAGGGTGATGATGGCGGAGTGTTCATCAGAGAAGCGTTGTTTAATTAACTCGTCCGGAAAACCTTTTACCAGTTCGATATCCTGAGCGAGCCAATGGTTCTCACTGCCGGTCAGGTACTCTTCCCGAAACTCACACACTGTTACTGCAAAGTCCACAGCCTGAGCCAGTTCCGCAACACAGCGGGAGGCTTCACCTGCACCTGTGAGCAGAAGCTTATAGGCGGGGCCCAGAGTGTGGGTCATCAGGGTTTCGTCATACAGCAGTTCAGGGTTCAATCCTGATTTTAGCTGTGTTTTCCCTGTTTCAAGATTAATAAGGCGGCTGGCGCAGCGTCCCTGATTCAGAAACGCAGAGAGTTCCTGGAAATGGCCGTGGTCGTCTGGCACAAGCTTTTCCAGAAGAATACGCAGGGTGCCTCCGCAGGGGAGAGTGCGTCGGGGGGCGTCAGGCAGGGATTGGCCGTAGGTATACAGTGCGGGTTTGATCTGTTCCGGTTCCACCTGAACAGGCAGGCTTGCCAGCTTGCGCAGCAGGTCTTCTTCGATACAGCCGCCCGAGAGCGAGCCGACAAGGCCCTGTCCCGGCGCAAAAGCCATTAATGACCCTTGTGGTCTCGGAGAAGAACCATAGGTTTCAACGACGGTGGACAACCAGAGGGTATGGCCTTTGGCGAGCCACTGGGTGACCTGTTCTACAACCAGACAGTTACTACTAAGCATGGCGTGAGTTCAGTGCAGTTCTCTTGTTGCGCGTACTATCACCAAAACCCGTTACAGGTGCAATGACTTTTATGAAATCTTGTCTAACGGAGGCGTCTATCCAAACAGACACTGGAACAGATAAAAGAACACAATCGACAGTAGTGCGCCTGCAGGCAGTGTGACCAGCCAGGAGAGAAAGATGGTGCTTATCACCTGCAGGTTCAAAGCACCTATGCCCCGTGCCAGACCGACGCCCAGCACAGCTCCGACGAGTATGTGGGTTGTTGAAACCGGCAGGCCAGTGGCCGAAGCCAGAACTACAGTTGTCGCGGCAGCCAGCTCAGCAGCAAAGCCCCGGCTGGGCGTAAGCTCGGTAATATGTTTGCCAATAGTAGCCATAACACGGTAACCATAAGTGGTTAAGCCAAAGATAATACCGGCTCCCCCGACCAGAAGAATCCAACTGGGCATACGGGCGTTAGCGGTAATATCACCGCCTGAATTAACTACATGTACGACGGCAGCCAGTGGGCCTACGGCATTGGCAACATCGTTGGATCCATGGGCAAAGGCCATGGCACAGGCGGTAAAAATCATCATGGAACCGAAGATTTTTTCCACACTGGAGAAATGAAATTCCTTATCTGCCTGACTGTCTTTATGGATGCGGCTTAAAGCCAGAATCCCTATAACCGTAACAACCCCTCCCAGCAGTGCCGACCAGCCAGCGGCCTCAAAAGAGTTCAGGTCGAGCCCCAGATGTCGCAGGCCTTTGGTGAGAGTCACCATGGCGATCATAAAACCCACCAGAAAGGTGTAGGCAGGGATAAATCGTTTGGCACTGTTAAAGGGATCCTGGGTATTAAGAATAAGCTTCTGAATCGAAAGAAAGATAAACAGAGATAACATGCCGGAGAACAGGGGGGAGATAATCCAGCACACCACGATGGAGGAGACACTATTCCACTGCACGGCGTTTGATCCGATACCGGCGACAGCAAAACCTACAATAGCACCAACAATCGAGTGGGTGGTTGAGACAGGCCAGCCATAGTGGGTGGCCACAAGCAGCCATGTTGCAGCTGCCAGCAGTGCTGACAACATGCCGTAAATTAATAGCTCCGGCTGAGCCAGTAGCTCGGGCATGGTCGGGTCGATAATGCCTTTGCGTATGGTTGCCGTCACCGAGCCACCGGCAAGGTAGGCTCCGGCAAACTCCAGAAGAATGGCGATAATAATGGCCTGACGTATGGTCAGCGCCTTCGAGCCTACCGATGTGCCCATAGCATTGGCTACATCATTAGCACCTACGCCCCAGGCCATAAAAAATCCAAATAGACAGGCCATGCCCAGAAGAATTGCGCCATACTCTGCGATGATGGTCATACCACCGACTCCCCTACCCCGTGAGTGCTGTCTCTGGCGATTTAATTCGCCAGCAGCAGGTGCAGATAACCACCAACACGGGAGGCTCTGTCAGCCAGGTCTCCCACCCACTCAATAATCTGATACAGAAACATCACATCAACAGGGGGCAGTTTGTCTTCCTGCTTAAACAGCTGACGGCGTATCTGGATCTGCAGTTCATCGGTATGACTTTCTATAGCGTTCAACTCTTCAATCATTGATTCAACGATAGCGGCTTCCCGGCCGCGAAAACCTGTTTCCAACAGATCATCAAGCTCGTTAATGGCTTTAAGAGCCTGCTTGGAAGTATCAATGGAACGCTGCACATAATGTTGGAAAGTGTTCTGCAGGGGTTTGGGAATGGACATGTGACGACCGATAACAATGCCGGCGATGTCCTTGGCGCGGTTGGCAACTTTGTCCTGCACTGCCAGAAGGTTCAGGAGGTCTCCCCTTGGAACGGGAAGAAACAGGCTTTTGGGAAGAGACCGGCGCAGTTGGTGCTTAATCTTGTCGGCGTCTTCTTCCAGGGTGGAAATCTGTTGCTGAAGCTTTTCGGCTTCCGGCCAGTTATCGTCGATCACCGCTGCGAAAAAGGGAGAAAGCAGGGTTGCAGCACGGTGAGCGCAGGCAATATGACTCTTTATCGGACCAATCGGGGATCGGCCAAAAACGCTCGAGAGCAAGTGTCTGGATGGCATACAGCGCCTGTGTTGGTCTTTATCGTCTGCGTCAGTTGGAAAGCAAGTATAGAAACGGATGAAAACCTTGCCGCAAGAATTTATGTAAAGGCTTGTGAGGTTTTATAATGGGAGGGTAATCAATACCTTACCGGGGGCAGAAAACATTCTGACCCCTGACAAAGCACAGGTTGTGCAGGAGTCGTGAATGAGCCAGGAAACCGAACTAAAACTGCTAGTTGCTCCCGACGACCATGATGCGATTCTTTCTGCCCCCTGCCTGAAGAGCTGGCCTGCGGTGACCCTGCATCTGACTAATACCTATTTTGATGATGCCAGTCGTTCCCTCAATCGTGAGCGTGTTGCCCTGCGGATACGGGAAATAAATGGCCAGTATATTCAAACCCTGAAAACCAAAGGCCAGAGTGTGAATGGTTTAAGCCGCCGGGGTGAGTGGGAATGGATCCTTGAAAGTCCGGAACTGGATGGCAACAGGCTCGCATCAGTCTGGCCAGAGGCTTTGCAGGGTACCGATGTGTCAGCGCTGGAACCTGTGTTTCGTACAGACTTTGAACGCAGGGTGATTGATCTCGAATGGGAAGGTGCCAAAATCGAACTGGCACTGGATCATGGATATGTCATTGCAGGTCCGAAGCAGGCAGTGATTTCTGAATTGGAGCTGGAACTGAAGCAGGGTGACGAACAGGCCCTGCATTCGCTGGCGAAAGAATTGAGGTTGAGGGTGAAGCTGGAACCCGGTGATATAAGCAAGGCTGAACGAGGTTATCGCCTGATTTCATAAACATAAGCCTTCAGAAACATAAGCCTTCAGATACATAGCGCCGGGAGTGCGCTTGTGGGCAGAACCGCTGAAGGGTATCGTCTGAGATAGAACGTCTATCAATAATGAACAGCTGCGGTATCCAGTGGACACAAACCAGAACTCAAGGGCATCAAACGCTAAGAAAGCCGGTCTTAAACAGTCAGGAATCAGCACATCAGGCTATTTGCTTGATCTGTCGCAGCTGGTTAACGGGCTGGCTTCTGATGGCTTTCTGAATCAGACGCAGGAGCAGGATATCCTCTCCCGCCGTCGCAGTGCCAGTCAGGCCAAATTGCACCCGCTGGAGTATCTGGCTGAACTGGAACTGGATAATCACAAGTCATCCGGCCGGCTTCTTGATCTGGATTTTCTCACCCAGTGGCTGGCCGACAAGGCTGAGCAGCCTTACTACCATATTGATCCTTTGAAAATTGATGCATCACAGGTGACACCGGTGATGTCCCTGGCCTATGCCGAACGTCATCAAATTCTGGCCGTGGAGTTGAATGACCGTGAAGTGGTCGTGACCAGTGCCCAACCCTGGCACACCGGCTGGGAAGATAACCTTCGTCATGTAAACCGCCGTGAGATTCGCAGGGTCGTGAGCAATCCGGCTGATATACGACGTTATACCGGTGAGTTCTATAAGCTGGCACGCTCCATTACCGGTGCAACCCGTGAAGATGGCGTGAATGCTATTAACACCGGCAACCTGGAGCAGCTTCTCCAGCTGGGTGATGCTCAGACTCCGGATGCCAACGACCAGCATATTATTAATATTGTGGACTGGCTGCTGCAGTACGCATTCGATCAACGTGCCAGTGATATTCATATTGAACCCCGCCGGGACAAAGGTCATATCCGCTTCCGGATAGACGGCGTTCTCCATACAGTTTATGAAATGCCAGCTCAGGTACTCGCGGCCGTTAATAGCCGATTGAAGATACTTGGTCGTATGAATGTGGCGGAGAAGCGCAGGCCACAGGATGGCCGTCTAAAAACCCGCTCCACGGAAGGCAACGAAGTGGAGCTGCGTCTGTCGACGTTACCGACAGCGTTCGGTGAAAAGATGGTAATGCGAATCTTTGACCCGGATGTGCTGTTAAAGAATTTCCGTGACCTGGGTTTTACCCGTGATGATGACAGCCGCTGGAAGAAAATGGTTGGCAGACCCAACGGTATTGTACTGGTGACTGGCCCCACAGGTTCCGGTAAAACCACCACCCTCTATTCCACACTGAAAGAGCTGGCGACTCCCGAAGTTAATGTCTGCACCATTGAAGACCCTATAGAAATGGTGGAGCCAGCCTTCAACCAGATGCAGGTGCAGAGCAATATCGACCTGACCTTTGCTGGTGGTGTGCGGGCCCTCTTACGACAAGACCCGGATATTATTATGGTGGGTGAGATTCGTGACCTGGAAACGGCAGAGATGGCGATTCAGGCTGCACTGACCGGTCACCTTGTACTTTCAACACTGCACACTAACGATGCCCCTTCAGCCATTACCCGTTTGATGGAGCTGGGTGTGCCGGATTATTTGATTCGCGCCACGGTACTTGGAGTGATGGCCCAGCGGTTGGTGCGAACACTTTGCCCGGACTGCAAAGAACCTGCGCCTATAGATAGCTCTGCCTGGGGAGAGTTGACCAAACCCTGGGTAGCCGCTGCACCTGCAATGGGTGCTAAACCTGTGGGGTGCCTCAACTGCAGACAGACGGGCTACCGTGGTCGTGCCGGTGTCTATGAAATTATGATGCTGGAAGGAGCCGTACGTGACCAGCTGGATAAAGAGTGTGATGTGGACAAAATGCGTTCTGCGGCAATACGCAGTGGTATGCGAACCCTTCGTTTAAGTGGAGCCCAGAAGGTGGCATCCGGTCTTACCACCATTGAAGAGGTTCTGCGGGTTACTCCCACCAGTATTATGTCCTAGGAGCCTGACCGAGAATAGACGCCCTACTGCGAGCGACCCGGATTTGGCCATTTTTTGAGCTGTTTTTCGTTAAATAGAACCACTATTCGCCTCAAAACAACTCAAAAAATGACTCAAACCGGCTTCGCTCTCGCTACGGCCGCTATTCTCGGTCAGGCTGCTAGATGTCTTATTGCCTGGTGTCTTATTTTCCCGTTTCCAGGAGATAAGAAGGCAGGCAATTCTATTGACTGGGCTTGGTTTATAAGGCCTGGTTTTGAGAGTCTGCCCTCAACCTCTCCCCATTATCTGCAGGCAGATGAACATTGTGGTTACTGGTCGTCAGCAGGATCTATTTTTGTGTTGTCTTAAAGGAAACTTATGCATTAACTAATCCTTCAGGGCTAACCTATGAGACCACCAGATTCCACTACCCATGCTTCCAGTAACCCGGATGCCGGATTGTGTTCGTGGCTTGCTTTTGACGCCGACCCACCCCATCGTGATGGGAGCGACAGGCTCCAGTCGTTCGTCGTTGATAGTCTTTTAACTGTACCGCCTTATTCAATATCGGACAGGGAAGCGATGTCGGCTTCACCGACTACGGCCAGTTATTTATCTTCAACTGCAAACAGGTTAACTCAGACTGGGTCATTCATACAGACAGAACAGGGTTGTGCCTTGTTTCAGTGCCAGAAGGGGCTGTCTCTGGAATATACTCAACAGCTGGAAGTTGAAAGACAATTTCAGGGGGGCATTATTACTGAGCAACTCGGAAATATTCAGGAATTAGAGAGAAAAATCAATGAACTGAAGTCTGTAAGCCTGCGCTTGGCTAAAGAACTCGAAGAAGAAAAAAAAAGTAAGGAAATGGAACAGCTTAAACGGAACTGTTCGGCATCTTTGGATGTTTTAGGCGTAAACGTAGTAATGCGTTCTTTGTTCAAAAAACTGGGAAATCCCACTCAGCTAATGAAAACAGAGCAGGATTTTGAGAACTATTTAGAAGGAGCAATCAAAACACAGATCGGTCGACCTACAGAGCCAGTAAAAATTATTGAGGCTTTACCAATAGAGCTGGCCATCAATGCGATCAGCGCTGTACAGGAGAGAAAAATTATCAGTTGTACGGCAAGTGTTCCAGTTTATGACCTGGGCGCAAACTCTGCTAAATCAGTAACATCCCGTGTCACCTTTTCAAGCCCCCTTGCACCTGCTCCGGAATATCAAATCGAACACCTGTCAAACCTAAATGTTCTGTTGAGTGTGCAGAACTATGCTCTATTGAAAAGTCAGGCGAGCCTGGCAGGGAAAATTGAAAGTGCGGATTCGACTGCTGTGAAGCCTAAGAGACAGCTGGCAACTGTTAAAGCTCAAGATTCAGAATTGGGCTCGACAGCCACTCAGGCAGCGGAAGCGGTTCGGACACCGAAATTAGCTCGAACCTTACAAACAGCTCTTGAGAAGGTAATGCAAACGTCCGAGAAACTATCCCACGGTTATGAATATTCAGGTAAGGCCGGAAGAAAGCAGAGAGCAAGACAAACAACTGAACAGGCTTTACCAAAAGCCAAAAAAATGAAGTCCCGTAGATAGGCGTGCAGCCAAAAGGCACCAGCGTATATTCGTTATGGGTGGGGCAGTGATTTGAAGGTCACTTGAGGGCACTCACCTGTCAACCAGATGAACCAGATGGTTACGACCTGTCAGCAGGGCCTGTTTTTTCGTTGTCTTAAAGGGAGCTTACTTAAACGAAGCTCTTAATTAAGGTGAAGAACTTACAAGAGCGGGAATTTCTACAGGAGCAAAGCTCTAGAGTGCACATATGATATCGTCAGCCTCACCGCCCCCTGATAATCGGGGTTTTGGACCTTTTTCATGGCTCCCAATTGATGCGTCACTTCCTACTAACAGGGAAGGGAGTTGCAGTCCTGAGATGGGCCACACGGAGAGCTTACTCGATGTCCCGTCACAGTCATTAGCGGACAGGGGAACCAGTTCGGCTTCACCGCTTGCAGCCAATTATTTACCCTCATCCTTCAGCGCTCTATTTCAATCACTCCAGGCAGATTCGTCCATGCTGCCAGAGCCGGATTCTATACCCTGTGAGGATCACAAGGGTATACCAGAGACATTTTTCGAGCAGTTTGAACCTGAAAGAGAAGACCCGCAGCTTTTGGGCTTTGATCAAGACTCAGGAACTCAAGTCTTGCAGGAAGAAGTTAAGAGTTTGAAGGAAGAAGTTAAGAGTTTGAAGGAAGAAGTTAAGAGTTTGAAGGAAGAAGTTAAGAGTGCAGAGTCCGCAAACCAACAATTTGATGGAGAACTGAGAGAAACAAAAAATAAACATGCTGAACAGCTCAAACTGAACATTAGACTTACCCGGGTGGCTATAAACAAGAGTTCAGAAAAGGAGATATTATTCAAAAAACTGGGGCCGCCCAAAGAACCAGCGAACACTCCTCTGGATTTCGAATGCTATCTGGATGATGCACTCAAGAAATACACCGCTCAGCGTTCAGGGTCAGTTATAATAAAGGAGGTTTTTCCAAAAGATTTGGCTGACAAGGCAATTCTTGCATCAGGGGACAAAAAAGTTGTTAGTTGTCTGAGGACTGTTGAAACTCGCGATTTGGTCACAAAGGTTCACAAGACAGTGGTATTTCGCGCCACTTTTTCCAGTCCCGATGAATTAGAACCGGAAGCTCAAATCGAAAATCTCAAACAGCATAATCATACATTGATATCGGATAAACGCGAACTAATGAAAATCAATCAGACGATCAAGGAGGAAAAGAAACGCTTGATGTTAGTAGTCTCAGCCCTGGAGAAGCGGCTGGAAATTTCTACATCTACATCTACATCTACATCTACATCTACATCCATAGCCAAAAATGCAAAGCCAGCTTCAAATACCACTCAGACCAAAGCATCTAAAGAGGTTGGAGAGTTACTCCACAAATATGAGACGCGAATGAACGCTGGTAGAAAGCATAAAGAGAGAGAAAAACCCGAACTGTCTTTGCCAAAAGCAAAAAGGACCAAGTCCCATAAATAGACGCTCAGCGGAAAACTAACAGCGAATGTTAGTTTCAGATTGGGTTCGTGACTTGTAGTCATCCAGACCCAATCACCTGCAAGTGATATCAACAATATGGTTATGACCCGCCAGCAGGAATTACTCATTCGCTGTCTTAAAAAGGGAGCTTAAAGAAAGAGCAAAAACTCCAGGGTGAATCTATGAAACAGTCGGTTTCCTTCGTACCTGATAGCATGAATTCTGGATATGCTGAGGGGTTATATTCTTACGAGACTATTACTGCATGGACCTCTATTGCCGGGCCTTCTTCTTCCGGGCCTTCTTCTGTAGGGCTATCACCAGCCGGGCTCTCCCCAGCGAGACACTCTCCTGCAATTTCACATGTCCATCAAGGCTGGGACAGTAGCGTACAGCAGACCTCTGGAGAAGGCTTTGCCCATATGCCGCCTCATGCAATAGCGGACAGGGAGGTGATGCAAGCCTCATCAAATGTACCCAATTATTTCCCTTCAACTATGATGCAACCACCTCAGGCTACACTCGGGCAGCTTTTACCGCAGAGGGAATTACTTCCGGCTCTGTCCCCAGCTCTGAGTACAGGTTACAGATATGCCCAACGACCAGAATCAAGAATTGATTACCTGCGATCTGTCGGCCTTGCTCAACCGGCAAGAGCGAGAGCTAGTGGTCAGGCAACAGGCGCTCAAGTCTTACGGAAAAAACACGAGAGTGGAGAGTCGGAAAATAAAAGGCTGAAGGAAGAGCTAAGTAAACTAAAAAAAAGAAACATTACGCTGCTTCAACAGAGCCTTGATCTCTCCAAACAGGCTCGAGATGGCAGTGCCATTGTAGGAGCAGTGTACGAGAAGCTGGGAGCTCCACAACACACAGTAAATAACAGTAGGGATGCCAAACGTTATGTTGAGGACGCGCTTCGGTTATACCTCGCCCGACATAGACCGTCGGCTGAAACCATAGAGGTGTTTCCGAAAGGCTTAGTCACTACGGCAAACCACGCTATAACTAGCAAGCAATTATTAAGTTGTCAGTTGACTGTTGATACTCTTGATCCGGCGACAGAAAAGATGAGGCCATTAGCTCTTCGAGCCACTATTTCAAACCCTGCCGAACTCTCCCCGGAAGACCGTATAAAACAACTAGAACAGCACATCATTTATCTGAAAGGACGGTATCAGCATCTTTTGAAAATCAGCAAAGAGCATCAAAAGCTTAAATAAAGCTACAACACTCTGAAGGCGGAATATCAGAGAATTCAAAAGAGCTACGCACCCGTATTTGAAAATAATCAGAAGCCTGGACAAACGATGTCGACCGAGGAGTCACGAATGATATCAAGAGTTGAGGTCCTCGAGGCAAAGTTTGCAGAAGCTAGTGCGCAGGGCGAATCCTCACAAGGGATTTATAAACCCCAACCCCCGGAGTCCCATAGCCTACTCCGAGGAGAGGAAGTTCATGTTAAAACTGGTATGAAGAAGAAAGCAGAAACAAATCCTGAAGGGCTGTTAACAAGTGCTAAAAAAGCCAGATCGCTTAGATAAACACATAGCAAGCCAGGCAGCCAAAAGGCGACTGCGCATATTGGTCGAGCATTAGGTTTAGCTGCTGGTGGTCACCAGAGCCACAAACGAGAGGGTCATGATGGTTAAAGAAGTGACCAGCATGGCCAGTTCTGGTGTGGTGAGCTTATCCTTGTGATTCTGCATAATTACTACTCCGTGTACTTCAAACATCTCACGTATCCCTAAGTATAGGGTGGCCTGTAAAGGGGCAAGCTTTTCCCTTTATATCACTGTTTTTCCAATGAAAACTGCCAAGGTCCTCCCTTTGGCAGGATCCCCATGAAGCGATCTGCCGGAAAACGGACTTGATTAGCTGGTCTTATGGCGATCATTGGTGTTTATAGCAATGGATAAGAGTCTGCCGTCAATTTTCACACACAGTTTGGGGCCTGGTATCAGCTCACTTCTGTTTGTAATCCATGGTCAGTGGCATGCCTTTGGGAATGTTTTGAAGAACATCGGCGGTGGCTTCCCAGAGACAGGGGGCGGCGATGGGGGTACTTAAAGGAGGCATATTTTTTATCGTTGGCACTGTTTGCGCGACGGGCCGAATGTTATTCAACGAGATATTGGGCTTTTTAATCCCACAGTGCTGGATGTAAATCAGACGGCTGGCAAGAACAAAAGCTTCACTCTTTCCTCTGAAAAACGTCAGGCGTGACTGTAGTGCAGGGGGGGCGGCTGGATTCTCGGGTAGAGGGTAGGCGGCGGCGGTTAGTTTTTCTCCTGCTCGTATATCACGGCTGGCGTAGCATTTCAGATCGTGAAAACTGCTCTTCTGGCTAACGCTTGCCTGCCTTAGTGGATGGCGCCTGGTGTGAGAAGTGCTCGGCAGAGAGGCGACGGGCTCGCTTCTGTACAGGCCTTTATTACTGGCGAATAAATGATTTCTGTCTGCCTCAGCAGACTGGATTATGCCGAGCAGCTTACGCTCCCGTTCATTTCTATCCTTCTCTTGATAGAGTGCTATAAATTTCCTGTCAAATGAGGGCAATTGATTATCAGTTTTTTCTTCCTGGTGTTTCTCTTTGTTATCTTCTGGCTGTTCCGGTTGCTGCTCTGATGACTGCTCTGATGACTGCTCTGATGACTGCTCTGATGACTGCTCTGATGACTGCTCTGATGACTGATCTGATGACTGATCTGATGACTGCTCTGATGACTGATCTGATGACTGATCTGATGATTGATCTGATGCTCTTGATGGCTGCTCTTGTGGCTGCTCTTGTGGCTGCTCTTGTGGCTGCTCTTGTGGCTGCTCTTGTGGCTGCTCTTGTGGCTGCTCTTGTGGCTGCTCTTGTGGCTGCTCTTGTGGCTGCTCTTGTGGCTGCTCTTGTGGCTGCTCTGATGACTGCTCTGATGACTGCTCTGATGACTGCTCTGATGACTGCTCTGATGACTGCTCTGATGACTGCTCTGATGATTGATCTGATGACTGCTCTGATGATTGATCTGCTGGCTGCTCTGATGGCTGCTCTGATGACTGCCCTGGTGGCTTATCGAAAGAATGTTGCTCCTGTGTGTCTGGGTTGATGAGCATGTATCGAGGTAACGCGGCGCATATCCATAACCCATAGTCATCGCTATCAATCAGAGTTAATTTATCGGATGAATTTTCAGCTACCAGGTACTCGTTATGGCTGACGTTGCACGCGGTGTGTTGATAGATGCATTCGCTATTTTTCCAGGGGGTACATTTGACGGGTGGTTGAACGAGTTGTAAGCCTTTACTGCTTTCCGTTTCTTTATCTTCCTGATCATCAACTTCAGCCCGAGGCTGCCATGGAAGAGTAAACTGAAACTTTTCAGTTTGTCCTGGAGTGTGATCGTCAGGAGGCGGATAGCTATGAATGCTTTTCCAGACAAGATTAATAAGCGTTAGAAACTGTGGATGGAAGAGGGCCGAAATTCGGCTAAAATCACCCCCTTTTAATTTTAAAGCCGCACTGTAATCCAGGCTTGGAATAAACACGGAAAAGACCCTGTAGGGATCTTGGCTGCCTTGTTTATATTCACGAATAAATAGATAGGAGTCATTCGTACGCTTTTTATCATCAGCGTCTTGCTCTTCGTGTGGGGGCTGTTCTTCAGAAGGTGAGTCAGCAGGCGGCCGTTGAATGGGAATGATGGAAAAATCCGCACTGGTGAGCTCTCTGTGGCTGATTTGCAGGCCAAGAGCCAGCAGTTGAATCAGTGTGGGGTAATCAGTGACCAAAAGGTTTTCCAGAAGTCGATTGGTATGTTGCTCAAGAGTTTTCTGTCGTGAATGATCTAAATGCAAACCTAAAACGGGTAGGGGGTGGCCTGTTCCTGAGCGCACTTCAGCTGGCCTGTGCACGTAAAAGCTAAGCCCAACCGCCTGTATTAGTGGCTGCAAACGACCAATAATCTGCACAGGCTCCCAGTCTGTGTTTCCTTTGGCAGACAGGCAACAAGCCAGGGACAGGATCAGGCTTGATAAAAACTGCCGGGTAGCGTCTCCAAATATCCCCATACATTATTGTTTTCGCAGTTTCATAGTGAGCGGGACGGGCAGTATAGACAGCGTTTGCTGAGTGGGATTTCTTGCCGTTCTCACGGGCTCTACAACATTCTCTTTAAGAGTGTCGTAACTAAATAAAAGCTCTCTGTTTGGCGAAATATCCCTGCAAGCTTTTACCATAGTGACCGGTTTGTCAGCGGGTATTCCAGGTATTTTGACGAGACCGCAGGTGGTAAGAGTGACATTCGGTTCAGGTGAAAACTTCGGTGCTTCCATGTTGTAAGCCATGTTCAACCAGCGAAACGCATTGTTCTTTTGTGGAGCCAGAATCAGATCTTTTTTACACTTGGGGAGGTTGATGAGAATACGGTGAGTGTCTTTGATTGTTCCAAAAGCCATCCCCTTTGTATGCATTTCTGATTTGCCGATGATCATGCCCAGATAGTCTCCAGCCTTTACTGCTTCTGCCGTAAAGACTCCCAGACCTGAGCATCCAGGAAGGGAGCTTTTCCTAAGGAACAGACTGAAGTAATAGGGGAGCTTGTCTGGAAAGATTTTTATGGCGGTTTTGGGTATAGCTATGGTGTATTTATCAGGTGCCTGTTCGATGCTGCTGTAGCGATAGTAGGAATGCCTGCGCTGTTCCTGAAGCAGGTGGGTATGACCATCCCCCGGCTTCTTCAACAGGAAAGGAACACACCCCACTTGATCATAAAACAGCCCGTAAAGCATATCGGACAGCTGTCGTGACAATATATGATCCAGCCAGGTTGATCTGAGAATCTGTTTGCCCATGTAATCACCTACTTTATAAAAGGTGTGTTTGGTCGGCAAAATTCGATCCATAACAATATGGTATCGGTGGTTGTTATACTCGAGCACAACCAGAGGGTAACCTGCAGTCATGTCTTCATCGGGCAGAACAATCAGGTCTAAATAGGGGATTTTTAAAGGTCCTAGAATTTTTGAAATCTGTGCTATAGAGCAATCACGCTTGTTTCTATAGGGGGTTGCGCAATTGCAGTTGTATGCTTTTGGTACAATGCGGATTCCTTTTTTTGGTTTTGTAATTGGGAAAACCATCATCCAGAAGGTCTCATGAAACGGGCTGTCGACTTGAATGCCTAAGGGGTTTGACCCTACTGCAAAAGGAGTTGTTGTTGTTAAGTTCACAGCGGAATCTTCTGGCAGGGTTGTGCCAGAGAACAGGTCCAGTATTTGCTGATATTCCTCAATATTATTGGTGTCAAATATCAGGTGAGCCTGTACCCATGAACTACTCAATAAGCAGAAACAGAGCACACCAAACCAGCCCAGCCTGGTGGTTTGAATGTTAGAAAAAGAAAGAATCCTGCCCAGCAAAAGAATCCTGCCCTGTTTTAATCTAAAAAATAGGACAGCTAAGGGTATCTGCTATTTGAAATTTTGCATGTTTTTTACTTATCACAAAAAGCTACCTGAAAGGTGGACGTTGCAGATGGCTTTATATACAGACAGCTTTTAAATTATAGAAAGTGCGTATGTAAAATTGAGTGATATCTTCTCAAGTTACATCACATCAATATATTGAAATCTCCAACTATTGACGGCTGTTCATGGAAGCCGTCAAGTTCCTTTTCCGAATGAAGTAATAATAAAACACTGGTTAGGTCATCAGGACCCAAAAATGTATTACGATAGATAATCCCGTGGCCGTGATTATCAAAAGCAAACATATTGCCCGCAAAATGATTCCAGGATTCGGAAGTGTGGATTCAGCCGCCATGATGTGCAGCGTTATCTTTGCCAAATCTCCGGAATATCCGTCGAATCAGAATACATAGGAGCAGCAGTTTTTCTCATCAGAAAATCTGTTAGGCACTAATCTGGAAGCTGGTGCCAGAATAAGCTGGGCGGTGCTGTTCCCGGCACGAAATAAACAACGGGGTTATGGGATGTTGCGTCTTAAAAAATATAATCGTTTAAGGTCAGCCAGCTTATAACCTCATCGTTCTGACCAAAGCGGCTGAGCAGCGTGACCACAACACACAGAACGATCAGAAAAAGCGTCACAGGAAGTCGTTTTTAATCTGCCAGGGGCCACCATCCAGGGCACTATCTTCCAGAACTCTATCTTCCAGAACTCTATCTTCCAGAACTCTATCTTCCAGAGCACCGCCACAAGGTTTACTCATCTACACTCTCCATTTTTCTGCCTTATCAGGGGCACGCCGGTCCATCATAGCCATAGTCATAGATTATCAAAAATGAGATCAAGGGCAGTAATATCTGGAAGGGTTATGCAATATACAGGCTAATCATTAAAGGCTTCTCGCATTCGCTATGCGCTGCTGGTAGTGCATGGCATAGCGAGTGGCGACATAGCCGACGATCAGTGTGGCAATCGCCAGTTCAATCCGCGCACCCTGGTTGATGTTGTCAGCAAGCTGTTGAGTGAGCACGTTGGCATCCATCATTTGGGCGGTTTTAAATAACGCTGTCGAGCTAATGACCATAGGGAAGGTGAATGCTGAGTAGCCAGGACTGAAGGGCAAGTTCAGTAGCTTGAAAAAGCCCATGTAAATCACGGCAGTCATCAGCACAGCAACTCCCGCTAACAAGACCACCAACAACACAGAGGGGTTGGCCTGTATTTGCAGATAAGCCGCCAAACACAAGCTGGAGGGTGCTGCCAAAATGGCGACAGTCGGTTTACTGCTGTCCGGAATGGGGGCACTAAACACCAGACGATAAAGCATCAGTGGCATCAACACAAAGTAGGCGGCCATCGCAAACATCAGAATAGCCTGGGCGAGCTCTGCATACTCTGGTGCGCGATTGGTCAGCGTGGCAACCGCAAGACCAACCGGCGGCACAAACCAGCTGGGCAGCATATGATGCAATTTAAAGTCACGTGCGCGATGGTAAAAAAAGCTCGCTAAAAAACTGACGTGCATCACGACCGCCAGCAACCACAGGTTAGCCGCAAGTGCAGGATGGGCTTTATAAAGTGCGACAGTGATCACCATCAAAGCCATAGAAAACGTCGGGATCACACTGCCAACTACGGGGTGCTTTAACTCTTCAAACAATACCTTGGGGAAGCACACAAACTTAACCGCTACCAGCAACAGCAAAACCGCTGCGGCAGCCGCGCCTGACTGTTGAGTGGGCAGGTTCAGGCCCAGATTTTCCCAGCACCAGCCAAGGCTTGCAATACCCAGTGCCAACCCGGCCATAGGAGTGGGGGTTGCTTGTATAAATTGTCTGATTGGGCTGATCATCGCGGTACTCCACGCTACTACTAACTGGTGACTCAGTGTAGGGTTGCGCATGCATTAAAAAAATCTAAATAAAGTTTATATGTCGTTCAGTAAAACTTAACAAATGGTTTGCTTATGTCACTTCGTCCCGATGCAATCACCCTCAAACAACTGCGTCTGTTCACTGCCGTGGTACAGCATGGGAACCTGGGGGAGGCCGCCAGCGTGTTGTGTATTACCCGCGCTGCCGTGTCGCAGGGTTTGCAAGAGCTGGAGCTGCGCATGGCGCGCCCGTTGTTTGATCGCATTAAAAAACGCATGGTGATCAACGAAAACGGTCAGCGTCTGTTGCCTGTGGCACTCGAAATGTTAGAGCGGCTTGAGTCTGTGCAAAACCTGTTTAGTGAAAATACGGTGGACTATGGTCACCTCAGCATTGGTGCGAGCAATACTATCGGCAACTACCTGTTGCCGGGTATGTTGGCGAGCTGGCTAGACCAGGGGCAGGTAACGCTGCCTAGCGTGGTGATTGAAAACACCACCCAGTTAGCTGATCTGTTAGAAAACCACGCGTTAGATATTGCTCTGGTAGAAGGGGATCTGGAGCGCGAAAGTTTGGCGCGAGTCAAATGGCGTTGTGATCAAATGTGTGTTGTCGCGGCCAGCGATTTTAATGTGCCGGTCAAAGCATCAACCTTTTCACTGAAGCGTTTATCTCAATATCCGTGGATTGTGCGAGAACAAGGTTCAGGCTCGCGTCGTTATTTTGATGCGAAGGTCGCGCCTTTACTGAATCAACCCAGGGTGCGTCTGGCGATGAATGCCAACGAGGCTGTGTTGAATGCCATTGCCGCTGGAATAGGTATTGGTTTGTTATCGAGATTTAGTATTCAGGATTCACTGGCCGCAGGGCGCGTTAAAATACTCAACACGCTTGAAACCTTTGAGCGCGATTACTACGTGATGTGGCACAAAAAACGCTATCAAAGCGCCAGTTTGTTGCACCTTTTGAAAGCTGTTCAGGCTGACAATCACCCTTTATAACCCCCTGGTCTGGCTCGTTAGTTTTTCTGGCATAAAAAAGCTCCGGTTAAAAATACGGTGAAGTATTGTTTAGTCGGAGCTTTTTATTCCGGAGCTTTTTATTTCAGAGCTTTTATTTCAGAGCTTTTATTTCAGAGCTTTATATTTAAGAGCTTCGTATGTCAGAACATGACTGCCACGATATAAGCAAAGACTGGAAAAGACTCAGGCGTCTATCAAGCACCCAGGTAAGCCTTACGCACATCATCATTCACCAGCAGGTTCTGGCCGCTGTCCTGCATCACGATGAGGCCGTTCTCCAGTACATAACCCCGGTCTGCCAGCCGCAGCGCCTGATTGGCGTTCTGTTCTACCAGGAAGATGGTCATGCCTTCTTCCCGCAGGGTTTCGATAATCTCGAAAATCTGCTGGATGATGATTGGTGCCAGGCCCAGAGACGGTTCATCAAGAAGTAACAGCTTTGGGCGACTCATCATGGCACGGCCAATAGCCAGCATCTGCTGTTCACCGCCAGACATTGTCCCGCTGCGCTGGTCGAAGCGTTCTTTCAGGCGTGGGAACAGGCCGAGTACATGCTCCAGCATCTCTTCTTTCTGGTCTTTCTCCTGAAAGAAACCGCCCATATCCAGATTCTCTTCCACGGTCAGGCGGGAGAACACTCTGCGGCCTTCAGGGACTATGGCAATACCGGAGCGCATGATATCCGGGGTAGATTTTCCGGTAATATCTTCACCCTCAAAAACAATGCGGCCAGCGCTGGGCTGAGGGTCACCACAGAGGGTCATCAGCAAAGTGCTTTTGCCTGCACCGTTGGCACCGATAAGGGTGACAATCTCACCCTTGTCGACGTCTATGGTGATGTTTTCCAGTGCCTGGATTTTCCCGTAATGGGCGGAAACGTTTTCAATAGACAGCATTACGCTTCTCCCAGATAAGCTTTGATCACATCGGGGTTATCTTTAATCTCGTCCGGTTTGCCGTCAGCCAGTGGCGTACCCTGGTTGATCACGTAGATATGATCGGAGATGCCCATCACCAGTTTCATATCATGTTCGATCAGCAGTACCGCGACATTGTGGTTGTCCCGCAGGTCTGTGATTAACTGATCCAGCTCATCGGTCTCTTTAGGGTTCAAACCAGCAGCAGGTTCATCCAGCATCAGCAGTTCTGGTTCGGTGACCATGCAGCGGGCGATTTCCAGACGACGCTGCTGACCGTAAGAGAGGTTGCCTGCATCTCTGTTAGCGAACTCTTTCAGATCGACCTTTTCCAGCCAATAAGCCGCTTTATCCAGAGCCTTCTGTTCACTGCGGCGGAACGAAGGTGTTTTCAGAAGACCGGCAACAAGACCAGTGTTCAAATGACGATGCTGCGCAACCAACAGGTTCTCCAGTACAGTCATGCTTTTAAACAGGCGTACATGCTGGAAGGTTCTGACGATACCCTTGCGGGAGATCTCATGGTTCTTCTGGCCGGTGATATTCTCACCGTGCATGGTAACCAGCCCGTCGGACGGTTTGTAGAACCCGGTCAGGCAGTTAAACACTGTGGTTTTGCCTGCACCGTTAGGGCCGATAATCGAAACAATCTGCCCTTTGCGAATCACCAGGCGCACATCGTTCACGGCCAGCAGGCCACCGAAGCGCATGGTCAGACCGTCGACTTCCAGCAGGTTCTCGCCGGTTCTTATTGCTTCATTGCTATTGAGTTGAGTGTTGCTTTTCTGATTAATCATCTGTTCTTATGCCTGTATTCGTTCTCAGGCAGCCTTGGCAGGCTGTTCCGATTGTTGGTTCCGTGCCTTCTTATCGCTCTCTTTCAGAGCAATATGAGGGCGCTTCATCGGCATAAGGCCAGCGGGTCGCCAGATCATCATCAAGACCATCAGCAGACCGAACATCAGCATGCGGTACTCGTTAAACTCCCGGGCAAACTCAGGCAGCACGGTCATTATTATTGCCGCAAGAACCACACCCATCTGAGAACCCATGCCACCCAGCACCACAATGGCGAGGATGATCGCAGACTCAATAAAGGTGAACGACTCCGGGCTTATAAAACCCTGGCGAGCGGCAAAGAAGGTACCGGCAAAGCCAGCAAAGGCTGCACCAATGGTAAAAGCTGAAAGCTTGATAATGGTTTTGTTCATACCGAGGGATTGACAGGCAATGTCGTCTTCCCGCAGAGCTTCCCAGGCGCGCCCAATCGGCATACGCAGCAGGCGGTTAATCACCCAGATGGTGGCAATCACCATTATCAGCGCCAGCAGGTAGAGGAAGATAACCTTGTAGCCGCTTGAGTAATCAATACCGAAGAACTCATGGAAGGGGATATTGCCTTCTTCCTTGGCTCGACGGGAGAACTCCAAACCAAACAGGGTTGGTTTTGGAATCTGGCTGATACCGTTGGGGCCACCGGTAATGGCCGTCCAGTTGTTCAGCAGAATACGAATAATCTCACCGAAACCCAGGGTCACAATTGCAAGGTAATCACCGCGTAGACGTAACACCGGGAAACCGAGAATAAAGCCAAAGAAGGCAGCTATCACACCACCGATAAACAGGCAGCTCCAGAAGTCCAAACCAAAATACTGGTTCAGCAGGGCATAGCTGTAGGCACCTACGGCGTAGAAGCCCACATAACCCAGATCGAGCAGACCAGCCAGACCCACCACAATGTTCAGACCAAGGCCGAGCATCACGTAGATCATCGCCAGGGTTGCCAGATCGACTGAACCACGAGAGGCGTAGAAGGGCCAGATAATTAACCCGGCCAGCAGGAACGCGATAGCCAGCTGCTTCAGACGAGGGTGTTTCTCACCCTGGGTTTGCAGGCTCCCCGCTAAACCTTGCTCGGGTAGAGGTAGAGCTGATTTTACCGACTGCCAGCCCTGAGAGAAGCTGTTGCGGAACAGTTGGAACACAAACAGCAGAACAAAGGCGATAGCCAGTGCTTCAAGGCGAACCGGGTTAGTCAGCTCAACTGACAGGCCTGTGCCGGAAGGTACTAAGGTGACGCCCATCATAAAGCTGGCGAGTACCAGGAATACGACAGAGGTAATGCAGGCGTTTTTGATGCTTATGTTTCTGGAGCTATGAGAATTCATACCTTCTCCACCTCCGGCTTACCAAGGATGCCCGATGGACGGAACAGCAGTACGAGAATCAGCAGACTGAAGGCGACAACATCTTTGTATTCAGAGCTGAAGTAACCTGAAGTCATGGATTCAGTGAGGCCAAGAATCAAACCACCCAGTACGGCGCCGGGAATACTGCCAATGCCGCCCAATACTGCTGCGGTAAAGGCTTTCAAACCAGCAAGGAAGCCGATGTAAGGGTTGATAACGCCATAGTGAAGACTCAGCAATACGCCGGCGACAGCAGCCAGTGCGGCACCAATGACGAAGGTGAGGGCGATTACATTGTTGGTGTTAATACCCAGCAGACCGGTCATGCCCATATCTTCAGCACAGGCACGGCAGGCGCGGCCAAGACGTGATTTAGAGATAAACAGGGTCAGCGCCGTCATGCTGATAAACGTCACAGAAAAGATAATAATCTGCATCCATGAGAGGGATGCCTGGAAGCCCTCAGCGGCACCAAAGGTGAAGCCGCCTTCGATCAGGCTGGGCATGGCGATATCCCGGGAGCCCTGAGCCAGACGCACATAGTTTTGCAGGAAGATAGACATACCGATGGCTGAAATCAGCGGTATTAAACGGTTACCCCCACGTAATGGTCGATAGGCGACCCTTTCTATGGTGTAGCCGTAGGTACTGGTGACGATGATGCTGATAATAAAGGCGGCGACCAGCATCAGGGTGACACTGTCTATGCCCATCATGGCGAGTCCGGCCAATACTATGAACGACACATAACTGCCGATCATATAGACCTCACCATGGGCGAAGTTGATCATTCCAATGATGCCATAAACAAGGCTGTAGCCTATGGCTATGAGGGCGTAGGTACTGCCCAGCGTAAGGCCGTTCAGCAACTGCTGGATAAAATAATAAACGGCGTCTGGCATATGACTGCTTTCTTATAGTTAGGAGTGGGGGTTATAGGTGCAGGAACGTGCTTGTTCCGGGTCAGGCCGGGTATCAGGATTCTTTGAAGAATCCTGATACCGCCCTACTGGCAATCAGTTGACTGCCAGAAATGTGGTGCTGTTGAATTAGTTCAGCGGCGTCTTGGTGCCGTCCTGATGCCATTCGTAGACAACAAAGCTGAAGTCTTTCAGGTCACCTTTTTCATCAAAGGCCAGTTCGCCGGTTGGCGTCTTGAAGCTATTGCTGCGCAGGGTTTTGGCAACGTCTTCAGGGGAGTCACCATTCATTTTGATGGCGTCAGCCATAACCTGTACTGCGGAGTAAGCCGGGAATACGAAAGGACCTGTTGCGTCTTCGCCTTTGCCGGAGATGTATTCAACCAGTTTTTTGTTGGCAGGGTCCTGGTCAAAGCTCTTGGGCAGGGTGACCAGCAGGCCTTCGGAAGCCGCGCCAGCAATAGCAGAGATATCTTTGTTACCTACGCCTTCCGGGCCCATGAACCTGGCTTTCAGACCTTTTTCAGCGCTTTGACGCAGGATCAGCCCCAGCTCAGGGTGGTAGCCACCATAGTAAACAAAGTCGACGTTCTCTTTCTGCAGCTTGGCAACGAGAGCGGAGAAGTCTTTATCACCAGCGGTTACACCTTCAAACAAAGCAACTTCAGTACCAGCCGCTTTCAGTTCGTCACGAACAGAAGTAGCCAGACCTTCACCGTATTGTTGCTTGTCGTGGATAACAGCAACACGCTTGGGCTTAACAGTACCGAGAATGAAACGGGCAGCGGTCGGACCCTGCATGCTGTCCAGACCGATAGTACGGAAGATCAGCTCATAACCACGAGTCGTGATGTCAGGGCTGGTTGATGCAGCGGTGATCATCAGAATGCCTTCATCTTCATAGATGTCGGACGCTGGCTGAGTGCTGGAAGAGCACAGGTGACCAACAACGTAACGAATACCGTCGTTTACGATTTTGTTGGCGACAGCTACGGCCTGTTTAGGGTCGCAGGCATCATCATAAACAACACCTTCCAGTTTCTTACCTTTGATGCCGCCTGCCAGGTTGATCTGCTCGATAGCCGCCTTGGCACCGATGAACTGCATATCACCGTATTGGGCAACAGGTCCGGTTACAGGGCCAGCCAGGCCAATTTTAATAGTGTCTGCCTGCACGCTGCCCACCATCATGGCTACGGCAACAGAGGCGCTGGCCAGTGCTGTACGAAAGGTGTTCTTCATGGATGTTGTCTCCCCGGTTTCTGCGGTTTTGCTTTTGTATTTATTTTTGGTAATAGTGTTTCTTTGACAGTAATAATTCTGTCTTGTTGACGTTATACAGGATTTTTTAAGACAGTAACAGCGTGTAAGTAGAGTGAAATTGACCACTTAGACGACAATGTTAAAGTCTTTTAAAGTATCGGATACATATCTATCAGGAAGAACATCTGAGGTATTTAATATCTTCAGAAAGAAAGCTGTCCAGGGAAGAAAAATGCGGGATTTGGTAAAAATGTAGCAGCCTGAGACCGGCTGCTACATTGCACTATTTTAAAAATTGCTGCTCTTATGGCTTTAATGGTCTTCACGCCGTTCTCTGTACCCAGCAGAAGAACATCAGCGGCACGGTTGGCAAACAGGCCGTTGGTTACAACACCAGTGATGGCATTGATGGCTGTCTCCAGAGCGACCGGGTCGGTGATGCTCATGTTCCAGACGTCCAGAATGATATTGCCGTTATCGGTTACCACGCCTTCGCGATAGGCCGGGTCACCGCCCAGGGCAACCAGCTGGCGGGCGACGTGGCTGCGGGCCATGGGGATAACTTCCACAGGCAGTGGGAACTTGCCCAGCACATCAACCATCTTGGAACCATCCGCAATACAGATGAACTCTTTGGCTACGGCTGCAACGATCTTTTCGCGGGTCAGGGCTGCACCGCCACCTTTAATCAGCTTCAGCTGTTCGTTGCTCTCATCAGCACCATCTATATAGAAGCGCATGTCAGACACGCTGTTCAGGTCGTACACCTGAATGCCATGACCTTTCAGACGATCAGCACTGGCTTCAGAGCTGGCAACGGCACCATCAAAGCGATCCTTCACTTTTGCCAATGCATCAATAAAAAAGTTGGCGGTTGATCCTGTGCCAATACCGATAATCATATCGTCTTCAAGGTGGGGAAGGATGTAATCCAGAGCGGCCTTAGCTACGGCCTGTTTTAATTCGTCCTGGGTCATGGTGCACCTGATGCGGGTGGAAGTAGGTCACAGTTGGCAAGATTATACAGAAGTTGTGGCCACTATAGCGCTAATTCTCACGGGGAGTTGTGTCATGATTGCGACACAAAAATGAAACAAAAGCTAAAAACAAATGAAGCATGAAAGCGTAGGGTGGGGCAGTGCCAACATGAAAGCACTGGCCGGGATGATTTTTTTTGCTATCGGGCTGGGGAATTCTGTGTCTGCGCAGGCTCTTAATCTGGAGACTGCACCTGAGCAGCTGTTTCGTATTCAGGGCTCTAACACTATCGGTGCTGTTGTAGGGCCAGCTCTGGTGAAAAGCTTCTTTGAAGAGCAGGGGTGTTCCAGTGTTCTGATCGAAGAGGTGAAAGATAACGAGCAGCAGGTAGTCTGCCGCCTGGTCAATGCCCGTCAGATCAGGGTGGATGTAAAGTCCTACGGCTCGTCCAGCGGCTTCAGGGCTCTGGCCAATAATAAAGCAGATATTGTTGCCTCTTCCCGCCCCATAAAAGTGACCGAGCATCAGCAGCTATTAGGTTTTGGTGACCTGCGGGACCCACAGGCTGAGCAAATCCTCGGCATTGATGCTTTGGCTATCGTTGTGCATCCGGATAATTCTGTGCCGACCATCACAACAGCCGAGCTACAAGGTATTTTCACGGGTGACATTACCAACTGGAAACAGTTGGGCGGTGCAGATTTGCCGATAGCTCCTTACGCACGGGATGAAGACTCCGGTACCTGGGACACCTTCAAAAAACTGGTACTGGGAGGCAAAGACATTCTCAGCAAAGGCACAGCACGATTTGATGAAAATGCATCATTGTCACAAGCCGTTGGCGCTGATCGTGGTGGCATTGGTTTCAGCAGCTTGAACACGACAGGTGGTAATCGGGTTGTGTCTGTTTCTGCTGGTGGTATTCGGGCGCTGGCGCCTGCACGCCTGAGTGTTGCGACGGAAGATTACCCTCTGTCACGCCGCCTGTTTATGTACCTCCCCCAGACGGCCAAAAACCCTTATGCCGAAGAGTTCATGAGCTTTGTACTGAGCGACAAAGGACAGGCGATAGTTGGCGACAGTGGTTACATCTCACAGACCGTTGAACCTGTTGAGCCTGATCTGGATCGTGCTCCTGAGTTTTACGTGGAGACAGTGGCAGGTATGAAGCAGTTAACCGTGAATTTCCGCTTTCGCGAAGGTAAGGCTGTGCTGGATAACAAAGCCCATCAAGACGTACGCCGCCTGAAAGACTTCCTTAACAAAAACCCCGGCAAGCTGACGCTGATTGGCTTTGCAGGGGAACGTGGCAGCAGAGATAAGTCCGAACTCTTCTCACGTCTGCGCAGCAAAGTCGTATTTCGTGAGCTGATGCGTTCCGGTATTGAGCGCGGCCGTGTCGATCATTTAGGTCTGGGAGCTTACATGCCTCTGGGAACAGAACAGGATGCTCTGGCGAAAGTACGCAATCGTCGTGTAGAGGTCTGGTATCAGCCCAGTACTTAATAGAAACATCCTTGTAAGGAAATAGAGAGGCCGGTGGAAAAGTAAGGCAAGCGCCCAGCCTCTCCATTACAATGAATGCGGTTTGGTTATATATAAACACAATAACAGTGGCCGTATTCGCCTATGTCTAATCAGTACATCCGGAAAATCCTGGACTCCCGAGTCTACGATGTTGCCGTAGAAACACCTCTTCACACGGCTTCCTTCCTCAGTGAGCGTTTGAACAATACCGTGCTGGTCAAGCGTGAAGACCTGCAGCCGGTGTTCTCGTTCAAGATTCGTGGTGCTTACAACAAAATTTCCCGGCTCACAGAAGCGGAACGCCGGAAAGGGGTCGTCTGTGCCTCTGCGGGTAACCACGCTCAGGGTGTAGCTCTGTCTGCACTGAAGCTGGGTATTCGGGCAGTGATAGTTATGCCCACCACAACACCTGAAATCAAAGTGAAAGGGGTACGTTCCCGTGGTGGTGAAGTGGTGCTGCATGGTGACAGTTTTGATCAGTCACTGGCCCATGCCCTGAGCCTTGTTGAGAGCGAAGGCCTGAGCTTTATCCACCCTTATGATGACCCGGACACCATTGCCGGCCAGGGCACTATTGGTGTCGAGCTGTTGCGGCAGCACAGTGGTGACCTGGATGCGATCTTTGTACCTGTCGGTGGCGGAGGTCTGATTGCCGGTATTGCCGCTTATATAAAGTACCTGCGTCCAGACACTCTGGTCATTGGTGTGGAATACGAAGGTTCCGCCTGCCTGAAGGCTGCGATGGACGCCGATGAGCGAGTTGTGCTGCCTCAAGTCGGCCTCTTTGCAGACGGTGTGGCTGTGGCGCAAATAGGTGAAGAAACCTTCCGTCTTTGCCGTGAGTGTGTGGATGAAGTGATTACTGTCAGCGCAGATGAAATCTGTGCGGCGGTGAAAGACCTGTTTGATGATACCCGCTCTGTCACAGAGCCTGCAGGTGCACTGGCAACCGCAGGCCTGAAGAAATATGTCGAGCGGGAGAAAATCTCCGGTAAGAATCTGATCACCATTGCCAGCGGTGCCAATGTGAATTTTGACCGTCTGCGCTATGTCGCTGAGCGGGCAGAAGTTGGTGAAGGCCGTGAAGCTATTCTGGGAGTGATTATTCCCGAACAGGTTGGCAGCTTCCGTCGGTTCTGTGAAAAGCTTGGTCGTCGAAGTATTACTGAATTTAACTACCGTTATTTCGATAACCAGAACGCCTCCATCTTTGTGGGTGTACAGGTAAACCCTGCGCTCGAAACCCGTGAAGAACTGGTCACTAATCTTGTGCGGGCCAGTTATCGGGTGGAAGACCTGACCGGGAACGAGGTAGCCAAGTCCCATGTTCGTTATATGGTGGGTGGTCATTCTCCGGGTGCTGAAAATGAAGTGCTCTATCGATTTGAGTTCCCGGAGCGTCCGGGAGCCCTGTTGAACTTCCTGGATAAAGTGGGCAGCCGCTGGAATATCTCAATGTTCCATTACCGTAATCATGGTGCGGCCTATGGTCGTGTACTTGTGGGTATGCAGGTGCCTGAAGAGGAACGTTCCGAAATCCCGACTTACCTTGATCTCATTGGCTACCACTATTGGGAAGAGAGTGAAAACAGTGCTTATGAATTGTTTTTGGGGTGAGCGGCTAAAGAGAATTCATAAAGTGTGAAATAAAGCATTGTTTGTTGCACTAAATCATGACTATTCCGCATTACATTTTTTATCATAAGAGGATAAGGTTGTAGGGCGTTTTGCATTGTATCTACTAGTTTCACTTTGTGAACCAGTGGCATTTTGTAAACCAGTAATGTCGTGCAAATCGCCAGTATACCGCCGGTACAGCGTATACCGGTTTGGGCATGACTCTTAAGGATTAGAGTCAGATGAATAAAGGCAGGAGGCCGACAGTGCACTTAACGTCGGGAATGACAATGTCTAGAGTTGATCCAGTACAGATTATTTTGTTTGTGTTTACCTTGGGTCTGGTCACAACTGCCGCTGCGCAGATGTTGAACTAGCAAGGGTAAAAAGTTTTATCGGTGATGATACCGGCAAGTGGAATATCCCAGCATTCTACCGGTATCTGACTCACCCTTTGGCACTCGTGAGCTAACCCAATCAGCAAGGGATTGCACTGCTCATCTTTCGCCTTATCAGACGTCGTTGTTTTGCTCTGCAAGAATGAGAACGTCCTGTCGTAATATCCTCCTCCCATACCCATTCTGTTGCCTGAGGCATCAAAGCCGGTTAAAGGCAGAAGCACCATGTCCAGAGACCATGCCGGATAATCCGGGTAACGAGAGCTGTCTGGCTCAGGTATGCCGTACTGATTATTGACCATCACTGTGTCTTTTCGGTGAATATAAAAAGTCATTGTATGACTGCCCTGTGAGTCCACCACTGGCAGATAAATATTCTTATTCTTACTCCAGGCATCCTCGATAACCAGACAAGGGTCTATTTCCCCATCCTGCGCCAGGTACAGGGCAATATGCTGGCTCTCAGCATAAGCCGGGTGTTCCAGAAGGTTCTTTAACAGTTGCTGGCTGGCATGAAGTTGTTGTTCAGATGTCAGGCTTCTGCGCGCCTCCCGCAAACGTTTGCGTAATTGTGCGCGAAGGCTGGAGCCCTCATTGGTAGTGTTGCTGTTTGTTGAAGAGGACGGCATAGCGGGTCAGCCCATTGTCTGCTTAAAGACTATTCCACCGGTAAACAGCGGAATAGTCCAGAGCAGGGAGGGTTTCATCTCTGGGTCAGGAAGGTTTATTCGGAGGTGAGGCAAGGTGTTTCTCAACGGCTTTGCTCACATGCTGGTGGGACTTCACATGACGTCCTATCACCGGATCAGACAGTTTCCATGACTGCCCTTCAATCACCATGCGGCTGCCAAGGTTGGTGGGGGCAAACGACTTACTGTAGAGACTGAGCCCGATAGGGTTACTGACCGGGTCGCCTTTCACCATCACATGATTAATATTTCCTTTCAGCCAGTCTGGCTGTAGCTTTCCTTCTTTCGCAAGCTTTTTAAGAGCAGCCTTGCCCAGTGCAGCGGTGCTGAAGCAGTTGGCAGGTACCTGATTCATGGCTGCAGAATACTGAGCCAGACCTCCCCCAAGAGAATGGCCAACCAGTGACAGTTTCTCGGAGCCAAACTGCTCTCCGGCCAAGCGTGTCATCTCGGCAGCCTGTTGGTAACTCATGGGAATGCTGGCACCGGTAAAGTTAGCCGCATCGGCAGCCCCCTGACGTAAAAGCAGCTTTTTCCCATCAATAAAGGAGAGGTTCTTTCCTGCTGTGGTACCACCAAAGACCAGTTTTACCTGCCCGTTCACTTTATCTTTAAACATTGTGGCGACAAGGCCGCTTTTGGTGTCGTGAATCAGGCTGCCTTTGATTTTAAGACGCCCTTTAAAAAGCGTATTATTATCAAGTGCTGTCTTAAAATCGGTGAGCTCTGGAGAGTCCCAGTCCGTCATATGCGTCCATTGGTTGCCAATACCCGGTTGCCCATCAGGGAGTTTACCGACGTCTACATCCATAGCCGTTTGAATATCTTTATAGCTGTGATCATAGGGGAACTGGGCCATGGCAGAATCAATGCCCAGCTGACGGCTGGTGGCTTTATCTGCAGGAAGGCTTTCGAGTTTGGTCCAGA
The DNA here is from genome assembly GCA_965221135.1 of Sansalvadorimonas sp. Lineage (GTDB taxonomy): Bacteria > Pseudomonadota > Gammaproteobacteria > Pseudomonadales > Endozoicomonadaceae > Sansalvadorimonas. The sequence goes on from CBDCRZ010000100.1 coordinate 687,490, forward strand.
GAGTGGAGCGATCAATCGATTTGAGAGAGGCGTCGGATACGGAAGAGGTATTTGATCGACCCAGCAGATTCTTAAAAAAGTCTTCTACCCTGGTCAGAATACGTGATGCCAGTGGTCGACGGACTGGATCCGTCTGGCCGAGCCTTTGACCATTCTGGATGTTGATATGCACGTCTTGTTCAGGAAGCACCTTAACCGTACGGCCATCGGCGGCTGAGCTCTGAGGTGAGGCTTCTTCACCTGCAGGTGTGTGTTCACTTTCGGCAGGAGCCAGCCCTTGTGGGTTGGGTGCTTTTGGTGGTATCTGGTGTGGCATGGCGTGCAATCCCTGGCGCGCAGAATGATATATTCAGCGTAGAACATTCTTCTTATATGCGTGGATTAGGCAGAGATGGAGGTTCTGGCTATTGATGGGAGTGAACCCACCAAAAGCCAAAATATTGCAGTCGTTCAGGTTACTGAGGTATTACCGGCAGCCAGCATCATCCTCGTCTTTCACAGGGCCACGACTAACCGTGTAACCGCGGGACCAGAATTCTGCGTTGTAACACCCTTGCTGCGTTTCCATGCGGTATTCGAGAAAGTTCTGAATACTCTTGCTCAGCTGCAGACTGAAGTCAGATGTCATAGCCTGACCTTCATCAAAGGCTTCATTGCTGGTGAAATTACGGAACCATCGCATCCATGCCGCACTGGCAGTGGTGCCGTCCTTGGGAATGGCAACAGGGGGCTTGTTAATGAAAGGCATGATTGCAGACACCACTGGGTATTGCGCTGTGCTGTGGCAGGACATGCAGCTGGAATGGGGGTTATCAGCAGGGCCATTCAGTCGACTGTTCCAGCCAAGGTGCTGTGCAGGCATGGAACTGGCGTCGTTAATACGGGTTTGCTTCAGCTTAGGGTTAATACGTGTTTCTGTTGGCTCAGGATTAGACTTACTGAGGGTGTTCTCCGGATCATTACCCCACATCAGGCCCACTGGCTGCAGGTTCTCCCAGGGATTGGTTTTACCCAGCCCACCGTTGTAGACAAACGTACCGAAGACCCAGCCATTGCTTTCGGTTGCACGGCTGTCTTTCACCATAATATCCATCTGCAATAAGCGTACTTTTGCCTGCTGACGGGCATCACAGGGGGAGGGTGGATTGCCGGGAATGTCACAGGTATAGACATAGGCCGACCACTCCATGGCAGGAGCCAGATAAGGTACCTCTTCAGCACTTAATGTGGTGAACAGGAACTTGGCGACAACAGTACCTTCCGGAAAACCTTTATCGTTCACATAGCTCAGGTCAGGGTAGTCCGGGTTCTCCCATACCTTGCCAATGGCATAACCGCCCTGACGATTATAAAAACCAACGGCGTAGGCGTTAGAACCGGTTTTTTGCTTTGGCCCCAGCTGCAGAGGAGAGAGAGGACCCTCTTTGGTCAGGCCATGAAACCCTTCCCGCCCTGTTTCACCCCAGTGCTGCCATGGTACATGGAACCACTTCCTGCTCTGCTCACCCTTGAAGTCAAAGGAGAGTTCGTTGTCCTTCCGATTGATATTGTCTTTGAATGCATAGTCTCGCACAGCCATGGCATAGGACTTCCAGTCATTCTGAAAATCTATCTTCAGAATGTTCTGAATATCGGCATCCAGAGAAGGCAGTTTTTCCGGGAAATCCGCACTCAGGCGAAAGACTGGGCCATGGTAGTCTTCAGGAGACAGCATGAATCCAAAATCTGGAAATTTGTAGGTGTGCTCAAAGTCTTCACTACTCACCTCCCGGGCTGTCACCGTTGATGACATAAGTATCGAAAGTGCAATCGCTATTAGTGCCTTCACAGTCACTATTCCTTTAGTCGTTGATTTTATTTTTATTGTTTGTCTGATGACTCACTCTCTGAATAGAACAAAGTCCAGGGTTTCAGGAGTGACGATAAGTGATCAGCACATTTGTCATTGTGGGACATAAGAAAATAGCATACCAGGGAAGGAGTTTGTTATTTGAACTGCCGCATGTATTTAAAGTGCATTTATTTGTAGTTTTGCCTGTTGGGCTTTCTGCCAGTCATGCTGAGGTTAATTGGTAGGTTAGCGGCCTGCTGATACCCATTCTCTCCAGGATTGATTATGGCGCGCAGGAACCCGAGCTGGAAACATGCTCGTTGATCATGTCCAGTTTTGGGTGTTCACTCTTAAGCGCTGCCCATAAATCATCTTCCATTTTTTTATCATGGCCTGACCAGGGGTTGCCCTTTGAATCTTCTCTGAATGCGATGTTCAGGTCTCGATCCACATGCACGGCGAACCCTTCTTTCAGGGCACCTTCAGATGTTTTTAATACGCATTTCGCATCAAAGCAGCCAACGGGTACAATGTTGGCGACATTCTGTCCGCGCAGATAATCACCCAGTTTGCCATGAAGGGTCGTTTCGGCGCTTTCAAAGCCGGTTGTTATTGAGGCCTGGCTGAAAGAGCTGTCAGTATTTTTATAGAAAATTTTGTAATATTTTTTCAGCTCTATCTGACTTTTGAGCTCAGGGATGGTCTCGAGAAGATCAGCGGGAAGCTTTTTGGGAGCCAGGGTTATATTGACGTCAACAACGATAATGCCTGGATGATCTGAAAAGTGTGCCAGCAATACGCTCTGTTCCTCAACAATATCCCCGTTTTGAGGCAGGAAAAATGTTTTTCTGTGCGCTGTCTGCATGTCGATTAAAAGAATGGCAACGCGTTTTCCATGCGTGAGCAGACTGTCTATGGCTGCAATCGTTTGTGCCAGCGTTGCGTGAGTAGTGCATGAAAAAAAAAGGACGAGAAACAGGAGGGAGATCTTTATATATTTCATGCAGATCCAGAACGCTTGAGTCTTGCCAGGTAACAGAAAGTTTAGCACCAACCCTGACCTGCGAGAGTCGTTGTTATCGGGTATAACGTAAATATTTACTTTGATGGATTTGGTGTTGTTAAATTTCAGTCGATTGCACTTATTGTCTTATTCGAGCATGCGTCCCAGGCGTTCACCTTCAATATCTGCATCTTAAGAGCATAACCTTAAGAACATAAGGATTTACCCATGAGTGATATGACTCAGCAAACTGTACAAAAAGCCATTGAAGAACTGTCAGTCTTCACGCCGGGTGTTTTCCCCCGGGAGGCTCTGCAAACCCTGATTGATCATCAGGAAGCCGCGACGCCTTTGTTGCTGGATTACCTGGAAACCTGTGCTGCTGATATTGAACAGGCTACCGAAAATGAGCAGAACGCTTTGATACTGTATGCTTTGCATCTGCTGGCGCAGTTTCGTGAAACCCGGGCTTACGCGCCATTAATAAAGCTGCTTGGGCAGATGGATGAGAAGAATGGTGATTTTCTCGGAGATTTGGTCACAGAAGGGTTGTCCCGGATTATTGCTTCTGTCTGCGACGGAGATATTGCCCCCATTCAGCAGCTGGCAGAAAACCCGAATGTTTATGAGTTTGTCCGTGGTTCGGCTTTCTACTCGCTGGCAACGCTGGTTCTTAAGAACCGTGTGGAACCCGAAACCTTAAAAAAATATTGCCGCCTCCTGTTGTCTGGTCAGTTGCAGTATGAAGACGGTTATCTTCCTGTTGTTCTGGTGAATATTGGTCGATTTTTTGGGGATAGTGACCTGCTGCCTGTTGTGAGAGAAGCTTATCGTCGCTGGCCCTATATGGTTGATTTTACTAAGTTGGAGTCTTTTGAAAAAGAGATTGTTTCCGGGGAAGTCGGCCAGCACGAACTCTCATATCATGATGACTTTATCACCGACACCATCAGTACTCTCGAATCCTGGGCCTGCTTTCGGCCATCAGCCGCGGTTGAAGACGAACGGGGTGACGACATCTGGTTACCACCCGTGAATGATGGTCAGGCTTTTTCGGGGCAAACTTTTGGAGGAGCGGCGCTGCCATCACAGGAAACCTATGTTCGGGAAATGCCGAAGGTTGGTCGTAACGACCCTTGCCCTTGCGGTAGCGGGAAAAAATTCAAGAAGTGCTGTGGGTAAGTCTTTCATAGAAGTGATAAAAAAGGTTCCCCAAACCGCCGCTGCCTTGTGTGGCCCTTGAGACGTGTTTCAAAGGCTCCTTCTCATAACTATCTGAAACTAAAGATATAAATCTAATTTCGCTGTTCTCGTGTCACACCTGTGTCACACAGGAGAGCGCCGAGAACCTAGCAGTGGCGTGTATACCTGTCCAATGAGGTAAGCCACTGCCACCTTTCGCCATGTTCTACCCAGCATTCATCCCAGATCTCTTTTGATGATGTCGTTAGCCTAAGAGGTAACAACTCTGGAGGTGACAACGTGTACGGGCAACATATGGAAGTGGTGCAAACCTACGACTTTTCGGAATCCGCGTTTCCGCTGTTGGATGAAGCGTCCGAGCTTTTTTACGAAGACATTCAAGACAAGGTGCCGGATGTACCTGGCTGGAGTCGGCTCGACTGTATCCTGTTCTGGCTAACCGATGCGTTCCATAAGCCGTTGAATGACTTTTACAGGAAGGGTGGCCGTTCACTCACTGAACTCTTTCCTGAATCATTTGTCAGGTCTGTTGATGCCTTGCTGCTCAAAGAATTGATTTCACGATTGAGCAGGCCGCTGAAGAGCTTCCTTGCAACGGTTTAGGGTCTCATCACGGTGTTTAATCGTTTCATTCCATCTTGTTATTTAACGTCGTAGAATGATTTTTTGACTTAGCCCTGTCAGGGTATTTGTCGTATATACCCAAAGGTATCAGGAAGAGAGGCGCTAAGGCATGGCGGGCAGTACACAACCTACACCCTCGAATTTCAGCTTCCTCGAAGAGCATGACCCGCTTTTCCTGCATCTGGCCAAGTCTGCAGAAAGTGCCTTTTCCAGCGACCCCAACACCACCCTGATCAAACTCCGTCAGTTAGGCGAAGCCCTGGCGCAGCATATCGCCGCTCATTACGGCATCGAGTCCGACGAACCTCTCAGTCAGAATGACCTTCTTTACCGCCTGAACCGGGAGCTGAATTTCGACCCCAAGGTGCGGGAGTTGTTTCACATCCTCCGTCGAGATGGAAACGATGCCGTTCACCAGTTCCGTACCAGTCATCGGGAAGCTATCAGCGGCCTGCGTGTGGCTCGTGAACTGTCTATCTGGTTTCACCGCTCATTCAGCACCAAAGCCGACAAGTTCAAGCCGGGGCCATTTGTACCGCCGTCCGACCCCAGCCAGCAACTGCGCGAGCTGCACGAAGAGATTGAAAAGCTCAAAGTCAGTCTGAGTTCTCAGGATGTTGCCCTCGACAAAAGCCAGCAGCTGGCAGAATTAAAGGCTCAGGAAGCCGCCGAATACGAAGCTCTCGCCCATGCCATGGATGAGGAAGCCAGCAAGCTCGCCAAGCAGGCTAAAACCCATGAAGCGGCACTGGCGAAACAGGCCAAGACCTATGAAGCCGAACTGGACAAGCTGAAAGCGCAGGTCAAAGCCAAGACCGACGCAGACCGCAACAAGCAGCGAGAGACAATCGCCACTGCCACCAGTCAGGCCAGCAAAAAGGTCACACTCGACGAAGAGATGACCCGCATCCTGATCGACAACCAGCTGACGAAGGCCGGTTGGGAGGTCGACACTCAGGAACTGACCTGGAAGAAGGGAGCACGCCCCGAGAAAGGCAAAAACAAAGCCATCTCCGAATGGCCGACCAACGAGAAAGGCAAAAAAGGCCGGGCCGATTACGTGCTGTTCCATGGCCTGATTCCCATCGCCGTCGTCGAAGCCAAAAAAGAGAACACCAACGTCTCTGGCAAGATCTCACAGGCCGAGCGATACAGCCGTGGATTTCAGATAGAACCAGCCCACAAGAGTGCCTGGGCAGAATCCGGGCGCACCATAGCCTGGCCAGACGCACAGGACGGTCACTACATCATTCCATTCGTCTACTCCTGCAACGGTCGGCCTTATATTCCGCAGCTGGCGGAACAGTCTGGCATCTGGTTTCGGGATGTACGACACCAGAGCCACACCAAACGGGCGCTGCCAGAGTTCCATACACCAGATGGTTTGCTCGAACTGCTACGACGTGACCGCAGCAAGGCAGAAGAGGCGCTGAAGAAAGAAGTCTTCGGCTACCTGAAACTGCGGGACTATCAGGAAAAGGCCATACAGGCCGTAGAAAGCGCACTGTCCCAGGATATTCGTCGCGCACTGCTGGCCATGGCTACCGGCACGGGTAAAACCCGAACCATCATCGGTCTGATGTACCGCTTCCTGAAAACTGAACGGTTTAATCGCATTCTGTTTCTGGTCGATAGAACAGCCCTGGGCACTCAGGCCACCGACGACTTTAAAGAAGCCCCGCTGGAGCAGAACCAGCCACTGGCCAAAATCTATAACATCGCCGAGCTGGGTGATATGGAGGCCGAAGCCGAAACCCGTGTTCAGGTCGCCACAGTACAGGCCATGGTGAAGCGTGTATTCGCCTCAGACGCACCGCCGCCTATCGACCAATACGACTGCATCATCATCGACGAAGCCCACCGTGGTTACACCCTCGACCAGGAAATGACCGAAGGTGAACTCTCCACCCGTGAGAGCAGCCAGTACCTGTCCAGTTACCGGCGAGTGCTCGACTACTTTGATGCGGTGAATATTGCCCTTACCGCTACGCCTGCCAAACACACCAGCGATATTTTTGGGCACCCGGTGTACACCTACTCCTACCGGGAAGCTGTCGCCGATGACTGGCTGATCGACCATGAGCCGCCTATCCGCTACAAGACCAAACTGGCAGAGCACGGCATTCACTTTGATGAAGGGGAAACCGTTTCGGTTATCGACTCCCAAACCGGCGAAGTGGAAACAGAAGAGCTGCAGGACGAACTCGACTTTGAAGTCAGCGCCTTCAATAAACGGGTCATTAACGAGAGCTTCAATCAGGTGGTGTGTGATGCCCTTGTCGACGAACTTGACCCGTTCGGCGAAGAGAAAACCATGATCTTCTGCGCCACCGACCTGCACGCCGATATGGTCAAGCGACTGCTGGATGACGCCTTCAAAAATATGTACGGCGAAGAGTACAACGAGGCCGCCGTCGCCAAGATCACCGGCAAGAGTGACGAAGTTAGTAAGCTGATTCGTCTCTACAAAAACGAAAAATACCCCAACATCGCCATCACCGTAGACCTGCTGACCACCGGCATAGATGTCCCAAAATCTGTAATCTGGTATTCATGCGCCGGGTGAAATCACGGATTCTGTATGAGCAGATGATTGGCCGTGCAACACGACGTTGTGACCCTATCGGCAAAACGGTATTCCGCATCTTCGACCCTGTGGATATCTACGCAGCACTGCAAGATGTAAACACCATGAAACCGCTGGTGAAGAACCCGGATATCACCATAGAACAGCTGGTCGAAGAGTTAACCGACCCTGAAAAGCTGGAGCAGGCGCTGGACAGCCCCGGTGACGAACAGGACGCCACTCAGGCCGACAGCGTACTCAGCCAGCTCAGCCAGAAGTTGATGCGTGTGCTGCGTAAGGCAAAGAAAAAAGCCGAGTACAACGAACCGCTACAGCAGAAGCTCAACCTTCTGGAAGAAGCCTGGGGCGTAGAACCCAGCCAGCTGCATAAACACCTGCATGAGATGGGGCCAAGAGAAGCATCGTCATTCGTGAAAGAGCACGCCGGGCTGATCAACCAGATCAATGAAGTGAAAGCTCTGGCGGGCAGTGACTACCGTCCGGTTATCTCAGAGCATGAAGATGAAATCAAAGAGCGCACCCAAAGCTACGGCACACACAAGCGCCCGGAAGATTATCTGGAAAGCTTTAACGACTTCATCAAAAACCAGATCAACGAGTCAGCCGCTCTCGCCGTCGTGGTGAACAAACCGGCCGACCTGACCCGTGAACAGTTAAAGGAAGTGAGACTCCTGCTCGACGAGGCGGGTTACTCAGAAGCCAAACTGCAGACCGCTGTTCGCAACCAGACCAACAAAGACATTGCTGCCAGCATTATCGGTCATATTCGCCGTGCAGCCCTGGGCGAGGCGCTGGTGCCGTTCGAGCAACGTGTGACGCTGGCGATGGATCGTATCTATACCAGTCACAACTGGAATACTGCCCAGCGCAGGTGGCTAGATAGATTGTCGAAGCAGTTGGTGAAGGAAGTCACTGTAGACAGGACATTCATTAACAAGCGATTCGGGACTGATGGAGGAGTAAAGCAGCTGGACAAGATACTCGACAACCGGCTGGACACAGTGCTGGAGCAGATAAACGATTCACTCTGGGAGCCAAATCAGGCTGCAGCGGTGTAAACTACACCCATTCCCATACCTGCCCCTTACACCGTGCTGTTTTTCCTGCACGGTGGAGCGGCCGTTTTCAAGATTTCTATTTTTCTCTTTTCAGGAACAATTATGGTCGGCGACAACATTGTCCAAAAACTCTGGAACCTCTGTGACGTACTCCGTGACGACGGTATCAACTACTCGGACTACGTCACCGAACTGGTGCTGCTGCTGTTTATCAAAATGGTGCACGAAACCTCTGAGGCAGGCACCCTGGAGAAACACCCTCTGCCAGAAGGCTGCCGTTGGACAGACCTGAACCAGAAGTCTGGCATCACCCTGCTGAACGACTACCGGCAAATGCTGTTGGCCCTCTCCACTGGCGAGCAGAACGGCGAACGTATTCATAACGACCCGCTGATTACTGCTATTTACGCCGATGCACAAACCCGCCTGCGTGAACCCCGTCACCTGGAACAGATGATCAAGTCTCTGGACAAGATTGACTGGTACGATGCCCAGAAAGACGGCCTCGGTAATCTCTATGAAGGCTTGCTGCAAAAGAACGCCAACGAAACCAAGTCCGGTGCCGGTCAGTACTTCACCCCGCGTCCGTTGATTGATTCAATGGTGCGCTGTATCCAGCCTGAGCCAGGGGAGGTCGTACAAGACCCGGCAGCAGGGACAGCAGGCTTTTTGATAGCAGCAGACAGCTATATCAAAGGGCAGACCGATGACCTGTGGGATCTCGACGAGAAGGAAGCCAGCTTCCAGCGGGAACAGGCGTTTATCGGTGTAGAACTGGTACCTTCAACCCGTCGTCTGGCGCTGATGAACTGCATGCTTCACGGTATGGAAGGCGATGACGACGGCGTAGTGCACCTGGGTAATGCTCTGGGGCAGGTGGGTGCCAGCATGGGGGCGGCCGATGTGATTCTGGCTAACCCGCCATTCGGCACCAGCAAAGGCGGTGAAGCCTCTATCACCCGCAACGACCTGACCTACCCAACCAGCAACAAGCAACTGGCGTTTCTGCAGCATATATACCGCAATCTCAAACCCGGTGGCCGTGCAGCCGTGGTACTGCCAGACAACGTACTGTTTGAAGCGGGAACCGGCACCGATATTCGCCGGGACTTAATGAACAAGTGCAACCTGCACACCATCCTGAGACTGCCCACCGGCATCTTCTATGCGGCGGGTGTAAAAACCAACGTCCTCTTCTTCACTAAAGGCACGCCGGAGAACAAGTTTCAGGAAGAGAAGTGCACCCAAAACACCTGGGTGTACGACCTGCGAACCAATATGCCCAGCTTCGGCAAACGCAGCCCGTTTGGCAGCCAGCACCTGAAGCCCTTCGAAGAAGGTGTTTGGTGACAAGCCCGACGGCACCAGTGAGCGTAAGGAAGGAGAGTGGAGCTTTGATGCGCTCTCAATCAAGACGGATGACACTGAAGCGAATCAGGATGTCGATGCCAAACTGGCCCACAGCCGCTGGCGCTGTTTCTCCCGTGAGTGGATTGCGGAACATAAATCAGACTCGCTGGATATAAGCTGGCTGAAAGATGCTGACAGCGTGGATGCCGCTAACCTGCCTGCGCCCGGTGTGTTGGCCGGTGAGGCCATGAGCGAGCTGGTACAGGCTCTGGGAGAGCTGGACAGCCTGATGCGGGAGTTGGGTGAAGAGGAAGCTGCTGATGGCCAGAAGGCGCTGGTGAGTGAAGTGTTGGGTGGGGTTGGTCAATGATCGATTTAACCTGTCCTTCTGATTGGAGTATTTCTAGCCTCGGTTTATTACTGGACAGTATACAGTCCGGCAAAAGTGTAAAGTGTGATGAGCGTCCGCCCCAAGGAACTGAAAAAGGTCTGGTCAAGATCAGTGCTGTAACTTGGGGAGAGTTTGATGAGCAGGAAAGCAAAACGCTTCTAAGCGCAGATCATTTGTTAGCGAGTCATAAAATCCAAAAAGGTGACTTGCTCATCTCGCGGGCTAATACGTTGGAGCTGGTTGGAGCTACGGCGATAGTTAAGAACCTTGTTAAAGATCTGTATCTTAGTGATAAGGTGCTCCGTCTTGAAACTAAGAGTGATTTCAAACCACTAATACACGCATTCTTGAAATCTACGGCAGGTCGTCGGCAAATAGAGGCTTTGGCTACGGGCAACCAGTTGTCCATGCGCAATATCTCTCAGAATGCTCTCAAGTCGATTCAGATTCCGCTGATACCCCTCGCCGAACAAAAAATCATAGCCCAAAAGCTCGATACCCTGCTGGCACAGGTAGAAAACACCAAAGCCCGCCTCGAACGCACCCGCGAAACCATCAAGCAGTTCCGCCAGTCAGTACTCGCCGCTGCCGTGAGCGGGAAGTTGACGGAGGAGTGGAGGATAGGGGGGGGCACTGATGAAATTGCAGTTGAGAAAATTAGTGAACGGTATGAGGTAGCTGATAGCGTAGGAAGAACGTGCCCGAAAGAATGGACGCGTTCAGCTATTGGTAATATCGCGAGCTTTCAGCAGGGGATGCAGATTGCAAAGTCGACTAGGCACAAAACACCGGCTGCTAATCGTTTACCTATCCTCAGGATAGGCAATTATGAGACTGCATTTACTGAGGATGTGGACTACGTAGATTTGGATGATACTTCCTTGATCGCTGAACCGGGTGATGTGATTCTTACTCGAACTGGAGAGACCATTGATTAGGTCGTGTTCTTACAGGTTTTAGGGGTGTGTTTCATAACAACACGTTTAGAATTAATTATGATTCTAATCTTATAAACAGAGATTTTTTAATTCATTGTTATTGAAGTTAGAAGTATTTCGACGCAGCAATACATTCTTGACGTGTCTGGACGTTCCGCTCAGCCAGATTTAACTCACAAGCGGTTTAGCCCTTGTCCAATTAACTTGCCCAGTCTATTAGAACAAACCGAAATCGTCCGCCGAGTAGAACAACTCTTCGCCCACGCCGACACCATCGATAAGCAGGTAGAGGCCGCACAGTCACGGGTCAACAACCTCACCCAGTCCATCCTCGCCAAAGCCTTCCGGGGCGAGCTGACCGAACAGTGGCGCAGCGAGAACCCTGAGCTGATTAGTGGCGAGAACTCGGCTGAGGCGCTGCTTGAGAAAATTAAGAGCGAGCGTGCCATAATGGATGGCAAAAAGATAAAGGCGCGCCGTAAGCCAAAAGCAAAGGCAGAAACCACAGCATGAAAATCAACACTTTGAGTATGGAGAACTTCCGTTGCTTCGAGCATGCGAAGTTTGATCTGGATGAGCGTATCACTCTGATAGTTGGTGATAACGCTAAGGGTAAAACAACCATACTTGAGGGTCTCTCCGTAGCTATGGGAGGTTTTCTTCTGGGTGTACCTCACAGTTATGTTGGGGTAACAAAGCAGGTGTTTGTCAGAAATCTACAGGCTCAGGATGTCCAGCGTTATATTCTCACTTCCAATGACGTGGCTACTACAGAGCTTAAAGAGAACTGTAAGGTGACAGCCAGTGGTTCTGTTGGAAAATACAAAAAATTAAACTGGCACAGGCTTTTGGAGAAAGCTGGTGGCAGAACAAAGAATAAAGGGTGTGAGAAAGTTAGCGCTGAAGCTGCCAGAATTTATGCTTCCCATACGGATAAGAATGAAAAATCCATACCCGAAGACCTGCCTGTACTGATTCACTACGGTACAGGGCGACTGTGGGCTGGTCAGAAAACCAAAACTTCAAATAAGATCACTAAGCCTAATACTGCATTTGGTTACTACTATGCCTTGAAACCAGATGCCCAGAATAGAACGCTGATGCCCTGGCTGGAGAGAATTGATCGGATCGCCTACACGAACAGAACACCGGATATGCCTATGCTGGCGGTTGTCTATGACACCATTACTGCAATGATTCCCGGTGCAATCAAGAGCTACTACTCCCCCGATTACTCTGAGTTGGTTGTGGAGTTCAAGGATAAAGCATTCCCTTATACTGACCTGAGTGATGGACAGCGAAACATGATTACCTTGGCGGGTGATCTTGCTATGCGCTGCGCTCAGCTGAACCAGCATCTGGGGAAGAATGCAGCTCGCAAAACCCCAGGGGTTGTACTGGTGGATGAGATAGACGCCAATATCCATCCCGGCTGGCAGAAAACACTGTTGCCCAATCTGCTAAAACATTTCGAGAATATTCAGTTTGTGGTGACCAGTCATTCACCCTTTATCCTGCAATCCCTCGATCAGGGCAAAATTATCAATCTGGATCACGCTGAGAATCCGGAGCAGAAAGCTGAGCTATGGGATCGTGGCATTGAAGATATTGTGACTGAGGAGATGGGCGTTGATACCGCCCGCAGTGAGCAGTACCAGAAGATGCTGAAAGTTGCTTACAAATATTACAGGTTGCTGGATTCAGGCCAGTCGGCTGATACCACAAAGGTCAAAAGTCTGGGTAAACAACTGGATGAATATGAACTGGAGTTCTCCCGTCACCCCGCCTATGTAGCCATGCTGAAAGCAGGTCGCAAAAAGCAGGGGCTGGATGGATGAGACCAATAGAGCGCCCAGCACTCCAGAAAACCTACAGCACCTATAAAAGCTACCTAAGACCTCTGCTCGAAAGTTTTGGCTCATATTGCTCCTACTGCGAAGCTGCAGAAAAAATGGATGTTGAGCATGTGGTGCCAAAATCAAAAGATCCGGACCTTGAAGTTGAGTGGAGTAATCTTCTGCTGGGTTGTGCCCGCTGTAATCGGGATTTCAAGAAAGCCTGGAACGACGGCCGGGAAGATTATCTTTGGCCGGATACCCACGATACTTTCCATGCTTTTGAATATGAAGAGACCGGGCGGGTTCTGGTCAGCGAGTCTTTGGGGCAGCTGCATCAGCAGGCAGCGAAACATATCAAAGATCTCGTCAAACTGGATGATGGCAAGACTGATCAACCTGTGCTGAATACTCGGAGGAGGAGTGTTTTCAACATGGCTAAAATGGCGCGAACATTCTTTGCTGATAATATTTTTGGCGTCGAGGAAGTTATGTTGCAAGTGTACGCTGCACCAAGCTGGTCAGTATGGATGACAGTGTTTGCGGATATTCCGGAAGTCAAAAACCGTTTACTCAACGATGATCGTTTCCCAAATACTGCGACAAGATATTTTCAGGACAATTCTTGATAGAGAGACAGCGGGTTTTCAGAATCACTCACTTCGTTTATGAGAGCATAACTGTCAGGTAGCACTCTGGCTCCACAGGCTCAGAATGATGAAGAGAACAATCCGCAGGGCTGTGCTGTGCTGCGCGACAACAGCACAGAGCCAACACCAGAAGCCAGGCTGTTGCTTCAGTTGCCAGATGGCGGTATGGCCCTTGTCCAGCAGGTGTGATTCTTTATACGGTTGAACGGGCCGGGGTATTTGTTATTGGCTTCAACGAATTCTTTGAAGAAAAAGCTGACCAGCTCAGCAAAGGTCATTCCGGTCTGACGAGCCGCGATGACGTCCTGTTGGGTAACTTGCTGAATGATTTCTTCCAGAACCTTTGGGTCTTGTACATCGACCCCGCTATCTCTCTTTGCTGAAAAAAGAGAGTGAACCTGCTTGGCCTGAGCCAGAGACAGGGCTGGATAATGGCCGTATGTGATTCGGCACTGCCTGTTACCACGAAGTTGGTCTCTATAGCGCCAGCTAAATATCTTCTTGCCGCCGGGTATGACACGAAGAGTGAGGCCGGAAGCGTCTATCAGCGCGTATGCCTTTTCTTTTGGAACAGCTTTTCGCACCTGGAGGTCGGTGAGATTGATTTTGTTCGTCTTGGGCATTGCCGTTTCCCATATCGAGATGTTCTTTGGGCTGCTGGGCTTCAAGACAAAAACAGTGTCACCCAACAACGAGAGTGCATCTCCTGGGAAAACCGCCGTCGTTTGTGTCACACCTGTGTCACAAAATGATCGGGGTTTACTGGTACGACCTAAAACTGTCTGACACTTCATGAGACAACAAAAGTGGAACAAAGGTCAACCCGCCGGATGGCTGGAGCCCTTTAATATCAATGGTTTCAGGGATAGATGGGACTAGATGGGACTAGATGGGAAGAGATAAAAAAGGTTCCCCAAACCGCCGCTGCCTTGTGTGGCCCTTGAGACGTGTCTCAAGGTGGTGGCCGCTGGAGTAACATGGGCTTTCCGCTTCAGTGACTCATCCGAAGATCAGTCAACGGCGGACATGCACGCTCATTACTCGCGAGGGGCTACCAGGGTTTGTGCTTAAAGCCTCAGGGACGTTACGAGACTGGCGTACAGACCAGGGAACCGTGAGAGATTATATCGACAGGGAAGGGGCTGCCGCCAGCCCCTGCTTATGATTAATTGCTATGAATACGGAGAAAAAGGCAAAGTATTTGTACTTACAGGTTGAGCTCGTGGTTCTTTTCCAGCGCGCCTTCAAGGCGCTCGACCAGCGAGTCAATATGCTCTTTGACCTCAGAGCCCTGATCTGTGCTCTTTCGGTTGCACTGCAGAAGCTCGTAAGCGATGTTCAGTGCTGCCATAACAGCGATACGTTCAACACCGACCACCTTGCCGGAACTGCGAATTTCACGCATGCATTCATCGAGGTGTCGACCGGCCTCCAGTAAGGAGCTCTCTTCCTCCTCGGGGCAGTTAACACGATAGTCTTTATCAAGAATGTTGACGAGGGTAGTCCTCATGACTCGTGCTCCAGTGCTTTGAGACGGCCGATCATGGCTTCAACTCGCGTGCGTGCCAGTTCGTTTTTCTCAATGAGTTGAGTGCGTTCCAGCTTCCATTGCTGTTCACCTGAGCGCAGAGATTCGTTCTCTTGCTGCAGGTTCGTACATAGAGCGATGAGGTGCTCTACCTTGTTGCTCAATTCGCTGAGTTCGTTCGGTTCCATGACTCGCGGCTGCTTGTTGATCCCTAACCTGTAAATATATCGTTACTTTCCATCCACGGACAATATCTGTGACAAATATTACGAATAAATGTTAATTAGACTACAGGTATAGACAGCTTTAGCCCGTAGGTTCTGACTATAGGTTGAACATTTTTTGAGAGAGTGAACACTTCTCAGGGAATGGGGTACACTGCGAAGATTAGATAGAAACAGAGCAGATAGATGAGTAATAAGTCTGAGGAATCGGGTAGTTTCAGTTTTGACCGGTTGAGTAATGCTTTTGTGGAGGCGCGTGCGTTCACACCGCCTTCCCAGCTCCATGGTCTGCTGTGTGGTCAGCTCAGTGGCGGTATGCGCCCAGGCACAGCCCAGTGGCTGGAAGGTGCTATGGAGCAGATGGCGGTATCAGGTGAGCTGAGTGCGTCGGTACGAGGCGAGCTGGTAACCTTTTATGAACACACACTGGCTGATATTGACGGTGATGATTTCTCCTTCTCATTATTACTGCCTGATGGTGACAACGGTATAGAAGATCGCACTCAGGCTTTGGGACAGTGGTGCAGTGGTTTTATTTCCGGTTATGGTCAGGCGAGTGTCTCTCGTGATGGGCTGTCGGAGGACGCTTCCAGCGCACTTACTGATATCGCCCAGATCTCCCAGGTACAGGCTGAGGAGATGGAAGAGACAGAAGAGACCGAACGCGACTTTTTTGAAGTCTGCGAATATGTGCGTCTGGCCGTCCTGATGCTGTTTGCCGAACAGCATAACCAGAAACCACCCTCTCAACCTTTACAACAGAGCAGCTCACTTCATTGATGAAACTCGAAAGAACATTTTACAGTGCCCGTCGCCAGGGAGTTATGGATGCTATTGGTGAAAACAGCCTCCTGATTCTTCCTGCCGCTACCGAGAAAGTCCGCAACCGTGACTGCGAGTATCCCTATCGTCAGAGCAGTGACTTCTGGTATCTGACAGGTTTTGGCGAACCTGAAGCGTTATTGGTACTGGCACCGGGTCGTAACGAAGGGGAACAGGTACTGTTCTGCCGTAAGCGTGACCGCGCCATGGAAATCTGGAATGGTCTGCGAGCTGGTCAGGAAGGCGCTGTAAAGGATTATGCTTTCGACCAGTCCTTCACCTTTGAAGAGCTGGATAAAGAAATGCCGGGTCTGCTGGATGGACGTGAGGCGGTGTATTACTCCCCGGGTGAAGATAAAGCTTTTGATAACCGCCTGTGGGGCTGGATGGAAGTTTTACGGCAGAAAGAGCGCATGGGCAAACAGATGCCGCTGCGTATGGAAGACCGTGACCATTTTCTGCACCAGTGCCGCCTCATCAAAGATAATGCAGAGCAGGCGCTGATGCGTGAAGCGGCAGAAATCAGTGCCCGCGCACACTGCCGCGCCATGCAGGAGTGCAAACCCGGCGTGATGGAGTATCAACTGGAAGCCTCTATTCATCATGAGTTTGCCTACAGCGGTGCCCGTCACCCGGCTTACACCACGATTGTTGGTGGTGGTGAGAATGCCTGTATCCTGCATTACACCGAGAATGATGCTGAACTGAAAGACGGTGATCTGGTACTGATTGATGCCGGTTGTGAGCTGGATCACTACGCAGCAGATATCACGCGAACCTTCCCGGTGAACGGCAAGTTCTCTAAAGAGCAGAAAGCTCTGTACAACCTTGTGCTGGATGCTCAGTTAAAGGCGATTGACGAAATTGCTCCCGGTAAACCACTGGATGCTTTCCATAAGGCAGCAGTATCAACACTGGTTGAAGGCCTGATCTCTCTTGGTCTGCTCAAGGGCGATAAAGATCAGCTGATCAAAGATGAAAGCTACCGCGCCTTCTATATGCATGGCACGGGTCACTGGCTGGGTATGGATGTTCATGATGTGGGTATTCACAAAGAGAACGGCAAGCCTGTGCTGCTGAAACCCGGTATGGCACTTACGGTTGAGCCCGGCCTGTATGTGTCTCCTGGCAATGAAGAGGTAGAGGCGCGCTGGCGGGGTATCGGTATTCGTATCGAAGATGATGTGCTGGTGACAGACTCTGGCAATGAAGTCATGACAAGCAGTGTGCCGAAAACCGTTGAGGCTATTGAAGCCTTGATGGCGAAAGCCTGATCGTTGCACTTGTAAGAGAATACGAAGATGAAAACCTGTGGGTGTAATGCCTGCAGGTTTATCTGGTTATTGGAAATACAGCCCCGGTAAACCTGCAACCATCATCACTGCATAAACTGCCATGACCTTTGGCTTTAGGAACCAGTGGTACACTTGTAGTGTGTGATCATTTTTTCTTGTTACAGCTCCGTGACATATTTCTGATACAGAATTTGTATATTCTGGCGTCCGTTCCCTGAGCCCTTTCTTTTACCGATTTCCAGATTCATGAAACCATCATACCGTTCTGAAAATACAGTATGAACGCTTCTGTTTTTGGTGGGATGTTTCTTTGTTATCTGTTTAGTGAATCATCTGACTTTGCTGCCTTCTGGTGGGCAGGTTGTGATGAGTGGGAGTGGCCTGTCATCACATCACACCATAAAGCCATTTAGAAACTGGCAAGTTGTCATTTCCCAGCTAAAAATATATTAGTTTTTCTGCTTAGGGATAGAGGACAAGGCACAAGGCAGGCAACAGTTACCTGAATTAAGAGTTAGCGTAATCATGAAATTCCTGGCAAAAAAAATCAGTATTTTTCTGGTTGTCATGGTTTTCAGCGCCAGCGCCCTGGCCGCTGATCTCAGCAAAAAGGAGGCTGAAGACGTCTTCTGGAAGCTGGTAGAGAGTATTCGCAACGAAAGCCCCAACTACTTTGATTTTTTCGCATCCGACGCAAAAATCACTTACGAGCTACCTGAATCTTATGGGATGAAAGGCGGTGAGATAAGCGTCAAGGAGTTCAAGAAGTACCAGGAACAGTCCTGGGAATACACAGACAACCACAGTTTCGATCTGGAAAAACCCAGGATAGTTGTGTCAGGTGGCAAGGCAACCATTAACGTCACATTTTATGAGCGATACACGATGCAGGGTTATACCACAACCAATGAGTCTATTCAGACTTATGTCCTGAGTAGACGGGAGGGCAAAATCAAGGTCGTGGAGTTCAAAAGCATCGTACATGATCTCACTGACCAGCAATACGAGAAGAAGAAAACCGGAGCGATAAAAAAATAATCGTCACAGGTCATTTTCTGCCTGTCAGCCAGGAAGTGACCTGAATGTTCCTCCCGGCTTAATCGTCAGAAAAAGAAATGACTGAGCCGTTATCATTTTCAATACTTTTAAGGACAGCTCTGCAGTGATATGACGCGCCATATTCTTATAAATCATGGTGGCCCGAGATTCGGGCTCGGACACAACCTTAGGCTCACCGCCATCCGCCTGCTCACGAATCATCATCGACAGCGGCAGAGAACCCAGCAGATCCATACCAAACTGTTCAGTAATACGACTACCGCTACCTTCACCGAACAGGTGCTCGCGGTGTCCGCAGCTGGAACAGATATGCACCGTCATGTTTTCGGTCGAACCCAGTACCGGAATGCTGACTTTGTTAAACATCTCGATCCCTTTCCTGGTATTGATCAGCGCCAAGTCCTGTGACTTTACGTGTTTAGTGAGTAGAAGCTAACTGATTGCACTTGTTGTATTAAGCCATCAGAGGCATACATCTGTTGTTTATTCACGCTGTTGCTTTTTACGTTACAGGCGCGGCTAATAGGGAAGTTTATATGAAAGGTTATTTTCATTTGCGGGTCAGGTTGGTGACGTTAGCTATCGCCCTGATGGGCATGTTTATGGGGGCAGGATTCGCGTCTGCCTCAGATACTGGGTGGCTCGAGAACCAGTCTCATCCTGCTGCCAAGGCTCGTTTCGTGATGACGGGGCAGACAGACCCGGCTCAAAAGACCATTGAGGGTTTTCTGGAAGTTGATTTGGACCAGGGCTGGAAAACCTATTGGCGCAGCCCCGGAGAAGGCGGTATTGCTCCGAGCATTGATTGGGGGCAATCAACAAATATAAGCCGTGTTGAATGGCATTGGCCCTACCCTCAGCAATTCAGTCTTTTGGGCTTACATACCCTTGGCTACCAGGGCGACACAGTCATACCAATAACCATGCATGTGGAAGACTGGACGCAGCCTGTGCATATCAACGCAGAGTTTACGCTGTCATCCTGCACAACTATCTGCGTGCTCACTGAGTACCCCATAAGCCTGGCCTTTAACCCTGGCGAGCTGGTGACATCTGAAGAGGATATGTTCACCTACGCCCAGGCTATAAGTAAGGTGCCGAAGCCGTCGCCACAACTGTCTGATGTGACTGCACACTGGGATGCAGAAAAGCAGCTGTTAGTTGTCAAACTCACCAAAGCCTCTGTTTGGAAAAAGCCTGAGGTGATTGTGGATGGCAAAACGGAAGAGAGTCAGGAATACAGTTATAAGCCTGAAGACACATATGTTGAAGACAATCAGCTTACAGCAACTTTTGCCGTTTCCAGCTGGCTGGGGGATATCAACTTCGGCCAGCAGTCTGTTTATATCACTGTTAAAGATCATGCCTTTCTGGCGGAAGAGTCTGCGTCGGTTCAGAGCGGAGTCGTCAGTGCTCTCACAGATGGCCTTACACGCAGCTCATTATTTCAGATGTTGCTGTTTGCCCTGCTGGGCGGTTTGATACTGAATGTGATGCCCTGCGTGCTTCCTGTGCTGGGGATGAAACTCAGCAGTATTGTGTCAGCACAAGGGTTGGAGCGTCGTCAGATCCGCGGCCAGTTCCTGGCCTCTTCTGCAGGTATCTGGGCGTCCTTCATGTTGCTGGCCAGCTTTCTTCTGGTGTTGAAGTGGACTGGTAGCGCAGTGGGTTGGGGCATTCAGTTCCAGAGCCCCTGGTTTATCGGTTTGATGGTCTTGGTCACCGGGCTGTTTGGCGCCAATATGCTGGGGCTGTTCGAGATCACCCTGTCATCGAATACCAGCACATGGATGGCCTCAAAGGGCGGGCACTCCTATACAGGTCACTTTGTTCAGGGAATGTTTGCCACACTCCTGGCGACACCCTGTTCAGCGCCCTTTCTGGGAACAGCCATTGCTTTTGCCCTTGCGACCAGCAGCGTCGAGATGTTCGGCATATTCACAGCGCTGGCCGTCGGTATGGCGCTGCCCTGGATTGTAGTGGCCCTGTTTCCCGGACTGGCGAACTTTATGCCGAAACCCGGTGTGTGGATGAACCGGGTGAAATATCTGTTCGGCGGAATGATGTTGGCGACCAGCCTCTGGCTGCTCTCTCTGCTCAGTAATCACCTGTCTCTGGGGTGGATGGCTGTTGCGTGCCTGGTGTTTGTCGGTGTTCTTGTTTATTCCATCAAGAAAGTTTATGACTCTGGAATTGCTTTCTCAGCAGCCCTGGTAATGGTGTGTGCACTCGCTCTTTTGCTCCTTATAAGGATGCTGCCTGGTGAAGATATTCATGCCAAAAGGCTACCATGGCAGAGGCTCTCTCAAGAGTTAATAGACACCGCAGTCAGCCAGGGCGAAACAGTATTTGTGGATGTGACAGCCGATTGGTGCGTCACCTGCAAGGCCAACAAGATTGGCGTCATTCTTCAGGACCCAGTCTACTCGACGCTGAAGAATGGCGAAGAAAGCGGTGACATTGTGCTGGTTCAGGGCGACTGGACCCGCCCCAATACTTTGGTGACAGATTACCTGCGCAGCCACGGCCGCTATGGCGTTCCGTTTAATATTGTTTACGGCCCTGGTGCTCCGCAAGGTGTTGAGTTACCTGTCATACTGACCAGAAAACTGGTGATGGACGCTATCAAAACAGCGCAGGACAAGGACGGTTGATGAAGAAACGTATCGGTGGCTGGCTAAAAAAGATCGTCATTTATGGGCTGTGTATGTTTGTGCTGGCAGCTGGCGTGGACTGGTATCGCGCCCAAGACATGCCAGCTTCTGCCCCGCCACTGAAAGGTTTTACCGTAGATGGGCTGCCGGTGGATGTTCTGGCGCAGAGCGAAAAGGAACCCGTTATCGTCTATTTCTGGGCGACATGGTGTTCCTTCTGCAAGGTTGTCAGTCCTACGGTGAGCTGGTTCAGCCGGTACTATCCGGTGGTTGCTGTGACGGGTCACTCCGGGTCAGATGAGCGTATTAACAAATATATGAACCACCACGGTTATCAATTCCGCAATCTGAACGATGAGAAAGGCGAGTTGTTCAGGAGTTGGGGTATTTCAGTGACGCCAACTATTGTTGTGATCAGGTCTGGGCAGATTAAGAGCGTCACAACCGGTTTCACATCCCCACCGGGTTTACTCGCCCGGGTTTTATTGGCCCGTTAAGTAATACTTGTACCTCTGGTGTTTGTTAAAAGTTTTTAGAAATGAAGGAATGCGGTATGTTCAAAAAGTACACAATGGTTTTGGTGATCTTCATCACCTCCATGGCACAAATGGCTTGGGCGCAGGCTTCAATGTCAGACAGCCAGAATGCCAAAATTGCTGATATAGTGAGCATGTTGAACGCTAACCCGGAAGTGGTCGACAACCTGCACGACAGCCTGAAATTTTATATGACGCAACAGCAGGTTTTTTCCGATCTACTGAAGCAGAACCGTCCTTATATGGAGAGTGCAAGCCATACATTCATAGGTGACGAGAAGGGCGAGATAACACTATTCAATATCAGCGACTACAGCTGCCCTTATTGCAAGAAGCTGGATCTGGATCTGGAAAAACTGGTGAAGACCTACCCTCAGGTGAAGGTTGTGAATATTCATGTGCCCATCAAAGAGCACACCTCAAAGGTGAATTCCTCAAGCTATGCACTAAATGTCTGGAACAATGACCGCGACAAATTTCAGCAGGTAAACGATTTGCTGGTGGCGAAACCGGGAACGCATAATGCCGTCTCATTGGAAAAAATTGCCAGGAGAACAGGCACAGAGCAGTATCTGAATACAGATGAAAGCATTGATGATCAGATGATTAAAAATATGTCCCTGTTCGATAATCTGGGCTTACGCGGAACGCCTGCTTTGATCATAGGGAACGAGCTAACGCCGGGCTATGTGCCTTATGAGACACTGGAAAATATGGTTAAGGCTCAGCTTTTAAAGGATAAAAGTTGATAACTGAAGTTCAGACTTGGCAACCTCAGCGATAAAAATGAGGCTCCCTCATTGAAATAATTGATAGTTCTCGGTGAGAGTTATAGGTTTTTGAGTGGAGCCATTTATATCCGTATACATCAGTTGATCGGTGATCTTCTATTGTGATTAATGTTTAAAGCTTCACTGGCAATGATGACTGTTAGTAAATAGCTTGTGTGGAAAGAGCTTTCATTAAAAACGACACCGCTATAGCACTAACTCTTGCTCATACGGAGGACATTAAGGACTTCAAAATCATTTTGAATACTATTAACTGAAGTTACGCAGCTACGAATCTCCGTAGCTGCTTGAACGATGCCTGAAGAGCGGACATATAGATTTTCGCCCTGAGCTGAAAGTGATTTAGCTTCAGTTTTAACGACAGTGCTTCCAGTCGGAAGGCCGATTAAATTGATAGAAAAATATGATTGCTTTGAGTTCTGACAGTATGGGCTGGCGACTTGGCCATAGCCGCATTGGGTTTCAGTGTTTTATGGAAGACCTCAACTTGCCACCGTTTTTTGTAGATCGTTTTCAAGCTCTCGGCGTCACAATCCAGATCGCTGCTCACCAGATAGAGTATGCCTGTGCGGCCATCCTTGTTTTTAAAAACTTGGCGCAATAGCAGAACAGGGAAACTGACTCCAGCTATCTAACCTGTGACAGGCTGATCCTCTGTGAACTGCTGTTAAGTCCGTTAACGATGTAGAGAAGCTGTTGCCCTGGAATATCCGACCGCATAGTCAATGTGGGCTGAAATAATCGCTTACGAATAACCGGGCTGACAGTCTCTCTGACATTCCACAGCTTTTATTTCTGCGCAAGGGAACATATCCCTTATTCCAACCCTCATAAAGACAGCAAGATCAGTCGGTCTGGTCGCAGCTACGTTGACCTGTCATGCCTTAATGAATTTTCTATGAGGTAGATACGCAATCCGAATAACTTAATAACTGAATAAAGGGAAAGAACATGAATTTTCTTTTGAAGAATCAAAAATTCAGGTTAAAACAGAGCCTGGTGAGCCTGCTTGTTGCAGGTACAGTACTTATGGCCTCCCTGCGGGTCGAGGCACAACCTGATACAGTGGTCACGATACCACCGTCAAATATGCCAGTACTGAGTCCCGTCAAAGATCTGGTGTACAATATGAGTTCAGCCCTGCTTAAGTGGAAGCAGCCTGACTTGACCCCTCCACCCGAGAACGGCACCAGTGATTACACTTACACTATTACGGTGAATTCCGTCAGCGGCGATGATCCAACCTCCATTTATAACGCCACGACAGAAGCGACAACCTTTGATCTTTCACAGGTGATACTGGACCTTGAGGCTTGCAAACCCTATCAAGCCAAAGTGAAACCCCGGGCACATTTGACACCTGACAAAACCCCAAAGGGCCCGGATTGGTTAGCAGTTGACGACAATTTTGTTGATATAGACGGCCCGGATGCTGTCACCGCCCCTTTTCTCAACGGAGAGGGACTCTATAGCATCAGCAATTTTTACAAGAAGCATGAACTGAACGATAACTTTGTAGTGGCCGTTCTGCAGCTTAATACAGGAGCAGAAAGTAGTTCAGGAAGTGGGGAAATACGTGCAAAACACGAACGCTGCAGGCAGAGTATGTATACGTATTACACAGTCGGTGATTCAAACGGATTCTTCGTTCATTTGGATCGCGCAGGCACCCAAACGGATGTCTATTTTTCGCTGTTGAACAAGCTTGGTGAGTTTGAAGTGTATGCCAAGATAAAGGATCAATTAGGAAACCTCGTGGCCCAGTCAACTACCACGCTGACCTTCAGTGAAACAGTTATGCCAACATCAACAGATGGTGCGGTCACTACCCCGACGCCTGTTACTCTGACGGTTATGCCAACATCGACTGGACAAATGGCCGGTACCCAGACACCAACACCACCCAGTGAAGATGATGCTGGTGTAATTGCCGGAGCTGTAATTACTACCTTTGTTGGTGCCGCAGTCATGGTTGGGTCAACTATAATGACCGTGCTTGCATGCAAGTATGGGGCATGCCAGTCAGGGGACAGGTCTTACATATCACAAGGCTATGAACTCATTCAACCATAACACTCATTGATAAGCACCAACCCTGTGCAAAAAAGGGAGCGTCAAGTCGGCCAGGGAGTACACGGTCTGACGCTTTCATTATTTTTGGAAGAGGAGTGGCGTACATCAATACCTTACATAATCACAGGCGCATCATACGGAGGTTTTTTTTCGGGACGAAGAATGGTCGTAATAAGCTTGCCGCTTAAACCTTCAAAAATCATAAATACATAAATGGGGGCGGAGTCGAATGGCACTTACTTACGCTTCTTTGGTGACCAATGAACCCTGATTTCCATCTGAGCTACGATTCTTGGAGACATTAATAGAGGATCTTTTACCTTAATAAAATCAGCAGCTGAGGCATGCTAATGCCACCAATACCCATAATTTCACCTCCTGAATTAAAAATAGAAACCGGCCGCTAAGGCAGAAGCTCAGCGGCCGGTCAGATTATGATCTGCAGATGTGAGACTACACCTGTAAAGGTGAGTCAAACACCCGTGAAACACGTCGTTCTGTCGAGGCTCCCCGCGAGGAAGCCTCATGGATGAATGCTGAATCTATGGTTACAGTGAGACCTGTTCGGCGACCTCCCTTTCCAGACGTGCTTCCTCTTCTTCCTGGGTTTCGATGAGCTCTTCTTCGTTGACCATAACCACTTCCTTCATGCTGAACTTCAGGCTGGAAGGTACGGAGTAGTTCGGCACATTGTCGTAAGTGAACACCGAGTAGAACTTGGGAATGTTCGGGTTACCAAAGCTGTCGAAGGTGTACTCATCAGTGCCGGCATAAAGCTTCACGCCATCCAGCGGGTGACGAGGCGGATGGAAACGATTACGAACCACATAGCAGCCTACAAAATCCTCACTCTCTGGCCGTTTCCAGGTGATTTTAACCTTGCCGTTTTCCTCGGAAGCGAATACGTCTTGCGGTGCCGGCAGCGCTTGTTTACGCCGCTCGATGTACTCAATGACCAGCTCAGCATGGTGAGTGTCTTCCAGATTATGCCAGTCAATCAGGGCATTGCTTTCCCGTGAAGGCGTGGTGGGTCGCACAATCAGGTAGACAGATGCGTCCCGGCTGTGGATATCTTCCAGCTGGTGACGACAGTAACTGTCGAACATGAAGTTATGACCCGGTTTCTCCTTCAGTTGCGCATTGCTGACCTCATAACCAAGGTACTCAATCTGCTGTCGGTTTTTCACATGGCTGTAGTTCAGCTCTTCCAGTTCAGCCATCTCGATGGTGAAGCGGATATCTTTGCGAGTCGCCAACTGGTTCTTGGCTCGCAGGCGAACATACGCAGATGTAATGACCGTGCGTTCAGGAGCAGGCAGCCCTTCCATCTTGAAGCTGAGCTGGCCGTAAACCTTGTCTCCTTCTTTATCAAAACCTGACTGCAGCGTGGAGTCGAGCACCTTGAATTTGCTAATGGTATGCAGAGCAGACGGGCTGAATGATTTCTTCTGGCTGTCCCGGGTATAAACCAGTTCGAGGTTAGGGCGGTAGTGAATACCGCCACCGAAACGTCCATAGCCAATATCAAACTGCATCATCTGGGAGTCATGGCCCACTGGTAGCTCTGCCGGACCTTCAATCAGCAGCAATACACGACCTTCTTCAATCTGTTGCTGAAGAATACGACGTTCCACTTCCGACAATGCCCAGTGCGTCCAGATGCCCTGGGTCAGCTGGTCAGATTGCACCGGGTTACCCAGAGTCTGCACCCGTACAGCCTGGTTGATCTGGTCGTAGTTGGTGATGTCGCTGATTTCACGAGTGTCCAGAATTGAGACGGACCACTCGCCATATTTCTCAATCTTGGCGTTCACCCTGTTCATTGGGTACAGGGAGAACACAGCCTTTTGAATGCAGGCATCCGATGGCAGATTGTTCATGTTAAAGGCAACCACGCCGTAGCAGCGCCCTTTGGCCTGGTTAACGCCTACAAACAGGGAATTATAGCCAAAGTGTTCATTGTTACGGCGATGGAAATTCTCGGCGACATAACCCACATCTTTCGGTGCAGGGAACAGGGCGTAGAAAAACTCATCATTGCTCAGGCGGGTGCGGATTTTCAGCACGCTGCTAAACGGCGACTTAATGCCCGAGACACGGTCAACGGCTCGAATGGTGTAAAAGTAACGTTGTCCGCTTTCCAGCTGTTTATCGGTATAAGTCAGTGACCGAGTAATAGCTATGCAGTTCTGCTCGGAGCAGGGCTGCTTGGGGCTGCTGTTGCGGTAGATTTCATAGTAGATATCACCTTCACAGCAGTGCTCCCAGGTCAGGGTTACATCCTGGTCACTGATAGCTGCCGCAGTAAAGTTATCCACACGCTTTGGTGCGTGGTGGGAGTAATTAATTGCAGACTCCAGCGCATACACCAGTGCAGGGATGTTTTCATCCACACTCTGGGACATATTCATCAGGTAGTCGGGAATATTACGGGTGCCCACTTCCACAACTGCCGAGAGAATACCCTTGTTGTAATAGTATTCACGACCACTGCCGTGGATCAGGTTAAACGGTGGCTTACCACGGTGAATACCATACTGACGTCCGGTGACCTTTCTGATTTCGCTGGCCATATTGGCACAGAGAAGGTTCAGGTCGGTGCCTTCGATCTCTTCCTCATGGTTAAACTTATGGGCAGGGAAGAACACATTGCCCTGGGAATGATAATCCAGTGCAATGGTGATGTTTTTATGGCTGTCGGCGAACTCTTTTATGGCTCGGGTCTCTGGTTCAGAGAAGGCTTCCGGGCCGCTGTAGATGTTCGAACTGGTGTCGTTTCCTTTCCGAAACCTGACGGAAAAATTACGATTCAAATCTACCCCAAACGTGCCATCACCGTTGTCCCGGCGGTTTTTTCGCCAGAAAGAGAAGTGATTTCGGGAGTACTCAAAGCCGTCCGGGTTCAAACACGGCACCATATAAAGCGTATTTCGGGTTAAAGCGTTGAGAAGACGTGGGTTAACCTTGTAGTTATCTATCACATAACGTACGAAGGCTGTCGCCAATTCGATGCCAATCCATTCCCTTGCGTGGATGGTTCCGGTGTATAGCAGGGCTGGTTTTTCATCGGCATAGGCAACGTCCTGAGAGATGGTGACCATCATGATCGGCCGCCCTTCCCAGGTCTCTCCAATGCTCTGCAGGCGAATCAATCCAGGGTGTTCACCCATGGCCTGCTTAAGAAAATCGATGTGTTCCTGATAAGAAATGTACTGCTGTTTCATAGGCCAGGCTGATTCTTTTATTAGAGATTTCCGACCGGCTTAAACTCCTTCTTGCGCCACGGCCTGCTCCCTGGCCCGCCTCGAAAGAAAGGGTGCGGCGGACGCCGCACCCCCTTAGTCATTAGCTGGTAACTTAACAGGATTTTAGATGGGATTCCCAGCTCTTCCTGATGTGGGCCAGCTTCCGTTCCTTGAGGTTTCTGACTTTTGTAAGCACGTGAGGATCGTTCCTCAGGGCGTCAATCACACCGGAAACACCGAACGTTTCCAGAATGTTTTTCGCCATGTGGTGACTCACGCCACGTGCACTGGTTAACAGGTCGAGCATTCCCTGCTCGGACAGAACTACCTCAGATTTCATCTTGGGCATTGGTTCTGTTTCTGTGTTGTCACCCGGCACATCAGGAGTCATCTGTTCCATCATTACGGAACCAGGGATTGCTGATTCTTCAATCCCGCTATCCAGAAGCTCGAAAAGTTCCTGTTCTGTTTCCAGAGCTGACAGGGCACGTTCGCGAATCTCAAGATTCTTTAAATAGTTGTCCTGACGATTCCAGACGCTACTTGGCCACTCTTCCTGTGAGCAGTGCACGGTGTTGGACATCGGGTAATGGTTATCTGTCGTTTCCTGTGCATACTGCTTGTTGGTATGGCCTGCAGGAGCCAGTTCACCAGTGTCGGTCATCGCCTGAGCCGCAGACTCGCGACCAAAGGTAATGTAACGCATAGTGCGCAGTACGGAAGAAGAGATCTTGCCCAGTTCTTCCCAGTTCAACATAGGAATATGAGGACGCTTCATGCGGCCATCGGACAGTTGCCACATCAGGTACTGACCAATCCAGTCCCGGATGTAAGGGAAGGCGGCAAAGGCAGTGGCGCATTCCAGAATGCTGTATTGGTCGTCAAAGCTGACGGCGATATCACAGGCCCAGTATTCGGCATTGGCTGCTTTGGAAGCTTTTACAGCAACATCCAGTGCTTCTTTTGGTACGTCCATGTAATCCATGCTGCCACCCTGGGAGGTGTTGGTCAGCCATTCACCTTCAGGAGGACGACGCCAGAACGCACAGACAGGCTTGTGACCAATCAGCATCACGCGAATATCCGCCTTCATAGGTACGAAGTCCTGGATATAGAGCGGATAGTACTTTTTCTCGTCCATCAGGGTAACGGCTTCAGCTTCGCTGTCTACCTTGTGGACAAAGTAACCACCGTAGTTGGATGGACCGTAAGAGCGCTTGATGATCTTCGGGTAGCTGGTGCTGGCCAGGAATGTACGACCTTCTTCCTTCTCATAGAAAACATGAGTCTTCGGAATTGGCAGGTCATATTTCTCACAGAAGTGAGTGACATTCTCCTTGGACTTGTTGGAGAACTGGGTGTCCATGGAAGGAATGAACTTCACGTGTGGCAGCGCCAGAGCGATTTCACGGAATGTTTCGTAGGCAGTGGCCGGAATATTACCGATCAGCACATCGATTTTTTTGCGACGTACTTCATTAATGAAACGCTCTTTGTCGTTACCCCAGTGGTAAACGACGGTTTCAATCTTATAGGGCCAGCCCCGGAAGTTAGACTTGTCAAAAAATCGCAGTACGTGATCCAGGTACAGCATGCCCAGAACGGGTAGCTTTTTTTCGGAACCTTTTGCTTGAGAATTAGTGTGTTGCATAGAGAGAGCCCTCAGCAGTCGCAGCCATAGGTACATTGATCATGTGGTTGACATTGACCTTGCGCTCAATCAAATCAACAATCTTGTCAATCTTACGGTCATTGAAGTCGATACCGACTTTTTCCTGGTCCGGGGTGGCAAAGGCTGGAATACCATTCACTTCCAGTACCACATATTCTTCCCGTTCCTGATCGTAAATTAAGTCAACACCCGCAATTTCAAGGCCTGTGGCTTTAGCCGCTTTAATGGCGAGGTTGATAACCTCATCGTTTGGTTCGCGGGTAATAACACTGCCACCGCTGGTGATGTTGGTACGCCAGTCGTCTTTTGGAGCGCGTCGGCCATAGCAACCAACAAACTCACCATCAACAATGTCAATGCGATAATCGGAGTGATCGTTTTGGATAAAACGTTCTACGAAGAAGTGTTGAACATCAATCTGGTTAATAAAGGGTTGCAGCATGTCCAGGGCGCGTTCATCTTCCAGACGAACAATGCCCGCACCACCCCAGCCATCAGTTGGCTTATAAACAGCACGGCCGCCCCATTCGCGCATGCTGGAGCGCAAGGCTTCCAGATTATTATGGCGACAGAGGCAGTAATCGGGTGTGTTTATTCCGTTGTGACGCAGAGCGTGGGTAGTTTTAAATTTGTCTTCTGTCAGGGCAAAGGCCTGATAGTTGTTAATAATCGGGATGTAATGGTCCAGCATCTCATACAGGTACATCTGGTACTGAGTTTGCTGGCCGGCGTTGTAGGAGAAGAACAGGTCGAGTTCTTCCATGATGACGCCGTTGCAGATGATGGAGCCGCGGTTGGCGAGAGCCTGACCGAGATCCAGATTGGAGATTACGCTGATATCCCGTTCTCGAAGGCGGGAGATCATCTTCTGTTGGATAATATCACCACCACCATTCTGGTATAACCACATTCCAACAGTGAACTTTGTCATGACTGATCCTGTGACGCTCTGACAATTCAGATTGCATTCAATAGTTAACAAGATTGATCTGGGTCAAAGCTTGTTTCAAATCATGAACGCAATCTGTTAATAACAAGATTGATTAAATGTGAGGCGATTTTGCTTTTAGATAAATGAAAGATCTTGATGAGTGTTCAGTGTTTTTACACTCAAAAATAGTGTTTTTACACTCAAAAACAAAAGTTACATTTCGATACAAATCGCTGAAGCATCTGCTTGAAAAGCAATAACAGATATATGCTGCTACCTGTTAACTACCGCCTCTTGGACGACGGGAATATACAGACAGATACTCCTCAGGTTAACCGCGAAATTCCGCAATAGTATCTAATGTTGACTTGAGTCAATGCGTGATTTTTGTCTAGAAATGATATTGATGTTTAGTTCGTTGCATGTTTTGTGAGTTGCTGTTTATTAACCAAAAATATTCACTTTTCTAATGCTTTATGTATTGGGGATTCTCACGGGATATGTCAACACACTGTAAATAAAATGGTTGTTGTGATTGGAAAGAGCAGGCATTTATTCAGCAAAAGTTTTGTTGTTTGTTAGTTGCCGTCTTTTGGTTGTAACCATAGTCCTTATTGCATGAATGATGACAGAGTCTGCTGTGAATTTTAAAGAACTCGCTTCAATTATTGAGATTAACTCCCATACCGGCAACAAACCTGGTGTTGATCATCATGGGGCCATCTTTTCACGCTGGATGGAAGAGCTGGGTTACACCATTGAACGCCATAACCGGGAAGACATTGGTGATCACCTGCATTTTATCTCTCCCAAACAGGTGGGGCGTAAGCTGCTGCTGGTAGGCCATCTTGATACCGTTTTCCCAAAGAACACCTTTGAAGGTTTTCGTGAAGATGATGACTGGGTTTATGGCCCTGGTGTCTGTGATATGAAAGGGGGCAACTATATTGCTCTCAGCGCACTGCGCGCTGTTCATGAAGTACAGGGTAGTCTGCACAACATCGATATGTTGCTGGTCAGTGATGAAGAGACTGGCAGTGATGACAGCAAGTACCTGACCATGGAGCTGGCTCCCCAGTACGACGCTTGTCTGGTGTTTGAAGCGGCTGGCCAGAACAATGAAGTGGTTACGGCACGTAAAGGTGTTGCGACTATCTATATCGATTTTGCAGGTAAAGCAGCCCATGCTGGCAACGAATATCAGAATGGCTGTAATGCTAATCTGGCGGCGGCTCAGACTTTGGTGACACTTACGAACCTGACCAACCTTGAAGCGGGCACCACCGTAAACGTCGGCAAAATGTCTGGTGGTATTGGCGCAAACACCATTTCACCGAAAGCGAGTCTTGCCATTGAGTTCCGCTTTACCTGTGCCAGTGAGCGGGACCGCATTCTTGCGGCGCTGGAGCATGTGGTCACTCACCCTGCTGTGAATGGTGTATCAGCCACCATGACCGGTGGTGTGCAGCGGGATGTCATGGAAAGCACCCAGGAACAGCATCATCTGCTGGAAGAGATTCAGAGCGTGCTGGGTTACTCATTACCAACAGAACAGCGTGGCGGTGTCAGCGATGCCAATACGGCATCCTCAACCGGTACTCCAACCCTGGATGGCTTTGGCCCCTTTGGTGATGGTGACCATACGATTCATGAGCGTGCCAGCAAAGCCAGCTTTGAGCGCAGGATTTATGAAGTGACACAGATACTGCGGCACTTTAGTCAGACGCACTAAAAAGCCTTGAACCGCAGAGGGCACAAAGGGCCGGTGTATGTTCCATACAACACCGGCATTTCCGCCATCCCTGGCGGTCACACAGAGAAGAGCTATTTAGTGGTAACCTTTCTACCAACCACCTGAACGCCACCATTTCAGGCAATGATTTTCCCTGTCCGGTTATGCTTTTGGAGGATCATGGTCGGTATATGAGGCGGTTTGCTGATTGTGTATTCCCTTCTCTTTTTGGCCTGTGCCGTCTTGCCATATATCCCGCCATTGCCTTTACTGCACAGCCTCAACGAACGGGCAATAGGATGAGATTTACCGTGAATATTGGTGCTCACTTTTGCGGGAGAGAATTGTTTTTTATTTGGTTAATGCTACCGCTGTCAGGGGGCGTGATAGAGAAATGCGCAGCAGCAGATAAAGATACAAAGAAAAGCTGGGCGGCAATTGCAAAGCCTTTACCTGCTTCCCTGTATCCCGGTCGTACCGGTGTCCGGCCACATGCCTCTCCTGTTCCTGAATCATCAATGCTTCAGTGGCCGCCTGTATTGACCACATCAAAGACCCACACCGAAGTCCCTTCACGACAACAGGAATCGTCTGAGGCTACAGTTCGAACACATCCAAAAAGAAGACCAGACATAAAGAGACAATATTACCGCAACCCTTCCGCCGAGCGTTTCGATCAACAGATAGAAGCACTGGCAAACGAAGTGAATCGACTCAAAAAGCAACTTCACGGGCCACATCGGGAGAGCCATAAAACCGCGCTTTTAGATCTTGCATTCCAGATGACAGAAAGAGATCCGCACCCGCTTCGAGCCAGTCCCAGAGCCCTTGCTCTTTTGGCAAATGCGTTTTCAAAATTAGCAAAATATCAAGAAGGCGCCACAGCGTTAGACTGGATAATGAAAGCCGTGATCCACCGCAGTCAAAAACAGCAGCTAACCAAACAGTGCGGATTTAAAGCCCAAACGCTGGCCATGGTGCTCAATAGCCTGAGTCAGGTGGCGGGTGACGACGCCGACACGACCCGGAAGGCGCTGGGCAAAGAGGTGGGAAGCCGTGATTTGACCGACACCAAAGAGTGGTCGGCCCAGCATCTGGCCATGGTGACCAATGGCCTGATCCAGGTGACGGGGGACGACGCCGACACGACCCGGAAGGCGCTGGCCAAAGAGGTGGGAAGCCGTGATTTGACCGACACCAAAGAGTGGTCGGCCCAGCATCTGGCCATGGTGACCAATGGCCTGATCCAGGTGACGGGGGACGACGCCGACACGACCCGGAAGGCGCTGGCCAAAGAGGTGGGGAGGCGTGATTTGACTGACACCAAAGAGTGGTCGGCCCAGCCTCTGGCCATGGTGACCAATGGCCTGAGCCAGGTGACGGGGGACGACGCCGACACGACCCGGAAGGCGCTGGCCAAAGATGTGGGGAGGCGTGCCCTTGCCGGAGACCTTAAGTGCTGGATAGCGCAAGATCTGGCCATGGTGACCAATGGCCTGAACCAGGTGACGGGGGACGACGCCGACACGACCCGGAAGGCGCTTGCCAAAGAGGTGGGAAGGCGTGATTTGACTGACCCCAGGGAGTGGTCGGCCCAGCCTCTGGCCATGGTGACCAATGGCCTGAGTCAGGTGATGGGGGACGACGTCGACACGACCCGGAAGGCGCTGGCCAAAGAGGTGGGGAGGCGTGATTTGACCGACACCAAAGAGTGGTCGGCCCAGCGTCTGGCCATGGTGACCAATGGCCTGAGGCAGGTAGCGGGGGACGACGCCGACACGACCCGGAAGGCGCTGGCCAAAGAAGTGGGGAGGCGTGCCCTTGCCGGAGACCTTAAGTGCTGGATAGCGCAAGATCTGGCCATGGTGACCAATGGCCTGAGTCAGGTGGCGGGGGACGACGCCGACACGACCCGGAAGGCGCTGGCCAAAGAGGTGGGAAGCCGTGATTGGACTGACACCAGGGAGTGGTCGGCCCAGCCTCTGGCCATGGTGACCAATGGCCTGAGTCAGGTGGCGGGGGACGACGCCGACACGACCCGGAAGGCGCTGGCCAAAGAAGTGGGGAGGCGTGATTTGACCGACACCAAAGAGTGGTCGGCCCAGTCTCTGGCCATGGTGGCCAGTGGGATGTCTCATTGCTCACACGTCATAGGGGAGGATGTTGTTCAAGCTTCGATTCAAGCCATTATGAACATATCGCCGACTGAACAGGATATTATTATGGCCCTTGACGCTTTGTGCCGTTTATCTCTGTCAGACGACCAGCTGAAGCTTGGCTATTTCCTGGTTAAACGTCTTTGTGATATGACTGGTTTTATTGACACAGGCGGCCCTCTACAGCATAGCGTCGGCGACTTCTTATGGAAGCTGGCCGTTCTGGATTTATGTGCAAAACAAAATCCGCTCGTCAAGGATGATCCTGATACACCCCGTTTCGATATCTTTGTTAAGCCGCTAATGGATAGGGAAAATATCAGGGACCTTCTTTCACATCACTGGCAAGACAGATTTGCATATATTTACTGGGCAGGCATTTCTAACTTGGAAATTGATGTGTCTCCTGCTCTTTCTGCTCCTGAAAAAAAGGTGAAGGTCTCAGCATCACAAAACAGAGTGTTCCAGGCTGTTAAAAATGCTTTGCCAAACCAAAATATTGTTATGGAAGTGAATATTGAAGGGTTCCCAGTTGATATTCTGGTGGGTAAAACCTTGTGTATAGAGGTCGATGGCCCCCATCATTATATTCAGGATGACACAATGGAAAACGATGAGCTTCTTCTTGCAAAAGAATCTGGAAAAAGAAGAGCGCGAGACCGTTTGATAGATCACATACTCAAAGGTCTGGGGTTTGAGGTGCTACGTATTTCCTATGTTGAGACTGACTCGGTCGCAGGCCTGGGAACGTTTGTTGATCGGGTGATAAATGCAATGGACGAACAAGAAATGAGTCGCCAGTATGAAGGCCTGAGAGTGAATGACTTGCCAGCCTGGTAACCTTTTTACCAACCACCTGAACGCCACCATTTCAGGCAATGATTTTTCCTGACCGGTTATGCTTTTGGAGGATCATAGTCGGTATATGAGGCGGTTTGCTGATTGTGTATCCCCTTCTCTTTTTGGCCTGTGCCGTCTTGCTATATATCCCGCCATTGCCTTTACTGCACAGCCTCAACGAACGGGCAACAGGATGAGATTTACCGTGAATATTGGTGCTCACTTTTGCGGGAGAGAATTGTTTTTTATTTGGCTAATGCTACCGCTGTCAGGGGGCGTGATAGAGCAATGCGCAGCAGCAGATAAAGATACAAAGAAAAGCTGGGCGGCAATTGTAAAGCCTTTACCTGCTTCCCTGTATCCCGGTCGTACCTGTGTCCGGCCACATGCCTCTCCTGTTCCTGAATCATCAATGCTTCAGTGGCCGCCTGTATTGACCACCCATGCCGAAGTCCCTTCACGACAACAGGAATCGTCTGAGGCTACAGTTCGAACACATCCAAAAAGAAGACCAGACAGAAAGAGACAATATTACCGCAACCTTTCCGCCGAGCGTTTCGATCAACAGATAGAAGCACTGGCAAACGAAGTGAATCGACTCAAAAAGCAACTTCACGGGCCATATCGGGAGAGCCATAAAACCGCGCTTTTAGATCTTGCATTCCAGCTGACAGAAAGAGATCCGCACCCGCTTCGAGCCAGTCCCAAAGCCCTTGCTCTTTTGGCAAATGCGTTTTCAAAGTTAGCAAAATATCAAGAAGGCGCCACAGCGTTAGACTGGATAATGAAAGCCGTGATCCACCGCAGTCAAAAACAGCAGCTAACCAAACAGTGCGGATTTAAAGCCCAAACGCTGGCCATGGTGCTCAATAGCCTGAGTCAGGTGGCGGGGGACAAAGCCGACACGACCCGGAAGGCGCTGGCCAAAGAAGTGGGGAGGCGTGCCCTTGCCGGAGACCTTAAGTGCTGGATAGCGCAAGAGCTGGCCATGGTGACCAATGGTCTGAGCCAGGTGACGGGGGACGACGCTGACACGACCCGGAAGGTGCTGGCCAAAGAGGTGGGAAGCCGTGATTTGACCGACACCAAAGAGTGGTCGGCCCAGCATCTGGCCATGGTGACCAATGGCCTGAGTCAGGTGGAGGGGGACGACGCCGACACGACCCGGAAGGCGCTGGGCAAAGAGGTGGGGAGGCGTGCCCTTGCCGGAGACCTTAAGTGCTGGATAGCGCAAGATCTGGCCATGGTGACCAATGGCCTGAGGCAGGTGACGGGGGACGACGCCGACACGACCCGGAAAGCGCTGGCCAAAGAGGTGGGAAGGCGTGATTTGACCGACACCAAAGAGTGGTCGGCCCAGTCTCTGGCCATGGTGACCAATGGCCTCAGGCAGGTGACGGGGGACGACGCCGACACGACCCGAAAGGCGCTGGCCAAAGAGGTGGGGAGGCGTGATTTGACTGCCCCCTTGGAGTGGTCGGCCCAGCCTCTGGCCATGGTGACCAATGGCCTGAGCCAGGTGACGGGGGACGACGCCGACACGACCCGGAAGGCGCTGGCCAAAGAGGTGGGAAGCCGTGATTTGACCAACACCAAAGAGTGGTCAGCCCAGCATCTGGCCATGGTGACCAATGGCCTGAGTCAGGTGACGGGGGACGACGCCGACACGACCCGGAAGGCGCTGGCCAAAGAGGTGGGAAGGCGTGATTTGACCAACACCAAAGAGTGGTCGGCCCAGCCTCTGGCCATGGTGACCAATGGCCTGAGCCCGGTGACGGGGAACGACGCCGACACGACCCGGAAGGCGCTGGCCAAAGAAGTGGGGAGGCGTGCCCTTGCCGGAGACCTTAAGTGCGGGATAGCGCAACATCTGGCCATGGTGATCAATGGCCTGAGCCAGGTGACGGGGGACGACGCCGACACGACCCGGAAGGCGCTGGCCAAAGAGGTGGGAAACCGTGATCTGACCGACACCAAAGAGTGGTCGGCCCAGCCTCTGGCCATGGTGACCAATGGCCTGAGTCAGGTGGCGGGGGACGACGCCGACACGACCCGGAAGGCGCTGGCCAAAGAGGTGGGAAGCCGTGATTTGACCGACACCAAAGAGTGGTCGGCCCAGTCTCTGGCCATGGTGGCCAGTGGGATGTCTCATTGCTCACACGTCATAGGGGAGGATGTTGTTCAAGCTTCGATTCAAGCCATTATGAACATATCGCCGACTGAACAGGATATCATTATGGCCCTTGACGCTTTGTGCCGTTTATCTCTGTCAGACGACCAGCTGAAGCTTGGCTATTTCCTGGTTAAACGTCTTTGTGATATGACTGGTTTTATTGACACAGGCGGCCGTCTACAGCAGAGCGTCGGTGACTTCTTATGGAACCTGGCCGTTCTGGATTTATGTGCAAAACAAAATCCGCTCGTCAAGGATGATCCTGATACACCCCGTTTCGATATCTTTGTTAAGCCGCTAATGGATAGGGAAAATATCAGGGACCTTCTTTCACATCACTGGCAAGACAGATTTGCATATATTTACTGGGCAGGCATTTCTAACCTGGAAATTGATGTGTCTCCTGCTCTTTCTGCTCCTGAAAAAAAGCTGAAAGTCTCAGCATTACAAAACAGAGTGTTCCAGGCTGTTAAAAATGCTTTGCCAAACCAAAATATTGTTATGGAAGTGAATATTGAAGGGTTCCCGGTTGATATTCTGGTGGGTAAAACCTTGTGTCTAGAGGTCGATGGCCCCCATCATTATATTCAGGATGACACAATGGAAAACGATGAGCTTCTTCTTGCAAAAGAATCTGGAAAAAGAAGAGCGCGAGACCATTTGATAGATCACATACTCAAAAGCCTGGGGTTTGAGGTGCTACGTATTTCCTATGTTGAGACTGACTCGGTCGCAGGCCTTGGAACGTTTGTTGATCGGGTGATAAATGCAATGGACGAACAAGAAATGAGTAGCCAGTATGAAGGCACTGAGAGTGAATGACCTGCCAGCCTGGTAACCTTTCTAACAACCACCTGAACGCCACCATTTCAGGCAATGATTTTTCCTGTCCGTTTATGCTTTTGGAGGATTATGGTCGGTATATGAGGCGGTTTGCTGATTGTGTATTCCCTTCTCTTTTTGGCCTGTGCCGTCTTGCCATATATCCCGCCATTGCCTTTACTGCACAGCCTCAACGAACGGGCAACAGGATGAGATTTACCGTGAATATTGGTGCTCACTTTTGCGGGAGAGAATTGTTTTTTATTTGGTTAATGCTACCGCTGTCAGGGGGCGTGATAGAGAAATGCGCAGCAGCAGATAAAGATACAAAGAAAAGCTGGGCGGCAATTGTAAAGCCTTTACCTGCTTCCCTGTATCCCGGTCGTACCTGTGTCCGGCCACATGCCTCTCCTGTTCCTGAATCATCAATGCTTCAGTGGCCGCCTGTATTGACCACATCAAAGACCCATGCCGAAGTCCCTTCACGACAACAGGAATCGTCTGAGGCTACAGTTCGAACACATCCAAAAAGAAGCCCAGACAGAAAGAGACAATATTACCGCACCCCTTCCGCCGAGCGTTTCGATCAACAGATAGAAGCACTGGCAAACGAAGTGAATCGACTCAAAAAGCAACTTCACGGGCCACATCGGGAGAGCCATAAAACCGCGCTTTTAGATCTTGCATTCCAGATGACAGAAAGAGAGCCGCACCCGCTTCGAGCCAGTCCCAAAGCCCTTGCTCTTTTGGCAAATGCGTTTTCAAAATTAGCAAAATATCAAGAAGGCGCCACAGCGTTAGACTGGATAATGAAAGCCGTGATCCACCGCAGTCAAAAACAGCAGCTAACCAAACAGTGCGGATTTAAAGCCCAAACGCTGGCCATGGTGCTCAATAGCCTGAGTCAGGTCGCCGGTGACAAAGCCGACACGACCCGGAAGGCGCTGGCCAAAGAAGTGGGGAGGCGTGATTTGACTGACCCCAGGGAGTGGTCGGCCCAGCATCTAGCCATGGTGACCAATGGCCTGAGTCAGGTGGCGGGTGACGACGCCGACACGACCCGGAAGGCGCTGGGCAAAGAGGTGGGAAGGCGTGATTTGACCGACACCAAAGAGTGGTCGGCCCAGCCTCTGGCCATGGTGACCAATGGCCTGAGTCAGGTAGCGGGTGACGACGCCGACACGACCCGGAAGGCGCTGGCCAAAGAGGTGGGGAGGCGTGATTTGACTGACCCCAGGGAGTGGTCGGCCCAGCCTCTGGCCATGGTGACCAATGGCCTGAGCCAGGTGGCGGGGGACGACGCCGACACGACCCGGAAGGCGCTGGCCAAAGAAGTGGGGAGGCGTGCCCTTGCCGGAGACCTTAGGTGCTGGATAGCGCAAGATCTGGCCATGGTGACCAATGGCCTGAGTCAGGTGACGAGGGACGACGACGCCGACACGACCCGGAAGGCGCTGGCCAAAGAAGTCGGGAGGCGTGCCCTTGCCGGAGACCTTAAGTGCTGGATAGCGCAAGATCTGGCCATGGTGACCAATGGCCTGAGCCAGGTGACGGGGGACGACGCCGACACGACCCGGAAGGCGCTGGCCAAAGAGGTGGGGAGGCGTGATTTGACTGACCCCTGGGAGTGGTCGGCCCAGCATCTGGCCATGGTGACCAATGGCCTGAGCCAGGTGACGGGGGACGACGCCGACACGACCCGGAAGGCGCTGGCCAAAGAAGTGGGGAGGCGTGCCCTTGCCGGAGACCTTAAGTGCTGGATAGCGCAACATCTGGCCATGGTGACCAATGGCCTGAGGCAGGTGGAGGGGGACGACGCCGACACCACCCGGAAGGCGCTGGCCAAAGAGGTGGGGAGGCGTGATTTGACCGACACCAAAGATTGGTCGGCCCAGCCTCTGGCCATGGTGACCAATGGCCTGAGCCCGGTGGCTGGGGACGACGCCGACACGACCCGGAAGGCGCTGGCCAAAGAGGTGGGAAGCCGTGATTTGACCGACACCAAAGAGTGGTCAGCCAAGCATCTGGCCATGGTGGCCAGTGGGATGTCTCATTGCTCACACGTCATAGGGGAGGATGTTGTTCAAGCTTCGATTCAAGCCATTATGAACATATCGCCGACTGAACAGGATATCATTATGGCCCTTGACGCTTTGTGCCGTTTATCTCTGTCAGACGACCAGCTGAAGCTTGGCTATTTCCTGGTTAAACGTCTTTGTGATATGACTGGTTTTATTGACACAGGCGGCCCTCTACAGCAGAGCGTCGGCGACGTCTTATGGAACCTGGCCGTTCTGGATTTATGTGCAAAACAAAATCCGCTCGTCAAGGATGATCCTGATACACCCCGTTTCGATATCTTTGTTAAGCCGCTAATGGATAGGGAAAATATCAGGGACCTTCTTTCACATCACTGGCAAGACAGATTTGCATATATTTACTGGGCAGGCATTTCTAACCTGGAAATTGATGTGTCTCCTGCTCTTTCTGCTCCTGAAAAAAAGGTGAAGGTCTCAGCATTACAAAACAGAGTGTTCCAGGCTGTTAAAAATGCTTTGCCAAACCAAAATATTGTTATGGAAGTGAATATTGAAGGGTTCCCCGTTGATATTCTGGTGGGTAAAACCTTGTGTATAGAGGTCGATGGCCCCCATCATTATATTCAGGATGATACAATGGAAAACGATGAGCTTCTTCTTGCAAAAGAATCTGGAAAAAGAAGAGCGCGAGACCGCTTGATAGATCACATACTCAAAGGCCTGGGGTTTGAGGTGCTACGTATTTCCTATGTTGAGACTAACTCGGTCGCAGGCCTTGGAACGTTTGTTGATCGGGTGATAAATGCAATGGACGAACAAGAAATGAGTAGCCAGTATGAAGGCCTGAGAGTGAATGACTTGCCAGCCTGGTAACCTTTCTACCAACCACCTGAACGCCACCATTTCAGGCAATGATTTTTCCTATCCGGTTATGCTTTTGGAGGATCATGGTTACGCATTTTACAAAGCATCTCCTCACTCATTAACCAAGGCAAATAGGGGGAGATATCTTCAGGCGGTTTCCTGCCATTAGTTGCTGGTGAAAGGTGCAGACCCTGTGTTTTATAAGACTCCAGTTGTCTGTTTATGGGGATGCCGTATGCGTATTTATTCAGTAACAACTCCCCCCAGTAGCATGCCAAGGGTTGGCCTGCTGTTTAAGCTGAATGTTCTCCTGCTTGGTCAGGATGATCTGCACGGTGGTGAAGGGGGCAGACGTTAATGCAGAGGCTGTGTTCGCTACTGAAGAATGAACATTTTTCACACACTAAAAGAAGTAGACGGTTTTAAGATGTTTTGTAGCGGTTTGTAGAATAGTTACATTTAGTGCCTGTCCGAAAATCTAAACCCCATGGCATTACTGGGCTGCAGGCCATAATTGTCAATAAAGTTTTCTGACAGGTACCGTTTTTCATCATGCGACTATGACCGCCTTTTGGAGCTGGCTAATGAACATGGGGCTCTCCGGCAGATGCCGGGACATGGCCCTTACGATGAATGCCTGTTTGGCCTACATCCAGCACTGTATGCATATTCTTGTATAAGGTCAGATAACCTTGTCATTGCTGGAGAAACGTGGTGTCAAAGCCAGTGATTTTGAACAGTTGGAATGGTTTATCAAGCAGAGGGCTCGTTAGGTCGGGCTGATCATCCGGGTGGGTTTTCGGACTGGCACTAACTAATCCGTCAGACAATTTAACGGTATATAAACGCTTGGTGTGGATTTCTCTTTTTCTGCCTTCGTCATATTTCATGGTCAGGGGGCAACAAGTACAGGTAGCCGCGTAAATATGTATCAAGGCAGTCCTTCCTGCTAACCATTTGAGTGTTTTCCGAAAACTATCGACTCTTAAAAATACTCCAAGGAAAAGCCTTTACGAGGAACCGTGGATACAAAGAATGGAGCCGAGTTATCGATCTCAGCAGCACAAATATCAGCCCTGCGGCCTGGAAGGACAACCAAACTCTGAAAGGGTATCGATTAGAAGTGATATAAGTCGCTCACACGAGATTGCCAGTAATAGTAAGCAGGCAGCAGTGAAGACAGAGCCCCCCTTGATTAATCAGAGGCAGTGCCAGCTCTGTGATCAGTTTGCAGCAGGTTCTTATAGTGCTGCCACAGAATCTACTGTGCTACTCAAATGGCTGTATGGAGACAAGAGATTTCCTTCTCCGTCTGTTCTGACTCTCCATCTTCTCTGCAACCTTACATTAACCAGAACAGGTCCCGTAATAAAAGACGATGTGTTTAATAAACTTCCCTTAACGCAGCTTCTCCAGAAAAAGAAAATAAAGTTTAACTGGATTCCCAGTCATCTCGTCACAGAAAAAATACTTTATACAGCCTTGGCAAACAACCGAGTCCAGTCTTGGCATAACATTCCCGGTAAGTTCCAGAACTTGTCTACAGCGAGTCAGTTCCTTTTGCTTAATCCAGGCATTATTACAGGCTTGCCGGCAGAGTGGAAAAATCACCCTCTGATATCGGGTCACTACTCTGAACTGACTCGAAGTGATCACAGATTTCTGTCCGATATTCCTGAGCAGCACAGGGAACATCTCTGCAAACAGGTTTTACCAGATACACCAGGCGCGGCAATATATTTGAACAACACATCCCCTGACTATGAACAGCTTGTTGTTTCAGCACTAAATAAGCGAGGGGATTTGTTGAAGGAGTTCCTTCTTTTAGATAGCACTGCAAAATTCACTGAGTCTCTTGTTGATGCTGCTCTGGTTACCAGTCAGCGAACAGGAGCGGGGCTAAAAACAGTTCCGGAACAATATATAACGGCCGAGCGCTGCTGTCGGGCCATACTGGCGGGACA
Organism: Sansalvadorimonas sp.; assembly: GCA_965221135.1. Classification (GTDB taxonomy): domain Bacteria; phylum Pseudomonadota; class Gammaproteobacteria; order Pseudomonadales; family Endozoicomonadaceae; genus Sansalvadorimonas. Next base: position 730,380 of record CBDCRZ010000100.1, read on the forward strand.
CTTCCGGGACATTATGTTTAATGTATACAAAACAGACAGAGCGTTTAATAGATTCAAACATTTAGTGTGCGCAGATAACGACCTTCTGAAAGCTGTTAAAGAACACCATTGGCAGCATCCATACTCCCTGGCTTTGTTACCCGAAAAAGAGCTGACAGAAGACCTGTGCGCACGGCACCTTGATTGCTTTCCTGCCGCAATAGACGCTATCCCGGTAAGTCTTCTGGCTACACACCGCCAATGGTGCCTGGAAGCTGTGGTTTGTTCTCCCTGGGTGTTGGATAAAAACCATATTCCGTCATCACATCTGGACGACGCATTCTATAACTATGTATTAAAGAAAAATCCGTCCAGTATAAGGTATTTCCCTGGAAAGCTGCTGGATCGAGAACCTCAGCTGATATTTCAGGCTATTGAGAATAACGCTTCGTTGTTTGTATTGCCGAAAGAGCGTCGTTCCAGCCTTGAGCTTTGTCGGATGGCTGTCAGCCATGACCCCTATGAAATCAAGAATGTACCGTCAGAGCTTCTTGCAGATATGCCGCTGGCTCCTCGCATTGCATTTCGACCCAAAGATCTGTCAGGCAGTGTGAAAAAAATACTCATTGATACTTGTGATACGGGAAGCCTGGTCCCCCACTTCATCCCTGAATTACAGCCCAGCGAATTACTGACTCCTCTCTCCCCACTGATCTCTGGGGTATCTTCCGCGATGCTTAATAAACTGGCCATACAATTGATAGCATCAGCCCCTTTTTCCCCTCCTGACACAGACATCGGGCAACAATTGCAAGCGTATCTCAATATTCATAGAGACCTGACTCTCAATGCACTGGATAGAGGCCAGATTCAGGTGTTTGATGGCTTTCTCAATCATGCATGGAGTGTCTACGGTGGCAGGACGTTTTTAAGCGATCAGCCATGCACGGGAGAAGACTCTGGAAAATGTCTCAGAATTAAATTTCTTCGCATGGGTGAGCTTCTTGCGGATTTTATCAAGGAGCAGGCGGTCCACCTTTTTTGTCATAAGCATGCCGGAATAATGGGGCTAAAGAGTGAAGTCCCGCACTCGATGGGTTTAAGGTTACTGCCCGAAAACCATCTTCCTGGAATGATGCGTGCTCAGATGAAGTCAGTTCCCGCCTTGTTAACTGTAAACGAGCAGCGTTATTACCTGTTGTATTGTTTTCAAACAAAGAACCATGATTACAGTACGCTGGCCCATCAAAGAGCCAGTGATTATTCATGTGATTCAGCAGAAGGTGGCCTACTGAAAGCCAGCCACGATCTGGGGAAATGGGCACGCTGTGGCATAGTGTATACATCAACAATCGCGGCATATCATAATCATGATGATGAGCGACGAGAATTGTTTTTAATTAATATGCTGGGAAGGCGGCGTTTTCCAGGCTCTCTGACTTATTGGGACTCAAAAGCTACAGACGAGTCCGACTGGGGCTGGAGCGGTTTGAGGGATATCGGGGATATGGAGATTTATCCGAATATAGAAACCTATCGCCAAAGCAATGAAGCAAACTACCACATTCCCGGTTATATACAGCGGGCCTCTTTTCTTAACGCTTTTTGTGAAAATATGGTTGCTGCCGTGCTTCACTATGCACGCCTGCATAGTCAGGACGATAACTACCATTACCGCGATACTGCGACTCTGGCCAAAACCGGACATTTTGTTGAAGATGCCCTTAATCAATTCCTCAGTGGGCTAACCAACCGCTCACTGATAGCAGAGCAGCTCTTTTCTGAACATTTTGCTCTGCCTGCAGACACATACCCTCAATGGCTTACCAAAACGGCTCAACAGATAGTTTATTGGACCGCTCCCCAAATGATTGGAACCGATTGCTTTGCTCACCATCTTAGTCAGGAAGGACGTCTCCCCGATGAAATTTACCGTAACCATTCACTCCGTTTTTTGAGTTATCCGAAAGAATTCACAGATGCAGGCAACAAAAGTCGTCTTGGCTGTATGAATGGTCCATTCCCTTTAAACAGCCTGATTCAGGGGCTGGTTTTGCTATCAAGTGCTATTGCAACGTATTTACAGCCAGAGGCCACACAAAATAGCTATACCAGGCGGAATAAACCGGGCATCAATTAACGCTGCCGGTCATTAGATCCTTTGCCTCATTTACGGGCAAACACCAGATGGCAGAGACGGCCTCCTACCTGTCGCCTTAAGTACCCGGTCACATGCAACTATTTCTGACTCAATCTCCAGGACACTCAGCAGTGCCCAGCTCCAGTGACATGGCGGGCTATGCTCCCTGCGCTGCCACCCAGCGGAGCAACCTGTTTATTGGCCAGAAATAGTTGTTTCCATATGGCCGGGCACTTAGCAGATAAGGAAAAGCTTTAAAATTATTTGTTTGCCTGCGGATATATAGGCAGGCAGCTCAATCTTATTCAGATTTATTAAACAGATCAGTTCTTATATATTTCGAGTAGTTAGTATTGCTGTCTATTTAGTTATGAGTAGAAAGAAACCATTTTTAGTTATTCCTTGTCAGTTATATATGTGCAAGTTTTGATCGAAAGTGAGGCGTGCCAATGAGGCTCGCGTCTTTTGTTTCAACTCTATTTGTATTTAGGTATGTTTTTTAAGGAGTATTTAATTATGAACATAGCAGGAGCCCAAAGATTGTATCCGGCAGAGGGACAAGCGTCTAACGCAGTTTCCCGGAGATTTGCAAAGAAAGGGGATCTTTTCAGAGTTCCTTTTACGAAGGATAACGTAAAGAATATAATGAACGTTGATAATGTTAATGGAATCGAAACGATAGCTGCTGCAGATCATGAGGCCTTCGGAATGTTTCTTTTAAGAGATAAGAATTGCGTTAGAGTAGATCTAATAATAAAAAATCATTGTTATGCAGGTTCTGAGGCGCAAGTAGAAGCCATCATAGATGAATGGGTCAAGGATAAAAGAAAGGAAGATAAAGAGCCACAGTGGACGGACTTTACAGATGCTCTTAAGGGAGCTGGAATTGGAGCGTTCAGTGATTTTGTTAAAGGATTGTTATGCGAACCTGGTTCGAATCCTGCCAGAGTTGTTAGGGGTGCACGTCATACTTCAGCCGCTCCAGTAACGCAGAGAATTCCCCTGCATAGTGGTCACATTCACCAACAGACTATCGGTCATAACCCTATTGCTAAGAGGCCCGCATCTGCATTGGAACCAGTCTCCACTCCAATAAGCCTGAATGATCAGGAAATCTATCTTTTAGATTTGTTCAAAGTGAATACAAATTATCAGGATTTCTTTGAACAGATGGCTTGTAAGGGGGAAAGTATGTCGATAAAGTTCGCCAGTAAACTATTAAACTGTACAAGTAGAGCTGAACTGTTGTTGCACGATACAAAGTTGAAAAACCGCGGCCTTACTGATTTCCTGTCTTCAGTTATAACAAAATGGCAAAACCTTGGTTCCTTAACCGGCTGTAAGCCACAAACATGGGAAGGACTAATTAGTGCTTTGCAGGAAACCGGTAAATGTGAGGATGTTATAGACAGTATCAGAACGTACCTGGCCGGAAAGCGCTGAAGTATTTGTATTGATTTAAGAGTCAGTCCAGCAGGACTTTTTTACCGGTATGGTTACGCCATGCCGACCCCTTTTCTCTCATAAAATGCGTTGAGAAGCTCTAACCGATGCAACACGCAAGGCCACTGTCTCATTGTTACTGCAATGGCACGGGGATTAAGAGGAAAGGTCCACGAAAAACATAAAATCAAACGCGGAGATAGACTCTTCTCTAACCCTCATCTGCAAGCAGAGCGCACAGAGGTGTATTCCAGCATCTGTAAGCTGATGGTCAGCCTCTTGCCACATCCTCTGTGTTTTTGTGTCTCTGTGGTGAAAAAAAACCTCCCGGTTCTTCAACTGAGAGGTTTTTTTGATGTCAGAGAATTAGCTTTTAGCAGTAACCTGTTCAGCAGCTACTTGCTCATTACGACCCTTCAGGCAGCCAGCCAGACCACCAAGCAGGGCGAAAGGCACAGCGTTGGTAGCACACATAATACCAAGGGCACCCATTGCACTGGTGGTAGTGGCGATAGCTCCAAAGCAGCCTGCAATAGTCGTGACCGGGGCGCTCAGGGCTCCAATTGTTCCCATGCCGATAGTAAATATATTGCGCTTGAAGAAACCAGCTATGCCTTTCTCGTCGGCATAACGGTTGCCATTAATGGCACGATCCATACCCTGACCAGCAGCAGCGCCGATCAGGCCGCCCGCCAGACCGTTCAAAGCCAGCATGCCGGAAAAGGCACCAGCAAAAGCGACTGGGGTCGCAAACGTGGTAGCCACCATTCCAGCCAGAGGTAAGCCAACGCCAAGAGTAACAGCACTCAGAGCAATACCGATTGAAGCTACAGCCACTGTAAGAATCAGGGTGTTGTGCTTCTTCAGGAAGTTACCAACAACGTTCAGTACCTTGCAGGTGCGCTGGCACAAAGGGCTGTTATCCATAGCCGTTTTCATCTTCTCAGCCGTTCTCATAATGCTGACAACACGCTTGTTGGCTTTTACACGGTTTACGACTTTCATCGCAGAGGCTTCAACTGTGTTGGCAAAGGTTTGAGCTGTTCTTTTGATGGTTTCCATGTTCGTACTCCTCCATGAGTCTCTGTATTTGGTTTTTTATATATGTTCCGAATACTTTGAGGGCTCAGGAGGAGAAAAGTTGCAGTGGCTCAGACTAAAGCAGTAGCTCAGACTAAAAAGGAGCCCCACATAGATGACCAAGGCATCAGGCAGCAGCCTGTGCACAGGCATAGAGCGCCAGGGTTTCAAATTTCTCCAGCTGCTCCGGGTTAAAGCTCTTGTCTTTATTACGACGAAGGTAGAACTTCATCACACAGCGACCTGACGGGCTGTAAAACTGCACAGACCTGGTATCAACTCCATGGAAGGGTTTGGAGACCAGGGCAATGGTGCCAAAGGCATCCATTTTCAGGTGGCCTTTCAGCGGTGTGTGTCGGTCGCTCATATTGTAATAGCCGAACTTATAACCGCCTTTAGGAAAGGGGGTGACCATTTCAAAGATAGAGCCGTCTATATCCAGCACCATCATCAGCTCACCCCAGGTGCGCAGCTCGGTGAACACCTCTTCAGTGTCCATGCCATCCAGCAGGGTGACCATATCTTCCGGCAGCTGTCGGACAATATCGCCTTCACTGACATTCAGCTCACCGGCTAACTCTGCGGGCAACAGCATAGGGTTCTCGGCCAGCAGTTCTGCAATATTCTGTTTGAGGGTCGCAGTCGTATTCATGGTTTTATCTCCGTTAAAGTATTTATGCCGTCACAGGATATTGAGACAGGCTATTGAGACAGGCTATTGAGACAGGAGCTGGTTCAGGGCCTGATGCATGGTGACATTCCAGAACTGGCCGGCCAGGGTGAGGTCAATAAAGTGAGCCTCTTGCGTGATCAGCCCATTGGCTTCCCAGGCATCAAACACCGGAGCGGCATGCTGGGCGAGGTCAACGCCGGAGCGCTGTTGTATGGTATCAAGGTCAAACCAGCCCAGATCAAACCCTTCTCCCAGTGCTTTGGTAAGAGGGTGGTGGGAGGAAGGCTGGCTTAAGCCCATCAGAGGTTTGCGCCCCGCATCAATCATGGCGAAGTAGGGTTCGAGAGAGCGATGCACCATGGTGCCGTAGCCTTCAATATTGCCTCCGCCCCCTGAGCCAAAGGGAAGAATGCTGGCACCGGCTTTTACACTGTGGTTGTAGATATTTCGTTCCCGGTTATCACGGGTCCAGTGACTTACACTCAAACGTTTCCAGTGGGCCGCTTCCAGGGTTTCTATGCCCAGCTGGAACATATCGGCTTTCAAGGCCGTTGAAGCCGCGGCTGGCATAGTGCCTTTCTCGATGGACAGCGCCATGCGGGTCGCACCCTGCACAATCAGCTGGTAGAGGTCGGCACCGTGCACTGCGGAAGACAGCAGAATATCCAAGTCTTTCTTATAGTCATCCAGTGTCTGCCAGGGCAGGCCGTAAATAAGATCAACAACCACGGCAGCTTGATTATGAGAGGCCAGTTTCTCAAGCCGTTCCAGCATCACCTCCTGAGGATCTATCCGGCTCATCTTTCGGCGGATGCGGCTGTTAAAGGTTTGAACGCCTAAGGAGAAACGGTTGAATCCTGCTTCCAGGCAGGCTTCGATCTTCTCATCATCCAGCCCGGTAAAGCGGGATTCAAAGGTCAGCTCACAGTCATTCGCCAGCGGAAGATGCTTGTGAATCACTTTGCCAAGGCGTCGAATATGTTCCGGTGAAAGGTCAGTTGGAGTACCACCGCCAAAGTAGACCGCATGAAAGGGTTGTTCCTGCACCCAGGGCACATCCGCCGTCAGCTCAATCTCCCGCACCAGATAATCCACATACTTGTCGATCATATTGGCCTTGCTGGTGTTCTGAAAAAAACCACAGTAGGAACAGTGGGTTTTGCAGAATGGGATATGGAAATAGGCCATGCGCTTCTCATTGGCAGGAGCGCGGTTCAGCCGTTGTTGCCAGACACTGTGAACCTTCTCTTTGGCAACCGGCTCGCTCTTCCGGGAAACATGGGCTGATGTTTTCCCCGAAAAAGCCATACGCAGAGGGTCAACGGTGGCGTGGCCGGTGATCTCTGGTGGAAGAATAATGGGCGACGGTGGATTGCTGGTCATGGATGTTTCCAGTGGTGCAACAGTATCGAGCTTTTGATCGGGCTTTTGATCGGGCTTTTGGTTACCCGACACTGTTGCTGTGTTGATCTTGGAGGTTCTTGAAATCAGTGTTTAAGGAGCGCGGTTTTAAAAGGAATAGATCGCGCTCAGGGAGACGTTACGTCCCGGCTGAGTGTGGCGAGCCAGACTGACGTCGTTTGCATCGATATTGCGCACATCGTCCCACTGGTAGTACTTCTTGTTTCCTGCGTTAAACAGGCCGCCACGCAGGGTCACATCTCTGCTCGGTTTGTAATAAGCGGTCATATCAACCAGTCCATAACCGGCAGGGTTAAAGTTGCCTTCGGTGACATCGTCATCATCCTTGCCCTTTACCAGGGTCCAGGTGAGTTCACCGCCCCAGGTATCAGAAAGGTCGTCATAACCCAGCCCCATGACTGCAGTCAGTGGGGCAATACTCTGGAGTTGCTCGCCGCTGATCTTGTCCTCGCCTGTGGCATAGGACAGTGAGCCTTTAAAATAAGAGCCAGAGGGAGCGTCCATGGCATCATCCAGCCATAGTTCACCGCGCAGTTCGAGACCTTTAATTTCCGCTTTGGCGATATTCTCATAGCGGCTGACACCATTAGGGTATTTGGGGTCGTCGTTGTGAGTGCGGTTTTCAATAAAGTTGTCGTAGCGGTTGTAGAAACTGGCCACTTCATAACTGCCCAGATGTCCGCTGCCTCGAAGGCCCAGCTCCAGAGAGTTACTTTCTTCGGGTTTCAGATCGGGGTTGGATAACTGCTTGTATCCATGAAGCTGGTTGTCTTTCGAGAAGTACATCTCTCTATAACCTGGAGCCTTAAAGCCCTGACTGAACTGGGCAAAGGCGGAGTGCTGGTCAGTCAGCTTGTACACGGCTCCCAGTCGGCCGGTGGCCTTGCCGTCGCTGGTATCTTCCACGGGGGTTTGGAAGCCATTATTCTGGCTGGGAGAGTAGGCAAACCGGTCGTAGCGAATGCCGGGAGTCACCGTAAGGCGGGGCGTTACATGGATATCGTCCTGCAGGTAGAGGCCATAGGTTCTGCTTTTAACACCGGGAATGTAGTTATCCACAATAGTCTCCTTGCCTTCCTCATGGGTGACGTTGTGGTTGGTGGTGTTGGTATCGCTGATATCAAAACCGTAAATAACATCATGTTTCATGTTTGCGTAGGAAAGAGACTTATCAAACTGCCCGGAGAGCTTGACAAGCTCTTCTTCGTAGAGGTAATCCTTGGTGCGCCGGTTGTAAGAAGGGAAGCCGCTGACAGGCGGAACAAAGGTTTGCTGGTGGGTGCGGGACTTTTGCCAGTCCAGAGCCAGGGTTGAACTATCAAACAGCTGCATATTGGCCTGCCACTCATGCTCAATACCCAGACGATGACGGCTAACCTGGTCTTCGCCAGTAGTTTGTGGAGGCAGGAGATTGTCACCGGATTTCAGCTCTATATCAGAGTCACTGTTCAGGTATTCCCCCGAAAGATTTAAACGATGTTGCTCGTTTAATTGAAACTGAACTTTGGCCAACAGGTTGTCACTGCTGTTGTCCTGCGGGTCTGCCGCACCTCGTGACGGACCTGTGGTGTCAGGGCCACCGTGGGTGGCGGTCTCTTTACTGTCCCGGTGGGTATAGACCAGCAGGCTTTCAACATTGCCACTGCGATTGGCGATGGTAGCCGTTTGAGAAAAGCCTTTATTGGCGCTGGTATAACCACCTTTCAGGGAGCCGGCAGTGTCATCACCTTCAGCATTCAGATAATCCGCAGGGTCTTTTGTCTGGTAAGCCACAATGCCGCCAATAGCATCGCTGCCATAAAGGCTGGAGGAAGGGCCTTTGACGATTTCAACGGCCTTTAAACTATCTGTATCCACAAAGTTTCTTTGAGAACGCTGGTAAGTAAAGCCGGAGTCCAGTTGCTGGGGCTGGTCGACACCGTCCACCATGATCTTGACCCGGTTACCGTCCATACCTCGGATATTGAAACCCTTGGTGCCGGTTCGGCCATCATTGCCAGCGATGATACCCGGCTCATAGCGCACGAGATCAGCAATGCCTGTTGCGAGCTGTTTTTCTATTGCCTCACTGTCCACCACAGCCACTGAACCCGCGACATCTTTTAACTGTTTTTCAGAGCGTGTGGCAGAAACTGTCACCTTCTCCAGCATGGTGGCTTGTGAGGCTTCTACTGCAGAGCTGCCTGGCTCTGAGGTGATTGCTTTGTAGGTGCTGGTTTCGGAGGTAGTTGTTTCGGAAGCCTGGGCAGCAGTGGCGATCATAATAGCCAGTGCGAGGTAAGAGACTTTTGAGGGCATGTAAGGTTTCCTGATCCTTGGTGTGCAGGTTCTTTCTGTTTTTGGTGCATTGGCACTGGTACTGGGCTGGAATGTACCGGTGAAGAAAGTTGAGGTTATTGATGTAAATCAAAATGAGAGTGATTCTCATTAATATTTAAGCGAAAGTTAATGCAGGAAAATAAAAAAAACAAGGGCGTTTTTTTCCTTGCTAATAGCTGAAGAAGAGCAGGATTGGGAGAGGCTTACTGCCTGTAAGGTTGCAGACTGTGCAAGCGCTAACATGGGTTTTTTATGGAAATTTTTAGGAGTTCAAGTGCGGGAAAGTCTATATTGCAGCGCACGTGCAATTAGTTCAGTATGCGCCACCTGATCTATATGTTGTGTTTTGATCTCTTGTTTGCACTACATATAGATCGCAGCCTTTCTTTTTTCTAGTTCCTATTCTCAAAACCAGTTCAGCATTCCGGAGCCAGTTTCCATGACAGACATCATTAAACGCGATGGATCGCGGCAGCGTTTCGACGGCAATCGTATTGTTAAAGCTGTGGCCTGTGCCATGAACGATGCAGGTCTGCGCGATGATGATTTTGCCCGCTCCGTGGCTGAAGCCGTTGACCATCACTTTGAATGTCAGACGACGGTTGATATCTATGACCTGCAGTCCAAGGTCGAAGATGTAATGATGCGCAGCCGTTATAAAGACGCTGCCCGTCGTTATATTGAGTTCCGTCGTACCCGTGATATTGAGCGTGAGTCCCGTAACTCTCTGAACCGTGAGATCCTTGGTATTATCAATCAGGACAACGAGCAGATCCTGAATGAGAACGCCAACAAAGACAGCAAAATCATTCCTACCCAGCGTGACCTGCTGGCCGGTGTGGTTGCCCGTCATTATGCCCGGCAGCATATTCTGCCCCGGCATGTAGCCGAAGCCCACGACCGTGGTGAGATTCACTACCACGACCTGGACTACTCTCCTTTCTTCCCCATGTTCAACTGCATGTTGATCGATGTGGAAGGTATGCTGAAAAATGGCTTCAAAATGGGTAATGCCGAGATTGAAGAGCCTCGCTCCATTCTTACGGCTACAGCCATTACTGCCCAGATCATTGCCCAGGTCTCCAGCCATATTTATGGTGGTACCAGCATCAATGAAATTGATCGCATCCACGCACCTTTTGTCCGCAAGAGCTACGACAAGCACCTGGCCCAGGGTAAGCACTGGATTGGTGATGATGTGAAGGCTGAAGCCTATGCCATGGAGATGACCGAGAAGGATTGTTTCGATGCATACCAGGCACTGGAATACGAGATCAACACTCTGCATACCGCCAATGGGCAGACGCCTTTTGTGACCTTTGGTTTCGGTCTGGGTACCAGCTGGGAAGAGCGTCTGGTGCAGAGAGCTATTCTGCAGAACCGTATTCGTGGTCTTGGCCGGAATAAGAAAACGCCAATATTCCCAAAACTGGTGTTCGGCATTCGCAAGGGTGTGAACTTCAGCAAAGATGACCCTAACTACGACATCAAGCAGATGGCGCTGGAATGTGCCAGCAAGCGTATGTACCCGGACATCCTGAACTACGACAAACTGGTTGAAGTCACCGGCAGTTTCAAAACACCTATGGGTTGTCGTTCATTTCTGGGCACCTATGAAGAAGATGGCAAGATGATTCACGATGGTCGTAACAACCTCGGTGTTATCTCCCTGAATCTGCCTCGTATTGCTATTGAAACCAATGACGAAGCCAGCTTTTACAAGCTGCTGGATGAACGTCTGCTGGTGGCTAAAGACGCCCTGATGAGCCGTATTCACCGTCTGGATAATGTCCGCGCCAGCGTCGCTCCTATCCTCTACGTGGAAGGTGCCTGTGGCGTACGTTTGAATCCTGAAGACAAGATCAGCGAAGTGTTCAAACGTGGTCGTGCCAGTATCTCTCTGGGCTACATTGGTATTCATGAAACCATTAATGCCCTGTTTGGCCATCAGCATATTTATAAAGATGAACAACTGCGCCAGAAGGGCGTAGAGATTGTCGCTTACCTGCGCAAAGCCGTGGAATCCTGGAAGGAAGAAACTGGCTATGGTTTCAGCCTCTACTCCACCCCAAGTGAGAGCCTGTGCGACCGTTTCTGCCGTCTGGATGAGAAAGAGTTTGGTGTGATTGAAGGTGTTACCGACAAGGGTTACTACACCAACTCCTTCCACCTTGATGTGGAGATGAAGGTGTCACCTTACGACAAGGTAGAATTCGAAATGGAATACCCCTTCGAAGCTTCCGGCGGCTTCATCTGCTACGGCGAATTCCCCAATATGCAGATGAACCTGAAAGCGCTGGAGAATGTCTGGGACTACACCTACGACAAAGTGCCTTACTATGGTACTAACACACCTATTGATAACTGCTACAAGTGCGGATACGAAGGTGAGTTCCTGGCGACAGCCCGTGGCTTTGAGTGTCCCTCCTGCCAGAACCGTGACTCCACCAAAATGTCTGTAACCCGTCGTGTTTGTGGTTACCTCGGCCAGCCTAACAGCCGTCCGTTTATTGGCGGCAAACAGGAAGAAGTCACCCGCCGGGTGAAACACCTGTAAGGACGTTTTGTTAACCACAGAGACACAGTGCCACAGAGGAAAAGCAAAGGCTTTTAATTAAGAGCTTTTGCTTATGCTTTTAACTAAATAGCATTTCTCTGTGCCTTTGTGTCTCTGTGGTGAAAATCTTTTTATTCCCAAGGAGTTCGAATGAACTACCACAACTACTACCCACTGGATGTGGTCAATGGTGAAGGCACTCGCTGTGTGCTCTTTGTCAGTGGTTGTGAACACAAGTGTGTTGGCTGCCACAATGCCAGTACCATTAAGGAAGACTCTGGTCACCCGTACACTCAGGAACTGGAAGAGCAGATTCTGAAAGACCTGGGTGACTCCCGCATTCACCGTGATGGCCTCACCCTTTCTGGTGGTGATCCGCTGTTCCCCAATAATCTCAATGATGTGGGCCGCTTGGTGCGTCGGGTTAAGTCGATGTATCAGGATAAAGATATCTGGATGTGGACCGGGTATATCTTTGAAGAGCTAAGCCCTGCACAAAAAGAAGTTGTCCGCTTTGTTGATGTGCTGATCGACGGACCCTATGTGCAGGCCGAGCGTGATCTTACGCTGGCCTGGAGGGGTAGCCGTAACCAGAGGATTCTTACTCTGGATCACGGCGCCATTATCTCTACTGTTTGTGTTGCCTGAATGTAGGAATAAACGGGCCGCCTATATAGCTGCGATGTCTTGGTTCCCGGTTTAAGGGAGGATATTTTTGCACCTGCCCCCCCTGGGATGAGCTCCGCCACTGGGTTGTTGACTGTGCTTGTTTCTGCATTTCAGGTGGCTGTTTGCAACTTCGGGTATGCTCGTCATAACTTATCCCCTCATCATGTTTAGACATGTCAAAAGATTTCTTGCAAAAATCACAAATCACCACCCATTCATCAATAGCTGCCACCCGTGGGGGCGTTGTGCTCTCAGTAGCTGTCGTCTGTGAGGTGTGTGTGTCCTCTGGCGGCGCTGTTCTCTCTGGCGGAGTTTTAGTGTCTGACGGAAAGTTTTGCACTGCTGGTGGTGTGACCGTTCGGAGAAGCTGTTTTGTTTCGTGAGATGGTAGATGCTGCAACAATTGATATAGTTGGTGTGCAGTCCGGTTGTCTGGTGCATCAGCTTTGTAAATTTCATAAAGAATACGGACAAGCCAGGTTGGCAGGTCTTGCTGGTGATCTTCACCTGTTAAATGTTGCAGGAAAGAGATCAGGCTGACCTGGAACATAACCAGTGAATCCCGGGCGGCAGTATGCAATGCATTGAGGTGCTCAATCTGGTTGTCCAGCTCTGGAAATTGGTCATGGGAGTTATTTTTGGCAACCAGGTATTGATAGGGTGCTTTCCCAAGATGCATGTGTAGAAGAGACATGCCGTAGGCAAAAAGATCGACATGGTAGCCGTTGACTGCAATCGTTTTGGTTGCGCTAATGCCTTGCCCCTGCGCGGTTTGATTTTTTAGTTCGGTGAGTACCTGAACACTGAGGTAAGGTGTTGTCCCACAAATGGGCATATTCAGAGTTGTATCATCAATTTGTGACAATTCACCAAAGTCGGTCAGGGCATAAGCGGAAGGTTGGCTGTTTTTAATACGCAGGCAGTTGCCAGGTTTAATATCCAGATGAACCAGTCTGTTGTGATGAAACCAGTTGATACCAGCCAGAATGTCCTGCGCGTATCGGCGCAGCTCAGGTTCTTCGAATCTTATATTTTGAGGTACTGGGTCTTCCTCGTTTTCAACCATCAAAAAGAAGTTCTCACCGGTATACCAGTCAAGCACCCTGGACACTTTGGGGTGACATTCCTGATACTGCCCTCTGATATATCGGCTTAGTACCAACCTGTTCTGCCCCGGCTTTTCCGTGGTGGTATTGCCAATCATTTGTTTAACCACCACCTTGAGTGGGTTGTCAGGATCGATGTCGGGGAAATAAAGCCCTGAATAGACATAAGACTCATTGCCCGAGTTTATGGCTTCTCCTATACCAACTGTGCCGTATTCAAGCTGATAAGCAGAAATGTCCATTCGGGGGACAGCAGGGGCACCGCGTCCTGCGTATTGTGAACGAACCGTGTGCTTTGTCTGGGGTGATGCGCTTCGGATTACGGAAAGTATCTCCTGCATATCAGCTCTATCGAGAGTGATGTCAGGGAGTTCAGCCTCCACAAGAAAAGGATCGTTAAGTTCAAGAAATGTACTAGAAGGAGGGGGGACAGGCAGGCTCACATCAGAACCAGAACCAGAACCAGAACCAGAACCAGAACCAGACAGTGAAATTGGTGATGATTGTGAATCGGTGTCAAAACCGGCCAGTGAAACTGTTGGTTGTGAATCACTCTCCCAACGGGGTAGTGAAACAAGATGAGGTTCAGTTGTTGGTGCAGGAGATAAAGAGATCGTTGCTTTGTCTGACCCTTTGCCCTGATGTGGGTGCAGGCCCACAGTCGAAAGCGTGTAATGGGGAAGTAGATTCTCCCATGAAAGCCATTGCTGAAGTCTGGCGCCTATGCCAGGTAAGCCTGTCACTGCCTTTGTTTTTTCCATCAACCGTGATGCAAACGTCGTGACCTTATGGTTATCAATCCAGCATTCAGCTAAAAATCTGTTGAAGGCCTGTGGCGAGTACGTTTGTTTGGAGCTAACCAGAGCAATCGGGCGCCAGGCCAATTCATGCGTGCCGGATTTTGAATAAAACAGCATGACGTATTCAATATCGGGGTTGCTCGGGTCAGGTGTCCATTGACTGGTGTAAGCGGCCTGCTGGGTGACCTCAAGGTCTGATGCGATGCCTTCCAGGGGGTGTCTTTGCTGAATGGTGGCGGCCCATATTTGCCGGTTCTTAAATCCCAGCATGACCAGAGGGCTGGTGATAGTCACTCCACCTGGAAGTCGCATGGGTTCATTGTTTTGGTCGTAAATGGAAAACCCTTGATCACCACTGAAAGCAATTTTTAAGGTGGTGTCTTTTACCAGCGGAACAAAAATCTCACCGGCCTTGCCATAAGCACAAAACAAGACGGTCAAAATAAAGGCTGTCAGCTGCTTTATTAGCTTTTTATCCATTAACGATCCTGTGAGTCCTGTTCGATAGGGGGGGAACCAGTATTGTTGGTGGTTCTAAAACTGCAAGTTTGTGTGACTGGTCTACTTTTGAGTCCCTGTTAAATGAAAAGAAAGGTGACGCGTGGGTACTGGCCAGAGTCGTGTTTCAGGTTTGAAAAAGGCATGTTGTGGCGTATTGCGAAGGCTCGTTCTTGCTTGCTGTCTGGCTTCCCTCTGTGCAGTCTCTGCTGCTTTTGGGATGATAAGACATTCATCAATTAAGCATGGCCCGGCCGCAGTGTGGATGGCAGCGGGTGAAGGGCAGGCAGAAGACCCCCATCTTTATAGCATTCGGCTTGACCATAAGGACAAAGAATCTGGTGCAGGACTCAGTCTGCCAGCTTCAGGTGCGGGCCCCCAGCAGCCAGTGTTGCGCTCTTCACCGGATGATCTCGCAGAAAAAATGCAATATATGTCTTTGCGGCCTATTCGCCCGAACATCAAAAACCTTGGTTTCGGTGACTTTCAAAAGAAGTATTCAAGTATGGAGAAGGCGTTGCGTTTAGCGCCACTGAAAGACGGGTCTGGATTCAACTACAACGTGAAGAGTCACACACTGGCGGAACAGTTAATGACAGATATGGCTTTGTCAGCGTTGGAAGCCTACATCCAGCAGCGTGAGGCAGAGGGTGAAAATGAATATAGTGTGCGTTCCAGTGTGCGCATCATCTTTGCGGATATGCTTAATGTTTTGTTGACGGCGATGCCGACCCGACGGGATGCGATTGAGTTCTTGCAATACGTCTGGCCAGGTACCTTCCGGGCGAAGGATCGGGAGGTTCAACCGGGGGTGCCGGATAAAGGTAAGGATGTTTATGACTTTACCCTGGGGGCAGACAGCACTCAGTCGGTGAATGTGCATCAGAACCTGTTCCAGATCCATGGTATGCGCATTGTGAAAACCATGATGCCGGTTGTACCGTCACAGTCCCATCAGCGGCTGAGTAATGAACACCCCGTCACTTACGCTTTAATCCAGCTGTTGAAGACGCAGGCGATGAGGGACTGGTTACTCAGTTTTTATCTGGATGATGATCGCACCCCCAGTCAAGCGAAGACTCAATACATAAGATCAACGGTACAGCCTCGTGTTATAAAACGTGTCAGTGCATTGAAACTCCAGCCTCTTGAGGCTGCCGTCAAGGAGTATCTCGCTGATTTTGCCTTTGGCAATATATCGGCCGTGCCCAGCCATATATTTCATATGTTATTGCGCCAGAGAGAGCTTCTGTTTGAACTGACCAAACCATTTAACCCTGGGCGACCCTCACTTAGCATGATTGAGAAGCAGCTGGCTTATATCCAGAGCTTGCAGTCCAGCCGCCAGAGCACTGGTGAAGCCGATCATAATGTCACTGCGGTTTTAACAGGGTTAAATCAATTTGTGATGGATGGAGGTGATAAAAAGGTCGCTGCTCAGGCATTGATGACATTGCTGGAAATTCCACTCATGGTATTGCCTATAGCTGCTGAATGGAACTCTATGACCCAGCGAGGTGAAAACACCAGGCATTACATCAACTGGCTGGCGGGATTGCCCAAAGCCGCTCACCGGAGTTCACTACCTTATATTGAGCAGGCGCTGGTGGATTGGAGTGGCATTTCCCTGCTGGGAGAAAGTCAGGTGAACATGGCGACACAATCACTCTTGAAAGAAATGCCTGAATCATCTGCTCAGTCTTCAGGTATGCCGATACAGGAGGGTATGTCCGCGCAGGCTAAAGCAGAACCCGCTCAAGAAAAATCTGCCGGAAAAGATATTGCTGAAGCTGCAGGCAATACATACCTTGCCGAAGATGGGCAGCAAATGTTTTCTTATGCCATGCAGGCCATTACCGTAAAAATGCAACAGTGTGCCGGGGAGCCAATACCTGAAATCAAAGCTCTTTCCAGAGCTTATTGTCAGGTTCTGACTGACAGAGGTATTAAAACGGACTGGTGTTATATGGATATGCCGAAGCAGGAAGACTTTAAAGTAGCCGCTCTGAAAAATCCAAAGGCAGGACGGGATTCTATCTCTGTACATAAGAGCTTATCACGGGTTTCCCTGCAATTGCTGCCCGCATTGCTTAGAAACGCCGTCCAAAAATAGCCGTTTGTACTCGCTCAGGCTGCTCTGGAAGGGCAGCCTGAAGCGTGTGTTCAGGGGGTTGTCCCCGTAGCCAGATCACCATTATCACTTTTCCAGGCTTTTAACCCCCCTTCGAAGTGACGAATATTTTTATAGCCTCTTTGATGTGCGAAATCTGCGGCTTTAAACCAGGCAGGGCACTTGGGGCCTCCGCAGTAAGCAACAATTAGTGTGTCTTTACGGGCGGGCAGGTGGATGTTCTGTTTTTCTATTAACACCGGCAGCGAGAGCGCACCTGGAATATGACCTCTGCTATAGGTGTCTTTCCTGCTGGCATCTATGAGCGTAACTCCCCCTTTTTTAATAGCCTGCTTCAGTTCAGTGAGGCTGATGTCTGGATAACGATGTTTATAGAGCTGCCAGTCTTCAGGCAGGCCAGACTGGCTGGATTCGAGTTGCTTTACTCTGGCAGCTTTGGCGGCAGCATTGCTGTGTGTGTCTGCATGGGGCGCAGCATAGGCGCCAGTGAAGGCCAGTAAGGAGAAAGTGATAGCAGTGATGCAAGTGTTCTTCAGTGAAGAGGCGAAAGCTTTTGGTCTTGACGTTGTTTGGGGGGAAGGTCGAAGAATCATGGCGTACCTGATTGTTGTTTGTAAAATAGCGAAGTTGCGATAAAGCCAGAGCATTATAGCTTGAGCAGTATAGTTAGAGAGTCTGATAAAGGGGTGCCGGGAAGATGTCTGGCAGTGGTATAATGCAGGGCTACCGTTCGTCGGTTTCTTTTTATCCCATCCGAGAGAGTTATACCCGCGCATGTCCCCGGATACATACACTTCACGCTTTGGCGGTATTCGCCGTTTGTATGGTGGCCAGGTTGCAGAGAAACTGCAGTCAGCTCATATCTGTGTTATAGGTATTGGGGGAGTCGGGTCGTGGGCAGCGGAAGCTCTGGCTCGAACGGGTGTGGGAAGTGTGACACTGATTGATCTCGATGATATCTGTGTGACCAACACCAATCGTCAGATCCAAGCAGTGAAAGAGACTATTGGCCAGTCCAAGGTTGCGGTAATGGCTGAGCGTATGCGGGCCATCAACCCAGAGATCACAGTCCATGAAGTTGAAGACTTTGTGACTGCAGATAACCTGGCCGAGCTCCTGGGTCAGAAGCTTGCTGAGCCGGAGCAGGAATCGAAGTTTGATTATGTTCTGGATGCCATAGACAGCTTTCGTGTGAAAGCGGCCATAGTGGCTCACTGCAAGCGCAATAAAATCCCGGTGATTACTGTGGGTGCCGCTGGTGGGCTCACAGACCCGTTGAAGATCCGCATTGCTGACCTGACCAGGACATTTCAGGATCCGCTGGCAAAAAAGGTCAAAGACTTTCTTCGCTACCAATATGGCTTTTCGAAGAACACGAAACGACGTTTTGCTGTAGAGTGCGTGTTCTCGGAAGAAGCCGCACGTTATCCGCAGCCAGATGGTTCGGTGTGCGAGCGCAAGCCGGGCGCAGAAGGTGGTTCCATGAAAATGGACTGCGCCAGTGGTTTTGGTGCCGCAACAATGGTGACAGCCACTTTTGGGTTTGCTGCTGTCTCACGCATTATTGAGAAACTAACCCAGAAGATTAATCGTAAAAAGCAAACGTTGTAGAGCTTGCCGGAGGACTCTGGCAGGCTCCTCGTCGTAAAAAATAGATAAAAGATCGTGTTTTTCTGGAGAGACGCTGTACAGGCTGGTTTAAGGTGACGATTGTAAAGATCGGAAAACATAACCGTTTTGCAATGATCTCTTGGCAGAATTCACCCCCCTTAAGCTTGTTATAGAGGATGACAGCCTGGCACTTGCCGGGTTGGGAGAGCAGGCATGAAAGATAAAAAGACAGTAGCTCGCATAGTTGAGCTGTACCGTGAATATGGAAATCTTCAATACGGTGAAAATGTCACACAGTTACAACATGCATTACAGGCGGCCGAGCTGGCCATTACCGATGGACGTGATGATGAGATGATCGCCGCCGCCTTCCTGCATGGTATTGGTCATTTTCTTCCTGGTGTGGATGAAGAACTGCAGGGCGAGAACAGCCATGAGGTCCGTGACCGTATTGTTGCCAACTACCTGAGCCAGTGCGGGTTCTCTGAGCGTGTGGTTGGTCTGGCTGGCAACCATGTTCAGGCCAAGCGTTATCTTTGCGCCATTGAAGCTGGCTATTTCGACCAGCTCGCCAGAGGCAGTAAAGAGTCGTTGGTTTGGCAGGGCGGTGTGATGAGCGTGGATGAAATCTCCGACTTCAGCAGCCGCTCCGACCTGGAAGAGATTCTGGCCATGCGTCGCTATCACGAAATGGCGAACGAGCCTGAGAAGAGCACCCACGACCTGCACTATATTGAAGCTATCCTTGATCGGGTGCTGAGCCACGAAGCCGCAGTAGCCTGATACCCGTCAGCCAGCCTGAGAAACAACCCAAACAAGTCGGACAGAGGACACTGCTTTCAGTGACCTCTTCTTGTTTGCGGGTGTCTGAATTATATCTATCTCCCCATTCCCAGACTGCATCAGATTCCCTGCAGGCATAGATTCCCAGTGCCTTCATGCCGAATCATCCGGCTCTTTAACTTTTTACTAACAACCTGGACAAAAATAAAACACCAGAGTATTGAAGAAATTCAGAAATGTTAGGGATTCTAACCGCGGTGCAAGCAGCGCTAATATTGGGAGTTCGGGAGTAGAATCTGATCATCGGTTACTAACAAACCGGACAGAGGCCACTGCTTTTCGTGACCTCTTTCTGCTTGTGGGTGTCTGAAGTTGGTGATGTTCCATTATGGAACTGCTGACTTTGGAACAAATGATATGGCCTATTCTTTCACTACATTTCGCGTGATTCCCGCATCACCAGCAAGCGAAGCACCAAGAGACCTGAAAACAGGGAAGTCAATTTGTCCTCACCCAGGTTTCTTGCGCGCCCGCTACCGGCATCACAGTTGTCGGCGACCACTTAAGAAAACCTCTCCTCAGCTGCCTTCTAAGGACTCTTTAAGTGTATCTGGCGCTAAAGTGTCTCTTTGTGGGGAGACGAGAACAGAGAGAGTCGAAACAGTAAAAGGTTATGACTTTCAGGGGCGTTATTTAGACGATGGTCTTGATGTGGCTTTGAAGGACTCTCGTCAGGGGCTGACCCGCGGACAACTCCAGAGTATTCATGCTATTGCCAAAGAGGAGAAAACTCTGCTGGTGTTCCGTTTTCTGCCACGGGCAGTGCAGGTTTTTCAGGGGCGCGGTTATGTTGGAAAAGGCCGCTCTATTTCTCAGCACACCGACCCCGGCGGTATGGGCGCCAGCCTGATCCCACTTACACCTCAGGAAAAAAACCGGGACGATAAACCGGTCGACAGGCAATTGAGAAGACTGATACAGGAAGGCGAGGTGCAGACACGGCAGCTGCAACTGCACCCCCAGCAGATAGATCATCTGGTCTCTATTGGTAAGGCCTGTCGGTCTCGTAGTGAACGGCCTGAAGAAAAGGGCGGTTTTATTGAATTTCGTCGTCCACAGTCATCCCGGTCAAGGTATAGGGGTATCAAACGTGAGGACAGCAAGTACGATATGCTGCTGCTGGATGACCAGGGACGAAGCAGTAAGTTTGAAGTACTGGTAGACGCCCGTGGACAGGTGATCACCTCTGATATGGACCCTGTGTTGCTGGGAGTACATCAGTCAGTCTGGAATGGCGATGAAGATGATCGTCCCTGTGTCTCTCTCTCCTGCCTGGATACAGGGGTCGCTGAAGAGGGCGGTGGAGTTACCAGCAGTGATAGTGGCCTGGAAGAGTTGATGGATAAGGAGTACGGCAATATTACTCCAAGGGGGCATCGTATTTTTGATAAGATCAACCAAAGTCTTGGTATCCCCTTGATTCGCCATGGACCAGAGATGCTCAATCCTCACCCTCGCAAGAAAAACCTGACGCCCTGCCTGGTGTTTAACCCGGGTTTGTTAAGACGACTGCCGTCCTACCTGATTATTAATAATCTGGACGAATTGGCAAAGCTGCTGAAAACCTGCTGTAGAGATGATCTTATAGTACCGCCTCATCCCGCCTGGAAAAGTGTTCGGCTGGGGCGAAGGGGAAGTTTGATGGATGTAGTCATTAATGGCGATTTACCCGCGAACCCGCGCAGATCATCCAGAGAAGAGAGTGTTCCCCCAAACCTGCTTTGAGGGAATAATAAAAGACGGCTCCTATAAAAGTGAAATAACCGGCCAGCCATTCTTTTCTGCAGTCGCTTTTAAAGTGTCATCCGGGTCAACAGCTACAGGGTGGCCAACCTGTTCCAGCAGGGGCAGGTCGTTGCGGGAGTCACTGTAGAACCAGCACTCTTCTATTTTGTGTTCTGGATTATCTTTCAGCCATTCATTAAAACGTGTGATCTTGCCTTCACGGAAGGTCGGTGTTCCCACGTACTCGCCTGTGTAACGGCCGTCTTTTTGTTCCAGCTCTATTGCCAGCCTCTGTTCAATGCCAATGGCATCGACAATCGGATCAATCACAAAACGATTAGTCGCTGTGATAACCAGTAGCACATGGCCTTGTTGACGATGCTTTTCCAGCAGTTTGGCAACGCCTGGCTTAATAAGGTGGCGTATATCTGTTTCTACAAACTCTTCACGCAGTTGGTGCAGCTCTTCCATAGGAAGGTCTGCGAGTGCCTTGAGGGCGAACTCGAGGTATTCATCAAGGTTCAGGCAGCCCTGGCAATACTGTTCATGGAAGTAGTCATTGGCTTTTTTAAAAACCACTGCATCTACCACGTTTTTCTTGACCAGAAACTCACCCCAGGCATGGTCGCTGTCGGTGTTTATCAGAGTATGGTCAAGATCAAAAATCGCTACTGTCACTGCTCGTCCCCGGCCTTCGGCCTGCCCATTCTTGATTGTGCAGGCATAATACCCTGCTGCACGGAAAGCTACATAGAAAAAAAGCGGAAAGACTGTGATGGCAAAGCTCCGGGGAGACTATAGTTGTGTGCAAGTTGTGCAGGCTGCAAAAAAAACAGCGTGGCTGCGGGCGATTTTACGGAGTCAGAGTTTGCCGAATAAGTAGTCTGAGACGCTTTAGTCGTGGGGTATCTGCTACGAACGGTTGAGAAATATAAGCAAAAGTGATTAGTGGTTTGCCGAAATTGAGTCCGTGTGGAACAATGCAGGTAATAGACTTTGCCAGGGCGACCATGTGATTGATTCTGATGGATTCCGGCCCAATGTCGGCATCATTCTCTCCAATAAGGAAGGAAAGGTGCTTTGGGCCAAGCGAATCGGACAGGATGCGTGGCAGTTTCCCCAGGGCGGTATTAACGGTGATGAATCACCGGAAGAGGCAATGTACCGGGAGTTATATGAGGAGATAGGTCTCAGGCCTGAGGATGTCAGGATTCTTTCCTGCACCCGCGGCTGGTTACGTTATCGTCTCCCCAGGCGACTGATCAGAAAAGACAGTCGGCCGTTGTGTATCGGGCAGAAGCAGAAGTGGTTTTTACTGCAGCTGATCAGTCCTGATGAGCGTGTACGTGTGAATCTTTCGGAATCTCCTGAATTTGATGGCTGGCGTTGGGTCAGTTACTGGTTTCCTGTAGGACAGGTGGTGACCTTTAAGCGTGATGTGTATCGGCGCGCGATGAAGGAACTCGCACCCCGGCTGCTGCAAGTGATTCAGCAGTCCCATTAAATAGAAACCATAGGAACAGGGGGAACGATAGAACATGCTGAATACCTTGCGACGTATTGTCCAGGAGGTTGGTGCTGCCAGTGATTTGCAGGCAGCTCTGGATGTTATGGTTCGCAGTGTGCGCATGGCTATGTGTACAGATGTATGTTCTGTCTATCTCTACAATGAGGACAACACCCGTTATACCTTAATGGCTTCTGAAGGCCTGAACCGTGAGGCAATTGGCAGGGTGACGTTGACCCGGTCTGAAGGTCTGGTGGGGCAGGTGGGCCTTCGTGAAGAACCCATTAACCTGGAAGACGCTGCTTCACATCCGAAGTTCCGTTATGTTGAGCAAACCGGGGAAGAACGGTTCCGTTCCTTCCTCGGTGTTCCCATTATTCATCACCGGAACCTGTTAGGCGTTCTGGTTATTCAGCATACCCATCCGCGACGCTTTGATGAAAGCGAAGAGTCGTTCCTGGTGACCATGTCTGCCCAGTTGGCTGGTGTTATTGCCCATGCTGAGGCTACAGGTTCTCTCCACTTCCCCACATCCACCGATGAACGCCCTCGACAGTCCCGCTTTGCAGGGGTGGCTGGTTCCCCGGGTATTGCCATTGGTACCGCCGTTGTGCTGGCACCTCCGGCAGACCTGAGTGTGGTAGTGGACCGCTTTACCGACAATGTCGAAGAAGAATTCCAGCTGTTCCATCAGGCACTATGCAGTGTGCGGGAACAGATGCAGGCTACAGCTGACAAGCTGGCCGACCAGATCCCTGCCGAAGAGCAGGCACTGTTTGATGTTTACCTGCGCATGCTTGATGACAATGCCCTTGGTCAGGAGATAGAAGCGGTTATCCGCAAAGGTCAGTGGGCACAGGGGGCACTCAAGCAGGTGATTGAGGAGCACGTTCGTCATTTTGAATTGATGGATGACCCTTACCTGCGGGAACGGGCCTCTGATGTTCGTGATCTTGGACGACGAGTTTTGTCTGCTCTGCAACAGCAGCAGCATGAAGATGTTAGCTGGCCCGATAAAGCCATTGTCATCAGTGAAGAACTCACACCAGCCATGCTCGGTGAGATTCCCCGTAAGAACCTTGTTGGACTGGTGTCTGTGCAGGGTTCCGGTAACTCTCATGTGGCTATTCTGGCCCGGGCTATGGGCGTGCCCACAATTATGGGCGCAGTCGACCTGCCCTGGGAGCGTATTGGAGGTCGGGATATTATTGTCGATGGTAATCTTGGGCGGGTGTATGTCTCCCCGGCGCAGGAGCTGTTGAACCAATACCAGCTTTTGGAAGATGAAGAGCAGGCCTTTGTTGAAGGGCTCGAAAGCCTGAAGGATGAACCCTGTATCACTCCGGATAACTATCGCCAGCCTCTGTGGGTAAATACTGGTTTGATGACCGACACAGTTCGTTCGCTGGATCATGGTGCTGAAGGTGTGGGTCTGTACCGCACAGAAGTGCCATTTATGATGCAGGATCGTTTCCCCAGCGAGAAAGAACAGGAAATTATTTACCGCGAACAGCTGGAAATGTTTGCGCCCCGGCCGGTGACTATTCGCACGCTGGATATCGGCGGGGATAAATCCCTCAGCTACTTCCCCATTAAAGAAGAGAACCCGTTCCTGGGCTGGCGGGGTATTCGTGTCACCCTCGACCATCCGGAAATTTTCCTTGTGCAGGTACGGGCGATGCTCAAGGCCAGTGAAGGGTTAGATAATCTGCGTATTATGCTGCCGATGATCTCTGGTGTACCTGAGGTCGAAGAAGCACTTTATTTGATTCACCGGGCTTACCATGAGGTGCTCGGTGAAGGCATAGATATTATGCTGCCGCCTGTAGGCGTAATGATTGAAGTACCAGCGGCAGTGTATCAGGTGCAGGAGTTTGCCCGCCGGGTCGACTTCCTCTCCATCGGCAGTAATGACTTAACCCAATATATTCTGGCGGTGGACCGTAACAACCCTCGGGTTGCGGATCTTTACCACAGTTACCATCCGGCGGTACTGCAAGCGCTGCATAAGGTTGTGCAGGACGGTCATACCGAAGGCAAGCCAGTTTCCATTTGTGGTGAAATGGCCGGTGACCCAGCAGCAGCCGTTCTGCTTATGGCGATGGGCTTTGATGTGCTGTCGATGAACGCTACAAACCTTCCCCGGGTGAAGTGGGCACTGCGCAATATACCCTTGGCTGAGGCGAAAGAGTTGCTGGATGAAGTGTTATCTATGGATAACCCCAAGGTGATTCGCAGTGCCGTTGAGTTGGCTCTGCGTCACCGTGGCCTGGATAAGATTTTGGGTGCCCGGACGGATCTGGGTTAGGGGCGGCGTTTCCATAAGCTCAAGAGTATGCGTTGTGCTCTGTCTACACTTTCACTGAGCCTGATAATCGTGGATATCCTTCACACGTTCCCCTTGGCGTAGAAAGTCCGTCAGCTAACGGACTTTTTCCAGATTATGGTATCGCCAGATTCATCAGTTGAAGCAATCCTCTCCCCATTTGGGGAAAAGGTGAGAGCCTTGATTTTATCGCAGTGCCAAGCTGGATCACAGGAATAATGGAATGCAAAACAACGACCAGTACTATAGTATGGTTCGATTGTTAGATTGTCTTCTTCGGGTGTTCCTTGTGAGCGGTCAGCATCCGAAATAGCTCCTTCGTCTTCTGCTTCTGCTTCTGGTTGTTGTTGTGATCGTGATCGTGATTGATGATAGTGTCTGGCTCCCATATATCCATATTTTTCCCTCTCTATACCCTCATACCTTTCTAATAACCATGCAAAGTCCATAGTAGGGTCACCTCCTAACTTTTGGATTAAATCTCCCGTTTCACTATTCCAAATAAACAACCTTCTATCAAAGCCGGCAGAAACCAGTTGATTCCCGTCCGGAGAGAAGGCCAGTGCGTAAATATCATTAATATGGGCGATTTTCGGGTCGGTGTTGGCAGGATGGCCAAAACAGATGCCCTGGGGGTTCTCTAAAACAGGGGCAGTCCATAGGTTAATTGCGTGTTGATAACAGCATGCCAAGCTTCCCTTTGAAGAGAAAGTTAGAAGTACTGCATCTTTGGGAGCTTCTTCAGGGGACTCTTGGCATGTCAGCTGAGCGCTCAGTTTTCCATTTGTCGTTTCCCATATATTGATGGTTTTGCTTCCTGTTGACCCGGTTGCAATCAGGCTACCGTCCGGGGAGAACGCATTCGACCGGACCGGGCGAGTGTGTCCGATATAAGGCGATTCGTTAAAAATATCGCCCAGGGTGTATTGAAGTTTTCCTGTAGTAAGGTTCCAGAGCCTTGTGGTGAGGTCTTCGCAGGACGTGGCAAGGGTGGTGCCGTCAGGTGAGAGGTTGACTTGATTAACTAGCCCAAAATCACGGCACTTTGTCTTCAAATCCTCGTTGTTGGTATCTACTCGCTCCAATTCACTGCTGTCAATCTCGGGAAGGCTGCAGGGGCGATCTGGTTGCAGAGTATGTATGAGGTTTCCTCTCGGGGTTCCCCAGACCTTTACCATTTTATCTGTTCCAAGGGAGATTAACTGCCCTCCACACTTTGAAAAAGAAACTTTGGGTTTTGGGCTACAACAGTGACAGCGGACTCCAGGGGCTGTCTGGATCGTATAAAGAAGTGAGCCGTTACCTGTGCGCCAGAGTTTAACTGTGCTGTCTGTGCTTGCGGTGGCGATTTTTTCGCCATCGGGGGTTATTGCGACAGATGTGATCCGGGCTTTATGTCCATCCCAGTCTATACCCGTCGTTTTGTGAAGGGCATACAGAGCGATTTTGCTAAACCAGGTACTTGCTGTGGTAAGTTTCACGGGGGAAGTGTCGGCCCCTGGCTCACATACAAGAACTTGACCATGACCGCTGGCTATACATACTTTCTTGCCACTCGGGGTAAAGATCACATCGTGGTTAGGTTTAACACAATAGTATGGGGTGTTAGGATTTGCGAGTGAACACTCTTTAATCCACTTGGGGTGCGCAGCTTGTTGAATATTGTTCATGGTGTAATCCTCCTAAAAGTCTTGTCAATGAATATTGGTAGGTGATTGGAGGTTAGGAACAATGTAAAAGTTCATGTTTACGTATTGATATGGTTAACAGAAGGGTTATGTTCGGGTTATCCGGGAGACTGGCGAAGAGTGTAAATCTAACTATGTCTTTGCCTCGATTAAACATAATCAATAAGCCGGCCTTCGCACTTAATCATGAATCTGTTTAAAACTGGCTTCCCGTTCCTAACATGCATTGTCATCTTTCGGGATGCCTTCATAATCGTAAGGTTGCAGAGTCACCAGTCGGGAATGTCTTGCGGTAGCTTGTGGTTTTACCAATAACACTGTTCAGTGATTCGATGGTATTGGTTGTGTAAATATCGAAATATCGTTGTTTATCCAGACCCCTTTCCTTAAAGGGATCCTGGCCATGCTCAAGAGTGATGGGGGTTTGGGTTAGCTTTGTTTTAGTTTTTCTTCAGGTCTGGAAGTTGTTAATAATTCTCTTACCCTTGAAGATCGAATGGACTGGATGTAGTCGTATCTTTCATTATAGGCTGCGACGTTGTTGTTTTCTTGCGGGCTATTCCATGTACTTACATGATATTTAACATCAGCTATTGCAGCCAGTGCTAACACGCCACCATACACGCCACCCAGCGCTCCCCCAACAAGAGCGCTCCATTTAGAACCTTCAAGTCGTAAACCTTGAAGGCTGTCATTCTCTTCATGTATCTGACTTTTAAACAGGGCGTAGTTAAATACGTATACACCCAGTGCTGCGCCAGCACAGGAACCGAGGGAGATACTGGTAAATAAAGTAAAGTATGGGGATTTGATGAAGTTATGAGCTGCTCTTTGTATTTTTGAAGCAAGCCAGTTAACGGGGGTTGCTACTTTTGAGGCGATCCGGTTTACACGGTTTGCTATTTTTGGGGCGAGCCGGGTGGACTCGTAAACCGCATTCAATCCAAGGAAAATACCAAGACGGCCTGTATTTTTGATGCCATTTTCAATACAGCTGGCCATAGAGCTTACTCTTTGGCGAGTAAACTCTGCATCAGGGTAGAAGGGGGTAATCAGCTTGTTAGGCAGAGCTGTTATAGAGTTAGCGCTTATGCGTAAGCAATGATCCACAGCTGAGCAGTCTCGCAGAAGAAGTTGCGCCACCTGGCTTCCTGAGGCACTGCCAAAGTCAGAGGATGCATGCTGAAAAGCTGTAATAACCTTCTTTGTTGTACTCACCAGCCCAATCAACTTTCCGTAGACGACATTTGTCTTGCCTTTTGGTTGCACTGCACTCTTGTTAATTGAGTTAATTGAGTTAATTGAGTTAATTGGTTCATTGGCTGCAAGTTTATCATCATTTAGCTGTAAACGCCGTCGTATGTGTGCGTCTTCCATTGAATGTCCCCTGCTTCGAAAAGTTAATGGTTGGTGCCTGAATAGGATCTATGACCTCCGTTTTTATAAATATGCTCCGGCAATGTCATGAGCGGTTGCTGGTTTGTTCAGATGTGTAGAATCAATAACAGGGGTGTTATTCATTTCTGCTGCTTTACTGTTGTGAGCACAGCAGTATCCAAAAACCTTTGTGGGTAAATCTAGCGGTGCTCATCAGCTTTTTTCGACAGCGCAAAAACGCCACCACACACTCCACCCACAACAGCTCCAATCAAAGCACTCGATACTGTTCCCTGAAGTGTTAAATCCACAGGCCTGTAACTTTCTTCCAATGCGAGACTTGTGAAAACGAGGGAGTGAAATGTGTATACACCTAACCCGGCACCGGCGGCGATAAATAAATAAGTGCATGGAGACGTAGTGATTGTGTAGGTTGCCCTCGGTATTTTTGAAATGCACCGGCAGCATTCGCAGGCTGCATTCGTGATGCACTTAAGAGTAAGCTTCTTATTTTTAAGGCAGGGGATTATTAGCTTGTTTGAGACAGCTGAAAATAAAATTATTGATGTATTCACCAGTCCGATCAACCTTCCGTAGAAGACATTTGTCTTAACTTTTGGTTGCCCTGCCCTCTGATTAATTGATTCATCGGTCGCAAGTTCATCACCTTTTGGTGGTAAACGCTGATGTAAATCTGGGCTTTCCATTGAATGTCCCTGTTTCAGAAGGTTAATAGTTTCAGAATGTTAATATTTGTGTCTGAACAGATCTTATGACCTCTGTTTTTTCAATTTTCTCAGGAAATGTCAGCAGGACTTGCTGTCTTGTTTAGTTGTATAGAATGCATAACAGGGGTGTTATGCATTCCTGAAGCATGATTCTTTACTATCACTAGCCTGAATTTCCTATTTAAAGAGCCAAGAGGGTGGGTGAATGATTTCTTCTGAAAAACGGCCACATGGCAGACAGGAAAGCCCTGGGAACCAGGCATCTGGGGAGAAAAACCCTCCGTCCAAGAAAGTGGCACAGAGTACACAGACCTGTACTTTGTGCTGTGAAAAGTACCCTGAGATTTCCCTCTCGGCTCTTCTGGAAAATCCACCGCAGGGTAAAAACCAGAGCGAGAAGGAACTCTGTGTACGTGCTACAAGCGACATGGCTGCATTCTGCCTTGAGTGTCTTTCGGAGCCCTCTTATAAACAATACTTTCACTATAAAACCGGTGAAGAGACTGTTCTTATCAAGATCGCAACCCCGCCTGAAGAGTTGTCTGCTAAGGTATTTCATGCCATCAGTGTTATCCCCTGCCCCCCGCCTCAAGAAGTTGTGGGCAGAGAAGTAGTAAAGCTCTCGGAAAAGGACAGGCATCAAGCAGAGAAAGATATGCAGCTGGCTATTGATATGGGTGAAATGAGCCTGTGCCCAAATGAAAACTGTAAACAGCAATACTTCAGGGGGAACGCCTGCCCTGTTATTATCTGCCCTAAAGAATCCTGCAAAACCAGATTCTGTTCTATATGCAGCACAACTTTTTCTTTGGGTGAGTCAGTAGTCCATGATTGCCCAACTGCAATACGTTGTACTCAGTGTGACATGACCATCAAAGAGTATTCCCCCAATAACTCCTTAATGCTCCGCTGCTGTATTACGGCAAACGCTCACTTGTTTTGCAAAATCTGCAAGAACCCATGGGACGATCCCCATAAAAAGCTTGAGGGAAAAGAATGTCCGGTGAAAATGCCCGTTGAAAAAGAGCAGAGCGCTCCCCAGTAGCGTTAAGTTAATTCCTTGAGCGCTTCTGCCAGGTCCATATCTCGTTCTCTGGCATTCTTAAGGGCTCTTGCAACCGTCATAGCATCCTGGATATGAGGGGGGTAAAGCCTGTGGATATCTACGCCTTCTGCCAGGTGGCGAAGTACCAGCCCATCACTCAAAACCAGACCGCTGCCACTCCAGAACCATTGCCTGACACCAGTCTCAAGCAGGCCTGACCATTTCGCACGACAGCGTTCTAACAGTGGGTCGAGATCAGACTTCTCAACGCTGGATAAATTCAGGGACACTTCATCAGGACGATAACTCCACTGATCAAAAGGGTGCAGGGTAATGCTGTGAATTATCGGGAACTCGGTGATGAGTTCCTGAAGATTGTGAACCATGACGGTGTCACTCACCAGCTCGCTACCCTGCAGGCAGATATGGAGTTTGGCGATGCAGGGGCATGTGCTTTTATCATCCATTTTTTTTGCCTCAAGAGCTTTTGCCTCAAGAGCTTTTGCCTCAAGAGCTTTGTCGCAGGTGCGTTCGATGGAGTATTGCACACCCGTGTAAGCAAGTGTGGCGATAGCCGCTTTACGCAGGTCTTTGTCGTCAGCCGTTTTGGAAGGGTTTCGGGTGGTGACCGAGAAAGACTGCGGCAGCAGATGTATTAAGGCCCGCAGCCAGTTACGGCAGGCATAGGGGGCCAAGGTGTTTTTTTTATTCCAATGGTTTCTCCAATGCTCGAATACTTTTCGATAAATTTTACTTTCTGTTAGATGTTCTTGGGGCAGTTTCTGTTGAACCTGTTGTGCCCATATGAACAAGCGTTGCCGTGATGGTGACAGTTTGGTGGCGGCGGGTTTAACTGCCCCAACTTCAGCAGGTTGTACCTCCGTTTCGGGCGCCTTGGGTTGACTTGATTCTATTTCAGCTGCTTTGAGCTGTTGTTTCCCTTCTGTTTTTACCGTGTCGAAAGAAGGCAGTGAAACGGTTCTTATGCGAGGTCGTCGGCAGGACGTTGGCCTGACTTCCGACTTAGTCTTAATCTTAGCCCTGGTCTTAGCCCTGGGTTTAGCTTTGCGTCTGGTATTTGGTACTTTTGGCGATACGTCAGTGAGTATCTTGGCTCTGGCAGGCGAATCGCTGGGTGGAAACAGCTGTTCAATGGTGACCGAACAGGGGGCTTTATAGGGTTTATAAAGAGGCGGTGTAACACAACGGCTCGGTTTTGCTGACTGCATAACGGCTTGGCTCAGTTAAGTAAGAACGGAAGACTAATCGCCATTAAACAGGGCTGTGTTGTGATGGTGCATAACAGAAGAGGCAGAGGCGCTGACAAAGCGCCTCTGGATAAACAGTCATGATAGATTGGGGGAATAGGCAATTAAGTCAGCAAGTTTTCACCCATCGGAATGTTTTCAATGATGGGTTGTCCCCATTCACCACCCTGATCATAGAGCTGCTCATGCCAGTGGAGTATCCCTTCCCGGTTCAGGGTCAGCGCTGTGCTGTTACGGGTGCCGTAGTTAGGTGAGCGAATAAAACAGGGTGAGAGTGTTTGCTCCCAGACTGGGTCAACACCAGTTTGCGGCAGTTCTTCAACCGGTGGGTGGTAGTTGTCGTGAAGCAGGTCGATCAGATGCCTGGGGTTTGCCTGCTGGTCATCAATGGCTTTGTGAAGCCTTTTCTTTAACCGGCGTACTTTTGGCCAGGGTGTGTTGAGCAGACCATTGCTCAAGCCGTAGAGACCGGGTTCCAGTTTTCTGACGACCTTTTCCCGGTTGGAGTAGTACCAGAGGCCGGTGTGATCCCCCAGCAGCAGATTAAAACCGGCATAGACATCGTGACGGTCGTGTACCTGGTTGAGATAATCTCCTGCTGAAACTGGTTCTGAGCTCTCAATTGAAGAGCTCTCAATTGAAGAGCTTTGAATCAAAAAGTTGCGGGTTAATTCGCCCCGTGAGACTTCACCACTGGGGTCCAGTTCCCGAAAGTTTGTGATGGCTGCCAGACGGCCCTGTTTACTCACCGCCATCCAGGTGCCACCGGCTCTAAGGTCGAGACCGCCAAAAACATCGGGGTGTTCTTCCCAGTAATGGGCACTGCGGGTGGGCCGTTGGTAGAACTCATCACGGTTTGCCGTCATGATGAGCGGAGACTGGCTGTCAGGGTCCCACTTCAGGGCAATAAGACACATAGATACATCATCATTTTTCTTGCTGTGGCGCCTACGGTACACGACCAACGGTCCGTGTGCACTTGTTGGCGTTTGATGAAGGGGAGATGAAGGGGAGTTGTAGTGGAATTGGTTATAGAGTGGGTAAGTTACCTGATCACCGGGGCGGTGGCAGGGACAATGGCTGGCCTGTTTGGCGTGGGTGGCGGTTTGATTATAGTGCCCGCCCTGATTGTGGTTTTCAGCTTTCAGGGCTTTTCCCCAGAGGTGACCACTCATGTTGCGGTGGGAACGTCACTCGCAACTATTGTGCTGACGTCTCTCAGTTCCACCTTGGGGCATTACCGCAAGCAGGCGATATTCTGGCCAGCTGTGGCCATGTTAATGCCGGGGCTGGTGATTGGTGCCTGGCTGGGTGTGGCTATGGCGATTCAACTTAGCAGCGGCATTTTACAGTTCCTGATAGGCTTTGGTGTGATTATTATAGGCCTGCGCCTGTTGCGAAAAAAACGCGGGGCAGGGGAGCGTCCTTTACACCTGCCGCCACCACCTTTAATGATGACCACAGGCAGCCTGATTGGTTTGGTGTCTACGGTGTTTGGTATTGGCGGCGGCACTATGACCGTACCTTTCTTAACACGCTACGGTATGCCTCTGAGGCAGGCCGTAGGCACATCTGCCGCCAGTGGTATTGCCATTGCGGTGATGGGAGCTGTGGCTAATGGGGTGCTGGGTGGTTCTCTGGTGAGTAAGGAACCAGCGTTGTCAGGCTGGAGCAGTGGCCTAATCTACTGGCCTGCGTTTGCAGGTATTGTGCTGACCAGTGTGCCCTTTGCCCGAGTAGGGGCATGGCTGACCCATCGTCTGCCGGCAGACATGCTGCGTATTGGCTTTGCCTGCCTGTTGTTTATCGTTGGTATCAAATTTATTCTGGGCGATTGATTCGTCTGATTTCACAATGACATTGAATGTTTGAGGCTTGAGTTTGATTCAGTATCCACAGATAAACCCCATCGCGCTGGAGTTGGGGCCACTACAAATACACTGGTACGGTTTAATGTACCTGCTGGCCTTCGCCGGAGCCTGGTTTCTGGGTAAGACGCGCTGTAATAAGTCTGGCGGCCTGTGGAACGAAGAACATCTGTCCGACCTTATTTTTTATGGTGCCTTAGGCGTGGTGCTGGGTGGTCGTTTTGGTTATGTGATCTTCTATAACTTTGATTACTTCCTGCAGAACCCGCTCTGGCTGTTTCGTATTGATGAAGGCGGTATGTCCTTCCACGGTGGCATGCTGGGTGTGATTGTGGCGATGATTCTCTACAGCCGTAAGCTGGGTAAGAGTTTCTTCCAGACCATCGATTTTGTTGCGCCGATTGTGCCTTTTGGTCTGGGTGCCGGTCGTATCGGTAACTTTATTGGTGGTGAACTCTGGGGCCGTGCGAGCGATGTGCCCTGGGCGATGATCTTCCCGACTGACCCGCAACAGCTGGCACGTCATCCTTCACAGCTGTATCAATTTGCCATCGAAGGTGTGATCTTATTCAGTGTGCTCTGGTGGTTCTCCTCCAGGCCTCGCCCTCGTATGTCGGTGTCTGGCCTGTTTCTGATTATTTACGGCATTGGTCGCATATTTGTAGAGTTCTTCCGTCAGCCTGACCCTCAGCTGGGCTATCTGGCCTGGAACTGGCTCACTATGGGACAACTGCTCAGTCTGCCAATGGTTATACTGGGTGCGGCTCTGATGTTCATAGGGTACAAGCGTTACCCTCTGGTTAATGGTATGAATAGT
Source organism: Sansalvadorimonas sp. (assembly GCA_965221135.1). Taxonomy (GTDB): domain Bacteria; phylum Pseudomonadota; class Gammaproteobacteria; order Pseudomonadales; family Endozoicomonadaceae; genus Sansalvadorimonas. The sequence continues at coordinate 764,000 of CBDCRZ010000100.1, forward strand.
GATGACCGTGCCTGGCTGGATGCACAGGCGGCCTCTCAGCAAAGAGCGCAGAAAACGGCCGGGAAGAAAGGGAAAAAGTCATGAAAGAGTATTTGGATTTAATGCGCCATGTGAAGGACACAGGCGTATACCGTGATGACCGAACAGGCACCGGCACCTACAGTGTGTTCGGCTATCAGATGCGTTTCGACCTGTCGAAAGGCTTCCCAATGGTCACCACCAAGAAGTGTCATCTGCGCTCCATTATTCATGAGCTGCTCTGGTTCCTGAAAGGTGACAGCAACATTGCTTATCTGAAAGATAATGGCGTTTCCATCTGGGATGAATGGGCGACTGATGAGGGCGAACTGGGGCCTGTGTATGGCGTACAGTGGCGTAACTGGGAAGGGCCAAATGGCGAAGTGGTCGATCAGATTAAAGAGCTGATTGAGCAGATAAAAACCAACCCGAACTCCCGTCGTTTAGTAGTGTCGGCCTGGAACCCAACGGTGCTGCCAGACTCGTCTATCTCTCCCAAGGCTAATGCCGAGAACAACCGACAGGCACTGCCACCGTGCCACTGCCTGTTCCAGTTCTATGTGCTGGACGGCAAGCTCTCCTGTCAGTTATATCAGCGCAGCGCCGACATCTTCCTGGGCGTACCCTTCAACATCGCCAGCTACTCACTGCTGACCATGATGATTGCCCAGGTATGTGGTCTGGAAGCCGGTGACTTTGTGCATACTTTTGGTGATGCTCACCTGTATTCCAATCATATGGAGCAGGTCGAAGAACAGCTCTCCCGCGAGCCACTGCCGTTGCCTGAGATGAAGTTGAACCCTGAGATCAAGGATATCTTTGATTTCACCTTTGATGACTTTGAGCTGGTGGGGTATCAGTCCCATGCTCATATTAAGGCGCCGATTGCGATTTAAGCTTTAATTGATAAGCTAATTGATAGCTCCGCTAAAACAAAAGAACCGGCTTACTTTGCAGTAGCCGGTTCTTTTTTTTCGATGCTGGCCGGGCTGGCTCAGAATTCACTCCAAATCCTGCTCCGCACGAGCAACCACCTGTGGCTCAGGCGGCACCACAATGCTGCTGTCTTTGCCCGTATAAGGTATTTGCCCAAGGAAAAAGCGCATGGCATTGATGCGTGCACGTTTTTTATCGTCAGAGCGAACGACTGTCCAGGGAGCATCGCGGTTGTCGGTGTAGTGGAACATCTGTTCTTTCGCAGTGGTGTATTCATCCCATTTACCGATAGAGGCCTTATCAACCGGGGACAGTTTCCATTGTTTCAACGGGTCGTTACCGCGTTTGTCAAAGCGTCTCAGCTGTTCATCACGACTCACTGAGAACCAGAGTTTGAACAGACGAATGCCACTGTGAACAAGCATTCGCTCAAAGTCGGCCACTTCCCGGATAAAGCCCATATATTCTTTTTTGGTGCAGTACCCCATAACCAGTTCCACGCCAGCGCGGTTGTACCAGGAGCGGTCGAACATAACGATTTCACCACGGGTAGGCAGGTGCTGGACATAACGCTGGAAGTACCATTGACCCTGTTCCGGGCCTGATGGTTTTTCCAGTGCGACTACACGTGCTCCCCGAGGATTCATGTGCTCAGTGAAGCGTTTGATGGTTCCCCCTTTACCTGCGGCATCACGTCCTTCAAAGAGGATGATTATTTTTTCACCCTTCTCTTTGACCCAGTTTTGCATCTTGACCAGCTCAATCTGTAGCAGACGCTTTTCCTGTTCGTACTCCTTTCGGCCCATTTTGGGGAGGCCTGTAGAGGGGATAATGGCCGGTGCTATTATTTCATCATCATTAATAGCCTGTATCATAGGCACTCCTGCTTCGGCAGAGTCCATAGCCGCCTCTCTCCTTTGTTATTTTGTTTAGAATTTTTTATTGCCTGAACATTAACAGAAGTACCATGAACAATACTGACCATTGTCAATATGGGTATTTGTATAAATTCCGTTGCGGCTGGGGAATTAGCCCCGGCTTCAAGCCTCCATTGTCATATAAAACGCGATTGAGCGTGTTGATCACTAAAGGAAAAATCGTTGACCGACAGGGGGCTGATACTGAACCACTAACCAAATTGTCAGGTAGCCTCATAGAATAGTGGCATTTTGTAGTCCAACGTGAGGTTGTGCAATCCGGCTACACATTACTACGGAGACAATATGCTTGATTCCGCTCAATCCCCGGCTCCTCAATCAGTGCATTGTAGCCCCTGTTCTCCTGATCAGGATGGGGCTGATAAGGTCTTTTTCGTGGAACATGCGGGCCGTCAGGTAGAGACTTTGCCTGATGAGTTCATGTTGCCTCTAGTATCAAGTTCAGATCACTTATCAGATAGCTGTTCAGCGCCCGATCAGCCACCGGTTCCTCTTTACCTGCGCGGCCCTATGGAATCAGAACCGGAGTTATGCCCCTTCTGTGTCTATGTGCCAAATGTAAAAGTAGCCAAAGAAGAGGGTGCCATAGTGGTGACAGTGTCTGGGGAGAAAATAACGATTGACCCTGGTACCCAAAATACATGCCCGGCAAGCTGCCCAATTCATTTCCTCTATGCACTGGCTCTTTGTCATTGTCCGCAAGGACAGGGAGAGCTGGATGACATAACGAGAGTCCTGGGATGGTATTTCCCTTGTTTTTCCGGAAACCACAAAAAATATTTTACCCGTAATATTAATCGGGAACTCAGAAAGTCATCATGGTTCGAAAGCCCCCCGCAAGACGACAAAGGAATACCTATCTCCAAGAATATCCGATGGGAGCTGACAGAAGAGGGAATGGAGGGTATGAAGGAGAGTGTGAGGCGGGCCCAGCTAGCACAAAAAACGGACAATTCACGCGCTGTGTTCAGCCGGTTTATTCTGGAAGCATTTCGCAACCTGGACAGGGATCATCTTTCTATTCAGGCAATAGCTGATTATCTCTCTCAAGCTCACTCTGACGACTCCAGATTGACCGACCGGCGTAATTGTATAGAGGGCATAAAAAGCGGTTTGAAATCTCGTGGCCCTGTGCAGTACGAGTGCATCAACCCGACACCAGAGATAGGGAGTAAAGAGCGACTATGGAGAATAAAAAATATCGTTGCAGACACAGTGGTTGATCGCTCCCGTGTTTCTAAACGCTCCAGGCGCATTAAGCTGGCAAAACAAGAAACGGACCCAGTTCAACCCGGTTGCTCATCAGGTCAGCCAATGATGGCTCCTTTTTCATAAGCTCAAGCATTAACCTCTCAGGCACTCTCTTTTTCAGCGGTATCAATAATAAGCAGTGTTTGAAGTTCGTCCCGGTTTTCCAATACATCCGCCAGTGTATAACTGTTCAATACACCGACAAAGGCGTTCATCGCTTCACCCAGAATACCTTTTAGACGACAAGACGGCTGTAGTCGGCAGAGTGGTGTATTGCAGTCGACGATCTGCAGGTTGTTCTCCATATCGAGCACAACCTGGCCGACATTAATGTCTTCCGGGTTCATGCCCAGTTCAATACCGCCGCCTTTTCCCCGGGTGGTATGCAGGTAGCCCAGTTGTCCGAGTTTCTGGACGATTTTCATAATATGGCTGCGGGAAATATCGTATGTTTTAACAATTTCTTCCACGGACATACGCTCACCTTTCGGCTTGAGAGCGGCCAAAATAAGCGTGCGAAGCGCATAATCGGTATAGCGAGTCAGCTGCATTAGGGGACTAAGAGCCTTATGTATGTGGTAAAAAATTGATTCATGTCAATTGAATCTTATCTTTTCCCACGCTTTTTGGGCAGAGGGATATTTACCTATTTTTCCTTACCCAAAATTGACGCAGAATAGATTCATAAAATTTGAATCTTTAGGTTCTTCTTGAGAAATCAGCTTTATATTCCTTCTCAAAGACCTAAGTCATCTGATGAGGTCGCCTATGTTCTGCGTACAATGTGAGCAAACAATTCGTACACCTGCTGGTAACGGCTGTTCCTATGCACAGGGCATGTGCGGTAAAACTTCTGAGACGTCTGATCTGCAGGACGTTCTGATTTACATGCTGCAAGGCGTGTCCTGGTACGCAGAGCGTGCTCGTGAATTTGGCGCTATTAATGCTGACGTTGACGCCTTTATTCCTCGCGCTTTCTTCGCGACCCTGACCAACGTGAACTTCGACAACGACCGTATTGTTGAACTGATTCGCGAAGCCAACACAGCCCGTGATCTGCTGAAGACTGCGTGCGCCGAGAAGGGTGCAAGCCTGACTGACGCATCCCCAGCTGCAACATTCGAGCTGGCTGAAGATATGGCCGGTATGCTGCAGCAGTCGCCTGCTGCTCTGCCTAACCGTGGCAAAGATGAAGTGGGTGAAGACATTATTGGTCTGCGTCTGCTGTGCCTGTACGGCCTGAAAGGTGCGGCGGCTTACATGGAACATGCTCGTGTACTGCATCAGCAGGACGCTGACGTTTACGCAGAATTCCATAAGCACATGGCCTGGCTGGCGACTGACCCTGCCGACATTGGTGCTCTGCTGGAGTGCGCAATGGCTATCGGTCAGATGAATTACAAAGTCATGGAGATGCTGGACAAGGGCGAAACCGATTCCTTCGGTCACCCTCAGCCAACCCAGGTGAATGTTAAGCCGCTAAAGGGCAAGTGCATTCTGGTCTCCGGTCACGACCTGATTGATCTGGAAGAGCTGCTGAAGCAGACGGAAGGCAAGGGCATCAACATTTACACCAATGGTGAAATGCTGCCTGCTCACGGCTACCCGGAGCTGAAAAAGTACAAGCACCTTGTGGGTAACTACGGTTCCGCATGGCAGAACCAGCAGCATGAATTTGCTGAGTTCCCTGGCCCCATCGTGATGACTTCCAACTGCATCATTGACCCGAACGTAGGCAGCTACGCTGACCGCATCTACACCCGCAACATCGTGGGCTGGCCTGGTGTACAGCACATTGAAGGCGAAGACTTCTCTGCTGTGATCGAGAAAGCGCTGGAAATGCCTGGCTTTGAATACGACGAGATTCCACACAACATCCTGACTGGCTTTGCCCGCAATGCCCTGATGGAAGCGGCTCCTGCTGTGATCGACGCTGTGAAAGGCGGCGACATCAAGCACTTCTTCCTGATCGGTGGTTGTGACGGTGACAAGGCCGAGCGTTCTTACTACAAAGAGTTCGCCCAGACTGTGCCTGAAGATTGCGTGATCCTGACTCTGGCGTGCGGCAAGTTCAAGTTTAACAAGCTGGAGTTCGGCGACATCAACGGCATTCCTCGCCTACTTGATGTTGGTCAGTGCAACGATTCCTACTCCGCGATTCAATTGGCCCTTGCTCTGGCTGAAGCCTTTGAATGTGGCGTGAACGACCTGCCTCTGACCCTGATTCTGTCCTGGTTTGAACAGAAGGCGATTGTCATCCTGCTGACCCTGCTGTCTCTGGGTATCAAGAACATTCACGTTGGTCCTACAGCTCCTGCGTTCCTGACTGACAACCTGCTGGGCGTTCTGGTTGATAAGTTTGACCTGAAACTGACCAGCACTGTTGAAGAAGACATGGGCGCCATTCTGGGTACTGCTGCCTAAACGCGATACAGCTCCTCTCTCTTTTGGGGGAGGAGCCGGTTAGCCCTGCAACATCCTTTGATTTATACGAGTATCTGCTTTGATGTCCGAATCTAACAATGAAGCCCTGCACTGGGCACAGGCTCCTGTTTGGGAGAATGGTACTGTTGAGCTGATTTGCCAGCAGGTGATTCGGGAAACATCAGATATCTCGACTTTTGTGTTTCAAACCGAGAGCAAAACCCGTTTTCACTTCAAGCCCGGTCAGTTTATTACCCTGATTCAGGAGCTGGATGGTGAAAAGGTTTATCGTTCCTACTCCATGAGTTCCACTCCTTCCCGGCCTTACACATTGAACCTGACGATTCAGCGGGTTGAAGGTGGGAAGATGTCTAACTGGGTGATGGATAACATCAAACCCGGTTCCAAAATCCAGGCCACAGGCCCGGATGGTATTTTTAATATTATTGATATCCCCGCAGACAAGGTTTTGTTTATCAGTGCTGGCAGCGGTATCACTCCGGTGATGTCTATGTCCCGCTGGTTGCTGGACACCTGCGTGGATACGGATATTCGATTCCTGCACAGCGCGCCGACGGAAACCGAAGTGGTATTCCGTGACGAGCTGGAAATGTTGAATGCACAGCACAGCAACTTTAACCTCAGCACCATTCTTGATGACCGTGATGGCTGGCTGAACCAGGAAATGCTGCAAAAGCTGGTGCCAGACCTGCACTCCCGTCACTTGTATATCTGTGGTTCCCCTGGCTTTATTAACGCCGTGCGCGATATGGCTGAGGCTTCCGGCTTCAATATGGAACAGTTCCATCAGGAGTTCTTTAATGCCGACACTATTAAAGAGATTGAAGAGCGTTCAGAGGAAGTCTCTGAGAATACAAAGGGCTTTGAAATCAAACTGGATAAGACTGGCGTTGCCGTGACGGTTGATCCCAGCGAGCTGCTGATAGACACCCTGATGGGCCAGGGCGCTCCTGTGTTTGCCGCTTGTCGTGCCGGTCTGTGTGGTGCCTGCAAGGTGCAGGTCACAGAAGGCGAGGTAGAAACTACCAGTCAGATGACTCTGACCCCGGCCGAGATAGAACAGGGCTATGTACTGGCCTGTAGCTGCCGTGCCAGGTCTGATTTGAGTGTGGCTATTTAAGAGCCAATACCTGAACAGCGCCCTGAATATACATACCCTCCTAACGGGATTGTCTTAGCTGGTAACCTCCGGGTTCGAACTCTTGTTTTCTTTAGTGTTCTAAGGATCACAAAAGAAGAGTCCGGAGTGTTTATGTTTTCCCCAATTCCAGTGTCACCCAGTAACTCAGCAGGTGCAGTAGCTTCTTTGCCCCCCTCTACGCTCCAGCCTGGTCAGGTTGAAGAAAATGGCGCGGGTAGACTGCAAAAACGCTGTGTTCCCTGTCGAATACCCTCTCTGGGTGTCCTCTGCCTGAAAACCATTACTGACGGACATACCTTTGATCAGCCGAAGGCTGACCTTATGCTGCGTACTTTTCAGCAGGACCATTGTTTGGAAGCGGCAATCGGCGCACTGCATAACAGCGTCGTTATGACCGGGCATGTAGCGCCGAGCTGGAAGGAGGATATGACTTACTTTGACTTCGGCCCTAACCGCTACGGCACACCCTTTCGTGGGATGATTAACCACGCTCGCAGCAAGTACTCTCTTAACCATCGGCAGAAGGTGGCCGAGTGCAAATATCCCTGCAAGCTCTGTTATGAAAATGTTGCCGACCCCGACAACCCCGCGAATACGAACCTGCGTGCCTTCCATTTAGAACTCAACGGCCATCCGTATTTTATGCAGACGCCACCTTACCCATATGTTGACCAGCACAGTTTGTTGTTGTCGAAAGCACATCACCCTATGTGTCATGACAGGAGCAGTGTTCAGGATCATATCGCATTCCTGAATCTGGCTCCTTCCTTTGTTGTGTGTCAGAACTCCGATATTTATGGCGCCGGTGCCACGATCCCTGAACATCATCATGTTCCTTTGATGAAGAACTTACACCTGCCAGTGATGGAGGCCAGACCTTTGCCGAATCATCACCGCCGAGTGGGAACTGTTGATGTGAATGTGCTGGATTATCCCTTCACTGCTGTCAGGTTCAGCTCTGAAAATGCTGATGAGATGTCCCGAATGCTATCGGATTTCATCGCACAATGGCGGGCAGATGAAAATGTAGCAGAGGGGCAGAAGCCAGGGCGAACAGCAAACTATGTGTTGAAGAAAGATGGTGGAAAGTATGTCGCCTGGGTCTTTCTGCGGGATGTGAAACTCCAGCCAGCAGATGAATACAATTTTATAAAGCCTGAATACTCAGGCTATATCGACATTGGCGGAAACATACTGATGGCAGATAAGACAGACGCCACCGTTCAGGAAAAGCGAAAGCAGTTGCTGCAGGACAATGCTTATATGACCCGGGTGGTGGAAGAGGGGCTGAAATCCCTGTCTTCGTTATCGGCCGGAGAGGCGCTGACCCGTATTGGCAAGTTGGAGGTATAGTCATGGCTCAACCTCTTTCGCCTGCTATTGGAGTACCCTCAGCAATTAATCCTGCTGTTAACCCCGGCACCTATCCAGATTCTGCTCCGAGAAAACTGAATATGTTGCATATGTCTATCGCAATCGAGGATGCCGAGTTCCTGATGGAAGAGATGCTCAGGCAGGTGACAGATCGTCCTGACAAAACAAAGCCTGCATGGTTTGGTGAAGGGGGGGACTTTCGAGTGTTTGCAATTAAAGCCTGTGAACCTCAGGTCGCACTGCGCATGGCCAAAAATCATAAATTACCAGAAGCAAAATTACAGCAGAGTAAGAATCAAGAGTTATACCGTCAACTCAAGCACGAAAACCTTGTACCCATGCTTTGCTCATTTAGTGGCAGGGCAGAAGGTTTGATTGAAGTGATGCCTCTCTATGAAGGAGATGTGCGCGACTATATTAGCTCTCATACCTATACACCGAACGAAGTTTGTCGTTGGATGCAGCCAGTGTGTTGTGCATTGGAGTATATGCGTGACGAGGGCATCTCACATGAAGATATAAAACCAGAGAATATTCTCTTTCGCCATTGTGATGGACAGATGCAGCTGGCAATAACAGACCTGGGGTGGGCGGGTGTTATAGGTACACCTTTCTTTTGTGATACAAGTAACTGTGCCCCGGAAGTATCTAAATTCTGGCGCTGCGCCATTGGTTCAGATTTTGATACTCTTGCGGGGGTTGATTATCGCGTAGATTACAAACGACACTCATCCCATGATGTGTGGTCGGTAGCATTTACTACCTTGTTCATCATATCTCCTTTTGATCGCTTAATATGCAAACCCGATGTGTCTGATTTTCTTCGGCAACCAGCATTGAGTCCCAGTTATTGTCGCCCCCAGGATATTCAATTTCGCCCCCGGGATATTGTTGAATCGCGGATAATGCAGACCAAAGCCATAAAGAGAATTCATGATGAAATGATCCCAGGATGCCTTGTCCAGGATACAGTCATGGGTAAAGACCAGCTTTTGAACGTGTTAAAAGTCGCGCAAAAAGGCATGAGTGTGAATAACCAGCTGCGTCCGAGTATTGAAGCCTTTGCTGACATGTTGAAGGATTGTATTAAGAGTACTGATTCGCAGGTTGTCGGGTAGGTCCAAAAATACTTTCTGCATTTGATAAATTATCAAACTCTATATGAATACTTTTAATAACAAGGTCCAATTTCTTTTCATTTCCTGCATCAAAGTGATCACGCACTTTGTGAACTTTACCATCGTCACACTTGTAATAAGTAATATCTAAAACAATTGAAGGAGTTTTAAACCCTCTGAGATACAATGTTTTGGGATCTGGATAACCACTGCATTTATCAGAGTCAGAGGACGCCACCTGGCATACTCCAAAGCAGATAAAAGCGCAAAGAGTAGGACGGGCTATTTTACTCAGCATAAAAGCCTCCAAACAAAACATACGACAATGCCGTCTAGTAAATAAAACAAATACTGTCAAGGGAGGGGGCAGACTTTGGGTATAGAAGAAAAAAAGAGCAAGAGTTCACCCGATGATGTAGAGAAACTATTGCCCTGGAATATCCGGTCCGCAAAGTCAGCGTGGGTTGAAAGGATCGCTTACGGTATTGTGTGCAAAAAGTCTGCGTGAATTACTGGGTTTGACTGTAGGAATAACGGGCACCTGACCTCTATAACTAAAGCATCCCAACGCAATACATGAGGTTGCATCATGGCTCAGCTCAGCAGCAATACCCAACATCATAATGTGCGTCCTCTGCCTCAGGACTGGTTTCATGCACTGGCACAGGAAACTATAGATCCACTGAATAGTGGCTACGATGCGGCACTGCCTGCCCGTCTATCCCAGGAATATCAAAACCTGAAGGAGACGCTGTCGGCTTTGCAAAGCGCGCGGGCAGCTCAGCAAGACTTTTATCAGGATGGCGATATGCAGACTGTATTGCAGGGCTTTTGCCAGCGCCTGCGCGATCTACTGCTGGTGGAAGATGGACGCTTTTATCCACAGCTTCACAGTGGGCTGCATAACCACCCGGTTACAGCCGAGTGTGTGGGCGAACTGATTCTGGATTTGACCTGTGAAGGACGACAGCTGACGGATTTCCTTGTGAGTTATCACAACGGCTGTTCGGATCAGGCTTTATGGGAGAAGTTGCCCCAGGCACTGACTGAGGTAAGCCAGCGGCTGGAACAGCGGAGATTGCAGGGTGATGAGGTGCTTTACCCTATGTATGAATCACTGGTTGAAGAAAACGGTACTTCACGCTAAAAGCGTAAAAGCTTTTAACCACAGAGGGCACAAAGGGCCGGTGTATGTTCCATACAACACCTGCATTTCCGCCATCCCTGGCGGTCACACAAGGAAAGCGAAAGCTTTTTAATTAAGAGCTTTTGCTTTTTATTCAATAGCTCTTCTCTGTGCCCTTTGTGCCCTCTGTGGTAAAAAAGCTTTACATCAAGCCAGTGCTTTTTGAATCAAAGCCAGAGCATCAGCAGGAAGATCCAGTTTCAAAGCTTCCTGCTGCGCCTGTTCTGACATCTTGCCCCAGGTCTTCTGGACGATGGCAATAATCTTCTCTTCAGAGTGTTTGGCTGCGAACGGCAGGAAGCCGGTTTCGATAAACACCAGACAGGCACAGTCTTCCAGTGTCTGTACTTCCTGATCCTGCTTAATACCCTGCTTACGGATAATCTTGCGGGTACGCTCCTGGCTCTCTTCGCTGTAACCCTGATCGGCCATGACTGCGATAGCTTTGTCTGCATGCATCTTGCTCAGGCCGGTACGCCATTTCAGGTACCCGGGGCGGTCCATCGGGAAGTCGGAACGGGGGCTTTCCCAGCGGCACAGATGCTGACTGCGTACGGCAATCTGTAATTCTTCACTGGCCTCTGGCTGTAGTACCGCGAGCCAGCGGGAAGAGTTTTGTGCGTAAATCAGCTCAGCGGCAACGCCATCAATCTGCTTTGGATCCTGAGTGTGGAGGGCATCAATAGCCTGAAGGGTTTGGGTCAGTTGGGTCATGGGAAAAGTCACTTTTCATTATTTATCTGTGGGAAAGACTGAAAGTCTGTCGCCTTATGACGAGGGCTGAATAGTTACAAAGCTTTTTTCTTGTTGTCACATCGTGCTGGAAACGAGGGAACATGATGTACTGTTATCAGAAGCATCCAGCCGTATCGGTGGACGCGTCAGTTCATCCGGGAGCGCATTGATCAGACACAGTTCTTTCTCAGCTCCGGTTATCTGATCCATACGTCCAGCCGGAGACAAGTAACAGTCTTCGGAGTCGACAAATTTTACCTTATACCCCTGCAACTTATACACGGTGAGAGGCTGGCCTGTAGTGATGGTTTTGGTTGACACGCCATAAAAAATAAAGCGTTCCGGGTTAACAGTCACTTTAGATAGCTGCATGGTAAGTTGTATTGGCGTTTCACCATGGGTGTTGAAGAAAGCTATATTTGCTCCTTCGTCACTGTGAGGCATGCTATGGCATGGTGAACCTAAATAAACAAATGGCATAAAATAAATGAGTTGGCCAGTTTCCGATATAATACTATTTCTCATAAGACGCGGTAAGGGAATATGAAAAATGTCCTGTTTCGGCAGGGGAATATACGTGCCTTTGTGGTCGTTTATCCAGGCGTAAGTACCTTCCTGTGTAACAGCCAGCCGAGCCTCAAAAGCTGCCACCATAAAAACGGTTGACCTTGCCGGGACTCTTCCTGAAATGGAAAAACCTGAGTAGTCACTCGCACTATAGATCGACCGCTGGTGATCTGGAAAACGAGAAAAATTATGCACAGCCGGTTTTTCTGGCTGACGCTCCCTGTTCGAACGCAGGTTAAATTCTACTGCCTTGATAATATGCTCTGGAGGAGGGGCTTTGTAATTATTTTTAACGGTTTCTTGTGTGCAGCGAAAGGCGCCATAATTAAAAAATAGCTCCTCACCTCTGTAAACTTTCCGTGATGCCAGTAAATGGAGGGGGGCTTGAATAGCTGAAAAGGAAGGACTATTGGCTATTTCATTATCCTGAGACATCCAGGACTGGTTCGACCCCAGTACATTGGAGTAACGGAAACAGGTGTTTGCGAATATGGAGTGATTCAGATAAGTGATTTGATCCTTAGGCCAAATGCCAAGGCTCAGATTACCTTCTAATACGTTTTGTTCAATACCTGTCCAGACAACATGACTAGATTCTTCAGCCGTAAGAACCTTCAGTTCACCACTGTTATATTTTACCCATACTATACACTTGTTCTCGCCTTTTGGAGCCAGACTCCTTGCGACAACACCGGAGAGTGTTGAGATACATTCACCAGGTTCTATATCTCTCTGGGCGATCACACCAGTTCCTGCGATTTTTGAAGGGCCTCCCGCTATGGTCCTGGTGTCGACAGGCCAGTTCTTCTGGGGGGTATAGAGCAAGTCTACATGCTTATTTTTCTTTAATGTTCTGGAAAAGACTAATGTCATTGATGCTTCCGGGGTTTGCTCCGGACACCTAAGATCATTACTTTCCTCTTTGAGGGAAGAAACACTGCAAAAAGGCATTTCTTGTAAAGTTTTATTAGCTTGCATTTCCTTGACATACCAAGAATCACGGTTCTATCAATGATAGAAATTTAATACAGGTATTGGGATGACAAAGTGGTTAGTACCTCCACATGGCCGGGTACTTAAGTAATGAAAACCGGTGAACAGTAATCATCCGGTATTTCCCGGCACCCTAAACAACATCCCAGAAAAATCGGGATTTTTCCCGGGCTTTTTCACCCAGTCCATGATGAATAATAGAACCCTGCCCCTGCAGCATCAGAATGACTGCACCGTCTATCAGGCTATTACAGATGTCGTGTGCTGTACCATTGTCGTTAATCAACGAAGTGGTATGAAAGGCGCTGGTTTCACTATCGTCCAGCAGAGCGGTGAGGGAGTTGCCGGTGAGCAAATCCTGACGGTAAATCTCTTTCTTTAAAGCACTCACAGCCGAGGCGATATCTGCCCCTTCATCCAGCGACAGGGTATGTATCCGTCTCAAAGTGGTAATGATCTGGGTGCGCAGCAGCCAGTAGTGTCGGCGTACCGGGTCGGTGTCGGTGCGAATATGTTTTCTCAGGCTCTTTTGCAGCAACCGCAGATGTTTGATGGCAGACACAAAGTTATCGCAGGCGGTGCGGATGGCCAGTACACAGTCTTTCTGCTTTGGGTCGACACGGGATTCCAGCTCATCACAGAATTGGGTGATGTCTTCATAGATTCCACGAATCTGAACCTTGTAGAGCTTACCCACACGCCAGTTGGGCCAGGGCGGTACGCTTTCTGGCAGGGGAGCATCGCCCTCACCATGAAGCAGGTCGTCACCAATATAAAGTCCGAAGCCAATCAGGGCGACAGCACGGCGATAGAGACGACGACTTTCGGCACGCAGGGCTTTCAGGGCTGCATCCGGGTGCTCCATAGCTGTTGCGTTCAGATGCTCTGAGCGTGCTGTTTTTCGCTCAGGTAGAGGAATATCAAGGGAAATATGTTCGTCTGGTGTACGGAAACATCGGTTGAGCAGTTTCTCCAGCCAGGGCAGGGCGGGCATAACGATGATAGCGCCAACACAATTAAACAGTGAATGAGACAGTGCCAGTTGCAGCATATCGGAGTCGGCAATATTCAGTGCTGTGGATAACTCTGTTACAGCGACTGTCCATAAAGGCATAAACGGCATAATAACGAGCATGGCCGACAGCTTGAACAGGGTATTGGCCAGCGCCAGCCGACGGCCGTCCGCAGAGGCTCCGATGGAAGCCATAGCGGCTGTGGCGGTGGTGCCAATATTTGTGCCGATGCAGAGTGCCAAAGCTTGATCCAGTGATACCAGACCATTCGCCATTGCGGCAATCACAAGAACCAGCAGAGCATGGCTGGACTGCATCAGAACTGTTAATAGCAGGCCGGTCAGTACACCACCCAGAAGCCCATAGTCACCACTCAATACCGAAAGGTCACCCGCTTCCGCCATACCTTCACGGATGTAGTGAATGCCCAGAAACAGAAAGCCGATGCCCAGAAGAATATAACCGCCACCTTGATAGCGATGGCTCTTCTGGAGTTGCAGCAGTGTGCCCAGTACCAGCAGAGGCATGGCGTAGTGGCTGATGGCCACCTTCATGCCATAAGCAGCCATTAGCCAGGTACCCGCGGTAGAACCCAGACCAGAACCTACTACCAGGGCAATACCTGTGCTCAAGGTCACCAGCCCGGTACTGACAAAGGAAACAGTAATTACCGAGCTTAATGAGCTGGACTGCAGAACGCTTGTCGAGACTACTCCAGTGATATAGCTGCTTAAAGGCGTGCGGGTTGTGCGCTCCAGTACTCGGGACAACAACCCGCCACTGGCCTGTTTAAAGCCTTGCTCCAGACACAGCATGCCGAACAGGAACAACGAGATACCTGCGGTAATGGTGAGAATGTCGGGGTGGAACCAGAAGCTAAACATCAGCAGGGAGATAATGGCGGTAAAGAGTATTCGACGCAGCATGAATGGGTATCCGGCGAAAAGGTCATGTGGATAAGAACGAGTTATCGGCCGGTTCCCTGCTGCTTTGATATATTTTTTTAAGTGTTTACGGGCTGGTGGGGCTTGCTGTGCAGTTTGCGGGCAGTCGTATAGCGTTAGGCAGTTTTTGCTATTAAACCTTTCTGAATGTCGTGTTAGTATCCTCGCCGCCTGAACGGCCGCACCCTGCTTATGCTTACCTTGCTATTCTGCCTTCTTCAAAGCATTGATGTATTGGTGTGACTTTCCACAGTTTATGAATTTGATGTTTTCGCGTTTACGCAGTTTTCTTTTTGAATCCCGAGCTCTCCTGGCTCTTGCTCTTCCCATCATCATTACTCAGTTAGCCACTAATGGCATGAACTTTGTCGATACCAGCATGGCAGGGCAGTCCAGCTCTAACGATCTTGCCGCTATCGCTGTAGGAACCAGTTTATGGATACCCGCCAGTCTGTTGCTGAGGGGAATTCTGATGATGCTCACTCCGGTCACAGCCCACCATCGGGGTGCAGGAAATGATGCAGGTATTTCCTCAGACCTTCGGCAGACACTCTGGATAGCTTTATTGTGCTCTATTGTGCTGGTTGGCTACCTCAGTATGAGTGAATCTATTCTCACCTACATGAATGTGGCGCCAGAAGTTGTTCCGGTTGCTGTCGGTTACCTGAATGCTTTGAGCTTTGGCCTGCCGGGCATCGCACTGTTCTACACCTTGAACAGCTTTCTTGAAGGAATGGGTAACACCAGAGCGCCGATGATCGTTGCGATACTGGGTTTGCTGGTCAATATCCCCGTGAACTATGTACTGATTTACGGCAAGTTCGGTCTTCCTGCCATGGGGGCTGTTGGCTGTGGTTGGGCGACAAGCTTCGTGTACTGGCTGATGTCTCTGGTGATGGTTGTGTATATCACCCAGCACCATCGCTATAGCGCGTTGATGAAGAATCAACAATGGATTCCCGACCTGAAAAGGGTGAACGAGCTGTTTCGGCTGGGTTTGCCTATCGGCGTGAATATCTTCGTTTGTGGCAGCATTTTCGCCGTGATCGCGCTGTTTATTGGCAAACTGGGTGCGAATGATATTGCATCAGCACAGATTGCCCTGAACTTTTCCAGTATGACTTACATGATCCCCATGAGCCTGTCGTTTGGTATTACGATTCGGGTTGGCCATGCTCTGGGGCAGGGACGTGAGCAGGAAGCTCAGACCCGGGCTTTGAGTGGTGTTTTTCTGGCTGCGCTGATCTCCGGTATTTCTGTACTGGCACTGCTGATATTTCCCCGGCAAATTATTTCTCTGTATACAAATGATCCCGTTATTATTCAGGGTGCATCATTGTTGCTTGGATATACCGCCATCTATCAGTTGAGTGATGCGTTTCAGACATCTATTAATGGTGCGTTGCGAGGGTACAAAGACACCCGTATACCAATGATACTTGCCTGCAGCGCCTACTGGGGCGTGGCTCTGCCTGTTGGCTATGGGTTTGGTATGACTAATATTTTTGGTCCGGCCATGGGGACACCAGGTTTCTGGGTCGGTATTGTGATTGGCTTAACCCTGGCCGCCTGCTTTATGGCTGCCCGGTTGTTTCGTATTTTGAGAAAGCCGCAGCCCATGATGGCTGCTATGGCGTAAGATCAATTAACGCAAAGCAAGGGCTCTATCGATCGGCTGATCCGATGATAGGGCCTTTTTTATAGACGACTTTTAAGAATAGAAATCCTCTCCTTTCTAAAGTCCTCGCCGTAACATATTGGTTATGCCATTTATATTTAGATACTTATTCTGAAGGGCTTCTTTAGGAACTAACTTATTTCTGCAGCTGTCTATTAGCTCTTGATGCTTTCACTTTAAAAGGCAGAGAGATGCAGGCAAATAAAGGTAAAAAATATAGATTGGTTGTTATTGGCATGCTTATCATGGCTGTTCTCTGTTTCTGTAATTCTCTGCGAGCAGAAGACTCTGTTCTTAAGCATAAAGTTTGTATCCCAAAAAAAGGTAAAAGCCATAAGGTCTGCAAGGCCTACATGATGCCTTATCATGGACATACGGCGCGCGAATATTGGAGAACTTTAAAAAAGGTCTTTCCAAAAAAGAAATGGGCCTTATTGACCGTTTAATATCCACTCATCAGGATGCCTGGGTTAACATAAATAATGTTTTCATACGTGATCTTGTCAGCACAGCATATCGATATCCAGAAGGAAGCACATTAGCGGATCGAAAGAAAATGGTTCGTATTCATGCCTCCGTTGTTTTAAAAGTCATTGGAGCTGATTCAGAAGAAATCATAAAGTCACTTCACGAAGACTATCGAAAAAAATATCTCATATCGCATACACCAATTTTTGTCTTGCTAACGGCTTTGTAATCAATCACTCTCCAGATTTCAGGCTTTTTATTTACAATGATTTCGTAAAGATTACCGGTACAGGGTACTCAAAAAATATAGTGTTAATGAATTACGCCAGTAATCGCTCATTGGCTTTAAGCTCTGGGCTGTATGCGGGATTAATTCTCTCACTCGAAAGCGTGCTTAATTTTTATCACCAATGGCCATCATTGGAACTTGCAGACAAAATTATGAATCATGTTCCAGAGATGCGCTTCAAACCAACACTGGAGTTAGGGGCAGGTAACGGTTATCAGTCATTTCTCTTTTCGTTAAAAGGAATAAAAATTAAGGCAACAGATATAGAACCTGCCCAGCCTACGAAGCGATTGCAAAAAATTATAACCACAGGGCGGTAATTTATATTCAAAACCCTGGCTGGGAATATATTGATGATCTACTGTTCGCACTAAGTCAGCCCGATGTTTTAACTGTTGCAATACTGTCATACAACAGCAAAGCAACTTATTTCCCTAAAATTGGAGATGGTTTCTCTGTTTCAGAGCACATTATTCCAGGAGGGCCGACGGCCCTGTACCATTCGGGCCAGGATAGAATTGAGCTATACCTTGTTGTTATTCGAAAAGAAAGTTCAACTCGAAAAAAATCGGCTATTCGAAAAAAAAAGTTTCCTTCACATTCAAAACACACTGAACTTTAAGCGTTATTTATAAGTGCCCGGCCATGTGGAAAACTATGTTTTCATGTGACCGGGTACTTACGGAGGTTATTAAAGATTT
Organism: Sansalvadorimonas sp.; assembly: GCA_965221135.1. Classification (GTDB taxonomy): domain Bacteria; phylum Pseudomonadota; class Gammaproteobacteria; order Pseudomonadales; family Endozoicomonadaceae; genus Sansalvadorimonas. The sequence continues at coordinate 781,795 of CBDCRZ010000100.1, forward strand.
AAAAGCCTGGAACGCTAGACCCATAACTTGAAGTGCATGCTGTTCGACCAAACTTGCAAGTGCAACCCAGGCAAGATTTTCAGGTCATCCGGGGTGAACCCCTGCAATAGCTGTGATCCTGATTATTAAGCCCAGAAAACTATGGGCTGGCGTATGTGGTTCTCAATCCTGCTCATCATCCGTTTGAGCCTCATCATCAGTCTGAAGCTCATCATCAAACTGCCCGAATTTTTTTTCAAGAAATGAAAATAATCCAAGTTTTATGGGCAGTTCAGAAATTATATCCGTTGATTTCAGGTTCTCACATATCACCTTCATACAGAGCAACTGCAGGTGGTGTTTCCTGTCCACCGAATAAATCGAACATATTTCTCTCTTCACCTCAATATTTCCTGCTTTCAAATTAAGGCGCGGCTCTTCACCTCTTACAAAAAAAGGCGTCAACCCGGAACAAACCAGATCTTTAAAAGTCTGACACGAAACCTGAGGATTGCTGACGGCAAACATACGCAGCGATTGCCCTTTTATAGTCAGGGAATTTAACTCCCCCTCATTTTCTTTTATCAACTCAAGAGCACGAAACCTTGCAGCAGTTCCATCCCAATCTTTTTGTAAAAGTAAACAAAAAGGGGAATCCCAGGTGGATTCGTCCCAACACCTGGCCCCTTTGCGGAGAAACACACCGACCACTTTGAGAGCCCAAAAATACAGCCAGTACCTTCCAGGACTAGTCCAACTTGCCTCCGATGGACATGGATAGAGGTTCTTCAGGAGCTCGTAATCAGCGTGTTTAAACCCATGCCGGGATAGATGCTTAACGGCTTTGAGCGTTATTAAGAGTGGCGTTGCGCGATTGCGAGAACTCAGCGGAATATCTACATCCAGGCCATTTTCCAAAAGCATTTCAATCCCCGTCGGTGAGAAAACGCCACTTTTTTCACAATTACTGACCAAAAAATGCAGCAACGGCATCTTTCCACACTCAATATCATTCAGATATACACATTTTTCAGCAAGGTTGGCCAGTGCAGCTAATCGCGCACCTTCCTGGTTATCCCAATTTCTGGAAAATAATAGCGAGAGGACAGTTTCCTTCCCCTGGGCAAGAGTTAAACAGTCCCCTCCCCTTTCTATCAGAGCCTGCATAATCTGGGCATGGGCACCCACCCGACGGCTTCGGACTGCCATGACCAATGCCTGTCCAATAGGGGGAACCCCATTATTGAGATTATCTACAACTTTACGATAGTTTCTGTTTCGAACTGCTGAGAGTAAGCGATCAACTGAATACTTGTACGGATTCGTACCCGAGCATACCCGATCTCCCCCCAAACCGACTTTTTCTATGTCACAAGGAATAAGCATGGGAGGAGGATGACCAACAGATTTCCGACCTGCAAATGCAGCTTCGGCGGGAAACAAAAGCCATAAAAAAACACCACAAAACCAGCATGCTGCCAAATATGCCGCACTCCAGGATTGCTGTGATCTTCTGCGTCTCGCTAAAAACATAATGCAGGCTTCTTTTACCTGAAAAGTTCAATATTGTAGTGCTTTATATGCATACTGCTCTGTCAATCATCTTCCTGCTGGAGAGAGAGGAAGAAGGGGCTGATCTCGAATGGCGAAATTTCCACTCGAAAAACGGCTATGTCAGGGACACGCCTGTTCGAAGAGTTGATGCTTTCTTATTGCAGAAAAGTAGACGCCATATTTACCATGCGCACTCGCTCAGCTCTGGGAGGGGCGTCCATCGGGGGGGGCTTAATGTTCTGCGTATGAAGCGTTATTAATGAATTGCTGTCAACTGCGCACTGTGACCAACTCTTTCCACCGGGTGGTAAAGCAGGGGCTTGGAAAGTTCTGGTTCATATGCCAGCGGGCAGGCTGAACGCCGGTAGCCGCAGAATGCAGGGTGCCTTTGCCAAAACGGTTGTTGATTGTGTCGAGCACGTTCATAAGCTGATCAGAATGTGTGTTGGATGCTCCTAAAGAGTGTTCAGGCTTGCTCTGAAATGCGCCGTTCTGAAAAGCACCTTCCTGAAACAGGTCATGCTGACAAAGACTCTGGTCGTGAATTCCCATCAATACAAACCCCGCTTTTTTATAACCAATACCCTCCCGGTACATAGCCGTCAGTGATCTCTGTGCCTGTGCCAGCCAGGTGCGGGTGCTATGACTGGGCCAGGGCAGATCTATCTGACGACTGGCGTCGTATTGTGCGGTGTCGTCCCGAAACGGGTCGGAACGAATAAACACCATTGCCCGTTGCGCCTGTTTGTTCTGCGCTCGCAGCTTTTCACAGGCGCGGGAGACATAAGTCGCCATCGCTTCATGAAGTTCCCGTTCGGTGGTGACGGTTTGACCAAAGGAGCGGCTGCACATAATGGTGTCTTTGTTCAGAGCTGGTTCACTTTCCCACTCAAGGCAACTCTCTCCCCTGAGTTCCCGCACCAGCTTTTCTTCGGTAATGGAATAACGTTGCCGTACCCGTTTGGGCGACAGGTTGGCAAAGTCCAGTACGGTTTCCAGTCCTTCCTCCTGCAGACGTTTCTTGAGCCTGCGGCCTATGCCCCAGATTTCTCCTACAGGAGTAATCGCCATAAGTTTCTTTTGGCGTGATTCGGACGTGAGATCCACCACTCCGCCCGTTGCTGAATAATGTTTGGCGGCATAGTTAGCGAGCTTGGCCAGCACTTTGGTTGTAGCCAGCCCAACTCCAATGGGAAGGCCGGTCCATTGCCCGACCTTGTGTTGAATCGCTTGCCCCTGTTTATGCCAGTCGCTGGTTTGAAAACCTTCAAAGCGAAGAAAAGCTTCGTCGATGCTGTACACCTCGACCTCCGGGCTAAAGGTTTCCAGCACTGCCATAAACCGGGCTGACATATCGCCATAGAGAGGGTAATTGCTGCTGCGAATAATAATTTCACCGCGATGCATCAGGTTCTTCACCTGAAAGAAGGGTGTGCCCATAGCAATGTTCATCGCTTTCAGTTCTGACGTGCGTGCAATAATGCAGCCGTCATTATTGGAGAGCACACCCACGGGGCGATTCAGCAATAAAGGTTCAAACACCCGGTGGCAACTGCAGTAAAAACTGTTGGCATCACAGTGGGCGATAACCGTCTGATTCTGTGGAGTGGAAGACGTCATGACCGGTTGTTACCGCAGGGAGTGGATCACATGAATGACCACACCCCACACATCCAGAGTCTGCCCATCTCGCAGAGTGATAGGTGTGTAAGGCGGGTTGGCGCTATGTAATTCGGTAGTGTCATTGCTCAACACCAGAGTTTTGATACAGAGCTCACCATCAAGCAGACACATCACCACATCGCCATTCGATGGTTTGAGGGAGCGATCCACAATCAGCGTGTCACCATCAAAGATACCCTTGCCTTCCATCGAGCGCCCCTGGGCCCGGGCAAAGAAGGTGGCCGCAGGGTGTGCTACCAGCAGGTCATCCAGAGACAGGGACTGTTCCAGGTAATCTGCCGCAGGGCTGGGAAAGCCGCAGGCGGCCGGTGCCTGATACAGGGGGTAGCGCTGGCTGGCAGCTATGGGGCTGATAAGCGTGACTGTCATAGTGAATTAATCGATACTGTTTATGTATACAGTAGTGTGATTAAGGAACATATTCAAGTGCGCAGTTTGGGGCACGTTTTCCTGTGTCCTCCTCCATACACTCTCGGGACAATTTACGGGGGCAGGATATGCGGCTTACAGGGGAGTTGGGACTTGTCCCTCTATTGAAAAAGTTTCGTCTGCGCATCGGTGTCACCTGGGCACTTGTGGCAGCGGAAAATGTCTGTCTGGCGTTGATTCCACTGTTTATTGGTTTTGCTATCGATGACCTTTTGACTGGCGACTACCAAAACCTCTGGACCTTGGTCATTGTATTGATATCCCTGACCGCATTGATGGTGATTCGTCGTATAGTAGATACCCGTTCCTATGGTGCAATTCGTGTTGTTCTTGGAATGGAGGTTGATTCTCGCCATAAGTCAGAGCCGGTTTCAACGCGTAATGCCCGGGTCGATATGGCCAGCGAGCTTGCTGACTTCCTTGAGGAGGAGGTTCCGCAACTGCTCACGGCATTTGTTCAGATCATTGTTTCTCTGATAATTCTTGCCTCCTTTCACAGCAACCTCTCTCTGTCAGCATTCGCTGCCGGGCTTGGCATGTTGTTGGTCTATGCCTGTTTCCATAAGCGCTTTTATAACCTGAATTCAAAGTTGAATAGCCAGATGGAGTCACAGGTCGACATTCTGTTTGCCGGCAACAGAAAAGGGATATTTCAACATCTGTGTGCATTGAATAATCAACGTATTCGTTTATCTGATACAGAAGCCATCGTGTATGGTCTGATCTTCCTTCTTAGCAGTATCTTTATTTGTTTCAATCTTGTTCTGTGTGCAGACCTGCCCAATGTTACGGCGGGCAAGATCTTTTCTATTGTCAGTTACTCCTGGGAGTATGTTACAGCTGTCATCCTGTTGCCTGTAGCACTGCAATCGCTGAGCCGTCTTCAGGAAATTACCAGCCGGATTAATGGCAACAGCACTTCTCCGTCACTCCTTCAGGCTGACACACCCGAAGCAGACGGCCAGACGGTGAGCTTCTCTGATGTGAACATTGCTGATACCAGCACTGAGACGAGCACGCTTGATAAAAACACAGACAAAAAACCAGCAGCCAGAAATAACAAAGCACTGATTTTTATCTGCTCTCTGCTCTCATTGTTGGGAGTAATGACCTGGGTGTTCTCTGCAGAAGAGCCCAGCCCTGTGGTCACTCAGGAACCCCGTTTGCTTCCGGTGACAGTTGTTGAGGTGTTTCCTCAGCCCCGAAGGCTTACTGTTTCTGCCTCTGGGCTAACCGAAGCGCGCTGGCCAAGTACTGTGATAGCGGCTGTTCCCGGACGTATCGAGAGTCTGTCTGATGCTCTGGAACCCAGCGAGCTGATTAATACTGGTCAACTCCTTGTTAAACAGCAGGATGTCGTTTATCAGTCTGACATTGATGCTGCAGCCAGCCGTGTATCACAGGCCGCGATGAACCTCTCCCGGGAAAAGCATGAGCAAACCATCGCCCTGAGAAGCAGTGCCCGTCTGCAAACACCTTTTGCGCGGCATGAGCCACAGGTTGAGGCTGCCACCCTGGAATTAAAAGCAGCAAAAAGTGCACTGGCCAATGCCAGACAAAGGCTGGCTGATACCCGTATTACATCACCATACGAGGCCATTATCCTTGAGCGTATGGCTACGCCCGGACAGTGGGCCCAGGCGGGAGAAACGCTGTTCAGAATTGCAGACAGTTCTTTTATTGATGTGCGGGTACCTCTGCCCTCCCGTCTCTGGAACCGTCTGGAAAGCCCGTCACCCGGTATTGAGGCAAAGGTGAAAACTGCCGCAGGTAATGAGTGGCCCGCAACCATTCGCTATTTGAGCCCGATGCGGGATAAACAAACCCGCCAGCGGAGCCTGATACTGACAGTTGAAAAACCCTACCATCAAGTCCCGCAGCTTTTGCCCGACCAGCAGGTCACGGCCACCTTTACCGGGAAAGAACTTGCTGACGTTGTAGTGGCTCCGGTCTCAGTACTGACCCCTGATGGTTATGTCTGGGCTGTCGATGAACAGAACCGTTTAAGAAAAACAGAAGCGCAGCGTATTTTTGAGGATGACGATGAAGTCTGGCTGCGTGTTCAGAGCGCACCGGATACACGTCTGCGCCTGGTACGTTTCCCTTTGTCTTCCATGATGGCCGGGCAGGCTGTCAGTCCAAAAACTGAAGCCGTGGAGGCCCTGCAATGAAGTGGCTGACAGGATGGTTTCTGGATAATCCTATTGCCGCCAACCTCCTGATGTGCCTGCTTCTGGCTGCTGGTGTGCTGTCCCTTGGAACCTTAAGGGTTGAGAGTTTTCCACAGCTGCCGCCTTCGCAGCTGGTGGTGACGGTGGCTTATCCGGGGGGAACAGCCAGACAGGTCGATGAAAGCATTACCCAGCGGGTGGAAGAAGCGATCAGCTCTGTGGCTGGTATACGACGCATTAGTAGTGAATCGGTCGCAGGCTATTCAACTGTTCGTATTCGTAAAACAGCGGATACGGACCTGGACCGTCTGCTGGATGATGTTCGCAATGAAGTGAACAGTATTCCCAGCCTGCCTGCACAGGCTGAAATACCACGGGTGACACGTGACGAGTTCAACAACCTTGCCCTGTTTGTCATTGTTGCCGGTGATGTTGATGATTCCGTTTTGCAGCAGTCAGCCACGCGTGTTGAACGGGAACTGAAGCAGCATAGCGACATTTCCCGTGTGAGTAATACCGGCAAGCGCAGGCCTCTCCTGCAGATAGAGCCAGACCCGGAGCAGTTACAGCGTTATGGACTCAGTGTTGAAGAACTTGGGCAGCGTATACAGGGCTGGTCTCTTGAGTACCGCAGTGGCAGTTTGAAAACACCTCAGGGTGACATGGTACTGCGGGCAGATGGTTACGCAGACAGCCTGGGTCAGCTTAATACATTACCGGTTATCAACACTACCGAGGGCACTATTCAGCTGTCTGAGGTCGCTCGTGTGAGGCGAGACTTTGAGCAGGACGATGCCATTGTCCGCTTTCAGGGGAAACCTGCTGTCGCCCTGATGATCTCTACCAGCCAGAAAGATAACCTCTTCAGGGTACGTGAAGCCGTTGATGATGTGCTGGCTGATATGCAGCCTCAACTGCCGGCGGATATTCAGCTGGATGTCATGGCGGATATGACGCCGGGTATTAAAGAGCAATTAACATTGCTCAGTACGAACGCCTGGCAGGGTTTGCTGATTGTCCTGGTCGTACTTGGGATGTTTCTGGAAGTGAGGCTCGCGTTCTGGGTGGCGCTCGGTATCCCCATATCTCTGGCAGGTACGCTCGCATTGATGCCGGAGGTCGGTTACAGCATCAATGACATCACGCTGTTTGGTATGATTCTGGTGCTGGGTATTCTGGTGGATGATGCCGTCGTCGTTGGTGAAAGTATTCACGAGGCCAGAGGGCATATAGCGGACCCTAAACAAGCCGCGCGTTCTGGTGTTGAGTCTGTGGCTGTGGCCACAACCTATGGTGCCCTGACGACCATTGCCGCCTTTTCTCCCATGCTCTGGATACAGAACGATATAGCACGAGTGTTGGCCAGCTTCTCGGCTGTTGTCATTATCGCGCTCTTATTCTCGCTGGTTGAAAGCAAGTTCATCCTGCCCAGCCATCTTTGCCTGCCCCGTGGTAAACGCGTAAACAGCTTGCCTGGGCGATGGCTCGGGATTGTGCGTCATCGGTGCACTGGTGCTTTGGATCGGTTTGCGGTCAGGGTCTATCAACCGGTGTTAGCGTTCTCACTCCATCATCGCGCGTCTGTCGTTTTAATATTCTCGACATTGATGATCCTCGCCTATGGCATGGTGTTTCGTGGAGAGATCCGCAGTGCCTTTTTCCCAGATATTCCAAGCCGCTATCTGCAGGTTAATGTGATCATGGACCAGGATGCTCCGTTGTCGCTTACACAAAAGAACGCCTCATTACTCGAAGATAAACTTGACGAGGTACAGCGAGGAATACAGGACACCTACTCACTCTCTGAAGAACCAGTCACTCTCACGCTGGTCTCAGTGCCTGGAGACGGCACTATTGAACTGACCGCCGAACTCTCAACAGAAGCTTTGGAAAAGATTCCGGGCTGGACCTTATTAACCGAGTGGGAGCAGGCAACCGGGCGGTTGGAAGGAAGTTATTCAACCCGATTTTCAGCGGCTGAGGCATTGGGCGGGGGAACCGCCATTATTGTGTCAGCACCCGACAGGGAACTGGCCCGACAGGTAGCCGGAGTATTAAAAGAGAAGCTTGCTGTGCTGCCAGGTGTCAAAGATGTCAGCGATGACAGTCAGGGTGGCCAGAGACAGGCACAGATTACGGTCAATAAGCGTGGTCGTATGTTAGGCATCACTCAAAGCCAGCTCGCCACTCTTATTGGTGGTGCTTATGGTGACCTCGAAGTGTACCGGCTGCTGGAAGGCGGTGAAGAAACCCGTGTGAATGTGCGTTTTCGCGATACTCAGCGTACCACGATGGACAACCTTATGGTGACGCCGGTTCGCGTTGAAAACGGTGACTTTGTCAGTCTGGGAGATATTGCTGAAATCAGATTCAAACGGGAGCCGGAGATACTCTATCGACGGGACCGGCAGGGCATTGTGACTGTGTACTGGCGGCAGAATCGATCAATTGCTTCGCCGGAGGAGATCTGGTCGTCGCTGGAAAAAGAGGTCGCTGAACTGGAGCGCGCCTGGCCCGGTGCACGTATTAAAGCCGTGGGTGAGTTTGAAGATATAGGCGAAGTGCGAAGCGGTTTTAAAAAAGCACTGCTGCTGACGTTGCTGCTTATTTATATTTTGATGGCTATCCCTCTGAAGTCGTACTGGCAGCCAGTCATCATTATGTCTGTTATACCCTTTGGTTTTGCTGGCGCAATATTTGGTCATGGTCTTATGAATTTGCCCGTCAGTATACTGTCCCTGTTCGGCATGATGGCTATGACCGGTGTGGTGGTGAATGACTCTCTGGTATTGATGACGCGTTTTAATGATCTGCATCGTCAGGGTGTACCATTGAGGGAGGCTTTGATAACAGCAGGCCGTAGTCGCATGCGGGCTATTTTTCTTACCACCGTCACCACTGTCTGTGGTTTGTTGCCCCTTTTAAGTGAGACATCGGAGCAGGCGCAATATCTGAAACCTGCTGCTGTCGCCCTCGTATTTGGCGAGCTGTTTGCCACACCGATTACTCTCATACTTATTCCGCTGCTGTTGTCATTCCAGCGCCAGAAAAAAGCAGCTGTTGAGGGTGAATAATCATTTTTCCGCCCGTTATACTGAGAGCCTTAAGCTGTGAGGATTCAAGCGCTGAGGATTCCCATGCCCCTCTCTGAGCCAGTCAATATTGTTCCGGAAGATACTCTTATTGCTTCGTTGTCTCCTCTCTGGCGTGAGCGTTTTGAGCGTGGGATAGTGTTTATGCTCGCACACCTTGTCGATATTCCTTTCCCTTCATGGGGCAGGGTTGCTGCCGAGTGTGCTGTGTCACCCTTCCATTTTCATCGAATGTTTCGTGCGATCTTTAAGGAAACACCCGGACGGTATGTTTTACGGGCACGACTGCAGCTGGCCGTGCACTACCTGCTGGAGAGTGCAGACAAAAGCGTGACAGATGTGGCGCTGAGCTGCGGTTTTTCATCTTCGCAGTCTTTAGCCCGGGCGTTGAAACGGGAAACAGGCGAAAGCCCGAAAAATATCCGCGCACTTCGTAGCAGTTACGATACCGGCACCATTGAGGCACTGTTTCAGACACTGGGGCACCCCGGTGAGAACAATTCACGGAGTATCGAAGCACAGCTGGCCAGGAATATTGTGTTTACAGTCCAGCAGCGGCCTGCTCTGTACCTTAAGGGGCAAACAGTTTTGCCTCCTTTAGAACAGGGTGTGGAAAAGGCTTATCTGAAATATGACCGGCATATGCAATCAGAACTCTGCATTGTGGCAGCCGCAACAGAGTACAATAAACCATTCACTGAAATGACTATGTCCGCAGGCGTTCAGACTGCAGATAAACAACTGGCGGATATTATCTTTCCGGCAGGGACCTTTTTATGTTGCCGCATTCGCCTCAGCACCGATTCAGCTTACATTGCTGCTCTGGATGCAATCTATTCCCATATCCTGAAGGAAGGCCTTGAGCTTGATGAAGAAGGGTATGGTTTTGAGATTCTGCATAACCCTGCAGAATTCTATATTCAGCCTTCCGACATGACTTTGGGTGTTCAGGTTAAAGCTTAAACGGGACGATATTTGAACGTATTTATGAAGCCTGAATGTTTTTCATTCAAGCTATGGTCATTGCGCAGGTTTAAGGGCGTGTCATGTGCCTTTTTGTTGATTTGATACAGGTATTACGAACCCTGTTCCCTTCATGATTTTACGGTCATAAAAAAACGACTTTGGCGCACCGGTCGTCACATCGGTCGCGCTCAAGCTCATACCGTAGAGTCCGTTGTTCTATGCAACCTCTGTCGTTATGCGCTGAATCCATATATCAGCAGGTTGCCAGAGCTGAGTGGCCCGGTGGTGGAGATATTAAATACCAGCCTGATTATAAGCCGCACTCAATGTTCCATTGCTCTTTTGAGCGGAAGTGTCCCTGTCCATATTACTGGACGCTGCGATGGTCGCCAGTTGCTTATCAGTATCAGCACAGGCATCCATCACCAGATTATTTTTCAGGAAGTTTGGATTGGCCAATATATCCAATTCCACATTATTTCTTCTAAGGGGTACATGAAATGGGCTTTTCAGCTGGGCTAACGGGGATGAGTTCAGGATTTCCTTCATCATGAATTTGACTGATGCCTGGTGGTACTTCAGGCATAACGCCCCGGAGGAAAAAGTCTTTTATAGACACCTTGCCAACGGCTTTTCCTTCAGCATCCCGGATGATGAGACCCTTGTAAGTATCTCTTCCAAACATTGAGTAGCCATCAAGACTTATTTGGTACTTCCAGGCATTGATCCTGAAATCGGTCATCCCCTTTGATGTCAGACCTTCAATAAGGCCAGGGACAGACCTGTCACCAAGACACGAAAAGCAATCAATTTGTTTAACTGTAATATTGATGCTGGAAAAAAACGTGACAAGGTCTTTTCCAAACTCTACAGAGTCAAGTTGTACGTATGTCGTTTCACTGTTGACTTCGAAACATACCGGTACTTATCACCAGAGGTCGACCTGATACCTCGACCGCGTCACCATTCCAGGTCCACATATATCGTACGGCATGGCATTCTGGTAGATGAAATAAGGCGAAAAGAAGATATGTAGAATAAATACTCTTCGTAATAAAACATGTCTTAAATATCATTTCTAAGTTACAAAGTGTTGAAAACGGGAAGGCACCAGAAAGATAATCAGAGATCAGAACCGTTAAGTGAGAGATGGATTGTAGAACGGGGTCGTGTTCTACTCATTTAGATGAATTCAAATAATAAGTGCAGGATAGGTTTCCATTGTCTGGTTTGTAGGAGTATAGATCTAATCCATAAAGGGTTCTCACAGATTTCATATCCAGTTAATTCTGTGTCGCCCCGGTGAGAACAATTCACGGAGCACAGAAGCACTGCTGGCCAGGAATATAGTTTTTACCGTCCAGCAAAGGCCGGCCCTGTACCTTCGATGATTTCAGTGTAAATCATCAGGCCTGTTCAGTTCTGCTGTCTGACTTCATAGACGACTATACTCACATACCCTTTGCATCGTCGGGCATGCCCTGTGAGTATCACTATGACATTTCAATCGCCCTGTTATACCCTGTCACACATAGTACTGGCATTCAGTTTACTGCTGACCGCAGGCACAGCACCTGCGGACGATATTACAAAGACCTGCGGCACTGTGCCTTACGAAAAGTCAGAAAACGGCAGCTATTATCTCCCGCTCTGTCTGCCTGACTCGATTCAGGGAGATGACCCCAAAGGTATGCCTGGCGTCACTGTTCAGGCAAGAGACCCACATACTTTCAAAATTGTTGAGTGTAACCTGTACGTCTCTTTTTATGAGGTCCAGCAAGCCTTCGATTACCGGCGACTGGATCTTTTCAGTCATATGACAGACAACAACGGCAATGCCTGGAAGCACCAACCCGCTGATCCGGGTGATACTCAATATCTGGCCCGTTTCTACGAGTGCAAGCACCCCAGAACAGAGAAAGAAATGAAAGAGCAGGGTTACAATGGCTACTACCCCTGTCCTAACGATGAAATCACTCAGAGCCGACACATCTACCACCTTCTACTCAGATCAGCAGATGGTCAGTTGACAGATTATGACTGCACCGATTCCGCTTTTGGCCCGGCTCAGGCCGTATGGCAAAAAGTCATTGATGCTGACAAAAAATCAGGATGACAGTAAAACCGCTCGAAGCCACAGGAATCAGTGCAGGCCTGGGGTGATACACGTGCCTGGCGCAGTTCATCCAGGGCTCGCTGGTTCATAAGTACCCGGTCACATGAAAACATAGTTTTCTGACTCAATCTCCAGGACACTCAGCAGTGCCGCAGCTCCCGTCACATAGCGGGCTATGCTCCCTACGCTGCCACCCAGCTGAGAAACCTGTTTATTGGCCAGAAATATATGCTTCCACATGGCCGGGCACTTATAGGACAGGTCAACCTCACCGGTCATCCTGCAAGCCTTCTGACATGACTTTGGGGTGTAAACATTCCGTGAACCCATAGTCACTCCGCCACCGGCTTCTGGCGGGTAGCGTGCTTATGATTTTGGTGATGGGGTAACTGAGCATCATCTGGAGGGCTGTGATTCTTCAATGATTGAAGACGTCCATCCGTCATCAGCCAGGGTAGCCAGTCGGACTGGTCTTCCGGCGGATTCCTGTCATTCTCTGCACACGCCTGCAGATATTCACTCAGCCAAAACCAGGGATTGATATCCCAAAGGTCCAGGGTCATGAACACGGAGAACAGCCAGGCGGTCAGCTTTCCGCTCCAGTCACTGCCCGCGCCATAGAAGTTTTTTCGCCCCACAACCGGTGATCGAAGTGACCGCTCGGCCGCGTTGTTATCCATCGGCACTTCGGGGTGATCGGCAAACAGGCACAACCCTTTCCAATGTTTTTGAAGGCTGGTAAGCACTGTCCGACACTGTTCCTTCAGTTCTGGCCGGGCGAGTTCTTCAATGCGCCGCTTCTCCATGCTGCTTGGATGGTTTTTCAGTGCACTGTCGTATTTCTGGAATACTTCAGAAGTCCCAAGACTGTTCAACCTTTAATGATTCAAATGGTAAAGCCTGCCAATCCGTTTGACCCAGGTCGCACTCCATGTTTTCAGTCCGTCAGTTCCCCGTTCCGCATTGATAAAGTCTTTGCGAACATGACTCCAGAAAAAGGCAAGAAACACATCCTGATTTTCACGAGCCAGGCATTTGTAGGCGCTGTAACGGTCGCAGATAAGCACACCGTTACTGTCGCATAGCACACGCTTGCCGAACGGTTGTCGTCCACGCTGTAGTAGGCTGCGGTGCTGCTTAAATAGACCCACAGCCAGTGTTTTTTGGCCTCTTTTTCATCACCACAGACCAGCCAGCGAGTTTCGTCGGCATGCCACTGCTCGTCACTGGCGACGCGTTCCCGGATAGCTTCGGCAACCGGTGCAAACAAAGGTTGGATGATTTTCAAACCACCGGCCACTGTCCCCGGAGACAAGGTCAGGCCCCGCAGGCGAAAGTCCTGTAATTGCCGGGCAACGGGGATACCGAAGGCGTATTTGTGTAACAGAATCTCGACCCAGACAGAGATGCCCAGCTTACCCTTGCGGATCAGTTTGGCTGGACCCGGAGCGATGGTCATGGCCGGTGACTGTTCGCACTGGCAGGTTTTGAGATAACGATGTCTGTGATAGCGGCGGATATGAGCCTGTACATCTACCTCGACGACGTCGCTGTCTTCGGTACCAAAGGGTTTAAAGGGGAAATGACAGTGAGGGCACTGCTTTTGGTGATCTTCAAGATCAAGGTGTTCGGGAACCACAGGAAGTGTTGTGATTGTTGTACGACCATGACCTTTGTGACCCCGTTGCTGGCCTCTGGATTTTGAGGAAGGCCGGGCTTTCTTTTCCTGTTTTCGGGAGGAGTTTTTCTTTTCCGTCGAATGCCCAAAAACCCTATGCTGAACCCCCGCCAGCTGATTTTTGAGGGTGGCAATCTGCTCTTGGAATGTGGCTAGCTCATGGGCGTGCTCGGCCTTTATCTGTTTGATCCGCTCAAGCGCCTTCTTCTCCCGTGTTCGGGTGCGTTGCCACTGGGTGCGCATTGTTTGGCCTGAGCCTTCAGTTCGATGTAGTCCACTTTGGGGAGTGTGACCTGAGCGTAGGCAAAGGGGGCTTTCATCGGGTCAGGCGCAACCCTGGTATGGGGAGAAGATTCGGAGGAAATCATGGGGGAAATATAGTCCCCCTGGAAAGAATGGGTATTTTGGAGTTATGGGTTCACGGAATGTTTACTTGGGGGGTCAGGTGTAACCTTTCTACCAACCACCTAAACGCCACCATTTCAGGCAATGATTTTTCCTATCCGGTTATGCTTTTGGAGGATCATGGTCGGTATATGAGGCGGTTTGCTGATTGTGTATTCCCTTCTCTTTTTGGCCTGTGCCGTCTTGCCATATATCCCGCCATTGCCTTTACTGCACAGCCTTAACGAACGGGCAAGAGGATGAGATTTACCGTGAATATTGGTGCTCACTTTTGCAGGAGAGAATTGTTTTTTATTTGGTTAATGCTACCGCTGTCAGGGGGCGTGATAGAGAAATGCGCAGCAGCAGATAAAGATACAAAGAAAAGCTGGGCGGCAATTGTAAAGCCTTTACCTGCTTCCCTGTATCCCGGTCGTACCTGTGTCCGGCCACATGCCTCTCCTGTTCCTGAATCATCAATGCTTCAGTGGCCGCCTGTATTGACCACATCAAAGACCCATGCCGAAGTCCCTTCACGACAACAGGAATCGTCTGAGGCTACAGTTCGAACACATCCACAAAGAAGCCCAGACAGAAAGAGACAATATTACCGCAACCCTTCCGCCGAGCGTTTCGATCAACAGATAGAAGCACTGGCAAACGAAGTGAATCGACTCAAAAAGCAACTTCACGGGCCACATCGGGAGAGCCATAAAACCGAGCTTTTAGATCTTGCATTCCAGATGACAGAAAGAGAGCCGCACCCGCTTCGAGCCAGTCCCAGAGCCCTTGCTCTTTTGGCAAATGCGTTTTCAAAATTAGCAAAATATCAAGAAGGCGCCACAGCGTTAGACTGGATAATGAAAGCCGTGATCCACCGCAGTCAAAAACAGCAGCTAACCAAACGGTGCGGATTTAAAGCCCAAACGCTGGCCATGGTGCTCAATAGCCTGAGTCAGGTCGCCGGTGACAAAGCCGACACGACCCGGAAGGCGCTGGCCAAAGAGGTGGGAAGCCGTGATTTGACCAACACCAAAGAGTGGTCCGCCCAGCATCTGGCCATGGTGACCAATGGCCTGATCCAGGTGGCGGGGGACGACGCCGACACGACCCGGAAGGCGCTGGCCAAAGAGGTGGGAAGCCGTGATTTGGCCGACACCAAAGAGTGGTCGGCCCAGCATCTGGCCATGGTGACCAATGGCCTGAGGCAGGTGGCGGGGGACGACGCCGACACAGACCCGGAAGGCGCTGGCCAAAGAAGTGGGGAGGCGTGCCCTTGCCGGAGACCTTAAGTGCTGGATAGCGCAAGATCTGGCCATGGTGACCAATGGCCTGAGCCCGGTGACGGGGGACGACGCCGACACGACCCGGAAGGCGCTGGCCAAAGAGGTGGAAAAGCGTGCCCTTGACCGGAGACCTTAAGAGCTGGATCGGCGCCAGCCTCTGGCCATGGTGACCAATGGCCTGAGCCAGGTGGCGGGGGACGACGCCGACACGACCCGGAAGGCGCTGGCCAAAGAGGTGGGGAGGCGTGATTTGACTGACACCAGGGAGTGGTCGGCCCAGCATCTGGCCATGGTGACCAATGGCCTGAGCCAGGTGGCGGGTGACGACGCCGAGCACGACCCGGAAGGCGCTGGCCAAAGAGGTGGGGAGGCGTGATTTGACCGACACCAAAGAGTGGTCGGCCCAGCATCTGGCCATGGTGACCAATGGCCTGAGCCAGGTGGACGGGGGACGACGCCGACACGACCCGGAAGGCGCTGGCCAAAGAAGTGGGGAGGCGTGCCCTTGCCGGAGACCTTAAGTGCTGGATAGCGCAAGATCTGGCCATGGTGACCAATGGCCTGAGCCAGGTGACGGGGGACGACGCCGACACGACCCGGAAGGCGCTGGCCAAAGAGGTGGGAAGCCGTGATTTGACCGACACCAAAGAGTGGTCGGCCCAGCCTCTGGCCATGGTGACCAATGGCCTGAGCCAGGTGACGGGGGACGACGCCGACACGACCCGGAAGGCGCTGGCCAAAGAGGTGGGGAGGCGTGCCCTTGACCGGAGACCTTAAGAGCTGGATCGGCGCAACATCTGGCCATGGTGACCAATGGCCTGAGGCAGGTGGCGGGGGACGACGCCGACACGACCCGGAAGGCGCTGGCCAAAGAAGTGGGGAGGCGTGCCCTTGCCGGAGACCTTAAGTGCTGGATAGCGCAAGATCTGGCCATGGTGACCAATGGCCTGAGCCAGGTGACGGGGGACGACGCCGACACGACCCGGAAGGCGCTGGCCAAAGAGGTGGGAAGCCGTGATTTGACCAACACCAAAGAGTGGTCGGCCCAGCCTCTGGCCATGGTGACCAATGGCCTGAGCCAGGTGACGGGGGACGACGCCGACACGACCCGGAAGGCGCTGGCCAAAGAAGTGGGGAGGCGTGCCCTTGCCGGAGACCTTAAGTGCTGGATAGCGCAACATCTGGCCATGGTGACCAATGGCCTGAGACCAGGTGGCGGGGGACGACGCCGACACGACCCGGAAGGCGCTGGCCAAAGAGGTGGGAAGCCGTGATTTGACCGACACCAAAGAGTGGTCGGCCCAGATCTGGCCATGGTGACCAATGGCCTGAGCCAGGTGGCGGGGGACGACGCCGACACGACCCGGAAGGCGCTGGCCAAAGAGGTGGGGAGGCGTGATTTGACTGACCCCAGGGAGTGGTCGGCCCAGCCTCTGGCCATGGTGACCAATGGCCTGAGCCAGGTGACGGGGGACGACGCCGACACGACCCGGAAGGCGCTGGCCAAAGAGGTGGGGAGGCGTGATTTGACTGACCCCAGGGAGTGGTCAGCCCAGCATCTGGCCATGGTGGCCAGTGGGATGTCTCATTGCTCACACGTCATAGGGGAGGATGTTGTTCAAGCTTCGATTCAAGCCATTATGAACATATCGCCGACTGAACAGGATATCATTATGGCCCTTGACGCTTTGTGCCGTTTATCTCTGTCAGACGACCAGCTGAAGCTTGGCTATTTCCTGGTTAAACGTCTTTGTGATATGACTGGTTTTATTGACACAGGCGGCCCTCTACAGCATAGCGTCGGCGACTTCTTATGGAACCTGGCCGTTCTGGATTTATGTGCAAAACAAAATCCGCTCGTCAAGGATGATCCTGATACACCCCGTTTCGATATCTTTGTTAAGCCGCTAATGGATAGGGAAAATATCAGGGACCTTCTTTCACATCACTGGCAAGACAGATTTGCATATATTTACTGGGCAGGCATTTCTAACCTGGAAATTGATGTGTCTCCTGCTCTTTCTGCTCCTGAAAAAAAGGTGAAGGTCTCAGCATTACAAAACAGAGTGTTCCAGGCTGTTAAAAATGCTTTGCCAAACCAAAATATTGTTATGGAAGTGAATATTGAAGGGTTCCCAGTTGATATTCTGGTGGGTAAAACCTTGTGTATAGAGGTCGATGGCCCCCATCATTATATTCAGGATGACACAATGGAAAACGATGAGCTTCTTCTTGCAAAAGAATCTGGAAAAAGAAGAGCGCGAGACCCTTTGATAGATCACATACTCAAAAGCCTGGGGTTTGAGGTGCTACGTATTTCCTATGTTGAGACTGACTCGGTCGCAGGCCTTGGAACGTTTGTTGATCGGGTGATAAATGCAATGGACGAACAAGAAATGAGTAGCCAGTATGAAGGCCTGAGAGTGAATGACTTGCCAGCCTGGTAACCTTTCTACCAACCACCTGAACGCCACCATTTCAGGCAATGATTTTTCCTGTCCGGTTATGCTTTTGGAGGATCATGGTCGGTATATGAGGCGGTTTGCTGATTGTGTATTCCCTTCTCTTTTTGGCCTGTGCCGTCTTGCCATATATCCCGCCATTGCCTTTACTGCACAGCCTCAACGAACGGGCAACAGGATGAGATTTACCGTGAATATTGGTGCTCACTTTTGCAGGAGAGAATTGTTTTTTATTTGGTTAATGCTACCGCTGTCAGGGGGCGTGATAGAGAAATGCGCAGCAGCAGATAAAGATACAAAGAAAAGCTGGGCGGCAATTGTAAAGCCTTTACCTGCTTCCCTGTATCCCGGTCGTACCGGTGTCCGGCCACATGCCTCTCCTGTTCCTGAATCATCAATGCTTCAGTGGCCGCCTGTATTGACCACATCAAAGACCCATGCCGAAATCCCTTCACGACAACAGGAATCGTCTGAGGCTACAGTTCGAACACATCCAAAAAGAAGACCAGACAGAAAGAGACAATATTACCGCAACCCTTCCGCCGAGCGTTTCGATCAACAGATAGAAGCACTGGCAAACGAAGTGAATCGACTCAAAAAGCAACTTCACGGGCCACATCGGGAGAGCCATAAAACCGCGCTTTTAGATCTTGCATTCCAGATGACAGAAAGAGATCCGCACCCGCTTCGAGCCAGTCCCAAAGCCCTTGCTCTTTTGGCAAATGCGTTTTCAAAATTAGCAAAATATCAAGAAGGCGCCACAGCGTTAGACTGGATAATGAAAGCCGTGATCCACCGCAGTCAAAAACAGCAGCTAACCAAACAGTGCGGATTTAACGCCCAAAACCTGGCCATGGTGCTCAATAGCCTGAGTCAGGTGGCGGGTGACAAAGCCGACACGACCCGGAAGGCGCTGGCCAAAGAAGGCGTGAAGTGGGGAGGCGTGCCCTTGCCGGAGACCTTAAGTGCTGGATAGCGCAACATCTGGCCATGGTGACCAATGGCCTGAGCCAGGTGGCGGGGGACGACGCCGACACGACCCGGAAGGCGCTGGCCAAAGAGGTGGGAAGCCGTGATTTGACCGACACCAAAGAGTGGTCGGCCCAGCATCTGGCCATGGTGACCAATGGCCTGAGTCCGGTGGTGGGGGACGACGCCGACACGACCCGGAAGGCGCTGGCCAAAGAAGTGGGGAGGCGTGCCCTTGCCGGAGACCTTAAGTGCTGGATAGCGCAACATCTGGCCATGGTGACCAATGGCCTGAGCCAGGTGACGGGGGACGACGCCGACACGACCCGGAAGGCGCTGGCCAAAGAGGTGGGAAGCCGTGATTTGACCGACACCAAAGAGTGGTCGGCCCAGCATCTGGCCATGGTGACCAATGGCCTGAGCCAGGTGACGGGGGACGACGCCGACACGACCCGGAAGGCGCTGGCCAAAGAAGTAGGGAGGGGAGGCGTGGCCTTGCCGGAGACCTTAAGTGCTGGATAGCGCAAGATCTGGCCATGGTGACCAATGGCCTGAGTCAGGTGGCGGGGGGACGACGCCGACACGACCCGGAAGGCGCTGGCCAAAGAGGTGGGGAGGCGTGCCCTTGCCGGAGACCTTAAGTGCTGGATAGCGCAAGATCTGGCCATGGTGACCAATGGCCTGAGTCAGGTGACGGGGGACGACGCCGACACGACCCGGAAGGCGCTGGCCAAAGAGGTGGGGAGCTGTGCCCTTGCCGGAGGCCTTAAGGGCTGGATAGCGCAAGAGCTGGCCATGGTGACCAATGGCCTGAGCCAGATGGCGGGGGACGACGCCGACACGACCCGGAAGGCGCTGGCCAAAGAGGTGGGAAGCCGTGATTTGACTGACACCAAAGAGTGGTCGGCCCAGCCTCTGGCCATGGTGACCAATGGCCTGAGTCAGGTAGCGGGGGACGACGCCGACACGACCCGGAAGGCGCTGGCCAAAGAGGTGGGGAGGCGTGCCCTTGCCGGAGACCTTAAGTGCTGGTTAGCGCAAGATCTGGCCATGGTGACCAATGGCCTGAGCCCGGTGACGGGGGACGACGCCGACACGACCCGGAAGGCGCTGGCCAAAGAGGTGGGGAGGCGTGATTTGACCGACACCAAAGAGTGGTCAGCTCAGCATCTGGCCATGGTGACCAATGGCCTGAGGCAGGTGGCGGGTGACGACGCCGACACGTCCCGGAAGGCGCTGGCCAAAGAGGTGGGAAGCCGTGATTTGACCGACACCAGTGAGTGGTCGGCCCAGTCTCTGGCCATGGTGGCCAGTGGGATGTCTCATTGCTCACACGTCATAGGGGAGGATGTTGTTCAAGCTTCGATTCAAGCCATTATGAACATATCGCCGACTGAACAGGATATCATTATGGCCCTTGACGCTTTGTGCCGTTTATCTCTGTCAGACGACCAGCTGAAGCTTGGCTATTTCCTGGTTAAACGTCTTTGTGATATGACTGGTTTTATTGACACAGGCGGCCCTCTACAGCAGAGCGTCGGCGAATTCTTATGGAACCTGGCCGTTCTGGATTTATGTGCAAAACAAAATCCGCTCGTCAAGGATGATCCTGATACACCCCGTTTCGATATCTTTGTTAAGCCGCTAATGGATAGGGAAAATATCAGGGACCTTCTTTCACATCACTGGCAAGACAGATTTTCATATATTTACTGGGCAGGCATTTCTAACCTGGAAATTGATGTGTCTCCTGCTCTTTCTGCTCCTGAAAAAAAGGTGAAAGTCTCAGCATTACAAAACAGAGTGTTCCAGGCTGTTAAAAATGCTTTGCCAAACCAAAATATTGTTATGGAAGTGAATATTGAAGGGTTCCCAGTTGATATTCTGGTGGGTAAAACCTTGTGTATAGAGGTCGATGGCCCCCATCATTATATTCAGGATGACACAATGGAAAACGATGAGCTTCTTCTTGCAAAAGAATCTGGAAAAAGAAGAGCGCGAGACCGTTTGATAGATCACATACTCAAAAGCCTGGGGTTTGAGGTGCTACGTATTTCCTATGTTGAGACTGACTCGGTCGCAGGCCTTGGAACGTTTGTTGATCGGGTGATAAATGCAATGGACGAACAAGAAATGAGTAGCCAGTATGAAGGCCTGAGAGTGAATGACTTGCCAGCCTGGTAACCTTTCTACCAACCACCTGAACGCCACCATTTCAGGCAATGATTTTTCCTGTCCGGTTATGCTTTTGGAGGATCATGGCTACGCATTTTACAAAGCATCTCCTCACTCATTAACCAAGGCAAACAGGGGGAGATATCTTCAGGCGGTTTCCTGCCATTTGCTGCACATGCCTCAAGATAGGAATTCAGCCAGATTTTTGGGTTAATACCCCAAAGCTTAAGTGTCATGAAAATACTGAATAGAAATGCGGCTATATCAGCACTCCAGTCGCTGCCAGAGCCATAGTAATTCTTCCTGCCAGGCACTCCTGTGCGAATGGCTTGTTCTGCAGCGTTGTTATCCATAGGGATACCGGGATGAGTGACAAAACGGGTCAATCCTTCCCAATGATTCTGCAGGCTTTCGAGCACCTTTTTTGCTCTGACTGGCAGTTTTGGGCGTTTGAGTTCCTGATCCCTCTGGGTTGCCATCTGCTCTACCTGACGCTCAAGTTTCAGTTGTCGAGCTGAAAACTGCTCAGGGTCGTCCAGAACTTTAAGGCGCTGGTCGTTCAGGTGGTATAAGTGACCAATCCTGCTCACCCAGGTGGCACTCCACTTTTCCTCAGGGTCACCACGCTGAGCATCAATAAAATCCTGTCTTACGTGAGCCCAACAGAAAGCTAAAACAATAGAAACCGCATCACTGGCGAGCTTCTTGTAGGCCGGGTACCGATCGCATACCAGCGTACCTGCCCCATCACCTATGACGGATTCGGGTACGACAGCCGCGCGAGAGTCAGCAATACTGAAATAAACCGCCTGGTCGCAAAGAAATACCCAGAGCCAGTGCTTGTGGGATCCAGTTTTCTCATGCCCCCGGACAATCCACCGCGTTTCATCGGCATGCCATTGATTACTCTTGGCAACGAACTCCCGAATAGCATCAGCAACAGGCTCGAAAAAAGGCGTTATTGCGGCCTGCCCAAAGGAAATAGTTGCTGGTGAAAGGTGCAGACCCTGTGTTTTATAAGACTCCAGTTGTCTGTTTATGGGGATGCCGTATGTATTTATTCAGTAACAACTCCCCCCATACTGAAATCCCGAGCTTCCCTTTATTGATGAGTCTTGGCGGAGGTGGTGCAACAGTGATATTGGGCGTTTCCGGGCACTGGCAAGTTTTCTGATAGTGTCTTCGGTGATAACGACGAACGTGAGCCTTGACTTCAACTTCAATCACATCGCAACCAGAGCTATTGAAAAATGGCCTGAAAGGTAAATGACAGGCTGCACAACGCTGCTCTTCCTCTGGCAGGTCCACTGGCTCATGAACCACAGGCAGATTGTTGTGAAGGTTGCGCCCGTTACCGGGAACCCCGGGCTGGCGGCCTCGTTTACGATTTGAAGGTGGGCGAGTTGTATTGCCGCTTTTCTTGGAAGAGGCACTGGTTTTCTCAGACTTGCGACCAAAAAGCAGGTGCTTCATGTGCGCCAGCTCTGATTTCAGTTCATCAATCTGGGCATTCAATGCTGCTGTAGCAGCCTTATGCTTTAACGTGAGCCCGGAATTTTTGGTCAGAGCTTTTTGCTCTCGGTCACACGCCGCTTTCCACATAGCATGCCACTGGTTGGCCTGCTGTTTAAGCTGAATGTGCTCCTGCCTGGTCAGGATGACCTGCACGGTGGTGAAGGGGGCAGGCGTTAATGCAGAGGCTGTGTTCGATACTGAAGAATGAACATTTTTCACACACTAAAAGTAGACGGTTTTAAGATGTTTTGTAGCGGTTTGTAGAATAGTTACGTTCAGGTTAAAGCTTAAGCAGGACAATATTTGAACGGATTTATGAAGCCTGAATGTTTTTCATTCAAGCTATGGTCATTGCGCAGGTTTAAGGGCGTGTCATGTGCCTTTTTGTTGATTTGATACAGCTATTACGAACCCGGTTCCCTTCATAATTTTACGGTCATAAAAAATCACTTTGGCGCACCGGTCGCCACATCGGTAGCGCTCAAGCTCATACCGTAGAGTCCGTTGTTCTATGCGCCCGCATCTGAAGTACATCATTCCATTGATGGTTCCACTGCTGTTATTACTGTTGCCCGTGTCTGCCTTTCCGTTTGAGGGAATGACCATTGTCCAGCAGCGGGTGGTGGCAATTTTCTTTCTGGCTGCACTCTGCTGGGTGTTTGAGCCTATTCCTATCTATGCAACATCTGTCGTAATTATTGTGCTGGAGCTGTTACTGGTTTCAGACAAAGGGATAGGCCTGTTGCGGGAAGATGCCGGACTCAGTCATTTCGGTGAACTGCTGCCTCATAATGAGATAATGGCCACCTTTGCCAGCCCGATAATTATGCTGTTTCTCGGGGGCTTCTTTCTGGCGATGGCGGCGACCAAGTACCGGCTGGATGTGAACCTGGCCCGGGTGCTGCTGGCACCGTTCGGGCAGAAACCCAGGTATGTGATGCTGGGGCTGATGTTGATTACTGCGGTGTTCTCGATGTTTATGTCGAACACGGCAACCACGGTAATGATGCTCTCTATTCTCGCACCGGTTATTGCGGTGCTGGCCCCGAATGATCCGGGGCGGGTGGCTTTTGCCCTGTGCATTCCTGTGGCGGCGAACATTGGCGGTATCGGCACTCCTATTGGCACACCGCCTAATGCCATTGCCCTGAAGTATCTGGTGGGAGACAACCTGATTACCTTTGGCGAATGGATGATCTTTGCCGTGCCTTTTGTGGTGGTGATGATGCTGGCCGCATGGCTGCTGATTCATGCCATGTACGGTTCCGAGCAGGAAAAAATAGAGATCAATATCAAGAGCCGTTTCCTGAAAACACCGAAGGCGATGGTCGTTTATGTCACCTTTGCTTTGACCATTCTTCTGTGGCTGATGGGGTCAGCCCACGGTATGAACTCGTTCACTGTCGCTTTGATTCCCGTCGCAATTTTCTCCATTACCGGCATTATTAATAAAGAAGATCTGAAGAAGATCTCATGGGATGTGCTCTGGCTGGTGTCCGGTGGTATTGCGCTGGGGTTAGCACTGGATAAAACCGGGTTGGCGCAGCTTGTGGTGCACAGTATTCCGTTCGGAGACTTCTCGCCTTATGTGGTTTTGCTGGGAGCCGCGGCACTGTGTCTGCTGATGGCAAACTTTATGTCCCACACCGCTACCGCCAACCTTCTTATGCCGATTATGGCGGCGCTGGGTTCCTCGATGGTGTCACTGACTCCTCTGGGCGGGGAAGTGACATTGATTCTGGTGGTGACCTTTGCCGCGTCTCTGGGCATGTCTCTGCCGATCAGCACACCGCCAAATGCGTTGGCCCATGCCACCGGTCACCTTCAAAGCAGCCAGATGGCGCGGGTGGGAGTGATACTGGGTGTGGCTGGTACTCTACTGAGTTTTGTTATGGTGTGGATACTGAATCTCACTGGTTTTCTGGGTTAGAGCATAGACAGGGAAACATACAGGCAGGGAAAGAGATGGACAGAGAAAAGCTAAAGACGCTGATAGAGCGTTATTTCAGTGATCCAGCCCGGCAGGTGACCCTGAAGTCCGGTGAGGTGTTGATTGAACAGGGTGGGATGAACGAACGGCTTTATTATGTGCGTTCGGGAGAACTGGCAGGCTTCTATTCCGAAGGCAGTGAAGAAGAGAAAAAGTCTACTGAAGTACTGTCGGCATCAGAAGGTGCGTTTGTCGGTGTACACAGTTTCTTCTCTGGTAAATGGACGGCGTCTTCTACTGTGGTTGCCCAGACTGACAGCAGGCTTGCCTGGATAGAGCGTGCCGATGCCGAAGGACAGGATCAGTATGGCCCGCTCGATGTTCAGTTTATGCCGGTTATTGTGCGGGAGTTGTCGCATAGGCAGGTGCGGGCCATGAGTGCGGCACTGGAGAAAGAGAAAGCTCTGCAGCAGCTGTATACAGTGGAGCAGATGACCAATCTTGGTCAGCTGGCTGCCGGCATCGCCCATGAATTAAATAATGCTGTGGGTGTGGTCAGCAGCAAGGCCAGTCGTCTGGAAGCAGAGATGACCCGCTTACTGAAGCATGCAACCCCGGAGCAGGTACCTTTTTTTGAACAGGGGCTGAAACAGGGGCAGATACTCTCTTCGCGGGAGGTGCGTACCCGAGGTCGGGAAGTGGAAGAGGAGTATGGGCTTCCAAAGGAGCAGTCTCGAAAACTTGCCCGAGCCATTCCCGAAGGTCCTGTGGCAGAGGGCTGGTTGAGCAACTTTGACGAGGCTATTGAAGCCTGGCAGCTGGGGCGAGATCTCTACGATTTGGGCTTGGCTTCACGACACACAGTGGGTATTGTGAAATCTGTGAAGCAATTGGGCCGTACAGAGATTGCTCATGATGAAGTTGTGTACATAAACGACAGTATCATGCAGGCAAAGGCTCTTCTGCAGGGAGACCTGCGGCCCATAAAAGTTAACTTCACATCGGAAGGGTTACCGCCCTTTATCGGTTCCCAAACTGAGTTGATGCAGGTGTGGATCAATATTCTCAACAATGCCTGCGATGCGCTCAAAGGCACCGCAGACCCGAAAATAGATATTCACACCCGCTACAGCAACGAGTGGTTTTACATAACGATTGCCAACAATGGCCCGGAGATAAGCGAATCGATTCGGAGGAAAGTGTTTCAGCCTGATTTTACTACCAAAAAATCAGGGTTGTCTTTTGGCCTGGGGTTGGGGCTGGCTATCGTGAAGCGGATTGTCGCCGGATACGATGGCTCTATTGCATTAAAGAGTGACAGTGAAAAAACCATATTCCGTATAAAGCTGAACTGTAAAACAACGAACAGCATGGAAAAATAATGGATAAATTCAATATCATCTGTGTGGATGACCAGCGTGAAGTGTTAAGCGCTGTTCTTCAGGATCTTCAGCCGCTGGCCAACTGGCTGAATATTGAGGACTGTGAGAGTGCCGACGAAGCCTTTGAGCTGATGGAGGAACTTGATGTTGAGGGTAAGAAGATTGCAGTGCTGATATCCGACCATGTCATGCCAGATAAAAGTGGGATTGAACTGCTGAGCGAAGTCGCAGCAGACATGCGCTTTACCTACACACGCAAAATCCTGCTGACCGGGCAGGCCACACACTCCGACACTATCAATGCCATCAATACTGCCGGTATAGATAATTACTTTGAAAAACCCTGGAGTGCTGAAAAACTGGTGAACTGTGTACGAAAGCTGGTTACCGAGTATGTTTTTGATGTGGGTATGGACTATGCCGATTATCAAAAACACCTGGACAATGAAGTCGTGCTCAAACGCTTAAGACAGTAATCACAACCCTGGTGACCGGTGACGTAAATCTGTCTCTTTTTTGAAACCTGCCTGGTTTAGTGTACCTTAAAAGCCTGACCGCAAAGGTCAGGCTTTTTGCTATATAAATTTAATAACAAGAATGGCCTTTAATGGCACTTAAGGAAGAGACGTATGCAAGCTGACATGCCCACAGGCGAACAGCCAGAAGAAGTATCTGCCGATGTATCTCAGGATGCCAAAAATCTCGGGATTTTGATCTGGGTTGGAACCTTGTTCTTTTGGTTTATTCCTGGTTTGGTTTTCTTCCTTCTGAAGAAGGATGCTTACAGTGAATCCCAGGCCAAAGAAGCCTTGAACTGGTCAATCACAGTTCTGCTGGCTTATATCGTTTCGACAATTTTAATGCTGGTAGCCATTGGCTTTCTGCTGATGCCACTGCTTGGCCTTTGTCATCTGGTCTTCTGCATTATGGGAGCTGCAAAAACTGCTAAAGGCGGAGACTTCAAGGTGCCTTTCGCCCTGCGTCTTCTGAAGTAATCTCGCCTGTTTTGGCAGCGGATAATGAGCCGCTGCCAATCCTCTCTTTCATTATCCACAATCAAACCGTTCCAATACGCTCACTGCTGCGAGAGAAAAAGGCATTTGTGCAGGAAAAAAACGTAGAGAGCGGATAACTTCTGTACTTGCCATACAAGCGTGGCACACTGACCTCCACCTTTATTGCGACCTGTTGCCGGAGGACGGAATGTCTCCCAGACAGGTAGCTGTGCTTTTTTGAGTAACAGGAGTCTATTGATGAGTGCAGAGATCATCAGCGGCAGCAAGATGCGCAAGGAGATCCTTGCTGAGCTGGAGCAGGAAGTCACCGAAATGAAGGCGAAGTATGGCAAGGGCCCAGGCCTGGTGACCATACTGGTGGGTGAGAACCCAGCCTCTCTCAGCTATGTCTCCCTGAAGGTAAAAACAGCGCTGAACCTGGGCTTCCATGAAGTGCAGGACAACCAGCCTGAAGACATCTCAGAAGCTGCCCTGCTGGCACTGATCGAAAAGTACAATCAGGACCCTGAGATCCACGGTATTCTGGTGCAGCTGCCTCTGCCCAAACATATTAATGAAGATGCCGTGATCACCGCTATTAACCCGGACAAAGACGTAGACGGCTTCCACCCGGTGAATCTTGGAAAGATGGTGATTGGTGGTGATCAGGTGCGTTACCTGCCCTGCACCCCGGCCGGTATTCAGGAGATGATTGTTCGCTCCGGTACTGAAACCACAGGTGCAGAGGTTGTGGTTGTTGGTCGTTCCAATATTGTGGGTAAGCCTATCTCCGTGATGATGGGTCAGAAAGGCCCCGGTGCCAACAGCACCGTCACCATGGTGCACACCCGCACTAAAGACCTTGCCGCACACTGCCTGCGTGCAGATATTCTGATTGTTGCCGCTGGCGTACCTGGTCTGGTGAAGCCTGAGTGGATCAAGCCCGGCGCAACCGTGATTGACGTAGGCGTAAACCGTGTCGGTATGAACGAAGAGACCGGCAAGGCCATCCTCAGTGGTGATGTGGATTACGAAGCAGCCTGCAAGGTTGCAGGTAAAATCACCCCTGTTCCCGGCGGTGTTGGCCCCATGACGATCACCATGCTGATGAAGAATACTGTGAAGTCTGCCTGGTGGCATCTGGGTGGTCAGTAAGCGCGGTAAATAAGCGTCCAGCTCTTTGGCAGGCCATTATTGCTTAACTCAAGCCTTCTTAATGGCCTGCATTTTTACACCATCTTTAGTCCACATCCATAGGCTCATCCTGCCTACTGTAGAGTTGAAGACTCCCGGCCGTCAGCATTTTCACAACCAGAGTGTTGAAGGCTAAAAGCGGGTTTCTACAACTGGGTATTACTCCCAGATGAGGGGATTTCTCTGGGCGTGATAATTGTTCAGACAACAAACTGGCATAATTTTCGCTCAGGGGGCTGGGTTTCATCTCCGCTGGCAGCTCCGGATAAACATCCCCGGGGATTTTCTGGTCCAGAGTATCTTTCAGGAATGGTGCTTCGCGCTGATTCATCCAGTATTTCATTTCCCGTATTGATCTTACTAGCAGGCCGTTGTCTTCCATAAGCTTAAAACACTCATCCTTATCCATTTCAAAAGCCTCGCTGAACATGAGGCTCAGCGGTTGAAACAGATTCTCCTCCCAGTTAAATGATTTTTCGTTTCCACTCTTTAAAACCTGACAATAACGATGACCACAAAGGAGCGCCAGCCCCCACGCTGTTTTTGCCAGTTCATGAAGACGAACACGTTTATAATCGGCTGGTATTTCACCATCCAACATTAAACGGGTAATTTCTGAATGATGTTTTGAAGAGAAATATTCAGGGTTTAGCTGGTTTGCTGGTTTGGCATCCATATGATCTCGAAGACCTGTTGCCCCAACATTTGGGTATTTGCAGGCTTCCAGCCAGGAGTCTACACGGCCTATTACAGTACAACTGGTGATTTCACCGAGGAACTGATACTTACGGTGTTGTTCTTTGTTGTGATAAGCACTGAGAATATCCGGAGGGTTAATGCCTGCAGCCCAAAGTTTACCGACATCCCCGGCGGCCCAGGAAAGAGCATTTTGGAACTCAATATCTGAAAGCTCCGGATCAGTTGCATAAACGTCACCGGCACAGCCTGGGGGCATTTTATAATACAATGCCAGTTTACCATCAGAATTTATGACGCACATTGGCTCACCAATGGTACTTTTCAACCCGAGAGTGTGGCTGTGCTTGAAAATATAATTCTGCCGACAGCATTGCAGGCGAAATTGTTCATTGCTTTCAGAATTTGACTGCACTTTTAAATAATGTCTTGTTTGATCCTTGCCTATCCACATTGAAGTGCGGCCAAAAACTTTATCTGGATCAGTTGTTTTGACAATATCCGGAAGTGCCCCCCTGGATGGCAGGCTCTGGCTAGTGTTACTCGGGAAGCCGGATACTGCTTGGGAGTCCGGTAGTAGATTCATAGCAGCATTGAGCAGCACGTTACAGTTAATATGCTCATGATGTAATGCATTGCTGGGATACAACTGCTGATTAAACAGCCATTGTCTTGCCTGTGAGCTGGCTGGTTCAGCCTGCCAGTGAATCAGTAGAGCAGATACATGTGATGGCCTGGCATGTTGCAGGAAGCCCGCCACAAGTTTGTATTTGTACCAGATGTTCTCATTGAAATAGCCTTCAAGAGTTTCAGATAGTTTTAATGAATGCATCCGTGTGACAAAACCAGGATGACTTCCTGTCGTCAATGGAGATGCTTCCTCTGATACCTTGGCGTAAGCATTCTTTACTCCACCACGCTTACTTATCCACTCTGGTCTTGTTCGTTTAATTGTTTCATCTACAGGTCTCGATTCTCGCACAACCCTCGGTTCTGGCATAACCCTGGTCGCAAACAAATCATAATTCGCTAAAAAACAAGTGATTTGATTCCAGAGTTCAGGCAATGGGGGGGACCACTCTAACAAGCGTTCGATGAAATGGATAAACCCCTGTTCAGTCTTAAGGTTCAGGTCCTTGGCAAGGGGAAGCACAGTCTGTAAAAAAAGGGAGTTGCCTTTAGTTGTTTGGCTCCAGACATCTGGTCTATTCAAAAAACAACAGCACTGTGCTGATGTCCAAACCCGGGAATGCTGACTGTCTGCTTTCAATTGCACCCCATCACTGAAAATACTATCCAGAGTCTCCACTTTATTCACCAATAAAGACAACAGGCGCCAGTCTACAGATGAATTCAGGTGCTTATTTTTAGAGTGCCAATATGTTTCCTGTACCCATGTTAAAAGAGAACGGGAAGCGTGCGTTAAAACTTCATCAGGAATTTGGCTTAGCAGCCTCAACTGTTCACTTTTGTTAAAACCTAATGTACGGAGACAATCTTTACTATATTCTACATCTAGTACACTAAATCTACCCTCTGAATCAAAAGCAGGTTTGATAGCATTGTTTTCAAGTAGTTTGTAAAGCTCACTATTACCTATACAGGCTGCAGCAGTCATTATATAGGACTGACCGGTTGTACTTATATTGTTAATGAATTGGATTAGTGAGTCAGGAGAATCCTTCATCATCATAATACAGCAATAAAGAAGTGAAGTGTGACATCTTAAATAACTACCCTCACAGTTACTTGAAAAAAGATGTGACTCCCATTTTTTATATAATAGCTGGGCTAGTGCTTCTATTTGTTCTGGTTGATCTCTACAGTATTGTATGAAATAGAAATGATCGAACGATAGAGTTAGTTTTTTTAGATCATCATTCGTCAAATGCTTCACTAATAAAGCGCAAATGCCTTTTTGACAATAAGGTATTAGATTACGGAGTGTTAGCGAATTATATGGTGTATGTAAAATCAATTTAATCCATTTTATAAATGTCTTTTTACTAAGTATTCGGAGTAACTTTTTTGGAAATTCGTGAAACCCATGATCTATACACAATGCCATAAACTCATGTTGCTGTTCAGTCTCGAGGTCAGTTAAAGAATTCAATGATAAAGGATCAATTCGTACTTTATAAAAAGAATTTTGTTTTTCTTCTAACCGTTCGTGTTGTTTTTGCGATTCCTTATTATGAGAATGATGCCAGAATGGGTCAGACTTGCGTATATTTTTATAATATTCATCCATGCTCATCGACAAATCATCCAGATCTTTTTTGATTTCATTTAAAGTTTGATACTTCGGCATATCAGGAAAAAGCTCGTGACGCATTCGTCGAAGCCGTTCAAGGTGCTGACTGTCCTGCAGACTCATTGTTCTAAATTTGTGCTTTTCTCCCAGCTGAGGGTCTATCAAACTCTCAGGGCATTGGTGTTGAGCAGCTGACATTACAGTCTGTTTATCGCTTCGGGCCATGCTGTGTTCTTGCAGGGGGCGTTTTTTGAAATCTGCGTTGCCTGCC
Organism: Sansalvadorimonas sp.; assembly: GCA_965221135.1. GTDB lineage: Bacteria > Pseudomonadota > Gammaproteobacteria > Pseudomonadales > Endozoicomonadaceae > Sansalvadorimonas. The sequence continues at coordinate 812,976 of CBDCRZ010000100.1, forward strand.
AGTTCATTCCTGCCTGTTACAACGCTAATTCCTGGCCTTTGGGGCGAAGATGGGGAGAGTTTTTCTGTACCAGGTGGATTCTGAGGCCAGCTTCTCTTAATGGGAGAATTTTGTAAGCGGAAACTTTTCATAGTCGTACTCTGGGTAGCTATCAGTGCTCATACTTATGACAGTGTTGTGCTTGGCGGGTTCCTTACAATGAAGTTAGGAAATCGCTGAAACTATGCGGAGATTTCTGGTTCGCCCCATCTTTATGTCCCTCAAAATAAAGCTATAAGGCGGGCTTATGGGGATATTGTGAGACGGTTTTTCTGAGGATGGACTAGCCTGCCAAGACAGAGCTTACTATCAGAGACAATGTAAGGAGTCAGCACATGTCTAAGCCATTAGTTGTCATCACAGGCGCAAGCTCCGGCATCGGCGAAGAAACCGCAAGTCAGTTCAGTGAAGCAGGTCACCCGCTGTTGCTGCTGGCCCGGCGACTGGATCGTCTGGAAGCGCTGAACCTGCCCAATACAATGTGTCGGAAGGTGGATGTGACAAATAAGGCTCAGGTAGTAGCGGCTATCGAAGAAGCCGAGATAACCTATGGTCCGGTAGACTGCCTGGTGAACAATGCGGGCCTGATGCAGCTGGGTGCTACCGATAAGCAGAGCACTGATGAGTGGGATGCGATGATTGATGTGAACCTCAAAGGCGTGCTGTATGGTATTCATGCGGTGGTCGGAAAGATGCGGGCCCGCAAGGGTGGCAGCATTTACAACATCAGCTCTATTGCCGGTTTAAAAGGATTCCCCAACCATATGGCTTACTGCGGCACCAAATATGGTGTGCGCGGCCTGAGCGAAACCCTGCGTGAAGAAGTGGCTGACGACAATGTACGTGTGACAGTTATCTCTCCCGGAGCTGTACAAACCGAGCTGATGAACCACACAACGTTTGAAGAGGTTGTCGCCGGTTATGAAGACTGGAAAACGGCTATCGGTGGCGCACTGGCAGCGAAGGATATTGCTGACAGTATTCTGTTTGCCTACAACATGCCCCAGAATGTCTGCCTGCGTGAAATTGCCATTGCTGCAACCCGTCAGCAGCCATAGGGCGGGTAAAGGTAAGAAAAAAGAGTGATGGAGAGGCTAAGGTATGCCTCTCTCATCAGGAGTTAACAGGCTTTACTGTGTTACCTAATGCATCTTTTTTTGGGATGGGGTCACCCTCACAGAAGAACTGTGCGGATTTATTGAGAACGATTTTGGCCTGTTCCCGCAAAGAAAGCTTCTGAAACTCTTCAAAGGTATAGAGGCCAACACCGGTCACAAGAACATAATCAAACTGTTTGTCAGGATTCAAAGCCGTCGAATACTCACTTGAGGTTCAACACATCACTGCGCGTGGTTTCGACAATAGCCATCACTTCTTTCTCAAGGTCAGCGGGTACACCAATCTCGGATAGGGTGCTGGACAAGTGCGTGGCCACAACATCAAAGTGGTGATGGGTGAGGTTCAAATTGGCGTGGGCTTCCCGTAACCCGCGTATATCCTTATCCACAGGGCCACCAAAGGCCATCGACATAAAAGCCACCTGCTTTTTAGCCAGAGCGTCTAAATCAAGGTCTGTGAAGAAATGGCCGACATCAGCGTCTTTAGACACCTTGTCGTAGAAGGTGTTCACGGCTAATAGCACAGCGGGCTCGCCGCCCAGTCTGTGGAAAAGAGATTGGGACTTCTTATCCTTGTCACTCATTGTATCGCCTCCTGGCGAAGTCATATCCTTATACTGACTGCTTATATTAAGTACCGGCCATGTGGAAACGCATATTTCTGGCCAATAAACAGGGTTCTCAGCTGAGTTGCAGCGCAGGGAGCATAGCCGCCATGTGACTGGAGCTACGGCACGGCTGAGTGTCCTGGAGATTGAGTCAGAAAACTATGTTTTCTTGTGACTGGGTACTTATCATTCCATGATTTTTGCACACCAGCAAACAATGAATGCAATGGTTTTTGACGAGGTGTATGACGTGTATCCTGCCAATGTCTGCAAGGTTGTGACTTTCAATATTGGATTATTGAAATCAATAGTCAGCCAATTCATCGGGGCAATAATGACAGATATAACGCTTGATACACCATTGACGCTGAAAAATGGAATAACCATAAAAAATCGGTTCTTTAAATCAGCCATGAGCGAACAGTTAGGAGATGACGACTCCAATCCCCGCCCCGGCCTTGCCACGGTTTACCGTGCCTGGGCTCAGGGCGGAGTGGGCCTGAATGTGTCGGGCAATATTATGGTTGACCGCTCAGCCCTTGGTGAGCCCAAAAATGTAGTGTTGGATGAGCAAAGTGACTTGTCTGCATTTCAAGCCTGGACTGCTGCCGCTACAGAGAATGGCGCGCACTTTTGGGCACAGCTGAATCATCCGGGTAAACAGATTCCAGGTTATATAAGTGCAGAACCGGTAGCGCCATCGGCCATTCCTCTTGGTAATGGGTTGGACAAGGTGTTCAACACCCCAAGGGCTTTAACCGAAGATGAAATTCAGGCACTGATTGGAAGCTTTGTTACAGCCGCTCGTCTTGCCAAAGAAACCGGCTTTACCGGTGTGCAGATTCATGGTGCGCACGGGTATCTGGTGAGTCAGTTTTTATCATCACGACATAACCAGAGAACTGACCAGTGGGGTGGCTCTCTGGAAAACCGTATGCGCTTTGTACTGGCTCTCTATAAGGCGATAAGATCTGAAGTGGGTGCTGACTTCCCTATCGGCATCAAACTCAACTCAGCGGACTTTATGAAAGGTGGTTTTACCGAAGATGAGTCAATGGCAGTGGTGAAAGCATTGTCTGAAGCCGGTATCGACCAGATAGAAGTATCTGGTGGTTCCTACGAAAACCCTTCAATGATGGGCTCCACAAAGAATGTAAAAGACAGTACTCGCAAACGTGAAGCTTACTTTCTCACCTACGCAGAACAGGTACGTGGGTTAGTGGATACACCACTGGTGGTCACTGGAGGTTTTCGTTCTGCCCAGGGTATGCAGGAAGCACTGGATTCAGGGGCAACCGATATGATCGGTTTGGCGAGGCCACTGGCCCTGGTACCCGACATGCCCAAACAGGCAATAAAGAATAGTGAGTTCCAACTCACCTTGAAGCGCCCATCAACAGGCATTGCCATCATCGACAAGCTGATGGGGCTGGATATTGTCTGGTATGAAAAACAGATTCAACGCATCGCGGCTGCTAAACAACCAAAGGCGAGTCTGTCTGCATGGGGCACTGCATTCTCTAATGTTTTGGCTATGGGGCGGCATAGTATGACAAAGCGGAGAGCCTAACCGGGTTCTAACATTTACAGATTTACGGCGCTGGCTGACAGAGGGCCAGCCCCGAACCCCTAATTTTGACGTTGGTAGGCATGTGGTTATTTTCCTGGGAACTGAATTTCTTATGCTAATGTTGTCAATGTGTTACGTCTTGCCGGTGGTTGGTAAAGACGTAGATCTTTGTTTATCTTCACCTTAATGTGACTGCGCTGCTAAATGTCTTCGATAGTAGTAACGTATCATGTAGAGAATACCTAAGATGAGATCTAAATGTGTCAAAGGCTTAGTGCTTGGAACTTTCCTGACAATTGTTGGTTGCAGTTCCAACCCTACATGGGAAGGCATGTCAGAAAGTGAGATTTCGCAATGGAGAGCTATTGGTGCCGGTGCGGGGCAGGCTCAAAGTTGGTCCCGTGAGGGCTTTAACGCAGAAAAAACGAAAGAGTGGAAGACAGCTGGTTTTGATTTAGAGTCAGCCAGGGAGTGGAGTAATGAATCTTATACCGCTGCTGAGGCTAAGCGCTGGAAGGATAGCGGGTTTGATATCGATGAGGCCAATGATGCCAGGAAAAAAGGCCTGACACCCGTTCGAGCAGGAGGCTCTTCACTAATGAAAGTTCCAGTGCCTGTTACAAAAGCGGTAAAGTCTTCTGAAAAGTCTTCTGCAGGTAAGCCTGTTCAGAAATCAAACGAAGCTAATAAAACTGTAGAAAAAAAGTAAAACGAGTATTTTCAAATAGATGTTCTTTACAAGGGGAACAGTGGTGAGTTTCCCTACTTTACCTTGTGAAATTATGCTTTTGTCTGTTAGCAGCCCTATTCTGTGGAGTTGCCAACCCATATTAAAGATAGTGTTCGTTTATGCCGGGTTGGCACCGTGGCCTCACTTTAATAAACTCAAATCAGTAATATCATATGTTACTTTTGGCGTACAGAGTTCCATAAATGAATACCTAAACTGACAACAGCCACTGTTGCCAGAAAATGCTGTTTATTAACAAACTCCCGACGCTCTTTATTGTTCAACTCGTCAAAAGACGCTCCATATCCTTGAAAGTAATCATTACCTATATCTTCATTCCAATAAGTTTTGGATGTATTTTCAGGCGATGGGATTCTCGCTAGTGTTGTTCTTGCAACCAGATCAACACAGTGCATAACGGGTGACTGGTTAACGTCAATATCTGTTTTTACAGGGTCGGTAGTTCCTGTAAGAAAAAGACTTTGGGTTAAATGAGGCAGTTCATGGATATTCGATAGCTGCTTTAGACGTTGTGGCTGAGCCAGTAAGCCCTCCCACTGTCGTTCAAGCTCATTCATATCGACCGGGTAACCATCGAAAGCGTCATGGATAATAGTGGGCCAGTTATGGCCGCTTACATTGCCAGGTAGTGCGGGGCCATGAAAAACGGGTGTTACATGAGCGGGAACGGTGACATCCTCGATAAAATGAATCGATCGACCAAACCTTGTAGCAAAGTCGCTAAAAGTTACATTCGGTTGATTGAGTGTATGCAGAAGATCTTTCTGTCGTTGCTCTACAAGCCTTGTCATAGAACGGTTTATAGTGATGAAACCCAGCCACCGACTCTGTTGCAGATGCTCTTTGTGTGGATTGTAAAAATGCCAGTTGGTGGGGCGCTGGAGGCTTGAACGAAGAGATGTGTCTTCACCAGCATCTTCACTGGCTGCCAATTCAGCAAAACCGTCGTAAGGTTCAGGTACAGATAATAATTTAAACACCTTTGAGACGGAAAAATGAGAGAGCTGCCTGTGAATATCTGGTTCATAAGCATGAAGGGAAGAGCTAAAGAACAAACAAGTACCGAATAACTTAATAAAGAGTAGAGTTATACTGCTATTTCTATTTTGTACGGATAATCTACTCATCGCTGATGAGCCTGTTTCGGTGTTTGTTGTGGCAGATGAAATCATGCACTTGCAATCCTATGCTGCGTATTTTGTGTGTAGCATAACAGAAAGATAACATTAGAGAGTTGTAAGAGATTAAACGGTATCTTCGACATATTCCTTACATGACAGGTAATGTTAAAATAAACAAATGAATGAAAAGCGCTTCATAATGTTTTGGATGATTAAGTATCCGGTCACATGAAACAACTATTTCTGACTCAATCTCCAGGGCACTCAAGTCTTCTACCACCCGCTGTCTCATTTATAATTGATCAATCAGTGAGCGGGGCAACTATCCTGACACAGCGGGGTACCTGTGATTCTTTGAAGTATGCATAATCTAAAAACTCAGTGTTTAGATAATTCGATAAGTTGCGAAGACTTATGCCTGGTGACTGGTTCATAACTGTTCCGATGGAATATAGCGCCATCTCCGGGGCTGGACTCCGCTTTGTATCCCATCTTTTCCAGTTCTTTTGTTTTTCTGAGCCGTGTCCAGTCAGCGGTGAAGCTGTCAATGAAATCTACGCCTGTAGCTGCTGCGTCGCTGATAATAATGGCATTACGCTGGCTTCTAATAATATGTGTCCAGCCAGATATGTGTTCGGCAATGATAATATTTTCAAGCACTCTGGCGCTTGTCTTCAGCTTATGGAGCTCCTTGTTTGATAGTGTTTTCTTCAACCCAAGCCAATGCCTCTGAAAGTGCTTCATGGTATTTGTGTCAGCATGGTCAATCATGTACTGAATAGTTCTTGAAACCAGTCGCTCTGTCAGCATTTTATGAACCATTTCAGGAGCAGCGATAGATGGCAGGTCATGAAAAGCGTGAACATGGTTGTTGAACTCTATTCCAAATCCCAGGTACCAGGTACTGCTTAAGGTTCTATCGAAACTCCACAACCAGCATTCTGGTGTTATGTTTTCCGTTGCGGCAAAAGGCATTCCGGCCTCTTGAAGGTGCAACAGTTGTAATACATGGCTCGCTGTACCATGCATAATATTTCCGCCATAGAGCGCCAGGTCATGAAACCCTTTGTTGTTGATGAACTGTTGTGTTCGATTCTGGTCAACGAACCCCAGCAGGTAAGGTGTAGGCTCATTTGATTCTCCCTTCAGGCTGTCATCCATGAGTGTCTTGAGCTTTTCGTAGTAGCCAAGCCATTCCTTTCGCTCCTCCTCAGAAGCGACCTCGCTATTAGCCCATGGTTTAGGATTTCTAACGAACAGTAACCCTGGGTTTACGTATTTTGTGGTTGGTACCGGTGGGCGTGGCTCAGCGACGAAACCCTTAGGGATTATTGTTGTGACAGAGTGAAAGTAACGCTGTAAATAACTCTTCTCAATAGCTTCCGATTTATTAGGTTTAAAAGGGAATTGGTTTAGCCCTTTGTTGTTATTTTCTATATTTGCTCTTGAGTGTGGGCTGGCCAGGTGAATGTATTTATACTTATGGATATTTGTCTCTAATGAAAGATCAGTTGAGTTGTTTTCATTTTTGATGATGCTTTCCATTTCCTCGCCAAGATGAATGACTAAAGGAAACATTGATACCGGGTCATTCAAAGCGTTTAGAGGTGTTTCACTATATGAGTTCATGACTGGGCATTTTTGCTTAAAGTCATTGTTCATTTGCTCATAGACATAATGCTCAGGTGCCTTTGCCTTAATTAACTCCAGTGGTAAGCGGATTTTTGTGTAATACCATATAAGCCTGTCAATATTTGCGAGGCTATATGACTCAATAATATGAGGTGCAGACTGGCCTGCATCTGAAAAATAACAGGAATGTCCTGATTTTCTCACATCGTATTCGAAGGATTTACTTTTCATAATTTCTTCTTTGAGTCTCATTGAGGGTAGTGAAGATGAATACGTCGGTTTGTGATTTCTATCAATACAAGTCTTTTGGTATTTCTTTTTTAGGGTTTCTGATAATTTTTCAGAATGATTCCCGCTGATAATGATGCCCCGCTCAACAATGCCATTGAACATTTTTCCAATAATAATTTTAGTGTCGGCATTGACTGTCGTTGAAGTGATAATTGCTAATATGATGAATATTGTTGATTTTTTCAGCATTGTATTAGTCGCATATTTAAATATTTCAGAAAATGTTAGATCGAAAATTAAAGTGCCTCTATGACAAGCTGGAAAGCTGAAATAACAAATGATAAAGGAGCCGGCAGGAGATCAGAGAGAGGGTGTCTGGGCTTTTATTAGCCAAAAGGCTGCAATTAGACTGGTCAAAGACCCATACGGATACAGCAAGAGCTGTAAAATATGACTTTCAATCTGTAGTGCTAATTCTGCAGGAAGGTAATATCTCCTGTCTTTTGTAGAAAGTACCCAACAAATTTGTAACTATGCACCGTCATAGGTAAGTCTCGTCATAGAAGGTCTCGTCATAGAAGGTCTCGTCATATATGCCTCGATAGCAGCGGTGGCGGATTTTCCAGGGTGTGATGAAAGTTTGTAAAAAAACCAACAAAAATAATGAAATGGAAGTTTGTATTATGGATAAAGAAGTTATATCTAAAATTGATGCTACGAAGGCCATAAAAGGTCTGCTAATCGGTGTAGCTGCACTGGTTGTTTTATACGTCTTTTCACAATCATTTTTTTACGCTGAGCCAGGGTATATCTACCATGTACGCACCGTGACAGGTAATGAAACTGTTGTGACTGAAATCGGGTACAAGTTTTATCCCTTCGGTCGTTACAATGCCTGGAAGCGAGCTATGACGGTTCAGGCGTCATCGGACTTCAATTCAGGTTATGGTTCCAAAACCATCAATTCCGAGAAAGATTCAGACAACGCGTCAGCCAGCCTGCCGCCGCTCAGTATTATGTTTCTGGATCAGGTAGATGCCCATGCAGAAGCGACTGTGCGCTTTGCCATCCCTACGGATGAAGAAGCATTTCTAAAGCTTGCTCATGAATATCGATCCCCTGAAAATCTTTTGCGTACAGCCTTGATGCCAGCATTCAAAGAAACATTGCAGGCCAATGCTTCGCTGATGGCTGCCGAGGAATATTATGCAGGTGGTCGTACCGAGTTTAACTCTGAATTTGAAAACCAGATGAACAGTGGTATTTATCTGGTTAAGCGCGAAGAGGTAGCTGTTCAGTCCACTAAGTCCCCCGTTGGTTCCGCCAACGCATCATTGGGTACTGATCAGGAAGAATTTGGTGAAGACTCCAAAACAATTTTCGTTGTGAAAAAGGTTTTAGATTCTACAGGCCAGCCTATGCGTAAGATTCAGCGCTTCACTGACTACGGCATTACGATTGTGTCAGCGCTTGTTACCGATATGAAGCCTAACCAGAAGTTCATTGAACGTATGCAGCTGAAACAAAAGGCATCTGCCGACCGCGCCATTGCGAGAGAACAGCGTGTTCAGGAAGAAGAACAGCGTCTGCTGGCCATTGCCCGTGGTGAAAGAGAAGTCGCTGAGCGTCAGGCTCAGGCCAAGGTTGAGCAAATCCAAAAGACAACAGAAGCTGAAACTGAAAAGCAGTTGGCGATTACTGGTGCAGAAAAACTGAAAGCCGAAGCTCTGATTCAGAAAGAGACATCACAAATCAATCTGGAAAAAGCGATCATTGAAGCGCAAACCCAGAGAACCCTCGCTGACGCTGAGGCTTATCAGAAGAAAGTGATTCTACAGGCGGATAATGCTCTGGCTCAAAAGCTGGATGCGGAAGTGAAAATCCAGCAGCTGTGGGCGGAAGCCTATGCCAAGCGTAAGGTTCCTACCACTGTTTTTGGTGGGGGTAGCAGCGGTGAGGGTGCACCTGTTGGTAATGACTATGAAACCAAAGCGTTCATGCAAATGCTGACTCTGGATGCTGCCAAGCGCCTGAGTTACGAGCGTAAGGTAGTGAAGCAGTAAACTGTGTTTTATCTGCCTTGTCTAAGAAGGGGCAAGGCAAAACCTCTGAGGGGTGCAGTGAACAGGCACTCCTCCTTCCTCTCCTTTGTTAGTTAATCTGTGATAGATAACGATCAAACTCCTTTTATTTCAGGCGTGAGAAACAAAATAAGAGATCATTATCAGGGGCTTTAACCAGTTCTCCGGTAATCAGGTTCGGGTGTATGTACACGGGGAACCCATATTGAGTTGCCCCAAATTCTGCACCATACAGTAATGCACTGGAGTATGTTTCATCATAACCTTGCGATGAGGCGTGAATGCAAACATCTCCGTATGCGCCTGAGAAAATAAGAGCGTCTGGTATAAAGTCTTTTAAAACCTCATGCGTGTCTGGAGTTGAAAAAATGGAATAGGTTGGCTTTATAATATTTTTTGTTGTCGGTGTTAATTGCATCCTTACTGATTTTGGAAATTTATAGCCTCCGGCTACATCACTTTCAAGAGAGAATTTAATTATTGGGATCGAGTGCGTATTACAAAATTCAATAAGTATAAGTGCATTCATTAAGGTGAAACTGTCGTGTGGGTTTAAGTCAATCAGACAGGTTACAAATCTAATCCCTTTTGTTAGTGCTATAGATACCTCGTTATATAGCTTGCCTTCTACATCAGGTATGTATTTTTTGCACTTTGGAGTGACCGCTCTGATCCCACCTGGAGATAAGTCGCGATTGAAGTGAATCTCTCCACTTCTAATAAAAAGTCGAGGTTTTATTACTCTTTCTGAAGGCTTTCCTTCTAAGATTCTTACCTCTGCGCCCTTTTTTTTTGACGTTCTACTATTTTCAAATTCATAACTTTCCGCTTGATGGCTTTGTAGGCGGTTAGTTATTCCTGTCGATTCTATATGCATGTTTTCTCTTTACCTCACTATCAAGAGTTTTGTTAGGCAGTTATAGCTCTAGATGTCTATTTTTTTGTTCATCTTTTTGTTCATCTTTTTGTTCAATTTGTTCAATCCTTTTACCTCTGACAGTATATATTAATTTGTCATTATCAAAGGGTAATATAAAAAATTTAATGTTGTTTTTGTGTATGCCTGGCTTGAATAAAATGATCCAGTGTCTTTCTTTTTTTGGTACCTCTAATGTAAACCCTACATCTTCAATTCTTTTATGCTTTGTCAGTATAAGCTTTGTGAATGCATCCCCTCTTTTGAGGGGGTCAATAAACCATACACCGTTGAATGTTTCGTGATATTTTTCATTGTCGACAGTGTAATAACGTTTGATTTTGTACTTTCCCCAATACTCTGTGGTTGTTTTTTTGATTGTTACCTCTCCATCGTTAATAGTTGTCTTCGTTTGTAATATTTTATCCTCAGGTATGATTTCAAGTTCGTATGTCTTGATCTTGAAAGGCCTTTCGATTTTAAGTGCCCATTTCCCATAAAAGCCTTGCATGGGGTTAGCTAAAGCTTGTGTTGAATAAATAAGCAATATAAACGTAATAAAGTGTCGGATTTTCATGATTAGTGTATCTCGGTTAATTTTCACATGGCTATGAAATATGACATTCGATTGTGCTTTTTTTTTCAATTTCTGTTACCTCGTTATATAGCTTGCCTTCTAAATCAGGTATGTGTTTTTGGCACTTTGCAGTGACCGCTCTGCTCCCTCCTGGAGATAAGTCGAGATTAAAATGAATCTTTCCACTTTTAACCATAAGTCTAGGGGTTTCTACTTTGTCTGAAGGTTTTCCTTTTAAAACGCTCACACCAATGCCCTGTTTTTTGACGATCTACTGCTTTCAATACCATAACTTTTCGTTTGATGGCTCTGTAGGCGGTTAGTTTTTCCTGTCAATTCTATGTGCATACTTTCTCTTTACCTCACTATCAAGAGTTTTTTTCAGGTAGTTATAGTTCTTGATGTCTATTGTTTTGTTTAACCCTTTTGGCCCTGCCAGAAAATAATATTTTTTCATGCTCAATGGTTCTTAAATAAAATCTAAATTTGTCTTTTTCTAAAATAGGCCTGAAGTAAATAGTCCAATATGTTTCTTTTTCTATTATGTCTGATAGAAAACGTGTCTGATTAAATGTTTTTTGCTTTGTTAGGGTTAGCATTGTTAGTTCTTTCTCTTGTTGTTTAATATCAATAAACCATATGCCCTTGGTTGTTATAGGATGTGTTTTATCGCCGTTAGTGTGATCGGTTTTAATGTTATAATATCCCCAGTATCCATCGATTGATTGTTTGATTTCTTCTCCTTTATCGTTATAGGTTATCTGCTCTTGTCGTATTATAAAGCCAGGTACGATTTCAAGTTCGTATGCCTTGAAAGATTTATTGAATTGAAGTTTCCATTTCCCATAAAAGTTGAGCGTGGGCTCAGCTGATGACTGCGTTGCATAAATCAGAAATATGTACGCTATAAAGTGTCGAATTTTCATAACTGGTGTATCTCGGTTAGTTTTTACATAAGTGCCCGGTCACATGAAAACAACTATTTCTGACTCAATCTCCAGGACACTCAGCAGTTCCGCAGCTTCAGTCACATAACGGGCTATGCTCCCTGCGCTGCAACCCCGCTGAGCAACCTGTTTATTGGCCAGAAATAGTTGTTTCCACATGGCCGGGAACTTAGCTATGAGATACGACATTCGATTGTACTGTTTTTCAATTGCTAAACATTGATTTCATCTAACTAATGGGTAAGAACTCCTGACAAACCCTGATGGCTGCTTCAATTCGCAGACGGAGCAGGAAAAGAACGCAATGCTGCGATCAAACATTTGGTTGTTTTACAGATGTGGCAAAGCCAGCGCAGAGCTTTCACTATTGGGGTAAGTGCCCGGCCATGTGGAAACATTTATTTCTGGCGAATAAACAGGCTGTTCAGCTGCGGCACGGCTGAGTGTTCTGGAGATTGAGTCAGAAATAGTTGTTTTCATGTGACCGGGTACCTAATAGCTGTCTGAAAATGACTTTGCCGTTAGGCCACGTGTTGAAGAGCGGTTAGCTCAATGGTGCAACCTTATGCATTTCAACAGACTCAGCCATGCCTTTGGTGGTTTCGATGTATTCGGCCATATGGGCTGAAGTAGCGTGGGCTTTGAATGCGCCCTTGTCGGCGTAAACTTCGTAGACGAACAAGGTGGTAGGCTCCTTCAGGTCCTGGTGGAAGGTGTAGGTGATGCAGCCGCTTTCTTCACGGGTTGCAGCGACAGCTTTCAGAGCGGCGGCTTTCAGTTGCTCGAGAGTGTCTTCTTTGGCTTTGATCTTCACAATCATGTTCAGCTGAGACATGCGTACACCTTCAGATTTTGTATTTCGTTGTATATATCGTATTGTGGCTATAGCCCCGCAGGGCGCTAGCTGCGGCTGATAATATCAGATCAGTACCAAGGGTATAAGGTGATGGGGTGGATGGCGGTCATTTCGTCGAAACAGTTATAGTTATGGGTGATGGAAATACGAGAACAAAAATGGCAAGTCATCGACGATTGATAAAAAATCCACTTCCTAGCAAACTGAATAAACCCCTCAAGTTAAATACCATTGCCATTGTGCTGCTGATTATTGTGGTGGTTATAGTGGCAGTTTCAGTATGGAAATTAGGGGTTAAATCGGGGTTGCTCTTTTCTGGTTTTTTCTTATTGTCAGGGGTATGGGCTTACTGGGACTCTCAGCGTGATACCAAAGGTTGGGGAAAGAAGGGGAATGAGTAAGGTGTGAATGTATTCATCTTTTATATTTTGATCGTTCAGGAGCTCAATGAAAAAGCCTTTCTTTATCTTCCTGGTCATTTTTCTTACCGGGTGTGTGGGTGTTCCGAAAGGTGCTGCTCCGATCAATAATTTTGATGCAGAGCGCTATCTGGGTAAGTGGTACGAGTTTGCCCGCTTTGATCACTCCTTTGAGCGCGGGCTTGAGCAGGTTACTGCTGAGTATACGATGCGCGATGACGGTGGCATAAAGGTTGTTAATCGGGGTTATTCACCGAGTAAAGGCAAATGGCAGGAAGCCACAGGGGTAGCCTACTTTGTTGAGTCACCAGATACGGGTCATATGAAAGTTTCGTTCTTCGGCCCTTTCTATGGTTCTTATGTCATTTTGGATTTGGACAAGGAAGGTTATGAATACTCTCTTGTCTCCGGACCTAATAAATCCTTCTTGTGGATACTTTCTCGTGAACCCACATTGCCAAAAAAAGTTATTAAAAGGCTGGTAGACAAAGCTGACAGCCTGAATTTCGATACCAATAAACTTCTATTTATCAATCAAACAACTTCACAGTGAAAATTGATTTCTTCAGTGCAGTGGGAGAACAGGGAAAACACAGGATTGTGATTTTCCTTGTGTGCACAGTAATCGCTTAAGCCCTGGTACCAGTATTTTTAAGGTAGCCACACTGCAAAATATACATGCGCAGCACATCGCAGTATTTCCCGTTGGTGAAATACTCCTGAACATGCCTGCCTTCTTCAATAAAGTCCGTTTCACGATAGAGATGGATGGCCTTTTCATTCTCCACCGCCACCACAAGGTAGACTTTATTCAGGTTCAGGATGGTGAACGCATAGTCCAGTGCCAGTTTGATCAGGCCTCTGGCATGCCCCTTTCCCTGGTAGCCTGGTGCGATGATAATTTGAAACTCCGCCTTGCGATGGACGTAGTCAATCTCAATCAGTTCTACCAGACCTATGGATTCGGGGGTGGTGCTATGTTTTGGCGTGAACTCGGCAACAAAGCGACGCTCTGTATTGTCATGGATGTGTTTTCTGTAAAGGTCTTCCAGTTCATCGAAAGACTCATAGGGCTCTTCAAACCAGTAGGACATTATGCTGCGGTTGTTGTTCAGGGAGTGAACAAAGCGAAGATCTTTCTTTTCAAGGGCACGTAAGCGGATACTGCTTTTCATCCGAAAATCTCAATTTAATACGCGGTCTGTAGAGATGACTGCTGGCAGAGGGAACCAGGTGGGTATTTTTAGTGATTCTAAAGGATAGCCGGTGCTGCTGACTATATAAATATAACCACCAACTGACTTTGATCAAGGCTTAATACAGCTCTAATGCCACTTTTTCACACAGGAGTGTCAGCCCTTCGATTAAATGAACCTGCGGCTCTCTATAACTTAGACCCAACATTCCAAGACTGTTTAAACATAATTTTTCGTCAATCTCGGAACTTATGTCGTAGAGTTCAGGAGACAATGCCCTGACTCTCTTCAGGTCACCACAAGCACTGAAGTCGTCTCTGTCCCGACTCCAGTACATTAATTCCCTGGCCGTGATTCTTCGCCATTCTTTGTACTCGCTCTCATTATCAAAATAGTTTTTGAGTGACTTGTTCTTTGTAAAAAGACCTGTAAGTAACTGCTCACATGTCTGTTCCAGAAAACGACTCACATCCTCAACAGCCTGCGGGTTTTGATAGTGAAATTCGATATCTGATCTATGCAGGCGAGCATAGATCAGCATAATGGCAAACAGATTGTTGGCGAGGGTGTTCATCATCGCACCCTTTTGCAGATACCGTGTTGTCAGACCGGGCTGGCCGAAGGAGAGGATTCGCCCATACATCTCCAGATCTCCTATGTCTCTTAGTCCGGAGTAGCCAAAATCCGGCTTATCCGTGGACGCGATCCAGTCGTCAATGTTTCCAGGAAGAGCATTATGCTCCAGGTACCCTTTACACATGTCTAAGGAGCCTTTCACCAGACTTTGAAACAGGTTCCAGCGGTTTTCATAATTACATTTGTCGAAGCAATGGAAGATATTCAAAGTGCTGGTATGCAGACACCAAGGCTACTCCATACTCCAAGGTCAAAGGCAGCCTTTAGCAGACCAGATTCAGCGGCCTTGCCTTCTGCATCGGTAGCTTTTTTCGATGCATATTTTTTATAGTCTTCCGAGGCAAAGTAGTCATAGCCGCTTACCCATTCCTGACCATTGATCATCTGGTAGTGCAAAGGTGTCGTTAACGATTGAAGTAGAGCAGGGGGAATCGCTGTCTTTTCAATAAGGAATAAGCTACCAGGGCGGGGTATCTCACTTTGTAGCCCCAGTTCGCTTTGATGTTGCTGCGCAAACTCATGAACGGCCTGTTCCCGAATAAAGTCCTGCCATGACTCCCCCTGACACTGGAACTTGAAGTAGATCCGTTGGGCAGTATTTTGAGAGGCTGTGCTTTGAAAGGTTGAGAAAGAACGGCCACCATGGACCAGACATTGCCCGGGCAGCTCTCTTCGTATTTCTATGTTTTCCGGCTTGTTCGTTTGGGCGTGGTTGTCGATATGTTCTTCGAGACAGCGCCCCAGATTTTGTCTGGGTAATTGGAAATCCAGGCCTGAGTGCAGCGCTTTTTTTAAACCAGGCATAGCCACATTAGGGCGTAATTTTATTGTTGGGTCGTAACGGTGCAGCAGTTCTGCGCTCCTTGTAAAGGGGCGGGAATCGTATTTTCCTGGCGCACAGGGTGCCTGCTTTAATGCGTATAACCAGGAAAAGACATTCCAGTTGTTTTGTGGCCCCACTCCCCCCATGTGGCTATTGTAGTAGCTTCTTTTAAACTCTTCGACGAAGCCGTTAAAAGGGGGCATTGTGCGGTAGATTTCTAATAGCCTGCCTGCTGATATATGTTCAGCCGGAATGTGCTCGAGATTCTCTGGATCATGAACTAAAAAACTTTCGCACAGAGCTTTTGACCTTTCACTCATAGGGACAAGCTGCAGGGCAGGCATATACACCATGTTGTGACTCTGTTGTATTCTTTCCTGAGTCCACCGGTGCCCAGGCATTTTTTTTAGTTCTTCTTTCAGTTTTCTTACTGCAGCCATGTACAGGTATCCCTCAGCATTTAAAAGGCTCAGGGTTTTGGCGATAAGGCACTCTACATCTGCGTACTGTTGATTAGTAACGAGTGGCGTTACATTTTTAACGTATAGAATATCTCGGCTCTGAATAGCTGGATTCGCAGCGTCTCTCGATTCTTTTGCTGGTAGAAGGGGAGTGTGAGAGGTTTGAAAAGCTCTGTCGCCAGCTTGTGCTGCTGATTTCGCTGTTGCTGAATGCGTAGTTGTAGTATTGGAGTGCTGACTGGCTTCTAAAGTCGTAACATGAAGAACCTCCAAACTATTCATTGTCCCATTGTCCATTATTAAATCCTTCTCAAGCCATTGTTAAATCCTTTTCAACCCGTTTAAACCCTTCTCAACAAGCTTTACTTAAGGCTGCTGCAGGTTCGGGGGGGGGGGGGGTTCTATAGACCATTGCAGAGCATAATGGTCCATTTTGTCAGCCAAGACACCATCATAACTCCCCTGTTAAACTGCCGCTTTTCAAAGCCAGTCTTACTGTTGTGGAGTGTTTTGGGTGCACATAAATGAAGTAGAAAGAGATGCTCTCTATAAAGTGCTGTTTGCGCGAAGAGATGTTCGGGAGAACTTCTTGCCAGACCCTGTTCCGGAAGATGTTCTGGAGCGCATTTTAAGGGCCGGGCACCATGCACCGAGTGTCGGTTTTATGCAGCCATGGGACTTTGTTCTCGTCACCAATAAAAAAACCAGACAAGCGATTAAAGACGGCTACGCCGTGGCTCGGGAAGAATCTGCCCGCCAGTTCTCACCGGAGAAGCGAGAGCAGTACCTGAGCTTCAAGTTAGAAGGAATACTGGAAGCGCCTTTAGGTATTTGTGTCACCTGTGACCGTGAGCGCAATGGCCCCACGGTAATAGGGCGTACCATCAAACCGGAGATGGATCTCTACAGTACCGTCTGTGCCATTCAGAACATGTGGCTGGCGGCACGCGCTGAGAATATTGGTCTTGGCTGGGTCAGTATCCTCCATGATGAGGTATTAAGGGACACACTTAATATTCCTGACAATAAAGATATTGTGGCGTACCTGTGCCTTGGCTATGTGTCTGGGTTTGCAGAACAGCCGGATCTGGAGAAGAAAGGCTGGTTACCCAGGGGCAATATCAACCAGATCATTCACCGGGAAACCTGGTGAAGGGCGCTCAGTCAACCGATAACCGTTCCGTTACTGATTTACTCTCATTTTCCAGACAGTCTCGCTTCCTGCCTAATGTTTTCAGTAAAGAGGTTAGTGAGTAGAGTTATGGATTCATTATCGAGACGACGCTGTCCATTCGGCCCTCCCAGGCCTGTATGGCAACCCGGGAATATTCCTGGTCGTGAAGCAATGTTTTATGGGCGTGTTCGTGAAGCATTGCGGCAAACAGTGCCTTATCTCACCCCCTATAAAACCGATAACCGTGTGGTCTATGACGTCTATGGTCGCCATGTTGCCGGGCTGGTAGCTGCTATTCAGATGATGCCTGATACTGAGCGGCTGTCTTTAGTCTTTCGATCTATCGCTATCAGTATGTTGAATACTGAGGCTTTGCCGGTTTTGTCACCTTTGGCTCAAGGGCGGATGCAGACGCAGAGGGAAGAGGCGCTGGACGAACTTCTCAAAGAGGGCAGATCGGAGGATGTATTCGCGGTTAAGAATGCCCGTGGCAGCACACCTGTTTGGATGTTTTCAGACACGAGACTCTCCCATAAACAGAGACTTGAATGTATTACTTATTTCCACAATAGCTACTGGCGCGTGATGCCCCTTAAGGCGCGTATAGGCCTCACCTGTTTATTACGTAGAGAGGTGGATGTGCTGTTGCATGATATCGGCAATTTTCAGGGCAAGGAAGCAATTACCCGATTTGTTCAGACTCTTTATCCTGTTCTTCCCGTGCTGAATCATGATGTGCGTACCCAAACGTTCATACACGACAGGAACAGAGTCAGTACGCTCATTGCAAACATCATGAAAGAATTTTTAGCATCGCAACCGCCAGGGGAAATGAGTCGTACTACGACAGTGTATTACAAGTCATTGATTGAAGAGTGCGCCAGGTTTCACTTCATGATTAAAGATGACAAAACAACCTTGACAGGTCTGTTATACAAAGCTGCCAAACCCGCTTTTCCGGGGCAGGAAGAGGCCGAAAAAAAGCTGGTTTGCGAAGTAAAGAGGCTGCTGGCTCAAGGGGAAGGCGCATTAGCCATGGATATTGCTAAACCCTGTCTTATACAGGAAGAGGGTGGTATGACCCCGGAAACATTTAACTTAATCGAGCAGTTTCGTAAGGCTATTCGTGTCGTGGTTGCAGATTTGTGCCTGGGTGCCAGTGAATTAGGTTTGAGGGAAAACGTTCGAGGTGAGATTCGCCAGTTGCTGACCAATCTTGGTGGTTTCATGGAACCTTCAGCAGTTATTGGGCTTGGTAACTTTACGCTACTGACGCTGCTGCGAGGTATAAGTAAGTTGCCGGATAAAGGCCGGGGTCAGAAACAATAATTAAAGGTTAATGGGTAATCAGGAATGATCTCAGGAAGGACGTTGAACGTCTCAGGGGAGGAGAGATGTTCTGATTCTATAGCCAGCTCTGGTGAGGCTTCATGTTCTATGGAATTCAAAATTCCGAGGGAGGAATATGCCCGCTACCGGGGGAAGCATATAGCGCAACGCCCGGTAGAAGAGTGGTGTGATACTTATGGTAACCCGGATGTTTGGGATTTTGAATTTGAAAAAGCAGTCGTCAGTGGTACAAGAAAGTTAGAGTCTGAAAAAATTGGAAGTAGAGAGTTAGTGCAGCACTGTGCTAATGCAAGATCTGACATTGCTGAATTACGAGGAAATAAATACAAAGAGCTCTTTGGACAGAAACGAACGGAATCCGCCTGGACATTTATTCATAAAAACAAAAACAAATATGGGTATGCGTTAGATAGGGCGATAAATATTCAATACGATGATTGTTTTGCTAACAAGTGTAGTGATCATACACGAAAATGGATGGGGAATGTATTTCACCCTTTTGATGATGATTTTAGATATGGACTCGTTTTAGGAGCTATTAAGGGAGTAAAGATTGAATTAACTCAATATGTATTCAGTCCTTTCTTTGATGACCAAAATTTAAACTATTGGTTTGGGCCTGGGCCAGATAATTATGTTTCAGGGGCAGGGTCAGGGATAAGAAAAGAATCGGCGGTTTGGCTTCATACTGCTCCAGGAAACATTGATCAGGTCATGGATCACATTGGCCAGTTAATTAACGAAGCTATACAGGGAGATTTAACCGTTATACCAAAAATACACTGGTGGTATGTTCATCTTGCACCTGATAACAGAGGTAGTGGGGGGATTGCTGAGATGATAATTAGCATTTTGTGTCGATCGCATGGTATTGATCTACCCGCCTGGAAAGAAGGCGTTGCACCTTCCGTAGAAGTTCTTCTCGAGCCAAGTGAAGAAGTGTTCTGTAAAAGATATCATGAATTATTTGCCACTAATCGCTCTGACATGATGTACTTTTTTAACCCTGCCCTTAGTGGTAATCAACGCATTTGCCGCCTCATTTAAGTTAATCTGCATATAGCAATGTCTGATGAAAGGGCAGGAAGTCAGCAAACAGAACTTTCTGGTTACTGACTCATAGAAATTTTTGGTGCAGCCTGCCTGATTCGTAAATCGTTTTTTGTGAGCAGAGCTATGGACGTATCGCAGTGCTGTCAGCCGGTTCCTCATGCAGGTCGTTTGTCGACAGTGCAGACCGCCTCTGGAGGATCGCAACAACCAGAAACTATTCCTGGCCGTGAGGCTCTATTTCAGGGGCGTATTGCTCAGGCCCTCAGGCAGACAGTTGCTTACTGTCATCCTATTAAAAAGAAAAAACCCGAAGTCTATGCGGCTTATGCGCATCACATCTCCGAACTGTTTTCTGCAGTGGAAGCTATTCCTGTTCGAGGGTATTTATCTTCGGTATTTCGTAGTCTTACTCTTGGTTTATTGAAGTTTGAACCCTTATCCGGTCAGGAGCGTGATCATCTGGCGTGGCTGAAAGGTAATGCCGGGATGACGCTTCAGCAGGCAGCCGGGCCAAATGCGTTCATGGTCGTTGCTGCCGGCGATGCCTCTTCAACCTGGGCTTTCAAAGACCCGACGCTGACGGATGAGAAGAAGCTTGACCTCATTACTGAATACTATCAGCGTAACTGGCGGCTAATGCCCCCTAAAGCACGTGATGGGCTGGGCGGTTTATTACTCAAATTACTGCCCGGGCTGGTGGCCAGTATTCAGCCATTGCACGGTGAAGGTGCGCTTCTCCGTTTTACCAGAACTTACTTTCCCGTTATTGAAGTGTTTAATCAGGTTCGGAAAAGTCACGAGTTCATACGACATAAACAGGATGTACATTTACTAACTGTCGATGTTATTACGTCGTTTCTGGAGATGTGCAGGCCCCGAGAGTTGAGTCGCCATGCGGCCATATATTACCAGTCACTCATTGAAGAGTGCTGCAGGTTTCGTTGCCTGACCCTTGATGACAAAAGTACTATGATGAGCATGCTAAAAAATGCTTCCAAATCTGCGTTGCCTGAGGATAAAGAAGCGGATCAGCAGTTGGTCAGTGAAGTTAAGGCGCTGCTGGCCCAGGGGGAAGGTTTGCGGGCATTGGAGGCGTGTCTGCCCCATCTTCTGAAGGATGAGGGAGGTATAACTTTGGAAGCCTGGGCTTTAGTTGAGCAGTTTCGTGAGGCTATCCGTGTTGTGGTGGCTGACTTGTGCCTTAGTGCCAGTGATACAGGTCTGCAGGACAGTGTACGTCAGGAGGTTCGGCAGTTAGACCGTAATCTTGGGGCTTTAGCTGAATGTCAGCCAGTCATTGGAATCAATAATGTCACACTACTGGAACTTCTGCGGGGCATCTGTGAGTTACCGGATAAAGCCAGATATTGACGGTCATCGCCCTCCCTGAAGCCCAGGGAGTTGCCCCCGTCGATAGATGGATGACGACTGCAGATGGTCGTACGGCGTTGAATAAAATACCGATAGTAACAAGAGGCGAACTGGCTTCATCAATTATTAAGAGCAAAAAGGAAAGCCTGGCAGAGAATCTTTATGTCAGTGCATCACACCTTGCCAGTGAGCTTTATGCTCATAGTGTTTTAGATTCAGAAACCAGGAATCAGGTCATGAGTCCCGGCACCATTTCAGGTGGTGCAAAGGCAATAATAATACTCGACGCTCTCGAGCAATCTTTACTCCAGAAAAGAAGCGATAAGGCATTTCACGAACTGGTGTCTTATTTTGCTAAAGAACCTGCTCTTCATGGAATGGGGCGGCAACTGAACCTTGCATTTTATCATGGGCTTGAAATGAAACAGGATGAGCTGGGTTTTCAAACCGTTAAATTGCAGGTTTGCAGGCAGATAACATAACCTGCAGGTTACTGACTCGCACGACCTTTCGGGGCAGGCTGGCCACCCGCTTAATGTATGTAAGAGAGAGGTCAGTGAGAGAACGTTATGGCAACACCCTATATCCGGCGTGAGCGCGCCACTCCCCGTCGCCGTTATCCTGTGCGTGCCCCTTCAGACGATAAGCAGGCTGCGCTGAAGAGTGCGCCGAAACCGAAGTATATTCCCGGTGTTCGGGCTTTGCACAATGGTCTGGTGGTCAAGGCTCTACGGCAGACGGTTCCTTATTATCATCCCCAAAAATCCAGAGACCGTGCGACCTACGCGGCTTATGAACATCATGTTACGCGCCTGGTATCCAGGATTCAGGGTATTCCTGTTAAGGGATATTTATCGCGGCTGTTTCGCAGTCTGGCTTTGGGTATGGTGAAAACCGAACCTCTTCTCGTTGGGTCGAAGGAAATGATGCGGGTTCAAAAAGAAGAGGCTTATTCGCAGCTCAAAAAGGTAAACAGGCCTGCTGCGTTCAATATAGTGAACCCTGAAGGTGTGACGCCTGTGTGGGCTTTTACAAACCCAGGCCTTTCTAATGAAAAGAAGCTTGATCAGGTTGTTGATTACTTCAAACGTTATTGGCGAATCATGCCAGCCAGAGCGCGTAAAGGTCTGGTCGGTTTATTTCGAAGCACTGTGGAGAGCACCTTGGGCAGCATACGCTCCCAGAAAGGAGACGCGGCAGTGACCTGCCTGGCTCAAACCCTTGTGCCTAACCTGGAAATGTTGAATTACCAGCTTATCTCTCGTGAACACGTGCCTCACATTGATAAGGTAAGAGAGCTTGTCGCAGAAGTACTGATGGAGGTTCTTAAGCATTGTGAAGAAGATACACTCAGTCGCCCTTCAACAATCTACTACCACACCCTTATTGAAGAACTCAGCCGGTTCCATAACATCTCTCATGAAGATAAAAGCATGATAATGAGCCTGCTGCGCAAAGCCGCCAAACCACCTTTATCCGGGCAGCAGAGTATTGATGATAAGGCGGTTGAAGAGATGGTAGAGCTGCTGGGTGAGGGAGATGGTGCAGCCGGTATAGCGATAGGCATGCCCCGCCTTCTATTGGAGGAAGGTGGTATGACGTTTGCGGCCTGGGAATTGGTTAAACAATTCCGGGAGGCCGTCAAGGTGAGTTTGGCAGACCTGTGTTTTCGAGCCAGTAAGGTGGGTTTGCAAGACAGTGTACGGGATGATATTCGTCAATTGGAATGCACTCTTGGTGAGTTAGCCAATCGTCCGGAAATACTCGGAAGCTGCAACTATATACATATCACGCTTCTGCGAGGTTTGTGTGATTTGCCGGATGAAGCGAGGCCTGTAGAGAAGTCTAAAGCCAGAGTGGAGGTGGAGTCTAAGGATGAGGTCAAGTTTGGGGCTGAACCCGGGTCTGACCTTAAGCTCGATCCCAAGTCTGGCCCCAAGCCGGAATAGTAATTCCTTGTCGTACAGCTCAAAGGGCGAGCTGTGCGACAGTGGCCTACTTCTCCGGTTACACCTTTTCAGGCATGTTTCGATCTATCAATGCTGCAATCAACATAACCACCGGTACTATCAGCAGAATACCGGCTCCAACCTGCTGATAAGGGTTTACCAGAGCGTAAAGTGGCTCCAGCAGAGTGCCTTTTGTGGTCGCAATACCTCCAAGACTGCCCAGAAGAATAGCGAAGAAAACACCGCTGCCCACCAGTGTCATGGCCCAGATGCGCAATAGCCCTTGTTGCCAGATTTCAGCACCTCTCAGGAAGCCGACAACAAGGAACATACCCCAGGCGGTCAGAGCAATAAGGCTGCAGACAACCTTGTTGTAACCAACAATATTGGTGAGCACTGCATCGCTATGCCATGTGCCAAAGTAACCAGTCAGTGCGGCTGTCAGTGCGGTGATAAAACCCGCCGTTGATAGAAACAGTACGACGGTGTTCAGCTTCTGCACATTTGAGCACATACCCGCCCCAAACAGGCGAATGCCAAAGGCCACTACGGCCAGCAGCATAATACCAACTGCACCACCGCCACTGATCAAGTGGGAAATCTCAGCGTAATGTCCCATTACTTGTTCCTCCGGGTCATGCTCAGTACGGCAAAGGTTCCGCCGACCAGAACAAGCAGGCTGGTCAGGAAGGTCAGGAAAAGGTTGGCAGAGCCAATGTTGGCGGAGCGCAGCTCCTGGCTTGCAGAAGCACGGGCCAGTTTCTCAACAGAGAGTACTGAGTCACCGTGGCAGCTGGCGCAGCTCTTGTTGTCCTTGATGATGTTATTCGCACCAGGGTGGCTGTCGCTGGTCAGCCATTCCCATGTCACCTGGCCGGGGTACCAGAGTGGCAATGTGACGGGCTCTATTTTACTCCAGTCTGGCTGTTCACCTTCAAAGTGATGGGCTTTGATGTCTGCATTCACACCCACACCGATTTTCTGGGGGTGAGAGATATAGTGCCAGCGGGTACCTGTGCTATTAGCATGAACGGCAAAGGTCGCATCGTAGGTGCGCCCTGCTGTGAAGCTATGGTGGTCGTCAAAACCAGTGTCCATCTTGCGCTTCATCTGCACTTTCCAGTGTCCGTCTTCATAGGTGCTCTTGCTGGTGATGGCGGAACGGGCGCCGTGACCGGGAGCCAGGGCACGGCGAGGAATAGCATCACCATTCTGCCACTTGTGACTGGGGTCAAAAGGCACGGATTCTGCAGTTTCAAGGTAATAGGTGTCGTTCAGGCCATATTCTTTGTTCAGCAGTTTTTCGAGGCGCAGAGCCGGAGAGCCGTGTTTCTCTGCATCAAGCATATACCTGGGCTGGTCTGTTTCGTTGTCCCAGTTAGTGCTGAAAGCGCCTTTGCCTGATGTGCCGGAGCGGGTCGCAAACCAGCTTTCGTTATCGACATAGCCTATAGGCCCGCCACGGTGTGCGCGCCACTGCCATTCATCCAGAAAAGTGCCGGCTTTGTACAGGCTGGCCAGCTCATCTTCGCTTTTCAGCTTGTCCCAGGGGGCGTCGTACCAGTTCTCGCCCTGGCGGCTTTCCAGGACATATTTTTTAACTTCAGCGTTGCCAAAAACGGCTTCCATATCGCCCTTGGCAGGCTCTCCGTTCATAAAGCGCAGCTCTGCGTGGCAGGCCATATAACAACCCTGCTGGGCGAAACCTGCTACCTGTCCGCCAGAGACCATCATGGTCATACGGTCTTCGTAGATATCTTTTGAACCTATGCCGCTTTTGTCGCGCCTTACCCATTTACCATCCTGGTAAACGAGCATGTCGTGGTAGTAGTTGGGAGCTTCTGTGGGCCATTCAAAATGCCAGAAGATGTTCTCACCGTTATAGGCAGCTTTAATTTTAACTTCTGAGGTTAATTGCTCTGGTATGGCAATATTGGAGCCATCGCTGGGTATAACGCCCCCCCAGCTAGCTCCCGATGGAACAAGGGCTGATGAGAGGAGCGCCGCAGAAAACAGCAGTGTTGTTTTTTTCATTCTTTAAAGAGTTCCAAAGAAACAGCAGGCAAAGTGTGTGTTGAAGTAAACAGCTGAGGATTGTGTTTTTATCTGTCGATTCGATGGTATTGCCGAATGGTTATGGTGAGGTTGATTTAAATCAATATGTGTCGATTCACATTTCCTTAATGAACTGTCTTGACAGAATGCGATTGATTTGATGGTTTTTTGGTGATGTTAATCTGACATCCTTTAGCCTTAGTGTATGCATTAAGTTAATGTTTTTTTAAGTTATATATATTTGGGAGTATTTGATATTGCGAATGCAACTGATTCTTTTTTGTTACTACCTTTCCATGACCGCTGGTCTATTTCGTACTGCCACGCGTCTCATGGAAAGAACCTCAAAACAGCAACCTATAAGAGCGCCAGCTATAGAACCATGAGTGATTCATTCGTCTCGACATTCGTATCTGTAGTGCGGTGCTTCGGTTGGAGGGTGAGCACTACCGGTTCGGCACTGAACTCATCGTGAATGGACATTTTCCCGGATTTTTTGTTGATGGACCAGGTCAGGGTGACATTGGCAGTAACCAGTTTTGTTTTCATTACGGCGGCATAGATTCTTTTGCCCACAGCCTTGAACGTACATTGAAAACCTCCTTCTCCATACTCCTCTTCCATGAGCCTTTCACAGTCTCCTGAAAAATACATTCTGCAGGCTGAGTTCTCATTTCCCAGCTCATTCATTCTGATAAAACCACCGTTTTCGTTTCTCTTGTTTGACAGAAGTATCTCTATTACCCCCGATGCCATATTAAGCGAATGAGGTGAGCTGAAGTTTAAACACACAAAATTATCGTTAAAGTCGAATGCACTTATTACTTGAATTCAGCCGCTTTTTGAAAAAGTGAACCCTAAAACTAATAGTGTTAAATAAATTGATGGGTGTTTTTTAGATGTTTTGGCTTCCAGGATTTTGAGAATGAATAAAATAATCTTCTCTTTTAACAAGCTATTCATTCAGAGAAGCAACGGTGGTTATTGTTCCCTTGATAACAGGATAAGGGGTTAGGCATACTGACAAAATCAAGATTTGTTTTTCTTGATATATCTCCCAGACAGCTATGTTAGTGATACTTATCAAGGGGATGTTCGTTTTTTCCATTCCGACGGAACTTCCTTCTGCAGAAAGACACTAATTTTCAACTAACACCAATTCTAGGGAGAGAATTATGTTTGATTGTTTTAGTGGAATTTATAACCCTTTTAGAACGTTCCTTAATTTGGATTCATCTGAAGGGGGTCCTCTTGAGGAAGTCCCTTCTCTATTGCCTTCTTCTCAAGGCGCTTCTTTTCTAAGAGAGATTTCCCCGAGATGGCAGTCAAAAGAGATGCTATTAGGAAAGCGCCCCAGTGACAGCCATGAAGATGTGGGCGAACCTCCACAGTCCAGGCAACGGACTATAGCTGCAGTTCCTCCTCAAAGTGCAGTTCCGCTGCTTAGGCAGAAAACAGATGTAATACAATCCTCTAAAAAAGTTGCTTCTCAAGCGCAGCAATCAATGTCTCATCAGACAGGCCTCAACACTGTTGCACCTCAGCCCACAGCTCCACAAGTCACAGCTCCACAAGTTACAGTTTCACAGGCAATCCCACAGGTTCATGCTCGCTGTAGTGCCGAGGCTTCAAGAACGCCCGTTACGGTGGATAAAGCAATGTCGTTAATCCCGGGAACGGTGCATGTCTTTAGTAACAGCTTTGGCCTGTTAGGAGGGCTGTCGCAGGAAGAAATATCCAGAATTCAGCAAGATCAGCATGATGAGAAAGAGCAAATGAGAGCTGTTCTGGAGAAGATCAGTTCAACCAGCCCCCTGACAGCAGAGCTGATTACATCCTTTTTGATTGTGATGACCTGTAAGCCAGAAGCTAAGAGAATTGCTGAAGAAATGGGGTTCTCAATTGAAAATGACTTGCTGCCAGATTGTGAGAAAAGTGCTGATGGTAACCCGGACAGGCTGCTCTCAGTTCTTGAGGTGGCACTGTTTTTTGTGAGGCGGGGCAACACTTTGGCTGATCAGAGTCTTGCTCTGGCTGTGGAGTTGGGGCTCAACGAGAGTATTGCGAAAGGATGTCTGCAAAACGGTGCAACACACACTGCAAAAACTGTGGATCTGTTGACTGCTCTTAGAGGCAGTGGGCTGTTAACAGCCAGAAAACTTTATAATGGTTTGGTTCATACTCGCCAGACGGATCTTGCTGGAGCTCTGGGCGAAGCCTGGGGGCTGAAAAAGCAGGAGCGGGAGACGGATTTTACCCGTGATTCGGATCGAAATTGTGAGGGGCTCTATCAGGGACTGAGCTTTAGGGATGCCTATTACTTTCTGGCTAACCGGTCGGTGGATCCAAAAGTGTTAGCAGCTGCGCTGAACACTGTTAGTGATGAAACGTTATTTCCGGTTTTCCAAATACTTCTGGTCGCACGGCAAAATTCTGAACTGGTTACGGTGAATGATCTTGTGAAGTTGCTTTATCAAAGACCATTAAATCACTGGCGTGCAGCTCGGAAGGTTGCAGATCTGGCTCAGGGGAAGGACGAGGAAAAACATCTTAATTCCCATTATGTATATTCTTTAACGAACATGATTCCATTTGATCGGCTGAGGGCGATTGGTCATCATTTGGGTCTGGGTTCTCGTGAACTGGTTTTCCATAGTTTCCGGCACGATAAGAATTGGCTACGCGGCGTTTTGATGCTGGCTGAACAGAAAGGATTGTTGACGGTACAGAACCTGGTTTATGCATTGCGGCAGAGCGGTGAATCTACGCTTTTGAAGTCGCTGCGGGATCGGTACCCTGAGGTGGAAGCTATTAGTGGTGAACGGCAACAACTCGACTTGCCTTTCATTCCGGATACTGCTGCGGTGGAGCCTTGCTCTCATCCTGTCTCTAAGGAACAACTTATTAAGTTGCCACCCCATAACTGGTTGTCGCTGGGGTTGGCATTAGGTGTATGTTTCACTGAGCTCAAGTCTATTGAAATTGAGGCTCTGAATGCCCTTGGAGGCTGTAATGCAGAAACCTGTCTCTATTTGCTGGCTGACAAGCTGGTGCAAAGTGAATCACAGTATGAAACCGGACATATATGGAAGGCTCTAGAGTATTTGCAGGACAAAGAGACATTGGCGGAGTTCCCTGCAGATATGAAAGTGGAACCATCGACACAATTTGACGGACTGACGGAGCATAGCCGGAATAACCTTGAGCTGTTGAGAATAGCCAGTTCTATGAAGGAATGTCCAAAACCGTTTGCCCGTCAGTTGGGTATCGACGCTAATGATGTAAGTTTCGAGGGCCCTGAGACAGAGTTGCGCTGGGTTTTAGAGATTCAAAATACCTGTCTGGGGCATAGCGGCGTTGCTCTTGAGCAGATTCAGAGCGCCGAAAGAAATTGTATCAACGAGTTAAAAGGAATCGGGGGAAAAAACAGGAGCAGGGAAAGCAGAAAGAGCCGCAGATTTGTTCCTTATCACAAGCCGGCAAGCGCCGCTGTGTAACGATATAAATCTGGGACACCCATTGTTTGCATTGTTTGTAGCATCTCAATCAATGGGTGTCCTGGATTGAGGTACTTTTTGACAGCCCTGTTAGCCATGCTTTCCATGGAACTGCTCGCGTCATCCGCTGCCCCTGAACTTTTTCCTGTAAAAAGGTATTAACTTTCGAATAACAACGTCGATTTGAGGGAGCAGATCATGTTGAATAGTATATTTGTCAGCTTTCAAGACTGTTTGGGTTGGAACGTTTCAGAAGAGTTTGAAGCTGAAGCTGAAGAAAGGCCGTCACTTGAAAACAGGCTGGCGAGAAAGCGTCCAGGTGCCTACGAATGTAGCCTTCCTGAACCAGATTCTAAGCGTATTGATCTGCGACAGATTAAGTGTCATACCTCTAAGGCAACTCGTCAGGTGGCACCTTCTTCTTCTCAGGTAGCCGCTCCGCAGTCTTCTGGCACTGTGATAACGGTGGCAGATGCTATGTCTTTAATCTCTGGACTTAGCTATTACAGCATTACAGGCTTTGGATTACTGGGTGGACTTTCAAAGGACGAGATACGCAGGATTACATCCAGACATAGTGGCAGAACATTATGTATGGAATGCATTCTGGAGAATATCAATCTTAAAGGTCCTCTTACAAAGGAACTGTTAGCATCTTTCTTGTTTGCGATGGAGAACAAGAGTAAAGCACAAGGTACCGCAGATCGGCTGGGTTTCTCTCTTGAAAGTGGCCTGTTGCCAGATTGTGAGAAAAGTGCTGATGGTAACCCGGACAGGCCGCTCTCGGTTCTAGAGGTGGCTCTGTTTTTTTCAAATCGCGGTCTTTTAGCTATCAATGATTATGTTGATGTAGCTGTCGAGCTGGGGGTTCCTCCGGAGTGTGTAAATGAAATTTTGTATAGTGCAACTCCGAGTGTTGAGAAACGTATCGCTTTGTTTCATGCCATAAAAGAGCGTGGGCAGCTGACCGTCAGAAAACTCTATAACGCTATGAACAATTATGAACTGGGAGAAACTGCGGGTTTTCTGGCTAGAGCCTGGGGATTGACAGAGCAGCCGCGAGTTGCAGATTTTGCGGTTTATTCTAGTCGTAAGGCCGAAGCTTTGAATCAGGCCGTCAGTTTTCGAGATCTCAATTTTTACGTATCAAATATGGGATTGGATCGCAGGGTTATAGCCGCGGCTCTGGATGTTAATGACCGGGATAATGCGTTTTCAATGTTTGATGTGCTGAACAGAGCCTTTAAGGATCTTCAGGTGGAAACGGTCAACGATCTGGTGAAGCTGCTTTACAAAAGGCCTCTGGATTGCAGGCATAAAGCCAGACTGATTAGCAGTATGGTTCAGGGAGATACTGCAGAAGAACATTGTGACTTGAGAACTCTTTACACGGCATTCAGGGAGCATGCTTTGACGGACGCACAGATACGGAACGTTGGTTATCATCTTGGGATTTCTGATTGCGAAATGGCTCTGCATGTTTCTCAACGGAATTGCGACTGGCAGTACGCTATTGCGTTTCTGGCAGATAGAAAAGGTCTTCTGACTGGGAGGAATCTGGTTTATGCCTTGAAGCAGAGTGGTGAACAGAGATTGTTGAGCGATCTCAGAAAAAAGAAACCTGAACTGAAAGGGATAATAAAAGGAGAGCGACAGCTGCTTAATGTGCCCTACCTTCCTGAGCCTCCAGTGTTTGCGACTGGACAACAGCCCGTTTCATTACCTTTGACCAGGGCGCATTTCATTCAGTTACCGCCCCATAACTGGTTTTTACTGGGGCTGACGCTGGGTATTCCCTGTAAGACACTGCACAGTATTGAATATAGAGGCTCTGACCCAAGCCAGTGTATGTGCCTGTTGGCTGATAAGCTGATGTCTGTGGATATTGACTATGAGACAGGTCATTTATGGTTGGCATTACAAAGGTTACAGGATGACGGGAGTCTGGCGGAATTGCCAGATTACATGAAAGTAGAGCCAAGTATTCTTCTGAAGGACCTGACCGAATTCAGTGGGTATAACCTTGAGCAGCTGAGACTGGCTGAATCGTTAAAGAAATATCCCAAGAATTTTGCCAACCAGCTGGATGTCGAGCTATTCGATACCAAGCCCAAAGCGCCGGGAGCAGACTTACGAAGGATTGTAGAAATTCACCATGCTTTTATGAAAAACTCTGTTGGAGATGAAGTCGCACAGGTTCGTGATGCGGAGAGGTACTGTTTGACTGTGGTGGCCAAAAGGTGCAGCCGCTCAAGTTCGAACAGGAAAAGTAGACGAACCGTACCTTATCGAAGATAAAAAATTAATCTGGGACACCCATAGTTAATCTGGGACACCCATTGATTGAAGCGATTCAATCAATGGGTGTCCCAGATTCAGATTCTGTCCCTGACTGCCCTGTTAGATGTATTTACCCTGCGATGTCTCTTTTCTTATCTTTCTCCTGAACTTCTTTGAAAAGAAAGGAACTAACTTTCGAATAAGACCAATTTGATGAGAAGTAACATACAGCAGGGTGTTTTGGTCGGTATTGCCAGAGAGGAGCAGAAGAAGACTGCCTTTACAGGCTGGCCGACGAACTGGTGAGAAAAAGTGCCGATTATGAAACAGGTCACCTATGGTTAGCTCTGAAGCTGTTGCAGGATGAAGAGACATTGGCGGAGTTCCCTGCTCATATGAAAATGGTGCCGCCTACTCCACTGGATGATTTGATGGCGGATAGTAGGAATAACCTTAAGCTACTGAATATGGCTAAGGCGCTGAAAAATAAGCCAAAGGAGTTTGCTAACAGATTGGGTATTAATCCAGATAGCGTAAACCCTGATAAGCAGGATTAAGAGTCGCGCAGGATTTTAGAAATTCATCGTGTGTTTTCGAACCAGATTCTCGCAGGTCGGGAAATACGTGTTCAGAAGGCAGTGCGTTATTGTTTGAGTTTATCTTCGGGGGCAAGTGCTAATACGAGTACGGCGGCAGATAAGCGAAGGTTTTCAAGAAAAAGCCGAAGAAATGGGCCTTATCGTAGAGCCTCAATGGGGGGGCGTTTAATGAATAGATTGGAACCGACGATGATTGCATCGGCAGGGCATCAGTCTCAGCCTCAACAATCGCAGGGCCAGGTGGTGTCAACAGTAGTTATTGGCAGTGGCCCGGTAGGGCTGTTGGCTGCCCGGCAGCTGGAAGGTATGGAGTTTGTTCATAACCGCACTTGTTGTCGTGTGGATGCTCACCGCCATCTGACTCAGGAAGCACGGATTTATGAAGAGCCACTGAAGGATGTTTCCGATATTCGAAGCCGAGGAAAAACCATCGCAGGCCGCTGGTTTGATCGTTTCAGCTACGGAGCAGAGGGAGAGGAACCCTGCCTGGCCTGGCGCAATAACCCAGATCGTAAAGTCGATTGGTTACTGTTTTCAAACAACCCTCCCGGAGGCAGCTGGAACCAATTTCACCCACAACAGCTCACCGTAAGCCCCTACGAATGGATGAGCATGCCGGATGCCTCCATGCCGGATTGGGCCTCCAGACTAAACCCTTCAATCAAGGACACCCATTTATTGGAGGGCGTTAAGTGCACCAGAACCAACGCCTTCGCCTTGTGTGAGTTTTATCGGAAATATGCTCATCAACACCTCCCAGCTGAGCGTTTGCACTTCAATCATTGGGTGTCCCAGATTGAGCGGGAAGATAACGGGCTCTGGCAGGTAGTGGTTGTTAATCAGACAAGGGGAACTTCTGAAGCGTTTCTATGCAGTAACCTTGTGGTGGCGACAGGCAAAACTCATGAGAGAACTTTGGGGCTGGTGGGCGAAAGGAACCTTCAGTCTGTTGTGCATAACTCAAGAGCGGCGAGAGAGCGTTTGGAAACACTACCATCAGGCAGTCAGATACTGGTTGTTGGGCGAGGGTTGTCGGCAGTTGATGTCGTGAACGAGGCCTGGAGAAAGAAGATTCATGTTACTCATTTGATTCGAGACCAGGAGCCGAACTCATCCTATAGGGTGCTGACAGCGATGAAGGACAGGCCTAGAGATTTTGCTACACATTTTCATTATCTGGATGTTGTCGAGAAACCCGAACTCGAGCCGAATCTTTACACTCAGCTGAAGGGCAGGACCCTTGATGCTATTAAAGATGGTAACTGCGGAGTGAGTATTTGCCGTTTTTCGCAACAAGAAAGCCCGCAAGCTTTCCATATGACAGCTATTCTGGCTGGAACAGAGGCCGACCTGTCATTTCTACCTGAAGCATTGAGAGCCGATATTGTAGAAGGTTTGAACCCTCATACGATGGAAGCTTTTTGCGGTAATTTGTTTTTTACCGGGCGGGTCGCAGGTGAGAACTTTCAGCGTTTTGGCTATGGCCATACAGTTGCAGCGACAGAAACAATTAAAAACCGAGAGCAAGATTTAAAGAAGAGGAAAGAATAAATGGTGATAGCAGAAGCAGAGTTCATGGCTCGCAGGAAAACTGTCGCAGGGTATGACGAAAAGTTAATAACGGTGACTTTGGAGCTGCCAGAGTTGGATCCACTTTCCTCGAATGGCGATCACCGGTGCCGTATCCTGATAAATGGGTTCTTTGAGCCGGCATACAGCCATGGTATGGATTCCTTACAAGCTATTGGTCAGGGCTATGTTTACCTGCGAATGAAAATGAAGGAACTCAAAGAGGCCGGGTGGCTAATGTATTGCACAGGGCAGAACTCTTACGATGATAAGCAAGACGTGCTGCCTTTCGGCTTTTGTTATTGCGGTGACTGGTCTGATGCCCCCTGGGCTTAGACGGCTCTGAAAAGGTCAACTCTGTTTATATTTTTAGCATATTCTAAGGACATCCATTGATTCAGTTGTTTGATTAATGGTGTCTAATTAATGATTGAAAACCATCCGCCCAACACCCATTCCATGAAGCCGATCCTGGAACAAACTGATTGAACGTACAATCTCAGAAATATCTGTGGTTATGAAATCTAACAAGCACGTTTTAAAATGAACTTTGGTGTCGAAATGAACTCTGATTTAAAACTGTATTAAGATATAAATGGATGATTCAGGTATGGATGCCGTCCGTAAACTTTCCTGGGTAACCCCTTCTACAGCCCGTAGCCAAAATCAATCCAGGAACGAAGTAAGCCCTACAGTTGGAAACGAAAGAAAGTCTCACAAATTACACCAACCAGGCAGTGACTTCACGGGGCTTTTGAGAAGAAACATCAAAAGTGCACCTTCTCAATCAAGAATCCCGGGGGAGGAGACTTCTGTTACCTATTACGCAGACTCAAGACTCCTCCGTTTACTGGATGATGCAGAAGCATTTACTTCGAAGGCTGTGCAGTTGCGGTTGCCGTTGATCATCGATGGCTGCTGGGAAACCCACCAGGCTCTTGAAAAAATACCCTCAATCCTAGGTTCAATCAGGGTGCTACTGGCAAGCAATGCGAACATTCAGCTGCTGGATAATAAGCAAAAAGAGCTGCTTGAGATACTGGACAAGATAAATCTAAACTTTCTTACAGATCTACACGTAGAAGAAGAAAGCCTCAAGCTGGCGAACTTAGTTATTGAGTATTCGGACAAACTATTCCCCTCAATGAAACCGCCTGACCATAGGCGACTTTTTTATAATCGAAATTTACCGCCCGAATTAATAGGCCGGGTTCTCGTTCTTGATGCAAGTCTTGAATGGTATTCAATCCTCTCGGATCCTTGTTGTATTACAACATCCATTGAAGGACAAGATCGACTTAACTGGTGGGTCACGAAATGCTCTGAACAGGGTATTGATTCGGATGAGCTGCTGTTTCAGTTTGTGAAAGAAAATTTGCTCTGGAACACCGAGTTCATCGATAAAAGTATCCTGGCCAGAGGACTCAAGGCAAAATTAAGAGATGTATTTAAGCGAGCAGATGATCGCTATAAAACCTCTGGAGCAAACTTTGGAGACTGGCTGGTTAGTGAATTTGGAGAACTGGCTATAAATCTCAATGCCCTATTACTCTCGAACAAAGGGGTGGTGTCTGAATCTATAAGAACATGCCCAAAGGAGCAATTAGGGTTTCTCCTCTATATTGCCGTATATTTTCAATTAACACTATTTTGCGAGTTGCTTTCCTCTTCTGGAGCCAGTGAAGAACTCCTTAAAAAGCCTGACAATAAAGGCCGCTTTCTTTTGCATCAGGCGCATTTCTTTCTTAAACCGGCGCTAATCGAAAGATACCAACTGTCGGATCAGTTAAAACAATCCATACCGGGTGTTGGCCTTTTTTGCCATCACAGGAACTGTGAATTCAGTGAAAACAACCTTGTTTTTTTCAAAGCTGTCGGACAATACTATTTACAGGAGTATATTCTGGAAGCCAAAAATAAGGGAAGTAGCTTTTGGCTCAACGCCATACTTTCCTATTTGCCACATTTTCCTACGTTGTTAAAGGACTGCGATGAATCCAGACTCAAAACGGTAGCCATTTTTAAACGCACTGCCGATGATAATTCAGGGGTTGATATTTTTAGCCGTATTGCTCCTTTTGTTCCGTGCCGAAATACAAGGCAGGAAATTGGATTATTAAATACATTGCATCAATCTGGGTGCAAAATTCCTGTTTTACTAGAGTTCGCTGATAAATTGAAACTCAGTGCTCAAGCTTGCAGGTGGTTAATATCAAAAGTCCTGCATGACTCTGCTTGGTCTCATCATCTCTTGTATCTCTTTAATCTTGAAACTACAAAGTTTTATGAATTGCGGCTCGTATTAATTCGCTGCCAATCATTTTGTTTGGAAACAGAAGTATCAAAAAAATTCGAACAAGCTCTCGAAAGTTTTACCAGTCGTATTCTGACAAACAATCAGGGTTCGTTAACACCAGTTCCTGACGTGATGAATGAACTGACTGCCGCTGGGATTTATGGGAGAACTGTGTATTTTAAAAAGAATTCCCGTGGCGTGCTTCGACTAAAGTTTCAGAAGAAAAATGAAAAGCTTTGCACTCTTCTGCGTGAAGCACCGGCGGTTAATTTTCTTCAGGATGCACAGAAAAAATCGAAAGAAAAACCGGATACAGGCATCCCTTTGCTGAGTAAACTTCCTATCCCAGAAGGGGTTTTCAAACTGGATAATGTCCATCAGTGGCTGGAAAAATCGAGGCTAACTGCTGAAGAGCAGAAGTTGCTGCTATCGTCGATCACTATTGATAAGGACGACTCCTGTTGGGTATATGCCATGTATACCGAAGATGATACCTATCACCACTACGCTCACGAAAGTGGAACTCAAGAAATAGAACAAAGATCTAAAGACGGGATTTTAATTGCGTCTAGAGACTGCGGTGAGCTGATCAAAACTGGCCTTATTCCAATGCATCTGATTGATATGCTCCATTTTGCTCAGCATCATCGTTCATGGGAGTTTCTGAATAATAGAACGCCGTTGGTAGGGGGGTTAGAGGACTGGAACGCCTCAGCGACAGATAACCCCAATGTCTCACAAGCGCCCTACGGTTTGAGAGATGCTAAAAACATCGTCGCTATGACGGAGATACCGATGGGTCAGGATGCGATCAATCTCGAAGAGCCAGTTTTACAAAAACACGCCCTTGTTATTAATGAAGTAGGCAAGCTGACCTGTGCTCTGGTAATACTGATGGCCCGCCTCAATACACACCATTATGATTACAGGAATAAGCCCCTTTTCAAAGAAAACTGTGGGAACACAGAAGAGCATTTGTCGGCCATTATTCAAGGAGTATTTTCCCCGGTCAGCGGCGATCAGGCAATAAGCTCATGGATGAAAAATGCCAGGGAGCTTGGGATTTTACAAAGCGCTGCAAAGCAGACGGTTTTCTATTGTGAAACAGGTGAAAACCCGGCCTGGATCGAATATATGCGTAAAGGCCAGTTGCCTTTGGATATTCACTGCACACGCGAGCATTCGATACGATCAAGACCTTTTACATCCGGCCTTAAGGCTACCCCAAAAACCCGGGGTACAGACCTGTATGATGGTCAGTATCTTCCCATGCAACATTTAATAGCACTGATATACCTGGCTCTTGCCGAAACTGCGGCAGCAAAAGTAGATAATCAATTATAAGAAGCCCTTTTGGTGAGCGCCGAGCATATTTCAATATTATTAGGACACCCATTGATTTAGCGCTGCTAAGTTAATCCCCGAAAACCCTCCGCCCAACACCCATTCCATGAAGCCACGCTTTGCCAATTTTTTCGGCATAGCGTTGAAAAGACGATGCCTTTCCTATCGCTCGAATAAATGAAGGTTTCCCTGGTTTCATTGTGATCAGCCAGGCATCGGCATTAATTCCCAACCGTTGAAGAATGGAAGGAAGGTTGTGCGGTATGGCACCGCGCTTATCGTCTCTAATTGCGCGGCCTGCCCAATCAACCAGTTGAAAGTAATCGTTTAAATTGAAAGGTACTGTTTCTTTTGCCTCAGATTTGTTATTCGACCTGAATGGTTTCAGCGTATTCGGTTGAGGCTTCTGGGCACGATACTGTTGGATGCGCTCTTGTAGTGATGTGAAATCAGAGTCTTCCGGTGTTCTGGCAAGACCTGCGCGTATCGGATTTAAATCCACATATGTCATGCAGGTTAAAACAGCTGCTTCATCCAATAGCGCCTGACTTTTGAATCTCCCCTCCCAAAACCGGCCTTTACAGCCATCTTCTTCATTAGCTCTTCGGGCGAGATGCTCATTTAAACATCGCATAAACCAGCTGATACTTTGCAGGCGTTCGCGGAAGATGGTGGCATACTCCAGAACTCTCTTGTATTCCGCTTCAGTAATAAGTGAACCAGACAAAAATTTCTGAACCATTAATGGACCATCGAACAGCTCTGTCCAGCGGGTTAGAACCTCATGAAGACTCCAGCTTTCTGCCTGACCTTTATTAATATGAAGCACTGTATGGTAGTGGTTGGACATGACAGCATAGGCACAGATTTCAATCGCAAAGATGTCGGAAAGTTCTCGCAGACGATTCACAACCCAGGGTTTGCGGTGCTCATAGTTAGCGCCGGTGAGATGATTTTCACCGCAAAGATAGGCATGGCGAACGCAGCGGGCCATGCAGTGGTAGTAGGGTGTCGTGTCTACATCAATCAAGGTGCTGCGAGCACTGGTCATGGCGTTCTCCTGAGAGCGAGTCAGGAAAAGTAGAACAGCGCTAGAGGAAGTCAAATCAATGGGTGTCCTTGATTAAGTCAAATCAATGGGTGTCCTTGATTAAGTCAAATCAATGGGTGTCCTTGATTAAGTCAAATCAATGGGTGTCCTTGATTAATGATGAGAATTCAATGGGTGTCCTTGATTAATGATGAGAATTCAATGGGTGTCCCCGATTCCGTCCCGATTCCGATTCTCGATTAATGGGTGTCCTCAATCAAGAGATCAAAAACTCCGCTCCTGAATCAACGCACAAAGATTGGGGAATTTTTCTCGCAACAGTTGCTCTAAACCGTCTTGCAGCATGTCTCTGGGTTCATCGTATTCCAGTACCTGCGCCATTTCTTTTACTGATCGAAGGGTTAGCGGCATGTTCGGTGTGCAGATCAGCTGTAGCAGCATCATCACGGCTTTTTTCAGGGCTTTGCGACGGTCGCCACCAATAAAACCCAGTTGGCTTTCCCAGTCATTGAGAAGCGTGATCAGGTTAAATTCGATGATGCCCTCGCGGAGAAAAACATTTTGATCAAACAGTATTTGAGCGCATTCTTGCAGTGCTGGTTCTGTGGGCCATTTATCCAGGTACTGGGTTAACGCGACTGCCGGTGAGCGCTCTTCGTCGTATTCCCCGCCGAAGTAAAGCAGGTTGTGCAGGGCATCGGGCAGTCGTTTATGGATGGCTGCATACCAGAGATTGGGGTATTCAACCCAGACTTCCGGACTGATGGAGTCGGTATGTTGTAACTCCAGCTGAGGGCTCACCATAATCAGCATTTTCAACAGCTGTGGATCATTTTGAATCTTTGGTAGTAGCGCTACGGCAGGGAAATCGTCCGACTCATTAATGGATGTCCCAATTAACGGGTTGGCGCCACCTTTCATCAATTCTTCAATGATTATTCGTCCGGCTGAGGTTAACGGCAGCTGTTCGGATGGTCTGCCACAATGTTGCAGAAGTTCATGCCAAGGCGTGCGTCTTGCTGTATTCATTTTGCTGCAAAGCTCATTCAGCTCTTTTGTGGAGAGACGTGCCACCAGCGCTCGGGTTGTGCTGCGAATGGCGGCTTCTTCTGCGGTGTCCTCATCTTTGTTTATGACTGTGTCTGGTGAGGGGCGGCTGCCTTTTCCACCATGTAGAATACAGAGGTTATGAATCAGGTTATTGCCTTTTGTGTTCACCGAAGTTTCATCACCACCATGATTAAAGAAGTATTCAACCTGTTCGGATTTGGCCTTTTTTACACAGCCTTCTGGGGTGTAATTCCATCCCTTTGAAAGAAAACCGGTGAGGCCGCTGCTTTTTGGCTGGCGAGGAATCTGCGGAGTCAGGCGTATCTGCCTGGTACGCCGAGGCCCCATATAACTCTGTCCATCCTCTGCGGGTAAGCCCGAGGCGGGGTCCGGGTCATTGGGATGTTTCCCCAGAGTGGCTCTGCTTGTCTGTGATACCGCCATTTATGGACCTTGTTATAAATAGAACCTCATTGCGTAGACAGTTTCTGAAGGCGCCCGTTTTACCGGGATTTCTGTTTGTTTGCCCTGTGGACAGTTTGGTTACCCGGCCTACCACAGGTACACTGGTCGGTGAGGTTGAGGAAGAGATGGCAGGCGGGGTAATCAGGCGAGTTATGGGGCAGTACGACATTATTATTATTGGCGGAGGCATGGTGGGCGCAACGCTTGCACTGAGCCTGCGTCAGAGTTTGCCTTCCACCCTGTCTATGGGGGTGGTTGAAGCTGTTGATATGCCCGCCGGGGAAGAGCACTGGCAGCCCAGCTATGATGCCCGTTCTACAGCGCTATCCGAAGGTGCCCGCAGAATTTTCACACGCCTGAATATCTGGGATGCCATCCGCCAGCAGGTTGAACCCATTTCAGACATTCATGTCTCTGACCGCGGCCATTTTGGTGTCACCCGCCTGAATGCCAAAGAACACCGCGTGCCAGCCCTTGGTTATGTGGTGGATAACAGCTGGCTGGGTCATACATTAATGGGGGCAGTACAGCAGACCGACGGCATCGACTGGATCTGCCCGGCCAAGGTCAAAAGCCTGCAGCCTTCTATTGAGGGCGGTGAAGTCGGCACGGTGTTAGAAACTGATCATCCTGAACTGGGCAGCCTGAGGGCTCGTTTAGTCGTGCTGGCCGATGGCGGTCGCTCCGGTTTGGCAGCATCTATTGGCATCACGTCTGACGACCACCACTATGAACAGAAAGCCATCGTAGCTAATGTAACCCCCGCAGAGCACCACCAGAATCGTGCCTTTGAACGTTTCACAGATGAAGGCCCTATGGCACTGCTGCCCCGCCAGGGCGGAGACTGCGCGCTGGTCTGGACCATGCCCGAAGCGCTGGCCGATGAACGTCTGCAGCTGGTGGATGATGATTTCCTGCAAGAACTGCAGGATCGTTTTGGTCATCGGCTGGGTCGGTTCAATAAGGTAGGCGAACGTTTCTCATACCCTCTGGTGCTGCGACGTTCCCGGGAACAGGTGCGGCCAGGTTTGGTAATCTTTGGTAATGCTGCCCACAGTCTGCACCCTGTGGCGGGTCAAGGCTTTAACCTCTCTTTAAGAGATGTTGAAGGGCTGACCAAAGCACTCGTTGCAGCTGCCGGGGAAGGCAAAAGCCCTGGCGGTTTCCCGGTACTGCAGGCTTACGCCAAAGAGCGTGAAAACGACCAGCATCAAACAATCGATTTCAGTGATCAGGTGGTTCGTCTGTTTACAAGTAAGTCACTGACACTCGCCGGTGCCCGCAACCTGGGGTTGGTGGGAATGGATTTGGTATTCCCCCTGCGGGACAAGTTCGCCCGACAGGCTATGGGGTTAAAATAATGGCTCAGCAACTAGATCAGAAAGCTGTGATACCAGGCTTTGATATGAAAAGCTCTGATATGAAAAGCTCTGATATGAAAAGCTCTGATATGAAAAGCTTCGATATTATTGTTCTGGGCGGTGGCATTGCCGGTGCGGCTATGGCGCTGGCTTTGGTTAACCAGAACGAGTCTGAATTAAAGGTCGCCCTGGTTGATGCGGGTGTCCTGCAAGCAGCCTCTCCTAAAACAGACGATACATCCTTTGACTCAAGAGTCTGCGCCCTGACGGAAGCCTCAAAGAACCTTCTGGATAATCTTGGAGCCTGGGAGTTGATCACAGCCGAACGTGCCAGCCCCTATCAAGGCATGCATGTATGGGATGCCAACGGCACAGGTGCGATCAGTTTCTCTGCCGGTGAGTTGGGTGTCGACAGCCTCGGTTATATCGTTGAAAACAGTGTCATTCGTAATGCACTGTTTAAACGGCTGAGTGATTCCAGTGTTCACATGCTGGCCAACACTTCTGTTCGTTCCATCGCCATTGAAACAGGTGAGCAGGCTTCAGAGCGTGGAGTGACTGTTCATCTTGAAGGTGAACAGCAAATCACATCCCGGCTATTAATCGGAGCCGATGGTGCCAATTCTCGTGTACGTCGTTGGGCAGGTATTCCCCTGCGGGCGTGGGATTATCTTCACCATGGCATTGTCACCACGGTTGAACTGGAGAAGCCTCACCAGAACACCGCCTGGCAGAACTTCCTGAATACCGGCCCTTTAGCGTTCCTGCCTTTACCTGACTCTGCCGATGGCCGGCACTTCTGTTCTATCGTCTGGTCCCTGGTACCGGATGAATCCTCTCGGGTAATGGAATTGGATGACCAGATATTTATGTCTGAATTAGGGACAGCCATTGAACACCGCTTCGGAAAGGTTCTTGGTGCAGACCAGCGGCACTGCTTCCCTCTGCGCCAACGCCATGCGAAGCAATACCACCGTGGGCCAGTGGCAGTGATTGGTGATGCGGCACATACCATCCATCCTTTGGCAGGGCAGGGTGCCAACCTTGGCCTGCTGGATGTTGCCAGTCTCACTGAGATTCTGCACCGGGCTCATAGCCGGGGGGATGATTTCTCTTCCGACCAGGCCCTGGCTCGTTACCAGCGCAGCCGTGAAGGTCATAACCTGGCGATGGCCGGAGTGATGGAAGGTCTTCAGCATATGTTTATGAGCGACAATATCTGGATGCGCTGGCTCCGCAATGCTGGCCTGAACATGACCGATGCCCTGCCTGTTTTAAAGCAGGAGATTGTCGGGCGGGCTATGGGGATCCGGGGTGATCTTCCTAAGCTGGCGCAGCCACCTCAGCTATAAACTCTCAATCAAGTTTATTTGAACTATATTCCCCTGCGCACGTCAAAGTCTTTGCCCGGGTTCGGGGGGCTGAGGCTCTGTCTGGAAAGAAAACTGTGTAAAAACTGGCTGATAAAGCCGTCTTGGCAGCATGACAGGGCTTCCGGAGTTCAAAACTGAGGTACTGATATGACCAGAAGAATTAGCGCAGCCTCTTGGCTGTCCATTGTTATGGCTATAGCCGTTGCAATGCTTATAACTATAACGTTGCCAGGATGTAGCAAGAAGGACGATAAAAAGGACAGTAGGAAAGAAGAACCTGCTGAACAGCAGGGTGCGCCGGAGCAGGATAAAGACCCTGTCACCCTGGAAAACCTTCGTGCCGGCAGCTATGTAGAATACAACTGCGCAGACAGTGGTGATATGACCGCCGACAAGCGCTTCTGGTGCCGCGGTCAAAAGAACTGGACTGAGAGCGAGAGCTTTCAGGAAGAGGATACCGCTGCCCGTGATGAATTTATCGAAGCCTGGAAGCTCGGCTCCCTCGATGCCCAGCAGGGTCGTGATCCTGTAACCGATAATCTGAGCAGCCGTCCCACCGCAATGGATGGTTATCAGACTGGTTATATCAATGTTCTGGATGCTCTGGGTATTGTGGAATACGAGTGCTCAGAAGGTGATGAGACAGATAATGAGTACCGGGACCGCTGGTGTGAAGCCGCCTCGGCTTATAACAGCAGCCGTCAGGGCTCTCCTTCCAACGCCATTCTACGAGCAGATTACATTAACGGTTATATGTCTGGTCGTGCGATTGCACTGACTCTGCCAACCTCAATGGAATCTCTGTTTGGTGGAGAAGCTCCGAAAGCTGATTCAAAGAAAGCCATTGATGATATGGACCCGGATGCTCCGAAGGCCATTAAGGTGTTTTACCGCGGCTTTAATGATGGTTTCCAGGCCATGATTGATACGGTGAAAGAGTCCGTGAACCAGGTGATGGAGCAGATGCAGGGTATGCCAGGTATGGACGGTATGGACGGTATGGACGGTATGCCGA
Organism: Sansalvadorimonas sp.; assembly: GCA_965221135.1. Classification (GTDB taxonomy): domain Bacteria; phylum Pseudomonadota; class Gammaproteobacteria; order Pseudomonadales; family Endozoicomonadaceae; genus Sansalvadorimonas. The sequence continues at coordinate 855,810 of CBDCRZ010000100.1, forward strand.
TGGACGGTGGTATGGCGCCTCCTCCAGGTATGGAACATATGATGCCTCCTCAGTAGGAGTAACAGCTCCACTGGTTATAAAAAAAACAGGCGGCATTGGTCGCCTGTTTTTGTTTCTGATGAGCGATACTCTTATCGGCAATCTCATCGGCAATCTCATCGCCGACTTCTTCGTCTCCCCTGCGTTTATGGGTTGTTCGTAAACCGTAAAGAGAATCCTGTTTTTGCAAAGTTCGATGACAGGTGTTGCAAAGCTAAATGAGAATAATTAGTATTTGCACAAATTGAAGCGTTTGTAGCACATTTTATATTTCGGGGAATTTATGAAAGCCAAACTGATGGCCTGGACTATGGGTATAGTCGCTGCGTCTGTCGCAGCCGTTGTTGTAGCAGCCACCCCGGTGTCTGCTAGCGAAAGCCATCAGGCACACGGCAAGAAAGCAGGTGGTGAACTGGTTGTTTACTCCGCCCGTAAAGAACACCTGGTTAAGCCTCTGTTTGATCTCTACACCAAAGAGACTGGCACCAGGGTTCGCTACATCACCGACAAGGCTGGTCCGCTGCTGGCTCGTTTGAAAGCCGAAGGCCGTAATACTCCCGCAGACCTGCTGATCACTGTTGATGCCGGTAACCTCTGGCAGGCCAACAAGCAGGGGGCCCTGCAGCCTGTTGATTCTGACGTTCTGCAGAAGAACATTCCTGCCAATCTGCGTGACCCGAACAACAACTGGTTTGGTCTGTCAGTTCGCGCCCGTACTCTGGTTTACGCGGCAGACCGCATTAAGGCAGATGAGCTGGTGGGCTATGAAGACCTGGCCGACCCACGCTGGAAAGGTCGTGTCTGCCTGAGAACCTCCAAGAAAATTTACAACCAGTCCCTGGTCGCCACCATGATCGAGCGTCTGGGTGAAGAGAAGACGGAAAAGGTTGTATCCGGTTGGGTAGACAACCTGGCTGCTCCTGTATTCAGTAACGACACCCGTGCTATGGAAGCTGTTGCCTCCGGCATCTGTGACGTAACTGTTGTGAACACCTACTACTTCGGTCGTCTGGAGAAGCAGAAGCCAGATACCGGCCTGAAAGTATTCTGGGCCAACCAGAAAAGCTCGGGAGTACACGTCAACATATCTGGTGCCGGTGTAACCCGTTACGCCAAGAACAAAGCGGCAGCGGTAGACTTCCTGGAGTGGATGAGCACCGAGGAAGCCCAGCGCATCATTGCCGACATGAACATGGAATATCCAGCTAACGCCTCTATTGCACCGGCAGATCAGGTAGCCAACTGGGGCTCCTTCACTGCAGACCAGCTTAATGTTGCTGCAGCAGGAGAAAAACAGTCTCAAGCTATTAAGTTAATGGACAAAGCCAAATACAATTGATGGTTCATTCTTATCAACAAGCATTTGTAGTTCCTGATGCCACAACCCTCTTTGCCTGATTCTTCAGTGCATAAGGCTCATTTAGAGCTAAAGGCTCATTCAGAGCTAAAGGCTCATTCAGAGCTAAAGGCTCATTCAGAGCTAAAGGCTTCGCCCGAAAGGGCGGAGTCATTTTCGTTAAGCCAGCATGGGTCTTTCAAACGACGCTTGCCGGCTTTTCTGCTTTCTGCTGCCGTGCTGTTTGTGCTGGCGCTGGTTCTTCTTCCTCTGGGTAGCCTGGTGTTCAGCTGGACTGATGTTCAGTCTGATATCTGGCAACACCTGATTGAAACCCAGTTGCCCCGCCTGGTGAGTAACACCCTGGTGCTGGTGGGCGGAGTGGCCCTTGGGGTTATTTTTCTTGGAACCTCTCTGGCAGCACTTATAGCCCTGTGTGACTTTCCCGGTCGCAAGTGGCTGGAGTGGGGGCTGATGTTGCCCTTTGCCATTCCCGCCTATGTGCTGGCGTTTGTCTATCTCGGGATCTTTGACTTCAGTGGGCCTATTCAAGGCTGGATGAGGGAAAATATAGAAGGTTTCCTCTGGGTGGATATTCGAACCACCTTCGGGGTTATTATGGTGCTCTCTCTGGTGTTCTACCCCTATGTTTACATGCTGGCTCGTGGCGCATTTCAGGGGCAGGGAAGGTCACTGTTTGAAGCCTCACGGCTGCTGGGGATGAGCCGCTGGCAGACCTTCCTTAGGGTCAGCCTGCCGGTAGCACGCCCGGCTATTGTTGGTGGTGCCCTGTTATCGGTGATGGAGACTCTGGCAGATTTCGGTACTGTCTCGGTGTTTAATTATGACACCTTCACGACGGCGATTTATAAAGCCTGGTTTGGTTTCTTTAACCTGCAGGCGGCAGCTCAGCTTGCCACACTTCTTCTGACGTTTATTATTTTTATTATTCTGCTGGAGAAGCCTTTGAAAGGCCGCTGTCAGGCAGGACAAAATGAACGACAACGGTTAATGTTTCGCCATAAGTTAACTGGCTGGCAGAAGTGGGGTGCAACATCTTACTGCGGTTTGATGTTCTTTATGGCGTTCCTGTTGCCGGTGATTCAGTTGATCTGGTGGGTGGTGACCGAAGCCTGGCAGGACTTTGATGCCCGCTACGGCGCTCTGGTGATGCATACCTTAATGCTGGCGGCTATCGCAGCACTGGCTACGGTTGCTGCTGCAGCCATGCTGGTACTGGCTCGGCGCTTTAACCCCGGTCGTTTGAATACCTTTGCGGAAAAAGCCGGTGGCCTGGGTTATGCCATGCCGGGTTCATTGCTGGCCGTTGCCGTGATGATGCTGTTTGGCTTCCTCGACAACCAGGTGGTAGCGCCTGTTCAGGAATGGCTGGGCAGGCCTGTGGCGCAGATGTTCCTTGGGGGTATTCTGGCTCTGATTCTGGCGTATTTGATTCGATTCCTTGCCGTGGCTTTGAAGCCGGTGACAGCAGCGCTGGATCGTGTGCGACCGACTATGCATGAAGCGGCGCGTATCCTCGGTCACTCTCCTCTTTCTGTTGCACGGCGTATTTACCTGCCGCTGGTTATGCCCGGTCTGCTCACTGCTATGCTGCTGGTGTTTGCCGATGTGCTCAAAGAAATGCCGGCGACTATGCTGATGCGCCCCTTTGGCTGGGATACTCTCGCTGTACGCATCCATGAGATGACCGCTGAAGGTGAGTGGGAGCGGGCATCATTGCCTGCGCTGACCCTGATTATCGTCGGCCTGATTCCGGTCATTATGTTGATCAGGCGCTCAGAGTTCAGGTGTGAGTTCAGGTGTGAGTTCAGGTGTGAGTTCAGGTGTGAGTTCAGACCTGAGGCTTTCCTGGCTAAATCTGAGCAATAGATATACAAACCCGAACAAAAGTACCAAATGAAATCTTTTGGTTCTCGGGTTTGTATCTTAGAATGTGCCGCGATTTATTATTCAAACAATCTCTTTGATCGTCATGCTGCAGAGGAACGGGTAATGAGCAACATCCCTACGGAATTACGCTATGTGAAGTCCCATGAGTGGATCCGTCTTGAAGAGGATGGTTCTGTCACCATCGGTGTGACCGATCATGCTCAGGAAGCACTGGGTGATGTGGTATTCGTTGAACTGCCACAAGTCGGTTCCACCCTGGCTGCCGATGAAGAAGCCGGTGTGGTTGAGTCTGTTAAGGCAGCGTCTGATATCTACGCACCTGTATCCGGTGAGATTCTGGCCCTTAATGGAGCGCTGGAAGATGACCCTGAACTGGTCAATAACGAACCTTACGAAGATGGCTGGTTCTTCAAGATGAAGCCTTCCGATAAGGCCGAGCTGGACAACCTGCTGTCTGCTGCCGGTTACGCAGAAGTGTGCGCAGAAGACGACTAAGTCGTCCTTCTGAAAGCCACAAAAAAGGCGCTGCCGGAGATGTTCGACAGCGCCTTCTCATTAGGGGGCGTTTAATCGTCAGTGTTTCTCTTTTCTCATACCACTGGCGGTAAAGTCACGTCGTGAAACATCGGGGTTAAAGTCCCGTTCTTTTTCCTGATTGCTCAGACCGTCGACAAAGTAACGTCCATTCTGCAGATCATAGGTGACTTCTGCGGTGGTCATGACTGCAGGTACAGAGTAATAGTTGATGGGGTGAGCTTCCTGATAGCGAACCAGCTTTCCGGTTTTGTCGTAGATATCGACCATCAGAATCTGCCAGCTGTCTTCATCAAGGTAGAAACGACGTTTGGTATGCATATGGTTGAAGCCAGTACGCAACTCAGCTTCAACAATCCAGACCCTGTGCAGTTCATAGCGCAAGAGTGCCGGGTTCATAGCCGCTGGCTGGAGAATCTCATCATAGGTCAGGTCGCCGGAGTGCAGTTTGTAGCTGTTATAAGGCACGACCATTTCTTTACGGTCCAACAGTTTCCACTCGTAACGGTCCAGCGCTCCGTTAAACATATCGACGCTGTCAGACGTCAGTATGTTATCGGTGTTGGGCATGATGTCGTCATAGGCCCTTTGGGGCAGGCGTTTTACCTTGCTCAGCTTGGGCGAATAGAACCAGGCCTGACGTGGTGTGATGATCTGGTCAATCGGTTCCTTGAGCAGCAGAATATTACCGGCACTGGCTTCAGGTGTCAGGGTTTCCTGCTTGTAGTAGAACAGGGTGTTAGCCAGGGTTCTGTGGGTCACACCCTGACGGTTGTAGTTGAACCACAGTTGACGGTCGATCAGGGAGGAAGAGACCTTGCCATCAGGCTGAATAACCGCTCTCAGAGCGTCAATCTGAATCGCCTGCCCGCGGTAACGCATGGTGTGGTTCCAGATGGCCTCCTGTCCGCTCCTCGGGACTGGAAACGGCGTACCTGCTACGGCACCCGATACACCATCACCCCGAAAGCTCAGCTCAGCGCTACCTGCATTTCTTTGACTGCTGTCGTATATGGCTTGTGGAACTGAGGCTGTTCGTCGAGAGGGGTAAATATTGATTTTAAAATCAGGCTTTTGCTTAAGCAGGCGAATCACGCCCTTGCTCAGCATATGTTGATACTGGTCGAGGTTTTTCCAGGACACGGCATCAACAATGGCGTCATCCGGGAAAGGGTCAGTATGTCTGCCACCTGGTATATAAGTCGCTGGTGGTGTTGTTATACCTCCGGTCCACTCGGGTATCGTTCCGTTGGTATTACCAGCACGAATTGCACCGAGAGGGGTCAGTATGGATTGCGTTGATGGTGCTTCGGATGAAAGGGTTGTCTCCGCAGATACCAGACTGGCATTGGCGGCCAGCAAGCCAAGAAGCGCTAAACCCGAAAGGGACTGACTGAAAGAGCTGTTTAAAAAAGAGCTCTTTCCGGAAGAGAGTAATTTCATAATCGCGGTCTCATATTTTTAATTCTTTTTAGACTGGCGTAAACCGCGCACAGCCGACCTGACCGAATCTCCTTTTCAGTAAGGTAATGTACTTATTAATGATCTAGTTTGCCTTTAGTCGCCCCTTCGGGCAACAGCCTGAAGGGGGAATTATGAAGGTTATATTGACAAAACCATTGGTAAATAAGCCTTTGATGACTCTTTGTTAAATCCGGATTCTGTCAAGTTTTCAGTTTTTCAGTTGCTGATTTAGCAGTTGGGTTCGATATTCTGGCGATGTCGTGCGCTTTGCCAGCAGGTTGTACATAGCGGGAATGACGACCAGTGTCAGCAGGCTGGACACCATGACCCCAAAGAAAATCACAATACCAATCGCAATACGTGATTCGGCACCGGCACCGGTCGACAGCATGAGTGGCAGAGAGCTGACCACCGTCGTCAGGGTTGTCATCAGGATAGGGCGCAGTCGAAGACGTGATGCTTCAATCACTGCCTGTTCAAAGGGATGACCCTGATCCCGCAGCTGGTTAATAAACTCAACCAGAAGAATACCGTTCTTGGTGGCCAGACCAATCAACATAATCATGGCCAGCTGGCTGTAGATATTCAGGCTCTCTCCGGTGATCAGCAAGCCACCTAGAGCCCCGGCTAAACCCAGCGGTACGGTGAGCATAATCACAAACGGATGCACAAAACTTTCGAACTGTGCCGCCAGTACCAGGAACACAACCAATAGTGCCAGACCAAATACCAGTGCAATGGAGCTTTGGTTGGTACGATAGTTGTAGGACTCACCTTTATAGTTAACGATGACATCACCGGGCAGGTTATCCACCACTGTCTGGTCAAGGAAGTTCAGTGCTTCACCAAGGTTGTAGCCATCTTCAAGGCTGGCAGACAGGGTGATTGCCCGGTTGCGGTTATAGTGCCGTAACTGGGCTGACCGGCCGATCTCCTTAAAGGTCACCAGGTTGTCCATACGGATCAACTGGTCATCCTTGGAGCGTACATAGAGTTGGGAGAGATCCTGCGAGGAGAGGAAGTTGTCGTCCGGTGCTTTCAGGAAAACATCATACTCTTCACCCCGTTCTATAAAGGTGGTTGTGGACCGGCCACCCAGCATTATCTCCAGGGTAGAACCAATATCTTCCGCAGAAACATCCAGCTGCTGTGCCCTCTTCTTATTGATAGTGACTTCAATCTGGGGTTCGTTCTGGTTGAAATTCAGGCTGATATCTTTGAGCCTGGGGTTCTCTTCCGCCTTCTCTTTCAGAAGCTCTGCCCACTGATGCAGCTGCTCAAAAGAGCCTCCACCCAGTACATATTGCACAGGCGCCTCTGAACGCCCGCCAATACTGGAACGCATGACCGGATGGATAAGTACATCGGGAATATCAGACAGTTCAGAACGCAGATTCTGGGCCAGGGTAAAGACATCTGTGTCCCGCTCACTCCAGTCGCTCAGGGTCAGAATCATCATGCCGGAGTTATCACCCCTGTCCCCCCAGCCCGGGGTTTGCATGAAGACGGACTCAATAACACCTTTGCCGAGTCTGGGAAGAATACGGTTTTCAATCTGGCGCATACTGTCTGCCATAGCATCATAGCTGGCACCATCTGGACCTGTCACCATCACAAACAGGTTGCCCCGGTCTTCTGGAGGGGTAAATGTTTTAGGAATGAGAGGGTAAATGACTGCTATAGAAACAATGGCGATAACCAAAAGCAGAACACCCGCCCAGTGACGGTTGGTCATCTCGCTTAAAAGACGACCATAAGCGTTTTCAATGCGGCTGAAGCCCGCGTCTGTCAGCCGCACCATCAGAGAAGGACGAGTCTTCTGCTCTTCATGGTGTGGCTTCAGGATCAGGGAGCTGAGCATAGGCGTCAGAGTCAGGGCAACAAGACTGGAGAAGACCACTGCCCCCGCAAGTGTCAGGGCATACTCTGAAAAGAAGCGGCCGACAGTGCCTTCCATGAACATGATGGGAATAAAGGTCATTACCAGCACCAGTGTGGTGGCGATAACCGCAAAGCCCACTTCCCTGGCACCTGTCCAGGCTGCTGCCAGGGGGGATTTCCCCATGGCAATATGGCGGTCGATATTCTCAAGCACCACAATGGCATCGTCGACCACCAGACCTATAGCCAGCACCAGCGCCAGCAGGGTCATTATGTTGATGGAATACCCCATCAGGTAAAGCACGATAAAGGCTGAGGTTAGCGACACGGGAACTGTAATTGCCGGAATCAGCGTCGCACGAACCTTACCGAGGAACATATAAAGAACCAGTACCACCAGAACCATAGTCATGGCGAGGGTGGACTTTACCTGATCGATAGAACCCTGAATAAACACAGAAGCATCATAATCCTCGATCAGTGTGGTGCCGTCTGGCAGGAAGGGCGTGAAGACCTTCAGTTCGTTCTTCACATTGCGAATCACATCGAGGGGGTTGGCATTGGATATGGGGACAATCGCCAGTGTAAGGACATTGCGACCATTGGTTTTGGACAGGCTCTCTTCAGTCTTGGCACCGGTTCGAATCGTCGCAACATCCCGCAGGTAAACAGTACCATTGTCGTTCCTGCGAACGATTAGATTACGGAAGTCGTCCGGGGAGTTGTAGTCACGCAGCACCCGCAACTGCACAGAGCGCTGGTTGCCCTGAATCTTGCCGCCGGGCATTTCCACATTCTGTTTGCGCAGGGCATTCTCGATATCGTTAGCGGTTATGTCACGGGCAGCCATAGCGGTTGTATTCAGCTCGACCCGCATCACATATTCACGCTCACCCCAAATATCCACCGAGCTAACGCCATTGACCAGAGCCAGGCGGTCCTGGACAACCCGTTTGGCATAGTCGGTAAGATCTATGGGAGACATGGTATCGCTCTGGAGAGACAGCCTGAGAATGGCATCGCCATTACCGCTGTTCTTCCAGACGACAGGGGAGGAGGCATCGTCTGGCAGTCGCCAGATTGTCCGGGATATAGCCTCCCGCACATCATTGGCCGCCACTTCCATATCTGTGTCGGGGGTGAAGGTGATGGATATGCGTGATGAACCCTGGCTGCTGCGGCTGTCTATGGACTCAATGCCATCAATGCCGCCGAGGCGGTCTTCAATCACATTGGTGATTTTGCTTTCAATGACTTCAGAGGAAGCACCGTCATAGGTGGTCTGAATGCTGACCTGGGGGGCGGTCACATCCGGCAGTTCCCGCACCGGCAACATAAAAAAGGCGACAATGCCAAAGGTCACCAGCAACAGGCTGATGACAGTGGCGAAGACCGGGCGCTTAACAGAGAGGTCAGATAAAATCATGAGCGTGCCTCAGTGCTCCTGCTCTCGCTTTCAGGGCTCACAGGGTTGACCTGGCTGCCATCCCGTACCTTCACTACGCCTCTGTCGATAATGCTGTCACCCGCTTTCAACCCCTGCTTCACAGTGATGCGATTTTCAAACACACGGCTGATGGTAATGAATTGTTTGTGGACGATGTTCTGCTCATTAAGCAGATAAACATACTGACGGTTGCCATCAAACATGACACTGCGGGCGGGCACACTCAGTTCCGGCTGTTCTGACAGAGCCACAGACACCTGCATCAACAGGCCCGGGCGAAGCTGGCCCTGAGTGTTGTCGAGCAGCACCCGGGCTTTATAAGTGAGAGTTTGTGGGTCAACCCGTGGAGTCATGGACTCTATGCGGCCAGTGAATACCTGCCCGGGCCAGACGCTGCTGGTGGCGGTGACTGATGTGCCAGTAGTGACTTCGTTCAGGCTGCTTTCGGGCAGCTCGAAATCCAGCTTCATGGTGCTCAGGTCATCCAGTGTGGTGACCGTCTGGTTGGCATTGATCAATGCACCTTTTGAAAGGTCATGAAAACCCAGGGTACCGCTGAACGGCGCCTTGATGCGATGGTAACTGAGGGTGACTTTCTCGGCGTCGAGAACGGCCTCGGCTATTTCAACCTGAGCCTCAAGGGCCGAAAGCGTGTCCTGGGACAAGGCTCCTTTTTTGAACAGTACCTGCTGATTGGCCAGCTGACGCTTCAGGTCAGCCAGTGTGACACGGACTTCGGCAACCCGTGCTGCCTGCACGCGGTTGTCCAGAGTGATAAGCGTCTCGCCCTTACTGACGGTGATGCCATCCTGCATGCGTGTTGTAATCACCCGGCCACTGATTTCGGGCGCTATATTCACCGAGCGGTTCGCGCGCAGATGGCCAAGGGAGCGGAGAGCGTGGGGGATTATCTGACGCTCAACCTGTGTGATGGTGACAGACGGACCTTTGCTTTGTATCTGGGTGCGTGCCTGAGCCTGTGATACCAGTCCCAGAGACGCCGTGATCGTCAGGATAAACACGGGAATGACAGCTGTTAAACGGGAGTGGTAACACATCAATTTTTGGAGCATAAATTCTGCCGGCCATGAGCAAAAGAAAGCCTGTGAGTGTAGCGCCTGCAGGTTTTTGTTCTGTATACAGGAAAACCCCTATGTACTGTTGCAGGTAGTGACTTTTACAGTGCTGACAAAGGTAAAAACAATTGATTGACGGTAGTCTTTTACTCATACATCCGCATGACGGCTCTCTTTATGCGGCCAGGTATGTTTAATTCAGGTAAAAACGTACAGATACCTGCTGGCTATCTGATAAAATATTTGGGTTTCCTTATTATTTATGGAGCCGCTGTTCGTTATCTATCGGGTGGTGTGCCCGTTCCCTATTGTTTTACGCAAAATTATGCGAACAGGAGTTCGATATGCCTGCCCGTCGCCCCCAAGTGTGGAATGTATTGACGTTGATATTAGTCAGTACTGTACTGACTGCCTGCCAGTCTCTGGAGTTTTCACACCCGCAGACTGAACCCGCGAACGTGACGTCTACCAAAACGCCAGACACAGAAACGAAACCTGACCAACGTCATACTCCGGTAGAAAAGCGTGTTGAGCCCCGTAAAGACGTGATTAATCAGCCGGTCGATATAAAGGGCAAGCTGGTGGTTGGTGGCATAGAAACTACAACGTTTCCTGCGCTCAAAAATATGAAACTGGAGGCCCGGATTGATACTGGTGCCACAACAAGCTCCCTGCATGTGACCTCAAGCCATATCTTTGAACGTGACGGGGAACGCTGGGTGTCATTCATCATCCCGATTTCCGGCAACAAGGAAGGCATAACGGTGGAACGCCCGTTGTCTCGTGTCGTATTGATCAAACGTAAGGGCGCTGAATCCCAGGAGCGTCCGGTGGTGGTTATGAATGTGCGTATAGGCAAGCTGGAGAGGTCGAGTGAATTCACCCTGGCCAGTCGAGAGGGGTTTGAGTTCCCGGTATTAATAGGCAGGAACTTTCTAACTGATGAAGCTATTGTTGATGTCAGCCATGAATACCTGGCTTCTGAAAAACGCTAAGTAGAAATAAACTTACCGATATTAAGCCGCAGAGCTGACTTATTAAATGAATAGTAATAAAAGACAGGTGATGTTTGTTGTGCTGGTGTTGGTACTGCTTGGCAGTGCTGTGGCCGGCTACAAAAACATTCGATTGGGATTTCCTCTACTGCCGGGCGAAAGTGCTCATATCTGGGATGTGGAGGCTCAAATCAACTTCGGGGCTAAAGACGGCCCTGTCAAAGTCTCTCTGGCCATGCCTGAGCCAGGAGGGCAATTCAGTGTGCTGGATGCTACCTATGCTTCTCCAGGTTATGGATTCAGGGAAATTGAAAGGGATGGTGTTGAGCGCGTTGAATGGACCCGCAGGGAGGCCCGAGGCAAACAGACCGTGTATTACAAGATCAAAGTGCAGGACAGTCTGCCTCAATCGAAGTCTGATGATGAACAGGATGGCGGGCTGGAGGAGTCAGCTGAAGATGTTGCTGGCCAGTCTCCTTACGTACCTGAACTGGATGGCTCCTATCGGGCTGCAGCCGCTGGCCTGATTGAACGGATGCGTGAACAGTCATCGGATGATCTGAGTTTTTCTTCACTGCTTATTCAGGCGTTGAACCAGCCTAAAACAGAACCTGAGGCGGCGTATCTTGATGACCTGGTCAATGAGTCAATGTCTTCCGGGAAGTATTCCCGTACAGACCTGATGCTGCGCATATTGCAGGATGCCGGTTTGCCAGTGCGCAAGGTACGAGGTGTAGCACTGGATGATGGTCGTCGAAACCAACCGCTGGTAGATATGGTAGAAGTCTCTACCGGTGGTGAGTGGTATATGTTTGACCCGGTCACGGGCGTGGAGGGAATGCCTGAAAACTTCCTGCCATGGCAGCGTGGTGGTGTCTCATTGCTGGATGTTACGGGTGGCTACCACTCCGGTATTACCTTCTCTACTATTTCCCGCACGGTGCCGGTAGAAGAGTTAGCAAAAACATCGGCCATGCAGAACAGTGCTGCATTGGTGGATTTCTCCCTGTACAGCCTGCCAATAGAAGAGCAGAACGCTTACCGCTACATCCTCCTTGTTCCGATTGGCACACTGATTGTAGTGCTGATGAGAATTCTTGTGGGACTGAAGACCAGCGGTACCTTTATGCCGGTTCTGATCTCTCTTGCCTTTCTACAGACCAGCCTGCTGGCAGGCCTGATTATATTCGTCAGCATTGTATCGATAGGTCTGTGGATCCGCTTTGTTCTCAGCAGGCTTAACCTGCTCCTTGTGGCACGAATATCGGCGGTGGTGATTGTGGTAGTAGGGATCATGGCCGCCATGAGTATCCTCAGTTATAAACTGGGTATTCGCGAGGCAATGTCTGTGACCTTCTTCCCGATGATAATTCTGGCCTGGACCATAGAACGTATGTCTATTCTCTGGGAAGAAGAAGGTCCCATGGATGTACTGGTCAGTGGTGGTGGCAGTCTTCTGGTCGCGGTGTTGAGCTACTTCGCTATGACCAACCGCTATGTAGAACACCTGACGTTCAACTTCCCTGAACTGATGCTCGTGGTGTTGGGCTTTACCTTGCTTCTGGGGCAGTACACAGGTTACCGCCTGCTTGAGTTGCGTCGTTTTAAACCTATGGTTGAGGAGTCCTGAGGTGATGTTCTCTTCACTTTTTCAGCGGCGGCGGAAACTGCATGAGCGGGGTGTGCTGGGCATGAATCAGCGTAACCACGCCTATATTGGTCGCTACAATGACCGCTCAAAGTTTCCCGTGGTGGATAATAAAGTCACCAGCAAGAAAATGGCTATTGAAGCGGGAGTCGCGGTACCAGAGCTGCTGCATGTTATTTATGCCCAGTTCGACATTATTCGGTTGCGCCCGGAGCTGGAAAAACTCAGCGAGTTTGTGATCAAACCCGCCAAAGGCAGTGGTGGCAAAGGTATTCTTGTGATTACCGGCCGAGATGGTGAGGGGTGGGTTAAAGCCAGTGGTGGCAAGGTATCTTTCGAGGATATTGAACGACATATCTCCAATACCCTGGGTGGTCTGTATAGTCTCGGTGGTAATAGTGATATTGCCATGGTTGAGGGTCTGATTAAGGCTGATTCGGTATTTGACCGGTTCAGTTTTGAAGGTGTGCCGGATATTCGCACGATCGTGTTTAAGGGATATCCGGTGATGGCGATGATGCGCATGGCGACCAGCGAGTCAGATGGCAAAGCCAACCTTCACCAGGGGGCGGTGGGTGTCGGTCTTGACCTGGCAACCGGATATAGCCTGAAAGCTGTTCAGTTCGACCGACCAGTGACACGTCATCCGGATACCGGACATTCATTTGATGACCTGCAGGTTCCTCATTGGCGTCGTCTGCTTGAGCTGTCCTCAGCCTGTTATGATATGACCGGGCTTGGGTATCTTGGTGTCGATATTGTGCTCGACAAGGTTCATGGCCCGTTGATTCTCGAATTGAATGCCCGCCCGGGGCTGGCTATCCAGATTGCTAATGGTCAGGGGCTGTTGCCTCGTCTGCAGACGATTGAAGGCTTGCCTCATCCCCATAGTAATGTGGATGGGCGAGTGGACTATGTTCAGACAACCTTTAGTGAATACGAGCATCAGGTAAAGGAAACGAGAATACCTGAGCCTGCGTAGTTCTATTCTACAGGGCAAAGATACTTTGCCCTGTGCTCCTGGGGGTGTCCACGCTTTCTGGTCAGGTCATTCCCGTAAAAGGCTTTGCGCGACAGCCGGTAAGGTTTTTGCCGGTTCCGGATAACAGAAACTGGCAGCCTGCCCGGCTGAACAAAACGCTGTTATTATGCCGCAATGAAACTGAAAGCATGAAACTGGTGAATCAACCAACCCTCCTTATGTCCCGCACAATTTTAATAGCAATTCTGACATCCCTGGCAATTCACCTGGGTGGTTATCTGTCCGCTTCCTATATGTTGCGGCAGCATTCTTTGGTGCTCACCATTCCTCCGGCTCAGCAAATCAATGTTCAGTTGACCCAGACAATCATTGAGCCTGTTATTGAATCAGCCATTGTGCCGGTCACTGAACCCGTCGCTAAGAAAAGCCTGCTTCCTGTGCCGATGGATGTCCCCTCTGTTATCACAACAACAGGCCCTGCCGACACTCAAACTCTTGCCAGCAAGAAGAAGCCGGAGCCAAAAGAGCAGGAGGCGCCGGTTCCGCCAGAGAAGAAGCCAGAGCTTCAACAGAAGGCTCTGGTAAAGCGCGAACCTGAAAGTTCATCAGACAAGAATAAAAGCCCACAGCAACCTCCCCGGCATCTGGTGCCGGAGAATACGACAGTTACAGGGCAACAGGCTGTTGCCAGTCAGCAGGTTAAACCCAGCCCAGGTGCTGGCAGTGAGTACCGGCTCGTGGAACCTCGTTTTGCAGGTCGTCCTGTGCAGCCAGAGTACCCCTATCAAGCCCGTCGTATGGGTCATGAAGGTACTGTCATGGTCGAAGTGAAACTCAGTGCTCAAGGTAAGATTGTGAGTACCGAAATCGTGGGAAGTTCGGGGTATTTGTCACTGGATAAAGCCGCTGTCAAAGCGGTGTCGCGCTGGCAGTTACTGCCTTTGATGGAAGGTGATAGAGGCATTCCTTCCAGAGTGAAAGTGCCTGTTCGATTCAAGCTTGGATAGTAGAGGAGGGCTGAGAAAAGTTCTTTTAAGTTGAACACTACGTCAGTGCTCAGTTTGGTTTTTACTGGTTTTATCAACACTTTACTCATTACGTTCCATTGGGTTGATGCAAGGCAAAGTAAAGTTATCCACTGTTAGTTATAACACCTGTAGAAATTAAAAAGAGGTGTTAGATGGACTCCTCATACGGTGTTCAAACGTCGGACGTGCTAAAGCCTTACATTACCATGGCTGACTTTATTGCAGAGTTTGTAGGCCCTCACTGTGAAGTGGTTTTGCACTCACTGGAAAACCTTCAGCGTTCAGTCGTATATATTGTCAATGGCCATAATACCAACCGCCGACTGGGTTCACCGATGACCGATCTGGGCATTAAACAGGTGGTTGAGATGCGCAGGTCCGGCAATATGACTACCGGTAATTATTTTACCTATGGTCGTGACGGTGCGCTGTTTAAGTCGATATCCTGTGGTTGCACCGATGCCAATGGTAAATTGATTGGGTTTCTCTGTATCAATATGAACCTGGATCGTCCCTTTCCGGAAATCATTCGTACGATGTTGCCAGGATTGGATAATCAGGCTGAAGTACTTGATGAACAGTTTAATCACGATATGGATGAAATGCTGGAAACGGTTACCGAACAGGTAATTGATGAAGTAGCTGCTGACCGTGATATACCCTTAAAACAGAAAAACCGTTGTATTGTTCATGAACTCTTTGACCGGGGTGTATTTCAAATCAAAGGAGCCCCTCAACATATTGCGACTAAACTGAATGTCACAAAGCATTCTGTTTATAAGTACTACAGGGAAGTTAAGTAGAGGGCACGATGCGAAATAAGGCTTGAATACTCAGAAAAGCCCGAAGAACACCTCCTGTTCACCGGGCTTAATGTTATGCCGGCCTGTTAGCTCTCATTGAGCAGTTCATCGTCAGTCTCTTCACCTTCTGTATCATCACTGCCCTCTGCAGATGTGAGTGATAAAGGTTGAGCCTGTTCCTTCTCCTTCTCCTTCTCCTTCTCCTTCTCCTTCTCCAAGGTAAGCCGTCGCAGGTGTTCTTCTGGCCTTCTACGGATGGTTCTGCGTGTAAATTTGGTCCAGGTATCCTGACGAGTAAAGGAAGACGCACGATTATCACTGAACTCGAAGGGATCAACCATTACGCCGTTCTCGTTATTTTTCCCGTACTCAACGGTATCTGCAGCATCTGAGATTCTTTCATCGGCAGCATTGATTTCCGGGATGTTTTCCGTTTTTGCAGTGCCTTCAGAGAGTTCATTATGAATCGCAAATTTGGGGGGATCATTTTCTGGCTGAGGTGTGTAGGGCAAAGGTGTTTTTCTCGGTGACAGCTTGAAGGGAGTATTCAGGTCAGCTTGAATACTGATTAAATCCAGTGTCCAGAAACCTGAAAGTTTGCGGAATGAGAACTGAATACGCACCTCTTCAAGATGGCCTGTTTTACGCCAGCTCAGATCAGGAAAGGCCTTGGGCTTTTTCTCCCGGGCCAGTTTTTCATTGCGCAGAAACTCGTCAACAGAAGCCAGTGCTTCATCATAGTCTTTGGATACATTGAACGAACTCTTTTGACCATAGTGTTTGCTGCCCACCTTAAGCTCGTTGTAGCTGGTGATGGTGGTCACAATAATCCGGTTCTCATCTATACGACGAGCCTCGCTCAAATAAATACCATTGCCCTGTTGTAGCTCCAGTTTCTTGTTGGTTTTTATAAGGCAGTTAAACATGGCGTCGGTAGTTTGGCCGCCCACATAGCTGGGCAGGTGAAAGGCGATATACAGCGGGTAGGTGGAGTCCTGTGACAGATAATGGGGCAGCATTTTCATCAGCGCCGGATCATTGCCTGTAACGGCACTCAGCTGTTCGTTAAAGCGGTCATTCTTCTCTTGAATATGGCGATCTTTCATAGCCGCCACCTTCTTTTGGTATGCCTCCAGCGCACCCTCTGTTTGCTCTTTCCTTTTTGCCAGGAGTTGTTGGAGTTCGGCGGCATGCTGGTCGCGCAGGTCCCAGGTGTTCAGCAACTCACTGGGATCATGTGTGTTTTCATCTTCAGAGTGTGATGACGCCGTTTCTGTTTCATCCCCACTTTCTGCTGCTTCGTCTGAAGGGCTTAAGCGTTTATCTGTCAGCTGTACCATGGAGCGGTAAAACTCATTGCTGGGCTTCTTGGTATCTCCTTCTGATTTGACCAGTAGTTTCTTCAGTTCATCCTGCATTAGCTTTGGTACTGTCACGCGCTTGTGATTCACACTCAGCTGCATAATAAATTTGGTGTTGCTGGTCAGTGCCGTCAGCGCCTGTTCATCACTATCTCCGGTCAGGGAAAGGGACTGCAATTGGTCAGGAAGCCCATTGGCAGTGGGAACCGCAGGATACATGGCGGAAACCGGACGTGTAATTTCGTTAGCACTGGGGCTTCGCAGCATTGGGGCTGCAGGCGGAGGTGGTGCCAGTGAATGCATGGAGTGATGGCTGCTCAGTGGCTTGCCATCTCTTGATTGATCTCGTATACGCCTTTGCACGCCCCCTCTCGAAGGTGATGGCTGAGGCGAGAGTTCCGCAGATGTTTGTGGTGTTACCCGAGGTGACCCTTGTAGTGATCCCTGCTGTGATATTTGTGGCAATTTTGGAGGAGTGCTATTCGCAGGGCGCTGTTTAGCCCTGCTATAGCTGTTATTTATAGCTGCATCCTGCCTGCTCCTGCGGGAGGCCGTACTCATGCTGGCTCCCATCACCAGCAAGGGGGCACTGTTCGCAGTGATCAGAGTGTTAATATCGTAGGGCAGGTGAGCAGCACCTTTATCAGGCTTGCTGTTAAAGGCTTTACCAGAACGTTTAGCGTAGATCTGTTCCAGAAACGCATGTTGTTGTTCCTGTCCCCGCAGATATTTCCTCAGCTTTTTCTGAGCCAGCTTTTGCAGTGATAAATCGCTGTCGCAGACGCTGTGTTCTTCTTCAGCGAGTGGGACGATAAGCTTGCCATCAGCAATCTTTCTAGCCGCAGGAGCAGCATAAGATTGGCGCACAAGCTGAACATTCAAAATAGGGCAGTCACCGGGTAATGGCGGAAGGTAACCGGTTGTGTCTGAGCCAGTTTTGGAGAATGACGCAGGAACAATCAGTTCCGATGAACCATCGGCGGACTGGGGTACAAAAGTGATAATGAGTGCGAAGTGGCTCGACCGGTATTGCTCCAATTGTCTGGCGTGATCTGCACTCTGTTTGGCAAATACACTCGTTGCCGGATGTAAGGTAAGCAGTACGGTCAGGTATACAGTCAGGCTATTCTTCAGCCAGCTACAACAGCAATAATAAAGAGTGGAGAGAGTTTGAAGCGTTTTATTTTTATTCTTACCCTGAGTTATATCACTTTTGGGTCGTGCCATGCCTGAACCTGCCACCTGGTCGAAATATAAGCAGCTCAGCATAGCAGGCGGTTCCAACCTCGCATGTTTGTACTAATTGCGAGGTTGGAATGCTCTTTTTAGAAAGAGGTGTTTAGCAAATGCCCTTAAAAAGAAGCATTACGCGGTGTGCGTGGGAATGGGATCAGTTCGCGGATGTTCTGAACACCGGTCACGTAACCCAGCAGGCGCTCAAAACCGAGACCAAAACCTGCGTGAGGCACTGTGCCGTAACGACGCAGGTCACGGTACCAGCCATAGTCTTCCACATTCATACCCATAGACTGGATACGGGCGTCGAGTACATCCAGACGCTCTTCACGCTGACTGCCTCCGATGATTTCACCAATGCCCGGTGCCAGAACATCCATAGCGGCAACAGTTTTGCCGTCATCGTTCATACGCATGTAGAACGGCTTGATGCTTGCCGGGTAGTCGGTCACTACAATAGGGCCTTTCACATGCTCCTCCGCCAGAAAACGTTCGTGTTCGGACTGCATGTCGATGCCCCACTCAACCGGGAATTCGAACTTTTTGCCGGATTTCAGCAGTACGTCGATGCACTCGGTGTAGGTCATGCGGGTAAATCTGGATTCAGACAGCGTTTGCACACGTTCGATGCAGCCCTTATCAACACGCTGGTTGAAGAAGCCCATATCGTCGGCACGACGCTCCAGCACATCTTTGCACACACTCTTCAGCATGTTCTCAGCCAGAGTGGCGGCATCGCCCAGGTCAGCGAAAGCAATTTCCGGTTCTACCATCCAGAACTCCGCCAGGTGACGGCTGGTGTTGGAGTTTTCGGCGCGGAAGGTCGGGCCAAAGGTGTACACCTTGCTCAGGGCGCAGGCCAGGGTTTCGGCATTGAGCTGGCCGGATACGGTCAGGAACGCCTGCTTGCCGAAGAAGTCTTCGTTGAAATCCACTTCGCCTTTGTCGGTGCGAGGCAGGTTGTTGAAATCCAGTGTGGACACACGGAACAGTTCACCGGCACCTTCACAGTCGGATGCGGTAATCAGTGGCGTGCTGGCCCACAGGTAACCTTCACGGTCGAAGAAGTTGTGAATACTGTTGGCAGCTGTGTGACGCACACGGTTAATAGCACCAATAATGTTGGTACGCGGGCGCAGATGAGCGTGTTCACGGAGGTGCTCCATGGAGTGACGCTTGGGCTGCATGGCGTAGGTTTCAGGGTCTTCAACCCAGCCCAGTACCTCTACGGAGGTGGCTTTGACTTCCCAGTCCTGACCTTTGGCAGGAGACTCCACCAGAATACCTTTTACCCGCACGGAGCAGGAGGCGGTCAGCTTCTGGATTTCACTTTCGTAATTGGACAGGTCGCTCTCTGCAACCACCTGAATAGGGTCAAAGCAGCTGCCATCGTGCACAGCCAGAAAGGACATGCCGGCTTTTGAGTCACGGCGGGTGCGAATCCAGCCGCATAGTTCAACAGAGGATTCAATAGTGCTGTCGTTGGGCTTTTGGCCGGCCAGCAGGTCGACAATCGAGGTATGGCTCATCAGTAGATGTCGTTGCTCAAAGTGATAGGTGTTGATTATATAATGACCGGTCAGAATGGAACAGAAAAGGTCCGCCGGTCAGTTCGGTTATCGCATTTTCAACCTTTTAGTGTTTCAGGGTTTGGGAGAATGACAATAGGGGAACACCGCAGCAGTTGGCCGGGATGTTCTCCCGGCTGCTATTCAAACACTCTTCATTCAAGCACTCTTCATTTAAGCACTCTTCATTTAAGTACTCTTCATTTAAGTACTCTGCAAGTAACTGAGCATGGTTTCAGCGTCGCTCACTTCAAACGGGTCATCCGTTGCGTTATCTTTTTTCCCCGCTTCGGAAAATATCTGGCGAATCTCCTTGTCCTCCACGTACATGGAGTAGCGCCCGCTGCGAAAACCAAACCCCACATTCTCTTTGTTGACCAGCATGCCCATCAGGCGGGTAAAGTCACCATTGCCGTCTGGTAGCGGTTTCACCTTCTCTATCTGCAGTCGGACTCCCCACTGAAACATGGTGAAAGCGTCGTTGACACTCAGGCAGTACACATCATCGGCACCCGCTGTTTTCAGGTTGTTAAAGTGTTATTCATAACCTGGCAGGTGGGTTCAGCAGGCTGGTGCATTAGAGATAGCCTTTAATGCTGCCGCGCGAGAGAGGCCTCAGGAGTTACAGACGACCCGATAGTAGCGAGCAGTTGATAGTAACTGTGATCCAGAATCTCCCGAGACTGAGCTTGGTATACCATGTCCAGTACACGAATCAGTTTCTCCCTGTCAGATATTTCTGAATCAGGGATAGCACGGGCAATAGACGCCTCAGAGAGTTGGAAGAACGCGCTTATTTCTTTCCATTTACCGGCATCAGCTAATAGCAATGATGCTGTCAGCTGATGGTGCCGGTGAGGAAAAACCTTGGCGGGTGTAGGCTTGTATGAGAGAGGTTTACACGCATCAGGTAAGTATTGGATTGTGTGCTCAAAGCCGTGTCTCCGTGCGATAGACGCCAGCTGACTGATAGTAATTAAACCAAGATCTTTGAGATCTTTGAGCATAATGTAGAAGCAGGTATATTCACCCTCGTTATAATTGTTTAGATAGTTTTTTTTCAAAGTGGTGATGGGTACACCTAACATATACCCAAAGCTAAACCAGTCAGTCACTGGCCTCAAAGCATGAATGTGTTCATTCTTCAGCAAGCTGGTCGCGTTGTTATTAAGCATGCTGATTGGTCCTGGCTGCCATTCCTGGCCTGGAACGATTTCTCGCCGAATGGTTAACATGGGTCCAGTCGGTCTATTAACTGCTGGATGGAGCATGCATTGTTCCAGGTGCCGGCGGGTACGGTGAGCCCGGTTAAGCAGCTGTAATTGGCCAATTCTGAAAGGAGAATTGCCGCGATTTGTTATGCTTTCTATTTGAGGAATGGAAAACCCTAATGCGATACCCAAATCATAGTAGCTGTATGATGTGAATCGTAGTAGTTCATAAGCGAGAACCAGAGGGACCGTGTCGTTTTTTTCAAGTTTGCAAAAGCGCTCAATGAAGTCGCAGGGTGGCTGTGTGGGCTCTGGTAGCTGCCACTTCTTTGCAAGATTAACGGCTAATACTCGATAGTCGCATTGATACAGAGCCTTGATAATGTCTTGTTGATCCCTCACTGGATCCATGTAGCCCTGATCTGCCTTTCTGTTCACCAGCACCTTATGCAAAATAGCGGTTTTGGTTTTCTCTATGTCGTGGGGGGCGATCAGTATTTGTATATCAGAAAAAGTCAGGCCTAAGAGCAGTCCAAAATAGATGATGTCTTTTGTTAAAGCGGCATCTTGCAATGCTTCGTTATAGAAGTAGGCAGCGGCTAGAGGTTCAGTAAATCTGTCATCTTCAATGCGTACCTTTCTACCGTCTTGCCATGTATTCAGGAAGGTCTTCAGTTCGGTAAAGTTTTCCGGGGCAAAATGGTTTGAATGCATGCAAAAATTATCAATTTCCAATTTTATGGATTCGACAGTGCAGTTATTGTCGCTGTAGGGGGAGCTAAAAATATTTAATAGCTTAGGGCTGACATTAATCCAGAAGTTAAATAGTTGGGCAAGTCCCAGTTTCGCGTCTTTGTCGTGTTCTTGCAGAGCATCCACATCATTACAACAGATCAGTAAATTCTCTTCCTTCGAGAGTACTTCAAGGGCTTTTTGCCAGATCTCCAGCGTTTTCTGCTGTTGATTCAACTCGGCCCAGGATGAGGCTGAACAGGTATTGCGTGTGGCTCTTTCGATAGCCGTGAGGTGTGCCGGCAGTGTTTGAAGAAACTCTGCAGACAGTTTAACAGCTCGGTACTGTTCGCCCTTGTTATGCGCATCAACTATGGCATCTGCAGCGTCCTGAATCGCTTTATGAGCCAATGAAGCCGGGTCATCATGGGGTATTCCTGAGACATTGATATTCGCTGATATTGCGTTGCTTATTTCAGCAAACGTACTGATATCACGCTGAAACAAGTTAAGGATTCTGCCTGCTATCAGATGCTGCAGGTGCAGCAGGCTGAGCACTACTTTGGGACAGAGGATGACCTGCCTGCTTACCCAGTGATACATCGGAATAAAGTTTTCCGAGCTGGCGTCTATAAATCGGGATGGGCAGTCATGGGGGGCTGCAAGGACGAGGCTGCATGTTTCTCTGTGCATAGTGTTGTAATCCATTCCGTGAGTTAACGTAAAGCATTTATCAAAGCAAACAGGGATGCACTAACCAGAGGGTTAGCGGGCTTTTAGGGGCAGGGCGAAAGCACAAAAACATAATAGAATAACGCTGCAGCGGGACGTTCCTGTAAGCCGTTAGTCGGAGGCCAATGCTATTTCCCGCCTGAAGCGTAACCCCTGAGTTACTCTGATTCATTCCATCAGGAGCATCAGTCAAATGATGCTTCTGGCATTCGCCATCAATCCGCTCCAGCAAACGACTAAAGCTCTGTTTTCGCTGTTCCAGGAACTCTTCTGGTTCCTGTTTTTCGATATTTCTTGTCAATTTTACCCATCTGAATAATGACATTTTCAATATACGCGTCATGCTTCAGCAACACTTTCTCTGGTACATCTTTTGCGTTAATGTAAACGAGATATACATAGTGATTATCATGTGGAAAGTTGGGATATTGGAATGGCAGCCTATAGAGTTTCAAGTTGTAATTATCAAAGCCCCCATTCTCTGTCAAAATTCGATAATACTCATCATAGTCATTCGATGAGTTCATAAGCACCATAGTTGCCCCCCCCGTTGCCCCCCCCGGTCTTAACCGAGCCGTAAGAAAGATTTCTGGGAACACATCTGATTCAGGATTGAAAGCAACTATGAATCGGGCATCGGGATGGTTTTTGAATGTCTCATTGGCAGTTTGAGAGACCACAGAGTGAGGTATCCCGTTCCTTCTCATATGTTCACGCTGTCGCTTAACGTTATGATCACTAAAATCATCTGAGGCGTGATATTCCATATCGGTGGAAGAACTGTTTACTGGTGATCTGACTGTCTGGCAAAGCTCACGGTTATTAATAATCTTGCGTATTGCTGAAGAAAAAACACCGTTACCGGCGCCAATCTCCAGAACTTTTTTACTATCAAGTATGGGAGTGATTTTTTTAATAAGGTAATAAAACTCCGCCACCATAAGATTATCAATAAGGGTGAAGTGACCATAATTTTCGGCGATTCTTGATAAGATAACCCCAGTTGTTGATAAAACATGATGTTCATTTTCACCAGTAAAATCAAATGTATAAGTAGAATCTTCCTTGTCAGATCCGGTAATTATTTTAAAATGTAAAGATTCAAACGATTTTTCCTTGTTGATAATGTCAAATGAAGGGCGGTTAAGATACAGGCTCACCATTAGGTCAGAGTAATCTTTGATGGATTTCTTTGATTTTTTTGTTAGATTCACCGTTGTTGCAGCAGCTTTCGCGAAACATAATGATTCAGCGATAATTGACTCTTCTGAATGACCGTTGTCACTATTCTTCTCTGGAAGCAATAATATCCTGTTAACTATTCCTTCATCCAATACAGCACTATATCTCTTTTTCTTCTGAGTCCCTGGTGAAACAAAATCTAACAAACATAAGTTATCCTTTATGGTTACCCCATACAGTTCATTGTCAGGAAACAGATATTTCACTTCTTTGTAAATGCCAGTAAAAGAAGAGTCAAAGCATTTTTGTGCACTGGCCGAACCGTGATTGAAACCACAGACAAAGAGAACTGCAATTAATAACCAACGTTTTTTATTAGTTAGTCCAAACGTCCCATGAAATATTCTTTTTAATTTACACATAAACATTACCTTACCTATCAAATCAGATATTAGATCTCGTCTTAAACTGGCATATTAATTATTATTCGAACCTATTGCTGGCTGTTAGTGCATTGTATTATCTGAATTGTCACTCTTGCTTACCTGTCTGTTACTGGTAAAGTGCCAGACGCATTTCAGGAAGGTCTTGAATTCGGTAAAGCTTCCTGGGACAAATGGCTTGAATGCATGCAGAAAACGTCAATTTCCAATTTTATGGATTCGACAGGACCGTCAATGTCGCTGTAGGGGGATTTTCTTTCTTGGAGGGCACTTCAAGGGCTTTTTGCCAGATCTTAAGCGTTTCAAAGTGTTGTTTCAGACCGCTAAGGGAAGCGTCGGAAGGTTTTTGTGTGTTTCTCTAGCGATAGTCTCAATATGTTTCGGCAATGCTTGTATAAACTCTTCTGCCAGCTTTACCGTTCGTGTTTGATGGCACAAGTTTATTCGCATCAGTGATGGCTGTGGTTGCGCCCTGAATCGCCTGTTTAGCCCTGGCTGCCGCGTTATTGGGGGGGGAGTACGATGACTGGCGCTTTCGTTGAAATTTTCGAGATGTTTTCAGCAAATAACCAGATCTGGTGCTGAAAAGGCCTTTATGGCTCTGATTAAAAAGCGGTTATAAAAAAGCTTTTATAAAAGAGTCGAGTAAATGATTTCGGGTGTTAAAGTAGGCTGTAGAAAAGCGATCAGTTCATGGAATCTATTATGTAATGCACCAGGATTCCTGTTTTTGAGACAGTTCAGTATACGAATCAGTTTTTCCTTGTCTGACATGGTTCGTGATATTTCGATAAGGGATATATATAGGCTCGGTATTTGAAAAAACTCACCGATTTGTTTCCATTTAGCACCATAGGATGACAGTAATGATGCTGTCAGCCTATGGTTCCGGTCAGGAAAAGTTATACGGGGTGCAGGAGCGAACGGGTTAGGTTTACAGGTATCAGGTAAGTATTGGACTGTGTGTTCGAAGCCATGTTTCTGTGCAACATACGCCAGCTGACCGATAGTGATCGAGCCTTTTTTTTGCAGCTTGCTGAGCATGTGGTAAAAACAGGTGTTGGGGCCCCATTTTTTATAATTCTCCTCAATATTAAATAGCATGTAAAAGGGCACACCTAACAGGTAGCCAAGGGTAAACCACTCTTTATCCGGAGTTAAAAAATGGCTGTGTTCTGTCTCCAATAGGCTTGCTGTAGTGCTGTTCGCTTTTTGGATTGGGCAAGGTTGCCATTGTGTACTTCTATCCGTAGTCCGCAGAATGTAGTTTATGGCCTGGAACGGTGCATAAACTGCTGGGTGCGTCATGCAGTGTTCCAGCCTCTGACGGGTGAGAGGCTGAACCTGATTAAGCAGGCGTAATCGGCACACGTCCTGTTGGTTGCAATCCGTTATTATGTTTTCAATCTCAGGAATTGAAAATCCTGATGCGATGCCAAGGTCATAATAACTTCTTCCGCTGTATCGGGTCAGCGCAAAAGCCACTACCAGAGGAACCGAGTCGTTAGGTTTCAGACGCAAAAAACGCGTAATGGCGTTGTTTGGTGGGGCAACAGGTCGTGGCAACCCCCAGTCCTCTGCCAGTTGCAAGGCCAGTCTCTGCTGGTTACACAGGCACAGGGCCTTAATGATTTTCTTTTGAAAAACGTTCAGTTTTATTCGCGTACTTTCTAACATTTTCCTCGTCAGTATCGTGCATAGAATGGCGGTCAGGGCTCCCTCTGATGATGGATAACAGAGTTTGTTGAGCTTAACAAAAGGCACGCCGAAGAGCAGTCCAAAGTAGATGAGATCCTCTTTTGAAGTTAAGTCTTGTAGAGCTTCACTGTAGAAACAGGCTGCGGCCAGTGGTTGACGATATTTGTCTCGTTGAATTCGTTCCATCCTTTCGGCCTGCCATTTATGCAGATAGGCATTTAGCCCGATAAGGTGTTCTCTGGGAATAAGATTTGAAGAGGTACACAAGATACTAATGTCATTCTCTATGCGTTCGATGGTATTGGTTTTGTCAGTGTAAGGGTCGCTATAAGCCTTTAATAACTGTTCGCTGGTATCTCGCCAGAACTCTAATAAACAATAAAGCTTCAGGTTTTTGTTTTGATCATGTTCTTGAAGATCACAGACTTCATCACAAAATATTTTTGGTTTATCTTCCGTTGAAAGAGCTTCCAGGGTTTTTTGCCAGAGCTTCAGTAATTCCATTTGTTTCATCAGACCGGTATGGGCAGGGATTGCACTCACCTGATGTGTTTCTCTCCCGATAGTTTCAAGGCGCTTTGATAGTGTTCGCATAAACTCTTCTGCCCTTTGTACGGCCAGGATTTGTTGGCCCTGCTCATACGCATGAGTGATAGCCTTATCGGCGTTTTTAATCGCTTTATAGGCCACGTTCCCCGGGGAATAGAGGTGGCTTGCTGTGACTTTTATATTGTTTGAAAGTGTATGGGTGCTGTCTGCAAATTTCCTGATCTCATTTTGAAAGCAATCAAGGAGTTTGCCGGCTGTCATATGCTGCAGGTGCAGCAAGCAGGGTTCGACATTGGGATTGAGTGCAATCTGCCGCTTCACCCAGCGGTGCATCGGAATCTGGTTGCCTTGATGACTGGTGGCCATATATTGGGAAGGGCATACATGTGGAAACTGGAGGTTTAGGCTGCATTCTGCTCTGTTCATTGTTTTTCAACTGTCCCCGGAGTTTTCGGGAAGCGTGTATCAAAGCAGACAGCCATGCACTAACAGGAAGGTTAGCGAGCCAGAGGGTTCGCGAAGGCTTCAGGTAGTCAGCGCGATTGCAGGGATCTGATCAGATTATCGTACTCTTTTTGCAATACAGGTTGCTCATTCCGTCTGTATACAAGATCCAGTACACGAATCAGCTTTTCCTTATCCGTCCATTGTGTTCTTTTTTTGATGTCACTCAGAACTGTCTTGTGTAGATTGAAGTGATTTCCCACTTCCAGCCATTGTTCAGCATGATCCTTTAATAGTGATATCGTCAGCCTGTGATGTGGGTCAGGATATGTTATCGCTGGTATTGCCATGAACGAGCGGGGTTTACAGGTCTCTGGCAGGTATTTGAGCGTGTCTGCGAAACCTTCTCTTTGAGCGATAGATACGAGTTGGCCGATGGTGGTTTCTGTCGATTCCTGGAGGTGGTTGAGCATAGGGTAGAAGCCTGCATACTGTCCAAATCTTTCATAGTCTTCCTTATGATCAAACAAGGTGCCGGTGCTCAAACCAGACGCATAGCCAAAGCTAAACCAGTCCGTAACCGGTGCCATAATACAAATGTGTTGTTTATCCAGCTTACTTGTCGGGTTTCTATTCTCTTCGCTGATAGCGAATGGTTGCCATTGCCATTTCCGTAACGGATCGATGGTTAGTAAAGCCTTCTCCATGGGGCCACCCGGTATATTAACTGCCGGGTGGGTCATGCAGTTTTCCAGGTATTGTCGGGTGAGCGGCTGCATCTTGTTAAGCAGACGTAGAGTCAAAACACTCGTAGTACAGTGATTATCTGTCATGTGGTCAATATCAGGAATGGTAAGCCCTAATGCGATACCAAGATTATAGCAACAGGGTACTATGTGTAGTAGCTTAAAAGCCAGTACAAGAGGAACAGTATCACTCGGCTTCAGGGCGCGAAAATGATCAATTGTTTTGTCGGGTAGCTTCCCCGGGTATGGTATCGTCCAGTCATTTGCCAGCTTTGAGGCCAGTGCATAATGTTCGCACCTGCACAGAGTCTCGATGATCTCTTTTTCAAGGCTGTTCAGGTTCAACCGACCGTCTACTGAACCTCTTTGCTGCAGTATCCGGTGCAAAACAACTGTTTTAGCTTTCGATTTACTGGAGGTACTAATCTCTTCGAGTTCGGTAAAGTTCAGCCCGAAGAACAGGCCAAAATACATGATATCACCTTGTCCGTTGAAATCACTGAGCTGCGCACTGTAAAAGTAGGCGGCAGCCAGTGTATTTGTGAACCTGTCATTTTGAAAACGGGTCATCCTCTCTGCTTCCCATGTATCGAGAGAAGCCTTCAGCTCGGTGAAGTTTTCTTTTGACAGGAGCCCTGATTTCTCACAGAAACGATCAATATAGGTCTTTATGACTGAGATGGTTGTGGAGTAGTCACTGTAAGGGCAGCTATAAACTTTTAATAACCGTGAGCTGACATCACCCCAGAATTCAAAAAGTTGAGGAAGCTTCAAGTGTGTCTGTTGATTGTGAGTTAACAGAGCTTGAACTTCGTTATCCAGTGTCGTTGGTCTGTTTTCCGTTGAAAGTGCTTCCAGAGCTTTCTGCCAGATTTGAAGTGTTTGCAGTTGTTGCTTAACACCGAAACAATCGGAATGCTTGGTGACGGAGGTGTTTGGCCGTTCTTCTCCCTGTATGGTTTTAAGTCGTTCTGGCAGTGTTTGTATAAACGCTTCTGCCAGTCTTACAGCGTGAACCTGATAGCCCCGTATATGCGCGTTAGCGATGGCCTTTGTCTCGTCCATAATAGCCTGATAAGCAATGGCTGACGGGCTTTCGGTGGGGCATTGGGGGAGTTGAATATGTGTCGCGAGAGTGCTGCATGTGTCAGAAAATTCTTTGATCTCACATTGAAAACCGTAGAGGAGCTTACCTGCTATCACATGTTGCAGGTGCCGCAGGCAGGGCTCTGCATCGCGACAGGAGGATACCTGCCGACTGACCCAGCGATGCATCGGAATCACACTTCCCCGGCCGGCACTGATAAATCTGGAAGGGCAATTGTGGGTGGCTCGAAGGTTTAGGCTGCATCCTGCACTGTTCATAGTTGTTACACTCTCCCTGACTCTTCGGGAAGCATAGCAGACAGCTATGCACTAACAGGGTGGGTGTTAGTTGGATTTCAGGACGAGGTAAAAGCACAAAAGAGGAACGCCTTGGCAGAGCGTTCCTGTTAGCTGTTAGTCGACCCGGCGTTGCCGTTCACCGTTTAAAAAAACCTGAATGTTTTCAGCGGCAATGGTGACCATACGGCTTCGAGACTCTTTAGCCAGCCAGGCTGTGTGCGGAGTGATGGTCAGGTTGGGTATATCCAACTCCAGCAACGGGTTGCCATTCGCAGGTGGTTCTTCCGTCAGTACATCAAAACCAGCGCCACCTATCTGCTTCTGTTTTAAAGCATCTGCCAGCGCCTGCTCATTCACCAGTCCGCCACGGGCGGTGTTCAACAGGAGCGCATGGGGTTTCATCAGGGCCAGCTGGTGTTTGTCGATCATATTGCGGGTCTGCTCTGTGAGTGGGCAGTGCAGGGAGACGACATCCGCCTGAGCCAGTCCTTCTTCAAGACTGATTCGGCCTCTGCTTTCACTCCTCGAGCCTGGGACCTGTGCAATAAGGATGTTCATACCAAAGGCTTCCGCCAGTTTGGCGACCGCCTTGCCCAGTTCGCCGTAACCGACAACCAGCAGGGTTTTGCCCTGCAGTTCCATGACGGGAGCATCCATCACACAGAAAGTGTTACTGTTGCTCCAGGTACCATCGATACTCAGGCGACTGTAACGGGGCAGTTGAGTCGCGAGGGAAAGCATCATTGCCATGGTGTGTTGTGCGACGCCCGGTGTGCCGTAGGCGGTGATGTTGGTCACAGCTATACCGCGGGCAGAGGCTGCAGGAATATCAATATTATTGGTGCCGGTTGCCAGTATGCCGATGTACTTGAGGCTCGGCGCCTGGTTCATATGTTCGGCATGAATAATGACTTTGTTGCTTAGTACTATGTCAGCGTCTTTGATTCGTTCAGTTAGCTGCTCTGGTTGGGTGTTGTCGTGTATTGTCCAGTCGAGATCAAGAGAAAGAAGATCGCTGATCGCAATGTCATCACCGAGGGTGGAGCGGTCGAGAAGAACCGCTTTGGGGCGAGAGGGTTTCATAGGTCTACAAACCTGAGGCTATAAACAATGACGTTCAGTTTACCGTCTGTTGTAAGCAATTCATTGCTTTAAAATTCCATATCCGACACATCTTGTGTGTCCTGAGGTGGCTGCAGGTGTGCGACCAGTTCCTGGAACCTGTTCTCAAGTCGATCGGAAGCTATCTGGTTGTACACCTTGTCCAGTACACGAATCAGCTTTTCCTTATCCGATTTTTTCGCCATGTACTTGATGGCGCTAATATTCTGGTTTGATAGACCGAAGAACTGAGCGACTGTCTTCCATTGGTCGGCGTGCCCGGTTAGTAGCGACGCTGCAAGCTGGTCGTGAATGAGTGGGAATTTCGTAGCGGGTACGGCCTCTCCCATGGGGATTTGACAGTTATTCGGCAGGTGTTGAACCGTATGTCCAAACCCTTCCTTCTGGGCGATAGAAACGAGCTGGCCAATGGTGATTGATCTCTGGTCTGCGAGATGACTGAGCATCTGGTAAAAGCAGCTGGTGGGGCCGTGTTTTGAGTGGTCGATCTTGATAGACTCCAACGTGTAGAAAGGCACACCCAGAAGGTAACCCAGGCTGAACCAATCCTCATCAGGTGCCATAAGACGGATATGTTCGGCATGCAGAGCACATGCCGGGCCGTTGTTTCCGGCACTGACCAGGGAGGGTTGCCACTGAAGGTATTCTCCCCGTTGACGCGCGATTGTTTGCAGGGTTTCGGCCATCTCACTCCCCGTTTGTTTAGCAGCCGGGAGGAGCATGCAGTTTTCAATGTACTGGCGGGTGACAGGTGATATCTGGTTGAGCAGCCGTAACCGGCAAAGCTGTGATGAAGACGTGTCAGTGACCATGTCATTGATATCGGGAATGGTTAACCCCAGTGCAACGCCCATGTCATAGAAACTGTGAAATGTGTCTCCCAGCAGCTGAAAAGCCAGTTCCAGCGGGACGATGTCGTCAGGGCCAAGGCTGTAAAAGCGTTCCAGGGCATCGTTGGAGGGAGGCAGGGGTTGTGGCAACTCCCAGTCCCTCGCCAGTGTGCTGGCCAGTCTCAGTTCGCTGCACTGGCACAGGGCATTAATGATTTCTTGCTGAAATCGTTGCAGATCCATCTGTCCTTGTTTCTGAGGCATCTGCGTCAGGGCCTGAAATAAAATAGCGGTTCTGGCTTCCTGCGTGGACTGGTCAAATATGTACTCAATATCCTGAAGAGTCATCCCCAGAAGCAGGCCCATATAGGTGATGGTTTCTCTTCGGTTGATACGGCTCAGGGCTGCGCTATAGAAATGAGCGGCTGCCAGTGGGTGATAGGGCTTGTCACGTTGAATACGATACATCCTCTGGCTGTGCCAGTTGTCCAGTATGGTTGTCAGCTCGTTAAAACTTTCCCGGGGCAGGAGATTTGAGTGTTTGCAGAAGGTTTCAATCTGAATTTTGATGTTTTTGATATATACCGAATAGTCGCTGTAAGGGCAGCTGTAAATCGTCATTAACCGGTTACTGATATCACTGCAAAGAGTGAATAGTCTGGATAGATTTAAGGACTTGGAGGCAGGGTGGTTCTCCAGAGCTTTAACCTCATCACAGGAGGTATTCAGCTTGTCACCGTGTGAAAGTGCTTCAAGGGCATTCAACCAGACCAGCAGCGTTTTCAGTTGTCGGTTCATACCCCAGCTGGACGAAGGCAAAGAGCTGCTGCTGGTTGAACTTTTGATATCGGTCAGGCGGTCAGGCAGGGTGCTCATAAACTCTTCTGCCAGATGTACAGCTTGAGCCTGGTGTCCCTGATCATAGGCTTGAGCCAGAGCAGTGGCATCCTTTTGAATGGCTTCACGGGCTACTACGGCCGGGTGTTGGTGGTTGTCTTCGTTGACTGTGATACTGGATGATAGCCTCTGGGTGATTGAATTGAACTGCCTGATTTCCTGCTGAAAAAAATCAAGGAGTTTACCGGCTACCAGATGCTGGAGATTATTCAGGCTGGGTTCAATATCCGGGCATTTAGTGACTTCCCGTTCTGCCCAGCGGTGCAGTGGAATAGGATTGTCGTTGTTAGCGGCACTGTATGTGAAGGGGCAATCATAACCTGCCCCATGGTGCATGCTGCATTGCGATCTATTCATAGAGTTACAACCGTCCATAGCATTTTATCAAAGTGTATATCCCGGTTCTTTGATGTCTACTAACACGGCTGTTAGTCATTCTGTTATCCAGAGCGGCGTACAAATATTGCGAGGAAGAAAAAAACGCTGGAGGACGCTTTAAGCCTGATTATTAAGCCGCGGTAGCTGATAACAATGTACTTTCACTAAATCGTGCAGTTGCTGGATCCACCAAGCGGGTGAGGAGCCAGATAGTCGAGCAGTTGATTATATTCCAGCTCGAGGGTTCTGGTGTTATCGCGAAACGCCCGATCCAAAACAGCAAGCATTTTTGTATCATCTGAGTAAACGCTCAGTGTATTGATCTTGCTCAAATCTACGCGAAAATACTGGGCAACCTCTGCCCATTTGTCGGCATAATTATCCAGGAGGGAAATCGTTAGTTCATGGGCCCGGTTCGGCAGAGTAATCGGCGGGACGGTGGCATCTGAGTTGGGTATACAGCTTTTTGGCAGATGTTTAAGTATGCCTGAAAAGCCATTTTCCCGGGTGCAAGAAGCAAGTTGCCCAATGGTCAGAGTACCCTTTTTCTCAAGCCTGTTGAGCATTAAGTAGAAGCATGTGGATGTTCCCCGGACGCTATGTTGATTATGGATGGATTCCAGTAATTGGAAAGGTACTCCAAGCCTGTATCCAAAGGCTATCCAGTTAACTTCTGGTGACAGGTGGTGGATGTGTTTTGCGTCAAGTATTGCTTCAGAACCACCATCCAGCTGGTGCCTTTCAGGTTGCCATGCCAGAGGCGCGCCTAATTGTTCTAACAGGGAATTCATACAGCCGTGTAATGCTGGGTGAGACATGGCCTTTTCCAGCTT
Source organism: Sansalvadorimonas sp. (assembly GCA_965221135.1). Lineage (GTDB taxonomy): Bacteria > Pseudomonadota > Gammaproteobacteria > Pseudomonadales > Endozoicomonadaceae > Sansalvadorimonas. The sequence continues at coordinate 888,302 of CBDCRZ010000100.1, forward strand.
TTGGCGGGTCAGTGGCATCGCTGCGTTGAGTATTGTGCACAGTCCCGCAGTGGGCCTAATAGAGTGTGCCACTGTATTTTCAATGTCGGGAATAGATAAACCCAGAGCCAGCCCCATTGCGTAGTAGTTAATTGTTCCATGGGAGATGAGCTGAATCGCCAGTAATAGTGGTACGGGAGCGTTGGGTTGCAGGTCGCGCATTTCCTGAACAGCATCGTAAGGTCTTGCCGGTGTGGATATATTCCAGTCTTGGGAAAGCTGTTTGACCAGCCTGAGTTCCCGGCACATCGTAAGAGCACTAATAATATCATGCTGGGTTGTGCGAAAAGCCTGTGGCCCCTCTTCCTGGAATCTCTGCGTTAGAACCTGTTCGAGGATAGGGGTAGTGGCCTTCGTCTGTGAGCGTTTAATATGTGAATCAATTTCGGTGAACGACAGGCCGAGGTAGAGTCCAAGACGTATAACGTCAGCTGCATGATAAACCCCTGTCAGCGCCTTACCAAAGTCACCGGCAGCTGCCTGCGGGTCGTTGGAGAACATGCGTGCCACTCTCTGTTCCTGCCATGTGTTCAGAGAGGCTTTCAGCTCGGAAAAATTATCCTCGGAAAAGGCAGGATCACAAGCACAGAATTCCTTAATAAGGTTATTGATAGTGGTGATAGCTTTGGTGTGATCTTTTTGGGGCTGTTTGTAAATATTCAATAACTGAGTGGTGACTTCTTGCCAGAACTGCATTAATTGAATGATATTCAGGTCGTTGGCGGTATTGTCATGTCGCAAAAGTGTGACTGCGGGGGCGTCGGTGCCTGCTATATCATCGGCTGAGAGTACTTTGATGGCATCAAGCCAGATCTTCAGTGTATCAACGTGTCGCTGCAGGCGGAATCGATTGTCGTTTGGATAATAAATGCCAGGCGCTTTAGAGATCGTCAAAAGTCGATCAGGTAGAGAGGTTATAAACTTTTCCGCCAGTGTCACACATTCGGCCTGATTGCCTTGATTCATGGCCTTGGTGAAAGTGGCCACATCTGACTGAAGGGCAGCGTAGACAACTCTGGCTTGATGCTCGGACTTACATGAGCCAGGCTGAACTTTAAGTAATAGATCGTTTGATATTTTTGGGAATCGCTCGATTTGATACTGAAAACATTCAAGGATCCGGCCTGATACCACATGCTGTAAATTCTGCAGGCAGGGTTTGACCTCCGGACATGCAGTGACTTGCCGTTGCATCCAGCGATACATTGGAATCGGGGTGCTGTTGTTGGCGACGCTATTTGCGGACATATATCTGGATGGGCAATTATGGAGTGCCCCGGGAATCAGACTGCACGGTGTTCTGTTCATAATGTTTTAACCGTCCCTGATGTTTTTTAAAAGTGTATATCCGGGTCGTTTGTTTTCCACTCATCAGAGAGTAAGGTCTGCAGACCTGATGCTGTTGATAATAGCGTCAGGAAGGGGGGGGTATTAACTCCGGGGCTGCTGCAGAAGAGCGATAAGCTCATGATACCGACTGTTTAAAGTGTCACCTTGCTTTTCTACATCACGAAGTACACGAATCAGTTTTTCTTTATTTGAGGCTTTTTCTCGTACTCTGGCACTGCACAGAGTCGTCATTGGGACCTGAAAAAACCTACCGATAACTTCCCATTTATCAGCATGATCCTGTAGCAGTGATACCGTCAGTTGGTGATGAAGGTGAGGAAAGCCTATGGCTGGAATATCATCGCATGATCCAGGTTTACAAGGCTCTGGAAGATGACTGATTATGTGCTCTAACCCGGCTCTCTGAACGACCGATACGAGTTGACCGATGCTAATAGTAGCTTTTTCCCGAAGACTATTGAGCATGTGGTAAAAGCAGGTGTGGGATCCACATTGATGATAATCCATCTGAATTGTAATCAACGTTCTATAGTCGACTCCCAGCATGTAGCCCAAAGTAAACCAGTCATCATGAGGCGCCAGAAAGCTGATATGATTGTTATTCAGTATGTTTGTTGAGTTGTTGTTCGAAAGGCTTGCCGGGTCGGGTTGCCATTGCGGGTTTGCTTCCAGGAATTCCAGTATGCTGGCTACATCCTCACTTGTTTTAATGACGGGGTGAGCCATGCATTTTTCCACGTCCTGGCGGGTGAGAGGACCTGCAAAGTCAAGCACCCGTAACCGACCATGCGGATGTTCTGTGCATTCTGCTGTCAGATTCTTTATTTTTGAAATGGGAAGCCCCAGTGCGATACCCTGATCATAGAAGTTACACGTAATCTCGCTTAGAAACTGAAAAGCCAGCACCAGCGGTACAGGGTCATCGGGTTTCAAACGTGCAAAACGTACAAGAGCTTTGGGGGGAGCGGGTTGCGGTAAATGCCATTTTTTTGCAAGCCTTGAGGCCGGCGCCCGGAGATCGCACAGATACAATGCGTCAAGAAGTTTAATTTTGAATTTGCGCAGGCGTATTGTACGCTCTATTGATTCGGGAGGCACCTCAAATAGCGGCTCTATAACCTGATGCAGGATAGGGATTATTTCTCTACTGGAATGTTGTTTACACTTGTCTTCAGCGTCCTGAAGAGTCAGGCCGAGCAGAAGGCCAAAGTAGACGATGCTGCTAACATCAGGAGATATGCTCAAAGCCTCGCTCAAGGAAACGGCAGCTGCCAGCGGGATGCTGTCTTCATCCCGCTCTATGCGCGACTCTCTACAAAGTTGCCATGTTCCCAGAGCCGTTTTCAGCGTGAAAAAGCTGTCCTGGTAAAAAGATGTGTTATTCGCGCAAAAGTCATCAATAATTTTGTTGATTTCACTAGATAGTGTAAATGTGGTCGTAGTAGGGCTCGCTGTAAACTGTCAACAACTTCGTGCTGAGATCCTTCCAGAACTCCATCAAATCAGGGTTTTTTGAGGACCGCCAGGAGGAATGCATTTCCAGAGCCTGGACGTCTTTAGAGTTATACTCTGGTTGCTCGCCGGCTGAGAGTGCTTCAAGTGCTTTCAGCCAGATCTGCAGCGTCATACACTGGTCTTTTAGAGTGTATTCGCAGGAAGGCTTATAAGCGGACGGAGAATGGGACGGACAAGAATTATCTGGCTCGCTTCTGATGTACGGCAGTCGTTCAGAGAGAGACTGTACAAACTCTTTTGCCAGTCTTGTTGAAAGGGTTTGATTGCCTTGCTCCACTGCCTGAGTCAGAGTGCGGACATCCTCTGTAATCGCACGTTCAGCCACGGCCGCAGGGCGCCAGGTGCAACCACTGGTGACCTGGATGCGGCTCAATAATGTGTTGGCACTACAAGAAAACGCCATGATTTGATTCTGAAAACTATCAAGAAGCTGGCCTGCGACCAAATGCTGTACATTCGTCAGACAGTCTTTGATGTTCGGATATTGAGTGACTGCCCATTGCATCCAGCGATACATAGGTATCGGATTAGTGTCGCTGGCGGCACTAAAGCGTGAGGGGCAGGCATGGTTTGTTTTGGGGTGCAATGTGCATTCTGCAGTGTTCATAGGGTTGAAACCGTTTCACAAAGATATTCGTAAAACGTGTCTCAAAACTGGCTGTTTTGCACTAACAGAGTTGTTAGAAAAGTCAGGAATGCAAACCAGATTCGTAACAGTTGGCTCTCAAAACACCATTTATTATCAGCCCCCTTTGAGCTGGAGCAGATGCTCCAAAGCTGGGAAGAGAGTTTTAAGGTGTTCTCCCAAAATCAGCGAAGATCCAGGGAGGAAGTCTTTCACAAAATCGTGCAGTTGCTGCCTCCGGAAAGGGGGCAAGGCATCAGGTAGTCGAGCAGTTGATCATATTCCTTATTTAAGGTGTTGTCGTTGTTCTGTTGCACCCTATCCAAAACAACAATCATATTATGCCTGTCTGTACGATTATGAACAGGCGCAACAGAACCCAGCGGTACGCGAAAATACCCGGCGACTTCGGCCCACTTGTCGGCATGGTTCTCCAGCAGTGCAATCGTTAGCTGATGATGCCGGGCAAGGGGAGCAATGGGCAGGACAACCTCTCCTGAACGGGGTTTGCAGTTTTCGGGCAGGTATTTAAGAGTGTCTTCGAACCCATTTTTGTGAGCGACCTGAGTCAGTTGCCCAATGGTCACTGTTCCCATCTTTTGAAGCGCATTAAGCATTAAGTAGAAACATGTGGGAGCGTCCCTGGAATCGCTTTGAATCCTGATTTTTTGTATCTGGTAGAAGGGAACGCCAAGCATATAGCCAAAGGATACCCAGTCATTCACCGGTGACAGGTGCCAGATGTGTTTTGGGTTAAGTAGTGCCTGAGTATTAGCAGTCAGGTGCCGGGTTTGCGGCTGCCAATCCAGAGGCGCATGCAGCAGGCGTAATCGAGAGGCTATATCTTTTCCTGATGGGGAGAATACTGGGTGGGCCAAAAGGTTTTCCAGCTGACGACGGGTGAGAGGCATGGCACTATGAAGCAGCTTGCACAGGCGCACCATTGGCTCGAGGGTGGGTGTTTGCGTGTGTATAATCTCAGGTATAGAAAACCCCAGAGCTATACCCAGGGCGTATTCGTTGCAGGTAATCGGTTTTAGCAGTTGAAAAGCCAGCAGCAGCGGAACAGTGCCGTTGGGCTGCAGCCGGGATAAATGCTGGACGGAATAATCCGGTTGTCTTTCAGGTGCCGGGTACCCCCATTGTTTTGCACATATTTGGGCTCGACGTTCATCACCGCTTTCGCACAGGGCGCTGACAACGTCATGTCCAAAGCCTTGCAGAAGCGGTCTGTTGTCTGCCGTGTCTCTCTTCGCTAATACCATCTCGATAAGTTTTGTCATGTCGAAGAGGTAGCCACTATATAACCCTGCATCCATCTCAGTGAATGACAGCCCCAGAAGCAGCCCAAAGTGCAGAATTGTCTCTTTTGTCAAAACATCCTGCAGGCATTCACCATAGAAGTTAGCTGCGGCCTCAGGGTTTGTGTACATGTCCTCTTTCAGACGATCATTTCGTTGCTTCTGCCACATGTCCAAAGACATAGTCAGTTCGGTAAAGGTATCTCTGCTAAAGCCGCTTGAATGGCTACAAAAGGTTTCAATCCCGGATTTAATCTTTCTGATGGCGCTTGAAGGGTCACGGTAGGGGCATTCATACACACTGATCAATTTCTCACTGAGATCAGCCCAGAACGCCAATACTTTCGAAAGTTCCAGATACCAGACTGAGCGATGTTCATGCAGAGCTTTTAAGTCAGCATTGGTAATGTCTGATGTTGTAACGTCTTGTAGAGCTTTAAATCCTTTCTGCAAGATGAAAATTGTTTCCAGCTTTTTCTCAAGGAAATCTGGAGTATAGATTGCATCTCTGGTCGTTAGCCTTGCGTTAATAGCAGCGAGATGACGTGGCAGTGTGTGCAGGAACTCTTCTGCCAGTTCTACAGCTCTCTCCAGCTGTCCTTGATCCAGAGCTTTTGACAGATTTGAGACAAATCCCTGAATAGCATCCTGGGCAAGAAACGCAGGGGCATGATTATTCCAGCCAGTAACACAAATACTGCATGAGAGGTTTTTTGCACTGCTATGGAATGATCTGAGTTCCTCCTTGTAATAAACGAAAAATCGGCCTGCTATAAAGTGCTGCAACATATGCAGACAGCCACTTGCTCTGGAGCAGACGGCGACTTTTCGCTGCATCCAGCAATAAAGGGGTGTATTGCTGTCGTCACCAGCGGTATAAACAGAAGGGCAGGGGTGAGTTTGTCGAAGTTTTAGGCTGCATTCTGGTGTGTGCATCGTCCTGATTCCTACCTGGGAGCTTTGTAAAGCCTGACTTCACTAACAGGGCTGTTAGCAGGGCTGACATGGTTGGAATGGGGCGGGTTCGTGTGCTCCTTCCCCAGGCTGGGGAAGGAGCTGATTGAGAAGGGCTTTTACTTCACCGGCTTGCCGGTTTGTAACTATTCTACAAACCGCTACAAAACATCTTAAAACCGTCTACTTTTAGTGTGTGAAAAATGTTCATTCTTCAGTATCGAACACAGCCTCTGCATTAACGCCTGCCCCCTTCACCACCGTGCAGGTCATCCTGACCAGGCAGGAGCACATTCAGCTTAAACAGCAGGCCAACCAGTGGCATGCTATGTGGAAATCGGCGTGTGACCGAGAGCAAAAAGCTCTGACCAAAAATTCCGGGCTCACGTTAAAGAATAAGGCTGCTACAGCAGCATTGAATGCCCAGATTGATGAACTGAAATCAGAGCTGGCGCACATGAAGCACCTGCTTTTTGGTCGCAAGTCTGAGAAAACCAGTGCCTCTTCCAAGAAAAGCGGCAATACAACTCGCCCACCTTCACATCGTAAACGAGGCCGCCAGCCCGGGGTTCCCGGTAACGGGCGCAACCTTCGCAACAATCTGCCTGTGGTTCATGAGCCAGTGGACCTGCCAGAGGAAGAGCTGCGTTGTGCAGCCTGTCATTGACCTTTCAGGTCATTTTTCAATAGCTCTTGCGATGTGATTGAAGTTGAAGTCAAGGCTCACGTAAGACGGGATTTTATTGATGCTCAGCGTGGCGACCCTGAACTGGAAAAGTGGAGTGCCACCTGGGTGAGCAGGATTGGTCACTTATACCACCTGAACGACCAGCGCCTTAAAGTTCTGGACGACCCTGAGCAGTTTTCAGCTCGACAACTGAAACTTGAGCGTCAGGTAGAGCAGATGGCAACCCGGAGGGATCAGGAACTCAAACGCCCAAAACTGCCAGTCAGAGCAAAATGGTGGCGTTCAGGTGGTTGGTAGAAAGGTTACCAGGCTCCTGGCAAGTCATTCACTCTCAGTGCCTTCATACTGGCTACTCATTTCCTGTTCGTCCATTGCATTTATCACCCGATCAATAAACGTTCCAAGGCCTGCGACCGATTCAGTCTCAACATGGGAAATACGTAGCACCTCAAACCCCAGGCCTTTGAGTATGTGATCTATCAAACGGTCTCGCGCTCTTCTTTTTCCAGATTCTTTTGCAAGAAGAAGTTCATCGTTTTCCATTGTGTCATCCTGAATATAATGGTGGGGGCCATCGACCTCTATACACAAGGTTTTACCCACCAGAATATCAACTGGGAACCCTTCAATATTCACTTCCATAACAATATTTTGGTTTGGCAAAGCATTTTTAACAGCCTGGAACACTCTGTTTTGTAATGCTGAGACCTTCACCTTTTTTTCAGGAGCAGAAAGAGCAGGAGACACATCAATTTCCAGGTTAGAAATGCCTGCCCAGTAAATATATGCAAATCTGTCTTGCCAGTGATGTGTAAGAAGGTCCCTGATATTTTCCCTATCCATTAGCGGCTTAACAAAGATATCGAAACGGGGTGTATCAGGATCATCCTTGACGAGCGGATTTTGTTTTGCACATAAATCCAGAACGGCCAGGTTCCATAAGACGTCGCCGACGCTATGCTGTAGAGAGCCGTCTGTGTCAATAAAACCAGTCATATCACAAAGACGTTTAACCAGGAAATAACCAAGCTTCAGCTGGTCGTCTGACAGAGATAAACGGCACAAAGCGTAAAGGGCCATAATGATCTCCTGCTCAGTCGGCGATATGTTCATAATGGCTTGAATCGAAGCTTGAACAACATCCTCCCCTATGACGTGTGAGCAATGAGACATCCCACTGGCCACCATGGCCAGAGACTGGGCCGACCACTCTTTGGTGTCGGTCAAATCACGGCTTCCCACCTCTTTGGCCAGCGCCTTCCGGGTCGTGTCGGCGTCGTCCCCCATCACCTGGCTCAGGCCATTGGTCACCATGGCCAGATGCTGAGCTGACCACTCTTTGGTGTTGGTCAAATCACGGCTTCCCACCTCTTTGGCCAGCGCCTTCCGGGTCGTGTCGGCGTCGTCCCCCGTCACCTGGCTCAGGCCATTGGTCACCATGGCCAGATGCTGGGTCGACCACTCTTTGGTGTCGGTCAAATCACGGCTTCCCACCTCTTTGGCCAGCGCCTTCCGGGTCGTTTCGGCGTCGTCCCCCGCCACCTGCCTCAGGCCATTGGTCACCATGGTCAGAGACTGGGCCGACCACTCCCTGGGGCCAGTCAAATCACGCCTCCCCACCTCTTTGGCCAGCGCCTTCCGGGTCGTGTCGGCGTCGTCCCCCGCCACCTGACTCAGGCCATTGGTCACCATGGCCAGATGCTGAGCTGACCACTCTTTGGTGTTGGTCAAATCACGGATTCCCACCTCTTTGGCCAGCGCCTTCCGGGTCGTGTCGGCGTCGTCCCCCGCCACCTGACTCAGGCCATTGATCACCATGGCCAGAGGCTGGGCCGACCACTCACTGGTGTCGGTCAAATCACGGCTTCCCACCTCTTTGACCAGCGCCTTCCGGGTCGTGTCGGAGTCGTCACCCGCCACCTGACTCAGGCCATTGGTCACCATGGCCAGAGACTGGGCCGACCACTCCCTGGGGGCAGTCAAATCACGCCTCCCCTCCTCTTTGGCCAGCGCCTTCCGGGTCGTGTCGGCGTCGTCCCCCGCCACCTGACTCAGGCCATTGGTCACCATGGCCAGATCTTGCGCTATCCAGCACTTAAGGTCTCCGGCAAGGGCACGCCTCCCCACTTCTTTGGCCAGCGCCTTCCGGGTCGTGTCGGCGTCGTCCCCCTCCACCGGACTCAGGCCATTGGTCACCATGGCCAGATGCTGGGCCGACCACTCCCTGGGGTCAGTCAAATCACGCCTCCCCACCTCTTTGGCCAGCGCCTTACGGGTCATGTCGGCGTCGTCACCCACCACCTTACTCAGGCCATTGGTCACCATGGCCAGATGCTGGGCCGACCACTCCCTGGGGTCAGTCAAATCACGCCTCCCCACCTCTTTGGCCAGCGCCTTCCGGGTCGTGTCGGCGTCGTCAACCGCCAGCTGACTCAGGCCATTGGTCACCATGGCCAGAGGCTGGGCCGACCACTCTTTGGTGTCGGTCAGATCACGGTTTCCCACCTCTTTGGCCAGCGCCTTCCGGGTCGTGTCGGCGTCGTCACCCGCCACCTGCCTCAGGCCATTGGTTACCATGGCCAGAGACTGGGCCGACCACTCCCTGGGGTCAGTCAAATCACGCCTCCCCACCTCTTTGGCCAGCGCCTTCCGGGTCGTGCCGGCGTCGTCCCCCACCACCTGACTCAGGGCATTGGTCACCATGGCCAGATGCTGGGCCGACCACTCCCTGGTGTCAGTCAAATCACGCCTCCCCACTTCTTTGGCCAGCGCCTTCCGGGTCGTGTCGGCGTCGTCACCCGTCACCTGACTCAGGCCATTGGTCACCATGGCCAGATCTTGCGCTATCCAGCACTTAAGGTCTCCGGCAAGGGCACGCCTCCCCACCTCTTTGGCCAGCGCCTTCCGGGTCGTGTCGGCTTTGTCACCCGCCACCTGACTCAGGCTATTGAGCACCATGGCCAGCGTTTGGGCTTTAAATCCGCACTGTTTGGTTAGCTGCTGTTTTTGACTGCGGTGGATCACGGCTTTCATTATCCAGTCTAACGCTGTGGCGCCTTCTTGATATTTTGCTAATTTTGAAAACGCATTTGCCAAAAGAGCAAGGGCTTTGGGACTGGCTCGAAGCGGGTGCAGCTCTCTTTTTGTCATCTGGAATGCAAGATCTAAAAGCGCGGTTTTATGGCTCTCCCGATGTGGCCCGTGAAGTTGCTTTTTGAGTCGATTCACTTCGTTTGCCAGTGCTTCTATCTGTTGATCGAAACGCTCGACGGAAGGGTTGCGGTAATATTGTCTCTTTCTGTCTGGGCTTCTTTTTGGATGTGTTCGAACTGTAGCCTCAGACGATTCCTGTTGTCGTGAAGGGACTTCGGCATGGGTCTTTGATGTGGTCAATACAGGCGGCCACTGAAACATTGATGATTCAGGAACAGGAGAGGCATGTGGCCGGACACAGGTACGACCGGGATACAGGGAAGCAGGTAAAGGCTTTACAATTGCCGCCCAGCTTTTCTTTGTATCTTTATCTGCTGCTGCGCATTTCTCTATCACGCCCCCTGACAGCGGTAGCATTAACCAAATAAAAAACAATTCTCTCCTGCAAAAGTGAGCACCAATATTCACGGTAAATCTCATCCTCTTGCCCATTCGTTGAGGTTGTGCAGTAAAGGCAATGGCGGGATATATGGCAAGACGGCACAGGCCAAAAAAAGAAGGGAATACACAATCAGCAAACCGCCTCATACACCGACCATGATCCTCCAAAAGCATAACCGGACAGGAAAAATCATTGCCTGAAATGGTGGCGTTCAGGTGGCTGGTAGAAAGGTTACCAGGCTGGCAAGTCAGTCACTCTCAGGCCTTCATACTGGCTACTCATTTCTTGTTCGTCCATTGCATTTATCACCCGATCAACAAACGTTCCAAGGCCTGCGACCGAGTCAGTCTCAACATAGGAAATACGTAGCACCTCAAACCCCAGGCTTTTGAGTATGTGATCTATCAAAGGGTCTCGCGCTCTTCTTTTTCCAGATTCTTTTGCAAGAAGAAGCTCATCGTTTTCCATTATGTCATCCTGAATATAATGATGGGGGCCATCGACCTCTATACACAAGGTTTTGCCCACCAGAATATCAACGGGGAACCCTTCAATATTCACTTCCATAGCAATATTTTGGTTTGGCAAAGCATTTTTAACAGCCTGGAACACTCTGTTTTGTGATGCTGAGACCTTCACCTTTTTTTCAGGAGCAGAAAGAGCAGGAGACACATCAATTTCCAGGTTAGAAATGCCTGCCCAGTAAATATATGCAAATCTGTCTTGCCAGTGATGTGAAAGAAAGTTCCTGATATTTTCCATATCCATTAGCGGCTTAACAAAGATATCGAAACGGGGTGTATCAGGATCATCCTTGACGAGCGGATTTTGTTTTGCACATAAATCCAGAACGGCCAGGTTCCATAAGAAGTCGCCGACGTTATGCTGTAGAGGGCCGCCTGTGTCAATAAAACCAGTCATATCACAAAGACGTTTAACCAGGAAATAGCCAAGCTTCAGCTGGTCGTCTGACAGAGATAAACGGCACAAAGCGTCAAGGGCCATAATGATACCCTGTTCAGTCGGCGATATGTTCATAATGGCTTGAATCGAAGCTTGAACAACATCCTCCCCTATGACGTGTGAGCAATGAGACACCCCACTGGCCACCATGGCCAGATGCTGGGTCGACCACTCTTTGGTGTCGGTCAAATCACGGCTTCCCACCTCTTTGGCCAGCGCCTTCCGGGTCGTGTCGGCGTCGTCCCCCGCCACCGGGCTCAGGCCATTGGTCACCATGGCCAGATGTTGCGCTATCCAGCACTTAAGGTCTCCGGCAAGGGCACGCCTCCCCACTTCTTTGGTCAGCGCCTTCCGGGTCGTGTCGGCGTCGTCCCCCTCCACCTGCCTCAGGCCATTGGTCACCATGGCCAGATCTTGCGCTATCCAGCACTTAAGGTCTCCGGCAAGGGCACGCCTCCCCACCTCTTTGGCCAGCGCCTTCCGGGTCGTGTCGGCGTCGTCCCCCGTCACCTGGCTCAGGCCATTGGTCACCATGGCCAGATCTTGCGCTATCCAGCACTTAAGGTCTCCGGCAAGGCCACGCCTCCCCACTTCTTTGGCCAGCGCCTTCCGGGTCGTGTCGGCGTCGTCCCCCGTCACCTGGCTCAGGCCATTGGTCACCATGGCCAGATGCTGGGCCGACCACTTGTTGTTGATCAAATCACGGCTTCCCACCTCTTTGGCCAGCGCCTTCCGGGTCGTGTCGGCGTCGTCCCCCGTCACCTGGCTCAGGCCATTGGTCACCATGGCCAGATCTTGCGCTATCCAGCACTTAAGGTCTCCGGCAAGGGCACGCCTCCCCACTTCTTTGGCCAGCGCCTTCCGGGTCGTGTCGGCGTCATCCCCCGTCACCTGGCTCAGGCCATTGGTCACCATGGCCAGATGCTGGGCCGACCACTCTTTGGTGTCGGTCAAATCACGGCTTCCCACCTCTTTGGCCAGCGCCTTCCGGGTCGTGTCGGCGTCGTCCCCCGTCACCTGGCTCAGGCCATTGGTCACCATGGCCAGATGTTGCGCTATCCAGCACTTAAGGTCTCCGGCAAGGGCACGCCTCCCCACTTCTTTGGCCAGCGCCTTCCGGGTCGTGTCGGCGTCGTCCCCCGCCACCTGCCTCAGGCCATTGGTCACCATGGCCAGATCTTGCGCTATCCAGCACTTAAGGTCTCCGGCAAGGGCACGCCTCCCCACCTCTTTGGCCAGCGCCTTCCGGGTCGTGTCGGCGTCGTCCCCCTCCATCGGCCTCAGGCCATTGGTCACCATGGCCAGATCTTGCGCTATCCAGCACTTAAGGTCTCCGGCAAGGGCACGCCTCCCCACTTCTTTGGCCAGTGCCTTCCGGGTCGTGCCGGCGTCATCCCCCGCCACCTGACTCAGGCCATTGGTCACCATGGCCAGAGGCTGGGCCGACCACTCCCTGGAGTCAGTCAAATCACGCCTCCCCACCTCTTTGGCCAGTGCCTTCCGGGTCGTGTCGGCGTCGTCCCCCGTCACCGGGCTCAGGCCATTGGTCATCATGGCCAGAGGCTGGGCCGACCACTCTTTGGTATCTGTCAAATCACGGCTTCCCACCTCTTTGGCCAGCGCCTTCCGGGTCGTGTCGGCTTTGTCACCCGCCACCTGACTCAGGCTATTGAGCACCATGGCCAGCGTTTGGGCTTTAAATCCGCACTGTTTGGTTAGCTGCTGTTTTTGACTACGGTGGATCACGGCTTTCATTATCCAGTCTAACGCTGTGGCGCCTTCTTGATATTTTGCTAATTTTGAAAACGCATTTGCCAAAAGAGCAAGGGCTTTGGGACTGGCTCGAAGCGGGTGCGGCTCTCTTTCTGTCATCTGGAATGCAAGATCTAAAAGCGCGGTTTTATGGCTCTCCCGATGTGGCCCGTGAAGTTGCTTTTTGAGTCGATTCACTTCGTTTGCCAGTGCTTCTATCTGTTGATCGAAACGCTCGGCGGAAGGGTTGCGGTAATATTGTCTCTTTCTGTCTGGTCTTCTTTTTGGATGTGTTCGAACTGTAGCCTCAGACGATTCCTGTTGTCGTGAAGGGACTTCGGCATGGGTCTTTGATGTGGTCAATACAGGCGGCCACTGAAGCATTGATGATTCAGGAACAGGAGAGGCATGTGGCCGGACACAGGTACGACCGGGATACAGGGAAGCAGGTAAAGGCTTTACAATTGCCGCCCAGCTTTTCTTTGTATCTTTATCTGCTGCTGCGCATTTCTCTATCACGCCCCCTGACAGCGGTAGCATTAACCAAATAAAAAACAATTCTCTCCTGCAAAAGTGAGCACCAATATTCACGGTAAATCTCATCCTCTTGCCCGTTCGTTGAGGCTGTGCAGTAAAGGCAATGGCGGGATATATGGCAAGACGGCACAGGCCAAAAAGAGAAGGGAATACACAATCAGCAAACCGCCTCATATACCGACCATGATCCTCCAAAAGCATAACCGGACAGGAAAAATCATTGCCTGAAATGGTGGCGTTCAGGTGGTTGGTAGAAAGGTTACCAGGCTGGCAAGTCATTCACTCTCAGGCCTTCATACTGGCGACTCATTTCTTGTTCGTCCATTGCATTTATCACCCGATCAACAAACGTTCCAAGGCCTGCGACCGAGTCAGTCTCAACATAGGAAATACGTAGCACCTCAAACCCCAGGCTTTTGAGTATGTGATCTATCAAAGGGTCTCGCGCTCTTCTTTTTCCAGATTCTTTTGCAAGAAGAAGCTCATCGTTTTCCATTGTCTCATCCTGAATATAATGATGGGGGCCATCGACCTCTATACACAAGGTTTTACCCACCAGAATATCAACTGGGAACCCTTCAATATTCACTTCCATAACAATATTTTGGTTTGGCAAAGCATTTTTAACAGCCTGGAACACTCTGTTTTGTAATGCTGAGACTTTCACCTTTTTTTCAGGAGCAGAAAGAGCAGGAGACATATCAATTTCCAGGTTAGAAATGCCTGCCCAGTAAATATATGCAAATCTGTCTTGCCAGTGATGTGAAAGAAGGTCCCTGATATTTTCCCTATCCATTAGCGGCTTAACAAAGATATCGAAACGGGGTGTATCAGGATCATCCTTGACGAGCGGATTTTGTTTTGCACATAAATCCAGAACGGCCAGATTCCATAAGACGTCGCCGACGCTATGCTGTAGAGGGCCGCCTGTGTCAATAAAACCCGTCATATCACAAAGACGTTTAACCAGGAAATAGCCAAGCTTCAGCTGGTCGTCTGACAGAGATAAACGGCACAAAGCGTCAAGGGCCATAATGATATCCTGTTCAGTCGGCGATATGTTCATAATGGCTTGAATCGAAGCTTGAACAACATCCTCCCCTATGACGTGTGAGCAATGAGACATCCCACTGGCCACCATGGCCAGATGCCGGGCCGACCACTCTTTGGTGTCGATCAAATCACGCCTCCCCACCTCTTTGGCCAGCGCCTTCCGGGTCGTGTCGGCGTCGTCCCCCGCCGCCTGACTCAGGCCATTGGTCACCATGGCCAGCTCTTGCGCTATCCAGCACTTAAGGTCTCCGGCGAGGGCACGCCTCCCCACCTCTTTGGCCAGCGCCTTCCGGGTCGTGTCGGCGTCGTCCCCCGCCACCTGGCTTAGGCCATTGGTCACCATGGCCAGATGCTGGGCCGACCACTCTTTGGTGTCGGTCAAATCACGGCTTCCCACCTCTATGGCCAGCGCCTTCCGGGTCGTGTCGGCGTCGTCCCCCGCCACCTGCCTCAGGCCATTGGTCACCATGGCCAGATGTTGCGCTATCCAGCACTTAAGGTCTCCGGCAAGGGCACGCCTCCCCACCTCTTTGGCCAGCGCCTTCCGGGTCGTGTCAGCGTCGTCCCCCGTCACCTGGCTCAGGCCATTGGTCACCATGGCCAGCTCTTGCGCTATCCAACACTTAAGGTCTCCGGCAAGGGCACGCCTCACCACTTCTTTGGCCAGCGCCTTCCGGGTCGTGTCGGCGTTGTCCCCCGTCACCTGGCTCAGGCCATTGGTCACCATAGCCAGAGGCTGGGCCGACCACTCTTTGGTGTCGGTCAAATCACGCCTCCCCACCTCTTTGGCCAGCGCCTTCCGGGTCGTGTCGGCGTCGTCCCCCGTCACCTGGCTCAGGCCATTGGTCACCATGGCCAGCTCTTGCGCTATCCAGCACTTAAGGTCTCCGGCAAGGGCACGCCTCCCCACTTCTTTGGCCAGCGCCTTCCGGGTCGTGTCGGCGTCGTCCCCCGCCACCTGCCTCAGGCCATTGGTCACAATGGCCAGAGGCTGGGCCGACCACTCCCTGGGATCAGTCAAATCACGCCTCCCCACCTCTTTGGCCAGCGCCTTCCGGGTCGTGTCGGCGTCGTCCCCCGTCACCTGGCTCAGGCCATTGGTCACCATGGCCAGAGGCTGGGCCGACCACTCTTTGGTGTTGGTCAAATCACGGCTTCCCACCTCTTTGGCCAGCGCCTTCCGGGTCGTGTCGGCGTCGTCACCCGCCACCTGACTCAGGCCATTGGTCACCATGGCCAGAGGCTGGGCCGACCACTCTTTGGTGTCGGTCAAATCACTGCTTCCCACCTCTTTGGCCAACGCCTTCCGGGTCGTGTCGGCGTCGTCCCCCGTCACCTGGCTCAGGCCATTGGTCACCATGGCCAGCTCTTGCGCTATCCAGCACTTAAGGTCTCCGGCAAGGGCACGCCTCCCCACTTCTTTGGCCAGCGCCTTCCGGGTCGTGTCGGCGTCGTCCCCCGTCACCGGGCTCAGGCCATTGGTCACCATGGCCAGAGGCTGGGCCGACCACTCTTTGGTGTCGGTCAAATCACGGCTTCCCACCTCTTTGGCCAGCGCCTTCCGGGTCGTGTCGGCTTTGTCACCGGCGACCTGACTCAGGCTATTGAGCACCATGGCCAGCGTTTGGGCTTTAAATCCGCACTGTTTGGTTAGCTGCTGTTTTTGACTGCGGTGGATCACGGCTTTCATTATCCAGTCTAACGCTGTGGCGCCTTCTTGATATTTTGCTAATTTTGAAAACGCATTTGCCAAAAGAGCAAGGGCTTTGGGACTGGCTCGAAGCGGGTGCGGCTCTCTTTCTGTCATCTGGAATGCAAGATCTAAAAGCGCGGTTTTATGGCTCTCCCGATGTGGCCCGTGAAGTTGCTTTTTGAGTCGATTCACTTCGTTTGCCAGTGCTTCTATCTGTTGATCGAAACGCTCGGCGGAAGGGTTGCGGTAATATTGTCTCTTTCTGTCTGGTCTTCTTTTTGGATGTGTTCGAACTGTAGCCTCAGACGATTCCTGTTGTCGTGAAGGGACTTCGGCATGGGTCTTTGATGTGGTCAATACAGGCGGCCACTGAAGCATTGATGATTCAGGAACAGGAGAGGCATGTGGCCGGACACAGGTACGACCGGGATACAGGGAAGCAGGTAAAGGCTTTACAATTGCCGCCCAGCTTTTCTTTGTATCTTTATCTGCTGCTGCGCATTTCTCTATCACGCCCCCTGACAGCGGTAGCATTAACCAAATAAAAAACAATTCTCTCCTGCAAAAGTGAGCACCAATATTCACGGTGAATCTCATCCTGTTGCCCGTTCGTTGAGGCTGTGCAGTAAAGGCAATGGCGGGATATATGGCAAGACGGCACAGGCCAAAAAGAGAAGGGAATACACAATCAGCAAACCGCCTCATATACCGACCATGATCCTCCAAAAGCATAACCGGACAGGAAAAATCATTGCCTGAAATGGTGGCGTTCAGGTGGTTGGTAGAAAGGTTACCAGGCTGGCAAGTCATTCACTCTCAGGCCTTCATACTGGCTACTCATTTCTTGTTCGTCCATTGCATTTATCACCCGATCAACAAACGTTCCAAGGCCTGCGACCGAGTCAGTCTCAACATAGGAAATACGTAGCACCTCAAACCCCAGGCTTTTGAGTATGTGATCTATCAAACGGTCTCGCGCTCTTCTTTTTCCAGATTCTTTTGCAAGAAGAAGCTCATCGTTTTCCATTGTGTCATCCTGAATATAATGATGGGGGCCATCGACCTCTATACACAAGGTTTTACCCACCAGAATATCAACTGGGAACCCTTCAATATTCACTTCCATAACAATATTTTGGTTTGGCAAAGCATTTTTAACAGCCTGGAACACTCTGTTTTGTAATGCTGAGACCTTCACCTTTTTTTCAGGAGCAGAAAGAGCAGGAGACACATCAATTTCCAAGTTAGAAATGCCTGCCCAGTAAATATATGCAAATCTGTCTTGCCAGTGATGTGAAAGAAGGTCCCTGATATTTTCCCTATCCATTAGCGGCTTAACAAAGATATCGAAACGGGGTGTATCAGGATCATCCTTGACGAGCGGATTTTGTTTTGCACATAAATCCAGAACGGCCAGGTTCCATAAGAAGTCGCCGACGTTATGCTGTAGAGGGCCGCCTGTGTCAATAAAACCAGTCATATCACAAAGACGTTTAACCAGGAAATAGCCAAGCTTCAGCTGGTCGTCTGACAGAGATAAACGGCACAAAGCGTCAAGGGCCATAATGATATCCTGTTCAGTCGGCGATATGTTCATAATGGCTTGAATCGAAGCTTGAACAACATCCTCCCCTATGACGTGTGAGCAATGAGACATCCCACTGGCCACCATGGCCAGATGCTGGGCCGACCACTCTTTGGTGTCGGTCAAATCACGCCTCCCCACCTCTTTGGCCAGCGCCTTCCGGGTCGTGTCGGCGTCGTCCCCCGTCACCTGGCTCAGGCCATTGGTCACCATGGCCAGATCTTGCGCTATCCAGCACTTAAGGTCTCCGGCAAGGGCACGCCTCCCCACTTCTTTGGCCAGCGCCTTCCGGGTCGTGTCGGCGTCGTCCCCCGCCACCTGCCTCAGGCCATTGGTCACCATGGCCAGAGGCTGGGCCGACCACTCTTTGGTGTCGGTCAAATCACGCCTCCCCACCTCTTTGGCCAGCGCCTTCCGGGTCGTGTCGGCGTCGTCCCCCGCCACCTGCCTCAGGCCATTGGTCACCATGGCCAGATGTTGCGCTATCCAGCACTTAAGGTCTCCGGCAAGGGCACGCCTCCCCACTTCTTTGGCCAGCGCCTTCCGGGTCGTGTCGGCGTCGTCCCCCGCCACCTGGCTCAGGCCATTGGTCACCATGGCCAGATGCTTGCGCTATCCAGCACTTAAGGTCTCCGGCAAGGGCACGCCTCCCCACTTCTTTGGCCAGCGCCTTCCGGGTCGTGTCGGCGTCGTCACCCGCCACCTGACTCAGGCCATTGGTCACCATGGCCAGATGCTGGGCCGACCACTCTTTGGTGTCGGTCAAATCACGCCTCCCCACCTCTTTGGCCAGCGCCTTCCGGGTCGTGTCGGCGTCGTCCCCCGCCACCTGCCTCAGGCCATTGGTCACCATGGCCAGATGTTGCGCTATCCCACTTAAGGTCTCCGGCAAGGGCACGCCTTCCCACCTCTTTGGCCAGCGCCTTCCGGGTCGTGTCGGCGTCGTCCCCCGTCACCTGACTCAGGCCATTGGTCACCATGGCCAGATGTTGCGCTATCCAGCACTTAAGGTCTCCGGCAAGGGCACGCCTCCCCACTTCTTTGGCCAGCGCCTTCCGGGTCGTGTCGGCGTCGTCCCCCGTCACCTGGCTCAGGCCATTGGTCACCATGGCCAGATGCTGGGCCGACCACTCTTTGGTGTCGGTCAAATCACGGCTTCCCACCTCTTTGGCCAGCGCCTTCCGGGTCGTGTCGGCGTCGTCCCCCGCCACCTGGCTCAGGCCATTGGTCACCATGGCCAGATGCTGGGCCGATCCAGCACTTAAGGTCTCCGGTCAAATCACGCCTCCCCACCTCTTTGGCCAGCGCCTTCCGGGTCGTGTCGGCGTCGTCCCCCGCCACCTGGCTCAGGCCATTGGTCACCATGGCCAGAGGCTGGGCCGACCACTCTTTGGTGTCGGTCCACGCCTCCCCACCTCTTGGCCAGCGCCTTCCGGGTCGTGTCGGCGTCGTCCCCCGTCACCTGGTCAGGCCGGTCACCATGGCCAAGGCTGGGGGCACGGCTTCCCACCTCTTTGGCCAGCGCCTTCCGGGTCGTGTCGGCGTCGTCCCCCGCCACCTGACTCAGGCCATTGGTCACCATGGCCAGATCTTGCGCTATCCAGCACTTAAGGTCTCCGGCAAGGGCACGCCTCCCCCTCTTTGGCCAGCGCCTTCCGGGTCGTGTCGGCTTTGTCACCGGCCACCTGACTCAGGCTATTGAGCACCATGGCCAGCGTTTGGGCTTTAAATCCGCACTGTTTGGTTAGCTGCTGTTTTTGACTGCGGTGGATCACGGCTTTCATTATCCAGTCTAACGCTGTGGCGCCTTCTTGATATTTTGCTAATTTTGAAAACGCATTTGCCAAAAGAGCAAGGGCTTTGGGACTGGCTCGAAGCGGGTGCGGCTCTCTTTCTGTCATCTGGAATGCAAGATCTAAAAGCGCGGTTTTATGGCTCTCCCGATGTGGCCCGTGAAGTTGCTTTTTGAGTCGATTCACTTCGTTTGCCAGTGCTTCTATCTGTTGATCGAAACGCTCGGCGGAAGGGTTGCGGTAATATTGTCTCTTTCTGTCTGGTCTTCTTTGTGGATGTGTTCGAACTGTAGCCTCAGACGATTCCTGTTGTCGTGAAGGGACTTCGGCATGGGTCTTTGATGTGGTCAATACAGGCGGCCACTGAAGCATTGATGATTCAGGAACAGGAGAGGCATGTGGCCGGACACAGGTACGACCGGGATACAGGGAAGCAGGTAAAGGCTTTACAATTGCCGCCCAGCTTTTCTTTGTATCTTTATCTGCTGCTGCGCATTTCTCTATCACGCCCCCTGACAGCGGTAGCATTAACCAAATAAAAAACAATTCTCTCCTGCAAAAGTGAGCACCAATATTCACGGTAAATCTCATCCTGTTGCCCGTTCGTTGAGGCTGTGCAGTAAAGGCAATGGCGGGATATATGGCAAGACGGCACAGGCCAAAAAGAGAAGGGAATACACAATCAGCAAACCGCCTCATATACCGACCATGATCCTCCAAAAGCATAACCGGACAGGAAAAATCATTGCCTGAAATGGTGGCGTTCAGGTGGCTGGTAGAAAGGTTACCAGGCTGGCAAGTCATTCACTCTCAGGCCTTCATACTGGCTACTCATTTCTTGTTCGTCCATTGCATTTATCACCCGATCAACAAACGTTCCAAGGCCTGCGACCGAGTCAGTCTCAACATAGGAAATACGTAGCACCTCAAACCCCAGGCCTTTGAGTATGTGATCTATCAAAGGGTCTCGCGCTCTTCTTTTTCCAGATTCTTTTGCAAGAAGAAGCTCATCGTTTTCCATTGTGTCATCCTGAATATAATGATGGGGGCCATCGACCTCTATACACAAGGTTTTACCCACCAGAATATCAACTGGGAACCCTTCAATATTCACTTCCATAACAATATTTTGGTTTGGCAAAGCATGTTTAACAGCCTGGAACACTCTGTTTTGTAATGCTGAGACCTTCACCTTTTTTTCAGGAGCAGAAAGAGCAGGAGACACATCAATTTCCAAGTTAGAAATGCCTGCCCAGTAAATATATGCAAATCTGTCTTGCCAGTGATGTGAAAGAAGGTCCCTGATATTTTCCCTATCCATTAGCGGCTTAACAAAGATATCGAAACGGGGTGTATCAGGATCATCCTTGACGAGCGGATTTTGTTTTGCACATAAATCCAGAACGGCCAGGTTCCATAAGAAGTCGCCGACGTTATGCTGTAGAGGGCCGCCTGTGTCAATAAAACCAGTCATATCACAAAGACGTTTAACCAGGAAATAGCCAAGCTTCAGCTGGTCGTCTGACAGAGATAAACGGCACAAAGCGTCAAGGGCCATAATGATATCCTGTTCAGTCGGCGATATGTTCATAATGGCTTGAATCGAAGCTTGAACAACATCCTCCCCTATGACGTGTGAGCAATGAGACATCCCACTGGCCACCATGGCCAGATGCTGGGCCGACCACTCTTTGGTGTCGGTCAAATCACGCCTCCCACCTCTTTGGCCAGCGCCTTCCGGGTCGTGTCGGCGTCGTCCCCCGCCACCTGGCTCAGGCCATTGGTCACCATGGCCAGATGCTGGGCCGACCACTCTTTGGTGTCGGTCAAATCACGCCTCCCCACCTCTTTGGCCAGCGCCTTCCGGGTCGTGTCGGCGTCGTCCCCCGTCACCTGGCTCAGGCCATTGGTCACCATGGCCAGATGCTGCGCCGATCCAGCACTTAAGGTCTCCGGTCAAGGGCACGCCTCCCCACCTCTTTGGCCAGCGCCTTCCGGGTCGTGTCGGCGTCGTCACCCGCTCACCTGCCTCAGGCCATTGGTCACCATGGCCAGATGTTGCGCGATCCAGCACTTAAGGTGTCCGGCAAGGGCACGCCTCCCCACCTCTTTGGCCAGCGCCTTCCGGGTCGTGTCGGCGTCGTCCCCCGCCACCTGGCTCAGGCCATTGGTCACCATGGCCAGATGCTGGGCGACCAGCTCTTTGGTGTCGGTCAAATCACGCCTCCCCACCTCTTTGGCCAGCGCCTTCCGGGTCGTGTCGGCGTCGTCCCCCGCCACCTGGCTCAGGCCATTGGTCACCATGGCCAGATCTTGCGCTATCCAGCACTTAAGGTCTCCGGCAAGGGCACGCCTCCCCACTTCTTTGGCCAGCGCCTTCCGGGTCGTGTCGGCGTCGTCCCCGCCACCTGGCTCAGGCCATTGGTCACCATGGCCAGATGCTGCGCTATCCAGCACTTAAGGTCTCCGGCAAGGGCACGCCTCTCCCACTTCTTTGGCCAGCGCCTTCCGGGTCGTGTCGGCGTCGTCCCCCGTCACCTGGCTCAGGCCATTGGTCACCATGGCCAGATGCTTGGGCGATCCAGCACTTAAGGTCTCCGGCAAGGGCACGCCTCCCCACTTCTTTGGCCAGCGCCTTCCGGGTCGTGTCGGCGTCGTCCCCCGCCACCTGGCTCAGGCCATTGGTCACCATGGCCAGATGCTGGGCCGACCACTCTTTGGTGTCGGTCAAATCACGGCTTCCCACCTCTTTGGCCAGCGCCTTCCGGGTCGTGTCGGCGTCGTCCCCCGTCACCTGGCTCAGGCCATTGGTCACCATGGCCAGATGCTGGGCCGACCACTCTTTGGTGTCGGTCAAATCACGGTTTCCCACCTCTTTGGCCAGCGCCTTCCGGGTCGTGTCGGCGGCGTCCCCCGCCACCTGACTCAGGCCATTGGTCACCATGGTCAGGTCTTGCGCTATCCAGCACTTAAGGTCTCCGGCAAGGGCACGCCTCCCCACTTCTTTGGCCAGCGCCTTCCGGGTCGTGTCGGCGTCGTCCCCCGTCACCTGGCTCAGGCCATTGGTCACCATGGCCAGATGCTGGGCCGACCACTCCCTGGTCGGTCAGTCAAATCACGGTTTCCCACTTCTTTGGCCAGCGCCTTCCGGGTCGTGTCGGCGTCGTCACCCGCCACCTGACTCAGGCCATTGGTCACCATGGCCAGATGCTGGGCCGACCACTCCCTGGGGTCAGTCAAATCACGCCTCCCCACCTCTTTGGCCAGCGCCTTCCGGGTCGTGTCGGCTTTGTCACCCGCCACCTGACTCAGGCTATTGAGCACCATGGCCAGCGTTTGGGCTTTAAATCCGCACTGTTTGGTTAGCTGCTGTTTTTGACTGCGGTGGATCACGGCTTTCATTATCCAGTCTAACGCTGTGGCGCCTTCTTGATATTTTGCTAATTTTGAAAACGCATTTGCCAAAAGAGCAAGGGCTTTGGGACTGGCTCGCAGCGGGTGCGGCTCTCTTTCTGTTATCTGGAATGCAAGATCTAAAAGCGCGGTTTTATGGCTCTCCCGATGTGGCCCGTGAAGTTGCTTTTTGAGTCGATTCACTTCGTTTGCCAGTGCTTCTATCTGTTGATCGAAACGCTCGGCGGAAGGGTTGCGGTAATATTGTCTCTTTCTGTCTGGTCTTCTTTTTGGATGTGTTCGAACTGTAGCCTCAGACGATTCCTGTTGTCGTGAAGGGACTTCGGCATGGGTCTTTGATGTGGTCAATACAGGCGGCCACTGAAGCATTGATGATTCAGGAACAGGAGAGGCATGTGGCCGGACACAGGTACGACCGGGATACAGGGAAGCAGGTAAAGGCTTTACAATTGCCGCCCAGCTTTTCTTTGTATCTTTATCTGCTGCTGCGCATTTCTCTATCACGCCCCCTGACAGCGGTAGCATTAACCAAATAAAAAACAATTCTCTCCTGCAAAAGTGAGCACCAATATTCACGGTCAATCTCATCCTGTTGCCCGTTCGTTGAGGCTGTGCAGTAAAGGCAATGGCGGGATATATGGCAAGACGGCACAGGCCAAAAAGAGAAGGGAATACACAATCAGCAAACCGCCTCATACACCGACCATGATCCTCCAAAAGCATAACCGGACAGGAAAAATCATTGTCTGAAATGGTGGCGTTCAGGTGGTTGGTAGAAAGGTTACGTTGGTCGTATAGATGGCTCTGCGAATATCCTGAGGGTCGTTGAAGAGCGCGCTCAGGCTCCTCCCTTTTTGCCCGTCCATATTGACGCCCTGGGCCAGATAAATGACCTTGTTTATGACCTTCTTATCCTGCTGGATTTTAACAACAATACAGTCCAGATAGACGATGGAGTAGAAGGCATCAACCGGTGGTTTTAACCTTTCAGGGACTAATAAAGCCGTTTCTCTCAATGCCTGGCTGGAGGCCACGCGGGAGTTACCTATCTCTCCTGGAATAAAGACCAGGGCTTTTCGATTCAGTCATGCCGGGGTATTGGAACAGGCCAGGGGGCTGGCAGAGAGGCAGACTGCTGCCTTAATCGGTACATGAGTTGTATAAGGCTTGCCGCCGCGATTTTTGAGTAGGGATCAGCCCTGAAGTGAAACCCGCATCTGCTGCGTTGCAGTTTTTGTAAAGGACGCTGTCATTCACTGCAAACTGCACCTGCATGCCCCTGGGGTATAGGTATAACAGCTGCAAGTTTCAGGGCTTGCTGGTACTTACAAGACTTATTCGCACCTTCCCGATACAACGCAATTCCTGACGAGAACGGCCGCTATCATTTTTGCCTGACTGCCTTTTTCATATCTTCTGCAAGTAGTCTAAATGGCCTGCCGCCTGCTCCAGAAACCGCCCTGACTATTGCATCAAATTGGCCCGCTTCACCTTCAACTGTGGATAACAATGTTTGCATGAGCCTGCATGCGTTTCTCTGAGCTTTTTCATCAGACTTACACAAAGAAGAGTTTTCTTCCTCTGTAAACTGACTATATTCATCTTTTTCTTTTACAATTCCGAGTGTCCACAGTTTTCCACACAGCAATGAAAGAGGTTGGGCGCTGGAAAATAGTTTAACAAAGTCACTGTGGTAGTGTAGTAAAACGCCATATTCAGTGGAACTTACTGCAGTACCAGAAATCTGAGGCTGTTCTGCTACTTGCACCGACGCGGCGACAGGAGCCTTATCTCTGACAGGCAGATGACTGGCCACTTTTACACCCACGGCCGTACTTTCAGCGCTGCCACTGAAATCGCCTGGGTGAAAATTCATAGTCTCCAGCGCAGTGTCAATACACTGTTTGCGAATAACGCCTTCACCAAGGTTGTTTAAAAGCGTTGCGAAAGCCCTTTTGGCCTCTCTTTCCGAGACAACGCCTGCAAAGATTTTTGCCGCTTTCTGAATTTCATCACTGCCATAATCCGTCACGCCCTCAAGCAGCTTCTCCAGCCCGACAGATTCAGCCGTCACAACCGCCTTAACAAGCTCATACACCAGATGACAGTTTTGCAGCTGCGGAATGTGCTGTTTCATCAAACTGAGACCCATCAGCATTACGCCAAAATTTTCACACCGTATCAGTTCATAACTAAACAGTCCTTTGATCTGTTCTTCTGTCTGCTGAGGGTTTACCGTCCTGGCTGCCACCGCTTTTGCAAACCGGTCTATAGCTTCTTCTACCCTGTCCAGGTACACATTATTAAAAAAGGTCAGGTTCTTCTCAATAGCATCATTCAGCCACGCTATATCTTTCCCAGTGGCAGGGCTCAGCCTCATTTCCAGTTCGTTAAGGCGCTTAAAAATAATATACTGGGTCTCTGGATTCTGAAGATCCACGCTAAGCCTTTGGTGCAGAGTATCCTTCAGCGCGCAGGTCAAGGCTGCATTGGGGTTGTACAACTGGCGATCCTCACACGTCAGTTCCTGCCCGAGCAGAGCCAGCATCACCATCTCTTCCGGGGTTGTCTCTCCTGACCTGATTGAGCTGGCAAAAACATCCCGCAGCTTCGAAACAGATTCAATTCGCTCCAACAGGTGCTTCGAAGGCCGAAGAGCCAAACGCTGTTCCAGTCTGACATGGCAGTCGCCCTCTTTGGTTTTGAGAATTCCCGACAGGGTACAAAGGTTGGCCGTCAGCAAGGGGACGAGTGCACTCTGCAGCTCTTTGTTTAACAGCGCATGACCGACTTTGTTCAGCGCGCTGACCACAAGATCTTCTTGTAACCTTTCCTGGAGTACCGTCGACACGACCTGGCTGCGCACCTGCCGAAGCTTACAAAGCATTGACCCTGGTACTTGCGCCTGGCCCGGACAGTCACCTCCAGCTACCGCCCCCGGCATAATATCAGAAGAATACATGTAAGGCGGATGAGCGGGTACTACGTCAACAGGCGCACCCCAAGACACTGTATGTCCCGCACCATATGCGGCAGGTGCCGCCAGCCCGCCAGTCTGCATAAAACCTGCCTGAGAGTATACGGGCGACCCCGAGGGCATTGAAACCTGGGGCGAACAGGTCTTCACCTGGCACGAGACGCCGCAGGAACCCGGCGAGTAAGCTATAGGCGCATCCAAGCTATCTGTTCCATCTGTTCCCTGATCCTCGGCGGAGAGCATCATCGACGCCCGAGGAGGTAAAGCCATATTCTCTGAATTCATCTGCAAACTCCCTAACAAAAAAATTACAACCTGCAGATTTAGATTCCGGCCTCCACCCTGAAGTTCACAACAATCCTGACAGCCCCACAAACAGCTGGTAAATATTACTGACAAAGCCGTTATCAGGGGGCGTCTTATTCCACCCTGATCGTGTCACAATTCTGGTTACGCACTGGACTACGCTTCCGACGTTGCTCCTTAATAAACGAAAAACCACTCTCCAGAACTATTCGAAAACAATACCCTGGTTATTTACCCGATAATAATCTTTAGTTTGACCAGATTGAACAGCCACGAGCGGAAGAAGCAGATGAGCGAAAGACGTATTGTTCCATCGCATCCGATGATAAAAAAATTGTCACGTTAAAAAAATTCCCGGCCTTGCACCGGGAAAATTTTTGTGGAGTGGTTATGTCACCTTAAAAATTGCGATAGCAATCCTTAAGGCAACATAGACAGTGAAGTGAATGCCGTGCAGCCGACCTGCTCAGGTAGATTGCGAACGGCAGAACATTGGTACTGTTTAGCGTTAGCATTCGCTGACCTCGTCCGGATTAAAGTTCATTTCTGTCATGACAGTATCCAGAAAAGCACTTTGAGATGCTCCATTTAGCCCCTCATTAATCAGCCTCATGAGAGCACGCTTGGCCTCCATTTCAGGAACCGAAGTGCTTGCTAACAGATCTCCGGCCTTAGTCAGTTCGTCTGTATTCGTTTCAAAACCCATCATCGATGCCACAGTCATCATTAATGTTTTCATATTAGAGCCTTCGTGCGTTATCACGGTTTTCACAAACTCGTAAATAGGCATACGATGAGCCAGTTGTGTCTGCATGTTCATGATAGCCATCATACAACCACCCATGAATTGGCAAGAAGGAGCACAAAGCGCCTGCCGTAGCGTATTGACCTCAAGGGCTTTCTGTTGCGGGTGTGGAATAGTTGCCGTTACTTTTTCAATGAACTTTTCACAAATCTCCTGTCGGTTTTCAAGCGTTACAGAGCTAAAGAAGGACATATTACTGGTAAGGATTTGATTCACAAAAGTGACTTGCTGGCCAGCTGAAGTGTCCAGTTTAATGCCCAGATTAAGCAAACGCTCGAACACCTGCACCTGAACATCCTCATTCTGAAGGTAAATGCCTTCTTTGAAGAGCTCAGGTATCAGAGCCACCATGATCGGATCATTGGGATTCTGATTTTGCTTCAAGACACAATCCAAATGCTGAGCTACCAGCACAAGCATCAGGAGTTCCCCGGCATTCATGTTAGCTTGTGAATGGCACTTAGACCGCAGCGTTTCTGCGAAATCCTTTACCCCTTGGATAACCTTTTGGAGATTTTTTTTACGACCTTTTGGCCTGAGCGCCTTCAGCTCAGTCTCAGCAAGAAATGGTACCCCCTCATTTCTTTGCTTTTTAATGCTATTCGCCAGACCATAAACGTTCATCATCAGAAGAGGCCCCAACGCCTCTCGTATCCCGAATGTCAACAATTTGTTTCCTACACGGGTCAACCCTGTTTGGAGTCTTTCCATACCCAGATTATCAGCACTGTCCACAACCACCCTATTAAGCATCAACTGCAATTTACTGGACGGAACTCGTC
Organism: Sansalvadorimonas sp.; assembly: GCA_965221135.1. GTDB lineage: Bacteria > Pseudomonadota > Gammaproteobacteria > Pseudomonadales > Endozoicomonadaceae > Sansalvadorimonas. Next base: position 916,029 of record CBDCRZ010000100.1, read on the forward strand.
CCGCACCCGGCACTTGCTGACCATAAGGCGGATATCCTGCAATCGGCGCGCCATAAGACGCCCCACGATACAGATAAGCAGGCATGCCCGACTGTAGTGGATACGGCTGTTGTGGATACGGCTGTTGTGGATACGGCTGTTGTGAATACGGCGGTTGTAGATACGGCGGAGGAGCCATACCCGGCTGTTGTGGATACGGCTGTTGTAGAAACGGCGAAAATTGAGCCATGCCCTGCTGAGGAGCCGTAGCCGGAAGCGGTGGATACGGAGGCATCGCCATAGCATGGCTATGCGGCGGCACGAGTGGAGGGTATAAATTCGATTGTTGGGCCTGGTGTTGTTCACGGCAATCAGACAGAGGCGCCGATGGATCCTGCGGCGCGGGGCTCCCAGTTACACAAGATGGGACTGGAGAGGGAACAGACAGAGAAGAAGAAGGAGAAGGAGAAGGAGAAGGAGGAGAAGCAGGAGAAGCAGGAGATAAAACAGGCTGCCCTGACATGTAGTTCGATCCACCCGCGTTCGTGCATGTTGTCCAGTGAACATCTCCCGAACCATTGGAAACTGGAGGATGCGGCATATAGGGCTGACAGTTGGCAGAAGTCACAGCCGGGTAAGGGCCACCAGGGGGCGCGAACCCTGTTGAACTGGTCGGCAACTGCCCCGGTTGTTGATGCGCTGGAGGCCTTAGGGGTCCGCCGCTATAATTAGATATTGGACTATTAAACATAATATTCTCTTCCTCTTGATTGAATAACAAAACAAATACCGCCAATCGATATGTGCTGTTAACTTCCAGAATATTGAGAACATACTCACACGAAAAAATTCACAACAAGGCTGACAAGTGTTACCACTACTTGCCAGGCTGGTTAGCTGGCAGGTTGTGGTATCGCTTGTCAGTGTTGTTAGCTGGCCTTACATACGCTCAAACAAAAAGTGTTTTTTCTTGCCCATCTTCACCAGATAGAAACGACCGTAAAGTGCACGCTCTGAGGTAAAGACACCGGCCAGGTTCATATTATCTTCCATCCCGCAGGCTTCACCGTTAATCAGCAAGCCCTTGCGACCCAGGGCGTCTTTGATTTGCTTACCCTGGGCAAAATCACTTTCAACCAGAAACTGGTTCAATGACTTTCCTTCCAGATCTGAGTCTGAGAACGATGCAGCAGGCAAGCCATCCTGACGAATCTGTTCCAGATCCTGCTCACTGAGATCCCCCAGATCACCAGAGAACAGAGCCGCTGTAATACGCATGGCAGAAGCCAGACCTTCTTCGCCATGAACCAGACGCGTCGCTTCAAGGGCAAGAATGCTCTGGGCTTCAGGACGCCCCTGACGTTCAGCATCCGCCTTTTCAATCAATTTAATGTCTTCCACAGACAGGAAGGTGAAGAACTTCAGGAAGCTATAAACATCCGCATCAGCGGTGTTCACCCAGAACTGGTAGAAGGCATACTGAGAGGTTTTCTTTGGATCAAGCCAAACTGCGCCGCCTTCAGTCTTACCGAACTTGGTGCCATCTGCCTTGGTAATAAGAGGGACTGTCAGGCCAAACACCTGCGCCTTGTTTTCGCGACGGGCCAGATCAATACCACCGACTATATTACCCCACTGATCTGAACCACCAATTTGCAGGGTGCAGTCATGGCGACGGTTCAGCTCAGCGAAGTCCATACCCTGCAGCAGGGCGTAGGAGAATTCGGTAAAGGAGATACCCTGGTCTTCGCGATTAATACGCTGCTGAACAGACTCTTTCTTAATCATCTGATTCACAGAGAAGTGCTTACCGACATCCCGCAGGAAGTCGAGCACGTTCAGATTGCCGGTCCAGTCCAGGTTGTTGCTTACGATGGCAGCGTTATCACCACAATCGAAGTCAATGAACTGGCTCACCTGAGCTTTGATCTTATCAACCCAGGTTCCCACAATGTCAGGTGTATTCAGCTGACGCTCTGCCGCTTTAAAGCTGGGATCACCGATAAGACCAGTAGCACCGCCTACCAGGGCAATAGGAGTATGACCCGCCTGCTGGAAGCGCTTCAGCACCAATAGTGGTACCAAATGGCCGAGGTGCAGACTGTCTGCTGTGGGGTCAAAGCCACAATAAAGAGTACGAGAGCCTTCGGAAAGATGGGAAATCAGCTCGTCTTCTGCGGTCACCTGATTAATCAGACCACGCTGCTGAAGCTCTTCCAGTAAAGGCTTTTGCCCTTCCAACATAACTCAACTACCCATATAGTCCCGCAGGTCGGCATCCTTCCCGGCAGGTTGTTAATGTATAAAAGAAGCAAACATACCGGATGCTTTAAAAAAGACAAGCGCCTGACAATGCCTATCTCTCCACTATTAACTTCGTATACCCCTCACAAACTTCTGGCAATAACGGGTATTTCCGGGATGAAGAAAGACTTATACTGTATCCTTATTTCAAGAGAATCGCTTATATAGCCAAGCTATTTAGAGCATGAAAATATTCAAGCGCACACTGCACATTGCAGCAACCTCGTTCCCAAGACGCCACGTCATGGCTATTGCTATCACGTCGTCCAGCATCGCCCTCGCTATGGCTTTTTTCCCTGGTGAGAACGCACAGGCCAACAAGTCAGAAATCCCCCTGACCCTGCAATCTATTGAAACACCTGCACCAAATCTCACTGATTTTGGCTTCAACAATAAAGAAGCAGAACCACCTGTACCGGAGCTCAGCCAAAGCACTGAACACGAAGGCATTGAAAACCTGCCGGCTCCCGCAGCCGGGTCCAAACCTCCTGCCGCCGAAAATCTGGTTCGCACATCAACCCCCAATACTGTGATTGCCTGGCAAAAAGCCGTTGTGCATTCCGGCGATACCTTGTCAGCTCTTTTTTCACGCCAGTCTTTAAGTGCAGGTACTCTCCATAGAATTCTCCACACCAGCAAACATGGTAAAGCCCTTGCCGATATTCGCCCCGGGCAAACCATTATGCTGGGACGTATTAATGGAGAACTCACCGCCCTTAAGTACGTTCGTAACCGCCTCGAAAGCATCGAATACGTGCGTAGCGATAAAGGATTCACATCCCACAAAGTGGTTCGTGAGCCAGAGATTCGCCACAGCCACGCAGCAGGCACTATTACGAACTCCCTGTTCCTGGCAGCTACCGATGCCGGCCTGACCGACAATATGACTATGAAACTGGCCAATATTTTTGGCTGGGATGTCGACTTTGTTCAGGATATTCGTGAAGGGGACAGCTTCGAGCTGATCTACGAAGAAAAATACCTTGATGGTGACCCTATTGGTTATGGCGACATTCTGGCCGCCACCTTTACCAACCGCGGTAACGCCATAAAAGCGATTTACTACACCGACTCCAGGGGCAAGGGCGACTATTACAGTCCAGACGGCAAGAGCATGCGCAAGTCGTTTATCCGTACTCCGGTAGACTTCACCCGTATCAGCTCACGCTACAACCCTAACCGTCTGCATCCGGTTTTCAAAACCAAGCGCCCTCACCGCGGCGTGGATTATGCAGCCCCTACAGGAACACCGATCAAGGCTTCCGGTGACGGTGTCATCAAACTCGCTGGTCGACAGAACGGTTATGGCAAGGTTGTGTACATCCAGCATCCAAATAATATTGTCACTGTCTATGCTCACCAGAACCGCATAGCCCGTGGCATCCGTAAAGGCGCACGCGTCAAACAGGGACAAACCATTGGTTATGTCGGTATGACTGGCTGGGCGACGGGTCCTCATCTACATTACGAGTTCCGGGTCAACGGTGCACACCGCAACCCACTGACCGTAAAGCTGCCTGATGCCAAACCTCTGCCCAAAAATGAAATGGTCAGCTTTAAACAGTTGACCAAGACCATGCTGGCAGAACTTAACACGCGTCAGGCAACCCTGCTGGCTTCTGCTGCCAATCCGGATGAAGATGCCCCAACACAACAATAATCCTGCCAGCTCCACAAACACCCCAGACCAGCCCGAGTATTATATCGGGCTGATGTCTGGCACCAGCATGGACGCCATGGATGCCGTGCTGGTTGATTTGGCCCCAGGCTTTCCGGTTCTGCAGGAACAGGTTTCCATCCCCCTCCCCGCCAGACTGCGCAGCCAGCTGCAAAACCTCTGCCACCCTGGTGACAATGAGATTGAAGCAATGGCACAGGCCGACCTGGCGGTTGCCATTCTTTCTGCTGAAGCTGTTAATAACCTTTTGCAGGTCGCGAATATCCCCGCTGCCGCCATTCGTGCCATTGGCAGCCACGGGCAAACTATTCGCCATCTGCCAACCATTGGTAACACTCTGCAGATAGGCAACCCCAGCCTGATTGCTGAGCAAACCGCTATCACTACTGTTGCGGACTTCCGCCGTCGTGATATGGCTGCCGGCGGAGAAGGTGCCCCTCTGGTTCCTGCCTTCCATGAAGCTATATTTCGACACCCGAACCGTACGCGAGTGATTGCCAATATCGGCGGTATCAGCAACATCACTGTTCTGCCAGCTGCAGCCGACCAGCCAGTGATTGGCTTCGATACCGGCCCCGGCAACACCCTGATGGATGACTGGTGCTATCGCCACAGTGGTCGGCGTTACGACAAGAATGGACAGTGGGCAGCCACTGGTACTGTCTCAGAAGAGCTTTTGTCCATTCTACTGGCAGATAACTTCTTCCAGCGAAAACCTCCCAAGAGCACTGGCAGGGAATACTTTCACCACGCCTGGCTCTGGCACGGACTCTCACACCTTGAAACACCTCCCTGCGGTGAAGATGTGCAAGCCTCACTGGTTGAACTGACGTCTCGCTCTATGGCAAACGCCATTCAACAACACGCCCCCGACTGCCAGGATGTTTATATCTGCGGTGGCGGCGCTCAGAACGCAATCCTTATGCAAAGTCTGAGAGACAACCTTTCAGGCTTTCAAGTCTCGACTACTGAGGAGCTGGGACTGTCCTCTGAATGGGTTGAAGCTGTCGCCTTTGCCTGGCTGGCCCGACAAACACTGCTGGGACTGCCCGGCAACCTGCCTGCGGTCACCAGCGCTTCCGGGCGACGTATTCTCGGCGGCATTTACCCCGCGTAACCAAACTCCTCAAGCCCCCTAAACAACGCTCAAAAAAATACCCAGCCAAAGCCGGGTATTTTTATATTCGGTGGAGCTTTAGATAACTGACACAACGACTACAGCAGCCAACTGTTGCTTAAACGGTAAAGCTCATACCGCAGCCACAGGTTGTTGCAGCATTCGGGTTGGTCACAGTAAAACGGGAACCTTCCAGACCGACCACATAGTCAACCGTTGAACCCACCAGATACTGGAAGCTCATGGAGTCTACGACCATACGGACACCCATCTTCTCAACAACCGTATCATCTTCAGCCAACTCTTCATCGAAAGAAAAGCCATACTGAAACCCGGAGCAGCCCCCACCGGTCACGTACACGCGCAGCATCAGTTTCGTATTGTCTTCTTCCTTCACCAGAGCTTGCACTTTGGCTACAGCACTTTCGCTAAAAACAATAGGCTCCGGAACAAAAGTTTCGGCGGCAGACATTAAACCTCCTGACTGACAGCTCTCATGGACACTCTCAGAATATCCGAGTAATTCTGTCAACTATACAAAATTATGGCCTCAATACTCAACCTGGCTATGGTCAATTAACCAGTTCGGCCTCTGTTATTTTTTCATTTCTGGATATTCCTTCATCCTCTGGAGCTGTAATAGCACGGGGCTCCTCAATGGTTTCCAGCCCGGCTTTATGCTCGAGACTGCCATTCACCTGTGCACCCATCGCCATTTCAATCAATTGATAATAGACACTACCGGTTATATGGGCTTTATTAGCAAGTTCCAGATGCTCTGTCGCATGAACATTACCTTTTACTTCACCATTAATAATCACGTGGGGCGCATAGATATCACCCTCAACAACGCCACCGTCAACCAAACGCAGCGTACCCTCGTGACCACGGATATCACCGACAATCCGGCCTTCAACATGCATAACACCACGAAAACGGATGTCACCCTGAACGTCAGTCCCTTCTGCGATTAATGTGGTGGAGCCACTTACTGCAGCTGTACCAGCTTTTTTATCCTTCTTTCCCCACATTCCGGAAACTACTCCTCAGTATGCCATTCATAGGTTTTGGTAATTACTTTACGGGCCGGGCTGGTTAAACGTATGGTTACTTCCAGGGTTTCCGGCTCAAAATTTTTGGGCAATTCCAATGTGCCCCAAGCACTCTCATCGGGATGGCTCTGGAAATAACGGAAGCCCAGATCCTGCCCTTTCTCGGGAAACTCTGCTGACAAGGCGCCCAGGTTATGAGAGGCCTGCTGCTCACCGTTCAGCCCCACTACCCGCACTTGAATTCTGCCCTTCTGAAAGGCGTGCTGTTTGGCCTGCTGTACAACAGTAAAGCGCCACTGATAATTGAGAGCGCGACCCTCGGAGACCTTCCGCAACTCAAGCCGCTGAATCGATACGCCCTGATCCGCATTACCCGGATCCATAATATTGCGATAAAAGCTGAGATCCCGATTCAGTGCATTTTTTTCATCCCGCAGCTGCACCAGTTCACGCCGAACATCTTCAGCAGCCTCACGGTTGATCCAGGAGCCGCGCTCAAGAATAGCGACACGACGACGGAGAATATCCATCTCTTCCGTGAGCTCACCATTCTCAGCCTTGGTGGTTATCAGCTCACTGCGCAGAATCTCGATGTCACGAGCAGCCATGCCAACGCCCAGATAGAAGCTGGCGACTGCAATTCCCGCAAGAAGCAGCGTTACCAGCAACTGCGTACGCCTGGCCCGCCCCGGATCATGAGCAACCACCTGCAACCGCTTTTCCGGCCTGACCGCAGCACTGCCGCGAGACATCCAGGTACGGAAAAAATTCTTCAAATCAACCCCCTGGGTATTCCATTAAAAGTGATGCCAGCATCACACAGGCTAGAGCAGCACGGTATAACAACACTGACACCAAACTTCGACCAACTTATGGAAGAAGCGCCACAATCTCCAGCCCTTCTGTCTCCGGACGACCAAACATAATATTCATATTCTGCACGGCCTGCCCGGATGCACCCTTCACAAGGTTATCGATAACCGACAAAACAACGACCGTATCAGCACCGTCAGGGCGGTAAAGAGCAATACGACACTGGTTAGCACCTCTGACACTTCGTGTCTCTGGCAGACTGCCCAGTGGCATGACATCCACAAAAGGCTCGTCTTTATAGGACTTCTCATAGAGAGCCTGTAAATCTTCCAGACTGGTACCGGCATCCAAAAGCTGTGCATAGAGAGTACCGTGAATACCACGAATCATCGGCAACAGATGAGGCACAAAAGTCAGCTGGTTAATAGAACCTTCAGACATACCCGCCAGCCCCTGCTTGATCTCAGGCAGATGACGATGACCGGCCACACCATAAGCATGGAAAGAATCACCGGCCTCACACAGTAGCGTACCAACGTTGGCCTGACGACCTGCGCCACTGGCACCAGACTTACAGTCAGCCACCAACCCTGTTGTAGCAACAAGCTTATTCTCAACCAGCGGTTTGTAGCCTAACTGGACAGCGGTCGGATAACAGCCCGGATTTGCCACAAGCCGCGCTTTGGCAATCTCTGCACGATTCACTTCTGGCAGGCCATAGACAGCTTCTTCGACCAGCTCCGGACAGGCATGTTCCATGCCGTACCACCTGGACCACACATCAAGGTCTTTGATCCGGAAGTCAGCAGCCAGATCAATAACCCGCACACCGGCGTCCAGCAAAGCACGCATCTGCTTCATGGCGACACCGTTCGGTGTTGCGAAAAAAACCAGGTCACAGGCGGACAACACATCCAGCTCAGGTGCTTCAAAACACAGGTTCAAGTGTCCACGCAGATTAGGATAAAGATCATCCACACGGCGGCCCGCTTCAGCACGGGAGGTTACAGCTGACAGTTCCACTCCAGGATGCCGAACCAGCAGTCGCAGCAGTTCTACACCGGTATATCCCGTACCACCGACAACACCTACCTTAATCATGGTTGCACCACACCTGTTCTTTTTGCTTTCTCAGTTCGGCCTATTATAAACAGCCCCGGACCCGACAATGCAGTACAAGCTGCCAGAAACCTGAGAAAAGCATAAAGAAACCACTGAAAAGTAGGTTCCATGGCAAATTTTGACCGTTATTCCATGGTAAACTGCCACCCGGCCTGACATTCTGATCGTTGTCTTTTGTCATTCTCTCTGATCCAGCCATACGAATACTCCGTGAGAATCCGACCTGTAAAACCGAATTTTGAACGCTTCCGCCAGGAACTGGCCTCAAAAGAAGCTCTGCCTCAACTCACCCTTCTCGGACTGCTCAGCGGGCTTTTGACCGCTCTTGTCATTATGCTGTTCCGTGAGCTGATTACGCTGTTATCCGGCATTTTTATGAATGGTGCTCCTGAGGGCAGCTTTCGCAGCCTGCCCTGGGAGATGCGCCTTCTTTTACCACTCGCAGGCTCGGTACTGGTCATTGGCCTGGGATACATCATTCATACCCGCTACCGCAGGGTTGGTGTGGTGCATGTGATTGAAAGACTGGACTGGCATCAGGGGCGTCTTTACTTCGGTAATTTTTTACACCAGTTTCTGGCTGGGGCAGTCGCCATTGCCAGCGGTCACGCTATTGGTCGGGAAGGACCTGCTGTGCACCTCGGCGCGTCAGCAGCCAGCATGCTGGGGCAACGTATGCACCTGCCCCATAACAGCCTGCGTATTCTAGTCGCCTGCGGCACAGCTGCGGCTATCTCTGCAGCCTTCAATACACCCGTGGCCGGAGTAATTTTTGCTCTTGAAATATTACTGGTGGAATACACCGTGGCTGGTTTTCTCCCGGTTATGGTGGCCTCCGTCAGTGCCGCGACTGTTACCCAGATGCTCTATGGCACGGACCCTGCCTTTATTATTCCCAGAATTCAGGTCGACCTTATTGATGAGCTGCCTACTGTGGTGCTGATTGGTGTAAGCATGGGTGTGCTGGCTGCCCTTTTCTGTCGCCTGACAATACTCTTCAGCCATTTAGGGAAGAAACTCACCGCTAGCTTCCGACTGCTTCTCGCTGCCCTTATTACCGGTTTACTGGCGATTCCCGCCCCCGCCATTATGGGTGTAGGCTATGGCACGATTACAGACCTGCTCACCGGTGAACATATTCCTCTCTTCCTGACGGGAGTATTAATCTGCAAACTGCTGGCCAGCTCTGCCAGTGTAGGATTGGGAGTCCCTGGTGGGTTAATTGGTCCCACCTTATTTCTCGGCGCAATTGGCGGAGCACTCGGCGCAAGTCTGCTGGGTATGATTCCCGGAATCCCCCCGGGCAGCAATGACTTTCATGTACTGGTCGGCATGGGCGCCATGCTGGGCGCTACACTGCAGGCTCCCCTGACAGCCCTTGTGACGGTAGTGGAGATGACCCGCAACAGTACCTTGCTGTTCCCTGCACTATTGGCGATTGTTATCGCCTCACTTATCCCGCCTATTGTATTCAAACAATCTGGTATTTTTGAGCAGGTTCTGGAGTTCTGGGGTTTCAACCGTTCGAACAACCCTATACACAAAGTGCTTCGACGTATCGGCGTAACAACACTGATGGAAAGCAACTACACGTCAGTCAATCGCTTCCTGAGCTTCCGGGAGCTTGAGGTCTGTGAAAACACCGACGCCCAATGGCTGCTGGTTTACAATGAACAACGCCCTGCTGCCACCATCTCTGTTCATTCCCTGAAAGACTATTATGCAAAGACCAAAGCGGACAGAAATCCACAGACTCACAACGAAGACACTGTAGATCTTCTGGAAATCCCGGCTCTGCGTCATGACGTTTGTGGTATCAGCTATGTATCCTCGGTCTATGAAGCCTGGGATCGAATGATCAGCAAGCAGGTCGACAGTCTTTATATTTTTGACAACAGCAACAAACAAAAGCATCGTATTATCGGAGTTGTGACCCGAGCCCATCTGGAAGCCTATCACCATGTATAAAGCTGAGTGATCAGGGCTGGCGGACAGCAAAAAGTTCAATACCATACGTTAAACACAAACAAACCAAATAACAGGGCAGTGTCGCCCAACGAGAATTTTATGACGTTTTTATGGGTTAAGGCTTTCCACATTATCGCCATGGTCTGCTGGTTTGCAGGGATTTTTTATCTGCCTCGACTGTTTGTCTATCACGCAGAAACAAAAGACAAAGAAGGCAGCGAACGCTTCAAGATTATGGAGCGGAAGTTATATCGCGGCATTATGCTGCCCTCCATGATTGCAACCATTCTCCTCGGCATGTGGCTGCTGCACCTGGTTCCCGGGTATATGCAGCAAGGCTGGATGCACGCCAAACTCGCACTCGTGGTATTACTGATTGGTTACCACCATATGTGTGGCGCTTTTGTGAAAAAGTTTGCCGCTGATGCCAACACCCGCAGCCACAAGTTTTACCGAATCTTCAATGAAGTACCGGTTTTACTCCTGTTGGCGATTATCATTCTTGTAGTCGTGAAACCTTTTTAAATTCTTTACAGTTGTCTTTTAAATGATCAATTCGTTTAAAAAACATACAAACAGAAAAAGAAGCCTGCTGGCTTCTTTTTTTGTGAAAATCCATTAATGGAAACTGGCTTTATCTCAGACACTTCAGCTCTTTCAATTCGGAGCTCTTTCTTATTACAGCTCTTTCACTTCGTAGCTGTGAGTGACTTCAATACCGCCCTTGCCCAGCATAATAGACACTGAACAGTATTTATCTGCAGACAGCTCAACAGCCCGCTTAACGTGGGATTCTTTCACGCCGCGGCCAGTCACTACGAAATGCAGGTGAATCTTTTCAAAGATCGCAGGAACAGCATCAACGCGCTCACCTTCTATCTGAACCTCGCAGTCTATGACATCCTGACGCGCCTTTTTCAGCATGCTGATCACATCAACAGAGGAGCAGCCGCCAACAGACATAAGCACCATTTCCATAGGGCTGGGTGCGGAATCTGTACCACCTTTCGCGTCCATCATAATGCTGTGACCGCTGTCGGAAAGACCCGCGAAACGCATGCCATCAACCCATTTAACTTGTGCTTTCATACACCTACTCATTTACTAATACGCTTTTTACTCATTAAAGCCTGTTATTAACCAACACATCTCATTTATTATGTAGGTTCTTAACAGCTCACTCTTGAGATATACATCTCATTTGAGGTACTGAAGAGAGTACAGGACTCGACACAGAATCTGAAACATATAAAGTGTTCCCTGACTAAAAAAAATATCATGCCGGGACATAAATCACCTATCTCCCGACATCAATGGAATGTCAATAAATGGTAGTAAGAACACGACATATACCAGAAGAAAAAAGGGAACGCGTAGAACGCTTTCTTAAGCATTGTCATATTCACCATTACCGTCCAAGGACCGACATTATTAGTGCCGGTGATCCTGCCGACACGCTCTATTACATTATTGATGGCTCCGTCACTGTCTTTGTAGAAGACGACGAAGGACGTGAGATAATCATCACCTACCTGAACCGTGGCGACTTCTTTGGTGAACTGGGCCTGTTCCTTAATGAAGAGACCACTGTTCGCTCGGCCTGGGTTCGCGCCCGGACAAAGTGTCAGGTTGCTGAAATCAGCTATTCCCGGGCCCGCGCCCTTGCTCAGGATATTCCTGAGATGCTGTTTGAGATCAGCCACCAGATTGCCAAGCGCCTGCAGATCACCACACGTAAGGTCAGTGACCTTGCCTTCCTGGATGTGACAGGCCGTGTGGCCCGTACTCTGCTGGACCTGTGCAAGGAACCAGACGCCATGACTCACCCGGATGGTATGCAGATTCGCATTACCCGCCAGGAGATTGGTCGTATAGTCGGCTGTTCCCGTGAGATGGTAGGCCGGGTTCTGAAAAATCTGGAAGATGAGGGCATGGTCTCAGTAAAAGGGAAAACCATGGTAGTCTTCGGCGCCCGTTAGACGTATTATCCGTCGCCTTTTCTGAATGCTGAACAGGTGACGAAACAGGATGTCCACAGGTCTTACCTTCCCTGAGCGTTATGACGAGCTCCTTAACGAGAAAGTCGAACGCCTCCAGCAATTGATGGCAGACTTCCAGCCCCCTGCGGTGGAGGTCTTTCCGTCAGCTCCTGAACATTTCCGCATGCGTGCCGAGTTTCGCATCTGGCATGAAGGGGAGCGGAGCGACTACATCATGTTTGATAAGGAGACCCGCGAACGCGTCTCCGTTGAACATTTTCCCGTAGGCTCTGAACGCATCAATGCTCTTATGCAGCCATTGATGGCAGAACTGCGCCAGCAGGATATTCTCCGTCACCGTTTGTTCCAGGTGGAGTTCCTCACCACCCAGACCGGCGAAGCTGTTGTCTCCCTGATCTACCACCGCCAGCTCAATGATGAGTGGATTGCTGCTGCACGCCCTTTGCGTGAAAAGTTCAATGTCGAAATTATTGGCCGTGCACGCAAGCAGAAAATCCTTCTGGACCGTGACTTTGTCACAGAAGAGCTGTCTGTGAAGGGTCGCACCTGGCGCTACAACCAGGTTGAGAACAGCTTCACCCAGCCTAATGCCGGCATAAACGAAAAAATGCTGACCTGGGCGGCTGATGCAACACAGGAGATGCACGGTGACCTGCTGGAACTCTACTGCGGCAACGGTAACTTTACCTGTGTGCTGGCTGGCAACTTCGATAAGGTTCTGGCCACCGAGATCTCCAAATCGTCTGTGAAATCTGCCGAATTGAACTTCGAGATGAATGACGTTGAGAATGTCATCATCGCCCGCATGTCCAGCGAAGAGTTCACCCAGGCACTAAATAAGGAACGCCCTTTCCGCCGTCTCAGCCATGTGGACCTGGACAGCTATAACTTCTCGACAATCTTTGTGGACCCACCCCGTGCCGGCCTCGACCCGGATACTGAAGCACTGGTGCAGCGGTTCGAGAAAATTGTTTACGTCTCCTGTAACCCGAACACCCTGAAAGAGAACCTCAACACTCTCACTCAGACCCACAAAATCGAGAAACTGGCTCTGTTTGACCAGTTCCCTTATACCGATCATATGGAAAGTGGCGTGGTGCTTTCTAAAAAATAACAGCAGGCGCGCAAACAAAAGCAGGACGTTCACAGACTGCTAGACTGGGGCAGCAGACATTAAAAATAACGCCCAATAACTTATTCTAAAAATGTCCCCATGCCCCAGTCGACTTCGCAACAAAAGGCTCCCATGTTTGATGGGGTAAGCTTTGCTGTTCTCTTTCTTCTGATCGCTTTTGTAGTGATCAGTTTGACGGGCTGTGTGCCCTCAGCCCGGAAAGCAACCAAAACATCTTTCCTCAAAGAAAAAGCTGTCGATGTTTTGATGCTGGCTTATGACAATGGTGATGGACGAGCTTTCCGTGCACTACTGCCTGAACTGGAACAGAAGAACATTTCCTGGCACCTGATCGTCTTTGGCCCTGCTGAAGAGTTGTTTGCCAAGAGCCCTGATATCACTCAACTCAACGAACGGGTCTCTCCGGAGCAGGCACGATTATGGCGGGATAACCGTAATGCCAGCCTTCCAGTCAGCCTGATGCGTGAGCTCACCGAAACTTATCAACCGAAGATCGTTCTCTCCGGCATGGCTCACACAGGGCAGACCGAACTGACCCAAAGCTGGTGGAATCTTGGAGCATGGACAATAGCTTTCTACGACAACCTTGAGGCTCCTCAAGGACAACAATGGATTGCCCCCTGGCTGCAGCAGCCACCGGAGCTGGAACAGCTACTGGTCTCTTCGCCACTTCTCATCGATAGCTTTCCTGAAAATTATTCCCGACATGGCACCCTGGCGGTGCAGCATCCAGCATTTCAGGAATGGAAGGAAAGCTTTCAGCGAGAGAATACTGCAGACCTTCGCAAGACACTGGAGCTGGATAATCGACCAGTTGTTCTTATTGCCGGAGGCTATGGTGATGACTTTCAGCGCAGCTTCGCACTTATGAAGGAAGCTGCTGCACTGCGTTCTGACATACAGTGGCTTATGACTCCTCATCCTCGCACACTGGCTGATCTCAACACCGGGACTGATATGCCTGCCGATAGCATTCGCACGATTTCGAACATCTCAACCGTGCGGTTAAGCACCGTGGCCCAGCTTGTGATGACACATCGCTCCACTGTTGGGTGGATGGCCTCCCAGACAGGGTTACCCGTTATTTTTGTTCGCCCTGAAGGCCACCAGGATGCCTTAGCCTGGGGACAGGTGCGCCTTGTTAACAACTCATCATCCCTGCTCAATGCTGTTCACCGCCTGTTGGATAATCCAGCATCTCGTACACCTTTTCCTGCGAACAACCACTCTCCGACAATTGCCGATATACTGATCCAAAGACTGCAGCCTCAATTGGTACAGCCTGTGACAGTAGAAAGTCTTGAAGAAAACAACGACCCTGAACCTCCAAAGCACAGGAGTAGGTTTTAATCACACTTTACTCGACCTGCCAGGGAACGGTAGGCTAGAAAGGACTGATGACTCATACGACCACTAGCATCTTAAAGTACCCTATGCCTCACTGGTTCACCGACAAGAAACTTCTGACGCTGACAGCATTTATGCTGCTTTCAGTGCTGGGGAGTATTTTGGCTATCAACCAGTTAATTCAGTACACCACCAAAGACTACCTCTACTCGACACCTGAGCAACTGCCTTTCAACAAGGTGGGTGTTGTTCTGGGAACCAGTAACTTTACATCGGAAGGCGTACCTAATGGCCACTATTTTCGCCGACTGGAAGCCACAGCAGAGCTGGTAAAAGCCGGACGAATTCAATATGTGCTGGTAAGTGGTGACAATGCCACGCCCTGGTATGACGAGCCTACACGTATGAAACAGGGGCTTATTCGCCTGGGAGTACCCGCCGATATTATTTATCGGGATGACTCCGGGTTTCGCACCCTCGACTCGGTACTCAGAGCCAAGGATGTTTTTGGGCAGCAATCTTTCACGATTATCTCCCAGCAATACCAAAATGAACGCGCCGTCTACATAGCCCGCCAACATGATATTGATGCCATCGCCTTTAATGCTCATGGTGAACTGGTGCATTACGACTATAGCAATCGACTCAGAGAGCTTCTTGCCCGGGTATTGGCTTTTCTCGAAACCAGCATTCTGGATACAGGCCCGCAAGTGCTCGGCCCCGCCATTCACATTGGTGAATCACCACAATCCTGAATCTACTGGACAGGCTCTTCCAAACACATCTGGCCAAGCCCCGCTCAAAGCAATAACCTTCAGGTGCCACTCTCCCTCCCAGCTTACTTTGGCATTAACAGACAGGCCGCGTGCTGAAAGCAGAAATTTCACCGTATTCCTTTTGTCTTTACATGTTTTTTTGGGGAAGAGAATTATCAGGGTTCTTTGGTGCAATAAGATAGAAATACTTTTTCTCCAGTTTCTTGAAGTTGAACCAGCTCATCCATTGAACACTTATCAAAAGCATCCAGATCATCCCAAATGACGGGGCTAAGACCAGCCTGCAGCCTGAGAATATTTGTCACAATACAGGCAGACGTTCGACAGTTTGCATCACTAAACAGTTGCATTCTCTCTATGCTTAAAATGCATTCTGCAATAGCCAGCTCTTTATCTCTGATTGATCGTTGACTATCACCAATAACAATATAACACTGCTCAAATAATTGATTAATGACGAGCCTGTTCTTGTAGAGAGGAGCCGATATTTCCTGTGATTCTTGTTCAACGCTTATGTGAGGAAAAGCATCGTCGCCGCTATGTTGCGTGAACCCTTGTTCTTGCAATTTTAACCCAGTTCCTTTCTCGTCGAATTTATAGGCCGAATCAACAGTAACATCATGAAGAGTGCGCAGAACATTCACATCAAGTTTTACACCATTTCTTAACATCTTTAATCCAACAAGAAACCCTTTAAAACAGTTACTCAGATACCCTGGTTCATTTTCATAGCCAAACCGCCCCTTATCCGTCTGATCTTTTCCTGCGATAAATAGTCGCCAAAGTTCACATGCAGGAAATCTATCGAGTAGTGGGTTCAGCTTTATTTCATTCGACAAAAGTTCTTCATATTGATATGAATTACAAGCTTCAGAAAAAATCACACCCAAACTTTCCAGCACCCTTTTAAGTACAATCAAATCCATCGGCATGATGGCTTCTACACTATTACCCCTGCATTGATACAAACGGCTATTTAGGTACCATGTGGGAATACAGCTCATGACGCCTGCACCATTTTCAATCTTTGACAAAGCATCCTTTAATTCTTTTATTCGTCCCAACACAACGGTTCTCAACCGTCTTTTAAACCCATTAAAATAATCTGGAAGCTGACCTCCAGGTATTCTATTTAGCATGGAGACAGGCAAAAGAGCTGAATCACCATTAATAAATGAATCAAACAAAGAATTACTAAATTTAATCAAATCAGCCACTTTCAGTACAAACCTTCCTTTTTCTTTAAGAAGAACCAAAGGTCGCTCAGTAACATCTATTCTTGGTTGTATAATTTCTCCCAACCACTCCCTGGACAAACAAACCGTTTCTTCTGATTCTTTTGCAGGTTGACTACAAGCCCCCTCCCCCTCCTGAACCTTATACGATAAAAACGTCTTACTCCCCTCTTGTTGACGGTCTGTTATTTCAATCAATGAAAAGCCATCCAATACATTGGGGTCCTTCCATATTACGGGTACTAAACCTGCTCGCATCCTCAAAATATTTGTTAATATAAAACAGATAACTCTAATATTCCCATCATTAAAAACATGCATTCTATTTAAGTTAGCGATACATTTTGAAATAGCCATACCTTTTTCGCGTTCACTTATCGTTCTTTCTATCACTGATTGACACTCATCAAGCAAACCGTTTATGACCGCTTCAACTTTGTCATTGAATACAAGTTCGTCAAACTCCAAAACTAATGGAGTATTTCCAACTTCAGGTATAGATAACTTAAAAAGACACCTCTTATCTTCAAGCATACCTCCAACACTTTTTACGCACTGAGCTTTTATTTCTTCAACCCCCAAAGAACTTGCATTTTCATCTATAGAGAGAAATATAAAACCACAACCATTCCTACTCCTTCTAAAATCTACTGGAAATGGGATCAAACCAATCCTGGTTGTGATATTTTTATAAGCCTTACCAAAACACTCGGCATGCATATCACGAAGTAAATGGCAGTCAATCTTCCCGCCTTCTCTGAGCCGTTTTAATGCAAATAAAAAACCACCATAGCATCCTGACAAATGTCCAGGCTCATCTTCATACCCAAACTTCCCTCGAGTCCCCTGGTGCTTACCATCTATAAATAAGCGCCATAACTCTCTAATTGGAAAGTTTTTAAATGATTCATGATGTGCAAGTTCTTCTTGCAAACGAGTTTCAAACTCGTATGCCTCAAAAATACGAGAATATAAGATTTCTAACAATTCTTTTAGATTTCCAATTTGCAGTATGTCATCTCTAACTGCCTCTATAGGATTCGCTTTACTTAACCTAAACAGAATTCTTTTCTCGTACCATTCTGGAATCTTTCTACGACAGGAAGAAAAACCAGATCTTTCACACTCAGATAAGTACTGTATCAGCTCCTCTTTTTTTTCATCAATAAGTCTATCAAACTCTTCCGTACAGACTTCATAGTTCTCTTTTAGATCTTCCTCAGATATATCGTTAAATATTTTCGTGTTGAAATTATCTTCTGTAAAAATCATATGTTTAAAGAAATTAGAGCAAAATATCTTTATTCTTCTTCTCTCTTCACTCTCATACTCCATAAAATCATCCTCCATATAGATATCTTGAATAGAAAAATCTTCAAGACCTTTGCCTTCCGGGCTATCAGGCCCGCTACTCTCTACCCCCTGCATTGCACTTTCTACATCAGGTGCATTTTCTACGGCCGGGGCATGTTGTTTGCTTTCTTTACCATTATCAGGTTGCTGTCCAGCACTCTGACTACTCCACCCACTAGGTTTTTTTGCAGAAGGTATATCCATATAGCCTCACTTATTATGAGCTGTTAACCTAATAAGCAGCTTAATACAAAAAAATCTATACCTTACAAACCTCATGCCCCCGAACCTCCCCCAACCACGGCTCCTTATAGATCGCCCCACCAGAAACCCTTAGATAGCCTGTAACTTTCAGCCCTCACTCTGGCAGCTCTCATCTATGCTGTGAGATATGCTGAACAACTCTAAAAAACACCTGCCCAGGGAAGACTCCGAACCGGATTCAACATCAGGCTCAGCCTTTGGGGCAACACTGATTGTTGCCGGCACTACGATTGGTGCCGGAATGCTGGCTCTGCCCATAATATCCTACGGCCTTGGCTTTACCGCTATGGCTCTGATGATGCTGGTCACCTGGGCGATGATGGCCATTGCCGCACTACTGACTCTGGAAGTAAACCTGGCCGTCAAACCCGGCTGCAGCCTGTTTGCTATGGCTAAAGAGACCCTTCAAGGCAAAGGCGGGGTTCTCTCTATCGGTACCATGCTGTTCCTGTATTACGCACTTTTGTCAGCTTATATTGCAGGAGGAGGCAGCCAGCTGGGCCATTACCTGATTCACGCCGCTCCTTCCCTGAGGGATATAACAGATACTGAAAACGGCATACTCGGCATGCTTGTTTTCACGCTGTTGTTTGGCGGTATCGCATCTATTGGCATTCGCAGCATAGATCTGAGCATCCGCATTTTATTTGTTCTGATGCTGGTGACCTTTGCATTGTCCCTTGGGATTCTGGCCCCTCATATTGAACTGCCCCGTCTGCAAACCCAGCCTTCCAGCTCCTGGATTATGGTTATGGCTCTGCCTGTTATTTTCACCTCTTTTGGTTATCACGGCAGCATTCCCAGCCTGATTGCCTATGTTGGTAATAATAAATCTCAACTCAAGCGTGTATTCCTGATTGGCAGCTTTGTACCTTTATTTGTGTACTTACTTTGGCTGGGGGTCTCTCTTGGGCAACTCAACGAGACTGAACTCAACCGTGTTTCTGACTCACAATCCGTTGCTGTACTGATAGATGTATTGAGTAACCAAAATGGCCTTCACAACCTGCCTTTGGCTCTGCATATTTTCGCAGACCTGGCTTTGGTCACGTCTTTTCTTGGAGTGGCTCTCGGGCTGTTCGATTTTATCCATTCCATTACAGCCTCACGCTCACGGGTAAAAACAGCACTGGCTGTTTACACACCTCCGCTTCTGATTGCACTGTTTCTGCCTGGCGCTTTTGTTATCGCACTTAACTATGCAGCTCTGGCACTGGCCATGCTGGCAATTCTTCTTCCCGCCCTGATGGTGTACAAACTTATTCAAAATGGAACATTGAAAGCTTTCCCCGGACGATGGTTTTTTTGGCCAACGGTTCTCTTTGGCCTTATGGTTTCAGTACTTAGTCTTATTTAAATGAAGCTGGTGCAGTGCAGGGCAGAGACAAACAAATAAGCCGACGTATAAAGTCGGCTTCTTTGTTTTTACGACAGATATTTTTTAATTAAAAAAATTGTCTACTTACGTTTCTTTTTACGCTTTTTCCCGCCTCTCCTGGTTGGTATTTGCAGCGCCTGATCTGTCAGCTGCACCCTGCCTTTATCGTTGACGGTTATATATTTTTCCAGGTCCGTTTCTATATGATCAGGAACTATACCGAAGTCTTTGTCCCGCCCTGGGTGATAGTCCCAAAACAGCTCACTGTCCGGCTCAACTTCCCTGAGGGAAATGGCGACAACCCCCTGGTCGTCAGTCACAAACATCTCAAGATTGGGTTCATCGGCACTATTGGCATAGCGCATAGGGCTTTCACTGTGACGACCATCTATACCCATTTCCAGATCCGGGTACTCTCCCCGCCAGGGCTCATCGTCGTCATCATCCACCAGCCAGAGTATGTAGGTGTCCTGATTCAGGAAGTGCGGCAGCCCCTGTTCATCTCTCTGCCACATAACATAGCGTCCGGTTGCAGGCACTAATAGACGGAAGGATTTAACGCCAGTGTACTCACCAACGACTCTTCCCGAGGGTATAAAATCCCGGGTAAAAAGCCCTGTTCCGGCACCTTCAATTTTACTTTCGCCTTCATGAAGACGAAATTCATAATTTGCAAGACGGGCTTTTAACTCTGAAACCTCTCTTTGCAGAGAAGCGATTTCATTATCGGCCTCAACCGAAGAACTGACCTCTGTATGACTCATGGCGGGTAATCGTCCCTAATAGTATTAACAATCTCTTTTATTAATCTTTTATAGAAATGAGTAAAACAACCAACTCCTTATGGTTGTTAGTTCAGCTTACCATCTTGTCAGGTGATTTAAAGCGCCTGGATATTATATTGCTTAGAGTCATTGATTGCAGGGATTGAGATTAGGATATGCAAACGACAACTCGCATTAATAACAGACACAAGAGTGCCCTTATACGGGATATTCAAAAGAACACCAACGACTATCGAATCCGTCAGGATAAACGTCACAATGGCCTCCAGCGCCTGGAAACCCTGTCTGGGCATGTTGTATCTCTTGCACCTCATAATACTGTTCGCACCTGCTCCATCGGTACTTATTATGATGAAACCGCAAATGAAGAGGCGCTGCAGAATTACCAGCAAGAGTTGCTCGCGTTATTTCAAACGCTGGAAAACAAGAATATATTTAATCGGCTGATTACGATTTCCCGGCTTAACAGACAGCAGCCTTTGCCATCACCGCCCACGACTCAGCACGCGAGACCCCCTGGAATGAGAACCAGTACAAGACCATCTCCTGTACCGGCACCATCATCTTCTAGCGCTCCACCGCCCGCTCCCCAGCCCACTGCGCATCGCAATACTCCATCACCGAGCGCAGGGTTTAAACCTTCACCAGAGCCTTTACCTCCAACCAGGATTTCACCGCGCGGTAACCGCCCCAACCCAATAGAAGGCTGCAACTATATCGTTCCTATCAGACAGGGTGAGTATGTCCAGGATCTGCTGGCAGAGCCCACAACCTATGATGCAGCTCGTAACCTTCTGATCCAGCAGACAACCTTCCCTGCGATGAATGATCGTCTGAATGATCCACAAGGCGCAGGCTCCCGCAATGGTGCGGTTCGTTTTTTCGACCGTAAGTATGATCAGGCGAACAGATTGAATAACTACTACCTATCCAACACCTACAAGCACCAGCGCAATGGCAGGCTTGTTCCCCTGATTATTGATGGTCAACCCTACGACAGCGTTGAACATTATTTTCAGTGCATGAAGTTTCTGCAAGCTCCCGCTGAAAGTGCTTCACAGTATGAGTTGAGTGAAGCCATCAGATCCGTTCGCAAAGCTCCATCTGGTGGTGCTGCAGCATCCACAGGCGGCTCCCGGGGCGCCTTTGGTCATCTGATTAACCTGAATAGATGGGACAAGATCAAATACAACATCATGATGACAGGTATTATGGCCAAGTTTGAACAAATCCCTGAATTGAGAAACAAGCTATTGCGAAGCTGGCCCAATATTTTGATTGAGCACACAACGGATGATGCTCTTTGGGGAAATAACGGGGATGATTCAGGCATGAATATGACCGGGCAGATTCTGGGTTTTGTCAGAGACCGCTTAATTCGCTGACCTTCACGAGCGACACCCGGAAATCAATAACCACTGTTTTTCACCGCGAAAAACTTGCTCTAAACCTTTATCTCTTATGAACACTCCATAAATATACACAGAGCCACTACCAGGCCTCAATCCCCACATCATTGGCAACATCCTATAGTTACATTCCCCAGCCAACCCCAGCGCTCAGGAAACCTCTGTAACACCTGCCAAGAAAGCCACCTGCTCTGCAAAATTTCTGTTATCTTTGAAATGCGAGAGTTTCAGGATAAGACATCGATAAGGGATATAAGACGTTAATGCCTACCGCTGTGAATAAAACAATAGTTCCCCTTAGTCAGCTGGCTTCCCGCCAACCTGTCAAAGACCTTGGGTTTAAAACCACCGATGAGCTGGAGCCCTTCGCCGGGATTCTGGGTCAGGAACGTGCCGTAACCGCTATCCGCTTTGGCGTGACCATGCAGCGGGCCGGTTATAACATTTATGTGATGGGGGAGTCGGGCACCGGACGCACCTCCTACGTTAAGCACCACCTTGAGGGTGAAGCCTCAACCATGGAAGCCCCGGCCGACTGGGCTTATGTGAATAACTTTGAAAACACCCGCGAGCCTTCAGTGCTGCGCCTGCCTGCCGGTACCGGTTCCAACCTGCAGGATGACTTTACCAACCTGATTGACGAGCTGATGGACACCTTTCCGGCAGCCTTTGAAAGCCCATCCTATCAGCAGAAGAAAAGCCTGATTGAGCGCAAGTTCAACAAAAGCTACGACAAGGCCATCGAGAATGTTGAGCAGGAAGGTCTGCGTCGTAACATCTGCCTGTTTCGGGAGCAGGGTTCGCTGACCTTTGCGCCAATGAACGAAGGCAAGCCTATGGATGAAACTGAATTCGCCCAGCTGCCGGATCGCAAACGTAACAAGTTCAATAAAGATATTGCCCAGCTCGAAACCCTGCTGAATGAAGAGCTCTCTGAGCTGCCACAGTGGAAGCGGGAATCCAGTGAAGAGCTGCGTAAACTCAACCACCTCTCTATTGATAAAGCACTGGAACCTCTGCTTAAGCCTCTGCAGAAAACCTACGGGCGCTTTGCCGGAGTTGCTGAATACCTGGAGTCCATGAAGAAGGACCTCCACAAAGCCGTTGTTGAACACCTGGCTGATGAGCGCGGCATTGAGTTCAAAGAAGATGCCGGCAAGCGCAACTTACTGCGCGATATGTATGTTCCCAATGTGGTTGTGGGTCATAAGGATGAAGCTGCCGCACCAGTGGTTGTGGAAACCCACCCCAGCTATCGCAACCTCTTTGGTCGTATTGAGTACGCCACAGAGATGGGTGCACTGGTCACCAGCTACCGGCAAATCTGCCCGGGCAGCCTGCATCAGGCCAATGGCGGTTTTCTGGTATTGGAAGCAGCCAAGCTCTTGGAAGAACCTTTCGTATGGGAAGCCTTAAAGCGTGCCCTGAAGGAACGCCAGCTGCGTATTGAGTCTCCGGCCAGTGAGATGGGTCTGGTCAACACCATCACCCTGAACCCGGAAATTATTCCCCTGAATGTGAAGGTGATACTGCTTGGCTCTCGCCAGATTTACTACCTCCTGCAGGAACTGGACGCAGACTTCCACGAGATGTTCCGGGTACTGGTTGATTTTGACGGTTACCTGCAGCGCACTCCGGAAACCGTCCACTCCTTTGCCCGATTGCTACAGACCCGTGCCGCCGATGAAGGTTACCCCCCCCTGACGGCTCAAGCTGTTGCCCGCATGGTGGAGCAGAGCTCCCGTATGGCAGAACACAAGAATCATCTCTCGGCCCATATTGGTGACCTGTTTGACCTGCTGGCGGAAGCTGACTTTATTCGCCGTGATTCCAACGGCCGTAAAATCACCCACCAGCATGTGGACCTGGCTCTGGAGAGCAAAGCCGAGCGTACCAGCCGGGTGAGCAAAGAGATTCTCAAGGAGATGCTGGAAGGCAGCGTGCTGATTGATACCCAAGGGGAGGCCGTCGGTAAAATCAATGGCCTGACCGTTCTCTCAATTGGCGATACCAGCTTTGGCTCACCGGCTCGCATAACCGCGGCTGTGTATCCTGGCTCTCAGGGCATTGTGGATATTGAGCGGGAAGTACAACTGGGTCAGGCGATTCACTCCAAGGGTGTGATGATTCTTACTGGTTATCTTGGCGCGAAATACGCTCAGAAGTTCCCGCTGGCGATTTCAGCAAGTCTGGCGATGGAACAGTCTTACGGTTATATCGACGGTGACAGTGCCTCACTGGCTGAGCTGTGTTGTCTGCTGTCATCGCTAACTGGCACTCCCATCAAACAGTCCTGGGCCGTAACCGGCTCTATGAACCAGCATGGTGAAGTGCAGGCTATCGGTGGCGTAAATGAAAAGATTGAAGGTTTCTTTGATCTCTGTGCTGCCCGCGGCCTGACCGGAGATCAGGGTGCCATTATTCCTCACGCCAACGTGCGCAACCTGATGCTCAGCGACCGTGTTCTCAACGCTGTCCGTAAAGGTGAGTTTACTATTCATGCCGTTGCTCATGTCGAAGAAGCTCTGGAGATTCTTACAGGTAAGAAGCCGGGTGCTCTCAACACCAAGGGCAACTACCCCAAGAACAGTCTGAATGAGAGAGTACTTAAGCGTTTAATGGAAATAGCTGAGCTGTCGAAAGAGAGCAGCTAGGCCTTAACGCCTTCTAAAGCTGCAAAAAGAAAACCCCAGTCCGTTTCCGGACTGGGGTAAATATTTTCTGGTCTCGCCACACACTAGCAAAACCAAAATCACACACAATACACACAACACACAAGGAGATTGCCGAGGAAGAAAAGCTTGGCTTTTCTGTCCTCTTATAAACTCTGACAGCAGTGTTGCGAAAAAGTTCCAAAAAAAATTAAAAAAATTTCATCTGCAACCTCATCTGCAACCAAAGTCGATAAAAGACAGGTATCAATACACCTTGCCGGCGCTTAACTCGCACACCACTTAGTTAGTACATCTCGTTAGTACATCGAACGAATTTTATTGATGCCTGGCGTGATGCTTTTACGCCATGCCATTTCCAGTTCAGGTGTGTATTCCACATCATGTTTCTGCACCGCTTCCATCAATGCATCCAGCCACAGATCGTAGAGGTGGGGCGCGATGCTATAACCGTGTCGGTTATGGCTTTTGCCGAGATCCTGCAATTTGGAGTCGGACATTCCACGGGCATGCATCAGGAGCCACATGATGCCACCACGCAACAGGCTGTGCTGGGATTTCATATCAGTATCGACAAACTGCTTGCGCACCTCATCTGACTTACCCATAAAGCACGAGTAAAAAGTTTCAAAAAACAGGGGCTGATTACAGCAGCGACCATAACTCTGAAAGGCCTTATCTGCATCTGACATTGTTTTTTCCTATTTTTCAGATCGAAACAGTGCGCAACCGTAAAGTAAAAAATATGCCATCGTCCACCTTGGAAGATGGCATTAAACAAGAAAGTTGGGATATGGCTGAACTAACCATTCAGGGAATACGTTACGTACTCTGAATGGTCAGCTCTTGGAAGGGGCTGGCCTGGAAGAGTTAAATACTTTTGTTGACAGGTGTCCACTGACCTTTTGTCAGAACAGGCCCCATATTGTAGCCATCAGGTGCACCTCCAGGACTCTCAAGAGTAATAACCAGCGGAGAGTTTCTCAGCGCTGACTTCCACTCCGGTTTGATATTCACTTCATGAACACCCATTTTCGGAAGAATACCCAGAGATACTGGCTCTCGCCCTGCGACCATTAACCAGAGTTCACAGACCTGTCCATCGGGGAGGCTTTCTGGCTGAACGGCTTCAACGTAGACCTTATTTTTGTTCAGGGAAGCGTTCACAATCCACTCTGGCTGACTGCTTTTTCCCGGCACCACATAGACATAATCCATATTGGAAGACAGATGCGGCCCCTGAAACAAAACAAATGCAGTAAACATCACCGTAAAGGCCATGCTGACTGTGGCTCCCTGCCAGAAACGCAGATTGCTGAAAAAGCCTTCTGGCTTTGTTTCCCGCTTAATCGCCTTCCAGACTCGGGCCGGAGGTGCTTCCGGCTCAAGATCTTCATTCAGAACATTCAAGTGTTCCTGCCACGCCCGCACATCCGCCTGTGCATCATGGCTGACGTTAAGGAGCGCTTCAAACCGAGCCTTGCCTGCTGAGTCCAGCAGACCCAGCACATACTCGGCAGCAGCCTCGTTGCGCTGTTCCTGATCGCTTAGATTCCAGTCAGACATGTTTTTAACCTCGCCAGTCCTCTCCGCACCCAGGTCTTAACGCTGCCCAGGGGGTATTCAAGATGATCTGACATTTCCTGATGGGTCAGACCTTCAAAGTAAGCCATCTCGATACATACTCTTTGCTGATCAGGGAGATCGGCCAAACACTTGTGCATCTCCCTCGACTCACGGGACAACACCAGCTGGTCTTCATGACCAGGAGCCTCGTCGGCAATACTCTCGAGCACACCATCGTCACTGACTTCCTGAACACGACGACGGCGCAGCATATCCAGCGCCTGATTTCGAACAATTGTGTTCATCCAGGTCATAGGACGTGCCCGGGATGAGTCATACCGGCCGGCATTCTTCCAGATTTTGATATAGGCACTCTGTAAACAGTCTTCGGCCTGCCCTCTGTCTTTGAGGATACGCAGGGAAACTGAAAACAGATTCGCAGAAGTTAAAGAATAAAGTTTCTGAAGAGCTCTGTGCTTCTCTTGAGCGCAGGCTGCCAGATTCTCTATTAGATGAAGGTCTTGCTCATTATCGACGGGCATTGTTGTTATCTGATCATTGAAACCGCGCGAACATCATAACACGCTATAGCGCTGCGACCAGATGGAAGCGAATGATCCGTGGGATAATTTTATGTAGTTAACTTTTTTACGACAGAATTAGTGAAGCGTCTCGATTCGCTCCAGAACCTGATGAAAGGCCTGAGCCATTTTCCCGGCCATATCGGAAAAGCCTGCCATATCGCCCTCTCGCCCCTCCTGCTCAAGTGTATTGGCCAACCCCGCCAATTCTGTAGCCCCAACTACAAAACAGGAGCCTTTTATTCTGTGGGCCAGACTGGCTACATCCCGGGCATTCCCTGCGGCTACCGCATCCTTCAGGTTTTGCATGTCCTGCTGGGTGGTTTCAATAAACTGGTCCAGCATATCTTTTAAGAGGGCGGGATCATCTCCAACAATATCTCTGAGTACGTCAAGATTCAGCACAAGCATCTCCATATGTATACAGCAGCTATAAGTAGTACAGCTCCTGAACAGGGCCATTTCAGGCCGGTATCAGAAACTATAGCCAGCTATACACTCAGGTCAGGCGAGACAGGTATCTCTTCCAGTCAAAAGCGGGGCCCGGGTCAGTTTTCCGCCCCGGGGCGATATCACAGTGTCCGGCGATGGTCTGTGGCGTCAATTTTGGATAGATCGCCATAAGTTCCTCAGTTACCTGCACCAGAGCATCATACTGGGCCGGTTCATAGGGCAAAGTATCTGTTCCCTCCATTTCGATACCTATGGAGAAATCATTACAGCCCTCATTCCCACACCAGGAAGATACACCCGCATGCCAGGCTCTTTGATCAAAAGGAACAAATTGGATGATGACTCCATCACGCTGAATTAATAAATGAGCAGAGACTTCAAGCCCTTCAAGGTCACAGAAACTCTCATGAGCTGTTGTGTCCAGTGTATTGGTGAACAGCTGCCGAATATAAGGGGTGCCAAACTCACCGGCAGGCAGACTGATGTTGTGTATAACCAACAGATTTATTTCACTGGTTTCTGGCCGCTCATTGCAGTTGGGACTTGGGCATTGTTCAGCCTGCTCCAGCAAGCCATTACAGATGGTCATCGTTTTTTGCATTGAAAGCGTGAACCCGGAAAGAGTAAGTATCTTTCTATGATACTCAGGGGGACTTTCTATCGCCAAACAGTTTGAAGTTACCCATCACCGATTGAATCGCACGATCAAAAGCCTGATCTTCTTTATCAGATGAAACCGGTAATTTTATTACTCCACTCTGTACACTCTGTTCCACCTGACTGCGGGTTTTATCGGCAACACGCAGCCCATTGGCATTCTTGAATATAAAGTGCCCGTTAGAGGAAATTTCTGAAAGACGACAGGTCTTGGTGCCGGTTTCTCCAACAAACTCAACGTTAACTCCCACTTTCAGAGAAGACAGATCAATCGTAGTCTCTTCAGATGCCGGGGCTGTTGTGGCAATGGCTTCAAACTCCTGATCAGGAATAGAGGACTCCATAACGATAACTTCCTCCTCCATCTCCTCAAGGTCGTCCTCATCAAAAGGAGTCCTCTCTTCTTGCTCCTCTTCAGGCTGCCAGTTTTGCAGTTTCTGATTGAACTCTTTTTTGTCAGGCACTGATTGAGAGGGAGGAGCTTTTGGCTGGGCAGCTTTTTCTTGCTCAGGGCTTTCTATCGTTTCTGTTTTCTTCGTATCACCCACAACTAAAGCATCCGGTGCCGCTGCAACCTCATCCAGAGCTTCCAAAGCCGATATGACTTCCAGACCGTCGCCCTCAGGGCAACTCTCCTGTTCACTGTGAATTTCTTTAAGGTGATTCAGGTACAGTTCAATCAGGCAGGGGTCATAAGAGATACTGTTCAGGCCCAGCTCAATAGCAGAATAGAGTTTGGGCAACAGCACCTTTCGACGATCAATCTCTTCACTGGTTTTACAGGGTTGAACACTGGCTGCAATGTGATCCACTACATGCACTGCCCGCTCCCACGTATTCCCGCTACGGCCTTGCTTCAAAGAGATGATAAACAGGTAACTGCTCCAGGCTTCATGAAGCAGAGGGCCAACAGCCTCTGGGAGTGTGCGACCACCAATATGTTGATCAATAGTGTCCTGAACTTCCAAACGCGCCTGCTCAGAACGTTGCTTCGCTTCTTCCGCCTCTTTCATACGCTGTTCGAAACGGCCGACCCTGCGCTTTTCTTCATCCATAAATTTCTGGAAGCTTTTCAATGCCCTCTCGAACAGGCTGATATCAGTTGAGAACTCCTGAAGAATGGTGAAAACTACTTTCTCTATTTCCAGGGCCAAACGTTTATTCTGCGCATCTCCCTGACGCAGACCTCCGGCACTGGCCATACTGTTCAGCAGTAACCGGGCGGGGTGATTACGACTGCTGAAAAAGTTCTTATCGAGAATCGCCAACTTCAATACAGGTACCTGAAGACGACCAATTAAAGCTTTGATGGTATCTGATAAATCATGGTCATCCAGAATAAACTCAAACAGTGTGGACACCACATTAATCAGCTCACTGTCCTGACTGTCCAGAACCTTGCTGCCCTGAGTACCAGCCAGAGCAATATCCATGGTTTCCCTGAGCCCGGGGGCAGGTGCGATATGCCCTCCTGGCTCAATACCGGGCTGATGGGACTGAATAAGCGAAAGGAGCCCCATAAGCTCCTGTCTGTCCATAACGGATGTTTGTATGTTTTGCGGCGGTGCTGCCGGGGGTGAAGACGGCGTCTCGTTAACCGGCTCTGACTGTGGTGTAGATACTTGTGCATGTGCGTCCGTGGGAACGTTTTTTTGTTCAGGTCCATTTTGACTAACACTTCCCGATAAGCAACCATTTGCATCTTTTGCATTCTGCGCCCTTTCCTGCCTCATCTTTTGCTCTAAGTCAGGGCACACATTGGCATCACGCAATTCATTATTGAGCTTCCGGAAAAACTCCTCGGCCTGCTGCAAACAAGCCTGTTCAAATATTTTCAGCACGACTAAACGAATTTTAAGGGGAAGCTCCAAAGGCTCAATCACAGAAAGGAATATACGACCAGCGGCAACTGGGCCGACAGGGCTGCAGTTCACACTCAACTCATTCATTTCGTATAAATACGACAACCTTCGATTAAGAAGAGTCATTTGTTTTCCGCACTCTCCCTGACTAATCCGTTCTTTTAACCCTGCTATAGCAAGCCTTTCCTCAAGGTCTTCTTCTCCGACCAATGACAGTTTTTCTACGCGAACTTCAGACAAATTACTCTCAGATTTACGGTCCTGATCTCTCAGATGATCACCGGGTTCAAACCAGTGAGAAATGCCTGCCAGAAAGCGCTCACAGATACCCTGTTTCTGCATACGCAGGGCTCGCATGCCATCAAAGAGTAAGGTCTGTTCACCATGAAGAGTCGCATGGCCCGACATTGAAAAGAGTGTGTCGTCAGTCTGGTCAAACAGGGGGGGCAGGAAATGGCGATAGAAATCCAGGGTATGGATACGCACAGGCAAAGCCCGTTCCGGAACAGACTCCGGAACAGGCAATTCGGTCACCGAATCCAGCCTGATAACGTTGGTATCCTTACCAGCCATGTACACCTCATCCCATGGTTTCTGGCAGCTCAGGGCAATACTGCAAGCTAATTGATTAAGCTATTTCATGTAACTACCTGCCCTTATTAACAATTGTATGTCCTTCATTGGGGCTGGAGTTGCTGGTTTTATATCAGAGGGCTACAAAAACGCATTTGAAAGAATATTTCGGACTAATAAGCGGATAGAAGCCATTTTTCCTTCGCTCAGCGGCTTATATCCGTAGAACACCTCATTGAGAGACAGAGCCTCCATCAACTAGGCTCTGTTCATATTTTCAGCATATCCCTGCTATCTCAACTGGAGCATTACACATGGGCTCTCCTCGTGGTGAACTCACCCTGCGCACACTCGCCATGCCCGCAGACACAAACCCTAACGGCGATATTTTTGGTGGCTGGCTATTGTCGCAAATGGATATTGCCGGTGGCATAGCTGCAAAAGACCGCTGTCAGTCACGGGTTGCTACCGTAGCCATTGAATCCATGTGTTTCCACCGCAAAGTCACTGTGGGCGCAGTGGTCTGCTGCCACACGGAAGTGCTTAAGGTTGGAAGAACATCTATACGGGTTTGCATTGAAGTGTGGAGTAAAAACCTGCCCTACAACAACGAACGATTTAAGGTGACAGAAGGCATTTTCACCTACGTTGCTATTAATAACGAAGGCAATCCAATTCCTGTGGATCGCCCGTCAGAATAGGCTGTTATCAGCCTTCAAAATTCTTTTTGATTTCCTGAGTCATCTCTTTGGATTTTTCCATGAACTGTTTTAATGAGGTTTCTGCCATCATTTTTTTCAGTTCTTCCTCCGGAGAGAGCTCTTTTTCTTTTTCCAGCTTTTTCTTGCCATCCTCAGCCATTGCATTATCAAACGCATCTGAATCTGAGGTTTCTACCTGACCTTTGGGCTTTAAAGGCTGATTACCAGCCGGGCCTCCGGCCTGACCTGGCGCGTTTGACCCTACTCCCGGTGTTCCTATGCTCATATATCCTCCTTGTCCAATAAGATTGCCAGCGTAAGGATTAATGCGATTTCTCTGACTATTGGATATCAATACAATGGCAGGTATCTTCAAGAGTAGCTTCCCCGATTGAGATCTCCCGAATGAGACAACTTCAAGGTCTGTTTCTCGTACTGTGCCTGATTTTCTCCGGCACTGCCGTCAGCAAACCAACAGATACCCATCTGAACCGTGCAAATACCGCTGAACCTGAATCACTGGATCCCCAGCTTGTTCATACCCTCCCGGGTATGCGTATAACTGGAGACATGTTTGATGGGCTGGTTCACAGAAACCCGGCTGGAAGCATCGTGCCTGCCCAGGCCAGCCACTGGAAAACATCACCAGACGGTCTGACATGGACTTTTACCCTTAGAAAAAGTCAGTGGTCTGACGGTCATCCTGTGACCGCCACCGACTTCGTAAACGCCTGGCGCCGCGCCGTTGATCCAAAAACCGGTTCACCTTATGCCTGGTATCTGGAAATGATGGGGCTTAAAAATGCCAAAGCCATCACTCAAGGTCAAAAGAAAACAGAACATTTGGGTGTATCAGCCCCGAATGCCAGCACCCTCAAAATCAGCCTTGAACAGCCAACTCCCTGGCTGCTGGAAATGCTGGTACTGCCCGTGCTTTATCCCGTTCCATCTGAAGCCATCAAACAGTATGGCAACCGTTGGACCCAGCCAGATCATATAGTGACTAACGGCCCCTACCGTTTAAAAAACTGGACGCCCAATGAAAAAATCACTTTGGCCGCAAACCAGGATTATCCGGATTATTCACAGTTAAATGTGCAGAGTGTCACCTATTACCCACTGCCTTCTGCCAGTGCTGCGTATAACCGCTTTCGGGCTGGTGATCTGGATATGACACTGAATATCCCGACTAATTATTACCGCAACATTAAAGAAACAATTCCCGGTGAGCTGCGTGTTACCCATACGCTGGGGACGGAGTACTATGCCTTTAACAATGCCCGACCTCCTTTTGATAACGCCAAACTGCGCAGAGCCCTCTCTCTGGCATTGGAGCGTAACAAAATCACAGACAAGGTTTTAGGTGAAGGCCAGATACCGGCCTACTCTTTTACGCCAGCCTATATGGCCAATATGCCGATTTATAAAAATCCGGCAGAAGATATGACCCGAAAAAGCCGTTTGGCAGAAGCCCGGAGACTTTATAAAGAAGCAGGTTACAGCAAAGAGAATCCACTAAGATTCACCCTGCTTTATAACACCAGTGAATCTCGCCAGAAGGTTGCATTGGCCGCGTCCAGCATGTGGAAGCAAAATCTGGGAGCCGTTGTCACGCTGGAGAATATGGAGTGGAAATCTGTTGTCGCAAAAATTCGTCAGCGCGATTTTGATGTTGCCCGCGCGTCTTGGGTAGCTGACTTTAATGACCCGGTGAGTATGCTGGCAATTTTTGCCAGTGACAGCAGTAGTAACAAGGCGAGCTATAAAAACTCCCAATATGATGCATTACTGAGCAAGCTCAACAAGCCGGGAGCCAACCGCCAGAACCTGTTTATACAGATGGAAAACAAACTGGCTGAAGAGGCTCCTGTTGCGCCGCTCTATCACTACGTCTCTCCTTCTCTGGTGAGCCCCAAAGTGAAAGGCTGGTACGACAACCCCCGCGAACTCATCATGACTCGCTACCTGTCAGTTAACCCGAATGCTCAGAAAAACTGACACATAACAGCCAAATACCAATAAAGTGCCCTGCCGCCATGCCGACAAATCTTCTTATGAGATCACGGAGACGAATGGCCATGAGCGGCGAGCACTTCACCTTAACCATCAGCCAGAGCACCTCAGACAGTGGTGACTTTGCCATTCACTTCAATGAACAGGGCAAGCGCAGAGATTCCATGCTGCTGCAGATGCAGTTTATTGACCGGAATATCTTCGACGACACTTTTATGGATGAAGTTGTGGCTATTGTTGCCCGCAAGCTGGCTCGTAAGATCATCGACCAGAAGGGCTCTCCGGCTCAAGCCAAGAAGAACCGTCAGGCCTGTGAACGTGATGCCAAAAAGATTGTGAAAGAGATGCTCGAAAAGCTGAAGAAGCAGTCTTAACTCAATTCACAGCTCTTCTTGAACGTCTTCCAACATTCCTTATAAAAAGTGGCGCTGACAAACGCCACTGCTCCTTATAAGCCCCGCACAAATCCCCATAGGCGTTGAATCATATAACAGGTAACTTTCGCCTCCCGGTTATCCCGAGAGTACAACCTGCCGCTATGGATCTTACCCGTCACGTGAACACCTTTGGTCGCTACCTGCAGAACAAGTATGGCGAGCGCATCCACAAACTCTCCGTAAATGCGGCTTTCACCTGCCCCAACCGTGACGGAGCCAAAGGCATCGGCGGCTGCACCTTCTGCAACAACCGCTCTTTCAGCCCCGGCAGTACCAACAGTGAACTGTCTGTTTCCGAGCAACTGGCGGCCGCACGGGAAAAAGTCACCAAAGTACGTAAAGCACGAAAGTTCCTGGCTTACTTCCAATCCTACTCCAACACCTATGGTGATTTGCAGGATCTCAAACGTCTATACGATGCCGCGCTGGCCGAACCTGATGTGATTGGCCTGTGCGTAGGCACACGACCAGACTGTGTACCCGACCCGGTACTGGCACTGCTGGCCAGCTATCAGGAACGAGGTTATGAAATCTGGCTGGAGCTGGGCCTGCAATCCAGCTTTGATGCATCTCTTGAGCGCATCAACCGCGGCCACACCTTTGCGGACTATGAAGATGCAATTATTCGCTCACGAAAGTTTGACCTGAATATCTGTACCCACCTGATTATGGGCCTGCCCGGTGAGAAACCAGAGGACACTCTGGTCAGCTATCGCAAAGTGCTGGATTTAGGCGTGCGGGCAATCAAGGTACACCCTCTGCACATTGTGAAAGGCACACAGATGGCGAAACAGTGGAGTCAGGGAGAACTGGAAGAGTTGTCGATGGATGACTATGTGAACACACTGACTGAAATCATTCAGACAGCGCCCGATGATTTGCTGTTCCATCGACTCACAGGTTCAGGGGTTCACCAGTACCTGCTCGCCCCTGAATGGGTGAAACACAAGTGGGATATTTTGGGCGCTGTTTATAAAAAGCTGGAAACTGATGCTGCCGCTTAAAGCCTGAACCTTAAGCGGCTTTTGACTTTAACCCTTGTTCGCTCTGTCCTGCTGCAGAGCAACAGGGGCAAACAGTACCAGTGAAACCAGCCCGCAGATCAACAGCAGCAATCCTGAAGTTTCCATACCGTAGTACTGCATCACATAGCCCAGCAGCACGGGCGAAATCCCTCCAAACAGCAGCACCAGAGAGTTGCTCCAGTTCACCACACGGCCGGATGTATCAATTGATGCAGCCAAACCAATCGAGTAAGGCAGGGCAATACCGTAGAAGGCAGTATTAAGATACATGGCCCACTGGAATGACGTCAGGTCAGTCGCTGTAATGACACTATAGGAAGTCAGGGTTACACCCAGACCGCCAATCAGTAACGGTATTAAACGACCAAAGCGTGAGCCAATAATCGAACTGATAATAGAGCCCACCATGATCATCAGAGACGATGCACCCAACAGCAAACCAATATCTTCAGGAGCCATACCCAGATTTGTTGCCACGGTAGAGCTGAAGGCCCACATGCCAGCTTCGGTAATAATAATCAGTGCAGTTGCGATAAAGAGAAGAGTCAGAGCCTTTGGTGAAACACTGATGGAACCCTTACCGCTGTTGACAGTGTCTGACTTCAGGTCAGGCAGCAGTGACAGAGCAGGCAGCAGCAGAACACCCAGACCCGCAATCACGAAAAAGAAGTAACGGTAATCCAACGCCTGCACCATACCACCGGCATACTGCAGCATAACCAATAGCAGTGTGCTGAAGGTCAGCGCCAGACCAACCAGACGATCTGGATCAAAATAACGTGCCAGCACTGCATTGGTTGAGAACACAATCAAACCGCCACCGATACCACCCAGCAAACGACAAACCCAAAGTACAATGGTGTTATCAATAACCACAGTGGCAGAGTGCGCAGCAATCAAAATCAAAGCACCCATCACAGCAAAGCGTGCGGGAGGAATGGGGTTGGCAGAAGGAGAAAGAAATATCAGGGACATAACAAAAGCAGTGATGGCGATAAGAATAATCTCAAAACCCACCAGTGAGCCTGCCGAAGCGGCATTCATGCCCCAGCCAAATACAAATGCCGTCACACTCTGGGGAACAATATTCGGCACCAGCTGACCGAGTGAGAAGCCAGCGGTCACAGTCAAAACCAGAAGCCAGAGCGAAACCACCTGCCCTTTGCTATTCACAACAGATTTCATAGCTTTACCTTTTTATTCTTATTAGTAGTCTGTACCTCATTCTTCACGGGTTGCCACGGATAGCAAGTCCCAGGCTAATGATTTAACGGACAAGATCCATAATTAAGCCCTCACCTCACACCATGAGCCGCCGATAAATACCCTGTATATCTCTGCAGGATTCAAGGCTATGGAACAGCCAATAGGCGATGGATTTATAATTCGCAACTTTCTCTACGGTGACGCCTCCGGGCTGGCCCGCAATGGTGATAACCCCAATATCTCCATAAACCAACGGGAATGCTTTCCCAGCCCCTACACCATCGAAATGGCTCGTAACTGGATTCAGTATGTCCGAGACAACGAAGCCACCTCCCGCTTTGTGATTGCCACAGAGAAGGAAGCCATTGGCGAGATTGGCGTTGTTGTACAGCCGGATGTACATCGATACAGCGCAGAAATCGGCTTTTGGATCGGTGAAGCATACTGGGGACAGGGTCTGATGACTGAAGCTGTGAACTGGATGCTGGACTACTGCTACAAAGAGATGGGTTTAAAGCGCATATTTGCCGATGTGGTGGAGTACAACATTGCATCCCAGAAGGTTCTGCAGAAGTGTGGTTTTGAACTGGAAGGGGTATTTCGAAAGAATATCTTTAAGAATGAAGAGTTCCACGACCAGTTTGTCTATGCCCGCCTGAACGAAGAAAACCCACCAAAGAACTAATTTCCTTCTATTAAAAACCAATTAATCCAAAGCTGTTTTTTGTTCACAGCTTTGGATTAATTGATGTTGGGGTTGGCATAGGTGTTAGTTGAGAGCAATCCGCCCCAAAGGCTGAACGGTAATCTCTTCCGTCAGCTCCTGGTGAGAGAGTACGGCCAGCTCATACACTTCCGCTTCCAGTAACTTTCGCACATACCGGCGAATGTCCATGGCGGTGATCATCACAGGCTTATGGTCCAGGTGACCGATCTTGCCGACAGTGGTTTTCACCTTTTCAACAAACTTGGCTGTCACTGTTGGGTCAAGAGCCAGATAAGCACCCGCTGACGTCTGACGAATACCGCTACGAATTGTGTCTTCCAGATCCTGATCAAGTAGATACACAGGCAGAATATTCTGCCCGTTGCTGTATTTATAACTGATATAACGCTTCAGACTGCCTCGCACATACTCAGTCAGCTGCACCACTTCCTTCTCTTTATGACCCCAGATAACCAGAGACTGAAGGATGGTTCGCAGGTTACGAATAGATATATCTTCCGACACCAGTCGCTGGAAAATCTCCGCAATCTTATTCACAGGAATCAGACGCTGTACTTCCTTAATCAGCTCACCAAAGGTGTCTTCCATCTTCTCCAGCAGGAAGCGAGCTTCCTGAATACCGATAAAGTCTTCCGCATATTTTTTTAGTACAAAGGCCAGATGGTTAGTCAGCACCTGAGAGTCACTCATATAACTGACGCCCGCCTTTTCCAAGGCATCTTTATTCTTATCCAGCACCCAGAGCGTATCCAGATTGGGGATAAATTGATCACCACTTTCGTAAGGGATTTTCAGCATATCCAGATGTTCTGACCGCTCCCGGGCGAATACATACCCCTCACGGAAATGACCGTGAGCGACAGGCACTTCATTCAGCATGACGGAATAGTGGTCATCTTCCAGCGAATCGTTAAAGCGCAAATGAATGCCCGGGAAAGGTACACCTAAATCCATATAGAGTGCCCTGCGTACCTTCAGCAGCTCTTCATTCAACTCGGTGGTATTCAATCGATCCTGTAAGGATGTGGGCACATCAATAATAAGCGGCAGGGTTTGAGTAAATTCTTCCTGCTCATCCAGACGCTGGTTTTTATCCGGCTTACCTGAAGCGGCCGCCTGCATGGCAGGAATACCACCGGAGTCAGACTCACCATCACCCTTGGCCATTCGACGTAACTTCAGGAAACCACCGCCACCAATAATCAGCGCCAGCATAAGAAATGTTAATGTTGGGAAGCCAGGAACCAGGCCGAAACCCAAGAGCAGACCACCGCCCACCATCAAAGCCTTGGGTTTAGCCATCAACTGACCACCAATCTCACTACCAAGGTCAGAGGCTTCCTCGGTGGACACCCGGGTTACGATAATACCAGCGGTAATAGAGATGAGCAGTGCAGGAATCTGAGCAATCAGACCATCACCAATGGTCAGGATGGAATAGAGCTGAAGGGCCTCACTGGCAGGCAGGCCTTTACTGAAAACACCAATACTCACACCGGCCGAAATGTTCACAAAAATTATGATCAACCCGGCTATAGCGTCGCCTTTTACAAACTTCATGGCACCGTCCATGGAGCCGTAAAGCTGAGACTCTTTCTCAACCAGGCCCCGACGACGCTGGGCTTCTTCCATGTCGATGGCACCGCCACGCATATCCGCGTCGATACTCATCTGTTTACCGGGCATACCATCCAG
This sequence comes from Sansalvadorimonas sp., assembly GCA_965221135.1. Taxonomy (GTDB): domain Bacteria; phylum Pseudomonadota; class Gammaproteobacteria; order Pseudomonadales; family Endozoicomonadaceae; genus Sansalvadorimonas. The sequence continues at coordinate 953,912 of CBDCRZ010000100.1, forward strand.
AGAGAAACGTGCGGACACTTCCGCAACCCGCTCTGAACCCTTGGTAATTACCAAAAACTGGACAATAGTAATAATCAAAAATATTACGATACCGACCGTCAGGTTACCGCCAACAACAAAGTTACCAAATGTGTAAACGATCTGACCTGCGTCGCCCTGCAAAAGTATAAGACGGGTCGTGGTTATCGAGAGTGCCAGCCGGAACAAGGTTGTCACCAGAAGCACTGAGGGGAAGGTAGAAAACTCCAGCGGCCCTTTCAAATAGATCGCTGTCATCAGCAGAATGGTGGACAACCCCATATTCAGGGCAATCAAAATGTCCACCAAAACCGTCGGTACAGGCATGATGATGAGCACAATAATGGCCACCAGCAACAACGCCAGCATAAGGTCATTACGCTTTCCAATGCCTACAAGAATCGATCTGAGACTGAGTGTGCTCATCGGGTCAGTTGCTAACCTGCTGGGAAGATACCGCCTGGCTATTGCGCAGCATCTCCGGGTTGTTCCTGTGCCTGTTCAAGGCCCGCCTGTTCATTGTGCGTCTTATCAAGAAGAACACTGGCCCGCCCCTGAATCCACGACATTTCCTTGGTACTTGTTTCAGGCGGAATGCATTGCAGGTATTTATCGGCCATGGCCAGACACTCTTCAGGCCTGTCGGCCATCAGCAGTATGTAACTGATCATGCGATAAACTTCGGGGTCATCAGGTGTGAGAGCTCTCAGTCCCATAAGAAGCTTCAGGGCATCGTCAAACTGACGCTGCTGCAGCCGCGTATAGGCCTGGGTCAGCACCCAGTCTTTACTGGACTGGGTCAGTCCCTGCTCTTCCGGGCTGGTCTGTTCAGGCTGCTCTTCAGAGATGCTTGGAGTATCCATACTCATAATTTTTATCAGGCCGGTATCAGAATATTGCGAGCCATATTCGCCATCATCTCCAGTTCGGAGTCCTGCTTCAGCAAGGCGACCATGTCATTAAGATGGGATTTATCAGCATCTGATAGTTCACTCCCCCGAGCTTCCAGCTCTTTTTCAGCCAGAGCCACAATGCCGGAGCGCAGGTCACGGTTATCCTGAGGGCTATAGGAAGGTAAACGATCTCCACGAACAAACTCCATCAGCTTGTCAGTAGAGTTATTCGCAGCCAGTGCTTTATCTGTGTGGACAGTAATCGTACTGCCTGCAGGCTTAATAGCCGACTTCGACGGCATTGCCTTATATTCGCTGCCCGTGGTGTGAGAAACACCCACCAGCCCGCTTCTTATATCTCCGATAGATCCGGCCATTCCTGATACTCACTGATTTGATTCCCTTTACTTAGTGAAGCGTGTAAATCAGTTTTATGCAGAATTCCAGATGGTTGTATAGACTTATAGTAATTACAACAAATTTTCATAAAGGGCGATTTCCGCCCGGACGCTGGCATGGACGCACGCTTCTTGTTTTTAAAACAGCTTACTCATAGCTTTTCCTTAAAAAACCGGCAGTTACCTGAGACAGCCCGAACCGGCTGTGGAAAAAAGGTACTGGCTGCAATGGTTTTGGCGATCAGTGCCTCCGGGCCTGTCACAGCCGACAGTACGGTTTTGTTTAATCCCTGGGACGAAAATAATTCCACCGGGGAGGAACAGCAACGCCATAAACATGTCGTGCAGACTGGGGAATCGCTCAGCCTGATTGCAGATATGTATGGAATTCCGGCAGCTCTGCTGGCTCATCATAATGGCTTGCCAGACCCGGAAAGCATTATGGTCGGACAAGTCATCTACCTGCCCGGCAATGAATACCCTGAAGAGCTTCTATTACCGGAAGAGCCTACAGCGGCTGGTGGTGAATTAGCAGCCTCTCAACCTATGCTTCCTATGGAAGAGAGCAAGGCTCCCGCAAAACCAACAGGCGCTCCGGGTAACTTTGATGCACGCCCCTACGCTTATTTTGGTAATAGCGAGCCTGCAGCAGAGGTTCTCAAGAATTTTGCTGCCAACTACAGCATTCCGGTGATTATCAGCCCCGGGGTGGATGGCGTGGTGAATGGCCGTATCGGCCCTCACTCTCCTGTTGAGTTTCTTAATGAAATCTCCCAGCTTCACGGGCTGATCTGGTATTTCGATGGCAATACGCTGTATGTCTACAGCAGTAATGAAATCGAGAAACAGATTCTCAATCTCGAATACCTCGGCACAGATGAATTCCGTAAGACGCTGATGGAAATTGGCATCTGGGACAGCCGCTTCTACTGGAAGTCCCGCCCCAGCGAAGGAATTATTTACCTCTCCGGCCCGCCACGTTATATGGAACTGGTGAGTCAAACGGCGCGCTTGCTGGATGCCAAGTCCGGTGACCGTCAGCGCAGCCGCCAGACAGTAAAAGTCTTCCCTCTGCGTTATGCCTGGGCCGACGACAGAACCTTTAATTACCGCAATAAAGCCTTCACCGTGCCGGGTGTGGCCACAACCCTGCGCCAAATCGTACAGGGCGGAGGAATCAGCGCTCCGCCCGCAGCACCTTCACGCTCACTGCAAGGTATGAAAGGTGCAACACCCGCAGGGCCAGCTAATGCCCAGCAACCAGCCAAGCCGCAAGCGAGCCTGCCGGCTGAAAGTGTATTTATTAATGCCGACAGGCGCCTGAATGCGGTCATTATTCATGATCTTGAATCCAAGATGCCGATGTATGAGAGCCTGATTAATACCCTCGACAAGCCTCTGGCTCAGGTTGAAATCAGCGTGTCGATCATCGATATCAATACGAACAGCCTCGACCAGCTGGGTATTAACTGGCGACTCGGTAAAACCAGTGGAGACTTTGTTCGTTTTAACCCCTTTAAGACCGACAACGACTCTGCGGCAGCCAATACCTTCAGCACCATTATTAATATATCTTCCGGTAAGCTGCTGGCTCAGGTGAACCTGCTGTCTGATCAGGGCAATGCCAAGATCCTCTCCCGCCCCTCTGTGCTGACCCTGGACAACATGGAAGCCGTGCTCGATAACAGCCAGACCTTCTATGTCAAAGTGGCAGGACAGGAGTCTGCAGAACTGTTCCCTGTAACTTACGGCTCAGTACTACAGGTAACGCCACGAATCGTGGATGAAGTCACCGGTCGCAAGCTGCATCTCAGTGTGAATATCCAGGATGGTGCGCAGGCAGCGAATACTCAGGGCGCTGATAATATCCCCGTCGTGAAAAACAGCTCTATCAGCACACAGGCGGTGATTGATGAGAGTGAGAGTCTTCTGATTGGCGGGTATTTCATAGAAGAGACAACCGACACCCAGACCAAGATACCTTTCCTTGGTGATATGCCGTTTGTTGGAGCTGCATTCAGAAATAAGAGAACAGATAAAAGAAAGAATGTTCGTCTATTTCTGATCACACCGAGAATCGTTAATCTGATGTGAGCTATCTGGTGAGCTACCTAAGCGGGCGGCATAACGACTGAATTATCTCTTGAGAGAATTGGACAACCCTGCCTGCCGCCATAACTATTAAGCCTCTTAAAGACGCAGCACTCCGAGTCGTATTAGATCATGACACTCCGATGGTTATGCGCTTTAGCACTGATTTTAGCAACAGGCTACAGCTCTGCTGAACTGAAAACCACTATCGCTACTATTGATGCTCTGTTAGCTCAGGGAAAAACGGTTGCCATACTGTTCATTGATATGCAAACAGGTTTTTCTAAACGGTTTTGGGCCCCAGAAGCCTACCGTGTAATCACTGCACAGGCAGAATTACTCGACCACTTCTCGGGTAAAAAAGGGATCCACTTTATTGACGTGAACTATCTGGAAGAAGGGCAGACCCTCACCTTTCTCCACCAAAAACTGCTCCGCAATAATTACTACCGTCTTCTGGTAAAAGATGAAGACAGCGCATTTGAGCAAAGGGAGTCCCTTCCTGTTGATGGGCCCGGTGCTAGCGCTAAAGAAATTAATACCTCTTTAAAGAACCACCTGCACAGCATTAAAGCCGAAGATGTCGTAACCACTGGCTGCTTTGATGGGGGTTGTTTAATGCAAACGGCAGAAGACGCTCTGGAAGCCGGCTTTAATGTTTACGTGGATCGTAATCTGAATATTATTGATGATATGTTCGACAAAAATATACCATCTGAGAGCGAACGACGGGGGATTGGAATTGCCTGGGATACATTAAAAGAGAATTATCCGGATACCCTCACTGTGATACCTCCCGACTCCCCTGCCCCATGTGGTTAACCCTCCCTGAATATCGACAACATCAGAGACAGCTCGAACTGTGTTCCATTTTTCATGGATAACTTTCCAGAATACGATTCACCAGCAACTATTTCATCTCCTAATGACAGTTTTAATTATAAAAACAATCGTTAAAATCAACAATAAATTAAGTGAACCAGGTCGTATCATCGTCCCGCTTGTTCTCAGACTGATCTGCCTCTTCAATCTTTTCTGCTTCATGTTTTTCAACATCAGCCGCGTCATTCAGCTCAGCAGTCTCACTGGGTGACGCAAGATGACCTTCCGTCCAGCTGGCATCCATCTTAATGTCATCCATGGAATGGGCAGTCAGCTGGCTGAAACGCTTTTTCAGCGCTTCCAGCTGAATATCAATGCTCGCATCCACCACCCCGATGCGGCTCTCCAGAATACAACTACCCGCTTTCAAGCGTGGATCAGACACTGGGTTCAACAGCCCGATACCTTTATAACCAGAGAGAATCTCACCAATACGCTCTTTCACATAAGCAAAATGGCTGGGCGGGACTCGAACAGTAACCTGACGTTCGTTACGCACATGTTGCAAACCGCTTTTGATAAGTCCGACCGTTAGCTTACGATCATCATAGTCATCAATAATTTTGCTGACCGCTGTCATCAGAATTTCAGCAAGTGAGGCTTCCACATCACTCAGGTAGTTGATGGACTGGTCCACCATCTTCAACATCTGCTCAGACTGCTCCATACGACTCTGCATCAGCCCTTCCTGATAACCTCTCTCTTTCTCCTGCTGAAAGGCTTCTTTAGCTTCTGCAATAATCAGGACAGCCTGCTCCCTGGCCTTGGCAATCAGGGTCGTGGACTTTTCAATGATTGAGTAATCCCGCGCCCGAATCACTCTTTGACCCGGTTGCAGATGGAAGTCCTGCTTGGTGATCGTGGTAATATTCAGGCTCATTTCGACATAAACTCTTTCATTAATTTACGCAACATTATTCCCCCAAGACGTACGACCTCCGGCGAATACCCGGCTGCACCACCCGCGTAGAAATAATCCTTGCTGGCCATGGGAAACTTAAACAGCAGACGCTTCTGGAAAGCATCCGACTCTTTGCCAAATACTGTACCCAGTAACCGAACACCAGTCCTGAAGATATGTTTTTTTAACTCATCAGGAGCATTCCAGTTCATGGTGAAACCGGTATCAAAACTTTCAGGCAGGTTACCCGCAATAAACGGGCCTTTTTTAATGGCATAGTGATAACTGTCGAGTCCCAGACAGGATTCCACAGCCAATCTCTCCTGACGCTTCACAATGCCTTTCAGCAGGGGCGCATTCAGTGCAAGCCCACCATGAAAAACGATTGGTGTCAGATAACGACGGCTGGCCAGAGCCAGTTTCTTTTCATCCCTTGAAAAGTCCATATCCGTATGCTGCGCCAGCCCATAAGCCTCGAGAATATGCTTTGAGGCCCAGTGTGCGCTGACAGCGTCCGCTTTCAGAAATTCGATAATGTCTTTATGGGGTAGGGCTTCCAGCCAGCTATCGTCGATATAGCTCGCCGGGCAGTAATTAAACTCGATAAGCGGGGTCAACTGCTCGGCATCCATCAGCCTTCCCCAGCATTGTTCACCTCAACGGCATCCACTTCAATAGTGTCGTCATCAAGGTCATCCATCATCTCATCATCTGGATTCTGTGTGCGCCACCAGAGCCAGAACAGCACACCACAACCCATCAGAGAGATCATAAGGAAAATAAACAGCGAACTCATCAGCAGCATTAACCGTGAAGCCGACTCAGGAGCCACATTAATAGAAAGCACCGACTCCAGCTCCTGCGGCAACAGCACCCGCTCGGGGGTGACCTGAGTGGACGGGAAGAGAGAAACAGTAATCTTGTCCAGAGAAAGCCCTTCAATACTGTTCGCCACCAGGGTTTTCACTTTGGGGACGAAGCCAGCCAGCTCCAGATCCGGCGTGTATTTTATAAATACCGAGGCTGAAGACGGGAAGCTGTCTTCATGACCGCCCTGATCCTGCGGCAACACCACATGAACACGGGCAGTCAGCACACCATCAATCATCGACAGAGTGGATGAGAGTTCCTGAGACATGGAATAGGTGTAACGTGCCTTTTCTTCCACAGGGGAAGAGATCAGGCTGTCTTTGGGGAAAATATCGCTGACTGAAGAAAAACGGTCTTTAGGAAGGCCGTTATTACGAAGAATTTTAATCGCTCTGGAGACATCATCCGTACCGACAGTCAGGGTTACTATCCCGTCCTTGTCGATGGCTTTATCTGCGGGAATATCATTATCCAGCAGGATAGACAGCATCTCGTTGCCTTCCCGCTCGGTGAGCCCGGTATAGAGTTGAACTTTACAGCCCGACAGCAGCAACAGGCATAAGCTCAAAGCGATCATTCTAAATATTTTCACAATCTCGTCCCGGAGTGCTCTTAACAGGGAGTGCTGTTAAAAGGGAGCGCTTTTTTAATAAACGATGATGCTCAATTACTGCTGCTTCATCATCGTCTCGAGAGTCTGCGTTGACTTACCTACAACCTTACCGATGAGGTCTTCAGTCATCATAAGGTTTGTCATCGCCTTCTGAGTTTGAAACATGTCCTTCATGCTCATGATGTCTTCCGAACCCAGCATGTTATCGATTTTTTGGTGACGCCCATCAATATTCTCTTTCATACCCTGAAAAGCATTCAGGATGCGATCCCCCAGATTCTCTGGAGCTTCTTTCAGGGCAACCTGACTGCCATTAAGGTTTGTGGTGCTCTCGTTTTTGAAGTTTTGCGCCATTTCGGCATCAAAATTCTTAGCATCCCGTTCATCAGGCTTCTCTGTAAGCTTGTCGAATTGTTGTTGATCCTGTTTCTTGAGCGCCTTCTCAGTAACAGAACCAATATTATTTATTCCCGGGCCAGACATGACACCTGCTCCTTCTTCAACATCGGGCTATCAAAATAAGTCTAGACAATGGTTATTAACAAACAGGTCGGCAAAAGCTGGCACATATTGATATGAAAAAGTATTTTTGAGCTCATATTGTTATGAGGGAGACAAAATCTCCTGAAGTTTCATCAAATGTTGCAAAATACTCTCTATATCCGGACCAGTGATTCGCTCTGTTGTCATAAAAACCATAAACAGTATTTGGTTCCCATCTTTCAGGCCGCACTGGGTGTCAAACTTTCGGCTTTGATTGAAGTGACATAACTCCAGCGCTTTCTCCAGAATCGCGTTTATATTGTGCTCGGGATGTTCCCTGAGCAAATAAAACGCGACACCCTTCTCAACCAGCTCAATATAGAAGGTTCCACCCGTTTCAAAGGCATGCTGAACACGGCCAGATTCAGGCAGCGACATATCCACACCCATGGTGCGATGAAAATCCTTAACTGCAGCCTCAACCTGCTCACGCATGCTTCAAGCCCTCAACCTTAAATATCGAAGTCCATATCAAAATCATCTTCATCATCCTCAAGCTCTTCCTCTTCCTCCTGCTCGATGATGTCATCCAGTGCTTCCTGTGAGGCTTCCAGGATATTTTCCCGGTGCTCCGCCTCTTTAAAATACTGATCAGGGATTTTCCGGTAGGTTTCCAGCACCTGATTCAGAACAAATATCTTCACTGCCAGATTGTCATCCGGTATACCCATTTTTCCGGGAATAGCTTCAATATCACTGGATGAGATCCAACGCTGGTTTAACAGTCGAAGTATCTCTTCAATCAGCACGCCGTCATTCACGGGTGAACTGTTCTGTTGTACATCAGGCATTAGCAGCCACCATTTTCGCTACCATCAATTCATTATTACGGCTGTTTTCAACGGTTGTCTGCAGTCCGTACATCACTTCCAGACGGCTGCGAATATGATTCAGCTGGGTACTGTCTACGGACTGGGTCAAAGACTTGAGTTCTACTGCCAGTGCCTCCCGTAACCAGGTAATGCCCTTATCAATATCCTGATAACCACACTTTTCTTTGGCAAACTGGTAGGCTTCCAAGGGGTGTGTAAAGTCCGGAACATCCAGCCCTTTTCGCCAGATATCTCTTAGCTGTTGAGTGGAACCAAAGCCGGATGATTCTGCATACTCAGCAGCGGCTTTTGAAACATTGATACCGGACTGAATATCTTTCTTATTCCCGGTGTAGAAATCGCTGTTATAGCCCAGCAGCTTGTCGGCCAGGTTGACATCACCTTCTTCCCTCAACTCTTTAATAAGAGCTTCCATAGCAAGATACTGATGGCTGGGATCACCGGAGTATTCATCGGCAAACTGTTTGATCTGATCTTCTGTTAACTCGCCGTTTTTACTAGCGTTCTTCAGCTGCTGAAGGAACTGACTGGTTTTACCCTTATCGGGCATATCCGGCATGGTTTCCTTAATTCGTTCCAGCTGCTCGTTAAGAGTGCTTTTTTTCTTCTCTTCTGGTTTCTTCTTGGTTGGACGCGTAGATGAAACAGCAGCAGCCATCTCTTCTAAAAAACTTTGATCCGCAGGGGAAGAGGCAACAGCACCGAACTGGCTATGGTTACCATTAACAGTCTTGGGGGAAGAATCCTGACTGACAGGCAGGGAGCTATCGGGCCCGGCAGGGCCTCCTACACCACCTAGAGAATTCATGCCGGGCTCTCCGTCCTGTTAAATATTTCGGGTAATATTCTGCTGGGTCTGCAGATACTGACTCCAGGTTTGTGAAAAAGTATCCCGGGCCTTGGAAGAAAGCTCCTGAGCTACCTGCATCTGATCCTGCTCTGTCTGTTTGATAAAGCGTGCCTGCTCTTCTTCCGCACGCAGCTCAGTGGAGGCGGCTTCATGCATACCGGCTTTATATTGCAACGTTGAAGAACCGGCTTCACCCAGACCTTCAAACATCTTACCCATCGCACTCCACTGCTGAGCTATCATATCGCCCGGGTGAGCCGTTGAACCAGCCTGAGCAGCTGCCTGGTCAGCCTTCAAACCTTTCATGGAACCGGCCATGGTCAAAGAAGCCGAGGCCATTTTCACTGCACCACTGACACAACCGGCAACCAGTTTGGCCGCAGCAGCGTTTCGTTGTTCCTGTGCCTGGGCTTTGATCTTTTCAACCACCAATTCGTTGGCTGCGTTACGACCCTGACGGCTCATCTGTCGCTGATCTACGCCCATCTTATGAAACAAGGCCATCAACATAAAGAAGTGGTTCATCGTGCCCACTTCATCATCACCTGTAATCAGTGGTTCTCCATCCACGAAAGCTTCCATGCCCTCCTTCCCACTAGACTTAAACACAACTTCTTGACCTTCCATATTAAGGGTCAGTGCCTTCTGCTTGGCATCAAAACTGTATTCATCACCATCAACTGTGCCTTTGAAACCTGTCTCTGTCATATTCACAGTAATGTTATCGGCACCTTTACCGGGCTTCATCTCATGGTTTGATTTTCCTGCTTTTTTGAGCATTTCTTTCATGCCACCTGGAGAGGTATCTTCTCCAGCCACCAGCTGATCAAGGCTGCCCATAGCCGCCTGAAAAGAAGCAACCGTTGGATCTTGATTGGGCACATTCAAAACGGGCTTGGGAATACCCTGAGAGCCCCCGGTTTGAACCTTACCTCCATTACTCTTGCCTATTTGCAGGTTTTCACCTCTGAGATGCCCTGCTCTCGCACCTCTTCTGGCTCGAGATGATTTAGCCTCATGAGCGCTGCCGGTTTTCCCGGGCTGGTCAAGTTGTACCGGGTTATGGTTTTGATCAATTCTGACACCCATAGCTCTACTCCCTTAAAGCTAAATTCTGTTAAATATTCCTGGAAATCGTAAATTTATTCTGCTGAGCTTGAGACAACATGTCTGAAGCAATCTTTTGCCCCTCACCAATTTCCTGCAGTACCCGCTGTATAGCTTCCATCCAGTCTTCCATCTGCATCTGCATTTGGGTCAGGTAAGCCAGGTCTTCATGGGCGTCGGCCTGATACATCTCACCTTCGTGGCGCACTCGAGCGGAGTGAACCTGTGAAGCTCCATCCACGGCCATACTGGCGCCTTCCGTAAAGCGGGCAATATGTCCTGCTCGACGGAAATACATGGTTTTCTTGGAGATTTCAGCCATCTGCTTGGCTGTTTCTTTGGAGGCTTCTTTGGCAGTTGTTTCTGTCGTCGCCTTGGCAGCTTCTTTCGCGGCTTCTTTTGCAGATTCCTGAGCGCCTTTCACAGCAACTTTGGCAGCCTGTTCTGCAACTTCATCCACAGAGTCAGTCGCAGTTTTTGCAGCATTTTTTGCAACTTCCTGAGCGGCTGTTGCCGACTGCTGCACAGCCGTCTGTGCTGTCTGTGATGCTGTTGTTGCACCTTGTTGTACACCCTGTGCTGCTGCGTTGGCACCCTGCTGGGCAGCCTGGCTACCAGCATTAATACCTTGTTGTACGGCTGTTGTTGCACCATCGGTTGTAGTCTTGGCAGCACTGCCCGCGAGACCCGCACCCAAGGAAAGTGCCGCTGCCATAATCGCCCATGACAAACCGAGAACAAGCTGTGCTTTTTCGTCTTTTACCAAACCACCGAGGTTGGTCATCCAATTACCGGTGTTTTGAGAAACCGTCATAGCAACCATTATGGTGGCTGCCATTATCAACATTACGCCTGCCTTTGCCCCCACTCCTGTTGCAATGGTGACAGCAGCAACAACAACAGCGAGAGCTGTCGCTATGGCACCAAACACCTTACCGATAATGCCGGAGGTTTTAGCCTCTTTCATTTTTTCCAATGCTTCCTGCAGTTTTCCTATACGTGCAGTATGAAGCTGGGAACGTTTTAGACGACTGGTGCGAATAGCCTGTTCATCAAACTTGATTCGGGTATCACCAATCTTGGTCTGGATTTCGGAAAGCATGCGGGCCACATCTTCCATATTTCCTGAAAGCATGGCATTTGTCAGTTTGCCACTGGCTTCTTTTAAATCCGCCAGTACTTCAGGTGGTGCGCTTTTGATAGCGCCGATCTTGTCGAACACTTCCAGCGTTTTGCCCTGTAGCTCAATCAGTTGCTCAGGGTTCTTGGCAGCATTAGCCAAAGCAGAGCCGGACATCAGCTCTTTCATGATCTGTTGCTCTTGAGTGCCAGAGCCATTCTGGCCAGAGGAGTTGCCGCCCTGCTGCCCTGATTTGGCGCGACCTTTACGGCCATTGCCGTAAACCGTGCTGCCTAACGAGCTCTCCTCGCCCTGAACATCTTCACCCTCAGCGCTGAGCTGGTTCATCAGCTCATCGAAGGTAAACATCATTTCGGTGAGATCCATACTCTGGCTGACCTGAGCCTGCATCTCTGGTGTGGCGACCATAGCCGGATCAACCCGTGGAGTCGGCAGCCTGACCAAACGGTCCCGCCCCATATTAGCTGATGCCGGGCGCTGATGAGCCTGGCGGGACACAGAGTTCTTACTGGAAAACCCCCGTCCAGTCATGGGAGCCGAGGTACCCGCTCTGCCGGTCTGCTGGCCTGATCCGGATTTACCTGCCAGTACACCAGGAGGTACTTGTGCGCCCTGATCAGGCCGTATGCCGCCACCAATACTCATAGGCTTTTAGTCATCCTCTTCAATAACAGCCTGAGCACTGGCTGCCATATTACTAGCCCGGGTTTGCTCGCTCTTGAACTCTTCCTGACCTCCTGCCCAATCAGCAGCAGTCTCATAAGCCACTTTTGCAGCTGCAGGCTTGCCCATAGCCATATGGCAATCACCGATATACAACATCGCACGAGGGTCATCGGTATCGAGAGCACTGGCAAAACTGAACAACTCAACCGCTGTTTCGAAGTCCTGCTCCATCATCTGGCAGGCACCGAGCCCCAAAAAGTACTTCTTGTTGTAATGGTCATAAAAACAAAGGAACTGAAACACTTTCTTGGACTCTTCATAGCGCCCACCCTGATAGAGGTTGAAAGCCACGCTGTAAATCGCTTCCATTGACTCTTCACTCAGGTTTTTCAGTTCCTTGAATGTCCCACCACGACTGAAGTAATCAGCCAGCATGTCATCGACCTTGTCCTGGGACCAATCCATATTTTCTATATCCACTGACAGCCCTCCTTTGCCTCAATCAGTGTTAAATGTTCTTTATCAGGTTGTCGCCACTTCTGTAGTACTTCGAAATAAACTGCGACATCATCTCGAAAGTCTGGTTGAATTTACCGGATGTTGATTGAAGCTTAGTCATATCCAGCTGGGATGAACTGGTCAGGCTTTCAGACCAGCCTTTCATATTTTCTATAGCCAGATCCCACTGACCGGAATTTAACTTCTGCTCCTGGTTTGGATCTATTTGCTTACCTTCCTTGCCCCAGGGAATATCGTTATCTTTGAAAAACTGCACGACTTCAGGAGGCATAGAGGTTTTTGTGCTTTCTTTCGAACCTTTCTTGGCGGCTCGTGCCATACCCATCATTTTGTTAGCTTTTTTTAATTTACTGTTTTTACTTCTGACTTCCTGAACCTGCTCCCTGAGGGTTTCTTCCAGAAGCTCGGCACGCTCACTCATAACGGCCAGCATCAAGGCATCCAGGTTTGCCTTATCTATAAAGTTCTGGTTCATAGGCGCACCAGCCGCAGAATTAATCAGCTTGATGGTCTTTTTCATCATCTGCTGCGGGGTTATAGACTGATTAGCCCGCTTACGAACCATATCCCGCTGGATCTGCTGTGCTGTTTTCGCGCCACCGCCGACACTCGTGCCCATTACTTATTTCCTGTTATGTACTAATAGGACGTAAACGCTTCATTTTTCTCTCATGCCAGAGGTTGAGAGTCTGCAAACATTCTGGATCGATATATTGTCTGATCGGAGCATCCTGACCAGAGTTGTTAGACAACGGCAAACCAATTCTTTCTGTTGCCCGACTAAACAGGTGGGCTGTTGACAATTGAGCTGCGTTGAGATCTCTCTGATTTTTTGGCAATTCCCCGGAATGCTGTATATGTTGAGTCATCAGATTAATAGCTTCTCTGGTGATCAAATTACAGACAACTTTCCAGTCATCCTGACTAGGGGCATAGTTTTCTGCATATCTCCCCCTGATCGGCTCAAATACTCCGGGATTGTCCTGCTGATATTCCGCATTAAGGAATTTCAAACGTCCATTAATAGCAGATGACAGTTCTTTGATTTCTGCATCGTTCAGCCGGCTCTGATGAGTCTGGAGTTGCTGCCTGATATGTGCTTCAGATTTGAACGTCAGAAGATTTGCCCTTTCTACGGGGTCTTCTACATAAAACCTCTGATTCCGGGCTGCCTGGTGAACCCGTTGCAAGGCAGCTTGTGTCTCAGCTCCATCTACAGGCCCTCGCACTACGGCAGCATGGGTTTGAACACCCTGCGTCCTTAGTTGTTGTTGTATTTGAGACATTGCCTCTTGTGCTTGCTCTTGTGATTCCCTGACAGCTTCTTCTTCAGCTCTTCGCTGACTATCCGCATGAGTCGTATCTCTTACACGGACTTTTGGCCCGGATGCTGATGTTGGCGTCGTAGTTGACGAAGCTGGTGGCGGTGGTGGCGGTGGCGGTGGTGGCGGAGGAGTTTCGGGACCCGCTGGTGGTTGATCACCTGACTCTGAAGCCGGTGGTTTTGATCCTGGTTCTGGAGGCTTAGGCTTAGGTTCAGGTTTTGGTCCAGGCCCTGGAGGCTTATGTTCTGGTCCAGGCCCTGGAGGCTTAGGTCCTTCCGGAGCCGTCAGCATGGGATTATCAATAAATCCGTTCGCGAAAATAATTATAAAAGGTCCTGCTCCGACCAGAGCCACAGGAAATACACAACCAACACCTATGCAGACCCCGATTCCAACCAGCCCAAAACCCGTCTGGAACTGCTTGTTTGTCATAAGGAAATTGACAGCAGCACTGAGCCCTTTGCCCATCTTCGCTAATTTACTGTCCCCTCCACCCGGTAACTCATCCTTTTGTTCCATCTCATTCAAGCGGCTCATCAGCTTGTCTTTTGCAGCGGGCAGATCCCCAGGGTTCACACGTTCAAAAATAACCTTGCCCCCGCCAGGAATCTCCATTTCTCCAGAATCAGAGAGCTGATTGGGAGGCATTTGAGCAGAGGCACTTTGCAGAGGCTGTGCTGTTCGATCAAAAATGGAAGGAGCAGGTGTGCCAGTATCATCATCCGAGGACACTGAACTGCCTGTTGATACCTGCCGTTGAAGCGGGGGAGTCGTTACGGAAGCCGTACGGTTAAATGGTGTTCCGGTTTGCCTGTCTATGTGGGCAGGTGCCGGCACGGGTCTGTTGCCATTCCCTGGGGTTCCCTGCGTGGGCTGTGGAGGTCCATCCATGACCAATCTCCCTGATTCCTTTCACGGGGCAGTCCAGCCCACACTTGGTAAAAGCTTAGATGATGGTTGGCAAGGCGGAATTGCCCAAATTCCGTCACGGGGTGGGATGCTTTGAGCTTAGAACGTCACCAGATGACAAGGAAAATGCCAGACTCTTTATTTATTAAAGCCCCAGACTGCTTCAGACCGCCTTATCAATTGGTTTTTCATAGTACTCGAGCACAGCTGTCATCAAATCCTTGGGGCTAAGCATGCCAACAATCGCGCCCGTCTCACTGAGCACAGGAACCCGTAGCACCTTTTCTTTCATACAGCTTTCATAAGCGGCAACAATACTGTCGGAAGCTCGGGCTGTGACGACATTTTCCTGCATAAACTCTCTAACAAGGCCACTCCCCTGATCAGAATAGTAACTGCCAGCCAGGGTTCCGGAGAGACAATCCGACTCAGACAGAATGCCAACCAGAGTACCTTCACCATCCACGACAGGAGCTGCCGTGATATTGTGTTTGAGGATGACCCTTATTGCTTCCACGATATCCATATCTGGCTGGAGGGTAATGACGGACTGACTCATGCACTTTTCTACAGTGATTGTGCGCATAGCAATGCTCCTTCCTTAAAGTCCCTGACAGCCTACAAATGCACTTAGCTACTTCACCTGGTTACGCATGCTTTTGTGACCACAATGGCCCCTCATAAGGACACACGGGATCAGAGCGCCAGCAAACCGACAGATTACATTCTAATGCTATAGCTCTCATTCCACAGTGTAGCAAGGGACAACCTTTAAATTAGAGTGGCAGCATACATCCGACTCACCTTATAATCCCGCGGAATCCCACACACCGACAGGCGTTAGTACCTACATGAAATTTAGCGAAATCTCTCCGGGTAAAGATCTCCCGAACGATATCAACGTAGTTATCGAGATCCCTGCGAACAGTGATCCGATCAAGTACGAGATCGACAAAGATACCGACGCCCTGTTTGTTGACCGTTTCATGTCAACTCCTATGTTCTACCCAGCCAACTACGGTTACGTTCCTCAGACTCTGGCAGACGATGGCGACCCGCTGGACGTTCTGGTTGTTACTCCTTACCCGGTAGCTCCAGGCTCTGTGATTCGCTGCCGTCCTGTGGGCATGCTGAACATGTCTGACGAAAGCGGTCAGGACGAGAAAGTCGTAGCTGTACCTCACGACAAGCTGACCAAAATCTACAGCGACGTGAAAGAGTACACCGACCTGCCTCCTCTGCTGATCAAGCAAATCGAGCATTTCTTCGAGAACTACAAAGACCTCGAAGAAGGCAAATGGGTGAAAATTGATAGCTGGATGGGTGCCGATGCTGCCCGTGAAGCTATCCTGAAGTCTGTTGCTGCTGCTAAGTAACACCTTCCTGATCACTGCCCTTCGACACCCGTTGAGGGGCAGTAATCCACATTTTCTTCTTGAATCTGTTGCGCTTCCGTCGACGTAAGGCAAGAATAACTCGCCCACTTAAACGGAACTGAGCCGATGCAGAGAATTTGCAGATTTTCCTCGATTACCGCAGCGCTTCTCCTTCTGCTCTCGTTTGCCTTCTCGGCTCAGGCGTCCGCCTCTGGCTTTACATCATTCTTTTCTGGCTCAAATAGCTCCTCAAACAGTGGTAATGGTTCATCCGAATTCCTACCTGTTGAAGAAGCATTCCAGTTAGCTGCCACTCTGAACAAGAGCGACCCGGACAACCCCGTTGTGGTCGTGAACTTCAGCATCACACCTGAACACTACCTTTACCGGCATATGTTCAAGTTCAAGCCTGTGAACCCGGGTGCTACCTCCGTCGGTGAAGCCTCTTTCCCGACAGGCATCATTAAGTTCGATAAATTTATGAAGCGTGAGGTAGAGACTTACCCCACAAACATGCAGGTCACAATTCCGGTTAAAACCAGTGAACAGTTCCCGGAAATAGAAGTAGGTTTTCAAGGCTGTGCCGATGCAGGACTCTGTTATCCACCAACAACCCAGCTGATTATCCCTGTGCTGGATAACAACTCTGCGGCGGCAACGACACCCTCAGTGGATCAGTCTACGACCCAAAACACACCGCAAATTTCAGCTCCACAGCCACCGAAAGACGATTTTCTTTCTGCGCTGCTCGAAAACCAAAGCCTGTTGAGTATTCTGGGATTGTTCTTCCTTGGCGGTCTGGCTCTGACTTTCACGCCCTGTGTTTTACCCATGATTCCCATTGTCTCTGCCATCGTGGCTAACAGTCGTGGCACTCGGGCTCATAATATTAGCCTGACCGCCTGCTACGTACTGGCCATGTCAGCTACCTATGCCGTTGCCGGTATGCTGATGGGATATTTTGGTGCCAGCCTGAATCTTCAGGCACGCCTGCAGTCACCCTGGTTACTGATTCCTTTCGCAACGCTCTTTGTACTGCTCGCTCTGGCAATGTTTGGCCTGTATGAACTGCAACTGCCTGAAAAACTTCGCGACAAGTTAACCAACGCCGACAGCAAGAGCAGTGAAAAACGTCAGGGGACTTTTGTTGGTGCTGGCCTGGCGGGGTTCTTTTCCACACTGCTGGTTTCTCCTTGTGTTTCCGCTCCTCTGGCTGGCGCGCTGGTGTATATCAGCAGTACAGGAAATATGGCGATTGGGGGCTTATCCCTGTTTGCTCTGGGCCTCGGTATGGGAACACCGCTGATGATCGTTGGTATTGGCGGCGCCAGCATTCTTCCAAAAGCCGGAATCTGGATGGATGGGATAAAGGCGACCTTCGGTGTGTTGATGCTGGGTGTCGCCGTATGGATGTTGGAACGTATTATTCCAGAACCTGTGACCTTGTTGCTGTGGGGTGCACTGGCCATTGGCAGTGCCGTCTATCTCGGCGCGCTGAACTTCGGAGAAGCCACTGGCTGGAAAGCCTTCCGCAAAGTTATCGGACTGCTGTTGTTAATCTACGGAACAACCCTGTTCTTCGGCGGCATTCAGGGTAATACCGACCCTCTCCGTCCGTTAGGCACACAGGCAAACATAACTGTCACAAGCTCGGGAGAAACCAGTCCAGGCCTGCGACCTTTTACCACAATCACCAGCAGTGAAGAGTTGGATAGCCTGTTAATCCAGGCAAAAGCGGCGAAACAGCCGGTTATCCTCGACTTCTACGCAGACTGGTGTATTTCCTGCAAAATTTTTGAAAGGGAAGTGTTGCCAGAGCCTTCCGTACAAACGGCGCTGGCTTCTTTTCTTAAAGTAAGACTCGATTTAACCGCCAACTCCGCCGATCAGCGCAGCATCTTGACGCGATATAATCTTTTCGGCCCACCGGCGTTTATTTTTTACAGTAAAAGCGGGCAAGAGCTGAAAAACCTGCGCAAACAGGGGGAAATCAGTGCAAACACCTTCACATCATTGCTGAACAGTGCGGCTGCACAATAGCCATCTACAAGCTAATATCTTTGAAAAGCAATGCAACATGCCAATAACGTCCTGTAACATGCTCGACCTAGACGCAACAGGACGTATCGGGCAGAATAAGCAGACAATACTGGTATAAACATACCAGTGCCGTTTTTCAACGACGAGAGCTTCCCGATGGCCACAATACTGGTCTTGCATGGTCCGAACCTGAATCTGCTGGGCACCCGCGAACCGGGTGTTTACGGGAATACGACTCTGGACGATATCAACCTGATGCTGACTGAGCAGGCACAAACAGCCGGTCACCATCTGCAGTATCTCCAGAGCAATGCAGAGTACGAACTGATTGACCGCATTCATGATGCAGCCAGTCAGGGTGTAGACTTTCTGATCATTAACCCGGCGGCCTTCACGCACACCAGCGTAGCATTGAGAGATGCCATTCTTGGGGTATCACTGCCCTTTATTGAGGTTCATCTTTCAAACGTCCATAGCCGGGAAGCCTTTCGTCATCACTCCTATTTCTCTGATATAGCAATGGGAGTGATCTGCGGTCTGGGCGCAGACGGGTATAAATATGCCCTCCAGGCTGCCATTGCGCACCTCGAATCTTCTTCACAATAAAGCTCTTCATTGCAAGAGCGCAGACAGTTAACCGGAATTAGTCATGGATATCCGTAAAGTAAAAAAGCTGATCGAACTCCTTGAGGAGTCCGGCATTGACGAACTGGAAATTCACGAAGGTGAAGAGTCTGTTCGCATCAGCCGTAATAGCAGCCAGCCAGTTGCCGCTCAGCAAACCGTTATGGCCGCCCCAGTTGCTCAACCTGTAGCAGCAGTGCCTCAAGCCACTGCTGAGCCAGAAGCCTCTGCCGAACCAGCTTTCACTGGTCACCAGGTATCCTCCCCGATGGTGGGCACCTTCTACCGCTCTCCATCACCCAGCTCTCCTTCTTTTGTAGAAGTGGGCAGCCACGTTAAGGAAGGGGATGTTCTCTGCATCGTTGAAGCCATGAAGATGATGAACCAGATCAAAGCCGACAAAGCCGGCATGATCGAAGCGGTTCTGATCGAAAACGGCTCACCTGTTGAGTTCGATCAGCCTCTGTTCACCATCGTCTGATCGACAGGTAACCTCCCATGCTGGAAAAAGTTCTTATTGCCAACCGGGGCGAGATCGCTCTGCGCATCCTTCGCGCCTGCAAGGAAATGGGCATCAAGACAGTGGCGGTTCACTCCAAAGCTGACGAAAACCTTATGCACGTTCGCCTGGCTGACGAAACTGTCTGCATCGGTCCGAACAGTGCCACCGACAGTTACCTGAATATCCCGGCCATCATCAGTGCTGCTGAAGTCACTGATGCTGTTGCTATTCACCCGGGTTATGGTTTCCTGGCGGAAAACGCTGACTTTGCCGAGCAGGTTGAGCGCAGTGGGTTCACCTTTATTGGCCCTTCTCCGGAAGTGATTCGCCAAATGGGTGACAAGGTTGCCGCTATCAAGGCCATGAAGAAGGCTGGCGTGCCAACCGTACCAGGTTCTGATGGCCCCCTGACTGACGACCACGAGCGTACACTCGAGATCGCCCGTCGTATTGGCTACCCGGTTATCATCAAAGCCGCTGGCGGTGGTGGTGGTCGTGGCATGCGTGCTGTTCACCGTGAACAGGGCCTGCTGAATGCCATCAGCGTAACCCGTACCGAAGCTGGTGCCGCCTTCAATAACGACGTCGTTTATCTTGAGAAGTTCCTCGAGACTCCACGTCACGTTGAAGTACAGGTTCTGTCCGACGGTCAGGGTAATGCGATTCACCTGGGCGACCGTGACTGCTCTCTGCAGCGTCGTCACCAGAAGGTCATCGAGGAAGCCCCGGCTCCTGGCATTCCTGAAGAAGCACGCCAGAAAGTCTTCAAGGCCTGCAC
The DNA here is from genome assembly GCA_965221135.1 of Sansalvadorimonas sp. Taxonomy (GTDB): domain Bacteria; phylum Pseudomonadota; class Gammaproteobacteria; order Pseudomonadales; family Endozoicomonadaceae; genus Sansalvadorimonas. Next base: position 973,791 of record CBDCRZ010000100.1, read on the forward strand.
CGATGCCTGCATCGAGATTGGCTACAAAGGCGCTGGTACCTTTGAATTTCTATATGAAAACGGTGACTACTACTTCATCGAAATGAACACTCGTGTTCAGGTGGAGCACCCGGTTTCAGAGGAAATCAGTGGTTTCGATATCATCAAGGAACAGCTGCGTATCGCTAATGGCGAGACTCTGTCTGTGACTCAGGATGACATCACCTTCACCGGCCACTCCATCGAGTGCCGTATAAATGCTGAAGACCCGAAAACCTTTATGCCATCTCCAGGCAAGCTGACTCAGCTGCATATGCCTGGCGGTAACGGTGTACGTGTAGACTCTCACCTTTACCAGGGTTACTCAGTGCCTCCTTTCTATGACTCCATGATCGCCAAGCTGATCACCTGGGGCCCGGATCGAGAAACTGCACTGATCCGTATGCGTAATGCTCTGGATGAGCTGGTGATTGAAGGTATTCGCACCAACACGCCTCTCCATCAGGAGCTGGTACGTGACACCAACTTTATGGAAGGTGGTGTCAACATTCACTACCTGACCAAAAAGCTGGAAAGCTGATACGTCTTTCACCATGAAGGGATGGTGATAATTTGTTTTTCCCGCGCACTGGGCAGTCCCTGCCCAGTGCGCGACCTCCATGGATGGCCTTTGGAAAAAACAAACCATCACCACCCCATCTTTACTACACCTTCATCAATACCCCTTACGCACCTATGTAAACATTGTCGTTTGACACCCATCCCACCTCTCTCTACTCTCCCCGCTCAATACTTACCGGCCACCTTTTTCAGTACGTTTTATTAAGAGTGATAGACACGCTTATGTCATGGATTCAACTTAAACTCGACACAACTCCTGAAAAATCTTCCGACCTCGAAGATATTCTTCTGGAATGTGGCGCTGTTGCTGTCACTTATCAGGATGCCTGCGACCAGCCTTTATACGAACCAGACCACGGCACAACGCCACTGTGGAACAGCGTGCGCTTGTTTGGCCTGTTCACAGCCGATACTGATATGGACATGGTTACCGCACAACTGTCTGAGCGAGTACCTAACCACTTCTCAGCACATCGTATCGAGATTGTTGAAGACAAAGACTGGGAGCGGGAGTGGATGACTCATTTCCACCCTATGCAGTTTGGCGAACGCCTGTGGGTGTGCCCCAGCTGGAAAGAAATCCCTAACCCGGATGCTGTAAACCTGATGCTGGACCCAGGCCTGGCCTTTGGTACCGGTACCCACCCGACCACTGCACTTTGTCTGCGCTGGCTGGATGGCCAGCAACTGGAAGGAAAACAGATTATCGATTACGGCTGCGGCTCCGGCATTCTGGCTATTGGCGCACTCTTACTGGGCGCCAAACATGCTCTGGGTGTCGACACAGACCCGCAGGCACTCGAAGCCACCCGGGACAATGCCAGCCGCAACAATATTGAAGAAGGTCGCCTGCACGTTTGCTACCCCAAAGACACCCTGGAAGAACCAGAGAAAAGCCATGCGGACGTTATGGTCGCAAACATTCTTGCTGGTCCACTTATTGGATTGGCAGAGACACTGGCCAGGCATACTCGCCCCGAGGGCAAGCTGGCACTATCTGGTATTCTGCTGGAGCAGGCAGAAGATGTACTGGCAGCCTACGCCCCCTGGTTCAAAATGGACCCAATCGCAGAACAGGATGGCTGGGTACGTCTGAGCGGTAATCGTTTAAGCGATGACGACTAACTCCTGAGGCTAACCCCTTAACAGCCTCCAGCTTTGTTTTTATACACAAAGACTTAATAAAAGCTTTACCTCAGGGAGAGCTTTGAAGTTAGTCTTTAAGGGTTAAAGCTGGCAGAATAACTTAAATTATAATTTTGCCAGCAACTTCCGGCATTTAGACGGTATATGCAAGCCACAACAGACAAACAAGATACAGCCGAATCATGGATTACCCGCTGCCCTGACTGCAGCACGGCATTTCGTATCACCCGCCAGCACCTGATGGCGGCCAAAGGCTCTGTACGTTGTGGTTCCTGCCTGCATGTATTCAAAGCGCATCAATATATTGTCGGCAACCAACTTCCAGAGGATTTGCAACCTGCAGAATCTGGCGAACCTGCCGCCCCAACTCCCGCGTCTTCCAGTAAAAGCGCTGACACCGAGGCGCAGGACCAAGCTTTTACTGATGACTTCAGCGATGATTTCGAAGACGAACTCACATCACACTCCAATAAAGAATCCCCAAACGAACCATCTGAAGACCAAACATCTACAGACAAGAGCTCACACAAAGATCTCGACCTAAACAATGATGCCTTCTCGCTGGATTCAGATCACTCTCACTTCACAGCCTTAACTGGTACAGAAAAGCAGTCTGACGATGATGAAGCATGGGCGAAAGCCATGCTCGAAGAGATGGATCTGGAAGATACGGGCTCTGATCCAACCATTGAATCAAAACCGGAAAGCGAACCTGAGCACCCCCCTGAGCACACCGAAGAGTTCACAGCAGAAAGCGATGATTGGTATTCAGCTAAAAATGATTCCGAAAATTCAAGAGCCAGCTTTTCTGACCCCAAAGAACCAGAAATAACAGAAATTCCTGAAGAAGAGAACTTCGACCTCCCCTTCACCGCCCAGCCTTTCAATGAACTAAAAGATGAACCTCTGTCACTACAGCAACAGAGTCCAGCCAGCCGATTCAAGCGAGTCGCCCTCCCTCTGGTAACAGTGGCATTTCTATGCACCCTGGCCGGTCAGTTCCTATTCTGGAACTTTACAGATCTGGCTCGTTCCCCGGACACACGCCCTGTTGTCAGCAGCATCTGCAAAGTTGCCGGCTGCACACTGCCAGAACAAAAAGATACATCCCTGATACAGGCCAGGAATATTGTTGTGCGTAATGATGCGGTGTACCAGAACACTCTTAATGTCGACGCCATCATCACCAATACGGCAAAATTTACCCAGCCCTATCCTCAACTTAATATGACAGTGCTCGATGAAAACCAGGAGCCACTGGCCTCACGCATTCTCTCTCCTGATGAATACCTCTCTGGCGAAGCTGCTGGTGCTGTCAAAATGCAGCCCGGCCAGCCCGTTCACCTGGCACTGAAAATTATCAGCCCGAGTGACAACGCTCGCAATATCACTCTTCACTTCACTCCCTGAGCACTGACAAACGGCAAGCCTTGACCTCCCAACTGTTAAAAAATGTTCGTTTTGCATCTGACTCAGGTCAATATCTGATCTAATACACAAGGACACTCCCTTGCCATTTACGGGAATTCCGTCAACATAGCCTTGCCTGATAATCATATAGTGGCCTGCAGACAGGGCTTTACCAACTCCTGCGCGTATCTGCCACTGTTCATGTAATGCTCTCTTCCTGCACCTAAACGAAGGGAGTATTCGGCTTTATCCGGGAGAGTGATCGGGTTATTATATCCAGCCAAACGGTTATTTTTTAACCAACCATTCCCGAGTTTTTGAGTTGACTGCACGTTGTTGAACATAGGCCCTTATCAAATCACCACACCGGTTGTGCTTGCCCCTATGGCAGGTGTTACCGACGTCCCTTTTCGACGACTTTGTCGGAAAATGGGGGCAGGTCTGGTCGTGTCAGAGATGGTGACCAGCGATGTCCGCCTGTGGAACACCCGCAAGTCCCGACTTCGTCTGGACCACAGCGGTGAACCTGAACCACGGTCGGTACAGATTGCCGGTGGCGACCCAGCCATGATGGCTGAAGCCGCCCGCCGCAATGCTGAAATGGGTGCCCAGATTATTGATATCAATATGGGGTGTCCGGCCAAGAAAGTTTGCAACAAAGCTGCAGGTTCTGCCCTGATGAAGGACGAACCTCTGGTTAAGGATATTCTGACAGCCGTTGTTGAGGCTGTTGATATCCCGGTCACACTCAAAATTCGCACAGGATGGAGTACTGACCAGCGCAATGGTTTAACGATTGCCCGCCTTGCAGAAGACTGCGGCATTCATGCTCTGGCCGTTCACGGCCGAACCCGTGCCTGCATGTACAAAGGTGAAGCAGAGTACGACACCATTGCCAAAATCTGTTCAGCCCTCTCCATCCCGGTCATTGCTAACGGGGACATAACATCCCCTGAAAAGGCCCGACAAGTTCTGGATTACACCGGAGCCCAGGCTGTAATGATTGGTCGTGCAGCCCAGGGCAAGCCCTGGATTTTTCGGGAAATCGCCCACTATCTGGAACACGGAACCCATTTAACATCACCATCCAGTGAAACTGTTCGCGACACCCTGCTGACACATCTCCAGGCTCTGCACAGTTTTTATGGTGACGTCATGGGTACCCGTATCGCCCGCAAGCATGTCGGCTGGTATCTCCAGTCAACGGCTGAGGCTACATCGTTCCGCAGGGCTTTTAACCAACTGGAAACCCCCTCGGCCCAGATCGCCGGAATCAGGGAGCACTTTGCGCATTTCATAGAAGGAAAGGAGTTTGCGGCATGACGGTTACCGATTTAGCTACCCAGGAAGCACCCGCTGCGAGTGCAGGTCAACTAACCAGTCCTGTTTCCCATGAAACTCAAACACTTCGCGACAGTGTTGAGAAAGCCATGAACAATTATTTTGCTCACCTGGAAGGGCATGATGTCACCAATGTTTACAACATGGTTCTCTCTGAAGTCGAAGCCCCTTTACTGGAAGCCGTAATGACCTATGTGAAAGGTAACCAGACAAGAGCCTCTGTTATGCTTGGCCTGAATCGGGGCACACTCAGGAAAAAACTGAAGCAGTACGGGCTGCTCTGACAGATTCATAAAAACAGGCGGCCTTTCCGCCTGTTTTTTTATGTCGACCGGTTGAAGCGGCCGACAAGATGCTGTTTCATACGCCCACAAAATGTTCTGACCCTTTCACTGATAGAAACGGGTCTTTTCATAGTTATAGAAAGCCTGGGATGGCAAACATTCATAGTCACAGCTTCACCCAGAGCCGCTGGACTATTTCAGAAAACATCAGGCAATCGCCTCTCACACGACCCAAAAGCGAGACTGTAAATGGCTGACAACCCCGGTATTCGTCCTGTTCGCAGAGCGCTCATCAGCGTTTCCGATAAGCAGGGCGTGGTGGACTTCGCCCGTCGACTGGCGGCCCTCGATATCGAACTCCTCTCCACCGGAGGCACCTTTCGTCTCCTGCAGGAAAACAATATTGCTGTAACCGAAGTATCGGATTACACCGGTTTCCCGGAAATGATGGATGGTCGTGTAAAAACCCTGCACCCGAAAATCCATGGTGGCATTCTTGCACGCCGCGGCCAGGATGATGAAGTCCTTGCAGCTCACGGTATCAACACCATCGATATGGTTGTTGTTAACCTGTATCCCTTTGAGAATACTGTCGCCAACCCTGACTGCTCTCTGGAAGATGCCATCGAGAATATCGATATCGGCGGCCCAACCATGGTTCGTTCCACTGCGAAGAACCATAAGTATGCTGCGATTGTCGTTAATGCCGATCACTACGATGCTATTGCCCAGGCACTGGAAAGCAACGGTGGCCTGAACGACACTGAACGTTTCAAGCTGGCCGTAGAAGCTTTTGAACACACCGCTGCCTATGATGGTGCTATTGCTAACCACCTTGGTCGTCTGAACGCGGAACAGCCAGAAGAAAAAGGTCTTTTCCCGAACACCTTTAACGCTCAGTTTACTAAAGCGTCCGAGCTGCGTTATGGGGAAAACCCTCACCAGAATGCTGCTTTCTACACTGAGAAAAACCCGACTGAAGCCAGTGTTTCCACCGCTGAAGTTCTGCAGGGTAAAGCACTTTCTTACAACAACATTGCTGACACAGACGCAGCTCTGGAGTGCGTAAAGACCTTTGATGAGCCTGCCTGCGTCATCGTTAAGCACGCCAACCCCTGCGGCGTGGCCATCAGCTCTGATATTCTGGATGCCTACAACCTGGCATACGCGACTGACCCGACGTCGGCCTTTGGCGGCATCATCGCTTTCAACCGTCCTCTGGATGCACAAACTGCCAGCGCCATCCTTGAACGTCAGTTTGTAGAAGTGATTATCGCTCCTGCAATTGCCGACGACTGCAAAGAGATTCTGGCGAAGAAGCCTAACATTCGTGTACTGGTTTGCGGCGAACTGCCTACAAGCCAAACGTCCTTCCTGGATTACAAGCGCGTTAATGGCGGCCTGCTGGTACAGGATGCAGACATCGGCCGCGTATCTGCTGACGACCTCAAGGTTGTTTCTGAACGCATACCGACCGATGCCGAACTGAAAGATCTGCAGTTCGCCTGGAAAGTCGCCAAGTATGTGAAGTCCAATGCCATCGTCTACTGCAAAAACAACCAGACTATCGGTATAGGTGCAGGCCAGATGAGCCGTGTGTACAGCGCCCGCATCGCTGGCATTAAAGCTGCTGATGAAGGTCTGGAAGTACCAGGTTCCGTTATGGCGTCTGACGCCTTCTTCCCATTCCGTGATGGTATTGATGCTGCAGCAAAAGCCGGCATTACCGCTGTGATTCAACCCGGCGGCTCCATGCGTGATCAGGAAGTGATTGATGCAGCCAATGAAGCCGGCATGGCCATGGTCTTCACCGGCATGCGCCACTTCCGCCACTAATCCAGAGCAGGAATACACAACATGAAAGTTCTTATTATTGGTAATGGCGGCCGTGAACATGCTCTGGCCTGGAAAGCCAAACAGTCACCGCTGACGTCTGAAATCTTTGTAGCACCCGGCAATGCCGGTACCGCTCTTGAAGATGGTGTTTCCAACGTTGCCATTGATGCCACCGACATCGACAAGCTGGTTGCCTTCGCCAAAGACTCTGACATTGGCCTGACCATTGTTGGCCCTGAAGCACCACTGGTTCTGGGTGTGGTTGACCGCTTCCAGGAAGAAGCTCTCACCATCTTCGGCCCGGACAAAGGTGCTGCACAGCTGGAAGGCTCCAAAGCATTCACCAAAGATTTCCTGGCACGCCACGAAATCCCAACCGCCAGTTACGCCAACTTCACTGAAATTGAGCCTGCAGTTGCCTACGTTAAGCAACAAGGTACACCTATTGTTATCAAGGCAGACGGTCTGGCAGCTGGTAAGGGAGTTATCCTCGCTCAAACCGAAGTTGAAGCTATTTCCGCCATCGAAGATATGCTGGCCGGTAATGCCTTTGGTGAAGCAGGTCACCGCGTTGTTGTTGAGGAATTCCTCTACGGTGAAGAAGCCAGCTTTATTGTGATGGTGGATGGTGAAAACATTCTGCCTCTGGCAACGAGTCAGGATCACAAAGCCCGTGACAACGGCGATACTGGCCCGAACACCGGTGGCATGGGTGCCTACTCTCCTGCTCCGGTTGTGACTCAGGAAATGCACAACACCATTATGCGTGATGTGATTGAGCCTACCGTGAAAGGTATGGCTGCGGAAGGTCATAAATACACTGGCTTCCTGTACGCCGGTGTCATGATCAATGCTCAGGGCATTCCTAAAGTACTGGAATACAACTGCCGCTTTGGTGACCCGGAAACACAACCTGTACTGATGCGCATGAAGTCCGACCTGGTAGAACTCTGCCTTGCAGGTGCCAAAGGCGAACTGAAAGGTAAAGAGTGCAACTGGGACTCACGCGCTGCTCTGGGCGTGGTTATGGCTGCTGGCGGCTACCCGGAAAGCTATAACAAAGGCGATGCGATTTCTGGCCTGGACAGCAGCAACAGTGATGACGCTAAAATCTTTCAGGCAGGCACTGCCCAGAAAGATGGCGACGTTGTTACTAACGGCGGCCGGGTTCTCTGCATCACAGCTTTGGGTGAAAGCGTCGGCCAGGCTCAAAAAGCCGCTTACGACCTGTTATCCAAAGTCAGCTGGGAAAACTGCTACTTCCGTAAGGACATCGGTCACCGCGCTATCGCCCGGGAGCAGGAAAAAGTTTCGGTTTAACCCTGCACATGATGTTTACAGGCCGAATTGAGACTTAAACCTCAACTCGGCCTAGCGCCTCTTTCCAGCCTCAGGATATACTGACCAACAATAAGACAGTGGTTGCGCGCTCCGGAAAACCCGAAACGTGCAAACTATTTGGTATGGATACTTTTGTCGGTCTGACCTGTGCATTATAAAAATAATACGTTCTGCGCGCTCTGGGCGCTATGCCTGCTGCTTCTTTCCGGATTAAGCCATGGTTCGGTGACTACGACCGTCAGCCGCGCTGATTTCAGCCAGCAAATCACTGTCATAGATTACCTGACAGACCCGCGAAACACCCTTTCCTATCAGGATATTGTACAACCAGATTACCAGGCTGCGTTTTCCCGCTGGGGATCACCCCAGTTAAATCTTGAGGCCTCTAAAACAACCTGGCTACGTCTCATGGTTCGAAATATTACCGACAAAAATATCACACTGACCCTGCGCACCCACATCAATACAACCCCCTCCAAAGATGTGGAATTTTACTTTCAACAGGAAAGTGGCACCTTCCCTCCTGACGGCCGCCTCAAGGCACAACCTGACAACCTTTTTTCCAGCCTGAAACAAACACCGTTTGATATTCCATCAGGGCAAACAGCAACTGTTTATATAAAGGTTTTCTCTCATCACCCTCCCCGACTGAGCCTTTACCTTGAAAGTGCTGAGCATAATGTCAGCAGTAATCAGACTATGTGGATGACTATAGGGTTATCCCTCGGAGCTAATATAATTCTCGTATTATTGGCACTGACATTACTTGCCAAGCATCGACTCGGGGAGTATTCGATATTAACGGGTCTGGGTATGACGATCCTGCTCTACCAGCTGACCGTCTTCGGTCTGCCGAGTCGTCTCTGGGACATGATCCCCATCCCACGATATGCCTTCTCCCACAGTATGTTGCTGTTTTGCTATGCAACGGCCTGCCAGATGGCACGAATGATTCTCTTATCCGCAAAGGAAATCAAACCTGGTAATGCCTGTGACCGAATGCTGCTTTTCATGCTGTTTTTTGATCTTGCCGCTGGACTGTTCACTTTAATTTTTCCAGATCAGTTTAGTGATGGGTTCCATCAGATATTTTTCAACGGCAGCGTAATCATTCTCACACTGTCTGGCATTATCAGCCTGTACAGCGGCAGCAGCTATGCGAGCTTCTGGCTCTCTCTGATTATTCCCTACACGGTCATTCAACTGACGAACAGCCTGACTGTACTGAATGTTCTTCCGTTCAACCCCCATGTCATTGAAGGCATACAACTTTTTGCCAGCTTGATTATTATTATGCTGGCTCTGGTTATGCGTACACGAGTAAAGCGCCCCCATAGAGAAGTTCAGGATCCATCATCCATACAGAATCCAGGCTCTGAACTCCTGATCAACTGGAGCCATCTGGGTCATGAGTTACGAACGCCCATGAATGGTATTCTGGGTATGACAGAGCTTATGTCGAGCACTCAGCTTTCAAACAGACAGCAAAATTATTTACATACCATCCAATTATCCGGACAGGAGTTACTGACCCTGATTAATCAGGTGGTCGATGTCAGCAAGATTCACAATGGAGAGCTTGCCCTGCCCTCGGAAACTTTTGACCCGGATGACCTGATCCATAACTGCATCGAACGTTATAGCTACAAATCAGACCAGTTAGGGCTCGAACTGGCTTACTGGCCGAACCCCGACATCCCTTCGGCACTGGTCGGCGACCGCTCCCGGATCGGCCGCATCCTGAACACCATAATGTCTCATGCCCTAAACCATACCGAACAAGGTGAGATTGTGGCTTCTGTCGCCAGGGCACACCCTGAAGGGAACAAAGAAGACGACAAGCTCTGCCTTCGATTCACACTGAGAGCCACAGACAATGGTGCAGGGTATTCCAGTGCTACTCTGGATTTGCAAACCACAGATTCAAGCACCGGCGATGAAGAAACACCGTCACAGTCGGGCCTGAGCTTTGCCCGTCAGATTGTGGAGTATCTGGGCGGCACAATAGGCTGTTCACGCACAGATGATGGCTCGGTCTACTGGGTTAACCTGGTGCTTCTTAAAGCACCAGACGCGGCAAGAGAACACCTCAGCACACATTACAGCTCTGCTGATCTCTCCATGAAACGCGCCTTAATCGTCGACGATAACGACACCTGTCGCAATATTCTGGTACAACAGAGCCAACGCCTGGGGCTAAATGTCGAGCAGGCACGGGACGCCACAGAGGCTCTGGCCATACTGCGAACTGAATTCAGCCTGGGCCGCCCTTTCAATATTGTTTTACTTGATCACCAGATGATCGGCATCAATGGTATGCAGCTGGCCAAGCGGATTAGTGAAGATTCAACTTTCAACGACCTTCGCATAGTTATGCTTACCGGCCTCAGCCACTTGCCAGACGACGTACTGCTTTCTCACATCCGCATCAATAAAGTGCTCACAAAGCCGGTTAGCGGCAAAAAGCTGAAGCTTATTCTGGAAGAGGAACTGGCAGGGGATACCGCAGAGAAAGGGAAAGACAAGAATCATATGGAACCGACACCCTATTAAGATAAGGTGTCGGGTTTAACGGCTCAATCTACGCTCAGTTGCCTTTAACGGCGTGAAAACTCATGCACCGCGTCAATCATCGCTTTAGGACGATCTGGGTCAACAAACTGGTGAATACCATGACCCAGGTTGAACACATGACCAGTACCCGAACCGAAGGCCGTTAGAATCCGCTGTACCTCTTCACGAATTCGTTCAGGGCTGGCATAAAGCACTGAAGGATCCATATTACCCTGCAGGGCCACCTTATCGCCGACACGGGCACGGGCAGAGGCCATATCCGTTGTCCAGTCGAGACCCAGAGCATCAGCGCCAGTCTCGGCCATAGCTTCCAGCCAGGTGCCACCATTCTTGGTAAACAGAATCACTGGCACCTTGCGACCATCATGTTCACGGATCAGACCGCTGACAATACGCTCCATATACTTGAGTGAGAACTCAAGATACTCACGACCACCAAGTACACCACCCCAGGTATCAAAAATCTGAACAGCCTGCGCACCTGCACGAATCTGGGCATTCAAATAATCAGTGACGGAATCCGCCAGACGAGCCAGCAGTTCGTGCAGAACCTCAGGCTGGGCAAACATCATACCTTTGATATGACGGAAGTCTTTAGTGCTGCCACCTTCAACCATATAAGTTGCCAGAGTCCAGGGGCTGCCAGAGAAACCAATCAGGGGCACGCGACCATTCAGCTCGCGACGAATAACGCTCACGGCATTCATCACGTAACCGAGCTCATCATCCATTTTAGGCTGAATCAAGGCATCAACGTCTGCCGCACTGCGTACGGTCTTACGGAATTTAGGGCCTTCGCCTGTTTCGAAATACAGACCCAAACCCATTGCATCAGGAATAGTCAGAATATCGGAGAAAAGAATGGCTGCATCCAGCTCGTAACGCTCAAGAGGCTGAAGAGTCACTTCACAGGCAAACTCTGCATTTTTGCAAAGGCTTAAAAAGTCACCAGCTTTGGCACGGCTTGCGCGGTATTCTGGGAGGTAGCGACCTGCCTGTCGCATCATCCAAACGGGGGTATAATCAACAGGCTCCTTCAAAAGAGCTCTAAGAAAAGTATCATTCCTGAGTTCAGTCACTTTTTACTCCCAGATCAATCAATCCGCCGACTGTAACGCATTACGGAATCCACTTACACTGAAAGATGGCCAAAATCCCCCGTTAATCTTGCTCTTTAAGCGGCAGTGCACATTTCAAACAGCGCATTCAACAAAATTGGAATTTATAGCCTGGTGGTAAGTACCAACAGTTTGTTTTGACCAACATCAAAGCGGCAAAGCCGCGAGCAGGTACTATCTTCTTATCTACCTGCATAGAACATACCCTGATCAGCACACCACCTGATCAAAGGGAGCACTCTATTTTCTGCGATACGAGTCCGGCTATACACGCTGATAATCTCGTGCCTCACCAAACACCGAATGATTGAAGATAATGGAAAAAGTCATCGAAACTTCTGATGCGCCTGCGGCTATCGGACCTTACTCTCAAGCCATGCAGTTCAATGGCATGATCATCACCTCTGGTCAGCTACCTATTAACCCTGAAACGGGTGATATGCCAGAAGACACCAAGGAACAGGCTCGCCAGTGCCTGGAAAACGTGAAAGCCGTTCTGGAAGCTGCTGGCTCGAGCATGAGCAAAGTTCGCAAGACTATGGTCTTCGTAAAAGATATGAACGATTTCAGCGACATTAACGAAATATATAAACAGTACTTCACCCTACCCTTCCCGGCTCGCAGCTGTGTAGAAGTTGCACGCCTGCCAAAGGATGCCAAGGTTGAAATAGAGGTTATCGCCAGCGTTTAATCCCGTAGATCAGCTGATCTCAACCATAAAAAAGGAGAGCCGAAGCTCTCCTTTTTTATACTGCTCAGAAAAATTCTGTATCAAACATCCAGATAGTCCAGAATACCTTCTGCTGCCTGACGACCCTCCCAAACAGCGGTTACCACAAGGTCAGAGCCTCGCACCATATCGCCACCGGCAAAGATCTTCGGGTTGGTAGTCTGGAAAGCGAACTCTGCTTTCTCAGGCGCTACCACACGACCCCAGTCATCGGTTTTCACATCACAACCCGTGAACCAGTCTGCGGGGCTTGGCTGGAAACCAAACGCCACCAGAACGGCATCAGCAGGCAGAACCTCTTCGCTGCCCTCTACAGGCTGTGGGCGACGACGGCCATTCTCGTCAGGCTCACCCAGTTCCGTAGTAATAACCTTTACGCCTTCGACCTTGCCGTCTCCGACAATTTCAACCGGCTGACGGTTAAACAGGAACTGTACGCCTTCTTCTTTCGCGTTCTGCACTTCACGACGTGAGCCAGGCATATTCGCCTCATCGCGACGGTAAGCACATTGCACAGACCTGGCGCTCTGACGAATAGAAGTACGGTTACAATCCATGGCAGTATCACCACCACCCAGTACAACCACCTTTTTGCCCTTCATACCAATGAAGTCTTCTGGTGCTTTTTCAAAGCCCAGATTACGATTCACATTGGAAACCAGGAAAGGCAGAGCGTCGTATACACCCGGAAGCTCTTCACCTGGGAAGCCGCCTTTCATGTACTTGTAGGTACCCATGCCCATGAAGACAGCGTCATAGTCAGCCAGCAGTTCATCAATGGTGATATCAGAACCTACATTGGTCTCCAGACGGAATTCGATACCCATATCGGTAAAGATTTCCCGACGCTGGGACATCACGTTCTTTTCCAGCTTGAACTCGGGAATACCAAAGGTCAGCAGGCCGCCAATCTCAGGATTCTTGTCGAAAACAACCGGCTTAACACCGTTACGGATCAGAACGTCTGCACAAGCCAGACCCGCAGGGCCTGCACCGATAACAGCCACTTTCTTCTCAGTCCAGACAACGTTGGACATATCCGGGCGCCAGCCCATGGAGAAGGCCGTATCAGTAATATACTTTTCAGTAGCACCGATGGTCACAGCACCAAAACCGTCATTCAGGGTGCAAGCCCCTTCACAGAGACGATCCTGCGGACATACACGCCCACACACTTCTGGCAGGGAGTTAGTCTGATGAGACAGCTCAGCGGCTTTGAACAGCTGACCTTCACTTACCAGCTTCAGCCAGTCAGGAATGTAGTTATGAACCGGGCACTTCCACTCACAGTAAGGGTTGCCGCACTCCAGACAACGGTGTGCCTGCTGCTTGACTTCCGGCTCACTGTAAGGCTCGTAGATTTCGATGAACTCTTTTTTACGAGCCTGAATTTTCTTCTTGGTCGGATCCAGTCGGTCGACCTGCACGAACTGGAAATCGTTATTTAATCTTTCAGCCATACACACCTCATCAATTCTGTGACCTCAGCTGCCAGTGCACACGGTATGCACCAGCAGCCTGCGACGTTTATAACGGCGAACGACTTATTCAGGCCGTCCTCTGGTGCTGGCCAGAAGGTTATCCAGGCTGGCAGCCTTAGGCTTCACCAGCCAGAACCGACCGATATAGTCTTCGAAGTCCTCCAGAATTGTCGCGCCCCACTTGCTGCCGGTTTCTTGAACAAACTCTTCAATGATCGCCTGCAGGTGAGTCCGATGATCTTCCATGTTCTCGGTATCAATACGATGGATATCAACCAGTTCATGGTTGTAACAATCCACAAAGTTGCGCTCCATATCGAGCACATAAGCAAAGCCACCGGTCATACCGGCACCGAAGTTGCCACCGGTTTCGCCCAGTACAGTCACCAGACCGCCGGTCATGTATTCGCAGCAGTGATCGCCTGCGCCTTCCACAACCACATGAGCACCGGAGTTACGTACACCCAGTCGTTCACCGGCACGGCCCGCGGCAAACAATTTACCGCCAGTTGCGCCGTAGAGGCAGGTGTTACCTATAATAGAGGTGTCCTGGCTGTCAAACTCACTGCCAGCCGGTGGACGTATAACAAGCTTACCGCCAGCCATACCTTTACCTATGTAGTCGTTCGCATCACCTTCAAGAGTGATATTGAGACCACCAGCGTTCCAGACACCCAGACTCTGACCGGCACTGCCCTTCAGGTTAACCGTAACAGGTATATCAGCCATGCCCTGGTTACCGTAACGTTGAGCAATCTCACCAGAAATACGGGCACCGATGGAACGGTCACAGTTACCGATTTCGAAGTCGAAGGTTCCGCCGGATCTGGCTTCGATCGCAGGCAGCATTTCAGCGACCATACGCTCAGCCATTTCACCCTTATCAAACGGAGGGTTACGATCCACTTCGCAGACATTCGGTTTGTCAGCCGGAATCAGAGCATTGTTCAGAACAGGAGACAGATCAAGATTTGCCTGACGTGATGTCAGACCTTCTGTCTTAGGCTTCAGCAGTTCAGTACGGCCAATCAGCTCGTCCAGGCTTCTGTAACCCAGCCTTGCCAGCCATTCCCGTACTTCTTCCGCCAGGAAGCTAAAGAAGTTGGTCACCATATCCACTGTGCCGATGAAGTGCTCATCACGCAGGTGTTTATCCTGAGTGGCAACACCTGTCGCACAGTTATTCAGGTGACAAATACGCAGGAACTTACACCCCATGGCGACCATTGGCGTGGTACCAAAGCCAAAGCTTTCAGCACCCAGCAGAGCCGCCTTGATAACATCAAGACCAGTCTTCAAACCACCATCGGTTTGCAGACGGACTTTGCCACGCAGGTCGTTGGAGCGCAGAGCCTGCTGAGTTTCCGCCAGACCTAACTCCCATGGAGAACCAGCATGGCGAATAGATGTCAGAGGACTTGCAGCTGTACCACCGTCATAACCAGATACAGTAATCAGGTCAGCATAAGCCTTGGCAACACCCGCCGCGATAGTACCCACACCCGGCTCGGAAACCAGCTTCACAGAAACCAGCGCCTTCGGGTTAACCTGCTTCAAGTCGAAGATCAGCTGAGCCAGATCTTCAATGGAGTAAATATCATGGTGCGGAGGTGGTGAAATCAGAGTCACACCAGGTACGGAGAAACGCAGACGGGCAATCAGGTCATTAACCTTACCACCTGGCAACTGGCCACCCTCACCGGGCTTGGCACCCTGAGCGACTTTGATCTGCAGCACATCGGCATTCACAAGATAGTGTGGAGTCACACCAAAACGGCCGGATGCAATCTGCTTGATCTTGGAAACCTTGTCGGTACCAAAACGGGAAGGATCTTCACCACCCTCACCAGAGTTGGAACGACCACCCAGACGGTTCATCGCCTGCGCCAGTGCTTCGTGAGCTTCAGGTGACAATGCACCCAGACTCATAGCCGCAGAGTCAAAGCGACGAACGATGGCAGAAACAGGCTCTACCTGATCCAGAGGAATCGCTTCACGATCACTGTCCAGTTCGAACAGGTCACGAATAACCGCTACCGGACGCTCGTTAACCAGTGTCGCGTAATCGCGCCAGGCACTGTAGTCGCCATTCTTCACGGCTTTCTGCAGAGTCTGCACAACATCCGGGTTGAAAGCATGGTATTCACTGTCGTGTACAAACTTCAGGAAACCGCCTTGCTGAATAGGCTTACGCTTACGGCCTGCTTCCTGAGCCAGCATGATCTGGTCTTCATGGAAGTCACTGAAACGTGCACCTTCGATGCGGCTGTTCACACCCTTAAAGCAGATATCCACAACCTTCTTACTCATACCGATAGCTTCAAAAAGCTGGGCACCACGATAAGAAGCGATGGTGGAAATACCCATCTTGGACATAATCTTAAGCAGGCCCTTATCAATACCCTTACGGTAAGACTTGAAGGCCATCAGGGTGTCAGCAATTAAATCGCCGCCCTTAATCATATCCCGAATGACTTCGTAGGAAAGCCATGGGTAAACCGCTGTCGCACCAAAGCCCAGCAGTACAGCAAATTGATGGGAATCACGGGCTGTTCCGGTTTCAACCAGCAGGTTGGCATCGGAACGCAGACCTTTTGCAATCAAACGGTGATGGATCGCACCGGTCGCAAAGGCTGCATGAATAAGCAGATGATCAGGGTTCTGTGCGCGGTCCGTTAGATGCAGAACCACTTTACCGTCGCGCACACATTGCTCTGCACGGTCACACAGGCCATTGACAGCCTGCTCAAGTGTCATGTCATCGGAGTATCCGAGATCCAGCTTCTGAACCGTCAGATCCTTATGACTGTGATCACCGTTTACCAGATTCAGGAACTTGGTGGTGGACAGCACAGGCGACTTCAGTATCACACGACGAGCGTGATCAGGCGTCTCCTGGAACATGTTCTGTTCACGGCCAAGGCAGGTCTCCAGAGACATCACTACAGCTTCACGCAGAGGGTCAATCGGTGGATTGGTTACCTGGGCAAACTGCTGACGGAAGTAGTCGGTAACCGGGCGAACACGCTGGGAGAGCACGGCCATAGGTGTATCATCACCCATGGAGCCCACAGCTTCCTGGCCATTTTCAGCCAGAGGGCGCAGCACCTGATTGCGCTCTTCAAAAGAGACCTGGAAACGCTTCTGCTGTGACAGCAGAGCATCAGCATCCAGAGCATCAACCTTGTGATCAACTTCTACAAACCGTGACTGGATACGGCAGGCGTACTGCTTCAGCCACTTTTTGTAAGGCTGACGGTTCTTCAGCTGCTGATCGATATCATTAGCCTGGAAGAATTCACCGGTTTCTGTGTCGATGGCCAGTACCTGACCAGGCCCAACACGGCCTTTGGCAACAACATCTTCCGGTTTGTAATCGTATACACCGACTTCAGACGCTACTGTGAGCAGACCATCTTTAGTCTTCACCCAGCGTGATGGACGCAGGCCGTTACGGTCAAGTGCACACACAGCATAGCGACCATCGGAAATAACCAGACCGGCCGGGCCATCCCATGGCTCCATATGCATGGAGTTGTACTCGTAGAACGCCCGCAGATTCGGATCCATGGTATCCACATTCTGCCAGGCAGGGGGAACCAGCATCCGGACGGCACGGTAGAGATCAACGCCACCAGTGACCAGAATCTCCAGCATATTATCCAGAGACGAGGAGTCAGAACCGACACGGTTCACCAGAGGACGAATCTCACCCAGGTTAGGCAGAAGTTCAGACTGGAACTTGTGAGCACGAGCCTCAGACCAGTTACGGTTACCCATAATGGTGTTGATTTCACCATTGTGGGCCATCATGCGGAACGGCTGGGCCAGTGGCCAGCGGGGCATGGTGTTGGTCGAGAAACGTTGATGGAATACGGTAATGGCTGTTTCGAAGCGACTGTCTCCCAGATCCGGGAAAAAGCTCGCAAGATCCGCAGGCATCATCAAACCCTTGTAGGTGATGACCCGGCTGGACAGGGAACAGATATAAAAGTCTTCATCCTCGGCCAGCTTTTGGCTGGTCTTACGATGAGACATAAACAGGGCGGCTTCAAGCTGATGACGATCCTGCTCTTTGGCTGGCTCAACAAACACCTGTTCGATACGTGGCAGCTGCTCAAGGGCAATAGGGCCCAGGCACTCTTCATTGATCGGGACTTCACGCCAGCCGATTACGCTGACACCCTGGTTTTTCAGCTCGTCTTCAAAAGCAGTACGACTGTCACTGGCTTTACGCTCATCCTGACTCAGGAAGACCATACCAATGGCATAAAGCTCAGGCAGTGCCTGATTAAAGGTTTCCTGTGCAATTGCACGGAAGAAGGAATCGGGAAGCTGGACAAGGAGTCCACAACCGTCACCTGTACGACCATCGGCAGCAATGCCGCCACGGTGGGTCATACATGTCAGGGCTTCAATTGCTTTACTCAGCAGGTCATGACTCTTCCTGCCTTCGGTGTGGGCAATGAGTCCAAAGCCACAATTGTCCCTGAACTCACCGGGATGATACAAACCTGAACTCATAGGCGATCTCTCAACAGCCATTGTGATAATCGTTATTTGGCGTTACGGGGCATACCGGCCCTCCTGGCCTTTCGACAGTCTCCCCTGACCGTCTCCTTGCTCCAACATTCGATTCGCCTGAGCGAATTTACAAGATCCCGACAGCGCCATCTGCCAGACAATCTTCTACAGCACATCCTGTCTGTCAGTGGAACCCACTTTTCACCAGTTTAACTACAGATTAACTGGCTACCAGACTGCTGTTTGACCACCAAAACCTTTTGTGCGCGACCTTGGCGGCGCGTCATTGTACATGGGGTCAACCCCATTAACAAACCGACACACGGGGCGCAACTCGTGAAAACCGAATAGACCACATTCTGCGAATTAAGGAAAGACAGGTAAGGACAGGAACAGGCAGGAAAAGGTGGAAAACCGAAGGCAGGATACAAAAAAGCCGCCACACAACCTAAAGGAAGCACGGCAGCATACATATGCATATAAAGCCAGGTAAAACCCTGAGGCACCCAGGGACAATCTAATCAATCAAGATTTACAGTAATCCTGCAACAACTGCTGCAAAACACTGGCTGGAGCATCAGAGGTTACGACCGCCCCCCCCAACCCCTTCAATAGAATTAAACGAAGAACACCATCTTCGACTTTCTTATCAACACTCATCAAACCCATAAAATCGTCAGGAGTCATATCCTGGGGTACAGCAACAGGCAAGCCGGCCTGCTGTAGAATATTAACTGTGCGCTCGACCACAGACTCACTGGCCCAACCCATCCGACAGGATAGATCTGCCGCCATAACCATCCCGGCAGCAACAGC
This sequence comes from Sansalvadorimonas sp., assembly GCA_965221135.1. Taxonomy (GTDB): domain Bacteria; phylum Pseudomonadota; class Gammaproteobacteria; order Pseudomonadales; family Endozoicomonadaceae; genus Sansalvadorimonas. The sequence goes on from CBDCRZ010000100.1 coordinate 992,992, forward strand.
CTCACCATGAAGCCACACACCATAACCCTGATGTGTTTCAATTGCGTGACCAAAAGTATGACCGAGATTCAGTATCGCTCGACGGCCACTTTCAAATTCATCTTCCGCCACAACCTGCGCTTTATTCTCACAAGAACGGCGAATAGCTTCTGCCAGCACATCTTGATCACGAGACATGATCTTGCCCATATTCTCTTCCAGCCACAGAAAGAAGGGCTCATCGGCAATCAAACCGTACTTCACCACCTCCGCAATACCAGCAGAGAGTTCACGATCAGACAGCGTAGAAAGTACCCCCGTATCCGCCAGCACACATTGAGGCTGATGAAAGGCACCAATCATATTCTTGCCCAGAGCATGGTTAACCCCGGTCTTTCCACCAACCGAAGAGTCCACCTGAGAAAGGAGTGTTGTAGGAATCTGGATAAAATTCACACCACGCTGATAGCTGGCCGCTGCAAAGCCACACATATCACCGACAACACCACCACCCAGCGCAATCAATGTTGTTTTACGGTCATGCTTTGCTTCAAGCAGGCCATCGAAAATCTGATTCAGTACATCAAGGTTCTTATATTGCTCGCCATCAGGAAGAACAATCGTCGTAACCTGATAACCTTCAAGGGTTCTACAAATTTGCTCCAGATAAAGAGGCGCAACAGTTTCATTAGTGACAACGGCAACCCGTTTACCCCTGATATGAGGAACCAGAAGCTCTTTTCTTGCCAGCAGGCCAGAGCCAATATAAATGGGGTAAGAACGCTCACCCAGATCAACATTCAATGCTTGTACTGACTCATTGGAAAGAGCAGAGGTAGCCGACACAGCCTGACTCCTGTAAACGATAAAGATAGCCGTGAGTGATTATGACGCGCTTTGAACAGCTTCAATGATTTCCTGAATAACCTGTCGAGGACTACCTCGATCAGTACAGACAATCAAATCAGCCGCCTGCCGATAGAGAGGCTCACGGGCCGAGTAAAGATCCGTTAAAACCTGCTCACGATCAGGGCGCTGTAGAAGTGGTCGTTTTTTGTCTTTCGCTGTGCGCAGCATCTGTGTAGTCACTGAGGCTTTAAGAAAAACCACGAAACCACCAGACACCATCAACCTGCGGTTTTCCGGGCGCATGATAATACCCCCACCGGTAGCGACGACCTGGGATGACTCTCCCTGCAAAGCCCTCAGGACCGCTGTTTCTCTTTGCCGGAACCCCTCTTCACCTTCCATATCGAAGATCCAGGGGATATCGGCTCCACAACGCTCCTCTACTTCCTGATCGGTATCAAGAAAGGGCAGACTCAGCTCCCGGGAAAGCATGCGGCCAATGGTGCTTTTTCCAGCTCCCATTGGCCCGACGAGATAAATAGTGCGTGACTGCATACTTCCTGTCAGCGCAAGGCCATTGACTCCGTAAGAATTTTAGGGGTAATAAATATCAGGGTCTCTGTTTTGGTATCACGCTTGGTGTCCTTGCGAAACAAGCGGCCTACACCTGGCAGATCACCCAAAAAGGGTACCTTTTCAACACCCCGACTCGTAGTGTTCTTGAAGATACCACCAAGAACTATGGTCTGACCATCTTCAATCAGCACTTTTGTATCAACTTCAGTGGTATCAATGATGGGGACACCCGTAGGCGTAGACGTAGTACTGTCATCATTGTTCACCTTGATTTCCATAATAATACGGCCATCAGGTGTAATTTGCGGCGTCACCTCAAGGGACAACACAGCTTCCTTAAAGGATACAGTCGTAGCACCACTGGAACTGGCTTCCTGATAAGGAATCTCCTTACCACTTTTGATCGTTGCCTTCTGCTTATCGGAAGTAATGACCTTTGGCTGGGAAACAATCTCACCACCACCATCACTTTCCAGCGCAGACAGCTCAAGATTGATAACTGCCGAGTCAGACATAAAGCCAATGGCAAGAGCAGAAGAACCAGCACCACTAACAGACAGGTCAGTAAAGAGCTGATCGTAGGTATATTTACGCTCAATCACACCATCATTGACTTCGGTAGTAATATTGGCCCCTTGACCACCAAAGAACCCACCACGATCTCCCTGCCTGGTTTGACCTGGATTTATATAGCCACCCCACTTTACACCCAGCTCCTTCCGAAAGCTGGTATCTGCAGCAACAATTCGGGCTTCAATCTGCACCTGGCGTACAGGAATATCCACCTTTTTGATCAAGGCACTAATTTCATCAAGCTTTTGTTGAGTTTCCTGAACAAGAAGGCTGTTCGTTCGCTCAATCACCTGAACACTGCCACGCTCAGACAGAATGCGGTTACCTTCACCACCCAACAGTACGGCTGCAATTTCAGCAGCTGTGGCATAATTCACCTGAACCAACTCAGAATAAAGCGGTGCCAACTCACGAATCTGCTGCTCAGACTCCAGAAGCTCACGCTCTTGAGCTGCCAACTCAGCTGCCGGAGCAACCACCAGAACATTATTTTCCTGTCGCTGCCCCAGACCTTTGGATTTCAGGACAATATCCAGAGCCTGATCCCAGGGCACACTCTTCAACCGCAACGTGACACTTCCAGATACTGAATCACTTGCAACCAGGTTCAAGTTTTTAAAGTCTGCCAGAATCTGCAAAACATCCCGAACTTCAATATCCTGAAAGTCGAGAGAGAGACGCTCACCGCTATAAACCAGTTTTTGACGGGCCTTTTGCTCAGCCTCAGCTTTCGTCAGAGGCTTAACACTGATAGTGATCTGCTCATCCGCCTGCCAGGCCAGGTAATCAAACTCACCCTTGGGCTCAATAATAACAAGACCCTTACCATCCTGAACGCGGGCATCGATATACTGAACAGGTGTCGCGAAATCCATTACATCCAGACGATTACGGAGTTTCACGGGAATATTGGAATCAGGAAAAGTCAGACGGATACGGCCACCCTGCTCATCCAAAGCCATGGTGACAGCCTTAGAGGATACACCAATGAGAATATTACCCTCACCATCTTCCCCCCGCTCAAAATCAATACCAGTGACCCGGTTACCCTGACTCGCAGGAGCAGGCTTTGTAACAGCTATCACTTCCACACGATCAGTATCAGTGGACGCTTTAGATTTCGGAGCCTTGGTCGCTGTAGACTGCTGAACGCCTGCAGGGGGCGCAGCGCTCTCGACAACATCACCAACCACCACGTAAAGAGCATTACCCTCCACGCGAGTGGTGTAACCCGTAGAGGTATCAAGGTTAACTATCAGGCGGGTACGATCTTTGGTCTCCAGCACAGTTACAGATTTGGCGTTAGAGAAACCAATATCGTTATATTTGTCGATTGTGCTTTTCGTACCAGGCAGATCAAGAGAAATACGAGCAGGCTGCTCTATCACATAACCTTTAACAGAGGGTGGCGGAGAGTCAAAGGTCAGCTTCATCTCCACCCGATCTCCAGGCAATGATGTAACATCCAGATCCTGTAATGTTCCGGCAAGTGCCGAAGCCGCGCAGAAACCAGTCAAACCAGTTCCAAGCAGCCTCCCCCATTGTGCAAATCTGCGTTGTTTATTCATCCGGAAACACCCGTAATCTTTTATCATTCCCTGTGCCGGTCTTTTGCCTGCACGAATTTTATTTTTAGCTTTTTTATTATTCTGTCTTTCAGCATATGCCTGATAGACGGAGATACCAAGGCGCATCCACAACCCTTAAGCAAAGCTATTATCAGGACCCCTTAAGAAGCAGGGTCCTTGGCCGTTCCACCCAATTTTCACCGCCACTGCTAACGATTTCTACAATCTGGATTTCAGCATCTGTAATTCCAATAATACGGCCGTGATTCCTTCCCAGATAATCACCAACCTGAACCTTGTACACCCCACCATCGGCCGCAAGTAATGCATAATAGCGACTCTCGTCACTCAGAGTACCCACCATAGTGAAGCTATCAAAAGCGAAGTTCTCAAGATACTGTTTAACACGATCCAGGTCAGGTTTAATATCACTGAAAACCTGATGTTTGCGAGCCACTTCAACTTTTACAGGGCGATCAAAAGGACTGCGCTCCCCGGATGCACTATAGGCAAAAGCTTCGTAGGTATTGAATGCAGGCAGCGGATCAATCACACCTTTTGGCCGTGTACGCACCTCATCCATATACCGGGAGAGATCCTGATAGCCTCTATCCTCACTACACCCTACAAGAAGTATTGAGCCACCGATAACTACTGTCGCCAGGAAAGAATGACGCTTCATCACGCTCCCCCCTTATCGTTATAACGATAGGTACGCGCTTTAATCTGCATTGTCAGCACACCACTACCCTTATCACCTTTTATTGTGAAATCATGAAGAGTCACAATACGAGGAAGACCAGACACACCACTGACAAAGTTACCCAGATCGTGATAATTACCCCTGACATTCACATCAATGGGCAGTTCCACATAGAATTCATGAGTCTTTTCAGGCTGCAGATTAATGGCATCAATCGTCAAGCCAGCACCCAGACCTGTGTAGGTTATATCTTCCAACAGACCAGGAACCTCAGTATCGCTCGGCAACTGTTTGATCAAAGCACCAAAAGACGCTTCCATTTCGATCATCTGCCCTCGATAAGCATCAAGGTTGGCCGCAAGAAAAGCTTTGGTTTGATACTGCTGCTTCAACTCAGTTTCACGATTAGCTTCGCGCTCGAGGCTGGACCCAAGATCATTCAGGTGAAAGTGGTGACCAAGAAAAATAACCAGGACAAAAACAATCACACAAAGAATAACTTTAACAGGACCAGGCCAGGACCCAATATTCTCGAGATCAAGTTCATTGATATCAAAATTATTCAGCTTGTCCATAGAGTCTTTCATACTCATGGGCTATCCTCCCCATCACTGACTGCTGGCGCCACCTGAATTACCGTTAGATCAAAGGTACTGCCATCCTTGCCCCTCAATGCCTTTACCGCCGCAAGATTAGGGCTGCTGAACCACTCTGACTCATCAAGTTGACGCATTAGCTTGGAGATACGATTATTGGACTCAGAAACACCCTGAATCTTTATCGTCGTCCCACTCATACTCAGACTGGTAAAGTACACCCCATCTGGCAACACCTGCACAAGCTCATCAAAAACCCGAACAATCACCGGGCGATTACCCTGAAGGTTCTGGATAACCTCCATACGCGCCAGCAATTCCTTTTTCTTATCTTTCAGCTCATTGATTTCTTTTATCTTGCCATCAAGGGTGCTGATTTCAGTTTGTACAAACTGATTTCTGGCCTTTTGATTTTCGATAGCAGAATTGAGCATCAGGTCACGGGCAAAAATAAGTACCACTGCAATCGCTACGGTAGCACCAAGACCTATCAGAAAGTTTTTCTGTCGCTCCTTGCGCAGCTCATCACGCCAGGGCAGAAGATTAATTCTTGCCATCAGTCAAAGCTCCTCATCGCCAGACCACAGGCAATCATCATTGCCGGGGCGTCGTTTGTCAGAGCACTGGTATTCACCCGACTGGCTACAGACATTTTTGCAAACGGGTTAGCCAGAACACAGCGAGTACCAATTTTATTGGCAATCATTTCAGCCAGCCCCAGAGTTGACGCTGTCCCTCCTGCCAAAACAATGCAGTCCACATCGTTGAAATGACTTGAGGAATAGAAGAATTGCAGACTACGGGACACCTGCTGAACAGCTGCCTCACGGAACGGCTCAAGCACTTCCGGCTCATAATCATCAGGCAGTTCGCCTGTTTTCTTAGCAAGCCCGGCCTCTTCTGGAGACATGCCATAACGACGCTGAATCTCATCTGTCAGCTGTCGACCACCAAACAGCTGCTCCCGGGTATAAACAGTCTTACCCTTTTCCAGCACGCTCAATGTCGTCAGAGTTGCCCCAAGATCGACAACTGCCACCAAAGGGTCATCGCCCAGCTCCAACTCAGGCTCTATCAACTCATAAGCCCGCTCCATCGCATAGGCTTCTACATCGACAACCTTGGCATTCAGGCCCGCAATATTCAGAGCCGCCTCACGGTTATCAACATTTTCCTTACGACTGGCAGCCACAAGCACTTCAGCTCGTTCTGGATTGGTTTCACTCAACCCAATCACTTCGAAATCAAGGGCAACTTCATCCAGCGGATAAGGAATATACTGATCAGCCTCGACAGAGATCTGACTCTCCATCTCGTCATCGCTTAGCGAAGCGTCCATCTCCATTACCTTGGTGATCACAGAAGAACCGGCGACAGCTACTGCCGTATTCTTTACAGATGTTCTGGCCTTGGTAACGAGTTGACGCAAGCAGTCCCCAACTGCCTCCAGCTCATTAATATTCTTCTCTACCACTGCATTCGGTGGCAAAGGCTCAACCGCATAGGATTCCACTCGGTACTGATTACCGGTACGGCTTAGTTCCAGTAACTTGACCGATGTAGAACTGATATCGACCCCCAGCAATGCACTGGATTTCTTATTAAACAGCCCCAACACAGGTGCTTACTCCCCATGGTTTGGTATTCTTAGATTATTATTTTCTCAAACTGACTCCATTAAATAACAGTCTGCGATATATGGCAATTGTGCCAAGTGCATTACTCTTGCTTATAATGGCGCCAACATTGACGTTTTTTTTCGCTGGAAGGCGATAGTTACAGGCTCATTTATTAATAAAATTTATGAAAATAGCAGTCAAAATATTTAAACTTGGCCTCTGGTGTGGCTTAGCTGCATGTTGCGGCGCAGCACTCATAGGCACCAGCGCTTATCTTTACTTAAGTCCAAACCTGCCATCCGTCGACTCTCTTCGAGACGTAAGACTGCAAACCCCCTTACGTATATATACGGCAGATCGACACTTAATTGCGGAGTTCGGCGAAAAACGACGCTCACCACTTAATATAGAGAGCATACCCCAGGAACAGATCAATGCTTTCCTTGCCGCCGAAGATGACCGTTTTTATGACCACAGCGGCGTCGATATTATCAGTCTACTAAGGGCAACAGTGCAGCTTGTTTCTACCGGGCGCATTCAGTCTGGTGGCAGCACGATAACCATGCAGGTAGCAAAGAACTTTTTCTTAAGCCATGAGCGTGTCTTTTCTCGTAAGTTTAATGAAATCCTTCTAGCACTCGAAATTGAGCGCAAACTCACAAAAAATGAAATTATTGAACTCTACCTTAATAAAATTTATCTCGGTAATCGTGCCTACGGGATAGAAGCTGCCGCTCAAGTGTATTACGGACGAGCAACCAACGAGCTATCCCTGGCACAAATGGCCATGCTCGCCGGGCTACCCAAAGCCCCATCACGATATAACCCTCTTGCCAACTTCAGTCGATCAATGGAGCGCCGCAACTGGATTCTTGGCCGAATGAAAAGCCTGGATATGATTAGCGAGGCGCAATACAAGACGGCAATCAACGAGCCCGACCACGCCACTTTCCACGGCCTGCCAATTGATCTCAGCGCGCCGTACGTTGCAGAAATGGTACGCCTGCAGGCACTTGAGAAATTTGGACCCAACGCATATACCGATGGTTATGAAATTTATACGACCATTAACAGCGACCAGCAAAAAGCTGCCAATAAAGCCGTAGACCATGGACTGCAAGCCTATGATGAACGACACGGTTACCGTGGCCCGGAGCTAGCTCTGGGTGAGGATAGCAAAACCTGGAAGAAAACACTGACCAACACCAGCCCGATAGGTCAACTGGTACCAGCAGTAATTACCAGCATTACAGACGACTACGCCAGCCTGTTACTCAGAGACGGAACCACCTCCATTCTCCCCTGGCAAGGCATGGAGTGGGCGAAACCCTACATTGATGTTAACCGTCAGGGGCACCCCCCTAAAACGCCCGCCGATATCATTACAGTCGGCGACCTCGTCCGCATCCGAAAAAGCGCAGAAGGGTGGCGCCTTAGCCAGATCCCCGAAGCACAGGCTGCACTTGTAGCACTTCGCCCCAAAGACGGTGCCATTACCGCCATCGTTGGTGGATTTAATTTCTATGACAGCAAATATAACCGGGTGACTCAGGCCAACCGTCAGGTCGGCTCATCCTTTAAACCTTTTGTTTACGCTGCAGCTATTAATAAAGGTGCAACAGCTGCCACCCTCATAAACGATGCTCCCGTTGTTTTCAATGACGACCAACTGGAAAGTCACTGGCGCCCACAAAATGACAACCAGAAGTTCTATGGCCCTACCCGTCTTCGCCAGGGACTCTATCGCTCCAGAAACCTTGTATCTATTCGCCTGCTCCAGCGAACAGGCGTTAACTACACCCTGGATTTCATTGACAAACTTGGACTATCAAAAGACAAACTCCCAAATAACCTGTCCCTGTCTCTAGGTAGTGCCGCACTGACCCCCATGGAGCTTGCAACAGCCTATACCGTTCTTGCCAATGGCGGCTTCAAAATCGAACCTTATATTATTCAGCGCATTGACCGCCTTGATACTACGATCATGAAAGCCAACCCTGCTATTGCCTGCCGCAATAACTGTGAAGAGAAAGTGTCCGCAGAACAAAAACTTTCCGCAGCACTCTCTGCAACACCTGCCACACATAAAAGCAACGCCACAAGCTTCGCAGTTACCGAGCTTTCTGATGCTTACTCAAACACACCGACAGACAGCGAAACAATTACCATCGAGGAACAACCGGTCAAGTTTGCCCCAAGGGTCATGGAAGAACGGGTCAATTACATCATGAACGACATAATGAAAGACGTTATAAATTCAGGAACCGGTCGACGGGCAAAAGTCCTGAAGCGTTCAGATCTTGCCGGAAAAACAGGAACCACAAACGATCAACGCGATGTCTGGTTCTCAGGCTTCAACCCTGACCTGCAGGCCACTGTATGGATGGGCTTTGATCAACCCAAAACCCTGGGCCGCTGGGAATACGGTGCCAATGCAGCTCTCCCTATGTGGATAAACTTTATGCGTGAAGCCCTCAAAGAAAAACCGGAAACAAACCTGCCACAGCCTGACGGCATGGTTACCATGAAAATCAATCCCACTACCGGTAAGCCCGCGCACCCCGACGAAAAAGACAGCATCTTTGAAATTTTCAGGGCGGAGCATGCTCCAAAAGTGTCACGCCAGCGCAATACCCAGAAGGCCGAAGAAGATAATTTTAATCCCGGAGATATTTTCTAATGCCCCAGTAAAAAATGGCAACAAAAAAGCCCGCTAAAAAATTTGTTAGCGGGCTTTTCTATTTCTACTATGCTGTTACGTAAAAAGTGTCTCAGAGAAACAAATTATTAGTACACAATATCATCCATAGACTTCAGCGGGTAGTGTGCAGGATAAGGTGCACGGGCTACACCTGTATCTACAGCAGCCTTGGCAACAGCAGCAGACACAACACCTAACAGACGGGAATCAATAGGCTTGGGAATAATGTATTCACGACCAAACTCCAGAGCGTCCACACCATAGGCATCCAGCACTTCCTGGGATACAGGCTCTTTCGCCAGATCTCTCAGGGCGTATGCTGCAGCAACTTTCATCTCTTCGTTAATCTTGGCAGCACGTACATCCAGAGCGCCACGGAAGATGAACGGAAAGCCCAGAACATTGTTCACCTGGTTCGGGTAGTCGGAGCGGCCAGTCGCCATAATCACATCAGGACGCGCCTCTTTCGCCTTGGCAGGAGAAATTTCAGGGTCAGGATTAGAACAGGCGAAAACAACAGGATTCTTAGCCATGCGAGACAACTGTTCAGGAGACAGCAGGTTAGGACCTGACAGCCCCAGGAATACGTCAGCGCCTTCAATCGCGTCGTCCAGAGTACGATGCTCAGTCTCTACGGCAAATGCTGCCTTGTACTGATTGAGGTTGGTACGACCAGAGTGGATCACACCCTTACTGTCCAACATCAGAATATTTTCTGGCTTCATGCCACAGCTGATCAGCAGCTTGGTGCAGGAGATAGCGGCTGCACCGGCACCCAGACAAACCATACGTGCCTTGTCGATAGTCTTACCAGCCAGCTCCAGAGCATTCAGCATACCGGCAACTGTCACAATGGCAGTACCGTGCTGGTCGTCGTGGAATACTGGAATATCACACAGATCAATCAGGGTACGCTCAATCTCAAAGCATTCTGGTGCTTTGATGTCTTCCAGATTGATACCACCAAAAGTGACAGCAATACGCTTCACTGTATCGATAAAGGCCTGAGGACTTTCGGATTCAACTTCCAGGTCAATGGAATCAACACCGGCAAAACGTTTGAACAGAAGGGACTTACCTTCCATAACCGGCTTACTGGCCAGAGGACCAAGGTTACCCAGGCCCAGAATGGCAGAACCATTACTGATAACCGCAACAAGGTTGCCTTTCGCAGTATATTTGTAGGCAAGCTCTGCATCACGGGCAATTTCACGAACAGGTTCAGCAACACCTGGACTGTATGCCAGGGACAAATCGCGAGAAGTTTCTGCGGGCTTGGTCAGCTCAACGCTGATTTTTCCTGGTCTGGGATTCGCATGGTAATCCAGAGCAGCTTGCTTCATATCCTCAGCCATTCTAATTTCTTCCAGTTTTATTATTGCCTGCCGGGAGGCATCAGAATATCGGAAAGGGTGAATACGCTCAACAGACGTCACCGCCTTAAAAAGTGATTTACGGGCGTCAAAGAGGATTTTCCGGCAATAAGTGTGGAAACAATGCCTGAAAACAAAATATTTCAGCGATTGATTATTATTGATCAGGTATTAATTCAGGCGGAACTTCAACCTGTTGTGAAATCAACAGGCTCAGGAAAGAGGAGAAGAGCTAGACCAGAAAAAATGAAAACCACACATATCTCACCCCGGCTTAGCCACGTTTACATATGTATTAATGCCGACGTTACCAAACCCCAAAAACAAAAGAGGCACCATTAAGGTGCCTCCTGACTAACTCAGCGCTTGGTACTGAGTGCACCGAAACGCTTGGTGAAACGTTCGATACGGCCGCCGGTATCCATCACCTTCTGAGTGCCGGTGTAGAACGGGTGACACTTGGCACATACGTCCAGGCCAATGTCCTTACACATGGTGGATTTAACCTTGATCACGTTACCGCAGCTGCAGGTAGCAGTGACTTCTTCGTACTTAGGATGGATATCCTTTCTCATGGGCTTAGCCTCTCGAAAACATGTGTGCCGCCACCAGACCTTCAGGAAACAAAAGCCTCTTCAGCATCTGCTATGAATCCTGGCACCGCACACTAATACACCAACCGTGCATTCACGATTGGCAGAAGATGGCGGATATTAGCAGACCCAGCCTCCAGAGCAAAGCCGTGAACGCCCCCTATCATTGGTAAAAATACCGCCCCAAAACTCCTGAGACACCCAGATAAGGGTTCTGATAAGCTAGCTATTCAGACTTCACACGTTCAGCACCTTACTCATGCCAGACACTCCCGCCGGAATCCTGCGTGTTGCTCTCCCTGTCGGGCTCCGTCGACTATTCGACTACTTGCCCCCCAAAAGAGTTCCCGAGAACAGCCTGAAACCAGGCATTCGCCTGCGAGTCCCCTTCGGCCGCAGGGAGCTGACCGGTATTCTCATGTCTCTGGAGACCACCTCCGAGTTCCCGATTGAGAAGCTGCGCCCAGCCCTGACAGTGCTGGACCACCAGCCCATCCTGCCAGAGGCGCTGCTGAAGCTCATCCGCTGGACGGCCAGCTATTACCACCACCCTCTCGGTGAAACCTTCAGTCAGGCACTGCCTGCCATGTTACGACAAGGCTACGATCTGGGCCGGGAAGTTCACCTGTTTTGGCAGCCGGCCCCCAATCTGGACTCTCAGGCAGAGACTACACTGAACCGCACCCGCGCACCGAAACAACAGGAAGCCTGGGCGCTGATTAAAAAGCACCCTGACGGCATGTCTGCAGAAGCCCTGAAAACCATGGGGTTTGATAAATCGCTACTTACTAACCTTGAGAATCGGGGACTCATTGAATGGAGTGAACGACCGCCAGCCTTTCAGATGTTCCATGATCATCACCCTCTGCTGAAGTCCTCGCCTCTGGTATTAAACAGTGAACAGGAAAGGGCATTGGAAGCTATCACCTGCGAAGGTCACCACTTTAATGCCACTCTGCTCCACGGCATCACCGGCAGCGGCAAGACCGAGGTTTATTTACAGGCTATCGATTTCGCCCTGCAACATAAGCGTCAGGCACTTGTTCTGGTACCAGAGATAGGTCTGACACCTCAGACCCTTGCGCGCTTTCGGGAACGCTTTAATGTCCCGGTCACAGTGCTTCACTCCGGACTCACCGACAGAGAACGCCTGAATGGCTGGCTGGCAGCCAGCCGTGGAGAAGCGGGCGTTGTGATTGCCACCCGTTCCGGCATTTTCACACCGCTCCATACACCCGGCATTATTATTGTCGATGAAGAGCATGATCAGTCCTACAAACAGCAGGACAGCATCCGTTACTCTTCACGTGACCTGGCGCTCTATCGGGGGCGACTGGAAAACATTCCGGTAGTACTTGGCTCTGCCACCCCAAGCCTGGAAACCCTCCACAACAGCCAGACCCACAAGTTTCGCTATCTGCGCCTGCAACAAAGGGCCGGCACCGCAAAACCACCACAGATAGAACTGGTCGATACACGCAACCAGCCACTGCAAGGCGGCCTGACTCCAGCAACCCTCGACGCCATTCAACACACACTTGATCACGGACACCAGGCACTGGTCTTCCTGAACCGGCGTGGTTACGCCCCCACTATCACCTGCGACAACTGCGGCTGGCTGATCGACTGCCCTAACTGCGATGCTCATATGACTCTGCATCGCATGCCTCTGCATCTGCACTGTCATCACTGTGATCAGCAACAATCCATTCCACACAGCTGCCCTAACTGTCACCAGGACCAACTCAGTCCGGTCGGGCAAGGCACAGAGCGCACAGAAGAGATTCTCGATAACCTGTTAAAAAAGGTGGATGTGATTCGTATTGACCGGGACAGCATGCGAAAGAAACATGCCTTTCAGGAAACCATCGATCATATCCACAGAGGCAACCCGGCCGTACTTGTGGGCACCCAAATGCTGGCCAAAGGCCACCACTTCCCGGCAGTGACTCTGGTAGTGATTGTGAACGCTGACAGCGGCTTCTTTAGCGCAGACTTCCGTGGTGCAGAGAAAACCGGACAACTGATTCTACAAGTCGCAGGGCGTGCAGGCCGGGCTCAGAACCCGGGACGGGTACTGATACAAACGGGCAACCCTGAGAACCCACAACTGCAGATGCTAATTCAACAAGGCTACGACGCCTTCTCAAACAGCCTGTTACAACAAAGACAAGCTTTGAGCATGCCGCCCTTCAGCCATATGGCGCTGATCACCTCACGGGCTGCCAGTGCACAGATCACCGAAGATTTTCTGCAAACCTCTGCTAACACAGCACACAATCTGATCGAGGAACACAACCTCGGAGGACCCGAAGGTGTGATGGTGATGGGCCCCATGCCTCTTCCAATGGAGAAGAAGCAGGGGCAGATACGCTGGCAGCTATTGTTGCAATCAAGAAACCGCAAACCACTTCATACGCTGCTTAATCACCTTCTCCCGTATCTGGAAGTTGACCCACTGGCCCGCAAGGTACGCTGGTCAGTGGATATTGATCCACAGGATATGAACTAACAGAAACATCCCAATAAACAATCCAGTTCTCGACACAACCGTGTCCGGAGGTCACTATCAGTTTCCAAAGGCCATTGATGGCCGACCAGGCCAGAAAATGCTCCTGCAATTCTGGTACTTCCACCATCCATGGTGGTCGCGCTCTGGGCAGGGACTGCCCATGGGCGCGGGAAACTGATGATGACCGCCAGACACTCGGCAAAACTCGGTTACCCAAGTTCAAATCACTGCAAACCTAAAGCCTGCTCAATAGACGACCAAGGGATGTATTTAAAGTTCTGAGGAGCATCAGGCAGTCGATTACGACCATCCTGGACCACCAGCATTCCCTGGGAGAATTCACCACCAAGGTTAGCGCTGGTCACATCCAGACCATCAGTCTCAGAAGTGCCATCAATACCCAGCTCAACATTCAGGCCAACCTTAAAAGCACCTAACTGCCTGTAAGGAGCGACAGAGTCATAAACCACATAGCTGCTGTTACCCTGACTCGACGCTACAAGGTAAGACTTCTTGCTGCCAACATAGAGGCTCAGACCTTCCACGTCGTCTTTCAGCACACCATCAACAGTGGCGATAGACTTCAGCGTATCTCCCGCGTCAGCATCAGCACCAATCGTCCAGATGCCTTCACCCTCTTCACCCACAAACAACTGACGAGTACGATCATCCGCCACACAGCCTTCGGGCTGGCTCGGCACCTGGAAACTGCGCACCAGCTTACCGCCAATTCCCTTCTCTGTGCCTGTCAGCTGATACTGCTGATAGGAACCGTCTTTATCATTAATAAACACATGCATCTCACCAGCAGAAGGCTGATACATACAGATACCGTACACCTCATCCAGACTGGTCTGAACACGGCCGGCATCGGCAACAAAACCTGTCACCGGATTAATGGTAAACAGTGCAATACTGTTATCGGAACGATTTGACGCAGCAGCAATATCGACAGTACCAGGCTCTCCAATACTAGAATCGCCACTCTTACCGGAATACTGGAAACCATAACGTACATCGACGTTATTCAGGCGACCGGTCAGCAATTCCTGCTTCTGGTTACCTTCCATATCGTAAACATAGAGACCCAGTTTTTTATTCGTACCCAGAACCAGACTTTGAGTAGCATCGTTACCGTTCACCCAAATCGCAGGATCATCCGCCACATCACCAAAACGAGACATGGGAGGAGTCTGCACTGTCGGCAGCACATTGATTTCTGGCTTACGTTCAGCATTGGTAATACCAAGATCAATCTGCACAGCAAACGACTTGTCTGAATCATCGTCGTATAGCCCTACACGACCAGCGTTGTTAACACCCACAGCTTCTGGCTGCACGACACCTTTCGCCTTGTAACTCAGAGTTTGCGTATAACCCTCATCACCATCTTTAAATACATCAACAATGCCTGTTTCCGGATCTGCCAGCACAACACCACCAGGAATGGCAGCCACAGCGGCAACATTTTCGACACCACCATAAGGCTGAACCAATTCAACAACCTTACGACCAGGCTCAGATTCAGGATGAGCACCATAAGCCCAGACACCGATATCTTCTTCCGATACAAACAGGGTGTCCGTCGTATCATCAACACTGCAGTAACTGCTCAATGCCGGCAGACTCAGGGTGCGTACCTTCTGGAGACTTTCGCCCGCTAACAACCACTGGTCGGCCTTTCCGTGACCATCAAGAGTGAACAGGTAGGTATGCTGCTGACTGTCCTGATACATGCACAAGCCATCAACCTCGTAAGGCAGTGCAGGTAAAGCCGCCAGCTGAGTCAGAGACTTATCAGCCTTGTTCACAGCAACCACCAGAGGCTGGTTAGTGCTTTGCTCCATAGTGACTGCAATCGTCGCCTTGCCACCTGCAAAAGATACATTTTTGCGCATATCCAGCAATTCAACGGTGCCACGCACTCGCCCTTTGGTGGTGGAACCATTTTCATCCAGCAATAACAGTCCTCGATTTTCGCTTGTTACCAGCCAAAGAGGAGCGGACTCAGTACCAAGAGGAAGTATTGACTCACCCGACAGGAAATCAGCCCCATTAACTTCACGAGATTCCAGCGAATCACTTCCGCTGCAGGCACCCAGCAGGCCGACGACTCCGGCCAGGGATGCTGCTTTGAAAGCATCCCGCATTTTTAATTTCAACATTATTATTCTCACTAACCGTCCTAAAAGCGCCTTAGAAATTGCTCAGGGTCAGACCCAGCTTGTAGGTACGGCCATATTCTTCGTATTGGGCGTTGTTACTGGATTTACCGGTGTAACGGTAGAAGGCTTCGTCTGTCAGATTTGTGGCTTGAACAAACAACTGCAGATCATCGGTCACAAAGTAGCGGCCGGTGAAATCAAGCTGGGTATGGTCATCCACATAAATATCATGGCGCTTATCGGTGGCATTCACTTCATCCAGATAGCTGGACTTGTAGTTCGCCGCCAGACGCAGGCTGACCGCATCCAGCTCATACCCCAGGGTGAAGTTCGCAGTAACATCTGCCTGACCAGGCAAAGTAATATCACGGGATGTCAGAGCGCCATCTGTGCGCCCTTCGATCTTCGCTTCAGAATCCGCAAAGGTGGCATTGGCACTAACCAATAAACCATTGAACGGGTAAGACAACTCGTTGAACTGTTTGGAGAATGCCAGCTCCAAACCGTAAACCTGTGCTTTCTTACCATTCACAGCAATCTCGGCTTTTTCGAAATCGGAGAACTGTGCCGCACCGCCCAGATCAGTGTTGTAAATGAAATTGTCGATATCTTTGTAGAACACAAAGGCAGACACAACACCCGCGCGACCTATGAAATGCTCAATACCCAAGTCCAGGTTGGCAGACTCAATCGCCTTCAAATCCGGATTACCGAACTCAGCTTCATCACCAGACTCCTTCACATAACCAGAACGTGCCTGCTCAAAGGTGGGACGTACTACCGAGTTAGTCCATGCGGCACGCAGCTGGAGATCATCACTCAACTTATAACGGGCATGAACAGCAGGCAACAGGTTGCCATAGCTGTTGCTGGACTTGTTGGCGATAACTGTGTCGGTGTCTTTGTCGAAACCAAAACCACTGGTTTTGAAAGAAGTGCGTTCATAACGGGCACCAGCCAGCAGACGCAGATTATCAATATCAACCTTACCCATCAGATAGGCAGCATTAATATCTTCACTGATATCGTAATCACCGACAGCAGACTTCTCTTCATCACGTACAGGTTCCAACCCACTGACAGCGGCATTTGCACGATCAGGGTCAATACCAGGCCCAAAACGTCCCAGCTTATAATCAACAGGTTTACCAGCCGAACCGGCCAGAGAAATGCTGTCATCTTCCGCTTCAAATACAGTTTCTGAAGCATCCTTGTCGCGGCGGGTTGCCTTGGCACCAAATTTGATCTGCCCAGGGTATTGATCGAAGTTTAAGTCCCGGGTCAGATCCAGTTTCACACTCACGATTCGGTCACTGGTTTCTGAGTCAGAAAACTCGGCTTTATCCAGTTTATAGTTAGAAGCGGTGTAGAACAGCTCAGGTCCCGTTACTACAGGTTTCTTACCACTGCCGAGATGATAGTCACCGTCCGTATCATCAATTTTGAAGGTGGTTTCACGCGCATCAGGTTTATCTTCTTTCGCCTCACTGATACCGGCACTGTAATCAATAGTCCAGGCATCACGACGACTGCTGCCGCCAAAGACAAAAGACGAAATAGTCTGGGTTTCTTCACGATCTTTCAGCTGACGCTCAGCACCATCAAGGGCACCAGCAGTCCCGGGCTGCAGGCCGGGGTCAAACTCTGCCTTAATACTCTGGCGAAGCTCTGCATCCTTAAACTTGCTGTACAGAGTGCGCAGGTAAAGATCATCCTGACCAGTCAGCTTGTAATCCAGGTTCAGGGTGACACCGAGACGCTCCCGGGTAATTTCATAATCCCGCATTTCAACTTCTTTCAGAGTGGCTGGGGACTCATCAAAATCCCACTCACCGCCAGTCTCTACATTCTCAGAACCAAACTTACGTTTGTTCCAGCTCACTGCCGCAGCTACACCCAGGTTATCTTCACCGTCACCCACACTAAAAATATTACTGACAGTGGCTGCCAGCCGAGGACTTTCCTGCCTGGTGTTTTCATCATGCGAACCTTCTACCGTGAGCTTGTAGAACAGATCATCACGATCAAAAGCCGACAGGCTCTTGATATTCACCGTGCCACCTACGGAGTTACCATCCATATCAGGCGTAAGCGCTTTGGTAACCTCGAGAGATTCGAGCAGATCAGACGGAACCACATCCAGATTGACGGAACGATCACCATTACTGGGAGAAGGAACAGTTACGCCGTTGACAGTCACACTGTTCAGATCAGGGGAGAGACCACGAACACTGACCTTACGCCCTTCGCCCTGATCAAGTTCAATGGAAACACCAGGAACACGACGCAGCGCCTCAGCAGCATTAGCATCTGGCAGCTGACCAATAGCATCCGCATTGACAACAGAGATAATGCTGTCGGAAATACGCTGTTTGTTCAGCGCCCGGTTAATACCTGCAGCCTGTCCAACAACCAGCATATGCTCGGTAGCCCTGGTGGAAGGGAGCTGGAACTGCTCTGCCAGAATCTGGCTATCTACAACAGTCACTTTACGGGTTTGGGTTTCTGCCCCCAGATACTGAACAGTCATCGTGTACTGCCCGGACTTCACAGGAGGAAATACAAAGCTGCCATCCCTGCGAGTGGTTGTTTCCAGGTTCAGCTCTTCCAAACGTATCAGGGCACCCTGAATAGCCAGCTTGCTCTCTTCCGTTACAAATCGGCCCTCTACACGACCATCAGCCTGAGCTGTGCTCATTGCACAGCCTGCCGCAACGGCAATAGCCAGCAAGGTTGGCTTTAACACACGGAAGCTCTTCCCGTTATCCATCACTCTCTCCATTCCCTTAATTTTTAGACTGGGTTTCTAAGAAATTCGTGGAATGGAACTTATCGACGACACTTGTCACTTTTGTGACAGCCGGGCAGCTCAGCTATGGGAAAGCAGCCTTAAGCACTCTATGTACTTGGTAAATGAGCTGTTTTGACTGGCTGGCATCCTAGAAATACACCTCATATGCCACCAATGCAGCCGTATTCATAGAAATACAGCAAAACCCCTGAGCCAAAATGACTATTGGTGTTTTTCTGCAAGCAGGCCCTGTCATCTTTTCTTCACAGAAGAGTCATTTAATAACCCCATAACAAAAATGATGACCTGACATGAATAACGCTCTCAGCCTGTTAAAACTGCACCAGAAAAAAGCTCTGCTGATTATTGCGCTGGTGAATATTCAGATCATGCTCAATCTGGCCATGGGTGACATCAAACTCATGACCACCATCGACTGGCTGGATATTTTTGGCGAAGGAGGGTCGACACTTCTTTCTTTAAGCTGGATTGTCCTGATTCTCTGCAGCCGCCCCGGTGGCAGAGTGACCAATCTTCTGATTTCCGGACTCACATGCATTCTGATAGCCAGCTGGCAGGACTTTCTTGATGAAATCATTTACCTGCCCGACTCTGTGCTCTGGCCCTCCTGGGTGGAGTCCATCCCTATGCCGATTGGTCTGATTTTACTGAGCTTTGGCCTCTATCACTGGCATAAGGAACAACTGGCCATTAATGGTCAGCTTAATAAGCGGGAACGGCTGTTTCGGGATTACCGTACAGTGGATGGCGTGACTCAGCTGGCCGATGCCCGCTACCTGAGAGAACAACTGGATAGAGAACTTCAGGAAAACCAGCAACAGCAAAGCCCCCTCTCCCTGCTGATGATAGATATCGATCACTTCTCGGCCACCAACCAGAAATATGGTTTTCACGAAGGTGATCGCCTGCTCCATGAAGTCTCAGAGATCCTTGTGTTGAACCTTCGGCGCTGTGACCTCCTGTGCCGCTATGCTGGCGATCGTTACGCTGTTCTATTGCCCAATACCGGTGAACATCTGGCACAACTGATAGCTCAGCAGTTGAGTCTGGCCTGCCGGCACTTTGCCTTTAAAACGGCTGAGGGTGAAACCGTCTACCACACAGTCAGCATTGGCCGTGTAACCACCCCTACTGCAAAAGAGGACTCATCATCGTCTGTTATCCAACAGGCCAATCATCAGCTTCTGCTTGCTAAAGAACAGGTAACACCAGCCGTCAGGGTTGCCTGATTATGAAAACCTCACAACAGCAAACAGCGTATCACCTGGAAAACGACAGTCGTTTCATACCTGCACATCAGCAGCCTGCCTTACTTATAGATATGGCACTGAGTCGAGGGATAGACACCCACCGCCTGCTAAAGAACACGGGTATTTTTTATGAAGATATCCTTAAGGGAGAGCTACTGATCAGCCCTGAGCAGTATGCCCGATTGATAGGCAATATTCGTAAGCTGCTACCTGCCAGAGATACCAGCTTTCTGTTTGGGCACCGCATGTTTCCCGGTAACTATGGCCCAGCCACTGAAGCGCTCTTAAAAGCTGGCAGTCTGCAGCAGATGCTGGAGATTCTCTGTCAGCACCACCTTCTGACATCCCCCCTTATTACACCCGTTATGGTCACCGATGATCATGCCTGCCACATCTCTTTTATAGATAACTGCGGCAATACAGAACACTGGCCATTTTTACTGGAAGCAACCATGGCAGGTATCAGCCACCTCAGCCGCTGGTTATCGGGCGATGAAAGCAGGAACAAGTACCCCTGGGAGTTCAGCTTCAGCCATAAACGTCCGGAGTATATTGAGCAGTACGAGGTGAACTTTGGCAGCCATCTGAAGTTTGATGCGCAGGTTGATGGACTCAGTATTCCGAAAGAGTATCTGTTTCGGCCCTGGCCCAATGGCAGCCATACAGCTTTCAGCATCGCCAGCCGACAGGCAGAAGAACAAACAAAGGACAAAGTCTTATTGCTTGAGGATCTTTACCGCTACCTTAGCCGCGAAAGTCAATCAGCCTCAGCAGCGCCCTCACTGGAACAGTGTGCCGATTATTTCGGCTTTAGCTCCGCCACCCTGAAGCGCAAGCTGAAAAAGCATCGCACCAATTTTAAGTTTCAGCAGGACAGAGTCTGCAAACAGATTGCCATCTATCTACTGCAGCACAAGGGCTACACCAATGACCAGGTAGCGGCCTATCTCAACTATGGGGATGTGAATAACTTCCGCCGATCATTTAAACGCTGGACGGGCATGACGCCCAGCCTGTTCCGCCTCTACAACACTGACTGAGCCATTTATTAAACAGCTATTTACTAAAGAGCTCTTTACTAAAGAGCCAGCTCCCACCTGAATCCGCGACTCCACACAGCGGGAGAACAAGGCAGCAGTAGTTCGAAACATAACTTTGTGAGGCGTTTATACAGAATGAATGACAAGGTTCCGGAGACTATCTTGCCTTTCTATTTTTCCCATGACCCCCATGAGTTATCGAGCCCTTGATGAAATATTTTTAAGTTCTGCATCCCCTGTAAGCGATCTAGAGTACAACTGCGGTTAAAAATCGCTTCTTTTGTTCTTTTTGTTTTTCTGTCGGTATTCGTACTGACCAGGCAAACACGTTCTTTACAAAAGTTAAGATCCATATGTTGAGTTACAGTTTTACCATAAGCCATATAACCAACCCCACTACTCACCCAACAACGCTGACCCCAAATTTTCTTGAAAGCCTGGCATTTGCGTACAACAGAATCATTAAGGATAGCCTCATATAAACGGTCATGGGTGTATTTGGCTTGATCTCGACTTAACCACTGATGCTGATTATTTTCTTGATAATGATCTATTAATCCCCCCAAATATTTCAACCTTTCAGGAAGCCGTGCTGTAGTTTCTAAATCCTGGAAACGGGAGTAGAATTGAAGTGTTGTGGCACTTCTTACGAAACCTGGGGGGGCCAGTTGATAAAGATGAGGGCGGAACAAAATATTATCAAAATCCAAATAGGTCAGTGATTGATACCCCAGATTATCCAGTCTGCTCACCCACCTCGTTTTGTTCTCACTGATGGCTTTTTTCCTTGCAGCTGACAATACATTTTCAGCATCCAGCAAAGGGCAATAGCGCAGTATTATATCCATTTTATGAATTTTTCTTTCATGCCCAAATTGCTTGAGCTTCACATCAAGATACTTATCTTTCAGATCACTCTCTATATGCAAACTTACAATGTTCGGCTGTTCAGAAAACAGGGCTACCATTTCGCAGGTCTGCTTATCATCAAGCCCCTCTGTTGAATGTATAAAAAGTAATGGAATATTGTGTGTCGCTAAAAAATCTGCCTCCTCAATAGCGGTAGAGACATAGTTAAAACCCTTCGGGTTATTTCTCCCATCAAATAAAGTCGTGTTATGAAGTGGGTACCAACTATGAAAAACAGGGCCTGGAGGAATAAAATCCAACTCGAAATCATATGCTGTTTCAAGGCTATCAATACCGGCTATATAAAGTGCAGATGCCATGCACTCAATGGACTCTTCTTCAAGGGGCGCCATTGGTATTTTTTGTTTGGCTAGATCCAGCACAATAGCTCTGTGCCTGCTTAAATCTGGCATTTTATGTGTTTCTGACAAACACAAGGTATCATCACTATTATCAGGGGGCTGTGGTAATAAGGGATTTATATCAGTTGCGACAACAGGACGTCGTGAAAAAACAGGGATGACATTTCCAGATGGCATCTCTATTGGTTCTAACAGTTGAGCCTTGTGAACATGCTGGCTGGCAGATTGTGCTTGCATAGCTGTTAGCTCCTGTTTTTGAGAAGTTCGATAAATAATTAACTGCATTTTTTTGTGTTGGCGAAATTGTTATTTTCAAGAATGGTATTCTTGAGATTACTGGCAGGTAGCTAATCGACTGAAAAAGGTACCTGCAAATTCTTAGTAGCCACAGAAATCAGACAGTGATTTATACAAAAAATTCAGCTTGTCAGGTATTCTTGCATCCTGGTTAAAGGATCCGAAAGACCATCAAGACCTCATGCTCGAAACGGCCAGAGCGCTTCCCCTGCAACGCATTGGGTGATTACTCTAAAGATACTATCGTCATCCTCCGTCAAACCACCAAAGGTCTGCTAGAAATGCCAAGCGTGCCAAATTTGGAGTGTATGTCGGTGATGTTCAACAAAGAGGACGACATTATCGCCTTGTATAAAGACCACGCAACCAGTGAGCAGTTTCACAGCGAGTTCAAAACTGATCTGGAGCGCCTGCCTTCGGGACAGTTTGCCTCCAATGCTCTGCTCATGAGCCTGAAAGGCCTTGCCGGGGCTGGATTCACTCGTACGCCATACCTCCAGGCGCCGTCGCATAAAAACAGTAATGCAGGAGCTGATTGACCAAGCCGCCCGACTGGTGAAATCAGCTCGGCAATATATCCTGCGCGCTGGTCGGCACAGCCCCGGTTTCCGGGCTTATCGTAGTTTGTTGTCTGAGCGTGCGTTATGTTGATGGTTTTCAGACAGAGTTTGCGAACAGGCCACTTACAAACTGGAATGACGAGGCACTTTTACCCAATGCCATGACATTTTATTGCCCTGAAGCCAGAAAACGCATCCCTATATCGGTTTTACAAGGTATGAATGCAGTTCTTTTGAGTAATGTCTAATAACTGATGTTGAATTCATGATGTCAAAAACTTATTCCTTCCTGTTTCGAGCCGAAGATGCGGTGGCAATCAAGAGGTCACGGATTCAGATCCCAAAAATCCGACTCAGCAACACAGGTACCGCCGTTTCCACCCGCAGGATACGGGGGCCAAGGTGGACACACTCAAACCCGTATTCCACCAGTCGTTCCACCTCGTAGGGAATAAAGCCGCCCTCCGGACCAATCGCCAGCACTGTTGGCGTATCCACAGCTCGAGGGCAGACAGCATCCGCCACTGGGTGCGCAACAATTTTTCTCTGCCCTTCAGAAAGCTCCGGTAAACGGTCTTCCACAAAAGGTTTAAAGCGCTTTTCCAGAACCACTTCCGGCAGAACCGTATCCCGCGCCTGCTCCAACCCGAGGATTAGCTGTTCCCGAATCGCATCCTCTTTCAACCAGGGTGACTGCCAGAAGCTTTTCTCTACCCGAAAGGTGTTCATCAAAATTATTTTCTTCACCCCCATAGCTGCCAGCGTCTGAAATGTACGCTTGAGCATTTTGGGGCGGGGCAAAGCCAATAGAACAGTGACAGGGATACCTGGAGGTGGTTCCTGAGCCACACTGTACTCCAGTTCCAACTCACCTTGTTCCAACCGCAGGATACGTGCTTCGCCCATCAAGCCATTCAACTCACCGACTCGCAACGTATCGCCAACCTGCGCCTGATGCACATTTTCAACATGAGCCAGCCTTCTGCCACGCACCAGTGCACGACCGGGAGCAGTAATATCATCAGGTAACAGCAGGAGCAAATTCATAGAGTGAAAGCCACAAGGAAAGTAATAAAAACAAGGAAAATAATAAAATAGAGATACAAAAAAGCCGCCTTAAACGACGGCTTTTTTAAAATTGAGAAGGAAGCTCTACTCGGCTGTCTCAGAAGCCTGTTCGCGCTCTTTCTCACGCTTGCGTTGTGCCGCTGACGAAGCCGCAAACCGGGAGAAGATAATACCGCATTCAAACAACATCCACATAGGCAGTGCCAGCAAAGACTGTGAAATCACATCCGGCGGAGTCAGCAGCATACCAATGACAAAGCAGCCAACCACCACATAAGGGCGTTTCTTCTTCAGCTCTTCTACTGTGGAAAGGCCTGAGGCCACCAACAACACTGTCGCAACCGGAATCTCAAAAGCCACACCAAAGGCGAAAAACATCTTCAAGACGAAATCCAGATATTTATTAATATCCGTCATAATCGTCACCCCTTCCGGGCCAACACTGGTAAAGAAGCCAAACACCAGAGGGAAGACAACATAATAGGCAAAAGCCGCACCGCCGTAGAACAACAGCACACTGGCTGTCAGCAGGGGAATCGCCAGACGCTTCTCATGCTGGTAAAGGCCAGGGGAAATAAATGCCCAGGCCTGGTGAAGAATAAAGGGAATGCTCAGGAACACTGACACCACAAGGGTCAGTTTGAAGGGCGTCAGAAAAGGAGACGCCACTTCTGTCGCAATCATGCTGGCACCTTCCGGCAGATACGCCCGCAGAGGTTCCGACACAAAAGCATAAATATCGTTAGCGAAATAAAACAGCCCCAGAAAAATCACCACCACGCATGTCACCGCTTTTAAAATGCGGGTACGCAGTTCCAGCAGGTGCTGCACCAGCGGCTGTTCCTGGTCGCTCGATTTTTGGCCTTGTTGATTGGTACTCATCAATACATCATTTTAAAAGCGATTTTAAAAGCGCAGATCATGGTTAAGAACCAGAATCCGGAGTGGTTTCAGGAGCCTTTGGGGCATCAGTTTTCTGTTGGGCTTCACCCTTCACAGCCGACTTAGCCTCAACAGATTTATCATCCATACTTGAAGCATCGTTCTCTGGGCTGTTCAGCTGTGTATTAAGAGGTGTATTGAGAGGTGTATTGAGAGTGCTCTTCATCGAGCTGACGCCCTGGTCCAGTTCTTCCCTGGTCTTTTTCAAGTCGTCCATAATGGATGCATTGTGCACCTCCTGGCGAATTTCATCGACCTTCAGTTCACGCTCAATCTCGCTCTTGATGCCCTGAAAGCTACGCTTGATACGCCCCACCCAAATCGCTGTTGTTTTGATGGCGATAGGCAACCGTTCCGGTCCCAGCACCACCAAAGCAATAACCGCGATAATAAGAAGCTCAAGAAAACCTATATCGAACACTACGCAAGGCTTCCGTTAAGACTGCTGCTTGTCTTTCTGGGAATCGGTAGACTCCGCAGACTTGAACTGTGCATCCTGACCGGCCAGCTTCTCAGGCTCTTTCTCTTCAGTTTTGCCTTCCGTATCCATAGCTTTGCGGAAACCCTTTACGGCATTACCCAGATCGCCACCTATATTACGCAGACGCTTGGTGCCAAACAGAAGAATCAGAATAGCCAGTACAATCAACAGCTGAGGAATGCTGATACCCATAATAAAATTCCTTTCACTCTTTATCGGTGGGCTCTTTACTTGAGCCCTTATACTTCACAAGCCATTCCCTGCTGGCTTTTCGTTCCTTAAGCCTGTTCAGGCTTTAGGGTAACAGGCCAGTAGAGCAGTGATTACCATATCCTTCCTTCACAGCGACAGATATAAGTAATAACCTGATTGGCTCGCATTGATTAACATGTCTTTATAAAGCGTGGAGCTTACCACCACCCAGTATATGGAAGTGCAGGTGAAACACTTCCTGGCCACCACCCTTGCCTGTATTGGCAACAGTGCGATAGCCTGCATCCAGCCCCTGCTGCCGGGCAATTTTCGGAATGGTCAGCATCATATGGCTGACAAGTTCTCGATCACCTTCACCCAAATCATCCAGATTGACAATATGCCTGCGAGGGATCACCAGCAGATGCAGTGGTGCACGTGGCTGGATATCCCGAAAGGCCAGACAGTGTTCATCTTCATAAACAATATCAGCCGGAATCTCGCCTTTTTCTATCTTGCAGAAAATGCAGTCACTCATGGGTTATACCCCTTTATTCCTTTTCCCGGCCTGCCTTTTCTTCAAGGCCAGACAAGCCAAAACGTCGATCAAGCTCTTTTAATACAGCATCCGGCCCGGTACCAAGGTGAGCCAGCATGATCATGGAGTGAAACCAGAGATCCGCCGTTTCGTAAACCAGGTCATCGACATCACCAGAGCGTTCAGCATCCTTGGCTGCCAGCAGGGTTTCGGTCGACTCTTCGCCGACTTTTTCCAGAATCTTGTTCAGGCCTTTCTTGTATAGGCCTGCCACGTAAGAGGCATCTGGGTCATCGCTTTTGCGTTGTTCCAGCACCTGTGCCAGTTGGTCAAGTATATCGCTCATTTTCTATCCAGCGCAGCGTATATGCCACGTTTTTATTTTTATACCGGTCAGTCTTTCTTGTAGATTTCATCCGGGGACTTTTTCACCGGCTCAACATCCTGCCAGCGAGTCACATCGCCCGCCTGCAGTTGTCGGAAGAAACAATGCTCCCGGCCTGTATGACAGGCGATTCCACCATGCTGTCGCACCCGTAACATAACCGTATCACCATCACAGTCCAGACGCAGATCCACAAGTTCCTGCGTATGACCGGAAGACTCGCCTTTACGCCAGAGCTTGCCTCTGGAGCGAGACCAGTAGATGGCATGACCTTCCCGGACGGTTAACTCCAGAGACTCTCTGTTCATCCAGGCCATCATCAGTATCTGACCTGTTTTGGCATCCTGAGCTATAGCGGGCACCAGTCCATCACTATTCCAGGCGACTTCATCTAACCATGCCTTGGACATAAGCCCTCCTTCACGATTGCTCATATTGACACTGACCCACCTATGCAGACCCGGTCGTTTACTTCCTGCTGTTCAGAAGATAACCACCCAGAGCGCCCAAAAGCAAGATACTCCAGGCACCAGCCTCCCATTCTGAAGACTGGTATATCAAAACACCTGCTCCGATCAGTGCAAGCCCTCCCAGCCACTTATGGACAGCAGAGCCTTCCCGGTGGTGTTCAGACTGACTGGCCGGATTATGACGCGGGGGCTGCACGCCGTCCAGAAACTGGCGAGCCAGAGCCGGAGCCTGCTCAATAAACTCAGGCATATTATTATGCAACCGTTTTATGACACCTTGAGGAGCCACCCGCTCTTTCATCCAATTTTCCAGATAAGGCGCTGCTGTGGCCCAAAGATCCAGCTGAGGGTATAGCTGACGACCTAATCCTTCTATATTGAGCAGGGTTTTCTGTAACAGTACCAGCTGCGGCTGAACTTCCATTTGGAAGCGCCTTGCCACCTGAAACAGATTTAGCAACACCATGCCAAAAGATATTTCAGCTAAAGGCTTTTCGAAAATCGGCTCACACACCGTGCGAATACCTGCTTCCAGCTCATTCACCCGGGCATTGGCCGGAACCCAGCCAGAGTCGATATGCAGCTGGGCCACCTGCCGGTAATCACGTCGAAAAAACGCTAACAGATTACGAGCCAGGTAGCTTTGGTCTTCCGGTGTGAGGGAACCCACAATGCCGCAGTCTATACCAATATACTTGGGGTCAGCAGGGTTCAGGCGGGAAACAAAAATATTTCCGGGGTGCATATCTGCGTGGAAAAAGCTGTCCCGGAACACCTGGGTAAAGAATGTCTCAACCCCTCGCTCCGCCAATACCTTCATATCGGTCCCCTGAGCCTTGAGTGCTTCAAGGTCGGTGACCGGCACGCCATCTATGCGTTCCATCACCATTACCTCTGGGCGTGAGAAATCCCAGTAGACGCGGGGAATATAAAGAAGATGGGATTCCAGAAAGTTCCGGCGCAGCTGAGAGGCATTGGCCGCTTCCCGCTGAAGATTCAGTTCGTCAAAGATCGTACTCTCGTAATCTTCAACCACTTCCACCGGCCGCAGACGCTTGCCATCGGCAGTGAGGCGAACCAGTCGTGCCAGCATATAAAGCAGGCCTATATCCTTTCGGATAATTTTACTGATTCCCGGACGAATCACCTTAACAACAACAGAGTCGCCATTATTCAGGACAGCCCCATGCACCTGAGCGATGGAAGCGGACGCCAAAGGCTCACGCTCGAAGCTGCTAAACAGTTCAGAGACAGACTGCCCCAGGCTCTTCTCGATAATATCGACAGCCTGCTGGTTATCAAAGGGCGGGACTCTATCCTGCAGTTGAGCCAGTTCATTGCCTATATCGTCGGGAAGAAGATCCCGACGGGTAGAAAGAATCTGGCCAAACTTAACGAAGATAGGTCCAAGCTCAGTCAGAGCCTCGCGTATTCTGGCTCCACGGGAAGCTGGGTTTTGATGCCAGCGCCAAGGCAACAGCTTTATAACCAGCCGCCCAAACCAGGGCAGTGATTCCACATCAATCAGATTGTCGAGACGATAGCGGGCGACAACACCAATAATGGTAAAAATTCGAAACAAACGCTGCACCCGTTACTATCCCCCTGTCAGGTGGTCAACTCGTTCTTTTAAAGCGCTGACCGCACTTTCTAATGCTTCCAGGTCTGCGGTGAAGCCTGTTAAGGCTCCCGGAGCAGGCAATACTGCCAGCTCTTCCTGCAGATACTCGGGAAAGTTGTCCGCCACTGAATGGCTGACATTATTTAAGGTGTTCTTTTTTTGCCGAAAGAGAGAGCCCAGAGTATGGGCCAGCACACCGCCGGTCGACTCTGCCAGCCAGCCTTCCCAGTCAAAGTCCGCGTCTCGAAGAATGAGCGAAAGGGTATTTAACAGCCCGGTATCACCTTCAGCGGTTACACCATACTGTTCAAGCTGAGAGACTGGGCATTCTGCAGTCATAAAACGCAGCAGGCTGGGAGCTGAGCCAGTCACAGCCAGCTCCGGCTCACCTTCCCAGACAGCCAGCACTTCTGGCTTTGACGAGAGGCGTATAAAAACCTCAACCTCCGGCAGAGTCGAACGGACACCAATGACCCGACCTTCCAACTCACTGAGGCTGCGTACCGTTACACCATCCCGCTGAATGACTTTGGCAACAATCTGCTCAAACGCCATACGCAGGGCCGTGCCGGGCAGTGTCATGGTTTAATGCCTTTATGCAGAGCTACGACACCTCCGGTCATATTGTGATAGCTGGTATTCACAAAGCCGGCGGTTTTCATCATTCCTTCAAGAGTATCCTGATCAGGATGCATACGAATGGATTCTGCCAGATAGCGATAGCTCTCAGAATCATTGGTCACCAGCTTGCCCATTAACGGCAAAGCAGTGAACGAGTAGGCATCGTAGACTTTGCCCAGCAAGGCATGACGAGGCTTGGAGAATTCAAGAATCAGCAAACGGCCGCCAGGACGCAGCACTCGCAGCATAGAGCGAATGGCCGAATCCTTGTCAGTCACATTACGCAGACCAAAAGCAATGGTTACCAGATCAAAGGAATTATCCGCAAAGGGCAGGCACTCGGCATTGGCCTGAACATACTCAACATTACCAATAGCGCCGTTATCGATCAGCTTGTCCCGACCCACATTGAGCATGGAAGCGTTAATATCCGCCAGCACAACACGGCCGGCATCACCGACGATTTCAGAGAACTTCAGGGCCAGATCACCGGTACCGCCAGCAATATCGAGCACTGACTGACCTTTGCGCACAGCACTCATTTCCAGAGTAAAGCGCTTCCACAGGCGATGAACCCCCATGGACATCAGGTCATTCATCAGGTCGTAACGACCCGCAACAGAATGGAACACATCGGCGACAAGCTTTTCCTTGTCTTTCGCTTCGACGGTTTGGTAGCCGAAATGGGTTTGATCGCCGGTTTGATTTTCGTTCATTGTTAGAAACAGCCACACCAGATAGCAAGGTTGACCATTCTATCGCCGGATGGTGCGAACAACCACCCGACACTGACATAAACACCTGTGATTAGGCACAGATCAACTATTCCATAAACCGGACAATACTCTGATTAGGGTCACGGGACTCACCTGCGGCGTTCAACTTGTCCAGATACGCCTGCCACCAACCTTCCTGGTTATCACACAGTTCTCGAAGGTAGCCCCATGTGTAGATGCCGGAATCATGGCCATCATCGAAAGTCAGCTTCAGGGCGTAGTTACCTACGGGTTCAATACCTTTCAGGGCAACATTTATCTTGCCGACCTGCAGGGTTTCATCTCCTTCGCCATGGCCTTTTACTTCGGCGGAGGGGCTGTGCACCCGAAGGTACTCTGCAGCCAGACGATAACTTTGACCGCCATTGTAACTGAGTTCCAGCTCTCGGGTTTGTTTGTGGTAGTGAATAGCTTTGGGGGAGTGCATTTTCATTGGTTTATAACTACAAAAATTCCAGCGAATCTAATAACAGTTTTCCAAAGCCATCTCAAGATGCTGGTCTATATAAGACAGCTTTCACCTACATTGTATGTATGCTCATTAGTAGAGAACATCTGCCTATAACTGCCCTGGTAAAAGAGATAGAATCCACAACAATACTTACTTTCTCTCTAGACAACGCCATTTATGACGTTTGTGAGCCTTTGGAAAAGCACCTATGAGTAACTCCACCTATCAAACCCACTCCTTTCAGGATGATGACGAGATAGATCTGTTTGAGCTGGCTGAAAAGCTTTGGGCTCGAAAGCTTTTGATAATTGGAATCACAGCACTTGCCTCACTCATAGCTGTTGGAGCCGCCATGCTTTTACCGCCTACCTGGCAAAGTGAAGCAAAAATATACACCGCTTCAACAGCTGACCTCTCCGAGTTAAATAACCTTGATACGGAAGTTTCTACTGGCAATAGTAGTCAACAAACCACTCCCGACGATGCCTATAATTTGTATTACCGCTTTCTGACCTCCCCCTCTACTTTGCGTTTGGTTTTTAAGGAAAGCGGACTGGAACAACAAACCTTAGACAACAACAAATCCTCACACAAAGAGATTGCTTCTGCTGCCGCTTTTCAAACTTTCAATGAAAATTTAAGTATAAGCCAGGCAAACCCGAGTAAAGGTGGCTCCGAGTATATTTCCATCACCTTTGACTCGAAGGATCAACTCTTTACAGCAAATCTTATCAATAACTTTCTGCTTCCTATAGCCAACGAGCGCACAGTATCCAGACTACGTCAAAACCTGAATGCTGACCGATCAAGCTATTACACCCAAATCAACAAAATCATTAAAGAAACGGAACAACAGTATATTAGTGACAATAAATTTGAACGAGCCCAACTAGAAGAAGCCTTAAGCATATCTGAAGGTGCCAACCTTGAAGCCCCACTAATCAACGACCTATCCGCTCTGGGAAACAATCAGACATACCTGCTTGGCTCCAATATCATCATCAGTCGTCTTAAAGTCCTGAAAGATGAAACACAACGTTTCCGACTACTTACCAAACCCCTGCCTGATGATGCAGATCGACCAATGCTGGCTTCTGTAAGCCGTCTATATAATAAACAACAGCGACTGAAAAACCTCGATACGACACTTACAAATCTCAAGGTTGTTACCATTGATGAACCAGCAACGGTTCCGTTTAGCCCCATCAAACCCAAGAAAGCTCTTATCATAGCCCTGGGCGTTGTTCTTGGCGGTATGCTGGGTGTGTTTATCGCCCTTATTCAGATCGCCATTGCCAGCCGCAGGGAAAAGCAGCGTACAGTCATAGGGAGCTTTCATCCCACACAAACTATGACTTCTGCACAAGAGTCAAATTCCCTCAGAAGTTAAAGTTTCAATCTATAAAAAATCCCCATAACGCTATGCGCTATGGGGATTTTTTATACCTGAAAGTCGTTAAAGAATATAACGGCTCAAGTCTTCATCCTGCACAAGGTCACCCAGTGATTTGGTGACATAAGCGGCATCAACTGTCAGGGATTCACCCGCCGCAGCCATATCGGCAGCAGAGAAGGAAACCTCTTCCAGCATGCGTTCCATGACCGTATGCAAACGACGAGCACCGATATTCTCGGTACGCTCGTTCACCTGCCAGGCGACTTCGGCGACCTTTGTCAGGCCATCTTTGGCGAATTCGATATCCAGGCCTTCGGTCTTCATCAGGGCCTTGTACTGGATTGTCAGGGCAGCATCTGGCTCGGTCAGGATGCGCTCAAAGTCCTGAACACTCAGGGCTTTCAGCTCAACGCGAATTGGCAGACGGCCTTGAAGCTCTGGAATCAAGTCTGAAGGCTTGGACAGATGGAAAGCACCGGAGGCGATAAACAGGATGTGATCGGTTTTGATCATGCCGTACTTGGTGTTCACGGTGCAGCCTTCGATCAGTGGCAGCAGGTCACGCTGCACACCTTCACGGGAAACATCGCTGCTGCTGTTACCTGCACGCTTGGCAACCTTATCAATCTCATCCAGGAATACGATACCGTTCTGCTCAACAGACTGTACCGCTTTCACTTTCAGGTCTTCTTCATTCACCAGCTTGCCGGCTTCTTCTTCCTGCACCAGCTTGAGGGCGTCTTTCACCTTCAGCTTACGGGACTGAGTCTTGCCAGTGTTCATGCCGGAAAACATGCTCTGCAGCTGGCTGGTCATCTCTTCCATGCCGGGAGGAGACATAATCTCTACGCCAACCTTTGGTTCCATCACATCAACCTCGATCTCTTTATCATCGAGCTGGCCTTCACGGAGCTTCTTGCGGAAGATCTGCCGGGTTGCGTTGTCTTCCTTAGGTGCCGCATCTTCAGAGAAGTTACGCGCAGGTGGCAGCAGTGCGTCCAGAATACGGTCTTCAGCCGCATCCAGGGCACGATGTTTCACCTTTACCGTTTCCTGCTCACGCAGCATCTTGATAGAGGCATCCATCAGATCACGGACGATAGACTCAACGTCACGCCCCACATAACCGACTTCAGTAAACTTGGTGGCTTCCACCTTCAGGAAAGGTGCATTCGCCAGCCGTGCCAGACGGCGGGCGACTTCTGTCTTACCAACCCCGGTAGGACCAATCATCAGAATATTTTTAGGGCTGATCTCGTTACGCAGGTCGGCATCAACCTGCATACGGCGCCAGCGGTTACGCAGGGCAATAGCCACAGCACGCTTGGCTTCGCCCTGACCAATAATATGCTTGTCCAGTTCATGGACAATTTCGGAGGGAGTCATGCTGGACTCAGTATTCGTATTCGACATAGTAGAGACGTCTCAAACCGGCTCAGCGATTACTCGCTGTCCAGCTCCTCAATGGTTCGGGAGTGGTTGGTGTACACACAGATATCGCCAGCGATATTGAGACTCTTCTCAACAACATCCAGAGCTGACATATCGGTATTTTCAGCCAGGGCGATCGCGGCGGAGCGGGCAAAGTTGCTGCCGGAGCCGATAGACAGAATGCCATCCACAGGCTCCATCACATCACCATTACCTGTGATAATCAGGGACGCCTTGGTATCAGCCACAATCAGCATAGCTTCCAGGCGTTGCAGAGTCCTGTCTGTCCGCCACTCTTTGGCCAGTTCAACAGCAGAGCGTACCAGTTGCCCCTGGTGTTTCTCAAGCTGGGCTTCAAAACGTTCAAACAGGGTGAACGCATCGGCCGTGCCGCCAGCAAAACCGGCAATAACATTGCCGTTATAGAGCTTGCGAACCTTACGGGCATTGCCTTTGATCACGGTATCACCGAGGGAGACCTGACCATCGCCGCCAATAACAACCTTGCCCTTTCTACGCACCGAAAGGATGGTTGTGCCTCTGAACTGTTCCAAGAGAAACTCCTGCAAAATGCTGTATGGAGGAGGATATGGGGGAGTTATGACAGATTTTCAAGGGGGTAGAGGGAAGAAGTTAGAGAAAGGGGCCTGACCGAAAATAGCGCCCTACTTCGAGCGAATCGGATTTGGACATTTTTTGAGCTGTTTTTCGTTAAATAGAACCACTATTCGCCTCAAAACAACTCCAAAAACAACTCCAAAAACAACTCCAAAAATAACCCAAACCGGCTTCGCTCTCGCTACGGCCGCTATTCCAGGTCAGGCTCCTGGTGACCGCCTGAGCCGACGGCCACTTTCAAAATCACCTTTACAGGCGTCCTGCAAACAGCCGTGCCAGCTCATCACCGGGAACCTCAGCCCTCATAAAGGCCTCTCCCACCAGAAAAGCCTGCACTTTGTGGTCAAACATAGCAGCAATATCATTCTGGGTATGAATACCGCTCTCTGTGATCACCAGACGATCATCCGGAATCTGGCTCAACAGCTCATAAGTGGTATCCAGCGTGACATCAAAGGTATGCAGATTACGGTTATTGATGCCCAGAAGCTTGTTATCCAGCTTAAGAGTGCGCTCCAGCTCCTCGGCATTATGCACTTCAATCAGCACATCCATACCCAACTCCTGAGCCAGAGTATTCAGCTCGCCCATCACCTTGTCATCAAGGGAAGCGGCAATCAACAGGATACAATCAGCACCCAGAGCCCGGGCTTCAAACACCTGATAAGGCGCAACAATAAAGTCTTTGCGAATAACCGGTAACTTGCAGGCTTCACGGGCTTGCACCAGGTAGTCTTCATGCCCCTGGAAAAAGTCCCTGTCCGTAAGAACAGACAAACAGGCAGCCCCCGCCTGCTCATAGCTTTTGGCAATCTCAGCAGGGTGAAAATCTTCACGAATCACGCCCTTACTCGGAGAGGCCTTCTTGATCTCGGCAATAATGCCAGCCTGACCACGCTCAATGCGGTTCGTCAGAGCGTTCACAAAGCCTCTGGGAGCATCCGCTTCCAGCGCCCGCTGCTGCAATACAGAAAGTGGGGTTTGCTCAGAACCTTCAGCAATCTCTTCCCACTTGCGGGCAATAATTTTCTTCAGAACCGTTGGGGTATCTGGAGTCATAACTGCGGCTCCGTTATAGGTTTTTAGAAACATTAGCTTTAAAGACGCTGGAGAAATTCGCCAGCTCTTTCATTTTTTCCAAAGCCAGACCACTGGCAATCGCATCCTGCGCCATGGCCACACCTTCTTTCAGAGAAAAAGCCACATTGGCAGCATAGATAGCTGCACCAGCATTCAGGGCGATAACATCAGCGGCCTTCTTCGCATGTTCCCCTTCCTGCTTGCCAAGGGCATCACGAATCAGGGCCAGCGAAGCTGACGGGCTATCCACATCAAGACCAATCAGGCTCTGGCTCTCAACACCAAGGTCTTCCGGCGTGATGGTGTACTCCGTCACCTTGCCATCTTTCAGCTCAGCTACCTGAGTTTCGCTGGCCAGGCTGATCTCATCCAGGCCATCCGCCGCATGTACCACCAGCACATGGTTATTACCAAGACGGTTCAGCACTTCTGCCATCGGACGGCAGAGTTCAGCAGTAAATACACCAATCAGAAGGTTGGGGGTATTTGCCGGATTGGTCATAGGACCAAGTATATTAAAGACTGTGCGCACACCCAGCTCACGACGCGGGCCAATCGCATGCTTCATAGCAGCATGGTGATTCGGCGCAAACATAAAGCCGATACCCAGCTCTTCAACACAGCGGGCGACCTGCCCGGAAGTCATCTCAAGGTTTACACCCGCCTGCTGCAGAAGGTCAGCACTGCCTGAGCTGCTGGAAACCCCACGGTTACCATGCTTGGCAACAGACACTCCAGCAGCGGCCGCAACAAAAGACGACGCCGTAGAAACATTAAACAGGTTGGCACCATCACCACCAGTGCCGACGATATCGACCAGGTTGTCAGCCTTCACTTCAACCTGGGTTGCCAGTTCACGCATAACAGTGGCGGCACCGGCAATCTCATCGATGCTTTCACTCTTCATACGCAGTGCAACAAGGAAGGCTCCAATCTGTGCCTGAGTTGCGCCACCGGTCATAATCTGGCGCATCACAGCTTCCATCTCGTCAAAACTCAAATCGAGATGTTGAACCGCCCGGCCAATCGCTTCTTTAATATCCATAGGCTTTAAGACTTCCACTTTTGTGCGTGTATGCGTTTGTTCGCTTTATGCGCTGACTTTACAGTCTGGTCTTTTAACTGCTTTTGAGACCGCTCTTAAGAAAGTTGCCCAGCAGGTCGTGCCCATGGTCGGTCATAATAGACTCAGGGTGGAACTGCACACCTTCGATCGCCAACTCTTTATGACGCAAACCCATAATCTCGTCCATAGAACCATCTTCTTTCTGGGTCCAGGCGGTAATTTCCAGACAATCCGGCAGCGTCTCTTTATCCACAACCAGTGAGTGGTAACGGGTGCAGGTGAAGGGGTTTTCCAGACCAGTAAACACGCCCTTACCTGTGTGGTAAACCGGAGAGAGTTTACCGTGCATAACTTCACGGGCTCGAATCACATCGCCGCCAAACACCTGCCCCAGACTCTGGTGACCAAGGCAGATACCAAGCAACGGAACCTTCCCGGCAAACTGCAGAATAGTATCCATAGAAATACCTGCCTCATTCGGCGTACAGGGGCCGGGGGATACCACAATATGGTCCGGCTTCAGGGCTTCCACTTCAGAGACAGTGATTTCATCATTACGAAACACCTTAATGTCAGCACCCAGCTCTCCCAGATACTGCACAATGTTATAGGTGAAACTGTCATAGTTATCGATCATCAGGAGCATGGTGCTCTCTCCGTTCATTCGCTGCCTGCGCTGTGTGTTCACCCTGCTGGTAAGCGTGTTCAAGCTGTTGCTGCAGTCGGACCAGGGTGTTCTGCGTAGCTTGTAGCTCCCGTAGAATTTCCTTCTTACTTGGCTCCCGGGTCAGGGACTGCAATTTTTCCAGCTTGGCTTCTTCCAGATTGTTCAACACAACCGCAATAAATAAATTAATAACGACAAAGGTGCCGCATACGACAAAACTTACATAATAAATCCACGCCCATGGATACACTTCCATGGAGGCATACATCACATCGGTCCAGTCCTCGAGCGTTACCACCCGGAACAGGGTCAAAAGGGATATACCCAGGCTGCGCCAGTGTGTCGGGTCCACCTCATGAAACAGGTGATACCCGGCCACACCGTAAATATAAAAAATCACCATCATCAGCAGCAGCACATGGCCCATGCTGGGAATAGAGCGAATCAAGGTGGCAACTATCAGCTTTAATTCCGGAAAAGCGGAGATTAACCGCAGTATCCGTAACAGACGTGCCAGGCGTGCCAGTGTTGCCAACTGTCCGACAGCAGGAATCAGGCTGAGTACCGTGACGGTAAAATCAAACAGATTCCAGCCATCGCCAAAGTAACGCCCTACTCTTGGTGCTACTGCAACAATCTTTAATACCGCTTCCAGTACAAACACAGTGACGACCAGATAATTCACCCACTCAAACCAGTCGCCGTAACGAACCACCAGCTCAGGATTGGTTTCCAGGCCAATCACCAGGCCGTTCATAAGAATCAAACCGATAATCAGATTCCCGAACCAGCTGGCCTCGATCAGGTTTTTCAGTCGCAGCTGCCAGAAAGCCCACCCAGCCTCGCTGCCAGAACCGCCCTGACAACTCTTTTGGCAATCAGCCTGAGAATCCTTACTGCTTAACATCGTTCAATCTCTTCTTTCAGTTCTTTATCATTTCGTATTGTTGTTTTTAGAGCCCATCCCGAACCATATCCACAGCACTGAAAATGGCCCGTCCCTTGTTCAGGGTTTCTTTCCATTCCATCTCGGGAACAGAGTCAGCTACAACACCGGCACCGGCCTGAATATTAAGCTGACCATCTTTAATGACCGCTGTACGAATAGCAATGGCCGTATCCATATTGCCATTCCAGGACAGATAACCCACAGCCCCACCGTAAACGCCGCGTTTCACCGGCTCCAGCTCATCAATAATCTCCATAGCCCGCACCTTGGGTGCGCCACTCAGGGTTCCGGCTGGCAGAGTGGCCCGCAGTACATCCATGGAAGTCAGACCATCTTTCAACTGACCTGTGACATTGGAGACAATATGCATGACATGGGAATAACGTTCGACCACCATTTTATCGGTCAGGTTCACTGAGCCGGTCTGTGCCACACGACCGACATCATTACGGCCAAGGTCAATCAGCATCAGATGCTCAGCAATCTCTTTCGGGTCAGCCAGCAGTTCCTTCTCCAGCTCCAGATCACGCTCAGGAGTTTTGCCCCGCTTACGGGTACCGGCAATTGGCCGTACCGTCACTTCACCATCTTCCAGACGAGCCAGAATCTCCGGCGAAGAACCCACTATATGGAAGTCCTTCAGGTTCAGGTAATACATA
Source organism: Sansalvadorimonas sp. (assembly GCA_965221135.1). Lineage (GTDB taxonomy): Bacteria > Pseudomonadota > Gammaproteobacteria > Pseudomonadales > Endozoicomonadaceae > Sansalvadorimonas. The sequence goes on from CBDCRZ010000100.1 coordinate 1,031,440, forward strand.
TAAGGAGAGGGGTTCAGGCAGCGCAGTGCCCGATAGAGGTTCAGCGGATGCTCCTCGTAAGGCATGGTCATACGCTGGGACGGCACAACCTGCATGGCGTCGCCGTCAAGTATGTATTCTTTCACCTTATCCACAGCGGCTTTATAACTGTCTTCGCCCCACAGGGAAGTGAAGTTCTCTTCGGCACGTTCTTTACGGCCATTGCCAGAAGGCAAGCGCGCCTGGGTATTTCTTAAAGCATCCAGCCGGCCATCAATGGCTGCTTCCGCATTGGCCAGGGCATCAGGTTCAGAAGGGTCGACATGGGCGATAAACACCACCTTGCCGGTGAGGTTATCGAACACCACAAGATCGTCCATCACCATCAGCAGAATATCTGGGGTGCCCAGTACATCTTCAGGCTGACTTTTGGCCAATCGTGGTTCGATATAACGCACAGTGTCATAGGCAAAGTAACCCACAAGCCCGCCATTAAAACGCGGCAGACCGGGTAGGTCAGGAACCTTGAACTGTTCCATAAAGGTTTCGATTTCTGCCAGCGGATCCTGCACCTGACGCTTTTCAACGATCTGGCCATCGGTTTCCAGCACCCACTCATAGCCGGTGACTTTAAGTACCGTACGGCTGCCAAGACCGATAAAGGAGTAGCGACCCCATTTCTCGCCGCCTTCAACAGACTCCAGCAGACAGGAGTAGTCATTATCAGCGAGCTTAAGGTAGGTCGAGAGTGGAGTATCAAAATCTGCCAGAACTTCCCGTGTAACCGGTATACGGTTAAAACCCTGGCTGGCTAATGACTGAAACTGTTCAGGCGTCATAGCAGGCAATCCTTGTATTCAGTTTTTGTCGCTCTGCAGTGCCCCGGGTATTTTCATACAAATAGAGGGACAAAATATGCTGAGAGCTGTTTTAGAGTGAAGTTGAATCATAAGGTTCTCTCAGACACTACCAGCATTGTTAACACAGGTACAAAGTCCATCGAGAGATTAGCGTTCAGGCGCAGATACGCCATCGCCAGCAGAGAGGGGCGTTGAGGAGGTATGTATTGTCAGATGCAAATGCTTGCACTGTTAGCCTCATTAGTTGACTCCCCACAAGGGGATATATGAATCATCAGCATATTATAAAAACCCTTTACGGATAACAACCATAAACACAAGCCTAAACCTGTCCCATAGGCTTCAGGGCTCTTTCGAGGCTCTTTTGCAGCTATCGTTTACACTTAAAACCAATAAGGGAGCGACTTGAGACAGGACGACAGGGCATGGACAGAATCACCCCTCCAGACAGTCCAACAAACAACAACTCATCAACCGGCAGCAAGCTGCCTGGCAAAGGGTCAACATCACAACCTCCAGCCCAGGTTAAAACCAGTGATGGCCGGGGGATCAACCCGTCTACCGATAATCAAAAAACAGCCCTGGTTGAGTCTGCTGCCCGGCAAGACTCTACCGCGAGTAAAGAGATACATCAAAGACCCATATCTATTCAAAAACCTGAGCCCTCAATTCATAAAAAGCCTTCAGGTTATAAAGAGCATTTTGACGAAGGGCCTTCAGCTGATGAAGGGCCTTCAGCTGACGAAGGGTCTTCAGCTGATGAAGGCTTTGAAACAGATGAAGGGTCGTCAGACAGTGAAGAGCCATCAAGCCTGTCACTATCCTCTTCACTAAGCAGCTTGTCTTCAGGTGCATCATCGCCAGTTTCTCCAACAGCGCCCAGCGATAACGTATGGAATAGGTGCCCGCATTCCTGCAATCTAATGCTCGACTTTGAAGCCAGCAGTCTTTTACGCAGCCTTGAAGATTCAAAAGGTGCAGCTGACTATCAAAGAGTTGAAGAATTTTTAGACCGCACTGGCTTCAAAGCTCATCTCAGCGATGTATTTACGAAAATGCAGAACATTGACAACCAACACCCTTTTTCTGGCCCAGATCTGGACGAAATAGTTCATGAATTTTTAGCTCCGGATGACTCAACCACCTCAACTGCTCTGGACACATTGATAGAGTCACTATCCCCGCATAAAATTGAAGTAAAGACTCTGCGGCCGAACTTAAGAAGCAACGCCACTGACTATGAATTCTCCTTGAAATATAACCAGAGTAAATTCGAGGAACTGCGAGAGACTGTGTTTTTTAATGCCTATCGCACTACGAGAGCTCTGGAGGCTATAAAGAGCCATACCGACATGACAGCGGCCTCATATGAAGTAGATAAAAATATAAAAGCCCACTCCCAACTGAAAGGCTTTACAGACACCGACCTCAAAGATTTAATCAGAATGTCCCTTGGACTGTGCCATGCAGCCATGAAAGCTGAACTCCCCGACTACTTCTCGGACGCCATCTTCACTCCTATAAGGATTTTGGGACCTGATGGCCTGTACTGGTTTCACAGCGACCGTGTTCAAGCACGAGGGGGATGGGTAGATACCCCCCCTAAACTAAGCGTTTAGGCCCAGACCTTAGCCTGTAGATCCTGCTCCTATCCCTCTGCAGGCGGCTCAACACATACCAGGTCATCCAGGGTGCTCACCAGCGCATCCGGGCCAAAGTCCGCAATGGGTTCACCGTGGTTGTAACCATAGGGCACGGCCACACACAATACATGTGCGGCTCTGGCAGCAGCAAGATCATGACGGGAATCCCCCACCATCAAGGCACCGGAAGACTCCACTCCATTTTGTTTCATGGCATAGAGCAGAGGTGCCGGGTCAGGCTTTCTCTTTGACAGCGTGTCGCCACACACAACCGTAGAGAAGTATTTATCCAAACCCATCTCAGCCAGCAACTCACCAGTAAACGCAGTACTTTTATTGGTGATAACCGCCATGGCCACTTTGGCATCCGCCAGCACATTCAGGCATTCATAAACGCCGTCGTAAACGACGCTGTATTGCCCACAGCACTGATGATAAGCCTTGTCGAACAGTGCTTTGGCTCTCAGATACTCTTCAGCATCATCCATTACCTGCTCTTCACTCAGCCCAACATGTAACAGTGCCCGTTTCACCAGCAGGGCAATGCCATTACCAATCCACAGGCGTGTACGCCGGGCTCCAACAGATGAGTAGCCCAGCCCTTCAAGCATCTGGTCTACAGCAACAGCCAGATCAGGAACACTGTCGACCAGTGTACCGTCCAGATCAAACATCACCAATTGCGGCTTCCTGCCGTCAAACATCCGGTGTAGTAACATAATTAACGAGCCAGCTCAGCGCGCATCTGGGCAATAACAGCGGCGTAATCATCGCTGTTGTAGATTGCGGAACCCGCTACAAAGGTGTCCACACCTGCGTCGGCAATTTCACGAATATTCTTCACGCCTACGCCGCCATCAATTTCCAGACGGATATCCAGACCGCTGTCATCAATCATCTTGCGCACCTTGCGGGCTTTGTTCAGGGTCGAAGGAATAAACTTCTGACCACCAAAACCAGGGTTCACAGACATCAGCAGAATCATATCCAGACGATCCATTACATACTCGAGGCAATCCGGGTTAGTCGCAGGGTTCAACACCAGACCAGCCCTGGCTCCGCCATCACGAATCATCTGCAAGCTTCTGTCGACGTGGTCGGTGGCTTCCTCATGGAAAGTGATATAGCTGGCACCGGCTTTCAGGAACGCCTCAATGAGGCTGTCTACCGGGCTCACCATCAGGTGCACATCTATAGGAGCGGTAATGCCGTAATCCCGCAGCGCCTTGCAGACCATAGGGCCGAACGTCAGGTTGGGCACATAGTGGTTGTCCATTACATCAAAATGAACAATATCGGCACCGGCATCAAGAACCGCCTGGGTATCTTCACCAAGACGGGCGAAGTCGGCAGACAGAATACTGGGAGCAATCTTGAAATCTTTCATGATCAGATGGTCTTCAAGGATAGTGACAAAAGGTAGATAGCCGGGATTATAACGGCTTGTCTCATCAGCAGCACGTCTGCACCCGGCTCATTTGCCAAAACAGGTGAAGATATCGCTCGTTTCAGCTGATCTTTCAAGCAACCAATAACAAGAGCATTTACCTACAGCTCATGAATTTTTTTACAAAAAAGAGCATCGTAACAAAATTAAATACAGCCATCCCGCCGAACTTGATTTCAATCAATAAACCAACCCTCTTTGTACGTATATTTACCGCCAAGAGAAGTAGCAAACCAAATCAGATAGCACTGTTCGCTTTGCGCATTCCACAAAAAATTTATTAACACCACTTATAAACAACAAGGGGAACCACCATGTCCAGCGTACACGCCGACACAAGTGGCCAGCTACCTCAAGAGTCACGGCATTCCATCGCCGACCGGGTTCTGAACTTTATTGAGCGTAATGGTAACCGCCTGCCATCTCCGGCCATGCTGTTCCTTTACTGTCTGGCAATCACTCTGGGCTTGTCTCTGGTCTTCTCTATGATGACCTTTGATATGATTGACCCGCGCTCAGGGTCCGCCATCACTATTAACAACCTGCTTACCGGCGATTATCTCGCACAATTCCTGGCCTCCTCCGTCACCACCTTTACTTCCTTCCCTCCTCTTGGCGTTGTGCTTGTTGCCATCATGGGTGTGGGTGTTGCAGAAAGCTCGGGCTTTATCAGCACAACTCTCAAAAAGCTGCTGAAAATGACCCCGGCCCGATTAATCACCCCAATGGTGGTCATGATTGGTGCCATAAGCAGTATCGCTTCCGATGCCGGTTATGTACTGGTTATCCCTATGGGCGGTATCATCTTCTACGCGGCAGGCCGTCACCCAATGGCTGGTCTGGCAGCAGCTTTCGCCGGTGTATCCGGTGGTTTCTCTGCGGGCCTGATCCCAAGCGCCATTGATCCTCTTCTGCAGGGTTTCACCCAGGCCGCGGCTCAGACTTACGACCCAACCTATATGGTTAACCCGCTAAGCAACTTCTTCTTCACCTTCTCCTCCACCTTTCTGGTGGGCCTGATGGGCTGGTTCGTCACCGACAAGATCGTTGAGCCTCGTCTGCAAAAGAATGTGAAAATTGATGACGACATCGAAATCGATAAAAACATCGACACCATCACCGAAGATGAGTCCCGCGGTTTCCGTAATGCTGGTCTGACCATGATCGGTATGTTTGTTGCCCTTGCTGCTATCGCTATTCCTGAAGCCTCCCCTCTGCGTAACAGCGAAGGTCTGCTGACAGCCTTCAACGCACCACTGATGGGCTCCATTGTTCCCCTGATCTTCCTGATCTTCCTGATTCCTTCCATCGTATATGGCAAGGCCACTGGCAAGTTCAAGAACTCTGGCGATGTGATCAATGCCATGGGTGAAAGCATGGTGCCAATGGCTGGCTACATGGTAATGGCGTTCTTCTGTGCGCTGTTCCTGAAAGCCTTCGGCGATTCCAACATGGGTACCCTGATCGCACTGGGCGGCGCAGAAGTTCTTCAAACCCTGGATATGTCAGGACAGTTCACCATCATCGGCATTATCCTGCTGACCTGTGTTGTGAACCTGTTCATCGGTTCCATGTCTGCCAAGTGGGCACTGATCGGCCCTATCTTCATCCCAATGCTGATGGCTGTGGGTATCTCCCCAGAGCTGGCGCAGGCCGCTTACCGTGTAGGTGACTCTGCTTCCAACATCATCACCCCGATGCTGACTTACTTCCCGCTGATCGTGATCTTCTTCCAGCGTTACTCCAAGAAATCTGGTATCGGTACCGTGGCCTCCACCATGCTGCCATTCTCCATTGTCTTCCTGATCGGCTGGACTGCATTCCTGCTGCTGTTCTGGGGACTGGGCCTGCCACTGGGTATCGCGTCTACTTACACCTACCCGATCGGCTGATCTGACCAGCCGGAGGTTTAACACCTCTAAAAAACACCTCCGGAATTAACAATTTCGGGGGTGTTTTTTTGCCCTGTGAACAATTTCTATTGTCTGAAACCACTCGGCTTTGCATTGAGCTGCCTCTACACCAAACTCGCTCTACACTAAAAGGCATCTTGGGCTGGCAATGGACTTCAGCCATATTTCACGATAACAAGAAGAGGGATCAAATGTTTTCATTTCGCCTCCACCCGTACGCTCTGCTTACAGCACTATTTCTACTGCCTGTTCTACTGCCTGCTGCCGTGAAAGCTGAAATTATTGAAGTGACGACTGCACAGGAAGCGATTCAACAATTCAAGGAATGGTTTCCTGATAAGAAGGTTTTAACCTTTGTTGGTTTTTCCGGAAAAGGGTATCAGGATTTTGAGGGAGTCAAGACAGAAGCCACTGAGGTTCTGAATCAACATCCCGCTTCTGAGTGGGTAGTGAATATCGGTGGCACGCAGGATGGCATTGGTGGCCTGTATCCACTATTGAGAGATCTGGGGTACAACACAACGGGAATTGTATCCCAGCAGGTTGTTGTTGAACGAGATAATCCGGAAAACCCCTTAATTGAGGAGTTCCCCCATGTGGGCAGAGTTGTAGTCGTAGCCGACGAAGGCTGGGGTGGATTCAGTAAAACTGCCTTTCGACTCAGCCCAACATCCCGGGCTATGGTGGGTGTAACGGACAGTATGGTTGCCTTTGGCGGAGGTGGTGTAGGGCGTGATGAGATGATCGCCGCCCTGATGCAGACCCACAAAAAAATCGAGTTTCGGTTCTTTCCTTATGAGATGAGTCACTCAGTTAAACTGGGTAAACAACGCAAGCATCACCGGGGCGAATTAAGCGACACTTACAAAGCTCTGAAAGACCCTAAACGTGGCGGTTTTTCGCGCCTTAAACCTTAGCCCTTAATACCCCTTGTCCTTGTCAACAGGGATAAAGGGGGCGGACAAAATCAGCCAAGACTTTACTGCCTGCATGACTATTCATATTCAATAGTGAAAGCAACAATGAGAAAATTGGCAAAAAAACTGTTGGAAGGATTAAGGGTTCGTTGAGTCATAACAGATTACTTCAGAGTCCAAACAGACTATGTTTCATTTCACAGCTGCTTGAACAAGCGTACAGAGTTAATAAGATACTTTCGTTCTGACTTGCTCAATAACTCCCTATTTTCATAGTCATAGCACTCTAAGAACTGCTTTCTACATACTCAGAATTCCTTATTTTATAGCACGATAGATCCAACAGCCGCAGAAGGTAACTTAGCCGTCCAAATACTCTGTGATTAAAAAGAAAAGAGACGCACAAATCACTAACAAATTAGTTGAAGGCAGTAACCAGCTTTATAGTAGCGCTTCCCCCGGTCTTTACGAAAAGGTGGAGTGCACCACCAAGAAATTGATAATTTTAATTGACACCAATGACTTGCCAGCGGTCAATAAGTTGTTCAATAAAACCAGTTTTTTTACCGCGTCGCCCACAACAAACAGCCAAGTCAGAGTCCTTATTTAAAAGGGGGAGGGCGTTGACGGGTACAGACACATCTTGAATATGCTTCTCCTTGTTAGGCAATGTGTATTTGTTTTTTTCTCTCAGTGTAATGAGTGATAGTTTTTTGAGACTTAATACTGCGCTTGCATAACCACAAACTCCATTGGTACTTTCGGAGTGGGCATTAAAGGAATTTGCTGAGAACGTTTCTGACTGAAATGTGTCTGAGGATAAATCCAATACCAGAAACTCAAAGTTCCCATTTTGACTAGTTGAACAATGCTGCATTCTTACCCACCCTATTATCGGTTGTGAGCACGCAATAAAATACATTGGAGATATTGTCCTGTCAGAAGGAAGTTCCTGGGTGATGCAGTCAGGGGTGGGTAGACTATGAATAACAGCAATAGTTGTATTCGTTGTTTTTTCAGTACAACCAGCATCAAAAACGAGCCTAAACGACGGAGTGTTAATAACTTGATTATCTGTGTCCTGCTTAATGACATACTTGTTTAGCCATCCCAGGCGCTTTAGTTCGCTTTCCGCCCCTATTGAGAAGGGCAGGGGCGCTGTATCCTGTTTGCCTTTGGCCTCCATCGAGCATTCATTTTCAGACTGAACCAGTAATTCTGTGCCTTCCGGGAATTTTCCCTGTCGTAATGGCTGGTAAAACTCAGAATCCACCCTCTGTGAGATAGTGTGATTCGGGGTGTAACGTATAACGTGGATATAATAATAGTTTAAGTTTCTAAATGTCGGTTCATCTATACCACTCAGGCGCCGCTGATAACGTAGGTGATCTTCCGTATTTATATAAAGTAGATGTTGTCGTAAACATTCAAGGGAATCAGCTTGATTAGCTTGTGTTCTACACTGATCGCAAATTTCCAGGAAACCATCTGGTATGGCTGAGGTGATACAGGCGCGGCAGAATATGACTTTTCCACATGGGCAAGACATGGCTTGTGCGGCAGGGTATACACATTTCCTACAAGTGAGTTCTTTATCGACAGGAACACGAAGAACGCGTCCCCTGTGAAGAATAATTTGGTTTTCCCTCTGCATTTCAGGATGTTTTAGTCTGGCATCCACAACGCCTGAGCTAGATGGTACATGTATGTTTGGTGATTGCATATAAAGCCTCTTTCTGATGTTACCTGACTTTCCTTTGTCTTAGCCTTCAATATTTTCTTCAAATATGTGTATTAAATACATTGAAAATCTCATTCTGGAATATTTGACAAACAATCATACTAAACTGTTCCCTTTTGTTACCAAAGCTAACAATGTTGTTAGCCTTTCTGTTTTGGAAGGATTCACTGAAGGTTAATACTTTATTGTCACCAACTCTTTAAATTTTGTGGAGGAAGATCAGCGCAGCATTTAAACAGGTAGACGTGGCTCTGTTCACAATAAATGTGGGTTAAGCCAATGTGATGCCTCCTGATCTAACAAACTCTCTTTTGAGATGATATGAGTCTTTAAAAACCGCTTCCAGCCCAGGTAACGAGATAAATACTTCGTCGCAACTCTTTAAAGAAGCCATTGATCCAGCGTTTGAGTTCACTGTGATAAGCGTTGACCGTCTGAATATGATAAATCTTCTCTCGTACGTATTACCCAGATGTCGTGACCAATTCTGTCAGCGTCACATTAAGTTGCTCCGCCAGCTCTTCATGGGATATATGAGCATCCGTGCATAAGGCACTACCCGATAAAATGCGTCCGTCCAATTGGGCAAAAATCTCGTCGTTACTGACATGCTCAAGAACTGCGTCCATCACGTGCTGCTGGCGATCACAGACCACCATAACAGGGATCCTTTTTATGGTTTTTCGCTTTTCCCCGGAGGCCTCTGCTGGCTTTACCTTTCTCCTGGAACGACCGCCACTTTTGCGGGCCTCTTTTCCCAGCCCGCTGCCCTTTGCGGGATTCCCGAAAAAAGGTTTCATCCACTTCCGAGATGCCGGATAGCGGGCCTGTTGTATCGGCTTCAATGACGGCCATCAGGCGGTGGCGAAGGTAAAACGATGTTTTCAGCGAGACGTCACATTCAGCAGCCGCTGGCCGTAAAGTGCTTCCGCCATCCATGCAGGCAAGATAAGCATCCAGCTTCTCGCGAATACGAACATGCGCCAACGGTGTACCACTCAAAGCATTGCAGGTACGTCTGCATTTATTGCACCGATAACGTTGATGGGCAGCGTTCTGACCCCAGCGCGTCATGGACTCACAAGAGCAATGAGGGCAACACGGGTGCTGATCGAAATAATATTTGAGACGTTCGAGAAGACGTCTACTGCATGTCGTTTCTGGAGTCCTGGCATGGCGGCATGGTTCTGTGCAAGCAGGTAAGCTGCTCTGGAGACAATGTGTTAAGGAATTCTTGAAACTGTATGTGCTTCATGACGCTGGTTCCATTTACACAGACAGAAACCTGCGCCTGAAATTGTAGTTCATGCTGCCAATATTTATCCTGATTACCACTGTTCCTCAGCCAGCTTAAGAAGCCTTTCTGGCATAGGGCACGTCCGTGCCGCCATGTAACCGAGCCTTGATATCATTGCTTTCATATCAAATCGTCTATTAAACCGGTAACAGAACTCGGCAAGGTAACGAGGTAAGTGTTTGGGGTTAATACTGTGATAACTCCCTCTAAGAGAATTTTTCACGTTCCCTATCATGGTGTTTACCCACGTAAACTCTTCTTTTTCAACTGACTTATGACCTCCACCTGTTACGATGGCCCTATGCTGGTTTCCTGCGTCTGCAATACCTGTAAAAGCCTTTAATCCGTCGCTTACAACGCAGGAGCCGCAGCTCAAATGTTTGCACGCCCAGAGTTCCAGCTCTTTTTTACGGAAACTGGTAACCATGCTGAGTCGCATATACAGAGGGTGCCCATCTTCATTGGTTTGAACAGCGGCAACAAAGGGGTGTTTGTTTTCAGAGCCCAGGCCTGGATAATATTTTTATCGAACGGTTCTGGCGCTCTGTGAAATATGAATGACTTTACATGCACGAGTTCAAAACAGTGCTGGAACTTTATGCGGGACTGGAAGAATAGTTTCAGTTCTACAATACGGATCGACGACACCAGTCGCTGAACTGCCAGACACCTCAAGCAATACATTTTTCTTGAGCTTGGGAACCACTGTCGGAACATAACTTAATAAAGCGGTTTCGTTGTCTGGACAGAACTGATCGCGGCATCCACTTTCGTCACCATAGAGTTTAATCAACTCAATACCCGCTTATGCCTTTCTGCCACTGAATCATGTTCTTAGCCATGACCGGACACCCACTATCATGACACGTGTCGATAGATTGAACTAGCTTTTTATCTCGCTGTATTTCTGGCTGAGGTTGGGTGGTAATCAGGAAAGATGTGAACTACTTTTTACCTGCTTATTTCTCTGATGCAGAAACAGCACAGAACTGGGAGATTAAAATGCCAAAACCACAGGCTCATATTGGCGTCGCCTGTCTTTTTTCTATTTGTTCCGGATTATATTCTGATCTCAGCACCGCCGGTTTCAATAACACGGCGAATAGAGGAGCAACCAATTTAACAGCAATGATTGCCCTCACAAATGCCACAGGCAATGGTTCCGCTACGGGAGCCAAAGGCGGTTACGCGCAGATCAATGGTACGCACGCAGCCACTTCCTCAAAAAACATATCAGGTAGAGGCATTCCCGACACAAGAAAACCGCGCCAAAAAACTCTTTCCCTGCTCAACCCCGGTCACCCATCGGGCCCCGGCAACAGTTCATCCTCGCGGGGAAAACACAGAAGGGAATCATCGTCGTATAAATCGGCCTCCCGTTCCAGGCGCCAGGCTGGTGAGCCGGTCCCCCTGAGCAGCTCCCAGAATTTCACCAGTCCTCCATTTGACTGCAGCCGGGACTACAAACAGACAGCCACGATCGACTTTTCCCAGAGTACACCCTCAGCTTCTCCATTATGTAACGTTTCACACCCCTTCACCGGCGAGTATGCCAGTGGCGCTTTCGGGCTGGAAAACCTGACTATCAGCAAACAGGGAAAAGCCAGCGTTTTTGGAAGGCTCAGGGGCGCAGATGTCCAGGTCAACCTGTTTAATGTCACCCTTTAGAGCTCTGGCTCTAGTGGGGCGGTGGCATCGCACGTAGTCGATGAGTGCAGCCATGTATCAATGAGCGGAGGGCAGATCACCATCGATAATTCCGGTGGTGCCAGTCATGTTGGGGGAGTGGTTGGGGGGGGGTTATAACCCCAGCCTCGTGAGCCAGAGCAAGAGCAGTGTCACCGTCCATAACTCAGCTAATCCTTTACGTAGTGCTGTTGGAGGAGGAGTTGGGTTTGGCGGCGGCCGATCAACCCTGCTCCAATCGGAGAGTGACATCAGCGTCACCACCAGCACTGGCCCTAACAACCATATCTCCAATTGGTGCACTGGGGCGGGAGCGGGATGCAGCAACAGATTCTCCCTGAGCCAGACGGATGTCAATGCTAAAGTGAGTGCCTCAGGTGCTTTTGGGTCTGCTGGCATAGGTGTTGGAGAGGGTTTCCAAACAAGCGTGACCCAGAAAGGCGTTAATGGTAGCGTCAAAACCACTGGGTGGGTGGCGCATGCAGGAGGAGGCTTTGGATCGGCTATAGGATGGGACAACAGCCTGAGCCAAACAGCGGTCAACTTTGAGATAGGCCGCGCCAGCAGCGGATATGGCTCCGCTTTTGGATATTTGGGGGCGGCCAGCCGTATTGATATCAGGCTGTGGCTCTATTCCGGTGATGCCCGGGGGATTCCTGTATGTGGTGCAATAGATGGGTACGCCTGGATCTCTGGTTTTGCGGACACAGCCGCTTATAACGCCGATGCCACCACCTGCCTGGGCACTGCGGGTGGTTTCCAGATACTGAACAGCACCGGAGGGGATGACTGGCGCACCATACACGAGACACTGTGCAAACCTGACGTGAAGCGGGACACAAGCTGTCACTCCCCCCATGAGCAGCTGCTGACCATGGCCTCCGGCGGTGAAGACTCGGTGTACCTTGTCAGCGAACAGCGCTATCCCTACCGAAAAACCAGTGACAACCTGGGACTTGTGCGCATTGTACGTCTGCAGCGTGAGGGAAATGGCTCAGGCAATAGTACAACCCTGGTACACGACAATACATTCGGGGAGCATGGCTCTGTACTGCTCAATGCATCAACAAACCAAGAGAACCGCACCCTGCTGCGGGGGCTGCCGGTCTCTCAGCGAGTGAGTGACACCCACCTGACCAGCCTCTACGCACTCCCTCCCTCATTCACTAACACCTCTTCAAACGCCAGCTCTTCGAAAAACACTGTACAAACAGGGGTGGCCCTGGTGCGCTTCCCCCTGACAGAAGGGAACACTGTTGAGATAGAGACCTACCCTCAACTGCCCGGACGCCCGTACTTTCTGGAACAGAATGAAACCAGCGAGAGAGTCTGGATGTGGGAGCAAACATCCGGCCAGAACCCGGTGAACAGGCTGACCCGGAACCAGCTCATAGACGGTAGCTTCATTGAAGAGCAGATCTTTGATCTGAACATGACAGAATTTCCTGACCACAAGATTATTGCTGTCAATAAAGATAATGAATATGTGTACGTCGCACGCCGGAACGACTCTGATCTCACGCTTGAAGGCTACGAACTGACCACTGGTGAACTGGATAACTGGGAGAAATCAGTGAACCTGCTTTCTGGTACAGAAGACGGCCAGTATGCACTCTCTATCAGTACGCACCAGGTAAACAGCGGCTATTCACAGAAACGGTTCGATTTTTATCCTCTGGAAACAGCCTTGGTGCCGGGCAGTGATAACGCAACCGGGCTGCGGGTGCTTGTTCCGGAATACGGCGGTGAGGCAGAGCTGACATTCTTTACCCCAGAGCGCATTGTGGCCGACAGGTTTGCCACGCCTGACCCCAGTACCATTATTGGCGGGGCAGTCGCCGGCGGCGTTGCTTTAACGGGCGCAGTGGCTGGCACCATCGCTGGCGCCGCATACAAGTGCAAAGATAAGATGAAAAAGAGAGAACGAAAGAAAAGGGAGGCACTCAACGCCCGTTACCGGAAGCGCCCTGGCTGGAAAAAAGACCAGGAGGCTGCCCAGCAGGAAAAATTCGAAATGCAGCAGGGGTAAAAGATAAGGCTCTTTATGGATTGCGGGGAGTTAGCTCAACAGCAAGGCAAGAAGCCCGGATATTGCGGCTTCCCCCCGCGTGGACGTAGCCGAAGGATAAAGAGGGCGGAGTCATTTTAGAACGAAAGCCCTAAAATATCTCAACACCCTTCTCTCACTCCATCGTGTTCCTGATCGGCTAAACAATTCATTAATAGTTTTACAGCCATAAAAATATCCCCCAGAGCTATGGCTTGGGGGATTTTGCTGTTATCCACAGTTACAGTGATCAACCTTCGGGATTAGCTGTGGATAACTTATCCACCCGTTAAAGAATCAACATTTTTTAAAGCTGTCTGTTTTTTGACCAAATACAAAATTAGTCATACTGCTTTCAAAATATTTGAAGGTTGTTGTCGTATGGTTTTTCGCACACCCAACCAGCCACTGAAGCCTATGATCACTGCTCCCAAAAGAGGCAATACGGCCCACAACCACCATACCGGTTGCCATTCCAGCTGGAAAACTCGAGTGTTTAACCAGTACACACAAAGCTCAGTTCCACCTGCAGCAATTAACCCGGAGAGTGCACCGAAGAGTACAAACTCTCCGGCCTGCATCACCATCAGCTGACGACGACTGCCGCCCAATGAGCGTATCAGTGCGCCTTCCCGCAAACGCAGGTCGATACTGGCTTCAATGACTGATGCCATCACCAAAAAACCAGCCAACAGCAGTGCGCCAAGCATGGCTTCTACTGCCACGACTGATTGCGACAACATCCTGCGTACCTGCCCCATCACCGCATCAAGGTCCAACAGCGTGAGTGTTGGGAAACGTGTAATCAAACCATTGAGTTCGGCTTTGCGGTCACTCTCCAGATAGAAGCTGTTCAACCAGGTGGCTGGCAAACTCTCCAACGCCTTCTCAGGGAACACCATATAGAAGTTGGGCTGGAAAGATTCCCACTGCACTGCTCGAATACTGGTCACCTTTTCAGTGACCGAACGGCCTGAAACCAGGAAGGTCAAACTATCCCCAACAGTTATCCCCAACCTGTTGGCAAGTTGCTGCTCTATGGATAATCCATGCTCCGCATCCCGCTGCCACCATTGCCCTTGCACCAGCGTATTGCTGCCTGGAAGAGTGTCAGACCAGGTCAGGTTTAGCTCCCGGTGTACGGCATGATCCTGACGACGATCTTTGGAGACAGCCTGTCGTACATCTTCACCATTGATTTCTACCAGACGTCCACGCACCACCGGGTACAACTGGCTGGTATCAATCTGGCTCTCATCCAGAAAGCTCTGATACTCCGGCACATCATTGGGCTGAATATTAATGGCGAAATAGTTGGGTGCATCTTCCGGCAGGCTCTGCTGCCAGCGAGAGAGGAGGTCTGTGCGCAACACCAGCACAATCGCCATCGCCATAAAGGTCAGGGAGAAAGCCATCAACTGAGCAGACGAGTGACCTCGTTCCTGAATAATACGCTTCAGGCCCAGACGCCAGTGCAGAGGTAGCGGCCGTTCAAGGGTTCGCTTCTCTACTAACACCAAAAGCAACTGAATACCCAGAGAGACAGTCACCAGCACCAATGCAGCCCCGGCCACCAGCCCGACTGTCATCAGCAGCTCGCCAGTGTAATACCAGAGCAACAGCATCATACTGACCAGTGAAAAGCCGTACACCAGCCAGGATGATGCCGGTGCGGGAGACAATTCACGGCGCAACACTCGCAGAGGTGAAACCTGCTGCAATCTCAACAGCGGTGCCAGACCAAAGCCCAGCAGTGTGACCAAGCCGGTTACGCCACCAACAAGGTAAGGAACAACGCCCGCCTGTGGCAACCACGCAGGAAGTATCCCTTTCAGCAACAACACCAGCCCAGACTGCAACAACCAGCCCAATGCAACTCCGGGAAGAGTGACCAGCAGCGCCACCAGTATCAATTCACCAATCAACAGGTTCACCACCATACGACGACTGCCTCCCAGGCAACGCATAATGGCCGAAGTATCAAACCGGCGTTCAGCAAAGCGCCTACTGGACATAGCCACCGCCACACCGGCCAACAAAATCACCGCCATACTGGCCAGTCCAAGAAACTGCTTCAGACGTACGACGGAATTGCGCAGGTCTCGACGACTGTTATCCGCAGACACCAGCTCTTCACCTGTTTGAAGTTGATCACTGGCCCAGCTTTCGAAGCGTTGAAGGTCACGGGGAGGACCTGCCAGCAGGGTTTTCCAGCTGACCCGGCTGCCAGGCTGAACCACTTCAGTGGCGGCCACATCGGCCATATTGAACATTAACCGCGGGGAGAGACTGTAGAAGTCACCGCCCCGGTCAGTCTCCAGCGTAATAGCCTGAGTCACCTTGAGCTCTTTGGCACCCAGGGTGACGGTATCACCAATATTCAAACCGAGAAGCGCAAACAGGCGGGGTTCCAGCCAGGCTTCACCGGGCAGCGGGCCTGTTTTAGCTACGGCATCTTCTCCGAAAGGTTCGGGGGCCGAGCGCATGGAGCCGCGCAATGGATAGTTAGACTCCACCGCTTTTGCCGACACCAGCTGCATCTCTTCACCGGCCAACACCACCGAGGGAAACTCCAGTACTTTGGAGACTTCAAGATTCTCCTTAATAGCCTGAGCGGAAAGTGCCGGCATTGAAGGCTCAGAACCGCGCACCATCATATCGGCACCCAGCACTTCAGCGACCTGTCGTCCAAGAGCCAGCTGCAGACGTTCGCTAAACAGTGAGATGGCCGTGCTGACCGATACCGCCATTAGCAGTGAGAGCACCAGCAGTCGCAATTCACCAGCTCGCCAGTCCCGGGCCATAAAACGCCATGACAGTGACACTCCCTTCATGAACCGGCTCCTTCATGCTCAAGCCCTTCATGTAAGGCTCCGTCATGCAGATGCAATATACGCTCACAGCGGCGTGCCAGAGAGAGGTCATGGGTCACAAGAACCAGCGTCGTATGGCGTTCCCGGTTTACCTGAAACAACAGGTCGATAATGGTTTCGCCGGTCTTCTCATCAAGATTGCCTGTAGGTTCATCGGCAAACAGAATATCCGGCTCACCGGCAAAAGCGCGGGCAATAGCGACACGCTGCTGCTCACCACCAGACAGCTGCCGTGGGTAATGCTCAAGACGGTGGCCCAGCCCTACTCTTTCCAGAAGATTCTTTGCCCGATGAATAATCTCTTTGGTGCTGAAAGACTTATCCACAGACAACTCCAGCGGCAGCATCACATTTTCCAACGCTGTCAGCGTAGGTAGCAGCTGGAAGGACTGGAACACAAAACCGGTATGGGAACCTCGCACCCGTGCCCGTGCATCTTCATCCAGCGCATCGATGCGGGTACCTGCCAGTGACACTTCACCATCACTGGGCAGATCCAGCCCCGCAAGAATTCCAAGCAGGGTCGATTTGCCCGAACCCGAGGTGCCCACGATCGCCACCGACTCTCCCCTCTTGATCTCCATATCAAGCCCAGACAAGATAGTCAGAGCTCCGCTCCGTGCCTGCACTGTTTTCGATAAGTCTCTGGCGCTGACGGCCGCTTTATTATCCTGCATATGACTTCCGGGGGATGTTTAATGATTCGTGTTCTTTCTCTAGTTCGGGCTACAGCCAGATCTGTCCTGCTTCGAACCTATCTATTGGCTGTTTTTGGCGCGCTGAGCCTTATGTCGCTCAATGCAGCAGCCACAGAAAGAACACTGTTAATTTATGGTGACAGCCTCAGTGCAGCCTATGGAATTGCACTGGATAAAGGCTGGGTGTCTCTGCTAACAACCAAATTACGGGACAGCCACCCCGACTGGCAAGTGGTCAATGTGAGTATTAGTGGAGAAACCACATCAGGCGGCGTAAGTCGTTTGCCAGAAGTGCTGAAAGATTACGCACCAGATGTCGTTTTTTTAGAGTTAGGCGCCAATGATGGATTGCGGGGCACACAGCTCAAGTCAATTAAAAGCAACCTGAAAACCATGATCTCTCAAATCAAGAAAGCACGAGCCAGGCCAGTGTTGGCGGAGATGCGCATCCCACCCAACTACGGCCCTTTCTACACCAAGGGTTTTAATAAGATTTTCCATGATCTGGGAAAGAGCACAGACACGCCCGTAGTACCTTTTATGCTGGAGGGTGTCGCCGGTCAGCCTGGGCTGAACCTGCCTGACGGTATTCACCCCAAAGCTGTCGCCCAGCCAAGAGTGCTGGAGAATATCTGGCCGACACTTAAACCGGCACTAAAAGAAGTACTCAAGTAGAAAACTCAGGATTAGACGTTCGGAGAGGGGGTAGAACACTTTCGGAGCATACCCCCAGAAACCTCATCAATTCCCGCTCATCAAAGTACAGCGTAATCCCTTAGCCCTGAGCGGCAACCACCACATGATCCTGTGGGTAGCAGATAGAGATTATTATGATTAATTCCGCTGTGCTTACTCAACAGTCCACCTATCGTGGGAAATGCCTGACTTCTGGTGCCCTTCTCGTCAACCTGCACCCTAAACCTGGAATCAGCAGTTCTGATAATGGGACTAATGTGATACTCCCTTTTCTGCTCTCCTGAAAGCTTTTTGCCCTCATTGTTTTTATCGTGATCCACCGTAACCATCAGACAATAATTATTTTCTGCTTTATCATTTATATAGCTCACAGGTTTGTCTTCCGGAGTATAAAGTATATAGGTCTGTTCTGAACGAGCACCTTGAGAGACTGACCTTAAACGTATTTCAGCTTCTTGGTGACTGAGTACACCGTGGTAACGTTTATTAATTACTGCGGCAGATGCTTCGCTCCTGGCAAAATCTTTTCGCGCTCTCTCTGGCACTCCTGCCAGTTCTTTCGCTCTTACTTCCATCCTGTGGTTCTGAGCACATTTGAAAGCCACGCCTCTACAAACATTGACTGCACATGCCAATGTCCCGGCCAGAACGGCCATACTGGCTCCAAGTGCAGGAACAAGAGTAGTACTGGCCACGACAATATTGCCGTAAAACAACACACTATCCACAACGCCTAACGCCTGTTTGGCCAAGCGTTTATACAGGGTCTGATGGCTGGTATCTGCCGGTAACTGTGGTAGTTCTTTTGTAAATAGCCGAGTTTTATATAATTCAGCCAGAGGCCTTACCGTTACCGCAGCAAGACCAACTAAAGGGAGCGTGATGGGTAGTTTCGCAATACTCCTGCACAATAAAGGTTTTACCGCATATGGAATAAAGCGGGAAGAAGCTACATGCCCGCTAAATAATGTTGTCATACGGTCAAAAGCCCCAAAGACAGAAGCGGCTGCACCGTTCAATCTGCAGGTTCTCCCAAATGAGCTGGCGCCTGGAAGCATATCACTCCAGCTTTTTCCTGTTTCCAGAGTGGCCTGCCCCACGAACTGCAAAGCTCGACAGGCTGTGTTATCCATGTATCCCCTGGCCGCCCCCAAGGCATTAATCATTGTGTTCATAACTCACTCGCTTTTGATCCAAATAGTGTGTGGTCTATTTGAGCGATATAAAGAGAAGAGTTCAGAAATACAGCCCCATTGGACAGCAGAACAGACCGGATAGTTAGTACTGGTATCCATAATATTCGGTACAGGCTTTATCGTTACAGGCTTTATCGTTACAGGTATATGAATGCTGATTAAGGCTCTCTTCTGAGAAGATATGAGTCTTTAAAAATCGTTTCCAGCCCAGATAACGAGACAAATACTTCGTCGCCACCCCTTTGAAAAAACCATTGATCCAGCACTTGAGTTCACTGTGATAAGCATTGACCGTCTGAATATGATAAATCTTCTCACGTACATACTGACCAGACGTCGTGACCAGCTCTTTCAGCGTCACATTGAGTTGCTCCGCCAGCTTTTCGTGGGATATATGAGCATCTGTGCATAAGGTGCTGCCTGATAGAATGCGCCCGTCCATTTGAGCAAAGAGCTCGTCGTTACTGACATGCTCAAGAACCGCGTCCGTCACGTATTGTTGGCGATCACAGCCATCAGGCGGTGGCGAAGGTAAAACGATGTTTTCAGCGAGACATCACATTCGGCAGCCGCTGGACGCAAAGTGCTTCCGCCATCCATTCAGGAAAGATAGGCATCCAGTTTCTCGCGAATACGAACATGCAACAAAGGGGTAGCACTCAAAGCATTGCAGGTGCGTCTGCATTCCCTGCATCGATAACTTTGATGACCAGAGTTCTGCCCCCAGCGCGTCATGGATTCACAAAAACAATGAGGGCAGCGTAGGTGATGACCAAAATAGTACTTGAGACGTTCGAGAAGGCGACTGTTCCCGGTGGTTCCTGGTCCCTTCGGACATGGCGGCATGGTGCGATGCAAGCACGTGAGTTACTCAGGGGACAGTGTATTGAGGGATTTCAGAAATGCTCCAGATTCGATCTTCTGCATGACGTTGCTTCCATTTGTACGACAGAAACCTGAGCCTGCATTTATAGTATTCAGGTCTTATTCTGACCTTCCTGAAGTCTGACAGGAATCAGCTTTTCTTCTACATTGATGCTACGGTCTTTCGGGTAAACTGAAAGAAATGCATTCTATTTCCAGAACTATTAAAGGACGATCCAAGCGTTGTGCTGTGATAGGTATGACAGCCTGCTTTAGATTACGAAAGTCTGTTTTCTGGTATTCAATGGGGAAAACCTTTTATCGATACATTTTTCTTACTATGCGGCGGTTGTGTGCTCTGATACTACTGGTGTGTCTGGTTCAGGGCAGCCACGCTCAGCCTGCATCATATCTTACGCACTGCCTCAGTCAGGGGATGAAACTTTCTGAGGTTGTTAGCCAGGCTGTGAGTTTTGCAAAGTTGATGTCGAAAGAAAGTTCAGCATATAAGTTGTCTATATCCCAAGATGCCTCTTGTACTTTCGAGTCCGAAGCTGAAATTCTTTTTCTGCAATTCGGGCCTCTGGCCCGTGAGATGGTTATCTTTAAAGCCAGGTCAACCGGTTCTCTTGAATTGCCAGGTCGCCTGGTCGGGCATTATATGGATAGCCTTCTGACGGCCGATCCTGGCGCTACTTTAGTGGTTAATGGAAGCGGTTTGGATGCAATGAAGGTGAAAGAGATTGTCTTTGCAGAAGTCATGAGTGAAAGACTGAACCTACCTGCAATGATTGATAAAAGTATTGTGCCTAATTATACAGCAAATGAGGTACATGCGGAGGCTATCCTGGAATCTATCCCGGCCGGGAGACCATTCACGATGAATGTTTATCCTGTGAGCCGAAGAGCGCATATGTTTGTTTGCATAAAGGATGATGATGGTAGCCTGCTTGTTTTGGATAATCAAAAATATATCAGACTCAGCCCTGATGGCGGCCGGAAATATACAGAAAGGCTGTCTGAATATCTTAAAGAGGGCACTCAGGCAAAAGCGGACTTCCAGCAAGGAGTGGCAGACTGGCAGGCCATAGAGTGTCATTATGCCAGTGAATATAAGATGCCGGGGCGTTGTTCAGAATGAGTCCAGCGGTCAGATTTTTCCGGATGGATAATATGCTGATGGTTCACTAAGGCTTTCATCATACTATCTGCTCTGCAAGTGGTATGACCTGGACTGCTGACCACGACACGTTAAAGGTGCTTATATAATTCAGGTTGACTTTCTCAACCTGTACGGAAGATTCCCCATGGATTACAAAACCCTGCTGACTGTGTTCTCGGCGGTCTTTCTCGCTGAACTGGGGGATAAAACCCAGCTGGCCACCATGCTGTTTGCAGCGGACAAGGACGTCAGCAAAATGACAGTCTTTCTGGGAGCCTCCCTCGCCCTGATTGTGGCTTCAGGCTTAGGCGTTCTGGCGGGCAGTTTCTTGTCGGAACATATCAACCCCAGGTACCTTAACTATCTGGCCGGTGTCGGCTTTCTCGTTATAGGTACCTGGACGTTGATTAAGGCTTAGAACAGATGTTGGGAGCGATTACTTTTCCGTCTGGAGATCATTTGAACCGGACGATACCCGGCCAATAAACCGGTAAAAGCGTGGGTTCTTTTCATCAATCACGAAAAGGTCACCCGTGGCCTGATAGCCTTCGTAATTATCTTCCAGCACTTCTTCACAGCCGTCTTCATCGAGCTCACAGGGATAGTAGCGATCAAACAATGAAGGCCCCTTCACAAACAACTCTCCGGGCTGGCCTGGGTCAGTAATCTCTTTACCGGCACCCGGGTCAATCAAGCGAGTGCTGACCATACGAGACATACGGCTGTTCCAACCCTCAACATTCTCATCAAAGCGGGGGAACAGGTGTTCTGTCCACTCACTGCAACGGTCGGCAGGAGTAGCCAGTAGACTGGCGCCTTCCCGAGTACCGTAGCAATTGAGTACTGAGATTTGACCCAGCTGCGAAATCTTTCGCGCCAGTGACGCATCCAAAGGCGCAAAACCCGTCACCAGACTGCGCAGCCTGGCAAAGGAAAACTCTCGCTTCTCTAAAGGCTCAACCAGAGTCTCTAATAAAGCGGGGGAAAGTCCGGCACAGGTGACCCTGTGTTCCTTGAAGACTTTTTCCAGCTGGCCAAGGTCACCGGTTTGATCCAGTACCAGTCGGGCACCAGCCATCAGCCAGTTGTAGAGAAACGCACCAATACCGGAAACATCAGACAGTGGGAAACCACACAGCAGGCTGTCACCATTGCGTAGCCCTGCACCTTCATAAATGAAGGAAGCCATGGCAAACCATTGGTTATGGGTACGGGGAATGGCCGGATGCTTGTCGAGGTGACGCTTCCATGTGAGGGTAAACACTTCATTAGGCGACACTGGAACGGTGTCCATAATATGTCCCAGCAGACGAATCTCTTCAGGGGAAGCAGGGGTATCCAGAGACAGGCTCAACACCTCTGTGTCATTCACTGGTACAAAGCTGGCGAACTGGCAGGACTCCGGCAGCCAGGTGCGGGCCTGCTTGAGCAAATCACGGTGCTTGTAGCGACAACCGATATACATCACCGGCTCCAACTGCAAAGACGCCTCTGCAAGACTGGACGCGCTCTGGTCAATAGAGAGCGGGCAAAGCAGTGCACCAATACGCGCCACGGCCAGATAGAGCACAACGGTCTCTACGGTATTAGGCAGCTGGGTAATGATGACCTGATCTTTTTTCAGACCGGCAGCCAGCAGTCGGGCGCTGGTATCACGAACGGCAGCAAAGAGGTCACTGTAACTTAAACGACGGGGGGCGAGATCAGTAAAGGAGGCGCGATCCGGCGGATCAACCAGCGCAAGCCGCCCAGGATGAATCGCCACGGTACGTCGAAACAGGCTTTCCAGAGACTCCTCTCCCCAGAACCCTCGACGTACATAAAACTCGATTGATTCCCTGCTGCTGGTCTGCATTACCCGATGCTCTTGTCATTGGCTTTTGCGATATGATGCCAGATTAGCCAGCCCTTAGGGAACATCAATACGAAGGAAGATTTAACAGAATCCGCCAGCAGGTAAAAACAGTCTTGCCAGCGGTTGAATCGTCAGCTTATTCTAACTTTGCACTCAGTGTCGGGCTGACCGGTAAGACCTATTTCTACCAGCTTGTGAAGCTCTCTGATGTAATGGGCCTTTGACATCTGGCCAAACCACTCGTCTTTCGGATCTTTGCTATTCAGCAGAAGAATAAAGTTGTCAATTGTTCGGTGCTCATTGGTTTTTTCCCCGACAAATTTACCTGCGGCTTTTGCAATAGTGTCGAACAGAACTGGGGACAGCTTCATAATTTCTGTGTTCTTCATCAGAGCCTGCGCCTCTTGTACTGACAGCCCCTGACACTCCAACACTTTCAACCTGTCCCTGATAAGCTCAGAGACAGGCTGAAAACGAGAGAAGATGACTGTGTGCAACAGCCAGCTACATGCGTCAGTGAACGCCTGACAAATACGTGCAGATAATATGGCAGTAGCAGGCCTGAAAGAAGAGCGCATGTAAACAGAAACACTGGCGGAGGCCGTCACTTGACCGACCTGCTCACGGCTTATTCGCCCCAGTGGCGGCCCCTCACTCCCGGGCGCCACCAGAGGATGCAGATCGCGTCTAAACAGCTTCATTTGCGCCATTCACATCGTCTGTTTTTGACCCTGACAATTGATTTAATTCCCTATGAAGGCGCTCGCTATACATATCCAGAAGATTGACCTGCTCCGGCTCACCATTGTCACTCAGCATTCTTATTTCTGCCTGCGTCAGCTTCAAAACCCACTCCAGCATGCTTTTCTTATGAATGTCTCCGACACAACTCTCCAAGCTTAGGGTAATAAAGTTTTCAGCTTCTGCGTCCATGGCTGACTTACGCACGGACAGTTCATCTGAGCTCTGGAGCACCGTTGGGAGTTTAGCAATAGTAAAAAGATGAAAAGACTTGCATGGACGCTCTGCTAACTCGTCAAAAGCCTCTTTCACGCGAACATTCGCTATATAGGGTTTATAGATATCGCTTTTGACGAGGACGTCATGCAGATTCCATTGAAAGGAAAACTCTAAATCTTGTTCTTCAGCAAGCACAAAACCCTGATCTACCAAAGCAGCACTCGAAGCGTCCCGAAAATAGAGGAAAGGTTTTAGATTATTCATAAGCTGCCACTCCCTGACAAGTTCGTTAGTTCTATTGATACTGGGAAGTTCGATCGAAAAAGGAGGGCATGGTTCCCCCCTGTTAGTAAAACTAACAAGGCTGTTAGTTTTACTTTGGTTCGTTTTGATCGCGTTATTGAACAGAAATAGTGGAATGGGCTCTTTATGACTGCTGTTTACGGTGCTTCTGAATCAAATCGTAGGCGGCCTGAATTTCCTGGGTTTTGCGCTTGGCCATTTCCATCATCTCTTCCGGAAGACCTTTGGATACGAGCTTGTCCGGATGATGCTCACTCATCAGTTTGCGCCAGGCTCGCTTTACATCCCTGTCGCTGGCATCAGCAGAAACACCCAGTGTTGCATAGGCTTCCTTCAATTCATTCTGACTGGCACCCGGCTGCCATTGCCCCTGCTGCCCCTGGCGGTAGCTACCCTGTCCGCCAAAACCGCCGGAGTAAAATGCACGCTGTGCCTGAAAACGCTGACACAGAAGATCAAAAGAGAAACGGTTAATACCAAGGTGCTGGCAAACCTCATGGAGAATGGTCATTTCGGCTTCAGAGGCCTGACCGTCAGCCCAGGCCGCCTGCAACTGCAATTCAAGAAACATCTGGGTCAGGCTGCCACCCGCCGTTTGGCGAAAGCGGTTGAGGGCATCACGAATCGGTGCACCATTTTTGCCCTGATTAAACTGGTGAATCGCCTGTTGCCGCTGCTCCGGGTTCAGGCGCATTTCATCCATCAGAGCCGTTGCCAGCTGGATTTCTTCTTCCTTTACCCGACCATCGGCCTTGGCCAGTTTGCCCATGGTGAGAAAGGTGGCTTCGAAGAAAGCTGTTTGTGTCTGGCGTTGACGGGCACTGCCCTGCCGGCCATACACAACACGAGGGCGTTGGCTTTGGTTATCCAGCCAGGCGCCGAACAATGCGCCCATAATGGCACCAAAAGGCCCCCCAAACATCATGCCTGCAAGGCCAAAAAGAACGGTTCTAAACCACATAGATTCTCACAGTCTCTTTTTCTGTCCCGGTCAGTCGAAAAGACCGGCAGCAATATCTTTTTCCAGTGTCTGCAGTCGTTCCGGAGTACCGACGTCCAGCCAGTACCCTTTATGACATTCCCCTGAAACACGCTCGCTAATCATGGCTTCTTTCAATAAAGGTGCCAACGGAAAAACACCGGCCTGACATTTATTGAATAGCTGTGGATGTAAAATACTGACCCCGGAGAAAGTGAAAAGTTGCTCTTTCTCTTGATTTCCTACATCCGCCTTTCCAACATCTGAACTGCCAACATTGACCAAATGAGCCTTTAACTGGAAATCACCATCGGGGTTATGGTCTGGATTATTCACCAGAACCAGGTGCCCAAGCATCTTATCCGGCAGTGTTAACCGGGTAAAATCAATATCCGTAAATACATCACCATTCACCAGCAGGAATGGCTCACAGCCTAATAAAGGCAAAGCATTAAAGATACCGCCACCGGTTTCCAGCAAAGTGTCTTCCCGGGACCAGCGAATCTCTACCCCCCAGCGCTGACCGTCACCTATCGCCTGCTCAAGCTGCTCACCCAGCCAGGAGTGGTTGATGATGATACGTTTGATACCGGCTTGAGCCAGTCGCTCAATATGCCAGACAATCAAAGGTTTGCCACCGGCAGGTATCAAAGGTTTGGGTGTGGTCAGGGTCAAAGGCCGCATACGAGTGCCTTTTCCCGCTGCGAGAATCATCGCTGTCGTCGGGTGCACGCTCATACTTTTAGCCTGTAGTCGTGCCACCAGTCCTGTTTTTTCAACCTTGGATGCACGTCTTCCCTGAGCCAGTTTGCGGCATCACCCAACTCTTTATGACTGTCAGCATAACGCTCACATACCCAGGCAAGGTAGGCGTACACACGGGGAATATCTTTGAGATAACCGGTTTTACCATCACGTTGCCAGAGTCGCACAAAAATACCCAGTACTTTTATATGACGCTGAGCCCCCATCCAATCGAACCAGCGATAGAGTTGTTCCTGCTCCACGCCCTGAAGATGAACAGACCTGGCTGCAAAACGGTCGAGCCACTGGTAGACCTGACTCTGGGGCCAGTCAATGTAACAGTCCCTCAACAGGGAGACAGGATCATAGGTAACAGGGCCGAGCACCGCATCCTGAAAGTCGATCAGACCCAGACCATCGGGCAGCATCATAATATTGCGGGAGTGGTAGTCACGGTGCACAGGAACAATCGGCTGTTCGAGGGCCGACTCAGTAATCTTGTTAAACAGGTTATTTAATAATGCCAGTTCATCGACAGACAGCTTCATATCCAGAAACTGTTCAAGGCACCACTGGGGAAACAACTGCATTTCGTTTTGCAGCCGCTCGCCATCATATTCGGGCAAAGGGTAATCTTCAGGGACACTGGTATTTTGAATGGCGATCAAAGCATCCAGAGCAGAGTCATATAGCTTCTCAACTCTTTTCTTTTCAAAGCTTTCCCGCACCGGACCCTGACTGTTGGTTTCAGGCTGGATCTCAACACTATATTGCTCCAGGTCGGCATAGAGCTGCCGGTCACCAAAGTCTTCCAGCATCATATAGCCGCGTCCCATATCCACCGAGTGAACAGCCGGGGTTCTCACACCCTGTTGTCGCCAGCTCTGGGCAATGGCTACAAAAGGCTGGCAGTCTTCATGCTCGGGGGGCGCATCTACCAGAATAAAGCTGGCCTCGTTACTGATTTGTGCCCGGAAGTAGCGACGGAAGCTGGCATCCCCCGATACCGTAGTTAGACCCCCTGGCTGAAGATGGCTGGACAACTCTGGCAGCCCTGTACACCAGTCCTCCAAACCTTCGTAACGGTGGTCTGATACCTCTGGCTTTATATCCATTCCTTAAACACCACACTTTAAGCTCTTGGCTCTATCTTTTTGACTCTAAGCTCTTGCTTCTAAAAGCATGTGCTTCTAAAAACATGTGTTTCTACAAACATGAGCCCTGCACTTTTAAACGGCTCTGGCCATAACCTATGGTCATCATCGCCGAATCGTCTCCGGGCAACAATCTCTAAAACAAGATTCACGAACACGGCCAGTATAAATGAGCTAGGTTATATCATCGCCCACAGACCTGCACCAGCGCCATGCCCGGGGTTTCTCGGCTCTACCCCTGTGACAGGTGCAATTATTGCAGTATCATGCTCTTTTTTAGCGGGTTTCGACTCATACCACGGTGATAAATACCGGGCATCGGGCAGCGGCAGATCAGGAGTCCTTGCGGGGGATCTGGCCGGGTATTGATGGAGTCATTAACAGAAGCCGACGGGAAGGCCGGATTCACACCGATGGCAAACAGCATCTTTATTTTAAAAAACAAACTCCCCCAGGTAATCACCACTGGTCTGCTTGCCAGCACCCCGGTATTACCAACAGTCGCCGCACCTCTAGCAATTGATGCCCAGTGGGCATGCAAACCTGGCTCAGCGGGTAGTAAATGGGACTGCTATGTTGCCCCACGCACACCAGGACCTGTTCCTTTTGCCAAGCGTGCAGGAACGGAGTCATCTTTAACTGCTCAGCCGTCTGCTGAATCTACCACCGTGGTAACCGGTGCCAGCTATAACGCAAAAGCAGCAGTACAACCGACAGCTCCTGATCACGTTCAGGCCAAAGTGCTGCCAGTACAGTCTGAAACGGTTACCCAGGCCTTCTCCTCCCTCGACTGGCGACAGCTGGATCAACTACCTCTAAACAAGCGCAGTACTCGTTCAGCATTGGTATGTGAAGGTGATTATGTTGAACCCGAACGTCCCGGACAAGATTACCAGGGCGACCCTGCTGAAGCCCCGATTTTTGCAGAAGCCGATAAGTCTACTTATTTCGAAACCGGACAAGGCACACTGACAGGCAATGTTGTCGTGCGCCAGGGCTATCGTCAGATTGAAAGTGATGAGGCCCATATCGACCGCACCACTAATGAAGCCGACTTCCAGGGCAATGTTGTTATCCGGGAACCCAACATGCTGATGGTTGGTGACCAGGCCGATATCAATATGGACAGCGGACATGCTGAAATAAAGAACGCCAAATATGTGCTCCATACAGCCCATGCCCATGGTGAAGCGACTCAAATCACCCGTCGTGAGAGCGGTATTATTCTCATGGACGATGCTCGTTACACCACCTGTAAACCTGGCAGTTGCAGCTGGGAGCTCGACGGTGACAAGGTCGAACTCAATCCCAACACAGGCTTTGGTACAGCCACCGATGCCACGGTTGAACTTTGGAATATTCCTGTATTTTATACGCCATGGATCACCTTCCCTCTGGATGACCGCCGTAAATCCGGCCTGCTTTTCCCGACCTTGTCCTATGATTCTGGCAGTGATGGCAACGGCTTTGATTACGTCCAACCTATTTACTGGAATATCGCGCCGAACGTCGATGCAACCATCACACCTCGCTTCATGAGCAACCGGGGCTCCCTGCTCGAAAGTGAACTGCGCTACATGACCTCATCCGCAGAGGGTGAGATAGGTGGGGGATACTCCACAAAAGACCGGGTCAAAGAGGACAACCGCAATTACGACGAAAATCGCTGGTTCGTAAATCTCCGTCATCACCAGAACATCACCAGTAACTGGGACTATCGGGCAAACTACACATCAACCAGTGACCGTGATTACTTTGATGACTTCGGAACTGACGTGAATGTCAGATCCTACAGTCCACTTCACCAGGAACTGTATACCACTTATGAAGGTGGTGGCCTCGGCAGTAATCAGTACACATTCTTACTGGGCACACAACAATTGAAGAATATGACCCAGGATTCCGACGACCCTTTCAGCAAAGATGTTGACCTTAACCTGGCTGGCCACTGGGATATAGGGTCAGACTTCGGCCTGGATTACACCGTTGGCTATACCGATTTTCAACGCGATAAAGACTGGAAGTACAAAGAACAAAGAGAAACGAATAAAGGCAATGGCTCCCGAGAGGGTGTGTGGGATAGAGGACCTGACAACATTACCAGCGCCGTCGGCCAACGTTTGAACACCGACACCACCGCAAAATACCGTTTCACCAACAGCTATTCATTTGTTGAACCCGGTTTACAACTGCGCTCCGTGAATTATGACCTTAAGCGGGTTGATAAAAACTCCGACTTTGCTGGTGGCAGTGGCTCTAATGCCAGCCATGGCTATAGTAATAGCGATGTGCAGAAACCATCGACTATCGGTACGACTTATTTTATCGACAGCGGCCTGTTCTTTGACAGACCCGTCAACCTGGGCAAAATGACATTTACCCAGACTTTAGAGCCCAGAGCCAAGTACGTGTACACACCGTACGTCAAGGACCAGGATCTAAACCCTAACTTCAACTCTACTGAAAGCTCCTTCTCTTACAGTTCGCTCTGGAACAATGATCGCTTTTCCGGCCCTGATCGTATTGGTGACACCAATCATCTGGCACTCGGCATTACCAGCCGCTTCCTGGAAAAAGATGGCTACGAGAGTTTTACAGCCAGCGTTGGCCAGATCTACTACTTCAAAGAGCGTCGACTTTTTATTGACCCAAATCTGAACACAGGGACCAATGACAAGACCGACCTTGATGAAGAAAAGCAGCGCAGGATTGATGACAATAAAGCTTCAACCTCCCCACTGGCTACACAACTGGTCTGGAATATTCGTCGTGACCTGAGCCTGACTCAGGACTGGATGTATAACACCAACAAAGGTCGTAATTCGGAGTATGCATTGGGCATGCAATACTTGCCGATTGCTGGCAGTGTGATCAATGCAACCTATCGCTACCGTGACCAGGTTGACCGTGCAGAGAAATATAAAGACGGTCCCAATGAAGGCAATAACACGGGTCGGTTCGTCAATGGTAACCTGGAAGAAGCTGACTTCAACATGGTCTGGCCAATCGACAACCGCTGGAGCTTTTTGGGTCGTTACACCCGTGACCTGACCAACAAACGTAATATGGAACGGACTATAGGTTTTGAACGGGAAGACTGTTGCTATATGGTTCGTGTAATGTATCGGAACTGGATTGATGCAACGGATGAGATTGACACTGCCGACAGAGACAAAGGTATCTTCCTGGAATTCGTATTGAAAGGCATGGGCAGTATCACCAGCAGCAAAGTAGATGCCTACCTGAAAACTATCAGCGGTTACAGCCGCCGTTAAGGACTGATAAAAGCTCGAATATGAAAAGCTACGTTATGACAAATGTCACTCAAAAGATTCGCGCCTTTACCATGGCTGCAGCCCTTGGATTAACAGTAGCCGGGGTCACAGCTGTGGCGCCTGCCCCCGCCTTTGCCAAGGTTGTTCCTCTAGACAGCATCGTTGCCATTGTCGACAGCGATGTGATTATGCAGAGCGAACTGGACAAGCGCATGGACACCGTGCGCAAACAACTGCGGGAACGCACCAGCAACCTTCCTCCGGAAGAGGTATTAAAAAAGCAGGTACTTGAGCGTCTGATTATTGAAGACCTGCAACTGCAGATTGCCCGCCGTGCCGGTGCTCGCATTGACGATAACTCCCTGAACGAAGCTATCCGCAATATTGCTTCCCGCAACGGTATGAGCCTTGATCAATTCCGGGAAGCACTCACCGCTGACGGTTTGTCATACACCGATGCCCGCGAACAGATACGCAGAGAGATGCTGATCAACCGTGTGCGCCAGCGGCAGGTCATGGAAAAAGTTCATGTGACCGATCGGGAAATAGAGAACTACCGTAAATCCGAAGAAGGCCGTCAACAGCTAGGTACGGAATACCGCCTGAGCCACATTCTGATCGCCCTTCCGGAAGGCGCTTCGCCTGAGCAGATTCAAAAAGCCAGTGCAAAAGCTGAAGCGGTCTATGACACACTGAAGCAAGGTGCCGACTTCGCCCAGACTGCTGTTTCCAAGTCACAGGGGCAGAGCGCACTTGAAGGTGGCGACATAGGCTGGCGCAAGGCTGATCAGTTACCATCCCTGTTTTCTGATGTGGTGAACAACCTTAAGACAGGTGAAGTCTCCCGTCCTATTCGCAGCCCCAGCGGCTTCCACATTATCCAGATAGCGGACAGTCGAGGGGACGAAAAGGTGTTTCAGGAGCAGGTAAAGGCGCGTCACATCCTGATCAAACCCAACGAAGTGCGCAGCAGCCTGGAAGCTCAGGAACTGGCTCAAAACCTCTACAAGCGTCTGCAAAAAGGGGAAAACTTCGCAGAGCTGGCCAAAGCCTACTCTGACGACACCGGCTCAGCACTGAATGGTGGTGAACTGGGCTGGGCTAATCCTAATGATATGGTACCCGCCTTCCGTGAGAAGATGACGATCACGCCACAGAATGTTGCGACAAAGCCTTTCGAAAGCCGTTATGGCTGGCACATTCTGGAAGTTGAAGGTAAGCGCAAGGAAGATATCAGTGACAAGGTGCGTACCGCCCAGATTCGCGAAATTCTCGGTCAGCGCAAGTTCGAAGAGGAATTGCAGGTCTGGCTGCGGGAACTCCGTGACCAGGCGTATGTAGAAATCAAGCAGTAGGCTTAATACCCATACATGTCTAACCAGATACCCCGGCTCGTCATCACCTCAGGCGAGCCTGCCGGTATCGGCCCCGATCTGTGCCTGATGCAGGCGGCTCACCCCCGTCAGGCACAGATTGTGACACTGGCTGATCCCGACGTTCTCAAAGCCCGTGCCAGGCAACTGAACCTTGATGTCGCTATTAAAGTGTTCACAACAGCTATGCCCCGCGTTCCGGGTAAAGCTCACGAACTTCTGGTGATGCCCGGCAAGACACAAGACAAGGTTGTTCCTGGTGAATTGAATCCCCGTAATGCCGGCTATGTGATCGACACCTTAACGACAGCAGTCAAAGGTTGTCAGGACGGTCTGTTTGACGCCATGATCACCGCGCCGGTACACAAAGGAGTGATCAATGACTCTGGCATCCCCTTCTCAGGCCATACCGAACTTCTGGCAGAGCTGACCCATACACCCCGCGTTGTGATGATGCTGGCAACTGAAGGCCTGCGTGTTGCACTGGTCACCACTCACCTGCCCCTTAGCCAGGTGCCTGATGCTATTACCGATGACCTCCTTCAGGAAGTCATCACCATTTTGCATGATGACCTGCAAAAGCATTTTGGTCTGTCCAACCCTCAAATACTGGTGTGCGGTTTGAATCCTCATGCAGGAGAAGGTGGTCATTTGGGTCGGGAAGAGATCGAGATTATTGAGCCTGCACTGAACAAGCTCCGTAATAAAGGTATTCAGCTGACTGGCCCGCTACCGGCCGATACCATCTTTAACCCCGGTAAGCTTAAGCAGGCCGATGCCGTTCTGGCCATGTACCATGACCAGGGTTTACCGACACTGAAGTACAAAGGCTTTGGCGAAGCCGTGAATATCACTCTCGGCTTGCCTATAATTCGCACATCTGTTGACCATGGCACCGCACTGGAACTGGCAGGTACAGGTCTGGCTCATTCCGGCAGCCTGAACACTGCTATTGCTTATGCGCTGGATATGGTGAACAACTAGCTAATTGTTATCTGCAACCTGCTGAGTATCTGTTTTCAGGTTATTTTTATATTTGATAGAGCACCAGGATTATCAACTCTTCTGCTATTCCCCACAAAGCCCGTAAGCGCTTTGGACAGAACTTTCTCCATGACTCTGGCGTTATCAACCGGATCATTCGGGCTATTGCCCCACGGGAAAGCGACCATATTATCGAGATTGGCCCCGGCCAGGGCGCACTGACCAACCAGTTGCAAAGTGATGCTGGTCGTCTGGATGTGATTGAACTGGACCGTGACCTTATCCCACTGCTCAAGCTGCAGTTTGGTCTGAATGACAACTTCTGCATCCATGAAGCCGATGCTCTGAAATTTGATTTTGCCAGCCTGCAACAGACTGATGAACAACTGCGCATTGTCGGCAACCTGCCTTACAATATATCCACACCACTGATTTTCCATCTGGTGTCCTACGCCGATATCGTGCAGGACATGCACTTTATGCTGCAGAAGGAAGTGGTAGATCGCCTGGCGGCTGGTGCGGGTGAGAACAACTATGGTCGCCTGAGTGTGATGGTTCAGTACTACTGCAAAGTAGATTTTGTATTCCACGTAGGCCCCGGTGCATTCAACCCACCACCCAAAGTGGACTCCGCAATTGTTCGCCTGACCCCACACAAGGTACTGCCCCATCCCTGCAAGGACACAAAGCTTCTGAACCGGGTCGTCAAATCCACCTTCTCCATGCGCAGGAAAACCATCCGTAATGGCCTGAAAGGTATGGTGGCCGGCGAAGAGCTGGAGCAACTGGGAATCGACCCTGGCCTGCGCCCTGAGCGCTTACCCCTTGAGTCCTTCGTAAAAATTGCGGATTATCTTGCAGATAAGCCGGCTCAGAAACAGTAATAACAAAGAACCTTATGGAATACCTGAACCCCATCCGTGTTGAGATCGAGACAGAATATCTTGAATCCCAGTCTCGACCGGCGAACAAGCAGTTTGCGTTTGCCTACCATATCACCATTAAAAACAATGGCGATCGCAGTGCACAGTTACTCTCACGCCACTGGATCATTGTTGATGGTGACCAGAAAAAGCAGAATATTCAGGGGGATGGTGTCGTCGGACAACAGCCCAACATTCCTCCCGGTGGCAGTTATTCCTATACCAGCAGCTGCATACTGCCTACTCCGGTAGGCTGTATGCAGGGCTCCTACCTGATGCTGGGCGAGGAGGGTGAACAGTTTAGAGCTGAGATTCCTCTGTTCAGCCTTCAGGTACCCGGCATTGTGAACTAACTGCAAGAGCCGGATACACCCCTCAAGAGCCAAGGCGACGAGAGCCTGAGGTCGTAAAAAGTCAGCTAGGCTCATTAAAAAGCTAAGATAGAAACCGAACCATGACCACATACGCAGTTGGCGATATACAGGGATGTTACAGTGGCCTGCGCACACTCCTCGACACCATCGATTTTGATGAAAACAAAGACAAACTCTGGGTGGCGGGCGATATGGTTAACCGTGGCCCGGAATCACTGGAAACTCTGCGTTACCTGAAAAGCCTTGGCAAAAACTGCACGGCAGTGCTTGGTAATCATGATCTGCATCTCCTTGCCGTTTCCTGTGGCGTACGCTCTCCCAAACGCAGCGACACGATTAACGACATTCTGGAAGCCCCGGACCGGGAAGAACTTCTTCACTGGCTGCGCCACCGCCCCCTTGTTCATATGAGCGAAAAGCATAAGTGCATTATGGTGCATGCCGGTGTGCCGCCCATCTGGTCTGAGAAAAAGATCATGAAACGTGCCGCTGAGCTGGAATCCGTTCTGCGGGGGGCTGATTACGAAACCTTTTTCCACAACATGTATGGCGAGCTTCCGGACCAGTGGTCAAAGGAACTCGATGACCATGAACGCCTGAGGATGATCGCCAACTACTTTACCCGCATGCGCTTCTGCAATGCGGAGGGGCAGCTGGAGTTCCACACCAAGGGCAATATTCCTCCTCCGGGCTTTGCTCCCTGGTATCTGCACGACCATCGCCGTAAAAAAGATAACACGATCATCTTTGGTCACTGGGCCTCCCTCGAAGGACGCGTATTCAAGCCCGGCTATGAAGCACTGGACACAGGTTATGTATGGGGGGGGCAGTTAACTGTGATGCGCATCAAGGACCGCCAACGCTTTTCAGTGGACGCTGACAGCTAATACACTTTAGAATCTTAAGTAGCATCTTATAAGAGCCTGAACCGACAACTACCAAATAACACCAGTCGGCCTAAGGGATAGAACAAGGGACGGGATTGGTTTTCACATGGCAGAGAAAAAGAACAAGGTCATTTTTTTCGTCTGGGAGGGCAAAGATAAGAACGGTCGCCCGACCAAAGGAGAAATTTCCAGCAGCACCATGGCACTTGCCAAGGCGGAACTGCGCAAGCAGGGCATCAATCCCACTAAAGTTCGTAAAAAAGGCATTACCCTCGGGGGCAAGGGCAAGAAGATCAAGCCCATGGATATCGCCCTGTTCACCCGTCAGCTGGCTACTATGACCAAGGCTGGCGTACCTATGCTGCAGGCTTTTGATATAACAGCCGAAGGTACAGAAAACCCTTCCCTGAAAGAACTTATTATCCAGATTAAAAATGATGTCGCCGGTGGTACCAACCTGGCTGACTCATTGCGCAAGCACCCAAAGTACTTCGATGACCTCTACTGCAACCTTGTGCACTCTGGTGAACAATCCGGCGCACTGGAAACTCTGCTGGATCGTATCGCGACCTACAAAGAGAAAACCGAGGCTCTGAAGTCCAAAATCAAAAAGGCCATGAACTACCCCATCGCGGTTGTGGCTGTGGCCGTGATTGTAACGGTGATCCTGCTGGTAAAGGTTGTTCCCCAGTTTCAGGAAGTGTTCGCAGGCTTTGGTGCCGAGTTACCCGCCTTTACCCTGATGGTAATAGGTATCTCGGAATTTATGCAGGAGTGGTGGCTCGTCGCCGTCTTCGGAGCCATAGTCGCAGGTTTTGCCTTTAAGAAGATGCTGGAGACCTCACCCAAAGCCCAGGATGCAATGGACAGATTTGTACTCAAGCTGCCTGTTGTGGGTGATATTATCGACAAATCCGCCATCGCCCGTTTTGCCCGTACCCTTTCCACAACCTTTGCTGCCGGTGTACCTCTGGTTGAAGCGCTGGAATCTGTGGCCGGTGCAGCGGGTAACGTTATTTACCGGGATGCCACTAACCGTATTCGGGAAGATGTTTCCACCGGTCAGCAGCTGCAGTTCTCCATGAAGAACACCCAGGCATTTCCTTCCCTCGCTGTGCAAATGGTAGGTATCGGTGAAGAGTCCGGTGCACTGGATGAGATGCTGGATAAAGTCGCCACCTACTACGAAGCCGAGGTCGACAATATGGTCGATAGTCTGACCAGCCTGATGGAACCCATCATCATGGTGGTACTGGGTACTCTGGTAGGCGGCCTGATTATCGCCATGTACCTGCCAATCTTCCAGCTGGGTTCTGTGGTTTAAAACAACTGTTTATTCCCCCACCTTTCCTCATACTTTCAACCGGCCTTTGCCGGTTGAAAGCTTTCAAGGCTTCCTATCCCAGGCGGTTTTCCCGCTATTCCCGGCTATTTCCCCGCCATCTCCTCTTTTCAAAAATATCACCAAATCATTTCACCACGCTTAACAACAGCACAATGTAAACAACTGAATTGTTAGCGTTACGCTGCATAACAAACTGGGTTTGAATACTAACAGCCCAGCATCTAATATGATCGGTCAAGAACTGTCTAACATCCTGCCTAGCTTTCTACTGTCTGACGAGACTGACCAGAACGACAGCCGCCAACCTGTGCACAGCCTTTTTACTTTTTCGACTGCTCTGCCTGTGTGACTGGGTGTACTTTGGTTCGATTTTTTATGTTCTGGCGCTCGCTTCAGTAGGTAAATACCAACCACGCATTGGAGTACACTCTTTTTTATGGCTTCCTCCAAAAAGCCGGTCCACAATATCAACCCACCCGTATTTTTCGGGTCTGCGTTACTGACCCTGCTTCTGGTCGGTTATGCAGCACTCTTCCCTGAACAATCAGAGACCCTGTTCACTGCCATGCAAAGCCATATTATGACGAGCGCCAGCTGGTTCTATATTGCCGCTGTTGCCGTTATTTTGATTGGTGTCGTCTGCATTGGCTTGTCCCGCTATGGCGATATCAAGCTCGGCCCCGATCACTCCGAACCCGATTTCAGTTTCTCATCCTGGTTTGCCATGCTATTTTCAGCCGGTATGGGGATCGGCCTGATGTTCTTTGGCGTTGGTGAGCCGGTTATGCATTACCTCTCTCCGCCCAATGGTGACCCAGGTACTATTGCCGCCGCAAAAGAAGCGATGGGTATCACCTTTTTCCACTGGGGTTTCCATGCCTGGGCTATCTATGCAATTGTTGCACTGATACTGGCTTTCTTTGGTTATCGGCATAACCTGCCACTCACCCTCCGTTCTGCGCTCTATCCGCTGATTGGAGATCGTATCTATGGCCCTATCGGGCATATGACCGATATTTTCGCCATTCTCGGCACCACCTTTGGTGTAGCTACAGCACTGGGTTATGGCGTTCTGCAGGTAAACTCAGGCCTGAATTACCTGTTTGGTATTCCGGTCAGCACCACCATTCAGGTTGTGTTGATTATCTGTATTACAGGTCTGGCCACACTGTCGGTGGCTTCCGGGCTAGACAAAGGTATACGACGTCTGTCCGAGCTCAACCTGCTGCTGGCTCTGCTGTTGATGATTATGGTGGTATCCCTCGGCCCCACTAACCTGCTGCTGCAGATGTTTGTGCAGAACATCGGCGGCTATCTG
Organism: Sansalvadorimonas sp.; assembly: GCA_965221135.1. Taxonomy (GTDB): domain Bacteria; phylum Pseudomonadota; class Gammaproteobacteria; order Pseudomonadales; family Endozoicomonadaceae; genus Sansalvadorimonas. The sequence goes on from CBDCRZ010000100.1 coordinate 1,068,933, forward strand.
TCTGAACTGGTCAATAAAACCTTTAACCTCTATGCCTATAACCCTACTGACTGGCTGGGCGGCTGGACCCTGTTTTACTGGGCCTGGTGGCTATCCTGGTCGCCATTTGTAGGCATGTTTATTGCCCGTATCTCCCGCGGTCGAACCATACGTGAGTTTGTTTGCGGGGTGTTATTTGTACCTTCCGCTCTTACCTTCCTGTGGATGACTGTTTTTGGTAATACTTCTATCGACCTGATTATGAATCACGGGGCGACGGAGTTATCTGAGGTTGTTAAGAATGACGTTTCTCTGGCCCTGTTCAAGTTCCTGGAATACTTCCCTCTTAGCAACCTCCTCTCCGGAATGGCGGTTATTATGGTCGTGGTATTCTTTGTCACATCATCTGACTCCAGTGCCATGGTCATTGACCTTCTGGCCTCCAAAGACGATGGTCGTACACCTCTCTGGCAGCGGGTATTCTGGTCCTGTCTGATTGGCCTGGTTGCACTGGTACTGATGCTGGCGGGTGGTTTGAAAGCCCTGCAAAGTGCCACTATCGCCACGGCACTGCCCTTTGCGATTATCCTGCTGATATCCGGCTATGGCCTGTTAAAGGCCCTGGCGGTTGATGCGGAGAAAAGGGACAGCCTGACACAGGCAACACTGGCACCACGTTTCAGCCATAAACACACCCCATGGCAGACGCGCCTGCATAATGTCACTCACTTCCCTGAGCGCAAGAGCGTGGCACTCTTTATGAGAGAGACTGTACTTCCAGCGCTTGCAGCTGTGGCAGAAGAGTTAATAAGTCAGGGCGTTGAAGCCTCGGTCGAAAACCAGGGTGGCCGACATCCGGCACTGATTGTCTCCCACGGTGATGAGCAGGACTTTCATTATCAGGTGAAGCCTCGCGCATTTATGCAACCCAGCTTTGTTGTTGACGATGAAGATGAGGACGACAGCAAATACTATCGGGCAGAAGTCTTTCTGGGTGAAGGTGGTCAGGACTACGACCTGATGGGGTGGACCAAAGAGCAGGTCATCAGCGACATCATTGGCCAGTACGAGAAGCATATGCACTTCCTGCACAGGGTCAGGGATTAATTATTAACTGATACACTGATCGCCTTGGAAAGAACCTTTCAACCCTGCAAAAGAATGGCTCAGGCTATTGGTGATATGGCTGCCGCTGAAATGGCTATTGCCACCTAAATAGCTAACCGATCGGGATTTAAACTGTCAGCCCTGTGGAAGGCATCTATAGATGCCTTCCACAGGGTCTGACTCTCCAGGCCAACACCCGCCAACGCCTGTCGAACCCCCTGCCAGTTCACCTTCACATCCTGCATATCTTTCAGAATATGTCCCAGCGTGCTCCAGCTTGAGGCATAGTCGTTCTCGCAGCGAATGCTTTGCAGGCTGTAGTTCAACGCGCGCCATAACAGTTCACCAGGCTTGCGCTCTGAAGGCGCTTTACCTATCAGACTTTTTCCCCAGTCCTGACAGCAGATAGCCGTTTCATGCCAGAGTTTGTTGAATTTTGGGTCAGCCTGAATCAGGGGCCCGAGAATTTCATAGGCCTTTTCATAACAGCCCATTCTTATCAGGCACATCGCCTGCAGGCGCTGGCGAAACACATTGCTGTCACCGCCTTGCTGCAATATCTGATACGCCTTTTCAAACTGCTTTAAGCTAATCAGAATACGGCCAGCTTCTGTGCGAGCCGCTTCATAGTGTTCAATATGAGGACTCACTTGCTTCAAAGCCTGCTCCAGTATCGCCTGCTGTTGCTCAACCGATAGTTCCGGGGCACTGGCTTCCCGTCGAAGCAGAGCCGACCACAATACCGACATCATTCCCACTGGCTTGCCCAGCTGCGTCGCCAGACTCTCACCGGCCTGAATACAGAGCCGCGCAAGCTGGGGCTGGTCCAGTTCCAGATACAACCGGGCCTCTTCCTGTTTCAGGTTTAACAACAGACAACCAGGGTATTCTGATGTCTCAGGCCCCTGCTTCTTCAACCTCTTACGAAGCCGTTCAATCTCCTGTAAACCATCATTAAATTGTCGGCAGGAACGGAACAAGGAGATCAACTGACAACAAGTCCGCACATCAGCCTGTGCCAGATGCTCACCCTGATCATCATAATCAGTACCATACTGAGCCATGTACTCACGGTATTGTTCATAACCTGCCATCAACTGTTGAACTGGCTGATCAAACAGCACCATAGCAGCACTGAGCCATACTCCCCAGCACACCAAAGGCAACGCATCGCCACGACTTTTGAAAATCGCCTGAAAGTCTTCCGGGCCCATATACTGGCTATATTGCGCCAATAGCTGACTATCTTTGTTTTCTATGGCTGCAAGCAGAATTTGGCGGAAATTCTGTAGTTTCTGATTGGTTGGCAACTGCCGGAACTGTGTCTTATTGAGCAACGCCCTATTGAGCCGGGATTCATTAGGTCTGGCTTCATCAGGAGCCGTTTCACCAGGTGTGCCTTCCTGTTTAGTAACCCCAGGAAGCGTGACATTTTTGAATGCACAGAGGCTCGACTGCTCCGGGCGGGCACCCTCTCCTCGCAAGCGTGTAAGAGGGGACACCGAACGCCAGGGGCGCCGGCTTCGACCTGAGTGAGGTTGAGAGCTATCAGGCCTTGCATCCAGTATCTCCGGCAAAGGGTAAGGTGTTGGCCGTCGTGCTGTTCTATCCATACTTCCCATACTCGATCTGTTATCCCAATCCAGATTTGATCCCTAAAAGCTACAAATATGTGTAACCAATAAGTTAGCGCTGTAGACTGGATCGAAAACAGGCACCACCCAAGCCGAAATGAAGAGGTAATCGCCGTGACCGAACAACAACTGCGTATTGATCTGGCGGCCTGCTACCGCCTTGTGGCTCACTATGGCTGGGATGATCTGATCTTCACCCATATCTCAGCCCGCATTCCCGGCAAAGATAACGAGTTTCTGATTAACCCTTACGGCATGATGTTTTCAGAGATCACAGCCTCCAGTCTGGTTAAGGTTGGTCTGGACGGACAGATGCTGGACGACAGCGAATACCCTATTAACCCGGCGGGCTTTATAATCCACAGCTCTGTTCATGAAGTACGTGAAGACGCCCACTGCGTTATGCATCTTCATACACCGGTCGGCATTGCTGTCTCGGCCCAGAAACAGGGCTTACTGCCACTCTCCCAACAAGCTGCCTTTGCCCTCTGCTCCCTGAGCTATCACGCCTATGAAGGTGTATCCATTAACCCCGAAGAGAAGAAACGGCTGCAGAATGACCTGAGCCAGAGCAATAATCTGATTCTGCGTAATCATGGTCTGCTGACCTGTGGTGACTCGATACCCCAGACGTTTCTAAATATGTACAACCTGCAGAAGGCCTGTGAGATTCAGGTAATGGCGCAATCCTCAGGCAGTGAACTGATCACCGTGCAGGATTCTATTATTGCGGATATCAGTGAAATGGCGGCGAAGGTCACCAAAGGTATGGGTGGCCATCTAGCCTGGCCCGGGCTGCTGCGTTTATTGGACAGGGTGTCTCCCGGGTACAAGGATTAATCCCACACCTTTGACTCTCACCTTTGACTCTCACCTTTGACTAGAAAAACTCCCTGAAGATTATTAAATCATCAGGGAGTTTGATCTGTGCAACGAAGTTTTTCTAATTCTTCTATTTCAGAGAGATCCAGGTCGCTTTCAATTCCGTGTATTTATCAAAAGCGTGCAGAGATTTATCCCGACCATTACCGGACTGTTTAAAACCACCAAAAGGCACTGTCATGTCGCCGCCATGATAAGTGTTAATCCACACGGAACCGGCTCGAATACGCCTGGCGCAACGGTGAGCCTTGCCAAGGCTGGATGTCCACACAGACGACGCAAGACCATAGTCTGTTTCATTCGCAATACGCATGGCGTCGTCTTCATCCTTAAACGGAATCACCGACAACACAGGGCCGAAGATTTCCTCCCGGGCGATGCTCATGGAGTTATCCACATCAGCAAACACCGTGGGTTCAATGTAGAAACCACCGCTGTCGCCATACACCTGCGAACCACCCACAACCAGACGAGCACCATCTTTCTTTCCGGCCTGGATATATTTGAGCACGGTATTCATCTGAATATCATCGACAATAGCACCGGCGGTAGAGGCAGGGTCCAGAGGGTCACCTGGCTGCCAGGTATCCACATGACTGAGCACCTTCTGCAGAAACTCATCGTAGATGGACTCTTCGACCAGCAGACGGGAACCTGCCGTGCAGACTTCACCCTGGTTGTAGAAAATCGCCATGGCTGCGGTAGCTGCCGCTACATCCAGACTCTCAGCATCGGCGAAAACAATATTCGGACTCTTACCCCCGGCCTCCAGCCAGACGCGTTTCATATTGGATTCACCGGCATACACCATCAGCTGTTTGGCCACCCGTGTTGAGCCGGTAAACACCAGGCAGTCCACATCATTGTGCAGTGCCAGCGCCTTACCCACGGTATGACCAAAGCCCGGCAGCACCTGGAATACACCATCGGGCAACCCCGCCTCTTTCGCCAGACCCGCCACTCGAATCGCTGTAAGAGGTGATTTTTCAGAAGGTTTCAGGATAACGCTGTTACCTGTAGCCAGTGATGGCCCCAGCTTCCAACAGGCCATGCTCAGAGGGAAGTTCCAGGGCACAATCGCTGCGACAACACCAACAGCCTCACGGGTCACAAGACCCAGCTCATGGTCGGCGGTTGGGGCAACTTCATCGTAAATCTTGTCGACGGCTTCCGCACACCAGCGAATACAGTTGATGCTGCTGGGAATGTCTGAGCCAAAGCTGCTGGTAATCGGTTTACCCATATCCAGGGTTTCCAGAAGAGCCAGCTCTTCGGCATGCTCTTCCATCAGGCTGGCGAAGCGCAGAAGTATCTCTTTCCGGCTACGGGGAGACTTTGACGACCAGACTCCGCTGTTAAAGACCTCCCTGGCTACAGTCACAGCCTGATTGGCATCAGCCAGATCACAACTGGCAATATCACCCAGCTTGCTGCCATCGGTCGGGGTCACGCAGTCAAAAGTTTCGCCACTGGCTGACGATGTGTATTCACCATTAGTAAACGCCAGACCATTAATCTGCAGCTGCTCCGCCTTGCGTAACCATTCTTTATGCGTGATGTTTGCTTTTGACACTGTGAACCCTCCAAATCAGGCAATCCTGCGCAATCACAGTAATCCTCACCCCCTGAGGTTGCAATGCTTTCAGGCAACGGGTCTCTTTTTAAGGCGCAGGTTAATATTCAGGTTATTCACTAAACCAGCCATCACAATCAAAATCAGACCCACACTGTATATAGGCAGAAACGGTTCATGGAAAAACAACTGCATATACACCGCACACAGAACCGGCGACAGGAACACCACAGGTGCAAGATAGGAAGCCTCTGTCTTACGCAAAGACCAGAGCCAAAGCACGTCCGACAACCCATTCACCACAATACCGGACACAGCAACAACAATGAGACAATGACGGTCAGGCAGTGCAAAATGGGAAAACCACAGCATTGAGAAGAATGAAGCCACAGTCGCAGTGATAAAAAACACCAGTTGCAGGCTGAAGGTTTCCAGTTTTATGCCTTTGCTAAACACTGAAAACACGGCAAAACAGAACGCCCCCAAACCCACCCAAAGCAGAAGCTCAGGACGATCCAGAGACACTTTATGCAACTGACCTTTAGTCAGCACCAGAGTCACCGCCGTAAATCCCAGCAACAAAGCAGTGCCCTTGCGCCAGTCAAACACCTCCCCGAGCAACCAGCAGGATAACAGTGCCACCATAATCGGCCAGGTGTATTGAATCACCAGCACTTCCATGTCCCGACCACCGGCATAGCCTTTATACAACAACAGGAAATAGAGATAGGTGCCCAACACCCCAAGCCCAACGGACTGCCCCCAGTTTTTGAGGGTATAGCTTTTCAACACACGCAGGGTTTGGGTCTTCCAGCACAATAGAAACACGCAGATGGTTGAACAGATGCTGGACCAGAACAGGAACTGGTGACTGTCCAGCGTCGTTTGCCCGAGCTTGGAGACAACCGGCAGCAGCCCCCATAAACTGACGCACAGTAAAGCCCCCAGCATTCCCTGAGTGCGATCGTTCATGGAGAAAATCCTTCTACTTATTACAAACGCCCTAACCTGACGAACCTAGCCTGACGAACCTAGCCTGACTAAAGAGTGCAGGTGGGGAGGGAGCTGGAGTAGAGATGAAAGAGCAGCAATTGAGGAGTATTGAAGTGATTCGGTGGGCTGTAAAGCTGGACGGATAAAGCTATAAATAAAAATCCCCGGATGACGAATCAACCGGGGATGCATTCAGTTCTGATAGCAGACGCGATCAGATTTCCTGAATCATCTCTTCAGGGGAGCGGTACTTCAGGTTCTGAGCTTCTGCAACTTCCGGGCAGGTGATAACACCCTTGCAGACGTTCAGACCGTTCATCAGGTGACGGTTTTCCTTCAGAGCCTTACGAGCACCCTTATCAGCCAGTTCCAGAACAAATGGCAGAGTTGCGTTGTTCAGAGCCATGGTGGAAGTACGAGCAACAGCGCCAGGCATGTTAGCTACGCAGTAGTGAACCACGTCATCAACAACGTAAGTAGGCTCGGCGTGTGTAGTCGCCCTGGAGGTTTCTGCGCAGCCGCCCTGGTCGATAGCAACGTCCACGATAGCGGAACCCGCCTTCATCTTGCTCACCAGGTCACGGGTGATCAGCTTAGGTGCGGAAGCACCTGGGATCAGAACACCACCAACAACCATGTCAGCTTCAGTCACGTACTTTTCGATAGCGTGAGCAGTGGAGTAAATAGTCTTGATACGGTTGCCATACTGAGCGTCCAGGTTACGCAGAACTTCTACGGAACGGTCCAGAACAACAACGTCTGCGCCCATGCCAACAGCCATAGCTGTTGCGCTGGCACCAACAACACCACCACCGATAACAACAACCTTCGCAGGCTCAACACCAGGTACGCCGCCCATCAGGACACCGCGACCGCCGTGAGCTTTTTCCAGGCAGTGTGCACCAGCCTGAATTGACATACGACCAGCTACTTCAGACATAGGCGCCAGCAGAGGCAGACGGCCAGCTTCGTCAGTTACGGTTTCGTAAGCGATGCAGGTAGCGCCGGATTCGATCAGATCGATAGTCTGAGGAGCGTCTGGAGCCAGGTGCAGGTAGGTGAACAGAGTCTGGTCAGGACGCAGACGCTTACGCTCAATTGCCTGTGGCTCTTTTACCTTTACAATCATGTTTGCAGCTGCAAATACTTCGTCTGCGGTGTCCAGAATCCGGGCACCAGCAGCAATATAATCTTCATTGCTGAAACCGATGGAAGCACCACCGTTATTTTCAACAACAACCTCATGACCGTGTTTTACCAGCTCATGAACAGACATTGGAGTCAGGCCAATGCGGTATTCGTGATTCTTGATTTCCTTAGGTACGCCGATCAGCATGATTTCGTCCTCTCAAATATCCAGGCAAGCGTTGTTACCTAGATTAAAACAATAACAACAGATAATGATTTCGTTATTTACTTCCTTTTAGAGTATTTTTCTTTTTAAAGATTACAAACAACATTAAACAGTAAATCTAACTATTTTTATGAATTCCAATAGAAACAAAGAGTTAGATAGGTACCTTCCGCACAAAATATCACCAGACAATCTTTTGATTCAGGTCAAAATTACGGCAACCACGCATAGTTCACTTTTTAGACAGTACTTTAACGAACGCATTGAGCCCCCATTGACCATCCATACAATTATTATTGGAAACCTACACTTCCTTAAATCAAATAGTTATTAAAAAAAGTGGACAACAAGCGAATCCCCCTTCGTCTATATGGGGCTAAAGCAGTCTTCCACTTATCAGCTGTCTCCCGCTTTAGCCTGCCCGTTTCCGCCTATATCCCTCTGTGATTAGCCACCCCAAACCCTTATACTTTTTTCAATTAACAATAATTTCAGGGATATACCTTCCGTGGCAGAGATAATTGAAGCGCTGAGCGACCCGCTCATCTGGACAGTGTTTACCCTTGTCCTGGGTTTGCTGGTAGGCAGTTTCCTAAATGTGGTGATTCACCGCCTTCCCATCATGATGGAAAAGCAGTGGAAGAATGAGTGCACTCAAATGCTTAACCCGGATGCTGAACCCGAGGAGGCCGAAAAATATAATCTTCTGGTTCCTCACTCAGCCTGCCCCAAGTGTTCCCATAAAATACGCCCATGGGAGAATATCCCGGTTATCAGCTACCTGTTATTAAAAGGTCGCTGCAGTCAGTGCAAAACCGGCATATCTGTTCGTTACCCCATTATTGAACTGGCCGCAGGCTTGCTGGCTATGGGCAGTGCCCTGGTATACGGCCCGGGTATGGCATCTTTTATGATCTGCATTCTGTGCTGGATGCTGCTGGCTATGTCGATGATTGATGTTGACCACCAGCTACTGCCAGACTCTATGACTCTCCCTCTGCTCTGGCTGGGTCTGCTGGTGAACACCACTGGCATGTTCACCAGTCTTGAAGATGCTGTGTACGGTGCCATCGCGGGCTATCTCTCACTCTGGTCGGTGTACTGGTTGTTCAAGCTCACCACTGGTAAAGAAGGTATGGGTTACGGTGACTTCAAACTATTGGCGGCACTGGGTGCCTGGATGGGCTGGCAGTTCCTGCCATTAATTATTCTGCTCTCTTCCCTTGTGGGTGCGGTGGTTGGTATCTCCATGATTGTTATTCGTGGCCGGGATCGTAATATCCCCATTCCTTTCGGCCCTTATCTGGCAGCTGCTGGCTTGATTGCCATGTTCAAGGGCGAAGAGATGATTAACTCCTATCTTCAAATGGCTGTTCATTAACAGCAGCATCAATAAAGGATGACACCGAGTGTTGGTTATAGGTATTACCGGCGGCATTGGCTGCGGAAAAACGGCAGTCACAGACTATCTGGCAGCAAAAGGCATAGTGATTGCGGATGCGGATGTTGCCGCCCGTATCGTCGTCGAACCTGGTCAGCCAGCCCTGAAAGAGATTGCCGAACACTTTGGTGAGCATCTTATTCAGGCCGATGGCCAGCTCGACCGTCGGGCTCTGCGGAATATTATTTTCAATAACACCGAAGAACGCCGCTGGCTTGAGCAACTTCTGCACCCTCTGGTCAACCAACAACTGCGCACAGAGTTAACGGAAGCCAGTTCCCCCTATACGGTTCTGGTTTCACCGCTTCTGGTTGAAGCTGGGCAGCAGGGATTAGCCGACAGGGTTATGGTGATTGATGTGCCTGAAGAGGTGCAGATATCCCGGACGATGGAACGGGATAACACACCCCGGGAACAGGTAGCAGCCATACTGGCGACACAGGCGACACGGAAACAACGATTGGCGATTGCAGATGACATTGTCGACAACAGTGGTTCACTGGAAGCCTTACATCAGCAACTGGATGAACTGCATAAAAGATACTTACAGCTTTTATAGATAACAGCTTCTATAAAGTAGAGCGCAAGCGGTCAAACAAGGCCGCTTCCTCCAGAGGAATACCATCAGGGCTCAGCACAACATACTCGGCATTCCTGAGACGCAGACCTCTACCGGTGAGAGCTTTTATAAAGGTATCAATAGGCTGGCCATGGGATACCATCAACACATGCCCGTACTTAACCTGCTCCTGAGCCCACACCCAAACCTCCATCATACGAACCGCTACCTGCTCACTGGTCTCACCTTTAAAGCTCTCTGGGCTCGCAGGGTTCCAATGATCCCATTCCCGGTAATTTCGGTAAGGCTGCCCTTCCCTCGAACCAAAACAACGCTCAATAAGTCTCGTATCAAACGTGAGGGAGTCTTCAGGATTTAACCCCAACGCCTCCATCATCAGCTCCGCGGTTTCTATCGTTCTTGGCAGGGGGGAACTGATAACAGAATGGACATCCTGCCCTCGTATGCCTAATTCAGCCAGACGCCTGCCCAACTCTATGCTCTGTGTCTGACCCACTTCCGTGAGGAAAGCAGGGAAATAGTCAGGGTGATTCGGTTGGCTGTTATAGATTTGCAGGGCATTAGCCAGAGACTGCGCATGGCGGATGATGATAATGCAATAGACGTCCTGCTCAGGGGTATCGCCTGCCTGTAGGTTTTCGACCGGCTGACCAGCCGCTGATCCTGCCTGCTCAGCCTGAGCAAAATACACCAAAGGCCACACCATTGGCATCAGCAAAAACCAGATAGCAGTCTTAAACCAAGAGAACCTGCACGACATACCAATCCCCAGAAAGGACACCTCAGAAAAGGCTGTAAATGTAGCAGACCCTGCCAGGCGACGAGCAAAGCAACGGTGTTTTCAAATAAGTGAATATGGAAATAGCAAAATAGCCTTAAAAAGGCATAACAACCATCTACATTCCTCTGAACTGTAGAGCCTGTCGCCTTGTCATAAGTCTTTAAGGATCACTCTCACTGACTGCAGGGAAGAGAAAATTATGAACAAACTATCTCTTAAAAAACTATTGATCAAGACGCTGTCCATCAAGAAGCTGTCCTTATCCACTATCCACTGGAATTCTGGTTTTAGCATTTTTGTGGCCACCGGACTGGGCATTATCTGCGGCCTGCTGGATATTCCAGCCCTGATGACAGCTGCCGACCTGGCCGGTGAAGTTTTCATTCGCCTGCTCAAACTGATGAGCATCCCTATTATTTTCTTTTCTGTGTTATCCACCCTATGCAGCATGGGCTCGCTGGAAGAGGCAGGAAAGCTTGGCGGGCGGGTTATTCGTTATACATTACTAACAACGGTGATAGCAGCAACAGTCGCTCTTGGGCTGTTTATTGTTATAGACCCAGCCTCAGCTCATATAACCCTGCCGAACATTGCCAGTGACGCCGAGCCTGCCGTTCAGGTTGGCTACTGGCGTTATGTGATTGAAATCATCCCCACAAACATTCTCGACCCCTTTGTTCAGGGTAATGTGATCAGCGTGCTGTTTCTTGCACTGATACTGAGCTTTGCCATTATTCACCTGCCCACCCAACGTCGTGAGCGCCTGCAGCTTCTGTTTGATGATATTTTCTCTGCAATTATGACGCTCACATCTGGCATTCTTAAACTCATACCTGTGGCGGTATGGGCCTTTATGACTGCCTTTGTTGAGAAAATGTCCCGCGGGGCGGTAGGCAGCCACCTGGCGCTCTATTTCACTTGCATACTACTGGCCAACCTTATTCAGGCAGCCATTGTTCTCCCTCTGCTTCTCAAGACAAAAGGCTTGTCTCCTCTGGCGATATTTAAAGGTATGTGGCCCGCTTTAACCGTTGCCTTCTTCAGCAAATCTTCCAGTGCCTCTATGCCCGCCGCGATGGATGCAGCCCAGAACCGTCTCGGAGTCAGCTCCCGCATTGCCGGGTTCAGCTTCCCCCTGTGCACCACTATTAATATGAATGCCTGCGCCGGATTTATTCTGATTACCGTATTGTTTGTGGCGATGCTCAATGGCATCAGCTTCAGCCCTATAGAACTGTTGGCCTGGATCGCCATTGCCACAATTGCGGCGGTGGGTAATGCCGGCGTGCCCATGGGCTGTTTCCTGCTGGCCAGCACGCTGTTGGCCAGTATGAATGTGCCTTTGGAATTGATGGGGGTAATTCTTCCCGTTTATGCCCTGATCGACATGCTGGAGAGTGCGATTAATGTCTGGTCCGATGCCTGCGTCACCTGCATTGTCGACAAGGAGGTCGCAGCATCGGAGTCGGTGTAAACAAAGATGAATTCAGCCTTAGAGCTCAGACACCACGGTTCTTAATCCCTTGCACAGAAACGCCAGGTCTTCGTTATTCATTACAAACGGAGGCATGGCATAAATCAGCTTACCGAAGGGTCGCACCCAGATGCCCTCTTCAACAATACGAGGCTGAAGAGTCTGCATATCCACAGGTTCTTTCAGTTCGATCACACCAATGGCACCCAGAACCCGCACATCCGCTACAGAGTCCATCTCCCGGCAAGGAGCCAGACCTTCTTCCAGAGCATGGGCGATACGTGAAACCTGCTGTTTCCACTCACCCGTCGCCAGAATATCCAGACTGGCACAGGCCACATGGCAGGCCAGAGGGTTACCCATAAATGTAGGGCCGTGCATAAATACACCGGCATTACAGATGGTATGGCTCACATGCTCGGTGCAGATGGTTGCAGCCAGAGTCATGGTGCCTCCGGTCAACGCCTTACCCACTGTCATGATGTCGGGAACAATATCGGCAAACTCACAGGCGAACATCTTGCCGGTACGACCAAAGCCTGTGGCTATCTCATCCAGAATCAGCAGGACATCATATTCCTTACAAAGCTCACTCACCCGACGCAGGTAATCCGGAGAATAGAAATACATACCGCCAGCACCCTGAACAATAGGTTCAAGAATCACACCCACCATCTCTTTGTGGTGTTCCTTTAGCGTCTGCTCAAACTCGGCAATATATTTTTCATCCCACGGGTCTTCAAAGCGACAAATAGGGCGCTCAACGAAAATATGTTTCATCAGCTGACCACGGAACAGGCCGTGCATACCATTCACCGGGTCACACACACTCATGGCACCAAAGGTGTCACCATGATATCCGCCTCGAATAGTCAACAGACTGTTACGCTGATTTTCACCCTGACAGTGCCAGAACTGCACCGCCATTTTGATCGCTGCTTCTACAGAGACAGAACCTGAGTCGGCAAGAAAGACTGTTTGTAAAGGTTCCGGTGTCATCTCAACCAGACGACGACACAACTCTATTGCGGGTTTATGAGTAATACCGCCAAACATCACGTGGGGCATTGTCGCCAGCTGCTCCTGAGCAGCCGCAATTAATTTAGGGTGGTTATACCCATGCAGGGCCGCCCACCAGGAAGACATGCCTTCAACCAGTTCACGGCCATCGGTCAGTTTCAGCCGCACACCATCGGCAGACTCGACAGGCACCACAGGAGTGGGGTGTGTTACTGAGGTGTAGGGGTGCCAGATATGGTCGCGGTCAAACTGCAGATCTTGTTCTTGTACACTCATTGAGACATCTCTTCCTTTAAGCTTTCACACCATATGCTGGTTACTGAGCCTGATGATGCCGGTAAGAGTACCAGTTTGGCTGTCATGATGGACTACCCCAATGACACAAGCGCCCCAAAAAATGACGGTATAATAATACGTCGAACGGGTGTGCGACGATCAGGTTGCAGTGCTTCAAAATCCACCCTTTCTTTATTGTGGTTTGAAACAGTATTCTGCTGACTGATAGTGTTTATTTCTTTTAGAAACAGGCTGACAGTTTCTTGAGAAATAAAGTGGGGAACACAGGTGTAGCCTTCACCATGGTATTGCTTTATCTGTTCATCACTTAGCTTTGTCTGGTCATTACTTAACATCTTATACCCCTTCAAGAGGCTTGGGTGTCTGCCATTCTAGATGCTAACCTTCTGGCTCGCCTGTGAAGAGCCCAGTCAAAAGAGAGCTGAACAGCCATAGGAGCCTGACCGAGAATAGCGGCCGTAGCGAGAGCGAAGCCGGTTTGAGTCATTTTTTGAGTTGTTTTGAGGCGAATAGTGGTTCTATTTAACGAAAAACAGCTCAAAAAATGGCCAAATCCGGGTCGCTCGTAGTAGGGCGTCTATTCTCGGTCAGGCTCCTAAGGGTGTCCTCCCTCTTAAACACCTGACGCATCATTCATTCCTGTTGATTTCATTGGTGCAGCGCAGGGAGCATAGCCCGCTATGTGACTGGAGCTGCGGCACTGCTGAGTGTCATGGAGATTGAGTCAGAAATAGTTGTTTTCATGTGACCGGGTACTTAAGAGCTTTTCACTATATGGATTCTTCATCATCAAGATAGGAACAGGAATATGAACTACCCTTCGCGGCCAGTGAAAACGAACAACAGCGCCAGAGATGATATATTCCAAAGGATTCGTCACGATTTCCGTTGCCCTGTTGCTGGCTTTGGCCAGCACGCAGCTGCTGACTTTTGCCTTACCACGCCTTTTAGGTCACAACCCGCCTCCTGTTCAATCGCAGCAACTGGTCTGCCCGGCTGATACACCGCTGATTCCACAAGGCCGCCCCCTGCGCATTATGGACTGGAATGTTCAGTTTATGGCTGGTGCCTATTACCCCTTCTGGACCAGTAACTTTGATCAGCCAGCATTAACCAAACAGCAACTGGACGACAACCTTGAGCGCATTGTTGCCGTTATCCGGGAGCAGGACCCGGACATTCTCAATCTTCAGGAAATCTACATCCGCCATCCGGTCACACACGATAAGAATCAGATGGAGGCACTTTATAAAAAACTGGCAGACCGCCTTCCCTGTTACGGGTTCGCCAGCTTTTGGAAAGCCCGCATGATCCCCAGAAAACATATGGTAGGGAGCATTGAAACCGGCATGGTCACTCTGAGCCGATACCGTTTAGATGGCGCCCTGTTACGACTGCTGCCCAGCACACGTCGGCAAAGGGGACTGGCCTCGTTCTACCCCCACCACTCACTACTGGAAACACAGCTCCCCCTGACTGACGGTGGCACCCTGACTGTCCTGAATACTCACCTTGATGCCCCCACCCTCGGCCGAGGAGAAATGAGTGGGCAGATTCATGCCGTGCTTCACCGGCTGACGCAGCTGACAGATGACAAGCAGCTCTGGGTTATGAGTGGTGATTTCAATATGTTGCCCCCTGGCTTCCATCAAGATTTGCCTGAAAACCAGAAAAGCCAATATCCCGCATACTCTCCACTGACCCCGTTTTATAACTGGTTTACCTTCACTCCTTCCCTGCAAAACATCCAAAGTGACAGGAGCAGCTGGCTGACGGCCTATGACCTTAACCGGGAAGAGCTGGACCTGACTCTGGATTACATCTTTCATCCCAAATGGATCACCTCTGACAAAAGCAGCGTGTTACACCTGCCGCTGGATATCTCCGACCATATGCCAGTGCTTACAACCATCCACCTCCCGAACGACCAACCGGGAGTACAGGTCAGCCAGCCTGACACACAGCACTCGCCAGAACAGACCAAGTAACTTACAATCCGCTTCCTTTTCACGGGTAAGAAACAGTTCTGACATGAGTGCTCTATTTGTTGAACAGCTGACCACTATAGATTTCGCCTACCTTTGCCCCCAAAGAGGCCTGACAGGTGAAACCTGGCTGGTCGACGTAGTACTTACCGGAGACTTGAATGACGAAGGCATGGTCTTCGACTTCGGCCATGTGAAAAAGAAAATCAAAGCCATGATTGACGGCTATGCTGATCATGCTCTGCTGGTACCCGCTCAGCACTCGACTATTAGCCTGACAGACACAGCACAAACACGGGAAGTCACCCTGCAACTGCAAGACAACCAGCATATTCACTGCCTGGCACCTCAACAGGCCATCCTGCCATTGCCTGTCGATGCGATTACAACTGAAAATGTTTGCCCGCTATTAGAAGAGTTTATTTTTGCTCAGCTGCCGAAAAATGTGACCAAAATATCTCTTACCCTTTACCCGGAAGAGATTAACAGGGCTTACTTCCATTACAGTCACGGTCTGAAAAAACATGATGGTGACTGCCAGCGTATCGCCCACGGTCATCGCTCACGTCTAAAGATTTTCCTGGATGATCAGCGCAACGAAACACTGGAAAAACAGATGGTAGAGCAGTGGAAAGATATCTATCTGGCAACCCATGAAGACCAGAAGTCCGAAGCGGATGAACATCTCACCTTCGCTTACACCGCCAATCAGGGCTACTTTGAACTCACTCTGCCAAGGGCACACTGCTACCTGATGGAGACCGACACTACCATTGAGCTTATAGCGACTCATCTGGCAGAAAAATTGGGGCTGCAGCACCCAGGCCAAAGCGTCCGCGTCATAGCTAATGAGGGATACTGTAAAGGTGCCATTGGAGTAAGCTAAGTCCATCGCGTCCGTCGGTTACATCATCCTTCGCGTTTTTTGCAGCCCTGGATTCCTAACCAGGGCTTATGACATTCAAACTGAATATCACTTTCGACCAGATGCAGAGGGTTGTCTCACAACCGACTGGAGAGGGTACCCCCATGTAGTCTGATTAGGTAATTGGGGGAAAGTGAAACCAATCCCCGGGTCGCTCATTGCTTGCCCATAAGGATCCCGCCCTCTCAACTGGCGAACGGAATTAACCTGCACCGGATCGGATACACGTCGAGTGCAGGACAACCGTCTAGAAGAAGCCTCCATATTCGGCGCTGACGCTGTTACATAAAGAGTCTGTTGCTGCAGAAATGTAGAGGCGGCCGCTAATGAAACCTCCCCACTTCTCCCCTCTTCCGTTATACCCGCTGTGCTATAAAAGAAAGGTATTCCCAGAGAATGCCCACTGCTACTCCCTTCACCAGCAAGCCCACCCGGTATATGTTGAATCTCGTCTCCACTCATGTCTTCAGACAGATGATGGGGCAATTCATCCTGCGCCCCCAGACTTGTTGCAGGCCAGGAAAACAGCTTGCCACTCCTCGAAAACTGCCGCGTCGGGTAAAGCGAACCTCTGTAAGGTTTATAGGACGGCAGAAGGTTAATCTGCCATAGCGAATTTGACAGCGCCTGTCTGGATTCACGGGTGTCACGTACAAAATATATATAAGGGTAACTATCTCGCCGTTCACGGTTATTAATCACCGCATAACGAATCGGGGATGGCTGCTCATTGCGGATAACAAACTCATGCCACTGATTTCCATTACGACCAATGAAGCATCCCGCATCTGTCGATAGCGTTAGATACTCTTCTCCCCCCTCATGCGCAAAAGCTAACAGCGAATTAATACGCCCAACAGAAGACTGCGCTCTCCGGGAGCCACTAACAAAGGCATGGGGACTTTGGAATTCATGGGGGCTATAGAGGTCAATGCCACCTGAACTGTTAAGTCGGAACAAATGGAGTTTATCTTCTGTAGATATGTAGAGCCCCATTTTAGTCATGGTGAGCCCTGTGATTTGCCGGTATTCTCCGAGAAGGTTCGTCAGGTTTTCATGGAAAACCATTTTGGCAGAACTCTGAAATCCATACTGGTACATCACCAGCTCATTACCAATAATCAATATCAGATCAAATGGTGTACCAGTTGAAGTCATTGAAACCTTAAAAGGTACGGAGTAGACAAATTCAATATTCCCTGTCATTTCCGTTCGTTGCATAGCCTTATAAACCGGTTTATAAATAGGACGCAGACCGATATCCTTCACATCCGAATCCTGCTCCAAAGAGTATTCAAGATAATAAAATTCATTTTTACTTCCCAGGAAAATCCAGGACCCATTGACGCTATGGTGTACGGAAAGAGTTCCCGTTAACTCGGGTAAACCATCACTTCCGGTCGTAATAAAAAAGTCCTCCGGAAGCCTGAATGCATCCTCGTTGTCCCCCACAGATGAACTGACAGACAAACTGGAAACATTTATCGTCCATGGTTCTCTATTAGGGTGCGTCTGGAAACAAAGAGTCGAACCGTCTCCTGTTATCCATACGGCGTAGTCTGATCCAAATGCAGTTAATCGCCCGCGGGGAGGAAGAAAGCCCTCACCAAACCCGGCCTGCAAACCGGTAACAATTGTTGAACAAACCAGAACCAGTAAGCATATGCTTAAAGATCTCGTGCGAAAGGCAACTCCGGCACACGACAAAAAAGACACCCCACCCCCTGAAATTACACTTTGGCGAACCTTGATGGCTGTGACTTATAAGATGCTATTCAATAGTCACGACTCAAAACTGCAATTCAAAAGCTACGCACAACTCACCCGTGTAGCTCTATAAATCCACGGCTTATAGTTAAGACGAAATCGGGGTAAGCGTCGGACTATTTTCTTACTTTCAATAAGGAATTTTGAATATAAAAAAACCGCGCCCTGCAAAGCAGAGCGCGGTTTTGGTTGAGTCTGGGCTAACAGAACTCAGGGGGTAGAACGCACTACATCATGCCGCCCATACCACCCATGCCGCCCATACCACCCATGCCGCCCATATCAGGCATTGGAGCAGCTTTCTCTTCAGGAATATCTGCAACCATGGCTTCGGTAGTAATCATCAGGGCAGCTACAGAAGCAGCAGCCTGCAGTGCGGAACGGGTTACCTTGGCAGGATCCAGGATACCCATTTCGATCATGTCGCCGTATTCGCCGGTCGCAGCGTTGTAACCGAAGTTACCTTCACCATTGCGTACCTTTTCAACAACAACAGACGCTTCATCACCGGAGTTGGAAGCGATCTGACGGATAGGACCTTCCAGAGCACGCAGAGCCAGAGCGATACCAGCTTCCTGCTCCTTGTTAACGCCTTCAACAGAGATGTTGCTCAGAGCGCGGATCAGGGCAACACCACCACCGGCAACAACACCTTCTTCAACAGCAGCGCGGGTTGCGTGCAGAGCATCTTCAACGCGGGCTTTCTTCTCTTTCATTTCGACTTCAGAACCAGCACCAACCTTGATCACGGCAACACCGCCGGCCAGCTTGGCAACACGTTCCTGCAGCTTCTCTTTGTCGTAATCGGAAGAAGAGTTCTCGATTTCGGCACGAACCTGATCAACGCGGGCAGAGATATCTGCCTGGTTGCCAGCGCCGTCAACAACAGTGGTGTCTTCTTTGGTGATAACGATACGCTTGGCAGTACCCAGGTCGTCCAGGGTTACTTTCTCCAGGCTCATACCGATCTCTTCAGAGATAACAGTACCGCCAGTCAGAACAGCGATGTCCTGCAGCATAGCCTTGCGACGATCACCGAAACCAGGTGCCTTAACAGCAGTCACCTTAACGATGCCACGCATGTTGTTTACAACCAGAGTTGCCAGAGCTTCGCCTTCAACATCTTCAGCGATGATCAGCAGAGGCTTACCAGCTTTTGCTACAGCTTCCAGAGTCGGCAGCAGATCACGGATGTTGGCGATCTTCTTGTCGAACAGCAGAACGAATGGGCTTTCCAGTTCAGCAGACATGCTTTCCTGGTTGTTGATGAAGTAAGGAGACAGGTAGCCGCGATCAAACTGCATGCCTTCTACAACGTCCAGTTCGTTTTCGAGGGCGTTGCCTTCTTCAACGGTGATAACGCCTTCCTTACCAACCTTTTGCATCGCTTCAGCAAGGATGGCACCAACAGTTTCGTCGGAGTTAGCAGAGATGGTACCTACCTGTGCGATAGCTTTGCTGTCGGCACAAGGAATAGACATGTCCTTCAGCTCAGCAACAACAGCGGCAACAGCCTTGTCGATACCGCGCTTCAGATCCATGGGGTTCATGCCGGCAGCAACGTACTTCAGGCCTTCGTTTACGATGGACTGAGCCAGTACGGTTGCAGTGGTAGTACCGTCACCCGCCTGATCGTTAGCCTGGGAAGCGACTTCCTTAACCAGCTGTGCGCCCATGTTTTCGAACTTGTCAGCCAGTTCGATTTCTTTGGCTACAGACACACCATCTTTAGTGATGGTAGGTGCACCGAAGGACTTCTCCAGCAGTACGTTACGACCTTTAGGGCCGAGAGTCGCTTTTACAGCGTCAGCCAGGACGTTAACACCTGCGAGCATTTTCTTGCGGGCTTCATCACCGAACTTGACTTGCTTGGCAGCCATTTTGATGTTCCTTAAATTGGGTTAAACAGTCGTTATAAAAACAAGCTTTATAGAGCGAGAATCACTCAGCTTCAATAACGGCAAAGATGTCGGACTCAGACATCAGTACGTGCTCAACACCATCGATCTTGATGGTGTTGGCATCGCCGTGGTAACCGCCGAATACGACCTTGTCACCCACCTTCACTACCATTTCAACCAGGTTACCGTTGTGATCAACGCGACCCGCGCCTACTGCAACAACTTCACCACGGTTGGTTTTTTCAGCTTTACCTGGCAATACGATGCCGCCGGAAGAAGTCGTTTCGCTTTCAAAACGGCGCACCAGCACCTGATCACGCAAAGGACGGAGCTTCATGGATAATCTCTCCAACTGTTAATTCATTCGCCGGGAGTCCGGCTATACCCAAGTTTTATCCTGCAGACTTCTCGAACCGCTTGGTGCAGATTCGCAGAGGACTGAGGTGATTGCTGCCTCTCCAATGACTCTTTATAGAAGCACTTCGCGAGGCAGCTGAAACTGTTTTACAAATCTGTTCACCTTAATCTGCAAACTCTTAATCTGTATACCTTTAAAAAAGAGTCGTACAAACTACGGCTGCCCGACATGAATGGGGGTCGGCATTTCGCATTTCAACCCCACGCCGAGAAAAAATTAGTCTTCCCTGCGGAATTCACCATCAATCACATCATCACCAACATGTCTTGGCCCTGGGCCCTGAGGCTGGAAACCGCCCATGGGGTTATCATTTCCACCCATCGCACCAACACCATAAACCTGAAAGCGCGGACTCTTCTGCAAGCGGGTAATTAAAGCACGGCGAACCGGAGGCATCATCCCCATAAGGGCAATTGCGTCGGTAATAAATCCAGGGGCCAATAGCAGGGCACCACAAACGGCGATGACCAGGCCTTCCATCATTTCCATAGCAGGGATCTGCCCGGTAGACATTTTTTCACGGGCGCGCGCCATGGTGCTGAAGCCTTCCCGGCGTAACAGGAACAGACCAGCCGATGCGGTAAACAGGATTAGGGCGATGGTGGGCAGAACACCAATCAGGCCACCGACCTTAATTAAAATTGTGAACTCTGTAATAGGAAACAGAACCAGAAGCAGGAAACCAAAGCGCACTATAAATCTCCATTTTGGGCAGCTGCACTCATTAGCACAGTCTGGTGGCAGTCATGAGGCAGACTGTGTCTGCAGTTCTCTCTGTCACACGAGTTATATGGCACTGTAATTCCCAATTTCAAGCGTTTAAACCCAAAAAACTTCGGTCGTTGGATCAAATAGGCATAGCTGGCAGGAATTTTATTCGTGGCTATGCTTTGGAGCCTTTGAGGGCTCTGGCTTCTGGCTTGATCGCCCCTATACCCAGACAGAATTTTGAAACCAGGCTCATGCAACCACTCCGGCAGCGATCCCCAATGATTCAAAAAAACCTTTTTCACAGAAGATTCGTTCCTATAACACTGCTCCTTTTAATGCAAAGCTTTGGGGCCAGTGCCGGTTTGTTCTCATCATCAACACCCTGCTCTGTTCCCGCAGGTTTCTACAGCGCCCGGCAACTGGGCGCAGGCGATGACAGCTTAATCCTGACCGTCACCTCCGACGGTGACGTGCGTGGTGTCTACCGACTACTCCCAGATAGCAATGAACAGGGTTCTGCGAGTACGCTCTGGTTCGACAAATCTTACGCCTACGCCAGCTGCCAGGGTAATTTCATCGAACTTTATGCCAGCCAGTCCGGGCATACGGCCGGGATCTCGCTTATGTGGAATCCGCTTTTCAATCAAATTGATATCACCGGAAACTATACCGGTACCCCAACCTGGCCGCGCTGGACAATAAAAAAAGGGTTACAACTGGCTACCATAGGAGCCGTTGCCTATACGAGCTGGTACATATTCCAGCACCGGGATGATTTCAATAATCTGTATAAGACCCGTAAAATCACCCCGAATATGGATCAAGTGATGAAAAACGTTCCTGACCGTATCACCGCAATGGCCAACTATGTGGGCGTTTCCCTTAAAGATCTTGGTTCAAAATATGGGAATCCCCCTATCTGGGATTACCTGTCTAAAGCACACCTTTACGATTTCACACTGCCGGCACTGGGGGCGCTCACAGGGTCAATGACTTCTTTTTTGGTCAGTAACAAATCATCTTATTATCTGACCGGATCAGGTCAGCGGGAAATTCCGGAGCACCCCTCATCTGACTGCACTATTCCCAAAGGGATTTATCGCAGCAAACTGATAAGTGCTCAGGGTGAAACCGTTGAAGTGGTTGTTCCCGTCAAACTGCCCGGCGGTCCCTCTGCGGTAACGGTTATGTCTTCTTCCAATACCACCTACTACCTGCCTACGGAAAACTTTCGCTGCCAGGGCAATGAACTGACATTCGAATGGAAAGAATCATCTCCTCCATCACGGGGTGCTATCTCAGCGTTTTACAGTGCCGGGCAAGGTTTAAAAGGAACAGGAATACTCTTTCAACCGGGGTGGTTCAACTATGAACAAACAGTGCCGCTGCACAGACTGCAATTTGTGCCTGACAGCGACACTACGTTTTAAACGTTCACCAGTTCACTCTTAAGCCGCCTGCTCTTAAGCGGCTTTAGCCATGGCCACCAGCAGGCGTCGCACATCGACGGCAGATTCAGCCCGCTCTTTAAAAGCAATACGCTCAACCTGTCGTCCAATGCGAATATTAAAGCCTGTAGGGTCTACGCCAACCATCTCTGGTTGATGCTTTTCCTTATCACCGCCCATCTCAATACCAGCCTGTTTACAGTATTTCACTAATGCATCGCTATGGTCGGCATTCATGTGGGTCACAATGCCATTTTCCGTCTCACCGATGAAAGGGTTCTGCTCTACAACCAGATCACTTTCCAGCCAGTGAATATCACCAAAGCCACCGATATAACGGCTACGCACATGCTTGATGCGATAGAAGCTGAAGTTATGCGTGTTGTGATAACCCCGTGATTCCGGGAAGAAGCTGTAATAGCGTTCGATGGAATCAGTGTCGGTGGTCGGTTCTGCATCACCAACCCAGGTCAGGCGAGCGCCGGTCTGCACATCATCCATACCCGACTGGGCAATAGTCAGGGAGACCTTAGGGTTCTTATCAATATTACGGGTGTGCTGTGCCAGACTGCTGATCAAAATAACCGGGAAGCCTTCAGCATCAAGGCAGTAAGGCACAACCGACCCAAACGGGTAACCTTCCAATACTCGAGACTGCGTGGACAGAACACCGCTGTATTCAGTCCGCATAAATTCTTTTGCCCGCAGGGCAGAATCCGTTCTCTCAGTCATATCGCTGTTCCAGCTCTCTTTTGAATTCTGTGTATTTTATAAATGAAAACAGTTCTCATTTGCAATAGTGCAAACTGTAAACTTCCCATTTATCCACACAGTTATCCAAAAGATAACCAGCCTTCCGTCGGAACTGCGCCTTGCCCTGAAGATCGGCCAAGCGGAGCTCGATGGTTAATTGAGAACGCACCCTGGTCGATCTGTGCTTCTTCCTTATTCGTTATGTTGTTATTTGTTATACCGTTCTCTTCAGTTCCAAATCCCTTCATCTCAAGTCGCATTTTTGGCTTGCTCTTCCTTTAGAGCCATTTCCATAATTGCGTCCAACAGCTCTTTATCCTTTAACCTCTGCTCTTTAGCCTGAATCCTTCTCAAGCGTTCACGGGCATGGGCCAGGTCATCTTCCACCACCCTGTTAGTTTCTGCGATAGCTCTCTCCTGCCAGGACGACCTGAGCAGATACCAGCCAAAGCTCACCAGCATTTTGCTCACAAGATAGTGGGTCGAACTCTGGTATGTCAGCTGGTCACGCAAGGGTAATGAGGAAAAACGAGGCACACGAGAGCCGACCTGAAACCGGTTCAGCAAGTCTCTCTGCCCAGTACCCTGAGGATATAACTCCAGCAGGGTTGACCACCAGCGGTTGGTCAGCTGCCAGCTCAGTACGCCAGATACATGCCCGATACCGGCCGCTTCTATAGCTGTCCAGAGTTGGTCACGCAAGCTTCGATGGTTGTTCAGCCCAACAAAATGTAACAGCTGCCAGGCTAATCCCATTGAAAAGGCGCTATAGGCGGAGTTTGCCGCCAATGACTGCATGAAAGAGCTTTGATCTGCCATAACTACACTGAACAGTCGCGACAGCAGCGTTGTCGTCGCACCATCAAGCAAAGTCACCGCCATACCTGTTGCCAGCCCATGTAAAAGCCCGGACTCTGTTACAGAGCCTGAATGCTGGCGCAGAACATCAGCAAGATAATGAATGTTATTCAAGACATCTGACTTAAGATCACTCAAGGAATCGGGTGCCTCCAGTGCTGACTCAAAAGAATCACGGAAAGGGTCTTCTTCAGAGAGAAGCTCCTCAAGATATGGCTCCTCAGAATATGGCTCTTCAGGATATGGCTCTTCAGGATATGGCTCCTCAGAATATGGCTCCTCAGAATATGCCTCTTCAGAATATGGCTCCTCAGAATATGGCTCCTCAGGATATGGCTCCTCAGAATATGGCTCTTCAGGATAAGGCTCTTCAGGATAAGGCTCTTCAGGATAAGGCTCTTCAGGATAAGGCTTTTCAGAAAAAGCTCCTCCCACAAAACCCGGTTCATCACTGACAGCAAGAACCTTCCCTGTCGCCAGAAAGACAGTTATCAGAAAGAAAATAAGAGAGAACAAACAACCCCGGACTGTCACTATCTCCACCACCCAATGCACTCCCGTTCCAGAAGGCGGTGAAGTATAGCGACTGTTGAGCAGGGTGCTGCTTTTAAGGAGTTACCGGCAGACCACAAACATCAATAATCCGTGACCGGGCACCTTCCACGACCGCCCGGCCTTCCTGAATAGCATCAGCTGCGCGGCTAAAATCGGTCATACCGATATCACCAACCCGAGGGGAAAGCAGTATATCAGGAGGGTCACCGGCCATACGGCTACGGGTAATTCGATCCTGCATAATATTTATGGATGCGGCCATGACATCCATTATTCCGGGGCTGTCAACCGCATCCTGCTCCTGCTCCTGATCTGTCTGCTGAGGCAGATTATGATTAAACCACTGTTTTATCTGCCCAAAGGTGCTGTTCGTTTCCTCATCAACTTCAGGCGGGTTTTGATCAATCTCCTTCTGAGGAGCGTTGCCATACTCCCCATCAGCATGCCGTACGCCATGACGCCCCACCAGGTGAGTATTGAGATCAACAGCCAGCACAATATCAGCACCTAAGGCCCGGCAAAGAGAAACAGGCACCGGATTCACAAGTCCACCATCCAGAAGCCAGGCACCGTCGTTACAGACTGGACGAAACAGCCCGGGGAAGGTGCAGGAAGCTCTCACTGCATCCAGTACCGGGCCAGTACGCAACCAGCGCTCCTGCCCGGTACCCAGTTCTGTCGCAACCGCTGCGTAAGCGCAGGGCATATCTTCGATGTTCATATCAATGCCGGCTTCGCGGAAGAAGTTGAGAATTTTTTCCCCCCGGACCAGACCACCATTCAGGCTGACATCCATCAGGTTCCAGACATTGCGCATATTCAGGGAGAGCACCCAGTCTTCAAGCTCATCCAGATACCCTGCAGCGCCAATGGCTCCTACTAATGAACCCACCGAACAGCCCGCGACAACATCGGGATTAATGCCCATGTTGGATAACTCCTGCAGCACACCAATATGGGCCCAACCCCGTGCCGAGCCTGAGCCCAGTGCAATACCAATTCTTTTTTTATTCATGACTCTAATTCCCTGGGGCTCATATTTGTAAAGCTGTTAACTTAAAAATTGTTACCTTAAAAGCTGCAACGGAAACCAGGCTGCACAGCCCGCGCCGTATTTCGACAACACAGTGTACAAATCCTGTAGGGTTTGGGAAGAGACTCCTGAGCAGTTAAAACAAGGGATATAATCAGGCAGGCATAAAAAAGCCCGCCAATAAGCGGGCCTGTCGTCATTATCGTCTCACTTCGCCGCTGCCACATAGATCGTACCACCCGGCTTAAAAGTGGGAGTATGGAACGTCGTGTTGTTCAAACCCACATAATTTGTGCAGCCACCAATAAACATTAACAGCAGCACTGTGAATAGCATCTGACTCTGTTTGTTCATTACACCATCCTCAACAATCTAATCAGTCACCTGACGGCCTGCAGCAGTCAGGCTGTATTTAACTGGAGGATCAGACTAGTGCAGGTCTGGCTAAATCGCCGCCAGGCTTTGATATTCATCCAACACAAAGTTATCAGTCATACCACTGAGATAATCGATTAATAAACGGCAGCGGTAGTACCATTCCAATACGACATAATCTTCTGCATCTTTATCCAGGCTATTTCGTGCTTCGCAGTAAGCTTCTTTATGTTTGCCGGAAAGGCGGTGATACAGTCGCTGGGCAATAAAGTGCGGTGTTGGACGACGGTCAACTATAGCGGTGAAGTCTTCCGTTGAAAGTTCCAGCAATGGCCGGTAAATGCCCATCAGTCCCATCAAA
Source organism: Sansalvadorimonas sp. (assembly GCA_965221135.1). Taxonomy (GTDB): domain Bacteria; phylum Pseudomonadota; class Gammaproteobacteria; order Pseudomonadales; family Endozoicomonadaceae; genus Sansalvadorimonas. The sequence continues at coordinate 1,095,138 of CBDCRZ010000100.1, forward strand.
GCGGCATAGCCCCGCAGCTCCGGCGTTTCGACTTCCGGCTGGCTGAACACATGCCTGCGAGCCACCCATTTGAGTGTAAGTAGTGCAAGATGCTGTTCAGAGTCGCCATCAATAAGCGGTTCATCCATAGAACCATCGAACACTTCATGGTGATGCTGGCAGTAACGCAGCACGGCGTAATCCACCAGATCTTTCACTAATCTGGTGCGGAAGCGGGTAATAAACAGGTGTGCAGAGGCATTATCATCCAGCGCCCGATCCACAATCTCCGGTAGATAACGGCTGCCCATATACTGCTCCTTGTAGCGGTCGCGAGAACACTGTTCATCCCACTCACTTTGCAGCAGGTCTTTCAACTGTTTTAGGTCGAGGATGCCTTTATCGACCGCATCTTCCAGGTCAGCTATGCAGTAGGCAATATCATCTGCCGCTTCCATGATATAAACCAGCGGGTAACGGTTGCCCGGTTTTATATCCAGATGCTGCCAGATATCCGCAATCAAAGGCTCTTCACTGTAATAGCAGCCGGGTTTCTTGTGACGATAGTGATAACCATCACTGGCTTCTTTCTGCCAGGCCGGGCGGGTGTACTTCACCATCGCCGCGACCTGTGAATAAGTCAGGTTGAGTCGCTGCAGGCTGTGGATAATACGCAGCCCCTGGGCATTGCCTTCAAAGTGCAGCAAATCAGGAAGGAGCTTCTCTTCAAACAACACAGACACTGGCTGTTCACCATTGGCCGCATTAAAACAAGGGCGGGCATACTTCGCCATCCAGTCATTAATGGCTGCTTCGCCAAAGTGTCCGAAGGGAGGGTTGCCCACATCGTGGAGCAGGCAGGCCATCTCAACAAGGTTGGTAAAGGCTGTTTCTATCTCCTGCAGATGAAAGTTTTCAGCGTCTTTGTGCTCACGAAGAACTTTCAAAATACTTTTTGAGATAAACCGCCCGGTCTGCTGAACCTCCAGGGAATGGGTTAACCGGCTGCGTACCGCAGCATTGGTTTCCAGAGGGTAGACCTGTGTTTTCTGCTGCAGACGCCGAATGGCTGCGGATTGAATAATCCGGCCACGATTGCTTTCCGTCTCTTCTACTACATCACGGCCGGGCACACTACTGGACTGCGATCGCAGACAGGTGATTTTTGTTCGGTAATCCATGTTGTCCATAAAGAGGGCGCTACCTGATTATTCTCAAACGAGTATAAACCGGCTGCTAACAGCCGAACAATGGTGGTTTGAACTGCTAAAACACTGGTTTCGGGAACCCTTCACAAGCTCAGGTGTCATATGACAGATATTAATTCTACTGGCTGACTATTTATAAGCGGCCAGAACGGGGAGGTTATTCAGCAATGGAGGGAGCTAGAAGAAGTGATCTGTATTCAATACCGAATAATCCGGTGGCCCGACCTGCCCAGAACCCTTCAGATACGAACCCACATGCTTCCTTATCACCCCTATCACCCCTATCACCCCTATAGGTGCAAGGGACATTTCCCGTACTCCAAGCCTTTAACCTCCAGAAAACCCTCTCTCCATCAGGTTCTGCCCCAACCAAAAAATGATCCGGGCAGGGCTACACGAATCAGAGGTTTAATAACCCAGAATAATTATAAAGGGCTGGATGATAAGGATAAGGCATTTCTAAAAAAGCTCAGTGAAGAACGAACCCGACTTTGGCCTGGTGCCCTATCAGTCAGCGGAGCTGCAGGACCGGAGTTTGTCAGCTTATGTAATGTAGACGGTTTTTTCGGCATGTTAAGGGTGAAGCATTTGGATTTCCCTCTGGAAATCATCACTTCTCTTAATAAAGAACAGCATGACTACCTATGCTGGATGGTTGATAACGGCTTTGGCTGTGACACGCAATATATCGAAAGGCTCCCTGAAACATTTCCCTATAAGTTACTGGCAAAGTTGATAGGAAACCTCAGTCCAAAGAGTCCAGCTGCCAACTTCTTTTTTTCGAAATGGCTACTGTTTCAAGAAAGCCCACAAGCTGTGGCATACGCCCTGGAGAAGTGGCCAGAAGACCTATTGAGACTCTCTCCTCTGGAACTGTCTTCAATCAACTGGCCTGCCGGTGAACCCGCAAACGTTCTACCAAAACTATGCAAACTCATCACACCACCGGCATTTATTCGCCTTAGATGTCTCGATGAGGACGTCGCGCTGTATTACTGTGCGTTCGTTTACCTATGGGAGCATTGTATTGTTAATGGTACGACTCCAGACCATTTAGAATACAGTCAACATCCACGTCAACTCTTGGCTTTCGCAGCCTGCCTGTCCGGCTGCTCTCATGTTCTAAGAACATTGGAAGATGATTTTCAAAATACATCTTCACATGACCAGCATTCAGCAAGAGAGTTGCACTATCAATCATTCATAAAACATATAACAAAGATGTCCCGGGAGTTTAATCCTGATAAACAAGTTTTATCGATCAGGCAGATGAGCAAAGGTGATCAGGTTGAGTTTGTAAAACAGTGGCTTCAGGGCATCTGCACAGCCAGCCGTACCAAGTGGTATAAGGATACCGATGTCCTTTTGGGGTGCCAATTATGCATGGGTCTTATGCCTCACCTTGTATCTCTGATATCAGGTTTCAACATCACTGAACTGGGTGTAAAAAAACCTCAGGAACTTAGCCGAACCGAGTTCTCTGTGATGGCTTACCTGATGCTTCAGGGCAAACTACGTTATACCCCCCAGGATGAGGCTAACTATCTTTTTTTAAAAACAATCATTCCCCTGCAAAAAGACGATGATATTTCTACTCAGGATGGATTCATTGACATCATGGATCGACTGATCGCCTGGCAGCCTTATAAAGATAAAGAAATAAAAAAGGAAGTGATGCGTTTACCTGATACGGTCAGGGTATTACGACCAGAGTGGTGCGATTCTATTCTTAGCCCCAAACACATGGAGCAGCGCACAATCAGCTTCGATATGGGCACTCTGAGCAGAAAGGAAGGGCGGGAAACTATAGAAGACATTCTGTTTAAGTCCGGCCATAACAAACATATATTGATTGCAGTTTTTCTGGAGCAGGCGAATCCTGAGCACGTCAGGGCTTTGCTGAAACACTGGTTGGAATCACCCGATACCTCTTTTGCCAGAAAATGGCTATTCCAACAACCAGTGCACCCTAATAACACCTTATTCCATGAAGTCCTGAACTGTAACACGCTTCTGTCTGCGGCTCTGCACCTGTGCCCCTGCCCTCCTGAGAACGATTTTCCAAAGAAAGATCATCTCGCCGACGTTCAAGGCCGTCTGTCACCGACTTGCCGACAGGTGATAGAAAATCCTGACGGATTATCAGGCCGCACCCTCATCAAAAAAGAAGCATTCTCCAACGAATATGTAAAAGTTCAGTCTGCCAGTGAATCGGAAAAAGATTTCCGGCGTCAGTTCGCCCGTATTCAATACCTTTATGGACAAAGCAAGGCGATGGAACTAACCAGCACTTGCCCTGAGCCCAGGGGGCTTTATCGCTGCCACATCGACTCATTGGGTTTAAACGGGGAACGACGAAAGAAGCTTGTGGAAAACACAGGGTTTAAGCCAAAACCTCTGGCCATGCATTTCTCAACACCGGCTGATCAACCTTATGATGTTTACATCAATGATTTACAACTGTCGCCTGAAAAAGCAGCAGAAAAGATGATGTGCTGTGTTCATGACTGGGGCAAGCTGTGGCGAATGGGAATTAACGGGCCAGACATCCTGTCTGCTTACCACGATAAAGAAACCGGGCGAGCCTATCATTTTCTGGCAGAGCTTGCTCCTTTGCCTGCGTTGGGTGTTATTGATGAGTGGAGAAAAACCTCCCGTTACCCCAATGTTGGCGCAACAGGTTTACGGGATCATGGTGATGCCTACCCCTGCCATGAGTTCAATCCGAACTACCTTCTTTCATCAAGGTTAAGCCCTATAAACATTAACCCCGATGACCCTGTCGAAGTGAACCGTGTTCGCCTGTTGGAGCTGGCACGAACCACCTGGGGTGTCGTAATACTCTGGGGTGATCGTTTTAATTCGGCACTGGAGCAGGCAGAGACAGAAGAAGAGATGACACAAGTGCGCTCTGAGTATGATTTCGAGCCCTATATTCTGCAATTTCTGAGCACCTTATTCAGCCATGCGTTCGATTTGGACAAAAAAACCTGCGAGAAATTGATCACTGAAAACGGGGTTTATACCCAGGCAGTGAAAGAGATGCGCCACTGGATGGATAACGTCACAGCCCCCTATGTCAGTGATATGAGGCAGGCAATAGTAAACCCGAATGTGTACCCTCATCTGCCAGAGAACCTGAGAGTCACCTGTTATAGCGATAGTGTCCTGAAAGCTCTGACCGATCATGGGTATATCTGTGATGGGACACGTCAAAAAGTCGAAGGTTCGCAAGAACAACAGATGCAATGCGCGAATCTCGGCACAAGGAGATCTGGCCGAAATCCTTTGCTCGCCCTTAATCAGATCGTCGTCACGATGATACTTCACGGGTGTATGAAAATGTACGATGAACAGCAAGCACAAACAGAGAGTATGGATACCAACTGACCACTACATAACCTCCAGGCAAGCGGCCTTAAAGTGAGCATAAACAGTCATGCCCACCGTTAAATCCAATCGATGACGGGAGCGACGGGTAATCAACGCCAACAGTTTCTGCTCTTCAAGAGTGAGCACCACCAGCGCATGATGATCATCAATATCACGTATCTCGGTGAGCTTAGTCAGCACTCTGTTCTGCACACTGATACGTTCTACCGGGTCCAGGCAAAGGCTGACCTCAGCGGCAGGCACGACTAAACGCACCTGCTGACCGAGCTGAAGATTATCCTGATTCACCACCAGCGCCCGGCCATCAACTGTCACATCGGTGACGCCATAACCAGTGTCCACATGGGTGACTTCAGCCTTCAACACCGACATTGCATGATCATCCGCCAGCAAGCCTTCGGCACGATTCAACAGTTGGTGAGTGCGGCCACGCTCTTTGATCAACCCATTATCCATCACCATTAACTCATCAGAGAGGCGTGCCATCTCCTCACGGTCATGGCTGACAAAGATCACCGGCACGCCAAAATCCCGATTAATATTTCGAAGCTGGGGCATGATGCTGGTGCGGGAAGCCCAGTCCAGGGCTGCCATAGGTTCGTCCATTAATAACAGTCGCGGGGCACTGATCAGCGCCCGGCCAATAGCCACACGTTGTCGTTGACCACCGGAAAGACTGGTGACAGCCCGAGGCAAAAGATCACTGATGCCGAGCCAGTCCACCACATCATCCAGCGACGGACCTTTGCGATCACCATGCCTCTTCTGGCGAGAGCCGCCATACAGCAGGTTGCCTTTCACACAGAGATGGGGGAACAGCCGACCGTCCTGAAAGATATAACCAACGCCCCGCTTTTCCGGTGGAACAAAACCTTTAACATCAACGCCGCTCTGCCACAGCCCACCCTGAAAGCGTACCGAACCTTGCACCTGCTGTTCCAACCCGGCGATACAGCGTAACAGTGTCGTTTTCCCGCAACCCGATGCCCCCATAACGCCAGTGACCCCATCAAGGGAGAACTGTTCACTGACCTGCAACTGAAAGCCCGGACGTGAGTAATGAATATCCACTTCCAGCATCAGCGTGCCCTCCTGACAGCAGAACCACCAAAGCTGTAAATGCTGACCAGCAGCACCAGTGCGAAGGCCAGCAAGCCAAGGGCAATACTGTGGGCAGTAGCAAAGTCCTGAGTCTCTACGGCATCGTAAAGGGCAATAGACAACACCTGGGTTTCCCCTGGGATATTACCGCCAATCATCAGCACCACACCGAACTCACCAACGGTGTGAGCAAAGCCAAGACAGGCAGCAAGAATCAAAGGGCGAACGGTTTGGGGGAGAACAATCGTCAAGAATCGATCAAGAGGAGGTGCGCCGAGAGTAGCCGCAGCTTCCAGCAACCCCATATCCAACTGCTCAAAAGCTCGCTGCAGAGGCTGCACGACGAATGGCAATGAATAGATCACTGAGGCCAGCACCAACCCGGAGAAACTAAAGGCCAGTGTTGTGCCGGTCATATCCTGCCAGAATTGCCCCGGCAGGCTCTGGGGCGAAAAGGCCACCAGCAGATAAAAACCCAGCACTGTTGGCGGAAGCACCATCGGCAGGCCAACAAAGGCTTCCAGAACTGGCCGAAAGCGGCTGCGCATATTTGCCAGCTTCCAGGCCAGGGGCACACCCAGAATGAATAAAACCAGTGTCGTCAGCCCTGCCAGCTGCAACGTCACAAGTATTGCCTGTGCAACCGTTCCTGTCATGCCTGCCCTTTCGTCATAAGCCATTTCATCATAAATAATCCCTTACCGGCACGGATGAATTTACTACTCTTGCGCAGATGAGAATGCAGTTGTAACGGGGAAATATCCTAAATCCTCTATCTTCTGCTGTTGCTCTTTAGCCCGCAGAAAGTCAACAAACTGATGGGCCACTGCCTTGTGCCTACTGTGAGCCAGTACGACCGCATCCTGACGAATAGGCTGGTAGAGATTCTTATCAATCACAAGGTAACCATTCTTTACTTTGTCCGATTTCAATTGCGACAGCGCTACAAAACCCGCCTTGGCACTGCCCGTCGAGACAAATTGCCAGGCTTGCAGAATATTGGCGCCTCTCACCAATTGCGACTGTTTCTGCCGCCAGACACCCATACTCTCCATCACCTGCTCCGCAGCCAAACCATAGGGTGCGGTTTTCGGGTTAGCGATAGCCAGGCGACCACTCCAGCCCTTTATTGATTCGTAAGTCGGTTGTGGATTACCCGGCTGCCAAAACACCAGTCGACCGTAAGCATAAGGCTGAGGTTCACCATCAGTCAGATTATTCTTTGCCAGCAATGCCGGGCGACGCTGGTCAGCAGACAGGAACACGTCAAAAGGCGCACCATGGGTAATCTGGTTATAAAGAGTGCCCGTCGAGCCGTACGACACAGTCACCTTATTACCGGTTTCCTGCTGAAAACGGGCCGCCAGCTCTTTCACTACACCTTGAAAATTAGAGGCTACAGCCACACGAAGTGTCTGAGCTTGTGCAGCGGATACACCGGCAGGAAGAAGTGTCGAGACAAGCACCAGAGCCAGTGCTGCAAAACTACGAAACATAAAGCTCTCTTGCATTAAATCAGAAGGATTACTCGGTGGTTTCCCAGCGTTTTACCGCAGCCTTATCTGTGTCGCGGGCATCCACCCAACGGTCGCCTTCACTGGTGCTTTCCCGTTTCCAGAAAGGTGCCTGGGTTTTCAGGTAATCCATCAGGAATTCACAGCCTTCAAAAGCAGCCTTGCGGTGTGCGCTGGAGACTCCTACAAACACAATCTGGTCACCCGGATGCATTTGGCCGACGCGATGAATCAGGCGCACACTATCAAGAGGCCAGCGTACACAGGCCTCATCAACAATAGATTGCAGAGATTTTTCGGTCATTCCGGGGTAGTGCTCGAGAAACAAGCCGCCTACGGTATCGCCCAGGTTCATATCCCGTACCAGGCCGCTGAACATTACCACTGCACCAGAGGCCGACGAGTTACTTAAGGCCTGATACTCAGCAGCCACATCAAAGTCTTCTGTCTGAACACGAATCACAGAACAATCCTTCTACTTCTGCAGAAAAACGTCTGAATTTCTGCAAAGCGCACAATCTTTCCATAGCCCAATGAACACAGGCCAAAAAGTCCAGCGCTATCGTGGCCTACCGGCCTGAAATAAACAAGGTGGGTATAAACAAGGCTCAGGCTGGTCAGATTATTCGGCGAAACTCTTTTTGGTGTCAGACGCGCACCATAATTCCTTTCACTCTGATATTATCCCCGCCATCGCCTTCGAAGCCCAACATATAAGCCACTCATGACAGCTGATCTGCACTCACAGTTTCCTATTTTGACTGAAAGCGCCCACGGTCATCCGCTGGTCTGGCTGGACAATGCCGCCACAACCCAGAAGCCCAGGGCAGTGATTGATGCTGTCAGCGATTATTACACCCGTGCCAATGCCAATGTGCACCGCGCCTCCCATGCCCTGAGTGCCAGAGCCACCCATGCCTTTGAAGAAGCCAGGGAAACCGTGCGCACCTTTATGAATGCGCAAAAGTGCGAAGAGATAATCTGGACCCGGGGTGCCACCGAAGCCCTGAACCTGCTGGCTCACAGCTGGGGCCATGCAAACCTGAAAGCCGGCGATGAGATCATCCTCTCAACCATGGACCACCACGCCAACATCGTGCCCTGGCAACAACTGGCCGAGCAGACGGGTGCAGTGATTCGGGTGATTCCCCTGACCGACAATGGAGAGCTGGACCAGCTGGCATTCCAACAGCTGTTAAGTACCAAAACGAAACTACTGTCAGTCACCCATGTCTCCAATGCGCTGGGAACCGTGAATCCGGTCAAAGAGATGATTACCGCAGCGAAGGCTAAAGGTGCCACCACTATTATTGATGGCGCGCAGGCTGTGGCTCACTTCCCGGTGGATGTGCAGGAACTGGGCTGTGACTTCTATGTGTTCTCCGGTCACAAAGTCTATGGGCCAACAGGTATTGGCGTACTTTATGGACGTCTGGATCTTCTGCAGGCCATGCCACCCTGGCAGACAGGTGGTGAAATGATTGAGCGGGTGAGCTTCTCCGGCACCACCTTTAATCAGCCACCGTTTCGTTTTGAGGCAGGTACTCCCAATATCGCCGGGGTGATTGGTCTGGCGGAAGCTATTACCTTTCTGCAACAGCAGAACCGCCCTGAACTGCAGCGCCATGAACAGCAATTACGGGAACAGCTGGAGCAGGCTTTGGTCACCATTCCCGGCCTGACACTGATTGGCACCGCCCGGGAGAAAACAGCTGTAGTCTCCTTTGTGATTGATGGTCTGCATAATCAGGACATCGGCGTACTTCTGGACCAACAGGGTATTGCCGTAAGAACCGGCCATCACTGCGCTATGCCTTTGATGGAGGCTCTGGGGCTTTCCGGTACAGTGCGCGCCTCTCTTGGTTGCTACAACACTCAGTCTGATATCGAATCTCTGGTCAAAGCCCTGAAGCAGGTCGTACAGGAATATCAGAACCAGGATGCAGACAACACCCGCAAGGCCATCGAGCACACGACACACGTCGAACAAACAGACCTGCCAACACTGTTTGCCGGATACCCGACCTACAGCCATGACAACCTCAACAGGCTGGAAGAACAGCTGCTGAGCTGCCGCAACTGGCAGGACCGCTACCGGCAGATTATGCTGCTGTCCAAACAGCTGCCTCCCTTATCAGAGCAACAACGCCAGGATGATGCCCGCCTGCATGGCTGTGAAAGTGTGGTCTGGCTCCATGCCCACCACGACACCCAGAGCAACAGCCTGCACTTCGCCCTGGACAGTGACTCCCGTGTTATCAAAGGGCTGATTGTCATTATTATGACCTGCCTGAATAGTCAGTCACCGACTGCTATTTTGAATGCTCCCGTCGAAGAGTTATTTACCAGGCTTGAACTTACCAATCACCTCAGTCCCTCTCGTGGTAATGGTCTGCGTGCGATTGTGCAGGAAATACGGGATGTAGCACGCCGGTATCGTTAGTTTGCTGCAACACTTTATCTATAGTATTTGCCAATCTGTTTAAGGCTCCCTGTTTAAGGTATAAGAGGGTTCCTGATATTATCCCACGCTGACTTCCAGCTTAAGCACTCCGTCGATGTTATTGACTGAAAGCTTCTACAGTGAGTCAGTAAAATAGTTTTGCGTAGGCATGCATGCCATACACAAATCGAGCGCCGAGCGTGTCCTCCTAACCCGTCGCTATCTATATGCACGACATGGACGATTCGCCGTGGTGAAGCCACCACCGGGTTGCAGCGAGAAATCCTGCAGCCTCCCGTATTTTTTGGAAAGGTGTTCAGTGACTCAATTACAAGACCGTCAGGGGCGAAGTTTCCCCTATCTCAGGCTGTCTATCACAGACCTGTGTAACTTTCGTTGTCAGTACTGTCTTCCCGACGGCTGCGGCGATACACAACATGAGACTGCTATCAGCGTGGACGAGATTCGTCGTATAGTGTCTGCATTTGCCCGCATGGGCACTAACAAGATTCGCATTAGTGGCGGGGAACCTACCCTGCGCAGCGATTTCTACGACATTCTCAGTACCATCAGCAGTGTGCCCGGTATCAACACCGTCGCCATGACCACCAACGGTTACAAGATGGACCGTCGTATCGAGCGCTGGATTGATGCAGGCATGACCCATCTCAATGTCAGCATCGACAGCCTTGAGCCGGACATGTTCCACCGTATCACCGGCCATAACCGGCTGGATGAAATCCTGAAGGGTATTGATCTGGGCTTTAAGGCCGGGCTGCCGTCCATCAAGGTGAATACGGTGTTGATGAAAAATATCAACGACCGGGAGCTGGACCGTTTCCTGAACTGGATTAAAGACCAGCCCATAACCGTACGCCTGATCGAGCTGATGGAAACCGGTGACGGCAACGACTTCTTCCGCAAGCATCATATGTCCGGTGAAGTTGTTCGCCAGAGCCTGTTAAACAAAGGCTGGACCCAGATGATTCGCGGCGAGAATGCAGGCCCGGCGCTGGAGTTTACCCATCCGGATTACCAGGGCCGCATCGGCCTGATCATGCCCTACTCCAAAGACTTCTGTACCAACTGCAACCGACTGCGGATTAACAGTCAGGGTGAACTACAGTTGTGTCTGTTTGCAGAGCATGGTTACAGCCTTCGTCACCTGCTGCAAAACGACGACCAGCAGGATCTGCTGATCAACCGTATGCAGGAGTTGTTGAGCCTGAAGGATGATCGCCACTTTTTAGATCAGGGTATGACTGGTGCTACCACCAATTTGTCTATTATTGGTGGCTAACCTTGGCTAAGGAATAGCCTTTAAACTAAAAGCCTTGAATTGAACCACAGAGGCACAGAGATCACAGAGGAAAAGTAAAAGCTGTTAATTAAGAGCTTATGCTTATGCTTTTAAGTAAATAGCTAAATAGCTAAATAGCTAAATAGCTCTTCTCTGTGCCTCTCTGGTTCAAGGCCTTTGGCAGGCCCGTTCCTGAGGCTTCAGTTTTATTTCTGGTTTTGCTCGTATTGCGGAAAAAAGCGCCGAGCATGTTCAGGGATAACCAGATTCGTTGTATTTTCGGGTAACACAACAAAGGCACAGCCCTTTCCTATATCTTCAACGTTATTAATTTCAAACGCTTTTGTCACTCGTACCTTTCCAGCAGCGCTGGGCAGGCGCTCTTCGCGATAGCCCAACATTTTCCTTCCTTGACTGTAAAACCGTGTAGCTGTTGCTACAACTGACCTTCCACGATCTCCAGAGTCCCTGAAATCTCCCATGCTCCCGACATCAAGATCTGCATCACTAACATAAAAGTCCACAGAGGCACGGATTTCCTGCCGATCTTTCACCGCCATGCAGGCCGTGTAGTTTTCCAGAATCTCTAAGTTCCGAGCCATCTCAGTGAGGTCATCCTGGGTCAGAGAAGGCTTATCAAGCTTATTGGAAAGATAGGGAAGGTAACCCTCTATATCAGAGGCACGAGACAACTCACCAACCGCTTCAGACAGTTGCCCTGTTAATAGTTTTTCATAAATACAATTGGGAGAGTGGGCCTGAAGAGATAAGTTGAGACCACTGACCTTTAAACTGTCATCTTGCATATTGCAACTATAAACTCCTACATCCTGGAAACAGTTAGAGTCCAAAATAAAGTCCCACTTTTTATAATCCACTATGTTTTTCAATGTTTCTTTGTCCATACAGCGACCGGACAGATAGGCTCCCTGCATTACGTGGGTATGGTTGCCATGGGAGAAGTTCAAAGCACAGTTGTGATCGATCAAACCATTCTCCCGAGCCCATTCATTGGCAAATTCTGGTATTAGATAGCCCAGAAAGGTTGGTGCAGCGCAGGGGGAAAAGCCGTTTCCTGAAAGTTCCTCCAGTGCTTCGCACATGACATCCGGCAGCTTCGGTACAGAGTCTGCTGCCTCGGACGTTGTTTTGAGAAACTTATATTCCTGATGCGCACAAAAAGGATAGCTTGAATAATTAGATAGACGCTCACGTCTGGTTATACCCTTCGATACAACCTTGATGCCGTACTTCTCTTGCTCCTGCAAAACCGGAGGCACAGGGCGTTGAAGCTTTTGCTCTATGGTTGCACCTAACCTTGCCAGAAAAGGAAGCATGCGACGCATATCAGACATAGCGTCTGCGCATTCAATCAATTTATTTCCTATTTGTTCTAATTGTATCGTTCTCGGAGTGGACAAATAAGAACCAGTAAACCTTGTACGAATTTTTCCACACAGACTGTCGCTTGCTCTTTGCAATGTATTGTCCTCACACTGAGCAACGCTTTTGGGCAGGGTGCGCTCCGGGCATAGCAGATCAGTAAAAGAAAGCTTTGATAAGTCTATGCATATGCTTTGTTCATAGTGAAACACTGCCCTGGAAAAAACGTATTTTGCCTTCTCAAGCTCTGCTTCTGAGAGCTTTTCATATGTGCCATTTACACATGAAAGTTTTTTCCAAAAATCATCAAATAGCTGCTGAGATTTACTACTCTCAGCTGACTTCTGTGCGGAAACAGGTTCTTCGTGTTCCAAATAGATTTGCCGGCCAAGGAATCCCCCCCCTTTCAAATAATGTCCATGGGCTCTACGCTCTTTCGAAGACAGCTTTTTTTCGGAACGGGGTATCTCGGGTGAGGAATCAGGTGAATGATCTGGTGAAAAACGACCTGTCGGAATGACACCCCAATCGTTTCTACCTTTTCTACGCTTTTTTTGGGCTGGGCGTGGGGAGTGACCATCCAACAAATGTGGGGATGAATACCCTCCTTTGCAATGTTCGCTCTTCATGATGACAATACTCCTTTATTTGTCTGTATTATTAAGATGAGACAACGGAAACTTCCTCAAGTTCCGCAACCGATTCTGGCTCCCTGGCCCATAAAAAAGCCCCTTATATGCTCTCTATTCAAGGGGCTGCTCTTAACGGGCTGTCATACAACCCAATAGTTTTTGAAGGAATGGTCGTTTTACAATGATAAGCTCCCTGCCACTTCTCGGTTTCGCTGCCTTCAGCGGAACCGGGAAAACTACCCTGCTGGAAAAAGTTATCCCTCTGCTGGCGGATGCTGGTCTCCGTATAGGGCTGATTAAAGCCTCCCACCATGAGATTGAGCCGGATAAACCCGGGAAAGACAGCTATCGCCTGCGTCACGCCGGTGCTTCGCAGTTACTGCTGAGTACACCGGGCCGGGCAATTTGTGTGACGGAGAGGCCGAAAGAAGACCCAACACTGGAAGATCAACTGTCGCTTCTCGACCATAGTCGTCTGGATATAATTCTTGTAGAGGGCTTTCGGGGCGCTGATCTGCCCAAGATTGAACTGCACCGTAGCGACTTTGACCGCCCGCTCCTTCACACAGAAGACCAAAACATTATTGCCCTGTGCTGGGATCAGTGCGACACCGAAACGGGCAAGACCATCACACTGCCGCAATTGGATATTAATAACCCCCAGCAGGTGGCTGACTTTGTGCTGTCCTTCTGCCACAACGCTATTCCCTGATGCTGCTATCTATCACAAGAGCGCTCTATCACAAGAGCGCTCTATCGTGAGAATGACTGGTTTCCTGATTTTTTTCGGGGCTGACCTGAGCGCAGATTTAGTCTGGCAACAGGTTAATTTTCAACCACCTCAGCCGCCTTCCCTTCAGAGGGATCCACTTTCACCGACTCCATCTGAACCACGCATGGCTGCTGTCCAGCCCCATGAATGGGGCTTTTGAATTCAGAATCATATTTCATTCTCGTGCTACTTCCTCTTCCTCTCTGGCAGTATAAATGGCACGGGCCCATCAGGTTATTACACAGATGGATTAATGTAGGTCCCCAACCAAACTGATAGCGCACAGTCTCTTCCAGCGCTAAAAGCAACGCCCCTCCGGCCAGGGCTCCAACAGTTGCGATAGCCGCAATATTGCTTACCTGGGGAACAATCATAGTCGCAGTGGCTGATGGTAACGGGCATAAAGCCCCGTATGAGCTACAGAGAATCTTCGTAACCGTCGCTCCGCCAACAGCGGTTCCTATCGTCGTGGAGGGAGCAGGTAAGTTTGCCGGTGGAGAAGGTTGTATGCATTGAAGCTGGTTGACAGCCCCGGTTCTGCAATAGGACGCTTTAGCCGAACACTCCGGGCTGTTGACCAGGCAGGGTTCAACACCATTACAGCCTACATGCATATGACAGTTACCATAGATTTTTTTCATAACAAGCTTGTGTCCGGTTAACACTTCATTCCCTTTGAAAAGCATCGACTCACCGTCACCTCTGGCCAATGTCACATTTTCAGGAAGACTGAACTGGTTGTTCAACATCTGCCCCGATGACCTGCTAGCCCGTAGAAACAGGTTGTTGACAGAGTCTGGTATATCACTCCCCTCAGGGCTGGTTATATTAAAATTTTCCAGTGTGCACCGGCTGCCTCCGGTGCAGAAAATGGCACTACCCTCCCTCATAAGTTCAGGGCTTACAGAAAGACCTGCTTTGGAATATTCCTGGGGAGTGTTTTCACTAAGAGCACTTTCGGAAAGATCGTCCTGGGAAAGCACTGTTGAGACATACTTATTCAAATCCGAGCCATTCAAACTGGATGGCTCGCCCCCCCGGAGTTCTCCAGTACTGCTACCTGAACCACTACCTGAACCACCGTCCTGCTCGCTGAAACGCCAACCAACCATATGTACGCGACCGCCCTGATCCACAACCAGGGCTTCATCCATAGGTACTGCACCATAAGTGTCATCACAAACCACTATCACCCGCCCCTGGGGATTGCCTTCAAGATATCGATTGAGCGGCGCAGTTCCGGTTTGATTATTAAGGTATATGGCATGGTCGTAATACTCAGCCCCAAGCCAGGACTTATAACTATGGGCTTTTCCGGGATTTTTCCGCCACTTTCCCACCTGCTGTTTATTCAGATATTCCGTATACAGGCTGGGAGCAGTACAGTATTGAGCATCAACAGGAGGGGGGCGGGTAAATGCAGAGTAGACTTTACCGGTTGCTGTGCGCGTTGAGACTTTCTCAATGGTATTGGTTTCCACGTTGATATTAAGCCAGTACGCCTTAACTTTGATATTGTTATCCTGCTCCAGAACAGGGCTAATTATCAGACCTGTTTTATTACCTATAACCCCGGTATTGAAGCGGTCCGGCAGTGTCCCAGGTGTAAATTCATGACCTTTTATTTCATAGCGCACCAGGTTTTCCACCGTAGGCACTTGAAAGAACATATAGCTCCCCTCGGTACTGCGGACATCAGCCGGTATTCGGGTACTGTTGTATTGTGTATTTATGATTGTGGATGAACGGTGTGAACGCAGATGGTAATCATGGGTCACCTTGCGATCTACAGCACGACGTTCCACAGCACGCCCAGGCTTTTTTCGTGTTTCTCCCACTGATGCCCCAACCAGCGGATACTGCCCGGCCTCACTCCTTAAAGATGCCTTGGTACACCAACCCATTGATGTCCATAGACAACTCAGCAAAGCAAGCACAGTGCATATAAAGAAACGTCTGAAATCAAGAGTCGACATATTCAGTAATCAGCCGGTAGCCTGGCCACGGTGACAAAGGGTCGGTCAGTATAGTCAAACCACCGGATACACAAGCTCTCTGTATACAAGACCTCTTCTTCTGTTCCGGTTTACCCAGACGAGACAGCTATCTATTAACCGCTATCTGTTAAAAACCCGTTACTGACCACCCCTGGTAAACTGCAGGTATATTTTGCGAAGGATCAGCGCACTCCAGTAAACATTCAAACCATTGAATAACAATCCACCGGCAGCCACCGCTTTATTCGTGAAAGAATCATGCTTCGATTCACCGTTCCAGAGTGCCCTGAGATAATTCACATAGGCCGGAGCAAAAATCCCCAGACGAATCAACAGAAAACTGGCAGCAAAACCATATCGAAACAGAACATCCATATCTTTCAGAGATAGAAAAATAGAAGAAAGCTCCAATACCAGCACATCCGACAACAGGTGAATCTTTCCCACGGAAGCAAAAAGCCCGGTAAAGAATATAAGGCCAGAGCTATGCAGGCCAAACGGAATAGAGCGATTCTTCACCGAGTCCAGGAACTCATAAACGCCATATCCCATGGTCATTAAAGGCAGCACAACCTCCAGCCAGCCTTCGGCGTCTGAACTTTCAGCAACCCTCTTCCAAAATGGCTGGTCACGGGTCAGGTAGAGATAAGCACCACCCAGCCCCGTCACGGTAGAATGTATAAGTGGTGCCGAAAAAGAGCTGTGGTGGTAGTCGGGCATCGCTTGAAACAACAGTGCCGAGAGTATGGGCACCATAAACAGGCCATTTTCCCAGAGACTGTACTCACCACTTCTGCGCAAGCCGGTTTGGGGGTGCAGTGAGTTTTTGTAATCCATTAATGGCAAATCATTCAGGTGGCGATGAGTGGTTTTATCTCGGCCGTCGACCAGCAACAGCTGTTCAGCCGGGAATTCAAATACCACAAGCCCACCCTGCGTCTCTACAGGTTCAGCGGGAAACACATTTTCTCCAGCCACCATTCCCTTCTGTCCAGACGGTGTAGTGAAACGTATCCAGGGCCAGTCATCTTCAGGGAGATGCTGCTGGCGTATCTCCAACACCTGTTTTTCTGGCACGATCAACTGGATTTTATTCTCACCCTGATTTCGATCAGGAGCGTCATTAGAAGCGATAGCCGGTCTGTTCACTGCAGTAAGGTCAAACTCCACCACCCACTCAGAGGCCGAAAGCGTACCCGATGCAAAACCCAGCCCAGAAGAAACCAGTACCACCACCAGCCACGCAACACCCAGAGTCAAACCGCTCCCACTCCTGCCCACAAGCACCACCCGCCACTACGCCAGAAACGGGGCAGTATAGATGGGAGTTGCAGGTGTCAGGGGACCTTCTCAATTAACCATCAAACCCAGCATTGCCGATAGACGTCAGGACTGTGCTTCTCCCTGATCCATCGCCGTTGCGACGAATGTTTCCCGGCCCCGCTTAACAAACTCGATGGATGACCATGTTTTCTTATCATCACTGAGCATGAATCGAAACTCGGTGTGACAGGGGTCCTCGTCATCAGGTGGATCTTTCTGAACAACACCGGTTGTCTCTCCGCTCTCATTTTTAAGTGTTTCTATACGCTGACCATATGAAGTGAATGTGATTTCTTCCAGGTCTTGAACAGCAAGATCCCTCGGCACTACAGATAACGGGTCGATGAAGTTAAAAACCCTGGAGGGTTGACCGGACCGAAGGACGTCATTCGCAACCTTCAGAAAACAGCCTCCCATAGAAAATATTTGTTTTATGTTCTCCTGGTCATGCAGCTGGGCGGCGATCCCTGCTGCTGTGTCCCCAAGTTGTTCCAGGTCAGCGGGTAGCTTTACATCTGCGTCCTCAGGAATCATTCCTTCAGACTTTAGAAGTGCCACGACTGCCGCGAACTCGTCCTTCTGATTCTCCAGAACATCGAGTTCCTGCCCGTTAAACACCGATATTAGCTTTTTGCACCTTCCATTTACGTCTAAAGGCGTTTCTTCCCCTTCCATAACCAGCTCGTGAGGCCTAGTTACACTTACAAATTCCAGGGTGTCAGCCAAGACTGGTGCAGGTGAAAAATCTTCAGGGCTGCTGGTAATAGAAGGAGGGACTTTTACCAAGGGGGAGGTAGTAGAAATCTTCCATGTGAATTTGCACCGCTCATCAGCAATTGGCCCATGCTCTTTAACAGGGCAAAACATCAAACGCCCCAAATCCTTATCCGCGTGCCTGAGTGCATAGACATTGGCAAAATTTACGCTCTGAACCGCTGTCGCGCCTGCTTTCACATTCTTGTTTGCTGGCTGACCTTCGGGGCTCGCACCTGACTGTGCCGGCACTTGGGGATTTAATCGTTGCATACATCCATTCCTTTAGTTTGTATAACAAATAGTGGTTTTACCTCTCTCCTTGATTTGGCCTGTAAAAAGCCTATTTTTCAGTAACCATCAAGTTAGTATCTATAACACTCCTCCGTATCACACAATGACTGCTATCGCCCTCTGGATAACGCAGGCTATACCTTGTTCAAGCAGTGGCCAGGGCTGCAGGCTTCTGTTACAACTGTTCCGTTAAGAAGTCCTGTTCAGGAGAGCCCCATGTCTGACTGTTGCGCAGCACCGGGATTGATGTCCCTCGATACCGCACTGCAAACCCTGACCAACAGCATCCAGCCCGTTAAAGAAACAGAAACCCTGCCTCTGGGACTGTGTGATGGCCGGGTGCTGGCGAGCCATATCATCTCGCCGATGAATGTGCCTCCCCATAACAATTCAGCGATGGATGGCTACGCTCTGCGAGCTGCAGATCTGGAAGATAAAGCTGTGCTTACTGTGGCAGGCCAGTCTTTTGCCGGGCATCCCTATGAAGGCACCTGCCCTGAAGGCCAGTGCATTCGCATTATGACAGGAGCGGCAATCCCTGATGGCACCGACACCGTGGTCATGCAGGAGAACACTGAAAAAACAGCCGCTGGCGTGTGCTTTCTCGACAAGGCGAAGCCGGGCAATAACATTCGTCTGGCCGGTGAAGATATTACCCAGGGCTGCGCTATATTCGCCCCCGGCCACCCCCTGCGCCCTCAGGACCTTGGTCTGCTGGCGTCTCTGGGCATAGCGGAAGTGAAGGTCTTTCGCCGGGTAAAGGTTGCTGTTTTCTCAACAGGTGACGAACTTAAACTGCCCGGTGAAACCCTCGGACATGGTGACATTTACGACAGCAACCGCATAGTTGTCACCAGCATGCTGACTCGCATGGGTCTTGAAGTGATTGATCTGGGAAAGCTCTCTGACGATAAAGACACCATCCGCAAGGCTCTGATTCAGGCCGATACTGAAGCCGATGCAGTCATTACCTCGGGCGGTGTGTCCGTCGGTGAAGCGGACTTTATTAAGGAACTGCTGGATGAGATCGGCGAAACCGGTTTCTGGAAGCTGGCCATTAAACCCGGCAAGCCCTTCGCCTTTGGCAAACTTCCCAACAGTGTATTCTTTGGTCTGCCGGGTAACCCGGTATCGGCCACCATTACCATGCATGTGCTGGCTGTCCACGCTTTAAAGGTGATGTCTGGTCAGAATGTGCAACCTACAGTCACCCTGAAAGCCACAACCCGGACCCGCCTCAGAAAAGCGCCTGGGCGACAGGAGTTCCAGCGCGGTATTTTGTCCAATAATGACAGCGGCAATCCGATTGTTGTCACCACTGGCAGCCAGGGCTCTGGCATCCTGCGCTCCATGAACATGGCCAACTGTTATATTGTGCTGCCAGAAGACAGCACAGGTGCAGTTGAGGGTGAAGAGGTGCAGGTTGTGCCTTTTGATGCCCTGCTCAGTAATAGCTGACGTCTCTTTTTCGAGACCAGGTGAGAGAATGAGCAAAATTCACAGGCCGGGATGACATCCATCAGCAGATGGGCAACAATCCCGGCCTTTCTTTACCGGCTCTTCGCTGAAACATCATTATGGAAAGTCTGAACAACCCTGTGACCGGGGCATCACTGAATCTTGAGCGTGTCCCTGTGCGTCAGCGGGAAACACTGCGGGCCTGGGACGCGGCGGATGAATACCTTCTTCATCATTTTTCCGAGCACGCTCTAAGCAAGGATGACCACACCCTGGTGATCAACGACAGCTTTGGCGCTCTTAGCCTTGGTTTAGCAGAGTTTTCACCGGTGGTTTGGAGCAACTCCTGGCTGACCCATGGTGGCCTGAAACATAATGCCCGTCTGAACAATATTGATATCAGCGGCCTGTCACTGCTGCCTTCAACAGAACAACCACAACAGGCACCATCTGTGATCTGTATGAAGCTGCCCCACAACACCTGCCTGCTCACCGAACAGCTGGATACCCTGAGACAGCTGGTTCCAAAAGGCACAACGCTGGTGGCAGCGGATATGGCAAAACATATCCACAGCTCCACCCTGGAGTTATTCGAGAAACACTTTGGCACCACCACAACCTCTCTGGCGAAGAAGAAAGCCCGACTGATTTTCTCTACTGTGGATAAAAGCCTGTCGCCTGCACCCTCACCCTACCCCAGAACCATTGAACACAATGGTATGAAGCTGGTGAATCATGCGGGTGTATTCTCACGACAGAAGCTGGATATCGGCACAGGTTTTTTTCTGGAACATCTGCCTGTTGCACAACAGGATGCTGATATTGTCGACCTGGGCTGCGGCAATGGCGCGCTGGGCATTCATATCGCCCAACAGAATACCGAAGCACGTCTGCACTTTGTGGATGAGTCTTTTATGTCTGTCGCTTCCGCCAAAGACTCATGGGAGGCCAATGGGCTGGAAGACCGGGCACAGTTCACCGCCAACGACTGCCTGACCGGTTTTGAACCACGCTCCGTGAACATTGTCGTTTGCAACCCGCCGTTCCATCAGGGCAACACTGTAGGCGACCATATTGCCTGGCGTATGTTCCAGCAGTCCTGCAATGCTCTGAAGAAAGGTGGTGAACTGCGCGTTATCGGCAACCGGCATCTGGGCTATCACACCAAACTGAAAAAGCTGTTTGGCAACTGTCACTCCATAGCCAGCAATGGCAAGTTTGTTGTGCTTTCCGCCAGGCGTTCCGATTAATATGTCATGCAGTAAAACACATATAAAAACAGAACATAGAAAAGAGCTGATCCCGGGAAACGAATGAGCAACAACACATTACTGAATTACCGCCGCCAGGGAACAGAGAGTGAAGCACTGCCTCTGGTTATTATTCATGGCCTGCTGGGCAGTATGGATAATCTCTCGCCAGTGTCCCGTTACTTTGCCGAAAGCCGTGAGGTGATCTCTGTTGACCTGCGCAACCATGGCCGCTCCTTTCATGATGAGCTGATGACCTACCCGGCGATGGCGAATGATGTCTTCCAGCTGTTGGACAGCCTGAACCTCAAAGAAGTGATCCTTCTGGGGCACTCCATGGGTGGTAAGGTTGCCATGCAGATGGCGGTTGAAGCTCCAGAACGCATCAAAGCTGTTATCGCCGGTGATATTGCTCCGGTGGATTATGAACACCGCCACGACGCGGTGCTGAATGCCCTGAAAGATTATCAGCCAGAGCTGGCTCAGAGCCGCAGTGAGGCCGACGCCCAGTTTTCCCGCCATATCAACATGCCATCTGTAAGACAGCTACTGATTAAAAATCTGGAACGCAAAGAGCATGGCTTTGCCTGGCGCATCAATGCTCCCGCCATTGTCGCTAACTATGATTCTGTACGCAGTGCACCCGAACTGGCCAACCGAACATACAACGGCCCCATCCTGTTTGTGAAGGGCGGAGAGTCTGATTACCTGCTGACAGAACATAAAACGACCATCTCCCAGCACTTCCCGAAAGCCAGCCTGAAAGTGATGATGGGGGTGGGCCATTGGCTGCATGCGGAAAAGCCAGACATCTTTAACACCGTGTGCCAAAGGTTTTTGGCCGGACATGGCTTGTAGACAGTCAAGTTGAGCCGTGTTCGCGGGCAGGTCATTTCGGTAGCATGGTTCTAGATTGCCGAACATCCATAAAATAAAGAAAGGGTCGACCAATGAGTACTTCAATGACTACCGAAGCCCCTGAAACTGCTACTACCGCCAGCATTATTGATGGTCACAGGGTGTACTTCGATACCGAAGACTCTGCCAACAACGGGCTCTACCTGTGCGTCCCAAACTCGGTTGACACCCCAAACATAGACCCTCTTCTGGCACAGATGCGTGCAGCACAGCTGTGGGTGTCTGAAGAACCCGCCGTTATTCCTGACAAGCACAAAGAGGCCTATAAGAAAGAGCTGCAGCTTGAAGAGTCTATTACTGTCAGCCGCGGGCTGCTGCTTTGTGCCTGCGACCATCCCAAATACCCACTTGACCGGGAACGCTGGGCGGCCTGGAAAGCTTTTTTTATCGTGGACTGATCAATCCAGGCTTACACCCTCGGTCAAATATTGATCAAGCAAACAGACCAGATAACAATTTTGGCATCTGAATAATATTAATCAGCCTGATAAGAGAATAAAAAAATGTTACCCGAAGAGATTCATCGCCAGTTTACTATCTGCCTGTTAAAAAAAGATCTGGATGCGCTGGTTAACCTTTATCATCAGGATGCTGTATTCATTAACGAAGCAGGCGAAGAAGTTCGCGGTCGGGAATCGATTAAAGCCGAGTTAAAACAATTTGTGCCTATTGCCGAAACGATGCAGCCAACCAAACGCAGCATCTTTACCAGCAAAGACACATCCTTCGTTAACCTGGGTTGGAAAGCCACCATTGATGGTGAAAACCATAACTTTAACGCGCTGGAAGTTCTTAAGCAGAATGAAGACGGCCAGTGGCAATATCTGATTGATAACCCTTTTGGTCATTAACCAAACAGTTAGTAAGGGTTAATAAAAAGCCCCGCACACTATTACAATGTACGGGGCTTTTTATTACGTGCGTTATTGTTTTTTCAGTGGTAATAATCCCCACTCTCATCGGAATCATCCAGCAGATCATCATCATCTTCGTCGTAATCATCACCCAACTGTTCTTTCAGTTGTTTCTTCTCGAAATAGTTTTCTATTCCATTGCGAATACTTCGGGCGCGTTTACGCTTGCATTTTTGCTGCTGTGATTTTTTGCGACGGTAATCCAAACCTTCCGGAAGGCCATCATCAGGGGCGAGACTCTCAGAGTCTATCGTCGAGCGGGGCATTGTTACAGATCCTTGTACTACTTGTCTCAACTTCAACTTTAGGAAATAGAGACAGCAGGGTAAGGGTCTATTCATACCTAATCAGAATAAGGATTCAAAGACTGTTTTCACTCGGTTTGGGAAAGGGAAATAGCCGTCAATATCCCGACTGTGTGGGATCTGGCAGCCACGCATGTTCAGGAAGCCTGCAAACTTCTGTCTTAATACCACCATCGGGGTAAAGACGCAGGCGCCGATAACCGGGCTGAAGATGATCAACGGTAAACTCTTCAGCCTCTGGCAGGAACTGTACACAGGTAGAAGGCACGCCAAGAATACGCAGCCCTTTATGAATACCGTCCAGATCCTGATGAGTATGACCGTGGATAATGCTCTGCACCTGGGGGTATTTTTCCAGCAGGCGCATAAACCGGCCACCGTCACGCAGGCTGATTTCATCCAGCCAGTGACTGTTCACTGAGACCGGAGGGTGATGCATGGCGATCATAACCGGTCGTTCCTTAAAGTCAGCCAGCAGGCTTTCCAGATAGTCGAGTTCATCACAGGAAAGCTCCCCGTGCACTTCACCGGGTGCATCTGTATTCAGAAGCAGGACCGCCCACCGGTTCAGCAACAGGCGGTCAGGAAAGCAACGGGGGAAATGCTTTGAACCCAAGTCAGCCAATCCATCATGATTACCCTTGAGCCAGGAAAACGGGATATTAAGCGACGAAAGAATATCATGGCAGTAGCTATAGGATTCGAGCGTGTCGTCCTGAGAGATATCTCCTGTCACAATAATGTGATCGATATCTTTTTCACGAGTGCACATCATCTCTACGACATCGGCAAAAGATTGCTGAGTATCAATACCCATAAGACGTCGGTCGCTCTGGGCGTAGAGGTGAAGATCACTTAACTGGATCAAATTTACAGGACGTTGAAGCACAATATTTGCCAGATTCCTGGTTTATTAATTACACAACATCATGAGTATTATGTTGTGATAGGTTTCTCAAAATCACCCAACATTTCCAAAAAAACCTTTAACCTGATCAGTTACTTATTGATGAACTGACCAAAAGTTCTACGTCATTATGCAGCAGAGCTGACCGGAAATATAATAACTACCTTAAAGCCACGTGACCATAAAAAGTGTTGGTAGCAAAAATCAATTCTGTCTACTACTTAACAAAAATACAGATTAAGGATTTCCGGAAAACCCTGACATAAGCCTTTCGGTCTCACTATCAGACCTATAACCTGCAGCCAGGCAGTGATCCAACCATTGAGCCAGCTGCTTATTAAGCTGGTGCTTCTCGTCGGGCTGGTGCATGGCCGGGTTAGGATATTCGTATCGCCCCTCCAGATTACGAAAGTGACTGGCAGATATCACCTCAGCCATACGTACATCGTGATACATCCTGACAATTAAGTCCGGAAGGGGGAGCCAATCCTGAGATGGGACAGTAAATGTCAGTGATAACAAAGTTGTATAGCGGGTTTGCTCCTGGACTTTCATCTCTGCCTGAGCGACATGTCCATTCAGGTTAAGCTTCAGTTTCCGGGACTCCGGCGACAAAGTTCCCTGTTCCTCAAGCAGCCTTTGGGGAAACAGACCCTGCAACCGGTAATAGTTCGTATCACACAGTGATTGCAATCTGGCGAGATCCACATGGTAACGTGCACGTCCCTCCCGGGCTTTATAGGTGCAATGTTTGTCATATGCCTGTGAGCGACTACTGTTCATATTTTTTCCTATAACTGTTCTTTGAGTATAACTCGACTTACAGGATCTTCGGCAGCTGAAAAAAATCTGTTTAAAATACTCAAGTGTTGGTGTTATGTTGGCCTGTTCACAACTCTGCTAACACAGACAAGCAACCCGTCCAGTATGCTGCTGTATACGATCAGGGCAGCTAATTCGTCCAGGCAAGATCAACCAATGGATATAGGAATGCAAAGAATGGCACCAAAGCGACTGCTTGCAGGTTTGACTGTAGCGGCATTTTCTCTGAGTAGCTCAATCTATGCGTCAGAGCAGACAGACCTTCTGCAGGTCTACCAGCTGGCTCTACAAAATGATGCACAGCTGGCTACAGCTCAGGCATCCTATATGGCAACAGCAGAAGCCCTGCCCCAAAGCCGCTCGGCCCTGTTACCTCAAATTGGTGTCAATGCCCACACTACTGACACTCACACACGTGTGCAGGGAGTTTCAGGCAGTGACACCTCCGGAAGGAACAGCCATGGATGGAGCGCCCAGCTTACCCAGCCCCTGTTCAACCTGTCATCCTGGTTCACCATGGAACGAGCAGAAGCTATTACCGAACAGGCACGTCTCGGCTTTTCCATTGAGCAGCAGAACCTGATCATGCGCGTTGCTGAAGCCTATTTTAATGTACTGCGGGCAGAGGACTCTTTAGCGACGACTATCGCAGAAGAAACAGCGGTCAAGCGTCAACTGGAACAAACCCGCCAGCGTTTTGAAGTCGGCCTGATTGCCGAAACTGATGTTCTTGAAGCTCGTGCAGCCTATGACGGTGCTCGCGTGACACGCATTCAGGCCAAAAACCAGGTAGCTGTGTCCCTTGAAAACCTGCGTACACTGACTAACACCGTAGTGAGTGACCTGGCCAAGCTCGACAAAACCATGCCCGTCGCTACTCCTGAACCCATGATTGCTGAAGAGTGGGTGAAAACCTCCGTTGCCCAGAACCTGCAGCTGGAAGCGTCCCGAAAATCCATTGATGTTTCCCATGCACAGTTGAAAGCAAGTCGCTCTGACTATGCCCCTACTCTGGATGTGAAAGCGACCTATGGTCACAATGTTGACTATGCGCGTGCCGGTACTCCAGGCAACCCACTCGGTAAAGGTGACACCACCGCTTATAGCCTGGAACTTAATGTCCCTATCTTCACTGGTGGCCGCACAAGCTCCCAGGTTCGTGAATCCGGCTACCGGTTACAGGAAAGCGAACGTACCTATGACCAGACTTTGCGTCAGGTCAGCTCCAACACCCGAAACCTGTTTAACACAATCAGTGCCGATGTCGAACGTGTTGATGCTCGTTGTCTGGCAATTGTATCGTCCCGCAGCGCTTTGGATGCCACAGAAAGTGGCTACGAAGTTGGTACCCGTAATATTGTCGATGTACTAAATGTCCAGCAGGTTCTCTACGGAGCACAGCGTGATTACCTTAATGCTCGTTACGACTTTATTGTAAACACCCTGAAGCTTAAGCAAATGGCTGGCACCCTGAGTCCTCAGGATCTGCAGGACCTGAACGCCTGGATGCATGGTAAAGCGACAGATGAACTGACCCCGATATGCAAAGGGAAGTAATAAGATTAATTACACCGCCTGAAAAAGCCTGAATAAAACCAGCTTTGATTAAAAGAGCCCTGAACAATCAGGGCTCTTTTTGTTTATACAATTTATTTGTGTAATTTATTTATGCAATTTATTTATACGGCACCAATAAAAACTCAAACCTTCCAGTTCATTAAGGATTGCGCTATCTCTACCTGCCGCGCCAACGCCCCCTTGTTCTGCTCCATCACCAGTGTCGCCGCCTTACTGGCTGCATTCCAGGCCTGTTGATCACTCAGCAGAACCTTCACCTGCGCAGCCAGTTCCTGAGAGTTATTCACCACTAACAGTGCTCCCGCATCATTCAGGGTGGCTGTCACATCAGCAAAATTAAATACATGAGGGCCACAGATCACCGGTAAACCCAGCGCCGCAGGTTCCAAAGGGTTATGACCGCCATGCTCCACCAGACTGCCGCCCACAAAGGCCAGATCTGCCGTCGCAAATAAGCGCACCAGTTCACCCATGGTATCGCCAATCATGACGTGAGTCTTGGGGTCGACCGGCTCATTTAGGCTGCGTCGTTTAGTTGTTAACCCGGACTTTTTCAGTAACTGAAACACTTCTTCAAAACGCTCCTGATGACGGGGCACCACTATCAGCAACAATTCAGGGTTATCAGCTCGTAGTATCTGGAAAGCTTCGATTATCTGTTCATCTTCACCTCGATGAGTACTGGCTGCGATCAATATACGACTATTGTCTGATCGCCCTGACAACCATTGCTGCCGCAGTTCTTTACCTTCAGCCTTTAGGGTATCCGACACCTGCAGATCATATTTCAGAGTGCCGGTGACCTGCATACGCTGCTCTGGAAATCCAAGATTTATAAAACGACGGGCATCGTCTTCACCCTGAGCCGCAATGGCAGACAACTGCTGCAGCATGTCTCTGGCCAGACCACCGGCTTTGCCATAGCCCCGGGCGGAACGTTCTGATAGCCGGGCATTGGTGAGTAATGCAGGAATACCTCGCCGTTGACAGGCTGCAATCGTATTGGGCCAGAGCTCCGTCTCCATAATAACGGCCAGCTCTGGCTGAATACGGTTCAGAAAACGGTGAACCGCCCCCGGCAGATCATAGGGCGCATACACATGAAACACCGTATCCCCATAAAGATTTTTCACCTGCTCAGAGCCGGTAGGGGTCATGGTGGTGACCACCATACGGTGCTCGGGGAAGGCCTTCATCAACTGTCGAACCAAAGGCGCGGCAGCAATGGATTCACCCACAGAGACAGTATGTACCCAAATAGCTTTCTTTTGAGAGACTGGTTTGTTGAAAAAACCGAAGCGTTCATGCCAGCGGCGGGCATAAGCAGGCGCCTTCCAGGCCCGATAAAGCAGGCGCAGCACTATAAGAGGCAGTGCAAGGTAAAAAATCAGGGTGTAAAGGAACCTGGGCATCAGAAACCGCTTATGGATTGGTGTGAACCTTATTATCTGTAAGAGCTGCCTTTTATGGCAAGTTTGCTGATAGTCATCTCTCTGCTTCCAGACAATACTGCCTTTTGTTTTGCTTGTATCTGACCTCCTCCGCCCTTATATATATCGCTGAATTTTTTATCTGACAGGCAATTATGAACCATGTCATCGAAGCCGATGTTACGGTGATCGGCGGTGGTATCGCCGGGCTGTGGCTGTTTCGGCGTCTGAATTTAATGGGTTACCGTGCCCTGCTGCTGGAGAATCAAACCCTTGGCGGCGGTCAGACGGTTAAATCCCAGGGCATTATTCACGGTGGAATCAAATATGCTTTATCCGGCAATCTGACCAAAGCGTCCGAATGTATTGCCGGAATGCCTGCCCGCTGGATGGACTCTATTAAAGGTGTGGGTGAAGTTGATCTCACCTCTGCACGCATTCTCTCCGACCATCAGTTTATGTGGACACCCGGCGGCTTTGGCTCGCGCATGGCCGCATTTTTCGGCAGTAAAGCATTGCGCGGACGTGTTGATGCCGTTTCCAAAAACGATCTTCCGGATGCTTTTCGCACACCAGCCTTTAAAGGCAAGCTCTATAAACTGAATGAAAGCGTACTGGATGTTGAGTCTGTTGTACGGGCGCTGGTGGATGGGCTTGAAGAGCGCATCATTCATGTGGACTGGGATAAAAACACCACCCTGAAACTGAACGATGATAAATCCATCGACAGCATTGAAATGGTGCGTGACGACGGCACCTATACCATCAAAGCGAAAAACACTGTACTCACCGCTGGTGAAGGTATGGCCGACCTGCTGCAACGCTGGCAGCTGGACACCCCGGCGATGCAGCTGCGCCCTCTGCATATGGTAATGGTGGAGCATGACTTCCCCCACCCTGTGTATGCCCACTGTGTGAGCACCGATATTCTTCCCCGACTGACAATCACCAGCCACCCGACCAAAGAAGGTCGCTGGGTCTGGTATATGGGTGGAGAGCTGGCCGAATCCGGCGTGAAGCGCGAACCTGACGAACAGATTGCCCTTGCCCGGAAAGAACTCAACAAGCTGATACCCTGGGCAGACCTGAGCAAAGCCCGCTGGGGAACTCTGCGAGTAAACCGTGCAGAACCCAAACAGAGCAAACTGCTGCGTCCGGATGCCGCCTTCTGCAAACCTGTTCGTAATGGCATGGTCGCCTGGCCGACCAAGCTGGCACTGGCACCGAACCTGGCGGATGAAGTTATTAAAAACCTTCATGAGCAAGGTATTAAACCTTCCGGCAACGAAGGTTTCAGTGCTCCGAACCAGCCACGGCCACCGGTCACGCTACCCTTCTGGGAAGGTCGCTTAAAGGCTGTCGAATAAGAGGAATTGGTATGGATAACTGGCTGCGCCCGGTGGCTGACACCGGTCTGATGATCTCCCCCGTCGGTTTCGGCACCGTAAAGATAGGTCGGAATGAACAGGTGAAATACCCGACCGCTTTTAAAATCCCTGATGACAAAGCGGCATTAAACCTGCTGTCTCAAGCCCGGGATCTGGGCATCAACCTGCTGGATACAGCACCAGCTTACGGCACCAGCGAGCAACGTTTGGGCGGGCTGTTAAAAGGTCAGCGCGACCAGTGGGTTATCTGTAGCAAGGTTGGCGAAGAGTTTGAAAACGGCGCTTCACGTTTTGACTTCACCCCTGAACATATTCGCTCCAGCATTGAACGCAGTCTGCAACGATTGAACACAGACTGTGTCGATATGGTGCTTGTGCATTCCGACGGTAATGATGTCGATGTCATCCGCAAATATGGTTGCCTGGAAGTCCTGGAAGACCTGAAAAGGGAAGGCCTGATTCGTGCCAGCGGCATGTCCACCAAAACAATTGATGGTGGTCTGCTGGCTCTGGAGAAGTCCGACTGTGCCATGGTCACCTGGAACCTGAATGAACAAGGCGAAAAAACCGTTCTCGACTTTGCACATCAGCACAATAAGTCCATTCTTGTTAAGAAGGCTTTGGCCAGTGGTCACCTGTGCATTGAGGGTGAAGACCCGGTGCAGGCCAGCATGAACTTTGTGTTTTCTCACCCCGGCGTGACCAGTGCTGTTTTAGGAACGATTAATCCTAAACATATGCAGCAGA
This sequence comes from Sansalvadorimonas sp., assembly GCA_965221135.1. GTDB lineage: Bacteria > Pseudomonadota > Gammaproteobacteria > Pseudomonadales > Endozoicomonadaceae > Sansalvadorimonas. Next base: position 1,124,947 of record CBDCRZ010000100.1, read on the forward strand.
ATATCGCCGCGGTAAAAGCTGCTCTCGCTAACTGATTCAACTGCCGACATTATGCCCCAGACTCTGCGCAGGGAACCTGCAGATCACTTCACAACCCGGCAGGTTTGCCTGAGTAAAGACGGCAATATCTCAGCCACCGGCAAAGCATTAAGCTTTGCAGAGGTACAACAACTGCGCAGTGCCGGTGAGATTCAACAAACCGATGCAGGACAGGTGTTTGCCAATCTTGGTGTCTCTCTGGAGTTGGTTATTCAACATCAGGGGCGCCGCGCACTGGCGCTGGTTGAGCAGGCTGGAGTGTTAAAGCTGGTATCGGGCTATGTGCCTGATACCCAGCTGGCTTCACCCTTAACAACAGCCTGGGCAGAGCTGATGGAAGAGGTGCTGCCGTTTACTGAGCGAGGTTGCTATGGCTATTCCCTTCCGGAACAACCATTGAATGACCCTTATCAGATGAATCGTTGCGGTACTCTGCCCATTTCCACCAGCAAATTTATTGGCAACCTCAAACCCCGGAATTTGAGTTGTGACCAGCAACCTTTGGGTTGGCCGGTGAGTTCCTATATTCATCAGCAAACCGCCAGTCTGCAGTTAGTCTTCCCTGTCACAGTTACGCTGCCTGATGATGTGACCCTTTTGCATGTAGAAGACAGCTTTCAGCCCGACACCAATGAACTGGTCAGTGAACTTCACCCACAGGCTTTTGTGGTGTTAATGGAATTAGACGCGCACAACAAACCTACCGGCGAACTTGCAACACTCCAAAAAGGCAGTTGGCATTCCTTCACTTCAGAAAACCTGACCTTCTCCGAATATTTCACCGCCACCTCTTTTTCTGAAGGCTCTCAGGAGTCTGACCGAGAATAAGCCAAAGAAATGATAAGGCACCCCCTACCCAAAAAGTCGCTTTTTTAATCACGTAAAATCAGACTTCCCACACCCTGCAATCAGGTTTTTACCAACATCAATGCCGCTATCCATATCCCACTCTTTAAGAGCACTCTTGTCAGACATTGAAGCAATGGTTACGCCTTGCTGTAACGAAGTGACAAGAATTACAGTTTCATCTTTCTGTTGTTTAGCATGTGTCATGGTTGCTATACATTGCTTCTCAGCTGGTTTAGTGAGATCCCAGACTTTCAGGAACCCACTGGAATCACTCGAAACCAGCCGTCCATCCTGAAGGCCTCTAACAGACGTTAAACAGCCTTCGCTGGTGCACTTTATCGAAGCATCAATCACCACATCTTCTGGCTGACTCACATTCCAGACAAGAAACCCTCCCAATCCCCCTGCTGAAATCACCTGATCATTCGGGAGCGCTTCCAGGAAGGCAACATGCTGGACAGGTTCCTGACTTCCGGAATTAATTGTTCTGGTACAAACTGTCTTAAGTTTTACAGGGTCTTCCGAATACCGAAAAATCCTCAGCATTCGATTAGCAGCATTCATGACAATAATGTTATTCGTCAGAGACAGTATGCTGCTGCGCTTTCCTGCAAAAGCAGCAGGTGAAATAGTCATCAGGCACTGCAGTGTGCCTGGCTTGCCGAAAGACCAGATTTTCAGACTGTCAGCTTCACAAGCTGACATTAACCGTTCGCCCTGTAACTGTATGAGATCACACACGCCATCTTCATGTTTGCAATTACCCGTGATTTTTTTGTTTGTCGTTAAGTCCCAAATCAAAACATTCCCTGTAACTGTTCCAGCAGCTACTTTTTCACTGGAAAGATGTTTGATGACAGAGAACCATGCGCATCTAAGATTCGTACGCTGAGTACAATGGAAACCGTGAGGTTGGCGCATCCAGAGCTTCAATGAATTAAACCCCGTAACCAGACGGTTACCCGGGAGAACTGTGAAACAAGTCCTATAGTCATCATTTTCAAAGAGAGATGTAGTACAGCCTCTGGAATTTGATCGATTACTCAGATAGCGAAACAGAGCATTAACCCTGAGAATATCCCCTTCGACCCACTCTCTATCCTCATTAGTAAAATGACGATGCAGCCATTGGGACAAATGACTGGTCGGCGCAGGCTGGTTAAACGGGCTTGAGAATGTTCTGTAACACCCTTGTTTTTCTGGGGAAGCAGTGTAGTAGCGCTCTACCAGTATCGCAGTGAACAAGCGATCTCGTAATAACCCTTCTTTGTATGTGGCTTGATTAACATGGGTTAAGCTAACAACATCCCCAGGCGATAAATATTCGGCTATTTTCTTGTTAACGCCGTCGTAAACACGACCTGCAGCAAACCTTTCAAGAAGTACTGTATTCTGCAGGAAGCTCTGCACCACCTCCAACTTCACTTTCATCACGCTGAATTGACCATACCTGCCAGCATCTTGATCAAGTGAAAACCCTTGCAAAGGCGGGGCTGGCTGAGCAGCAAGAGATAAAGGTTGAATAGGGGTCACGGGGAGCGCCTGTTAAAAGAAATCTACCTGACGTTGGGTAACAAAGCCTCCGTGAAGTTCCTTCCCGACAGTGATACTTAACATGTTGTCAGGGGCGTTCTCAAAAAGAATATTCAAAAAACCCGCCACACCGAGACTGGCCATAACGCCCTCAGCTGGCTTAAAAAACCACCAGTTGTCACTAAAAAAATCTACCAGATATAAATCATGCAAGACGCCGTAGCCAGCCCCATACACAGTTAAACTGCCTGATGATGTTACCCTGCACAGTTTAGAAGACAGTTTTCAGCCCGACACCAATGAACTGGTCAGTGAACTTCACCCACAGGCTTTTGTGGTGTTAATGGAATTAGACGCGCACAACAAACCTGCCGGCGAACTTGCAACACTCCAAAAAGGCAGCTGGCACTCCTTCTCTTCAGAAAGCCTGACCTTCTCCGAATATTTCACCGCCACCTCTTTTTCTGAAGGCTCTCAGGAGTTTGACCGAGAATAAGGCAAAGAAATGATAAGGCACGCCCTACCAAAGAAAGCGTTTTTTGAACCACATAAAATATGACATCTCACGCTCTGAAGTCAGGGGTTTACCAACTTCAATGCCGCTATCCATGTCCCACTCTTTAAAGGCACCCTTATCAGACACTGAAACAATGCTTACACCCTGCTGTAATGCACTAACAAAAACTATCCTTTCATCTTCTTGTTCAGCATGTTTCAAGGTTGCCACACATTGCTCTGTAGCTGGTTTAGTAAGGTCCCAGACTTTCAGGCACCCACTGACATAACTCGCAACCAATCGTCCATCCTGAAGGCCTCTAACTGACATTACACAGCCTTCGTTAGCGCACTTTATCAAAGCTTCAATCACCACATCTTCTGGCTTACTCACATTCCAGACAAGAAACCTTCCCCATCTTCCTCCTGAAATAATCCGATCATTCGGGAGCGCTTCCAGGAAAGTAATCTGTTGGACAGGTTCCTGACTTCCGGAATCAATTACTCTGGTACAAACAGTCTTTAATTTTACAGTGTCTGGCGAATACTGAAAAAAATTCAGCATTCGATTACCAGCATTCATGACAAAAATGTTATTCGTCAGAGACAGTATGCTGCAACGCTTTCCTGCAACAGCAGCAGTTAAAATAGTCGTTAGACACTGCAGTGTGCCTGGCTTGCTAAAAGCCCAGACTTTCAGACTGCCAGCTTCACACGCTGACATTAACCGTTCGCCCTGTAACTGTATGAGATCACACACGCCATCGTCATGTTTGGGATTGCCCATAATTTTTGTGTTTGTCGTTAAATCCCAAATTAAAACTCTCCCTCCTACTGTTCCAGCGGCTACTTTTTCATTGGAAAGATGCTTAATGACAGACACCCACGCATATCCAATACCCGTATGCTGAGTACAATGAAAATCGTGAGGATGACGCATCCAGAGCTTCAATGAATTAAACCCCGTAACGAAACGGTTACCCGGGAGTTCTGCGACACAAGCTATACAGCGCTCACCTTCAAAGAGAGATGTAGTACAGCCTCTGGAATTTGATCGATTACTCAGATAGCGAAACAGAGCATTAACCTTGAGAATATCCCCTTCGACCCACTCTCTATCCTCGTTAGTAAAATGACGATGCAGCCATTGGGACAAATGACTGGTCGGCGCAGGCTGGTCAAACGGGCTTGAGAATGCTCTGTAACACCTTTGTTCTTCTGGGGAAGCAGTGTAGTAGCGCTCTACCAGTATCGCAGTGAACAAGCGATCCCGGAATAGCCCTTCTTTGTATGTGGCGGGACTAACATGGGTTAAGCTAACAACATCCCGAAGCGATAAATATTCGGCTATTTTCTGGTTAACGCCGTCGTAAACACGACCTGCAGCAAACCTTTCAAGAAGTACTATGTTCTGCAGGAAGCTCTGCACCACCTCCAACTTCACTTTTATCACGCTGAATTTACCATACCTGCCAACACATTGATCAGGTGAAAGCCCCTGCAAACGTGGGGCTGGCTGAGCAGTAGGTAAAGGTTGAATAGGAGTCACGGGAAAGCCTGTTAAAAGAAATCTACCTGACGTTGGGTAACAAAGCCTCCGTGAAGTTCCTTCCCGGCAGTGATACTTAACATGTTGTCAGGGACGTTCTCAAAAAACCCACAGCGAGAGCCAGTTTCAGTGGTTCTGTGCGGAATATTCTCATTCACTCCCTTACAGAGATTTGAGAATTCATCATCAATCCGAGCAATATTTTTAACCAGAGATATCCCTGAACAACCAAATAGAGAGAGAACTGACGGGAGAACTGACGGGAGAACTGACAACAATATTGGAACAGTAACGTTTTAGCATAGCGACCAACATAGAGTTCAGAATCCAGCATTACCACCAATGCTGTGCACGCCGTTTCCCCCTTCTTTATTGCTCATTTTAAAGATTCTCTGCAACTTATAACCAGTTAAACGGCCTCTTTTCATCCAGGCTTAAGAAAAACGCCCGCTGAAAGTCTGTATATAACCGGACTACCTGATCCTTACTATTAAATGACTGCTTGAGTTCAAGAATACCTGGCTGATTATCATCTCCATATCTGCGATCGTTTACACGTTTTATGAACATATCCATTCTATGCCTTGCCATATACGGATCAGCACCCTCCTTACCCCAAAAAGAATAAAATTCATGAAGTTCGAAGAACAAAAACCACAGAAATAAAATTCTTATGTCGTTATCATAAGACTCCAGATACTGGTTCATGCTATCAAGAGCCTGACTCAAATGCCTGTAGCAATAGTGGAATTGAGCTATATAATCAGGCGTCATGGCATCGGAAAAAATAGAACGTTGTTGCTCATAACTCATTCGGAGCCGGGCTTCTGATAGAAGCTCATTGCCGTTAAAAAGCGTTTTAGCATCAGCTGAAACGGGAACAGACTCAGCTATCTCGCTTAGCAGTGCAGCAACCATAAAACGCGCATGACCACGATCATGCCAAGGCATATCGATACAGCTCATTTTACGGCCATCAGTAAATTCACTTGTACGCTTGAGATAACCGATGAAAATAGTAGGTGAGCCCATTATTAACAACAATTGAGCCGCCGACACTTCCTCATAAGTGGATATTCTTGGAATTCTCAGGTGTATAGGGAACCAGAGATTATCGTTTATAATTTCCGTCAGGACACACTTCCTATGTGTATTTGATCTTCTTAAACCATTCAGTTTATTTATAAAAAAATGATTATCTCGCTGAAAAAGAGCCCAAGGTAACTTAAGAATTTTTGAGAGAACCTCGCCCGGAGTAGAGACGTCCCTTGACGCAATATGGTGACATCCGTGGCTGTAGAATTGTTCCCACCATCTATAAACCAAACTGACACAAGTACTGAGCTGTTCTGTCATATCATGCAGGGATCCATTTTCAAGTATTGCTTCAGCCCACTCCAATAAATCCTGCAACAACTGCTTTTCAGTAGTAGTCAGCATTGGTTCACTCATTATTTTCTGGATGAGTTCAATAGAGTCAATGACAGCCCTGTTTGCTCCAGGCATTGAAACTGGCGCTCCCTGTCGGTAAGCATCAAACAACATTTCCATCATCTTTCGCCCATCCGGGGTAACGATAAAATCAAGCTCCTTGTCAGCCTGTAATAAATGCTGATTATTATTTTTGTACTCATCATTTAAGGTACAAGGGTGACTCCATCCCCAGGCACCGGTTAAAACCTCATGCCTATGACAGCTTTGAAGCACATACTCAGGGAAAGGCGTTAGAATGTATTGATCAACATCAACGGAGCCAAGATCAAACATAAGATATCCTTACTTATATATTTATCATGATGCTCTGTTTAGATATCATTTCCTTCCAAAAGTTCATTGATGGCTCTTAACCGGCTTTCACAAACTGGCACAATAAGGGTATGGGTAAAAGTGCAGCCTGCAGGCATCTCACTCTCCCTGTCTTGCAGAGATTTGATAATTCATCATCAATCCGGGCAATATTTTTACCCACAAACATCCTTGAAGAGCCATCAGCGGATTAAGAGCCATCAGCGGATTAAGAGCCATCAGCGGACTAAAAGCCACCAGCCATCAGCGGATTAAGAGCCATCAGCGGACTAAAAGCCACCAGCCGTCACTAACAAAAAACCTACCAGATATAAATCAGGCAAGACGCTGTCGCCAATCCCATACAGGTATTTAAAATGCGCCATTGCCCTGGTGTTTTCATTAACTTGCCAACCATGGTTCCAAACCCGGCCCAAACAGAGATACAAGGCAGGGAAACAAAAAAGAAGGTCAAAACAATCATCAGTGTTGATAACCAGTAGTCATCACCCGTTAATGTAAAGCTACCGATAGCGGTCATTGTCATAGCCCAGGCTTTCGGGTTCACAAACTGAAACGCCGCTGCGCTTATTAACGTCATAGGCTTTCCTTCAACAATGTGAGCTTGTGATGGACTGCCATCCAATGCAGGTGCAGGTGCAGTACCTATTTTCCAGGCCAGATACAGTAAATAGGTACTGACAACCCATTTCAGCACACTCTGAACCATCGGGAAGCGCTCGAAGATAATCCCCAGCCCTGCAGCAATAAGCAGCAACATAACCACGCACCCAAGAGCAATGCCAAACATATGAGGAATGCTTCTCAGGTAACCAAAGTTCGCGCCGGAAGCCGTCAACATCATATTGTTAGGGCCGGGTGTCCCGGTCATGGCCATTGCAAAAACAGCAATGGGAAGAATCGCCTGCCACTCCACCGTTCACATCTCCTGAATATCACTTCTTAAGAAGGAATTTAAACAATGCAAAAAAAATAGCAGCATATTGTATGGATACAATTCTGCCTTTTTTATTTGTCAATCTGTTGTTTTCTTGTAAGTTAACCAACACAATGCACATTAAATACGAACACTGACAAGGTCAAAGGTTTTATTGTCATGGTGACAATCCTCGATATTCAATTACAGAGAAGATCTCAGGACAGCGATCAGCAGTGTAGTGATGGGCAACGCCCCTCACCGGTATACCGACAAATTGCTGATGCTATCGCCGACCATATTTCCTCTGGTGCCCTGGTTCCCGGTGACCGTCTGCCGACCCACCGTGCTCTTGCTGAGCAGTTAAGTATCACCATTGGCACTGTCACCCGGGGGTACCGGGAGGCTGAACGTCGCGGGCTGGTTGAAGCCCGGGTCGGCGCCGGTACCTATGTGCGCAATAACTCCGCGCCGGAATGGGTGTTTGAGCAGCCACCAGGCGGCGGCAGCAAAGACGGAGAGTGTGACCTCGGTTATAACCTGCCTCCGCCTGTCGATCGCAGTGCCATGCTGAAGCAGGCTATGGAACATCTGGTTCAAAACCCTGCCGAGTTAAATGCGCTGGCGCTTTATCACCCTGCAGAAGGAATTCACGAGCATCGGCGTGTGTTAGCCAAATGGCTAAAGACCTATGGCGTGTGTCTGGATGATAGCCAGCTACTCTTCACTCCCGGTGCCCAAAACGCTGTACAGCTGGTGTTAATGGCTTTCTGCAAACCCGGAGATACATTGTTGGTTGAGCGTCTGACATATCCCGGTTTAATCAATCTGGCCAAAAGCCTGTCGATCACTTTAAAACCGGTCGACATGGACGACCAGGGTTTAATACCTGACTCTCTGGACAACGCATGTCGTCAATATCGACCACGGTTTATCTACAGCACACCTACGTTACAAAACCCAACCACCGTTACGGCTGGAGAATTACGACGCCAAGAGCTCCTTGACGTCTGTCGTAAACATCAGTTGATATTTATTGAAGATGAAGTGAATGGCCTGATTCCCACAAACCGCCCGGAACCGCTGGTCAACCATGATCCAGACACCGTTATCCATGTGGGCAGCCTGTCGAAATGTCTGGCACCCGGATTACGGGTAGGATACCTGCAGGTTCCGCAATCACTGCGCAAGAAGGTACTGCAAACCCTGCAAAACCAGTGCTGGATGACCAGCCCTCTACTCACCGGCCTTGCCGCTCATATCATCCGGTTAGGCTTTGCAGATCAGGCCATCCAGTCCATTCGCTCTCAACTGTCAGAGCGTCAGGCATTGATGGAGCGCTATCTCGGAGACTTTTCCCTGCTGTTACAACAAGGCTCCTACCATGGTTGGCTGACACTGCCGGATAGCTGGAGTCTGAGTGACTTTATCAGTACCTGCAGTGACCAGAAGATTCTGGTGAAATCCAGCGAACTGTTTGTTCCACCCGGAGGCTCTATTCCTCCGGCGGTACGAATCTCCCATAGCGCACCCATATCATTGGCATCATTGGAACAGGGGCTTGGGTCGTTACGGGCATTACTGGTAAGTGAGTCAGAACCCGTTCACAACCCACTGTGACCTCGGAGCGTTGTAATTTACCCGGCAGGTCGTAGTATTCGGGGGATCATTTGTCTGGCAGCCACCTGACCATGTCTTCCCCTGAAGCTTCACCTGCACCTTTCTGGACCGGCCTTGTACTGGCCAGCGGTCAATCGTCCCGCATGGGCACCAATAAAGCCCTGCTGCCCTGGGGAGAGCACACTCTTCATGAACATATGAAAAGGACTCTGGAACAGGCTGGAGCAGGGAAAGTGCTGGTTAACCTTCCCGAAGAGAAAGGCGGTGACCTGGTCGATAGCTACCCAGGTCGGGGGCCACTCTCAGGCATTCATGCCGCCCTGAAAGCCTGTAGAAAATCCTGTTTAGTGGCGGTGCCTGTTTTAGTAGTGCCTGTTTTAGTAGTAGTGCCGGTAGATATGCCTCTGCTGAAACCAGAACATATTACCCGACTGGTGGAAGGGTTTTATCAGGAGGGAAAAGGGAAGCATCCGGTACAGTTCGACGGTTACTCACTGCCACTGCTGTTACCGGTGAATGAAGAGTCACTGGCGGCCGCAGAACAGGCCATTACCAGTGACAACCGCCGTCACTATGCGCTCTGGCGGTTGTTTGAAAAGCTGGGAGGCATTGCACTGCCTCCTCCAGCTGATCATCAGGTCAGCTTTGCCAATACCAACACTCAGGAAGAGTGGCAGGCTGCGCTGGCGCTTCAGTGAGCCGGTTCGTCGACTGGCTTCTGGGCGCTACCGCCTTGAGGGGCATCCTTGATGGCGTGGAACTGGGTCAGCACTTCGTTCATATGACGAATCTTGAACAGCAGCGTGTTCAGTGCCTGAGTGTAAGCCCGGTTGTCTTCAACCTTGCCCAGTTCAGTCAGCTCTTCAGCGACCTCGACCATGTAAGGCAGAAAGCGGTCTGAGTGTGCTTGAAACACAGCGTCTTTAGGGAATATGGCGGAAAACCTGCCCTTATTCTCTTTCTTCAACAGTTCCAGCTGCTCATCAGCCTGCTGCGCCACGGGGTACATGGCTTTCAGGTTATCAGTCAGCTTGTTCAGCACCGCATCACGGGTGCTTTGGGGAATAGGGTTTGAGTCCATGATGTGCTCTGGTAGGTTCCACTTTGGTGTTTAGCCAGGGACAGGGGTAGCCAGTCCGCAACCTATTATAGCGGTGCAGACTATCACTGTAGAGTCCGGTAATGAACCGAAGAAACAAAGCTGGCATCACTGTGGGATAACCACTATGCAATGAGCTGACAAAGAGCTGCTATTGTGCTCCTTTTCTGGCAGTCTTGCCGCATCATTTCTTGTCTATCGGTGGTATCCATGGCTCATAAGAAGGTGACAGAGTTCAAGCCTCTGTCTATTGCAGTTCTTACCGTCTCCGACACTCGCACGGAAGATACAGACACTTCCGGAAAACTTCTGGTTGAAGGTGTAACAGAGGCAGGTCACCGCGTCGGTGACAAGGCCATTGTCATTGATGATATTTACAAGATACGCGCTGTGCTCTCTCACTGGATTGCCTCTGATAATATTCAGGCCGTCCTGATCACCGGCGGCACGGGTTTCACCGGTCGTGACAGCACTCCGGAAGCAGTCATTCCACTGTTCGATAAAATCGTAGACGGCTACGGTGAACTGTTCCGTCAGGTCTCCTACGAACAGATCGGTACTTCCACTATTCAATCCCGCGCTGTTGCCGGACTTGCCAATGGCACTATTGTGTTTGTGATGCCCGGCTCCAACAATGGCTGCAAAACGGCATGGGAACAGGTGATTCGTGAACAACTGGACAGCGGCCACCGCCCCTGCAACTTTGTCGAGCAGCTGAAGCCCGGGGTTTGATATGTCGCACCTGACCCACACCGCCGAAGGTGGTGAAGCAAAGATGGTGGATGTCGGTGATAAAAGCGACTCCCGCCGTGAAGCCCGTGCAGAAGCTTATATCTCCATGGCACCAGCCACTTTGGAACTGGTGAAAGAGAACGGTCTGAAAAAGGGTGATGTACTCTCCGTCGCCCGTATCGCCGGTATTCAGGCGGGCAAGCAATGTGGCAACCTGATTCCTCTTTGCCACCCTTTGATGCTGAACTTTATCGGCGTTGAGTTTGAACTCCAGCCAGAGCACAACCGCATTCGTATCGAAACCTGCTGTCGCTTAAGTGGCAAGACGGGTGTTGAGATGGAAGCACTGACAGCAGCCTCAGTAACAGCCCTGACTGTGTTTGATATGTGCAAAGCTGTGGATAAGGCCATGCAGATTGATGGCTTGCGGGTACTGGAAAAAAGCGGCGGCAAAAGCGGCCTTTACCTTGCCGATGATGTAGTCAGTACAAACCCAGCAGAGTGAACTGCCAATGATTAGCGTACTGTTCTTTGCCAGCTACCGCGACCGCCTCGGCTGCGACAAGCTGGAGCTTGAGTTAGACAAGCAGACAACAGATGTCACCGCACTGAAAGCCGAGCTGGCCAGCCGTGGTGAGCTCTGGAAAACCACCCTGCAGGATCGCAAGACTCTGGTCGCAATTAACCAGACCATGACCAAAGACTCTGCAGAAATTAAAGATGGTGATGAAGTCGCCTTCTTTCCGCCTGTAACCGGCGGCTAACACAGATCCCTCTCTGCAACACATAGTAAAAAGCCCCGAAGACCGGGGCTTTTTTATGTATCTCAAATGAGAGTAATCAGGTCGTCATGCACTGACGCTTGGCGAATACTGCCAGCCCGCCCAGAGAGGTTTCACGGTACTTACTCTGCAGGTCCAGACCTGTGCGATACATGGTCTCAATGCAGGAATCCAGAGACACCTCATGGTTACCATCACCACGGAGTGCCATACGGGTTGCCGTAATCGCCTTGATTGCGCCCATACCGTTACGTTCAATGCAGGGAATCTGAACCAGGCCACCGATAGGGTCACAGGTCATGCCCAGATTATGTTCCATGCCCACTTCTGCAGCGTTCTCAACCTGCAAAACAGTACCACCCATAACCGCTGCCAGTGCGCCAGCAGCCATGGAGCAGGCAGAACCGACTTCTGCCTGACAACCGGCTTCGGCACCAGAAATAGTCGCATTCATTTTATAGAGCATACCGATGGCTGCGGCAGTGGCGATAAATTCGCGCACGCCTTTCAGGTTCGCACCATCAATAAAACGTGTGTAGTACGCCAGAATCGCCGGGATGATACCGGCTGCACCGTTGGTTGGCGCTGTGACCACACGGCCACCGCAGGCATTCTCTTCGTTGACAGCCATGGCGAACAGGGTCACCCAGTCCATAATGGCAAAGTGATCCTTCAGCATGGCTTCCGGGTGAGCCAGCAGCTGTTTGTGCATAATGGACGCACGACGCTGCATCTGGCTGACAGGCAGTTCACCTTCCATGCGCAGGCCACGGTCGATGCAGTTACGCATGACATCCCAGAGAGCATCGATATTGGCGTAAACCTTATCGATATCACCACCAGCCAGAACCTTTTCATTGGCCATGACCAGCTCAGCTATGGTGATGCCATGCTGCTCGCAGATATGCAGCAGGTCTGCTGCACTCTTGAATTCATAAGGTACTCTTGCACCCTGTTTAGTATCCTGAGCTGAGCCTGCAGATTCATTGCCTTCGCTATCAGAATCATCAGCATTTTTACTGGCAGCAAACTCTTCAGCAGACACAATAAAACCACCCCCGGTTGAGAGGTAGGTTTTGTCGTAAACAACTATGCCAGCTTCATCTGAAGCGTAGATGCGCATGCCGTTCGGGTGTTCCAGCTCTTCACCAAAGTGGAACACCATCTGGGTGTCGTAATCGAACGCAATTTTCCGCTCACCGGCCAGCAGCATGACCTTGGTATTGACGATATCCTCAAACGCCTTGTCGGCCAGATCAGGGTCAACATTGTCAGGGCGATAACCAGCCAGGCCAAGCAGTGCAGCCTTGTCTGTGCTGTGGCCTTTACCCGTCAGAGCCAGAGAACCATAAAGGCTAACGTGAACGGAAGTAATGGCATCAAACAGGCCTTGTTCACGAAGGTCATTCAAGAACCGCTGCCCGGCCCACATAGGACCAACGGTATGGGAACTGGACGGACCAATGCCAATCTTGAAAATGTCGAAGATGCTTAAGGCCATAGAAATATATTACCGCGCTAAAAGTGTCATCACACTGCTCTGACTGCTCGTTGCAGCTACTGCAACAAGAGCAGCAACAGAAACAACAGCAACAAACAGGCAGCAAAAATTACCAGGCTCGGCCCAGGTTCAGACCAAGAGTTCAGACCAGGGTGAACGAGGGGTGTGAATTGTGCCCAGTGTTTTCTACTGAGAATATAGTGGTCAATCGCAGGATACCGGGGGAAACCGGGAATTCTGTGTAAATGTTTCTTAAGGTTGATAATTCAGCAGGAAAAGCTGAGGGTCACTTATTTTTATAGGAATTATGCAGGAGTTGATCAGTGATACGCCCTCGCACCACTGGTATGACACACACTGAGTCAATGTGCCGCATTCTAGGCTTGCAGGAGAAAGATTCAATCTGTGTTTGATTTATAACCACACACTAGTTATACGTACGAAAAAGTTAAGCTGTACCAGTCTGTCATATTCATTCCCACACCGGCATCAAATAACGCCGTAAATACCGAAAGCATCACCTTCGGCATCACTCTATGGTGCTTTCCCGTTGCGCAGCCTTCCCAAGGCAGGGATCGCTCCTTACAATATCGGGACTCGATATCGGACATAACCATGCAGATTACGGTTAACAACCAGCCACACCCGCTGGACGGCGCCGCTGTGACCCTGACACAGCTATTAACACAAATCGATATTCCTGATGCTGGCACTGCTGTCGCTATCAACCAGACAGTCGTTCCCCGTTCGGCATGGAATAACACACAGCTGCAGGATGGTGATCAGGTCATGGTCATTCGTGCCACAGCGGGCGGTTGAGCACTGGTATTTTCATACAGCCGGTTTATAAGAAACATCCTCGACACCCTATAACAGCAACCAGAACACAGGACGTCCTCCCCCCAATGCTCACCCTTGCCAAGCAATCATTTTCATCCCGTCTCTTTTTAGGAACCGGCAAGTTCAGCCATCGCCAGGCTCTGGCCGATGCCGTGAAAGCCTCCGGCAGTGAACTGGTCACCATGGCGATGAAGCGCGTCGACAGCCATAACGAAGAGGACGACATTCTTTCTCCTCTGCAGGAATGCGGTGTCAATCTGCTACCCAACACCTCTGGTGCACGCACCGCTGAAGAGGCTGTGTTTGCTGCACAGCTGGCCCGCGAAGCTCTGGGTACATCTTTCCTCAAGCTGGAGATTCACCCGGACCCACGCTATTTGATGCCAGACCCGGTGGAAACTCTGAAAGCTGCCGAGATGCTGGTGAAGCAGGGCTTCCATGTTCTGCCCTATATCCACGCAGACCCTGTTATCTGCCGTCGTCTCGAAGAAGTGGGTTGTGCCGCGGTTATGCCTCTGGGGGCACCAATTGGCAGTAATCTTGGCCTGCGCACCAAAGACTTTCTGCAAATTATTATTGAGAGCAGCCAGGTACCCGTCGTTGTGGATGCTGGCATCGGAAGCCCCTCGGATGCCGCAGAAGCGATGGAAATGGGTGCTGATGCGGTGCTGGTGAACACGGCCATTGCAGTTGCCGGTGATCCGGTCGCTATGGCAGATGCTTTCCGTATGGCGGTCATTGCCGGGCGTCAGGCTTATAAAGCCGGTCTCGGTGGACGTCAGCTGGCCGCCGAAGCCAGCAGCCCACTGACAACATTCCTGGATCTGTAATGAGTACTGACTCTTCTTTAACAAGCGCGCAGAATAGCCAGTTCAGTGATATCTACCCAACCCTGCACTGGGACGATATCAAGATGCGCAGTGGCAGCTATACAGCCAACGACGTACAACGCGCCCTGAGTCGCCCCCGCAAAACCGTGGAAGACTTCCAGATTCTGATCTCCCCTGCCGCAGAACCTTTTCTGGAAGCCATGGCACAGGCCAGCCTGCAACTGACCCGTAAACGCTTCGGCAATACGGTGCAGCTGTATATTCCCCTGTACCTGTCCAACAAGTGTCACAACATCTGCACCTACTGTGGCTTTAGTCTGGATAATCCGATTCGCCGGGAGACTCTTGGCTCTGAGCAGTTAGAGCGGGAAATGGCCGCCATCAAAAAGATGGGCTTTGAACATATTCTGCTGGTCACAGGTGAAGCTCCCGGCACAGTGGGCATGAAGTACTTCAAAGAGGTATTACCCCAGATCAAGCAACACTTCCCTCATCTGAGCATGGAAGTGCAGCCTCTGGATCAGGACGAATATGCAGAACTGATTGATCATGGCCTTGATGCCGTGATGATCTATCAGGAGACCTACAACAAGCCTGCCTACGCCAGCTATCACAAGCGTGGCAACAAGCAGGACTTTAATTACCGTCTTGATACTGCCGACCGTCTGGGACGTGCCGGTATTCGCAAGATAGGTGTAGGTGCACTGCTTGGTCTGGAAGACTGGCGCACTGACAGCATCTATGCGGCACATCATCTGGATTATCTTCAGAAGACCTACTGGCGTACCCGCTATTCGGTGTCCTTCCCCCGCATTCGCCCCTGTGAAGGTGATTTCCAGCCAGTGTCGAATATCTCAGACCGCCAAATGGTGCAATTGATCTGTGCCTGGCGTCTGGTATTTCCGGAAGTGGAACTCTCACTCTCTACCCGTGAGTCAGAAGTTTTTCGCAATAATGTTGCACGTCTGGGTATTACCAGCATGAGTGCAGCCTCCAGCACCCGTCCGGGAGGTTATGCCGAACCTGAGCCTGCTCTTGATGATAAAGAGTCAAAGAAGAAACCAGGGCTGGAACAGTTCAGTATTGATGATAAACGCTCACCCCAGGAAGTCGCCGCCATGTTGAAACAACAGGGGCTGGAAGCGGTTTGGCGTGATTTTGAATATACGGGCATTTAACAGCAGGAAAGAGTAAAGAAGGCATTTGAAACAGTCGCTTTTAACAGATAAAAAAATGCCATGACCTGTTTTCTATGCAGGGTCTCTCACCTCCTGCATCAGGTCATGGCTTTTAAATACCCGAGGGAAATATTCCGGGTTTTACCTGTGTCCACCAAAAAAACTACTTACACAAATCAAGGGTCGCTCTCGTCAGTCAGTCTCGTCCTCTTCAGAATTCGTTCAGAGCGTCTTCGCTCTGGAGTGGTTACCATTTAACTAAACAAATGTCTTACAAGTGTGGCGTGACAACAGAAAGTTGTCGCAAGGTGTCACAGAGACATCCAAGGCTTTATACATATTTATTTCAATCACTCCCACCACCCTTTTTGAAATTCCACAACAGTCCCTCAACAATCCTTTGAATGACTGCATGTATACGATTCGCGTATGTATGACTCTCCACAATGGTAAACACAGACAGAGGCTGGAAGCTGTCTGGCATGATTTTGTATATACCAGGACTTAACAGGAACAGTTGGATCAGGGAAGGATTGCGCTGGGAAAATGATCTGGCAGAGGAAGAAATCAAAAACAAAAAAATGCCATGACCTGTTCTCTTTGCAGGGTCTCTCACCTCCTGCACCAGGTCATGGCTTTTAAATACCCGAGGGGAATATGTCGGGTTGTACCTGT
Source organism: Sansalvadorimonas sp. (assembly GCA_965221135.1). Lineage (GTDB taxonomy): Bacteria > Pseudomonadota > Gammaproteobacteria > Pseudomonadales > Endozoicomonadaceae > Sansalvadorimonas. The sequence goes on from CBDCRZ010000100.1 coordinate 1,141,391, forward strand.
GTTCACACAAAACACTTTTCACACAAATCAGGAACTACAAAGATCAGGAGTCTCTCGTCAGTCAGCATTATCCTCTTTAGAAATCGTTTAGAGCGTCTTCGCTCTGGAGTGGTTACCATTTAACAAAACAAATGTCGTACGAGTGTGGCGTGACTACAGAAATTTGTCGCAAGGTGTCACTAAGACTCCCAAGGTTTAAGACAGACTCATTTCGATCACTAGCCCTTTCGAAATAGCACAAATTTCTCTTAAGAATCCATAAGTACCCGGTCGCATGAAAACAACTATTTCTGACTCAATCTCCAGCATGGGAAACACAGAACACAAAAAACAGGCTGGAATCTGTCTGGCATAATTTTGTATAGGCCAGGAATTAACAGGAATAGTTGGAACAGGGAAGGATTGCGCTGGGGAAATGATCTGGCAGAGGAAGAAATCACAAACAAAAAAATGCCATGACCTGCTCTCTATACAGGGTCTCTCACCTCCTGCATCAGGTCATGGCTTTTAAATACCCGAGGGGAATATGTCGGGGTATGCCTGTATCCACCAAAAACTACGTCTCACAAAAATCAGAAATCACTCTCGTCAGTCAGTCTCTCACGTCCTCTTTCGAAATCGTTTAGAGCGTCTTCGCTCTGGAGTGGTTACCATTTAACAAAACAAATGTCGTATAAGTGTGGCGTGACAACAGAAAGTTGTCGCAAAATGTAGCAAAGACTTCCGGTTTTTTAGATATTTTGATTTCAATCACTCTTCATCCCGCGAAATTGCACAACTTTGCTACAGCTCGTTCACTCACAAATCCATATAATGGGTGTGTGTATACAATTAGCGCGTGCATGAGTCTCCACAATGGAAAACACTGAACATATATTGGTTGTCGATGATCATGATGAAATCCGGGATCTGCTGGGGCAGTACCTGAGTCGTCATGGTATGGCCGTCTCCCTGGCGATGGACGGTGTCACCCTGCGTGAACAGCTCGATAAACACGACGACATAGATCTGATAGTGCTCGACCTGATGATGCCCGGTGAAGATGGCCTCAGCCTCTGCCGCCATATTCGCAGCATTGATGGCCCACCTATTATTATGCTCACCGCCATGGGTGAAGAAGCCGACCGCGTAGTCGGCCTTGAAATGGGTGCCGACGACTATCTCAGTAAACCCTTCAGCCCCCGTGAACTGCTGGCCCGTATAAAAGCGGTTCTGCGTCGATCTGAACGCAGTTCAAAGGCCGAAGTCACGGCACCACCCAGCACTGGCGACCGGTTAAGGTTCGACCGCTGGACACTGGACAACAACCTGCGTCAACTGGAAGACAACAATGAACTGGTTGTTCCCCTGAGCACTGCAGAATACCGTCTGCTGTCTGCCTTTATTGGAAACCCTCGCCGGGTTCTCAGCCGGGACCAGCTGCTGGATATTACTCAGGGCCGCGAAGCCATGCCTTTTGACCGCAGTATTGATAACCAGGTCAGCCGTCTGCGCCGCAAGGTTGAAACCGACCCGAAAAACCCTACGCTGATTAAAACCGTCTGGGGTGGCGGCTATATGCTGACAGCAGAAGTCGAAGCTGCATGAAGCTGTCATCCTTTCCGCGCCTGGAACTGAAAAGCTTCTTTCCAACAAGCCTCGCCGCCCAGATGGTGCTGGTGATTATGACGGCACTGGTGATTGCCCAGATTCTGGCGGCCCTGATTCTGTATGATGCCCACCGTTCAAATATGTACAACAGTGCCCAGTGGCAACTGATCAGGCGCACTGTTGTTCTGACCCAGGAGCTAGTCCGCACCCCCCGAATTTTCCATGAAAGTATGGTGCGGGCGGCGAGTATGCCTCGTTCCCGCTTTACCATCAGCAGCCACCCTATTCTGCCTCCACCACTGCGTCCCACATTGCAGGACTTACTGGTACGCAAAGTCGAACAGGGGCTTGGCCCACTGTTTAATGGCCATGTTCGCATACATATGAGCAGTCATAGTTGGCGGCAAATATGGGCAGACAGTTGTTCGGCTCTGGATGAAAGCACACCACTCGCCAGTGAGAGCAGTTGTGGTCTACCGCCCGGTCGCAATGAACCAGGGGTGAGCTTTATTGCCATCGCTATACAACTGCCTAACAAGAGCTGGTTAAATCTGATTGCTGAAGCGCCTGTCAGTGGCCCGCTGGCCGCTCGCCAGACAGTGATCTTCCTGATTATCGCTTCTGCCCTGGTGCTGCTCACTATCGCCTTTATGGTGAACCGGATTACAAGCCCGATGAAAGCACTGTCTTCAGCCTCTAACCGGCTGGGGCGGGGCGAACAGGTCGATCCCCTGCCAGAGGCTGGCCCTGACGATGTTCGAAAGGCGACACGTGCCTTTAATGAAATGAATGAACGCATCAATCGTTTTGTGGCCGACCGCACCAATATGCTGGCAGCCCTGACCCACGACCTGCGTACACCTATCACCACCATGCGTCTGCGTTGTGAACTGTTGCCGGAATCACCGGACCGGAATCACCTGCTGGCTACGGTTGATGAAATGGCACAGATGGCGGAAGCCACCCTGACTTTTGCCCGTGACAATGCCATCAAGGAACCGTCTCGCAAAGTGAACCTGGATGCCCTGCTGGACAGCATGTGTGAAGACTTGATGGAGATCGGCCTGAAGGTCAGTTATGCAGACGGACCGGATGTAACCAGCAGCTGTCGCCCGGTCAGTCTGCGCCGCGCGATTCGTAACCTGATTGAGAATGCCGTCAAATATGGCCAGTGTGCCCGTGTCTCCATGACCGCAGACAAAAGCTATGCCACTGTGATTATTGACGACGATGGACCAGGTGTGAGTGAAGAAGACAAAAAGCGGATCTTCGAACCCTTTGTACGTCTGGAGAATTCACGCAGCCGGGAAACCGGAGGTATTGGCCTGGGTATGGCGATTGCCCGCAATATTATTCATGCCCATGGTGGTCAGATCAGCCTGAACAATCGGCTGACAAGCGTGGACGATGAAGGTGGACTGCGCATTAGCATTACACTGCCACTGTAAACGCCCCAACAACCTCAGATGCACGGCATCTGAGGTTGCTTTCATGGCGAGGCGGCCTCTTTTAAAGCCCCCCATCTCTCCCTGTTTTTACTAATCATTGCGACCTCCTGCTGTCTTCCTATCGTAATCAACCCTGCTCCTAACAAGATTGTTACAGCCGTTCATTGCCAGAGATTGTCATAGATAAAAGGTATTCTTATGCAGGAAGGGGGAAAAAGTGGATAGACATAACAGAATGAATCGTTTTCAGGTGCGGCATCACCCCTATTCGAGAGAATGTGTTGATAAGAATGAATCCCCCCGTGGCAGTGTTGGGCAAGCAGGCTGCCGAAGCATTGAAACTTCCTCTGTTGAGAGGCACTTAAAATCCTTTTTGGAGGCAACCGAACTAGCTGCTGGCTCAGATGACTCGGCTACTCTTTATCAGGAGTCTCGCTCTCTTGGCAGCCGTGGTATCAGGGCGGACCTGATTCATCCCATTCGGGATGATTTAGATAAGGCTGCCCGCGAAGATAACCTTCAAGGTTTTAACGATATAATTCTGAAGGCTATACGTAAGGGCGTGGTACTGACTCATCGTGAATATTTTCGTTTAAACTCTCATAATTTCGAAAGGTCCCCTGCCTATATGATTCCCATTCATATTTTTTCTGCCCTTTTCTCTGTTGTGAGGGAAGGAAATTCAATCTTCCAGTGCCTTAAAAACCCAGCATCGTATATCCAACCTTCAATTGATCAGTTGAGGACAAATGGGAGTCTTCAGGTTGGTCTTGATTCAAACAGAGGCCTGATTGTCCTGATCTACTCATACACCCTGATGCTTGATATGTTGCTGAAAAATGCTGTTAGCAAACAGCAGTGTGCAGTATGCCCAATTCCATGTGACATGTACGCAAAACCAAAACCTGCAGCTCAGTTTGCCCGATATGATTTGAATGCCGGGCAGGCTGTCATTATGCATACAAGAATGCAGACCTTAAACCAGATGCTGCTGGCGTTACTTGATCATAATGCAGACCGGGCGGAGCAATTAGCAAAGGAATGCACGCCCGGTATGGAGGAGTTCTTCACTGCGATGCCATCGTTTCCGATTTCCCGGGAAGATGCTCACAGGTTACTCAAAGACTGTTTCATTCAGTCTCCTGAGTCCTTCAAGATGACATCCTTGATGGATGCTTTGGAGCAAACTAAGTTTTAGTCGCCCTCTCCTCCGGTAACACTCTCTGAAGTTATTGGAGGGAGCCGCTCAGGTGCAGTCTTTGAGGTTTCTGCCTCAGGCATCTGTTGCGATATATCGACCACAGGGCGGAAGACCAGTGCCTGCATATACTCCCACCAGCTATTCACCGGATTAGCTTCAGACTTTCTTATTGTATCAAAGTGAAGTTCTTCTTCATTTCCGCGAAGCTGTGCAGACAAGCCAATGAACTCCATCGGGTAAGTCTTCTTAATTATCCCTCTTTCTCCTCCCTGAATGACCGTATGATCGTCCCTGGCAAGAATTTCACCTGCCCCCTGGTAACGTCGTGCTGCCCGACTGTAAAGGAGGGCATAGCGTTCAGCTTCCCGCTGTTCGGGAGTGGTCTCAATCACCTTTCCGGGGAGAACACTGGTATTGTAAGATTTCTCATCATTCAAAGCCTTATCCACACTGTCGCCATAGTTAAGGGCTGTAAACACTTCCCGTTTTGCATCATCCGCCATTCTTACAACAGCACCAAAGAGAGTGACATCAACTTCCGGGGCTTCACTGCGACGTGAATGTTTACGCAGGTCACCACACCAAAACACCTTATCTGCCTTGGCAATACGATCTTTTAAAACCTGGGAGTGAATAGAGATACCATCATTATCACTTTCTTCGCGAGGGCTTACAGCGACCTCAATAAAGTCCACCAGGCTGGTTCCATCATCAACAGGCACCGACAGATACTGGCTGACATTATCTTTCCCGATATGTCTGTACTGGCTGACATCCCCTTTCTCACCCTCAAGACCCATCAGATAATTTATAAAACTGGTTTTACCGGATTCTTTTTGGCCCAGAACCAGTAACTTCCGATAACGACCTTCAAACATCTGGGGCTCTGGCCGTTTTGGAAGTTCTGACTCTCGCTTTTCTGTTGGCTGAACTGATGAATCAGCTGATGCTGTCTTTGGGGCATCAGGCTTTGATGAGCCAGAGTCCTGTGATGTCATCGCAGCAGACGTTTCCCCTGCCTCTAGCGGCTTACTGGTCTGGCTGCGCGTTTTATTCCTTGTGGAGACTCCCACCAAGGCTTTGTCCTGCGACTTGGCTGTTGCTTCTTTTACGGCTTTTCCTGACGTTTGTTCCGGAGTTACCTCCGTCGCAGCGGCTAATGGCTCAACAGGCTGATTCGACGATCTGCCTCCTGCCCGACGTTTCCCCCGGGTTCCACCTTTTTTCGGTGCAGCCATAGCAGCAGCGGCCACAACAGGCTGCCCGGGTATAGCCTTAGCCAATGATTCCTGTAATCTCTTCACCGCCACGCTCTTATCGTGTGCCGCCCGCTGCTCAGGTGACATTTTCTCAGCATCTAACTGTTCTGGCGTGCGCAAATCAATGGTCATTCCCTCTTCAGGAAGCCCGTTCTTTTTCTTTAATTCATCCTGCCTATCCAGCTCTTCCATTCGCCACTTTTTCAAGTTGCTCGCTTTACCCAGAGATTTTGGGCGCTTTAGTTGTTTTTGCTTCTGGTATAATTCTGCGAGGGTCAGTTCTTGACGATGCTTTAAAAGTCGCTGTTTATTACCCACAACATCAGGATAACGAGCCATAGTGCGACGTTTCTCAGTTCCTTCACCAAGTTTTACAAACTCGGACTCAGCAGGCTCATCATCAAAATCAGGAATCTCGTTACTGCCCGCTTCCTGTTCGTCAGCGATACTGAGTGTCTCATCCTCTGAGCCCTGATAACTGTCTTCATCGGTTTGACCATCCTGACGCTCCAATACCTGCGCACTGTTCTCAGGCTTGTCAGCCAACTCATCAGCGGCTTTCACTTGTGCGCTATAGGTTTGCAGTCGAGCCATCGCACGATCAAAAATCATCCTGTACAGAGTACTACGCAGAATATTCATACCCAAACGGCCGGCACCACGCAAAGGTGCAGGAGCCCGGGCTTCATCAAAACTGTGCAGAGCACGGGTGGTAACAAGGTCCAGCCCCTGACGGCTGTTAAGATATATATCCGGCATTTCGTAAGAACGACTGAGATGACGGTCAAACATCAGGAAACCTTCTTTACCCGCCGTAACAGCTGCAAGGTTTTCCGACTCTGCCACTACCTGTATATGTCCTTTCAGGTGCACCTTTTCCGGCATCCTGCCATCCAGTACCTCTGGAAGCCTCTCAAGAATCTCTTCATGGAGCGGGTTCACCAAACGGCTTTCGCTCAGGTCCGGGTTATTTTTCTCAAAGGCGGCCGTCCACCAGTCCGTACGAGAACCCAAACCAAAACGTCCGTGCACAGGGCGCAGTTTTCCTGGCTCTCCCTTATACCAGGCTCGCGCCCAGAGTCTTAGACGACCATTCTCAGTGCCGGGATAGAGATGTATCGCTTCCACCCCCCGGGCTGTCGCCCACTCTTTTAACTGGTAAAAACTTTCCTCTAGACGGTTGGCTGGTATAAAACTGTAGCTGCCAGAGGAATAGTCAAACTCAAGGGATATCCAGGGCTGGGCGGTATCCGGAATGAAGTCGCCGTTCGGGCTGTGGTAATGCATCACAAAAGCATCACAGAGCGCTGTATTGGTACAAAGAATCTGGCGGCTGCCTTGAAAGCGCGGAAGAAAAGTCTGCCAGATTTCAGGAAGGGTTTCTGCCAGCAGGCCGCCATGGGAAAGCAGGTAACGCATCAGGAATATAACCTGCGGGTTCAAGCTGTCCGACATTAACCAGGCCAGGCTGTTCACGCCGGATCGGGCAGCAAACTCTGTCCAGGTGTTCGTGGTCAGGCTGTCCACAGTCAGGTCAACAGCCAGTCCACCAAAACGTCCCAGCAGTTTACCGGCAACAGGCTTAATACGAGCATCTGCGTAACGGGCAAGAGCCATAAAGCCCAGAGCCGTTCCCGCAAGAGCTGCTTCATTACGGGCAACGTCATAACCCCAGCCCAGCCACCCATAGGGATGTTCAAGGTAGGTTTGTCGCCGGGACTCAGGCATCCCCTGTACCAGGGAATCTCGAATACTCTTAACCGTGGGGGCATCTATAGGAGCATTGTCGAGGGCCGCTGTGTTTAGATAGGAACGCTCTGGTACAGATTCATGAGCCCCATCAAGCGAATAGCCTGTCTCTGCTGGCTGTGCAGTCAATTGACCTGAAGGTAGCGGCTCCACAGGTAAAGGCCCGGCACTGTATAGAGCTGAGCTGTGAAGAGCCGCACTCAAACACGCTGAGACTAACAAAAGGGAGAGTCGGGCTTTTCGCCTGAAATGCATTTTTTGAATGGTCACAAACAACTTTATCCACACCCAGTTAAAAAGCCGGTTCCTCACGGTATGACTCTCCGTCACTTATTCCGTTACTCTTGGTACCTTTGGCACTTTTGGCACTTTTGGTACTTTTGTTCACTTTATGGGGTATAAAGTAGTCAATTGCGCTGTCCTCGCCAGTCCCGGAAACACCTTTATTCCATTCGGGGCTCAACTCGCTCCTTTCATCCTGTTTCTTACAGCTCTTTGTAACAGTCAGATAACTCTTTCCAGCAAGTTCCAGCAAGAAGATAAGTAGTGCCACTCCCGCCAAAAGGTAGATACCCCACCCCTGAAAAAACAACCGAAATCCAGTTACCCACATCTTCTGTGGATAAACCTGTTGGTTACTTGGCAAAGGGGAATTTATCCCCTGGGGCGCATGGGGCCCTACAAGTTGTTCATTTTTTGTACAGATGAATAATAGTTTTCTCTCACTACCGGCTGAAGGTCGCGGCTAAATGTGGCGGGGCATCCATAGGACGGTCTGTGAACCTTGTAACCACTCTATATGCTCTTGATACAACGGCATTATGCTTTTAAATATTTTCTTTCAATTTCTTCTGCTATTGCCATCTGTCCAATTGAAACCAGAACATCCCGAATCTGACGCCAGCTAGCAGTTCGTTTTCGCATATAAAGAACAATCAACTGATCAAGAGCCACGCTACTGTGACGGGGTTCGTATCTACTTTCTATCTCGTAGATGACTTGCGGTGGAAAATCCAATTGTGAGCCCAGCCTCCACCATTCGCACATTACGCCAGAAAGTTCTTTCTTAAGCAGCAGTTCATTCGGCCTGTCACAATAAGGAGGATAGGTTTTCAAAGACTCGGGGCGGCATGGGCAGTGCAACTTTGCGCTCTCAATAGTTTTCACCAAAGAGTTCCAGCCAAGCCCCCCGGGGATGTTTTGGCTACCAATGATAACGGCAAGCTTCCCAGCTCTTCTCCTGGGCGAACAATTCATACCCTGATAACAATTGCACGCACTATGCCTGGGTATCCCGAAAACCCCGGCCAGTGATTCCCAGATAACCCTGTCGTTACCGGTGAATTGGTGATATAGAGAATGAAGTACTTCTCCAAACTCACCGGGAGTGAGTTTATCCGTCTCCATAGGCTCAGCGGCTGGCTGGTACATGTGGGGAAGGCCATATGTATTCAGTAAATTGTCAGCCAGAACTTCATAGCCCATTTTTTCAATTATTCCGGCCATATCCTGAATGGTAAATGGCTTGTTTTTATCATCCGGGTGGTGCAGACCGCCTTTCGCATTAATCAGCATACGCAGACTTACCATGATTTTATGTTTTGGTGTTCCATTTCTCCAATCGCGCTGATCAGTTAAAGCAAAATACTCATTGGCGTGACAACGACACAGTAGTGACACGGCAAGGTCACTGGCATCACTGCCAAGAGGCCCCAGAAACTGTGACAGCAGGAGTATGTCTTGTGTTTTTAACTGTATGCCTGGATTGTTCTCTGTAGAAGGAACCTGCTGTTCCGCCTGACGCAGGCATTCAAGCCGGGAAGCATCATCGTCCATCTGTAGCATAAGGTCAGTTGCAGCTCTGAATTCATAGCCTGATTGCTTTTTTTGTTGTCCAACAGCTGTGAAGACTGCGTCTTGCTGTTCATGCGTCAGAGGTTTCCTCATGTGGGCAATATGTTCCATAACTGCGACACTGCCGGTGTCTTTTAGTGGTTCAAAAACCGGAGTTTTCAACCCGCATAATTGGCACCGTTCCAATGCGTCAATAATGAACTTCTGGAACAGGTTCTCACCACCAATTTGCCTGAGCACTTCCAGAGTTTGATAATTCTTTTCCACTTCAGAGTCTTGATCGCGGCTCCGTATTTCCTCCAGCTTTACTTCAAGGTCTCTAAGGTCTCTAACGCTGCCAATGTCAGACAGCACCAGATGGGCAAAAAAGGTTCTGTTACGTTGAGGCAGGCGTTCAGCCAGGCGCCTCTGCTGGGGAGCTGTCAAAACAGCGTGTGGGTTGTAAAGGGGCTCTTGGCTCAGGCACTGCTCTTGACTCAAACAGCCCTGTGGTCTGGTAACATCCACGTTTCGCTGTTTATATTGAGCAGATCCGCCTGTTTGATCATTGCGAGCAGAAACCAACGTTGTGTCCATAGGTGATGGTTGTATCGGTAACATACTTGTGTCCTTTTCTGTATCAGATGATTTAGACACAAGAGAAAGATAAGTGTTTCCCGCCAGATGTTCGTTTTACTAACAACCTTGTCAGACAGGCTAACCAGAGAGATAGTCTCCGGCCTGGCATTCACTGCCTGCTTTTACCTACCGTTCAAAAAATAAGAAGCCGTCTTACGTTGCCAGTACCAGATCTGTCTCAAGAAAATACCAGGGGCTGACAGAGAAAATGATTTCGTCGACATGCTTTTGGTTATAAAGGTGCTCTGTACATGGCTCTCTTATAGCGGGCTGTAAAGCGCTCAGCAAAGCAGTATGTACAGCTTATTTATTAAGCATATTTGTTAATAACACTGCAGGCAGACAGCCTCCGGAAGACTCAACGTTAGTCCCGGTGGCTGGTTTTGTCAGTACTGTCTCGGAGTTTGTTATGTCGCCGGAACTATCACGCCCTACTGCACAATCCATACTCGCTGCCGAAGGTAATGTGCTTGCCCCGTTAACCTCTGGCCGGCTCACCACAATTATTGATGTGTTTCACCAAGCAATAAACGAACATGGTGACCTGCCAGCGTTTACCAATATGGGTTTGACCCTGAGCTTCCGCGATATGGACCGTTACAGTCAGAACTTTGCCGCCTGGCTGCAACACAACACTGAACTGCAACCCGGCGACCGGATTATTCTTCAGCTACCCAACCTGTTGCAGTTCCCTATTGCTGTACTCGGTGCTATTCGGGCAGGTCTGGTGGTAGTGAATACCAACCCGCTTTATACCGCACGGGAACTCAAACACCAGATTAACGACAGTGGCGCGAAAGCCATGGTGGTACTGGCTAATATGGCTCATGTTGCCGCCAGGGTGATTTCCGGCACCTCCATCAAACAGGTGATTGTGACAGAAGTCGGCGATATGCTGCCACAGCCCAAGCGCCTGTTGGTGAACACTGTCGTGCGCCATGTAAAAAAAATGGTGCCCGCATTTCATATTCCTGGAGCTGTGAAATTCACCAAAGTGATTAAGCAGGGCCGGTCTCTCTCCTTTAAAGAGCACGCACCGGACACCAACGATATCGCCATGCTGCAATACACCGGTGGCACAACAGGTGTAGCCAAGGGTGCGATGCTTACCCACCGCAATCTGGTCGCCAATATGCTGCAGGCCAAAGCCCTGTGCGGACAACATATCAACCCGGGCAAAGAGCTGTTTGTCGCGCCCCTGCCCCTCTACCATATCTACGCCTTCACCCTGCACTGCATGGTGGGCATGTTCCTCGGCCTGCATAACCTGCTGATTACCAACCCTCGGGATATGGACGGCTTTATCAAAGAACTGGGCAAACAGCCAATAACCATGTTCACCGGTTTGAACACCCTGTTTGTCGGCCTGATGAAACAGAAAGACTTTCGCAAACTGAACTTCAGCCAACTCAAAATGACCCTGTCCGGCGGTATGGCGCTGCAGCATCAGGTCGCCCATGAATGGAAAAATGTGACTGGCTGCGATGTCTGTGAAGGCTTCGGCATGACAGAGACTTCACCTATCGCCTGTGCCAACCGTCCCGGCGGTATTCAACCGGGCACTGTTGGTGTGCCTGTTGCCGGTACTCAGGTGAAGCTTGTAAATGAAAATGGCGAGGATATGTCCAACGCCGGTAGCAGGGGCGAACTCTGCGTGAAAGGCCCGCAGGTGATGAAGGGATACTGGCAACGGGAAGAAGCCACCCGCCAGATGCTGGACGATGATGGATGGTTACGTACCGGCGATATTGCCACGATTTCGGAAGATGGCTTTGTCTCCATCGTCGACCGCCTGAAAGATATGGTGATTGTCTCCGGCTTCAATGTGTACCCCAATGAAATCGAAGATATGCTGGTCACTCTGCCGGGAGTGACTCAGTCAGCCATCATCGGTGTTCCAAACGCGGCCACTGGCGAAAGTCTGAAAGCCTTTATAGTGCGCTCCGACAACAGCCTGACCGCCGATGATGTCGTCAGCTTCTGCCGGGGCAACCTGGCGGCTTACAAGGTGCCACGGACTATCGAGTTCCGCGATGTCCTGCCGACCACCAATGTGGGTAAGGTTTTGCGTCGTGAGCTGAGGGATGAAGAGCTAAACAAAAAGAACAGCACAACACGGGTTGTTTAAAGCCTGCAACTACTAAAAAGACTCCGTATCCCCTGGCCCGCCAACCAGGGTGACGAATAGTCACCCTGTATCACTCAACAGGAAAACCAGCCATAAAAACGGAATACACGATACCTTCGGTTCGTTGTGTCAGAAGCAGTAACCCGGTTGTTAGTAATTCTTCGGTCGCTGTGTGGTCTAAAAGCTTTGCGAGCACTCTTTATTATATTGGTTATTGTATTGGCCGTTATCTAATGACCACTCTGTTTTCGGGATTATTTCCTTATGGCTTCACCTCTACCGCCATTCCAGACTACAGCATCAGCATATCTTCCAGGGGGAATGTCTGATGAGACCAATGTCCACCATGAACAACGGTCTACGATAAGAACGGTAACTGCTCAGAGAGACTTATACACCGACCATAATTATATACAGTTCAATACTGACTCCGGCCCGTCTACACTGCCTGGCTCACACATACATTCTGCTGTACCAGTAACAGAAACCCTGCCCATTATGATACCTCTGAGACTACCAGCAGAAGCTGCAGTTCTTGAGCAGGTATTGCTGCAGCAAGAGATGTTTGAGCATACTAACGCACTACTTCAGCGGAGTGTTGATAACCCATTGGCTGTGCTGAACGAAGAGACCGCGGGCCAGCTTACTTTGCTACTATTGGGTCTTTTTCGACGTACTGAGCAGCACGGTTTCGCCTGCGTGAGTGAACACCCCAACCGGGGTTTGCTGAATCAGGGTGAAGCCATAGTTATTTTGTTAAGAGAACAGTTGCGAGTGTATCGAAGGATACTCAGGTTATATTGCTACGCTATGCATCCGGAAACGAGCCTGTACCAGTTCGTTATAGAAAACCCGCCCGTCGAAATCGAGGCCTTACGGCCATTGATAAATAGTATTGTCGAGAATCCAGGTTCATCGCTACAACTCCCTCTGAGTAAAGCGATGCAGGCTATCGAGAGGATATGTGCCTTTTATATTGGAAATAATATTCCAGTACGTTCACCTCAGATGGATATCTCCAATGTGCTGCTAAGACTTCGCCAGGACGTCGACTCACTTCTCAACATGCTGAATGCCGTGTATGGCCTGAAAAGATATTTTTTGTACGGTGAGCAGGTCCCAGCTACCTATCCCTATACATTCCCCGCGGCCCAAACTCAACCAGAGGCCCGGCAATGACCATGAAGCCAATGCCGGGAATCACAACTCAACAACCACCGGCTAAAGCCGGTGGGTTAGTATTACGGACTGAAAGTCCGGATACGCGTCAAAGACGCGTAGATGCTAGCTTTCCGTCCTGAAATCATCATCTACTCGGGGCTCAAAGTGATGATCCAGATACTCTTTGATAACCTCTTCTGTGAGTTCTCCTGATGTAACGCAAAAATGTAACCTTTCTACCAACCACCTGAACGCCACCATTTCAGGCAATGATTTTTCCTATCCGGTTATGCTTTTGGAGGATCATGGTCGGTATATGAGGCGGTTTGCTGATTGTGTATTCCCTTCTCTTTTTGGCCTGTGCCGTCTTGCCATATATCCCGCCATTGCCTTTACTGCACAGCCTCAACGAACGGGCAACAGGATGAGATTTACCGTGAATATTGGTGCTCACTTTTGCGGGAGAGAATTGTTTTTTATTTGGTTAATGCTACCGCTGTCAGTGGGCGTGATAGAGAAATGCGCAGCAGCAGATAAAGATACAAAGAAAAGCTGGGCGGCAATAGTAAAGCCTTTACCTGCTTCCCTGTATCCCGGTCGTACCGGTGTCCGGCCACATGCCTCTCCTGTTCCTGAATCATCAATGCTTCAGTGGCCGCCTGTATTGACCACATCAAAGACCCATGCCGAAGTCCCTTCACGACAACAGGAATCGTCTGAGGCTACAGTTCGAACACATCCACAAAGAAGACCAGACAGAAAGAGACAATATTACCGCAACCCTTCCGCCGAGCGTTTCGATCAACAGATAGAAGCACTGGCAAACGAAGTGAATCGACTCAAAAAGCAACTTCACGGGCCACATCGGGAGAGCCATAAAACCGCGCTTTTAGATCTTGCATTCCAGATGACAGAAAGAGAGCCGCACCCGCTTCGAGCCAGTCCCAAAGCTCTTGCTCTTTTGGCAAATGCGTTTTCAAAATTAGCAAAATATCAAGAAGGCGCCACAGCGTTAGACTGGATAATGAAAGCCGTGATCCACCGCAGTCAAAAACAGCAGCTAACCAAACAGTGCGGATTTAAAGCCCAAACGCTGGCCATGGTGCTCAATAGCCTGAGTCAGGTGGAGGGTGACAAAGCCGACACGACCCGGAAGGCGCTGGCCAAAGAAGTGGGGAGGCGTGCCCTTGCCGGAGACCTTAAGTGCTGGATAGCGCAAGAGCTGACCATGGTGACCAATGGCCTGAGTCAGGTGGCGGGGGACGACGCCGACACGACCCGGAAGGCGCTGGCCAAAGAGGTGGGGAGGCGTGCCCTTGCCGGAGACCTTAAGTGCTGGATAGCGCAAGATCTGGCCATGGTGACCAATGGCCTGAGCCAGGTGGCGGGTGACGACGCCGACACGACCCGGAAGGCGCTGGCCAAAGAGGTGGGGAGGCGTGCCCTTGCCGGAGACCTTAAGTGCTGGATAGCGCAAGATCTGGCCATGGTGACCAATGGCCTGAGCCAGGTGACGGGGGACGACGCCGACACGACCCGGAAGGCGCTGGCCAAAGAGGTGGGAAGCCGTGATTTGACCGACACCAAAGAGTGGTCGGCCCAGCATCTGGCCATGGTGACCAATGGCCTGAGCCAGGTGGCGGGGGGCGACGCCGACACGACCCGGAAGGCGCTGGCCAAAGAAGTGGGGAGGCGTGCCCTTGCCGGAGACCTTAAGTGCTGGATAGCGCAAGAGCTGGCCATGGTGACCAATGGCCTGAGTCAGGTGGCGGGGGACGACGCCGACACGACCCGGAAGGCGCTGGCCAAAGAAGTGGGGAGGCGTGCCCTTGACGGAGATCTTAAGTGCTGGATAACGCAGCATCTGGCCATGGTGACCAATGGCCTGAGCCAGGTGACGGGGGACGACGCCGACACGACCCGGAAGGCGCTGGCCAAAGAGGTGGGGAGGCGTGGTTTGACCGACACCAAAGAGTGGTCGGCCCAGCATCTGGCCATGGTGATCAATGGCCTGAGCCTGGTGAAGGGGGACGACGCCGACACGACCCGGAAGGCGCTGGCCAAAGAAGTCGGGAGGCGTGCCCTTGCCGGAGACCTTAAGTGCTGGATAGCGCAAGATCTGGCCATGGTGACCAATGGCCTGAGTCAGGTGGCGAGGGACGACGCCGACACGACCCGGAAGGCGCTGGCCAAAGAGGTGGGGAGGCGTGCCCTTGCCGGAGACCTTAAGTGCTGGATAGCGCAAGATCTGGCCATGGTGACCAATGGCCTGAGGCAGGTGGCGGGGGACGACGCCGACACGACCCGGAAGGCGCTGGCCAAAGAAGTGGGGAGGCGTGCCCTTGCCGGATACCTTAAGTGCTGGATAGCGCAACATCTGGCCATGGTGACCAATGGCCTGAGCCAGGTGACGGGGGACGACGCCGACACGACCCGGAAGGCGCTGGCCAAAGAGGTGGGGAGGCGTGATTTGACTGATCCCAGGGAGTGGTCGGCCCAGCCTCTGGCCATGGTGACCAATGGCCTGAGTCAGGTGACGGGGGACGACGCCGACACGACCCGGAAGGCGCTGGCCAAAGAGGTGGGAAGCCGTGATTTGACCGACACCAAAGAGTGGTTGGCCCAGCCTCTGGCCATGGTGACCAATGGCCTGAGCCAGGTGACGGGGGACGACGCCGACACGACCCGGAAGGCGCTGGCCAAAGAAGTGGTGAGGCGTGATTTGACCAATACCAAAGAGTGGTCGGCCCAGCCTCTGGCCATGGTGACCAATGGCCTGAGTCAGGTGGAGGGGGACGACGCCGACACGACCCGGAAGGCGCTGGCCAAAGAAGTGGGGAGGCGTGCCCTTGCCGGAGACCTTAAGTGCTGGATAGCGCAAGATCTGGCCATGGTAACCAATGGCCTGAGCCAGGTGGCGGGGGACGACGCCGACACGACCCGAAAGGCGCTGGCCAAAGAGGTGGGAAACCGTGATTTGACCGACACCAAAGAGTGGTCGGCCCAGCCTCTGGCCATGGTGGCCAGTGGGATGTCTCATTGCTCGCACGTCATAGGGGAGGATGTTGTTCAAGCTTCGATTCAAGCCATTATGAACATATCGCCGACTGAACAGGATATCATTATGGCCCTTGACGCTTTGTGCCGTTTATCTCTGTCAGACGACCAGCTGAAGCTTGGCTATTTCCTGGTTAAACGTCTTTGTGATATGACTGGTTTTATTGACACAGGCGGCCCTCTACAGCATAACGTCGGCGACTTCTTATGGAACCTGGCCGTTCTGGATTTATGTGCAAAACAAAATCCGCTCGTCAAGGATGATCCTGATACACCCCGTTTCGATATCTTTGTTAAGCCGCTAATGGATAGGGAAAATATCAGGGACCTTCTTTCACATCACTGGCAAGACAGATTTGCATATATTTACTGGGCAGGCATTTCTAACTTGGAAATTGATGTGTCTCCTGCTCTTTCTGCTCCTGAAAAAAAGGTGAAGGTCTCAGCATTACAAAACAGAGTGTTCCAGGCTGTTAAAAATGCTTTGCCAAACCAAAATATTGTTATGGAAGTGAATATTGAAGGGTTCCCAGTTGATATTCTGGTGGGTAAAACCTTGTGTATAGAGGTCGATGGCCCCCATCATTATATTCAGGATGACACAATGGAAAACGATGAGCTTCTTCTTGCAAAAGAATCTGGAAAAAGAAGAGCGCGAGACCCTTTGATAGATCACATACTCAAAGGTCTGGGGTTTGAGGTGCTACGTATTTCCTATGTTGAGACTGACTCGGTCGCAGGCCTTGGAACCTTTGTTGATCGGGTGATAAATGCAATGGACGAACAAGAAATGAGTAGCCAGTATGAAGGCCTGAGAGTGAATGACTTGCCAGCCTGGTAACCTTTGTACCAACCACCTAAACGCCACCATTTCAGGCAATGATTCCTGTCCGGTTATGCTTTTGGAGGATCATGGTCGGTATATGAGGCGGTTTGCTGATTGTGTATTCCCTTCTCTTTTTGGCCTGTGCCGTCTTGCCATATATCCCGCCATTGCCTTTACTGCACAGCCTCAACGAACGGGCAATGGGATGAGATTTACCGTGAATATTGGTGCTCACTTTTGCAGGAGAGAATTGTTTTTTATTTGGTTAATGCTACCGCTGTCAGCGGGCGTGATAGAGAAATGCGCAGCAGCAGATAAAGATACAAAGAAAAGCTGGGCGGCAATTGTAAAGCCTTTACCTGCTTCCCTGTATCCCGGTCGTACCGGTGTCCGGCCACATGCCTCTCCTGTTCCTGAATCATCAATGCTTCAGTGGCCGCCTGTATTGACCACATCAAAGACCCATGCCGAAGTCCCTTCACGACAACAGGAATCGTCTGAGGCTACAGTTCGAACACATCCAAAAAGAAGACCAGACAGAAAGATACAATATTACCGCAACCCTTCCGCCGAGCGTTTCGATCAACAGATAGAAGCACTGGCAAACGAAGTGAATCGACTCAAAAAGCAACTTCACGGGCCACATCGGGAGAGCCATAAAACCGCGCTTTTAGATCTTGCATTCCAGATGACAGAAAGAGAGCCGCACCCGCTTCGAGCCAGTCCCAAAGCCCTTGCTCTTTTATCAAATGCGTTTTCAAAATTAGCAAAATATCAAGAAGGCGCCACAGCGTTAGACTGGATAATGAAAGCCGTGATCCACCGCAGTCAAAAACAGCAGCTAACCAAACAGTGCGGATTTAACGCCAAAGACTTGGCCATGGTGACCAATGGCCTGAGCCAGGTGACGGGGGACGACGCCGACACGACCCGGAAGGCGCTGGCCAAAGAAGTGGGAAGCCGTGATTTGACCAACACCAAAGAGTGGTCGGCCCAGCCTCTGGCCATGGTGACCAATGGCCTGAGCCAGGTGACGGGGGACGACGCCGACACGACCCGGAAGGCGCTGGCCAAAGAAGTAGGGAGGCGTGATTTGACTGCCCCCAGGGAGTGGTCGGCCCAGTCTCTGGCCATGGTAACCAATGGCCTGAGGCAGGTGGCGGGGGACGACGCCGACACGAGCCGGAAGGCGCTGGCCAAAGAGGTGGGGAGGCGTGCCCTTGCCGGAGACCTTAAGTGCTGGATAGCGCAAGATCTGGCCATGGTGACCAATGGCCTGAGCCAGGTGACGGGGGACGACGCCGACACGACCCGGAAGGCGCTGGCCAAAGAGGTGGGAAGCCGTGATTTGACCGACACCAAAGAGTGGTCGGCCCAGCATCTGGCCATGGTGACCAATGGCCTGAGCCAGGTGGCGGGGGGCGACGCCGACACGACCCGGAAGGCGCTGGCCAAAGAAGTGGGGAGGCGTGCCCTTGCCGGAGACCTTAAGTGCTGGATAGCGCAAGAGCTGGCCATGGTGACCAATGGCCTGAGTCAGGTGGCGGGGGACGACGCCGACACGACCCGGAAGGCGCTGGCCAAAGAAGTGGGGAGGCGTGCCCTTGACGGAGATCTTAAGTGCTGGATAACGCAGCATCTGGCCATGGTGACCAATGGCCTGAGCCAGGTGACGGGGGACGACGCCGACACGACCCGGAAGGCGCTGGCCAAAGAGGTGGGGAGGCGTGATTTGACCGCCACCAAAGAGTGGTCGGCCCAGCATCTGGCCATGGTGACCAATGGCCTGAGCCAGGTGACGGGGGACGACGCCGACACGACCCGGAAGGCGCTGGCCAAAGAGGTGGGGAGGCGTGATTTGACCGACACCAAAGAGTGGTCGGCCCAGCATCTGGCCATGGTGACCAATGGCCTGAGCCTGGTGAAGGGGGACGACGCCGACACGACCCGGAAGGCGCTGGCCAAAGAGGTGGGAAGCCGTGATTTGACCGACACCAAAGAGTGGTCGGCCCAGCATCTGGCCATGGTGACCAATGGCCTGAGGCAGGTGGCGGGGGACGACGCCGACACGACCCGGAAGGCGCTGGCCAAAGAGGTGGGAAGCCGTGATTTGACTGACACCAGGGAGTGGTCGGCCCAGCATCTGGCCATGGTGACCAATGGCCTGAGCCAGGTGACGGGGGACGACGCCGACACGACCCGGAAGGCGCTGGCCAAAGAGGTGGGGAGGCGTGATTTGACTGACCCCAGGGAGTGGTCGGCCCAGCCTCTGGCCATGGTGACCAATGGCCTGAGCCCGGTGGCGGGGGACGACGCCGACACGTCCCGGAAGGCGCTGGCCAAAGAGGTGGGAAGCCGTGATTTGACCGACACCAGTGAGTGGTCGGCCCAGTCTCTGGCCATGGTGGCCAGTGGGATGTCTCATTGCTCACACGTCATAGGGGAGGATGTTGTTCAAGCTTCGATTCAAGCCATTATGAACATATCGCCGACTGAACAGGATATCATTATGGCCCTTGACGCTTTGTGCCGTTTATCTCTGTCAGACGACCAGCTGAAACTTGGTTATTTCCTGGTTAAACGTCTTTGTGATATGACTGGTTTTATTGACACAGGCGGCCCTCTACAGCATAGCGTCGGCGACTTCTTATGGAACCTGGCCGTTCTGGATTTATGTGCAAAACAAAATCCGCTCGTCAAGGATGATCCTGATACACCCCGTTTCGATATCTTTGTTAAGCCGCTAATGGATATGGAAAATATCAGGGACCTTCTTTCACATCACTGGCAAGACAGATTTGCATATATTTACTGGGCAGGCATTTCTAACTTGGAAATTGATGTGTCTCCTGCTCTTTCTGCTCCTGAAAAAAAGGTGAAGGTCTCAGCATTACAAAACAGAGTGTTCCAGGCTGTTAAAAATGCTTTGCCAAACCAAAATATTGTTATGGAAGTGAATATTGAAGGGTTCCCCGTTGATATTCTGGTGGGTAAAACCCTGTGTATAGAGGTCGATGGCCCCCATCATTATATTCAGGACGAGACAATGGAAAACGATGAGCTTCTTCTTGCAAAAGAATCTGGAAAAAGAAGAGCGCGAGACCCTTTGATAGATCACATACTCAAAGGCCTGGGGTTTGAGGTGCTACGTATTTCCTATGTTGAGACTGACTCGGTCGCAGGCCTTGGAACGTTTGTTGATCGGGTGACAAATGCAATGGACGAACAAGAAATGAGTAGCCAGTATGAAGGCCTGAGAGTGAATGACTTGCCAGCCTGGTAACCTTTCTACCAACCACATGAACGCCACCATTTCAGGTAATGATTTTACCTGTCCGGTTATGCTTTTGGAGGATCATGATCGGTATATGAGGCGGTTTGCTGATTGTGTATTCCCTTCTCTTTTTGGCCTGTGCCGTCTTGCCATATATCCCGCCATTGCCTTTACTGCACAGCCTCAACGAACGGGCAATAGGATGAGATTTACCGTGAACATTGGTGCTCACTTTTGCAGGAGAGAATTGTTTTTTATTTGGTTAATGCTACCGCTGTCAGGGGGCGTGATAGAGAAATGCGCAGCAGCAGATGCAGCAGATAAAGATACAAAGAAAAGCTGGGCGGCAATTGTAAAGCCTTTACCTGCTTCCCTGTATCCCGGTCGTACCGGTGTCCGGCCACATGCCTCTCCTGTTCCTGAATCATCAATGCTTCAGTGGCCGCCTGTATTGACCACATCAAAGACCCATGCCGAAGTCCCTTCACGACAACAGGAATCGTCTGAGGCGACAGTTCGAACACATCCAAAAAGAAGACCAGACAGAAAGAGACAATATTACCGCAACCCTTCTGCCGAGCGTTTCGATCAACAGATAGAAGCACTGGCAAACGAAGTGAATCGACTCAAAAAGCAACTTCACGGGCCACATCGGGAGAGCCATAAAACCGCGCTTTTAGATCTTGCATTACAGATGACAGAAAGAGAACCGCACCCGCTTCGAGCCAGTCCCAAAGCTCTTGCTCTTTTGGCAAATGCGTTTTCAAAATTAGCAAAATATCAAGAAGGCGCCACAGCGTTAGACTGGATAATGAAAGCCGTGATCCACCGCAGTCAAAAACAGCAACTAACCAAACAGTGCGGATTTAACGCCCAAACGCTGGCCATGGTGCTCAATAGCCTGAGTCAGGTGGCGGGTGACGACGCCGACACGACCCGAAAGGCGCTGGCCAAAGAGGTGGGAAGCCGTGATTTGACCGACACCAAAGAGTGGTCGGCCCAGCATCTGGCCATGGTGACCAATGGCCTGATCCAGGTGACGGGGGGCGACGCCGACACGACCCGGAAGGCGCTGGCCAAAGAAGTGGGAAGCCGTGATTTGACCGACACTAAAGAGTGGTCGGCCCAGCATCTGGCCATGGTGACCAATGGCCTGAGTCAGGTGGCGGGTGACGACGCCGACACGACCCGGAAGGCGCTGGCCAAGGAGGTGGCAAGCCGTGATTTGACTGACACCAAAGAGTGGTCGGCCCAACATCTGGCCATGGTGACCAGTGGCCTGAGTCAGGTGGCGGGTGAGGACGCCGACACGACCCGGAAGGCGCTGGCCAAAGAGGTGGGGAGGCGTGATTTGACTGACACCAGAGAGTGGTCGGCCCAGCCTCTGGCCATGGTGACCAGTGGCCTGAGGCAGGTGGCGGGTGAGGACGCCGACACGACCCGGAAGGCGCTGGCCAAAGAGGTGGGGAGGCGTGATTTGACTGACCCCAGGGAGTGGTCGGCCCAGTCTCTGGCCATGGTGGCCAATGGCCTGAGTCAGGTGGCGGGGGACGACGCCGACACGACCCGGAAGGCGCTGGCCAAAGAGGTGGGGAGGCGTGATTTGACCAACACCAAAGAGTGGTCGGCCCAGCATCTGGCCATGGTGACCAATAGCCTGAGGCAGGTGGCGGGGGACGACGCCGACACGACCCGGAAGGCGCTGGCCAAAGAGGTGGGAAGCCGTGATTTGACTGACCCCAGGGAGTGGTCGGCCCAGCATCTGGTCATGGTGACCAATGGCCTGAGCCAGGTGACGGGGGACGACGCCGACACGACCCGGAAGGCGCTGGCCAAAGAGGTGGGGAGGCGTGCCCTTGCCGGAGGCCTTAAGAGCTGGATAGCGCAAGATCTGGCCATGGTGACCAATGGCCTGAGCCAGGTGACGGGGGACGACGCCGACACGACCCGGAAGGCGCTGGCCAAAGAAGTGGGGAGCCGTGCCCTTGCCGGAGACCTTAAGTGCTGGATAGCGCAACATCTGGCCATGGTGACCAATGGCCTGAGGCAGGTGGAGGGGGACGACGCCGACACCACCCGGAAGGCGCTGGCCAAAGAGGTGGGGAGGCGTGATTTGACCGACACCAAAGATTGGTCGGCCCAGCCTCTGGCCATGGTGACCAATGGCCTGAGCCCGGTGGCGGGGGACGACGCCGACACGACCCGGAAGGCGCTGGCCAAAGAGGTGGGAAGCCGTGATTTGACCGACACCAAAGAGTGGTCAGCCAAGCATCTGGCCATGGTGGCCAGTGGGATGTCTCATTGCTCACACGTCATAGGGGAGGATGTTGTTCAAGCTTCGATTCAAGCCATTATGAACATATCGCCGACTGAACAGGATATCATTATGGCCCTTGACGCTTTGTGCCGTTTATCTCTGTCAGACGACCAGCTGAAGCTTGGCTATTTCCTGGTTAAACGTCTTTGTGATATGACTGGTTTTATTGACACAGGCGGCCCTCTACAGCAGAGCGTCGGCGACTTCTTATGGAACCTGGCCGTTCTGGATTTATGTGCAAAACAAAATCCGCTCGTCAAGGATGATCCTGATACACCCCGTTTCGATATCTTTGTTAAGCCGCTAATGGATAGGGAAAATATCAGGGACCTTCTTTCACA
Organism: Sansalvadorimonas sp.; assembly: GCA_965221135.1. Lineage (GTDB taxonomy): Bacteria > Pseudomonadota > Gammaproteobacteria > Pseudomonadales > Endozoicomonadaceae > Sansalvadorimonas. Next base: position 1,164,214 of record CBDCRZ010000100.1, read on the forward strand.
TCACTGGCAAGACAGATTTGCATATATTTACTGGGCAGGCATTTCTAACTTGGAAATTGATGTGTCTCCTGCTCTTTCTGCTCCTGAAAAAAAGGTGAAGGTCTCAGCATCACAAAACAGAGTGTTCCAGGCTGTTAAAAATGCTTTGCCAAACCAAAATATTGTTATGGAAGTGAATATTGAAGGGTTCCCCGTTGATATTCTGGTGGGTAAAACCTTGTGTATAGAGGTCGATGGCCCCCATCATTATATTCAGGATGATACAATGGAAAACGATGAGCTTCTTCTTGCAAAAGAATCTGGAAAAAGAAGAGCGCGAGACCCTTTGATAGATCACATACTCAAAAGCCTGGGGTTTGAGGTGCTACGTATTTCCTATGTTGAGACTGACTCGGTCGCAGGCCTTGGAACGTTTGTTGATCGGGTGATAAATGCAATGGACGAACAAGAAATGAGTAGCCAGTATGAAGGCCTGAGAGTGAATGACTTGCCAGGAGCCTGGTAACCTTTCTACCAACCACCTGAACGCCACCATTTCAGGCAATGATTTTTCCTGTCCGGTTATGCTTTTGGAGGATCATGGTCGGTATATGAGGCGGTTTGCTGATTGTGTATTCCCTTCTCTTTTTGGCCTGTGCCGTCTTGCCATATATCCCACCATTGCCTTTACTGCACAGCCTCAACGAACGGGCAATGGGATGAGATTTACCGTGAATATTGGTGCTCACTTTTGCAGGAGAGAATTGTTTTTTATTTGGTTAATGCTACCGCTGTCAGGGGGCGTGATAGAGAAATGCGCAGCAGCAGATAAAGATACAAAGAAAAGCTGGGCGGCAATTGTAAAGCCTTTACCTGCTTCCCTGTATCCCGGCCGTACCTGTGTCCGGCCACATGCCTCTCCTGTTCCTGAATCATCAATGCTTCAGTGGCCGCCTGTATTGACCACATCAAAGACCCATGCCGAAGTCCCTTCACGACAACAGGAATCGTCTGAGGCTACAGTTCGAACATATCCACAAAGAAGACCAGACAGAAAGAGACAATATTACCGCAACCCTTCCGCCGAGCGTTTCGATCAACAGATAGAAGCACTGGCAAACGAAGTGAATCGACTCAAAAAGCAACTTCACGGGCCACATCGGGAGAGCCATAAAACCGCGCTTTTAGATCTTGCATTCCAGATGACAGAAAGAGAGCCGCACCCGCTTCGAGTCAGTCCCAAAGCCCTTGCTCTTTTGGCAAATGCGTTTTCAAAATTAGCAAAATATCAAGAAGGCGCCACAGCGTTAGACTGGATCATGAAAGCCGTGATCCACCGCAGTCAAAAACAGCAGCTAACCAAACAGTGCGGATTTAACGCCCAAGACTTGGCCATGGTGACCAATAGCCTGAGTCAGGTGGCGGGTGACGACGCCGACACGACCCGGAAGGCGCTGGCCAAAGAGGTGGGAAGCCGTGATTTGACCGACACCAAAGAGTGGTCGGCCCAGCATCTGGCCATGGTGACCAATGGCCTGAGTCAGGTGGCGGGGGACGACGCCGACACGACCCGGAAGGCGCTGGCCAAAGAGGTGGAAAGCCGTGATTTGACCGACACCAAAGAGTGGTCGGCCCAGCATCTGGCCATGGTGACCAATGGCCTGAGGCTGGTGACGGGGGACGACGCCGACACGACCCGGAAGGCGCTGGCCAAAGAGGTGGGGAGGCGTGATTTGACTTGGTCGGCCCAGCATCTGGCCATGGTGACCAATGGCCTGAGTCAGGTGGCGGGTGACGACGCCGACACGACCCGGAAGGCGCTGGCCAAAGAGGTGGGAAGCCGTGATTTGACCAACACCAAAGAGTGGTCGGCCCAGCATCTGGCCATGGTGACCAGTGGCCTGAGTCAGGTGGAGGGTGAGGACGCCGACACGACCCGGAAGGCGCTGGCCAAAGAGGTGGGGAGGCGTGATTTGACTGACCCCAGGGAGTGGTCGGCCCAGTCTCTGGCCATGGTGACCAATCGCCTGAGTCATGTGACGGGTGACGACGCCGACACGACCCGGAAGGCGCTGGCCAAAGAGGTGGGAAGCCGTGATTTGACCAACACCAAAGAGTGGTCGGCCCAGCATCTGGCCATGGTGACCAATGGCCTGAGTCAGGTGACGGGTGACGACGCCGACACGACCCGGAAGGCGCTGGCCAAAGAGGTGGGAAGCCGTGATTTGACCGACACCAAAGAGTGGTTGGCCCAGCATCTGGCCATGGTGACCAGTAGCCTGAGGCAGGTGGCAGGTGACGACGCCGACACGACCCGGAAGGCGCTGGCCAAAGAAGTGGGGAGGCGTGATTTGACTGACACCAGGGAGTGGTCGGCCCAGCCTCTGGCCATTGTGACCAGTGGCCTGAGGCAGGTGACGGGTGACGACGCCGACACGACCCGGAAGGCGCTGGCCAAAGAGGTGGGAAGCCGTGATTTTACCGACACCAAAGAGTGGTCGGCCCAGCATCTGGCCATGGTGACCAATGGTCTGAGCCAGGTGGCGGGGGACGACGCCGGCACGACCCGGAAGGCGCTGGCCAAAGAAGTGGGGAGGCGTGCCCTTGCCGGAGACCTTAAGTGCTGGATAGCGCAAGATCTGGCCATGGTGACCAATGGCCTGAGCCCGGTGGCGGGGGACGACGCCGACACGACCCGGAAGGCGCTGGCCAAAGAGGTGGGGAGGCGTGATTTGGCCGACACCAAAGAGTGGTCGGCCCAGCCTCTGGCCATGGTGACCAATAGCCTGAGCCAGGTGGCGGGGGACGACGCCGACACGACCCGGAAGGCGCTGGCCAAAGAGGTGGGAAGCCGTGGTTTGACTGACACCAAAGAGTGGTCGGCCCAGCCTCTGGCCATGGTGACCAATGGCCTGAACCAGGTGACGGGGGACGACGCCGACACGACCCGGAAGGCGCTGGCCAAAGAGGTGGGAAGCCGTGATTTGACCGACACCAAAGAGTGGTCGGCCCAGCATCTGGCGATGGTGACCAATGGCCTGAGCCAGGTGGCGGGGGACGACGCCGACACGACCCGGAAGGCGCTGGCCAAAGAGGTGGGAAGCCGTGATTTGACCGACACCAAAGAGTGGTCGGCCCAGCATCTGGCCATGGTGACCAATGGTCTGAGCCAGGTGGCGGGGGACGACGCCGACACGACCCGGAAGGCGCTGGCCAAAGAGGTGGGAAGCCGTGATTTGACCAACACCAAAGAGTGGTCAGCTCAGCATCTGACCATGGTGACCAATGGCCTGAGTCAGGTGGCGGGGGACGACGCCGACACGACCCGGAAGGCGCTGGCCAAAGAAGTGGGGAGGCGTGCCCTTGCCGGAGACCTTAAGTGCTGGATAGCGCAAGATCTGGCCATGGTGACCAATGGCCTGAGGCAGGTGGCGGGTGACGACGCCGACACGACCCGGAAGGCGCTGGCCAAAGAGGTGGGAAGCCGTGATTTGACTGACACCAAAGAGTGGTCGGCCCAGCATCTGGCCATGGTGGCCAGTGGGATGTCTCATTGCTCACACGTCATAGGGGAGGATGTTGTTCAAGCTTCGATTCAAGCCATTATGAACATATCGCCGACTGAACAGGATATCATTATGGCCCTTGACGCTTTGTGCCGTTTATCTCTGTCAGACGACCAGCTGAAGCTTGGCTATTTCCTGGTTAAACGTCTTTGTGATATGACTGGTTTTATTGACACAGGCGGCCCTCTACAGCATAGCGTCGGCGACTTCTTATGGTACCTGGCCGTTCTGGATTTATGTGCAAAACAAAATCCGCTCGTCAAGGATGATCCTGATACACCCCGTTTCGATATCTTTGTTAAGCCGCTAATGGATAGGGAAAATATCAGGGACCTTCTTTCACATCACTGGCAAGACAGATTTGCATATATTTACTGGGCATGCATTTCTAACCTGGAAATTGATGTGTCTCCTGCTCTTTCTGCTCCTGAAAAAAAGGTGAAGGTCTCAGCATTACAAAACAGAGTGTTCCAGGTTGTTAAACATGCTTTGCCAAACCAAAATATTGTTATGGAAGTGAATATTGAAGGGTTCCCGGTTGATATTCTGGTGGGTAAAACCCTGTGTATAGAGGTCGATGGCCCCCATCATTATATTCAGGATGACACAATGGAAAACAATGAGCATCTTCTTGCAAAAGAATCTGGAAAAAGAAGAGCGCGAGACCGTTTGATAGATCACATACTCAAAAGCCTGGGGTTTGAGGTGCTACGTATTTCCTATGTTGAGACTGACTCGGTCGCAGGCCTTGGAACGTTTGTTGATCGGGTGATAAATGCAATGGACGAACAAGAAATGAGTAGCCAGTATGAAGGCCTGAGAGTGAATGACTTGCCAGCCTGGTAACCTTTCTACCAACCACCTGAACGCCACCATTTCAGGCAATGATTTTTCCTGTCCGGTTATGCTTTTGGAGGATCATGGTCGGTATATGAGGCGGTTTTCTGATTGTATATTCCCTTCTCTTTTTGGCCTGTGCCGTCTTGCCATATATCCCGCCATTGCCTTTACTGCACAGCCTCAACGAACGGGCAACAGGATGAGATTTACCGTGAATATTGGTGCTCACTTTTGCGGGAGAGAATTGTTTTTTATTTGGTTAATGCTACCGCTGTCAGGGGGCGTGATAGAGAAATGCGCAGCAGCAGATAAAGATACAAAGAAAAGCTGGGCGGCAATTGTAAAGCCTTTACCTGCTTCCCTGTATCCCGGTCGTACCGGTGTCCGGCCACATGCCTCTCCTGTTCCTGAATCATCAATGCTTCAGTGGCCGCCTGTATTGACCACATCAAAGACCCATGCCGAAGTCCCTTCACGACAACAGGAATCGTCTGAGGCTACAGTTCGAACACATCCACAAAGAAGACCAGACAGAAAGAGACAATATTACCGCAACCCTTCCGCCGAGCGTTTCGATCAACAGATAGAAGCACTGGCAAACGAAGTGAATCGACTCAAAAAGCAACTTCACGGGCCACATCGGGAGAGCCATAAAACCGCGCTTTTAGATCTTGCATTCCAGATAACAGAAAGAGATCCGCACCCGCTTCGAGCCAGTCCCAGAGCCCTTGCTCTTTTGGCAAATGCGTTTTCAAAATTAGCAAAATATCAAGAAGGCGCCACAGCGTTAGACTGGATAATGAAAGCCGTGATCCACCGCAGTCAAAAACAGCAGCTAACCAAACAGTGCGGATTTAAAGCCCAAACGCTGGCCATGGTGCTCAATAGCCTGAGTCAGGTGGCGGGTGACGACGCCGACACGACCCGGAAGGCGCTGGCCAAAGAGGTGGGGAGGCGTGATTTGACTGACCCCAGGGAGTGGTCGGCCCAGCATCTGGCCATGGTGACCAATGGCCTGAGCCAGGTGACGGGGGACGACGCCGACACGACCCGGAAGGCGCTGGCCAAAGAAGTGGGGAGGCGTGCCCTTGCCGGAGACCTTAAGTGCTGGATAGCGCAAGATCTGGCCATGGTGACCAATGGCCTGAGCCCGGTGACGGGGGACGACGCCGACACGACCCGGAAGGCGCTGGCCAAAGAGGTGGGGAGGCGTGATTTGACTGCCCCCTGGGAGTGGTCGGCCCAGCCTCTGGCCATGGTGACCAATGGCCTGAGCCAGGTGACGGGGGACGACGCCGACACGACCCGGAAGGCGCTGGCCAAAGAGGTGGGAAGCCGTGATTTGACCGACACCAAAGAGTGGTCGGCCCAGCATCTGGCCATGGTGACCAATGGCCTGAGTCAGGTGGCGGGGGACGACGCTGACACGACCCGGAAGGCGCTGGCCAAAGAAGTGGGGAGACGTGCCCTTGCCGGAGACCTTAAGTACTGGATAGCGCAACATCTGGCCTTACTGACCAATAGCCTGAGGCAGGTGGCGGGGGACGACGCCGACACGACCCGGAAGGCGCTGGCCAAAGAGGTGGGAAGCCGTGATTTGAACGACACTAAAGAGTGGTCGGCCCAGCACCTGGCCATGGTGACCAATGGCCTGAGCCCGGTGACGGGGGACAACGCCGACACGACCCGGAAGGCGCTGGCCAAAGAAGTCGGGAGGCGTGGCCTTGCCGGAGACCTTAAGTGCTGGATAGCGCAAGATCTGGCCATGGTGACCAATGGCCTGAGTCAGGTGACGGGGGACGACGACGCCGACACGACCCGGAAGGCGCTGGCCAAAGAGGTGGGGAGGCGTGCCCTTGCCGGAGACCTTAAGTGCTGGATAGCGCAACATCTGGCCATGGTGACCAATGGCCTGAGCCAGGTGACGGGGGACGACGCCGACACGACCCGGAAGGCGCTGGCCAAAGAAGTGGGGAGGCGTGCCCTTGCCGGAAACCTTAAGTGCTGGATAGCGCAAAATCTGGCCATGGTGACCAATGGCCTGAGCCAGGTGACGGGGGACGACGCCGACACGACCCGGAAGGCGCTGGCCAAAGAGGTGGGGAGGCGTGCCCTTGCCGGAGACCTTAAGTGCTGGATAGCGCAAGAGCTGGCCATGGTGACCAATGGCCTGAGCCAGGTGACGGGGGACGACGCCGACACAACCCGGAAGGCGCTGGCCAAAGAGGTGGGGAGGCGTGATTTGACTGCCCCCTGGGAGTGGTCGGCCCAGCCTCTGGCCATGGTGACCAATGGACTGAGGCAGGTGATGGGGGACGACGCCGACACGACCCGGAAGGCGCTGGCCAAAGAAGTGGGGAGGCGTGCCCTTGCCGGAGACCTTAAGTGCTGGATAGCGCAAGAGCTGGCCATGGTGACCAATGGCCTGAGCCAGGTGACGGGGGACGACGCCGACACGACCCGGAAGGCGCTGGCCAAAGAGGTGGGGAGGCGTGATTTGACTGATCCCAGGGAGTGGTCGGCCCAGCATCTGGCCATGGTGACCAATGGCCTGAGCCCGGTGGCGGGGGACGACGCCGACACGACCCGGAAGGCGCTGGCCAAAGAGGTGGGAAGCCGTGATTTGACCGACACCAAAGAGTGGTCGGCCCAGCCTCTGGCCATGGTGACCAATGGCCTGAGCCAGGTGACGGGGGACGACGCCGACACGACCCGGAAGGCGCTGGCCAAAGAGGTGGGAAGCCGTGATTTGACTGACACCAGAGAGTGGACGGCCCAGCCTCTGGCCATGGTGGCCAGTGGGATGTCTCATTGCTCACACGTCATAGGGGAGGATGTTGTTCAAGCTTCGATTCAAGCCATTATGAACATATCGCCGACTGAACAGGAGATCATTATGGCCCTTTACGCTTTGTGCCGTTTATCTCTGTCAGACGACCAGCTGAAGCTTGGCTATTTCCTGGTTAAACGTCTTTGTGATATGACTGGTTTTATTGACACAGGCGGACCTCTACAGCAGAGCGTCGGCGACTTCTTATGGAACCTTGCCGTTCTGGATTTATGTGCAAAACAAAATCCGCTCGTCAAGGATGATCCTGATACACCCCGTTTCGATATCTTTGTTAAGCCGCTAATGGATATGGAAAATATCAGGGACGTTCTTTCACATCACTGGCAAGACAGATTTGCATATATTTACTGGGCAGGCATTTCTAACCTGGAAATTGATGTGTCTCCTGCTCTTTCTGCTCCTGAAAAAAAGGTGAAGGTCTCAGCATTACAAAACAGAGTGTTCCAGGCTGTTAAAAATGCTTTGCCAAACCAAAATATTGTTATGGAAGTGAATATTGAAGGGTTCCCAGTTGATATTCTGGTGGGTAAAACCTTGTGTATAGAGGTCGATGGCCCCCATCATTATATTCAGGATGATACAATGGAAAACGATGAGCTTCTTGCAAAAGAATCTGGAAAAAGAAGAGCGCGAGACCGTTTGATAGATCACATGCTCAAAGGCCTGGGGTTTGAGGTGCTACGTATTTCCTATGTTGAGACTGACTCGGTCGCAGGCCTTGGAACGTTTGTTGATCGGGTGATAAATGCAATGGACGAACAGGAAATGAGTAGCCAGTATGAAGGCCTGAGAGTGAATGACTTGCCAGCCTGGTAACCTTTCTAGCAACCACCTGAACGCCACCATTTTGCTCTGACTGGCAGTTTTGGGCGTTTGGGTTCCTGATCCCTCTGGGTTGCCATCTGCTCTACCTGACGCTCAAGTTTCAGTTGTCGAGCTGAAAACTGCTCAGGGTCGCCCAGAACTTTAAGGCGCTGGTCGTTCAGGTGGTATAAGTGACCAATCCTGCTCACCCAGGTGGCACTCCACTTTTCCAGTTCAGGGTCGCCACGCTGAGCATCAATAAAATCCCGTCTTACGTGAGCCTTGACTTCAACTTCAATCACATCGCAACCAGAGCTATTGAAAAATGGCCTGAAAGGTAAATGACAGGCTGCATAACGCTGCTCTTCCTCTGGCAGGTCCACTGGCTCATGAACCACAGGCAGATTGTTGTGAAGGTTGCGCCCGTTAGGGTACCCCGGGCTGGCGGCCTCGTTTACGATGTGAAGGTGGGCGAGTTGTATTGCCGCTTTTCTTGGAAGAGGCACTGGTTTTCTCAGACTTGCGACCAAAAAGCAGGTGCTTCATGTGCGCCAGCTCTGATTTCAGTTCATCAATCTGGGCATTCAATGCTGCTGTAGCAGCCTTATGCTTTAACGTGAGCCCGGAATTTTTGGTCAGAGCTTTTTGCTCTCGGTCACACGCCGCTTTCCACATAGCATGCCACTGGTTGGCCTGCTGTTTAAGCTGGATGTGCTCCTGCTTGTCAGGATGACCTGCACGGTGGTGAAGGGGGCAGGCGTTAATGAAAGTAGACGGTTTTAAGATGTTTTGCAGCGGTTTGTAGAATAGTTACGCAAAAATAGCCTCGAGCCCAGAAATGCCTCCCCAGTAACGCTTTTTTAAGTCGGGAAAACTCTCAAAAAGCTTTGCCGAGGATCGTCCTTTTATCCTGCGCATAATTTCACTGGGAGCCATGCTGGGCGGCGAAGGGAGCAAAAGGTGAACGTGATCTTTACTCACGACACCTTTTAGAATTTCTATCTCAAAAGCCTGGCATGTTTCTCTAATCAGTTCCCTCGTCCTGAGGCCTACATCTCCACGTAAAACTTGATAGCGATATTTCGTGACAAACACAAAATGGTACTGAATTTTGAAAACCGTATGACTGCCATATCTATAGTCCACTGCCCTATATCTCACACCGAACAAACGGCAGGAAGTATTGTAGCTGAAGCTGACCGGCTAAAGCCGGTGGTTTTAACCTTTTTGGGGACTAATAAAGCAGCATCAGCGACATTGCAGCGGATGTTACCCCTTCCCGCACTGTACCCAACTGCCAAAAAATGCGAAATTATATGACCGGTTGGAAACATTTGATAAAAACAAACAGGTACAGCCATGCCATCCCCAAGGATGTCTTCTTTATTGGTGAACGCACTACTGCGATGCACGCTGCTATTATCATTACTACTATCATCGCTCCTGCTTACGGCCTGTTCTGAGCCTTGGAATAATCCGAACCCTCCTGAAGAAGGGAAGGATCAAACCATCTATTACGGCAACGTCTCGTCCCGCCTGCAGCATCTTGACCCGGCCCGGTCTTACAGCTCGGAAGAAGCGCTGTTTATTGACCAGGTTTATGAAGCCCCATTTCGTTACCACTTCCTGAAGCGCCCTTATGTGCTGGAACCGGCACTGGCAACAAAACTTCCCACCATTACCTACTTCGACAAGGACATGAAACCTGTACCGGAAGACAGTAAGCAGCTGGCTTTCAGTGTGTACACCATCAACCTGAAAACCGGTGTGCGTTATCAGCCACATCCGGCCTTTTCGCTTAACAGCAGCAACAAGCCACTTTATCTGTTCGACAATGAGCAGGACTCAGCCCAATACAAAACGGTGTACGACTTCCCGGAAACCGGCACCCGTGAGATGACCGCCGAAGACCTCGCCTACGGCATCAAACGTATTGCCGACCCCAAGAACAAATCGCCCCTGCTCGGTTTTATGAGCAATTACATTGTTGGCATGACGGAATTCAGCAAGAAAGTCGCCGACCTGCCCCTCGACTCCTGGCGGGATTTAAGAACACAGAACCTCGAAGGCGTGCAGGCAATAGACGACCACACTTTAACTATCCGCATTAAAGGTCGTTATCCACAGTTCCGTTACTGGATGGCACTGCACTTCTTTGCACCTATTCCCTGGGAAACTGACCGTTTCTATCACAACCCCGGTTTTCAGGCGCGCAATATGACCCTGGACTGGTACCCCGTCGGCACCGGCGCTTTTATGATGACCCGTAATGATCCGAACAGAGGTATCAATCTGGCGCGTAACCCCAACTATCGCGTTGACCCCTACCCGTCTGAAGGTGAAGAATCTGATATCGCCCGTGGCTATCTGAAAGATGCCGGCAAGCCCATGCCTCTGATCGATAAAGCCGTCTTCAAACGGGAAAAAGAGAGCCTGCCCCAGTGGACCAAGTTTATGCAGGGCTGGTATGACCGCTCTGGTGATGACTCGTCCAATATCAGCGCCAGCAACTTTGATATGGCCTTTGTCATGTCCAGCAGTGGCCTGGACCTCTCCGACGAGATGACGTCCAGGGGCATTACCGTCGATAGTGAAATCAAACCCGCCACCTACTACTACGCCTTCAATATGAAAGACCCGATAGTGGGCGGCTATACCGAAGACAAACAAAAGCTGCGCCAGGCCATTGGTTTAGTCTGGGACACTGAAGACCTTTTGGAGATATTCGCCAATGGTCGAGGCGTCGCCGCCATGGGGCCACTCCCACCGGGTATTCCCGGTTTCAAAGACGGTAAAGAAGGTCTGAACCCTTATGTGTATGACTGGGTGAATGGGGAGCCCAAACGTAAATCTGTCGAGACTGCTAAAAAGTTACTGGCACAAGCCGGCTACCCTAATGGCCGGGGTCCCGACGGCAAACCACTGATTATTTATATTGATACTACCGGCAATGACTCCGGACCTCTGGCCGACTGGCGTCGCCGTCAGCTGGGCAAGATTGGTATTCAGCTGGAATACCGTTCAAGTGACTATGTGCGTTTCAAAGAGAAAATCCGCAACGGCAACACCCAGGTGTTTGGCTGGGGCTGGCTGGCAGATTACCCGGACCCGGAGAATTTCCTGTTCCTGCTGGACGGAGCACAAACCAGCGAAGCCTGTCAGTGTGACGGTAATAACTCCAGCAACTACGACAACCCCGAGTTCAACCGTCTGTTCCAGCAGATGAAGACCATGGAAAACTCGCCGGAACGTATGGCCCTGATTGATAAGATGGTCGAGATTTTCCGCAAAGACTCACCCTGGATTGGCGCTTACCACCCCAAAGAGTACTACCTGAATAACAGCTGGGTGAACAACACCAAACGTCATGGCATTGGGCAGGACACTCTCAAGTACATAAGCATCGACAATGAAGAACGTCGTGCCCGCCAGCAAGAATGGAATAAACCTGTCGTTTGGCCACTACTTATTACGCTGGGTCTGGCTGTGCTGATTTTTTTCCCGGCAATGGCTGCTTACCGCCGCCGCCAGACGCTTCGCATAAATACCGGCTCATCACAAAACCGCACATCTAAGAATAATAAAGGGGAAGGCTGATATGTTTGCTTATATTGTACGTCGGCTCTTGTATGCCATTCCCATTCTGATTGGCGTCAACCTGATCACCTTCTTCCTGTTCTTTGTGGTAAACAGCCCGGAAGATGTGGCCCGTGCCCATCTGGGGCAAAAGTATGTGACCCAGCAAAGTATCGACAACTGGGTGAAAGAGAAGGGCTACGACCGACCGCTGATGATTAACACTGAAGCCTCGGGGTTAGACACAGTCACCGACACTATTTTCTTCCAGAAATCCCTGAAGCTGTTCACCCTTAACTTTGGTCAGGCCGATGATGGTCGGGATATCACAAGGGATGTTCTTACCCGTATGGGCCCCAGCCTCGCCCTGGCAATACCGGCGTTTATTATTGGCATCTGGGTCAACATCTGTGTGGCATTAGTGGTGGTGATGTTCCGGGGCACACGCCTCGACAAAGCCGCCGTTGCCCTGTTTGTTTCGCTGATGTCTATCTCCGGGCTGTTCTACATTATTGGCGGCCAGTTTGTTGTCTCTAACCAGTGGCGACTGGTGCCAGTCTCCGGCTTTGAACCCGGGTGGATGGCCTGGAAGTTCCTGATACTGCCGGTGGTGATTGGTGTGGTGTCTGGTATTGGTCTGGGTGCCCGCTGGTATCGCACCCTGTTCCTCGAAACCGCCGACCAGGACTTTGCCCGCACTGCCCGTGCCAAAGGCGTCTCGGAACTCAGCGTGTTGTTCCGGCATATTCTCCCCAATGCCCTGCTGCCGATTCTGACCGGCGTGGTCGTCGTTATCCCTTCCCTGTTTATGGGCAGCCTGTTGATGGAAGCCTTCTTCGGTATTCCCGGCCTTGGCAGCTATATGCTGGAAGCCATTCAGGCTCAGGACTTTGCCATAGTGCGCACCATGGTGTTTGTAGGCTCTGTGCTCTACATCATCGGCCTGATACTCACCGACATCTCGTACACGATTGCTGACCCACGTGTGAGGTTGAACTGATGATGGATTATCTGCTCACACAAACTGGACTGACCGACCTTACCTTTTCCCCGCTCTGGTCTGATTACCTGATCTGGCTGCTGGCACTGTCTATTACTGGCTTTATTGTACTGCTGCCCGGCAGTGCAGAGAGCCGTTTGCAGTGGCGAAAGGTGTTCAGCTCACGGCTGGGCATGGTGACCTTTATTATTATTGTCACTTACATTCTGATCGCCCTGCTCGACTCCATACACTTCCGCAAAGCATTGCCTCCGGTGGAAGGACAGAAAGCGGATGTCGTGTATTACTCGAATAATGTCTACAGCGCGCTGGATGTGGCGCTGGGTGAAATGAGTTCGGTAAAAGAGCGCACCTACTCTTCACCCTTCTCATTAAAATCCTTCTCGAAAGAGAATATGGCTCACCCGGATGGCTACACCTACCGGGGCTTCCCTGACCTTGAACACGCTGGCAGCCATCTCGAAGAGAAAGCGGACTACGGCTCGGATATCGTAAAACAGAGCCTGATTGGTGTGGGTAAAGGTCTGCTCGCTGGTCTGCTGCTCTGCGCCCTCCTCAAAGCACTCTCTCGCAAGAGCAGCCAGAAACAGCGCCCTTTACCCTGGGGCACAGCCATGATCACCATTCTGGTGCTCTCCGCCCTGCTCGGGTGGCTGCTTCATATGGGCAACCTTTACCATGTGTTAGGCACTGACAGGGCTGGTAACGATGCCCTCTACAAGTCTTTTAAAGGTGTGCGCACCGGAGTGCTGATAGGCACACTCGCCACACTGATTACCATGCCTATTGCCATTACACTGGGTATTTGCGCGGGGTACTTCCGGGGCTGGGTGGATGATGTCGTTCAATACCTTTACACCACCCTCAGTTCGATTCCCGGCATTCTGCTGATTGCCGCAGCAGTATTGCAGTTCCAGGTGTTTATAGACCTGAACCAGGGCTTCTTTGAGGTAGGTCTGGAGAAGGCCGACGCCAAGTTCCTCGGCCTGTGTTTAATACTCGGTATTACCAGCTGGACAGGCCTCTGTCGTCTGCTAAGGGCGGAAAGCCTGAAGATCAGCCAGCTGCCTTATGTGCAGGCGGCCCATGCCTTTGGTGTGAGTCATATCCGCATAATCGGGCGCCATATCATGCCCAATGTGATGCACATTATCCTGATCACCTTTGTGCTGGAGTTCAGCACCCTGGTGCTGGCAGAAGCTGTGCTCTCTTACATTGGTGTGGGCATCGACTCCCAGATGGCGAGCTGGGGCAATATGATCAACCTGGCGCGCTCTGAGTTCGCCCAAAGCCCTGTTGTCTGGTGGAACCTGGCTGGTGCCTTCTGCTTTATGTTTACCCTGGTGCTATCTGCCAACCTGTTCTCTGACCTTGTGAACGATGCCTTTAATCCGAAGAATCGCCAGGAGGGCAAAGGCTGATGTCTCGCACTTCAGAAACGTCCAAACAAAGCGCAAAAGCTGTGCTGTCAGTCCATGACCTTTCGGTTGTTGTTAATAATCAGGAACAGACGCCGGTTTTAAAGCAGGTCTCTTTTGAGCTGTTCCCCGGTGAAGTCTTTGCTCTGGTGGGTGAGTCTGGCAGTGGTAAGTCGGTCACTTCCCTCGCCATGATGCGTCTGCTGCCCGATGCGCTGACCATTACCGACGGCACCGTTGCGTTTGATGGGCAGGACCTGTTCACCGCTACTGAAAAGCAGATGACAGCTGTGCGCGGTAACCGGGTAGCGATGATCTTTCAAGATGCCCTCACCTCCCTGAACCCGGTGCAGCGTGTTGGCAAACAGATTGAAGAAACCTTAAAACTGCATACCAAACTCTCGGCCGCTAAACGCACCAGAAGAGTGGTCGAACTGCTGGGTGAAGTCGGCTTGCCCCAGCCAGAAGCTCGCAGCAACTGGTACCCGCACCAGCTCTCCGGCGGGCAACAGCAACGGGTAATGATTGCCATGGCACTGGCCTGCGAACCAGATGTATTAATAGCCGATGAGCCCACAACCGCTTTGGATGTCACCATTCAAAAGCAGGTGTTAGACCTTGTGCGTAACCTGGCTCGCAGCCGCCAGCTGGGGGTGCTACTGATTACTCATGATATGGGCGTGGTGAGGGAGACAGCCCAGCGTGTAGGCGTGATGTACCGCGGGGAGATTATTGAGCAGGGCCCGTGTGAGGTGTTCTTCAAGAACCCTCAGCATCCTTACAGTCAGAAACTTATCCACAGCCTGCCGGACCAGAATAATTTCCGGGAAGCGCAGGACTCTGATGCTCTGCTAAAAGTCGAAGGTCTGAAGGTTCACTTCCCTCAGCGCAAAGGCATACTGCAACGCATCCACAGCTGGACCAAAGCTGTAGACGATGTGAGCCTGTCGTTAAACAAGGGGGAGACTCTGGCACTGGTGGGAGAATCAGGCTGCGGCAAGACAACCACAGGGCGGGCGATTCTTAATCTTGAAAAGTCGACGGCAGGTCACATAACCTTTGATGGCAAAACAATTAATAATATTTCCCGCACTGCCATGCTGCCGGTACGCCGTCGTATTCAGGTGATCTTTCAGGACCCATACTCTTCCATGAACCCTCGAATGACCGTACAGCGGATTATTGAGGAAGGGATGATCAGTCTGGGGATGAACCTTTCACCCAGGCACCGTACTGACCGGGTAATTGAAATGCTGGAGCGGGTGAAGCTCGAACCGGAGCACCGGCATCGTTATCCCCATGAGTTCTCCGGCGGCCAACGACAGCGTATTGCTATTGCGCGGGCTCTGGCGGTGAACCCTGAGTTAATTATTTGCGATGAACCTACAAGTGCGCTGGATGTTTCTACCCGTGCTGAGGTGCTACGTTTGCTGCAGGAGCTTCAGAATGATCTTGGGGTGTCTTATCTGTTTATTACCCATGATCTTTCGATCATTCCCCAGCTGGCGCACCGGGTGGCGGTGATGAAGGATGGAAAGATTGTGGAGACGGGCGCTACGGATCAGGTGTTGACCTCACCGAGGCATAATTATACTCGGGAGCTTTTGAGTGCAGTTCCGCAGGTTTAGTTGAACGA
This sequence comes from Sansalvadorimonas sp., assembly GCA_965221135.1. GTDB lineage: Bacteria > Pseudomonadota > Gammaproteobacteria > Pseudomonadales > Endozoicomonadaceae > Sansalvadorimonas. The sequence goes on from CBDCRZ010000100.1 coordinate 1,179,884, forward strand.
TGTTTAGCGGGGGGTGGCGATTTTGATTGGGGAACTTGGTAGGGGTTTACTTGGTTGTGCCTCGATATAATCGGAAAATGGGAATCTAATTCCCGCGCCGACAGGGCTGTCCCTGCCCAGTGCACGACCACCATGGATGGCGGGAGTGCCAAAATTGCAGGAGCGAATTCTGCCCTTTGGAAGTAGACACCCATTGCCCGATTTTTTAGCGGCTTTGGGTACGGTTTATTCGCCCCTGCAGTGTTTAATGAACGCCTGTAATAGGGTAGGTTCATATGTCCACGCCGGTGCCTCCATCGTAAAAGGGGACGGAGTCATTTTATGACTCAAAGATTACCTGCGGGGTAAAGAAACAGCGCTTTGCCCTCTCCCCAAGACACGCTGAGTTCTGAGAGCAGCAACTAACGCTGGATTCAAGCAATAAGTGCAATCGACGGTCCTGTGTAGACTTCGAGCGGTGTGCGCCCACCTAGAACTTTCCGAGGCATAGTATTAATCAACCTGTCGAACCTGGTAAATATACGTTCTGACCGGACTTCCTGTGCCTGTTAGGGGACGATATGCCCGTAGTGTGTTCAGGAAAATTGGAGATGCCATAGATGTTACCTACTCTTCCATGGGTTGACTGGCAGAATTATTTAGAGAGCCTTTTTCAGGTGTTTCTTCTATGTGCGGGTGAAAATCTTGCACGTCTGTCAGTTTGAAAACATCCCGGTTGGAATCCAGCTCCTCCCAAACCTTGCGGGCACTGGAAAAATCCTGCTCAACCAACGCGTTGCAGATGGTTATTAACTGGTCCAGTATAACGCCAGCCGTGACTTTTTCTTATGGGTGTTACTACTGTCACGGTCCCCGTCTTCAGACAGTTTTCTCTTGGTATTTAATGAATTGCCTGCCCCTGCCTTTATTGATGCAGGGTCGCATGTTGGAGCAGGACAGGGTGGCTCAATACGAGGGGCGGCGGCTGTATGGTCATCAAAATTGAGGGACACTTGTGTCAGGCCTGTCGGTGTATATGAGTAACAGGCGGCATCTCCTGAGCTGTTACCACTGTTCTCTATTTCCTTTTGCAGCGAGCGCTTTGTGCCCCGCGCCATCGTAGGATGACGGGGGGAAGGGGATTCCTGGACATGACTCTTCACTCTTCTTTCGCAGAGCTGTGGTTCTGTTGCATTCAAAGCTGCAGCACCACCAGTAATCATAGTGGCTATAGAAGGGGACTCTGGAAAGACCGTGTTAACGTCCTGCATTGGCAGCGGAACATGACTGGTTGCCGGTATCACCTCAGGCTGGATGCCTTGATGAGATCCAGCCAGCGGTGACGCTGGTGACTTCGTATTGATATCCATGACCTGCCCTTGACTTGCTTGCTGTATTTATGGTCATAAGATTCAAAGGAGGTTCAAAAGTTTCTGGCTACTGACCACGTTGTTAGATTGTGGATAGACCGCTAGGACAGGGTCTGTTGAAGGGAGGGGTTATGGCTCAGAGAAAAAGCATCGAATAGTTGCATGTGGCTCCCAAATCATGTGTGCCACAGGCTTCGCCTGGAAGTTTTCGTTAGACTTCAATCTATATCATCGACGTTTACAAGAGTACTACCAAAATCAATTTTTTTGATATTTGGCCAATGACGAACTCCAGGGTGCTTTGAAATAACCACACTTTTGTCTTGTTCCATGATGTCGTGACGAGCAGCAACATATGCGGCTCTATGGCTTCCATCAAGAATATAGAATAAACTTTCTCCATTTTCATACTTGGCAAATTCAGATACCACTATTGGATAAGTACCCAAATCAAACTCTTCTTTATCAAAGGTTTCTATTAAGCGCAAGAAACGAGTTCCATTATGAATACTTTCACCAAAACTCCTGCATTCATGTTGAGTATATTCTTGATATTCACGTGAACCTTCAATCCCATCCAATGTTTTTGTTTTCTTCAAGAGATCCAACGTTTTTTTTGCAAGACCGTAGTGTGGTGTATTCCTAATAGCAAGAACTTTATCAGAAACAGTTCCAATATTACCCCGCTACCGTAGTCCCAGAAACGAAAAAAAACTCTATCAACATCAATTCTTTCAACCCCTGTTACTTGAGGTGAGAGCACTCTAGTTACTTTAAACTCTTCAACATTTCGTTGAAATACTGATGTTTTAGTGCCTTCGTTATTTAATGAGGTTAATTTGACAGAATGACCTGTAACTTCTCGTACTGAATCCATAGCTCTATTCCTTTGAAATATTTAACTGAGACATTCAATTAATAAAAAAAACTGATTAATCTATTAGTGTCAACGAGACTTACTGAAATCTAACGCCTGCATTAAGGGCGCCGCAGCGTTGATCCTCCTGATTTCAAACAGCTTTAATGGACACTTTATTGTTAGCTGTACTGGCATAAAATATTTAATACATTGCTACCAAAAAAGTTCATAAAAATTACTCGGTTCAAGTCCAATGCAGATTAAAAATGAGCGGAACTTTTCTTTTAATATACTTTCTTCCATTGTTTTTGATTTAGGATCACATGGTAAATATTCTTCTACATAAGTTCTTTCTTTTTGGGTTAAATCTATATGTTTAAGCCATGCGTCAAGAAAAATATTTATTTTCTTTACTTCCTCACCGTTTCTGCAACAATTGAAAAAACGAAACTCAAGTGTGTTTCGAGGGAGGCAGGGTTTACCCAACTCTGCCTCTCTTTTCATACCTAGAGGAGTCAATTCTCGCATTCCTATTGGTGCATATTTACTTGTTGTACATGAAAAAAGACCGCTCCAGAAATGACGAAAACACTCATTAATTGAAAAGTGATCGCCGGATTTCCCTGTGAAGCCTAGGCTAAGAAACTCGTTAAAACTATTAACCATAGTTTTAAGCGCTCTTATTTTACATGGACTTTCTGCAGATTGGCATACATATTGATTAGATGAATCTGAATATTCCTCTGTTTTGAATACAAGACTAAGAAAAGAACTCTGCTCTGCACTAACAAGTAACCTAAACAGGTACTCGGGATTACCACCTACTGATTCATGTATATCAATATGTTTATGTCCTGAACTAGGCTGCAACCCCGCTTTCCTAGCAAAACTAGTTATAAATAATTCATAAATATCATAAACAGAGAATCGTTTTCCATTGACTGTATAATGTTCATCAATTTTATAAGGAGATGCGTTAATTTCAAAAAGTGGTTCTCCTAACCAGCAATCCCTGTGTGCTACACACTCCCATGCACCGAAACGTATTTTTAATCTGGGTTTTCCTCTATCATATTCCCTTTCATAGTCGTCAGGATAACAGTCCATGGTTGTTGTGAAATCCTTTTGTATTACATTTAACCTTTCTGCTTCCATTCTGGCGTGAGCATCCAGCTGCTCTAGTAGTTGAACTATACGCTTGTTTTTATTTTGGTCTGATTCTCCTCCAGCCCAGTATTCAAACTCATCACCATTTATTATTTTATTAGCTCGTAAGCATAGAGGCTCCTGTGAATGATGATCAACATGAATCAATGCATCTGGATAACTCCAAGCAGTATGTCCTATGAAAAGAACCCCTTTTAATCTATGAGGAATACAATGCCCATAAAAATACTGACTAAAAATTTTGATATCATCTTGATGAAAAGTATATTGCTCAGGACTATAACTTTCCCACCACAAGGAATTTAGAGGAAATAACAATTCCAAATTAATTGTTTTGAATGGGTAGACCTTATAATAAAGATCAGCTCTTAATTTAAGACTTTCAATATATTGATTCAGTGAGCACTCATCAAGAAGAGAAAAGTCAATAACTATATCACTTCGCTGGGAAAGTAGAATATCTGCACAGACAATATTTAAAAGGTTATCTGAGCGTAAGTGAGGTGGATATGACAATCTTTGATCATCTAAGTCTGAAAATACTTTACTGCTCATTAATGATCTCAACTGAAAAACAGCTAGCTTCATATCGTCTGCTGAACAACAATATTGCATTTCACTGAATGCACTCCATCCAGTAAACAAATTCCATCTCTTATCAAATAAAAGCAATCCAGTTTCTTTATCTTTTTCTATTTCAGTTGATAATAAAAAATCATCAGCACAAGTTAAATCATTAACTGCATTCAAAAATCCACTCCGTGAATTAAACCATGCGCTAATAGATGTCAACGCTTCCAACGTAAAAAGCTGGGATTTGTCTTTTTCAAAACTGCAAGCATGTCTTTCTTTTCTTACTGAGCGCTCACGGAAACCGTTATAGGTGCAAGAGCCTTCTTTTTTTTCTATATTTCTTCCTTCATTTCTAACTATTGCTATTTTTTTTTTAGTATTAGGCAAGCTTTCATCGCAAGAGACTCTCGACAATAATGCAGTCTGTAAAGAAGTTGCTTCCATAATTATCAGTTCTTTGTTTGGCGCTATGCATAGAATTTGGACTGATATCCGGTAAAAAAGTTCAACCTTTTGTATTAGGCTAGCTGCGTATAGTTTACGGCTAAAGGTGCGCCAAGGGTTTGGTGTACTTACTTGACGTCCGAAGGTTCATATGTGTTAGGTATCTTAACAAAAGCGCAAGTATAAATACCAAAAACCCCATCACACTAATAAAATACTCTTAGAGTTGTTATCATTGATTTTTAATTAACTAATTAATTTTTCGGTCACAGTAGGAATGTCGGTCACCCGACACCCACTGTGCAGAACCGTACTTGCACTGCTAGCGCATACGGCTCCTACCTTGAGTATTTAACGTCAAACCGCTTCTCCGGCCATGGATGAAGGACTTTAACCCTTGGGAGCACAGTATTTACGAAAGCACCAAACTTCTTCCAGTTCAGTCGGCTTCGCTGACTGCGCCGCTTCAGGGTTTTATACCAAATCTTTTGCACCGCTGTTCTGAAGGCATTTATCCTACGGCTATTACCCGGAACCGAGAAGTAGTTCATGTATCCTTGAACAACACGCTTCAACCACTTCAGTTGCTCCAACACAGCATCGTGCCTGTGTTTAAACAGGTAGTCTTTAATCCCTCGCAGAGTCGCTCGCATTCGTTTCTTGCTGGTTTCTCTGGCAATAGTAAAGAACCCATTGCTGCGCCCGGTACTGCAAAAATGAGTAAACCCAAGAAACTCAAAGGTCTCCGGCTTCCCCCTTCCTAGCCTCTGCAAGTTACTCTTGGCAAAACGACCAAAATAAATAAGCCGGGTTTTATCCTCATGAAGAGTTAGCCCAAACTGCTTTAGTCGATTACCGAGTTCATTCAGAAAGCTTTTTGCATCCCATTCCGATTGGAAACCCAACACGCTATCGTCGGCATAGCAACAACAACACCCCTTCCTTGAGCGTGCCTTTTGCGCCACTGATTAACCCAAAGATCGAATACATAGTGCAAATAAATATTGGATAGCAGCGGTGATACTACTGATCCTTGTGGAACCCCTGCCACGCTTCGGACATGCCGACCATCGTCGTCATAATGCCCTACTTTTACCCACTGTTTTACCAAGCGGATAATGCGTTTGTCCTTTATCCGGTGCTCTAAAAACCTGATTAGCCAATCATGGTCGACCTGATCGGAGAATTTCCGAATATCCAGCACCCAGCTCACCGGGCTACGTTTGATTCCTACGGTTAACGCATCCAGTGCGTCCTGCTGACTTCTCATGGGTCGGAACCCGTATGAGAAGCCAAGGGAATCTTCCTCGTAGATCCCTTCCAGCACCTTGACCATTGCCTGCTGGACGATTTTATCTTCCAGACAGAGAGTGCTAAGAGGCCGCTCGCTTCCATCCGCCTTCAGGATAAATACCCTTCGGGCTGGACATGGACGATAGCTCCCTTTGTGCACTCGTTCGTGCAAGGATTTTAGCCGGTTCTCCAAACCCTGCTGATAGGATTGCCATGTAACACCATCGGCACCCGCCGCTGAATTCCGTTTCAGTTGAAAGAAACTGTCCCTCAGTAAATTCAGGGTAAGATGATGAAACAAAGCGGTGAACTGCAAACGACTGTCCTTTGCCGCTGCCTGACGTATACCCAACAGGTTGGACGAGGTGTTGCCCCGGCTCTGAGTCCGGCCACCGACATCCTGTTGAGTATTCCTCTTGGTCAAGCCACTTTCCTCCACAGCCTCCGCCACAGGTAAAACTGCTTTGTTCGGCTGCTTCTCAGGTACTATTAGCCTGTCCGACTTCCTGCCAACGACAACAGGCGTGTGGTTATTACAGGAGGAACCGACAGGATCTCCCGAGTTCCGCACAAGATGCGTACCTGCATGCACAAGGTCTACGACTGCGCGAGGCTCACAGGTCACTTGCGGTGTAGTGCAACCTGTAATCTTGCTTTCTGCATTAGTTAACAACATCAGCACCTCGGATTACTTGATTTCGCAGCTCAATACTCAGCCTACAGACACCCCTGTCAACGCTTTACCGGATACCTTACGGTAACAGGCGCATGACTCGGAGCTGGGAAGACCCGCCGGTCTTACCCCACAGGGACTTTCACCCTTAACATCTTGCCGATTTATCTCGGCGCTCTAACTATTCAGATCCCCCCTGACCCGAAGCTGAAATTCTTGGATTTTGTGCCAATATTGGGGAAGTAGTTTTCTGGTCGCCCGTTATGTCCACCGCCCCCTGAAACCCAACTCATCGCCATGCTGCTTGCCATAATCACTGAGCAGACAGAGATGGTTTGCAAGTTGCAGGAGACCGTTAAAGTACTTGAAGATCGGCTTAACACAAACAGCAGCAATAGCAGTAAACAACCATCGACTGATGGTTTTACCAAGCCTGGAGACAAGAAACAGCTAAAGCCTTCCGGCGACGATAATGATGAGAAGCCTTCACCCAAAAGCCTGCGGTCGAGTTCCGGTTTGAAACCCGGCACCCAAAAAGGTCACAAAGGCTGCTGTCTCGAAGCCGTCGAGCACCCACAACACATTGAGTACCTCCCGGTTCGCGAGTGTGAACTCTGTCACCAGCCGCTCCCCACTGATGGCCCCGTTAAGTTTGTCGAATATCAGATCTTCGAACCCGCTCGACCTGGGCAATTTGAAGTCACAGCTTACCGGGCTGAAGTCAGGCGCTGCACCTGTGGCCAGCGGAATCAGGCAGCATGGCCCGAGGGCGTCACCGGCTATGTGCAATATGGTCCGAAGACAAGAACTCTGGCTGTTTATCTCCATCAGTATCCACTGGTTCCCTGTCACCGTATCGCGGAGTTTTTCCAGGATATTTATCACATGCCGGTGAGTGTTGGGTCAGTCTGTCAGTTTCAGAAGACGACCTACGAACAACTGGAATCCTCTGAACTGGCCATAGCCAGTGCGCTGTTGCACGAAGCGGTACTGGGTGCCGATGAGACGGGCATGCGCGTGGACAGGAAAACCTGGTGGCTTCACGCCTTGCGAAGCGAATACTGGACGCTTTACCACCTGAGTCCGAAACGTGGCCGTGTGGCGATGGATGCCATGAGTGTTTTACTTCTGTTCACCGGTGTTCTCGTACACGACCACTGGAAACCCTACTTTCATTATGGCGTGATTCACGCTTTGTTTAGTGCTCATCACTTGCGTGAGTTGCAGGGTGTTATAGACCGGGACTGCAATCGTTATGCAACCCGCATGATGCGCCTGTTACAGTTTTCCTGGCACATCACCAAAGGCTTTAGGAAGATCGGCATGGCCGCAATGCCTGCCCTTGTTCAGGTTCGAATTGAACAACTTTATCAACAGATTTTGACATGTGCCCTGCGGGATGAAGATGCCTTTATGGAGCGGCGAAAACAATACCTCAATGCAAAAAAAACTCGGCGCACAAAAGCTTACAACCTGTTCCGGCGGCTGCGGGATTATCAGGCTGAAACCTTGCGTTTTCTAACGGACTTCAGGGTGCCGTCTGACAACAATGGCAGTGAGCGGGATGTCCGTATGGGCAAGCTCAAGGCGAAAATATTCGGCTGTTTCCGAAGCAAAGCGGGAGCGGCGTGGTTTAGCCGAATCCGCAGTTATATCTCGTCAGCAAGGAAGCAGGGACTGGATGTTTTTGAGTCTCTTCTTATAGCTGTTGAGAATTACAGCAGGTACCTCTCCTGGGTGCTGAATAGTTACCTATTTTATACCGTTTCAGGTTTTATCCCGTACACAGCCTCCAGGCACATAACTGGGTACTTTAGGGATACTTTTCAAATAAAAAATGACAACTCTAAAACTATTAGCTATTTAATAGTAACCAACGACACTGATCTCATAGTCGTCATATAAGGTGTGCACTGTGTTTACTTTGACGTCTATTATCAGTCTGCACGTTTACCAAGCTATTAGGAAACGACTATGTTTTCATGCAAGATGAATACGCTTAGTAAAGATTTTCTGTTTTGTATATTCCTTATACTACCCGGTTTTGCACTGGCAGATATGTTGTTGCCCCGTAGTTATCATCCATTTCATGACAAAGCCTGGCATGGAGATATTGAATATGTCTATTTAGATATTAAAAAAACCAAACAGACGGCGCAGTGTCGCCTGACCTTATACAAAACGCAGAAGTGGACTCAAACACTTACAGATCCGAAAACAAAAAAAAAGATTATTAAACCTATCCCGGAGCAGCTTTCGATAAGGATTGTACCTTACAATACAAGGGAATACTGCCCATTTAATCATACACACACAGTGGATCTAAAGGATGTAATTGATGAGAAAGATTCATCAAAACTTCATTTGAACCTGGGTTTTAGCGCAATAGAGAAATATAAAAAGGTGATTGCACCGGATTTCCTTAATAACCCCGACAATGATTTACTAACCGTAACTGCAAGTTATGCTAAAGATGCTGATTCAGATCTTTTAACCGCAAGTGATCTCACAGATCTTCACTCAACGCCAGAAAAACCCCGCGACTTTACGACAATACGTGAAATCTCTGGAAAGAGAAATTTTGCAGTGAAAAACGCCAAAAACACTTGGCATACGGGAATAACTCTAAGAGCCTTCACCAGAGATGAACCTATCAATGTGAAAATCCGAATTGATAAATGGAGTTCGATAAAATATAACTTGTCAGCTTGTACGAATCGCAATTGTCTCAGAGGTATCAGTAATTACTATGAGTGCAGTCAAAACAACAGTCCATGTTGTGGTGGTGATGGCTGTGGCTCTTGGGATACAGATAATAAGGAATACTTTGATTTACCTCCAAATACAACAGTGCAACTATTTTCATTAGCAGGTATGTTTATATTTTCTTGGCGCTTTCCTGTTCCAGGGGATTACAGAATATCAATGTGGGGACCGCTGCCTAATCTGCAACAAATATCGCAGATATACAATCCTTCTTGTGGAAACAAAGATAACGATAAATGCTGGAAGCTAGTGACAGACCCGATGGACTTCAATTTCACCTCGGACTATTGGCAAAGTTCAGAGAAATTAAATTCAGTGGCCATCTTCTGTAATCCTAACTCATTATAGGGGCAATCTGTACGGATTACCCATATTTAAATATAGCGACCGTCGTATGATATCTTCATACTTGTTGAAGTTAGATATTATAAACAATGTTGGCGGTCGTTTTTTCGCAAAGTGCGGGAATAAAAAATCCTTCAGAGTTAGGAGCTAGAATTCTGAAGGATGCTGAATGGCGAGTGTTTTTTAAGCCGTCAAGGTGCTCGGTCTACAAGGAGCACTGCGGGTGACCATCTATTCACGAAAAATCAGAACTTGAACGTTTACCCATTTTTGTTCAGGAATAATGATCGATTTCTTCTACTATCTTTCTACTAAATAACCATAGGTTTTCTAAATATAATCATGGAAAGATTCTTACCTTGAAAACAGAATATAGACTACATTATCACGATGATAACTGTTAATGGTGGGATTGTTATGAAATCTTTTCCAGCGTTTTTGGCTTTACCATTTTGTGTGTGTTCTTTCTCGTCGCAAGCCGCCCCCGACCCCTGTATTTCAGAACTTAAAATCATACAACATTCATTAGAGGCCGAGGGTGGCTGGCATGGACCTATTGCTAATGATCCTAATGATAATGGCTGGCTTCGTTGGATAGAAATTATCCCAGGGATTCATAAAGATAAAAATAATCGCGTTGTATGCAAAGCAATTGGTACATACTATGGTGATTACTATCCAGGTGGTCCAGATGGGACGGATCCTGATTATCCAGGATGCCAGTGGTATCCAGGACAATTGAATGATACCTTCAGTTATTATTAATATTACTCGAGTTTAGAGTGAACAGTCTTTAATCATTGCCAGAAACAAGCGCAAAATGGCGGCCTCAAACCTACTAAAGAAGAAGCCGCCATACTCACTCAAGAACAGAAAACCATCCTCGGCAAGCTCGGCTATTACATCTCTTTTCTGGCTCTGGCGCTACCCTCAAGATCAGTACCAACGTTCTGTGAACTGCTGGTCGCCAGCATGATCACCGCCGAGGGTTTTGTCACCCGGACATGGCTCCAGGGTAGGATGCACAACTTTTGGGGCAGCTATCACAAATGGCTGGAAACAGGCCGCTGGCAAAGCTACCGAACCGTAGCCCGCTTTATGCAGTTATGCTGCCTTGCCATTCCTGAAACGCAGCCTTTGTTTCTGGTCATAGATGATACTCTTGTGCTCCGTTTTAAAAAAGGGGGCGTAAAAAAGGGGGCGGAGTCGAATGGCACTAACTTAAAGCTTCTTGCCACGGCTTTTACCCCGGTGTTCCAGCCACCACTTCCTGATGGAGACTGCTCTGTGTTTTCAGTGTGATACAAGGTTCGTCAACCATCGATGCCCTTGGTGCCGACATCAGCTGATAAGGCTTGGACAGCGCTTAACACACCGTGGTTCCCTGCGCCCTGGCCTGGCGGGTACAGTTGCGCCGGCGATTGCTTTGTAGAGTAAACTCATTAGCCGTTGTTTTTCTCCCGTCTTGTCAGCTTCAGGGACACCTATGAGAGGTTCCCACTGTCTTAGTGCCTGCAGGCTTGCTTTGGCGCTTATCTGACTGAGAGGTGAGGCGTTTTTCTGCGAGGCTTTCAACATGATTATTCGCAAACTGTTATAAACAATCAAATGCATTGTGATTTCTTTATATATCATGTCCGGAGATTTGCAGCGTAAAACGTCCATGCCTAATGTCGTTTTTATATCCCGGAAAAAGAGTTCAACATGCCAGCGACGATAATAAAGTTCAGCGTCATCTCTCGCTGGATAACGTTCAGCATCCATCAATGTCGTCACAATGTAGAACTGTTTCACCCTATAACCAGGCTGGTCGACGGTGACTTTGATCTGACGTAACACTAGCTGTTCAGGGAGGCTCTCCCACTCCTGAAAGGAATAGCTCAGATTTTTGTACCATTTAGGCTTTGGCCATGTAATCAGCAAGTCATCCGTCCCCAAAACCTCTAGAGCTTCACTGTCCTTTACCGGTGTTCGCCGTGCAAGGGTAATGACGGAATCAACACCACGCTCCTGAAATTTGGCGACATCAAAATAACTACAAAACCCTTTATCTCCCAAGAAAATATCACCGGCCTGGAACCTATCCCACTGTTGCCGCAGTTATGCAACTCATGATTTTTTTGTTGCCCATACGGTAACTGACCAGTCCGCCTGTGTGTAGATCAAAGCAGGCACACAAGCGTGCCGAGGGAAAAACACAGCCAGGCTTTTGGTTCCTGGATTGGAGCCATACCTCCTGATTAGCCTCTGTATCAGGCATGCTGAGTCCGGTCCCATCAACGACAAATACTCGACGGTTATGCCAGGAGCGATCAATGTCGTTTTTCAGAAGCTCATCAGATGTTTGCCCGCTGGAGAACCTCATCCAACATTGTTTGCCCAAGCTTCCTGCGGGCCTTACAGTAGGCTGCTGTCGATGAGGAAGCTTGATAGGGTTCTTGGCAGCAAAGGCCTGAATTTTGCGGACGACTTCCCGACAACCACCGTCTGCATCAAGAACTTGTGAAAAGAACCCCCAGAGACTATTGGCCTTCGTAAACAAGCGCCTTCGACTGAATGCCCCAGAGGAAGATTGTTCTGTGGCTATTGTGATGAATGAATGACCCGAAGTATTCACCCATCTGGGTCAGGTTTGACTTCTTGATCTGGTCACGTTGAGCGGCGACCTTCTGGCTGGCTGACCGGGGTTTACGACGCAGGGTCGGCAGATGAAAGCCCGGCAGAAAGAGTGTTGTTTTTATCATAAGGAATTATCCCATTCCCGAGGGATATATTCCTCACAAATTGATGTCGACCGGTCTTAAGTTAGTGCCATTCGGCTCTGACCCCTTTATTGCTTTTATTGGTTATCACCGTTTGTAAAAACATGTGGAATACAGGAATGAGGTAGAGATGAATAAGATTTAACTTCTTTGTTGACCCGATGACTGAGCCGTGTATAGATGAAGATGCCCACCCATACTAACCAGCATGTCAAAAACATTCCTTGGCTATTAAGGTCAAATACTGCCGACGATTCACCAATGAAACACAGACCTTTATGCTTCAAGCAACAACCAGGAATACCGGTACATCATTAGTGGTGCCAGCGCAGGTTAATACAAGCAGCACTGATAAGCTGGGTCGGGCTTTTTTTTTGCCGGAAAGTCGGTCTATAAAGTCTTATATGTTGCCGTAGACGTCGCGCTATATATTCCTAGGATGGCCATGTATGTCGTCGGCAGTAAACCAGTGCCGCTCCTTCGAGCAATTAAACAACGTCCTGATACGGCTTATTATTTCTTTAATATTTCTACTGTTGCAATAGCTGAAATGTTCTCTTTGATTGGTGTTGAAAAATTACTAGAAAATGAATGCGATAGACTTCGTAGCAGCAGAGCGCCATACGTCATGAAATCGATAATACTTACCACTTTTGACTTATTAAATATTATACGGAGGGTTTTTGCGCTTTCAGTTGGGTTGTTCCCTTTATTAAGTGTTGGATACTTAAGTTTTTTTTGGATTATCTGTAAGTGTGTTCAACACCCTGAGGTCGAAGCAATCAAAAGAGAGAGACAGAAATATATAAATAATCTATTAATTAATATGGTGAGAAGTTACCACCCTCTTCATGACATAAAGTTTAAATTGAGACTTAATAATCATTTGACCCGGATATTTAGCGAGACCAGATTTTATTTACCGGAAGAAGTTGATATTTACAAGATCATCCCTAAGAAAAAGTTAATAGCGACAGTTTTAAATACTATAAAAAATGACCCAGACCCCGCTAAAAGGCAGACTTGTTTACATATGGGCCCAGATTTTTATCAATTATCGGAAGCGTTTCCTGCATATGTTGAAGCTCAATATTCTAAACACAGGGGTCATTTCACCGGGAAAATACCTCAAAGTTTTAATGTTGTTTTTGATAAGGCAAGTAATGAGCATAACGATCTTACTGCTCGCTATTTTGATTTTATTGATAGAAAATTTTTAGAGTTATCGTGGCTTAAGAAAAAATGTATGAAAAATACGTGGGATTGCCTTAATCGTTATTGGCTAGAGGAAAATTACAAAGGTTTAGTTGTTCTCGGGCAAGAGGAAATATTGGATATTTTTCAGGATGAACTCAATACTGTACTGGATGGACTTTATCTAAAGCTGGCTAAATCTCGTAGAAAATCCTATAAACTAGCCCATAAAACTGTGCCCTCTGCCAAATCCTCAGCGGTCGAGGATCTACCTGACGATAAACAGGAAGAACCGGTTTTCTATCCGGATACTATGTCCGAGCCGGTCATCAGCGCTTATGTGAAATACCATTTGGCTGTCAGTCGTGAAGAACCCGAAAAACCCGGCCGGATTAGAAAACTGGGAAGGTCTGTATCACAATTGATCAGGCTCACTCCTCCTGCACCTAAAGATCCTCCAGTATTAACAGAAGAATATTCACAACAACTTCTGGAGATGCTGGGTACGCAAAGAGAATTACATAACAGGATGTACCTCGTTAAGCACTGTATGGATAAACTTATAGCCTGTGATGGTTGGCAGTCATCCAGAATAGGGCGTGGTATTCTTCCGCTCACACTTCAAGTAAAAGAGGGAGGTGAGACGCTTCCTGTATACCATATATCCTGTGGTAAAAAAGGACAGCCCCAAAAAACTGCAACACTGGTGTTCGCTAATATTAACAATAATTTTACCCTACTGGCTGTTGCTGAGCATACGGGCTTGTCTGGCGCAACAACCTACAAATGTCTTTGGAGGGATCCAGAGTGGGATATCGGAACTATCATTTCCTATAGTCAGACTGCAGTTTTCAAGAAAAAAACGGCAGTACAGCCAAAATCATATCAGAACATTACACAATTTTAGATTTATGGAAAAAAGGGTCGGAGCCATTTTGGGAACGAAAGCCCCATACCACTTATGGTTATCAAAACACCTTTTTGTACTAATGCACCTAAAATGACTCCGCCCCTTTATTGCAAAAGAACTGGCTGATAGCTTAAACCTTAAAACCAATATGACAGTACAGTGCTTGATGTTGGCTGCGGAATTGGGGGCGCATCTCGTCATCCGGCTTCTGGTTTCTGGCTTCTGAGAATGCCTGCCATGTTACGAGGTTAGATATAACCAAAGAGTACTGCTCTGTTGCCCAGCCGCTGAGCCAACGGCTAAAGCTCGACACCCTGACCAGCTTCCATACGGGTAACGCAATCACAATGCCCTTTACAGACATTCAGCTTAAAAACTTGAAAGATAACCGTATTGTGCTTATACAACTGCTGGCAAAAAATGAGCGTACAATTGCTACTCAACCATAAGCACCTGACTGTTGGTTTAAAGCATGCTCAAAGGATATGGCTCATACAACGAATGACTATGTGTTCAAAGTGGTGACAATGGCTATTGGCAAGGAATAAAAACCAGACCCGACAAACACAAAAACATGACTGATGCTCTATCCTTGCCTTCCAAGCTCTGTTTTGAAAGAGCTAAGACAGGGTTCAATATGAATGCATTGTGGCCAGTTGAACGCAAGGTTTTCAGATACACAGGATACTTTGCGTACCGGGCATCATCAAAAAAACTGAGTGTGGTGTTAATACTTTTCTCTGTGATGTTCTCTCCCACAATACTGGCAGTAAGATTTGAAGTGTTTTCCGCTTGTAATGCGGGAGATCTGAAATACCTGAGGATGTTGACGGGTAAGTGGAACAATATTGGTGTGCAACCTCAGGATTTCGATGGCCTGTACTCCTATCCGACGTTTTCCAACCCTGTAACATGTTTGATGGTTGCTGCGTCCAGAGGGCACAACAATATTGTAGAGTACCTCCTCCAACATACGATGGGTGCTACCACCACCAAAAGGCATGAAACCGCCTTACACTTTGCCGCCCACTCCGGGCACCTCGACGTAGTAAAAACATTGCTGGATCACAGATTTGATGTGAATGCACAAAACGTCGATGGAGATACACCCCTGTCTATAGCAATTCGCCAAATAGACCAGTCAGCTGAGAATGTGGCACTTTACCTGATTGAAAGGGGAGCTGAGTTTCATTGGCAGGATAATAACGGGTCAACTGCATTGCATCTGGCAGCAAAACATGGCTATAAAAGGCTTGTCAGCAAACTATTACAGCTGCATGCCAACCCCCACGCTGAAGACAAGTTTGGCTCTTCGACCCTGCTTTATTCGGTTCGCAATCAGAGCCCTGATATTGCCAATATGCTTATAGCTCAGAATCTGAATGTCAATAAAGCCAACGACCATGGCACCACACCGTTAATGAGAGCCTCTGAAAAAGGGCATTCAAAAGTTGTGGAAGCACTCCTGAAGGCAGGAGCTAACGCAAAGCTAATGAGCCCACAGGGGTCGGCTCTTATGCACGCGGCAATGAATGGTCACGCACATATTATTGAACAGCTTGCCCAGGCCGGTGCAAGAGTAAACGAAATGGATAGAACCCGTAACCAGCCTATTCATATAGCCGCTGCCTTGAATCACCTTAAAGCCGTTAAGACCCTGGTGAAGTTAGGCGCAGATGTTGATGGCATGCAACGCTTCATTACTCCTTTATTTATGGCTGCCACTAACGGACATACAGATATGGTCAAATTACTTTTGTCGCATGGAGCCTCTCCTGAGACTTTGTATGCGGACATACCAACCCCTTACCAAATGGCAGCACACAATAGCAAACTGGAGGTTATGAAAGAGTTGGTAAAAAAAAGCGTAGATGTAAACAGCATCACGTCATTCCCAACAAGAGGAAACGCCCTTTTTACTGCGGCCAAAAAAGGAAACTGGCAAGTCGCGAAGCTATTATTGCAGCATAAGGCGGATCCTCGGATAACAACACCGCTAACTCCACACATCCACTGTTCACCCATGGAAGCCGCTATTTTCAAAGGGCACAGACAAACTGTGTTTCAGCTGGCTCAAGACCCCCGGTCAACCAGCAGTGTTGGTACGCTGGGAGTGATGGCAGCGGCTATACAGGGCATGAATATAAGGGGCACTGCTGAGGCTAATCCAAAAAAGGAAATGCCTGCCCCTGTTCATATGCTGTCTTCATCAGCAGCGACAGAAAATAATTCCGCCGAGTTGAAACAGAAGGGTGACAACATCCCTCTTCTGAGCCTGGCAAAAAGGTTCATCATTCCCAAATATAAACATTAAGAGTTAATCCTCCTTAACCCGGTGAAGCAGGAGCCCCTGCCCGCACCATGGCAAAGGACGCCCCCCTGGATCCCCCAGAGAGAAGCGGCTTCTCGATCTCAACAACGTTGAAGACCTGGCTCTCTATTACGTCCCGAAATACAAACGGGATGACATTGTGAAAAGCTACGACAGGCACTACCACATGTGGCAATTTAACTACTGGGACGTCCCCTTAAGCATCCATTCCACATCACGCTCTCCTTTAAACTACCTGACTTTACTCAACAAGGCAGGAAAGCTACTTCGCGAACGGGCTATGGAAACCTATGGAATTGATCTCACGAAAATAAAAAAGGAGGGGGTACATACTATCAAAATAGAGGGCAATGTGACTGACACCTATCCCTATATCAATATCAACAATCTGTCAGACTTTGAAATCGAAGGCATGAACCAGATTTTTCTTGATATTTTGACGGATGAGTTTCTGTCCCTCCGGGGCATAAAAAGACCTGTGTACTTTGCCGGATTTGTCGAGTTCAGAGTAGCCAATCACTATGCGTCCTATTACACATTCCTTGATGACTCACGATTCAGTGGTTCTATATTCCATGGCAAATACCCCACGTATTTCAAGTCATAACGTTTCTTGAGAAGACGAATAATAAAAACCAAAGTGACCTTAAGGCTCTGATTGATCAAGGGCAATGGAGACCGATGTTTGATTCGGGTCATTACTATCGTGTTTCTATAGAAAAAGTTAACTTCAGTTCATGGTTGGATAGTGATTTTCTTCCCTGCGAGACAAAACCCCATGAAATACTCAATGGCCACTCTGCTTCCAACCCGTCAGCACGGGCTTCATAGCAGACCCGGCTACGAGATTATTGAAGGTAGCGGGAAATATATTATTTACCGCGATCATCCCTCCCAGGCTCAGCCAACATGCACCAATCAAGTAAAACGATGTCCGCCCTACTGCCACCGTTATAAACACACTCAGCATTGCTGACATTATCAAGCATCTGACACTGCTGTTATGAACAACCGAACGGTTTCTGTGGTCTTTTCGCTATAGCCGCGCAAAGCATGCGCCTTCAGCAAGGCATCATACGGAGGACATTACGATCCTCAGGATATAGAAGGATCGCACCAAAACTTGAGGTTCATCCCGTTTTACCAAACCTGTAAGTGCCAAAACCACAGGTTTCAGGTCGCCCGAGATGAACCACTCCGAGATTAGCTCTATTCAACACAACCTGCAGATCACTTTGTCTGAGCATAAGCTGACCAGACTGGCTGAGTTCAGCGGTTTCCTGATGCTCCACAGGAAGATATTGCCTCTTCCTCTTGTCATCTCCGTTCTGACATCTCCTGGTAAAAACAGCAATGCCGAGACACTGGCCGATATTCACCGCAAGTTCAATGAAATGACCGGCTTGAATGTCTCCTGTCATGCCTGGCGGGAGCAGGTATATAAACCCGAGTTTCTGAGACTGCTGGCCTGGCTTTTCCTACGCTCCCTGGACAAAATGGTCAAACGGACTCTCTCTTTTCATGTGGTCAGCCCTTTTTCAATATTCCGGCACCTATGGCTGCATGATGGTTCGTCACAGGCTGTTGTAGCACTCCTCAAAGATGCGTTGCTGGGACCTTTCAAAACGGTCTCCCCGGCAGCCGTTGAGCTGCACACGACCATGGATTTGCTGACCGATAATCTTGTTCGTGTCGAGTTCATGGAAGACACTCGCTCAGAAAGAGCCTGTCTGCCAGCTTTGGCAAACGACCTTGGTGATACTCTGATGATGATTGATGCAGGGTATTTCGACCTGGAATATTTTATGGCCGTTCATGATAGGGATGGTTGTTTTCTTTGTCGGGCTCCACAAAGTATCAACCCGGTCGTGCGTAGGGCTATTCGTTTCGATGGAAAGAACTGCCACCGATATGAGCAACAAAAACTGAAAGATGTTTAGGCCCATTTTCCCACCCAAAGACGGTTGCGTGGATTTGGATGTGTAATAGCCGCAGATGCGGGGGCAGACTTTTCGGTTGGTCATTCGCTGGAATGGACAGAACAAGAAGTGGATATTTGTTGTCACCAATCTCTGCCGGGAAAGCTTTTCTCTTCAGGATGTGTTTCTGGCCTACCGTCTGCGTTGGCAAATAGAGCTGGCTTTCAAAGAGACTAAATCCTATGCCTGCTGGCACCCTTTCAACACCGGCTGTGAGAAACTGGTTGCCAGCCTGACTCTTGCCTCATTTACTGTTGTCATTCTCAAACGGTCTTTGGCTCACGCTGTAGAACAAGGGGTGGATGAAGAGGTCTCCACACGATAAACGGCCATGCCTGGTACACATCTGTTTGGGGATTTGATGCTCGCTTTATTGATGAATAACAGGCGCCGTATTTCTAATATATTGAGGAAATTGTTTGAGTTTTGGAAGAAAAACGGAAAGCGGGAGCATCCAGCCAGAGACAGGCGTACCGGGCGCTCTGCTCTGGGATTGACGGCCATGAGATGCGCTTAATGTTCTCCGTACGAACATCTTTGTTATTTATTTTTCTGGTAATTTAATTTAAATATGGTGTATTGATATTTTTAAATCAGTGAGTATCAAATTAATTAAAAGGACAATAGCTTGAATATACACCTACCCCCGACGCATGCTCCTAGTGAGGTTAAAAATCATAATTTTGAAAGTGAAAATCCTATCGCTTCACCAGAACGTTCAAGACGGGAACATGGAAATGAAAAACGAAACACCGCTCAAAGGGAAGAAGTTAAAATACCAATTATGAAAAGGGCGTGTGGAGAACATATTGGCACAGAAAAGTCAGATAGCCAGAAGCTTTATAAACATAAAAAAATATCTCGATGCTTAGATCAAATAAGAGATAATTTCCCGTTAAAGGAAAGGGATAATCTCGAGAGTGGTTTTTATATTGACATTCCGGAAATCTTAAAATCCACAAGGCATCATTGGTTTAGCAATGAATTCCCCATAAATCCAGATAGTGAATTAGATTTTTGCAAGGTTATTAATGCTTTAGATTCTATACCTGACGATGGTAAAGACTGCAATGCAGTTTCTGTTGCTATCGTTGTTGGAGAGTCCTCATTACTTTCGATTTTGCCTAACCTGTCACGTGTTTGTGACGTTGTATTAATTTGTGATTACGACCCTCTTCTTCTTCATTCAATGATGTATAGCATAGAGCTGATCAAGACATGTGACGAAGTGAGTAATAAAACATATTTTTATGAAACATTAAAAACTTTAAGCATTAAATGTGAGGATAAATACATAGCTAAAATAGATATTGAGCAATGGGAACAAACAGAAGAACACAGAGATGATTATACAACCCAATGCTTATTTGACCGCGGCTTTTCCCATGAAAAGCTAAAATTCTCTGTAAGCAGAGACAGGTCCATTCTGGGACTTGGCGCTTATCATTGTTTTTCTTCTGAATGCAGATTCAAAGAAACGCTGAAAGCCGTAAACGAAATACAGTGTATCCCTGTCCCTATTAACCTTCATGATAAAAAACCGATAGAAAAATTATGTCAGATTTTACATACTAACGATTGTAAAGTTAAATTTTTAAACTTATCTAACTTTCCCGAATACAACTATGAAGCGTACCATATGGGTTGCACTAAACCACTGGCTGCATCTACTTTAAGCCAACTTCCATTTTCTGACAATGTGCTCATCGCCGACTCTCTGCTAGCGAACGAAGAAAAAGCGCGAACACGTATATTTTATACCCCTCAAAGTTACTGGAAAGCGTTAGGAAAATTCCAGCCATTCCTGTCAGCTCCACGTACAGATTAATATCGCCGGTCTTTCTACTCCCCTTACTATCCATTTCCCTTCGATAAAATATTATGGACACCCATCGTTTAATGACACCACCCCAGCCCCCCCCACGAAAATCGTTTTATTGATAAAAAGAGTCGGAGTCACTTTTCGAACGAGCGCACCACTCAATGTGTGATGATGCACCGTAAAATGACTCGATCTATTCCCCCCTATTACGCTCATTCCTTATTTTCTTTTCGCTCCTGCCTTTAGTGGTGGTAACGGTGTAATCCTCCCCGGAGTGTCACATGCCATGCAATGGCGTACTAGCTGATCCTCTACACTTCCTTGCTGAAAAATCCCCTGTTGAGTGGTCACCGGTACAATAGCCTGTGAACAGAAAGGGCAGAAAATATTGTATTTTCCCGGTTTTTTCAGAACAGCAGCATGTTTTTCACGGAGGTGAGCCCTGTACCCATCAAAATCCTCCACCTGTGCACCACAAGACCTGTTTCTCCTCCATTTCCTTTTACCAATAATATTACAACCAAGTCTGGTCACTCCCTGTGCTTCTGAGCTGAACATCACTTGTCTTTGCATACCTGGTGAATTTTGCGGCACTGGTGATTCGGGTGTTTGCATTAAATCCAGTTGAGCCAAAGATTCACTGAGTAACCTGGTAGCAGCATTTATAGGCCTGTTTTTTCGTGAAGTAATATCTTCAACAGTAACATTCTCCTTAGTAACTGCGCCCTCAGTTATTTCTTCTACTGTAATATTTGCTATCAAGTGATCATCATTTTCAAGTTGCCCTGGTTCGTTATTAACGTCTTCCATCACTGCCAAAGCACTATCGAGCCTTAACTCAGGCTTCCTTAGAGTCAGCCTTAAAGCCAAAGGCATAGGCTGTGGCTCATCGGCAGTGTTTAATGTCATCGTTTCAAGGGGTTCATTACCAACCAGCTTCGTTTCACAGCTGACCCTGGTCAGATTGCGATTATTCGGAGCCAAATTGAAACCTTTGGCTACTTCAAGCAGCCTGAAACGTCCCCAGGGCTCCTGAAAGTTCGCCCGTGTACTTCTTCTGCCGCCAGAAGATGGAGCTTTAAAAGCCACAGAATATGGGGCGACCTGCCCAGTCTGCACTTTAAGAAAATGTCCCTTAATCATACACCCGTTGAATAGCCGTACCATATCCGAAGAAGAGCTCTGAAAATGCAGATATTGCTGGTCTCTGAATGTTAACACTGGTTTTGAACTTGTTTCGAGTGCATCCAGCGCAGGTGAAATAAAAACTGTTAAGTTGGTAGTTTTGCCCCACTCCAGCTGGTGATTATCCGGCCAGACAAATAATCGGTTTAACAAAGAGGTAATGAGTTTACCCTTGTCTGTTGAAGCCTGCTCGGGGCGTCCGACAGAGGATTTATAAACAGGTTCCAGTTTATTGGATGCCAGTACCATCTCCTGTCCGGTCTCATCCGGCTGGAGGAAATACACCCAACGCGGCCTTGAAAATTCAGACTCTTCTCCCAAATATTTATGACTGAAAGTCACCGTATGATCTCTAAACACGGCCATGACATTGAGGTACTGCCAGCCGCCAACCACCACTAGTCGACCATCATTGTGGTCAAGACCGCCTGTATGGGAATCAAGGGAGAAAATCCCACTCACCAGCACAGGTTTTAATTTATTTTCGAACTTGTCCATGAACAAGGGGTAAAGTACACCCTTATATTCCCAGACTCTGACATCATCTTTCAGGGTCATTATTGTGTTATCACCAACCCGCACAGATTCCAGAGAGACACTGTACCGATCAAATTCTTCCCTGGTCAGACTGGTTCTAACCACTGTTGTGTGAACCGTAACGAGTATATTACCCGAGGTGGTGAGGTATTCAGAACCATCGTCATGAGCTATAAAATGTGTGTGGGATTGAAAAGGGTCAGTGGACAGTGGAAATAATTTCTCCGCTGTACGCCACATTGGGTTTTCTTCCCTGTTTATTTCATGTTCACCATCAGGCTCTTCCAAAGCCCCCTTTAGACTCAGCCCCTCAACAAATGTCAGCCTGTTATCCTCAGGTCGAACGGATAAACCGTCAGAATTCTTTAGTACAAAGCTTTTGGCACCAAGTACAGCATGTTTGGTCGGTCTGTCTGGCTCATCAATTTTTATTGCAGCAGAATGCGCCTCTGCTGCAGTCTCCGCGCGGTCAGATGTATCGACTCCAAGAAATATCACAACGTACCGGTCTGTTGCCCACACCCTCGTTAGACAGGTGCCCGCCAGAACCAGAGCAAACATAAACGTAAGAGAAAATTTCATTTTCGCGCGACTGATAAGGCCAGTCTGTACACGACCAGAGAACAACATATTCATGAGAACCTCCGAAATAGTCTCTGACCAAATTTAGGGGGATAGATAATAGTTAATGAATAGAGATTGCGTAGAGCTATTTTTTAAAAAATCACTCTTCCTCAGGTATCGAAGAACAACAGCCACTTGTTAGGCACAATAACCTCAATGTTAGTTTTAATGGTATCAATATAGGTATTATTAGATGAACAGTAAGTTTTACAGGATGAAAATCATGGATGTAGTGGATCCGAAAGATCATAAAAGAATGGTGTTTTCGACTTGTTTTAGACCGTTTGCAGAAGAGTAGTCACAATTTAATTTAATGAAGCTAAAATTTAATGAAGCTAAAATTTAATGAAGCTATAATTTAATGAAGCTATAATTTAATGAAGCTAAAATTTAATGAAGCTAAAATTTAATGAAGCTAAAGAGTACCAGCCTGGGGTTTACTTATGTACCAGGTACCTGGTATAAAAAAAAGGTGGAAACACTCTATCAATTTGACATTTCAGCCACTTCTTAATCGATGCTCGTAACATTTTACAGGCCTAGCAAATTCAATAGTTTTATAAATGATTCAGAAGGAGCAAATAATTCTTTTGATAAGACAATTGAAAGAAATGATGAGGATCATTTACAGGAATCCCATTCTCCCCTCATTGACTCTGAAAAATATTTTAATGCTTTTCATTATCACTACAGGATTGATTTTGACGAGCAAGATTTAGACTTATTTGTTAATGTATATTTAAATAAGTCGTCATTAAGCACTGAAGGTAAAGAAAATTATTACGAGCATGCTTTATGTTCGGCTTTCTGTTTATTTCATAACCCAGGTGCGCAGAAACTTGCATTCCAAAGCGGTGGCTATGTATATCGAGGAGGGAAATAAATGTTTCCACATGGCCGGGCACCTAATATTTAAGCAAAGGAACTACTACAGATGGAGTAGTTCCGTAACTGCTCATACTTAACTGGCAAAACAACCCTGCCAGCTCAAAGAAAGTGAGCTTGAACTTCTGTAAACTTCTGCTGCATGCACCTTCCAGACTCTCTTTTTCGCAGTACAGACAATGAACCGTTGCGCTCATTCGTCAAAAACCTTCTCGACACCGTCGAGAAGCAGTCTGTGCAGATTGAGAGGCAGCGCATTCAGATCGAGCAGTTGGTCGAAGAAAATGAACAACTTCGAGCAGAAATACGCCATCTAAAAAAGCACAAGGGCAAACCCAAAATCAGACCTAATGTGCCTGGCGACGATGACCAGGAAGCCTCTTCTTCTGAACCTGATGGAGCCGAGCAGAGTTCCGAAAACAGCAGTTCCAACTGCCCTCCGAAAAGCAAACGTCCAAGATCGCAAGAGACTGGTGAAACCGCTGCGCCGCCCATCAGTGTTGACCGGGAGGAAAAGTGTTCAGTCGCCAATCCCGGAGAAAACTGGCGTTTCAAGTGCTATATCGACTTTTTCCATACCGAGCTGGATTTACGCTTTGTCACTACCCGCTACAGGCGAGAGTACTACACAACCCCGGAAGGTGGAGTCACAGCCCCTTTACCCGAACATGTGAAAGGCCGCTTTGGTGACAATCTGAAAGCTCATCTGCTGGATTTTTATCATTCGTGCAGTACGACACAGCCGCTATTACTCTCCTGGCTGCACGATCATGGGTGCTCAATGTCAGAAGGCTCCCTGAGCAAAGTCCTGACGGAAGGCCATGACCGTTTCCATCAGGAAAAAGAAGAGTTGCTGGAGGCAGGGCTGTCCTGCGCCGACTACCTTCAGGCAGACGACACCGGGGCCCGACATCAAGGGAAAAACGGCTACTGCCTGTTTGTTGGTAATCCTTATTTTTCCTACTTCGACAGTAGCGATAGTAAGAGCAGGATCAATTTCCTGAGCTGCCTGCAAGGGCAGCAGCGGCTTTACCTTCTCAACGACGTTACCCTTGACTACATGAAACAGCTCGACGCTTCGAAGAAATGGGTCACTGCGTTGTCCGATTGTGGCGAGAAATCTTTTGCCACAGAAGAAGAATGGGGAAGCTTCCTT
This sequence comes from Sansalvadorimonas sp., assembly GCA_965221135.1. GTDB lineage: Bacteria > Pseudomonadota > Gammaproteobacteria > Pseudomonadales > Endozoicomonadaceae > Sansalvadorimonas. The sequence continues at coordinate 1,204,739 of CBDCRZ010000100.1, forward strand.
GATGGCATTGGTTGTGCTGCCCCACAACAAAGACGCTGGGCGACAGAGGGGGCTTTAAAGGCTGCTCTGATGGCCAGCCACCGTTTTGAAAATCTCGTTATCCATAGTGATGGTGCCCGTCAGTTTGATACGGTCTTTCAACATTCGCTGTGTTGGTACCATGCGGGAAGAAACATGGACAAGCTGATACCGGGCAATGATCTGGAGCGAGCCGCCCGGGACTCGGTTCAGGATCAGTACTGGTGCCTCTACGATGACATTGAGGCCTACCAGAAAAGTCCAACGAAAAAGGAAAAACATAAGCTTTACAAGGACTTCGACCGCTGGGTAAGACAACGAGTTGACTACCCAGCCTTACAGACTGAGCTGGGCAAACTGATGGTTGTCAGAGAAGAGCTGTTATTGGTTCTTGAGTATCCATGGTTGCCGCTACACAACAATCTGAGTGAGAGACAGATCAGGGAGTATGTGAAACGGCGAAAAATCAGTGGTGGCACCCGTAGTGAGCTCGGGAGGAAGTGTCGCGACACGTTCGCCAGTTTGAAAAAGACCTGTAAACAGCACGGGATATCCTTCGGCAATTATCTCAAGGACAGACTGGCTGGAGCGAACCTGATCCCCCGACTAGGACATCTCATTCTGGAAGCGGCAGGCTACCGGGATACTGTTGTTGCCAATGGAATATGAGCAGTTACCACAAATCCAACTCGTCAAGTGAACTGGCAAATGATTTTTAAGTTTACTTAAATCATAATGTCGTGCAATTTTGTGTACTGCCCATAGTTGTAATGAAAAAGAGAAACTGGGAGAGGTTAATGTATTATAAAAATTAGAAGAACGACGCAATTGTTCAACACCTTAAATACCTGCAGCATCTTCTGAGTCATGTTTAATCGCAACCTCAAGTGGAGATTCACCATGATTATTATTTCTGGTTAATCAAAGTGAGTCCCGACGATTCATCAATAATACAAGTGCTGAAATTTTATTGAGCCTGGCTGCCATGCACACAGGTGTTTCATCATAACATTAAGAATGTCGTTGAAATCATTATCAACAGCTAAATGCATAAACTACCACTCCCATCATAAATCGCCACCATAGAATTGGCACCACTTTTTATTATTGTTTAAAAAGTATCTGTATTGCCATTTAAAGCAGCCAGGCAGATTGGATAATATTTATGACATGTTGTACGTTGATTAAAATCACTACACCCACAATTTTTACTTTCGCAATAATGAGAAGCAAGTAAAGAGCCAAGTATAGGATTCTCGTATATAGGAGCGCCGCAGTTAATCAGCCTTTGAACAATAGTAAGTACCCGGTCACATGAAAACATAGTTTTCATGTGACCGGGTACTTATTATGGAAATTGTGAGTGCATGTTTGTACATTCGCAGCCCTCACCTTCTTCCAGGATTTTAATGCATTTCAATGTCGGTACCTGCTCGACGACTTTTCCTTCCCTTCACAGCATAAATTACAACGCTTGTGACTACCGTTATTGCCAGGGCCGTAATCGCCACCGAGGCAACAGCGGTTCCAGAGGCAATCGACACAGTATTGTCTGCAGGGTTATCCGGTGTCTCTGTTGGCAGAGCCTCAGTGGGCGTAATGGTAATGGTTCTTGTACGGGTTCTGACACCCTCCTGCCTGGTTACAGTCACTGTCACTGCTTCAGGGTTTGTTGTTGGCAGGGCTGCCGATGTCGATGAAGGCTGGGGGGTCAGTGTCAAAACGGCAGATTTTATATCCTCAACATCACCCGCCTCATCAAGGATACTGGCGGTCACGTTATAGGTGGTTTGATTCATCTGCAAAGTGATGTCGACAGGCAAGTTGGTATTTTCCACAACCTTTTTAGCAAATGCTTCCGTATCCAGATGATATTGGCCGGTACCATAATCTATGGTTAGCTGCTGAGGGCACTCAGGCAGATCGTTGTCAGGCAGGATAAGCGGAACATTCAGGGTGCCGGTCTCTTTATCAGCCTCGGAATAGAGACTTAAGTCCCCCTGTCGATAAAAGTTGCCTGATGGTACACCAATGGTTTCAGCGGTAAGCCCGGTAATGTTAATACCTCGAAGGTCAGTCGCGGAAGCGGCTACCTGGGCGAGATACTCCCGACAGGGCACAATTTTGTCTCGCACTGAGGTTTGTTCATGGGTCTCGGGGGTGACAGTATTTATGGTGGTAGAACCGGTGACTGTGTCGTTCACGATAACGTTATAGGTGAAGCCGCCAATAGTGATGCTGAAGGTCTGGGGTGCCTGCCACATTAATTGAGATAAGCTCGAATCAAACCCCAGACTTCTCACCCTGCCAATACCAGGCAGCACTGTAAACACCGCATTAGGGGACTCCACACTCAAGCCTAAGCCAAAAGTAATACACCGGATGTTTGCCATCTGGAAGGCTTCATCATAGTTAAAGATCTTAAGCCGGCTGCTGACAGTGTTATTTGGGTGAGTAGTCAGTGTGCTGGTGATATGATTGATCAGCCTTGCGTCATTTTCATGAATAAATTCATCGTCACTCGCTCTTTTTACTTCCCAAACAAGAGTAAATGCCTGAGCTGCGCAAAAAAACTCACCATTTACACAGCATGGCACGGTGACATTCATCGGCGGGTTGGTAATAGCGGCCTGTCCAACAGCCGCCAGACAGTAAAATGTAAGTAACAAGGCGACCAAAAGCTGTCTGAAAGAGCCAGGTTGTGAATGCGATGCCCTGACAAGGGCTACACACTGCTTTATTGGGTATAAATCGCTGATAATCATGATTCGGGCCACTCCCCGGCGATTAATAATTGTACGCTGCAATTGTTGTAATGCGGTGTTTGAGAGTGGCTGGAGTTGTAAAGTTCAACGCATATGGATACATACATCGTTTTGGCAGAATGACTGACATCCTTGTTGCAGGAAAAGTATCAAGTGCTAATCAACTAATCCCTGGCCTTTGGAAGCAGGCACCCTTTCCCCGATCTGGAGCCTTAATGGGTCGGGTTTATTGGTCAGCCATCCGGGGCTCACATCCCAAAAATGTTACCGGCCCATTTGTTCGAACGTGCAGTTTTAGGTGGCCAGTTTCTTCTGGCTCTAATAGAAAACTCTCTTAAAATGATTTCAACCCCTTTCTGTTGCTGGGCTTGAGGCTATGTCCGAACTTACTTTAAAAAATAGATAAATAGCTCGACTGATCTATGCTTGGAGACGGCTTAAATAAGGGGGAGCTTGCGGTGAGATTATGCTGTCGCTGGCAGGCGGAAATATTATTGTTTATCTGCTTAATAGCAAATGCACTGGATGGAAGTGCCTCTAAACCATCACAGAAAGGCTATACCGTACCTGAACCCGGCAATATCCGTTTAGAAAACAAAGATGGTCAGCCGTTGTACCTTACACGCAGCATGTACGACAGAGTTAAGGAATCCTTTCAACAGCTTCCAATAATCGAGCTGGACGAAAATTATCCTGAAGATTTATCACGTACAGAGGGGGATGTTCTTAATTATTGGGTGCCTGGATATGCTCCAGTAACATCATCTATTGGTGTGGAGATAAACGGTAATAAGTATACCCACCGGAACCTTCCTGAGAACTATATTCTGCACAGAGAAACGCTGGAAGGGAAAAGCCTTCTAACAGTATTTGATGCCGGTGAACACGAAAACAATATGAACGTCACGTTCTTTTGGTCTAATTCTACCGATAGCAGTGGAAATACAGCTAATCAAATAGAGAGAACCCGCACGGCCCAAACAGTTATTTATGCGCCTGATATTGTTCCTCCATCTTCTGCCAATACCTGCCATAAAGGGCTGAAAACAGGTCATCTGGATAAAAGCCAGGTTCATGAGTTATCGCTTTTCCCAGGGCAGGTTCTTCCATTCAACCAAACCCTTGGCGCTGAACTCTATGACTATGGTTTGTATCTTAATGCCAGCACAGGGTTTAGCCCTTTGAACAGGTATCTGGAAGAACACCCCAAAGGCCAGATTCTGGTTGTGTGTGATGATAGTGCCGGTGGTGCTATCCCTTTAAATGAACCACTTTTGATAAATCGTGGTGCCAAAGTTTCTATAGTTGGCTGGCGTCAGCATTGTAATGAGTTCACAGGCTCAAGTGGAGCTGGTTTGACCCCACTGAATGAAGTAGCCGACACTGGCCACCTCTGTGGTCCGGGCCAGAAGCCTGTGAAAATCAATGTGAACCCTGCGTTGATGAGCGCTCACAGCGCTATTCGCTGTATTGGCAGAAGCCGTTGCATACTGAATGGCCTGAGTTTCCGCACTCCTGAAGGAAGTTGTATTTCACCTTCAGGTAATAGTGTTTTCATTGATGCCTCAAGCTCTTCAGGAAGGGTAATGAATTGCCGGTTTCAATTACCGGAGGGTGTACTGGTTGCCCGGGGAGATGGACAATCGATTATCTATCGAGAAAACTCTATTGTTTCATCGGGGCCAGAATTTATGAGTAACGTTCGTGGCACCTGTAGAACCTTTGCCAGTTGCAATGGGCAGCCCGCATGTCTGGAGAATGACCCCTTATGTGCCCTGCAAACCAGTAATTTTCCGCGATGGGGGGTGAATTTGGGTTGTAAGCCGATTCCCCCACAGCTCACAAATACAGTAACCCCGGGAGGCTCATCGGTACCGGTAAACTCATCGTTGAAGCAAGTGACACCGGCAAGGGTTGCAGCAGCGACAGCAACGGCTGCTGTTAGCACTTCGTGTATAGGTCCATATGTGACACCAACAGCTGGTGTGGCTGGAGGGGTTCCAGCAGCGGTGCTTAACGGGACAGTTGCTGCCTGTCTGGGGGGATGCGCAGCTTTTGTACTGCTAGAAGAAGCCGCTCGTTATAAATATGGCCTGGGAAAAACACTTTTTGATCTTGCTGGCTGGGGATTTGGTGGGTTGAAGAGTCTAATGAGTAAGCGCCACCCTGAATTTATGGTCGAGAAATTAGAACTACAACAGCAACAAAAAGTGCAGCAGGTCAGGAAGCGTAAAGACAGAGCAGAAGGGCATTTATATGAAGGGTTTACTATTAAAGTGATGCCACCGAGTGGGTCCAAATAGAGTCCTGATTAAGTGCCTGGCTATATGAAAACATATATTCATGGCCAACAAACAGGCTGCTCAGCTGGGGTGCAGTGCAGGGAGCATAGCCTGCTATGTGACTGGAGCTACGGCACAACCGGGCGGTCTGGAGGTTGCGGTAGAAATATATGTTTTTGTGTGACCGGGTACTTACCATCCATAGTAAGAGTCAGCCCGTGAAATGGCTCAGGCTCCGATCCTGAGCCATCCCCTTTTTTTATTCCCATCCGTCTGTGAAATAGCATCGCTGAAAGCGGGGAGAAGGGTAAGCGGAACTGACCTTTGGAATTAGACACCCTTCCCCCGATCTGGAGCCTCAGTGGGTACGGTTTATTGGTCAGCCATCCGAGGCTCACCTTCTCCCTCTTCTTCTTTTACATCTAACCACATCCTTAAGTCATATTGCATTAAAAGCTTTCGAAGTTGTATTTGGTCATGAATACAATTTGCACGGGTTTCATGTACCGAGTGGTCAAAACCAAAATCTTTAAGGTTTTCTTCTCTTTTCACTATTTCATGAAAATCAACATCGCAAAAGGATGGGTCTACATCCCTTAAGTGGGCGTTTGTTATAGCGGAGTAATATTTATTTAAAGGGTAATGAAACTTAACCGTCCCTATATTTATAGCACTACAGGTCAGCATGGTTTTCTCCGTTCCAAGGTGTTTATATATCTGATGCAATATATTCAAAGACATAGCGGTGCACCAACCTTTTCTGCGATAGCTGACATTTACAGATCTCATCATTAAAATATCAGTTAATAACTCTGCATCATCCGAAAAGCCAAAACGGAAAGAAAATGTAAAAACCCTTTCTTTATTAATAAAAAATTCAAAGGTCATTTTATTCTCGTCTGTTGGTGGTAAATATATGATCAGGTGTCCACCATGCCCATCTATCGTCGACAATTTTTTCTTATACTCTTCATGTTGATAGAAAACGTGGAGTGCTGTGTGGTGGAATTCGTTCTCGATATTACTTGCTGTTTTTAAGAAGAGCTTATATGGTCCATTGAGTACATTGTCAGCTGTAAAAATGTGCCGTAAGTTTGATTTTAAGTAATGTTTTGTTGCATGTGGCTTATCGACTTTTTCCAATAAGAAAACAGGACCACTGCGAACGAGCCTGCTTGTTTTATTTTCTGGTATTATTTCAGGTGATTCGTCTTGTTTACTTCGCTCAATCCTTGGAAGAGAGAATTCTGCACTGCATAGTTTCTCAGGTTTCAATATCTTTTGACGAGCATGAATATCATCTTCCGTTATAGGCGAAAGAGGCCGCTTCAAGTAATCAGCCCCTTGGGGGATGGGGCAAGCGGTAAATTGAGAAAATCTACGCGATTTTACTGTACTAACAAAATCTTCTGTCTTTTCTTTGGTATTCATAGATTTTTGAGAAGGTATAGCTTTTATAGAGTCCATGAACTTTCGAACCTGTCATCTCGGGTAAGCTATAACATGATAATTGACCTATAGGATTAATTGTCTAACAGAAACGATAAAATGACTCCGCCCCGAATGGCACTAACTTAAGCCCGGTCGACATTAATTCGGCACCAAGGGTATCGATGGTTGAGCTGGAACACCGGGGTAAAGCCGTGGCAAGAAGCTTTAAGTTAGTGCCATTCGACTCCGCCCCCTTTATTGACCGAAAGGATGTATGAGGGCTGGAAGATGGAGAGCCAGAGATCTCATTAAATGACAGCTGGCGTTGTTGGTTATGGTCGGGATTTTCCGACATCGCATACCTCCTGCCTTCTTCATCGTTTCCTATCGTAATCAGCCCTAACCAGAGAGTTACAGACATTCATTGCCAGAGATGATCGTAGATGAGAGAAATTCTTATATCTGCCAGAGGTGATGATGAGAAGTAATGCCATAACAAACCGTTTTAAGAGGCGGTATCGACCCTATTCGAGCAACCGTGTTGAGAATAAAGAACACTACCGTGTCAGTGTGGGACAAGCAGGTAGCCGAAGGGTTCAAGTTTCCTCTGTTGAGAGTCAATTAAAAACCTTCCTGGAGGCAGGAGAGCAAGCTGCTGGCTCAGATAATTCTGCTGATCTTTATAGGGAGTCTAGTGCTCTTAGTCGCTTTGCTGTTAGGGAGGGTAAGATTGAACCCCTTCGGAATAATTTAGTGAAGGCTTGCCTGGAAGGGAACTTTCAAGCCTATTACGATAGAATACTGCAGGCTATACGTGAAGGAATGGTGCTGACTGTTAGGGAGTATTCGCACTTCCAGTCTCATATTTTCGAACAGTCTGTTGCCCATATGATTCCCCTTCATATTCTTTCTGCCCTTTCCTCTGTTGTGCCGGATGGGAATTTAATCTTCCAGTGCCTTAAAAACCCAGTATCCTATATACAACCTTCAATCGATCAGTTGAGGGCGAATGGGAATCTTAAGATTGGTCTGGTTTCAAACAGAGGTCTGATTGTCCTGATCTACTCATACACCCTGATGCTTGAAACGTTGCTGGAAAATGCTATTAGAAAGAAGCAGTCTGCGGTATGCCCAATTCCATGTGACAGATATGCAGTTCCAAAACCTGCAAATAAGTTTGCCAAATATATACTTGGTTTCGAGCAGACTGTCGCTATGCATGCAAGAATGCAGACCTTAAACCAGATGCTCCAGGCGTTACTTGATCATAATGCAGACTTGGCGGAACATTTGGCAAAGCAATGCACTCCTGGTATGGAGGAATTCTTCACTGAGGCGCTATCGTTACCGATTTCCCAGGAAGAAGCTCACACTCTACTCAAAGACCGTATCCTTCATTCACCTGAATCCTTTCAGATGACAGCTCTGTTGAATGCTTTGGAGGAGAACTAAGTTTTTAATCTTTGGAACGAAAGCGCCATGCAATGTGCAATTGTGCAACGCAAAATGACTCCGTCCCCTTTATTGACCCTTTATTTAAAGTGCCATTCGGGCCGGTGTCATTTAAATCTGCAAGCCAAACAAAATTGAGTGGTGTACTAGTCTTGAAGTGAATTCCCCCTGTTAACTGAATATGGACATTAAGGATGATGGATACTCCGGTTTTTCCAACTTTTTCGAATTTCTCAGTTGTTTCGCGCCTGCTGATGAGTATTGCACTTATCTTCAGTCTTTCTTCGCCCTCAGCTATGGCCTCGAGGTATGCCCTTGAGCAGCTGAATAAGAAGTGGGTAGAGGTGTTTAATAAAAAAGATACAGATCAGATCAGGTCATTTTTCACTGAGGATATTCTCGATACTTCATACCCTTACAACCCCTCAGCAGTGTCACAAGGTATTAATGCTGTAGAAAGCATGTTTATCAATGGGCCTTTTAACATACAAGAGTTGCAACTCAAGACCGAGGATCTTGTAATTGGCTCCACCAGTCAGTCGGGTCTGGTGTTAAAGCGCTTTAAGATGGGGCAACTGTGGGGGGATGTGACCTCTGGCATAGCAATAAAAGTGGCCAGTGAAGAGGGCGGGGAGTGGCGCTGGAATATTGAATTAAGTGCACCCGGCATTCATTATCTCCATGAGTTTGCCGAGCTGGATTATGAACCGGACAACTCAGCTTTTGGCGGTGTCGTCTCTCCCAATCATCCATCCTACAGTGGAGTGAGTGGTTTTTTCGGAAAAGAAGTCATCGTGCTGGATGCCGATGCCGAGATCCCCAAACCTGGTGAGTACAACCCCTATAAATACACCACAACCGTGAATAATCTTCTGGCGATTGAGAATGGCGATAAAGGCCTGCTTATCAGTCAGGTCACCTATCGCAAAAGAAAATTTATTACCTTCAGCTCTGTGCGCAAGGCTCCGAACTATAGCTGGTATGTAATGGTGCAGATCTGGAAAGCATTCCCGACTCAGCCTCTATAACCCCCCCCCCCCCGTTCAGCCCTGACTCTCCAGGGCTGAACAGCTATACCTGACACATCAAATAGCCGTTCTTACAACAAGGGGGTCAGTAACCCTGTCAAAACAGCGTATGTGTTCCCATGCCTTGAACTTTAAATCCCAAGCCACTTCAAACGCTGTATGACAACAATTACAGCACTCAATCATGTGCTGGCTGAGGATAGTTAAAGTCATGAACATTAACGGTTTTAACCTGATAAAACAGTGTATTGCCCTTCTTAGGGTGTCGGATTCATGCCGGCATTTTGTCAAACAGGCTGTTATCACCATGTCACTTGTATTCTACTGCCTTGCGGCGGTTGGACAGCCCGTCATAACCACGCCTCCGGTTAATACAACCGTGCCCTGCTGTGAAGTAGGCAGATTTTTCTGCTCCGGTCAGGGGGATGCCATTCTATGGGAAATACGAAGAATGGCTGACGACGCATATATTAATGGACATAATATAAGACTGGTCGGTCATGTCTCCAACGTACCGGTTTTTAACCCGGATAACAATATCACCACCCAGTTCTATATATATAACTACGATGAATCCTTCCAGATGGCAAACATCCGCTGTCTTATTTATCGCGGAAGCTACTCACCAGTAACCTCAGCTCCTGCCGTATTTACAGTGCTACCCGGTATTGGGAAAGTGAAAAACCTGGGGTTTGACCCGCGTTTCTCCCAACTTATGTGGCAAGAACCCCAGGCGTTTGAAGTCGATATTGGCGGGTTCACTTATAACGTGACCGTAACCGACACAGTCACCGATTCTGTCAACATAAATGCTCTCACCACCATTACCTATGAACAAACATCAAAGCGAGAACAAATTGTGCCCTGCCGGGACTATCTTGCCGAAGTAGCCGCTATCGCTACTGACGCTCGAGGTAATAATATTACCGGGCTTACGGCTGAAACCACTGGCGTGGCAAATGGTAACTTTTATCAACTGGGGGATCTGAGTTTCTCTACCCCAACAGATATAGAATCAGATAAAGAGGCCGCCACCTTGTCTGTACCGCTTAATTTACCTGCGAACGACCTGGCGGAATGCCCTCAGCAGCTGATTGTGGATTATGGTACTGGCCGATACCATCTGGATACCGCAGCATTTGCCCGGGAGGTTAAAGGAAACACCGTTCTGCCTGTCGATATCACTCTGCAGATGAATCAAACTACCTATAACGTGACCGCCAGCATTCTGGATGAGAGGGGAGAACTTGAGGATGAAACATCTGCCGTTTTGACACTGACCCCGCAAACTTCATCAACATCCACACCAGCGCCGACACTAACACCGACACTAACACCGACAACATCAGCAGCCATGCCAGCAACAAACCCTGCAGCAGTGACTCTGACTGTAACCAGCCAGGACGGTGCCCAAACCCATACAAGAACCATCATCGTTACACCCACCCCTGCAAGCACCGAAGCCCGGCCATCAGAGACACCGGATAACCCTGCCGACAACACTGTGCCCATAATCACCGGAACCACTGGAGGGGTGCTGCTGGTCACAGGTCTGGCCATGACGGTTACCACTGCCGCTGTGATCTATGTTGTGAAGCGAATGAAAAGTCGTCCCGGGAGTATGGACCTTGAAATGCAGGAACGTCCTTAAAAACACTTATTGCTTGAATCCAGCTCCACTTTCACCCTCATTCCCAGGACTGGCAAACACACAATGAAAAAGGGGCAAAGCATAAGAGGGGGCAGATATTGAAGGACATCGAATAATGCATGACCTCAACCCGCTTCCTGTTGCCCAGGAGTTTGTGCAGTAGCGCTAACAGGCCTGTCCGAGAAAAACCTTCCAGAATGTTGTCTATTTAAAGTAGCCGTCGTGGACTATGAATGATAAGGAATGCAGTATGATCTCCAGCACCCGAGCCAGCTTTACCGCCTCTAATGCGCCTTCAACAACCCTACCCCAGAGTCAGGGGACGTTTTGCCTGCGCGCCGCCTCATTGAGTGAGGCAGGCACATGTTACCTGCAGGCAGTGTGTGGAGGTTTTCGTGCGCATGCAGCTGAAATTGTTGGATGTCTTGCATTTATTGGTTCTACTAGATTTTTGGTGAATCTGTTTATTGGTGTGTATGATGTGATGGAGTTTTCTACCAGAGTAGAGAATGAACTCCGGCAGTGTAAAATGTACGGTTTTGATGTCGACCAACAGCGCATGTATTGCCTGAATAGCATAGAGAAAAATAAACTCCAAATACATGTGAAGGGCATGGAAAAGACCATACACGACTACAGAGCCTTTGATCGAAGCACCCTCAAAATATATGCATTTATTGCTGGAATTACACTCCCGCTTATAGGAACCCCGTTTCCACTTATAGGTGCCGGCCTTCATCTGCCCATTCTTGCAGCCAGCCTGCTGGGCCAGTTACTGGCTAGCAAGGTGCTTATATCTCTAATGTACTCCAGGATAAATATGGTTAACTCTATCTGCAATGCTGGTTACCAACATCCTTTAGAGTCTTCTGAGGTTTAACGATGAAGCCGCCACTGACATAAATAACCTTTTAAATAAATAACAGGCCCCGCCCCAGAACATCCTTTCTTATAAGGACGCTACGGCTTCACGATCGTGACATTACGGCCAATATCCTCTGGCAATTCAGCACCCGCCGGAACAGCACCAACCCCCTCCGTTGTATAAAGCACATCATGGGTTTCCGTGTTATCTGGAGACGAGACCGTCCATTGCCGGGTCACAGCATAATCTGAAAACAGCCAGTACACCCGCCAGGTAATCACATCACCCGGGCGGGCATCGACACAGGCTGAGCCATAATGCGCCGCACCAGAGGATTTCCCTGTGCGCTCATTATCAATAAACGCAGTACTGGCTGGATTTTTATAACAGTAACGAGACACAGGTAAACCGTTATTCAAAACATCGGAATGGTCAAATCGAAAAGTCTGCCGGGCCAGAAATAGCTCACCAACGCGCTTTTCCTCACTGTGTTTACCGCCAAACCGGTACACAGTATTGCCATAGTTCACACCGGGGAACGGCTGATTATCAAGAGACAAAAAACCATGCATCACCCCTTCAGCTGATGACATAGGATGCAGGGGCACAGCACCCAGCTTCTGGCTGTCATCATCCGTCAACCAGAACAGAGACACATAGCCACCATTATGCGCAAGTTGCTCAAAACGACGAGTCGCCAGTAAATCCATCCCCCAGACCGGTGCTAAAACAGTCTGCACCGTTTTCAGGTCTTCAGCGTCTGCTATCAGTGTGGCATCAGCCACGTGAAAACCATCTGCATTGAACAGCGCAAAACGCTGTGCAGCAGAGGTATCATCTGATTTCAGGGCTTCTGGTTTCTTTAGGCGGGGCTTAAGAGCTTTCACTGTTGAACGGCTGGAGATCGGGTACGCGAACAGCGTGTCATCAATATTGATAGTAAAGCCAAAGTCCGCCGCCGTCTGGTTCATCTCAACAAATGAGGTAAAACCGATGTCTTCAGGTAATCTGTTCAGATAATCCGCTGCTGTCAAACAGTTTTTCTTTTCATCACCCGGCACATAACAGTATTGCTGCGGTGTGTTATCCGCCTCGGTATAGAAATGAGTGACATTATCATAAACCTGAATCAGCTTTTTCAGTCTGTCCTTATCAGCACTGTAAAAGAGATGGCTCGCTCGCTCCTGTACCCGTCTGGCAACGGCAATGTCCCGATTTTTCAAACTGGTATATTCTCTGAACCCCTGCTGAATCACCTTTCTGGCATTAGCAACATCTTTTGAAAAGGGCTGATCCGGCAGCTGAGTGCCCTGGGGAATATTTCCCAGTGTCGTATAGGACATGGTCGAGGGCTTTCCCAGAACAACATAGGTGGAAGCATCATCCGGGTTTATCTGCCGGGCAAACTCTCTGGGGTAGCCTGCGACTGCTTTTAGTTTTTCATCCAGCATATCGACAGAGGCAAAGTTATAGTCCTCCTCTTTGCTTCCCAGCAACCGGGACAGCTCAAGCGGCTTGCCACCAATCTGAAGCGCATGCAGCCTGACCCGGCCATTCTCGCTGTCATAAGTCATCGAACCTTTGATATACGCACTGATGCTGGCGATATCCGGTGCTTCAACAGAGATTCGGCGCTCAAACTCTGCCCGGTCTTTCTCGGACGTAAAAAAAACTTTGATCATCAGAAACACTGCACCACCGGCATCCGACTTATCAATAAAGCGATCGCCATAGTCTCCGATAAAGCTGAGGGGATCTTCCTTGTAGCGCGCCAGAGCGCTCTCCTCCATCATGATGGCGCCCGCTGTTCTCTGGGTAATCTGATAGAGATATTTATATTGAAAGCTGTAGACCAGCGAAATCGTTTTACTGTTATTTTCAAAACGAGCCAGAAAATCATTCTCAGCCTTGAACTGCACACCTTCGATAGGGGCATCAAAACTGCCACCATAACCAATCTGTGAAACCAGTGAATGGGTATTAAAACTCAGGGAATACCCAAGCTCAGAAGAAGCCTTGCTGACATACACCTGATAAGTATCAGGGTTCAGCGCACTCTGGAAAGATGGCACTTTGTCGTACGAATAAAATCCGCGACCGACAATATTCTGATGCACCGGGTCTGAGAGAGTCACCGCCAGTTCACCATCAGGGTTATGCACCTGAAACAGACCGGACGACACCGGACATATACTTTCACTATTCACATCATCAGCCGCATGTCGGGCTGTCAGACTTTTTCTGTAAGGGTCACAGAGAAGAGCCGCTGGGCCACGCTTTGTAAGGTTGTATACTTCCTGCTCATACCCCAGGTTTTGACTCCAGGCATTCACAGAAAAAGATGCAGAACACAAAACAACCAGCATATTCATCGCACCGCACCCAGAAATCCAACAGGCTTTTCCTGCTTTCAGCACTGACAAACGGAAAATCTTCATGACGCTAACGGCTCAAAAGAAAGGGTCAGATCATAGTAGTTCACCGGCTTAAATAAGGGCTATGCACGCCCGGTTGTACAGCCAGTTTTGCGTTTACTAACGACACCCTCTACTTTATTTTCAGGCGGTATTGGGTTTTGTGAGCATGCATTCAATGAATTGCTCAACCCTGGCCACCTGAAAATTTGCGGTAGCAATCTGTAGCAGTGGCCAGAAAGTCCATGTCTATAAGGCACTTATATTTTATTGATCACGTCTGTCGTCTTATAAAGTCAATAGCAGTATCGTGCTGTCTGGTCTACTGCCTTTGCTGTCAGCCTAGGGCGGTTGCCGGTGGAGAGGAGACCATCGCGCACATTGAGATGCTGCTGAAACAAGGCAAGAAAGTCGCTCTGCTTCTTATCGACATGCAAAAATAATTTGCAGCCATCTGGTACCCTTCCGAGTCTGCAAAAGTCATAGATGAGCTGATCAAAGTTCTGGAGTATTACAAGGATCGCCCCGAGGTTTCATTGGTCGAGGTTCTCTTTGCTAAATATGGAGAATCAATAGATTTACTGCAAAGTGCACTGAAAAACAAAGCGTTGCGCAGGGCTTATACCAAATTAACAGCTGGTGCTTTTGATCAGCAGCCTGATATTTATGGCACTATGTCGGGTATGGATATTGATGATATTTTGTCAGATCATCTGCGTAGTGAGGGCATTACCGATGTGGTTATATCAGGCTGTTTTGACGACTCGTGCGTATTCAAAACAGCGAAAGGTGCGCTGGAGGCCTGGTTTGATGTGTTAGTCGATCATGATAGGAATATTCTTCTGAATGCATATACGGCTGTAGTGAAAAGAGTACCTATCCACGACTATATCACTGCAACTGAAAAGTTATGAACAAAATTGACAGAGAGATTAGGCAAAGGACCAACCAAGCTGACTCAAATATCAAAAAAAGATGTTCTGATAGAATCCTGTACACCTAAGTGATCAGTGTAGTTATTCCGATAAGTTGTACCGGAAATCAGGTTTCTACCTTTTAGTTATGAATTTGTAGTTAGTTACAGTTCAAAAATCTGTTGATAAAGACAATCCTTCCGATAAAGACAAACTTGTTGATAAAAACATACCCCACCAAAATCTCAGCTTCAGGAAAGTGAAGTTCAGATTTTAAGTAAGCGGGGCCTCAATCTGCAATTTAATGGAGCCCTCGATACTATTATTCCGTTTTCTAAATATCAATACATCTACCTCTTGTTCATTCTCATTGGCGTACAAGAGGAGGTTCAACATAAATTGTCTGATGGTCGCGATATAGGCATTACTGTGAAAAAAATAATCTCGTGAACCTCCAATCAGACAGGCAGCATTTGTTTCCTGGTACTTCTGCATGTGCATGATTATCAGTGGGTCCCTATTAACAAAGATAATGGCGACAGCATCGAACCCTGATTCAACCTGGTTTATTAATATGTCTGTTGGGTTGTCCAAAAACTGCCTTTCATAGGCAAATCTTTCAGGCCATAGAATCTCAAGTTTGAGCCTTTCACATAATGCTTTGAGATTGTTTTCATCATTCCCGGAGCTAGCTTTGGTGGCTCTCCAGGCATCAACAATACCTTTGATGAAAACGGTGTCCTCAGAGGGAGATAAGGTTTTTTTCATACTGAATGTCTGTATGAGTACGTCTAGTTGCTCCATGATGTTATCAGGCACGTCACTTTTAAACAGGCGTTTCGTATTGGCTGCCAGTGGCTGGTCTTGAGTGTAAGGTGTAACCGCTGTATCTGATGGCAGAGACATGCCGGAGAAAGCTGCAGATAAAGTAGCTGTACCTGATGGTGGTGGCAGTGGTATAGGGTGAGCTACAGGTGAGGCAGGTGTACCTGATGGCAGTGGTGTATCAGAGTGAGCTACAGATAAACCAGATGGTCGAAAGAAGTCTCCCTGAGGACGAGGTAAGTAATGAGGCTGAGCCATTTCGAGTTGAGGCTGTCTTGGAGAAGATTGTTGCAATGAATGTAGTAATTGGCCTGGATTCACGAAACCCTGAACCCCAACGGATGAACCCTTGTAAGAGAATTTAAAACCCGGCGTTTCGATACTGAACTCTTGTTGCGAGGGGGGGCCACCAAGTGCCAATGACGGGAAGCCTAAGGAGAATCCGGGACGGATATAGTATCTGTGACAAATGAGATTTGTACAGACATACCCACCAGGTTGCATATACACCATAGGATGGCTACAGGAGGGACATTTGTTTGCAACCGCACTGCCGGACACCATAATTGCAATCAATACTATTAACCAGTTATAAATTGGTTTCGGCATATGTTACATACCTACCTGTCAGAATTTAATTCGAACAGATTGTAGCAGCCATACTCAAAAATGAAGTCAATCGACAAAAATCACCGATCATTGAGAGAAAAGGCTTTGCCTGTCTCTTGTCTCAAGACCTGGGGGCTGAATAGTCATCCTGTGAAAAACACACCAGTTTTAGTTCTCAATAGCTGTATTACCTCTTTCCGCCACCCCTGTGACAGGTAATGTCAGTTATTACGTGAAATCAGTTTCAGTAACCTTCTCTTTTTCTGATGAAAGGCTCGCAGGATATATGTTATCTCCATACCACAGGGCGAAGAGATCCCGTGCGGCTCTATTAAGGGAAACAGTCTGATTGCCTAAGCAGTAATTGACGACATTTATAAACGCTGGCTTAATTTCCGCTGGTCTGTCGGGCATGGCGTGCAATCGATAACTGCCGTTCCTGGCACCTAAAAGGTCTCTCAGATCCATTACAAGCTCCTCAGGCGTGCCCAGAAAGGTGGTTTTATCCGTTCTATAGTTACTGACGGCTCCATCAACAATGAGTGTCTCTGACTGGTTGATTTTCACGATTATATAGGCGTGATACACATTGCCAAAGCATGTAAAGCCGAGTCTGGCCTCAGTTTCTCCCACTTGCATGAAAGCAATATGCGTTGTAACCCCTAAACGCGAAAACATGTCATCCCCAAGAAACAGGCTTTTTACTGAGTCGTTAATATGGTCACATTCTCCTGTAAAATTATATCTGGCCTTGAATAGATCCTCACCAGAGATAACAACGTTAACGTACTTGTGACCAAAGCAGCAGGCTGGTCTCTTCACGTACATGGAAAGGCTGCTCATACAAACCCGGTGTACAATGTAATCCTGGATGAGATTTATTTTCGGTGGAGGCTCCTCTCCTGATACAGCGTGTCCATCACGGCTCGTTAAATAATTTTTATAACTTAGCTTCTGCTGGGTGGGCGCAAGCCCACCCCTTTGAATGGGCAGTGTATCTATCTGGTCATCATTGCGAGGTGGTTCGAGCTCAGAAATGCGCCGCCCCAAGCTTTCAGAATGCTCCTCAAGTAGAGTGTTTTTAATTGCGAGCGCGCTATGGTTATGCTCTTTATTAATGACTGCCCTCATGGAACCAATAATTCCCTGTTCTAATGTAAGCTATTAATTTCAAACAAAAATCAGAGAAAATTCAGTAACCACCGGGTTAGGCAGTGGTGTCTAACCAACTGACCTCATACACGAAGAAGGGGCGTGTAATTTTTAAAGGGCAATTAAGATTAACTAGTTAGCGTTACTTGCACTGTTATCATTTATCGGATTTTCCTTCTGTGCCATTTTCTCCTGAAAAGCACCCATTCAGAGGTTAGGAAGGGATGTATGGATATATATCGAGTTGGCCCTCCGTCAGATTCAAATACCGGACTTTCTCCATCGACTAAAACTGAAAAGGCCGAACCCCTGCCACAGAAACAGATTTCTGGAGATAAAACCCATACAGCTTTACCCTTAACGTCGGTAGGCCAACGACCCGTTTCTCAGACTAAGCCCCTGAATTCTCTTTCTGCAGCTTCCTGTTCGACTCAACATAAGGAAATATCTCCATCGACCAAAACCTGTGATCAGGGAAACAAAGCCCGTCTGGCTATTCCCCTTGAGACGATCGGAATATTTGAGTTGTGCGGTATTTCTTCACCACTGATTGCTGGCTATAAACAATATGCCGAAGCCTTGCTTCGTGATTATCCCCCCGAGAGCCACAAACTGGTAATGTTCGGTGCTCAGAATGTTCTTTTATCAGGGGTTTTCGCAACTATGATGTCCCAGGAACAGGGCCGTGACTATATTAAACAACTGCCTCTTCGCCGATTGGGTCCATACTACTATCAGTTGATAGAGAGTGATTTAGGCAAGGGCGTGTTTCAAACCTTCATGGTGAAGGCTATAAAAGCTGCAGCTGTTGATGTTGATGCTGATGCTGATACTGATTGTAATAGTGGCTCAAAGAAAATCATTCTGGTACGGGTGATGTCAGTGGGGTTAACAGTGCTTACAGTGACGAAACCATTAGTTGAGGCTCGTGAAACTGCCGGCATTCATTATAATTTCGATTATTTAGCTCCTGTCTCCGCCAGAGAATATAAATACAGTTGTTTACACTCTCTTTCTACCCAGGGGGTTCGGTTACGATTTTATGAAGAGATGGGAAAACATGTTCTGAATAATGAAGAACATGAAATGATAATAAATTTTAATCCGTACTTTCCTGTTAACTTGTTATTATCTGGCGAACAACATCCTGCTGGAGATAATTGGGCCGGGTTCAAGTTCAATCCTGATTTTTCTTATCTGGTTGAATGGCTAAGGTCTCGTATGGGTGGTTAGCGTTACTTGTGCTCCTGTCAGTTATTGCATTTGCCTTCTGTGCTATTTTCTCCTGGAGAGCACTCGTTCGGAGTGCTTAATAGGAAAGTAAATCTATGAATCGGGCTGCCCCTCCAACCTGTTTAAATACCGAATTTTGTCCTCCTGCTAAAGCTGAAAAAACTGAAAAATCTGTTATGTTCCTGCCACAGGCACAGTTGTGTGTAGATAAAAACTCTACTGCTTTACCCTCAACCTTGTTAAACCAGCGACCGGCTTATCAGACTCAGCATAAGGGTGATGGCGTTCTACAGTCGAACAGCGTCAATGGGCAGAGAGAAGCCCCTTCTTTAACGATTCCTGCTGATATTCTGGATAAACTTGAGTCTTGCCGTATTTCTTCGCAACTGATCCTCGGATATCAGAATTATGCCAAAGCCCTGTTAAGGGACTACCCCCCCGAGAGCCACAGACTGGTGATGTTCGGTGCTCAAAATGTTCTTTTGTCCGGCGTTTTCGCCACTATGATCCCCCAGGAAAAGAGTCGAGACTATATTCGACAACTTCCTTTTACACGACTGAACAGTTACTACTATCAGCACGAGAGGAACGACTGCAGCATGGCCGCTTTTCAAACGTTTATGGTGAAGGCCATAAAAGCTGTAGCCGATGATTGTGATAGTGGTGATAAGAAAATCATTCTGATACGGGTGATGTCATTGGGGTTAACAGCCAATGAGGCGACGGAAACAATGATGGATGCTCGTAAAAAGGCTGGAATTCACTATGACTTTGATTATCTTGATCCGGGCTCCATTTACGATGTTTATCGTCATAGTTTGCAATTGTTGTCTAAGCGGGGGCTTCGGTTACGGACTGCTCATGATATGAAAGACCATGTTCTGGATCAGATTCATCATAGTCGGCTAATGGAATTTAATCCTTGCTTGCCTTTTGAATTGTCGCTGACTTATAAGAATCCGTCCGACAGTGATGCCCGGATCACGTTCAAGTTTAACCCTGATTTTGCCTATCTTGTTCAATGGCTAAGGGACCGGCTTGCTTGTTAGCTATGTTAACGAGGCTGTTAGTTATCGGAAACCCCTTCTGTGTCATCCTCTCTTGGAAAACACTCCTTCAGAAGTTCAGAAGAGAAGTATGGCTATGAATAGACTCACGCCTCCGCCAGGTTATAAAACCGGATTTTGCCCGTCAGCTCAAACTGAACAGGCTGGAGTATCACAAACACCGCTTTATGTAGAAAACGGCCAGGCAGTTTTACTCTCACCGCCGTTAGGCCAACGACCGGTTTCTCAGGCTGAGCCCCTGCTTACGCGGTCTTGCGGCTCTTCACTGACAACCAATACTGATTGCAGCTCTGCTTTATTTACTCAGAAGAAGGATGTACTACCCGCTGACATTCGGGATATATTTGAGTCTTGCTGTATATCTTCACAACAGATTGCCTGCTATACAAATTATGCCAAAGCCCTGCTTAGGGATTACCCGCCAGAGAGTCACAGACTAGTGATGTTCGGCGCACAGAATGTTCTTTTATCTGGGGTTCTCGCCACGATGATGCCCCAGGAAAAGATTCGTGAGTATTTTCGACAATTGCCTTTAAAGCGGTTGTTGGAATATTACTTCAAAGTGAACAAAGAAACAGAGAAACCTGAGAAGGATAAGAACCAGGGCAAAGCTATTTTCCAAAAGGTCATGGTGAAGGCCATTAAGGCAGTGGCTGGCCATGCTGATGAAAAGCAAATCATTCTGGTACGAGTACTATCCTGGGGACTAACGGCTAGTCATGTGACAAGCATAATGTTGGAGGCTCAGGAGATAGCTGGAATCAAGTACGGTTTTGATTATCTCATACCGGGCCCTGATAACTTCTATACACGTCAAGAGATCCCAGAGATTGAAGGGGTTATTCGTTTACGGTTTGATGAAGAATTGGAAAAACATGCTTTGAAGAACGATCAACTTACCCGGCTTATGTCATTTAACCCGTCTTTATCCGTTGACTTAATGGAGCCTTCTGTACAGCATCCCATTAATGAAGATTGGCCCGGATTCGAGTTAAATCCTCAATTCTCCTATTTGGTTGCCTGGCTGAATCAGCGGCTGGCTGAAACCTTTTAACTGGGTGCAGGATGTTCGTAAACGTGGTATGGACACTGGAATACTCTTCGACAACAAATACTTGCTACAAGTACATTCCAGTCAAGTAACACACTTGTTAGATATTCGTTAAATAAATAATTCTTTTTCCTGTCTGATAGTTGAGCCCTGTAAGTTGAGCCCTGTAATAGGGGATCTGATAGTTGAGCCCTGTAAGTTGAGCCCTGTAATAAGAAATCAATATCATGATAAAAATAGCCCTCCAGGCAACAATTTGTTTCTATTTACTTTCATTAACCAGCCTTTCGGCAGCGGCTATTGAAAGCAGTGGAAGCGTTTATTTTGATGAAAAATCTTTACAGGCCGGATTGAATTATTTAACCCAGCATCCGGCACCACAGGTAGTTTTGCTACCTGAATCATTCCTTTTCGAAAGGGATGATTCAGGAATATTACATTTAAAAAAAGATAGGGAAACCACCAATTCAGCGGAAAAAATATTACTCGCACAAAAGAAGTTGATTGAGTGGTTTGTGGAAGACATTAATAATGGACTCACTGCACCAACAATATCAATGGAGAGAATGATTGCAGTCAACAAAATTGTGACTAATACAAAGTATTCTATTAATTCATTAACTTCTGAAGATAGTTTTGTCAGCATAAATATAAGCCTTGACTTACTCAGCAAGAAAATTGTAGAGAACATTTGGGGAACAGTAAAAAGTATTTACAAACAATCGGGGATCCGCCCTTCTCTAACAATGTTTTCTGTGACGGCTATCCCAAAGGGATATTTTGAAGAAGATAAAACCGCAGCAGCACCTATCAAAGTAGATGAAATTATTAAATTATTAAACATACGAAAAAACCTTAAAAAACATATATTAAAAAAAATCCGGACACAAAACATCATCCTGTCAGACCTTGATATAGCTACCATTCTCGACGCACTGGATAACATCATAATCTACCGATTCCTATTAAAAAGGTCCCCGGAAGCTAAAATTGAAACCATCGAAATTGGATTCAATAATATACTGTTCGCAGATCCAGAAAAACTTGGTTTACCAAAGGCAGAGTATGAAAGAAATGGTGTATACTTTTGGACAACCCTTATGCCTAAAAACCCCGTGGAATTCAGTTTTCCAATAAGAATTGGAGCCTTTATAGATGGAAAACATAGATACAAAGCAATGACGTATCTTTTAAATAATCTAAAAAGTGAGTTAACGCAGGAAATGTCTCGTGAACAATTAATAAAATTACTAGCTGATACTCATCAAAAATGGGCATTAGTTCATTTGTTTAGTGATGGCAATGGTAGAACTTATCGACTTATCATCAACTCCATTCTAATGAGTTACGGACTTCCCCCGTTGGCGTGTCGTCTAAATTGTCTGCCAATGGCGCAAACGGATACAGATTGGCATAAAATATTTCAAGAATCCATAGATCGTGCAGAGTATCCACAGACATCTGATTATCCAAACGAGTTATTAAACCCATCTGACAGAGATTGGGAGCGACTTAATGCCAGAATCCATAAGCTCGGTAATATTCTGCATCAACAAACCTGCAGCGAGTCAGGTTGCGATTAACTCAAAGTTCAAGTGAGCGAACCCAAGTCAGAAGTCTTCTTGCCAGGAGTGGCGAAAAGGATGCAAAGATACGAAAAGCCGAGTGGATGACTCAGACACTATGGTCGTTGCTCGGGTTATTATTCGATGGGAGCTACGTAGCGAAAATGAATTCCGCCGTTTTTACTGTTCAGACCCAGCATTTTACTCCCTGCTGGAGTTTCAGGGCAGGCGAAAGCATTTATGTGCTCTCTCTCCCTCTCAGGTGTCAGATACTGTTTGAATAAAAAAAATGGGATTAACACCGGAGTGAGTAAGCAATTCATAATTGTACCGAGAAAGGAATGCCTTTCGAGGAGACTGTCACGTAATATGTAATTGCCATTATCCAAAGTGGCGCTATCAGATTTAGTAACTTCGACGTTTATAGATTTTTTGATTTCTACATCAATCGTCCCCTCCACTGTGCTCAAGTTTCCGGGTATTGCGATCTCGCCTTCAATGTTTCCGGTTGTGGTTTGTACAGAGATGTTGACTGGAGAGTGAAAGGGAAGGCTGATAGTGATGTCGCCACTTATTGTTGACACAGAGCATACAGACCCGAACGAGCCTTCTAAATAGCAGTCTAATGAACTGCAGAGAATAGTCGGGGTATTCACTTCACTGCCATGGGTCTTAAAACGTATATTTCCAGTCTTCGACGAGATATTCAACTTTCGGCAGCCATGTGACAAAAAG
This sequence comes from Sansalvadorimonas sp., assembly GCA_965221135.1. Taxonomy (GTDB): domain Bacteria; phylum Pseudomonadota; class Gammaproteobacteria; order Pseudomonadales; family Endozoicomonadaceae; genus Sansalvadorimonas. Next base: position 1,227,796 of record CBDCRZ010000100.1, read on the forward strand.
AATATCTTCCTGTTGTTAATGACAACCTCCTGAGACAATAAAAGTATTCCAAGTGCAATATCCAGACAGGTGTACCTGGGGAGGAGATTTTCTCGGCGATCTTCGTCTGTTTCTGGCAGGATGCTTGTCAGAAGCCGATGTGTAGAGGTCGTAGCGATGTCAAACATTCTTAACACGCTGTCTGTTGTGTGGGAGGAAGGTGAAACCCCGTTGAGGAGCTCTGAAATATGGGCAACTCGATATTTGTGGCTGGTACCCGCTCGTGTCATCTTTTTTCGGGGGTGATCGTTTCTGTAATGGGTATCCATTTCAGAGAATAAACCTTGGTACTGGCATTTAGCCTCGTCGCATTTCGCCTGCTGCTCACCAAGCCATTCGCTGGTATATGGGTCGTAAAAGGCTTTCTCTATGGTCGCGCGACACTGCGGACAATAGCTAACTCTTTCTTCACAGCCTCCGCATATTGTGTGCGCGCAGGGGGTTATCCCCAGTCTTTTCTGGAAAATGAGTTTACATACCGGGCAACTCAAACCCTCTGCAAGCCTTCTGTCCTGTGGGTTATTAATGATAAGGGAGGTGATGTAGCCCTTCTGGGTCATTCCCTCCAGTGTGTACCCGAGCAGATTTGCGGACTCGGTTGAAGGGGTGCCGGCAAGACAGATTTCAGCAAATAAACCTATGAATAATACAAGAAGGCAGGGTAGCTGGGCTTGAATATGTTTTGTGTATTTCATCACGGCTCATATGGCAGCTCTTTTAAAGAGAGCCTTTACGATAATGGAGAAGTGAAGGTATAGCTCAAAATAATTAAAATGTGGGAATGCCTGAACGTAGCCGTTGGTAAAGCATTAGCACGCAGATGGCCAGCGAATGCAATACCGAGCATCACGAGCATCACGAGCATCACGAGCATCACGAGCATCACGACCATCAATAGTACCAGAGGGAATGTTCGAGCCAGGTAATGAATCACCATGCTGTGAGCGCTACCTCCTCTACCACCAGGTCAGAATGGCTTCTGATAGCTGCACAGCAACACCGAGCTGTCTTGAATATTGGGAGATCTGAGAGGAAAATCTTGAACTTAGCGCCTTCATAATTATTAGCTGTAGATTTGGAAGCTCCCGGTAAAGGGTGAACGGATTTCCAAATCACTAACAGAGCCTGTAGATAAAACTGTGTAACTGCTTATCATTGATGCCATAACAGGCCAAGGATAAAAAGAAAGAAACCAGGTTCCTTTAGATGATTTGAAAAGGGATTGTTTTCATGGCTTTTCAGTGTTCAACAGGGCACCTGAAATTTCAGACTTTAAAATCTCTGATTATGAAATAGGATTCGGGGCCACAAGTCTGGTATATAAAGCCAGGTGAAAAGCAGGTTGCACAGTAGCATTAAAACATTTAGACCCTTCTGAAGAGTACTGTGACCGCGCAAAAGCAAGAGAGATTCCCGACCTTGAAAGATTACGCTCAAAACCTCATGAAAATATAATAAAATATTTTGGGGATATTGATAACAACCCCTTCACATATTTATTCTTTGAATTGGCTTACATTACACTTAAAGAAATCAATGACATGAAATTTAGCATCACCACCGGGCAACTCAATGAGTTGATCCGACAAATATTAAATGCATTATCCCACCTTGCGGATTGCAACATACAATATGGCGATCTGAGTGCAAAAAACATTGTTTTTTTTGTAAGAGAAAAGCGCCTTAAATTGATTGATTTGGGCAGTTCTCAAATAGTAGAGAACAAAGACAACCTAAACCTTTTGTGCATTTCAAGTCTTGGCCTTTTACTGGCAGACCTTCAAGCCTCAATGAGGCATCACCGCCCTTCACAGACTCATACGGACAGTCAAAACATGTTCGTAAAAAGGTGGCGGTTAAAAATCTCAGAAGATGAGATAAGATCTACCCCATTCCTCTGGGCAGATGGCATTGGACATGTAAAGGAAATGATCCTTGTCCCATTTAATAAAGATAAGAGCGTCCGCTTTGGTGTTGTGTTTAATCGCACAGCTATAACAGCCACAGAACCTCTCCGGTTTGGAATTTTCCAGAGCTAAAAGAGAGAAAGCGCCCCTTTAGCTCCAATTGTGAAGCCCTGACTCCAGCTGTTCGATTGTCGCGTCAGTCACGCCCCAGCCCCGCTGCCTCAGCAGCACCGGGATTGAGCAAGTCGCTTCCAGATGGCTGACTCCCACCAGCACAAACAGGGATTTCCCAAGGTTATTTTTGACCCAGAGGCTAATGTTATTTGCGATAATGTCGTTACGCTCTACATTGATTTGGCTATCACCGAGACCTATCTCTGCTGACACAATGCCTTCCAGCTCCTTTTGTGCCCCCTGAAAGCTAAGCTCTGCTCCAGTCCCCTTTCTTAACATCAGCATGGCTACTCCCTTAGACAACATTCTGGGGAGGGTTTCAGTGAGTTCATTGCATATATGTACTAAGCCACAAGTTGGCCCTTGATCTTCCACCATGACGCGTAGTGCCGTCTCTTCGCAGTCCAGGGGCACTATTGCTTGCCCTTCGTGGCGCCAGTGCTTGATGAAAGAATTTTCAAAGCTGCATGGCTGTAACCCCAGATGTTTCCACCAGGAGTCGGTCATATCTGCAATATTAAGCTGCTCACGGGTGATGCCAGTATTCAAAAGCGAAAGATCATTATGTGCTTCGCAAAAGCTTTTTAACGATTTCCTGTTAGCTGGAGTGAGATGGGCGCTGATGTTTGTGCTCCTGAACTCGGCCTGAAACTCTTCCCGTTCAAGCTGACCAAGTTGTTGCTCATTATATTGCCGGTATTTCAAAAGAAGCTCATCGATCATCTCACTCGTTCGTTCTACTCCCACAGCATCGCAGCCATCCACAAGTTTCTTTATCACGGGGCTGAGTTTGAATCTGGAAAAGTCGGTAGTATGAACCGCACCATACAGGTAAACACTGTGCTCTCCGGTAGAGCCCGGTGGCGTTGCCCGCCAGACCTTTGATCTGTCTGGTTGCTGTGCAAGCTGCTTGATAATCCTGTCTTGTTGTTTCAATAAACGTTTGAAATACCCGAGGCTACAGGCAGGGTTCAGCCCGCTTCTAAGGGGTTTTCTGCAGCCGTTACGCAATGGATATCTGTGGGATGATGCCGCAGGTTTACAGACCCTTCCCTGCCCGCATCGGCTTGTTTTGCTTTTGGCTGTCTTACTGGCTGTTGCACTGGCCTGACCTTTCACACCGGTGGTGACAGCGCAGCTATTTCTGAGTATTTCCTGCATATCGAGATCGTCCCTGCGAATCTTGTTGTAATAAATTCAGACAATCAGATTATGAATATCTCCAAGCCTTCCTGACCTACTTGTCAGCCCAGCTAACATCCACCCAGTAATTTTTCCTCAAACCAACACTCTAACCCGATGATCCACAAGCTATGTAATGTAATCACTGACAACCCTGTATGAGTGACAACTATGAATCCTTCAATCACGCAATTCCCACTCAGGCGCGCATTTTCGCTGGACGATATTTGCATACCCCATTGCCCCACATGCACCTGCTGGAGCGGCTGGACTCGTAGCGCATCTTTGGTGTCATCTATTGAGGATGGCTCTTCTGTGGATAACTCTTCTGTGGATAGCTCTTCTGTGGATAGCTCTTCTGTCAGCAGAGCATCCGCTGTAAAAAAAACAGCCGTGTTTAATATGAGTGCGTGGGCAAATTTTTGTGAAGGAGATACGTCAAACACTTCACACAGGATCAAAAACGCAGCTGCAAAACCTCTTACAAGGCGGAGCACAACGACAAGCCTTACCACGAAAAAACAAGAGGCTGCACACACGGTTCGTCCACAACCCGTGATTGAGGTCATACCTCCCAGTATTCCGCAGTACACTTACCAGGGAATGAAATTACTGCAAAGCGACGTGATGATCTTCCCGGAGCAGTATCGCGTATCCTTCAAAGCAGGGCAGCTAAGTCAGATTCAATCCATTCCCATTGGCGATGACTGCAACCCTAACCTCTGGGTAGATACACTTGCCCCCGTTTACTCTCATGAAAATCTGCATATCAGTATCAGCCCACAACTGGAGACTCTGACTCTTTCCAATTCGCCGCTTCACCAAAAACTCTTTGAACAGGGTCGTACTGTAATGGGATCGCGAATGATCCTGGGATATGCAACAGCCGACATAGGAAACGTCACTCTACAATTGCCTTTACTGGACCACCTCCAGTCAGAGCATCGCTCTTTAGAGAGTTTAAAAAGTGTGACTCTTATACCTAACCCTGACTGTAGCCAGATAGGAGTTAAGATAGTGTCGCCGGAAAGGGGCGCAAAACGCCAAACACCTAAAATGTTTATCACCGACATGCTTTTTAGAAGAAGACCGACCATTGCATTCCTGACATATCAATACAAATGATTAAGAGGATTAAAAACTATGTCTCCTAAAGCATGTGGTTACTGCAAAGAAGATGTATTGTCTGTAGGGGTATCCGCACAGTATTTGCAGAACCGTCGTGATGACACCGCAGGCATTGAACAAATATGCATTCATCGGTACCACCCAAAGTGCCGCCAAACGTTGCTGGCCGAGGGCTGTGTTACATGCAAATTGTGTCATCTTCCTTTGCAGGCCAGACAAGTTAATCCCGCACCAATTATGCTTTATAACAGGGGTAATATTCAGTTAAGGGCATTAAATATCAGCCCCTGGACTGTCATCCTGATATTGTCTGCAATATCTTTCATAGTTATGAATATTGGGGAAATATATTATAAAAAACAGAAGGAGCAACCCCATCCTTAGAGTTAATCATTAACTCTGTCAGGAACTCTTACTTTATTGTCATGGTATTAAATACTTAATTCTTCGAGCATATACCATCTAGAAAATAATTAATGGTTCTAGTAACAATGAACATTCAACGACCATATTTTAATGATTCTAAAATTCATACATCAGTAGTCGGCACACCGAAATCAACAGGTGTAGATTTGCCCATAAAGCCTTCTGAGCCACTAAGATCGGCTTCACTTACCGACGACAAAACAAGCAAGTCTGCTATTGACTTAAGATTTAGTGAAAGAAGCTGCTCACAACTGCGTGTATTAAGGGAAGCACCTTCTTTTAATAAAAAAACTAAAACTGTATCTATTTCACATACCTCTCTGGAGTTGGATCATGATGGTAAACCCTGTGTGGAAATCTGTAATGTATACACTAAAAACACATGGTGCTGCTATGAAATTAGAAGGCTTCATCCTGACACTTCCTATTACGCAAATGATTTATTCATGTTCAATCTTTTAAGAGCGCGCGAGATTGTTGATTTCGAAATACCCATACCAAAACAAATTATTATTTATTATATAGAGAATGAAAAAACCCTTTCAAGATTGACAGACACACACATAGATACACCTGAGTGGAGAACCATATTCTTAACAGATACGCCACTTGGAAAAATGATGGGTCGAATATTAAAGGAGTCTAAATTAGAAATCACCTCCATCAATTCCAGTAAGTGCGTTCTAGAAAGAGATGCTAATTTGGTTATTTGCGTGAAACCTCAAATTACTCATTAAAACCCACCGGCCAAATATCCCGGACAGCCCTGTTAGTGTCTTTTCTCAAAGACACCTGTATCAATAACATTTAACACAAACGTTAAACAGGAATTCGTTATGGCATACAATACAGCAGGCCGCCCAGGGGCGATATATGACCCTGCCTCTTTCCCTTTAACCATCCACGACTGCAGCCCCCTGCAAAGCAGCAGAGGGTACTCTTCATCCTGCAGAGAAGTTCCTGCTTCAATCCTTATGCCTCAAGCCGAAGCATATAGCCCCTCAAATAACCGCCTTATGCAGCAGACTTTTGTTCAGCCTCTCGTACAGCCCCGGTTTGATCAGCCTCTCGTACAGCCCCGGCCTGTGCCGCCAAGAAACCATTTTAATGCGAGAGTGCATCAACAGATGCACGTAGATGTTGTCACGCCACTCCCACAAATATCCCAGCAGCCTGAACCACGGCAACAATGCGTGGCCGCTCCACAGTACGCAGCTACTCCACAGTACGCAGCTACTCCACAGTACGCAGCAGCTCCACAATACGCAGCCCATGCACTGACGGTTTCACCGATCAGCAGTACTTCATCATCTTACGGAATGACACCTTCTCCAGAAGGGAGTCAGTCCAGGGCCATCAGACTGCCAGAGACAGCAGAATATCTGGAAGCAGCCCTGTACGATAAGCCCGATAACCTGAACCAGATCCGGTTCTTATTTGACGCTTTAAAGGAGAATCGTGTAAGACCCAGTGAAATTCCATTCATCTCCCAGGGCATTACAATGATCTGGAGGGTACGTTTAGAAGAGCTTAACCATCCTTTCTGTTTTGACAAACTTCCTGCTCAGGATCAATACGCTTTTAACTTACTGCAGCAGGAGCTGTGCAAAAAGCTCAACCATTACACTAGTACATTCAAATTTTGCAACTTTATTCATAAATACAACAATGAACAACAGAAACCACCTCAAGACTGCCTCAGGGTTACTGCCCCGAAAGCCTGTCTGCAAACAGATTTCATGTTTCAGGCTATTTACGAAACACCAGGTTTGATGGGTACTCATTATAATCTTGAATCACTGCTCAACGGCCTTGATTACGTATGCCGAAAGTATATTGCCGCGGGGAATATCCCCATGCCAGAGAGCGACACAAGGCAGTTTCACCTGCTCTATGATTATTGTGAAAAAAAAACCAGCGGACTTCGCGATCTTGCCTTGGCGAAATTGACTACCAAGACTTGGCAGAGCTATCCAACCAGCTATCCAACCAGCTATCCAACCAGCTATCCAACCAGCTATACAAGCAGTTATGTAAACGACTGGAATGCTTAACAAGGGTCGCTTCAATTCCTGAAATTGGAGCTCCTTTCCTTAAGGATCTGCACATGTATAGTGTTAGAAACACCAATAGCTTGTGTAGGCTATAAGAAATATCTCATCCAACGTGCATACCATTAACCAGCCTCGGTGGGTGCGCATAGCCGCAGGGTGGATGCGTATTGCTGTCCCGGAGCTGCCAAATTAACCTTGCAGCCCCTACTGCTGACTCCAACCCATTATATCTATGTCTGCAATTGTTGATGCCCTGCTGAGTACCGAGCTGAACCTCCTTCATGCTCTGAACACCTTCCGCCTGCCTCTGCTGGACCCGGCTTTACAGCTGCTTACCAACACCGCTTATGGTATTAGTGCTGCCTGCCTGTTAGCTGTAGGATTCATGGCGCTGTGGAAGCGTACAAAACAGTGGCAGAGCCAGGCCTGCATGATTGCGATAGGGGTTGGTTCTTCAGCAGTTGTGGCTCTGCTTTTGAAACATGGTATTACCCGGGTACGACCTTTTGTGACCCACCCTGAGCTGGTCACACAACTGGCTGATGCCAGCCTCTTGTCGTTCCCTTCAGGGCATACAACCGTCGCCTTTGCTATGGCAATTCTTTTAAAGGGATTATTTCCAAAGGCAGGCATTGGCCGCATTGCCATAATCTGGGCCTTCGCTGTCGCTTATTCGCGGATGGCCCTGGGTGTTCATTACCCGGGAGATGTATTGGCAGGCATTCTTACCAGCGCAGTGGTGTGTTCGGCGGTTCTGTCACTTGCCAAACGACCTGTAACGTTTATTCTGGACAGCCTCAGAGCACGCTTCCCAGCTCTTTTGCAGGCGTAAAAGGGCATAATAGAAAATGGGGGCACATTCTGCCCCTTCAAGAATGACCTACTGCGTTCTCTGTTCCTCAGTTTTTACTTCTTCCCAGGGAATTATCATATAATTACTGGGTTTTAATTTAACGTCATTACCCATATTGGTGCAGACAACATTGGTTGCATAATTTTTGCTCTTAAAACGAACCCCTTCCACACCGGGATTGTTGGATAGAAATGTAATCGCAGTATTAAAATCTATAATATCTCTTCTTGCATTATCTTTCTGGTACATGATCATCAACCTGGCAACAAAGTTTGAGGTATGATCGTGATCCATTACATTGTGTAAGTGGTGCCACCCTGGATCACTTGGCACATGCAGTTTTGCTTCATGCCCAGCAAAAGTCTGGCCAAACAATGTCTGACCTGGAAAAAATGGCACACCAAATCCGTCCGAATTTGTTGTATCAGTATTTGTATATATTGTGACAACATCTTGTTCACTTATATGTCTCTCAGCGAGAGTCAATGCCACTAACTTATCCCTGAATCTGAAAACAAATGAGAAGTTCATTGGTCTTTCTGAACGAACCTCGGAAATATTGAACCCTTTCGAACAAGCCTCTGTATAATCATATGTAACATCAGCTTGCGCTGACATACCAGGTAACTTCATCACACCAAGTACAGGTTCTCTTGCTTGCATAACAACACCCCTCTTTCTTATATCTAATATTTCAAGAGGTCGTAAAATATTAAAAACATTTAAACAAGCCTATGACAAACCTGCCATTACCAATAACAAACCCTTCCTAACCTTACTACTGACCTTACTACTGACCTTACTACTGACCTTACTACTGACCTTACTACTGACCTTAAAACAGCTTGAATGTTAGTGGAGTAGAATGAAGTACGCTTAAAACCATGCGTTAAGTCATCAGCCTCTTCTCTTTATCTTTCACTTCTTACCAGGTAATTTTAGTTGATTGCACTTATTGTCTTACTCCAGTGTTATTTATGGTGATAGGACTGTTCCGATCAAATCCAAGAAGAACAGGCTTATTCAGTACATAGTTAGGTGTGAGTGATAAAAGCTTATTCCTCCCTTGGCATATATTGGTCATATCCTGTGATTTAAACCCCCACAGATATTGATTCACACACACTGCAATATCGGAAGCTTCATAGTGGGTATCGGCCTCATAAACCATAGCCCCGGCATAACCCGGCACCTCAATTTTAAAGCGGCAGGTATTTTCGATTTTAACTGGCTCGACTGGGAAACCAGACACAGGTTCTTTTGAGAGTTTCTCGTTCATAAGCAGTATGAGACTGTTGCCCGTATCACTGCCCCAGTCAGCCATAAACTCTTTGTCCTGCAGAAGCAGCTTGAGGTGGGCATCTGTGTCACACCATCGAGAGACTGCGGGGTACTTTAAGTTGCACAGTTCCGCTACTGTCATGATAACCACTTTACCTTCAAGTTCTCTCAATCGTGTTAATGCAGCTTTCCATTCTATTGTGTTATCTCCCATACGAAAAAGATAATTAATAGCCTTGGTCAACTCGCTATGATGTTGCTCATCGTTGGCCTGGATACATCCCCCCGGTACTGCCGGATGCTCAACATAGGGCCATTCATGAAATGGCAGACAGGCATTCACAACCTTTCGTTGCGCCCAGTTTTCAAACAATTGGCGCATCTCAACGGGCATGAGAAACCAGCTAGCTACAGGGCGAGTCATCATACGATGGAAATTCGATGCCTGCGCAAACAGGTCTGCACCTGAAACATCCGGAGGGCTATTCTCATCTTCAAAAGTCACTTCAGATCTTGGGGACTTGTGGCGCGTTTCCAGCTCAATGTTGGAGCCCGATGATGGTGGCGGTGAGGATGTGAATTGTCTTTTCCTGCAGGGGCGAATATCTACTGGAACGGCAGACGTTTGCGCCTTTATGCGGCCCTGACCTATTGTGCCACACTGCTCATGAGATGCCTCAATCTGGCTTAAATGAGAACCGTATTTATTATGCAAACCTATCTCATCAATCATTATACCGCTCAGCACCGATAACAGTGTAAGCTTGGCCATACGGCCTTGATTGAACTCTTCCCAGGCTGAATGTTTTCTGGTTTTAATAATTGCTATTCCCTCATTCAGATCAGTCCTCATTTGATGCGTACCATCCACAGCAATAAAACTGGCAGGCGCCGAGGGCAAAGAAACGGTTGGTACATGCGGAGAGTTTAAAAGCAGGTCTGGCGAGCCAACACCGTGAGAAGGTGGATGTTCAATAAAAGAAACGACACAACAGTCTTCAACAGAACAATCTCTTTCTCCAATCGATTGTCCAGCCTCATATTTGACAGCCCCCCCCTGTCTTGACAGGTAAAGAGGTGACAGGCCGACAGGATTGGTTGTTTTTCGTCCCCATGAACCAGGGGGTGGTATCTTATTGTCCACACAACCGCTCGTGCCGGCTTCAAGATTGATCGGCTCGCAACTCGAACCTGTACCTGTTAATGCCTGAGCACCGGGCTTGTACATCCCTTTCTGAACCCCCTGCAAAAAAACCATATAATGTCATCCCTTTCGTTTACTTACTCCTCGGTTAGATTGCCTGACAGCCTCCCCGTTCACAGGCTGTCTCCCTTTGTCAGGAGTGTTAACCGGACTGTTAGTTATAACCCCCAGCCTTTGCGCCTGCCACGGTTAGAACGTGGCATAATCCACGGGCAACCACAGTTAAAAGCCAGGAGCCAGAAGTCGCTATGGAATCCCTTATTCGCCCCGTTCAGGCCATTCTTGTTGATATGGACGGCACCCTGCTCGACAGCGAAGCACTGTATAAAAGCCTCTGGCAAAGCACTGCCCGGGAATTTGGTATTGACCTGAATGATCTGGCCTATCAGCGTTTTATTGGTGCCCGATTCGACCAGTGCAAAGACTTTATCGCTGAACTGGGGGGTAAAGGCTTCTCCCTGCCTGCCTTTCTGAAACGGCTGGATGAACAGGAATCCGGTACTGCAGCCATTCCACTGAAAACCGGTGCCCTGGAGCTACTCACCTGGCTTGGCGAACAGTCTGAAAAGCAACCTTTAGCCTGCGCACTGGTGACATCTGCCGGGCGTGACAAAATCGAGCAGAACTTTTCCAGAGCTGACCTGCAAACACTGGGTGGGCTGGAGCTGTTTGATACCATTGTCTGTGGTGATGATGTTCAGCACCCCAAACCTCACCCTCAACCCTATTCACAGGCCTGCCAACAGCTGGGGCTTTCGCCCGGTCAAACACTGGCCATTGAAGACTCCAACTCCGGGGCTCGTTCCGCACTGGCCGCAGGGTGTCAGACGGTGTTTATTCCTGATGTGCTGCCAGCAGATACGGATATCCTCGAACAGGCCTTAATGCTGGACGATTTACCGGCGCTGCTGCTTTTGTTGAAAAAAGCATGATTTAAGAAGCCTTTTGGAAATATTCTGGTGCTGTTCAACAGGCAATTTTTAACCTATACATTTCGCCCAACTTAATTCACCCTGCACATATCACGCCCTGTGATATGCTTTGTTGGATCGTTATTCATTCTTTTCCTGCCAAGGATTTTCGAAGAATCATCATGATAGAAAAACTCCAATTCCCGGGACGGGTGCGTTTCCAGAAACGCTTTATTGTTTTGGCACTGGGCAGCATTCTGGCCTCTGGCTGCTCTTTTCTTGATAAGACTTCATCGTCAGCCTTTGCACCTCTGATGCCGGGCTCATCGGCCTCCTCACAGGTGCTGCCGGAAGTCACTATTCCTTATGAAACATTCACGCTGGATAACGGCCTGACGGTCATCGTCAATCAAGACCGTAAAGCGCCTATCGTTGCCGTGAATATCTGGTACAAGGTCGGCTCCAAAGATGAAAGTCTGGGCACCCGAGGCTTTGCCCACCTGTTTGAGCACCTGATGTTCCAGGGGTCCGACAATTATAAAGGTGAGTTCTTCACTCCCTTTAAAGAAGCCGGCGCCACCGACCAGAATGGCACTACAAGCAGTGACCGCACCAACTACTTCCAGACTGTGCCTGCTCCGGCGCTGGATATGGCACTGTGGATGGAGTCCGACCGTATGGGTCACTTCCTGAACTCCATCAGTCAGGAGAAACTCGATGAACAGCGCAACGTCGTGAAGAACGAAAAGCGCCAGGGTGAAAACCGCCCTTACGGCAAAGTGCGTGAGCGTTTGTCATCACAAACCTTCCCCGACGGCCACCCTTATTCCTGGCCAACCATCGGTTATATGGAAGATCTGGACGCTGCCACCGTTGACACGGTTAAGGACTGGTTCAAAACCTATTACGGACCTTCCAATGCGGTACTGGTGCTGTCTGGCGATATAGATGTTGCCACCGCCCGCAAAAAGGCAGAAAAGTACTTTGGTGATATTCCTGCCGGCCAGCCTCTCGACAAGCTCGACGCCTGGGTGGCCAAGCGCACCGAAACCAAACGCGACACCATGCAGGACCGTGTACCCCAGGCCATTATCCTGAAGGTCTGGAACGTGGCACAAACCGGCACCAAAGATGCCGAGTACCTGTCACTGGCTACAGATGTACTGGGTGGCGGCAAGAACAGCCGCCTCTACAAGCGCCTGGTACTGAAAGACAAGCTGGCTACGGATGTTGGTGCTTACATCTACGACCGTATTCTCGCGGGCCAGGTGACCATTTCCGCAGATGCCCGCTCCGGTGTACCTCTGGATAAAATCGAAAAGGCCATTGATGAAGAGCTGGCCAAATTTATTAAAGAAGGCCCGACCAAAGAAGAGCTGAAACGTATCCGCTTCAGTCAGGCCGCAGGCTTTGTACGTGGCACGGAAAGAGTGGGTGGTTTTGGCGGCAAGTCCGACATTCTTGCCCGTGGTGAGGTCTACAACAACGACCCCGGCTTCTATAAGCAAAGCTTTGCCACCATGAAAGCCGCTACTCCGGAAGACATTCGCAAGAGTTCCGAGAAATGGCTGAGCAGTGGTGACTATGTACTGGAAGTCACACCTTTCCCTGACTACACCCATGCGAAAAAAGGTGCAGACCGCAGCAAGGTTCCCGCAGCCGGTGAGCTTGTGAAAGTGAACCTGCCGGAGCTTCAGCGTACCACCCTGCCTAATGGTTTGAAGGTTGTGCTGGCCAGCCGCCCTCAAACACCTGTCGTACAGATGGAAATGCAGTTCAATGCCGGTCTGTCTGCCCGTAATGGCAAACCCGGCCTGCCCGGTCTTACCATGGCTATGCTCGATGAAGGCACCACCAGCCGGGACAACCTGACGATTGCCTCTGATCTGGAAAACATCGGCTCCAGCCTGAGTGTGGGAAATGATCTGGACGCCTCCAGCCTCTATCTGAACACCCTGACCGTCAGCCTTGATCCATCACTGGATGTACTGGCAGACGTACTGATGAACCCTACCTTTGAAGAGGATGACCTGCAGCGGGTACGCAGTAACCTGATGGATGGCATTCGTCAGGAGAAAGCGTCTCCCAGCAGTATTATCGGACGGGTGTTGCCTAACCTGCTCTACGGCCCGAACCATGCCTACAACACTCCCTGGAGCGGTTCCGGTACCACCAGCTCTCTGGAAAACATCCACCGGGAAGACATGGTGAACTTCTGGAAAACCTGGCTGCGCCCTGACAATGCCACTCTGATTGTTACCGGCGACACCACCATGGAACAGCTGTTACCCAAACTGAACAAGGCGTTTGCAGATTGGGAAGCACCGGCCACTCCTCTGCCTGAAAAAACCATTGCCAGGGTAAAGAATCAGGACAAAGCACGGGTCTTCCTGGTGGATTACCCTGGTGCAGGCCAGTCTGTGATTGTTGGCAGCCAGCTGGTGATGCCAAGCAAAAACCCTGACACCCTGCCGTTCAACCTGATGAACGACATTATTGCCGGAGGCGGTTTCAGTGCCCGTATTTTCCTCAACCTGCGGGAAGACAAAGGCTGGGCTTATGGTGCGCAAAGCTATGCCAAGAGTGCTGTGGGTCAGCGTCCTTACCTGGTGAGTTCTTCAGTACAGGCTGATAAAACCGGGCCAGCAGTAGCGGAAATTCTGAATGAGTATCATCAGTTCCTCGGCAGCAAGCCTGCTTCAGAACAGGAAGTGGATATCATAAAGCGCAACCGCATCCGCACCCTGCCTGGCAGCTATGAGACGAACCGTGCCTTGTTAGGTTCTATCAGCAGTCTGGAAGAGTACAAGCTGCCTGAGGCTTACTTATACAACTATGGCCAACGGGTTGAGAGTGTTGACCGTGACAAGATCAACCGTATGGCGAAAACATACCTCAAGCCGGATGCCTTCACCTGGATCATTGCAGGGGATGTGAAAAAGATTCGCCCTCAAATTGAGAAGCTGAATCTTGGCAAGATCACTGTACTGGATAAAACCGGCAAGCCGGTGAAATAAACTCAGTCTTCCCCTGACCAATAAAGCTTCTTCCCCGGTCAGGGGAAGAAGCTTATGTTTAACGATCCCCAGGCACAGAGCGGCCTGAAGAGGCTATTAATTTAAGAGGAGATCTGGAGCATCCCAGGAGACAGCGATGCCCGTCTTATCCTCTTCTTTTGTACCATCAACATACGCATGGCGTTTCACTTGATAAGCCGCATCCTGTCCAGGTGTAACCAAAACGCCTTGGGAGTAATACTTAGCATCACGAATAATCACTCCGTTCTGAGTTGCATGATTAGTAAGCACGTTCGTGCCGTTCTCAACAGTTTGATTGTTCCCGGCATCTTTTTTTGTGGCGGTATAGTCATCACCAATCGTTGTCTGCAAAATCCCTGGATTCTGTAGCATTACGCTTTCCATTCGGCTTCGCCGAACTGGCACCTCCTGCTGCGTATATGACCCGCTGGAACCTGCATTAAAGGTAGCTCTGTTCGAGGAGGCTCCGTCCTCCCATCCATCAGCTTTCATGTCTGCCACGGTACGAATTGCACGCCGTGAATGTGCTGCAGCCCGTGAATGTGCTGCAGGCCGGGATTTTGTGGAGGTGGTCAGGGTATGCACACCAGACCTTGTTTCCATAGCCCTGGCTGTTACAGGAGCGACCGGCCCTCCCCCACTTATACGCCACTGATCTTCACGTTGTTTGCGCTCCGCAGCCAACTGTGCCATTGATGGTTGCGTGGCCATTGATGGTTGCGTGGTTTGAATTTCTACCTTTCTGATACCTTGCTGACCTGCTTGCTGTTTCGGTGCTAGCTGTTTCGGTGCTAGCTTTCCTGGCTCGGCCTTCTTTGGCGGGACTCCCAGGGAAATATCTGAATATGGCTGCATAATAACTACCTCTTCTCCTTGATGGGTACCAGAGTATAGAGGCTCAAATACCGCAAAAGTTCCCCCCACCTCTGTCATATTTTTCTCCGCTCGCCGCTTTGACTAACAAGATGGTTAGTGCACCACAACCGGCTTTGGCACACGCTTTCAAAACTATCAGGGAAGCTCAAACACCATGAACACAGCATGATGCAGTCTGAACCTTTATACATCCCATGATTGCCCTTACCGCTTTAGTGCTGCCAGCGAAGACAATCTGACTCCTATGTATCGCTGGATGGAACGGATAGTCACTGAATGCCCGAGCATCAACATCCATCTAAAAGATGTACAGCGGCCCATTTATGTCTACCGGGTAAATCGCCCTTTTTCCTCAAGCACTCAGGCACTGGGCCAGGGCTTGAAAGTACGGAGTTCAGGGTTCATCATGACTCTCGCTATCAACTTTGAAACCTCTCTGTAATTGTGCCAATTGAACAATAGCCATTTGGCCGTACTTTTCGTGCAAAAGCTGAGGATAATAGCCCTGACGAGTCATCCTGCCTCTGCGTTCACCGGTTTCCCTGCGTAATTCCTGCAGCTCCCGGGCACTCATATTAGCCAGAGTTGTAACACTCCAACGCGCCTTAAGGACTGGATGACTGAAATCCTCCATAGACAACGTCTGGATCTGTAAAGGTGGGCTGTTTTCTTCAACGACCTTTTCCAGGAGCTGATTGAGCGCTATGGTCGTTTCCGTGGTTACTGGCTGCTGGGCGTACGTTAACTGCTGCAATTCCTGTCTAACCTGTGGAAGAAAGAATTGCATGGTCGGACTGTCCGGTAATTGTTGCAACTCCGTCAACGATGTTCCGCTGGATTCCCCTCCTGATAATACGTCTTTTAATAACTCCTGTGTGCGTAAGGCTTCATCATAGGTTGCCAACTGTTTGGCAAGGGTCATTACAGCGGCCTTACTATGGGGCAAGGGGGAGCATTCCAGGACATGCTCACAGTAAATTTTATAATTTTTCGCTGTCCACTCCAGCATGCTGTCCTGGAATTCACTGACCTGAGAATAGGTTCCAGGTGTATGTGGGAAGACTTCCTCCCTGGACCTTCGCTGATTTTGGGAGAACACCTTAAAACTATCTTTCCAGCTTTGGGGCATCTGCTCCAGCTCAAAGGGTGCTGATGATAAATGGTGTTTTGAGAGCCAACTGTTACGAACCTGGTAGTAGGCTTCATCCAGAACATGAGTGCTGGTTGCAGCCAGCTCGTAAAGCCTTTTTTCCTCCTCATGATCAGCAATCCGGTTTGCATTCCTGACTTTGGTGTACAGCAGTGGTGCTTGAGTCATGCCTTCCAGAAGCACCCACATGTTAATAGCCGAATCTCTGATTTTGTCATTCGCCTGCCCTACTCCCCCCAAAAAACACAAACCAAGGAAAACAAACTTCAAACCTAACGAGTTCAAACCTGAAGAGCGTGGTAACTTCACAGACAGGCCTCCAAAGAACATTATTGCCGATAAGAAGCCTAAAAGTAGTGATGAGTAATATTCTCAGCAAGTTAATCAACCACGACTCTTAGAGGTGTTTACAATTAAACATCGCCTGACTTTGCTAACGACTCTGCTAGTGTAAAACAGCCAGTTTTGAAACATGTTTTCCGAATATCTTTGGAGAACGCTATCAAGCGTATGTCGAAAACCTATCTCAGGCCGGATGCCTTCACCTGGATCATTGCCGGGATTGTGAAAAAGATTCGCCCTCAAATTGAGAAACTGAATCTTGGCAAGATCACAGTACTGGATAAAACCGGCGTAACCTTTCTACCAGCCACCTGAACGCCACCATTTCAGGCAATGATTTTTCCTGTCCGTTTATGCTTTTGGAGGATCATGGTCGGTATATGAGGCGGTTTGCTGATTGTGTATTCCCTTCTCTTTTTGGCCTGTGCCGTCTTGCCATATATCCCGCCATTGCCTTTACTGCACAGCCTCAACGAACGGGCAAGAGGATGAGATTTACCGTGAATATTGGTGCTCACTTTTGCGGGAGAGAATTGTTTTTTATTTGTTTAATGCTACCGCTGTCAGGGTGCGTGATAGAGAAATGCGCAGCAGCAGATAAAGATACAAAGAAAAGCTGGGCGGCAATTGTAAAGCCTTTACCTGCTTCCCTGTATCCCGGTCGTACCGGTATCCGGCCACATGCCTCTCCTGTTCCTGAATCATCAATGCTTCAGTGGCCGCCTGTATTGACCACATCAAAGACCCATGCCGAAGTCCCTTCACGACAACAGGAATCGTCTGAGGCTACAGTTCGAACACATCCACAAAGAAGACCAGACAGAAAGAGACAATATTACCGCAACCCTTCCGCCGAGCGTTTCGATCAACAGATAGAAGCACTGGCAAACGAAGTGAATCGACTCAAAAAGCAACTTCACGGGCCACATCGGGAGAGCCATAAAACC
Source organism: Sansalvadorimonas sp. (assembly GCA_965221135.1). Classification (GTDB taxonomy): domain Bacteria; phylum Pseudomonadota; class Gammaproteobacteria; order Pseudomonadales; family Endozoicomonadaceae; genus Sansalvadorimonas. The sequence continues at coordinate 1,245,308 of CBDCRZ010000100.1, forward strand.
GCGCTTTTAGATCTTGCATTCCAGATGACAGAAAGAGAGCCGCACCCGCTTCGAGCCAGTCCCAAAGCCCTTGCTCTTTTGGCAAATGCGTTTTCAAAATTAGCAAAATATCAAGAAGGCGCCACAGCGTTAGACTGGATAATGAAAGCCGTGATCCACCGCAGTCAAAAACAGCAGCTAACCAAACAGTGCGGATTAAAAGCCCAAACTCTGGCCATGGTGCTCAATAGCCTGAGTCAGGTCGCCGGTGACAAAGCCGACACGACCCGGAAGGCGCTGGCCAAAGAGGTGGGAAGCCGTGATTTGACCAACACCAAAGAGTGGTCGGCCCAGCATCTGGCCATGGTGACCAATGGCCTGAGTAAGGTGGCGGGTGACGACGCCGACACGACCCGGAAGGCGCTGGCCAAAGAGGTGGGAAGCCGTGATTTGACCGACACCAAAGAGTGGTCGGCCCAGCATCTGGCCATGGTGACCAATGGCCTGAGTCAGGTGGCGGGGGACGACGCCGACACGACCCGGAAGGCGCTGGCCAAAGAAGTGGGGAGGCGTGCCCTTGCCGGAGACCTTAAGTGCTGGATAGCGCAAGATCTGGCCATGGTGACCAATGGCCTGAGCCAGGTGACGGGGGACGACGCCGACACGACCCGGAAGGCGCTGGCCAAAGAGGTGGGGAGGCGTGATTTGACTGACCCCAGGGAGTGGTCGGCCCAGCCTCTGGCCATGGTGACCAATGGCCTGAGCCAGGTGGCGGGGGACGACGCCGACACGACCCGGAAGGCGCTGGCCAAAGAGGTGGGAAGCCGTGATTTGACCGACACCAAAGAGTGGTCGGCCCAGCCTCTGGCCATGGTGACCAATGGCCTGAGTCAGGTGACGGGGGACGACGCCGACACGACCCGGAAGGCGCTGGCCAAAGAGGTGGGAAGCCGTGATTTGACCGACACCAAAGAGTGGTCGGCCCAGCCTCTGGCCATGGTGACCAATGGCCTGAGCCAGGTGACGGGGGACGACGCCGACACGACCCGGAAGGCGCTGGCCAAAGAGGTGGGAAGACGTGATTTGACCGACACCAAAGAGTGGTCGGCCCAGCATCTGGCCATGGTGACCAATGGCCTGAGCCCGGTGGCGGGGGACGACGCCGACACGACCCGGAAGGCGCTGGCCAAAGAAGTGGGGAGGCGTGCCCTTGCCGGAGACCTTAAGTGCTGGATAGCGCAACATCTGGCCTTGGTGACCAATGGCCTGAGTCAGGTGGCGGGGGACGACGCTAACACGACCCGGAAGGCGCTGGCCAAAGAAGTGGGGAGGCGTGCCCTTACCGGAGACCTTAAGTGCTGGATAGCGCAACATCTGGCCTTGGTGACCAATGGCCTGAGTCAGGTGGCGGGGGACGACGCTAAAACGACCCGGAAGGCGCTGGCCAAAGAAGTGGGAAGCCGTGATTTGACCGACACCAAAGAGTGGTCGGCCCAGCATCTGGCCATGGTGACCAATGGCCTGAGCCGGGTTACGGGGGACGACGCCGACACGACCCGGAAGGCGCTGGCCAAAGAGGTGGGAAGCCGTGATTTGACCAACACCAAAGAGTGGTCGGCCCAGCCTCTGGCCATGGTGACCAATGGCCTGAGCCAGGTGACGGGGGACGACGCCGACACGCCCCGGAAGGCGCTGGCCAAAGAGGTGGGGAGGCGTGATTTGACTGACCCCAGGGAGTGGTCAGCCCAGCATCTGGCCATGGTGGCCAGTGGGATGTCTCATTGCTCACACGTCATAGGGGAGGATGTTGTTCAAGCTTCGATTCAAGCCATTATGAACATATCGCCGACTGAACAGGATATTATTATGGCCCTTGACGCTTTGTGCCGTTTATCTCTGTCAGACGACCAGCTGAAGCTTGGCTATTTCCTGGTTAAACGTCTTTGTGATATGACTGGTTTTATTGACACAGGCGGCCCTCTACAGCAGAGCGTCGGCGAATTCTTATGGAACCTGGCCGTTCTGGATTTATGTGCAAAACAAAATCCGCTCGTCAAGGATGATCCTGATACACCCCGTTTCGATATCTTTGTTAAGCCGCTAATGGATAGGGAAAATATCAGGGACCTTCTTTCACATCACTGGCAAGACAGATTTGCATATATTTACTGGGCAGGCATTTCTAACTTGGAAATTGATGTGTCTCCTGCTCTTTCTGCTCCTGAAAAAAAGGTGAAAGTCTCGGCATTACAAAACAGAGTGTTCCAGGCTGTTAAAAATGCTTTGCCAAACCAAAATATTGTTATGGAAGTGAATATTGAAGGGTTCCCCGTTGATATTCTGGTGGGTAAAACCTTGTGTTTTGTTTCAGTGAATGTAGGTAGTTTGTTATTATAAGTTGGAACTTTATTATTGTTTTTTACTCAACCTAACTGAGATAACCGATTACGATATTATCTGTTTAGGTGGTTAACTATGAATATAAAACCGGTGCCTGTATCTATACATCAGCCCCATGAAGGTGCCCAATCCCGTGAAGGTGCCCAATCCCATGAAGGTGCCCAATCCCATGAAAGTGGTAGAATCCTTACTTCTTCTTTTCATGATTTATCATTAATTTCCCAAAATGTGGATATGCTTGACCCTGTTAGTATGGATACTAATCCTTATGAAGTACCCTTGGACGGTCGTCATATTGATCACGCCACCTCTGGCTTGTCTGCCAAAGAACAAATGATTCAATCAATTGAAACCTGGAGAAAGGCTAATCGTGATGCCGGTTGTGAACCTGCTGACATTGAAGGAATTTATCAATTTTTGTGTGAGAATCTAGAGGACGATGGATCTATACAAATACCTTTAAGAACAGAAGGTTTTTTGAAGGGAAAGGATTTTATTTCTTTGCCTGATAATTTGCGCATTAATCAAGTTGGGGGTGGTTATTATCTTGATTTAAGTGGTTGCAAAAACCTCAAATGTTTACCTAAAGGACTGGAAGTTAATGTTCTACATATTAGGTGCTGTCAAAATCTGGAAGAAGATTTTATTGCAAATGAAATAACAGTTAGCCAACTTATAATATCGGAAATTCAAAATATACGAAAACTCACCGTGAAGGTGAAGGGTATAAATGATTTAGATGTTTTTGATTGTAAACAGTTGGTGTCTATTGACTGTTCCTGTGCTAATGAAAGTATGATTGAAACTGTTGATATAAGAGACTGTCCTCGTCTTGAATCTTTCACGTCTCAGCATTTGAAACGAATAGAGTTTTTACAAGCAATGAACTGTCCGTTGTTAAAACAACTTCCTGACACTATACATTATGAAGATATGGAGCTTTTTCGTTGCGGAGTTAAACATTGCCCTGCTAGTACGCATCCCATTGAAATACTTTCAATTTCTGACATGCCAATATCAGAAGATTTTTTTCGGAACAAAGTGACTGTTAAACTCTTAAAATTAAAAAGTTGTGACGAGATAGAATATATCCCCGATAATGTGGAGGTTAAAGAAGCCATTTTTCTTCAGTATTGTCGTGAGTTAAAGGCTATTAATGTTAGTGCACGAATGTTATTGCGTGTGACTGTTCGGTCTTGCTCAAAATTACAGGAATTTCTTCCTTATATAAGAGAAATCAAAACTCATTTGAGATTAACAGACTGTCGTGCGCTGGAAAAATTACCTCCCAATTTACATAAAGTAGGACTTCTTGAGGTATCGGCATGCCCTGAATTAAAAGTCACCGTGGACCAATTAAAAATTAAACACCTGAATATCGTTGATCGTTTCGAAGTATTTTATGATGATGACGATGGCTCTGATGGTGACTCTAACCCTGAGTCATCGTATCCTAAATAAGTACCCGGTCTCATGAGAACATAGTTTTCCGACTCAATCTCCAGACTGCTCAGCATAGAGGTCGATGGCCCCCATCATTATATTCAGGATGAAACAATGGAAAACGATGAGCTTCTTCTTGCAAAAGAATCTGGAAAAAGAAGAGCGCGAGACCGTTTGATAGATCACATACTCAAAGGCCTGGGGTTTGAGGTGCTACGTATTTCCTATGTTGAGACTGACTCGGTCGCAGGCCTTGGAACGCTTGTTGATCGGGTGATAAATGCAATGGACGAACAAGAAATGAGTAGCCAGTATGAAGGCCTGAGAGTGAATGACTTGCCAGCCTGGTAACCTTTCTACCAGCCACCTGAACGCCACCATTTCAGGCAATGATTTTTCCTGTCCGGTTATGCTTTTGGAGGATCATGGTCGGTATATGAGGCGGTTTGCTGATTGTGTATTCCCTTCTTTTTTTGGCCTGTGCCGTCTTGCCATATATCCCGCCATTGCCTTTACTGCACAACCTCAACGAACGGGCAATGGGATGAGATTTACCGTGAATATTGGTGCTCACTTTTGCGGGAGAGAATTGTTTTTTATTTGGTTAATGCTACCGCTGTCAGGGGGCGTGATAGAGAAATGCGCAGCAGCAGATAAAGATACAAAGAAAAGCTGGGCGGCAATTGTAAAGCCTTTACCTGCTTCCCTGTATCCCGGTCGTACCGGTGTCCGGCCACATGCCTCTCCTGTTCCTGAATCATCAATGCTTCAGTGGCCGCCTGTATTGACCACATCAAAGACCCATGCCGAAGTCCCTTCACGACAACAGGAATCGTCTGAGGCTACAGTTCGTACACATCCAAAAAGAAGACCAGACAGAAAGAGACAATATTACCGCAACCCTTCCGCCGAGCGTTTCGATCAACAGATAGAAGCACTGGCAAACGAAGTGAATCGACTCAAAAAGCAACTTCACGGGCCACATCGGGAGAGCCATAAAACCGCGCTTTTAGATCTTGCATTCCAGATGACAGAAAGAGAGCCGCTCCCGCTTCGAGCCAGTCCCAAAGCCCTTGCTCTTTTGGCAAATGCGTTTTCAAAATTAGCAAAATATCAAGAAGGCGCCACAGCGTTAGACTGGATAATGAAAGCCGTGATCCACCGCAGTCAAAAACAGCAGCTAACCAAACAGTGCGGATTTAAAGCCCAAACGCTGGCCATGGTGCTCAATAGCCTGAGTCAGGTGGCGGGTGACAAAGCCGACACGACCCGGAAGGCGCTGGCCAAAGAGGTGGGAAGCCGTGATTTGACTGACCCCAGGGAGTGGTCGGCCCAGCATCTGGCCATGGTGACCAATGGCCTGAGTAAGGTGGCGGGTGACGACGCCGACACGACCCGGAAGGCGCTGGCCAAAGAAGTGGGGAGGCGTGCCCTTGCCGGAGACCTTAAGTGCTGGATAGCGCAACATCTGGCCATGGTGACCAATGGCCTGACCCAGATGACGGGGGACGACGCCGACACGACCCGGAAGGCGCTGGCCAAAGAGGTGGGAAGCCGTGATTTGACCGACACCAAAGAGTGGTCGGCCCAGCCTCTGGCCATGGTGACCAATAGCCTGAGCCAGGTGACGGGGGACGACGCCGACACGACCCGGAAGGCGCTGGCCAAAGAAGTGGGGAGGCGTGCCCTTGCCGGAGACCTTAAGTGCTGGATAGCGCAACATCTGGCCTTGGTGACCAATGGCCTGAGTCAGGTGGCGGGGGACGACGCTAACACGACCCGGAAGGCGCTGGCCAAAGAAGTGGGAAGCCGTGATTTGACCGACACCAAAGAGTGGTCGGCCCAGCATCTGGCCATGGTGACCAATGGCCTGAGCCAGGTGACGGGGGACGACGCCGACACGACCCGGAAGGCGCTTGCCAAAGAGGTGGGAAGCCGTGATTTGACCAACACCAAAGAGTGGTCGGCCCAGCCTCTGGCCATGGTGACCAATGGCCTGAGCCCGGTGACGGGGGACGACGCCGATACGACCCGGAAGGCGCTGGCCAAAGAGGTGGGAAGACGTGATTTGACCGACACCAAAGAGTGGTCGGCCCAGCATCTGGCCATGGTGACCAATGGCCTGAGTCAGGTGGCGGGGGACGACGTCGACACGACCCGGAAGGTGCTGGCCAAAGAAGTGGGGAGGCGTGCCCTTGCCGGAGACCTTAAGTGCTGGATAGCGCAACATCTGGCCATGGTGACCAATGGCCTGAGTCCGGTGACGGGGGACGACGACGCCGACACGACCCGGAAGGCGCTGGCCAGAGAGGTGGGAAGCCGTGATTTGACCAACACCAGTGAGTGGTCGGCCCAGCCTCTGGCCATGGTGACCAATGGCCTGAGGCAGGTGACGGGGGACGACGCCGACACGACCCGGAAGGCGCTGGCCAAAGAAGTGGGGAGGCGTGCCCTTGCCGGAGACCTTAAGTGCTGGATAGCGCAACATCTGGCCTTGGTGACCAATGGCCTGAGTCAGGTGGCGGGGGACGACGCTAACACGACCCGGAAGGCGCTGGCCAAAGAAGTGGGAAGCCGTTATTTGACCGACACCAAAGAGTGGTCGGCCCAGCATCTGGCCATGGTGACCAATGGCCTGAGCCAGGTGACGGGGGACGACGCCGACACGACCCGGAAGGCGCTGGCCAAAGAGGTGGGAAGCCGTGATTTGACCAACACCAAAGAGTGGTCGGCCCAGCCTCTGGCCATGGTGGCCAGTGGGATGTCTCATTGCTTACACGTCATAGGGGAGGATGTTGTTCAAGCTTCGATTCAAGCCATTATGAACATATCGCCGACTAAACAGGATATCATTATGGCCCTTGACGCTTTGTGCCGTTTATCTCTGTCAGACGACCAGCTGAAGCTTGGCTATTTCCTGGTTAAACGTCTTTGTGATATGACTGGTTTTATTGACACAGGCGGCCCTCTACAGCATAGCGTCGGCGACTTCTTATGGAACCTGGCCGTTCTGGATTTATGTGCAAAACAAAATCCGCTCGTCAAGGATGATCCTGATACACCCCGTTTCGATATCTTTGTTAAGCCGCTAATGGATAGGGAAAATATCAGGGACGTTCTTTCACATCACTGGCAAGACAGATTTGCATATATTTACTGGGCAGGCATTTCTAACTTGGAAATTGATGTGTCTCCTGCTCTTTCTGCTCCTGAAAAAAAGGTGAAAGTCTCAGCATTACAAAACAGAGTGTTCCAGGCTGTTAAAAATGCTTTGCCAAACCAAAATATTGTTATGGAAGTAAATATTGAAGGGTTCCCAGTTGATATTCTGGTGGGTAAAACCTTGTGCATAGAGGTCGATGGCCCCCATCATTATATTCAGGATGATGCAATGGAAAACGATGAGCTTCTTCTTGCAAAAGAATCTGGAAAAAGAAGAGCGCGAGACCGCTTGATAGATCACATACTCAAAAACCTGGGGTTTGAGGTGCTACGTATTTCCTATGTTGAGACTGACTCGGTCGCAGGCCTTGGAACGTTTGTTGATCGGGTGATAAATGCAATGGACGAACAAGAAATGAGTCGCCAGTATGAAGGCCTGAGAGTGAATGACTTGCCAGCCTGGTAACCTTTCTACCAACCACCTGAACGCCACCATTTCAGGCAATGATTTTTCCTGTCCGGTTATGCTTTTGGAGGATCATGGTCGGTATATGAGGCGGTTTGCTGATTGTGTATTCCCTTCTCTTTTTGGCCTGTGCCGTCTTGCCATATATCCCGCCATTGCCTTTACTGCACAGCCTCAACGAACGGGCAATGAGGATGAGATTTACCGTGAATATTGGTGCTCACTTTTGCAGGAGAGAATTGTTTTTTATTTGGTTAATGCTACCGCTGTCAGGGGGCGTGATAGAGAAATGCGCAGCAGCAGATAAAGATACAAAGAAAAGCTGGGCGGCAATTGTAAAGCCTTTACCTGCTTCCCTGTATCCCGGTCGTACCGGTGTCCGGCCACATGCCTCTCCTGTTCCTGAATCATCAATGCTTCAGTGGCCGCCTGTATTGACCACATCAAAGACCCATGCCGAAGTCCCTTCACGACAACAGGAATCGTCTGAGGCTACAGTTCGAACACATCCAAAAAGAAGACCAGACAGAAAGAGACAATATTACCGCAACCCTTCCGCCGAGCGTTTCGATCAACAGATAGAAGCACTGGCAAACGAAGTGAATCGACTCAAAAAGCAACTTCACGGGCCACATCGGGAGAGCCATAAAACCGCGCTTTTAGATCTTGCATTCCAGATGACAGAAAGAGATCCGCACCCGCTGCGAGCCAGTCCCAAAGCCCTTGCTCTTTTGGCAAATGCATTTTCAAAATTAGCAAAATATCAAGAAGGCGCCACAGCGTTAGACTGGATAATGAAAGCCGTGATCCACCGCAGTCAAAAACAGCAGCTAACCAAACAGTGCGGATTTAAAGCCCAAACACTGGCCATGGTGCTCAATAGCCTGAGTCAGGTGGCGGGTGACGACGCCGACACGACCCGGAAGGCGCTGGCCAAAGAGGTGGGAGGCGTGATTTGACCGACACCAAAGAGTGGTCGGCCCAGCATCTGGCCATGGTGACCAATGGCCTGAGTCAGGTGGCGGGGGACGACGCCAGCACGACCCGGAAGGCGCTGGCCAAAGAGGTGGGAAGCCGTGATTTGACTGACACCAAAGAGTGGTCGGCCCAGCATCTGGCCATGGTGGCCAATGGCCTGAGCCAGGTTGACGACGCCGACACGACCCGGAAGGCGCTGGCCAAAGAGGTGGGAAGCCGTGATTTGACCGACACCAAAGAGTGGTCGGCCCAGCCTCTGGCCATGGTGACCAATGGCCTGAGGCAGGTGGCGGGGGACGACGCCGACACGACCCGGAAGGCGCTGGCCAAAGAGGTGGGAAGCCGTGATTTGACCGACACCAAAGAGTGGTCGACCCAGCATCTGGTCATGGTGACCAATGGCCTGAGCCCGGTGGCGGGGGACGACGCCGACACGACCCGGAAGGCGCTGTCCAAAGAGGTGGGGGACCGACACCAAAGAGTGGTCGGCCCAGCATCTGGCCATGGTGACCAATGGCCTGAGTCAGGTGGCGGGGGACGACGCCGACACGACCCGGAAGGTGCTGGCCAAAGAGGTGGGGAGGCGTGCCCTTGCCGGAGACCTTAAGTGCTGGATAGCGCAACATCTGGCCATGGTGACCAATGGCCTGAGTCAGGTGGCGGGTGACGACGCCGACACGACCCGGAAGGCGCTGGCCAAAGAGGTGGGAAGCCGTGATCTGACCAACACCAAAGAGTGGTCGGCCCAGCCTCTGGCCATGGTGACCAATGGCCTGAATCAGGTAGCGGGTGACGACGCCGACACGACCCGGAAGGCGCTGGCCAAAGAAGTGGGGAGGCGTGCCCTTGCCGGAGACCTTAAGTGCTGGATAGCGCAAGATCTGGCCATGGTGACCAATGGCCTGAGCCAGGTGACGGGGGACGACGCCAACACGACCCGGAAGGCGCTGGCCAAAGAGGTGGGAAGCCGTGATTTTACCGACACCAAAGAGTGGTCGGCCCAGCATCTGGCCATGGTGACCAATGGCCTGAGCCAGGTGACGGGGGACGACGCCGACACGACCCGAAAGGCGCTGGCCAAAGAGGTGGGGAGACGTGATTTGACTGATCCCAGGGAGTGGTCGACCCAGCATCTGGCCATGGTGACCAATGGCCTGAGTCAGGTGGAGGGTGACGACGCCGACACGCCCCGGAAGGCGCTGGCCAAAGAGGTGGGGAGGCGTGATTTGACCAACACCAAAGAGTGGTCAGCTCAGCATCTGGCCATGGTGACCAATGGCCTGAGTCAGGTGGCGGGTGACGACACCGACACGACCCGGAAGGCGCTGGCCAAAGAAGTGGGGAGGCGTGCCCTTGCCGGAGACCTTAAGTGCTGGATAGCGCAACATCTGGCTATGGTGACCAATGGCCTGAGGCAGGTGGGGGGGGACGACGCCGACACGACCCGGAAGGCGCTGGCCAAAGAAGTAGGGAGGCGTGCCCTTGCCGGAGACCTTAAGTGCTGGATAGCGCAAGATCTGGCCATGGTGACCAATGGCCTGAGTCAGGTGACGGGGGACGACGCCGACACGTCCCGGAAGGCGCTGGCCAAAGAGGTAGGGAGGCGTGCCCTTGCCGGAGACCTTAAGTGCTGGATAGCGCAAGATCTGGCCATGGTGACCAATGGCCTGAGTCAGGTGACGGGGGACGACGCCGACACGTCCCGGAAGGCGCTGGCCAAAGAGGTGGGGAGGCGTGATTTGACCGACACCAGTGAGTGGTCGGCCCAGCCTCTGGCCATGGTGACCAATGGCCTGAGGCAGGTTACGGGGGACGACGCCGACACGACCCGGAAGGCGCTGGCCAAAGAGATGGGGAGCCGTGCCCTTGCCGGAGGCCTTAAGGGCTGGATAGCGCAAGAGCTGGCCATGGTGACCAACGGCCTGAGTCAGGTGGCGGGTGACGACGCCGACACGACCCGGAAGGCGCTGGCCAAAGAGGTGGGAAGGCGTAATTTGACTGACCCCAGGGAGTGGTCGGCCCAGCATCTGGCCATGGTGGCCAGTGGGATGTCTCATTGCTCACACGTCATAGGGGAGGATGTTGTTCAAGCTTCGATTCAAGCCATTTTGAACATATCGCCGACTGAACAGGGTATCATTATGGCCCTTGACGCTTTGTGCCGTTTATCTCTGTCAGACGACCAGCTGAAGCTTGGCTATTTCCTGGTTAAACGTCTTTGTGATATGACTGGTTTTATTGACACAGGCGGCCCTCTACAGCATAACGTCGGCGAATTCTTATGGAACCTGGCCGTTCTGGATTTATGTGCAAAACAAAATCCGCTCGTCAAGGATGATCCTGATACACCCCGTTTCGATATCTTTGTTAAGCCGCTAATGGATAGGGAAAATATCAGGGACGTTCTTTCACATCACTGGCAAGACAGATTTGCATATATTTACTGGGCAGGCATTTCTAACCTGGAAATTGATGTGTCTCCTGCTCTTTCTGCTCCTGAAAAAAAGGTGAAAGTCTCAGCATCACAAAACAGAGTGTTCCAGGCTGTTAAACATGCTTTGCCAAACCAAAATATTGTTATGGAAGTGAATATTGAAGGGTTCCCAGTTGATATTCTAGTGGGTAAAACCTTGTGTATAGAGGTCGATGGCCCCCATCATTATATTCAGGATGACACAATGGAAAACGATGAGCTTCTTCTTGCAAAAGAATCTGGAAAAAGAAGAGCGCGAGACCGCTTGATAGATCACATACTCAAAAACCTGGGGTTTGAGGTGCTACGTATTTCCTATGTTGAGACTGACTCGGTCGCAGGCCTTGGAACCTTTGTTGATCGGGTGATAAATGCAATGGACGAACAAGAAATGAGTCGCCAGTATGAAGGCCTGAGAGTGAATGACTTGCCAGCCTGGTAACCTTTCTACCAGCCACCTGAACGCCACCATTTCAGGCAATGATTTTTCCTGTCCGGTTATGCTTTTGGAGGATCATGGTCGGTATATGAGGCGGTTTGCTGATTGTGTATTCCCTTCTCTTTTTGGCCTGTGCCGTCTTGCCATATATCCCGCCATTGCCTTTACTGCACAGCCTCAACGAACGGGCAATGAGGATGAGATTTACCGTGAATATTGGTGCTCACTTTTGCGGGAGAGAATTGTTTTTTATTTGGTTAATGCTACCGCTGTCAGGGGGCGTGATAGAGAAATGCGCAGCAGCAGATAAAGATACAAAGAAAAGCTGGGCGGCAATTGTAAAGCCTTTACCTGCTTCCCTGTATCCCGGTCGTACCGGTGTCCGGCCACATGCCTCTCCTGTTCCTGAATCATCAATGCTTCAGTGGCCGCCTGTATTGACCACATCAAAGACCCATGCCGAAGTCCCTTCACGACAACAGGAATCGTCTGAGGCTACAGTTCGAACACATCCACAAAGAAGACCAGACAGAAAGAGACAATATTACCGCAACCCTTCCGCCGAGCGTTTCGATCAACAGATAGAAGCACTGGCAAACGAAGTGAATCGACTCAAAAAGCAACTTCACGGGCCACATCGGGAGAGCCATAAAACCGCGCTTTTAGATCTTGCATTCCAGATGACAGAAAGAGAGCCGCACCCGCTTCGAGCCAGTCCCAAAGCCCTTGCTCTTTTGGCAAATGCGTTTTCAAAATTAGCAAAATATCAAGAAGGCGCCACAGCGTTAGACTGGATAATGAAAGCCGTGATCCACCGCAGTCAAAAACAGCAGCTAACCAAACAGTGCGGATTTAACGCCCAAAACCTGGCCATGGTGCTCAATAGCCTGAGTCAGGTCGCCGGTGACAAAGCCGACACGACCCGGAAGGCGCTGGCCAAAGAGGTGGGAAGCCGTGATTTGACCGACACCAAAGAGTGGTCGGCCCAGCCTCTGGCCATGGTGACCAACGGCCTGAGCCCGGTGACGGGGGACCGCCGACACGACCCGGAAGGCGCTGGCCAAAGAAGTGGGGAGGCGTGCCCTTGCCGGAGACCTTAAGTGCTGGATAGCGCAAGATCTGGCCATGGTGACCAATGGCCTGAGCCCAGGTGACGGGGGACGACGCCGACACGACCCGGAAGGCGCTGGCCAAAGAGGTGGGAAGCCGTGATTTGACCGACACCAAAGAGTGGTCGGCCCAGCATCTGGCCATGGTGGCCAATGGCCTGAGCCAGGTGACGGGGGACGACGCCGACACGACCCGGAAGGCGCTGGCCAAAGAGGTGGGGAGGCGTGATTTGACTGACCCACAGGGAGTGGTCGGCCCAGCATCTGGCCATGGTGACCAATGGCCTGAGGCCGGTGGCGGGGGACGACGCCGACACGACCCGGAAGGCGCTGGCCAAAGAGGTGGGAAGCCGTGATTTGACCGACACCAAAGAGTGGTCGGCCCAGCATCTGGCCATGGTGACCAATGGCCTGAGTCAGGTGGCGGGGGACGACGCCGACACGACCCGGAAGGCGCTGGCCAAAGAAGTGGGGAGGCGTGCCCTTGCCGGAGACCTTAAGTGCTGGATAGCGCAAGATCTGGCCATGGTGACCAATGGCCTGAGCCAGGTGACGGGGGACGACGCCGACACGACCCGGAAGGCGCTGGCCAAAGAGGTGGGGAGGCGTGATTTGACTGGCCCCAGGGAGTGGTCGGCCCAGCATCTGGCCATGGTGACCAATGGCCTGAGTCAGGTGGCGGGGGACGACGCCGACACGACCCGGAAGGCGCTGGCCAAAGAGGTGGGGAGGCGTGATTTGACTGACCCCAGGGAGTGGTCGGCCCAGTCTCTGGCCATGGTGACCAATGGCCTGAGCAGGTGGCGGGGGACGACGCCGACACGACCCGGAAGGCGCTGGCCAAAGAAGTGGGAAGCCGTGATTTGACCGACACCAAAGAGTGGTCGGCCCAGCATCTGGCCATGGTGACCAATGGCCTGAGCCAGGTGGCGGGGGACGACGCCGACACGACCCGGAAGGCGCTGGCCAAAGAGGTGGGAAGCCGTGATTTGACCGACACCAAAAAGTGGTCGGCCCAGCATCTGGCCATGGTGACCAATGGCCTGAGTCAGGTGGCGGGGGACGACGCCGACACGACCCGGAAGGCGCTGGCCAAAGAGGTGGGGAGGCGTGCCCTTGCCGGAGACCTTAAGTGCTGGATAGCGCAACATCTGGCCATGGTGACCAATGGCCTGAGCCCGGTGACGGGGGACGACGCCGACACGACCCGGAAGGCGCTGGCCAAAGAAGTGGGGAGGCGTGCCCTTGCCGGAGACCTTAAGTGCTGGATAGCGCAAGATCTGGCCATGGTGACCAATGGCCTGAGTCAGGTAACGGGGGACGACGCCGACACGACCCGGAAGGCGCTGGCCAAAGAGGTGGGAAGCCGTGATTTGACTGACACCAGTGAGTGGTCGGCTCAGCCTCTGGCCATGGTGACCAATGGCCTGAGGCAGGTGACGGGGGACGACGCCGACACGACCCGGAAGGCGCTGGCCAAAGAGGTGGGAAGCCGTGATTTGACCGACACCAAAGAGTGGTCGGCCCAGCATCTGGCCATGGTGGCCAGTGGGATGTCTCATTGCTCACACGTCATAGGGGAGGATGTTGTTCAAGCTTCGATTCAAGCCATTATGAACATATCGCCGACTGAACAGGGTATCATTATGGCCCTTGACGCTTTGTGCCGTTTATCTCTGTCAGACGACCAGCTGAAGCTTGGCTATTTCCTGGTTAAACGTCTTTGTGATATGACTGGTTTTATTGACACAGGCGGCCCTCTACAGCATAGCGTCGGCGACTTCTTATGGAACCTGGCCGTTCTGGATTTATGTGCAAAACAAAATCCGCTCGTCAAGGATGATCCTGATACACCCCGTTTCGATATCTTTGTTAAGCCGCTAATGGATAGGGAAAATATCAGGGACCTTCTTTCACATCACTGGCAAGACAGATTTGCATATATTTACTGGGCAGGCATTTCTAACTTGGAAATTGATGTGTCTCCTGCTCTTTCTGCTCCTGAAAAAAAGGTGAAGGTCTCAGCATTACAAAACAGAGTGTTCCAGGCTGTTAAACATGCTTTGCCAAACCAAAATATTGTTATGGAAGTGAATATTGAAGGGTTCCCGGTTGATATTCTGGTGGGTAAAACCTTGTGTATAGAGGTCGATGGCCCCCATCATTATATTCAGGATGACACAATGGAAAACGATGAGCTTCTTCTTGCAAAAGAATCTGGAAAAAGAAGAGCGCGAGACCGTTTGATAGATCACATACTCAAAAGCCTGGGGTTTGAGGTGCTACGTATTTCCTATGTTGAGACTGACTCGGTCGCAGGCCTTGGAACGTTTGTTGATCGGGTGATAAATGCAATGGACGAACAGGAAATGAGTAGCCAGTATGAAGGCCTGAGAGTGAATGACTTGCCAGCCTGGTAACCTTTCTACCAGCCACCTGAACGCCACCATTTCAGGCAATGATTTTTCCTATCCGGTTATGCTTTTGGAGGATCATGGTCGGTATATGAGGCGGTTTGCTGATTGTGTATTCCCTTCTCTTTTTGGCCTGTGCCGTCTTGCCATATATCCCGCCATTGCCTTTACTGCACAGCCTCAACGAACGGGCAATGGGATGAGATTTACCGTGAATATTGGTGCTCACTTTTGCAGGAGAGAATTGTTTTTTATTTGGTTAATGCTACCGCTGTCAGGGGGCGTGATAGAGAAATGCGCAGCAGCAGATAAAGATACAAAGAAAAGCTGGGCGGCAATTGTAAAGCCTTTACCTGCTTCCCTGTATCCCGGTCGTACCGGTGTCCGGCCACATGCCTCTCCTGTTCCTGAATCATCAATGCTTCAGTGGCCGCCTGTATTGACCACATCAAAGACCCATGCCGAAGCCCCTTCACGACAACAGGAATCGTCTGAGGCTACAGTTCGAACACATCCACAAAGAAGACCAGACAGAAAGAGACAATATTACCGCAACCCTTCCGCCGAGCGTTTCGATCAACAGATAGAAGCACTGGCAAACGAAGTGAATCGACTCAAAAAGCAACTTCACGGGCCACATCGGGAGAGCCATAAAACCGCGCTTTTAGATCTTGCATTCCAGATGACAGAAAGAGAGCCGCACCCGCTTCGAGCCAGTCCCAAAGCCCTTGCTCTTTTGGCAAATGCGTTTTCAAAATTAGCAAAATATCAAGAAGGCGCCACAGCCTTAGACTGGATAATGAAAGCCGTGATCCACCGCAGTCAAAAACAGCAGCTAACCAAACAGTGCGGATTTAACGCCCAAAACCTGGCCATGGTGCTCAATAGCCTGAGTCAGGTGGCCGGTGACAAAGCCGACACGACCCGGAAGGCGCTGGCCAAAGAAGTGGGGAGGCGTGCCCTTGCCGGAGACCTTAAGTGCTGGATAGCGCAAGATCTGGCCATGGTGACCAGTGGCCTGAGGCAGGTGACGGGTGACGACGCCGACACGACCCGGAAGGCGCTGGCCAAAGAAGTGGGGAGGCGTGCCCTTGCCGGTGACCTTAAGTGCTGGATAGCCCAGTCTCTGGCCATGGTGACCAATGGCCTGAGGCAGGTGGCGGGGGACGACGCCGACACGACCCGGAAGGCGCTGGCCAAAGAAGTGGGGAGGCGTGCCCTTGCCGGAGACCTTAAGTGCTGGATAGCGCAACATCTGGCCATGGTGACCAATGGCCTGAGCCAGGTGACGGGGGACGACGCCGACACGACCCGGAAGGCGCTGGCCAAAGAAGTAGGGAGGCGTGCCCTTGCCGGAGACCTTAAGTGCTGGATAGCGCAAGATCTGGCCATGGTGACCAATGGCCTGAGCCAGGTGACGGGGGACGACGCCGACACGACCCGGAAGGCGCTGGCCAAAGAGGTGGGAAGCCGTGATTTGACCGACACCAAAGAGTGGTCGGCCCAGCATCTGGCCATGGTGACCAATGGCCTGATCCAGGTGACGGGGGACGACGCCGACACGACCCGGAAGGCGCTGGCCAAAGAAGTGGGGAAACCGTGCCCTTGCCGGAGACCTTAAGTACTGGATAGCGCAACATCTGGCCATGGTGACCAATGGCCTGAGGCAGGTGGCGGGGGACGACGCCGACACGACCCGGAAGGCGCTGGCCAAAGAGGTGGGAAGCCGTGATTTGACCGACACCAAAGAGTGGTCGGCCCAGCATCTGGCCATGGTGACCAATGGCCTGAATCAGGTAGCGGGTGACGACGCCGACACGACCCGGAAGGCGCTGGCCAAAGAAGTGGGGAGGCGTACCCTTGCCGGAGACCTTAAGTGCTGGATAGCGCAAGATCTGGCCATGGTGACCAATGGCCTGAGCCAGGTGACGGGGGACGACGCCGACACGACCCGGAAGGCGCTGGCCAAAGAGGTGGGGAGCCGTGCCCTTGCCGGAGACCTTAAGTGCTGGATAGCGCAAGATCTGGCCATGGTGACCAATGGCCTGAGTCAGGTGGCGGGGGACGACACCGACACGACCCGGAAGGCGCTGGCCAAAGAGGTGGGGAGGCGTGATTTGACCGACACCAAAGAGTGGTCGGCCCAGCCTCTGGCCATGGTGACCAATGGCCTGAGCCCGGTGGCGGGGGACGACGCCGACACGACCCGGAAGGCGCTGGCCAAAGAAGTGGGGAGGCGTGCCCTTGCCGGAGACCTTAAGTGCTGGATAGCGCAAGATCTGGCCATGGTGACCAATGGCCTGAGCCAGGTAACGGGGGACGACGCCGACACGACCCGGAAGGCGCTGGCCAAAGAGGTGGGGAGGCGTGATTTGACCGACACCAAAGAGTGGTCGGCCCAGCATCTGGCCATGGTGGCCAGTGGGATGTCTCATTGCTCACACGTCATAGGGGAGGATGTTGTTCAAGCTTCGATTCAAGCCATTATGAACATATCGCCGACTGAACAGGATATCATTATGGCCCTTGACGCTTTGTGCCGTTTATCTCTGTCAGACGACCAGCTGAAGCTTGGCTATTTCCTGGTTAAACGTCTTTGTGATATGACTGGTTTTATTGACACAGGCGACCCTCTACAGCATAGCGTCGGCGACTTCTTATGGAACCTGGCCGTTCTGGATTTATGTGCAAAACAAAATCCGCTCGTCAAGGATGATCCTGATACACCCCGTTTCGATATCTTTGTTAAGCCGCTAATGGATAGGGAAAATATCAGGGACCTTCTTTCACATCACTGGCAAGACAGATTTGCATATATTTACTGGGCAGGCATTTCTAACTTGGAAATTGATGTGTCTCCTGCTCTTTCTGCTCCTGAAAAAAAGGTGAAGGTCTCAGCATTACAAAACAGAGTGTTCCAGGCTGTTAAACATGCTTTGCCAAACCAAAATATTGTTATGGAAGTGAATATTGAAGGGTTCCCAGTTGATATTCTGGTGGGTAAAACCTTGTGTATAGAGGTCGATGGCCCCCATCATTATATTCAGGATGACACAATGGAAAACGATGAGCTTCTTCTTGCAAAAGAATCTGGAAAAAGAAGAGCGCGAGACCCTTTGATAGATCACATACTCAAAGGCCTGGGGTTTGAGGTGCTACGTATTTCCTATGTTGAGACTGACTCGGTCGCAGGCCTTGGAACGTTTGTTGATCGGGTGATAAATGCAATGGACGAACAAGAAATGAGTAGCCAGTATGAAGGCCTGAGAGTGAATGACTTGCCAGCCTGGTAACCTTTCTACCAACCACCTGAACGCCACCATTTCAGGCAATGATTTTTCCTGTCCGGTTATGCTTTTGGAGGATCATGGTCGGTATATGAGGCGGTTTGCTGATTGTGTATTCCCTTCTCTTTTTGGCCTGTGCCGTCTTGCCATATATCCCGCCATTGCCTTTACTGCACAGCCTCAACGAACGGGCAACAGGATGAGATTGACCGTGAATATTGGTGCTCACTTTTGCGGGAGAGAATTGTTTTTTATTTGGTTAATGCTACCGCTGTCAGGGGGCGTGATAGAGAAATGCGCAGCAGCAGATAAAGATACAAAGAAAAGCTGGGCGGCAATTGTAAAGCCTTTACCTGCTTCCCTGTATCCCGGTCGTACCGGTGTCCGGCCACATGCCTCTCCTGTTCCTGAATCATCAATGCTTCAGTGGCCGCCTGTATTGACCACATCAAAGACCCATGCCGAAGTCCCTTCACGACAACAGGAATCGTCTGAGGCTACAGTTCGAACACATCCAAAAAGAAGACCAGACAGAAAGAGACAATATTACCGCAACCCTTCCGCCGAGCGTTTCGATCAACAGATAGAAGCACTGGCAAACGAAGTGAATCGACTCAAAAAGCAACTTCACGGGCCACATCGGGAGAGCCATAAAACCGCGCTTTTAGATCTTGCATTCCAGATGACAGAAAGAGAGCCGCACCCGCTTCGAGCCAGTCCCAAAGCCCTTGCTCTTTTGGCAAATGCGTTTTCAAAATTAGCAAAATATCAAGAAGGCGCCACAGCGTTAGACTGGATAATGAAAGCCGTGATCCACCGCAGTCAAAAACAGCAGCTAACCAAACAGTGCGGATTTAAAGCCCAAACGCTGGCCATGGTGCTCAATAGCCTGAGTCAGGTCGCCGGTGACAAAGCCGACACGACCCGGAAGGCGCTGGCCAAAGAGGTGGGAAGCCGTGATTTGACCGACACCAAAGAGTGGTCGGCCCAGCCTCTGGCCATGGTGACCAATGGCCTGAGCCAGGTGGCGGGGGACGACGCCGACACGACCCGGAAGGCGCTGGCCAAAGAAGTGGGGAGGCGTGCCCTTGCCGGAGACCTTAAGTGCTGGATAGCGCAAGAGCTGGCCATGGTGACCAATGGCCTGAGCCAGGTGACGGGGGACGACGCCGACACGACCCGGAAGGCGCTGGCCAAAGAGGTGGGAAGCCGTGATTTGACCGACACCAAAGAGTGGTCGGCCCAGCCTCTGGCCATGGTGACCAATGGCCTGAGTCAGGTGGCGGGGGACGACGCCGACACGACCCGGAAGGCGCTGGCCAAAGAGGTGGGAAGCCGTGATTTGACCAACACCAAAGAGTGGTCGGCCCAGCCTCTGGCCATGGTGACCAATGGCCTGAGCCAGGTGACGGGGGACGACGCCGACACGACCCGGAAGGCGCTGGCCAAAGAGGTGGGGAGGCGTGATTTGACTGAGACCTTAAGAGTGGTCGGCCCAGCCTCTGGCCATGGTGACCAATGGCCTGAGGCAGGTGGCGGGGGACGACGCCGACACGACCCGGAAGGCGCTGGCCAAAGAAGTGGGGAGGCGTGCCCTTGCCGGAGACCTTAAGTGCTGGATAGCGCAACATCTGGCCATGGTGACCAATGGCCTGAGCCAGGTGACGGGGGACGACGCCGACACGACCCGGAAGGCGCTGGCCAAAGAGGTGGGGAGGCGTGATTTGACCGACACCAAAGAGTGGTCGGCCCAGCCTCTGGCCATGGTGACCAATGGCCTGAGCCAGGTGACGGGGGACGACGCCGACACGACCCGGAAGGCGCTGGCCAAAGAAGTGGGGAGGCGTGCCCTTGCCGGAGACCTTAAGTGCTGGATAGCGCAAGATCTGGCCATGGTGACCAATGGCCTGAGCCAGGTGACGGGGGACGACGCCGACACGACCCGGAAGGCGCTGGCCAAAGAGGTGGGGAGGCGTGCCCTTGCCGGAGACCTTAAGTGCTGGATAGCGCAACATCTGGCCATGGTGACCAATGGCCTGAGGCAGGTGGCGGGGGACGACGCCGACACGACCCGGAAGGCGCTGGCCAAAGAGGTGGGAAGCCGTGATTTGACCGACACCAAAGAGTGGTCGGCCCAGCATCTGGCCATGGTGACCAATGGCCTGAGCCAGGTGGCGGGGGACGACGCCGACACGACCCGGAAGGCGCTGGCCAAAGAGGTGGGGAGGCGTGCCCTCGGCCCAGCCGGAGAGTGCTGGATAGCGCAAGAGCTGGCCATGGTGACCAATGGCCTGAGTCAGGTGGCGGGGGACGACGCCGACACGACCCGGAAGGCGCTGGCCAAAGAGGTGGGGAGGCGTGATTTGACTCGACACCAAAGAGTGGTCGGCCCAGGCTCTGGCCATGGTGGCCAGTGGGATGTCTCATTGCTCACACGTCATAGGGGAGGATGTTGTTCAAGCTTCGATTCAAGCCATTATGAACATATCGCCGACTGAACAGGATATCATTATGGCCCTTGACGCTTTGTGCCGTTTATCTCTGTCAGACGACCAGCTGAAGCTTGGCTATTTCCTGGTTAAACGTCTTTGTGATATGACTGGTTTTATTGACACAGGCGGCCCTCTACAGCATAACGTCGGCGACTTCTTATGGAACCTGGCCGTTCTGGATTTATGTGCAAAACAAAATCCGCTCGTCAAGGATGATCCTGATACACCCCGTTTCGATATCTTTGTTAAGCCGCTAATGGATAGGGAAAATATCAGGGACCTTCTTTCACATCACTGGCAAGACAGATTTGCATATATTTACTGGGCAGGCATTTCTAACTTGGAAATTGATGTGTCTCCTGCTCTTTCTGCTCCTGAAAAAAAGGTGAAAGTCTCAGCATTACAAAACAGAGTGTTCCAGGCTGTTAAAAATGCTTTGCCAAACCAAAATATTGTTATGGAAGTGAATATTGAAGGGTTCCCAGTTGATATTCTGGTGGGTAAAACCTTGTGTATAGAGGTCGATGGCCCCCATCATTATATTCAGGATGACACAATGGAAAACGATGAGCTTCTTCTTGCAAAAGAATCTGGAAAAAGAAGAGCGCGAGACCCTTTGATAGATCACATACTCAAAGGCCTGGGGTTTGAGGTGCTACGTATTTCCTATGTTGAGACTGACTCGGTCGCAGGCCTTGGAACGTTTGTTGATCGGGTGATAAATGCAATGGACGAACAAGAAATGAGTAGCCAGTATGAAGGCCTGAGAGTGAATGACTTGCCAGCCTGGTAACCTTTCTACCAACCACCTGAACGCCACCATTTCAGGCAATGATTTTTCCTGTCCGGTTATGCTTTTGGAGGATCATGGTCGGTATATGAGGCGGTTTGCTGATTGTGTATTCCCTTCTCTTTTTGGCCTGTGCCGTCTTGCCATATATCCCGCCATTGCCTTTACTGCACAGCCTCAACGAACGGGCAAGAGGATGAGATTTACCGTGAATATTGGTGCTCACTTTTGCAGGAGAGAATTGTTTTTTATTTGGTTAATGCTACCGCTGTCAGGGGGCGTGATAGAGAAATGCGCAGCAGCAGATAAAGATACAAAGAAAAGCTGGGCGGCAATTGTAAAGCCTTTACCTGCTTCCCTGTATCCCGGTCGTACCGGTGTCCGGCCACATGCCTCTCCTGTTCCTGAATCATCAATGCTTCAGTGGCCGCCTGTATTGACCACATCAAAGACCCATGCCGAAGTCCCTTCACGACAACAGGAATCGTCTGAGGCTACAGTTCGAACACATCCAAAAAGAAGACCAGACAGAAAGAGACAATATTACCGCAACCCTTCCGCCGAGCGTTTCGATCAACAGATAGAAGCACTGGCAAACGAAGTGAATCGACTCAAAAAGCAACTTCACGGGCCACATCGGGAGAGCCATAAAACCGCGCTTTTAGATCTTGCATTCCAGATGACAGAAAGAGAGCCGCACCCGCTTCGAGCCAGTCCCAAAGCCCTTGCTCTTTTGGCAAATGCGTTTTCAAAATTAGCAAAATATCAAGAAGGCGCCACAGCGTTAGACTGGATAATGAAAGCCGTGATCCACCGCAGTCAAAAACAGCAGCTAACCAAACAGTGCGGATTTAAAGCCCAAACGCTGGCCATGGTGCTCAATAGCCTGAGTCAGGTGGCGGGTGACAAAGCCGACACGACCCGGAAGGCGCTGGCCAAAGAGGTGGGAGCCGTGATTTGGACACCAAAGAGGCAGCCTCTGGCCATGACCAATGGCCTGAGCCCGGTGACGGGGGACGACGCCGACACGACCCGGAAGGCACTGGCCAAAGAGGTGGGGAGGCGTGATTTGACTGCCAGGGAGTGGTCGGCCCAGCCTCTGGCCATGGTGACCAATGGCCTGAGTCAGGTGGCGGGGGTGACGCCGGCACGACCCGGAAGGACTGGCCAAAGAAGTGTGCCCTTGCCGGAGACCTTAAGTGCTGGATAGCGCAAGATCTGGCCATGGTGACCAATGGCCTGAGGCAGGTGGAGGGGGACGACGCCGACACGACCCGGAAGGCGCTGGCCAAAGAGGTGGGGAGGCGTGCCCTTGCCGGAGACCTTAAGTGCTGGATAGCGCAAGATCTGGCCATGGTGACCAATGGCCTGAGGCAGGTGGAGGGGGACGACGCCGACACGACCCGGAAGGCGCTGGCCAAAGAAGTGGGGAGGCGTGCCCTTGCCGGAGACCTTAAGTGCTGGATAGCGCAAGATCTGGCCATGGTGACCAATGGCCTGAGCCAGGTGACGGGGGACGACGCCGACACGACCCGGAAGGCGCTGGCCAAAGAGGTGGGAAGCCGTGATTTGACCGACACCAAAGAGTGGTCGGCCCAGCATCTGGCCATGGTGACCAATGGCCTGAGCCAGGTGACGGGGGACGACGCCGACACGACCCGGAAGGCGCTGGCCAAAGAGGTGGGGAGGCGTGCCCTTGCCGGAGACCTTAAGTGCTGGATAGCGCAAGATCTGGCCATGGTGACCAATGGCCTGAGCCAGGTGACGGGGGACGACGCCGACACGACCCGGAAGGCGCTGGCCAAAGAGGTGGGAAGCCGTGATTTGACGACACCAGAGTGGTCGGCCCAGCATCTGGCCATGGTGACCAATGGCCTGAGCCAGGTGACGGGGGACGACGCCGACACGACCCGGAAGGCGCTGGCCAAAGAAGTGGGGAGGCGTGCCCTTGCCGGAGACCTTAAGTGCTGGATAGCGCAAGATCTGGCCATGGTGACCAATGGCCTGAGCCAGGTGACGGGGGACGACGCCGACACGACCCGGAAGGCGCTGGCCAAAGAGGTGGGGAGGCGTGCCCTTGCCGGAGACCTTAAGTGCTGGATAGCGCAAGATCTGGCCATGGTGACCAATGGCCTGAGGCAGGTGGCGGGGGACGACGCCGACACGACCCGGAAGGCGCTGGCCAAAGAAGTGGGGAGGCGTGCCCTTGCCGGAGACCTTAAGTGCTGGATAGCGCAACATCTGGCCATGGTGACCAATGGCCTGAGCCAGGTGGCGGGGGACGACGCCGACACGACCCGGAAGGCGCTGGCCAAAGAGGTGGGGAGGCGTGATTTGACCGACACCAAAGAGTGGTCGGCCCAGCATCTGGCCATGGTGGCCAGTGGGATGTCTCATTGCTCACACGTCATAGGGGAGGATGTTGTTCAAGCTTCGATTCAAGCCATTATGAACATATCGCCGACTGAACAGGATATCATTATGGCCCTTGACGCTTTGTGCCGTTTATCTCTGTCAGACGACCAGCTGAAGCTTGGCTATTTCCTGGTTAAACGTCTTTGTGATATGACTGGTTTTATTGACACAGGCGGCCCTCTACAGCATAACGTCGGCGACTTCTTATGGAACCTGGCCGTTCTGGATTTATGTGCAAAACAAAATCCGCTCGTCAAGGATGATCCTGATACACCCCGTTTCGATATCTTTGTTAAGCCGCTAATGGATAGGGAAAATATCAGGGACCTTCTTTCACATCACTGGCAAGACAGATTTGCATATATTTACTGGGCAGGCATTTCTAACTTGGAAATTGATGTGTCTCCTGCTCTTTCTGCTCCTGAAAAAAAGGTGAAAGTCTCAGCATTACAAAACAGAGTGTTCCAGGCTGTTAAAATGCTTTGCCAAACCAAAATATTGTTATGGAAGTGAATATTGAAGGGTTCCCAGTTGATATTCTGGTGGGTAAAACCTTGTGTATAGAGGTCGATGGCCCCCATCATTATATTCAGGATGAGACAATGGAAAACGATGAGCTTCTTCTTGCAAAAGAATCTGGAAAAAGAAGAGCGCGAGACCGTTTGATAGATCACATACTCAAAGGCCTGGGGTTTGAGGTGCTACGTATTTCCTATGTTGAGACTGACTCGGTCGCAGGCCTTGGAACGTTTGTTGATCGGGTGATAAATGCAATGGACGAACAAGAAATGAGTCGCCAGTATGAAGGCCTGAGAGTGAATGACTTGCCAGCCTGGTAACCTTTCTACCAACCACCTGAACGCCACCATTTCAGGCAATGATTTTTCCTGTCCGGTTATGCTTTTGGAGGATCATGGTCGGTATATGAGGCGGTTTGCTGATTGTGTATTCCCTTCTCTTTTTGGCCTGTGCCGTCTTGCCATATATCCCGCCATTGCCTTTACTGCACAGCCTCAACGAACGGGCAAGAGGATGAGATTTACCGTGAATATTGGTGCTCACTTTTGCGGGAGAGAATTGTTTTTTATTTGGTTAATGCTACCGCTGTCAGGGGGCGTGATAGAGAAATGCGCAGCAGCAGATAAAGATACAAAGAAAAGCTGGGCGGCAATTGTAAAGCCTTTACCTGCTTCCCTGTATCCCGGTCGTACCTGTGTCCGGCCACATGCCTCTCCTGTTCCTGAATCATCAATGCTTCAGTGGCCGCCTGTATTGACCACATCAAAGACCCATGCCGAAGTCCCTTCACGACAACAGGAATCGTCTGAGGCTACAGTTCGAACACATCCAAAAAGAAGACCAGACAGAAAGAGACAATATTACCGCAACCCTTCCGCCGAGCGTTTCGATCAACAGATAGAAGCACTGGCAAACGAAGTGAATCGACTCAAAAAGCAACTTCACGGGCCACATCGGGAGAGCCATAAAACCGCGCTTTTAGATCTTGCATTCCAGATGACAGAAAGAGAGCCGCACCCGCTTCGAGCCAGTCCCAAAGCCCTTGCTCTTTTGGCAAATGCGTTTTCAAAATTAGCAAAATATCAAGAAGGCGCCACAGCGTTAGACTGGATAATGAAAGCCGTGATCCACCGCAGTCAAAAACAGCAGCTAACCAAACAGTGCGGATTTAAAGCCCAAACGCTGGCCATGGTGCTCAATAGCCTGAGTCAGGTGGCGGGTGACAAAGCCGACACGACCCGGAAGGCGCTGGCCAAAGAGGTGGGGAGGCGTGCCCTTGCCGGAGACCTTAAGTGCTGGATAGCGCAAGATCTGGCCATGGTGACCAATGGCCTGAGTCAGGTGGCGGGTGACGACGCCGACACGACCCGGAAGGCGCTGGCCAAAGAGGTGGGAAGCCGTGATTTGACTGACACCAAAGAGTGGTCGGCCCAGCATCTGGCCATGGTGACCAATGGCCTGAGTCAGGTGGCGGGGGACGACGCCGCATGACCCGGAAGGCGCTGGCCAAAGAAGTGGGGAGGCGTGCCCTTGCCGGAGACCAGGGAGTGCTGGATAGCGCAAGTCTCTGGCCATGGTGACCAATGGCCTGAGCCAGGTGGCGGGGGACGACGCCGACACGACCCGGAAGGCGCTGGCCAAAGAGGTGGGAAACCGTGATCTGACCGACACCAAAGAGTGGTCGCCCAGCCTCTGGCCATGGTGACCAATGGCCTGAGACCTTGACGACGCCGACACGACCCGGAAGGCGCTGGCCAAAGAGGTGGGGAGGCGTGATTTGCGACCCCAGGGAGTGGTCGGCCCAGCATCTGGCCATGGTGACCAATGGCCTGAGCCAGGTGGAGGGGTGACGACGCCGACACGACCCGGAAGGCGCTGGCCAAAGAGGTGGGGAGGCGTGATTTGACCGGACACCTTAAGAGTGGTCGGCCCAGCATCTGGCCATGGTGACCAATGGCCTGAGCCAGGTGAGGTGGACGGGGGACGACGCCGACACGACCCGGAAGGCGCTGGCCAAAGAAGTGGGGAGGCGTGCCCTTGCCGGAGACCTTAAGTGCTGGATAGCGCAAGATCTGGCCATGGTGACCAATGGCCTGAGTCAGGTGGCGGGGGACGACGCCGACACGACCCGGAAGGCGCTGGCCAAAGAGGAGGGGAGGCGTGATTTGACTGCCCCCAGGGAGTGGTCGGCCCAGTCTCTGGCCATGGTGACCAATGGCCTGAGCCAGGTGACGGGGGACGACTCCGACACGACCCGGAAGGCGCTGGCCAAAGAGGTGGGAAGCCGTGATTTGACCGACACCAAAGAGTGGTCGGCCCAGCATCTGGCCATGGTGACCAATGGCCTGAGTCAGGTGGCGGGGGACGACGCCGACACGACCCGGAAGGCGCTGGCCAAAGAGGTGGGAATCCGTGATTTGACCAACACCAAAGAGTGGTCAGCTCAGCATCTGGCCATGGTGACCAATGGCCTGAGTCAGGTGGCGGGGGACGACGCCGACACGACCCGGAAGGCGCTGGCCAAAGAGGTGGGGAGGCGTGATTTGACTGGCCCCAGGGAGTGGTCGGCCCAGTCTCTGACCATGGTGACCAATGGCCTGAGGCAGGTGACGGGGGACGACGCCGACACGACCCGGAAGGCGCTGGCCAAAGAGGTGGGAAGCCGTGATTTGACCGACACCAAAGAGTGGTCGGCCCAGCATCTGGCCATGGTGACCAATGGCCTGAGCCAGGTGACGGGGGACGACGCCGACACGACCCGGAAGGCGCTGGCCAAAGAGGTGGGAAGCCGTGATTTGACCAACACCAAAGAGTGGTCAGCTCAGCATCTGGCCATGGTGACCAATGGCCTGAGCCAGGTGATGGGGGACGACGCCGACACGACCCGGAAGGCGCTGGCCAAAGAGGTGGGAAGCCGTGATTTGACCGACACCAAAGAGTGGTCGGCCCAGTCTCTGGCCATGGTGGCCAGTGGGATGTCTCATTGCTCACACGTCATAGGGGAGGATGTTGTTCAAGCTTCGATTCAAGCCATTATGAACATATCGCCGACTGAACAGGATATCATTATGGCCCTTGACGCTTTGTGCCGTTTATCTCTGTCAGACGACCAGCTGAAGCTTGGCTATTTCCTGGTTAAACGTCTTTGTGATATGACTGGTTTTATTGACACAGGCGGCCCTCTACAGCATAGCGTCGGCGACTTCTTATGGAACCTGGCCGTTCTGGATTTATGTGCAAAACAAAATCCGCTCGTCAAGGATGATCCTGATACACCCCGTTTCGATATCTTTGTTAAGCCGCTAATGGATAGGGAAAATATCAGGGACCTTCTTTCACATCACTGGCAAGACAGATTTGCATATATTTACTGGGCAGGCATTTCTAACTTGGAAATTGATGTGTCTCCTGCTCTTTCTGCTCCTGAAAAAAAGGTGAAGGTCTCAGCATTACAAAACAGAGTGTTCCAGGCTGTTAAAAATGCTTTGCCAAACCAAAATATTGTTATGGAAGTGAATATTGAAGGGTTCCCAGTTGATATTCTGGTGGGTAAAACCTTGTGTATAGAGGTCGATGGCCCCCATCATTATATTCAGGATGATACAATGGAAAACGATGAACTTCTTCTTGCAAAAGAATCTGGAAAAAGAAGAGCGCGAGACCGTTTGATAGATCACATACTCAAAAGCCTGGGGTTTGAGGTGCTACGTATTTCCTATGTTGAGACTGACTCGGTCGCAGGCCTTGGAACCTTTGTTGATCGGGTGATAAATGCAATGGACGAACAGGAAATGAGTAGCCAGTATGAAGGCACTGAGAGTGAATGACTTGCCAGGAGCCTGGTAACCTTTCTACCAACCACCTGAACGCCACCATTTTGCTCTGACTGGCAGTTTTGGGCGTTTGAGTTCCTGATCCCTCCGGGTTGCCATCTGCTCTACCTGACGCTCAAGTTTCAGTTGTCGAGCTGAAAACTGCTCAGGGTCGTCCAGAACTTTAAGGCGCTGGTCGTTCAGGTGGTATAAGTGACCAATCCTGCTCACCCAGGTGGCACTCCACTTTTCCAGTTCAGGGTCGCCACGCTGAGCATCAATAAAATCCCGTCTTACGTGAGCCTTGACTTCAACTTCAATCACATCGCAAGAGCTATTGAAAAATGACCTGAAAGGTCAATGACAGGCTGCACAACGCAGCTCTTCCTCTGGCAGGTCCACTGGCTCATGAACCACAGGCAGATTGTTGTGAAGGTTACGCCCGTTACCGGGAACCCCGGGCTGGCGGCCTCGTTTACGATGTGAAGGTGGGCGAGTTGTATTGCCGCTTTTCTTGGAAGAGGCACTGGTTTTCTCAGACTTGCGACCAAAAAGCAGGTGCTTCATGTGCGCCAGCTCTGATTTCAGTTCATCAATCTGGGCATTCAATGCTGCTGTAGCAGCCTTATTCTTTAACGTGAGCCCGGAATTTTTGGTCAGAGCTTTTTGCTCTCGGTCACACGCCGATTTCCACATAGCATGCCACTGGTTGGCCTGCTGTTTAAGCTGGATGTGCTCCTGCCTGGTCAGGATGACCTGCACGGTGGTGAAGGGGGCAGGCGTTAATGCAGAGGCTGTGTTTGATACAGAAAAATGAACATTTTTTACACACTAAAAGTAGACGGTTTTAAGATGTTTTGTAGCGGTTTGTAGAATAGTTACAAACCGGCAAGCCGGTGAAGTAAAAGCCCTTCTCAATCAGCTCCTTCCCCAGCCTGGGGAAGGAGCACACGAACCCGCCCCATTCCAACCATGTCAGCCCTGCTAACAGCCCTGTTAGTGAACAGCACCCTGCTCTGAGTCAGGCTTTACAAAGCTCCCAGGTAGGAATCAGGACGATGCACACACCAGAATGCAGCCTAAAACTTCGACAAACTCACCCCTGCCCTTCTGTTTATACCGCTGGTGACGACAGCAATACACCCCTTTATTGCTGGATGCAGCGAAAAGTCGCCGTCTGCTCCAGAGCAAGTGGCTGTCTGCATATGTTGCAGCACTTTATAGCAGGCCGATTTTTTCGTTTATTACAAGGAGGAACTCAGATCATTCCATAGCAGTGCAAAAAACCTCTCATGCAGTATTTGTGTTACTGGCTGGAATAATCATGACCCTGCGCTTCATGCCCAGGATGCTATTCAGGGATTTGTCTCAAATCTGTCAAAAGCTCTGGATCAAGGACAGCTGGAGAGAGCTGTAGAACTGGCAGAAGAGTTCCTGCACACACTGCCACGTCATCTCGCTGCTATTAACGCAAGGCTAACGACCAGAGATGCAATCTATACTCCAGATTTCCTTGAGAAAAAGCTGGAAACAATTTTCATCTTGCAGAAAGGATTTAAAGCTCTACAAGACGTTACAACATCAGACATTACCAATGCTGACTTAAAAGCTCTGCATGAACATCGCTCAGTCTGGTATCTGGAACTTTCGAAAGTATTGGCGTTCTGGGCTGATCTCAGTGAGAAATTGATCAGTGTGTATGAATGCCCCTACCGTGACCCTTCAAGCGCCATCAGAAAGATTAAAGCCGGGATTGAAACCTTTTGTAGCCATTCAAGCGGCTTTAGCAGAGATACCTTTACCGAACTGACTATGTCTTTGGACATGTGGCAGAAGCAACGAAATGATCGTCTGAAAGAGGACATGTACACAAACCCTGAGGCCGCAGCTAACTTCTATGGTGAATGCCTGCAGGATGTTTTGACAAAAGAGACAATTCTGCACTTTGGGCTGCTTCTGGGGCTGTCATTCACTGAGATGGATGCAGGGTTATATAGTAGCTACCCCTTCGACATGACAAAACTTATCGAGATGGTATTAGCGAAGAGAGACACGGCAGACAACAGACCGCTTCTGCAAGACTTTGGACATGACGTTGTCAGCGCCCTGTGCGAAAGCGGTGATGAACGTCGAGCCCAAATATGTGCAAAACAATGGGGGTACCCGGCACCTGAAAGACAACCGGATTATTCCGTCCAGCATTTATCCCGGCTGCAGCCCAACGGCACTGTTCCGCTGCTGCTGGCTTTTCAACTGCTAAAACCGATTACCTGCAACGAATACGCCCTGGGTATAGCTCTGGGGTTTTCTATACCTGAGATTATACACACGCAAACACCCACCCTCGAGCCAATGGTGCGCCTGTGCAAGCTGCTTCATAGTGCCATGCCTCTCACCCGTCGTCAGCTGGAAAACCTTTTGGCCCACCCAGTATTCTCCCCATCAGGAAAAGATATAGCCTCTCGATTACGCCTGCTGCATGCGCCTCTGGATTGGCAGCCGCAAACCCGGCACCTGACTGCTAATACTCAGGCACTACTTAACCCAAAACACATCTGGCACCTGTCACCGGTGAATGAC
>CBDCRZ010000101.1:0-25466 GCA_965221135.1 Sansalvadorimonas sp.
TCTTCCGTATCTGTAAAGGGCTCCACTGCCTGGAATATACCGGTTTTGGTCATATTCCGGCGCAGTGTGAAGCTGTTCATCACCTCGGCCAAACAAAGGCTGGAAAGGTTCCCAAAATTAATGTTGCTCCAGTCTGCCCGCTCCACCTGAACGGAGTACAGGTAATCATCCTGAATATGACCGGTTGCAGCATCGCTGCGCTGGGTAAAGCCTGAGAACACCACCCGCTCTACGGGTAGTGCGCGGAACACCTCACCAATAAGGCGGAAACCAACGCCATGCACATGGCGGAGGTAGTTCACCCGCAGCTGGGTAGCACTGAACGGCTGCGCCTTCAGACGTAACCCCCGCTCTACAACACGAAAGGTTTCGCCGGGCATATCTTCAATTTCCGGCAGGTCTGTATCGAGCCATACGGTCTTCTGGTCTTCACTCAACTTGAAACACACCTGGGTTTCACGAGGCCAGTCGATGCGCCCAATCATCTTTTCCAGAAACTCTTCCTGGCTTTCATGTGTGCTCAGGCGTGCATCCCACTGTGCCTGTTGCTCTGCCTCATACTGATCAACACTCTGTTGCCAGTCTTCCAGCCTTTTGTGATAGCGGGTTTCCCGCTCCTGATTCCTTACCTTTTTCTGACCTTTACGCCAGTAAAATAAGTAATCCACCCAGCTAATAACTTCATAGGAGGGCGGCTCAGGGACCGCCCCTTCAAAGGCAGGATAAAAATCCAGGGTCATCCATGAATCAGCAGGGGATGGCGTATGCAGGTGCAGCGACTGAATCGCTTCAAGAGGTTCATTACACTCTTCACATAAACCATTCAGCGCAGCAATAATATCGGAGCGGTATTCACGACGCAGATACCTGTCTTCCGCCGAAGGTAAAGGTTCATGATTCTCGTCACACAACTTGCATCTCAGGTCACCCTTGAGCTTAAGGCACACCTCACTAAAATCACGATAGGCCGCCAGAGAGCTGGCAGATGATCGCGCACCATCAGAATATCGAGAACCACCCGAAGAACTGTCCAACCGCTTGCGGTAAGACACCCCGGTACCTGGCACCCCAACATTGCCATACACACCATTTTTACCCATAGACACAGAAGCCCCGCGTAAACCGGCGCTCATGCTGACGCCAGATTTGGAAACATTCAGGCGCAGGCCCGGTGCCAATTTTATAGAACGTCGGAAGCGAAAACCCATAGCGAACCCGTCAATGTGAGAGATACGTAAAATTCAACATGCTACGCCTGTAGCGATGCGTGGGGTATAAGGGCTTTCTGCAGCAAGGATGAGGATTCATTCTTAACTCCATGCCGTTCCCATACCCGAAAATTTCAGACAAAATGTGAGAATTGTCGTTTAAGAGCCTGCAGGGATGTCAGAGCCAGATTCTTCCACAAGAGCCTCCACCTCATCAAAACGCAGGATCATCGCCCACTATTCCAGCCAGGCAGACACTTTTTTAGCACAATATCAGGCATTGTCTGCCTCTGACGTGCATTCTGCATGGAAA
Source organism: Sansalvadorimonas sp. (assembly GCA_965221135.1). Lineage (GTDB taxonomy): Bacteria > Pseudomonadota > Gammaproteobacteria > Pseudomonadales > Endozoicomonadaceae > Sansalvadorimonas. The sequence goes on from CBDCRZ010000101.1 coordinate 1,522, forward strand.
GGGTTGTTACCTGAGTCGGGACTGGCACTGGATGTTGGAGCGGGTTCCGGCCGCGATGCCGCATGGCTGTGCAGCCTTGGATTTGATGTCATTGCCGTAGAACCAGCTGCAGGGTTACGTGAAAAAGCACAAGAGCAGTATAAACACCTTCCTGTTCAGTGGCTGGATGATGCCCTTCCCGGCCTGCCAAATACGTTGACTCTGAACTACCGGTTTGACTTTATACTGGTCAGTGCCGTCTTTATGCACCTGCTGAACCCGGAAGACCGCCAGCGAGCATTCCGCAAGCTGGCCTGCCTTTTGAAACCCGGCGGCCGAATGGTGATAACACTTCGCCATGGCACGGCCCCTGCAGATCGGCCAATGGCAGAGGTTCACAACGATGAACTTCTGGCTCTGGGACGCACCCATGCCCTTGAAACGCTGGACTTTGGAACATCATCCGATGCGATGAGTCGTACAGATGTGAGCTGGAGCCATGTGGTATTTCAGTCTCCCGATGATGGCACCGGCGCTCTTCCCCTTCTGCGCCATCTCATTCTGCTGGACGACAAATCCTCCACCTACAAGCTAGCACTGTTGCGTGTTCTGGTACGCATTGCAGACAGCTGTCGTGGAGCGGTTTTAAAAAGAGATGAACAGTTTGTCACTCTGCCCTTTGGTCTGGTGGCGCTCTATTGGGTAAAAATCTACAAAACGCTATTGCTGGATAACAACTACCGACAGCAACCGGGCAATCAGGGTTGTGGTTTTGCCAAAGAGAACTTTATGGCTCTGGGAAGTATCGGGCACGATCTTCGTTTCGGTGCGACCTTAACAGGCCAACGAGCCCAGATACTGGTTAAAGCATTGCGGGATGCCCGAAACACCATCAAAAACATGCCCGCTCACTTCCTTACCCTTCCCGGCAATCAGGAGAAAGTCTTCCCCTGTGCCAGCCTGCCTGTGCGGCAGAGCGGTGACCTTACGCTGGACATCCCCTTCCTGTCAGCCTTTGGCGAGTTTCAAGTACCTACGCATTTATGGGATGCCATGACTCACTACGCCTGCTGGATTGAACCCGCCATTAATAATGAGTGGTGTCAGGTGATGATGGGTTACCATCGCAAACAGGGCGAGGACATTGGTATTGGGGAATTACATGACGCCCTGAGCTGGCAGAATGATGCCCGTTCCACCAGCGAAGTTCGCAACATTGTAGAAGCCATGCGCAATGGCAATACAGCCCCCGACTGCGTCTGGACAGGCGACTCTCTGGCCCGCAAAAAGTATGAGATCGACCACTGCTTCCCCTACGCCAACTGGTTTAACAACGACCTCTGGAACCTGATGCCTGCTACAGATAAGGCGAATGGCCAGAAGAGCAACAAACTGCCCGCGGGCGAACTGCTTCTCTCATCAAAAGACCGGATACTGGAATGGTGGGAGCGTGGGTACGCCGAGAGCCAGCATGAGTCACGGTTCTATACCGAAGCGACGGCTTCACTCCCAGGTATTCAGAACCGGACACTGGATGACGTGTTTGAGGGGGTAGTCCGGCAACGGCTGCATTTGAAGCATGAGCAGCAGATGCCGGAGTGGGGGCTGTAGTATGGTGAATAACTCAATCTTTAACTGACAACTATCCACCATAGTCAGCTGCTGCCGTGAACCTTAGAATAAAGTGTAGAAGTCGGGGCCTGATCTGACAATTACCGGCTTTTCGTCGTATGTGTCGTCAGATCAGGCTCAGGCTATTTGCTTCTCTTTACAGATTTTCCTGCCATCCTCAAACGTTTGCACTGGTGTCCGTCCACAACACATTCTCCCCTGATGTTCGCAGCCACACTAAACATCGGTCGGCTTATATATGACACCCTTAGGCGATGATATAGTCGGGACAACCATCGGTAACAACTCATCATCAGGAGCTCTCTGGACGGGGCTGTTTCTATAATTTCTCCAATTATAACTTTCTCCTGCATGCTCTTCAGGAGGGCTCAAGTGAAAGCCTCGCATTAGCGCTGCCATTCTTCCCAGCACCCCCACTGCTTCCCGAGAGCGCGGATCCTTAGCAAGATGAGCCAGGGTTTCTTTGTGACCTTTAAAAATTGCCACTTCCATGGGAGAGCAATGGAAGAAAGGGTTTATCACCGCTTTTATCCGCGGATCCGCTTTTTTCTGGAGTAACACGTCAGTAATTTCAGTTTCTCCCTCATTGGCAGCAATGAAGAGGGGTGTCTGTTTTCTTCTGAACAAACGCCTGTTTACATCAGCACCGCCGTTGCAAAGCACTTTTATGGCTTCAGGCTTATGACGGTAAGCCGCCCACTGGAGCGCTGTGGGAATAGTGCTGTGGGCACTCTCAGGAGATGCTCCTTTCTGAAGCAGATAACTGATCACCTCTGCATTACCTTCTTTGGAAGCAAAATACAAAGGAGTGAAGGTTTGATACCCACCGTCAACCTTTGCAGAGCTTTCCAGTAAAGCTTTTACTGCATCCAGATTATCTGACTCAGCGGCTACATGAATAGGCTGAAAAGCTCCTTTGCCGCTGACATTCACATTCGCCCCTTTAGCGGCAAGCAGCCTGATCACATCACCCCGATTATTCACAGCTGCCGCCAGAATAGCCGTGCCGGGAAAACCCACTTTAGCAGGGTCAGCCTTCGCATCCATCAGTTCGCGCACAACTTCCAGATGCCCCATTGCTGATGCCATTATCAGAGGAGTGGTACCAAAACAATTGCCTTTATTCACATTGACCGGCCTGGCCAATAGCAATTTCACAATTTCAAGGCTCCCACCATAAGCTGCATAATGAAGAGCCATAGAACCATTTATATTTTCAATATTCGGATTAACCCCCATCTCCAGCAGTTTCTCCACAAGCCTCTGAAAGCCCTGACCTGCTGCCAGATGCAGAGGGGTTTCCCCGGCAATATTCCGCAGAAAAACATCCGCATGCTGTTCAAGCATATAAAGCGCCACGTCTTCTGCATTCTCAGTCTTACTGCTAATCGCCAGATGTAACGGTGTATTACCGTCAACGCTCTTAAGATTCACGTCCGCAAAATTTTCAACCAGCTTTTTAACAACTTCGATTTTTCCGGAACTTGCCGCAAAGTGCAGGACGGTCTCACTCTTGAGTGTCCTTTGTGCAATATTGACTTTCGGAACGAGGTAATCGACAACCTCCAGGTTGCCTTGAGATGCTGCAATCATCAAACAGCTAACGGGTGTGGAACAACCCTCATAAGGCCCCATAGCGCTAAAATTTACATATCTACTCCGCGCATTTTGTTGTTCCACCCAGGCACTGAGGGTACTCAGATCCCCAAGGTAACAAGCATTAAGCAGGTCTCTGGTTTCCCCAGCCTGGATAAATGAAGAAAATATAAGAGATAAAAGTACCGGCAGCACAAAATTCTTTTTGAATATACGGGATACAAACCTGTATCCATGCTTGAAAACCTTAAACGCATTCATGGAGAGCCCCTCTTCCAAAAGACTCTCCAATATAGTGCCATAAGTCACAGTGGCCACTTTAACTTCTCACCTTTGGCTGATACTTGCGTGGGGGAGCGGGTTTATGCTGAGAGCCAGCATGAGACCCGTTTCTATATCGAAGCGACGGTTTCAGTGCCGGGTATTCAGAACCGGGCACTGGATGATGTGTTTGAGGGGGGAGTCCGGCAAAGGCTGCATTTCAAGCATGAGCAGCAGATGCCGGAGTGGGGTTAAATTCTTAACCAACAGCTAGCTTCGCAGCCTCCTTCCACATAAAGGACGGCATTTTATGATGCAGCCTCCAGCTAATATTCATAGGCTGCTTACCTGTATGTGATACATAAGATACTTCGCCAAAGTTCACGAACCCCATCGTTCTCCCATATTCATCCTTGCTTTGTTCACGAACAAAAAGGAAAAGTCGTTTACCTGTCTTCTGGTGCTGAACATAACTCAGCCCTTTGCCTCTGTCGGGCCGCGCCATATTCTGGGATTGCCAATGGAATGACCACTCACTGATGGCGTAATCGTGATATCGGGTTGTTGGAGAAAATTGCTTGTCGTTCTTGTTTAACGTGACAAACAAAATTTCAACGTTGTCGGCCTTAAGCTCCAGAACACCTTCCCTTGCTGGTGCCTGTTTTTGATACGTAGTGGCACCAAAGCCCACAAGAATTTGCTCACGTGTATAACGTGCATGAAGCTGCAATGGGTTTTCAGGCATGTCGGGCATGCGCTGCTGCAGATGATGTACGCGATTCATTTGGAACGCGACTACATCACGAATTTCATCTTTCACAGCCGAATGGTTGAGAGCCTTCAAACTTTCAGACAGAGTGATAAAACCTGCAGAGATTCCATCTTTTTGGCGAAAGTCATAATGGCACATTAAAGCCATTCTTGAGTCATTGCCTTCTGTTAACTCAAAACCGTTATGACAAAGCGCCTTCAGGTAATTCAAATAGTCAAATTGCCTTCTGTTAGAGTCACAAACCAGAAGACGTGTTTTGATGGCTCTTTCTAAAGCTTTTAATAGATCTTCATCAATCATTGCCTGGCTGCTATTGGCGCCCGAGTCAGCCACTAAACCAGCCCAGCAGCCACGTTTATAAATATCTTCTATCGCTATATGCGGATGAACTTTAAGGAAACTTGCCAACGAGAGTTCAAGCGTAGACTGATGTGGAAACTGGTTTATAAGCTGCAACAAACGCTTTCGTGTTAACAGTGACTGGCGAATATTGTTCAGCACCAACTCTTGTGTACGCTTTGAGAGTTCAATGCGACACCCTAATGGCGCATGAGGAAAGCCTTGTTTGACCTCATCGGAAATCGCTTGATTCGTTTTACCCACCAGCGCGCTGAACTTATGGGAAAAATCATACTCTGGGTGTGCATTACCTACAAAGTCGAGAATCGTACAGCACTCTTTATCATCTGCCAGACGAAGCCCCCGCCCTAACTGCTGAAGAAATATGGTTAAGCTTTCGGTCGGACGCAAAAACAGCAAAGTATCAATTTCCGGTATATCCACACCCTCATTGAAGATATCAACGACGAAGAGAATATTTATCTCTCCGGTTCGTATAGCTTGCTGTTTCTGGCGCCGTTCACTACTGTTCTCGCTGGTTAAAACATCACATTTGAACCCTTTCAACAGCAGCTTCTGACACATGTACTTCGCATGGTCACGACTTACACAAAAGGCCAGCGCCTTCATGCGTGAGGTGTCGGTTATGATTTCCTCAAGGCTCTGCAGGATTTTTGTAACGCGAAGATCATTATTCGTGTAGATATTGGTGAGCTGAGCAATATCGTATCGCCCCTGCTTCCAACTTACTGAACTCAAATCGGTATCATCGTCTACCCCAAAGTATTGGAATGGGCAGAGGTGCCTGCGACCAATGGCTTCCGGCAACCTGATTTCAGCAGCAATCACGCCGCAAAAATCAGACAATATATCCGAACCATCATGGCGCTCTGGTGTAGCGGTTAATCCAAGAAAAATACTGGGTGTGAAGTAGTCAATAGCCTTACGGTAACTGTTCGCTGCAATGTGATGAACTTCATCAATAACAATGTAATCGTAATAATCGGCAGAAAGCTTCAGCTTCTCTATTTGGTTATTGAGCGTCTGGATAGACACAAACAACTGCCGATAATGGTCTGGTGTGTAGCCTCCTGTCCACAACTCACCAAACTGATTGCGCAGCACGGCCCGGTAGGCAGACTGTGCCTGTCGCAGAATCTCTTCACGATGCGCAATGAACAAAAACTTAGCGCCGGGTTTAATTTTGAGAAACCGCTTGAAGTCAAAAGCAGAAATTAACGTTTTCCCAGTACCTGTAGCCGCTACAACCAGGTTACGGTGGCGACCATGGCTTTGACGCTCAACAGATAACTGCTCAAGGATCTCCTTCTGGTGGGGGTATGGGCTGATATCATGGAAATAACTCCCTTGAGGCTCCGCGATACCTCTGGCCTCTTTCAATGCCGCCGTCAGCCTTTCTTTACTCTGCGTATTACCATCGAAAACCTCAAAGTCACTGGATGCCCAATAGGCTTCAAATGTATTGAGCGACCTCTCGATAATATGTGGAATTTCCTGAGAGGTAATTTTCAGGTTCCACTCCAGGCCATTGGTTAAGGCTGAGTGCGAGAGATTTGACGAACCCACATACCCGGTATGAAAGCCCGTATTGCGAGTAAACATATAGCTCTTGGCATGAAGACGTTCACGCTGGGTGTTATAGCTTAACTTAACCTGCGTATTGGGGAGGCTCGCCAGAAACTCCACTGCTCGCGCATCCGTTGCACCCATATAAGAGGTTGTAATGATTTTCAGCTCTCGCCCACTTCGGGTGAACTCCTCCAACTCATTGCGAAATATGCGAATGCCCGCCCATTTAATGAAAGACACAAGCCAGTAGATTTTGTCGGACGAGAGGATTTCCCGCTTCAACTCAGACTCAAGAGACAATCCGGCATTACTGCCACAGAAAAGTTCACTCTGGGTAAGCCCTGTCAGGGGAAAGACATCACTGACATACTGCTTGAGGTTGGCAGAAATAGGGTTTTCCAGTGTATAGAGAGCAGTCAAAATTCGACCCTGGCTATCCAGTAAATTCTCCTGGATGAAGTCCCCATCCTTGAGATGGTCTTTGAGCCAAAGAAGAGTTTCATTGGCTAATCCAATCTGACGACTCAGCTGATCAGCCCCCGAAGGCAAAGCCCCAATAGCTTTTTCCAGAATAAATCCCAAAAAACGAGACAACCAAACAGACGCCTCTGCTGCTTCAAGATTCCGCTCACCAACATAAAAGGTGTCGCGATCAATATGTGATGAAACCAACTGTGTGATCAGCTGTTCATAAATACCAACTTGCTGCATCAGGGCTATCTATCTCGTATACATAGAGGAATAAGGCCAGGATTCAGCGACCGACAGAGTAAGTCAAGAAAGAAGACAGCAGATGTACACCCTGATGACAAGAGTCAACAATTGAGCTCAATCCATCTCTCTCTACAGCATTACGCTGAGATTCCCATGCTTCAATTTCTGACTTAAAGGTGGCCTGGTCTGGTATACGCCTGTTAAGGCATTGACGACTGATAATGCTTAGTTCATTTCAGCCATTTTGAGCCAGCTTCCGTGCCTGGGTGTAAAAATTTCCGGCTTATTGGCTTAGCGATGTGCCTCTTCGGGTTCAATGGCCTTTTAGAGAAAGGCGGGGTTATGCGTGTTCAGGTTGCCGATGACGAGGCGTAGGGAATCAGCCTGGGGGAATCGCGTGTCAACCAGCAGTTTGATCTGGTGAGCCCAGTCACAATCTGTCCAGCAACGGCTGCATTTGAAGCATGAGCAGCAGATGCCGGAGTGGGGAGCTGGTTTATAGGCCCCCAAAGACGCTGTTAACAAAAATCATTGGAAGTTTGAACTACAATTACAGATTCTCGTTTCTGTCGTAGCATTGGTACCATCGTCATGCAGAAGATTCAATTTCAAATGTTCCTGAAATCCCTCAAAGCACAGCCCTCTCAGCAGCCCGCCGGCAAGAAAACACCATGCATCCATGCCCTGAGGAGCCAGAAACTAAAGAAAACAACAGACCTCTCGATCGTCTCAAATAATATTTCGATCAACACCCACTATGACCTTATTACTCTAGCAAGCCCATGACGTGACGGGGCCAGAACGCTGGCCATCACGTTATCGTTACACTAAATTCTGACACCCCTGGCGTATCTTCTTATTCGCAAGAAACTGGATGCTTATCTTGCCTGCATAGGTGGAGGAAACACTTCGCGTCTGGCGGCAGCTGAATGTGATGCCTCTCTGAAAACATCGCTCTTTCTTCGCCGTCGCCTGACGGCCGTCATAGAAGCCGACACAACAGGTCAGCTATCAGGCATTTCGAAAATGGATGAAACCTTTTTCGGGAAATCCGCAAAGGACTGCTCGGTCAACGCTTATCACAGTGAACTAAAACGCTGGATCAATGGTTCTTTAAAGGTGTGACAACGAAATATCTTTCTAGCTACCAGGGCGGGAAGCGATTTTTTATGACCTACATATTCTCGGAAGAGAGCCTGTGAGATCAGGAAGCTCCGTATTGGCTCAATCCACATTTATTGTGAACAGGGCAAACAACAGCAACCATTTAGAGGTATAAAGAAACAAATGAATAGTCGCCTGAAAATTGAAATCTGGCATTTTATCCCCCCCCTGCTTCAACTAGCTTTAACATGCGCCCTTTTTATACTTTCTTTCGTGGTTCATGCTGATAAAAATAGCGACTGGAGACTACCAATGGGGATGCACCAACCTCAGGCATCCATACAAGCAGATAATAAAATATCACCATCACGGTTACGGATCCTTCCCCGAAAGAGCCTGCATCCCGCTCAATGGCCTGACCAGAAAATTGACAAAAGAGATACCGCTGTTGAACGATTGTCGCGGCTAGCGGGAACGGTTATGAATGCCAGGGATATATTTAAACAACCAGAGCTGGAAAAAGTTGTTTATATCGATGCCCACACTACTTTCAGCCCACTGGTTGATGCTCTGCAAGATACCTCAAAACCCTCAAGCATTCTGGTATTGGTCAGCGGCAATAATGGGGAGCTCACCCTATCCAGAGCTATTCATATTCCTGAGGGCACCACCATTCAAATGTTAGGTGTAACCCATAATTTAGATTCCCTCCCCAAAATAAATGTCAGCTCAAACCTTTTGAGTGAGTCTGCGGCTATCTTGAAGGATGTAAATGCCCGCTGCCTTCTATCTGATCTGCAGTTTTCTACTGAGATTCAGGATGAACATTTCGTAAAGGACTGGGAGCCCGTCATATCCAGTCAAAGTACAGATGCTCTCCAAAGGGAACATTTCACACTTAAGAACATTAAAATCATGACATCTCACCGTCACCTTCCTACACGAGGCCATTTCCTGACGGAACAGTTTGAAGTCATTGACCATGAGCCCCATGCAGGTGTGAATACCTTAACAGTTCACAAACATCAAAGACGAGGTTCATCTTTTAGGGGGCAGAATTCCCTGGTAAGTGGTCTCAGTAAAGTACTTCTATCGACTCTATCCCTGGCTAAGGCTATTTCCGGCAGTCCCCTACTCACGCCCTTTTCAGGAAGCGGCAGTGGAGATAGTATCGCTGATGGCATTGAAGGTACGGGCTCAGGTGAAATATCCAATGTTATTGGATCAATCTTTAGACCTAGCAGTTCTTCGACCTCCCCCTTTACACCATCAGCCAGCAGCGTCCTGCCTACCTCAATCTCGGCACCATTGACGACAGGGGTAACAGGTTCATCAAGCGCACTGGTCTCCCCAACCACTACCGCTATTGCATCAACCGGTGCTCTGTCTGCCTCGGTGTCCACACCATTGTCGACAGGTGTAATCGGCTCTTCAAGCGCACTGATCTCTCCAACCACTACCGCTATTGCATCAACCGGTGCTCTGTCTGCCTCGGTGTCTACACCATTGACGACAGGGGTAATCGGCTCTTCAAGCGCACTGATCTCTCCAACCACTACCGCTATTGCATCAACCGGTGCTCTGTCTACCTCGGTGTCTACACCATTGTCGACAGGGGTAATCGGCTCTTCAAGCGCACTGATCTCCCCAACCACTACCGCTATGGCATCAACCGGTGCTCTGTCTGCCTCGGTGTCTACACCATTGACGACAGGGGTAATCGGCTCTTCAAGCGCACTGATCTCTCCAACCACTACCGCTATGGCATCAACCGGTGCTCTGTCTGCCTCGGTGTCTACACCATTGACGACAGGGGTAATCGGCTCTTCAAGCGCACTGGTCTCTCCAACCACTACCGCTATGGCATCAACCGGTGCTCTGTCTGCCTCGGTGCCTACACCATTGACGACAGGGGTAATCGGCTCTTCAAGCGCACTGTCTCTCCAACCACTACCGCTATGGCATCAACCGGTGCTCTGTCTGCCTCGGTGTCTACACCATTGACGACAGGGGTAATCGGCTCTTCAAGCGCACTGGTCTCTCCAACCACTACCGCTATGGCATCAACCGGTGCTCTGTCTGCCTCGGTGTCTACACCATTGACGACAGGGGTAATCGGCTCTTCAAGCGCGCTGGTCTCTCCAACCACTACCGCTATTGCATCAACCGGTGCTCTGTCTGCCTCGGTGTCTACACCATTGACGACAGGGGTAATCGGCTCTTCAAGCGCGCTGGTCTCTCCAACCACTACCGCTATGGCATCAACCGGTGCTCTGTCTGCCTCGGTGTCTACACCATTGACGACAGGGGTAATCGGCTCTTCAAGCGCACTGATCTCTCCAACCACTACCGCTATGGCATCAACCGGTGCTCTGACTGCCTCGGTGTCTACACCATTGACGACAGGGGTAATCGGTTCTTCAAGCGCACTGATCTCTCCAACCACTACCGCTATGGCATCAACCGGTGCTCTGACTGCCTCGGTGTCTACACCATTGACGACAGGGATAATCGGCTCTTCAAGCGCACTGATCTCTCCAACCACTACCGCTATTGCATCAACCGGTGCTCTGTCTGCCTCGGTGTCTACACCATTGACGACAGGGGTAATCGGCTCTTCAAGCGCACTGATCTCTCCGACCACTACCGCTATTGCTTCAACCAGTGCTCTGTCTGTCTCTGCATCTGCACCATTAACGACTGCGCTGCCAAACTCTGTTATAACGTCTTCACTCATAACCCAAACAACGGTTACACCTACAACTATTGCTACCTCTGTAGCAGAGGGCGCACCAGTACTTGAGATCGCTCTGGGAATAGCAACTCCAGCGACGGTTATAGCAGCCGCAGCAACCACCGGAATAGTTTATGGGGGCATTGAGCTATACAGATATATGAAAGGTAAGAAGAGTTTAACCAGATCAATCTGGAATGGAGCAGCAAATCGCATCAATCGCTGGAAAAATAGCAAATACGAATTTGAAACATCACCAGACGACTTTGAACTCTCCGCCAGGTACCCCGCAGAGCCCCCTACTGTAGTTGATAACCCAATTTTTTCGGACGTCGATTAAAGCCAATAACTCCCACTATATTTCATGCTCACTTTATGCCCCGATTCTGGGGCATTTATTTCCTACCAAGTCTTCGAGGTGCGGCATGGCTCAGACTTACTGAACTGTTGGAATATTACGGTGCCAGGATACCCGGTCACTGCCAAACCATGAAAGGGTTGTTTGACTGTTTACGATAAAACGAAGTGCAGCCTCTCCTAAAGCTGGGTATTTCTCACAAAAAAAATAAATAACTATTCAATTTAGCGCATCCAAATGGCAGCCTATGCCGTATATATGAGCAGCTCACCAATAAAAATAACAACAGAACCAAAATACGATGGGCCAACAACACACCTCACCCCAAAACACGACACTGGTGCTTGTTTGCAAAAGACCTTTGCTGCACCAGGGTAAACAACGTATTGCCGCCCAAGTCGGGGCTGAACAGGCCCTGGCCGTAGCCCGGCTGCTGCTGGCCTGTTCCCTGGAAGACCTGACCGACTGGCCCGGCACTATCGTTATTGCGCCCTCTCACGAAGACGATGCAGAGTGGGCTATGAAACTGCTGCCAGACAATAATGTTCTGGTACTGCCCCAGTGTTCTGGCAACCTTGGGGAGCGGTTAAATCAACTTGATAGTGAACTCCGGCGCTGGGGATATAAGCATCTGATCTTTATGGGCAGTGACTCCCCTACTCTCAAGCTCACCCACCTCTCAGAAGCGGCCCTTAGACTGCAAACCTGCGACACAGTCTTCAACAAAGCCAGTGATGGTGGTGTGGTGCTGATGGGCAATCGAACGCCCTGGCCTGACCTTGCCTCACTGCCCTGGAGCACTGACGCCCTGGGCACAGCTTTGGCTGACCTTTGTGATAAAAATGGTTTATCAGTGGGTTATGCCCTGCCCGGTGATGATATTGACCATCGGGATGATCTTCTCCGGGTGCTGACCGTACTGAAAAAAGACCCTCGTCCTGCGCGGCAGGCGCTGGCGAAACATATCGAATCTGTGTTTCTACAAACTCCATAACACTTAATAGAAACGTTAAAAGGAACCCTTCTCCATGCATGAAGCTGTACAGGACTACTACGGCAAGACCCTTCAGGGCAGCGACGACCTGCAGACCAACGCTTGCTGCACCGACACTGCCATGCCCAACCATCTGAAAAAAGCGCTCTCGGCGATTCATGAAGAAGTGCTCAGCCATTACTACGGCTGTGGCCTGGTATGCCCGGAACAGTTACAGGGCGCGAAGATTCTGGACCTGGGTTCCGGCTCTGGCCGTGACTGCTATGCCCTCGCCCAGATGGTGGGTGAAGAGGGTTATGTGGTGGGCGTCGACATGACCGATGAACAGCTGGCCATTGCCAACCGCCATGTGGAGTACCATCGCGAGAAGTTCGGCTACGCCAAAGCCAATACCGAATTCCATAAAGGTTATATCGAGAAACTCGATGAGCTGAACCTGGAAGACAACAGCTTCGATATGATTGTATCCAACTGTGTGATCAACCTGTCGCCTGATAAAGAAGCCGTGCTGCGTGAAGCCTGGCGCATGCTGAAACAAGGTGGTGAACTGTATTTCTCAGACGTGTACTCCGACCGTCGTGTGCCAGCCGAGCTGGTTGATGACCCGGTTCTGTACGGCGAATGCCTGAGCGGCGCCCTCTACTGGAATGACTTTGTGAACCTGGCCAAAAAAGCCGGTTTCGCCGACCCAAGACTGGTGGAAGACAAGCCCATCACCATCAACAACAAGGCCATCGAAGAGAAGGTTGGCGATATCAAGTTCTTTTCCGCCACCTATCGCCTGTTCAAACTGCCCGAACTGGAAACCCACTGCGAAGATTACGGACAGGCGGTTGTCTACAAAGGCACTATTGATCACCACCCTCACACCTTCCAGCTGGACGGCCATCACCCCATACCCAAAGGCAAGGTGTTCCCGGTATGCGGCAACACCTGGCAGATGCTGCACGACACCCGTTTCCATGAGCACTTCGACTTTATTGGTGACTTCAGCACCCACTACGGCATCTTCGAAGGTTGCGGCACAGCACTGCCCTTCTCTTCCTCCTCGTCCAACAACACCAGCACAGGAAGCGAAGGCTCATGCTGCTGACCGACATCACGGAAGAATCGAAAAGCCAGGACTGGCACCAAACCCCGGACGGCAGCCCCCGGGGTTATATTCAACCCCACCAGCTGCGGGAGCTCTGGTTTCATACCGGCACCCGCTGTAACCTCGCCTGCAGTTTCTGTCTGGAAGGTTCCAACCCCTCCAGTAAACGACTGGACGCTCCGACTCTGGCCGAGGTCAAACCTTACATCGATGAAGCTCTGGCGATGGGTGTTGAGCAGTTCTCGTTTACCGGCGGTGAACCCTTCGTTATTAAAGATATTATCCGCATTCTGGATTACGCCTCCCAGCACCGCCCCTGCCTGGTGTTAACCAACGGTACCAGTCCGATGATTAAACGACTTCACGAGCTGGAGCCGCTACAGGATAACCCCCACACCATCGCACTGCGGGTGAGTCTGGATTACCCCACAGCAGAACAGCACGACGCAGGCCGTGGAGATAACAGCTTTGCCTCAGCCCTCAGCGGGTTAAAGCGCCTGCACCAGAAAGGCTTTGCAGTCTCAGTCGCACGTCACCATGAGAAGGACGAGAACACGCCCGAGGTGGAACAGTCGTTCAGGGATTTGTTTGCACTCAACGGCCTGCCAACCCATTTGAAGCAGGTGGCCTTCCCTGACTTTCTGCCCCCCGGCTCCCTGCCCGACGTGCCCCATGTCAGCACAGACTGCATGACCCGCTACCAGACGGAAGAGAGTCGTCGTCAGTTTATGTGTGCGTTTTCCAAAATGATGGTGAAACAGAATGGGCAGATGCAGGTGTATGCCTGCACCCTGGTGGACGACGATGATGAGTACAACCTGGGCAGCAACCTTCAGGAAAGTCTGAGTGAAAGCATCAGCATGAAGCACCACCGATGCTATAGCTGCTTTGCCTTTGGCTCCTCCTGCAGCGAGCTATAGGCCTTTGTTAACCACAGAGACACAAAGCCACAGAGGAAAAGCAAAAGCCTTTAAATTCAGAGCTTTTGCTTTTATTAATAGCTTTTCTCTGTGTCTTTGTGTCTCTGTGGTGAAAGTTTTTTTAAAGGACTGACCAATGAATAAAACACGGATACTGTTTCTCTGCACAGGCAACTCCTGCCGCAGCCAGATGGCGGAAGGCTGGGCGAAAACCCTGCTGCCCGCGAACTATGAAAGCTTCTCCGCAGGCATTGAAGCCCACGGGCTCAACACTTCTGCGGTACGAGTGATGCAGGAAGCGGGCATTGATATCAGCCAGCATCAGTCGCAAACCCTGAACGACTTGTCGCAGATACAATTCGATTATGTGGTGACGGTCTGTGATCACGCCCATCAAACCTGCCCGACGTTTGTCGACTCTCAGCAAGTGCAGGAACAGAAGCAGCCGCGGGTCATCCTTCATCGCTTTGATGACCCTCCACGACTGGCTGCGTCGGCAAACTCGGAAGAAGAGTCGCTGGCGATTTATCGTCGAGTCCGGGATGAGATCAAACACTGGGTCGACCAACTGCCCAGCCATCTTCACGCGCTGCCTTCTGAAGCGCAAGAACACTAATACAGGGAACCACTATGCTGGCAGTTATTGGCGGAACAGGCATTTACAGTCTGGACGGGATGGAAACCCTCACCGAACAGACTACTGAAACCCCCTACGGCGAACATTCAGGCCCCATCACCACAGGGGTGTATAACCAACAAAAGGTATTGTTCCTGCCGCGCCATGGCAGTGGTCATCAGCTGCTGCCCCATGAGATTAACTACAGGGCGAATATCTGGGCCCTCAAAAGCCTGGGGGCAACACGGGTACTCGGGCTTTCGGCCGTTGGCAGCCTGCAGGAAGAAATTGTTCCCGGACAGCTGTCGCTGGTCAGCCAGTATTTCGACCATGTGAAAGGCCATCGGGAGAAAAGCTTCTTTGGTCATGGTTTGGTGGCTCATGTATCCACCGCGCTACCGAGCTGCAAGCAGCAGGCAAAACAACTGACCCAGGCAGCTAACGACGCGGGTATCGGGTTACACCTCGATAAAACCTACGCCTGCGTCGACGGCCCCCGCCTCGGTACCAAGGCAGAAAGCCTGTTTCTGAAAAATGCAGTCCAGTGTGACCTGATCGGTATGACTAACGTGCCAGAAGCCTTCCTCGCCCGTGAAGCCCAGCTTTGCTACACGACCATCGGCATTGCCACCGACTACGACTGCTGGATGGACGACCCATCCGCCCATGCCTCGGTTGAGCAGATTATCTCACTCTACGGCAAAAGCCTGGAGGTGGCCAAAACACTGCTGGGTTCGTATATCAGCCAACAGGCCGAAACTCCCCACGACAGCAAACAGTGCAACTGCAGACGCTCTTTGAAATCGGCGATACTCTCTCCGGCCGACAGTTTAGGTCAGGAGCAGAAAGCACTCCTGGAAGTGTTGCAAAAATAGCGATGGAGCCCTTGATAGAAACCCTAACAGAAACAGCTGTGGATGCGGCTGCGTTAAGATCAACGACTTCAACACTGCCGAACCAGCAGCGCTTGTCTGTGATCATTCCACTCGGCCCGCAAGAGCCCGAGTGGCCTGCGCTACTCTACCAGTGTCACCTGCTGCCACAGGGCAGCGAGGTGATAATAGTAGGCACTCAGGACAAACAACCCCCACCCCAGCTTGAGCAACTGCCGGAACCCCTGCAACACCTCACATGGCACTGGTGCAAAGCGGAACAGGGTCGTGCAAAACAAATGAACACCGGTGCCCAGCAAGCGACTGGCGACTTCTTGTGGTTCCTCCATGCCGACACCCTTCTCCGCCCGCACAATATTCAAAGTTTGCTGTATGCCATCACACAAAACCCCGAGGAACTCTTCTACTTCGACCTTTGGTTTTACGACAAGACATCCCGCTGGTTAAATCTCAATGAACGCGGCGCAAAGTTTCGTTCCAATGTATTGGGGTGCCCTTATGGTGACCAGGGGCTGTGTATTGCCAAAGAACGCTTCATCGCACTGGGGAGCTACCCTGCTAATACACGTTACGGTGAAGACCATGTCTTTGTCTGGAAAGCCCGACAGCAAGGTACACGACTTCAACCCTGCGGCACCCAACTGGGAACCAGTGCCAGAAAATATCAGGATGTGGGGTGGTTAAAGCTCACAATGACGTATCAGCTACTATGGCTGAAGCAGGCTTTACCTGAGCTGTTACGGTGGCTGCGGGGGAAATAATGTATGACACCGTGCTGATGAGCGCCCGCAGCGGAGCGCTCTCAAAAACCCCTTCCTTCTAACATTCCCGTCATGCACTTTTCATTCTGTAGTGAGTCCATTAAGCAGCGAAAAAACAACCCCAGGGGACCCCTGATCCATGCTGCATTCATTAACTGACTCATTCCGAAAACAGGCCGCAATACCCGACTTCTCTATCAACGAAAAATTGTCAGAGAAAGCCCGCATCGCTGGTATGAGTGTTGTCGCTGTGCCTGATGTAGATACATTTTCCTATTTTCCGGCTTTCAACAGGGCCGTTATAGGATTCGGCATTAAGCTACCTTTTCCCAGACCCACCACACAACGCCATCTGCAGACCTATCGCACAGTGGTATTTGAACTCACGTCTCTCGTAAACCATGAAATGGCAGGGTTTGTTGCTTTAATCTATCAGGCCGATACAGCATCAAAAGAAGCAATGGAAATGGAATACCTTGCTTTGCTACCACAGTATCAAGGGCAGGGATTGGGACGATTATTGGTTGAGTGTGCCACCCAGGTAGCAGCAGTCATGCAATGCCAGAGCTTATGCACAGAACCCCGATCAGATACCAAAATAATTAATTTCTTTAAACATCTGGGGTTCAGGGTTAACGATAAAGGCACTTATGAATGCACGGTTCAACCAATGCCATACAATCAAAAGGTCACAAAACCGTCTCTCGTTGACCATTCACCGGAAGGTTGTCAGTTGAAGAAAGTGCCACTGAAGCATCTCGCTTAGCTGTCGTACAGACAGGGCTTCTTATAAAAGAAGGGAATATTGAGATAAGTGTTCTGGGGAAGGGTATTGCGTACATAACAAATGTGCAGAAGCCGGCATCCCCTGACGATACATACCGATCTATCGTCGCATGCATCGTCAGGGGGATACCGGCTTCTGGAAAGCTCAGTTTCTTACATCAGCTCTTACAGAGGACGGATATCTTCTGCCTGAGGGCCTTTCTGGCCCTGGGTGACGGTGAACTCAACGCGCTGACCTTCGGTCAGGCTCTTGAAACCATCACCGGTGATTTGACGGAAATGAGCGAAAACGTCTGGGCCGCCATTCTCTTGCTGAATGAAACCAAAACCTTTCTCGTCATTGAACCACTTAACAGTACCGGTAGTAGTAGACATAATCGTATCCTATATTTCAAATAATTGAGCCTTACAAGCTGTGTTTCCACAACGCTGCAAGACGGTTGAGCTAGAAGTTCTGCTTTGCTTATGAAGAACGAAAGGAGCTACTACACTCGGAACGTTTGAATCTATACATAAAGACGGTCACACACTTTTAACGTGCAGTCAGTGTATACCTTATCCCGCATGAAGGAATGAGTATTCCTGTCTAGTTACGGTATTTTGGGCCAACCTTTCGCGGACAACTACCTGTTATTGTGTTTTTCTTCAGAACATCTGGCTGTTATTTTCTGTGTATTCCAGAGACGATCATCTGAGCCCAATGCTTTTCAGCGACAGATCTCGCCTTTCACCTACACCCTGGACTCACCACCATAATCTCAAAAGAACAAAGCCAGTCAGCTAACCCTTTACAAAGCCCCTTAAACACCAGCTCTGCCTAACACACCTGTTAGACCTATAGATAAGAGGGGCTGATATAACACTTCGAAAGGTCAACGCAGGATGTATATTTATGATCGATCAATCGACGAGGCTCAGATCCCGGTATCCCAGTGATCAGGCTGGCAACCCTGAAGCTGAACCTGACACCGCCATCAATACTACACACCCTGCTCTCTTTGGTAGTGCTCTGGCGGCCCCTTGCGATGGCAGAAGTCTCCTTCCGCCAGAGCAACAACCTGAAGAAAAACCAGTTTCCCGCAGGGCGATTCAGCAACACAAAGCCTGCCGGGAGGAGTCCTGTCAGCAGTATCATGCACTGATGGAAAAAGTGCGTGACCCCTCAATTTCTGAGGAAAGCCGGCAAGCCGCTTATGCAAACCTGAAAGCCTACATTGACACCCTGCCAGTCACCCTTCTGGGCAGAAACCTTCCTGCCTGGACGAACTGCGTTGAAGATGAAGATGGAGATCTCGTCAATCATGATGTTCATGAAGATGACAGAGGCGATTTATATTGCAACCCTGAATACACACAAGCCTATGCCTCCCTGGGTAAACCGGATTATAAAGCCCTGAGTAAGGCGACAGCTCAAAACTACGACGGTGATGACAGTCAGGCTAGTGATCTCGATAATCTCTACGACCGCATGGGTGAATTTCGGGAGGCGGAGCTAGATAACTTTATCAACCAGCTTGAATGTCAGCGGCAGCCTGCAAGGTTAGTCATTGATTACCGCTTTCACCCTGAAGTGGCAGGACTGTTAGCCCACAAATTATTGGAAACGCTGAATGAACGAAACACTCCTGTTGCAGAGATGACCGTACAACCAACCTGGTACAACTACGGTACTTTCGATCTCTGTGAAGCAGAAGGTGAAGCCAGGAGCCTTATGTCCCTGATCAACGACTTTGACGGCTATAAGCTATCTCTAGGTGGTAAGGGTTATAGCAAGCATATTGGACATCTCTTTTTCAAAGTACTCCCTGATATCGTGCGCAAGGAACGAAAAAAAGACAAAAGCCAGAGACTATTGAGCCTTGATTTATCCATGTTACCCCTGATCAGCAGCCCTGAATTTCATGGTAATGACACGAGTGCGGCCAAGGCTTTGGCGGCGTCTAAATTTTTTCTGGAGGAAAACAACTATTGGGAGGTTTCGAAGCCTTGAGTGCTGGAAAGACCGCCGAATCTGGTTAAGTAGTAAAGTGGCGGCTTTCTCTGAGGAGACGGCCCAAACCCTGGCAAGGTTGTGCTCTACCAGCTGGGTTGTTATTTCACGCTCTTGAAACACAAATACTTCAGGCGAAAAAACTCATATCTTTCGATATGAGGTTTTCGTATTTGGAGCGGGAAACGAGATTCGCTGCTCTTGTGGAAAGACGACTCTAATCTCTTTTTTATTCCGCCCATACGAAAAAACCTCACATCTTACGATGCGAGGTTTCTTGAGTTTGGAGCGGGAAACGAGATTCGAACTCGCGACCCCAACCTTGGCAAGGTTGTGCTCTACCAGCTGAGCTATTCCCGCAATGACTGTTTAACGTGTTTTCAACGCAGGGAAACGAGATTCACTCTCTAAGCTCTGGGCGATCCCAACCTTGGCAAGGTTGTTCTCTTCCAACTGAGCACTCTTTCCCGTAGAGCACTGCACACAGGTCAAACAGACCTTAAATAATGGTATCCCGTAGGGGACTCGAACCCCTGTTACTGCCGTGAAAGGGCAGTGTCCTAGGCCACTAGACGAACGGGACACAATTTGCACACCCATAGTGAAAGGATGTTGGTGGAGCACAACCTTGCCAGGGTTTGGGCCGTCTCCTCAGAGAAAGCCGCCACTTTACTACTTAACCAGATTCGGCGGTCTTTCCAGCACTCAAGGCTTCGAAACCTCCCAATAGTTGTTTTCCTCCAGAAAAAATTTAGACGCCGCCAAAGCCTTGGCCGCACTCGTGTCATTACCATGAAATTCAGGGCTGCTGATCAGGGGTAACATGGATAAATCAAGGCTCAATAGTCTCTGGCTTTTGTCTTTTTTTCGTTCCTTGCGCACGATATCAGGGAGTACTTTGAAAAAGAGATGTCCAATATGCTTGCTATAACCCTTACCACCTAGAGATAGCTTATAGCCGTCAAAGTCGTTGATCAGGGACATAAGGCTCCTGGCTTCACCTTCTGCTTCACAGAGATCGAAAGTACCGTAGTTGTACCAGGTTGGTTGTACGGTCATCTCTGCAACAGGAGTGTTTCGTTCATTCAGCGTTTCCAATAATTTGTGGGCTAACACTCCTGCCACTTCAGGGTGAAAGCGGTAATCAATGACTAACCTTGCAGGCTGCCGCTGACATTCAAGCTGGTTGATAAAGTTATCTAGCTCAGCCTCCCGAAAGTCACCCATGCGGTCGTAGAGATTATCGAGATCACTAGCCTGACTGTCATCACCGTCGTAGTTTTGAGCTGTCGCCTTACTCAGGGCTTTATAATCCGGTTTACCCAGGGAGGCATAGGCTTGTGTGTATTCAGGGTTGCAATATAAATCGCCTCTGTCATCTTCATGAACATCATGATTGACGAGATCTCCATCTTCATCTTCAACGCAGTTCGTCCAGGCAGGAAGGTTTCTGCCCAGAAGGGTGACTGGCAGGGTGTCAATATAGGCTTTCAGGTTTGCATAAGCGGCTTGCCGGCTTTCCTCAGAAATTGAGGGGTCACGCACTTTTTCCATCAGTGCATGATACTGCTGACAGGACTCCTCCCGGCAGGCTTTGTGTTGCTGAATCGCCCTGCGGGAAACTGGTTTTTCTTCAGGTTGTTGCTCTGGCGGAAGGAGACTTCTGCCATCGCAAGGGGCCGCCAGAGCACTACCAAAGAGAGCAGGGTGTGTAGTATTGATGGCGGTGTCAGGTTCAGCTTCAGGGTTGCCAGCCTGATCACTGGGATACCGGGATCTGAGCCTCGTCGATTGATCGATCATAAATATACATCCTGCGTTGACCTTTCGAAGTGTTATATCAGCCCCTCTTATCTATAGGTCTAACAGGTGTGTTAGGCAGAGCTGGTGTTTAAGGGGCTTTGTAAAGGGTTAGCTGACTGGCTTTGTTCTTTTGAGATTATGGTGGTGAGTCCAGGGTGTAGGTGAAAGGCGAGATCTGTCGCTGAAAAGCATTGGGCTCAGATGATCGTCTCTGGAATACACAGAAAATAACAGCCAGATGTTCTGAAGAAAAACACAATAACAGGTAGTTGTCCGCGAAAGGTTGGCCCAAAATACCGTAACTAGACAGGAATACTCATTCCTTCATGCGGGATAAGGTATACACTGACTGCACGTTAAAAGTGTGTGACCGTCTTTATGTATAGATTCAAACGTTCCGAGTGTAGTAGCTCCTTTCGTTCTTCATAAGCAAAGCAGAACTTCTAGCTCAACCGTCTTGCAGCGTTGTGGAAACACAGCTTGTAAGGCTCAATTATTTGAAATATAGGATACGATTATGTCTACTACTACCGGTACTGTTAAGTGGTTCAATGACGAGAAAGGTTTTGGTTTCATTCAGCAAGAGAATGGCGGCCCAGACGTTTTCGCTCATTTCCGTCAAATCACCGGTGATGGTTTCAAGAGCCTGACCGAAGGTCAGCGCGTTGAGTTCACCGTCACCCAGGGCCAGAAAGGCCCTCAGGCAGAAGATATCCGTCCTCTGTAAGAGCTGATGTAAGAAACTGAGCTTTCCAGAAGCCGGTATCCCCCTGACGATGCATGCGACGATAGATCGGTATGTATCGTCAGGGGATGCCGGCTTCTGCACATTTGTTATGTACGCAATACCCTTCCCCAGAACACTTATCGCAATATTCCCTTCTTTTATAAGAAGCCCTGTCTGTACGACAGCTAAGCGAGATGCTTCAGTGGCACTTTCTTCAACTGACAACCTTCCGGTGAATGGTCAACGAGAGACGGTTTTGTGACCTTTTGATTGTATGGCATTGGTTGAACCGTGCATTCATAAGTGCCTTTATCGTTAACCCTGAACCCCAGATGTTTAAAGAAATTAATTATTTTGGTATCTGATCGGGGTTCTGTGCATAAGCTCTGGCATTGCATGACTGCTGCTACCTGGGTGGCACACTCAACCAATAATCGTCCCAATCCCTGCCCTTGATACTGTGGTAGCAAAGCAAGGTATTCCATTTCCATTGCTTCTTTTGATGCTGTATCGGCCTGATAGATTAAAGCAACAAACCCTGCCATTTCATGGTTTACGAGAGACGTGAGTTCAAATACCACTGTGCGATAGGTCTGCAGATGGCGTTGTGTGGTGGGTCTGGGAAAAGGTAGCTTAATGCCGAATCCTATAACGGCCCTGTTGAAAGCCGGAAAATAGGAAAATGTATCTACATCAGGCACAGCGACAACACTCATACCAGCGATGCGGGCTTTCTCTGACAATTTTTCGTTGATAGAGAAGTCGGGTATTGCGGCCTGTTTTCGGAATGAGTCAGTTAATGAATGCAGCATGGATCAGGGGTCCCCTGGGGTTGTTTTTTCGCTGCTTAATGGACTCACTACAGAATGAAAAGTGCATGACGGGAATGTTAGAAGGAAGGGGTTTTTGAGAGCGCTCCGCTGCGGGCGCTCATCAGCACGGTGTCATACATTATTTCCCCCGCAGCCACCGTAACAGCTCAGGTAAAGCCTGCTTCAGCCATAGTAGCTGATACGTCATTGTGAGATTTAACCACCCCACATCCTGATATTTTCTGGCACTGGTTCCCAGTTGGGTGCCGCAGGGTTGAAGTCGTGTACCTTGCTGTCGGGCTTTCCAGACAAAGACATGGTCTTCACCGTAACGTGTATTAGCAGGGTAGCTCCCCAGTGCGATGAAGCGTTCTTTGGCAATACACAGCCCCTGGTCACCATAAGGGCACCCCAATACATTGGAACGAAACTTTGCGCCGCGTTCATTGAGATTTAACCAGCGGGATGTCTTGTCGTAAAACCAAAGGTCGAAGTAGAAGAGTTCCTCGGGGTTTTGTGTGATGGCATACAGCAAACTTTGAATATTGTGCGGGCGGAGAAGGGTGTCGGCATGGAGGAACCACAAGAAGTCGCCAGTCGCTTGCTGGGCACCGGTGTTCATTTGTTTTGCACGACCCTGTTCCGCTTTGCACCAGTGCCATGTGAGGTGTTGCAGGGGTTCCGGCAGTTGCTCAAGCTGGGGTGGGGGTTGTTTGTCCTGAGTGCCTACTATTATCACCTCGCTGCCCTGTGGCAGCAGGTGACACTGGTAGAGTAGCGCAGGCCACTCGGGCTCTTGCGGGCCGAGTGGAATGATCACAGACAAGCGCTGCTGGTTCGGCAGTGTTGAAGTCGTTGATCTTAACGCAGCCGCATCCACAGCTGTTTCTGTTAGGGTTTCTATCAAGGGCTCCATCGCTATTTTTGCAACACTTCCAGGAGTGCTTTCTGCTCCTGACCTAAACTGTCGGCCGGAGAGAGTATCGCCGATTTCAAAGAGCGTCTGCAGTTGCACTGTTTGCTGTCGTGGGGAGTTTCGGCCTGTTGGCTGATATACGAACCCAGCAGTGTTTTGGCCACCTCCAGGCTTTTGCCGTAGAGTGAGATAATCTGCTCAACCGAGGCATGGGCGGATGGGTCGTCCATCCAGCAGTCGTAGTCGGTGGCAATGCCGATGGTC
Source organism: Sansalvadorimonas sp. (assembly GCA_965221135.1). GTDB lineage: Bacteria > Pseudomonadota > Gammaproteobacteria > Pseudomonadales > Endozoicomonadaceae > Sansalvadorimonas. The sequence continues at coordinate 25,176 of CBDCRZ010000101.1, forward strand.
GTGTAGCAAAGCTGGGCTTCACGGGCGAGGAAGGCTTCTGGCACGTTAGTCATACCGATCAGGTCACACTGGACTGCATTTTTCAGAAACAGGCTTTCTGCCTTGGTACCGAGGCGGGGGCCGTCGACGCAGGCGTAGGTTTTATCGAGGTGTAACCCGATACCCGCGTCGTTAGCTGCCTGGGTCAGTTGTTTTGCCTGCTGCTTGCAGCTCGGTAGCGCGGTGGATACATGAGCCACCAAACCATGACCAAAGAAGCTTTTCTCCCGATGGCCTTTCACATGGTCGAAA
>CBDCRZ010000102.1:0-28644 GCA_965221135.1 Sansalvadorimonas sp.
GCAATACGAAAGGAATGGTAGAGATTGTTTTCAGTAATCACGACGAACTCTCCTAAACGGTAAGAGTACGTTGAGTCATTTTAGTTCTTTTCGGTATCGTCTATATGATCTCTCTCAATATCATCCAGGCTATGGATAAATTCCTTGCTGCTGTAGGAGGTACACCACTTTCTCCCGTAGTGATAAACCATCACTTCCCGGGCGCGGTGGTGGTCTTCTGCGGTGATCCGGACATAGCCGGGGAAAAAGGGATGTCCGTAGCCGAAGGTACAGTAGAAATCAGACATATCCGTCCTCAATCATCTTATTCATGCGGTGTATGACATCAGAGGATGTATGTCCGTCGTAGTCTATGTTGCGTTCATACTCGGCCACATCCAATTTATCCCAAAGCGCCATGGGGAGATGGTAGGTCATTTGTCCGTAGTCACTATCCAGACCGGCGATAAACCAACCATCCCACTCTTCCCCCTTGTCGTTTTTCCTGGTCTTAAAAGCCTGCTCACGCTGGCTGTGAAGAACCAGCATCCAGAGAAGGCATCGGTGCTCATAGAGTTCTTTAAATGTGTGGTAGCCGTCAGAGACATCTTCGGCAGGTATAGGCAGTAGCAAAGTATTATCCGCCACAATGATTCTCCTGTGCCTTCGTGCTGGGAACCCACTTGATCAGCGAGAGGATGTCCTTGGGTGTGCAATGGATATCGGTGAGGTTTTCCCCCTCATTGGCGACGATCAGCATCCGGCCGCGCACGTTGCCCAGAATGTGCTCGGGTACGGAGAACTCGCCTTCGTATCGTCTCCCGGTGGACATTTCTTCTGAAAACAGATCCACCACTAACGAGGTGGTGTGGGGGAACAGGGAGGGGGCGGATTCAAAATCCTCGGCTTGCAACAGCTTCCGGACGGCCAGCATTTCTTCGACATCCGTGCGGTTGGCCATTTCAACAATTTCGACGGAGCGTTTGACGGGATCAATCAGAATGGCTGTGGTCATAGTTTTCTCCGGTAAAGGGAGAACATAGACCAGAGTGGCCACCTATGCGGTGGCCGGGGGGATCAGGTGTATTCGCCTTCGATACCGGCAAAGGTAATGTAGCGCACCATGTTGGTGACAAAATTGTCGTCCATGGTCTGCCATTCTGCGAAGACAACCTGGCCGTCTTTCTTGGTCACGACAACCTCATCAACCGACGGCAGCTCGTCTCCCCAGTGGTAGTGCTCAAAGAACCGGGTATCGTCGGGCAGGTTACGTTGTTCTATCACCTGGTTGATCACCTGGGTGGCCGAGTTAGTGACAGAGGCCCCCGGGTTGGACGTGAGTTCACTGAAGATACAGACGTTCATGCCTGCATACTCACCGACGGTCAGGCCGGTTTTGGCAGGCCTTTGGTGCATATCGCGGTATTCAAAGAGTGTCATTATTCCACTTCCGCTTCCCGTTCTTCTTTGGCCACAAGATAGCCGGGCTTTTCTATGAAGTGCCCTTTACCCTCACACGCCTCGCAGTCACCTTCTTCATATATCGAGCCATGGCCATTACACTCTTCACACTTTTCTTCCCCGTGTATCCAGTAGGGGAGGCATTCTTCACACACATCCCCGCCTTTGACTCTTTCCAGATCAGGTACTTCAACGCGACAAACCGTACAATTTCCGTAAATACTCATCCAAACCCCATATCAATGTCGTCTTGTGATAACGCTGTTTCCTCATCCCCCACGCTCTCAACCGCCTCCGTAACAGGTACGGGCTGTTTCACTGCGGGTGCAACAGTGGGTGTCTTGACCGGCTCCTGTACAGTGACAGGCGTCAATGGCTGGCCTCCGTGCAGCTGGTGTAGCTTATCGGCGGCGAGAATCACACCCCCGGCGGCATCGACGGTACGGTTTCTGACCATGGTTGCGAGTCCTTCTGACAAGCCGTGTCGGTCAAACTCATAACCGACTAACAGCAGATCGAGAAGCCAGTCACTTTTCGACCGGCCTTTCATCGACTCGTACTGATCCAGCATCTGTCGTACAGGATGGTCGGGAGCGTAGTCGTCGCGGAGAACCCCTGCCCGGAGAAAAACGCGCTTGGCATTAGCTTTTCGACGCCTCTCAGCATCCGACATGGGTCTTTTTTCGTGTGTGGTATCGCTCATGATTACGCTCCCGGTCCCTTATCCTTCTTCGGTGCTGACTTCAACAGCAGGTTCTTTCACCGTCGTTTTCTGGGGAGCTGATTTTTTCCTGTCCCCGTTGTCCACTTCGATCAGCTTTTTCAAACACCCAATCGCATTGGAGAAAGACGGGTCTTCCGGTTTTTCGATGTTGGGGAAGTGCGTCTTTAAATGTTCGTAAAAGAGGTTTGCACCACCCCCGACGCATAAGATGGTACTGAACTCATGGAGACTGCCGACACGGATATCAATCTGGGCTTTGATAAACGACGCTGTTCTTTCCAGGGCAGAATCCACTTCACGCTGAATGTCGTGTTTCTCACCAAAGATGGTAATGGTTTTGTCACTGAGCGCCTGACTCAAGACACCCCGGGAGAAGTTCAGGCCATTGAACTTCACATCCAGATGTTTTTTCAGATCGTCGATGGCGCGGTAAATGCCGCAATTATTCTCACTGCCGGAGCGCGTGATATCCATGATCTTGCCACGACAAGACGACATATCCAGTGTATTGCCGCCGATATCAATGACCACACCATGGATGTTGCCTTTGATCATGTTGCCGTTGATGTCGTAGAGGTAGTCGTTCCAGGCGGCGAGGCCTTCAGCGAGTACGCCAGCGGCGTCCACTTTTACGGAACCAGACGGTAGCCACTCACAGGCCCCTGTGAGGTTGTTACGCTTCTCGGCGATGTTCGCTTTATTCAGCGTGCCATCCAATTTATACTCCAGACTCATGGGTATACAGGAAGCGACTTTGATGTGGCAGTCCTGAAAACCGGCACACCGCAAGGCATGGTGAAACAGTGCTCTGGTTTGTGGTGAAAACGGGAAACCCTCGAATTGTGTACTCTGTCCTTCTGCTCCAACAGTCCAGACAGTGTTCCCAATGCGGTATGCGCCCTGCTGGGTGCCATCTGTATCAATGCAGGTGGCATCGGCGGCGGCCATGCTGGGGAACACGATCTTCTGCAGCGTTGTTCCGTCCAGCCAAACCAGCTTAGTGTCCTTAAAACCGATATCCGCGCCCACAAGTATGCGTCGTGACGACATTAAGTGTTCCTTTTGTGATTTATTTTGCTGTGTTTAGTACAAAGTGAAGCACATTTATATAAACGTGCGCCACAAATATTCCCACAAACGTACAAAGACAGCAACAAAATACACAAACATATAAGAGTGAATCACTAAAACATAAACGTGATGCGTCACGTTGTACATATTGTGCTTCACTGCCTGTTATTTTTCTCCGCAATGGATAAGGCGTTGATCTGCTCCTGCAGAGCATGAATCCTTGTCTCTGTATACTCCTTCTCTGCCCGATAGGTGTCTTTAGCCAGATAACCGATATAGATCATGGCCCTGATATCTATCAGCTGATCACCCTGTCCCTTCACCTCTTTTCCTAGCGTATCCAGCTTGGTCTCATAACGATCCCGCCATGAAGACACCAGCCAGCTACCGGGACCCAGTACGACCACATTGACCAGCAGGATGATGACGGCCACCAGGGTACTGACTTTGATGTGAACGGTTTGCTCGGAAACAGGGCGTGGGGGTGTTGTATTCATCAATAGACGTATCCTGTGGTCAGGTCCCGCATCCCCAGCTGGGAAGACGGCAGGTAGATACCCTTCTCGGTTTGCTTCCTGCGGCGTTCACGGGTGCGGCTGGACTGGGACAGGGTTTTCCCGGAGATCATCAGCTTGGGCTGGTCATTGATCCGGCGGGCGGCATTGAATCCGCCGATTTGTTCCATGACCCTCTGCAGGGCGTCCTGATCGTTCTCCCGTCGGGCCTTGTCGTAATCATTAAGCAGGGTGCTTCTGCGCCTGCCGATATGGCTCTGGTAGCCTTTGACGGCGCTTCGGGCTTCCCAGGCTTCGGACTCTTTGGCGGAACCGATCCCGATGGTACGCCAGGCTTTTTCATAGAGGCTGAAGTCCTCGACCATGACATTGCCACTGGCATCGACGAGGCCTTCGTCGTTGTAGCGGATGGTACGCATCCCATCCCGGATAAACTTGGGCATCATGCGTTCCATGCCCCGCCAGCCGTCACCTTCCATGACCTCGTTCAGGCCGACCCAGCTGTTGATCAGGTAGGAGAAGAACGGGCCGGAGACGGTGGCCATGGTTCCGAGGGCTTCATCCCGGGGGGACAGGTCCCGGTTGTCGGACTGGTAAAACATATCGGACAGTTTCACACGGGAGTGCAGGTCGATCCCGAGGAAACCATTGGCGACCCCTTTGGAGAGGGCGTGTGCGACATCCTTCCCGAACAGGCCTGCCAGATATTTTCGGAATTCGACCTCAGCATCATAGGGGTCATCCTCATCGCCACCGACCGCTTCGGCAAACCACGTCAGCAGGGCGATCCCGGGTAATCCCATCAGGCCACTGGCCATGGTACTGAGTCCCAGTATCCCGGCCATCTGCCGTCTGGCGACGGTCCTCTCTTCTTTGCTGAGGGCTTTGTTCTTGGTGGCGTTGTAGAAGGTGCGGCCTAAGAGGTAGGCCATGTTCTGGCTGTACTGTTTGAAGATCAGGAACACACGCGCCCAGTTGCCTTTCATGTAGCGGGGCCGGTTGTAGTTGGAGTAGTCAAAGTGGCTATCGAAGGTGGCCTTGCGGGCGAAGGCGGCACCTTTAGCGATGTCGGCGGAAGTGAGGATGTGTCCGGAGGGTTTGTTTTTCAGTTGGGCATCACGCCAGAGACGGTAAGCGGCGAGGGCGGTGATCTGGCGGTTAGCGACCTCGGCGTTGTGGAACCAGATCCCGGAGCCGCGCACCAGATTGTTGTACCAGTCGCGGTTGACGGCACGGGGCTGGTCGAGATCGACACCGGCATTCCCGGCCATGCTACTGGCCTGTGTGGTTTCAATGGTACCGTCATCTATCAGGGTTTGAATCAGGGCGCGTTCATCGTCAGACAGTTTCTGGTTGCCTTCCAGTGTGAACCACGCATTGGTCATAAAGTCGGTGGTGTCGGCGAACTTGCGCTTGCCTTTGCCGAAGTAGTCGGCGGAGGCCTTGGCCATGTAGCGGCTGGTTCTGCGGTAGCCGTAGCGACCGCCCAGGACAGGGAGAGCGAGTAGAGGGGTTTGTGTCAGGTTAATGAGGCCTGCGCCCAGGGAGCCGCCAAGGTAAGTGAGGAAGGCGAAGTTGGTGGCGAAAGCGGAAGCGGCGTGGGTGTTGGGGTTCATGTTCAGGTCATGGCGCTTCTTCAGCTCGGTAATGACATCCTGCGCCACAATGTTTTGCTGATCGGTGAGGGCTCTGGTCTTTGCATTGTTCTTTGTGGCCTCGCGCATTTTCTTGAGGGCTTCCTCCACCTGCCAGCCGTAGGTCACACGGGCGAGGCGGTTGGAGCCGGTGAGGGCTGTGCTGTTGAAGGCGCGGCGGGCGTTGCTGTCATAACCGGCGATTTGCCTGCGGTGCATGGAGCGTTTGGCGGCGGAGGTATCCGGAAGCATGGCCAGTGACGCCTGGTGAAGCTCATCGAGGAACTTCATTTTCTCGCGGCGGGAGAACTGGGAGTCGGTATCTTTCAGCAGGCGTTTTTCCATCTTCACCACGAACGGCATGACACCGGACGTGTCAGAGCCTTCATAGGGTGCGATCTTGCCGTCTTCGGTGATCGTCATGCCCTGATCCTGCAGTTGTTTCTTAGCAGCCAGGTACTCGCCTTCTTTCTCGAAGTGTTCCCGGTATTCCTTGCCTTCGGCATCTATCCCTTTGACGTAGTAGTCACCATGACGCATGAGGGGGAAGTAGGGACCCTTGAGTGTGCCGAACTGTTGCTTGAGTTTCTGGATGGCCTCATGGGCTTCGCGGGGTTCAAACAGACCCTTGGCGCGTTCAATCATGGCCTTTTGGGTGGCCTTGTACTGGTTCTTATAGTGTTGCTCGACATCGGTGTAGAGCTGTTGTGCGGTGGGAGAGAGTGAGCTCCAAAGGGCTTCGACACGCTGATAATCCTCAATGTATTTCGCCCGTGTGTGCTCGGTGCGTTTTTTTTCAGGTTTAAATGGCAGTCTTGGATCAATGCCGGTCAGGGTGGACTCATACATGAGTTTGGCGGTGTCCTGGTACCTGCGCTTGTCCTGCCGTGCCAGTCGCGCCCACCGCTGGTCGATCTTCTCGGCTTTGTGTACCCAGTCATTGCGGAGGGCCTGCATTCCCTGCATGAGGTTGGAGATGGTGGTGATCGGGTTGGTACTCAGGACACCGGCATCGGTGAACTTCTTGAAGAGGGGACCATAGATATCGGCAATCTGCCGACCACCGAGGGCACCCAGCATCGAGCCTTTGACTCTGCGCCATGTGCCTTGGGTGTTGGCGGCTAACCGGCTAACGGCGTCCTTATCCAGCTTGACCAGATCGGAGACGACTTTCTTGATGGAATCCTGTTCGGTTTCGCCCCGGGTTTCTTGGCCGGATTGGGAGAGGCGATAGGCCGATGGGTCTTGGAGTCTGTTTCTGTTCTTGCCCGTTCCTGGACCAAACTCTTGGTAATCCTTGCCGTATCCCACCGAGAATTTTGTGTTTCCCGGTGTTCCTCTTGAATAGTGTTCCGCGATATCACCAAGGATGCTCTCTATCTGAGGGCGTGTCACATAGTCTTTGAATAAGCCAACCGATTGCAGTTTCTCTACGATAAAATGAACAATCTTTCGCCAGCGGCTGTTATCCCATTGAGGGTTTTCCGCTAGATGTGCAACAACCTCTTCAGCTTGCTGATAAATCGGTTTATCGCCATACCGTGTCTGTATTTCTTTCCATGCAGGCTGAAGTAATCGCTTTGAGTTAATGACCTTTTTAAGCAGCTCTCTACGGTGCTCTGGTGTAAGAAACTTGGCAAGTCCAAGGTGTCCGATGATTTCGTGTGCAAGCGTGTCCCCCACCTCCTCTTGTGTGGAATGGTTATCGGCAAGGATAACGACCCGTGGGATATCGCTTTGTTCTGAGACGACGGCTCCAAGGAACTCTTCATGTCCTGGCTCATATAATTCCTCCGCATTTTTGGCGACAATCAGTTCTACTGTCTTATCGTCAATATTAAATTTTTTCATGAAGAGTTCAGCAATGTCTTTCGCTAGCTGAACACTTATTCCACTTGGCGTTCCTTTTGACCGTCTTTGGACACCAGGACGCCCTATGGTTTCATCAAACCCTTTGCCTGTACTCTTCGGTATCTTACCACCGGCTTGGGTAAAGATATTGCCCTGTGACCGTGGCACCTGCAGAGTGGTCAGTTTTATCAGCTCCTTCATAGCCCTATCGAGGTGGCTATCCGGGAACCGGGCAGTCATGGTGGCTCCTGCACCATAAAAGTCTGATCCCATGGCTGCCAGGAGAGGTTCACTGAACTTCACCTTGGTTGATACAGGGTCTTTGTTGGACTTGGGCAGGCTGATTTCAAAGTATCCAGGAGAGGACTTATAGACGCGCCCTTTCAAACCGGGGAAAGCCAATCCCAGCTTGCCCAACTCATCACCGTTCTGTCTCAACATCCTGGTAGCGACATCGGCATCACGGATAATGAGATAGTTACCGGCTGCCGCCTGGAACTGTTCGGCCCCAAACTTCTTGGGCATCAATATGCCCTTGTGGCTCTTGCCGGTTTTGTCGGTGAAATCGACAATGCGGCCCCCGGCCAGCTTGGCCAGACCGGAGATCAGGTTCCCGGTGGCAATGTAGCGGTACTCTCTGCGTTCACCATTCCCTAACAGCCCGCCGATCTTGAACAGGTCATCCAGTCGTTGTGTGCCTTTGCTGCGTAACCTGTCCTGAACAACGGCCCCTTCCCCTTGTGTCAGCAGTTTCGAGAAGGGAATTTCCACCTGCCGGATACCGGAGTTTACGGCAAAGGTGACTTTGGTTTTGCTGAGGGCGTAGGAATTACCCTGACCGGCCTTGTGGGTGTTTTTGATACCTGTGACGACGGCTGTTACCAGCTCATCACCCAAATCCAGTTTGTAATGGTTGCCGATCTTGTACTCTTCAATACCGCCTTCTGTTTTCCCTTTGGATTCCTTGTAGGCCTGCTTGGCCTGTTCAGTGGATTCGATACGATCCCGGTAGTTGCGGAATCTCTTGGTGAGTTTGTGGTACTCGCCGTAGTCTTCGTGGTTGGTCAGGTAGTCCAGAATGGGGTCAAGATCGCCTGTCAGTCCGCTTTCATCCCTGAGTTTTATCCAGTCTTTCTGTGTGGCCTCAAATATCTTATCGAGGTTGGCCTGATAATCATCGGCTTTTTTGTCCGCCAGAATCTTCTTGGCAATCTCATCGGGAGTGGCGTCTTTGAGGGCTTTGTTGAGGGACTTTTCAACATCCTGCGGGGTGGGGGGTGTGCCCTGGTACTTGGCGTCCACTTTATGCAGGGTGGTGTTGCCACCGAACACCGTCCCGGGGGCCTTGCCTTCGTAGATGATCTTGCTCTTTTCGATCACGGCATCGAGGTCGAGGGTTTGCGGATTGAGTTCGTTCTGTCCTGTGGAGTCCATGTACTTGATCAGGTCGGTGTAGGCGGTCTCGATCTCGGCATACACCTGTTCCTGCTGTTTCACGGTCAGCAGGGCCATACGTCCTGTAAATTTGTTCGCCAGATCGGAGGGAGGCTCCCTGTCTTCAGCCACCATATCGTTCTGCATGTTGATCGCCCGTGCGATATCCGGGTTCTCATTCATAAAGGTGGCGATCACCCTGGAACCGTATTTGTTGAGAATATCCGGGGCATCAATGCTGGTGTCAGAATGGCTGTTGGCGCTGGTGTTGGCATTGAGAGACGCCATCTTGCGGGATAAGACAGACTGCGGTCTTTTCTCTGCGGGTAGATCCAGAGCCAGGAGTTCATAGCTGGGGAGTTTCAGTTGGCCGGTACGGTTAATCCGGCCCAGCATCTGCATCATGGTGTTGATATTCAGAGAGGCCTGCATCACCAGCATCTTGCGGGGGCGCTGATCGGTAAACTTCTCACTGGCATGGATACTGAGTCCGGTTGATCCTGCGGCGTTCAGGATCATGGCATCAATACGCCCGTCATTGAACTTGTTGACGGTGCCCCTGCGGTCATTCATTTCCTCTGTTGACCTGTTGGACAGTACCGGCGTATCCCCGGTGTAATCAATGGTCAGTTTCCGGCCGGTAATCTCTCCTGTGGAGATACCTGCGGCTTCCAGTCTGTAACGGATGTAATCAATCGGCGAGGCGGGTAGTTCCCCGACATCCAGATTGTTGATGATCTTCTCAGCATCCTTGTAAGCCTCTTTGGTGATTTCATCCAACTGGTGCAGTTCTATCTGCTGAACCGCCTGATCGCCTGTGGCCTCCTTGTTGGATATCCGTCGTGTACGGGCCAGTGCCCGCAGCAGGATATCCCGGTAGTTTGACTCATACACATCCCCGACCTTGAGTCCGGCCTGACTGGCGGTTTCTTCCATGAAGGAACCCATGGTGTTTTCCAGGGCGATAACAATTTTCTCTCCGCGCTGGTGTGTTGCGATGGCATTTTCAACCACATTGTCCACTTTCATGGCCATCAGGAGCTGACGGACATAGTTGTGGATGATGGACGTGAAATTGGTGTGATTGAGAGAAGAGGAGGCTTTGTTCCCGGCTTTTATGGCACCACCGCCAGACTCTTCCGCCAGGGCTTTGTGGTGTTTGAAGTAGTTGTTATCAAAGACGGTATCCGCATGAGTGACAGCCTGCAGGCCTTTGATCACTTCGTCATACTGTTTTTTGTGCTTGGCGCTGTTGTCGTAATCGACAACGGTTTCCACTTTGATCCCCTCGAACGAGCGTTCCCGGCGGAACAGCTGTCCGGATTCTGCCAGCATGTTCGCCATGACGGTTTGCAGGGGGACACCGCCATTGGCCAGTGCGTCGATCAGGTCATCTTCCTTGTCCACCGCATCCATCAGGTCAGTGCGGTAATAGAGGGGCATATTATCCGGGCGCTTGGCATAGGTGGCGGACAGGTACAGGACATTCCCCTGGTCGATCATTTCACTGACAAAGCCAGCCCGGGTAATCCGTGTGCCCCCTTTGACCTTCTTCTCTCTTTCCCCAGCCGCCGAGTGAGACTCATCCAGCACCCATTGAATCTTGTTGTGCGCTCTCAGGTTTCCCAGCAGTTTGCGCTGTAACTTGTCCTGGTCAATCTGGGAGTAGGTCATGAACAGAGCGTTGGCCCCGTTGGGAAGGGTGGGGACATCAGCCTCTGCGAGTGTTTTGAGGAGTGAGGCGTGTTTCGATTTGTTGTTGGCAAACAGTTTGTTGCCGTCTTTGGATTTAATGAACTCGTCTTTGTTGAGGATGAATGGCTTGATCTCATGTTCACCAATGTCGGCAAGATCGTCGTACATATCCGTGAACAGGTTGGGCTTCTCGGTCATAAAGATAGGAATTCTGCCCTGCAGCCGGGCATAGCGAATCAGGGCAGCGGCCTGCCGTCCTTTGCCGACGCCGGTCTGGTCGGCAATGATGATGCCTTTGGATCGAGGTTGTCGTTCGGCGTTGTAGATCGCGGCCGCCACGGTATCCACCTGCAGCCCCATAAAGGCCTTGTGCAAAGCGGTCTTGTCCGGGTACTGCAGGCGATCCATCACATAGGCATCAACGGAACCATGCTCTTTGGCGATTCTCTTCAGGGCTTTATTGGTGGCTTCCGCCATGGAGACCGGGGTCAGAACGTCCTCGTTGAATCCCTGGCTGGCGGTTTGGTAGGCAACTTGATAACCGGATTTGGTTACAGCTGGTTCGACAGGACTTCCATCAAGTTTTCCAGCAGCAAGTCCTCCATCCCCTCCCGAGTGTCCTCGGCTTCCTCCGGCGTCAGCTTTTCGGTTTCTGGCCACTTGATCTTGTTCAGGAGCACTGACGCCTGATCGGTCGTCAGCAGGGAGGCCACCACGCTCATCGGTTGGTTGGCGTCCACGTCCGCTATCTGCAGTCCGCTGAGGTTTTCCAGTAGATCCAGAAGACTTTGTGCTCCCTGACTGTCCCGATGTTCCTCCACCAGTTCGGCCCACTCGTGTTCCAGACGATCCCGGTAAGACATCCAGTTTGGTGGCGGTTTGTGGCTGGGTATGGTCAGTACCTGCCTTTCCGATGTTTTCAGCTCGCTGTCTGCGGGCATCCAATACTGTTCGATAATGGGCATAAATGCTGTCCCAGTCGTTGAGGCGGGGGAGGGTGCCGGTCTTGGGTGAGACCTCACGTAAGCCAGGGATGATATTACCATCGACTTTGCGGCCTTCAACAGTGATAACACTGACTGGCCATCCTGCACCCTGGCGCTTGTACAGATCGCCATTGACCTCAAAGTGATCCGTGACATTGTAGTGTTTGTAGAGCCAGTTAAAGAACACCTTGTCCATGGCCCCAACTTCGCCTTCCTTGCGGTTGGCTCCGATGATGATGGACGCCTTGCCATCATCCTTCATGGCCTCCAGGGCTTTCGCAGCAATCAGGTGTTCCAGTTTCTTGATCTGGTAGCCCTGGACCCGGACAGTCTTGATGGATTTGTCCTCGTTTCTCATGGTCCCGAAGGGGGGGTTGGTGATCACAGCGTCATGCTGTCCGGCGGGCACATACTCTGTGGCGTCCTTCTGGGTGGGCTGGTATCCCAGTTCTTCCAGGTGATGTACACGCAGGTCTTCCAGTTCGTTCACGCTGGACTTATCGACGGAGCCATTGATCAGCAACATGCCGTTACCGGCCGTGGGTTCGTAGTTGGTGGTGTCTTTGGTGATCCCGGCCATGTGTCCTGCGAGGTACGCCAGTGGGGCGGGGGTGCTGTAGGCCTGATTCTTCATGCTGGTTGATGACCGGACATTCAGCAGGGGCTGGTTCTGGTACTGTTTCACCAGCTCATTGAAGGTCTCCTGATCGCTCTTACCCTCGGCCACAGTTTCCCGCGCCTGCATGACAAGGGCGACTTCCATGGCTTCCTGACCTTTTTTGAGTTGTTCCGGGGTCACTTCACGGAACAGAACGCCATGGTGCTCGCCCAGGAAGCCTTTGAACTGAATATTGTTGGTGATCGGTGCGTCAGACTTGAGGTTTTGGTAGAGGGCGTTGGTGAGTGTCTTGGGGTGGGCTTCGGTGTTGGCCTCTGTCTGATCGGGGGGGGCCTCTTTGGCCGATTCCGAGGTCTGGTATTCTTTCCGGTAATCCATCAGCCGATCAACAACCGCCTCTTTATCTATGTTTTTTACCCATATAGCGTACTTCTCTTTGGCTGACTCTATCCCTTCATCGCGATACATTCTCCTGAAATCAAGGCCAGCTTCCTTCACGAGTTTTTGAATCGCTAACCGTGAGTTTTGATCATCAGCATTATCTAATACCTTACGCTTGAACTCCTGATTGTGTGTAGCACCTGAATCGACCAACTCTCTGACAACCTCCTCCTCAACAACCAGTCGATCCTTCAACTCTCTTCCAATATCTTCGATATCACTCTGCGTCATATCTTCCGGGCCATGACTAAACAGGTAATCCATTATCCCTGTTGTAACCTTGGCCTCACCCTGCGTACTGCCAGCCCACCGCTTGCCCGTACTGGTGTTACGTCCTGCATCCAATGCAGCATTCACAACATCAGCATCCAACTCTTCAGCGGTATAGGCTGTCTCAGTATTGAGCAACTTATCCATGTCGAAGTTCTTGACCGTCTTCCGGTCATCCATCTGATCGGCCAGGTGTTCAATGTCATCCTCGACACTGGTCGCCATGTACACGCGCTTGAGGTAGGGGGCGATCTGTTCCGGATCAAAGCCCCGGTCTTCCATGATGGCCAGCATGTTATCCGCCCAGTCGGCAAACTTGATGGCCCCTTTCTGGATCAACAGGGAGCTGGTCTTGATACCGTGCTGCAGGAATTTGGCGAGTAAGACGGGATCGACACCCGATGAGACACTGCCCATACCTTTCCTGAGTTCTTCGGCAAACTCATCAGCGGCCTGGTTCAGTTCATCGTCGATCTCGATCAGCTTGCCGGTACGGCGTCTTTTGCGTGTCTGGCGGGCCGTTGGTTGTTCGGCAGGCGACGCACCGCTCGCGGATTCGGTTTCAGCAGGGGTCACAGTGGTTTCAGGAGCAGAGGGACGTGCATCGGCCACCTCTCGAATATCATATTCAATATCCTGTGTGATATTCCGGATAGCCTCTTCCTGACTCCAGGTATTCGCACCGGCTCCGCCTTTTGTGTGGACAAAACCTCCGGTGACTGCCTGCTTCTTGTGAACCCATCCATGATCCGTGTTCCTTACCCAGACCACATCATCATTGGTGGCGATGCGCTTGCCTGCCTTGAGGGCTTTGTAGACCTCGTTCTGCAGGGTTTTGTAATCACCGGGCAGGTCATTGAGTGCGGTGGTGGCTGGTGACTCAACACTTTCCGCATTTTCCGCATTTTGTTGTTTTTGTTGTTTTTGTTGATCTGACAGTGTTCTGTCTCGTTTCGCCTCACTGCCAATAAATTTCAATTCATAATGATGCTGACCAGCGTTGAACCAGTTGCTGACATTTTTAGTCAACCACTGTTTCTCATTGTCGGTCAGGTCTTTGGTCTTTAGCTGTGTGGCATATTCATCTTGATCAAGTTGCTCTTTGAGTTTCTGCTTTATGGATACCGGGAAATTTTTATACCGCTCCAGGTGCGAGCGTATTTTACCCAGTGCGTCTTTAGGGTTCGTAATGGGGTGTTCACCAATACGCTGCATGATAGATTTCAGACCGAACTTTTCTTTTTCGGCTATGGCCGTCAGGTTTTCCAGTGTCAGAGTGGATAGATCGCCTTCGGTATTGGAGAAATCTTTACGGTAATGGTCTTCAGAAGACACTTGGGGCGGATTCATCTCGGCCTTGATGGCTTTTATCTGTTTGGATAACCAGCCCTTAACCTCAATCCCCTCATCCTGCAGAAGGCCTCTGAGCTGGTTGGAATTTCTCAGTGGGAAAGAGTCGAGGTTCTTGGCTTTGTTGATGATGAACTTCGCCAGATCGCCCGCACTGGCTTCCCAGTTACTGGGGTTTTCCAGTGCCTTCCGGATAAGATCATCAAATCTATCAGAGATCAGTTGCAGTTCTTCTGCTCTGTCTCCCTGGGACAGGAAAGACAGTTTCTCAATCAGTTCCTTACCGACCATGCCCGTGAAGTCATCGACAACCTCTGCGTATTTTCTGCCGACCTTCTTGACTGTGCCAAAGCTGTACCGGGTTTTGACGCGATCCCCGCTTTCATACTTGGGTTTGGGGCGTTGACTCTCATCCTTGTGTCTTTTCAGGACTGCATAGCTCTGCCCAAATCTCTCATACCCCCCTTTTACCACCACATAGTCATAGTCAGGGTCTTTATTCGCACGACGGTTGATAGATTTCAGTGCCGGTTCAAAGTCACCTGTAGAGTAACTGCCCTCAAGCTCGTATCCCTGTCTCTGCAACTCTGGAATGGACTTGTCTTCGTGGACGGGGACGGCTGCCTGTTCAGCAGGCTCCTCCTTCAGGCGTTTGATAGGGGCTGGCGTTGGTGTGATCGTTGGTCGAGATTTGTATTCCTCTCTGGCAATAGCACGGTTTTCTATATCGACGCCCAAGTGATAGTTATTCTGAATTTCGGTGGCTCTGTGTTCTTTGTACCCTAACCGATCAGGCTGAAAGGCCTTAATGTTCTCCAGCGTGGGTTCCTGACCAGTCTTCACAAAGTCTCTGAGGTAATCCACGTCAGCAGGGGGCATGACTTCCTTGATCTTACGCCGGGCATCGGCTCCCTTCTCCATGGCGCTGATCAGCTCGTTGTGGGTCAGGCCTTTGGGGTCTTGTATCAGTTTCGGGGTTTTCTTCTGTTCTGGCTTGTACCGCCCTGTCGCAGTCTGCAGTCGTCTGTCCGCTGTTTTTATATTCTTCACTACGCTTGTAAACGTGTCGTCCAAACCGTTCATTGTCGGATTGAGGTCACGGTTGATGACATCCAGGTAAATCTCTTCAGCATCCGAGGCACTGGGATATTTCTTTGATTCGGTAGGTCGGGGATACTTTTTATCTAAAGCCTCACTTAAAGCCCGCAGTTCTATGGAGCCGTAGTAGGCTGTCATCTGCTTGCCTTTGAGTTTATTAATCCACCCATCATTGCCGACACCGAAGAAGGGATACCATTTGCTTGTGGGTACGTCCTGCTTCCCGCCGTATCCTGTGGATGCGTAGAACGGAAAGATGTGTCCATTAATTTCCAGGGCGACCATGGGCCTGTGCTGAACAACAACCACATCGGACTTTTGGTTTTTTAAGATGAGTGACTTTCCATCTTTAATGGTTGGCAAATTGAACGGGATTGGAACGATACTGTTTTCCACTTGTGACTCGGCCCAATCCGCCATAGTCATCGGTTTTTTGGTAGGTTTAGATTCCGGGGTTTTCTGTGCAGGTTTTTCTGACGGGCTGACGTTTTCGGGTTTTGTAGACGTTTGTGCATCGCTTTCTTGGGGTTTTGGTTTCTCCTCTTTTTTCGCCTCTGCTTTTTCCCTGGCCTTCTTTATCTTGTTGACCGGGCGAGTCACCGCACCGCGCCAGCCTCCTTTCCAGGCATCTCTTTCCTGACCATTAATAATGTCGTATTGAGTACCATACCCACGGTAAGAATCACCGTGATAGGCCACCCCAAAGTTCTCTTTTAAAGCCTCTTTGGGTTGTTTTGTTCTTAGGTCTGGTGATGCTGCAGATTTTCCGGAGACTTCTGCCCAAGCCAAATACTTGTATGCTTCTGTCTGCTTTACCACAAACAACTTGTCTCGTGGTGCTTTAAAGACAGCGACATTCTCATCGGCATAAAAGAGTCTGCTATTCCATCCTTCGGTTTTCCGGTAGGCATCCTCCAGTATTCTTGCCCAGGGAACACTTCTGGCTTTCTCCATTCCCGCCCGATCCGGAACCTTTCCAGAAATATTCCCCCACGGCACAAGCTCTTTGATGGGTGCAAACTCGGGATGATCCAAAAGCTCTTTAGCGCGACTGTTAATAGCGGCATGTAGTCTCTTCAGCTCTTGAATGTCTGCGTCAAGTTTCTCTTGGTTTTGTTTTTGTTTTTCTTCAAAGGCTATACGTTCTTCCTCATGCTTTTTGCGGCGTTGCTCTGACTCCTCCCGCTCTCTGTCTTCCTGAGCCTTTTGCTCGTCATATTTTTTGCCTTCCTCTTCATTAATGACATCTTGTTCGGCTTTCTTCTTGCGGTAATGCTCTGCTTCCTCCTCCTGCTGCTTGCGCTCTTCCTCTTTCTGCCGGTTGATCTCTTCCTGATGAGCGGCAACAGGCTTCACACCAGATCTGTGCGTTAAGAATCTGTCATCACCTTCCTGATCGGTGTACCAGTCTTTATCACTCTGGATCAGTAGCTCATCTTTCCCGGTTTCCGGATTGCGCCAAACGTGAGTAGCTGAATAATTAGGGAAGGCGGGCTTCAGTGCGGCTTCTATACCACCCAGCGCCTTGAACTCACCCTGGCCATGCTCACGGCCCTGGCTTCTGGCGCGGCGGGTCCGCTTCCGGACAGTCTTGGGATAAACCCTTTTCCTCTTTGCCTTCTCTTTGGGCTGTGGCTTCTTGGCCATCTCCTGCAGGGCGTCTTTCACGGCCTGCCGCTTGTTCTTCGGAAACTCCCAGCTGTTGCTGTCCTTGTCGAAGAATCCCCCGAGTGCGTGCATCTTGCTGGATTCCGGCTTGGTGGTGCCGGATACCGCGAACGTGTCACTCTTACCGGCCCAGACGTGATAGGGGCCGATCTTGTGGTCTGTCCAGTGCTCTGCGTCGATATGCTTCTGCAGCTCTGCGGCTTCCCGATCCGCCTTCTGCTTTTGCTGCTTCCTGATCCGTTCGGCTTCTATTTGTTCCTGTTCCACCTGGCGGCGTTGTTCTTCCGCATGGGCACGCTCCTGTGCTCGACCTTCCTTGGCTTTGGCTTGCTGGTCCAGTGTGTCCTGGTGTCTCTGTGCGCCTTCTTGCCGACGTTGCTCTCTCTGTTCTGCAGCCTTCTGCCTTTTCTCCAGCTTTTGTTCACCGATCTCCCGGGCCGCCTCCATACCGGCCTGTGGATTTATCCGGCTCTGCGCCATCCTTTCCTCAACCGCCTGGACGATCCCGTTCAACTCCAGCACACGGGCACGATCCCGGATATCCCCCTGCTGCAAAATGTTCTGTTCCATCTGTGCCATGGCGGGCCAGTCAACAGGACGCCCCTTGCGGGCTTCCAGCTCCATAAGAGCCAACTCCTCCCAGTTGGCTCCCCGGGCCGCACGATTCAGCCAGGCATAGAAGTCCTGACTATTGGCAAAGTATTTCTGGTTTCCGGCATTGTTGACCGCGATCCGGTTGGTATTGATCAGTTCATCCTGCGCCCTGATCCTGTCCTCATACTGTTTGAGGCCACTGTCCGCAATACCGTTTTGTGCCGCTCGGCGTAACTGGCTCACCAGTCCCCGACGTTCCTCAATGGAGTTTTGGTAGCGTTCCGACATATTCGTCGGTAGCCAGTCCTGTCGAGGGATTCTTCGTTCTCCAGGATCGGCAACATCGGCATCCTGTGACTGTGCCGCCGATGATTCACCCGCCTGATCATCTTCAACGGCTGGACGTGCTGCACTCTTGGCAATTTCATCAATAGCAACGGCTCGATAGATATCTGTAAGTTTCTTCTCATGCTCTCCTCTCTGCTCGTCGGTCAGATTCCCGGTATTCAGTTCCCCTTCCAGTCGTGTGGCTTCAAGGTTGTTGGCTTCGATAGCCTGATCATATTCCTGCTGTGTGTATTGCTTTTGGGGTTTGCTGAGACCCCCTAATGCGCCACCAGAGACACCACCGAGGGCGGCTCCCCACGCACCCGTCGCCAGTGACCGTCCTTCCAGGTCTTCCACTTCCAGACCAATATCCCGCATAGCCTGACCGGCCAGATACTCCTGCCCGCCAGACTCGGCAAATTCCTGTACGGTTTCAGTCCCTCCACCCTTGAGCGCATTCCCCCATCGGGTTGCGCCTCCCCGGCCCATCAGCAGGCGTTGTTCCAGTGGACCAGCCAATCCCATGGTGGCTGCACCCAGCGCGGCACCGGGGCCAACCGCTTCCTGTCCGGCCTGTTCGGCCAGTGCCACACTGCCGGTTTCCTGCAAGGTTTGATCGTAGGCCTGTGCCGATGTACCACCGCCGACCATGGCACTCCCTGTCATACCAAAACCAATGCGTTGCGCGGTCTGTTCGCGCTTGATGCTGTTGGCCAGTACCTGCCGGGCCTTGGTGAAATTGCTGGCTTTGATCGCGGCATCCGCTGCTTTCTTCGTACCGGCCATGGCTTTGCCAGCCATTCCGACACCTTTACCCAGCACGCCACCTGTGGCTAAAGACGACAACATGGAACCGCCAGCCCCTGACAGCTGCATCGCGGCCCCGTACAAGCTGGAGTCCGGCTTTAGCTCGATGCCTCCCGTGTCAGGATTGAACTGCAGGCCGGTATTGCGCTCGGATTCAATGGCGGTTGGGCTGCGGCCTTGCAGGAGTTCTTCGTTGAACCCTTCAATCGCACTGGAGACCGTATTGGGGGCACCCGCTGTCGGGAAGCGGGCCATATCCCCAAAGACACCCAGAAAACCACCGCCAGCAGACCGGCCAACATCCTCAAGGGTTCCCGCCGTAGGATCACCTTCCGGGGCGGTCATCTTGTCGTACTTGGCCTTGACGGTTTCCAGCTCATCGGGATTCAGACGGGGGGCCAGCTCCTCCCAAAACAGGTTCTGGCGAATATTGTCCCTATCCAGATCGCTGTCCGCCCCCAGGTACTCAGGGGAACGACGGATCTGATCGAACTTCTGTAGAATATTCATAGTTCCCACACATAAAAAAACCCGCACAGGGCGGGTTCTTTGGTTGTTCCGGATATCAGGATTTGTTCATTGCTCTCTTCAAATTCTCCACCTTGTCAGGTGGCAACAGTTTCGCCACTTCATCCCACTTCCCTTCGTGGGCGAGTGCCTTCGCTTTCTTGATCTGCTCTCTGGTCAGTGGCTTCTTGCTGAACTCCTCAATCACAGCATCGGCCGCTTGCTTGGCTTTCATGCCCACCTTGGCCACGGTCTCAGCACGGGACTCAGGGGTACTGGGCTGGGACTTCACCACGGGTGTCACGCTTGCGGGTTTTGGCTGTGGCTTCTCAGCCGCTTTGGCACCTCCGCCATACTCACCGCCACCCACATCCGTCAGCAGGCCTTGCGAGGCGGACATCTGCCCCTTCATCTTGTCTGTGATATCCCGGGCCTGCCCGCGAAGAGACCCTTCGACATAGGTTCCTTCATAGAACTTATCCCTGTTCGGGTCGTACCAGGATCGAATGGTGGCATCGGCCATGACGGGTTTTCCGTCTTTCGTACCGATCTGCAGCTGGAACGGTTCACCTTCACTGAACTGCATATTCTTCATGCTTCCGGAACCTGCTGATCCCTTCCCCGATCCCTTGCCTTTTCCCTGCAGGTCTTTGATCACTTCATCCTTGCCGGTCAGCATGTTGGTCTGCCAGAAGTTGCCGTGTTCATCAAACCTGTCATTGCCATAGGTTTCTTTCGGCTCCGGCAACTCGCCCCGGTTCCTGACCACATCCTGTTTCAGGCTGGCAATCTTGTTGTCGAGCATCTTTATGGCTTCCCCACCCGATCCACTGGTCATCAGGAAGTCCACCATGGTCGGGGCCGGGGCGACCATGGGCAGATCGCCCTGTGCGCTGGATCGGTTCTGTGTCAGTGGGCCTCGCCGGATTTCATTGCCGTCATCATCCAGAACCTGAACCATCGGGATAATGCCATTCTCGACCATCTTGCCGCCGATCATGGACTTGTGCTCGCCCGGTGCATTGCCCTGATTCACCAGCTCCGGCATCAGCTGGTTGGTGACATCCGTCATGAAGTAATCAACAACCTTCTGTTGCTGCTGGGTTTGCAGCTTCTTGAAATTACCAAACAACTTTTGTGCGGCTTTGAGCCGTTGCTGTTGTTCGCGCTCGGCTCCCATGATCCCCGCTTGGGCTTCAGCCACCTTCGTTTTTCTTTCATCCTCCTGCACGAGCCGCACTTCTGCATCTTCCAGCATCCCCATCCTGGCATCAGCCCGTGTGTTCTCTATGCCTCTCTGTATCAGCGTTTCATCATACTGCTTCTTCTGAAGGTCCCAGTTCTTGTTCCAGCGGTCATCCAGTTTTTGCCGTTGCTCGGCGGCGATCCCCCGGTCTTCCTTGGCCCACTGCTGCTGTGTCTTGCGCCATTCCCTTGCCGCCTGACGGTCATGGATGGTATCAATGAAGTTGGCCCCACCCATCAGGCCCTGTAAGAAGCTATTACCGTGCCTGCCGTTCATGGTTCTTCTCCAACATACCGATTCGTTTGCTGATTTCCTGTGTCGCACCCACCAGTGTCATCACAGAATCCCCAATATCCACCTTCCGCTTATCACGGGTGGTCATGCTCTTGGGCATATCCTGCGCCATGCCGCCGATATGGCCTTTCTCTTCGCGTCCCGCTGACATGCCAGGCTTATAATCCCATCGCTTCAGGTCAACAGCTTCCACATCCTTCAGGGCTTTTTTGGTGCTGGCCTTGCGGATATTCTTCTTGGCGTTTTTGTCGGACATCATCATCATCGCCATCATCGCAGCCGTTGCCACCATCTGTTTGTTGGAAGAACTCTCAGCTGCCGCGCCCTGGATAGCGGTTTGATTGCGCTGGCCTTCCATCCCTATACCCTGCTTGAGTCCCTGCAGGCCCTGCGCCTGTACATTGCGTCCGGTGTTGATCATGGATTGCATCATTTTATTGGCGCGTCCAAGCCCCCCTTTGCGGGCAGAGTTCATGGCATTGACCTGTGTCCCCTGCCCCTGCAGGCTCCGGCTCTTGTCCATGGCCTGCTTCTGATCGGCATCCATCTGCCCCCCGTAGCGGGCCATATTCCGTTGCGCTGTGGCCCTGCTGGCTTCAAAGGATTTGCTGGCATCCCCCTGTGCTTCTTTCACCTGATCGGCAATCCTTTCATTCTGATTCAGCAGATCACCGGCCAGTTCCTGTTCAAAAGGCTGGAATCGCTTGAGCCAGTCCTCTTCCATCTGCTTCGACAAAGCGGCAGCACGATCCTGATTAGTCGTATCCAGATTGGCCGATGAATTCATACACATAACGTCACCTATAAAAAAACCCGCACGGGGCGGGTTTGTGTTTGACCTACTGTATCAGTCGGCAGACGACTTTTTCACGGCCAGTGCCTGTGACAAGCTCTCGCGCTCACGCTCGGACATAGACAGTTGCTGCTGAGACGTGGCCAGCTGTTTCTGAGTCTCGATGAATTGCGCCTGCACCGTCGACATATCCGTAGCAGTGTCCTTGGCCTCTGCCAGTTCCTTCGTCAGTCGTGCGACCTCTTTCTCAAAGCTGATCTTCTCGGTACTGAGCTGCACAACCAG
Organism: Sansalvadorimonas sp.; assembly: GCA_965221135.1. Taxonomy (GTDB): domain Bacteria; phylum Pseudomonadota; class Gammaproteobacteria; order Pseudomonadales; family Endozoicomonadaceae; genus Sansalvadorimonas. The sequence continues at coordinate 21,650 of CBDCRZ010000102.1, forward strand.
CGTCTTGTTCTCGGCCATGCTGTCCTGCGTCTTGTCGAGCTGTTCCTTCATCTGTTCCAGGCTGGCGAGCTGGAACTCTCTTTTCGCCTCATCGACACTCAGCAGTTTGACTTGCTCTCTCAGTGCCTTGCTCTCCTGATCCAGCTGTGCGGATTTCTCTTTCTCGGTGTCCACCAGGATGCGGGCTTTCTGCTCGGCGGCTTCGATCCGGCCTAACGCCTCATCCCTCTCCTTATGCGCCTGCTCGATCTGCTCCCGGATCGCGTCAATCTTGTTGTCAGCCACTGTCCGGTGTTTGTCGATCTCGCTCTTGGCCTGCTCAATGGCCTGGGCGCTTTTCACTTCCGAGAGTTCGATCTGGTGTTTGGCGTCCTTCTCGGTGTCTTCCATGAGTTCGACCAGTTCATTGATCTGGGCCTTTTGCCGGTCAATGATCTCTGACAAGCTGGCGGTCTTGCGGTCAACCACCAACCGGATCTCACCGGCCAGCAACTTGGCTATCTCACTGCTGCCCAGCTCGTCCGCCATCTTGGAGACTTCAAGATCGCGCTTTTCAAAGAAGTCCCGCAGAAAGGCTGCGACATTATCCCGCTTGCCCCCGATCACGGCCTGTACACTCCGAACACTTGGGGTGACGCCTTTCGATAACATCTGTGAAGCGGCCTGCTCCACATCATCAAAACTCACGGCTTTTCTTTTCTCTTCCATGTAACTCACCTTTGTATTGTCTGTTCCTTAACAATACACAAAAAGGGGAACGGGGGACAGGTGTCCCCCTTGTTTTACTGTCCCCCTTTATTTTTTGTTAAAACCCGCACTGGGCAGGTTCTCTGATTTGCGTTTTTCAGGGCTATGATCTAAATCCTGCCACAACGTCATCCAAGGCCTAACGCAGGTTTGGCGCAGCTTGTCTAAAATCCGCCACAACTTCGACACCCATCCCAGGAGAACACTCAATGCCAATAGTCATAGGCAAACTCCCCCAAAAAATATTTGAAAGCCAAGCAGGCGATTACCACGTATACAAACTCAAGATACATGGCGGGGATCAAAGCCAGGCAATCTTCAAAGGATTCCATCCCCCCAAGCCGATGAAGACCATCGAATACATTATTTTTGGTGAATGGGTGAAACACGAAAAATACGGAAAACAGTTTGTTATACGGAAGACAGAACGATCAAAGATACCCAACCAAGAACAGCAACAAGAATCCAAGATGATAGTGCAGGCCCTGAAAGCCTCAAAGGGCACCAGAGTTTGACAATCTAAACAGAGGGCGTGTACGTGAGAGAGAGGAGTCCCACCAGGAACACAGTGCCCCACCTTCAATGAGGCTAGAAGACTGGGCTGTTACCTGATGTACACCATAGGTCACGCTTTTAGGCCCTACCCTGTCCCCCACAAAACCCCGCGAAAAGGGAGTCATCTAAAGATTCCTGCTCTTGTCGCCTGCGGCTGGCTGAGTAAGGCCTTCGCTTCGCTCAGAGACTCTTTACCTTTTCTTTTTTTTACCCCCCCCTGCGGGGGCTGTTACCTGATGTACACCTAAACACACGCTTTTAACCCAAAAAAAGATGGCTATATCGCTTGGATACTTCCTCTCGCCTGAGCCCAACAATTCGTCCTACAGCCGCCTTCGTGACCTTCCTTCCACTGGCCGTGAGTGCGCCAATAGCCTGAATGATCTTTCCCTCTGTATCCGCCCTTTTCACTTCTGCTGTCCGTCTGGCCGATAACCGCTGCTTGGTATCCAGGGACAACGGCAGATCGCTTTGCTTAAACGTCTCCGCCATGGCCCCACGCTTTACGCCTGATCCGGTGCCGGTGTATTTCGTCCAGACCCACTTGCCGACCGACTTGGCGATATCTTTGATCTCGTTGGCTCCCAGGGGCTTAGGGAACACATTAAAATCCTCAGCCTGCCGTCTGACGATCTCCATCCACTCGTTGTAGCCGATGCCCTTCTCGTCTCGGTAATAGCCCAGCCAGTCATAGGCCCAGTAACGCAACCTGTTGAACATGGAGACATTGCGGCGCAATCCGAACTGATCTTCGTTGGCCGCACGTTTCCGGGTCCATCGTGTACTGGGTAGCTCCACGTATTCTGCGAGTTCGCCCAGGTTGTAAACGTAGTCATGGAGCTGTGTCACGCTCCACTCGATATGCAGGGGGTTTTTGGTAATAAACCCGGAATAGCCTATATCGGAGCAAAGCACCTCGGTGTAGGCCTGCTGTATCGCCGCTGCATAGGCCAGAGGCTTCATTCTGGCGGCATCACTGGTGCAAACACTCTCAATGGCATAGAGCATGTGAGAGCGGCCTGTAGAGGGTGTAGCGGTAATCAGGTTCGGAGGCGGCAGGCCCCTGTCTTCCCAGATCATCCGGTTGGGATGGTCAATATCGAAGGTCAGCCAGTGCTGCAGGGCGGGAGGGTTGTGCTGCACATACCGCTTTTTCAGAGCGGTTTTCTTCGCCCTGATCTGCAGGTAGCCCTTGTCGTCTGTGCAGTAGGGCTTGTAGGGCATGAGATCAACAAAGCGATCCAGACCTAAATTGAGTTGCCGCTTTGCTGAATTATTTGGTAAGCTCATAAAACAGTATGCTCATGAGACGCATGAGGGTTAAACCTCTGCTCTTATGGTTAGGCGGCTCAAGGTGAATAGTTTGGCGACGATGCACCTTGGGCCGTTGTTCTTTCTGGGGAACTCTCCCCGCTGTCTCAATAACGTAACACATCCCACCGTCTGATCCTACAAAGCCAATCTACGCACTGTAGTAGCCGACCGTCGTTTATACTCATTTTGTGTATATAATACCTCTATCCCTTCTGTGCAAAATGCAGTTTTGCAGATTGCCCTGTCCCGTCATGCCCAAAGACAAAGAGACTCTGGAACCCCTGACCATCAGGCTCCCGGAAAATGTCATTAGTAATATTCAGAAGGCCGCACAGAAGAACCGCCGATCCATCAACTCGGAGTATGTGTTCCGCATGGAAGAGTCACTGACCAGTGACAGACAACAGGCCCGGTTATTGAAAATTATTATGAAACAGAACATGAACCTGCAGGAGCGATTGGATACCCTGCTGGCGGCTGTGCATGATCTTGAGGAAAGGTCTTAGCTGGTCTGCATGGCATATATGTATTGGTATTCTTTGCTTATATGTCTTAGGCCGTATAAGTGAGGTGTTATGTCGCCTTATCGAGTATCCAGTTATTTCTAACACCTAAAGCCCAGCTATACGTATAGAAGCAACAGAGAACAAAGATTCCCCATTGCTCAGCCTGATACGCTGAGTAAAACCAGAATGGTTGACCGGCAAGACCGAACAGGCAAGCGTATCGCTTCCATGCTTCTTTGCTTTGCTGGGTAAGCCAGATGGCAGTAACGCCAGTTAAAGCAATTAGTATCTGTTCCATAAATATATCCTTGATAGTTCAGTGCCAGCGGCAACATACCAAGAACATCCACCGGACGCCTACGGCGCATTATCGTCCCAGCCTTCCTTGCGCTCCATGATCTTGATCTCTTCGTGTTCCCGATTGTCCTGCTATTGCAATCTTGAGGAAAGGTTCTAGGGAACCTAATGGCACCACCGCTGTCTCTGTATTACACTGTATAACGCCAGTAAACCAGAGGAGCCACCTATGCCCATGACCCTTAAACCCATCCGTTTTGAAAACGAAACTCTCACCAGGCTTGATGAACTGGCCGCACTCGAAGACAGAGACACGTCTTACCTTGTCCGACAAGCCGTTGATGACATGCTGGATGCCCATGAATGGCAGGTTCAAGAGTCGCTGAAAGTCGTTGAAAAGATCAAGTCAGGGGACATGAAGACACGCTCTCATGCCGAGGTAAGAGCCAAGTTCCAGAATAAGAGGCAAGCCGGTTGATCCAGTGGACAGAGCCTGCCGAACGTGATCTTGATAACCACTATCGGTTTATGGTCATGACCGATGTCTGGAATCCCGATGCGGTGGTCAATCGGATAATGGATGCTGTTGAGGAACTGGTCGTCAACCCGAAAATGGGGCGGCATATCCAGGATGATCGGTACAAACTGGTCTTGAAAGAGCCGAAGTATGTCATCCATTACTATGTCGATAGCGACATTTTCATTACTCGCGTTTTCCACCACCGTCAAAACAGAGAGCTGTAGAGGTACCCATGAAAAAGCGTTACATGGTCACACTATTAACCGTTGCCCTGGGAGGCTGTGCCAGTGTGAGTGAGCCGATTAGTTTCGGTGATGGGGTTTACCAGCTAAACGCCGCCTACTCTATTGCCAGAGGCGGATCGGAAGGGGCATTAAGAGCCATCATCAAAGAATCCCACGATTTCTGTGGCAAGAAAGGGAAACGAGCGGTTATAGATAGTTCTGGTGAAGGTGGATATGGTCAGGCGTCAATACAGTTTACGTGCCGTTAATACCGTACTCATCCAGCATACGTGAACCGGGTGTTGGCTTTCGTGTTCTTAATGGCTTACCGCCACCACCCCACTTGTTGTAAGCCCCCATGCCTGCCGCGCCGATAATCGTTCCGGCCATGGCATAGTTGTCACTCCTCTCCATCTGGGCCGCTCGATGCTGGGCGGCCTGCACACCCGCCGCATTACTGGCCAGTGTGCTGTTCAGGTTGGCACTCGTCGCTGTCTGGTTCCGCCCAAGATTCGTGACATCCAGCGCACCACCATACTTCTTGCTCAGAGCCACATCAGCACCGGCCGTTGTCGCCATGCCTGCACCGGCCCCGGACGCATTGGCCGCCGTCTGGGACCCCATCAGGAACGCACCACTGCCCGGTTTCATCCCCGGCCCTGCCAGAGCTACCCCGGAATGCGTCTGTTTGGCCGCTGCGACCGCTTCATTCTGTTTCTTGGTTTTGTATATATCCGAGCCATACAGCTTGTTCTTTCTCATCCAGGCATTCTCCAGAGGGATGAACGTATCCTTGTACTCTTTCAGCCGGTTTTCCGCCTGATTCAGCATTTCAGCTTCGTAAGGGGAGGCCTCTGGGGCATCAACATCACCGCCGCACATAACCTGTCTCCTTAATCTCTTTCCGGTAACTGTTGAACGACTCGTTATCCCGGTAGATCACTGTCCGGATATCAGCGGCGGCCTTTAACCGCCAGTCAGACCCACCCACCAGATACGCCAGGTGAATGAGCAAGTCTGTGGTCGCTGACCGGATGATGTAACTGACCTGCAGATCGCGGGTATTGCCGTTTTCTTCCAGCCAGTTGGCATCCAGCCAGTTAAACAAACAATGTTCGATAACGGGCTGCAGGTTGTGGAAGTGTTGCTGATAGAAGGTGTTTCGGGGGATGTGGATCAGGGCGAACATCATCATGTGATTGAGTTCCCAGCCACTGACCTCTTTGTCCTTGTCATACAGATCGTCCCAGATTTGGGAAATCCTGATAAAGGTGTACGCCAGGTCAATCGCGGCCTCGTTATCCTTCAACCAGTGGCTGATCATTCCGTCTTGTATTTTGCTATCCATTGTTCCGCCTGTATGTCCCGGAGAGTGACAGAACGTCGTTTGAAGTCTTGTGAAATCGCGTGCAGCTGCTCAAACCGTTTGCCGAGTTCGGCTATGATGTCATCCCGGATATTCAGCAGGAGCGCACCACGGACAACGTGTTCCGTATTGTCGGCCAGTGTCCAGGTAATATCCTTATTAGGACTGGCCAGCCCGACGGCTTCCATTCGGAGCAAGTCTTCATAGCTGCAATCGTAAGGCCTGCCGTTGATCGTGACAGGTTTGCGCTCCAGCTTGTGTCGGATCGTGTTGATTTGCTCTGCGGTGGCTTCTATCTCTGAAAAGGGGTCATACGTTGGTAACTTCAATGTCCACCACCTCGTTCTGGTAAGGGAAAAGAATGAACTCAAACGGGAAGTTGCCCGCAAAGGCACTCGACCATTCCAGGGTGCCATCCGTCACAATCTCATCAACCCCTCTGACGATCACTCGCGTATTTTTGGGTATACCAGAGATAGTCAGGGTTTCACCAACTGGCAAACGGGTGGCGGAGACAGTGAGTTCCATCTTTGGTCGAGCCGTCGCTTTCCCCCCGGGCATATACCATTCAGGAGGGTCTAAAAACAGTCCCAGTGTGTAGGTGGCGTTTTCGTACAGGGGCAGCTGTACCTCGATGCTGAGTTCATCAGGGCCGTACATGGTGACGTAAATTTCGCCGGTCTCTTTTGAGTAGACAGTGCCCTGCATTAGCGTTTCCTGTATTCCACACTGATTAACCCCGTCGGTGACAGACGCCCACCAAAACTGCTTGGTTTCTCAGGGGTATTCTCATATTGCTTACTGTGAGTGGTGTTGAATGTGTAGACTGTGGTTTCGTGGGCGGGACGGACATCGAAAAAACTGAACGTGTAAGGGACTAAACCACCAGAACGATTCAAGGGATGTATATGGGAAAGAAGGACTCCATGTCGGTAGAACCTGATCCCTGCGTAATATGTTGTTTCACTGCAGTCGCCGCCAAAGCAATCTCTATCAAATACTATGGAACACTGCAGCGCGAGAGAAATCCGGTAGAGTGCTTCAAACCGCTGTGGCGGGAGAGCAAACTGCGTGTTCAGGTACCCATTTGCATTCACGCCAGCCCGAAAGCTGTAATAGGTCGAGACAGCCCCATCACGCACATTGATGTAATCAACAGCATTCACCGCATCGGCAGAAAAGGAACCCGAAAATGTCCCCTTCGCAGCCCCTATGCTCCCTCTGATTTTGGCATCACCGTAAACAGCAATGGAACCCGGTGCTACATCATTGCTCACCCGCCTGTTCTCCTTATGTACCTGAGATTGATCCAGCCCGTCGCGGTGCCGCTGGAGTTGGCCGTCAATGCGACTTCGTGAACCCCACGACTCAAGGGCACAACAACGATCACAGGAAATATGTTCAGGTTCCTGTTGGCGTTGTGTCTGTTCTGGTGAACGCCGGAGACGAAAAGATTACCCAGTCGG
>CBDCRZ010000103.1:0-327912 GCA_965221135.1 Sansalvadorimonas sp.
GCCCAAATGCAGTAATAGGACCGGTGCTGCCAGTGGAAGAACCAAAGGCAATACCCATACGACCATTGCTGACTAACGGATCATCCAGTAAACCCGCCTGAGTGATGGCCTGTTCCGTTGCCACAGTCGACATCAAGGCAACACGGCCCATACTGCGCACTTTTTTGCGGGGGTAATGGGCCGGTTTTACGAAATCCATCACCGGTGCTGCCAGATTTGTGTTCAACCCTTCATAGGCTTTCCACTCTTCCATGGTGCGTACACCACTTTGACCAGCGGCCAGGTTCTTTTGAAACTCTGTCCAGTCACTGCCTATAGACGTAACCGCCGACATGCCGGTCACAACAACACGTCTTTTCATCAGGCCAGACCTCCATTCACAGAGATCACCTGGCGGGTCACATAACCTGCATCTTCACCCATCAGGTAATTCACCAGAGAAGCCACCTCTTCAGGACGTCCGGCCCGGCGCGCGGGAATCATCTTCATAATCTCTTCCACTGGTGCATCATCAATAATATCGGTTTCGATTAAACCAGGAGCGACACAGTTAACGGTGATTTTGCGCTTGGCCAGTTCAAGAGCCAAAGATTTGGTGGCTCCGATAATACCAGCCTTGGAGGCGCTGTAATTCACCTGGCCCCGGTTGCCTATCAGACCCGATACAGACGCCAGAGTAACTATGCGGCCTGACTTTCTACGACGTACCATAGGCATCACAATGGGATGCAACACATTGTAGAATCCATCCAGGTTGGTATGAACAACAGCATCCCAGTCTTCATCAGTCAGTGCAGGAAAAGCACCATCACGGGTAATACCGGCATTACAGACCACACCATAGTATGCACCGTGCTGTTCTATATCCTGTTCCAGAACCTCGCGGCACTGTTTACGGTCGGCTACATCAAACTGCAGAATGCGACCATTGCCGCCTTTCTCTGTTATTGCAGACAGCGTTACTTCGGCTTGTGCAAAACCACTGCGACAATGAACCACAATGGAAAATCCCTGTTCCGCCAGCTTCAGTGCAATGGCTTTGCCAATACCACGGCTGGAGCCTGTGACCAGTACTGTTTTGTTCATTGTCCGCCTGTCTCCATAAATGCATCCAGATCTTTAGGCTGATAAGTGTTCACTGTGGCCGTCGCCAGTACCGTCCGGGAGGCTGCTTCGAGAATGATGCACTCAAACGAACTCAAGCCATCATCCTCATAGATTATTGCGGCTTTAATATCCAACGCCTGCTGCCCTTTAAAGACGGGCACCGAGACCTGGTATTTACGACTGCCCAGTAAAAAACCCGCCTTCACGTTTTTTTTTGCCAGATGTGCGCTTACGCCTGCCCAGGCGGCTATCGCCTGAGCCATATATTCAATACCTACCCAGCCGGGCACATGACCCTTGTCACTGGCAAAGGGTTTACCCACTGCCGGTGTCACCCGGCAGGTCACACCATCCGGCTGATAGGACACCACTCTGTCCAGAAGAATCATCGGGTGTTCGTGGGGCAGCAGGCTTTCAATTGAGAGCTCATCTATAGCGCCCGAATCGACTGTCAGCGAGGTGGTGGAAGCGTGTTGTGTATTCATACCTTGTCGTCCGGGTTACGTCCTGGTGCTAAATCCCAGAACTCTGTCCAAGAATGACCGAGACATTACTTCCCCAAAGGCAAAAGAGTTGCTCATAATGCAGATGTTCTTATCTGGCAGCTGATCACCGGCCGAGGCCAGTTTCAAATCGGCCATAGCTGGGTCTCGGGGGTTATCCGCCACATGGGGCGGCAGTTTCCGGTGTTTGTTATGGGAAGACAACAGCAACCATAATAATCCCGCTTCAACAGCACCCGCCGCACCGAGAGTATGACCAGTCACAGGCTTGGTGGAGCTACAGCAGAATCTTTCATTTTGGTTGTCAGCAAACAGTTCACTGACCGCCTGGCTTTCCATGGCATCATTCAGGGGTGTCGCTGTGCCATGAAGATTCAAATAACTGATCGCCTCAGCAGGCAGTTGAGCATCTTTCAGGGCCGCCGCCATCGCCTGCCGGGCACCACGACCTTCCGGGTGTGGTGCCGAGATATGATGGGCATCGGAGGATTCACCCACACCCATCAGCACAATATCAGACACTTCACGGGTGACCGTAAACAGTGCGGCACCTTCACCGAGGTTGATACCGTCCCGCCCTTCACTAAAAGGCTGGCAACGTTCTGCAGCAACTGATTCCAGTGCTGAAAAGCCCTGAACCGTCAGCTGGCACAGGCTGTCGCAACCACCGGCAATCACGGCATCACAGAAACCGCTCTGAATCAGATTGCGAGCGGTTAAAAACACCTTTCCACTGGAGGAGCAGGCGGTAGACACGGTATATGCCGGTCCGTGCAAACCAAGATGATCAGCCAGAAAGCGGCTGGTGTCACCCATCTCCTGAGTACGGTACTGGTAGCCTTCAGGGAACTGCCCCTGCTGCTGCCATTGGATCATTGCCGCTTCAGCATTGCTGGTGCCAGAGGTGCTGGTACCAAGCACTACGCCTATACGGTCGCTACCATAAGCAGCTTTTAGGCGTTCCGCTTCGGGTTGAATCTGCGCGAGAGCTTCCAGCAAAAGCTGGTTATTGCGGCTGAGAGGTGAACCCTCTGAGACATCCGTTAAAACCACTTTGCCAAGGTGCACAGACTTATCCGGGAAGTAGCTGTCATCCGCCACTACGCCACATCTGTCACCAGCCAGCAGTTTTTCCAGTATCTGTTCCGGACGATTGCCAAGCGCACAGACCATTCCCATGGACGACAGGTAAATCTTTTCTAACATTATTGATCCTCCTGCAGTGTGGTCACGGTCATTGCATAGCCCAGTGCCAGATTACGATAGAGCAGTTGTGTGTGTTGTTTATCAACCTGAATCAGCACAGCTCTACCCTTCAAAATCTTTCTTTGCGCTGGTGAGTCCTGAATGGTGAGTCCGCACTCTTGTAAATAAGGGCGAAGTTTATCTGCATCAGCATTGGCCAACAGGAAATCAGACATCATATACGGCAGACGTATTTTATCGCCGAGCAACGGGCTCACCCAGCCAGACACCTTTCCGCTCTTAAAAGTCATTTGCAGCAGCAACTGTCCGGACGGCGTTAATCCAGCCATGACCAGCCCTTCCCCGGGAATATTTTCAGTCTGAACCAGCAGGTCAAAAGTCTTGTCTCCATAGGTGGCCCGCACCTGTTGCAGCATATGGAGCTGGTCAGCGAATAACTGGCCGTCTGGGAGCGCCCACTGAACGCCTCTGGCAAGATAGACACGTTCAGCACCGGTATCAGACGCCCCCTGAAAAAGAGAACAACCGGACAACATCACCACCAGCACTAACGCCCAAAGCCGTTTAATCGCAAGCATCCTCACCCTCCTTGATACTGAATGGCGAGAGTAAATAACAGAAGCTGATGCCCACCAGTACGGTGATACCAAAGCTACTAATCGCGGCCGTTTCCGACAGTGCCAGCAGGCCAAAGGAGAGCAAGGTGGTTAGAGCTGAGAGAGTAATAGCCATCAGGGTAAAGCGATAGCTTTCGCGGTTTGCCGTTTCATCGGAATGACTCAGCTCTCGGAAAAACAGGGTGTAATCAATACCGATGCCCAGCACCATCAACAACGCCAGAATATTAAACAGATTGATGGGTTGACCCACTACCGCCAGCAAACTCAAAGTGAGACCTGCAGCCGCCAGCGGCGGTAGCACAACCCGAAAGCCACCAGCCCAGCCATAGCGCCAGGCCAGTAATAGGAAAATCACCCCATAAGCGACCATTAACAGATCACTCATCAGCCCCCGGTAACGGCCAAACAGTTCCGAGGTAGCCGTGGTCTTATCTTCAAAGCTGACGCCGGGAAGTTCAGCCATGGTATCGGAGTTCCAGCCTTTGCGAACACCATTCAACATGACTGCAGAGAAGTAGTCATCCCCCTTCTGTCCCAGCCAGAGGTAATCAAACATTTTCGCGATCGGAATCTGCTGCCACTGTTCCGGCGTTAGCAGTTTGCTCTCTGATGACAGTAAGGTTTGTTGTGCTTCCTGGCGTGCAGGTTGTGATAATCCAAGGGCATCCCACAATGTAGAAAGGTTATGCTGGTAAACACCGGTAATCAGCTGCTGACTCTGGATTTGGCTGGCCTGTGAAGGTAATACCTGAGTCACTGCCTGGAAACCCTGCAACAGCCCATCGTTCACCTGCTGAGAAAGTTGGGTGGTCAGTGCCTCTTCCCGTTGCAGCAGCTGTTCTTCACTAGCGCCCCTGACGAGGAAGTAGCGGTTATCCCCTTTGCGACCAATCAAATGGGCAATCTCAGCATCACTCTGAACTAATGACGATGGACGGCTCTGCAACTGGCGAATATCATCATTGCTGTGCAGCCAGAAAATACCACTGCAGGCCAGCAGCAGAGCACCCATCAACCACCATTGACGCTGGCCAAACAGGTACCTTTGCCAGAAACCTAATAACGCATCGCCTAACGGCAGTGGCCAATGGTTAACGGATTCATGAATTGATGCCCGCTTCATCAAGGTCGGATACACCAACACTACGGTCAGCCATGCCACAATTAACCCGGCAGAAGAAAATACGGCCATCTGACGTAAACCCGGGAAAGGTGTGGCCACCATGGGCAGATAACCCAACAGGCTGGTCACCAGCCCCAGAGTGATACCCGGTAGAATATGTTTTAAACCATATTGCGGCAGCCATGTCTTACCCTGCCTGAGCCACTCAGCCATAAAGTGGAAGGCATAATCAACAGAGACTCCGATCAGGCTGGCACCAAACACCAGAGTCATAATATGAACCTGCCCAAACACCAGCGCCGTCGTTAGAAAACCACAGGCAACACCGGCACCAATCGACAAGGTACAGAGCAGTAGAGGAGAGACCGTGCGGAAAGCCACCAGCAGCAAAAGCAAAATACCCAGAAGGGAACCAACCCCAATAGTGCTGATCTCACTACGGGCCGAATCTGCCCCGGCCTGCATATAAAAAATCATACCGCTGGCCGTGACAGAGCTGCCGGGATACGTCTCAGCAATCCCCTGACGACTGCGGTTAAGGAACCCAGCCACTTCATCCTGACGATTTAACTGCAGAGCATCCGGGCTCAGTACGCCGGATATAAGAATATGAAACTCTCCGTCCAGCTCACGGGTAAACAGGCCATCATCCACCTGCATTTCATTACCCTGTGCTCTCAATGACTGAAAGAACGTTGGTAACAGAAACAGAGGATCAGCCAGCAATTGCTGACTGCTGACCATACCCACCGGGCTGGCTAGAGTGCTAAGGGCATGACCGACCAGTTGTTGCCCTAACTGCTCAGGTGGTAAAGCACGCTGTTCCGGAGGCAAGAGCCCAAAACGCCATGGGTAATAGGCAATAGAGGTTTGCTTTAACTGCTGCTCATCAACCCCGGACATCAATCGCACAAAATCACCACTGTGTTCAAGTCTTTTGCCAAGATCACGTGCGGCAGAACGGGCTGTGCCGCGCTCAGGAGCCGATACTACAAACACGATCCAGCGCCCGAGGTAACCGGAGAAATCATTCGCTGCATCGGCTGCGCTTTGATCCTGCTCTGTAGCTGGCAACAGTTCCATTAGATTGGTCGATAACTGTCGCGCACCAGAGTAAAACAGATACAACCCGATGATCAGGATCATAAGCAGCGCCCAGGCCACGGGAGCAATAAAAGGACGGGCAGGTGGTTTATTCAAAAGCAGCAAGATCCTTTTGCTCCGGCGTATGGGTACTCATAGAAAAAGTGAGGAAGCGTACTTCGGTCAGGTCTCCTTGAGCACTATGGAGAGCAATCTCCCGAAGCTTGCCCTGCTGACTGCTGACCCGCACTTCACTGATCATGGTTTTCAGATCATTCCTGTGGGGAACCAGTAACAGCTGCCAGTCCTTCTCTGTTCCCTCCCCTTGCAGGGTAAAGTAACGTTTCAACTCATCGAGGTGCCCATCCAGCAACGCAGGCATCAGGATGGCCAGACCATCATAGCCTGTACCTGTCGCCTTAAAGGTTTGCCGTCGGCCATTGGTTTCCTGTAACAACTGACCAGGAGTCATAATCATTTTTGAGGGTGCTGGCGTCAGGGTATGCCAAAGCAGCCCCTTATCACGAACTGACAGGAAATCACCCGTGGAGACAAAGGGGCGAGTAAACAACTTCAAGGTGCGACTCTGTTCAAAGGTGCCACGAATCACCTGCACACGTTGAAAAGGTGCCAGCCATTGGAGCAGTACAGATTCAGCAACAGGCTCGCTCCCCTTCACCGGGGAACTGTCAGCAAGACAGGTAGCCGGTAGAACAGAAACCATCATCACAGCAAGCGCTAGAAAACGACCAAACCGCATCATTGGATCTCTCCTTCCCCATGGAAGCGCGTCAGAGCCTGCAGAATTTTATCTTCAAAAACAGGAGGTGATACCAGCTGCATTTCCCCTGCCTGGCCATCAGTAATCTCAACCGCGACCTGCACTGTGCGCCCTTTGGTCAGACGAGTGCCAGTACTTTGGTCTCGAATCAGGTAATCCAGTACCAGGCGGTTTTCATACTCCGTCAGAGTGCAGGTCACCTCAAGGTACTGACCGAACTTCGCTGGTCGTACATACTTCACCTTCAGATCGACAATCGGCCACATATAGCCGGAGTCTTTCATCTCCATGTAGTTGTACTGCAGCTGATCAAGCAGTGCGCAGCGGGCAATCTCAAAGTATTTGATATAGTGGCCATGCCAGGCCACCTTCATCATATCCACATCATGAAACGGCACTCTCTGCACAACGGTTGCTGACAGGATCTTCTGGCGGCAGGCATCTTCTACGCTGACGACACTGGTCTTAGACATGGGTTAATACAGATCCCAGTGACGCTGGCGAATCAGTGCCATATGACGGCGCAGATCACCTTCCAGCGGGCGGTCTTCATCAACAAATTCAAAGCCTGACATCACCTGATCATGCTGGGCAGCCAGACGACTATTGATATCACGGGAGGTAATATCACCACTGCGCAGGCGCAGCTCTACCGCCTGGTGCACAGCCAGCAGTGAAGCGGCCGCCACCTGCTCGGTCAGTTCCAGCACCCGCAGGCAATCGCGGGCAGCAATGGTACCCATGCTGACCTTGTCCTGGTTATGACATTCGGTAGAACGGGAGAACACGCTGGCAGGCATGGTGTTTTTCAGGGCTTCTGCGGTCCAGGCGGAAATACCAATCTGCACAGCCTTGAAACCATGGTTAATCGGCGCTCGTTCTCCCACTGAGCCGGACAGGTTCGCAGGCAGACCATGGTTAAATTTGGTGTCCATCAGCTGAGACATCTGTCGGTCAAGGAGGTCCGCAAGATTGGCCACAGTATTCTTCAGGGTGTCCATCACCAGACCAATATGGCCACCGTAGAAGTGACCGCCATGGAGAACATGCTCGCCTTCGCCATCGATAATCGGGTTATCGTTGGCACTGTTCAGTTCGTTTTCAATAAAGCTGCGCATCCACGGCAGGCTGTCCTGCAGCACACCAATAATATGTGGTGCACAGCGGAGGGAATAGCGGTCCTGCAGACGGTTTGAGTTTCTTGGGGCTTCGGTCTGTTCAAGGTCTTCACGCACCATTTTGGCAATGGCCATCTGTCCAGGGTGTGGCTTCACAGCAAACAGTTTTTCATCGAAGTGGTCAGCATTCCCTCGCAGAGAGACAGACGTCAGTGAAGTGATGCGGGCACTCAGTTTGGCCATATATTCGGCACGACTAAAAGCCTCACAGGCCATAGCCGTCATCACAGCTGTGCCATTCATCAGTGCCAGGCCTTCTTTCGGGCGCAGCTTCAGGGGCTGAATATTCAGTTCCTGATAAACATCCGCTGTAGCACGACGTTCACCTTTAAAGTACACATCACGCTCACCCACCAGCATCGCACCGATATAAGACAGCGGTGTCAAATCACCACTGGCACCTACTGAACCCTCTTCGGGAATCACCGGCAGAATATTCTGGTTCAACAGCCAGACCATACGTTCCAGCAGCTCTTCACTGACACCAGACATGCCGACTGTGAGAGACGCCAGACGGGTCGCCATCACGCCACGAGCCTGGGTTTCGTCCAATATCCGGCCCAGACCACACCCATGGAAGCGGGTCAGATGCAGGGGCAGTTCATCGACCAGCTCTCGGGGCACGCTGCGGGTACAGGAGTCTCCATAACCAGTGGTGACACCATAAATCACTCCATCTTCTGCCAGCAGACGATCGAGAAACTCAACGCCTTTACGAATCCGGTGACGAAACGCAGGGCTGTCGCTTAACTGCGCTTTGGCCCTGCCTTCAGCCAGGGTATTGATCTGTTCAATAGTCAGGCGTCCTTCGCCGAAAACAACCGTTGCAAGGTCTGTCATGTATCTACTCCTTTTGACCTTCAGGCATCTGCCAGAATTTGAAAAAATTAAACCATTCCAAAGGGGAACGTTGGCAGATGCTTTCCAAACGGTGGGCATACGACTGCACCACACGGTTTAAATGTTCATTACGCTGCTTTCTGGGCAAACGCAGGGGATTAGCAAAGGGCTCTACATCCAGCAGATAACGCCCTTCCGGCGTACGGGTGCAAAATGCAGTAAACACCGGGCATTTGAGAATCGAGGCCAAAATAAACGGCCCACGGGGGAAAAGTGCAGGTGCACCCAGAAACCGGGCAGGAATACCCTGTTCGGCATCACCTTCCGGTAGACGATCAGCGGCAATAGCTACTATCTCACCACGATCAATCATTTCGCTTAATAAAATGGACGTATCTGGGCCAATATCACTGATCTGAATCAAGCGCAGATTGGCTGCCGGATTCACTTCTTTCAGCATCCGGTTAAACGCTGGTGCATGATGGGTGTGCACCAGCACATTTACCTGCAGAGGTGCACCATCCCAGCTCAGGTCGGCCAGTGCACGGCAGATTTCAATATTGCCCAGATGTGACACCAGCAATACTGTTCCCCGCCCCTGCTCAAGCTCCTGCATAAACGGCTGGTCCCCACAGATATCCAGCTTGTCCATAGGAATAGTGCCGGACCAGGCCGCAAAGCGGTCGGCCAGAGAATGTCCAAATTGAATAAAGTGTTTAAAGGACAGGCGATAGCCCGGCTTTCGTGGCAGGGCGTCCGGGGCATGATCATACAGGCGAAGAAGGTAATCCTGCGACGCAGCCCTGGCCTTACGCCCAGTGATGAAAAAGTAGGTCATCACCGGCAGCAGCATCAGAGAGAAGGCTTTATGCCCAAGCACCCGGTAAATGGTGAACAGAATCTTCATGCCCAGTACTGTGCCCCGCTCACGGGTGTCCGACCAGTGGTCGTCATCCGATGTTGCTAAAGGGTTCCGCTTTATTAACTGGGGAATACGGGTCAGCATGTTCATAAACAACCGACTGTGAAGCAGGCTTATACGTACATTGTCCCGAAAGGTATGAAAATGTGAGACTCCGTCTTCCGGGTAATCAATTTTCACCGGCACAGAGTGGATATCCATACCTGACCAATAGAGCCGGACCATAATATCAATATCAAAGTCCATACGCCGAGACACATCGACACTGCAAATCAAGTCACAAGTCGCCCGCAAGGGATAAACCCGAAAGCCAATCATGGCATCAGGCATACGGGTCGACAGGGTTTCGAGCATCACCCAGAAAGCTGTGATCTTACGGCCATACAAGCGTGAACGAGGAATGCTGCTGTCGTACACCGGTTGACCGGTAATCAATGTGTGGGGGAATTCTTCAGCTTTAGCAAGCAGCTCAGGTAAAGCTCTGGCGTCATGCTGGCCATCGGCGTCTACCTGAATAGCATGGGTATACCCTGCCTGGCAGGCACGTATGAAACCTTCCATTACCGCAGTACCCTTACCCTGATTCCAGCTCAGATGCACCAGAGTCAACACGTCGTTGTGAGCAGGCGTAGTGATTAACTGCTCAAGAGTGCTGAGGGTCTCCTCATCACTGCTGCCATCATTAATAAGAAAACAGTGCAGCCCCCTGACAAGCAGAGCGTCTACCACTGTGGACAGCTTACGATAATGGTTGTATACCGGAATCACCGCACATGGACGAAAAATCTCTTTCATGGCTTCGGATTGCTCGCCTGTCACTCTGCTTCCTCAACTGTTAGATACACCAGGCGTCCGGACGACAGAACATCGTCACCCTTGGTATACTGAAACACCAGCTTGCCAGAAGGTTTCTTCTGCAGATTCAGAGTAATTTCATCTCCGGGTTGTATCACCTTGCGATACTTCAACACTTCCAGTGCCTGTATATGCTCTGGCAGCCCTAGATAACGATGACCATAAAGCACCGCCCATCCACTTTGCACGACACCGGGTAAAATAGGCTGACCGGGAAAGTGCCCCTGAAAGTAGCTCAATTTTTCAGTCAGACGAAGAGTCAGTGATATGCCATCGTCCAGGTCGGCAACCGACACCAGAGAGGCTTCGTCCATTGTGACGGGTAAGGTCATGACAGGCTCCTGAGGTTAATGGTCACAGGCTCTCACCCTGCTTTTGCGGTTCAAACAGGGTTTCTAAAACCGCCAGAGGCGTTTTGCCCTGAGAGTTCACCGGCAGTGATTCCAGAAAACGCCATTTACGAGGCAGAGTCACTGCTTCAAAATGCTGGGCAAGACGGGCTTTTAACTGACGGGATAAAGAAAGACGCCCCTCGTCCTCAAGCAGGGCCTGCCCTTTGGAAGTCAGCACAATAACAGCAGCCAGCTGTTGCCGTTTGCCCTGCAAAACAATCACCCGTGCCTGAGCTACCCAAGGCAGATCCTGCAAACGACGATTGACGTCGGCCAAAGAGAGTCGCTTACCTTCAATTTTAACGATGGTGTCTGCACGCCCTTGCAGCAAAAAACGCCCATCATCCAGACGCTGGGCACGGTCGCCCATCACCACAGGTTCATCTTCACCGGTCCAGGGAGATGCAACTGTCAGCAGCCCATTCTTTGACAACACCGTGGTCACACCCGGTAGAGGTGTCCAGAAACTGGTTACCCCAGGGTTCCTGATAGATGCTTCCTGGGTACGCCAGGCCACACCACCAGTCTCGGTACTGCCTAACACTTCACAGGGGAAGTGCCCCAGGCATTGCTTCCCCAGTACAGATCCTTCAGGCGACAGAGGCGCACCAGATGAGAACACCTGAGCAACCCGTCCCTCAATTTCACCCCAATTCAGCTCTGTGGGTAAACGATCGAGTTGGGCAGGAGAAGCAACGACCACAGAAGACCGGTGTCGAAGAATTTCCGCCAATAGCTGCTCGGGGTATTCAAACTGGGCCGTATGTACTGTTCGCCCCCCAAGCAATGGCCAGAGGATACGGAACAGCACACCATAAATATGTTGATGTGCAACACAGGACAGAGTGACAGCATCACCCAGAGCCGCTCCAAAGAGCGCTTCCTGAGCGGAGACTTCAGCCTCAAGCAGACTTAAAGGTTTGACCACCAGTTTGGGGTCACCACTGGAACCTGATGTCGAAAAATAGAGTGTGCCGGGGGCGTGTTTCAGCCTGCTCTGAACGGTAAATTCAGTCTGGAGATCTGATGAAGCAAGGGAGGGAGACTGGAGAGACTCTACCTTTCCAACAAAACCACTACCCTCACCATCGGTGAGCAATGAACGTGCATATTGGCTTATTGTAAACAGTGTACCGGGTTGACTGTTTGCAGGGAGGAAGACCGATTTCCCGGATGCCAACAGCGCCAGCAAACCCTTAATAAAAGCCCCACTGTCCTGACAGGCCAGTGCCCAGTGTGACAAAGAAGACGCGTCCAGCTCTTGAGCCAGTACAGTGACTTCCTGAATTAGCTGCCTATGACTTACACTTTTACCGGTATTATCCAGCAGAGCTGTTCGCGCACTGTCGCCATAGGATTCAAGATACCCTGTTAGTGAAAGCGAGTGCCGGGCACCGGCATTCCCTATCATACTTTTAACACCCACTTTCGATACACCCACTCACCACCGAACAACAACCCCATACAAATATAAGACAGCAAACCATTATAAAGCGCCCAGAGTGCCCGGTCACCGGACAGCACGGTCATCAGAGCCACAATACCGTTCGCGATAAAGAACAGGCACCAGATCATGGTCACCTTACGGGTATAAGGTACAGCTTCATCCGGTAAATCCGGCTCTGCAAGACGGGCAAAGCTCTCAATCATGCTGGGCGGAAAAAACAATGTCCAACCGAATACAAACAACCCACAGGTGCTGACCAGCACCGGATACCAGAGCAATGCGGTTTCATCGCCCAGAGCCAGTGAAGCCGAAGTCAAAACCAGTCCACATACGGCAGCTGGCAGCCCCATGCGCTTCAACATCTGCACACCACTGCCTCTTAGCAGCAAAATACGCAGAACAAACAGCACCAGAATGCCGAGGGCGACAGACTTCCAGGGGAGTTTTTCCAACCCCAGGTAAATCATCAACGGGTAGCACACCAGTGCCACTGACAGCACAACCTGCAAGAGTTTTTTCACTGGTGTCGCCCCTTTCCCTCAGCCACGCCTTACTGCAGAAGTTGAACAGTTGCTTTAACAACGTCATCGACGGTCCGCACGGTCTTGAACTCTTCCGGCTTGATCTTTTTACCGGTCAAGCCCTGAAGTGCTACCACAAGATCGACAGCATCAATGCTGTCCAGGTCCAGGTCAGTGTAAAGGTGCGCTTCAGGAGTTACATCGTCTTTGGGAATTTCAAAGTTGTCAGCCAGAATATCCTTCAGGGCTGCCAGAATTTCATCATACGTCATGATCATTAACCTGTTTCCTTCTCAGCCTTACTGACCTGCCGCGATAAACGCAGCCAGACTGTTAACAGAAGCAAAGTGCTTCTTGTTGTCTGCAGAATTAGCATCCAGCTTAACCTTATAGGTTTTCTTGATGGCTACACCCAACTCCAGAGCATCAATGGAATCCAGACCCAGGCCTTCCACAAACAGCGATTCATCATCCTGGATATCAGCCACTGTGACATCTTCCAGATCAAGAGATGAGATAATCAGCTCTTTCAGTTCCCTTTTCAGGTTTTCCATATACGACTCCTTTTACTGCTGAATACAAAAATTACAAATCCAGTCACTCTGCAACAGGCCATCCTGGGCCTGCGATTCATTCTTTACTGCTAAGCGGCTTTATTTCAAAGCACCATCATGCACAGCGAACACATCACCATAGTGCTGTTCCAACGCACGAGTGAGTTGACGGGTGGCTATGCCGACATTATTCATACCCTGCCACTGAGAGAAATCGAGCGTTTCCCCCACAGAGACACGAAACTCAAACGGGCGTTCGGGAATCTGGTACCACTTATGCTGCTTTGACAAAGTAGCGGGTGAGCAGGTGAGGTACACAGGCCGTATTGGACAATGGGCTCTCAATGCAACATGAGCCACGCCCCGTTGAAAGCAAAAAGCCTGCCCTTCAACAGTCCGGGTACCTTCCGGGAAAACAATCATGTTGCGACCACGCTTCAAACGATCACTGCAACCCGCTAACAAGGTTTCCGGATCTGAGTTGGTAATATAGCCCGCAGCCTTCACCACCCCCCGCAAAACAATATTTTTGTTTAAACCTGCTTTCACGACGCAGTCCACCTCGGGCAGAAATGCCATCAGTACAACGACATCAATCAAGGTGGGGTGGTTAGCAATGATTAATGTGCCGTTGTCGTTCTTCAGGCGTTCCAGATGCTCTGTTTTCAAAGACATCAGTCCAAGTATTTCAAGCAGGTTCAGAAACACACGAAAGTGCCAGCTGATCACCCGCTGAATACAAACCCGTCGACGCTCCCTGCGGGTAAACACCAGAACCAAAGGAAAAATAACAAAGGCAATATCCAGAGAACCCAGCCCAAACAGCAGAAAGCAGAATCCGGTTAACAGACGGCGACACTGCATACGCACAAAGCCATCGGACCGTGCGGCCAGATCAGGCGAAGGCGTTAAGGGGCCGGAATCAAGCATTGATAACGCTCCCCCTGGATACTCCCTGCTTCTCCACAGACCAGACGATTCATCAGAGTGGTGATCTGGCTGGCTGTACACGGGTAGGCTTCATCTCTGGTTCCCGGCACGATGGCTGGTACCAAAGACAATTGGCAGATATTGCTGACAGATGCAGCATCCGATGGGCGTGATAAAACAAAGGCGGCGGCAACAGGTTGTTCATCCTGACTGCTAAAGGCACGGTACACCTCAGGCAGGGTTTCTTCCGATATCACCAACAACACTCGCTGCTCACCACAGGCAAGGCGGGCACACACATCAATCAGTGACGACGCCAGAGTGTCATGACCACCGGCCAGGGCGGTGGAAGGCTGCTGGTTACCAGTCTGAATAGAGAACACACCGGAAGAGGTATTATGTACAGAAAAGCTGAAGGCCATTGGAGACGCATCTTCCCCCTGGCATATATCCTGAAGCAGAGAAGACATGCGCCCCACCTCCCCGCGACGGGACGCAAACACGGCTGGCATTGCGGGATGATCACCCATCGCCCCCAATGCCACTTCCAGAGTGGCTTTGGTCAGACTGCTTAAGCGACGGCGATTGCGGGGAGTCAGATGAAGAAACTCAATATCACCGGCCTTTCCTTCAGCCGAATCCAGATCAGAATTGCTCAGGTACTCCTGCCACTGCTCCCGGCTACGTACGCCGGGAATCCAGGCATCCCAACCCTCTACAGAAAACGATAATTCCACAACAAGCCTCTGACAGAATTACGCTTTCGCGAGACGACAACGGAAGATCGAGTGACAGAAACCAACTCCGTCAATACGCTCTTCAATCTCCAGTCCAGCAGCAGCAATCAGGCCACTGAACTGTTTCACGCCGTACATACGGCTATTGCCGTTGGCGAGTGCAGTAAAGTACAGGGAGGTTGCGTTAAGACTGTAGGAAGCGGCATCAAAGTCCTGGCAGTCCCACAGGGTTTCCATAATAAACAGTGAGGACTCTTCATTCATGGCTTCTGTGGCACGCATCAGAATGCTCAGAATTTCCTGTGGGCTGAAGCAGTCGAGGAACTGGCTCATCCAGATAGCATCGGCCTTGCCCGGAAAGGCTCGGGAGTTATCCAGCATATTCATGGCATAACAGCTGACACGGTCAGAGAACCCGGCCTTTTCAACATTTTCACCTGCTAGCTCCAGCTGCTGGGGCAGGTCAAACAAGGTCACATGCACGTTTTCATCATGACGGGCACAGGCCAGAGACCATTTGCCAGTGTTGCCACCCACATCAAACAGGGTTTTTGGCTTGTGTGAGAACACAATATCGAGAGCGTCATCAAAAGCACCATCGGAATAGAAATGGTCAAAATCAAACCAGCTGGTACGAGCGGGCTCTGGCAGACGGGTCAGGCCTTCATAAACGGTTGGCCAGTCACCAAACACCTTCAAACCAGAAGGTTTGCCTTCACGAATGGCATCTTCCAGATGGAACATGGCTTCGTAGCAAACGTCATTGGTAAATGCCATGTTCACCCTGGTCATTTCATCATTCAGCAAAAAATAACCAATGCGGGCCAAAACAAAATTGTCGTCTTTTTTGTATACGACACCGGCACTCAAGCCCATGGACAACAGAACATCTACGCCATACTCAGACAACTCACAAGCCTGGGCAATAACTTCAAGCGCAATGCCTTCCTGACCGGCCTCTTCGATCACAGAAAGAATATTGAGTTTGCATAGTAATCGGGTCGCCTGAAAGGTGATGGGTGCGAAAACCAGCTCCTGAGCCCGGGAAAGACCTTCAACAGCTGTAGGGGTGGGGTCACTGCTGTACTGCTTCACTAAATTCTCCGCACGGTCTGTCACCGCCCATAGGTATGTAATAAAAGTGCAGCGCAAGTGTATAGGCGCCGTAAAGCCCTGTCACCTCTCGGAGTCTTACACACCTGTCCGTCAAGGGCTTCCAGCTACGGCCGATACCTACTCCATCAAAAACTACCGCTTTTGATGGGTGCAGAATATGGTACCTCAAACACTTTGCTTCACTTTTTCTTTTCTAGCACGAAAGCCCCACAATCTGTTGACCTGCTCCCTTCTTATGTTGACCATAACCGGCTGCAACTCTACATGGTTTTACCGACCCAATACTCACCAATACCTTAATTTGAGCCAGCTTTCTCCTCATGCCCAGACCCCTCTTCTCTCACAATCGGGCAATATGCTGAACACACTTTATATTCCGGCCACCAAAACGAACAATACTCTGGTTGTTCATTTTCACGGTAATGCGGGAAATATCACCTGGACAGCACAACGCTACGGCTGGCTCAGGCATCACGGCTACAACCTGTTTGTGTTTGATTATTCAGGGTATGGTGATTCCACTGGTTCACCATCGCCCTATAACACCTGGCAGGACGCAGAGACTGTGCTGAACCATGTAGTTGAACAGCAGGAAAAAAAGAAATGGGAAAAAATAATTCTAATCGGCACATCTTTGGGCGGAAATATCCTGTTGCACGCTTTAAGTCAGCGCATAAAAACTCAACTCACTCCTTTTGATAGCGTTATTATCGACAGCAGCTTTCTCAGCTATCAAGGTGTTGCAGCGAATATGATTCGCCGAGGCCCCGGCGGCAACTATGTTGATGGCCTTGCCCGACTGTTTATCTCTGATCGCTATGCCCCAGCAACATATACACCCATTAAGTTGCCCCAGCCTGTACTTGTCACCCATTGCACTAACGACCGACTGATTCCCTATACCTTTGGCCAGCAGATTCACCAACAGATTCAAGCTCCCATCAAACATATGCTGACTCTTGAAAACTGTGAACATGCTCAAGGGTTTCAGGGCGATAAGAATAGCAACCGTCAGCAATTACTTAGCTTTTTGGAAAAGCCGTCGTGAAACGCACAGTTTGAACCCTCATACACCTCCACTTCACCATTACCCACATCTCAGTTAGAATCCGCAGTCCACAAAAAAACAAAAGCCCTATTTATTATGATTCGTAAAATCGCTCTGAGCCTGGCCGCTGCAACCCTGACTTTTCAAGTCAGTGCTGCTGATGACCTGCTGATGATTGATGTAAAAACAGCCATGCAAACGCCTGCGGCTCAGCAGCAATTAACACAAGGTGTTGATTTTTATTTCGGTGAGAGCAAGCACCCGAAAGTTGTTAAGAACCTGGGCACAGCGAATACCAGCCAGCGCACTAACGGCTTTAACAAGACTGCAGACGAAGCCTGTAATTGGGTGTTTGTATCTGCCATGAAGCAGCTGCAGAAAGAAGCGATTCACCAAGGGGGTGACGCCGTCATTAATATTAAATCGAACTTTAAGCACAATCTGGTGAGTGACAATGATCGTTTCCAGTGCGCCGACGGTACCTTTTTGACGGGTGTTGCTCTGACCGGTGATCTGGTGAAACTAAAGTAATTAAGATATTCAGATGTAAATTTATCATTTGCGGCTGCATATAGAGCATTATTAACTACGCACTATAAACAGCTGCAGAGAAAGGAAATCAACCCCGCCAACGTTTAAAAATTACCGACACATTAACCCCGCCAAACGCAAAGTTATTGCTCATCACATAATCAACATCAGCCGTCAGCCCCTCTGGGCCGATATGAGCAATACCCTGACAGTCATCACCCGGTGTATGCAGATTCAAACTGGGGGCAAACCAACCTTTGTTCATCATGGAGATAGACAGCGCGGCTTCAACCGCCCCGCAACCTCCCAGCAGATGACCAAGGTGCCCTTTCAGGCTGGAGACAGGAACACGGCCACCGAATACACGGACTATGGCGTCCGCTTCACCAGCATCACTGGCCGCGCCCGAAGCATGGGCGTTGATATAACCAATCTGTTCCGGGGCAAGACCTGCACTTTCAAGGGCTTTGGTCATCACCCTGCACATCATGTCTACATCCTGACGGACCACATGACTGCCATCCATAATGGTGGCAAAGCCCACGACTTCCGCCAGAATATGAGCATTGCGGTTACAGGCATGACTGAGGCTTTCCAGAATCAGGGTGGCACCACCATCGCCGACCACCATACCACCACGATCATGAGCAAAAGGGCGCGCAGACTGAGCGGGATTGTCATGTTCACGACTGGCGGCATAAAACGAGTCAAACACCGCCACCTGCATGGGTGCCAGCTCCTCCGCGCTGCCAGCCACCATCACGGGATGAACACTCTGCCGTATGGTTTCCATACCATAACCTATAGCCAGGCCTCCGGAAGCACAGGCTGCACTGGCGGGAATCAAACGACCCTGCAGGCCTAACAGCAAACTAAGATTAACTCCTGCAGTGTGCCCCATTAACTGGATATATCCGGTCGGGGAAATACCCCGTACCCGCTTATCAGACAAAACCTGACTAAAAGGCACCATCTTTTCATGGCCACCAAATGACGAACCATATGCGACGCCGGTATCACTTGGGTCAAAGCCCGGATAGTCCGACAAACCACTCATCTTTAACGCCTGAACAGCTGTCTCAGCAGCGATAAGTGAGACACGACTCATGGAACGCGCCTGTTTCACCGGTAGCCCTATACCAACCTCAGGATCTGAAGGTGCCGCCAGATAGCTTCCAAGCCCCTGGATATCAGACCATTCCGGCATAGTACGAATACCACTCTGACCGGCTTTCAAGTTGGCAAAAACTTCATCCCAGCCACTTCCAATAGGTGTAATCACATCCATTCCGGTGATAACAACACGTTTCACACCCATACCTCACACTACAAACTGATAATTGCAACGCCATCATATCAAACTTCACAACAGCTAACTGAACCACGTTTACTGATTCCTCCGTTAGTAATGCATTATCGCAATGAAACCTACTCATTAATAATTTCAAGCAAAAGACAAGCAACACCAACGTCTGTATTATCGCCAGACACACAAAACAACTACTGCATTACATTTCTAATAATTAATGCTTCACATATCACGTCTAAATAAGAAAATGTTCACTAAAATGATACGTAAGTTCGGAAAAATCGTCCTGATTACAGCAGCACCTGTACTTCTCTCGGCCTGTTCTGCCACAACCAACTTTCAGGCATCTCAGCCTAATATAACAGTTAAGATTAATGAAAATACTCCACTGAAGGTCGATACCGCAGCTCCACAAACTTATTCAACAACCTCATTTGGGCAATATCGCTTTAAGGCAACCAAAGAAGGCCAGAAGCCCATGTATGGCATAATGCCTTTAAAGTTTAATGGTGGATATCTCGTAGCTGACATCCTGTTCTTTGCTCCGGCGATGTTCTTCAACCTCAGAGAAGTTTACCCTCACTACCAGTTCGATATGGAAAACGGTGTCATTCGCTACAAAAAGAATGAGACCGATAGCTGGACCACATACCAGCCAACTCCTACCGAGGCAGCAAGAGCCGAGAAGTATTTCAATAAGTAAATAGACAATGGTCTGGCACCCCTCTGCCAGGCCCCCCAAGACTGTACCAACACACTAAAAAATAACCATCCCCCGAAAAAGTCCGTACAATGCCCCTGAGCCTGAACAGGCTCCCATAATAAAGACCGGCACCAGGGGATTCCCATGATACTGAAAGTGATTCGCAACGTTCTTGGCTATACCATGGCCACTGCTGATATTATGACCCGCTTTGGTCGTGCCCAGCGCTCCCCTGAGAACCTGGCCGCTGCCGATGCTGCCACCGCTAAACTGGCGCTGTACCAGTTCTATGCCTGCCCGTTCTGCATCAAAACCCGCCGTGCCATCTACAAGATGAATCTCAACATCGAAACCCGTGAAGCCGGTTACGGTGAATACCGCACAGAACTGGAAACCCAGGGCGGTAAAATCCAGTGTCCCTGCCTGCGTATTGAAGAAGAGAATGGCGAAGTCACCTGGATGTATGAATCCAAAGCCATTATCAGCTACCTTGAACAACGCTTTCCTGCCGCCTGAATCAAAACCGCCAGAACGCACTGAATAGAAGCCATACCAGAAACAATGTCAGACAGTGAACCCAGCGTGATCCCCAGGGCCGAAGAGAGCCGTACAACGAAAAGGCTCTCCCTCAGCCGTCTACTGTTCGCCGCCTGCGGTGTTCTGGCTCTGGTCCTGGGCATTATTGGTATAGTGCTGCCGCTATTGCCCACGACGCCTTTCCTGCTGCTGGCGGCCTGGTGCTTTGCCCGCAGCAGTGACCGGCTGCACCAGTGGCTGCACAATCATCCCAGCTTTGGGGTGATTTTGACCAACTGGCACGAGCATCGTGGCATTCGTGCTGCTCATAAAAAGCGCGCCTTCCTGTTTATTATTGCCAGCTTCTCCCTGAGTGTGGCTATTGTTCCCCTTTGGCCGGTCAAGGTTCTGCTTGTTATTGGCTGCCTGTGCCTGTTGTACTTTATGAGTCGTATCAAGACCCTGCCCTGAGCTCAACTGCGTAAGATCCTGCCCCTGAAAACCCTCTTCAGGCCCTGGTCGGATTGGCATAGATCAACAAAACAATAGATATCCCTGCTTTGCAGTATGTTTCCCATTGGACTGCTCGCTGGTGAAAGTATGATCAGGTCTGAATATTTACCCCCCGACAAGTACATTTATTTGAGTACTTAAGACCTGAGCAAGGAATTACTGTGTCCGAGATTAATCAAGACCGTCTGGTTGAACACTTTTGCGAACTGGTAAGAATCGACAGCGAATCCCGCAACGAGAAGCGCATCGCTGAGACCCTGACTGAACAGCTGGGCATGATGGGCTTCAAAGTATTTGCCCTGCCGGTTCCTGAAGAAGTGTCCAACGGTTTTAACGTATACGCCCGTCTGGAAGGACAGATTGACGACAGCGTTGTACTGAGCTGCCATATGGATACCGTGACTCCCGGTATCGGTATTGAGCCTGTGATCGAGAACGGCATTATCCGTTCCAGGGGCAACACCATCCTGGGCGGCGACGACAAGTCTGGCATCGCAGCCATTATGGAAGCGGTACGCTGCATCAAAGAGCAGAACCAGGAACACAAGACCATCGAACTGGCCTTCACCGTCTATGAAGAAGGCGGTCTGTTCGGTTCCAGGAACTTTGATATGTCCTGCATCAAGTCCGACAAAGCCATCGTACTCGACACCGGCGGCCCTATCGGCACTATCATC
The DNA here is from genome assembly GCA_965221135.1 of Sansalvadorimonas sp. Taxonomy (GTDB): domain Bacteria; phylum Pseudomonadota; class Gammaproteobacteria; order Pseudomonadales; family Endozoicomonadaceae; genus Sansalvadorimonas. The sequence continues at coordinate 21,213 of CBDCRZ010000103.1, forward strand.
ACCTCCGCACCAGGCCAGCAGAAGATCGCCTGCACCATAAAAGGCCGCCCTGCTCACGCAGGCCTGGCACCAGAAGAAGGCATCAGCGCCATTCAGGTCGCTGCCGACGCCATCTCCCAGATGAAGCTGCTGCGTATCGATGAAGAAACCACTGCCAACGTGGGTATCGTAAAAGGTGGTAACGCCACCAACATCGTTATGCCAGAACTGGAAATTGTTGCTGAAGCCCGTTCCCTGAACGGTGACAAGCTGGACGCCCAGGTCGCACACATGATCAAGACCTTCGAAGAAGCGGCAGCCAGGTATGGTGCCGAGATTGAGATCGAATCCACCCGCGCTTACGACTCCTTCGTGATTGAAAACGACCACCCACACGTTGAAGGCCTGAAAGCTGCCTTCACGGCAAAAGGTCACACTCCAATCACTAAAGGCACTGGCGGCGGCAGCGATGCCAACAACTTCAACAAGAAGGGCCTGACTACCGTCAACATCTCAACCGGCATGGCCAAGGTTCATACCACGCAAGAGTTCATTGCCATTCAGGATATGGTGGAAGTGACAGAAGTGCTGAAGCACTACCTGACTCACTGATAACTGTCTTGCGAAATCAAAGGGTGTGACCTACGGTCATGCCCTTTTTTTGTGTGATGCGCAGAGACATCTACAGGAAAGTATTCAAGGCCATAAAGGATTATTTCCAGCGTTTTGACTGTCAATGTAGTGGGCTGTACACCAACTGTACTGAATGATTCGCAACAGACGTTTCCACAACTGTCTATCAAAAGTTAGAATCTCTCCATCTAAACTTTTTTTCACCACATTCAGTGAGACCGAAAAATGGGCAGAGCCTATCAAAACCGCAAAGAATCCATGGCAAAAACTTCTGATGCGAAAGCCAGGGTTTATAGCAAGTACGGTCGTGAGATCTATGTAGTCGCCAAGGCCGGTGGCGTTGAGCCAGACGGCAACCTGGCACTGCGCAGCCTGATCGACCGAGCCAAGAAGGATCAGGTTCCGTCCCACGTTATCGAAAAGGCCCTGGACAAAGCCAAAGGCGGTGGTGGCGAAGACTTTTCTACCGCACGCTACGAAGGTTTTGGCCCTGGCGGCACGATGGTGATTGTCGAGTGCCTGACCGACAATCCAAACCGAACCTTTGGTGACGTGCGCCAGTGCTTCACCAAAACCAAAACCAAGCTTGGCAACCAGGGTTGTGCGAGCCACATGTTCGATCACAGCGCGATTTTTGTATTTAGCGGTGATGACGAAGAAGCGGCTTTGGAAACACTGATGGAAGCCGATGTGGATGTCAGTGATATCGAATGCGAAGACGGCAAAATCACAGTATTTGCGCCACACACTGAGTTTGCCAAAGCACGCACCGCTCTGGTTAGCGGCTTTGAAGGCATAGACTTCGATGTAGAAGAGATTCAGTTTGTACCACAAACCCCTACCACCATAAGTGGTGACGATATTGAGGTGATGGACAAATTACTGGGCATGCTCAATGACTGTGATGACGTACAAAACATTTATCACAATGCTGAGTACTGATTAATTAAGCAATAGAACAAAAATCCAACAAAACCCGGTATAAAAGGAAGCGCCTCGCCTTCTGATATACCGGGTTTTTTATTGTATAAGAAATAAACAAAACAACATCTGGTACCCCAGAGAGATTTTCACTGCAGCCATGCAGCGCATCAATTCTACAGTGGCTTTGACAGGCGTTGATTCAATGTGTGACGGCCGGAGAGCGACGATTGTGATGAAACCGGAATGAAAGATTTTAATGGCTGTCTCTACATTGATTTATATCAAAAACAACCCACCAGCATAAACCTATCCTCCAGCCACCTTGATCGAACAGGTTCAAATACAAGTACCCGGTCACATGAAAACAACTATTTCTTACTCAATCTTCAGGGTGCGCAGCTGTGCCGCAGCTCCAGTCACATAGCGGGCTATGCTCCCTGCACTGCAACCCAGCTGCGCACCCTGTTTATTGGCCAGAAATAAGCGTTCCCACATGGCCGGGTACTTGTTCACTTTTGATAATAAGCACCTGGAGCAGTCACCTACAAAAATTTTTACTGTTTCAGAAGGCTTGTTAAAACATCGCAGCTCGCCTGCTCCAAGGAAATATAAAAAATCCACACACCGCAGATTGACTGCAGCTGAACACAACAGGTACATAGGATTATGACGGTTTTTTTTATCTGTATAGCCCTGCTGATACTTGGGTATAAGTTTTACAGCCCTTTTATCGAAAAGCAGGCAGGTATAGACCCCACAGCCATGACACCCCAAAAACGCTTTGATGAAGGGGTCGACTATGTCGCGATTCATCCTGTGAAAGCGTTCCTGATCCAGTTCCTTAATATAGCGGGGGTCGGCCCTATCTTCGGCCCAATTCTGGGCGCACTCTATGGTCCTGTTGCTTTAATCTGGATCGTGCTGGGCAACATCATTGGCGGAGCGGTTCACGATTATTTCTCGGGGGTTATGAGCATCAAGGAAGACGGTAAATCATTACCGGAGATTGCAGGAAAGTACTTCAATATTTACTTCAAGGGCATCATGCTGGTGTTTACCGCCATGCTGCTGTTCTTTGTCGGCGTCGTCTTTATTATGAGCCCTGCCGGGCTACTGAGTAACCTCAGTTATTTTGAAAGCACCTTTATGGCCAATAATACCTTCTGGGTGCTGGTTATTCTGGGCTATTACTTTCTGGCTACACTGCTGCCAATTGATAAAATCATCACCCGGCTGTACCCGTTCTTTGGTCTGCTGATGATTGTGATGACCACATTGATTGCTATTGCGCTGCTTATGGATGCCCCTCACCTGCCTATAGCCAGTGACTTTTTCTCCTACATTACCCACAGCCACATGGAGCACCAGAGTGAAATCCTGACCCCAAACCAGGACGGGCTGCCTGTATGGCCCCTGCTGTTTGTCACCATTACCTGTGGAGCCATCAGTGGTTTTCACTCCACCCAGGCGCCTATCATGGCACGCTGCCTGACCAACGAAAAATATGTTCGCCCGGTCTATTACGGTGCCATGATGTCTGAAGGTCTGGTGGCCTGCGTCTGGGCACTTGCTGGTATTGCTGCATTCCCGGGTGGTTACGCGGAACTGAAAAGCATTCTGGATTTAGGTGGCCCTGGCATGGTCGTCAACGAAGTCGCTTCCACCTATCTGGGTGTACTGGGTGGCATTATGGCGATTATTGCGGTTGCCATTTTCCCGATCACTTCTGGCGACACCGCCTTCCGTTCGCTGCGTTTAACCATTGTTGATGCATTTGACATCCCACAGAGCATGCGTAACCGTATTCTGCTCGCGACGCCTATTCTTTGCATAGCGTTCCTGATGACCTTTGTGAATTTCTCCCTGATCTGGAGATACTTCGCATTCAGCAACATGCTGCTGTCCACCTCCGTACTCTGGCTGGCCACCAAGTACCTGTTTGACCGCAAAGCATTCCACTGGATTGCGAGCATACCGGCCATAGGCGGCACCAGTGTGACTCTGTCTTATATCCTCACCGCCAGCATTGGTTTCGGGCTGCCTCAGGAGCTGACCAAACCAGCAGGTGTAGTCATTGCCCTTGTATCTCTGATTGCGTTGATGGTGGCCGATCGTAAATCAAAAGCTCATACAGCACCGGCTTAATAAGTAAAAACTAAGGTACCTGACACACCTCAGGTACCTTGCTCCCCATAGCGTCTTACTTTTCTGCAGCGCCCTTTTAGTGACCGAATGCCCTATATTACCACCGCAAGTTCCCTTCCATTCACGCCCATTCAATAAACGACGCTGTATTTTCCCCTGCCACCGCCCACAAAAAAAGGACTTACAGTGTCGGCGTAGATGACTAAAAATCACAATACAACTGTCTATGCAAAGCGGAAAAGCTGTTCGTATATCCACTTTTCATAAGCCTTGCTGCAAGCCCTGCGGCATAAGGTTTATTGTAAGGGGGTCAAGAAACTGGAAGCATTACATGCAACTCTCAAGAAAGAGCACGATCTTAAAGTGTCCCGGCAACACTCTGGGTTTTTTCTGCCTGCCCCCTGGCTGCAGTACCTTGCTCACCGGGAGTGAAACGATAGAGCAGGTTCGGTTCACTGACGATATAGACATTCCCTTCGTCGTCCATGGTGACACCTTCCGGTTGGCGGATGCCTCCGGGCACGGAAGATATCAGGCCCAGCCCCAGTGAACTTACTACTTCCCCGTCCAGAGACATTTCTGTCAACAAGGCGGATTGATCACTCAACACCAGAAGGTTGCCACTGCGGTTATCAAAGTGCAGCCCAGACAAGTCGGAGTTATCCCAGGAAACTGCAGTATTGATATCTTCTGCCAGGTCTATCTGAATATTGGCGTCAACGCCTTTGTTGGTGAAACCATTGATTCGGTACAGGGTCATAGGGTCACGCTCTTTGGCAACCCAGACATTGGCATCGCCCTGCTGCCAGGCAACGCCTTCAAAACCTTTGTTTTTTCCTGCATTGATCCCCAGAGCAATACGTGGATTGTCGTTGTAAGACAGCATCTCAGTTTCCGGAGTGATTGAAACCTGCACCACACTTTGCCGGCGTTCATCAGCGATCAGAAAGCTGTCGTCGCCAGCCCAGGTGATACCTTCAACATCCTCAAAGCCATCCAGGGTAATCGTACGCAGCAGTTGACCTTCAGAACTCAGTTCCGCTACCCGGGAGGGCTTGTTCATGACTGCAAAGAGGGTTTGAGTGTTGCCACTCCATGTCAGACCTGAAATTTCATCAACGCCTTTACCCATTTCGAGGCCATTGATATCCAGCTGGTAGCCATTCAGCCATACCGCTGTATTTTTGTATTCCTGGGGGGTAATGTTGTCTGCTATTAAGCGATACAGAGTGTCATCAAAATCAGCAAGATTGGCAGTAACTATGATGGCTGCCACTACTGAAAACTGAGTCAGCCTGCGGCGACTTATCCTGCCGACAAGAGGAAGTGTACTCAGCTTTTGGCGCAATGCTTTCATTTCGATACAGCTCACAAATCTAATATGGACACAATATTAACGATGCGACATGAAGTGAATATGGGTATTTACGTAAACTTTTCCTTCAGGCGCTACATTGGACACATATTGATATGTGTTTCTGCGCGGTTTGGTTGTGTCCATGATAAACAACCCCACGATGAGTAAAGCATGAATAACCTGCTGTTTATATGCAATCGCAACCAGTGGCGTAGCCCTGCAGCAGAAGCTACCGGTACCAGATGCGGCCCATAACCCATTGAGGCAACCGGACAAATCACCACATCGCAGGCTCCGCAATTTTCAGTTCCTCAAACGTTAGAAATAAGAGACCGAAATGACACCAGGCATCAATGTCGTCAAAAAGGCCAAAATTACTTATACAGTGCATGAGTATATTCATGACCCATCAAGTCAATCTTATGGTTTGGAAGCGGCTAAAAAGATGGGGGTATCTGACGCTAGAATTTATAAAACATTAGTCGTTAGCCTGGAGAATAAAGAACTGGCTGTAGGAGTGGTGCCTGTTTCATCAATGTTAAGTATGAAACTTATTGCTAAAGCCGCGGGCGCAAAGAAAGCTAAAATGGCAGCCCAATCGGATGTGGAGCCTTCTACAGGCTATGTATTGGGAGGAGTAAGCCCGCTAGGCCAAAAGAAACAGTTGAAAACCATCATCGATGCATCGGCTAAAAATTACTCCACTATCTATGTCAGTGCCGGACGTAGAGGGTTAGAAATAGAACTAAGCCCTGATGACCTTGCAAGCCTTACCCGAGGAGAGTTCACTCAAATATGTCTAAATGACGACCTGAAGGTATAGCCTGCAATCCGCCAGACGTTCATAGAAAAAAGGTTCGTCACCGAGTCAGGGTTTTCCTGTTCAAACACTCTTAGACATGCAGGTTTTGAAGCCTGCCTAGTGTGTCGGTGATAATTTGGTCATCGGCAGTTAAATCAGGAAGTGCCTGTTGCAAGGAGTCACCTGCAGAAGATAATCTATCTGATGAAATCTCATTTCTCTGAACCCATAAGCCGACAGATATAATCAGATGCATTGGAGGCGATAGTCCAATCATGCTTCCAAAGCTGCGTATTTGATGTATATCGCTTTCCGATAATCCAAGGTTTTTTGCTATCATTTCCCAGTCACCAGAACAGGGTAATAAAGCCTCAATGAGCCTACCTAACATCAGCCCTGCTACTGGCAAGCTATCTGAAAACGACGTGGATGTTTTGAGTTTTTTTTGCGGAGTATAGGCAGAAAAAAAATTTCGAATTGAACGTTTTCGCGTCACTAATGTATTAATTACCTGACAACCTTCCGGGCAGAGTTTCTTGGAAAAACTCATTCTTTCGGAGATGGCGCGCCGCTTTACACCTCTACATCCAAAAATGCAGGTATACTCTTCATCAATTGAAGCGTCAGGGATTCTATCATCACCTTGAGAAGGTTTATGCTTCTTTGGATCTGGTGGAAAAAACTCCATACAACTACCCATACAACTTTCCATTCAACCTCCCAATTGATTCCTCATACAACAACACCATTTCATACTGACAACTGTTCCCAGAACAACACACAAACTGATTACCAGCAATAACCACAATGTTGTTATTACAAACCAAACCAAACCAAACCAAACCAAACCAAACCAAACCAAACCAAACCAAACCAGAATTATTAACGATCAGAAAACACGACCCTATCAACTTTTATCTTATGCGACTCTCTTATTAAATCCAACATGTATATCAAATCCTGATAGACAAGACTGGTCAACTTTCACTGAACCCACCAAAAAACCAAACTCATCTATTATTCTTCCAACTAATTTACCAATAACAGTTCCATGAAAAGAGTTCTCCCCCCCAGCAAGAAACCCTGCTGGATCTTTTTCAAACCTCTCTCTGATTTCGACATTTTTAACATTTTCAAGCACTAACTCGTTCGGACAACGGAGGTTAGCACTTATATTCTCACTGGCTTTTATATAACTATACCTAAGCATGTCGTTAGCGAAAAATGAAACTCTTTTATCTTTACGATACGCAGAATGAATAACCCACTTATCCGGTGAAAATGAGGCAATAAATAGTGTCGTACACCCATATAAAGACGAAATACCATCTAAAAGCTGCACTTGGATTTCCTGACCTTCTCTATTGAGGCGGACAACATTCATATCCATATGCAAAGCTTCAAGTTCAGTGATCGCCTTACAGTGACTCCCACAAATCCCCGGTGAAACCATGCTCGAAATGTTGCTGTGAAAGTCACTTTCGGTATGGGATGGATGAACTTTCAGCTTGTCCAAACGATGATCAATCGCATTCAAGGCGCCACTTAAATATTCTGAACAATATTTATCACAATAATAATGATACAGCCTCTGCGATTTATTGGCGATAATAGTAACGTGTCTACTTTGAAGGCGCTTATTCGCGTTTCTCTCCCACATTTTATGACAACCCATATGGGTTACAGCCAGTCGCTTACACCTTCTGCGCTTAGTAAAAACAACCTTAGGAGCCAGGCTCGCAGATGAGTCATCACACTGAAGTAACTCTATGGTTTTTACTACCGGATTCGATAATTTTGCTTTATTCATAAGAACTCCCAATTTTTATCAAAAAATATCTGGCTTTCGCTTATCCAGAAATCTTGAGGTTTACCTACTGACGGAAATTCGAGGCAGAATGTCAGAAAAAATATCAAACAAGAGTACTTTGGCTTCCTTTATAATCTGACGCACCTGCTTTAGGATATTTTTCTGTATATATTAATTTTTCGTCAATAATTACCCTATCTCTTTGTGCATACAGACAGGCCCATTCTCGCATTTTTTTTTGGACGTTTTTGTAAGTTCCAGCGACACTGAAGCTGGCATATATTTCTCCTTCTGATTTCTCCTTGAACACTTCCAAAAGTTGCGTTGATAACTGTTGCGCCATTCTGGCTGTTAAACTTAATGCCAGCTGTTCATCCGTCACTTTTATCAATGCTACGCCAGAAACCTTTTTTATTATTTCAAGATCTACATAGGAAATATTTCTTAAAAAACCATCAATCTTATAATCGCCATTAGTTTTCGTTCTAAAGGTAAACATTTCCGTTAAAAAGCTAAAGGTTCTCTCTTTGGCATCTTTTTTTTCAAAAGGAGGTGCGTATACCTGTGAAACCAGCACCTTAACCCTTCTATCTACAAGTTCGGTTATTAATTGTTTGTAGCTTAATGAGTAAACACTACCAAAATATACTTCAAATATACGATCGTATACCCGGTCAATCGCTTCATTAAAAAAACGAGTTGACTCGGTTTCAATATCATCTTGCCCTGTAGCCTTGTATCCAGCAGTCTGCTTTTGTACCGGGGCGACAAATTTTTTCGCAACCATGGCGAAACAGCCATCAGTTCTACTTACCATGTTTGAAGAAACAACCCCCTCCCTGCGCTTTAATTTTTCAGATGCCTTTAGGGCTACTATATGCATATTACTTTGACACCAGAGCATGACGTAGGACGCCAGACTGGCATGATGCTTATTTATTCTATTTTTTGAAGACAAGGTTTCTATCGTTTCCATGGTCGTAAGTGCAACCAGTTCTTCCAAAAAACTCAAATAACATTCTTTATGTAGCTGTAAATAGTTTGTGGTCTCAGCATATTTCAAAAAATCAAGAAACAGAGCATATCGCGGTTTTTTCAATTGTGCACTTAGCATATTGAAATCATGGATCGTTGTTGCAACGGGCAAAAAAACAAGATCTTGAGTTATAGCTGCTATTTGGCTTTCATCTGTCATTTTCCTGGGCTGCGGGTGTAATCTTACATCTTTTCTTTCAATGATCGTTTCTTTGCAGTAATCAGCCGCTGACAGTACGCCTCGCCTGTGTTCCCTTGACGGAACAGGCGGAGGCCCCTCTTCTATTGGTTGTTGTGCCTGGGGTTCACACAGGGTAAGCCGCCGATGGAAAGCCATTAATTCAGCAACAATGTCCACTTCCTTTTCTTTTGTATCTTCGGAACGCCTTCCCATCCTTAGTGCTGCTGGTAACAGTGATGGTCGCTCATTTCCCTTGCCGAGTCGGCTTGCCATAGCTTTCTACCCTGACGTGTTTTCTTAATCTCATCTGACATCACAACATTCAAAGTGTATTCCGGTCATGAATAACAAGATGGTTACCCTGATGCACGATCTGCCTACCAGACTTCCACTCTTGCCAGTGAAGTGACATACCACGCACAAGATTGTTCGACATCCACGCGTTGCGATCTTTGATAAGATCCTATTCATGGTTTGTCTACTGTCGGCTGCTACAGCCATACCAGCCTTTAGCCAGGACGACGCCCTTAGCAGACAGCATCAGACAATCCCCAAAGATCATATGATTGCCTCACTACTGCTGCTGTAATATGACCGGAGGATGTAGCTGGATATCACTAATGCCGATAGCGGGTTTAAGCAGTACCGGGGTCTGTATAGCCCGCTTTATGCCATCGATGTACCGGCAAAAAAGCGGAAATAAGTCAGGATGATGAACAAGTACCCCTATGATAACCATCATGTCATAGAATCATTCCAGTCATTCACGTCTAATACTGACCAGAGTTTATTAATGACATAGAGAAATTATGAATTCAGGTTTAACCATTACTAGCAAGACCACACCTGCACCACAAGGACAGTACAAAAAAAACAGTATTGTTAAACTGCGTCAGAGTGTGATGCTCGGCGGAAGAAGGCTCTTTGAAGTTACCAGTGGGGTTGCAGACGCTTTGCTTTATATTCCACGTATTCCTGCTTACATATGTGGAGACAAGCTTAGGTTTTATCGAGCTGTCTACCGCCGTCCCATGTCCACTTATTATTTTTTCAACCTCTCCAGTGTTGCAATGTTTGAGCTTGGCAGTTTTTCGGCAACCTCCACATTTCTGCATAGAGCAGGCGACAGACTTTCTAACAGCAGATCCCCCTTTTTTGTGGGAGCAATATTATGCCCCCCTTTCACTATTTTAGAGAAAATGCGTGTTTTTTATTCAGTAACAATAGGCTTGGCTCCTAGCGCAGTTGGTTGGTTAATAAGTCACTTCTGGAATGTATGCAGAATTATTCAATCCCCATCTATCAACAATATTGAAAACGAAAACCGCCCAAAAATAAAAAACATTTTAAATAATATTTTAAAAAACTACCAACTGCTCCATAGCAGTTTTTTTAGCCTCTCTGTACAAAGCCACTTGAGAACAATATTCAACAAAGACACCTTCCAGGTATTGGAAGAAGGCAATATTTATAAAATTATTCCTCAGCAAAAATTGATTGCAGCAGTTTTAAATACTTTAAAAACTGACACAACTCCTTTGAAATTTCAGACCTATCTTTATATGGGACCTGGCCTCTTGACAGTTGAGGACGGGTTCCGTGACCAGCTCAAATATTATTATGCGAAACACAAGGAAAACATGATTGGAGCGGCACCACAAGAATTCCTCGATTTACTTCAGATCCCTACCTCCACTTATGACGACTTAATTGCTCGTTACACGAACTATAATAATCAATTCAGACCTATCTTGAACAAAAACTATCTTGCGGAAAAAATATGGGCATGTCTGACATGTCATTGGGTGGAAAAAAACCGGTCGATGTTTACCGACCTTGCTCAGGATCAACTCCTGAAAATATTGCAGCGTGAACTCAAAATTGTACTGGATTCGCTCTATCACGACATGCAAAAGACGCGTGACAGCACATCTAAAAAAATATGTTCTGAAAAACCCGAATCAGACAGGGCTGTTTCTGATAGCAAACACGAAGAACACACGTTCTATCCGGATACAATGTCTGATCAAGCAGTCAGTGCTTATGTGAAATACCATTTACCAATTGACCCTGAGCTGGCCGGTAGGACCAGTCGCCTCCAAAAGCTTAGAAATGCTGTATCCAAACTGGTCAGGCCAAAACCCAGACCTGTCCCTGTATTAACAGATGAAGATTCCATAGAGCTGCAGGCGGTACTGAGCGAGCAAAGAAAACTAACAAATAGAATGCCTACTGTTCGGCATTGTATGAATAAACTTATAGCCTGCGATGATTGGAAGTCAGCTAGAATTGGACGAGGCATACTACCACTTACATTGAAAACAGAAGATGGTCAGGAGCTTCCTGTTTATCATATCTCGTGCGGAAGAACCCACACCAGTAAAACTGCGACACTCGTATTTGCCAATGTTAATAATAACTTTGTTTTACTGGCTGTTGCGGAACATACCGGTCATTCCGGTGGCGCAGCCGCTTACAGATGCCTTTGGCAAAACCCTGAGTGGAATATCCGTAATTCCATTTCCTACAACCAATCGGATACCGTTACGAGAAGGTCTTTGATTCAGGAAGGTGAATAACAACGTTTATGCAATCAAAGCCAGACCAGTCAAAGCCTCGATGCATCCAAAACATGCGAGAGAGTATCAGTTATCACAGTAAAAATAGAGAAATTAAATGGAGTTGGTAAACATAATTTATGATGAGCCAGACGTATGGCTACCTGTCCTTTTTATTCGATTCGAAAAAGCTGACTTTCTCCCGAAACTCTTCAAGTGCAACCTCTTTGAGCTCACCCCAAAGTTTATTCGCTTCAACCCGTATGCCGTTCTTGTTCATGGTTCGAAACAACCTGGCCAGCTCATCTTCTGTTTTGATCAGAACCGGGCTTTGCCCATATATACCCATCTTCGACTGCAAAGAGGCAGGAATGAAGACAGTTGTTGGCAGGTTTACCGCCATATCAGTGGCTGGATTATAGGTATCTGCGCCATGATGAACCATTTCGTAGCCGGGCTTTCTCCCATAAGCCGTATTCAGGCTATCAATCAATGTACGATTTCTGTCGGTCAGAACCCCCTTCTCGGCATCGTAAGGCCGCAGCCTGTCTGAACTGGAAAAGTCGACCTGTTCATAAGGCGTAAAGGTAAACAGCAGGTCAAAGTCTGCTGTTTTCGGAATAATCATATACGGCTCTACCACGCCGTTTGCATTGGTGAAAACATCCCAGCTGCCATCCTTCTTCTGATGTCCTTCAAATCTCTGGGTGCCCTCGCCTTTTGTTTCAACCGTCATGGCACAGGCCTGTTGGTATCCGTCTTTCGCAGGAATTCTGTTCACACTGTCTATAGCCCCCAGGGTTTTCAACTCTTTGAGGCGCTCTATGGAAAGGTTGAGATGTTTGATTTCAGGGGCTGTACCTTCTTTCTGGGCCTGGGTGTGCTGCCTGTCAAATTTGTCTATTGCGGCCTGACGCTTTAAAGGATTGGTCTCATCCGCAAGTTTGCTGTATTTCTGGTTCCAGGGCAGGAAGCCTGCTCCCGGCCCTTTGGTACTGCTCTTTTCTTTGAAATCCAGCCCTTTTGACTGACAACCCTCTTCTATTAATGTTTTGCAAACAGCTCCTACCGGACGAATAGCCAGCAGGGTGTTCTGGCTGTCAGCGACCGACTGTGTCTGTTGCAGGTAGCTCAGGGGAATACCCTGTTTTTCATAACTGGCAACTTCTTTCATACCCAGCAACAGATGGTCTGATACAGCGCCGATCGTTGTCAGTGTACTCAGGTCAGTCGGAAGAGAGTGCCGTCTTTGTGCATGTCGCTTAGGTAACGGGGTTGTTTCACTGGGGCACCGCTCTCCGTTATCAGATGACACGATTTTGTTCAGAGACTTTCCGTCCTTTAACAGGAATCGATTCTGTGCAAGTGAGAGTGGCTTTTCATCAACGCTACCCGTTAACGAACGAAGAGCCGGGCTGTCACTGGCTTCCTGATGAATACTCCGTTCAGAGAGCATTGGTTGTTCTGAATTCAACCGTCCGGGGGCTTCAGCCGCTCCTGAAAGTAGAATCTGCGGAGCCACAGCCACAAGACTTCTCCCCAGTGCCTTAACAGGAGACTGTGCCACTTCTGATAACTTTGCAGAATGCCCCTGAGCTAGCGAGGGAGCTATCAGCGAATGGGCCGGGGATGATCCTCCCAACGACGGTAAGTCCCCACTCATATGTGTGATGGTTACCCTGTAGATGCTATTCATTAACTGTAGCCTTTATATCACTTTACAGAACCGGCTCATCGCACTGAACATCGTGCTCCGCGCTCTCGGAATGACCCAGTATTCTGCCGTAATCAGAAGCACTTTTTTTGATGAGCACTTTCAAGCATGCAGATAGAGACAGCTACCATCGACGATGCTTTGCAGATCGACGCACAAATCCATGAACAGGTTCCCGGCTATGCTGCTATTAATATCCAGCGGTTACCAGATTATTGGTTATGAAGAGGGTGTGCGAAAGGGGCAGGGTAAGATTCACTTCCATAAACGACTGAATATGAGGGATAGAGCGTACCTTTAACCAGGACAACCATCCGCCAGACACAAAAAAACAGCCCCGCAGTGTGGGCTGTTTTTAATCGAAAAGTGTATCTATCCCTAAAGCTTGTCTATTTAAAGATGATCGCAGTTCGAATAGTTGACCTTAATGACCTTGATATCAAACTGATCTTGTAACTCTGGAGAGTAGCTACTCAGCTGCCCATGACCTTGCTCTATATCATAATTCAGGATCATACTTCCTGTGATAAGTTTTGTCTTCCCGGTAACAGTGTCAACCATCTCCCCAACCGTAGTTATATAGCAGCTAAGGAGTTGAGTAGCAAAAGACTGACAAATCCCAGTAAAATAAAGATGCGAATAGGTTTTTACACTTTCAAGGCCAGTCAAATATAAAACGCCCCCCGTTGAGCCCACCATTTCAGGAAAAATGATTTTAAGATAATCATTAGGCAAGTTCAGGCCGCCCCCGGTTTTCATTTTCAGGCAGGTAAAGCGAGATGCTTTTGGCTCGATGGCCATAAGGTTTCCACATAGCAATGGCACAATCAGAACCATAACCCTAATCAGACTGCACATAGTTGTTGTTAATTTCATACTCCCCTCCATCAACTCAATTTAAGTGACGCTACAGACATTGTGTTGAGAGTTTGGAGTTTTCCTGACAAATAGAGTTTCCTGAATTGCCTAACAGTACAGTCAGTGTTGCTTGCCTTATCTACCAGAACGTCTTGATTCTGCTTTAATATAAGAAGCATTCACTCAGGGATTGAATCAAATGGATCTGATAAAAAGTATTCAGCAAGGTGTATCCTGGCTATGGAACCAGTCAAAATCACCATCACTTCCCACTCATGACAACAAATATCTTCCCGAAAAACCGGAACCTGCAGTTCAGGAAGCAGCGGTACCGGAAACACCATTAGAGAAAAGATCACTCTCCAAGGTAGAACGGATGGTGAGCTTCTTGAACTATTACCTCCTCAAACCTCTGAATTTATTCCAGGGCACATTGAAAGCCCTGTCAGGTCAGACTGAACAAGTGTCCCCCGGCAGTGAGGCCGCAGAAGCTATGTGGAATTCATTTTCCGATCCAAACAAAGCCTATATTTTTATTTTCCCCAACAACACACCTGGCTTTATGAATGGATCGGAGCATGCCGCGATCCTGATTGGAAACACTTCAGGCTATAAAGCAGACAATACAGACTCCTATTCTTCGTGGAGCTTTAAAAAAGAAGAAGGTCTGCTCGGGCCTTTCAATGTAAAACGCAATCTGAACAGCTTTGTTGGTGACTTTGAACAGCACGGTAAGCCCGAGGTCATAGAAGTGGAGCATCTGGATATCGGCGCAATGCAAAGGATGTGGGGACTGATTCAACTCCGGCAGAAACGTTATAACCTTATAGGGCTTAACTGTTCTACGGTCGCCGCCCGTATTCTTCGAAAGGGTTTAAACCGCGAAGAGAGAGCTACAGCGTACAGTCCAAAAGGATTTTGGACGCCCCAGGATCTGAAATTATTGGTCGCAGATATCAACAGGATGAAAAACCATTGCTCCGCAGAGCCATAATTAGTCCGGTGAAGTATCTATAAGACGCTGGGGATGTGTATAGATGCTCATCTTTCCCGGACGACAGAAGCCCGCCAGAGTCAGATTTGAGCCTTCCGCCAGATCCACCGCCATTTTGGTGACTGCTGATATAGCGAACAAGGCTTCCACCCCGGCACTCACGGTTTTCTGCACCATTTCAAAGCTGGCCCGGCTGGTCACCAGAATAGCGCCCCCTTCCTGCTCATGCTGGGCAATATGACCAATCAGCTTATCGAGAGCTATGTGACGACCAGCATCTTCCCGCACCGCCAGCAACTCACCCTGTGGCGTCATATAAGCGGCAGCATGAGCAGAACCTGTTGCCTGATTAAGAGTTTGCTGCTGCTTTAACGCTTCAAAAGCCCCCTCAACCACCGCTGGGGTAATGTGCAAAACCTGCCCGACCGAAGGCTGTTCACGCACCACATGTGCCAGCTCTTCTGCCCCACACACACCACAGCCGGTACGACCTTCCATACTGCGCCGCTTCATTTTCAAACGCTGGAAACAGCGGGGGGATATTTCAATATGCACCTCATAGCCAGAACATCCATGCACCACCTCCATATCACGGACATCATAATGGTTATCAATAATCCCTTCGGTGAGAGAGAAACCAACAGCCAAGTCTTCCAGGTCACTGGCGATCGACATCAGTACCGCATGGGAAATGCCGTTATAGACCAGAGCTACAGGTACTTCTTCAATCAGGTTGTCTTGTGCAGAAGAGGCAGGCTGACCTTCCCGGATTCGGTATACGGGCAGCATCTTGAATGTGGTTGCGGATTGTTCATCTATCATAAGATACTGCTCAACCTTCCTTATCGGGCTGTATGAGGTTGTATGTGGTTGTATAAAGCTAAGAGTACCAGCCCCAAAGCTGCAAAACAGTAAGTAAAGTGTGCAGGTACAATAACATCATCTGAGGCACAAAAAGTAGGAGCAGTACTGAGGTGTATGCCTGTAAATCGTCACAAATCAATCCTCAAAAAATCATTTACTGCTAGTCTTCACCCCCATCAGCGCTGCCCGACAGCGGCAGACAAGCCTGTATCACTCGCCACTCCGCCCTGAGCAGACCACAGCGCATCAAAAGGGAAAAACACATGACCATTAACGTATTCCACCTCGGCATTACCGACGCAGATCTCAAAGGTGCAGAGCTGGCTATCGTTCCCGGCGACCCTGCACGTGTAGAACGGATTGCCAGCCTGATGGACAACCCTGTTCACCTGCACAGCGTAAGGGAATACACCTCCTGGCGGGGCGAGATTAACGGCAAGTCTGTGATTGTCTGCTCTACCGGTATTGGTGGCCCATCCACCTCTATTGCTGTTGAAGAACTGTCCCAGCTGGGCATTCGTACCTTCCTGCGCGTGGGTACTACGGGTGCGATTCAGGCTGACATTCCACCGGGTGATATGATTGTCACCACAGGCTCTGTGCGTCTGGACGGTGCCAGCACACACTTTGCACCACTGGAGTTCCCAGCCGTTGCTAACTTTGAGTGCACAACAGCTCTCGTAGAGTCTGTAAAAGAAGAGAATATGGCCAGCCATATTGGTATAACAGCCTCTTCAGATACCTTCTACCCAGGTCAGGAACGTTACGACACCCGCACCGGCCATGTTATCAATCGCTTCCGTGGATCCATGGAAGAGTGGCAGAAACTGGGCGTACTCAACTACGAAATGGAATCCGCCACCCTGCTCACCATGTGTGCGGCTATGGGCCTGAAGGCTGGCTGTGTCGCGACGGTCATCGTCAATCGCACCGGCCAGGAAATCCCGGACGAAACCAAAATTGCTGCCAGTGAGAAGTCTGCGGTACGTGTGGTTGTGAATGCAGCAAAGAGACTGCTGAGCTAAGTCGGGCCCGGTTGCTTTCAGATATCTACCCAGCACAAATGATTGATCACGAGGCTCTTACCAGGGTTAGAGCCTCTCTTATTAGCGCAAACTAACTTAGCCACTTCCCTTTAAGGCTATATTCAGTGGAAAAATGGCATTTTAATAAAGACACAACAATGCAAATAAAAATAATCTCTTTGCATAGCTTCAGAGTCAGTCGCCCTTCTGGGGAGTTATCTATGCCAGCAAGGGGTGATTTACCGGAACTCCAGTCATCTTTTTAATGGTGCAAAGAACATGAGACTACAGGAATAAGCGAACCTGTTACCTCCAACAACCTTGTCAGGAACTTTATAAACCTTTTCTGTCTGAACCTTTAACACTGAAAAAGCTATCAACATAGATTTGGACATTATGGAACAGGTGAAAAGAAACGTACGATTTCTGGCAGTAGTGGCTGCACCGGTAGTGACAAGTGTGATTGCGGGGACACTGCACTGGAATGCAAAGCTGGTTAAGGTTATTCGTGGTGCAGAGAGAAAAGTATTTCAGAGTGCATCATATCTTGTGGGTGGAGAGCACTCCCTCATCAATGCACGCAACTGTAAGACTGTAGCAAGTTTCGTGTCCAACAGTAGTTTTTTACTTCCGGTGCTCAACTTTTCATTCCTTTTGGATATGTCTATGGTGAACCACTATCATCCGGCCGATAAAAACAGCTTCATGCTTCAACCCGCCTTTATGCGTGATGACAGAGAGATGCTTAACACGTTGCACAGCGCTGCTGTTAAAAGTAACCAAGTCTGGACTAAATACTTTTTTAATGAAAATCTTGATGCGTTTCTTGAAAAAGGTAAAAGATTGAAGTCTTTAGGCAATAAGTTTTATGCGTCTACCCTCATCAGCCACATCGTACCGATGAGCCTTAACATACTGGCATCGCCTTATATTGGTGTTCCCCAGGCAGCCGTTACGTCAGTCGCTCTTCTGGGCAGTTATCTGTGCCAGCAAGGCCTTACTTACTGGAACTGTAGTCATCCAGTGGTGGGGGCAGAGAAGCTGAGGTTCGAGTTACCGCCAAGGCCAATAGGGTGACTTGTTGTAAAAGCCCGATTTAAAGTAAATAGCTTCAAGGAAATAACCCTACCGGCTCTAAACAATATTATCAGGGGATTTTATACACAGAAGCTTCTGCCTTAATCATTAACACTCATTTAAAAACAAAAGGATGAATAGAATGGAACCTATAAAAAGAAGCGCTCGCTTTCTGACTTTTATAGCTACACCTGTTGCTATCAGCCTTACAGGGATGACATTACGCTGGAATTCAAAGCTGGTTGATGTCGTACGAAGTGCCCAAAGCAAGCTCTTTCTGAACGCCTCTCGACTACTGGGTAGAGAAATATTCCTCCTCAGCGCACGCAACTGCAAAGTTGTAGCAGGGGTCATATATATTGGAAGCTTTACTCTGCCTGGGCGGAACCTGTCAAGCCTTCAGCGGATGTTTTCTTCTGACGTTTTTTGCATAGAGCCAAAGGACCGCAGCTTAACCAATCCACTTCTTTTGCGCCGTAAAAGAGATGTGTTAAATCAGTCCTATCAAAATGCAAAGAAATACCCGATACCCGGCAATAAGATTTTAGTTAACAACTTTGCCGATACGCTTCTTGAAAGAGGTAAAGCTTACAGGGTTTTGGGGCAGAAGCTTTATGCTGCTAATTTTACAAGCCATCTGCTTCCTATGTGTCTGAATATACTGGTGTCACCCTATATTGGAGTATCCTTGGCGGCCCTCGCCTCAGCCACGCTTCTGGGCAGTTACCTTTATCAACAAAACATTATTTACTCGAATTGTAGCCGTCCACTGAATGGCGTAGAGCAAATGAAATTCTCAAAAGAGGAAGTTTGGCCTGAACGACCTTAAACGAGATATAAAGTCACTTAAAGACGATACTTAAAATGGGATATGTGGCAGGAATTATATTGCTGGAGCGCCCTCACCAAACATCTCAAAAACCACTCCTGTCATTTCCCCAGCAATCCAAGCACACAGGCCAGGTTCCGTGCCGAACGAATCAGGTTCTGTTCACCAGCCTTTAACGCTTCCGGCAAAGAAACGGCTCCATGAATAATGGGGAACAGAGCATCAATGCCCTTGTCGTATACGGCTTCTACTCCCTCCCCCACCGAGCCCACCAGAGCAACTACAGGCACATTAAACTTTTTGGCGATGCGGGCTACACCAGCCGGGGTTTTACCTTGAGCCGTCTGGCTATCCATACGGCCTTCACCGGTAATCACCAGATCAGCGCCCTTTAACTGCCCCGTAAGATCAACAGCCTTCATCACAATATCAACACCCGGCTGTAAATCCGCTTTCATAAAGGCCAGCAAAGCTGCCCCCATTCCTCCGGCAGCACCCGCACCTGAGCGGTGTTCAACGGCAATACCCAGATCACGCGCAATCACTGCTGCATACTGTTTCAGTGCCGCATCCAGCTGTTCAACCATCTTCGTACTGGCCCCTTTCTGGGGACCGAACACTGCGGAAGCACCTTTAGGGCCGGTGAGAGAGTTATCGACATCACAGGCAGCTACACAGGCAACAGACGCTAAACGTCTATCAAGGCTGGAAACATCAATAGTCACCAGTTGCGCCAGTGCTGCACCGCCAACAGGCAGCTCTTTGCCTTCTTTGTCACGAAAACTCACACCCAGTGCCTGCATCATACCGGCACCGCCGTCATTGGTCGCACTGCCTCCAAGGCCTATGATGAAACGATTAACACCTTGATCCAAAGCATGCCTTATAAGTTCACCAGTACCATAAGTGGTACTGAGTAGCGGGTTACGCTGCTCAAGGGTGACCCGTTCAAGTCCAGAAGCACTGGCTATTTCAATCACGGCGGTTTCACCGTCACCTAATACGCCATAGCTGGCGGAGACTGCATCCCCCACAGGGCCAGTCACGCTTTTTTCAATAATCCTGCCCTGAGTCGCATCCACCAGTGACTGCAGCGTTCCTTCACCACCATCGGCCACTGGCACCTTTACACACTCAGCACCGGGGAGAACCTGCTTGATGCCGGTTTCAATGGCATCGGCGACCTGAGCAGCTGTCAGACACTCTTTGAAAGAGTCGGGAGCGATAACAATTTTCACAGGCGGATACTCTTTCTATACACGCGACAAGTTTTATACACGCAACAAGTCCATCAGTGGTTAAACTGCCACAAAACAGCAGTAATTCCAGGGCTCAATCCATGACACAACACCCCCTGTCAAGCTAGCAATAAAAAAGGCTTCAGCAAGTGATCGTTGTGGTAACGACTCTGCCTCAGAACAGGAGGGTCAGACCCACTGACAAATTGACCGTCTCTGTGCACATATCAATAAGTTTAAGTGTCTGTATTCCACAGAAACTGGATTATTCGATGTAATGTGGAGAGAACGATGGTTTATTTGCAAGCGACTTATTTAAAAAAGGCTCGACAGGCTCTTATCGGGCTGCTGGCTCTTATCAGGCTGCTGGCTCTTATCAGGCTGCTGGCTGTTATCGGGCTGCTGGCTGCACTCGGCCCTTATCCAGCAGCCATGGCAGAACCCATAAAACGTTTGGACGCGAACGGCGGTCTCCAGCTTCTGGACAAGATTGATGTCAGTGATTTTTATCGTATCTTCTGCGCCCAGAGCGTCACAGATGACCCGAATAAGCTCCAGGAATATAAGGAGCAGTGTACCCGGGGCATTTTTGCTGTAAGGCATCGACTACAGCTGCTTGCTTCAAGAAATATCAGAGAGCCATTGGACTCGACTTTTGTGAAACACCTCTATGATATTTTCCTTGATTTCAACAAGTTCGAAAACGTCGACACAAATTATTTTGATCGGCGCAAACAGTATGTCGTGAACACAAATGAAGCAGCAAAAGAAATACTCAGCATCGCCACAAAATTAAAGAGCCATGACATCGATACCCTGGCTTATGCTTACTGCCCCAGTACTCAGACCGCTAACACCAACGACAACAACAACCTCTGGCAAGACTGTCAGCAGGAAAAAAAGATGTACCGCCAGAGATACTACGTACGAAACGCTTACCCCTCTGAGCTAGGAGACTTTATTGCTCAAAGGGATGAACTGGTCCCCTTTTTCCTTGATACGGTTGACTACCAGATGCTTCAGAACATGAAAGAGCTCACGGTATTTGCGATACCTGATAAAGAGCAATCGAAATTCTGGTCTGGCTTCATCTCAAAAGTTAACTCAGGACTGAAATCAACGCTCTGGCCCAGCACTCATGACATGTTGTTGAGCTATTATGAGTGGGCAAAAATCATAGATATGGTTCAGCCATATACAAACAATAATGAGAAAGTTGCCAGGTTGTTGATCAACTTTATGATGCTGGCTACAGGCCATGCCCCCATTCCCATGGAATCCCTTTCGAACTTTGCCATGGAGTCAGCCGAGGAGGCACTAAACAATTACTACATGATGTCCCCCCACCGTCTTCTCAACCAGGATGAGACCGACGATTAGGAGCCTGACCGGCTTATGCGCACATCATGTTCTTTACCTGATTGTATAAGACCGGTACTGCACCAGGCTTGTCTGTGCACTATCCATCAGGAACTTAAGAAAATCCTTCATGCTTTCCCTGTTCGGAGTATTTAACAGGGGGATGCTTCGACCATCGGCATAGGACATATAGTAGGTATCATACTGTTTGGTCAGATATGCCACCTCTTCCGTTGCCTTTCCAAATTCAGGCGTGGACAGTGCATTCATCCTGAAGTTCACGATACTTCCCGTTTCTGCCAGATCCAGAACAGTATCAATAGCCGCTTGACGGTATGCTTCGGCCTGCATTCTGCGCTGGTCAGAGGCTGGGGCTTTACAAGCCTCTCCAGACAATTCCGGTACGTATACGTCACGGAAATTATCAGCATTGTAACCCACTTTTTCCAGCTGACCGTTCCTGATAACCATATAACGGGTCATACTGTTTGTGTCTGGAAATTCAGACGTCAATATTTCCATAGCCTCTGGGGTAAAGACCGTCTCCGTCAGCCCCATGAACTCCGCCATGGCGTTGGTCACCTGATAGGATTTTTTCAGCATAGGGATAGGATCCAGATCCTTAACCGGATAATCACGCACCCAACTATATAAGTCTTGATCAGGGTAATTATTATTCCAGGGTGCGATAAGCAACGCATTAGAGGAGTTCGTCAAAATCGTCAGAAATTCCAGATGTTTGATCAGGCCCTTTTCGTCCTCTGCAGTGAACACCCTGGCACGGCTATTGTCCTTGTCAGGCTTCTCTGTACTAGTGATTAATAGCAGCCGACCAGTTCTTTTTTCTCTGTAAAACATGGCAAATGAAGACCGCCCCTCTTCAGAATAATAATGAGGTTTACCAAAGGCACAAAACAAGGCTTTATCCTTAGGTAAATCTCTCACCATCAACTCCAGCTCTTTCTTAAAATCGGGAAAAACGCTATCAAGAGCAAAGACAACACCGGGCATATTTGGAGCGTGTCCCATCATATCCAACCAAACCTGTTCAGCGCCTTCTGTCGATACTAGATTTAAAGTCTTCTTATTGGTCGGCATTTGCGTGCGTGTCACGCCATGGGCATTGAGAGCGGCCTGACGATGATATTCGAGATGAGACGGACCGCCTGTCTCTATAAACACAGGCTCACTATTTTCTCCACACCTAAAGCCAGTTTGGTCAGACACTGCCTGCCGAAGCCGGCTCTGAGAGTATTCCTGCACTTGCACATTACGCCCACCCCGCTCGCTGTGCGCACGGTTAATCGCCTCGCCCCACCCCATGGTTTGTTCCGGGCTGCCCTGTGCCAGTGAAGGTACAGAGACCGGTTTAAGGCTCTCCGGTACCTTATGAGCGGCTTTCTGATAACAGCCCGACACCCGGCAGTAATTATTGCTGACACTGAGAACTTCCAGGCAGGGGGAATGATAGAAGTGCCCGCAATCTGCCTGCTCCAAAGCAGCATTTGTTTTCGTTCTGCACATGGCACACACGCGGTCACCCAGGCAGGTCTGGGCAGGCTGTGTGGCCATAGGCCCTTCTTGGGATGCCCCCGACAGATAGGAGGTGCCACCTGTCTGGCTCACAGAAGGAGGAGGAGAAGGTGGAGTCACACTTTGCAGGGCGGCGGTAAGCATATTTACAGTAAATATTCGGCTGGTGGCTTCTGGTTGCATGGTTTGGTTCCTCTCTTCCTGAAAAGACATACCCGCCAGCAACAATCCGCTCCCGGTCAGGTAACAACTGTGTTATTAGAACTGTCAATCACCCAAATAGTTGCAATTGAATTGTTAGCAGGACTAACAGGCGTGTTAGCAGGCCAGATATCGGGCCTTTTCCTCCCCTAAAGTCAGATAAACGGCCTTCAGCTCCTTCTAATCCCTCCTATACTCGCCTCACCCTTACCCCAGAGAACTGCCGTTATGACTCTCGATATCAACTATCTGGCCGCCCGGGAAATACTCGACTCACGAGGGAACCCGACAGTGGAAGTCGAGTGCACGCTGGACTGCGGTGTCACCGCCAGGGCATCGGTACCAGCAGGAGCCAGCACTGGTTCACGGGAAGCGGTTGAGCTGAGGGATGGAGACAACAATCGTTATGCTGGCAAGGGTGTACAAAACGCTATTGCCAATATCGAAGAGCAGATCGCCCCGGCGGTGTATGGCATTCCGGCCGACGAGCAATCCCTGCTGGACGACACCATGATTGGGCTCGACGGTACCGAAAACAAATCCCGCCTTGGTGCCAATGCCATTCTTGGCGTCTCTCTTGCCGCCTGTCGTGCAGCAGCCATAGCCAACGAAACACCGCTCTACAGACATATTGGGGGTCTGACCGCCAACCTGCTTCCTGTTCCCTGTATGAATGTCTTAAACGGGGGTACCCACGCCCGCTGGCAGGGTGCCGACTTTCAGGAGTTTATGATTGCACCCTATGGAGCGGACTCTTTTCATCAGGCCGTACGCTGGGGCAGCGAGGTATACCAGAACCTGAGACAGGTGCTGCTTGAACACAACCATCATGTAGGTGTGGGGGATGAAGGCGGCTTTGCTCCGGCGGTAAAATCCAACCGTGAGCCCCTGGAGCTTATCTGTCAGGCCATTGAAGCCTCCGGATTAAAGCCTGGTGAAGATATCGGCATCTGTCTGGACCCGGCCTCCAGCGAGTTCTGCAAGAACGGGCACTATGATCTGAAAACCGAGAACCGGCAGCTCAGCAGTACGGAAATGGTGGATTACTACGCTGAACTGGTCGACCAGTTTCCTATCTGCCTGCTGGAAGATGGACTCGCAGAAGATGACTGGGATGGCTGGCCCCTGTTAAATGAAAAGCTTGGCGAACACATTGAGATTGTGGGTGATGATATTTTTGTCACCAATGTCGAATATATTATGCGCGGAATCGCCGAAAACTGTGCCAACTCTGCCCTGATCAAACTCAACCAGATTGGCACCCTGAGCGAAACCATCGATGCCGTGCAGCTATGCCACGACTGTGGCTGGGGAGCCTTTGTCTCCCACCGCAGCGGCGAAACCATTGACTCCTTTATTTCCGATATGACCGTAGGGCTGCGTGCAGGTCACCTGAAAACCGGGGCTCCCTGCCGCTCGGAACGCGTAGAGAAATATAACCAGTTAATGCGCATTGAAGAACAACTGGACAGTGCTGCCAGCTATGCCGGCATGGATGGTTTCCATGCCCTGTTTTCCTGAGAGCGACTCAATAAAGCTTTGGCTATAAGTACCCGGTCACTTGAAAACAACTATTTCTGACTCAATCTCCAGGTTGCTCAGCAGTGCCGCAGCTCCCGTCACATAGCTGGCTATGCTCCCTGCACTGCAACCCAGCAGAGCACCCTGTTTATTGGCCAGAAATAGGCGTTTCCACATGGCCGGGTACTTAGTCTTCTTTTTCTCCATGCGTTGCACTTTGGTACCACACAAAGGCACACTAATATTTTCAATATTACAGACAGCATGCATACTGCTGAACTGAAAGGAGCCAGACCATGACAGATCAACCCGGCCATATCGTCATCACCGGTGCCAACCGCGGTATAGGCCTGGAGTTCTGCCGCCAGTACCTGGCAGAACACAACCGGGTGACTGCGGTAGTGCGCACATCGGATATTTCCCCAGGCCTGAAGGCCCTGAAAGAGGCTTATACAGCACAGCTCGACATTCTGTTTGCCGATGTGTCGGACCAGAAACAGGTAGCCAACCTGCGAAAACAGTTAAAAGGCGAAACCATTAACCTGCTGATTAACAATGCCGGCATCTATGGCAAGCGCGTTGGTCTGGGAGAGCTGGATAACGAGCTATGGCTTAAAGTCATGGCCGTGAATGCCATTGCTCCCCTGATGGTGACCCAGACCCTGGTGGACCTGATTCCCGCCGGAGGCAAGGTGCTGATTATCAGCAGCAAGATGGGCAGCATTGCCGAGAACACATCTGGTGGCAGTTATATCTATCGTTCCGCCAAGGCAGCAGTCAATGCTTCTGGCCGCAGCCTCGCGCTGGACCTGGCTGGCCATCGCATTGCCGTAGCACTGTGCCACCCCGGCTGGGTCCGCACGGATATGGGCGGGCCAAATGGCCTGATTGACCCGGATGAGTCAGTGACGGGTCTTCGTGCGGTGGCCGGTAAGTTAACCCTGGCGTCCAGTGGACAGTTCTTTAACTACGATGGTTCTATCATTCCCTGGTAAATGTGTTGCCCTTCTCCGCGCTCCCTGCGCTGCAACCCAGCTGAGCAACCTGTTTATTGGCCAGAAATATGCGTTTCCACATGGCCGGGCACTTAGTCGTCGTTTCCTGACAAGCAAACGACGACAGCTGCCTGAATTTATCGATATAATCCCCGCTTCCCTCTTTTTCCATAACACTTTTCCATAACACTTCTCCACAACAACAGGCCAGTTGCCATGTCTGAGACAGCTGACAATAGAACTGTGTACGCTTCACTGGTCAACCAGCGTCGCTCAGTCCGCAAATACAAGCAAAACACGCCCTTTGACCATGAAGCCGTCGCCCGCTCTCTGGAACTTGCCCTGCTCTCTCCCAATAGCTCCAATATGCAGCTGTGGGAGTTCCACCGGGTAATAGACACACAAAAAATTCAACAGGCCGCTATATTCTGTATGGGGCAGAATGCTGCAAAAACCGCTCGGGAACTGGTGTTCTTTGTTACGACCCCGAACAAGTGGCCGGAGCGGGCAAAGACTAATGCCAGGATCATTCGCGACTCTTTTGCCGACCAGCCTGACTCCCCTCGTGCCAAACGTTCGGCCGGGTATTACGAAAAGCTGATCCCCATGCTCTACAACAATGACCGTTTCGGAATTCGTGGTTTTCTGCGCAGACTGTTAAGCCTCTATCTGGGTTTCAAGAAACCAATGATTCGGGAAGTGACCAAGTCTGACGTGCGTGTCTGCCTCCATAAAAGCACCTCCCTGGCAGCGATGAACTTTATGATGGCAATGGCGGCTGAAGGCTACGACACCTGTCCGATGGAAGGGTTCGATTCCAAACGTATGAAGAAGTTACTGAAGCTGCCCCAAAACGCCGAAATCACCATGGTCGTCAGCTGTGGAGAGCGCGCTGACGATGGTGTATATGGTGAAAGGAACCGGGTTGATTTTGACTCTGTGGTGCATATCCACTGACAGCTTGATGCCCCCCCCTGCGCGGAGATCTTGTGCAACTTTTGTCGCAAGCCCGTGCAGGAAACACACGAATAAGAAGGCTGCGTCTACACTCTCTCGTCCGCTGACTCGCACGGGCTTCGACATGACACTTTCCATCAACCGCAAATTCGCCTGCTCCCCTATTAATGTGCTTGTCGTCGCTCTATCTATTGCGGCTCTTCTTTCCATACCCAGCTTTGGCCAGCCTGCTCAGAACACCTCGACACTGGACGGTTATATCCCAAGTTTTTTACAGGGAATTGCCAATCAAATCTCTACAGCCAAAGAGATTGTCTCTCTGACACCGGCACTCACCCGGTTCCACAATGAACTGGTGCGGGAGCTAGAGCAGTTCCTGCCCACCGGTGTTGATCCGCGCCCTGCTCATATCGCAATCATTATGGATGGCAATCGTCGCTGGGCCAGACAAAACGGCTATGCCGATACCAGCTATGGCCATGTGTTTGGTGTGGCACGTCTTGTACAGCTGGTCAAAGCCATAGAAAAGATGGGAATCCAGCAGGCCACTCTGTATGCCTTTTCCATGGATAACTGGAACCGTTCACCCCACGAGGTCAGTGTGCTGATGAGCCTGGTGGATAATTTTTATCAGCAAGGACAGGAACATCTGAAGGAAAGCAATATACGGGTTCGGCATATCGGCAAGACAGACCGCCTGCCAGATGGCGTTCAGGCGGCTCTGCAGAACCTGATTCAGGCCACCAGGCACAATACCGGCCTTACGGTGAACCTGGTGTTTAATTACGGAGCGACGGAAGACCTTGTGGAGGCCTGCCAGCACCTCATTACCACCCAGACACTCATTACCCCTGCCAGCCTGCTTGCTAACCTGTCTACCGGACAGCTGCCGGACTGGTCGAAACCGGATATGGTCATCCGCACCAGTGGTGAACAACGCCTGAGCGGTTTTCTGCCATTAGAAAACAGCTATGCAGAGCTGTTCTTCCCCAATACTCTCTGGCCAGACTTCACGCCCACCGAGCTGAACCAGCTGGTGGATGCTTACAGCCGGAGAAAACGCAGGTTTGGTCGGTAGCACTTAGAGGGCGTTTTTAGGGGGGGCTTCTCAATTAACCCTCGACTCAGTGGTGAATTGAGAACGCCCCCCAGGAGCCTGATTCTTATCTACACTTTCCACATTACTGTTGGTCAAAGAACAGATCTCCAGACAAGAGAGGGAACCTCAGGAATCAGGCTTCCACTCCTATTAAGACTCACACTCAGGGACAACCGCTATGGACAGCCGACCTTCTTCACTACCTCCTTCACCAGGATCTTCATTACCCTCATCACACGGGCCTTCAACCCTCGCACCTGCTGAGGGCACAGGAACTCAGTCAGGTTTACCGGTAACCATTGAGGATTCCTCGCCTCAGATTCCCGAAAAGTCTCTCAGCGATAACGCGATTCAGACCCCTCTCAGTGAGCGCAAGATCAGCATCTCTGTGACACGCACCTTACTTTATGGGTTTCTCTCCTTTTTCGGTCTCTCCAATACCTTTCTCACACGAAAATTCTCCTGCCAGTGGAAACTGGACCGGGCGGAACAGCTCTGGCAACGGGGTGATAAGCATGCAGCTGTGGATATGATCGCCGAAGCAAGAAAACTCTACCCAGAGGGTCTGCCAGAGCATTTTCAGGAACAGTATCGGGAGATGCTGCAACTGGCTGCGGTGCCAAAGTATTTAGGTGTTTACAATATCAGCGCTGCCAAAAAGCCTCCGGAATCCGTCGTCCTGATAGGACTCAACGGTTGTGGAAAAACATCCCTTATCAATGCTTTGCATAAAGTGGGTACCGGTAGCCAGGACAACCTGGTTCCAGTAGAGAGACCGCTGGATCCAATGCAGGCAACGACAGAAGAAGAGGAAGAGAAAACAGTACAGTGGTTTGGCCAAACGATGAGTATCAACACCCTTATACCCGGTGGCGAAGGCGCAGAGAAAACACTGGATGCCTTGGATGTCGACCATATGCAAAACGCTGACGAGGTTCTTTATCTGATACAGGGCAACAACACCAGATTTGAACAAAAAGACAATCATATGGTCGACCTGATATGCCAATCGTTAATTAAGGCTGGACGTGTGACAGGCTCCAATAAACACCCTGACTGGAGCAACGTCAGAGTGGTTTTGACCATGATGAATGCAGCATCCAGCCAGTACAGTGCGAACTGTGATACAGAGTCAAAACAGGCCAAATGGCTGGAAAGCCGAATTGATAATTATCTTGGTAGTATCAACAGAAGAATCCGCAGCCAATACCCCGGTATTGCACCCCTGACCCGTGAACACATCACCATTGCAGGTCATCATGAAGAAACGGACTTGGCACCGGACCCCAAGGCAGAACTGTGGGCTACGCAGATTTATCAAAGGCCTGAGACACCAAAAGCCTGACTGCACTAAAAAACCGGCAGGCTCTTGCATGCCTGCCGGTTTACCTTTTGTGAGCCTGATATAACTGAACCCAAATATATTAGTTACGCGCCATAAACAGCCCGGTCACCATCACCAGCACACCAACAGCTCTCTGCCAGGTAATTGCAGACTGCATAGAACCCATCAGGCCAAAATGGTCGATAGCTACGGCCGCAATAATCTGCCCGGTCACCACAAAACAGATGGCATTCCCCACTCCCATTCGTGGCGCCAGAAAGGTAATAGACAGCACATACACAGCAACAATAATGCCCCCGGCATAACTGAAACCCGGTGCTTTCAGAAAGTCATCCAGCGCGGGTACGGGAACCCGGTTCACCAAGGTAAAAGCAACCACAATCAGAAAGCCTACAAGGAACAGTGTCAGTGCCGCATAGGCAATCCCGCCCAGGGATTTACTCAGAACCGCATTCGTCGCCGCCTGAACAGGAATCAGGGCACCGGCTCCCAGAGCCAGCAGTGGCAATAATAACCATTGCATAATTAAAGACCCTCGCCTTCATGAGGGTCAGGGGCTTTACGTTGAGCGGCCTTGCGCAGGTCTGTCACCTGGTCAAAGCCAATGCCCCAGTTATCGGTTTCCACCTCATCTATAACCACGACTGTCGTCGCCGGGTTCTTACCCAGAACATCCACCAGCAGTTGTGTGGCACCCTGGATCAGAGCCTGCTTCTGCTCTTTTGTCACGCCTTCATTGGTAATCTTAATATTCACGTAAGGCATAGCCGGCTCCCTTTGCTGGCAGTTAGAATTGTCGCCAGCACTTACGGCATGAAACGACAATTTCAGTCTACCCAAGAGCGTACGGGATAGGTTATTTCCTTTAACTATGTTTACTATTCACCCGAAAATACGGGCTCGATCACTCACTCTTCAATCGAGTCTTTTAACTCTTCTGATTGCGCTCTTCTCATTGCGCTCTTCATTGCGCTCTTCTCATTGCGCTCTTCTCATTGAATGCTTCTCAGCTAAAGCTTCTTCGCAGATAAAGCCCTGCCTGCGATTTCAACATAACGCTGTTTTAGATTCCCCGTTAAGTACTCAGGGTACTTCCCTGCAGCTTCCATAGGAAATTTACGGACGTTCATCCAATGACTCTTGGGGAGGAAAGGCTCTGGGGGTAAAGGTAAGAGTTTCTGTGCTTTTCTAACCACAGGGGCATCTGAACAGGCGGTTGCATGATGGACTTGTACCTGCGGGCCATCCTGGATCGAAGCATCCCTGGAGGGATCTAACCTGTAACTCAGGATTTCAACTTCATTCGAAATCATGTACAAGCTTTTGCCTGCACCATAACATGGCTCTATCTCAGGTTCCTGAGCATCCTTCTGCCAAACGATATGATAGATCTCAGGTATGCGCATCTGCTGATAAGCATCTATATCATCCTCACTGTCGCCGCAAGCAAAGCGTATATCAAATAGCGATGCAATCGATTTCATATGCACCACTTTCTCATTTTTTGCCTTGAACAACAGCTGGTAATCTACCCCCTGAGGAATAGGCAGACGGCTACTCAAAATTGGCCCGGGGGGCAAACCCGCCATCACCAGGTTATGTCGTAGATTCGGTATTCGAAATGATTTGCTTGCAGTGACATAAAATGCAACTCCCCCTTCCTCCTGTATTCTTCGAAGCAGATGCCATATTGGTTCGAAAAAATAATCACTACAGGCAGAAGAAACCGTCTTATCGTAATCGAAGACTGAAGCTCGAGGTTTAGATGCTCCAGATTGAGCCCTTGCCAGAGTATGAAGTGAGCGCCATGCCAAATCAGGCGCACTGGGGTTATCTCTCAAATCCAGACGCACCGGCACCAGATCAAACCCTTCTTCTGGATCTGGCTTAAAAGCCGGCATTGGAATTTCTACAGACACTGTCTCCTGGCCGGCAGAAATATCCAGGACTGCCGCCGGCACCCACTCATGCCTGTTAAGATGAAATACATCGACTTGCAACCATAGGGGCCTGTCAGGTGCTCCTTTCGGTAAACCCTCTACAGTGGTCAGGCAGATGCTAATATCGGCAGAGTGAGACACTGCTCCCGCGTCAACCACTGCATCCGACATCCAGGCATAAGGCTGGTTGTCAGTTCGTTCCCTCAGCGTCAGGGCCATCTCATCGGTATTAAATGCTCCCGCATCAACCAGCCGCTTGTAGATGCCCGCAGAGGCCGAACTGGTCACCGCCAGCATTACGAAACAACCATACAGGAACAGAAAACGCCATCTGTTTGCCATACTCAACCTCCCCCCTAAGGAAAGAAACTATAGAACATCAAATTAAAATATGGGTGAAAGTATCTTTTGTTAGGTAAAAACGCGTGATCAGAGAGAATGGGGAGGTGGAATGAAAAGCGGTAGAGGAATATCAAACAATCAACAGGTGCACATCCTTGTGCGTAGTGTTAAGCCATTCCTTTCGATTAACTGCTTTTCAATCAAAAGGCTTTCGATTAACGAAACCTTGATTTAGGAAGCTTTTTATATATGAAGCTATTTGTTTATGAAGCTATTTATTTATGAAGCTATTTATTTATGAAGCTTCCAGGGACTCACTTTCCGTCTGGCTGGAGCCAAAGATTCCGCGGTAAAAGTTATTAAAAATTTCGCTGCTGCCAAACTGGCTGACACTCTCGACTTCAGTCATGTATGGTTCATTCACAGCCAGTTCTTCAGAAGACTTCTGCTGATTTTCTTCATACACTTCCAGGGCATCAACAATCGCGACCAGTCGATCATAGTGACGATGCTCGGAAGTATCATCATCGTTGGCGGAAGACCTCAGTTCAATGGCATCTTTATCTAACAAGCGCTTGCCTGAGGGGCGGGCCCACAGATCTGCAAAGTTCGCCAGAGGTTCACCCAGAACATTAATAAAACCACGGGTTTCCCTTTCCATGTTTTCGAATCCTTCTTCGTATTCCATATCCAGCAGGTCATTTTCCCACTGATCATTTGTTTGTGCAGTCATGCTGCGTCTCCTCAATATGAAAATTTCCTGTCTGTTCTCATAAGGCAGAACGATTACACAGCAGTTAACGGCCACTATCATCACAGGGCTATATTTCAAATCTGTTGCCATTCAGTGACATTTTCCAGACAACGAAAAAATCAGCCCACTGAACAGCAAACCGGTCAACAATGACTTATGAATTACCCGGCTCCTTCCTCTGCACAAACAGGCTCAAAACAGCCAGTCCGCCAGATGCCACCATCAACAACAGTGACACAGCATTCAATACAGGAGTGGAGCCTTCCCGCATACGGTCAAACAGTGTGATGGTCAGAGGTGCATCACTGCCCACCAGCACCAGCGTAGTATTGAAGTTCTCAAACGACATAAGAAACGCCACAATGGCCGAGCCCACCAGTGCCGGTTTCAACCATGGCAAAGTCACAGTCATAAACACTTCAAAGGGTGATGCGCCCAGGTTCAAAGCCGCTTCTTCCAGCTGAATATCAAACTTACGCAGTCGTGCAGAAATCACCAGTGTACAAATAGTACTGATAAAGGCGAACTGCCCCAGCACCACCATCACCAGCCCCGGCCGTAGAAAATCCAGTTCAATACCCCAGTTATCCTCCATGCCATTGGCAATATTGCTACCAAAGGCCAACACCGAGATACCCAGAATCACACCGGGAATCACCAGAGGCACCAGCATCAGGCTGTAGAGAAATGATTTACCGGGAAAGTTACGCCGCTCAAACAGAAAGGCATTAGTCAGCGCGAGCCCAACGGAAGCCACAGCGACAAAGAAGGCCACCACCAGACTTACCCAGAGGCTTTCCATTATCGCGCCGTCGTTAAATAATCCTCGTTTAGGGCTGCTCTCCCCAAAAAACCAGTCAAGGGTAAAACCCTGCCAGGGCAGAGACGGAAACAGGCTGTCATTGAACGAGAACAGCGCTACGACCATCAGAGGGGCCAACAGAAAGATAAAAAACAGTACAACATAGGCCGTATAGGTTCTTTGGAACAAACGACTCTGGGGAATAGATTGAATCACAGACGTTAACCCCCCTGTCCCATAGTATTCTTGAATGACTGCTTACTGAGTTTCAGGCCCAGCCAGACAATACACGACGACAGTATTAACAGCAGCACACCAAAGGCCGCGCCCTGTTCCCAGTTAAACCGGGTAATAAACTGGGTGAATATCTGGTCAGTGAACCACAGGCTGCCTTTGCCACCCAGCAAGGTCGGCGTTAAATAGTTGCCGAGGGTCAGCATAAACACCACGATGCAGCCTGAGACAATCCCGGGCATGGCATAGGGAATCACAATATCCCGCAGTGCACTCCAGCTGCTCCCGCCCAGGTCATAGGCCGCTTCCACCAGGCTGTCGTCCAGACCATCCAGAGTGCTGACCAGTGGCACCACCATAAACAGCATGGAGGTGTACACCAGACCCACCATCACAGTGACATCGTTGTACAACAGCTCCACCGGGCCATCGACAAGCCCCAGCCATTGTAACCCCTGACTGATCACACCTGTTTCCCGCAGCAGAATCATCCAGCCATAGGTGCGCACCAGCTCACTGACCCAGAAGGGAATCAGACAGGCCAGAAACAGCAGGCTTTTGGCACGTCCCCGGGCGACCTTGGCGATATACCAGGCCATGGGAAAAGCAATAATCAGCGTGAGTGCCGTCGTCATAATGGACATCACGGCCGTACGCAGGAAAGTTCGCCAATACAGTGGCTCCGTGAAAAAGACAGCATAGTTATCCAGACTGAAACGGTACTCGCCATAGCCAACCCGCTCACGCAGTGAGATCGTCAGGATCTCCAGATGAGGCAGCAGAATCAGAAGGAACAAGTGCAGCAGAAATGGCATTAACAGAAGCAACAACGCCAGACGCCGCCCGGTCAACCCTCTCATGGCTGACCTCCATCGGAACGGTTGCGGAATACATGGCTCTGGCTGGCTTTCCAGCTCAGGTACAGCTTGTCGCCTTTATTGATTGCGGTAAATTCGCTGGTTTGGGGATGAACCACCTGAATATCGGAACCTGTCGTCTGGTCACTCACCAGCAGGCGACTGTTACCACCATCAAACAAAATATTTTCGACAGCACCCTGCAGACAGTTATCACCCTCTTCTACTGACTCACGGCTGAGATCAATCATCTCAGGGCGAACAAACAGTTCAACACTGTCACCCAGTTGCAGCGCATCACCGACACGCTCTTGCCCATACAGTGTCTGACCACACCGGGTTGCTACCAGTACAGAGTCACTGTCTCTCTTTACGACCTTTCCGGAAAAGTGGTTACTCTCTCCGACAAAACCCGCAACAAAAGGCGTTTTCGGCGAGTAATACAGCTCTTGTGGTGTACCGACCTGCTCAAAGCGCCCCTGGTTCATCACTGCCACAGTGTCCGACATGACCATGGCTTCGGACTGGTCGTGGGTGATGTAAATAAAGGTGGTACCGAAAGCCTGCTGCAGTTTCTTCAGCTCGACTTTCATATGTTCACGAAGTTTCAGGTCCAGTGCGCCAAGAGGCTCGTCCAGCAGCAGGACATCCGGCTCCAGAACCAGACACCGGGCAATAGCGATACGTTGTTTCTGGCCACCCGAGAGCTGACTCACATCCCGGCCACCAACATCTGGCAACCCGACACGTTCGAGCGCATCAGCCACCTTCTTTTTAATCACTGCAGGTTTTTCTTTGCGACGCTTTAATCCATAGGCAATATTTTCTGACACTGTCATCATCGGAAACAGTGCAAGGTGTTGGAACACCATATTCACTGGCCGCTTGTTGGGAGGAATCCCCATCATTGAACGACCTTTAATCTCTATATCACCATTACTCGGGTCAACAAATCCGGCCAGCATTCTTAACAGCGTGGTTTTCCCGCAGCCGGACGGGCCGAGAATGGAGAAAAAGGAACCACTGGGTATATCAAAATCAACGGATTGAACCGCGGTAAAATCATCGAAACGTTTACTAAGATTCCGACAACTTAGATCAATCTCACGGAGCATACGGGCATCCTGCAGAGTGGGTCATACAACAAGGTGGGTCTGTCACATGTCCTGAACCAGAACATGCGACAGAGTTCTAAGCCTGGGGATTACTGAGCCGCTTTAATACGATCCAGTACACGACCTTCAATGGTTTCCAGACCGGCAGGCACAGGCGGATACCACTTGATATTGTCCAGGGCAGCCTGATCAAAGCTGGCGCGATAACTGTTGCTCAATCCCTTCTCCACAAATGCATCCGCCCCGGTAGACGCGGTAAACTGGCCAGCCGAGGCTGTAATCATCGCTGCAATTTCAGGACGGTTTACAAAGTTGATCCACTTGTAAGCCGCTTCATCATTGCGACCTTTGGCAGGCAGAACAAAGGTATCAATCCAGCCCAGAGCACCACTCTTTGGTGCGACAAAGTTGATGGACTTCATCTCTTTATTCAGCTTCCAGCCGCCGGCATCCCAGCCCATAGCCAGATTCACTTCACCACTGCGCAGCAGGTTGATCAGGGCATCGCCACCACTCCAGTAGGCTTTCACATTGTCTTTACAGGCGATCAGCCTGCCTTCCACCTTTTCCAGGATCTGCTTGTACTTCACCGGATCGTTATAGGCAGCGAATGGGTCTTCACCCATATCAAAAGCGAAGGCGATCAGGGTCGGACGCTTCAGACGATAGGAAACCTTGCCCTTGTAATCATCGGAACACAGATCGCCAAAACTGTTAGCAGAACCTGCCATGCTGGTGTTGGCAATCAAACCACTGGTACCCCAGACGTGAGGCACGCCCAGAGGCTGGCCCTTCACTGTGGTATTGGTCTGGGTAGAGGTCAGCATGGACTGGATATAGAGCGACTTATCAATCTTGCTCATATCCATAGGCTTGTAGATACGGAATTCTTTCTGGGCACTGGCTACACGGTCCTGACTGGGCTGAACCAGATCGAAACCGGCACCACGGGTGGCCCGCAGCTTGGAGATCATATCTTCGTTATTAGACAGGGTGACCTTCACATCAATACCCGTTTCCGCCGTAAACTTCTCAACAACGGCTTCAGGCGCATAACCGCCCCAGGTCAGCAGACGCAGCTCTTCCGCCTGTATGCCTGTAGTCATTACCAAACCAGCACAGACAGTCACACACAATTTGGACAGCTTAAACGGCAGCTTCTTCATAGTTCACCCGGAGTTTATTCCTGCATTAGTATCCAGAGCCAAACGGCTTGCTTGCCGCATACTATGACTTTTTTATGACGTTTTGGTTGCAGTGAAACCTGAGAGACCACTTTTACAAAAGGATTTCAGTTACCAGAATAACGACTGACACCAGGGGGCTCAATCTACTCTGCCTGCCCGAGGATAAACACTCTTTTTGCCAATCTGTGCCGTGTGGGTGAACTCAACCCCTGGTGCCGGCTGTTGGAAAATGGCGCGCCCTTCCGCTCGAGCATGTACCTGCTTTAATATATTTTGCAGACGCATCCAGGGGTTGCGAATATCCCATGTTGCAGCAGGGCTCAGTTGGTTCACTACAGCGTCAACCCAATTTTTTATCGCACAAAGAGTGGGATTACACTCCGCTGGCAACTGAGACATGTAGAAGGTTGTCACCGGCGCACCTGACTGCACTTGCCCGGTTT
Organism: Sansalvadorimonas sp.; assembly: GCA_965221135.1. GTDB lineage: Bacteria > Pseudomonadota > Gammaproteobacteria > Pseudomonadales > Endozoicomonadaceae > Sansalvadorimonas. The sequence goes on from CBDCRZ010000103.1 coordinate 57,920, forward strand.
TCATCGTCATGGCATAACAAATTTCATCGTTGGCTATTTTCACAGCCTCCATTCGCCTTTCAAACGCTGCATCAGTCTGGTAACCCATTGCGTTGACGTGCGTCAGATACAACAGGGTGTCCACCAATACCATCAACAGATGGTAACTGAGAACTTCCACCTGTTCATTTGTAGTGGATAGACTATTTATCTCTTGCTGAAGGCTAGGCAACATTTGGGGGAACAACTGTGCATTGCCCAAAACATCAGGATTACACAAATAGTCTCGAATTAATGCTGATTCCTTAGCTGGAGAGGTTGTTTTCTTTTTCAATACTTGTTCTTTTTGAAGGGCACGAGCTTTAGCTTTCGCCTTTATCTGCTTAATAGTGCAGAAAGGCTTTGGAGACTGCTTTGTAAAAAGCCCTTCATAAAGGGCAGCCAGTGCCTGGGTAACACTCGAGTTCAGACCAAGTTGCTTGTTCACCGCCTGATAGGCCTTCAGAACAGAGCTGTTCAGCTCCTTCCGGGAAGACTGAGGTAAAGCACAGAGCTTGGCCATACTTATCGATTGCAACTGCTCGGTAAACTGTACGACCGATTTCATATCTCGTTTTAAAACCGCCTTATCAAGACATTTTTTGTAGAAGGCGACTCTCAGGTTCGGGTAGTGACGGTTATAATCAGGAAGATAATAATTCATGAGAGCAAACTGCTCATCACACGCATTATCATTAAATGTTTCTGTCGGTTGTTGTAGCATTTCTTTAATGGCGTCCACCCAGGGGGCTGCGAGCTTCGGATAGTCAAGATCCAGTTCAGCAAACTCATTGGAGCTCTCCGCTTTTTCTGACCGACTGCTGTTAGACTCTGGGCTTTCAGAGCCGGTACTGCGTTCATCTATTCCCCTGAGAGAACTGGCACTGGTTTCTATGGTGAGGCTGATACGTTTCCCTGTGGATTCACTACTGGCAGGCTCTGCCATTGTGCTAACGGAGGTTGAACGACTGGCGGCCATATCATAAGAATCATCTGGCATCTCGATTCTGAGGGGCGGTACAAGGTCGACAGAAGGAAACGAGACTTCACTGCCTGATGTATGTTCAGAGCATTCTGAAACACTTTTGTTACTAAAATCTGAAGATCTCACATCACCGTCAGAATTGACTGTGCTTTCTACACGGTCCGCGCTTTCGGCATTTTTTGCAGCCGATGCAACAGCGGAATCAAGCTCGTCGACTTCATCAGCTACAGAATGCTGATCTGGGCCTGAATCTGAACCCCAATCCGAATCACAAGAGAGCGGAAGGGGAATAGTTTCAGCAGATAGAGTCTGAGGAACCATAGCTGCAGGTTCCAACAGTTCTTCAGCATCGGCCAAATGCAATGAGAGTGCTATTGATTGATCATGTTCAGGCGACAAAGAAATGTCACTCAGTACAACTTCGTTCTGACCAGGCACATCAGCAGGCACCTCAACACAGTCAAACTTTAGAGAGCCGGATATTGAAGAGCCTGATGATGAGGCAACTGACGATGAAACGTCAGGTGATGACGTTTCTGTCGATGGCGTTTCTGTCGATAAAGCAGCTGCTGAAGGTGCCCGTACCAGGTCATGCTCCCCTTGCAGAACTGAGGGATCAATCTCAGGCTGAGAGCGGGCCAGGGAGTCTGGGCTCTGTTGCTCTGGCTCTTTGCCCTGGTTAAGCTCTGGTACCGGCACGACATCAAGTAACTGCTCTCCGTTCGCCAGTGCTTGCAACTGTGCTCTCTCTTTATCGGTAAAGTGTGCGCGAACAGCTTCGGAAATCTTCTGAAGTTTTGCTCGTTTCCCTGGGGTTAAGGCATTCTGTTCCTGATAACTCGCCAGCAACTTTCGCAACTGCACTGTCTGCACCCCTTCCGCAAGCAACTTTTGAGCTGCACGGGCCTGGTCACTGCCTTTATTACATTGAATTTTCAGGCGGGCATTTAATACACGCACCTGGTATTTCAGCTCTACATCCAGGCTATCTTCACTCACTAACCTGCGGTGACATTTCTGTACCTGGCTTTCAAGCCCAAAAATCCCTTCGTCTATCTGCCGCTGTCCCTCTGCAACCTCACAGGCCTTCAGGTTCACCTCCTTCCAGGTTTTCTTTAAGGCATCACAGGACGGTTTAAAATACGAAAGGATATCCTGTACATCATTAGGCTGATAAGGGCTCAGTTTCTCGCACAACCTCAATACACAGCGACCAAAGGGCTCGTGTTCTGTACGCACTCGACTAAAGCGGTGCAGAAAAGTCGTAATATAGCCAGCATCACTTGGTAATGTGCAGGCACTCTCTATTAACTGTCCAAACTGCGACTGTATCTGCTGATGCGCTTCGCCCTCCTGTATATAAGACTGTATGCACATATACCGCATAACGGATATACGGTTTTTTTCCTGCAACAGACGTTCACAGCAGGCCTTGGCCAACTGATTAAGCAGGGCATCATGCACACTCTCCCGGCTCAGGGTTTTACAGCGCGTTAACAGCGTTAGAAGCTTATCGCCGGTAAAGCTTTCGGGAATAACAACCTCTTTACTTAATACTTCCGACTGGCACACGCGCCTTACCTGCTCCTCATTGCACACAGGCTGATCCATAAGCTGGGAGAACTCCAGTAAGAGGTCAGCCTGAAGGCTCTGCTGCGTATCTTTATCACCCAGCAAACACAACCACTTCAGTTTCTTATTAAATGCCCCCTGAGATTCGTACCATGAGATCATATTCACCTTGAGGCTATGAATTTCCGGGGCAGATAACTGACCACTGGACAACCGCATTTCGACCAAAGCGGCAATATCGTCTGCTATACCCTTTTTGAATGCCTCCTGACGCATCACCGCAATTAATCCTCCAACCGAAATAATCTCATTCAATTTAAGGCCAGACTGGCGAGCATAGATAAATACACTGTTCCATAGCTCCTTTTCTTCCGGATTTGTTTTGCGGGTTACTTTCAGAAGAGCCATTATCAGCTTCTTAAGGCCCTCCCCCATGGGTAACTTTGGCTTATTGGAAATATGCCGCAACAGTGCACAAGCCCAACGGCAGGGGGAGTGAGCCTTCGTTGAGATACAGTCTTTCAGAGCCTCAACTAATAACAGTTGGGATACAGGCAAAGCATCCAACGGCTGCCGGGTTTCTACCAAACGCATCCAGGCAATAGATTCATCGCACAGTGCTCTGCCTCCTACCTTGCCCGCTTCCATAGCCAGCAAAGCATCAAGCACTTCTGCACACAGGGTCTCGGTCAATTCAAACTTTTCATGGGCGCATACTTGCCTGAACTCACGACACCATTCCACTCCCAGAGAGCCTTTTTTCTTTTGCCACTTCTCCAACATTGCAGCAGCTGCAGAAGATTTACTGATGCAAGGAGCCTTGAAGCACCCGGACTGTAAAGTCTCAGCCGCCCTGGTTTCTTCTGTCCAGTGATCTTCAGCCCGCAAAAGATAACATAGATGCACAACGCCATTGATCCGGGACTTTCTAAGAGCAACAGCCACCAGAGGCATCCTTGGATGATCAAGAAAACGCCAACTGTTTTCACGGCTCATTACTTTGGCTAACTGCTGGATAACAACCTGAATATTTTGGAAAGTGAATGATCCCGGATGCTTCTGCATATGCGCCAGAAGATAGAACAAAACATCTACATCCTGACTTTTGGAAAACTGCATCAGCGTAGGTGTGTTCTCCAGTGAAACTTGCTTTGTCCAGGCTTCTTCGGCGCGCAAATAGTTAACCAGCGGGAAGTTATTCAGCCAGGCTTGATCCAGATCCGGCAGGGAGTATTCCTCAAACCCAGGCACCTTCTGCTTCATCAGCTCATACTGAAGACAGAGAGCCTGGGGATAATCTGAACGCGCAGCCTGTGCCAGCAATACGCAGCCCCATCTTGCCTTTCCAAAGCTTAAAGCAACCAGCCCTGCCAGATAGGCGGCTTCATCATCTGGCGCCTGTGTTTCCGACGTTAAAGCCCCACGTGCGTATGACCTCAATGCCGCTTCTTTTTGACCAAATTGACGAAGCAGCTGCCCTTGGGTGGTATGAGCACAGGCAAAACCTTGTGCTGCAGCAGCTTGAAGCCAGTTTAAGACATCTTCGGCATATTTCTTTTTTGGCCAGTCTCCCTGGACATACATTTGTGCCAATAACAGCGATAAAACAGCCTTTAGCTTGTCATCCTTCAAGATCCCAAGCCATTCATGAGCAGGCACTGCATTGAGCCTCTTCCCAGTCTCAGAACACAATTTGCCTAAACCACTGGAGAGGATCTTTACGCCAGTACTCAGCTTTAACTCCACAGAGTTATCCTGATAAGACAGTTTGCCCGAACATATCAAGGTGTGCCTAAGAGCCGTAAGCTCTGCAGGTGCATGCAAAACCATGTAACTGAAATACCTGGAAACGCATGACCCGCGAATACCTTTTTTGGGTCGGGACAAACTCTGGTTTTCATGCAAGGTTGGATAAAGATCCTGATCATCAACGGGTGAATCAGGTATTTTCAAATGTCTGAGTGCTTCCAGCACCCGTCGAGGATTGATAGGAATCAGTTGCGGTTTAGGGAAAATAAGCTGTTGGTAGAGAGATTCCAATACCAGGGTGGAATGATTCACCTCAGCCTTGTGCATCAGACTTTTCAATTCATTTGCTATAGGCTGTAACTCCATCTTTGAGGAGTCATGATCAGCGTGAATCAAATACCCGCTCAATCGGGCTGCAAGATTGGCATAACCATTGCCATCCTTAAACGTAACCAGCTCATCCGCATTTTTTTTTAGTGGGTTATAGTCATCCCAATTAAACCCCTGAGTTTCATTCATCAACCAAGGGTTATTGAGTATTCCATAGTAGCGGCTGTCAGCAATCCAATTGTTGAGTATTTTTTTTTGCTCAGGCGTGCAAGCCTGCTCACGTGACTCTTCAAACAGGGTGGCGGCTAACTTAAAGTCACGAAGGTAGTAACTGTAAATCGCAGAAAGATAGTTCGCTGGCTTATAGCCCTGCCCGGAAGCCAGCAGGATGTACTCCGCAGCCTCACTGTGATGCCCCAGGTTATGGGCCGCCTGCCCCAACAAAGTCAGACAGCGTTCTACATCCCATCTGGGTGAATCGAATGGAGCCTCCTTTTGACCCTCTTCTCGCGTTATCTCCCTGTCAAAGTCATTCATCAAAGGGACAAAAGGTCGTAACTTCTGCAATATCCGTGTGCTCTGGGCTCGACTGGTTACATCTGTCACCTGCAGCCCTCGTATTGCATCACGCATTTCCGAGAGTGGGGTTAACTGAGGAGCCGGTACCTTATACGCAGGCATCATACGCCGCAAGATGCCTTCCTGGGCCATCAGCATCCCTAGAGAGACACCGTCTTCCTCAAAGTTCAGATCAGAAGCCTTGCAGGTTGAAGCAGTCTGCAGCGGACAATCTCCACTCTTACTATCAGCAGGGAGCATAAGATTCTCCAAAGGCATACGGCGATAGATATATCGGTCATGGGCTTCCTTGATGGCCTTGGACACAATAATCATTGCCGATTCGAAGTGCCCCTGTCTTTTCAGCTCTATAACGTACGCATGATAGTCACTCATACTACGGGTCAATAAAGCCACACACCGCAAGGCACTACGCTTGATTTTGGGAGAATCCTTGCGGGCATTAATAAGCTGGCGAAGAAGAAAAACGACTGCGTCTCGACCTGGGTCACTGTGGTACTGAATAGCTTCTTCATCCGTCAGATTGTTGCATAAGGCTGCCAGCAACCGACCCGGGCTGTACTGGGGAGCGACTCTAATCAAGTCATTCCCTAACAGGTCAAGCATACGAAAGCAGCCCCGTAAATCATTTTCGGGATCACAGTGAGCCAACTGCTCCATATGCTCTGAGGCATAACCGTCTTTCTCACTGGCCAATGACATTAACAGCACTTCTGGAGTACACAAACCCTTCGAGTGAGCCCGCACAGCATGCGTATCAAAAGACTGGTCTTTGAGTTGTTCGCGCCAATCGAAAATCCGCTGTCGATAACTGTACCGAAGAATCTCGGGCTCTTTTCTTCTCTCCATTCCACAAATCAACTCTAAAGACTGCCGCAGGAAGGCTTCTTCAGGGTCTGCCAAGGGCGCAGCTATGTCACAGTAGCACAAAGCAGAACGGGCCTCGTGCAGCATCCCCTGGAGGGAAAAGAAACGAGCCTTGGTACGAAATAGCCATGGTTCCGACTCTGTGTCCCCTTCAAATTTCAATACAGGGGAGCTCAGCCGAATACGCGCAATTCCCATAGATGCGGGGTTGTCTGGCGTTTTCATCCATAACCTGGCGAGCAGAGCTGAGGCTCCACGGTAAGACTGATTATGACTCATGAGCGCCGACAACCGGGATCGCTCCATCCCTATTTCATCCCGACCATCCAGATAGGCAAGGGACCCCATCCAAAAGTGGCGCTCACAGTTATCTCGCTCCTGAAGGTCAATTAACCCTTGACTGGTGGCATCACCCAGGCCTATACAAAAGATCTTCATCAGTGCCAGCGCCAGACCATCATTGTTATTATGACTATGCAACATGGCCGACTGTAACATGAGTTTCAAAGGTATTATTTCATGCCAGAAAAGGCTGTCTTGCCCGAGCAGCGATTTTTCGGCAGCCGACAATTTACGCGCCTGCTCCAGATGGAGTCGGAGTTTCATTGACTTCTCCATCAGATCAAGGGCCTCACAGGAGCGTGCGTAACGTACACGCCAGCTCAGGTCTTTAAAGAACCCCCCAATCATGCTGGCTTTGTAGATCGTTGCTAATGGACAACCGGACTGCACAGCCTGCTCCAGATAAAACAGCCCTATTTCCTGACCTTTGGGCAATCCGTTCAAACCATGAAGAAGACCATCATAAAGTCGAAACATCCCAATGTGCAGACCACTTCGGGCCAGGCTGACAGCCCTCAACTCATAGACCCGCCACTTATCTTCTGTCAGCGTTCGCTTTTCTGGGAACTCGACACCCTGCACACTTCCACTCTGATCACCATCACCCTCTGAATTCTCGTCCCACCATTTTTCCAGAGACTCCTTATCCAAATAGTCCTGGAACTTCTTCGCCTGCAAAATACCCATATTATGAGCAGTGCGCATTGAAAGCAGGGCAACATCGGGATTATCCAAAAAAGACAGAACCCCTATCCAGTAATGGCCTTCTGCAGATTCCTGGTGTGAAAGCGAGAGTTTTAATTGCTCCAGGGCTTCAACTGGCGACTCGTGAGACAGACAGACACCCTGCAATAACTCTTTCAGAGCATCAAAAAACGGGGTGGGTTGCTCGACATATTTCTCAATGCTCAGCCGTAACTCGTTATAGATTTTGCGAAGCTCTGCCCAGGATGACTTGTCGCCTTGATCCAGAAACCGCCGTCCGAAGGTAAACATAAGATCGACTTCCTCTTCGATTTTGCTGTGGCTCTCCGGGTTTGCGAGCATGCTCTCCAGAAATTCCTTCTTACTTTTCAGTAATCTGAGGCAACTCTTTGCGTCATACCCTTGCAAATCTTCCGAAAGCAGAACAGATATGGTGGGATAATTGGACGTTTGTGGAAATATTGAATGGAAGAGTGATGACTGTGCCGGGGTAATGGAGTGCTGGTCAACCGGCATGTCTTTAGGCTGTGTTTCGCTAACCGGGGCGTTGGCGAGGCTGACACCCTGTGTCGTAGTCATAGTAGGCGCCCGCACCTTACTGCTCGAAATGGCGCCAGCCTGTGCATCTTCCTGAATAGGAGCATTAACCCCTGATTGTTGATGAATTCTTGCTTCCACAGCCCATAACCCTGATTTGATCCTTCCAATCAGACATCAGGGCTGTGTTCCAGTGCGGTATGAATAACCGTTGTGACAGGAGCTTTAACTATTCAGGGCACAGGAGGCTTTCAGGACAGCTCTTCCGGCCGCACACGGCGGAACTGGCCAACATAGGTGCGGGATGGGTTCTTTCGGCAGAAACGTGCATAGAGCATCATGTCTGCGTTCACGGCTTCATCCAGACGTACCTTGCCATCAGAGCGCCCTTCCAGATTAACGCGAGAGCGGCCATTACGGGTGCTTTCGAGGTACTGATCCAGACGGGTGTAACAACGAAGGCCCAGCTTCACCAGATCGGCAGGCACCTTGTTGGTTGCGGCAATATCTTTATCGATACCAATCTTCAAAGGACGGGGAGCGGATACCCGAAAAGCGGCGGGCCATAACAGGCGCAAAACCCGCAGAGCCTCATGGCCCATAACGTCTTTTTTGTCCCGCTGACTCAATACCGCGACTAATCGCTCGGCTTCATCAGCCGGGCTCAGGCCAGGCTGGCTTTCTTTCTGTTCTGGGTGTGTAGCTGAATGCATATATCCATAAAACCTGTGCTGAAAACTCCACCGACGTCTCAATAACCTGAGGCGGCACTGTAAAATACTCCACCCAAGGCCGCCAATGCCAGCCTTTGTGAGACTTTACAAAATAAACAGCCATAAAAAAAGCCGATGCAAAGGCATCGGCTTTAAAAAATGGTATCCCGTAGGGGACTCGAACCCCTGTTACTGCCGTGAAAGGGCAGTGTCCTAGGCCACTAGACGAACGGGACACACTAAAACTCTTTTCTACAGCCTTGGCTATAAATTTCAAATTGGAGCGGGAAACGAGATTCGCCGACTTTTGAGAGACGACCCCAACATTGGCAACTCTGCAATCACACTTCAAAATTTGGAGCGGGAAACGAGATTCGAACTCGCGACCCCAACCTTGGCAAGGTTGTGCTCTACCAGCTGAGCTATTCCCGCAATGAGCTTTTAACGTGCTTCAGCACGAAATAATTGGTGGAGCCTAGCGGGATCGAACCGCTGACCTCAACACTGCCAGTGTTGCGCTCTCCCAGCTGAGCTAAGGCCCCACACACACCAGGTTTACACCTTGAATTAATGGTATCCCGTAGGGGACTCGAACCCCTGTTACTGCCGTGAAAGGGCAGTGTCCTAGGCCACTAGACGAACGGGACACACTAGAACTCTCAATCCAGATTACATCTGAATTCTTAAATTGGAGCGGGAAACGAGATTCGAACTCGCGACCCCAACCTTGGCAAGGTTGTGCTCTACCAGCTGAGCTATTCCCGCACACAGATCAAAAAGACCTTAAAAAATGGTATCCCGTAGGGGACTCGAACCCCTGTTACTGCCGTGAAAGGGCAGTGTCCTAGGCCACTAGACGAACGGGACACACTAGAACTCTCAATCCAGATTACATCTGAATTCTTAAATTGGAGCGGGAAACGAGATTCGAACTCGCGACCCCAACCTTGGCAAGGTTGTGCTCTACCAGCTGAGCTATTCCCGCAATGAGCTTTTAACGTGCTCCAGCACGAAATAATTGGTGGAGCCTAGCGGGATCGAACCGCTGACCTCAACACTGCCAGTGTTGCGCTCTCCCAGCTGAGCTAAGGCCCCACACACACCAGGTTTACACCTTGAATTAATGGTATCCCGTAGGGGACTCGAACCCCTGTTACTGCCGTGAAAGGGCAGTGTCCTAGGCCACTAGACGAACGGGACACACTAGAACTCTTCTCTACAGCCTTAGCCATAGACTTTAATTTGGAGCGGGAAAGGAGATTCGCCGACTTTGGAGAGACGACCCCAACATTGGCAACTCTGCAATCACACTTCAAAATTTGGAGCGGGAAACGAGATTCGAACTCGCGACCCCAACCTTGGCAAGGTTGTGCTCTACCAGCTGAGCTATTCCCGCAGTGATTGTTTAACGTGTTTTCAACACGGGGAAATGAGATTGACTCTCTAAACTCTGGGCGAACTCAACCTTTACAAGGCCATGCTCTACCAGATGAGCACTCTCTCCCGTAGAGCGCCGCAAACTCTTCAACGCTGCTGTCAAAAGAGGCGCTTATCTTAATGAGATAAGCCAACCATGCAACTTCGACTTTCCGAAGTCACTGATTAGATGGCATCCCGTAGGGGACTCGAACCCCTGTTACTGCCGTGAAAGGGCAGTGTCCTAGGCCACTAGACGAACGGGACACACTAGAACTCTTTTCTACAGCCTTGGCTATAGATTTCAAATTGGAGCGGGAAACGAGATTCGAACTCGCGACCCCAACCTTGGCAAGGTTGTGCTCTACCAGCTGAGCTATTCCCGCAGCGATTGTTTAACGTGTTTTCAACACGGGGGAAACGAGATTCACTCTCTAAGCTCTGGGCGACCCCAACCTTGGCAAGGTTGTGCTCTACCAGCTGATCACTCTTTCCCGTAGAGCTTCGCAAACTCTTCAACGCTGTCGTCGAAAGAGGCGCCTATCTTAATGAGATAAGCCAACCATGCAACTTCGTTTTTCCGAAGTACCGATTGAAAGTGGTATCCCGTAGGGGACTCGAACCCCTGTTACTGCCGTGAAAGGGCAGTGTCCTAGGCCACTAGACGAACGGGACACAATCAATCACTTCCACATCATCCATCACCCTCAGACTTTCGTCTGGTTGGCTTTAGTAGATGTGGTGGAGCCTAGCGGGATCGAACCGCTGACCTCAACACTGCCAGTGTTGCGCTCTCCCAGCTGAGCTAAGGCCCCGTGCTCTGCGAAATGCTTTCCTCTTTATCGGTAGCCGTTAATGGCTGCCGTTGAAGCGGTGAGACACTGCGTCAGTGCGGGGCGCATTCTAGGAACACGCTTATAACCTGTCAAGCGGTAAGGCTTTATTTTTAATAGCGATTATTTAGGAACCTTCTTTCAACCTTACTGTCGAAAGGTGTTAGAAAGCACTGCTTCTACCAGCCTGCTTCGCACATTCACCTCGAGAGGAATCGATTATGGCTCAACAAGTTTCCCCAACAATTCGTCCCGGCAGCAACTTCTACGATTTTAAGGAACCGCCTTTGGATCAGTGTCTGATCGATATGCTGCCACTGGTTCCGGCCGGTGCCGTCGCGGGTGCTTTCTTCATCGGGCTGAGTGTTGCAACTGTAGGCGGAGCTCTGCTTACTGCACTGGGCATAGGTGCCCTGACAACGGCCGCCATCTCAACACCCTATTTTGTGGAATACTTCAAAACACCCGCTAAGGAACGCAAAGTCAGCAAGCTGATCCCTCAATGGCTGAAGTGGGCTGTTAAGAAGGTGCAGCCTTATGCGCCGGGCTTTATCCCCTCAGAGAAAGACTCGATTCGTCAGGGCGCCGCTAAAGTGGTGAAAAGCGTAGCAGCCGTCTGCACGACTATTGCCCTGCCCGCTTACTTCCTTGTGGGTGTACCTGCATTGTTTTTGATGGTGCCGCCTTTGCTGGGGGTTCCCTTACTGCTTTCTTTACCTGCGAAATAACGAACGATGATGTTACCTGACTTCCCCCCCCCTCCCATGACTCGGGCTGAGGCTGAGGCTCAGGCTCAGGCTCAGGCTCAGGCTCAGGCTCAGGCTCAGGCTCACCCCCAGCCGGCTGAATCTATGGCATTTCAACATACAGTGTCTGTAGCGCCTCCGGGTACTCCTGTCGTCCAGAATCCAGCAGTCTCCCTTTATCATGACAGTGAGTTCAACAGGGCACTGACAAACACAATCGACCTTCTGACTATTGAAAGAGCCAAGTTTAAACGCCTGCTTGACCGGGCGACCGAGCATTTTCAAATCTACGACTTAAACACACTCACGCCGGAAAGATTCACCCAACTATTGCAATCTCAAAATCCGAGGTCAGTTGAAGTCTTTCCCGACTGGCTGACAGCAAATATTAGACAGTCCCTGATACAGACACGACGTATCACCCATACCATACAGTTCAACTTCTCTAATGAATGGGACTTGAGCCAGCCACTATCAGTAATGGTAACCACATCGCCCACCAGCCTTATGACTCCCGAACAAATCGATGCAGAAAGGGTTATGCTCGAGGGACAGGTCAGGGAAAAAGAAGCATTAATGCAAAGAATGAGCACAGAACTCAATGCCGATCCGTCATTGCTCCATCGAAGTAAAAACACAATGGAGGTGCAATTAAAAACGACCACCGAGCATGAAGATAAAATCCGCACACTAGAGAAACGTGTCTCCAAGCTGACAGCCGACAACCGGACACTTACGCATACCATTCAAACTCTTGAGGGCGAGATTAAAAGTTTGAAGCTAATAGAGTTTACACTACGCGGGAAAACAGCAGAACTCGAAGAGCAACTGCTTCCAAGTCTCATCCAAGCACCAAAACAATCCAGTACAGCAAAAGAATCCAGTACAGCAAAAGAATCCAGTACAGCAAAAGAATCCAGTACAACAATAGAGGCAGGAAGGGTCGCCGCCGCTGCTCCCCCAAAAAAACGACAGCGCCGACCAAGGGATGGGTGGAGCTATGCTCGCAGAAAACCCAAGGGCTTGAAGAGTTAATCATTGCCCAGATAAAGCAGCTAATAAAAAGCCCGATCGATACCGACCGGGCTTTCTTATTTACACAAAGGAGGGTTACTCGCCCTGCTCCTGACCAAGGGTGCGGAACTGCTTATCCAGCTTCTTCATCTGCTTCTTGGACACACCACCCAGCACTTCAATAGCATGACGCAGACGTGCACGGCTCATATCCGGCCCCAGGATTTCCATAGAGTCCACCACAGACCAGCTGTTCGGCGTACCAGCAATGGCGACAAAGACAGGTTGCATACAGTCACCAATCTTGTAACTCATATCTTTGGCCAGACCTTTGATATCACCAAAAATATTATCTTTGGTCCAGACGCGCTGGGCTTCCAGTTTCCAAAGAGTAAACTGCAGCAGGGTCTTAACCGCATCCTGATCCAGCTTCTTGTGGGCAAAGTCTCCTTCAGTCAATTCCAGCATGCCGCTCAGCATAAAGCTGGACATAGGAATCACATCAGACAGGCGATCAGCACGGCCTTTGGCAAAAGGCAGGAACTTCTTCATGTAACTGTCGTTGATCAACCAGCCGTGCAGACGATCGGCAAACTGGTCGTCGGTCAGGTCTTCACGAAACCAGCTGCCGTTCAGCCAGGCCAGTTTTTCCTGATCGAAGATCGGCCCACCCAGGGAGACACGGCTGATGTCGAAGTTGGCGACCATCTCGTCGAGGGTGAATTTCTCACGCTCGTCAGGCATAGACCAGCCCATACGCCCGAGGTAATTCACTACGGTTTCCGGCAGATAACCCATATCGCGATAGTAAGTGATGCTGGTTGGGTTCTTACGCTTTGAGAGCTTGCTCTTGTCCGGGTTACGCAGCAGCGGCATATGACAGAGGACAGGCATCTCCCAGCCAAAGTACTGATACAGAAGAATGTGCTTGGGGGCAGAATTGATCCACTCTTCACCACGAATCACGTGGGTGATCTTCATCAGATGGTCATCAACAACATTGGCCAGATGATATGTTGGCATGCCATCGGCCTTCACCAGCACCTGCATATCAACCTGTTTCCAGTCGATCTCAATCTCACCACGGAGCATGTCCTGTACTTTACAGGTGCCCTCTTCCGGGATCTTCATACGAACAACGTAAGGCTCGCCTGCGTCCAGCCTGGCTTGAACGTCAGCTTCGCTCAGGTGCAGACAGTGGCCATCGTAGCCGGAACCGGATTTGTTGGCTTCCTGCTCTTTACGCAGTTCGTCCAGACGCCCGGAGGTACAGAAGCAGCGGAATGCGTGCTTGTTCTCGACCAGCTCGGCGGCGTATTTGTCGTAGATATCACGGCGTTCGCTCTGGCGATATGGACCACAGGGGCCACCGTTGTCCGGACCTTCATCCCAGTCCAGACCCAGCCATCGCAGGGATTCGAGAATCTGCTGTTCCGACTCGCGGGTGCTGCGCACCTGGTCGGTATCTTCAATACGCAGCAGGAATTGACCACCCTGGCTTCGGGCAAATGCCATGTTGAAGAGGGCAATAAAGGCGGTTCCCACATGGGGATCACCGGTAGGAGACGGAGCGACACGGGTGCGGACAGTCATGGCTCTAACTAATAGCTCTGTGTGAAATAACAACCAAAAGTGGCAGGCAGTATAAAGCTAATCCGGCCAAGACTCACCCACCCGCCACAAAACCCTTCAAAACATCACATAGATCACACCCAGATAGTGAAATACGCGACAAGAACTGTAAGATAACGTCCACAAAAAACCAGAACTGTGTAAAGCCTTCCATCCTGGCTGTCAGTCCCCCCCCTTCTATACAGTCTGGAGGCAGAGGAGACCACACAGGGAAACTTGTTAATGGATTTGTCCCGACTGAAGTCGATGACTTCATTTGTGGCCACTAAACCGAAGTACACCATGAAACAACACTCTCTTACCGGCCAGATTATGGCTGGAGCAATACTCCTGTTCACCTCTCTCATTCCTGGGCTGGCCTTTGCCAGTGGCGGACTGGTCACCGATGCCCAGATGGAATCCCTCACAGGCACAGGTATAGGAATGGCCTGCCTGATTGTTTTTACAGTGGGTTATATCGCCGTTATTTTTGAAGAACAGCTGCATCTGCGCAAGTCCAAACCCATGTTGCTGGCAGCCGGTATTATCTGGGTTTTAATTTCTATTCTTGCCACCCAGCAGGGACTCAACAGCGAACACGTTCATGAAGCGGTTATGCACGACCTGGAAGAGTATGCCGCCCTTCTCCTGTTCCTGCTGGTTGCCATGACTTATGTAAACGCTCTGGAAGAACGTGGCGTTTTCAACTCCCTTCGCTGTTGGCTGGTTGGACAGGGATACAGCTACCGCACCCTGTTCTGGGTCACCGGCGTGCTGGCCTTCTTTATCTCCCCGATAGCCGACAACCTGACCACCGCCCTGGTTATGGGTGCGGTGATTATGTCGGTGGGCGGCAGTAACCGCGCCTTTATCGTTCCGGCACTGATCAACGTTGTAGTTGCCGCCAATGCCGGTGGCGCCTTCAGCCCCTTCGGTGATATCACCACGCTGATGGTATGGCAGGCAGGTAAAGTCTCCTTCTTCGAGTTCTTCGCACTGATTGCCCCTTCTGTGGTGAACTTTGTGACCCCCGCCCTGCTGATGACACCGTTTATCCCCAGGGATAAGCCAGCACCTATCGCTGAGAAGTTCCGCATGAGACGCGGCGCAAAAACCATGTGTTTCCTGTTTCTGCTAACCATTGGTCTTGCCGTGACGTTTGAGCAGGCGTTCCACCTGCCGCCATTCCTGGGCATGGTGACGGGCCTCTCGGTACTGATGATTTACACCTGGACGCTGAAGCTGCGCACCGGCGGTTATCGCCCTGGTGACAAAAACGAGTACATCCGCAACTACGGCCATCTGGATACCATGCAGAAAGTCTCCCATGCGGAGTGGGACACCCTGTTCTTCTTCTTTGGCGTTATCTTTGCCGTGGGCGGCCTGAGCTACCTTGGCTTCCTGCAATTGCTGTCTGAAACCATGTACGGCGGTTACGGCCCGACGGTGACCAACATCCTGGCGGGATTGATGTCGGCGGTGATTGATAATATTCCGGTAATGTTTGCCATCCTCGACATGAGCCCACAGATGGACACTTACCAGTGGCTGATGATCACCCTGACTGCAGGTGTGGGTGGCAGCCTGCTTTCTGTAGGCTCCGCTGCGGGCGTGGCACTGATGGGCGTCTCACGAGGCTACTACACCTTTATGTCTCACCTGCGCTGGAGCTGGGCGATTCTGGTGGGTTACTTTGCCAGCATCGGTGTGCACTGGCTGGTGAATGCTGCCTAAGACCTTTGCCTTATTGCTGATACTTTCGATATAACGCCGGTGAGTGACTTTGAATCTAACAGTCATACACCGGCGTATAACAATAAAAATCACTGGAGTCAGCCGATCATGAAAAAAGCCTTGTTAGCCATTCTGTCTGCCGGTGTCTTACTGGCCGCAGCAACAACTGTTCTTCGCGCCGCCGCGCCTGATACCCCTCCATCCAACACCACAGCGAAGAATACTTCGACTCAAACAACAACCCGAACATCCACGGCCGTTTTTGCCGGGGGGTGTTTCTGGTGTACGGAATCGGACTTTGAAAAAGTGAAGGGTGTACTCTCTGCAGAAAGCGGTTACACCGCAGGCCCTGAGAGCAACCCAACCTACCCTCGGGTATCTGCGGGTGTAACCGGCCATACGGAAGCCGTGCGTGTTATCTACGACCCCAGCGTCGTCAGCTATGAACAGCTGCTTTATGTGTTCTGGCGCAGCATCGACCCAACGGTAAAAGATCGACAGTTCTGCGACTCCGGCAGCCAATACCGCACAGGTATTTATTATCTGCCTGACCAGGCGAAAGCCGCTAAAGCGTCACTGCAGCAACTGGAAGACAGCAAACGTTTCGTGAAAATCTATACGGAACTGGAACCTCTTGGCGACTTCTGGCCCGCTGAGGATTACCACCAGAATTACTACAAAAACAATCCTATACGCTATAACTACTACCGCACCCGATGCGGTCGGGACAGCCGCCTGGCTCGACTCTGGGGTGACGAAGCAGGCACGCATTCTCCTGCCACCTCCCGGCAATAAACTTCCGATCATGCCTTGGGCCTCCCGGTCGATACATGACCCGGGAGGTGCCTATGCCAACGTTAGAACTCGATCAATATTCTCTTTTTTATCGCCTTGTCGGAACACCGTCAAACAAGCCCCCGGTGGTCATGATCCACGGACTGGCTTCGAACCATAAAGACTGGCTGCTGCAGCTGCCACCATTGTGCCGGGAACGTCAGATACTGCTGATCGACCTGCCTGGCCATGGCCGCAGTGGCTGCCCGCCACAAACCAATGTTAACGCCATGGCTCAGGATATTACTGCTCTGCTGAGTCATTTGAAAATCGATCGCTGTGTCGTGGTAGGGCTGTCGATGGGAGGCATGGTAGCTATGTCACTGGCTTCCTCCTGTCCAGACCGGGTGGAAAAGCTCGTTCTTGTGAATACCGCACCTTCCCTGAAGGATCTGATCTTTTCTGTGAAGGCACTGCTGCCCTTCCGCTATTTGATGACCCTCATCCCCATGTCAATACTGGCCCGTATTCTGCTGCATCATTTGATACCAGGCCCTCACAAGAAAAGCATACGGGACTATGCCTTTCGCTCCTGGCGCAAGAACAATCATTTCACGCTGAACCGCATTCTGGGCACCATGATCCAGACCAACCTCTGGGAAGCCCTGCCAGGCATTCAGGCAAAAACCCTTGTAGTGCATGCCAGCAATGACAGCTTTACCCTGATGTCTGCGGAGAAAATGGTACAGCGCATCCCCCATGCCAGCATGAAGGTTATACCGCACTCAGGCCACGGCACTGTCGCAGACCAGCCAGCCCACTTTAATGATGTGCTGTGCCGGTTTCTGGAAGCCCCAACCTTGCAGCTAAGCCCGGGCAGCTATCAACCGGAACCGTTAGAAAGCAACAAAAGCAAAATGATGGCCTGCCTTCAGTCACCATCTGTAGGAGAGATCGGCGAACGCTGATTCAGCCTGCCGCAGAGGAATGGTATAGTTCTGGAATGACTGAGCCAGACCTGATTTTACCACCACCCCTGCCCACTTCTTCCGGCACTCTTTCTTCCTCTCAGAGCATCGCCTCTCAGGGGCTTGCTTCACAGGGAATGGCCCCACAGACGAACAGCAATAAGCTGGGTGTCACCTCTGACCGTGAAGCCCTGGTCCTGTTTCTGCGCCGTGCGGAACGTCGCTCTCAGGAAACCCTGCGTCGCTACACCCGTGAGCTAACCCGCTTCACCCTGTTTATTCGTCGGGAGCGGCTGAAAAGCTATGGTGAGTGCGCCGTCGCGGATATCGAGGTTTATGTCAGTTTTCTGCACAGTCCCTGGACACACTGGCAAAGACCAGGAATGGACAAAAGCAACCCTGCCAAGGTGCTCTTCCCCAATGCCATCAGCCCCGGCAAAAGCACCGACCAGATCATCACTGTTCTGAACAGCTTCTTCAGCTATCTGCTGGCGACGGGGTATATATCTGGCAATCCGGTACATGGGTTTGATAAAAGCGGTGAGAAACACGCCAGGGGACACGGAGAGACCCGCTTCTTCTATGAAGATGAGTGGCAGAGTGTGATGACAGCGATTCACCACTACCCCACCCACAAGCCCCGCCACGCCCTGGAGAAAGCCCGTCTCGAATATGTATTCAGCATTGCTTATGGGCTGGGGCTGCGACAATCAGAGCTGACTGACCACAGCTGTCGGGATATTCGCCGGGATAATTCCGGCGAACTGGTTCTGGTGATTCGCGGAAAGGGCCGAAGACTACGACAACTGCCGGTCAACGACAGGGTTCTGCAGGCCATTATCAAATACCGCACCCTGCACAATCTCGAACCTTTTTCACACGACGATTTCCCTCTGGCGCCCTGCCTTCGACCGGTGGATAACCGAGGAGGGTTTAAACGCATGAGCCAACGGCAGGTACGTAAGTGGTTCCAGCAGTTTATGAGTCACTGCGCCGAAACCCAGAAGGCAGACGACAGCGACCTGCCCGCTCGTTTAATAACCAAAAGCTTCCATTCCCTACGGCATACAGCACTTTCTCACCTTGCACGACAGATGGATATAGAAGACCTCGCACTGTTTGCCGGGCACGAAGCTATCACGACAACGCAACAGTACTACACGCCAGAACGACAGCGATTAAGGGAACTTACGCAAAACCATGGTATGAGCACATAACCACGACCTATGAATACTGCAGAACTTATCCATATTTTCCCTCTCCAGACGCTATCCGCTCCGTACTCTTTCGTGTATTATCGCCGCCTCAAAACTTTGGCTGTATGAATACCAGGACTCGACATGAACAAGAAAGAGCTGATTGAGGCAGTTGCCGAACAAGCTGACCTGCCCAAGAGCAAGGCTGAACTGGCAGTCACTGCGTTCCTTAATGCAACACAGGATGCACTGGTTCGCGGCGAGTCTGTACAATTGATCGGTTACGGTACCTTCTCCGTAGCCGAGCGTGCTGCTCGTAAGGGTCGCAACCCTCAGACTGGTCAGGAAATTGAGATCCCCGCTTCTCGCGTGGCTCAGTTCAAGGCTGGCGCCAAGCTGAAAGAAGCTGTCAACGCCTAAACCGTGTTGTACAGATACAAAAAAAGAGCATCTCGATGCTCTTTTTTTGTATCTGCTGTTTCTTTGCCTGCGGGAGAAACAAGCTCCAAAACAGGGAAAAAGAGTTATTGCATAACCTTTGTCAGCTCATAACTGATTAGTGCATTACCTTAATAACGTCGAGAAGGGCTTTCTTGTGACGGGTGTTCAGA
Organism: Sansalvadorimonas sp.; assembly: GCA_965221135.1. GTDB lineage: Bacteria > Pseudomonadota > Gammaproteobacteria > Pseudomonadales > Endozoicomonadaceae > Sansalvadorimonas. The sequence goes on from CBDCRZ010000103.1 coordinate 77,220, forward strand.
CGGCCCAGCATACGATTGATCTCATCTTCCAGATCATCATCACTGATCTCACCTTCATCAACGGTGATGTACTGATTACCCCGGCCAGTGGCCAGCCATTCAAAAGAAACATCCAGAACTTCCGCAATCTTGCGCAGATTATCCAAACTTGGACGGCTCATATCTGTTTCCCACTGTGCCAGAGCACTCCGGGAAACCCCAATCAGGTCTGCCAACGCCTGTTGTGAAAGGCGTTTTTCCCTGCGGGTCTTAATTAATCGAATAGTAAGAGTCATATACTGCGCTCCCTTGATCCCTGTCTGTTAACGGCTCCTAGCGCCCTCTGTATCAGACCAAACTTCAACCTGACGCTACCCCAGAGTTTCTATGCTGGTTGGCCAAGAACACGGCCCATAGCCATATTCGCTCAAGGGATTAGAATGCCGATTTTGCAATAAGTTCCCCCGAAGCCACTTTCAGGCTCCCAGAAGGCCAAAATGGTTAGCCTGCCCAACAACGCCGACAGCGACACCTGAGAAATGGATAAGTTCCTGCTTGATCGACTTTCTAATGCCATGATTCCTCAAGAGCCTCTAATCAGTACTCTCTACCCATACCCCTCTCTCACAATCACCTCTCACAATCACCTCTCACCACTAGCCCCAGGCAGGCCTGGTGGGGTACATTGGGAGCACTACAAATATACGATTGTATAATATGTCAAAGAAAACAGTGGCACGTATAGCGGTCCGGGAGACCCTGATCACCCTGACAGAAGCCAAAGATCAGTTTCGGGAGGCTCTGCTGGCTGATCACCAGCTGCCAGCCTGGGTGAATGAAGAGGCTATTAATAAGGCGAACGCCCGAAACCTGGTCGCACAGAGCAGCCTGCGCCTCACCTATGAACCCGAACAACAGGGTCAGGAAACCTTACGGCTGACCGGGCTTATCGGGATATCCCAAGGCACTCTGGCGCTGGGCGAACAACTCAACCTTGCCAAGAGTGAGTTCAAGGATGCCATAAAAATCTACCGGCAGTGCTTTGGTACAGGCTTCGATATGACCCAACTCAGCTCTCAGGATCTGCGTGAAGGGCTATTAGGGAACCTGCAGCTCCAGCATTTGCACTTTATACAGTGCTACCGTCATCTTAAGCTTTTCCCTGTCGCGCCAGCCCGGGTGGGCTTCAGCTGGGCCACCGGCACCCATGGCAGTGTCCGGCTGACTGCTCACAAAGCCATTGAGCACCTGCGCCGCAACTTTACCGACAGCCAGGCTTTGCTGGAAGATATTCGACTGCTGGAGCAGATCCCAGAGACAACAGCTGTCGCCATTAAGCGCCCTCTGGCTCCTCATCTACGAGCCAATCTCACCTGGCCAGACAGCATTCAACAGCAAAGAAAGGTAGACACTGTCGCGAAAAAGCGCTTTCCCGGGCAGATCAACACACCCCTGCCACTGTTTATTCAACTCGAAGCCGGGCAGCCATTGCCAGAGTTTAATGCTGTACGACCATGGAATCCGGATATGAAGCAGGCCCGGCTTAAACGACGGGATGTTCGCCTGAAGCCGCTCTCCCCGCGCCCGGATTCCGTTGTATTCCAATACATTAATGACCAATAACCCCCACGACACTGCGATAGAGCCATAACGGAAAACACCTAGATGACAGACGCCCTATAAGCACCTAGCTTTAAAGGACACATCAGTAATTCTGAAAATCCATAAGAGCTTGAGACACCATGGCCTTAACCCTTTCCGGTTTCAGTTTGTTGATTTTGAGCATTCTGGTGCTCTACCTGGGTCGCCTGATAACCCGTAACATCAAGGTTCTCGGCACCTACAACATTCCTGAGCCTGTCACTGGCGGCCTGGTTGTCAGCCTGATTATCACCCTGCTGCAGGAGTACAACCTTCTGCACATCAGTTTCGATCTGGATCTGCGTAACCTGTTTCTACTGATGTTCTTCAGCACCGTTGGCCTGTCTGCCCGCTTCTCCCTGCTCATAAGCGGTGGGCGTACCCTGCTGATTATGCTCGGCGCCATGTTTGTGTTTCTGTTCCTGCAGAACTTTGTTGGCATCGGGGCCGCCCTCGCTCTTGGGGAAGGCGCGGAAAAAGGTCTGCTGGCCGGTAGTATTGCGATGGCCGGTGGCCATGGCACAGCCATCACCTGGGGCATTCATCTGGAGCAAATGGGTTTTCATGGGGCACAGGAGTTTGGTTTGGCGGCAGCGACCCTGGGCCTGATTCTTGGCGGATTGATTGGTGGTCCTATGGCCCAAAGGCTAATCAGTCGCCACAACCTGAAAAGCCAGCATATGACCCATCACACTGTGGAAGGTCAGTCTGAAGACGACTTTGTCTATGCAACAGCCAACAGTGTCATTCGCGTGATGCTGAAAGTTGCTCTGGCCATCTCATCCGGGCTGGCTTTAAACAGCTGGCTGTATTACCAGGGCGTTGTCGTTCCTAACTATCTGCCTGTACTGCTCACGGGCATCTGTATTGCTAATGTCAGCCCGCTCTTCAAGATCAAAGCCGATATAGAAACACTGAATATATGGGGTGAAGTCAGTATCGCGGTGTTTATTGCCATGAGCCTGATGTCTCTGCAACTCAGCTCACTGGCGCAAACAGCTGTCCCCCTGCTGGTTATTCTCGCCCTGCAGTGCATCACTATTGTGCTGTTTGTGAATTACATTCTGTTCCCTCTGATAGGCAAAGATTATGACGCAGCTGTCATCAGTTCAGGCTTCATTGGCTCCGGACTCGGTGCGACACCGGTTGGCATGGCTAATATCGATACAGTGACCCACCGCTTTGGTATGTCTCCAAAAGCCCTGTTGATTATCCCGCTATTAGGCTCATTCTTCACCGATGTAATGAATGCCGTGGTACTCAGGCTGCTGCTGACTCTTCCAATTTTTTAAGGGGCTGCTTTAAAGGTCTGCGTTAAAGCCCACCCTCGGTCAACTTGGCCGGGTTAAGCAGGGTCTCCAGCTCTTCCCTGCTTAAGTCTGTTTTTTCTTCCGCCACATCGATCACCGGCCGCCCTTCTTTATATGCCTGCTTGGCAATCTCCGCCGCCTTCAGATAACCAATAATCGGGTTCAAAGCCGTAACCAGAATGGGGTTACGTGACAGAGCATGTTGCAGGCCTTTTTCATTAGGCTTGAAGCTGGCTATCGCTTTATCTGCCAGCAGTTTTCCAACATTGGCCAACAGATCAATACTCTCAAGCAGACTATGAGCGATCACCGGTAACATCACATTTAACTCAAAGTTGCCTGACTGCCCCGCCACAGTGATAGTCGCGTCATTACCGATTACCTTAGCCGCCACCATGGTAGCGGCTTCCGGAATCACCGGATTTACCTTGCCTGGCATAATTGATGAGCCTGGCTGCAGTGCTTCCAGTTCAATTTCACTGATACCTGCCAGAGGACCAGAATTCATCCAGCGCAGATCATTGGCAATCTTCATTAAGGACACCGCTGTTGTCTTTAGCTGGCCAGAGACGGAAACGGCAATATCCTGGGTACCAATATGAGTGAACAGGTTTTCAGCCCGGGTAAATGTCAACCCCGTCATCTCACTGAGCTCCTTGCTGAACAACGCCGCAAACTCAGGGTGAGCATTGATACCGGTGCCTACGGCTGTGCCTCCCTGTGCCAGACTCTGCAGGGCAGGCTGCAGCTGTGTAAGTGCAGCAATATTCTGGTCTACCTGTGTCGCCCAGCTCAGCAGGCTTTGCTCCAGCCTGACCGGCATAGCATCCATCAAATGGGTACGGCCTGTTTTGATCACACCTTTTAGAGTTGCAGCCTTATCCTTGATGGTTTTTGATAGATGTTTCAGGGCTGGTATCAGGTGCTGTTCAAGCTCAAGTGCTGCACTGATATGAATCGTACTGGGAATGCTGTCGTTACTGCTCTGCCCGTAGTTCACATGATCATTAGGGCCCACGGTTTCCTGGGTATGGCGATTGGCCAGAGTTGCCAGCACCTCGTTGGCATTCATATTGGAACTGGTGCCGGACCCTGTCTGGTAGATATCGACAGGGAAGTGGGCCATTAACTCCGGGTCATCAACCAGTGCGTCTACTGCTGCCACAATAGCTTCCGCTTTTGCAGAAGATAACAGTTCCAGTTTCAGGTTGGCTCGTGCGGCTGCTTTTTTTACCAGTAGCAATGATTTAATAAAAGGCTCGGGCATACGCTGCCCACTGACGGGAAAGTTGTTCACAGCGCGCTGGGTCTGGGCACCGTATAAAGCCTCAGCCGGAACAGCCAGCTCTCCCATACTGTCCTTCTCAAGACGTGTGTTCATGCTTGTTCTCCATTGAGTGCTCGGCGATCCGGCCAACCCTGCTAAACGCAAACGCTGCTCTGTAAAAGAACAACCAAACTGATACAAAGCCGATCATAGTCGCCAATAAAAGATTCGGTCGAGAGAGTTTATACACCCTACGCCTTAGACGTGCCGGAGATGATGAAAACAATATTGAATAATCAGCGCACAACAGAGGCACACAAAATTAATTAATAACGTTCATCCAGCCTTAACCGGGAGAAAATCTCTTCGACAACGGGCCACTCCCCGTCCCAGCTACCCGGGTGTGTCTCAAAAGCAAACACATAAAGCGTGCCTGTTTTTTCATTGGCAATAAGCAGATTGAACTTCTTGGTGGGCTCTGGAACGCTGGAGAAATGCAATGAAGTCGCAGCAGCACTGACCAGCGCTCCGGAACGATGTTTCCAGGTTTTCAGCACTCTTGATGAGCTGGAAAGTTCATCCATAAACAGTTCGATATGGCGCGTCGCCGACAACCCGGTTTTCACCTTGGCATGCTGCAGAATATTAATATTAACCCGGGGAGGAATCTTTCGTTTGTAGCGGTTCGGCAACATCTGATATTTGGTGACGCCCTTCACACCAGAACGACTCAAAGACTCAAACGTCCAACCTTCGGGTACAAGAAAAAAGCAGTTCAATGTCTGACAGGATTGCCAACTATAACCAGGAGGATGCACATCATTCGACGCAGCGTCTTTTTTGTCCTTTGCCTGTACTGACCCTGACATCAGCCCAGTAAAGATTAGTGTTACCGACACAAAGCCTGAGAAGGCTACACCCTTAGCAACACCCTTAACGACTTCATCAAAAGCGCCACTGAAACAGCGCAACAATCCTTTGCCTGTTATTGTCATACCTGACCTTGCCCGAATCTGTTTTTAAAAGCTTCAGGTTTTAGTCTAATGGCTTTTTCTCAACATACCTCTTTTCTTCACATTCCTCTTTTGTTCACATCCCTTTTACGACTCAATGTCAGAAACATCTCGACTGAGCATTATGCATAGCCATTCTCGTGGGCGAACTTGCCTGCAACCTTTAATGCGAGTTGTAAACTGCTACGGGCACCACTGTCCCGGTCATCGGCTGGCAAATAATCGCCCGAGTGTAGATGCTCTCGTATAGGACAGATTGATAACGCTTTACGCCCACACTCAGCTGCCACCCCATAGAGCCCTGCAGCTGTCATTTCCAGCGCCAGCACTCCCATGGTTTGCATAGCCTGGCACTGCTCATGAGCCGACTCACAAAGACAGTCTGTCGTACAGACATTACCCACAACTACAGGCATTGATAGCTCCTGGGCCTCAACCCAGGCAGAACTCAGCAATTCAAAGTTACTGATGGCTGAGAAGTCCCCTCCCCCAAAGCGCATACGGTTTACGCCTGAAAAGGTACTCGCTCCCATGGCCAAAATCAGGGTTCTTACGGAGATATCATGGCTGATGGCATAACACTCTGTCGTACTGATAATGGCTTCCACCCTGTAATCAATAAACAGCTCTCTGGCGTAGATACTTACCGAAGGCACTCCCAGACCGGCCCCCATAATGGATACCCGTGAGCCGTTATAAAAGCCTGTGTAACCCAGCATATTGCGGACAATGGTAGCCTCCTCAACATCATCAAGGTAATGGTCTGCGGCAAAGCGTGCCTGCAGTGGATCGTCAGGCATGATAACAACAGAGGCAAAGGCGTCACGCTTGGCCCTTATGTGAGGTGTCATTCTGTTAGTTCTCCTCAGCCACATTTCACATTAACAAGAGTGCACACTAGCGCCCCAGAATGGCGATAAACTCAAGATAGGCATAACGTCCCAGAAAAATGCCTGCTATCCCCATAACTCCGGCCAGCGCCGGAGGTGCTGGTATAGGTAGCTTTAACCAGCTGAACAAAAGCCCTACAACAAACCCCGTGGTCAGGGCCAGAAATATATCGTAGAAATACATCAGTACCGGCTCACATCAAATAAATATACCGGCAAGTGCCGCGCTCATAAGGTTCGACAGCGTCCCTGCCAACACCGCTTTCAAACCCAGCTCGGCAATATCTCCTCGCCGGGAAGGGGCAAGTACACCCAACCCGCCAAGAAGAATGGCTATAGAAGACAGGTTGGCAAAACCGCAGAGAGCAAAAGAGATTACAGCCTGGGTTTGCGGAGAAAGCACATCCCGTACATTCACAAAGTCGATATAAGCGACGAACTCATTCACAATCAGCTTTTGGCCAATCATACTGCCGGCAATAATGGCTTCATCCCAGGGAATACCCAGCACCCAGGCCAGTGGAGAAAAGAGATATCCAAGAATTTCCTGAATCGTGAGGTCTTCAAAGCCCACAAGATTCCCAACCCAGCCAAACAAACCGTTAAATAGAGCGATAAGGGCGATAAATGCTAACAGCATAGCCCCCACATTCACCGCAAGCTTCAGACCCGACGATGCACCTGTCGCGGCGGCATCCACCAGGTTGACCGAATCCGATGATTCCATTCCCCCCTTGCCATCATCGGGTGTTTCTGTTTCCGGGATGATCAACTTGGCCATCAATAAACCACCAGGAGCCGCCATAAAGCTGGCTGCAATCAGGTAGTTCAGGTTGACCCCCAGGCTTGCGTAACCTGCCAGCACAGCACCGGCAACGGATGCCAGCCCACCGACCATAACTGCAAACAGCTCTGAACGTGTCATGCTGGGTATAAAGGGTTTCACCAACAGGGGCGCTTCAGTCTGACCGACAAATATATTACCGGTTGCGGATATGGATTCCGTTCGGCTGGTTTTCAAAAACTTCTGCAACCCTCCGCCCAGCACCCGGACAATAGCCTGCATAATGCCCAAGTGGTAAAGCACAGAGATTAATGCGGAGAAGAAAATCACCATCGGGAGAACTTTTATGGCGAAAATAAAACCGACTTCAGACGGCCTTGCCAGATTACCGAACAGAAAGTTAATGCCATCATTGGCGTAATCCATCACATGCTGAACACCTGTCGAGAGTCCGCCAAGCAAATCCCTGCCAAAGGGCACCGCCAATACAAAACCGGCAAAGCAGACCTGAAGAAACAGTGCACCACCTACCGTTCGCCAGTTAATCGATTTCTTGTTCTCTGAAAACAGGAAAGCGATGAATAGAAGGACAAAGACACCTAAAAGGCTATTGAGAAACTTCATAACAGTAGTCAGATTTCCTAAGAACAGTCAGTCTCACTCTCTGTGCTGCCTCAGGCTGTCTATGCACATAGAGCAACCTCACAGACAAAACACAGCAGACCCCATTTCCCGAGTGGAAGCCAAACAGAAACCGTGACCAACTATAGGCGCTGTCTTTCAATGTCGCCGAGAAAACTCATCCATCGGTGTCTCCTTAGGCGGAAGATTTCGGTAAATGGTAAGCTCTTTTGTTTTTGCACGCTGTCGCTTAACAACTGCAACTTATACAGAGTGAGACCCTTTTCAATGCCAGAAACCGCCCTGGATCGCCGCCTCTCCGTTGCTCCAATGATGGAAATGGGTTCTTCATATCATGGCGCTGGTAATGGATATCAGTCAGGCAGGTCATGCGAATGCCTTCTGTGACTATTCCGGTCACATTCACTTGCTGACTGTCAGTGCAAACCCGACTGACCAGGAAAACAGTAGCCGGAATCCATACTGGAAGCAGTAAGAAGTCGTTTACTCGACTGTGGTCTTACACTGCATCCGGAAAAGACGAAGCTGGTATACTGCACGGATGAAGACAGAACGGAAAAGTATGAACACATCTCTTTTAACTTTCCTGGTTACACCTTTCGCCCAAGGATGGCCAGAAACCGGCGTGGGAAATTCTATCCCTCAGAAATGAGAACGATCCTGAATTATAGGGAAGAGACGCTGGTTCGCTGGGCTATGGGTAAATACAAGAAATTGAGGGGCCGTAAGAAGCGGGCAGCGTCCTGTTTTGGGCGAATCGCAAAAAGGGCTCCGTGGTTAATGGCACACTGGCGAGCAGGCTGTGTGTCAGCGGTTGGATAAGAAGAGCCAGATGAGAGGAGACTCTCAAGTCCGGTTCTGTGAGCAGATGAAGGGGAGGTTCCTTCGGTTGACTCGACAGGAGGAGGGTTAGATACCCTCGGCTATCCGATGAGATGCTCTGACTCATTGGTTACTTTTGATAACTACTCTGAACGAAGTATTCCTGTAGATGTCACATATTTCTACAAGGATATTACTCAGGCTACACAACACAGCCTATACAACACAGAACCGAAAGCTTTCTATTATGCATTCCAGCCCAAGGACAAATATAGAAACAAGAAGAAATTTTGTTCTATCTGCAAATTGTTATTGGACGTCTATCAGAAAACATTGATTAAGAGCATTTTACAAATACTAACTTCACGGTGATTTTGATGATATCAATGAATGCAGCTATTGACGACGCAAGTTCCAAACTTGAACAGGCCAGGGACACGTGGGATAACTATATTGACCTTAGTACTTTTGATGATCGAAAAGTCTGTATACAAGAGGTAAGAACGCTACTATTAACTTCAGTATTAGATGGCTCCTCTACAGTCAAAAAGGAGGCGCAAGCTTTACGAAAGCAAGTCAATTATACAGATGGATGCCTGGAGTTATTAAGCTTAAAAAAATCGAGTGATTATAGTGATAAGGAAAAGTGCATAAATGCTGCAAGGGTGTGTTTCTCTGACGTATTAACTGACGGGCCACAGGAATTAATGGAAAGTGCAAAAGAACTACGAGCACGGGTGAGTTTAGAAGAGGGACGGTTAGAGTTTTCGAAATTATCAGAGACGCATAATTTTGATAAACAGATGATATTAATAAGCAATGTATGCACATCACTTACGTTTGCCTTACAAGAAGGGACTCCTGAAATAGTTAAGGAAGCAACCGGACTTCTTAAAATGACCATTTCTGAACGTGAAAAGTTAAATCCCTCGAGCTGTATAATTTGCTGAAATCTAACGAACCGGTAGAAAAATCGAAAATCAAAACACCTCAACACTGTGTTTTCTTTGATTTAAAAAATGCTCTACTGGATTCCTTTAATAATTATTTTTCACTCCCTACGCCTAAACAACCATAAAGCGCGACCATAGTGTTTTGAGAGGGGCTGGATTCAAGCAGCGCCCTGTGCGGAGCCGCATGCAGGGTTGTTGTGGGGGCTGATGGTTAGATACCCTCGGCTACACCGAAGATGCTCTGACTCATTTGTTACATGCCGTTTATAGAACTACCATAGTCACGCTATCACACATTGAGATGCCCAAGCATGACTGCACTATACAGATTTAGCGCCTTCGCTGTAGATTTTGTTGTTTTCTTAATAAGTATATTGCTTTGGTCTATATAATAAGTATTTTTTATCTTTTAATAAAAAATACCTGTATTTCATTATCCTGTTTTTTATGCTTGAGGAATCCCGGGCAATAAATATTGTTGTTTCTGATAAAACGGAACAGGTTAGTGTTACAACCAATCCTTATGGAGGAAGAAGGTTTTCACTGAACGCACTAGTTATTTCAATAAACGGACAGGAGTTTAATGGCATAGATATTCATCATGCTGTTCACGATGATAGATTAAAGGAATCACTTAAAGAGTGTGATCAAGGTACACCTATATCTTTTACAATCAACAGGAATGGTGGTTCTACCACATATACATGTTCTGATGTTTTTTCCCAAAGATTCAAGCGCTGCTTATTTGAAGGGCTATGTAATTTTACTAAAGTCAGCGTTACTCCACATTACCCATCATGCGTTGACCTTGTCGAGTATTTAAATACGGGTATAACAAATTTCCCTAGTCAAAATATCAATAGAGACACCGATCTTCTGACTGCGACAGATGAACTAGCCTTTTCAAGAAATGTTACTGCTCTTAGGATTTTTGGAACAACAGGCAGAGTGCATTATTGTACACATATAGGAGAAGGTGTTTACTTCAGCATCATAGGTCATAGTAAACTCTATTTTCATACTATTGAGGAAATCATTAATACATATGGATATTATCTGGGAATGCCCCCTAAATACTATAAAGTTTGTTACAAAAACGATGAATCTCTACCTGCTGCAGGGGCTGATTCAATCATGTAACGAATCTGTAGAAAACCCAAAATCAAAGCACCACAACACTGTGCTTGCTTTGATTTACCAAACACTCTACAGGATTCCTGGAGTGTTATTGTTTTTAGTAGTATATAGGTTTCGTATTATTTTTTGGTTTTAATCATTAATCTCCGCCACCATCTGATCCTCCATCGTAACCATCACCCATGCCGCCCCCTCCATCTGAAGAGCTGTGGCTGCATGCCCCATCATCAAACCGATAGGAAATCTTGAATAGGAATGTTAGTAAGAATATAAAAAATAGAATAGGAGCAGCCTAAACCCCAACCATTTTGAAAGCCGGGATTCTTGAGAATGAATTTACCAATTTCGATATATACGAACTGACAAGATCGAGACTATCAGTACTATGACGTATTTTTCCAAAGATACCCATGGTACTGAAAGTCTCCCACAACCAGTGGAACCAAACGTCAGACTGCCTGCTCCAGCAGTCTATCCAGGCCGATCATCCTCGCACACGAGAACGTTTCTCTGCACTTTATCAATTAGCAACGGGATCAACGGCTATGACTGTTGCCCGGAAACTGTCGCGACATCACGAAACCGTCACGTCCTGGATTCATCTCTACAATAGCAACGGACCTGAGGCCATGACATACAGACGGCCAGGTGGCCACCCCCCTTTTGCCAGATTATAAGCAGCGCTGTTGCCTGCTTGATCGACAAGACGCTGGAACACGCAGCGTCTCAAGAGGGACCATTAAACACACCTCGCTGGACACTGAAATATTGAGTTCAGTGGTGTTGGGGCTTTCAGGTTCGATGTTGTCGAGAGACCCTGCGACAGGCTTTGAAACGGCTGGGGTACTCTTGAAAAAAGGCTAAAAAGCTTATCAATAAAGCGAACCCTGCTCGTCGAGCTGACTTTTTGGAAGTGCTGAAACCCTTGCTGTCAAAGGCGACTCGTCAGGAGCGGCTACTGGTTTACATTGATGAAACCCCTATCCATCAGGATACCGATATTGGCTACGGCTGGTCGCGAAAAGGCGAGCGGTTATGGGTCAGCTCCCACTCTCCGAAACTGGCAGACAATATCTTTTTCTATGGCGTATGTTACTACAACCTCGGACAGGTAAGGATCTGGCCTTACCCGTGTGGCTGCAAAGAGCATACCGTTCACGTTCTTGAACGTATCAGGCAAGAACATCCGGACAGGGAGATTGATATTATTTGGGATACTGCGAATACCTGGTAAGAGGACTTTCACCTCTCGAGTTAAGTGCCATGCCCGGCACACACGCCTGCATCCAGGTGCGCCGCATGCGTCACCTGGATGCAATTGTTATGTTTATTTTACGCACTTGTTATTAATTATTTTTGAGGCCTGTAGATAATTGGGTGAATATTTAATCTTGTTTTTTGTTGCTAAACTGAGTGAGAAGAATGATTTTTACAATTGGATGGACAAACTTATATCTCTATTGTAAATATATGATTGGGTGTTTACTGAACATGCACTTAATGTTGATTTTGATTATGATTTGCCTGGGGTCTGTATCTTACTGCTATACCAATCCTGTTTATGTTTCAAAAGGCGGTTTTGGCCCTTGGATTGTTCAATTAAATAATGGTTTAATAAATTGTAGTGGGGTGATTATTTCTGATCGACATATTTTAACATCTGCGCATTGTGTGAATTCTTTTGAAAAAAGAAAATGCCTTAAGGTTTTTTTTAAAAATACTAAAAACCCATTTTCTGTTAAAGTTGTAAGATATGCTAAATCTCCAGATTTTGTTACCCGGGAAAATAAACGAACCAGGCACGATATCGCAATGCTTGAATTGGAACATAATGTCAATCGCGGCGATGTAAGATTTCCGTTTTTGGATATGGAGGAATATTCATTTTGTGAATTAACAAAAATCTCAACAATTTATGCTGCGGGTTATTCAGGAACTGATAATGTTAGCATTGCCCAGTTAGACTGGTTTTCTTCAGGTCTGGATTATAGGCTGATTTATCCTGGTTTTTCACAGAGAGGTGATTCTGGTGGACCTTTATTTTATTTTAGAGATGGTGAAGTTTATGTTCTAGGTTTACTCTTTTGGAGTTTGTTTGAAAACGGGGAGAAAAACTATTTTGAACCACTGTCAAATAACTATGATTTTATTTTGAACGAAAAAGACTGGCAAATAGTTGAATGTGATATAAAAACAAAACAAGGTTTGACACTCAAATATTATGCGATAAGCATTGTAGCTGCGTCGAGCTTAAGTGCTGGCTTCGTAATGGCAATAATAAATACTCTAAAGCGTTTCTCTGTTATTGATTAGCAACATAATCCTTGAATCCAGTGGCAACCGAAGGCTGTGATCTTCCCCCGATAAAATAGACACACCTCTGCAGCTAAGCAGCAGCCTCATATTCTACCAGAGATTGATAATTAAGGCTCGAGTGCAGTCGAGCCCGGATATAAAAATGTTGTATATAGCCCGCTATCGAATCACGCAGGTGATGAACACTGCGGAACGATGTCCCTGTCAGGAATTCCCCCTTAAGGGAATGGAAGAATGACTCCATTTCTGCATTATCCGTACAGTGGTAGGCTCGGTTCATGCTGGTGTTAATACCATAGCGTTTATGAACTTTTTGTAGCTCTGCTGCCCTGTATTCGATGCCTTGATCATAGTGGAAAAGCAGCCCCTCTGGAGGGCGTCGTTTGCGAATAGCCATAAGTAATGCCGCTTTGGTCAGAGCGGCGGTACAGTTGTTTTTCAATGACCAGCCTACGACACGGCGAGTGTACAAGTCCAACACCACTGCCAGGAACATCCAGCGCCCCTTCAGCTTTATATAGGTCACATCCGCCGCCCAGTGTTGATTGATGGCCGTGGGTTTTGGCAGGTCTTTACGAATATTAGGCACAGGGTCACAGGCTCTCTGCGGTAAGGGTTTACGCCGATAGATGCGAGCCACGCCCCCAATGAGTTGATCTTCTCTCATCAGCCGTTCAACACGCTTCCTGCCGACGTTTATCCCTAGCTTACGCAGGGCCTCGAAGACACGAGGGCTCCCGTAACGTTTCTGGCTTTTGTTAAAAATAGCGTGAATGCGCTGCAATAACTTTTGGTCATCAAGCTTGCGTTGGCTGGGCTTATGAGAGCGCCAGGCATAAAAACCGCTCTCCGATACACTGAGATGTTTGCAGAGTAAACGTGTCCCAAAGCGTGTGCGGTGACGCTTTATGATCGCGAACTTTTCCGCCGTAGTTCTGAGTTGTAGGCTTCCCACTTTTTTAAGAAATCGATCTCCTCTTTGAGAGCCATATTCTCAGTTTCGAGCTTCTTTATACGTTTGCTGTCAGTCAGCTCTTTTTTCTTTGGCACACTGATCAGTTTTTTGGTGACTTTGCGTTCATCGACCACAAGCTTGCCCTCGAAATACTCTTTGCGCCAACGGGACAACATAAAGGGATGAATGTCCAGAGACTGGGCAATATCGTTGATCATGACATCGGTTTTAAAGGTCATGCGAACGGCACTGACCTTGTACTCGTCGGTGTATTTTCGTGTTGGTTTATCTGGTCTGTAAGTACCCATAAAACACCTCATTCAGTTAGGGATGAGGTGTCCACTTTATCGGGGGAAGATCAGAATATGGAAAAACGAAAGAGCGACAGTAATGACATGTTTGATTGCGGCAGCCCCTGGCGCACCACCAGTGCCGCCTCAATTTCCTCTATCTGTTTACCTGCCGGGCGGCGCTCACGCTGTTGCTGTGGCCAACCAATCCAAGCCTCGTGAACGTCATCAATTGGCGCCGTGGTAACAGGGATAGCCCAGGCGGGTTTTGCTATAGATAGAATCCCCCGAATGTACGACACGTCCCGCTGGATTGTAGCTGGGCCAGCGCCTTCTTCATGCCTCATGCGACAGTGCTCAACAATATGCTGAGTTGAGAGCTCCAGTACATCAATCCGAGCTATATCCATACCACCAAGCCTATCGAGCACATACTGCTTTGTACGCCCCCAAGGCTTGATGGCTTTATCTCCGCTACGTATCGATCAATCAAACTACCAAAACGGGTTCCTCGGGGAGTCACTGCCACCTGCAAGGTTTCAGGGTTCTCCAGCTCACGATGTTTTGCCCAGGTGCGAGCCGACTTATCTTTACTGAATGTTTGTGACTCGTGGTGTATTATTTTTCCATTATGCTTTATCCGAATCTGGGCAGTGTACGAAACCGACCCATCCTTCTTCTTGCGCGGAATAATTGTTGCCATATGCAGACTCTTTCCCTGGTGCAACCAAGCGGTGCAACAAAGAAAAATGTTGCACCAAGGCATTGCAGAATGCTTAAAAAAGGCAACAGAATGATGCGGACAGGAAAGACCAAAACACCCATAAGATGTTGAAATGAGTAAGAAAACCCCCAAAAAGCTGAATAGACGACTAAGCGTAGCACCAATGATGGACTGGACGGATAAACACTGCCGGTACTTCCTGCGGTTAATTTCCCGTCATACCCTTCTGTATACGGAGATGGTGACCACCGGCGCACTGATCCACGGTGATCGTAAGCGTTTTCTTGATTACAACGCACAAGAGCACCCTATTGCCCTGCAGCTGGGAGGCAGCAATACCGGCGATCTGGCACAGTGCAGCCGCTTCGGACAGGAGTGGGGTTACGACGAAGTGAACCTGAATGTCGGCTGCCCCAGTGACCGCGTACAGAACGGTGGTATTGGCGCGGTCCTTATGAAGGAGCCGGCTCTGGTTGCCGATTGCATCAAAGCCATGCAGGACGCCGTCGACATTCCCGTTACTGTCAAACATCGAATAGGCGTTAATGGTCACGACAGCTGGGAACAGCTTGTCGACTTTGTCGGACATGTCGCGGACACCGGCTGTACGACGTTTATCGTCCATGCCCGTATTGCCATACTGGAAGGCTTAAGCCCGAAAGAGAACCGTGATATTCCGCCACTGAAGTACGACTGGGCCTATCGGCTGAAAGAGACATTCCCGCAACTAGATATTCTGGTGAATGGCGGCATCACCACTCTCGAGCAAACAGAAACACATCTGCAACATCTTGATGGTGTAATGATTGGCCGTGAAGCCTACCATAACCCCTGGCTTCTGGCGGATGCTGATCGTCGTATTTTTGGAGATACGGACACGGGCCAGGCGCCCCAAACCCGCTACGATATCATTGAAAAAATGATACCCTATATAGAGCAACATCTGGCAAAAAATGATAAGCACGCGTTGAAACATATCACCCGCCACATGCTTGGGCTGTTTAATGGCCTGCCCGGTGCACGCCGCTTCCGTCGACACCTCAGCGAACATGCTCACAAGCCAGATGCTGTCGCCGGATTGCTGCGCGATGCCAGCACTTTTTGTTCTTCAGAGAATACCCAACCTGGATCAACTGTATGACCAACCAACTTGAACAGCTGAAAAAACTGACAACTGTCGTGGCGGACACGGGTGATATTGAAGCGATTCGTCGCTACTGCCCCCAGGACGCCACTACAAACCCAACACTGCTACTGAAGGCTGCCGCCCTTCCCGCTTACCAGGAACAGGTAAAAGCAGCTCTGGCTTTCGGTAAGCAGCAGGGTCGTGGTACGACAGGTATCCTGCACAATGCTACCGACAAACTGTCCGTTCTGATCGGCAAAGAAATTCTGGGTCTGATTCCCGGCCGTATCTCCACCGAAGTGGATGCACGACTGTCATTCAACACTCGCGCAACAGTGACCAAAGCCGAACGCCTGATCGAACTCTATGAGCAGGAAGGCATCAACAAAGACCGCGTACTGATCAAAATTGCATCAACCTGGGAAGGTATCCGCGCCGCTGAACAGCTGGAACGCGAAGGTATTCAAACCAACCTGACCCTGCTGTTCGGATTTGCCCAGGCCAGCGCCTGTGCCGATGCCGGCGTATACCTGATCTCACCTTTTGTGGGTCGTATTCTCGACTGGTACAAGAAGAGCACCGGGCGTGACAGCTACCCAGCTCATGAAGATCCAGGTGTTGTGTCTGTGTCCCGCATTTTTAACTATTACAAGACCAACAGCTACAAAACCGTAGTGATGGGCGCAAGTTTCCGCAGCAAGGAAGAGGTTCTGGAACTGGCTGGCTGCGACCGCCTGACCATCAGCCCTAACCTGCTGGAAGAACTACAGAACAGTGAAGACGGTGTTGAGCGCAAGCTGGATGCGGCAAACCCTCAAGGCAATGAACAGCGTCAGGGTATGGCAGAGAATGCTTTCCGCTGGAACATGAATGACGATGCTATGGCGACTGAAAAGCTGGCGGAAGGTATTCGTAACTTTGCGGCGGACCAGGTTAAGCTGGAGCAGACTTTGACGGCATTGGCTAAGGGCTAATCTCGTAAAAGCCTTTCACCACAGAGACACAAAGACACTGAGAAGAGCTTTTTAATAAGAGCTTTTTAATAAGAGCTTTTTAATAAGAGCTCTTTAATAAAAAGCTTTTTGCTTTTCCTCTGTGTCTTTGTGCCTCTGTGGTTCAAAGCTTTTATCTTTTATAGCTAGTCGTCACACCCTCGCAGCCCCTCCGACTGGCGATCTGTTTCCAGCCGCTTCACCAAGTCTTTAAACTCCTGACGATTATGGTCGTTCATCTCCATCAGGGTTTTATGGGCGCCCAAAACCTTGTCCATCACTTCATCTTCTGCCGCTTCTTCGCAGGGCAGGTCTTTTAGAAGCTCGACACCGTTACCATCACTGGCCTCTTTCACAATGGCAAACACCTGGTCAAAGCCCATCGTCAGCAGAATGCGATTGATATCGTCGTTGGTGGATAACACCGTCGGAACAAAACCCAGCTGCTTACGGGACTGGATAGAGAGCCGCGCCAGCAAGCCTAAAGAGGTGCTGTCGATGCCCTGAGTATCAGTGAGATCAATAATCACCGAGCGAATACCCGGCTGCTGCAAGATAGATTCGAGGGTTTTATCGAGTGCCGAGCACAGGGTTAACCGTACATCACCAATCAATTTCAGAATAAAACTGCCGTCTGATTCGGCATACTGGATTTTTCCTGTACTCATTCAGCCTTTCCGCCTAACACCAGCAAGGCGATATCATCCGGCGCTTCATGCAATGACTGTACATTCAACCGTGACATCACAGACTCTGCTGAATCAGCCGTTTCATCAATGGCCTCCAGCAGATATTGCTCTTTTTCCTTCAGGGTGTCCTGGGGGAGTACCTCCAGAATACCATCCGAGAAGATAGTTAATGTAAATGGACCGGACAAGTCAATTGTCTTGTCCTTATATTTTGCATCCGCAAACAAACCGACAGGAAGACCGCGGTCATCCAGATAACGGGATGTCCCGCCCATACTCAGAATTGGCAGCGGGAAATGCCCACCTGCCGAATAGGTCAGGGTTTTCGCCTCAGTATCTACCACACCACCGAACACTGTCACATGCTTACCAAGCTCACATCCCAGAAGATTCTGGTTAATGGAAGACAGCACCAAAGATGGCCGAATAGGTCCATCCACAGCCCGAGACTGATACTCCTGCAACAGGGACATAGACATATGTTTCAACAGAACTGTGACAAACGCAGAGGAAGCTCCATGACCAGAAACATCGGCCAGGTAAAAACCAAAGCAATGATCATTAACCGGGAAATAGTCAACAAAATCGCCGCTCAGATAAAGCGAGGGCACAATCTGGTAATCAATAAAATAATCACCCTCACGGAACGGCTCCTGGGGCAGCATTTTCATCTGCACCTGACGCCCGGCTTTCTGATCTTCCCTCAACACATCCAGACTCTCTTTCAGAGAACTGATGGCCTCTTCCAGACTCTCCCGGTAGCGCTGGTTCTGCCGAGCCAGTTCGGCGTTGTCCAGTGCACGGTTAACCGCATGCTCAAGCACTTCCAGATCAACAATAGGTTTAATAATGTAATCACTGGCGCCAAGTCGCAGGGCTTCGACAACGTCAGCCATCACCCCGGCACCTGAGACCACAATAAAGGGGGTTTCCGGTGACTCTTTGCGCACCTGGCGCAGCACACCCAGTCCATCGAGTCTGGGCATACGCAGGTCACAGAGAATCAGATCGGGAGGGTCATCACGGAAGATCTCCAGACCATGTTCACCGTTCTCCGCTTCCTGCACCTGAAAGCCACTGTCTGCCAGATAGGCCACTATGCTGTCACGGACAATGGCATCATCATCAATGACCAGTAATCTGCGGTGACTGGCTGTATTGGCTGTGCTCATATGCGGCCCCATCCCTGGTCAGGTAAACAGGATCGGCAAGCCGACCTTAATGGTTTCGACATTACTCTCTCGAAGGTAGCTGTGCAAGTTCAGAAAACATGCAAAATAAACAGAGAAGATAGTGGAAAAAAGCGGAAGAAGAAGAGCAACAAAAACAAGAAAACCGTGCAGAGGTTTCTGCACGGTTATTCTCTGATCATTTTAAAGAGTCATTTACAGGACGGACTTGAAAGTCAGAACCTAAAAATCATCCTGGGGCACTTCACCGGTCAACTGGAAGTCCCGACGCTGTAGATAGGCATCACGGAGAAAGGTGTACTTATCACCAACGATTAAGCCTTCCTTATCCAGCAGAGATGCTCTCAGGTTAACAAATCCAACGCCCCATAGCGCCCAGCTTGTTTGGCTGTCATTCACATAGGTCACAGGATACATCATAAAGTTTGGATAAATACCTGCAGCAGCGCGTAGCGTTCTGCCTCCCAGGAAAGGCACCACAACATAAGGGCCCGAAGGAACATTCCAGCGCCCAAGAGTTAGCCCGAAATCATTATATTGATACTCCAGGCCGACTGCCGTACCAACATCAACCATGCCCAGCATACCGACAGTACTGTTCACCAGAAAACGGCCGGTCGAAACAGAAGCCTGTTTCACTTCGAGCTGCAGTAAAGCGTTAACGACATTGCGAATTTCTTCCAAATTTTGAAAGAAATTACCAATCAGCCCCTGAACAGGCTTAGGAGTTACCGCATCATAACCCCTGGCAACAGGTTTCAATAACCAGGAGTCAAATTTGTCATTGAACCCAAAAACAACACGGTTTACAGGTTCAAGAGGATCAGAATGACTCACCTTGGCCGCAGCCTGGCTGTTGCCACTCAACGCTACCGTCACTAACAGTATCGCCAATGCTTTCATAGTCCCGCCCTCCTTTATTGACGTTTATTAATTATTTTTATCGACAGAGGCGACCAGAATTATACCGACCGCCCCCAAAAAACTACAAAGCACTATAGCACGCTTACCAGGGTGCAGCTTTGTTAGAGCCACGTTTAATGATGGGGTACTCTCCTTCGTAATACGCCAGTCCATTTTCCAGGTTGGTCAGGCTTAGCTGGAAGTAGTAATCCACCTGCTGGGTACGGCTGTCCACCTTATGGTTACGCTGGATAATCTTGCCACTCAAGCTGAAGTCCGGGGCAATCACTGTGCCGTCTTTCTTCACAGTTTTCTGATCCACCATTTTGTTGTTTCGCAGCTCACGCACCTGTTCCGTCATACGATCTTCAGGACCATTCAGGCCAATGGCCGTAGTGGTAATAAACCGGCCGGAACGCAGCAGGTCAGAGCGAATCTTCTTGGTCAGCTGGTCGGTATCTATACGCTGCATGGTATCGTTAGTGATATTGGAGACAGCAATCACATAACGCTTGCCTTCCATGCTCTGTGGATGCACCAGCAGCCTGGAGTTGGTCATATCGGCAACAGCTTGGTCCGCAGCCTGGGCAAAGTCTTTGTAATCCAGCCCCATGACCACGGTGCTGTCGTTTGCCGGGTCCACATATGTGGTTTGGGGGGCACAGCCTGCCATCAGAGCCACAGCACCACCCAGGGTCAGAGCCTTGAGACTGTTGATGCACAACTTCATCATCGCATTCCCGTTTAAACGTTCCATAGAACTTTCCATCAATACTTCCTTCACCCTTAAAGGCTGATCACTTCCACTGAAGGCTGCGCCTGACGACTGATGGCCTTCACATAAATAATATTGAACTGGCTGTTGGCATCTATGCTGACCCTGATCGGCTTCTGGTATCCGGCAGAATTATTGTCCACTGCATTAATTACCACTACGCCATTATCAGGTCGCCGGATGCGTGCAACCTGAAATTCTTTGGGTAGAGCCGTCCAACTGCGAATATCTGCAGAGGTTGTCGCCACCTGGTACAATGCCATGGCCAGCGCCAAAGGGGATTCCTCCTGTCCATAATCCTTCTGTGCCCGTTCCTGAGCTCTTTGTTGTACAAGGGTTTTTGCAGTGGCCCGCACCAGCTCTTTCATCAAAATCGTGGGGAAAGCCTCTTTAAACTCAGCTTTGATAATACGATCCATATCCCCAACAGCCTGAGTCTTTGTCGTACCGCCTCCCCCTGATACAGACAGCGCCTGCCAGGCTTGTTGCCCGTCCACCAGCCTTGGCAGCGCTATACCTGTATATAAAATATTTGAGTGGGAGAGTACAACAGGTAAATCAATTCGCCATTCCTGCTTATGGGCTGCCAGGCCATTTTCAAACAACACCCACACTCGTGGGCGCACTTTGGACAGGGAAAACCCCTGACGCAGCTCATTGGCCAGTTCCATATCCGCTTTGGCTGTCGGATTACCGGTCATGCTGTAAGCCCGCTCAAAACTCTGGTAGGCCCGATCATAGTCACTGGCCATCTGAGCGTTCAGCAGGAAGAAGAGTCCATGCATGTAGGTGGCAAAGGGATTCACATAACCTTTATAAGGCTGCCAGCGGGACATATTGATGCCACTGTCTTTAAGCATCTGCTGGGAGTAGCTGTAACTGGCGTTGAGGTCAGCCCCTCTTGTTTCGTTCTGGCTACGCTCCTCTGCCAACTCTTCCCTTTGACGGGAAATCTGCCTGGCAAAGTCATCCACCGCCCGCCTCTGGCGGTCGTCCACCCGGTTCCACTCCACACGAGCCAGTTCTGGCTTATATAAAGCAGAAAAATTCATGGCTTTATAGGTGTTGGCCATAATGCCATCGTAATGACTGGGAGCATAAGGCAGAGCTGTGTCGTTATAGAGCAGGCTGCCCCCCTGCCCCAGGCTAGAGAGTGCTATGTTGCGGGTGTTGTCCTGGTAGATCAGCTGCTCGGCAGCATCCAGAAACTGGTTACTGCGCTGATACTGCTTTTCCATACGCAGAAGGCCGCCGGCCTGTAACGTCCAGAGCAGATTATCGGGCTGACCGGACGCCTGATCGATATCCGCATGATCAACAGCCTGCGTGGTGGCTTCAGTGACCTGCCCTTGCACCAGTTGCCGGTTGAAATCCTCAAACCGGGCTCCCTGATACAGTGACGCACAGCCTGACAACATAACGGACAGAGCAATAACAACAGAAAATACGCCCAGACTTCGGCACCGCATACAAACAGGGCTCCCGTACTTCTACGAAATAAACGGGAATTCTATACGAATAACAGGAAGGATACGCCATAGGGAAATACCTAGGCTGCGCTGATAATGAAACATGTCCTGTGACCGGCTGGCCCGTTACTCAAAGGCCATTTTATACAGCTCATCGTAAGAGAGCTGGTCCAGCAGTTCTGCAACACACTGAGCCATAGCGGGCTTATCCATGACTATCGCCTGACTGCCTGCCACCTTCTCTGCAATGCGGGTCAGGTTCGCCGTCGTCTGAGCGTCTGCAGTCTGACGACGACCGGTCACAAAAAAGTGTTTCGCAGGGTGCTTACCTTCCAGAACGACAGGCATAGCCTCAAAACCATAGCTACCAGCCGGTATATCGGAACCACTCCCGTATAAAGGTTGAGGAACCACAACCCGCCAATGGGCTTTATCCTGGTACTGCGACAGACTTTGGGTCAGCTTTTTTACCAGCCGGTCACAAATCCGCATTTCCACGTCCTTGGCATCACCCAGACCGTAACGACTCAAATTTAACAATGGTTTTTCACGCAACTGCTTTCTCACCATGGCCAACACATCGAAATAGTTCAGAGCCATTACCACAGTAGGCTTATCTTCAAAAGTTGCTTTGGCTCGAAAGGCGGGGGCTCTGCGAATATGCCTCTCTATATCAGGTGCCTCACCTTTGAAGGTGTTGCCCCACTCCGCCTCAATGCTCTGCTGCCCCAAACGACTTTCCAGAAACGAGAGTCTGGTGGGTACACTGTGCTCCATAGAGACTGACGGCTGGTACCTCTCAGGCAAAGTCTGAAGGGTTGTTATCTTTTGGTTGTAAAAGCGATCTATCATCTGTGCAGCTTGCTCACCGTATTCCGGGTGCCCTTCCAGGACATCCAGGTATCCAATCACCTGAAACGCCGGAACACCGGGAAACCTAAAAACAGCGCGCCCCAGAATGTCACACCAGCAGGCATGACTGATTTTTCTATTCTGATACATTTTTTCAAAACCCTGCAACAACTGCCAGCTGTTCACCAGGAAGCGTTTGCCCGGCTCACGGATTTTGAAATGCTCCATGACCCCCAGCTCGCTGTCTTGAGTGGCAGACATTAAAAGGGGCAGCTCGCGATTGATCTCTTCGGGGGCATTACTGGTATCAATATGTGCCTGCAGAGCTGTAAACCAGCGTTCAAGACGCCCTTCTACTGAGAATGACCGGAAACCTTCATTGACCAGTACCCCCTGAAGAAGACGAACCAACGGTGTTTCTTTTCCTGATTTTCGTCGATAGAAGGTCGCTGGATTAAACGTAGTCGCAGCCATATCTTTCTTGCTGTAGCTCTTGGGAAGATCAGAAGTCACGGACAGGGCTTCGTAAGGGAAGTTATGACCCCCTTCTTTCGGACGACAAAGCTCAAAACGCAGCTTGGCCAACTGCTTGTTCAATGGTAAACCTTGGGGAATGAGATTAATGGCCCTGTCGAGAAGCCTCATATCCAGGCCAGGTGCTGCAGCCTGTTCCAGCAGGCCGGACTCCAGAGTTACGTCTTTTAGTTTTTCATCGGGTTTCATACTCACAACTGCCAGCCAGTTGTTGAAGAGCCTTCCGGAAGAGGGTTGCTGTGGAACAGCCATACCTGACTGAGCATACAGTTGCTGCATCTTCTCACCCAGATCAACCGAGACATTCGATAAACCCTCTGCAACGCCAGCTTCCAAACCAGGTGCTGCTCCCATTCGCTTATTTATGGTTTCCTGAACCTCGGGAACCACTCTTCCTGATAGCTCAGTGAGCTTATCCATTGGCAGCTTACTCAGAAGCTGCTGTGCCTGACCAGGTTCCAGCCGGCGTAGCAAAGTCACGAGATCTTCGGGATCGAAACCCTTAAGACGGGAAATAAAGCTGTCGCTGGTTAGCTCCTCTCGAGGCATTTCCATCACCAAATCCGCAAGCATGCTGACTATTTTTTGGGATGCAGGAGAATTGTTATAAAATGTGAGCAGTTCACTCAGTTTTTCGGCAGGTAAATCCTTAATCACCTTTTCCACGTCTTCCAGAGCCAACTTATCCATCATCTCTTTGATCCGGGAAGCCTCTACCTCCTTGGCAAGAGAGTTCATGGTGCCGCTGTCCATATCCTGGAAACCCTCAGAGAGCTTATCCAGCGGCAGCTTCATAGCGATATTGACCAGCGTACTCACAGGCAGCTTCATTGCCAGCCTTGCCAATAACGGCACCAGTTTCTCTAGTGGCAACAGAGTCAACAGCTGAACAACCCTTTCCGGAGACATTTTGGAGAGCAGCCATGCTGCCTTTGAAACCGACATGCTCAGGATTCTTGCCATCATCCCTGAAGGGGGATTGGCGGCCATACCTTCAAGGTGGGGATCATCAATAGGCGGCTCCTGCTCTTCTTTCTTTATCGCCTGAGCCATGGCCTGTCGACGCGCCTTTCGTTCGGCATCCTGAGCCTCACTGTCAGCCTGTTCCTGCTGGTTGACCTGCCTCAGCACTTGCAGACACTGACCCAGGAGTTTTTCCTGGGTGTGCGAAGAACGGGAGGAGTCCGCAGAGGCTATCAACTCTGTAGCACGGTTCAACAATCCTTCCTCATCAGATGAATCCACCAGCTCAAGAGCCGATGTCTGAGGGTCAAACCTGTTCTGCCCATTCCGTTCCACCAGCTGCACGCTGACCGGTTGTTCACTGTGACGATTAAGAATCTGGCAAAGCTTCTGCTCTCTCGCATTGCGCCCTTCAGATGGTACTGAGCTACCCGAAGGAGGCGCTTTCACATCACTCAGGGCCATACGAGCCAGTTGATAGCTCTGGTCAAAAGCGGCTTCCCACAATGGTGGCGATAAATCCTGCAGGGATGCCATGGAGGCCATCAGTTTGGCCAGTGGCAGACGCACAGAAGAACCGGCTCTATCCAGCTGTTCAGCCAGGTCACAATGCTTTCTAGTCAGCCAGTCCACCAGCTCACTGTGAGCCGGATATCGACGGTGCATCAATCCTGCAAGCTCTTCACGACCAAAGGACGGGATAACCACTTTGGTACAGCGACTCTGCATAGCCTCGGAAAATTCAGTACGACCGCTGTAAGTCGCCGGATTCACTGTGGCAATCAGCCGGAAACCTTCAGCCCCCTGCCCGTTCAATACCTCATTAAACAAACCTTCAAGATAACGGCTGGGCAGAGTGTTTAACTCACTGATCACCAGTATCCGGCCATTCTCCATCGCGGTTTTGACCAGTGCTTTTATCTCATCCCAGTTTTCCGGGCTGGCATTAATACGATCAAACTCTGGAACACGACCTTTGCTGTTGAGCCAGGCGGGCAGCAGTCTGTCGAGCAGTGCATCCTTACCCCGTCCGGCTTCTCCTTCAATAATCAGGGCTTTCTTGCCACCCTGTTTTTCCAGTTCTCGCCAGACTTGGCGCCCCAGTCGCTGTACCGAAGGCACCCTGTAATCGAAACCATCTCTGCCGTTGGCGCGCGCCATATTCCGGTAAAACTGTTTGAAGTCCTGCTGGTTTTCACTGTTCCACTGGTTATTGGACGGATAGTGCCCGTAAAACCAGTTTTGCAGAGCGCGCAGCTTTCGCTGGCCTTCAGACCCCACCTCGCCACCAAGGGACTCAGAAACAGCTCGCCAGACCAGGGCATTCACCTGCTCTTTAGCAGGCACACGATCAACAGCCTCTGTCGTAATACGGGCCAGAATATCTTTCAGGTCGCGAGGGCCAAAAGTGTGCTGGGGAAGAACGCTGCGGAACCGGTGATACGCATCCATAACCACGGCTGCGGTATGGCGCCTCATTGGCTCAGGCCACTGCTCAGGCAGCCCGGGCATAACTATGCAGTCGTTCAGGACTTCTTCACTCATGGGGCGGTAATAGAGTGTCAGGGCTTTTTCACGGATGCGGGTATCGAGAACACGCCCGTCATAGGATTCAGGGTTACCAGTCAAAATCACCCTGTGTTTATCGGTGAGAGATATCACCCTTCCCCGATAAGAAAGCGAAGGAGGTGTTTCCAAAAGCCCAAGCAGTGGATGCAGCACACCCGTTTTCACCAGGTTAGCCTCATCCAGAATCAGCACCGGCGGCTCTTCCATCTGCGCCCACTTCAGGACTGGCCCCGGCTCAAAGGCTGTGGCACTGTCGGAGAACGTCTCTACCAGATTGTGGAACTGGGCTTCTGTCAGATCCTTTGCCAGTGCTTTTTTGGTGGCGGGATGAAAACTCAGGGTGAGCTGCTGTGAATCATCAGCATGGGTGGCCACCTTTGCCAGCGCCTGCCACACCTCTTCACCGGCAAGGTCACCCGTTAACTGACTTTTGCGCAGAGTCACCGGCACAGGTCGCAGCACATCATGACCAAACAGCTCTTCCTGAGTGTGTTCAGGGCTCAGTGACAACACCAGGGGTTCACCATTGGGCTGATGCTGACAGGCCACAGCAAAAGCTGTGTGGGTTTTCCCCGTGCCGGCTTCTCCTTTCAACATCACCAGCGGTGTGGAATCCACCTTCTCTGCAAGCCTGACCACTCGGCGCTGCTGACGGATGTGATGCTCTTTGCTCGACGCTTTAGAGAGAAAGGCTTCTTGAAGGTCCGCAAAATCACCTGCCAGCAATGCCGGAGTAAACAATTCCTGCAGCACCGCCTGAACACTCTCTTTAGACGCTGTGTCTGCCGACAAGGCCCCAGGCTGGTTAGACAGATGTTTAACCGCTTCCAGCGCCTGCTGATGAATCGGAACGTCCTTCTGCAACCGCCCTTCTGGCCCTGCGGCCATCAACGCATTGTAGAGTCGACGATACTGGCTTCCATCCAACACTAATGCATGGTCTGGTACGGCGACCGTGCAGGACAAACGTTCAGCGAGCTGTTCGCGCTCAGGTGATTCCAGGCATCCACAGAGCAAAGGCAGCAGCTGGGTGACAGCCTGCTTTGATACAGGTCGGAACTTTGCCTCTGATACCAGCAACTCAGAGGAAAGATAACGAGCCAATGACCAGTAATCCTGACTCACCTGTTCACGAGAGCAATCAGGGTGTGCCTGAAACCACTGTCGAACAGCGTGCTTATCAATGAGTGGCCGAGCTACTGAATCTTCACTTTCAGGAAAAGCCTGGATTATCTGGGATTTCACAAAACCATACGCCTGCCGGTCTCCGCGATACTCTTTGGCCACCACGTCATTCAGGGCTTTACGCCAGTGGTATGGCTTCGCATCGTCAGACTGATCACTGCGAACCTCGCGCTCCAGCTGCTGCAGCACCTTGACCTTAAAGGCTTCAGAGAGCATCTGGGGAGCCTTTGGGTACGCACCTGTCGAACTGACTGGCAGGGTTTTCACCGCTTTCATCAGCTGAGTGAGTTGCTGAGTCCATGACTGTGTGTTTGCCTTATCGAGCCCCATTTTCGTCAGCCATTCCTGAGAGATCTCAGTCACTCGCTGAGCAGACGATGCAGGCAGCAACGTCCATAATCCTTCAAGGGGTTTGTCGGTGGTTGGCGTCAGTGTCAGATGCACCGGAGGAAGAAGCCTTTTGCGGCCACCATGGAACACATAGGGTTCATTACACAGCAAGGATTCCAACTGGTGTGCAACATCCGGGTTACTGTCCAGACCGTGCAGATGGACAGGCCGCCCGGCCAGCAGTGCATCCATCAAAGGTGATGTCTGCTGGGAGAAAGTCATCTCCAGCTGACTGGTCATTTCCATACCAATCAGCAGGTTAGCGGCGGATGTTCGACTATCAATAAAATATTCAAACGGTACTTCTGCAGACGCTGTGGAAGCACCTGCTCCTGAAACAGCAGGCGCCATCACAAATGGTTTCAGCTCGAAGCCTGCAGGCAAAATACTCTTAGGCATAACCGCCAGAGCAGGCACAGGCTCCAGCTGATGCATACGCCGCAGCAAACGAATCCACTGGCTTGGCAGCAGAGTATCAGTGACGCACACCGCCTGCCCTTCACCAACCAGCGCCTGCAGAGTATCGCTCTTGCAGAGTTGATTATCCTGCAGTGCAATATCTGACATCACCGCATCAAAATTATAACTGTTGATACCCACGTAAGGCTTTTCATCGCTGGGGGCATCCATGGCTTCCAGCAGCCTATTGATCTCGCTTACATCAGTAGCTGACCACGCAAGAGTGTTCTCTGCATTTAAGGAAACCCAGTCGCCATTGGCCCAGAAGCCGCCGTTTCTATAGGCTGTCGCCAGCGCCGAGACAAACTCAGGGTCATCCCTGGGCGCATTCACCAGCTCTACAGTAGCTGGTGCGTTTTGTATCTGCGCCAGCAAGCCCTGTCGAAAGCTCAGACGCCCTGCTGTTGTTAGCTGGAAGCCACCAAACAGCAATGACCGCCAATGCTCACCCTCTTGATAGAAATCCACTCTAAGGTTTTCTTTTTGCGGGGGTTTATCAGCATTCCCATCAGTCGAACGACTGTCCAGCAGCGCCTGATCTGTGACTGTTTCAGAGGTTGAGATAACAGCAGGCTTCAGGCCAAGATTATCCATCCGCCGCCAGAAGTCCGGGCCGGGGTTTCCTCCGGTGTTGGCCAACATCTTCTTACTGACCAGACATCGCAGGGTGACATTTTCACCCAACATCCGCCCCTGATAACGGGGCGGCGCATCAAACAGCTCATTCAGGGAAGCAATCTGCCCGGCAGACATGCGAGTGAAATCCAGCACCAGCATCACCGGTTCGGAAGTAAACAGCCGCCCGGGAGTACGCGTCATCACTCCCTGCCCGGAACAACTCAGGGTATGAACCAGATTATCCTGTTCAAAATCGGCAGGGCGACGAATCACACAGACTTCACCAGATGCCCGTGAAGCCCGACAGTCATCAATCATCGCCTGCTTCTGAAGATCATCACCGATAAAACTGGCCGAGCTGTCAGCAGCAAGGGCAACCGGCGGTGGAACCGGCTCACTGGCCGCAATCGTTGGACCAGAAGCATCAACATCACCCCAGTCATCCAGCTCTTCGCTCTGTACAGACTGCAAACCAACCCTGTTTAAGACCCAGGGAGCTTCCGTGATGGTGGCATTTTGAAAGTAACTGCTTTTTTGGCCGCGAATGGAGTGACATTCACTATGGGAGAATCCGGGGCTTTGGCCGGAAACAATCAGGTCAAACACCTGTTGTTTCAGGCTTCGGTCCGCAAACGGGTCATCCAGCACCTTCAGCATGGATGCTTTAAACACGCCACTGGCCCTCAGCCCGGTGAACCAGTTAATCACTCGCTGGAGCAGGTTCCACTGGGGCGTCACCTTGATCACCAAACGCCCTTTCATATTCCCTACGGCAACGCTGAGATGCTTTTTTCGGGCGCTCTTGATGTCCGAGATGCACTTCTGAAGCTGAAATTGTGTGGAGGGTATTGCCGAAATATCCGTACCGGCCATGGTTTCACCGTCGCTGACTTCCTCTCTGGTTTAACGGCCATTTACGGATAAAATCAAGGGCTTACACATTCTCTTCGACAAGCCCCTGAAAACACTTGCGAGCCATCCGTAGCTCATTTTCCTGCAGCATGCTTTTGAAAAAAACTGGAACAACGGTAAGGGTTAGTGCTTGTTCACAAAGGTAATTAATCATATAGTCAAAGACGCTGAAACGCGTAACAACCTGCGTCATAGGTTGTATGAGTCCCCATAGTTTAACCGGATAAAACTGCCGCCTCCTAAGCGGCTGCTCCAGGTTCGAGTCCTGGTGGGGACGCCATTCAAATCAAGTACTTACAAGCACTCACCAAAACACCATCAGCAAAAAACGTAATTTGGTAACGAGTGTGGAGCGAGTTCTCTGCTCCCTTACCACCCTTCCCGAAATATCTGTCAAACAACTTCACCCCTTCTCATTCTCAAAATACTCGATTCAACCACAGCCCCAATGATGGACTGTACCGACAGAGAGCCAGGTAGTACCTCATTAATCGCTTACCCAGCCTACCCCTTTCAGCACCTCGCCAATCTCAACCTGGCCTCACAGCAAGCATCGTTCTGATATCTTTGCTCAACACAGCATCTGCCAGTTCTTCAGGTGAAAACTGTACCGAGGGTAGCAGCTGTTATTCGGGGAACTTTGAGACTTAACCCTTTTCATACATCGCCCAGCGAGGCATCAGGCGTTCAGGGTCCCGAGACAATTCAGGCTCCCGAGACAACTGTTATAGAAGACCCCACATGCGTTTACAGTTCCGATGAGGTGGGCGGAAGTTCTTGTTGTTGCTATTGCAGCAACTCAAATGGTACTTGCTCCCCCAACCCCAAGGGATGCAAGCCTTGCCACGACAGTTGACTCGGGAATCCTGCAACAGGCTTCCCTTTGGTGACACAGGAGTATTATCTCGCCTGGCGAACCTCCATAGGAAAGTATTTTCGCATGCACGCAGAAGAGGAGTGAAACCAATAATTCATCGCAAAGCCTGAGCCCGGCGGCAAAATACTTGCTGAAAGGAAACTGTCAGCCTTTGCAGGATTATTAAAGCATTAATCTACCCTCTGCAACTCGTTTCTTAATGCAATGATGTCGGGATAAATCTCTGGAAAACCAACTTTAATATCATCATCACTCATATACTCGGAATTCAAAGCAATGGTCAGAGCGGCGACCTCCTGATAATTAAAATGCCCGATAAAGTCCTGCAAAATGATGTTTGGTTTAAAGCTGCGCTGCAGATACCAGTCTTTCACCATCCCGGTCATTTCATGATTGGAATTCCCTGCCAGACGCCAGACTGATTTCATACCACCTTTTAAAGCCTGGGAAGGCTTGATATTGGTCTGCAACTGAAGAACAGACAACTTACCTTCGTTTCTTTGCATAGAGCGATCAATCACCGGCAGAACGTTATTTTCACTGAAGCTTCTGACTTCCTTATGATCGGGCGTATTAGCCCACATATCGATACAATGGCGACTATGAAGCCAGGCATTGTCACCCAGCTCTCTTTGAAGAAGCTTATCTGCATCCTTCAGCTTTTCATCATTCACCAGCACCAGTAGATTTTTGCCTTCCTGACAGGCTTCATCATACGTAATTAAGCCCGGCTTACGGTTTTGTCCGGTTTCATCCCTGTTGCTCAATGCAAAGGTACTGCTCAGGGATTTAAAATCATGATCCAGAAACTTTGTGACCTTCTCCTTACTGACGCCCTCAAACTGCAGTTTGACCACCACCAGCTCTTTCGGATGTTCTTTCAGAAAATCACTCAGTGGCTCTATCACTTCTTTCTGAGCGGTGCCCCCTTTCACTGGGCCATGGTGCACAATGAACTCACCTTTGCGGTTACAGGTAATCCGCACATCCAGATAACGCGCCCCTGCGCATAGCTGATCATGTAAGCCATTAGTCTGTGTTATAGCCCATTGATCCCCGAAACCCTTGAGACTATGACTGGCAGCATCATGGCTGCCTATCATAGTGCACTGCATCAACGGCGCATGCCGGTTTGCGCCGGTAAACACATTGGCCATCCAGTTACCCATACCCGTCGGGGCTGACTGAAATTTGTGAGGCGATTCAGTAAAACGTGTCTCAGGTGTAAAAATCTCAGCCTTTCTTCTTTTTAATAGAGGCCAGCTCTGCTTGTCGGGAGCGGCATTGGAAAATACCTTTTCAGAAGGGTCAGAAGGCCTGACTACCTGACCCGAGCCATTTTTGAGTGGTACAGATGGTTTTTCTCTTTTCCTCTCTGGAGGATAAGAGGGTGCTCCAGAACCCGGTGGAAGTGGTGGCTGCATGGGAAAGCCTGACATTAATTTTCTCTGACGTTACATAAAATCGGCTTCCTGTGTAGAAAGTTAATTATTGGCCAGCCATGCGATGGACATTTGAACCAGACTTCACCTTAACTGCCCTGTCAGAGAAAAGCCGTCAAGTTTGGTGTCTATGTGAGGAGTTAACCATTACCGGAACCGATATCATGGCCACACCATCACATTCGCAAGTACGACTCCTGAGACAAGCTCTACTTCTTACGCTATCTATCAGCCTTTTAGGCCAAAGCGTAACCACAGCAGCCATAAGCACCTGCCCTGAATACGATGACACCTCGATGCATAACACTTACTGTGCAACCCTTAGTTATGTTGTTAAAGAAAAACCCGAATGTTTTCGTTTACCCGCATCAGCCGTACCTGACTATTACTTGGTGGATGACGCCCTGATTCACAGCGACAAGTCTGCAGAAACCAGTGTTCTGAATGTGGTGAATCGATTTTGGGATATAAAATGCGGGCAACGTGAAATGAAGGACATGAATGAATACTTTTCATGGGCCCTCAGAACCAATCCTTATTATGTGAAAGAGCAGTTCACTGATCTGCTGAAACGCCTATTCCCAAATAAGAAGGTACCAAAGTTCAATTCACTATTACTCCCTGGAGCCGGAGCACTTTTTGAACTGAAAAGCATTTTTCAACTGATGGAGCCTTCATCCATTCTGGCCATAGACCCCTCCCGCAATGGTGAGGAGTTAACCAATCTCATTATTAAGGACTCACCTTATATCCAGAAAAAGATAAAAAAGCTTAATAAGTATCATTATGTGCGAGGTTTTCTTGGTAGCCGGTGTGAGGCCCCGGGCTGTGACGGAGCCCCCGCTATAAACGTAACGAATAAAGTGGATGCCGTAATGTTTATACATCCAGGCGTTCTGGTCACCCCGAAAAACTCTTTATCGACGGCCTGGAAAGATACATTTGACAGCTCTTTGCACGCTTTGAAACCTGGCGGGCAGGCAATATTTATTCTTCAAACAGAGCAGGAGAGAAATCTTTTACAAAAGTATGTCTCTAAACAACCTGACTATAAAATAGCAGCCGCGCATTGTGGCAGGGGGTTATTTCACACCCCGTTCATCTACCCACAGGCACGCTTTTATACCTGTGGTGTCAGGGTAGAGAAAAGTTTTAAAGCCATTAAGGAGCCACATCCAGAGCTGTAGTCTTATTGACCATTATCACAGCGGACACCGGATAAAAATTTGCTTGTATGGCGATTCCAGGGAATGCCCTTCAGGTGGTTCAGAGATGGTTTATGTTTGGATGTTTCACCGTGGCGGCTGAATTTCCAGGTGCTTTAGTTTGGCTGCGGCAGTTAGTGCCTTTTCCGTTCGAACAACGACACCTACGAGATTATTTTTGGTTGTATGAACCGTATTCTGTTCACACCTATGGCTATCCACATCGCACAAGGTAATGCCGTAATTGAGAGAATTGAATACTGTGCAGTGAGCAATAACCGGGTTTCCATAAGCGGCGACAATACCCTGCCCACCATTTTTAGCATCAATATGAACGCCGACCAGGTTGCCGTGTTTCAACAGAATAGTAGGAACTCGTCCCAACTCATAATTTGAGCTATGAAGAGCCCGCTCCCCCTTCCGTTCTTCGGGGAGAATCTCTTCCCATCCCTTTATCCTGGAAAAATCTGACGATACATATGTCTTTGGAATATCAGGAAACACCACTTTTCCACCTCTCAACATAATGGGGGAAAAACTGCCAATATATGTCCCCCCCTGAAGATACAGCCATTGTTTTCCATCCACAAAATCACCGGACAGCAACGTTAAACAGTCAGCTTCATGCCGAAAAGGGCCTTTTGATTTCCTCAGGTCTACAGTCTTTATATGATTCAAACAGGCAAGCGGTATCCCGGCAACGGTCGCGTCGTGAGCTTTTAATATTTCCAACTGTTGAAACAACTCTCTATCAGATAAACCAGGGTTAAAAAGAGAGTCCAGCCCTTCTGGCAGCTCTTCCTGAATACTGGCTCTGGGAGTGGAAGGTGCAGAATAAGTGTTGGTTATCATCCGCAGTTTTTTTCGCAAGTAACGAATGACTTGCTCCGCAGTCGGTTCGTCCATCTCCCTATCGGAAGACTCTTTGTCTTTCAAATCTTTGGGGTACTCCCGGCACTCTTCAGCAACATGGGAAAGACGTCCATTTTTCGGATGCAATTGCTTGCACTGCCTACAGGTTACCGGACGTGCAGGACACTCACTGGTTTGATGTTCCTCCAACTTCGTAACAGGTATTTTTTTACCGCATCCAGTTGCCGGACAAATGACAATTTTGTGGGAACAATATTTTTGCTGGTGTTCAGAAATGCCACCCAGGCCAATGGGGTCAGGGCAACCCATTGGACATTTCACTTCAAGCTCGTCTTCAAACATGCGAATGGTGCTAAGTTCAATTTCAGCCAAATGGATATCTTTTTTCAGAGCTCCCTGGCAAACCGGGCACTTTGCATTACACCTTTTAGCAACATTTTCAGCACATGCTTTACAAAATATATGCTGACCATCGCAAACCTTCACAGGCCGGTTGAAGATTTCGAGACACACGGGGCACTCATATTTTTTCACCCATTTGCTCTTCATGGGTTCAAAGAGTTCATACTCTTGCTCCCTATAGGTGATATGAGTCACCAGATCTCTACCTGCTGTTTTAGATGCGTCCATATCTACTCCTGTCAATAAAGACTGACAATTTGGCTCGATAAAACCTTTATGATTTGACCTTCTCCTCCAACAACCGTTCCTGCCATCACGGAACATGCTTGTTAGCAACTTTTCTTTGATAGCTCTTTCACTGAGCACACCAACACTCACTTTCGCCAAAACGGCTGGCGACCAGAAACAAACGGCTGTTATTGGTGTTTGAGATAGGTGCTGGCAGCCATAGAAAACAATGGACGCCCTATTTATTTCCCATAAAAAACCATGAGAACTGCCTTAACCCTGAAGGTTTGTTAATAACTAAAAACTAAAGCCTTTTTTATTATCAAAGCAATATCCGTTCAAAACAGTAACAACCCTGTTAGCCACTCTATTAAACACTATTAACTTTTTATCATGCAGATACCGCAATGAAACTTCCCCAGAAAAAGAGAGTCGGTATTAAATGCACATTATAATGCTATAAGGCATGTCCAATGAAAACAGCACTACTCGTTAAATATACATCTCTATCCTTGATCCTGATTGTTACACCCGTTATCGTATTTTTTGGATTGCGCTTTGATAGCAAACAACAGCAAAAACCCATAACCGCTGATTACATTCAACAAGAAGAACTTACCTCTGACCTACCCCCTCACAGAGACAGCACAAAACAGGAAGAACAAAGAAAAAATTCCAAGACAGCCAGAAATAAAGGGTACGTGCTTATTTTAAAAGGAAAGCAACAAATTACATCCGGTGTTATAGCACTACTATCTCAGAGCTGCTTATTTAGAAATATCAACAAAAATATAGACATGGTCGTGCCTTACATTGATACTTCTCTGCTAGGTTTTTCTCCTCTACTGAACAAAAACGCCCCTCTAAAAAAATCAGCATCCCAACTATCTTTATTTGATACCTACGACCGAAAAGAATTAGAAGCAATCTTCGCTGCTGAGGATCTGGCACACCTGGCAGATTTTAGTACCTTTCTTAAAAAAGCCCCACGAGATATTATTCTGGTCATCAACAGTTTCAGCCCTACAAAGACTGAGCACCCAACCCTCGAAGAAATCAATAAAGTATTTCAACCGCAGGGCTTTCAGGTCATAAAAGTAGTCAGATTAAACTTCCAAAATACAGGCCGCCTCAGTTTAAATGACTTCAAAGAAAAAATTTATGAAAACAGCGATCCAGTCAATGTCACCGTTATGATCGATAACTTTGGCCCAGTCTTGGATATCAGTAGACCGCCCGATAGTCTCTACGAGTCTATTGATACCCCCTGCATGAGTCGCTTCAATAAATATTTGGCTCACTTCACCCCTTCACCATTAATCAAAAAATACACACAGGCGTATATTAAAAAACATCTTAACCAACCCTATATTTCTGTTATGTTTCGTACACAGCACATGATCAACCCATACGACAGCACTGAGAAACAGAAAGCTATAATCAACCGCTGTATAACCGACACACTGACTCAACTGAACACACTAAAAAATAAACACAACATAAATTCAGTCTTTGTTTCTCTGGACATAGGACGACATGGTTCCATTGATCAATCAAATAAGTCTGGGAGTAAAACTGCGGTAAACATCCGCAAGAACGTGAAATCGCTGATACCCTCTGCCTATAATGATGAAACCACCTTTGAAGAGTGGGAAAACAGCTTTGACGCTGTCACAGGACCAGCACCTTCCGGTTTCACGGCCATCTTGCAAAAAAACATTGCCATCTCAGGTGAATGCCTGATCCTGGCTGGAGGCGGCAGCTTTCAAGAACAGGCTATCAATTTGTATACCTCTAAAAAAGAATCAAATGATTGCATCATTCCTTTAGTCGAGAGCTGCCAATAAGCACACGGTCATTCCATCAAAAACATTTAAGGGCACACGTTAACCTCTGGTCAACGGGTGCCCTTTTCTCTGCACTTTTTTCTTAACCACCTGAAACACTTCGCCGAAACATAGTGTTTTGACTACTTTTCACTGAGCATTTCAATCAGTTAGGCGGTCCCATGGGCTCTCACACGTCAGACACACTCAGAGCAGGCATTAGAACAACAGTTTCACTCTCCTTCATAACCCTCTGTTTTTCTTTGACCGCTCTTTCACTGAGTACACCAGCACTCACTTTCGCCACGACGGCAGGAGACCAGAAACAAACGATTGTTATTATTCGTCATGCCGAGAAACCCAAGGCAGGCCTGGGGCAACTTACCTGCCAGGGGCTGAACCGTTCTTTGCGTTTGCCGAAATACTTTCGGGAGAACTTTCCCAAACCACAGTTCATCTATGCACCCAGCCCTGGGGTGAAGGCTTTGGAGAAATATGGTGATCACCAGTACTACAACTATGTACGTCCACTGGCCACTATTGAGCCCACAGCTATAAGCCTGACCATGCCGGTAAATACCGAGATTGGTTATAACCAGCCCGACCGGTTAATTGATTCACTGCTGGCCAAACGTAACCACAACACTGTGACCTATGTGGCCTGGGAGCATGAATATATTGAAACGATTACCCACAAGCTGTTAAAACGATTCAACAACACCATGACACCATCCGCCTGGCTGAACAGTGACTACAACAGAGTGCTTGTATTTGAAATCGACTGGAGTAAACCCGCCCCAAAACTGACACTCCAGATTACCAGCCAGAATATCAACAATTTGAGTGAACAGTGCCCTGACCCATGAGAAATTGAGAAGAAGATACAGGCAGCTGACAGCAGGAAATCTGCCAGCGGGTAAGCCATACACTGAACCTTATATTCTTGAGTTTATTCCTGAGGCTTCAGCGAAAATTCAACATCGGTCTTTTGCTCGCGCATCATCATGGTGCTGGTGACCTGCTTGATATCACGACCTTCCATGATGATGGCATGCAGACCATCGACGATGGGCATATAA
Organism: Sansalvadorimonas sp.; assembly: GCA_965221135.1. GTDB lineage: Bacteria > Pseudomonadota > Gammaproteobacteria > Pseudomonadales > Endozoicomonadaceae > Sansalvadorimonas. The sequence continues at coordinate 114,501 of CBDCRZ010000103.1, forward strand.
ACACCAATCTCTTCGGCCTTGGCACGCACCACAGAAAGCGTGGTAATACCTTCCGCCACCTGCCCCAGTTCGGCTTCAGCTTCTTTTAATGACTTGCCCTGGCCAAGAGCAAAACCCACCCGAAAGTTACGGCTGAGACGTGACTCACAGGTCACAATCAAATCACCGACACCGGCCAGCCCAAGGAAAGTCAAAGGGTTCGCACCAAGAGTCACAGCAAAGCGGCTCATTTCCGCAAGACCGCGGGTAATCAGCATGCTGCGGGTGTTATCGCCCATGCCCAGTGCCGTGGCGAGACCGGCAACAATGGCATAGATATTTTTCAGGGCGCCGCCCAGCTCGACACCGTAACGGTCGTGATTGGCATAAACCCGAAAGTAGTCACAATGCAGAACATTCTGTACGGCCTGACAGAGTTCATCATCTTCGCTGGCAATCACCGTTGCGGTAATGCACTTGGCCATAATCTCTTTGGCGAGGTTCGGGCCACTGAGAACTCCTACACGGGCACCGGGAATTTCCTGGTGAAGGATATCGCTCATTAACTCAAAGCTACCGGCTTCTATGCCTTTGGTCATGCTGACCACCATGGCATCGCCGGTTTTGCCTTTCAGACGGGTTACAACACTGCGAAACGACTGACTGGGAATCGCCACAAAAATCAGGTCTGTATTTTCTATGGCTGCATCCAGGTCAGACACTGCGAGGATATCTTCACTCACTGTGTATTCCGGCAGATAACGCTCATTAATATGGGTGCGGTTCATCGCCTCTGCCTGCTCAGGAGAGCGCATCCACTGGCGTACCTTGTGGCCATTACGGGCCGAGATATCAGCCAGCGCCGTACCGAAACTGCCTCCGCCAAGTACTGCGATTGTGCATTGTTTAGCCATTACCGGAGTTGTCATGCCTTTTTTCATCGTCCAGATCAGAAACACAGATCATACTACACTCTCACCTGATAAAATTGGAAACCAACGTATCACCATCACTCACTGACAAGGGCAGCCTGTCTGTTAACTGTGCCTCCGTGTTGCTGGTTTGTGGTGATTTTGTTACAGGCAGCCCTTAGTCATTAAACCTCCAGGCTGCCGGTGATATAGTCCCCATCTAACTCTGCACTTTCAGATAAGGTAGCCTTCGGGCGTTACCTGCCTGCGTACCTGGAATTATGTACCAGGTAAAACGTAACGACCTGACCGGAATACACAATGAACAAACACAGCTTCACACGTGAAGAACTCCTGGCTTGTGGCGAAGGCGAACTCTTCGGCCCGGGCAACGCACAACTCCCTCTTCCCAATATGCTGATGATGGATCGTATCAGTCATATCAGTCAGGAAGGCGGCAACTACGGTAAAGGCGAGATTATCGCCGAGCTGGATATTACTCCTGACCTCTGGTTCTTTGACTGTCACTTCAAGGGTGATCCGGTTATGCCTGGGTGTCTGGGTCTGGATGCCATGTGGCAGCTGGTTGGTTTCCACCTTGGCTGGCTGGGCAGCCCCGGTCGCGGTCGCGCACTGGGTTCTGGCGAAGTTAAGTTTACCGGCCAGATTCTGCCGACCAATAAAAAGGTCACTTACCATCTGCATCTGAAGCGTGTTATCACCCGTAAACTGGTTATGGGTATTGCAGACGGTACAGTCTCTGTGGACGGGCGCGAAATCTACACCGCGAAAGACCTGCGTGTTGGTCTGTTCACCCGCACTGATAACTTCTGATCCCGATTCTCAACTTACAGGTTCTTTTTCTATGAAACGTGTTGTCGTTACTGGTCTTGGTATCACCTCTTGTCTGGGTAACGACGCAGAGGCCGTCACGGCGTCTCTGCGTGAAGGCCGCTCAGGTATTCGTTTTAACGAGTCCTATGCCGAGAAGAAATTCCGCAGCCATGTGTCCGGTTCTGTCGATATCGACTTCTCCGAGCACATTGACCGCAAATCCATTCGCTTTATGGGTGATGCCGCGGCTTACACCTACATCGCCATGAAGCAGGCCATCGCCGATTCCGGTCTGACCGAAGAGCAGGTATCCAACCCGCGTACGGGTCTGATCGCCGCTTCCGGTGGTGCTTCCACCGCCAACATCGTAGAGAGTACCGATATTCTCCGCGAGAAAGGCGTGAAGCGTATTGGGCCTTACCGTGTCACCCGCACCATGGGTAACACTGTGTCTGCCTGTCTCGCGACCCCGTTCAAGATCAAGGGCGTGAACTACTCCATCACCTCTGCCTGTGCCACCAGCGCACACTGCATCGGTAATGCGGTTGAGCAGATTCAACTGGGCAAGCAGGATGTTGTCTTCGCCGGTGGTGGTGAAGAAGAGCACTGGTCCCAGACCGCTATGTTTGATGCCATGGGCGCACTGTCCAGCAAGTACAACGACACGCCAGAGAAAGCCTCCCGTGCCTACGATGCCAACCGTGACGGTTTCGTTATCGCTGGCGGTGGCGGCATGCTGGTCATCGAAGAGCTGGAACATGCTCTGGCCCGTGGTGCGAAGATTTACGGTGAGATCACCGGTTACGGTGCAACCTCCGACGGCTACGACATGGTGGCACCTTCCGGTGAAGGCGCAATCCGCTGCATGCAGGTGGCCATGGCTGACCTGAAAGGTCCTATCGACTACATCAACACCCACGGCACCAGCACCCCTGTTGGTGATGTGGCAGAACTGGGTGCGATTCGTGAAACCTTCGGCGACGACTGCCCAATGATAAGCTCCACCAAGTCCCTCAGTGGTCACTCTCTGGGTGCGGCTGGTGTACAGGAAGCTATCTACTGCCTGCTGATGATGAAGAACGACTTTGTTGTTGCTTCTGCCAACGTCGAACAGCTGGACGAAAAGGCTGAAGGCCTGCCGGTTGTTGTCGGTGAAGCGAAGGAAGCCAGGCTGAACCGTGTTATGTCCAACAGCTTCGGCTTTGGCGGCACCAATGCCTGCCTGGTGTTTGATCGCTTTGAAGCCTGAGCTTCGACGGTTCATTACCTGAGATGAGATAAAAAAAGGGGAGCCATTGGCTCCCCTTTTTTTTCAATACCCAACGGCCTTAGGTCTCAGCACACTCCAGGGTATAGACATAGCCACCCCATTGCCGATTCTTGCAAAGCACTTTCCAGTCATTCGTGACTGGTATTTCCTTGTGTCGACAGTAATCTGCCACGTCCAAAACCACATCATCATCACAAATAATGGCCTTGCCGTTCTCGAACTTAACAGTGATGTAATGGCCTGAACTCAAACTATCTCCAGCATGGCAGATCACCGAACTCACTTTGTACGGAACAGCCCTGGGCGCCTCATCACTCGCCCTAGTTTCCTGTACAATGGGAACATTTATCACATTATCCATATTTTGTAACAGTTCCTCAAACGCCGCCTTTAACAGTACGTACTTCCTCTCCTTGTTGTCCCAATGATAGGATTTAGCCTGCAGGAGAAGTTGTGCGGGTGGTTTCTCTCCTGCATAAGCAAGAGTCAGCTGTTTGGTCCAGGCGGGCCTTTCGTCGTATTTGTCCGTTTCCGGGACACCTGCAACATATTCAGCCTTCAGATAGTTAGCAAGACAGCCCTGCAACGTGGGGCTATCAATCTGTAATCGCAACATGGGCTGGTTTTTTCCTGGTTCCAGGGCGTGCACTACAGAACCACTTTCAAATACACCCTTGTTTTTACTGTATTCCTGCACACTGCAGTTCGCACCCCTGTCAACACCAAAAGCATCACACACATTACTCAGAAACTCTTCAGGGTCTTGCTGATTCACTCGAGCCAGAATAAGTTTCTCCCCTTTTTTAGCCGACTCATAGTCACCTGCATAATTAGACTTGAGGACTCTGGAAATATTTTCATTACCCATGACAACCCCATAATCCTGAAATGCCTGATAAAAGGCTTTCTGTTCCCGAGCCAGGGTTCTGGTTTTACCTGCACCGGCCTGCAAACCAGTACTCAGGCGTACAAATGCATGGGACATTGCCTGGTAGGCCTGTATTTTCTCAGAGATTCCTTTGGGAATATCCTGTCTCACGGCGGCTTGAGGGTTTTGTTGTATCACCCTTGCCTGCCCTTCAATACGAGCGGCTCTTTCAGCTTTTTGCGCAAGTGTCATATCAGAGGGTTTTGGTTCAATCGTACCCAGAATATTCTCCAGCACACTCAGCGGTATATTCTGTTTTATCTCTTCCAGAACACCCGAGTGGTGCCAGAGGTGACTCAGCGCCTGCACTGAGCTGTTCATAAAACACATATTCTGATAGTTATAAAGCCCCGACCCTGCAGGTTTCAATCCCTTATTTTTGACTCGCTGATCGCCCACTATCTTCGGCTCAAAGTTATCAACCTTGCAGGCTGTATTGTAGAAGTTCCCCACCCTTTCCCGGCGGGCGTCACCAATGGGATCCATGCCTGCAATGTGCAAATCTTGTAAATCCCCACGGTCAAAATCCTTTTCAACGTTCATAGGGTCATCTCGCAGATGACCCAATTCCACCAGCGCCGCAAACATCGGGCTCGTCAGCGTCACACCATCAGGTGTTTCGAACTGTTTAATCCGGCGAAAGTGTGTCAGCATTTTCGTCAAGTCAGCCTGTGAGAACTCCCCTTTCACAAAACCTGAAAACAGCTCTTTAAAATCATCTTCACTGCCAACCAGAGGTTGCTTATCCATCCCTTTCGTTCCTGATAGCTTGCGGTACAACTGCTGGTTTGAAGCCTCAGTGCCTGACAAGTCGTCCCCTGACTCATCATCCGAGGGGGCAGCCAATGCATTCGCAGGAAGGGACATCATCGCAGGGTCAGGTTCCTGTGGTTTTAAACGAGCCTGCCGCTGCATGAGCACACCACTAAACTGTTCTTCAAGCTGCATGACCATGTCTCGATCAGCCTTTGCATCCCCCAGGTTTTCGAGCCTGACTTTCAGTTCAGGTGTTATCAGCCCACTTTCATATATTTCTTTAAACTCATGCAGGGTGAGCGGCTGTTTACTGGCAGGCCACCAGCCAGCGCTCTGCAACTCACGGCAAACCTGACAAATCCTATGGAAAGCAGAATAGTCACTGACAAAGCCCGGCTGACAAAGCGTACTCAATTCAAACTGGCTTTTTAGCCAGGCCATTGTTTCCCGGGAGGCCAGACGTTCAGCCTGCAGCTCATTCCAAAGTGTTGCCAGGGTTCTGGGCTTTATGATTCCACGCAAACTCTGCTCAACGTTCAGGGTTTTCTGATCGGGTTGCCTGAGAATATCAAAGTGGTTGGTATTCGGATCATGAACAAAGGTCATAACGCCTTTATTGGGCAGGTCAGACGGATTGCATCGGCTGCCACCATCATCAAAGGCGACTCTACAAAGGCCACTTCGCGTAGGGTAAATACACATAACAGGGTAACCAGACATACGAGCCAGAAGCGGCAGATACTCACGCCCCGGAGCTCCACTGTCCCCCCGCTCACCGGCTGGAGCCTGGTTGAAAATGAAACCCGACTGACAGTCTTGCCTTAGATTTCTACTTTCAGGGCAATCATCCACACCCAGTAACTGGTTGAACCCCCTGTCCAGAGTCGGTTTTGACAGACGCTCGTTAACGAAATCATGCAACTTTATGCGCACATCCCTGCCGTTCATTCCCAGGAACCGCCCGGCAGCGTTGTAAAGGGCATTGCCATCTTCAGGCACGGAAACAATCTCTAAGGGAACACCCTCCGCCTGCTCCAGCTGGTTTTTCATATAGTTGCGGAACTGGTTCACTTTGGGACCACGAAGATTCGGCACATGCTCCGAGAAAAAATCGACCACCCCTTGCTTCGACCCCGCACGAGCCATTGATTGCAAATAGCCCAGATTTGAGGGAGTGATCACCTTATCATTCAAACAGGCAGCCCAGTCCGCCATACTCATATTCAGCTGAGCGCGCCTTTAATACGCAGTTGACTAACAACATCAATAACATCACCAAAACGATCCGAGCTCACAATCTCGGAAAAAAGACTGCTTTTGAAATAGTTCACTTCAGCAACGCTGAGTGGCTGTACCTGTGGTGGTTGCTGTGGTTGTAGCTGAATAGGTATAGCAGCTCCCAGATCTCTTGCGCCGGGTGTAACCAGACTCATTACTGGGTCCGGATGCGTGGAATGTGAAACTGAAGAGGCCGGCACCTCAGCTTGAATCTGGCTCTCTGCGGCCTGACTATTAATCAGGGCTTTGTGCCACTCAGCTTCAAGACGCTGCTGAATAATTTTCAGGCATTCGGCCGATTGAGGCGTGGTATAATCCAACAGACGAGCACTGAAATGATCACACTCCACTTGTAAAAACTCAGCACGTTCTTTGAAAGGCATTGCTAACGCATGGCGGGTAATGTGTTGTACATACTCATTGGCCAGCTGTGGGCTTGTTAAACCCTTGAGCATAGAAGTGTCCAGATGATTCCGCGCGTCCTTCGGGTTTAACTCTCCCTGCTCTCTTCGACGACTATTCTCAATGGTTTTACCACACTCACTCACCTCTTCCAGAGCAAAAAGTAAAGCCCCGACGTGGCATTTATTATTAGGGTTCTGGATGGCCAGTAGAAGGGTTTGATACCAAGAGTCTTTTTGACTCTGACGGGTCTCCAGATCAATATATTCATCCGTCAACATACGACGCATGGTATCTGTGAACCGATGAAAGTGCATATCCGCAGTTTCTGAAGTCTGAGCTAAAGCATCGCAATAAAGCACGCTCACATTATGGACTGAGTCCTTGAGGTAACTGGCTTTTGCTGTTGCATCAGGAACATCATAGATTGAGGTATAACCTGCCTGCACATCCCTCCCTGTCAGTGAACGCAACGGCGTATCATCAAGGCTCGGCTGTCTGGTACCAGGCTCGACATGAGTGGGTTGTTGTAAGACCACCTCTGATAATGTCAAATCATCGTTTTCTTTAGCAGCAGAAAATTTATTAAGATCTTCCACCCACTCAATCAGGGAACCAACCCGATCTTCCCGAACGTAACGTTCCCCCATCAACGGAGTCAGACACTCCGCCTGGATCTTTACTGCCAGCCTCTGCCGTAATGCCAAAGGTATTGTGACATCATTCAGGCAGTTGAAAGCATGCCGTTGGGCCGCAACAAAAATACGATCTGTATTGCGCTTGTTTTCTGAAGAAGTGACTCGCCCCTCAGCAATATAAGCGTCTTTAAACCCTGCGATCACTTTTTCATAGGAATCATTGACCCAGCTGTCAGGTATCTGAGAGGGTGCGGGCCTTGCTACCGCAGCTTGAGTATCAAAGGTTCTGGGGGGGGGCCGTTGCGTCCGAACAGGTTCAGGACTTGAAGGAGGTGTTGTCCATTCAGTACCTGACTGGGAGTCCTGCCGGTGAGGTGATAGTTGAGCGACCCGCACTGGTTGAGATGCTTTAGCTGGTTGGACCTTTCTGACTCTGGGCTTTGCTACAGGGTATTGCTCAGGCTTTTGTACAAAACCAGGCTCTGACCTGGCAGCGGCATCAGACTGCAGTTCAAGGATCTTTGTCTGAATATGATCCACCGCCGCTGTCAGGTTTTGATGACTTGCCTGATTAATACACTTCCCTAAGTACCCCTGCCCAATTCCCAACAGATAATTAAGCGCTTGTAGCTTGTCACGCGGAGACAAGCCTTTATGATCGGTAACATGTTTCAGGTCACGGACAACAACATCCACGGTTCTTTGCCCTGAAGCCTGAGCCTTTATTATTTTCGCAACGGCAGCTGTCTGAACCAATGGGTCTTGGCGCAACTGCGGTATGGCTGTAGGCATTCTGGACACTTTATAATCAAGCAGTTTCAGTCGCTGGACAGCCTTTTCCAGCTCCTGCCGCATGCCGGCTATCTCCGCCCCTGGTACAACCGTCACAGTACGTCCTCTGTGCGTTTCCTGACGATCTGCTGCAGAATGTGCAGCGGGCTTAACACAGCCCTCTCCGTAAACATTCCTAAAAAAGCGGTTTGATAGAAGCATATTAACGTCCTGTGTATCCGTAACCGAATATCCTTATTCAACGAAAGCCTTTAACAGGCGGGAGTCACACCAACCTGCTGAAAGGATGTTTGAATAAGATTCTGATTCACCCCGCCAACCTGTGCGGCCTGCTTCACACCACAGGCGGCTTCAGAGAAACTGGCAGAGTCGGTCCAATACAACATATTGGCCCTGACCATCAGTCCAAAGGCTTTACGAACATCACCATTCAATCCGTTCACAATATTCACAAAAGCCCGATTCATAATGCCACTGCCCTGGTGAACAATATTGCTGTTGCGCACATTCGCCGGACGATTCTGGTGAGACTGCACCATCTGGCTCCAGGTTTTCGAACAGCCAGGAACCTGCTGATAACACTCCGCCGACGCATAGGCTGAAGGGTCAGCCAGTGAACGCAGGGCATAATTACCCTTGGCAATACGGTCACCAATGCGCCAATCAATGGCCGAAGTTCCTATAACCGACCGATAAGCCGTTGCGTTATAAAATTTGAGATAGTATTCCGCAGCCACCGCAGACATATCAGAGAAAGATTCGTTGATAGCCCCGGACTGGTTGACGTAAATCAGGTCTGAATGTTCATCCGTAAAGGCATGACTCATCTCGTGGGCAACAACCGCCAGAGACACCAACGGGTGATAACTCTGGCCACCATCACCAAAAGCCAGATACTGGCCATTCCAGAAAGCATTTTCATAGTTCTGCCCGACCCGCACCAACAGCGTCATCTGCTTTGCCGTACCATTGCTGTGAGTCAGCACGGGCATGGCATACCAGTTCTGAAACAGGGCCAGAACCATATTGGCAAAGACATAGGCATCATGCGCCGGAGCATAGCCGCCGTTCACTGGGTCAGCACTGGCCTGACCACAGGGGTAACGATGGGGGCTGGTATCGGCCTTACTCCACTGACCATCCATAGAGATAACCGACACCAGGGAATTACCCAGGTAGCAGTTGGTATTGATTTTGGTTACGGAGAAAGGTGGCATACCCGTGGCGCCAAACATATAAGAGCCAGTCTTGGTATTCCCCCCCGGGGCCTGATCATCGTGCAGCCCCTGAATATTGTTCCAGTATTCCTGCACCTTGCTGTCAGCCGCCGAGATTAAATAATGCGGCCATTGGGGAGCGTCTGCTAGAGGCTGCACTCGAAAACTGACTTTATAGGTGAGAGAAGGCTCGCCTTGATCGTTAATCCAGATTACCGGCTGGGTATCAAGGTCAGATACCTTGCCGGTCACGCCCATTCGTGTTTTAAAATCTTCCCGGGCAAAAGCGGCCATTGAATTGCGAAAGTTATCCGTCAGGTATTGGTTGTACACTGGCAGTTTCAGGTTTTTAGCCAGCTTGCCATAGAACCGGCCATTGCCATGATCCCAGGCCTGGTCGCTGCGACCATAATGCCCCACCACACTGCGGCCCACGACTTCCAAACCTTGATAGTACTGGCGATAACGCACATAACGATGGTCATCCAGCAGGAAGCTTCGCACCTGAACCAGAGTGTGATCGAAAGTTTTGGCATCAATATCGCCGGTGGTGTCATCCACCAGGGTAAAAGCTTTGAGGTCTTTGATTGAGGCGTCCTGAACCAGACCCTCACCTTTCATGGCAGTTTCAGAAACGGGAGCCGCTTTCGCCTTATTAAAGCCCAGGAGAAATAACGCGGAAAAAACCAGAAACAGCCCTGCCAGTGTCCGGGCTGAAAATGCAGATATATTCATGAACCTTCCCTGTCTAAAAAATGCGCACCTTATTTAGATATAGGAAGAATTATTCGGGTTAGCAGAAAAAAACAGAAAAACCGACAACATCCTGCCATCAATCGGCAGACCCGATAACGATCCGGCCTGGCTTAATCAGCTGACAGACGTTCTTTAATAAGCTCTTAAAAACTCTGCAGCCCTTGTTTCTGCACATAATCGATATTCTGACCATCAATTTTCGCTTTATCGACCCGGTTGATGAAATCAATTTTCGCTTGCTCGACCTGGATGATGAGATCATTTTTCGCTTGTTTCACTTGTATATCTGACAGCTCCAGCTTATTTACCAGATTCCTGTATTCCTCAAGACTTTTCAACACTTCTGGAGCACAGGGTTCACCTTCTTGTACCTTTTTATACAACGCGCGCATCACCTCCTCCGTCGCTGCCTGCAACTGACACACGGGGCTGGATAGCAGTGACTGATAGTTTTCATAGTTTTTAACAGAACGTACACCCAGAGTGCGCTCCCCACTTTGGACAGCGCTCTTTAGCTGTTGAAAATCAACAACAGGTGCCGTATCAGGAAACTTTGGCAAATATTGCGCTAAACGCCCTTTAGGTGTTTTTGTGCGCTTCTGCCCACCTTCAGGCATTAACTCCTGACGAGCCTGCTCCTTGATTTTCAGGTAATCCGATAGCGGTAACAATAATTTCATGACATCAATCCTTTGCTGTCTTAATTTTGCTTTTGGTAGGTAGCGATATAAGGCGTAAATCCAAATTCGCCCAACAACACCCGGTAATCATCCGCATCAGTAAAATCATGGCGTTTTCCGGGATGTTTATGATCCAGGTAATCCTTTAGCTCCAGAACCACTTCATCATCCTGCACCAGGGTTTTGCCATTAGGGCTGAACGAGATCGTTATATAATGCCCCCCATTAAGTCCGCCCTGATGGCAGACCAGGCTCTTTAACTTGGCATTCACGGTAAACGGCTTGCCTTGCATGTCTTCCAGCGTCACGGTGAGAGGATCGCCACCATTCTTAAAAGTCTCAGCCACTTCGTCGCCTCGTTTTAGCGTGCACCCATTGGTGTATTCGAACAGACCCAGAGTGACGATAAAGTTCCTGAAGTGGTCCGGATCAGCCCTCAAGGCGTAACTTTGCCGGCCTGGCAACTTCACGAACACATAATCGCTATTGACGGTGCCTTTCTCTTTATTGACCTGTTCATTCCATTGCTGCGCATGCAGCCGATAACAGTCAGCTCGGGATTTTCCAGCGGTCAGAAGCTCAGATCTCAAAACTTCATGCTCAGGTATATTTTTCTGCTTCATAAACAGGGGATACCAGGTATCTATACCCACGCCCTGCTGCTCAAACTGGTCGGAATACCACTCATTCTCAGCCTTCACCATGTCACCCTGGTTATGGGACTTAAAGCTGGCCGCCATAGACAGCGAGGACTCCCCCTGCTGATCGGATTTTGTGGTGACGTGAAGATAAATCAAAGGCTGCGCTTCCGAGGGGCCCATACGACGCTGCATCTGTTTTCCGTCGAAATCACTGGTCACTTTATGTACCAGATCCACCTTCATAGGCGCGTGTTGCTCCAGCCCCAGCATCATACAAAGACTGCGCATCAGATCATTGGCATCCATCTGCACATTAGGAATTTCTCTCTTGAACAGATCGCCAAGCACTGGTGCTGTGGAATTGTGAGCACGCCCTGCCACATAAAGCACTTTCATTAATTGTTTTTGATAGCCGGCCAGATTATGGGGTTGAACCTGCCCGGAGGTAATACGCTGATAGGCTTCAGCAAATGCCACGACCGTGTCGCGCACAGCTTCCCGGTGAGTATCCTGCTGACCATAGATGTTGATATAGGTCTGCGCCTTCAGAAAAGCCAAATCACCAGGAGTCAGAACCTGCATCAGGCTGTTCACTGCACCGTTCACCCAGCAGGTCACACCCCAGTTGCGAAGAGCGGGACCTTGAGGCTGTTTTACTTTACGCAGCCGGTAGGCAATCACATCATTCTGTAACTTATTAGCAATATTGCCGATTGCAAAATCAGAACTCTCACCGCCATCGGGAAGATAAAAATCAAGCAGACCGCTTTTATCAATATGCGCCAACTCTTCCACCGTGTATTTAGGTATGCTCTGGCGGAAAGAGACATCATTCAAACGCTGTAACAACTGAAAACGATCGGCAAAAGCGGGCTGGCTCAAGTAGTACACACCACCCCAGGCTTTCAGAGCCTGTTGCGTTGATACGTCATGATTTGACAAAACGTTTACAGCAAGAATATCCACCCCTGCCACTTTATACGTACGAGATACTTGCGCCTCAAGTTGTTCTTTTTCATACACTGCAGGCTCTTTAGACTTTTTAGACTCTTTAGGATCTTCAGGACTTCAGGCACTTCAGGCACAGGCCTGTTTTGATCCAGCCACTTACTCAGCTTTGCCCTTACAGCAAAGGGCTCGGTGTAACAACGTGGGATAATATCAGGTGTAAACTGCTGGTTCTCAACCAACATTTTAAACTCCTGCGCAGATATATCTTTCACGATTATGTGCCCGACCGGACCTCCAATGCCCTGAATATAATCGAATGCGTACACAGCATCGATAGCCTCCTGACCCGGCCAATCCGCCAGGGCTTCACGATAAATATTCAGATCAGACTGAATGAAACCTCTTTCCGGTGTGATGTTAAATTCAGTGATATCTGGTGTCTGGCCTGGTTCGGCCGGAGTATGAAGCTCTGGCTCCTGAACATCAGGCTCCCGAGCCTGCTGCACCTGTTGAGCCTGTTCGAACAATGTTATTGCCTGATTCTCTTCCAACCGCTCTTCCTGAGGAGAGTTCAGCTGAGAAGATCTCAGCTCTTCTTGTTGCACAAGAGTCTGCTCCTCCTGCCCAGGAATACTCCGGGGAGGCACAACAGTGACAGGTACAATTGATGCTGGATCGGCTTCTGGTTCTGGCTTTCTCTCAACGGCCAGCTGTGGCGGTGGTTCTGGGGGAATAAACATTGGTGGAGCCTGGCTGATCATCGTTTCAGGCTGCTCATCATCAAGATCCAGCCCCGAATCGTTCTCTTCATCACTCTCCAGCTCATCATCGGACATCTCTGCAAGAAGCTCACTCATGTCCCGGTCTAGTGAAGAAAGCCCCCCAGCGTCACTCTGGGCATCCTGCCCCTGCTCAATGAAGTCTTCAGGGGCTGTGTCATAGCCGCTGCCATCATCCTCGGATGTACTGGAACCAAGGGAATCTGAACGCAGTAACACCGGTGATTTTTTGAAATTATCCAGCGCACCCTCTACGTACCGGGCACCTTCTGAGCCTGAATTGCGGCGTAATGTAAGCCCTAATTCGGTTTGGATCCCACTCAGGGCTTCTTGAGCAACCTCTTCTGAAATATCACTTCTGTTCAGGAGCGCGAGCATATCGTCTGTCGCCTGCTTAAGCTGATCGGATAAGTCGCCCCCTATATGGAGCTCAAGATCCTCGGCACAATTCTTAAACAGATAAGCCGGGCTTGTAGTGAGTTCACCCCAGGTTTCATACGAGCGGGTTTCCCTGATTCCCAGCGCTGTTTCAGCAACATGTATTTTGTTGAGAAACTTACCGAACCGGTTTTTTTCACTGGCAGAGAGCTGCGAAACCTTGCGATTAAATACTTCGGATTTCACCCGTTCAAAAGAACCGTCTGACCGCTCTTTAATATCAATACAGGTTTGCGTGATGCCAACATAAGCACCGGACTCCAAAAGCCCCATAGCGCCGCTCCCTTTGCGCCTATACACCTTCTGAGCACTATAGAGGCTAAGAGAAAGCCTGACGAAGCCATCGCCTTTAAACGACAAAAAGCCGCCATTCCGATCAAGGAAAAGCGGCTTTATTTTGCTAAAACAGCCTTACCGGGACATTAAGTCCCGATCAGCTGATCAGGAGCCAGACAGCTCCAGTAGCAGCTTGTTCAGACGCTGAACATAGGCACCCGGGTCATCCAGTTGGCCACCTTCGGCCAGGCGGGCCTGATCGAACAACACCTTGCCCAGCTCGGCAAAGCGATCTTCGTCGGCTTCGTTGTCCAGACGGTTGATCAGTGGGTGCTCAGGGTTGATCTCGAAAATCGGCTTGGCATCAGGCACCGCCTGACCTGCCGCTTCCATCATCCGGCGCATCTGGGCGCCCATATCATTGGCACCCACCACCAGACAGGCTGGAGAACCGGTCAGACGGTGAGTCACACGTACTGACTCAACTTCGTCCTTCAGGACTTCCTGGATGCGTTTGACCAGATCTTCGCTCTGCTTCTCAACGTCTTCCTGTGCTTTCTTCTCTTCTTCGGAGTCCAGCTTGCCCAGGTCAAGATCACCGCGGGCAATATCTTCGAACTGTTTGCCGTCGAACTCGTTCAGGTGAGACATCAGCCATTCGTCGATGCGGTCAGACATCAGCAACACTTCAAGACCCTTCTTGCGGAACACTTCCAAATGTGGAGAGCTCTTGGCAGCATTGAATGTTTCAGCCGTCACATAATAGATCTTGTCCTGACCCTCAGACATACGATTAACGTAGTCTTCCAGAGAAACCGTCTGTTCAGCCCTGGCTTCTTCAGAGCTGGAGAAACGCAGCAGCCTGGCAACCTTCTCTTTGTTTGAGAAGTCTTCGCCCGGACCTTCTTTCAGAACCTGGCCAAACTCTTTCCAGAAGGACTGGTAAGTGTCTGCATCGTTCTTGGCCAGCTTGGTGAGCATATCCAGAACACGCTTGGTCAGTGCCGTACGCATGCTGTCGACCTGCGGATCTTTCTGCAGAATCTCACGGGAGATATTCAACGACAGATCGTTAGTATCCAGCACACCCTTGATGAAACGCAGGTACATAGGCAGGAACTCTTCTGCCTTGTCCATGATAAATACACGCTGAACAAACAGCTTCAGACCGCGGTCCATTTCACGGTTGTACAGATCCATTGGCGCTTTGCCAGGAATGTACAGCAGGCTGGTGTATTCCAGCTTGCCTTCAACTGAGTTATGACTCCACTTCAGTGGGTCGGAGTAGTCGTGGCTGATATGACGGTAGAATTCTTTGTACTCGTCATCAGAAACATCACTGCGGCTGCGGGTCCACAGAGCTTTGGCCGTGTTTACGGTTTCCCACTCTGGAGCCTTGTCTTCCTTCTTGTCTTCTTCTCCCTCTTCCCCAGAAGGCATTTCATCCTTCACCATCAGAATGGGCAGAGAAATATGATCAGAGTACTTACGGATCACAGAGCGCAGCTGCCAGCCATTGGCAAACTGTTTCTGGTCGTCTTTCAGGAACAGGGTGATACGGGTACCACGAGTGGTCTTTTCGGAAGGCTCAAGAGTGAACTCGCCGGAACCGTCGGACTCCCAGGCAATCGCCTCAGATTCACCAGCTTTCAGGGTTTCTACGCGCACCTTATCAGCCACGATAAACGCGGAGTAGAAACCAACACCAAATTGACCAATCAGCTGGGAGTCATGGTTCTGGTCGCCGGTCATGTTCTTAACAAAGTCAGCGGTACCGGATTTGGCGATGGTGCCCAGATTGGCAATCACATCTTCACGATTCATACCGATGCCGTTATCGGTGATGGTGACCGTCTTGGTCTCTTCATCAAAGCCGATGCGGATTTCCAGGTTCGGGTCATTGCCCAGCAGCGTGGTATCGTGCAGTGCTTCGTAACGCAGCTTGTCAGCGGCATCACTGGCGTTAGACACCAGCTCACGCAGGAAGATTTCCGGATGGGAGTACAGGGAGTGAATCATCAGATGAAGCAGCTGCTTCACTTCTGTCTGAAAGCCAAGTGTTTCTTTTTGTGTTTCAGTGGTCATGGTTCAGTGGTTCCTCGAAAATATCAAATAAGGGTTAAAAATGTTTGATACACCGAAGATGGGGATGGCGTTTTGGCTTTTCAAGGGGATAAAGGTAAGAAATTCACAATCTTATCTGCCAGCAGGCATCAATCAGCCAGCCCCTGTAAGAGCAATCCATAGAGGCAGGGTCAGTAACGATAACAAACTGGAAAGAGTAATCACCAGAGTGGTTTCTTCAGCAAATCTTCCATAATGAGCCGTCACCACATAGGCCAGCGCCCCGGTAGGCAGAGATGTCATAACCACAAGAGCGACAGGCCAGATGCTGCCGGTCACGCCAAAAAGAATCAGAACGCCCCAGGTCAGCGCCGGGTGCACAAACAACTTCAGCAAAATCAGCCAGCCCAGCTCCAGGGAAGACGCACCGGTGGGACGAAAGCTTAACCCTGCCCCCAGACAGAACAGAGCCAAAGGCACGGTCATGCCGCCAAAACTGATAACAACCTGGTTAGCTATATCAGGCAATACCAGCCCTGAATGTGAAAAGAGAAGACCGGCCACAGTAGACAGAAAGACGGGGCTCTTCAATAACGATTCAACGACAACAGTACCCGTACGCTGCCAGAGACTCTGCTCTGCTGTTCCTTTTGCCTCGCCAAAACTCTGCAAACACACCTGCGCCGTACCAATGACCACAAGGTTGCCGGTGAGGATGATGGCAATCATCGGGCCATAACCATCATCCCCCAGCAGTGCTGTGACCACAGGAATACCCATATAGGCATAGTTGGCAAAGGTGGCATTGAGTGCACGGGCGGTGAGGCCGGCCCCATCCCGACAGCGAAACATCGAACGACAAACGGCTATGGTAATGACCGCTGTTAACAGAGAAGCCACCAGCAGCGCTGCCAGTGGCAGGGGTTGAAACAGCTCAGAGAGTGCCAGCTCACTGCCCGCATGAAACAACAGCGCAGGCACCGCAAAGTAATACACAAAGCGGTTCAGCCCGACCATCATATCGGCGGAGAGAAGTGTGCGTCGCCCGCCCCATCCCAGAAACATGTACACAAACAGAATGACGACCGAAGTCAGGCTCTCCACAAACTATTCCTTACAACAAAAAGTGCGCCCGGGCTGTGGCAATCGGCTTATCACGCTGGGTCTGCCAGGCATTAATCGAGACATTCGCCACCCGGCGTCCCTGGCGGTGCACCTGACATTCCGCGTAGGTTTCCCGCAACTGACCCGTGCGAACATAGTCCAGAGAGAAGTCGATAATGGCTGGTATCTTTGGCTTATCCATCAGCAGCATTAAATGAATCACCGCTGCTGTGTCCATAAATCCACCGATCACTCCACCATGAATCGCCGGCAACATGGGGTTACCAATATTGGTTTTCGCCGGAGGCAGAATAAAATGAACATCGTCACCCATCAGCTGCCCCTGCATGCCTATCAGGCGCGCATAGGGAATCGTTTCAATCAGGGTATTTAGCTGTGCAGTATCACTCACCTTTTCCAGTGCGGCAACCAGACTCATGGGGATACCTCCCAGACTTGTTCCATAGCTTCGGCATCCTTTTTCGTGACAGGAAAGCCTTTATCCAGACGCATAAAGGCAGCGACACAGTTCACCAGAGGCTTGTCCGGTGAATCCTGCCAGGCTGTACCACGGGTAAAGATGATATTACGGGTGATACGATAAGCTTCGGCCGTCGCATACAATGGTTTGTGAGGTTCAGGCTTGCCCATATGGTCAATACGCAGATCGAGGGTCGGGCACCCTTCCGGCCTGGGCAGTACGGTAATCACAGAGATGCCGCAGGCGGTATCCATCAAAGTGGTCACAACACCGGAGTGGATCACATTAGTCTCCCGGTTACCGACTATGTCAGCACTCCAGGGAAGTTCGAGGGTCAGACCTGTGCGGTCCGCTGAAACAACAGACATATTCAGAAAATTGCAGTGGGGCAATATCGACAGGAATTGCCGGGCCGCCTGCAAAATCATACCGTCATCGGGCAAAGGATTGGTCATGGTGTTATAGCTTTTATAATTGAACAGGCATTTAACAACCGTTCTTATAACACACTTCCCTTACCCACAGGCAAGGGAAAACCATCCTGATTTACTTCCCAGTTGGGCTAAAAGACAGCGTTTTTAACGCCTTGGAATGGAACTCCCGCCGGTACAACATCAATACGACACCGGTAACCAAAGCCAGATAACACCAGACCGTCACAAACCAGACCAGTGTCGCCAATCCAAAATAATAGGCCCGCAGTCCGTAGTTAAAATGCTTGGCAGCAAGAGAGATAGTACGGGATGCTGTTTCGGAAAAGGCTTCACTGCGACCGGGGACTTCTTCTACCTCTTCCGGCAGTGGAGCACTGCCGAACAGTACTGCAACATAGTTGTATAACCGCAGAGACCAGGAGAACTCAAAGAAGGCATAAATAAATATGGCGATCATCACCATAATTTTATATTCCCAGTGTTCCCGGGTGGCCGTGGCAGAAAGAGGCAGATGTGAAAGAATGGCCACGCCCTGATCAGAAGCCGCCATGCCAGTAACCAGCCCCGCCACTATCAACATGGTGGTCGAAGCAAAGAAGCTGACACTGCTGCGCAGCTGGTTAAGCAGGTTAGCGTCGGCAATACGGCTGACGCGGGTGAGCATACGCATCACCCACTGCTTGCGATACATTTTCAATACCGAAGCCAGACAGGAGTGGTTACGCGCTTGATAGTTAGCAAACAGTGTGTATCCCAGCCAGAGCATCAGCATCCAGAGAAAAGCCAGCCCATCAAGCGTGTAGATCACGTTAACATCTCCTTAACAGGTACCTACTCCTGTTACGGTTAAAATAAAGGCCTGCTCGAAAGCCGCCTCTTTCATCGCCTCATAGCGCCCTGACACTCCAAGGTGTCCGGCCCCCATCTGGGTTTTTAGCAGAACAGGACCACGGGGGTTTTGCACATCCCGCATTTTGGCCACCCACTTGGCTGGCTCCCAGTACTGCACCCGACGATCCTCTAACCCACCCAGCACCAGCTGTGGAGGATAAGCACCGGTTTGAGTGTCGGAAGGCTGAATAGTGTCGTAAGGCTGAATATTGTCGTAAGGCTGAATATTGTCGTAAGGAGAGTATTCTGAAATGTAACGGAACACCTCTTCTTCCAACGGATCACCCCACTCGTCATACTCTGTCACAGTCAAAGGCAGGTCAGGGTTCTGCATAGTAGTCAGAACATCCACAAACGGCACATCCAAAACCGCTCCGGCAAACAATTCAGGAGCCAGATTCAGGGAAGCGCCCATCAGCAAACCACCAGCACTGCCGCCGGAAATCACCAGCTTTTGCGGGTGACACAAGCCTTGTTCCTGCAGATAACGGCCACAGGCTACAAAGTCATGGAAGCTGTTCTTCTTGTTCAGGCGACGGCCATCCCGATACCAGGATTCACCAAGGTCTGCCCCGCCCCGCACATGGGCAATGGCAAACAGCAGGCCTCTGTCCAACAAGTTCAGGCGACCCCGGGCAAAGTAAGGGTCTTCACTCATGCCATAGGCACCGTAACCTGTCATTAGCATCGGTGCTGGCTGGGCAAAGCTCTCTTTGCGGCCAACAACACTGAGTGGCACCAGCACGCCATCATGGCTGGGCACCATTAACCGGCGGGTTTCATAGGCATCCGGGTCGAAGCCGCCCAGAACCGGCATCTGTCGACGCAGGGTCTGCTCGCCAGTTTCCAGATCCACATCCAGTACAGACGCCGGACGGTTCAGGGATTCATACTCCAGACGCAGAAAACCTGCCTGCCCTTCAATAGGGTATTCGGCATTGTCACAACCACCCACACACCAGGCCTCATCGGGGAAGTTCAGGGTTTGGGTTTCACCGTTGTCTTTGCGAATACGTACCTGAATCAGGCCATTCTCCCGTTCAAACAGCACCAGATAGTCAGGGAAGAGTTCAAAATCTTCGAAGGTCACTGTGTCACGGTGAGGCAACAGCTCCTGCCATTGATCAGGCGTGTCAAAGTCAGCTGTGACCAACCGATAGTTCATGCCCTTATCATTGGTGCGGATGTAGAGCTTGTGACCGTCGGAGTCCGGATAATACTCTTGCCCTGTTTTCCGGGGGCGCATCATAGCCAGCGTCAGGTCATCAGCGGCCAGGCTGCCGGTAAAGCATTCGGTGGTATCGGTGCTGGATAGCTCGACAAATAGAAGGGTTTCCGTTCTATCGGGGTACGCGGAGAGGAAGAACCGCTCGTCCGCTTCCTCAAGAAGGGTTTTATCTTCAGCAGAGTCTGTACCCAGAGTATGGTGGCAGAGCTGCCAGGGACGGAAGTTTTTATCCTGCTTGACATACCAGAAGGAACGGCTGTCGGCGGCCCAGACCAGATTGGCAGAACAACCGGTGAGAACATCAGAAAACTCCCCGCCGGTGGCAAGGTTGCGGATTTTCAGAGTCCAGCTTTCATCCCCGGCAAAATCTTCCGCCCAGGCCAGTAACTGGTTGTCGGGACTGACGGCCAGCAGGCCCAGGTCAAAATAGTCATGACCTTCGGCTTCGGCATTGCCATCGAACAGCAGTTCTTCTTTGACTCCCTTTCCTGCACCTTTTACAGGCAGGGCCTTTCGGAAGTGCTGGACATAGCTTTTCCCCTTAAGGGTACGGCTGAAATATTCATAGCCATGCCACTGGTACGGCAGGGATTCATCATCTTCTTTCAGCCGGGCTTTCATCTCCTGGTAGAGAGTCTCCTGCAAGGCTCTGGTACCAGCCATAGCCTCTTCGGTATAGACATTCTCCTGCTCCAGCCAGGCCTTGACCTCCGGGTTTTCCCGATCTTCCAGCCAGCGATAATCATCCTGACGCCCTTGACCATGAAGATCTTCAATAACTTCCGGCTGCTTGCGGGCAACTGGTGGCTGGGCTGGCAGGGTAAAACGGGAATCATCCATAGACTCGGCTGGTCCTTAACTATTTATGGCAGAACTGGCTATAACAAGGCGGGTTGTAGCCGGACTGGCAAGCAAAGGGCGCAATTATAGCGAAACACTCTATTGAAAGCTCTGGGCTTTCACCCTGAAAAGGCAGGCATCAGCAGTGAAATCACAATGGCAAACAAGTACAATGGGCTTTCGTTTGAATAGAATTTGTTGAGCCCATGACCCTGACCCAGTACCTGATCGCCTGGACTATCTATTGCACCGCTGCTATCGGCTGCCTGGCCGTATGGTGGCGTATGACCCGCCCCCTCAATCCAACTCTGGCCAGCTGGCTCCGGCTCTGGGCCTCAGTGGCTATATTGATACCCGGGATTACCAACCAGGGTGAACAGTGGCTCTCACCTGCTCTTCTGGCCGCACTTTATGATGGTTTGACCAATGGCCCCGAGGCTATAACCCGCAATGGTATTCTGGTTGTTGGTGCTTTGGCTGTAGCGACCCTGATCAAGCTCATTTTCTTTCGGAGCAGGAAGCTCTCCCCGAAAACAGACAACACCCGGCCTGAAAGCAAGAAAGGTAACCGCCACACACCGAAACACACACCGGCCTGAACCACCTGGCTAAGAGAGACCAAGTATGTGTGAACTGCTGGGTATGAGTGCCAACACTCCCACAGATATTGTTTTTAGTTTTACCGGCCTGATTCAACGCAGCGGCCCGGCCGGCCCTCATCGTGATGGCTGGGGCATCTCATTTTATGACAGCAAGGGTATTCGGGACTTTCGTGACCCTGACCCTGGCTGTAAATCTGCCATTGCCGATCTTGTTCGCAGTTACCCGATTAAAAGCGAAACAGTGATCAGCCATATTCGCCAGGCCAATGCCGGTCGTGTTTGCCTGGAGAACACCCACCCGTTTACCCGTGAGCTCTGGGGCCGCTACTGGACCTTTGCCCACAATGGTCAGCTGAAAGGTATTAAACAACGCAAGCTGACGTTTTATCAGCCTGTCGGCTCAACCGACAGTGAGCATGCCTTCTGCTGGCTGATGGACCAGGTACGCACAAAATATACGAAACCACCCAGGCGCCCTGAAACCCTGTGGCGCTTTATCCGCAAGCTCTGTGATGAGATGAGAACCATGGGTGTGTTTAATATGCTGCTCACAGATGGCAAAGACCTGGGCTGTTACTGCTCCACCAAGCTCTGCTGGATTACCCGTCGCGCGCCGTTTACAGAAGCGTCACTGAAAGATGCTGATGTGACAGTGGACTTCCACCAGGAAACCACACCCAATGATATTGTCACTGTGATTGCGACTCTGCCGCTCACGGATGATGAGCAGTGGATGACGATGGCGGCTGGAGATATGGAAGTGTTTAACCGGGGCGAGGCTCTTGTTCTCTGAAACTTGTTCTCTGAAGCTTGTTCTCTATAAAACAAAAGGCAGGCTGAATTAGGGGGCCTGCCCTTTTTGTTTCTGGTGTTATTTTAAATGCGTTGAATCAACACTGTTCCCACACTGCCCGGTCTGTTCAAACTCTCGCATATTATCGCAGGTTGTATGAGCTATAGCCTCCAGCGCCTCATAGGTAAAAAAGCCCTGGTGGCCGGTAATCACTACATTCGGGAATGTTAGCAGCCGCTGAAAGATATCATCCTGAATAACCTCCTCAGACAGATCTCGAAAGAACAGATCACCCTCCTGCTCATAAACGTCCATACCCAGATAACCCAGATGACAGCTTTTCAATGCATCTATCACCGCAACGGTGTCTACCAGCGCACCCCGACTGGTGTTGATCAGCATCACACCCGGCTTCATAGCCGCAAGAGACCGTGCATTAATCATGTGATGGGTATGTTCATTCAAAGGGCAATGCAGGCTGATAATATCGGAGTCCCTATATAGCTCTTCCAGTGAACAGGGCTTTATTCCACAGGTCTGAACGTCTTCCGACCTCAGGCCAGGGTCAAACGCATACACCTGCATACCAAAACCCTTAAGGATTTTGGCGAGTGCCAGACCAATACGGCCTAACCCGACCAAACCCACTGTTTTGCCGTGCAGGTTGAAACCCAGCAACCCTGTGAGATGAAAATTACCATCACGAATACGGTTCCAGGCTTTATGCACTTTGCGATTTAAAGTGAGGATCAGCGCAAGGGTGTGTTCCGCGACAGCTTCTGGTGAGTAGGCTGGCACCCGCACCACCGTCAACCCCAGATCTTCAGCCGCGGCAAGGTCTACATTATTGAAACCGGCACAACGCAGGGCTATCAACTTCACACCGCCACGAGCCAGCTGTTCCAGCACCGGGCGGTCGAGCTGGTCATTGACGAACACACAGACAGCATCAAAACCGTCTGCGAGTTTCACAGTGTGCCTATCGAGGTGGGCTTCCTGCCAGATAACATGACCAGAGATCAGCAGTGGTTCAAACACTGCGCGCTCATACTTCTGACAACTAAAGAAAAGAAGTCTCATTTTCAGACCTGCTCTACCGGTTATTATTGTCATTATGGTAATGGAGTCTGATTATTCAAACACAGCAGCAAAAGGAATACATAAGGTGCCGCAGGGGTAACCCGGAACCACTGTTACTTGTTAACTCTGCTTGCAGTGGCTCTGTTAACAATAAATGTTGGTAAACCTCTAAAAGCCGGCAGTAGCGCGGGAATCGTGATTTTTATGAATCGCTGGAGCAGTAAGGTTTTCCGCGACATTTTGCATACCACCAACACGTACTGTGTACAAAGCTGCTTACAGTCTTGTTAGGTAATATGTGGGAACTTGCTAACAGCTTATCGGGTCAATTACTACTGATAGCTTATTTTATTGTTACAAAAGGAATTGATTATGAAACAGTTTGTTATGAAAAGCCAAATAGTAAAAGGATGGTTGTGTATTCTGTGTTTATGGGCAATAGCAGCGCTATTTTCTGTTAACGCAAGTGCTGAATCTGTTCGCCTGAACCCTTTGGATCGTGAGAATTTTGAAGTCAGTTGTCAGTATGATGTCTACTTCTCTCACGCCAATACCGACCCAGAGATAAGAGCTGTGGCGAAGTATGTATCAGCGGGTCATCTGGTTTTTGATTATTATAATACTCTACGGGTAATTACTAAATCGGAGATAAACGAGCAGGGTTTGTCGTTTCCATCACCGAAGAACAAACTGCCGGTACAAACCTATGTGATTCAATACCGATCCAAGACGACGGCTTACCCTTTCAGTTTATTGAAAACCGTCGACAGGGAAGAAACCGGTCTGGAGTTATGGAGTTATGAAACGAATAATGATGAAGAAAATCATTATATTAAAAATATGAGTGCTTATCTTGCACCCGGAGCCAAAGATACGATGGATGATATTATGGTTCGAAGTATAGTCAGGCACTGCGATAAGATCATTAATGATGAGCCTCAACCCTCCTCTGATTCATCCGACCAGGAGCCTGACCGAGACGTAAGCCACTAAAGCAACCAGACGTTTCTTAAGAAATGAAACGGTTAAAATTTAACCTGTTTTTAAGGTGAAGAAGCCGGGTTTTGACCTATTTCCCTAATTCGGCTTTTTCCCTTGCCTTTAAGCCGCATATAGCAACCTGCTCTCACTTTTTAAGCGGATTACTCCCGCCATTCCTGCCCTCACCATTTTTTTGAAGTTGCAGGCCGTACATACCAGAGAGAATTCTCCTGCAACTTTTTCTTTGCCTCGCAAACTGAATGCCCGGAAACCACCGTTTTAAATGTGACCAAAAGCAGGTTATACCGTTACCTTTCGAGCGTTACAGGTTTGAAAACAAAAGGTCACTGCACTCTTGCGTTACCCGTCAGCGAAGAGGTGACCGATATCCTCTCAACAGGTCGTATCCATACAACCTCCCCCGCTGTCTATGGGCGATACATTTTGTGTAGCCGGTCCAGAACACACTCAGGTCTGTCAGGGCGTTGACAAGCCTGCCAGAGCCATGACCACAAGACAGGTCGGGGATGCACTGAATGTCAGCGCTAAGGGCTCTGTCTGCTCCGTAACGCCCGGTAAATCCTCTATCCCGTCATGGGACGATGATGTGACAGTCACAGGCGACTCAGTTCTCGGCCTGGAGGAGCTGATGCTACCTGACAACCCTGATATCAGAGCCTGGGAAATTCACTGTCGGCGCATTGTTAAAAAAGAGCCATCTGAATCTGACACCCCGTCAACAGAGGCTGATGACCAGGGTTACGATAGCCCGATAGGGGATATTGAAACAGCATCTGTATCAACACCCGGGGGGCAGCGGAACACCACCTGCGGCCGTGGTCAGAATTTCACGACGATGAGCCTGCTTAAATCCCACCGCCGCTTCAGCAGCAACAGCCTCTGCAAGAGTAAGCGCAGCAAATAGAAAAGGAGGCGTTAATAGTTGATATCACTGCTGCCCGGTTGAGCCTCACTCAGCGCCAGGATCCCCCCTCATATTTCGATACGCTTTTTGTCATCATGCTTCTCTGAAATGTTCAACGCCTGTAAAACCGCCTGATGGGAACAATACCCTTTTCCGATCATCTGCTAGCCTGTGAATCCGAATGGAATCAGAGAAATTGGTGTGCTAGAGCCGTTAATAACATTCAGAGCTCTTTGGCTGGCCCTGGCCATTGCCCCTGCTCTTGTTTTTGGTACAGGTTTGAAAACAAAAGGTCACTGCACTCTTGTGTTACCCGACAGCGAAGAGGTGACCGATACCCTCTCAACAGGTCGTATCCATACAACCTCCCCCGCTGTTCAACCTATGGGCGATACATTCTGCACAGCCGGTCCAGAACACGCCCTGGCCTGTCATGGCGTTGACAAACCTGCCAGAGCCAGTATCCCGAGACAGAATGGGGATGCTCTTAATATAAGTGCCAAAGGCTCTGTCTGCTTCGCAACGTCCGACCAAACTGCCACCCCGTCATGGGACGATGATGTGATAGTCACAGGCGACTCAGTTCTCGGCCTGGAGGAGCTGTTGTTACCTGACAACCCTGATATCAAGGCCTGGGAAATTCACTGTCGGAGCATTGTTAAAAAAGAGCCATCTGAATCTGACACCCCGTCAACAGAGGCTGATGACCAGGGTTACGATAGTCCGACAGGGGACATTGAAATAGCATCTGTATCAACACCCAGGGGGCAACGAAACACCACCTGCGGCTGTGGTCAGAATTTCGCGACGATGAGCCAGCTTAGCTCCCACCGCCGGAGCAGCAGCGACAGCCTCTGCAAGGGCAAGCGGAACACCACCTGTGACTGTGGCCAGCACTTCGATACGGTCAACCTGCTTGATTCCCACCGCCGGTGCAGCAGCGACAGCCTCTGCAAGAGCAAGCGGAACACCACCTGTGACTGTGGCCAGCACTTCGATACGGCCAGCCTCCTTTATTCCCACCGTCAGAACAGCAGCGACAGCCTCTGCAAGAGCAAGCGGAACACCACCTGCGGCTGTGGCCAGTGCTTCGATACGGTCAGATGCTTGAATCCCACCGTCGGTGCAGCAGCGACAGCCTCTGCAAGGGCAAGCGGAACACCACCTGTGACTGTGGCCAGCACTTCGATACGTCCGGCCTGCTTAACTCCCATCGCCGGGGCAGCAGCGACAGCCTCTGCAAGGGCAAGCGGAATACCACCTGTGGCTGTGGCCAGTACTTCGATACGGCCAGATTGCTTGAATCCCACCGTCAGGGCAGCAGCGACAGCCTCTGCAAGGGCAAGCGGAACACCACCTGCGACTGTGGCCTGCACTTTGACACGGCCATCCAGCTTAAATCCCACCGCCGGGGCAGCAGCAACAGCCTCTGCAAGGGTAAGCGCAGCAAATAGAAAAGGGGCGCTAATAGTTCCTATCACTGCTGCCCGGTTGAGCCTCACTCAGCGCCATGACCCCTCTCATATCGCGATACGCTTTTTGTCATCATGCTTCTCTGGAATCTTCAACGCCTATAAAACCGCCTGATGGGAACACGTTCATCTGCTAGCCTGTGAGATCCAATTGAATCAGGGAAGGTGGTGTGTTACAGCCGTTGATAACATTCAGGGCTCTTTGGCTGGCTCTGGCTGTTGCCCCATCTCTTGTTTTTGGTACAGGTTTGAAAACAAATGGTCACTGCACCCTTGTGTTACCCGTCAGCGAAGAGGTGACCGATATCCTCTCAACAGGTCGTATCCATACAACCTCCCCCGCTGTTCAACCTATGGGCGATACATTCTGCGTAGCCGGTCCAGAACACGCTCTGATCTGTCAGGGCGTTGACAAACCTGCCAGAGTCAGGATCCCAATACAGGCCGGGGATGTTCTGAATGTCAGCGCCAAAGGCTCTGTCTGCTCCGCAACGCCCGGCAAAACCGCTCCCCCGTCATGGGACGATGATGTGATGGTCACAGGCGAATCAATTATCGGCCTGGAGGAGCTGATGTTACCTGACAACCCTGATATCAGAGCCTGGGAAATTCACTGTCGGAGCATTGTTAAAAAAGAGCCATCTGAATCTGACACCCCGTCAACAGAGGCTGATAACCAGGGTTACGATAGCCCGATAGGGGACATTGAAATAGCATCTGTATCAACACCCAGGGGGCAACCAAACACCACCTGCGGCTGTGGTCAGAAATTCGCGACGATGAGCCTGCTTAATTCCCACCGCCGGGGCAGCAGCGACAGCGCCTGCAAGGGCAAGCGGAACACCACCTGTGACTGTGGCCGGCACTTCGATACGGTCAGCCTGCTTAATTCCCACCGCCGGGGCAGCAGCGACAGCCTCTGCAAGGGCAAGTGGAATACCACCTGTGACTGTGGCCGGCACTTCGATACGGCCAGCCGGCTTAATTCCCACCGCCGGGGCAGCAGCGACAGCCTCTGCAAGGGCAAGCGGAACACCACCTGCGATTGTGGTCAGAATTTCGCGACGATGAGTCGGCTTCAATCTCACCGTCAGAGCAGCAGCGACAGCCTCTGCAAGGGCAAGCGGAACACCACCTGTGACTGTGGCCAGCACTTCGATACGGTCAGCCTGCTTAATACCCACCGCAGCGTCAGCAGCAACACCCTCTGCAAGGGCAAGCGGAACACCACCTGTGGCTGTGGCCAGCACTTCGATACGACCAACCTGCTTAATTCCCACCGTCAGAGCAGCGGCGACAGCCTCTGCAAGGGCAAGCGGAACACCACCTGTGACTGTGGCCAGCACTTCGATACGTTCAGTCGGCTTCACTCCCACCGTCAGAGCAGCAGCGACAGTCTCTGCAAGGGCAAGCGGAAGACCACCTGTGACTGTGGCCAGCGCTTCGATACGGTCAGTCGGCTTCAGTCCCACCGCCGGAGCAGCAGCGACAGCCTCTGCAAGAACAAGCGGAACACCACCTGTGACTGTGGCCAGCGCTTCGATACGGCCAGATTGCTTGAATCCCACCGCCGGGGCAGCAGCGACAGCCTCTGCAAGGGCAAGCGGAACACCACCTGTGACTGTGGCCAGCACTTCGATATGGTCAGCCTGCTTGATTCCCATCGCCAGGGCTGCAGCGACAGCCTCTGCAAGGGCAAGCGGAACACCACCTGTGGCTGTGGCCAGCACTTCGATACGGCCAACCTGCTTAATTCCCACCGCAAGGGCAGCAGCGACAGCCTCTGCAGGGGCAAGCAGAACACCACCTGTGACTGTGGCCAGCACTTCGATACGTCCAGCCTGCTTAATTCCCATCGCCGGAGCAGCAGCGACAGCCTCTGCAAGTGCAAGCAGAATACCACCTGCGGTTGTGGCCAGAGCTAGACACGCCCAGCCTGCTTAGTTCCCACCGCGAGGGCAGCAGCGATAGCGTCTGCAAGGGAAAATTGAACACCACATGCGACTGTGGTGAGAGTTTTAATACGGTCAGGCAGCTTAAATCCCACCGACGCGTCAGCAGCAACACCCTCTGCAAGAGTAAGCGCAGCAAATAGAAAAGGAGGCGCTAATAGTTGATATCACCGCTGCCCGGTTGAGCCTCGCTCAGCGCCATGGCCCCTCTCATATCTCGATACGCTTTTTGTCATCATGCTTCTCTGGAATGTTTAACGCCTATAAAACCGCCTGATGGGAAGAATACCCTTTTCCGTTCATCTGCTAGCCTGTGAGATCCAATGGAATCAGGGATGGTGGTGTGTTACAGCCGTTGATAACATTCAGGGCTCTTTGGCTAGCCTTGGCTATTGCCCCTGCTCTTGTTTTTGGGGCAGGTTTGAAAACAAAAGGTCACTGCACTCTTGTGTTACCCGTCAGCGAAGAGGTGACCGAAATCCTCTCAACAGCTCGTATCCATACAGCCTCCCCCGCTGTTCAACCTATGGGCGATACATTCTGTGTAGCCGGTCCAGAACACGCTCTGATCTGTCAGGGTGTTGACAAACCTGCCAGAGTCAGGGTCGCGAGACAGGCCGGGGATGCACTGAATGTCAGCGCCAAAGGCTCTGCCTGCTCCGCAACGCCCGGCAAAACCGCTCCCCCGTCATGGGACGATGATGTAATAGTCACAGGCGAATCAATTATCGGCCTGGAGGAGCTGTTGTTACCTGACAACCCTGATATCAAGGCCTGGGAAATTCACTGCCGGAGCACTGTTAAAAAAGAGCCATCTGAATCTGACACCCCGTCAACAGAGGCTGATGACCAGGGTTACGATAGCCCGACAGGGGACATTGAAATAGCATCTGTATCAACACCCAGGGGGCAACGAAACACCACCTGCGGCCGTGGCAGGTACTTCAAGACGCCCAGTAAGCTTAAATCTCACCGATGGTACAGCAGCGACAGACACTGTAAGGGCAAGCAGAAGACCATCTGCGACTGTGGCCAGCGCTTCGACTCGGCCAGCCTGCTTCGATCTCACCGTCAGGGCAGCAGCGACAACCTCTGCAAGGGCAAGCGGAACACCACCTGTGACTGTGGCCAGCACTTCGATACGGCCAACCTGCTTAATTCCCACCGTCAGAGCAGCGGCGACAGCCTCTGCAAGGGCAAGCAGAACACCACCTGTGACTGTGGCCAGCACTTCGATACGGTCAGCCTGCTTAATTCCCACCGTCAGAGCAGCAGCGACAGCCTCTGCAAGGGCAAGCGGAAGACCACCTGTGACTGTGGCCAGCGCTTCGATACGGTCAGTCGGCTTCAGTCCCACCGCCGGAGCAGCAGCGACAGTCTCTGCAAGAGCAAGCGGAACACCACCTGTGACTGTGGCCAGCGCTTCGATACGGCCAGATTGCTTGAATCCCACCGCCGGGGCAGCAGCGACAGCCTCTGCAAGGGCAAGCGGAACACCACCTGTGACTGTGGCCAGCACTTCGATACGATCAGCCTGCTTTATTCCCACCGTCAGCGCAGCAGCGACAGCCTCTGCAAGGGCAAGCAGAATACCACCTGTGGCTGTGGCCTGCACTTCGATACGGTCAGCCTGCTTAATTCCCACCGTCAGAGCAGCAGCGACAGCCTCTGCAAGGGCAAGTGGAACACCACCTGCGGCTGTGGTCAGAATTTCGCGACGATGACCCTGCTTTATTCCCACCGCCGCTTCAGCAGCAACAGCCTCTGCAAGGGTAAGCGCAGCAAATAGAAAAGCAGGCGCTAATAGTTGATATCACTGCTGCCCGGTTGAGCCTCGCTCAGCTCCATGACCCCTCTCATATCTCGATACGCTTTCTATCATCATGCTTCTCTGGAATGTTCAACGCCTATAAAACCGCCTGATGGGAACAACCCCTTTTCCGATCATCTGCTAGCCTGTGAGATCCAATGGAATCAGGGAAGGTGGTGTGTTACAGCCGTTGATAACATTCAGGGCTCTTTGGCTAGCCTTGGCTATTCCCCCTGCTCTTGTTTTTGGGGCAGGTTTGAAAACAAAAGGTCACTGCACTCTTGTGTTACCCGTCAGCGAAGAGGTGACCGAAATCCTCTCAACAGCTCGTATCCATACAGCCTCCCCCGCTGTTCAACCTATGGGCGATATATTCTGTGTAGCCGGTCCAGAACACACCCTGGCCTGTCAGGGTGTTGACAACCCCGCCAGAGTCAGGGTTGCGAGACAGGCCGGGGATGCACTGAATGTCAGCGCCAAAGGCTCTGCCTGCTCCGCAACGCCCGGCAAAACCGTTCCCCCGTCATGGGACGATGATGTGATAGTCATAGGCGACTCAGTTCTCGGCCTGGAGGAGCTGTTGTTACCTGACAACCCTGATATCAAGGCCTGGGAAATTCACTGTCGGAGCATTGTTAAAAAAGAGCCATCTGAATCTGACACCCCGTCAACAGAGGCTGATGACCAAGGTTACGATAGCCCGATAGGGGACATTGAAATAGCATCTGTATCAACACCCAGGGGGCAACCAAACTTGACCTGTGGCTGTGGCAGGTACTTCAAGACGCCCAGTAAGCTTAAATCTCACCGATGGTGCAGCAGCGACAGCCACTGCAAGGGCAAGCGGAACACCACCTGTGGCTGTGGCCAGCACTTCGATACGGCCAGCCTGCTTAATTCCCACCGTCAGAGCAGCAGCGACAGCCTCTGTAAGGGCAAGCTGAACACCACCTGCGGCTGTGGCCGGCACTTCGATACGGCCAACCTGCTTAATTCCCACTGTCAGAGCAGCAGCGACAGCCTCTGCAAGGGCAAGCGGAACACCACCTGTGACTGTGGCTGGCACTTCGATACGGTCAGTCGGCTTCAGTCCCACCGTCAGAGCAGCAGCGACAGCCTCTGCAAGGGCAAGCGGAACACCACCTGTGACTGTGGCCAGCACTTCGATACGGTCAGTCGGCTTCACTCCCACCGCCGGTGCAGCAGCGACAGCCTCTGCAAGAGCAAGCGGAACACCACCTGTGACTGTGGCCAGCACTTCGATACGGCCGGTCGGCTTCAGTCCCACCGTCTGAGCAGCAGCGACAGTCTCTGCAAGGGCAAGCGGAACACCACCTGTGACTGTGGCCAGCACTTCGATAGGCCGGTCGGCTTAAGTCCCACCGTCAGAGCAGTAGCGACAGTCTCTGCAAGGGCAAGCGGAACACCACCTGTGACTGTGGCCAGCGCTTCGAGAAGGCCAGTTTGCTTGAATACCACCGCCGGGCCAGCAGCGACAGCCTCTGCAAGGGCAAGCGGAACACCACCTGCCGCTGTGGCAGGTACTTCGAGACATCCAGCAAGCTTAAATCTCACCGCCGGGGCAGCAGCGACAGCCTCTGCAAGGGCAAGCGGAACACCACCTGTGACTGTGGCCAGCACTTCGATACGGCCAACCTGCTTCAATCTCACCGTCAGGGCAGCAGCGACAGCCTCTGCAAGGGCAAGCGGAACACCACCTGCGGCTGTGGTCAGAATTTCGCGACCATGAGCCTGCTTGGTTCCCACCGCCGGGGCAGCAGTGACAGCCTCTGCAAGGGCAAGCGGAACACCACCTGTGACTGTGGTCGGCACTTCGATACGGTCAGCCTGCTTGATTCCCACCGCCAGGGCAGCAGCGACAGCCGCTGCAAAGGCACGCGGAACACCACCTGCGGTTGTGGCCGGAGCTTCGACACGCCCAGCCTGCTTAGTTCCCACCGCGAGGGCAGCAGCGATAGCGTCTGCAAGGGAAAATTGAACACCATATGCGGCTGTGGTGAGAACTTTAATAAGGTCATGCAGCTTAAATCCCACCGCCGCTTCAGCAGCAACAGCCTCTGCAAGGGTAAGCGCAGCAAATAGAAAAGCAGGCGCTAATAGTTGATATCACTGCTGCCCGGTTGAGCCTCACTCAGCGCCATGGCCCCTCTCATATCTCGATACGCTTTTTGTCATCATGCTTCTCTGGAATGTTTAACGCCTATAAAACCGCCTGATGGGAACAATACCCTTTTCCGTTCATCTGCTAGCCTGTGAGATCCAATGGAATCAGGGAAGGTGGTGTGTTACAGCCGTTAATAACATTCAGGGCTCTTTGGCTAGCCTTGGCTATTGCCCCTGCTCTTGTTTTTGGGGCAGGTTTGAAAACAAAAGGTCACTGCACTCTTGTGTTACCCGTCAGCGAAGAGATGACCGATATCCTCTCAACAGGTCGTATCCATACAACCTCCCCCGCTGTTCAACCTATGGGCGATACATTCTGTGTAGCCGGTCCAGAACACGCTCTGGTCTGTCAGGGCGTTGACAAACCTGCCAGAGTCAGGATCCCGAGACAGGTCGGGGATGCTCTGAATGTCAGCGCCAAAGGCTCTGTCTGCTTCGCAACGCCCGACAAAACCGCTGCCCCGTCATGGGACGATGATGTGATGGTCACAGGCGACTCAGTTCTCGGCCTGGAGGAGCTGATGTTACCTGACAACCCTGATATCAGAGCCTGGGAAATTCACTGTCGGAGCATTGTTAAAAAAGAGCCATCTGAATCTGACACCCCGTCAACAGAGGCTGATGACCAGGGTTACGATAGCCCGATAGGGGACATTGAAATAGCATCTGTATCAACACCCAGGGGGCAACCAAACACCACCTGCAGCTGTGGCCTGCACTTCGATACGGCCAGCCTGCTTAGTTCCCACCGTCAGGGCAGCAGCGACAGCCTCTGCAAGGGCAAGCGGAACACCACCTGCGATTGTGGCCAGCGCTTCGATACGGTCAGGCGGCTTCGGTGCCATCGTGAGAGACGTAGCGCCCCCCTCTGCAGGGGCAAGCTGAACACCACCTGCGGCTGTGGCCTGCACTTCGACACGGTCATTCGGCTTCAGTCCCACCGGCGATGCAGCAGCGACACCCTCTGCAAGGGCAGGCGGAAAACCACCTGTGACTGTGGCCAGCACTTCGATACGGCCAACCTGCTTTATTCCCACCGTCAGAGCAGCAGCGACAGCCTCTGCAAGGGCAAGCAGAATACCACCTGTGGCTGTGGCGAGTACTTCGATACGGCCAGCCTGCTTAATTCCCACCGTCAGAGCAGCAGCGACAGTCTCTGCAAGGGCAAGCGGAACACCACCTGTGACTGTGGCCAGCACTTCGATACGGTCAGTCGGCTTCGGTCCCACCGCCGGTGCAGCAGCGACAGCCTCTGCAAGAGCAAGCGGAACACCACCTGTGACTGTGGCCAGCACTTCGATACGGCCGGTCGGCTTCAGTCCCACCGTCAGAGCAGCAGCGACAGTCTCTGCAAGGGCAAGCGGAACACCACCTGTGACTGTGGCCAGCGCTTCGAGAAGGCCAGTTTGCTTGAATGCCACCGCCGGGCCAGCAGCGACAGCCTCTGCAAGGGCAAGCGGAACACCACCTGCCGCTGTGGCAGGTACTTCGAGACATCCAGCAAGCTTAAATCCCACCGCCGCATCAGCAGCAACAGCCTCTGCAAGGGTAAGCGCAGCAAATAGAAAAGCAGGCGCTAATAGTTGATATCACTGCTGCCCGGTTGAGCCTCGCTCAGCGCCATGGCCCCTCTCATATCTCAATACGCTTTTTGTCATCATGCTTCTCTGGAATGATTAACGCCTATAAAACCGCCTGATGGGAACAATACCCTTTTCTGTTCATCTGCTAGCCTGTGAGATCCAATGGAATCAGGGAAGGTGGTGTGTTACAGCCGTTAATAACATTCAGGGCTCTTTGGCTAGCCTTGGCTATTGCCCCTGCTCTTGTTTTTGGTACAGGTTTGAAAACAAAAGGTCACAGCACTCTTGTGTTACCCGTCAGCGGAGAGGTGACCGATATCCTCTCAACAGGTCGTATCCGTACAACCTCCCCCGCTGTTCAACCTATGGGCGATACATTCTGTGTAGCCGGTCCAGAACACGCTCTTGTCTGTCAGGGCGTTGACAAACCTGCCAGAGTCAGGATCCCAGTACAGGTCGGGGATGCTCTGAATGTCAGCGCCAAAGGCTCTGTCTGCTTCGCAACGCCCGACAAAACCGCTGCCCCGTCATGGGACGATGATGTGATGGTCACAGGCGACTCAGTTCTCGGCCTGGAGGAGCTGATGTTACCTGACGACCCTGATATCAGAGCCTGGGAAATTCACTGTCGGAGCATTGTTAAAAAAGAGCCATCTGAATCTGACACCCCGTCAACAGAGGCTGATGACCTGGGTTACGATAGCCCGATAGGGGGCATTGAAATAGCATCTGTATCAACACCCAGGGGGCAACCAAACATGACCTGTGGCTGCGGCCTGCACTTCGATACGGCCAGCCTGCTTAGTTCCCACCGTCAGGGCAGCAGCGACAGCCTCTGCAAGGGCAAGCTGAACACCACCTGCGATTGTGGCCAGCGCTTCGATACGGTCAGGCGGCTTCGGCACCATCGTGAGGGAAGTAGCGCCCCCCTCTGCAAGGGCAAGCTGAACACCACCTGCGGCTGTGGCCTGCACTTCGATACGGTCAGCCTGCTTAATACCCACCGCAGCGTCAGCAGCAACACCCTCTGCAAGGGCAAGCGGAACACCACCTGCGGCTGTGGCCAGCACTTCGATACGGCCAACCTGCTTAATTCCCACCGTCAGAGCAGCGGCGACAGCCTCTGCAAGGGCAAGCGGAACACCACCTGTGGCTGTGGCCAGCACTTCGATACGGCCAACCTGCTTAATTCCCACCGTCAGAGCAGCGGCGACAGCCTCTGCAAGGGCAAGCAGCACACCACCTGTGACTGTGGCCAGCACTTCGATACGGTCAGCCTGATTAATTCCCACCGTCAGAGCAGCAGCGACAGCCTCTGCAAGGGCAAGCGGAACACCACCTGTGACTGTGGCCGGCACTTCGATACGGTCAGTCGGCTTCAGTCCCACCGCCGGAGCAGCAGCGACAGCCTCTGCAAGAGCAAGCGGAACACCACCTGTGACTGTGGCCAGCGCTTCGATACGGCCAGATTGCTTGAATCCCACCGCCGGGGCAGCAGCGACAGCCTCTGCAAGGGCAAGCGGAACACCACCTGTGTCTGTGGCCAGCACTTCGACACGGCCAACCTGCTTTATTCCCACCGTCAGAGCAGCAGCGACAGCCTCTGCAAGGGCAAGCAGAATACCACCTGTGGCTGTGGCCTGCACTTCGATACGGTCAGCCTGCTTAATTCCCACCGTCAGAGCAGCAGCGACAGCCTCTGCAAGGGCAAGCAGAATACCACCTGTGGCTGTGGCCTGCACTTCGATACGGCCAACCTGCTTTATTCCCACCGTCAGAGCAGCAGCGACAGCCTCTGCAAAGGCAAGCGGAACTCCACCTGCGGCTGTGGTCAGAATTTCGCGACGATGAGCCTGCTTTATTCCCACCGCCGGGGCAGCAGCGACAGCCTCTGCAAGGGTAAGCGCAGCAAATAGAAAAGGAGGCGTTAAGAGTTGATATCACTGCTGCCCGGTTGAGCCTCACTCAGCGCCATGACCTCTCATATCTCGATACGCTTTTTGTCATTATGCTTCTCTGGAATGTTTAACGCCTATAAAACCGCCTGATGGGAACAATACCCTTTTCCGTTCATCTGCTAGCCTGTGAGATCCAATGGAATCAGGGAAGGTGGTGTGTTACAGCCGTTGATAACATTCAGGGCTCTTTGGCTAGCCTTGGTTATTGCCCCTGCTCTTGTTTTTGGTACAGGTTTGAAAACAAAAGGTCACTGCACACTTGTGCTACCCGTCAGTAAAGAGGAAGTCGATATCCTCTCAACAGGTCGTATCCGTACAACCTCCCCCGCAGTTCAATCTATGGGCGATACATTCTGTGTAGCCGGTCCAGAACACGCTCTTGTCTGTCAGGGCGTTGACAAACCTGCCAGAGTCAGGATCCCAGTACAGGTCGGGGATGCTCTGAATGTCAGCGCTAAGGGCTCTATCTGCTCCGTAACACCCGGCAAATCCTCTACCCCATCATGGGGGGACGATGATGTGATAGTCACAGGCGACTCAGTTCTCGGGCTGGAGGAGCTGATGCTACCTGACAACCCTGATATCAGAGCCTGGGAAATTCACTGTCGGAGCATTGTTAAAAAAGAGCCATCTGAATCTGACACCCCGTCAACAGAGGCTGATGACCAGGGTTACGATAGCCCGATAGGGGACATTGAAATAGCATCTGTATCAACACCCAGGGGGCAACCAAACACCACCTGCAGCTGTGGCCTGCACTTCGATACGGCCAGCCTGCTTAGTTCCCACCGTCAGGGCAGCAGCAACAGCCTCTGCAAGGGTAAGCGCAGCAAATAGAAAAGCAGGCGCTAATAGTTGATATCACTGCTGCCCGGTTGAGCCTCGCTCAGCGCCATGGCCCCTCTTATATCGCGATACGCTTTTTGTCATCATGCTTCTCTGGAATGTTCAACGCCTATAAAACCGCCTGATGGGAACAATACCCTTTTCCGTTCATCTGCTAGCCTGTGGAATCCGAATGGAATCAGAGAAATTGGTGTGCTAAAGCCGTTAATAACATTCAGAGTTCTTTGGCTGGCTCTGGCTGTTGCCCCATCTCTTGTTTTTGGTACAGGTTTGAAAACAAAAGGTCACTGCACTCTTGTGCTACCCGTCAGTAAAGAGGAGGTCGATATCCTCTCAACAGGTCGTATCCATACAGCCTCTCCCGCTGTTCAACCTATGGGCGATACATTCTGTGTAGCCGGTCCAGAAAACGATCTGGTCTGTCAGGGCGTTGACAAACCTGCCAGAGTCAGGATCCCGAGACAGAATGGGGATGCTCTCAATGTCAGCGCCAAAGGCTCTGTCTGCTCCGCAGCTTCCGGCAAAACCGCTCCCCCGTCATGGGAAGATGATGTGATAGTCACAGGCGAATCCGTTACCGGTCTGGAGGAGCTGTTGTTACCTGACAACCCTGATATCAGAGCCTGGGAAATTCACTGTCGGAGCATTGTTAAAAAAGAGCCATCTGAATTTGACACCCCGTCAACAGAGGCTGATGACCAGGGTTACGATAGCCCGATAGGGGGCATTGAAATAGCATCTGTATCAACACCCAGGGGGCAACGAAACACCACCTGCGGCTGTGGTCAGAATTTCGCGACGATGAGCCTGCTTAATTCCCACCGCCGGTGCAGCAGCGACAGCCTCTGCAAGGGCAAGCGGAACACCATCTGCGACTGTGGCCAGCACTTCGATACGGCCAGTCGGCTTAATTCCCACCGCCGGTGCAGCAGCGACAGCCTCTGCAAGGGCAAGCGGAACACCACCTGCGGCTGTGGCCAGTGCTTCGATTCGGTCAGGCTGCTTACTTCCCACCATCAGCGCAGCAGCGACAGCCTCTGCAAGGGCAAGCGGAACACCACCTGTAACTGTGGCCAGCACTTCGATACGGCCAGCTTGCTTGAATCCCACCGTCAGTGCAGCAGCGACAGCCTCTGCAAGGGCAAGCGGAACACCACCTGCGACTGTGGCCTGCACTTCGACACGGTCAGTCGGCTTGAGTCCCACCGTCAGAGCAGCAGCGACAGCCTCTGCAAGGGCAAGCGGAACACCACCTGTGACTGTGGCCAGCACTTCGATACGGCCAGCCTGCTTCAAACTCACCGCCGGGGCAGCAGCGACAGCCTCTGCAAGGGCAAGCGGAACACCACCTGTGGCTGTGGCCAGCACTTCGATACGGTCAGCCTGCTTAATTCCCACCGTCAGAGCAGCAGCGACAGCCTCTGCAAGGGCAAGTGGAACACCACCTGCGGCTGTGGTCAGAATTTCGCGACGATGAGCCTGCTTTATTCCCACCGCCGCTTCAGCAGCAACACCCTCTGCAAGAGTAAGCGCAGCAAATAGAAAAGCAGGCGCTAATAGTTGATATCACTGCTGCCCGGTTGAGCCTCACTCAGCGTCATGGCTCCTCTCATATCTCGATACGCTTTTTGTCATCATGCTTCTCTGGAATGTTTAACGCCTATAAAACCGCCTGATGGGAAGAATACCCTTTTCCGTTCATCTGCTAGCCTGTGAGATCCAATGGAATCAGGGAAGGTGGCGTGTTACAGCCGTTAATAACATTCAGGGCTCTTTGGCTAGCCTTGGCTATTGCCCCTGCTCTTGTTTTTGGTACAGGTTTGAAAACAAAAGGTCACTCCACTCTTGTGTTACCCGTCAGCGAAGAGGTGACCGAAATCCTCTCAACAGGTTGTATCCATACAGCCTCCCCCGCTGTTCAACCTATGGACGATACATTCTGTGTAGCCGGTCCAGAACACGCTCTGGTCTGTCAGGGCGTTGACAAACCTGCCAGAGTCAGGGTCCCGAGACAGGTCGGGGATGCACTGAATGTCAGCGCCAAAGGCTCTGTCTGCTCCGTAACTCCCGGCAAATCCTCTATCCCGTCATGGGACGATGATGTGATGGTCACAGGCGAATCAATTATCGGCCTGGAGGAGCTGATGCTACCTGACAACCCTGATATCAAGGCCTGGGAAATTCACTGTCGGAGCCTTGTTAAAAAAGAGCCATCTGAATCTGACACACCGTCAACAGAGGCTGATGACCAGGGTTACGATAGCCCGATAGGGGGCATTGAAATAGCATCTGTATCAACACCCAGGGGGCAACCAAACATGACCTGTGGCTGTGGCATGAACTTCAAGACACCCAGTGAGCTTAAATCTCACCGATGGTGCAGCAGCGACAGACACTGTAAGGGCAAGCAGAACACCATCTGCGACTGTGGCCAGCGCTTCGACACGGCCAGCCTGCTTCAATCTCACCGTCAGGGCAGCAGCGACAGCCTCTGCAAGGGCAAGCGGAACACCACCTGCGGCTGTGGCCAGCACTTCGATACGGTCAGGCGGCTTCGGAGCCATCGTGAGGGAAGTAGCGCCCCCCTCTGCAAGGGCAAGCGGAACACCACCTGTGACTGTGGCCGGCACTTCGATACGGCCAACCTGCTTAATTCCCACCTCCGCGTCAGCAGCAACACCCTCTGCAAGGGCAAGCGGAACACCACCTGTGGCTGTGGCCAGCACTTCGATACGGTCAGTCGGCTTCAGTCCCACCGTCAGAGCAGCAGCGACAGCCTCTGCAAGGGCAAGCGGAACACCACCTGTGACTGTGGCCAGCACTTCGATTCGGTCAGTCGGCTTCAGTCCCACCGTCAGAGTGGCAGCGACAGCCTCTGCAAGGGCAAGCAGAATACCACCTGTGGCTGTGGCCTGCACTTCGATACGGTCAGCCTGCTTAATTCCCACCGTCAGAACAGCAGCGACAGCCTCTGCAAGGGCAAGCGGAACTCCACCTGCGGCTGCGGTCAGAATTTCGCGACGATGAACCTGCTTTATTCCCACCGCCGCTTCAGCAGCAACACCCTCTGCAAGAGTAAGCGCAGCAAATAGAAAAGCAGGCGCTAATAGTTGATATCACTGCTGCCCGGTTGAGCCTCACTCAGCGTCATGGCTCCTCTCATATCTCGATACGCTTTTTGTCATCATGCTTCTCTGGAATGATTAACGCCTATAAAACCGCCTGATGGGAACAATACCCTTTTCCGTTCATCTGCTAGCCTGTGAGATCCAATGGAATCAGGGAAGGTGGTGTGTTACAGCCGTTGATAACATTCAGGGCTCTTTGGCTAGCCTTGGCTATTGCCCCTGCTCTTGTTTTTGGGGC
This sequence comes from Sansalvadorimonas sp., assembly GCA_965221135.1. Lineage (GTDB taxonomy): Bacteria > Pseudomonadota > Gammaproteobacteria > Pseudomonadales > Endozoicomonadaceae > Sansalvadorimonas. The sequence goes on from CBDCRZ010000103.1 coordinate 154,621, forward strand.
AGGTTTGAAAACAAAAGGTCACTGCACACTTGTGCTACCCGTCAGTAAAGAGGAGGTCGATATCCTCTCAACAGCTCGTATCCGTACAACCTCCCCCGCAGTTCAACCTATGGGCGATACATTCTGTTTAGCCGGCCCAGAAAACGATCTGGTCTGTCAGGGCGTAGACAAACCTGCCAGAGTCAGGATCCCGAGACAGAATGGGGATGCTCTCAATGTTAGCGCCAAAGGCTCTGTCTGCTCCGCAACGCCCGGCAAAACCGCTCCCCCGTCATGGGACGATGATGTGATGGTCACAGGCGAATCAATTATCGGCCTGGAGGAGCTGATGCTACCTGACAACCCTGATATCAAGGCCTGGGAAATTCACTGTCGGAGCATTGTTAAAAAAGAGCCATCTGAATCTGACACCCCGTCAACAGAGGCTGATGACCAGGGTTACGATAGCCCGATAGGGGACATTGAAATAGCATCTGTATCAACACCCAGGGGGCAACCAAACATGACCTGTGGCTGTGGCAGGTACTTCAAGACACCCAGTGAGCTTAAATCTCACCGATGGTGCAGCAGCGACAGACACTGTAAGGGCAAGCAGAACACCATCTGCGACTGTGGCCAGCGCTTCGACACGGCCAGCCTGCTTCAATCTCACCGTCAGGGCAGCAGCGACAGCCTCTGCAAGGGCAAGCGGAACACCACCTGCGGCTGTGGCCAGCACTTCGATACGGTCAGGCGGCTTCGGAGCCATCGTGAGGGAAGTAGCGCCCCCCTCTGCAAGGGCAAGCGGAACACCACCTGTGACTGTGGCCGGCACTTCGATACGGCCAACCTGCTTAATTCCCACCTCTGCGTCAGCAGCAACACCCTCTGCAAGGGCAAGCGGAACACCACCTGTGGCTGTGGCCAGCACTTCGATACGGTCAGTCGGCTTCAGTCCCACCGTCAGAGCAGCAGCGACAGCCTCTGCAAGGGCAAGCGGAACACCACCTGTGACTGTGGCCAGCACTTCGATACGGTCAGTCGGCTTCAGTCCCACCGTCAGAGCGGCAGCGACAGCCTCTGCAAGGGCAAGCGGAACACCACCTGTGACTGTGGCCAGCACTTCGATTCGGTCAGTCGGCTTAATTCCCACCGCCGGGGCAGCAGCGACAGCCTCTGCAAGGGCAGGCGGAACACCACCTGTGCCTGTGGCCAGCACTTCGACACGGCCAACCTGCTTTATTCCCACCGTCAGAGCAGCAGCGACAGCCTCTGCAAGGGCAAGCAGAAAACCACCTGTGACTGTGGCCTGCACTTCGATTCGGTCAGTCGGCTTCAGTCCCACCGTCAGAGCGGCAGCGACAGCCTCTGCAAGGGCAAGCAGAATACCACCTGTGGCTGTGGCCTGCACTTCGATACGGTCAGCCTGCTTAATTCCCACCGTCAGAGCAGCAGCGACAGCCTCTGCAAGGGCAAGTGGAACACCACCTGCGGCTGTGGTCAGAATTTCGCGACGATGAGCCTGCTTTATTCCCACCGCCGCTTCAGCAGCAACACCCTCTGCAAGAGTAAGCGCAGCAAATAGAAAAGCAGGCGCTAATAGTTGATATCACTGCTGCCCGGTTGAGCCTCACTCAGCGTCATGGCTCCTCTCATATCTCGATACGCTTTTTGTCATCATGCTTCTCTGGAATGATTAACGCCTATAAAACCGCCTGATGGGAAGAATACCCTTTTCCGTTCATCTGCTAGCCTGTGAGATCCAATGGAATCAGGGAAGGTGGTGTGTTACAGCCGTTGATAACATTCAGGGCTCTTTGGCTAGCCTTGGCTATTGCCCCTGCTCTTGTTTTTGGTACAGGTTTGAAAACAAAAGGTCACTGCACTCTTGTGCTACCCGTCAGTAAAGAGGAGGTCGATATCCTCTCAACAGGTCGTATCCGTACAACCTCCCCCGCAGTTCAACCTATGGGCGATACATTCTGTTTAGCCGGCCCAGAAAACGATCTGGTCTGTCAGGGCGTTGAAAAACCTGCCAGAGTCAGGATCCCGAAACAGGGCGGGGATGTTCTGAATGTCAGCGCCAAAGGCTCTGTCTGCTCCGCAACTCCCGGCAAAACCGTTCCCCCGTCATGGGAAGATGATGTGATGGTCACAGGCGAATCAATTATCGGCCTGGAGGAACTGATGTTACCTGACAACCCTGATATCAGAGCCTGGGAAATTCACTGTCGGAGCCTTGTTAAAAAAGAGCCATCTGAATCTGACACCCCGTCAACAGAGGCTGATGACCAGGGTTACGATAGCCCGACAGGGGACATTGAAATAGCATCTGTATCAACACCCAGGGGGCAACCAAACATGACCTGTGGCAGGTACCTCAAGACGCCCAGTAAGCTTAAATCTCACCGATGGTGCAGCAGCGACAGACACTGTAAGGGCAAGCAGAAGACCATCTGCGACTGTGGCCAGCGCTTCGACTCGGCCAGCCTGCTTCAATCTCACCGTCAGGGCAGCAGCGACAAACTCTGCAAGGGCAAGCGGAACACCACCTGCGGTTGTGGCCGGCACTTCGATACGGCCAACCTGCTTAATTCCCACTGTCAGAGCAGCAGCGACAGCCTCTGCAAGGGCAAGCGGAACACCACCTGTGACTGTGGCCGGCACTTCGATACGACCAGCCTGCTTAATTCCCACCGCCAGCGCAGCAGCAACACCCTCTGCAAGAGCAAGCTGAACACCACCTGTGGCTGTGGCCAGCTCTTCAATACGTTCAGCCTGCTTAATTCCCACCGTCAGAGCAGCAGCGACAGCCTCTGCAAGGGCAAGTGGAACACCACCTGTGACTGTGGCCAGCACTTCGATACGGTCAGTCGGCTTCAGATCCACCGTCAGAGCAGCAGCGACAGTCTCTGCAAGGGCAAGCGGAACACCACCTGTGACTGTGGCCAGCACTTCGATACGGTCAGTCGGCTTCAGTCCCACCGCCGGAGCAGCAGCGACAGTCTCTGCAAGGGCAGGCGGAACACCACCTGTGGCTGTGGCCAGCGCTTCGAGAAGGCCAGTTTGCTTGAATCCCACCGTAAGGGCAGTAGCGACACCCGCTGCAAGGGCAAGCGGAACACCACCTGTGACTGTGGCCGGCACTTCGATACTACCAGATTGCTTTATTCCCACCGCCGGGGCAGCAGCGACAGCCTCTGCAAGGGCAAGCTGAGCACCACCTGTGACTGTGGCCAGCACTTCGATACGGCCAACCGGCTTAATTACCACCGCCAGGGCAGCAGCGACAGCCTCTGCAAGGGCAAGTGGAACACCACCTGTGGCTGTGGCCAGCACTTCGATACGGCCAACCTGCTTAATTACCACCGCCAGGGCAGCAGCGACATCCTCTGCAAGGGCAAGCGGAACACCACATGTGACTGTGGCCAGCACTTCGATACGTTCAAGTTGCTTGAATCCCACCGCTGGGGCAGCAGCGACAGCCTCTGCAAGAGCAAGCGGAACACCACCTGCGTTTGTGGCCAGAGCTTCGACACGCCCAGCCTGCTTAGTTCCCACCGCGAGGGCAGCAGCGATAGCGTCTGCAAGGGAAAATTGAACACCACATGCGGCTGTGGTGAGAGTTTTAATAGGGTCAGGCAGCTTAAATCCCACCGACGCGTCAGCAGCAACACCCACTGCAAGAGTAAGCGCAGCAATTAGAAAAGGAGGCACTAATAGTTGATATCACTGCTGCCCGGTTGAGCCTCGCTCAGCGCCATGGCCCCTCTCATATCTCGATACGCTTTTTGTCATCATGCTTCTCTGGAATGTTTAACGCCTATAAAACCGCCTGATGGGAACAATACCCTTTTCCGTTCATCTGCTAGCCTGTGAGATCCAATGGAATCAGGGAAGGTGGTGTGTTACAGCCGTTGATAACATTCAGGGCTCTTTGGCTAGCCTTGGCTATTCCCCCTGCTCTTGTTTTTGGGGCAGGTTTGAAAACAAAAGGTCACTGCACTCTTGTGTTACCCGTCAGCGAAGAGGTGACCGAAATCCTCTCAACAGCTCGTATCCATACAGCCTCCCCCGCTGTTCAACCTATGGGCGATACATTCTGTGTAGCCGGTCCAGAACACACCCTGGCCTGTCAGGGTGTTGACAACCCCGCCAGAGTCAGGGTTGCGAGACAGGCCGGGGATGCACTGAATGTCAGCGCCAAAGGCTCTGTCTGCTCCGTAACGCCCGGCAAAACCGTTCCCCCGTCATGGGACGATGATGTGATAGTCATAGGCGACTCAGTTCTCGGCCTGGAGGAGCTGTTGTTACCTGACAACCCTGATATCAAGGCCTGGGAAATTCACTGTCGGAGCATTGTTAAAAAAGAGCCATCTGAATCTGACACCCCGTCAACAGAGGCTGATGACCAAGGTTACGATAGCCCGATAGGGGACATTGAAATAGCATCTGTATCAACACCCAGAGGGCAACCAAACTTGACCTGTGGCTGTGGCAGGTACTTCAAGACGCCCAGTAAGCTTAAATCTCACCGATGGTGCAGCAGCGACAGACACTGCAAGGGCAAGCGGAACACCACCTGCGACTGTGGCCAGCACTTCGACACGGCCAGGCGGCTTCGGTCCCATCGTGAGGGAAGTAGCGCCCCCCTCTGCAAGGGCAAGCTGAACACCACCTGTGTCTGTGGCCGGCACTTCGACACGGCCAACCTGCTTAATTCCCACCGCCGGGGCAGCAGCGACAGCCTCTGCAAGGGCAAGCGGCGCACCACCTGTGGCTGTGGCCTGCACTTCGATACGGCCAGCCTGCTTTATTCCCACCGCCGGGGCAGCAGCGACAGCCTCTGCAAGGGCCTGCTGAACACCACGTGTGACTGTGGCCAGCACTTCGATACGGTCAGTCTGCTTACTTCCCACCGTCAGTGCAGCAGCGACACCCTCTGTAAGGGCAGGCGGAGCACCACCTGTGACTGTGGCCAGCACTTCGATACGGCCAGCCAGCTTAAATCCCACCGTCAGTGCAGCAGCGACAGCCTCTGCAAGGGCAAGCGGAACACCACCTGTGGCTGTGGCCAGCACTTCGATACGATCAGATCGCTTGAATCCCACCGCTGGGGCAGCAGCGACAGCCTCTGCAAGGGCCTGCGGAACACCACGTGTGACTGTGGCCAGCACTTCGATACGGCCAGATTGCTTGAATCCCACCGTCAGTGCAGCAGCGACACCCTCTGTAAGGGCAGGCGGAGCACCACCTGCGACTGTGGTCAGAATTTCGCGACGATTAGCCTGCTTATTTCCCACCGCAGGGGCAGCAGCGATAGCCTCTGCAAGGGCAAGCGGAACACCCCCTGCGACTGTGGTCAGAATTTCGCGACGATGAGCCTGCTTCATTCCCACCGCCGGGTCAGCAGCGACAGCCGCTGCAAAGGCACGCGGAACACCACCTGCGGTTGTGGCCAGAGCTTCGACACGCCCAGCCTGCTTAGTTCTCACCGCCAGGGCAGCAGCGATAGCGTCTGCAAGGGAAAATTGAACACCACATGCGGCTGTGGTGAGAGCTTGAATACGGTCAGGCAGCTTAATTCCCACCGTCAGAGCAGCAGCGACAGCCGCTGCAAGGGTAAACGCAGCAAATAGAAAAGGAGGCGCTAATAGTTGATATCACCGCTGCCCGGTTGAGCCTCACTCAGCGCCATGACCCCTCTCATATCTCGATACGCTTTTTGTCGTCATGCTTCTCTGGAATGTTTAACGCCTATAAAACCGCCTGATGGGAACAATACCCTTTTCCGTTCATCTGCTAGCCTGTGAGATCCAATGGAATCAGGGACGGTGGTGTGTTACAGCCGTTGATAACATTCAGGGCTCTTTGGCTAGCCTTGGCTATTGCCCCTGCTCTTGTTTTTGGGGCAGGTTTGAAAACAAAAGGTCACTGCACTCTTATGTTACCCGTCAGCGAAGAGATGACCGATATCCTCTCAACAGGTCGTATCCATACAACCTCCCCCGCTGTTCAACCTATGGGCGATACATTCTGTGTAGCCGGTCCAGAACACGCTCTGGTCTGTCAGGGCGTTGACAAACCTGCCAGAGTCAGGATCCCGAGACAGGTCGGGGATGTTCTGAATGTCAGTGCCAAAGGCTCTGTCTGCTTCGCAACGCCCGGCAAAACCGCTCTCCCGTCATGGGACGATGATGTGATGGTCACAGGCGAATCAATTATCGGCCTGGAGGAGCTGTTGTTACCTGACAACCCTGATATCAAGGCCTGGGAAATTCACTGTCGGAGCATTGTTAAAAAAGAGCCATCTGAATCTGACACCCCGTCAACAGAGGCTGATGACCAGGGTTACGATAGCCCGATAGGGGACATTGAAATAGCATCTGTATCAACACCCAGGGGGCAACCAAACTTGACCTGTGGCTGTGGCAGGTACTTCAAGACGCCCAGTAAGCTTAAATCTCACCGATGGTGCAGCAGCGACAGACACTGCAAGGGCAAGCGGAACACCACCTGCGACTGTGGCCAGCACTTCGACACGGCCAGGCGGCTTCGGTCCCATCGTGAGGGAAGTAGCGCCCCCCTCTGCAAGGGCAAGCTGAACACCACCTGTGTCTGTGGCCGGCACTTCGACACGGCCAACCTGCTTAATTCCCACCGCCGGGGCAGCAGCGACAGCCTCTGCAAGGGCAAGCGGCGCACCACCTGTGGCTGTGGCCTGCACTTCGATACGGCCAGCCTGCTTTATTACCACCGCCGGGGCAGCAGCGACAGCCTCTGCAAGGGCCTGCTGAACACCACGTGTGACTGTGGCCAGCACTTCGATACGGCCAGATTGCTTGAATCCCACCGTCAGTGCAGCAGCGACACCCTCTGTAAGGGCAGGCGGAGCACCACCTGCGACTGTGGTCAGAATTTCGCGACGATGGGCCTGCTTAAATCCCACCGTCAGTGCAGCAGCGACAGCCTCTGCAAGGGCAAGCGGAACACCACCTGTGGCTGTGGCCAGCACTTCGATACGATCAGATCGCTTGAATCCCACCGCCGGGGCAGCAGCGACAGCCTCTGCAAGGGCAAGCGGAACACCACCTGTGGCTGTGGCCGGCACTTCGATACGGCCAGATTGCTTGAATCCCACCGTCAGTGCAGCAGCGACACCCTCTGTAAGGGCAGGCGGAGCACCACCTGCGACTGTGGTCAGAATTTCGCGACGATGAACCTGCTTATTTCCCACCGCCGGGGCAGCAGCGACAGCCTCTGCAAGGGCAAGAGCAAGCGGAACACCACCTGCGACTGTGGTCAGAATTCCGCAACAATGAGCCTGCTTCATTCCCACCGCCGGGTCAGCAGCGACAGCCGCTGCAAAGGCACGCGGAACACCACCTGCGGTTGTGGCCAGAGCTTCGACACGCCCAGCCTGCTTAGTTCTCACCGCGAGGGCAGCAGCGATAGCGTCTGCAAGGGAAAATTGAACACCACATGCGGCTGTGGTGAGAGCTTGAATACGGTCAGGCAGCTTAATTCCCACCGTCAGAGCAGCAGCGACAGCCGCTGCAAGGATAAACGCAGCAAATAGAAAAGGAGGCGCTAATAGTTGATATCACCGCTGCCCGGTTGAGCCTCACTCAGCGCCATGGCCCCTCTCATATCTCGATACGCTTTTTGTCATCATGCTTCTCTGGTATGTTCAACGCCTATAAAACCGCCTGATGGGAACAATACCCTTTTCCGTTCATCTGCTAGCCTGTGAGATCCAATGGAATCAGGGAAAGTGGTGTGTTACAGCCGTTGATAACATTCATGGCTCTTTGGCTAGTGCAAAGCTCTAATATACGTACAGCTTGAGATATGTTCTGATCCGCGCTCCCTTTACTCCCTGATACCATTCAACAAGTAGTACGGATGCCGTCAAAACACACTCAGAAAATCAGCTTGTCCGATCAACAACGTGACGACCTTGAACTCATAATTCGCAAACGCAAAAGTGCGCAATCACTGGTTCTCAAAGCCCAAATCATACTGACTGGTGCTGAAGGAAAAAGTCTCTCGGGAGCATCTCGAGAGCTCCAATGCACCCGGGAAACGGTCACCCGCTGGCGCAAGCACTGGGTCGGGCGTTCTGATGAGCTATCCACTCAGGATCGACTGAAAGAAGCGCCAAGACCTGGAGCCCCCCCAAGTTTACCGCTGAGCAGATTTGTCAGATTGTTGCTATGTCTTGCGATAAACCAGAAGAGCATGGCTACCCCCTGAGTCACTGGTCGGAGAATTCGCTGGCAATGGCCGCTGCGGATAAAGGTATCGTTCCATCCATCTCGCAGAGACAAGTGGGGCGTTTTTTAAAATCAGGCTGATATTCGTCCCGATAAAGTCAAAGGATGGGTAGACTCTCCCAGAGATGAAGCGTTTGAGATTCACTGTGTGGATGTCTGCAACACCTATCAGCAAGCCCTTGAAGGTGCCGAACAAAACATCCGAACAATCTCTTTCGATGAAAAGACCGGTATGCAGGCTCTGGAACCCCTGACAGAAGGGAAACCTGTCAAGCCGGGTTATATAGAAAAGCGCGAGTTTGAATACAAGCGCCATGGCACTCAGGCATTGCTGGCAGGCATGGACGTTGCCACAGGAGAAATCATACCTCTGGTAAGAGATACCAGAACAGAGGAAGACTTCGCCGACTTGTTAAACGACACGCTGGCCAGTGACCCTCACGCAGCAGGCTGACACTTTGTCATGGACAGGCTCAACACACATATGTCGGAAGCCGCTGTCAGGGCCGTCGCAAAGGTTGAGGGCACAACGACTGAAGAGCTTGGTGTTAAAAGAAAATCGGGAATACTGAAGAACATGCAAAGTCGTGCGGAGTACCTGAGCTGCTCTTCCCACAAGATCGTTTTCAACTATACACCGAAGCATGCATCCTGGCTGAACCAGATTGAGATCTGGTTTTCCATTCTGGCAAGACGGTTCCTGAAGCGGAACAGCTTCACATCCACGAATGACCTAAAAACCAGGCTCCACGTTTTTGTTGAGTTTTTTAATAAGAAAATGGCCAGGCCTTTCAAGTGGACTTATAAGGCCCGGCCATTACAAGCATGAATTTGTGCGGGTATTAGCGCTTGGCTGCACCAGCTCAGTCAAGGGCTAATTATTGAGAGCTCTCTGAGGAATGACTCCACCCTGCTCATCACATGCTCTTCCCAGTCTCCCCCGGGAACATGAGTATCAGGAATTACCCGGTTCTTGACTGACATTACACGGCTTCTTTGGTGCCGGAGACCAGTGGATGCCACTCTGGCAGGTCTTTGCCTTCAAAGATCAGATGGTAGGCATAGGTGTTGGGCAACCAGAAAAACTCCGGTACATCTTCAGGCTTTAGCCAAACGCAGTTCGGCACCTTTTGGTTGCGGGTTTCGTAAATGGTGCAGCGGCAGTTTTTTCCTCCAGATAATGGCAGTCCAGACAGGCTTACAACCCGCTTATTTCCCTAAGAGCACCTTTCTCTTCAGCCTTTAGCAACGCTTCACACTCTTCAAACAGCAGCCCCCGGAACCACTCATGGGCGGGGTTGCGATTCATCACCTTGTGCCACGTAAGCTGGTAGTTGGACTCAAGGGCACTGAACTCATCTGGCAAGTCAGCAGCTACCAACTGGTATCGATTCATCAAGAGTGTGCCCAGAGACGTGGTGCCAATCATCATGGCATCCGTCTGGCTTACGACCTCAAAGGCCAGGTGTGGGTCAGACGTCGACAGCATAATATCCCTGTTACCCAACAGCATGGCGACTTTGCTGGCAAAGGGTTTTTCTGCATATTCACCAATACTCAAGCCAACATGGGGGTAGGCCGTAAACTGGGAACGATTCAGACGTTTCAGACTGGCATAAGGATGCTGGCGAGACATGAACACGGTCGCCCTCACAGGTGCAATAATTTTACGGTGCAGATCCTGCCGTACCAGAGGAAGAATATTAATAGCCACATCCAGCCGACCTGTGGCGAGGTCATTCAGGCTGTTGGCAGACCAGGGGTGTACCCGCATATTCACTTTCGGCGCATCACGCCGCAGACGAGTCAGCAGTGCCGGAATAATCTGCAGAGACAGATGTTCCATCACACTGATCGTAAACTGATGCGTACAGGTGGAAGGATCAAATTCTGGCGGGGCAATTAACCGGGTAACCATACCCAGGGCGTCTGCCAGTTCCTCCTGTAACTCAAGAGCCCGGGCCGTTGGCTGCAAACCATGGGGACGACGCAAAAACAGTTCGTCATCAAAAATATCCCTCAGTCGCCCCAGGGAGCGGCTGATTGCGGAAGGACTCAGGCACAATCTGTCGGCCGCGCGACTCACACTGCATTCATCAAGCAGGACATTCAGTGTCACCAGCAGGTTAAGGTCAAACCGACGCAGGTTATATGGCTTCATTAAAGCTCCGGTTACTCCAGTCCCACTAATCCTAAACGTATACGCATATTGAGCATGTAGGTATTTATACCTACACAGGCGAACAGCATGTGTCGTATTTTTTTCATAAATACCAGTAGCCCCGCACCCAGACAGGATAAATATAAAAAATAAATTCACCCGTAGAAGCTCCGCCGTCTACGCTTACCGGCCTTATTAGGTGGTGCCTGAATGACGACACCAGAATCACTGAATCAAAGTTTCTCAGACTCGGGACGCTTGGCAATGAAACTGAATTATGGCCTTAAGGCAAAGGCAGCAATCTGCACTCTCATAACAGCTATAACGGCACTGAGAGTCATAAAAATGAAAACAACAATGCAGGGGGTATTAGTACTCGGCTTACTCACACTGGGAGTAGTGACACTGGGGGTAGCCACACCAGGCTGGGCCTGGGGCCCAAATGAGGGAATAGAAAACAGCGAAAACGGCGAGCACTTCTTCCGCGCAGCTTGTCGCTTAGGACACAAGGAGGCTTTTGAATACTATGTAAATAGCACTGATTTTGATGTGAATGACTACCTGCCCTCACCGAATGAAAACGAACCGGCAAAAACCGGACTTTACATTGCGATAGAACATTCGCAGGTCGAGATCGTCAAAATGTTTCTTGCTCAGCCTGACATTGATCTAACAATAGGTGTTGAGGATGGAGAAAGCGCACAAAGCATTGTTGAAGCGAACCCCGATGAGGAGATCAAAACGTTAATAGCAGAATATCAACAACGGGTAACAGCGGGGCATGAACAACAGAGAACAACACCTGATGGCTCATCCAATGAAGACGATGAAAGGGAAGACGATGAAAGGGAAGAAGAAAACGAATCGGGCAGCATTCGCCAACCTCAATCACCTGTTCCAGCAAAACATATGGCCGATTCCCCCTTAGACAGCCCTTCCATTTCACCGTCAATCAGCACCGAAGGATTATCGCAAAACAGTATTCCCGGTAGCCCTGCTCTTCAGCGTCAACGTTCATCATCAGAAGAATCAACGCAAAGCACTCCGGATACAGCGGTCGTACAACCATCCGAACAACTAATAGTTAAGCCACAAGAAGAAACGCAGCCCCACCCTCCACGCGTTCTTCAAAGACAGGGTTCAGTAGGCACCGTAGTCGAAGAAACCGTTCAAAAAACAGTTCACTGGGCAGAACAAGGCTCAAATGATGAACCTGCCAAAGAAGACATGGAAGAGGAAGAAGATGCCGACAGTGATACCAACGCTGCCCCTGCTTCACTTACATTCAATCAAATACGTGCAAAGTTTTCCCCCCAAAAAGCCACCCCACACCTGGAAGAAACAGCATCACCAGACCCTACCCCATCCCAGCTGGTTGACACACTCACCCAACAAATGAGCGCCATAGGACTCACTGAACCAGTGACAGTGCCAGACACCCCCTACGCCTCTTTCTCAACCCTGCTGCAATGGCAACAGCAGTCCACCCTGATGACTAATCGCCTGATGGTTAAACTGGCGGAAGACCTTAAACAGGAACTGGATAAACGCCAGAGGCAGCTGGAATCCACCCAAAACGATCTGGGCAACACCTATTCACAACTGGAAAGCGCGAACCGGGAGCTTGACAACCTCCATATGAAGGCACGGGAAAAAGCCGCAGAACAGGCACGGATAGATGCTCTGCTCGGCTCTGACGCACCACTTGAGTTTATAGATACTGATGAGTTTACCGGCCAGCCTCTGGAAAAAAAGGATGGTGAAAACCTGTTTGTAACCGCCTGCGCTACAGGTCATACAGAGGCTGCAAGTCAATTAGCCAATAACAACCCTGAATTGGTCAATCATCCGTTCCCGCATACCCCCCCAGGAACCTCGAATTCAGGCACAGCAACAGGCTTGTTTATAGCCGCAGAAAACGGTCATGAGCCTGTGGTAGAAAACCTTCTGGAAGAAGGTGCCGACGCCACCATTGGAGCCAGCACTGGCGAAACCCCACTGAGTGTGGCGACCCTGAATCACCACTGGGGTATTGTAGACACTCTCAAAGAACCATCAGACTTTGCGAAAATTGAAGACTATAGCCCTGTACGTTCACGTTCTGATAAACAGATCATTAAAGCCTTTTGGCTGGCCTGTCAGACCAATGATCACGACACAGTACGGCAGATGCTGTCCCGAGACCTCATCGCAGTCGACTATTCCCATACAACACGCCGGGGCATGAGAGTAAGAGTCGAAACGGGACTGCAAATCGCTGCACGGTACGGTCACAAGAAAACCGTGGATACCCTGCTGGAATACAACGCCGATCCCGCTGTCATTCTCGGAAGGCTGATCATCAAGGACGGTACTTCCTTCCAGGTAGACCCCACTCCTGATACAACGCCACTGGTGCTGGCATCAAAATTCAACAATGGTGCCGTCGTGGACTCTCTGCTCGCCAGATTAGAGCCGGAGGGTGAAGAGGTTGACGAAACGGATTATGTGCAGGAAGCCCAGGCTCAGTCCATCAACGCCGCTGTTATTGAAGCCCTGAAAAAAAGCCACTTCCAAATGCTGTCAAAACTGCATGGCTTTACCGGACCGTCCTATCAACAACAGGCTGCTAGTTTTGAGACTGACATGAGAAGTTTGCATGGCCTGCAGGCTTACCAGCTCTTGTGGCGTGACCATTTAAGGAGATGTATAAAGCCAGGATGTGAGGGAGTCAATGGAGACCTGATGTTCTCCCCCAATCAACCACCAGCCTTTGAAGCCCCTGTTCCCTATACCAGAGCGGGTAAGTGATGACTGAGAAGTCAGAAGCCAGTGCTCTTAAGTCAGAAATAGATTCTGATTGAAACAGGCAGACACTAACAAGATGAGGTTCAGAATGAGGACGACAAAGCCCGGCTTAGTCGTCCCCACTCTTGATTCACTGCAAGGTTTTCACTGTGAACTGTTTTAGCTATGGCCTGTTTTAGCTCGGGCTGGGGCTCCCTTTCGAGATAACAGCAGTATTTTTTGGAACAGTAATCCAGCCTGACGTTCCAAATCCTTGCTCTGAGCATGTACCTTCTCTATATCCTCCCCCTGTTGTTGAAACTGTTGAAGCAACCCTTTTAAAAGTTCGCCCTCCATCAGGCTCACCTTAATACCCAGGCTCTCCTGAGCTTCAAAAGCCAACGCAGTCAAACGCTCTGTAGCAAGAGTTTGTGTCACGGTATGCGCAGGACAATACAAACCATTGAGTAGATTCGCAGCTCCATACAACAAGCCTTTGAACAGGATGTGGTCGTGTTTAACATTCCGGCATCGGTCTGCCAGGAGTCCAAAGTCCTGACCAAGAGCATGAGTCAGCATCAATAAAGAACCTTCAAGGGACAACCTGAGAACCACAGACTTCAAGTCGTAATACCAGGGATCAAACTGACTCACGCATTTTTCAAACCGTTCTTTAGCGCGGGACTCGGGGAATTGTTCATTGTAACGAAGACACAGTGCTTCAAGCCGTTCAAGAGATTGTTTCTGGCGTTTAGCTCTCGAGCAGGAGAGTACGGCGCCAAGACAGATGCAGGGCAGGAAAACCAAACCGGCACAGAGAAACAAACTATGGGCCAGCCCAGCCCCTACATACCCCCCCATCAGAACCCCGGAGACAGCGACCACCCGACAGCGCCGCGCACCAATACTGACAGGACTGGCACTGATACATTCCCGTATGACCTGAATATCAGCCTGAAGCTTTTCAGCAGAATACGGAGACTCACCAGAAGCCTGCGTTCCCGCATCGGTTTCAGAGGGAACGGGTTCCGGCATTTTCTCAGGACCATACGGAGGTTGCACAGTCCCAGTGGAAAGACCCGTTTTTAACATGAAAAAATCCTGGTATGCCCCGCGACACCCACTAGGACAACGATCAGAAACAGATCATGCAAACAAGCTGGTTACTATTCTTAACAAGTCAGCAATTCTTTTAAGGGGGCAACAAAAACCCAGGAATTATCACAATAAAAAGCCCGCTTAGCCGGGTAGGCTGAGCGGGCTTATATTACGATTGTTGTGCTCTATCGTTGTCTAAGAAAATATTAGAAACGGTAGTTGTACTGCAAACTAAACATATGAGCAGTAGAGTTTGTGATTTTACCTTGAACCGCAGGCTTATTTTCGTAAATCTTCTCGTTACCACCCTTGATGTAACCGTAGCCAAAGTCTACGTCCTGATTTTTGTCTAACTTGTAGCTACCACCTACGGTGTACCACATACGCTCGGTGTCAGGAATACGGAAGGTACGGTATTTGTCATCAACTGGGCTTTCATCCTTAGCTATACCAGCCCGGAAGGTCAGCTGATCCGTATAATTCCAGGTAGCTCCGACAGCGAATCGGTTAACATCGTTCCAGTTAGATTCGATAGTTGGAATTGGGGACCCATTTCCGTTGTTATCCAACTCAACTTTAATTTCTTCAAAACTGGACCAGTAAATACGCATCCAGCTGGCCTGCATAGAGACAGTGTCAGTAAGTTGGTGATTCACAGAGAGTTCCGCAATGGCAGGAAGGTTGAGGTCAACACTACCTTTGCTGTTCCAATTTGGAAATACACCAGGGGCGACTGGAGTAGTGCCGTCAAATACCGCAGATTTCGACTTACCTTCAAGCTTATGCTTAACTTTCGTCCGGTAGCTTAGACCTAAACGGGTCTGGGGAGTCAGTTGCCATAGCGCACCAGCATTCCAGCCATATGCCCAGCTATCACCCTTAACTTCCATCACGTTCGCGCCTGCCTAGAGGTGGGAATGACCTTGCGGAAGAGACGAAGTAATTTCAGCTTCAGTATGTATAGCATTCAAACCAAACCCTAAGCTCACATCCTGATTCAGCTTGTAAGCGACACTGCCATTGAAGTTCATGGAGATAACCTCGCTTTTATCTGCATCCTGCAGATGGCTGAACGAAGAGCCGTAATCAGTACCAAAACCAAAGTTAGTAAAGCCACCAAAGCCAACAGTCCACTGTTCATTCACAGGGATGGACATATAGGCTGCAGGAACAAACGCTTCATTCGCTACGCTCTTGGAACCACTGTTATTACCGTTGGCATCCTTAACATGAACCTCTGGAATAATGTAGCTGCCAACCAGTGTAATGGTGCGCTCTTCCAGCAGGCTCATGCCGGCCGGGTTACGGGCAATAACAGAGGCATCGTCAGCCATAGCCGCTTCACCGGCGAAGGCACGACCCAGGCCAGCCGCTGAATGTTCACTGACCTGGAAACCGGCAGCATTGGCGTGTATGGCAGGTAGCATTGCGGCACACAATGCCGAAAGTGTGAAAGCTCGTTTCATCCCAGTGCGTTGCATAAAAAAACCTCAATTTTTCACTCAGTATGCTCTTTTACTCTGTTCCTTATGAAGGCAATCTGACCTCACTGGAACTTGTTTGTAGTAAAAGTGTGCGTGTGTCGTGCAAAAGTGCGCACAGGGTACGGGAAACCGCGACCGTTCAGCTAATGACTTTCGGTAAAACCACTCTTTCTGAGTAGTCATATCATTTTTATTTGTAAGGCGTCTGGCTGATAGATTCCTTACAAATGAAAGATTGAATAAAATTCAGACAATAAAAGACCCGTTTACCGATAAAAGCAAACGGGTTTTATAAATTTGATCTAAACCGGACAGCCAGATAGCCGCATCAGAATACGTAGTTATACTGAGCACTCACAATATTTACAGTACTCTTTTTCATTTTGCCCTTAACTTCCAACGCGTCACCAATGCCTTTCTGAGAGATATCAACAGCCCTGGACTGGAGCAGAGCGTAGCCAAGGTCAAAATTCTGGTGCTTATCCAACTTATAGCTGGCACCTATTGCGTACCACTGACGATCAACATCAGGAATATTAAAATTACGATGTTCATTATCAGCGGAGCTGTTGTCATAAGCATACCCGGCACGCAATACCCATGCCTGATCCAGACTATAGGTAGCACCAACTGCCCAGCAGGAGCTATCTGAAAAACCCGTGGTAATCGAGGGTGGCTTACTGCCATTTTTCAGTTTTGTCTCAATTTTTCGAATTTTGACCAGCCAGTTTCCATATAGCTGGCATGTACGGCCAACTGGTCACTCACGACCTGACAGACAGAGACTTCCGCAATAGATGGCAGGGTAAATCAACACTTCCCTTACCAGCAAAATCATAATCTCCCTGGGTGAAAACATCTGATTTAGCCTTTCCTTTCAGCGTCGCGTCCACTTTAGAGCGATAGCTGGCACCTATACGGGTTCCCTTAAAAGGCTCCCAAAAAATACCAACATTCCAGCCATAACCCCAGTCATCGCCAGACACACCCATAAGTGTTCCGGTCTTCTTTAGCAGGGCAAACGCACTGGCAGGCAAACAGGTATCAAGCTCCCCTTCTACGTAGACGGCATTGACACCTAACCCAACACTCAGACCTCCATGAATTTCATAGGCAAGACTGGTGTTAAGGTTCACAGATTTCACATCCGTATGCCTGGCCACAGGTGCGACAGCGGAATGTCTATCGTACTCAGTGGAAAAACCAAAATTACTAAATGCACCGCCCCCAACACTCAGCTTTTCATAAACAGGAGACACATAATAAAAACCGGGCACAAATGCAGAGTCCGCAACATCCTTATCTTTGGTTGGGGCTGAGCCAGATAAAACATTCATTTTAGTTTTCGTTGGATCCGGCTTATGCCACACCGATGAAGCCTATACCTCAATATCCGGCTTGATATAACTCACCGCACCTGTAAAAACCCGACCATTCAACAAAGACATACCCGCCGTATTACTGGCAAGAACAGAAGCATTATCAGCCATCGCCGCTTCACCGGCAAAAGCACGACCTGAACCGGCAGCGGAATGCTCACCAACCTGGAATCCTGCAGCACCGGCCTGTGTTGCAGGCAGCACAGAAACTGCTAACGCGGAGAGGGAGAAAAGCCTGATCTTCCCGATGCGATTCATGGTAAACCTATGAGAGAAAGTGAGGTACTGATGCCTGTGAAAAGCAAGCACCCTAATGGAGGACGCAACCATTACAGAAGCGTGACAAATTTCCGCCAATGAATTCTCGAACAATCTGGCTTGAAGCGTACGTACATCACACAATAACCACATAAAAACGCAACCTTTGTGCACAGAAGACCTTCCCCTAACTCGTTCAGAATCTGCGATAATCACCCGCTTTAATCATCTACCTCCCTGCCAGCAATATTGCCTATGACCACTGCGGAAACTGAAAACCCTCCTTTTATTGTGCCCCTCTGCCATGAGCAGGTCGGTATTCTCTACGCCGACGAACACTGTCTGATGGTCAACAAACCTTCCGGGCTGCTTTCGGTGCCCGGCCGTCACCCGACGAATCGCGACTGTTTAATCACCCGTGTGCAGGTCGACTATGCCGATGCGTTAATCGTACACCGGCTGGATATGGACACCTCCGGCGTCATGGTTCTGGCAAGAGGAAAGGAAGCGCACCGGCATCTCAGCCAGCAGTTTCAAAACCGGACGACAGATAAACAGTACCAGGCCTGGGTTTATGGCTTAGTGGTGGAAGATCAGGGAACCGTTGATCTGCCCATACGATGCGACTGGCCAAATGCGACTGGCCAAATCGACCGAAGCAGATGGTGGATTTTGAACTGGGCAAGTCAGCACAAACCGATTATCAGGTTTTGGAAAGAGATGAAGCCAACAACCGCACACACCTGTTGTTAAAGCCAATTACTGGCCGCTCACACCAGCTAAGAGTACATACGGCAGAGCTTGGTCACCCGATTCTGGGTTGTCGATTCTATGGTCACGATACATCTGTTGAGGGAGCGGACCGACTGCAACTTCATGCCTGTATGCTGCAGCTTCAACATCCAGATACAGGAGAGGCGCTGACTGGACAATCAGCGCCTCCCTTTTAAAGCTCAGTCAGGCTCTATTTACTGCACTCTTTACTGCACTCTTTACTGCACTCTTTACTGCACTCTTTACTGCACAAGTTCCTGCTCAGTAAACATATCAGCAAACAGCGGGCTGGAGAGGTAACGCTCTCCGGAGTCTGGCAATACTACAACAATCTTTTTGCCTTCAAACTCAGGCAATTCTGCCAGTCGTACAGCGGCTGCCATGGCGGCACCACAGGAAATACCACAGAGGATGCCTTCTTCTCGCCCCAGTCGCTGGGCCATTGCAATCGCGTCTTCATTGGAGACCTGTTCAACCCGATCCACAATATCCAGATCCAGGTTTTTGGGTACAAAGCCCGCACCAATACCCTGAATCTTATGGGGAGAAGGCTTTACCTCTTCGCCAGCGCGGGTCTGGGTAATCACAGGCGAAGCGGAAGGTTCTACGGCAACACTGATAATGTCTTTGCCTTTCTCCTGCTTAATGTAGCGGGACACGCCCGTAATGGTGCCGCCAGTGCCAACACCGGCGACCAGCACATCAATCTCACCATCGGTATCTTCCCAGATTTCCGGGCCTGTGGTTTGTTCGTGAATACGAGGATTGGCAGGGTTCTCAAACTGCTGCAGCAGCAGGAAACGCTCAGGGTCTGATGCAACAATTTCTTTGGCCTTGGCAATGGCGCCATTCATACCTTTGACAGGTTCCGTCAGCTCCAGCTTTGCACCCAGGGCTTTCAACAGTTTACGACGCTCAAGACTCATGGATGAGGGCATGGTCAGGGTCAGGGGAATGCCTTTTGATGCAGCAACAAAAGCCAGTGCCACACCGGTATTACCACTGGTCGGCTCGACCAGTTCCATACCGTCCTTTAAACGACCACTCTCCAGCGCATCCCAGATCATACTCGCGCCTATACGACACTTGACGCTCCCAGCCGGATTGCGGGATTCAATCTTGGCATAAATAGTACGTCCCGGCGCAAGACGCTGAATCTGAACCAGTGGTGTTTTGCCGATGGTGCTGGCGTTATCTGTAAAAATATGACCCATAGCAGCCTGACCTACCTTATTCGTTATTGTTTACTTCGATTCAGGACGGACTATCCCCCAACCTTCCAGACCTGTAAACCTCGCAGAGCAATAAAGCTCACATAGCTAAAACCCTGACGCAAAGTTATAGCAGCGCAGTAAGAACTACGCACATCTCGAATGGTTTGAAGACAAGGGTATGCTGTCGGCTATTGCGATTGCGATTGCGCTGTGGGTTCTTCTTCAAGGTTCATGGGACTACCTCAATACCAACCTGGTCTACAGGCGTCCCTATACACGGAGGGACAGGCGCCCTGAGGTTAGTTTTGTCTTTCGTATGTCCATCACTAAAGCCAATGTCGCTCTCTGTATTAACGACCCACTTCTGCAGGCACGCCCCAGCCATATCAAAATGCTGCATTTCCTGCTCTATCTCCTGGGTTAGCAGACGGGAAATGGTAATGGAAGACTGCTGGATAGACTGCTCATCAGAGGCAGCTCCCCCCATCGCCAGGGAAGACATGTGAGCATCAGACCTGGTTTGTGCATCCTGACGCTTCTGCACAAGCCCTGCTTTTATACGTGCCAACCCCTTATCGACAGCCTGACTGACATCCTCGACAGTGGGGTATTCAAGAAATACGCTCTTGTTCACATCTTTTGTTTTAAGGGCCAGAACATGAGCATCTCTTTCATGAATTTGTAAACCGATGATACCTGCAGCCCACCAGTCATGTTTTGGAGCGGCTTTTATTGGCTTCAGCGTACTCAGTGCACTCCCCCGGTCAGGACTTAGATAGGCTGGCTCTGCATTTTCATTGTCTACCAGATTAAAGCGGTCACCTTTGGTTAATGCATCGCTGAAATCGGTAATTTTCAGTGTTCCATTCTCTGTCATCAGAAGATTGGCAGGGCAGATGGAGCCATGAACAATGTTTTTCCCATGCAGATAGATTAAACCGAGGCACAACTGATTCGTGATTTTGTGGTCAATTCCCACAGGACTTAATACTGAGACTGGACACATTCCCTGGTTTGTGCCCATCTGATCAGGTAAAGGCGCAGATGCCGGAACCGGCTCCAGTTTTTTATATCCATAGGTATCATAAGTATCCAGTAATTCCTGCAGCACGTAGGGATAAAAAATGCAGTAAATCAATGATTCCTGTTCGCCCTCCTCAATAAACGACTTGCAAATATTTTTATGATTCAGCCCTCTCAGGTGAGATATCTCTCTTTTGGCCCGCTGAACAGTCGCATCATCTTCACGAAGGCGTGAAACCCAAGGTTCGCCATCTGCCTTGTATACCTGCCCTGCTTCGCTCCAGTCACGAGGTTTTTTACAAACCAGCTGTTCACCCTCAAGGCCGATAGTCTTTGAAGGTTCAACAAGGACAATATGCGTAAAACGTCCTTTATAAAGAACTCTCTCTTCTTCCTTTTTAGAGGGGGATGCCACGAAATACTGCTGGTTTGTTTGGACACCAGGCTGCGCTGCCGCTCTTAGCATGTCAATCTCCTGTCCCATTCACACAGCGGCGGATTTCACCGGTGTATTTGCTTAAATATTTTCTGTTGGACAGCTCATCTTCCAATTAATTCTTTATGACGTAACGGGGTTGTCAGACAAAATCTGTGCACGTGCTCAGGCAGGTGAAAGCTGAGGAGTATTGCTAACAATGTTGTTCGAAGCTGCAAGATAAAAGGGCTGTCTGAAGTGGTTGATGTAGAAACTGTTTCTGTCATTCCCGAAAAAGGTGCCGGGCTGGCCCGCCTGAACCTCCCATTATATTGATCTCTATCAATGGTATGGATAGAGTACAGCCACAGTAAAACCCCTCCTGAATAAACAGAACAAGACAGACACAGGTACAGGAATGAAGTTCAACAGCACTGAAGAGTATATCGCCACAGACGACCTTCGTCTGGCTGTCAACGCTGCTATTACCCTCCAGCGCCCACTGCTGGTGAAGGGTGAGCCCGGCACCGGTAAAACCATGCTGGCCGAACAACTTGCGCAGTCTCTGGGTATGCGACTGATTCCCTGGCACATCAAATCCACCACCAAGGCTCACCAGGGCCTGTATGAATATGATGCTGTGTCCCGTCTGCGTGACTCCCAGCTGGGTGTTGAAGGTGTCAACGACATCAGCAACTACATCGTGAAGGGCAAGCTGTGGGAAGCCTTTGAGTCTGAAGAGCAGGTGGTACTGCTGATCGACGAAATCGACAAAGCCGACATCGAATTTCCCAACGATCTGCTTCAGGAGCTGGATCGTATGGAGTTCTATGTGTACGAAACCCAGCAGCAGGTGAAGGCAAAAATTCGCCCCATCATCATTATCACCAGTAACAACGAGAAGGATCTTCCTGACGCCTTCCTGCGTCGCTGCTTCTTCCATTACATCAACTTCCCGGACCGGGAAACCATGCAGAACATTGTTGAGGTTCACTTCCCTGAAATTCGCAATGAGCTGGTGAAAGAGGCTCTGGAAGTCTTCTTTGATGTCCGTCGTATACCCGGTATCAAAAAGAAACCTTCCACCTCCGAGCTGGTAGACTGGATCAAGCTTCTGATGGCAGATGACGTCTCTGAAAACCTGTTGCAGGAACGTGACCCCAGCAAGGCGATCCCCCCTCTGGCCGGCGCCCTGCTCAAGAATGAACAGGATGTTCAGCTGCTGGAAAAACTGGCATTTATGGCTCGCAGAAATAGCTAACATAAAGTTGGAAGGTTGGCTAAACAGTGTACAGACACTCTCAAAACAATCTTTACACAGATATTACATGTAGCGAAAAACAGTAAATAAGCGGCCTTTTTTCACGATAAGATGAGAAAAGGCCGTTTTTATATCTACAAAAAACCTCACAATAGAAAACCACCACTCCCTAAGCAGAACTACCTATTCCCTTCCGGCTTACCACTCTACATTATGCCACAAGAGGTTTAGGGGTTATGGTCGGCGCACGCCTCACAACAAGAGATAGCCGATCCAGTTATGGGGGAGTTCAGGGGATTATGCAACAAGTCAAAACCGGAGGGCGCGTTGTTCTCAGCAGTCAGATGGCCATGGAAAGTCAACGACAGAGCAGCGACGATATCTACTCCAAGTCAGCCAGGCATCTGGATGTTATCGAGCATGAAATCCAGAGCTTTATTACCCAACTGGGTTTTACCAGCTTCTGTTACAGCTCCGTACCTTCCATGCTGGGCAAGACCAGCGCCCCATCAACACATTCGTTTGATCTGAAACAGAGAGCCGATGGCCGGGAAGGGTTTGGTACCTTTTCCAGCAAACTACTGAGAAGCTATTACCAGTCAATGGCCGAGCAGGATCCCCTTTGGGGCGAGCTGACCCAGACCTCCGACCCGGTGATTTATCCGAATGCACAACTGGGCTCATTACAGGTGCAATCTTTCTACAGTCGCCACGGCATCAAAAGTCAACTGTTCCTGCCTATGCGCTGGCAGACTGGCAGTGGCTGGTTCTGTCTCTTTGCCCTGCAAAGCGACATGGCACCAGAAACCCTGGAGGTTCAATACCAGAAACTGCGCAGCGAATTGAATGCCCGCGCACTGGGCTGGCACCTGGAACTGATGATGTTCCAACAGGAGCGTTTCAACCCCTATATCGTTCGCAAGGTTCTATCACCACGGGCACGTCATATTCTGAAACTGGCTGCAGAGGGTTACCCTTCCCGCGCCATCGCAGATATGACCGACATCAGTGATAACGGCGTGAACTATCACTACCGCGAAGCCAAGCGGGTTCTGGGGGCAAGAAACCGGACACACCTGGTGTCACTGGCCAAAGACCAGAAGATTATCTAAGGGAAAAGCCGTTAACCACAGAGGACACAAAGTTCACAGAGGAAAAGCAACCGCTTTTCTATTAAGAGCTTCTTATTAAAAAGCTCTTCTTTGTGAACTTTGTGCCCTCTGTGGTAAACAGGCTTTTGCTTTTCATTAAAAAGCGTTTCCTCCGTGCCTTTGTGTCTCCGTGGTAAAAAGCCTTTGCTTTTCATTAAAAGCTCTTCTCTGTGAACTTTGTGCTCTCTGTGGTGAAAAACGCTCTTTAGTGGGCGTTTCTGTCGTTGCACCGGGAAAGGAACTTCCCTAAGCTAGCCGGCATTGCGTGCAGAAAAACGACAAAAACATGCTGTTAAATTTCTTCGACACCCTGCGACGTTACGAGGCTCCTGTGAGCATTCGGGAATATCTCGATCTGCTGGAAGCCTTGAAGTCTCACCTGAGTTTTGCCGACAGGGAAGAGTTCTACCACCTTTCCCGCGCCATCCTTATAAAGGATGAGCGCCACTTCGACCGCTTTGACCGTGCCTTTGCCGACTTCTTTGATGGCGTGGACTCTCTGGAAGTCATGCCAGAAGCCTTGATTCCTGAAGAGTGGCTGCGCAAAGAGTTCGAGAAGTTCCTGACCGACGAAGAAAAAGCCAAGATCAAAAGCATGGGTGATCTTGAAGAGCTGATTAAACAGTTCAAGAAACGTCTGGAAGAGCAGAAAGAGCGTCATCAGGGAGGTAACAAATGGGTCGGTACCGGCGGCACTTCACCCTATGGCGCCAATGGTTACAACCCGGAAGGAATACGTATTGGTCAGGACCGCAGCCGTCACAACCGTGCAGTGAAAGTCTGGGACCAGCGAAACTTCCGCAACCTTGATGACTCGGTTGAACTGGGCACACGTAATATTAAAGTGGCCCTGCGTCGTCTGCGTAAGTTTGCCCGCCAGGGTGCCAGTGAAGAGCTTGATCTGGACGACACCATCACCTCCACAGCCCGCTCCGGCGGTATGCTGGATATCAAGATGGTGCCGGAGCGGCATAACAGTGTGAAGGTGTTGATCCTGATGGATATCGGCGGCACCATGGACGCTCACGTTAAGGTGTGTGAAGAGCTGTTCTCGGCGATTAGAACCGAGTTCCGCCATATGGAGTTCTTCTACTTCCACAACTTTATTTATGAGTCTGTCTGGCAGGATAACAGCCGCCGTCACACTGACCGTATTGAAACCCTGGACATTCTTCACAAGTACAGTGACGACTATAAAGTGATCTTTGTCGGCGATGCCTCCATGGCACCCTATGAAGTCACCGAGCCCGGCGGCAGTGTCGAGCACTGGAACAAAGAAGCAGGCTCTGTGTGGATGCGCCGGTTTATGGCGAAGTATCCAAAGCTGATCTGGCTGAATCCTTATCCGGAAACCCACTGGAACTACACGACATCTACCCGCCAGATACTGAAACTGGTAGAAAACCGCATGTACCCCCTGACCGTTGAAGGTCTGGAAGATGGTATGCGGTATCTGAGCCGATAAAAGCTGTCGTTAAAAGCAGGAGGAAAAAGCGGGCGATCACTTATGATCGCTCGCTCCTGCACTCTCCATCATATTCTCCGTATCCTGCAAATTTTTCTTATCTGATTGAACAGGCATATCCTGGTCAATAACCGTATACCTTACTGCCAACTCCCCCCTTTTCACATCAAGTCGCTGCAGCTCACTGTATTCATTGAGGGTATACATGATGCTTGTACCATTACTCATCAGCACATCAAGACTGTGTCCATTCGGGTACTCCTCGAAAGCAATGGATGTCATTGTGGCCGGCTCAGAAAGAAGCAGGAACCCACTCTGATATTGCCGGTCATTTCCCTGAAGGGTTTTCAATCCACAAGGCAACTCTCCTACAGTTTCAGAAAGTTGACCAATAAATGTGGCCAGATGCACAAAAGAGCCGTATTCATTCAGGCGAACCAGAGGCTTCACGCCCTCTTTCCGGTAGGCGGGTGTCGTTTGGGTGAAGTACATATCACCATCATTATTCAGGGATTCCTGCTGAGGCAGGGCCAGTGCTTCCGGAGGCAACTCAGGGAAATAACTGGTCAATGACATGCTACTTCCGTTCATCCAGCGTTCATGGGTCAGCACCATATACCCATTCCACTTTTTATCAGCCGCTGACAGTTCGACATGAAAACCTAACACCTGGTTTGTGGGCGCTCGATACCCATAAATCTTGTCATCCCAAACAGACAAATCTTCTGCATTCTGCTCAGCACAGGATAATTGAGAGAAAGCGGTCAGTGCTAAAACCATACAACCTGCCAGCACACCGAAACCTGAAACACGTGACACCATGCTCAACTCCACCGTTGGTTACATTTGACGTCCGTGCCACAGAAGTGCTCTCCGTTGCCCGATTTCAGACAGGAGGACTAACATAAGGTTCAGTATTACCAACAAGATGGGTGTTAGCCTCCCTAAAAAAGGTAATCAGGAGGGCTAACAACAGGAAGGAATAGGGCGATAATTCAGGGCTTAAACAGCCTCAGCCTCAGCTACCAGCTCATCCAGCAGACTCAGGTGCAGTCTGACACGGTCATCCTGGGGGCGAATAGCCTGAAAGGCTTTTCTGGCACTGGCAAGATCCGGATTCACACCCAGATGGCAGTACATCTGGCTGATCGCCATCTTATATAGGCCATCGCTATCCAGTGTAGGTGTATGCCCTGCTTTGAGTTTTTTGGCTTCATCTTCAACGGTTTTATTCCACAGCTCCCACTTTTCCTGATCCAGGTTTTCATGGTGCTGATAGGCATGCAGGCAACGCTCTCTTAACAGTGAGCGACTCTGCCCTCCAATGTCGCCTGGGCGCTGAGTCAGCATTTCGAGCGTTTCAAGGCCTTTGGTAAAGGCCTCTTCACTACCCTCTTTGGCTTCCAGGCGCAGATCCAGCGCGGCACGCAGCAACATAGCCTCGTCCTGCACCGGCTGGCCTGCCACATCCTTATCATTCAAACACCGGTCCAGCAATTGACGAACCGCTGGACGGTTGGTTGTACTGGCCACCATTGCCGCATCACGAATGGCTGCCAGAGCCTTAATATGGCGCCCGGCTTCCCACTCAAGGCGAGCCTTAAGGGTAAAGGCCTGCACATTGCTTTTATGTTTTTCAAGAACCTGATCGATAAGGACAGCAGCTCTCTGGGGCTGGCTGTCGTTGTACAGCAGATGGGCGAACTCTACGGCAGCTTCATGCTGCCCACGAAAATCAGATGTTTCTTCATCACCAGATACTTCTTCACCACCAGAAGGCTCAGTCATAATCATGGCCGACAGAGCTTCCAGCTCTTGTGCCGTGGGCTTGATATCCACCTTCGGCAACGCTTCCGCACAGGCATTAAATATCGCCATGGCAACACGCATGCTGGCGGGGTGTTTCAAAGCCTGCCTTGCCAGACCAGACAGGGACTCAGACACCTCCGGGTTCGACTTCGCAAGACTTACCATCTGCTCAACCGGCAGGCCATTCAGCAAATACATGGCCTCCTGCACTCTGGCCGGTTTCGCCATAGCCCCACTCACCTCGGCAAGCAGAGCCTCCATACGACCACCTTCCTTACCAGGAGCCATCAACCCGTACAGCTGACCATCCAGAGCCTGAATACGTTTATCCGGCATACAGTAGAGGCCTGTTATCTGATACTGTGTCGCTGCGATATTCACCGAGCCATCTTTTTCATTGACCACAAGCTGCCCTGATATCGACTCTGGCAGAGGAATACGGACGCCGGGAAACAGAGCTGAGCGCACACTGGCAGCATCTCCCTGCCCATCAAGGTGCAGTGTTCGCCCACCCATAACCGTCCTGGCCAGTCCAATCGCACGATTCATAAACCAGGACACAGCCCGGTCAGAAAAGCTGGCCCGAGGCAGCTCCAGTAACTTACCTTGCAGTGCCGTCTGCAATTGCTGATCATCTTCATTCAAGCCTTCCTCAGTACCTGCCTTGTCTTCCAGGATTCTGAGCTGCGCCTGCACTTTGTCGCGGGCAACAGCTTTGTCTGGCCGAATGCGTACATTGCCTCTCGCCAGATCTTTTACATTCAGGCTGCCATTATTGACCGGGATAGAACCATCCAGAGAAACAGTTTTGTTCTTCAGCAGCCAGCGAACCGCTTTGGGTACAGGCGTTTTTTTCGTGGCAGAAGCATTTGGCTTGGCGACAGCAGCTGCGTCCATACTGGCATTCAGCAGTTCATCCAGCTGAACCCGGGCACCACCGAGACTCAAAGAACCGTTCAGCTCTTTATCCAGCTTGAGATCCAGCTTCTCTATTTTCAGCTCACCGGAATCCAGCTCTTCCAGAGACAGGTTACCGGGGTTAATGAGCGTCCGGCTTGTTACTCTCCCACCAGAGACTGGTTCCTGGCGAATACTAATAATGTATCCACCGGAGGCATGCCCACGCCCATCCACAGGCATGGTAAATATGCTTTCAGCTGAACCATCACTATTCAGGCCACTCTCCACCACGATGCTGCCCTTGCCGGAAAGATTAAGATCTTGCAGATTAACCTCAGTGCGCTGATCGCGAATGCCATGATGACTGGTGTTGCGGGTATGTACCTGAACATCAGAGACATCCCCCTGAATCGTCTTTGGCAGCATCACCTGAATATCGGGTGTTCTGACCAGAATGGTTTGATCAACTGTGGTTCGACCTTCGTCGATTACAAAATCCACATCACCGGTTTTATTATCAACCTCAACGGAAACCCTGCCCGGAAGTGTCAGTACGCCCTGACCATTCAACAACAACTGGGAGAGCTGTTCAGAGTCAGCCATTGTTCCCAGAGACTTCATAAGACCGGGTTTGCAGGCGAGTGTGACTGTTGCCGCTGGTGCGTCCTGCCCTTTAGGGTCAACCTTAACTTTCACAGTGTTCTTGTCTTTACCCCTGGTCTCCGCCTCCAGCACCAGTCCCCG
Source organism: Sansalvadorimonas sp. (assembly GCA_965221135.1). Lineage (GTDB taxonomy): Bacteria > Pseudomonadota > Gammaproteobacteria > Pseudomonadales > Endozoicomonadaceae > Sansalvadorimonas. Next base: position 182,778 of record CBDCRZ010000103.1, read on the forward strand.
TACATCAGCCCCGGCTTCCAGATCACCCCTGGTCGTTACGGTAAGAGTTCTGGCCGTGACTTTCGAGCGGCTGTCACCTTCAACAGTCCACACGGGTACTTCCTGACTTGCCAGGGTTGTACGACGATTGACATTACGACCCAGCTCAACATTAAGGTCTGAGGCCTTGACTGTCAGATGATGACAGGCCGTCTCGGGGAGGCGATCAAGAAGGGTAGCGTTGGTCAGCACACCAAGCGGCTCCACCATGGTGGTGAGCGGGTCAGGCGGCAACATTTTAGATACAACCTTGCCAGCCAGTCCGACAGGGCCTGTTACGTCCACATCCAGTTTTTTGGCAGAAACCTTCAGCTCAGCATTGCGCTGGTCTGCTTTCATCTCTTTGGAGGAGTCCGGATTCAAATTGACAACCAGATCTTTGGCATCCACCTTGACCTGTACATCGCCCTCTGATTCCACATGCAGACTGCGTATTTCAGCAGCTACCGGCAGGCGCATGCCAGCTATACCTTTATGCAACGCAGAGGCCGGGTTACGGCGCGCCCTGACAATGCCCCGTACAATGACATCTGCATTAGTATCATGGGTTTTCACAACCACATCGCCCACATTCACCCCAACATGCACAGGGGCCTGGGCGTCTGAACCGGTAATCGCTGTATGAATATGTCTGGCAACCTGCCCGAGGTTGTAACCCATAGCGACACCAGAGCTGGACAGATACTTTTCAGCGGCTTTGCCCACCGGACCACCGAGCGTCAGGACCAGATCACTGACCTCAACATCAAGGTCAACGTTCACTCCCCCTTCAATAGGAGCTTTTACACTGGCGTGTATATCTTTCAGGGTCACATCAACCAGAGGCTGACCATCAGGTCCGGGGCGAGTACTAATGGCAACCGGCAGACAGCGAACATTTCTTAGATCCAGACTGCCCTCACCCAGAGGAATCTTGAGCGCCGGGGCGTTTATCTCCCCCAGTGCTGTACTGCCCTGATGAATGCGACGCAGGTTTAGCAACAGGTTAACGACCTGCTTATTAAATGATTTCTGCTGCTGTACGGCTGCGGCCACATCTTTATCCACAGCACGCATGGTGCTGGTCAGCTTCCGCTCCTTCTCCGCCGTTTTCATCAGCTGACCCTCGACACCTGTCAGCACCTGCCGGGCGGCCTGCATCTGGATAAAATGCTTATCAAAAATTACTTTCTGGTTATTGTGTTTCTCTTCACAGCTATCGAGTTTTTTCGAGAGTTCCACCGCCTTGCTTTTGCCTAAATCTGAAGGTTTTACTGCATTAAAGGCCTGCTGGGCTGCTTGAAAATTTTTAAGGCAGTTTGTGAGTTTTTTGTTTTCACTCAGCATTTTCCTATGTTGATATTTAAACCCTTTTTCGAGAGCTTTTTGCTGAGTTTCGAGATGCCCCCTTTCCTTATGGCTTAGAATAATTGATTCCTGGATACGCTGCTTTTCTTCCCTGAACCCCTTCAGGTTTTTCTCATCCACAGGAATAAATTTCTTCAGAATCTTTTCTGCCAGTGAGCCAATAATGCGTTCACCCATATTCCGCTGGGCTTTATGAATAACCGGAGCAATATTCCTTTGGATAAACTCATCGTAATCAACATCGTCAGGCATCGCATTCAGAAGTAACTCGGCCCGCTCTTCTTCGTCGGCCTGCCTTTGATCCTGCTCGATAGAAGAGATAGTGACCTGACTCTCACTACGGGGAACGGAAGCTTCGCTTTCTGTCTCTGCTTTTTCCTCCGTATCTATAACCTGCTGTTTTACTGGAGCATCAGCCTCACATTGCTCTGCCACCCTGTAAACTGGTTGTTGAACAACTGGTCTGTTCGAAGTGTCAGGAGCGGTTTTATGCCGGGATGCAAGATGAGCAGGGCTGTCAGGTTCATGGATACTGGTCTGACGGTCGGGCAAAACTTTTTCATGGGAGGTTCTATCAAGTGAGGCCTGGTCGTCTGTCTTTTGGCTCGCCTGGGGTTCAACCTCGGCAGGCTGTACCTTTTTGCCACGATTGCTCCACCACTGTCTAAACTCCCCATAGCGCTTTTTGGCAGCATGGACCTTTCCCTTGCCTTTCTTCTTTGTGGGAGCCTCCGGTATGGGCGGTTGTGGGTTCTGCCCTGATACTCTGCCTATTCCGTTCCCCATCCCTGAGTACTCCTTCCCTGTTCCACAAAAAAGGCCCGCATAGCTGCGAGCCTTTTTAGTTTAGAAGCCGGGCCTGAACCCTTGAGCATCGGCGTCAGTTTTTCTGGTAGACACTGGTAAAACCAAGGGTAACTGTCTTCCCTGCCGGTATGTTGGCGAACAGTTGTTCGCCGTCCTTCTGGATTCCCTTAAGTTGTGTCAGGCTCACCAGGTTTGCGGCGGTATCATCAATCAAAAGACGGGCTGACGACACCTGCTGGCTGCTGACCAGCAACTGCCAGTCTATCTCAACCTTGTCGCCCTGCTGACGGCGAGCCAGCTGGCGTCGCTCCAGTGTCAGGGTATAGGAACTCCCCAGTGACAGCTCCAGTTCATCATCTTCGGCTGTTTGAGTCAGGGTACTCTGATGAATCAGGCGCAGGGGAGCAGAGTCATCGGTCTCATACACCTGAACAGCACCCTCGGGGAGATCCTGAGAGGGAGTAAACACTACCTTCTGGGTCGGATTCCCCTTCTCTCCCCGACTGCCCCGATGGTAAGAACCATAGAACTCATAACGGTAGAAGGTCTCGTAAGACAGCCCCTTTTGTTCAAACAAGGGCAAAGTCAGCGAACTGTTCGCCGGAAGATCAAAGGCGCCCGGTACAGAGGTAAACAACAGACTGCCTGCCCGGGTGTTTCTGGGTTCTGAGTCCATTGCCATAGACGCAGCCTTTCTCTGCATGGCGTACTGCTCTGGCACACTGACCCGGCCAACATCTCCCGAAGCCAGTTGTAGCTGGCTGCCCATATAACTGGTACCTGTCTGATTGCGAATACTGGAGGTCAGCCTTAAATTGGCAAGCTTCTCCTCGGGGTGCAGTTCAAGACGATACTGATGGCTGTAACCCAGCCCCTGGGTGATATAGGAAAGATTCACCTGTTCAACAGCCTGACTCAGCTGGAAGTGCGCATGAATAGCAGGCCTTAAAAGCCCCGGTGAAATCGGCTGACGATCATAGGTACGCAGGGCATAACCTGGTTCCCAGCGAAACATCTCCTGCTTCTGGTCGTTCAGCAACAAAAGACCGGTTTCTCCATCCCAGACCTGCAACAACCCGATCAGCGGACCTGAGCGCCCGGGACGAAACAACTCTACTTTCTGCCCGACCATCTCCTGCAACATGCTTTCGCGACTGGTTACCGGCTGACGCCAGCTTTGTCTTTGGGGAGAAAATGTTTTGTTTCCGCTACCGGCACTGATTAACAGCGTTTCTGGCACCCAGTTCTGAAAATCGGCCTGCAGGTACAATTGAGAACGCCCCACAGGCAGAGGCGCACTGAGGGTCTGGGAAACCACTGCCTGAGAAGGGTAAACCGTTAACTGGCTGGAAGTGACCTTATCAGACGTCAGGTCCACCTCTCTGACTGTCTGTTTGGCCTGCGCAATACTCACTGGCAGCGCAGAACCAAACGACAACGCGAACATAAGAGCGCTTCCCAGAACGGTATGTCTTGGTAAAACCATTTTATACTCCCGCAGAATTCAATCCGAAAAGCCCGCGTTTAACAGTGCCTTTCAGCTCTTCCAGACCTACCAGCAGTGCAGGCACCACAAGCAGTATCAGCCCCGTACCAAACAGCAGCCCAAAAACAATGGTTGTGGCCATAGGAATCAGGAACTGCGCCTGGGGAGAGGTTTCAAACAAAATAGGCAACAAGCCGCCCATCGTCGTTAAAGAGGTTAACAACACTGCCCGCAGGCGCTGGCAGGCAGCATCAATAATTGCGTCATAGACACCCATGCCCTTCTCCCGCAGTTCACGGTAAAAAGTGAGCAGGACGATTGAGTCATTAACAACAATACCTGCCAAACCAAACAGACCGAACATCGACATAATGGTCAGGTCCATACCCGTCAGCCAGTGCCCGACCAGCGCGCCGGTCATACCAAAGGGAATCGCCACCATAACAGCCAGCGGCCAGCTCCAGGACGAGAACACCCACGTGAGAATGATATAGATCAGCGCCAGTGCAATCACCAGCCCGGATTTCATATCAGCAAACATCTCCTGCTGCTCGGCACTCTGCCCTTCATAGCTGTAACTAATACCATAACGGGCACTTAACTCCGGCAATAAGCCTGCTTCCAGCTCTCTGGTAATCTGGTTGGCATTGGAGACTCGTTCATCCACATCAGCACTCACCTTTACCGCCAGCTGGCCATCAACACGTTTCAGGGTATCTATGCCCTGCTGGCTGCTGAAATCCACCAGGCTGTCCAGCCGCTGTGTATTACCCGGCCCCAGCACCAGAGGAAAAGCTCCAATGGTCGCCAGTCTTTCACGCTCTTCACGAGGCAGACGAACCCTGACTTCTACTTCATCAAAACTGTCGTGAAAAATCTGCACTCTCTGACCATCAACCGCTGTTCGTAACTGTTGGCCGACATCCTGTAAATTCAGGCCCAAAGCTCGCCCGGCAGGTTTCAGGGAAAATATCATCTGTTCCTGTCCCCAGGGCAGGTCATCTTCAATATTGCTGGTGCCGGGATAAGCCTCCAACGCCTGCTGCAGCTCCAGGGAAGCCTTTTTCAAGGCATTCACATCTGCGCCCACCAGCTTCATTTCAACGGGCTTACCCGGAGGCCCGGCCTTGGCCTGGGAAATGGTAAAGCGTTCAAGACCCGGCGGCTGTTTCAGCTCTTGTTTCCAGCTGCGGATCAGCTCTGCATTACTGGTATCCCGCTCTTCAGACGACACCAGGTTAACAATAAAAGTGCCATATCGATCGCCGGAGCTGCGGTTCCCGGAGAACTGGCTGAACCGTGCTTCACCTTTCAGGGCAAACATATGGTTAACCATTTTTTCCCCGGTTTTCTGTTCTGCAACTGTCAGGCTTCGCTCCAACTCTTGAATAAACTTATCCACCTCTCGCCGGGGTGTACCCGGAGTAAACTGGAAAGCCGCCTGCATGGTCTGGCCATCAATCGTGGGGAAGAAGGTAAAGCGCAGATGTCCGCTGGCTATCAGTCCAATACTTAAAACAAACAGGCAGACAGCCACAATCATGGTGGTTTTACGGAAATGAACGGCTTTGGTCACCAGAGGGCGGAACCAGTTTTCCCGAAAGCGATCAAAGGCTGCATCCAACTTCTGACGCCTGAGGCTGGGCTGATAAGGTTTACGCCCCAGGCTGTGATAGAGGTGCCCGGGAAGAATCAGGAAGCACTCCACCAGCGAGGCAATAATCACACAGATCACCACCACCGGAATATCCATCAACATATTGCCAACATTACCCTGCAAAATCAGCAGCGGCATAAAGGCGGCAATGGTTGTCAGTGAAGCTGCCGTCACCGGTGCAATCATACGCCGGGCACCTTCTATAGCGGCCGAACGCGGGTCTTCCCCATCCTGCACATGGGCGAGAATATTCTCCCCCACCACTATGGCGTCATCGACAATTATTCCCAGCACCATGATTAACCCGAACAGACTAATCAGGTTAATACTGCCGCCTATGACCTCAAGAATGGCCAAAGCCGCGAGAAAGGAAACAGGTATACCCAGAGTGACCCAGAAAGCCACATTCACATTCAGGAACAGAAACAGTATGCCGATCACGAGAATCAAACCGCCAATACCATTTTTTAACAGCAGCTGCAGGCGTTCATCCAGATAAGACCACTTTTCGTCATAGACAATCACATCAATGCTTTCAGGCAGCTGCTGGCGAATATCATCCACCCAGGCCTGCATAGTTTCTGCAGCCTTAAGGGTGTCATCCGCAGTGGTACGATAAAGAGTCATCTCCACCGCCGGGCGACCTTTCACCTGCAACACTGGCTGGCCTTCACTGTTTTCCCTGGCAATACGGGCGACATCCCCCAGTCGAACCACTTCACCACCGGGGCGGGTTAACAGAGGCAGCTGGGCAAACTCACTGGGCAGACGGGCCTGCCCCAAACTTCGCAGAGGCCGTTCAACAGTTCCTGTGCCAGCGGTACCTGCGGGAAGATCCACACTGCGGGAACGGATAATCTGGGCTACTTCCGGCAGCGTTAACCCCAGACGATGCAGCTGGTCACTGTCCAGCTCTATAGCCATCTCCTGTTCCGGCAGCCCGGTAAAGGTCACCTTGCGAATACCACGGGAGAGAATATCCTGCTCAAGCCTGTTCGCCAGAGGCCGCAACTCCGCAAGGGAGTGACCTCCGACAATCACAACCCTGGCGATTGATTCAAACCGTTCAACCTGTGCGACTACGGGCGTTTCAGCATCAGCGGGCAACGTGGTCATGGTATCGAGTGCCTGACGCACCTTATCGATCACATCACTGACTTCAGCATCCCGGCTCACTTCCAGACGCACACGACTGCTGCCGGATGATGACGTTGAGAAATAGTGGTCTATGCCATCTATACCCTTGATCTCGCGTTCAACAGGAATGCTAATAGCCTGCTGAATATCATCAGCCGGAGCACCGCTCCAGATAGTGGTGACTGTCACCACATCAATTTCAAAGGTGGGAAAGAACTGGGTATTGAGCTGCCGAATACCCCAGAGCCCCGACAGAATCATCAGGAACATCACCAGATTGGCCGCGACCCTATGGCCGGTGAACAGGCTAATCAGGGAATTGCCCGAAGCGGGAGTGCTCTTTACTTCTACTTCATTACTCATCCGGGGACGACACCTCAGCGTTTATAGCGGCGCCTGTATCCTTTGTCGATGTTTTATCCAAAGGCTCCTTCATTGCCACCGACACTTCCAGCCCGGTAATAGCATTAGCCAGACGGGTTTCGAGAAGCTTATCGCCTGCCTGCAGTTCATCTGACGAGATCTGCAGATATTCCTGCCCTTCGACAATCACTGAACCCTCACGGTTCACTTCAACGGCCTGCAGGGTGTTATCTTCAGCCACCCTGTATACGACAGTATCTTCATACAGCATTCTGGGAGAGATACGAACCACCGGCTTCTGCACCGGAATACTCAGGGTAATCGCAAGTGGGCGCCCCAGAGCCAGGGGAATGTCTTCCGGATTATTAAAGGCCTGGCGAAAGAATCCGTCCAAACCACCCCGCCCCTGATCAATATAAGACGCCAGACGATTCAGCATCAGCGACTGCCCTTCGCCCGTCATCGCCAAAAGAGGCTGGCCGGATTGCAAGACATGACGAGTAGAAGACAGGTAGTGGTCAGGAATCTGGGCGCGAATCTCTACGCTACTGGCAGGATAGAGTTCAACAACAGTATCACCCTGTCTTACACGTTCACCGGCACTGACGTCCACACGGGTGACCCAACCATCAAATGGTGCGGTAAAGGTGCTCCGCTCCAAAGCCAGCTCTGCCTGCATACGCAGAGCTTCAGCACGGCTGAATTGGGCAGTTAACTGACGGGAACGATTTTGATGATCAGCCAGATTCTGCTGACGAATGATAACCTGGAGCTGCTGACGCCCAAGGTCTCCCTGGGCCGCTTCCGTACGACTGATGGACGTTAACTTTTGTTTTTCAAGAGATTTCAGGCGCTCGTACTCACGCCTGGCACGTTCAAACAATTGTACGTCTTCAGTCAACGCTTTACGGTCTGCGTCAAATCTCAGATTCTCGGAGGCCAGCCGTGCCCGCACTTCGGTTTCGTCAGCTTTTCTCTGTTGCAGCTGCAGAGTCAGGTCTCGCTGATCCAGCTGCACCAGAAGGTCACCCTTATTTACCCGGTGACCAGAAAGCACCTGTACCTGCTCTACATAAGCGGCACTATCGGCTGTCATCAAAGTAAGACGTGGACTTTCCACCTGTCCATAAAGACGCACGTCCACGTGACCGCTGTCGTTGAAAACAACCGGCAGGACAGCAACCTTCCAGGGGGTTTTCTTGAGTTCAGATTTTTCAGGACTTTCGCTGACTGCAAAAAACAGAAACAGCAGGAACAGGGTAATAACGATGGCCAGCAGCGCCCCGAAAAATGGACGCGCTTTTAAACTGGGATATATGCGGGAGAACAGCGGAGACATATAAGAGAGCACCTGCTTTCCTGTGATATTTTTATTGACAGGGGTGCTCTCAAGTATGCCTAAGGGTGGAGGCTATCTCCAGTGAAATAGCACAAGCTTAAGTGAAATAAACAAGTGTTCAGGAATAGTCAGCAAACGGGTTTTCTTTGGACAGAGTCACCTCTTGACCGCCCAGCACCACTTTATCCTGAGAGACCGTAATTTCTTCCGGCGCAATCACACCTTCACCGAAGCGATAAACAGGACTGTACTCACCAGCCATAATGATCTCTTCATTACGTGCCTGCTGCTCAACAACACTCTTGTTACGCTCAGCCCAGGCATTCAGAGTCTCGTCACCGTAACGGCGGGCCAGCATCTCCTGCACCTTATGAGGAGCAATCACAGTCGCCGTCGCATTGTTACCGCCAAAGCCCTTGGCATTCAGCAGCGCCATATCCATGCCGTTCTCGCCCACATGCTGATGGGCATTGAGCACATTCAGGTGTTCGCTGTTCACATCATCCGCGAGGCCTTCAATGGTCTTGATACCCGGCACAATGCCGTAACGGAAAGCACCGAGAGTGGAAACCATCTGGTCTGCAGCGGCAGAAGCCAGGGAGTGACCGACATAGCTCTTTACGCCGGTGACCGACCAGCTGTCGATACCAAAGGCAGCCGCTGTGTCGTTGAGAATGGCAGATTCCGTCACCCGGTTTTGCGGAGTGCCGGTGCCATGAGACTGAACAAAGGAACGCTTGAGGGACTCTTCACCCAGAATGTTGCGGCCAAGGTTGGCAGCACGGGCCATAGTCAGGTAATTACCGGCACCGGGGCTGGAAATAGACTTTTTATGACCATCAGCATTCACAAACACACCAGGTACGCCGGCCAGGATTTCAGCGCCTGTTTCCAGAGCCAGCTCATCATCCATCAGCACAAAGAACTGGGCGGACTCGGCGAGGGTAAAGCCACAGTTGTCACCAAAGGGACGACAGGCACGGCGATAATCCGGCTCCTGCCCTTCATCCAGACCTTCCAGCAGACACAGCGCCTTGTCAGACGCCAGTGCGCCCATGGTGGCGTAGCCTTCAATAATTTCCGGAGTGATTGGCGCTTCGGCATTACCAACCAGTGCCACGCGGGTACGGCCACTGGTAATGTCTTCCACCGCATGACGCAGGTTATATAAGAAGGTCGCACAGGCACCCATACTGGTGCCAGTAGTGCCCAGGCTGCCCAGCAGGTAAGCATTAATAAAGTCAGCAGGCATCTCGGCAAAGCCCAGAGGCAATTGTTTGGAAGTCACACGCTTGCCTTTCAGGCGAGCCTGCAACAGACCACCGTTACCGTTCTTGTCCATCTGGCTCATGCTGCTGCCTGCATAAACAGACACCTGCTCCGGGCTGACCAGATTATTAATCACATCCCAGTCCAGACCTAAAGAGCCCAGGGCGTCAGAGGCACCATAAACCGTCATCGCCAGACCACGGGGATGGTTACGGGAAGGGTAAAGTTTCTCCGGATGAAAACCGGTTGGCAGCTGACCGGCAGCATGTACCGGCAGGCTGAAGTATTCAGGAACCAGCATGGCCTGGTCCGCAGGCATCGTGACTTTGACCTGGGTTTTGTCTTCGGTGTCTTCCACCTGCCACCGGGCTGGAACAGGGGTTGGCAGCTGACGACGGGAGAGCACAACTGTCGATGTGCCTTTGGTGGTCATCGCCTTATGACGCAGTACCTTATCGGCATCGAAAAGCGTGCCATCGAGCTTACGAACCAGAGTCGCATCCAGCAGTGCTTCAGGGTCATCCACTGAGAGCCCGGTCAGGCGTGAGAGACTGGCCAGCGTAGACTGGGCTTCAGCCCCTTCAAGGGCATCAATCACCATTCTTTTATAAGCATGAAAGCCAGATGTACGACCAGCCGGGCCAATACCACCCTGGGCAACAATCAGTGGGAGTCGGGACATTCGCACAACCTCGACCTGTGTCAGGTGTTCAAAATTAAGGATTTTTAAACAGGGTTAAAAATAAGTGGCGGTCAGTTTATGTGTTTTCCTCAAGGCGCGATTGTACAAAATAGCCAAATCATTAAACTATTAGGTCATATATTGCAGAATTCTGTACAAAAGTGCAGATTTCTTATGTTTTTTGTCAGGGACTTTCAACAATCCATGATCATTTATCTTCTGGCGCTGGATGGCATGATCACGACAAGCCTCACTCTTCCACTGGAAATGTTCAACGCCGCCCATACCATGAGCCGTGCCGCACATCGCCGAAAGCGCCAGTCTTTGCAGCCCGAGCTAAGGGTGATCGGCCATACTGCAGACCCTGTCACCTCAACAGGAGGACTGCAGGTCCTGCCCACATCCGGGCTGGCTGATCTGCCACAGGGCGCAGTGATCTTTATTCCTTCGTTCTGGCGCAACCCCACCCATTTGCACAAGCAATGGCCTGCATTGACACCCTGGCTCAGGGCTCAGCATGCCAGAGGTGCCAAACTCTGTGCTACAGGTACCGGTGTGTTTCTGCTGGCAGATACCGGCCTGCTGGATAACCGTCCGGCCACCACCCACTGGTTCTATCTCGACAAACTGCACAGCATGTTTCCTCTGCTCCAACTCCAGCGCCGTCACCTGATTACCCAGGCGGGTCAGCTGTACTGTGCGGGCAGTGTAAACTCTATTGCCGACCTGGCGATTCATTTGATTGAACAGGTATATAACCATGGGATTGCGGTACGGGTAGAGCAGCAGTTCTCACCGGAAATACGTCGCCGCTACAACGAACTTTTCTACTCCTTTGAATCCAGCAGCTCCCACCCCGACGAGACCGTGGTTCTGGTGCAGCAATGGCTTCATGAAAACCATGCTTCCCCCATAAACCTTGCCGATGTGGCAGAAGAGTTCTCACTCAGTCAGCGTACCCTGAATCGTCGATTCAAAGAGGCTACAGGCATCACCCCCACCGGCTGGCTGCTGCGCCTGCGTATGGAGACCGCCCGCGATCTGCTGACCAGCACCAATCTTGAAGTCGGTGACATCGCCCTTCGCTGCGGTTTTCAGGACCCGGGTTACTTCAACAGAGTCTTCCGGAAACATATGGAAACAACTCCGGGCCAATATCGGGCCCAGGTAAGGGGCAAGCTGTTCACCCCCTGACTATACTCGCTAGCTTCCAGACATGCTGACTGCGGGAGCCTGCAATATACCCTATGAAAAGTACGCATACCGGCCTCATTCACCGGCTTATAATTTATGCCTTTGTCATGCTGGACTGTCTGGGTACCTTATCCCTGAGAGCTTTTCCACTGAGAGCTTTCCTCCTGTGCACTTTCTTTCTGAGCACTTTCCTTCCCGGCACAACAGCAAACGCCAGTCTCCCTGATGACAAAAGTCGCTATCAGCCCGACCTGAGCATTCTGGATGACCCAGCTCATACCCAACAGGTACTGGCTGAAATCAAAACCCTGCAGCAACAGATTGAAGAGCTGGAAGACAGGAGCGGAATTACCAATCAGGTTGCGGCGGCGGGTTACACGGCACTCCTGATGATCACCGCTAACATAACCAGTCACCTGCTACTCAATTTTATTCCAAACACCCATTACAGGTTTCCGGGCTACAAGCACATCCTATCCAACGAAGGTGTGCGTGCTGCACTGACTGGCCTGGTCAACAGCCTTTTACCCGCCGTTTTTGCCAGCATGATGATGTCCTCCCTGACTCGGAGCAGTGAGCTGCCAGTTGTGCCAACACCACAAATCTCGCGTGCCTTTCTGGCGGGAGGTACAGCCCTTGGACTGATGACGATTGTACGCACTGCATTCACTGCCATAACGACACAACTGCCCTGGGGCTTTCGCCACCTGCAAAACCATATTCGGCTTTCAGAGATTTCCACCATTGCAGATATGGTTATTCTGTCGCCTTTTTTCTCGAGCTACTTTATCTATACCCGAATGGATCGTGATGCACAGCTTAAAAAGCTGAACCTCCAGATCGATGCTCTGGAACGTCAACTGCCCCATGACCATTACCAGAGGTACTAATCAGGAGCACTGATTACATGATTTCCTCCACTTTTAAAGACATCATTACGGGATTGGCTTTCACCCTGTGCACTGGTGTTGTTTATGCCGATACTCAAACACACACCAAGGGCAACAGCCTGGCTGGCCAATGGAAAACCTTCGATGATAAAACCCACCAGCCTGTCAGCATCGTGAAACTGTGGGAAGAAAACGGTGAGTGGCAGGGGCGTATTGAACGCATCCTTATCACCAAAAATCGCCAGGATATTTGCACTGCCTGCAAAGGCGAGAAAAAGAACAAGCCTATAGAAGGCATGAACATTATCTGGGGAATAAAACCCGCGAAAGATAGCAAGAACAACAAGTTTGAAAACGGCCACATCCTCGACCCTGGCAATGGCAAGATTTACTCCGCATCCATGACATTACTGGAACACGGGCGGAAGCTGGATGTCAGAGGCTTTATTGGTATCTCCCTGATTGGCCGATCCCAGATCTGGAAACGGCTCTAATAAGCACAACTCTGATTTTCATAAGTTTCCGGGAAAATGAAGGTCGCTGCTATGACTGGCTGTCTTGAATATATTGACGGGAGGCAAATGCAATGGGTAACAGCACGATAAATACAAATATCTGCCAAAGGCTTATTCGCATAATTGTTTTCGCTATGCTTCCCTTGCTGCCAATAGAGCCAGCGCAGGCAGGAGTGGATTTCCGCAACCCTGATAACAAATACATGCTCTATATGTATCTGGCTTATAAGTTAACGCAAACCGAAATGCAGTATCTTACCGTGGAAATTCTGAAGCAACCGGGCTTTTCTCAGGGAATGCAGGTTTTGTCAATTTTTGAACAGAGCCGTGTAGACAGTGGAGATGCTATCGCGGTTTTCAATCAGGTGCTATGCAATCTGGAGGCACTTAGTGGTGACTACACAAGTTTATATCGCGCCATTTCTGCAGGACTTATAGCTATGAAATTAAATGGATTAGTTGAAGTTATCAGGGGACAACATGTTATCGATGTGGATCTGCATCTCAACCCACCAGAAAACAATTCAGAGATACTGGATCAGCTGTTTCGCATGATGTGCGCAAAGTTAGGTCTTCCCTATGATGCGAAAAAAATGGCACATTTGTCAGAGCATATTTATAAGAACCGGTACGACCAGGCTATTTATAATCCGAAGGGGAGCCTTCCTCTGCTAGTTATGCAGACCCATATGAAGAAAAATAACACCCACTGGTTCTATTTAATAGAAGGGCTGTCTGCAACAGATGATACGGAATTGGCACTGGAAATGAAGAAGATATTAAATGTAAGCGATACGGAATACCAAACATTGAGAGACGAGGCTTCTGAATTAAGGGCTAATATTGAAGGCGTTGTCTCCATATCCTATCTGGATCAACAAACCCACCTTTTTAGCGAATTGTCTGCACAATCCCCACGAATGGCGACTTCTCTTTATCTACCTGCCGAGTCGCATTATCTCCATGTGGGTGAAATTTTCAATCTGTGGACAAAGCGTTATGGGAGCAACGCTACTGTCGAACGACTTTGCAGTGCATTAGAGCGTACGGGGAATCCCCTTTTGAAGACTAAAGTCATACAGGCTATTAGAAGAGTACAAACACAAGGCATCGATGCCACCAAATCGCGTATGTTACTTCCCGTAGTCTACAAATAGCGCACAGATAAAGAAGGCTTTAGTCTGGGGTATGCGAATCGAAATATCCTGTAAAGAGCCAGGGGAGCCTGACTCATGCTTGACAGTTAAAAGTTTTGCGTGCCCAGATATTCTTTCCTGGCTTAAATGAAAAAGCTTGCCCTTTGGTAGACCTGCCTTTCTTCTATAGGGTAGGTTTATAATCTGTCGAGAATATCCTTCAGGGATGTCTGCTCATTCTGGTAATCCAGCTCGACAGGAAACAATCCTTTAGGACTCTCCAACACCAGAGAAGGAAAACCATCAATCGGCAAGGTGCGACGTAATTGCAGCTGTGCCTGAAAAGCCTGCTCTGTTTCTGGTGATGCCATATCATCAACAAAGCGTTTGTCATCTAACCCAAGCTCTTTAGCAAACTGAGCCAGTACCGGAATATCCGAGGGATTCATTGCCCGCTGGTAATAGCCTTCCTGAATCGCCGCCATCATTCTCTCTTCAGCACCCTGGCTGGCCGCCGCAATGACAGCTCGACAGGCCGGATATGTGGAACGACGCGGGATATTCACGGCCCAGAATTGAAAGTTAAAATCTGCACCTGATAACTGCTGAATACGCTGCCAGTGCCCCTGAATTGTCTGCTGCATCTCTTCAGGCATTGGCTGGTCACTGTCTCGAGCCAAACCTCCCAGAACATTGATGACCTCTATTGCTTCAGGTAGCTGCTCACGGAGCTTATTCCAGACGGGCTGATAGCCCCAGCACCAGCTGCACATAGGGTCATGGACGTAATACAGAGTCGCCATTATTGTTATCCTGGTTTTTTACGACAGTGGAATCTTACAAATCCAATCATACGTTAGACAAAATAAAGATGAGCACTTTTTTTACTGAAGTCGTACACCTGCTGAGTATCATCAAAACACACTTTAAAATCAGTTCCAGTTTCTGACAGCACTACACCTTCCCCAAAAATCGAATGATTCACCCGGGAACGCTGCCAGGGCAGACTGAGTTCATCCTGTAAGCTTTTCCCCTTGTCACTCCAGGATACGGCCAGACCTATGTCAGCCTGCTTAAGATATTTGTCGACGATAACCGACGGCGGGTAATCCAGTGACCAGCTCTCGTCTGTCACCTCTTCTGAGACAGAAGTTTTCTTCAATCCGTACAGATGACTGCCCACTGTATTGGAAAGTTCACAACGCAGCTCCCCCATAAACCGGCTGGGCATACGGTCTGACGACACCGCACTTTGCGTCTGGCTGCCATAGGCCGGCGTGGGAGTGGTCACGAGATAGAGCTGTTCCCGGGCACGGGTCATGGCGACATAAAACAGTCGTCGTTCACTCTCAACATCATTATCACTGAGAACATCTTCCCCCATGCTGCAGGGCAATTGCTTGTCCAGCAGGCCAGGCAGTATCACCACCGGCCATTCCAGCCCTTTGGCTTTATGCATACTGGTGAGCAGAAGCTCTTTATCCCGCTTCTTACGACGCTGGGTTTTGGTGGCCAAACGCTTTTCATTCAGCTCTTCAATAAAGCTGCAGGCTTCTTCTGCCAGATAACGACTCTTTTCCAGATAACGGACAAAGCTGTCGATAGCCAGCAGCTGCTCTTCGGCACGGTCACGATCAAGCGCAGATTCCCGCAACCAGGTTTTCAGATCCACACCTGCGATATAACTCTTCAGCAACCGGGCGGCTGCGCCCTCACCTTTTTCGACCTTTACCCAGAGACGCCCACGTTCCAGCATACGGTTTTTCTGGAAGTCACTCACACCTTCATGATGCCGCTGGGACTGCTGCATCAACCAGTGCCCGTAGCGGCCCTCTTCCCGGGAGAGGTTCTGACACAGGCCTTTCAACCATTCATCCCGAATACCGATATGGGGGAAACGCAGCAGCTGCCAGAACTTCTGGTAACGCTGCTCCGGGGGCAGTGTGGCAAAACGTCCTGAGGCCAGCTCCAGCAGGGAGATCAGCATCTGGATCTCCTGCCGGTCAAATGCACTTTTTTCCGCCTCACTCACAAAAGGGGTGCCGGTTTCCAGCAGAGCAAGTTCAAGGGTAACCGCCTGACTCCAGAGTCGTACCAATACGGTAATGTCTGACAGTGGACGACCACCTTCCTGCAAAGCCTTTAGCTTGTCGGTTAACCAGCGGGCATGGTCATTGTTCTCGACCCGTTCAACGGATGTCTGTGGCGTGGTGGGGTGTGCAACACACAGCGCATCGCCCCGCCCCTGGTTGCGGGTAATCAAATGGTCTGCCATCAGCGCAAGGCTATGGCCGTAGCGAAAGGTATAACTCAGGGTATAAGCCTGAGGGTTGGGAAAATCTTCCGAGAAGGTGCGCAGAATATATTCCGGCCGGGCACCACGGAACTCATAGATGGTCTGATCCGGATCACCGACCACCATCACCTGCGCACGACGGCCGGCAATCATCTGCAACAGGGTATGCTGCACTTCGTTGGTGTCCTGATACTCATCCACCAGCATCAGATCCATACGATTGCTGATGCGCTGCACCAGCTCGGGCTGTTGCACCATCAGCATTACCGGCTGGTAGAGCATATCGGCATAGGTGATCAGCCGCTGGTCCAGACGCCAGCGTTCAAAGGCATGGTAGGCGTCGAGCAGCAGCTTTTTGCGATTCTCGTATTCGTACTCTTCAAACACCCGCTCAGGGGTTTTGATGGTACTTTTCACCAGATCAATAAAACCAGTGAGTTCACTGACCCAGCTGCTTTTATTATTTTTCAGAGAGTCCTGCAGGCTGGCCGGGGCAATACGTACCAGCAGCTTCCAGCATTCAAAATCCATACGCGGACCAGACAGCGGCTCCCCCTGATACCCTGGCAGCAGTCCTTCCCCGGCAAATAACTGATAGAGTTTCAGACCCATGGCGTGATAGGTGCGAATAGTGGGTAACTGAGGCCGTGGCTGCCCCTCGGAGACAGCGGCTTTGGTCAGTTTCTTCTGAAAGTCTTCCCGGGCACTGCGGTTAAACATCAGCACCAGAATACGACGAGGATCCTGCCCGCGCGCCATCTGCCTCAACACATGGGCAACAAGAGTGCTGGTTTTGCCACTTCCCGCTACGGCTGTGACTATGGCATGGGCACCATAATGTTCAATCACCGCCTGCTGCTCAGCCGTCCAGGACCGGGCCTCCTTTATGGCCTTTTCTGTGGCCTCGGAAGATTCCCTGACAGACGGAACAGTGATATGGGGTTCATCGGTATTCATCAAAAGAAGACTTTATCAATCAAGTGGTGAGTCAAATGAAGTGCAATTCCTGTGCATTATGCCACAGGAATGGCCAGCTCTGCCTTTCGGCTTACCAGGCAGCGACCAACCAGATTGTTAGACACCAGAGAAACTTGTCCGACATAAAGGTTTCTAAGCCTTAGTTAACGAATTATCGGCAGGGCTATATTCATGCAGCAAAGAGAAGTACTTCCTTATAGCTGGCAAGACTTCACCTCCAGCAGAGGCGGACCGGTAAGCAGCCATGTCAATCAGGCAGCTGTTCCAGATAGCGACAGTAACAGCGAACACCCCCCTGCACCAAAAGCTCCACGAACAGCTAACCCAACAGTCACCTCTGTCCGACGAGGCAGAGGCAAGGGCAGGGGGCGAAGCAGAGGCCGCGGGCATCGCCCCGGAACGGACATCCCGGCAGTTGGCACACCCAACCTTCCATCCGGTCGGGTCATATATCGCCCTTTACCGGTAGTCGAGGATGAGGCAACCGATAGTAGCTCTGACGACAGCCCATCCATCAGCGATAGTTCATCCAGTATGGCAATAGCGCCTTATCGCCTGTTCAATGAACGCGCTGCTATTGAACAGGCACGCCAGTCTCAGAACCCGGTGTATGCTGCACCCAGCTCTTCAGGCAGCACCCCCAGCCTGACAAAGCAAAACCTGCAAAGACATTCCAGACAACTGGAGCAACAGCAAACCACCCGCCCCAGTGAAGAAGCATACGATGTTTATCCTGGAAATACTGACCCGCAGCCAGGCTCTACCAGCCTGCCTCCTGTTTATGCCCAGCCCCCGTCAGGCCCATATCAAGCAAACCTCTCTGATACTGAAAGCCCTGATCTGCTACAGAAAGCTCTATAGCAGAAAGCTCTGCTACAGAAAGCTCTATAGCAGAAAGCTCTGCTACAGAAAGCTCTATAGCAGAAAGCTCTGATACAGAAAGCTCTATAGCAGAAAGCTCTGATACAGAATCTGATTATCGTTCCGAGAGTAGTCGACTCGCCGACGATATGATTGCCAATATGATCGCAAGAGAGGACGCATTAGGCCGCACCGGTCGTTTAACAGCCTCATCCAGTGAAGGTCATTCAGGTCAGGGTAACCGCGCAGTACGGACAGATACAGCCGCTGAGAACAATAGTACGGAGTGTTGTTCATGCTTCAGCACCTACACCGATAAAATTAACACCCTTCAGAGCCTTGAAGAAACAATCCGAATATGTTCTGGAGAAAACGCGGTTATAAAATTCACACTGACGTGCGGGCATGCTGCTTGCGTTCCCTGTACCGAGAACAGCATTAAAAACGGCTATGATCTTGGACATAGTGACCCGAAATGCTTGAGCTGTGATTACACCCTTACCTATGAGGAGTTGATGACGGCAGTACCTGGCAACCCGGAGCTTACTGAAAAAGTTCTGGTTCGTCAGGCACATCTCTACGGAATTAAAAATGTCGTCTATTGTCCTGTTGCCACCTGTGGTATGCCTTACGACAGAGACGCGGACTTTAATATCTTAAATCCATTTACCTGTCAGATGTGCAATGTGGTGTCCTGTCTGGCCTGCCACACCACGCCCTTTCATACCAACCAGAGCTGCGCAGAAGCCGCGGTTCTGGGGGGCAGGAAACTGACGCATAACATGGAGGACGAACTGGCCTCCAAACAATTTCTTCAAAAAGAAATTCAGAAAGGGCTTACCCAATTCTGCCCTAACCCCAACTGCAAAAAGCCGACATACAGATATGAAGGCTGCAATGAAATCAAGTGTTCCCAGTGCAGCCTGGTCTACTGTTTTGTCTGCCTGCGAAACTGGAAAGACAATCATCAAAAGCGCTGGATCACATGCCCTTATGCTGTCAACTGCCCCATATGCGACCGTCAGGTGGAACGTCTGGATATAAATAAAAAACCGATTGTCTGTGACAACCACGCGAACCCCCATACCTTCTGCTTTGATTGCAAGAAAACCTGGCGCGACGGGCATCGCTGTCATCCCTGGTATTGATTCTTCGGAGTCAATGCAAGACTTGCCCACCGGTGGCATTCCACTGTCCCCTGCTCTATGATCGGGCAACAATTTTCTCCCCTTTTTTCGATTTAACGAGTTCCAGGAATGACCGGATCTTCAATATCCCCCGGCAAAGCTGTGGTGATCTACTCAGGCGGTATGGATTCTTTTACCGTTTTACACAAAGCCCTGCGGGAAGGCTATGAACTCCACGCCCTCTCCTTCAACTATGGCCAGCGCCACAGCAAAGAGCTGGACTATGCCAGCCGGGTCTGCGAACAACTGGGCGTTCCCCACAAAGTGGTGGATATCACCGCAATTAATGACCTGGTAGGTGGTTCCGCCCTGACCTCGGACGACATTGATGTGCCGGAAGGCGACTACGCCGAAGAGAGCATGAAGGCCACAGTAGTCCCCAACCGCAATATGATTTTGCTGTCTCTGGCTACCGGCTATGCCCTCTCTCTCGGCACAGGCAAGGTGTTCTACGGTGCTCATGCCGGTGATCACACTATCTACCCGGACTGCCGCCCGGAATTTGTGGAGGCGGTCAATGAAGTCACCAAAATCTGTGACTGGCAGCCGGTGACCATCGAAGCGCCTTACCTGAAATCCAGCAAAATCGAGATATTGACCGACGGTCTGGCCATGGAGCTGGACTACGGTCAGACCTGGACCTGCTACAACGGCCGGGAAAAAGCCTGCGGCAAGTGCGGCTCCTGCGTGGAACGCCTTGAAGCATTCGCCTTCAACAAAGTCACAGACCCGCTTGAGTACGAAGACCTTTGATTGTGAAGCCCATGATTATAAAAAGCAGCCGAGGAATTTAACATCTGATGTATAGCGTCAAGGAGATGTTCTACACCCTGCAGGGCGAAGGGGCCAACGTTGGTCGCCCCGCCGTGTTCTGCCGCTTCAGCGGCTGCAACCTGTGGAGTGGTTTAGAGAAGGACCGTGCGACGTCTATCTGCAACTTTTGCGATACCGACTTCCGTGGCACCGATGGCGAAGGTGGCGGTAAATTTCCTGCAGCATCCGGGCTGGCTCAGGCTGTTGCCGACAAATGGCCCGCAACGAAAGATCCTCACTGCAAACCTCTTGTGGTCTGCACCGGTGGTGAGCCGCTATTACAACTGGATGCCGAAGCCATTGATGCACTTCATGAGCAGGGCTTTGAAATCGCCATAGAAACCAATGGCACCCAGCCAATCCCCGAAGGTATTGACTGGTCAGTGGTGAGCCCCAAGGGCACAGCGCCCGTTGTGGTCACCGCCTGTGATGAACTCAAGCTTGTTTACCCCCAGCCTGACGCCATGCCGGAGCGGTTTGAGCACATCGAGGCCAGCCATTACTACCTGAGCCCGATGGCGGATCCTCACCGTGAGACGGATGACGCCCTGTACCGGGATGCGCTGACACGCTCGGTCATCGACTACTGTTTGAAAAATCCACGCTGGCGTTTGAACCTGCAAACCCACAAAATCATTAATATTGCCTGAAGGCTTTGAGCAGTATCCCTGCCATCACCATGTTTAATCTAATGCTGGTGATGGCAGACATATAACCCTAAGAACACTCAAGAATACCTATATAAAAACATAAAGGATGCACTATGGCCTCGGGTATGGATCTTCTTAACCATGATTTCGTGCAGTTCATCACCGCAATTCTGCAGATTTTCGCATCGTTGTTTGTCTTTACCCTTGGGTTGGGCCTGATCGCCATCGCCATAATGTACATCATCGACTCCCGGCAAACCCACCATACAATTCGGCGCAACTACCCGGTGATTGGAAGGTTTCGGTATATGTTCGAGCATATTGGCGAATTCTTCCGCCAGTACTTCTTTGCCAGTGACCGGGAAGAACTGCCCTTTAACCGAGCCCAGCGCGCCTGGGTGTATCGGGCGGCAAAGAATGTTGATCGTACCGTTGCCTTTGGTTCATCCAAGCCGATTAAGGAACGTGGCTCCATCCTGTTCCTGAACTGCCCTTACCCGACTTTGAGCCGGGATGCCCTGGATATCGACAAAATCACCATAGGCCCGGACTGCCCCAAACCATTTCAGCCAGGCTCACTGTTTAATATTTCCGGTATGAGCTTCGGCGCCCTGTCAGGGCCTGCGGTTCAGGCGCTCTCACGAGGAGCCAGGAATGCCAACTGCTGGTACAACACCGGTGAAGGCGGGCTGTCCGATCACCACCTCTCCGGCGGCTGCGATATTGTCTATCAAATAGGTACCGCCAAATACGGCGTGCGGGATGAACAGGGCAACCTCAGTGATAAGCGCCTGGCGGAACTGGCCAGCCGTGCTCAGGTACGCATGTTTGAAATCAAACTCAGCCAGGGTGCCAAGCCCGGTAAGGGCGGTATTCTTCCCGGCGAAAAGGTGACCGAAGAGATCAGTCGTATTCGCCTGATCCCGAAAGGGGAAGATTCCATCAGCCCCAATCGCCACCCGGATATCAACTCCACCGCCGACCTGTTGGATATGATTAACCGCGTGAGAGATGTGACCGGTAAACCTGTGGGTATCAAATTTGTACTGGGAGCCAGCCAGTGGCTGGATGAGCTCTGCGAAGAGATTCATAAGCGTGGCATTCAGTCCGCACCGGACTTTGTCACTATCGACAGCTGTGATGGCGGCACAGGTGCTGCCCCTATGGCACTGATGGATGATGTCGGCCTGCCCCTGCGTGAAAGCCTGCCGCTGGTACACGACACCTTTCTGAAACACGGTCTGCGCAAGCGTATCCGCATTGTCTGCTCCGGCAAGCTGATCAACCCCTCTGATGTTGCCTGGGCTCTGTGTATGGGTGCTGACTTCATCACCTCAGCCCGCGGCTTTATGCTGGCACTGGGTTGTATACAGGCTCTGCAATGCAACAAGAATACATGCCCCACCGGCATCACCACCCATAACCACAAACTCCAGAGTGGGCTGGTTCCCGCTGACAAAGCTCAACGGGTGACCAGCTACCACAACAATCTGGTGCACGATGTGGAACTGATCAGCCACTCCTGCGGTGTAGGGGAACCCCGCCGCCTGCGTCGGTATCATGCAAGACAGGTAATGGAGAGTGGCCAGTCTGTACCGCTGGATCAGTTGTACCCCTACCCTGAAGAGTCTTCACAGTAACAAGGCCGTCAGCGGCTTGGGAATTCTACAAGCAGGGGTTGTCTAAAAGTTGCTTCCATCGCATTCAGGAAACAATTTATGGCAACCCCGGTGCCCCAGACAGCAGCTTCTTCACCCCAGAAACTCACCGAACCTCCCTGGCCAAATAGTGCCAATCTACTGGTGTTCGGGCGGAACTTTCAGCCTGCGACTGCTACCAGAAAATTCCTGGAAGAATCCCTTCACTGTGCACAGGGTTTTATGTCTGGTGCTGATTTTAAAGTGTGCTGTATAAGACACTGCCAGCCACATGTGGCGCTTCGGGTTATGAAAGATAAAGGCTCTCGTAAAGCGGCTATACAAATGACGCGGGAGATCAATCTGCTCCAACAAATACGCCATGAGAATATTGTCAGTTATCTCGGAGAATTTAATTCGCCACTCTATGGCCGGGTAGAAATACTGAAGGCCAGTGATTATGACCTGTTCGACTATTGCAACGAACACTATTACACCGTGAATGACATGCACGAATGGATGGCTCAACTCGCCCATGGTTTGTCGTATATGCATGACCGACAGATCATCCACATGGACCTTGGACTGAATAATCTTCTTATCAGCAAGTCAGATGACAAATATTCAATCAAAATTGCCGACTGGGGTGACTCTGAGAAAGCAGGCTCGCATATCGTTGTGAATGAGCCTTTTGGTGCTCCTGAAACATCGTCTTTCTGGTCTGAAGGACGTCAGCTCGGCAGCGCCCGGGTGAGTAAGACCCAGTACATTTCAACAGCCTATGATGTCTGGTCGTACGGGTACTGCGTTCGCAACCTTACGATATACTTTGCACCGGATGAGCACGAAGAGATAAGAACAGCCATCCACGACCTTTTATCAGTAAAACCAGAAGAAAGATACTCGGCGGAAGCACTCAGGCTGGTCAGTGATCTGGTTAATGAAACCCGACGTGCACCGTGCACCAAAAAGCGGACGAGAAAAGAAAAACGAGAACGGTTCTTCTGCTTTGTACAGGACAACCCACAAGATCGCGTTCTGATGAAAAGACTGTTAAGAGCTGCAATCCGGGCAATGACTGTCGACCCGGTACAACGCCCTGATATAAGAGGCATTGCCCGCCTGATAGATATAGAAATAGAAATAGAAACCCCTCTACCCGGCAAAGTCTTACCTGTCTTTTTTTGAACCCCTGAAAGCTGAATTACCAAATACCATAACCCATAAGATCCATACCGTAGCGGTAAAGGCTGATGTATTGTTGATAGGTTTCAACAAAACGCCTTTTACGCAGGAATCGTCCCTGTCCAATCAAACAGTCCAAATTCTCCAGAAGGCCTTCTCTTGTCAGAATACCAATGTCGTGCATTTTCTTTAACCCACAGGCAACCATCAGCATTCCTGTACGCCCCTGACCAAAACGACAATGGATAACGCCATCATCTTCTGCTGCATCCTTTAACTTTTCGGTACTTATAACCATGTGATGCAGGGTCTCTGCTTCGGTAATATCATTGCCCCAAAGCCCTTCGACATTCAATGCCGGAATGGTACGCTCTGGCTGACCGGGCATACTGGAAGGTGTTAAGCGAAGATTGACAGGGTAAATTTTAATCTTCCTGTCTGCAAAACTTTTGCGCTTGGCGCAGGCAACAGACGAAGGGGAGCAAGGCAAGCCAGAATGGTTCTTAAAATAATTGTTCTCCAGGTAATTAACATCCCCCCCAAGACAAACTACGTAAGCTGGGTGTTCGATGAGAAAATGAAAGAATTCACGGATACTAGTGAAAGTGGGGCCGTAAGAAGCAATGCCTTCAAACACTACATTTCCTTGTATTTCAAGACGAACATGGTTGGCATCCCAGTTTTTCCCGGTTGCTCCTATCTCAATACCCGGTGTGCGCTCACATCTCACAGACAGACCCTTGAAGCGCTGCTCCAGTTCATCATCGCTCAATAAAGTATCAGCGGCCTTAGTCGGTGCCGGAGAAGGCCTGGCTCCAGCTTCCTGCCGTAGCATTTGCGGAGACAGAGTGTTTTTCGGGGATATAGCCTGCATGTCTGTTTTCCTGATCAAACCAATGTCCTGGTTAGACCGTTAGAACGCAAAAATGACAGAGTGAGCTAACTGCCTTGTCAGGCTAATCCTTGCCTTAACTGTGCCTTAATAGCCCAAATACCTTGTAGCTTTTCCCTTGATTGCTGAGAATGGAGTGATGCTCATCCACCGGATGCCGGAGAACCCGTTGCTCACCCTTCATCATTCCAACAGCCTGGAAGTTCTCAGAGAACTTCTGGTCACACTTATCCGTCAGAAGCCACTGACCAACCCGCTCGAACAGGAGCTGGTGCTGGTACAAAGCCCGGGCATGGCCCGCTGGTTACAGCTGGAACTGGCCGAAGCCTTTGGTATTGCTGCCAGTATTAATTTCCCGCTGCCTGCCACCTTCCTATGGAACACCTTTAAAGAAGTGCTGACCGATGTGCCCGAGCGGTCAGCCTTTGCCAAAGAGAGCATGACCTGGAAGCTGATGGGTCTGCTGCCCGAGATGATTGAGAAAGACGGCTTCGAGCCTCTGGCACGTTATCTCGATAACGACACCGATGGCATTCGCCGCTACCAGCTGGCTGGCAAAATTGCCGATATCTACGACCAATACCTGGTCTATCGCCCGGAGTGGATTGCCGCCTGGGAAGCCGGAGACAACCTTGAAGAACTCACCGAAGGCCAGAGCTGGCAACCGGAGCTCTGGCGCGCACTGGTGTGTAAAACCGCCAGTCTGGGGCAGTCCCACTGGCACCGTGCCAATATGCACAAAACCTTTGAAGACGTGCTTTATAAGGGACAACACAAGGGCCTGCTGCCCAAGCGGCTGTTTGTGTTTGGCATCTCCGCCCTCCCCCCCGGTTATCTTGAAGCCCTGAATGCCCTGGGTAGCCAGTGTGAAGTGCATCTGATGATTACCAACCCCTGCCGCTATTACTGGGGTGATATTCGCGATGCCCGCACTCTGGCCAAAATGAATACCAAAGGTTTCAAGCCGGGAATGTCTGCGGAAGATATCGCCAGCATGAACGACACCGGCAACCCTCTGTTGGCGTCCATGGGCAAACTGGGTCGGGATTATCTTCACCAGCTGCAGGAACTGACTCTCGCCGACGAGCCAGTGAATGAAGTGGATGCCTTTGCAGATATTAATGCCGACAGTCTGCTGCACCATATTCAGCGGGATATCCTGGAACTGCAAAGCCCCATCGATGGTCAGCCAACCCCTCTCAACAAAGACGACCGTTCCCTGTCATTTCAGGGCTGCCACAGCGCCCTGCGGGAAGTGGAAGTGCTCCATGACCACCTGCTGCAACTGTTTAATGATGAGCCGAACCTGACGCCACGGGATATTATTGTGATGGTGCCGGATATCGACAGCTATGCACCTTTCCTGCAGGCAGTATTTGGCAGTGCCCGCGGCAAACGCTTTATTCCTTTTGCCCTGTCTGACCGAAGCGCCAGTCAGGAACACCCGGTGTTGATGGCGCTCAATAAGCTGCTTACACTGGATCAGTCCCGCGCCAGCAGCCCTGAGTTAGTCGAACTGCTGGAAGTGAAAGCCCTGCAGAATCGTTTCCAGCTGGAGCCAGGGCATCTCAATACGCTCACCCACTGGATTGAAGAAGCCGGTATTCGCTGGGGCTTTAACAAAGATCACCAGTCCAACTTTGATATTCCGTCCCGGCAGGAGAACACCTGGCTGTTCGGTATCCGTCGTATGCTGCTGGGTTATGCCATGCCCGCGGAGCTGGGTCTCTATGATGAGATCCTGCCTTCTGACCTGGTGCAGGGTATGGATGCCGAGCTGGCTGGTCGTCTTGCAGACTTTATTGAAAGCTGTGAATGGCTGCTGGAAAATCTTGATGACAGTCATAAAAGCAGCCGCACCTCGGAACAGTGGACAAGCTTCCTGAACGAACTGCTGGAACGCTTCTTCCTACCCGATGATGAAGACGAACGGGTGCTGCATACCATTCGTGAAAAGCTGGAGAGCTTCCGTCAGCAATTATCTGATGCCTGCATTGATGAAGCCCTGCCCCGTGCGGTGCTGGTGGACTGGCTGCAGGAAAATCTGGGCAATACCCGCAACAGTCAGCGTTTCCTCGCCGGCCAGGTCAACATTTGTACCCTGATGCCGATGCGCTCCATTCCTTTCAAGGTGGTCTGCATGCTGGGCATGAACGACAGCGCCTACCCACGCTCCATCCCGCCCATGGGCTTTGACCTGATGAGCCGCAGTCCGCGCAAGGGTGACCGCTCCCGTCGGGACGATGACCGCTACCTGTTTCTGGAAGCCCTGCTATCAGCACAGGAATCGCTCTATATCAGTTACGTAAGCCGGAATATTCGCGATAACAGCGAACGCTTCCCTTCGGTGCTGGTGACTGAACTGCAGAACCTGATTCGGGAAAGCTTCACAACCGATGGGGAAGACCCGGTTAAACAGCTTTATCAACAGCAAAGCCTGCAGCCGTTTAGCAGCCAGAACTTCCAGCAGACCGACGACAGCAGCCACAGACAGCAAAGCTTTGCCAGAGAGTGGTTGCCAGCGGCCAAAGGCCAGAGCCAGATCGCTGAAACCGCTGAACCAGCCAAACCTTTCTACGATGATAAAAACCCTTTACCCGCCGAAGAGCTACCCGACAATAAAGAGCTGATTGAACTGTCACTGACCCAGCTTATCCGCTTCTGGAATAACCCCTGCCAGGCGTTCTGCCAGCAGCGTTTGAAGGTGTACTTCAATGATGACAGCGATGCAACAGAAACCCGCGAGCCTTTTGTCCTCAATGGCCTGACCAACTGGCAGTTAAAAGATGAACGCGCCCACCAGCTTCTGGACACGCCTGATCAGGATGGTTTCTCTGAAAGAGCCCGAGCCGCTGGCACACTGCCCCATGGTCACTTTGGTGATCTGGTGATTGAAGAGATCGACGACGATGCAAGACTGCTCGCCGGACTGGTTCGCCCCTGGCTCGACAATCCACACGACGACCGGGAGATTTCGCTGGATCTGAACGACAGTCGGCTCACCGGTTGGCTGACCGACATCTATGCCACTGGTCAGGTATTCTGGCGTACGGGAAAGCTTCGGGATAAAAACCGGCTCAGTGCATGGATTCAGCACCTCTGTTATTGCGCCAGCTCTGACAAAAGCGGTGATACTCTTAGGGACACAGTTTACCTCACCGTCGACGCGGCCTTTCGGCTCCGTCCTGTTGAACCTGAAAGTGCACTGTCACAACTGGCCGACCTTGAACGTCTATGCCGGGAAGGCCTTACTCGCCCACTGCCGTTCTTCTCAAAAACCTGCTGGAGCTGGCTTGAAAAAGCTGCTGATGGTGTGGCGATTAGCGGTGAGAAGGAGACTCGGGAGAAAGCTGAGAAGAGTGCAGAAACCAGCTTTAATGGCAACAATTTCAGCGGCGGCGGTGAAGGCACCGATGCTTACATCAACCGCTGCTGGCCCGAGCTGGAGGCTGCCTTCCCTGAGATGATATCCCTCGCTGAACAGGTGCTCCTGCCGCTGTACACTCATCTGGAAAAAATCGATATCAAAGCCTTAATCAAAGAGTTGAAGGGGGGGCAGCCATGAGTACTGTCGAAAAGGCACCAGAGGCTGTCGTTCTCAACCCGCTCACTCTGCCCCTGCACGGTCACCAGTTGATTGAGGCGAGTGCCGGTACCGGTAAAACCTGGACTATTGCTGCGCTCTATCTACGTCTTCTGCTGGGCCACGGACAAGATGGCTCTAAACATAAACAGCCACTAACCGTTGACCAGATTCTGGTGGTGACCTTTACCGAAGCCGCCACCGCCGAACTCCGGGACCGGGTACGTGGACGTATTCACGAAGCCCGTCTGGCCTTCCGTGAAGGCAAAAGTGAAGACGGTTTTGTGCAAACCCTGATTAATGAATCCGACGACCACGGCATTCAGGAACAGCGTCTGTTAGCGGCCGAGCGACAGATGGACGAAGCCGCCATCTTCACCATTCACGGTTTCTGCCAGCGCATGCTGAAGCAGCATGCCTTTGAAAGCGGCACCCTGTTTACCAGTGACCTGATGGAAGATCAGTCTGAACTGATAGCTGACACAGTCGCTGACTTCTGGCGACGCACCATGTACCCCATGGACCGAGAGTTCACTACACTCACTCGCGGCATCTGGTCCGGACCTCAAGCCCTGCAAAAGTCGCTGGACAGCTGGCTGCACCAGCATGACCTGCGTATTGATGAACGCATGATTCCCCAATCCCTCGATGCCCTGCGCAAACAGATGCAGGAGATTCGGGAGATCAAAGCCCGGTGGGTAAAAGATCGAGAGTCCATTGAAAACGAACTGGGCAAGGTGCTGAACAAACGCAGAAAGCCCTGGTCGCGGTTAAAGGATATGGCTGTCTTCGCCAGCAGCGACAGTCTGGTGCCTGAATTTAATAAAGAGAGTGGCTGGTCATTCTATACCCCGGATGCGCTGCAGGCTGCCTGCAACAAAGGGAAAGAGCCGCCAAATCTGCACATATTCCAACGTATCGATGCCCTGAGCCGTTATCCGCTTCCTGTTGATGAAGCCTTTAAAGCTCTGATGCTGCGTGACGCCCTGAAAGATGTACAACGCCGTTTGATTCAGCGGCGGGCCGAACTGCGCAAAATGTCCTTTGATGATCTGCTTACCCGTATGGATGAGGCATTGCAATCGTCTGGTGGTGAAACACTCGCCCACCATATTCGCCAGCTTTACCCTGTGGCAATGATTGATGAATTTCAGGATACCGATAGTGTGCAGTACCGAATTTTCAGTGAACTGTATCCCATCAACTCTGAAGAACACGCCTCAGACTCAAACGACAGCGGCCTATTTTTGATCGGTGATCCCAAACAGGCGATCTACGCGTTCCGTGGTGCGGATATCTTCACCTATATTCAGGCACGCCGGCAGATTCCCAATCATTACACCCTGCCCCGTAACTGGCGTTCATCCGAGAGTATGATTTCTGCCACCAATCATCTGTTTGAACAGGCGAAGTCTGCGTTTATTTATGACGAGGATATTCCCTTCCTGCCAGTAGAAGCCTCTCCCAGCGCCAAAAGCCGGGGTTTGTTTCTTGATGGTGAACCACAGGCTGCCATGCAGCTCTGGCATCACGACAATGCCGGCAGCGCCATAGGCAATGGTGAATACGGCGCGGCCATGAGTGAAGCCACGGCCAATCAAATCAATGAACTGCTGACTCTGGCTAAAGATGGCCGCTGTCAGCTGGGTTCTGGCTCCGTCTCTGACTCAAATGGAGAGAACGCCCAAAGAGATCTCGCCCCACAGGATATTGCGGTACTGGTTCGCACGGGCACTCAAGCCGAACAGGTGCGCAATGCACTGTCAGCTCAAGGCATCGACAGTGTTTACCTGAGTGATCGCAGCTCCGTGTTCTCCTCTGCAGAAGCTCTGGATCTGAGCCGCATTCTGACAGCCTGCCTGGAACCCACCAATGAACGCGCACTGCGAGCCGCGCTGGCCACGCAACTCATGGGGCAGCAGGCCAGTGATCTCGACCAGCTCAACCATGACGAACAACGATGGGAAGAAGCCGTCGAAGAGTTTACCGGCTACCACGACACCTGGATCAACACCGGCATTCTGCCCATGGTACGTCGTCTTTTAGTACAGCGGGAGCTGGCCGAGAGACTGCTGGCCAGTCATTCCACCGAAAGCGGTGAGCGGCGTTTAACCGATCTACTGCATCTCGGTGAACTGCTGGCTACCGCAGCCCGTGAGAAGGAAACGCCTCATGCCCTGCTGCGCTGGTTTAACGAACGCATTGCCGAGCCGGATACCAGTGCCAAAGACCAGCAGATGCATCTGGAAAGTGAACGACAACTGGTTCAGATCGTCACTATTCACAAATCCAAAGGTCTGGAATACGGCATTGTATTTCTTCCTTTCGCCTGCACATGGCGCGGTCAGGACAAAGGCATTTACCACGATGACCAGCAACAGGTGATTGCTGATTTGACCGGTCAGGAAGAAGCCCTGGAGAAAGCCGACCGGGAACGTCTGGCAGAAGACCTGCGCCTTATGTACGTAGCACTCACTCGTTCCGTACACGCCTGCTATATGGGCATTGCGCCCCTGAAGCAGCGCGCCAGAGAAGGTGAAGAGAAAACCGAGCTGTCTAACACGGCCTTTGGTTTTTTGCTGGCGAACGGTGACGCGATTACTACCACCAGTCTGAAAGACGGGCTGGAGTCTCTGGCAGCTAACTGCTCATCCATTGTCGTATCAAAACTGCCGGAAAAGCCTGCTGCCAACTATATTCCCCCAAAAGAAGACGAGCCGGAACTGAATGCCAGGGAGTTCACCGGTTCGATTCCCCGCAACTGGTGGATGACCAGCTATTCAGCCCTGTCTCGTCATGCCGAGCATCGTATCGTTGCAGTACCCACACCAGATGCCAGCGGTGAAGTGGCTGGCCTGGATATTGAGGTACAGGGTCAAAACCTGCAGGACACACTCACCGAGCGTCCGGCCTTCAGCTCTCTGCTGGACTTTCCCCGTGGTGCCACACCCGGAACCTTCCTCCATGATATTTTCGAGCATGTCGCTTTTGAAAACCCGGATCCTGACATCATTAACCCGATGATTAAAGAGAAGCTGCTGGTCAATGGTTTTGAAGAAGAGTGGCTGCCAGTGCTGTCGACCATGGTGCAGGAAACTGTCCATGCCACAATGAACGACGACAGCCTCTCACTCGCACAACTGCAGGCAGGCAACTATCTGCCGGAGCTGGAGTTTCATCTTCGCCTGGGCAACCTGCAGGCACCAGCGTTGAACAAACTGCTCAAACAGTATGATCCGCTGGCGGCACAGGCCGGTGACCTGCGCTTCCCGGATGTTCAGGGTCTGCTGAAAGGCTTTATCGATTTGACCTTCCAGCACAATGGCCGCTGGTATGTGCTGGACTGGAAGTCCAACTGGCTGGGGGAGTCCACCAGCGCCTATACCCAAAGTGCCATGGCGGATGCGATGATCGACCACCGTTATGACCTGCAATATCTTATCTACACCCTGGCGCTGCACCGGCTGCTTAAGAACCGGTTGCCGGATTATGACTATGAACAACACCTCGGCGGCGCCTTCTATATCTTCCTTCGGGGAATACAGACAACCACGCCGGAAGAACGCACAGGCATTTATTTCCACCGCCCTCAAAAAGAATTAATCAACGCAATGGATGCATTCTTTGATGGTAAAGACGTGAATGCGGAGGCTAACGTATGCTGAACACTTTAAGAACGCTGGCCGACCAGAATATTATTCGCCCGCTGGATTATCACTTTGCCCGACTACTGGCTGAGAGTGCACAGGAGCCGTCACCTGAAAACAATATTCTGTTGCTGGCCGCAGCGCTTACCAGTTTTGAACTCGGTCGTGGTCATACCTGTCTGCACTTAAATAATTTTGATCTGCAGGAGCTGTTAAAGCGACTCCCACCCCAGGAAGCCATTAACCTCTGCCCTCCGGTTCACACATGGGTCGAATATCTGCATGGCCAAACGGCGGTGGGTGATGGCTCTGAAGCTACGCCACTGGTATTGGATAATGGCCGTCTCTACCTGATGCGCTACTGGCAGTATGAAACCGCGATTGCCCGGCGCTTGAACCAGAGTCAGGCCATCCCTTTAAATACCGACGCCATTCGTGAAAGCCTGGACCGGCTCTTCCCGGAACCTGTCGATGAAACGGACATTAACTGGCAGAAGATGGCAGCAGCTGTTGCAGCGAGTCGTACAATATCAGTAATCAGTGGCGGCCCGGGCACCGGTAAAACGACTACAGTTACCCGTCTGCTGGCACTTCTGGTCGAACAGGCACTGACCACCAACCCGGATCGTGAACCTACAATTCGCCTCACCGCACCAACAGGTAAAGCGGCTGCCCGCCTCACCGAGTCCATTGGCTCCGCCCGTATGAAGCTGACATGCGACAAAGAAGTGCGCTATGCCATTCATGACCAGGCCACCACACTGCACCGACTGCTGGGCGTGATTCCCGGTCGCCCGGGCTTCCACCATAACCGCAGCAACCCTCTGCATCTGGATATTCTGGTAGTGGATGAAGCCTCTATGGTGGATGTATCGCTGATGGCCCGGTTACTGGAAGCATTGCCTTCTACTGCACGACTGGTATTACTGGGTGACAGGGAACAGCTGGCCTCGGTTGAAGCGGGTAGTGTGCTGGGTGATATCTGCTCAGGCTTGTCCTATGGCTACAGCCATGACCAGGTGCGCACCCTGCAACAGCTCACAGGTGCTCCACTGATGGAGTATGTGGGTCATAACGGCCCCAGCATTCGGGATGGCCTCTGTCTGCTGCGCAAAAGTTACCGGTTTGATGCCAACTCGGGTATTGGTCATCTGGCCCGGGCGGTGAACGCAGGTAAACCGCATCAGGTGAAAACCGTGTTTGAACAGCCTCACAGTGATCTGCGACTGGTCAGTGATGGCGACCGTAAACAACAGCTGCTGGATACAGCCGTTAAGGGTTACCGTGCCTACCTGGAAATCATCAATCAGGAGCTTATCAATACAGAGCAGTCTGAGCCCGAAAAGGTTCTGGATGCCTTTGATAGCTTTCAGGTGCTCTGCGCCCTGCGGGAAGGCGACTGGGGTGTGGAAGGTTTAAATAACAGGATTCGCACAGCTCTCACCCGGGCAGGCCTGCTCAACAAAGACGAACAGGACAGTGTCTGGTATCACGGTCGTCCGGTGATGATTACCCGTAACGAACCGGCCCTGGATCTGTTTAACGGCGATATCGGCATTAGCTTCCGGCAGGAGAACGGCCGTTATCGCGTGATATTCCCACGCCCCGATGGTAGCTATCAGGCGCTGCTGCCCAGTCGTCTGCCCAGCCATGAAACTGTGTTTGCCATGACGGTACACAAAAGCCAGGGCTCTGAGTTCAAAGAAGTCGCACTGGCACTGCCAGATAACCGTTCCCCCGTTCTGACCCGAGAGCTGGTGTACACCGGCATTACCCGCGCCAAGTCAGCCCTGACCCTGCTTTCTCCGCTGGACACTCTGCTCGCCACTGTCACCAACCCGGTACAACGGGTCACCGGCCTTGCGGAGCGGCTGCTCTAGTCGCTCTGTCGCCCTTTCTATAGCATTTTGTCAGTAAAACTAACGGCTCGGTTTTGGAAACCCCCAATCCGAGCCGTCATTATATCTGCGGACATTAGAGACAAGGAAAGCAGCTATGGTCACTCCATTGCCCTTGCCTTCGCCTCCTGGCAGCCCAAGCAGAGCCGCCAGAGCGGCTGGCACACAACGCACTCCGGGCACTCGCCTTGACGGGGGAAGCTTTGGCCTGTCTGTGAGAAAACACAATGGTGCATTTGAGCCTCGCAGTGGCCGAACGGGTCTTCTAGAACGCCGCTTAAGCAGGTCTCATTTATCCAGGAGATCAATCACATCTCAAACGTCCAGCAGCTTTCAGATTATTTTCCAGAGCAGCGGTCAGTCTTTGCTGTCGCCTTATACTTCTACTTGCCCCTCAATCAAGGGCTCGCCCCAAACAACTTATGGTACAAGGCTTACGTCCCTCTCCCATGACGCCGACTTGTCATCCTCACTGGAGACAGACGACAGTCTGGACCCCGGTAAGCACTTTCCCGACTCCGACAACAGCCCGATCTCCACACCGGGCAAGAGTCATACGGAAAGCATGCTGCTGCGCCACCACGTACACTTTCAACCGGAACTTTATGAGCATCCAGAGCTGCTCTATGTACTCGACGAATCCTCGGATGACAAACAGGGAAAACTCCTGACTACCGTCTACAAATACACACTCAGCAAGACGCCACCACACCTGCAACAGTCTTTCGTTGCCATAGCTTCCGTTCCCGAAGGGAAAGCCAAAGATCCTGCCACCGAAGAGGATAAGTGGACGCTTGTCGTTCCCAAAAAACATCGTGGCCGAATCAAGCCTTACCAACAGCCCAAGGCTGTAAGAAAACTGAGTTTTGGCACGACGCCCTTAACAACAGCGGCTCCCCAGCAGGCGAACCCAAATGGAGCGCTGGCAGGTCACGAGATGGTAGTGATACGTGAACGGGTTGGCTCCTTCCTCACCGAAGGGCAGCGTCGCAGAATGCTGTTCTACCTGGAGCAGGAAATTGCTATTCACAAAGGGCTCAACCACAAAAACATTGTCCAGTGCCTGGGTTGCAGTTATTTGCCAGATCCGGAAAACCTGCGCCTGTGCCTGTTTACCACCTTTGGCGGTATTTCCCAGAAAGAAACCCTTGAACGTCTTGCTCAGAGCGAGGGTGAAGGCAAACCAATAACCGGAAAAGCCCTTCGAGAGCGACAGGTCAGCAGCCTGCTTGACCAGCTCAGGCAACTGGTACACGCCCTTCACTATCTGAAAAACAACAGTGTGCTGCACCGGGATATTAAACCCGGAAATGTCTGCATGTACGGTGACACCCTGAAACTGATTGACTTTGGACTGGCCTGTTCACTGATCCCCAAAGGCCCTGTCAATGCTCGGGGAACCCCCCTGTACATGTCACCGGAAGCACGAGCCAAACAAGAACAGCTGACGCCTTCCGATATTTACAGCGCCGGTGTCTGCACAGCAATGGTTGCCCGGCGAACCGGGTTGCTGGATATTGACTTTCCTGGTCAGAATGGCTGGGGAATAGAGCATGTTAACCCCCGCATAGTGGTGAGATACCCTGAGCAGGCAGGCCGTAAGGAACAACTGCTCAGAAATCTGGCTAATGGCATGTGCCAGCCTTCTACCCAGGCACGCCACACCTGCAACACTATTTTTAGAATTCTCAGGACGAATGCCTGCTAATATCCGTACAGGCAGCACTACTGCCCCGCTCCTGTTCTGGTATGATGCGCCCCTCTGCGGCAGGTGGACAGATACTCACTCTCTCTCCGTTGCCGGATTTGTTTCTATTTGTTCCGGTGCCTTTATGATCCCCAATGATATCCTGCGTCGTCTTCGCTTTGCTCTGAACCTGAGCAACAAGCGTATGATCGCCATTTTTAAACTCGCCGGACATGAAGCGACCAACGAACAGATTATCAGCCACCTGTGCAAGGAAGATGACCAGGGCTTTGAACTCTGCCCTTACAGTACACTGTCACTCTTTCTGGACGGCCTGATTATTGATCGCCGGGGTAAGGTAGAAGGCCGTGAGCCAGTCCGCCTGGCCGACAACGAGCGCATCCCCAACAATGACATTCTGCGCAAGATCAAAATCGCTCTGGAATTCAAAGATACCGATATTATTGAGCTGATGGATGTGGCCGACTTCAAGGTCTCCAAAGGCGAACTCTCGGCCATATTCCGCAAGAAGGGTCATAGAAACCACAAGGATTGCGGTAATCAGTTCCTGCGTAACTTCCTGCAGGGTCTGGCGCTGAAATACCATCAGGAGAAGGTAGCCACAGGTAACAATGCTGCGGACTCAAAGAAAACCGAACAAGCTAAAGCTGCATCAACTAAAGCTACATCAGCTAAATCTACACCCACAAAAAAATCCCCTGCCCGGAAAGCAGAGGACTTCAAACCGAAAAGTAAAAGAAGCAGTAAACCCAGCGAGAAGAAGGTGTATGTAAACCCGGCCTTGAAAAACACCTCCAAAACCGGCCCTGACACTTTGACCCTGAAGAAAACAAAACCTGCTGCCAAATAAAACAACAGGCATCAGCAACAGCCGGTTAAACCGGCTGTTGAGGCTGCTGTTGAGGCTGCTCCTGAATACCACTGTTAGAAAACAGCTTCATGGTAGAACCGCCATCTTCGTATTGAATACCCGCCAACTGTAACGGCTCCTCATCGGAAATGCGTCGCGACATCGCCATTATGCCCTGATGAATGGCCTGAGCAACCTCACCCGTTTCCACACCCGCTTTGGCATAACTCCCGCTACTGAATCGACAAACACGAAGTACATCCAGTTTCGGCCGGTTATCTCGTGCGGCGCGCAAGTTATATTCATGCACCAGTAAGACCGTTCTGGCAGCTGTTATCTCTACTGCCTTTAAAAAGTGCCTCCCTGGTAGGATACAGACGCTTATTATTCCCATTAGGTGGCACGATATAGACCATAGCCCGATTGCGGGGGTTACCATGGGGGCAGGCGTCATCATTAAACACATGCACAAAGGCAGCACCTATTTCCGGATGCCCAGGGGTCTGCTGCAGACATAAAGAGTACTGAACACCGGGAACCCCATGAGCGGCTGCATCGCTATACTCACAAAAACCACGCTGGTCGGGCATCCGGGACATTAGATGCCGGTGATAAGCCGCATAGTTGTTGTTATTCTGGCTCGTTGAATTGAACAGCAACTGGCCAAAGGCCCCATTAATCGTACCGCCACCGACATAAAGAGCCTCATCTCCGGCATTCATTGAAGCAATGGAACCACCCTGTGTAGCACCAGGGTCGTCATAAAGCGCCGAGAACCCATTTGATGTTTTGGCACCAACCATTACCACCGCAGGCTGGCTGACACCAGCACCCAGAAAAGGTGCTTCGGGAGCTGCGACTGAAGCTGGTCGCGCCGGAGGTGGCGGCGGCGCGGGTACGAGCGGAGGCGGTTGAGGCCTGAACCGTTGCTGAGTTTGTGGATCTGGAGGAGGAACATACGAGGAAACCGGCTGATGATTTGCCTCCCTGCCCGGTTGAGATCTTGCTGTTGGAGTCGACGTTGGAGGAGTCGCAAACTGACGGGCAGGCTGACGGGCAGGCTGACGGGCAGGCTGACGGGCAGGCTGACGAGCAGGAGCAGGCAACGGCTTTGCGGCCTTCTGGGCAGCGGCCATCTCTGCCGTCGTGAACCCGGAAATCGCTTTCAGCGACACACTTCCTTCCTCACCCTGCAGCTGGAAGGAACGGTCTTTATTTTCCAGCGCCTTAAAGTCTTCTTCCCAGCCAGGCTCATTGACCTTCAACACTGTAAGACGAGACTGTACTGTGGTGAGTTCCGCTTTAATATCTGTGAGCTCTTTTTCAATCCTGGCTTTATCCAGCTCCTGTCCGCCATGGGCCTGCTGGTACTGATTCAAGGATTTCAAGGCAATGGCCTGCAGCTCTTTCATCTTTTCAGCGTCGACAGAGAGGTCGGGCGGAAAAACAGAGACAGGCTTAAAATCCGGTGGCTCAGAGACAGTGATACTCAGCAGCCCATTCTCCTGATCTGTACAACCATCCTTCTGGTTCAGTACATCCAGAGCGCGATCCAGCAGATTTCCCTGCCCCTTATGAGCCAGAGCTTCATCCGCCTGCTTCAACAATGCCGCCTTCTTCTCTTTCAGAGTGTCCGGCTCACTTTTTTGCACACTGGGCAGATTCGGTCCCGTAGCAGGAGTAATGCCCCGCTGCCCGATGCCCGGCCCTGTAAGAGAGGCCCCCTGACCTCGAAGAATCGGCTGCCCATCCTGTTGCATCACCGGATGGCGGGCAAAATTAGATCCGCCCCCTCCCTGAGGGGGAACCAGACCGGTATCCGAAACAGGTTGGGACCTTAGCTGTGGCGAACCTGGAGGTGTTGGAGGAGTAAATGGTGTCGACATGATCCGATTGTATTTTTTGCTGATCCTTTTTTTACTTTAGAAGCATTTCCCATAAAGCTGAAGGTTAAAAGAGCCAGTGCAGTTGAATACCATGAGGTATGGCCGACACCGACACCGGTTTTAAAGAGGCTGCACGGCTTAATCTTGTCTGATGCTCCTTTTGAACATCCACCACACTGCGGGGCAAAGTCCATATTTCAGCTTCAGCCACCAATCCAGATATGACAAAAAACTCCACAGCATCTGAGCGCTTACCAGGACCACCCGCAACAATCAGTCCACCTGCCAGACTGACGAACCAGCCCAGCATATGGGCGGTCCATGAAGTCCGCTCCTGAACCCGCTCAGAAAGCAAAGCCAGCTTCTGCTCATCATCCAACTGCTCACCAAGGGGATAAAGGGGATTCAGCAGCAAATCTCCCATTGCAATTATCTCGGTAACGGCACCGACCTCATTGACGCGACGAGTCGCTTTACCGGAAGTTCGCCAGGCCTCCAGCCCCTGTCCAACCGCTGCCACCCCATGAAAACCCATCCAGCCATAGTGCCAGGCCATGGCTTTCTGCTCGTAGCAGCCGTCCTTATAAGCCTGGGAAGCCGTCAGAGTCTCGCCATACGCACCTAACCCAAAAGCACACAACATCAAGCCCAAAACAGCTCTGGGACATGGGGCTGCCCTCCAGAAAAGGGCAATTCTACAGAGATGTCCTGACAGTAGCTGCCACACCATGATGCCTCTCCTACTCCGTTCAAAACCAAAGCACCCGTTCAAAACCAAAGCACCCGCTCAAAACCAAAGCACCCGCTCAAAACCAAAGCACCCGTTCAAAACCAAAGCACCCGCTCAAAACCAGAAGGCAGTGTAGACCTTGGTATAGGTTTCGTGTGAGAAACCCATAGGAGAGGGAACTTATTGATAACAACTGCAGTCAGTATTCCTAACCAAAGCTAGAAACAAGGCTGTCAGCTTCCATTTGAATAAAAGGAGTTATTCATGAAAAATCATCTCCATATGCTAGCCATTTTACTTATTACGGCCCTTTGCCCATTCGCGACAGCGTCTCCCCCTGACTGGAGGCCTGAC
This sequence comes from Sansalvadorimonas sp., assembly GCA_965221135.1. Classification (GTDB taxonomy): domain Bacteria; phylum Pseudomonadota; class Gammaproteobacteria; order Pseudomonadales; family Endozoicomonadaceae; genus Sansalvadorimonas. The sequence continues at coordinate 221,794 of CBDCRZ010000103.1, forward strand.
GTGGTTACCCCTGAACAATGGAGCAACATGCACTACAAAACCTTTCTGAAAAATACCCATAAGCTCGCAATTAAGGGGCTGAAAGGGGAGTTTTCTTATATCAAGGATTACAGGGCGACCAAGGGAGCCTGTATGGGTTATGTCTGTGCCCATGCCCGCCATGCCTTCAATAACACGATTGATACGTTCAACGAACACATGTCTTTTTTTGCCGATAAAAGAAACAAGTTGTCTGATGACCCAGAAAGCGTCAAAAAGCGTGTTCTATGGGCCACAGACCTCTGGCAGGACCAGCTCCACCAGACCTGCCATACAGCAAGGCAAAGCCCTGAGCATGACGCCCCCCGTGATCATCTCGCTATGACCCAGCTACTTCCGGTCACCAGCACCCATGAAGGTCTTGTGATGTTTCTGGATGAGCTGAGAGAGAATATGCCCGATAGAACGGCCTACTTCATGATCAGGACCATGAAGCATGCAATAGGTGTCAGCCTAAGGGATGGGCAGTACTATCTTGGGGAGCAGGAGTATGTTGTTGAAATCCCCCTCAACTATAAAGACCTGGCCGAACAACTCTTTAAAATCCTTTACCACAAGGCGCAACCAGAGCCGGTCTATGACACTGAAGAAACTGAAAAGGAAAAAATAGCCAGAGAGAAAAAGGAGAAAGAAAAAGACGATAAAACGAAGAACTATAAGCATGCAGAAAAACTGACAGTCCCCCTGGCGGATGAAACACCTATCATCGTCTTTGCCATTCAGGTAATCGCTCCTGCCGATACCCCTGAGGAGGTAATGGACATACTGGAGTGGGAGCTGGCTCAAACAAGAAGCGAGATTTTGAAGACTCACCCGATGCCTCAAGATAGAAAAGATGCACTTGGTCTTAACTCTCTGCATATGGCTATTATCACTAACAACTTTCCCGTTGCCTATGACCTGCTCGACGAATACCCCGACATGGTCAACAGCAGGGTAAGAACACACGAGTTTGATAACGAAGTCAAAGAGATGGAGAAAGAGAGAGACGAGGACTCTAAGGACTATTATGAGAAAACTGAAGAAGCGCAGGAACTGGCACGCACAATCAGTGCACAATTAAATGAACTGGAAAAAGAGCTGATCAGCAATCAGGGCTTTCTCGGTGCCACCGAGGGCGATGAAAACTTCCTGAAACAGGCTATTGATTACGTCCATGGAGAAGCAGAAGCCCTGCTGGATTATGGGAAACTGCCTCATCATGTCTTGCTGGAAGCGTACCAGGTTCCCTTTCATGCAAAAAGAAGGGATGCACATTATAAGCTTTTGGATATTAAAAGTGACATTGAAAAGAAAACTGATAACCCAGACGTGATTAGTGATGCCTTGAAAGCTTTTGAGCCCTTGCCTCAAAAAATCTGGGAGTTGCGCAAACAGATCGATGATGCAAAAAAACTACAGGATAACTTCCACGTGTCCTCTCGTGCTCTACATTGGCTGTCATTTGGAAGCAACACAGGCATAACACCCCTTGCACTGGCAGTGTCATATGGCAATGCGGATATGATGAAACTTCTGATACAACATAAAGCAGACATTAATGCTGTCAGCGTGATGAACAACCCCCGCGACGCCGCCCGCGATGAATATACCAACATGTCAGCTTATAAATGGATAGACGGTAACACAGCAAAGGGGGAAAAAATCGAACTCAACTTTATCTCTATGGTAGGGGACCCCCTGTCCAATGCACTACTCGATAACAACAGGCTGGATCTCGCGGAGATCCTGCTGGCCAACGGAGCGGATACCTCTGCAGCCTGGCTTTGGGCGACTTTATTGAATCGGCCTCAAGCCCTCGCCCTCATCGAAACATACAGGGACGGAGGAGTACCCTCTTCCTCCACAGAGCTTATCGTTCGTGACAAAAAAATAGAGAAAGGACCCAGAAAGGAACGACATTGAAGTAGATGCTGATCGAAACGCAGGTAATAAAAAAGCCTTGTGAATGAGAAATTCACAAGGCTTTTTGCTATTTGGTCGGAGCGAGAGGATTCGAACCTCCGACCCCCACAACCCCATTGTGGTGCGCTACCAGGCTGCGCTACGCTCCGACTTTATTCATGACACAGGTTACTTGTTCAACCAATAAAAGGCTGGCAAATAATAAGCAGAAAGAAAAGGGTTAACTGCTTGTAAAATTGGTCGGAGCGAGAGGATTCGAACCTCCGACCCCCACAACCCCATTGTGGTGCGCTACCAGGCTGCGCTACGCTCCGACACGATTTCGTCCTGCGACGAGAACGCTGGGTATCCTATCCAAAACAGGGGGGGACATCAAGATTTTTCCCTTCCCGGACAGGATAGTAATTCTATCTATAAGCCTTTAACTGCGGCTTTGAAAACAAAGACTTAAGCTGTACTCACAACCTCTCCAGCGACTGGCAGCTTTCCGCTTCACTGAGGCGCATGTTTAATTGAAAACACACCCCTTTTATCTCTTTAACAGGGCTTTGATCTCTTCCAGCTCACGAATGGTCTGTCGAATCAGTTGCCGGTACTGGCTGGAGTCATAGTGCTCTTCATCACCCGCCAATCGGGAGCGGGCTCCGGGAATGGTATATCCCTGCTCGTAGAGAAGGCTGCGAATCTGGCGAATCGCCAGTACATCCTGACGCATATAGTAGCGACGGTTGCCTCGGCGCTTCACCGGTTTAAGGTGTACAAACTCCTGTTCCCAGTAACGGAGTACATGGGGTTTCACCTGGCATAGCTCCGCCACCTCACCAATAGTGAAATAGCGTTTTCCGGGAATTACCGGCAGTGTCGCGGCAGTATCCTGGGTTGGTGCTTCTTCCGAAGCGGTTGATAGCGAATCATTTAACTGCCCGTTGTCGCCATCAGTTGTCGACAAGGTTTCCTGCATAGTCCTCAACTCTCGCCCTGAGTTTCTGGCCAGGCTTAAACGTCACTACCCGCCTGGGCGTAATGGGAATCTCTTCCCCGGTTTTCGGGTTTCGGCCAGGACGTTCTCCCTTGTCCCGTAAATCAAAGTTACCAAAACCAGATAATTTCACCTGCTCATTACCTTCAAGAGCAGCGCGTATCTCTTCAAAAAAGAGATCAACAATCTCACGGGCTTCCCGTTTGTTAAACCCGAGTTCATCATGCAACCTTTCGGCAATTTCCGCCTTGGTTAGCGCCCCCATGGCCTTACATCCTCGATGTAATTTTTAAAATCGATCTTTATCACACCTAGAATGCTTCGAGTGAATAAAAATATCAACCTTACCAACAGTTTAGGGGACATAACTGCAAGCTTATGGTTAAACACCAGACTTTGCATACTGATACTTGGCTATCAATGTTTCGACGGTGTTCTTAATAACCCCGGAAGAGGAAACCCTTCCTCTTCAAAGAAATCCCAACTGTACTGAGTGCAGGTTGGACACTTAAAGACCGAAGCAACCCCACCCTTTAAAGGCTGGGCCTGAGATTTAATTTTTGTTGCACAGCTACCGCAAACCCTATGTCCGCAGTAACTCATGCGAGAGCCCTTCAATTTTCCACTACAAGACGAACAATCGAAGCTTTCCACTGCTTCTTTTTCTATTTCTCTCACACCCAGGTTAAGCTGCGTAAGATCAGTCAAAGCACTCTCATTCGTTTGCCTGTCACCTTTCGCTTGCTTCTTATCCGCAGCAACACCTACCTCACCAAAATTTGCCGACGGATGTTTGCGTGCCAGATAACCCATCAACTGTACCTGCGCGAGACAATACTCTTGAAAATCAGGATCGCCCGGTACCGGCTTTGGTTTCTTTGCAGAGCGCGGTGAATCTATAGAAACCTGTAACTCTTGAGACAGAAGATAGATCACCCCCCAATCATCCAGATTTTTAAAAACGTCACGAACATAAAGATGCCGACTGGGCTGCATAGCTAGAGAGGATAGCAACACCAAACTGGCTGTAGGGCCATGTTTTTCGCATATATCCAGTAATAGAATATTCCTCTGTGTCGTATCCCGCTCCGCGCGGATTTTAGTCTTGTCTGCATCAGACAGGTGACGAGCCCCACTCAAAGCACTCATTCCGTATGTCGTGATAGCCGAGTCACCCATATACTCCATAAGCCCCTCTCTCAGAGCCTGCTGAATAGCCAAATACTGATCAATGGAAAAGTGTAATCGGTCCTGTATCTCTTGCCTGCCAGTAAGAAACAGGGGCTGATCCAAAAGCCGGCCATGATCGCCCTGCAAATGCTCACGAATTTCTGGCACATTTTCCTTCAGTAGACTTTGAATCGTCGATACCAGTGCCCTGTGACCGGAGTGCTCATCATCTTTGCGCTGTGAACTCGTGCCCATGGTCATCATCAGCCCACGATAAAGGCCAAAGTAATTCATATATTCGGAAGGCCCCCTTTCAAACCCCATGCGCGTATTCATAAAGTCGGGATCAACATCCGGGTCGCCAGGTTTATCCACAACAACAAACTGGCCAAAAACGCTCATATCAGACCCATTCAACCTGACCGTTTTCAACTGATCCCACTTCAGCCATTTCGCGGCCCCCTTGTTCCATAACAGATCCTTCATCCACTCCCCTACCGGCTTGTAATAGTTTTCATCCATATCGAAACCAAAAGCCGACAGGCTCAACATCAGACAAGCCATCAAAAAGATGCGCTGACAATAGAGACAGAGAGGGTGACGATTTCGACGCATGGCCCGGTACCTGAGAGCAAAAGGGGGAGGCAGGAGTATAGAGCATCAAGCAGGAGGCAATGCCTATATTGAGCGTTTGAACTTTCACTCCAGTGCGGGGGGCTCAACCAGCGAGGGAGAAGCAGACTGCGCCCGAGAGAACAAAGAAGAACCCGGGAAGAGACATTCAGGAGGGGACTGATTATTACCCAATACATGATCCCCATTATGGGTAGGATATTAAGATGCGCCCTACAGACCAAATAACACAGTGAGCAGACACCCAACCAGCCCCTTCCAGCCGTCACCTGATCAGGGCCGATCCCTCTGGGGTAGAGTGGTTAATGCGATACAGTCTGCCGGTTCTTATTTGAGAAACTGGCGGGCAGACCCGGATGAGTGCAATTCTCCTGAAGCCAGGAGACCTCATCAGGTAAGCGTCAAGCCACAAAGCAGCATCGCTGTTCACAACAATGATCAGCGCTACTTAGTCCAAAGCTACTTAGTCCAAAAAAAGAAACAGCTTAAGGAAAGCGGGCGATATTTTGAGACAGTCCCCGCCCCCCCCATCAAGAGGCCAGCCTGCTGGAAAGCAAAAAGAGCGCAGCAATGCCGAAGCTCTTATATACCTCAAAAGGGGAGCTGAGAAACTTAAACGGTAAAACAAACCACTGGCTCACAGGAGAGACTGTTTACTGCCTTCAGCTTGGTATCGCCTATACAGATGGCATCATTGGTGACAAGCCTAATCGGTGGCAAGCCCTGATCGCTCCCGAAACATTACCGGAAAGCAAAAGCCTCGCGGATTTTAAGACCATCGAGATGAGAGAAAAAACAGACTGTCCGTCAAAAGCCTATTATTTTGTACTTGGAAAATTCCCTGAAGCAGTCAGTCATGCTGTCAACGATTTCTGGCCTGTCAGTAAGACGAGCGAAGCGCGTTATGGCCTGAGGAGTATCAATCATGTCATGGGGCTTCGACTCAGGAAAAAGCAGGACGCATCGGTTATTTATCTTTATGACCCGAACGATACATTCAGACAGCGTAAATTTGTCATTAATGATCCCAATGACGTGCATGCATTAAAAACAGGACACTTTTTTTCTATTGAGAATCAGGAGGAAAACTTTCCTGGCTCAGAACCCAGTGGGATTCTGTACCGGACTGAGATATTTGACAGGCGGGATGCATGTGATGTGATGTACCTGGGGGGCCCGCAGGGCAATGCCTCATTAACTGTTCTGTCTCTGCAATTTGGACATTACGGCCACCCCAGTTTACCTCGTGGTTTACACTCAGCTCATCCTCTGTCGAACGATGCACTACTGGCTCCCTTTGTACTGCAGCACAGAGAAGCATTAGACGCTTATTGTCAGGAAGTTTTAAGCAGCCAACTCAGCGATGAAGAAAAAGAAAGGCGCCTGACCGTTCCTGATAAAAATGGCGTACCCGTACTGCTTTTTGGTAAGTGGTAATTCCCCCTCCTAGCTAAATACTCAAGCTAAAGATTCAACAACAAGAGGAGGCTCAACAAGAGACGTCGCCTGTGGCTCTGAGCAGTGCCCCGTCAGGGAACTCTTGACCGTTATGGATGTCTATAACCCCAGACGGATTAAACAGGGAAATATTCATGTATTCAGCAAATAACGCTCCCCGCCAAGGGCAGAATTATTCATTGGAGAGGAGGCTCTCGGATGGTAGCCATCCACCAAAACGTCACAAAGAAAATTTACTACCTGAACACACTCCCGGCGCAGCCTGCCCGGGGGACCAGCCGATAGATTCCCGCCAAATCACTCGACAATGTGATGGAAAACAATGGCAGACACTAACAGCCAGACCCTTTGAGGCAAAACTAACCCCTGATGATTTTGTGCCGCTGATTGATTTACTGATACACCACGAAAATGACCTTGGTGACCTTGGTGACTTTGGTTACCTTTTCGATAACTGGCTGCTTATTGGTCTGTACCTGGGTATATCCATTAATGATCTGTATAATATTCATGCTCAACAACCCGGCAATGATGGCCGGTTCATTTTTACACTGAACATATGGCTCACCCAGGAAGAACACCAGCCTTCCATGGAACGCTTATGCCGTGGCCTTTACTCCGAAGCAGGTACCAACGACAAGAGACTATGTAGTAAAATAACCAGTCTGTACGGCTTCACTGACTGGACATATAACGAACCAGCAATACCTTTTTCACTGCAAAACCTGAATCTGGATTCGACTCTCTTTATCACCCACCTGCCAGCACTTTATCAGCTTTGCTTTAGTATCCGTGCAGAATATAGACGTCTGTTCGATGAATTGAACCTGACACAGTACGACTATCATTCCTTGGCAAACATCACCCATGAGCCAAATTTGAGTCACTATATGATCGATACACTCTATCGGTTTCTGATGAACACACCTGAAAACAAACGAAACCTGAGAGTCTTCCTGGATGCTATTGCCTCAGGCCTCGGAGACTATGTACTGGCCTTGACTGTCGGCAAGACATTTGATGCCGACTATATCCCCCCAAAAAAACGCGAAGTGCCTGGAGAGACGGTTTCACTCGCAATTGCATATGGGGCTAGACACCAACGTGAACGTGAACCTTTCATACCTTTCCTACAAAGAGCAGAGCGACTACAAAGACTTGAAGAAACGATTCATCAACAGGTGAAAGAAATTCCCACACGTCAACCTGAAAAACAGAGATTTGAATATGAGAAACAGGCACCTGCTGATCAACTGAGCGAAGCTACAACTGCGGATCCGGCTCGATGGTGCACAATATTGTAATACTCAGAGAGACCCGGTCTAAAAAGCTCTATCTAACAAAGGAGCATCAACAGACGGCCGCATAAAAAAGCCCCGAAGGAATAGATTCCAACGAGACCTGGCATGACTCATGCGCTGCAGTGACTGACACAGCTTTATTGATGCGCTCTTATTGACGAAGCGTCGCCTGCAGCTCAGAAGCCAGAGCGGTAAACAAAGCGTTCACCTCATCATCATTGAGAGTACATTCAGGGTGAAGCCAGATCACTCCCAGAGCCAGACTCTCATTGATATCTGTCTGCCATTCATGATGAACAGCCTTGCAATGCGAGCCGATTAATTTGAGTTCCCAGCTCATCAATCAGGCGTCCCGTTCTTCTTCCCCGATTCCAGTGTATCCAGAGAGGACTCAAAATCCCGAAAGGATTCGGCAACCTGTTCAGGAATTTCCATTATCGGTACATGACCTACACCGGGAAACACCCGGGAGGTAAAATTCGGTATATGCTCTGCCATCACATCGATACTGGAGACATCGATCACTCTGTCTTCTTCCCCCCAGATCGCCAGGGTCGGAGTAGAGATAGATTCCAGAAGCTTGCCCATCCGTTGCGGGGAACCCATCATTTCCCGGGATTTCATCATATCCTCAAAAATTTTGTCATTGAGCGCCTCACGCCGAATCATTTGTCGCTCTTGGGCTGATGTTAGCGGCCAGGGCATAAATGGAGGTTTGGACATAATAAAATCTGTCAACACTTTCAGATCTCCAGGCTTACGCACAATCAGAGGATTCTTTCCCTGTTCCAGCAACTGGAAGAACTCACTGGGAGTGGGTGATTCAACCCCTGCGCTGTCCAGCAACACCAGGGATTTCAGCTTTTCCGGATACAGATAAGCGAACGTCAGCCCAATAGCGCCTCCCATGGAACAGCCCATAAAGTGCACCTGCTCTTCTCCGGTGCTATCGAGGAACCTTTTCAGCCTGTGAGCCTGCGTAAAAATAAGATAGTCCAGCCCTTCCCCGCCACTGCTGCCTCCATGGCCGGGCAGATCAACCGCAATAATGCGGTAGGTGTCGCTCAACTGGCGGGCCAGTAGCAACCAGCTGTCTTTGTTTGTGCCAAAGCCATGGACCATGAAAATGGTTTCACCATCTTCCGCTCCTCCCCGCAGAAAGGCGAAGTCCAGCCCATCCACTTTTACACTGTCCAACTCAAGCCCTGCGCTCATGCGCCCTATATCAATAGCTCTATCCAGCAGACGATCCTGCACACGCTGATAGCCTATGTGTAATTGTGAGAACAACATGGTCAATGCCTCTCCCCCAAAAGCTCTGGTGAAAGATTGAGTGGTTACTGCCTGTGGTTGTGGAATCCCCACTTTGGAGCTACTGGAGAGATTCCTGCCCATGGGATAAAGAGCTTCTCTGAATGGTGGCAAGCTGGCGGGGATAGCCAGGCCCTGGTAAAAACTGCCGGATATTGAATTGCCCGGCGTCCTCGATAATCCGCTCCTAGCAACAGACTTTTGTGGATTCCCCCCCGAAAAACAGGGGGCCGGTAGCGGGCTGCCAGATGAAGAGGCGCAACCTCTCAATGCATACAACATTCCCATGGAGCGGTTAAGGACACCCAGGGGCTTCACACCACCAGGAGCACCTGCAGTCAAAACCATGCCGAAGCAGAAAAGGCACAAGGCTTTTGACAGCTGCAATGGCTTTGCTTTCAGGCGCAATAGGAATATCTCCAGCGTATTATTCACTTCGTTGTTTGCAACCAGTAACCCGAATTGCGCTGAAGAATATAGCTCATAAGTACATAGGGGCTGTTATGCTGACGGACTCAATCTTTACTCACCGACTGTTCTCCTTTCAGGATCCAGCACAAAAAAGCCCCGAAGGAACAGATTCCAACGGGGCTTGGTATTAGTGGTGTTTTACGGCTACCGGGGCACTCTTATTGTCGAAGCGTGGCCTGTAGCTCTGAAGCCAGAGCGTCGGTGATGCTGGCAAACAAAGCGTTCACCTCATCATCATTGAGAGTACGCTCAGGGTGACGCCAGGTGACGCCAAGAGCCAGACTCTTCTTACCCTCTTCCACACCCTTGCCGCTGTAAACATCGAACAGGCGAATATCGCGCAGCCATTCACCGGCCTGCTTACGAATCACGGCTTCCACATCCGCCGCAGCCGTTGTGTCATCCAGCACCAGCGCCATATCACGACGCACCTCCGGGAACCTGGACAGCTCACGGAACGCGGTCACATCACCGGCAGTCAGTACGTCTGCGGAGATTTCGAACAGGTAAACAGGCACATCGACACCCACAGCTTTGGCAACTTTTGGATGCAGCTTACCGATAACACCGACAACCTTGCCGTCACGGAGAATGTCCGCACACTGGCCAGGATGCAGCGCAGTACGAGTACCTGCACGGAAACTGTACTCACCTTCGTTTCCGACACGCTTGAACAGAGCTTCCAGATCACCTTTCAGGTCAAAGAAATCAACGCCTTCCTCAGCGCCTTCCTTGTGCCAGCTTTCAGGGTGGCGGGAACCACAGACTGCACCACCCAGCCACAGGTCCTGAGTCAAACCGCCTTCATTGCGAATGAAGATCTGGCCAGACTCAAACACCCGCAGGCGGTCCTGCTGACGGTTCAGGTTATAACGCAGAGTCGTCACCAAACCAGGCAGCAAGCTGGTACGCATTACAGACATTTCGCTGGAAATCGGGTTAGCCAGAGGCTCGGCCACGGTTTCCGGCTCAAAGTTCTTATGCAGAGCCGGGTCGATAAAACTGAAGTTAATCGCTTCACGGTAACCACGGGCCACCAGTACACGACGCAGCTCTTCCAGACCAACCTGCGACTCATCAATCATTGGCAGACGCAGTTCCGCCAGAGGCACTGTATCCGGCAGGTTGTTGTAGCCATAGATACGACCGACTTCTTCCACCAGGTCTTCTTCAATGCTGATATCAAAACGCCAGCTGGGCACAGACACAGACCACTGGTCTTCAGCAGTAGACGACAGCTCCAGGCCGAGGCAGGTCAGCAGTGGCGCAATATGATCGGCAGGCAGATCAACACCCAGCAGATCTGTCACCTTCTGGCGATTCAGAACAACAGTACGCGCTTCAGGCAGCGTCTCTTCACAGGACACTTCCACAACAGGACCGGCTTTACCGCCGCAGATATCCAGAATCAGACGGGTCGCACGCTCAATAGCCCTGTTCTGCAGCTCGGAATCCACACCACGCTCAAAGCGGTGGGATGCATCGGTATGCAGACCATACAGACGGGCCTTACCGGCAATACCGATTTTGTCGAAGAAAGCCGCTTCCAGGAAGATGCTGGTTGCACCTTCGTTGACACCGGAATACTCACCACCCATCACACCAGCGATGCCCAGAGGCTTCTTCTCGTCGGCAATAATCAGGGTGTTGCTGTTCAGCTCCTGCTCGGACCCGTTCAGCATCAGCAGCTTCTCGCCCTGCTCTGCCATACGCACCTGAATAGAACCGCACAGACGATCCAGGTCGTAGCCGTGCATAGGCTGACCCAGCTCCAGCATCACGTAGGCCGTCACATCAACAACAGGATCGATGGAACGGATACCGGAACGACGCAGACGCTCAACCATCCAAACAGGCGTCGGTGCACTGATGTTAACATCACGCAGCACACGACCGACAAAGCGCGGGCAGGCTTCGGAGGCAATCAGGTTCACTTCAAAGGTGTCGTCGATATCGGCAACAACATCTTCAATAGCTGGCACAGTGACGTCGGTCAGGAAGTTCGCAGACACCTCACGGGCCAGACCGGCAATGCTCAGGCAGTCACCGCGGTTAGGCGTCAGATCAACATCAATAATGGTGTCGTTCAGCTCCAGGTAGTCACGAATGTCTGCGCCAACAGGAGCATCCAGAGGCAACTCCATAATGCCGCCCGCGCGCTCACTGGCCAGACCAATTTCATCATCACCACAGAGCATACCGAAGGACTCAACGCCACGAAGCCTGGCCTTCTTGATCTTGAAGTTGCCCGGCAGCACTGCGCCCACCATGGCAAAAGGAATCTTGATGCCAACACGAGCATTCGGGGCACCACAGACCACCTGAAACTCTTCCGTACCGTTAGATACCCTGGTCACCCGCAGTTTGTCTGCATCAGGGTGCTGTTCGCAGGCAACAATCTCACCCACCACCACACCAGAAAACTCTGGGGCAACAGCTTCGTACTCATCCACTTCCAGGCCAGCCATGGTGATTTTGCTGACCAGCTCTTCTGTGCTCGCGACCGGGTTGACCCAGGTGCGCAGCCACTGTTCGCTGAATTTCATTGTGTTTCCATCCTTAATCCCTCCTTCGGAAGGACCGAGTCAAATCTTTTGAACCACAGAGGGCACAAAGGACACAGAGGAAAAGCAAAGGCAAAAGCTTTTAAATTAAGAGCTCTTTATTGAAAAGCCCTTCTCTGTGTCTTTGTGTCTCTGTGGTTAAGCCTTTTCTTGTGAACCACAGAGACACAAAGACACGGAGGGAAAAGACATTAACAAGAGCTTTTTCTTTTAATAAAAAGCTCTTAATTAAAAAGCTTTTGCTTTTCCTCTGTGACCTTTGTGCCCTCTGTGGTTCAAAATTATTTACTTGAACTGCCCAAGGAACTGCAGGTCGTTCTCGAAGAACTGACGCAGGTCCTTCACGCCGTAACGCAGCATGGCAAAACGCTCAACGCCCATACCAAAGGCAAAGCCGCAATACTTCTCAGGGTCCAGGCCTGCATGACGGAATACATCCGGGTGTACCATGCCGCAACCCAGAACCTCCAGCCACTTGATAGAGTCATCTTTGTTCCGGCCCCACTCAATATCCACCTCGGCAGACGGTTCAGTGAACGGGAAGTAAGACGGACGGAAGCGCACTTCCAGATCATCACGTTCAAAGAATACCCGCAGGAAGTCAGACAGCAGACTCTTCAGGTCGGCAAAACTGGTCTTCTCCGCCACATACAGACCTTCCACCTGGTGGAACATAGGGCTGTGGGTCTGGTCGGAGTCGCAACGGTATACCTTGCCCGGGCAGATAATCGCGATAGGAGGATTCTTGTTCTCGGCCACAAACCGCTTCATGGTACGCACCTGCACCGGAGACGTATGGGTACGCATCACAGAACCGTCCTTCATATAGAAGGTATCGTGCATGGCACGGGCCGGATGGTGGTCGGGAATATTCAGGGCTTCAAAGTTATGGAAATCGTCTTCGATTTCAGGGCCTGACTCCACGGTAAAACCAATGGTGCGGAAATATTCGCTGATCCGCTCCATGGTTCGGGTGACAGGGTGAATACTACCCACATCTTCACCACGCCCAGGCAGGGTCACATCCAGAGACTCAGCCGCCAGCTGAGCATCCAGGGCGGCAGATTCCAGCGCTTCACGACGAACATTCATCGCCGCCTGCACGGCCTGCTTGGCTTCGTTAATTTTTGCGCCAGCTTTCGGCTTCTCTTCCTTAGAGAGATGACGCAGTTCCTGCATCAGCAGGCTGATCTCACCTTTCTTGCCCAGGTACTGAACCCGCACCTGGTCCAGGCTGGCCGCATCACCGGCAGCCGCGACAGCAGCAAGGGCTGCGTCGGTCAATGCTTGGAGGTTTTCCATGGAAACTCTTAACTATCCATTTGCAGTCGGCCATATTGGATTGGCCAGTCACTTCCCTCTGCCCTGCAAAACCAGTCCTTATAAAGAGTGGCCCACAGGTATATGGAAGGAAATATTAAAGCGGGCAAGTGTAACCCAGAGTCCACTGCAAGACTATGAAAGAGCGTATTAAGACAAGTCTATCAAGCTGGTTTTTTTAACCGTGTTTCAAAATCATGAAGATACTGACGCTGGTTAGCACCTTTCGGACAAACCCTGCCTCGGACAGTGCTGATTGACAATTGTCCATTCATCGACAGTTGAGCAGAGCCCGCCAACAGAACCAATAACCAGTTTGACAGCCCCCCTGTCATTGGTAAAAACTGGCAATAACAGAATGCAGCAACCTTGAAATGACCCATGGAAGATAACGATTTTTTCCTCGAAGAGATGTCTGGCGTAAAACCCATCGCCAACACGCGCATAAAACAACAGCTCAGCCGCCCCCGCAGCCTGACACCCGGCCAGGAGGAGCGCCGACGGGCCGCCGCCGAGGAGCTGATTGATCCCAACCCGCTTTCTATGGAACTGCGTCACAGGGTCAAACCCCATGACTTTCTGTTCTGGAAAGAGTCTGGCGTACAGGAGGGCGTGTGGAAGAAACTGCGACTGGGCAAGTACACAATGGAAGCACGTCTGGATCTGCACATAATGAACGTCAAAGAAGCACGACAAGAGCTCCACAAGTTTCTGATAGAGTGTCGTGAGAATGGTATTCGCACTGCGTTAATCAGCCATGGTCGCGGAGAGCAGGGTGAACAAAAAGCAACCCTCAAGAGTTATGCACGACAGTGGCTGGAAGAACACGACTCCGTTCTGGCGTTCCATACAGCCCAGAGACATCACGGCGGCACCGGAGCTGTTTACACAATGATTCGCAAAAGCGAAGAACTTCGCACAGACAATCGAGAAAAGCATGCACGCCGCCAGAAAACCGGTTAACCCCCTATGGCATCCTGATCAGAGTGCTTAGATACAAGAGTGCTTAGATACGGCTAAGAGCGTTAACGGTACGGTGCAGAACCCAAATGCGTATGGTTAAAACCATATTTAAAGAGCGCACTTCTTTTTTTACCACCCTCCTGGGAGGCAAGCATACTCACCAGGGATAGAATGGGCAAATAAAGGCTATTGGTACGGAGATAGTCATAGTAAATATAGGAGTCAGTTTTTATCTTATAATAAAAAAGCCTCATGCTCCTGTTACTTTTACCTACCTGTATATGTGAACTGAATACCTTGTGCTGGGTTTCACTGTGCCCATGCATGAGAAGATTCAAATGTTCCTCAGGGTTATAATCCAGACAGTCCGAATAACTGCCATAAAAGATTTTTAGCAGGTACTCTCTGCTGCTCACAACACCTTCCACCTTGAAATTGACCTTAGTGGAAAACCAGATACCGCAAGTCCAACTGATTCTGTCCTGGTTTGCTACCTGAGTGTGGACAGCGTATTCATCGTAACGTCCATAATGTGAAGTATCATGAGCTATAGGTAACGGCGGCCCAAAACCAGGTATTTTGAATTCCTGCTGGAATGGTGTGTCTGATTGTTTCATATCGTGAAACTGAAGCCATATTTCCGTAAACTTATCGACTTGCACTGCCCAGATACCTTGCAGGAAAGTACCTTTTGCCCAACTGCTCATGGACATAACCATCCCGACAAGCACGCAGAAACACAGTTTTCTGATTATAAAACGCATTAATAAAAACCCTGCCAGTGATCAATATCATTCACCATACAGAGCTGGTATTGATTATCACTAACAGGGTGGTTGGAGAGGATTTAAGAAAACACTAACAATGTACGATTTTTAACACCCAAAGCTTTGAATCCTTCCGTGTAATTCATTGTATATGTTCTACCGTGATGCCCCCCCTTACCAAGAAAATTTCGTTCTCCTGAAATATATTCATGATTTTGACTCTGCTCTGCGATAACCAGATGAGCAGCGCAGGGGGCATAGCCCGCTATGTGAATGGAGCTGCGGCACTGCCGAGTGCCCTGGTGATTGAGCCAGAAATAGTTGTTTTCATGTGACCGGGTACTTAATACACATTTTCAGATTATGGTCTTTATAAAAAATATTCCACGACTTCATTTCTTACAGATGATCAGTTTACACACATGGTTGCATTGAGGAAAAGTTCAGTCGTAAAGCATCGCCTTGTTAGTATGGCTAACGCAATGATGAGTATATGTTCCCCGGGTGCGTTCAAACTCTTATACGACCTCCTTACGCCCTTGCAAAACAACTGAACAATCCTTTTGATTATTGGAACTCTTTCAGAGTTACAGCCACCAACCTACTGAAAATTAACAATTGGAATTGAGGTTAATCATTGTGAATCGATCGATCGAACCGAATAAGGCACAAAAAACACTTTCTGCCACGGCCAACGGGAGCGATGATAAAGAAACCAAAGAAGTCATCAGCAAAGGAAAAACATGCTCCTCCTGTAAAGAGGAAATAGTTAGACATTCGATATATATAACCCTCCCAGGAGGTCAGGTTTTCCATCAGCATTGTATAAAACAAAGAGAATGTTATATAACCACGCTTTTATCGGCCGAAAAAAATACTCTCGTCAGGCTGGCTTTGCGCTGCAAGTGTTCTCGCACCCTGAGGAGACAGGAGTGGAAAGACCTGGAATCAAACCCTGAATCAAAGAAACAGCTTCTGGAGAAGCTTCTGCAGGCGGTGGATACAGATACCATAATACAAGAGTGTGACGCCCTGAATGTAATGAAACATCAGAGGTTTATGCCATATACGGCGGACCAGGACATTAACCCTGCTCAAGCGGAAAAAACCGTGATTGAGATACTTCATCAACCACTACCAAATGGTAGACACCTGCGTAAAACAAAAGAACTATTAGGCGCAGGAGCGGTGGATGCAAAAACAGTAAATGCCGCATGTGTGAAACCTTCTTTGGAAGCAGTGGATGTATGGTGTGACCCTCTGGAAATCAAACTCGTCCACCTTGCTCATATTATAAAATCTGAAATAAGAAGCGCAATGGACTTCCCTGGACAAGTATCGTTTATCATCCAAAACCACCCCATTAAAAACCCACAGTCACAAACAACATTTTCTATTAGTAACTCAAGAACTGATGAAGAAGGGCACTACCAATGTGAGGTCATTTCCGGTCAAAGAGCAGTAACAACAACCGGAACAGAAAAAGACAAACTTCATTTACGTATAATATTTTCAAACCCTGATGCTTTTCGTAAATTTTATTATTCCATAGAATCTTTTGATACGCTATGGAAGAACAAAAAAATCAAAATCCAGGCTTATAACTTACTAAGCATGGATAATCATTCATTACTAGAAACTGTAATTGCCCCGACGATTGAGAAAGTAACCAGAGAAAACCCATTAACACTGGATCACATGTTAGACCCCAATAAAATAATAAAAAAATACCAACCCTGGTTACACCTTTATCCGGATAACAAAGGTAAACCAAATTTGAATATGACCCTCAAAGTTTTCCCGGTTACCAAAGAACAGCAGATGCTGATTCTTAGTCAATCACCTGATGATGCCCCTATTCATGCACCGAATACTCAGCAATAGTGGCAGGTGACTCCTGTGAGCTTCACTTCACACTCCCTGACCTGCTGGCAATGGCTATGCTTATTAGGCGACAAAGATCACATTCGTGAATACCATCCCTCAGAACTCCAACCAAATACTTTCGGATGAAATAATCTCTTTATGTCTTGAGTGAATACGCCTCGGGACAGTCTATCCTGAAAACTCTGCAGGCAATCACGCTGGAAGAGTGATAGTTCCGGACTTTTCACTGAAGAGAAAAACTTTTCTATAAACGTGTTAATCCATAAAGCGCCTTTTGGCATCCATTCGGCGTCTGTAAAATTCCTTGACTCTTCGGGTAAGTCCAACCAAACGCCATCTTGATTATGAGCATTGACCAAGATCACAGCATCCATGCATTTAGCCCTTTCCCCAAGCCAGTGTAGCTCGTCACCCCTTTCGTGCTGCTGGGTAAACAATACCAATTCTCCGGCACAATGCACCGCACGCTCTGGATGAGGGTATTTGTAATACATACAAATAGCCTGGTGATTTCGCCAGCGGACTGCGTATTCGTCTTTTGGTGTTAACGTTCCCTTCTGGAAGCACACGACATGTGAGTGAATGGAGAAAAAGTCATGTATCAGATCATGAAAGGGTATATAAGTGCAGCTCATGTTTTCCCCATCATGGTACTCTGTAATTTTACGACTCATCTGAATGTAAACGACGGGCAAGCAATGAGTCTTATTCATAATCTCCAGAGTCGCACTGGCAAAACTGGGAACAAAGAGCTTGCTTCGATCAGGGTCAGAAAAAAGGTGGAGAGACGAACCTTGCCCATCTACAAGTTCTGGTAAAAACATGGCAAAAACAGATTGAATCAGTAAGTCTCTCGCCTCTATCTCATCATCTGCCAATGAATCCTGATAGAGAATATGCCACGGCGTTTCAAGTATGCGGGCCAGCCCGAACTCCCCCGCCCCCTGATCTTCCCAACGCTTTCTAAGCTCATGCAAACCACACTTTCTTATATCCTCTGCCAAGCCAGGCTCATAGGGCAAGGCAAGCGCGTAAAACACCCCCTGAATCACAGGAAACAACATGGCAAGCTCCAGCGATTGACGGTAAGGGTAACCGCTCTTCATCAATGCCTCTACTTTCTGCTTATAGGCTTGCAGGGCGCGTATGTCTTCGTCTGACATCCAGTTTCTGGCCAGGAATTTATCTATTTCTTCACAGATAATCCCGGAAGTTTCCTGCATACATGGCATATCCCATTTTTCCACAGGAATGTGCTGCATCCACAGATTAACCTCCTGACCAAACTGTTCCCAATCTTGTTCAGCCCTAAAAAATTCATCCCCACCTTTTGTGGAGTAAACTGCTTTTTCACGCAGTATTACTTCCATAGACGAATGCGCGACCGGAGTGCAACACTCAGCATTTCTGGCATCCAGATTAACGCTATCCGGGTGATTACCCCCTGCCGATGGCGTAAAAGGGCGGGCACCCAAAAGTGGAGCTCTCACTAAGCTCGAGTCGTACTGCTGCACAGCGTCAACAGAAGATGCAAGACCGTATTTTTCTGCTCTTTGCATGGAAACCCCCTGTTAAGAGCCATTAAGCACAAATCTCTTGAGCTCATTAGAGTGTCAGCATTGGAAATAGTTCCCGATAAGCAGTGTGGCAATTCTCCAAAAGACAGGGGGGGGGGCTCAACAAGAAAAACAACCATTTATGAAGATTGCTTAATGGTCTGCAGAGCAGCAATGAGCACACCATTTGCATATGCCCAGGAATTGATAATATGCTACCTTCAACCATTTAATGGCCAAAGTGCCCCATTGATCTTGCATCATATTAGAATTCATGGGATACACCTGCCCTCCTCCCTCTAACACAGTTGAATGAATTTATTATGACAAATTCAGGTTCGCAGCAGAGTAGTGCCATAGGCACCCTGCTTCGCTGGTTTGCCGTTGCACTTATGATCTACCTGCTGCTTGTTGCCGTTGGTATGATTGGTGGTGGTTTCAAATGGGCATCTGGTGGCGCCGACAAAGCCGCCGAGCTTTTCGCTTTTGCGAAGAACCCCATTATGGGGCTGGTGATTGGTGCCTTCGCGACAGCGCTTGTACAATCCTCAAGCACAGTCACCTCTGTGATTGTTGGCCTGGTAGCAGGTGGCCTTCCGGTTGAGACTGCCATCCCCATGATTATGGGTGCCAACCTGGGCACCACTGTCACCAACACTTTGGTGAGCATGGGACACATCGGTAAGAAGAAAGAATTTCGGCGCGCCTTTGCCGCCGCCACCGTCCATGACTTCTTCAACATCATGGCCGTGGTGATATTCCTGCCACTGGAAATCTTTACTGGCTTCCTGTCAAAAACATCAGAATGGCTCACCTCCTTTTTTGTGGGCGGCAGCTCTATGAGCATCAAGGGACTAAACTTTATCAAGCCCCTGACCAAGCCAGTGATTGGTGTTGTGAAAGATATGCTGCAGGGTCTGCCCGGCTACTGGGGCGGTGTGGCCCTGGCACTGATTGGCCTGGCAGTAATCTTCTTTTCCATTATGGTGTTAGGCAAACTACTGAAAGTCCTGATGGTTGGCCGCGCCAAGCAGATTCTGCACCGCGCTATTGGTCATGGCCCGATCACCGGTATAACCTCCGGCACCCTGATGACTATCGCCGTACAGTCCTCTTCTACCAGCACCAGCCTGATTGTCCCTCTTGCAGGTAACGGCCTGTTCAAGCTGAAAGAGATCTACCCGTTCACCCTGGGTGCGAACATCGGCACCTGTATCACCGCCCTGCTGGCCGCAACCGCAGTGACCGGCGGTCATGCTAACTGGGCTCTGCAGATTGCCCTGGTCCACCTGACTTATAATATCTCAGCAGTTCTCCTGATTTACGGCACTCCATTCCTGCGTAGAATCCCTATGCGTACAGCCCGCCGCTTTGCCCAGATTGCCAGTCGGCATAAATGGATCGTCTTTGCTTACGTGATCGGGCTATTCTTTGTTTTACCCGCCCTACTGATTACCCTGACAGCCTAAGGAGAGTCATCATGTCTATGACCATGCAGGAATACAAAGCCCACCGGAAGGCTCTTAAGGCGCAAATCAAAGAGACAAAAGCTCTGCTGGAACAGCTGGAGAAAGAACTCGAAAGTGAGCGTATGGAAATGCAGCACGAAGAGGTTGAACACCTGGAAGACTACATGGAGCAAAGCCATGTGCACCTGCAGGACTTTAAAACCCTGAGCACTGAAGCTCTGTCCGACTTCCGCAAATCCATCAGCAACCTTTCAGGCTGGCTGACGGGTGACAAGAAAAAGTAAGTTCTTTTCTTGCACAAAAAAGGAGCCTTCCGGCTCCTTTTTTTGTCTTACTAATTGCCCTACAGACTCCCTCAGGGAGGCCAAAATCAGCCTTCTTCACGCACCATCTCATGGAAACGGGTAGTGATCGTATTGGCGATATCCAGACGCTGAAACATGGAGAGTTCACCCAGCTTATCCAGATCCAGCCAGTGCAGATGGATATAAGGGGAACGGGATTTAAACTCTCGCAAGTCACCCTTTTTGATGAGGGGAAGAAAGTTATCTTTTTTACCCAGCACCTGATCAAAGGCTTCAAACAGAGGCATGGTTTTGCCCTTGCCATCTTTCATCGGCAAGCGCACATAAAAGCCCTCCTTGCCAAACATCTCCCCGGGAAACAAAAAAATACCCGTGGGCCTTACTGCTTCCGGTGTAACAAAACTAAAAGTATCGTGCCAGGCATTCTGATCCGGCATCACCTCAATAACATCATCAGACTGCTCCTGATGAAAGTTCACCTGATAGTTGCTGTAAAGCTTGCAGACACTGGCAGAATAGACGCAAAAAATACTTTTCATTGAACGCATATACTCATACGCCTGACGACGATGCTGTATATGCTTCATATCCCACAAAAGTTCCTGATCTAATGACATAATCGTTGCCACGCACCTATATAAGGGCCAATACAGCCATCAAAAAAGAAAAAATTTAACGCGTATATTGTTACATACTGGCTATTACTCATAAGCCAACCTGCAACCGGTCGCCTTCACAGAAATTTAGAAAGCCACCAGCGCTGAGTGAGAGACTACCAACTCATTCAGAGGAAATCTCCACCCATTATCTGGAAATGTGACGCAGAACGTCACCCTTTATCACACAGAGACACAAAAAAACGACACTCGTCACATTATGCAGAAAAACAAACCACCTGGACAGAATAAATAAAAGCCAAAAAAAAGACCCCCGAAGGAGTCTTTCTTCAATCAGACTGTTTCACCCTGACGGGTGACAGACCAATTAAGCCAGTGCAGATTTGGCTTGCTCAACGATAGCAGAGAAAGCTGCTTTTTCGTGAACGGCCAGGTCAGCCATAACTTTACGGTCGATCTGAACGTCAGCCTTTTTCAGACCAGCGATCAGACGGCTGTAGGACATGCCGTTCATCCGGGCGCCAGCATTGATACGGGCGATCCACAGAGCACGGAACTGACGCTTACGCTGACGACGGTCACGGTAGGCGTATTGGCCTGCCTTGGTAACCGCCTGCTTGGCTACGCGGAATACACGTGAACGTGCACCGTAATAACCTTTAGCCAGCTTAAGAACTTTTTTGTGACGACGACGGGCTACAACACCACGCTTTACTCGAGCCATTCTATCTTACCTCTAAAAACCAGTCTGATTAACGTACGCGCAGCATGCGCTCTACGAGCGGCTTATCTGCAGCACTAACAAGAGAAGTACCGCGCAGCTGACGCTTACGCTTGGTAGTCATCTTGGTCAGGATGTGGCTTTTAAAGGCACTTTTGCGCTTGAAACCGCTAGCGGTCTTTTTGAAGCGCTTTGCAGCACCCGAGTTGGTCTTCATCTTTGGCATGATTTGACTCCGCATTCAAAGGCCCTGCCTGCGCTCATGGCCGGCACAGGTTAGGCAGCATTAATAAGAGAAAAGAAAAAATAAGGTCAGAACCGGGAAGCCTGAAGCAGGCTTCCGCAAGACTTTGTTACTTTCGCTTCTTTGGAGCAAGGACCATGATCAGTTGACGGCCTTCCATTTTTGGACGCTGCTCTACAGTACCAAGCTCTTCCAGGTCTTTTTCAACCCGGTTAAGCAACTGCATGCCCAGCTCCTGGTGAGCCATCTCACGACCGCGGTATCGCAGGGATACCTTAGCCTTATTGCCTTCTTCTAGGAAACGGATCAGGTTGCGTAGTTTTACCTGATAATCTCCATCCTCAGTCCCCGGACGGAATTTAACTTCCTTAACCTGGGTCTGAACCTGCTTCTTTTTAGCAGCCGCTTTCTGTTTCTTGTCTTCGTAGAGATGTTTGCCGTAGTCCATGATCTTACAGACCGGAGGTACAGCCGTGGCATTGATTTCTACAAGGTCAAGTTCAGCTTCAAGAGCTTGATCAAGAGCTTGTCTCAGCGGAACGACACCGATCATTTCGCCATCGGCAGCAATCAGTCGTACTTCTTGAGCACGAATATTCTGATTAATCGGGGCACGAGGTGCCTGTTGCCGACGATCCCGCGGATTCGAACGTTTGATTGCTAATTCTCCTGTATAGCCTGTGGGCTTTTTTCAAAACTGAAATTAAGAACGGCTGCGCTGTTCTGTCTCTGTTGCCAGCATCTTTTCGAAGGCTTCTACGGTCATAGTACCGAGATCTTCCCCTGAACGGGTGCGGACGGCAACAGAGTTGGATTCTACTTCCTTATCACCTACAACGAGGAGGTAAGGCACTCGGTCCAGAGTGTGCTGGCGGATTTTAAAGCCGATCTTCTCGTTTCTCAAGTCTGCTTTCACTCGGAAACCACGATTTTTCAGGCTTTGTTCTACATTTTGTACGTAGTCAGCCTGACTATCGGTGATATTGAGGATCGCGGCCTGAGTAGGAGCCAGCCATGCAGGGAAGCGCCCTTCATAGTGTTCGATAAGAATACCGATAAAGCGCTCAAAAGAACCGAGGATAGCACGGTGCAGCATCACAGGGGTCTTACGTTCACCCTGTTCATCTACGTATTCCGCACTCAAACGGCCAGGCATGGAAAAGTCCACCTGAATTGTACCACACTGCCACACACGACCGATGCAATCTTTCAGAGAAAATTCCACTTTAGGACCATAAAAAGCGCCCTCACCTGGCATTTCTTCCCATGGAAGGCCTGCAGCGTCCAGCGCTTCGGCCAGTGCTTTCTCGGCGCGATCCCAGACTTTATCAGAGCCTACGCGCTGCTCAGGGCGGGTGGACAACTTATAGATCAGGTTTTCTTTTTCAAAACCAAAGTCATTGTAAACCTGGTGTAAAAAGTCGATAAACTCGGATACTTCCGACTGAATCTGTTCTTCAGTACAGAAAATGTGCGCATCATCCTGCACAAAACCACGCACCCGCATAATACCGTGCAGAGCACCGGAAGCTTCATTACGGTGACAGGAACCAAACTCTGCCAGACGCAGGGGAAGATCACGGTAGCTGCGCAAACCCTGGTTGAACACCTGCACGTGACAAGGGCAGTTCATAGGTTTTACCGCAACGGTGCGTTCGTCGTTGGACAGGGTGAACATATCATCCCCGAACTTGGACGCATGGCCAGATTTTTCCCACAGGGAAATATCGACCAAAGTAGGCGTTTTGATCTCCTGGTATCCACGGTTTACCTGCATCCTGCGCATGTACTGTTCAAGAGACTGGTAAATACTCCAGCCATTCGGGTGCCAGAACACCATACCTGGCGCTTCTTCCTGAAGATGGAACAAGTCCAGCTTCTTGGCCAGCTTACGGTGATCACGCTTTTCCGCTTCTTCCAGACGATGCAGGTATGCCTTCAGGGCTTTCTTGTCGGCCCAGGCAGTACCGTAAATACGGGTCAGCATTTCATTGCTGGAATCGCCACGCCAGTAAGCGCCGGCTACACGCATCAGCTTGAAAGACTTCAGCTTGCCAGTTGATGGTACGTGAGGTCCACGACAGAGGTCTTTCCACTCCCCCTGGCGGTAAACGGAAATATCATCACCTTCTGGGAGGTCCCTGATGATCTCAACTTTGTAGCTTTCCCCCAGGGCATCGAAATCAGCGATAGCCTGTTCACGGGAAGTCACTTCGCGATGAATTGCGAGGTCTTCTTTAACCAGCTCTTCCATACGCTTTTCGATTTTGGCCAGGTCTTCCATATTGAAAGCCCGCTCATAGGAAAAGTCGTAGAAGAAGCCGTCGTCGATAACTGGACCGATAGTGACCTGGGCACCAGGAAACAGATCCTGGGTCGCCATAGCCAACAGGTGAGCGGTAGAGTGACGAATCACTTCCAGACCGTCTTCATCACGGCTGGTAATAATGCTGAGATCTGCGTCTTCGGAAATTACATGGCTGGCATCAACCATGTTGGTGTTCACACGACCAGCCAGGGTCGCCTTCGCCAAACCAGGACCTATATCCTGTGCAACTTCCATAACAGAAACAGGCTGGGCAAACTCGCGTTTGCTGCCATCAGGAAGAGTAATAACCGGCATAATTTATTTACCTTGAAGTGTCAGTGGCAATCCAAACCAGGGACTGCATGTTTTCAGCAGTGGCAGACCGTACGAGGGACTGCATGCGTGGCATTAACATGTACTGAAAATGATCGCACATATTATCGGGTATCGTACGCAACCGCCACCATTACACGTATATTCACGACCAATCGCTACTATCATTGCCTTACCTGTGAATCAGCCTTTGGAATAGCCTTACCGTCTACAAGTTCACAGCAGTTACGGGTTAACAATTTCCACGGTGTATGGTAATCCCCCGGAACATTCTCGGGCAGACCTGCCGTTTTGCCAGCGCTCCTGTCAGCCAGAAGCTTTTCAATGGCGAAGACACCCTGCTGCCGGGGAGACCAGTCTATAGTCGCCATAATGCGCCCGGCATTCACCAGGGGCAGTATGGCAGGGTCTGCATCAAACCCGACAACCTTCAGCTTGTACTGCTGCAGGTCGGCTGCCCGCAAGGCTCCAAGAGCCATCTCATCATTAGCGGCAACAAGCCCTTTCAAATTTTTAAAACGACCAAGCAGCAACTGGGTTTTCTCCAGGGCTCTTTCGGTCTTCCAATCCGCTGATTCAACTGCCACCACTTTCATTCCAAGACGTCGCAACGTGCGACGGGCTGAATCTACCCGTTCATAAGAAATTGACTGACCCGGTGTGCCGCCCAGTAAGGCCACCTGGTCTCCCGGATTCAGATGCATGGCCAGGGCTTCCGCAAGCTGTCTCGCCGCAGCACGGTTATCCGGCCCTACCCAGGGAATGATCACCCGGTTACGCCCCAGAGACTCCCGGTCCATTCGCGCGCCAATGTTAACCATGGCGATGCCTTTTTTCGCCGCTGTTTTTAACACTGGAAACAGGGCACGGGTACTGATGGGCGCAATAACCAAAGCATCGACATTACTGGCAATCAACTGCCTTAACCACTGTTTCTGGGTGGCAACATCCTGATTATTCAGTGGCCCGCCCGACATAAGCCGACAGCGGGCTGTTCTCTCACAAAAGCTGCGGGATTCTTCTTCGAGATCCTGGTAAGCCGGATTTTCCAAACCATGCAGAACCAGCCCTATAACAAGCTCTTCTTGAGATACTGCAGGCTTTTCATTCGCCCACAGACTAAAAGACCACAGCAAGCCTGCAGGAAGGAGCAATATAAAAACAAACCACCTTTCCCGCAGGGAAGACGCATGCAATATAAATGAGCCTGAGTAACGAGACAATAATGCCAACATTACGATACAGCCCGTAACAAAAAAGATACCAAAGTGTAGTCGGCATTCCCGCTCAGCAAATAGCTTTACAAGCCACATCCCCCTCCTTTTCAGGTACCCGCGACACAGACACCTGCTCCTTAAAAATAAGGGTTACCAAAGAATCCCAGCAACTTCATGGAAAGTATCTAAGCTTACTGCCGCAAACCGGACACAGAAACCAGGCACCCAAGACAGCACCGGGCTATGGCCCTCCAGAGATCAATTAATTATTGAGGAAGCAGGGTACACATGAGCATGTTAAACAGAACAGGGCTCTGGCTGGCTCCACTCACAGTTTCAGTTTTTCTGCTTGGCAACCCCGCAGCGGTGCTCGCAGAGGAAGCCAAAGAGGCCAC
The DNA here is from genome assembly GCA_965221135.1 of Sansalvadorimonas sp. Classification (GTDB taxonomy): domain Bacteria; phylum Pseudomonadota; class Gammaproteobacteria; order Pseudomonadales; family Endozoicomonadaceae; genus Sansalvadorimonas. The sequence goes on from CBDCRZ010000103.1 coordinate 247,727, forward strand.
TTTCACCCAGAGAAAGGCGATCAACCTGTCAGCAGACAACCAGGGAGACATTCACCTTCGGGTCAGTAACAAAATGCTGGCCAGTGAACCCGGCCAGCTACAGAACGCCATGCTGGAAGTGATCATGGCCGATGAAAGCCATCGCTCCATGCCACTGCAGATTGACGACTCAGGTAATGTCCATTACCTCATACACCTTGGCCGGGACGAAGCCGGAACGGACATTCATCTCCAGCCCGTTTCAGCCAGCACCCCCCTGACACAGGCCACCAGTCTGCTGGCCACAGGTGTCGGCACCCTGCTTACCCTTAAGGCTGTCGATATGGGGTATAGCTATGCAACCAACTCCAAATTTATGCCTCTGGCAGGTAGAAAAAACGACACCTTTGTCAAGGCCATGACCAAGAACTACGTCCGTCAGGGTGTTCTGCTCTCCGCCTTTGGTAACGGTCAAGCCATCAGCGCCTACACCCGTCAGGCATTAGGAATAGAGGAAGGTGGGCGCACTCAGTGGCAGGATGTTATTCCAGAACTCACCAGTACCGTGTTAACAGGCGCAGCCTCCTGGGCTCTGCACAAGAACACGGCCTGGCATAAAGCGAACAACCTGCAAAGCCAGGTCTCTCTCTACCACGCCAGCAGTGCTACCAACACCTTTGCAGGCGTTTTCAACAAGCTGAACGGTGCAACCCTGAACGACCTGACGGACTGGGATGACAAGTCCATCGATACCGTCTCCCGGATTGGCTCCATTATCGAAAGCGGCCTGATTTTGACTTTACTGGATCGTTTTGGCGCCAACCCTGCCACCAATGGTGGCAAGTCCTGGTTGAAGTCTTACTTCACCAATTCCATGGCCATTACTGCCGTGTATGGTGTGAGGGAACTCGCTGTTGGTGCCACCAAAAATCTGACAGGTAACGAACACCTGTCAGAATTCCTGACCTCTGCAGGTATGATAACGAGTGCAGGTATTCTTCAGATTGCCAGTGGCGGCAAGCTGAACATGAATGACATGACTTACCGTGCCACCATTGCCTCCATGTCGGCAGAAGCCGCAGGTGTGAGTCTGGCCTTTGGTCTTCAGAATCTGATCAACTCATCACTGGGCGAACATGAAGACAGCCCGAAAGCACGAGCCGTCAGAGTGGGAACCCTGCTTCTTGCCGGTGCAGTCGTTCACGGCGTTGCCGGGAAGATCGGTGCTGGCACAGGCACTCTCGCGACCAGCCTGAAGAAAATGCTGGGACCTGTGGGTGACGGTATAATCATCGCCAATACCATGGACATCCTGATCATGGCCAAAGATCAAATTGTTGAACCCTGGATCATCAAACCCCTGCTGAGAACGACCTGCAATTACAAGCCGGAATCACCTGCTATGCGCCTGAGGGCTAACGCAACACGCCGCCCGCTTGTTCAGGCCTAGTATCTGGCTGAGAGGTAATTTTGCTCATTCAACCCTCTCCCGACAAGACATGCGTCTATGGAGAATGGTTGAGTGGGTAACATTCATCCAGTACGGCACCATCCAGTGCGGCCACCATTTTGATGTTGAGTCTGCTGATATTGATTTATTTATTAGTGATTCTTTTATTCATTAACAGCCTTACATTTACTGCTACAGCATAAAGAAGCCTCGACAAACCCTACGGCTTTAGAGGCCGCTCTGTTACACTCCCACCCTCTTTTGCGCCGGCCAGTAATTGCAAGTAAACGGAATGACAGACACCCGCCCCAACACCAGTGACTTCCAACGCCTGTTCCTAGAAGATATTCCTCTTCTCGATTTGCGGGCTCCTGTTGAATTTACCAAAGGCGCCTTCCCTGGCAGCCATAATGCTCCGTTGATGAATGATGAGGAGCGGGCCAAAGTCGGCACCTGCTACAAACGTCAAGGGCATGATGCAGCCGTTACGCTCGGCCATCAGCTGGTCAGCGGCGACACCCGAGACAAACGCACAGCCAAATGGATAGAGTTCACTCAGCAAAACCCCGAAGGCTACCTCTACTGCTTTCGCGGCGGTGAACGCTCCCACACGGTACAGACCTGGCTAAAAGAAGAAGGCATTAATTACCCCCTGATCACCGGCGGCTATAAGGCCATGCGCACCTGGCTTCTGGAATACCTTGAACAGGCTATCGAAGAGTGTCGGTTTGTGATTCTGGGTGGAACGACAGGCACCGGAAAAACCCGTCTGCTTACACGCTTTGCTGATCATATTGACCTTGAAGGCCTGGCCAACCATCGAGGCTCCAGCTTCGGTCGTCGTGTAGGCGGGCAACCCACCCAGATTGATTTTGAAAACAAACTGGCAATCGACCTGCTGAAAAAACGTCATGCTGGTAGCCAGACCCTTCTACTGGAAGATGAAAGCAAACTGATCGGTCGTTGCGCCCTGCCCTTATCCCTGAAAGCCAAAATGGATACTGCACCCATCCTGCTGCTGGAAGAGAGCCTGGACACTCGAGTACAAATTACTTTTGAAGAGTATATTGAGCAGAACCTGAAAGACAATGTTGCCCGCCATGGTGAAAAAGAGGGCTTCGAAATATTTTCCGAAGAGCTGCTGGCCAGCCTGGACCGCATTCGTAAGCGTCTTGGTGGCGCGCGACATCAAGAGCTGCGCGGCATTATGGAAAGCGCTCTACACCTTCAGCACCAGCATCAGCAAAACCCGGACGCTGTCGCTGTGCATAAACAGTGGATCCACAGCCTGCTCGATGAATACTACGACCCCATGTACCAGTACCAGCTGGAGCAGAAACACGGACGTATCGTCGCTCGTGGCTGTCAGGAAGAGTTAGCTGAACAATTCCTGCTAACAAACGGGTTAGCCTCACTAACACCGGCCTGAACAGCCCCCTGTTAACAACGGTCTAACTTTAACCTGCTACGAGTTTTACTCAGGATAAGGAGCGCCCGCCATGTATAACAAACTCACCGGCCTGATGAATGTCGGGCTTGACTGCCTGAAAGCCACCCCAGGAAAAAATGTTACTCAGCTATACGGCCCACCCGGCTCATCCAACAGCTCAGTAAAAGATATCACCCAGGATTTTCTCAAAGGCCAATGGGAAGGGCGCACCTGCGTACAGACAACCGAAAAAAACCTTCCCTCACAACGTATCTGCTACGACCACCTGATCGAATTCCAGGAAACAGCCAGTAAAACACTGCAGGCCCATATCCAAAGCCGCAAAGTCCATGATATGACCCTTGGCGTATTGGTCGACGATGCATCACCAAATGAAGACAACTATTTTTCAATCGTGGCTGTTAAAAAGAACACCGTATCTCTGTGGATGTACAAAGGCCTGTCCTTCCGTATTGATTTAAAGCTGGAATCCTTAAGCACCCTCTCTTACCACTCTCACTTCAAAAAAATGTTCAGAAGCCTGCTCTGTACCACCCGACTCACAAAAGTCAGGGTAACAACTGGCACAAACGAACCAGCAGCAAGGGCGGCCCCGGTACTGAGATAACAAACCTTACAGCCCAGCACCCCTTCCTGAAAGTGCCTCACATCTCTACAATCTGACCCCTACCCTCAATACGCCCGGAACGGGCCACAAGTAAACAGGATCTCTATGACCACGGCTGCCTCCCTGTTTCATGAAGAAATTGACCGCACCCAGACCTCCAGCCTGAAATGGGACAAATACAAAGACCAGGATGTACTTCCCCTTTGGGTTGCCGATATGGATTTCCGATCACCCCCCGAAGTGATTGAAGCCCTGCACCAACGCATCGACCATGGTGTATTTGGCTACACCATTCCCTCTGCAGAGCTGAACGATCTGGTGTGCGATCGCACCAATAATCTGTACGACTGGGCCATAGAGCCCGAGTGGATTGACTGGACCCCGGGACTGATCTGCCCCCTTAATATATCTGTGCGCGCCTTTGCCGAAGAAGGCGAATTTGTCATAGTCCCCTGCCCTGTGTATTACCCCTTCCTGACAGCCCCTCCCCTGGGCAACCGCCAGATGATGCAGATCTTCTGGAAACAGAAGGGTGACAACTGGTATATGGACTGGGAATGGCTGGAAAAGAATGTCACCAAAGACACCAGACTGTTTATGCTCTGCAACCCCCAGAACCCCAATGGCCGGGTACTCACCCGCACAGAACTGGAGAAACTCGAAGACTTCTGCAAACGCCACCAGTTGATTGTTTGCTCCGATGAAGTTCACTGTGACCTGATCCTCGACCAGAACTGCCAGCATATTCCTTATGCCTCTATCAGCGACTATGCACGGGATAACTCGGTCACCCTGATGGCACCTTCAAAAACTTTTAACCTCGCAGGCTTTGGTTGTGCCTATGCCATTATTCCCAGCCCGGAACTACGCGCAAAGTTTCAACGTACACGCAGCGGTATAGTGCCAAGCCCCGATAATATGCTCACAGGTTTTACAGCCACAGCTGCGGCTTATCAGCATGGCGAACCCTGGCGACAGGCTTTGCTGGTGCATCTGCGAGAGAACCACCAATATCTGCTGGAGCGCATCAATGCCATGCCCGGGCTCAGCATGTCGCCTCATCAGGCCACCTACCTGGCCTGGATTCAGTGTGAGATTCCCGGCATCAAAAAACCTCAGCGCTTCTTTGAAGAAGCCGGTGTTGGCCTCACCGATGGCGCCGCTTTTGGTGACCCCAACTGCGTACGACTTAACTTTGGCTGCACCCGCACCATGCTTGAAAATGCACTGAACCGCATGCAAACAGCACTTCAGGCATTGCCTGCATAAAAGGCCTGCATAAAAAACGCCCGACAGTGAAACTGTCGGGCGCTTCTCAAGCCTGCCGCAAACGACAGGCGACCAGCACTTACAAGGCCAGATTACCTCAAAGGGCTACGCCTCTTGCGCTTGCCCTCTTCAGCAGCCATCTTGCCCTGCTGCTCTTCCCCCTTCGGAGAAAGCTTTCTGATACGGGCCGGACGAGCTTCGTCTGCACCCTTATCAGGAGTAGCAACCGTAGTTGCAGAAACAGCACTCTGATCTGCAGAAACGCTAACAGCAGAACGCCTGCCTCTGCGACGAACCGGCGAAAGCTGAGCATCCTTAGAGGAACCAGTCATCTTCTTCAGCAGTTCTTCCAGCTGCTTATTCTCACGCTCAAGCTCTTTTATGCGCCGCTCAGCTGCCTTTTCGGCAGAAGTATCGACAGTCACAGCTTCAGACTGAACAGTTTGCGCTTTCTTGTTGCCGCCTCTGGCACGAACAGGCGCCACAACAACCGCAGGAGCAGCCTGCTCAGCTTTTCGCTGCTTTCTGCCGCGACCTTTAAGAACAGGTGTCACAACCGCCTTGGTGGCGCTAGGTTTACCACGACCTCTTCTTCCACGAGGTGTAACAACTTCAGTCTCAGGAGCCTTCTCGGTGGCTGTAGTTTTACCCGCCTTACGAGCAGGTGCCTTTGGTGCAGCAGTCAGATCAGCGTAAACATCATCAGGGGAATTCTTACCTGCAGTTTTCATCTCCCTAATACGCTTTGTCAGCACAGCAATTTGCGACAACTCTTCCGGAGAACGCATATCGACACGCACCTTATGCAACTGATCCAGCCTGGTAACCATATCAGCATTGGTTTTCAGAGTATCCAGAGACTGAAGTTCTGTCGTCTCTTTTTCACCCTCAGCGGATTCCTCGGCTGCCTCAGTTTCAGCAGTCACTTCCATCGTTTCAGCAGCAGCTTCAACGGTTTTCAGGCCATTACTGATTTTCTGGTAAGCCCTGTGCCCAGCAAAACTGACAACAAAATCCAGCATATGAACGGTCTGGACTGCAGTCTGAATCATCAGATTTCCCTGTTGAATCTCCTTCTTCTGAGCCTGTGTTGCATCAGCCGGGATTGTGGCAAAACTCTTTTCACTTGCCATTAACAGCGCCCTGTAAAGCACCTCAAGATGGGAAGGCCCTTTCAGGCTGTGACCCAATACGGTCAGGTTTCTCATTGCAGGGAGCTGATCGTCCCGTTCACCATCGTTGGCTACCGAACGATTCAAGTCACCATTAACAACAAACTTACCATCACTCTTAACGAGAATTTCAGAACCTACTTTCTGCTCCGCTATAATGTTCATGAGAAGGGATTGAGCCTGCTGAACATAACTCTGCTCATCTGCATCATCGCTATTACCCCCACCAGCAATCGTCAGCAGTTGAGCAATAATAGCGTTCAGGTCAAGCTTCTTCGCAACTCGGAATAACGTATCGCGAGCACGGTCAACGTCCTGCTCACCGTTCTCACCAGGGTCATGCAAGGCCGACAGATAGAGGGCACGACTTGTGCTGTAATCCACGTAACGCTGTTTTTTTCCTTTTTTGCCTTCAATAGATGGGCCAGAAATCAGGTCAGCCAGAATAGGGCAGGCCTTGGACACTGCAGCATGGAACACTTGAGGGCGTGCCTTTTTATCGCCATCCTTCGGATCGAAACCTTCATCCAAAAAAGTGCTAACCATGGCGGAGGTAATCACAGAAGGCTGATCAAAACCCATACACACCAATGCATCAGCATTAGAAAGAGATTTGTCAGGAATATCAGTAAACCGCCCAGCCTCTTCCAACCTGTACTTATGAAGTTCGGCCAGGCCCTCCAGATAATCGTTAAGATGCTCTTTCACTACAGAGGCAGACCTGCCGTTACCCTTACCAAGTCTGGAAACACTTTCACCAATGGTCATACGGACTTCATCAGCCAGCTGCCGGCGATAATCCTTGTTACCGAGCAAAGTGCTCATAAGCTCGTGCAACATATCTTCATGTATCAGAACATCTTTCGCATCATCACGGCTCTGGCTTTGCTCGCGAATCACTGTATAAGCAGCGCGGTCCATCTGGAAGCGGAAATCACCAGGTGTACCGGACAACACGTTCATTTCCAGAGAGAGAACCATGATGGCTTTCAGTACCTGAGCAGCAATAATTTCTGCTTCGGCATCACTCTTGGCAACGCTCGTTATACCCTTTGTCATATCCCGTGATTGATGAATCTTTTGCAGAATATCCTCAGCACGCTCAGGCATAACACCCTGAATTTCGATAGCTTTCTTCATCAAGGAAAAATAACCACCATCAGGGTCAACCAGACGGCCAACAGCACCACAAACACCAGAGGCTTTGGCTTCAGGTTCATCAGCAGTCAGTACCTCCTGGTACGCAGACAACAACTGGGACTGTTGCTGAGCAGGATTCAACAGACTTTTGGTTACCGAAGCGGCTTTTGTTTCACGATCACTCAGACTCTTGCGCTGCGTACAAGGCAGAACGCTAGTTACACAATATGCAAGCGCGTTCATAAACATTGAAGGGGTGGCCACCGGTGGCATCCCGGGGATTTTTGAGCCCTGATCCTTCATACGGTCGTAACTATTAAAGCCGCCACCGGTAGTTACATTAGACATTTCCATGTTTCAATCTCCTCAAAGAGTGTTCAGTGAGCGGCACGAGCCTGCTCGGTCAGTTTCAATTCACCTTGGACTGCTTCGACGCTCGTGCCACAGGGCATCTGGACTTTCAAAACAGTTTCTAACACTGCAATTGACTCCTGAAAGCAATGTGAGGTTCATGACAGCTTGTACAGAATGACTAACATGTTTGGGCGAGAGAGGAGAAAACAGAGCAATGAGTGAAGATTGCGGCCACCTGAGATACCCGTTAACCTCCCGCCTTTAACGTCTGCCAACCTGCATTAGAGAACCCTTGTGTCTGAAGACTCCTGCACCCTTGAACCAGTCGGATATATTCGTTCCTGCTATCAGGAAAAATTCGGTATTCCCCGCCAGCCGGGGCTGGTCGACAGCGCCCAGGCCCGGCTGGAACTAACAGGTGACTGCAACTGCCCGGAAGCCGTTACAGGCCTGGAAGGATTCAGCCATATCTGGATCCAGTTTCTGTTTCACAAGACTAAAGACAACGGCTGGCGGCCTACAGTTCGCCCTCCAAGACTGGGTGGTCAGAAGCGTGTGGGGGTATTTGCAACCCGCTCTACCCACCGCCCCAATCCTCTGGGGCTGTCACTGGTAAAGCTCAACGGCATTCACCAGGACAAAGGGCAGGTCTGGCTCTCTCTTTCGGGAATAGACCTGCTGGACGGCACGCCAGTGGTCGATATCAAGCCCTACCTGCCCTGGGCAGACAGTGAGCCGGAGGCCACAGCCGGCTTTGCTCCCGAGCCACCAATGACAATAGCGGTGAGCTTTAGCGAAGAGGCACTTCAACGCTGTCGTCAGCTGGAGCAACAGACTGGTCAGCCTTTCCAACAATTGATTGAAGATGTTCTGGGACAAGACCCTCGCCCGGCGTATTTGAAAACCCGCCCCCGGGAGGATTACGGAGTGCTGTTATGGAATCATAATGTGCGCTGGCGACTGATCACCGAAGGGGAAGAAACAGCATTTGAAGTGATTGCAATTGAAGCACCGGTATAAGCACTCAGGGCCGAATGATACACTGGCCTTTTCTACTCCTCCCGATATTGAGGTCACCATGATTGTTCCCTGGCAACAGCTGGATGAAGCCACCCTGCACAATCTGATTACCGAATTTGTGTCCCGCTACGGTACTGATAATGGTGATGACTCACCGCTGGACACCCGCGTGAAACAGGTGATGGAGCAGCTGCGCACAGGACAGGCAGCCGTGGTGTGGGATGAACTGACCGAAACCGCCAACATTGTCCCTGCTGACAGCTTCGGGCTGGCCTGAAAAGCCTTTCACCACAGAGACACAAAGACACGGAGAAGAGCTTTTTAATAAAGAGCTTTTTAATAAAGAGCTCCTTTGCTTTTTCTCTGTGGCCTTTGTGCCCTCTGTGGTTCAAAAGCTTTTCAACAAGGAGCTCTTGGCAAAAAGCTTTTGCCTTCCCTCCGTGCTTTTGTGTCTCTGTGGTTCAAAGCTTTTAAACCTAAAAACTACAGCTCCGCAGCTGGGCACCGTAATCACTGGCACGCCGATGTACCCGCTTCGACACCTTCAGCAACCAGGGTTTACCTTGATGGGAACCTCGCGAATAACCACCCCAGCCTTCGTGGTAATTCAGGTACTGTTTATCCGCATGCCAAAGTGACACGCCATTACGCGACCGGGACTGATGGGTGTACCAACCAATAAAATCAATGGCGTCACTGAAATCATCCCGGGAGGCAAACCAGCCCCCGGCATCATCCAGGTACATCTCCCAGGTACCATCCTGGGCCTGGGCATAGCCGTAGGCCGAACTTCTCCGGGGCAATGGAATAAACAGGAACCAGGGTCTTGGTGGGCGAACATCATGCCGATAACTCGACTCCTGATACATAATCGCCATCATCACCTGAATGGGCGTTCCCCAGCGCTCACTGGAATCCCTGGCCGCCCTGTACCAGGAAGGCTTTTCCTTAAACACAGCACACAGATTATGGGGGCTTGCCGGCGGTGTTGTAGAAGCACAACCGGCAAGCAGGATCGCCATCAATGGCAGTAACAATAAACGCTTCACAGTCTGTGTCTCTCGCTCCATCTATATAATGGCTCCATCTATATAAAGCCTTCATCAATCAATAACGCCATAATCCCTTAACATGGCAAGAAAAGCTTCTTCGTCTTTGACTGGAATATCAAGACTCTGCGCCCTGGTCAGTTTTGAACCGGCCTTCTCCCCCGCCACCAGACCGGTGGTCTTTGCAGAGACCGAGCCGGCGACTTTCGCGCCAAGTTGCTGCAAATAAGCCTTGCCCTGATCACGGGTCATCTCTGACAGGCTGCCGGTCAGCACCCAGGTCTGGCCAGCCAAAGGCAGTTCCGCCACCTCTTCCTCAGATGGTTTCTCCGCCACCGGCCAGTGCAGCCCTACAGCCTGCAATTGTTCAATGACTTCAAGGTTATGGGGCTGACGGAAAAACAAAGTAATATGGCGCGCCACAATAGGCCCAACATCATCCACCGATTGAAGGGTTTCTTCATCAACGGTTAACAGTGCCGGCAAGTCACCAAAGTGGCTGGCGAGACTCGCTGCCGTGGCTTCACCCACCTCCCGAATACCCAGCGCATAAATAAACCGCGCCAGTGTCGTTTCCTTGCTGGCATCCAGCGCATTCAGAACATTACTGGCAGATTTAGGGCCCATGCGATCCATTCGCAGCAACTGGTCATGCTTGAGACGGAACAGATCCGCAATGGTTTTCACCAGCTCTTTATCAACCAGCTGTTCAATCAGCTTATCACCAAGGCCATCCACATCCAGCGCCTTGCGTGAGGCAAAGTGCTTAACCGCTTCCTTACGCTGTGCCTGACAGAAAAGTCCGCCGGTACAACGGGCAACGGCTTCTTCCTCACTGCGTTCCACTTCAGAGTCACACACCGGGCACTGATCAGGCAGAGTAATGGCTGTTGCCGATTCAGGTCGACGCTCTTCGACAACCTTCACAATCTTGGGAATGACATCACCAGCCCGTCGAATAATCACCGTATCGCCAATGTGTACACCGAGACGTTCCACTTCATCCATATTGTGCAGGGTGGCATTGCTGACAGTCACACCACCGACGAATACGGGTTTAAGACGTGCCACCGGCGTAATGGCACCGGTACGGCCCACCTGGAAATCCACATCCAGCAACTCGGTCATCTCTTCCTGGGCCGGGAATTTGCGAGCAATAGCCCAGCGAGGAGCTCGGGCTACAAAACCCAGCTGCTGCTGAAGAGCAAAGTCATTCACCTTGTAGACAATGCCATCAATATCGTAAGGCAGGCTGTCACGCTTCTCAGAGAGCCGGGTGTAGTAGTCCACACAGGCGGCAACACCTTTAACGATCTGCATCTCCGGGTTGATCTTCAAACCCCAGTCTTTAAAGCGCTGCAGGGTTTCGCCGTGAACATTTGGCAGCTGTCCGCCTTCCACAATACCGGCACTGTAACAGCACATCTCCAGCGGACGGGTAGCGGTAATACGGGAATCCAGTTGGCGCAGACTGCCCGCAGCGGCATTACGCGGGTTCACAAAAGTCTTCTCGTCTTTCTTGCGGGCTTCGTCATTGAGACGCTCAAAGCCCGCTTTCGGCATATAGATTTCACCGCGCACTTCCAGGCGCTGAGGCCAGCCTTCTCCCCTTAAACGCAAAGGAATAGACCGAATGGTGCGTACGTTCTGGGTAATATTTTCACCTGTGGAACCGTCACCCCGGGTGGCGCCACGTACCAGCAGCCCGTCTTCATAGAGCAGGCTGACGGCAATACCATCAAGCTTGGGTTCGCAGGCAAACTCCAGTTCATCTGTGCTCTTCAGACGGTCCTGCAGACGACGGTTGAAGTCGGTCAGGTCATCATCACTGAAGGCGTTATCCAGTGAGAGCATGGGCATTTCATGGCGAACCTGGGTAAAGGCCGACAAGGGTGTTCCGCCAACACGCTGGGTCGGTGAGTCTTCAGTGACCAGTTCCGGATGATCAGCTTCTAGCGCTTTTAAAGCCTGAAGAAGGCGGTCGTATTCGCTGTCAGTAACAGACGGATCATCCAGCACGTAATAGCGATAATTATGCTGACGAATATCTGCCCGCAGCTGTTTTATCTGAGCGTCTACCGACGTCACAGCATCCTTACTGCCGGTATCGGGAGTAACAGTGTCCGCAAACAGACCGTTCTGGGTGTGGTTATCTTTCGACATAGCGCAATTTAAAAATCAGGACTCTAAAAAAGCAAAGGCACCGCAACAACCTTCCTTATGGGAGTGCCATTACAGTGCCTGACAATAACAAGGCGGGTGTTCTATATCACACCCGGGCGTTGGAGCGTTTCCTCGAAACCATATAGCGACGTTCAAATTCGATGATACGCTCCTGGTAATGGGTCAGGGTCTGAGTGGTCAAAACACTGTGGTGCTCATCCTTCAGACAGGCACCCATATTTTGTTCCAGATAATGAACCGCTTCCACCATCGTGCGGAAAGCCTGCTTAGGGTTTTCAGGCCCAGGCAAGCCCAGGAAGAAACTCAAGGCTGGTGTTACGGAGTTGTCCATGGTGCGCAGGTTAAACGTCCCTGGCTCAACACCATTGGCAACACTGAACAAAATCTTACCCGTACCATCTTCCTGCTCATGACGGTGAAAAATATTCATATCACCAAAGCGCAACCCATACTGCCGGAAGAACTGCAGCAGTTGATCGCCTGAGAAAGGCCTGTCTTCAGGGGCGACCACGTTAATCACAAGGACTTCATCCTTGCGCTTTACTTCCTGCGTCTGGTTATCTTCCTGCAGTGCTGCTTCGGACTCTTCTACAGCGGATTTCTGAGCGGTCATCTCTTCGATCTCAGACTCTTCTGCTGTTTCTGAACTGTGGTAGCTGCGCAGCTTGCGACGACCAGCCATTATTGAGTTCTCAAGGTCAGCCTTCAGCGACGCGGCGAGAGACTCTCTCTTCTGGGCTGGTGCTTGAGCTTGCTTCTGAGTCGGCGGTTTTGCTGACCTGGGCGGTGCCGACAGGGACAAACCCTCATCATCCATATCCATCAACATAGGTACAGGCTCGTCCAGTGCCAGTGCCTGCTGACCGGGAAGCACACTTTTATCCTTAAAAACGGGTTTATCGGTAGAAGCAGGTTTTTTCTCAGACACCGTTTTGTCTTCAACAACAGTCTGTGACTTCGATTGATCAGGAGACGTTTGCGATTTTTGGGGTGCTGCTGCCGGCCGGCGTTCAGGGCGTGGTTCCTGTTGCGACTGAGGTGCAGATACACTCCGTACAGCACCTATACCCTCATCACCTGCAATATCCGTAATATTACGGGACTGCCCTGAAGTGCTGGCTTCAACCGTTGACACCTTCCCTTCAGGCTCAACGTTTGAAGATTCAATCTTCGAAGGTGCCTGATTCGAAGGTGCAGGTTTAGAAACAGGTTTTGCAGCAGCTTTAACTGACGATTCAACAGGCGCGCCAGAACCTGCCCCCGAAGTGGCATCAAAAGAGGGTTTGTCGAAAGAAGGCTCTTTACGGGCTCTTGGCTTACTGACGATTTTCTCTTTCTGAAGAACAGGCTCCCTGCGGCGCACTGGGGGAAGATCGATAGAATCGGTATCAGAATCTTCCGGAGCATCATCAGATAACTCTTCACCATCACGCACACGCGCACCGCCATTTGGCAGTTCACTGCCAAAATCGGTGCTTTGACCCTGAACATCTTCAAGACCAAAATTCAGCTCATTCGCCTTACGTCTTGCAAGCCACATACGACGCAAACCGTCTGCCAGCACGATAAGTACTACCAGAACGCCAACTATGACCAGCCAGTCACGCACATTCATCTCCATGGGTGTATGCCAACCTGATGTTCCATCACAGAGCCAGCCCCCCTGGCTCCCAGTTTGATTGTAAAGTTAACTGCAAACGGACAACAACTGTATTCGCTTTACCTTGCGAAAAATTGTAATTTTTACACAAAAATTCATACAAGAAACAACAGTAACTACCAAAAGCCCCAGTCAGGGATCACATCACAGCCATAGCTGCAGCCTGCTCAATATCCACCGAAACGGGGCGGGACACCCCCGGCTCGTGCATGGTGACACCAATCAGCTGATTGGCCGCCTCCATGGCAATTTTATTGTGGGAAATATAGATAAACTGCACCTTGGCTGACATCTCTTCCACCATCCGCGCATAGCGGCCGACGTTAGCGTCATCCAGAGGTGCATCCACTTCGTCCAGCATACAAAAGGGCGAAGGGTTGAGTTGAAAAATAGCAAAGACCAAAGCGATCGCCGTGAGTGCTTTCTCACCACCAGACAGCAGATGAATAGTACTGTTCTTCTTGCCCGGTGGCTGCGCCATAATCGACACGCCAGTGTTAAGAAGATCGTCTCCGGTCAACTCCAGATAGGCCTGACCACCGCCAAATACTCGTGGGAACAGCTCCCGCAGACCACTGTCGACGCGATCGAAAGTCGCCTTAAAGCGGCTGCGGGTCTCACGATCTATACGACGAATCGCATTTTCCAGAGTACCCAGTGCTTCTACAAGGTCATCATTCTGTGCATCAAGATAACGTTTACGTTCGGACTGCTGATCATACTCTTCAATCGCGGCCAGGTTAATGGCACCCAGTCGCTGAATTCTTGACTCCAACTTAGCCAGATCTTCTTCCCATGCAGACTCTGTCGCCTGCTCGGGGAGGTTGTCGCAAACAGTTTGCAGATCATAGCCGTCTTCCTGCAACTGTTCCTGCAAAGTTGTCTGACGTACCTGCAGGGTTTGCCAGTCGATACGCAGTTTTTCCAAACGCTCTCGAATACCCTGGGCTTCCTGCTCGGCACTGTTACGGCCACGCTCATGGCTGCGCAGTTCGTGCTCCACTTCTTCTAACAGACGGCGGGACTCGTTCATCTCTTCTTCAATATGCAGACGGCTGTCGAGTAACTCTTCCAGCTCCATCTGCAGATCATCCACCGGCTCATCACTTTCACTCAGAGCCAGACGCAGCTGCTCCAGACGTTCCTGACTGCGCTCCCCCTGAGACTGCAGACGCACCAGACCTTTATTCAGGGATTCACGACGGCTGACCAACGTCTGCTGACGCAGAGCCAGTTGATGAGCTGTGTCTTTACTGTGGCGGGCCATCTGACGAATACGGTCGAGGGCGGCACGGACATCATCCCGCTGCAGCAACAGTTCTTCACGACGTTCGGCATCTTCTTCCATCCGGTCCAGAGCATCCTGCAAACGCAGACGGGACTCAGACAGGCTTTCCTGCTCGTCACCACTCTGGGACTGAGCTTCTGCAATTTCTTCCTTCAGACGTGTACGGCGCAGGTTTTCCTGCTCCTGCTTCATCTGCCGGGTACTTAAATCGGCCTTTAACTCACCCTGTCGTGCACCAAGGGCTGACAAACGCTGCTGGCACTCTTCGCGCTCGCCCTCCAAACGCTCAATAGTCATGCGCTGGTCGGTGAGATTATCGGACAGGTGTTGCTCTTTTTCAGCGAGGGTTTCCAGATCCAGCAGCAGTTGTTCCAGCTCCTGCTGACGAGCCAGCACACCAGCACTGGCGTCTTTGTCACGGGCAACACGCAGCCACTCCTTACCCAGCCAGATACCATCACGGGTAATGACGGATTCACCGGGGGCAAGATGACCGCGCACAGACAGTGCCTGCTCCAGAGAATCCGCAGCATAGATACCAACCAGCAGATCACCGGTACCCTGAGCCTGTTCACCCAACCAGGGCAGTTGCCCGGCAGCTTGAACCGCCGTGGTGTGATCACCGGTCAGGAAGGTCAGACTGGCCTGTTCCAGCTCATCCAAACCGGATGCAATATCTTCAAAACCATTGACGCAGACCGCCTGCAGGGTATCCCCCAGTACGGTTTCAACGGCCACTTCCCAGCCATTGGTGACTTGTAACTGTTCTGCTAAACGAGGGCTGTCTGCCAGACCTTTCTGTTTAAGCCAGCGAGCACCACCTTCGCCTTGATCGAGTGCTGCCTGTTGCAGAGCTTCCAGGGAGGCACGACGACCACGGGATTCATTCAATAAACGACTGCAGGCAGAGCGTTCCTGGTCAAGGTCTGTGACTGACTGACGGGCATCGCGCATGGAGTCCTGCTGAGTGTCACGGCGCATCTGTAGCTCTTCAGCCTGAAACTCCAGCTCTGCGATCTCTTCGCGCAGGGGCTCCAGCTCTGCTTCAAGATCTTCACCGCCCAGTGCTGCCAACTCCTCTTTCTGGCGATGCAGACGTTCAGTCATACGGTCAAGCGCCAGCTCCAGATGCTGGATACGGGACTGTTCAACCTCAGCAACACGTCTCGGCTCACTGGCCTGCTGGTTAAAACTGTCCCAGGTCTGCTGCCAGGTCTGCATGGCCTCTTCGGAAGCAGCCAGAGCATCGCCCTGCTCATCTTCACCGGCCTGAGCCAGTTCTAATTCTGGCTCTATAGCCTGCAGTTCTTCTTCCAGTTCAAGCAGTGCGGCCTTGTCATTTTCGAGGTCTTTGCGGGTCTCTTCCCAGTTACGTTCGGCTTCTGCCAGGTCACGACCTAACTGCCCGGCCCTTTCCCTGCGGTGGGCAATGGTCTGCTCCAGACGGGTAATTTCATTACCGGTGGCGTAGAAGCGCCCTTGTACGGACTGGAAAGCATCGCCTAAATCGACCTGCTGCAGACGCAGTTTTTCAATATCGGAATCACTGGAACGCTGACGGGCAATAGCCGCTTCAAGTTGGATCTCAAACTCACGAATGGCCGAAGCCTGAGACTCTGCACCAGTGTTCACCGCTTGCCAGCGCAGGGCATGGAGCTGAGCCTTCTTAAGACGCTCTTCTTCTTTGTACTCTTTATAACGGGCTGCTGCTTCTGCCTGGCGTTTCAGGTGGGCCAGCTGACGTTCGAGCTCTTCCCGCAGGTCGGTGAGACGTTCGAGGTTTTCGTTGGTGCGGCGCATACGGTTTTCGGTTTCCCGGCGACGCTCTTTATAACGGGAAATACCGGCGGCTTCTTCAATAAAAACCCGTAGTTCTTCTGGCTTGGACTCAATCAGGTTGGAAACAATACCCTGACTGATGATCGAGTAGCTGCGCGGACCAAGGCCGGTTCCCAGAAAGATATCCATAATATCTTTCCGGCGACATTTGCTGCCGTTCAGGAAGTAGGTGTTCGTAGCATCACTGGTGAGACGGCGCTTGATAGAAATTTCGTTAAACGCGGCATACTCGCCGGTAATACGCCCTTCCAGATTATCAAACACCAGTTCAACCTGGGCATAACTGGCGGGCTTACGGGAGTTAGAGCCTTTGAAGATAACGTCGGTTATGGATTCGCCACGAAGGTTCTTGGCAGAGGATTCACCCATAACCCAGCGTACAGCATCAATAATATTTGATTTGCCGCAGCCATTGGGACCAACAACACCACACATGTTGCTAGGGAAATATACGGTGGTTGGATCAACAAAGGACTTGAAACCAGCCAGTTTGATACATTTAAGACGCATCGGGTCTTTATTATTCCTGTTTCAGTGACAGTCGATTACGTTCTGGCTGTCAGCACCTGTTCCATGGCGCCCCGAGTTCTGTCTATACAGCGGACGGACTCACATCGGTATTGATAACCCATAAAGATAACCTCCATTAAAACAGGAGTCGCTTCTGAATTGCAATCCGAAATATAAACCGACAGGCATGGAGTTGATCGCAGGCGCCTGTCAGAACCTTACAGATCAACCCCCACCGGTACGATTTACTTTATTACCTTACCGTTTACCGTCTGATGAAATAACCAGCTGAGTCGCGTCCTTACCACCCACCTGTACACCAGAAATACGGGTTTCGTATTCCGCCCTGGTTACATCGCCGCTGAGGGAAATGCGGCCAATAATGTCGACCTGCTTCTGACTACTGAGTACATAGCCGTCCATCATGGCCGTAGAGTCATCCAATTCTACCGTGGCAGGCAGATCAGCAACGGTCAACGGAACAACCGCCAGAGGTAAAGGGCGTTCTGGGGTGCGAGCATAGACAAACACCCGGGCATTTGCCGGAAGTTTTTCCAGCTCTGGAGACAGCGCCACCTGAACAGTAATAGCGGATTCCATGGCAGCCTCGGCTTTCTGCAGCTCCTCGGGCTTTTCGATCCTGGATACAGACTCAGGAGCCTGCTGCTCCATCGCCTTATAGGCCTGACCAATGCCATCTACCAGCGCCCGTCGAGCCTGAGGGTCTCGGGTGAGAGGCAACAATTTTTGCCAGGCCGCTATCGCACCCTGATAATCCTCCCGCTCATAAGCAGCAATACCGGAAAGACCCAGTGCTGTACTGTTTTCCGGGTCAACAGCCAGTGCCTGCTTGATAAACTTGCCGGCGCGTTCGGTAATCCGGCTGCCGGCAGCCAGGTAAACAGCCTGAGCGGCCTGAGCCAGAGGTTCGGCCTGCTCCCAGTTCGTCTTTCTGGCAACCGTGTCATACTGTGTCGCGGCATCATCAAAACGACCCAGACTCATATAGAGACCTGCCAGCTGAAAACGACTGCGATAGTCATCAGGCCAGTCTTTAACAAAAGCCTCCATCTTTTCCAGAGCTACATCAGGGTTCTGCTCTGTCATCACATCATCAAAAGCCACCTTTTGCGCAATCTTGTTACTGGCCCCCAGATCCCAATACAGACCAACAGCCAGCACTGGAATGAGCAGCGCCAGAATCACTGGCAATACATAATTGCTCTTGACAGAAGATGCCTTGCTGGAGTCTTGCTTCAGCTCAGCCAGCAGCTGCTTTTCAAGCTCATCTTTCTGCTCCTGAAACTGCTCTTTCGTCAGGGAGCCGTCTGCCAGACGACTCTTTAAATCTTCGAGCTGTACCCGTCGAACGCCAACATTCACTTCATCCTGATCCAGCTCATCACCGGACAAAGGGTTATCACGAAAAGACTTCAACGGTAACAGTACAAACATCAATGCCAGGCCGGTGAGGGCCAGTGCCAGAATCCAGAACAGGATCATTGGCTATCCCCCTTGCCTGATAAAAGTTTTTCCACTCGTTCCCGCTCTTCTGCATCCAGCTCGGCGGTTTCGGGTTCATTGCGGGTTCGGCGCGAGCGCAGCACCACAAACAGGAAAATAATAAAGCCAACACCGGCAAAACCAACAGGCAAGTACCAGAGCAGCAGGGTCTTGCCCTCTACCCGCGGCTTGTAAAGTACAAACTCGCCGTAACGGTCGACCATAAAGTCAACGATCTGCTCATCGCTTTCTCCGGCCTGAATCTTGTTGAACACCACTTCCCGCAGGTCATTGGCAATAGGCGCATTGGAGCCACCAATACTCTGACCATCACACTTCGGACAGCGCAACTCATGCGTCAGTGTCGTATACCGTGACTGCATCTCCGGAGATTCAAAGGTCCAGGTATCAATAGATGCCATTGAAAGAGATGAGAACAGGCTCACCGCCAGCAGCAAAGCCACTCCAAAAACACGACGAATGACTGACTGAATAATTGACATAGGTATAACCATTATTGGGCAGCCTCCTGCTTGATCGCGGCAATATGAGGCTCGAAGATCTCTTTCCAGACTTTCGGGTTGATATCACCCTCGTGCTTGAAACGGATTATGCCTTTGGCATCGACGATAAACGTCTCAGGTGCACCACGTACACCCAGGTCAATACCCAGAAAGCCTTTGGCATCCACAAACACAGCTTTGTATGGGTCACCCAGCTGCTTCAGCCACTTGATGGCCTTGTCGTCTTCGTCCTTGTAGTTCATGCCAAAAATAACCACGCCCTGCTCTGCCAGCTCGGTCAGATAAGGGTGTTCAACATAACAGGTAGGGCACCAGGTGCCCCAGACATTGACCAGAGAGATCTGACCTTTCAAAGCGTCTTCGGTTATCACCTCACCAGGCTCACCCAGCGATGGTAAAGAGAACGCCGGGAATGGCTTGGAGATCAGGGCCGAAGGCACCTGATCATCCAGAGACAGACCGCGGAAAAATACAACGCCCAGCGCCAGCAGCGCCAACAGCGGTAAAAACATTAATGCACGCTTCATGGTTCCCTCCGGCTTACGCTAACGCGGCTTGTTTTTTCCCAGACGCGCCCGCTTTTCCTTTGCGAGGCATCCGGTAACGACGGTCAAGAATAGCCAGCAGGCCACCTATTCCCATAAAGATGGAACCCAGCCAGATCCAGCGTACATACGCCTTAATCTGCAGACGTACCGCCCAGGCGCCATCACCCAGGTCTTCACCCAGTGCGATATACAGATCACGGAACAGGCCCGCGTCAATCGCCGCATCAGTCATGATGTTACCGCCGACATTGTAGGCACGCTTCTCAGGGTGCATGACAGTCACTTCACGGTCACCCTTGTAAACCCTGATAGTACCGTAATCTGCGAGATAGTTCGGTCCAGGCTGTTTGGCTACGCCGTCAAAGCGGAAGCTGTATTCACCCAGTTCGACCTGATCACCCGGTTCCATACGCAGGTCACGTTCCTGGGTGTACAGAGACACCATCAGAACACCGACCATGGAAACAGCAAGACCAAGGTGCGCACAGTGCATACCCCAGACACTCAGAGGCACCGACTTCAAACCATCCTTCAAAGAGGCTTTGTTACGGCAGCGGATGCGAATCGACTGAATAGTCGCCAGCAACACCCAGAACACCAGCGCCATGGTAATGAACACCCGAATGGAGAAACTGTCGTTGTAGACAAAAGTCATCACCAGGCCGAGACCAAGGGAGACAACCAATGCCCAACGCAGTTGCTGCACCAGATAACCTACGACACCCGCCTTCCAGCGTGACACCACACCAAAGCCAAGAGCTGCAGCGAGCACCAGTGTCATTGGTACAAAGAAAGCATTAAAGAACGGAGGGCCCACAGAAATTTTACCGAGGCCAAGGGCATCGATAAACAACGGATACAGTGTACCCAGCAGCACCATGGAGCATGCGCTCACCAGAATCACATTATTCACCAGCAGGAAGGTTTCGAGCGACAGGGGTTCAAACCCTCTGCGACTTTTCACCATCGGAGCCCTCAGGGCAAACAACAACAGGGAGCTACCCACCACCACTATCAGGAACGCCAGAATAAACGCACCACGGGCCGGATCAGAGGCAAACGCGTGAACCGAGGTCAGAACACCGGAACGCACAAGGAATGTACCCAGCAGACTCAGGGAGAACGCACTGATTGCCAGCAGAACTGTCCAGTTCTTGAACATACCCCGTTTCTCCGACACGGCCAGAGAGTGAATCAAGGCCGTACCCATTAACCAGGGCATCAGAGAAGCATTTTCAACAGGATCCCAGAACCACCAGCCACCCCAGCCAAGTTCATAGTAAGCCCACCAGCTACCCAGGGAGATACCCAGTGTCATAAACACCCAGGCAACCGTTGTCCATGGGCGACTCCAACGTGCCCAGGCCGCATCCAGACGACCACCGAGCAGTGCCGCAATCGCAAAGGCAAAGGCAACAGAGAAACCTACATAACCCATGTAGAGCATGGGCGGATGCACGATCAGGCCAAAATCCTGCAACAGCGGATTCAAGTCAGCGCCGTCAGCCGGCGAATAAGGCAGCAGGCGCAGGAAAGGGTTGGAAGTCAGCAGGGTAAACAGCTGGAAGCCAATGCTCACCAGACCCATCACCGACAGCACCCGCGCCAGAACAATACGAGGCAGGCCTTTGGAGAAAACCGCTACGGCAAAGGTCCAGCCACAGAGAATCAGAGCCCACAGCAGCAAAGAACCTTCGTGACCACCCCAGACAGCACTCACCTTATAAGCCAGTGGCAACTGTGTATTGGAGTTACCGGCAACATACTTTACCGAAAAGTCATCGGTGACAAAGGCATTCACCAGCACCAGGAACGACAACAGCATAAACAGGAACTGGCCAGCCGCCAGAGGGCGGGCCAAAGCCTGCCAGTTGCGCTGACCGTTAAAGGTACCGGCCAGAGGCACAACACCCAGAAGTATTGCCATACAGAGTGACAATATCAGGGCAAATAAACCAAGCTCTGGAATCATTCAGACGTCTCCTTCGCGGAGGAGTCGCCATAGCCTTTGTGCTCGTAGCCCACATTGTCATAATCCCTGGCGTCATGACTCTTGGCATCATAACCGCCACTCTCGCCGGACTGTTTACCAGGGTGAGCATTATCGATAGCTTCCTGAACTTCAGGAGGCATATAGGTTTCATCGTGTTTGGCCAACACTTCAGAAGCGTGGAACTCATTGTTCGCGTCAAGCTCACCCATGGCCACAATGCCCTGCCCTTCACGGAACAGGTCAGGCAGGATGCCCTCATAGTGCACAGTAATAACACCTTCACCATCAGTGATACCAAACGCCACTTTCAGACTTTTCGGGTCACGTTTCACAGAACCTTCTACAACCAGGCCACCACCACGAACACGGGTGTCGATAGGCGCTTCACCGGCCTGCATCTGGGCGGGAGAGAAATAGAGATTAATATTTTCCTGTAGAGCCGTCAGGGTCAGTCCGACAACCACACCTGCACCGCAGAGCAGGAACATCAATAACATCAAGCGTTGTTTGCGAATGGCTTTCATGCCTGTTCTCCCTGGGATGATTGTTGACGTTGCAGCTGCTCTCGATAAATCCGGCGTCGGACGTCAGCCGCGACCTTGCGGCTGTTCAATATCGGTGCAACAAGATTCCATCCCAGTACCAGCAGCCCTATTCCATAGGCTGCCCAGACGTAAGCTCCGTGGCCATCCATCGACACCAGAGCATCAAAACTTTCAAAATACATTCAGGAACCCGCCCCCAACAGACTACGTACCCAGGAAGTTCTTTGTTCCCGGTGTATGATCTCCGCCCGTAGTCGAATCAGGAAAACGAACAGGCAGAACAGATAAATTCCAGCAATTGATATCAGGAGAGGGATCAACATCTCTGGCGCCATAGAGGACTTTTCAGTCACCTTGATGGTGGTACCCTGGTGCAGCGTATTCCACCACTCGACCGAGTACTTGATAATGGGAATATTCACCACACCCACCATGGCCAGAATGGCGCAGGCACGGTTGCCATTATCACGACTGTCGATAGCTTCACGCAGGGCAATCAGGCCCAGATAAAGAAACAGCAGAATAAGCATGGAGGTCAGACGGGCATCCCACTCCCACCAGGTACCCCAGGTTGGCTTACCCCAGATGGAACCCGTGATCAGCGCCAGCGCACAAAAAGATGCGCCAATAGGAGCCAGGCAGGCAGCAGCCATATCAGCCAGTTTGATTTTCCAGATATAACCAATGCCAGCAATAATCGCCATATTGACGTAAATCGTCATGGCAAGAGAGGCCGAAGGTACATGCAGAAAGATAATGCGATAGCTGTTTCCCTGCAGGTAATCCGGCGGGCTAAACAGCAAACCCCAGGTTAAACCGGTCGCCACCAGTCCCAGAGCAATAATGCCGATCCAGGGGAGACACAAACCACTGAAGTTATAAAACCACTTGGGCGATGTCATCCGATGAAAATAAGTCCACTTCATAACGTATGAGCCAGCCTTCTTCTAATAATCGTTTTTGTCACTATGTCATCACACGTAGTACCGGCACTATACGCCAGTGAGCTGTATGACGAAATTCCCAAAAGTGTATTAATGTGTACACCCACTCTTATCACACACCTGCTTTTAGCCACTGACACTCACCCGTAATGAGGCAGAAATCGCCAGAGGAGCAAAGGTCACACCCATTGCCAGAAGTACTCCCTGCCAGAGCAAATGTGGCGTCCAGGGCATGTTATGAATGGCTGCATCCACAGCACCTGTCCCCAGAATCAGAACCGGAATATACAGAGGCAGCGTCAGTAGAGAGAGAAGCACCCCCCCCTTACGTAATCCCACGGTCAGCCCCGCACCTATCGCCCCCACCAGACTCAGCAGCGGCGTCCCTATCAACAGAGTGATAGCCACAGCGGGTATGGCTTCAGCGGGCAGACTGAACATCACGGCCAGCACTGGCGACAGCAAAGTAATGGGCAACCCGGTCACCAGCCAGTGCGAAAACACCTTGGCCATGGCCGTAAGCCAGAGAGGCTGGGGAGCCAGCATAATCTGCTCAAGAGAACCATCTTCAAAATCGGAACGGAACATACTGTCCATGGCCAAAAGGTTGGCCAGCAGAGCTGACACCCAGATCACACCACCGCCCATAATCTGCAGGGTATTCTTGTCAGGCCCTACACCTAACGGGAAGAGAGATGCCACCAGCACAAAAAACACCAGCGGGTTAAATAAATCACCACGGTTACGCAGCGCCAGACGAAGGTCTCGCCTGAGCACCACCATAAAACCTGTGCCTAAGCCTGTACCGACAACGGAACTCATAAAGCACCTCCCAGAGTCAGCTGGCGAAAGCCGGAATAGTCGATCAACATTTCATGATGGGTCGTCATCATCACCATGCCGCCTTTACTGGCATGATCAATCAGCGTCTGTTCCAGTTCCGCAACACCCTGCCTGTCGATAGCGGTAAATGGCTCATCCAGAATCCATAGCGGTTGCTGACTGAGAAACAGGCGCGCCAAAGCGACACGACGATTCTGTCCGGCGGAGAGCTGATAACAGGGGATATCTTCATAACCGGACAGCTGGACGCGACCAAGGGCTTCCCAGAGAGCCGTTCTATCGACGGACTGATGCAGCCCCATGGCCCAGGACAGATTTTCTTCTGCCGTAAGCACAGACTTCACACCCGGGTTATGACCCATATAGAGAAGAGATGACTGAAACGCAGGACGATCATCATCCACCGGCTGACCATCCCAGTGAATATCACCGTGATAATCCAGAGAGAGACCGGCAATAATGCGCATCAAAGTCGTTTTTCCGGAACCGTTAGGTCCAGAGATCTGCAGAATCTCACCGGGAGAAAGAGTAAACGCCAGAGACTCGAAGAGTCGGCGTTCATCACGCTCGCAGGTTAGATTAGAAACAGTTAGAGAAGATTGATGCAACAAACCGTATTTCCGGATCGAATAAAAACCACGACACTATATTACGGTTTAACGATTTTTTGCAGAGTGCATCACACGCTTTTTCCGACACAAGACACACTTCAGAGAAGAAAAAAAGATTTCTATTGACCTAAAACAGTATAAAAGCGCCCCCTTCATCGACTGAGCTGTTCTATTTCGGCCACTGCGAGACAAAACAGGCTTACAAAACAGGCTCAAAAAAAAGTAATCACTCTGACTTATCTATTGGAACAATAGTGCCTCTCGAAACAACAGGATCTTCACCCTTGAAAGCAACCGGATAATCTTCAGCCAGCCATGAAAAATAGCCATCCCGATAAAAATACACACGGGTATAACCCCAGAGCAAAGCCATACGGACAGCGATAGCACTTCGATAAGTGTGAGGACCATTACCATAAAGCACCAATGGCGCATCACGCTCAATAAAACCCTCATGGCGCAGCAAACTAAATGTTGTACGCAGGGCAAAATGCCTTGAGTCAGTAATATGCCCAAAATTCCAGATAGAGCGCGGCCGGACATCCACAAACAGCGCCCCGGTTTCATACAGCACTTTGGCTGCTGCTGTATCAACTGTTTCAGCGCCCTCGATATGCAAAGGCGCTTCACTCCCCGCTGATGCTTGGGCCTGAGCTTTGAGCTGGGCTTGCGCCTTAGCCGAACTGGCACCCAGAGTCATCCCCAGCAGAGCAAGACAACCGATCAGCATAAGACCGGCCATCTGAGCTTTGTGCCTGACAGCATGTTTCATTATGACCTCCCTGTCATAGCTAAAAACACTGACCTATTTCCAGCTCTGTAGACGACCACGGAGACGTAAAGCAGCCTGACTGTGGATCTGGCTGACCCGGGATTCACTCACCCCCAGAATCTTGCCAATTTCTTTCAGGTTTAACTCCTTGTCGTAGTAAAGCGTCAGTACCATCTGTTCACGCTCAGGCAGAGACTTGATTGCGTTAATCAGGGCGTTACGGAACTTTTCATCCTGAAGATCTGCATCCGGAGTACGACCATCACCAGAACGCTGCAGACGAGACTCTTCACTGTCGAACATATCTTCAAAGCTGAACAGGCGGCAGCCTTTCAGGTCTTTGACCATGTTGAAGTAGTCATTCAGGGGAACATCCAGTTCGGCAGCCACTTCTGCATCACGGGCATCACGACCCAGACGGGCTTCAACAGTCTGCACCGCTTCATTCACCCGCCGAGAGTTCCTGTAAACAGAACGCGGACCCCAGTCTCCTCGACGAATTTCATCAAGCATTGCACCACGGATACGAATACCGGCAAAGGTTTCAAAACTCGCACCTTTATCAGCATCATATTTACCGGCTGCTTCCAGCAGACCGAGCATGCCTGCCTGAATCAAATCATCGACCTGAACACTGGAAGGCATTCTGGCGGACAAGTGACGGGCAATCCGTTTCACCAGGTTGCCGTGCTTTTCTACCATTTCCACCTGATAGAGGTGCAACTCATGGGGTGTACGCTTTTTCGCGACCTTCTCAGTCTTTTCTACTGCGTCAGCCCTTTCTGCTCTTTCAACAACGGCTGTGGCTTCAACCTTCTGTTCCGGTTTACGGCCTTTATCACTGCTACTGTCACTGGGGTTATGTACTAGAGCTTCCATGCTTACAGGCCTCCCGCGCCGACAGTTTGTTCAAGAAAAAACGTCATGCCACCGGTGGCCGGTGTACTTAAGCGACGGCGATCCAATGTTTCAGCCAACATCTGAAGGGAACGGGCCGCACGAGAATCAGGACGGCTTTCAAGAAGTGTCTGGAAACCCAGGCTGTCCTTAGCCATATCAATATCAAAAGGAATCTGTCCACAGTGACGGATCACAAGATCCTGTTCGAAATCGAGACGTTCCTGCAGAGCCTCAACAAGAGCATGCCCTTCACGCTGACGACGAGTCATATTCGTCACAATGCCAAACTGCTGAACACCACACTGACGACGCAGCGCCTTGATATAGTCAGCCGCATCCGCCTGAGCCAAAGGATCAGGTGTTAATACAATCAACACCTCTCCGGCGGCCTGAATAAGATTCAGGTCTGAAGGAGACAGCCCACCCGTGGTATCCATTAACAGGTAATCAATATCACCGGAGAGTTCATCAACAGCATTAATCAATCCGGATATACGACCACTGCCCATCTCTGCCATATCAGGATTACTGCGACTGCCGGGAATAATGCGAATTCCTCCAGGGCCCTCAACCATGACGTCCTTCACACCACACTCACCTGACAGCACATTGGCAATCGTGCGCAGCGGGTGAACACCTGCCATCAATTCAATATTCGCCAGACCGAAGTCGGCATCCAGAATCGCCACACGCCTGTCCATTCGAGACAAGGCTTCGGCGAGATTCAGTGTTAGAAAGCTCTTTCCAACACCACCCTTGCCGCTGGCAAGGGCAATAACTCTTGCGGGCTTCACGTCCATAATCCTTTACGGTTCGCTCTATAGCTGAAGGAAAACACCATCCTTGGCGTCTAACCCTGATATTGCAGTGAACGTGCCAACTTGGAATTTTTTTTAATAAAAACACCAATAAAAAGTTAACTCGTTGTTTTTTAATAACTTTTAAAATTACACCTACAAGCCCAAAGTCGCTTAACAACGGCTGAAAACTTTAATTAACCTCTGATCTTTGACGTGTCAAAGCAGCGCCGCCAGTTTCCTGCCGAAGTTTATTTTCCAAAATCAGTAGTCATCACTTAATAAACGTCAGAAGACAGACACATAGGACGCTGCCACCAAAAACAGTCATTTCCAGATTATAAAAACCTGTCATAAGCACACCGTACTTAGGTAAGCGACAACGGGAGACCTTCGCAGGAGAGCAGCGAAAACAGCCTTAAATCAGCAAAGGCAAAAAACCGACAGCGATTAAAATCGCTATCGGTTTCTGCAAAAAAGAGGATACCAGGGAGGAAAAGGAAAGGGCTTACTCGCCTTTTAACAGGCTCCGAAACCGGCGAGCAGGGTTTTTCTCTTTATCGGGAGTCACATCCGGCAACAGCTGATCATAGTCACCCAGCAAAACAATCTTTCCGGGAGAGACTCCCAGCAATAACTGACGATCACCTGCCTGAATCACCACGGCACGATCACGCCCCCCCAAAGACAACACGGCTTTGGTTTGCAGACCACCCAGCCCCGGCGCCAAACCCGGCTGCCAGCGCTTCAGCCACCAGGCACAGCCAAACAATAAGCCAATAACCAGCAGAAAAGAGAGAAGCATCCGCCCCAGATCCATAAAGGTTGGAGTCGCGTCGGGTTCCACTGCATTGGAGACTTGATCACTGTTTTCAATGATGGCGGCTGTCTCCATACCAGCCTCCGCCCCAAACACCAGAGCGGAAGACAGTACAGAAAAGCCGATCAGAGAGACTTTAAGAAGACGAGGAAGAACTATCTGCCTGTTCATATCGATTCAAACCATACTTGCGCATTTTTTCCACCAGAGTGGTCCGACGAACCTGCAGTTTATCTGCCGCACGGGCCACAACATTACTGCAGTCGTCCAGAGCCTGACGAATCAGTTTACGCTCCAGGTCAGACAGAAACTCTTTCAGGTTCAAACCATTCACCGGCAACACCGCCAGCTCATCCAAACCACCCACACCGGCCGGTTGTATAGTGGTCGGGAACATCTCTGCGACACCGGTTTCATCAGAGCCTGCTTCATTGCCTGCCTTGCGGAAGCGCATAGGCAACTCATCCATACCGATAACACCCATGGGGTACATAATCGCCAGACGCTCAACCAGATTTGCCAGTTCACGAACATTGCCCTGCCATTCATAACGACAAAGGGACAGAATAGCCGCAGAACTGAAACGTACAGAGCCACGCTGCTCACGCTCCATACGGTTAATCAGATCGTTCAAAATCAGGGGAACATCTTCAGAGCGCAGACGCAGTGGCGGCATCTCGATGGGGAAAACATTCAAACGGTAGTAAAGATCTTCTCGGAACTTACCTTCCGCTACCATCTTCTCAAGATCACAATGGGTCGCTGCAATCACCCGCACATTGGCATCAATGGCTGTGGTGCCCCCGACCCGCTCAAAATTCTTTTCCTGCAGCACACGCAGCAGTTTCACCTGCATGGCCAGAGGCATATCACCAATTTCATCGAGGAACAGTGTTCCGCCTTCGGCCAGTTCAAAACGGCCCTTGCGAGTCGCGATAGCGCCGGTAAAAGCACCCTTCTCATGACCGAACAACTCGCTTTCCAGCAGGTCGGGAGGAATCGCACCGCAGTTCACCGGCACAAAAGGTTCATCTTTCCGGGATGAGTTTTCATGGAGATTGCAGGCCACAACTTCTTTGCCTGTACCTGACTCACCTGTAATCAATACATTGACGTCTTTATCCATCACCTGTGCCATCAACGCTCTTACGTGGCGAATGGCGCGGCTGTTGCCCACAAGATTACGGAACAGCTGAGCATCATGATGACCGGCCAGGATCTGACCCTGACGGCAGTGAATGCGATACACCTGCACCAGATGCAAAGCATCCACAATCTGGCTGTAGGTCAGCGGATGTTCCAGCTCACCCACCACCTGGCGACGCAGGCTGCCCTGCAGCCCAACACGGCTGAAGGTGCCATTAATAAGAATGGGCAGCGCCGGGCAGTGCCGGTTCAGCTGTTTAAGAATATCCAGAGTACGGGGTGAACGCCCGACGATCACCGCCAGGCAGTCTTCAGGTGCCATGGTAATGCGGGTTTCCCAGCCCCCAGCGCCTGAAAGTACTATGTCATGTCCAAGAAATTCGAGAATTGTTCTGAGCTGCTGCCTGAGGTGTTGATCATCCTCAATCACCAGAATACGGCTTGAATCACCCATATTGCCAACCATCCATGTTTAGCAAAGACTCTTTCGGGTCGAACAGCTGCACGAGAAGAGATCAGAGAGAAAATTAATTGCGAAAAAGTATTACTTACCAGTTAAGGCGTAAGCGTTTGGTTCGTCAAACCACGGGTAATGCTTCGGGAAAAAGAAGGCAAGCGGTTAATTTCAGACAAAAAAAACCGCCACAGGAATGGCGGTTTAAAACAAGCAGAAACTGTAAAACATCATTTGTGTCATCGCTCAACACGGGGATCAGAATACCCCAGCATAATTACAGAATAATGACTGTCTCATCATCAAATGGCCTTATCTCATCAGCTATTAGTTGTACGGCACTGGATCATTATAATCATACTCTTCTTCTGATTCTTCATAGGTGCGATTTTGGCTTTTCTGATTGTCATACTCGTATTCCGGGTCGTCCCGTAAATCCCGGCCACCTGAACGGAATCTCTCCCGGCCATTCTCACCATCACCTTTTTCCAGCTCGGAAGCATTAATGTCATCCAGCTCTCTACGCTGCCGGCGGCTTTTACCCTCAGGAGAATCATATTCAATTTCTTCCTGGTTTTCTTCAAGGGTTTCGCTGCCTAACCCTTCCCGCCCCTCTTCCTGAGCATCGTCAAGATCACCCCAGTCATAATCGTCGCTGTTAAAATCGGGGTACTCTTCGTCCAGGTCTTCCTCATTCTCTTCATAAGGATCGCCATTTTCCAGGTCGTCCCAATCGCCATTATCTTCGGCACGGTCATCGTAGTAATCGTCATCAGGGTCTTCGTCACCGTAATCATCAGCATCGTAAGTGTCGTTATAATTGTTATAGCGTCCCCAGTCTTCAGCAGCCCTGATACCAGCCCAGGAGACGGCCATAAGAACAACTATCAAAAGAGGACTCAGCCAATTCCTTAACATATTTCAATCCCTGATTTTTATTCGCCAGCCACTTTCCTGCTGACTTGAATAATGAAGTACTGGCCTTTTTTGATGGTTTTCACATCATATAACCGAGTCTCCAGCGGGTCTGCATGAACAGACGGTGCAGATACCGATTGACCTGAAGCCATTAGCAGGAATTCGGCCGGCTGATCCAGGTTTACTTCATTCAGGTCTACCTGAACACGTACAGAGTGATCTAACCTGATACTGCCGCCTGTAGCCTCCAACACGGCCTTCTTTGTTTTTCCGGACGACGAACCCGGCTTTGTACGAGTGACTCGATTACTCTCAGTAACCCGTAAGATCAGGTCAACATCGCCCTCAATAACCACATCTCCCCGGCGAACCAAAAGCGATTCAACAATCACCAAAGAACCTTCAGACATCAAGAGTTGTGGTCTTTCCTTCACCTCATGAAAGTCAATCGAACCCCGGATGAAAACCGCAGCATCCCTGTATTTTGATGATTCTTCATCACGATCGTGGGCCTGACTGGTTGACTCCGTGGCATTATTAATAATGAATCGCTCAATATTACGGACTTCGCCATTGAAATGGCCACGGCCTGACATCAGAACCTCATCAACATCATCATCTTCCTGAATAAAGATATTGCCGTTTATCACTCCTTGATTCTGAAGTGTCATACGTCCACTGGACTGCAGGCTAATAACGGTTTGCGCTTCCATCCGACCACTATTTTCAATAATAAACTCTCGAAAACCTGATGAAACGAGCGGATAAAGCATGACACTCCTCTGACCAATATCTATGGCTGTTTTTCCTGCACCCGGTGCTGAAATCGTACCTTCGTTTTTCAATACGAAATTACCAGTACCATCAAGAACACGAATCACAGGAACATGCTGCCGACTATCGGGCGCAGTCATTTCTCCTTCAGGGGTATTAACCACCGCCCAGACAGCTTCATCTTCGACCATAACAGCCGCATCAGCCGCACCGGTGGCAATCCGCCCACTATTAGAGAACTGACAGGGAGTCATAGCCATCAATAGCGAACAATTATCAGACAGAGGGTGAAGAACAGTGGATTGTTTACTAAGGATTACAACAGCTTCCTGCCCCTGACGCCCAGATATCGCCTCACTATTATCTGCAGCCCCCTGGTAAAACAATCTCTCCGAACGCCCGGATTGAGGAACCGATGGCTCGTCTGCAGTAGCAAAAGACAATACGGAAGAAAACAATACACCGGCACACAAAGGCGCCAGTGCAATACAGGCTTTCAATTTGTTTATACAATTGCATCTTTGCTCAAACACTTTTGATGCCCTCTTCATCATCATACAGCTCTTTATCCCGGCACCAATCCACAACCTTGTGCCCGGCTGTAGATCAGAAGCTATAGTCGATCCGGGCAAAGAAGGTGTCTGACTTGTAGCTGCTACGCCAGTTGCGCTCATAGCCCACAGATGCCTCAAACTGCGCATCCCGGTTCCAGGTCAGACTGGCCATCCCATTCCAGGTGGTTTTCTGCGGTTTCAGGCCTGTTGAGACAAAACTCTCCCCACCCAGAATAAAGCGGGAGTTAATCTCCACCGGATCAGCTTTAAAGTCGTGCCAGCCCATTACTTTGATTTCCGGTGTCAATTGACCTTTCTGGAGAGAAAAAGTTCTGCTGACACCTGCACCCAGACCGGCTTCAGCAATGGTGTACTTCTGCTCTTCGGCCTTCAGCGCCGCTGCAGAGCCTTTTTCGGTATAGCCATCAATAGTGAAACGGCCATAATGCAAACCGGCCACGGGCGTAAGGTTCCAGCCCTCTATATCAAGATCGTGACTGAGCATGGCTTTCAGGCCATATTGATGAGAGTCATAGTTGGCAGTGGCGGGAGCCAGAGTAGAACCTGTAACATCAAAATAACGGCTGCGTTCGTTTTTATTCCTGCCGTAATTCAGGAACAGATCCAGATTAGTATCTTTTCCCCAGTGCCAGCGCGCGTAGAGCGAACCAAGGTACAGGGTGATATCCGTTTCATCCTGCACCCCTTTCTTGTTAACAACTCCCTGGCCATAAGAGAAGGCCCCCCCAACAGTCCATTCCGGGTTAATGTCGGTATCCATACCAATACTCAACCCAGAGAAATTACTGTCGTAACCCCGAATAACAGTACCGGATGTTTGGCGACGATCATCCTGCTCAGCTTCATTATGAAGGGCCTGCACCCAGAGGGTGCGGGAAGACAACGCTGAACCTGTATTAATACCCTGGTCACCGTCAATACTGTCGAGGCGATTGGCTATTTGACGAGTTGCTGCCCCTCTAACGCTCTGAGCTACATCCATAATCGCAGCATTAGAGCTGGGCCTTAACTCTTCTGCACGATTGACCAGGCCGGTTGATGTCGTACCGGAAAGCACTGCATCACGGAGCTTTTCATTCTGTTCTTCCGTGCCCTGGGTGGCATCCATCGCAGCGTCCAGTGCGCTATCTGCCGCATCACCACCACTTTCACTACCACCACCCTGAACAACCGTTTCATCAACAGAAGCCGATTTACGGGTAACTTCAACTATCAATTCCGTACCAGTACTACCATTGTCTGCAATGTCATACAAAGGGCTCACAGCCAGTGTGACCCCTGGGTGATTCAAAACATTGGCGTCAATAAGGCTGTAGGTCAGGGCTCCCGTATCATGGCCCGGTATAACCTCTACCTGCCCTTCACTCACATCAACACTCACACCAGTCGCATCCAGAATGAAGGTGCCGGGGTTATCCTTATCTACCTTGAAAATCACACTTGAACCGGTGGACAATTCGAAATCACCACCAGTCAGGGTCAGGCTGTCGGTCCTGAGAGTCGCGCCGCTGTTCACCAGAAATCCTTTAATAGAACCCGTACCTGTGAGGTTCACCGTACCATTAACTTCAGACACTCCCTCACTCAGAACCACTTTTTCCAAACCGGTAGCAGTGCCTTTGAACAGCCCGCCCCTCAGGCGAAACACATCAGCATCGGTATCCACCGCAACGGTAATATCACCATCAATAGTACCGCTGGATTCCAATAAAAATGCTGCCGAGGGCTGGTAATTAATATTACCGATAATGGTACCGGAATTATTCAGAGTGAAGTTGCCTGCATCACCAGCTGCAGAAATGGCAGTACCGCCCCTATTACTGATAGAACCTCTATTAATTAAGGTATAAAAAGCATTAGACCCCACCTCCACTGCGGTGGTGGCGCCATTGGCAGTAATACTTCCGGAATTTGTATAACGGCAGGTATTTGCGACGTTGTTACAGTTATAGCCAAAAGTAAAAACGGTCATTTGCGTTAATTGAACAACGGCAGCGTCACCACTCTTGCCCTGCAAAGCATTATTATTTTTTGCATTACTATTGATAACCAGTGGGATCGCATGGGCTGAACCACCCATCCAACCAGCAGTGAGAAATGCGGAGCTGATGGCCAGAGCCAGTGAGTTTCTGAGAAAACCTGCCCGTTTCATTTTGGAGTCCTTTCCAATGTCGGATTAATTACATTTAATCTAGACAGATTCAGGAAACCTGCCAGTTCACAGGCAAATCATTCTCCAAAACAAAAACGACAAAGCTGATTTATTGTAATTATTTCCTTTGAATACAACCTTAAGGAACGGCAACCTCTTCCCAAAGTTTACGCAAGCGCTTCTCTGAAACAGGCATACGGGTTTTCAAACTCTGGGCAAACAATGAAACGCGGTACTCTTCCATCATCCAGCGGTACTGCCAGAGTGTCAGGTCCACAACTTTGATTTTCTCCAGCGCCTGCCGGCGGGCATCCCAGCTTTCCTGAAGATGCTGCAACTGCTCAACGGCGGCACGATCACGGTTATAGTTAGCGCCCAGCTTGTCGAGACGTTGCTCAACCGCCGACAGGTAGCGGGGAAACTGCTCCAGCCATTCCAGTGGTGTCTGCCGGAGAAAGCCTTGATAAAACAGGTTCTTCAGCTGCGCCTGAATATCAGACATAGACAGCGCCACCTGGAAGGATATCTTGCCTTTCAGGCGTTTCTGCACACCATTATGAGCGGTAAAGATATTGAGCAGCAGCTGGTCCAGTTTTTCCGCAAAGGGCACCAGATCAGCCTTATAGCGCGCGACTAAAGTACGGAAGTCTGTCTCATTTCTGGGCCACTCTTCAGGCTTGCCCAGAAAAACATTGTGAATACAGAACAGCTCAACATCTTCGATCAATGCCGCTTTTGGCACTGCATTCACCGCCAGCACTGTGACTCGATTCAGATTCTTCATCTGCTTGAGCATAAAGCGCATTTGCTCCGCCATGCTCAAACGAATAAGTCGAGCCAGCCCCCAGGCCGTTTCCTTTCGGGCCAGTTCCGGGCTGTCGTACAGTCGTAAAGCCACAGAACTCTTTTCATCCACCAGCGCAGGGTAGGAACGGAACAGCAGGCCGCCACGGGTTTGCTGCATCTCTTCCGGCAGCTCACCGATGCTCCAACTGGTAATACCAGTCTGCTCCAAACCTTTGTCAGTCACATCCCGCA
The DNA here is from genome assembly GCA_965221135.1 of Sansalvadorimonas sp. GTDB lineage: Bacteria > Pseudomonadota > Gammaproteobacteria > Pseudomonadales > Endozoicomonadaceae > Sansalvadorimonas. Next base: position 282,555 of record CBDCRZ010000103.1, read on the forward strand.
GGCTGCTTTGGGCTTTGTCGGCAAAACGTTCCCGCAACTGGTTATAATCACGCCCCTGCCCCAAAGTGCGACCTTCATCATCCAGCACCCGAATATTCATACGGCAGTGCTCAGAGAGGGTTTCCGGCTTCCAGGCATCTTCCGGTATACGCACACCGGTCATGCGGAAGAGTTTGACTGCCAGCATTTCAGTCAGGGATTCATTGCAGGCATTTAAACCATCCATCGCTCCCTTACAGTAATCCGGCACCGGCACAAAATTCTTGCGCAGCTGTTTAGGCAGTGAACGCACCAGTGCCACGACTTTCTCTTCGAGCATACCCGGCACCAACCATTCCAGACGATGCTTAGGCAACTGCTGTAACAGAGAGACAGGCACAGAAAGTGTCACACCATCATCCACTTCGCCGGGAGCGAAGTGGTAGGTCAGCGGCAGCTCCATCCCTTCATGCTTAAGGCGGTCCGGATACTGGGCCTCGGTGACATGGTTCGCATCTCGCTGCATCAGGTATTCGCGGGTCAGAAACAGGCACTGAGGATCATCACTCTCGGCTTTTTTGCGCCAGGCCTCAAAACCGGCACCATTGACGATATCAGACGGAATGCGCTCATCGTAAAACGCAAACAGGGTTTCCGGGTCCGCCAGGATATCCTGCCGGCGGGACTTGGCTTCCAGCCCTTCCACTTCTTCGATGAGCTGTTCATTGTGCTTAAAGAAAGGGGCGCGGCTGGTGTAGTGACCTGCAACCAAACCTTCACGAATCAAAAGTTCACGGGATACCGTCGGATCAATAATGCCATAGTGAACCTTGCGTCTGGAATAGATCACCATCCCGTAAAGGGTGGCCTGCTCGTAAGCCACCGCACGCGCCTGTTTCTTCTCCCAGTGGGGTTCAAACCAGTTACGCTTGATCAGGTGCCCGGCCAGGGGTTCAATCCATGATGGTTCAATCCTGGCGTTACAGCGGGCATAAAGCCTGGAGGTTTCCACCAGCTCAGCAGACATCACCCACCTGGGCTTGCGCTTGAACAGCGCCGAGCCTGGGAAAACCCAGAACTTGCGATTGCGGGCACCCAGGTAATCCGCCTCTTCGGTTTTATTACCCAGATGACTGAGCAGACCAGTCAGCAATGCCTTGTGTACATCAGCAAAACTGGCAGGGGCATCGTTATGGCGAAGTTTCAGGTCTTTGCTGACGAGAGCCAGCTGGCGATGCATATCCTTCCACTCCCGCATACGCATAAAGCTGAGGAAGTGTTTCTTGCAGAGCCTGCGCAGCTGGTTGGATGACAACTCCTGACGCTGCTCTTCATACCAGCGCCAGAGATTAACAAAGGCCATAAAATCGGAGTCATCATCGTAGAATTCACGATGAGCCTGATCCGAGGCCTGCTTCTTCTCCGCCGGGCGCTCCCGCGGGTCCTGCACACTCAGGGCACTGGCAATGATCAACAGTTCATCAACAGCCTGCGTATCGTGAGCCGCCAGGAGCATGCGACCAATACGAGGGTCAACCGGAAGCTGGGAAAGCTGTCGTCCAACACGGGTCAGCGTATTGTTTTTATCAACGGCACCCAGTTCTTGAAGGAGTTTATAGCCGTCGTTAATCGCCCGGTTGTCGGGACGATCCACAAAAGGAAAACGGGTGACATCGCCCAGGCCAAGCTTAAGCATCTGCAGAATAACGGCCGCAAGATTGGTACGCAGAATCTCGGCATCAGTGAATTCAGGACGACCCAGGAAATCAGGCTCATCATAAAGACGAATACAGATGCCTTCTGCCACACGACCACAACGGCCTTTCCGCTGGTTGGCCGAAGCCTGTGACACAGCTTCCACCGGCAGGCGCTGAATCTTGCCGCGCACACTGTAACGACTGATGCGAGCCGTGCCCGGGTCAATCACATAATGAATACCGGGAACAGTCAGGGAGGTTTCTGCCACATTGGTGGAGAGAATCACTCTTCGACCACCGTGGGTTTGAAAAATCCGGTTCTGCTCGGCATTGGAAAGCCGGGCATAGAGAGGAAGAATCTCGGTATTACGCAGAGTGCGGCCGCCACTGATTTTATCCCGCAGGAATTTGGCCGTTTCCCGAATATCCCGCTCACCGGGCAGGAAGATCAGTACATCCCCAAGACGTTGACCAGCACCGCCGCGTTCAAAGTCTTCAATCTCTTCCAACGCCTGCAGGATGCCCTGCATCTGACGCTCATCACCCTCTTTGGCATCAACTTCCAACTCAGCCAGAGGGCGATAGAGAACTTCCACAGGAAAGGTGCGCCCGGAGACTTCTATCACCGGGGCTGCACGGCCATTGTTATCAGAAAAGTGTTTGGAGAAACGCTCAACGTCGATAGTCGCCGAGGTAATAATCACTTTCAGGTCCGGACGCCTGGGCAGCAGAATCTTTAAATAACCCATCAGGAAATCAATATTAAGGCTGCGTTCGTGCGCCTCATCAATAATCAGGGTGTCGTAATTATTGAGGTAACGGTCATTCTGAATCTCGGCCAGCAGAATACCGTCGGTCATCAGTTTGACCCGGGTATGGTCGCTTACCTGATCAGTAAAGCGCACCTGGTAACCCACCTGACCGCCCAGCTCGGTTTCGAGTTCCTGGGCAATACGGCTACCGACAGAACGGGCCGCCAGACGACGGGGCTGAGTGTGACCAATAAGACCATGGACACCCAGACCCAGTTCCAGACAGATTTTCGGCAGCTGGGTCGTTTTACCGGAGCCGGTTTCACCGGCGATAATCACCACCTGATTGTCAGCAATGAGTCTGGCGATATCGTCTTTCTTCTGAACGACAGGGAGATGATCGTCCCAGTTCAGCTTAACCGGCTGGCTCCGACGGCTCTCGACACGGGCCAGTGAACGTTCCAGTCGCTGCTGAACCCGACCTTTCTCTTTGCCAGACAGACGCTGCCAGCTGCGCCACTGACGTTTCAGCCAATGACGGTCACGAATCAGGCTGTCTTCAATACGGGCCGCGTCAACCGGTGCGGCGGAACCCTTGTTTTTATCCTGCTCAGTCATTCTTACTTTCTATGCTTTCACTATGTTTTCACTAAGCTTTCACTGTTCGCCTGCTCCTCGTCACGAAGAGCACGGCGAAGGATCTTGCCGACATTGGTCACCGGCAGCTCGGTACGAAACTCTATCAGCTTCGGTACCTTATAGCCGGTAACATATTGGTGGAAATGGCTCTTGATATCATCACTGGTGAGTAAGGCATTTTTCGTCACTACGAAGGCCTTGATCTTCTCACCGGTTTTTTCACAGGGCACGCCGATAACAGCACACTGTTCAACATCCGGGTGATGGGCCAGCACCTCTTCCAGCTCATTAGGGTAAACATTAAAGCCGGAGACGCTGATCATATCTTTCTTACGATCAACAATACGAACGAAGCCGTCTTCGTCGAGTGTGGCAATATCACCCGAGCTCAACCAGCCATCTTCGGTCAGGGTTGCGGCTGTTTCGACCGGACGCTGCCAGTAACCCTTCATCACCTGTGGCCCCTGTACGCAGAGTTCACCGGCTTCACCGACAGGCAGTGTATTGCCTTCTTCATCTACCACCTTCAGAAGGGTTGACGGCAGTGGCATACCAATCGTACCCAGACGATTGTCTGTAATCGGGTTCAAGGTCACCACTGGCGATGCCTCGGTCATACCATAGCCTTCGCTGATGGCACAGCCAGTCATTTTCTCCCAGCGCCGGGCTGTGTCCATTTGCAGAGCCATGCCGCCGGAGAGGGTGATTTTCATACGGCTGAAGTCCAGAGCTTTGAAATCCTGATTCTTCATCAAACCATTAAACAGGGTATTCAGGCCGACCATCATGGTAAACGGATATTTCTGCAGGTCTTTGACAAAACCATCGAGATCACGAGGGTTGGTGATCAGCAGGTTATGCATACCGGTGACCAGACCCACCATGCAGTGCACGGTAAACGAGTAGATATGATACAGAGGCAGAGGAGCCACAATCAGTTCACCGCCAGTTGTTACATCATCCTTCACCATGGTACGGATCTGCAGCATATTGGAGATAATATTTCCGTGGGTCAGCTCCGCCCCTTTTGGTACACCTGTCGTTCCACCGGTGTACTGCAAAACAGCCGTATCATTCACACTGCCCTGGTGACGCTTCACTGAGTGCCTGCTGCCTATGGCCAGAGTCTCATTAAACGACACCGCATGCGGCAGCTTATAAGCGGGCACCATTTTGCGCACATAACGCACGACACTGTTAACAATAAAGCGTTTAACGGGTGGCAGCATATCACCCACTTCAGTCACAACCACATGCTTTACGCCGGTTTGGGGAAGCACTTTTACGGCCAGATGAGCCATATTCGCCAGAACCACCAAAGCTTTGGCACCTGAGTCATTAAACTGGTGAATCATCTCCCTTTCGGTGTACAAAGGGTTGGTATTAACAATGATCAACCCGGCCTTCAGGGCACCGAACACAACGATAGGAAACTGATTCAGGTTAGGCAGTTGAACAGCAATACGGTCACCAGCCACCAAAGAGGTTTCCTGCTGCAGCCAGGCAGCAAAACGGTCGCTGAGCTGGTCCAGCTCACCGTAAGTAATGGTCTTGCCAAGATTTGAAAACGCTGGTTTGTGTTTGAACTTGTGGCAGGCCTCATCCAGCACATCCAGAATTGATGTGTAGGCGTGTTCACCAATGGTGGCTGCAATGCCCTGCGGATACTTGTCGGACCAAAAATTCCCGTTCATGTTCGAACTCCTGACATAACGGACGCCCCCTGCCCCCTAAAAATGGGACCCAGAAGGATGTACTAACCAAAACGAAGATAGGATATGTCATCCTCGGAGTCAGACATGCTCCGAGCAGATAATCTCTGCAACATTCTATGTATTAACACCGTCTGCCCATGGTAATACACGACAAAAGCAGAAAGCTGTGACCAGAGAAAGAATGCTCCAGAAACCACTGAAGACAGCCGCACAGAATAACAGCTCCTCCCCCTTTCAATCCAGCGAACCTGCAAGATTGTACGGATTCCCGACCATCTGTCACCATAGCACCTGACAACATAACGGCCCTTCTCAACGGCGCCTTCAGAAGCAGCCCTCATCCCTATAGTCAGCCACATAGCCCGTCACATAGTCCGTCACATAGTCCGGCTTCAACAGACGACAGGGGAATCACAGCCCCGGCAGTCATGTTGACACCCTGACATTCGGATCGTATAAAAGCGCCTTTGCGCCAAACCGCACCGACAGCTATCGACAGTCAGCGGCCTGACTGCCCGGCTCGACCAAACACACAAACGAGGACACTCCGTGGCTACTCTGGTAAGCACACCCTTTAGCAAAATGCAGATTGGCGATACCGCCACCTTTGAAAGAACCCTGACAGAAAAAGACCTGGTGTTGTTTGCCACAGTATCTGGTGACCATAACCCTGTACATCTCGACAAAGAGTACGCTGAGAACTCTGCGTTTGGTGAGCGTATCGCCCACGGCATGTGGACCGGCGCCCTGATATCCGCAGCTCTGGCCATGCATATGCCCGGCCCTGGTGGTATTTATCGTGGTCAGGAGCTGAAGTTTATGCAGCCCGCAAAGATAGGCGACACCCTAACGGTTAAACTGGAAGTACTGGAAAAGAATGAACGCACAAAACTGGCTGTTATCCAGACAAATGTCGTGAACCAACAGGGCAAGATGGTTGCCAAGGGCAAGGCGACTATCATTCCTAACCAGGAAGAGATCAGCATTGAATCTGCCGAACTTCCCGCCATCCACGTTGACGGGCTGGATTGATCCGGCCTCTCGCCCCATGAACAGCAATACCCCCAATGGATCAGCATCCAGCGGGGGGATGCTCTAACAAAAAAGAACAACAAGCTCTCAACCAGAAAGGCAAACCTGAAGAAATCGACTAGTTTTATTCTGTCAATTTTAATCTGGTAACTCTACGGAGGGTTTACCTATGCGCTCTATATGGGTTCTCGTGGCTGACAACAGTCAGGCCAGCATGTATCAGTTCCGACCTAACCAGCACAGCCTCCATCTTCTCGACAGCATTCACCATGAACAGGAGCGATGGCACACGGGCGACTTTATTACTGACAAACCCGGGTACTCAACTCGACCCAGCACCACCAATAACATGGCGGACCGGGAATCAGGTACCGCTGACCGCTCCCCCAAAGCCACTGAAAAAGCCCGTTTCACCCAAACCATTGCGAAAGCGATTAACCATGCTTACAGCACCAACAGCTTTGAGTCCTTACAGGTATGCGCGCCTCCCGGGTTTATGGGAGCTCTGCTTCCAAAGTTGAAAAAAAGTGTGCCACTGAAACACAAGGTCACCAAAGACCTGACCATGGCTGATAGCGAACAGATTATGAGTCACCTCAGCCCTCTGACGCTTGGGTAAACTCATTAGCGCCTCTCGACGCATAACCTGCATATTAGAGGCGCACACAATCAATCACTGTGAAGGAGTCCATTGTTCTCGGGAGAGCTTATACAGACAATGTTTTCGCAGCCTGTGTCCATCAGGAAAAGAAGGGTGATGAAATCCACCTTCATAAACCATACCCAGACGCTTCATCACCGCTGTCGACTTATCATTCTCTTCAACAGCAAAAGAAACAATGCTACCAAGCTCCAACTGATCAAAACCCACGGATAGAGCAGCCTGAGCTGCTTCTGTCGCATAACCCTGCCCCCAGCAGGATGACGACAGCCGCCAGCCAATCTCAACAGCTGGTGCAAAAGGCATGTCATCCGAGACGATATGCAAACCAACAAACCCGACAAACCGGCCAGAATCTTTTTCTTCAACAGCCCAGAAGCCCCATCCCCGCTCAGCAATCAATGACTGTGCGTAACGAGCCTTTTGATGGCTCTCAGATACAGACAATACAGAGGGAAAGAACGCCATAACCTGAGGATCAGCACACATCACTGCGAACGACTGAAAATCACTCTCCTGCCACTGACGTAGAATCAACCTTGATGTTTCAACTTCAATCACAGACTTTTTAGCCGGCATCGTTTCCATTATCTATTTCGTCCTGCAAAGCTTCCAACGCGTCTAAAATACGCACAAACTTCTTACCAAAATCCGTCACCCGATACTCAACACGCGGAGGAATTTCATTAAATTCCTGTCGTTCAAGAATGCCAAACTGCACATTCCGTTTCAGGCAGTCATTAAGCACCTTGGTGGTCAAACCATCCACACTGCGTACCATGCTGCCAGGGCGATTAATGCCTTCAGACAACAACTGATAAACCGTTAGCGACCACTTGCAGCCATAAATCGTCTCCACCATCCGCGCGCTCTCACGGGGCACCAACTTTCTCACAAAATATTTTTCTTTTGTATTCATAAAGATGCACCAGAAAGTGCCTACCCCACTGAATTGTGCCGACTGTTTCTCTGCCAGCCATCTTACTAAATTTCACACAGCTCTTAACCAATGAAATTTTTAACAAAAGCAACGTTGAAAAGCATCCACAATAGAGAGAACCCAACATGAACAACAAGATAGAACAGCGCGCACTGGTTATTGGTGGCTCCAGCGGTATGGGTCTGGCAACAGCCAAACAGCTGTTAAGTAAAGGTATTCCTACAACCATTGTGGGGCGATCAGAAGAGAAGCTGGAAGCGATTCAAGATGAACTGGAAAACCCTGGGCCAGCCCCTGGCAGCATAAAACTCTACCAGGCCGATCTCTACAACCAGAAAGATGTCCAAAACTTAATCACAGCCATTGATAATCAGGAAAACCATTACAAATACATGGTCAATGCCGCAGGGTACTTCAATCCAACGCCATTCCTCGAACATCAGCCTGGTGACTACGACACTTATATGGACTTGAACCGCGCTACTTTCTTTATCTCACAGGCAACTGCTCGCAATATGATCAAACACGGTGGCGGTGCCATCGTTCATATCGGTTCCATGTGGGCCAGGCAGGCAATCAAAGCAACACCATCATCCGCCTACTCCATGGCCAAAGCGGGGCTTCATGCGCTGACCCAGCATATGGCCATGGAACTGGCCGATATGAAGATACGAGTGAACGCCGTCTCACCCGCCGTTGTAAAAACACCCATCTACAAAGCTTTTATATCAGACAGTGAGTATGAAGAAGCTATGATGTCCTTTAATGAATTCCACCCTATAGGCCGTATTGGAACATCTGAAGACGTAGCTAACGCTATCATGTACCTGCTCTCTGATAAGGCTAACTGGATCACCGGTACCGTGCTGGATGTAGATGGTGGTGTGATGGGAGGTCGAAACTAAAACATCATCGCATGTTACTTTCCAGGAAGGTTGTACGACAGCTAAGTGCCCGGCCATGCGGAAACAACTATTTCTGGCCAATAAACAGGTTGCCCAGCCGGGTGGCAGCGCAGGGAGCATAGCCCGCCATGTGACTGGAGCTGCGGCACGGCTGAGCAACCTGGAGACTGAGTCAGAAAGAGTTGTTTTCATGTGACCGGGTACTTAAGCGCAGCGTCCTCAGCAGGCTGCTTTCGGGTGAATTATGAAACCGCCGCTCACGAGACTATTGCTTCATTCAGCATGTCCGTTTTTTTCGGTGCAAGAAGCTGACGAGTAAACGGATATAAACGGCGTCGATACAACCATCGAACCCCGGTCCAGGAACAGGCACTACAGGCTTCGTGTCTGGCAGGCTCGACCAGACTGCCTGTGTGCTGTTTCTAAAAAGGCCTGTTCTTTCTGCCCTCTCGCCTGTGAGGTTATGAATGAGAATTATTCTGTTCGCTCTGCTGCTATCCTTTGGATCTTTATCTTGTGCCGACTTGACAGATACCATCGCCTATATCCGTGGACTTATCGACGATGGGAAAAAAGTCGGACTGTTGTTCATCGATATGCAGACCGACTTCACTATGGAAAGGTTTGAATTTCCAGAAGCTGAGCAAGTCATTTTTGATCTTGCAACACTGGCTGAACATTTTGCCGGTCAGGAAAATGTTATCTTTGTTGATGTCAATTATGCAGGCAGAGGGTCAACAATTTCTCATCTTCAGCGGCAGTTAAAACGCAGTAAAACATACAGGCTGTCGATTAAAGACGGAGACAGTGCTTTTGAAGTTATACCACCCAATACAGAACACTATGACGATGAGAAGGTTATGGACAATCTGGTTGAATTCTTAAAAGCCAAAGAAGTCACTGATGTGATCCCACTCGGCTGTTTTGACGGTGCCTGTGTGCTCAGTACAGCCAAAGAAGCCGCAGAGAAAGGTTTCGATGTAGCTGTTGACCGGGGCATGAATGTGAAAGTGAGCAGAACCAGTATCGACAGGTTCGAGTCCCGAGAGAAGTATTTTGAGTATTTAAAAGGACTATGGGACCAGGTATTCAGTAGCCATACGCGCATCAAGCCCGTGCCCGATGTATCGGAAAGTTATTGTCATCTGTGATATTACTACCTCATCAAAAAGCAAAGTTTCAAGTACCGGAAATGCAGCCCTTTTCCGGCACCGGCACATCAACTCATTACAGATTTTTTACTGAACTGACTCTCAACACCCTGCAAAACCATTCGGGAATCCTCAGAAAGCGTCTCCTGCTCTTCGTGATAATACGCCAGAATATCCTGCTTCATCGGGCGCGCCCAGAACTTGATGGTATGTTCGGCGACAACTTCGGCATTGCGCTCAGATGAACCGTGGTGTGTGTTGTTATCGGCAATCTGATGCATCATGGCGATCAGGCGCTCGCACTGAGTTTTATGAATCATAGTGTTATCCGGAAGACTGCCTTAACTGGCAGACGCACTCTCTGGCCGCTTTTTCAAAAAGCGCTGTTGCTGCCAACGGGCTTGCCGGACAGCCCTAATACCAAGCTCTTCAACTAGTCTCCCTTCAGGGCAACGCTAACTATGCCCCGACTCATGACCAGCCCTCACCCTCGACGGGGTCTTCAAGCAGAGCCCTCGACTGTTGCCGACATTGCTCAGCAAACCCTTCTTTCCGGGAGCATCTATTGACATAACCTTGCTTCCTGATCCATTCATACAAAGCGTTACATGTATCACTAACATTCTTTATCAGCTTGTCAAATTCAGACCTTCCCTATCAGATAAAATTCGTTTGCCTTTCCCACAGGCTGGTTCCCACCCGCTGGCCGTATTGGCACACCAGAAGATATAGCCAGTGCCATTATGTATTTATTATCAGACGAGGCCAGCCAGGTGACAGGAACAGTACTGGATGTAGATGGTGGCGTGAGGGCAGGCCGAAACTAAAACGGCGTCGTACATTAGATTATAAAACGGTTACTCACGACACCCTCCGGTCACTGGAATGCTCCGGTGACCTCTCCTTTCAAAGATGACAAACCTGACACATAAAATTCCATAAAAGCCAAAAGCAGGGCGAAAAAATACACTCCCTTGGTATTAAAATCACAACTCCGTCACAACTTATTGATCAAACCTGACAACAAAGGCAGAGTTTGCCGCACGGCATAATGGAATACCGGAGTGAAAGGCAGGTTGCAGATATAAGCCTCCTGCCATATACGAGAGCAATAGCAAAATAAAACAAAACACGCTGCTGTTTCATATAGGCACGCCTTTATTAAGACTCTTCGTACCAGCGAAGAGAGGGGTTCTCTCGTACCCACAAATCAATAAAGCGCACAATGACGGGCGGTAGCGTACCTAAAGCCCTTTCCTGCAGTAAATTCAATGCAAAAAAGAACGTCACTACAGATTCAGGTAGCGGTTATTCATACGCTTTTTATCCGGGAGTTAAAAACGCGGTTTGGCACCTATAAACTAGGTTACATCTGGGCAGTTCTTGAGCCACTCTTACAAATATTGTTCTTTATGGCTCTATTTTCATTTATGGACCGATCCTCCGTAGGTGGACTGGAACTTCCCATTTTTCTAGCGACCGGCATTGCCCCGTTTTTATATTTTAATAAGGTTATTTCTCAATGCATGGGAGCAATATCTGGTAATAGAAGCCTGCTCATCTATCGTCAAATCAGAGCTTTTGATACGTTCCTTGTAACCCGTTTCTTCTTGAAATGTTGTAGCCATTTTCACAATCAGCCTGTTTATACTGGGCGCATGGCATATAGGCTACGAAGTTAAAATTGCTAACAGCTTTATATTTATTGAAGCCTTTCATCCTTCTGAGCCTTTTCTCATTTGGTAGGACTAACACTCGGCGTGGTCAATACACTCTACCCTGAACCAGGCAAATTCATCCCTGCCATACTGCGTCCACTTATGTTTATTTCAGGCACCTACTTTTCAATCAATGAAATGCCGGTAGCAACCCATGACTTTCTATTATGGAACCCGTTATTACATACCTTTGAGTTTATGAGATCTGCATTTTCCGAGTCTTATAACACCACCCTGGTCAGCAGAAAATATCTGGCACTCAGCACCCTCGTCGCCTTGACCCTGGGTATGCTCATGTTTCGCGCTAACTGGAGACGGATGCTGCGTATATGATATCTCTTCAGAACGTCACTAAATACTACCCCACAAAAAGCGGCCCCCACTATGTACTGCGCGATGTAACACTTGACCTTCCAATGGATAAAAACATTGGTGTTTTTGGTGTCAATGGCAGTGGTAAGTCAACGCTAATGAACCTGCTGGCAGGCGTAGACCAACCCAATAAAGGAAAGATCACAGTTAAAGGAAACATCTCCTGGCCACTTGGTCTTTCAGGATATCAGGGGAGCATGTCAGGAAGGGAGAACGCCGAGTTTGTCTGTCGCATTTACGGACAAACCGTAAAGAAATCAGAGATAAACTCGATTTATACAGGAGTTCTCTGAACTGGGTCACTATTTTGAACAACCTCTCAAGTCTTATTCCTCAGGTATGCGTTCAAAGTTTTCTTTTGCCGTCAGTATGGCTTTTGAATTTGATTATTATCTAATCGATGAACTCACAGCCGTTGGAGACAAACGATTTAAAGAAAAATGCAAAGCTGTATTTGATGAAAAAAAAGGCAAAGCGAATTTTCTTTTTGTGTCACACAACATGAATGAGCTAAAACGGCAGTGCGATGTAGGTCTGTTTATTAAAGACCAGAGCATTCACATATATGACAATATCGATGAAGCCATCTCCACTTATAACGCTGCATAACAATTACTATAGATTCTCTCCTTATGTCTGAAGCACCTACCAGCACACCGATAAAAGATCTGGAAGTCACAATAGAAAAAAGAATTTCTGCGAACAATGAAAGCAGAAATAAAGCCAATAAAAACTCTTTATTGAGATTAACCCGAAAACTATTGATAGAAAAGAATCAGGAAGATGGTTTCTTGCAATGGTTCTTATTCCCTTCCTGATCATTGCCAGCTATTTCATTTTAATATCACCAAATCGTTATATTTCATCCGCAATCTTTATGATAGAGCGCAGTGATGGTGGCAGCTCAATAGCAGAAGGTCTCAATCTCTTTGGTGTTGGTTCACAGGCTGGCAATGATCAAAAGATCCTGGAAAGTTTTATTAACTCTCCAGATATGCTCAACACGCTGCAGGAGAATCTGCAATTAAAAGAACATTACAGTGAACACTCCGACTGGTTGTCTGGTTTAAACCAAAATGCCAGCTATGATGAGTTCCTGAATTATTATCAGGAACATACCACTATTCGCCACAATGAGAGCACAGGCCTTCTTGAACTGGAAATCCAGGGTTACACACCAGAATATGCACAGAAACTCGCCAGTTTAATACTCAAGCGAAGCGAAGCCTTTGTGAATGAGATCAGCCATTCCATGGCGACAGAGCAACAGGAATTTGTTCAAAAAGAAGTCACTCTACAAGAAAGCAAACTCCGTGAAGCCACCAGTAAAATTATTACCTTCCAAAATAAACATGGGCTTCTCAGTGCCTCAGATGAAGGTGCGGCACTGAACATTGTTCTTAACGAATTACAGGCTGAGCTGGTTCGTAACAAGACTGAGCTGCAAACACTGAGCTCCTACCTGAACAGCAGCTCCTCAGAAATCATAACCCTCAAGCAACGAATTCTTGCACTGGAAAAGCAGCTTAGTGTCGAAAAGCGCCGACTCACCGATGGTGGTACAACCAGTTTGAACGATCTGGCTGCACGGCAACAGGAACTACAGCTTGACCTTGACCTTGCCACCAAGGCGTATTCATCTGCACTTGTGGCACTGGAAACGACTCGTACAGAAGCCAGCCGAAAACTAAAACAGCTGGTTGTTGTGGTCAGCCCTTATAAAGCAGAGGAAGCGAAGTATCCCCGCGTACTCTACAGCCTGGCGAATGCCCTTCTCATACTTCTTATGTTGTTTGGCCTGGCACGAATGGCCTATGCCACTGTGGCAGAACATCGTGACTAAGGTGTAGTGACCAGCCCACAAAGCAATCAAATAAAAAACCGAATACCAATAAAAAATATTTATTCTGAGTTTAAGACCTATGAAGCTACGCTCAACCATCAAGGCCACAACAATAATACTTGGCGCAGTGTTCACCACAGCTGTTAGCTTTGCATCAGCCAACACACAACCCCAACCAGCCACAGAAGTCCAACGCTGAAATAACCTAAGTACAGCAGGCCCGGCTTTAATCGAAGATAAGGCGGTTCACCCCGTGTTCGGCCAAAACCTGTTTGCTGGTGGGTTCCAGAAGGTGTCCTTTCAAGGCTTTAATCAGGACTACAGAATAGCTATTGGTGACAAGATTACCCTGCAGATGTGGGGTGCCTATGAAGTTTCTGTAGATCTGACTGTAGATGCTCAGGGTAATATCTTTATTCCAAAGGTTGGCCCCGTCAATTTGCAGGGGGTTGCGAACAAAGACCTCAACAAGGTTGTTGAAGAAAAAGTACGAAGTGTCTATCAAAGAAACGTCAATCTTTACGCAAGCCTGAACGCCACCCAGCCAGTCAAGTTATTCGTAACCGGTTTTGTAAAAAGACCCGGTCTCTATGGTGGATTTGCCAGTGATTCCGCCCTCTCCTTTCTCGCCAATGCTGGCGGTATACGCCCGGAGTCTGGCAGCTATCTCAACATTGAGCTCAAGCGCAATGGCAAAGCACGTGCCTCATTTAATCTGTATGAGTTCCTGCTGAATGGCACTATTGAACAGGTACAACTCCAGGATGGTGACACCCTGGTTGTCAGCCCACGTCAATCCATCGCCATTTTCGATGGACTGGTTGAAAACCCCGTTCAGATCGAGTTTTCTGACAACGAGTATCTCCTTAAAAGACGCACTACAAATGGTCGGCGCCATGCCAGATGCCACCCATGCACGCATTGCCCGTAATCAGCTGGCCAAACGTAATGTTGAGTATGTTCCTTTAACGGAAGCAGACAGCGTCATCATCAGCAACGGTGATGAGATCACCGTGGTTTCTGATAAAACCCCGGGAACCATTAGCGTCAGCCTCGAAGGCGAACACAGCGGGCAAGCTGTCTATATTCTTCCCTATGGCAGCACCATCAATGACTTGATGGGAAAGGTACAGCCTAACAAACATTCCAATATCGATGCGGCCTTCAACTGTTTCGGAAGGAAGTAGCCGCCAGACAAAAAGAGGTACTGGATATATCTCTCCAGCAACTCGAACAGGTCACCCTGTCTTCACGCAGCTCAACCGATGGTGAAGCAAGACTGCGTAAAGCCGATGCAGACTCCATTCTCAAGTTCATTGATCGTGCCCGCAACCTGAAACCTCGGGGCCAGGTTCTTCTGGGGAGTGACCCTTTAAAAAATGATGTTGTTTTAAAAGACGGCGACAGACTGGTGATCCCGGGGCAAACCGTTCTTATTCAGGTGCATGGTGAAGTTATGTTCCCTAACGCCATGGTATTCCGCAAAGATGCATCTATTGAAGACTATGTCTCCAGTGCCGGTGGGTTTAACCAGAAAGCCGATCAATCCCGTATAATCCTGATGCACGCCGATGGAACAGTTACCCAGGTAACAAAGGAAGACAGTTTCTTCTCAAGTGGCTTGAAACAGGTAGCAGTACGCCCTGGTGACGAAATCATGGTGATGCCACAGGTTGATTTGAAGAGCTTTCAATATACCAGTGAGCTAATCGATACCATTTATAAGGTGGCTTTGAGTACCGCTGTCGTTGTTGGTCTGTAAGCATCTTCAGACTCCGCTATCCAAGATAGTCAGCAACATATAAATTAAACTTCGAGCACAGGTTTTAATCTTTAAAATTCTGATGATAAAATCTAACAAAATAGCCAAGCTTAAAGCCATAACGAACTTCAACTTGCAGCTAATACTAACTACCATTGAAAAAGAATCATATTAACCACTAAATGGTAAGTCTAAGTTTGACACATAAACCCGCTACGACATAAACAGAATACCATATTAACTTAAACATCAGTCATCGCAATAATTCAACATTAACCCCGCATAAAAATACTATTAGCACCATACAATAGCTTTTCATATATAACACATGAACAACCAACACCTAAACTTGAAAAGCAAATACTAACACTGGAAGAAATGGAAAAACTATCAAATGCAAATCAATCGACTTCCAGAATCAATCGTAGTTGACGAACGCTCAGTATATCGTTGCATTATCAAAGTTTCAAAATCAGAAAAATATACCGCTCTTAAATTAACTGGAAAAAACAAAGATCAAAATCCGATAATCAATAGAGACATAAAAAGTAACGAAGAAATATCTACTATTTTTTTCACAAAAGAGAAACAAGAAAAGCTACTTCTAAAAATAACAAGCAAATGCAGTAAAAAAATCAAAGAAAAAGAACTAGTTGAGTATTTCAACATTGAGAAAGTTGGAACAACAAAAAATGGGACTGAGCTTATAACAAACAAAAAGTCAACCTGTGTGGCAATTGCAACCTACCCAGCAAGACGAACCAGTTTAATTGAAGCAATAAACTCATTGATAAATCAGGCCGACTATATTCTCTTATATTTGAATGAATACAAAAGCATACCAAAAGAAATTGAAGAACACATCAATAGAAAAAAAATAATATGTTTAATGGATGAAACGGGGCTTCGTCGAGCTGAAGCTAAGTTTCACTGGTTAGGATATGTAAATGGTTTTTACCTTACTTGTGATGACGACATAATATACCCGGATAACTATGTTAGAAAAACAGTTGAATCTATTGAAAAGTACCATAGAGCAGCTGTTGTTGGTTATCATGGCGTATTATTTAAAGATATAGTTGTTAATTTCAAATCTGATAGAAAAGAATTTTATAAATTCACAGAAAACATAAAAGAAGACAAACCATGCCATTTGCTAGGCACAGGAGTTAGTGGGTTTCATACAGATATACTCAGTAACATTGATTACAGTATATTGAAATCATACCCATATGCAGTAGATCCAGCATTTTCCGTAATATGCAAAAGAAATAATATAAAAATGTATTGCCTGGCACATGAATCGCAATGGATTAAATCATCACCACATATGATTTATGGGCTTCATGAAGAAAAACAAAGCTACAAAAACATAAGTAAACTAGTGGATAATCTCGTGCAAGAAAACAACCCCTGGGGTAAATCCATAGTTCCTAAAATAACGGAAAAATTCAAAAAAAATCCAAAAGCAAGGAAGCTAATAAACAACCCAAAGCAATTCTTTATAGATTCAAAAATACTCAACTTTATTAAAAAATTAAAATAACAACCATTTAAAATAAAATGAAAAATATAGAAAATACAAAAATAGCAATTATCGGCCTTGGCTATGTAGGTTTACCTTTAGCTGTTGAATTTGCAAAAAAAATTAATACCACTGGCTTTGATATTAATACAAAACGTATTAATGATCTTAAAAACTTCAAAGATAATACTCTAGAAGTAACAGAGGAAGCGTTGCGCTCATCTAAACTTTTAAGCGTAACGAATAACATTGAAGACATTCGGGACTGCAACGTTTATATAGTAACTGTACCTACTCCAGTCACAGAATTTAAGACTCCAGATATGAGCCCAGTAAAAGCTGCAAGCCGTATGCTTGGGGAAGTCGTAGAAAAAGGTGATATCATAATATACGAAAGCACAGTGTATCCTGGAGCAACTGAAGAAGATGCCATCCCAGAAGTTGAAAAGGTATCTGGTTTAAAATTCAATACAGATTTCTTTGCTGGCTACAGCCCTGAACGAATTAATCCGGGTGACAAGATAAATACAGTCACCACAATTAAAAAAATCACATCAGGTTCAACCCCGGAAGTAGCAGACTATATAGATCAACTTTATAACTTGATTATTACGGCAGGTACTCATAAAGCGACTTCTATAAAAGTTGCAGAGACGGCGAAAGTTATTGAAAACACCCAAAGAGATGTGAATATCGCTCTGGTCAATGAGCTAGCACTAATTTTCGACCGTCTCAAAATAGACACAAATGATGTACTTTCAGCTGCCGGGACTAAATGGAATTTCATCAAAATGCAACCAGGGCTTGTAGGCGGTCACTGTATCGGTGTCGATCCCTATTACCTGGCTCATAAAGCAGAATCTGTAGGCTACTACCCGCAGGTCATTCTATCAGGCCGTCGTATTAACGAAGGAATGTCTGCATACGTAGCCAGTAAGGTTGTCCGTCTGATGAACAGTAAGCGAATCCATGTGGTAGGCTCCCGAATACTCGTCCTGGGTTACACTTTCAAAGAGAATTGCCCTGATGTTCGTAATACGCAGGTTGAGAACCTTGTACAGCAACTGGAAGCGCATAATTCAACAGTTGATGTATATGACCCTTGGGCGAACAGTCAAGAATGCTGGGAAGAGTACGGCCGCGATCTAATTAACAAACCTCACGACAATGCTTACGATGCAATTATATTTGCAGTTAATCATGAGCGTTTTGTTAAGAATTACAACAAAAAGATAGAGCAGTTCGCTAAAGATGAACGTATTATATTTGATGTCAAGGGTGTTTTACCTGTACATCAAGTTGATGGCCGCCTATAACTTTCATGAATAATAATTTCAAACAACTTTGCTTATCGCAGAGTTGTTTTATTTGGTATTTAAAGTGAATATTAATTTTAGAATAAATCTCAAGGAAATAAGAAAAACAAAAGAGATAAAGAAAAAACTAAACACAATATACTCAAATGAAAATTATCACTTAATACACCAGTTAATATCACATGAAGAATATCACTCTGCAATAAAAATCAAAGCAGCAAAAAAAATATTAACAAAACCGCGAATAATCACTTTATTAAATAAAGCATTTGAGCATCACTCAAAAACTGGCGATCATAAAAGAGCATTCGACTGCATAGTTCAATCATTAAATTTAAGAATCAGACAAAAAGAAAATATCGATCAAGGCATCCTACGACAGATTGAGCACTTTGAATGGCACAATGCTTTAGAGCTTGCCCGTAAAGGGTATGAAGGGTATAAACACACGCGGTACCTTGCTATTCAGGCATTACTGGAATCAGTACTTACAATCTCTCCTAATAGAAAATGCATTTCGTCTATAAAAGAGAAACTAATAGCACACTCTATCGCAGGAAAACTGAAAGGTTTTTATTCAATTTATATAACACATGGAGCCTATCAAGATACTGATATTAGCTGGTTAGTTTTCAGAACAATAGAAAAAGGTATCAGAGACCCACTCATTCAGAGAATAATATTAAAAGTACTTACCAATACTGATAAACTAAATATAAAACCTTCAAACCATCACACTACCTTATTAATTTCCACTGTTGCCGAGTCTGGAAAACAAATATCTAATTTTGACATTAGATCCTTACTTCGCTTCACAACTGAACAACCTAACCATGAAAGTTCCATTGTACTAAATACTATTAGAAAGACAGAAAATGTATGTACATACGAAGAAATTGAATCTGATTTCTATCAGTTGAAATTAGCATCAAGCCGCTCCTTGTTAATTAGGTTATTAATTGGTACTAAAGGTGAATTTGCTATTAGTCAGCTTGCATACAATGCCTATAAATGGAAATCTTCGATACTGATCAGCAAAACTGTCAAGGCTCTATTTGATAGTGGTAAATATAACGTAATCATTGACATATACGAACGCCTAGATGAAATACACAAACAGCACAAGCAGATTTTCAACTTTTACATTGGTGCACTACGAGCCAGTGATGATATAGTTAAAGCAAAAAAAATATTAGCTAACGCACCAGACTCAATTCCAGATATCATCATATTAATCCAGAATTTTTTCATTCATAAAAAAGAAAATAAAATTCTTGAAGCAAGAAAATATGCATTTCAGGTATATAAGCTTCAGGTAGAAAGCAAGAAAGAACGGTGGGCTAGATCTATTGTCGAAACCTATATTAACGAATGGGATTTTGAATCTGCATTTAATTATGTAAAAAACAACCCTCAACACTCCAAATCGCTGTTACCTTTAATACACTTTCGTCAATCAACATTAGAAAATATCGAAAGTGATCTTAAAAGCAGGATCTCAGAAGGTGAAGAAAACAATGACATTCACTATTATCTTTCTTATTTATATTGTGAAAGAAAAGAGTACACGAAAGCTATAAAAGAAATTACACATGCAACAAACCTAAAAGTTAGCAAACGAAATTCTCTCTTCTATATATTATTAAAAACTGTCGTTAGCAATGACTACTCTTCCTGCCTTACACTGATTACAAAAAATAAACTTGATAGCAATATATTATTCGCAAAACATCGTGCTTATTTATTATTAAAACTCGGCATGTATAATGAAGCAGATAAATATTTAAATGAAAACTGCGATATTTTTAATGCTACAGACAAAGGAAGAATCGAACGATTACTGCTACTGTCTAATTCAGCACGACTATCTGGAAAACATCAAGATTCTTTTAAATTATTCTCCAGTATATTCCCTAATAATCAACGTTGTTTTTCCAGCCTTGATAAATCAACACACTCGTTTTCCGTTGCCAACCTTAAATCAACAGCAACCGTCAACATACTTAAAACTGAACCTTTAGTTTCGGTAATTATGACAAATTTCGGCTGGGCCGAACATACGACCGCTTCTATACAATCAATACTAGACCAGACATACTGCAATATTGAACTAATAATTATTGATGACCATAGTGAATCAAACTCTTACAGAAAGCTTGCAAAATTTGTTAGAAACAAAAAAGACAAACGAATAAAATTAAAACGATTAAAACAGAATTCCGGCACATATAGGGCTAAAAATATAGGAATTAAATTAGCGAAAGGGAATTATATTACTTTCCAAGATTCTGATGATTGGTCACACCCTAACAGACTGACTGAACAATTCACCACTCTTACCAAAAACAAAAAAGTACATGCTGTAATTACTAGATATTTAAGAGTTAACCCCTCTAGCCTTGCTCATTTCCAAAACAGTGAATTTTGCAGAAAAGCATTTATTACTTTAATGATACGTAAAAGTCTTATTGATACTTTAGGTTTCTTTGATTCAGTAAGAACATCTGCAGACAGTGAACTAATCAATAGAATTGAGGCCGCCACATCTTCAAAGTTAGAAGTTATTGAAAAGCCTTTATATATAGCCAGCTATCATGACAGGTCGTTAACGTCACATGGTGAATTTAGCCTTGACCCTCTTCTTGGGGTTGTAGGTCACAGAAAAAAATATCAGTCATCGTTTAAAAAATGGCACAAAAAAATAGTTTCTGGTGCGTCACCATATATTCCACTAACACACAAAAAAAGAATATTCCCATGTCCACCAGCGTTAATAAAATAGATGCACATGTCTATTAGTTAAATGAAAAAAAACACCCCCCCAAAGATAACCAAATACAGAACACACCTACCAGAAACATTATTAAAGCCTATATCATCAATCAAACCAGCAAGGTTTGAAATTTTAATGACCCAAAAACATTAAGGGCACTTACAATGAACAAACCAAAAGTTTTTTCTGTTTATTTTGACGTTATAATTAAAACAATTAAATCACTTGAGAGCCTTTCAATAAATGAAATTGATTTTTACAAATCTAAGCACTGGCCAGCAAGGGCAAACTCTACAGCCAGGCTTAACATATCAAACTATCAAGCTCTAGAACTTCTTTCTGAGCAATACGAAATCACACATTATTTCTGCACTGAATTTTCTGACAGCTTAAAAAACGCCCTAAATGAATGTGATTACGTAATCATTCATCAAAATGCAAGCAAAAAAACATTTTCAATCCTTGCAGAATTAATGGCTTTCTTTGAGAACAATAAAATAAATGCCCGATTAATATTTGGTACAGAGGGTACATGGAGTACCACTAAAGATTTTTTAACTGATGATAACATTCATGACATTTATTTTAATCATACTCTTTTAAGGCACACTGCAAAAACAGACCGAGAACTCTACTCATCGCCGAACTGTATTACATCGAAGGTAGAAGAATTCGAACTAGGGATAGACACAGAATTATTATCTTTTGGAAAACCTTTACACGATAGAAAATATATTACATTCGTGAAGGCCCCAGAGGGGCGTGCCACTAAAAACAATGATGCAATTGACCATATCCTAGAAGAACTAAAAACTACGGACTTAATGGACAGATTTGAGATACAAGTTCTTGTGCCACCATATTCAAGCGAAGAGTATTGGAACATAATGTCTCAAACAATGTTTTTTATTTTTGTATCCAACGGTGAAACTTTCAGCTACTGCTTAAACGATGCCAAAGCTCTAGGTGCAATTACATTATTCCCCAACCATATGTATTCAACAAAAATTGGCGCTAGATTTGTTGTAGACAATTACCCAAAATCAGGAATCCGTTATACTACCAATGCAGATCTAGTTAAAAAAATATCTGATTTGTCATCTAACAAGGAGAAATTAAAATTTCATTCAGAAGCTTCAAGAAATCATACTATCGACAACTTTTCAATCGAACAGGTTTCTCAAAACTGGAAATCTATACTTTCAGGAAGAAATTACAGAAAAAATAAAATGTATATTTTTTCTGACAAGCAAAAACTGAACGAGGTTATTTCTTTTTGCAAAAAGAATGATTTTGATTATGCAATGTCGTACCGTAATACTTCCATAGTATCATGGATGGATGAAAGCTTTAATCACCACGATGAAATCAGCGATATTGTATTCGTTAAGGACTACCTCACTCTTACAGAAACAGGACTTAATAGATCGTTCATAGCAACTGATAACAGTTTCTTTTTTTCTGTTGGAGCAGATGTTCGGGGTGAAAAACTGGAAGAAACCATTTCGTTCTTCAATTTACTATCAAGGATCCACAAAATCGGCGATATCGTAATTGACCAAGAAATAGATAACGAATTACTAAAAACTGCTATTGATTATACCATATGAGTTTTCTAGAAACTCATATGAACTAGCTGTTCATATCATAAAAAACAACGCCCAGTACTATGTGTTTGCATTTATGGTCATCTCTTTGAATTATCAAGTTCTCTTTGAGGTGACCCGCCCTCTTGGGGTACTATAATTTACGGGGTCAGTGTTTGGGAACAATCAATGGAGGGCACTGTCTGACAGGAAAAATATGACCTATTACCAGGTTAGCAATAGGTCATATTTTTTAGTTTCTATTAGCATGCACCTGACACAAACTCAAACCTTAGACCCGGCATAACTGCGTTAAAGCAGATTTTAAGTCTGCTCTTACGGTGAATATCAATATGCTATGATATTTTGCTCGCACTTCCCCCCCAAAATGCAAACATGAGATTTAAAACTAAACATAAGCCCATCAGTGAACATATCATATAAGGATATGTTTTCAGGTATCGTTAGTTTTGCTAGTAAAAACCCTGGGGAGATGTACAAGCGTATTGATCAAAAGGATAAGGTACTAAGCCAGCTCAAGTACGAAGTTCAGGAAAGTTTTTCTGGTATCGAGAACACTCAGTCTTATTCACTCCCGATTTAAATAGCTGATTCAATACAGAAATGACAAATTAATTCGGAAATGCCACTTTGGGTATCTCTTACATAGATCTTACTTTTAACAAGTTGAGCTACTCAGCCCTGTTAGAAACCTCTTAGTGTTTCCCTGGGCTTAAGTTCCTGTTTTGCACATATCGCCAGAGGTATGAACACCTTCTTTTTCACGGTCAGCTTTTGCATAAAACCACTCTCCGGTACTGCTTGGTAAAAATACCAAACTGGTCGATTCATTCTCCTTTCTCAATAATAAAATATAATTATGTGCGGAATCGTAGGCGCAATAGCGCAATCTAATATCACTCCTACTCTTGTTACCGGCTTGAAGCGTCTTGAATATCGAGGCTACGACTCAGCAGGTATTGCTGTGATTGACGAGTCTGGGGATGTCCAGCGCCGTCGTGCACTCGGCAAGGTGTCTGAGCTGGAAAGCGTTGTCAAAGAAACGCCAGCCCAGGGCAATATCGGTATCGCCCACACTCGCTGGGCAACCCATGGTGCCCCCAGTATTGCCAATGCTCACCCACATATGTCCGGTGAAAATCTAGCGATTGTTCACAATGGCATTATTGAAAATCATGCTCAGCTCAAGGCAGAACTGCAAGCTGAAGGGTTTGTATTCGAGTCGGATACAGATACAGAAGTTATTGCCCACCTCATCAAGCGGGCATGGAACCGTAAAGGGGAATTGCTGGCTTCAGTGAGGTCCATCCTGGGTCAACTGGAAGGTGCCTATGCTCTGGGCGTAATTAAAGCATCAGAGCCTAACCGTATTATTGCCGCCCGTCATGGTAGCCCTTTAGTTATTGGTGTGACGGATGAAGGCCATTACCTGGCTTCGGACCAACTTGCGCTTCTACCTGTTACAGATCATTTTATGTATCTGGAAGAAGGTGATCTTGCAGATATACGTTTTGATGGGTTAACTGTCTGGGATATGAACAATCAACCAGTGACTCGTGAAACCCATCATTTTGCTATGCATGGTATGCATGCAGACAAAGGTGAATACAAGCATTACATGCATAAAGAGATTCATGAGCAGGTGCAGGTTATGTCTGATGTGCTTGAGGGGCGTATTACCCATAACAAGGTGCTGGAGTCATCTTTTGGTGTAGATGCTCCTGCCCTTTTTGATCAGGCAAAACACGTTCAGATTATTGCCTGTGGTACAAGTTATCATGCTGGCATGGTTGCTCGTTACTGGTTAGAAGAAATTGCAGGTATAACTTGCACTGTCGAAATTGCCAGTGAGTTCCGTTACCGCACGACTGTTATTCCTGAAGATACTCTGCTCGTAACCGTATCTCAGTCTGGTGAAACCGCGGATACACTGGCTGCGCTACGCAATCTTAAAGTGAACCCTCGCTGTATCGGTTCGCTGGTTATCTGTAATGTGCCGGGCAGCTCTCTTGTCAGGGAATCCACGCTCAGTTTGATGACACACGCAGGCCCGGAGATCGGTGTAGCATCGACCAAGGCCTTCACAAGCCAGTTAGCAGCCTTTTTATTACTGGCGACTGTACTAGGTCGCCGACATGGTATGCCAGAATCCCGCGAGCAGGAAATCGTCACAGAGCTTCATAAATTACCCGGCCATATGCAGCATATTCTGGAACTGGATGATGCCATTGCGACTAAAGTTCAGTTCTTTGCAGATAAAGACCATGCGCTGTTTCTGGGCCGAGGAAGTATGTACCCTGTTGCTATGGAAGGAGCTTTGAAGTTAAAGGAAATATCCTATATTCACGCGGAATCCTATGCTGCTGGAGAGCTGAAACATGGCCCTCTTGCTTTAGTCGATGAACAAATGCCGGTTGTCGCTGTGATACCGAATGATGACCTTCAGGAAAAGACCAAATCCAACCTGATGGAGGTTCAGGCCCGTGATGGCAAACTGATCGTGATAGCAGCGCAGGGGGTCGATACTGCCTCTTTAAATGCAGAGGATGTCATTATTGTGCCTGCCCTCCACCAATGGCTTGCCCCTCTGATTTATACTGTGCCACTGCAGCTATTGTCGTACCATATAGCTTTGTTGAAAGGCACAGATATAGACCAGCCTCGTAACCTGGCAAAGGCAGTCACTGTCGAATAATTCGATCTTATTTCTATGGGTCATCCATCTATTTCTGTGATAATCCCCTTTAGTTATCGTAAAGGAGATAAAGCCTGCCTGCAGAGGCTTTTCAATACGGTTGCCTGTTTTGAAGAACAGCCAGATCTTGAACTCGTTATTTTTGACGTGTCGCGGTTACAAAGAACTGAACTGGTTTCTGAACTAAAGTGTTTATCGTATGTTAAATATTACCATCAACCTCAACGAGGGGTCTTCAGCCCGGGAGCAATACGCAACCTGGCAGTAGAAAAAGCCTGTGGAGGCTATTTGTTCTTCTGTGATGCAGATTTACTTTGCTCACGAAGTTTTGTTGCATCATTAACAGAGCATCAGACGCAGCTGGCTATTGAAGGGCTGCATGCGTTTGCCATGTTTCCCTGCCTGTATTTGTCGGAAAAAGCTACGGGACGTATTTTAGATGGGTGTAAGCCAGACTATAACCTGTATTGGCAGTCCTATCTCAGCGGTGAGCTGGAGAATGTAGATGGTATTGCATTGGCCAGTAGCTGTTTACTGGTGAACAGAGAATGGTTTGAGAAAATTGGATGTTTTAGACGTGAGTTTTCAGGCCATGGTTGTGAAGACTTTGAGCTGATTCATCGCCTCTCTTCCTACTACCCCATAGGAAAAAAACCTTTTGACTACGAGGTGGATGAGAAGCATCAATTCCCTGGGCATTATAAGGGCTTTAGGCAGTATTACAGTTTTTATGCTTTACCTCATTTTTTGAATAAATGTTTTCTGGTTCACCAGTGGCATAAAAGACCCCTGGCTCGTCTTTATCATAGAAAAAGGCGGCTGAATGAGGCATTCTTCACGCGTCTTCTCGTTTCTGATAATAGTCATCTCTGTGATGGCATAGAACCTTGGTCTTCAAGACAGAAAATACCCGATTTTTCGGACTGGATTTTATCACTAATGAAGGAGGCTGGCCTGAATGTGAAACACTACCCTGGGTTGTTCTCATGGAAAGAAGGGGTTTATCGCTCACCTGGAGGCTTTAAACGCAAGCTGCGTAAACTGATTCTTAAACCAGTTCAGTTTTTTAAGGATATGACATAGTCAGGGAAAAAGCATGAAAGCCCGCACTATCACTGGGCTCGCATAATACTTAAAATTTCGAGTTCCCCTTACCATACACCTGTGGTCTTATACGTCAAATGCCGAATAATGAGCCACATTGAAGTGAACGCATTCAGCTTGATTAATCATCTTTCTATTCTTAAAGATTATCGCCAGTCGTGGAAAATAGACCATAAACTCACGGATATTCTTTTGCTGATGATCTGTGCCGTTATCAGCGGGTCAGAGAGTTGGGAAGATACTGAAGACTTTGGAAAAGTACACCAAGACTGGCTAAAAACACTCGGCGATTTTGAAAACGGTATTCCCTCTCAAGACACCATCGCACGAGTGATCAGCGCAGTGAATCCCAAGCAATTCCAGAAGTGCTTTTCGGACTGGATGAAAGACTGCCAAAGGATCAGATAGTTATTGCCATTTATGGGAAGACGCTCAGAAGCTCTTATGACAAGAGCAGAGACCGTGATCCCCTCCATATGGTGAGTGCATTTTGTACAGAAAATGGTGTTGTACTGGCTCAGACCAAAACGGAAGCGAAAAGTAACGAAATTACAGCCATCCCGGAATTGATAAAACTTCTGGACATCAAGAAAAGTCTTGTCACCATTGACGCTATGGGCTGTCAGAGAGCGATTGCGAAGCAGATTGTCGAGAAAGAGGGGGATTACCTTCTGGCAGTTAAAGGCAAACAGCCAAAGCTGCATAATGCTTTCGAAGAACACTTTCCGATCAGCAAAATCCTGGCAGGCTCCTACGAATCTGTATAGGAAACGAAAGAGAAGAATCGTGGTCGTGATGAGCATCGCATTCATGTTGTGAGTGCCCTGTTTGATGAGTTCGTTAACCTCTCATTTGACTGGAAAGGGATGCGCACACTGGGAGCTGTTATCGCTTTTCGGCAGGAAGGAAACACGCCGCAAAATATTGAGAATGTGAGCGTTCGGTACTACATCAGTTCTGCTGAGTTAACGGCAAAAAAACTGGCCACAAGCACTCGGGAGCATTGGGGCATAGAGAACAGTTTGCACTATGTTCTTGATGTTGCGATGTCTGAAGATGACTGCCGTATCCGGCGAGATAATGGAGCAGAAATTCTGGCTGGATTCAGGCACATTGCGCTGAACCTTCTGAAGAATGAAAAAACATTCAAAGGAGGTATTAAACGGAAAATGAGACGATCGGCCATGAGAACGGAGTATTTGAGCCAAGTTATGGCGGGTGCTCCTATATTGAGTGATGCCTTAGGCCAGCGGTGGTGCGGGCTTTCATGCTTTTTCCCTGCATTCCCGGCAATAAGCCCAGCACTATTTTAATGTGTGAATCACTCACGCCCAAAACACTGGGCGCACTGCTTGCTCTTTATGAGCACAGAGTCTTTGTGCAGAGTATTATCTGGAACATTAATGCATTTGACCAGTGGGGCGTTGAGCTGGGAAAAGAGATGGGCAACACTATTCATAGTGCTCTTGAAAATGAAGACGTCTGCCAGAATATGGATGCTTCAACACAAAGGCTTATAGAGTATTATAAAAAATCCAATCTGCTTTGAGTGGCCGACCAACCCCGGGCAACTGTTTGCCAACGTAAAGTAATGCAGCAGTGATCTGCTCAGGTAGAAGATTTGGGAGCTCTTCCAGTATATCCGTCTGTGTCACGCCACTTGTCAGCATTTCCAGACTATCGGTAACCGTTATGCGTGGACCTTTGATGTAAGGCTTTCCAAATCGTTTAGCCTGATCAATCTCGATATATTGCATGGAGTCTTCCCTGTTACTGTTTACAATCACCTCCAGAAAATACCAGGCTGGCAACATTTATATAGCATTTCAATCCTTCAAATATGCCACTGTTTGCGCTGAGCTTGGCGAAATTCGTAGCAGCCTTTAACCGGAAAGTTTCTTTCCTCTCTAACTTTGACAAAAATATAGGATGTTGCGGCTGGGTCAGTTTCTAGTCTCTGTTTTTTCCTGGCTCCGTGGTCAGTTCTTACCGTGTATATTCAATCTTGAAAACTCATTTTTTCTGTCTTAATCCTCTGCGACTCAAGTTTTCAAACAGTGTGTGACAATGTGCTATGATTTCTTGCTCAGTCAATCCACCCAAGAGGTAAACCATGAGTTTAAAAACAGAGCGCATACCCGATACTGAGCTTGACCACATAAGGGATACGCTAACTGGTGTCGTCAGTTTTGCCAGTAAAACCCGTGGGGAAATGCACCAGCGCTTTGATACACAAGACAAGCGCTTTGATGAACAAGACAAGCGCTTTGATGAACAAGACAAGCGACTTTCTAGAATCGAGAACAGTCTGGTTCTGCAGCAGGAAACTCTCAGTCTTATACTCTCCAAGCTGAAATAATTTATGTTACGCACTGTTCTCAAGGTAGAGCGCCTGGCCCCCATAGCAGGGAAAAAGCATGAAAGCCCGCGCTATCACCGGGCTCGCATAATGTATTAAATTTCGTACTCCTCTTACCATACACCTGTGGTCTTATACGTCAAATGACGAATAATGAGCCACATTGAAGTGAACGCATTCAGCTTGATTAATCATCTTTCTATTCTTAAAGATTATCGCCAGTCGTGGAAAATAGACCATAAACTCACGGATATTCTTTTGCTAATGATCTGTGCCGTTATCAGCGGGTCAGAGAGCTGGGAGGATATTGAAGACTTTGGAAATGTACGCGAAGACTGGCTAACAACACTCGGCGATTTTGAAAACGGTATTCCCTCTCAAGACACCATCGCACGAGTGGTCAGCGCAGTGAATCCCAAACACTTCCATAAATGCTTTTCGGACTGGATGAAAGACTGCCACGAAGCAAAGGATCAGACAGTTATTGCCATAGATGGGAAGACGCTCAGAAGCTCTTATGACAAGAGCAGAGACCGTGATCCCCTCCATATGGTGAGTGCATTTTGTACAGAAAATGGTGTTGTACTGGCTCAGACCAAAACGGAAGCGAAAAGTAACGAAATTACAGCCATCCCGGAATTGATAAAACTTCTGGACATCAAGAAAAGTCTTGTCACCATTGACGCTATGGGCTGTCAGAGAGCGATTGCGAAGCAGATTGTCGAGAAAGAGGGGGATTACCTTCTGGCAGTTAAAGGCAACCAGCCAAAGCTGCATAATGCTTTCGAAGAACACTTTCCGATCAGCAAAATCCTGCCAGGCTCCTACGAATCTGTATAGGAAACGAAAGAGAAGAATCGTGGTCGTGATGAGCATCGCATTCCTGTTGTGAGTGCCCTGTTTCATGAGTTCGTTAACCTCTCATTTGACTGGAAAGGGATGCGTACACTGGGAGCTGTTATCGCTTTTCGGCAGGAAGGAAACACGCCGCAAAATATTGAGAATGTGAGCGTTCGGTACTACATCAGTTCTGCTGAGTTAACGGCAAAAAAACTGGCCACAAGCACTCAGGAGCATTGGGGCATAGAGAACAGTTTGCACTATGTTCTTGATGTTGCGATGTCTGAAGATGACTGCCGTATCCGGTGAGATGATGGTGCAGAAATTCTGGCTGGATTCAGGCACATAGCACTCAACCTTCTAAAGAATGAAAAAACATTCAAAGGAGGTATTAAACGGAAAATGAGACGATCGGCCATGAGTACGGAGTATTTGAGCCAGGTTATGGCGGGCGCTCCGATCTTGAGTGATGCCTGAGGCCAGTGATGGTGCGGGCTTTCATGCTTTTTCCCTGCATTTCAATCCTTCAAATATGCCACTGTTCAAATATGCCACTGTTTGCGCTGAGCTTGGCGAAGTTAGTGGTAGCCTTAAACCGGAAAGCTTCTTTCCTCTCTAACTTTGTCAAAATTGTAGGATATTGCGGTTAGGTCAGTTTCTAGCCTGTGTTTTTTTCTGGCTCCGTGGTCAGTTCTTACCGTGCATACTCAATCTTGAAAACTCATTTTTTCTGTCTTAATCCTCTGCGACTCAAGTTTTCAAACAGTGTGTGACAATGTGCTATGATTTCTTGCTCAGTCAATCCACCCAAGAGGTAAACCATGAGTTTAAAAACAGAACGCATACCCGATACTGAGCTTGACCACATAAGGGATACGCTAACTGGTGTCGTCAGTTTTGCCAGTAAAACCCGTGGGGAAATGCACCACCGCTTTAATGAACAAGACAAACGCTTTGATGAACAAGACAAGCGACTTTCTAGAATCGAGAACAGTCTGGTTCTGCAGCAGGAAACACTCAGCCTTATACTCTCCAAACTGAAATAATTTATGTTACGCACTGTTCTCAAGGTAGAGCGCCTGGCCCCCATAGCAGGGAAAAAGCATGAAAGCCCGCGCTATCACCGGGCTCGCATAATGTATTAAATTTCGAGTTCCTCTTACCATACACCTGTGGCCTTATACGTCAAATGACGAATAATGAGCCACATTGAAGTGAACGCATTCAGCTTGATTAATCATCTTTCTATTCTTAAAGATTATCGCCAGTCGTGGAAAATAGACCATAAACTCACGGATATTCTTTTGCTAATGATCTGTGCCGTTATCAGCGGGTCAGAGAGCTGGGAGGATATTGAAGACTTTGGAAATGTACGCGAAGACTGGCTAACAACACTCGGCGATTTTGAAAACGGTATTCCCTCTCAAGACACCATCGCACGAGTGGTCAGCGCAGTGAATCCCAAACACTTCCATAAGTGCTTTTCGGACTGGATGAAAGACTGCCACGAAGCAAAGGATCAGACAGTTATTGCCATAGATGGGAAGACGCTCAGAAGCTCTTATGACAAGAGCAGAGACCGTGATCCCCTCCATATGGTGAGTGCATTTTGTACAGAAAATGGTGTTGTACTGGCTCAGACCAAAACGGAAGCGAAAAGTAACGAAATTACAGCCATCCCGGAATTGATAAAACTTCTGGACATCAAGAAAAGTCTTGTCACCATTGACGCTATGGGCTGTCAGAGAGCGATTGCGAAGCAGATTGTCGAGAAAGAGGGGGATTACCTTCTGGCAGTTAAAGGCAACCAGCCAAAGCTGCATAATGCTTTCGAAGAACACTTTCCGATCAGCAAAATCCTGGCAGGCTCCTACGAATCTGTATAGGAAACGAAAGAGAAGAATCGTGGTCGTGATGAGCATCGCATTCCTGTTGTGAGTGCCCTGTTTGATGAGTTCGTTAACCTCTCATTTGACTGGAAAGGGATGCGTACACTGGGAGCTGTTATCGCTTTTCGGCAGGAAGGAAACACGCCGCAAAATATTGAGAATGTGAGCGTTCGGTACTACATCAGTTCTGCTGAGTTAACGGCAAAAAAAACTGGCCACAAGCACTCAGGAGCATTGGGGCATAGAGAACAGTTTGCACTATGTCCTTGATGTTGCGATGTCTGAAGATGACTGCCGTATCCGGTGAGATGATGGTGCAGAAATTCTGGCTGGATTCAGGCACATAGCACTCAACCTTCTAAAGAATGAAAAAACATTCAAAGGAGGTATTAAACGGAAAATGAGACGATCGGCCATGAGTACGGAGTATTTGAGCCAGGTTATGGCGGGTGCTCCGATCTTGAGTGATGCCTGAGGCCAGAGGTGGTGCGGGCTTTCATGCTTTTTCCCTGCATTTCAATCCTTCAAATATGCCACTGTTCAAATATGCCACTGTTTGCGCTGAGCTTGGCGAAGTTAGTGGTAGCCTTAAACCGGAAAGTTTCTTTCCTCTCTAACTTTGTCAAAATTGTAGGATATTGCGGTTAGGTCAGTTTCTAGCCTGTGTTTTTTTCTGGCTCCGTGGTCAGTTCTTATCGTGCATACTCAATCTTGAAAACTCATTTTTTCTGCCTTAATCCTCTGCGACTCAAGTTTTCAAACAGTGAGTGACAATGTGCTATGATTTCTTGCTCAGTCAATCCACCCAAGAGGTAAACCATGGGTTTAAAAACAGAGCGCATACCCGATACTGAGCTTGACCACATAAGGGATATGCTAACTGGTGTCGTCAGTTTTGCCAGTAAAACCCGTGGGGAAATGCACCAGCGCTTTGATGAGCAAAACAAGCGCTTTGATGAACAAGACAAGCGCTTTGATGCACAAGACAAGCGCTTTGATATACAAGACAAGCACTTTGATATACAAGACAAGCGCTTTGATGAACAAGACAAGCGCTTTGATGAACAAGACAAGCGCTTTGATATACAAGACAAGCACTTTGATATACAAGACAAGCGCTTTGATGAACAAGACAAGCGCTTTGATGAACAAGACAAGCGCTTTGATATACAAGACAAGCACTTTGATATACAAGACAAGCGCTTTGATGAACAAGACAAGCGCTTTGATGAACAAGACAAGCGCTTTGATATACAAGACAAGCGCTTTGATGAACAAGACAAGCGCTTTGATATACAAGACAAGCGCTTTGATGAACAAGACAAGCGACTTTCTAGAATCGAGAACAGTCTGGTTCTGCAGCAGGAAACACTCAGTCTTATACTCTCCAAGCTGAAATAACTTATGTTACGCACTGTTCTCAAGATAGAGCGTCTGGCCCCCATAGGGTGTTCCCTGGCAATACACCCAACTCTATTTTAATGTGCAAATCTCTCACTCCAAAAATACTGGGTGCACTCTTGCCCTTTATGAGCACAGAGTCTTTGCTCAGAATGTTATCTGGAACTCAGAATGTTATCTGGAACATATATGCATTCGACCAGTGGGGTTTTGAACGGGATAAAGGATGGGTAACACGATTCATAGAGCTCTGGAAAATGAAGACGTCGACCAGAATATGGATGGCTCACAAAAAGGCTTATTGACTTTTATAAAAAAACCAATCTGCTTTGATCGGCAGGCGATATACATCCAGGGAAATATTTGTGTATTCGTACGCGCGGCCAACCCTGGTGAAAGGTTTTCGTAAAGTAATAACATCAGGCAACCCCAGGCAACTGTTTGACAGCGTAAAGTAACGCAGCAATGATCTGTTCAGGTAGAAGATTTGGGGCTCTTCCAGTATATCTGCCTGAGTCATGCCACTTGCCAGCATTTCCAGACTATCGGTAACCGTTATGCGTGTACCTATGATGCAGGGCTTTCCAAATCGTTTGGCCTGATTAATCTCAATATATTGCATGGTGTCTTCCCTGTTACTCTTCACAATCACTTCTTGAAAATACCAGGCCCGCAACACCTGTATGACATTTCATTCCTTCAAATATGCCTCCGTTGCCACTGAGGTTGTCGAAGTGTATGGCAACCTTTTAACTGGAAAATCTCTTTTCCTTTCTAGCTTATTGAAAAATATATAGGATATTACTGTTGGGTCAGTTTCTAGTCTCTTTTTCCCGTGGTATCTGTCAGGCAGATGAGCTTGAGCCCCTATTAGGGTGCCCAGTGATAGGACCTGCCCTTCCCTTCTTCAGCACCATCAGTAGAGGTTCATCCTGTAAACACTCATCGGCTGATGCGATTCTGGGCTGGGGAAAGAAAGCCAACACCCAAAAAGCCCGCTTGTATGCAGGTCGTAAAAACATTCCTTTCTGGCATCTCGAAGACGGTTATATCAGCTACCTTGGCCACCCGGCTTTGGGTGATACACGCTTTTCTCTGATAGTGGATAAAACCAGTATTTACTACGATGCTACTGCACCATCCGATTTAGAGAACCTTCTCAATAATCCTGAATGGGCAATACCAGAGTATATAGACCCTTCACAGAGCTTATTGCACATTATCTGCCAGCAAAGCATCAGCAAATACAACCATGAGCCTGTCACTACTTTTGAACTGAACACCCAATCCCGGAACAATGTGCTGGTTATTGACCAGACCTATGGAGATTGCTCAGTTCTCTATGGCATGGCCGACGAGAACAGCTTCCAGCAAATGTTGAAAGCGGCTTTAACTGAAAATCCTGAATCTGATGTTTGGGTGAAGGTTCACCCGGATGTAGTACTGGGTACCAAAAAGGGCTATCTCGGCAACAATCTTCCAGAACATCCAAGGCTTCATGTTTTATCAGAAAAAGTGAATGCTCAATCACTTTTCCCCTATTTTGAGAAAGTGTATGTCGTCACTTCACAGCTCGGCTTTGAAGCCCTCTGGCATAAGAAAGAAGTCGTGTGTTTTGGCGTACCTTTTTACAGCGGCTGGGGACTCACCGATGACCGCATCCCCTGCCCCCGCAGAACTCAGAAACATACCATTGAGAGCCTCTTTGCAGCGGCGTGCCTCAAGTACACGCGCTACATCAATCCAGAAACCCACGAGCGATGTGAACTGGAGGATGTACTGGACCTGATTATTCTCCAGCGCCAGTATCAGAAACAACAAGTCAAAACACTCTATGCTATTGGCTTTAGTCTCTGGAAACGTGCTTTTATCAATCGCTTCACGCAGGGTCTTGCTGAACGAGTCATTTTCCTTAGAAACCATAAAGCACTGAATAAACGCCTCACATCGGAAGACGGAGTGCTTGTTTGGGGAATGGCTGAAATCAAAACATCTTTAGATGTGCCCATCTGGCGAATGGAAGATGGGTTTATTCGCTCCTGCGGCCTGGGTGCTGAATTACGTCGCCCTGGTTCACTGGTTTTGGACAAACGAGGTATCTATTACAACGCTCAGCAAACGAGTGACCTTGAATCAGCCCTCAATACCTTAAACCTTTCTGAGACAGAACTTCGAAGGGGACAAAATCTTATCTCACTCTACCTCTCTAACCGAGTGAGCAAGTACAACCTCTCCGCCTCCTCTTCGGCTGATGCATTTCAGGGCGCTGCACCCGGTCAGCGAAAGATTCTTATCACGGGCCAGGTCGATAGTGACGCCTCTCTTCAGTACGGCAGCCCGAATGTTTCAAGTAATAAGGCACTACTGAAACACGTTAATATGGCATTGAAAGACCAGAATACCTATGTTGTTTATAAACCTCACCCGGATGTCATTCAGGCTGGTCGTTCAGGTCATATTCCTGAACAGGAAGTCCTGCAGTGGGCTGATGCCATTGTGACAGATATCGATATTTTTGACTGTATCGAGCAGTGTGATGAAGTTCATGTAATGAGTTCGCTGTCAGGGTTTGAAGCTCTGCTGCAGGGGAAGGAGGTTCATTGCTGGGGACTGCCTTTCTATGCTGGCTGGGGGCTGACAGCAGATCATATACAATGTACACGTCGTATGGCACAACGCTCCCTTCCTGAACTTGTATTTATCGCCCTTGCTCATTATCCGCGGTATATCAATTGGAGAACCGGCCGCTTTACAACACCTGAGAGTATGATTCGTTCCCTAAGCAATGAGCGTAACAGTCTGGACCAACATACAACCGCTTTGGGTAAATGGTTCTCCCGTAAAAAAAGAAAGCTCAAATTTTTATTAGAAACGATTTTTTAATATAACTCCTGTAGGATCACCTACTGTTTTTAAGTTTGTATTTTTAATGCCTATCCAACTATCAAATAATAAAAAATATAACCTGCTTTTTCTTCAGGGGCCTTTAGGGTCTTTTTTCAATAAGCTGGCAAAGTGTTTTAGCCATTGTGGATATACGACTCACCGTATCCACTTCAATGCAGGCGATCGATTTTATGGTGGTGCTGACAACAGTGTTGATTACACAGGAAAGCCTGAACGCTGGCTGCCTTTTATCCGATCCTATTTAAAAAACAACAACATCTCTGCGGTTTTTCTGATGGGAGACTGCCGCTATTACCATCATATGACCAAAATCATCTGTGCCGAGCTTGGTGTTGCTGTTTATGTGTTTGAGGAGGGCTACCTGAGGCCCAATACCATTACACTTGAACGTCATGGAGTGAATGCATTCAGTGCATTACCTCTTGACTCCAGAACACTTGCACAGATTACCCCCCATAAATGCCTGTCTGCTATCTCAATCAAGTCAACCATGTGGGAAAGGTTCATTGCTGCATCTCTCTATTACTGGACGGCATACCTATCGAGCTATCAATTTCCTTACTATCGACATCATCGAAGTTTTAACCCAGTCGTCGAAGGCACGAAATGGTTAAAAGGATTTGCTCGCAAGCAGTTATATAAGAAGCGCGACAGAACGATTGAATATCGCCTCCGCCAGGAATTAAGCAAACAGTTTTATCTGGTCGCTTTGCAGGTACACGATGACAGCCAACTGATTTATCACTCGCCTTATGCCTCAGTTGAACAGTTTATTACCGAGACAATGCAATCATTTGCAGACCATGCCTCCGGTGACACAATCCTGGTGATCAAGCATCACCCCATGGACAGGGGCTATACCCACCATGGTCAGATCATATCCAATACGGCAAAAACACTTGGTATTGAGCACAGGGTTATCTACTGCCATGATATAAGGCTTCCCAAAACCTACAACCATTGCCTTGGTGTGGTCACAGTAAACAGTACTGTCGGGCCATCTGCGCTCCTGCATAATATCCCTGTCAAAACGATGGGAACCGCTATGTACGACATGCCCGGGCTAACCTCCCAATGCTCACTGGATGACTTCTGGCAAAACCCGGAACCGGTCGACAGTCTGCTGTTTCAGCAGTTCCAGACCTGCCTTTTCGACAAAACCCAGATAAATGGCAGTTTTTTCAGCCACCTTTCTATGACATGCGAAAATATTCTGGCGTTTTACGAATCTGAGCTACGGCCTCAAGAAACGGCAGGAAACCCTTCACCCCAAGCGCCTGACAACGCAATTCAGGGCTCGGTTCAGACCTCAACTCCGCCTGTCAAAAAACCGATACCAAAGCCACAAGTCGCCTAGTACTTTCGCTCTTATGCTCATGTCCATTCCGGCGATAACACTCTCAGATGTGTTGTTGTTCCAAGGAGTAGGATATGAGCCGTTGTATGAATGGTGTATTAAGTCGTGTTATGAGTGGTGCTGCGTTATGTGCAGCGTTAGTTCTTCCTTTCAATAGTCATGGTCTGGATCTTACGCCCGATGGAGCCTCAGCCTCCTACGGCAAGAATCTCAGTAATAAAGCCAATATCAGCAATACCCGTATGAGTCTGCGCTGGAACTGGGATAAAGACTTTCTTCCCAACTCCTCCAGCCTGAGACTGGACGGTTATTTTGATCTGGGCTTCAGCAACTGGCGCAGTCATCTGTCTGCCAAAGACCAGCCAAGCCCGGATGGTGCCGGCAAAGCCTGGGCCGTCGGTTTTTCACCGGTTTTTCGTCTGCAGCCAAAGTCATCTTCCAGCGTTATACCCTTTCTCGACTTTGGTGTGGGTGCCAGTTACCAGTCTGAGAAAAATCTGGAGAAAAAGCTGAAGTCACCTATCAATATGGGTGGTCATACCCAGTTTGAGATTCGTACAGTGGCCGGTATTCAGTTTGGAGCCAAACACCAGTACGAAGTCGCTTATGGCTGGTTCCACTATTCGAATGCCAATCTCCACCCGCAGAATGAAGCGATTGATTTCCAGGTTCTGAGTTTTACCTTGAACTGGTAAGTCTCTCTTGCAGTATCCCATTTGTACTGCCCAATGCCCGCAGCTCTGCGGGCATTTTTGTTTGGGCTCAGCTTATCTGTTTGTTAATATACAAGCCCATGGATCAGCAGAAAGAATCCGTATGCAGTTGGCTAATGAAGAAAAGACAAACGCGATAACCAGCCTTCAGGTCTCCCCTCAAATCAACCTTCACCCGCTTACGCCTTCCCTCGCGAAACCTCTCTACCCCATCATTGACCGTAATCGTTCACTGCTGGAAACCTACCTTTACTGGGTCGCTGGTGTAGCCGATATTGCATCAACAGAAGCCTATATCGACAAAAGAGTGAACAGTGGCCTGCCCGGCGCACAATGGTTTGCCATCTATTTTGATGACAGCATTGCTGGAGTGTTTGGTATCAAGTCTATCAACCATACGGAATCCAATGCAGAAGTCGGTTATTGGTTAGATGCAGACGTACATGGCCAGGGCATTATTACCCGCTCTATCGCTGCGGTATCTCATTATCTGCATAAAAACCACGATATTCACTATCTTGAGATAAGCTGCCTTGAGGACAATCGGGCCAGCATGGCTGTTGCTCGTCGTATAGGGGGTACCCTGAATAAAGTCATTCCTGACTACCACTTTATTAACGGACTCAGCCAAAGTCTTCACATCTACCGGGCCGCATTACCCTTATCTCTAACTTAAGCGCTAACATAGGCACTGCCCAATAGTTGTTTCCTAAGCCTTTTGTTATTCTTGGCTGTTCACATTATCGCTTTAAATTCACCTCTACTCACCTCTACAGTCAGCAGGCGACCAAGAGACATAAGTCCCCGACCGATCAGCAAGCCGGAATCTATGAGCAAAACCAAAGCCCAAACCCACACTCCCATGATGCAGCAGTATCTGCGGATCAAACAGGAACACCGCCATCAGCTGGTGTTCTATCGTATGGGCGATTTTTATGAACTGTTTTACGACGATGCCCGTAAAGCAGCCCAACTGCTGGATATTACCCTGACCGCACGTGGGCAGTCTGCCGGTGAACCTATCCCCATGGCTGGTATCCCTTACCATGCTGCTGAAGGTTATCTGGCACGTCTGGTAAAGCTTGGGGAATCTGTTGCCATCTGTGAACAGGTCGGCGACCCGGCCACCAGCAAAGGCCCGGTTGAACGAAAGGTGATGCGGGTGCTCACCCCCGGTACGGTGACCGACGAAGCCCTGCTGGAAGAACGTTCCGATAACTGGTTGATGGCTGTTCACTCCCATCTTCATAACGGAAACACCACCTATGGCCTGGCCTGGCTGGATATTACCAGCGGCCGCTTCCGGATCATGGAAGTCAACAGCGATGAAGCCCTGTTCAGTGAAGTCCAGCGTCTGAATCCCCGTGAACTGCTGATCAGCGAAGAACATTCCTGGGACAACACCATTGCCAAACGTCAGGGTGTGAACCGGCAGCCGCCCTGGTGCTTTGAGAACGACAGCGCCCGTGACCTTCTCACCCGACAGTTTGCCACCAAAGACCTCGCAGGTTTCGGTTGTGAGCATATGTCCGTGGCTATTGAAGCTGCTGGCTGCCTGCTGCAATATGTACGCGATACCCAGCGCACCGAACTGCCCCATATTCGCTCCCTCTCGGTAGAACGCCGGGAAGATACCGTTGTGATGGACTCTGCCAGCCGCGCCAACCTTGAACTGGATATCAACCTGCAGGGCGGTAAAGACAACACCCTGCTGTCAGTCATGGACACCACAGCTACTGCCATGGGTAGCCGTTTAATGAGCCGCTGGCTGAACCGCCCTTTGTGCAATCTGCAGAAGCTCCAACGTCGCCAGAGTGCGATAAAAAGCCTGCTTGAACAGTACACCTACGAGTCTATGGAACCGGCTCTGCGCAACATCGGCGATATTGAACGGATACTCGCACGACTGGCCCTGCGCTCAGCACGCCCTCGTGACCTGGCACGTCTGCGGGATGCCCTCGCCTCCCTTCCAGAAATCCAGACCAGCCTGACCACCGTCGCCAGCTCTCTACTCAATGATCTGTCCGAACGTATCAGCGTCTTCCCAGATGAAGTAAACCTGCTGCAAAGCGCCATTATTGATAACCCACCCGTAGTCATTCGGGATGGTGGCGTTATCGCCATGGGTTACGATGAAGAGCTGGACGAGCTGAAAACCCTCAGCGAAAACGCCGGTGGCTACCTGATTGAGCTGGAACGTCGTGAGAAAGAGCGCACTGGCCTTAGCACCCTGAAAGTCGGTTTTAACCGGGTACATGGTTACTACATAGAACTCAGCCGTCGTGAATCTGATGAAGTACCGGTCGATTACATTCGTCGTCAAACCCTGAAGAACACAGAGCGTTTTATCACGCCAGAGCTGAAAGAGTTTGAAGATAAGGCGCTGTCCAGCAAAAGCCGAGCCCTTGCCCGTGAAAAAGTTCTTTATGAAGAACTGCTGGAAAAACTCAATGAAAGCCTGGGCGCCCTGCAGGATTCAGCCTCTGCTATTGCCGAGCTGGATGTACTCACCAGCCTGGCCGAGCGCAGTGAAGCCCTGAACCTCTGCTGC
This sequence comes from Sansalvadorimonas sp., assembly GCA_965221135.1. GTDB lineage: Bacteria > Pseudomonadota > Gammaproteobacteria > Pseudomonadales > Endozoicomonadaceae > Sansalvadorimonas. The sequence continues at coordinate 322,758 of CBDCRZ010000103.1, forward strand.
CCGGAACTCACCGATGCTCCGGGTATTCATATTGATGAAGGTCGTCACCCTGTTGTAGAAAAAGTCCTGGACGAGCCCTTTGTCGCCAACAGCCTCGACCTGAATCACTCTCGCCGCATGCTGGTGATTACCGGCCCGAACATGGGCGGTAAATCGACCTATATGCGTCAGGCTGCGCTTATTGTTCTGCTGGCCCATATCGGCAGCTATGTGCCCGCCACGGCAGCCAGGATTGGACTGGTCGATCGTATATTTACCCGTATCGGTTCCTCTGATGACCTGGCCGGTGGTCGTTCAACCTTTATGGTCGAGATGACTGAAACCGCCAATATTCTTCACAATGCCACAGAACGCAGTCTGGTTCTGATGGATGAAGTCGGTCGCGGTACCAGCACTTTTGATGGTCTTTCTCTTGCCTGGGCCTGTGCCCGCCACCTGGCTGATAAAGTCCGTGCCTACACCCTGTTCGCGACCCATTACTTTGAACTGACCCAACTGCCGGATGAAACGTCAGGCGTCGCCAATGTTCACCTGAATGCAACAGAACATGGTGACAGCATTGTCTTCCTTCATGCCGTACAGGAAGGTCCAGCCAACCAGAGTTATGGTCTGCAGGTAGCACAGCTCGCCGGTGTACCCAGAGATGTCATTACACTGGCCAAGGGTCGGCTAGAACAACTGGAAGCCGGGGAACACTCTCACACAGTTATTCAGCCTGCTGTCCAGGCCGTTGCATTACCTGAAGAAGCTGCTGAGCAATCGCCCGGTGTTAAAGAGGGTGATCGTCGTACAGTTGCAGTCATGAGCCCACAGCCTGACCTGTTCTCCGGTGGCCCACACCCTGCTATTGAAAAGCTCAATACCATGGCACTGGATGACCTGACACCCCGTCAGGCTTTGAGCATGCTTTATGAGCTGAAAGAACTCGTATAGATCTGTATCCAACAAAGCCTGTTCTAACTGTCCGTTAAACAGGCTTTGTCGTATTTCAAATTTGTACTTCCCTTCCCCTGAACTATCCTGCTCCTGACTCTACTAAACCAGTCTTTATCTCAAGCTAACCCATCAAAGCGTTTACTATCAAAGACCTACCATAAAAGCACTCACAATAAATTTTCCAAACGGTTCTATTTATACGCAGGAGAATAGCCTTGGCTGACACAAAAAGTGAAGCTTCCCTGTTCCTTATGGAAGCCACGCTGGGTGCCAACCGCCCACTAGTTAATCGGGTGGCCCAACAGGGGATTAAACCTTGGCTACAAACTCAGTTGAACGCTGACTATGACCCCAACAAGGGCTATAAAAAGGCGACTCACGATATTTGGCAAAGCTTTCGTGCACGACTCAAAACGGCCTATGGCGAAAACGCCATTAATGGTGAAGGCAACAATCCAGCCCTGCCATACAATTATTATTTTCGCATGGCCTGGTGGCACAAAACCCTCACCGAACCCTACGACAGCCACCAGCTACTAAGGCAACGCATCGCTCTGGCCCTGAGCGAAATTATTGTTATCTCGGACAACTCACAGCTGGAACTGGACTCTGTCGCCATGGCCAGCTTTTACGACATTCTTTATCGTAATGCCTTAGGCAAATACTCCGACATTCTCTACGAAACGGCCATGCACCCCTGTCTGGGTGTCTATCTCAGTCACCTGAATAATTTCAAAGCTGACCCGGTAAAAAACATCCATCCGGATGAAAACTTTGCCCGGGAAATCATGCAGCTGTTCAGCATAGGTCTGTTTATGCTGAACCCTGACGGCTCTCGCCAAAAGGATGCTAACGGCCACGATATCCCCACGTATCGCAACACTGATATTCGGCAAATGGCTCGAGTTTTCACTGGCCTGAAGGCCAAACAATATCAATACGAATGGAACATTCCCTCCTTCCCTTACAACGGCGACACCATTCACTTTGCCGATGGTGTCAGTAAGGTTTATAAAACCGTTCCTTACGTCGATATGATTCAACCCATGATCGTCGACCCAACCCAACATGATACCGACCCAAAAGATCTGTTGAACGGTCATATCCGGGTTCCAGGTAATCAGGTGGGTGCTGATGAAATTCGGACAGTGATTAACCGCCTTGTGTCCCACTCCAGTACGGCGCCATTTATTGCCCATAAGCTGATTCAACAGCTGACCTGCTCTAACCCCAGTCGCGCCTATATACAGGCCGCTGCCGAGAGCTTCGGTACCGACGGAGATATGAAAGCGACACTTGAAACCATTTTGACCCACCCGGAGGCGAAAAAGCCCAAGAAACTCAAGTCACCTATTCTGCGTATCACCCAACTCCTGCGAGCATTCAACGTGAAAAATGCCTCCGGGAAAGCCTGGATTCTGGGTGATGATATAAAGTTCTATGTTCGCCAACACCCCCTGTCCTCGCCAACGGTATTTAACTTTTATCGCCCGGACTATTCCCCGCATGGCGCTATTCAAAAGGCCAAAAAAGTCGCTCCCGAGTTTGAACTCGAAGACTCGTCCACAACATTAGCCTGGTACCAGATGCTGTATGACTGGTTCTATGGTGATGCATTCCCGCTTGTCTCCACCACCATCAGCACAACGCGTAAATACATTGCCGAAACAGACCCGGAAAAAATGTTCAGTATTTACAAGAATCGGTTACTGCCCGACTTTCACAGTCAAATGGCACTGGCACAGGGGCACAAATATGAAGAGTTGATATCCAGCCTGAGCCTGCTGCTGTGTGGCACTCCAAACTGCCTGGCGAAACAGCTCATTCTCGACACCATCTCAAACTTCCAAAATCACCCTAAATGGGTCGTACAAACTACTGTCTTTTTAATTGCCACCTCTCCTCAGTTTGCCGTGCTGGAGGCAACCTCATGAAGAAGACACTTCTACAATCAGGGCTGCTGCCCGACTACCTGCTCACACGTCGAGACTTTGCCCGCACCAGCGTTGTCGCTACTGCCAGCACTGGATTATTGCTGTCCGGGTTTCATGCCTACGCCCGGAACACACCTGCCACCTCCCACAAAGCACTGGTCTTCATTATGCTGGATGGAGGTAACGACAGCTATAATATGCTGATTCCTCATTCCCAGGCAGACTACCAGCAATACCAGATCACTCGTGGAAACCTGGCTCTTGCCAGAGGCAGCCTGCTTCCACTTGATTATAAAGATGCATCCAGCCGTGAGTTTGCCCTGCACCCATCCATGCCCGAGGTGCAGGCACTGTTCAACAATAAGAAGCTGTCGTTTGTGGCCAATATTGGTCCGCTTGTTCAGCCTGTTACCAAAGCGGCTTACCAGAACAACACAGCGGTTTTGCCAGTCGGCCTGATGTCCCATGCTGACCAGTTCCGCCACTGGATGACATCCAAACCCGGGCAACGCAGTAATATCGGCTGGTTTGGTGGCCTGGCCGATATGCTGCAGCCGTCGATCCCCCGCGGAAAAATCCCGATGAATATATCTCTGGCGGGTACCAATATTCTGCAAAACGGCATGACAAGTACCTCCTACGCCATCACGGAGAAAGGCAGTGCTGGCCTGGAGTTTCTTAAAGAGGGGACACCTTTCAGCCGTATTCTAAAAAGATCCATAAACACATCCCTGGACAAGGACTACTCCGACCCCTTCCAAAACACCCTGGTCCAACTCACGAAACAGGCACGCCTCTACCAAAAGAGTTTCAGCTACTCGGTTGATCCCATTACCCTGTATTCCCCATTTTCAGAGACACCATTTTCACAGCAGCTGAAAATGGTTGCCCGCAGCATTACCGCTTCCAAGGCTCTGGGGCTGCCACGGCAAACCTTCTTTGTGCGGTACATAGGCTGGGACCATCACGACCTTCTGCTGGAACGTCAGGAAGTTATGCTGCGCATCCTCAGCCAGGGGCTCAGTGAATTTCAGGCAGCCCTCAAAGAAGGTGGCGTTGAGGATGAGGTGATCACCTGTACAGGTTCAGACTTTGGCCGCACCCTCACGTCTAATGGCAACGGCACTGATCACGCCTGGGGCGGGCACTCCATCGTTATGAGCAGCGCCCATAAAGGCGGCCAGATATTCGGTGACTATCCATTCCTTGAACTGGGCAATGACCAGGACATTGGCAACGGTGTTCTCATACCCACCCTGTCCACCGACCAGCTCTATGGTGAACTTGCCCTGTGGTTCGGTATTCCCGAAGACAAACTGTCAGCAATACTGCCGAACATACGAAACTTCAATATGGCCAGTAATGTTATCTCCCTAGCGAGTTGAGGTCTGTTACATAGGTAGGCGAGCTGATAAGATAGCGCCGAAAATAAGCCGACGAAGAGCTACCAGGCACGGGATCGGCGCTAAAATCATAAATGCCTGAATTGTTGAATTGAGATGGAGTATCTGCCATGGCTTTCGTAGTGGGTGAAAATTGCATCAAGTGCAAGCACACGGACTGCGTAGAAGTGTGCCCCGTTGACTGTTTCTACGAGGGTCCAAACTTTCTCGTTATTCACCCTGATGAATGTATTGACTGTGCCCTTTGCGAGCCAGAGTGCCCTGCTAATGCAATCTTCTCGGAAGATGAAGTGCCTGAAGATCAGCAAGAGTTTATCGAACTGAACGCTGAACTCGCTGACATCTGGCCAAACATCACCGAGATGAAAGACTCTCCGGCTGATGCTGAAGAGTGGGATGGCAAGCCTGGTAAACTGGCTCTGCTGGAGCGTTAATACCGGCTAAGTTTGTGCTGCACCAATGAAAAAAGCCATGGTCTTCCCTGAGAAAACCATGGCTTTTTTGTATCAGTGATATGTGCATAGATAATGGCGTTGCAGCTGAGTGATAGCGAGTATTAAATATAAACCGACAGATCCTTCTGTCTACATCCTCTACCCACTATCTCTAACAAACAACTATCGCTGCAACCGTACTAGCTTCCGCTAAAGAGGGAATCACTGGTCAGACCCTGCTTCTCCAGAATCAGACGCAAACGTTTCAGCGCCTCAACCTGAATCTGCCGCACCCGCTCACGGGTTAAACCAATCTCTTTACCAACTTCTTCAAGAGTACTGGTTTCATAACCGCGCAGGCCGAAGCGTCTGGCAACGACTTCGCGTTGCTTCTCAGACAGTTCACAGAGCCATTTATCGATACTGGTATTCAGGTCGCTGTCCTGCA
>CBDCRZ010000104.1:0-9606 GCA_965221135.1 Sansalvadorimonas sp.
CTGTTTGAATGGAAAAACCAGCCATTCCTACTTGTAGTGGATTACTACTCAAGATACATTGAAATTGCCAAGCTGAATCAGCAAACTGCCGGAGAGGTAATAGCTCGAACAAAGTCTATATTTGCTCGTCACGGTATTCCTGAGATGCTAATGTCCGATAATGGGCCCCAGTACACAGCTGACAGCTTCAAACAGTTTGCGAAGGATTATGGTTTCCAACACAAGACCAGCAGTCCCTATTTCCCTCAGAGTAATGGGGAGGCCGAGAGGGCAGTTCGTACAATAAAGGAACTACTAAACAAGAGTGATGATCCGAACTTGGCATTACTGGCGTATCGCACGACCCCAATCCAAGGTGGACAATTTAGTCCTGCAGAACTGTTGATGAGCAGAAAATTGAGAACAACAGTTCCTACTACACGAGCAGCCAGGCCCCCAAGAGTGCCAAAACAATCCCTTGTGAGATCCAGAGACCAAGAGCAGAAGGATAATCAGAAGCAAGCCTTTGATCGTCATCATGGAGTTCGTAAATTAACAGATCTGAGTCCTGGGGATGCAGTGTGGCTACCAGAAAGACAACAAGAAGCTACCGTTGAGGCTGAAGTAGCTCCTGAGAGTTATGCGCTTGTGACATCAGAAGGAGGTTCGTACAGAAGAAATCGACAGGCAATCAACAAATTACCCGATCCATCTCCGCAAGTTGAGACAGCTACAGACACTCATCCAGCATCACCTCGGACTCTCCCAAGGCAAAGCCTCAGAGAATCTAACCCTCCCATCCGTTATGGAGAATTCATTCCATGGTCAAGTATTCCTCGAGAAAGAAAGATGTAGTGTGACTAGCTGCAAACAATAGACTTGTAAATTACTGTCTGTTATTGTGCTCCAATATAAATGAGTCAGTCTGTTGTTGTGGGATCATAAAACTTATTTGTCGCTGGTCGACTCACCTGATACTACAGTTTCAACTTAGGAGTGGATGTTGTCAGTGGCAGTAAATATTGTGAGTAGCAAACCACTCTACGCGGTCGCAAGTAAGTTGTCTTCCTAGCCATTGTCTTGGGGGATAGCCCGGTTGGTGGGACAAGCACTGTCTGTACGTGGTGGTGGGGTCAGAAGTAGAGATTAGCTGATTATGTAACCATACTAGTGGAGACTCATAGTAGCTGGTCAGAGAACATCTCATGTGTACCTAACAATGGGGCAGGTGTATGAGTTCGGCAGGGGTGAGGCGTGTTATGGGTGTTTTTCTTATTCGCAGGACCAGTGTCGCCAGAGAGTTGGTCCCTACCGCTGATGGGTGTGGTCGATAACCGCTACCGTTACTCAGCAGATCTCCAGTTACTCGAGTCGTGTACCCCTCTACTGTCAAGATTGCCAGTAACTTGGCCGCTCTGCCCCACCCCTGTTAGCACACAGAATCTGCTGCCTTTCCTATCACAGCATCCTGATCAAGACTTCGCACATTACATTCACAATGGGTTTGCCTTTGGATTCCGGATCGGTTTTGACCGTAGCAGGACAGCTCTGAGAGCCAACGTAAGAAATCATCCATCATCACTCGAGAACCCAGCAGTGCTGCGTGGGAATATCAACTCCGAGGTAGCCCAGGGGCGGATGATCGGCCCCCTACCACCATCGTGGGCACCAGTAATTCACTGCAGTCCCCTGGGCCTGATTCCTAAGTCCCAGCCTGGCAAATGGAGGACAATTGTGGACTTGTCCTCACCATCAGGAGGTAGTGTCAATGATGGCATCGACCCTAGCACATGCTCACTAGCGTATGCCTCGTTGGACAATGCAGTGGAGCTCATTATCAGCTTGGGACGTGGAGCGGAGCTGGTGAAAATGGACCTCAAGGATGCGTATCGGATAGTACCGGTCCATCCTCAGGACCATCATCTTTTAGCTATCGAATGGGATGGAGCCATGTACGTGGACCGATGCCTCCCTTTTGGGCTTCGCTCGGCACCAAAGATATTCACGGCAGTAGCCGACTCGTTTACATGGGCCCTGTATTGCCAGGGGGTTAGGTACGTGATGCACTACCTGGATGATTTTCTCCTGGTAGGCCCGCCAGGGACCAGCGAGGCGTCGGCTGCGGCAGATCTAGCAGCTAGTACGCTCCGTAATTTGGGCGTGCCGATTGCTCCTGAGAAGACAGAAGGCCCATCTATTCCCGGCAGCTGAGGTATCGGTGAACGTGTATACTCAGATGCATCCGGTTCCTTTGGTTGTGGTGCTTACGATACTCAATCGGGCTGGTTTCAACTGCAGTGGCCAGACACTTGGGCTGCTATAGAGATATCAGCAAAAGAGATGATACCTGTGGTTGCGGCCGCTGCTACATGGGGACCGAACTGGTCAGGAAAGAGGGTCAGATTTCACGTAGATAATATTGCAGTCGTGGCAGTCATACAGCGCCAGGCACCGAAGAACCTGTTGTTAACCCACTTGTCACGCTGTCTCAGCTTCTACGCCGCCATGTACCATTTCGATTTCACGGCAACCCACATCCCAGGCAGTAAGAACACTGCTGCGGATGCCTTGTCCCGTAACAATGTATCACTGTTCTCTGCACTCTTTCCCCAGGTGACGCACAGCCCCGTACCTCACCTGGTCGAGAGTCTACTGCTCCAGCATCCACCGGACTGGGCCTCGCAGAGCTGGATCAGCGCGTTCGTAAACTCTTTAGCAAGGGCCTTGCCCCTTCAACAGCCGCAACCTACCGCTCAGGTCTGAAGAGGTACCTGACGTTCTGCTCCATTTATCAACTGTCTCCATTTCCGCTTACAGAGCCCTCTCTTTGTCGGTTCGTAGCCTACCTAAGTCTATCCTTTCGTTCCGTAAACTTGTACCTCAGCACTATTCGATTCACCCAAATCTCACAGGGCGGTCAAGATCCTCACTTTGCTCAGCTCCATCAACTCCACTATGTTACACAAGGCTTGCGGCGCCTACAGCCAGCTCACACTCGTCCTCGTCGAATGCCGATCACACCAGATATCTTGCGAACATTGTTGCGCATCTGGTCCATGGCCCCAGTCACATTCAACAAGGTCATGCTCTGGGCTGCGTGTTGCTTGGGATACTTTGCATTCCTGAGGTCGGGTGAGTTCACATGTACCCCCGGCAACCCGTGTTCATTGGAGCCGTCGGACATCGCTGTTGACGACAGAGAGAATCCCTCCTTTATCACTGTGCGACTGCGTCGAAGTAAGACCGACCAGTTCGGTGAAGGGACAACAATTTTTGTGGGACGGACCAGAAGTGAGATCTGCCCTGTAGCAGCAGTGCTTGCCTACATAGCCAGGCGACCAGGCACTCCAGGCCCCCTATTCATCTTTGATAATGGCACGCCTCTGTCTCGTTCATACTTAGTGAAGACGCTCCGGTCCACCCTATCCGATGCGGGCGTGGACACTAGGGGGTACAGTGGACACAGCTTTCGCATTGGGGCAGCCTCTGCTGCGGCAAGGGCTGGCCTTCCCGACTCAATGATTCAATCACTGGGGCGGTGGAAGTCTGCGGCATTTCTCTCGTATATTAGAATACCAGTGGATCGCTTGGTAACGACATCCCAGCAGTTAATGAGCCCCGCTTGAGACGAGCTACACTCCGGACATCTTCAGCCATGTATAGTCTGTTATAGTAGTGTACTTACTGTGGTACATCCTAGTATATCGTTGTATGCAATATTCGTGGTTGCTCATGCTTGTGTTTATCATTATTAATAATTGTTTTGCAAGTCAAGGTATCATAGTAGATATTGGTTCTTGGTAGTGAGGTATTTTGGATTGGGAGTGTATAGCGCAATGCGCTATTGGAGGATGACAATTGGTCATAATACACTCTCAGTACGACGCTCCCATGGGGCCGTCATATTTGGGGGTTTGTGTACGCGCTGGGATCTGGCAGGAGATGCTAATTGCTGCCACTTGGGTGCTAAGTGGTGGGATGGTACAAAACCTGGACTCTGGACTCATGGACTGGACCGTGGACTGGACTATGGACTGGACCATGGACCGAAAATAGACTCGATTTTAGGGATGTGACCATTGCAAAGCCACACTAACATTATTTTCAGGGTGTCTGAAGGATCTTCGAACACTTTGTGGCCGAGAAGGTGACAAGAATCAAAATAAACGAGCATCAAGTTAACGCGGAGATTCATGGCTTAATACTCAACTATAGCATGGGCATTCGTTCAGATGACATTTCACAGTGCAGTTTGTTTGTCTACCGATAGACATCGAACATAGTATGTTTCAGCATGTAGTGCTTGCCATCACAGAACAAGTGCATGTTTGCAAGCAGTTTATCGAGTGCTGACTGCTCACACAAGCAATCGTTTACACCGGCATAGTGTGTAGGCTGTGATATATGCATGCTTCCAAATTTACGCTTAGCGCCAGTCTGGCAGTACAAAGTATGTAGTCATGTAACCAAGCGAAAGAAAATTTGCTCTCCACAGGGGGTCGCACGCGAGGTCAAGAGATCAACTCTTGCACAATCAACTCTCGCTAGATCAATTCCCACGAGATCAACGTGCACGAGATCAATTCTTACGAGATCAACTGTTCACCAGATCAACTTTGCGAGATCAACTGTTAGGAAGTCAACTTCACGAGAGCAACTGTAAGCATGCTAAACCCAAGACCTTTTACCTAAAAATCGTCTCCCCGGCGTTCTAACACTAACGTGAAGCTGATTTCCTAACGTGTAGTCTTAAACTAATGTGAATAGCTTATAACTAAAGATCGTCGTTCCGGCGTTCTAACTAAGGATCGTCGTTCCCGGCGTTCTAACTAAGGATCGTTGTTCCCGGCGTTTTAACACTAAGGATTGTGGTTCCTGGCGACGGGATTCACATAGCATTCATTTAACAAACTAGCTACCAATGGCTGGTATTTTGGCTTGTCTGCAAGTTGTACATGCACTAGGTGCAGTAATGTGTTAGTCTCGGATGGAGTTCAAGTGATTTTGCAGAGTTGATCTCGTGAAGAATTGACGTTATAAGAGTTGACTTAATGAAGTTGATCTCGTGAACAGTTGATCAGCTGAGAGTTGATTGTGCAAGAGTTGATCTCGTGGAGTTGATCTCGTGTAGAGTTGACCTCGCGTGCGACCCCCTGTGGAGAGCAAATTTTCTTTCGCTTGGTTACATGACTACATACTTTGTACTGCCAGACTGGCGCTAAGCGTAAATTTGGAAGCATGCATATATCACAGCCTACACACTATGCCGGTGTAAACGATTGCTTGTGTGAGCAGTCAGCACTCGATAAACTGCTTGCAAACATGCACTTGTTCTGTGATGGCAAGCACTACATGCTGAAACATACTATGTTCGATGTCTATCGGTAGACAAACAAACTGCACTGTGAAATGTCATCTGAACGAATGCCCATGCTATAGTTGAGTATTAAGCCATGAATCTCCGCGTTAACTTGATGCTCGTTTATTTTGATTCTTGTCACCTTCTCGGCCACAAAGTGTTCGAAGATCCTTCAGACACCCTGAAAATAATGTTAGTGTGGCTTTGCAATGGTCACATCCCTAAAATCGAGTCTATTTTCGGTCCATGGTCCAGTCCATAGTCCAGTCCACGGTCCAGTCCATGAGTCCAGAGTCCAGGTTTTGTACCATCCCACCACTTAGCACCCAAGTGGCAGCAATTAGCATCTCCTGCCAGATCCCAGCGCGTACACAAACCCCCAAATATGACGGCCCCATGGGAGCGTCGTACTGAGAGTGTATTATGACCAATTGTCATCCTCCAATAGCGCATTGCGCTATACACTCCCAATCCAAAATACCTCACTACCAAGAACCAATATCTACTATGATACCTTGACTTGCAAAACAATTATTAATAATGATAAACACAAGCATGAGCAACCACGAATATTGCATACAACGATATACTAGGATGTACCACAGTAAGTACACTACTATAACAGACTATACATGGCTGAAGATGTCCGGAGTGTAGCTCGTCTCAAGCGGGGCTCATTAACTGCTGGGATGTCGTTACCAAGCGATCCACTGGTATTCTAATATACGAGAGAAATGCCGCAGACTTCCACCGCCCCAGTGATTGAATCATTGAGTCGGGAAGGCCAGCCCTTGCCGCAGCAGAGGCTGCCCCAATGCGAAAGCTGTGTCCACTGTACCCCCTAGTGTCCACGCCCGCATCGGATAGGGTGGACCGGAGCGTCTTCACTAAGTATGAACGAGACAGAGGCGTGCCATTATCAAAGATGAATAGGGGGCCTGGAGTGCCTGGTCGCCTGGCTATGTAGGCAAGCACTGCTGCTACAGGGCAGATCTCACTTCTGGTCCGTCCCACAAAAATTGTTGTCCCTTCACCGAACTGGTCGGTCTTACTTCGACGCAGTCGCACAGTGATAAAGGAGGGATTCTCTCTGTCGTCAACAGCGATGTCCGACGGCTCCAATGAACACGGGTTGCCGGGGGTACATGTGAACTCACCCGACCTCAGGAATGCAAAGTATCCCAAGCAACACGCAGCCCAGAGCATGACCTTGTTGAATGTGACTGGGGCCATGGACCAGATGCGCAACAATGTTCGCAAGATATCTGGTGTGATCGGCATTCGACGAGGACGAGTGTGAGCTGGCTGTAGGCGCCGCAAGCCTTGTGTAACATAGTGGAGTTGATGGAGCTGAGCAAAGTGAGGATCTTGACCGCCCTGTGAGATTTGGGTGAATCGAATAGTGCTGAGGTACAAGTTTACGGAACGAAAGGATAGACTTAGGTAGGCTACGAACCGACAAAGAGAGGGCTCTGTAAGCGGAAATGGAGACAGTTGATAAATGGAGCAGAACGTCAGGTACCTCTTCAGACCTGAGCGGTAGGTTGCGGCTGTTGAAGGGGCAAGGCCCTTGCTAAAGAGTTTACGAACGCGCTGATCCAGCTCTGCGAGGCCCAGTCCGGTGGATGCTGGAGCAGTAGACTCTCGACCAGGTGAGGTACGGGGCTGTGCGTCACCTGGGGAAAGAGTGCAGAGAACAGTGATACATTGTTACGGGACAAGGCATCCGCAGCAGTGTTCTTACTGCCTGGGATGTGGGTTGCCGTGAAATCGAAATGGTACATGGCGGCGTAGAAGCTGAGACAGCGTGACAAGTGGGTTAACAACAGGTTCTTCGGTGCCTGGCGCTGTATGACTGCCACGACTGCAATATTATCTACGTGAAATCTGACCCTCTTTCCTGACCAGTTCGGTCCCCATGTAGCAGCGGCCGCAACCACAGGTATCATCTCTTTTGCTGATATCTCTATAGCAGCCCAAGTGTCTGGCCACTGCAGTTGAAACCAGCCCGATTGAGTATCGTAAGCACCACAACCAAAGGAACCGGATGCATCTGAGTATACACGTTCACCGATACCTCAGCTGCCGGGAATAGATGGGCCTTCTGTCTTCTCAGGAGCAATCGGCACGCCCAAATTACGGAGCGTACTAGCTGCTAGATCTGCCGCAGCCGACGCCTCGCTGGTCCCTGGCGGGCCTACCAGGAGAAAATCATCCAGGTAGTGCATCACGTACCTAACCCCCTGGCAATACAGGGCCCATGTAAACGAGTCGGCTACTGCCGTGAATATCTTTGGTGCCGAGCGAAGCCCAAAAGGGAGGCATCGGTCCACGTACATGGCTCCATCCCATTCGATAGCTAAAAGATGATGGTCCTGAGGATGGACCGGTACTATCCGATACGCATCCTTGAGGTCCATTTTCACCAGCTCCGCTCCACGTCCCAAGCTGATAATGAGCTCCACTGCATTGTCCAACGAGGCATACGCTAGTGAGCATGTGCTAGGGTCGATGCCATCATTGACACTACCTCCTGATGGTGAGGACAAGTCCACAATTGTCCTCCATTTGCCAGGCTGGGACTTAGGAATCAGGCCCAGGGGACTGCAGTGAATTACTGGTGCCCACGATGGTGGTAGGGGGCCGATCATCCGCCCCTGGGCTACCTCGGAGTTGATATTCCCACGCAGCACTGCTGGGTTCTCGAGTGATGATGGATGATTTCTTACGTTGGCTCTCAGAGCTGTCCTGCTACGGTCAAAACCGATCCGGAATCCAAAGGCAAACCCATTGTGAATGTAATGTGCGAAGTCTTGATCAGGATGCTGTGATAGGAAAGGCAGCAGATTCTGTGTGCTAACAGGGGTGGGGCAGAGCGGCCAAGTTACTGGCAATCTTGACAGTAGAGGGGTACACGACTCGAGTAACTGGAGATCTGCTGAGTAACGGTAGCGGTTATCGACCACACCCATCAGCGGTAGGGACCAACTCTCTGGCGACACTGGTCCTGCGAATAAGAAAAACACCCATAACACGCCTCACCCCTGCCGAACTCATACACCTGCCCCATTGTTAGGTACACATGAGATGTTCTCTGACCAGCTACTATGAGTCTCCACTAGTATGGTTACATAATCAGCTAATCTCTACTTCTGACCCCACCACCACGTACAGACAGTGCTTGTCCCACCAACCGGGCTATCCCCCAAGACAATGGCTAGGAAGACAACTTACTTGCGACCGCGTAGAGTGGTTTGCTACTCACAATATTTACTGCCACTGACAACATCCACTCCTAAGTTGAAACTGTAGTATCAGGTGAGTCGACCAGCGACAAATAAGTTTTATGATCCCACAACAACAGACTGACTCATTTATATTGGAGCACAATAACAGACAGTAATTTACAAGTCTATTGTTTGCAGCTAGTCACACTACATCTTTCTTTCTCGAGGAATACTTGACCATGGAATGAATTCTCCATAACGGATGGGAGGGTTAGATTCTCTGAGGCTTTGCCTTGGGAGAGTCCGAGGTGATGCTGGATGAGTGTCTGTAGCTGTCTCAACTTGCGGAGATGGATCGGGTAATTTGTTGATTGCCTGTCGATTTCTTCTGTACGAACCTCCTTCTGATGTCACAAGCGCATAACTCTCAGGAGCTACTTCAGCCTCAACGGTAGCTTCTTGTTGTCTTTCTGGTAGCCACACTGCATCCCCAGGACTCAGATCTGTTAATTTACGAACTCCATGATGACGATCAAAGGCTTGCTTCTGATTATCCTTCTGCTCTTGGTCTCTGGATCTCACAAGGGATTGTTTTGGCACTCTTGGGGGCCTGGCTGCTCGTGTAGTAGGAACTGTTGTTCTCAATTTTCTGCTCATCAACAGTTCTGCAGGACTAAATTGTCCACCTTGGATTGGGGTCGTGCGATACGCCAGTAATGCCAAGTTCGGATCATCACTCTTGTTTAGTAGTTCCTTTATTGTACGAACTGCCCTCTCGGCCTCCCCATTACTCTGAGGGAAATAGGGACTGCTGGTCTTGTGTTGGAAACCATAATCCTTCGCAAACTGTTTGAAGCTGTCAGCTGTGTACTGGGGCCCATTATCGGACATTAGCATCTCAGGAATACCGTGACGAGCAAATATAGACTTTGTTCGAGCTATTACCTCTCCGGCAGTTTGCTGATTCAGCTTGGCAATTTCAATGTATCTTGAGTAGTAATCCACTACAAGTAGGAATGGCTGGTTTTTCCATTCAAACAG
>CBDCRZ010000105.1:0-11520 GCA_965221135.1 Sansalvadorimonas sp.
AATTCTGGTTGTTGATGATGCAGTTCAGGGCTTGAGCGAGACCGAGTGCCCGGCGAGCTTATTGCAACTTTGTCTCTACATTAACAGCCTTATAACTATGTATGGTAACAGGCTTTCTGAGGACTCTGTCCTGGGGTTAATGAAGACGCAAAGTGAACTGTTGAAGAGAACCGTCTCTCATTCAGGCAGGGCCCTGAAGTATGCCTATGAGAAAATGAAGTGTGCATTCAATGCATTACAAGCAAGATGTAAGGGCAAAAATATCCATATGAAACTTCAGCTTGTCCAAACATCAGGGCTTCCGGAGTTAGCTATTGATAAGGAACTGTCCGGGACTCAAATGGATCAACTGCTGATGCTCGGCACACAAGACCTTTGGGATAGTCCGGCCTGGTTGCATCAGATGTTGGAGGCTGAGGATGATCTATTCTGGTCATTGTTTCACAGAGCGGATTTTGTACGCCGGGCGTATCAAAACACTGGCGCCGGGTTGCCCTCGACCCGGCTGTTACAGCTATTAGTGAAAGCCTGCCAGTTTATCGAGCGAGGCATATTGCCTAATACCCTTCATTATCAAGAGGTGTTCAATAAGTTTGAGTATTTGCTGAAGGTAGTAGACGCACAATCCCGGCGGAAGACATTTCGGCTCCTGTTGGAGTTGAAGAGGTTTAGTGATGCTATAGGCCAGCGTAAGACAATCAATCCTGCGGATGTTATTAAGGCTCAGTGCAATCTTGGAGCGTTTTTTCGGAAAATACCGATCGATATCAGGCGGGATAGCCTGCCACCCGGTGACGAATCTGGTTATGACAGCAAGTATTTTCAACTGGTCAGCTATGCCTCAGATTCTGAAGGGTATTGCAGGTATGTCCTTGCGAATGTGGATGAAGCTGATTATCTCGGCTACGCCGAAAATTTAGGTATTCTGTGGATGAAGCCCGATTTCAATGTAGAAACAGTACAAAGGGTTCTTTCCGAAAAGGAAAGCAGCGCTAGCCCTGTCCTCAAGGCTTGTGGGCAGATCATGAAAAAAGATTTCACCAGTAGCCTGAAGAGCTTTAAAAAGAGTGGGCAATCCGATTCCGTCGGGCTGAATAATTACATGATTGCTCTTACTGCTTTCAGTGTCCTGCCACCTCAATATGCTTTGGATAAACAGTATTGTATTGAGCTGCTGGAAAGACAGACAGCTGGAGAGGTAAGAGACCGCTGTTATCTGTTGGCCAAACTGAAAGGGCTGATACCGACTTCATCCAATTCTACTCACAGTCAGATACTCGAAAGAGAACAACTTATGCAGCAGGGCGCCCGGGAAGGCTCCCTGGAATGTATGATGTATTTTGCTCGTGAGATAATGACGTTTGGCATGAGCCATTTCGCGCTTAAAGAATATCGGAAAGTCACTGAAGCAACCGGCAATATAGTGACAATCGCAGACGGGATGTTTGAACTGGCCGAGCTCTACAGGAATAAAGATCTGTGCGAGGAGGGTGAGGTAGAAAACAAGCACAGCAAAGAGGCTTTTCAGCTATGTTGTAAGGCCGCCAGATTGCACCAGCCATCGGCTTTGGCAAGCTTGTATATAATGGCCATCAACCATCAAGCGCAGGTAAAAGGCTGGGCAGGTTCTGTTACACCCGCTTTTGCCGGGTGCACAGCGGCCCGGTTTGACAAAGAGGTGGGCTGGCTTGAAGAGGGTTTGAATGATCGGCTTCTGCATAACACATCCGCGGTGGCCATATGCAGGCAATGGTTTCTGTTAATGCTGGATTCATCCAGCAGAGCGCCAGGCTCAGGCGCTGCACCTGCAATCGCACCTGCCGACCTGAAAACACGAATCGCCAAAATCTCTGGGAGAGATAAGGTTCAGCTTGCCCATATTGACAAATGTTTATGGCCAGAGCCTGTTTATCAAGCCCTGTTAGACGATATTGTTCAGAACTGGAACAAGCAACCGTTCCAGGCCCGGAACTACACTTATGGCGGTTTGGATCTGCGTAATCTGCCTTGCTTCGAAGAGATACGTAAAAGGCTGAAACCTGTGACGGAGGTACCTGATGATATTTCAGGATGCGCTGTTTTGTCACAAGATACCGCTCTTCCAAAAGCTACAGCGCTTCCACAGCCTGCTGCAACGTTTTCCCCTGATAAGAGTCAAGCGACTGAGAAGGAGTTACTGGAGAGAATTAATAGCGGATTACTGAGTAAGGGTGATTTGCTAGCCGAGGTCAGTCGGTTAAAACATCTTCAGGGTGATCGATTTCCGAAAGGCCTGAGAGTCAGAAGTCGCCATGCTGTCAGCCGGGTGTTGCGACTCAATGAACCAGAGCTTGCTCTCAGCCTGCTTAAGAGTGTTGTGGTCAGTAGCCAGTGGCCAGCTGTTGTGGTTAAAGCGCTGGCCTGTGCTTACCAATCCCCCTGCACCGGGTGGGTACGACTGCTAAGCAATGAGCTCAGCGGCATCAGTCAACAATTGACCGGCAAAGAGCCTTACCTTATTAACGCGCTCTATACCATGGTCGAAAGTAGAATATGTGAAGAGGATGTGTTGCCGATAATCGACACGCATTTCATCACTTTGATAGCTGAGCTGGTCAGATCTATTCATCCCAGAGCAAAACCTCCGAGGCGTCGCCCCCCTACGCCTTCTTCTGAAACAACTACATGCCTGCTGACTACTATGGTCAACCGGGTAATTGGTGAGATGGCTCCAGCTCAAACGGTTGAAGTCCTGAAGGCCATGATGAATACCTCCAGGGTTGAATTTCATGATGAGCTTGTACGTATTCTGGTGTCTGGCATTAAAGAGTGGCCTGAAAACTTTTTCCAGAAGTATGTAGACGTTTTGGATGAAACGGCTGAAGGTTCTTTACGTGTCACGTTACAAGAGCTGTATAAGCTCAATCAGGTTATCGATATGATGACGCCCGAACAGCGAAAAACTGTGCCAGAAAACCTGATGTTAGAAGTCGTCAGAGCCAGCCTGCAGAATAGACAAATCAGTCCCTGTCTGAAACATCTGGCAGAGCAGAACCCACAGCGATTTATTGAAGTACTGGCCAGTTGTAACCTGCCGGAACTGATACCGCTTGAAGACTTTCGCTCCTGTCTTGCTATGTGCCCAGTTACGGAACTGGATAAGGTAGAAGGGGGGCTGCCTGTACTGCTCGATTATATGCAGAGCTATTACGACAAGATGGTCCAGACCGCCACTAAAGCGAAAAAAATCCGACAAAAACTGAAGAAAGAACATATACGCCAGAATATCTTCCATCTGGCGGCGGCAATTGCACACCTTTTACGAGTGGTGCCCACGATTACCCGGCAGGACGATCAGGCTTACGATGATGCTGTCGCGCATATGGAAAATATGATTTGTGCGATAAAAGCCAGAAAGCCTGTTTCGTTGATTGAGGCGCTGGAAAGATTGTATATCGTCAGGCTTGAAGCAAAGGCTGCGGTATAAAAGCCGTCATCATTGGGTCAGTTTTTTTATGCAAGAAGGGTTGGTTGCCTTCTGAACCCTGCTAAACGGAACCAGGTTCGGCTGGTGGTTGGGGGGCTCGCACTGGACACAGGTTCAGATGGGCCGTCAGAAGATGGGCGCATCGCCAGTATTGTTAACCGGGTTTCTTTTCGTGAAGGGAGCTGGTTGCCCAGCTCCCTTTATTGTCCCAGCCCCCGAGCTTTTTTCAGGTTAATGGATGCTTTTAAACAAACCTTCTATTGCCTGCTGCGCACGTTGTAGTTGTTGTTCTTCTGTCAGGTCCTGCAGAGAGACTGCCTGAGCTGCACCTTTCCAGAGTATGGCTCCGGTTTCCTGATTAATCAGTGCAATAGCCAGGGTAAATTTGTTTTGCTCATCTCCCAGAACTAACCCGGGAGTACTGCCAAAGAAGGCAACAAGTTGCTCATCAGTGACGATGGTATCTGATGCAAGGGCATAGCGGACGACCAGAGTTGTTTGTTGGTCATGCCCGTTTAACTTGTGGAGCAGGGCCTGTGCGATTAACTTTTGCAGGCTTTGGTAGACCTGATATCTGTTGGGTGTTGTTAGAAGCTTGTCTGTCTTTTGTGGAATGACAGGTTCAAATTGCAGTCGTGCATAATCACTCAGCTTGAAAGGCTGGAAGGTTGATGCAGACATGGAAAGAGGGGGTAAGGCTGGTTTCGTCGTATAGACCTCATGGCTGGTACATCCAGTGACCAGCAGGGCTGTCAGTGTGAGTGTGGCTACCAGACTTTTTCGCATTGTTATGGGCATATTAGGATGTTCTGCATTTGGCCAGGGTGGGGGCTGAGCTGATAAGTATCTAGCAAGGTGCTTTCTGTTCAAGGTGCTTTCTGTTCGAGGGGCTTTCTGCTCGATGAACTCCTGGCCGATGGTATCTCAGAAAACTTTGTGCATACATACACACTGAGTAAAGCCACTTACCCAGTGCTTGTCCTATGGGTATATCTTACTGGTACCGGATGCGTTTTTTGTGTAGGTGTTCCGGTAGTAAGGGATGAGTATGTCGCCAGATAGGTGGTTCTTCGGTCACTGTAGGCATAAGCTGTCGTAAATAATCCAGATTAACCATTCCCTTTCCCCGTTTAGTGTCTATAATGTGCCTCACGTTAAAAGTGTGTTTCATTCTTTATGTATAGATTCAAACGTTCCGAGTGTAGTAGCTCCTTTCGTTCTTCATAACTAATAACAGAACTTCTAGCTTAACCGTCTTATGTTTTTGTAAGGCACTCAACTTTTAGAAAATAGGATACGACTATGTCTACTACTACCGGTACTGTTAAGTGGTTTAACGACGAGAAAGGTTTTGGTTTCATTCAGCAAGAGAATGGCGGCCCAGACGTTTTCGCTCACTTCCGTCAAATTGTTGGTGATGGCTTCAAGAGCCTGGCCGAAGGTCAGCGCGTTGAGTTTACCATCACTCAAGGCCAGAAGGGTCCTCAAGCAGAAGACATCCGTCCTCTGTAAGAGCTAACTTATCTCGGCCTCTTGCAGGTCGAAATAGTTAGAAGAAAAAGGCAGCACCTCCGGGTGTTGCCTTTTTTATTGCACGACTGTTTTATTCTTCTGTAGTTCTGCAGTTTTTCCTGGGCAAGCTTTCCTGCACAGCCTTTCCAAAAAACCTGTACACCATCGTATAACCGAGCTCTGTGTAAGCAGCCATAGGTCTAAGGCTCTCAGTGTTTTTGTCTAGAGTTAGAAAATCTAATTATTTAAAGGTGATGGCGAGCATCTGCCAAACGGTGGGTGGTTGTCTTTCTTTGTTGTTTTTTGGTTTTTTAAGACGCTGCCGAACTTAAGGGGCGGTAGCGTGTTTATCAGAAAAGCAAAAGCTTTGAACCACAGAGACACAAAGACACAGAGGAAAAGAAAGAAAAGCTCTTAACAAAAAGCAAAAGCTTTGAACCACAGAGGAAAAGTCAAAGCTCTTGGCTCTTACTAAAAGCTTTTAGCTTTTTCTCTGTGTCTCTGTGTCTCTGTGGTTCAAGCCTTTAAACCCAAATCCACAGAAGCCAACTCAGAACCCAGGAAAAAAGCCCTTACCAAAGCTTTTTCTTTTCCTCTGTGCCCTTTGTGCCCTCTGTGGTTCAAAAGCCGTTAGTTAGGGCTAACAGATGACGGCTTGTCAGAGCTGCCTGGAGGCGTAGCCACAGGAGGTGGAGGAATAACAGCAGGTGTCTGGTTGTTATTGACATCATTAACAGCCTGCTGTGCAGCATTGTTGATATCGCCCGCTGCAGCTGGAACAGCCTGGGTTGCAGCGGCAACAATTTCGCCGGCTTGCTCTGGGTAAAGATTGATGGCTGTGCGAACAATAGCGGTCGCCTGTTCCGGGTTGGCAACAATCATGTCTGCAATAACTTTCTGCAGGTTGGCACCCTTAACACTCATGGCTTGAGTGATGGTGGTGTTAAAGTCCACGGCCGCAGCGGTGGTTGCAGCATCGGCTGCCTGGGCAATGTTAACAGACGCTGCAAGAACAACGGCGGCTGTCAGGGTTTTAGTAAACTTCATCTTACTTCCTGAAAGGGTTAAAAAAGAGAATCGAAAAAATCTGGTCGGCTTGCTAAGCTCAGCCGCGAGGCGTGAAATCACCGAAGGGGTGGATTATACATGTTTTATTACACGACCTTTTGATATGTATCAGCTTATTCTTGCAGAAATCTGCATATAATCACCGGTCGGGTGAGTCCGCCTGTACATCTCTTGCACAACTCTCAACACACACAATTTTTTAAGGTAGTACCAAGTACATGAAAGGGTTAAATAGAATCGCTTTGGCCGTAATGGCCGCTTCTTGCGGTATAGCGGTTGTTCCTGCAGTCATGGCCTCTAATGATGGTCCTGCAAGTGTACGAATGGGGATTTTTGAAGTAACACCCACGGTGAAAACTGAAGCGGGTTATGACGATAACGTTTATCGTGAAAGCAAAAATGCCAACAACAGCAACAAGTCGACTGCTGAAAAAGGCTCCAAGTTCCTGACCATCGCGCCAAGTCTCGATGTACGTGCCATCAGCGGCCTGAACGAATACGGCGTCACCTTCGATGCCAGGCAAAAGAACTACTCCAGCGAAAGCAAAGCCAACTACACCGATTACGGTCTGACTGGAGATATCACTCACGAGTTCACAGCCCGTCAACGCATCAAGCTGGACGCAGAAGCTGCCACCAAACACGATGCGGGCTCCGTTGTTTCCTCAACAGATCGCAACCCTCCTGAGTACAGGCTCAAGCGAATCGGCGGTGTTTATGGCCTGGGTTCAAAAGCCGCCACTATGAACTTTGATTTGTTCGGTAAATATGCTGAGAAAAACTACGACAAGATCAAAAAAGACAACACCGAAAAAGAATACGGCGCAACGGCTTACTACCGGATTATGCCAAAGACCAGACTGCTGGTTGAAGCCAAAAAGCGTAGTCTCGATTACGACGATACAAAAAACGGCTTTGATATCACCAGCTACCTCGTAGGTGCCACCTGGGATGCAACTGCAAAAACCACCGGTTACGCAAAAGCTAGGTCGTCGTACCCGCAGTATTGATGCACCTGGCGTGAAAGATGAAAGCTACAACGGTTGGGAATTCGGGGTAAGCTATCTGCCAATGCCTTACTCCCTTATCCAGCTGAGCACCAATCGTGACTACGGACTGGAATTAGAAAATCCAACACGCAAACGACTTCACCAAAGGCACCGTCACCACGTCTGGACTGGAAACACGACTGGACGCCACTGCTGACCAGCCGCCTCCATGGCAGCTACACCAATGAAGAAGTCATTGACGGCCGCAGTGTCACCCAGAAAGACCGTACCGTAAATGCTTACGGCGTAGGCGTAGACTACAAAGCCGCCCGCTGGGTAACAGTCTCTATGGACTACAAATACAGCAAGCGTGACGAGAAACTGAAAGCACCAGGTGCCACGAAGGACAACTACAGCCGTAACGTCTACATGCTGAGCGCCGCCTTCACCCTGTAATTCTTTGAACCAAAGAGGCCACAAAACGCCGGTGTATGTTCCATGCCACACCGGCATTTCCGCCATCCGTGGCGGTCACGGTCAAACAGAGAAAAGCAAAATCTTAAGGCCCTGGTAAAAAGCCAGAAGCTAAAAGTTTTTGCTTTTCACCAAAGCTTTACCCTCTAAAAGCTCTTCCTCTGTGACCTCCGTGTCCTCTGTGGTTCAAAAGCTTTACCTCTCTACCCATACCCCCAAAAGAACCCAAATATGAAACGTCTGGCAGCAGTGCTCTTGTTCGTCATGTCCTTTATGGCCCATGCCGAGGGCGCATTAACCGTGTCCTCCTACCAGCTCAACGCCGGAGACGAGGTAAGAGTCAGTGTGTTCGGTGAGGAAGATCTCAGCGTGGAATCCCGCCTTACGGATGCCGGCACTATCTCCTACCCGTTCCTGGGGGAGATACGTGTAAAAGGGTTAACGGTAGGGCAGCTGGAACAGCTTATCACCAGAAAGCTGAAAGGTGACTACCTTATCAATCCGCGGGTCAACGTCACCATCACCGAATACCGAAAATTCTTTGTGTATGGCGAAGTAAAAGAACCCGGCGGCTTCTCTTTCGAACCGGGCCTCACCCTTGAAAAAGCCGTAGCCCTGGCTGGTGGCTTCTCCCCAAGAGCTGATAAGCGGCAAGTGGAAGTCACCCGTGAAATCGGCGGCAATAAAACCATCCAGCGCATGAGGCTGGATAAACCGATACTGCCAGGCGACATCGTCAACGTGAAAGAAAGCTTCTTCTAAAAGCCTTTAACCACAGAGACACAAAGGCACAGAGAAAAGAAAAAGCTTATTAATGAAAAGCTTTTTATTTAAAAGCAAAGGCTCTTAGCTTTTCGCTCTTACCAAGTCTTTAGCTTTTGCTTTTCCTCCGTGTCTTTGTGTCTCTGTGGTTCAGCCGTTTCCCTTTAAGGCCCTTTATGTCTCAGCCAAGCACAATACCCAAGTCTTCCCCGGAAGATATAATCTCCCTTTCGGAGATCTTCAACACCCTCAACAACCACAAGTGGCCCATAGCCGGTTTCACCGCAGCCGTTACCCTGCTCGCCATTCTTGTGGTGTTCTCCATGACACCCATCTACCAGGGCACCGCCGTTCTTGCTATTGAGCAGGAACAGGCCAAGGTGCTCTCAGTAGAAGATCTTTACGGTATTGATGGCGGCGGCGACAGTTACCTCAACACCCAGTACGAAGTTTTGAAATCCCGTGGGGTTATGGAAAAGGTGGTGGAGCAGCTCAAGCTGCTGGAAAACCCGGAGTTCAACGCCAGCCTTCGCCCCAAACCCTGGTACAGCACTGTCACCAACTGGCGCAGTTGGTTTGGTCTAAGCAAACCGGTGGATGAGGCCGCTCAGAAAGAGTATATCTACAATGCGACAGTGAACGCCCTGTTGGCGAATGTCAGTATTGAACCGGTGCGTAAAACCAAAATCGTGAAGGTAAGTGCCACTTCAGAGAATCCAGCGCTTGCTGCAAAAATCGCCAATACTATTGCCGGTGCTTATATTGATTCCTACCTGGAAGCCAAACTCACACTCACAACCAGTGCCACCCGCTGGATGCAGCAGCGTTTGGCAGAACTCTCTGGCAAGTTGAGTGCTGCTGAAGAAGGTCTGCAGGCCTACCGGGAGAAGGAAAACCTGGTAGAGCTGGAAGGTGTACTAACACTCTCTACAAATGAGCTGACAGCCCTCACCGACTCATTGGTAAAAGAGCGTCAAACACTACGGGTAACCGGCAATATTTACCGCCAGATTCAGGACCGCAAAGCCGAAGGCAAAACAGACTTCTCTTCCGTGCCTGCCGTATTGGCACACCCGCTGATTCAACAGCTCAAGCAGGAAGAAGGGCAGGTAGAGCGGAATGTTCAGGAGATGTCTCGCCGGTACGGTCCCATGCACCCCAGTATGATTGCTGCCCGCTCTGAACTGGGTAGCATTCAGGCCAATATAGATGTGCAGATCAGGCAGATACTCAGCGGTATCGAGAGCGAATATAAGGTCGCAAGAGCCAACGAAACTTCACTGGCCGAGGCTGTAGCCAAAGCACGAACCCAGGTGCAGGCGATTAACCGTAAACAGTTCCGTCTTCAGTCGCTGGAGCGTGATGTAAAAACCAACAAAGATCTATACGACGCTTTCTTCAAGCGTATTCAGGAAACCAGCGCCACTGCCGACCTGCAAACCGCCAATGCCCGCATAGTGGACAGTGCATTTTCACCACAGTCACCCATCAAACCCAAGAAGTCTTTGATTGTGGCCATAGCCGCTATTCTGGGTCTGTTGATAGCATCAGGCATGGCCTTCCTGCTGGAGATGATGAACAACACCATACGCAGCGCAAGAGATGTAGAAGACAAACTCAACCTGCCAGTGCTCGGCCTGCTCCCGGTTGTTCATAAAAAAACCGATGAAGAGATACACCAGTTGTTTAACGACACCAAAGCCCACAGCTTCGGTGAAGCAGTACGCACCATTCGCACCAGCATGACCCTCACCGCACTGGATAAAGACCACAAAGTTTTCGCAGTTACCTCATCCGTACCCGGCGAAGGCAAATCCACAGTCAGCTGCAACCTGGCACTGGCCATGGGTCAACTGGGCAAAACCCTGATCATGGGTTGCGATATGCGTCGCCCAACCCTGGGCAAACGACTGGTGTATCTCTTCATCGGTTTTTTTATGAACAACCGGGAGCAGGCCGAGCACTGGCAGGTTGAGTTTGTCTTCTACATCTCTTGCACTGCGGATGGTGTTGTTCATCATCTCCATCAGGAAGGCCATGCCTGATGCTATCAACAGACCCAGAATAGCGGCTATGGCCACAATCAAAGACTTCTTGGGTTTGATGGGTGACTGTGGTGAAAATGCACTGTCCACTATGCGGGCATTGGCGGTTTGCAGGTCGGCAGTGGCGCTGGTTTCCTGAATACGTTTGAAGAAAGCGTCGTATAGATCTTTGTTTACATCACGCTCCAGCGACTGAAGACGGAACTGTTTACGGTTAATCGCCTGCACCTGGGTTCGTGCTTTGGCTACAGCCTCGGCCAGTGAAGTTTCGTTGGCTCTTGCGACCTTATATTCGCTCTCGATACCGCTGAGTATCTGCCTGATCTGCACATCTATATTGGCCTGAATACTGCCCAGTTCAGAACGGGCAGCAATCATACTGGGGTGCATGGGACCGTACCGGCGAGACATCTCCTGAACATTCCGCTCTACCTGCCCTTCTTCCTGCTTGAGCTGTTGAATCAGTGGGTGTGCCAATACGGCAGGCACGGAAGAGAAGTCTGTTTTGCCTTCGGCTTTGCGGTCCTGAATCTGGCGGTAAATATTGCCGGTTACCCGTAGTGTTTGACGCTCTTTTACCAATGAGTCGGTGAGGGCTGTCAGCTCATTTGTAGAGAGTGTTAGTACACCTTCCAGCTCTACCAGGTTTTCCTTCTCCCGGTAGGCCTGCAGACCTTCTTCAGCAGCACTCAACTTGCCAGAGAGTTCTGCCAAACGCTGCTGCATCCAGCGGGTGGCACTGGTTGTGAGTGTGAGTTTGGCTTCCAGGTAGGAATCAATATAAGCACCGGCAATAGTATTGGCGATTTTTGCAGCAAGCGCTGGATTCTCTGAAGTGGCACTTACCTTCACGATTTTGGTTTTACGCACCGGTTCAATACTGACATTCGCCAACAGGGCGTTCACTGTCGCATTGTAGATATACTCTTTCTGAGCGGCCTCATCCACCGGTTTGCTTAGACCAAACCAACTGCGCCAGTTGGTGATAGTGCTGTACCAGGGTTTGGGCCGAAGGCTGGCGTTGAACTCCGGGTTTTCCAGCAGCTTGAGCTGCTCCACCACCTTTTCCATAACCCCACGGGACTTCAAAACTTCGTACTGGGTGTTGAGGTAACTGTCGCCGCCGCCATCAATACCGTAAAGATCTTCTACTGAGAGCACCTTGGCCTGTTCCTGCTCAATTGCAAGAACGGCGGTGCCCTGG